>NZ_FONV01000059.1 GCF_900113015.1 Actinoplanes philippinensis
CTAGACGAGTAAGTCCTAACTCAGGTCAGTGGTCGTAGGCGATCAAGGACCTGGTCAAGGGCTGGCCGGTGGCGCGGTTGTGCCAGATCGCGGCGGTCATGGCCAGTAGGCGTTGGGCGACCCGGACACCGACGCCTTCGATGCTGCGGCCGCCGTGCAGTTCCAGGTCGAGCTGGCCTTTCAAGGTGTCGTTGACTGACTCGATCAGTTGGCGTACGGGTTTGAGCAGGTGCTCGCCGGGGCGTGGAGTCCGGTTGCGGTAGGAGGGCCGCAGCAGGCGGGCGCCGCGTTCGGCGAGCCAGCGGTCGAGTTCGGCGGACACGTATCCCTTATCGGCGATGATCAGCTGGCCGGGCCGGGCGGCGAGCAGCCCGGGATCTTCTTCCAGGGCAGCGGCCAGCACCTGACGTTCGTCGGCCTTCGCGTCCGCGAGGGACCAGGCGATCGGCAGGCCCGAGGGGGTGCAGATCAGATGAAGTCGCAGGCCCCAGAAGAAGCGTGAGTGTGACGAGCAGTAGCCGTAGACGGCCCAGCCGGCCAGGTCGGAGCGTTTCACGGTGGGCCGCGACCGGCCGCACTCGACCGGGGTCGAGTCGGTGACCCACACGTCGTCGAACCATAGATCGGTGTCGGCAGCGACCAGCCGGATCGCTTTCTTCAACAGCGGCAGCGCGGCCCGCAGCCGCTTGTTATAGCCGGACTGGCCGGGCAGATAAGGGAACGCGCCAGGCAGGTGCCGGGGAAGAAACCGCAGCCAGCGGGCCTCGGAGCGGATCCCGAGCAGGGCTTGGGCGACGGCCATGGTGATCAGTTCGGCGTCGGACAGCTTGGGTGGCCGGCCGGTCCGGCGGGGCTTGCCGAGCCAGTCGTCGATCTTCACGTAGAGTGCGGTGAGAAGGGTGTGGATGTCTGTCGTCACAAACAGATCATCGACACCCTTCACCTTTACGCCGGCCAACCACACAGATGTACGGGCCAACCGCCCGGTAGTCGCCCGTACACCGCCGCCGTCATCCCTAGCG
>NZ_FONV01000058.1 GCF_900113015.1 Actinoplanes philippinensis
TCACCCTGGTTGTCACGCTTGGTGTCGAAGTGCACGATCGCCTTGATCGCCGGACGCTTACGCAACTCCGGCACCACACTGTCGTACACCGCCGACTTGTCCGTGGCCCTACCGATGCGGTGGTACGCACCCCACTCCGCCACCATGATCGGCTTACCCCGGTGCTTACTGGTCGCCCAGTCGTAGAAACCCAGACCGCCACCCTTGGGCTTACGATCCAGCAGATCCGCGAACGTCCCGTAGTGGTAGTAGTTCTTCTCCACCGACACATACGAGTCCAGACCGATCCAGTCCACGACATCGTCGCCCGGGTACAGATCCTTCCACCACGACTGCGCCATCCACTTCTCGTTACCCATGTACGCCATCACGTTCACCACATTGCTCGCGCCCTGGCCCCGCAGCCGCTGGATCGTGTGCCGGTACATCGCCGCGAAATCCTTGGCCTCCCAGCCGGAACCCTTCTTCGCCTTCACATCGTTCTCCGGCTCATGATTGAGCACCAGGAACGTCTTCTTGCCGTACGCCTTGATCCGCTGCGCGAACGCGTCGATCCGCCGGTCCTGCTCACCCCGGGCCACCTTCGCCCACGACGACCCGTAGGCGATCTTCCAGTTCAGCAGCAACACCCGCGGCCGGCCCGCGTCAGCGGTCATCGCGATCTCCGCCTTGGTCGGGAACGGCTCGTCCCCCTTGTGATACGTGTGGAAGATCGTCGCGGTCCGCCCCGACAGCTTCTCCCAGCTCTTGTGCTCGGCATCGCGAGGCTTGCTGGTGAACCCACCAGCCGCGCCACCCCACATCACCCCGCACGACGGGACCAGCTTGGCATCAGCAGCACAGGACCCCACCGGCCCGGCGACCGCAGCCCCCGGCGAAACAACCGACATGGCACCCGCGATCACGGCGGTCAGAGCTGTCAACACCATCGGCAGCTTGGCGCGTCGCAAAATCTCTCCCCCAGACTGTCCGGCACGTTGTCGGCCGGGCATGGGAAAGAGATTCCAGGGCAGGCGTTGCACCACCAGTGCCCGAACCGGTGCCACCCGGTAGCGGACATCCCGACCCCCGGGCCAACGACACGCCACGGGTGATCGACCA
>NZ_FONV01000054.1 GCF_900113015.1 Actinoplanes philippinensis
CAGGGCCATTGCGTTCTCGCAGGCGGAGGCTCTGAGCTGGGATGGTGTCGAGTGATCGGCCTATATGGAGGCGGATGGAGCGGGTGAAGTCCTCAAGGTGATCATGGAGTTCTTCACGCTGCACAACCACCGAGGACTCCACCCGCCGATGGCATCATCTCTGATCTGCGTACTGACCGTGACAACCCCCAGCCTCGACGCCCCACCACCGCCGGTGACCGACGGTGAACACGGCGGGCTCCTGGCCGCGGTGAGCCTGGTCCCGGACCCGCGAAATCCTCGCGGGGTGCGATATCCGCTGGCAGCGCTGCTCGCCGTCGCGGTCTGCGCCGTTCTGGCCGGCGCCACCTCGTTCACGGCGATCACCGACTGGCTTTACGACCTGGACGAGCCGGACCAGCGACGGCTCGGGTTCGACCGGGGCTTGCCTGCCGGCACCACGGTATGGCGACTGTTGACTCGACTCGACGATGCTCTGGTCAGCAGCGTCCTTGCGGGCTGGCTGCGCACCCGCACACCACCGCTGGCCGTTCCCCGGCCGCGCCGCTACCGGACCGTGATCGCCGTCGACGGCAAGACATTGCGCGGCGCCCGTCTGCCTGACGGCCGTCAAACGCATCTGCTGTCCGCGCTGGACACCAGCACCGGCATCGTCCTCGCCCAGGTCACGGTCGATACGAAGAGCAACGAGATCCCGTCGTTCACACCACTGCTCGACGCCGTGGAGAACCTGCTGGGCAGCCTCGCCGGAGTGCTGATAGTCGCCGACGCCCTGCACACCCAGACCGGCCACGCCGAACAGATCACTCGCCGCGGCGCACACCTGCTACTGCAGGCCAAGGGCAACCAGCCCGGCCTTCATGTCCAGCTCAAAGCCGTTCCCTGGGCGCAGATCCCGGTCGGCGACCGCACCCGCGAGCGTGGTCACGGCCGCAAGGAGACCCGCACGGTCAAGGCCGTCACCCTGCAGACCCCGGGCGGGATCGCGTTCCCGCACGCCCGGCAAGCCATCCGGATTACCCGGACCCGCACCACCCGCGGCAAGACCAGCCGGGAGACCGCGTACCTGGTCACATCCCTTCCCGCCGCCGATGCCCAGCCCGCTGACCTGCAGAAATGGGCTAGACACGAGTGGCTGATCGAGAACCAGGTCCATAACGTCAGAGATGTCACTTTCCGTGAGGATCTTCATCAGGCCCGGACCGGGACCGGACCCGCTGTCATGGCGACACTGCGTAACACCGCGATCGGCTGGCACCGCATCAACGGCGAAACCAACATCGCCCGCGCCAACCGACGCGCCGACCGCCGTTCAAACGACCTCATCACGGCCGTGACCAGCAGCTACCCGAACACGCAATGACCCTG
>NZ_FONV01000053.1 GCF_900113015.1 Actinoplanes philippinensis
CCCGTTACCTTTTTGATCGTCCCCGATGGGGACTGCTCGGTCGCTCGGTCCGGTATGACTTACCGCCCCTGTCGTACGCATGATCCGGGGGGTGTTGTCGCCGGACCGGGTGGCGTCGGCGGACCGCTGATAGGGACCCGGCCACCCCTCATGGGTAGGTCTCTCCGTAACGTGGCTGCCGGCAGTCCGACGCTCTGACCAGCGGCCGAGCCACGGTAGACGGTGGGAGGCGAGGCGTGAGCGACGAGTACGGCGTGTTCCTGGGCCTGGATGTCGGCAAGAGCGACCATCACGCGGTCGGGTTGGCCCCGGCGGGTAAGCGGCTGCACGACGCAGCACTGCCCAACACCGAGGCCGGGCTGCGCAAACTGTTCGACAAACTCGGCCGGCACGGCCGGATCCTGGTGGTGGTCGACCAGCCCGCCTCGATCGGTGCCCTCCCGGTGGCAGTCGCCCGGGCGTGCGGGCACCAGGTCGCCTACCTGCCCGGCCTGGTCATGCGGCGGCTCGCTGACCTGCACCCGGGCACCGCGAAGACCGACGCCCGTGACGCCTTCGTGATCGCTGACGCGGCCCGCACGTTGCCGCACACGCTGCGCCGGGTCGACACCGGCGATGACACCCTCGCCGAGCTGGAGGTGCTGGTCGGCTACGACGACGACCTCGCCGGTGAGGTCACCCGCATCGCCAACCGCATCCGTGGCCTGCTCACCCAGATCCACCCACCGCTGGAACGTGTGCTCGGGCCGAAGGTGCAGCATCCGGCCGTGTTGGAGGCGTTGTCGCGGTGTGGTGGCCCGGCCGGGTTGCGCAGGACCGGCCGGTCGAAACTCACCGAGGTCGTCAACCCGCGAGCTCCACGCATGGGCGCCCGCCTGGTCGAGCAGATCTTCACCGCTCTGGACACTCAGACCGTCGTCGTTCCCGGCACCACCGCGGCCGAGACCATCCTGCCGAGGCTGGCGGACAGCCTGATGGGGCTGCTGAGACAGCGTGATCAAGTCGCTGTCCAGGTGGAGGAGATGCTTGATGCGCACCCTCTTTCCCCGGTCCTGATCTCGATGCCCGGTGTCGGGGTCAGGACCGCAGCCCGGATCCTGCTCGAAGTCGGCGACGTCGCCGCGTTCCCGACCTCCGGCCACCTGGCTGCCTACGCCGGCCTGGCCCCGGTGACTCGCCGCTCAGGCACCAGCATCCGCGGCGAACACCCACCCAAAGGCGGCAACAAGCAGCTCAAACGCGCGTTCTTCCTGTCCGCGTTCGCAGCCCTGTCCGACCCGCTCAGCCGCGCCTACTACGACCGCAAGAGAGCCGAGGGCAAGAAACACAATGCCGCCCTCATCTGCCTCGCCCGACGCCGCGTCGACGTCCTGCACGCCATGCTCCGCACCCGGACCCCCTACCAGCACAAACCGGCAGAGAACCTCGCCCTCGCCGCTTGACAGAACCCATAGGGACACCCCCC
>NZ_FONV01000057.1 GCF_900113015.1 Actinoplanes philippinensis
CTAGTGTGCTGCGCCGGAAATTCGGCTACAAAATCGGGCGAGTGATTCGAGGATCTCTTCGGCGGTCTTGGTCCAGATGAACGGTCGTGGATGGGTGTTCCAGTCGGCGATCCAGTCTCGGATGTCGGCTTCCAGGGCCTGGACGCTTTTGTGGGCGCCGCGGCGGATCTTCTGGTCGGTGAGGAAACCGAACCAGCGTTCGACCTGGTTGATCCAGGACGAGCCGGTCGGGGTGAAGTGCATGTGGAAACGGGGATGCCGGGCGAGCCAGGCCCGGATCGCCGGGGTCTTGTGCGTGCCGTAGTTGTCGCAGACCAGGTGCACGTCCAGGCCGGCGGGCACCTGCCTGTCGATGGTGATCAGGAACTGCTTGAACTCGGTTGCCCGGTGCTGGCGGTGCAGTTCACTGATCACCGTGCCGTCAGCGACGTTGAAAGCTGCGAACAGACTGGTGATGCCGTTGCGGTAGTAGTCGTGTGTGCGTCGTTCGGGCATGCCCGGCATCATCGGCAGGACCGGCTGGGACCGGTCGAGGGCCTGGATCTGGGACTTCTCGTCCACGCACAACACGACCGCCCGTTCGGGCGGGTGGTGGTAGAGGCCGACGACGTCGACGACCTTCTCGATGAACTGGGGGTCGGTCGAGAGTTTGAAGGTGTCCGCCCGGTGTGGCTTGAGGCCGAAGTCGCGCCAGATCCTGCCGATCGTCGACTTCGACAGTCCGGACTTCTCGGCCATCGATGCCCGTGACCAGTGCGTGGCGTCGCGTGGGGTCTGCTCCAGGGTGTCGACCACGACCCGTTCCACCTGGTCCAGGCTGATTGATGGGGGCCGGCCCGGTCGTTGCTCGTCGATCATGCCGTCCAGCCGTTCGGCCAGGAACCGGCGCCGCCACTTGCCGACGGTCGACAGGTGCACCGCCAGTTTCGCCGCTACCTCGACGTTGGACAGACCGTCGGCGCAGGCCAGGACGATCTTCGCTCGCATCGCAAGGACCTGCGAAGACTTCGCCCGCCGTGACCAGCGCAGCAACGTCGCCCGTTCCTCGCCTGACAGCGTCAATGGGGCAGTGGGACGTCCAGTCCTTGGCATCCCGCCACGCTACACCTACTTATGAGGCGAATTTCCGGCGCAGCACACTAGC
>NZ_FONV01000051.1 GCF_900113015.1 Actinoplanes philippinensis
CGGAACCTGTCAAGTCAACTGAGACAGTTTCTTGATTTTGTTTAGCTTTGTGCTGATGGAAGGCTCGCCGCTGCCGCGGCGGTGACCTCTTCGGGGTCGTTGTCGTCGGGTTTGTTGATCCATGCCCGGTCCGGCAGGCGAGGTGGCTGAGGGCGGCGTCGGCCGAACCGGTGTGGGTGGGCTGCCCAGGCGGTGTCGAGGGTGCGTTGCCGCTGCTGGCGGATCTGTCCAGCGGTGCCATGATGCACTGATGCCGGGGTGTGCAGGCCGATCCCGGAATGCCGATGCTCATGGTTGTAGTACGTGTAGAACGCCTCGCAATGCTGCCGGGCGTGCTGGATCGACCCGAACCGCTTCGGGAACGTCGGATCGTACTTCAACGTCTTGAAACTGGCCTCGATGAACGGGTTGTCGTTGGACGTCTTCGGCCGACTGTGACTACGCCCGATCTTCAGATCGGTCAACAGCTGCGTCACGGTCTTGCTGGTCATCGCAGCGCCCCGGTCTGCGTGGACGATCAACTGATCCGGGTTCACGCGTTCGCGGGCGGCCGCATCGGCGATCAGCGCCTCGGCGAGCTGGCCGTCCTCGTAGCCGGCGACCAGATACCCGACGACGTAGCGGGACCAGATGTCGATCACCGTGTAGAGGTGGAACCACACGCCCTTGACCGGGCCACGTAGCCGGGTGATGTCCCAGGACCAGACCTGGTTGGCGGCGTCGGCCACGAGTTCGGGTTTGGTGCGGGCCGGATGCTGGGCTTGGGCCCGGCGTTCGCCGGTCTGCCCGGCAGCTCGCAGGATCCGGTACATCGTGGACTCCGAGCACCACCAGCGGCCCTCGTCGAGCTCCCGCGCCCACACCTGCGCGGGCGCCAGGTCGGCGTATTCGGGCCGGTTCAGCAGCTGCAGCACCTGCTCGCGTTCGGCGTCGGACAACGCCGACGGCGGTGGTTTACGCGGTGTGCGTGGTTTCGGTTCGGCGGGTGGGTTGCGGTGCCGGTAGAGCGTCGCCCGTGACAGGCCGGTCAGCCGGCACGCCGCCGCGACGCCCCAGATCGGGGTCAGCGCCGTCTGGGCCTCGGCGAGAGCGGGTTCGGCGTCGGCGCGATGCCCGCGCTCTCGGAGAGCAGTTCCAAGAGCGCGTGCGCTTTTCCCATGATGTCCAGCGCTGTCTTGGTTTTCGACAGTTCGGTCTGCAGGCGGGCGTTCTCGCGTTGCAGGCGGGCAAGTTCGGCGTTCTCGGCCTTCTTCGCCGCCCGCGCAGCCGATTGCCGGCGGTCCGTCAGGCCGGCCGTGGCTCCGGCGTCGCGGGCCTTGCGCCAGTCGAGAATGTGTGACCCGTAGAGCCGTTCCCGGCGCAGGATCGCCCCGCGAGCCGCCGAATCGGGCGCCGATTCGTACTCGTCCAGGATCCGCGCCTTGAACTCTGCGGTGAATGTCCGCCGCTGGGGCCGGGCGTCCGGATCCGGGTTCTCGTGGGGCTTCGACGTCATGCTGATGTGCTCTCCTCAGGGCCGTCCAGGAAGAGTATCCCCTGGTAGACGGGCTGTCTCACATCAGCGTGACAGGGAGGGC
>NZ_FONV01000050.1 GCF_900113015.1 Actinoplanes philippinensis
TAAGGTGGTTAAGCCCTCGGCCTATTAGTACCGGTCAACTCAACACGTTACCGTGCTTACATCTCCGGCCTATCAACCCAGTCGTCTAGCTGGGAGCCTTACCCACTCAAGGTGGTGGGATACCTCATCTCGAAGCGAGCTTCCCGCTTAGATGCTTTCAGCGGTTATCCCTTCCGAACGTAGCCAACCAGCCATGCTCCTGGCGGAACAACTGGCACACCAGAGGTTCGTCCGTCCCGGTCCTCTCGTACTAGGGACAGCCCTTCTCAAGTATCCAACGCGCACGGCGGATAGGGACCGAACTGTCTCACGACGTTCTAAACCCAGCTCGCGTACCGCTTTAATGGGCGAACAGCCCAACCCTTGGGACCTGCTACAGCCCCAGGATGCGACGAGCCGACATCGAGGTGCCAAACCATCCCGTCGATATGGACTCTTGGGGAAGATCAGCCTGTTATCCCCGGGGTACCTTTTATCCGTTGAGCGACACCGCTTCCACACGCAAGTGCCGGATCACTAGTCCCGACTTTCGTCCCTGCTCGACCCGTCAGTCTCACAGTCAAGCTCCCTTGTGCACTTACACTCAACACCTGATTGCCAACCAGGCTGAGGGAACCTTTGGGCGCCTCCGTTACCCTTTAGGAGGCAACCGCCCCAGTTAAACTACCCACCAGACACTGTCCCTCGACCCGATCAGGGCCGCAAGTTAGATACCCAAACCCAACAGAGTGGTATTTCAACAATGCCTCCACCCGAACTGGCGTCCGAGCTTCACCGGCTCCCACCTATCCTACACAATTAAATTCGGATACCAATGTCAAGCTATAGTAAAGGTCCCGGGGTCTTTCCGTCCTGCCGCGCGTAACGAGCATCTTTACTCGTACTGCAATTTCGCCGGGCCTGTGGTTGAGACAGTGGGGAAGTCGTTACGCCATTCGTGCAGGTCGGAACTTACCCGACAAGGAATTTCGCTACCTTAGGATGGTTATAGTTACCACCGCCGTTTACTGGCGCTTAAGTTCTCCGCTTCGCCCCAAAGAGCTAACAGGTCCCCTTAACGTTCCAGCACCGGGCAGGCGTCAGTCCATATACATCGTCTTACGACTTGGCATGGACCTGTGTTTTTAGTAAACAGTCGCTTCCCCCTGCTCTCTGCGGCCATACCACGCTCCACCCGCAAGGGGCTTCACGCGTCCGGCCCCCCTTCTCCCTAAGTTACGGGGGCAATTTGCCGAGTTCCTTAACCACAGTTCACCCGTCGCCTCGGTATTCTCTACCTGACCACCTGTGTCGGTTTCGGGTACGGGCCGCTCAGAACATCGCTAGAGGCTTTTCTCGGCAGCATAGGATCAATGACTTCACCAGAACGGCTCGGCATCACGTCTCAGACTATGTGGTGTGCGGATTTGCCTACACACCGTCCTACACGCTTACCCCGGCACAACCACCGGCCGGGATCATCTACCTTCCTGCGTCACCCCATCGCTAAACTACTACCCGTCAAGGTCCTAGTCTCCCGCATCGCCGGCCGAAGCCATTGAATTGTTCAAGTAGTTAGTACAACGAGGTTCGTCTTGGGCGCTCCTTTGCGGGTACGGGAATATCAACCCGTTATCCATCGACTACGCCTCTCGGCCTCGCCTTAGGCCCCGACTCACCCAGGGCGGATTAGCCTGGCCCTGGAACCCTTGGTCATCCGGCGGAAGGGGTTCTCACCCTTCATTCGCTACTCATGCCTGCATTCTCACTCGTGTAGCGTCCACGACTGGATCACTCCGCCGCTTCACCCGCTACACGACGCTCCCCTACCCATCCACACACCTGCACAACACTCTCAAGGAGTGAAGCGGAGTTAATGTGTGAATGCCACAGCTTCGGCGGTGTGCTTGAGCCCCGCTACATTGTCGGCGCGGAACCACTTGACCAGTGAGCTATTACGCACTCTTTAAAGGGTGGCTGCTTCTAAGCCAACCTCCTGGTTGTCCATGCGATCCCACATCCTTTTCCACTTAGCACACGCTTAGGGGCCTTAGCTGGCGATCTGGGCTGTTTCCCTCTCGACTACGAAGCTTATCCCCCGCAGTCTCACTGCCGCGCTCTCACTTACCGGCATTCGGAGTTTGGCTGATTTCAGTAAGCTTGTGGGCCCCCTAGACCATCCAGTGCTCTACCTCCGGCAAGAAACACGCGACGCTGCACCTAAATGCATTTCGGGGAGAACCAGCTATCACGGAGTTTGATTGGCCTTTCACCCCTAACCACAGGTCATCCCCCAACTTTTCAACGTTGGTGGGTTCGGTCCTCCACGCAGTCTTACCCACGCTTCAACCTGCCCATGGCTAGATCACCCCGCTTCGGGTCTAGAACATGCGACTAAAACGCCCTATTCAGACTCGCTTTCGCTACGGCTACCCCACACGGGTTAACCTCGCCACATGCCACTAACTCGCAGGCTCATTCTTCAAAAGGCACGCCATCACCCCTAAAGGCTCTGACGGATTGTAGGCGAACGGTTTCAGGTACTATTTCACTCCCCTCCCGGGGTACTTTTCACCATTCCCTCACGGTACTAGTCCGCTATCGGTCACCAGGAAGTATTCAGCCTTACCAGGTGGTCCTGGCAGATTCACAGCAGATTCTAGGAGTCCGCTGCTACTCGGGAACAC
>NZ_FONV01000055.1 GCF_900113015.1 Actinoplanes philippinensis
GTGAGTTTCCCCCGGTTCGGTGGAGCAGTTTTTCCTGCTACCGGCCGGCGGCAGGGGTGAGTGATACGGGCTCGTCCTGGCTTGCCTGATCGTGATGCCAGGCCGTCTCGTATTCGTCCGGGCTGAGGTAGCCGAGTTCCTTCTGGATGCGACGGGTGTTGTACCAGCCGTCGATGTAGGCGAACAGCGCGTTCTCGGATTCGTCGCGGGTGCGCCACTGGCTGCGGTACACGAGTTCGATCTTCAGGGTGGACCAGAAGTTTTCCATCAGCGCGTTGTCGTAGCTGTCGCCGACTGAGCCCATCGAGGGCAGGATGCCGTTGTCGTACAAGCGTTCCGCGAACCGGAACGACGTGTAGTTCGAGCCCCTGTCGCTGTGGTGTATGAGTTCGCCGTCACGGACCTGGCGTGAGTAGATCCCGTATTCGAGGGCGGCCAGGATCAGGTCGGTGTCGCAGCGGGTGGAGGTCTTCCAGCCCACGATCCGGCGGGAGAACGCGTCGCGGACCGCGGCGAGCCAGAACACGCCCTCGGCGCACGGGATCCGGGTCGCGTCGGCGACCCACAGCCGGTCCGGGCCGGTCGCGGTGAACTGCCGGTTCACCAGATCCGGCGCCGGCTGGCGGGTCGGGTCCTGCTTGGTGGAGCCGCCGCGCCAGCCCCGCCGCAGGTGTGCGCCCTGCCAGCCCTGGGCGCGCATCAGCCGCTCGACTCGCTTGCGGCCGACGCGGATGCCGTCGCGGCGTAGCTGCTGGTGGATCCGGTCGGAGCCGTAGGTGAAGCCCGAGTTCTCCCAGATCTCGTGGATGTTCGACAGCAGCCCGAGGTCGACCACCTCGCGGTCGCTGGGCTGCTCGGCCTGCTTGCGCCAGGCGTAGTAGGTCGACTCGCCGATCTCCAAGACCCGAAGAAGGAGCGCGACCGCGAAGCGGTCCGACTGTTCGTCGATGAACGTCATGACCGTCGCCGGGTCGGGTCGAGCTCCGAGGCGAAATACGCCGAGGCGGCCTTAAGGATCTCGTTGGCCCGGCGCAGCTCTGCGTTCTCTTTCAGCAGGCGCCGGTTCTCCTCGAGCATGTCCGTGGTCGGCCGATCGGCGCGTTCGCCGGCGTCGGCCTCGGCCTGCCGGATCCAGTTCCGCAGCGCCTCAGGGTGCACGCCGAGCTGTTCCGCCAGCCGGCGGATCACCGGCTTCGGTTCCGATTCCCGATACAGGCGAACAGCACGTTGCCGCAGCTCATCCGGGTACTTCTTCGGTGGTGCCACAGATACTTCCTCTCCACGGCCATCAGACCATGATCAAGAAGCTCCATGAATACGGGG
>NZ_FONV01000049.1 GCF_900113015.1 Actinoplanes philippinensis
AGGCCGTCGGTGATCGAGGCGATGACGGCGGGGATCTGGTGGATGTCGGCGGCGGGCATCATCGCGTTGACGACGAAGCTCAGCGGTACGCCGTCGTTCTTGAGCTCGATCGTCGTCTGGCGGTAGTTGGCCGGCGTGACCTCACGGCTGTTCCGGGTCAGCGCGTCGAACGCGGTGTTACGGCCACCCTCCACCCGTACCGGCTGGAAGCTCGCCCACCGGTGCGCGAAGTGCAGGTCCGGGGTCAGCGACCGGCCCGCATCCGCGCCCGACAGGTAGGGGCCGCTCCGCCTGCCGTCGATCCCGGTCTCCGCCGGTGACCGGTAGGTGCGCCATGTTCCGGTCGGCGGCAGCTGCGGCGGCTTCGGCCGCCCGTCGGGCCCGTAGGCCGACACCGCGCTGACGAACGCCTCGCCGCCGCGCGTGGTCCAGACCGGGCCGTCCGGAGCGTGGACGTCGGTGCCGGGCAGCAGATCGGCGAGCTGCTGCGCCAGGCCCCCCGGGACACCGGAGTCGCAGATGATCAGCGTGATCGGCTGGCCGGTGTACTGCGGATCGGTGCGGATCCGATCGGCCAGCTCCCGCGCCGTGACGGGCCGGCCGTCGTCGAACCTGTCGTGCGAGACGACGGTGAAATGGCCCGGCGGGCCGGTCACGGTGGCTGCTGCGGCGGCGCTTTCCGAAGACCCGGACACGAGGGTACGGACGACCCCCGGCCCGGCCACCGCAGCAGGCGCGGGCACGGCCTCGACCGGGGCCGGACGGTCGTCGGCGGGCATGTCGAGCCCGGCCTCGCGCACCTCGTCGTAGAGCCGCCCGGCCGAGGTGATCTCGGCCGCCGGGGTCTCGGTGAGCTGAACCCCGGCGATCTCGGCGCCCCGCAGGACCTCGTAGAGCGAGTGGTTGTCGGCGGCCAGCATCCAGCCGGTGGCGGCGGCGAGGAAGTCCCGTTCCGTCACACCGGGAACGTTGAGCATCCGGAACATGGTCAGCAGCCGGGCCGACGTCAGCGACGTCCCGGACGTCACCGGGATCTCCCGCTCCCCGCTGACCTCCTGGAACCAGGCGCTGTCCGGGTCGAGACGGTAGAACGCCCGGCCGCTCACCCACGGCAGCGGCAACTCGGGACCCTGCTCGTCCGGACCGAGCCAGGACTTCCACGGCTCCGGGTGCTTCGCGGTGCCGAAGACCTCCCGGGTCACCCGGCTCACCGACGGGCGGCCGTCCACCTCCGGCCCGAACTCGACGGTCACCGCGGCGGTGTTCTTCGCGCCCAGCACGGCGCTCAGGTCCGGCCTGCCGTCCGGGCCGTAGACGACCTGGTCGAGCGGCACGTCCTCGGTGCTCATGGTGTCGACGGTGAACGGGCCGGCGGCCTTGCTCCGCAGGAACGCGGCCTCGAACGCGCCGAGGTCCGTGCCCGCCAGCCGGAGCTGCCGGGGCGTCACCGCGTACGGGCCGCGTACCTGGTCCCGGGAGCCCCGCGCGGTCCGCCCGCTCTCGTTCTGCTCGCGGACGGCGAGGTCGGCCTTGCGCCGGTCACCCGAGCGGGCGATCAGGTTGAACGCCCGGAACGGGTCGTCGTCCCCGTCGAACTCCCGCTCCGGCGGCAGTTCCTGCTTGACGGCCTGCCGCAGCGGGTTGTCCAGGAAGTCGGCGTACGCCTTCAGTTCGGCGGTGTCGAGGCCGAGCCGGTCCGACCGCTCCCAGTCCCGGTTCCGGATGATGTCCAGCGCCAGCAGCTTGAAGGTGGTCTCACCGGCGCCGGGCTTCTTGTTGTAGTAGGCGGCGTTGTAGAGCGCCGTCATCACCTCACGCAGGTTGCCGTCCCGCAGCAGCGACGTGACCTCGGTGTCCTTCAGGCCGGTGCCGGCCTGACCGGCGCTGTCGGCCTTGCGCTGCACGAACGCCTTGCCGGGAGTGCCGGCCGGCGACGGCTTGGCCCTGGCCGCGTTGAGAACCTCGTTGAGCCGGGCGGCGACCTTGACCGCGGTTTCCCGGACCTGCGGGGACCGGGACAGGTGGGCGCCGAGCCGCCGCTCGAACTGCTCGTTCGACTCCCGCGGATCCTTCGGGCGCAGCGGTACGGGCGGCTCCGGCGCCGCCGCGAACGGAACCAGCCGGCCGTGGTCGTCGGTCTCGACGAGCAGGTCGGCGGGCGGTTCCAGATCCCAGTCGGAGTCGTCGAGCGCGGTCTCGGTGAGCAGGTCTGCGGGCGGTTCGAGGTCCCAGTCGGAGCCGGAGTCGTCGGGTGTCGTCTCGGTGAGCAGGTCGGCGGGGGGCTCCAGGTCGGAGTCCGTGTCCGTGCCGATCGGGTCCGGTGACACGCCCAACCGGTCGGCCAGGTCGTAGACGTCGGTGATCAGCTGCTCCGACGCGGTCAGCGAGGCGCGGGCGGCGTCCAGGTGCGCCACCGAGGCGGCCTGGGCGGCCCGGACCCGGGGCTGCTGGAACGTCAGCTCGGCGACCATGTCGGCCGCGTCCTGGGCGTCGGCGCGGATGTCGCGTACCGCCGTCGGCAGATCGCCGAGCATGCCCAGGTCGGAGAGAACCCGCCGGGACTCGCTGAGCCGCCGCGAGGTTCCGTCCACCGCCGGATAGGCCCGCAACAGCGCATCCGCCAGCGCCAGGTCCCGCTGAGGGCCGGGTGGCAGCTTGAGCGCGGCGTCGGCGTCGGCGGCCGCCTGTACGGCCCGGTCGGCCCGGTCGCGTGCCTCGGCGGCGAGGGTGGTGAGCCGGTCGTGGGAGGACCGCAGGTACCGCAGATCCTCGGACGCCCGGGCCGCCGTCGTCGCGGCCCGGGCGGCGTCGTCACGGAAGTCGCGGACGGTGGCGGCCTCACGTGCCGCGCCGCTGAGCGACTGGCGTACCGGTCCGTTCTCGTCGCGGACCCGGTTCTGGGCCTCGGTGGCGATCCGGCGCAGGTGCCGCGCGTCCGGCGAGTCACCGGCCCGGTTCGCCGCGTCGACGCCGGCCTGTGCCAGCTTCGGCGCCTGGCTCGCCCGCTGTTCCAGATCGAGCCGGTTGGTCGCCAGGCCGGCGTGGTCGGCCTGGGCGTCCCGGCTGAGGTCGCCCGCGGTCTGTTGCGCCGACGCGGCGGCGGGCACGTCCGCCAGGGCCGGGGCGATCGTGTCGACGGCCGGCTGCACGCGGGCCGCCAGCCGGTTGGCGTCCGACTGTGCCCACCCGGCGAGCTGGTCGATGGCCTGGGCCATCCGGCCGGGGTCGACGTCGCCGAGGGTCGCGTTGGAGTCCAGGATGTGCCCGAGGTCGGTGACCGTGAGCTGCGCCGGGTCGGTGGCCGACGCCTCGAACCGCACGAAGTGATGGCCCTGCTCGGGTGGGGTGACCGGCTCGCCGTCCGGTCCGCGCAGCTCCGACGCGGTGACCACGGCGTGGCCGGTCGGGCCGGCCCAGACCACACCGTTGGGCGCGATGATCGGGGTGCCGGGCAGTTCCCTGGCGAGCTGGGCGGCGAAGCCGTTCTGCCGGTCGATGCCGCTGTCACAGACGATCAGCACGATCGGCCGGCCCGCCCAGCGCGCACCGTCGGCCCGGATCTGCGCCGCCAGCTCGGCCGGGCTGATCCGGGCCGTGCCGACCTGCAGCGCCTGCTGCTCCCCGTGCGCGAACACGTGGTAGCGGTCCGACCGGTCGGGATACACGCCGGCGATCGACCGGGTGGCGGCGTCGTCCGGCGTGGCGAGGACCAGACCGGAGCCGACCGGCTCGGCCGTGGGCGCCGGCGTCGTCGCGTCGCTGGTGGAGGTGTCGCCGGCCGGGGCGAACGAGCCGAACACGTCCAGGCCGCCGCGGTCGCTGTCGGAGTCCTCGTCACCGAACATGCCGAAGCCGGGGCCGTCGTCCTCGGAGTCGCTGTCGGCGGCCGGCGCGACCGGCGGCGTGTACGGGGCGTAGGTGGCGTGACCGTGGGCGTCGACGGTGCGCCGGAGTTCCAGCCGGCCCAACGGCCGAGCGCCCTGCACCGGGTGGGTCCGTGGCGGGTTGCCGCTGTCGTCGTGGATGGTGAGCTGGACCTTGGTGCCGGTGGCGGCGGCGAGTTCGACGACGTCGTGTGCGGCGGCGATGCGGGCGATCTCGGCCGTGTCGAGGGGATCGGTGCGCCGGGTGGTGGCCGGGACGTCCGGGGCCAGGGCCGCCCGGACGAAGTGCGCGTTGTCGTACGGGCCGGTCCGCCGCATCTCGGCCGCGGTGTCGAGGTTGACCCGGTCACGGCCGGCCCGGAGGGTGGCCGCCCGGTTGCCGTCCGCATCGGTGCCCGGCACGGCTGCGGCGATGGCGTGGTAGAGCGAGCCCGGTTGCAGGCTGAGCCCACCACGGTCGGCCATCGTCGTCGCGGTGGCGAACTGCTGCTGGATCGTGCCGGAGTCGTTGGAGGTGGCGACCAGGTGCGCGGCGACCAGCCGCTGACTGTCCGGCACACCGATCGTCCGGGCCTGGCCGGTCGACTCCACCCGCGGGTCGACCCCGGTGAACGTCTCCTTGTCGGCGGGCGGCTGCGGCACCGGCCCGGCGTCCGGCGCGGGCAGCGAGATCGCCGTGACCAGCTGGTTGTGCGGCTGCGCGCCGAGCTGCTTGAGCTGGCGTTCGGAGAGTGCCCGCTGCCAGGTCCGCGTGTCACCGCCGGGCGTGTGGTCGACCGGTGCGGCGAACGGCCGGCCACCGGACAGCTCCGGACTGCGCAGGTCGGCCTTGTACTCCTTGAATCCGGTGCCGACGGTGTTGAACAGCTGCCGGTTGACGGTGGTCGGCACGGCGTGCGACTGGGGCAGGAAGTTGGTGGCGGCGAAGTCGGCGGCGAGGCGGGACAGGTCGGTGGGGGTGGCGGCGCCGACGAAGTCGGTGAGGAAAGCCTGGTCACGGTCGGGGTGCCGGTTGTTCTGCGAGTCGACCTGCACGGCGGACGACGCCTCGGGCCCGTGCGCGGACGTCAGCTCCTCGCCGTACGTCTGATGCAGGGTCTCGCTGAGCATGAGGAACTCGGCGCCGGCGTCGCCGAAGCGGATGTCGGGGCGGCCGAGGGTGAGCAGGCCGTCGATGAAGAGGTTGGGTTCGGGTGAGTACGGCAG
>NZ_FONV01000047.1 GCF_900113015.1 Actinoplanes philippinensis
CCCGAAGAAGTACGGCAAGAAGTTCACCGTCCAGTTCCGCGTCTACGACCGGGCGGGCAACAGCAAGCTCACGACCAAGCGCACCTACCGCCGCTAGTCTCCTCGGCTCACGGCCGTGGCCGGGCGGAAACGCCGGCCACGGCCGGGTCGACGTCGTAACGGTGCCGTTCTATGATCGGCACCGCTGTGCGGCGATGGGAGGACGTTGTGACACGTATGCTCCGGCTCGTCGGGTTCGTGGTGGCGGGAGTGCTGGCCGCCTCGCTCGTCAGCGCCCCGGCCGCCCTCGCCGCTGGTGAGGACTCGAAGGACCGGGCCGCGGCGAGCAGTTCGTCCGGGATCAACCCGAAGAAGTTCAAGAAGAAGTTCAAAGTGCGGATCCGGCCCTACCCGCGGTAGGACCGGATCCGATCAGGACTCAGCGGCGGTAGGTGCGCTTCGCGCTGTTAACGGCATTTCCGGCACGGTCGTACGCCCGGAGTTGCACGGTGAATTTCTTGCCGTATTTCGCCGGGTTCAGCGTGAGCCGGTAGGCGGCCTTGCTGTCGACGGCGGCGACCTTGCCGTTGACCAGGAGTTCGACCCGGGCGACACCGTTCTTGTCGGCCGCCGAGGCGGAGATGGTCACCTTCTTGCGCAGCTTGCTGTTGTTCGCCGGCCAGCCGGTGATCCGTACCGTCGGCTCGCGGTTGTCGACGACGACCTTGCGGGTGATCTGCGTGAGGTTGTTCAGGGAGTCGTAGACCCGGACGGTCATCGTGGCCGTGCCGTCCTTCGCCGTGGGGTCCCAGCGCAGCGACGGCTGCCGCTTGCCGTTGATCCACAGCTCGGTGCCGGCGACCCCGCGCGGGTCGGTGGCCTCGACGCGGAGGCTCGCGCCGGCCTTGATGTAGCCGTCGGTGGCCGGGAACCGCACCTTCGTGCTCGGCCCGGTGAAGTCGGCGGCGGTGCGGTCCTTCTCGTACACGGTGACGGTGCCGGCGCCGGACCGCTTGACGGTGACCATCTGCGCCGGGGTGGGCACACCGTTGGCGTCCACGCCGGAGAGCAGGTACGACCCGGGCGGCAGCAGGTTGGCGTTGGCCGGCATGGTGGCGGTGACCGTCGCGCCGTTCTGCTTGAAGGTCAGCGGCACGCGGCGCTGGTCGGTGTTGTACGAGTGGGTGACGCTCGTGGCCCGGATCAGCGACAGTGACGTCAGCTTGCGGCTGTCGGCGAGCCCGAGCGACACCGTGCCGCCGTAGGTCAGCGAGCCGCTGATGCCGGTGATCTGCGGCCGGTTCGCCCAGCGCACCCGGCCGTCGGCGCCCTTGGTGAACAGGTAGGGCGGGTAGAAGACCTCGGCGTTGAAGTTGTCCTCCGGGCCGGGCACCCCACCGGCCGCGGTCAGCACCGAGCCGCTGGGCATCAGCACCGCTGTGGAGTGGTAGCTGCGGATCCGCTGCGCCGTGGCGGCGTCCCGCCACTTCCCGGTGGCCGGGTTCCAGATCTCCGAGCCGTACGCCGAGTTGGCCGCACCGCCCTGGGTGCCGACCCGGGTGCCGCCGTTGGCCAGCACCTCGCCGTTGGGCAGGACGGTCAGGTTGAGCCAGTTCCGCGCGAGCCGCATGGCACTGGTCTCGGCCGTCCGCGGGGTCGCGCCGTTGATGTCGACGGCGGTGGCCCGGTTGGTGGCGACCTGGTTGCTGCCGTTGTTGTACTGGCCGCCGCCGGCGAACAGCAGCTTGCCCGGCGCATACATCACCGACGATCCGGAGACCCCGATCGGCGCCGGCAGCGTGCCCAGCGAGGTGACCTTGCCGGCGCCGGACGGGTCGAGCTTCCACATCTGGTCGTAGGAGACGCCGAAGACCTTGCCGTCGGGCGCCACGTAGGCCCGCGGGTACCACCAGCGGTTGTCCCGCGCGCCGAACGCGACGGTGCTGTCCGCGCCGGTCAGCCTGGTCCACGCCCCGGTGCCGGTGCTGATCTCCGGGGTGGTGGCGACGCCGGAGTTGTCGTTCGGCTTCTGGAACGCGTCGACGTTGTAGGAGTTGCCGCCACCGAGCGTGAGCATCCGGTCGTCGGGCAGGCGGAGCACGGAGGCGTACCACCGCTGGCGGTTGAGTTGCGCGCCCATCGTCTGCTGACCGGTCGCCGGGTCGTAGATCATGGTCGCGGTGGTGGAGTTGCCGCCGACCATCAGCAGCCGGCCGTCGGGCAGCCGCTCGAGCGTGTTGCAGAACGCGTCGTACGAGTGCATCGACGCCGTCTGCCGGTGCGCTGCGGCGCCGACCCCGATGGCCGGGTCCCAGTCGTCGTAGGAGAAGCCGCCTTGCTTCGCCTCGCCCGGCGGGGTCCCGTAGCTGACCACGTGCCCGTTGGGCAGCAGCGCCATGTGGATGCCGACCAGCGGCCAGGCCACCTGCGACGAGTACATGCCGGTCAGGTGCGCGTTCGCCGCGGGGAGGGTCTTGCCGAGGAAGGGGTCGGCGGGCTGGGTCAGCGCGACCCGGCCGGATCCGACGGTCACCTGGGCGGCGCTCGTGGCGGCGGCGAGCGCCTGGTGGGCCGCGTGGTCCTGCTCGGCGGACCGGGCGGTGCCGGTCGACAGCCCCCATCCTCCGGCGACGACCGCTGTCATGGTGGCTCCCGCCATCAGCCGATGCCTGTAACGCGGCACTCCACGAACCATTCCCGCCCCTATCCCTGCAGCGTGCACGATGCGACGCCGGTCGATCCTACGTAACGACGGGTCGCTTCCGCATCGTCGTGACGCCCTTGTTTCGGCGCACAGGTTACTCGAAAGGCCGAGAAGAGACATAAAGCACTTTCACTGTCGGTCGTGCACCGAATCAGGGCCCGAAACGTCCTCCGTGCAGATGTGCGTCGATGCCTTTGTCGGCCCGTGGAGGGGAGCAGCGCATGGCACGGATCGCCGGGGCCCTACGGCAGGGGTGGCGATGGGTGAAAGGCCTGCCCCGATGGCTTCGCCGGACGGTGGCGGTGATCCTCGTCGTGCAGACCGTGCTGGCCGTGGCCGCCGTCGGCTACGTCGCGAGCGTCGACCTCCCGCCGGACCCCGCGCCGCCGCAGGCCTCGGTCCTCTACTACCGCGACGGCCGGACGGTTCTCGCGCGCATCGGCCTGACCGACCGCACCGACGTCACCCTGGACCGGGTGCCGCGGGGTGTCCGGCAGGCGTTCCTCGCCGCCGAGGACCGCGGGTTCTACGACCACTACGGCGTCTCGGTGCGTGGCCTGGCTCGGGCGCTCTGGGCCAATGTGGTCGACGACAGCGGCGAGGGCGCCTCGACGATCACCCAGCAGTACGTCCGCAACGCGTACCTGACCCAGGAGCGGACGGTCAGCCGCAAGGCCCGGGAGGCGGCGCTCGCGCTGAAGGTCGAGGACCGGTACGGCAAGGACGAGATCCTCCAGCGCTATCTCAACACCATCTACTTCGGACGCGGGGCGTACGGCATCGAGGCGGCGGCACACGCCTTCTTCGGGGTGTCGGTCGACCGGCTGACCACGGAGCAGGGCGCGGTGCTCGCCGCGATGGTGAAGGACCCGACCCGCGGCGACCCGGCGAAGGACCCCGAGTGGACCCTGGACCGCTGGAAGTGGATCCTGCGGGCGATGAGCGACGCCGGCTGGCTTCCGGAGGGGGCGGCCGACCGGACACCGTACCCCCAGGTCGCACCGGAGTCGGTCACCGCGGCCGCGATCGACGGGCCGATCGGGCTGGTCACCGACCGGGTCGAGGACGAGCTGGCCGCGGCCGGTTTCACCCGTCAGCAGATCCGTACCGGTGGCCTCACCATCGTCACCACGCTGGACGCCACCGCCCAGCGGTCCGCGACCACGAGCATCACCGCCGCCCTCGACGGCCAGCCGAAGGAGCTGCGGACCGCGCTGGTGGCGATCGACCCGCACGACGGCGGGGTGCGCGCGTACTACGGCGGTGACCGCGGCCGCGGCTTCTACGACGACGCGCTGGCCGCCCGGCCCCCCGCCTCCACCTTCAAACCGCTGGTCCTGGCGGCCGCCGAGGAGCGCGGGATCAGCTTCCGGTCGTACTACAACGGCACCTCGCCCCGGGTGTTCTCCGACCGCGGCGGCGCCCCGCTCTACAACCAGGACAACCTGCAGTGCCCGGTGTGCCCGCTGGACGTCGCGATGGTGCACTCGCTGAACACGCCGTTCTACGCGGTGGCCGAGAAGATCGGGCCGCACCGGATCCGCGACCTCGCCCTGCGTCTCGGCGTGCCGGACAAGTACGGCGACCAGGCCACCATGGTCGACCTGAAGGGCGAGCCGGCGCCCGGCCGGACCCGCGCCGACATCGCCATCGGCCGGTACGCGGTCGCGCCGGCCGACATGGCGAGCGTCTACGCCACACTGGCCGGCGGTGGCGCCCGGACCGACCGCCACTTCGTCGAGTCGGTCACCGCGGCCGGCGGCACCCTCCTGCACCGGCACGAGGCGGACCGGGACCGGGTGCTGGACGAGGATGTCGCGGCCGACGTCGGCGCGGTGTTGTCGCAGGTCGTCGACGAGGAGGGCCGGGTGCCGGGGGTCCAGGCCGCCGCGAAGACCGGATCCCAGCAGTACGGCGACACGACCGACTCCTCCGACGCCTGGACCGCCGGGTGGGCCTCCGGTCTCGCCGCCGCCGTGTGGGTGGGCCGGGAGAAGCCGGGCCCGATCCGTACCCGGGACGGCAAGGTGATCAACGGCGACGGCATGCCGTACCAGATCTTCCGGAACTTCCTGTCCGGCGCTCTCGCCGGCCGTCCGGTGGACGCGCTGCCCCGGGCGGCGAACGTGGGAAGGCCCGACAGCGGGGACCTGGAGACGATCGGTGGCCAGGTCAAGATGGTGCCCGGCCTGATCTACCCGGGCCCGCGCAAGGGCGACCTGGTCGACCGGTCGCTGGCGGTCGGCACGTGGCGGCAGCGGGCGGCCCGGCTCGACGACGCCCTCGCCGAGCAGGCGGCCGCCGGCCTGGACTTCTCGGTGGCCCTCGTCGACCGCAGGACCGGTCAGCGGTACGACTACCGGGGCGGCCGAAAGTTCGAGACCGCCAGCGTGGTGAAGGTGCCGCTACTGGCCGCGCTGCTGCTGAAGGCTCAGGACGAGGGCCGTGACCTGACCGCCGCCGAGGAGAAGCGGGTCCGCAAGATGATCGTCGCCAGTGACAACGACGCGGCCGTCCAGGTCTACGCCGCGATCGGTGGCGTGAACGGGTTCCGGCAGGCGCTGGAGCGGCTCGGCCTCGACGACACCGACCCGGACAAGCGGTTCGGCCTGACCACCACCACGGCGAAGGACCAGATCCGGATGGTCTCCGCGCTGACCGGCGCCGCGGGCCCGCTGACCGGGGACTCCAAGGAGACGATCCTGCAGCTCATGGGCTCGGTGAACGCCGATCAGACGTGGGGGGTCAGCGCCGCCTCGTTCGAGGGGGAGTCGACGGCGCAGAAGAACGGCTGGATGGCACGGTCCACCGAGGACAACCGCTGGATCGTCAACACCACCGGCCGGATCCACGGGGAGAAGACCGACGTCGCCCTGTCGGTGCTGTCGCACGGGCACCGTACCCGGGAGGAGGGTATCGAGTCCGTCGAACGGATCGCGGCGCTGACGCGGAGCCATCTGGGCTGGTGAGTGAAGAGATCGAGCGGCTTAACAGTTAAGTTGACCAACAGTGTGTGAACGCTCACACTCGCTCCATCCACGGTGATGATCGGGATCGTCCTTCCCGTCCGCCGTGCTCTCCCCCTTCTGCCCGCTCGAAGGAACCCCAGATGCGCATACCCTTCGGGAGTCTGGCGACGGCCGCCGTGACTCTCCTGCTGGTCCCCTTGGCCGCGCCGTCGCCCGCCCGCGCCGGGGAGGCCGCGGCGATCACCGACGGCCTGGTGCTGTGGTACAGGCTCGACGAGAAGTCCGGGGCGCTGGCCACCGACTCGTCCGGCAACAACCGCACCGGCACGGTCGCCGGCGCCGCGTCCTGGGCCGGTGGCGACGGCCTGACCTTCGACGGGTCGAGCACCTACGTGAAGGTGCCGGACAACGTGCTCGCCGGGCTCGACTCGATCTCGGTCTCGTTCGACGTCCGGATGGACACGCAGCAGGCCACGCCGTACTTCCTCTACGGATTCGGCAACACCAGCGGCTCCACCGGTTACGGCGACGGATACCTCTTCACCACCGGCAACAACTTCCGGACCGCGATCGCCACCGGCAACTGGGCCACCGAGCAGAGCACCGCGCCGTCGCCGGCGAAGACGCTCGACCGCGGCACCTGGAAACACATCGCCTACACGCAGACCGGCACCACCGGGACCCTCTACGAGGACGGCACACCGATCGCGACGAACACCGCGATCACCATCAAGCCGGGCGCGATCGGCGCCGGGAAGACCACTGCCAACTACATCGGCAAGTCCAACTACAGCGGCGACCGGCTCTTCAACGGCAAGATCAAAGACTTCCGGGTGTACGACAGAGCACTCGGCCTGTCCGAGCTGAGGACCCTGGCCGAACCGGTCGTCACCACCGAGCTCGCCGCCGATCGGGCCGCTCTGGACCTCGGCGACACCACCGGCGTCACCTCCGGCCTGACCCTGCCGGCCTCCGCCCCGTACGGATCCCGCATCACCTGGACCACCAGCGACCCCGCGGTGATCACCTCGGCCGGTGTGGTGACCAGGCCGGAGGCCGGTCAGCCGGATGCCACGGCGACGCTGACCGCCACCCTGACCCGCGGCGCGCTGACCGCCACGAAGACCTTCGCGATCAGCGTCCGGCCACAGCTCACCGCCGAGCAGGCGGCGCGGGCGGCCGCCGACGCGCTGGTCGTGCACAACCTCGGCGACGTGCGCGGAAACCTGACACTGCCCGCGCAGGCGAGCTGGGTCTCCAGTGACCCGGCGACGATCGCGGCCGACGGCGTGGTGCACCGCCCCGCCACCGGCCAGGCGGCGAGGACGGTCACGCTGACCGCCACCGTCACCGTCGGCACGGCCACCGCGACCCGCGACTTCACCGCGACGGTCCCACCGCTGCCCCCGGCGCGGGCCAAGGCCGGTTACCTGTTCAGCTACTTCACCGGTGAGGGCACCGCCGACGGCGAGCAGATCTACCTCGCGGTGAGCCGGGCGAACGACCCGCTGTCGTATCGCGAGGTCAACAACGCCAAGCCGGTGCTGACCTCGTCGCTCGGCACGAAGGGCCTGCGCGACCCGTTCATCATCCGCTCGCCGGAGGGCGACAAGTTCTACCAGATCGCCACCGACCTCAAGATCTACGGCAACGGCGACTGGGACGCGTCCCA
>NZ_FONV01000024.1 GCF_900113015.1 Actinoplanes philippinensis
GTGTTCGCCGGCATCTACTTCTGGTTCCCGAAGATGTTCGGCCGGATGCTCGACGAGCGCCTCGCGAAGATCCACTTCTGGCTCACGATGATCGGTTTCCACGGCACGTTCCTGGTGCAGCACTGGCTCGGCACCAAGGGCATGCCCCGGCGGTACGTCGATTACCTGGAGAGCGACGGCTTCACGTTCCTGAACACGTTCTCCACGATCGGCGCGTTCATCCTGGGCATCGCCACCCTGCCGTTCGTCTACAACGTGTGGAAGTCCTACAAGATGGGCCGCGTCGTCACCACCGACGACCCGTGGGGCCACGGCAACTCGCTGGAGTGGGCGACCTCCAGCCCGCCGCCGCTGCGCAACTTCGACCGGATGCCGCGGATCCGCTCCGAGCGCCCGGCTTTCGATCAGAAGTTCCCGCATCTGGCCGCCGGCGAGCAGTCGCTGGCCGGCCCGCCCGAGGGTGGCGCGCGGCCGCTGACCACGGAGTCCGACGGCGGCGCCACCTACCCCGAGGACATCGCGTCGGATCGGGATCGGAAGAAGAAGCGGAAATAATCCTCACGGAAGGCCGGGCGATCGCCCGGCCTTTCCAGGATCTCGTGGTCCGCCCGTCGCAGGTTCCGGCGCCGGACGATTTCCGTGATCCGGTGGGGCTCGATCACACCGTCCGGCCGGAATTCACTCCGGCGAGCCGGTGCCCGATCTTTCGGTCGTCAAGGACAGCTGGAACCATCACGGCATCGGTGAATACCTCGCCACGGTCGCGATTCGCCGGCCGATTCCTCAGATCCTCCAGCAGTGAGCCGGGCAGGAGACGTGCGAGAGATGCCAGAAATCAACTCCGTGACCAACCCACGGTCACCGTTCGAAAACCTCGGCGCCACGCCGGTACGCCCGTCGGCCACTCCCGGGTCCGCCGGCACGGCCTCCGGCGAGCTGTCCCGATCGGTGCGGTTCCTGAGCGTGAAGGGGCGCAGCGGCCCGCTCCTGCCGCCGTTCGAGTCGATCATCGGCCGGGACGAGCGGGTCCGGATCGTCGACACCGACCTGTCCCCGTGGCGGATGATCTGCTCGCTACAGATGCGCGGGCCGAGCGGGTCCGGCGCGATCGGCACCGGCTGGCTGGTCGGCCCGCGGACCGTGCTGACCGCCGGCCACTGTGTCTTCAGCACCTCGTTCTTCGGCGGCTGGGCGGCCACGATCGACGTCATCCCGGGCCGCAACGGGTCCGGACCGGCCGCCGAGTCGGAGCCGTTCGGCCGGGTCACCAGCACCAGCTTCTCCTCGGTGGACCGCTGGCAGAGCAACGAGGACGCGGACTACGACATCGGCTGCATCCACCTGGCCGAGCCGATCGGCGAGACGGTCGGCTGGTTCCCGATCGGGGTGCGCCCGGCCGAGCAACTGGAGGGTTTCCAGGTCAACATCTCCGGCTACCCGGGCGACCGGGGCAACGGGACCGCGCAGTTCCACGGCAACAACCGGATCGTGCAGGTCAGTGAGCGCCGGCTGTTCTACGAGGTGGACACGTTCGGCGGGCAGAGCGGCGCGCCGGTGTGGATCTACGAGAACGACGACACCACCCGGCCTCTGGCGGTGGGCGTGCACGCGTACGGCACCGGCGGCACCCCGGCCACGCTCGGCATCACCGCGAACTCCGCGCCGCGGATCACGCCGGACGTGCTCGCGCTGGTCACCGAGTGGGTCGCGCAGGACGGCGGATGGCCCAGCCCCTGACCTCGTACCCGGAACGGGGCGGCCGGGTCCTCGACGACGGACCACCGGCAGCCGTCCGGGCCGGTGGGGACGGCACTCTCCGCCGGACGGTGCAGCACCGCGGTCCGACCGGCGCCTCGGTGAGCGCCGTGGCCCGATGAGGGTCGGACGGGCCATCCGGATGTTAGCGATCACTTGGAACCTGTCAAGGTTTCCGCTAAGTTGCGGGCGGCCCGCCCTCACGCGTCATTATAAAGGTTCCTATCTATGCCTAGAGGGCGTTGACGTGCCATTGATCTGCATGCAAAGCTGCCGTCATTCAATCGAAGCAGTTCGATAATTCGATCTTAACCCTCGCAGCTCGGGGGCCTTTTCTCGCATGCAGATGAAACGTTACACGGGGAGGATTCCCATGACGGTCAGCAGGCGCACCCTCCTGCGCACCGGCCTCGCCCTGGCCGGCGCCGGGCTCACCACGACCGCGTGCAGCAGCGACTCGGGCAGCGGCGGCAAGACCACGCTGCGGTTCGCCTGGTGGGGCAGCGAGGAGCGGGCCAAACTCACCCAGCAGGTCGTCGACCTGTTCGTCGGCAAGAACCCGGGCGTCGAGGTGAAGACCACCTACGCCGCCTACGACCCGTACTTCCAGAAGCTCGCCACCGAGATGAGCGGCGGCAACGCCCCCGACGTGCTCCAGATGGGCGACCGCTACCTGCGTGAGTACGCCGAACGCAACACCCTGCTCGACCTCACCCCGCACCTCGGCACCCAGGTGCAGACCGCCGACCTGGAGAAGAAGCTGTTCCCGGCCGGCAACATCGGCGACAAGACGTACGGCCTGCCGATGGGCCAGACCACCCACGTGCTGCAGTACGACGCCAAGCGGTGGGAGGAGGCCGGGGCGAAGCTGCCCGCCGACGGCTGGACCTGGGACGACCTGCGCGAGTCGGCGGCCGCCGTGTCCGCGAAGCTGGGGCCGAAGGTGAGCGGCCTGAGCGACCCGTTCGGCATCGAGGACTGGTTCGGCGACTGGCTGCGCCAGCAGGGCAGAGACCTCTACACCGCGGACGGCAAGCTCGGCTACACCGAGGCCGAGGTGATCGCGTGGTGGAAGCTGGGCGTGCGGTTCCGGGAGGCGAAGGCGATCACCCCGCCGGAGATCACCGCGAACACCACGCTCACCCCGTTCCCGCGCAAGGAGTCGACGGCCGAGTTCTGCCCGGACAGCACGGTCGGCATGACCTCCTGGGAGACGTACGGCAGCCCGTTCGCGCTCACCCCGTTCCCCACCGCGGGCACCGGGATCGGCCAGTTCACCCAGCCGCCGATGATGCTCAGCGTCGCTCAGCGCACGAAGAACAAGGACGTCGCGCTCAGGTTCGCCGACTTCTTCATCAACGACCCGGAGGCCGGCGCCATCCTCGGCATGGCCCGTGGGCTCCCGCCCAACCTCAAGATCCGGGAGACCCTGGCGGCGAAGCTGACCGACGAGTGGAAGATGGTCGCCGACTACGAGGCCAAGGTATCGCCGCAGCTGCTGCCCGCCCCGCCCCCGCCGCCCAAGGGCGCCGGCGTGGTGAAGACCCAGTTCCAGCGGATCTACGACGACGTGATGCACGGCAAGGCCACCCCGGAGGCGGCCGCGCCGCGCCTGATGAGCGAGATCCAGCAGGCCCTCGGCGCATGACCACCGTGCTCGATCGGCCACGTTCTGCGGCTGCGGCGCCACCTGCGAAAAGAAGGAGGTACGGCGAACGCCCGTCGATCGCCTATCTCTTCCTCACCCCGTGGGTCGCCGGGGCGCTGCTGCTCACCCTCGGCCCGATGCTGTGGCTGCTGTACCTGTCGTTCACCGAGTACGACCTGTTCACCGCCCCACGCTGGGTGGGGCTGGACAACTACGTACGGATGCTCACGGTCGACCCGCACTTCTGGAACGCGGTCCGGGCCACCTCCAAGTTCGTGCTGATCTCGGTGCCCGTACAACTGGCGGCCGCCCTCGGTGTCGCCCTGCTGATCCACCGCAGGAGCCGGGCGCAGGGCTTCTACCGGTCGGCGTTCTACGCGCCGTCGCTGCTCGGCGCGAGCGTCAGCGTGGCCCTGGTCTGGCGGGTCATCTTCCACGACTGGATCGGCGACCCGGACCGGGCGCTGCTGGCGCTGGTGCTGCTCGCGGTGTGGCAGTTCGGCGCGCCGATGGTGATCTTCCTGGCCGGGCTGCAGCAGATCCCGCAGGAGTACTACGACGCGGCGGCGGTCGACGGGGCCGGGCCGTGGAGGTCGTTTCTGAGGATCACCGTCCCGATGCTGTCGCCGGTCATCTTCTTCAACCTGGTGCTCGACACGATCCGGGCCTTCCAGGTCTTCACCGGCGCCTACGTGGTCAGCAACGGCACCGGTGGCCCGAGCGATTCCACCCTCTTCTACACCCTTTATCTGTACGAGAAGGGCTTCGTCGAGTTCAAGATGGGCTACGCCTCCGCCATGTCGTGGTTCCTGCTCGTGGTCATCGCCGTGATCACGGCGCTCCTGTTCCGTACCGCCAAGGGCTGGGTCTTCTACTCCGGGGACGAGTCGTGACCGGGCGGCTGCGGGTGACCGGCCGGCACGCCGTCGTGATCCTGCTGCTGATCCCGCTGCTCTACCCGATCGCCTGGCTGTTCCTGGCGTCGTTCAAGTCGGGTTCGGAGATCGTGCAGAGCCTCGCGCTGCTGCCCCGCGAATACCTCCTGGACAACTACGTCGCGCTCGGTGACGACCTGGCCGGGGTGCCGGCGTGGACGTTCTTCGTCAACTCGACGATCGTGGCCGGGGCGTGCGCGCTGGCGAACATCGCGAGCTGCTCGCTGGCCGCCTACGCCTTCGCGCGGCTGCGGTTCCGGATGCGCGGGCCGCTGTTCGCCTTCACGCTGGCCACCATCATGCTGCCGGTGCACATCATCACCATCCCGCAGTACTCGCTGTTCACCAAGCTCGGGATGGTCGACACGTTCTGGCCGCTGATCCTGCCGAAACTGCTGGCCACCGACGCGTTCTTCATCTTCCTGATGGTCCAGTTCATGCGGACCATCCCGCGGGAGCTGGACGAGGCGGCCCGGCTCGACGGGTGCGGCTCGATCCGGATCTTCGCCTCGATCGTGCTGCCGCTGGTCCGGCCGGCCCTGGTCACCACCGCGATCTTCACGTTCATCTGGACCTGGAACGACTTCTTCACCCAGCTCATCTACCTGTCGTCGCCGGAACGCCTGACGCTCCCCCTCGCGCTGCGCCTGTTCATCGACACCACCGACTACAACGCGTTCGGGCCGATGCTGGCGCTGTCGGCGCTGGCCATCGTGCCGATCCTGCTGTTCTTCGCCGCGTTCCAGCGGCTGCTGGTCGAAGGTTTCGCCACCTCCGGACTCAAAGGTTGATCCCCATGCAGGAGTTCTCCCGCCGCAATTTCGTCCGCGGCGTCGCCGCCACTCCCCTGCTGGCCGCGGTCCCCGGCTCCCCCGCCGTGGCCGCGCCGGCGCCGTTGAGGAAGGCGTCCTATCCGGCGCCGGACACCGTGGCGCTGACATGGCTCGAGGACACGCCCGGCGCCAACGTCGGCAGCACCTGGGGTGTGCCGTGGCCGCAGGGCGCTGTCCCGGCCGACTCGCCGTTCGCGCTGACCAGCGCCGAGGGCGCCGCCGTGCCGGTGCAGAGCTGGCCGATCGGCTACTGGCCGGACGGGTCGCTCAAGTGGAGCGCGCACGCGCTGCCCGCGAACGCGCCGCTGTCCGCGTCGTACACGCTCTCCCGGTCGGCCGGCGCGCCGATCGCCACTGCCGTCACCGTCGCCGAGAAACACGACACGATCACCGTCGGCACCGGCGTGATCGACGTGGTGATCGGCCGCCGCGGGTCGTCGCTGATCAAATCGATCACCCGGGGCGGCGTTCGCGTGGCGCAGAACCTGGAGCTGGTGAGCCTGCGGCAGACCACGGCCGACGACGAGGACGAGCGCCGTACGTCACGGGAGCGCCTGGTCGGCAACATCCGGCGGGTCACCGTCGAGCAGCGCGGGCCGGTCCGGGCGGTCGTCCGGATCGAGGGCGACCATCGGCGGCGCGGGCGGTCGTGGCTGCCCTTCATCGTGCGGCTCTACCTGTACGCGGGCGCGCAGCACGTGCGGATGGTGCACACGTTCCTGTTCGACTCCGACGGGCAGAGGGAGTTCGTGGCCGGGCTCGGCGTGCGGGTCGGGGTGCCGATGCGCGACGAGACCTACGACCGGCACATCCGGATCTCCGGCGACGGCGACGGGCTGCTGCGCGAGGCGGTCAAAGGCATCACCGGCCTGCGGCGGGACCCCGGAGCGGCGGTACGCACCGCGCAGCTCGCCGGCCAGAAGCTGCCCGACCCGGCCACCTGGGACCAGCGGGTCACCACCCGGCTGCCGCTCATCCCGACCTGGGGTGACTACACGCTCGCGCAGCTCAGCTCCCAGGGGTACACGATCCGCAAGCGCACCAAGGCCGGGCACGGGTGGATCGATGTGGACTCGGGGCGGCGGGCCGGCGGGTTCGCCTACGTCGGCGGGGTCAGCGGCGGGCTCGGCCTCGGGATGCGCGACTTCTGGCAGCGGTATCCCGCCCAGCTCGACATCCGGGGCGCGGACACCGCCGAGGCCCGGGCCACCATCTGGATGTGGTCGCCCGAGGCGGGGCCGATGGACACCCGCTTCTACCACGACGGGCTCGGCCAGGACACCTATCCCGAGCAGCTCGAAGGACTCAACATCACCTACGAGGACTACGAGCCCGGATTCGGTACGCCGTACGGCATCGCGCGGACCACGGAGCTCAGCTTCTTCGCGCTCGGGGCGACTCCCTCTTCCGTGGAGACGGCTGCTCTGGCCCGTACGATCAAGAATCCACCGCAGATCGTCGCGCCGCCCGCCCACCTCGCCGCCGCCGGAGCGTTCGGGGGGTTGTTCGCCCCCGTCGACCGGTCCACGCCGGACCGCGCCAAGATCGAGGACCGGCTCGACTTCCTCTTCGACTACTACCGTGACCAGGTCGAATCCCGGCACTGGTACGGCTTCTGGAACTACGGCGACGTGATGCACACGCCCGACGTGGACCGGCACGTGTGGCGTTACGACGTCGGCGGCTACGCGTGGGACAACTCCGAACTGTCGCCGGACCTGTGGCTGTGGTTCGCCTACCTGCGGTCCGGGCGGGCCGACATCTTCCGCTTCGCCGAGGCGATGACCCGGCACACCGGCGAGGTCGACGTCTACCACCTGGGCAGATGGGCCGGGCTCGGCACCCGCCACGGCGTGCAGCACTGGGCCGACAGCGCCAAGCAGCAGCGCATCAGCACCGCCGTCTACCGGCGCATCTTCTACTTCCTCACCGCCGACGAGCGGGTCGGCGACCTGATGCACGAGCTCGTCGACTCCGACCGTACGTTCCTGGCCCTCGACCCGCTCCGCAAGATCCGCACCGAGCCGTACACGCCCGACCCGCACGCCCTGTCGATCGGGCTCGGCACCGACTGGAGCGGGCTCGCCGCGGCCTGGCTGACCGAATGGGAACGCCGCGGCCCGAAAGCCGCGATCGCCGAGAAGAAGCTGCTCGCCACCATGCGGACCATCGGCCGGATGCCGAACGGCTTCGTCACCGGCAGCGGCCTCTACGACCTCGACACCGGCGAGTTCGCGGTCGCCGCGAAGACCGTCAGCGTGTCGCACCTGAGCGCCATGTTCGGCCAGGTGGAGATCTGCGCCGAGCTGATCGCCCTGATCGACATGCCGGCGTTCGAGGCGGCGTGGCTGCAGTACTGCCGCCTGTTCAACGCGACCCGCGCCGAACAGGCCGCCGAGACCGGCGCCGACTTCGGCAACCTGATCCTCAAACAGGGCCACTCCCGCCTGACCGCCTACGCCGCGTCCCGCCTGGGCGACGCCGCACTGGCGGCCCGCGCGTGGACGGAGTTCACCGGAACCGACGGCTACACCGACGCCTCACCGTGGCGAACCGTCCCGCTGACCGGCCCGGAAGTCCTCAACCCGGTCGACGAGGCCTCCTGGGTGGACACCAACACGACCGCCCTCTACGGCCTGGCCGCCATCCAGAACCTGGCCCTGCTCCGCTGACCCACCTTCGTGCCCGCTCCGGACGTCACGGCCGGCGAGTCATGACGTCCGGGGTCGGCGGCCGAGCGCCATCCGCGGTCTCGATCGCGGTCACCGGCGCCACCACCAGGTCGTGCACCCGCCAGTTGAAGGCGCGGGCGAACCGCTCCAGCTCCTCCACCCGCTCGGTCAGCCGGTCCGTGTCCGCCACCGGAACCACCAGCAGCTCACCCACGAACACGTGACCTTCCTCGCGCAGCCGCAGCCACGCGTCCGCCACCCAGTCGTGGTCCAGCACGGCGGCCAGCAGCTCACGCGGCAACGGGTGCGGGCCGCTGCCGTCCACCAGCGACGGCGCCTCGTCCATCAGGTCGGCCACGGCCGCGCGTGTCGTGCGTACCCCGTCGCGGACGATGTCGGCGCCGATGATCAGCGCCGCGACCGCGTCCGCCCACCACAGGCCCGCACCGATCCCCAGGATGCCCAGCACCGCGGCGCCGGCCGTCAGCCAGTCCGCCCGGTTCATCTCGGCGTCCGCGAACAACACCTTGTCGTGCAGCTCACGGGCGATCCGCTGCTTCACCCGGCCCAGCAGGATCGCCGGGACCATCGTGGCCAGCAGCACGACGATCATCAGCCAGCCCAGCCAGAACCGCTGCCCGAACAGCTCCACCAGCCCGATCGGCGGGCGCTCCTTCGCGATCAGGCGCATCACCGAGTCGTAGACGACATAGCCGCCGAGCGACAGCAGCGCCACCGAGCCCGCCAGGAACGCGACACTGACACTGCGGTGGTAGGCGTACGGGAAACGCTCCGTCGGCCGCCTGTTGCGGAACCGGGCCGCCACCAGGAACGCGGCCGGCGGCACCAGGCCCAGCATGTCCTCGATCCAGGCCGCCTTCATCGCCTGCGACTGGCCCAGCGTGACCGCGAGCAGCAAAATCGCCACCAGGAAGAAGACGATCGTCCACCATTCCAGGCGTACGGCCCGCCGGTGCAGCTCCGCCTTGTCCGGGGGCAGCTCGAACCGGCCGTACACCCTCACCGGGCACGCTCCGCGGCCACCAGCAGCTCCTCGACGGCGTCGTCACCCTGCTCGGCGAGGAACCGTTCCACCTCGACCTGCCAGCCGTTCTCCCCCGGAGGCAGAGCCCACACGTGCTCGTGGGCGGCCAGTTCGACCCCGGTCCCGGTCAGGTGCAGCTCGCCCAGCCGCCAGTCGCCGACCACCACGGGCATGCCCTCGGCGCCGGTCACCTCCGGCACGGTCACCACCTCCGCCTTCTCGGCGGCCAGCGCGGCGACCTCAGCGGTGCCCGCCTGCACCGCCACCCGTACCCCGGCCAGGTCCTCCGGCACGGCGCCGCCGCCCTCGGGCACGGCCACCAGGGTGCGCGTGGTGACGTACGGCCGGGTCAGCGCCGCCTGCTCGATCCAGGGCACGTTCGCGTCCAGCCCACCCACGACCACGTCCAGGACCCGATCGCGGAGCGCGGCCATCAGCGACGACTCGGACCCGGGATGCCACTCGACGGTCGCGCCCAGACGACCGGCGAGCCGCCGCACCAGCTCGACCTCGGCCCCGGACGGCTCGCCCTCCAGCCGTACCCACGGCGGATTCTCGGTGACCCCGACCCGCAGCACCCCGCCCCGCACGTCGGCGAGCGTGCCGCCGGCGTCCTTCGGCCATCCACAGCCCGCCGTCGTCACCGCCAGGAGAAGCCCCACCACCAGCACCCCGAACCGCCGCATCCTCGACCTCCACCCCATTCCGGCGTCCGCTGGCTACCCACCCCTCACCACCTCATGCCCCGGACTTCACCCGTCCGCCCTCGGCGTCCGCATCGGGCATTTCGCCGTGCCCCCATTCCTTCCCGCCGGCCGCTCGCACCACCCCCTCGCCTACGCCTCGCGCGGCACCTTCCCCACCCTCTGCTCTTGGCCGGGAGGAAACGGGATCGGCCGGTGGGACGGTTACGGCGGTTGATCGCCGGCGGTAGATTTCGCGGCATGTTCGGGGGTTCGGCGCGCGTGGTGGGTGGCCGGTACCGGCTGTCGGGATGGCTGGGCCGCGGCGGGATGGGCGCCGTCTGGGAGGCCCACGACACCCTGCTCGGGCGGGATGTCGCACTCAAAGAGATCCATCTCCCCGAGGACGGCGGCGGACCCGCCGATCCGGGGGATCCGATGGTCCGGCGTGCGTTCCGGGAGGCGCGGGCCGCTGCCCGCCTCCGGCATCGGGGCATCGTGACGATCCACGATGTCGTCACCGAGGGCGGGCGGCCGTGGATCGTCATGGAACTCGTCGACGGCCCCTCACTCGCGGCGGCGGTCCGTGTGCAGGGGACCCTGACCGAGCAACGGGCCGCCGACATCGGACTGCAGGTCGTCGACGCGCTCCGTGCCGCCCATCGGCAGGGCGTGCTGCACCGGGACGTCAAACCCGCCAACATCCTGCTCGGCACCGACCGGGTCGTGCTGACCGACTTCGGCATCGCCGCGATCGACGACGCCACCTCGATCACCTCGACCGGGCAGATGGTCGGTTCGCCGGCGTTCCTCGCGCCGGAACGGTTCAACGGGCAGCCGGCGACCGCGGCGACCGATCTGTGGTCTCTCGGCGTCACTCTCTACATCGCGGTGACCGGTCGATCGCCGTTCCCGGGTGAGGACCTTCCCGGAACGCTCGCCGCCATCCTGCACCGCAGTCCCGAACCACCCGCCGAGGCGAGCGCCCTGTGGCCGGTCATCGCGGGTCTGCTCGCCAAGGATCCGGCCGGCCGGCTCACCGCCGACCAGGCGCACACTCTGCTGACCGCCGTCGTCCGAGCCCACGACGAGCCCTCGCGAACCGGCGCCGTCCGCCGCACCGAAGCCACTCGCCGAGACGGCGGACAACTGCAGCCCACCGCCGTCCCGGACGGCGACCAGCCACCGACCACCCCGGACGACAGCCGACCACACCCGGCCACGGTCCCCGACGGCGAACGGCCCGAGCCCGCCACCGTCCCGGACAGCAGACCCCCGAAAACCGCCACCGTCCCGGACAGCAGAAACCCGCAGACCGCCACCGTCCCGGATGGCAGACACCCGCAAACCGTCACCGTCCCGGATGGCAGACACCCGCAAACCGTCACCGTCCCGGATGGCAGACACCCGCAAACCGTCACCGTCCCGGACCGGGAACAACCGCGGCCCACCGCCGCCGCCCCGGACGAGGAACACCCGCAGACGGCCACCATCTCGGAACGCGAACGACCACTCAGCGCCACCGTCCCAGAAGGCGAACGGCTCCTGACCGGGGAGCCCACGGCGACGGGCGATGCGGATGGCCGTCATGAGCTGTCACCGGCTCCGGTGACACCAGCACCGGCGGTCTCCGACCCGGCCGCTGTGGTTCCCGCATCGTCGCGCGCCCGTCCGGCGGGCACCATGCCGGACAGCGATCCGCGGTCGGCCGAGCCACCGATCGCCGGGCCGGCCGTCGCAACGCCGCCGCGCGACGAACCGGCGTCGACAGTGCCGCGGACCGACGGACCCCCTGCCGGAGGGGGTCGACGGCCGCCCGCTCAACGGCCGGGCGGCGAGGGTGTGGTCGCCCCGGGACACCCGCCGCCGGTGCGCCCGGCGGCTGGGCACACCGGGAATCCGGCGGGATGGCTCGACCCCGCTGCGGAGAGAGGTGGGCGGCCGTTTCCGTGGCAGGGGTTCTGGACGGTGGTGCTGGTCGTCAGCACTGTCATCGCCGCGTGGGCGATCGTCCGGACGGCGTGGCGTGAGTGGGACCGGTCCTCAGCGCCGATCGTGGACGGCGATGCGATGTCGCCGTCGCCGTCGCCGTCGCCGTCCGGGCCACGGGATGCGATTCCGGCGGCGTTTCTCGGTGCGTGGTCGGGCACGGCGAAGCAGCCGATCGGGGTGGTCGAGTCGTGGCGGGTGACGATCACGTTCACCGCGTCGTCGCGGACCGGCGGGTTCGACACGTCGCTGAGCTGCGACGGCACCCTGACGGTCATCGAGCCGTGGCCCACCGAGGGGGAGATCCACCTGCGGCAGAAGACCGGGTCGAATCCTCGGGGGACCTGTGTCGACGCGGCCGAGGTGACCCTTCGTATCGGCGGCGAGGGGCGGATGGAGATGGTGTGGCAGGACCTGGGTGAGCCCCTCAACATCGCGACCGCGTCGCTGACCAGGGCGTGACCCCGGGACACACCCGTGAGACGCCTTGGGGCCGGATGGGCCCGGGCGTCGCGCGGCAGGTACGGGACTCGCCGTGCTGCGGTTGTGGCGCGACCAGTCCCGTACCCCCTCGTGGTTCAGATCGGTGAGCGTCGCCTGCTGACCGTCGCGGCGATCAGCAGGACCAGGGTCGGCGCCGCGGACACCGCGACCTGGGCGGCGACCGGGGCGTCCCCGACGATGCCGTTGAGCAGCACGACCTGCATGATCGTGATCAGGTTGCAGATGCCGAGGGCGGCGACCGCGACGGGCACCCGCGCGTCCAGCAGGGACCAGGCGACGGCGACGGCCGTCAGCGCCAGGAAGGCCTGGCTCTCGATGAACAGCGCGGGGCTGAGAACCGTGCCGGAGCCGGTCGGGAGCAGGATGACGGCGGGCGGGACGGCGAGGAGCCACCACAGTGGTGCGGAGCGCTCGCGCCGGCGGGTGCATGCCAGGACGCCGGCGAGCAGCGCCGCGAGTGGGGCGGCCCCGAAGCCGGCCTGCATCCAGGGACCGCCGAAGCGGGACGCGGAGAGGATCGACGCGACCAGGCCGAGGACGGCGGCGGCCGCGGCCACCCGGTACGCCCCGCGGGTCAGCGTGACGATCGCGGTGACGTGCAGGATCAGCGCGAGCAGGCCGGCCGTCGCATATTGGACGATGCCGTCGGCGCTCTGGAGGATCGCCGTGAGGTCGAGGGGCAGCGCCCGCAGCACGTCGCCGGCGGCCGCCTGGACGAGCAGCGCCAGCGCGGCGAGGCGGGTCGCGGACTGCAGGAACTCGGCGGGACCGCGGTGCACGTCGGCGCCCGTCCGGGCCCGGAAGGCACCGGTGAGCAGGGAGAACGCCTCGCGCGCGGTGAACCGGGCGGTGCTCTGCAGGACGGTGTCGAGGATCTCGTCACGCGGGTAGTGCGCCGGGTAGAGGTTGACGAGCCGGGCGTAGCGGCGCTCCACCGCGGTGGTGTGATCGGTGGTCATGCGGGGCTCACCGCCGCCCGGGTCACGCGGCGCTCGGTGACGACGCGGGCGGCGGCGGCCAGCTGCTCGGCGTGCTCCTGGAGGGCGGCGCCGCCCTCGGGGGTCAGCTCGTAGGACCGGCGGGCCCGGCCGTTGACGATCTGCTCGTCGACGACGCGGATGTGGCCGGCGGTGGCGAGGCGCTCGAGTGCGGTGTAGAGGGTGCCGGTGGCCAGCTGGATCCGCCCGCTGGACAGGGCCGACGCCCGTTGGATGATCGCATACCCGTGGAGCGGCCCGTCTTGCAGGGCCGCGAGGATGAAGTAGGTCGTCTCCCGCATGCACTCGACTATACGTAGTCCAACTACATATGACGAGAGCGGAGTCATCGGGGGACTCGGGCAGGCGGGCCGCGACGGCGGCATTGGCCCTGTCCCCCGCACCGCCCCGGGGACAGGATCGGGGTATGCATGCCGACACCCGCGTCGTTCACCTCCGTGTCCCGGTTCCGGACAGCACGCCGCTGAGCGTGCCGCTCTACCAGACGTCGTCGTTCGCCTTCGACGACCCGGATCCGCTGGCCGACGGCCTCAACCGGCCGGACGGCCCGTTCGTCTACTCCCGTTTCGCCAACCCGACGGTCCGCGCCCTCGAGGAGACCGTCGCCGAGCTGGAGGGCGGCACGGCCGCGATCGCCACCGGCTCCGGCATGGGCGCCGTCTCGCTGCTGCTGCACAGCCTGCTCCGGGCCGGCGATCACGTGATCGCGCAGCACACCCTCTACGGCGGCACGCATGCCGCGCTGCGCAAACTCGCCGACCGCATGAACCTCACGGTGACCTTCGTGTCCGGGCACGATCCCGAGGAGGTACGCGACGCGCTCACCGAACGCACCCGGATCCTCTATCTGGAGACCGTGGCGAACCCGACCGGCCACGTCAGCGACCTGCCCGCGCTCGCGCCGATCGCCCGGCGGGCCGGGGTCACGACGGTCGTCGACAACACGTTCGCGACGCCGCTGCTGTGCCGCCCGATCGAGCACGGCGCCGACGTGGTGCTGCACTCGGTGACGAAGTTCCTGGGCGGGCACAGCGACGTGACCGGCGGGATCGCGGTCTTCGCCGACGACGCGCTCCACCGGGAGGTGTGGGCCGAGGCGGTCGAGTTCGGCGCCGTGCCGGATCCGTTCGCGGCCTGGCTGACCCTGCGTGGCCTGCAGACCCTGCCGCTGCGCATCGACCGGCACAAAGGCAACGTGGCGCGGGTGGCCGGGTTCCTGGCCGGGCATCCGGCGGTCGAGCGGGTGCTGTGGACCGGCTCCCCGGATCATCCGAGTCACGCGATCGCCTCGGCGTTCGTCGGCGGCTTCGCCGCGCCGTTCTGCTTCGACCTGGCCGGCGGTCACGAGGCGGGTCTGCGATTCCAGAAGGGGGTACGGGTGATCAAGCTCGCGCCGTCGCTGGGCGGCACGCAGACCCTGATCCTGCACCCGGCGTCGAGCTCGCACCGCCAGCTGGACGCCGACGCGTTGCGGGCCGCGTCGATCGGCCCCGGCACCATCCGGATAGCCGTCGGCATCGAGCATCCCGACGACCTGATCACCGACCTGGACCAGGCTCTCAGCGCAGTCTGACGACCCCGCCCACGCGGGTCGTACGGCCGTCGGTGTCCGCCCACACCGCCGACGGCCGCCCCAGCGCGTCGCCCTGCCACACCTCGACCCGCCTGCCGAGGTGGGCGGCGAGACATCCGGAGCTGTTGGCGTTGGCCACGTCCTCGTCGACCCCGATCGCCGGCGCGAACAGCCGGGCCCACGCGACCGGGCCGTCCAGGCGGTAGACGAGACAGCCCAGCAGCCCCAGGTCACGGCAGGCCCGGGCGAGCCGGGGGAAGTCGGGGGCCAGGGCCGCCGGGTCGGCGACCGGGATCAGCAGCCGCGGGGCGCCGGGCGACGCGACCACGATCCCGCCCGGATCGCCGATGCCGAGGGCGCCGAGGATCTGGCCGAGGCCGGCGGGTGGCGGCTCGATCGTGACCGGCCCCTGGTCGAACCACACGGCGATCCCGCCGCCGGGCCGGCGCGCGGCGGTCACCTCGTAGGCGCGGCCGCCGGTGTGCTGGGTGAGCCGCTGCCGGGGCCGGCCGCTGCGGGACAGCAGGACCGCGTGGGCGGCGAGAGTCCCGTGTCCGCAGTTGCGCAGTTCGGCCGTACCCGTGAAAAAACGAACGACCGGGAGATCGAGGAAAGCGCCGTGCGACGCGCCGCTCGATCGGACGATCGCGCAGCGATCGCCGTCCTCGTCGTCGGCGACGAGGGTGGGGCTGCCGCCCGCGCCGTCGCGGACACACGCGTCGACCACGGTGATCACATCAGCAACGGTAGTTTCCCGGCCGCGGAACCGGGCAGAGAGAAGGGTGCAACGGCAGTCACACCGGACGAGGAGGCCCCCCGATGGCCGGCAACGAGCACGAGGTCAACCGCAGCGCTCGCAGCGGGCGGTTCGTCAAGGAGAGCACCGCGGAGCGGAACCCGCGCACCACGACCACCGAGAAGGTGGGTGGTGACTCCGATCGGGGTGACCGCGAGGTCAACCGCAGCGCGAGCACCGGCAAGTTCGTCACGAAGACCACCGCTGAGCTGCACGCCGACACGACCGAGACGCAGAGACTCTGATCCTCCTCGGAAAGAAGCGGCCCCCCGTCGGAACGTCGACGGGGGGCCGCTTTGCACGTAGTGCAACGATGCACTTAGTGTAGGAGGGTGACCATCGATCGACGGTCGGCCCTCAAGGCCCGTCATCGGCGCGCCATCCTCGACGCGGCCGGCGCTCTGATCGCCGAGGGCGGCCGGTTCAGCGTCGACCAGCTCGCCGAGCGTGCCGACGTCTCCCGGCGCACCGTCTTCAACCATTTCGCGTCGATCGACGACGTCGTCACCACCGTGTGCACCGAGATGCTGCACGTGGTGATCGACGGGTTTCGCACCACCGTCACCTCCGGCGAGCGGGAGTCGATGTTCACCGACGTCGCCGGGGCCCTGCGGGTCACCGACGTGCCGGGCATCGTGGCGTACCTCTGGCGTGCCCTGGGCGGTTTCGCCCCGGGCAACCCGCAGGCCGCCCAGATCTTCCACGCCACCGTCGCCCGCACCTGCGAGGAGATGGCCCTGGAGCTGGCCCGGAAATATCCCGAAGCCGACCCCCTGGACGCCGCGATCCTGGTCAGCTCACTGATGAACGGCACCGTCGCGGTCGCCACCCACTGGATCGCGGTGACCGCCACGCAGCTCGACGAGCGGTCCCGCGAGCTGTGGCACAGCCTGCTCGAACGCATGATCGAAACAGTCCGCAAGGGCTACTAGCCAGAAGGAACGAACCACATTGGCCGAGCTCCTCTACCGCCTGGGCCGCTTCTGCGCCCGGCGTGCCGGCGTCGTCCTGGCCGCCTGGCTGGTGGTCCTTGGCGTCGCCGTCACCGGCTACTTCGTCGCGCGGGGCGAGCTGTCCCCGGTAGTCGACATTCCCGGCACCGAGACCGCGAAGGTGAGCGACCGCCTCGGCGAGCGGCTCCCCATCGCGGCCGGCGGCAACGGCAAGATCGTCTTCCACACCCCCGACGACACCCCGCTGACCGACTCGCAGAAGACGGCGATCTCCGCGCTGCTCGCCTCCACCGGCAAGCTCGAGGGCGTCGCCTCGACCACCGACCCGTTCGCGATCTCCCAGCAGATCAGCGACCGGCGGGCCCAGGTCGCCGACGGCGTGAAGCAGATCGAGGACGGCCGCGCCAAGCTCGCCGAGGGCCAGCAGCAGATCGACGGCGCCAAGGCGCTGCTCGGCGACGGCGCGGACGCGGCCACCAAGGCGAAGATCGACGAGCAGCAGGCGCTGATCATCGAGAAGCGCAAGGAGCTGGAGGCGCAGGCGGAGAAGCTGTCCGTCGGCCAGCGGCTGCTCGCCATGTCGTCGCCGATCCGGCAGGTGTCGGTGGACGGCTCCACCGCTGTCGCGCAGGTCCGGTTCACCGTGCCGCAGCTCGACGTCACCCCGGAGACCAAGGAGCGCGTCGTCGACCACGTCAACGCGGGCCTGCCCGGTGGCGTCGAGGCCGAGTACTCCAACGAGATCACCCAGGGCCTGCCCGAGATCATCGGCGTCGGCGAGATCGTCGGCCTGGTCATCGCCGCGATCACGCTGCTGGCCATGCTGCGTACGCTGATCGGCGCCGCCCTGCCCATCCTCAGCGCCCTGACCGGCGTCGGCATCGGCGTGACCGCGTCGCTGGCGCTCTCCGGCGTGGTGGAGATGCTGTCGATCACCCCGGTCCTGGGTGTCATGCTGGGCCTGGCCGTCGGCATCGACTACAGCCTGTTCATCCTCAACCGGCATCGGCGGCAACTACTCGACGGGATCGACTTCCACGAGTCGATCGGCCTGGCCAACGGCACGTCCGGCAACGCGGTGGTGTTCGCCGGGTCCACGGTGCTGGTCGCCCTGCTGGCCCTCAACGTGACCGGCATCCCGTTCCTGGGCCTGATGGGCACCGTTGCGGCGATCTGTGTCGCGGTGGCCGTGCTCCTCGCGGTCACCCTGACGCCCGCCCTGCTGTCGCTGATCGGCAAGCGGGTCCTCAACCGCAAGGCCCACGCCGTGTCGAACGCGTCGGTGAAGCCGATGGGCACCCCGCGGGCCGTGATCACCGTGCTGGCCCTGCTGGTCGCCCTGGTGGCGGTCGCGATCCCGGCGATGTCGATGCGGCTGGGCCTGCCGGACGGCTCGTCCGAGGACCAGTCGTCCACCCAGTACCAGGCGTACAAGCTGATCGAGGAACGTTTCGGCGCCGGCGTCAACGGCTCCCTGGTCGTCGTGGCGGACCTGCCCGCCCCGGTCACCGGCGACGCCCAGCAGGCCGAGCAGCTCCGCATCGGCAACGTGCTGCTCTCCCAGAACAACGTCGAGGCGGTCGCCCCGATCGGCGCCTCCGCCGACGGCCGCACCCTGGGCTTCCAGATCATCCCGTCGTCCGGCCCGACCAGCGCCGAGACCGAGCAGCTCGTCCACGACCTGCGCGGCCTCGACCCGCTGAACGGCGACGTCACTCTCGGCGTGGCCGGTTCCGCGAGCGGCAACATCGACATCTCGGAGAAGCTCGACAACGTGCTCCCGCTCTACCTGGGGCTCGTCATCGGCATCTCGCTGATCATCATGATCTTCGTCTTCCGGTCCATCCTGGTGCCGGTGACCGCGACGCTCGGGTTCATCCTCAGCCTGTTCGCCACGTTCGGCGGCATCACCGCGATCTTCCAGTGGGGCTGGCTGAGCGCCGTCTTCGGCATCCACGACCCGGGCCCGGTGCTGAGCTTCCTGCCGACGATCCTGATCGGCATCCTGTTCGGCCTGGCCATGGACTACCAGCTGTTCCTGGTGTCCGGCATGCGCGAGGCGTACGCCCACGGCGCCCCCGCCCGCCTGGCCGTCCAGCAGGGCGTCCACGCCGGCCGCACGGTCGTCACCGCGGCGGCGATCATCATGATCTCGGTGTTCGGCGGCTTCATCTTCTCCAACACCGCGATGATCCGCTCCCTCGGTTTCGGCCTGGCCTTCGGCGTCCTGGTCGACGCCTTCCTGGTCCGGATGCTGCTCATCCCGGCGGTCATGCACCTGCTGGGCCGCTCGGCCTGGTGGATCCCCCGCTGGCTGGACCGCATCCTCCCCAACGTCGACGTCGAGGGCGCCGCACTCGAACGCGCCCACCACGTCGTCCACCACCCGTCCCACTCGGAGCCGGCCGAACCCGTCCTCCGCTGACCCTCCGGCCCGGCCACCGCCCTCTCGGTGGCCGGACCGCTTCCCGGCCCGGCCGCCGCGCACCGTTCGCGGCGGCCGGGCTGCTTCTCGCCCGGCCCCGTCATCGGCTCGCCACCTCCGGGCCGCGCTCCGCCCGCCACCCTCCCGACCCGATCGCCGCTCACCGTCACCCCCGGCCCCACGGCACGAACCCAGCCGACGAACGCGCCGCACCATCGGAGAGCGAGTCACCACCGACCGGGCCGACTACGATCGGCACCTATGCCGACCGGTGACCAGGATCCACGTCGTGTCGAGGGCGCCAAGCTGCTGTCCGATTCCCCGGTGATCCTCTTTCATCGCATGACGGGGATGGTGCAGACGACGACCGCCCTGCGCATGGACGGTTACCACGTGGTCCCGCTGGAGGCGAGCACGTGGCACACGGCCCAGGACATGCACACCGGCCTGGCCCGCGCCCTGGACTTCCCGGCGCACTACGGCAACAACCTCGACGCCTTCAACGACTGCCTCGGCGAAGTGGCCGCTCACGCCTACGGCTTCCCGGCGGACGCCACCGGCCTGGTCCTGGCGATAACCTCCTTCGATCGCTTCGCCGAACGACTGCCCGACCTGGCTCACGCGATGCTCGACGTCTTCGCCGCCCGCTCACGGGCCGCCCAGGCCGACGACGAACAGCTCATCTGCCTGATCCAGTCCACCGCCCCGGATTTCTCCCTCCCACCGGTGGCCGGGACCCCGGTCCTGTGGAATCGCGCCGAGCGCCCCTCCTCCACCGCCGGCCTCTTCGACGTACCCCCCGAACCTCCCCGACGCCCGTGGTGGCGCCGATCCCGCTGACGCCGTCATCCGGCTTCTCTTCCGGCCGTTCGTCCGGCTCCGCCCGCATGGTGGAGCCGCGCAGCCGGCAGGTGCTCGGATCCGGTGGCCGGCGGGGTGCGTCAAACGCGATCCGGGAAGCGGTCGAGCAGGGCGCGGACCTCGGCGGCGTCGCTGTTGGAGCCGAACAGATCGGTGCCCGGCTCCATCCGGACCCCCTCGGCCAGCGCGCCGGCCACGACCGGGTCGAAGCCGAGCCGGTCGACGACAGCGGCGACCTCGGCCAGGTCGGCCGGATCGTCACCGGCGATGGCGTTGGCCTTGCGCCCCGGCGCACCGGCCGGTCGGGCCTCCTCCTCGAGCACGTGATAGCCCATGTGGTTGAACGCCTTGACGACACGAGCCCCGGGCAGGGAGTCACGAACCAGCGAGCTGGTGTCCGACCGCAGGTCGTCACGGATCCCGTCGACCTCCCACCAGTAGTTCATGGCATCGATGACAAGCTTGCCGCGCAACGCCTCCGCCGGAATCGTCCGGTACTTGCCGAGCGGCAGCGCCAGCACGACGACATCGGCCTGCTCGACGGCCTCGGCGGCGGTGACGGCCGTCGCGCCGGGAGCGAGCACCGTGACGATGAGCCGGATCTTCGCCGGATCACCGGACCCGGCGATGAGCACGCGATATCCGGCCGCGACCGCGAGCCGCGCCAGCACGGTGCCGAGTTTCCCCGCGCCGAGAATGCCGATGGTCGTCATGGCCGAACCCTCCCGAAGTAGTTGACGTGTCACGCAACTGTGCGAGGTCTCGGATCATTCCCCACCCGCCCCGGTGGCACGCCGCGGGAGACGGGCCACCGGGGAGACGGTCAGCGTGCGAGCCAGCCCCCGTCCACCGGGAGAACCGTGCCGTGGATGTAGCGGGCCGCGTCGGAGGCCAGGAAGACGACCGCGCCCTTGAGGTCGTCCGGGGTTCCCCAGCGGCCGGCCGGGATGCGGTCGGTGATGGCCGGGGCCCGGGTGGGGTCGGCGCGGAGTTCGGCGGTGTTGTCGGTCTCCATGTATCCGGGGGCGATGGCGTTGACGTTGACCCCGAGTCCCGCCCACTCGTTGGCGAGCGCCCTGGTCAGGCCGAGGATGGCGTGCTTGCTGGCGGTGTAGGCCGGCACCCGGATGCCGCCCTGGAAGGAGAGCATCGACGCGATGTTGATGATCTTCCCGTGGCCCTGGGCGATCATCCGGCGGCCGGCGGCCTGGCTGAGCCGGAAGGCGGCGTCGAGGTTGACGGTGAGGACGTCGTTCCAGTCGCCGGCGGTGACCTCGGCGGCCGGGGCGCGGCGGATGATCCCGGCGTTGTTGACCAGGATGTCGATCTGATCGAGTTCGGACACGTATGCGTGGAGGTCGGCGGTGGCGAGGTCCAGTTCCCGGCTGCCGGCGGCGATCACCGAGGCGCCGGCCTCGGCCAGGGCGTCGGCGCACGCCCGGCCGAGACCACGGTTGCCGCCGGTGACCAGGGCCACCCGCCCGTCGAGGCGGAAGCTGTCCAGGATCACCGGAACCCCCACGGACGCGCGAGGCCGCCACGATCGGAACGGCCCGCAGAACGAGCGACGCGGACCGGTGGAAGGCGGGAAGGAGCAACGGCCGGCGGACCGGGCCGTACGGAGTGCACCGGGATCACGGTCAGAGGCCCAGGTCGCGCAGGGTGGGCACGGTCCTGCCGACCCAGCTGAGCGTGGTGTCCTCGTGGGCGCCCTGCGTACGCTGCGTCCCGGCCAGGAACCACAGGTAGTAGGTGGTGTACCCGGGAGCGCTGACCACCGTGTGGTACCCCTCGGGCATCATGTGGACGCCGTGATCGCGGACGGTGAAGTTCTCCTCGTAGCCCTCGTCGGTGTAGAGGCGGCAGATCCCGAAGCCGCCCTCGGGCGCGACGCGGAAGTAGTACATCTCCTCGTGGGCGGCCTCGGCGGGCAGATTGTCGTTGGAGTGCCGGTGCGGCGGGTAGGTGCTCCAGTTCCCGGACGGTGTGTACGTCTCGCCCACGATGAGCCGCCGGGCGGGCAGCGACGGCTGGGCGATCTCGGTCAGGATCTGGTGGTAGTTGCGGCCGAAGTTGGCGCCGCCCCAGCGCCCGGACGCCACCTCGGACGGCTCGATGACGTACGGCTCGGTGACCAGGTCGCTGGGCGCGCTGGGCAGGGCGATCTCGACGGCGCCGACCGCTTCGATCGTGATGTCGGATCCGGCGGGGATGTAGACCGAGTGCGGCTTGCCGCTGAACACGTCCGCCCGTCCGCCGACCGCCGCGAACTTCGACCCTCCGACGGTGAAGTTCGCGGCGCCGCCGAGGATGACGGCGAGGATCTCCCGGTCGCCGGAGGTTCCGGTCCAGGTCTCGCCGGGCGACAGGGTCAGCAGTTGCAGGTCGAGCAGCGAGCAGGGGTTGAACGGCAGCGTGTTGAGTCCGGGCGCGGCCGGGATGTAGCAGTGGTACTTGTAGTCCATCAGTGGTGCTCCTTACCAGGGGTGGGTCCAGCCGGGCCGGGTGACGCGGGCGAGGGCTTCCAGGTAGAAGTAGTCCCCCCACAGGGTGCCCTCGTCGACGCCGACGGCTTTGGGTTTGTCGTAGACGCCGTGCAGCAGCAGCGCGTTCGAGTCGGGCCGGTCGAGTGTGGAGTAGCCGTCGATGAGCGAGCGCAGGATCCGCCCGGCCGACGCCCGATAGTGGTCGGCCAGCGTCGACGGCACGAGCGCCGCGAGTTCGAGCAGCCCGTTGACGGCGATGGCGGCGGCCGAGCTGTCGCGTTCCTCGCCGGAGGCGTCCGAGGTGAAGATCAGGTCCCAGTACGCCACCCCGTCCGGCGGCAGGTGGGCGAGGAAGTAGTCGGCGCACCGGATCGCGGCGCGCAGCAGTGTCGGATCGCCGGTGTACTGGTGGTTGAGGGTGAACCCGTAGATGCCCCACGCCTGGCCGCGCGCCCAGCAGGACTCGTCGGCGCTGCCCTGCTCGGTCTCCCCGCGCAGCGGCTCACCGGTGACCGGATCCCAGTAGAACGTGTGGTATGTCGTGTCGTCCGGCCGCAGGATGTGATCACGCAGCTGGGCGGTGTGCCGCCGGGCCGCCGCCGCGTAGCGGGGGTCGCCGCTGGTACGGCTGGCCCAGAAGAGCAGCGGCGTGTTCATCAGGCTGTCCACGATGGTGCGGCCCTGCTGCCGGGGGTCGGCGAGGTCACCCCAGGCCTGGATGATCCCGGCGGACGGCAGCACCCGCCGCATCAGGTGGTCGGCGGCGGACAGCGCGGCCCGCTTGGCCTCCGGGTCCCGGGTCCGCCGCCACGCGGTCACGCAGGACAGCGTGTAGAGGAAACCCAGGTCGTGGGTGTCCAGGTCGATGCCCTGATCGACGCGGTCGACGAACGACCGGACGTGCGCGGACGCCGCCGTCCGGTAGTTCTCGTCGCCGGTCAGGTCGTAGGCGAGCCACAGCATCCCGGGCCAGAAACTGGTGGTCCAGCCGATGTTCGCGGGCCGCGGCCGATAACGGTCGTCGACGGTGGTGTCGTCGGGGTAGCGCTCACCGAACTCGGCGATGTTGGCGTCGAGGGTGCGCAGGGCGGCGGTCACCGCGGTTCCGGTCTGGTCGGCGATCGCCGTCATGTCGTCCTTCCGGTAGTGGTCAGGGTGAAGCGGCTGTTCGCCCACACGATGTGGAGCAGCGGGCTGGCCGCCACCCCGATCGCGATCGCCGGCCGGGCCGCCAGCAGCACCTCGAAGAGCACCAGCACGACCAGCGAGAACAGGCTCAGGTACCAGCGGCGCAGCCCCAGGTAGGCGCCGGCGCGGGCGAGGTCGCGCAGCCGCGCGTCCGGGCGTTCGGCCAGCGCTGCCAGCGTCAGCACGGTGGTGATCACGATCAGCGTCATGACGACGGCGATCACCGGCAGCAGCACGGCGCCGGCGGTGCGCCCGGCGAGCCAGACCGCGTCGACACCGAGGACGAGCAGCGCGACGGTGGCGAGGGTGCCGGTGGTCAGCGCGCGGCGCGCCGAGACGCGCCAGGCGTTCCAGAAGACCTTCAGGACACCGTCGTCGTACGACCGGAGCACCGCGAAGACCGCAACGAGCGCCGGCCCGCCCAGTGGCGCGAACAGCACGAGCAGTGGCCACGTCCGTCCCGGGTCGGTGGTGAGCACGACCAGGACGAGCGGCGCGCAGGCGAGGGCGAGCAGCAGGTTCGTCAGCAGCGCGACGTACACCGCCTCGAAGATCCGGCCGGCGTTCATCCCTTGAGCCCCGTGGTCGCGATGCCCTCGACGAAGTAGCGCTGGCCGAGCAGGAAGACCACCACGATCGGCAGCACCGACAGCACCGATCCGGTCATGATGAGCGCGTACTCGGCGTTGTACTGGCTGATGAACGACTTGAGGCCGATCTGGATCGTCCACAGGTCAGGGCTGCGCAGGTAGATCAGCGGACCCATGTAGTCGTTCCACGTGGTGACCGCGGTGATCAGGGTGAGGCTGGCCAGGGCCGGCACCGACAGCGGCAGCATGATCCGGCGGTAGATGCCGTACTCGCTCATCCCGTCGATGCGGGCCGCGTCGAGCAGCTCGTCCGGCACTGTCTCGTAGAACTGTTTCATCATGAACACGCCGAGCGCGCCGAACGCCTGCAACGCCACGATCGACCAGAGCGAGTCGGTGAGCTGCAGCTTCGTCATCATCACGAACTGCGGGACCATGTAGGACTGCCACGGCACGGCCAGGGTGCCGATGTAGGCGAGGAACAGCACGTCGCGTCCCGGGAAGTGCACCTTGGCGAAGCCGTACGCCGCGAAGCTGCCGGTGGCGACCTGGAGCAGGGTGACGACGGCCGACAGGAAGACGGTGTTGCCGAGCCAGGCGCCCATGTTCGACTTCGACCAGATGTCGGCGTAGTTGCTCCACACCGGGTCGGTGGTGATCCACCGGACCGGGATGGTGAAGACCTCGTTGTTGGTCTTCAGCGACGACAGCACCATCCAGTAGAACGGCAGCAGCACGACGACTCCGGCGGCGCCGAGTGCGGCGTACCCCAGAATGCGCCAAGGCCGGGAAGAACGGCGGGTGACCGAGGGGACCTCCGCCGGGGTGGCGGTCTCCGGAACCAGGACGGTGGTCATCACGAGCTCCTGCGCTTGTTGACGACGAACTGGACGACCGTCACCACGAGGCAGATCGCGAAGAGCACGATCGAGACCGCCGACGCGTACCCGAACTGGTTCTCCTCGAAGCCCTTGCGGAAGATGTACTGGGCGAGCACCAGCGTCGACTGCCCCGGACCGCCGTTGGTCATCACCAGGATCAGGTCGAAGACCTTGAAGCTGCCGATGGTGAGCAGGACGGTGATGAAGAAGGTGGTGGGCCGCAGGCCGGGGAGGGTGACCGCCCGGAACCGCTGCCATGCCGACGCCCCGTCGACCCGGGCCGCCTCGTAGAGCTGGCCCGGGATGGTCTGCAGGCCGGCCAGGAAGAGCAGCATGTAGTAGCCCATGTCACGCCACGTCCCGACCAGGATGACGGCCGGCATGGACCAGTCGGCCGAGGTGGTCCAGCCGGGCGGGTTGTCCACACCGACCCAGCGCAGCAGCTCGTTGACCGGGCCGTAACCCGGGCTGAACAGCATGTTCCAGATCTGGGCGACGGCGACGATCGAGGTGATGTACGGGAAGAACGCGACCGTACGGAAGAACGCCACCCCCCGCAGTTTGCGGTTGAGCAGCAGCGCCAGCCCGAGCGAGACGCCGAGGGTGAGCGGGATGTGGAAGGCCGCGTAGTAGAGGGTGTTGCGCAGCGCCGTCCAGAAGGTGGTGTCCCGGGCCATCTGCCGGAAGTTGTCCAGGCCGGTCCAGGTGGCGCCGCCGAACACGTTCCACTCGGTGAACGCGTAGTAGAAGAGCAGCCCCACCGGGATCAGAGTGAGGATCAGGAAGCCGATGAAGTTCGGCAGCAGGAAGCTCAGCCCGACCGCGGTGTTGCGCCACCGCCGGCGTCGTACGGGCATCGTCGTCATGAGTTCTCCTCGAGGTGCCCGCGGGCCCGGCCACACCGGACCGGGCCCGCGGAGACTCACTTGCTCAGGACCTCGTTCTTGGCCCGGTCCTGTGCCTTGGTGATGGCCGCGTCGATCGGCGAGGTCCCGGACAGCACCTCGGTGTGCAGGTCCTTGAGGATGTTCTGCAGCGGCGCGGTGTACTTGGAGACCGGGTTCTCCGGCTTGGTGTCGTGGGTGGCGAAGGTGAACTTCGACAGGTCGTCGCCGGGCGCGCCCTTGAGCGAGAAGATCGTGTCGGCGACCGAGCTGTTGTCGGCCGGGGTGACACCGATGCCGGCGAGCGCCTTGGCGGCGTCCGCGCCGGCCGCGTAGGCCAGGAACTCCTTGGCCGCGGCGATCTTCTTCGCACTGATCTTCGGGTTGATGCCGAGACCGGTCGGGTCGGCGAACGTCACCGGGGTGGCCGACGTGCCGGTGGTGGCCTTGGTCAGCTGGGGGGCCGGCGCGATGCCCCACTCGAAGGTGTCGGCGTCGCCCTTGGCCTGCTGGTTGAGCAGCGTCGCGATGTACCAGGTGCCCATCACCATCATGGCCGCCGACTGCTTGCCGAACTGTGCCTGGTAGGTGAGGCTGTTGGTGGTCGCGTCGCCGAGGCTGACCTGCGCGCCGGCGGCCTGCAGGTCGAGGCTGGTCTGGTAATACGGCTTGAGGAAGCTGTAGTCGCCGCTCTCCAGGCTCGCCCCGGCGGTCTGGGCCAGCGCGAAACCCTGGTCGGTGGACTGCCAGGTGTGCTGGTACGCCCCGAGCGCCTTGTCGCCGGCCGCCTTCAGTTTGGTGGTCAGCTCCTTGGCGGCCGTCGCGTACTCCGCCCAGGTCCAGCTGCCGTCCGGGTGCTTGACGCCGGCCTTGTCGAAGAGCGCCTTGTTGTAATACAGCACCCACGAGTCGGCCCGGTACGGGATGGCCCACGTCTTGCCGTCGACCTGGTAGGCGCTGACCCCGCCGACCTCGGGCCCGAGTTTGGCGGCCACGTCGGACACGTCGACCAGCTGCTTGCCGTCCTGGTAGGTGAAGAAGTTCTTCAGGTTCTTCTGCACGTAGACGTCCGGGGCCTTGCCGGCGGCCAGGTCGGCGATCATCTGGGTGTCGTAGTTGGCGGCGTCGTATTCCTTCAGCTCGACCGTGATGTCCGGGTGCGAGCTCTTGAAACCGTCGGCGAGGGTCTTGAACTCCGGCGTGGTCGCCAGGCTCCACCCGGCCAGGGTGAGCGTGACCGGGCCGGACTCCTCGGCGTCGCCGCCGCTGCTGCAGCCGGTGAGACCGAGCAGGAGCGCCGTGACAGCGGCGAGGGAGCGCTTCATCTCTACTCCTCTATGTCAGAACGAGTCGTCGGTATTGATGCTGGTGTGTGTGAGAACGGCGTCGGGCCAGACGACCCGGACGCGCCCCTGACGGATCTCGGCGCGGCACGTCGTTTCCGCCGGGTCGGTGGACAGCTCGACGAGCACGGCGATCCAGCTCTCCGGGACCCCGAATTCGAGCCACGGCACCCGGACCGGGCCGCCGAGCGGTGACGCGTCGTCGTGTTCGGTCTCGCCGGCCGCCCCGTCGCCGATGATCGGCGTGAGACGCGAGACGAGCCCCCTGGTCGCGGGCCAGCCGCCGATCCGCAGGCGGAAGGCGTCCGGCGAGACCTGCGCGACCCGGACGAGCCGGACCTCCCAGGGCCCGTGGACCAGCGAGAACGTGGTGATCCGCCCGGCCGGGCGGAGTTTTCCGGTGCGGCCGGAGCCGTGGTCGCGGCCCGGCGGGTCCGGTTCCAGCCAATGTGCTTCGGTGACGGACCCGGCACAACCCAGAGACCCCTCGACGCGTACGGCCAGAGTGCGCATGCCGGTGCGGTGCGAGTGCCGCCCGGCCCGGTCCACGAGGACCACCGACTGGTCCTCCGGGTCGGTCCAGCCGCTCTCGTCCAGCACCGGCGCGGTGGCCGTCGAGTAGCCGATCCGGGCGTAGAGCGGCGAGTCGCCGCCGGGCACGCCCTCGTCGCCGTGATCGGTGCCGTGGTTGATGACGCGGACGATGCCGTCGGCGCGGGTGCCGGCGATCAGCCAGCCCGGCGCGCGGACGGCGCGGAGCACGTCACCGGTCTCCACCGGCAGCGGCTCGGCCGGCGCCGCCCACACCGGATGATCCTCCGGGAGGGCCACGCCGAGCAGTCCCTTGCTCGCCCAGTAGGGCGACCCGGGACCGGAGTAGGACTGGGCGAGCCGGGGCCACGGTCCGTGCCAGCCGAGCGTGAGGATGTCGCCGTGCGGCGCGAAGTGCCCGACGATCTTCCCGGCGGCGTGCCGCAGCCGGCCGGGCGCGTGCGAGGGGACGTCGGCGAGGATGCCGGCCCAGAACGGGGCGGCCGCGGCGAACCGGTAGATCAGGCTGCGGCCCTGCAGCAGCGGGGAGCCGTCGCCGCCGGTCAGGGCGAGCGCGTCGGTGAGGAAGCGGTCCAGCAGGTCCCGGTCGACGGGCCGCAGGCCGGGGGCGCCGGTCATCCGCGACCACAGCACCGGGTAGAGGTGCAGGGCCCAGCCGGTGTAGTGGTCGTAGGCGCGGGACGAGCCGTCGGACAGCCAACCGTCGGCGCGGCGGAACGTGTCGTGGGTGGCCAGGTCCTCCGCCATCTCGGTCTCGGAGTACGGGCCGCCGACCGAGCGCAGGAACGTCTGCACGACCAGGCGGAACCACACCCAGTTGATCCGCGGGTAGGTGTCGTCGCCGACGGCCGGGGCCAGGTAGTCGACGATCCGCTCCTGGACGGCCGGGTCCAGCCGGTCCCAGATCCAGTCGCGGGTCATGTCGAGGATCAGCGCGATCGACGCCGCCTCCACCTTGGCCTGGGCGTGTTCGGTCAGCCGTACCCATCGATCGGGGTTTGCCGGGTCGGTGCCCGCCGCGAGGCCGGCGGCGTATCGCTCGACCAGGTGATCGAGGCCCTTGCCGCGCTCGCCGGCCAGGCGGAAGCCGGCCAGCAGGAAGGTGCGCGCGAAGCCCTCCAGGCCGTCGACCGCACGGCCGTAACCGCCCTCGGCGCCGGGCAGCGTGATCAGCGCGTGTGACGGCGAGGTGTGCCGGGACGCGGCGGCGAGCAGACGGTCGGCGAACCCGGTCCAGTCGGCGCGGGATTCGAGGGCAGGGTTCGACGGTGGCACGTCACGCTCCGGAGTCGATCGGGCGGGTACCTGTGATCGGTTTCCGGGAAGTAAAACGCTCACAATCGACCATGTCAATGAGTTCTTCGCTCACAGCCCGCCAAATGTGATCGCGGAACGCCGTGAGCTGGCCGTTTAGGACGACTAACAGCCACCCGATCGGACGCTTGAGCACGGTCCGAACGTCACGGGACGGTTAAAGTGATCTGATACGATCGCGATCGATCACGGGGAGGTGACCATGTTCGTGCCGCCGGCGACCGACCGCACGGTGTGGAGATCGGCCGACGAGCCGACCCTCCGCGAGCTGTCCGAGCGCGCCCGCGCCACCCTCGGCGCCCCCTGGCCCACTCCCCTGGCCCGCGACTTCGCCCGCTACTTCCGCGACGGCGACCGGGACACCTACGAGCAGGCGATCTGGGTCCGGCACCAGCGGCTGGCCCGGGCCGTCGTGCTGGCCGCCGCCACCGGCGACCCGGTCTGGCTCGACGAGGCCGCCGACGGCGTGACCCTGTTCTGCGAGCAGAGCACCTGGTGCTGGCCGGCCCACGACGACACGTTCGCCCGGCACGGCTCGGTGCTGCCGACCGTCACCGACCCCTACGTCGATCTGGGCGCCGGTGAGGTCGCCGCCGATCTCGCGTGGACCGATCACGTGCTCGGCGCGCAGCTCGACGAGCGTTACCCGGGGTTACGCGCCCGCATCCGGCACGAGGTCGACCGGCGGGTGTTCACCCCGTTCATCGAGCGGCGCGACTGGACCTGGCTCGGCCTCGACGGCCACGTGCACAACTGGAACCCGTGGATCCACAGCAACATCCTGATCGCCACCAGGCTGCTGGCCCCGTCCTCCGCCGACCGGCTCACCGAGCTGGTGACCGAGGGCCTCTCGCGGTACGCCGCGGCGGTGCCCCCCGACGGGGCCATCGACGAGGGGTACCACTACTGGTGGCACGGCGCGCTGCCGTACCTGGAGACCCTGGAACGCCTCGGCCGTGACCTCGACCCGGCGCTGATCGACTTCCCGCACCGCGTCCACCTGGGCGGACCGTGGTATCTCAACCACGCCGACGGGCCGGCCCGCCCGTCGCCGCACCAGCCGTGGCACGTGCTGCACCGGCTGGCCGGTGTGGCCGGCGCCCGCGACGCCCGCGCCCATGCGGCCACCCACCGGCGGCCCGGCGAGGCGGTCGCCCACGAGAGCCACGGGCTCGGCTACCTGCTGCAGGCCGTCCTCGACCAGGAGTGGATCGCCGCCGTCCCGGGCCCGTCCCCGCTGCCGCGTGACGTCTGGTTCCCGTCGACCCAGGTGCTGCTGGCCCGGCCCGCCGCGGGCAGCGCCGCCGGCCTGACCCTGGCGATCAAGGGCGGCCACAACGGGGAGAACCACAATCACAACGACGTCGGCAGTTTCATCGTGGCCCGCGACGGGGTGCCGGTGCTGATCGACCCGGGGCGGCCCACCTATACCGCGCAGACCTTCGGGCCCCGGCGGTACGAGATCTGGACCATGCGATCGACCTGGCACAACACCCCGTCGATCCGGGGTACGGAACAGGCCGCCGGCGCCTCGTTCACGGCCCGTGACGTGGTCGTGGACCTCGACGCCGGCTCGTTCACCGCCGACCTGGCCGGTGCCTACCCCCGCGACGACGTCCGCCACTGGACCCGGACCGCCCGGCTCGACCGTGACACCGGCACGATCACCATCCGGGACGCGTGGGAGCTGCTGCCCGGCACCGGGCGGACCGTCGTCCATCTGATCGCGGCCGGCGAGGTCACCCTCACCGGCGGCGGCGCCGACATCGACGGCGTCAGCGTGACCTGGGGCGACCGGCCCTGCGAGGTCACCAGCCGCCGGCTCGACGACCCGCAGCTCACCGAGGTGTGGGGCGACCGGCTGACCCGCCTCGACATCGACGTCACCACCCTGGGGCCGGTCGGCTCCCTCGAACTGATCGTGAAGGAGAGACGGTGAGCAACACCGACAAGCGGGGGCCGTTGCAGGTGGCCCGCCGGGCGCGGCTGCTGGAGCAGTTGCAGCGCGACGGCGTGCTGCGGGTCTCCGACCTCACCGACGCGCTCGGCGCCTCCACGGTCACGATCCGCCGCGACATCGCCCAGCTCGCCTCGGAGGGCCTGGTCCGCCGGGTGCACGGCGGTGTCGCGCTGCCCACCGGCGAGGAGCAGCGCGACACCGAGGACGTGTTCAGCGGCAGCATCGGCATGCTCGTGCCGTCGCTCGACTACTACTACCCGCACGTGGCCCGCGGCGCCGAGGAGGCCGCCCGCGAGCTCGACCTGCGCATCGTGCTGCGTGGCTCGTCCTACGAGACCGAGGACGACCGGCCGCAGCTCAACCGGCTCGTCGACCAGGGCGTCGACGCGCTGATCGTGGCCCCGCGGATGGACGCGCCGACCGCCCAGCAGACCATCGAGTGGCTGGCCGGGCTCGGTATCCCGGTCGTCCTGCTGGAACGCACCGCCACCGCCGGCCCGCACCACGCGCACCTGGAGTCGGTCGTCTCCGACCACGCGCAGGGCGCCGGCATGGCCGTGCGTCACCTCGCCGGGCTGGGGCACCGCAAGGTCGGCGTGGTGCTGGCCGCCCTCAGCCCGACCAGCCCGCACATCCACCGCGGCTGGCACGAGGCGGTCACCGAGCTGGGCCTCGACGCGACCGGCACCGTGGACGAGCAGGTGCCGGACGCCCGTACGCCGGACAGCAAGAACGCCCTCGACAAGACCCTGGACAAGACTCTCGACCGGGTCCTGGAGACCGGCACCACGGCCCTGCTGGTGCACGCCGACGCCGAGGCGATCGCCCTGGTGCAGCGCTGCGAGGAACGTCAGCTGTCGGTCCCCGGCGACCTGTCGGTGATCGCCTACGACGACGAGGTGGCGGGACTGTTCAGCCCGGCGCTCACCGCGGTCCGGCCGCCCCGCGGCTCGATCGGCCGCGCCGCCGTCCGCCTGGCCGCCGACCGTCTCGCCGACCCGCAGCGTCCCACCCACCGCATCGTGATAAGCCCGTCGCTGCGCATCCGCGACTCGGCGGCGCCACCGCTCTCCCCAGCGGACACACGCTGACCGCAATCGTTGTCAGGCTGCGTGTATGGTCCTCACCCCACCGGGCGGCGCAGCCCTCAACCCGTTCGTCGTCGTCGACGACGCCGCGGGTCTCGTCACGTTCGTGTCCGAGGTTCTCGGCGTACCCGAGACGGCCGAAGCCCGTACCCCGATGCCGGACGGCACCCTGATCCATGCCGAGCTGCGGGTCGGCACGGTGAACCTGATGATCGCCGACCGGCGGGACGGGTGGCCGTCGCGCCCCGGCCTGCTGCAGGTGTGGGTGTCCGACATCGCCGAGGTCCTCGGCCGGGCCGCCGGGCGCGGAGCGGTGACCGTGACCGAGCCGACCCCGTTCTACGGCGAGACCACCCTGGCCCGCATGCTCGACCCCTGGCAGAACCTGTGGTGGCTGTATTCTCCCGCGCCCGGCCAGGCCGACCCGGAGCCGGCCTGGGAGGGCGGCTCCGATCCGGTCTTCGCCACCCTCGACCGGACGCTGCGATCGCTGGGCTCACGCCCGGACGCGACGGGACAGTGACGACTGGCGGACCACCAGCTCCGGGGCGACCAGGACGCCCTGGGCCGGGCGGCGGTCGCCGTCTAGCAGGCGGGAGACCATCAGCTCGACGGCCAGGCGGCCGACGTGGTTCTTCGGCGGGCGGATCGCGGTGAGCGCCGGCTCGGCCAGGTGGGCCACCTCGTCGTCGTAGGAGACGATCGCCAGGTCGTCGGGGACGCGAAGGCCCTGGTCGGCGGCATTCTGGGCGACGACGATGGCCTGCGGGTCACTGTGCACGATCACCGCTGACAGGCCCTTCACCGGCACGTTCACCGCGTCGCCGGGCAGGCCCAGGTCGGCGCAGGCCCGGCGCCAGCCCTGCAGCAGGTACGTCGAGGTGGGGCTGCCGCCGGAGAGCAGCAGGCCGATCCGGCGGTGGCCCTGCTCGTACAGGTGGTGGACGGCGATCTCCAGGCCCAGCGCGTGATCGCTGCGCACCCACTCGATCTGCCTCGGGGCGCTCGTCCAGCGGTGCGGCTGGCGCTCGACGAGGATCGCCGGGACCGGCAGGCGGCTGATCCAGTCGAGGGTGGTGGCCGCGTCGCCGCCGTCCAGGCTGGGCGCGAGCAGCAGGCCCTGCACCTGGCCGGCCTCGACGAGCCGGCCGATCTGCCGCCGGTCCTCCTCCGGGTCGTAGCTGGAGCCGCGCAACTGGACGTTGACGCCGAGGGCGGCGCCGGCGGCCCGGGCGCCCGCGACGATCGGCGGCCAGTAGAAGTCGAGCGACGGGACGACCATGCCGATCGTGAACGCGGTCCGGCGGACCGGCGCGGGTTGCGGCCGGGACGGCAGCGTGGCGCCGCCGTGCACCCGGTGGCACAGGTTGCGGGCGGCCAGGGCGGCGATGTCCCGGCGGATGGTCAGCTCGCTCACGCCGAGGTCGCGGGCCAGGTCGCTGACCCGGACCGCGCCGCAGCGCCGCAACTCGGTGAGCAGCCGCTCGTGCCTCTGCACCTGGAACAGGGCTGTTCGATTGGTTGCGTTTGCGACCGAGCGGGATCGCACCATGGCATCACCGTTTCCGACCGTTTACGAAGACGTTACGTACATTCTTACGCATCGATCGGGGCTTCCGGATGAGACTTCTCGCCGCCGTCGCGGCCTTCCTGCTGATCGTGGTGCTGCCGGCACCGGCGCAGGCCGCACCGGTCACGATCACCAACGGGGTGCAGTTCACCGACACGTCCGGCGCCGGGGTGCACGCCCACGGCGGCGGGATGCTCAAGGTCGGCTCCTACTGGTACTGGTTCGGCGAGAACCGCAACGCCGACGACACGTTCAAGGCGGTCTCCGTCTACCGGTCGGCCGACCTGCGCACGTGGGAGTTCCGCAACAACGTGCTCACCTCGTCGTCGGCGTCCGAGCTGGGCAGCGCCAAGATCGAGCGGCCGAAGGTGATCTGGAACGCGTCGACCGGGCGCTATGTCATGTGGATGCACAAGGAGAACGGCTCGGACTACGGCGAGGCTCGCGCGGCGGTGGCGTCGTCGGCCACGATCGACGGCACGTACACGTACCACGGCAGTTTCCGGCCGCTCGGCAGCTACATGTCCCGGGACATCACGCTCTACGAGGACGGCGGCGCCGCGTACATGATCTCCGCAGCCGACGAGAACCGGGACCTGATGATCTACCGGCTCACCGCCGACTACCTGCAGGTCTCCACGGTCGTCGGGAACTTCTGGGACAACGCGACCCGGGAGGCGCCGGCCATGTTCAAACGCAACGGCGTCTACTTCCTGATCACGTCGGGCACCTCCGGCTGGAACCCCAACCAGGCGAAGTACGCCACCGCGAGCAGCATCAGCGGCCCCTGGTCGGGCTGGACCGACGTGGGTGACTCGACCACCTTCGGCTCGCAGCCCGCCTACGTCCTGCCGATCACCGGCACGTCCGGCACGAGCTTCCTCTACCTGGGCGACCGCTGGGCCGGCGCCTGGTCCGGCCCGGTCAACGACTCCCGTTACGTCTGGCTGCCGATCAGCTTCCCCAGCGCCACGTCGATGTCGCTGACCTGGTACCCGACGATCACCGTCGACGCCGCCGCCGGCACGGTCACCGGCAACGCGGCCACCTACCACCGGATCACCAACCGCAACAGCGGCAAGGTGATGGACGTGGTCAGCGCGTCGCAGGCCAACAACGCCGAGGTCAAGCAGTACACCTGGAACAGCGGCGGCAACCAGAGATTCGAGCTCCGTGACGCCGGCGGCGGCTATTTCCAGATCGTCGCCCAGCACAGCGGCAAATGCCTCGACGTGGCCTCCTCGTCGACCGCCGACGGCGGCAACGTCATCCAGTACACCTGCGGAACCGGCACCAACCAGCAATGGCAGTGGGTCGCAGTCGGCGGCTATTTCCAGCTCAGGGCCCGGCACAGCGGCAAATGCCTCGACGTCGTCTCGTCCAACACCGCCGACGGCGCCGACATCCAGCAGTACACCTGCGGTTCCGGCACCAACCAGCAATGGTCGAAAACGGTTTCCTAGGGCCGGGTCGCGATCACTACGATGGCGGGATGTACGAACTCCAGCGGCTCCGGGACGACCACGCGACGGCGCTGCTGGAGTTCGAGACGGCGAACCGGGAGTTCTTCGCGCGGACGATCCCGGATCGTGGTGACGACTACTTCGCGCACTTCAGCGAACGGCACGCGGCGCTGCTCACCGAGCAGGACACCGGGACCTGCCACTTCCACGTCCTGGTCGACCGGGCCGGCGCCGTCGTGGGCCGGTTCAACCTGGTCGGCGTCGCGGACGGCAGCGCCGAGCTGGGCTACCGGGTCGCCGAGCGGGCCACCGGCCGCGGGCTGGCCAAGCTCGGGGTCCGCGGGGTGATCGCCCGGGCCCGCGACGACTACGGCCTGACCCGGCTGACCGCGGGCGCCGGCCGGGACAACGCGGCCTCCCTGGCGGTGCTGCGCGCCACCGGTTTCGTCGCCGTCGGCCCGTCGGCGCGGGGCGGCATCCAGCATGTCCGCGATCTCACGGGGGACGACGATGCAGAGGATCAACGAGCGGCTGATCAGCTGGGCCAGCATTCTTGAGGACGAGACACGACGGCAGGCCGAGAAGGCGTCGCAGCTGCCGTTCATCCATCCGCACATCGCCCTCATGCCCGACGCCCACCTGGGCAAGGGCGCCACGGTCGGCTCGGTCATCCCGACCCGCGGCGCGATCATCCCGGCCGCTGTCGGCGTCGACATCGGGTGCGGGATGGCCGCCGTCCGTACCCAATATCATCGCGACGACCTGCGCGGCGGCCTGACCGGGCTGCGCACCGCGATCGAGCAGGCGGTGCCCCTCTCCGCGGGCGCCTACAACACCCGCCTCACCGACTCGGCCCGGCAGCGGGTCGAGCGGCTCACCGCCGAGGCGGAGACCGCCGGGTTCGACCCCGGGCAGTATGCGAAGAACTGGGCCCTGCAACTCGGGACGCTCGGCAGCGGCAACCACTTCATCGAGGTCTGCCACGACGAGAAGGGCGCCGTCTGGCTGTTCCTGCACTCCGGCTCCCGCGGCGTCGGCAACAAGATCGCGAGCCATCACATCCGGGTGGCGCAGACCCTGATCGCCGGGCGGGGCGTCACCCTGCCCGACCGGGACCTCGCCTACCTGGAGGAGGGCACCGCCGAGTTCGACGCCTACCTGCGTGAGCTGCGGTGGGCGCAGGACTTCGCGCTGGCCAACCGGGACGAGATGATGGACCGGGTGGCCGGCTGCTTCGCCGCGTTCCTCGGCGGGCCGGTCGAGCAGCGCGAACGCGTCCAGTGCCACCACAACTACACCGAGCGGGAGACCCACTACGGCGAGACGGTGTGGTTGTCCCGCAAGGGCGCGATCAACGCGGCGAAAGGCGTGGCCGGCCTCATCCCCGGCTCGATGGGCGACGCGTCGTACGTGGTGGTCGGCAAGGGCAACCCGGCCGCGCTCCACTCGTCGCCGCACGGGGCGGGCCGCGCGTACTCGCGTACCCGGGCTCGCAAGACCTTCACCCGCGACCAGTTGCGGACCGCCATGAAAGGCATCGAGTTCCGCGACACCGACGCGTTCCTCGACGAGATCCCGCAGGCGTACAAGCCGATCGACGTGGTCATGCGCGACGCCGACGATCTGGTCGAGATCCGCCACACGTTGCGCCAGCTGGTCAACGTGAAGGGCGACTGACCGTGTGAGATCTGCCCCGAACCCCTTGGGACCACGCCCGAACAGCCGAAAGGACCTGTGGAACGGCTGACCGGCGAAGACGGAGGGGATCATCGGATGGAGGAGCGGTACCGGGGCGTACACACCCGCCGCGCGCTGCACCGACGCCGGACGTCTCGCCGTACCCGCCTGGCCGTCGCCGCGCTCGCGCTGGCCGGCACGCTCGGCGCCACGGTCGCCCAGACCGGCCTTCTGCAGCGGCCCGCCACCCCGGTGACCGCGCCCGCCGGATACACCGCGCCCGCCGGCCCGGTCGTCAACGAGCCGGTCGGCGAGGCCCTCTACGACGCCGTCGGCTACCGGCAGGCCCTGGAGAGCCAGATCGGCCACCAGCTGTCCGACACCGGTTTCGCCGAGATCGAAGAGGTCGCCGAACAGGTCTGCGGCTGGGACCGCGAGGAGTTCGCCGGCTGGGTCGCCGTCAACACCGACGACGGCACCCTCGCCGACGTCCACGTGGACGTCGAATACCGCTGCCCGCAACGCGAGGCCGAGATCGCCGAGGCGCTGCGGGTCATCACCCAGGCCCGCAAATCCTGCCGGATGCCGAAAACCGACGACCCCGAGATCCGCGAGATGATCACCGGGAAACCGGCCCAGGCCGCATTGACATGCGTCTACCTGACAAAGCCGATCACTTCCGGTTGATTCCCTTTTCGCAGGGGTACGCGTACGGCGCTCGGGGGTCGCGCAGAAGGCATCGACGCCGATACCGTGACCAGCGGTTCATTGACGGCGTCGATGGGATGGGCGTCCACGTCACGACAGCTGCATGAAGCGGTGGATCTACGGTTCGGCCGGTCCCGGCCCCGCGGACTCAGCCGGCGGAGGGCGTTCGCCGCGCCGGCGGTACGTTCGGCGGTGTGGAGGAGTCGCTGCAGGGTGGGTTCGTGGCCGGGGCGGTACGGGTGGGTGCGACGGTGCGCAAGACGCCACCACGGGACCCGGAGTTCGTACACGCGTTGCTGAGGCTTTTCGAAGGGGCCGGCTGGAGTGGCGCCCCACGGTATCTGGGCTGCGACGACAGCGGCCGTGACGTGCTCGAGTTCCTGGACGGGACGGTGCCGTGGGGCACGGCTCCGGCGTTCGTGCGCGGTGACGAGAGCCTGGCCGCGGCCGGGCGGCTGGTGCGGGAGTTCCACGATCTGACGGCCGGGACCGCGCTGGCCGCCGATCAGGAGGTGGTCTGCCACCACGATCTGTCACCGAAGAACACCGTCTATCGGGGTGCGGCGCCGGTCGCGTTCATCGACTGGGACGACGCGTCGCCGGGCCGGCGGGTGCAGGACGTCGCGCATCTGTGCTGGCAGTTCGCCGGGCTGGGCCCCGGCGCTCCCGACGCGGTGGAGGCCGGGCGGCAGGTCCGGGTGATCGCCGGCGCCTACGGCCTGTCCGCGCCGGATCGGGCCGTGCTGGTCGACACGATCCTGTGGTGGCAGGACGCGACCTGGCGGGGCATCCTCGCCGCCGCCGAGGAGGGCGACCCGGCGATGATCGCGCTGCGGGACGCGGGCACCGTCGAGCAGGTCCGGGCCGCACACGGCTGGACGGCACGGCACCGGGCGGCGCTGGAGCCCGGCTGACCGAAAGTGGTCACACCGGCGGCCGGGTGGGCCGACCATGGACGGATGGCAGAGACACACGTACCGGAGCCGCCCCGGAAGATCCACGGGGACAAGCTGGCCGAGGCGTTCCGCGACCAGCAGCACGAGGTGAGCCGGATGCCCCGGCACCCGGCTCACCTCGCCCCGGAGGATGACGGGATCAGATGTCGTACTCCCGCAGGAAAGTCAGCAGATCGTCACTGAGCTGCTGTTTGTGGGTGTCGGTGATGCCGTGCGGGGCGCCCGGGTAGACGAGCAGCCGCGCGTCCTTGACCAGCTCCGCCGACGACTTCCCGCCCACCTCGAACGGCACCACCTGGTCGTCGTCGCCGTGGATCACCAGCGTCGGCACGTCGAAGGCGGCCAGGTCGCCGCGGAAGTCGGTGGCCGAGAACGCGGCGATGCTCTCGTAGGCGTTGCGGTGCCCGGCGGCCATCGACTGCAGCCAGAACGCCCGCCGGATGCCCTCGGACACGTCCGCGCCGGGGCGGTTGTTGCCGAAGAACGGGCCGTCGGCGAGGTCGCGGTACAGCTGCGAGCGGTCGGCGGCCGACCCGGCCCGGAGCCCGTCGAATACCTCGACCGGCACGCCGCCCGGATTGTCGTCGCGCCGGACCATCAGCGGCGGGACCGCCGAGACCAGGACGGCCTGCGCGACCCGGGCGGTGCCGTGCCGCCCGATGTAGCGGGTGATCTCCCCACCGCCGGTGGAGAAGCCGACGAGGGTGACCTCCCGGAGATCGAGGAACTCCAGAAGAGCAGCGAGATCGTCGGCGTACGTGTCCATCTCGTTGCCGTGCCAGGTCTGGCCCGACCGGCCGTGCCCGCGACGGTCGTGGGCGATCACCCGGTAGCCGTTGTTCGCGAGGAACAGCTGCTGCGCCTCCCAGCTGTCGGAGTTCAGCGGCCAGCCGTGACTGAGCACGACCGGCCGTCCGGCGCCCCAGTCCTTGTAGAAGATGTCCGTACCGTCGGCGGTGGTCACGAAGCTCATCGGGCGGCCCTCACGATCAGGTCGGCAACAGCCTCGGGCTGGGAGATCAGGGCGACGTGCGAGGAGCGGACCTCGACGGTACGGGCTCCGGCGCGCTCGGCCATGAACCGCTGCACGGCCGCCGGGATCAGCCGGTCGTCCCGGGCGATCAGGAAGTACGACGGGATCGTCCGCCACGCCGGCGCCCCGGACGCGGTCTGCAGGGTGCTGGTGTCGCCGGGCCGCTGGGTGGCCCACAGCACGTCGGCCTCGGCCGGGGACAGGTCACCGGCGAACACCCGGTGGAAGACCTCGCGCTTGACGTAGCCGTCGATGCCACCGTCCAGGTGGGGGCGGAAGTCGAGGGCGTCCAGGGTGAGTTCGGTGCCGGGGAAGTGGTTCTGCAGATGGGCGAGGTCCTCACCGGCGTCCGGCGCGAACGCGGCCACGTAGACCAGCGCCTTGACGTCCGGGTTGCCGGTGGCGGCGTTGGTGATGACGAAACCGCCGTACGAGTGCCCGACCAGGACGATCGGGCCGGCGACGGTGGCCAGCACACTGGCCAGGTAGGCGCTGTCGGAGACGACGCCGCGCAGCGGGTTCGCCGGGGCGAGGACCGGATAGCCGGCGCGGATCAGCCGTCTGACGACACCGGACCAGCCGGCGGCGTCGGCGAAGGCGCCGTGCACGAGAACGATGGTGGGCTTGACCTTCTGACCGCCCGCGGCGGCCGGGGTACCGGAGGCGGCGACGGCCACGGCAGCCGCGGTGCCGGCCAGAACGGTACGGCGGGAAACGGAACTCATGCCCTTGAGCCAACCGTCCGGGGTCGCCGGGGACCATGCGGAACGACCGGCAGAACCTCAGAGCGCAGCCAGCCGCTCCACCGCCATCTGCCGCATCGGCCCGTGGTGCAGGAGGGCGACGGCGTGACCGAGGTCGGCGCGGGCCGGGTCGACGGCGCCGAGCCCGGCGTGGGCGAGACCGGCCACCAGGTGGACCTGGCCGATCTTGCCGGGTTCGCCGAACTCCAGCGCGAACGCCATGGCCGCCTCGCCCTCCTCCAGGGCCTCCCGGTACCGGCCCAGCCCGATCAGCGCCCGGGCGGTGTGAATCCCGCCAGTCATCCGCGCGGCGAGGGCGGACCGCGGGTTGACCGGCCGGTTCTCGATCTCGTACGGGGTGCGCCGCAGCCGTTCCAGCGCCTCCTCGTGCCGGCCGAGCTCGCCGAGCGCCATCCCGATCCCGAGGTTGAGCTGCAGGTAGCTGTCGTGATCACCGGCCGTCTCGGCGAGGGGCTCAGCCTGCCGGTACGCCGCGAGCGCCCGCTCGTGGTCGCCGGCCAGCAGCCGGGCGTCGCCCTCGTACTGCAGCGCCCAGCTCTGCTCGCCCAGGTCGCCGAGGTCCACGGCGAGGCGGTACGCCGTCCGGGCCGCCGCGGCGCCCTCGTCGTAGCGGTGCGCGCAGCGGGCAGCCGCCCACGCGAAGTGGTTGAGCTGCACGATCCGCTGCCGCGGGTCGGGCAGGCGGGCGGCGGCGTCGCGGGACAGCCGGTACACCTCGTACCACCCGGGCCACGCGACCATCGTGTCGGCGAACCAGTGCAGCGCCTCGGCCACGTCCACGATCAGCTGGTCGTCGCCGCAGTCGCGCATCGCGCCGAGCCAGTTGCCGCTCTCGGCCTGCAGCCAGGCGGCGGCCTCGTCGGCGTCCGTGACGTCGTCGCCGGCCCCGAACGACCGGCCGGCCGTGATCGCGGTCCCCAGCAGCCACCGGATCATCCGCTGCCGGGTGGCGGCGCGTGCCCCGGCCGGCTCCTCGACGCGCAGGCGCTCGGCGGCGAACAGGCGGATCAGGTCGTGGAAGCGGTAGCGGTCGGCGCCCTCGGCCTGCAGCAGCCCCAGCTCGACCAGCTCGTCGAGCCGGTCCCCGGCGTCGTGCGGGTCGGCGCCGGTGAGGACGGCGACGAGTCCGGCGGCGAAGTCCAGGCCGGGCACGTGGGTGAGCCGCCGGAACAGGGCCCGGCCCTCGCCGGAGAGCTGGGCGTGCGACAGGGCGAAGGCGGCCGCCACGCCGGTGTCGCCGGTGCTGAGCACGGCGAGGCGGCGGTCGGCGTCGGCGAGCCGGTCCAGGAGGTTGCCGACGGTCCAGGTGGTACGGGTGGCGAGCCGCGTGCCGGCGATGCGCAGAGCCAGTGGCAGATGCCCGCACAGCCGGGCCACCTCGTCGACCTGTCCGGCCGCGGCCGGGTCCTCGGCCTGGCCGGCGATCGCGCGCAGCAGGCCGGCCGACTCGTCCGGGGTGAACGGGTCGAGCCCGATGCGCAGCACACCCTCCAGGCCGCCGAGCATGCGGCGGCTGGTGATCAGGACGGTGCTGCCGCCGGGGCCGGGCAGCAGCGGGCGCAGCTGGGCCTCGTCGGCGGCGTTGTCGAGGATCAGCAGGCAGCGGCGGTCGCCGAGCTCGGCGCGGATCTGGCTGCAGCGCTCGTCGGGGTCGTCGGCGATCCGGCGGGGGCCGACGTCGAGCGCGCGCAGCAGCTGGCGGGCCGCCTCGCCGGGTTCGAGCGGTTCCGGGTCGACGCCGCGAAGATCCAGATACAGCCGCTGCTCGTAGCCGTCGGTCAGCCGGGCCGCGACGTGCACCGCCAGCGCCGTCTTGCCGACGCCCGGCTGCCCGTGCACCACGATCACCTTGTCGGCCCGCCGGGTGATCCGCCCGATCTCCACGTCGCGGCCGATGAAGTCGTCGACGGCCCGCGGCGGCTCGCACAGGCGCGGACGCACCGTCCTCATCCGCTGCGCCCGCGCCGAACCGGCGAGCAGATCGTGCTCCTCGCCGGTCAGTCCGAGAGCGGAGGCGAGAGCCGCGAGGGTACGGGGTTGTGGCGCCCGGCTGTGCCCGCGCTCCATGTCGCTGATCGCCCGGACACTCACCCCGGACGCCTCGGCCAGCTGCTCCATGGTCAGCCCGGCCCCACGCCGCAACGATCGCAGCCGTCCCCCGAACCCCGTCACACGTCCAATTTAGATCCCGCCCGGACCCGCGCGTCCTCCGCCGGATAGTCGAACCAGCCCCCGGGATCGTCCGGCCGGTTCCGCAGCAGCCAGCCGACCTCCCCGGTGACCGTCGACGCGAAGTCGCCGACCGGCCGGTACCCGAGTCGTTCGGCGGCGGTCGTGTCCAGCACGATCGGCGGGATCCGGTGCCACGGATGCCATCCCGTCTCGTCGTCGTCGGCCACCGTGATCTCGTCCCAGGTGTGGCCGGCCAGACCGGCGATCACCCGGGAGATGGCGCGGCCGTCCGGGGCGTCCGGGTCGGCGGCGTTCAGGATCCGCCGGCCAGGGTTGTCGGCGACGCACGCGACCAGGGCGGCGATGTTCACCGCGGCGGACGTGTGGTCGGCGCCCCGGCCGCCTCCGGCGAGCAGCACGTACGGCCGGCGGTCGAGGGCACGTTTGAGGAACCACCAGGTGCGCGCCGGGTCCGCGCCGGGGCCGTGCACCTTCGACGCTCGCAGCACGGTCACCGGGGCGCCGCTGTCCAGGAGCAGCTGCTCGGCGGCGACCTTGTTCGGGCCGTACCCCTCGGGCGAGTCGTAATCCATGTCGCCGGGCGGCAGGGTCGGCTGCTCCTCGGTGACCGGGCCGTCGAAACGGGGCGGCTCCGGCGAGTTGACGTGGTTGCCACGGGCGTCCACGTAGACCGCCTTGCTGGAGATCATCACCGCGGAGCCGGCGTCACGCATCAGCGGGAGCACCCGGCGGGCGTGCTCGGCGGTGTAGCAGGCGCAGTCGACCACCAGGTCGTACGCGCCGGAGGGAAGATGGTCGTGGTCGGCCAGGAGCAGGGTCGCGCCCGGCGGGACCGGACGAGGCCGGCGGCCGGTCGCGGTGACCCGCCAGCCCGCCTCGATCAGGTGACGGGCGACGGCGCCGCCGATCAGGCCGGTGCCGCCGATTACCAGAGCGTGTCGCATGGTCGATAGTCTGCCCGAGTGACCTCACGCGCGGAGGCGGTCGACCTCTGTCTGGAAGCTCTGGCCACCGGCCGGGTCCACGGCATCTCGCCCAATCACGACCCCGCACACGCGCCGTTCCTCCAGACCGTCGTCGGCGACCACGGCATGGTCCGTGACTTCGGCCTGTACGAGGCGTATTTCACCCGCTGGTCGGCCGCGCAGCCGTGGCAGTGCCAGTTCGTCGTGGTGCAGGCACATCGGATCCGCAAGCCGCCCAGGTGGCGACGACTGCTGCGCGGGCTGGACGGGTTCGACCTGGTGCCCGGCGATCTGACGGTGCCCGGCTCGGAGTACATCCGGGTCCTCGCCTCGGACAGCGAGGCCTGCGTCGACACCGCCAGCGGGCGGCTCATGAAGATCAGCATCCCGGCCGCGCCGCCCCTCACCCGGCCCGGCCCCGCGCCGCAGCACCTGCGCCGCCGGGTGCGCGCCGTGGCCGCCGGCCCGTCCGCCGGCTGGCCCGGGATCCCACCCGCCGACTGGGCACACGTCGTCGCCGCCCTCGGCAGCCTGCACCGTGACGAGCCGGAGCGCCGTGCCGTCTGGACCGCCTACGGCCTCAGCGTGCTGGAGCATGCCGCCGCTATCTGGCCGGCCGACGAGTGGGCGTGGCGCTGGTCCCGGTTCGTCCTGGACCGGCCGGGCACGATCCCGGTCGGCGAGGTCGGCCGGGTCTGCCTGGCGGCGCTGCCGATGACAGCCGGCGAGGCGGCGGAACTCCCCCGGGACTGGCGGGCCCGTACGCCCGACGTCGTCCGCCGGTCCCGGATGACGATGGCTCTGCTGCGCTGCGCGGCCGAGGACGTCGCGCCGCCACCGCCACCGACCCCGGAGATGGCGGCCTGGCAACCGCTGCTGCGCCACATCGGCTGACCGCTCGAGTCGCGGATCCACGACCCCATAGATACGATTCGATCACCGCACGGGGGCGGTCCTCGCGCGGTGTGCGGCACACCATCCATGGGGGAATGCCAGTGCGCCACTCGAAGAAGTTCATCCTGCTCACCACCACTCTCCTCGCCGGGCTGACCGGCGCCGCGGCCCTGCCCGGCGTGGCCCTGGCAGCGGCGGCGCCGACCGTCACCACCCTGCCGTTCAGCGACCCGTTCGACGTCGTCAGCACCGGCGACCGCGTCTTCGTCAGCGGCGGGCGCGAGTCGAGCCAGATCGCCGTGACCGACGCGGCCGGCACGATCACCGGCACCATCGACGGGCTGGAGGGGCCGACCAAACTGCAGCTCAGCAACGACCGCAAGACGCTCTACGTGACCTTGCGCACGGCCGGCGAGATCGCCGCGTTCGACACCGGCTCACTGCTGCGCTCGGCCACGTACGACATCGGCGACGGCACCTGCCCGTCGTCGCTGGCCTTCACCGGCAGGTATGTCTGGTTCGGATACGGCTGCGGCGGCTGGGAGGGCAACATCGGCCGCATCGACCTCGGCCGCCAGCCGGCCGTGATCACCAAGGGCCTCGCCGACACCAGCTTCTACACGCCGCCGCTGCTCGCGTCGGCGCTGCGCAACACCAAGGTCCTGCTGGCCGGCGACGAGGGCCAGAGCCCGTCGGGCCACATCGCCTACGCGATCGGCGCCGGCGGCGCCCTCACCCGGATCAGCGCCACCACCTCGGAGAACTCCGGAGGCAACGGCCAGGACCTGGCCCTCGACCCGACCGGCGTCACCGCGTTCTCCGCCAACGGCGCGCCCTACCAGGTGCGATCGTTCCCGGTCGCCGACATGAGCAGGACCGCGACGCTGTACGACACGGGCGCGTACCCGAGCGCTGTCGACATCTCCCGCGACGGCACGCGGGTGGCGGGCGGAATCTTCGCCTGGTACGACCCGGACGTCTACGTCTTCAACCCCGACGGCACCCTGATCACCCGCTTCGAACTGGGCGGCACCGACCACACCCTGGTCCCCGGCGCCCTGAGCTGGTCCTCGAACGGCCGCCGCCTGTACGCGGTCAGCAACGACGGCTACCTGCACACCACACCGGCCCAGCTGCACGTCCTGCCCGTCCCGTCCGCCTGACCGACAGCACCCGCCCCGGGGACGGGCTCGTCCCGCCCCGGGGCTCCTCCCGCCACAGGGATCCTCCCGCCACAGGGATCCTTCCGCCACGGGGCTCCTTCCGCCACGGGGCCGAGGGGTCATCCGGCCCATCGCGGCGGGCGGCAGGCGCAGCGGGCGGCAGGCGCAGCAGGCGGCAGGCGCAGCCATCCCGGGCGAGTCGTAGTCGGGCCGCTCGACACGAGGCGAGGCAGCCCGCGGGTCGGCGGCGCGGTAGCGTGCGGCCGTGGTTCGCGGGGTGGTGTTCTTCGACGTGGACGGGACGTTGGTGCCCGGGACGAGCAGTGGGCAGTATCTGGCCGGATCGCTGGGGCACGCGCCGGTGGTCCGGGAGGCCGAGGCGGCCTATGCGGCGGGCGCCCTGAGCAATCGGGAGGTGTCCGTTCTCGACGCCGAGGGCTGGGCCGGGCATGAGCCGGCCGAGGTGATCGGGCTTCTCGGGTCGATGCCGCTGGTGGGCGGGATAGCGGAGACCGTCGGGTGGTGCCGCCGCAACGATCTCGTCCCGGTTCTGGCGACGCTGGCGTGGGATGTGGTCGGGGCGTTCCTGTGCCGGCGGTTCGGGTTCGACCGTGCCTGCGGACCGCGGCTGGAGGTCAGCGACGGCCGGTACACCGGGCGGGTCGCCGAACACTTCGACGAGCTGGGCAAACGGGACTTCGCGGTGGCCGTCGCCGGAGAGCTGGGGGTGCCGCTGTCCCGGTGCGTGGCCATCGGGGACAGCCGATCGGATCTGCCGCTCTTCGCCGAGGTCGGGCTGGCCGTCGCCGTCAACGCGACACCGGAAGCGAGCGCGGCAGCACACGTGCGAGCCGACGGCGACGACCTACGGGCGGTGCTGCCGCTGATGGCCGCGTGGCTGCCACCCACAGCCCGGCAGCCCTGAGACCATCGGACCGCCTTCTGGATCCTGACCCTCCTTGGACACACGCGGCGACCACGGTGACAGCGGACGAAGCCTCGGCACCACCGCGGCGGTGCCGACGACTCGGCCATTCCCTCCACCATGAACTTCCGCACCGCCACATCGTCCTGGCGGTGCACAGCGCGACGGCAGAGGGCTGACCCCCGACGTCACCGTGCCCCGGCAGGGCCACGCGAGGAACGGGGACGGCCGGGCCACGCGAGGAACAGGGACGGCCGGGCCACGCGAGGAACAGGGACGGCCGGGCCACGCGAGGAGCGGGGACGGCCGGGCCACGGCGTGCGGGTCGCTACTTCGTCATCGTCAGCAAGGTTGTCGCGGCGGCCGCGAAGAGGGCCGCCGCGGCGAAGATCAGGGGCGGGTGGCCGTACCCGATGAGGGAACCGAAGACGACGCCCGCGGTGACCGGGACGCAGGCCTCGGCGATGGCGCTGACGCCCGTGAGGGCGCCCTGGACCGTGCCCTGTTCGTCGGCGCCGATGGTCCGGGAGATCCAGGACTGGGTGGCGACGCCGCCGAACGAGCCGGCCACTCCGACCGCCTGCCACGTGTAGAGCATCCACGGCGCCGTGGTGAAGGCGATGCCGGTCAGCGACACGGCGCCGATCAGGCTGCCGGCGATCGCGGCGCGGCGGTCGCCGAGACGGCGGACGATTCCGCTGACCGCCCGTGCCTGGAAGATCGCGCCGGCCAGAGCGGCGGTGGCCATGACGACGCCGATGTGGGCGGTGCTCCAGGCGAACTGGACGGTGAGGAAGAACGACCACACCGACTGGTGGATCATGCGGGCGATGTCGGCGCACAGCCGGGCTCGGGTGAGGCGGCCCAGAACCGGGCGGCGCAGGACCGTGGTGAGGGCGCCGAACGGGTTCGCGGCGCGCACGGTGAGCGGGGTGACGCCGTCGCCGGGGCGGGACTCGGGCAGGACGAACCAGCCGTAGGCGGCGTTGGCGAAACAGAGCAGGGCCGCGACAAGGAACGGCAGGCGTACGCCGACCGCGCCGAGCAGCCCACCGAGGACCGGCCCGGCGACGAAGCCGAGACCGAAGGCGGCGCCGATCAAGCCGTACGCCCGGGCCCGCCCCGACGGTTCGGTGACGTCCGCGACATACGCGTTGACCACGGTGTTCGTGCCCGCGCAGGCCCCGGCGAGAGCGTGGAAGGCCAGGAGCGCCCACGGGCCGGACGCCGAGGCGTGGGCCAGCCAGTCGACGCCGAGGCAGATCAGCGACACGAGCAGGACGGGGCGGCGGCCGTACCGGTCGGAGATCCGGCCGAGCAGCGGCGACACCGCGAACTGCAGCACGCCGTAGGTGGAGCCGAGCACCCCGGACCAGAGGACCGCGGTGGCCGGATCGGCGGTGACCACGGTCATCAGGGCGGGCATGATCGGCACGATCAGGCCGAGCCCGAGCATGTCGAGGAAGACGGTGACGAGCAGGAATCTCAACGTCGGCTCCGGTGGGTCGAGGTGGGCGTAAGCCCCCCTCGAAACCCATCGCGAGCACGGAGGATCAGATTATCGGTGCGGTCAAACGGTTTTTTCGTAGTACGACGTGACGGCCGGCTGACCGGTGTAGTTCGGCCCGGCCCGGTCGTCGGCGCCCCGATACCGGTAGGGCAGGTCCAGCGCCCGCGGGCCGGTGCACGTGAGGCGTTTGCGGCGGCTGTCGTAGTCGACGCCGGCGGCGCGCAGCAACGCGGCCAGCCGCCGGCCGCCGGGCTGGATCGAGGCGAGGTCGAGGTCGGCGACGAAGGTCCCGGCAGGCGTCAGCCACGTCAGGACCCGGCGGAGCACACCCAGCTTGTCCCCCACGTAGGGCAGCCCGTGCACGCACGTGATCAGGTCGAACGCCCGGCTCGGCGACCACGTCTCGAGCGGCGCCGCGATCAGGGTCACTCCGGGTGGCGCGGGCCGGAACGCGTCGACCAGATCCACCCCCACGAGCGTGACGTCCTCGGTGTGCCCGGCGGCCTGGATCAGCGCCCGGCCGCTGCCGCAGCACAGGTCCAGCCACGCCGTCCCGGCCCTGGTCAACGGGTCGAAGCCGAGCACCTTCGCGTAGCTGTTGACCCCGTGCAGCTGGCGTTCCCGGTTCATCGCGTTGTTGGCGACGACCGACGAGGCGTGCAGGGCGCGATCATCGAGCAGTTCCACCGTGTCACTCTGCCAAACATGATCGGATCGGGCCAGGACGATCGGGCGCCGGCCGGGCCCCGGGAACGAGAGTGGAAGCCGAAGGGAGACCTCATGATCTCGGCACTCAACCGCCTCGTCGGCCTGGTCGAGGAGGACCTCGGCGCGGAACTGGACCTCGGCGCTACGGCGCGGAGTCTCGGAACCACCGAGTACCACCTGCGGCGGATGTTCTCGTCGCTGGCCGGCATGCCCCTGTCGGAGTATGTCCGGCGGCGCCGGATGACGGTGGCCGCCGGTGACGTGGTCCGCGGCGCGGGCGATCTGCTCGACATCGCGGTGCGCTACGGGTACGGCTCGACCGAGGCGTTCGGCCGTGCGTTCCGGGCGGTCCACGGCGCCGGGCCCGGTGAGGTACGCCGGGACGGAGGTCCCCTTCGGACCCAGCCACAACTCAGGTTCCGCCTGACCGTCGAAGGGAGCACCCCCATGGACACCCGCATCGCCGACCGGCCCGCCTTCCGGCTCGTCGGCCACGCCGCGAGGGTTCCGCTGATCCACGAAGGCGTCAACCCGCACATCCACCGGCACATCGCCGCGCTGCCGGCCGAGGAGCACCAGCGGCTCAAGGATCTCGGCGACACCGAGCCGGCCGGGCTGCTGCAGGTCACCGACGGTGTCGAGCCCGACGCCCCGGAGGGCAGCGAACTCACCTACCTGCACGGGGTCGCCGTCACCGGGCAGACGCCGGTGCCGGACGACCTCGACGCGATCGAGGTGCCGGCCGGGAAGTGGGCGGTCTTCCACGCCAGCGGCCCCTTCCCGGACACCCTCCAGGCGACGTGGGCGGCGACGGCGACCGCATGGTTCCCGTCCAACCCGTGGCGCCTGCGGCCGGGGCCGTCGATCGTGACGATCCTGGACCGGGCCGGCGATTTCAGCACCGCCACCACCGAACTGTGGCTGCCGGTCGAACCCGCCTGAGGGTGTTTGATGGAGTCCATGCGACTCCTGCGTGTTGATCTGGACGAGGTGGATTACGGCACGGCCGTGGGGTGGATGGCGGAGTGGGCGGAGGAGCGCCGGGCGGGCGCCGCACCGGATCGGCTCTTCCTGCTCAGCCATCCACCGGTCATCACCTACGGCCGCCGGACCCCGCCGGGTGACCTGCCCGGGGACCTGTCGGCGATCCCGGTCGTGGAGGTCGACCGGGGCGGCAACGCCACCTATCACGGGCCGGGACAGCTCGTCGGATACCTGGTGATGGACCTGCGTGAGTGGGGGCCGGTCGACGTGGTCCGCTGGCTGGAGAACGGGCTGATCGACGCGCTGGCCGGGCTGGGTTTCGCCACCGAGCGCCGGGACACTCCCCCGGGCTCGCCCAGCCTGGTCGGCGTGTGGACGCCGGACGGCCGCAAACTCGTCTCGATCGGCATGCGCATCCGTGGCGGGGTGACCACTCACGGGTTCGCCCTCAACATCGATCCTGACCTCTCGGTTTTCGACAGTTTCGTGGCGTGCAGCCTCGACGACGTGGCGATGACCTCGCTGCGCCGTCTCGCCGGCGAGCAGGGCCTGCGCATGCCGGCCGAGGCCGAGATCCGCGACGCGATCACGGCCGCCCTGACCGCGGGCGCAACGGCCCGCACATAAAGCCACGGCGGCCGGCAGCCCGCACATGAAGCAGACGCGGCCGCAGACCGCACAGGGGGGCAACCGCGGCCGGCAGCCGCACAGGGGGCAACCGCGGCCGGCGTAAATGGCAACCGCGCCCGGGCCGGCACAGGAACCAACCACAGGCGTGCGGCCGGGGCACAAACCAACCGCGGCCGGCGGCCCGCACGTGAGGCAAGCGAGGTCAGCCGCCCGCCGGCCGGCAACCGCGGAAAAGCCGGGCTACCCCCGGAGCGTGGCGTGCATCTCCCATGGCGCCTGTGGCAGGACATGGCCCGTCTCCAGCAGGGACTTCAGATTGGCCATGACCGCCGGCCACCCGTGTGAGACGGCCTCCACGTCGTCATCGGTCGCCAGCTTCACATGGGTGACGGTCAGCCGGACGATCTCCTGGTGTGGCTCGATCAGGAAGGTGACCGTCGACGCGTCCGGCCCGGCGCCCGAGCCCGCCTCCCCGAACGTCATGACGAGCCGGGTGGGCGGCTCGGCCTCGAGGACCACCCCTCCCCCGTCGGCGATGCCGGACCCGTCGGTCCGCCGATGCTCCCATGGCGAGCCCGGCCGCCAGTCGGACACGTTGCTGTGCCCCCAGAACTCGCCGGTCAGGTCGGCCGAGGTCAGCGCCTCCCAGACGCGCTCGGGGGTGGCGTGGATGTACGTCACATACACGAAATCGGGTTTCACCCTGTGCTCCTCCGCATGGCGCCGGACGTCGTAGAGGATCCGCAGTCGCGGCTCCTCGAACGGGGCCAGCCAGCGCATCTGCAACTCGTGGATCGGGACCGGATTGAGGTAGTGCAGCTTCTCCCGGCCGCGCCGGACCGTGCTGATCAGATTGGCCTCCTCCAGCACGGCCAGGTGCTGGGTGACCGACTGCCGGGTGATGGACAGGCTCCCGCACAGCCGGCCCAGCGTCTGACCGTTCTCCTCGCGCAGGCTGTCGAGCAGCCGGCGGCGGGTCGGATCGGCGAGCGCCCGGAAGACCATGTCCATGACCTGCATTATGCAGCCCCACGACTGCATGTTTCAACCCGGACCCGCCGGTCCGTCACCCGCCCACGTTGGCGATCATGCGACCCAGCACCCGCAGCGCCGTCACGTAGTCGGCGTCCGGGATCCCGTCGTGGATCCGGGCGCGGATGGCCGGCGCTGCCCTCTTCATCTCCAGGCGGGCTGACTCGCCGGCCGCGGTGATCGACAGGTGGTCGCCGTCACGACGGAGCCAGCCGCGTTGCTCCAACTCCGCCGCGGAGGCGGTCAGGTCGTCCTCGGGACGCAGATAGCCGCTCATCGCCGCCTCCAGCTCGGGCACAGTACGCCCCGACCCGTCCGGCCACAGATCATTCGCGGACAGGTTGCGCAGCAGCCAGAACTGGGGCTGGGTGAAGCCGGCCGCCGCCTGCCGCGCCCGGGTGAACGTGATCAGCGCCTGGTGGGCGACCCCGGTCCAGTACGCGGCCGGCTGCCCCGCCAGTTCGTCGTCGGAGAGCTGTTCGATCCTCATGCGCCGCACGCTAGAACTTCAACCGCGCTTGAGATCAACCCGGCGGTGGCGGTGGCGGGCTACCGTGGTGGCGTGATCGATTTCTCCAGCCCCTCGGTTTTCAAGCTCACGCCCGTCGACCCCGGTGCGGTGTATTCGCAGGTGGCGCCGCTGCTGATTCAGGGCGAGCAGCTGATCTACGCGTTCAAGACGACCCGTGACTTCGTGGCGTTCACGAACAAGCGGCTGATCGCGGCGAACGTGCAGGGGATGACCGGTAAGAAGGTCGACTTCACCTCGCTGCCGTACAGCAAGATCCAGGCTTTTTCGATCGAGACCGCCGGCAACTTCGACCGGGACGCGGAGCTGGAGCTGTATTTCAGCGGCCTCGGCAAGGTTCGCCTGGAGTTCAAGGCCAGCTCGGACATCCGTGCGCTGGGCCAGATGATCTCGGCTTTCATCCTCTGATCGCATGATCGAGGCAGTCGTGATCGATGTCGACGACACCCTCTGCATGACCGAGGCAGCCTCGTTCGCGTTGGAGAACGAGGTGCTCGCCGCGATGGGCCGGCCGCCGATGACGCGGAGCCGGCACCTGGCGTCGTGGGGCGAGCCGCTGCTGGAGGCCATGCCGCGGCGCTCGCCCGGCATCGACATGGCCGCGTTCGCGCCGCTGTTCGCGACGACCATGGACCGCTATCTGGAGCAGGGCCGGCTCGACGTGATCCCGCCGGAAAATCTGGCGGCCCTCGATGAGCTGATCCTTTCCGGACGCCGGGTGATGCTGCTGACCTCGCGGGAGGGCCACGAGGTCCGGCACATGCTGGCGCCGGACCACGTGCTCGCCGACCGGATCAGCGGCGTCTGGCACCGCGGCAACACCCGGCACGGCAAGCCCGATCCGCGGGCCTTCGACGAGTTGCTCGCGCACACCGGGCTGTCGCCGGCGCAGTGTGTCTACGTCGGCGACTCGCCCGGTGACGCGGTCGCGGCCGGCGGGGCGGGCATCGCGTTCATCGCGTGCCTGCAGAGCGGGGTGCGCCGCCTCGACGACTTCGACAGCCGTCACGTGACCGCGTCGGTCGCCGTGTTTCCCGAGGTGGTGGCGGTGGTCGAAGATCTCAGCCGAACTCGACGCTGACCCGGTGGGCACTGGACCGCCAGGCCGGCACCGGCAGCCGGGTGAGACCACCGCCACGCTCGCGCGCCACGATCGACACGGTCCCCCGTGCCGCGATGAACAGGTCGACGCCGGAGATGAAGGTCTGCGCGATGAACTCGGGCAGCGGCGCGGTCAGGTCGCTCACCCCGTCGCTGCCGTCGTCGAACGCGAAGACACCGATCACCCGACGGCTGTGCGGGGCGGTCGCCGGGTTCAGGATGTCCCGCCCGTTGATCCACAGACTGTCGCCCTCACCGCCCCACCACTCCTTCTGCCGCTGGAACGTCAGGGCCGTGTGCCGGTCGCTGGTGTCGACGAGCCCGCCGAGGCCTTCCCCGGGGCGGCTGGTGAGCAGCCGGACGAACGAGTCCGAGCGGCGGAACGGCTCGAAGTAGAAGTGGTGGGTCGACTCACCGGGGCGGAGCAGCGCGAACTCGTACCTCTCCCGGGGTGACAGCGGGATCGGGCCGAACCGTCCGTCGGCGCCGACCACCGCCCTGATCGGACGCCCCTTCCGGCGGCCGGTCCGCTCATCGACGCGATGGACCTCCAGCGACGCCCCGATCACGCCGGCGTTGCTGGGGAACAGCACGGCGCGGCCCGAGACGTGGGCGATCCTCTGCGGCAGAACCTCGGTGGTACGGGGTGAGCGCCCGCGAAGGAACCGGTGGATCTCCCGGAACGACTCGGCCGACGACACGGTCTGGGTGTGCGACTGGTCCGGCAGGTACACGTTGGACGCGCCGGCCACGGTCCGGGCCGGGTCGCCCTCGCCCCAGATCGCCAGCGTCGGCACACCCCCCGGCAGTGCGGCGGCCGGCCGCCCGTCCAGGTTGACGTAGTGCGCGACCCGGGCGGCCCGCTCCGGGGAGCTGTTGAGATAGCCCTGGGTCACGAACGTGCCGAGCGAGTGCGCGGCCAGGTCGACCTGATCGGATCCGGAGAGCGCCAGCAGCCGCGTGATCCGCTCGTCGAGGGCCGCCCAGACCTGCTGCACGATCGTGGCGATGTTCGGCGAGTCGTACTCGTGGGCCTCGACGAACGCGGCCGGGTAGCCGTTGCTCGCCAGACGTTTCGCCTGCACCCGGAATTGCATGGCGGATCCGGCGCTGCCGTGGACGAAGATCAGCGGCCGTGGCGGCGGGCCGCCGCCGGCCAGCGCCGGAGCGCCCGCCGCGGTGGCGAGCGCGACGCCGGCCGGGACCGTCATCAGACTTCGGCGAGTAATCCCCATCGACCCTCCCGATAGACAGCCGTGAATTCTGCACGGTTCGTGCAAGTATTACGGCCGGGGTCAGGCCTGGGCAATATCCGCGGCCGGAATCCCGCCGTCACACGTCACCGTCATGGTGATCAGGTCGGTCCCGTGCTTGAACGTCACCGCCGGAGCGGCCGCCGGGCCCGGATCCGCCGACTGCACCTTGTACGGCCGCGTGGCCGTCCACGACAACAGCTCCGCGGTCACCGCGTCGGGGCAGGTCGCGACCACCGTGCCGCCCTCCGACGAGAGGGTCCGCCGCACCGGTGCGGGCGTGGCCGTCGGAGTGGGTGACGGCGTGGGGCGGGTGGTCGTCACCGTGGGGGTCGCGGCGCCCGGCGACGGTAACTGCTGACGCGACGGGGCGGACGCCGGACGCGACCGGTCCGGTTTCGCCCCCGGCGCGGTGGCCACCGGCCCGGCGCCGGTCGTGGCGTCCGGGGCCGCGGCCGGCGTCACCGACGGGACCGGGGCGGAGGCGCCGGCACCCCCGTTCGCGCCCGAGACCACGTCCGCCGGGCGGTCGGCGAGGATCCAGGCGGCGGCCCCGGCGGCGGCGAGAACGACCCCGGCCGCGGTCACCGCGACGACCCGCCGCCTGGACGACGCCGCCGTTCCGGCCGGCGGCCCGTACGCCGCGGGCGAAGCCGGCGACTGAGCCCCCGAGGCAGAAGAAGCCACAGACGCCACCGAAGCGAGCGACCGGCCGGCCGGTGAAGACGACACGGACGCAGACGGCGGGCCGACCGGCGAGGACGACACGGAACCAGACGGCGGGCCGACCGGCGAGGACGACACGGAACCAGACGGCGGGCCGACCGGCGAAGACGGCACGGCAGCCGGTGGAGACGGCGCGGGCGCACCCGGGGCAGGAGCCGGTGCCGGACGGATCACGACCGTGACCTCGCCGACGGGCAGCGGCTCGTCGACGACCACCCGGAGCCCAGCCCCGTGGGCGAGCACCGCAGCGGCCTCCTCGGCGCTGGGCCGGTGTGCCGGATTCTTGGCGAGGCAGCGATCACAGAGCCGGACCACGTACTCCGGCACGTCCACCACCGGCGGCAGCGGCGCGGGCGGGACGTAGAGATGCGCCCGCACCATCTGCCGCGTGTCCTCGCTGCTCCACGGCGAGCGGCCGGACAGCATCCGGTAGAGCACGACGCCGAGCGCGTACACATCGGAGGCCGGAACCACCGCGTCCCCGACGAGGCGTTCCGGTGCGAGGTAGGCGGGGGTCCCGAGCACCTCGTCCGGATCGTCGGACGCCCCGGAGCCGTCCGGTGCGACAGCGGCCGCGATCCCGAAGTCGACCACCTTCGCGCCGGTCGGGGCGAGCATCACGTTGCCGGGTTTGATGTCGCGGTGCACGAGTCCTTCGGCGTGGGCCGCGGCCAGCGCCGCCGCGATCTCGGCCCCGGTCCGCATCGCGAACCGCGGCGCCAGCGCCCCCGCCGACAGCCGCGCCGACAGGGTCCCGCCCGGCACCAGCTCCATCACCACATACGGCAGCACCCGCCCGGCGAGCCCGGTCTCCCCGTAGTCGTGAACCTGCGCGATGTTCGGATGCGACAGCGCCGCCGCGGCCCGCGCCTCCCGCCGGATCCGTTCCCGCGCCCGCACGTCCACGATCTGCGACGGCGCCAGCAGCTTGACCGCCACCGCCCGGCCGAGCACCTCGTCGTATCCCTGCCACACGACGGCCATCCCACCGGCGCCGATCGGCGCGACGAGCCGATACCTCCCGCCCAGGAGCAGTCCTTCGTGTGCCCTCTGGTACGCGCCGGGATCGTTCATCCCCGCCAGTCTGCCGCCAATGTTGACCATTCGCAGCCCCCGAAGGGCAAGACCTTCGATGTGGTACGCCGTGCCCCGCCCCGCCGAAGCCGACCGGTCCCGTGCCTGCCCCGCGACGCCCCACCCCCTCCCGGCCGCCAAGGCGCCTCACGGGCGGAGGCGTCCCTCACCGGCACGCCCGCTGCCGGCCCGTCCCCGAGCTGCCGGCCAGCCCCGGAAACCGGCCGCCGCAACCACCGGCTGGGCGCCAGGCCTGTCATGACAGGCACGGGACAGCGCTGAGGGCCGGCCGCCTGGGGTGGCTGGACCGGCCCTCACGGGAGGATGCCTCTTGCGTGGGGTGGGGGCGCGTGGGCCGTACCCCTAGATCCGGGTTTTGTGGGTTTTGGTGTTTCCGGCGCGGTCGGTGACGGTGACGGTGACCGGGTTGGTGCCGCGACGGGCGCCGGGTTTCCATTTCAGCGTCCACGGTGACTTCGTGGCGGTCAGGGCGACCTTCTTGGCGCCGACCGTGATCACGGCCTTGACCTGCTTGATCCCGCCGCTGTCGCGGACCGACGGGGTGATCGTCAGGGTGCGTCCGGAGCGGCTGGCCCGCACCTTGGTGATCGTCGGCGCGATGTTGTCGAAGACGAATGTCCGGTTTGCCGTGCGGATGTCGCCGGCCGGGCCGGTGGCGCGCAGGGTGAGGGTGTGTGATCCGTTCAGCCCGGCGCTGTCGAAGGTGAACGACCAGGGCGCGGTCGTGTCGACGCCGACCACGCGGCCGGCTCGCAGCAGCTCGACGCGGGTGGCGCCGGTGGCCGCCGCGGCAACGTTGACTTTACCGCGGCGCGGTGTCGCCGATGCGGCGGGGGACGCCCAGCCGACCGTCGGGGGTGGCGCGTCGAGCAGGGCGTTCACCGTCTTCGCGGCGTCGATGCGGCCGGTGGCGACCCAGTTCCCGACCGGTGTGGCGGTGGTCTCGATCGCGGCCCGCAGTTGCCCGGCGGTCGCCGCGGGACGGGCGGCCAGGCCGAGCGCAGCGACGCCGGAGACCATCGGCGCGGCCGACGACGTCCCGGCGAACCAGTAGATTCCGCCGTCGCGGCCCTGCGCCACGTTGACGCCGGGCGCGGCCACGTCGGCCCAGTCGGCGCCGTAGTTCGACCAGTCCTGACGCGCGTCGGCCTCGGTGGAGCCGGCGACCGCGACGGCGGCCGGATAGGCGGCCGGGTAGGACGGGGTGGCGACGCCGTCGTTGCCGGCCGACGCGACCACGAGCACGCCGTGATCGGCCGCGTAGGTGACGGCGTCGGCGAGGATCTGGGAGCTGGCCGGGCCGCCCAGCGACAGGTTGATCACGTCGGCGCCGTGGTCGGTGGCGTAGACGATGCCGCGCGCGATGTCGTCGTGCCCGCCCACGCCGCCGGCGTCCAGCACCTTCACCGGCAGGATCCGGCAGGACCAGCAGAGACCGGCCAGTCCGGTGCCGTCGTCGCCGGCCGCGGCGATGACCGAGGCGGACATCGTGCCGTGCCCGTTGTCGTCGGCCGGGTCGGCGTCGTCGTTGACGAAGTCGTAGCCGGGCAGCACCCGGCCGGCCAGCTCGCCGCCCGGGGTGACCCCGGTGTCGACGACCGCCACCGTCACGTCGGCCGACCCGGTCGTGACGTCCCAGGCGGCGGGGCTGTTGATCACCCGGTTGCCCCACTGCTGCGGATGCATCGGATCATTCGGGGTACGGTCGGCGCGCGCGACCGGTGTCCGCTCCACGTAGGACACTCCCGGATCACCGGACAACGCCCGGGCGGCGTCGCCGGTGACGGTCACCGTGACCGCGTTGAGCTGGGTGGTCGCGTCACTGTCGAGGACACGGACCGCCGGGTCCGCGTCGAGGGCGGCGACCGTGGCGGCCGCGGACACGCCGGGCCGCAGGCCGATCGTCACGGTCACGCCGTCGTCGGCGGCCGCGGCGGGGTTCGCGCCGGTCAGGGAGGCCGCGGTGAGGGCCGCGGCGACAGTCAGGGTTCGATACCGCACGAGTCGAAAAGTACGGACGCCCGAGTGCAGCGCCCGTGCGGAACGGTTGCCGCTCGGTATCAGTCGGACATTACCGGCACCCGCCCACGGATCCGGTCGGTCCGCAGCGCCCACACGGCCAGCAGCAGCACCGTGACCACCTCGGCCAGGCCGAGCAGCCGCTCCACCGTGCCCAGCGGGATCGCGTGCCACCAGCGCACCCCGGTCCACGGCTGGGCCAGCACCGCCCCCAGGATCGGGGTGAAGCAGAGCAGCGACACCACACCGCCGGCCGCGACCCACCGGGCCGTGCCGGGCGCCCGCCCGGCCGCCAGCAGCGCCCCGATCGGCAGGCTCAGGAACGCGACCACGCTGAACACCCGGTGCACGTCGCCGCTCATCGACGGGCCGGCCTGCCAGTTGTGTTTCTCGAACCAGACCACCCCGACCAGGCCGACCACCCACAGGGCGAGCACGGTCAGCGCGCCACGGCCGAGCCGGCCGGCCCGGTGCAGGGCGGCCAGGATCGCCGCCGAGCCGGCCGCCAGCAGCAGGGTCGCGACGTCGAACACCCAGCCGTCGGGCATCAGCGCGTACTGGCTGATGGTGCGGCGCGTCCAGTCCAGGTCGGCCGAGGGTGGCAGCACGTGCAGCGACGCGTAGAGGCCGAGCGAGGTGAGGACGGCGGCGACGCCGAGGGCGGCGAGGGCTCTCATCCGCCAAGGGTGCAGGATCTTCCTGTGAGTGTTCTTGACGTGGCCCGGTCCCTGCCCGGCATCGAGGAGCTGCGGGCGCGGTCGCAGGCGCTCGCCATGTGCGAGGCGATCATCAGCCCCGGCTGGGAGAGCCGCTACTACTCGTACGACTGCCGGTGGAGCGCCGAGCGCGGCGAGCACATGGCGTCGATGCGTAACGGATCCGGTGACGAGTACGCGATCGTGTTCTCCCCCGCCGGCGTCTACGTCCGGGGGCTCGACCACGAGGCGCGGCCGGTTCCGGGGCTGTTCGACGACGTGCCGGAGGTCTTCGCGGCCCAGGTGGCCGAGCCGGCGTTCAGCCACGGGTCGAACGTCTGCCTGTGGCGGCTGACCGGCGACGAGCGGTGGCACGGGCGCGGGCTCGACGAGACGGCGTGGCTGTTCGAGCTGCTCGTCGAGGGGACGGCCGAGGCGTACCAGGAGTTCGCCGAGGACTACTACGAGGAGGACGTCGACGTGGCGGCGGTCGCCGAGGTCTTCGCCCTGCGGCCGCTCACCGATGCCCTGGTGCGGCGGCTCAACCCGGCCGTGACAGTCGGTTATCTGGCCGACGACATCGAGGAGATCGGCTATCCCCGGTGATGGCGTTTCACGAAGGTGTAACCGGGCTCCAGGGTGAAGCCGTCGATCTGCTCCTTCTCGATCGCCTTCTGGTGCAGGGTCTGCTGCTTCTTCGACGCGTGGGCGCCCGGTGGCAGGCGGCGGACGAACCCGTTGACCCAGTGGTCCCGGCGCTCGCCGCCGTCGCCGTGCCCGTCCCCGCCGTCCTCGCCCGGTAGCGGGGCCTCCTCCACCAGCGGGGCGTAGAACAGCAGGTCGAGCGTCTCCGCGCCGTCGACGGCCGGATAGTCGAGCTGCCCGTCGGGGCCGGTGCTGCCGGTGACCCGGGTGACGTACCCCTCGCGCAGCAGCTGGTCGACGGCGTTGCGGAGCAGGAACATGCCCTTCTTGCCGCGGCCCAGACCGCAGTGGGCGGGCAGCTCCGCCTCCGGGAAGACCGCCGAGCCGTCGTCGAAGACGCGGCCCAGCCGGCGCACCGCCTTCAGCACCCGGCCCCGGTTGGAGAGCCCCGGATCGAACTCGCGGGTGATCACCGTCGGGTCGTAGTCGTGGAAGTAGTCGACGCCGTCGACCCGCAGCGGCTCGTCCAGAGCGGTGGTCCGGACCGACACACACTCCTCCGAGGGCCGCCAGGCCACCGTGACGAACACGCCCGGGCGCACGTCGGCCGGCCAGGCGATCCCGGTCAGGCGCGGCCCGGGATCGTGCACGGCCGCCGACTCGAACGACTCCCGTGCCGGGGTGACGCCCAGCATCCGGTGCTCCAGGACGACGGTGACCGACTCCCGCCCGGCGACCGTGGCGGCCAGATCCTCGGGCAACGGGCAGACCGCGTCCTCCAGATCCGCCCGGACCAGCGCGAACCTACGACTCCTCACGCCCGGAAGGTTACCCGGAGCGGCGCCCCGCCAGGCGTTGCAGCAGCGGCAGCAGACCGTAGACGACGATCGGGACCGCGATGGTGGCGGTGATGAGCGTGCGAACGACCATCGGCACGTTCCGCAGCAGATCGCCGAGCAGCAACTGCAGGACGATCAGGGTCGGGGCGACCGCGATCCAGATCATGACGGCCGTCCGGTGCCGGTTCGATTGATGCGACATGGCGATTACTCCCGAGAGGCGAGGATTGCGGCGACCCGGCGCTCCTGGGCGGCCGAGAAGGGAAGAGCATCGCGGACGTCGGCGTCCACGAGGTCGGCGTTGAGGTCGATGGCGGCGGCGGAGCCCTGGCCGGCCGCGGTGATCACCTGAGCGCGGGGGTCGACGGCGTTCCCAGCCGCCCACACCCCGGGCACGCTGGTACGGCCGGTGCGCTGGTCGGCGACGACCGCGCCCAGCGCGGTGAGCAGGCCGTCGGCGGGGACGAGCCGGGGCCGGACGAAGAGGGCGTGCGGGGCGACCACGCTCGCCCGGTCGAGCTCGATACCGGCCATCCGATCGCCCGCGGTGATGATCCGGGTCACCAGGCCGTCGACGACGCGGATGCCACGGGCAGCCAGACGCTGCCGTTCGTCCGGCGTCGATTCATACCCGTGCGAGAAGAAGGTCACGTCGTCCGACCACTGCCTGATCAGCAGCGCGTGGGCGACCGTCTCCGGGCTTCCGCCGAGCACCCCGAGCGGCCGGTCGCGGACCTCGTACCCGTGGCAGTACGGGCAGTGCAGCACGTCCCGGCCCCAGCGGCCGGCGAGACCGGGAATGCCGGGGATCTCGTCGCGCAGACCGGTGGCGACGACGACCCGGCGCGCGGCGAGCACACCGCCGTCGCCGGTGCGGACCCGGAACCCGGCAGGCCCGTCCGGGTCGACGGCGCGGACCGTCCCGGCGATCAGGTGCCCGCCGTATCCCTTGACCTCGGCCCGCCCCGCGGCGAGCAGATCGGCCGGCGGCATGCCGTCCCGGGACAGGAACCCCTGCAGGTGTGCGGCCGGGGCGTTGCGGGGCGAGCCCGCGTCGATCACCACGACCCGGCGCCGGGCCCGGGTCAGGACGAGGGCGGCGCTCAATCCGGCAGCGCCCCCGCCCACCACTGCTACGTCGTATCCGTTCATGGCCCCAGCGTCGGCCCGGACCACGAAACCGGCAATCAATGTTGCCGTTTCCGGGAAAGCCCTGTGCAATGGCCGGGTGGATCACGCGATCAGCGCCGCGCTCGCCGAAGTGGGCCCCCGGCTCCGGCGGCTGCGCACCCAGCGCAACATCACCCTGACCGCGCTCGCCGAGACGACCGGCATCTCCAAGAGCACCCTGTCCCGGCTGGAGAGCGGCCAGCGCAAACCGAGCCTGGAGCTGCTGCTGCCGATCGCACAGGCACACCGGGTGCCGATCGACGAGCTGATCGGGGCGCCGCAGATCGCCGACCCCCGGGTCCGGCCCACGCCGCGGCGGGTCAACGGGCGGATCGTGCTGCCGCTGACGCCGCACGCCGGGTCGCTGCAGGCCTGGAAGGTGATCATCCCGGCCGACCAGACCGAGCCGGAGCCGCGGACGCACGAGGGCTACGAGTGGCTCTACGTGCTGTCCGGGCGGCTCCGGCTGGTCCTCGGCGATCAGGACTTCGAGATCGGCGCGGGTGAGGCGGCCGAGTTCGACACCCGGCTGCCGCACTGGTTCGGCAGCACCGGTCACCATGCCGTCGAGATCATCAGCATCCTGGGCCGGCAGGGTGAGCGCATGCACGTCCGGGCCCGCTCCACCCGGCGGGAGGACCCTAGCCGCCGGGAAGACGCTCGATGAGGCTGCCGTACCAGGCGACGCCCTTGCGGTAGGCGTCGACGGTGATGTGCTCGTCGGTGGTGTGGATCGACTCCCGCTGCTTCTTGGTCATCTCGAACGGGGTGAACCGGTAGACCCGCTCGCTGATCGCCGTGAAGAAGCGGGCGTCGGTCGCGGCCATCATCACATACGGCGAGGTGACCGCCTCCGGGAAATGCGTCAGGGTGACCGCGGCCAGCAGGTCGAACGCGTCGTCCACCGGTGACGACGGGGACGGCTCGGCCCGGTCCAGGACGGTGATCTGCACCTGCGGATCCTTGATGACCCGGCGGATGTGCCGGATCACGCTCTCCGTGGTGTCCCCGATCAGGATGCGGACGCTGACACCGGCGGTGGCCGACGCGGCGACCACGTTCATCGCCGGGGAGCCGCTCAGCGTCGTCACCGCGAAGGTGGTCCGCGCCATCGCCGCCGTCTCCGGGCCGGCCGCCAGCAGCAGACGGGTCAGCAGGGACCGGCTGCGGACGGCGGTGCTCAACGCATACCGGATCGGGGGCCTGGCGTGGGGGGCCGCCCGCCGGAAGAGCTCCATGGTGGCGTCCGGCGCGCAGGCCCGCATCGGGGAACGGTCCAGGCGGGTGATCGCCCGGGCGAGCCGCGCGGTCGGGCCCAGCGGCGCCGGGGTGGACGAGTGCCCGCCGCGGCCCTCGACGCGCAGCTCCAGCGAGGTGACGCCCTTCTCGGTGACGCCGACGACCGCCATCGGCCGGTCCACGCCGGGGAACGCGTCGTAGGCGACAGCGCCGCCCTCGTCGAGCACGAACCACGGGGTCACGCCCCGTTGCCGCAGCTCCGCGACGGCGAGCTGGGCCGCGTCACCGGCGACCTCCTCGTCACAGCCGAACGAGAGCCACACGTCCTGCGCGGGTGTGTGGCCGGCGGCGAGCAGGCCCTCGACGGCCTGGCAGATCGCGGTCAGGCTGCCCTTGCAGTCGAGGGTGCCGCGGCCCCAGATCACCCCGTCCTCGACGACCGCGCCGAACGGCGGATGAGCCCACTCGCCCTCGGCCGGCACGACGTCGATGTGGGCCATCAGCACCACCGGCCGGTCGGCGTGCCGGCCCGCCCAGTGGAACAGCAGGCCATGGCGGCCGACCCGGGTCAGCGGCAGTTCGTGCAGCATCGGGAAATGCCGCTCCAGCGCCTCGTGAAAGGCGTCGAAGGCGGCATGATCCCAGGCTGCGGCATCCCTGGTGGAGACGGTCGGAATGCGGAGGAGGTCGCGGAACGCCTCGATCATTCAGCGGCCGGCAGCGTGTCCATGAACGAGCTCACCGAGAAGACCGCGTTACCGGCGCCGGGCGGGCCGTAACCGGGCGGACTGCTCAGTCCGTTGGCCTCCATGGTCGCGCGATACGCCTCGAGGAGCCGGATGTGGTACTCCAGGGGAGCGCCCTCCGGATTCGTCCTGCCGAGCGGTGTCGTCGGCTCCGGGCACCAGGTGGTGAAGCGCGGCAGAATGCCCCGGGACATGAAATATTGCAGGCCCTCGGTGGTCGACTCGATCGCCTCGTCGACGGTACGGAAACCGAACGGCTCGGCCATCTCCACACCCGCGACGAAATTGGGGATCACGTTGCGCGGGCCGAAGATCTCAGCCGAGTCGAGAATGCGCCGGTGCCATTCCGCCCGGCCCACATACCGTTCCTTACCCGGGCAGTAGAGCTCGAACAGCCGCTTGTCCCACACCTCGAAGTTGGGGTGATAGATGCGGATGCCGTAGTCGTAGAACCGCTGGACGTCCTCTTTCGGCAGCGCCTGGGCGACGACCTTGCCGATCCACCGGCCCGGGAACCGCTCCTCGATGGCCTGGGCGTAACGCCCGTAGAAGTCGGCCTCGGCCAGCCCGTCGACCTTGCTGGTCACGCTGCCGCCGGTCAGGGTGTACGCCTGCGACGTCCGGGCCGTGTCGTATTTGTCGATGATCGCCAGCGCCTCGAGCACCTCGTCGACCGGCTTGACTCCGGTGTAGGGCCGCCCGGCCGCCTTGTGCTGACGCCAGTTGTGGTTGATGTCGCAGTACTGACATTCCTCCTTGGCGCCGAAATACTGGCACACCCGGAAAACGGTCAGATAGATGAGATAGCCCCACTGAATGGTGGGCGCCACCTCCATGATCTGCTTGCCGCCCTCCAGCGTGTGGCGGTAGTAATCCGGCATCGGCGGCAGCCCGACATCGGCGATCGGCTTGCCGTCGAGGAACAGCATCAACCGGCCGTCGTCGGACGGCTTCACCCGATACGGCGAGGACGGATTCACCCGCACCGACACCACCGTGCGCCGCAGGCCATACGGCCCGCCGGTGAGCACGATCTCCTCCGGCGGCCGCCGCAGCGCCGCCTCACCCAGCTCCGGCAGCGTGCGGTGATCGAACGAGAAGATGAAATACGACTTCGGCTTCACATCACCGTTCTCATTGTCGGTGAGCGCCGAATCGTCGAACGCCAGCCCGCCTCGCAGCAGGTCTTCCTTGATCACCGCCTCGCGCGGGATGTGTGGGAACCGTCCCATCAGATCTTCGATGAGATCCGTACGCGTTTGCATCGTGGCGTCCTCCCATCCGGACCGTAGCACGCCCGGCTCCTTACATCCGGAGCCAGGCTCCCGTGTCACAAATCACCAAACCCCAGGTCAACCCCCTTACCTCGGCGTACGCCGTCCGCCCCCGGCAACCGCACCCACCCCTCCCGTGATCACCGTCGCGACGTGAGCCCCACACCGGACCGCAAGGCGCCTCACGGGTGTGTGCGGCCCGCACCGCGATCGCGCCCGCCGAGCCGCCACCGGCCGATCTCGCCGGCGATGTCCCGCTGCACGCCGGAGCCGACGCGGCGCAACCGGCCACGGCGCGGGACGCGGTGCGCGCCGCCAACCGCTGCGGCCCCGGCGCGCTGCGGATCCGTCAGGCCGCATTGCCCGTGGACCTGGACGGTCCGGTCCGCGATGCCCGGCTGTCCGGTCCGCGACGCCCGGCTGGAGGAGTTCTTCGGCTGGTCCGAGCCGTCCCTCGACGCCGGTCACGGCCTCTACCTGTCGGCCTGATCCAGGTCGTCGCCGGCCGGTGCGAGCAGCTCGACGACGCGCAGGGCGCGGTGCACGGCGCCCTCGATCGCGGGTGGACGCAGCCACGTCCGGCGCCGCTCGATCGTGAACAGCGTCCGCCCCCGGGCCGTCCACGGTGGGATCTCCCCGGTGAGCAGCGCCCGGCGCAGCTCCGGCCGGTCCAGAAGCGGCGAGTCGCCGAGCCGGTCGAACCGGTTGCGCATCGCCATCGACGGCAGCGGCGCCGGCAGGTGGACGATGACGAAGACGCCCTCGCCAGTCTCCCCCTCGACGGCGCCGGCCAGGGCGTTGCCAGTCCACTTCAGCTCGCCGGCCGTGATCGGGAAACCCTCCGACACGAACGACCACGCCCGGAGCACCCGGATCGTGCCGCGCAGACGCAGGTCGGTCCACGGCCACTCGCGGCCCGCCGGGTCGGCGGCCACCCAGCCGCAGAGCGCGGCGTGACGCGACACCGCCTCGGCGGCCGTGGACCGGTTGATCAGCATGATCAGGAACGGGACGGCGACGGCCAGCAGGAGACCACCGGCGGTCTGCCCGCGCAACGCGACGTCGAGGACGTACACGATCGCCGTGTTGGCGAGCAGTATCAGGACGATCCAGCCGACGAGGACACCCACAGGACGCATCGGCAACCCCTGGTGATCGTTCAGGCCGCGACGCCGTCGGTGAGGCCGATCAGCCCGGCCACCCGCAGAGCACGGTGGACGGCCGCGTCGACCACGGCGGGAGTGACGCCCTCGTTCGCCGGCTCGACCGTGAACAGCATCCGCCGGCGGACCGTCCACGGTGGGATCCGCCGGGTCAGGAACGCCTTGCGCAGGTCGGCCCCGTCGAGCAGCGGCGAGTCGCCGATCCGTTCGAACGGGACGTGATAGGCCATCGCCGGAACGGCCGTCGGCAGGCGCACCACCACGACCACCCCACGGCCGTCCGCGTCGTCGGTGGCGCCGCCGAAGCCCCGGCCGGCCCATCGGACGACGCCGACCGTGACCGGGAAGCCGCCCGCGGTCAGCGACCAGGCCCGCCGCACCCGGATCACTCCGCCCGGCCGCGGCTCGGCCCACGGCCAGTCCACCCCCGCCGGATCGGTCCTCGCCCACCCGGCGGCGGTCGCGTGGCGGGCCAGCACACCGTCCGGCCGGGTCCGGTCGGCCAGCAGGGCCAGGAAACAGGCGGCGACCAGCAGCAGCCACACCGCCCACATCCGGCCCGGTGTCGTGTCGCTGAGCGCCCCGGCGCCGGTGGTGAGGATCAGGGCCAGGCCGGCCAGGCCACCCAGCCAGCTCAGCGCCGCCAGGCCGGTGAGAGCCCAACGCCCCAGCAGCCGGGTCCAGCGGCGCAACGACATCGGCACGTCCCATGATCGAGCCAGCGGGTGCCGCACACGATAGCGACGATCCCGGCCATGATCGAGACCCGGACGATCCCCACCGTGATCGGGCCTCGGGCTGCCCTCACCCTGATCAGAACCCGAGCGGTCTTCACCGTGACCAGATCCCAGGCGGCCCTTGCCGTGTTCCGGCCCAGGGCGGCCCTTGCCGTGATCCGGCCCTGAGCGGCCCTTGCCGTGATCCGGCCCTGAGCGGCCCTTGCCGTGATCCGGCCCTGAGCGGCCCTTGCCGTGATCCGGCCCTGAGCGGCCTTTGTCGTGATCGGATCCGGGGCGGTCGCGTGGTCTCGGGATCATGGCAGCAGGATCAGGGCGGCTCGGGCCAGGAAGCGGACCCGGTCCCACTCTGGGCGGGTGGCCAGCGCCTCGGCGGTCCACAGCGCCCGCTGATGGTCGCCGCCCATCTCGTCGAGCTGCCGGTCCAGCTCGGCCAGCGCGGGAACCGCCGCGGCATCGATCCACCCACTGTCCACGAAGGCCGGCAGCAGCCGATGTCCCTGGTCGAACTCCAGCACCAGCTCCTCGACGACCGCGCCCGCCCGGCTCAGCCAGGCCACCTGAACCTCGGCATCGGAGGCGAGCACGGCAACGGCACGAACGAACCCGAGCGCGGCCCGGGCACCCGGTTCTCCCACCCGATCAGCCTTACCCAGGACGGTCACCAGCGGCAACCCCTTGACAGCATGCGGTGGACCCGGCCTCACCCGTCCGGCTTCGGCTCCTGGAGGAATCGCCCACGTTCGCGCCGCGGCCCGGTATCCGGAACTGCAGGTTCTCACGCCGGTCCGGCCACCGGACACCGTCGACTGCCCGGCCTGCCGAGGCGCCGGCTCGGTCCCGATCAAGACCGGGAACCGGATCTTCTGCGGCCCCGAGCAGTGCAACAGCCGGGGCTGGATCCGGCCCCGGGCGCGCGGGGATCAGTAGGCCAGATGTTGCCGGGTCAGCTTGGCCACCTTCTCCACCAGGGTGACGCCGGCGGTCATGTTCTTGTTGCGCCGGGTCAGCACCGCCACGGACACGTCGACCGAGCCGTTCTTCGCGGTGATCCGGCCGATCGTGTTGACCGCCCACAGTCCGCCGTCGGCCGTACGCGTGTCCCATCCGTTCTTGACCGTGAAGATCTCGTCCTTCTTCGCGAGCACCGGCACGCCCCAGTCCTGGGCCTTGTCCACCGTGTTCATCAGGGTGAACGCCGTTTTTCGTGAACTCGCCGACAGCGGGCCCCTGGTGTCGACCAGTTCGGACAGCAGAACGACCTGGTCGGCGGCGGTGGTCCGGGTCAGGCCCCAGCGGCTGTTGACCACGGTTTGCGTCAGTCCGAGCCGCTTGTTGCATCCGGTGACGGCGCTCTTGCCACCGATCTTCTGGTAGAGGGAGGTGGTCGCGTTGTTGTCGCTGAGCCGGATCATCGGCCGGGCCAGCTTCATCTCGGCGGCGGTGGGCGCGCGGCCGGCGTCCTGGGCCTTCAGCAGCATGCAGGCCAGGATCTGCACCTTCACGATGCTGGCGGTGTCGTATCTGACGGAGCCCCGATAGACGTACCGCTGACCGGTCTTGCGATCGAGCACCGCGACGGCGAAGTCTCCCTTGGTTGCTTTCAAAGCGGCGTCGAGTCTTTTCACCCGCGTGGCGCGGTCCACCGCGGCCGCCGTCGGCGACGGCTGCCCTCCGGCCACCGGCGACGCCGGCGAGACCGCCCCCGAAGACGCCTGCAGAGCAGCGGCCGATGACTCCTGAAAAGCAGCGGCCGATGACGTTGGCGAGGCCGCCGCGGCCGGAATGGCGGGCAGCGCCGGAAGGATCACGGCGGCGGCCGGAACGGGAGTGCCGTGTGCCGGTTCGTCGGCGCTCAGGTCTGCAGCAACCACCAGCCCACCTCCACCGATGGCCACGACCGCCGCCGCCGCGATGATCCAGACCCGTTTCGACCTCATGGCGGCCCACTCTAATGGACCGGACACCCCTCATCCGGCATGAAGCCCGAGGTCAACCCGCCCGTGCCGCCCGCCGGTCCCCGCCCTCCTGCTTCACGTTCACCGACCCGGGTTTCCGTCCGGCAGGAAGTCAGCGGTGAGGGAGATGAGGGCCCGGGCCGCGGCGCCCGGCGGGCGGTCGGCCGGGACCGCGAGCGACAACGGCCAGCGAAGGTCCGCACCGGTGACCTCGACCACTGCAAGTCCCGCTCCGGAACCGAGCAAGAACCGGGGAAGAAGCGCAACCCCGAGCCCATTGCGTACGTAATCCGCGCTCGTCCCGATGTCGGTTATCTCGATGCTCACGTGCCGCCGGACGCTGGCCGCCGCAAACGCCCGATCGGCGACGTCCCGGTTGCCGTAGCCGGCCGGCAGGTCGATGAAACCGAGCCCGGCCAGCTCCTCGATCGGCACCGTGGTCCGCCCGGCGAGCGGATGGTCGAGCGGCACGGCCAGATCCATCACCGAGCTGGTCAGCTCGACCAGGTGCAACCCGGCCGGGCGCGGTCCGGGCACCGATACGAACGCCAGGTCGAGCCGGTGTTCGGCGAGCATCGCGACCAGTCCGCGGGAGCCCATCGGCGACACCGCGGTCTGCAGCAGCACGCCCGGATGACGCCGGTGGTACTCGCCGAGCAGGGCCGGCAGGTCGATGACCCGGATCGAGGTGAGCGTGCCGATCCGCAGGGTGCCGCGCAGACCGCCGCGCACCTCGGCGACCGCGTCCCGGGCGTCGCGGGCCGCGTCCAGGGCGACCCGGGCGCGGGGCAGCAGGGCGAGACCGGCGTCGGTGAGCCGGACCCGTTTGGCGTTGCGATCGAGCAGCGGGGCGCCGAGCTCGCGTTCCAGCGTCTTGATCGCGGCCGAGACGGCGGACTGGACCACGTGCAGACGGGCGGCCGCACGGGTGAAGTGCTGCTCCTCGGCGACGGCCACGAAGTATTCGAGCTGGCGGAGTTCCACACATCGAAGTATCAACGATCGCGATCGGTACGAGCTCCAACTTTCGTTGGCGGTGATGATCGGTGTGGCGGACAGTCGGCGCATGGCACTTCTGGAGGCCCGGGTCGCCACCCGGAGCACAGGTTTCTGGCCGGTCGCGTTCGCGTTCACCGTCGCGATGGCGTTCTCGACGGTCCCGGCGCCGCTCTACCCGCTCTACGGTTACTCGACGTTCACCGTCACCGTCGTGTTCGCGGCGTACGCGGTCGGTGTCGTCGCCAGCCTGCTGCTCGCCGGGCACGTCTCCGACCACGTCGGACGGCGGCGGATCCTGATCCCGGCGCTCGGTCTGGAACTCGTGGCGGCGGTGCTGTTCCTCTCCGGCACGTCACTGCCCGTGTTGCTGGCGGCGCGGCTCATCACCGGGCTCGGCGTCGGCATGATCACCGCTACGGCCACCGCGCACCTGCTCGAACTCAACGACGCCTCCCCCGCCCGCTTCGAGATCGTGTCGACGGCGGCGAACATCGGGGGCCTGGGCCTCGGCACGCTTGTCGCCGGTCTGCTCGCCTCTTTCGTGGATGCGCCACTGCGTACGCCGTACCTCGTCTTCGTTTTTCTTCTCGTCGCGGCAATCGCGGCAGTCGCGCTGGCGCCGGAGACCGTGCGCCCGAACCGCGCCTACCGGTACCGGCCGCAGCGGGTGACCACCGGGCGCGGCCCCGCCTATCTCGCTGCCGCGACCGGCGCGTTCGCTGCCTTCTCCGTGTTCGGCTTTTTCACCTCGGTGGCGCCCGGTTTCGTGGCCGGCACCCTGAACCACCCGTCGCGGGCGCTCGCCGGGCTGATCGTCTTCGCCGTCTTCGGCGGTTCCGCGGCGGCGCAGACCCTCACCACCGGCCTCGACGCGCGGCGCCGCACCATGCTCGGCCTGTCCGCCCAGGCCATCGGCACGATCACCCTCGTGACCGGAATGCATCAGGCAAGCCTGCCGGTCTTCCTGCTCGGCGGCCTGCTCGCGGCCGCCGGGGCCGGCGTCCTTTTCAAAGCCGGCATCGGTACGGTCGCCGCGCTCGCCACCGGAGCGGAGCGGGGCGCGGCGCTCGCCGGCATCTTCCTGATCGCCTACGTGGCCCTGGCGGTCTCCGCCCTGGCCATCGGCGTAGCCGCCCTGACCACCCCGGTGATCACGGTGATGACCTGGTTCGCAGCCGCCCTGCTGATCATGTTGGCGGCCGTCGCCGTCCTGTCCCGTCAGTCGTCGAACGGCTCGGACTGACAGTTCAACGTCCGGCAATGCAGGCAGACCGCGGTGGAGCCCTGGGTGAACAGGTCCATCATCGGCAGCCCCGCGAGCGGGCTCCCCGGCGGCATCTCCGGAACCGCCAGCTGCTCCGCATACCTGTCGCACGTCTGGCAGCGGGCCGTCACCCGCCGACCACGACCGGATTCGATCAGAGCCGCCAGGAAGGCGCCCGGAATCCTGACCACATCAGCCACGACTGCTCCTCTCCCGTCGCCCCACCTTCCCGCCCGCGCCTGATCCCCGCCACCCCGGCCGGCCTCCACCGCCGCAACACCGCCCCCGAAACAGCCGTCACCGCTGGCCGGCATCCCCCGGCCAGACCCCAGCGCCGCGTCGGGCCCCCCGAACAGCACTGACCGCCGGCCGGACACCAGCGCCGCGTCAGGCCCCCCAACAGCACTGACCGCCGGCCGGACCCCAGCGCCGCGTCAGCGGCCTCGGTACAGCGCTGACCGCCGGCCGGCGCGAGGGTGGGATAGCGTTCGGTGACGGGAAGTTCGACGGGCGGGGTGGGGCGTGACCGACACGACGGTGGCCGAGGTGCTGGCGGAGCTGGCCGCGCTGGAGGACCCGAAGGCGCGCGCCGTCAACGAGCGTCACGGCGACGACCACGGGGTCAACCTGGGAGCGCTGCGGGCCGTCGCGAAACGGCTCAGGACCCAGCAGGACCTGGCGCGCGATCTGTGGGCGACCGGCGACTCCGCCGCCCGCCTGGTGGCGCTGCTGATCTGCCGTCCGAGGGCGTTCGAGCGCGTCGACCTGGACACCATGCTCCGCGACGCACGGACCCCGAAGGTGCACGACTGGCTGGTCGGCTACGTGGTCAAGAAGAGCCCGCACGCCGATGCGCTGCGGGTGGCCTGGATCGCCGACCCGGACCCGGTCGTGGCGAGCGCCGGCTGGGCTCTGACCGTCGATCGCGTCGCGAGGAGACCCGACGGGCTGGACCTGGACGGGCTGCTCGACGTCATCGAGGCGCGGATGCGGGACGCTCCCGATCGTTTGCAGTGGGCGATGAACCACTGCCTGGCCCAGATCGGCATCTCCCACCCCGGCCGGCGCGCCCGGGCTCTCGACATCGGCGAGCGCCTCGAGGTTCTGAAGGACTACCCGACACCGCCGAACTGCACCTCCCCGTACGCCCCGGTCTGGATCACCGAGATGGTGCGCCGCCAGCAGCCCGCCTGACCTTCCACAGGCAATCCTCGGATGCGGCGCCGGCCCGCCGATGATCCCGGCCATGACGACGCCGCACCGCCCGCCCCGAAGTGTCCGGCGGGTCGCTCTGCTCGCGGTGGCGGGCGCCGCCGTCGCCGGAGCCGTCGCGGTGTATGCCGACCGGCGCCTGCGAACCGTCGCGCCGCCACCGTCCCCGATCGAACCTCTCCCTGGCGATCCGCCGCCGGCGCCGGGTCGCGCCAGCGCGCGGATCCGGGTCGTCGCCGGGGCCGTGGTGGCGGTCGTGGCGATGGCGGTCGTGGCGCTCACCGTCGTCGTGGCGGCTCGTACCGCCCGCAGCGAAGCCACCGCGACGGCGGCCGCGGTGACCGCCGGTCCGGCGGAGACGACGCCGATGCCGCTGGTCACCTGCCAGTTCACCATCGCCACACAGACCGACCCGAGCGTGCCGGTGACCTGCGGCTACGAGACAGCCGGCACCCGGTCACCGATCCACGAGCCGGCGGCGGACCTGACCGACTCGCGGTTCTTCGGGGCGGCGCTCCCGGACACCCTGGCCGTCAACGGCGCCGCCTGCCCGGACGGTATGACACCACTCCTCGTGGAATCGGCTTACCCGAAACTGGCCGCCACGTTCGTCCGGATTCCCGGGCTGCGGAGCGTGGAGCCCACGTTCCAGCTCCGGCGCCGCTACCCGGACGAGTCGCTGGCTCTGGAGCGGGCGCATTCACCCGTCAGCGCAGGACAGGCGGCCGAACTCGACCTCCGGATGGTCCAGCGGCTGGTGCAGGGCGAGACCTACGAGTGGCGGGTCAAGGGCACCCCACAGAGTGTGGCCGGCGGCGACTGGTCGCCCTGGTGTGGGTTCACCATCGCCGAGAAGACCTCGGATCATCTGGGCCTGGACGACACCCGCGACTACACGGTGACCCGCTCCGCCGCCGTCTGGCGCACGGTCCTGGAGGCCCTCGGGCCGGTCGAGACCGAGGCCGGCAAAGGCATGGCGATCCGTGCGTCGATCGCAACGGCGATGGCCGGCGCATCGAAGGCGGACGACCTGGTCCCGGTCCGGCTCACCGGCGACGACTGGAGCCGGGTGGTCGGCGGTCTGGCCCGCCGGGCCTCGGCCGACGGGTCCCCCGGCCACTGGGCGGTGGTCGACGACATCTCCTTCGCGCTGGGCGGCCACCCGCACCCGACGATGGGTTTCCCCCGCCCCGGTGCCGCTCAGCCGGCCTGACCCACCACCGCCGCGCCGATGACGACGGATCACCAGCCGCTCAATATCAGCGCGGCGCGGGAGCGCCAGGCCGCCACGCAGGCCGCGGAATACGGATAGGTGGCCGGTGGCAGCGCATCCCACCGGAACCACTCGATCCCGGCGCACTTGTGCGGCTCGGCGTTGACCGGCGCCCCGTGCCTGGCCGGATCATGCCGCACCGCGAAGGTCAGGCCGACACGGGCGTGGCCGGACGGGGTGCGGTGGTGAACGGTGGTGATCAGGCGTGGCTCGTCGGCGGCGAGGCGCAACCCGATCTCCTCGGTGGTCTCACGGCGCAGCGCGGTCAGCGCGTCCTCACCGTGCTCCAGCTTGCCGGACGGCAGGTTCCACTGGCCGTCGGCATAGCCGGTGCCGGAGCGCAGGGCCAGCAGGACGCGGTCGCCGTCGGTGAGCAGGAGCAGCACGTCGACCGGATGCGTGGGGGTCGCCCGGACCGGCCGGGCGGCAGGGATACGGTGCGTCGGCATGCCCGGATTCCATCACGGGGGTACGACAGAAACCGCGCCCCGGCACTCGCGCGGGTGACATCCGGACGGCGTTGACGGGACCCGTTCGTCCTGTCGAGACTCTTCAGCATGGGATGCGGGTGGCGCGGCGGCGGGGCCGGGAGCCGACCGTGCCGGTGACCGCGTTGCGGGCCGGCGATCCGCAGCGGCTCGGGGAGCATGTGCTCGTCGGCCGGCTCGGCTCGGGCGGGATGGGCACCGTCTATCTGGGCCGGGCGCCGGACGATCAGCAGGTCGCGGTCAAGGTGGTCCGCCCGGAGCAGGCCGCCGACCCGAAATTCCTGGCCCGGTTCCGCAGTGAGGTGAAACGGGCCAGGCAGGTGCCGCCGTTCTGCACCGCGGCCGTCCTCCACGACGACCTGGAGCACGATCCGCCGTACCTCGTGGTCGAGTTCGTCGACGGCCCGAGCCTGGCCGAGGTGGTCCGGGAGAACGGGCCGCTGAGCCCCTCGGAGGCGTACGCCGTAGCGGTCGGCGTGGCCACCGCGCTGGTCGCGATCCACGGGGCGGGCGTCGTGCACCGCGACCTGAAACCGGCGAACGTGCTGCTCGCCGTCGGCCTGCCCAAGGTGATCGACTTCGGGATCGCCCGGGGCGTGGACCTGAGCGCCGAGCTGACCGGCCCGCACCAGGTGATCGGCACGATCGGCTACCTGGCGCCGGAGTGTCTGGACACGGCCGCCCGGGGCCGGGTGGGACCGCCCGCGGACGTGTTCGCCTGGGGGGTGCTGGTCGGGTTCGCCGCCACTGGCCGTACCCCCTTCGGTGGTGATTCTCCCCGGCGACGGTGGGCCGGATCCTGACGCAGCCACCCGATCTGGAGGGTGTTCCGGAGCCGCTGCGGCGGCTGGCCGGGGCCGCCCTGGAGAAGGACCCGGACCGGCGGCCGTCGGCGAACGCCCTGTTGGACGCGCTGTTGTCGGCGGGCCGTCCGGCGGTGACGCCGGAGTTGCGCCGGGTGGCGCTGGCCGCCCGGGCCGGGAACCGCCGCACCCGCCGCTGGCTGGGCCGGGCCGCGGCGCTGGTGCTGGCCGGCCTGCTGGTGGCGTCCGGGGTGGCGCTGGCCCGGTCGTCGGAGCGGGTGGAGCGCCAGGACCGGGCGCTGGTGCAACGGGACCTGCTGGACCGGTCGGCGAGGGTGCTGGACACCGATCCGGGGCTGGCGTTGCGGCTGGCGGTCAGCGCCGACACGATCAGCCCGTCGGACCGGGGCCGAGCCGCGATCGACGCCGCCCTGGCCACCGGCTACGAGGGTGAGCTGAGCCCGGACGAGGCCGTCTACACCGCCGAGTTCCGGCCGGACGGGCGGATGGTGGCGGCCGCCGGCGCCGGTGACGTGGGATTGTGGACGGTCGACGGCAGCCGGTTCCGGCGGGTGGGCGCGCTGGCCACGGCCGGGCAGGAGACGACGGACCTGTCGTTCAGCCCGGACGGGCGCACGATCGCGACGGCCGGGGCGCGGCTGCAGCTGTGGGATGTGGCGGCGGCGCATCCGGTGGCCGAGCTGACCGGGCAGGCATGGGACGGGGTGCAGTTCAGCGGTTCGGGGGATCGGCTGCTCACCGTCTCGGACCGGCTGGAGCTGTGGGACGTGCGCGATCGGGCGCGCCCCCGGTCGGTGTGGAGCGCCCCGGCGGGGACCGCGACACGTGGCGGGGCCCGGCTCAGCCCGGATGGGCGGCTGCTGGCCGGGGTGGCCGAGGGTGAGCTGCTCACGGTGTGGGCGGCCGCCGGCACACCGCGGCGGATCTCGGTGATCACCGACGCCGACGCGGTGATCAACCTGGCGTTCAGCCCGGACGGGCGGCGGCTGGCGGCGGCGACGATCAGCGACGGGGTACGCCTGTACGACCTCACCGATCCGGCCCGGCCACGACTGTCGTCGACGTTCGCGGCGGACGGCGGGACGGTCACCACGGTGGCGTTCGACAGTACCGGGACGGTGCTGGCCGCCGGCAGCCAACAGCGGACCGTCGGCCTGTGGAGTGTCGCCGACCCGGCCCGTCCCCAGCCGTTGCGGACGCTGCGCCGCGACGGCGGCTGGATCTCCTCGGTCGACTTCACGCCGGACGGCGCCCGCGTGCTGACCGCGGGCTGGCAGGGCGCGGCCCGCTCGGCGGCGCTGTGGCGGGTGGCCCCGTTCGCCCCGGTGCGGCGGTCCCGCCTCGACGCCGCCCGGGATCCGATCCGGCTGGTCGGCCTCTCCCCCGCCGACGTTCTCGTGGTGACCGCGCTGAGCGACGGGCAGGTCGAGTTCTGGGATCTGCGTGACCCCGGCCGCCCGGTGCGGGCGCGGCCGGCGTTCCGGTCGTCCGGGGCGTCGCGGATCCGGCTCGGCACGACCCTGCTCTACGCGAACGGCGCCGTCCACGACCTGTCCGGACCCGAGCCACGCCGTCTGCTGGAGGGCGTGGTCGACGCCGATCCCGAGCGCGGCCTGGCGGCGGTGCTCCGAGACGGCGAACGGGTGCTGATCTACCGGGTCGCGCCCGGCGCCGAGCCGGAGGCGGTCGCCGAGATCCCCGCCGCCTACGTGGCGTCGATCGTGTTCGACCAGGTCACCGGCAACCTGGTGGTAGCCGACGACAACGGTGGCGCGGAGTCGGCGCTGACCGTGTGGGACCTGTCGGTCCGCGCCGCCCCGCGACGTGCCGCCGCGCAGGCCGCGCAGGGCGGCGTGCAGGCGCTCGAGGCCCGCGGCGGCACCGTCGTCACGGTGGACCGTAACGTGGTGGTCTGGGCGGCCGGGACCGTGCGGTCCGCGCCGCGGCCGGGCAACCGGATCGCCGGGGTGGGAGCGGTGACGCTGTCCGCCGACGGCTCGCTGCTCGCGATCACCGGCCGGTCCGGGACCGAGCTGTGGAGCCTGCCGCCCGGCGCCGACCCGCTCCTGGTGGCGGTGCTGCCGGGCGAGCCGACGTCGGCGGCGTTCAGCCCCCGTGGCCCGTTGCTGGCGGTCGGCGACCCGGCCGGGACGACGATCTGGGACGTCAGCGCCCTGCGGATGACGCTGCACGACCCGCGCGCCGAGGCCTGCCGGCGGCAGGGCGGGCTCACCGCCGGGGAGTGGGCGGCGCACGTCACCGGCCTGGGATACCGGGCGGCCTGCGCTTAGGGTCGGTGGATGCTGGACGACATCGATATCTCGACCCTGTCCGCACGTCCCGGGTTCAAGTGGTCCACGGCCACCGCCGCCGGCGCGATCCCGGCCTGGGTCGCCGACATGGACTTCCCGGTCGCCGAGCCGGTGCTCGCCGCCATGCGCGAGTCCGCGGCCCTCGACCTGGGCTATCCGGCCTGGCAGGAGTACCCGCGGGCCAACCCGCTGATCGACGCGTACGTGGAGCGCACCGCCCGGCTGCACGGCCACCGCCCCGATCCCGGCGGCATCCGCGTCTTCACCGAGATCATCCAGGCGCTGCAGGCGATCCTGCACGTCACGACCGCGCCCGGTGACGCGGTGGCGCTGCACACGCCCGCCTATCCGCCTTTCCTGGAGACGATCGCGACGATGGGCCGCCGGCTCGTCCCGATCCCGATGATCGACGACGGCGACGGCTGGGTGTTCGATCCGGCGCCGCTGGCCGGCTGCAAGGCGCTGATCCTGGTCAACCCGCACAACCCGACCGGCCGGGTCCTCACCCGGGCCGAGCTGACCGGGATCGCCGAGCTCGCCGAGCGCCACGACGTGCTGGTGATCGCCGACGAGGTGCACTCCGAGCTGATCTACGAGCCGCACCGGCACATCCCGTTTGCCACGATCGCGCCGGGCCGGACGGTCACGCTGAACTCGGCGAGCAAGGCGTTCAACCTGGCGGGCCTGCGGTGCGCGATCGCCGACGTGGCGGTCCCGGCGGTCCGCAAGGCGCTCGGCACGCTGCCGCCGCTGCTCCTGGGCCAGGCCGGCAACCTCGGTGTGGTCGGCACGGTGGCCGCCTGGCAGCACGGGGATCCGTGGCTGGCCGAGGTCCGGGCGCTGCTGGAGCGCAATCGCCGGATGGTCGCCGACGCCTTCCCCGGCGACCATCCGCCGGAGGCGACCTATCTGGCGTGGCTGCGGGTCGATCCGCCGGCCGATGTGATGCTGAGCCCCGGCCCACGGTTCGGCCCCGGCGGCGACGGTTACGCACGGCTCAACTTCGCGACGTCACGCAGCGTGCTGGAGGAGATTCTGCGCCGTCTGCGAGCGATCCGGCCAGAATAACCTAGCGTTGACGATCTATCACTATGCGTGGAAAATTCCGGACAAGGAGTGCCGGAAGATTCGTCCATTTGAGACACTGCCGGACATGCCAGCGACGGATCTTGTGGTCGTCGACATCGCCGCATGGTGGGTCACCGCGGTGTTCGAGTCCGAGGGCTTCGACCGGCCCGTTCTCTTCGACGGCCGGGCCCGCGCACCCAGCGGCGTCTTCCAGGGATCCGGGGTCTACACCGCCGGCGCCCCGGCCCTCGCCACCGGTCTGGCACACCCCGAGTCGTATCGACCGGACCCGATGACCCTGCTGCGGCACGGCGGCCCACCGGCCGCCGTCGCCGCGGTCCTGTCGCACGTCGCCGAGCGCACCGGCCGGCCCGCCGCGCTCACCGTGGTCACCGCCCAGGAGTGGGACCGCCCCGCCCGCGAACGGCTCGAACAGGCCGCCGACACCGCCGGGCTCCCCCGCCCCCGCGCCGTCTCCACCGCCGCCGCGGCCGCCGCCCAGGCCGGGCCGGGGATCGTGCTGGTGTGTGTGGCCGGCGCGGCCTGGCCTGAGCTCACCCTCGTCGAGGGCGGCCGGCAGCTGGCCGCCTCCGCGGTCCGGGCGCCCGGCGCGCCGGCGATCGACGAGGCCCTGCTGCGGGTGGCGGCGGCCCGCGGCGGCACCGAGGCCGACCCCGACGACTGGCGGCTGACCCGCGAGATCGAACGCGCCCGCGCCACCCTCGGCCTGCAGCAGCGGGCCGCGATGCTGCTGCCCGAACCGCACCAGGCGGTCGTCCTGACCCGCGACGACCTGGCCGCGGCGAAGGCCGTCCACCTGGACCGCCTGCCGGACACGGTCAAGCTGCTGCTCGCCGACGCCGGCGTCGACCGGGTCGCCGCGGTGGTCCAGGTCGGCGAGGACGCCCAGGTCAGCACGGCCCTGTCGGACGCCGGCCTGGCCCCGGCGATCACCGTCCGCGACCCGCACGCGCTGCTGCGCGGCCTCACCCGCACCCGGACGCCACCCCGGCGCCAGTGGTGGCGCCGATGATCGGCCGGCCGCTCGTCAGCCCGCGGCCGGGACCCGGCTCCCTACTGGAAGACGATCGTGTGGTTGCCGTGGCGGATCACGCGGTCCTCGGCGTGCCACAGCACCGCGCGGGACAGCACCGCCCGCTCCACGTCCGCCCCACGACGGCGCAGCTCGGCCACGGTGTGCGCGTGATTCACCCGGACCACGTCCTGCTCGATGATCGGCCCCTCGTCCAGATCCTCGGTCACGTAGTGTGCGGTCGCCCCGACCAGCTTCACTCCCCGCTGCTGCGCCTTCGCATACGGGTCGGCGCCGATGAACGCCGGCAGGAAGCTGTGATGGATGTTGATGATCGGCACGCCGACCTTCTCGATGAAGTCCGCCGACAGGATCTGCATGTAGCGGGCCAGCACGATGAAGTCCACGTTGCCGGTCAGCAGCTGCAGGTGCTGCGCCTCGGCGGCCGACTTGTCCGGCCCCTGCGACGGCACGTGGAAGAACGGGATCCCGAACGAACGCACCTCGTCGGCGGTGTGCGCGTGGTTCGAGATGACCATGCTGATGTTGATCGGCAGCTCGCCGCGCCGGTGACGCCACAGCAGGTCGAGCAGGCAGTGGTCGGCCTTGGACGCGAAGATCGCCACCCGTTTCGGCACAGACAGGTCACGCACCGTGTACTCCAGGTCGAACCCGTCGGCCAGCTCCCGCCGCAGATCCTCCTCGATCGCCGGAAGCGCCGCCTTCAGCCCGGGACGACCGAAGACGGTCCGCTGAAAGAACGCCCCGCCCTGCGGATTGTCCGAATACTGATCGAGCGACACGATGTTGGCCCCATGCCGCCCGAGCACCGCGCTCAGGGCCGCCACGATCCCGGTCCGGTCCCGGCCGTGCACGATGAGCACTGCCTGGTCACCGGGGCGCGACTGCGTCTCGGGCGAGGCGGGGGCGTGCTGGGTCAGGGTCACGACGGGGCGTCCTTCCGAAACGACTACACGAGCCACCGAAGTCTAGAAACCTAACCCCTCCGGCCAGCGAGAGGTCACCCGGCACGCCAAGATCAAACCCATGCGACGGTACGGCCGGCCCCGCCCCACGCCGAACCACGTCGCCCCCCTGCTACCCCTGCGACGCAGGCGCCCCGTCCCGGCCGACAGCGCGGCCGCCGGGCTCATGCTTCCGTCCAGCCACCCACCACCTCGCCGCCGCCCGGCTCACCCACCGCCCCGCCCGCAAGGCCCTCGCCCTCGCCCACCGCGCCCGCAACACCCTCCCCCACCGCGCCCGCACGCCCGCCGCGCCCGCAAGGCCCTCGCCCGCCGCGCCCGCACGCCCGCAAGGCCCTCGCCCGCCGCGCCCGCACGCCCGCAAGGCCCTCGCCCACCGCGCAGGTCAATCGCCGGCCCGATTGCCGCCACTCAGTGCGCCGCCACCTCCCAGCACGCCAACCACCGCCCACCGCGCTGGCCGTCACCCAGCACGTCCACCGCAAATCACCTGGCGGTCACCACCGGCTCTCCACCTTCGAGTCGTCGCCCAGCGCCTTCCCCACGCTCAGTGCGGCACGCTCGGCAGCTATCTCCTGCCGGTGTGGACGGCGGGAGCTCAAGGGGAACCGTTGTGCGCCGCTCGGGGTTGCGGTGACCTGAGGCCTCGCCCCGGCGGGCGCGCTGCGGCCGGGAGCGGCTGGGTCGTCGCGGCGTAGCCCGGTGACGGCGTGGTTTCCGGGGGCTGACCGGACCGTACCTATGAGGTGGGAATGTAACCGTTTGCCTTGGTCACCACGTCGTGGATCGCCTTCTGCGGGTCGGCGCCGAGGCTGGCGATGGCGACGAGGGCCGTGAAGACGACGTCGGCCAGCTCGCCCACCACATCGTCGGTGGTGTGGGTCACGCCCTTGCGTGGGTTCTGGCCGAGGACGCCGATCCAGGCCTGGGTCGCCTCGCCCGCCTCCTCGGTGATCTTCATGATGCGGCAGGCGATCTCCAGGGGGTCGTTGCCGTTCTGCTCGTCGAGGAAGCGCTGCCAGCGGCGAGCGGCATCCCAGATCATGTCGTCCATTGGTGTCCTCATAGAGTGGCCTGATGTCACGGTTCGGGGCTTCCACCGCCTCGCCTCGGGCGCCCATCGTGCCCGACGCGCTTCCGGAGGTTCTCTTCGACCTGGAGTCGGAGGATCTGCACGAGAAGGTCATGTTTGCGGACGCCGATCTGTCGGGGGTTTTCGCGCAGTCGGTCGAGTTCGGGCAGGTCCGTTTCCGGTCAGCGCGGCTGGCGGGGGCGACCCTGCCGAAGGTGCGGCTCACCGACTGCGTGGTGGAGCGGTCGGACTGGTCCAACCTGCGCGCCGAGAACGCGACGATGGAACGGGTCGCGCTCTCCGGCTGCCGGATGACCGGCCTCGCCTGGAACGGTGGCCTGCTCCGGGACACCACCGTCACGGACAGCAAACTCGATCTGACCAACTGGCGGATGGCCCGCTTCGACGCGGTGGCGCTCAACGGGTGCAACCTCACCGGCGCCGACTTCGCCAACGCGGATCTGCGGGGTGCCCGGTTCACGGATTGTGACCTGACCGGGGCTCAGTTCAGCGGGGCCACCATGCAGGGCGCCCGCTTCGAGCGCTGTGAGCTGGCCGGCATCGGCGGCATCACCAGTTGGTCCGGGGCGATCGTCCACCCTGACGACCTGATCGGGTTGTCCTATGTGCTGGCCGGCGCGCTGGGGATCGTCGTCGGAAGCTAGCCCGGGCCGGGGACGGCGGGCCGGCGCGTACGCGCGTGGACCGCCCGGCCCAAGCCGGCGGGAGAGCCGAGACGAGGGGCGACAGGACCAGCCCACTCCGTGTCCGGCCAGGACGGGGAACCACGCGGCAACACTCATGCCGACATCGTGCCGGACCGACGGTGACAGCACGGTGACAGCGGCATCGGGGAGTCACGATCGCCGCTGCGGACCGGCGCTGGACAGCACATCTAGGCCAGGCCGGCCTCGCGGGCCAGGATCGCGGCCTGGACGCGTGAGGTGCAGCCCAGCTTCGCCAGGACCCGGGAGACGTGGGTCTTCGCGGTCGCCTCGGTGATGGACAGGTCGGCGGCCAGGTCGGCGTTGGAGAGGCCGCGGCCCAGGGCGGCCAGCACGTCGCGTTCGCGGCCGGTCAGCTCGTTCAGGGAAGGTGGCGGCTGTGCGGGGCGTGGCGCCGCGGTGACGAAGGCGGTCAGCAGGCGGCGGGTCACCTCGGGGGCCAGGAAGCCGTCGCCGGCGGCGACCCGGCGGACCGCCTCGACCAGGGTGGCCGGCTCGACCGACTTGAGCAGGAACCCGGCCGCGCCCGCCCGCAGCGCGCCGAACAGGTAGTCGTCCAGGTCGAAGGTGGTCAGGATCAGCACGTCGGCCAGGCCGGAGGTGGTGATCTCACGGGTGGCCCGGATGCCGTCGGTGCCGGGCATCCGGATGTCCATCAGCACCACGTCGGGTCGCAGCGCGGCCGTCTGACGGACCGCCACCGCGCCGTCGGCGGCCTCCCCGACCACCTCGATGTCGTCGGCCTGTTCCAGCATCAGCCGCATCCCGGCCCGGATGGCGGCGTGATCGTCAGCGACCAGCACCCGGATCACGGGACGCACCGGCGACTGCGGCGAACGGCGGGGCGGGCGGTCATGCGGTCGGCAGTGGCAGCGAGGCGTGCACGCGCCAGCGGTTGCCGTCGCGAGTGGCGGTGAGGTCGCCGCCGAGCAGGGCGGCGCGTTCGCGGATGGACCACAGGCCGGTGCCCGCGCTCAGCGCCGGGTGGTCGAGATCGGTCGTGGTCAGGGTGTTGGTCACGGTCACGGTGATCCGGGCGCCGGCCTGCCGCACGTCGAGGGTCACGTCGGAGCCGGGGGCGTGCTTGCCGGCGTTCGTGAGGGCTTCGCGGACGATGCCGTACACCGTGTGGGCGACCACCACCGGGACCGCCGGGACGCCGCCGGCGCTCACCTCGACGTGCAGGCCGGCGGCGGTCGCGGCGGACACCAGGTCGGGCAGCCGGTCCAGGCCGCCGGGCAGCACCGGGGACCGGTCGGCCGGGGCGGCGTCGGCGCGCAACAGCAGGATCATCGAGCGCATCTCCTCCAGGGCTTCGAGGCTGCTGGTGCGGACCGCCTGCAGGGCGGCGCGGTCGCGGCCGGTCTCCGGGGGCGCGGCCAGGGCGGCGCCCGAGTGCATGGCCGTGGTGGCCAGGTGTGCGGCGATCACGTCGTGCAGGTCGCGGGCCATCGCGGCTCGTTCGGCGACGACCGCCTCGCGGGCGATGCGTTCCGCGTCGAGGGCGCCGATCTGCTGCTGCTGGCGGATGTTGGCGGCCCACCACAGCGGCACGAACAGCACCGAGGTCAGCTGCAGGCAGATGAAGACGCCGATGCGCACCTGCCCCGCGGCCAGCCCGCCGACCACGCTGGCCGTGCCGACCAGGACGAACACCGCGGTGGTGACGGCGGCCCGGGCCCGCGGCGACGCGAATCGGCCGACCGAGAACAGCAGGTCGAACATGACCAGGATGAACGCGATGCTGCCGCCGAGCACCAGGTCGACGGCGAACGCGCCGGTCCCCGCGGCGAGGGCGGCCATCGGACGGCGGCGGCTGCCGAGCATGGCCAGGCATCCGGCGGCGAGCGGCGCCAGGTGCCAGCTCTCCGGCGCGTCGGCGTGCGGGATCGACCAGACGTCGGTCAGGCCGACGACGTCGAGCAGCACACCGGCGGCGAACGTGCCGACGGCCGGCACGTAGACCTTCCGCCACAGCTCGCGCACGTCCACGCCGCCATCGAATCATGCCGGTGATCGCGGCGGCGTCCCTCCAAAGTCGTATGCCGTCGCGCATCCTTCGGCGGACGCGCCCGGCCGCCGGCCCGGTCATCGTGACGGTCATGGATGCCACTCTCGCGGCCTCGCTGGCCGTCCTGGCGCTGATCGACTCGACGAGCTTCGGAACCCTGCTCATCCCGATCTGGCTGCTGCTGCACCCCGGGCCGGTGCGCTGGGGCCGCATTCTGATCTTTCTGGGTACGGTCGCCGCCTTCTACTTCGCGCTCGGCCTGATCGTCACGCTCAGCGCCGGCGCGCTGCTCCCGCAGATCACGGCGCTGCTGGCGACCCGCCCGGTGCAGTGGACGCAGCTGGTGCTCGGGGTGGCGCTGTTCTTCTGGAGTTTCGTGCTGGGGCGGGGCGAGAAGCCGGCCGGGGCGGGACGGATGCACCGCTGGCGGGAGCGTGCCCTCAACGACGAGGGTGGCGCGCTGCCACTGGCCGGGCTGGCGCTGACCGCGGCGGCGGTGGAGGTGGGGTCGATGCTGCCGTACATCGCCGCGATCGGGCTGATCACCACGGCCGCGCTGCCGGTCGCCACGGTGACCGTGACGCTCGCCGGGTACTGCCTCGTGATGGTCACGCCGGCGCTGGTGCTGCTGGCCGGGCGGCGGGTCGCCGGCAAGCGTCTCGATCCGCTGCTCGACCGGGTCGGCAGGTGGATGTCCAGCAGCGAGACGATCGCCTGGATCGTCGGGATCGTCGGTTTCCTCCTGGCCCGGGACGCCGCCGCGAAACTGATGCTCATCGGCTCCTGAAATCGTAGCCGGGTAATCACGCAAAGACGTCGACCGTCCATTTTGTAAATGGTGATCATGGCCGATAGCATGATCGCGTCGTCACGGCTCCCGGACGCGGGAAACCGTTGCCGCACCGCCTTCGCATGCGGGCGTACAGGTGCGGTTTCCTACGCGTTTCCGGAGGTCATCATGGCCTGGTTCATCAGTCAGTCCCTCGTCTTCATCGTGCTCGCATTCGTTCTCGGTGTCATTGCCGGCCGCCTTTCCGTGCGTCCCGCCAAAACTGCGGAACAGATGCCGGTAATGGACGAGGAATTGGAACGCATCGAGGGGATCGGGCCGGCCATGGCGAATGCGCTGCGAGCCGCCGGGATCCGGACCTTCGAGCAGCTCGCCACGTCCGGTGACAACGCCAAGCGGGACGCGATCCGGGCCGCCGGGCTCAGTTTCGCGCCGAGTCTGGCGACCTGGAGCCGGCAGGCGCGACTCCTCGCCGACGGCGACGAGGGGGCGTTCGCGGAACTCACGGCACGGCTGATCGCGGGCCGCGACACCACCCCGCCGGCCTCGGACAACGCTCGATCCGGCGCCGTGTCATCCGGCACTGCGCAATCCGGCGCCGCGCAACCGGCCGGCAAACCGCGACCGAGGCCCCGGCCGCGACCGGCCGACCGGGCCGCGACCGCCGACCGGAGCGCCGCCGGCAAGACCGCCGCTGACCGGACCACCGCCGACGAGAGCGCCGCCGACCGGACCACCGCCGACGAGAGCGCCGCCGACACGAGCACCACCGGTGAGAAGGCCGGCGCCCGATGAGCCGCCCCGTCAGCCGCTGGATCGCGGCCCTCGCCGTCCTCCTGGGACTCGCCGCGGTCATCACCGCCCAGCTCGGCCCCAACCGGAACCGCATCGAGAACGACCTGACCCGGCGCGCCACCGCCGCCTTGAGCGCCGCGGGCCAGACCGGTACGCAGGTGACGTTCACCGGGCGGGACGGTGTGATCGTCACGTCCGAGGCCGACGCCGACCGCGCCCGGCGTGTCGTCGAGGCCGTGACCGGGGTGCGCGCCGTGACCGCCCGTGTGGTCCCGGCCGCTGTGCCGCCGCCGGTGACGGCCACCGGCGCGCCGGCGAACATGGTCGTCCTGGCCGAGGTTGTCAGGGCGACAGTCGACCTCATGGTGCTCCGGGAACAACTTTCGGTCGTACCCCCTCTGCGGTTCGAATTCGGCGGCGCCGGACTGACCACCGATTCGCGCGCCGCCCTCCGCAAGGCCGCGGCCCTGCTCGCGGATCATCCCGGAGCCCGGATCCGGATCGGCGGCCATACCGACGCGCGGGGTTCGAAGGCGACGAACCTACAGCTCAGCCGCGAGCGGGCGGAGGCGGTCCGGGCCGCGCTGCGCGATCTCGGGGTGGCCGCCGACCGGATGACCGCGGTCGGCTACGGCGAGGCGCGCCCGGCGGCGCCGAACGACACCGCCGGGCACCGGGCCGCCAACCGCCGGGTGGAGTTGTCCGTCATCTGACGGCGATGATGTTCTCGGCCGTCCGGGACGCCAGCGCCATGATCGTGATCATCGGGTTGGTGCCGGACGGCGTCGGGAACGCGGACGCGTCGCCGATCCACACGCCGGGGGTGTCGTGGAGTTCCCCGCGCGGGTCGGCGACGCTGGTGGCCGGGTCGGCGCCCATCCGGCAGCTGCCCATCTGGTGCGCGGAGAAGAGCGTCATGCCCCCGGCCCGCAGCGGCACCCGTTTGACCCGTTCGAGGTAAGCCTCCAGGTCGTCGCCGTCGGTCCACGCCCCGAGCCCGCGCGCGAACACCTGGATGCGCCGCGCCCCGGCGGCCCGATGCAGGTGGATCTGCGCTTCGAGGGCCCGGTGCGTGTTGCGGGTGTCACGGTCGTCGGTGAGGTCGTACCAGGCGACGGTGTTCCCGGACGGGTCGAGGGTGACCCGGCCGTGCCCGTGGTCGCGGATGAGCCCGATGAACGAGCCGTTGTTGCGGTAACCGGCCATCGCCTCCTTGTGCTCGGCGGGCGTCGTGAACGGCACCGACGACGCACCGAGCCCGGTGGCGTACTGCACGCTCTCCATCAGGAACCCGTAGCCGTCGTCGACCTCGGCGAACTCGTTGACCAGCCCGGCCTGCGGCGGCCCCCACCAGCCGCGCATGTCCTCGCCGTAGTCACCCATCGTGACCGTGCACGGGTGCAGCCGCAGGTATCGCCCGACCGCCGGGCCGCCGATCCCCGAGCGCAGCAGCACTCCGGGCGATTCGAGCGCCCCGGCCGCGACGACGACGATCGGCGCACGGACCGTGACGATTCCGGTGGCCCGGCGCCCGACCACCCCGGCGGCACGCCCGCCCTCCACCAGGATCCGCTCGACATGGCAGCCGTCGATCAGCCGTGCGCCGTGGTCGAGGACCGCCGGTTCGAGGTAAACCTTGAGCGTCGACTGTTTCGCCCCGGACGGATCCCCGAACCCGAGATGCCCGGCGACCCTCGCGTCGTGCCGTTTCTCGTCCCAGTTGCGGAAGATCGTGGCGAACGACCAGCCCAGCTTCTCCGCGCCCCGAGCCATCGCCTCGTGGATCCGATTGAACTCCGAACACCGGTCGGTGACCGACAGCTCCCGCCAGACGGCATCCAGATGCCTGTCGAAACTGCCGGTCGCCACGTCGGTGAGGCCGTGCTCGCCGGCCCACTGGCGGCGTACCGCATCCCGCGTCTTCAGGCAGTTCGTCCAGTTGATCACGGTGCCGCCGCCGACTCCGGCGCCCGCGACCAGCGTGACGTTGCCGTCACCGGTCGGCGCCGGCCCGCCCCGCCAGTAGGACGCCTGGTAGGCGGCGAGCTCCAGTTGGTGGAAGTCGGCCTCGGTCCGCAACCGGCCGGCCTCCAGGACGACGACGCGCAGTCCGGCGGCAGCGAGCCGCCCGGCGATCAACCCACCACCGGCGCCGGATCCGATCACCACGGCGTCGGCGTCCAGGTCCGCACTCCCGCGTCCGGCGCCCCCGGCGGATCCGCTCCCCTCGCCGCCGGCGATCCCGTCCCGATTTGCGTCGCCGTCGGCGATCCCGTCACGGTTTGCGACTCCGTCGGCGGATCCGATCTCCTCGCCGCCGGCGGTCCCGTCCCGGTTTGCGGTGATTTTCAAAGCCGATACGGTACGGCCACCTGGCGCCGTGGCAGGTGCGGGGCCCGGATAGCCGAGCCGGTCCCAGTTGGGGTTGCGCCCGTCCGGGCCGGTCAGGCCATACGTCATCAGCAGGATCATGCTGATCAGCGGCCCGGTCTCGGGAATCGCCGCCAGCAACTGCTCCCGTGCGGCCTGCGGCGCGCTGCCGAACCCGTTGGCGGCGAGCGCGTCGAAAAGTCCGCCGAGCGCCTGCTGACGCTCGGCCGGCAGACCCGATATGAGAGCGAGGACTCCCTGGTCAACACCGACATCAGTCGCGGTGCGGGCCCAGAACCCGTCCTCGTCGCCGGGCCGGTCGATCGAGGGAACCACGGTGTCGCAGAGCAGTCGCAGCACGTTGATCTGTTCCGAAGTGAACACTCGGGCCTCCCGCTTCGGTGGAGAAGTGCCCACAATGTAAATCCAGATTCACACTCCGCGGGAGGCCTCTTCCTGCTGATCATGCAGTTCCGGGCACGTGCGACGATGAGGGCGTGGATCTCTCGGTCTCGGTTTCCGATGGTGTGGCGCTGCTCGAGATGCGGCGCCCGCCGGCCAATCACTTCGACGAGACGCTCATCGGTCAGATCGTCGACGCCGCGAAAAGCATCGACGACGACCCGGCCTGCCGGGTGATCGTGCTCGCTTCCGAGGGCCGCCACTTCTGCGCTGGCGCAGACTTCGGCGGCGGCGATTTCGCGCGCGATCACGTGGCAGCGGCGGAACGCCTCTACCGGCGTGCGGCGGAACTGTTCGACGTGCGTACCCCGATGATCGCCGCCGTCCAGGGCACCGCCGTCGGCGGCGGCCTCGGGCTGGCCTGCGCCGCCGACTTCCGCGTGGCCGAGCCGTCCACCCGTTTCGTGGCGAACTTCGCCCGCCTCGGCTTCCACCAGGGTTTCGGCATCAGCGTCACGCTCCCGGAGATCATCGGCCGGCAGGCCGCGGCCGACATGCTGCTGACCGGCCGTCGAGTAGGCGGCGAGGAGGCCCTGCGCCTGCGCCTCGCCGATCGCCTGGCCACTCCGGAGGCGCTACGGGAGACGGCTTTCGCCCTGGCCGCCGAGATAGCGGCATCGGCCCCGCTCGCGGTCCGCTCGATCCGGGCCACGCTAAGGGCGGGCTTGGCATCCCGGGTCCGAGAGGCCTTGGCCCATGAGTTGGCCGAGCAGAAGATCCACTGGTCAACAGCAGACAGCGCCGAGGGCATAGCCGCCAGCCTCGAACGCCGCCCCCCAGTCTTCCGCGGCCGGTGACCACACATCCACCCCCACCAGGAACGACCGAGCCAGCCGGCCGAACCAGGCACCGTGATGTCGAAGGATTCCGGCGGCCACGCGACAGCCAAAAGCGCAGATTCCGACCTCGAAAGCCTCTCCGACCGACAGAAACCGGCTCACCCAAACCCCCGCACGCCCGGAATAAAAAGTAACCGAAAGCCCCCACCACGAGAAGACAGCATCGCCGACCAACCCGCGCACCGACGACCTCGAATATAATCCGAAGCCGCTCGCGTAGAACAGCAGAAAAGGAAGGGTGACCCCGAGCCGAAAAAGCAATTGATGAACTGACGGCAACCATCGCCCGGTGACCACGGAAAACACGAACCATGCCAATAGCATCGAGTGAAACCGTGCCCACCACCCTGCAGCGACCACCCTCATTCAAGAAAGCCACACCCGGCGCCGATCCACCAAGTCGAACCCCAGGCCCGGACTGAAGATTCGCCGATGGCCGCGCCACACCGGACGACAGCACACGTGAGGCCGCCAGTTGCGGCCACCGACGCCCCGGGGCCGATGCCTCGACCGCCGAGGACTCCGGAGCGGGAACCATTGGCGATGAGACAGAACGGTTGACCTGCGACGATGCCGGTATCAGAGCAGTGCCCGGTGCGATTGCAGCGGACGTCAGATCTTCGGTGGCCACTCGCTGCATCGCACTCCCTGCAGCGACCGCCTTCGTAGCGGGTGCGGCCGTCTTTGTAGCGGGTGCGGCCGTCTTTGTAGCGGGTGCGACCGTCTTTGTAGCGGGTGCGACCGCCTTTGTAGCGGGTGCGGCCGCCGCGGGCTTCACCTGCGTTGTTGATCCGGACGACGCCGTCGCAAGATCGGACTCTCGTTGACGCAGTCGTCGAAGCTTCTCGGAATGGCGTCGCTGCAGCCCCCAAGCGCGATGCCTCTCATGCTCGCGACGAAACTCCTCAGCCTCCGGCGAGTACTTCCGAGACCGGGTCCGATCACGCATTGACGCTACTTCCAACCTACTGAACAACGACCCCTGTCCCATGCACAAAATTCTTCCCGACTCGGCGACAGAAGTGTAAGAACTCGATCATGCCAAACTTCATCCTCAGGACTTCCCCGACAGTTCTTGGCAAGCTTTCCCGCCCACTCGGCAAGGACCCTTAACCTTGTCCTGTTGGATATTGACGAAAGCGAAATTGTGCACACTGAGCAGTCCGACGACGCACGACAGAGGATGCACGGATCGGAACGGCGAGGAAGGCCGGAAGGCCGGAAGGCAGGGCCATTGCGTTCTCGCAGGCGGAGGCTCTGAGCTGGGATGGTGTCGAGTGATCGGCCTATATGGAGGCGGATGGAGCGGGTGAAGTCCTCA
>NZ_FONV01000019.1 GCF_900113015.1 Actinoplanes philippinensis
GCTGGACCACCGGCACCGCCTACGATCCCGCACAACACCGAGCCCTCCAACGACTCCTCAACCAAGATCAAACCGTGGCGGGTTGACACAGGGCTACTCATGCCGTCACCCCCGCAAAGGCCTGTGTGAGGTCCCAGATCAGATCGTCCACGCTTTCCGTGCCGACCGACAGCCGGATCGTGCCCGGCCCGACCCCGGCGGCCCGCAGCTCGTCGTCGCTGAGCTGCCGGTGTGTGGTGCTCGCCGGATGGATGATCAGGCTCTTCGCGTCGCCGACGTTGGCCAGGTGCGACCACAGCCGTACCCCGCGGATCAGGTCCTGGCCGCCCTCGCGCCCACCGGCCACGTCGAACGAGAACACCGCGCCCGGCCCGAGCGGCAGATACTTCTCCACCAGCGCCCGGTAGCGACCGCCGGGCAGCCCGGCCCAGGTTATGTTCGAGGCCAGCGGGTGCTCGTCGAGGAACGCGGCGATCCGGCGGGCGTTCGCCACGTGCCGGTCCATCCGCAGCGACAGCGTCTCCAGCCCCTGCAGGAACAGGAACGCGTTGAACGGCGACAGCGCCCCGCCCAGGTCACGCAGCGTCTCGGCGCGCAGCTTCATCAGATAGCCGTAGGTCCCGAATGTCTCATGGAACTTCAGGCCGTGGTACGCCGGGGACGGCTCCGCCACCACCGGGAACCGCCCGTTCGACCAGTCGAACGTGCCGGCCTCGACCACCACCCCGCCGATGCTGGTCCCGTGGCCGCCGATGAACTTGGTCGCCGAGTGCACCACGATGTCGGCGCCCCACTCGATCGGCCGGCACAGGTACGGCGTGGCGAACGTGTTGTCCACGATCAGCGGCAGCCCGTGCTCGTGCGCGATGGCGGCGATCGCCTCGATGTCGAGCACGTTGCCGCCCGGGTTGCCGATCGTCTCGCCGAAGAACGCCTTCGTGGTGTCCCGGACCGCCTTGCGCCACGCCGACACGTCGTCCGGGTCCACCCACGACAGCTCGACGTTGAGTTTGCGCAGCAGGTGCTTGAGCTGGTTGACGGTGCCGCCGTAGAGCGCCTGTGACGCGACCACGTGGTCACCCGGCTCCAGCAGGGTGAACAGCGCCGCCGCCTGGGCTGCGATGCCGCTGGCGAAGGCGACCGCCCCGCTGCCGCCCTCCAGGTTCGCCACCCGCTCCTCGAAGACCGCCGTGGTCGGATTCATGATCCGGGAGTACGTGTTCCCGTACTCCTGAAGGTTGAAATAGGCGGCAGCCGACTCCGGATCCTCGAAGACGTAGCTGGTCGTCTGGAAGATCGGCACCGCCCGCGCGCCGGTGTTCGGATCGGGTCGCTGACCGGCGTGCAGCTGCCGGGTCTCGAACCCGAACTCGTGCGGCGCTTCTTCTCTGCTCACTCGGTGCCCTCCTGAAGGAACCGCCGGACGATGGGGGTCTGCCGGGCCTCTTCCAGCAGAAAACAATCGTGCCCGTACGGCGCGTCGATCACGTGGTTCTCCACGCTCTTGCCGAGTCGCGTCAGGGTGTCGGCGATCTCCTGGGACGCGGCCGGCGGGTAGAGCCAGTCCGAGCTGAACGAGATCAGCAGCGTGCGGGCCTTCACCTGGTCGAGGGGCCCCAGCTCGAAGTAGGTGAGCGCCCGGGAGAGGTACAGGTAGGTGTTCGCGTCGAACCGGCGGACGAACGCGGCCGCCTGGTGTCGCAGGTAGCTCTCCACCGCGAACTCCGGCTCGGTGATCGTGTAGTTCAGCCCGTCCTGGAGTCGCCGGCCGAACTTCTCGGCCAGCCCCGGCGCCGACAGGTAGGTGATGTGCCCGACCATCCGTGCCACGCCCATCCCGGCGTCCGGGGCGCGGCCCGTCCCGTAGTAGCGGCCACCCTGCCAGTCCGGGTCCCGCATGATCGCCTCGCGGGCGATCGCGTTCCAGGCCACCCCCTGCGGCTGCAGCGCGTGGGTGGACGCGATCACCACTATCGCGTCGACCTGGTCCGGGTAGCGGGTCGCCCATTCGAGCGCCTGCATGCCGCCGAGGGAGCCGCCGGCCACCGCGGCGAGCCGGTCGATGCCGAGCTCGTCGAGGAACGCCCGCTCGCAGCGGACCATGTCGGCCACCGTGATCACCGGGAAGTCCGGCCCGTACGGCTCACCGGTCGCCGGATCGGTCGAGGACGGGCCGGTGGTGCCCCGGCAGCCGCCCAGCAGGTTCGTCGACACCACGAGATACCGGTCGGTGTCGAACGCCTTGCCCGGTCCGATCATGCCGTCCCACCAGCCCAGCCCCTTGGCGTACCCCTCACGGGTGCCCTCCTCGGGCGGCTGCGCGGCGATCCCGGCCGCGTGCGCGTCACCGGACAGGGCGTGGCAGACCAGGATCACGTTGTCCCGATCGGGGGACATCGTCCCGTACGTCTCATAGGCGACCCGGACTCTGGAAAGCTCACGCCCGCAGTCCAGAGGCAGCGGACCGGGCAGGTCGAGGTAGCGCGTCTCGACGACTCCGACGCTCGTCATGGCCCCCCACGCTATCCGCGGACAAGATCATTGTCTAGCGTACCGATGGGTGTTGTAGATCAGGCCCCCACCAGGGAGGATGCCAGCCATGACCGTCACCGATAACGGAGTCAACGTCCAGGCGCTGCTCGACGCGCGCGAGGCCCTCAAGGGCGCACCGGAGGCCGCCCGGTTCACCTGGCGGGCCACCTCGAAGTGGGACCGGGGCGTGCACTGCACCACCACCATCGAGAACTTCTACGGCCTCGGCGCCGAGCAGTCGCACAAGGCGAAGTCCGAGTTCGCCGCCGACCACCCCGAGGTGTTCGCGGCCGAGGACAACGGCATCACCCCGATCGAGTACCTTCTGGTCGGCCTGGCGAGCTGCCTCACCGCCGGCGTCGCCTCGGTCGCCCAGAACCGGGGGATCCAGCTGCGCTCGGTCACCGCCGTCGTCGAGGGCAACCACGACATCCGCGGCATCCTCGGCGACCCCGACGTGCGCAACGGCTACAACGACATCAAGGTCACCTTCGACATCGACGCCGACGCCTCCAAGGAGGACATCGAGGCCATCGTCGCCCAGTCGCAGAAGCGGTCGGCCGTCTTCGACGCGCTCACCAACCCGACCGACGTGACCGTAGAGGTCGCCTGACCTTGGGCGACAGTGTCACCACGGTCGTCGTCGGCGCGGGACACGCCGGGCTGGCCGCCAGCCACTTCCTGCGCCGGCGGGGCATCGACCACGTCGTCCTGGAACGCGGGCAGGTCGCGAACTCGTGGCGCACCGAGCGCTGGGACTCGCTACGGCTGCTCACGCCCAACTGGCTGAGCCGGCTGCCCGGGCTGGACTACGACGGCGACGACCCGGACGGGTACATGACGATGGACGAGGTGGTCGCGTTCATCGAGCGTTTCGCCGCGGGGGCGCCCGTCCGGACCGGTGTGAACGTGACGTCGGTACGGCGTACCGGCGAAGGGTTTGCCGTCGGTGACCTGCGGTGCCGGTCGGTGGTGATCGCGACCGGCGCGTGCAACGTGCCGGTCGTGCCGGACTTCGGGGACCTCGGCGTCCCTCAGGTCACGCCGTTCGGGTACCGCAACCCGGACCGGCTGCCCGACGGCGGCGTGCTCGTGGTCGGCGCCTCGGCCACCGGTGTGCAGATCGCCGCCGAGCTGCGACGAGCCGGGCGGCAGGTGGTGCTCTCGGTGGGGGAGCACACCCGGATGCCGCGCCGGCACCGTGGCCGTGACGTGCTGTGGTGGATGCACGAGTCGGGTCTGTGGGCGCAGCGTTACGACGAGGTGGAGGATCTCGACCGGGCCCGGCGGCTGCCGTCGCCGCAGCTCGCCGGCGGCGCCGACGTCGACCTCAACACGCTGACCGAGGCCGGGGTGGAGTTGGTCGGGCGGCTCGCCACGGTACGGGACGGGTGGGCGCTGTTCTCCGGCGGGCTGCGCAACGTGTGCTCGCTCGCCGACCTGAAGGCGAACCGGATGCTCGCCGGCTTCGACGAGTGGGCCGGGCTGACCGGCCGGGTCGTGCTCGAACCCACCCGGGTGCCGGCGAAGCCCCGGCTGCGCCTCGACCTCGGCAGTGGCGAGATCGGCACGATCGTGTGGGCGACCGGCTTCCGGCCGGACCACTCGTGGCTGCAGGTGCCGGTCCTCGACGAGAAGGGCCGGCTGCGCCACGACGGCGGCGTGACCGAGGTTCCCGGGCTGTACGCCCTGGGCCTGCCGGTGCTGCGCCGCCGCCGGTCCACGTTCCTGCACGGCATCGAGGACGATGCCCGCTACGTCGTCGATCACCTGGTTCGTACGCTGAGCGGCACGCCCGGCCGGCCGGAGTCCGAGGCCGGATCGACGCTCGGGTGGAATGGGCACGGATCCGGAGATATCGTTTCTCCTCGATGAACGAGAGACCCGCTCCGGACGCCGATCCGGTCCATGCCGCCTGGCTGCCGCCGTCGGTGTTCCGTGCCCTGGGCTCCCGCCGCGTCCGGGTGGACGGCGAGGGACCGCTCGCCGACACCGTCCGCGCCGAGGTGGCCGCCGCCTGCGCCCGCTTCGGCGGTGTCGCCCAGCCCACCTCGGCACCCGACCTGCTCCTCACCGTCGCGGCCGGCGCCGCGGGCTCCGAAGGCTTTCTGCTGGGCCGCCGCGACGGCGCCACGGTCGTGCTCGCCGACGGCCCGGCCGGGCTGCTCCCCGGACTGTTCGAGGTGGTCCGCCGGGGCGAGGCCGCCTTCGATCCGGCGCTCGCCGACGAACGCCACCAACCCGCGTTCCGGCTGCGCGTCCTCGACCACTGGGACAACGTCTTCGTGCACCCGGTGATGGGCCAGGTCGAACGCGGCTACGCCGGCGGGTCGATCTTCTGGCAGGGCGGCCGGCTCCGGGCCGACCTCTCCCGGGTCCGCGACTACGCGAGGTTGCTGGCCGCGTCCGGCATCAACGCGATCACCGTCAACAACGTCAACGTCGGCGAGGGCGAGACCCACCTGCTCACCGACCGGCTCGGCGACGTCGCCGCCATCGCCTCGGCCGTCCGGCCGTACGGCATACGCGTCCACGTGTCGGTCAACTTCGCCGCCCCGGTGATCCTCGGCGACCTGCCGACCGCCGACCCGCTCGACCCGGCCGTCCGGCGCTGGTGGGCGTCCACCACCGACCGGGTCTTCGCCACGATCCCCGACTTCGGCGGCTACCTGGTGAAGGCCGACTCCGAAGGCCAGCCCGGCCCGTTCACCTACGGCCGCACCCACGCCGACGGCGCCAACATGCTCGCCGCGGCCCTCGCCCCGCACGGCGCCCCGGTCCGGTGGCGGGCGTTCGTCTACAACCACCGCCAGGACTGGCGCGACCGCACCACCGACCGGGCACGCGCCGCCCACGACCACTTCGCCGCGCTGGACGGCCGGTTCGCCGACAACGTGATCCTGCAGGTGAAGCACGGCCCGATCGACTTCCAGACCCGCGAGCCGGTGTCCCCGGTCCTGCTCGCCATGCCGCACACTCACCTGGCCGTCGAGCTGCAGGTCACCCAGGAGTACACCGGCCAGCAGAGACACATCTGCTACCTGCCGCCGATGTGGAGCGGGGTGCTCGGGTTCCGCCCCACCGGCGACACCTCGCCCACCCTGGCCACCCGTCTGACGGCCGGCCCCTCCGGCGCCGACTCGGGTTCCGTCTCCGGTCGTACCCCCGCGGGGGTGCTGTCCGCCGTTGCCAACGTGGGCGATGACCGATTCTGGACAGGGCACCCGTTGGCTCAGGCCAACCTCTACGCGGTCGGCCGCCTGGGCTGGGCGCCCGGCCGCGACCCGGCGGCGATCCTCGACGAGTGGATCTCGCTGACGTTCCCGGAGGCGCCGCCCCGGCTCCGCCACACCCTGCACACCCTGATGGACGACTCGTGGCTGACGTACGAGCAGTACACGGCCCCGCTGGGGGTGGGCTTCATGGTCCGTCCCGGTCACCATTACGGCCCCGACGTGGACGGCTACGAGTACACCCCGTGGGGCACATACCACTTCGCCGACCGGGACGGCATCGGCGTGGACCGCACGGTCGCCACCGGCACCGGGTTCACCGGCCAGTACCCGCCGCCCTGGTCGGAGCGCTACGAGTCACTGTCGACCTGCCCCGACGAGTTGCTGCTGTTCTTCCACCACGTCCCCTACACCCACCTGCTGCACAGCGGCACGACGGTGATCCAGCACATCTACGACACCCACTTCGCCGGCGCGCAGCGGGTGGCCGAGATGCGCCCGGAGTGGGATTCCGTCGCCGGCCTGGTGGATCCGGCCACGCACGCCCGGGTCGCCGAACGCCTGGCCGAGCAGCACCGCAGCGCCGAGGAGTGGCGGGACCAGATCAACACGTACTTCCACCGCAAGTCCGGGGTCCCCGACGACAAGGGCCGCCGGATCCACTGATCCGGGGTCACCGGCCGCGCTTCTCGTAGATCAGCGTGGTGCGGCCCTTGGCCATGTCGGGGCGGGTGTCGACGTGCCGGTAACCGAGCGCCGACCAGAAGCGCTGAGCGGCCGGATTGTTGACCAGGACGCCGAGACGGAGGACACCCGTACCCTCGAAGAGATCCTCGACGGCGGTGGCGATCGCCCGGCCGTGCCCCTGCCGGCGGTGGTGGCCGTCGACCAGGAGCAGGCCGATCCACGGATGGCCGTCCCTCAGGTGGCGTTCCAGGACACGGACGTAGCCCACTGTCGCGTTCCCGTGGCGGGCGGTGAACGCCAACTCGCCGGGGGCGAGGTCGGCGGCGGCCCGGGCGACGGCCGGCCGGTCCAGCCGGGACGGGTCGAGGTCACCGCTGCGGCGCCAGTAGTCCGCGTTGGTGAGGTAGACCGAATGCAGGTCGTCGTCCGCGGCCCAGGGGTGAAGCGTGGTCACCGCACGACCCTACCGGCGCGCCGGTGTCCCGCCGCCGGTCGACGGAGTGCGCGCCGGGTCGCGGTAGAGGGCGACCCCGTTCGGGCCGAGGACGCGGACGAGGTGCCCGGACAGCAGGTCGGTGCCGGCGCAGGCATCCGGCAGGTCGACCGGTGACGTGCCGTGGTTGAGGACGAACAGCAGCCGCTCGCCGTCGGGGGTGACGCGGACGGCGGTCTCCACGTCGGGCAGGTCGGCGCACGGGCCGAGCAGCCCGTGCCGGGCGAGGACCTCGCGGATCACGTGGGTCACCCCTTCCGGGGACAGGCCGGCTCCGACGTACCAGGCGTGGCCGTCGCCGTAGGTGTTGCGGGTGACCGCGGCGGTGCCGGCGTAGAAATCGGCCCCGTAGGTCCCGACGACCTCGGCGCCGCGCGGGAGGACCAGTTCGAACAGCAGCCGCGACTCGAACGTCGTGCCGTTCATGGTCACCGGGTTGACGTAGGACTCCTCCCGGGCGTCCTGCTCGTCCACCCGTACTCCCAGGAGGGCGGCCAGGGGTCCCGGCACGTCGGACAGGAAGGCGTTGTCGTTCTCGTCGACCCGCCCGGACAGGAACGTGGCGACCACCGTCCCGCCACCGGACGCGACAGCCGCGAGCCGATCCGCCAGACCGTTCTTGACCATGTGCAGGGCGGGCGCGACGACCACGTCGTAGCCGTCCAGGGGCGCGGTCACCGGTATCACGTCGAGGTCGGCGCCGAGCTGCCACAGCGCCCGGTGGTAGGCGATGACCACGTCGAGGTAGCGGACCAGCCGGGACGGGCCGTCCGAGATCTCCAGCGCCCACCAGCTGTCCCAGTCGAAGAGCAGCGCCACCCGCGCCGGGGTCCGGGCGCCCAGCGTCATCGGGCCGAGGACGGCGAGTTCGGCGCCGAGGGCCGCGACCTCCCGGAACACCCGGGTGTCCGAGCGCCCGGCGTGCCCGATCACCGCGCCGTGGTACTTCTCGCTGGCGCCGCGACCGGCGCGCATCTGGAAGAACAGCACCGCGTCGGCCCCGTGCGCGACCGCCTGCCAGCTCCACAACCGCATCACCCCGGGACGTTTCAGCGGGTTGACGTCCCGGCACGCGGTCACGCTCGGTGTCTGCTCCATGAGCCAGAACGGCTGCCCGCCCTTGAGTCCGCGCATCAGGTCGTGGGCCAGCGCCATCCGGGCGGCGGACCGGTCGTCGGGCGGATAGTTGTCCCACGAGACCAGGTCGAGATCGGCGGCCCACCGGTGGTAGTCGATCGGCCGGTAGAGGCCCATGAAGTTGGTGGTCACCGGAGTGTCCGGATCTGATCGCCGGATAGCGGCCTTCTCGTCACGGAAGTTGGTCAGCATCGCGTCCGACATGAACCGCAGGTAGTCGAGCGTGATGCCCTGGAAGGCGGTGTGGTCGGGGCCGCGCCAGTGCTCGGTGAGCGCCGACGGCGGCTCGATCTCGTCCCAGCCGGTGAACGTGTGTGACCAGAACGTGGTGTACCAGGCGTCGTTCAGCGCCGACAGGCTGCCGTACCGGGAGCGCAGCCAGTCACGGAAACCGGCGGCGCACAGGTCGCAGTAGCAGGCGCCGCCGTACTCGTTGCCGACGTGCCACGCGACGATCGCCGGATGCCCGGCGTAACGGTGCGCGATCCGGCCGGCCACCTCGGCGGAGAAACGCCGGAAGTCGGGCGAGCTGGGGCACGAGTTGTGCCGCTGCCCGAACCGGTGCTTGCGGCCCTCGAAATCGGTGCGGGTCACCGACGGATACGCCCGGGCCATCCACGCCGGATGCGCGCCGGTGCCGGTGGCGAGGCAGATCCGCCGGCCGGAAGCGGTCGCCCGCTCGATGATCGCGTCGAGGACGCTGAAGTCGTACACGTCCGGGCCGGGCTGCGTCAGCCCCCAGGTGAAGACACCCACGGTGAGCGTGTCGATGTGCGCCTCGTCGAACAGGCGGTGATCGTCGTCCCACACCTCCTTCGGCCACTGCTCCGGGTTGTAGTCGCCGCCGTAGGGGATCTTCATGCCACGAACTCCTTCCGGACCACGGCGATCAACGGCCGGGCATTGCCCAGCAACGCCAGCACCAGCAACGATGCGGCCAACGCGAGGACCGCCTCGGACCACAGCCAGACACCGGCCAGAGCGACCACGATCAGGCAGGCGTTACCCACCGTCACCCCGAAAGAGCGGATCAGGAGGTACGCCGAAAGCCGCGCGACATCCCGCAGACGGAACACGAACAGGGACGTGATCACGAGGGCGTTGAGCATCCACATCGTCGCCACCGCGATCACGATCCACTGAGCGGGCCCCGGACCGGCCAGGTTCAGGCTGATCAGAAGCAGCCACGGTGCCCACACCTTCAGGGAGCCCGCCGCGTTCAGCCGGTAGCCCCGGACGAACGCGGCGCCCGGATGGAGGTCGGTCAGGTCGAGCCGCCGCCGGTGCAGGGCGTAGATCGCCGCCGACAGCGCCGGCCCGGCCGGGAGCAGGCACAGCGCCGCGAGCGGCAGGTTCGACGCGTCCCGGTCCAGCAGGGCCAGCAGCGCCACCCCCGGCCCCGCCGTCACCAGCACCAGCGCCTCGACCACGAGCAGCGTGTAGATCATCGCGGCCGCCTGGGACAGCAGCCCGGTCCCGAAGCGTTCCCCGAGCGCGGCGCTCACGACGACGCGCCCAGCAGGTCGGCGTCGTCCCACCACCAGGCGGCCGGCAACCGGCTCACCCGTGCTCTTTCTTGTAACGCTCGTACGCCTTGTTCACGATGTCCACGTACTTCGTGGAGTTCTTGCCCTCGAGCTCCTTGACGTAGGCGTCCCATTCGGCGAGCGGGCGCTGCCCGAGCGCGAATTTCAGCGTGTTCTGGAAGACGTGGTCCTTCAGCGCCGAATCCCAGAGCGTGACCTGCTCGCGCTCCTCGATGGTCAGCGGCGCAGGCGGCGCGACCGGGCGGATCTGCCGTTTGTTCATCTCGGCCTGGAACGCCTTCTCCTCCTCGGAGAACTGTGAGTTCAGCATGTTCGTGCTGCCGCCGTAGGCGAAGACGCCGTTGGAGAAGCCGTAGTCGACCTGGAGGTCCTTGGGCGCGCCGGGGTTGATGCCACCCCACTTGATGCCCGGGTCGAGTTTGAAGCTGCCGTCGTCCACCTTGCCGGTGTAGGTCTGCCCCTCGATGCCCCACTTGCTGAACATCAGGCCGGCGTCGGAATACCAGAGCCAGTCGATGAACTGCATCATGGCCACGAAGTTCTTCGATTCGAGCGCCTTCTTGGAGATCATGAGCCCGTTCTCCAGGCGGTTGTGGCCGGGCAGCGTGGCGCCGGCCGGGCCGACCGGCAGGATCAGCTTGGCGACCTTCGCGCCGGGGAGCTTCGCGATGTCCTTGCGGGCCTCGTTGACCAGGGTCTGCGCGTTGACGCTGATCATGAACGACTTGCCGTTGGCGAACTTCTGCCGGGCGATGTCGTCGGTCTGGGTGAAGCTCTCCGGGTCGAGCAGGCCCTCCTTGACCAGCGTGTTCACGTATTGCAGCATTTGCCGGTACTGGTCCATGGCGCCGGAGTAGACGAACTTCCCGGCGGTCGCGTCCCACTCCATCGGGTTCCAGGCCCAGCCGGCGCGCGTGCCGTACGCGGTGCTGAGCAGGCCGAACAGGTTGTTGGCGCCCGGCTGTGGGGGAGTGCTCCAGCGGTCGGACAGCGGGTAGAGGTCCGGGTGGGCCTTCTTCATCTCGCGCAGCACACCGGTCAGGTCGTCCCAGGTCTGCGGCGCGGTCAGCCCGAGCTTCTCCATGACGTCGGTGCGCACCCCGAGCGTGTAGTCCTGCCAGACGTTCTCGTGCAGACCGGGCAGCAGGTAGTATTTGCCGTCCTGGGCCTTGAACCCGTCCAGGTTGGGCTGCAGGTTCCAGCGGGCGACCTTCTCCGTGAAGTGCGGCATCAGGTCGACGTAGTCGCTGACCGGCAGGATCGCGCCGCCGGCGATGAACGCCTCCTCGTCCGGGTGGTAGGTCTTCGGGATGATCATCGGCGCGTCGCCGGCGCTCACCACGACGCTGCGCTTCTGGTTGTAGTCGCTGCCCGGCACGGCCGTCGACTCGAGCGTCACGTTGGTCCGGGCGGTCAATTCCTTGAAGAACGGCCAGTCCGCCTTGTACGGGTACGCCTGGTTGCTGAGCATCATGATCGAGAACGAGACCGGCTCGGTGGCCTTGAACTGGTCACCGACCTTGAACCCGTCCATCGCGCCGGCCCGCTTGTCGTCGGTCGACGTGTCGCCGCCGTCGTCGCTGCACCCGGCGAGCCCGGCCACGGCCGCGGCGCCCGCGGCGGTCAGAAGGTGACGTCTGGTCAGCTGAAACATGGGGGAGTGCTCCTAGCCCTTGACGGCGCCGAGCATGACGCCGGAGACGAAATATCGCTGGATGAAGGGGTAGACGAGCATGATCGGCGTCATGATCAGCACGATCGTGACGGCCTGGATGCTCGCGGCGATCTGCAGCGCGGCCTCGCTGGTGGCGGTGTTGTCGGTGCCCGAGGTCGCGCCGGCGATCAGGTTGCGCAGATAGACGGTGACCGGGAAGAGTTCCTGTCGGTCCATGTAGAGGAACCCGGCGAACCAGGAGTTCCAGAAACTCACCGCGTAGAACAGCAGCATGGTGGCGAGCACCGCCTTGGACAGCGGCAGCACGATCCGCAGCAGCGTGCCGTACGTGCCGGTGCCGTCGACCGCGGCCGCCTCCTCCAGTTCGGTCGGAAGGCTCTCGAAGAACGCCTTCATCACGAGCAGGTTGAAGACGCTGATCGCGTTGGGCAGCACGATCGCCCACAGCGTGTTGCGTAGGCCGAGCGAGCTGACCAGCACGTAGTTGGGGATGAGACCGCCGTTGAAGAACATCGTGAACACCGCGATCCCGACGAGCAGGCCGCGCCCCTTGAGATTCCTCTTCGACAGCACGTACGCGTAACAGGTCGTCAGCACCAGCGCGATGACGGTGGCCACGACCGTATAGACCACGGTGTTGCGATAGTTGGTCCAGAACATCGCATCGGACATGACCTTGTCGTACGTCGTCAGGTTGAACCCTTTCGGCCAGATGCTCACCTGACCGGACCGGATCTCCTGCTCGCCGCTGAACGAGCGGGCCACGATGTTGACGAACGGGAACAGCGTCACCAGCACCACGACGGTCAGCACGACGCCGTTGACCACCTGGAACACCCGGTATCCCCGGGTCTCGCCTACCACAGGCTCGTCCCGGCGACGCGGCGCGACAGCGAGTTCGCGCCGAGCACCAGCGCCAGCCCGATCAGCGACTCGAACAGTCCGATCGCGCCGGCGTAGCTGAAACTTCCCGACACGATGCCGACGCGATAGAGGTACGTGGAGACGACATCCGCGGTCGCGTAGGTCAGCGGGTTGTAGAGCAGCAGGATCTTCTCGAACCCGACCGCCAGGAACGTGCCGATGTTCAGGATCAACAGCGTGATCATGGTCGGGCGGATGCCGGGCAGCGTCACGTGCCAGGTCTGCCGCCAGCGGTTCGCGCCGTCGACCTTCGCCTGGTCGTACAGGTCGTTGTCGATCGTGGTCAGCGCCGCCAGGTAGAGGATCGTGCCCCAGCCGACGGTCTGCCACACCTCCGACGACACGTAGATGGTCCGGAACCAGCCCGGCTCCTGGATGAACGCGACCGGATCCTGCCCGATCGCCCGCAACCCCTGATTGATCACGCCGTCGATCGAGACGGTCTGCAGGATCAGGCCGGCCACCACCACGATCGACAGGAAGTGCGGCAGGTAGGAGATGGTCTGCACGAAACCCTTCAGCCAGCGCGTGCGGACCTCGTTGAGCAGCAGGGCCAGCACGATCGGCAGCGGGAAACAGAACAGCAGCGTGAGAGCGCCGATCACCGCGGTGTTCGTGAAGACCTGCCAGAACGTCGGATCGGCGAGGAACATCCGGAAATACCGGAGCCCCACCCAGTACTCGCCGAACAGGTCGCCGCCGGGCTCGTACCGCCGGAACGCGATCACGTTCCCGAGCATCGGCAGATACCGGAAGACGACGAAGAACAGCAGCGGGAGTACGGCCAGCGAGTACAGCTGCCAGTCCCGGCGCAGAGCCTGCGCCCAGGATCGGCGACGCGGCCGCAATGGGGTGTGTGGTGGATCCTCAGTGGAGTGGGGTGGGCTTGCCTGGGCTGTCAGCATGAGCCAGCCTTCCGAAACTTTCATCGAAGGACCGGGATGTATGGCGGCGAACGTAAGTCCGTTACGAATCGATGTCAAGCCTGATGGAAGCGCTTTCCTGATGACGATCATCAGTGGACTACATCGATCTCTTGTGGTTAGGGTGCGTGCAGGATCGAGCGAAACCACATTCGCAACTACCGATGGTGGTGCGTGATTTTCGATGACGAAGTCTGACGGGTCAGCGACCATCGCCCTCATCGCGAGCGACGTCGGGGTGTCGGTGACGACGGTCTCGAAAGTGCTCAACGGACGCTCCGACGTGGCCGCCCGCACCCGGGCCCTCGTCGAGGCCAGCCTGCAGCGGCACGGCTACCGCCGGCGCAGCCGCCGCCCACCCGCCGTCACCGGCCATGTCGACCTCGTCTTCCACGAGTTCGACACGGCCTGGTGCATGGAGGTCATCCGCGGCGTCGAGGAGGTCACCTCCCCGGCCCGGGTCGAGCTGGTCATCTCCCAGCTGGGCGGCAGACACCGCCCGCCCCGGCACTGGGCCGACGACGTGCTGCACCGCAGCCCGCTCGGCGTGCTGCTGGTGCTCTGCCACCCCACCGAGTCCCAGCGGCGGCTGCTGATCCGGCAGCGGATCCCGTTCGTCGTCCTCGACAGCGACAGCGCCACCGCCGCCTCGGTGCCGACCGTCGGCTCCAACAACTTCGACGGCGGCCTCCTCGCCACCCGCCACCTGATCGACCTCGGTCACCGGCGGATCGCCGTCATCTCCGGCCCGTCCGACGTGCTCTGCAGCCGGGCCCGCGTCGCCGGCTTCCGGTCCGCCCACGACGAGGCCGGGCTGCCGCTTCTCCCGCACCTGGTGCGGTACGGCGCGTTCACCGGACAGGCCGGATACGAGCACGGCATGCAGCTGCTCGCCGCCCCCGACCGCCCCACCGCCGTCTTCGCCGGCTCCGACACCCAGGCGATGGGCGTGATCCGCGCGGCCCGCCGCCTCGGCCTGCAGGTCCCCGCCGACGTCTCGATCGTCGGCTACGACAACGTCCCGATGGCCGCGTGGGCGGCCACCCCCCTCACCACCGTCGACCAGCACGTCGCCGACATGGGCGGCGCGGCCGCCCGCATGCTCCTCGACCTGGCCCGCGGAGTGGACGTCCCGATGACCCGGGTCGACCTGGTCACCGAACTGATAGTCCGCGAAACCACCGCCCCGCCCCCGCCGCTCCCGGCCGCCGCGCCCTCCTCAGCCGCACCACCCCAGCCGCCCGCGCCCGCGCTGTCGCCCGCGCCCGTCTCACCGTCGCCGCCGCCCGTCTCGCCTTCCCCTTCGCCGTCGCCTTTCGCCTGAGGATCGCCATGGCCGCCTTCGACATGCCGCTCGACCAGCTGGAACGATATGCGCCGGACCTGGCGGAGCCGGCCGACTTCGACAGGTTCTGGACATCGACGCTCACCGCCGCCGCGGGCCCGCTCGTTCTCGACATCCGGCCCGAACCCAACGACCTGGCCCTGCTCGACTGCTGGGACGTCACGTTCGGCGGCTTCGGCGGCCAGCCGGTCCGAGCCTGGTACACCCGCCCCGCCGGACGGCCCGGCCCGCTCCCGGGGATCGTCGAGTTCGCCGGTTACGGCCGAGGCCGCGGACTGCCGCACGAGCGTCTGACCTGGCCCGCGGCCGGCTACGCCCACCTGCTCCTGGACAACCGCGGCCAGGGCGACCTCTACGGTTGCGGCGGCGACACCCCGGATCCGCCGTCCGGCGCGGCGATGGGCGGCCCGGGGGTGGCGACCCGGGGCCTCCTTTCCCCGGACGACTACTACTACCGCCGCCTGATCACCGACGCGTTCCGTGCCGTCATGGCCCTCCGCGAACTCCCCGACGTCGACCCGGCCCGCATCGCAGTGATCGGAAACAGTCAGGGCGGCGGTCTGGCCCTGGCAGTCGCCGGCCTGATCCCGGACCTGTCCGCGGTGCTCGTCTCGTCACCGTTCCTGTGCCACATCCAGCGGGCGGTGTCCCTGACCGACCTGTCCCCGTACGGCGAGATAGCCACCTACCTGTCCGTGCACCGGGATGCCGAGCCCGCGGTCTGGAACACCCTGTCCTACGTGGACGCCGTCCACTTCGCCCGCCGGGCGAACGCCCCCGCCCACTTCGGCATCGGCCTGCGCGACACGGTCTGCCCGCCGAGCACCGGTTTCGCCGCCTACAACCACTACGCCGCCGCCGACAAGACGATGCACACCTACCCCTACAACGGCCACGAACACGGCGACGCCGTCCACACCCGCTCCCAGCTCCGCTGGCTGAACCCCCGCCTGCGCCCGACCTGACCCGCCTCCAGCGCCCCGCCCCGGGCTCAGCTCCGCCACCCGACCCGGTCACGGGTTCCACATCCGCGGACGCCGTTGCGGCCAGACCCCCACGCTCGGCACGGGAAGGGGCGCTGGCATCTGGCGGGGCCTTCCCGGCCGGTCGGCATGGCTGTCCGGTGGCACGGGAAAGGGCGCTGCGGTCTGGCCGGGCCCTCCCGGCCGGCCGGCACGGCTGTTTGGTGGCGCGCGAAATGACGCTGGGGTCCGGCCGGCTGTTCGAGGGCGCCGGGGTCAAGCGGGAGCCGGGGCCGGGCGGGGGCGGGACGGCTGGGTGGCCAGGGGGATCGTCACGGTGATCACGGTGCCGGCGCCGGACGGGTTGTCGGTGGCGGTGATCGTGCCGCCGTGGCGCTGGGTGATGCGTTTGCAGATGGCCAGCCCCAGACCGGTGCCGGCGTAGTCCGACGTGCGGTGGGCGCGGTGGAAGTTGTCGAAGACGGCCTCGTGCTGGCCGGCCGGGATGCCGATGCCGTTGTCGGCCACGCACACCCGGATGTCGTCGCCGTCGGCGGTGGCGTAGACCATCAGCTGCGGGATCACGCCGGGGGCGGTGTACTTGACGGCGTTGCCGACGACGTTCTCGAAGAGTTGCCGCATCAGGGCCTCGTCGGCGCGCACCACCGGCAGGGCGCCGAGGGTGACGCGCGGAGCCGGGGCGCCGGTGGATTCGGCCTGGTCGGCACGGGCGGCGGCGATGTCCGCGATCAGTGGCGCCAGGTCGACGTCGGTCAGGTCGAGGCGGCCGTCGCGGGCGGTGGTGTAGTTGAGCAGGTCGTTGATCAGGTTGCGCATGCGGGCGGCGGCCCGGCGGATGCGGGTGACGGCGGCTCCGGCGCCGGGCACGTCGATCAGCTCCTCGGACCAGCCTTCGACGGTGGTCAGCGGATTGTTGAGGTCGTGGGCCACCACACCGGCGAAGGCGGCCAGATCGTCGCGTTGCCGGCGTTCGGCGGTGACGTCGGAGAAGACCGTCACGGCGTACCGGACGCCGTTGATCGGCTTCGGCATCGGCGTGGCGTGGACGGCGAGGGTCCGGCCCTGCGGGACCGCGGAGTTGCGTACCACGATGTCCATGGCGTGCGGCTCCCCGGTGGCGAGGGTGCGCTGGTAGGGGAGTTCCCCGCGGGGCACGAGCGTGCCGTCGGCGCGGTACAGGCCGTAGAAGGCGCTCTCCCGGATCTGGCCGGTGCCGCTGGTGACGCCGCCGAGCAGTTCGAGGGCGGCCGGGTTGCGCAGCAGGTACCGCCCGTCGGCGTCGACCACGGCCAGGCCCTCGGTCATCGAGTCGACCACGGTGCGCAGCACCTCGGCCTGGTCGGCGGCCTCCTGCCGGGCGCCGCGCAGGTCGTCGACGAGGCGGGTGCGTTCGTCGCGTCCGAGAGCCACGGCCAGGCCGACGACGGCGACGAATCCGACGAACAGTTGCACCACCAGGGCGCGGGTGGGGTTGGAGGGAATCGAGGCGAAGGGGCCGTCGCCGTGCAGGGTGAAGACGACGGCGAGGCCGCCGAACATCAGGTCGTGCGCGATCACGAACGATGTGTGCAGCCGCAGACCGGCCCAGACGGTGACGGTGAGCAGCGGGAACGCCAGCGGCAGACCGTGCCGGAGCCCGAACGCGACCGAGTAGGCGGCGAACGACACGACCAGCAGGGTGAGGTATTCGGCCCGGCGCGGCCACGGCGTGCGCTGCCAGGCGTCGCGCAGGGCGGACCGGCGGCGGCCGGGGTTGCCGGTCCAGTACCGGTGCAGCAGGTGGCCGATCCGTAGCCCGGCCACGCCGATCAGCAGCATGCTCGCGGTGTTGCGGGTCAGCCACACCGCGGTCGCTGCGACCGAGTAGTTGCCGGTGATCAGCCACAGTCCGGTCGGGCCGATCAGCGCCCCGCACACGGTGCTGATGGCGGAGATCGACAACAGTCGCCACAGGTGGGTCAGCCGGGAGATCGGCTCGGCGCCGCCGCCGCCCCACAGCTCCGGCAGCCAGCGGCCGAACAGCCACGCGAACACCCCGGCCTGCACCACGTTGGCGAGCACGAAGAACCCGGCGAGCGCCGCGGAGGCCCCGGTGGCCATGTTGAGGGCCATGGTCACCGCGGCGAGCAGCGTCACGTCCAGCGTGAACAGCCGCGACCGGCGCTGCGCCACGAACCACACGGCGGCCACCCCGGCGGCCGGCCAGACCAGGCTCAGGTTGGTGTTGTCCATCACGGTGAGCCGGCCGACGAATGCCGCGACGAGATGGAGCAGCGCGAACGCGAGCGACCGCAGGGCCTCCACGCGCAGCCCGGGCCGCGGCGCCGGCCCGGCGCCGGCCCGCTCCTCGTCGACCGTCACACCAGGTTCTTCGGCAGGCGGCGGCGGGTCCGGAGGATTAGAACCGGGCGGGGGTACGCTCCACACCCGGCCCGGTCCGCGCAAGAGGCGGGTGGCCCGCCCCGGAACCGTGTGAAGACTAGCTCCGCAGACCGGCTTCCCAGCGGGCCCGGCGCTGGTCGAGGTCCTGTTCCCACCACGGGGCGCCCCGCTCGCCGAGCGCGACTTTCGCGGCGTGCACCCGGCGACGGGCGGGCGCCGGGTCCGCTCCGGCGCGCAGGGCCGCGCCGACGTCACGGCGGGCCGCCATGAGGATCCGGCGCAGCTCGGCGGCGACCGGCTCGGGGATCGCCGGGTCGGTCGCCCGCCACCGTCGCCCGTTCACCACGATGAACCGGTCCTCACCGTCCGTCATCGGCTCATCCTCACACAGCGGGACGCGAGAGCGGCGGCGCGTGGGGTGGCCGGCGGTGCGTGACCCCGGCCGGAGCCGGACGGGCTCCGACCGGAAACGGTCACGCGGAGCGCGTACCCCCTCAGATTTCGGCACCGACCGAGGCGCCGTCGGACGGGACCAGGAAGCTGGACGGCCGGATGGCGCCGTCGGCGGCCCTGGCGCCGGTGATGGTGGAGGCGTCGGTGCTGGTCAGAGTCCAGGTGCCGGCGATGTTCCAGGAGTTGCCGGAGGCGGTGGAGGAGCCCAGCGCGACGGCGGTGGCGTTGCCGTCGCCGCTGCCCTCCTTGATGCCCAGCCCGTCGGCGCTCTCCCCGTTCTTGCGCGGGTCCCGGTTGCCGTAGCTGTCGAGGTTGAGGATCAGGTTGTTGGCCGAGCTGTTCTGCAGCTGGAAGCCGGTCTCGTAGTTGTCCCGCGTGACCAGGCGCTCGAAGGTGTTGTTGTTGCAGCCGGCGCAGTACACCCCGTACGGCCCGTTGATGATCTCCAGCCCGGCCAGCTTCCAGTACGACGCCTCCATGTGGATCGCGCCGCGCTGGGCGGCCGGGATCGTCGACCCGACCGCGCCGGGGGTGTAGCCGAGCGCCTCGCCGTCGATGATCACCCGCTCGCTGCCGTACGCGGTGAGCGTGATCGGCGCCGACGACGTGCCGCTCCGGGTGATCTGGATGTTGGAACTCAGCGCGTACGTGCCACCGCGCACCGCGATGGTCCCGCCGGGCGTGATCAGACTGATCGCCTTCTGGATCGTGGCGAACGGCGCGGCCTGGGTGCCGGCGTTGGCGTCGTTGCCATTGGTCGCCACATACAGCGTGGTGGCGGCCGATGCGGGCACCTGGAATACGGCGGACAGGACCGCTCCGGTGATCGTTGCGGTCAACACATTCCGCAATTTCATGGGGATTCTCCTGGTGGGGACGAGGGCAGCGCGACAAGGGGGAATGCGCTTTCCTGCCGGGACCGTACGACGAGCACCTACTGCGCGTACACGCTGGATCCGGCGTCGTCGGTTGCGGCGCCGGTGACCGCCGGCGCCGGGGCGGGCCGGATCCGACGCCCCGCCATCAGCTCCGGGAGCAGCGCGTCCCGCAGCGACTGCAGAGCCCGTGACTCGGCGAGCAGGCCGGCCATGTGTGTGAACGCCGCGCCGGCCCGCTCGCCGAACACGGCCAGCCGCTCCGGGGACGGCACGCTGATCCGGAAGTCGGCGGCGTCGGCGGCGTTCACCCGCTGCCGGCCCGACGACCCGGCCATCTTCCGCACCGCGTGGCCACGGAACCGCTCGTCACGGGCCAGGAAGTAGGGGAACTGCGGCGGCACGCCCGGCCGGGCCCGCAGCACGATGAACTCGGTCGACCCGGTCGCCGTCTGGCCGGGGGCGAGGAAGTCCACGTAGCCGGTCTTGCCGTTCTCCAGGCACGGGGTGATCCGGGCCAGCAGCGTGTCGCCGTTGCGGAACCGGCTGCCCCCGCGCGGCGGGCGATGCGACCACGAGCGGATCCCGGCGACGTGGGTGGGCAGGGCGGCCATGTCGACGTACGGCGCGCCGGCCCGCTCCGGCGGCGGGGTGCGCGGGTTGAACTCGACCAGCTCGGTCACCGGCACGCTGCCGTGACCGGTGACCGCCAGGGCGTCGAACTCGGCGCGCAGCAGCTCCTCGGTCGCGGTCACCACCCGCTCGTTGATCTCGATCTTGTCGTCCAGGGCGGCCAGCACCCCGGCGATCCGGCGCTGCTCGGCCATCGGCGGCACGCGCAGCAGCTCGGCGTCGAGGAACCGCTCGAACTGGAAGTTGCTGATCCCGGTCGACTGGTTCTCGTAGTCGCCGGCCCGCCCGGACAGATACATGTCGAGCAGGCCGTAGTAGGCGTAGCGCGGGTCGACGAGCGTGGTGTCGAACCGGACGAGACGGCAGAAGCTCGCCGGGATCACCGGCAGCTCGAACGCCGGCAGCACGTCCGGGCCGACGAACAGCGAGCGGCCGGTCGTCTGCCCGCGGGCGACGCTGCCGCCGGAGATCTCCAGCAGCACATCGCCCGGCCGCACCCGCCGCGGCACGATCAGGGTCCGTTTCTCCCACCGGCGAGGGACGGTCTCGGTACGGCCGGAGCGCACCGCCGCGAAGTCGGTGCCCCGGATCACCGCCACCGGGTCGTAACCGTCGGCTGCCCGGTCCACGCCCCAGCCGCCACCCCGGGCGAAGATCACCAGGTCACGGTACGGACGACGGGTCACGTCAGGTCCCGGAGCCGGTTCCGGAGCACGTCCTCACGGCGGCGTGACTCGTCCAGGCAGGCCTGCAGCTCCTTGGTGAGCCGGGCGATCCGGTCCGGCAGCGGCTCGGCCGCCGGGCCCGCTCCGGGGGCGCCCACGTAGCGTCCCGGACTCAGGACGTGGTCACGCTGCCGGATCTCGTCGAGGTTCGCCGCGTAGGAGAAGCCGGGCGTGTCCTCGTACCCCCGCATGGTTTTGATCTTGTCGGTGCGCCAGGCGTGGAACGTGCTCGCGATGCGCTGGATGTCGGCGTCGGTCAGGACGCGCTCGGTGCGGCCGGTCATCGTGCCGAGCCCGCGCGCGTCGAGGAACAGCACCTGCCCGCGGCGCGCGCCCTTGTCGCGGGACAGGAACCAGACGCACGCCGGGATCGCTGTGGTGCGGAACAGGTTCGGCGGCAGCGCCACCATGCACTCCACCAGGTCGTCCTCGACGATCGCCCGGCGGATGGCGCCCTCGCCGGCCAGCCGCGACGACATCGAGCCGTTCGCCAGCACCACCCCGGCGCTGCCGTGCGGGCCGAGTTTCGTGATGATGTGCTGCAGCCACGCGTAGTTGGCGTTGCCGCGCGGCGGCAGACCGTGCCGCCAGCGCGGATCGTCCTCGCGGCGGGCCCAGTCGCTCATGTTGAACGGCGGGTTGGCCAGGATGAAGTCGGCGCGCAGCTCCGGATGCCGGTCGTCGGCGAACGTGTCCGCCCACCGCTCGCCGAGCCCGCCCGGGTCGATGCCGTGGATGGCCAGGTTCATCTTCGCCAGCCGCCACGTCCGCTCGTTGGCCTCCTGGCCGAACACCGCGATCCGGCTCTGCCGGCCGGCCTGCACGAACATCCCGCCCGAGCCGCAGCACGGGTCGTACACCCGGCCGTGCCGCGGCTGCAGCATCTCCACCAGCAGCCGGACCACGCTCGCCGGGGTGTAGAACTCGCCGGCCCGCTTGCCCTCGGCGCGCGCGAACCGCTCCAGGAAGTACTCGTACACCTCGCCGAGCACGTCCCGCGCGTCCCCGGTGAACCGGGCCCCGCCGATCACGCCGACCAGCTCCCGCAGCCGGTCCTGGTCGACGTTGTCCCGGTCGAAGATCCGCGGCAGCACCCCGGTCAGCGCCGGGTTCTCCCGCATGATCGCGTCCATCGCGGCGTCCAGCAGCGCGCCGATCCGCCCGCCGGTGTGCGCGGCCACACGCTCCCAGCGGGCGCTGTCCGGCACCCGGAACACGCTGCCGGCGGTGTCCGACACGTACTTGAGGAACACCAGCCCGAGCACGAACTCCTTGTACTGCGCGGCGTCCACCGATCCGCGCAGCTTGTTAGCCGCCGTCCACAGCACATCCTGGAACTGCCTGCCAGTGGCCACCCATGATCCGTTTCTGTCGCGCCGCGAACCCGTACCGTACGTCCAACCCCGGGCGGGTCCGGTGACGACGGCGCCGTGTCGGCGGTCAGAAGCGGATCAGGTCGAGCCAGTGGTCGAGCAGCGGCCGGTCGCCGTGCACGCGGGCGTCGTCGGGCAGGCGTCGCCGGTTGAGCACCAGCAGCAGGTCCAGGACCGGCCCCTGACAGACGACATCGGCCGGGGCCTCCGCCTCCTCCCAGCGCATCCCGCCGCTGTGCAGCGTCACGAGCCAGCGTCCGCCGGTGTCGGTGGCCCGCAGCAGCAGCGTCTCGCCGGCGCCGGTCAGCTCCCGAAGCCGGGGGCCGCGGGCAGCCGGGCCGGCCATGGTCGCGAACACCGTCAGCAGGTCGGCGATCCCGTCGGCGGCCAGATCGGCGGCCAGGTCACCGGCCGGGTCGGCGTCGAACCGGTGGATGATCTCGTCGTGCACCATCCGGCGCAGCCAGAACCCGGCGATCGGGTGGGCCGGGATGAACGTCCACACCGGATTGTCGAAACCGTGCTTCCCGACCGCCTCGACCAGCCCCCGGGCGCCGGCGGCCAGCCAGCCGGGCCAGTCGCCGGGATCCTCCGGCGCCGGCAGCGCCTCGAACGGCACCGGTGCGGTGGCGGCCCGCTCGATCACGCCCGTGGCGTACCGGTGCCCGGTGCCGACGTGCGCGACCAGGTCACGCACCGTCCACTCGGGACACGTCGGCACCACCGCCGCCGGTGACAGCCGGCCCACCGCGCCGGCCAGCCGATCGGTCTCCGCCTCGAGTTCCGCCGCGTATCGTCGCGGCTCCAGCCAGTCCATGCCCCCACACTCCCACAACCGCGCGTCACGCCGCCCTCGTCTCGAAGGCGGCGGCCCGCACCCGTGCCCGGCAGGGCGAACATGCCCGCGCCACCTTTCCTCACCCTCGGCGGATCTTTTCGGCAGGCGTACGGCCGCCGCGAAGTTGATTGACGTTTGCGAATGGCCCGTCTAGGTTCCGAGTCCATGCGACGATCACGCCTGCTCGCGATCCTCACCACGGCCACCCTGCTCGCCGCCGGGTGCAGCGAGGAACCCGCCACTCCCGGCGCCGCCCTCGACAAGGTCAACGCCGGGGTCATCGCGATCGTCGACGTCGCGCCGATCTACCTCGGCAAGGAGAAGGGGTTCTTCACCGAGCAGAAGATCGATTTGACCCTGACCACCGCACAGGGCGGCGCGGCGATCGTGCCGGCCGTGCTCAACGGGGAGTACCAGTTCGGCTTCAGCAACACCGTCTCGCTGCTGCTCGGCGCGGCGAAGAACCTGCCGGTCAAGGTCGTCGCCAACGGCACCAACTCGACCGGCGCCGACGGGCAGGACTTCGGCAGCCTCTTCGTCAAGGCCGACAGCCCGATCAAAACCCCCAAAGACCTGGCCGGGCGTACGGTCGCCGCGAACACCCTGAAGAACATCGTCGAGACGAGCGTGCGCCAGTCGGTACGCAAGGACGGCGGGGACGCGGCCGCCGTCAAGTTCACCGAACTGGCGTTCCCCGACCAGGTCCCGGCGCTGCAGTCGGGCAGCGTCGACGCGATCTTCGTGGTCGAGCCGTTCCAGCAGACCGCCGTCGCCGCGGGCGCCCGCCGGATCGCCTCCAGCTACGTCGACGTGGCTCCCGACCTCACCGTCGCCATGTACTTCACCTCCCAGCAGCTGCTCGGCAGCGACCCCGGCCTGGTGTCCCGCTTCACGACGGCGATGAAGAAGTCCCTCGCGTACGCCGACGCCCACCCGGACGAGGTCCGCAACGTCCTGGCCACCTACACCAAGATCACTCCGGAGGTGCGGGCGGCGCTCGTCCTCCCGAAGTGGCCCGCCGAGATCAACACGGCCTCCGTGGACGCTCTCGCCGGGCTGGCCGTCACCGACGGGCTGCTGACCGCCAAACCCGATGTGGCGAAGCTGCTGCCCTGAGCCGTTCCTCGCCGGCCCGGCCGCTCGGCCGGGTTCGGCTGCGGCTTTCTGATCGCTTCTGCCGCGTCCTCTCCGCCGGTTTGCTGTGGCCTTCGGGTTGGTTTCTGCTGTGGCCTTTCGGCCGGGTTTGCTGTGGCCTTCGGGTTGGTTTCTGCTGTGGCCTTTCGGCCGGGTTTGCTGTGGCCTTCGGGTTGGTTTCTGCTGTGGCCTTTCGGCCGGGTTTGCTGTGGCCTTCGGGTTGGTTTCTGCTGTGGCCTTTCGGCCGGGTTTGCTGTGGCCTTCGGGTTGGCTTCTGGCGCGGCCTCTCGATTGGCTTTGCCTAGGGCCTTGCGATTGGCTTCTGCCGCGGCCCGTCGGTGGGGTGGTCGCCGCCGTCCTCCGGGTGGCCGGTCGCGTTGCTGACGATGGCTGCGGCGCGGGCGGCGATCCGGTCGTCGGCGCCCGCCCACAGATCGTCCAGCCACGGGCCCGCGAACAGGCCGACCAGCGTGGGGACGCCGTCGGTCTCGGTGGTGTCGAGCCACTCGCTGACGCAGTTCTCCGCCGGGCCGTGGATCCGGTAGTAACCGGCCGGGTGGGCCGGCCAGAATCGGTCGTCGAAGCGCAGGACGACCTTCTCCACCCGGCCCATGCCGAGATGTGACAGCGCGTCCCGATGCGGTGCCGGAAGCGGTGGCTCGAACCGGACCGAACCGGCCGCCAGCACGCCGAGCGGAACCGTGACGATCACCGCGTCCGCCCGCAGCGAGCCCGCGTCACCGGACAGTGTCACCCCGTCCGGGCCGACGGCGATCCCGGTCACCGGATGCCGCAACCGCACGTCCAGGCCGTCGGCCAGGTGATCGAGAAGCAGACGGTACCCGCCGACGATCCACCGGTCACCCTCCCCGACCCCGGGCTCGAAACCGTGGCGGGCGCTCAACCAGGACAGCGGCGCACCGGAGTCCATGACGATCTCGGCGTCCACGAGACGGCGAACCGCCTCCACATCCCATGCTCCGGGAGCGGCGATCCACGCGTCGAGAACATCGGCCACGGAGGCGCCGGCCGGCGCGGACCCCAGGCGGGCCCGCAACTCGGCCTCCACCGCCTCCGCCGCGCCACCGGAAGCGGGCGGCGCGTCCGCGGGGGAGCGGTGGCCGTCGAGAACCAGCGGATCGTTGAAGTCGGTGGGAACGGTACGCAGTCCCAGCTTCTCGGTCAGCCGGGCCAGGATGTTGTCGTCGTACTGCTGAAGCCAGTTGGCGCCCAGATCGAATCCGGCGCCGTCGATCTCGGCCGGAGCCGTGCGACCCCCGATCCGGTCCCGGGCCTCCCAGACGACCACGCCGGCGCCCCGATCGGTCAGCGCCCGGGCGGCGGCCAGCCCGGCGATGCCGGCGCCCACCACGGCGACGCGGCGATGCCCCAGACCGGCGGCCCAGGAGGCGGCGGCGACCCCTTGCTCGTACGCTCCGTGCGTCATCCCGGCCCGCGTGGGATGCGTGGCCTCCCCGGCGATCCGCAGCCGGTCACCCACGGGCGCGCCGAGGGCGACCCGATCCGCGGGGCTGCCGTGCCGCCCGATCAGGCTCCAGGAGCCGCGCGCCCACGGGTCCTCACCCCACCGCGAGACCACGAACCCGGTCAGCCGGCCCATGCCGCCACCCACCCGTCCTGCTTGATCGACTCGCGCATGGTGGCCGCCACCCACACTCCCACGCCACCGAATTCCCACCGGCCCGATTGTCGCGCCCTCCCTACAGGGTGCGAGGACAAGGTCAACCACCTGCACCGGGGTTCAGAGGTCGTGTCGCGACGACCCTCTCGTGCCGCCGACCTCCATCGCCGCGATCGTCGTGCCGGCCGAAACCCGTCATGGCGACGGTGGCTTTCCGCCACGGTGCCGGGATCCCGGTCATGGGGTCGGACAAAACTGGTCATGGTGCGGGGTCTCGGTCGTGGTGTCGGACGGAACTGGTCATGGTGCGGGGTCTCGGTCGTGGTGTCGGACGGAACCGGTCATGGGGCCGGGCCCCCGGTCGTGGTGTCGGACGGAACCGGTCATGGTTCCGGGTCTCGGTCATGGTTCCGGGTCTCGGTCGTGGTGCCGGGTCTCGGTCGTGGTGCCGGACGAAATCGGTCATGGTGTCGAGGGTCCCCGTCCTGGTGTCGGAGGGGAATGGTCATGGGGTCGGGTGGAATCGGCATTGAGGGTCCCGGTCGTGGCGCCGGACGGAACCGGTCATCGTGCTGGAAGGGGCCGATCGTTGCGCCGGCGGAGACCGTGAGGAGCGCGGTGGCCTGCCTCCCGCAGCCGTCGCCGGCAAAGTGGGAAGCATGAACCGTCGATGTCCGGGCATGCCGTCGCCATGCGAGCACTGATCATCAACTGCACTCTGAAGCCGGCGCCGGCTCCGTCCAACACGGAGGCTCTGGCCCGGGTCGTGGCCGAGGCCATGGCGAAGGACGGTGTCGAGGTCGACTGGGTTCGCGCGGTCGACCACGACATCAAGCCCGGCGTCGAATCCGACATGGGCCCCGGCGACGCCTGGCCGGCGATCCGGGAGAAGATCCTGGCCAGCGAGATCCTGGTGATCGCCTCCCCGACATGGGTGGGCCGGCCGTCGTCGGTGGCGCAGCGGGTGATCGAGCGGCTGGACGCGATGATCTCGGAGACCGACGACACCGGCCGCCCCGTCGCCTACAACCGGGTGGCCGGGGTGGTGAACACCGGCAACGAGGACGGGGCCCACCACGTCATCGGCGAGATCGCCGGCGCTCTCGGCGACATCGGTTTCACCATCCCGGGCCAGGCCTGGACCTATTGGCATCTGGGCCCAGGCGCCGGCCCGGACTACCTGGACGACGACCGCGGCCACGACTGGGCGGCAAAGACCGCCCGCGCGATGGCCGCCAACCTGGTCACCGTGGCCCGAGCGCTGACCACCACACCGATGCAGGCCCCACCGTCCTGAAGGGACCCCGGGTGCCCGCCGGCCGGACCTCCCAGGGCCTGAACCCCGGTCGATGTCGTCAGCACATTGAAACGGCGGCACGGCCCAGCGCGCGCCGGTCGATGAGGCGCTCCAAACCCGCGGCGCAGACTTCGGTCGGCCCACTGCGCGCGGCACCCACCTGATACGGCCGACATGCCCCCCACCCCGCTTCCCGCGCCGGGCCACCGCGCCACGCCTTACGCGCCCCGGTCCGTCGGATCTCGTTCTGCTGCGACTTCCGGCTTCCGCCGCCTGGAGCGCCCGGCCTCGTGCCGCAGCTTTCTTGCGTGCTCCGCTCAAGGTGTATCGCTCACCTTGCTCTCCGGCCTTCAGCGACGAGCGGCTCTTCGGTGGCGAGCGCATGCCCACAAATCCGCGCGATCGAAAAGTGGACTTCGGCCTCGGCGGCGAGAGGTTTGTCGAGGTTTCGGTGTACTTCGGTGAGTGGCCGAGCCAGTTGAGGACCGCGGTTCGCCGCAGCGGGGCCGTTGCATCGAGGGGTGTGCGGCGCGGTGGCCTGCCGGTGCGCGAGCCGGGCCGCCTGGCCGGCCGGGCGGCGTCGAGGCTGGTGATCCGTCTGCCTGGGCCGGCCCGCGCGGCCCGCCCGCTGGAGTGAAGCATCACCCGCTAAAGTTGCGTCGATTTGCATGTCGTTTTGGTCGAGTGGGAACAGACTGAGGCATGCGGGCGCGGTTGAGGGACGTAGCCCGGCTCGGACGGGAGGGTGGCGAGCTCGATGAGTAGCGTGACGGCTCATTTCGACCTGCCGTTGGACGGTTCGGCGCCCGGCTGGGCGCGGTCGGCGGTGACGGCGGTGCTCGGCGGATGGGGGTTGCGGGACCCGGCGTGGCTCGACGACGCGGCGGTCGTGGTCAGCGAACTGGTCACCAATGCGGTACGGCACGGTGGCGGGCAGATCGTCGTGGACGTCGAGGCGTACGGCCGGCAGGTGATCGTCTCGGTGGCGGCCGGCTCCTCGGTGGTGCCCCGCCCGCGGGAACCGGACGGGACCGGTGGCCTGGGCCTGCGGATCATCGAGTCCCTCACCACGCGGTGGTATGTGCAGTCCTATCAGGGCGGCAAGCGGGTGCGTGCCGAACTGCCGTTGTCCCCCGGCCGCGGAGTGACCGAGGCCGGAACCAGCCGTACGGAGCGGGCATGAGGATCACGACACGTCACGACGACGACGCGACACGTCTGGTCCTGGCCGGGGATCTCGACATGGCGACGACTGCTGTCCTGGACGACTCGGTCACCGCTGTGCTCACCACCACTCGCCCGCGCCGCCTGGTCATCGACGCGGAAGGGCTGGCCTTCTGCGACTCGTCGGGGATCCACGCCCTGATGCGGGCCCGCGACCGAGCCCAGCGCCAGGGCACCTCCTTCGTGGTGGCCAACCCGGTCGGCATCGCCCGCCGCACCCTGGAGATCACCGGCCTGCTGGACGTGCTCACCACGGCCACGCCACCCGCGGAGAGCTGACCGGCCCGCGGCGGTGAGGCGACCGAAGGACGGAGCATGTGACCGGCGCCGCGGTCAGCGGCCCGTCAACCGCTCCAGATGATCGGGATAGCGCGCCCCCAGCACCTCCACCCGGGCGATCGCCGCGTCGATCTCACCCAGGTCGTCCGCGGTGAGATCGACAGTGGCCGCGCCCAGGTTCTCCTCGAGGCGGTCCAGCCGGCGGGTGCCGGGGATCGGCACGATCCATGGTCGCTGGGCGAGCAGCCACCCCAGGGCGATCTGAGCGACCGTCACGCCCTTGCGGATGGCGACCTCGCCGAGCAGGTCGACCAGGTCGAGGTTGGCCTCGCGGACGGCCGTGTCGAAGCGGGGGATGGTGCCGCGGATGTCGCCGTCGGTGAACACCGTGTCCCGGTCGATCGCCCCGGTCAGGAAGCCCTTGCCGAGCGGACTGTACGGCACGAGCCCGATCCCCAGCTCGTCGCAGAGCGGCAGGATCTCCGCCTCGGGCCGTCTCCACCACAGCGAGTACTCGTTCTGCAGGGCGGTGACCGGCTGCACCGCGTGCGCCCGCCGGACCGTGGCGGCGGCCGCCTCGGACATCCCGAAGTGGCGGACCTTGCCGGCCTCGATCAGGTCCCGGACCGTGCCGGCGACGTCCTCGATCGGCACGTCCGGGTCGACGCGATGCTGGTAATACAGATCGATGTGGTCGGTGCGCAGCCGCCGGAGCGAGGCGTCGGCGGCCCGCCTGATGTCGCCGGGCCTGCTGGACAGGCCGGTCTGGCGGCCGTCGGCGTCGAAGGCGAAGCCGAACTTGGTGGCGATCACGACCTGGTCGCGGACCGGCTGCAGGGCCTCGCCGACGAGCTCCTCGTTGACGAACGGCCCATACACCTCGGCGGTGTCGACGAACGTGACGCCCCGGTCGACCGCGTCGCGCAGCAGGGTGATGCCGGCGGCCCGGCCGGGGCCGGGACCGTAGCTCTGGCTCATCCCCATCGCGCCGAATCCGATGGCGGAGACCACCAGTCCCCGGCCTAGTGTCCGCTGTCGCATACGAGCCCCTCCCGTCCTTGCGCGCCTACCGGTCCATCACAGCGCATCAGAGGAGCGGGAGGGAGGCCCTGCCGACAGGGGTACCACCGGTACCCCTTTGCGGGGTCAGCTCACCGGGACGGGCGGCGCGCTGCTCCGGGCGCGTTTCACCGCGTACATGGCGGCGTCGGCGTGCGCCATCAGCTCGTCCGGGTCGCCTTCGCCGTAGGGCGCCCAGGCGACGCCCAGGCTGGCCTGCGGCACCAGGGTGGCGCCGGCGGTCCGCACCCGGGCCGCGCTGAGCGCCGCGAGCAGGTCGGCTCCGATCCGGTCGGCGTGTTCCCGGCCGGCCACGTCGCGGCAGACGGCCACGAACTCGTCGCCGCCGATCCGGCCGACGATGCCGCCGGGCGGGACCGCGCCGCGCAGGCTCGTCGCCACCTGGCTGAGCAGCAGGTCGCCGGCGGCGTGGCCGTACCGGTCGTTGATGGGTTTGAAGGAGTTGAGGTCCAGGAAGATCACCGCGGTGCCGGTGTGCCGGTCGGTCGCGCCGAGGGCGTCCTCCAGCGCGGCCATCGTGGCGGCCCGGTTGTGGCAGCCGGTCAGCGCGTCGAAGGTGGCCTGACGCCACAGGCGATCGCGCAGCTCCACCTCCTCGGTGACGTCGGCCAGGCAGATGATCGCCCCGGTCACCGCGCCGGCGTCGTCGGTCAGCGCCCGCAGGTTGGCCCGGATCCGGCGGATGCCCGACCCCGGCTCGCGGTGCCCGTACTCCACATCGGTGTCCTTGCCGGTCAGCACCCCGGCCAGCGCCGCGCCGACCAGCGGGCGGTCGACCGGCTCGGTCAGGTCGAGCAGCGCCGCGGTGAGGTCGCCGCCGATCTGGGCCCGGACCTGCCGGGCGGCCCTCTCGTTGAGGAAGGTGATCGCGCCGTCCGGGCCGACCTGCAGGATGGCCAGCGGGATCGTCTCGGTGAGCCGGCGCATCAGCTGCTCGGCGGCCCGCACCGCCTCCTGCGCGGCCATCTCGTCGGAGATGTCGAGCATCTCGGCGATGACCCGGGGGTCCTGCGGGTCGGCGAGATGGTTGTGGTTCGTCACCTCGAACCAGACGGTACGCCCGTCGCGGTGCACGTGGCGCAGCCGCACCCGCCGGGCCGATCCGGGCGGGGCGCCGAGCATGTCCATCCAGCCGGCGATGGCCCGTTCCTGGTCGCCGGGGTGGACCAGTTCGAGGGTGCGCTGCCCGATCAGCTCGCCGGGCTGCCAGCCGAGCAGCGGGGCGATCTCCGGGCCGACGTCGGTGACCACCGAGGTGGGACTCTTGACCATGGTGACCATGCGCGGCCGGACCAGCTCCGGGTGCAGCACGAGGTCGGCCGACAGCCCGGCGCCGCTGATGACGCCCAGATAGACGCCGAACCGGTGGGTGAGGTCGACGAAGTGGATCCGGGTCCGCCGGTCCGGCGCCGCGGTGAGGCGGACCACGCAGCTCGCCGCGCCCTCGTCGACCACCTGCGTCCAGGTGTCGACGACCAGCCGCTGGTCGTCGGTGACGACCACGCCCAGCATCGACGACGCGCCCTCGATCGGCCGCAGGCCGGTGGCGGCGAACTCCGGGGGCATCGGGACGAACAGGCCGTTCTCCCCGATGGCCGCGATGAAGGCGTCCGGGTTCTTCGCCACCAGGGCGCTGAACACGGCGTCGCGGTCGTCGGGCTTGATCATCTGCTTGTCGGCCATGTGGCCACTGATCGGCCGTCCGATCCTGATCTGAGGATTTCCGCGGACGGAGGTCCCGGCCGGTGCCGCCGGACGGCCCTCGTGAGCGGGCCGCCGGGCTGCTTACGGTTCGGGTGACCGATGTCGGCGAGCGGAGCGATCATGGACGACCTGGCGACGGCCCGGCGGTTGTCGGCCGAGTTCCTCGGTACGGGGTTCCTGCTCGCGGCCGTGGTCGGCGCCGGCTCCATGGCGGCCGCCCTGTCACCCGGTGACCCCGGGCTACGGCTGCTGGAGAGCACCGGCGCGGTCGCCCTGGCCCTGGCCGCGGTCATTCACATGTTCGCGCCGGTGTCCGGCGCGCATTTCAACCCGGTGGTGTCGGCCGCCGACTGGTGGCTCGGCCGGCGGGCCGGGACCGGGCTCACCACGGCGGAGCTGATCGGGTACGTCGGCGCGCAGCTGGCCGGGGCGGTCTTCGGGACGGTCCTCGGCAACCTGATGTTCGGCCGGCCGGCGATGACCGTGGCCTCCACCGTCCGGTCCGGTGGCAATCTGCTGCTCAGCGAGGTGGTGGCGACGGCCGGGCTGCTGGTGCTGATCGCCGCCCTGGTGCGTACCGGGCGGGGCGCCGCCGGGCCCGGCGCGGTGGGCGCCTACGTGGGCGCCGCCTGCTGGTTCACCGCGTCGACCTGCTTCGCCAACCCGGCCGTCACGGTCGCCCGGATGTTCACCGGCGCCGAAGCCGGGATCGCCCCCGGCTCGGTTCCCGGCTTCCTGCTGGCCCAGGCCGGCGGTCTGATCCTGGCCTGCGCGCTGATCCCCTGGTGGTACCCGCACCCCGCGGCGCGCCCGGAGCCGGCGGTGACCGCGGTCCCGGCCGGGCGTGTGCCGCGGCCGCGCCGGGCGGCCCGGGTGCTGACCGCGGTCCCGGTCAGGCGTGTGCCGCGTCCAGCCGGGCGGCCAGGGCGCTGACCGCCTCGCGGCCGGCGCGGTTGGCCCCCACTGTCGACTGCGAGGGTCCGAAACCGATCAGGTGCACGCGCGGCTCGCCCGCCACGGCGGTGCCGTTCATCCGGATGCCGCCGAGGTCGCTGCGCAGCCCGAGCGGGTCGAGGTGGCGCAGCGCCGCCTTGAAACCGGTCGCCCACAGGATCGCGTCGGCCGACGTGAACGACCCGTCCGCCTCACGGACGCCGTACGGCTCGATCGCGGTGAACATCGGCCGCCGCTCGAGGACGCCGCGCTCCCGGGCGGCCACCGCGTAGGGCGTCCAGGCCAGCCCGGTGTAGGAGACGACGCTGCCGGTCGGCCGGCCCGCCTCGACGTCGGCGACGACCTTGGCGATCGTCTCGCGCCCGGCGACCTCCGGCTCGAACCCGCCGGTCCGGAAGACCGGCTCCCGCCGCGTGTACCAGTGGGTGACAGCGACCCGGGAGATCTCCTCCAGCAGCTGCAGCGCGGAGATCCCGCCGCCGACGACGGCGACGCGCCGGCCGGCGAACTGCTCCGCCGACACGTAGTCCCGGGTGTGCACCTGGATCCCGAGGAACGTCTCCTGGCCCGGATAGTGCGGGCGCACCGGGTTGTCCCACGTCCCGGTGGCGTTGATGATCGCCCGGGCGGTCCAGGCCCCGTGGTCGGTCTCCACGGCAAAAGCACGATCATGCCGGCGTACGGCGGAAACGCGCACCGGCCGCACGATGGGTAATCCGGTCGCGCGCTCGAAGTCGGCGAAGTAGCGTGGCACCGCCGTCCGGCTCGGCTCGCCCGGGTCGAGCGGTGGTTTCGGAAAGCCGGGCAGGTCGAAGATGCCGTTGACGGTCGCCATCCGCAGGGACTCCCAGCGGTGGCTCCAGGCTCCGCCGGGCGCGTCGCCGGCATCCAGGATCACGAAGCTCCGGGGATGGGCCGGGTCGGCGAGCGCGCTGACGAAGCCCCGCCGGCGCAGGTGGTAACCCGCGGACAGTCCCGACTGTCCCGCCCCGATGACCACGACCGCTGCCATGCCCCGGTGGACGTCCGGCCGGCGGCGGCTATTCCCGGACGTGACCGGCGACACTTTCGAGACGATGGCGTTCCGTTATTGGCCCGCGGGGGTTAGGTTGCTTTGTGAAACGGAACGGTTCCGTTTCGAAAAGGTTTCGGGGGCACCCGCACATGGACACCAACGTTCCATCCCAGACCGGGCATCCCCGGCGCTGGGCGATCCTCGGCGTGCTGGTCATCAGCCTGCTCGTGGTCGTTCTCGACAACACGGTGCTCAACGTCGCGATGAGCACCATCGCCGACCCGGTCCGCGGGCTCGGCGCCACCCAGAGTGAGCTCGAGTGGGCGATCAACTCGTACACCCTGGTCTTCGCGGGTCTGCTCTTCACCGCCGGCATCCTGGCCGACCGTCTCGGCCGCCGGCTCAGTCTCACCGCCGGCCTGGTCGTCTTCGGCCTCGCGTCGCTGATCTCGGCCTACGCCACCTCGCCGGACCAGCTGATCGCGGCCCGCGCCCTGATGGGCCTCGGCGCCGCCGCCGTCATGCCGGCCACCCTGTCGATCATCGCGAACGTCTTCGACCCGCGGGAGCGCCCGCGCGCCATCGGCGTCTGGGCGGGCGCGGTCGGCCTGGCCGTCGCGGTCGGCCCGGTGCTCGGCGGCGTGCTGCTGGAGCACTTCTGGTGGGGCTCGGTCTTCCTGATCAACGTGCCGATCGTGATCGCCGGCGTGACCCTGGTGTCGATCCTGGTGCCCGAGTCGCGTGACCCGAAGCCGGGCCGCATCGACGTGCTCGGCGTGCTGCTGTCGATCGTCGGTCTGACCCTGCTCACCTACGGCGTGATCAAGGGCGGCGAGGACGGCTTCGGCGAGACCGCCGCCTGGGCGACCATCACCGCGGGCCTGCTGGTCCTCGGCGGGTTCGTGGTCTACGAGCGGCGCATCGAGTTCCCGTCGCTGGACGTGCGGCTCTTCGCCAACCGGCAGTTCTCCGCCTCGACCGGCATCATCGGCCTGGTCTTCTTCGCGGCGATGGGCTCGATGTTCTTCGGCGCCTTCTACCTGCAGATGGTGCGCGGGTACGGGCCACTCGCCTCCGGCGCGCTGTTCGTCCCGTTCGCGCTCGGCCAGCTCATCTTCGCCCCGGCCAGCGCCTCGATGGTCAAGCGGTTCGGCCCGAAGGCGGTCAGCACCGTCGGCCTGCTGCTCGTCTCGGCCGCCCTCGGCATCTGGCTGTTCATCGGCGTCGACACCCCGATCGCCCTGGTCGCGGTGGCGTTCTTCGTACAGGGCGTCGGCATGGCCAACGTGATGCCACCGGCCACCGAGGCGATCATGGCGACGCTGCCCCGGGAGAAGGCGGGCGTCGGCTCGGCGGTCAGCAACACCATCCGCCAGCTCGGCGGGGCGCTGGGCGTGGCGGTGCTCGGCGCGGTCGTCTCCTCGGTCTACCGCGGTCACCTGACCCCGCCGTCCGGGCTCCCGGACGCCGCCGCCGACGCGGCCCGCGAGTCGATCGCCGGCGCCCACGCGGTCGCCGCCCAGGCCGGCCCCGCCGCCACCGCCCTGCTCGACGGCGCCGATGCGGCGTTCGTCACGGCGATGCACTACGCGTCCATCGGCTCGACGGTCTTCGCCCTGCTCGGGGCCCTGGTGGCGGTGTTGTGGCTCCCCGGCAAGCGGCCCGCGGCCGCCCCGGCGCCCGCCGCCGTGCAGGAACCCGGCCGGGAACTGGCCGACGCGTAACCCAGCGGTAACAATGAACGACATGAGCAGCAGCACGGCAGCCGGCCAGGACCGCAAGGCTCCTGGCCGGCCGCGCAACGCCCAGGCCGACGAGACCATCCTCGACGCGGTGCTGGGGTTGCTGAGCGAGGGTCAGAGCGCCGCGGCCATCTCGATCGAGGCGGTGGCCGCCAAGGCGGGGGTCGGCAAGGCGACGATCTACCGCCGCTGGCCCAACAAGGAGGCGCTGCTGATCGATGCGGTCCGGTCGATGAAGGGGCCACTGCCCGAGCCGGCCGGCCGCTCGGTGCGGGAGGACCTGATCGCCCTGATCAAGGCGAACCGGACACCGCGGGCACAGCGCTACAGCAAGGTCACCGCCTGCCTGCTGCCGGAGATCTCCCGCGACAGCGAGCTGGCCCGGATGTATCAGGACTTCGTCGAGCCGCGCCGCGAGGTGACCCGCCAGGTGCTGCGCCGCGGCATCGCGACCGGCGAGCTGCGCGCCGACCTCGACGTCGAGCTGACCCAGCTGATGCTGTCCGCCCCGGGCATGGTCCAGTCGATGCTGCGTCTCGGCTCGGTCGTCCCGGACGAGCAGTTCGCCGAGTCCCTGGTCGACGCGGTCCTGCGCGGCGCCGCGGCCTGATCCCACCCGCCGCCCGCCGCCCGCCGCCCGCCGCCCGCCTCGCGCCTCGCGCCTCGCGCCGCCCGCCTCGCGTCGCCCGGCCTCGTCGCGGGCCGGGCCTGGCCCTCGGGCGGCCGTCGCGGGCTCGCCGCTCGGCGCGGCGTGGGCTCGGGGTTGGGTGCGACGCGGGCTCGTCGTTCGCCCCGGCGTGGGTTTCGCGCGGCGCGGGTTCGGCGCGGCGCGGCGGGGTGGGGATTCGGCGCGGCGGGGTGTGGGTTCGTGGTTCGGTGCGGCGGGGTGTGGGTTCGGTGCGGCGCGGTGCGGTGCGGGTTTGTGGTGCGGTGCGGGTTTGTGGTTCGGCGCGGTGCGGGTTTGTGGTTTGGCGCGGCGCGGCGCGGTGCGGGTTGTGGTTTGGCGCGGCGCGGCCTCACTTCCGGCCCGTCGTGGGCCGGAAGGGGGCCGGCGCCGCTCAGCTGCAGTGCTGCTGGACCGGGGCCAGCCACGAGCTCAGGGTCGGGCCGACCGCCTTGTTGACGTCGTCGGGTGTCTTGATCGCGCGGAAGAACTTCTCGTCGGTGGACTTCTTCTGCATCTGCTCGGCGGCCTTCTTGCCGGCCGCCTTCAGCCCGGCGTCGGCGCTCGTGTCGGTGGCGTCCTGCACGGCGGTGGCGAACGCGGCCAGCGACTGCTGGGCCTGGGCGATCGTGGCGGGATCGGTGGCCAGGGTGGTGAGCGCTTTCGCGTACGGCGCCATTTTTGTGCCGTAGACCTGGGCGAGGGCCTCGCAGGCGGCGCCCGCGGGCGGCGTCGTGACGGCTGCGGTGGCGCCGCCGGCTCCGGAGCCGGGAGCGCCGGGCGCGGTGCCGCAGGCCGAGACGGTGAGCAGAGCCCCGCCGGCGAGCAGGGTGGCGATGACGTGGCGCATGGGAGCACCCCCGGTGTCGTGGGAACAGAGTAGGATGGGAGCGCTCCCATTGAGCGTGCACCCTACGCGGACCAAGCGACCTTTGTCGATACCGCAATCGTCGGCGCCGACGTGCGGCCCCAACTCCTCATGAATGGTTCGGGCGGGTCGAATGGTCCATCGTGCCGGTGTTGAGGGAGGACGCTTGACCACCGTGAACACAGCCGACAGCGACTCGCCGCCGGTCGCCGCGCTGCTGGAGCGGGCCGAGGAGCGACGTCTCGCCGGTGACTACCTGGCCGGCGGCGAGCTGGCCCAGCAGGCCGCCGACCTGGCCGCTGCCATCGGCGACGCCGCCGGCGAGGCGGCGGCGCTGCGCTCGGTGGCCAACCAGCTGATGCGGCTGGGCCGGCAGGAGGAGGCGATCGCGGCCTGCCGCCGGGCGGCCATGATGCTGGAGGGGCTGGACGACCCGGCCGGTCTCTGCGACGTGCTCACCGTGCAGGCCATGCCGCTGATGGACCTCGGCATGCACGACGAGGCGCTGGGTGTGCTGGCCACCGCGCGGGAGATCGCGCAGCGCCTCGGCGACCGGGAGCTGCTCTACTGGGTGCACAACCGGACCGGCGTGGTGCACGGCAGCATGGGCGACCGTGAGCTGAGCACGGCGTGCCTGATGCAGGCGCTGGGCATGGCCGACGGGATGAACGCCGAGGCACGGTTCTGCATCCTCAACAACGTCAGCGACAACGCGGTGTACGAGGTGACCCGCCTCCGTGGCCGCGGCGACACCGAGGCCGCCGACCGGGTGCTCACCGGCGCGCTCGGCCACGTGGTGGAGGCGCTGACCCTGGCCCGCGAGGCCCGGCACCCGTTCCGTGAGGCGCTCAGCCTGGACAACCACGGGATGCTGCTGGCGCTGGCCGGTGACCTGGACGGCGCGTTCCGGCTGATCGAGGAGTCGCGGCGGATCGCCGTCGAGGCCGGCTACCGTTCGCTGGAGTCGGCGGCCCTGCAGCACCAGGCCCGGGTGCGCCTGATGCGCGGCGACCACGCCGAGGCCATCGAGGGCCTGCTCCTCGCGCTGGACCGGGCGCACCGGGCGGGCGAGAAGCCGATGGCCATGGAGATCTTCCGGGAGCTGTCCGAGGCCCACGAGCGCATCGGCGACTTCATGGCCGCGCTGGCCTACTACCGCGACTTCCACGATCTGGAGCGCGAGCTGCACAACGAGGTCGCGGCGGCCCGGGCCCGGATGGCGGCGCACCACTTCGAGCTGGACAACGTGCGCCTGGAGGCGGAGAACGCGCGCCTGGAGGCGGAGCTGCACCGGGCCCGCAGCGCCGAGCTGGCCGCCGACAACCTGCTGTGGCAGCGCCAGGCGACCGAGGACGCGCTGACCGGCCTGCCGAACCGGCGCTCGGCCGACGACCGGCTGCCGAAGATGGCCGCCGATGGCCCGGTCTGGGTGGCGCTGGCCGACGTCGACCATTTCAAGCGGGTCAACGACAGGTACGGCCACCCGGTCGGCGACGAGGTGCTGCGGCGGATCGCCCGGATCCTGCTCGACGGCATCGAGCCGGCCGATCTGGTGGCCCGCTTCGGTGGCGAGGAGTTCCTGCTCGCGGTGCACGGCTCCGGTGCCGAGGACGCGCGGGCCCAGTGCGAGCTGCTGCGGGCGGCCGTGGCGGCGTACCCCTGGGGGTCGATCGAACCGGGCCTGTCGGTCACGATCAGCATCGGCCTCGCCGAGGCCGCCGGCCCGGACGCGCTGGCCGGCGCGCTGAACCGGGCCGATCAGCGCCTGTACGACGCCAAGCGCCAGGGCCGCAACCGGGTGCACGGAGACTGACCGTTCGGGTGAGTGGCGATCCATGCTTGCGGATGGATCGCGGTGTGTCCGTCAACACCTCTACGGCATTCGGCCGTTATCTCCCTTTCAACGGAAGTAGTTTCGAACGTTGCCGCGAAACGGCGGACCAGGGGAATGGAGCGCGCTCAGTGACGGTGTCGACCGATCTGCGACTTATCGAGCTGCCCGAGTGGGAGTTCGCAGCCGAGGCGCCGGCGGTGTTCCGTTCGCGATCCGCCCCGATCCGCCGCACGCTGATCGACATATTCGACGCCACGGTGCACGACCATCCGGGCGCCCGCGCGATCGACACCGGCGCGACGAGCCTGACATACCGTCAGCTCGCCGCCGAGGTGCAGACGCTGCGGGCGGCCCTGCGCGGGCACGGCATCGGCGCCGGCGACCGGGTGGGCGTGCGGATCGCCTCCGGCACCGCCGACCTCTACCTGGCGATCCTCGGCGTGCTGGCGGCCGGCGCGGCGTATGTGCCGGTCGACGCCGACGACCCCGACGAGCGGGCCGAGCTGGTCTTCGCCGAGGCGGGCGTGTGTGCCGTGCTCGGCGACGGACTGACCGTCTCGCTGCGGCGGACCCCCTTGGGCAGGACCGGGCGTCCGGGCCCCGCCGACGACGCCTGGATCATCTTCACGTCGGGTTCCACCGGCACCCCGAAGGGGGTGGCGGTCTCGCACGGCGCCGCTGCCGCGTTCGTCGACGCCGAGGCGCAGCTGTTCCTCGCCGACGACGACGTCGAGCCCCTCGGCCCCGCCGACCGGGTGCTGGCCGGGCTGTCGGTGGCCTTCGACGCCTCCTGCGAGGAGATGTGGCTGGCCTGGCGGCACGGCGCGTGCCTCGTCCCGGCCGCCCGCTCGCTGGTCCGCTCCGGCGTCGACCTGGGCCCGTGGCTGGCCGAGCAGCGCATCACCGTGGTCTCCACCGTCCCGACACTGGCCGCGCTCTGGCCGGCCGAGGCCCTCGAGGACGTCCGGCTGCTGATCTTCGGCGGCGAGGCGTGCCCGCCCGAGCTGGCCGAGCGGCTCGCCGTCGAGGGCCGCGAGCTGTGGAACACCTACGGGCCGACCGAGGCGACGGTGGTGGCCTGCGCCGCCCGGCTGACCGGCGAGGGCCCGGTGCGCATCGGCCTGCCGCTGGCCGGCTGGGAGCTGGCCGTCGTCGACGCCGCCGGCGAGCCGGTCAGCATGGGCGAGACCGGCGAGCTGGTGATCGGCGGCGTCGGCCTCGCACGCTATCTGGACGCCGCGAAGGACGCCGAGAAGTTCGCGCCGCTGCCCGCCCTGGACTGGTCCCGCGCCTACCGCAGCGGCGACATCGTGCGGGCCGAGCCGGAGGGGCTGCTGTTCCTCGGCCGCGGCGACGAGCAGGTCAAACTCGGCGGCCGCCGGATCGAGCTGGGCGAGGTCGACGCGGCCCTGCAGGCGCTGCCCGGGGTGGCCGGCGCGGCCGCCGCGGTCAAGCGCACCGCGGCCGGCAACCAGCTGCTGGTCGGCTACCTTGTGCCGCACGAGCCGGACGCCTTCGACGTGGCGGCCGCCACCGCGCGGATCCGCGAGCAGCTCCCGGCCGCGCTCGTCCCGCTGCTCGCGGTCGTCGACGCGCTGCCCACCCGCACCTCCGGCAAGGTCGACCGGGCCGCCCTGCCGTGGCCGCCGGCGGTCGGCACGCCCGGCGCCGGCGAGCTGACCCCGGCCGAGGAGTGGCTGGCCGGCGGCTGGGAGGAGATCCTCGGGGTCCGCCCGGCCGACGCCGCCGCCGACTTCTTCAGCAGTGGCGGCAGCAGCCTGAACGCCGCCCAGCTGGTCGCCTGGATCCGGCAGACCCACCCGCGGGTGTCGGTCGCCGACGTCTATCAGAACCCGCGGCTGTCCGAGATGGCGGCGATCCTCGACGGGCTGGAGACCGAGACCACGGTCCGCCGCGACGTCCGGCCCACCCCGCGCCGCGCCGGGTTCGTGCAGGCAGTGCTCATGCTGCCGATGCTGGCCCTGGTCGGGCTGCGCTGGCTGACCGTCCTGGCCGCCCTCGGCAAGATCGTGTCGCTGGCCCCGGCCGTCTCCTGGTGGTGGATCGCGGCCGCCTGGTTCCCGCTGTTCAGCCCACCCGGGCGGATCCTGCTCGCGGCCGGGGCGGCCCGGCTGCTGCTGCGCGGCGTCGGCCCCGGCGAGTATCCCCGCGGCGGCCACGTCCACCTGCGGCTGTGGGCGGCCGAGCGGTTCGCCGAGGTCACCGGCGCGACCGGCATCGGCGGCGCGGGCTGGATGACCACCTACGCGCGGCTGCTCGGCGCCCGCGTCGGCCGTGACGTCGACCTGCACTCCGCGCCGCCGGTCACCGGGCTGCTCAAGCTCGGCCGGGGCGCCGCCATCGAGCCCGAGGCCGACCTGTCCGGTTACTGGATCGACGGCGACGTGGTCCGGGTCGGCACGGTGCGCGTCGGCGCGGGCGGCCGGGTCGGCGCCCGGAGCACGCTCATGCCCGGCGCCCGGGTCGGCAAGGGCGCGAAGATCGGCGCCGGGTCCACCGTCACCGGCGCGGTCCCGGCCGGTCAGCGCTGGGCCGGCTCCCCGGCCGTCCCGGTGACCGGCAAGGGCGCCACCGTCTGGCCGTCGCAGCGCCCCGACCGGTCCCGGCTGAGCGCCCCCACCTGGGTGGTCGCCTACAGCCTGACCGCACAGCTGCTGGGCCTGCTGCCGGTGCTCGCCGCGGTTCCGGCGCTGGCGCTGCTCGCCCGCGCGCTCGTCGGCCCGTCCCCGACGGCCCTGCTCGTCGCCGTTCCGGGCGCCGCTGTCGCGTACCTGCTCGGTTATGCCCTTCTGGTCCTGGTCCTGGTGCGGCTGCTCAGCATCGGCCTGCGGACCGGCTTCCACCCCGTGCAGGGGAGGGTGGCGTGGCAGGTGTGGACCACCGAGCACCTGATGGGGATGGCCCGGGTCGCGCTGTTCCCGATCTACTCCAGCCTGTTCACGCCGGTGTGGCTGCGGCTGCTCGGCGCGAAGGTGGGCCGGGGCGTGGAGATCTCCACGGTGCTCGCGGTCCCGTCGATGACGACCGTCGACGACGGCGCGTTCCTGGCCGACGACACCATGGTCGCGACCTACGAGCTCGACCACGGCTGGCTGCGGGTCGCCCCGGCGCGGATCGGCAAGCAGGCCTTCCTCGGCAACTCGGGGATGACCGCGCCCGGCCGGTCGGTGCCCAAACGCGGCCTGGTCGGCGTGCTGTCGTCGGCGCCGCACAAGGCGAAGAAGGGCTCGTCGTGGCTGGGCGCCCCGCCGATGCCGCTGCGCCGCATCGTCGAGACCGCGGACACCGGCCGGACCTTCGACCCGCCGGCCCGCCTCAAGGTGGCCCGTGCCCTCGTCGAGCTGTGCCGGGTCGTCCCGGTGATGTGCGCCGGCGCGCTCGCCGTCGCGGTGCTGGCCGCGCTGACGTTCGTCTGGCGCGAGGCCGGGGCGTGGGCCGCCGCGCTCGCCGCCGGTCCGGTGCTGTTCCTCGCCGCGGTCGCCGGGGCGCTGCTCGCCACCGCCGCGAAGTGGCTGCTGGTCGGCCGGTTCCGGGCCGGGGAGCGGGCGCTGTGGACGTCGTTCGTGTGGCGCAACGAGCTGGCCGACACCTTCGTCGAGGTGCTCGCCGCGCCGTGGCTGTTCCGGCTCGCCGCCGGCACCCCATTGCTCAACCTGTGGCTGCGTACGCTCGGTGTGCGGATCGGCCGCGGGGTGTGGCTGGAGACGCTGTGGCTGCCCGAGTTCGATCTGGTCCGGCTCGGTGACGGGGCGACCGTCAACCGGGGGTGCGTGGTGCAGACCCACCTGTTCCATGATCGGATCATGAGCATGGATGAGGTCACCCTCGGCGCGGGCGCCACCCTCGGCCCGCACGGCATCGTGCTGCCCGGCGCGAGCATCGGCGCCCGGACCACCGTGGGCCCCGGCTCGCTCGTCACCCGCGGCGACGCGGTGCCCGACGACAGCCGCTGGCTCGGCAACCCGGTCGCGACCTGGCCGGTGACGGCCTCCCGCCGGGTATGACCCCACCGGGCATCCCCCTCGGCGCGACCCCGGGCGCCGACCGGTCGACCGACCCGTACCTGCCGGCGAACGGCAACGGCGGCTACCGCGTGCTGCACTACGACCTCGACCTCGACTACCGGGTGGTGTCCAACCGGCTGGCCGGCCGGGCGGTCGTCACCGCGCGCGCCGTGCAGCCGCTGTCCCGGTTCAGCCTCGACCTGGGGCCCCGGCTGCAGGTGCGGGACGTGCGGGTGGACGGGCGGCCGGCCAAGTTCGACCACCGGACCGGCAAGCTGCGGATCAAACCGGAGCGGCCGATCGGCTACGGGGCGACGTTCAAGACCGAGATACGGTACGCGGGCAAGCCCGGTCCCGTCTCCGGCCGGTGGGGAGACATCGGCTGGGACGAGCTGAGCGACGGGGTGCTCGTGGCCAGCCAGCCCAACGGGTCGTCGTCGTGGTTCCCGTGCAACGACCGGCCGGGCGACAAGGCCGCCTTCCTGATCACGATCACCGTGGCGTCGGCGTACACCGTGCTCGTCACCGGCGACCTGGTGTCCAAGCGGCGTGGGGCGGGCGCCACCACCTGGGTCTACGAGCGGGACGAGCCGACCGCGCCGTACCTGATGAGCGTCCAGATCGGCCGTTACGAGATGGTGGACCTGACCACCGCGGGGGTACGCCAGCGGGCCGCGATCACCCCGCGGGTCCGCGCCGCGTTCCGGCACGACTTCGGCCGGCACGGCGAGATCATGAAGGCGATGCAGCAGCTGTTCGGGCCGTACCCGTTCCGCGAGTACGTCGTCGTGATCACCGACGACGACCTGGACGACCCGGTCGAGGCGCAGGGCATGGCCGTCTTCGGCCGCAACCACCTCGACGGGCGGCGCACCCACGAGCGGCTGGTCGTGCACGAGCTGGCCCACCAGTGGTTCGGCAACAGTCTCACGGTCGCCGACTGGCGGCACATCTGGCTCAACGAGGGCTTCGCCACGTACGCCGAATGGTTGTGGTCGGGCGCCTCCGGCGGCCCCTCGACGAACACCCACGCGGCCCGCTGGCACGCCTGGGTCGCGGCCCAGCCCGCCGACGTCGTCGTCGCCGACCCGGGCGTGGACCGGATGTTCGACCCGCTGGTCTACAAGCGGGGCGCGCTGGCCCTGCACGCGCTGCGCGCGAAGGTCGGCGAGCAGGCGTTCTTCACCCTGCTCCGCTCCTGGGTGGCCGAGCACCGCCACGGCACGGTGACGACGCAGCAGTTCCGCGAACACGCCGCCCGCTACAGCGGCGCCTCCCTCGACGACCTGTTCACCGCCTGGCTCGACAGCCCCGCCCTGCCCCCGGTTCCGCGCGTCCTCTGAACTGCCGGTCAACTGCCTGGTGGGGCGGGGGCGGTGTGCCCACACTGGACGCATGACCGCTTTTTCTCCGGTGTGCGGGGGTCAAGGGTGGCGCGGGTCCGCGGTGAGGGAGGCGAGCCGGCGGCGCATCTCGTCGGCCGCCCGGTCGCCCAGATCGTCGAAGATCCGGATCGCGGCGCGCCACGACCGGGCGGCCGACTCGGGATCGCCGGCCGCCCGGTGGAGGTCGCCGAGCCGGCCCCGGGCCTCCGCCTCGTGATACCGATCGCCGGACCGCCCGAACAGCCGCACGGCCTCCTCGGCCGCGGCGGCCGCCTCCCCCGACAGGCCCTGGCGGCCGTACGCGAAGGCGAGGCTGTCCAGGGTGGCCGCCTGCCCGTTGAGGTCGCCGCGTTCCCGTTGCACCGTCAGCGCGGCGGCGCAGCAGTCGATCGCCTCCGGATAGCGCCCGGCCTGCGCGAACAGCCAGCCCCGGGCGTTGAGCGAGCGGGCCTCGCCGTCGCGGTGGCCGGCCTGCCGGTACAGCGTGACCGCGTCGCCGACGGTGGCGATGGCTTCCTCGACCCGGCCGGTCAGCTGCCGTACCTCGGCCAGGTTGTGCAGGGCCTGCGCCTGCCCGCCGGCGTCGCCGAGGTCCCGGTAGCGGGCGTGGGCCTCGGTCAGGTGCTTCTCGGCGGCGTCCAGCCGTCCGAGCCGGGTCTCGGCGCGGGCCAGCATCCGGCAGGCGGTGGCGATGCCGAGCGGATCGTCGCAGCGGCGGGCCGCGTCCAGCGCGATCCGCTGGACCGCCTCGTTGTCCTGCCATCGGCCGCTCGGCGCGAACCAGGCGGCCAGGCACCAGGCGAGCCGCCAGGCGTAGGTGTCGAAGCCGTCGGCGGCGGCCTGGCGGACGGCGGCGGTGAGGACCTCGTGTTCGGCGGCGAAGTACCGGCGAGCCTCCTCCGGGGTGGACGCGGCGGCCGGTGGGGGCAGCGGTGACAGCCACTGCGGCTGCACGGCCACGGCCGCGGAGCCCGCCTCGGTGAGCAGATGCTTGTAGAGGCGGTCCCGGGCCGGGTGGTCCGGTTCGGCGATCGCGGCGGCGTAGTCGTGGACCAGGTCGTGCAGCAGGAAACGGCCCGGACGCTGCTCGATCAGCAGGTGCAGCCGGGCCAGTTCGGCGAGGAGCTCCGCGGTCGGGGTGACCGGGCGGCCGGCGAGGGCGGCCGCCACGGGGACGGTCACCTCGGGGCCCGGGTGCAGGCCGAGCAGGCGGAACAGTCGCGCCGCCGGGGCCGCCAGCGCGCCGTACGACCAGGAGAAGACCCACCGCAGGTCGGCGGTCACACCGAGGTCGCCGGTGAAGGCGGCCAGCGGGAACGTGGGATGGAACGCCACCCGGGCGGCGACCATGGTGAGCGCCAGCGGCAGGCCGGCGGTCGCCGCGACGATCGCGCCGGTCGCGGTGGGATCGGCGGCCAGCCGGTCCGCGCCGATCCGGGCCGCCAGCAGGGTACGCGCCTCGCCCTCGCCGAGGACACCGAGCCGCAGCGGCCGCGCCCCCGCCACGGTGAACAGCCCGGCCAGCCGGTCGCGGCTGGTCACCACGACGACGCTGTCCCCGGCGCCGGGCAGCAGCGGCCGCACCTGCTCGTCGTCGCGGGCGTTGTCGAGCACCACGAGCATCCGCCGGTCGCTGAGCAGCCCACGCAGCAGCGCCGACCGCGCGTCCGGGCCGGCCGGGACGCGGGCCGGAGCCACACCGAGCGCCTCCAGGAAGGCGCGCAGCACCTCGGCCGGGTCGGTGACCGCCGGCGCCGGGCCGAAACCACGCAGGTCGGCGTAGAGCTGCCCGTCGGGGAACCGGTCGGCGACCCGGTGCGCCCAGTGCACGGCCAGGGCGGTCTTGCCGACTCCGGCGAGCCCGGCGATCGTCACGACCACCACTGCCCGCGGCTGGTCGAGCACGGCGTCCAGCTCCGCCAGCTCGGCGTCACGGCCGGAGAACCCCGGCACGTCGAGCGGCAGCTGGCGGGGACCCCCGGCGACGGCCGCCAGGAACAGCTCCCGCTCGGCGCCGGTCAGGGCGAGCGCGTCGGCGAGCAGGGCCAGGGTGGACGGCCGGGGCCGGGTGACCCGCCCGTTCTCCAGGTCGCGCAGGCTGCGCACGCTCAGACCGGTCCGCTCGGCCAGGGCCTCCTGGGTGAGGTTGGCGCGGCGGCGGTGCCCGGCCAGCAGTCGGGAGAACACATCGACCACCGTACGGCCCGCCGGGCCTCACAGCAGCGCGTCGACGACCTTCTCCGCGCGGTCCTGGTGGTCGGCGTACGCGTCGGGCAGCGCCGAGCGTTGCACGGCCTGCGCCGCGTCGCCGAGGCTCTTGGACTCCCAGTCGGCGATGTCGATCAGCTTCTCGTAGAAGGCGTTCGCGGCGTACCGCGGGGTCATCAGCTGCGCCACGGTGCCCCAGCCCTGGCTCGGGCGCTGCTGGAAGATGCCGAGCGAGTCGAAGTTGGCGCCGTCGCCCTCGTTGGGCCGGTCCAGCGAGGCGGGCACGGTGGTGTTGGCCAGGTTGCGCAGGCTCGACTCCTGCAGCCCTGTCATCATGGCCACCAGCATCGCCCGGCGGGGGAGGCCCATCTCCCGGGCGACCTGCACGATCACCGCGGCGTTGTTCATCTGCGCCTGGGTGAGGCCGGCGACCGGCTCCGGTGGCCGGGTGGACTTCGGGGTGGCCTTGCGGATGGTGGCCGACGGGCTCACCGACGGGGCAGGCCGTGGCCGGCCGCGGGTGGCGGCCGGGGGGATGCTCGGCCTCGGCTCCAGCGCGGCGTCGACGGTGGCCGGCACGATGGGCGGCGGGACGGTGCTGTGGACGGCGACGTATCCGCCGCCGGCCACCGCGGCGCCGACCACCAGCAGGATCGAGACGGTACGGCCGGCCCGCCCGCGGGCCCGGCGGCGTCCCTTGCGGTGGCGGCGCGGTGACCAGTCGGTCGTGTACATGTCCGGCCCGGACGCGGCGGGCCAGAACGGGTCGTCCCCGGCGGACTCCACGAGGACGGCACGCTGACGAGGAATCTGTCCCTGTCGCCGGTAGTGCGCAGGTCCGGTCGAGTGCTCCGGCGCCACGAACCGCCCCGTCCTTCCGTAAACACTTTCGCTTTCTCCCCGGCTCTACGGGCCGGCGGCCGCTCCGGTTCAACCCGAATTAACTGTTAGCTTTATTAAATTCATGTGAGTCGAAGGAGGAACCCCCGTGCCTCGTTCCCGCTGGCTCGTCGCGATCCTGTCCGCCACCGTCCTCGGCGTTCTCGCCCTGGCACCGCCCGCGCCCGCCGCCCGGACCACGCTCGGCGGCGCCGACCCGAGCGTCATCAAGGTCGGCGGGCTGTACGTCTCGGCCAAATCGGTCGACGGCGGCGTCGCCGTACGCACCGCGACCACCCTGGAGGGCCTGGCCGCCGCCCCGAAGAAGCAGGTCTGGCGTGACACCGGCGGCCTCGGCGAGGTGTGGGCGCCGGAGATCGTGCACCACGACGGGCAGTACCGGATCTACTTCGCGGCCGGGACCGGCGCCGCCCACCGGATGTACCACATCAGCTCGTCCGCGCCCGACACCGGCTACTCGGCGGCGACGAAGGTGGCGCTGCCCGACGACCGCTGGGCCATCGACGGGGTGCCGTTCACCTACCAGGGGCAGCGCTGGTTCGTCTGGTCCGGCTGGGCCGGGACCACCAACGTCGAGCAGAACCTCTACGTGGCCCGGATGAGCAGCCCCACGGCGGCGATCGGGGCACGGTACGTCATCTCCCAGCCCCGAGAGGCGTGGGAGCGGGTCGTCGGCAACCCGTACATCAACGAGGCGCCCGAGCCGATCCTCGACCCGAACGGCCAGTTGCACGTCGTGTACTCCGCCAACGGCAGCTGGAGCAGCCGGTACTGCCTGGCCGACCTGCGGCTGCGATCCGGAGGCGACCCGGCGTACGTGTGGGACTGGTACAAGAGCAACGGCTGCCTGTTCGGCTCGAACGCCTCCGAGCTGATGTCCGGCTGGGACCCGACGCTCCACGCCGACGGGCCCGGGCATCACACGTTCGTCCTGGAGCGCGGGGACATCGCCGCGAGCCCGCCGTCCGGCAACCGGTTCCCGACCATGTACCACGCGGTCGCCAAGGGCACGCCGTACTCGTGGGCGAACCGCTACTGGTACACCGGGACCGCGGTCTGGTGGGGGAACGTCACCTACCGGCGGGCCGACGTGCCCGGCGCCACCACGAGCACCGGCTTCGGTCTCAAGTTCTTCGAGTGACCGTCAGCCGTCCAGGGCCGTCGCCAGCCAGCGGGACAGCCCGCCGAAGTCCAGGTCGGCGTTCGGGTCGGCGGGCGTCGCGTTGACCGCCGCCACCAGCGCCAGGTAGCGGCCGTGGGTGGCCTTGTACCGCTCGTCGTGCTCGGTGTCGTCGAACTCGTCGATCATCCGGTACGCGGCGGCGAGCCGCTCACGCCGCTGCGGGGAGTCGTCCGTGCCCAGGGCCGCGGCGGTCTCGCTGACCAGCCGCCCGGCCAGCTCACGGGCGTAACCGGCGTCGGCCGGCAGTCCCGACCGGTACGCGGCCACGATCTTCTCCATCACCGCCGACCCGGAGTGGATGTACTCCTGCACCGGCGCCGACGTCATCACCGCAGCCCCGGGGCTTCCGGTGTAGGTGTCGCGGAGGTGATCGCGTACGGCGGCGCGGAACTCCGGGTCGCGCAGCAGATCGGCCAGCTCGATCCAGGCGTCCAGCTGGGCCGCGGCCGGATCGTCGGGCAGCCGCGGCCGCATCGCCCCGAGACGCTCGGCGAAGTCGGCGGGCAGGTCGGCGCCGGCCTCGGTCCAGAAGTCGTCGACGAGCCGCTCCCGGTCCTCGTCGGACATCGTGACGAGCCGGCGCATCAGGGCGGCCCGCTGCACCGGATGCTCGTGCCGGTTCAGGGCCCGCAGCACCGACCGGCGGGCCCGCAGGTCGATGCTCTGCCGCTCGACCAGCTCCAGGTGCTCGGCGAGCAGGTAGCGCAGGGTCGTCTCGCCGCGCAGCAGGCGCCGGATCTCGTCCAGCCCGGTGCCCAGGTCACGCAGCGTGCGGATCAGTTCGAGCCGGGCGACGGCGGTCACGTCGTACACGCGGTGGCCCGCGCTGTTGAGGCCGGACGCCGGGACGATGCCCTCGTCGGCGTAGAAGCGGATGGCGCTGACCGACAAGCCGGTCCGGCGTGCCACGTCCCCGATCGGATGGAGATCGCCGTGATCTGTCATACCGGGAATGATGGGCGCTCAAGCCGCTTGAGGCGCAAGCCCGCGGTCAGCGCAGCGTCGGCACCGCCCCGCCGTCGGCCCGGTCCGCCCGGACCCCCGGCAGCGTGGCCAGCCAGGGCGCCACGACGGCGGCGAGCGTTGCGGCATCCGGCGGGCGGCGGCCGAGCCCGACGGCGTACTCCCGGATCGCCGGACCGCTGGTGAACGGCCGCGGCCACGCGTGCGCATCGGTGACGCCTGCCTCCTCGAGAGCCGTCAGCAGGGCGCGCACCCGGCCCCGGAACCGGCCGATCGTCTCCTCGAACGCCTCGCCGGCCACCGGTTCCACGGTCAGCACGGCCCACGCGCGGTGCCGCCGGTGCGGCGGGGTCGCCGGCTGGCCGTCCCAGGACCGGTACAGCTCCTCCACGACCAGGTCGCTGACGCCGGCGCTCACCTGTCCGGTGCAGATCCGGACCGGAGCGGACGGAGTCAAGACCATCATGGGGTACGCCTCCGTGACCACCGTGGCAGCGCCGGTGAGGGCGACCGGCTCGGTCCAGTCCCAGGCCGCCCAGGCGCCGTGGAAGTCCCGTAGCAGCTCGTCCGGGTCCCGGTCGCCGGCGTCCCGGGCGGTTCGCGCGGCCAGCACCACCCACGCCAGCCCGGGCAGCCCGCCGAACGGCGCCGAGTCGAGGCCCCGCGCCCGTGCCCAGGCCTTCACCGAGCGGGCCAGGCCGGTGAAGCCGGGCGCCGTGGCGGTCGCCGCGAGGACGGCCTCGGCGTCGGAGACAGCACTCAGCGCGACGGCCGACGGCTCGTCCAGCTCTGCCCGCCGGGCCACCGCCTCGGCCACCGGCAGCCCACCGGCCCCGACGGTGACCAGGTCGACCGCGAGCCCCGCCCGGTTGCCGGTCCCGTTCAGCCGCAGCCCCGGCACCCGTGCCCCGGTCACCGTCCGCACCGACCATTCCGGACCGGCCGCCTCGGCCACCCGCCGCCGCAGCCCGTCGACGTCGACCACGCCGGGTACGTCGGCGTGGGCCTCGCGGGGGAGCGCGGCGCCGGGTTTGCCGGCGAGTCCGTGGCCGGGGGCGCCGGGGAACACGGCCACCAGGTCGAGGTCGGCTCCGGGGAGGTCGCAGCCGAGCCGCCGGGAGCCGGCCAGGTGCACGATCGCCTCGGGGAGGGCTGCCCGCAGGGTGGCGAGCACACCGGCCGGGTCGGCCGCGGGCGGGGCGGGTGGCGGCGGGTCGGGGAGCCAGCGCAGTTCGCCGGTGCCGAGCAGCAGTTCCGCCCGCGGGACCATCGGCTCGTCACCGCGGCGGGACAGCAGGGTGAGCCGGTCCACCGGCGCCGTCGCCGGGGCGAGCCGGACGGTCACCGGCCCGGCGGCGCGGCCCAGCGTCAGGTGGGGCGTCCACCCCTCGGCGCGGCCACGGCACTGCGGGAACCGGCGCCGCAACGCCCGGTGCAGGCCGAGCCACGGTTCCGGGCTCGCGGCGGCCGGGTCGAGCCAGACGGTGGCATCGTCACGGTGCGCGAAGGTGCGTACCCCCGAAAGCTCTGCCGGGAATGGGGAGACCTCGCCCGCCGCGGCAGCCAGCAAGGCCGCAGCGTCCTCGAAATCGGCTTCCGGAAGGAAGCCGAACAGCACGTTGACATGCGGCGGCCACCGGTCCACCTGCGGATCCAGCGCCCGCCGCACATCCTGGACCGGCGGCCACAACCGTTGCGGCGGCAGCCACGCCACAGCGGTCCGGGCCGTCGGCCGCGCACCGATCGTCTCCGCCGGTGGTTCACCGAGCGTCACGTCGACGACCACGGCGAAGTGATCCGACGGGAACAGGCCGTCATGGGGCACGTCACCGGCCAGGCCCGCCGCCACGACGGTCAGGCCGGCGCCGCGCAGCAGCACCCGGTCGAGCCGGGACGCCCGGCCGGTCAGCGAACCGACGGCGGCGAGCGGATTGCGCACCGGGTCGAAGGTGGCCGTCGTGTCACCCGGACCGTGCGCCTCGATCCACGCGTCGCGCAGCCCGAGCCGCTGCGCCGGGGTGTCGCCGCCGTCGTTGACGTCCCCGGCCAGCACCACCGGAACGTCCAGCCAGGCCAGCCCACCGGCGAGTTCCGCGAGTTCGGCGGCGCGCCGCCCCCGCCCGTCGGCGGCGTGATCGCTGGTCAGATGAACCGCGGCCACCACCACCGGCCCCGGCACGGTGATCGCGGTGACCTGCTTGTACGGCCCCAGCACGTGCCGCCCCGACTCCAGCACCGGAACCCGGCTGAGCAGCAGCACACCACTGTCGTCGACATCCGTGCCGGCCGGGTCGGTGCAGAGCGTGTAACGGTCCCGCACCCAGCCGGCCCGCAGCAGCAGTTCCAGCAGGTCACGCTCGACCTCCTGGAGCGCGATCACGTCCGCGGCGGCACGTTCGAGCGCGGCGACCAGCAGCGGCCGCCGCCGACGGGTGTGGATCCGGTCGGCGTCGTAGCGGTCCCACAGCGTGTTCCAGGTGATCACCCGCAGCCCACCGGCCGGTTTCCCGCCGGCCCCGGCGACGGCCGGCTCCACCTCGCCCACCCCGGTGGTCCTTTCGGCGGCGGCCAGGTGCGCGCCGGTCGGCTCGGCGGTCCTTCGGAGGGTGTTCGAGTCTGCGCCGGTCGGCTCGGCGGTCCTTCGGAGGGTGTTCGAGTCTGCGCCGGTCGGCTCGGCGGTCCTTCGGGGGGCGTTCGAGTCTGCGCCGGTCGGTCCGGCGGCCTTGCGGGGGATGGCCGTGGGCGCGCCGGCCGGGACCCAGCCGTCCACCGGGTGCCACACGTGCGGGGTGCGGGCGGTGAAGAACGGCGCGCTCAGCAGACGACGAGCCCCGACCCGCCCGGCGGCCGATGTGTCGAGGAGGTCGGCGCCGGTCGCGCGGTCCCACACCCGTTCGCCGTCGGCCTCGATGAACAGCACCCGATGCCACGGGATGTCGCCGCCCGGCACGAACCCCGCCAACGGCACCAGCTTGGGCTCGGCCCCGTGCAGGTCGACACCGAGCACGAACCGCGCCGGATCGAACCGGGGATCCCAGCGCACCCGGTGGTAGATCTCCTCACTGGTGCGCACCGGCGAACGGTAGCGCGGGGCCGTCGCCGGCCGCACCCGGTTTCCGGCGCCGCCCCGGCCCGCGGTGTGGCTCCCCGGACGGGCGAACGGCGTCGGATCCCGGTTCCGGCCCCGGCGGGTGGGCGCACCGGCCGGGAACCGCCGGGGCCGGATCCCGGCTCCCACCCCGGCGGGTGGGCGCACCGGCCGGGAACCGCCGGGGGACGGCCCGAGAAGGTGGCGGGACAGTGATCAGGGCGGGCCGAAAGCCAAGGGACGGGATTCAGGGCGGGCCGAAAGCCAAGGGACGGGATTCAGGGCGGGCCGAAAGCCAAGGGACGGGATTCAGGCCGGCCCGAAAGCCACGGGACCGGAATCAGCGCCGACCGAAGGCCATGGGATGGGAATCAGCGCCGACCGAAGGCCAAGGGACGGGAATCAGGGCGGGCCGAAGACCATGGGACGGGGATCAGGGCAGGCCGAAGACCTCGGCGAGGCCGGTCACCTGGATGGCCTTGAGGACCGGCGGTGACGGGTTGACCAGGGTCACCGTGACGCCGGCCGCGGCGGCCGAGTTGCGGACGCTGACCAGGGCGCCCAGGGCGTACGAGTCGATCAGGGTCACGTCGGAGACGTCGATCTGCAGGAATCGGTAGGTGGACGCGCTCGCTGCCGCCGCCAGGTTGTCGCGGACCTCGTCGGCGTCGGCGAGGTCGAGCTCGCCGGACAGGGCCGCACGCAGGGTGATGCCGTCGTTGCTGGTCGCGTACATGATCAAAGCGCTGCCGGACATCCCTCGACCGTAGCGGTGATCGACAAGTCGCGCCCGTCGAGGGCTCTCCACTGTGGCCGATCATTGCCTTTGTGTGACGGGGTCCGTACGATCGTGTTACCGATCCGCGTGAAACGTTTCACCACCGTGTAACACCTGCTCGGCGCGTCCCCCGCGCCGCGATCCGGCATGCCCCGATCGAAAGGGTGATCCATGCGCCTTCGTCCCGCCGTCCGATGGGCGGCAACCTCCCTCCTCGCCCTCACGCTGTGCCTTTCCGGCACCCCGGCGCCGGCCACCGCCGCCGGACCCGCCCCGGCCGTCACCGGTCTCACCGTCGAGGGCGTTCCCGGCGCCCTCGGCATCGACACCGCGGCGCCCCGGCTCGGCTGGCTGATCAGCTCCGCACAGCGCGGGGTCCTGCAGTCCGCGTACCAGATCAGGGTGGCCTCGACCACCGCCCGCCTCGCCGCCGGACGTGCCGATGTCTGGGACAGCGGCCGGACCGCCGGCGACAACTCCACCCAGGTCGCCTACGGCGGCCCCGCCCTCACCTCGGCCACCCGCTACCACTGGCAGGTCCGTGTCTGGGACGCCGCCGGCCGTGCCTCCGCCTGGAGCGCGCCGTCGTGGTGGGAGACCGGCCTGCTGCGCCCGGAGGACTGGCAGGCGAAGTGGATCGGCCGGGAGCGGCCCAGCAGCTCCTGGTCGGACTACACGGTCGACGTGCGCCTCACTGTCACCCGGGACGCGGCGGGCGTGTTCTTCCGGGCGAGGAGCGTCAACGACGCCTACATGTGGCAGCTGGCGAACTTCGGCAACGCCCCGGTGCTGCGCCCGCACGTGCGTACCGGCGGCTCCTGGCAGCTGCTCAAACAGGTGCCGATCGACGGCGTGATCGCGCCCGCCGACTTCAACAAGCCGCACGACCTGCGGATCGAGGCCGGCGGCAGCACCATCCGCACGTTCGTCGACGGCACCCTGGTCGACACCACGGTCGACACCCGGCACGGCAGCGGGACGATCGGGGTGCGTACCTCGGATCCGGAGTCCGCGATCGTGCACGCGGTGAAGCTCACGGTCGGCGGCCGGGTGGAGGTCGACGCCGACCTGACCACCGGGACCAACCCGTTCACCGCCGGCACGCCGGGCCCGCGGGGGCTGACCGTGTCCGGCTCGACCGAGACGCTGCTGGCCGACCCGGGCGGGAAACCGCTGCTGCGCCACGAGTTCCGCGTCGATCGCGAGGTCGGCCGGGCCCGGATCTACGCGACCGCGCTCGGCGTCTACGAGCTGTCGCTCAACGGCGCCAGGGTCGGCGACCACCAGCTCGCGCCCGGCTGGACCGACTACGCCAAACGCGTCCAGTACCAGACCTTCGACGTCACCGGGCAGCTCGTCGCCGGGGACAACACGATCGGGGCGATGCTCGGCGACGGCTGGTACTCCGGCTCCATCGCCTGGCTCGGCGACAAGCTCTACGGACAGCGGCCGGAACTGCTCGCGCAACTGCGCATCGACTACACCGACGGCACGTCGCAGATCATCGGCAGCGACGGCGGCTGGCGTACCGCCGACGGGCCGGTGCTGCGCGGCGACAACATCCACGGTGAGACGTACGACGCCCGCCGCGACCCGCCGGGCTGGCGCCGCTCGGCCTTCGACGACACCGCCTGGTCCCCGGCCGCCGTCCGGGACACCACCGTCGACGACCCGACGAGACGCCTGGTGGCGCAGGTCGACCCGCCGGTGAAGGTGACCGGGGAACTGCCCGCGAAGGCGCTCACCCAGCCCCGCCCCGGGGTGTGGGTCGTCGACCTGGGCCAGAACATGGTCGGCTCGGTCCGCCTCCGGGTCAGCGGTGACGCCGGCCGGACGGTCCGGATCCGCCACGCCGAGGTCCTCAACCCGGACGGCACCGTCTACACCGCCAACCTGCGGACCGCCCAGGCCACCGACAACTACACCCTGGCCGGCACGGGCGCCGAGGTGTACGAGCCACGCTTCACGTTCCACGGCTTCCGCTACGTGGAGCTGAGCAACTTCCCCGGCACTCCGGACCTGTCCACGGTGACCGGCCGGGTGATGGGCACGGCGGCGCCGTTCACCGGGGAGCTGACCACCTCCGACCCGATGATCAACAAGTTGCAGAGCAACATCGTCTGGGGGCAGCGCGGCAACTTCCTGTCGGTGCCGACCGACACCCCGGCCCGCGACGAGCGCCTGGGCTGGACCGGTGACATCAGCGTGTTCGCCGAGACGGCCACCTACAACATGGACTCGCTGAGCTTCCTCACCAAGTGGCTGGCCGACATGCGCGACGCCCAGTCGGCCAACGGCGCCTACCCGGACGTGGCGCCGCGCAGCTGCTGCGGCGAGGGCGTGTCCGGCTGGGCGGACGCCGGCATCACCGTGCCGTACACGCTGTGGAAACGCTACGGCGACACGGCGGTCCTGGTGGCGCACTACGACTCGATGCGCCGGTACGTCGACTACGTGCAGGCCACCAGCCGGGGACTGCTGCGGCCGGACGCCGGGCCGTACCTCGACTGGCTCAACCTGGACGACCCGACTCCGGCCGGCGTGGTCGGGACCGCTTACGCGGCGTACAGCACCAGGCTCTTCGCCGAGATGGCCGCGGCCCTGGGCCGCACCGCCGACGCCGAGCGGTACGGCGCTCGCGCCACCGCCGTGAAACAGGCGTTCGCCGACGCCTACCTGTCCGCCGACGGCCGCATCGAGGGGGACAGCCAGACCGCGTACGTCCTGGCGCTGAGCATGGACCTGGTGCCGGACGCGCTGCGCGACGCCGCCGGGAAACGGCTCGCCGACCGGGTCGCGTCCCGAGAACACCACCTGTCCACCGGCTTCCTCGGCACGCCCGACCTGCTGCCGGCGCTCACCGACACCGGCAACCTGGACATCGCCTACCGGCTGCTGACCAACCGGGACTACCCGTCGTGGGGCTACGAGATCGCGCGCGGCGCCACCACGATCTGGGAGCGGTGGGACTCGATCAAACCCGACGGCAGCTTCGGCGACGTCGGCATGAACTCCTTCAACCACTACGCGTACGGCGCGGTCGGCGACTGGATGTACCGGACCATCGGCGGCCTGCGCCCGGACGACGCGGCACCCGGATACCGGCACGTCACCATCGCGCCGAAGCCGGGCGGCGGCCTCACGTCGGCTCGGGCGAGCTACCGGTCGCGGTACGGCCGGTTCGTCAGCGACTGGAGACTCGACGCGGCCGGGCAGATGGCGCTGAACGTGACGGTCCCCGGTAACACGACGGCCACCGTGGAGATCCCCGCGGCGAGCCGGTGGGTGGTGACCGAGGGCGGCCGGCCGGCCGAGCGGGCCGACGGGGTCACGTTCGTGCGGATGAACGGCGACAGCGCGGTCTTCACCGTCGGCTCCGGCAGCTACCGGTTCGCTGTCGACGCGAGCGCGTCGGTCCGGGTGGTGAGCGGGGAGCCGCTGCCCGGCTCGGTCGTCCGGGTCGAGGCGAGCCTGCGCAACACGGGCGCCACCCCGCTCACCGGCGTGCGGTTCGCGCTGCCGGCCCCGGCGGGCTGGACCGTGACGCCGCTCCGGCCGGCGCCGTCGTCGGTGCGGCCCGGCGGCACGGCGACCGCCCGCTACGACGTCCGCATCCCCGCGAGCCAGGATCCCGGCGACGTGACCCTCGCCGGGACCGTCGGCTACCGGCGGCCCGGCCGTGCCGTCACCCTGCCGGTCGGCGCCACGCTCACCGTCGCGCCACCGGTCGAGATCACCCGGTTCGCCGCCGACCGGGACACCGTGGACCCGGGCGGCGTCACCACCGTCACGGTGACGCTGCGCAACCGCTCGACGGTCCGCGCCGGGGGAGACCTCACCGTGGCCGGCCCGCCCGGCTGGCCCGCCGGCCCGGCCCGGCGCTACGACCTGGCCGCCGGGCAGGAACGGACGGTGACGGCGGCGGTCACCGCGCCGATGACGGTCACCGAGGGCGCCGCCACCCTCACCGCCGCCGCGGGATCGACCGCCACCACCGAGGTGCGGGTGGTGCTCGCCGCGCCGCCACCGGACGCCGCCGACCACGCCGACCTGGGCGACAGCGCCTCGGAGCAGGCCCACCACCTGACCGCCTCGGCGACCTCCGGCGTCAACACCGAGGCCGGGCGGACCCGGCGTTACACCCAGCAGGGCGTCGGCGGCGGGTACTTCGAGTTCGACCTCGCGGTCACCCCCGGCCGCCCGTTCGTGCTGCGGGCCGTCGAGACCTACAACCAGGCGCAGACCAAGGACTACGACGTCCTGGTCGACGGCGTCGTCGTGCACTCCCGCGCCCATCGGCGCACCGAGGGCGGTGAGGGCGTCGTCACCTACCAGGTCCTGGTGGACCGCGCCGACTTCGCCGCCGACGGGACGGTCCGTGTCCGCTTCGCCGAAGACATCGACGGGCGCAATTATGACCCGTCGATCGCCGACGTCTGGTCAGTGCCCGTGACCAGCGGGTAGGCGGCGTCCAGGTGGTGTCCAGTCCGCATCCAGCCCGGCTGCATAGCGTCGGCCACAGCAGACCACCGACAGCGGGAAACCGGAAGAGGACACCACCATGAGGACCCACATCAAGAAGGTCATCGCCGCGGCTGCCGCGGTCGTCACCACGACGACCGCGGTGGTCGTCGGCCTCAGCGGCGGCGGCGCGTCCGCCTCGACACCCCGGCTGACGGCGTTCGGGATCGCCGGCGGCGGCACGCGGATGCTCCAGTTCTGGACCGATACGCCGGAGGAGAACGACTGGGTCCGCCGCATCGTCGGTCTGAGCGGCGACACGGCTGTCATCGGCATCGACATCCGCGTCCAGGACGGCCTGCTGTACGCCGTCGGCAACCAGGGCGGCATCTACACCATCGGCATCCCCAGCGCGACCGCCACGAAGGTCTCCCAGTTGCAGGTCCCGCTCTACGGCACCAACTTCGACGTCGACTTCAACCCGGCCGCCGACCGGCTCCGGGTGATCAGCGACAACGGGCAGAACCTGCGGCACAACCTGGCCGACCACAGCACCGTCGAGGACACCACGCTCACCACCCCGCCGCTGACCGGCCCGGCCCGGGGCGTCACGGCCGCCGCCTACACCAACAACGACCTGGACGCCGCCACCAACACCACTCTCTTCGACATCAACACCACGACCGACCAGGTGATCATCCAGTCACCGGCGAACAACGGCCTGCTGGTGGCGACCGGCAACCTCGGCTTCAACGCCGACGCCAACGCCGGTTTCGACATCTTCAGCGACCTCACCAACGGCCGGACCACTGGTGCGATCGCCTTCGCCAGCCTCACCCCGGTGGTGCCGGCCGGTCAGATCCCGGTGCAGAACTTCTACCGCATCGATCTGCTCACCGGCACGCCGACCCTGATCGAGACCTTCCCGCTGGACGTCACCGACGTCGCGATCGCCCTCGACAAGTAGCGGGGCCGCCGGCCGCCGGCGTGGGGCGCCGGGACCCGCCCTACGCCGGCAACCCGGCGAGTCCCTTCTCGGCGCGCGACTGCTCGTAGCGGAACCCGATCTCCCCGGCGATCCGCAGCGCCGACAGATGATGCGCCCGCGCGTCGGCCAGCCTGCCGGTCGACGCCGCGGCAGCGCCGAGACTGTTGCTCACCCGGGCCTCACCGGCGCGCTCACCGATCCGGCGGAACAGGGCGAGCGCCTCACCGAGCCGGTCCTCGGCCCGCCGGTGCTCGCCGCGCAGCACGTCGACACCGCCCAGACCGTCCAGCGCGTACGCCGTGCCGGCCACCTCGGCAGTGCCGGCGAACACCGACAGCGCCCGCTCGTAGTGGTCGGCCGCCTCCGCGGAACGGCCCGAGGAGGACTCGACATGACCGAGATAGAGCAGGGCGTACGCCTCACCGATCGCGTCGCCGATGTCGTGACAGATCGCCGCCGACGCCCGCAGATCCCGCGCCGCGTCCTCGTGACGGCCCTGCCGCAGCCGTACCTGACCGAGGTTGCCCAGGCCACGCGCCTCCCCGGCCCGGTCCCCGCTGTGCCGGGCCACCGCGACCACCTCGCCGAGGAACCGGGCCGCCTCCGCGTACCGTCCCTGCCACTGGTAGAGATGACCGAGGTTGCCGAGCGCCCGCACCCGGACCAGCGTGTCGCCGACCTCGCGCGCCAGCTCCACGGCCCGCTGCAATTCGGCGCCCGCCTCCTCGTACCGCGCCTGCTGAACGTGCAGCACCCCCAGGTTGATCCGCAGCTGCGCCGCACCGCGCGGGTCCGGCAGGCTCTCCGCGGCCCGCAGCGCGTGCTCGTGCAGCGCCACCGCATCGGTGTAGTGGCCGCCGCTCTCCAGATACCGCAGCAGCACCTGGGCCAGCTGCACCGCATACCACTCCTGGCCGTGCGCCACCGCGTGTACGGCCGTGGCCACCAGGTTCGCCCGTTCGGCGTCCAGCCAGGCCAGCGCGGTCGTGTCCCGCAGCACCGGCGGCGGGCCCGGCGGCTGCGGCACGTGCGGACGCCGGCCACGTTCGGCCGGATACAGCAGATCCATCGCGGTGGCCGCGGTGTGCAGGTAGAAGTCCAGCACCGCGCGGGGCAGACCGGCTTCGCCGGCCTTCAGAGCGAGATCCCTGGCGTACGCCCGGAGCAGGTCGTGCATGCCGAACCGGTCCCCGCCGCGCTGCACCAGATGACTCCCGGCCAGCAGCTCCAGATGCTCCCGCGCCTGCTCCCGGGTCCCGCCGATGAGCGCGGCCACCGCGGGAACGTCCACGTCGGTGCCCGGATGGTGCCCGAGCAGCCGGAACGTCCGAGCGGCCCCGGACGGCAGATCCCGGTACGACCAGGAGAACACCACGGCGATGTCGGAGTGCGGATCACCGGTCGACAGCAGGCCCAGCCGGCCCCGGTGATCGGCCAGCTCACCGACCACCGACGCCAGCGTCGCCGGCGCCCGCCGGTGCACCAGCTCGGCCGCGATCCGCAGCGCCAGCGGCAGCCGGGCACAGTGCGCGGCCAGCTCGTCGGCGGCCGCGGGATCCCCGGCGACACCCTCCCCGGCCAGCCGGCGCAGCAGGGCCAGGGCGTCGTCGCGGCGCAGCACGTCCAGGCTCAGCCGCCGGGCGCCGTGCCGCACGACCAGGCCGGGCAGCCCGTCCCGGCTGGTCACCACCACCACACTGCCGGCCGAACCGGGCAGCAGCGGGCGCACCTGGCCGGCCGACGCGGCATTGTCCAGCAGCACCAGCATCCGGCGCCGGTCCAGCAGGCTCCGGTACAGGGCGGCACGCTCCTCGGCGTCGGCGGGCATCTGCTCACCGGGCAGGCCCAGCGACCGCAGGAACCGGGCCAGCGCCGCCTCCGGAGAAACCGGCTGCTCCGGGTCGTACCCCCGCAGGTCGATGTAGAGCTGACCGTCCGGGAACCGGTCCCGCGCCCGGTGCGCCCAGCGGGTCGCCAGGGCGGTCTTGCCGACACCGGCGGTGCCCGACACGATCGCGATCATCGTCGGGTCCGGTGGGCCGGTCAGCCGGTCCAGCTCGGCGAGCTCCCGGGCCCGGCCGGTGAACCCGGGCACGTCGGCGGGCAACTCGGCCGGCGCGGGGCGGCCCGCCGCCACCGACGGGCGGGCCGGTGCGCTCGCGCGGGCGTCCTCGGTGAGCAGGTCCTGGTGCGCGGCGGTCAGCTCGGCGCCCGGATCCACCCCCAGTTCGTCGGCGAGCCGCCGCCGTACCGTGTGGAACGTCGCGAACGCCTGCGCCCGCCGCCCTGCCGCGGCCAGCGCCCGGATCAGCCCGGCCTGGCCCGCCTCGTCCAGCGGATCGGCCGCCGTCACCTCCTCGAACGCGGCGATCGCCCGGCCGGCCTGCCCGGCCGCCAGCAGGGCCGCGCCGAGCCGGGCCAGCGCGGCCCGGTGCTCGGCCACGATCGACCGGACCCGCGGATGTCCGGCCAGCTGCGGCAGATCGGCGAACGGCTGCCCCTGCCACAGCGCCATCGCCTCGCTCAGCGTCTCCGTCGCGCCGGTGTCGGCGGCCCGGCGCAGCAGGCGGCGGAACCGCAGCAGGTCGATCCGGTCCGGCGGCACCACCAGGTGGTAGCCGTCGCCCAGATAGGGGAGCAGCTCACTGCGCGAGTGCGGGGCGCGGGACGGCTCTAGCACCCGGCGCAGCCGCTTCACGTGGGTCTGGATGACGTTGACGGCGCTGGCCGGGGGATCGTCGCCCCAGATCGCGTCGATCAGGCCCGGCAGGCCGACCGGCTGACCCCCGGCCAGCACCAGCAGGCCCAGCAGGGTCCGTTGCGCGGGCGGCCCCAGCACGATCGGCTCGTCGTCGTGCCAGGCGCGCATCGGCCCGAGCACCTGGATCCGTAGCGTCATCCCGCCGTCCAGTCCCCGTCCAGTCGAGTGACCCACAATGCATCGACGTGAGTTTATCGAGTCGGACCGGGTGGAAGGAGCCGAACATGTCGCGAATCGGACGGGCGCTGGGGGTCCTGGTGGCGCTGGCGGGAGTCGCCGGGCCGGCCGGAGCCGCACGGGCGGCCGGGGCGGCGTGCGCGGTGGAGTACAAGGTGTCGCCGTACACCGGCGGCTTCACCACCGCGATCACCGTGTTCAACACCGGCGACGTGGAGATCCGGGGCTGGACCTTCCGGTTCCCGCTGGACCCGGGCGCCACGGTCGCCGAGTTCTACAACGCCAACCTGGTCTCGCCGAGCACCGTCGTGGTCACCACGGCCAAGGACTGGAACTCGCTGGTGAAGCCGCTCACCAACATCTCGCTGGGTTTCCGGGCGATCGGCACGCCCGGAGCCGACCCGGCCTGGTTCACCGTCAACGACCTCCCCTGCAGCCGCGTCGGCTGACCTACCCATGACTGATCTCGCCCGGCATCGGGTCCTCTTCCGCGGTCTCGGCCGGACAACGGCGTCCCGGTAAAGCCTCACCGTCGGCCGCCCGGCCGACCGGGCACACGGGTCGGACGTCCTGGCTGGTACGGGCGGTCCGCCCGGCCGATCCGGGCGCGAAAGTGGCCCGGCCGGGACATGCCCCGCCGCACACTGAGCCGATGTGGCGAAATGTCCTGGCCAAGGCGCTGGCGCTGGCCTCGGTGATCGGAGCCCTGGTCACCCTGGCGGACCTGTTCGTGAATCAGAAGGTGCACGATCCGGGACTCGGGCCGAGTGGGCTGGCAGCCTTGGCCCGCCTCGCCACCGTCGCGCCCGTGCTGTTCTTCGCGACAGCCGGAACCGTCATGGTGACGCGCAGTCCCCGCAACCCGCTCACCTGGCTGGTGCTGGGCATCGGCGTCACCCTGTCCGGCTGGGAGTGGTACGACACCGAGGTGGCGAGGTGCTCGATGCCGGGGCCGTCCCGGCAGCATGCGCTGGCCGCAGTGCTTTACGGCACGGTCGCTCTCGGCGTCCCGATCGTCATCCTCGCCAGGTATCCGGACGGCCGACTGCCCGCGCGCCTGCGGCATTGGCCGTTCGCGGCAGGCTACGCCGGCGCCGTGGTCCTGGTCCTGCGGGATCTCGGCCCTCTCGATGCCTGTGGCCGATGGGCGTTCGCTCACCAGGGCGCCGCTCAGCCCGTCATGGTGTCGGCTGTCGTGGCGGTGACCGCCGGCGCCGTCCTGAGCAGGCGGCGCTCGGTTGCCCGGCGCCGCCGTCCGCTGGCCTGGGTCATCGGCTGCGGCCTGATCTCGTGTGCCTTCCAGATCCACCATCACGGTCAGGTCCCCGGGCAGAACTCCCACGACATGCTGTCGTTGCTGGCGCATCCGCTCGTCGTGGTGCCGCTCGCCGCCGCCTACGGGAGAGCCCGGCCCGACCGGGTCCAGGTGCGGGCCGTCGTCCGCCGGACGGTGGTCTACGGGACGGTCAGCAGCCTCGTCCTCGTCGTCCACTCGGCCGGGGCCCGGATCTACGAGGGCGTCTGGCGGCCGGCTCAGTTCGCGGTCGCTCTCACGCTCACTGTCGTCCTGGTGGCGGCCTGGGACCACCTGCAGCATGCGGCCAACTACCTTGCCTACGGCATCCGGCGTGACCCCTTGCGGACCCTCGCCGACCTGCGTGCCGGGGTGGCCTCCGGCACGGACTCCGACCTGCTGCCCACTGCCGTCCGGACCGTCGTCGCGGCGGTCCGGGCACAGGGAGCGGTCCTCGTCCTTCCCGATGGCACGGTGTCGGTCCGGGCCGGTGACGAGCCGGACGACCGGTACGTGACCTTTCCCCTCCGTTACGGCGGCACGAAGGTCGGCGAGTTGCGGGTGGCGTGCCGGAACCGGGAGACGCGATATTCGCGCATCGAGGTGGAACTGCTCGAAGCCCTGGCCGCCCAGGTCGCCGTGCTGGTCAAGGCCACCGAACTGGGCGAGGCCCTGGAGGCGGAGCGGGCTCGGGTCCTCGCCGCGACCCGGGATGAACGGGATCGGCTGCGCCGCGACCTGCACGACGGTCTCGGCCCGTCGCTGGCCGGCATGGGCCTGGGCCTCCGGGCGCTGTCCAGCCTGGTCGACGACGACACTCCGGAAGCGGAGATGGTCGGCCGGTTGCGGGAGGCGACGGATCTCGCTGTGGGTGACATCCGCCGGATCATCGACGCGCTCCGTCCCACCGTCCTGGATGCCGAGAACCTCGTCGGAGCCGTCGAGCGGCACGCGGTGGCACTGCGTTCCGCGCTGGCGGTCGAACTCACCGCCGGAACACTGCCGGCGCTCGGCCCCGACGTGGAGGTCGCCGCCTACCGGATCGTCACCGAGGCGCTGACCAATGCCGCCAGGCACGCCCGGGCCGAGCGCGCCTGGATCCACATCACCGCCAACGACGTGCTGCACATCTCGGTCCGCGACAACGGGCTCGGGATCCGGAACGAGGCCCCGCGTCACGGCGTCGGGCTCGTCTCGATGCGCCGCCGGGCCGAACTGCTCGGCGGCGGCTTCTCCGTTCATTCGACGGGGAGCGGGACCACGGTCACAGCCACGCTGCCTTTGAGGAACTCGTGATGCCGATCCGGACCCTGATCGCCGACGACCATCCGATGTTCCTGTACGGGCTGAAGATGAACATGGACATGGCGCCGGAGATCGAGCTGGTGGGTCACGCCGCCTCCGGCACCGAACTGCTCGACCTGGCCGGCCAGACGGCGCCCGACGTCGTCGTCACCGATCTGGTGATGCCGGGTATGGACGGCGCGACAGTGACCCGTCTGCTCCGGGAGCGGCATCCGGAGACAGCGGTGCTGGTGCTGACCATGCACGATGACGACGACGCAGTGTTCGGGGCGATCCGGGCCGGGGCGAGAGGCTATCTCCTCAAAGGGGCGGACGTCGACGACATCGTGCGGGCGGTGCTCACCGTGGCGCGGGGGGACGTCGTCTACGGCACGGGTGTCGCCCAGCGGATCACCGACTTCTACGTGGGCGCGCACCGCGACCACGTGACCACCGTGTTCCCGTCGCTGACCGGCCGGGAGCGGGAGATCCTGGAACTGGTGGCCGGCGGCCTGACCAATCACGGGATCGCCCGCACGCTGGTGCTCTCGGAGAAGACGATCCGTAACAACGTCGCGTCGATCCTCACCAAACTGCAGGTCAACAGCCGTGCGGCAGCGGTCGCCCGGGCGCGGGACGCGGGTCTGGGGCGGGCTCGGTGAGGCCGGCCCCTCACCGGCGACGGTGAGTCGCGCCCTTGGGGAGACGGCCGAGGGCCGCAGCCGACGGTGAGCCTCGTCATGGTGGGTGGCAGGTGGACGCTCGGTCACGTAATTTCGTTAATCAGCGAAATGCCGAAGGATGGTGTGCGGGATGCTGGAGGAGTGCAAGGCGCTGTCCAACGAGACGCGCCTGGCGATCCTGGAGTGGCTGAAGGATCCGGCCACGCACTTCCCGGGGACCGAGGGTGACGAGGCCGGCGTCTGCGTGGGGCTGATCCAGCGCCGGGCCGGGTGCTCGATCTCCACGATCTCCGCACATCTGGCGATCCTGATGCGGGCCGGGTTCCTGCGGGCGACCCGGCGCGGCCAGTGGATCCACTACCGGCGCGACGAGGACCGCATCCGCGCCTTCACCGCACGCCTGCACCGCGACCTGTGACATCGGAAGGCGACACGATCATGCCCACCGCACTCTCCCTGCTCGACCTGGCGCCGATCTCGCCCGGCCAGACCGCCCGCGACAGCTTCGAGGCGAGCATCGCGCTCGCCCGGGCCGCCGAGCGTGCCGGCTACCAGCGGGTCTGGTATGCCGAGCATCACAACATGTCGGTGATCGCCTCCTCGGCGACGAGCGTGGTGATCGGCCACGTGGCAGCGCACACCGAGTCCATCCGGCTCGGCGCGGGCGGCATCATGCTGCCCAACCACTCGCCGCTGGTCATCGCCGAGCAGTTCGGCACCCTGGAGACGCTCTTCCCGGGCCGGATCGACCTCGGGCTCGGCCGCGCGCCCGGCAGCGACCAGGTCACCATGCGGGCGCTGCGCCGCGACCACCTCTCCGCCGACACCTTCCCGCAGGACGTCGTCGAGTTGCAGGGCTACCTGGCCGGCAAGTCGGTGATCCCGGGCGTGCAGGCGGTGCCCCGGGCCGAGCAGCCGGTCCCGCTCTACATCCTCGGGTCGTCGCTGTTCGGGGCCCAGCTGGCCGCCCGGCTCGGCCTGCCGTATGCGTTCGCGTCGCACTTCGCCCCGGAGGCCCTGCACCAGGCCGTCCGGGTGTATCGGGAGACGTTCACCCCGTCCGGGCAGCTCGCCCAGCCGTATGTCATCGCCGGGGTCAACGTCGTCGCGGCCGAGACCCACGACGAGGCCATCGCCCAGATGACGGCGGCCTACCGGGCCCGGACCCGGGCGTTCATCGCCCGCGGCGCCGGCGGCCGCAACTACACCGACGCCGAGATCGACGCGTTCCTGGCCTCGCCCGGCGGGCAGAACCTGGCGGCGATGACCCGGTACACGGCCGTCGGCACTCCCGGCGAGGTGCGTGACTACCTCACCGAGTTCGCCGCGACCGCGCAGGCCGACGAGCTGATCACCGCCCACCACGCGCAGTCCCTGCCGGACCGGCTGCGCTCGGTTGAGCTGACCGGCGCGGCCATGGCGGCCCCGGCGGCCGCCCACTCCTGACGCGTGTTCCGGCCGGGGGCAACCGGCTGCCCCCCTGCCGGAACGGGCGCCGGCTAGACCAGGCCGAGGGCGAGGGCCACGGTGCCGACCGTGGCCATCAGCAGCGTCGTTCCGGCGTGCATGCCGATCGACAACCGGATGTCCTGCTTGCGCCAGACCAGCCAGACCGCCGGGAACAGGAAGATCACCTTGGACAGCACCGTCCACGGCGCCCAGAAGTGGTAGATCGAGAACAGCACCGTGTTGAGCACCGGCGCGCCCGCTCGCAGGTGGGCGATCCGGGGGAGCAGGAACCCGCGGAAGTAGAGCTCCTCGATGAGCGGCAGGGCGAAACCGGTGAGCGGCAGGCAGATCAGCATGGTGGTGACCAGGAGCGAGTGGGCGTACCCGTCCAGGTAGGTCGTCGCGCTGCCGCCCGCGCCCTCGAAGGGCACCCAGGTGAAGAACGTGTCGAAGATCAGGTTGTCCAGCGGGGTGAGCGCCAGCGACACCACTGTCATCCAGACGATCAGCCCGGCGACCGCGGCGATCAGCCGGCCACGGGGGATCGGCCGGCCGGTGTAGCGCAGCACGCCGCGCAGCGAGAGCCGGCCGTTGTCGTGGGCGCCGAGCCACAGCAGGCCGAACAGGATCGGCACGAGCACCACGACCAGCGCGATCGCCCAGGCCAGGAAGATCGGGTAGCCGATCGCCGTCACCAGCGGCGCGGCCAGGAACTGGTAGGCGGCGACGATCAGGATGCCGGGCACGAGGTGCAGCGCGATGGACAGCGGCAGGGAGTGACGGTCGGCGAGCAGCAGCTTTCTCATGCCGTCGACGATCGGCGGGTCCGCAGACACCGCCCTGTCACGGCGCTGACACCGCCCTGACCCCGCATAGGCTGCCGGTATGACGATCGCCCTCACCGGGTTCACGGCGCTCAGTTTCGACTGCTACGGCACGCTCATCGACTGGGAGGCCGGCATCGGCGCCGTGCTCGGGCCGTGGGCCCGCCGGCAGGGGCTGGACGTCACCGTCGAGCGGCTGCTGGCCGGGTATGCCGAGCACGAGGCGGCGGTCGAACGGGAGACGCCGTTCCGGCTCTATCCCGAGGTGCTCGCGGAGGCGTTCCGGCGTACCGGCGCCGCTCTCGGCCGTCGCGTCGACGACGGGTGGGCGGACCGCCTGGGCGGCTCCGTGCCGGACTGGCCCGCCTTCCCGGACTCCGCGGAGGCGCTGGCCCGGCTGGCGCGGCACTACCGGCTGATCATCGTCTCCAACGTGCACCGGGACGGGTTCGCCGGCAGCAACGAGCGGCTGCGCGGCGACTTCGCGGCGATCATCACGGCCGAGGACGTCGGCGGGTACAAGCCGGGGGACCGGCATTTCCGGGCCCTCGACGCGGCGCTGCCCGGCCTCGGCGTGCGGCGCGGTGAGCTGCTGCATGTGGCACAGAGCCTCTTCCACGACCACGTGCCGGCCCGGCGCGAGGGCCTGCCGTCGGTGTGGATCAACCGGCGGCACGACCGGCCGGGGTGGGGCGCCACCCCGGAACCCGGCGAAGATTACACCTACGACCTGGAGTTTCCCTCGATGGCGGCCTTCGCCGACGCCGTCGACGACGCGTTCGCCGCTGTCGTGTAGGCCCGGAGCAGGGCGGCCACCGCGACGGTGAGATCGGCGCGGTTCTCCGGCGTGCCCGGCGGCGGCGCGGTGCGGGCGCCGGCGCCGGCGACCCGGTCGAAGAGCAGACCGTCGATGCAGGCCACGAGATGGTCGCCGGACCGCTCCGGGTCGGGGGCGCCGGCCGCCGCGAGCATCGCCCGGGCCTGGGCGCGGGAGGCGTCGCCGTACGCCAGGATGGTCCGCAGCTCCGGATGGTGGGTGGCCTCCAGCAGGCACGCGTAGCGGGCCAGGGTGCGGGCCCGGCCGGTGCTCATCCACCGGTCGAGCACCGCCGCGATCCCGGCGGCCGCGGCGTCCGGATCAGTGACGTCGAGGGACGGCCCGCCGGCCTCCAGATCGGCCTGGTCGAGGTCGGCCAGCCGGCGCACCACCGCCTCGATCAGGGCCTTGCGGGTGCGGAAATACGCCGAGGTGGTGCCCTGGGCCAGCCCGGCGCGGGCGTCGACCGCGCGGTGGGTGAGCCCGCGCATCCCGAGCTCGGCGACGAGCGCGACGGCCGCGTCGGTCAGCACAGCGAACCGGTCAGTGGCCACGACGTATTATGGCTTTCTACATCTGTAGAAGGCGGGTGAGGGTTGATGACACGGACAGCGGTGGTGATCGGCGCCGGCATCGGCGGGCTGGGCGCGGCCCTCGGCCTGATCCGGCACGGCTGGACGGTGACGGTGCTGGAGCGGGCCCCGGAGTTCCGCCCGGTCGGCGCCGGGCTGGTGCTCCAGGCCAACGGGCTGCGCTGCCTCGACGCGCTGGGCGTGGGCGACGCGGTCCGGGACCACGGCCGTCCCGACGTCTCCGGTGGCACCCGGCGCGCCGACGGCCGATGGCTGGCCCGCGTTCCCGCCGGTGAGCTGGAGCGGGCACTGGGCACCCCGGCGCTCGGCGTGCACCGCGCCACCCTGCACGAGCTGCTGCTCGGCGCCCTGCCGGCCGGTGTCGTGCGGACCGGCGCCCCGGTCACCGCGGTCACCGCCGAGGGCCAGGTGACCTACGACGGCCCGGCCGGCCCGGTCCATCTCGGCGCCGACCTGGTGGTCGGCGCGGACGGCATCAACAGCGTCGTCCGCCGTACGCTGTGGCCGGACGCGGCCGGGCCGGCCCCGATCGGCGTGCGGGCCTGGCGCGGCGTGACCCCACCGTGGAGGGGCGACCTCGTCGTCGCGATCACCTGGGGTCCCGGAGCGGAGTTCGGCATCGTCCCGCTCACCGACGGCCGGGTCTACTGGTTCGCGGCCGTCAACGCCGCACCCACCGCGCCCGCCACCGGGGTGCCCGATCGCTTCCACCGCTGGCACGACCCGATCCCCGCCCTGATCGCCGCGACCGGCACGGTCCTGCGTGACGACCTCGCCTGCCTCGACGAGCCGCTGTCCACCTACGTCCGCGGACGGGTGGTCCTGCTCGGCGACGCCGCCCACGCGATGACCCCGAACCTCGGCCAGGGCGCGAACCAGGCCCTCGAGGACGCCGTGGTGCTCGCCGCCGTCGCGGACCGGCCCGGCGGGCTCGCCGCCTACGACGCCCGGCGCCGTCCGCGCAGCCAACGGGTGGCCCGTGCGTCCCGGGCGATCGGCCGCTTCGGCCAGCAACTGGAGCACCCGGTCGCGGTCGCCGCCCGCAACACCGTCGTGCGGCTGACCCCGCCCCGGCTGGCGCTGCGCTCGATGGCGCGGTATGCCGACTGGCGGCCACCGGCCCCGTCCTCGGGTAGGTTGTGACGCTGGTCGAGGGGAGCAACAGGTGACCACAACCGAGAACGCGGCAGCCCGTGCCGACGAGTCCGGCACACCCGAGCCGGAGTCGTGGCGGATCGGATCGCTGGAGACGCTGGCCGTCGTGCTGGTGCTCCTGCTGCTGGTCCGCAACCGGCTCGCCGGCTGGCTGACCGGTCCCGGCCTGCAGACGTGGACGACGGTGTTCGTGTCGGTGATGGTGCAGGCCGTGCCGTTCCTGGTGTTCGGGGTGGTGCTGTCCGCGGTGATCGCGGTGTTCGTGCCGCGCAGCTTCTGGGCGCGTGCGCTGCCCAGCCATCCCGCGCTCGCCGTCCCCGCCGCCGGCATGGCCGGTGTGGTCCTGCCCGGCTGCGAGTGCGGCAGCGTCCCGATCGCCGGCTCCCTCATCCGCCGCGGCGTGACCCCGGCCGCGGCGCTCGCGTTCCTGCTCGCCGCCCCGGCGATCAACCCGATCGTGCTGACCGCCACGGTGATCGCGTTCCCCGGCCAGCCGCAGATGGCGGTCGCCCGGGGCGTGGCCAGCCTGGTGGTGGCGGTCGCGATGGGCTGGCTGTGGCTGCGCCTCGGCAAGGCCGAGTGGATCAAGCTGCCGCACCGGCCCGATCTCGACGACACCTCCAAGGCGCGCGCGTTCTGGGCGGCCTGCCGGCACGACGTCATGCACGCGGGCGGCTTCCTGGTCCTCGGCGCCGCCGCGGCGGCCACCATCAACGTCGTCGTCCCCGGCGCCTGGCTGCAGAAACTCGCCGACGACCCGATCATCTCGATCCTGGTGCTGGCGACTCTGGCCGTACTCCTCTCGATCTGCAGTGAGGCCGACGCCTTCGTCGCCGCCTCGCTGACCCAGTTCTCGCTGACGTCGCGCCTGGTCTTCCTGGTCGTCGGCCCGATGGTCGACCTCAAACTGATCTCGATGCAGGCCGGGGTCTTCGGCCGCCGGTTCATGCTGCGGTTCGCGCCGACCACCTTCGTCGCCGCGATCGTCGTCGGCACGGCCTTCGGGGCGGCGCTGCTGTGAGCCGGATCACCCAGGCGGTCGTGATGCTGCTCTTCGGCGGCGCGATCATCAAGTCCACCGTCACCGACACGTTCCTGCGTTACGTCAAGGAAGGCCTCCGGCCCTTCCTGCTGGCTGCGGGTCTGCTGCTGGTCGCCGCCGCGATCATGACCATCTGGTACGACCTGCGTGCGGCCCGCCTCCGCAAGGCGGACACCGCTCCCGCTCATCACGACGATGACGACGGGCACGGGCACGCCGGCCACGAGCCCCGCGTCGGCTGGCTCATCCTCGCGCCGGTGATGGCGTTGCTGCTGCTCTCCCCACCGGCGCTGGGCTCGTTCGCGGCCGGCCAGTCGGGCAGTGTCGGCCCGGCCGCCGCCTCCGACTACCCGCCGCTGCCGGCCGGCGACCCGGTCGAGGTGGGCCTGCTCGACTACGCGGGCCGCGCGGTCTTCGACGGCGGCCGCAGCCTCTCCGGCCGCACCGTGAAACTGACCGGTTTCATCACCCCCGGCCCGGACGGCAAACCCATGCTGGCCCGCATGGTGCTGGCCTGCTGCGCCGCCGACGGCCGCCCCATCAAGATCGGCATGACCGGCGCCCCGATCGACGCGCCCCCGGACGCCTGGGTCGACGTGGAAGGCGTCTACAGCCCCGAGGTCGGCACCGACCCGGTCAACCAGGCGCAGATCGCCTACCTCGACGTCCGCTCCTGGCAGGAGATCGACCAGCCGAAACAGCCTTACGCCTGACCGGTCTGCCGAGGTGACCCCGGGCCGCCCCTCGGACCTATTTCAGCATCTCGATGTAGGTCGCCTGGTAGCGGTCGAGGAACGGGGCCACGGGAACTGCATGCCCGTCGAGCAGATCGAACGTCCGGCGGTAACTTGTCACATCCCTGTCGCTCCGGGACAGGAGGCCCGTGTTGTAAAGATCGACCACGACCAGAACATCGTCGATCACGGTGAATCCGTGCAACAGGGGGATGACGGTAGGCGCGTCGTCGGGAATTACTTTCAAGCTCACGTTCGGATGGTGGGCATCGACCTCGCGCAGATGACTTATCTGGGCCAGCATCTCCACCGGAGGCCGGCTCCCGCGTTTCAGCGCTGCCTCGCCCATGACGAATTCGAAGGAGATGGCGGGGTCAGCGAGGGCTTCCTGCCGCCGGAGACGAGCGGAGACCGCAGCCAGTAACGCGGCCTCGGATCGGTCCTCGTCGGTCAGGACGAGAAGTTGCCGAAAGACGCGAAGGATGAGTTTCGCATACCCATGGGTCTGTAGCGATCCGGGCACGAGCGACGGTTCGAACACGCGGATGCAACTGGCGCCGGCCTCCCAATCAGCGAGCGTCTTCTGCTGAACCGCCATCCCGGTCGAGGCCGGCCGCCAGTCGGTCATCCGGTCGAACGTGTGAACCGCGCGGGCCACCAGAGCTTGTGTCTCTGTGTCGTCCGCGCCGAGGGCCCGGGCGATGACGTCGACATCGTCCGGGTTGAGTCCACCTACGCCTCGCTCTATTCGCGAGATCTTGGCCTGGCTCATGCCCACGAGCCCGGCCAGTTCGGTGCCGCTCATTCGCTTGATCCGGCGCATGCGAGCAAGGACGGCCCCGATCGGCTCGTCGTCCCCGAGAGCGCCGATGGCTGTGGGGATGCTACGCCTCCTTCCTCCTGGTTCGATCCCTCTGCAGATCCGAAACATGGAGTGCCGCCTCGGTCAGCAACTCGAGGGGAATGCGCACCAGCACCTCACCGTCGGCGAGAGGGACGCCCGCGCGCTCCGCATCGACCAAGTGTCCCTGCACCACCGCAGTGGTCTGCCCGCCCGCCTCGGAAACGTAGACGGTAGGGCAATTTCCTGCCGTGCACCTGTTCGCGATGGGTTGAAGTGGCGCCAGCGGTCCATCAATGACGTACGAGGAGGACGTGATAGGTGAGAGTGATCTAGTCATCGCATTCAACCTTACTCATCTGTGCGGAAGATCGAAAGATGCCATGCATGGCGGGACGTTCTAGCCGCAATTGTCACTAATTCGCACCTTGTTTAGCTGCCATACGGCAGAACCGGTGCGCAGTCAGATCGACTGGCAGCATGTGAAGGAGACTAGATTAGTCACCAGGTTGAATAGACACTGAGGGGGCCGAGGAAGCCTGATTCGCTTAGGTGGATGCCATGAGTGACCGACCTTCGCAGTACTTTCCTGTGAAGACCGACCCCGAGCCGCCCGTCCGCCGTACGAGGAGGCCCCTGCGGATGCTGTTGCTGCGCATCCTGCCCGCCTCCACTCTCATCAGCGGCGCTGCGGTATGGCTGTCGATCGCCGCGGGGAGCAACGTCCCCGCCGCTGTTCTCACCGGGGGCGGCGCTTTCGCGGGAACAGCCGGTCTCCTTCTGGCGGTGGCGCACTACACGACCACGGGCGAGTGAACCCCGCTGCCGTCAGACGGTACGGAGATCCAGGGAGTTGCGGACGTAGGAGTTGCGGTCGCCGGTCGACCACCACAGCACGCCGGCCCGGTACGAGATGTCGGCGGCATCCGGGCTGACCAGGACGGTGCTGCGGTCGGTCAGGTCGTGGAGCAGCAGCTCCTGGTTGCCGCTCAGCTCCGACTGCGGCCCGACGCGGCCCATCACCTCGAAGCGGTCCAGCACCACCACGTCGCTGATCACCGTGCCGACGGTGCCCTCGGCGATCGTGCGGCGGGCCGACCCGTCCGGATGGGACAGCTCGATGCGGGTGTCGCCGTCCTCGTTGATCGACACCAGCTCGCACCAGGCGGGACTGCACGCGGTGACCGAACGCCGCCCGGTCGGCACGGCCACGGTCTGCCCGGTGTCCAGGTTGCGCAGGGTGCTCGCGCCGGTGGCCGCGGTCTGCCCGTCGACCGCCCACGGCCACGCCGACAGGCCCCAGTCACCGGCCGCACGCTGTGTCGTCACCGGCCCGCCACCGACCGGGACCGACCGGAACTCGGTGCCGTCCCGGTCCGCCGCCGCCCACCGCACCAGGCCGTCGGTGAGGGTCAGGTCGTACTCCGAGTCGTACAGTCGCAGCGCCCCGACATCGGCGGTGAGCAGGCGGGCGGGCGTCCTGCCGGCGCGGTCACCGGTCCACAGCTCCGGCTTGCCCTTGACCGTCTCCACCCACACGAGCGTGTCGCCCGAGCCGGTCAGCGCGGTGAACGGGCTGCGGTCGGCCGACGGCACCCGCCGCAGCTCGCGCACGGGCCGGTCGGGCTCGACGACGACCAGCCGCAGGAACTTGGTGTCCGCGGTGCGGGCGGTCCCGGCCGAGGTGCGGGCGTCGAAGAACAGGCCCGGTGTGTAGAGGCTGCCGTCCGGAAGGTGCGACGGGACGCTGCCACGCTGCGCCCGGGGCCAGGCCGCCGCCACCGACAGCGGCTGCGGTGAGCCCGACTGCGCGGGCGCGCCGAACAGCAGGGCCGCCCCCGCGACCAGCGTCACGGCGAGAGCGACCAGCGTACGCATCAGATGGCCACGCTCCGGCATCCGGCGATGGTAGCTCGCCCGGCTCCGGCACGGTCAGCCCTGTGTGAGGTCGATGACGGCGCCGTCCGGGTCACGCAGCGTGGACGTGCGGGGCTTCCACGCGTACTCGGCAGGCGGCGCGACCTCCACCGCGCCCGCCGCCACGGCCCGGCTGTGTGCCGCCTCCAGATCGTCGGCGAGCAGTCCGAACCGTACCCCGCCGCGGGGCTGCCCCGGACCGGCCTCCTCGAAGGTGATCAGGAAGAACCGGTCGCTGCGATACGTGCCGAACTGCACCGAGGAGATCGCCTCGTTGAAGACGACGTCGAAGGCGGCGGTGTAGAAGGCGGCCGCGGCGGTGACGTCGGCGACCGGGATGCGGATCTGCACGGGACGCGGACTCTGCGGTACGGGCATGGCGGTTCCCTTCTCGATGAACTCGTCGACGGCGACGATCCGCTGCGACACCTCGCGCAGCTGCGCGACCAGCCGGTCCCGGTGCACGTCGAGCGCCGACCGCACGTGCCCGCCGGGCCGTCCCACCACGGCGCGCACCTCGTCGATCGGCACGCCGATGGCACGAAGCCCGCAGACCAGGCGCGCCTCGTCGATCTGGTCCCGCCGATAGCGCCGGTAGCCGCTGCCCGGGTCGACCCGGGCAGGCCGGAGCAGACCGATCTCGTCGTAGTGGCGCAGCGCCGGAATGGTCAGCCCGGTCGCCGAGGCGAACGCGCCGATGTTGAGCAGATCCTCACCGTTCACCCCCACAGCTTCGGACCTCAGGCCACCGGAGAGTCAACCGGCTGCTCCGGCGCCTGGTCGGCGCGGCTTGACTCTCCACCCGCTGGAACGATGAGCCTGTGGGCATGAACGGCGGCCAACCGACGCTGCGGACCATCGGGCAACTGGCCCGGCGGGCCGGGCTGCCGGTGCGCACCGTGCGTTTCCGGTCCGACGCTGGCATCCCGCGCCGTCCTCAGCACGGTGACCCGCCGCGGAAGCACCCCACAGGAGGTGACACGCATGCTGATCACCGCCGTCCGGGCGCGTCGTCCCGGCTGAACCGGTGGCGGTACTCGCTCGGCGTCAGGCCGGTCTCGCGACGCACCAGCGCGCGCAGGTTCGTCGCGGTGCCGAGCCCGCTGCGGCGGGCGACCACGTCCAGCCGTGACTCGCCGCGTTCGAGCAGCCGGCGGGCGAGGGTGACCCGCTCGCCGGTCAGCCAGGCCAGCGGGGTGGTGCCCAGCTGGACCCGGAAGCGGCGGTGCAGCGTCGCCGGGCTCACCGTCATGCGGGCGGCCAGGTCGGCGACGCTCAGCGGACGGTCCAGGTGTTCCCGCGCCCAGGCCAGCAGCGGGGCCAGGGAGTCGTCCGGGATGTCGGGGATCGGGCGTTCGATGAACTGCCGCTGGCCGCCGTCGCGGTGGGCGAACACGAGACGGCGGCTCACCGCGTTGGCGATCTCCGCGCCGTGGTCGCGCCGCACCAGGTGCAGACCCAGGTCGAGGGCGGCGGCGCTCCCGGCCGAGGTGAGGATGTCACCGTCGTCGACGAACAGGACGTCGGTCTCCAGATGTACGCGAGGGAAGCGCGACCGGAACCGGGCGGCCCACTGCCAGTGAGCGGTGGCCCGCCGCCCGTCGAGCACCCCCGCCTCGGCCAGCGTGAACGCCCCGCTGCAGAAGCCGACCAGCCGGGCGCCGCGGGCGTGGGCCCGGCGGATCGCGTCCAGAACGGCCGGCCGGCGGGGGACGTCGATGTCCGGCCGGTTCGGCACGATCACCGTGTCCGCCTCGTCGACGGCGTCCAGCGGGGCGATTCCGGCCAGTTCGAAGAAGCCGTCACGCATCCGGATCCGGCGGGTGGCCGCGCACAGCCGGAAGTCGTACAGGTCGCGGCCCAGCTCGGGGCGGCGCAGCCCGAACACCTCGGTGGCGCAGCCGAGCTCGAACGGGTTGGAGCCGGCGTCGACCAGGGCCACCACCCGGTGCAAGGATTCTTGCGTCATGTGCGATTCCTAGCACTCACGTCGTACCCCGCAAAGATCGCACGATGAGACGGTGAGCGAACCGATCTCCCTGACCACGGCCCTGGCGTCCTTCGCGGAGCTGTGGAGCCCGCGCATCGTGACCCGGGTCAACGACCACGACGTCCGCATCGCCAAGGTGCGTGGCGAGCACATCTGGCACACCCACGAGCACAGCGACGAGTTCTTCCTGGTGCTCGACGGGGACCTGACGATCGACCTGCGCGACCGCAGCGTGGTGCTGCGGCGCGGGGACGTCTTCACGGTGCCGCGCGGCGCCGAGCACAAACCGTCGTCCCAGGCCGGCGCGTCGATTCTCATGGTGGAGCCGACCGGCACGCTGACCGTGGGGGACCGGCCGGGCGACGTGCCGGATCACGTCGACGCGACGATCGGGCACGCGCTGTAGCGCGGGTCACCTGTCCGGGGGGAAACGGCCTCTTTGGTGCCCCGAGGTTTGCGGCGGGGTACACCGGTCGATACACCTCTGCACCGAACGGGGAGGAGTGCCGGATGAGACCAGCGGCCGTGGAGTACATCGCCGCGCGGGAGGTGGGCGAGGTGCTCGCCGCGCTGGCCGACGGGGAGACGTCGGTGCTGGCCGGCGGGCAGAGCCTGGTGCCGGTGGTGACCCGGCCGGGGGCGCCGCCGTGCCGGCTGGTGGACATCAACCGGGTCGGCGGGTTCGACACGCTCGCCGAGGACGACGGCTGCCTGCGGGTCGGGCCGCTGGTCCGGCACCGGGCGTTCGAGTCCGGTGTGGTCGGCGGGGCGCTCGGCGACCTGCTGCGAGTGGTGGTGCAGCACATCGGGCATCCGCCGATCCGGGCCCGCGGGACGATGCTCGGCAGTCTCGCCTACGCCCATCCGGCCGCCGAGTGGCCGGCCGTGGCGGTGACGGTCGGCGCGCGGATGGTGCTCGACGGGCCGGACGGGCGGCGTACGGTGCCGGCGGACACCTTCTTCACCGCGCCCTTCACGACCGCCCGCCGCCCGCAGGAGCTGCTGGTCGAGGCACGGCTGCCGACGCTGCCGGACGGCACCGGGATCGGCTACGCGGAGGACCGGCGCTCCTCGATCTACCCGCAGGCGGCGGCCATGGCGGCGGTGACCGTCACCGGCGGCGTGGTCAGTGCGGCGGCGCTCTGCCTGGTCAACTCCGGGCCCCATCCGGTACGCGCCGTCGCCGCCGAGAACGCCCTGCTCGGCACCAGGTTCTCGGACACCGCGATCGCCTTGACCGCGGAGGTCGCCGCCGAGCAGGACACCCGCCGGCTCGACGACGACGCGACCCGCCCGGCCCGGCGGCAGGCGTACCGGGTGCTGGCCCGGCGGGCGCTGCGGCACGCGCGGCAGGGAGCCGGCCGGTGCGGGTGAGGCTGATCGTCGACGGCGCCCGGCACGACCTCGACGTGGCGCCCGGCCGTACCCTCGCCGACGTGCTGGCCGCCGAGTGCGGGCTGCCCGGATGCCGCGTGGCCTGCACGGACGGCACCTGCGGCGCCTGCGCCGTGGTGGTCGACGGCGATCCGATCCGCTCGTGCCTGATGCTGGCCGTGCAGGCTTCCGGCACCCGGGTGCGGGGAATGTAGGCCGCCGCGGGCGGCGTTGGAATCCGCTGTGACACTTGCCTTCGCCGTCCTCGGGGACTCCATCGCGTACGGGCAGGGCGCCGCACGGCCGGCCGACACCCTCGGCGCCCGGCTGACCGCCGTCCTGGCCCGTGACGGCCACACCGTCGACCTGCGGGTGCACGCCGTGCCGGGCGCCGACAGCCGCGGACTGTCCGCCCAGGTCGCCCGTGCCGCCGCCGGGGCGCCCGGCCTGGCGCTGATCGTCATCGGCGCGAACGACCTCACCCACCTGGTCCCGCCGCGGCAGGCGGGGGAGCTGCTCGGCGACGCGGTCCGGCGTCTGCGGGACGCCGGGGCCCAGGTGGTGGTGGCGCCGGCGCCGGATCTCAGCGTGGTGCCGTGGGTGCCGCCGCAGATGCGGATGCTGGTCAGCGCCGGCAGCCGGGCGATGCGGCAGGAGCAGACGCGTGCGGCGACCGTGGCCGGCGCCCGGGTCGCCGACGTCGACGCCGTCACGTCGGTGGCGTTCGCCGCCGACCCGGCGCTGTTCAGCGCCGACCGGTTCCACCCGTCCAGCGCCGGTTACGCGGTCATCGCCGACGCGCTGGCCCCGGCGATCCGTGACGCCGTGGCGGCCCGCCGGGTCAGCCCCTGACCGGCGGTCACGGGGCGCGGGAGCCGCGGGCCCTCTCCTGCTCGACGAGGGCGTCCAGGTCGGTGAGCCGGCGCAGGCCGCGCAACGGCTGGGCCATCCGGTGGTTGCCGGCCAGCTCCCGCTCGTGGCGGGCCAGGAAACTCCAGTACCCGGCCGTGTACGGGCACGCGTCCGCGCCCGCCCGCACCTTCGGGTCGTAGCGGCAGCCGCCGCAGTAGTCGCTCATCCGGTGCACGTAGGCGCCCCCGGCCGCGTACGGCTTGCTGCTCATCCGGCCGCCGTCGGCGTACTGGCTCATCCCGACGACGTTGGCGGTCATCACCCACTCGTAGCCGTCGACGAAGCACCGGTGGAACCAGTCGGCCACCGCGCCGGGCCGCCAGCCGCGCTGCATCGCGTAGTTGCCGAGCACCATGAGCCGCGGGATGTGGTGCACCCAGCCGCGGTCACGGACCCCGGCGAGCACGTCGGACAGACACCGCGCCTCGACCGCGTCCGCGTCCAGCTCGGCGAACCACTTCGGCAGCTCGGTGCGGGCGTGCAGCTCGTTGACGGCCCGGTACCGCGGCTCGAAATACCAGTACAGGTGCCAGACGAAGTCACGCCAGCCGAGGATCTGCCGGATGAAGCCCTCCACCCCGGCCAGCGGCGCCGCCCCGGACCGGTACGCGTGCTCGGCCTCCTCGATCACCTCCGCCGGGTCGAGCAGCCCCAGGTTGATCGCCGGGCTGAGCAGGCTGTGCGCCATCCACGGGTCACCGGCGAGCATCGCGTCCTCGTAGGGGCCGAACGCGGGCAGCCGGTGCGCGACGAAGTGCCGGAGCCGGGCCAGCGCCTCCTGCCGGGTGACCGGGAACAGGCGGGGGCCGTCCGCGCCGGCGAACGCGATGCCGTCGTCGTGCTGCCAGCGGTCCAGCTCCTCGCGTACCTCCTGGTCGATGTCGTCCTCGGTGATCGCCGGCGGCGCCGGCACGTCCAGCTGCCGGGCACCGCGCGGTGGGGGCTGCCGGTTGTCGGTGTCGAGGTTCCACCGGCCGCCGGCCGGCTCGCCGCCGTCCATCAGCACGCCGTGCAGCCGCCGCGCGTGCCGGTAGAAGTCCTCCAGCCGCAGGTGGTCGCGGCCGCCGGCCCACGCGGTGAAGTCCTGCGGGGAGGTGACGAAGCCGCGCGGCGGCAGCATCTCGACGCCCGGCAGACGCCGGACCAGGCCGCGGGCGGCGCGGGAGGTGGGATGGCAGACGGTCAGCGGTTCGTCGATCACCTCGGCGTACGTCTCAGCGCGCACCAGCCGCACGTCGCCGTCGCGGGCCCGGTGCCGCAGCGCGGAGAGCACGAGGTGCGCCTTCTGCCGGTGGAAGACGCGCCGCCGGAAGACGGCCTTCGACTCGACCAGCAGGACCGGCTGCCCCGGATCGTCGAGGAAGTGCGGCCCGAGCTGGTCCGCGAACAGCCATCGCCTCCGCATGCCGCCCACGCTACGCCGCCGGGATATCGGTTGTCCGGATTGCGCCGGTGCGGCAGCCTGCACGCATGATCGCGACGAGGGTGCTGACCACCGACGACTGGAAGATCTGGCGGGAGCTGCGGCTCGCCGCGCTGACCGAGGCGCCCTACGCCTTCGGGTCGCGGCTGGCGGACTGGCAGGGCGACGGCGACCGGGAGGAGCGCTGGCGGGACCGGCTGGCGATCCCCGGCTCGTACAACCTGGTGGTGACCGTCGACGGGCAGCCGGTCGGGATGGCCAGCGGGGTGCCGGCCGGCGAGGACGGGGTGGCCGAGCTGATCTCGATGTACGTGGCCCCGGCCGGGCGCGGGCGCGGCGTCGGCGACGTGCTGATCGCCGCGGTGGAACGGTGGGCGCGGGACCGCGGGGCACACACGCTGCGGCTGGCCGTCGCCGAGGGCAACCACCACGCGATCGCCCTGTACCGGCGGGCCGGGTTCGGCGACACCGGCGAACGGGGAGATCTGATGGCCGACGGGGTGCGCCACGAGCAGATCATGGCGAAGGCCCTGGAGCCGGGCGCCGACGTGGCGCCCGGCCCGCGGGACTGACTACAGGTCGGCCTGACCGGCGGCGGCCGCCTCGGTCTCGGCCGCCGTCCGCCGCTGCTCGGCCCGCCGGTCGCCGGCCTCCTCGCGGTCGGTGACGGCGGCCGTGGCCCGGCGCTGCGCCGACGCGGTGGCGCCGGACGCCTGCTCACCGATCACCCCGCCGCGGATGCGGTTGTTCGCCGCGACCCGGGCGGCCGGGCTGTTGCCGGTGACCGTCAGCGCGCCGTCGATGATCGTGTCGTCGACGGTGACGCCGCCGGTGGTGCTGGTGATGCTGACGTCGCGTCCGAAGTAGCCGCCGGACGCGCAGCTGTCGAGCCCGCCGTTCGGTCCGAGCTGCACCCCGCCGAGGTTGCCGGAGAAGGTGGACCGGCCGCGGACGGAGCCGCCGCACACCACGGTGCCGGTCGAGCTGTTCAGCACCGACAGCACCCCGTCGACGAACGAGTCGTGCACGTCGGTGTAGTGGGTGTTGGTGGTGCTGACCCCGCCGGACACCTCGCTGCCCTTGTCCAGGCGTACCTCGCCGGCCTGGGCGTTGACCGAGCCGGTGATCGTGGTGCCCTCGGCGAACAGGAAACCGTCGATGGTGGCGGTGCCCTTGGGGCGTACCGTCACCGATCCGGTCGCGGCGTCGCGCAGGTAGAGGCCGTAGCCGCCGGCGGCGAGGATCACCGACCCGGCGACGGTGCTGCCGGAGGCGTCCAGGTATCCGTCGGCGGCGACCCGGATCTCGCCGTCGACGCGGCCGCCGTCGATGACCAGGTTGGCCCCGGCGGCGACGCTGACGTTTCCGGTGATCACGGTTCCGGTCAGGTCGCAGGACTCCCCGGCCGGGACGAGCAGGTCATTGGGTACGGTCACCGCGCCGCCCGTGCCGATGCAGTGGGTGACCAGCGCGGCGCCGGCCGGGACGCCGGTGAGCGCGGTGGTGAGCAGGACGGCGCCGACAGTGGCGGCGATGAGCCTCATGCTGGTTCTCCCTTGTTCGATGCCGCCGCGGCGCGGACGATCGTCCCCGCCTGCCGCTGGGTGAGCTTGCCCGCCGTGACCAGGGTGGTCGTGACGGCCTCCACGTGCCGGACGAAAGCGGCGTGGGTGGGGTAGACGGCCCGTTCGGCGATCAGGTCGTTGATGGTGCAGCCGTTGCCGGTGTCGGTGTTGCGGATCCGGGTGTCGACGCCGTCGATGACGACGGTGTCGCGGGTGTCGGAGTCGGGGCAGGAGTCCGCGCCCCGCTCGGCGACGGTGAAGGCGGCCGACTTCTCCGCCGCCGTGTTCCCGGCGTTGTCGCTCGCCCGGTACCGGACGGTGTGCGCGCCGAGCACCGCGACGGCGACCGGCACGGTGTACGCCGTCCAGGCCCCGTCGTCGAGCCGGTACTCGATCGACTTCACCCCGGTCCCGGCGTCGGTGGCGGTCACGGTGACGGTCGCCGTGCCCAGGTAGTCGCCGTTGCCGGCCCGCTCGCCGGTCACCGTCGCGCCGACCACCGGCGGGGTGGTGTCCGGCACCGGCGGCGTGACGATCGTGAAGTGCGCCATCTGCTCGGCCGACGTGTTCCCGGCGTTGTCGGTGGCCCGGTAGTGCAGCATGTGCGCGCCCACGGCGGTCACCGTGACCGGCGCGGTGTAGACCGTCCACGCGCCACCGTCGAGCTGGTACTCGATCCGGGCCACCCCGGAGCCACCGCTGTCGGTCGCGGTGACGGTGGTGGTGGCCGTGCCGAGGTAGTTCCCGGCGCTGTCCCGGTCACCGGCGACCTGCCCGGACACCACCGGTGGGGTGGTGTCCTGCTGCTGGGCCGGCGCCACCCGGAACGACACCGACCCGGCCGCCGACGTGTTCCCGGCGTTGTCGGTGGCCCGGTACTGCACCGCGTGGTCGCCGGCGGCGCTCACCACGACCGGCGCCGTGTACGCCTGCCAGCCGGTGTCGTCGACCTGGTACTCGACGGCGCGTACCCCCGAGCCGGTGTCGGACGCCGCGACGGTCACGGTGGCCGAGCCCAGGTAGGCGCCCTGGGTGTCGCGGCTTCCGGAGACCTGCGCGGTGACCGTGGGCGCGGTGGTGTCCGGGTCGCCGCCGCCGGCGGTGACGGTCAGCTCGCCGACCATCGTGCTGTGCCCCGGGATGGTGCAGAAGTAGCGGTACTTCCCGGGGGTGAGGGTGACGGTCGTCTGGTGCCGGCCGTTGTTCGCGTCGAACGGGCTGGCCAGGATGTTGACGGTGACGTCGTGGTTGTAGCCGTCGGTGCTGGTGTCGAAGGTGAGCGTGTGCGGCATGCCGGTGGTGTTGCCGGTGGCCGCGCTGTTCTCCCAGACGATCGTGGTGGCTCCGGCGACGGCGGTGGTGGGCGCGGAACGGTAGGCGGTGATGTCGTCGCTCGCGGTCCAGGTCAGGGTCTGCGCGGCGGCCGCCGGTGGGGTGGCGCCGGCGAGGACCGCCAGCAGCAGCGCGACGATGAGCGCCGCCCCGGCCCGCAGGCGTGGGATGGTTCGGTTCATGGCACCTTCCTGACTTCGCTAGAGGGCGCGCACCCGGACGTTGCGGAACTCGGCGATGTCGCTGTCGCCGTGGTTCTGGAGCCCGATGTGCCCGCGCAGGAACTGCCGCAGGTCGGTCGGCGGATCCCCGGCCCTCGACGACTGCTTGCCGGGGGTGTTGTCGAACTCGTTGATGACCACGCCGTTGCGGATGATCGTGTAGTGCTGCCCGACGACCCGGATCTCGTAGTCGTTCCACTGGTTCTTCGGGGTGACGCGGGCGTCGGCCAGGGTCACCGGGTCGAAGTTGTAGATCGATCCGGTCTTCTGCGGCTCGCCGGTGTCCCCGTCGTAGATCTGCACCTCGTGACCGCAGAAGATGGCCACCCAGGCCTGCGACGTCCGGGCCGATCCGACCGTGCCGCAGCTGCCCGCCGGCCGCTGGTCGAGCGGGATCCGCGGGTCGGGGAACCGGGTGAACACCCCGGTGTTGGCCCGGCCGGAGCCCGGCGCGATGTCGCGGAACTGCAGCTTCAGGGAGAAGTCGGCCAGCTCCCGGGTGTGCCACAGCATGCCCAGGCCACCGGCCGGCCGCAGCGAGCCGTCGGGCTGGACGGAGAACGATCCGGTCGGCGCCTGCTGCCAGTCCCGCAGCGACGCGGCGGTCCCGTCGAACAGCGGCTCGTACCCGGTGTGACCCGGCCGGCCGATCGGTGACGCCGCCGCCGCCCTGGTCAGCACGCCGGCCTGCCGGGTGTCGAGGTGCTCGCGGGCGATGCCGGTCACGTGCCGGACGAAACTGTCGTGGTCGGGCCAGGTGCTCTCGTCGTCGATCAGGTCGTTGACGGTGCAGCCGCCACCCACCTGCTTGCTCGGCACCCCGGTGTCGGTGTCGCCGAGCCACACGGTGGCCCGGGTGTCCGGCACCGCACAGCCGGCCTCGACGGTGACCGGCACGGTGACGGTCTCGCCGTCGGCGTAGGTGACGGTGTGCCGGGCGGTGTAGGTGCCCGGTTTCGCGTACACGTGCCGCGGGTCGGCGTCGGTGGAGTTGGTGCCGTCGCCGAACTCCCACCGGTGGCCGACGCCGCCGGACCGCGAGCCGGTGAAGGCGTACGTGAGCGGCTTGTTCTGCACGGCGACCGAGGTGGCCTGCGGCGCCGGGGTGGCCGCCCCGCCGGTGTAGGTGACGCGCAGCAGTTTCTGTGCCGCGTGCAGGCTGAAGAACCCGCCGCCGTAGTCGAGCAGGTAGAGCGCGCCGTCCGGGCCGAACTTGGCGTCCATCCAGCTCATCAGCCGGTTGTCGGCGTTGCCGCCGGGCAGGATGGCGCGCAGCGTCTCCCCGAACAGCGGCGGCCTCTGCTGCGGCACCCCGGCCGGGTCGACGGTGATCGCGACCCGGTTGGCGGCGTTCGACTGGTCGCCGATGAACCACTTGTCGTCCCAGTAGACCGGCCACTTCACGGTGCTGGCCGGGTCGGCCCGGTCGTGGTGGTAGGTCGGGCCGGACATCACGGCCTGGCCGCCGCCGCGCAGGTACGGCTGGGTGTAGACGGCGTCCGCGTTGACGTAGCTGGGGACGCCGCTGCCGTCGGCGCGGGGCGGGAAGACCGGGCCGCCACCACCGGGGGCGTACCAGATCATGTTGTCGCGGGCCGGCGGGATGTCGACCAGGCCGGTGTTGCGCGGCGAGGTGTTCTTCAGGTTGCCGCAGTCGTACCAGCCGGTGAGCTGAGTGGCGTCGGTGCTGCTGCGGTCGCGGTACGGCTGCCGGTTGCCCATGCAGTACGGCCAGCCCTGGTTGCCGGCCGAGGTGATGATGGTGGCCGTCTCGTACTTGGCCGGGCCCAGCTCCGGGCTCGGGTTGGTGGCGTCGGGGCCGACCCAGCCGGCGGTCAGCCAGTCGGTCTCCGGGTCGATCTGCAGGCGGGCGATGTTGCGTACGCCCATCACGTAGATCTCCGGACGGGTCTTGTCGGTGCCCGGCGGGAACAGGTTGCCCGAGGGGATCGTGTAGGTGCCGTCCGCCTCCGGGTGGATGCGGATGATCTTCCCGGCCAGGTCGTTGGTGTTTCCGGAGGTACGCCGCGCGTCCTGGAACGAGATGCCGGCGTACTCCTGGGTCCAGTTGTTGCCGGAGTAGCCCTGCGAGCCCTCGGACGAGTTGTTGTCACCCGAGCCGATGTAGAGATTGCCCGCCTTGTCGAACGCCATGCCGCCGCCGGCGTGGCAGCAGCTGTGGATCTGCACCGGGAACTTGAGCAGGTCCTTGCGGGTCGCCTGGTCGATGGTCTGCGCCTGCGCGTCGTAGGTGAACCGGCTGACGGTCCGTTCCCCGGTGCGTTTGGTGCGGTCGATCGAGTCGTGCGGCATCCAGTAGACGTAGAGCCAGCCGTTCTCGGCGAACTTCGGGTCCGGCACGATGCCGAGCAGGCCCTCCTCGTTCTTCACCAGCTCGGTGCCGCTGCCCCGGTTGCCCATCACCGGCAGCGTGGTCAGCAGCTTCACCTGCTTGGTCCGCGGGCTCCACGAGTGGATGGTGCCGCAGCCCAGGCCCACCTTCGGATCGTCCCAGCTGACGACCGGCCCGCTCGGGCAGGCGGCCTTGCCGACGTAGAAGACGGTGCCGTCGCCCGTGATGGTCAGGCCGTGCGGCTCGCCGATCTGGTCCAGCTGCCCGGTCTGGTTCGCCGTGGTCAGCCGCTCGGTCCTGTAGTTCGCCGCGATGGTGGCCTGGCAGTCTCCGCGTACCACGCCGGAGGCCCACTTCAGGGCGCCGGTCAGGTGCTTGCGGAAGGCGTCCTCGTCGTAGCCGCCCGCGGTGTGGCCCATGCCGGTGTAGAAGGACCGGCCGCCGTCGTAGTCACGGCACCAGGAGATCGGGTGGAACGGACCGTTGGCGCTGGTCCCGGCGTTGTAGTGACGCTCCTCGACCTGCGCGACGGTGTGCACGGCGCCGAGCGGGTTCGGGTCCCAGTTGTACCAGCGGTCCGACCGGGTGAGGGTGCGCGGCAGGCCCGCGGTGGACGGGTGCCGGGTGTCGAGCACGTCGACGACGGCCTGGTTGACAGTGGGCGGCGGGGGAGTGACCGACTCGGCGGTGAACAGCCGCAGGTTCGCCAGCTGGATCAGCGGCTCCCCGCTGTTGGCGGTGACGTCCAGCCGGAAGAACCGGTAGTTCTGCGGCGCGGCCAGGTCGAACCGGCGGGTCTGGAACCGGTCGGCGAACGTCTGGCCGGTCCGCTTGTCCACCTCGGTCCAGGCCTGCCCGTCGGCCGAGGCCTGCAGCGTCCAGTCCTTCGGGTCACGACCGGGGAAGTCGTTGGCCGACGTCAGGGCGTACCCGGTGATCGCCTTCGCGGCGGCCAGCTCGTAGGTCACCCAGCCGGTCGCGGTGCGGACCAGCCACTTGGTGTTGTTGTCGGCGTCGGTCAGCTTCTCCTTGGTCTCGTTGGGCGGGTTCTCGCCGCTCGCGGTGACCTTGCTGACCGGCTCCGACGCCGGGATCGAGCCGGCCGGGCGGGTCCCGATCAGGCCGGTGAACCAGGTCGAGTCCAGTTGCGCCTTCGCGGCGTCGGCGATGCCGACGAAACCACCACCCGCCTTGAGGTACGACTGGAGCGCGCTCTCCTGGTCACGGCTGAGGTCGGCGCCGGTCGCCGACAGGAACACCACGGCCCGGTGCGCGGCCAGTTCCGCCGGGGTGAAGACGGCCGGGTCGGTGGACTCGACGGTGGTGAAGCCGGCCGCGTCCGCGAGCGCGTCGATGGTCGCCGCGGCCTTGGCGACGGGATCGTCCTGATCCTCGGCCGCCCCGTGGAAGACGAGCACCGACAGCGGCGCCGCCGCGGCCGTGGGCGCCGCCGCCGTCGCCGGTGACGTGACCTGTGCTGATCCGGTGAGGACGAGGAGCACCGCGGCCGCGGTGGTCAGCGCTCGCCGTACCCCCTGAGTGGTTTGTGATCTCATGCGCCGTGCCCCCCATGATCGTCGTGGCTTTGCGACGTGGTGGTGTGCGTGTGGCCCTGGAACCGGTGGATCGCCTCCTCGGCGCCCGGCGGCATGCTGCCGTCGGCGTTGCGGACCAGGAAGATCCCGGACATGCCGCCGTCGGAGTGGTTCTGCACGTGGCAGTGGTACATCCAGGCGCCCGGCCCGACGCCCTCGCCGGCCAGCACCTGGAACCCGAACGAGCTGCCCGGGTTGAGGTCCTTGTTGTCGATCGTCGGGCTCGGGTCGCTGATGCTCTCCAACATGCCGGTGCGGTTGTCGGCCCAGCGGTGCGCGTGCAGGTGGAAGGTGTGGAACAGGTTGCCGTGCCCGATGGCCACCCACTCGACCCGCTCGCCGAGGTTCGCCTCGAAGATCGGGGTGTTCGGCGCCATCCGGTTGTTGATCGTCATGTCGTGGAAGACCACGGTGAACTGCCGGTCCGGCAGGATGTCGCCGCGCCGCCGCACGATCAGCCCGCCGTAGAGGCCCTTGGCCACGCCGCCGGTGCCGTGGTCGGTGCCCATCGCGTGGTCGTGGTAGTGCCAGTAGCCGGCGCTGCCCGGCATGAACCGGCGGCCGGCCGCGGCGAACATCTCCCGCGACCGCCAGACGTAGGTACGGGTCTCACCCGGATTGTTGTACGACGCGTGCAGCGGGCTGCCGTCCGAGCTGGTGCTGTAGTCGACCCCGTGCGCGTGGATGGACAGTCGCTGGTTGGTGGTGTTGACCAGCGTGATCTCGAGGGTGTCGCCCTCGTAGATCTCCAGCAGCGGCCCCGGCACGGTCGCCTGCCCCGGCGCCAGCCCGTAGCCGAACAGCCCACCGGGCAGAGCCTCGGCGTAGATGGTGACCTTCCGGGTCGCCCCCGCGTGTGCCGCGCCGGCGTTCCAGGACACGGCCGCGCCGATCGCGGGCACGGCGAGCCCGACAGCGCCGGCGGCGAACAGGGAACGTCGGGAGAGAACGGCGTCGTCCATGCGTCTCCTTCCACTCGTGAGACGGCAGCACAACATCACGGAGTGTGGTGGGAGGTTGTCCCTGCCGGCACGCCGTTCGTCGGGAAGTGTGATGTCGCGATGTCGTCCAGGAATCCATAACTTTCGCTGGATGGCATCAAGCTATGCGTCACATCGACGAAAGTAAAGGTCCCTAAGCGATAAGTCCGCGCCGTGTATCCGCACGTCAGAACGGCTGACGGCCCCCAGCCTCTGCTGAACGATGTGCGATCCGGAATGGCGGTGTTCGTTTCAATGACGTTGCGTCCATGCGACATCGAACCACAGATGATCAGTGGCGATCGATGGCCTGTGGCCCCGCCTGCGCATCGTCGTCATGGGAGCGATCCCACGGAATGTGACGCTGGGTAGCCGATCGCCTGATGACCGCCGGGGAACGAACACGGCGGGGAAGGGGTGGTCCCGCGGCAGCCCCCTCCGGCTGCCGCGGGACCGTGTCGCTCTCGCCGGCCGGGGCCGGCGATGCCGATGAGCGACGCCGGGGCGGGCGCAGCCGGAGGTCGGCCGCTGGGGTGGCCTCCCGGGGGCCACCTTCAGGGGACTTGACTGAAGTTAGGTTAAGTCGCTCAAGTCGCGTGAAGCAAGGTGACGACAGGGATTCATTCACGCTTCTCCGGCGGGGCTCGGCAGGCTGTGCACAGCGGGCCTCCCGGCACTGGCAGTGAGCGATCGATTCCCCTAGGCTTTGCGGATTGTTTTTAGTTCACTGAAGGATTGCCTCCCATGCAGCCGGCACAGCCCGATGGCGCACGCCTCGCACGACGTCTGCGCAAACTGCGGACCCAGCTCTGGCCCGAGCTGAAGGTCACCCAGCAACAGATCGCCGAGGCGCTCGGCGGCGAGCACGGTCCCCTCAGCCTGTCCCTGATCTCCTCGTGGGAGTCCACCCGCAACCCCGCGCTGCCCCCGGCCAGCCGCCTGGCCGGGTATGCGGCGTTCTTCGCCACCCCGCGGTCGGTGGAGTCCAGCCCGGCCCGCCTGCTCGGCGAGCACGAGATGACCGGCGGCGAACGGCACGCCCGCGAGGAGCTGTATGCCGAGCTGTTCAGCCTGCGCTTCCCCGGCGAGCACGAGGAGGACGAGCCGCAGGGCGCCGCCCCGGCCCGGGTGCCCGGCGACGCGGCCAGCGGGACCTGGTTCTTCCCCGACCAGCGGCCGATCATCATCGTGAGCGGGAGCCTGCCGAAGCGGTTCCGCGAGCGGATGCCGTTCACCGACACCAAGGACCCCGACTACGTCCGCTCCTACAGCCTCGCCGACCTCGACGCGCTGCTGGAGGTGCACGGCCACATCCGCGCGGTGAACCCGGCCGCCGAGGTCCGCATCTGCCGGTCCGAGGAGATGGTGGAGGACGACTTCACCTCGCACCTCGTGCTGATCGGCGGCGTCGACTGGAACGCGGTGAACCGCGACATCACCCGCCGGCTCGATCTGCCGGTGCGCCAGCAGCGCCGCCCCAACGACGAGGACGCGGGCGGGTTCTCCACCGTCGACGGGCAGGTCTTCGAGCCCGTGCTCGATGCGTCGAACGGGTCCCTGCTGGAGGACGTGGCCCACTTCTTTCGCGGGAAAAGTCCGTACAACGCACGCCGAACAGTGACATTGTGTAATGGCATGTTCGGGCGCGGAACGTACGGCGCGGTCCGCGCGTTGACCGATCAGAAGTTTCGGGATCGAAACGAAAACCACATCCGGCAACGCTTCCCGGACGCCTCCGCGTTCAGCATCCTGATGCGCGTCCGGATGAACGTGAACGGAGCCGTGGTGACACCCGACTGGACGCAGGACGACGGGCTGCTGCACGAGTGGTCGCCCGTGACCGAGGCATGAGCCGGGTCGGACATCATCCTTCGCACCGCGGCCTGATCCGGGCGCCGGCGCCAGGCGACCGCCGCGCGCCGGTGGACGCCGTGATCGTGCCCAGCGCCCGCGCCGAGGCGTCCCTCGTCGAAGCCGGCCGCCTCGCCGCCCTGCTCGACGCCACCCTGCTCGTGCTCTGCAGCGGACGGTCCCGGCCGGGGCCGGTGATCCGCCGCCTCACCGGCGAGCCCGGGCTACGGGTCGTCGCCGTCGACTTCCCCAAGGACGGCGTCGCGGCGCTGCCCAGGCTGGAGACGTCGACCGTCCTCGGCAGGTCCCGCCTGCAGCGCCGCGCCGACACCAGCGCCAAGCGCAACCTCGGGCTGGTGCTCGCCCGGATGTCCGGCTGGGACACCGTGGTCTTCCTGGACGACGACATCCATGTGCCGGACCCGGCCGACCTGGAACGCGCGGCGGCCCTGCTCGACACCCACGACGGCGTCGGCCTGCATGTGACCGGCTGCCCCGACAACTCGGTGGTGTGCCACGCCAACCGTGAGACCGGGCAGCCGCAGGAGACCTTCATCGGCGGCGGAGCCCTGGCGGTGCCGGCCGGCCGGATCGACTCGTTCTTCCCCGAGGTCTACAACGAGGACTGGTTCTTCCTGCTGGGCGAGACCGGGCTGCGGCCGGTCACCCAGGCCGGCGTCGCGGTGCAGCAGCACTACGACCCGTTCGCCGACCCGGACCGGGCCCGCGGCGAGGAGTTCGGCGACGTGCTGGCCGAGGGCATCTTCGCCGGCCTGGACCACGGGCAGCCGATCCCCGCGGAGACCGGCTACTGGAGCCGGTTCCTCGCCGCCCGGCTCGATCTGATCGAGCAGATCGAGAAACGGATCGGCCCCGGCACCCCGCGCGGCGGGGACATGCTGCGGTCGCTGGGCGCGGCGAAGGGCAGGCTGCGGTTCATCCAGCCGATCGACTGTGTCCGCTACATCGAGGCCTGGCAGAACGACCGCAAGACCTGGCGCGACTACCTGACCGACCTGCCGGTGCGCGCCGGTGGCCCGGCCGGCCCCCGCGAGGTCCGGGCGACGGTCCGCGGGTTCGGCCTGCGGTGCTTCATCTCGCGGGCTCCGGGTCGGCCCCGGACAGCGCCGGAGCCAGCAGCGCCACGGTCAGCACCAGAGGCAGCATGGCGGCGATCGCCGTCTCCAGACCGGCTGCGTGCGCCAGCCGTCCGATGACGAGCGGGCCGGCCACACTCGCGCTGTACCCCACGGCGGTCATCGCGGCGACGGCCGACGGCGCGGCGACACTCCCGGTCGCGCTCAGCGCCGCCGGGAACACCCAGCAGATCCCGGCGCCCCAGCCCAGCGCCGCCACGTAGAGCCATGGGCCGGTGGGGCCGGCCACCACCAGCATGATGCTCAGCGCCGTCACCACCGCGCCGGTCCGGACCAGGCCGACGGCGCCGAAGTGGCGGTGCGGGCGCTCCGCGATCAGCCGGCCGGCCGCCATCGCGGACACGAACAACGCATACCACAGGGCCGCCCCGGCGTGCGTGAGCAGCCGGTCCTGGTTGAGGTAGACGGCCAGCCAGTCACCGGCGGCGCCCTCCACCACCGCACCGCAGAACAGCAGCGTGCCGATCGCCGCGAGCCGTCGTGCCGGTGACCGCAGCCGCGAGCCGGTGGCGTCCGGCCCGCCGCGCTTGGAGTCGTCGAAGGCCGTCACACCACAGGCGAACACCACCGCCGTCGCTGCCAGGACCGCCGACAGATGCGGCAGCAGCCCGACCCGCAGCGCGGCGGCGGCCAGGCCCACCCCCGCGCCGGCCATGCTGCCGATGCTCCACCAGCCGTGGAAACGGCTCATCAGGTGCGTGTCGAGGCGGCTCTCCAGCGCGGCGGCCTGCACGTTCATGCCCGCGTCCCAGACACCGCCGCCCACGCCCACGCCCAGCATCGCCACCGCCAGCGCCGTCGCCGAGTGCGCCGCCGCCATGGTGATCAGCGAGACCATCGTCAGGGCGAAGCCGGCCGTGACCACCGGGCGGCCACCGAAGCGGCTGATGGCGGGGCCGGTCAGGGCCATCGCGACGAGCGTGCCCAGGCCCAGCATGACCAGGCCGGCGCTGAGGCGTACGACATCGGTGTGGGTTTGATCGAGAATCGCGGGAAGCCGGGACATCCAGGACGCCTGGGTCGCGCCACTGCCGGCGAACACGAGACTGATGGCGCGAGTCGCCCGCACGGTTCACCCCCGCCGATGACTGTAGCGGCGGGATCGTCCGTCGTCGATGATCGTCCCCAGCCCAACCGGACTATCCTCCTAGGATGCCGAAGGCGGTGTGACAGACCGCGACACGACGGCGTAACTCATCGACGACGGCTGGGAAACAGGACTGCCGCCGTATCCTCTAGCCTGCCGGGTGCCGGCGCGTGCCTAGGGAAGGGCGAAACATGCGGATCACCGTGCTCGGCGCCGGGTCGTGGGGCACCACGGTCGCCTCGGTTCTCACCCGCCGCGATCACGAGTCGCTGATCTGGGCCCGTAACCCGGCGACCGCCGAGGAGATCAACGCCAAGCACACCAACGAGCGCTACCTCGCCGGGTTCCCGCTGCCGGCCCGGCTGCGCGCCACCGCCGACCTGGCCGAGGCCGCGGCACACGCCGAGCTGCTCGTCGTCGGCGTGCCCACCGGCGCTTTCCGGGACACCCTGCAGGAGGTACGGCCGGACCTGCACCCGTGGATCCCGGTCGTCAGCCTGAGCAAGGGCCTGGAACGCGACTCGCTGCTGCGCATGACCGAAGTGATCAAGGACGTGCTGCCCGGACACCCCGCGGCCGCGCTCACCGGGCCCAACCTGGCCAAGGAGATCATGGCCGGGATGGCGGCGGCGACCGTGATCGCGACCGAGGACCGTACTGTCGCGACCGCGATCCAGCAGGTCTTCCGGCGGGGGCTGCTGCGTGTCTACACCAACCATGACGTGATCGGCTGCGAGGTCGGCGGCGCGCTGAAGAACGTCGTCGCGATCGCCACCGGCATCGCCCAGGGCCTCGGTGTCGGCGACAACACCCGGGCCGGGGTGATCTCGCGCGGGCTCGCCGAGCTGACCACGCTGGCCGTCGCGATGGGCGGCGAGCCGAGCACGCTGGCCGGGCTGGCCGGCATGGGCGACCTGGTGGCGACGTGCATCAGCCCGCACAGCCGCAACCGGCACGTCGGCGAGCAACTCGGCCGGGGCCGGACCCTGGAGGAGATCCTCGCCGAGATGGGGCAGGTGGCCGAAGGGGTGAAGACCGTGCACGCGGCGGTGCGCCTGGCCGACCGGCACGGTCTGGCGATGCCGATCACGCGGACGATCCACCGGGTCGTCACGGGGGACATCACGGCGATCCGGGCGTACGACGGGCTGTTGCGCTCGCATCCGGCCGGGCACGAGTCGGAGCCCGGCTGAACGCGGGAACGGCCGGACCCCGTGGGGATCCGGCCGTTCCTTCTGCCGTCAGGTGCGGCCTTCGACGGTCAGGTGTGTCCTTCGACGGTCAGGCGCGGTCTTCTGCCGTCAGGCGCGGCCGAAGACCTGCGTCCAGTACGGGGTGCCGTCGGACTTGGTGGCCAGGCCGACGCCGATGGCGACGCTCTCGCAGTTGAGGATGTTGGCGCGGTGGCCGGGGCTGTTCATCCAGCCGGTCACGACCTCCTGCGGGGAGCGGTAGCCGTAGGCGATGTTCTCGCCGGAGGGCGCGGTGTAGCCGGCCCGGTTGGCGCGGGTGACGAAGTTGCTGCCGTCGGAGCCGGTGTGGTCGAAGAAGTTGCGGGCGACCATGTCGGCGCTGTGGGCGCGGGCGGCGGCGGTGAGGCGGTCGTCGGTGCGGGCCGCGGGGCATCCGTTGCTGGTGCGCTGCGCGTTGGTGAGGGTGACGACCTCGGCCTCGTAGGCGGCCGCGCCGGTCGGGGCGCTGGTGGTCGGCGCGGCGGTGATCGGGCTGGTCGTCGGGCGGGTGGCCGGCGCGCTGGTGGTGGGACGGGTCGCCGGGGCGCTGGTGGTGGGGCGCGTGGCCGGCGCGCTGGTGGTCGGACGGGTCGCGGGCGCGCTGGTGGTGGGACGGGTCGCGGGCGCGCTGGTGGTCGGGCGGGTCGCGGGCGCGCTCGTGGTGGGGCGCGTGGTCGGGGTGGTGACCGGGGTCAGCGATGCGAGGGCGGCGGCCGGGTCGATACGGCCGTTGCCGAAGTCGTTGTCGAAGCCGGCCGCGCCGAGGTCGACGGCGGTCTTCTCCAGCGTCGTCTCGATCTGGTCGGCGGTCAGCGCCGGGTTGGCGCTCTTGAGCAGCGCGGCGGCCGCGGCGACGTGCGGTGACGCCATCGAGGTGCCGCTCATCTGCTTGTATCCGGGGCCGCGCCGGGCCGGGTAGGTGCTGAGGATGTCGGTGCCGGGGGCGGCGACGTCGACGTAGTTGCCGGCGTTCGAGTAGGTGCCGATCCGGTCGTTCGCGTCGGTGCCGGCGACGCCGATGACGCCGGGGTCGGCCGCCGGGTAGGAGACCGGGCTGCCGGACTGGCGGCTGTTGCCGACCGCGGCGACGACCGTGACGCCCTTGCTGCGGGCGTAGCTGACGGCGTTGCTGACCGCGGCGACCTTGGTGGTCGAGCCGAGGGACATGTTGATGATCTGGGCGCCGTGGTCGGCGGCCCAGATGATGCCCTCGGCGATGTCGGACATGTTGCCGCCGCCGTTGGCGCCGAGCACCTTGACCGGCAGGATCCGGGCGTCCGGGGCGAGGCCGGCGACGCCGACGCCGTTGCCGGTGACGGCGGCGATCGTGCCGGCGACGTGGGTGCCGTGGCCGTGGTCGTCGGTGACCGGGCCGGTCCGGTCGGTGATCGCGTCGTAGCCGTCGAGCACGTGGCCGGCCAGGTCCGGGTGGGTGGCGTCGACGCCGGTGTCGACGACGGCGACGGTGACGCCGGCGCCGGTCGACCGCTTCCAGGCCTGGTCGGCCTTGAGCTTGGTGAGGTCCCACTGCTGGGCGCGGCTCGGGTCGGTGCCGGTGGGCACGCCGTAGGCGTAGGCCTGGGCGTCGACCTCGACGCTCACCGCGTCGTCGGTGCTCTGGCCGTCCTCGACGAGGCGGACCGCGGACTGCCGGTCGGTGGCCTCCTTGACCGAGACGACCGGGCGGCCGTCCTTTCCGACGGTGGTGGTGACGACCCGGGCGGGCCGGTCGGCGGAGACGGTGGCCGGGAGCAGTTGCTCCGGGGCGGCGGTCAGGCCGTACGTGACGGGTTCCCAGCCGGCCGACCCGGTCGGCAGCGCCATCGCGCCGATCGCGGCGAACGCACCGACGGTGGCGGCGGCAACAACGTACTTACGGAACTGAACCTTCAAGACGACGTCCTTCCCCCGAATGACTGACGGGAACCAGATTGCGGGGCGGACGTTGTGACTTGAGATATCGGCCGGGTGCACCCCGGTAGCGGATCCGCTAATCGGCGGCCGGGCCGTTGTCCGTGCACGTGCGGGGCTTGCGGGACGCGTACCCCGCTGGTTGTGAATGTTTTTCTCATCGATGACCCCGATGATGGAGATCAATTGAAGGCGGCATCATGTGGCAATGCGAAAATTCGGGGGTCGCCGATTCCTGCCCGCTGTCGCCGGTGGGACGACAATTCTGATCTTCGCCGCTTTCGCATGGACGTATTTCACCGATCATTCGCAGGACCCTTGGCAGGCGGCGGATCAGAGGGCCAGTGTGGGCGCTCTGGTGCTGACCGGGATCGGGCTGCTGGTCACCGTGTTCACCGTGCGGCAGAGCCGGCGGCCGGCCGCGTCGGAGCACCGGCGTCTGCTCGACGACGCCGCCGCGGAGCTGGCCGAGCTGGTGTCGCGGCAGTGGAGTCACGAGGCCCGGGTCCGTGGTCTGGCGCAGCCGGCGCCGCTGCGGGTGCGGTGGGCGTCGACCGGCCGGGAGGTCGCCGCCTCGGCCGCCGACGTGCTCGGTCCGGGATGGACGGCGGGCCGGCCCACCCGGCTGAAGCTGCACGGTGATGTCACGCAGGTGGCCGCGACGCTGCGCCGGCTGCCGGCCCGGCGGCTGGTGGTGATCGGCGCGCCCGGCTCGGGCAAGACGTCGCTGGCGGTTCTGCTGGTCCGGGAGCTGCTGGCGGTGCGCGAGCCGGGGGAGCCGGTGCCGGTGCTGCTGAGCCTGTCGATGTGGCGCCCGGAGGAGCAGGGTCTCGACGAGTGGCTGGTCGAGCAGATCGGCGGGGCGTATCCGTTGCTCGGCTCGGAGGAGCACTTCGGCGCGGACGCGGTGCGTCGGCTGCTCGGCTCCGGCCGGATCATCCCGGTGCTCGACGGGCTCGACGAGGTGGCCCGTGACCAGGTTTCGCTCGCCGTCACCCGGCTCAACAACTACCTGTCCGAGGACCGGCCGATGGTGGTGACCTGCCGTGCGGCCGAGTATCAGGAGCTGATCGGCCAGGTGGGGGCGGTGCTGGCGCGGGCCGCGGTCGTCGAGCTGGAGCCGGTGTCGCACGCCGAGGCGGCCGCCTACCTGCCGGCCGGCCAGGGCGAGCGGGGCCGGCGGCGGTGGGATCCGGTCACCCGGCATCTGGCGGAGTTCCCGGACAGCGCGGTGGCCCGGGCGTTCTCGACGCCGCTGATGGTGCATCTGGCGCGGGTGGTCTACCGGGAGCCCGACACGTCGCCGTCGGACCTTCTCGCCTTCACCGACCGGGAGGCCCTGGAGGCGCATCTGCTGCGGGGGTACGTTCCGGCCCTCTACGCCGAGCACCGGACCGAGGGCGCGGCCGGGCAGCGGCGGTATCCGCAGGTGAAGGCGGAGCGGTGGCTCGCGTTCCTGGCCGCGCATCTGAACCGGACGCGGGCCCGGGAGCTGACCTGGTGGCAGCTGGTGGAGGCGGTGCCGTTCGGGCTCGGCCGGCAGGCGCTCGCCGGTGTGCTGCTGGTCGGTGTCCTCGTCCAGGTGCTCATCCTGCGTGACAACACCGAGGGCTGGGCCCTGCCGATGACCCTGGGGCTGTCGCTGGTCCTGGGGCCGCTGATCGGCGCCCTGATGGGCCTGGCCGACGGAAAGCCGTCGCGGATCCGGCTGCGGCCCCGGATGTTCCTCAACGGGTTCGCCGTCGGCAGCGGGTTCGCGCTCTGTGCCACGCCGCTGATTCTCGGGGTGCTGCTGCTCTACACCCCGACGATCGGCGGCCTGATCGGAGCGGTGGGCGCGGTGGCCGCGCTGTGCCTGGTCGGGGGTCTGCTGACGGGCATCATCGCGTTTCTGGTCGACGGCATCGGCACGCCCGCCGACGTGAACCGGCCGGCCGGCTCGCGGACGTCGTTGCGGCAGGACCGCACGGTCTTCCTGACGACGATGGCCGCGTCGATCGCCGTGATCGAGCTGCTGGTGGGGCAGGCGGCGTTCACCGGGGCGGTGCGGTGGACGCTGCTGACCCAGGTGTCGGTCGTCCTGGGCACGGTCATCGCCTTCACCAGCGGGGCGGGGTCGGCGTGGCTGCGTTTCGGCTACGCGCGGGCGTGGCTGGCGGTGCGGGGGCTGGCGCCGTGGCGGGTTCTCGACTTCCTCGACGACGCCCACGACCGTGGCATCCTGCGCCGGGTGGGTCCGGCCTACCAGTTCCGGCACGCCCGGCTGCAGGCGTGCCTGGCGTCGCGTCCGGCCGTCGCGGAGCCGGTCGCGGTGACGGTCACGGCGGAGCAGCCGCTCGCCGCCGGCTGACGGTGGGTCACCGGACGCGGTGGGCGCGGTGGGCCCGGGCGGCGAGTTCGACGCGGTTGCGGGCGGATGTGCCGGATCGTCGTCAGCCCGGCTCGTACGATGCCCTGGTCGTCGGCGATGACCCGCGCCCGCTCCACGCTGCGGGCGGGCTTCCGAGGAGGAGACGCATGTTCTTTGACGGGCGGCCCCGGCCGGGCTGGGAGCGGGTGCCGGCGCAGGAGGCCGGCGAGCGCTGGGACCTGCTCGAGATCAGCCAGGACAGCGTCGAGCTGGAGGACCTGTACGGCGAGGAGCCCGAGTGGTTCTTCGTCCACGACGGTGACGTCACCGTCGACGGCCCGCTGGTCGTGCACGACAACGACGGCGACGACATCAGCACGCTGTACGTGATCGACGGGGACCTGACGGTGCACGGCCCGGCGACGTTCCAGAACTGGGACAGCAACACGGCGCTGTACGTCACCGGCGCGGTCACCGTGCGGGATCTGACCTGCGTGTCGCACGGGCAGCTGTTCGTCGGCGGCGCGCTGACCGTCGAGGGTCAGCTGTTCACCGGCCTCGCCGACGCCGGACATCTGGTCGTGCACGGGCCGGTGTCGGCGCGGGTGTGGATCGAGGCGGCGGGGCGGGGCGCGATCTACTTCCCCGGCGTCCCGGAGGCGCGGCTGATCGGGCTTCCCGGCAACCCGTACTTCGGTGACACCGCCACCGTCGAGCCGCTCGACGAGGCGGTCCTCCCGGACCTGGCCGACCGCGGCAGGCTGATGCGGGCGGCGCTCGATCATCGGCCGCTCCTGCGCTGACCCCGTGTCGGTGCTCTCGCGCTCGACCTCGCGTCAGTGGCACAGCAGGAGCAGCTTCCACTCGACCTCGCACGCGACGATCAGCGTGATCAGGACGGCCAGCAGGCCGCGGGCGAGGATCAGCGCGGCGCCGCGGCCCTTCCCAGGTGACCGGCAGCAACTGCTCCACGATGACCGGGCTGCAACCGGCCGGCGCGCTCACCCTCGAAGAAGAAGATCGTCGGCTCCCCGTGTCGCGGTGCCGGAGCCGCCGATGAAAGCACACTCCATCAACCCGCCGGCGGGAGGGGAAGGGCCAGCACGAAGATCGACCCCCGCTCCGGGGCGGGCTCGTAGTGGACGTCGCCGCCGTTGGCGCGTGCCAGTTCCCGGACGATGTGCAGGCCCAGGCCGGTGCCCTTGACCGTGCCGGCGGTCTCCTGGGCGCGGGTGAACCTGTCGAACAGGTGCGGCCGCAGATCGGGCGGAACCCCGGGCCCGGCGTCGTGGACGGCGATGCGGACCGTGGCGGCGTCGCCGGTGACGGTCATCGCGGTCGCGCCTCCACCGTACTTGCGGGCGTTGGAGAGCAGATTGGTGAGGATCTGCGCCAGATGGCCGGGCTGGACGGACGCGACGGTCCCGTCCGGGCAGTCGATCGTGACCCCGCCCGTGCCGGTGTTCTCCACCGCGGCGTCGAGATGGTCGCGGACCGTCACCGCCTCCGGGGTCGCGGTGATCTGCCCGGCGTCCAGGGTGACCAGGGTGAGGACCTCCCGGACGATGCCGTCGATGAGGTGCGCGTTGCGGGAGATCGCGTTCAGCATGGTCTGCTGCCGGCCGGCGGAGAGTTCGCCCCATTCCTCGGTGAAGATCTCCGTGTAGCCGAGGATCGAGGTCAGCGGGTTGCCGATCTCGTGGCCGAGCATGCCCATCAGGTCCTGCTTGAGCCGGTTGGCCTCCTGGAGCTGACGGTTGTGGCCGGCGAGTTCGGCGATGGCCCGGTCCCGGGCGGCCTCGGCGGCCCGGCGGTCGCTGATGTCCTGGAAGAGACAGACGAACCGTTCCGGATGACCGGTCCCGTCGCGGATCACCGAGACGGTCACGTCGACGTCGAGCCGTTCGCCGTCGGCCCGGATCAGCCGGCACACCTGATGGTAGGAGTCGGCCTGGCCGGTGAAGAGGGTGGCCAGCGCTCGGGCCCGGGCGGGTAGCGCCTCCGGGCTGATGTGCCGGCCGATCGTGTCGCCGATCAGCTGGTCCGGGCGGTAGCCGAGCATCGCCGCGAACGCCGGGTTGACCTCCTGGACCCGGTCGTCGGCGCCGCGGATGACCTGGCCGATCGCGGAGTGCGCGAACTGTGAGCGGAACAGCTGCTCACTGTCGCGCAGCGCCTGTTCGGCGTGGCGGCGGGCGGTGACGTCGGTGTTGATCGACAGGATCCCGACCGGGTTGCCGTCCGGGTCGCGCTGCAGGGACTTGCGGGACAGCACTGTCACCCGCCGCCCGTCGGCCCGGCGGTGCTCCAGCTCACCGGCCCACGTGCCGTGCTCGTGCAGGGCCCGGTCGATCCGGGCCCGGTTGAGGTCGGCGGTCCACACGGTGCCGAGCAGACGGTCCAGGTCGTGGCCGGCGGCGACCTCCGGCGCCCAGCCGTAGATGTGTTCCGCCGCCGGGTTCCAGTAGACGACCCGGCCGTCGAGGTCCCGTACGATCACCGCGTCCTGGGTCAGGTCGAGCAGGTCGGCGCGCTCCTGCAGCTGCCGCAGCAGCCGTGACCGCTGCTCGGTGTCGTCGGCGTGCCGCAGCGCGCCGCTGAGCGCGTCGGCCAGCAGCGTCAGCTGTTCGGTGTCCGCGTCGTCGAACGCGTGGGCGCGGGGACTGGACACCCCGAGCGTGCCGAACACCCGGCCGTCGGCGAACAGCGGCGCCACGACCATCGACCGGACCGCCGCGGCCAGGCTGTTGTCCCGGTCGACGCGTTCGTCGGTGGCGATGTCGTCGCAGCGCAACGTGGTTCCGGTGGTGACGACCCGGCCGGCCAGCGAGCCGCTGATCTGCACCCGCACGTCGCTGTGGGCGGTCAGGGTCCCGGCCGCGGCCCCGGCATACAGCTCGGTGCCGTCGACCAGGCCGACCAGTGCCCCCTCGGCGGCGGGCAGGGCCTCGACCGCGCGGTCGGCGACCAGCTGCAGCGTCGCCTGACGGTCGGCCGCGGCCGCGGCGACCTCCCGCTGGACGGAGATCATCGTACGCAGCCGCTGGGTCTCCCGGGCGGCGTGCTCCTCGGCCTCCTTACGGGCGGTGATGTCCTCCACCTGGACCAGCCGCTGGGGCCGGCCGTCGGCGCCGGTGACGCCGGTGATCGTCACCCGCGCCCACACCACCGTGCCGTCCGGCCGCAGGAACCGCTTCTCCAGCTCGCCGACGCCGTCGCGCAGCATCCGGGCCACCGCGTGCGCCGACGACTCCCGGTCGTCGGGGTGGGTGACCTCCCGGTAGTCACGTCCCACCAGGTCGCCGGTGCCGAGCAGCTGGGCGAACGCCGGGTTGAGCCGGACGAACCGGCCGTCGGAGTCGGCGATGACCATCCCCAGCGGGCTGGCCTCGAACGCCATCCGGGACTGCTCCTCGCTACGCCGCAGCGCCTCCTGGACCGCACGGGCCTCGGTGACGTCACGGGCGGTCGCCACCACCAGCCCCTGCCCGGGCGCCGCCGCGCCGTGCCACTGCAGCCAGCGGTACGTGCCCGACGCGGTCCGGTAGCGGCTCACCACGGTCACGGCCTGCTCCGTCTGCCGACCGGACGCCGCGGCCCTGAGGAAACCCCGTACCTCCGCCTGATCGTGTGGATGGACCATCGCCGTGACGTCGGCGCCCAGCAGGTCACCCTCCGTCCAGCCGAGCACCGTGCCCCAGGCGGCGTTGACCCGCAGCGCGACCCCGTCGGGGGTGGCCAGCAGGTGCGGGTCCGGTGCGGCGGCGAAGGTGACGTCCAGCAGCTCCCGGCTGCGCCGCTCGGCGTCGACCTCGACGATCTGCGACAGGAAGTGCTGCGGTGCGCCGGTGTCGTCGCGGACCAGCGCGACCGACAGCAGGCACCACACGGTCGTGCCGTCCTTGCGCAGGTAGCGTTTGTGCATCCGATAGTCCGAGATCTCCCCGGCGAGCAGCTGCTCGACCAGCCCCAGGTCCTGGTCGAGGTCGTCGGGGTGCGTGATCGTCTGGAAGTCGATCGCCAGCAGCTCGTCGGCGGTGTGACCGGTGATCACGCTCATCGCCGGATTGACCCGCAACCACGCGCCGTCCAGCCCGACCAGCGCCATGCCGATCGGCGACGACTCGAACAGCGACCGGAACCGGGCCTCGCTGTCGGAGATCTCCTGCTCGCGGGCCTTGCGGTCGCTGATGTCGTGCAGGAACGCGTGGAAGAACGTGCCGTCGTCACCCACCTGCGCCTGCAGGACCATCTCCACCGGGAACTCCCGGCCGGCGCGGTCCAGCGCGGTCATGTCGAGTCGTTGCCCGGCCAGGCGGGAACGGCCCTCGGCCCGTACCCGGCGCAGCCCGGCCTCGTGCCGCTCCCGGAACCGCTCCGGGATCATCAGCTCCGACATCGGCCGGCCCAGCGCCTCGCACTCGCTCCATCCGAACAGCTGCTCGGCGGCGACGTTCCAGCTGTGCACCAGGCCGTTCTCGTCGGCGGTCACGAACGCGTCAGCGGCCGCGTTGAGGATCGCCTGCCGTCGCCGGGACTCGCTCATCAGCTCGGCCTGCGACAGCCGCATCGCGATCTCGGCCTCCGCCGCGGCGGCCAGGTCCTCCACCACCGCCAGCTCGGACGGCGACCAGACCCGCGGCCGGTTGTCGATCACACAGAACGAGCCGAGGGTGTGGCCCTGCGGACTGCGCAGCGGGAATCCGGCGTAGGCGACCACACCGATGTCGTCGATGGCGAGGTTGTCGCTGACCCGGTCGTCGCCGCGGGCGTCGGTGACGATCAGCGGCGCGTCGGCCATGACCACATGCCGGCAGAACGAATGCGACAGCGGGGTCTCGGCGCGGCTCGCCCACGGCTCCGGCAGGCCCACGGCGCAGGGGAACACCTGCCGGTCGTCGGTCACCAGCGACACCAACGCCACCGGGGCGTTCACCAGCCGGCCGGCCAGGCGGGTCAGCCGCTCCAGCACGGCGCTGGACGGCTGCTCCAGCAGGCCGGTGGCGCGCAGCGCCCGCAACCGCGCGGGCTCCTGCAACTCCCGCGCGGCGATCAGCGGCGCCGGGCCGGACGACGGACTCACCATGCCCGCACCATCGGATGGGCGGCACCGTTGCTGAGGCCGGGTCAGGCGCTGCCGCTGCAGAGCGGCGCACCGTACCTGCCCTCGGCCGTCGTGGTGGCCAGCACCTTGCCGGCGACCGTGATCGTGCAGGTCACCGGGCCGGCGTCGCCGCCGCCCTTGCGCTGGGCGTCGAGGACCAGGGGATGCCGCTGCGAGCCGGCGGGGAACGTGGTGCGCCACGGCAGCGGCACCCCGTTGCGGCGGATGATGTCGCCGTCCTGGTCGGTGTAGGCGATGCTGCCGATGTTGCCGGAGCCGCTGGCGGTCACCTCGTAGACGACCAGCGGGCCGCCGGCGTCCGCCGGGGCCGCGGCGGGGGAGCGGTCCGCCGGGGTTGCGGCCGCGGTCGAGGCCCGGTCGGCGGGGGCCGGGGACGACGAGGCGGGGGTACGATCGGACGGCGACGCCGCGACGGACGGTGTCGTGGCCGCCGGCGGGGTGACGCCGCGTGCGCCGTCGTCGCCGTCGTGGTCGCCGAACAGGTCGACGGCCAGGATCGCGGCGAGGAACACCGCGCACCCGGCGAGAACCGCGACGAGCAGCCGTCGGGGCCGGCGCCGGCGACGGCGCTCAAGGGTGGCGAAGACCGGGCCGCCCTTGAGCGGACTGCCGTGAGCCGGACCGCCGGGGACCCAACCACCGTGGACCGGGCCGCCGGACACCGGACTGCCGGACACCGGACTGCCCTGGACCGGGCCGCCGTGAACTGGACCGCTGTAGGACGGTGCCGCGGGGTCGACCAGGGTCGCGTCCGGGCCGGCCGTCGTGGTCGCCGGGTCCGGGAAGGACTGGGTGGCCGGGTCCGGGACCGACTGGGTCGCCGGGTTCGGGAAGGACTGGAGGGTGGCCGGGTCCGCGATGGCCGAGGTGGGCGCCTCGGTCAGCCACGGGTCGGCGGGAGGGGTCAGGCGTACCGGATCGGGGTCTGGGGTTGTCGCCTTTGCCGGGCCGGAGGCCGCGGCGTCGTGCCGGGTGGAACCGTCGTCATCGAGACTGGTCACGCTGCCGAGGTTACGGTGGCCGCACAATGCCTCCCGCCGGCGGCCCGGTCACGCCGGCCGGGCCTTCTGCGGGTAGAACGTCTCCTGGCGGGCCAGCATCGCCACGAACTCGACGATCTTGCGCTCTCGGGTCTCGGCGCGTTTGACCGCGTTGAGCCGGTAGATCAGCGCGAACCGGTTCGCCTTGGTGAGCACGTCGAACATCGACTGGGCGGCCGGGTCGGCGGCGATCGCGGCAAGCAGGTCGGCCGGCGCCTCCGCCTCCGACGGCGGGGCGTAGGCGGCCGCCCACCGCCCGTCCGCCTTGGCCGCCTCCACCGCGGCACGGCCCGCGGGCTGCATCAGCCCCGCCGCCTCCAGCCGGGCGACGTGCCCGACGTTGCGCTGCGACCAGGAGCTGCGGGCGCGGCGCGGGGTGAACCGGATCCACGAGGAGGCCTCGTCGCGCTTGCGGGCCTGACCGTCGATCCAGCCGAAACACAGCGCCTCGTCGACGGCCTGCTGCCAGGTCAGTGTGGTGACGTCGCCGCCCTTCTTGGTCAGGGCCAGCCACACACCCGGCGACGCGTCGTGGTTGGCCAGCAGCCACTCACGCAGCGCCGCCGCGTCCGGCACGACGAGTTCCTCGAGCTCCGCTTTACCCATAGGGGGCAGGTTAGCGCCGCGGATCACTCATCGGGATCCGCCGCGAACAGGGTGTCCTTCCGGTCGGCCACCCAGCGCTCGATGTCCACCGTGTACCACACCTTTCCCTGGCTCAGGTCGGCCGCCGGTGGCGGGAAGTCGGGGCGGCAGGTGAGCTGGTAGACCCGCTGTCGCGTGATCCCGCCCAGCAGCATCCGGATCTCGTGGGTGCCCATCAGGTGCCGGCAATCAGTCATGCACCAGACTATAGGCCATGGACAAGTGGTCATGGGACCCCTGTGCACGAATTCGCCCGTCCGGGGCGGCAACCGGACACCGGACCCGGGAGTACGCCTTTCGGGTGAAGGGTGATGTGTGGCAGATTGGTGCCGCAGAGCGGTAAGGGACGGGGGTCCGGTACGAGATGACGGCGGAACAGACACGCTCCACCACCCGGCGGTTGCTGTCGGCGATGACACTCGCCGCGGCGGCATGGTTCGCGCCGTTGCCGGCGTTTGCCGGGGTCGCGGTGGCGGCGCCGGCCGGCGCGCAGGCCCCGTGCCTGCCGGGCGTGACCACCGCGGCCGACCGGGTGGTCGCCGACGAGCTGCGGCCCGCGATGACCGGCCCTCGCCTCGGCCCGGCGCTGTCGGCCCGCCACGTCTCCTGCGCCCGCGTGATCATCGACGCGGTCAAGGCGCGCGGGCTGACCCCGCGGGCCGCGGTCATCGCCGTGACCACCGCGATCGCCGAGAGCACCCTCAACAACCACATGGTCGCCCTCGACCACGACAGCCTCGGCCTGTTCCAGCAGCGGCCCTCGCAGGGCTGGGGCCGGCCCGACCAGGTCGTCGACCCGGTGTATGCGACGAATGCGTTCCTCACCTCGATGCTGCGCAAATACCCCGGCGACAGTTGGATGAGCGGTGACATCGGGGCGATCTGCCAGGCCGTGCAGCGGTCGGCGTTCCCCGCGGCGTACGGGCGGGAGGCCCACGACGCCGAGCTGATCGTGGAGCGGCTGTGGGCCCGGCCGGTGCCGCCGTCCGCGCCGGCGCCGGGCACGTCGGCCACCGCGGCGGCGTCCGCGCCGGCCGGCCCGTTCCAGAAGGCGCTCGCCGTCGCCGGGACCCAGCTGGGCCCGCTCGACGGGCGTCACGAGCTGGCCCTCGCCGACTGGAACGGTGACGGCCGCCCCGACCTGTTCGTGGTCAAGGGCACCGCCACCGCCACCGGCAAGACCGAGGTCCGGATCATGGACGGGGCGACGTCGTTCTCGGCGCTGCTGCTCGACCGGGCCACCGCGCTCGGCGCGACCGACGACCGGCACGACTACACGGTCACCGACTGGGATGGTGACAAGCGGCCCGACCTCGTCGTGGTGCAGCGTTCCGGCACCGCCAGCGGGCGGACCGAGGTGACCGTCCTCGACGGGGCCTCGGCCTTCCGCCGGCAGCTGCTGCACACCGTGACCGGGCTCGCCGCCACCGACCAGCGGTTCCGGTTCGCCGTCACCGACTGGAACGGCGACGCCCGGCCCGACCTGGTGGCCGTCCAGACGTCCGGCGCCGCCGACGGCAAGATGCAGGTCCAGACCCTCGACGGCGCCTCGGACCTGCAGCGTGCGCTCACCCCGCCGACCGCCCTGCCGGAGCCGGCGAGCACCGAGCACCGGGTGCTCGTCGCCGACGTCGACAACGACCGGCACCCCGATGTCGTGGTGGTGCACGCGTCCGGCACCGCCGACGGCAAGACCCACGTCCGGGCGTATGACGGGGCGGAGAAACTTCAGCCGCTGCTGCTCGACGCCGACACCGCGCCCGGCGCCAGCGCGCACCTCGACATGCTGGTCACCGACTGGAACGGGGACAAGCGTGCCGACCTGATGATGGTGCAGAAGACAGGAGCCGCCAGCGGCCGTACCGAGATGGTCGTCCTCGGCGGCTGACAAGTAAGGCGAGCAGCGCCCGGCCGGGGGCGGCTTTCCGGCCGGGGACAGCACCCGGGTCCAGCGGCGCCCCGGCCGGGTCACGTGGCCGGTAGGCGTACCTCGAACTGGCAGCCGCTGCCGGTGTTGCGGACGCCGACCCGGCCGCCGTGGGCCTCGACGAGACCCCGCACGATCGCCAGGCCCAGCCCACCGCCGCCGGAGCCGTCGGTCCCCGGTGTGCGGGCACGCTCCCCACGGAACGCCACGTCGAAGACCCGCGAAAGATCACCGTCGGGGATGCCGCCGCAGGTGTCGGAGACGGCGAGCCACACGCTGCCCTGCTCGTGGCCGGCGGCGATGTGCACGGTCCCGTCCGCCGGCGTGTACCGCACCGAGTTGATCAGCAGGTTGCTGACGATCCGGCTGAGCTCGCGCTCGCCGGCCCGCACGACCGGCCATCCGCTGTCCGCGGCGACCAGCCGGATCCGGCGGCTCGCGGCCAGCGGCGCGACCCCGGCGATCGCGTCCGACACCACCTCGCTCAACGGCACCGTCGTCGGCACCAGCTGCAGGGCGCCCGCATTGATCCGGGACAGCTCGAACAGGTCGTCGACGAGACGCGTCATCCGGTCCGTCTCGACCCGGATCCGCCGGTGGTAGTCGTCGACCGTGACCGGATCGCGGATGATCCCGTCCTCCAGGGCCTCCGCCATCGCTCGCAGACCGGCCAGCGGCGTACGCAGATCGTGCGACACCCACGCGACCAGCTCCCGCCGGCCCGCCTCCAGATGCCGCTCCCGGTCGCGGGCCGCCTGCGCCCACACCGCCGACGCCGCCAGCCGGTGACCGAAGACCGCGCCGACACCGAGACTGATCACCGCGGACGCGGTCACCGTGACCAGCACGACCCACAGATCGTGCCCGGACAGGAACATCGCCCGCGCCACCGTGGCGACGCCCGCGACCACGGCCAGCACGGTCACCGCCAGCAGGACCAGCACGTGCACCAGAATGGAACGGCCCCGCAGCAGCCGCAGCACCCCGGCGCCGGCCAGCCCGACGACACCGCCGGCGGCGAGCGAGTACAGCCCGATGAGCAGCGTGTCCTTCATCGCCGGGTCCCCTGCTCGACGGGGTCGTAGCTGTAGCCGACACCCCAGACGGTACGGATCCGTGCCGGCTCGGCCGGATCGTCCTCGATCTTCTCCCGCAGCCGCCGGACGTGGACGGTCACCGTCGACTGGTCGCCGAACTGCCAGCCCCACACCCGGTCCAGCAGCTCGGCGCGCGACCAGGCCCGACCCGGATGGCTCATCAGGAAGACCAGCAGATCGAACTCGCGGACGGTCAGCGACAGCGGCACGCCGGCCCGGTCGGCGACGCGACGGGCCGTGTCCACGATCAACTCCGCGTCACGCAGCGTGGTCGACGCCACGGGGTACGCGGCAGGCCCGGCCGCGCGGCGCAGCACCGACTGGATCCGCAGGACCAGCTCGCGCGGCGAGAACGGCTTGGTCACGTAGTCGTCCGCGCCGACCTCCAGACCCAGCACCCGATCCGCCTCCTCACCCAGGGCCGTCAGCATGATCACCGGCAGTCCGGGCAGCTGACGGCGGATCCGCCGGCACACCTCCAGGCCGTCGATCCCGGGCATCATCAGATCGAGGACGACCAGGTCCGGCCGGTGCGCGGCGATCGCGGCGAGCCCGTCGGCGCCGTCGGCAGCCAGGTGCACCTCACAACCCGCCTGCTCCAGGTAGCGCCGGACGACGTCACTCACCGTCGCGTCGTCGTCGACCACCAGCACCCGATGTCCCATCCGGCCACGCTACCCATCACCGGTTCCGCGTACCGCACCGCCGGGCCTTTCGGATTTCTTACGACCCGCCCGCCACAGCGTCCCGGCGACGGCGACGGCGAACAGCACGACAAGAAGATTCCGGAGGTACGGGGAAGGCAGCGCCGAAGGATTGCCGTCCTCCCGCCCGAACCCCAGGACCAGCGGCAACGCGACGATCGAGACCGCGGCGGCGGCGACCGTCACCACGACGGCCGCCGGGCGCCGCCGCCGGGGCACGAACCGCGTGATCACCGCCCCCGCCGCGAGCACCAGCGGCATCCAGACCAGATCGTGCACGACCAGCACCCCGGCCAGGAACGTCAGCACGCCGGCCGGCGCGAGGTCCGGGTCGGCCAGGGCGCCGGCCACGGCGTACCCCATGATCAGAATTCCGGCCGTGACCAGCGCCGCCCGGGCTCTCATCGGACCTCCAGCACGGTGATCCGGCCGACCCATTTGGTCTGCAGCACGCCGGGCCGGTTCGGGGCGATCAGACGCGCCGGATATCCGTGGTCCGGATGCAGCGGCTCCCCACCCAGACGCAGCGCGATCAGGGTGAGCGGATCCCGCGCGTGCGACGGCGGCACGGTCGTCGACCGGTAGCGGCCGCCCGCCTGCAGCGACTCCACCAGCACTGTCGCGTCGTCCGGGTCGTCGCCGGCGAGCGCCACCAGATCCCGCAGCCGCACCCCGGTCCACCGGCCCGACGCGCTCCAGCCCTCCACGCAGGCGATCGGCAGGTCCGCGGTGTGCTGGGGGAGCGCGGCCAGGCCGGGCAGGTCGAGACTCAGGCTCCGCCGGGCGCCGGTCAGCGCCAGCCGGTACCCGGGGTCGCGTACCAGCTCGGCCACCCCGGCGCCGGTCGCTGTCGCGTTGACCGGCAGACCCTGGGGGCCCACCTGCGGCAGACGCGGCGCGAGGACCGCCAGACCGGACAGCGGGCGCACGGTCTGACCGACGGTGGTCACCGTGATCAGCCCGGCCGCGGTCCCCACCGCGGCGAGGACCCCGCGCCGGCTCAGCCCACCGTGGTCGGGTCCGGCGGCAGCCGCGGCGGGGCGGCCGTGGTGGGCCGGTTCGTGGTGGTCGGGCTCGGCGGTATTCGCGGCGGGGCGGCCGTCGAGGGTCGGTTCGTGGGCCGGTTCCTCGTGGTCGGGCTCGGCGGCATCCGCGGCGGGGCGGCCGTCGAGGGTCGGTTCGTGGGCCGGTTCGTCGCGGTCGGGGTCGGCGGTGCCGGTGGCGGGAAGGCCGCGGCGCGGCGGGCCGGCGGGATCGGGGGCGAGCGCATCACGGACCACCGGCAGCTGTACGCCGATGTGCGTCAGCAGCGCACCCACCGCCAGCCACGCCACCCAGTAGTGGGCGGACGTGAAGAAGAACGGCATCGGCGCATACCAGCGGGCCACGTTCAGGACTCCGCTGACCACCTGGAACAGTGCGGCGGCGACCAGCACGGCGACGCTCGCGCGTTCGGCGGCGTGCGCGACCGACCGGATCGGCGGCCAGGTGAACAGACGCGGATAGACCGACCACAGTTTCGCGCCGAGCAGCGGGACCGTGGCCAGGCCGGTCGCCACGTGCAACCCCTGGGTGAACCGGTAGAGCCCGACCGGCCGCGACGGCCACCAGAACCAGCCGGGCGGCTGCTGGACGAGATGACTGACCACGCCGGTCACGAAGCACACCGCGAACGCCACCCCGAGCGCGATGCCGAGCCGGCTGGTCAGTCCCGGCGAGCGTACCGCCGAGGTGAATCGTCCCGGCCGCATCGGTCCTCGCCGCAGCGCCTCGGGCGGGGCCGGCAGAGGCGCGTCGAGCCACCGGGCCAGCCGTCGTAACGGGTGCGGGTGGCCGGTCATCGGGGTGTCAGGGTGGTGAACCATCGACCCGCCTCCGTCCAGGTGTCGAGGACTCGCAGGGCCGTCGCCGACGCCAGCGCGGCGAGACCGTCCAGCGGGACGCTGGCCCAGCGCAGCGGACCGGCCGCACCGGTCGTGGAACGCACGGTGGCCACCCCGGACCACGCGGGCGTGCCGGGCGGCGCCACCTCGGCGTGCAGCCGCCCACCGGGGCCGAGCAGCTCGCCGCACCGCAGCAGCAGCCGGTGCGGGTCGCCGCCGATGCCGATGTTGCCGTCGGCCAGCAGCAGATGCCGCCACCGCCCGGTCCCGGGAACCGGGTCGAAGACGTCACGCTGTAACGCGACAGCGCCGCGCTCCCGGGCCAGGCGTACCGCCGCGGCGCTGATGTCGATGCCGAGCGCCGGGCGGCCCGCCTCGGTCAGAGCGCCGGTGAGCCGCCCCGGCCCGCAGCCGACGTCCAAGGTCGGCCCGGTGCAGCGTTCGAGCAGCGTGGCGTCCCCGGCGATGACGTCCCGGCACCACGCCCCCGGGTCGAAGCGCAGCACCGCGCCCCCGGCATGGTGGGCGGTGAACACGGCGGGAATGCCGGCCGCCGCCCGGCTGATGGCGGCGTCGAAGACCGCTACGGCGCTCATCGCCCGACCACCGTGGACACCGTCCCGGCCGCGAGTCCTGTCCCGGCGGTCGTTCTTCCGCCGGCCGGCTCCGCGCGCGTCGGCGGATCCGGAGGCGGCGGCACGTCGTCGGCGGCCGGGTCCAGCGGTGCGGGCCCGTCGGTGGCGGCCGCGTCCGGGAGTGCGGGCCCGTCGGTGGCGGCCGCGTCCGGGAGTGCGGGCGCCTCGGAGACGGCCGCGTCCCGGATCGCCGGCACGTCGGTGGCGACCGCGCGGGCGAAGCGGCTGTCCGGCGGGCACAGCGCGGCGACCGTACGGGCGTCGGCCGCGGTGTCCACGTCGCGCAGCCGGGGCAGCAGGTGCACCCGCAGGCCGCGGCGGCGCAGGGCGGTCAGCGTCTCCCACCCGGTGGTGGCCGTGGAGGTGGCGATCCGGCGCAGGACCTCGGCGTGTCCGGGATCGCGCAGCCCGAGCGCCCACCACCCGCCGTCCTCGGCCGGCCCCAGCACCGCGTCCGAACCGGTCAGCCGGCTCAGCGCCGGATCAAGGTGGGTGGACGCGGTGAGTTGCGGGGTGTCCATGCCGATCAGCAGCACGGCCGTGCCCGCCGGCCGGGCGTCCGCGAACGCGTTTGCCAGACGGTCGCCGAGGAGACCGCCGCGCTGCGGGAGCGTCGCCCAGCCCGGGGGCGCCGGATGGTCGCCGTCGAGGACCAGGGTGCGGGCGGTGGCCGTACATCCGGTGGCTGTCTCCAGGGTGTCGGCCAGCGCGGCGGCCGCGATCCGGGCCGCCTGCGCCGGTGTGCAGGGTGGGCACAGGCGGGTCTTGACCCGGCCCGGCACCGGCGCCTTCGCGATCAGCAGGATCTGGGCGGCGTTCATCGGGCCAGCACCGCGCTCATGTCCCGGACCGCCCGCAGCGTGCCGCGGACGGTGCCGGTAACCTTGGACCGGGTGCCGGCCGCCCGGGGCAGGTAGTCGACGTCGACCTCGACCACCCGCCACCCGGCGCGTCCGGCGGCGATCAGCAGCTCCAGGGGATAGCCGAACCGCCGGTCGCGTAGTTCGAGCCCGAGCAGGTCGTCGCGGCGTACCGCCCGGATCGGCCCGATGTCGTGCACGTCGAGGCCGGTGGTGCGCCGCAGCCGCCGGGCGAGGAACGCGTTGGCGGCCCGGGCGTGCAACGGCCAGACCCCGGCCGCCACCGGCCGCCGCCGCCCGGTCGCCAGCCGCGCCTCGCCCGCCCGGACCGGATCGGCCAGCAGCGGCAGCTGCGCCGGGTCGAACGATCCGTCGGCGTCCAGCACGCACACCACGCCGTCGTCCGGGTCGGCGGCCAGCACCCCGGCGTGCACCGCGGCGCCGTAACCGGGCCGGTCCACGGTGATCACCTCGGCCCCGTGGGCGCGGGCCACCGCCGCCGACCCGTCGGTCGAGCCGTTGTCCACCACGATCGGCCGGTAGCCGGCCGGCATCCGGGTCAGCAGGCCGGGCAGGGCCGCGGCCTCGTCCCGGCAGGGAAGCACCACATCGGTCATGCTGCGGACGCTAGGGCCGGATCGGCCGGGAAATCCTTACGTCGCGATGACGGAGTCTTACCGAACGATGACGTCGCCCGGCAGTTCTTACGATCCCCTGACGGACGGCCCCGACCGGCCCCCGCGACGTCGTCCCGGCCCTACCGTCGGCGCCGTGACCCATGTACTCGTGACCGGCGGCGCCGGTTTCATCGGAACCCATGTCGTGACCGCTCTGCGGGAGGCCGGCCACCGGGTGACAGTGGCGGACGCCGGCCACCCCGGCGCCCATCGGGAGCCGCTGCCGGACGCGGTGGCCGGCGCCCCGGTGCGCCGGCTGGACCTGCGCGACCGGGCGGCGATCACCGACGCCCTGGCCGGTGTCGACGTCGTGGTGCACCAGGCCGCCATGGTCGGGCTCGGCGTGGACCTCGACGACCTGCCCGAGTACGTCGGCTGCAACGACCTCGGCACCGCCGTCCTGCTCGCCGCGATGGCCCGCGCCGGGATCCACCGGCTCGTGCTGGCCAGCTCGATGGTGGTCTACGGCGAGGGCGCCTACACCTGTCCCGCGCACGGGCCGGCCCGCCCGGCGCCGCGCACCGTCGCGGACCTGGCCGCCGGACGGTTCGAGCCCGCCTGCCCACAGTGCGGGACCGCCCTCGAACCGGGCCTGGTCACCGAGGACGCGCCCCTGGACCCGCGCAGCGTGTACGCCGCCACCAAGGTCGCCCAGGAGCATCTCACCGCCGCCTGGGCACGGCAGACCGGCGGCGCCGTGGTGGCGCTGCGCTACCACAACGTGTACGGCCCGGGCATGCCGAGGGACACCCCGTACAGCGGGGTCGCGGCGATCTTCCGGTCGGCGCTGGAGGCCGGCCGTGCGCCACGGGTGTTCGAGGACGGCGGCCAGCGCCGTGACTTCGTGCACGTGCGGGACGTGGCCGCGGCCAACCTGGCGGCCCTGACCGCGACCGGCACGATGAGCGGCTGGCGTGCGTACAACGTCGCCTCGGGTCATCCGGTCACCGTCGGCGAGATCGCCGGGGAGCTGGCGCGCGCCGCCGATGGGCCGTCTCCGCTGGTCACCGGGGAGTTCCGGCTGGGCGACGTACGGCATGTGGTCGCCTCCCCGGCCCGTGCCCGCGCCGAGCTGGGATTCCGGGCGGCCGTCCCGCCCGCCGCCGGGATCGCCGAGTTCGCCTCGGCCCCGCTGCGCGGATGAGCGCCCGCCCGCCCCGGCCCGATCTGATCGCCGCCGCCGTCGCGGTCGGCCTGTTCGCGGTGGCCGCGATCACCGGCGGGGTGCTGCACCGGCTCGGCCGTCCGGTGTACGCCGGAGCGCCGCCCCTGCTGGCCCAGTGGCTCCCGCACGTCGGCCCCGGCACCCCGCTCGCCGTTCTGGTGGCGGTGCTGACCTGGTGGCGTGGCCCGGCGCTGGCGGCCCGTCTCGGCCGGCGTCCGCTGCTCGCGCTGTCCTATGTCACCGCCGTGGCCTGGACGCTGTCGCTGGCGCTGATCGACGGCTGGCAGCGTGGCATCGCCGACCGGCTCACCACCGAGCACGAGTACCTGCACGAGGTTCCCGGCATCACCGACATCCCGGCGACGCTGTCCGTGTTCACCACCCGGATCCTCGACTTCCAGCCGGACTCCTGGGCCACCCACGTGTCCGCCCACCCGCCGGGCGCGCTGCTGGTCTTCGTCTGGCTCGACCGGATCGGGCTCGGCGGCGGCGCCTGGGCCGGCCTGCTGTGCATCCTGGTGGCCGGGCTGGTCGCGGTCGCGGTCCCGCACACGGTACGGGTCCTCGGCTCCGACGAGGCGGCCCGCGCCGTGACGCCGTTCGTCGTGCTGTTCCCCGGCGCGGTCTGGTTCGGGGTGTCCGCCGACGGCCTGTTCGCGGGCGTGACGGCCACCGGCGTCGCGCTGCTGGCCCACGGCGTGGCCCGCCGCAGCGGTGCGGCCGCGGCCGGCGGTGGCGTCCTGCTGGCCTTCGGTTGCTACCTCTCGTACGGCCTGGTCCTGATGGCCGCCGTCGTCCTCGCCGTGATCGTCCTCGGCCGCACCCGGCGCACCGCGCTCTGGGCCCTGGCCGGCGCGGCGCCGGTCGTGGCCGCGTTCACGCTGGCCGGCTTCTCCTGGCCGGAGGGCTACCACCTGCTCATCGAGCGTTACTACCAGGGCATCGCCACCGATCGGGCGTACGGCTACTGGGTCTGGGCGAACCTGGCCCTGCTGACCGTCTCGGCGGGCCCGGCGGCTGCCGTGATCCTCCGCCGCGCGGTGGCGGCCGCCCACCCGCGGGCCCGCGACGCGACCTGGGTGCTGCCGCTGGCCGCCGCCACGGCGATCGCCGCCGCCGACCTGTCCGGCTACAGCAAGGCCGAGGTGGAACGGATCTGGCTGCCGTTCGCGGTGTGGCTGACGGCCGGCGCGGCCCTGATCCCGCCCGCCGGGCGCCGCACGTGGCTCGCCGTGCAGGCGCTGGTCGCCCTGACGGTCAATCACCTGGTCCTGACCGTCTGGTGAGGGCCGGGCCCGCGGGTCAGCCGGCCACGACCACGTCCCGGCGTGCCGAGCCGGTCGGCCGGTCCCAGGTGAACGCCCGGTCGGCCTGGCGCATCAGCGGGCGCAACCGCGCCCCGGGCACGCCGGCCGGCATGGTCGCCGCCGGCGCCGGCACGAACGAGGGGTCGCCGGCCTTGGCCACGACCTCGTGGAGGCACTCCATGGCGGCGTCCGCGACCGGCCCGTTGTACAGGGCGGACTTGCGTGGCACGACGGCCGGCATGTCGAACGTGCGGGTCGCCCAGATCGGCCCGGCGTCCATCTCCTCGGCCGCCTGCAGCGCGGTGACACCCCACCGGGGCACGCCCTCGCTGATCGCCCAGTCCAGTGACGACGGCCCGCGGTCACCGACCGGCCCGGGATGAATGATCACCGTGCGCCAGCGGTGCCAGACCTGACGGGGCACCCGGTCCTTGAGGTACGGGCAGAGGATCAGGTCGGGAGCCGCCGCCCGTACCCCGTGGACGATCTCCGACTCGGTGCCGGCCAGAAGCACCCCGACGTCGTGTCCGGACTCCCGGAGCGCGCACCAGGCCCGCTGGCTGAGTCCGTTGAACGCCGACACGAGCAACAGGATGCGCATCTACCGTCTCCCTTGCGGCACGACCGATGGAGGCGGGCGCCTCCCCGCCACCAGGGTCGGACAGAGCCCGCGTGCCCGGCCGGGAAACGATCATCGCGTCACCCGGGCGGGCCGGTCCGTTTGGCGTCGTGCGGCGCCGGGTACGCCGCCACCAGCCGAACCGTCCGGAGGAAGAACATGCGTTCCCTGATCTACACCCTCGCCGTCGTCGCCGTCGTGCTGATCCTGCTCGGCCTCATCGTCAAAGCCGTGAAGTGGCTGCTGATCATCGGCGTGATCGCGCTCGTCGCCTCCATCGCCATGGGCGTGATCAAGGGCCGCCGCGCGCTGCGCTGACCTCCCGCTCCAGGTCGTCGTACTCCTCGGCGTCCACCCGCAGCGTCACCCCGCGGACGTGGAAGCTGAACGGCTCGGCGTCGCCGGCCAGTGCCCGAGCCGCCGCCGACCGCACCGGTCCGGCCAGGGGCAGGCAGTCGGCGGGGGAGAGGTCGAGCCGGATCTCCTGCCGCGTCACCCGTCGGTGCCAGGGTTGCACCGACAGGGCACGGTCCTGCGGTACGACGTACGCCAGCATGTCCTCGTAGGTGTCGAAAGCGGGCCGCCACGGGCCGTCGGCCGGAATCGGCACGTGTGTCAGCCGGGCCTCGGCGTCGGGGCCGCTTCCCCGCCCGGGATCGAGCCGCAGCAGCACCGCTTCGTCGTCCACGGCCCCCACGGCGGCGTGCCGCAGCAGATGCATGGGCAGCGCCTCGCAGAGCAGACGGCCGCCGAGCGCGTGCGCCGCCCGGTCGATCGCCGTCGTCACGAAGTGCACGCCGGAATGCCCGGAACGCCGGTCGTGGACGTAGACGCGCCAGTTGGTCTGCACCGGTGACGGCAGCAGCCGCCGCAGCCCGCCCGCCACGGCCGGGCCGAGATGCCCGTGCCGGTAGGTGAGGAACGTGAACACCGCCCAGTCGCCGCCGGGCCCGATCCGCTGCAGCTCCAGGCCTCGCGGCACGAGCGGCAGGAGACGATCGGCGGGTACGGCGTAGTTGACGTACACCACGTCGGTGATGTCGCTGACCATCGCCGGAACCGGGAACACCTCGCACGCCGCCCGGACCGCCCGGCTGTTGGCGAGCGCCTGCAGGGGCCGCGCCGCCGGGCCGCCGGGATGAGCCCAGTCGGCGTAACGGCCATGGGCCGTCCGCGGACGACGCCGCCGCAACACCATCTCGGCCCCCGCGGCGACCCCGGCCGCCGCCACCGCCACCCGGAAGATCACGGGAGGATTGTTCCGTACCGCGGCAACCGGCACGGCCGTCCCGGGACGGTCAGCCGCCGACCGCGCGGTGGTGACGGGCGACGGTGACGCCGGTCAGCTCCTCGGCCACCGCCCAGAGCCGCCGCCCGACGGCCGGATCGGCGGCCTCCCGGCTCAGTCGCGCCTCGGTGACCGGGCCCCGTGTCTCCCAGAGCCGGCCCGGGCCGAAGAACTGGCCGCCGCGTACGCCCGGCGCGGTCGCCGCCCGCAGCTGCGGCCTGGCGCCCTGCTCCACCGACTGGGTGGCGACCAGCCCGAGCCGCGCGATCACCCGTCCGAGCCGGCCGCGGTGCTCCCACGCCCGCGGCGTCAGGTTGGTCCGGGTCAGGCCGGGGTGGGCCAGCACGGACAGGACGGGGGAGCCGGCGGCGCGCAGGCGGCGGTCCAGCTCGACGCCGAAGACCGTGGTGGCCAGCTTGGACCGGCCGTAGGCGTCGGCCGCGCCGTAGCCACGTTCCACCATCAGGTCGTCGAAGTCCAGGTGCGCGCTCTTGTGGGTGATCGAGCTGAGGCTCACCACCCGCGCCGCCGGGGCCGCGGCCAGGTTGTCCAGCAGCAGCCCGGTCAGCGCGAAGTGGCCCAGCATGTTGGTGCCCAGGTGCAGCTCGAACCCGTCGGCGGTGGTGCGGCGCGGGCCCAGCAGCACCACTCCGGCATTGTTGACCAGCAGGTCGATCACGGGACGGTCGGCGGCCAGCTTCGCGGCGAACGCGCGTACCGAACGAAGGTCCGCCAGATCCAGCTCGCGGACCTCGACCCGCCCGCCGATCCGGCGAGCCGCCTCCTCGCCGGCGGCGGTGTTGCGCACCGCCAGCACGACGTGGGCGCCGTGCCGGGCCAGCTCGGTGGCGGTGACCAGGCCGAGGCCCGAGTTCGCGCCGGTCACCACGGCGATCCGGCCACGCTGGTCGGGAATGCTCTCCATCTTCTGCTCCTGACGTCCGATGCGGTAGGGGGACGACGCTAGGGGCGGCGGGAGCGGGATCGGTCGTACTCGGTTGCCTAGGTCTGCGCGACCTACCTTCGGCGTAGGGCACGGCCGCACACTGGACGGCATGACGCATCCGTACGCCCGTGAGCTCGGCGACTTCCTGCGGGCCCGGCGCGCCCGGCTGCATCCCCGCGACGTCGGCCTGGAGCCGGGCGGCCGGCGCAAGGTCGCCGGGCTGCGACGTGAGGAGCTGGCCCTGCTGGCCGGTTTGAGCACCGACTACTACCAGCGGATGGAGCAGGGCCGGGAGGTACGCCCGTCCGACGACGTCCTGGAGGCGCTGGCCGGCGCGCTGGCCCTGGACGACGACGAGCGCCGGCACCTGTTCACCCTCGCCCGGGCCGCCCGCCGTCCCGCTCCCGCCCGGGTGGACCGGACACCGGAGCGGGTTCCGGACAGCACCCGGCGCCTGCTGCGGGTGATGGACACCCCGGCCGTGGTGCTCGGCCGGCACCTCGACCTGCTCGCCTGGAACCCGATGGCCGAGGCGCTGCTCGGCGACCCGGACGGCTACCCGCCGGACCGGCTCAACATGCTGCTGCTGATGTTCGACGACACCCGTACCGCCGACCGCACCTGCCCGGACTGGGAGCGGCAGGCCCTCGACTACATCGGCATGATGCGCGCCGCGGTGGCCACCGATCCGACCCACCCGCGGGCCACCGCGATCGTCGGCGAGCTGAGCATCCGCAGCGCCGAGTTCCGCCGGCTGTGGGCCCGCCACGACGTGCGCGCGCAGGTCAGCGGCAGCAAGACGTTCCGGGTGCCGGAGGTCGGCGACATCGTCCTGGACTGGGACTCCTACCCGCTGCCCGGCGCCCCCGGCCCGGTGATGCTGGTCTGGACGGCCGAGCCGGGCAGCCCCGACGCCGACCGGCTGCGGCTCCTGGCGTCCCTGCACGCCTCCCGCACCCCCCGAGTGGCTGGTTGATTGGTGACCCAGGTCACATCCTTTCTGGTGGCCGGTGGTCATCTGTCCGGATTCGGCCGGCCGGCGGATGCCGATTGTCAACAAAACCCGTCGATGTACGGACAGTGAATACACAGTGGACACGTTAGCCTTCGGCGACCATTCCTGATGTCGAGGAAAACACGGGGGAAACGTGAAGAACCTCAGAAGGCTATTGATCGGAATAATGGCGTCGATCGTCACCGTGATGGCCGCCGCACAACCGGCCGTCGCGGGCGAATCCGCGGTCGGCCCGTGGATTCCGGCCTGTTTCGAGACCGGCGCGTCGACCTGGGCGCCGTTCCGCACGGAGGTCGACCTGGCCCTCGGCCGCGGCGAGATCACCAAGTTCCAGGCCGACCGCTACCGGTGCGACCCGCGGATCGCCCAGTCCGACCTGGTCAAGAGCATCGAGGCGGACATCGCCGCCAACCCGCCGGCGCTGGTCACCCTGCCGGAGCCCGCCGGCTGGTACGAGGTGGACGACGACGACCCGGACGCCGAGGGCGTGTCCTCGCTGGCCGCGGCCGCCAAGCCGAAGAAGCGCTGCATCTCCGGCTACCAGCTGACGCACAAGCTCGGCGGCGGCACGCTCACCGCCACCCAGACGCTGAACTGGTGCTACAACGGCAAGAAGGTCTCCGACTGGTCCGGCGAGTGCCGGGGCAAGGTGAGCACGTGGGGCAAGACCCTGCTGTGGTCGTTCGACGGCTGCCCGCAGAACGACTTCATCGGCTACAAGCTCGGTAAGTACAACCCCGGTGGAATTCACCACAAGACCGAGATCCGATTCACCAACAAGCAGTGGCAGGTTCCCGACGTCTCGACGCTGATCGAGCAGTGGGGCCACTACGACGGCAGCATCGACCAGATGGTGAACGGCAAACTGCTGCACAAGTGACAGCGGGCCGCGGCCCGTCACCGTATTCCACGGTGGCGGGTCACGGCGCATTCATCGCGTCCACTATTCTCGGTCGCCATGAGCGGTCGATTTCCCGAAGACGCGCATCACCACGCCGATGCCCCGGACCGCCACGAGTTGCTGCGCCGCCGGGCCCGCCGCATCCTCCGCCTGGGCCCACCCGTCAGCTGACCGCGTGCGGGCACACTGGCAGGATGAGGCTGGTGGCTCGTGGTGCTCTGGCCGTACTCCTCGTCGTGATGTTGATCCTGATCACGGCTTGGGCCGCCCAGCGGAAGCTGATCTACTTCCCGGACCGGACGCTGCCGCCGCTCGCCGCCGGCGCTCGTGCGGTCACACTGCGCGCCGCCGACGGGACCACGCTGACCGCCTGGCAGTTCGCGCCGCCCGCCGGCATCCCGGACCGGGACGTGTCCGTGCTGGTCATGCCCGGCAACGCGGGCAGCCGCGCGGGCCGGATCCCGCTGGCCACGGCCCTGACCTCGCTCGGGCTGACCGTGCTGCTGCTGGACTATCGGGGGTACGGCGGCAACCCCGGCAGCCCGTCCGAACAGGGCCTGGCCCTCGACGCCGACGCCGCGCACGCCCACCTGGCCGGGAACGGGCGGCCGATCGTGTATTACGGCGAGAGCCTGGGCGCCGCCGTGGCCACCGCCCTGGCCGTGCGCCACCCGCCCGCGGGTCTGCTGCTGCGCTCGCCGTTCACGGATCTGGCCGCGGCCGGGCGCGCCGCCTACCCGTTCCTGCCGGTCGGGACGCTGCTGCGCGACAGGTTCCCGGTGAAGTCGCTGATCTCGCAGGTCACCGCCCCGACGGTGGTCGTCTACGGCACCGCCGACCAGGTCGTGCCGCCGGAGCAGAGCCGGGCCGTCGCCGACGCCGCCGGCGGCCTGGCGCAGGTGACCGTGGTCGACGGCGCCGACCACGACGATCGTGTCCTGCTGGACGGATCCGCGCTGATCGCGGCCGTGGAGATGCTCCTGGCTAGGATCGAGCGACAGTTCTAGCAATGGAGCGTCGATGACATACCCGCCGCCGCCCGGCGAGCCGCTGCCGCCGCCCGTCGACCCGTATGAGTCGCCGCAGCCCACTCAGCCGCAGTACATGCAGCCGCAGTACACCCCGCCTTCCTTCGGGGGCCACGGCTACGGGCAGCAGCCCGCCTACCCGATGGCGCCGCCGGCCGCGACCGGGTCCCGGACGGTGGCGATCACCCTGGTGTCGATCGCGATCGGGCTGGTCCTGCTGGTCGGCGGCGGGACCGTCATCTACCTGCTGGGTCAGAAGACGTCCGGGACCGGCGCGGTTAAAGGCGCGAGCCCCAGCCCGAGCGCCTCGCCGACGGCCGGCCCGGCGGAGGCGGACATCAGCATCAGCGAGCCGAAGACGCTCAACGACTATCCCAAGATCGAGGCCGAGGACTTCGAGTCGCTCACCGGTGACCTGGAGAAACAGTTGAAGGGCTATCCCGGCGCGGACAACGCGTTCGGGGCCGTCTACGGGGACGTCGACGACAAGAAGCTGATCGCCGCGCTCGCGGCCGAGGTCGACATCGACGATCCACAGCAGATGCTGGACACGATGTTCCAGTCGTTCAGCGGAAAGAGCCAGCTCACCGGGGTCTCCGCGGCCGGTCTCGGCGACCTCGGCGGTGTCGCCCAGTGCGGCGACACCACATCGGGGGAGTACGAGATGGCCCTCTGCGGGTGGGCCGACGAGGGCAGCGTCGGCATGTTCCTGTTCTTCGACGAGACCGCGGTCGACGTGAAGGGCGACTTCCCCGACATGCGAGCCGAGATCGAGTCGAAGGACTGACCGGGCGATGCCCGCCTGTCCGGCGGGATCACCTGCCGGGGTAAGGGGGTTGCCGGGCCGGCGGGGATTGCTTGCCGGGGTAGGGGTTGCCGGGCCGACGAGGCTTGCTTGCCGGGGTAGGGGATTGCCGGGGCCGACGGGGATTTCTCGCCGGGGAAGGGGCTTGCCCGGACCTGCGGGGATCTCTCGCCGGGTAGGGCCCGCCCGGGCCGGTGGCGACCACCGGCCCGGGCGGGGTGGAGAGGTGGTGCCGGCTCAGGAGGCGTAGGTCTCGAACTCCGCGATCTTCGGGGTGCCCGACGAGCTGGTGATCTTGAAGGTGATCTTCGTGGTCGAGGTGGCCGCGAAGGTCTTCACACCGCCGCCGGTGCCGGAGGCCAGGACCGCGCCGGTGGCGCCGTCGAGGATCTGGAAGGCGCCGATCGACGACCCGGACGCCTCCCGAATGTTGATCTTCGAGACGGTGACGGCCGAGCCCCACTTGATCGAGATGTCGCCGGTCGCGCCGCTCGGCGACCAGATGGTGGTCAGGCTGCCGTCGCGGACGTTGCCGTAGCTGGTGCCGCTCGCCTTGCTGGAGCCGTCCGCGCCGGCGCCCGAGGCCAGGCTCAGGTTCGTGCCGGTCGGCTGGCTGGTGCCGGGGCTCGGCGACGTCGGGGTGCTGGGCGACGTCGACGGGCTGGACGGCGGGTTCGACGTCGGGCCGGTGGTGACCGAGCAGCTGCCGGTCGAGACGGCCAGGCCCTTGCCGGCGCCGGCGGTCGAGGCGACCACCGACGGCACGCAGGAGGCGGCGTCGAGCGTGTACGAGTACGGGACGCTCACCGTCGTGGTCGAGGCCATGCCCGGTCCGGCCGGCTTGTTCTCCGTGCCGGCGGCCGACCAGGTCACGTTGTCGAGGATGTTGCCGGACGTCTGCCAATAGCCGGCCGCGTCGGTGTAGAACGTGCCGAGCACGTCCTTGGAGTCCTCGAAGTAGTTGTTGTCCACCTTCGCCTTCGCGCCGGCACGGGAGTTGATGCCCGACTCGTTGAGGCTGAAGTAGTGGTTGTTGTAGATGTGCGCGACACCGCCACGCAGCAACGGCGTACGGGAGTCGATGTTCTGGTACTTGTTGTGGTGGAAGGTGATGAAGCTGTTGCCGGTGTCGGTCTCGCTGGAGCCGATCAGCCCACCACGGCCGGAGTTGCGCAGGATGCTGTAGGACAGCGTGACGTACTGGGTGTCGTCCTTCATGTCGAACAGCCCGTCGAAGCCCTCCGACTCGCCGCCCGACGCCTCCAGGGTGACGTGGTCGACCCAGACGTTGCGGACCGTGCTCTCCATGCCGATGGCGTCGCCGCCGTTGGAGGTCGGCGAGCCGGACTTCTTGACGTTCTTCACCGTCACGTTCTGGATGATGATGTTGCTGGAGTCCCGGATGTGGATGCCCAGCTGATCGAAGGTGGCGCCGGCGCCGACACCGATGATGGTGACGTTGCTGATCTCCTTGAGCTCGATCTTGTCGGCCGCGGTGTTGCAGCTGCCGCCGGACACCTTCGTCGTGTTGCCGTGGTTGATCGTGCCCTCGACCTGGATGATGATCGGCGTGTTGCTCGCCGCGCGGGTGCACAGCGCATTGTGGATCTGGGTGCCGGTGGTGGCCTTGACCGTGACGCCGCCCGCGCCGCCGGTGGTGCCGCCGTTCTGCGTGGCGTAACCGGTGACGCCACCGGTCGCGGCCGACGCCTCGTGCTGGGGGAGGCCCAGGGCGATCGCCCCGGCCAGTCCGGCGACGCCGGCCGCAGCGGACAGTCGCAGTGCGATGGATCGTCTCATGTGTCGATTCACCTGTTTTCTCAGCGCGCCGTCGGGATGCGCGCACGGGGGATGGCGCGGCGGCCGATTAAGGGGATGACCACCGCTACATGCAGGAAAGCGCTTTCCTCCTGCCTGATAACGCAGGATAGAGCGACTTCCGTGAATGAGGCAAGCGTTCGCGCCTAAGGTGCCGGGCATACTCCGCAGAATCCTCACCGCGCTCACGGTCGCGGCGCTGGGCGCCGCCCTCGGCGGCTCACGCGCCTGGCGCTCACCGGGCGACCTGCTCACCGACGAGCAGGCCCGCGCCCTGGTCGCCACCGCGACGGACGATGTTCCGGCGGCGTTCGTGGAGCGGTTCGACGCGGTCTTCGGCTACCGATACCCCGAGGACCGGCTGTGGGGCAGCGACGATGACGGGCCCGGGTTCGCGGTGGTCACGATCAACACCCCCACCGAGGGGTACGCCGTACTGGTCACCCGGTCGAGAGGAGGCTTCGAGGAGCTGGGCTGGCGGGCGGCGGACGATCCGGGGGTGACGGTGGCTTCGTGGCCCGGCGCGACAGTCTGAAAGTGACCACCTACGGGGCTCACCCGTGCGGCCCGGACGATGTGGAGTCCTGCGGCGCGCCACGGTCGGCCTGGCCGTACCCCGCCCTGGCCTTCGCTTTCGAACGCACCCGCCCACCGCTCGCCGTCCCGCTGACCGCGGCCGGCCGGCTTCTCGGCCTGGGCGCCGGATGGCTGCTCGCCGTCGTCGCCGCCGACCGGCGTCTGTGGTGGCGGGGCCTGGCCCTGACCGCGCCCGCCACCGCCATGGTCACCGCGTTCGCCCTGGTCCCGGGCGATGATCCGGTCTGGGAGGGCTACCTGTACCTGGGGCTGCGCCCGCTCGCCGTGGTCGGCGTGGTCCTGCTGGTCGTGGCCCTGGTCAAGGGCCGCCGCTCATGATCAGGCTTCTCCTCGCGCTGACGGTGGCCGCCGTCGCTGCGGCCGCGGGCTCCGCGGCGGGCTGGCTCTTCGCCGCGGATCTGCCGACCGACCGGCAGGCGCGGGCCCTCGTCGCCGCGGCTGTTCCTGATCAGCAGGCGGCGATCGTCAACCGGTTCGACGTGTCGTTCGGCTACGAGAACGGCCGCTACACGCCGGGCTTCGTGACCGTCACGATCAACTACCCGGACAGCGCCGCGGATTCCGACCTGGCCATCCGCGTCGAGCAGGGTTTCGAACGGATGGGCTGGGCCGTCTCGAACGCCGGCGACGGCAGCGGCTTCGAGGAGGCGGTCGGCGACGGCCTGTCCATGCGGCTGATCAACGCCGCGTACTGCGAGCCGCGGGAGCCGCAGTGGTGCGGCTCCGAGATCGGCGGTAGCGGTCCCTTCCCGGCGCTGGCCTTACGATTCCAGCCGGCCGCCCCGTGGCCCGTCGTGCCGCTGAGTGTCGCGGCCTGGTTCGCCGGCCTGGTCGCGGGTTGGCGGCTGGGCGGCCGGAGCCGGCTCCGGTGGCTGGGGCGATCCGGTCTGGTCCTGATGCTGCCGGCCATGGTTGCTGTGACGGCGGGGACTGTGCGGCCCGGCAACGAGCCCGCCTGGGCGTCGCTGATGGACCGGCGGTTCGGGGCGCTCGCGCTGGCCGGCGCCATTCTGCTGGTGGTGGCCCTGATCGCCGGTCGTGCGAACAGCGATGCCCCAGCCGCAGGGGGATCGGCTGGGGCATCGCGGTCCTCGGCCGGTCAGGCCGTGATCCGGGGGCTCACCGTTACCTTCGGCCCGTACCGCGGCGGCCCGATCGCCGATACGGTGCGCGATGGTGACCGTGTGGTTGCCGTGAGACGGTGGTGAGACGCCCCTGGATATCGGCGTACTGGTGGGTAACAATCACCCGGCGTATTGAACCGGCGGCTCCGGCTCGCCGTTTCCATGGTCAACATCTACCGAGGAGTCGACGGTGATCATCGGTGTACTGAGGGACCCGGATCCGGGTGAGCGTCGTGTGGCGGCCACTCCCGCCACCGTGGAGCAGTTGGCCAAACTGGGATATCAGGTGGTGGTGGAGCCCGGCGCCGGTGCCGGGGCGTCCTTCTCCGACCAGGCGTACGCCGAGGCCGGGGCGACGATCGGCGACCCGCTGGGCGCCGACGTCGTGTTCACCATCAACCCGCCGCTGGATCGGCTCGACAGGCTGGCCGAGGGCGCCACGCTGATCGGCATGCTGAACCCGCGCCTCGCGCCGGAGCTCGTCGAGGACCTCGCCCGCCGCCCGATCACCGCCCTGTCGATGGACGCGGTGCCGCGCATCTCCCGGGCCCAGTCACTCGACGTGCTGTCCTCGATGGCCAACATCGCCGGGTACCGGGCCGTGGTCGAGGCCGCCCACGCGTTCGGCCGGTTCTTCACCGGGCAGGTCACCGCCGCCGGCAAGGTCCCCCCGGCCAAGGTCCTGGTGGCCGGCGCGGGCGTCGCCGGGCTCGCGGCCATCGGCGCCGCCGGCAGTCTGGGCGCGATCGTACGGGCCACCGACCCCCGCCCCGAGGTGGCCGACCAGGTCCGCTCCCTCGGCGGCGAGTACCTCTCGGTCGAGGCCGCCGACGTCGAGGTCTCGTCCACCGGATACGCCAAGGAGATGTCCGACGACTACAACGACCGGGCCGCGCGGCTCTACGCCGACCAGGCTCGCGAGGTCGACATCGTGATCACCACCGCGCTGATCCCCGGCCGCCCGGCGCCCCGGCTGATCACCGCGGACATGGTCGCCACCATGAGGTCCGGCAGCGTGATCGTCGACATGGCCGCGGCCAACGGCGGCAACGTCGAGGGCACCGTCGCCGGCGAGGTGGTCGTCACCGCCAACGGCGTGACGATCATCGGCTACACCGACCTCGCCGGCCGGCTGCCCGCCCAGGCCAGCCAGCTCTACGGCACCAACCTGGTCAACCTGATGAAGCTGCTCACCCCCGGCAAGGACGGGCAGCTGGTTCTCGACTTCGACGACGTGGTGCAGCGGGCGGTCACCGTGGTCCGCGACGGGGAGCTGACCTGGCCGCCGCCGCCCGTCGCGGTGTCCGCGGTCCCCGCCGCCGTCGCCGCGAAACCGGTGGAGGCCGTCGGGAAACCGGTCCGCAAGCCGCGCGACCCGCTGCTGATCACGGGTGTCGCGGCGGCCGCGCTGTTCCTGCTCACCGCCGCCGCCCCGGCCGCGCTGCGCGGGCACCTGACCGTGTTCGCGCTGGCCATCGTGATCGGCTACTACGTGATCGGGCACGTGCACCACGCGCTGCACACCCCGCTCATGTCGGTCACCAACGCGATCTCCGGGATCATCGTCGTCGGCGCCCTGCTCCAGCTCGGCCACGGCGGCGCCGTCGTCACCGGTCTCAGCGTCGTGGCGATCCTGCTGGCCAGCATCAACGTCTTCGGTGGCTTCGCGGTGACCCGCCGGATGCTCGCCATGTTCTCGAGGAGCTGAGCATGTCCATCGCAACGGCGGCGAGCGCCGCGTACATCGTCGCGGCCCTGCTCTTCATCCTGGCTCTGGCGGGACTCTCCAAACACGAGACCGCGAGGTCCGGCAACACGTTCGGCGTCGCCGGCATGGCCCTGGCGCTGGTCGCGACCATCGGGCTGGCCGCCGGCGGTGGGATCGGCGCGGTCGACCTGGCCCTGCTCGCGGTGGCCGTCCTGATCGGCGCGGCGATCGGCCTGCAGCGGGCCGCGACGGTCGAGATGACCGGCATGCCCGAGCTGATCGCCCTGCTGCACAGCTTCGTCGGCCTGGCCGCGGTCCTGGTCGGCTGGAACGGCTACCTGCGCGTCGCGGACGCGGGCAGCGACGAGGCCCGCCAGCTGGAGTCGCTCGGCATGCTGGGCATCCACCACGCCGAGGTGTTCATCGGCGTCTTCATCGGCGCGGTCACGTTCACCGGCTCGATCGTGGCGTACCTCAAGCTCTCCGCGAAGATCCGGTCGAGCCCGCTGATGCTGCCCGGCAGGAACGTCCTCAACCTCGGCGCGCTGGCCGTCTTCGCCGCGCTCACCGCCTGGTTCGTGATCGAGCCGCGGCTGTGGCTGCTGGCCGTCGTCACCGTGCTGGCGCTCGCCCTCGGCTGGCACCTGGTCGCGTCGATCGGCGGCGGCGACATGCCGGTCGTGGTGTCGATGCTCAACAGCTACTCCGGCTGGGCCGCCGCGGCCGCCGGGTTCCTGCTGGAGAATGACCTGCTCATCGTCACCGGGGCGCTCGTCGGCTCGTCCGGCGCGTACCTGTCGTACATCATGTGCAAGGCGATGAACCGGTCGTTCCTCTCGGTGATCGCCGGTGGCTTCGGCATCGAGGCCGGTCCCGCCGAGGACAAGGAGTACGGCGAGCACCGCGAGATCAACGCCGAGGGCGTGGCGGAGCTGCTCACCGGGGCCGACACGGTGATCATCACGCCGGGGTACGGGATGGCGGTCGCCCAGGCGCAGCACGGCGTGGCCGAGCTGACCCGGGTTCTGCGCGAGCGCGGGGTGGACGTCCGCTTCGGCATCCACCCGGTGGCCGGCCGGCTGCCCGGGCACATGAACGTGCTGCTGGCCGAGGCGCGTGTGCCGTACGACATCGTCCTGGAAATGGACGAGATCAACGACGACTTCGCCGGCACCTCGGTGGTGCTGGTGATCGGCGCCAACGACACGGTGAACCCGGCCGCCACCGAGGACCCGTCCAGCCCGATCGCCGGCATGCCGGTCCTGAAGGTCTGGGAGGCCGATCAGGTGATCGTCTTCAAACGGTCGATGGCCTCGGGTTACGCCGGGGTCCAGAACCCGCTGTTCTTCCGCGACAACAGCGCCATGCTCTTCGGCGACGCCAAGGACCGGGTCGAGGACATCCTCAGCGCGGTCCGGCAGGTCGCCGCGGTCTGACGGCTCCCGAGAAGGCCCGGCGCCGACGGCGCCGGGATTTTCGACGACGCCCCGGCCGATGAGCGGCCGGGGCGTCGTGACGTGCGGTGGATCAGTAACCGAAGTCCTGCGTGTAGTACGGGGTGCCGTTCGCCGAGAGGACCACGCCGACCCCGACCGACTTCGACTTGCAGTTGAGGATGTTCTCGCGGTGGCCCGGGCTGCGCATCCAGCCCTCGACCACGGACGCGGCGGTCTGGTAGCCCCACGCGATGTTCTCGGCGGACGGCTGGCCGTACCCGGTGGCGCGGGCCCGGGCGACGAACGACGAGCCGCCGCTCCCGGTGTGCGAGAACGTGCCGGTCCGCGCCATCCACGCGCTGTGCCCGCGGGCGGCGGTGGTCAGCTGGGCGTTCACCTTGAGGGCGGCGCAGCCCTGCCGGGTGCGCTCGATGTTGGTGAGCCGGTTGACCTCGGTCTGCAGAGCCTGCTCCGAGGCCTTCGCCGGGGCGGCCTCGGCCGGGGTCGCGATCATCGTCATGGCGCCGGCGGCGGCGGGGGCGAGGAGGGCGGTCACGGCGAGGCGGCGAAGAAGCTGGCGCAAGAGCAAACCCTTTCGAGGTACGGGGCCCGCGTTTCGGGCTCACCGGTGACTTCGGCCCGGCTCCGGCCCCGGTGATCGCGAGCACGGTGCGTGACGGTCTCCGTCCGGTTGCCGGGAAATCGGGGACCGCATATCGATTGGGAACGTTCCCGGTGTACCGTGCGTCGGACATCGATCATCATTTAAGACAATTTGGAGTTACCGTGAGTGCTGACGGTGCGCCCCGATCGAAATGGCCCCTCGCCGTGGCCGGGGTGGTGCTGGCGCTCGTCGTCACCGTCCTGGCCGTGGTCTACCGGGCCGTGGTCGGGGAGGACGACGCGCCGCAGTTCGCACCGGTCCAGGTCGCCGAGGGTTTCCCACCCGTGCTCCCCCCGTCGTTCGAGGGGCCGTCGGCAAGCGCCGCCCCCTCGCCCCGGCCGCCGAAGCTCTCCCCGCCGTCGTCGCGCAAGCCGTCACAGTCGCCCGGGCCGGCGCCCGCCACGCCGATCTCCGGCTACTCGGCGTGCTCCAACGGCCGGGTGGTCCTCTTCACGGCCACGTTCGGCGAGGAGTTCGCGTACCGGCACGTGTTCATCGACACCGACGCCGACGCCAGGACGGGGTACACGGTGCGGGAGGCCCCGAACGGCTTCGGCGCCGACTACATGATCGAGAACGACGTGCTGTACCGCTCGACCGGCGCGGACTGGTCGTGGGCCGAGGTCGAGGGGATCACCCCGCTGACCGGGGTGACCGGACTGACCCACCGCTGGCAGCTGCAGCCCGGCTACGGCGTGGGCGACGTGATCTTCAACGGCTCCGGCGGCGGGACGACCGCGGAACAGTTCACCCCGGCGATCCCGGTCCGAGGCTGCTGAGCCCCGGCACGGGACAGCCTGAGGGCCGGCCGCGGAGGGGTGCTTCGATGGAGGGCATGACCACGCGAATCGTCAGCGCCCACCGGGACGTCGAGGCGGCAGTCGGCCGGATCTTCGACCTCATCGCCGACCCGTCGGCCCAGCCCCGCTGGGACGGCAACGACAACCTCAGCTCGGCCGAGCACGGCCAGCGGGTCCGGGCCGTCGGTGACGTCTTCACCACCACGATCACCACCGGCGCCCAGCGGGAGAACCATGTCGTCGAGTTCGAGGAGGGCCGGCGGATCGCCTGGAAGCCCTCCGAGGTCGGCAAGGACACCCCCGGCCACCTGTGGCGCTGGGAGCTGGAGCCGCTCGGCCCGGGCCGGACCCGGGTGACCCACACGTTCGACTGGAGCGGGCTGACCGACGAGAACCGCGTGGTGCGGGCGCAGGCCAACACCAGCGAGCGGCTGCTGGCCTCGATCGACCGGCTCGCCGCCCTGGCCGTCGCCCCCGGCGGGACACCTCAGACGTAGGTCAGCGGGCAGCCGTGGCGCACCGAGTGCTGGGCCGCCTGCCGGAACAGCGCCACATAGAACAGCAGCGGATCCTCGATCGCCGTCGTCAGCGCCATCGGGCCGGCCGGCAGCACCGCGGGCAGGCCGGCCTCGGCGGCGATCGGCGCCATCAGCACCCGCAGCCGCTGGGCGCTGAACACCTTCGTCACATCGTCGTACGGGTTCTCCACCGGCAGCTCGATCAGCCCGGCGAAGTCCACCGGCACGATCAGCGACGCGTCCAGGAACTGCCCCGCGCCGTGCCGCTCGCACACCGCGCTGAACGCGTCCATGCTGGGGACGAGCTTCTCCTCGAAGTCTCCGGCGGCGGCCGGCGGCCCCGGGTAGGGCGGCAGCCCGCGATCGGCGAGCGCCTCGGCGAGAAGCGGGGCGCACTCGTCCTGGGCCCAGCTGTCCGCGCCGACGGAGACCAGATAGATGCCCACGCGGGCACCCTACCGGCGCCGGCGGCGGGGCCGATACCGTGAGCGGATGGCGCGGATCCTGGTGACCGGCATGTCCGGCGCGGGTAAGAGCACCGTCCTCGACGAGCTGCGGCGGCGCGGGCACCTCACGGTCGACACCGACCTCGGCGGCTGGGTGCTCCCGGACGGCGCCTGGGACGAGCCGCGCATGGCCGCGCTGCTGGCCGAGCACGACGACCTGATCGTCTCCGGGACGGTCGCCAACCAGGGCCGCTTCTACGACCGTTTCCACCACGTGGTGCTGCTCAGCGCGCCGCTCCCGGTGCTCCTGGAGCGGGTCGCCAGCCGGGCGAACCCCTATGGCCGTACGCCGGAGCAGCGAGCCGAGATCACCGGCTATGTCCGGACCGTCGAGCCCCTGCTCCGGCGCGGCGCCACCGTCGAGCTCGACGGCCGTCGTCCCGTCCCGGACCTGGCCGACACCGTGGAGCGGCTGCTGCGGTCGTGAGGCGGCCCGGCTCAGTCGAGGAGCAGCGGGCGGACCTCGACCCAGCCGTCGGCGACCGGGATCATCCGGCCGATCCAGACGGCGTGGTCGAGGTCGGAGGCCTCCACGATGAAATAGCCGGCGAGACTGTGCGCGCCCTCGGCCAGCGAGCCCGCGGTCAGCGTGTTGTCCCGGACCGAGACCGCGGTGGACGCCGGGCGCATGGCGTTGCCCGCAAGAATCCGCCCGCCCGTCTCGGCGATCTGCCGCGGCAGCCGCAGGTGCGCCTCGATCACGGTGGGCGAGGCCGCCCGCACGCTCTCCGGCACCTCGCGCTCATAGATCAAGATCATGAACTGCGGGAGAGCCGACTGCTTCTCCGGCGAAACCACGCCTACCCCCGCTGGCCGCTCGACGACGCGCCGACCCTAGCAAAGGTCGGGGGTAGCGTGGGCGGATGGATGTCGAGGACGTGCTGGTGGTGATAGCGCATCCGTCCGGCGACGTGGAGGTGCCCCTGACCGACTGGATCGCCACCGGCCCCGGGCCCCGCCGCCTGGTCCGCCCGGTCCGGGCCAGGGCACGGTCCACCGGCCGGCGCCTTCCGCTGTCGGTGATCCCGCTCCGCTACCGCAACGACGGGGAGTCCCGGCGGGCCATCGCGGAGGGGCGGCTCGAGGAGCCCTGGCCGGACACGGCGGACGGCGCGGCGCCGGGTGCGTAGGATGCGCCGGTGCAGCGCATCGAGGTGGGTGGGGACGGTGTCACCCTGACGCACGTCACCGAGCCCCGGTATTCCGTCTTCGGCAACCTGGTGAGCCCCGGCCACACCTCCGTCAGCGAGCTGTCGTGGGACGAGGTCTGCCGGATCGGGCTGACGACGGTCCACTGGGATCCGGCGAAGCCGCCGCAGGCCTGCCTGGTCATCGACCTGACCTACGGCGAGTTCTTCGAGATCACCGACGACGCCGAGGGCTTCGGCGCGGCGGTGCGCGAGCTCTGCCGGCGATACGGGATGGCGGTCCCCGACCACCGCCACCTGCCCGCCGACGGCGTGGACATCCTGCCGTTCCCGATCGGGGACTGACCTCTCCGGCGGCCGGGGACCGTTCCTCAGCGGAAGGTGCTCTCGGTGGCCGCGCCGTCGCCCAGGCGGCGGACCTCCTGGGGGCAGCGGCAGGCGGCCGCGATGCGAGTGGCCCAGGTCAGCGCCTCCTCGCGGGTCGGCACGTCGACGACCATCAAGCCGCCGATGAACTCCTTGGTCTCCGGGAACGGGCCGTCGGTGACCAGGCCGTCGGGGGACACGATGGTGGGCTGCTGGGGGTCGAGGCCGCCGGCGAAGACGAACACCCCGGCGTCCGCCGCGTCCCGGCAAACCGCGTACGCGGCCTTGCCGACCTCCGGCAGCTCGTCGGCGGGGATGTGGTCCATCGCGCCGTCGTCGAAGGTGATCAGGTACTTGGCCGTCGTGGGTCTCGTCGGTTCCGGCGGCGTGGTCCGGCCCGCCTCTCACCCGTACCGCGAACGGGCGGGGCCGGATCCGACACCGCCGGGGCCACTGACCGCCTCTTTCGCGGAATCGGCACGCGGAGCCCGTACCCGGAATGAAAGGCTTTAAAAGGGGTAACCCGCCGGTTAGGGAGGTGACTGTGATGGGAGAGCCTGTCGGCACGCTGACGGCATTGAGCGACACCAATCAGCTGGTCGCCGACCCGGCCCTGGATGTCCGGGGCCGGTCGGTGATCGACAGCGGTGGCGAGAAGATCGGCACGGTGGCGGATCTGCTGATCGACAACGGTACGAATCACGTGCGGTTCCTGCGCGTGGAGCACGGCGGCGTTCTCGGATTCGGGGCGCAGTCGTCGTTCATCCCGGCCGAGTCGATCGTCCGGGTGACCGAGGACGAGGTGTACGTGTCGTCGTCGAAGGACCATGTCGCCGGTGGCCCGGGATACGACCCGGACCTCGTCGATCAGCGGGACTACTACGACAAGATCTACGGCCACTACGGGCACGAGCCGGTGGTCGCGCGCGGGTCGACCTATCCGGGTCTGACCGGGTTACCCGGAAGCCCCGGGCTGCCGCCGGTCCGCTGACCCGGCGGCCCACGCGCAGATCGCCGCCAGCGGCTCCTGCAAGGTCTTGCCGAGGGCGGTGAGGGAGTACTCGACGTGCTGCGGCGGGTCCGGTTTGAGGACCCGCCGCAGCACGAGGCCGTCGTCCTCCATGTCGCGCAGCGTCTCGGTGAGCACCTTCTGGGTGATCCCGGCGACCCGGCGGCGCAGCTCGGCGTGCCGTTGCGGCCCGGCCAGCAGCGCGTAGACGATCAGCACCCGCCACTTGGAGGCCAGCCGCTCCAGCGCCTGGCGGGTGGCGCAGCTCTCCTCCAGCACGTCCGGAATGACCAGCGCCATCGTCGCCCTCCCCAAGGGCACCTGGAAGTGCCTTCTGTCCCGCCGTGGCGGGTTACGCCTACCGTCGCAGCCATGCTGACACACATCACGTTCGACGCCGACGGCCTCACCCTCGCCGGGGATCTGCGGGTGGCCGGCGACGGGGCTCCCGCGGTCGTGCTGACCGGGCCGTTCACCGGTGTGAAGGAGCAGGTGACCGGGGTGTACGCGGCACGCCTGCACGAGCGGGGCATCACCACTCTGGCGTTCGACCACCGCGGTTTCGGGCAGAGCGGCGGACGGCGGGCGCACGAGGACAGCCAGGGCAAGCTCGCCGACCTGCGGGCCGCGGTGGGGGTGCTGGCCGCGCACCCGGCGGTCGACGCGGACCGGATCGGTGTCGTCGGGATCTGTCTCGGTGGTGGCTACGCGGTCCGGGCCGCGGCCGCCGATCCGCGGCTGCGGGCGGTCGCCGGGATCGCCGGCGCCTACAACAGCCCGGCCCGGTTCGCCGCCGGGGACCCGGAGGGGTACCGGCGGGCGCTGGCGTCGTTCATCGAGCGCTGGGACGAGGAGCTTCCGGCGGTGGCGCCGGGCGGGGCGCCCGCGGCGATGGGCGGCGACGAGCCGTACGAGTACTACGGCACCGACCGGTCGAGGGCCGAGCACTGGGAGAACCGGGTCACGCACGGCTCGCTGCACGCGCTGATGACCTTCGACGCCCTGGGTGCGGCGCCGCTGCTGTCGGCGACGCCGCTGCTCGTGGTGCACGGGCGCAAGGACGACTACTGCTCGCCGGAGCTGGCCGAGGCCCTGCACGAGCAGGCGACCGGCCCGAAGCGCCTGCACTGGCTCGACGCCGGCCGGCACATCGACCTGTACGACGCCGAGCCCTATGTAACGCAGGCCGCCGACGAGACCGCCGCGTTCCTGCGGTCAGTTCTCCACGACCGGTGACGCGGTGAGGTCGATGCGTTTGTCGCCCTCCCCGTCACGGTCCACGTTGTAGACGACGTAACCGGTGGTGCTCCAGCCGCCGGTGCGTGACGACTCCCGGTAGACGGCCTCGCAGGTGAACAGCGCGCTGTCGTCGGTGTTCACCCGCCGGGTCAGGTCGCACGCGCCGACGGCCTGCGACAGGCCGTACCGCCGCAGGTCGAAGTGGACGGCCAGCAGGTCGAACTTACGGTGCCCGTCACGGGTGTCGTCGCCGCCGTGCTCCCACGACACCCCCGCGTACGCCCCGCGGGTCGGCGAGCCGTGATAGATGCACAGCCGGACGCGGAAATCGGTGTTGAACCCGGGTGTGTCGAACTCGATGTCGCGCTGTGCGCTGCAGGCGGTGTCGGCCCACGCGGCCGGCCCGGTGACCGCGATCCCGGCCGCCGCAAGTGCTGTCACCAGCGCGAATGCCATTCCTTTCATGACGTTTCACCCCCAGCCATCATCACCCCGCGCCGGGGGCCGTGGGGCGGCTACTGGAAACGAACCCGGTGCAGGTCACGCAGCTCGGCCTCGAAGATCGGGGCCGGGCCGTCGACGCGGGCGCCGGGCACCACCGCGGCGATCGGCAGCGGCGCGACCGGGCCGGGCGGCACCTCCCACTCGGTGAGCCAGCCGACCAGCTGGCCGCTCGACGCCGCATACACGATCCGGCCGAGGCCGACCCAGCCGTGACTTGCAGCACACATCGGGCAGTGCTCACCGGACGTGTACACGGTCGCGGCGGCCCGCTCCTCGGGGGTCAGATGGGTGGCCGCCCACCGGGAGATCGCGAACTCCGGATGCCGGGTGGCGTCGCCGTTGCGGACCCGGTTGCGATCCTCGAAGAGGACCTCGCCATCGGCCGCGACCAGCACCGATCCGAACGGCTCGTCACCGTCGGCGACGGCCTCGCGGGCCAGGTCGACGCAGCGGCGCAGGTGGGTCAGATCGTCGTCGGTGATTCCCATGCGGACCAACCTATCCCGGCGGTGAACGCCGGGCCGGTACGCCACGTACCACTCTGCGTGATGCAACCTTCCGGACCGTCGGGGCCGTCTAGCCGGGAAGACGTTCGAGGAGGTTCATGCATGCGGGGGCTTGCGCGGCTCGTTTACGCTCCACAGCCGTTGAAGACGATGATGAGAACTCTCGCCGGGGCGGCCGCCGTGATCATGGGGCTGGCCGGGGCTCCGTCGCCCGCGTACGGCATCGCCAACGGCGAGGCGGTGCCGGACGGCCGCTACCCGTTCGCGGTCAAGATCTCCACGATCGGCATCCCCACGGCGGACGGCGGCAAGCGTGACAGCTCGTGCACGGGGGGTCTCGTCTCGCCACACTGGGTGATCACAGCGGCTCACTGTTTCCATGACCTCGACGGCAATCGCGTGTCACACACCGTGGCGGAGCAGACGTTCGCGACCGTCGGGCGGGCCGACCTGACCGGCAAGGACGGGTTCATCGCCGACGTCGCCCAGGTGGTCCAGCACGGCGAGGCCGACGTCGCGCTCATCCGGCTGGACAAGGCGATCACCGGCATCAGCCCGCTCACGCTCGCCGGCCGGAAGCCGGTCGAGGGGCAGAAGGTGAGGCTCGTGGGGTACGGCCTGACGAGCCCTGGTTCCACGCAGACCCCCGACCGGCTGCGGACCGGCCGATTCGAGGTCACCTCGGTGGACGACACCGAGATGGGCGTGTCCGGGGTGGCGCCGCGGGCCACCACGAGCCCGTGCGAGCGGGACTCCGGCGGGCCGTACTTCACCGAGGGCTCCGGCGGGGCGGTGCTGATCGGCGTGGTGAGCCGCGGCCCGGAGTGCCCGCACAGCGGCCCGGACATCGCCACCCGGGTCGACGCGGTCGCTCCCTGGGTCCGCTCGGTGATCAAGGACGACGTGGTGGCCGCGGCGCCGCCGTCGAAGGCCGGTCGCGCCCCGTCGTCGCCGGTACGGGCCACGCCACAGACCCCGACGTCGGCCGTCGCCGGATTCTCGCCGGTGGTCCTGGTGACGATTCCGGCGCTGGCCGTCGGCTTCGTGGTGTTTCTGATCGCCAGCCGCCGGCGCAACCGGCGCAGCCGGGGCAGCCACCGCCGCCGCTGACCGTCCAGCGCATCGACCCGGTTCCATGTTCGGTAACTCTGTTGTAACGTCGCCATCGCTTCGAACATGTTCAGTTCTGGTCGAACATGTTGCAGATCTGATCGCCGTGCGTCGGAGGGAGCCGGAATGTGGCGGGTCGTGGGTGCGATCGTGGCGGTTCTACTCGGGTTTCTCACGGTTCCGGCCGGAGCCGCGCAGGCGGCGACCGGCCCACAGAGCCCGGCCGACGTCTACCGGTACCTGGAGGATCCGCAGATGACCGGCGAGGGCCAGGAGGCCCCGCACACCGATCTGCGCCCCTACGGTGACGTGGCGACGGCCGTCCGCGACGTCACCGACCACAGCGCCCGCTCGCCGTACGTGACAAGCCTCAACGGCGGCTGGCGGATGCGGCTCTTCGACCGGCCCGACGACGTCCCGGCCGGGTTCGCCGCGGACGGGTTCGACAGCTCCGGCTGGCCGGCCGTGACGGTGCCGCACACCTGGCAGTCCGACTTCGCCGACCACCCGATGTTCCGCAACATCCCCGAGGAGATCTGGCCGGACAGCCCGCCCTCGGTGCCGAAGGACGTCAACCCGACCGGCGCCTACCTGCGCACCTTCGACGTGCCGCGGAACTGGTCCGGTGGCCGCGAGTTCCTCCGCTTCGAGGGCGTGACCAGTGGCTACTTCGTCTGGGTCAACGGCGTCTATGCGGGGTACGACCAGGGCGGCTACACCCCGGCCGAGTTCGACGTGACCGCGCTGCTCAAGCCGGGCCGCAACACCCTCGCCGTGCAGGTGCACCGCTGGGGCGCCGGCGCCTACCTGGAGGACTACGACCAGTGGCGGTACAGCGGCATCTTCCGCGACGTCACGCTCTACCGGACCGAGCAGGTGCGCCTTCGCGACGCGTACATCACGACCGATTTTGATCCTGACTTCCGGGACGCCACGCTGAGCGCCCGGGTGGACCTGGCCGGCGCCGCCCACGAGGGCTGGACGGTGCGCGGCACGCTGCGGGACGCCGCCGGGCGGACCGTCGCCACCGTGACCCGGCCGGCGGACCAGGACCGGGTCACCCTGAGCACTCGGGTCGCCGCCCCGGCGCAGTGGTCCGCCGAGGACCCGAACCTCTACACGCTCGCCCTCGAGCTGCTGCGGCCGGACGGGCGGGCGGCGCATGTCACCGCGCAGGCGGTCGGGTTCCGGGAGATCGAGATCCGCGACCGGCAGCTGCTCGTCAACGGTGAGCGCATCCTGGTCAAGGGCGTGAACCGGGCGGAGACCGACCCGGACACCGGCCGGCACGTGACCCGGGCGGCGCAGCGCGAGGACGTCCTCCTGATGAAGCGGCTGCACGTCAACGCGGTCCGCACCTCGCACTACCCGTCCGACCCGTACCTCTACGACCTCGCGAACCGCTACGGGCTGTGGATCAACGACGAGGTCGACATCGAGACCCACTCGCGGGAGAACTGCCCGAGCGTCTGCCTCGCCTCGAAACCGGAGTGGCAGGCCGCGTTCGCCGACCGCTTCCAGGCGATGATCGCCCGCGACAAGAACCACCCGAGCGTGCTGCTCTGGGACACCGGCAACGAGGCCGGCCTCGGCACCGCCCACCACGCGATGGCGCAGTGGGCCGACGCCAACGAGCCGACCCGCCCGCTCTACCATCAGTCGAACTCGCCGGACGGCGACGCCCCGTTCGCCGACGTCAGCGGCCCCCGCTACCCGACGCCCGCCTCGGTGGAGACCAAGGCGAGGACCGGGACGAAACCGATCATCATGGGGGAGTACGCCCACGCGATGGGCAACGGCCTGGGCAACTTCGACGAGTTCTGGGCGATCGCCCGCCGCGAGCCGTCGATGCAGGGCGGTTTCGTCTGGGACTGGGCCGAGCAGGACCTGCGTCAGCCGCTGATCCTGACCCCCGACTCGTCGGCGAACCGCATCCAGGCCTTCCTGGTCGGCAAGCCCACGTTCGTGGCGGGCCACCGGGGCCGGGCGGTCAGCCTGTCCAGCCTCGACGACTTCGTCGACGTCTTCCGCGACCGCCGGCTCGACCTCACCGAGAAGGTCACCCTGGACGCCTGGGTGAAACCGGGGCCGTGGGCGGGCAGCTTCCCGATCGTCACGAAGGGCCGGGCGTACGCGCTGCAGATGCGCGACCAGGACACCCTCGAATTCGGGGTGAACGACGTGTACGCCGCGGCCGACGTGCCGGCCGGCTGGTACGGGCAGTGGCACCGGGTCACCGGCGTCTACGACGGCGCCCGGCTGCGGCTGGAGATCGACGGCACGACGGTCGCGACGACCGCCCGGACCGGGCCGATCGACCCCGGCCTGTACGAGGTCAACATCGGCCGCAACGCCGAGACCCAGCAGGACGATCTGCGGGTACGCACCGGGCGCGGCCTCATCGACGACGTGCGCGTCTACGGCGCCGGCCCCGATCCGGTCCTCGCCCTGGACTTCGACACGTCCCAGCGGCGCGGCGACTTCCTCAGCCTCGGCCTGAGCCTCTCCGGCACCGACGGCATGGTCCGCTCCGACCGGACGCTCCAGCCGGAGACCGAGGAGGTGGCCTGGGCGCACTCACCGGTCCGGATCACCGCCGTCGACGTCGCCGCCGGGAAGGTCCGCGTGCTCAACGAGCAGCCGGCCGGAACCCAGCGCCTGCGCCTGACGTGGGAGCTGACCGAGATCGACCGGCGGCTGCGGGGCGGAACCCGGGACGTGACGCTGGCGCCGGGACAGAGCGCCGACCTCGACCTCGGGGCGGCGCCGGCCAACCCGTACGACCGGGAGCGGTGGCTGACCGTGTCCGCGGCGACGGTCCGGGACCTGCCGTGGGCCAGACGCGGCTGGGTGGTCGCCCGGGAGCAGTTCGCCGCCGGCGGCCGGGTTGTCCCCGGCATCCTGCCGGCCGCCGCGAGGACCGCCCCACAGTTGAGGAAGGACGGCGACACGATCACCGTGCGTGGCCGGGGCTGGCGCTACCGGTTCGACGACGGCGCGCTCACCTCGCTGGCCGCCGACGGGCGGGAACTGCTCGAGGCCGGCCCGGAACTCGACGTGTACCGGCCGCCGACCAGCAACGAGACGTACGGCTGGGGCACCGCCGACCGCAACCTCTGGCACGAGGTCGGCCTCGACCGGCTCGCCACCACCGTCGAGGACGTCACCGCGACGGCCGACGGCGACCAGGTGGTCGTCACGGTCCGCAGCACCGCGGCCGCGCCCGGGTTGTCGAGCGTCTTCGCCGTCGGCCAGACCCTGCGCTACCGCATCGACGGCAACGGCACGATCACCCTCGACCATCGGGTGCAGGCCCGTGGCAGCCGGGCGGGCGCGCTGCCCTACCTGCCCCGGGTCGGCGTCAAGATCAAGGCGCCGGCGTCGCTCGACGACTTCACCTGGTACGGGACCGGCCCGCACGAGACGTACAACGACCGGGTCAGCGCCGCCACGGTCGGTGTGTGGCGCAGCACCGTCGACGACGAGTACGTGCCCTACGCCCGTCCGCAGGCCAACGGCAACCACACCGGCACCCGCTGGGCCGCCCTCACCGACGGTCACCGCGCGGGCCTGCTCGTCGGCAGCCAGGCCGGTGCGGACCTCGATGTCAGCGTGACCCGTCACGACGATCTCGACCGGGCCGAGTACGCCCACCAGCTGCCGTTCGTCCGCAACAACGGCTGGGTGACGCTGCACGCGGCCACCGGCGAGACCGGCATGGGGGAGACCCCGAACTCGGTCCTCGCCCCCTACCGGCTGTCACCGACCGCGGCCTACGACTACTCGCTGGTGCTGCGGCCCCTCGACGACGGCCGCCTGCCCTCACCGACGGCGGCCGCTCCCTGCCCGCCCGACGTCACCCTCACCGCGGACACCACCACCGCGACGGTACGGGTCGACGCCCGGTGTGCCGCGCCGCTGCGGGACGTGACCGCCACCCTGGACGTGCCGGACGGCTGGCAGGTCACCCCGTCGTCGGTGTCGCTCGGCGAGGTCGCCGCGGGCGCCCCGGAGACGGCGTCGTTCCAGGTCACCGTCCCGGCGGGCACCGACTGGGGCCGGCACCCGGTCACCGCGTCGGTCACCTCGTCCAACGGGTTCCGCAGCACGGTGGCGGCCGAGGCGGTCGTCCGTACCCCGCTGCCCGCCGGATCCTCCTGGGTCAGCGACCTGCCGTTCGTGGAGTCGTCGAACGGCTGGGGCCCGGTCGAACGCGACCGCAGCAACGCCGAGCAGCCCGCCGGCGACGGCCGCCCGCTCACCCTCGGCGGTGTCGTCCACGACAAGGGCCTGGGCGCCCACGCGGCCTCCCGGGTGGTGGTCGACCTGGCCGGGCGCGGCTGCACCACGTTCCGCGCCGACGTCGGGGTGGACGACGAGATGGGCGACTCCGGCTCGGTCGCCTTCGAGGTGTGGGTCGACGGCACGCTGAAGGCGTCGTCCGGGAGGCTCACCGGATCGGCGTCGGCCCAGCCCGTCGAGGCCGACGTGACCGGTGGCAGCAGCCTGGAGCTGCGGGTCACCGACGCCGGTGACGGCAACGGCGCCGACCACGGCGACTGGGCCGCCGCCCGGCTCCTGTGCACCGGGGCCTGACCGCCGCCGTTTAGGCTGATCACGCTCCGGCGATATATAGCCGGGGCGTGGTCGGCGGCGGCGAGGAGGGGGACCCGCGGTGGGGGATCCGGATCTGGGGTGGGCGGCGACGCTGCACCGGATGTGGACCTCCGTCGGGCGGATCAGTGCCCGCGACGAGCTGGCCCAGCTGATCCTGCCGCCGCTGCAGGCGCTGCCCGGGGTGGTCGCGGTCTGGGGGCTGCGGCACGCCCCCGACGACGGCAGCATCCTGGAGTATCGGTGGACCGGGGTGCCGCTCGAGGGCGCGAACCGGGACCTGGCACGGGCGGCGGCCTCCGGGCGTACCCCCGAGGAGTTGTCCGCCCTCGGCTTCGCCGGCATGCTCCGGGACCGTTTCGACCTGCCCGGGGAGGCCGCCGGCACGATCCTGGTAGCCGTCGACGAGACCGCCGACGTGCCGGTCGTGCAGGCCTGCCTCGGGCAGGTGATCGAGGTGACCCGGGAGGCGATCCGCCGGCTCGGCCAGCGCCGCGCCGAGCACGCCCAGCAGACCCGCGACGCGCTGCTGGCCGAGGCGTCGCTGCAGATGGATGCGGTCCTCGACACCACCCAGACGATGCAGCGGGTGCCGCGGATGGCGGTGCCGGCGATCGCCGAGGGCTGCCTGGTCTTCGTCATCGAGGACGGCCGGCCGGTGCTGCGCAGCTCGGTGCACGTCGACATGCGGCGGCTGGCCACGCTGCTCGGCGACCCGGCCGTGGTCGCCCACCTCGATCATCTGGTCGGCCGGGCCGTCCTGGGCGGGCCGCTTCCGGACGTGGACACCGCGCTGCTGTCCACCCGGGCCGTCGACCTGCAGCCGCTGCACGCCCGCGGCGAGGTCGTCGGCGCGCTGGTCTTCCTCTTCGACCGGGAGGCGAGCGCCATCCCGCCGTCGTCGTTCCTGCGCGACCTCGCGTCGCGGGCGGCGCTGGCCATCGACAACGGCACCCGCTACGAGCGGCGCAGCCAGGACGTCGTGACCATGCAGCAGCACCTGCTGCCCACCCGGCTGCCGGCCGTCGAGGGGCTGGAGTTCGCCGCCGCCTACCTGGTCGGCGACCGGATCCTGGAGGTGGGCGGCGACTTCTACGACGTGGTGACCGGCCCGGACGGCACGGTCGCCGCGCTGATCGGCGACGTCTGCGGCCGTGGCGTGGACGCCGCGGCGCTGACCGGGATGGCACGGCACACGCTGGCCGCGCTGCTCCAGGAGGGCCACACCCCGCAACGGGCCATGGCCAGGCTCAACGCCCGCCTGCGCCTGGACGGCTCGTGGCGGTTCGTCACCGCGGGCGTGGCCCGGCTGCGGTCCGTCGCCGGCGGTGTCGCGGTCGAGTGGGTGTCGGCCGGGCATCCCGCCCCGGTGGTGCTGCGGCACGCGAGCGGACCGGAACGCGGTCACGGCGGCGGCGCCATCCTCGGCGTCCTCGGTGAACCGCGGATCAGCGAGTCGGAGCTGTTCCTGGCCCCGGGCGACACCCTGATCATCTTCACCGACGGGTTGACCGAGAGCCGCGGCCCGGACGGCGTCATGTTCGAGGACGACGCCCTCGGCGAGACCCTCGACCGGCTCCGCGGCCGCCCCCTGGACGAGCTGGTCCACGAACTGAGCACCGCCTCAGCCGCCTTCGGCGGGTCACGCACCGACGACATCGCGGTGTTGGCCATCCGCGCCGGGAAGGAACAGCTCCGATGAGCAATCTGATCTTCGTGGTCGAGGACAGCGACGAGGACGTGGAGGCGATCGAACGGGCCATCGGCCGGTCGCACCCGGCGCTGCGACGCGAGTTCTTCCGGTCCGGCGCCGACGTGCTGGCCGGGCTGACCGAGCCGGGCCGGGAACGGCCGTGGCTGATGCTGCTCGACCTCAACATGCCGGGCGAGAGCGGCCTCGACGTGGTCCGCGCGGTCCGGGCCCGGCCCGAGCTCGACGAGGTGCGGCTGGTCGTCTTCACGTCGTCGGAGGACCAGGCCGAGGCCGACGCCTGCCACGCCGCCGGCGCCGACAGCTACGTGTACAAGCCGCTGAACTTCGCCCTCTTCCAGAGCGTGCTCAGCCAGACCCTCGACTACTGGAGGTCGCGGTCCCGGTCGGGGAACGTGGCCCGGATGGTGGTGCCGCCGCCGGGGGACTCCTCCGCCCAGACCTGACCGCCGTGCCGCTCCACGATGCGGCGCACGATCGCCAGGCCGGCGCCCGACCCGTCATACCCCGCGGTCGCCGGATGCAGCCGCCGGAACAGCTGGAACGCCTGCTCGCGCAGGTGTGGTGGCATGCCGATGCCGTTGTCCCGGACCACCAGCTCCGGCCCGCCGGTCACCGACACCAGGGGCGGCTCGTCCGGGCGGGCGTATTTCGCGGCGTTCACCAGCAGGTTCACCAGCACCTGGTCGAGCAGCACCGGGTCGGCGGTGACGGTCGACCCCGGATCGGGCATCGCCACCGACACCCCGGCCTCCCGCAGCCGCGGCCCGGCCACCTCCATCGCCCGGGCCACCGCCTCCCGCAGATCGAGCGGCTGCCGGTCCAGCTCGGTACGCCCCAGCCGCGAGTAGTACAGCAGCGCGTTGAGCAGCTCGTCCATCCGTGCCGCCAGCCGCTGGATCGACGCCAGCCGCCGGGCCGTCACCTCGTCCAGCCGGTCCCCGGCGTCCTCGGTGATGAAGGTGGCCGTGTTCGCGATCCCGCGCAGCGGCTCCTTCAGATCGTGGGCGGCCGCGTGCGCGAACGAGTCCAGGTCCACGTTGCTGCGGGTCAGCTCCACGTTCAGCTCGGACACCCGGCGGGCGTGTGCCACCGCGATCCCGACCACGGCCCGGCCCAGTTCGACCGCCATCGCCAGATCGTTCGCCGTCCACGGCAGGCTCCGCCCGCGCACCGACGCCAGGTAGACGGCTGTCGACCCGCGGGGCGTCAGGCGGCGGCCGTGCGGGCCCAGCCGCACCGGCTCGTCCGGGTCGGTCGCCCAGCGCCGCGACACCGTACGCTCCCCGCGCAGCCACACGATCAGGTCCCCGTCCGCGCCGGACGTCAGGGCCAGCGCGCCGGCCAGGGCCGGGGACAGGCCGGCCAGTTCGGGCAGATCCTCACCCAGCCGGTCGCTGTGCCACAACGTCCCGGGCCGTGGCGCCGGCAACGCCGCCAGCAGCGCGTCCACCACACCGGGCCCCGGGTCGGTGCCGTGCACCGAGATGCGGCCCTCGGCACGGATCAGCACCGCGTCGCAGACGATCACGCCGGCCATGCCGTCCGGGTCCAGTGGCCACGCCTGGACCGGACCGGCCGACGCGTTCTCCAGCAGGCGGGCGATCAGCGTCCGCGAACGGTCCCGGGCCGCGGCCTCGTCCCGCTCGCGCAGCGCCGCCAGGTGCAGCGACAGCGCCACCCCGAAGAACTCGCACGCCGCCCGGACCTGCGGGCCCAGCGTGGTGACGGCACTGCCGTGGCAGGCGATCAGCCCCCACAGCCGGCCGCCGGACAGCAGCGACACCGACATCGACGACCGTACGCCGATGTTGCGCAGGTACTCCAGGTGGAACGGCGACACCGTGCGCAGCACCGACATCGACAGGTCCAGCGGATCGGACAGCCGGGCCGTCGCGTCGTCGACGTCGGCGATCACCCGGATCCAGTTGCGCTCGTAGAGACGGCGGGCCTGCGGCGGGATGTCGGTCGCCGGGAACCACAGGCCCAGCCACGGCTCCCAGTCGCCGGTCACGTCCTCGGCGATCACCTCGCCCGGGCCGTCCAGAGACTCGAACCGGTAGGCGACCACCCGGTCGTACCCGGTGATCGCCCGCACCTCACGCACCGCGGCCCGGCACGCCTCGACCACCGTGCCCGCCATCTGCAGGCGCATCAGCGCCTGCCGGATCGGGGTGTAGATCGCCGGGAAGTCGCGGGCCGCGCCGGCCGGCTCGAACTCCAGCACCAGCATCCCGTCGGACCGGTGCACCGTCACGTCGAACCGCTCCGCGCCCGCCTCGGGGGTGGTGGTCACCGGCATCATCGCGGTCTGCCCGGTGTCCGCGTCGGCCAGGCCCTCCAGCGCGGCCAGCTGCGCCGCGTCCACCAGGCGGGTCGCCGGCGCGCCGGACAGGCCGGCCACCCCCAGCATCTGTTCGGCGTTCTCGCTGGTCACCGTGATCGTCCCGGCTCGGATCGCGATCAGAGCGCCGTACGACTGAACGCCGCCCAGCAGATGGATCGGCTCCTGCACGCACGCTGTCAGGTCGAAGGTGCCGCCCAGCTCACGCTCGGCGGCGGCCACCCGCTCCGGCAGCCAGCCCGGGGTGCTCAGGACGGCACCTGCACCATGAAGGACGTGCCCGACTCCTTGTCGATGTAGAGGGAGTCGTCGTCACGCCGGTGCAGCAGGAACTCCGGATAGTTCTTGGAGCGCAGCCGCACGGCGCCGGGATCGGTGCCGGCCTCCCGGCAGAACGTGGCGTCGTTCCGGAACAGCTCCGAGTCGTCGGAGGCGTCGAACCGCAGCCGGTAGTCGAAGTGGCGCAGGTAGCGGCCGTCCTCGAGGCGGAACGAGAAGCAGGTGTCGTCGGCCAGGCCGGCGCTCACGGTCAGTGTGGCCGGGTCGGCCGGTGACATCTTCGCGTACTCCCCGTTCGCGGTGAGGTAGGTGTCCTCGTCACCGAGCGGCGACAGCAGCCACGCCCCGGCGGCCAGCTCCGGGGTCGCGGCCGGCGACGGGCTCTCCGCGGCCGGTGTCGTGGCCGTGGCCGTGGCCGATGTCGCCGCGGCGGCCGGTTTCTCGTCGCCGCCGCCGGTGCTGGTCCACGCCGCGTAGCCGAGCACGAGGACGGCCACCGCTCCCGCGCCGACGCCGATCGTCAGCGCCCGGGACAGGCGGTCCGGCCGGCTGCTGCCGTAGACGGTGCCGGCCGGACCGGGGCCGGGGACGTGGTCGTTCATCGATGGTTCCTTTCGCTCGCCGGAGCCGTGGCTCCCGCCCGCGAAGGCTACCGGCCGGAGATCACGGCTCCCAGTAGACCTCCACGCGCCACCCGTCCGGGTCGAGGCACTTGAACGAGACCAGGTCCGGCTCCTCGTCGAACTCGATCACCTCGACGCCGTCGGCGAGCAGGCGTCCGTGCAGGTCACGGACGGCCTCGGCGCTCGGCGCGGCGAACCCGAAGTGCAGGAACTCCGGCGCCGGGCCGGTCTGCGTGACCGGGTGCAGGGCCAGGTCGAAACGGTCGGCGTCGCGCACGATCACGGTGCCGTCGGGGTACGTCGTGGCGGTCGCCGGGTCGAAGCCGAACCACCGCGTGTAGAAGGCCAGGCTGCGCTCGTGATCACGCACGGGCAGGCCGAGATGCCGGAGCCTCACGCCGGCCTCCCGGCGGTGACCTCGGCGGCCGCCAGCAGGGCCCGCCAGGCGGCGAACGGGAACTTGCTGCCCGGCCGGCGGACGCTGTGGAGGTCGCGGTCGACGACGGCGGCGTCGGGCTGGTCGACGGCCCAGTCCCCGTTCTCGTCCCGCTGCCAGGTGATGCCGTTGCCGCGCCCGTCGGCCTTGCGCAGCCAGCCGTCCGCCGTGGGCCACCACTGCGCTCCGGGCGGCGGCGGACCGAACGCCGCGGCCATCACCGGGGTGATCGCCGCGATGTCGTCGTGGGCGTCCAGGACCACGAACCGGCCGGCCAGGGCCAGGACCGGGCCGGGATGGGCGAGCGACGGGTCCAGGACGGCGGCGGCGCGGCCGATCAGCTCCAGCTCGGCCCAGCGCAGCGTGTCCGGATGCCAGTGGGCCTGGTCGTCCCACCCGATCTCCAGGATCTCCCGCTCACCCGGGACGCGCAGGCCCAGGTCGACCATGTCGAAACAGCCGTCGATGTCGAGGACCAGCGCGTATCCGCCGCCGACCGGGAACTCCACGACGATCGAGCCGGGCTCGTCGTCGTCGTCGAAGTCATCGACGTCGTCGTCGGTCCGGAAGAGATAGGCGGCCCAGAAGGCGGGATCGTCCAGACGCGACTGCAGATCAGAGGGGAGCGGCATGCGAGGCAGAGTAGCCCTCGGCGGCCGTCGCGCGTGGGCCCTATCCGGACGTCGTCACCCCCGGCGACCGGTGACGACGCTCGTGGGACAGGCGCTGGTGGTGGGAGTCGCCGGGATGGCTGTCCGGGTCGACGTGCACGACGGCCGAGGACAGGCGCGGCACGTGGTGGGTGAGCTGGTGCTCGGCGTCGGCGGCGATCTCGTGCGCGGCCAGCAGCGTGAGCCCGGCGTCGACCACGATGCCGGCCTCGGCGTGCAGGCTGTGGCCGATCCAGCGCAGCCGCAGACCGGACACGTCACGCACCCCGTCGATCTCGCGCAGGTGCTGCTCGGCGTGGTCGACCAGGCCGGGATCGACCCGGTCCATCAGCCGGTGGTAGACCTGCCGGCCCGCGTCGCGCAGCACGAACAGGATCGCCACCGTGATCGCGATGCCCACCACCGGGTCGGCCCAGCCCCAGCCCAGCCAGGCGCCGCCCGCGGCGGCCACCACGGCCAGCGAGGTGAACCCGTCGGTCCGCGCGTGCAGCCCGTCGGCGACCAGGGCCGCCGAGCCGATCCGCCGGCCCACCGTGATCCGGTAGCGGGCGACGATCTCGTTGCCGGCGAACCCGGCCACCCCGGCCGCCAGCACCCACGGCAGATGGTCGACGGCCCGCGGATGCAGCAGCCGCTCGGTGGCGAACCACGCCGAGACGACGGCGGAGGCGGCGATCACCGCGACGATCACGACACCGGCCAGGTCCTCGGCGCGGCCGAACCCATAGGTGTACGCCCGGGTCGCGGCCCGCCGGCCCAGCCAGAACGCGATGCCCAGCGGCACGGCGGTGAGCGCGTCGGCCACGTTGTGCACGGTGTCGCCGAGCAGCGCCACCGAACCGGACATCGCCACGATGACGGCCTGCACGGCGGCGGTCAGGCCGAGCCCGGCCAGGGAGATCCACAGCGCCCGCAGACCCTCGCGGGAAGCCTCCAGCGCGCTGTCGACCTTGTCGGCGGTGTCGTGCGAGTGCGGTCGCAGCAGGTGCCGCAGACCGTGCCGGTGCGGGTGGTGATGCTCGTGCTCGGCCACCCGGACAGCCTACGCCCACCCCTAGCGGTGCGACAACCCGGTAACTGCCAATGAGCTGCAGGAACGGAGGCCTGGCAGGGGAGTGACGGGAACACGAAAGGGTGACGGGTGACCATTTCCGATTGGATTTACAGGTCGAAACGGAATAATGCGGCTTTCCCGTACAGAGTCCGACAGGAGATCGCATGCTTCGCACACTGCCCGGGGTCGTCACCGTCGCCCTCGGGTCCGTACTGTCCGTGGCCGCGCCCGCCCACGCCGCCCCGGCTCTGCGGTTCCAGAGCGTCCAGTACGACTCGCCGGGCCGGGACGACCGCTCCAACGGGAGTCTCAACGCCGAATGGATCGCCCTGGTCAACACCGGTCCGGCCGCCGTGGACCTGAACGGCTGGCGGATCGCCGACGCGTTCCGGAGCTACACCTTCCGGGACGTCACGATCGCCGGCCGGGGCGGCGTCGTCTACCTGCACACCGGCCGGGGCACCGACACGGCCACCCACCGGTACTGGAACTCCGGCAGTTACGTGTGGAACAACACCGGCGACGCGGCGACCCTGCGCACCCGGGCCGGCGGCGTGCACGACACCTGCGTGTGGGGGCAGTCGTCCGGCCGTACCAGCGTGCTCTGCTGACAGCGCGAGGCCCGGACCGCCGCGGCGGTCCGGGCCTGCGGTGACCAGGTCAGGACTTGAAGACGTCCTTGATCTTCTCACCGGCCTGCTTGAGGTTCGACGCCTTCTGATCGGCCTTGCCCTCGGCCTCCAGGCGCTCGTCGTCGGTCGCCTTGCCGACGCCCTCCTTGACCTTGCCGCCGATCTCCTCGGCCTTGTTGTCGACCTTGTCATCGAAAGCCATCGGACACCTCCACATCACGGATGTACGTCTCTGTCCATACCCGTGCGACGGCGGCTCAACCGTCAGTCACCCAGCAGACGTGCCCGGATCGCCGCACGGTCCGCCGGAGTCAGCGCGAGACCCGACCCGGTGTCGAATCCGTCGAGCAGCGCGTGGATCACCTCCGCGATGGTGGTGCCGTGCTCGGCCAGGCGCTCGGCCACCGGCTCCCGGTCGTCCTCGAAATACGCCCGCAGCCGGGCCTCGCTCAGCGCGTAGTCGGCGGCGATCGCCTCCGGCCGCACCCCGGCCAGGGCCAGCAGCAACAGCGCGATCAACCCGGTACGGTCCCGCCCGATCCCGCAGTGCACCACCACACCGCCCGGCGCGGCCCGGGCCACCGCGGTCAGCGCGGCCACACAGCGGTCGGCCTTGTGCTCCAGGAACGAGCGGTAGTAGAGCGGAGTGCCGTCCGCGTCGTCGTCGATCAGGTCATACCAGTACGCGGTGTCGTCGTTGTCGTCCAGCGCCACCGGCACCACGGTGATCCCGTCCGGCCGGGACACCGACTCGGCGCGCTCGTCGTCCTCCCGCAGGTCCACCACCGTACGCACCCCGTAGGCGTGCAGCGCCGCCCACCCGTCCGCGGTCAGCCGGTCCAGGCTGTCCGCCCGCACCACCGACCCGCGCCGGGTGAGCCGGCCGTCGACGGTGGGCAGTCCACCCAGGTCACGAACGTTGTGGCAGCCCGCCCAGTCCAGATGACGATCGATGTCCACAGCTGCACGATAGCCCGGTCTCAGCCGTCCAGGCCGTCGGCCACCCCGCGGGCCGTGATCTCCCGGGACACCGTCTCCGGGTCGCCGCCGGCCAGCGGGCGCCCGGCCACGTCGGTCCACACCTCGGCGAACGCCTCGAACAACGACGGCGTCAGCCCGGCCGCCGCCTGCGACCGGGCGATCTCGCGCATCTCCGCGACATACCGGTGGGCCTTGGCCGCGGCGAGCGCCATCTCGTACGGCGTGCCGAAGTCCTCGCCGAGGTCGGCCATCACCGGCTCCAGCACGTCGTGCGCCGCCGCCGCGCGGACCGCCTGCGTCATCAGGCCCATCAGACCCTTGTAGACCGAGGCCGTCGACATCTTCACCGCGCTCGCCGCGCCCACCCGGTCACCCACCACCACCGGTCGGGCGTGTGTCCACCGCAGCGCCGCCACCTCGGCGGCCCGCGGACCGGACAGGTAGAGGCGCGCGCCGGGCCGGACCGTGGGCGGCGGCCCGGAGATCGACCCGTCCACGAAGCCGAAGCCCGCCGCGGTGACCAGGTCTGCGGCGGCGGTGGCGGTCTCGGGGGCGACCGCGTTCATGTCCACCACCAGGCGGCCGGCGGTCCGTGGCCCGGCCAGCGCGGCGATGTCGCGGGCCGCGTCGAGCGCCGCGCCCGGTGGCGTGACGACCAGGATCACCTCCGCCTCGGCCAGCACGCCGGCCAGGTGCGGGAGCGGGCGCAATCCGGCTTCCGCCACGAGCCGCGCCGTCCGCTGCGAGCGACCCGCCAGCGACGTGACCACGTCATGGCCGCCCTCCCGCAGCGCCCAGCCCAGCCCGGAGCCCATGTGGCCGGCGCCGACCAACCCGATGACCGTCATGGTGGTCAACCTAGGGCACATGGTGGGGTGGGGCATGACCGACACGATCCGCATCGCGGTGGCCCAGACCGCGATCACCACCGACCCGGCCACGAACGGCGCGGCGATCCACGACGCGATGCGGTCCGCGGCCGATCAGGGGGCCCGGCTGGTGCACTTCGCCGAGGGCGCCCTGTCCGGGTACGCGGGCGCCGACAAGCCGTACTACACCGGCTGGGACATCGACTGGGCGCCGGTGACCGAGGCGCTGCACCGGACGGCGGCGCTCGCCGCGGAGCTCGGCGTGTGGGTGGCCGTCGGCGGCAACCACCGGCTGACCGGCGGGCACCGGCCGCACAACTCGCTGTGGGTGATCGACGACCGCGGTGAGCCGGTCGATCGTTACGACAAACGGCTGCTGTCGTACGCGGAGGTCACCGGCCTCTACACCCCCGGCGACCACGTGTGCGCGTTCGAGGTGGACGGGTTCCGCTTCGGCTGCCTGATCTGCATCGAGGTCAACTTCCCCGAGCTGTGGATCGAGCAGCGGGCCGCCGGGGTCGACTGTGTGCTGTTCTCCACCTACTCGGAGGACCCGGTCTTCGAGACGATCGTCCGCGCGCACGCCGCGATGCACGGGTACTGGGTGAGCATCGCCCTGCCCGCCCAGTGCGCGCACGTCACCCCGTCGGCCGTGATCGGGCCGCACGGGCACCCGCTGCGCCACGCCCGCGCCGGCGGGAGCGACGTCATCTGCGTGGACCTCGACCGTACCGATCCGGCCCTGGACGTGGCCCTGCACAAGGCCCCGGCGTGGCGCGCCACCGCCCGCGCCGGAGAGGTGTACGCGGCCCGCCGCGTCACCGACCCGCGCAGCGCCGGCCGCACCGTCCTCTGATCGGCAGGGAGCGCGCCGGTCAGTCGCGGGAGATGTCCAGCGAGCCCATGCCGGCCTCGGCGTCGATGTCGAGCCCCGGCTCGTCGTCCAGGTCGCCGCGGCCGACCGAGACGCCGGCGCTCACCCCGCCCTTCTCGTTGCCGTAGAGGGTGACGCCGCCCGCGCCGCTGCTCAGGGCCACCCGTACCGGCACCTTCCCGGCCGTGCGGATCCGCCACTTCTGCACCCCACCGGCCATCAGGATCGGCAGCGTACGGTCGAGGCGGCCCAGCTCGATGTCGATGGTCCGGGCGCCGCCGATCAGGTCGATGTCGCTGACCGTGCCGCCGGACATGTCGAACGACGCGGTCCGCACCCCGGCGCCCATCCGCAGCCGCCACACGACGTCCTTGCTGAGGCGGACGTCGACCTTGCCGCTGCCGTTCTTCCGGCCGTCGGGTTTCGCGCTCACCGAGAGCACGCCGTTCTCGAAGTCGGCGTTCACGTCGAGCCCGGAGTCCTTCGGGGTGGTGACCTGGAAGGCGTCGCCGCCGAGATCGGCGGCCCGGACGTCGAGCTCGGTGACGCCGCTGGTCAGCACGAACCGCGCCGTGGTGATCGGGGGCGGGACGGTCGTGGCCGGCGGTGGCGAGGGCGGCTCGGGCGTGGGCGACTCGGGCGTGGGCGACTCGGTCGGCTCCACACTGGCCGGGGCGGCGGCCGACGCCGGGACGGTCGCCGGGGCCGCGAGCCGCTCGGCCGGCGTCTCGTCCTCGGGCCGGGTCAGCAGCAGCGTGCCGGTGATCACCAGCCCGGCGAGCAGCCCGGCCGCGACGACCGGCCGTTTCCGCCGTCGGGGCGGCCGTGACCCGGGCGCCTCGCCCGCCTGCGTACGCCGGTCCCGGTCCGGCCAGTAGTCCGAGATGTCCGGCAGCCGCACCGGCAGCGGGCGCGGTGTCGGCCCCGGTTCGGCGACCGGCGCCGGCTCCTCGCCGGCCACCGGCTCGGCATGCCCCGACACGTATCCGGCGATGCGCAGTCTCGGGCGCTGCCCGTCGTTCCGCTCCACCAGCGTCTCCCCATCGACGTGATTCCCCGTGCAAGGTACGGACACGTAGCGTCGACGGTTCAAACGGCGATCGGTCAATGACCCTGCGTGGACAACGAGGGTCGCCGCGGTCGGTCGACCTGCCCGGACTCCGCCGTGCCACCTCGCACGTCCGCTGCGTGACGAGGTGAACCTCACACGCCGTGACGATTGCCCGGATCATGCCCGATCGCCGGGTAGCGTCTTGTCCTCGTGACCCGTCCCCGCCTCCTCCTCGTCCTCGGCGCCGTCGTGGCCGTCCTGGCCACGGTCAACGTCGCGAACAAGTACGGCCCGCCCGGCACCGGCCTGGTCGCGGGCCCGCTGGTCGCGCTGGGGCTGGTGCTGTTCGCCCGGCGGGCCGGTCTCACCTGGCACGAGCTGGGCCTGTCCCGGCGTACGCTGCTGCCCGGTCTGAAATATGCCGTCGGCGCGGTCGCCGCCGTGGCCGTCGTCTACACCGTCGGCGCCGCGATCCCGCTCACCCGGCCCGCCTTCCAGGACGTCCGTTACCACCTGCACCTGAGCGCCGCCCTGCTCACGGCGTTCGTGATCGTCCCGCTCGGCACGGTGCTGCTGGAGGAGGTCGCCTTCCGCGGCGTGCTGATGGGCCTGGTCAACCGTCACCGCGGCGCGGTCTGGGCCAGCATCACGTCGTCGGTTCTCTTCGGCCTCTGGCACATCCTGCCGTCGCTGCGTCTCAACCACGCCAACGAGGCCGTCGGCGCGGCCTTCGGCACCGGCCTGACCGGTCAGGTGCTGGCCGTCGCGGGCGCCGTCGGCTTCACCGCCCTGGCCGGCCTGCTCTTGTGCGAGCTGCGCCGCCGCAGCGGCAGCCTGCTGGCCGCCGCCGCCCTGCACTGGGCCACCAACGGCCTGGGCCTGCTGATCACCGCCGGCCTCGCCGCCGTCCGTCTCAGCTAGGGGCGGAGGCGAGGGCCCGACCACCGCTGCGATCATCGACGGGTGACCCCTGACCTCGGCCGGATCACCGACAGCACGGCATGGACGTCCCTGGACGCCACCGCCTTCACCCCGCCCTACCTGACGACGTACGCGTACGACGGACCGTTCTCGGACGGCCCGCCCGCGTTCGACGTCAGTCACGACGAGACCGCACTGATCTACGCCACGAACTGGGGCTTCACCTGCACGATGCCGGGCGTCGACGTGCGCCGGGACGCCGACATCGCCGTCCCGACGGGCCACACCCAGCTTTACACCCTGGAGAAACGTGCCGTGGTCGCGGCCGGCGGCACGGTGCTGCGGATCTGGCCCGCGGCCTACCCGACAGACCGGGACCGGGCCTGGCGGCTCATCGTGCCGCAGACCGCCGAGCAGCGGTTCCGTAATCAGGAGGCCGTCCCCGGCATCGCAGCCGCGATCGCTGACGCCGTGGCCCTCGCGGCCCGGCTGGACAGCCCGGTTCTGCTGGCCCGGCAGGTCGACGAACGTTACTGGCACTGACCCCCGGCGCTACGGGACCGGGCTCGGGCCGCGCACCCGGTCCCGGCCGGCGCGCTTGGCCGCGTACAGCCGCTCGTCGGCGCGCGCCAGGACCACGCCCGGGTCGGTGGACTCGTCGCCCAGCGCCAGGCCGATGCTCACCGTGACCGTCAGGCCCGGCGCCACCGCCGCCCAGTCGTGGGCGGCCACCTCCGCGCGCAGACGCTCGGCCGTCGTCACGGCGTTGTCCAGGTCCGAACCGGACAGCAGCACCGCGAACTCCTCCCCGCCGAACCGCACCACCACGTCGTCGCCCCGGCAGGCGGACCGCAACAGGCCGGCCAGCAGCCGCAGCACCCCGTCACCGACCAGATGCGAGTGCTCGTCGTTCACCCGCTTGAAGTGGTCGACGTCGACGAGCAGGATGGCGTGACCGGCCAGCCCGCCGGCCATCAGCTGGTCCAGGTGCCGGCGGTTGCCGAGCCCGGTCAGCGGGTCCTCCAGGCTCTTGCGCAGCAACTCCTGGTTGGCGTGCTGCAGCGCCGCCACCCGGGCCCGCTCCTCCTCGGCGGCGGCCTTGGCCTGCGCGGTCTCCATACGCACCACGGCGATGCTCGCGCTGCGCTGCGCCGCCTCGGACGCCACCTCCTTCGACAGCGCATGGAACAGCTTGTACGTGTCGAGGGCGCCCCGCAGGTCACCGTTGCGCTCGTAGGCGTCGGCCAGGTGCTCCGCCGACACCATCGCGCTGGCCTTGCTCTCCGCCGACGCCATCGCCGCCCGCAGATGGCCGATCGCCTCGTCGTACCGGCCGCTGGCCAGGCAGACGCTGCCGTGCGTGTCCCGGATGTGCGTGATGATCGACTGGGAGTCGCGCTCCGGGTCGATCTGCCAGCCGGTGAGCAGTTCCAGCGCCTCCTCCGCCCGCCCGGAGAACGACAGGCTCTCCGCCAGGTTGCCCAGCGCGATCACCTCGTGCCGGCGGTGGCCCAGCCGGCGTGCGATCACGATCGCCTCCCGGGACTGGCCCTGCGCGACGGCGCTGATCGCCTCCGCGGCCTCCTCGTCGCCAGCCGCCCGCGCCGCCGTGGCCAGGCACATGTTGGCACAGGCCATCGTGTCGATCATGGCGCCGTTGGTGACCTCGTCGCCCAGGATCCGGGCCATCTCCGCGGCCCGCTCACAGAACTCCAGACAGTGGTCGAACTGCTCCAGGTAGTAGTAGACGGTCCCCGCCGTGCCGGTGGCCAGCATCCGGGCGGCCAGATCACCGCTCGCCTCGGCCACCTCCAGCGCCGTCATGATCTCCTCCATCGCGCTGACCGCGTCCGAGGTGAACAGCAGGCTCCGGGCCACGGTGGCGTGCACGATCGCCTCACTGGCCCGGTCACCGATGCGCCAGCAGACGTCGAGCGCCTCCCGGGCCAGCGCCAGGACCTCCACGTGCTCGTCGAGCACCAGATGGCAGCGCACCAGCAGCGCCAGGGCCCGGGCCTGCAGCACCGGATCGTCCCCGGCGGCCACGACCGTGGCGATCTCCCGGGCCGCGGCCGGATCCGAACGCTCGAAGTGGACGACCGCCCGCTGCAACAGCTCGTCCGCACTCGCGACGCCCGGGACCGGCTCCTGTGCGAGCCGCGCGCCGACGTTCACGAGCACGCCCGTCCGGGCCGGCAGAAGTTCCGCGGGTGCGGCATAGGACTCCCCGAAGATGTGACGTTTCCCTACCGTCGGCCCGGCCGGGCACAAGTTGAGCGGTCTCGCCGCCGAATCTCGCCGCCGCGGCGGCTGCGCTCCCTCCTCGGCCGGTCACCACGGGCGGATCCGTCCGAACATGACAGATCGTGATCGTTCCGCGCAATAGCCGGGCGGTCAGCGGTCGATGCCAAGACCGTCCTCCGCCGCTGCGGCCGTCCCGGCGGGACCGGAACGGCCAACGGTTCACAGAATGTGGCGGATGCGGTGGATCGGTACGCCGGCCGCCGTCAGCAGGAGGGCTGTGCCCGCCGAGGTGTGGTCGACGAAGACGGTCACCTGATGGTCGTCGCCGAGGTGGCAGGCCGCGGCCAGGGCGCCCAGGTTGATCGGGTCCAGTTCGCGGACGTCGGCCAGGTCGAGGACCAGGTGGGACGGGCGGATGTGCCGGATGGCGTGGACCAGGGCCCGCCGCAACTCGGTCGCGTCTTCGTCGGCGCGCAGTCGGCGGGGGTGGATGACGAGGGTTCCGTCGGAGGTGGTGGTGACGTCGAGCGTGCTGGCGGCCATGCGGAACCTCCAGTTACCCGAATGTTTCCGGGCCGTCAACGGTAGGTCCTGCCGTCGTCGGCGTCGACCCACCGAGCGCCCGAATCACCAGAGACATGGGGAATTCACAGCTTCCGGTCAACGCCATCGGGTGACACCCGGCGAGCCGGCGGGCGGCCGCGCAAAGAGGCGGTGCCCGCTCGCCGGGAGCGGGCACCGCCGGGGTGGGGCAGAGGGGCTCAGATCTTGCCGGTTCCGGCGCCGGCCACCACCGTGGCCTTGACCGTGTTGTTGGCCTGCGGGGTGTAGGAGTAGGGGATCGCGGCGACGCTGGCGCCGTTGCGGACCTGCTCCGTACCCGAGTTGACCTTGTAGTTGTTGAGGACCTTGATGTTGCCCGGGTCCGAGTCGCCGGTCTGGGTGACCGTCGGGTTGGCGACGTTCTCAAAGTAGTTGCGCTCGACGAAGACACCGGCGTTCATGGTCGAGGCGACGCCGTACGACCCGATGTTGCTGTAGTAGTTGTTGAGCACGTGGACCGGGTTGGCGAAGCGGACCCGCGGGTGCCGCTGGTTGGTGCCGTCGAACCAGTTGTGCTTGTACGTGACGCGCAGCTTGCCGAGGTCCTGGCTCGCGTTGTCGTCGCTGTGGCCGAGCAGCATCGACTTGTCGTGGTCGTGCAGGCGGTTCCAGGAGACGGTGATGTAGTCCGAGCCGCGCTTGATGTCGATCAGGCCGTCGTAGCCGTTGGCCAGGTCGTTGTGGTCGATCCAGATGTTCGTCGAGCCCTCCTGGACGTTGATCGAGTCGTCGCTCGCGTTCCGGAAGACCAGGTTGCGGATGATCACGTTGCGCACGCCGGACAGGTTGAACCCGCCGCCGGTGATGCCGGAGCTCGCGCCGACACCGATGACGGTCTTGTTCGAGGCGACGCTGTACATGCCGGAGATCGTGATCAGCCCGGACACCCGGACGGTCTGCGACGTGCCGGAACTCAGCGCCGACTTCAGCGCGGCCGCGGTCGTCACGGTGACGACCGTCGACGAGGAGCCGCCGCTGGTTCCGCCGTTGAGGCTGGCGTACCCGACCGGGCTGGACTCGGCGGCCCAGACCGGTGCCGGGGTGGCGGCGACGAGCCCGCCCGCGGCCAGGACGCCCGCGGACAGGGTGGAGAGGACGGTTCTCCGAGTGGGCATGGGGGTTCCTCCGTTGGGGGACGGATGCCGCCCGGGGTGGCGGCAATGGGGGCGGACGGCGCGAACCCTCGCCTGGGGAATGGCGACCGGCGCGCGGCCGAATCGGTGGGTTCGGCCGTACGCTGCGGGTAAGCGCTTTCCTCGGCTGACGGTAAGCGCTGTAATCGAACTCTGTCAATGAATTGGGAACGCTTCCATGCCATCGGCAGCCGGCGCCCGGGGCGCCCACACCACAGATCGTGCGACGGTACGGACGACCCTGCTCTCCGGTCGCGCAAGAGGCGATCGCCGCCCCGCCGGCGTGACTTGGGGTAGCCTGTGACGCCACATACGGTCAACGCCAGGCGAAGGGAGGAAGGCATGCCGGTGCTCCCACGTCGCCCCGGCCCCCGATCCGCCGCGATCGTCGCCACCCTGATGGCGTTGTTCCTGCTCGCGGTCAGCCAGCTGACGCCCGGCAACGCCCGTGATCGCTTCGGCCCCACCGTCGACAGCCCGGTCGTGGTCGCCGTGCAGAAGGCGTGCGGCCACGAGAACACCGGCGACCACCAGCTCCCGGGCGGCCGCCACCGGAGCGACACCTGGGCCTCGCCGGCCGCCCCGCAGCCACGCCCGCCGGCCGACACCACCGGCATCCTGCTGCCCGACCTGCGCACCGTGCCCGGCCCACCCGGCACGGCCGTGCCCCCGGCCGACGCCATCCCGCCACTCGCCGCGGCACAGCCTCAGCCAGGCGTTCTCCGCATATAGTCCCTCCTCCGGGCCGCCGCACTGTCGCACAACCGACCCGCCGCGCCGTCACCCGGGTGCCCACGCCGCCGCGTCGCCCACGTAACGCGCGCCGCCGTGTCACCCGGCATGACCCGCCCTGTCGAGCCGCCGCGGACCTCGTCGCCGCGTCATTCCGCATGACCTGCGCTGCCGCGTCACCTGTGTGACGTGCGGTGCGGGGTGCTGAGTGGCCCGCGCCGCGGTGTCGCTCGTGCGATTCGCGCGCTCGGGTTCGGCGCCTGACTCGGCCTCCGCGGTCGCCCGGGTGACCGTGTCGTGGGTGCGCATGTGACTAGCGGTCGTGTTGCCCGCGTGGCCAGCGTCGCGGTGTCGGTCGTGTGAGTGCGTGGTCGTGTCGCCCTGGTGACTCGCGCTGCGGTGGCCGTCCGTGTGACTGCGGAGACCGCGTGACCGCGCTGCCATGCGGCACATGTGACCCGCGCCGTCGTGTCACGCGGCGCGACCGCGCAGCCGTGGCGTCATCGATCACCGAATAACCACGTCACCGCGCCTCCGGCCGGCCGATTGCCCCGCTTCCGGTCGTCCGGCTTCCGGTCGTCCGGCTTCCGGTCGTCCGGCCGGGAGGTGACCTGTCCACTGCCAGCCCTTGACCACCCCGCTCCGCCGCCCGGTTCGAAGCCGGCGGCCGAGCACCTCCCCGCACCCCGCCCGGGCGTGTGGGCGTTCCTTCTTCGTACCGGCGAAAGGACCCGTCATGTCTGCGAGCAAGTCCCGGAAAACCCGCGCCGCGACCCGGCAACTGACCCGATCACCCGGCATGAGCACGAACCTCAAGGCGACGCTGACGGTGCTCGGCGCCGCGCTCGCCGTACTGCTGCTGATCGTGATCGTCGATCTGACCGAGCCGGGATCGCCGGCCGGCGCCGCCGCAGCCGTCCGTGACGACAGTCACCGGCTGAACACGGCGGCCGACGGCAAGGTGACCGTCGTCGAGTTCCTCGACTTCGAGTGCGAGTCGTGCGGCGCCGTCTATCCCGAGGTGGAGCGGCTGCGCGCCGAATACGGCGACCGCATCACCTACGCCGTGCGGTACTTCCCGATCGACAGCCACCCCAACGCCTACCATGCCGCGCACGCCGCCGAGGCCGCCGCCCGGCAGGGCCGGTTCACCGAGATGTACGTCAAACTCTTCGAGAACCAGCGCCAGTGGGGCCATGCGCAGGAGTCGCGGGCGCCGGTCTTCGCCGGGTACGCGAGCGAGCTCGGCCTCGACATGGCGAAATACACCACGGACGTGACCAGCGCCGAGGTCGCCGAGCGGGTGAAGTCCGACGCGGCCGACGGCACCGCGCTCGGTGTCCGGGGTACGCCGACATTCTTCGTGAACGGCGAGCAGACCGATTTCGGCCAGGTCAAGGCAGCGATCGACAAGGCGCTGGCCCGATGACCCGGCCGAAGCTGCCCCACGGAGACGGCGTCGGCCGGATCGCCCGGCAGAAGCGCGCCGACGGAGACGGGGCCGGGCCGGCGCGCGCCGACGGCGAAGGCGCTGGGGACGGCGCGGACTCGATGGCTCGGCAGAAGCGCGCCGACGGCGAAGGCGCCGGGATGACCCGGTCGGTGCGGCCGGATCGAGGTGGCGGCACGGCGGGGCGGCCGGTGCTCTCGGATCGGCTGATCGGCTGGCTTCTTGCCGTCGGTGGGCTCGTCGGCGGGCTGGCGTCGTTCGTGCTGACGGTGGAGAAGATCGCGCTGCTCAAGGACCCGTCGTACACGCCGAGCTGCTCGATCAATCCGATCCTGTCCTGTGGTTCGATCATGACGACCGCGCAGGCGGAGGTGTTCGGCTTCCCGAACCCGTTGATCGGCGTGGCCGCGTTTCCGGTGGTCGCGGCGACCGGGGCGGCGCTGCTGGCCGGGGCCCGGCTGCCGCGCTGGTGGTGGCTGGCGCTGCAGGCCGGGGCCCTGTTCGGGGTGGTCTTCGTGCACTGGCTGATCGTGCAGAGCCTCTACCGGATCGGGGCGCTCTGCCCGTACTGCATGGTGGTGTGGGTGGTAATGATCTTGATCTTCTCCTATCTCACGCTGGCCAACGCCGAACGGGGACATCTGCCCGCGCCTCGCCGGGTGACCGGGCCGCTGCTCGCCGTGCACAGTACGGTTCCGCTGGTCTGGCTGCTGGTGGTGGCCGCGATGATCGGGGTCAGGTTCGCCGACTACTGGCGCACGCTGAATTGATCGTCATCGGACATCCGCGGCGATGCTCTGCGCCCACCGGAGGGCCCGGCCGAGTTCGCCGGTGGCGAGCGGGCCGGTCATGCCGATGACCCGGAAGCTCTCCACCGGCGCGACCGGCCGGCAACCGAGACGGCGCAGCCGCCGCATCGCCTTGCGGGCCGCCGAACCGGTCATCGGCTTGTCCGCCCGGGTGTCGAAGGCCGTCACGGCCAGCCCGTCCAGCCGCGGCGACCGGTCCAGGTACTCGCGGACGCCGACCGCCGCGGCGCCGGCGCGGATCTCGCCCTGACGAGCCGCGTCGGCCCGGGTGGCGGGCCGGCTCAGGCTGAACGCGTGGGTGGGCGCGCCGACCACCAGCAGGTCGGCGCTGTCCGCCGACGGCATCTCCCGCACCTCGGCGAGGGTGACGTCGTAGCGGGTGGCGAGGCCGTCCGCGACCGCGCGGGCGATCTCGGCGGTGTTGCCGAACATGGACTCGTAGACGACGAGCGCCTTCATCATGGTCTCCTTCGGGAGGTCAGCGGCTGTCGGAGCCGGATCCGGACCCGGTCGCGGCGCGGCCGGCTTCGAGCAGGGCGATCGGCACGCGGTACGGCGAGCACGACACGTAGTCCAGCCCGGCGTCGTGGAAGAACCGGATCGAGGCCGGGTCACCACCGTGCTCGCCGCACACACCGGTGATCAGATCCGGCCGGGTGGTGCGGCCCCGCTCGACGGCCACCCGCACCAGCTCGCCGACGCCGGTGGTGTCGAGGGTCTCGAACGGGGAGGCGGCGAGGATTCCCAGATCCAGGTAGCGGCCGAAGAACGCGCCCTCCACGTCGTCGCGGGAGAACCCCCACGTCATCTGGGTGAGGTCGTTCGTGCCGAAGGAGAAGAAGTCGGCCTCGTGCGCGATCTCGCCGGCGGTCAGCGCGGCCCTAGGCACCTCGATCATCGTGCCGATCGGGATCGGCGGCGCGCCTTCCTCGCCGGCCAGGACGGCGAGCGCCTCGGACCGTACGATCGCCAGCTCCGCGACCGTGTCGACCAGCGGGACCATGATCTCCGGCCGCGGGTCGCCGCCCGCGGCGATCCGGGCTGCAGCGGCCTGGGCGACCGCGCGGACCTGCATCGCGAACAGACCGGGAACGATCAGGCCCAGCCGTACGCCGCGCAGCCCCAGCATCGGGTTCTGCTCGTGCAGCCGGCGCACGGCGGTCAGCAGCCGCCCGTCACGTCCCGGGTCGTCACCGAGCGCCTCGGAGCGGGCCACCCGCGCGGTCAGCTCCTCCAGCGACGGCAGGAACTCGTGCAGCGGCGGGTCGATCAGCCGTACCGTGACCGGCAGGCCGTCCATCGCCGCGAACAGTTCGGTGAAGTCGTCGCGCTGCAGCGGCAGCAGAGCGTCCAGCGCGGCCGACCGTTCGTCGTCGGTGTCCGCCAGGATCAGGTGTTCCACCAGCTCACGGCGCGGGCCGAGGAACATGTGCTCGGTCCGGCACAGCCCGATCCCGGCCGCGCCGAAGCGGCGGGCGCGGCGCGCGTCGCCGGCGGTGTCGGCGTTGGCGTGCACTCCGAGCCGCGCCGTGTGGGCGGCGTGTGTCATCAGGCGTTGCACGGCGGCCAGCAGCGGGTCGCCGAGCGGGGACAGCTCACCCTCGAACAGCCGCACCACGGGGGAGGGCCGGACCGGCACCGCCCCGTCGTAGACGTGCCCGGTGGTGCCGTCGATCGAGATGACGTGACCGGCGCGCAGCACCGCCGAGCCGACGGTCAGCGTGCCGGCCACCGGGTCGACGGTCATCTCCTCGGCGCCGCAGACGCAGGTGGCGCCCATGCCGCGGGCGACCACGGCGGCGTGTGACGTCTTGCCGCCGCGCGCGGTCAGGATGCCCTGGGCGGCGATCATGCCGGGCAGGTCGTCCGGGTTGGTCTCGTGCCGGACCAGGATCACCGGCCCGGTCGCCGCGACGGCCGCCGCCGAGTCGAAGACGATCGCGCCGCACGCCGCGCCCGGCGACGCGGGCACCCCGGAGGTGAGAGGCGCCGGCGCGGCCGACAGGTCGAAGCTCGGGAACATCAGGTGCGCCAGTTGCTCGCCGGTGACCCGCCCGATCGCCTCGTCGAGGGTGATCGCGCCCTCCTCGACCAGCTGTGCGGCGATCACGAAGGCGGCTGCCGGAGTGCGTTTGCCGACCCGTGTCTGCAGCATCCACAGCTCACCGTCCTCGATGGTGAACTCGATGTCGCACAGGTCGCGGAACCGCTGCTCCAGCCGCTCCATGATGGACAGCAGCCGGACGTGCGCGGCCGGGTCGATCCGGGCCAGGTCGTCCAGGCTCATCGTGTTGCGGATGCCGGCGACCACGTCCTCGCCCTGCGCGTTCGGCAGGTAGTCGCCGTAGGCGCCGCGACGGCCGGTCGCCGGGTCCCGGGTGAACGCGACCCCGCTGCCGGAGCGCGGTCCGCGGTTGCCGAACACCATCGCCATCACGGTCACGGCGGTGCCCAGATCCTGCGGGATGTGCTCCTGGCGGCGGTAGAGCACGGCGCGGTCGGCGTTCCACGAGCGGAACACCGCGGTGATCGCCGCGTACAGCTGCTCGTGCGGCGACTGCGGGAACTCCCGCCCGGCATGGTCGGCGAACACCTTCTGATAGGCGGCGACCAGGTCACGGAGGGCGGCGGCGTCCAGGTCCGCGTCGGTCGCCGCGCCCGCTGCGGTACGGGCCGAGTCGAGTTCGGCCTCGAACAGCTCGGCGGGCACGCCGTACACCGTCCGGCCGAACATCTGGATGAGCCGCCGGTAGGAGTCCCAGGCGAACCGCTCGTCGCCGCTGCGCCCGGCCAGCCCCAGCACCGTGCTGTCGTTGAGCCCGATGTCCAGGATCGTCTCCATCATCCCCGGCATGGAGAACTTCCCGCCGGAGCGCACCGACAGCAGCAGCGGGTCGCGCGGGTCGCCGAGTTGCCGCCCCAGCCGCGCCTCCACCAGCCGCAGGTGGTCCTCGACCTCGCGGAACAGCTCGGCCGGCAGCGCGCCGGTGTGCAGGAAGGCGCGGCAGGCCTCGGTGGTGACGGTGAAACCGGGCGGCACCGGAAGGCTCATCCGGGTCATCTCGGCGAGGTTGGCGCCCTTGCCGCCGAGCAGATCCTTCATGTCCTTGTTGCCGTCGATGAAGTCGAACACGTAGCGGGACATCGTCGTACCTCGCCCTCGTCCGAGGGGCAGGATGTTCCCGCCCTCACCTTCCGTGATATCGCCACGACTGAATGTGGGGCAGGGGCGTCGGACCCGCATCGCCGGGACGCGGGACCTTCGTCCCTGCCGCGGGCAGCTCGCGCGGCCGAGGATGGGTGTCGATGGAGGTGGTCGCGATGCTGTTCCTCATCGTCGTCGCAGTGATCATGGGCACCGTCGCCGTGGTGTTCCTGCTGCCCGATCCCGATCCGCAGGCCGCTCCGGACGCCGGCTCAGCGCCCGCCGAGCCGGCCGGGCCGGCGCCGCTGAGCCTGGAGGGAACGCTGGTGGCGGGCCTGCTCGGCGGGGAGTTCAGCCGTGAGCAGTACCGCGGGGCGGTGGCGCGGCTCGCGGCCCGTGAGGAGGAGCGCAACCCGATGGCGCTGCCCGGCCCGGATGCCACCACCTGACCGGATGCCGGCCCGGAGACCGGCAGAATGCCGGTATGGCGAAGGCGATGACGACGGCCGAGATCCGCGACTTTCTCTCGGCGGGCACCCGGACCGGCAAGCTGGCGACGGTACGCGCGGACGGGTCCCCGCACGTGGTCCCGATCTGGTTCGTGCTCGACGGCGACGACCTGGTCTTCAACACCGGGGCCGACACGGTCAAGGGCCGTGCCCTGGCCCGTGACGGCCGGGCCGCCCTGTGTGTCGACGAGGAGGTGGCGCCCTACGCCTACGTGACAGTGCGTGGCCCGGTGACGCTCTCCACCGACCTGGCCGACATGCGGGTGTGGGCGACCCGGATCGCGGAGCGTTACATGGGCGCGGACCTGGCCGGCAGCTACGGCGCCCGCAACGCCGTCGAGGGCGAGCTGCTGGTGCGGCTGCGGCTGGAGAAGGTGAGCGGCTTCAGCGGCGTGGCCGACTGAGTCAGAGCAGGTTGGCCGCCGACCGCAGGGTGGGCGTCTCCGGAGCGGCCGGCGCCCCGAGCCGGCGTCGGCCCATCCGCTCCCAGAACCGGTACGGGCAGCGGCCGCGCACACTGCGGAACGCGGTGTACGGCACCGGCGTGACCTGCAACGACAACCAGGCGTCGTCGCTGAGCACCCGGTGCCACTCGGCCAGCGGCAGCCGCAGGCGATCGCCGGGCGCGCCGTCGGTGAAGATCGGCAGCACGTACGCGCAGCGCCGGTCGAGCTCCCACACCACCACCGGCCGGTCCACCCGGTCGACGATCGCGTTCCACACCTGCCCCGGCTGCGGCGGCCAGGTGGTGACACCGGGCGGCCGCGGCCACGACGGCGGACCGTGGCGCAGCCAGCGTCCGAGCCGCCACAGGCCGGCTGCCAGCGCCGACAGCCCGGCCGCCGCGACCGCCCCGAGCAGCAGCGTGGTCGCGGGGCCGTCCAGGTCGTACCGCCGCTGCCACCACAGGCCCACGCCCGCGACGGCCAGCAGGATCGCCCCGTCCCGGATCAGCAGCACCGGCCAGTAGCCGGTGTCCACCACCCGCCAGCAGGCCAGATAGCCGGTCGTCACGATCAGCGACACGATCCAGATCCGGGACGCCTGCGCCGTGGCCGGCAGGGATCGGCTGACCAGCGTCAACTCCACGCCGGCGACCAGGAACACCAGCAGCCCCGCCCGGCTCGCCATCCATCCGTGCCAGCGCCGCCACCAGGGCGGGCTCACCCGGCGAACCAGCAGGTACGCGGCGACCGGCCCGGCCGCTGCGGGCGCCCACTGCCACGGCTGCGCGCCGGCCAGCAGCGGCACGATCGGCAGCGGCAGCACCGGCGCGCCGGCGAGCACCGTGAACAGCGCGCCGAACCCGGCCCACGGATACCGCCGCCCGGCCCGGTTGGCGGGACCCGGCGTGACCAGGGCCGCCGCCAGAACAAGCCCCAGCACCACGCTCAACGGCAGCATGTGACTCCTTATGATCAGCCGACCGTCGATGTTGCGAGCGTCGATGCCCGGTCTGTCGCACAGCGGGTCCGCCGGGTTGACCAACCGCCGGATCGGGGGACCCCGCCGGGTGGCCGGCGCCCGTCGCCGCCCGCCGTCCGGTACCGGTAGAGGGGTGACCCGGATCCCCGCCCCGCGTGCCGATGCCGTCCTGCCCGAACTGCGCCCCAGCTGGTGGGAGACCGGCGTCCGGGCCCGTGCCGAGTCCGGCATGCTCGGCCTGTTCACCGAGCTGCCGGGCCTGATCGCGAAGGCCGTGCGGGTGGCGTGGCGGGCCGACCGGATGCGCACGGTGCTGGTCACGGTGGCCACCGCCGGGTCCGGGGCGATGGCGGCCTTCGGCCTGATCGCGACCCAGCGGGTGCTGATCGAGCTGTTCGCCGGCGGGCCGACCCCCGATCGGGTGCGGGCCGCGATGCCGGCGCTGGTCTGGCTGGCGGCCGCGGCGGCGGTCCGCGGGGCGCTGGGCATGCTCACCGGGTACGCGCTGAACGGTCTCACCCCGCGCGTGCACCTGCTGGTCGAGCGGGAGTTGTTCGAGCACACCACGGCGGTCGACCTGAAGGCGTTCGACGACGACACGTTCGCCGAGGGCATGGAGCGGGCGACGCGCGGCACCGAGGCGGCGATCGAGCTGGTGCAGAACACGATGAACCTGTTCGCCGGCCTGGTCAGCCTGATCGCCGTCACGGTCGCGGTGATCACCGTCCACCCGCTGCTGCTGCTCGCGCTGCTGGTGGCCACGGTGCCGACCGGATACGCGGCGCTGCGCGCGGGCCATGTCCGGTTCCAGAGCTATCTGGCCAGCTCGACGCGGCGGCGCCGGCAGTGGGTGCTGCAGCGGCTGATGGCCGAGCGTGACTCGGCGGCGGAACTGCGGACGTACGGCCTCCGCGGTTTTCTGCTCGGCCTCTACGACCGGGTGATGGGTGCGCAGATCGCCGCGGAACTGCGGGTCGCGCAGCGGGTCACCACGACCACCAGCGTCGGCGCGGCGATCGGCGGCCTCGCCCTGACCGGGGTGTACGTGCTGCTCGGCGCCCTGCTGCTGAACGGCCGGATCCCGCTCGCCGCCGCCGCGACCTGTGTGATCGCGGTGCAGGCCGCCCAGCGGTCACTGGCCCAGGTCACGTTCCAGATCGACCGGGTGTACGCGAGCGGCCAGTTCTTCAACGAGTACGTCCGGTTCCTCACCGCGGCGGCCGGTCATCTCCCGGAGGCCCGGACCGCCCCGGCGCCGGAACCGCTACGGACCCTGGCCGTCGAGCACGTGTGCCTGTCCTATCCGGACCGGGACCGGCCCGCGCTCGACGACGTCACCCTCGGCATCCGGGCCGGGGAGACGATCGCGCTGGTCGGCGAGAACGGCTCGGGCAAGTCCACCCTGGCCGCGATCATCGCCGGCCTGCGCGCCCCGACCTCCGGCACGATCCACTGGAACGGCCGCCCCTATCCCGAGTGGGACAGCGCCGGGCTGCTCGCGCACATCGCGGTCGCGCTGCAGGACCACAACCGGTGGCCGTTCAGCGCGGCCACCAACATCGCCATGGGTGACGTCGACGCGCCCGCCGACCCGCGGCGCATCGAGGCCGCCGCCGTCCGCGCGGCCGCCCACCAGATGATCGAGGACCTGCCGCACGGGTACGACACGCTGCTGGACCGGACGTTCAAGGACGGCCAGGACCTGTCCGGTGGCCAGTGGCAGCGGATCACCGCGGCCCGTGCCTTCCTCCGTGACGCGCCCTTGCTGATCATGGACGAGCCGTCCTCGGCGCTGGACCCGCGCGCCGAGGAGGCCCTGTTCCGGGCGTTGCGCGGCCGTCAGGGCACACACACCACGATCCTGATCACGCACCGGCTGGCCAACATCACGCACGCCGACCAGATCTTCGTGCTGGACCGGGGCGCGCTCGTGGAGTCCGGCACGCACCACGAGCTGATGGCGGCGGACGGCCTCTACGCCCAGCTGTTCACCATGCAGGCGGCCGGCTATCAGGCGTGCGCGTAGGCGCCGGCGGCCAGGTCCTCGGCCAGGGTCGGGCCGGTCGGCTGCCAGCCGAAGGCGGCCCGGGTGACGGCGCTCGACGCGGACATGTCGAGGGCGAAGAACCGGCCGATGAAGCCGAAGTGATCCACCGCGTCCTCCGCGGCGACCGGCTTCGCCGGCAGGTTCAGGTGACGGCCGATCGCCTCGGCGATGGCCCGGGTGGTCACCGCCTCCTCGGCGACGACGTGCAGGCGGGTGCCGGCCGGGGCCTGCTCGAGGGCGAGCCGGACCAGCCGGGCCGCGTCGTCGACGTGCACCGCCGACCACGCCGACGTGCCGTCGCCGACGTAGCCGGAGACACCCGTGCGCCGGGCGGCGGCCACCAGGTAGGCGATGAACCCGTGATCGCCGGTGCCGTGCACGGTGGGGGAGAAGCGCGCGGCGATGGTTCGGACGCCACGCTCCACGTACTCCAGAGCAAGGTTCTCGGCGCCACCGCGCGGGGCGTCGGGGCCGCTGAACGGTGAGGGATCGCTCTCCGTCGACGGCCGTCCGAGCGCCAGCGAGGCGAGGCCGGAGGCGAGGACGAACGGCCGGTCCGAGCCGGTGAGCGCCTCGGCGAGGGTCTCGACGGCGGCCCGCTCGGCCCGGTTGGACTCCGCCGGATTCGCCCAGTCGTGCTTGTTGGCCAGGTGCACGACCGCGTCGGCGTCCTCGGTCCCGCGGCGCAGGGCGTCCAGGTCGTCGAGGTCGCCGCGCAGCGGCCGCGCGCCCTTGGCCCGCAGCGAGGTCTCCCCGGCGTCGCTGCGGGCCAGGCCGGTGACCTGGTGGCCGGCGGCGAGCAGCTCGTCGACGGTGTGGGAGCCGATCCAGCCGGTGGCTCCGGTGACGAACACGCGCATGGCGTGCCTCCCTCGGAATGGGTGATGTCAGTTACTGACATGACGCTACACCCTGATGTCAGCTTCTGACATCACTATGATGGGGATCATGGGGAGATGGCAGAGCGGCGCTTCCGGGCGCCTCAAAGATGCGGCATTGGGCCTTTTTCTCACCCAGGGATATGACGGGACGACCGTCGCCGAGATCGCGGCCGCCGCCGGCCTGACCGAGCGGACGTTCTTCCGTCACTTCGCCGACAAGCGTGAGGTGCTCTTCGTCGACCAGGACGAGTTCGAGCGGGTGTTCCTCAGTGGCCTGCCCGAGCGGGCCGAGGACCCGATGACGATGATCGTGGGTGTCCTCGACGGCGCGGCGGCCCTCTTCCCGGAGGACCGCCGGCCCTGGTCGCGCGCCCGCCGGTCGGTGATCGCGGCCAACGAGGCCCTGCAGGAGCGCGAGCTGCTCAAGATGTCGTCCCTGGCGATGGCGCTGACCAGGGCGCTGACCGCCCGCGGCGTCGACGCGGCCAGCGCTGCCCTGGCCGCCGAGACGTGCGTGACGGTGTTCCGCACGTCGTTCGCCCTGTGGGTCGCCGAGGGGGAGCGACGGACCTTCACCGAGATCCAGAACGCGGTGCTCGCCCGCCTTCAGGCCCTGCTCACCTGAGCGCGGCGCAGCGCCAGGGCGCCCAGGACGTCGTCGTGCCGGGCTATCTGCGCGCCGTCGCGATAGACCGTCACGCCACCCACCCACGCACAGTAGGTGACCTCTTCGTAGCGGCTGATGCGGTCGTCGTGGTGGCGGATCTCCAGCAGGTCCGCCCGCGTCGCGGCCATCAGCGGACTCCGGACCGGGAACGTCGTGGGATCATGCAGCGCTCCTTCGTCGATCGGGCTCAGCTGTCAGATCCGGCCGCCGGACGTTTGATACGCACTGTCGGTGATCAGCCAGCCATCACCCAGCGGCCGCGGCCCTGCTTCTTCGCCTCGTACATCGCCATGTCCGCGCTGCGCAGCACGTCCCGGTCGGCCGCGGTGTCGCCGTAGGCGGCGATGCCGACGCTCGCGCCGATGTCCAGGGTCCGGCCACCGAACGTGATCGGCAGGGCCATGTCGCCGAGGACCCGGTCGGCCAGCCTGATCGCCTCGGCCTCCGGCAGGTTCGGGCAGAGCAGTACGAACTCGTCGCCGCCCAGCCGGACCACCAGGTCGGTGGCGCGGACCGCCTCGGACAGCCGCTGCGCCACTGTCGACAGCACCAGGTCGCCGGCCTCGTGGCCGTACGTGTCGTTGACCTCCTTGAACCCGTCCAGATCCAGGTAGAGCACCGCCACCGGGCCGGACCGCGCCAGCTCGTCGGAGAGCACGCTCCGGTTCGCCAGCCCGGTCAGCGGGTCGTGCCGGGCCTGGTAGGCGAGCTGCGCCTGGGCCCGCTCCTGCTCGCGGACCGCGATGGTGAACCGGGTCAGCACGAACGCGGTGCTCAGCGCGGTCGCCACCAGCGCGATGATCGCGTTGTTGTCGACGCCCGACTGGACCAGGCTCAGCGTCGGCGCGGTCAGGAACGCCAGGCCGAGGAAGAGCACACGGGACGGGTGCAGCACGTTCACCCGCTGGCCGGGACTGGTCAGCTCGGCACGCGCCGGGTGCAGGCAGGCCGCGATGATCAGCGCGTTGCCCAGCATGATCAGCGGGCCGATCCGGGACACGACGCTGTAGTCCAGGAAGTACGGCAGCACGTTGTAGGACAGGTCGATCGCCAGGTAGAGCCCGACGGCGGCGAGCAGCAGGCGGGTCGGCGTGCCCCGGCCGCCCGGCGACAGCGCGATGAACAGCACGCCGGCCAGCAGCGCCACGTCGGCGATCGGGTAGAGCGGCGGCACGATCGACTCGGCCAGGCCGAGCCCGTCGCCGAGCGTCGGCAGGATCAGGAACTGCCAGCTGGCCAGCGCGGCCGCCACGGTCAGGGTGAGCCCGTCCAGGACGGCGCCGCGCAGCTGCCGGGGCGCGCGCCGGCGGGCCATCATGGTGAGCGCCACCGCCACCAGCGGGTAGCCGCCCAGCCAGAACACGTCGGCCACACCGACCGGGGGCACGCCCGCCGACGACAGGTAGTAGTAGGCGAGCTCGATGGCGTCGCCGGTCAGCCACAGGGTCTGTGCGGTGGCGGCCAGGATCCAGGGGCGGCGGTCCGGGCCGGCCGCGATCCGGGCCACGGCCATCCACGCCATCACGCACATCGTCACGTAGGTGAGGACGTACAGCACGTTCCCGAAGTCGGTGCCGTACGTCATCACCAGGCCGGTGACGGCGGACGTCGCCCCGCCGAGAAACACCCAGATCCTGCCGGTCGTCATGATCGAACCGTCGGCAGGCCCGGGCCGGATCTGCGCTTGTTCGGCAGTGAGTCAGGGCATATCCGGGCCCCCGCGGGGCATTCAGCCCGCCATGAAACCGCCTGCCCCCCGTGGCCCCGTCTCGACGGCGCTGATCAGCGCGCTGGCCCGTGCGCCGCACGACATCGCCGCGCCCGGATTCGACCCCTCCGCGCCGGCTCTCACCGACGAGGACCTGCAGCTCAGCCTGTTCGTGATGTACGAGCTGGCCTACCGTGGGTGGGACGGCGTCGACGACGCCTGGGAGTGGGAGCCGAGCCTGATCCGGCTGCGCACGGTGGCCGAGAACAGGTTCGAGGCGGCGCTGCGGGAGCTGGCCGCGCCGTACCACGACGAGGTCCCGGCCGAACCGACCGCCACGGCCATCGCGCGGACGCTGGTCGCGATGACCGAGAACGACGACGGGCCGTCGCTCTCCGGATACCTGCGGGGCCGCGGCACCCTCGAACAGTTCCGCGAGTTCGCCGCGCACCGTTCGGTCTACCAGCGGCGCGAGGCCGATCCGCACACCTTCGCCATCCCGCGGCTCGCGGGAGCCGCCAAGGCGGCGCTCATCGAGATCCAGATCGACGAGTACGGCAACGGCCGTGCCGCGCACATGCATCAGGAGCTGTTCACGAACACCATGACGGCGCTCGGGCTGGACACCACGTACGGGGCGTACGTCGACGTCGTCCCCGCGCTGACCCTCGCCACGAACAACCTGATGTCGCTGTTCGCCCTGCACCGGCGGCGGCGCGGATCGCTGCTCGGGCACCTGGCCGCCTACGAGATGACGTCGACCGCACCCAACCGGGCGTACGGCAACGGCCTGCGCCGCCTCGGTGGGGACGCCGACGCCACCCGGTTCTACGACGAGCACGTCGAGGCGGACGCGGTGCACGAGCAGGTCGCCGCCTACGACATGTGCGGGGTCTTCTGCGCCGACGAGCCGGAACGGGCCGCCGACGTGCTGTTCGGGGCCCGTTGCGCCCTCGCCCTCGACGCGCTGTGGGCGGGCGCGGTGCTCGACGCGTTTCAGCGGGGGGAGAGCTCGCTACTCGGGTTCGCGTGACCGGGGCGCCGGGGTCTCCCGTCCCGCCTCGGCGCGGAACCGGGCGGCCTTGTGGGTGCCGTCGCAGAACGGTTTGATCGCCGACTTGCCGCACCGGCACAGCGCCACCGTCGCCCGGCCCGGGTCGATCTCCTTGCCGTCCGGCGTGAGCAGCGTGAAGTCGCCGCGGACCAGCAGCGGGCCGTTCTCGTACACCACCACGTCAGTCATGGGGGCGGGATGCCCGCCGCCGATCCGGCGAAACACCTATCCGGCGACCGTCCATCGGGAGACGGCGGCCAGCATCGACGGCAGATCGTGGCGGGCGGCGAGAAGCCGGCGCTGCCGGTCCGCGCCGGTGCCCTCGGCGCGCAGGCGGGCCAGGCCGGCGTCGATCAGGGCGCGGTCACCGCTGCGGTCCAGGGCCGGGCCGATCGTGGTGACCAGGTCGGTGACCAGGTCCCAGGCCGGGCGGGCGCGCTCCTGGCGTACATCCAGAAGGGTGTGGGTGAGGCCCTGATGCGCGGCGTTCCAATGGGCCGCGCGCACCGCATGGTCGGGGATCGGCGGCGCGAAGCGCCCGGCGGCGATGTCGTCGATCGCGGTGGCGACGAGCGCGCGGACCAGACCGGCCAGCAGCACCGCGTCGGCGGCGGTGGGGCAGACGTCGGCGACGCGCACCTCGACGGTGGGGTAGGCGGACGACGGGCGGGCGTGCCACAGGATCAGGCTGTCGTCGAGCATCATCCCGGAGGCGACGGCCAGCGACACCGTCCGGTCGAGATCGCCGGCCGAGGCCAGCCACGGCGACGGACCCAGGCCGGGCCAGCGGTCCAGCTGCATCGCCCGCCAGCTCGCGTGCCCGGTGTCGGCGCCCGCGTGCACCGGCGAGTCGACCGTCATCGCCTGCACAACCGGCAGCCAGGGCCGTAGCTGGTTGCAGACGTGCACGGCCAGCTCGCGATCGGGCACCCCGACGTGCACGTGGCAGCCGCAGACCGCCGGGTCGTCGACGATCCGGCCGTAGTGCCCGGCGATCGCCCGGTATCGCGGATTTCCGGTGACCGCCCGCTCCGGCTCGGCGACCGGGGTCGCACCCACCGCGACCAGGCACGCGCCTACACTCTCGGCGGCCAGTGCGGCGGCGCGCCGGTGCCGCAGCAGGTGCCCGGCGGCCTCGTCCAGGCTCGTGCAGACCGGCGTCACCATCTCGATCATGCTGTGCCGGAACTCCATCCGGCTCTGTCCGCGCACGCCGGCGTCGAGCGCGGCCACCACCGTCGCCGCGGCCGGCGTGTTGGCCATCGTCGCCGGGTCGAGCAGCAGGAACTCCTCCTCGACGCCGACGGTCAGCGGGGACGTGCCGATCGTCCGGGCCGCGGCCGTCGCCGCCGCCGTCACGAGCCGTCCCGGACCGCGGTCAGCACCACCAGGGCGATCCGGTCGGCGTGGGCGTACGCCGGGCCGTCCAGCTCCTCGCCGTAGACGTCCGGGTCGACCTCCCGGTAGGACCAGGTCAGCCCGGTCCCGGCCAGGTGGTCGGCGACCGCGTCGAGGAACGGGTCACGCCCGTCGACGATGCCGGTGCCGGAGAACAGCACCAGCGTGCCGTGCGCGGCGAGCCGCCCGGCGGCCGCGTCGACGATGGCCAGTGGCAGGTCGTGGCCGTGCGGCCCGCCGTCCCGGTACGCCCGCCCGACCGGATCGATCATGAACGGCGGGTTCGAGATGATCAGGTCGAAGTCGCCGTCGACGCCGGCGAGCAGGTCGCTGTGGCACGGCCGTACTCCCGTGACCCCGGCCAGCGCGGCGTTGACCGCGGCGAACCGCAGCGCCGCCGGGTTGATGTCGACGGCCGCCACCGCGGCGCCGGGCGCCCGTTTCGCGACGGCGATCGCGCCCGCGCCGGTGCCGCAGCCGACGTCCACCGCCCGCCGCACCGGCCGGTCCCGGGCCTCGGCGGCGGCGATCGCGGCGTGCACCATCCGGTACGTGTCCGGCCCGAAGAACACCGAGTCCGGGTCGATCGTCGGGTGCGCCGAATGCACGAACAGCTCATCGTCGAACGACGAGAAACGGACCGTGCTGCGCCACACCGCGCCGTCGCGCGCCAGCACCCCGGCGGCGTCCATCAGCGTCACCATCGCCTCCGGCAGGACGCCCGGACCGAACGGCCGGCTCCACCCGAACACGTCGCGGACGTCGCGTGCCTGCTTGTTGCCGGGCCGGCGGTTCACCCGCTCGTGGGTGGCCGGGGTGGTCGTGGTGAACCGGTAGCCGTCGGCGCCGAGCATGCGGCCGAGCCGGACGAGCGGGGCGTCGGTGATCGTCATGCGGGCCGGGTGCCCCGCAATCGCCGTCTCAATCGCCGGGCTTGCTCACCTGCTGCGCCTCGAAGTAGGCCCGCTGGGAGGGGAAGTAGTCGCCGAAGTCGGGCAGCGGCCTGCCCTCCCGCGACGCGACCAGGGCGTCCAGGTAGAACTCCCAGCCGGGGCCGACCTCGCCGACACTCTCCGCACCGGTCAGGTGCTGGGTGAACCGCAGCTCGGTCACCCCGTCGCGCTCGGTCAGCGTGAGGTCGAGGCGCCACGAGCCGTGCTCGTCGACCGCGGACAGCGCCAGCCGCCGGGGTGGCTCGCAGGCGTCGATCGTCATGTCCATCCACGGGCCGCCCTCCTCCAGCGCCATCTGCACCTGCACGGAGCCGCCCGGCGCGGCGTCGCCCTTCCACGGGCCGAACCAGCGGGCCGTACGCTCCGGCTCGGTCAGGCTCGCCCACACGTCGTCGATCGGGGCACGGAACTCACGGGTCAGGACCAGGTCGTCGCCGAACAGGCGTCCGGTCGGTGTCGGGCTCACGCGATCTCCTCATCAGCTGCGGTGGCGGGCGCGGCACGGCGCCGCTCCCGGCGGGTGCGGTGGACCTCGGTCTCCAGGGCGTCGAACCGGTGCTGCCAGCCGGACGGCCGGGTGAGCCGGCCGAGCCAGCCGGCCAGCTCGTCGAGCGGCCCGGTGACCAGCGTGTAGACCCGGCGGCGGCCGTCGGCGGCGTCATGCACCAGCCCGGCGTCACGCAGCACCCGCAGGTGCCGGCTGATCGCGGGCCGGCTGATCGCGAACCGCCCGGCGATCTGCCCGGCCGACAGCGGCTCGTCCCGCAGCATCAGCAGGATCTCCCGCCGCACCGGATCCGCTATCGCGCCCGCCACCTCGTCCACCCCGGAAGCGTAACCCATCGGTTACGCTTCTGCTCGTCTAAGGTATGGCATGCCCGTCGCCCGGCTCGTCGCCACGCTCCCCGCGCCCCTCGATCCCGCCACTGCCGACGAACCCGGGGTACGCCACCTGGCCGGGCGGAATCTGCTCGTCCAGCGCGGCGACGCCGAGGTTGCGGCCGGCGATCGCCGATTCCCGGCGCCCTGGCCGCGGGGGTACGGGTCGATCGCCGTCGCACCCGGCGGTGACGTGGTCGTCTTCGCCGGGGTCCACGCGCTGCGAGCCGTCGACAGCGACGGCCTCACCCGCTGGGAGGTGCGGCACGGGTGCTGGTCGGACGCGATCTGCGAGGTCGCCCACACGTCGTTCGAGGAGTACGCCGACGACAGCGATCACCGGTGTGCGAGCCGTGGTTCGGCCGGGTTCTCTGCGGATGGCCGCCTGCTCTGGGCCCACGTGCGGACCCTCGACGAGGACGAGCCCGAGGAGTGGCTGGTGCTGGACGCCGCCGACGGCACGGTGCTGGGCCGCGTGCCGACCGGGACCATCGCCTCGGACTCGGCCCACGCCCCGCACCCCGATCCGGCGGCCATGGGCCTGACCGTCGCCGAGGGCGAGGAGTCCTCACCGGTGCTGTGGGGGCACTGGGACGGCGACGAACTCACCGTGCGGCGGCTTCCCGAGGACATCCTCCTCGACATCAGCCCGTCCGGTGAGTCCTTCCTCACCGCCGACGTCGACATGCGGGGCCTCCACCTGTACCGTGCCGGCGACACCACACCGCTCGGGTCGCTGCGGGACGACGAGGTCGTCTGGGACTTCCAGGGCGCCTTCCCGTGGGAGTCGACGGCCGTGGTCGGCACCGACGAGGCGGAGCACTTCCTGATCGACGTCGCGACGATGACCACCGACGGGCCGATCACCTACCCGATCACGCCGGACGGTCCGGCCCTGCCGGCCGGCCCCGGGACCTGGGCGACGGCCGGCCGCGACGCCGTGCACCTGTGGGAAGTCGGCTGATGTCCCGGCGGCGGGCGGTCCTCGAGGTGGCCGGGCTGCTCGCCGGGTTCGCGCTGTTCGCGTGGCTGCACAGCCTCATCGGGCGCGACCACCTGACGGCGACCGCCAACGCGGCGACGCTGCAGTCGATCGAGCGGACCCTGCACCTCGACATCGTGCTGCCGGCCAACCGGTGGCTGGCCGGGCACGTCAGGCTCGCGCACGCGGCGGCCTGGTTCTACCGCGCCTACTACCTGGCGATCGCCGGCACCCTGATCTGGGTGGGCCTGCGGGACGTCGCCGTCTACCGCCGGGTGCGCCGCGCCATGGTCGCGATGATGGTGCTGGTGCTGCCGTTCTACTGGGCGGTGCCGATGTCGCCGCCCCGGTTCGCGCTGCCCGGGACGGTCGACATCGTCGCGCTCCACGGCATCTTCGGCCACGCCTCGCGCGACGGCGGCTGGACGGCGATGCCGAGCATGCACGTGGGCTGGTCACTGTGGTGCGCGTACGCGGTGTGGACCGCCCTGCGGCCCACTCACCCCCGCGCGGCGCTGCTCGCCTGGATCTTCCCGCTGCTCATGGTGGCCGTCGTGATCGCCACCGCGAACCACTACGTCCTCGACATCGCCGGCAGCGTGCTGCTCGTCGGCGCCGCGGTCGGCCTCACCGCGCTGCTGCCCCGGCCGGGCTCGCCCAGCCCGCCGACCAGCGGCCCCGGCGCGAACCGCACGAACCTCGCCTCGCCACCCGGGTAACCGGTGCCGAACGCGGCCGGATCGCCCGGCCGGCGGCCCCGGTCCAGGCGGTGCTCCAGCACGTGCAGGGCGGCCGGCGGGCCGGCTCCGCCGGACACATTGAACAGCGCGGCCGCCGGCGCGATCCGGGCCCGGCCCGGCGGCGTGGCCTGGGCGGCGGACACGGCGGCGACGACGACGGTCGCGGCCTGCGCGGCCTGTTGCGGTGATTCATGACGGACGAGAGGGATGGTACGGCCGGAGGCCGGCAGTTCCACGATCGCGTGCAAGCCGTCCAGCTGGTAGTTGTTCAGGTTGAGGCAGCCCGCCACGATGCCGCAGGTCGTGTGCACCCTGTCGATCCGCCCGCGCGGCCCGGGCGCCTGCCGGGCGCTGACCAGCCCGCCCATCGACCGGCCGACCGCGATGGTACGTCGCGGCTGCGCGCCCAGCACGGCGGTGAAGGCGCCGAGGGCCGCGAACCGGTCGTCGACCGCCGTTTCCAGCGCCCACAGGGTCGGGCCGGAGTAGGAGGAGCCGAGGGTGGCGTACCCCTCGGAAAGAAGGATCTGCCGGGTTTGATCGTTGGGGGCGTCCTGCGGGCGCATCCCGCCGAAGCCGTGCGCGAAGAGCAGGACCGTGCCGTTCCAGTCATCGCTTCTCCTCGAGCGGGGGGAGTCAGTGGGAGACGGTGGTCAGGTCATGGCGGCGGCCCTCGCGGATCAGCAGCACGGCGACGGCGCTGGCCGCGGCGGCCGCGATCAGGTAGGTGGCGACCGGGGTGATGCCGGTGCCGCCGGTGCCCGCGTACAGCGAGGCCAGGATGGCCGGCGTGAAGCCGCCGCCGAGCAGGGTGGCAAGCTGGTAGCCGAGCGACGCTCCGGTGTGGCGGGCACTCGTGCCGAACTGCTCGGAGATGAAGGCGCCCAGTGGTCCGTACATCAGCGATTGCAGACCCAGACCCACCGCGAAGCCGGTGAAGACCAGCAACCCGTCGCCGGAGCCCCAGAGCGTGAACAGCGGGAAGGCCGGCAGAGCCCAGCCGATCGCCCCGGCGAGCAGGACCGGGCGGCGGCCGAACCGGTCGGAGAGCCGGCCCGCGCCGACCACCGCGAAGATCGCCAGGAACGACGCGACCGAGAAGCCGAGCAGCACGGCCGGGCGTGGTGTGCCGTGCGCGGCGGCTTAAGTCTGCGCGAACGTGGCCATCCCGACCTGGAAGGCGAACGCCGCGCCCGCCCCGAACGTGGTCAGCAGCAGCGCCCGGGACGGCGCAGCACCGACAGGATCGGCAGTGCCGGTGGCGTCGGCCAGCGCCTGCCGGAAGACCGGGCTCTCCGACACCGACGCGCGCGCCCACAGGCCGATGACCAGCAGGATCGCCGACATCAGTAGAGCAGGAAGTCGTAGAACTCGATCGTGCTGCCGAGGTAGCTGGAGAAGACGACCCGGCGTACCTCATGGGTTTCTCTGGTCCGAAGATCCATTGTGGCCTGCCTCTCATCGGGGCCGTCGTCGATCGCCTGCTCGGCTCGGACCTCGCGGCCGACCCGGCGTTCCTGCTGGCCCGGGCCCGCGCGGTGACCAGCGGCACGGCCAACGCGCGACTGGCGCCGTTCCAGCTCAAGGTGCGGTCGCTGTCCGTGCTGTGGCTCGCCGGCCAGGGGATCGGGCCGTCCCAGCGGGAGCTCAGCGAGTTCCTCGGCCTCGACCCCAGCCAGGTCGTCGCCCTCGTCGACGACCTCCAGCGGCGCGGCCTCGTCGAGCGCCGGCCCGACGAGCGAGACCGCCGATCACGGATCATCGTGGCCACACCGGCCGGGCGTGAGCTGCTGCAACAGGCGCTCACCGAGGTCCGGGCCGCCGGCGACACCAGTTTCGCCGCCCTCACCGGCCACGAACGCAAAACCCTCACCGAGCTGCTCACCAAAGTTGCCTTCGGGGGGCGTCCGGCCGCCCAGTAGGGTGCTCGGGTGGGCACGGGGTTCCGGTGGTTGTGGGCGTCGTACGCGGTCAGCGCCTACGGCTCGGGGCTGGCCTTCGGGGCGTTGCCGCTGATCGCGGTGGTCGTGCTGCATGCCGGGCCGGCACAGGTGTCCGCGCTCGCCGCGGTCGGTCCCGCCGTCGGCGCGCTGATCGCGCTGCCGCTCGGGCCATGGATGGAGTTCCGCCGCAAACGGCCCGTCATGATCACGATGGATCTGGCGCGCTTCGCCGTGCTGATGACGATCCCTCTCGCGTACGCCACGGGCACGCTCACCTTCGTACAGCTGCTGGTCGTGTCCGCAGCCGCCGCGGCCGGCAAGATCGCGTTCAACGCCGCGGCCGGCGCCCACCTCAAAGGACTCGTGCCGGCCGGTGACCTGCTCGTCGCCAACTCCCGGTTCGAGTCGACCAACTGGAGCTCCATCGCGGTCGGGCCGCCGCTCGGCGGGGCCGCCATCGGCCTGTTCGGGCCGGTCGTCACCGTGATCACCGACGCGGTCAGCTATCTGCTGTCGGCGCTCCTGCTCACCGGCATCCGCGGACGCGAGGCGCCGCCGTCGTCCCGGTCCGCGGCGTTCCGGGGACGCGACCTCGCCGACGGGTGGCGGCACGTGTTCGGGCACCCCGGGCTGCGGGCGCTCTTCCTCAACAGCCTGCTCGTCAACGGGCTGATCATGGCCACCGAGCCGCTGCTGACCGTCCTCATGCTCGGTGAACTCGGATTCCCGCCCTGGCAGTACGGGCTGGCGTTCGCCGTACCCTGCCTCGGCGGCCTGATCGGCTCCCGCCTGGCCCGCCGGGTCGTCGCCTCCCGCGGCCGGCCGTGGGTGCTGCGGGTCCTCGGCACCCTGCGCGCGGTGTGGCTGCTCGGCCTCGCGTTCGTGCAGCCCGGCGTGACCGGACTGGTCACCGTGATCCTGCTCGAACTCGTGATCATCATCTGCATGAGCCTGTTCAATCCGGTGCTCGCCACCTATCGGCTCGACCACACCCCCGGCCCGCTCCTCGCCCGGGTCCTCACCGCCTGGTCCATCGGCAGCGGTCTGGCCATCGCCGGGCTCAGCGCCCTCGGCGGGGTGCTCGCGGGGGTCACCGGGCCGCGGGTGGCGCTCGCCGTCGTCGGCGTGGTGATCCTGGTGAGCCCGCTCCTGCTGCTGCGTCTGCCGGCTACGACGAGCACGGAGAGCCGGCCGCAGCCGGATCGGCCGCACTGGCCCTTGCGGGGTTCGGCGGCCGGCCCCTTGCGTCTTCTTACGCGGCCCGGTGGTCTTCCCTTGCCGGTTCTTGCGGGGCCTCGTCGTCCTCCTCGCCGGTTCTTGCCGGGCTGCCGGCCTTCTTGGGGATCTGGTGGCCTTTCTCGCGATCCTTGACTGGCCTGCTGACTTTCCTCGTGATCCTTGCGCGGTCTGGTGGCTTTCCTCGTGATCCTTGTGGGGCCTGGTGGCCTTTCTCGCGATCCTTGTGGGGCCTGGTGGCCTTTCTCGTGATCCTTGTGGGGCCTGGTGGCTTTCCTCGCGATCCATGGCGGTCTGGTGGCTTTTCTCGCGGTCCTTGTGGGGCCTGGTGGCTTTCCTCGCGATCCATGGCGGTCTGGTGGCTTTTCTCGCGGTCCTTGTGGGGTCCCGCGGGTCGACGCCATGGGGCAGTCTGGGGGCATGACCGACTACGCGTACTCGACCGCGGCCGAACTCGTCACGGCGATGGAGAACGGCGACGTCTCGGCAGTCGAGCTCACCACGGCCGCGATCACCCGGATCGAACGGCACGACGGCGACATCAACGCGATCTGTGTGCGCGACTTCGACCGAGCCCTCGCGGCGGCGGGCACGGCCGACACGGCACGGTCCCGAGGTGAGGCCGGCCCAGTCCTCGGCGTCCCGATGACCATCAAGGACTCGATCGACATCGCCGGACTGCCCACCACGTGGGGGTTCCCGCCGTTCAAGGACAATGTGGCGGCCGACGACGCGGTCGTGGTCAGCCGGCTCAAGGCGGGCGGAGCGGTCATCCTCGGCAAGACGACGGTGCCCCTCGCGCTCGGCGACTTCCAGTCGTTCAACGCGATCCACGGCGCCACCAACAACCCGTGGGACCTTACGCGTACACCCGGTGGCTCGTCCGGCGGCTCGGCCGCCGCCCTCGCCGCCGGCTTCGGCGCCCTGTCGATGGGATCGGACATCGGCGGTTCGCTGCGGGTGCCGGCACACTTCTCCGGGGTGTACGCCCACAAGCCGTCGATCGGCCTGGTCCCGTTGCGGGGGCACACGTTCCCCGGCACCCGGCCGCTCCCGGAGATCGGCGGCGACCTGGGCGTCGTCGGGCCGATGGCCCGCAGCGCGACCGACCTCGCGATGATGCTGCGCCTGCTCGCCGACCCCGACGAGGCGGGACTCGGCCTCGGCTACCGGAGCGCCTTGCGTCCCGCACGGCACGACGACCTCGGCGCGTTCCGGGTTCTCGTCCTGGACGGGCATCCGCTCGTCCCGGTGTCGTCCGAGGTGCGCGCCGCGATCGACGAACTCGCCACCCGGCTGGAGAAGGCCGGGGTGACGGTCCGGCGGCAGAGCCCGCGCCTGCCCGACCTGGCCGAGAACGCCCGCTCCTACATGCGCCTGCTCCAGTCGAGTCTGGCGGCCGGTTTCCCACCCGAGGTGTACGCGGCCGCCCAGACGACGGCGGCAGCCCTCGACCCGTCCGACACGTCTCTGGCCGCCGAGCGGGCCCGCGGTGTGGTTCTGAGCCACCGTGACTGGGTGGCAGCCGACACGGTCCGCGCCGTCCAGCGAGCCCAGTGGGCCGACTTGTTCACCGAGTTCGACATCGTGATCGCGCCGGTCTCGTCGACGGTGGCCTTCCCGCACGACCACAGCGAACCGGTGCGCCGGCGCACGATCCTGATCGACGGCGAGAAACACGACTACCTCGACCAGACGGCGTGGGGCGGTGTCGCCACGGCACCCGGCCTGCCGTCGACCGCCGTGCCGGCCGGCCAGTCGGCGCAGGGGCTGCCCATCGGCGTCCAGTTGATCGGCCCGTTCCTGGAGGACCACACGCCGATCCGTTTCGCCGAACTCCTCGAACGGGAGTTCCACGCCTTCACACCCCCGCCGGGCTTCGTGTGATCCTGCTCTTCCTTGTGGGTGACCATGCCGTTCTGTCGGTGACCACGCCGTTCTGTCGGTGATCATGCTCCCCTTTCAGGATCACTTTTGTCTGTCGGTGATGACCTCTTTCTGTCGGTGATCACGCTCTTCTGTCGATGGCCACGTTCTTCGCGGGGCGGCACGCAGCCCGCCCCGCGTTGCCGACGACCAACTGCCTGGCACTGTCTGCCGGCGCCTCCACCCGCGACGCCTTTGTGCCATCCCCACCGCCTCCTGGATCCGTGCCCCGACCCCGTGGGGCGGCAGGGAACTCCCGAATGATCGATCCCCGGTGCGGGTGGAGCCCGACTCACCGGCGATCCGATTCACGCATCTCGGGTCGTGCTTCCTGTCGCAGCGTGGTCCCTTCCGGCGTCCGAACTTTTTTGGTTTTTCTCGCCGAGCGATGTCGAGAACGCGTGTGCGGCTCCGTCCCCGGGACGAAGCGCGACCAGAATGGGTCGCACAAACGCACCGAGGAGAACCCACCATGGCGAAGTACCTCCTGCTCAAGCACTACCGTGGCGCGCCGAGCCCGGTCAACGACGTGCCGATGGAGAAGTGGACGCCGGAGGAGATCTCCGCGCACATCGCCTACATGAACGACTTCGCGGCCCGGCTGGAGGAGAGCGGCGAGTTCGTCAGCGGCGACGCCCTGGCGCCGGAAGGGTCATGGGTCCGCTTCGACGGCGAGGGCCGCCCGCCGGTGACCGACGGCCCGTTCCCGGAGACCAAGGACCTGATCGCCGGCTGGATGATCATCGACGTGGAAAGCCACGAGCGCGCCGTCGAACTGGCCGGCGAACTGTCGGCAGCCCCCGGTGCGGGTGGCCGCCCGATCCACGAATGGCTCGAACTGCGTCCGTTCCTGCACATGCCGCCCACCGTCACGGAGTGACCGCACCGTCATGACCGCCCCTCGTCCTGCCGCTGGCCCCCTGCCGCCGCCCGGCCCGAGCACCCCTCCCGCTTCCGAGCTGATTCCCAGCCCGGAAGCGGGTACCGGGTCGGGTCCGGGTCTCGGGCCGCCGTCCGGCCCGTGCTCCGATGCCGGGCCGGCTTCCCGCTCTGGTTCGCATCTCGGGTCGCCGTCCGGCCCGCGTTTCGATGCGGGGCCGGCTTCCCGCTCTGGTTCGCATCCGGGGTCGCCGCCCGGCGCGGATTCCGATGCCGAGTCGGCCTCGGGCTCGGATCCCACGTCGATCTCCCGCCTCGCCGACGCGGCCCCCGAGCCGCGCCTGCCCGATCCGGCCGAGTTGCGCGGCCTCACACCCGGAGTGCTCGCGATCCTCGTCCGGCGGGGAGCCGACTTCGCGGCGGCCGAGGATGCTGTGCAGGACGCCCTGGTCGAAGCCTTGCGCGTCTGGCCCGGCGACCCGCCGCGAGACCCGCGGGGCTGGCTCATCACCGTCGCGTGGCGGCGGTTCCTGGACGCGGCCCGCGCCGACGCCGCCCGGCGCAGGCGCGAGGACCTCGCCGACCAGGAACCGCCGTCCGGACCGGCCACGAACACCGACGACACCCTCCAGCTGTATTTCCTGTGCGCTCACCCATCGCTGACCCCGGCCTCGGCGGTCGCGCTCACCCTGCGTGCCGTCGGCGGCCTCACCACCAGGCAGATCGCCGACGCCTATCTCGTCCCCGAGGCGACGATGGCGCAACGCATCAGCCGGGCCAAACGAACCGTGTCCGGGGTGCGGTTCGACCAGCCCGGCGATGTCGCGACCGTGCTGCGAGTGCTCTATCTGGTGTTCAACGAGGGCTACACCGGCGACGTCGACCTGGCCACCGAGGCGATCCGGCTGACCCGCCGGCTGGCCGCCGCCATCGACCACCCCGAGGTCGCCGGCCTCCTCGCGCTCATGCTGCTGCACCATGCCCGGCGCGCCGCCCGCACCGCACCCGACGGCAGTCTCGTACCCCTCGCCCTCCAGCACCGCGAGCGCTGGGACACCACGATGATCGCCGAGGGCGTGACGATCCTGCAGACAGCGCTCTCCCGGGACCGGCTCGGCGAGTTCCAGGCGCAGGCGGCGATCGCGGCCCTGCACGCCGACGCGCAGACCGCCGACGAGACCGACTGGATCCAGATCGTCGAGTGGTATGACGAACTCATCCGCCTCACCGGTAATCCGGTGGCGCGGCTCAACCGGGCGGTCGCCGTGGGCGAGGCCGACGGCCCACAGGCCGGCCTCGCCGCCCTGGCCGCGCTCGACCCGTCCCTCCCGCGTCACACCGCTGCGGCGGCCTATCTTCATGAGAAGGCAGGAGATCAAAACCAGGCAGCCCAGTTGTACGCAAAAGCCGCTCACCAAGCCACCAACCTCGCCGAACGCGACCACCTGACGAGACAGGCCGCCCGTCTGAACGCCCGCCCCCACCGCGGGGACTGAGCCACGCGGCGCACCGTGACCACTGCCGAGTCCGGTCGCGTCCACCCGAGCGCTCCGGCGGCTGGTCCTGGGTCCCCGCCCCAGCGTGCGGACCGGCTCGCCATCGCGTGCGTCATGGCAGCCCAGCGAGCGGACGGGGCTCGCCGGAAGATCGCGTGCGTCATAGCAGTCCTCCACACGTCATCTGGGCCGGCGTCGTGCCTCGGGCACTCACCCGCCTCCGTCCCCGCCCCTGCGTCCCGGCCCCTGCGTCCCGGCCCCTGCGTCCCGGCCCCTGCGTCCCGGCCCCTGCGTCCCGGCCCCTGCGTCCCGGCCCCTGCGTC
>NZ_FONV01000011.1 GCF_900113015.1 Actinoplanes philippinensis
CATCGACACCCTTCACCTTTACGCCGGCCAACCACACAGATGTACGGGCCAACCGCCCGGTAGTCGCCCGTACACCGCCGCCGTCATCCCTAGCGTGAGTTAGGACTTACTCGTCTAGACCCGGTTTCGGCAGCGCGTGCACGGCCGACTACGTGCCGCACGTGATTCGACAGTGGACGCGCTCCCACGAGGATCGGCTCATGAGACCGATCGTGCTTGTGCATGGGTTCTGGGTGACACCGCGCAGTTGGGAGAACCGGAAGGCACACTACGAGGCCAAGGGCCACCACGTGATCGCACCCGGCTACCCCGGATTCGAGGTGGAGGTCGAGGCGCTCAACGCCGACCCTGCCCCGATCGTGAACGTGACGGTGCCGCAGATCATCGAGCATCTGGAGGAGCAGATCCGGGCGCTGCCCGAGCCGCCGATCATCATCGGTCACTCGGCGGGCGGCGCGTTCACCCAGATCCTCCTCGACCACGGGTACGGCGCGGCCGGCGTCGCCCTCAACTCGGCCCCGACCGAAGGTGTCCGGGTGGTCCCGCTGTCCCAGGTCAAGTCCACCTTCCCGGTGCTGAGGACCCCGGCCAACCGGCACAAGGCGGTGCCGCTGACGCTGGAGCAGTGGACGTACGCGTTCACCAACACGTTCACCCCCGAGGAGTCCCGGGCGCTCTACGAGCGGTACGCGATCCCGGCCAACGGCGGCATCCTGTGGGGCAGCGTGCTCGCCAACTTCCAGCCCGGCCACCAGGACACCTGGGTCGATTACCACAACGACGAGCGGGCGCCGCTGCTCTTCGTCTCCGGCTCCGAGGACCACATCATGCCGCCCGAGGTGCAGCGGTCCAACCACAAGCACTACAAGTCGAACACCGTGACCGAGATCCGCGAATATCAGGGGTACGCCCACCTGCTGCCCGCCCAGAAGGGGTGGGAGCAGATCGCGGACGAGGTCCTGGAGTGGGCATTGCGGCACGCCCGATGAAGATCACACACATCGGCGGCCCCACGACGCTCATCGAGATCGGCGGCGTACGCCTGCTCACCGATCCGACCTTCGACGAGCCGGGCCGGCGGTACTCGTTCGGCTTCGGCACGTCCTCGGTCAAGACGGCCGGCCCCGCGGTGCCCGCCGAGTCCCTCGGCCCGGTCGACGCGGTGCTGCTCACGCACGACCATCACAGCGACAACCTGGACGACACCGGCCGGGCACTGCTGCCGTCCGCCCCGGTGGTCCTCACCACGGTCAGCGGCGCGCGACGGCTGGGCGGCAACGCGGTCGGCCTGGCGCCGTGGCGTACCGCCACGATCGGCGACGTCGAGGTGACCGCCACCCCCGCCCGGCACGGCCCGCCGTTGAGCCGCGCCCTGGTCGGCGAGGCGATCGGCTTCGCCCTACGCCCACCCGGCGCGACCTCGGTGATCTGGATCTCCGGCGACACGGTCCTCTTCTCCGGGGTACGCCAGGTCGCCTCCCGTCTCACCGTGGACACCGCCGTCCTGCACCTGGGCAGCGTGCAGTTCGGCCTGACCGGTCCGTTGCGCTACACGATGACCGGCCGGGACGCGGCCCGCCTGGTCACCCTGATCCGCCCGCGCCGCGTCGTGCCGGTCCACTACGAGGGCTGGTCACACTTTCACGAGGGCCGCCCCGAGATCGAAGCCGCTTTCCCTCCAGGCACCCTGACCTGGCTGACCCCGGGCGAGCCCACCACCGTCTGAACCCCGCCTGGTTCCCGTGCCGTCCCGCCGGCTCGAACCTGGCTGACCCCGGGCGAGCCGCCTGGTTCCCGTGCCGTCCCGCCGGCTCGAACCTGGCTGACCCCGGGCGAGCCGCCTGGTTCCCGTGCCGTCCCGCCGGCTCGAAGCAGCCCTGGGAGCCTGCCGGCTCCGACCGCGCCGCGCCTTCGGACACCCGCCTCAGCAAATACCGGCAGGGCAGGACAGCCGGGGCCGGCAGAACAGCCGGGGCCGGCAGAACAGCCGGGGCCGGCAGAACAGCCGGGGCCGGCAGAACAGCCCGGCCGGCAGAACAGCCCGGCCGGCAGAACAGCCCGGCCGGCAGAACAGCCCGGCCGGCAGAACAGCCCGGCCGGCAGAACGGCCCGGCCGGCGAACGTTGACAGCGGCGGCCGGGCTCAACCGGGGTGCCGGCGTGAGCGTCAGGGAGTCCAGACGGCGTTGTCGTGAGCGAAGACGACGCGGCGGGGGTCGAGGGCCAGCAGCGTCTCGATCCAGGATGGTGGCGTGCCGATGCCGGCGCGGTGGGCGAGGGCGTCCGAGGTGAACGCGGTGGCGTGGTCATGACTCTGCCCCGCCACGATCACCATGCCGTCGGCCGTGGTCACCACCACGGACTGATGGCCGTCGGTGTGACCCGGCGTCGGCACGATCCGAACCCCGGGCAGAACCTCGGCCGCGCCGTCCAGCTCTTCATAGCGGGCGCCCGAGTGGTCGACCAGTTCCGGAAGGGTGTGCCACTCGACGGTCCTGGCCAACGTCAGCTCGGTCCGTTGCACGAAGACCGGCCGCCCGGCCAGCTCCGGATTCCCTCCACAGTGGTCGAAGTGCAGATGACAGTTGACCACATATCGGATGTCGCCGATCGGGGTACCGGTCGCGGCGAGCGCCTCCCCCAGCGGAACCCGGTGGGGCCGATAGTGCCGATCCACCTCCGGATGGATGCCCATACCGGTATCGACCAGCAGCCTCCCGCCCGGATGATCGATCAGATAGCCAAGGACCGGCTCCACCCGGTGGGCACCAATCCCTGTCTCAGAAGACGGCCGGACGAACCATCCGAAGTCGACTCTACGAACCGTGATCTCACTCATCGGTCCCACTCATCCGATCGGTCCATAGGTCGCGTTCATCAGACTCGCCCGTCGGACCCACTCATGTGACTCGTTCACCGGCCCCACCCATCCGATCCGCTCATCCGATCCGCCCATCGAACTCGCCCATCGAACTCGCCCATCGAACTCGCCCATCGAACTCGCCCATCGAACTCGCCCATCGGCGAAGTATCGCCGCCCTGATCGTCGACGTTCCCGGAAATCTCCGCCCAGCAGAACAGTCATTGAAGGCGGCTGTTCGTGGGTGCTGTCGCAGGCATCGTCGGACAGCACCCGCGAACAGCCGAACGAACTGCAGACAACCCCGGAACGCAGATCGGCCCGCATCGCTACCGATGCGGGCCGATCTTTCTGGTAGTCCCGAAGGGATTCGAACCCTCGCTACCGCCTTGAGAGGGCGGCGTCCTAGGCCGCTAGACGACGGGACCAGAACTTGCCGTTCACCGCCCGTTTGCGGCGGCGGACTGAACTCTATCAGCACTCCGCCCGCAGCCGAAATCGAGTATCCACCCACCTCAGCCGGGGTGACCAGCACCACTGAACGTCCCCCGCGGACCCTCCCAACACCACCGATCCGAACGCCGGAATCCACCACAACGACGGCCAACCGCCCGGGGGTCGCCGCACCTGCAGTCCGACCGCCGAGAGGCGCCTCAACAACCACCGGCCCGTCCCGGCCAACGCCGTCACCAGCCAACCCGCCGCCACAAGGCAGCCCAGCCACAACCGTCGGTGCCGTCATTACCGGCACTGATCAAACCCCCGCGACCCGGCGAGGCGACCACATTGGGCCGGCGGCGAGGAGATGAGGGCCGCAACGCCGCGAGGCTGCAACGCCGCAAGACCGGCGAGACCCTAACGCTGCGAGACCGGCGAGCCCTCAGGCTGCGAGGCCAGCGAGGTGGCCGGACCGGCAAGGTGGCCAGCCCGGCACAGATGCGAAGTCGGCGAGGTGGCAAGGCCGGCCAGAGGCGAGATCGGCGAAAGGCGAGATCGGCGAGAGGCGAGATGGGCGAGAGGCGGAGGGTGGTGACCATCGCATATGCCCGGCGGGCGCGGGACGGCCGGAAGTGTCGCCCACATCGCGCGGGAGCCACGGCACGGCAGGAATTGCGGTCGGGGAGGCGTGGCGCGTACCACCGCATGGTTGAACCGAAAGCAAAACGACCCGCACCAATCGATGCGGGCCGTTCTCGATGTAGTCCCGAAGGGATTCGAACCCTCGCTACCGCCTTGAGAGGGCGGCGTCCTAGGCCGCTAGACGACGGGACCAGAACGTGCTGACTGCTTCCAGCACTGCCCTCCCCGAGAGGAGGGCTGCGCTGGGGTACCAGGACTCGAACCTAGACTAGCTGAACCAGAATCAGCCGGGCTGCCAATTACCCCATACCCCATTTGGCCCGGCTTGCCGCGCCGTGGAGAACTTTACCTGAGGCCTACCGGGCCGCCAAATCGGGTTACCTAAATAGATCCGCGTGACGGCGCACCCACTCGCCGTAGCTCATCGCAGGCCTGTTGAGCAGGGCTTCGACGGTCGGCAGGGCGGGCTGCGGGTGTTCGGCGAGTTGGGCGAGGCCGGTCAGGTACCAGTCGCCGAACTCGCCCATCAGCGAGCGGTAGTGGGCGGCCGCCTCGTCGGCGGGCAATTCGACGAAGGTGAGCGGGCGGCCGAGTTCCGCGGCGATCGTGGCGACCTGTTGGCGGCGGCTGATCGTTTCCGGACCGGTCAGCTCGTACGAGCGGCCGAAGTGATCGTCGGAGAGGAGCACGCGGGCGGCGATCGCGGCGATGTCCTCCTGGGCGATCGGCGCGCCGGCCGCGTCGCCCCACGCGTCGCGCACCTCGTCGCCGGCTCTGATCTGCGGCGCCCAGCCGGTGGTGTTGGCCATGAACTCGCCGGGCTCCAGGTGGGTGAACGGGACTCCGCACGCCTCGACCGCGTCTTCGATCGCCTGCCAGTGCAGGCCCTTCACGCCGGCGAGGTCGACGATGTGGCGCACGCCGGCGTCGGCGGCGGCGCGGCAGACAGCCGTGACGGTGGGAATGTGTGGCGCCAGATACATCCGGTCGACGCCGTCGAGGGCCGCGGCGACCCGGTCGGGGCGGTTGAAGAAGCCGGTCACCACCTCGACGGCGGGTGGGAGCGCGGCCTTGACCGGGTCGACGGTGAAGGCACGGATCCGGGTCGCGCCGAGTTCCAGCAGCTCGTCGACGACCATGCGGCCGATGTTGGCGGTGGCGCCGGTCACCAGGATACGCATTCTCGTACTCCCTACGGAAAGTCTTTCCCGTAGGGTATACGGAATCATGGAGAACTACCCACTGCTCTGGCGCCGCAGCCGGCCCGCGAAGAGGGCGGCCGGGCGCCCGCCGCGGCTCAGCGTGGACGCCGTGCTGGCCGCCGCGATCCGGATCGCCGACGCGGACGGGCTGGAGGCGGCTTCGATGGCGCGGGTCGCGGCCGATCTCGGCGTGGCCACGATGACGCTCTACACCTATGTGCCGTCCCGCGCCGACCTGATCGCGCTGATGGTCGACGACGTGCTGCTGGCCCGGGAGCTGACCGCCTCCGGCAAAGGCTGGCGGGAGCGGGTGGCGCTCTTCGCCGCGCGCACCCGGGAGATGTATCTGGCGCACCCCTGGCTGACCGAGGTGTCGCTGGTCCGGCCGCCGCTCGGGCCGGGGACGATGGCCGAGCGCGAGTTCCTGATCGCCACGATGGCGCTGGCGGGCGTGCCGGCCGCGGCGGTCAACCGGGCGGCGCTGGCGGTGACGGCGTACGTCTACGCCTTCGCCCGCGAGGCCGGCGAGGACCGGCGGCTGAGCCGGGCCAGCGGACAGTCCACCGCGTCGTGGTGGCAGGAGCACGGGGACTTCTGGGAGAACTGGTTCGACGTCGAGGCTTATCCGGCGATGACGGCCCTCTGGAACGCCGGCGGATTCGACGACGAGGGCCAGACCGCGTTCGACTACGGCCTGGCCCTGATCCTGGACGGGATAGCGAGAAGCGGGATCGCGCGGTCAGTCGAGTGAGACGACCGGGTTACGCAGCTCGCCGATGCCCTGGATGCTGACCGACACGGTGTCGCCGGGGGTGATCCGGCTGACCCCGGCGGGCGTGCCGGTCAGGATGATGTCGCCGGGCAGCAGCGTCATGACGTGCGACACGTACGAGATGAGGCTCGGGATGTCGAACACCATGTCCTTGGTCCGCCCGATCTGGCGCACCTCCAGGTTCTCCGGATCGCGGCCGACCTCGCAGCGCACCTCGATGTCGCTGACGTCGAGCCCGGTGACGATCCACGGGCCGATCGGGCAGAACGAGTCGAAGCCCTTGGCCCGGGTCCACTGCGGGTCCTTGCGCTGCAGGTCACGGGCGGTGACGTCGTTGCCGCAGGTGTAACCGAAGATCGCCTTCTCGGCGCCGGCCCGGTCGACGCGGCGGGCGCCGCTCGCGCCGATCACGACGGCGAGCTCGGCCTCCTCCTCGACGTGCTCGGTGACGGCCGGGATGCGGATCGCGTCGTTCGGCCCGATCACCGAGGTCGAGGGCTTGATGAAGATCAGCGGCTCCTTGGGCACCTCGTTGCCCATCTCGGCGGCGTGGTCGGCGTAGTTGCGGCCGATCCCGATCACCTTGCTGGAGAAGATCGGGGCGAGCAGCCGCACGTCGGGCAGCGCCCACCGCTGACCGGTGAAGCGCACCTCGTTGAAGGGGATGCTGTCGATCTCGGCCACTGTCAGCCCCGAGGAGCTGTCGCCCTCGACGACGCCGAAGGAGACTCCACCAGGGTGGACAAAACGGGCGAAGCGCACGGGATAATCCCATCTCTAGCGGTGCTGGCGTCTCAAAATCTACGCCGGTCGCGACTCCGCCCCGAGCCGCGGGAAGGGCTCCAGCGCGAACACCACCTCGACCGGCACCTCGAAGTAGGCGCAGATGCGCAGAGCCAGGTGCAGGCTGGGGCTGAACTCGCCGCGCTCCAGGTAGCCCACGGTCTGGTAATGCACCCCGAGAGCGTCGGCGAGATGCCGCCGCGAGATGCCGCGCTCGGCACGCAACATAGCGATCCGGTTGTAGGTGACCTCGCTGGCCATGGCTCCCTCACATGGTTCGGGTCAGCGCCCGCTCACGGCGGGCCGCCACCAGCGAGCCGGACTCCCGGCGCGCCATCCGCCGAAGGATGCCCGGCGCCAGCACGAGTCCCACCACGGCCCAGGCCGCCAGGACACCGGCGGTCTGCCACGGCCGCCCCGGCTCACCGGGCAGGAACGCCGAACGCAGGCCCAACCCTAGCCAGTACATCGGGAAGACCTGCGCGACACCCTGCACCCAGCCGGGCAGCACGGACAGCGGATAGAAGATCCCGGAGACGCCGGTCAGGGCGGTCACCGGAAGCATCAGCATGGCGGCGCCGCGGATGGTCTCGAAGAGCGCACCGAGAACGGCGCCGACGGGCAGAAGAGCAAGGAGCGCCAATGGTACGAGCCAGAGCAGGATCAGTATCGTGCCACCGTCGAACCGCAGCCCCTCGACCAGGAGGGCCCCCGGAATCAGCGCCGCGAGACAGCTGATCACCATCACCCCGGACACCAGGACGACCTTGCCGATCAGGTAGCCGGCCATCCCGTTAGGCGTGGCCTTGGCCCGCAGCAGGGTGCCGTCCTCCCGGTCCATCGTGAGGTACTGCGCGGTGGACGCCACCCCGCCGATCACCAGCAGCATGGCCATCGAGCTGACCAGGCTGTAGGAGCTGAGCGAGGTCGACGAGCCGGGCACCTCGGCGTCACCGATCAGCCAGAGCACCACGATCAGGATCGCGACCGGGAAGAGATAACCGATGATGTCGGCGGCGTTCGTCACGGTCTGCCGCAGCTCGATCCCGCCGCGCCGCAGACCCGCCACCAGCAGCCGTCGCCTCATGATCCCTCCGCCTCCCGGACCAGCTTCATATACGTCTCCTCCAGGCTGGCCCGGCGCACCTCCAGGTCGGCGATCGCCTCGCCGTGCTCCCGGAACAGCTCGCGGACGAACCCGGTGGCGTCGGCCGCCGCGTGCACGAACCGGCGCCCGTCCCGCGTCCAGCGGACCTCCGACGCGCCGGCCACCTGCCGGGACAGCTCGTCGGCCGAGCCGCTCGCCACGATCCGACCGGCGGCCAGGATCAGGATCCGGTCGGCCAGCCGCTCCGCCTCGTCCAGGTCGTGGGTGGTCAGCAGCACCGTCGTCGAGTCCACATCGGTCATCCGATGGATCAGATCGTGGAAGTCACGCCGCGCCTCCGGGTCGAACCCGACCGTCGGCTCGTCGAGGAAGAGCAGGTCGGGCCGCCCCACGATGCCGATCGCCACGTCGAGCCGGCGGCGCTGGCCACCGGAGAGCTTGCCGGTCACCGTGTCGGCCGCCCCGGACAGGCCGACCACCTCGAGCAGCTCGCCGACCGCCCAGGGCCGCTTCTTGTCCGGAGTGGAATACGCCTCGTAGTAGGACCCGAGATGCTCCAGCAGCTCGCGGACCCGCCACTTGCTGTGGTCACGCCACGACTGCAGGACCACGCCGAGCCGTGCCCGCCAGGCCTCGTCACCGTCGGCCGGATCGACGCCGAGCACCCGGGCGTGACCGCCGGACCGCATCCGGAAGCCCTCCAGGATCTCGATCGTGGTCGTCTTACCCGCGCCGTTCGGCCCGAGCAGCACGACCACCTCGCCCGGCGCCGCCGAGAAGTCGACGCCGGACAGCACCTCCCTGTCGCCGTAATGCATGCGGAGGTCGCTGACCTCCATCACCGGCGTGTCGACCAAGGTTCCCAACATGTCCATCACACTATCAACTATGTAGTACATCTACTACACATCGGCGTACGTCTCTCATGCCAGATTCCGTGGCGGAACTCATTCGCGCCAAACGGTGATCGTGTTGATCGCTTCGGCTAGATACATTGGTGCGATGGGGATCAAGCAGGTGAGGGCACTCACCACCACGCTGCCCTCGGTCACCTGGATTCCCCTCGCCCGGGCGCACTCCGAGCGCGCCGACCAGATGACCGCGGGCCACCGCGCCCGTCGTGCGACGGGCGAGAAGCACGCCATCGAGGATTTCCTCTACGACTACTACGGGACCAGGCCGTCGCTGATGCGCCGCTGGCATCCCGGCGTCGGCACCGGCCTGTCACCGGCGCCCGACGGTCTGGCCGAGCACGCCGGCTGGAAGTTCTACATGTCCTATCCCGACGGTGTCGTCACCCTCGATCAGGACGCGTTCATGCACGCCCGCGCCGAGAGCGTGCGCTACATCCACGGCCTGCTCACCGCGACCGCGTCCCGGCCGGTCTTCTCCGGCTGCTTCGGCCTGCACGAGTGGGCGATGGTCTACCGCGACGCCGAGCACCGGCACGAGCTGCCGCTGCGCCTGGGCCAGGCCGGCACCGACGAGGTGGTCGAGCAGCACACCATCCGCTGCACCCACTACGACGCGTTCCGCTTCTTCACCCCCGAGGCGGTCGGGCTCAACCGGCTGCAGCCCACCCGGGCCACCCAGGTCGACCTGGACCAGCCCGGCTGCCTGCACGCCGCGATGGATGTGCACAAGTGGGCGCAGAAACTCGGTCCCGCCGTGCCCGGCGCTCTCGCCCTCGACTGCTTCGCCCTGGCCGGCGAGATCCGCCTGCTCGACATGCAGGCCAGCCCCTACGACCTCACCTCCTACGGCTTTCCCCCGGTCAAGATCGAAACCCCGGAGGGCAAGGCGGAGTACGTGGCGCGCCAGCGCGAGCTGGCGCGGCGGGCCGCCGGTCTGCGCAGCCGTCTCATCCGCGTCTGTGAGGCCCTGCTCGGCGCGGACGCCGCGGCACAGAATCGCGAGGCGGTCGCGCCCTTCAACCAGCGGTGACCGATCGCCGGCCGACCAGCGCCGATTCGTCGCCGGTCAGTCCATGTCGCCGCGGCGGTCGCGCTTGGTCTGAGCGCGGCGCTTCTTGTCGGCGATGCGGCGCTCGACCGAGCCACGGGTCGGCTTGGTGGCGCGGCGGGCCCGGGGCGGCGCGGCGACGGCGCCGGCGATCAGACCGGCCAGGCGGTCGGCGGCGGCCTCCCGGTTGCGCAGCTGCGACCGGTGCTCGGCGGCGATGACAGTGATCACACCCTGCACCAGCCGGGCGCCGAGCCGTTCGGCGGCGCGCTCCTTGAGCATCGGGGGCAGCAGGTCGGAGCCGAGCACGTCCCACGACAGCTCGACCCTCGAATCGGTGGTGTTGACGCCCTGGCCACCGGGGCCGCTCGCGCGGGAGAAGCGCCACGAGAGCTCGGCCGCCGGGATGGTCAGGCGGTCGTTCACCCGTACGTCCTCAAGCACGCCGCCCAGCATCGCACCCGGCCATGATCGCGCGCCACGTAGTAAAGCCGGAATAGTGGCGGACAGGGCAAGATTGGTCGGGTGACGTCACCATCCGCACCGGTCGCCACGACCGGGTATCCGTGGCCCATCGAAACCACGCAGCTCGCGAACGGTCTGCGCGTCGTCGTCAGCGAGGACCGGACGGCGCCCGTCGTCTGCGTCAACCTCTGGTATGACGTCGGCTCCCGGCACGAGCCGCCCGGCCAGACCGGGTTCGCGCACCTCTTCGAGCACCTGATGTTCGAGGGTTCGCAGCACGTGAAGAAGACCGAGCACATGAAGCTGGTCCAGGGCAACGGCGGCTCCCTGAACGCGACCACCAACCCGGACCGGACGAACTACTTCGAGACGATGCCGTCCGAGCATCTGGAGCTGGCGCTCTGGCTGGAGGCCGACCGGATGGGCGGCCTGGTCCCGGCGCTCACCCAGGAGACGCTGGACAACCAGCGCGAGGTGGTCAAGAACGAGCGGCGCCAGCGGTACGAGAACGTGCCCTACGGTGACGCGTGGCTGCGTCTGCTGCCGCTGCTGTACCCGGAGGGCCACCCGTACCACCACTCCACGATCGGGTCGATGGAGGATCTGAACTCCGCGGCGCTGGACACGTTCAAGGCGTTCCACCAGCAGTACTACGCGCCGAACAACGCGGTCCTGACGGTCGTCGGCGACACCACGGCCGCCGAGGTGTTCGCGCTGGCCGAGAAGTACTTCGGCGCGATCGCCACGGTTCCGGACATCCCGGCCGCGCCGGACGGCAGCCTGCCCGGCCCGGCCGACAAGGCGGTACGCGAGGAGGTCACCGCGAAGGTGCCGGCCCCGCGGATCTACCTGTCGCACCGGACGTACCCGTTCGGCACGGCCGGGTACGACGCGGTCACGGTGCTGTCGACGATCCTCGGCAACGGCCGGGGCAGCCGGCTCTACCAGCGGCTCGCCGACGGCGCGCGGATCGCCCAGCCCGACTACATCGGCGCCTACGGGGTGGATCTGGCGCACGCGCCCGCCCCGCTGATCATCACGGCCACCGCGAAGGACGGCGTCGACCTCCAGACCCTGGAGGACGGCCTGGCCGAGGTGGTGCAGAGCCTGATCGACGAGCCGGTGACCGCCGACGAGCTGAACCGGGCGAAGGCGCTGCTGACCACCTCCTGGTGGCGCGGCGTCTCCACGGTGTATGGGCGGGCCGACCTGCTGGGGCGGTACGCGACCCAGTTCGGCGACCCGGCGACCGCCGCCGACCGGCTGCCGAAGTGGCTGGCGGTGACGGCCGAGGACGTCACCGAGGCGGCGAAGCACGTGCTGCGTCCCGAGTCCCGCGTCACCCTCACCTACGTTCCCGGGGAGCCGTCATGAGCCTCGTCACCACCCGCCCGGGCACCGGAGCGGCCCGGCCGTACGCGTTCCCGGCGATCCGCCGGGTCACCGCACACGGCGGCACGGTCATCGCCGCGCACATGCCGGGCCAGATCCTGGCCAGCGCGCTGCTGCTGCTCGACGCGGGCGCGGCCCGGGAGACCGACGGCCGGGAGGGCACGGCCACCGTCCTGGCCAAGTCGCTGGAGGAGGGCACCCGCAAGCGGGACTCGGCGGCGTACGCGCTGGCGCTGGAGAGCCTCGGCGCGGAGCTCTCCCCCGGGGTCGACTGGGACACGTTCCGGGTCGGCGTGTCGGCGCCGGGCCCGCTGCTGGCCGACGCCGTGCGCCTGGCCGCGGAGGCTGCCCGTACGCCGAAGCTGGACCCCGCCGACGTGCTGCGGGTGCGCGACGACGAGGTCACGGCGCTGCGGATGGACTGGGCGCAGCCCGGCCCCCGCGCCGACGCCACGCTACGGGCCGACCTGTTCGGCGCCGACGGGCGGTTCAGCCGTCCGCTGCACGGCGACCCCGCGTCGGTGGCCGCGGTGACCGTGGAGGACGTGCTCGCCTTCCACGAGGCCTGGCTGCGGCGGCCGGGGGTGCTGCTGGTGGCCGGCGATCTGGACGCGCTGGACCTGGCGGCGCTGGCCGAGGCGGCCTTCGAGGACACCTCGGGCGAGCCGCTGGGGCAGGAGGGGCCGCTCGGGGTGGCACTGCCGGCCCGGCGGCGCACGATCCTGGTGGACCGGCCGGACTCGGTGCAGTCGACGCTGCGGCTCGGCCACCGGGCGCCGGAGCGGGCCACCCCGGACTACGTGCCGATGATGCTGGCGGCGACGGTGCTGGGCGGCGCGTTCACGTCCCGGCTCAACCACCTGATCCGCGAGGTGAAGGGGTACACGTACGGGATCCGTGGGTCGTACGCGATGACCCGCCGCTGGGGCCGGTTCGAGGTGGCCGCCGGGGTGCAGACCGCGGTGACCGCCCCGGCGATCCGGGACACGCTCGGCGAGATCGCCCGCACCCAGGCGGAAGGCATCACCGAGGAGGAGCTGGAGGTGGCGCGTTCGTGGCGGGCCGGCCAGCTGTCGGTGGAGATGCAGACGCCGGGCGCGATCGCCGGCGCGCTGAGCACGCTGGTGGTGCACGGCCTGCCGGACGACTACTACGAGACGCTGCGCCGGGAGTACCTGGAGGCGACCGTCGAGCAGGTGTCGAAGGCGTCCGCCGAGCATCTGCACGTGGACGCCCTGACCCTGGTGGTCGAGGGTGACGGCGCGGTGATCCGGGAGGAGCTCGCCGAGTTCGGCGAGGTCGTCGACTCGGCGATCTGACGACGGACAGGGTGTGCGATCACACGACCGCACACCCTGTCGTACGCCTACCTGTCATGGTTCAGCTAGGCGTACGCTGTCGGCATGACGCGTATCGGGTACAACCTTCCGCGGGATCTGCTGCGGCGCATGGCCGCCCGGGCGGAGGCCGAGGGCCGCGCCGAGGGCCGCATCTCCGGCATGACCGGGGCCCTCTTCCATGTCCTCAAGGCTCGTGGCGTGGAGATCTCCGGCGACGCCCGCGACACCATCCGGAGTTGCCGCGACCCCGCTCAGATCTATCGCTGGATCAGGCGGGCGGCGACCGCCGACCGGGTGGAGGATCTGGGCGGCCCACTCGCCCGGCGACCACCGTCGATGATGTGACGTGAGCCGCGTTCTCCGGTCGGGGGTGGCGACCTGCGGATACCGTCGCCGCCATGACGATCACCGAGGCGCCGCCCGTCACCCGCCCGGCCGGGCGCCGACGCATGGTGTGGACCGGTCTGGTCTGGGTGTCCCTGGTCCCGGTGGCGATCTGGCTGGTGGCGCGGACGCTCGGGTGGTCGGCCGGCTTCTGGGTGCAGTTGCTGGCCTTCACGCCGTACGTCGCGGTCTGGTCGTTGGTCTCCGTTCTCGCCGCGCTGGCCACCCGCCGGTGGGCCGCCGCCGCGGTGGCCGCCGTGATCGCACTGGGCTTCGCGCTGGCGACGGTGCCGCGGGTGATCCCGGACGGCGACAAGGGCCCGTCGACCGGCGTCGAGCTGCGGGTGATGACCTCGAACATGCTGTTCGGCGGCGCTGACGCCGCGGAGATCGTGCGGCTGGTGCGGGAGAACCAGGTGGACGTCCTGGCTGTGCAGGAGTTCACCGAGAAAGCGCAGCAGGCGCTCACCGCGGCCGGGTTGGACAGGTTGCTGCCGTTCAACCAGCTGGCGCCGGAGTGGGGTGCGAGCGGCTCCGGTCTGTATTCCCGCTACGACTTCGCCGATCAGTCGGCCGACCGTAACGATGGAGAGTTCCAGCAGGCGCATGCGGTGGTGCAGGTGCCGGGTGCCGGGACGGTTTACGTCGAGTCGGTGCACCCGCTCGCCCCGGCGACCCGGGACATGGTCCCCGGCTGGTCCGCCGACCTGGCCGCTCAGGTGCCGGCCGAGGGTGGTGTGCCCAAGATTCTGATGGGCGACTTCAACGCCACGCTCGATCACAAACAGCTGCGCGACTTGATCGACACCGGTTACCACGATGCCGCGGACACGGTCGGGAAGGGCTGGATCCCCACGTGGGGCCCGTTCGACGGAGATCCGATCCCGCCGGTCACCATCGACCACGTGTTGGCCGATGACCGGATCGGGGTGAAAGATGTCCGGGTGCACAGTGTGAAGGACTCCGATCACCGCGCGGTGATCGCCTGGCTGACCCTTCCCGCCTCATGAGTGACATAGGCATCCGGCTGATCAGTCCCGCCGACGCCGCGGAGATGGCGGCGCTGCTGCAAGCCAACCGGGAGCATCTGGCGCCGTGGGATCCGCTGCGCGAGGAGAGCTACTACACCACCGAGGGCCAGTGGCAGATCATCTCCGACTCGCTGCGAGCCGGCAATGCGCTGCCGCACGCGATCGTCCAGGGCGGCCGGATCGTCGGCCGGGTCAACCTGTCGAACGTGGTGCACGGCGCCTTCCAGTCGGCCAACCTGGGCTACTGGCTGGACGCGTCGGTGGTCGGCCGGGGTGTCGCGAGCGCCGCTGTCGCGGCGGTGGCCGAGGCGGCGTTCCTCACTTACGGTCTGCATCGGCTCGAGGCGGGCACACTTCTTCATAACGTACGGTCACAGCGCGTCCTCGAACGCAACGGCTTCGTCCGCTTCGGGATGGCGCCCAGGTATCTGAAGATCGCCGGGGACTGGCAGGACCACTACCTCTTCCAGCTGCTCTCGGAAAACTGGTTGGCCGCCCGTCCCACCTCCTCGTAACATCGCCGGCATGAGACGCAGCGCGATGACGACGACGCCGGGAGATCCCGGCGACGAGTCGATGCTGCGCTGACGAGCGACGACCGGCCCCGGGCGACATGCCCGGGGCTTTGTCGTCCGGGGTCCCCGTGTGAAGGAGACCCACGATGTCCATCGATCACCGCCGGCTCGGCCGCGAGCTGAACCTCTTCGACTCCGACCCGCTGATCGGCGCGGGCCTGCCGTTCTGGCTGCCCGACGGCGCCGCCGCGCGCCACGAGGTGGAGTCCTATCTGTACGACCTGGAGCGGCGCGCCGGATACCGGCACGTGTACTCACCGGCCCTGGGCAAACGCCGGATGTACGAGCTGTCCGGTCATTGGCGCAACTTCGCCGACGACATGTTCCCGCCGATGCGTGTCGGCGACGACGAGCTGGTGCTGCGGCCTAGCCTGTGCCCGCATCACGCCCTGATCTTCAAGTCGCGCGGGCGGTCGTACCGGGAACTGCCGTTGCGGATCGCCGAACTGGGACCGATGTACCGGGCGGAGCGGTCCGGCGTGGTCGGCGGCCTGTCCCGGGTCCGGCAGATGCTGCTCAACGACGCGCACCTCTTCTGCGCCGAGGAGCAGGCCGGCGCCGAGGTGGCCGGGGTGCTGGCGCTGATGCGGCAGGTGCACGCGGCGCTCGGCATGGGCCCGGTCTCCTTCCAGCTGTCGCTGCGCGGCCCGGGGAAGAAGTACGGCGGGAACGACGACTCGTGGGCGCGGGCCGAGGCTCTGCTGCGCGGGGCGCTGGCCGACGCCGGGGTGGAGTACGTGGCGGTCGAGGGGGAGGCCGCGTTCTACGGGCCGAAGATCGACGTGCAGGTCGCCGACCCGTCCGGCCGGGAGTGGACCCTCGCGACCGTGCAGATCGACTACCACCAGCCGGAGCGGTTCGAGCTGGAGTACGTGGACGCGAGCGGCGGACGGAGCCGGCCGGTGATGGTGCACCGCAGCCTGGCCGGCTCGATGGAGCGGCTGTTCGGGCACCTGATCGAGGTGCACGAGGGGGCGTTCCCGGTCTGGTACGCACCGGTCCAGCTGGCGGTCCTGCCGATCGGCGCCGACCAGGACGCGGCCGCCCGCTCGTTCGCGGACTCGGCGGCCGACCTGCGGGTGGAGGTGGTGCACGACGGCTCGGTCGGCGCGCGCATCCGGGATCACCGCAAGGTCCCGTACCTCGCGGTGATCGGCGCCCGGGAGGCCGCCGCCGGCGAGGTGGCCCTCCGGCTCCGCGACGGGAGCCGCCTCGACCCGATGCCCCAGGCGGCGGCGATCGACCTGATCAAGGCCGCCGCCCGGGAACAGCGGTCAGGAAGCGGGAGCTGACGTGCGGGCCAGGCCGTACGTGAGCGCGTCGACCAGGGCGGTCCAGCTGGCCTCGACGATGTTCTCGTGCACGCCGACGGTGGTCCACTCGCGATTGTGGTCGCTGGTCTCCAGCAGCACCCGGGTCACGGCGTTCGTACCGTGGCTGCCCTCCAGGATCCGCACCTTGTAGTCGGTCAGCTCGAACGACCTGAGGTGCGGGTAGTGGCCGGTCAGCGCGGTACGCAGCGCCTCGTCCAGGGCGTTCACCGGACCGTTGCCCTCGGCCGTGGCGATCACCCGCTCGCCGCGGACCCGTACCTTCACGGTCGCCTCGGAGATCACCGTGCCGTCCTCGCGGTGCTCGACCAGCACCCGGTACGACTCCAGGGTGAACGGCCGGGCCAGGTCCGCGCCGGGCAGCTCGCTGCGGACGAGCAGCTCGAACGAGGCGTCAGCGGCCTCGAACGACCAGCCGGTCGCCTCCAGGTCCTTGACCTTCCGGGTCACCTTCGTCAGGGTGTCCGGGTGGCCGGCCAGGTCCAGTCCGAGCTCACGGCTCTTGAGCTCGATGCTGGCCCGGCCGGCCATCTCCGTCACCAGGATCCGCATGTCGTTGCCCACCACTGAGGGGTCGATGTGGTTGTAGAGCAGCGGATCCACCTTGATCGCACTCGCGTGCAGGCCCGCCTTGTGGGCGAACGCCGCGGCCCCGACATAGGCCTGGTGGGTGTCGGGGGCGATGTTGGCGATCTCGGCGAGCGCGGTGGAGACCCGCGTCGCCTTCTCCAGGCATCCGTCCGGTAGGACCTTCAGCCCGAGCTTGAGTTGCAGGTTGCTGACGACGGCGAACAGATCGGCGTTGCCGGGACGCTCGCCGTAGCCGTTGGCCGTGCACTGGAAGTGCCGGACGCCCGCCTCGACGGCGGCGACCGTGTTCGCCACAGCGCAGGCGGTGTCGTTCTGGCAGTGGATGCCGAGCCGGTCGGCGCTCACCCCGGTCATCGCCACGACCTGCTCGATCGCCTTCGTGACCATCGACGGGAGCATGCCGCCGTTGGTGTCGCACATGACGACCCGCTCGGCACCGGCCTCGAACGCCGCCTTCACGACGCTCGCCGTGTACTCCGGGTCGTGGCGGAAGCCGTCGAAGAAGTGCTCACAGTCGACGAACGCGCGCCGCCCGTTCGCCACCAGGTGCCGGACCGTGTCCCGGACCATGTCCAGGTTCTCCTCGCCGGTGGTGCGCAGCGCCCGCTCCACGTGCCGGATGTCCGATTTCGCGACCACGCAGACCACCGGGGTCTCCGCGTCGAGCAGCGCCTTGACCTGCGGATCCTCGGCCACGTCGACGCCCGCCTTGCGGGTCGCGCCGAACGCGACGAGCACCGCGTGTTTCAGGTCCAGCTCGGTCTTCGCCCGTTCGAAGAACTCGGTGTCCTTGGGCATGGCGCCCGGCCAGCCGCCCTCGATGAAACCCACGCCGAACTCGTCCAGCAGGCGCGCGACCGCGAGCTTGTCGGCGACCGTGTAGCTGATTCCCTCACGCTGCCCGCCGTCCCGCAGCGTCGTGTCGAACACCTGGTAGTCCATCGGGGAAAGTCCTTTCGATCGGTCACCCGCCGAGCACAACAAAAAGACCCCCCGCGGATGCGGGAGGTCTGCGCGTCGGCGGAGAGTCAGCCGGCGCGCTAGGTGCGAATAATCAGCACGGAGCGGGTCACGATCCGAAGCATGCCACGGGCTGCCACGACATGAGACCGAAATCCACTGGCTGAGACGACGGGAGTGACGAATTCGACCCGTCGAGCGGTCGCCGGCGCCGGTTAGGTTGGGACCGTGGTCGCCGAATCGTATTCACGAAGTCTCCCGTTCACGAAGGCCTACAACTTCCGGGACGTCGGCGGTTACGCCGGCCTCGACGGGCGGCGGGTCCGCTGGCGGCGGCTGTTCCGGGCCGACTCCCTGCACCGGATGCGCGAGGCCGACGGCGAGGCGTTCGCCGCCCTCGGCATCCGCACCGTCATCGACCTGCGCCGCGAGTTCGAGGTGCAGAAATTCGGCCGGGTCCCCGAGGAGCACGGCGTCGACTACCGCAACCTGGTGATCCGGCACGTCGACTGGGAGGAGATCGAGCACTCCACGGACACCGTGCACGAGCGTTGGCTGGCCGACCGCTACCTGAACTTCGCCGAGGACGGCCGCGAGGGCATCGCCGGCTCGCTGCGGGTCATCGCGAACGCCGACGCCGCCCCGGTCGTGGTGCACTGCATGGCCGGCAAGGACCGGACCGGCACGGTGTGCGCGCTGACACTGTCCCTGCTCGGCGTGTCCGACGAGGACATCGCCGCCGACTACGCCCTGACCACGGCGGCGATGCGGCCGCTCACCGAGTACCTGCTGCGGGCCAACCCGGAAGCGGTCAAGGGCAACGAGCACATGTTCGACTCCCCCGCCGAGGCGATGCTGCTCTTCCTCGACGATCTGCGCGCCCTGCACGGCTCGGTCGAGGCCTACGCCAAGGAGATCGGCGTGACCGACGACGAGCTGCGCTCCCTGCGGTCCCACATGCTTACCGACATCTAGGGGTACGACTATCTCGTCCAGCGACTACCCTTCGAGGAGCAACTAGGTGTAGGTTAAGGGCCATGCCCTCGCAGGTACACGAGGTCCTGATCGACATGTTCCGCAGCCGGCCTTCCCTGGCTGCGGAACTCCTCGACGGACCGTTACACGACAGCCTCCCCGCCTACGACGAGGCCCACTTGGCCTCAGCCGACCTGACCGACGTAGCTCCCACCGAGTACAGAGCCGACGCCGTCGTCACCCTGACCCGCATGGGCGAGATCGTCTTCGCGGTCGTCGTCGAGGTGCAGAGACGCGTCGACAAGAAGAAACGGCGAAGTTGGCCGGTCTACGTCACGACACTGCACGCCCGATTGGGCTGCCCAGTCGATCTGTTGATCGTCTGCACCCATCAAAAGGTGGCTGACTGGGCAGCCGAGCCGATCACCATCAGCCTTTCGCCGTCAGCCATCCATCCGCTGGCGTTGGGCCCCGCCCAGACCCCCGTCGTCACTGACGTGAAATCCGCCCGGCGAGTGCCCGAATTGGCGGTGCTGTCCATCCTCGCCCACGCAACTCGATCGGATCCCATCCCGCGGTTCGAGGCGTTTCTCTCGGCACTCGATGTCATCGAAACCGAGCGAGCGTTTCTATACCATGACTTCGTGCTCTCGGTGCTTCCCGCTGCTGCGCGCAAGCTGTTGGAGGATTACATGACCACCACGGACTACCCGTTCCAGAGCGAGTTCGCCAAGCGAAACTTCGCTGACGGCAAGCAAGAGGGCAGGGCCGAGGCCAAGGCTCAGGACATCCTCACGATTCTCGACGCACGCGGTGTCACGGTGGCCGACAAGGCACGCAAGACGATCACCGACTGCGTCGATCTCGAGCAACTCGACCGATGGATCCGTCGGGCGGCGACAGCAGCACGGGTTGAGGATCTGGACGGCTCGCTGGGCAGTTGAGGTCGCGAAGCTCACCAGCCATATCCGCGAGCCGCCGGAGGACCCATGCCCCCATTTCCGATGGACTACCCCTATCCGAGCCCTTGGTACAGGAGCGAATGGGCACGCGCTCAGTACGCCGAGGGTACGGCCTACGCACTCCTCGGATTTCTTGACGCACGTAATGTTCTGATGTCGGACCCCGAGCGCGCGACGATCGCCACCTGCAGAGATCAGCACCAGCTCGACTATTGGATCTGGAAGTCGGCCACCGCAGCGCGGCTTGAGGACCTGGGTGACCCCTTCGGCAAATGAGAGCCGGCCCCTGAGCGCCGAGGGACGAAATGCCCTGCGCGTGCTACAGCCGAAATGGGCCGCAGCACCCAGCATGGTGGGCCCGGGACGGGTGGGTGCGTTTGTGGGCGCTCCCACCCGTACCACCAAAGGGTTTAAAGGACTCGGTGGACCCAGCCGAAGGGGTCCTCGGCGCGGCCCCGCTGGATGTCGACCAGCTCCTTGCGGATGGCCATGGTGACCTCGCCGGACCCGCCGTCGGCGACGGTGAAGTCGCCGCCCTCGCTCTTGATCGTGCCGATCGGGGTGATCACGGCTGCGGTGCCGCAGGCGAAGGCCTCGCGGACCCGGCCGGACGCCGCGCCCTCACGCCACTCCTCCAGGCTGATCGGGCGCTCCTCGACCTTGCGGCCGGCACGCTCGGCCAGCTTGATCACCGAGTCGCGGGTGATGCCGGGCAGGATCGTGCCGGTGAGCGGCGGGGTGATCAGGCTGCCGTCGTCGAGGACGAGGAAGACGTTCATGCCGCCGAGCTCGTCGATGTACTTGCGTTCCACCGCGTCGAGGTAGACGACCTGGTCGCAGCCGTGCTCGGACGCCTCGGCCTGGGCGGAGAGACCCGCGGCGTAGTTGCCGCCGCACTTGGCCGCGCCGGTGCCCCCGGGCGCCGCGCGGGTGAAGTCGGGCGTCACCCAGATGCTGACCGGTTTGACGCCGCCGGAGAAGTAGGGACCGACCGGGGACGCGATGACCAGGTAGAGGTACTCGTTGGCCGGGCGGACGCCGAGGAACACCTCGCTCGCGTAGGCGAAGGGGCGCAGGTAGAGGCTGCCCTCCGGGTCCTCGGGGATCCAGTTGCGGTCGATCTTGATGATCTCGTGGAGGGACTGGAGGAACGTGTCGACCGGCAGGGCCGGCATCGCCATCCGGGCCGCGGACTGGTTGAACCGGTTCGCGTTCGCATCCGGGCGGAACATCGCGACACCACCGTCGGGTGTCGTGTACGCCTTCAGACCCTCGAAGATCTCCTGCGCGTAGTGCAGGACGGCACTCGCCGGGTCCATCGGGATCGGCCCACGGGCCTCGACGCGCGGCTCATACCAGCCCTTGCCGTCGGCGTAGCGCACCGTGACCATGTGGTCGGTGAAGATGCGGCCGAAACCGGGGTTGGCCAGCAGTGCGGCGCGGTCCGCGTCGCTGACGGGTGCCGGGTTCGGACGGATCTCGAAATCGAGGTGGTCACCACCGCTCATAACAGGTGGACCTGCTTTCTGCGCAGAAGTTTGGAAGCATGCGTGGGCACCCGTAGTGCCCCATGAATTTACCCCGAACGGTCGTTAAAAAATAATGACCGTGGGTGAGCAGCCCCGTAGGGCTGAGTGACGAGACCGGCCGGTCAGACGGCTGCGGCGACCCGGTCGCCGACTTCGGCGGTACGCAGCGGCGCGCCCGGAGCCCGGGACGCGACCTCGGCCGCGACCGCCTCGGTTACTCGCCGGGCCTCGTCGAGCTTGCCCAGGTGCTCCAGCAGCAGGGCCGCGGACAGGATGGCGGCCGCCGGGTCGGCGATGCCCTTGCCGGCGATGTCCGGCGCGGAGCCGTGCACGGGCTCGAACGTCGACGGGTAGATGCGCTCCGGGTTGACGGAGCCGCTGGCCGCCATGCCGATACCGCCGGTCACGGCCGCGGCGATGTCGGTGAGGATGTCACCGAAGAGGTTGTCGGTCACCACGACGTCATACCGCTGCGGGTTCGTCACGAGGAACATGCTGGCCGCGTCGACGTGCTGATACTCGGTGGTGACGTCGGGGTGCTCCGAGGCGGCGGCGGCGAACGCCCGCGACCACAGGTTGCCGGCGTGGGTCAGCACGTTGGTCTTGTGCACCAGGGTGACGTGGCGGCGATCGCGGCGCTGGGCGCGGGCGAACGCGTCACGGATGACCCGCTCGACGCCGTGCCGCGTGTTGAGGCTCTCCTCGGTGGCGATCTCGGCGGGCGTGTTCTTGTGCAGCACGCCGCCGGCGCCGACGTAGAGGCCCTCGGTGCCCTCGCGAACCACGACCAGGTCGATCTCGCCGGGCTTCACACCGGCCAGCGGGCTGGCGGTGCCGGGCCACAGCTTCGACGGGCGCAGGTTCACATACTGGTCGAAGTCGAAACGCAGCTTGAGCAGCAGGCCGCGCTCCAGGACGCCCGGCGGGACGCTCGGGTCGCCGATGGCGCCCAGCAGGATCGCGTCGTGGCCGGCCAGCTCGTCCTGCACGGACTGCGGCAGCACCTCACCGGTGCGGTTGTAGAGGCGGGCGCCCAGGTCATACTCGTTGTAGGCGACTCCGGGGAGGACGGCGTCGATGACCTTGCGGGCCTCAGCGGTCACCTCGGTACCGATGCCGTCACCGCCGACAACCGCGATCCGCGCCACGCCCACGTCAACTCCCCCAACGATTCTGATGAACCCTGGCCAGGCTACTCGCCCGTCCCGATCACCGGTACGGCAGTCCCACCAGTTGAACGGGCGATCAGCCGATGAACGGCGAACAGCCCCCGGACCGCGGCAAACGGTCACGGGGGCTGTAGCGACGAGAAATCCCGCCGGGATACGCACCGCTCGCCCCGAAGACAGACACCATCACCCGAAGACAGGCCCGTACGAGACGTGCGGCTTGGGGAACAACGCTAGCGAGACGGACTTATGACGCGCAAGGCACCGGCCCCGCGTGTCGTCAACCACTTCGTTCCGGCACGGCGTGGCTCTCCTGCGTGTCGGGCGACCGGTTCGCGACGGCGGGGGCCGTGGGTGGCACCATGCGCCGGTGAGTTTCGACCTTGTGGTGTGGGCCATGGGCCAGACGGCGGATCAGGACGCGGTCCGGGCCGCGAACGCGCGCTGCTTCAGCGGTGATCATCCACAGCGCGCCGCCGACCCTCGCGTGGTCGCCTTCTACGACGCCGTGACCAGCCATTACCCGGATCGCGGGCCGGGTGCCGCGGAGGCCGGGTCGCCGTGGGCGAGCGCCCCGCTGCACGCCGCAGCCGACCACATCCACATGAGACTCGACGAGAACTGCGCGGACGTGGTGCTCGAGATGATCGAGAAGTACGCCGCGCAGTTCCACCTCGACCTGCTCGATCTGCAGGACGGCTCGGTCTACCGGGCGTTCTAGGGTCCGTTTCGGAATGCGGCCGAAACGGACCCTAGTCGGCGCGCAGGTCCACCACGGCCGCGCGGGAGGCGCCGATCACCGCGGCCACGCCGGTGAGCAGCTCGGGTGAGACGGCGGAGTCGACGGTCAGCGCCATCAGCGCCTCGCCACCGGCCTCCCGCCGGGCCACCTGCATGGCGGCGATGTTGATCTCCGCTTCGCCGAGGGCCGCCCCGAGCGTGCCGACCACGCCCGGCCGGTCCGTGTAGGTGAAGAACACCAGCACCCCGTCCGGCGGCAGGTCCAGGTCGAAGCCGTCCACCTCGACGAGCTTGGCGGCGGCCCCGAGGGCTCCGGCGACGCTCACCTCCCGGCCGTCCGGCAGCGCGCCGCGCACCCGGAGCAGGTCGCCGGCCTCCTCGACGGCCGACGTCTGCACGGTGACCCCGCGGTCGGCGGCGAGGCGGGGCGCGTTCACGTAGGTCACCGGCTCGCTCACCACCGGCGCGAACAACCCCTTCAGCACGGCCAGCTCCAGCACCGAGACGTCGTGGCCGGCCGCGGCGCCGCGCACCTCGACGGTCACCCGCTCGGGGAGGCGTCCGGCGACGGCGGTGAGCACCCGGCCCAGTTTCTCGGCGAGCGGCAGCAGCGGGCGCACGTCCTCGTCGACCGGCCCGCCGGCCCGTACGTTCACCGCGTCCGGCACGAACTCGCCGCGCAGCGCCAGCCGGACGCTGCGCGCCACCGCCAGGCCCGCCTTGTCCTGGGCCTCCACCGTCGACGCGCCCAGGTGCGGGGTGACCACCACGTTGTCCAGGGCGAACAGCGGCGACGAGGTGAGCGGCTCGGTCTCGAAGACGTCCAGCCCGGCGCCGGCCACCCGCCCGTCGGCGAGCGCGTCGGCCAGCGCCCGTTCGTCGACCAGGCCGCCGCGGGCCGCGTTGACGATCCGCACCCCGGGTTTGACCAGGTTCAGTTCCTTCTCCCCGATCAACCCCACGGTCTCGGGGGTACGGGGAAGGTGCACCGAGATGAAGTCGCTCTCCCGCAGGAGCTCGTCCAGTCCGGCGAGGTGCACGCCGAGCTGGGCCGCGCGAGCCGGCTGGACGTAGGGGTCGTACGCGATCAGCCGTACCCCGAAGGCTGCCATGCGCTGCGCGAACAGGACGCCGATCCGCCCCAGGCCGACCACCCCGACGGTCTTGCCCTGAACCTCGACCCCGGTGTACGCCGAGCGCCGCCACGCGCCGGCCTTGAGCGCGGCGCTCGCCGCCGCGGTGTGCCGGGCCACGGCGAGCAGCAGCGCCACCGCCTGCTCGGCGGCCGAGACGATGTTGCTGGTGGGCGCGTTGACGACGAGCACCCCGCGGGCGGTGGCGGCCGGCACGTCGACGTTGTCGAGGCCGACACCGGCGCGGGCGACCACCTTCAGCCGGTGTGCCACCTCCAGGGCGGGCGCGTCGATCCTCGTCGCGCTGCGGACGATCACCGCATGTGCATCGGGCAGCGCCCCGAGGAGCGCTGCCCGATTCGTTCCGTCGATCTCTCTGACCTCGAAGTCCTCGGCCAGCACGTCAAGTGCGGCCGCTGCCAGTTCCTCGGTGACGAGCACTACTGGACTCATGGACCTCGATATTAGAGGCCTTTTTCCAGATCAGGCGGTCTCGGTGATGGGCCGGTCCACCCAGCTCATCATCGCGCGCAGCTTCGCACCGGTGATCTCGATCGGGTGCTTGGCGGCCTCCTCGCGGAACTTCTTGAGCTCCGGCGCGCCGGCGTCGTCGTCGGCGATCAGGCGACGGGTGAACTCGCCGGACTGGATGTCGGCGAGGATCTTCTTCATCTCCTCCTTGACCGACGCGTTGATCACGCGCGGGCCGGAGACGTAGTCACCGAACTCGGCGGTGTCCGAGACGCTGTAGCGCTGGCGCGCGATGCCGCCCTCGTACATCAGGTCGACGATCAGCTTGAGCTCGTGCAGGCACTCGAAGTAGGCGATCTCGGGGGCGTAGCCCGCCTCGGTCAGCACCTCGAAGCCGGTCTGCACGAGCGCGGACGCGCCACCGCAGAGGACGGCCTGCTCGCCGAAGAGGTCGGTCTCGGTCTCCTCCTTGAAGGTGGTCTTGATGACGCCGGCACGGGTCCCGCCGATCGCCTTCGCGTAGGAGAGAGCGAGCGCCTGGCCGTCGCCGGTCGGGTCCTGCTCGACCGCGATCAGCGCCGGGACGCCCTTGCCGTCCACGTACTGGCGGCGGACCAGGTGGCCCGGGCCCTTCGGGGCGACCATGGCGATGGTGACGTCGGCCGGCGGCTTGATCAGCTCGAAGCGGATGTTCAGGCCGTGACCGAAGAAGAGAGCCTTGCCCGCGGTCAGGTTCGGCTCGATCGACTCGGCGTAGATCTTGCGCTGCGCGGTGTCCGGCGCGAGCACCATGATCACGTCGGCCCACGCGGAGGCCTCGGCCGGGGTCTTGACGGTCAGGCCCTGCTCCTCGGCCTTCGGACGGCTCTTGGAGCCCTCCTGCAGACCCACCACGACCTCGACGCCCGAGTCGCGCAGCGACAGCGAGTGCGCGTGGCCCTGGCTGCCGTAGCCGATCACGGCGACCTTCTTGCCCTGGATGATCGACAGGTCGGCGTCGCCGTCGTAGAACACTTCCGCGGTCATACTTCCTTCTTCTTTCGTGTAGCCGGGTGCGCCTTTAGTCCTTTTTACGGGCGGCGGGCGGGGCGGTTGGACGGTCAGGCGGCGCGGAGCGCCGGGCCCGTGGTGATGGACCGGGATCCGCGGCCGATGGCCACGAGGCCCGACTGGACCATCTCCTTGATGCCGTACGGCTCGAGGTCGCGCAGCAACGCATCCAGTTTGTCGGGATTACCGGTGGCCTCGATCGTCAGGGTGTCCGGAGCGACGTCGATCACTCTCGCCCGGAACAGCTCGACGGTCTCGAGCACCTGGCCGCGCTGCGCCCGATCGGCACGCACCTTGACCAGCAGGAGCTCGCGCTGGACCGATTGGGACGGGTCCAGCTCCACGATCTTCAGGACGTTGACCAGCTTGTTGAGCTGCTTGGTGACCTGTTCCAACGGGGACGAGTCCGCGTTGACCACGATCGTGATGCGGCTGACGTCCGGGTTCTCCGTCTCGCCGACCGCCAGGGAGTCGATGTTGAAGCTGCGCCGGGAGAACAGCCCGCTCACCCGGGCGAGCACACCGGGCTTGTTCTCGACCAGCACGCTCAGCGTGTGCTTGTTCGTCATCAGAGGTCGTCCTCGTCGAAGGTGGGACGCACGTCCCGGGCGAACATGATCTCGTCGTTGCTGGTGCCGGCCGGGACCATCGGCCACACCATGGCGTCCTTGCCGACCGTGAAGTCGATGACCACCGGGGCGTCGTTGATCTCCATGGCCTGCTTGATGACCTTGTCGACGTCGTCCTTCGACTCGCAGCGCAGGCCGATGCAGCCGAGCGCCTCGGCCAGCTTCACGAAGTCCGGGATGCGGTGCTTGTGGGTGCCCAGCTCGGTGTTGGAGTAGCGGCCGTCGTAGAACAGGGTCTGCCACTGCCGGACCATGCCCAGGTTGCCGTTGTTGATCACGGCGACCTTGATCGGGATGCCCTCCAGCGCGCAGGTGGCCAGTTCCTGGTTGGTCATCTGGAAGCAGCCGTCGCCGTCGATCGCCCACACCGTGGTGCCCGGCTGCGCGACCTTGGCGCCCATCGCGGCCGGGACCGCGTAACCCATGGTCCCGGCGCCGCCCGAGTTGAGCCAGGTGCCCGGCTTCTCGTACTTGATGAACTGCGACGCCCACATCTGGTGCTGGCCGACGCCGGCGCAGTAGATCGCGTCCGGGCCGACGATCTCGCCGATCCGCTCGATCACGTACTGCGGGGCCAGCGTGCCGTCGGTCGGCTCGTCGTAACCCAGCGGGTAGCGCTCCCGGATGTCGTTCAGGGTGGCCCACCAGGCGGCGTACTGCTCGGTGCCGCCCGCGGACGAGGAGACCGCCGCGATCAGCTCGTCGATCACGTGCCGGGCGTCGCCCACGATCGGGACGTCCGCGTGCCGGTTCTTGCCGATCTCGGCCGGGTCGATGTCGGCGTGCACCACCTTGGCGTCCGGCGCGAACGAGTCGAGCTTGCCGGTGACCCGGTCGTCGAAACGGGCGCCCAGGGTGACCAGCAGGTCCGACTTCTGCAGCGCGTAGACGGCCGGGACCGTGCCGTGCATGCCCGGCATGCCCAGGTGCTGCGGGTGCGAGTCGGGGAACGCGCCGATGCCCATCAGCGTGGTGACCACCGGGATGCCGGTGAGCTCGGCCAGCTTGCGCAGCCCGTCGGTGGCGCCGGCCTTGTGGACGCCGCCGCCCACGTACAGCACCGGGCGCTTGGCCGCGGCGATCAGCCGGGCCGCCTCGCGGATCTGCTTGCCGTGCGGGTGCAGCGTCGGCCGGTAGCCGGGCAGGTCCAGCGTCGGCGGCCACTGGAACATGGTCTGCGACTGCAGCACGTCCTTCGGGATGTCGACCAGGACCGGGCCGGGCCGGCCGGTGAGCGCCAGGTGGAACGCCTCGGCCAGGATCCGGGGCAGCTCCTCGGCGTTCTGCACCAGGAAGTTGTGCTTGGTGATCGGCAGGGTGATGCCCTGGATGTCGGCCTCCTGGAAGGCGTCCGTGCCGATGTACGGCCGGCCGACCTGCCCGGTGATCGCGACGATCGGCACCGAGTCCATGTACGCGTCGGCGATCGGCGTGACCAGGTTGGTGGCCCCCGGCCCGCTGGTCGCGATGCAGACGCCGACCTTGCCGGTGGCCTGCGCATAACCCGTGGCGGCGTGCCCCGCGCCCTGCTCGTGGCGCACCAGGATGTGCCGGACCTTCGAGTCGAACAGCGGGTCGTACGCCGGAAGGATCGCCCCACCCGGAATGCCGAACGCGACCTCGACCCCGAGCGCCTCGAGCGACCGGACGAGCGCGCCGGCGCCGGTGGTGGCTACCGGGGCCACGGTGGCGGGAGCGGTGTTCACGGCCGCAGCGACGGTGGCCGGAGTGGCTCGGTGTGCGAGGGATTCAGGAGTGGGTCTAGTCATGGCAAGTCAGACCTTTTCGGTAAGCGGTCCCAGTACTTGAGCAACAAAAAAGGCCCTCGTGCATGATGCACGGGACCTAGCGCACTCTCTTCGAACAGAGAGTGCGCTCAGATAAGTACTCGGGACGCGAAGCACATGCGGCTAACCTTGCCCGATCTCACGGCCTGAGTCAACTGATCCCACATTTTGATCACTCGTCGCCGCCACGAAATCCGGATCGCTCGGCAGCAACGCTCTGACCTGCCGCATTCCCGGTCCGAGCTGCACCACCTGGCTGCGGGCCGGCGCGTCGTTCTGCGGGGGCGACGACCTCGGCGCCGGGGCCGGGCGCGGGGCCGGCGAGCGCAGCGACAGCAGCCGGGACTCGAAGTGCTCGGCCGGCACACCCCAGCCGAACAGCGAGCCCTGACCGAGCCGGCAGCCCGCCTCCTCGACGATCTCCCGCTGTGCCGGGGTGCCGATCCCCTCGGCCAGCACCTCCAGGCCGAGCCGGTGGCCCAGCCGGACCACCACGTCGACGAGCGGGGCCGCCGTCCCGGTCCGCGACTCGGGCTCGGCAACCAGCGCGTGGTCGATCTTCAGGATGTCCACCGGGAGGGTCCGCAGCTGGGTCAGCGACGAATACCCGGCGCCGAAGTCGTCCAGCGCGATCCGCACACCGGTCTCCCGCAGCTCGGCCAGCCGGCCGACCAGCTCCTCCATGTCGGTGGCGACGGCGTGCTCGGTCACCTCCAGCACCAGGCGCTGCGGGGGTACGCCGTACTCGGCCAGCACGTCGGCGACCTGGGCGGCGTAGTCGGAGTTGTGCAGCTCCTTGGGCGACAGGTTCACCGACAGCCAGACGTCGTGGCCCTTCGAGCGCCACTCGGCGAGCTGCTTGACCGACTGCTCCAGCACCCACGCGCCGATCCGGTTGATCAGGCCCGACTCCTCGGCCACCGGGATGAACTCGACCGGCGCGACCCGGCCCAGCTCCGGATGGGTCCAGCGCAGCAGCGCCTCGGCGCCGACCGGCCGCATCGACGGCAGCGCCACCACCGGCTGGAAGACGAGGTGCAGCTGGTGACGGTCGATGGCATGGCGCAGCTCACCGGTCAGCGTGCCGCGGCGGCGCAGCAGCTCGTCGTACCCCTGCTGGTATCGCTCCACCCGGTTCTTGCCGCGCTGTTTGGCGTAGCGCAGCGCCAGATCCGCGTCGTGCAGCAGCTCACCGGTCGCGGCCACGCCGAGGCTCGCGGAGAGGAAGATCGAGCCGCCGTCGACCTCGTACGGCTCCCCCAGCACCGCCAGCAGCCGGTGTGCCGCGAGCACGGCCTCGTCCGCGTCGCCGTGCATCAGCACCGCGAACTCGTCGCCGCCGAGCCGGGCCGCCACGTCCCCGGCCAGCAGGTTGCGCCGCAGCCGGGCGCCCACCTCGGCCAGCACCCGGTCGCCGACGTCGTGCCCGCGCAGGTCGTTGACGGTCTTGAAGCCGTCCATGTCGATGCCGATCAGCGCGGCCGGCCGGTCCGACTCGCGCAGGGCCCGTTGCAGGCCCCGCCGGTTGGCCAGCCCGGTCAGCGGGTCGGTGTGCGCCAGCTCCCGGAAGTGGGCCTCGCTCTGCCGCAGCCGCAGCGTGTAGCGGCGCACGTCGCCGAGCGCCAGGTACTGCCGGGAGACCAGGGCCAGGCCCTCGACGGTGCAGCCCAGATAGCCGAACACGTCCATCGTGCCGCCCCGGGCCAGGTGATACCCCAGAGCGGCGATCATGGCGAGCATCGGGACGACCGCGTACGCCCCGCCGCGCTCCAGCACGTCCCCGGACACCTCGACCGGCCGGTCGGCGGCCCGCACCGCCCACGCCACGTACGCCAGCCCGGCCGTCAGCAGCAGGCCGCTGGCCAGCGTGTACCCGTCGTGCTCCCGGCAGATCCCGATGGCCAGCACGTTCGCGGCGGCGGCGACCACCGTCACCCCGGCCGCCACCCGGACGGTGTGCCGCCGCGGCCGGTGGGCGTGCAGCGCCAGCACCGCGGTCAGGCCCAGCCCGAGGACCAGGAGCACGGCCGGCAGCAGGATGGCGAGGCACCGGTTCGGCGTCGCGTCGCCCAGGATCCGGGCCGGCCGGCTGATCAGCACCCATCCGACGAACCAGACGGCGGCCGCGATGACCAGCCCGTCCAGCACGTGCCGGACCGCCGCGGCCGGGCTGCGGGCCGAACCGGGCAGCGCCACGGTGCCGGCCAGCAGGGTGAGCGTGCCCAGGCCCATGCCGACGGCGACCGCGGTGGCCAGCGTGCGGCTGTGCCCGGGAGCGCCGTCATGACCCGCCAGCAGCGCCGTGACCAGGCCGGCCAGCGCCGCGGCGGTCGCCACCGCGCCACCGGCGGCCAGGAGGAGATGGGCCCGCCGGGCCGCGCCGGTGTGCCGGCGGCCGGACCGGCCGAGGTAGGCGACCGCCGGGACGGCGGCGAGCAGGCCCGCGAGGCCCGCCAGCTCCATACCGGACGGTGAGTGCACGAACACACTGTGCCGGATCTTCTCGGATTACGACACCCCCGGCGTCCCGCGCTGTGGACGTCCGGCACGGTCCGCGGCCCGGACGGTGGCACTATGGGTGGCATGCCTGAGCTGCGCTCCCGGACCTCGACCCACGGTCGAACGATGGCCGGTGCCCGCGCCCTGTGGCGCGCCACCGGCATGACAGACGACGACTTCGGCAAGCCGATCGTCGCCATCGCCAACAGCTACACCCAGTTCGTACCCGGGCATGTGCATCTCAAGGATCTCGGCGGCCTCGTCGCCGAGTCGATCGCCGAGGCCGGTGGCGTCGGCCGCGAGTTCAACACGATCGCCGTCGACGACGGCATCGCGATGGGCCACGGCGGCATGCTCTACTCGCTGCCCAGCCGCGAGCTGATCGCCGACGCCGTCGAGTACATGGTGAACGCGCACTGCGCCGACGCGCTGGTCTGCATCTCGAACTGCGACAAGATCACGCCGGGCATGCTGCTCGCCGCGCTGCGGCTCAACATCCCGACGGTCTTCGTCTCCGGCGGCCCGATGGAGGCCGGCAAGACGATCGCCATCGAGGGCATCGTCCACGAGAAGCTCGACCTGGTCGACGCGATGAGCGCCGCCGCCAACGACAAGGTGACCGACGCCCAGTTGGAGACCATCGAGCGGTCCGCCTGCCCGACCTGCGGCTCGTGCTCCGGCATGTTCACCGCCAACTCGATGAACTGCCTGACCGAGGCGATCGGCCTGTCGCTGCCCGGCAACGGCTCGACGCTCGCCACCCACGCCTCCCGCAAGGCGCTCTTCACCGAGGCCGGCCGGCTGATCGTGGAGATCGCCAAGGAGTATTACGAGAACAACGACGAGTCGGTGCTGCCCCGCGCGATCGCCGGCCGGGACGCCTTCGAGAACGCGGTCGCGCTGGACGTGGCGATGGGCGGGTCGACCAACACGATCCTGCACCTGCTGGCCGCCGCCCGCGAGGCCGAGCTCGACTTCAGCGTCTCGGACATCGACGCGATCTCCCGCCGGGTGCCCTGCCTGTCGAAGGTCGCGCCGAACAGCCCGAAATACCACATGGAGGACGTGCACCGGGCCGGCGGCATCCCGGCGCTGCTCGGTGAGCTGCACCGGGGCGGCGTCCTCAAGACGAACGTCCGCGCGGTGCACTCCCCCGACCTGTCCTCCTGGCTGGACAGGTGGGACATCCGGGGCGCCTCGCCGTCGCCCGAGGCTCTCGAGCTGTTCCACGCCGCGCCCGGCGGGGTCCGCACCACCGAGCCGTTCAGCACGCAGAACAGGTGGGCGAAACTCGACACCGACGCCGTCGAGGGCTGCATCCGGTCGGTCGAGCACGCGTACACGGTCGACGGCGGCCTGGCCATCCTCTTCGGCAACCTCGCGCCCGACGGCTGCGTCGTCAAGACCGCCGGCGTCGACGAGTCGATCTGGAAATTCACCGGCCCGGCCCGCGTCTACGAGTCGCAGGACGACGCGGTCACCGGCATCCTCGGCAAGGAGGTCGTCGAGGGCGACGTCGTGATCATCCGCTACGAGGGTCCCCGCGGCGGCCCCGGCATGCAGGAGATGCTCTACCCCACGTCGTTCCTCAAGGGCCGCGGCCTGGGCAAAGCCTGCGCGCTGATCACCGACGGCCGGTTCTCCGGCGGCACCTCCGGCCTCTCCATCGGCCACGTCTCGCCCGAGGCGGCCGGCGGCGGGCTCATCGCCCTGGTCGAGACCGGTGACGAGATCACCATCGACATCCCGGGGCGCAGCATCACCCTCAACGTGCACGACGACGTCCTGGCCCAGCGCCGGCACGAGCAGGAGCGGCGGCCCAAGCCGTACACGCCGGTCAACCGTCAGCGTCCGGTGTCGGCGGCGCTGCGCGCCTACGCCTCGATGGCCACCGCGGCCAGTGACGGCGCCTACCGCCGCGTCCCCGAGTAGAAAACCACGCGATCAGGGCCGGGAGATCCTTTTCTTCCGGCCCTTTTCTCGTACGGTCCGCAACTCCCCGAAAATCGTGACCGCCCCGGGCCCACCGCGCGACGCGGGCGGCAGTCCCGGCCTCCACAGCGGCCGCCGGGCGTATGCGGTGGTCCGCCTACCGCCCCCGCCGGACCGTCAGTTGCGCGGGGCTCTGCCCGCCAGGTAGCGCAGGACCTCACGGCAGTCCAGGTTCGGCGAGCTGTAGGTGTTGCCCTTCAGGTACTCCAGCAGAGGCTGGTCGCCGGCCAGCTGGTCATCCTCGTTGTGGCAGGTCAGGCGGGTGTCCACGGCGGACTGCGGGATCCGCATCACGTACCGGGTGTCGGCGTGCAGGACGGTCAGCCACTCGTCGGTCTCGGCGATCGGATAGCCCACGAAACGGCTCTCCGTTCCCACCTCCAGCCGGTTGACGCCGTCCTGAAGGTTCTGGGTGGTGGTCACCGCGGAGCCGTTCAGCAGGAACGCCTGAGCCGACACCCACGGGGCGTCCAGACTGTGCATGAACTGGAAGGCCAGCGCGGCGGCGCCCAGATAGACGACCGACAGGCCCTGCCAGGAGGCCAGCGTGTGATGGCGGCGGCTCAGACGCTCGTCGGCAGAGCCCGACCACCGGCGGCGCAGGCGCGCGAGGGCGAACTCCACGCACAGGGCGGCCAGCACCACGGCCAGGCCGTTCAGCAGATACTTGTACGGCGAGGCCAGCGCCGTCACGGTCGAGATGATCAGGATCAGTGGCCACAGGGCGGGCTGGAGCCGGGCACGGTACCGGATGCCGAACCACAGCGTGCCGAGGGCGATCGCGGGAAGCACGAAGTAGGCGTAGATCGTCACCGTGCCCAGCGCCACCTGCACCGGGGTCGCGGCGAGCAGGGCCGTCGTGGTGGTCAGCGAATACCGGCCCACCCCGTAGATCTTGATCAGGAACAGCAGCAGGAGCAGCCCGGATCCGACGGCCAGCAGTTCGCGCGCGGTGATCTTCGCTTCCGGCCGCGTCCACTCCAGGCTCATCTCGGCCGCCGCACTCCCCGCTTCGGAGCCCAGCGCTGTTCTGCCCGCATCGACGCCGGCCGCCGTACTCCCCGCTTGGGGGCCGGGCGTTGTCATCCCCGTTTCGGAGCCGGCCGGGATCGGGTCGGTGGCCGCTCGGCGTGGAGCCGGTGAGGATTTCCGGACAGATTCGACAGGTGGACGATATGGATGGATACGGGAACGTTTCCGGGGATTAGCCATCGCCGCCCAGCCTCTCGTGAGCCATGTCCCGCCGTCAGCGTAGGCGTAAGGCCCAACAGCAGGTGCCGCCGTCCCGTGCGGGGCGGCGGCACCTGATTTCCGTGGGTCAGCGCATCAGTGGGTCAGCGGTTTCGGGGTCAGCGGATCGTTGTGGTCACCGCTGATCCGGGGGCGGCGCCTGCCCCGTTGACGGCCTGGACCGTCACCCGGTAGCGGGTGTTGGCCGGGACGTCACCGGGGGCGGTGAAGCTTGCCGTCCTGGCGCCGGCGGCGACGGTTGTCACGAGGGCCGTGCCGCGGGCGGTTCCCTTGGCGTTCAGGCGCTGCCAGGTGATCCGGTAGCCGGTGATCTTCGAGCCGCCGGTGGTGGCGGGAGCGGTCCAGCGGACGGTCGTGGTGAGCTTGCCACCCTTGGCGCCGGGCTTGGCGGTCAGGGTGCGGACCTTGCCCGGTACGGTCCGGGGCGTCACCGTCGTGCTGGTGGCGGACCACGAGCCGGCGCCGAGGGCGTTGACCGCCCGAACCCGGAAGCGGTATAGAGTGCCGTCGGCCAGCCCGTTCACCGTCTGCACGGCGGCTCCGGCCGGGGCGGTCCGCAGGTCGCCCACCTGGCGTCCGTTGCCGGTCAGCACCTGGATCTCGTAGCGCTGGATCGGGCTGCCCCCGTTGTCGGCGGGAGCCGTCCAGCGGACCACCACGGCGGCGGCCGCGGGGGCCGGGGTTCCGATGCGGGCGGCGCCGGGCACGGTCCGGGCGTCCGGTGTGGAACCGGGGTCGCCGGGGGTGGGCGAGGTGCTGCCGGTCGGGCTGGGCGTCGCGGTCGGCGAGCCCGTCGGACGGGGTGTCACCGAACCGGTCGGCGCAGGCGATCCGGTCGGCGTGACCGAGACGGTCGGGGTCGGCGTGGCGGGCACGGTGCTGCCGGGGTTACCGGTACCAGGGTTACCGGTTCCGGGGCCGGTACCGGGATTGCCGGTACCAGGATCGGTACCAGGGTTACCCGTACCAGGATCGGTCCCGGGGTTACCGGTTCCCGGGCCGGTGCCGGGGTTACCTGTACCAGGGCCGGCCGGGACAGCCGGCGTGACCGTGTTGGAGATGCCGGAGAAGGCGCTGGCGCCGGCCGCGTTCACGGCCCGGACCCAGAAGGCGTAGCCCACACCGTTGGTCAGACCGGTCAGGGTCAGCTCGGTGGTTCCGGCGTCGGCCACGTCGACACCGACGACGATGCCGGTCTCCGCGTCGAGCGCCTGGATCTCGTACCCGTAGATCGGGGTTCCGCCGTCGTGGAGCGGGGTCGTCCAGCGGACCAGGGCGCTTTCATCGCCGGCGGTGGCGGCGCCGATGCCGGGCGCGTCCGGGGCGACCGGAGTCACCGGCCGCGGTGGCGTGACGGGCGGGGCCGTGGTCGGCGTGACCACCGGCGGAGTGGTCGGCGTGACCACCGGCGGAGTGGTCGGCGTGACCACCGGCGGAGTGGTCGGCGTGACCACCGGCGGAGTGGTCGGGGTGACGACCGGAGGGGTGGTCGTGGGGACGGGGTTCGGGGCGGGTTCCTCGTTCTCGCCGGGCTCGGCCGGGCCGCCGTCGCCGGGCTCGGCGGGGCCGTCGTCGCCCGGTACGGCCGCGGCGGGGGTGACCGGGCCGAACGGGGCGGTGAAGACGCCCGGACCGGCGGCGGTGTCGGCGCGGAGCCGGAACGTGTAGCCGGCGCCGTTGGTGAGGCCGGTGACGACGAGGCTGCGGGTGTTCGGGTCGAGGGTGGTCACGACGGTCTCGCCGGCGCCGGTGCGCTCCAGGGTGAGGGCGGTGACCGGGTCGGCCCCGGTGGCGTCGGGCACGGTGATCAGGACGGTGGCCCGGCCGTCGCCGGCGAACGCGCTGACGCCGAGGAACGCCGACATCCCGCTGATGTCCACGGTCTGGTCGTCGAAGTGCAGCAGCTCGACGTTACGGACGATGTCGTTGCCGTCGGGGCCGGAGACGAGCACGCCACCGGAGATCGGGGTGACCGCGTACTCGGCGCGGGCTCCGGCGAAGACGGCCGTGTCCCGGCCCGGCGTGGGTGCGGACGCGATCTCCCGTACCACGATGATGTCATTGGGGTTGATCTTGCCGGCGAAGACGTCGGCGCGGAGCTCGGTGAGCGACGACGCGGTGATCGAGGTGCCCCGGACCGCGAGCCGGACCGTCAGGTAGCGATCACCGTCGATGATGTCGTTGCCGAGACGGCCCTCGATGAGGTCGTCGCCGGCGCCGCCGAGCAGGATGTTGCCCTCGCCCCAGACGTTGCCGGTGAGGTCGCAGGGCCGGCCGGTCCGGTTGACCACGCCGCTCGCCGGCATCGGCAGCTCGGTGACCACCTGGTCGAGGCCGTGGATGCGGGCGATGCCGGTGGCGTCGAGGGCGTCGCAGCCGATCGCGCCGTCGGTGGCCGGGACCGTGTCGTCGCCGCGCAGGATGTCGTTGCCGTTGCCGCCGGAGAGGGATTCCACCTCGTCGTAGCGGTCGCGGACGCCGGTCTGCAGGCCGTCGAGGCCGAGGAGCGGCAGTTGGAGGTCGGAGTCGACGGTCTCGGCGCCGGCGATGGACCAGTCCCAGCCGGAGCCGCCGGCGTTCTTCTCGATGCCGGGGCCCTGGACCCCGATGTCGTCGCCGCCCTCCATGTCGTAGTCGTCGTCGCCGCCCTGGCCGATCAGCACGTCGTGGCCGGGTTTGTTGGAGTCGTCGCGGAAGAACAGGTTGCCGCTGTCGCCGGAGAGCAGGTCGGGTGAGTCGCCGCCCTCCATCCAGTCGTCGCCGGAGTCGCCGAGCGCGCTGTCCTCGCCGTCGCCGGCGATGATCATGTCGTCGCCCTCGCCGCCGAAGGTCTCGTTGGCGTTGGCGCCGCCGTTGGTGAAGTCGCGGCCGTCACCGCCGAGGATGATGTCGAGGCCGGGGCCGGCGTCGATGGCGTCGTTGCCGGGGCCGCCCATCGAGAAGTCGGCGCCGCCGGAGTCGGTGAGGATGTCGTCGCCCTCGCCGCCGACCGTGACGTCGTCGCCGGCGCCGCCTTCGAGCACGTCGTCGCCCTCGGCGCCCCAGATGGTGTCGTTGTCGTTGCCGGCGCGGATCCGGTCGCGGTTCTCGGTTCCGGTGTAGACGGACTGCGCGTTCATGCCGGCCTTGTCGACACTGTTGCGAGCCCGGTACGCGATGGTCCCGTCGGGCAGGCGCAGCAGCAGGGCGCGCTCGTCGCACTCGCTGGCCGGGTCGTCGTCGACCAGGTTGCCCTGCCGGCCGTACCCCTCGGCGGTGCCGTTGAGCGTGGCCATGTCGAATTTGCAGTCGGCGGTGGCGAAGACGTCGGCGCGCAGTCCGCCGGCCGTGGTGTTGCGGCTGATCAGCTCGGCGAACGTGTTGCCCTCGAGCTGGCTGCGCAGGTTCATGCCGGGCGTACGGGCCAGGTAGTACAGCCGGTCGCCGTTCTGCAGGGCGGTGAGCTGGCTCTCGAAGACGTAGTCGAAGGTGCTGCCGAGGAGCCCGCCGAACGGCTCGGTGGTCTCGGCGAGCCCGCCGATCCACAGGTCGATGTCGTCGAGCCCGGAGTTGGCCGTGGTCCAGGCGCCGGTGGCGTTGAGGAAGTCGGCGCCGGCCGGGGTCTCGAGCAGGGCGCGTGCCGCGGCCCGCTTGGCGTCCACGGTGGTGGCGCCGGCCACGGACGGGTGCTTGCCGTACGCCGCCACGAAGTTGACCAGCGACTCCGGGTGCTTGAGGTTCTCACCGAAGTCGACCCAGCTGACGTATGGCCGCAGCCGGCCGTCGTTGCTCCTGGTGTACAGCGCCCGGCGCAGGTTGTTCAGCGTCGGGACGCCCTCGGAACGGCCGCGGGCGATGTTGATCGCGCCGAGGTCCATCGGGAGCCCCAGCAGGTTGTTGCGCAGCGTGTCGGTCATGAACTCGTCGAGGTCGTTGCCGACCTGCTCGGTCATGCCCATGACGATCTCGCCGGCCGCCGCCTCCGGGGACAGGGTGCCGCCGTTGGTGAAGGCGGGCGGGTTGAGGAAACCGTCGAGCAGCGAGAGGTTGCCGGCGTTGGGCCGCTGGATGGTCTCGTCGAGCATCGAGTGGCCGAACCGGTAGACGGCGTGCGCGAACTCGGCGTAGATCGCCGGGTCGAGCTCGGCCTGGGTGAAGGCGGCCGGCTGGAACGGGTTGATCGCTGGCTGGATCTTGCGGGCGAACTCCTCGAAGACGAGGTGCTGGTACTCCATCTCGTTGATGAACTTGGCGGCCTGGAAGATCCGCTCGCCGGTCCACTCGGTGTTGCCCCCGATGATCCGCGTGATGTCGCTGACCAGCCGGTTGTGCTCGGAGTGGAAGATCTGGTGCACGGCGGTGAGCCCGATGTTCTCGTTGGCCCGGCCGTCACCGGCGATGTAGTGGGCGGCCAGCATCTCGTCGTCGTAGGTGCCGGCCGGCTGCGCCGCGAAGTCCGCGCTGGCGACCGTGTCGGCGTCCGGGACGAGGGTTTTGGACGGCGTGGCGTTGTGGGCGATGTCGGTGAGGAACGGGGTGTCGAAGTACACCACGTTCGCGGGCACCTTCACCGGATTCACCAGGTCGCCCTCGACCAGGCCGGTCGCGGTGACGTACTGCGGGAGGCCACGGGCCGGGCCGGGGACGAAGTTGCCGTACGCGTCGGCGAGGATCATCGGCACGTTCAGCGCGTCCAGGTCGCCCAGCTCCAGGCCGAGCGCCTCACGTGCCTGCCGCTTGACGTCGGCCCAGGTGGGCAGACCGCCGGCCGCCCCGGAGAGCAGGTTGCCGGTGGCTTCGGCGTTCGGTGCGTACTCGCGGAGGAACACCTGGTGGGCGGCATGCGACGTGTAGGTCTGCGAGTTGTCGACGTACGGCGTGTCGGTGTTCTTCGACGGGTTCTTCGCCCGGGTGAGCATCATGAACCGCATGGCCGGCGGGACGTATTTCGGGTCGCCCGGCCGGGGGTCGTCGGCGGTGCCGGTGAGCCGGTCCGGTCCGGCGACCAGCGGGTCGTCGGCGCGCAGCGGCACCATGACGATGTCGTTGCCCTTGACCGTCTGGTCGACGCCGTGGTCGAAGAACTGCCCGAAGAGCGTGAACCACGAGTTGTACGGCGCGGACAGCCCGAAGTCGGTGGTGACGTTCGGGATGAACAGGGTGACGCCGTCGGTGTTGCCGCCGGAGACCGCGACCGCCGCGGGGTTGGCCGCGGTCTGGTCGGCGATGATGTTGCTGATCTGCCGCGGTGTCGCGTCGACCGGACGGGCGCCCTGGTAGACGCCGGTGTACTGGGCGGGCACGAGTCGCGGGAACTCCCGGTCGGCCGCGCCGTGGCTCTCCTGCCCGGGCGTGAGGTGGTTGCAGGTTCCGTCGACCGTGCGCAGGCCCATCGACAGCAGCGGGCTGCCGAGCTGGTCCAGGAGGGCTCCGCAGGGACCGGTCTCGCTGGTGGTGCCGGCGACGTGCGCCTCAGCGATCTTGATCTGCTGGAGGATGTACGACAGATCGGCCTCGGTGATCGTGAAGCCCTGGCCGATCGGGGCGGCCTGGGCGGGAACGACCATGACAGTGGTGGCGAGCAGCGCACCGAGCGCGGCGGCGGACCAGACTCTACGCAAGGGGGGACCTCATCCGAAGAGTGCGAATGCCCGTTTAGGTGGGCTATTTCGGCATATGTTGTGGCAGCCACCAGTGGTCGAGCTGAAGAGATCCTGAAAAGCAGAAAGCCCCCCTCCGGAGAGGGGGGCCTTGCCGTGAGATCAGTGTCCGTGCGGTCCGTCCGACAGATCCGGTGCGCCGTGCGACAGGTCGACTCCGGGACCGGTCAGCGTCGCCGTGACGTGCACCTGGTCGGGTGGCACCCCGGCGGCCCGGCCCATCGAGTCCCGTACCGCGGTGATCAGATCGTCGCCGAGCACCGCCCCGAAGTAGTGGACCGTCACCCCGTCCGGCTGCACGTCGGTGACGTAGCGGTTCAACGAGTCGCCGAGCACGCCCTCGGCGTCCTGCCGCTGCGCCACCTGCTCCGGCGCCACCCCGGCGGGCGGGATCACGCAGAACGTCAGGTCGTGCACGAGCACCGGCTGGACCAGGTAGAACGCGACACTGGCCGGCTGGTGGTCGCGCATGAACGCCTCGGCGTCGTAGACCCGCGCGCCCTCGTCCAGCACGAACGTCATCTCCGGGACCAGATACTGCAGCATGTCCTCGGAGAAGACCGCGAACGAGGCGTCGGTCAGCGAGCCGAGCTTCGCGTCGGCGGCCAGCGCCCGCAGCTCCGCGGCGACCGCGGCCCGGTCCGCGCCGGGCGCCGGGTGGATCGCGATGGCCACCCGCCGGCGGACCATCGGGCCGTCGAAGGAGGTGCTGGCCAGGGCGTCACCCTTGTCCCCGGTGACGACGTGCGCGACCGGGGTGGGCGGCTCCGCCGCGGGATACGCGTACCACGCGACACCCACGGCGGCCACCAGCAGTCCGGCGAGAACCCTCCGCATCAGCTGCCCAGCGGGTAGCTCGGCGCGTACACGACCGGCATCTCGGGCGAGTCGTCGGGGTACGCCGGGTCGGCGTGGATCGGGTCGTTGTTCATCATGTCGCCGACCGCGAACTGGATCATCATGTCGCTGTCCTCGTGCACCAGGTTGTGGCAGTGCAGCATGTAGCGGCCGCCGTCGTTGCCGTCACCGGTGGTGAACTGCATGAGCACCGACGCCGTCTCGTTTTCGCCCAGGTAGAAGACGTCCTTCGGACCGCCCTCCCAGGCGTACGGCTTGTTGCCCGACGTGTTGTTGCGGGAGAACAGCTGACCGTCGATCAGGTGGATGTGCACCGGGTGGAACCAGCCGCCCGACTCGTTCACCAGATCCCAGATCTCCACGTCGTACGGCTTCGGGTTGCCGAGCACCCGCTTGAAGTCGCTCTTCTCGACGTCGTCCCAGGTCTCCCCGTTGACGGTCCAGATGCCGTGCTTGCGCTGCACCCGTACGGTCCGGCGGGCCACCGCCATCTCCGGCTTCAGCTTCATCGGGTCGAGCGCGCCCCGGTTCGTCCACGGTACCGGCCCGATGTCCAGGGTCGTCGGGATCACGTACGTGTCCGGCGCCCCCGAGTCGGCGACCACCTCGAACTGCATCACCTTGTCGGTGTTGCCGAAGTCCTCGTTGTTCTTGTTGCTGAGGTTCCGCAGTTCGATCTTCTGGCCGACCTTGTACTTCCGGAAGTCGATCAGCACCTCGTACCGCTCGGCGGCGCCCTGCCGCCACGACTCGACCGCGTTCACCTTGGGCACCATGCCGCCGTCGGTGCCGACGACGTAGAACGGGTCGCCGGTGCTGAGCCGGAACCGGTACGAACGGGAGATCGACGACACCAGGAACCGGAACCGGTAGACCCGCGGCTTGACCCGCATCTTCGGCCACGGCACGCCGTTCACCATGATCACGTCACCCATGAAGCCGGAGTTGGCGTCGTCGCTGAACGCGACCGAGCCGTCCGACTTGAACGCGATGTCGCTGACCACGATCGGCACGTCGTACTGGCCCTGCGGCAGCTGCGCGGCCTCGTACCGGTCGGTCAGGTGATACTGCGCGGCCAGCCCGGAGTAGGCGTTCACGGCCGTGGTCCGGTGGTTGTGGTCGTGGTACCAGAGGGTCCGGGCCGGCTGCCAGTTCGGGTACTTGTACGTCTTGCACTGGCCCGGGAGGGTGTGGTCGTTGGCGTACCCGTCGTACTGCGGCAGCGACGCCGACCCGTGCAGGTGGGTGACCGTGCTGAACGGCTGGCCGTTGATCCGGTTGACGGTCAGCGAGTTCTTGATCCGCACCTCGGAGCGGGTGCCCCGGGGGACCCGGATGGTCGGCCCGGGGAAGATCCCGTTGTAACCGGCGATCGTGGTGGTCAGGCCGGGCACCAGGCTGGCCTGCCCGAACTTCTGGGTGAGCCGGTACTTCTGGAACGGCCCCTGGTCGTCGACGCCCTCCTCGTACGGCATCAGCACCGGCGGCCGGCGGAACATGTTGGTGTACGGCGTGGGCGTGTTCTTCGAGGCCAGGCTGCTCGACTGGGCGATCACCGCACCACCGCCGGCCGCGATGACCAGGCCGCCACCGCCGAGGGCGATCGCGCCTTTGAGCAGGTCCCGTCGGCTCAGGCTTCCCCGTGTCATCGAACTCCCTAGTACGTCGCGTCCATCGGTCGGCAGCGAAGCTAGGAGCAGGGGCTTTGGTAATCCTGTGGAAAGCCTCAACCCGATGCCGCCGTACGCCGAAACGTCCTCGGAAGAACCCACGAGGAGGCCACATGCGCGTCAGCGTGCTCGGGCAGCTGACCGTCATCGGCGATTCCGGTGAGCCGTTGCCCGCCGGAGAGCTGCCCCGCCGCGCCCGTCAGGTGCTGGCGGTGCTGGCCGCGCGGCACGACCGGATCCAGTCGAAGGACGCGCTCGCCGACTCGGTGTGGGGCGACGACCTGCCCGGCAACCACGTGGCCGCGCTGGAGCACTACGTCTCGGTGATCCGGCGACGGCTGCAGCCGGACGGCTCCTCGGCGAACTGGTTCATCGTCACCCGCAGCGGCGGCTACCTTTTCGACACCAGCCGGGCCGCGCTCGACCTGGCCGACCTGCGGACGCTGATCCGGCGGCTGGATGCGCCCACGCCGGGCTCCCCCGAACGCCTGGCCGTGCACGCCGACATCCTCGCCCTGGCCCGGCAGCTGCCGTTCCCGGAGGACCCGTACGCCGAATGGGCCGAGCCGGTCCGCACCGAGGTGCAGGTCGCGGCCGTGAACGCGCTGCTGCAGCACGCCGCGGCGACGCTGGCCGGGGACCCGGCACGGTCGTTGCGGCTGGCCCAGGAGGCGATCGAGCTCAACCCGTTCCTGGAGTCGGGATACCGGGCGGCGATGACCGCGGCGATCGCGATGGAACGGCAGGACGACGCGCTGCGGATCTTCGAGCGCTGCCGGCAGCTGCTCGACGAGGAACTCGGCGTGGCGCCGTCGGCCGAGCTGGTCCGCCTGCAGCGGGAGGTGCTCGCGGCCCGTACCACCCCGGTCGAGCTGCCGGCGCCCGCCGCCGCGCCGCCGCTTCCGCTGCCCGAGCCACCCCGGGAGCGTTTCCTGGGCCGGATCACCGAACTGCGGCTGCTCGTCGAGCCGGACCCGCCGCCGGTCGTGCACATCGTCGGCCCGTCCGGTTCCGGCAAGTCCGCCTTCCTCGCCGAGCTGGAACGGCACGCGCCCGGCCGGGTCGGCATCGGGCACGGCGCGTCGTCGGTCGGGGTGCTGCGGCACGCCTGGCTGCGTACCGCCCTCACCGACCTGGCCGCACCCGCCGAGGTGCTCGCGGTGGTCGACGCGGCCGGCCCGGAGCAGCCGCTGCTGCGCCCCGACCTGGAACGGATCGGCACCGCGCTGGACGGCCCGGAACCGATTTTCGTCGCCATCGACGACGCCGCCGACCTGGACGCCGCCAGCGTCGCCGAGCTGTCCTGGCTCGGCCGGCACTGCCCGGCGCTGCGGATCGTGCTCACCTACTGCTATCCGTCGGAGATCGCCGAACGCCCGCTCTCCGGCCTCGGCTCGCCCGTCGTGCTGCGCCTCGAGCCGCTCACCGACGAGGATCTCGGCGTGCTCGGCGTCACGGACCTCGCGGACCTCACCGGCGGCATCCCCGCCCTGGTCAGCGTGGCTCTCAAGCCGACCGAGGTGTCCCATGCGGTGGCCATGCAGATCGCCCGCCAGCGCACCCGCTGGATGCCGGACCCGTCGTGGGAGATCCTGCGGCTCTGCGCGGTCCTCGGGCCGCTCAGCGTCGGCGAGCTGTCGACGCTCACCGGATACCCGATGCCCGAGCTGCTGGCCTGCGTCGACCACCTGGTCCACGCCCACCTGCTCACCGAGAACGAGGACGGCCGCGTCCGGCACCGCAGCTCGCTGATCAGCACGGCGGTCTGCGGGCAGGTCTCCGCGGCGTCCGCCCGCTATCTGCGCCGCCGCCTGTCGGCGGACAACTGACAAAACCAGGCGGCGGGCCTCCGCTGGGAGACCCGCCGCCGGGTTACTGATCTTCATTCGGTACGGCTACGTGTGCCGCCGTCGCGCAAGAGGCGTCCACCCGGGAACGATTCCCGTCGCCCGCTGCACCGTTCTCAGTTGGTCACGGTCACCGGGAAGCCGAGCACCTGCCCGCCGGTCGTGCTGACCAGGCTCAGCGTCCGGATCGTGCCCGGGTTCGGCCCGGTCACCCGGATGCTGAACGCGCCCGCCGCGTCGACGGTCGCCGGGGTGCCGACGACCCGGCCGGCCAGAGTGCCGCCGAGGACCGCGGTGATCCGCTGCCCGGCCAGCAGGTTGCTGGTGCCGGAGATGCGCCACTCGTTGTTGCCGGTGCGGTACCGGACGGTCAGCCCGGTGAACGTCTCCGCCACCGGCCGGACCGTCACCCGTGAGGTGCTCGCACCGGCCGGGTTCGTCGCGGTCAGCTCCAGCACCACCGGGTCGTTGTTGTAGACGTAGGTGGCGTTCGGGCCGGGGGCGGCCGGCAACGTCAGGGCCGGGTAGGCGAACGTCGGCTTCGCGCTCGTCGCGCCGGTCAGGGTCACCGCCGGGCCGGACACCTGGCGCCACTGGTAGGTCTCGGCGCCGGTCGACGCGGAACCGTCCAGGGCGACCGTGCGGCCACGGACGACGGACTGGTCGGCGCCGGCCCTGGCGACCGCCGGGGCGGCCCCCGTGACCGTGATGTGCACGGTGACCGGCAGGCTCGCGCCGCCGGGGCCGGACACGATCAGCCGGAAGTCGTAGGTGCCGGCCTGCGTGGCGACGAACGAGGCGGTCGGGGTGGCCGCGCCGGTCAGGATGACCGCGGGGCCGCCCGTCTGGGTCCACGAGTAGGCGTCGATCGCGCCGGTCGAGCCGGCCCCGTCCAGGGTGACCCGCTGCCCGGCCACCGCGCCGGCGACCGCGACCGCGTTGGCGACCGGCAGATCCGGCACGAACGCCCGGCCGGAGCCGGTCAGCGGGACGGTCGTCGACCCGCCGCTCGACGAGGTGACGGTGACCGCGGCGGGCGGCGCGAGAACCCCGGTGAACGGGCCGTTGATCGGGCCGAGCCCGGTCACCGACAGCTGCGGCGGGGTGGCGTCGGCGTCGCTCGACGTGGCGGCGACGGTCAGGGTGCCGTTGTCCGCGTCGTACCGGGCGTCGGTGACCCGGACGACGTCGACGAGTTTGCGCTTCTTCTTCGCGACCGGGCGGTCACTGGAGTTGACCACCTCGATCTCGGCGCCGGGCGGCACCGAGCCGGTCACCGGGAACCGGCCGTAGTAGTGGCCGTTGCTGCCGCGCAGCTTGGTGGCCCGGAATCCGAGCGCGGCGTTCGCCGACACCTCGATCGACTGGCCGGGCTCGCTGCTCGCGTACACCTCGATCACGCCGGTGCCGTCCGAGCCGACCGTGTAGGTGGCCTGGTCGATGTCGACGCCCGAGTTGGTGGCGTACCGGCCCTGCACGCTGAACAGGTCGGTGGTGCCCAGGTCGGCGACGACCGCGCCGCTGGCCGTGTCGAGCTGCTCGACGTGCACGAAGTTCGTGCCGTACGGGCTGCCGACCACCCGGTGCTCGACACCCGGGTCACCGATGTAACCGGCCGGCGCGGCCGGGGCGATCGACGGGTCCCACTTCAGGAACGGGCCGACCCGGCTGCTCAGGGCCTGCCCGAACGCGCCGGGCGTGGTCCCGATGTCCTCGGTCATGTTGACGCCCCGGTCGGTGGCGGTCAGGTCGTCCACGCCGTACGGGTGGGTGATCCGGTACCGGGTGCCCTCCACCGCGTCGAACCGGATCCGGATCCGGCCGAACACCATCTGGTCGCCGTCGCGGACCTCCTCGGCCGCCCAGGCGCCCTCCAGGTCCATGCCGAGCCCGAAGTCCACGCCGTTCGCCAGGGTCATCTGGGCGCCGGCGAGCTGGTAGAAGAACTCGCCCGGGAAGTTGTCCGGGTACGAGACCGGCGCGTCCGGGTTCGGCACCTCGTCCGGCAGGGTCGAGCAGAGCGGGTCGTCCAGGGTCGTGCAGGCCTCCAGCCGCACCCCGTTGCTGTCCCGGTACCAGGCCGGGAACCCGTGCTCGGCCAGCGGGCCCGCCTGGGTGAGGCTGCCCTGCCTGGTGGCGGTGGTGACGACGACGGCGGCCGCGGTCCCGGCCAGCGGCGCGATCACCGCCACGGTCACCCCCGCGGTGACCGCGAGACGGCGCAGTTTCTTCTTCATCGAACTCCTCAGGGTTCTCCGGACGCCGCCGGGGCGGCTCGGCCGTGGACCCTGCCCGGCCGACCAGTGGTCCGCCTGAGTTCACCTGCGCGCAGGCTTAGTTTTCGCTGAAAGAGTGGTGTGAGTCCACCGGTGCGGGCCGCCGGGGCCGGCAAACAGGCGCATGGTTTCGGTGGACTGCGTGGCTCGCACTGCGATTTCGTGCCGCGGGCTCGAACCGCGGGCTCGTACCGCGGGCTCGTACCGCGGGCTCGTACCGCATGCGAGGTTGAAAGCGTGAGGCCCGCCCACCGTGAGCTGGTGGACGGGCCTCACGTTGTCGCCACATCTTGAATTGACGTGTTGACGGTGTTGATTCTGTTGCGCATGTTGATCGGGTGCGTTGAGTTGACGTCTTGATCGTGTTGATCGGACGTCGCTACTTGAGCGCGCCCTCCATGATGCCGCGGACCAGCTGGCGACCGCCGGCGAGCAACAGGATGACCAGCGGGACGGTGGCGACGAACGCGCCGGCCAGCACCCGTCGATAGACGACGTAGTTGCCGCTCGCCAGGTCGGAGAGGGCCACCATCGACGTCGGGTAGTCGGTGCCGTTCAGCGTGATCAATGGCCACTGGAAGTCGTTCCAGGTCGCCACGAAGGTGAGCAGGCCAAGGACGGCGAGAGCGGGCCGGATCGCCGGGACGACGACCGTCCAGTAGATGCGCAGCGTCAGGGCGCCGTCGATACGGGCCGCCTCGACCAGTTCGTCCGGGATCGCGTGCCCGATGAACTGGCGCATGTAGAAGACGCCGAACGCGGTAACCAGGCCGGGCGCGATGACCGCGAGGAGGGTGCCGTTCCATCCGAGCTCGTTCATCACAATGAAGAGCGCGACCACGCCGAGCTGGTTGGGCACCGTCAGGGTCAGGATGACGATGAACATCAGCACGTTGTTGCCCTTGAAACGCAGCTTGGCGAAGGCGAAGCCAGCAAGAGAGCAGAAGAACAGCGTCGACGCGGTCACCGCGAGGGCCACGATCAAGCTGTTGATCAGCGATGCGGTGAAGTAGACGTCCTGCATGGTGAAGACCTCACGCAGGTTCACCATCAGCTGATCGCCCGGGATCAGCGCCGGCGGCGACGACATCACCGCCTCGTCGCTGCTGGTCGCGATGACGAACATCCAGTACACGGGGAAGGCCGAGACCAGGAGGATCGCGGTCAGCCCGAGGTACGACTTCCAGGTGCCCGGGGTGTCCTGGGGCGCCCGGCTCAACAGGCGGCTGCTCACTTTCCGCCTCCCAGGCGCCGGGTGGCCAGGGCGTTGATGCCGGCCACGATCAGGATGATCAGGAACAGTGCCCAGCTCATCGCCGCGGCGTAGCCGAGGTTGAGGTCACTCCAGCCGACCCGGTAGATCAGCTGCGCGATGGTCCGCCACTGGTGGTCGTAGCCACCGTTGGCCTGCGCCGGGTTCTCGTCGAACAGCATCGGCTCGGTGAAGAGCTGGAGGCCGCCGATGGTGGAGAGGATGACGGTGAAGAGGACCACCGGCTGGATCATCGGTACGGTGATCTTCCACAGCTGGCGCCACGGGCTCGCGCCGTCGACCGCGGCAGCCTCGTAGACGTCCTTGGGGATCGCCTGCATCGCCGACAGGTAGAGCAACGCGTTGTAGCCGATCCACTTCCAGTTGACCATGACGGCGATGGCGATCCAGCTGCTCCAGGTGCCCGCGCGCCAGTCGAGAGGCTGCTCCTGGCCGAAGCCGACCAGGGACAGGAACCAGTTGGCCAGGCCGTTGTCACGGCTGAAGAACACCGCGAAGACCAGCGACGACGCGGCCACCGGCGTGACGTACGGCAGAAGGATCCCGATGCGCCAGAAGGTCGCGCCCCGCAGCTTGCGGTTCAGCACGTTCGCGATCATCAGGGCGATGAGCAGCTGCGGCACGGTGGAGAGGATGAAGATGCCGAACGTGTTGACGAGGGCATCCCAGAAGTCGGTGTCGCTCGCCAGCTTGGTGAAGTTGTCGAGGCCGACCCAGCCGTTCTTCTCCTTGTCGATGAGGTGCCAGTGCCGCAGCGACACGACCGCGTTGAAGAGGAGCGGGAACAGCCCGAAGATCGCGAAGAGCACGAAGAACGGCGCGACCATCAGGTAAGGGAAGGTCTTGGTGTCGAAACGGTGGAGCCAGAACTTCGGCCGCTTCGGCGGCGCGTGCTTCGGCTCCTCGGTGTGTGCGACGCGTACGTCGGTGAGGGCCACGGGTAACTCCTCAGGGCCGGACGGCGGGACGGCTGTGGCCGCCCCGCCGTTCTTTTCGGGATGGGTCAGGAGTTCGCGGCCTTCTCGGCTTCCTTGACCGCCTCGGCCCAGGCGTCAGCGGACTTGAGCGTGCCCTGTCCGACCCGGTTGATCACGTTCTCCACGGCCAGACGGGTCGGGCCGTTCTTCTTGCCGAGGTACTGCGGCTTCAGGTTCTCCGCGGTGGAGGCGAAGATCTGCCCGGTCGGCGCGTTGGTGAAGAATTCCTTCTTGTAGTCGAGGACGGCCGGGTCCTTGTAGAGCGCCGGCTGCGACGGCAGGTTGCCGACCGTCTTGAAGACCTCGATCTGCTGCTCCGGCTGGATCAGCCACTCGACGAACTTGTACGCCTCGTCGACGTTCTTGCCCTGCTTGGGGATGGTCCACCAGGAGCCGCCCCAGTTGCCGCCGCCGCCCGGGATCGCGGCGATGTCCCACTTGCCGGCCTGGTCGGGCGCGGTCTTCTGGATGTGCCCGAGCATCCAGGCCGGGCAGGCGAGAACCGCGAACTGGTCCTGCTTGAAACCCTGGTCCCAGTTCGGCTGGAAGCTGGCGAGGTTCGCCGAGATGCCGGAGTCGAGCGCCTTCATCGCGACGTCGAAGGCGACCTTGGGCCCGCCTTCCATCTGGAGCTGCTCCTGCTCGCTGTAGAAGCCGACCGGCTGCTGCGACAGGATCGGGTTGAACAGGTTGGTGGCCGAGTCGATGAACTTCTTCTTCGTCTTGTCGGTGTAGGTCTTGCCGGTCTGCAGGAACGCGTCCCACGTCGGCCAGAGCTTGGAGACCTCAGCACGGTCGGTGGGCAGGCCGGCCGCCTTGAACAGGTCGGTGCGGTAGCACATGGCCAGGCCGCCGACGTCGGTGCCGAGGCCGATCTGCTGCCCGGCGGCCGACTTCGAGGCCTGCCACTTCCACGGCAGGTACTTCGACTCGAGCGCACCGGCGCCCTTGTCGGTCAGGTTGACGAACTGGTCGGCCTGCTCGCGGAACTGGACGATGAAGCCCTCGTCGACGGCCGAGATGTCCGGGGCGCCGGAGCCCGCGACCAGCTTCTTCTGCAGATCCTGGTGCTGCGCCTGATACTCGCCGGTGTTCAGCGAGATCTTGACGTTGGGGTGGGCCGCCTCGTACTTCGTCTTCAGCTGGTCCAGACCCATGTCGCCCCAGAAGTTGACCTTCAGGGTGATCGTCGAGTCACCGCCCCCGCTGTTCTCCGTCGATTTGCCGCTGCAGCCGGTGATCGCCAGCGCGGCCACGAGGCCGGCGGCGCCCAGACGCAGAGCGCGGCGTCCGAACTGTTCCATGTCATTTCCTCCGCAAGGAGATCCGCATCACTGAACCGGGTAAGTTGTGGAGACCGTAAGCCCGGCTTTCAACGGTGTCAATAGGCGGTTACGGGCGCGCTCCCAGTACGTATCAAGCCGGATTTTTCGGACGGGCGGAAATCGACGGTTTACATCGTTGGCCGTGTGCCGTAACACTTAACCGATCAAGCGAGCGTCCAACGTCGAGGGAGTCCGGCGGCCACTGCCCCGCGCCCGATAAGCTCGGCAGCAGTGGGGACAGAGGAGACTGAGTGAAGCGGCCCACCATCGCCGACATCGCACGGCGGGCCGGCGTGTCCAAGGGCGCCGTGTCGTATGCCCTCAACGGCCAGCCCGGCGTCTCCGAGGCGACTCGCAAGCGCATCCTGTCGATCGCCGAGGAGATCGGGTTCAACGCCAACAGCGCGGCCCGGGCCCTCTCCGGGGCACGCGCCCGGGCCGTCGGCCTGACCCTGTGCCGTCCCGCCCGGATCCTCGGCATCGAGCCCTGGTTCATGGGCTTGATCAGCGGTTTCGAGGCCGAGCTCGGCGCCCGCTCGTATGCGTTGACGCTGCAGGTGGTGGCGACGCCCGAGCAGGAGGTCGAGGTCTACCGCCGCTGGTGGGGCGAGCGCCGCATCGACGGCGTGATCGTCACCGACATCCGCGAGGACGACATCCGCATACCTGTCCTCCAGCAGCTCCAGCTGCCGGCCGTGGTGATCGGCGGCCCCGGCGACACCGGCCCGATCGCGCAGATCTGGTCCGACGACGCGGGCGCCATCACCGAGGCGGTCCGCTACCTGGTCGCCCTCGGCCACCACAAGATCGCCCGGGTCAGCGGCGTCGCCGACCTGCTGCACACGCAAAACCGGACGAAGGCCTTCGAGAACGTCTGCGCCGCTCTCGGGCTGGACAACGCGATCACCATCCCGGCCGACTACACGGGCGAGGAGGGCAGCCGGGCGACCCGGCGGCTCCTGATCGGCGGCGACCGGCCCACCGCGATCATCTACGACAACGACGTGATGGCGGTCGCCGGCCTCGCCGTCGCCCAGGAGATGGGGCTCTCCGTTCCCGGTGACCTGTCCATCGTCGCCTGGGACGACTCGCCGCTGTGCAGCCTCGTGCACCCGCCGCTGACCGCGCTCAGCCGCGACATCTCGGCGTATGGGGCGCAGGCCGCCCTGGAGCTGCTGAACGCGATCGACGGCCGGACCGTCGGCAACGTCGAGGCCGGCCGGGTGCACCTCACGCCGCGCGGGAGCACCGCCCCGCCCCGCTGATCAGCCGCCGCGGTGGCTGTCCAGGTAGGCCTCGACGCGTTCGGCCGGCCCGGGGTGGCCCAGCGCGAACCCCTGGCCGTAACGGCAGCCCGCCTCGGTGGCGCGGGCGATGTCACGCTCCGACTCCAGTCCCTTGGCGACGATGTCGAGGCCCAGCCGCCGGCCGAGACTGACCACCACGTCTACCACCGAGCGGTCGGACATCAGGGTGGGGCTCAGCTTCAGCATGTCCACCGGCAGCCGCCGCAGGTGCGACAGCGACGTCTGCCCCGACCCGAAGTCGTCGAGCGCCGCCCGTACGCCGAGTTTCCGCAGCCCGGCCAGGGCCGCGACGATGGCCGGCACGTCCTCGTCGATCCAGTTCTCGGCCACCTCGACCACCAGACGGTCCGGGGCCAGGCCGTACCGGCGCAGGGTGGCGCCGACCTGCTCGGGGAACCGGGCGGTCAGCAGCTCCCGCGGGCCGACGTTGACCGACAGCCAGAACTCCTCGCCCACCGACCAGCCGGCCAGCCGGCGGCACGCCTCCTCGAGCACCCACTCGTCCAGCTCGGCGGTCATCCCCAGCGCCGCCGCGATCGGCAGCACCTCCTTCGGCGGGATCGGGCCCAGCTCCGGATGCCGCCAGCGCAGCAGCGCCTCCACTCCGGCCGGACGGCCGTCGACGAGCCCGGCGACCGGCTGGAACACCAGGTCCAGCTCACCGCGGGCGGCGGCGCCGAGCAGCTGCTGCTCCAGCTCCATCCGGCGGTGCAGCTGGATCTCGACGTCCGGGTCGTACCACTCGACCCGGTCCCGGCCCATCTGGCAGGCGCGCTGCCGGGCCAGGTCGGCGTGCCGCAGCACCTCGTCGGAGTCGGCGCCGCCGGCCAGCTCGGCCAGACCCACGCTGGTGTGCAGATCCACTGTCGCGCCGGGCAGCGGATACGGCTCGGCCAGCTTCGTGACGATGCGCGTGGCCAGGGCGTACGCCGGAACCGACGAGTCCGGGGTGAGCACCGCGAACTCGTCGCCGCCGAGCCGGGCCGCGACGTCCTCGCCGCCGATCAGCGCCCGCAGCCGCCGGGCCACCTCGATCAGCACGGCGTCGCCGACCTCCCGCCCCCGGGAGTCGTTGATCTCGGCGAGCCCGTGCAGGTCGATCACGAGCAGGGTGCCGAGCCGGCCCGGTTGCCGGCGCAGGGCGAGCAGGTCCCGCATCAAGGCCTGCCGGTTCGCGAGGCCGGTCAGCTGGTCCAGGTAGGAGAGGCGGTGCAGGGTGCGTTCCAGATGACGGCGTTCACCCACATCGCGTACGTGTACGACGAGCGCCGCCACCTCCGGGACACGGCGCAGGTCGGAGATGGTCGACTCGGTCTCCCGCCACATCGCCGTGCCGTCCCGCATCCGGGCGCTGACCAGCACCGGCGGGCCGCCCTCCGGTTCGCCGGCGAGCACCGATCCGATCACCGCGAGAGCGTCCGCCACGTCCTCGGGATGGATCAGCTCGCGGAACCCGCGGCCGATCACCTCCTGGTCACGGAGGCCGAAGAGCCGGGCAGCGGCCGGTGACTGCCACTGCACTGTCAACCGCTCGTCCAGCACCAGGGTCAGGTCGGTGGCGCCGGTCACCAGCGACCGGAAGTGCGCCTCGGTGACCCGGAGCCGCCCCGCGTACCGGCGGATGTCCCGGACCACGAGCAGCTCCCGGACGACCAGCACACTGACCATGACGAGACCGAAAACGATCGCCTCGGCGCCGAACTCCTCGACGGCCAGCAGATGCCAGATCGCGGCGATCACACCGACCGCGGCCGGCACCGCCAGCAGCGGATAGCTGGCCAGATACTGGTCCGGGTGACGGGGCTCCAGCGGCGGGCGCGGCAGGTCACGGCGCGAGCCGCCCCACGCCGAGGCGCTCAGCCCCGCCACCACGCCCAGCCCGGCCGTCGCCGCCGGCGGGCCTTCCGCGCCGAACGCCAGCACGGCGAGGCAGAGCATGACCAGCGAGGTGCCGGCCCCGCACCAGGCCGCGGCCCGCGGTCGTGGCCTGGCCCGCAGCACGATCACGGTGATGACGGCGATACCGCCGGCCGCGATCAGCAGCGCCGGCACCGCCTCCGGACGCCGGGACGCGGCCGGGATCAGATAGACCGCGAAGGCCAGGCTCACACCGAGCCCGACCCCGTCGTACGCGCGCCGGAGCCGTACCACCCAATTGCTCGCCGCCCCCGGCAGCAGCGACGTGCCCGCCACGAAGCAGGCCGCGGCAGCGGCCAGGCCGGCGGTGATCCAGGCCGACGGGTTGGCCGGCGCCCACCACGGGACCAGCCCGGTGAGCCCGGTGACGAGGGCGCCCATGCCGACCAGGCCGGCGCCCCGGCAGGAGACGAACGCCTTTTCGGCACGGTGCAGGGCGAGCGCGGCGCGGATGAGGACGGCGCCCGCACACAGACCGGCGGCGCCGATCGCCCCCGCGAGAAGCACGGCGATCATCGACGAGTCCTCTGCTTCAGGGAACTGCACCGGGTCAACGACGGTCCCCGGATCGGGTTACGGCACGGCGTGTCGTCGTCCCACGAACGGATCGTCGGTCATCCAGCGATGACGGTCAACAGACGGTGGTCCGCCGGGTCCGGCCCCACCGCCGGGCGCGACGGGTGCGAGGATGGGAGACGTGAGCAGTCGTCCCGTCCTCCGCGTCCGCATGTCCGGCGCCGTGCTGGTCGCCGCGTTGATCGCGCTGGTCGGCACGGTCCCGCTGGCCGGCTCGTCCTGGGCCCTGAGCCCGCTGTTCCTGGTCCCGATCGCGATCCTGGTGTGGGCGTGGCGGGCCGGCACCGACGTCTACCCCGAGGAGCTGCGGGTTCGTGCCCTCTTCGGCGGCAGCCGGGTGCCGTTCACCCGGATCACCCAGCTCGCGCCGGACGAGCGCGGCCGGGTGTCGGCACTGCTCGACAACGGCGACGTCATCCGGCTCACCGGGGTGACGCGGGACAATCTGCCCCGGGTGCTGGAGGCGAGCGGCCATCCCGTCGTGGATCAATGAGCCGGTTCTGTCAGGCCGCGCGGCTACCCTGGTCGGCATGACCGGAGGGGGTGGTTGGGTCGTGCGATTCCGCCGGAGCCGTGCGATGGCCGCGAGTTCCGTGGCTCTGCTGGCGCTGACCGCGGGCTGCAGCTTCGGGCCACCCGGGCCGGACCAGGCCGGTTCCCCGCCCAACCTGCCCCGCCCGTCGGCCGCGCCGACCGCCGGTGGCGACGACGCCTCACGCGAGGTGGCGATCTCGGTGCTGGCGAAAAACCTCGAGGTGCCGTGGGGCCTCGCGTTCCTGCCCGACGGCGGGGCGGTGGTCACCGAGCGCGACACCGCCCGCATCCTCAAGGTCGGTCCCGAGTCGACGGCCGGCGGTCTCGAGGTCACCGAGCTGCGGCGGCTCAACGAGGTCCGCGCCGCCGGCGACGGCGGCCTGCTCGGCATCGCCGTCTCCCCCGCGTATGCGACCGACAAGACGCTGTTCGTCTACTACTCCACCGATCAGGACAACCGGATCGGCAAGCTGGCCGGCGACGGCAAGCTGGAGCCCATCCTCACCGGCATCCCGCGCTCACCCGAGCTGAACGGCGGCGCCCTCGCCTTCGGGCCCGACGGGTTCCTCTACGCCGGCACCGGCGACGGCACAGCGGAGGGGACCCAGGCACAGGATCCCAAGAGCCTCGGCGGCAAGATCCTGCGGATCACCACGGCCGGCCGGCCCGCGCCGGGCAACCCGGTCAAGAACTCCCCGGTCTGGACCTCCGGCCATCGCAACGTGCAGGGCCTCACCTGGGACAAGACCAAGAGGATGTATGCGACCGAGCGCGGCCAGCCGATCAGCGCCGAGCTGAACGTGGTGGTGAAGGGCAAGAACTACGGCTGGCCGAAAGCCGACGGCAAGAGCACCGACGCCAAGTTCACCGGCCCGCTGGCCGCCTGGCCCACCGAGACGTCGTCGTGCGCCGGGGTGGCCGTGCTGGAGACCACGATCGCCACCGCCTGCCTGCTCGGCCAGCGGCTGACGATCCTCGACGTCACCGGCAACGGGACGGTGCTGGGCAGCCCGCAGGAGCTGCTGGCCGGCGAGTTCGGCCGGCTGCGTGCCGTGGTCGCCGCGCCGGACGGCTCGTTCTGGGTGGGGACCTCCAACCAGGAGGACGCGGGCCGGCCCGGCCCCGAGGACGATCGTCTGCTCCGGCTGGTCTTCTCCGATGGCGGCGCCGGCCGGAGTTGACGGCCATGACTGTTTCGTCCCGAGCCCGACAGGGCAGGTGAGGCCCCGATGATGCGAGAACGGCCCTCGTGGCGGCACCGATGGCGGCCTGCGGCCGAGTCCACCGTCCGGGCGGCCCGGCGGGCGGCTGATCTGACCGGCCGGGCGCTCCGTCGGACGACCGGCCTCACCCGCAGGGTGCTCGGGCATCGCTGGGCGCGCCGGGTCCGGGTGGCCACCGCCGTCGGGCTGACCGGGGTCGCCGGCGCGCTCGTCGGGGTGATGCTGTTCGCCCGCGCCGACCTCAACGTGGGCCCGTTCAGCGCCCAGATGTCGGTGGAGCCGTCGGTCACCGGCGGCACCGAGATCAACATTCCGCCGCTCGGGTCGCTCCATCTGGACAGTCACCGCGGCCCGGTCCACCTGCGGGTCGATCTCGGCTCGCTGGACCAGAGCCGGACCGAGGCGCTGATCGACAACCCGTCGGCGATCAGCTCGGCCGGCGACCGGGCCGTCGAGGAGGTGGTCGCCGGGGTGTCCCGGCTCGGGCTGCGCACCATGGGCCTGGCCGTGCTCGGCGCCCTGCTGCTGGCCGCGCTGACCTTCCGCGACGTCCGTCGGACCGCGGCGGCCGGCGTGACCGCGCTGGTGGTCACCAGCGGCAGCCTGGGTCTGGCCGCCGGCACCCTACGACCGGATTCGATCAGCGAGCCGCGCTACGAGGGACTGCTGATCAACGCGCCCGCGGTGGTCGGTGACGCCCGGCGGATCGCCGACAACTACGGACGGTATGCGGAGCAACTGCAAACCATCCTGGGCAACGTCAGCCGGGTCTACTCGACGATCTCGGCGCTACCGGTCTACGAGCCGGCCGGCAACACCACCCGCCTGCTGCACGTCTCCGACCTCCATCTGAACCCGGCGTCGTGGGGCCTGATCCGCACCGTGGTGGAGGCCTTCGAGATCGACGCGGTGATCGACACCGGCGACATCGTCGACTGGGGCAGCAGCGCCGAGACCGGCTATGTGTCGTCGATCCCGTCGATCCAGGTGCCGTACATCTACGTCCGCGGCAACCACGACTCGACCGCCATCCAGAACGCGGTGGACGCTCAGAGCAACGCGATCGTCCTCGACAACGGCATCACCGAGATCGACGGCCTGACCATCGCCGGCATCGGCGACCCCCAGTTCACCCCGGACAAGAGCGAGACGAACGAGGCCGGCGACGACGCCGCCCCCGAGTTGCTGACCACCGCCGGGGAGAACCTCGCCCAGACCATCCGCGGCTCCGGCAAACAGGTCGACATCGCCCTCGTCCACGACCCGGCCATGGCCCAGCCGCTGTCCGGCCTGGTCCCGCTGGTCCTCGCCGGCCACCAGCACGCCCGCTCGGTCGCCATGCTCCCGGCGCCCGCCCCGCCCACACCCGACCCGTCGGCGCCGGCCTCACCCGCCCCGTCCGCGTCGGCGCTCGCCGCCATCCAGCCCGCCGTCCCGACCCGTCTCATGGTGGAGGGCTCCACCGGCGGCGCCGGCCTGCGCGGCCTGGAACACGAAGACCCCACTCCCCTGAGCCTGTCGGTCCTCTACTTCGACGAGAACCGCGAGCTGAAGGCCTACGACGACATCCAGCTGGGCGGCACCGGCGAGTCCAACGTGGAGATGCAGCGCAACGTGATCGGCCTCGAGAAGGAGCCCACCCCCACCCCGACGCCCTCCACGTCCCCCAGCTGACCCACTTTCTCGGCGCCGACATCACCCAATCCTCAACCCAGCGCCGTATCCGCCGGGCCTACATCGACGGTGGGGTCAAGGGAGGCGGCTGAGGTCGAGGGTCAGGGTGCCGGTGTCCAGGCCCTCCGGGTCGATCTCGATGGTGTACGTGCCGGCCGACGAGCTGAAACTCAGCGTGGCGGTGGGTTCCGCGGTGGTCAGGGTGGCGTCCACGACGTCGAGGCCGGCCGGGGTGCGTACCTTCAGCTGGATGTTCTCGGCGGTGGTCAGGGTTCCGGGGTGTGCCGTCAGGCGGAACTGCTCGGATTCGGCGGCGCGGAAGGTGACGAACGCGCGCTCGCCGGGCTGGGTGAACGTGATCCGGGCCGGCTTGCCGGGAGTCAGGACGGCGGTGACGGACCCGGTCAGCTGCACGGTCAGGGTGCCGGTGCCGTCAGTGTCCGGGTTGACCTCGACGGTGTGCCGGCCCGTCTCGGTGACGTCGAAGTCCAGCGTGCGGTAATCGGAGTCGTATCCGACAGCGCCGGACGTGTTCAGTTCGCCGGACGGGTTGTGGATGTCCAGATTCGTGTACTCGTCCTTGGGCAGTGTGCCGCGCCGCGCGACCAGGGTCAGCCGCTGGCCGGCGGTCGCCGGGAAGGTGAGGATCGCGCGTTCACCGGCCTTGGCGATCGTCACCGTCCGGGACGGGCCGCGGAGGGCCAGCGTGCCGGAGGACGCTCCGACCAGGCTGACCAGCAGGGTTCCGCGCTCCTTGGCGGCGCGGGGGCTGATTCGCACGGTGTACGCCCCGGCGGCCGGCGCGGTGAAGTCGACGCTGGCGCTGGCCCACGTGACGATCAGCGTGCCCTCGGCCACGGTGGCGCCGTCGCGGACGATCGTCAGGTCGGTGTTGTCGTCGGCGGTGAGGGTCCGGCGCTGGGCGAGCACGGTGAGCCGCTGACCCGCGGACGCCTGGAAGCCCAGCGTGGCCGGCCCGGTCAGATCGAGCAGGACACCGGGGCCGCCGACGGTGAGTTGCCTGTCACCCGGCCGGGGCAGGTGGGCGTTCCCCGCCAGCGCCGGCGTGGGGAACGTCCCAGGGCCGACAGCCAGGGCGGCTGTCAACGCGACGGTGAGCCATCGCCGGGAGCGGCGGACCGCCGCGGAGTGCACTGCCACCGGGGCAGGCTATGCCACCTCATGGCGCCCATGACGACGTAACGCCGCGAAGTCCCCCGGTACGGCGAAACCCGGATGTCACGGAGATCGAAGATCAACGACCGCCCGGGAAGTGGGCACCGGCATCCCTCTGCCGGCCTTCGGCGGGTCGGATGTCTTCCTGTCTCATCGCCATCCAGTTTGTCCGAAACGACAACGAGGACCCGTCACCGTGTCCGGCGCGGATCATGGGTGCGCCGGGCCCGACCAGCCTCCGGGACCGCAACGAGACCGGCGGACGGTGGACCCTCCACCCGACCGACGACCCGGAAAACGCGACGCCCGGCTCCGCTGACAACGGAACCGGGCGACCCGTACAGCTGAAGGGGTTTAAGAAACGCCGAGCCGGGCGAGGATGAGCTCGCGGACGGTCTTGGCATCCGCCTGGCCTCGCGTGGTCTTCATGACCGCGCCCACCAGGGCGCCCGCCGCGGCCACCTTGCCGTCGCGGATCTTGTCGGCGATGTCGGGGTTGGCGGCGATCGCCTCGTCGACGGCGGCGGTGAGCGCACCGGTGTCGTTGACCACCTCGAGGCCGCGGGCGGCCATCACCTCGGCCGGGTCGCCCTCGCCGGCGACGACGCCCTCCAGGACGGTGCGGGCGAGCTTGTCGTTGAGCTTGCCCTCGTCGACCAGTTTCTGCAGGGCGGCGACCTGGGCGGGGGTGGCGCCGGCCGCGGACAGCTCGATGCCGAGCTCGTTGGCGCGGCGGGCCAGCTCGCCCATCCACCACTTGCGGGCGCCGGCCGGGGACGCGCCGGCGGCGATGGTCTCCTCGATCAGCTCGACGGCGCCGGCGTTGGCCACCGACTGCATGTCGAGCTCGGAGATGCCCCACTCCTCACGGAGGCGGGCGCGCTTGGTGCTCGGCTTCTCCGGCAGCTCGGACTTGAGCTGGGCGACCCACGCCGGGTCCGGCGCGATCGGCACCAGGTCGGGCTCGGGGAAGTAGCGGTAGTCGGTGGCGGTCTCCTTGGAGCGGCCCGGGCTGGTGTCGCCCCGGTCCTCGTGGAAGTGCCGCGTCTCCTGGGTGATCTTGCCGCCGCCGTCGAGCACGCCGGCCTGCCGGATCACCTCGGAGCGGACGGCCCGCTCGACCGACCGGAGCGAGTTGACGTTCTTCGTCTCGGTACGGGTGCCCCATTCCTCGCCCGGCTTGTTGAGCGAGGTGTTGACGTCGCAGCGCAGCGAGCCCTGCTCCATCCGGACGTCGGAGACGCCGAGGGAGCGGATGATGTCGCGCAGCTCGGCGACGTAGGCCTTGGCGACCTCGGGGGCCAGCTCACCGAGGCCGGGGACCGGCTTGGTGACGATCTCGACGAGCGGGATGCCGGCGCGGTTGTAGTCGACGAGCGACTCGGTGGCGCCGTGGATGCGACCGGTGGCCCCGCCGACGTGCAGGGTCTTGCCGGTGTCCTCCTCGATGTGCACCCGCTCGATGCCGATCCGGTACTCCTTGCCGTCGACCACGACGTCCACGTGGCCGTCGACGCAGAGGGGCTCGTCGTACTGCGAGGTCTGGAAGTTCTTCGGCATGTCCGGGTAGAAGTAGTTCTTCCGGGCCATCCGGCACCACTCGGCGATGTCGCAGTTGAGCGCGAGGCCGATCCGGATGGTGGCCTCGATGGCCGCGCCGTTCATCGCGGGCAGCGCGCCGGGCAGGGCCAGGCACACCGGGCAGACCTGCGTGTTGGGCTCGGCGCCGAAGTCGGTCTTGCAGCCGCAGAACATCTTGGTCTGCGTGCCCAGCTCGACGTGCGTCTCCAGGCCGATCACCGTCTCGTAACGGCTGGTGGCGTCTTCGTAGGACGGCAGCGCGATGGTCGTCATGTGCGTGCGGCTCCGGCTTCAAGGACATCGGGTCAGGGGCCAAGCCTAGTCGCCCGGTCTGACAGACTTCGCATCCGCCCGGGAAGATCTACCCCATGCGCCGCACCTCGACCGTCGCCGCACTGGCCGCGACACTCCTCATCACCGGCTGCACCAAAGCCGACGACGATAAGCCCGCGCCGGTGAGCTCCGCCGCCGACGAGCCGAAGACCGACTACCGCCCCTGGGCGGCCGGACGGTCCACCCCGGTGGCCGACAAGCTCTACCCGGAGAAGGGCAATCCCGGTCTGGACGTCCTGCACTACGGACTGGAGCTGGACTGGAAGCCGGACACCGGGGTGCTCACCGGGACGGCCACCCTCCGGATCCGCCCGGTCGCCGACGCGAGCGAGATCAGGCTCGACTTCACCGGGCTCACCGTCGACAGGGTCACCGTCGACGAGAAGCCGGCCACCGGCACCGTGGCGAAGGAGAAACTGGTCGTGCCGGCCGCTGTCACCGCGGACCGGCCGGTGACGCTGACCGTCGCCTACCACGGCACGCCGAAGCAGGTGGAGATGCCGTCCCACCGCGGCGACGCGTCCGAGGGCATCGGCATGCGATCGTCGAAGGACGGCGTCCTCTGGACCATGCAGGAGCCGTGGGGCGCGCTCACCTGGTACCCGGTCAACGAGCACCCGTCCGACGAGGCGCTCTACGACCTGGCGGTGACCGTCCCGCCGGGCTGGGCCGCGGCGGCGAACGGCACACCCGGCAAGGTGGAGGGCAACACCTACCACTACGCCAGCGCGGACCCGGTGGCGGCGTACGTGACCACCCTCGCCGTCGACAGGTACAAGAGGATCGAGCAGACCGGTCCGCACGGACTGAAGATCACGAACTTCGTGGTGCCGAAGAGCGACGACCGCTACCTGAGCACGCTGAAGAAGACGCCACAGCTGATCGAGTGGCTGGAGAAGCGGTTCGGGCCGTACCCGTTCCCCTCGGCCGGCGCCCTGATGAACGGCTCCATCTCCGCCATGGAGACGCAGCAGATGCTCAGCATGGGCCGGGAGGCGTTCAAGGACAGCGAGCCCAAGGACTTCGAGGCCGTGCTCGTCCACGAGTACGCCCACCAGTGGTTCGGCAATGCGGTCACCCCGGTGACGTGGACCGACCTCTGGCTCAACGAGGGCTTCGCCACCTACGTGCAGAACCTGTACGAGCAGGAGCTGTACGGCTTCGACGACGCGTACCTGGAGAAGTATCTGCGGGAGGCCGACGCCAAGCTGCGCAAGCGGGTCGGCCCGCCCGGTAAGCCGACGGCCGGCACGTTCGCCGAGAGCAACGTCTACATCTGCCCGGCCGCCATGCTCAAGGAGCTGAACGACGCGCTCGGTGACAAGAAGTTCTTCGAGCTGGCCAGTGCCTGGGTGGCGAAGAACCGCAACACCAACCAGGACCGGGCCTCGTTCACCGCGTTCGTCAACGAGCAGACCGGCAAGGACTTCACCAAGCTGATCGACAGCTGGCTGGACTCGCCGACCACCCCGGCCTGACGCTCGCGAGGGGGCCGTGTGGCCCCCTCGCGAACCGTCAGAGCGCCGGCGGGGTGAAGGTGCCGACCGCCGACTCCAGCGCGGCGGCGACCCGGTACATCCGGTCGTCGGCCAGCGTCGGGGCCATGATCTGGAAGCCGACCGGCAGCCCCTCGGAGAGACCGCACGGGACCGAGATGGCCGGGCCGCCGTACAGGTTCGTCGGGATCGTGAACAGGTCGGCGAGATACATCTGGTACGGATCGCTGGTCCGCGACCCGAACGGGAACGCCACGAACGGCGTGGTCGGCGAGACCAGCACGTCCACCTGCTCGAACGCGGCCTGGAAGTCCCGGGTGATCAGCGTCCGGACCTTCTGCGCCTGGCCGTAGTAGGCGTCGTAGTAGCCGCTCGACAGCGCGTAGGTGCCGAGGATGATGCGCCGCTTCACCTCGGGGCCGAAGCCCTCGTCCCGGGTCAGCGACATGACCTCCTCGAGCGACCGGCTGCCGTCGTCGCCGGAGCGCAGGCCATACCGCACGCCGTCGAAGCGAGCCAGGTTCGACGAGCACTCGCTCGGGGCGATCAGGTAGTACGCGGGCAACGCGTACTGGAAGTGCGGGCAGGACACCTCGACGACCTCGGCGCCCAGCTTGACCAGCGCCTCCAGCGACTCCCGGAACGCGGCCAGCACACCGGGCTCGGAGCCGTCGCCGGCGAACTCCTTGACCAGACCCAGCTTCACGCCGGTCAGGTCACCGGTGGCGCCCCGGCGGGCGGCGGCCACCACGTCCGGCACCGGCTGCGGGATCGAGGTCGAGTCGCGCGGGTCGTGGCCGGCGATCACCGCGTGCAGCAGGGCGGTGTCCTCGACGGTCCGGCCGCAGGGGCCCGGGGTGTCCAGCGAGGAGGAGAACGCGATCAGGCCGTAGCGGGACGTGCCACCATACGTCGGCTTGGCGCCGACCGTGCCGGTGACCGCGCCCGGCTGACGGATCGAGCCGCCGGTGTCGGTGCCGATGGCCAGCGGGGCCTCATACGCGGCGAGCGCCGCCGCCGAGCCACCGCCCGAGCCACCCGGGATGCGGCCCAGGTCCCACGGGTTGTTCGTCGGGCCGTACGCGCTGTACTCCGTGGAGGAGCCCATCGCGAACTCGTCCATGTTGGTCTTGCCCAGGATCGGCATGCCGGCCGCCTTGAGCCGCTCGACGATCGTCGCGTCGTACGGCGGCGTCCAGCCCTCGAGGATCTTGGACGCCGCGGTGGTCGGGAGCCCCTTGGTGGTCACCACGTCCTTGACGGCGATCGGCACGCCGGCCAGCGGGCCGGTGATCTCGCCCCGGTCGACGGCAGCGGCCGCGGCGAGCGCGCCCTCCCGGTCGACGTGCAGGAACGCGTGCACCCGCTCGTCGACGGCGTCGATGCGGTCCAGATGGGCGGTCGCCACCTCGACGGCGGAGACCTCCCGCGAGGCGATCCTCGATGCGAGGTCGGCGGCGGAAAGCCTGGTCAGGTCACTCACCGGTCAGTCCTCCTCGTCCAGGATCCGCGGCACGCGGAAGCGGCCCTCGTAGGCGTCCGGCGCGCCGGACAGCGCCGCGTCCTGCGCCAGGCTCGGCGCGGGGACGTCCTCGCGATACACGTTGGTCAGCGGGACCGAGTGCGAGGTCGGCGGGATGTCCTCCGCGGCCACCTCACCGACCCGGGCGACCGACTGCAGGATCACGTCGAGCTGGCCGGCGAATCGGTCCAGCTCCTCCTCGGTCACGGCGAGCCGCGACAGGCGCGCCAGGTGCGCTACCTCTTCGCGGGAGATGGCGGCCATCCTGCCCCCTTGCTGATTGAGTGTCTCAGTTACTTGACGTTGGAGATGTGCCCACAGAGTCTATTTCGCCGCGAATCCCGGGTCGGACCGGGCGGTACCGGGCCAGCCATTCGCGCAGATCCGCGGCCGGCATCGGGCGCGCGTGGAACCAGCCCTGCGCCGTGTGACAGCCCGCGGCGGCCAGAAGACGCCAGGTCACCTCGTCCTCGACACCTTCCGCGACGGCACGCAGGCCGAGGGCCTCGGCCAGGCCGACCACCGATCGTACGATCGCCGCGTCCCCGGAGTCACCGGCCATGCCCAGCACGAACGAGCGGTCGATCTTGACCTCGGACAGCGGCAGCCGGCGCAGGTGCTGCAGCGACGAGTAACCGGTGCCGAAATCGTCCAGCGAGATCGCCACCCCCATCCGGGACAGCCGGGTGGTGGTCTCCAGCACCCGGTGCGGGTCGGCCATCAGCGCGCTCTCGGTGATCTCCAGCTGCAGCAGGTCGGCGGGCACGCCGTACCGGTCGAGGAGCGCGCCGACCCGGTCCGCGATGTCCCCGGCGTGCAGGTCACGGGCGCTCACGTTGACCGCCGCCCGCAGCGGGGCGCCGCCGTCCCGCCACGCCGCCAGCTGCTCCACCACCTCCTCCAGCACCCGGGCGGTGAGCAGGCGCATCACCGGCGTCGGCTCGGCCGCGCGCAGCAGCTCCTCCGGCCCGATCGTGCCGCGCCTCGGGTGCCGCCAGCGCAGCAGCGCCTCCACCCCGACCACCTCACCGGTCGCGATCGCGATCTGCGGCTGGTAATAGAGGACTATCCCGTCGTCCGGCGGCTCCCGGCGCAGCGCGGTCCGCAGGTCGGCGACCAGGCTCAGCCGGTCGGGCGTGAGCTTGGCCGCCTCCGGGCCGTGCACCGCCACCTGGTCGCCACGCTGCTTCGCCTCATACATCGCCGACTCCGCCTCGCGCAGCAGGGTGCTGCCGTCCCGGCGGCCGGACTGCAGCGCTATCCCGATCGAGGCGCTCAACTCGACCGGGGTGCCGTCCAGCGGGAACGGGCGGCTCAGCGCCTCGGTCAGGTGCTGGGCGATCCGGCGGGCCGCCGCCGGGTCCTCGACCCGGGTGGCCAGCACCGCGAACTCGTCCCCACCCAGCCGCACCACCAGATCGTGGGCCGGGACCACCCCGGTCAGCCGGTCGGCGACCCGGCTCAGCAACCGGTCGCCGGCGGCGTGGCCGAGAGCGTCGTTGACGGTGCGGAACCGGTCCAGGTCCAGCAGCAGCAGGGCGCGGCGCCGGTCGGCGGGGCGCTCGGCGATAGCGGTCTGCAGCGCTCGCCGGTTCGGCAGGCCGGTCAGCGGGTCGAACCGGGTGGCCCGCTCCGACTCGCCGGCCCAGCGGACCATCCGGTGCACGGCATGCGGGGCCAGCAGGGCCAGCGGCAGCAGGGCCGGGCTGACCAGGGTCGCCACCAGCACCACCGGGCCGAGCAGCAGCAGCGCCGCCGAGGCGAGCAGGTCGGCGTGACTGCGCCGGCGCCGGGCCGGCCCCCGGTTGTCCGAGGTGAGACCGCGGACCAGGCCGGCGACCGCGTGCCGGGCGGTGATCCAGGCGATTGCGGCCACGCAGATGACCATGGCGTCCCACAGATCGGGGCTGGAGTCGATGCGCAACCGGCCCAGGCCGGCCACTCCCGCTGCCGCGGCGAGCGCGGCCACATGCTGCAGACCCAGATGCACGGTACGCCGTAACGACTGCCGCATCCGTGCCCCGGCCACGGCCACCGCGACCAGTTGCACCGCGATCGCCGGAGCCGCGCCCCAGGCCAGCGCCACCGCGAAGGTGAAGCAGATGGACGGCAGGATCACCGCGCTGGCCCGGCGGCCGGGAACCGCATAGGGCCGGGCGTCGACCACCACGGCGAGCAGGGCCGTCGCCCAGAAGGCCGCCGGCAGCGCCGCGGGTGACCCGAGCAGCAGGGCCAGGGCCGCGACGACGGCCGAGGCCGTGGAGACGATCACCGTGCGCCGGTGCCGCCGGTCGTCCGTCCGTGGGCGAGCGGCATCCATGCGACCTCCACGATGGCCTCGATCACCAATCGCATACACCATAGATCCATATGGGGTTTTTTGCCCTAAAGCACCTATACGTAGTTAGAAGCCCCTTACCTCTTGAACGTAGGATCCGTGACGTTTCACCCTTCCGGGGTCACCTCAACGACCACACCCGCCGCATCCGGGGCCGTCTCGGCGACCGCGCGAGCCGCTTCCGGACCGTCGGCGAGCAGCACCGCGAACCCGGCCTCGTCGAGCACCGGCACCTTGAGGGCCATCGCCTTGTCGTACTTGCTGCCCGGGTTCTCCCCCACGACCACGAAACCGGTCTTCTTCGACACCGAACCGCTCACCTTGCCGCCCCGCGACGTGATCTCCTCGGCCGCCCGGTCCCGGGTGTAACCGGCCAGCGTGCCGGTGACCACCACGGTCAGACCGTCCAGCGTGCGCGGCCCGGTCTCGACCCGCTCGTCGGCCATCACGACGCCGGCCGCCCGCCATTTCCGGACGATCTCCCGGTGCCAGTCGACAGCGAACCACTCCCGCAGGCTCTGCGCGATGGTCGGCCCGACACCCTCGACCTCGGCGAGCGGGTCGACGGGCTTGGCCGCTCGCCTCTTGGCCGCCGCCTCCTCGACGACAGCGTCCATCGATGCCGCATCCGCCGGCGCGTCCCCCTCCGACGCGTCCGCCTCCGGCGCGGCCTCCTCCGGCGCGTCCCCCTCCGGCGCGTCCCCCTCCGGCGCGTCCCCCTCCGACGCGTCCCCCTCCGGCGCTGACGGCGAGCCGGACGCGGAAAGGGAGTCGTCGCCGGGAGCGGACAGCTCCGGAGAGCCGGCATCCGCGGCCGGAGCTGCGGACGTCCTCTCGATGAGCTCCTCGATCGCCGCCATCGAGCCGAACTCCAGCGCCAGCGCTCCCGCCGCGTCCGGCCCCACGTGCCGGATCGACAGCCCCCGCAGGATCCGGGCGAGCGGCCGCGACTTCGCCTCGGCCAGGCTGGCCAGCATCTTGGTCGCGTTGGCCCCGAGAGTGCCGTCCTTCTTCACGAAGAACGGCGCCCGCAGCAGATCCTCCTCGGTGAGGTCGAACAGGTCGCCCTCGTCGAAGATCACCCCGGAGTCGATCAGCGCCCGGGCCGATTTCTCCCCCAGCACGTCGATGTCGAGGACGTTGCGGTGACCGACATACGTCAGCCGCTCCCGGCGCTGCCCGAGGCAGTACCGCGAATTCGGGCAGCGGATGTCGATGTCGCCCTCCTTCGCCGGGGCCAGCGGCGTGCCGCAGTCGGGGCACTCGGTCGGCATCACGAACGCCCGCGCGTCGGCCGGCCGCAGCTCCAGCACCGGCCCGAGGATCTCCGGGATCACGTCGCCGGCCTTGCGCAGCACCACCGTGTCGCCGATCAGCACGCCTTTGCGCACCACCTCCTGCGCGTTGTGCAGGGTGGCGAACTCGACCTCCGACCCGGCCACCACCACCGGCTCCACCACCGCGTAGGGCGTGACCCGGCCGGTGCGGCCCACATTGACCTGGATGTCGACCAGCTTGGTGGTGACCTCCTCGGGCGGATACTTGTACGCGATCGCCCACCGTGGCGCGCGGCTCGTCGAGCCCAGCCGCCCCTGGATCGCCACCTCGTCGATCTTGACGACCACACCGTCGATGTCGTGCTCGACGTCGTGCCGGTGCTTGCCGTAGTGGTCGATGAACTCGCGCACCCCGGCCAGGTCATCGACCAGTCTCCACCGGGAGCTGACCGGCAGCCCCCAGGCCTTCATCGCCGCATAGGCCTCCGACTGCGACGCCGGGCTGAACCCCTCACGCGCGCCGAGACCGTGCACCACCATGCCCAGCCCCCGCGAGCCGGTGACCCGCGGATCCTTCTGCCGCAGGCTGCCCGACGCGGCGTTGCGCGGGTTCATGTACGTGGGTTTGCCCTGCTCGACGAGCATCGCGTTGAGCGCCGCGAACGCCTCGGCCGGGAAGTAGATCTCGCCGCGCACCTCGAGCAGATCGGGCAGGTCGTCGCCGGTGAGCCGCTCCGGGATGTCGCCGATGGTGCGCACGTTGGGTGTCACGTCGTCGCCGACCCGCCCGGTGCCCCGGGTGGCGGCGCGGACCAGCACACCCTTCTCATACGTCAGGTTGATCGCCAGGCCGTCGATCTTGAGCTCGCAGAGGAACCGCACCGGCCCGCCGGCGTCACGCTCGGCGCGCTCGGCCCAGGCCGCCAGCTCGTCGAGGCTGAACACATTGTCCAGCGACATCATCCGCTCGGCGTGCTCGACCTTGGGGAAGTCGCCGGAGACCGTGCCACCGACCGTCTGGGTCGGCGACTCGGGGGTGCGCAGCTCGGGGAACTCCGCCTCCAGCGCCTCCAGCTCGCGCAGCAGCAGGTCGAACTCGGCGTCCGACACCGTCGGCGCGTCGAGCTGGTAATAGCGGTGCTGGTGCTCGCGGATCTCATCGGCCAGCTCGGCATGCCGGGAAGAAGCCTCGGGTGTAGCCACTGGAACCGAACCTCCGTGTCAGGGATATCTAGGTGGCACGTTAGCCCCACCCCCTGACACTTTCCGCCCTCAGACCTCGGCGATCCGGCGGCCGGCCTCCGTGCACGCCGTGAGCAACGCGCGAACGTAGGCCGGCGGCGCGCCCGCCAGCCCGCACGCCGGGGTGATCACCACCTGCTCGGGCAGGCGGGCCGCCGGGAAGCCGAGCCGCCGCCACAGGGTGCTCACCCGCTCGGCGATCTGCTTCGACTCCGGGGGCCGCGCACCGGCCGCCGGCACGGTCGGCGCCGCGCCGGCGAACAGTCCCAGCCCGGCCTCGATCGCCTCGCCCAGCGGGTCCAGCTCCTTGAGCAGCGACAGGTCGACGGCGACCGCCGTGGCGCGGGCGTCCCGGATCACCGGCAGCGGGACCTGCGGCGCACAACAGTGCACGATCACCGGGGCGTCGACGGCCTCGACCACGGTCCGCAGCCGGGACGCCGCGTCCGGGCCGTCGACCTCCCGGTACGCACTGAGGCCGCTCTCGGTCGGCACCCGCCCGGCCAGCACGGCCGGCAGCGACGGCTCGTCCAGCTGCAGCAGAACCGTGGCGCCGGGCACCCGCTTGCGCACGTCGGCGACGTGCCGGCGGAGCCCCTCGGCGAGCGAGTCGGTCAGGTCCCGGACCGCGCCCGGGTCACGCAGCATCCGGCCGCCGATCGGCAGGTCGAGGCTCGCCGCGAGGGTCCACGGCCCGGCCGACTGGATCTTGAGTGGCCCGGAGTACCCGTCGGCCTGCTCGGTGAGCTGGTCCAGGTCGCGTTCGAGCAGGTCCGCCGTACGCCGAAGGTCCTTGCCGGGTTTGGAGCTGATCTGCCACCGACCGGCGTAGAGCTGCACCGGAAGCTCCACCAGGAACCCGGCCGCACGCCCGATCATGTCCGCGCCGGGACCGCGCGCGGGCAGCTCGGGCAGATGGGGCAGACCGGGCAGCTCACCCAGGACGATCCGCTGCGCCTCGGCGATGTCGGTGCCGGGCAGCGACCCGATGCCGGTGGCGACGCCCGGCCCCCACGGGAAGTCAGGCATGCGTCGACGCCCGGGAACCGGCCGTGATCGTCGCCGAGCCGAGCACGATGTCGCCGGCCGGGTCGGGCCGGTAGGCCACGATCGCCTGGCCGGCGGCAACGCCCCGAGCGGGCGATTTCAGCGTCGCCACCAGAGACTCGGACGTGACCGCGACGGAGGCCCCGACGACTTCGCCGTGGGCACGGAGCTGCACCTCACAGTCCGAGATGTCCGATGAGGCGTGCCAGATCGGGCGATCCGCCGTGACCACGTCGACCGCGAGGTCCTCACGCGGCCCGACGGTCACCGTGTTGGAGACGGGAGTGATCGACAGCACATAGCGAGGGCGGCCGTCGGCGGCGGGAACCCGCAGGTCCAGGCCCTTGCGCTGGCCGACGGTGAAGCCATACGCCCCGTTGTGGGTGCCCAGCTTCTCCCCCGTGCGCCCGTCGACGATGTCACCCGGCGCCGACCCGAGCCGGCTCTCCAGGAACCCGCGGGTGTCGCCGTCGGAGATGAAGCAGATGTCGTGCGAGTCGGGCTTGTCGGCGACGGCCAGGCCACGCGCCGCCGCCTCGGCGCGGACCTGCTCCTTCGTCGAGTCGCCGAGCGGGAAGACCGCCCGGTCGAGCTGCGCACGGGTCAGCACGGCCAGCACGTAGGACTGATCCTTCGGCAGGTCGACACTGCGGCGCAGCAGGCCGTCGGCGCCCAGGCGGGCGTGGTGGCCGGTGACCACCGCGTCGAAGCCGAGCGCCACCGCCCGGTCCAGCACCGCGGCGAACTTGATCTTCTCGTTGCAGCGCAGGCACGGATTCGGCGTACGGCCCGCCGCATACTCGCTCACGAAGTCGTCGACCACGCTCTCGTGGAACTCCTCCGCCATGTCCCACACGTAGAACGGGATGCCGATCACGTCGGCGGCACGGCGCGCGTCGCGGGAGTCCTCCAGCGTGCAGCAGCCGCGCGCACCGGTCCGGAAGGTCTGTGGATTACGCGCCAGCGCCAGGTGCACCCCGGTGACGTCATGGCCGGCATCCCGGGCGCGGGCGGCCGCGACCGCGGAGTCGACACCACCCGACATGGCCGCAAGAACTCGCATGACGCAAGCCTATCCGGGCGTCTTCCAGGCCCCCGCCCGCCGGGCCCGCTCCACGGCGCCGGGCAGGGCCGCCAGGAGCGCGTCCACATCCGCCTTGGTGCTGTCGTGGCCGAGGCTGAAACGCAGCGACGACCGGGCCCGCCCGTCGTCGGCGCCCATCGCGAGCAGCACGTGGCTGGGCTGCGCCACCCCCGCCGAGCAGGCCGAACCGGTCGAGCAGTAGATCCCCTGCGCGTCCAGGAGCAGCAGCAACGCGTCGCCCTCGCAACCCGGGAAGGAGAAGTGCGCGTTGCCCGGCAGCCGGTCGGCGGGATCGCCGTTGAGAATCGCGTCCGGAATCGCGGACCGCACCCGGCCGACCAGATCGTCACGCAGCGCGGCGACCGTCACGGCGTGCTCGGCCCGCTCGGCGACCGCGGCCTCGACCGCCGTGGCGAACGCCACCACGCCCGGGGTGTCCAGCGTCCCGGACCGCACGTCCCGCTCCTGGCCGCCGCCGTGCAGCAGCGGCGTGCACGGCACGTCCCGCCCGAGCAGCAGCGCGCCCACGCCGACCGGCCCGCCCACCTTGTGCCCGGTGAGGGTCAGGGCGGCGGCCCCGCTGCCGGCGAAGTCGACCGGAACCTGCCCGACCGCCTGCACCGCGTCGGTGTGAAACGGCACACCCGCGCGCGCCGCGATCGCCGCCAGCTCGGCCACCGGCTGCACCGTGCCGACCTCGTTGTTGGCCCACTGCACGCTCACCACGGCGATCTCGTCACCGTGCGCGGCCACCAGCGCGGCGAACGCCGCCGGATCGACCCGCCCGGCCCCGTCCACCGGCTGCAGGACGATCTCCGCGCCCTCGTGCCGCCCGAGCCACTCGACCGCATCCAGAACGGCGTGGTGCTCCACCGCCGACGCGACCACACGCCGCTTTCGCGGATCGGCATCGCGGCGCGCCCAGAAGATCCCCTTGGCAGCAAGATTGTCCGCTTCGGTGCCTCCCCCGGTGAACACCACCTCGGACGGCCGCGCACCCAGCGCCGCGGCGATCCGCTCCCGCGACTCCTCCACCAGCCGCCGGGCGCCCCGCCCCGCCGCATGCAGCGACGACGGATTTCCAAGCTCACGGGCCGCCGCGACATAGGCGTCGAGCGCGGCGGGAAGCATCGGCGTGGTAGCCGCATGATCGAGGTAGGCCATCGCCCTCAAGCTTAGGCCGTCCTCCGGTCACCGCCCGCGCGCGTCCTCCCCCAGAAGATCAACACCACACCCCTCCGCCGGTACGGCCACCCCGCCCCCGACCGCAACCCACAGGTCTCGCCGATCCCCCGCGAGGTGGCTGCCCGCTCCCGGCCGACCCACGCCCGCCGGGCCGAATGCGGTGGCCACGCGATGGGCGGCGGGTGGCGTACCCCACAAAACGGAACGGCCCGGCGGAGAACCGCCGGGCCGTGACCACATGCTGGTGTTACTTGCGCTTGCGGATCTCGTCGGCCGCCTGCGGGACCACCTTGAACAGGTCGCCGACCACGCCGAAGTCGGCGAGTTCGAAGATCGGGGCCTCGGCGTCCTTGTTGACCGCGACGATCGTCTTGGACGTCTGCATGCCGGCCCGGTGCTGGATCGCGCCGGAGATGCCGAGCGCCACGTAGAGCTGCGGCGACACCGTCTTGCCGGTCTGGCCGACCTGGAACTGGTGCGGGTAGTAGCCCGAGTCGACCGCCGCGCGGGACGCGCCGACCGCGCCGCCGAGCAGGTCGGCCAGCTCCTCGACCAGCTTGAAGTTGTCGGCGTTGCCGACGCCGCGGCCGCCGGAGACCACGATGCCGGCCTCGGTGAGCTCGGGGCGCGAGCCCTTCTGCTCGGCGACCCGCTCGACGACCCTGGTCAGCTTGTCGGTCTCGGAGGCGGCGACGGTGACCTGCTCGACGGCGGGTGACGCGGCGGCGGGCTCCGGGGTGACCGAGTTCGGGCGGACGGTGACGATCGGCAGGCCCTTGGTCACCTTGGACTTGACGAGCGCCGAACCGGCGAACACGGCCTGGGTGGCGGTGCCGTCGGCGGCGACCTCGACCGCGTCGGTGAGCAGGCCGTTGTCCAGCTTGATCGCCAGGCGGGCGGCGATCTCCTTGCCCTCCTGAGTGGAGGCGAGCAACACGGCGGCCGGCTGCACCTGCTGCACGAGCGAGGCGATCACGGTGGCCTTGGGGGCGACCAGGTAACCCTCGACGTCCTCACCGGACGCCGCGTAGATCTTCTCCGCGCCGTACTCACCGAGCTTGGCGGTGTCGGCCTCGCCGAACACCACGGCCGAGACTGACCCGAGTCCACGGGCGATCGTCAGCAGCTCGAGGGTGACCTTCTTGACGCCGTTCTCGACGACGACCAGTACTTCAGCCATTTTTCGCTATCCCCTCGGACTCAGACGAACTTCTCGGAGGCGAGGTACGAGACGAGCTGCTCGCCACCGTTGCCCTCGTCGACGACCTTGGCGCCACCGGTGCGGGCCGGGCGCTTGTTGAACTCCAGCACCTGGCTGGTGGCGCCGGCGAAGCCGACCTCGTCACCGGAGATGCCCAGGTCGCCCAGGGTGAGCGCCTGCACCGGCTTCTTCTTGGCGGCCATGATGCCCTTGAAGGACGGGTACCGCGGCTCGTTGATGGTGTCCCACACGCTGACGATCGCGGGCGTGGCGGCCGTGACGACCTCGTAGCCCTCGTCGGTCTGCCGCTCGACGGTCAGCTGCGAGCCGTCCACGGTGAGCTTGCGGGCGCCGGTGAGCGCGGCCACACCGAGCAGCTCGGCCAGCATGTGCGGGACGACCTGGACGCGGCCGTCGGTGGACTCGGCGCCGCTGAGGATCAGGTCGGGGCTCAGGGTGCGCAGCGCGGCGGCGAGCACCTTGGAGGTGGCGACCGCACAGGAGCCGTGCAGGGCGTCGTCCTGGACGTGGACGGCCTTGTCGGGTCCCATGGAGAGGGCCTTGCGGATGGAGTCGGTCGCGCCGGCCGGGCCGACGGTGAGGACGGTCACCTCGCCGCCGTGCGCCTCTTTGATCTTCAACGCCTCCTCGATGGCGTACTCGTCCATCTCGTTGATGACGTTGCTCGACGAGGCCCGGTCCACCGAGAAATCAGCGCTAAGGGTGCGCTCGGCACCGGAGTCGGGCACCTGCTTCACCAGTACGACGATGTTCATCGCGCTCCTACGACCCTCCTGTATTGAACGCACCGTTGCGGTCGACCCTGTCCTTCAGCGCCGGAACGATGCCGGGGCGGCGGACATGTCAGCCAGGTTACCCGCCAGTAGCTTCACTGTTGCCGGCCACCCAGAGTGACACACCTCACCCGCATGGCGATCTCGATCGCTACAGTGGGCGATGAGGAGGTGTCAGACATGTCCGGGCAAAACGTCTCACTTGTGGAGGGCATGAACCCATCCACGACCCATACTCCCTCACGCCCCGATCAACCGAAGCCGCAGTCCCATGGTCGAGCGGGCCCCGACTCACCATGGTGCCTGTGCGGACGGCCCCGGGAAGCCTGCGTGAGTGACGAAGTCCGCAATCTCTGGCACCACCTTCTTGACCCGATAGGTCAATAATCGGCAGCGTGTTCGGTGGGCTGAGGCAATGGTTCGACACGTCAGAGACCGGCAAGACCCCCGACTATCGCTTCTCGCTCGCCAATGAGCGCACCTTCCTCGCCTGGATCCGCACCGGCCTGGCCCTGCTCGCCGGCGGGCTGGCCTGCGCACAGTTCCTGCCCCCGCTGCCGGTGGCCCACCTCCGCGAGATCATCGCCGTCCTGCTGCTGGTGCTCGGCGCGCTGGTCGCGTTACGGGCCGTCGACCACTGGGCGCGCACCGAGCGCGCGATGCGGCTGGGCACGGATCTGCCGCGGTCCCGGTTCCCGGCGGTGCTGGCGATGGCGGTGGCGGCCGGCGCCGTGGTGATCATCGTCGCGGTCCTGATCCAGGTGTTCTGATGAGCGGCCCCTGCGCCGAGCACGTCCGGGACCCGGGGGCGTGTGCGGGCGTCCGCCGTGACCCGGGCGCCTCCGCCGAGCGGACCCGGCTCGCGTGGCGACGTACCGGTCTGTCCGCGGCGGCGGTGGCGTTGCTCACCGTGCGGCCCGCGTTCGCGCCCGGCGCCGGACCGGCCGAGTGGCTCCTCGCCGCCGCCGCGATGGCCGTCTGGGCCGCGGTCGTCGGCATCGCGCTGTACCGGGGACGCGATCTGCGGACGCGATTCCCGAGCCCGGCGCCACGGCCTGTCCGTGCCTACGCCGTCCTGGTGGCGGCTCTGGCGGTGCTCGGCTGTGGGGTTGTCATGCTCTGATCGTCGCCGTCCCGGCGCGGGAGAGGCATCATTGCGGCATGGTCCGGTTGTTCATCCTCCTGGCCGGGGCGGCGCTCGTGCTGCTCGTCCTGGCTCTGATCAGCGTCCTGTCGGCCGAGCGGGTGCGTAACGCGCCGCGCGCCGTCTGGATCCTGGTGGTCCTGCTGGTCCCGATCGCCGGCCCGATCATCTACCTCTTCGCGGGCCGGCCGATCGATCGCGGCGCCCGTCCCTCCCGGCGGCCCGCCTCCCCCGACGACGATCCCGACTTCCTGCGATCCATGGGCGGCGACGAGCAGTCACGCCGCGACCGGGAGCTGCTGGCCCAGTGGGAGCGGGAGATCCATCAGGAGCGGGAGATCCATCAGGACGACGAGCAGCAGGACCGCCCCTGACCCCCACCTCAGCGCAGGCCGAGCAGCTCCGCGATCTGCTTGAAGACGTCGACAGCGTCCTGCTCGATCGTGGCGTCGTTGCCCCAACCGAAGGCGAGGACCAGCGCCGCGATCGGCACGGTGATCATCACTACGAGGCTGAGCAGGATCTGGAGCGCGCGGCGGATCCGGCCGCGCCGGCGTGGGCGGCGGACCAGGGCCGGCTCCGGCGTGGGCTGCGGCACGGCGGCCGTCGCGCGCGGCGGCGGGGACACCGGGCGGGCCGAGCCCACCGCCGGTGAGACCGGACGGGAGTGGATCACCACGGGTTGCTGGGCACGCTGCGGGCGGGCCGGTGGTCCGGGTTTGCGCTGCGGGGGTACGGGTGTCCGGCTCTCGTACTCCGGCGGGCTGGTGGCGACGGTCGCGTCCGGGTCCGGGCGCCACGTCACGGAGGCGGCGTGCGGCCACGGGTCGACCGGCGGCCGCAGATGCGGCGGGGTGTCCGGGGCGGACGGACGTGCCGGCCGGCTGGGGCCACGGCCCGGTCCGGCGCCCGTGGGCCCGTCCGGACGCGGTTGCCGTTGCGGCAGCGCCCCGGCGTCGGCGGCGCGGGCCGGCCCGGGCTGCGCCGGAATCACGGCTGCCGACGGCGTCTTGACCGTCTCGGCGGACGGCTCGATCCCGGCGTCCGCCTCGGCGCCGGCGAGGGCCACCTCGACCGGCACGTGCCCGGCCGGCGCCTGCTCGGACGCCACGGCCGGCACCGGCGTGGTCGCGGGCCGCAGCACCGGCTTGTCCACCAGCACGGTCGGCCGGTCCGCCTCGATCTGAGCCTTCGACGCGACAACGGTGGGCCGGTCGTCGAGCGGCTTCGCGGCGACCACCGTGGGCCGGTCGTCCAGCGGCTTCGCGACGACCGTGGGCCGGCCGTCCAGCAGCGACCTGGGCGCGACGACCGTCGGCCGATCGTCCTGCAGCGATTTCGCGGCCACCACGGTCGGCCGATCATCCAGCAGCGATTTCGCGGCGACCACCGTCGGCCGATCGTCCAGCAGCGACTTCGCGGCCACCGTCGGGCGGTCGTCCAGCGGCGGCGCGGGGCGATCGGCCGGCCCGGCGGCGTCACCGGCCGGTTCCTCCGCCTTGACCGGCAGGTATTTCGACGGCAGCCGCAGCTCTTCGGTCGGGCCGGGCGCGGCCGGCTCGGTGGTGAGCAGGGCGGCTCCGGCCAGGATGCTGCCCTCGGCGACGACCAGCTCGGGCTGCTCGATGGCGACCGGAGGGTCGCCGAGCGCGCGGTGCAGCAGCGTCGCCACGAGCGGGATCCGGCTGGCGCCGCCGACCAGGAACACCCCGGCGAGGCGACCCTCCGGAAGATCCGCCCAGCGCAGGAGATTTTGCGTGATCTGAACTGTCTGCTCCAGCACCGGCCGGGCGACCGTCTCCAGCTCCTCGCGGGTCAGATGCGCCTCGACGTCGAGCAGCGGGACCACGAAGTCGGCGGACTGGGCGCGGGAGAGGCGTTCCTTGGCGATCCGCACGTCGTCCCAGAGCTGGCGGCGGGCGCGGCGCTCCTCGACGGTGGCCGGCTCCATCAGGCGGCCCCACTCATCGGTGCGCAGGTGCTCGACGACCGCGGCGTCCACGTCCAGGCCACCGATGTCGTCCCGGCCGTCGACGGCGAGGACCTCGAACCCCGACGACGTCCGCGCGACGACGCTGGCGTCGAACGTGCCGGCCCCGAAGTCGTGCACCATCACGACCGACCCGATCGGCACGTCACGGCCGAGGACCTCGGCGAAGTAGGTGGCCGCGGCGACCGGCTCGGCGACCAGGCGGGCGCCCTCCAGACCGGCCCGGGCAGCGGCGTCGGCCAGCAGCGTACGGCGAGTGGCGCCCCAGGTGGCCGGGCAGGTGAGGGTGACCTCCGGACGATACGGCCCGACCGCCCGGTGCCACTCCTCGGCGACCCGGGCCAGGACGGCCGCGATCAGGTCGACCGTCTCGAACTCGCGCTCACCGAGCAGCACCAGGCCGTCGTCGACCCGCCGTTTCGGGTTGGGCTCGAACCGGGCCGGGTCGAGGCGCGCGCTGTGCACGGCATCCCGCCCGACCAGCAGGTTGCCGCCGGAGTCGGCGAAGACGGCGGACGGCAGCAGCGGGGAACCGTCGACCAGGATCGGGCGGGCGCGACCGTCCGGCCATCGCGCCACGGCGACGGTGTTCGAGGTGCCGAAGTCGACGCCGAGGGCGTACCGCTTCGGACCACCCTGGTCGATGGACATGTCCGCAGTCTAGGCAATGACTGCCCGCATCCGGGCGATCCACTACCTGCCGGTGAACTCGGGGGCCCGCTTCTCGACGAACGCGGTAGTGCCTTCGAGCCGATCGTCGGTGGCGAACAGGCCCGCGAACAGGTGCGACTCCAGCGCCAGGCCGGACGCGAGGTCACCGTTCAGCCCGCCGTCGACGGCCTGTTTCGCGGCGCGCAACGCCAGGGCCGGGCCTGTCGTGTACTGCCGGACCAGGTCGACCGCCGCCGCATACACCTCGGCGGCCGGAACCACCCGGTCGGCCAGGCCGATCCGCAGCGCCTCCGCGCTGTCCACCATCCGGCCGGAGAAGATCAGATCCTTCGCCTTGGCCGGGCCGATCAGCCGGGCCAGCCGCTGGGTGCCGCCCGCGCCCGGGATGAGGCCGAGCTTGATCTCCGGCTGGCCGAGTTTCGCGTCCTCGGCGATCACCCGCCAGTCACAGGCCAGGGCCAGCTCGCAGCCGCCGCCCAGGGCGTAGCCGGTGATCGCGGCGACGACCGGTTTCGGGATCCGGGCGACCGTGTCGAAGGCCCCGGAGAGCGCGTGCACCCGGGCCACCATCTCCTGGTACGTCACGCTGGTGAACTCGGTGATGTCGGCGCCGGCCGCGAAGTGCTTCCCGGCGCCGTGCACGACCACGGCCCGCACTGACGCGTCCGCCGCGGCGGCGTGCGCGGCGGCCCGCAACTCCTCCTGGACCTGGGTGTTCAGCGCGTTCACCGGTGGCCGTTCGAGCCGGATCGTGCCGATGCCGTCCGTCACTTCGAGCCGCACGAACTCGCCCACCCGGACCTCCCTGTCATCGAGTCGTTTCGCCGCCAGCCTACGACGGGTAGGGATTAGATTGGGGTCCCTGGGGAGGAAGAAGATGACCACGTACTACCGGGATCCGGAAGTGCTGATCACGTCATCCGGCGTCTGGATGAACGGCCGCGAGTTCCGGCTGCCCGAGCTGATCCAGGTCTGGTATACGAAGGGCGCCCGCTCCTGGGGCGTCATCGCCTGGCGGGGCGCGCTCGGCCTGGCCGTGCTCCTGCCGCTGCTGGTGGGCGCGCTCGCCGTGCTGGTGGCGCTGCTGCTGGACATGTCACTCGGGACCACGGTGGCCATGGTCGTCGGCGGCATCCTGGTCGGCCTGGCCGTGGTGCCGGTCGCCGATCTGATGCTGGAGCGCGTCGACCGGTCGTACGACCGGGGCAGCCGGACCCTGGAGATCTGGGGCCGGGTCCGCGGCGGCGACGTCCTGCTGATGCGGACGAACAACGCCCAGCGGTTCGGTCGCATCTACCGGGCCCTGCAGCGTGCCCTGGAGCCGGCGGTGCGCCGATGAGCGAGTTCGCGAGCGCATCGTGGTGAGGCGGGATGCCGCCGGGCTGGCGGCGATGCTCGGCGGCATGGGGGTGCTGCACTTCGTGGCGCCGAAACCGTTCGACGGCATCGTGCCGCGTTCCCTGCCCGGGTCCCCTCGCACCTGGACGTATCTGAGCGGCGTCGCCGAGCTGGCGGTGGCCGCCGCCGTCGCGCACCCGCGCACCCGCCGGGCCGGTGGGCTGGCCGCGGCAGCGCTGTTCGTGGCGGTCTTCCCGGCGAACGTGCGGATGGCGGCGGACTGGCGGCACGCCTCACCGGCGAAACGGGCCATCGCCTACGGGCGGCTGCCGCTGCAGGCGCCGCTGATCGCCTGGGCACTTCGGGTGGCCCGCTGATTCGGGCGTTTCCAGGCGCAAAGTGTCCTGGTTAGCGACGATCAGGACATCATGAGAGGCATCGGGGTACGGCCGCACCGCGCACGCCGCGCGACAGGTGATTCGCAGACGGACGAGCCGCTCGCCCGGGATCAGGCGGTACGGCTGGTCATCGAGGTGTGTGAGCGCGCCGCGACCGGCGACATGGAGGCCCGGGTCCCGGTGCTCGGCGGCTCCGAGCAGGCGGTCCGGTTCCGTTCGGCGGTCAACGGCCTGCTGGATCACGTGGACGCGTTCGTCCGGGAGGCCGGCGCCGCGTCGGCGGCCGCTGCCGAGGGCCGGTTCCACCGGCGGTTCCTGACTCAGGGGCTGGCCGGGACGTTCCGGGCGGCGGCCGAGCAGATCACCCACTCCAACCAGGTGATGAGCCGGACGGCGGCCCAGTTCGCGGAGGCGGCCCGGCAGCGGCAGGCGCTCGCCGACGATCTGGAGTCGGCGGTGCTGACCGTCTCCGAACAGGTCGCGACGGCCGCGACCGAGATGGGCCGGTCGGCGAACGGGCTGGCCGACTTCGCCCGCGTCGCGGTCACCGACGCCGAACGCGGCCTGGGCACGGTGTCGTCGCTGCGGTCCTCCTCGGACGAGATCCGGCACGCCGTGGACCTGATCAATCAGGTGGCTGCACAGACCCGGCTGCTGGCCCTGAACGCGACGATCGAGGCGGCCCGGGCGGGCTCGGCCGGGCGCGGGTTCGGTGTGGTCGCCAACGAGGTGAAGAACCTCGCCAACGAGACCAGCGCCTCCAGCGAGCAGATCATGAACCAGGTCAACACGGTGCAGCAGTCGGCGGCCGACGCGATCGGCGTGCTGGAGGCGGTGACCAACCGGATCCGCGAGATGAGCGGCCTGGTCGAGGGCATCGCGCTGGCCGTCGACGGCGGGCGGCACACCGACAACGCCGGGCTGTCGCAGCTGGCCGAGGTGCTGCGGGCCGAGGTCTCCCGGTTCGTCACGACCATTCGCGAGTCCTGATGTCCTGATAAGGCCAACTTTTCGGCGTTAAACCTGCAAAATCAGATCACCATGAAAAACACTCGGGTACGGCCCACCGGTCGCGAACGCACTTTCAGCGAGGATGAGCTGATCGTCACGAAGACCGACCCGCGGGGATCCATCACCTACGCCAACGACGTCTTCCTGCGCATGTCCGCCCTCCACGAGGAGGACGCGCTCGGACAGCCACACAATCTGATCCGGCACCCGGACATGCCACGTGCCGTGTTCAAACTCCTCTGGGACACCCTCAAGGACCGGCGGGAGATGTTCGCCTACGTGGTGAACCTCGCCGCCGACGGTGCCCACTACTGGGTGTTCGCGCATGTCACACCCTCCTATGACGACACCGGCCGGGTCGTCGGCTACCACTCCAACCGCCGGGTCCCGTCCCGGAGCGCGGTCACCGCCGCCGACGACCTGTACCGGGTGCTGCGCGCCGCCGAGAGCCGCCACGACCGCCCGCAGGACGCGGTCGCCGCCGGCCACGCCGCGCTCCAGCAGATCCTCGCCGAACGCAACCGCACCTACGACGAGCTGGTCTGGGACCTGTCCGCGGGAGGAGCCCGATGACTCACCACCCGGCCCTTTCGGCGCCCGCGGGGAACGGTGACGACGAGGCGATGTACGCGATAGCCGACGTCTGCCGCCGCGCCGCCGGCGGGGACTTCGAGGCGCGTGTGCCCCGGCTCGGCGACTCGGACGCCTTCGTCGAGGCCCGCTCGGCCATCAACGAGCTGCTGGATCGTACCGACGCGTTCGTGCGGGAGGCCGGGGCGGCGTCCGCGGCCGGGGCGGCCGGCAACTTCTACCGGCGGTTCCTCTCCGGGGGGATGGGCGGGGCGTACCGCCGGGCCGCCGAGGAGATCGGCCGGTCCGGCGACGCGATGAGCCGCAACGCCGACGAGATCGCCGCGGCCGCCGAGTCCCGGCTGACGTTCGCCGACGAGTTGGAGTCCGCGGTGCTGGCCCTCTCCGAACGCATCGCCACCTCGGCCGGTGAGATGGGCCGCTCCGCGAACGGCCTGGCCGGCTTCGCCCGGGCCGCGGTCACCGACGCCGAACGCGGGCTCGGCACCGTCAACGACCTGCGCCGCTCCTCCGGCCAGATCCGCAAGGCCGTCGACCTGATCAACCGGGTCGCGATGCAGACGCAGCTGCTCTCGCTCAACGCCTCCATCGAGGCCGCCCGGGCCGGGGCCGCCGGACGCGGGTTCAGCGTGGTCGCCAACGAGGTCAAGACCCTCGCCAACGAGACCGGCGAATCCAGCGGCGAGATCATCGACCAGGTCGACGCGGTGCAGGCGGCCTCCGAGGACGCGGTACGGGTGCTGCGCGCCGTCACCGACCGGATCCGCGAGATGAGCACCCTGATCGACGGCATCGCCGCGGCCGTCGACGGGGACACCGCGCACGAGACGACCGGCCTGTCCGAACTGGCCACCGTCCTGCGTACCGAGGTCGAACGCTTCCTCACCGCCGCCCGGGCCTGACCCGGGCACGACGCCGTCAGGCCCCGGCGTACAGCGCTTCGATGTCGGACCTGGTGGGCAGGGCGTTGCTGGCGCCCACCCGGCGGACACACGCGGCCCCGGCGGCGTTCGCCCAGCGGACCGCGTCGATCAGGTCGCGGCCCTCACCCCAGGCCACGGCCAGCGCGCCGGTGAAGGCGTCACCGGCCGCCGTGGTGTCGGCGACCTCCACCCGGAAAGCAGGGACGTGCACGTCGGCGCCGTCCCGGTCGGCATACCGGGAGCCGTTGCCGCTGAGCGTCAGCACCACCCGGGGCACCAGGGCCAGCAGCGCCGCCACATCCGGATCGTCGCCGCCGGTGATGGCCCGTGCCTCGGTCTCGTTGACGACCAGCAGGTCCACCTCGTCGAGCAGACCGGACGGCAGCACCCGGGCGGGCGCCGCGTTCAAAATGGTGCGGGTGCCGGCGGCCCGGCCGGCCCGCAGCGCGGCGTGCACCGTGGCCATCGGGATCTCCTGCTGGCACAGCAGCACGTCGGCGGCGCCGATCGCGGACGTCTCCTCGCCGGTGAGGCCGACGAAGGTGCGGTTGGCCCCCGGGCTGACCAGGATGGAGTTCTCCCCCGCGCGGTCCACCATGATGACGGCCACCCCGGACGAGCCGTAGCTGGTCCGTACCAGATCGACGCCCACACCGGCCGACGCCAACCGCGCGTTGAGGGTGACGCCGAAGGAATCGGAGCCGATGGCTCCCAGGAAGACCGTCTCGCCGCCGGCGAGCGCCGCGGCGATCGCCTGGTTGGAGCCCTTGCCGCCCGGGGTCATCACGAAGTCGTCGCCGAGCACCGTCTCACCCGGCCGGGGGAGGGCCGGCGCCAGCCCGACCAGGTCCATGTTCGCGCTGCCCGCGACGACGACCCGGGTCATCAGCCGGCCCGTGCGGTGTACCGATCGCCGAACCGGTCGACGATCAGCGGCAGCCCGAAGGTCTTCGTCAGGTTCTCCGCGGTCATCACCTCGCCGAGCAGGCCCGCCGCGACGACAGTGCCCTCCCTGAGCAGCAGACCGTGGGTGAAGCCCGGCGGGATCTCCTCCACGTGGTGGGTGACGAGCACCATGGCCGGGGCGTCCGGATCGAGGGCCAGCTCGGTGAGGTGGCCGATCAGCGTCTCCCGGCCGCCCAGGTCCAGGCCCGCGGTCGGCTCGTCGAGCAGCATCAGCTCGGGATCGGTCATCAGCGCGCGGGCGATCTGGGTGCGCTTGCGCTCCCCCTCGGACAGCGTGCCGAACTCACGCTCGGCGAACGCCCCGATGCCGAGCTGATCGAGCAGCTCCCTGGCCCGCGCCTCGTCCTGCGGGTCGTAGCTCTCCCGCCAGCGGCCGACCACCGACCACGCGGCCGTCACCACCACGTCGAGCACCCGCTCGGACGGCGGCACCTGATCGGCGAACCGGCCGGTGGTGATGCCCACCCGGGTCCGCAGCTCGGTCACATCGGTCCGGCCCAGCTTCTCACCCAGGACGTACGCGTTACCGCGTGTCGGATGCAGCCGGGCGGACGCCAGGTTGAGCAGGGTCGTCTTGCCCGCGCCGTTCGGGCCGAGCACCACCCACCGCTCGTCCAGCTCGACCTGCCAGGACAGGTCACGGATCAGGTAGTTGCCCCCACGCACCACGTTCACGCGGTCGAAGGCGATGACGGTGTCCTCGTCGGGCGGAATGGATACGGCAGCCTCGCGCACGCGTCCATCCAACCATGTCCGCCCCCGCCGGCCGGACGGCGTGCCGGTGACCCGCCCCACGGGTGCAAATCCCCAGCCGGCAGCCACCGCCGGATCAGCGTCACCGATCCGGCGCCACCCGCCGGCCGGGCGGCGCCGTCAGTCGGTGGTGGAGCCGAAGACCTCGTCGCGGACGGCGTCGAGGGCCGTGCGGAGCGCGCCGTGCAGGACCGGTTCGGAGGCGACGCCGGTGACCACGACCTTCGGGGAGACGAGGGTGATCGCGGCGACCTCGCGTTCCACCCGGTCGGCGAGGGCGGGGCCGCCGGCCCGGCTGACCTCACCGGCCAGGACGACCAGCGGCGGGTCGAGGACCGCGCAGGTGGCGGCGACGCCGAGGGCGAGGCGGCGGGCTAGCTCGTCGAGGACCGGCTCACCGGCCGGGCCGGCCGCGACGGCGGCACGCACCACGTCGGCGGCCTCGGCGCCACGGAAGCCGAACTGTTTGCCGATGGCCTTGACCGCGTCGGCGCCGGCGATCGCCTGGAACGCGCCCTTGACTCCGCGCCGGGACGCGTTGTGCGGCACCTCGGCCCCACCGACCGGCAGGTAGCCGATCTCCCCGGCCGCACCGGTGGCGCCCTGGTGGAGACGGCCGTTGATGACCGTGGCCAGACCGACGCCCCGGCCGATCCAGACCAGGGCGAAATCGGTCACTCCGGCGGCGGCGCCGGTGCTCGACTCGGCCACCGCGGCCATGTTGACGTCGTTGCCGAAGAAGACCGGGATGTTCAGGTCGCGGCGCAGGTCGGCGAGGAGGCCGCGGTGCCAGCGGGGCAGGTCGTGAGCGAACGAGATCTCGCCGGACTGGGGATCGACCAGGCCGGGGGTGCCTAGCACGACGCGGCGGACCGAGGACATGTCGGCGCCGGCCTCACCAGCGGCCTGGACGACGGCGTTGTGCACGACGCCGACCGGGTCGTCGGTGTCCTTGGTGCTCTGCTCGACGCGGCTGATCACGGCGCCGGTGATGTCGGCACAGGCGGCGACGACCCCGTCCGGCCCGACCTCGGCGCCGATGACGTGGGCGCTGCCCGGGGTGACCGCGTAGAGCTGGGCGTTCGGACCGCGGCCGCCGGCCTGCTCGCCGACCCGGCGGACCAGCCCGCGCTCCTCCAGGCGTTCCACCAGCTGCGAGGCGGTGACCTTGCTGAGGCCGGTCATCTCGCCGAGCTGGGCCCGGGTGAGCGGGCCTCGGGTGAGCAGCAGGTCCAGCGCGGCGCGGTCGTTGAGAGCGCGCAGCAACCGGGGTGTGCCCGGTAGGCGAGTGGCGGCCATAACTCAGTCCCCTAATACTAAGGATTCTTTCCTGTTACAGTGTCGACGCACGACACGCAGCCGCAGCGTAACGGTAGGCAATGTCGCCGACCGGAAGGTGGCTATCGACTCCGAGCGATCATGGCAGCTCGTGGCCCCTCGCGGCCAGAGTTGCGCATCGGAAGGACACCATGGCGATCGACCCGGGCCTCCGCCGGCTGGCCCTGCGCACCCTTCTCGCCGCGTTCCCGGGGGCCGTCGCGCCGTCGTGGGCGGGCGATCTCCTGCTCGACGGGCTGGCCGGGCACACCCTGTTCGGCGGCAACGTGGTCGATCCCGGACAGGTCGCCGATCTGACCGCCCAGCTGCGGTCGGCCCGCGCGGACGTGCTGATCGCGATCGACGAGGAGGGTGGCGACGTCACCCGGCTCGGGCACCGGACCGGTAGCGCGTACCCCGGAAACGCCGCCCTCGGCGCCGCCGGCAACCTGGACCTGACCCGCCGGGTGTACGCCGCGATCGGCGCCGACCTGGCCGCCGCCGGCATCAACCTGGACCTGGCGCCGACCGTCGACGTCAACACCGCCGACGACAACCCGATCATCGGCACCCGGTCGTTCGGGGCGGATCCGGCGCTCGTCGCACGGCACACCGCCGCCGCCGTCACCGGCCTCCAGTCCAGCGGGGTGGCGGCCTGCGCGAAGCACTTCCCCGGGCACGGCGCCACCGTCACCGACTCCCATCTGGAGTTGCCGACCGTCGACGTGCCACTGTCCCTGCTGCGCTCCCGGGATCTGCCGCCGTTCGCCGCCGCCGTCGAGGCCGGGGTGCGGTCCGTGATGAGCGCCCACATCCGGGTGCCGCAGCTGACCGGCGACGGTCCGGCCACCTTCAGCCGGTCCGCGCTGAACGGGCTCCTCCGCGACGAGCTGGGCTTCCGCGGAGCGATCGTCACCGACGCCCTGGAGATGCGCGGCGCGGCGGGCGCTGCCGGAAGCATCCCGCGCGCCGCCGTCGCCGCCCTGGCCGCCGGCGCCGACCTGCTCTGCATCGGCGCCGTCGTCACCCTCGAACTCGTCGAAGCGGTTGCCACCGAGATCGCCACCGCCACCCGCGACGGCCGCCTCCCCCTGACCCGCCTGGAGAACGCCGCCGAACGCACCGCCGACCTGGCCGCCGGGAGCGGCCCGCCGCCCAGGACCACGACAACGGCAGACCCCAAGACAGAACCAGCCGCCATGGGTACGCCCGAAGCAGCCGGCGCACCCACGCCGGCCCGCCACACCCCGGCCCCCTCCGCCGCGGGCCCGGCCGCGGCCACAACAGCCACCCGCAGCCCGAATCCCTCCGACGCGAGCCCGGCCACGGCCACAACAGCCACCCGCAACCCGGACCCCTCCCCCGCGAGCCGGCCCGATGTCGCGCTCGGGGTGGAGGCCGCCCGCCAGGGGATGCGGTTCGAGGGGTCGGACGACCGGCTGCGGAACCCGCTCGTGGTGCGGTTCGTCGCGGGGTACTCGATCGCCGAGGGCAAGGTGCCGTGGGGTCTCGCGCCGCACCTGGCGACCGCCGAGGAGATCGAGGTGGTGGCCGCCGACGCGACGGTCGAGTCGATCACGGAGCGTGCCGGCGACCGCCCGATCGTGGTCGTCGGCCGACGCCTGCACAACTCCCCCGCGGCCCGGACCCTGATCGAGAAGCTGGCCGCCGACCGCCCGGTGGGCGTGGTCGAGATGGGCTGGCCGTCGGCGTGGCGGCCGACCGGCGTGGACGCCTTCGTGATCACCCACGGCGCCGCCCTGGCCAACAGCCGCGCCGCGGCCGAGGCTCTCGGCCTGGTCGCCGGAGCCGTCCCGGCTGCGCCGGCACACCCCTGAAACCAGCCGGCTCGTTCTCGATGCCGTCGTGGCCCACCCGCGACAGCATCGAGGACCAGCCGCGCCGGGGCGGCCGAGAGCGATCCGGGACACCGCCGGAAGCGGTGCCGGAACGAGGGCCGCATCACGGTGCGTGACGAGGGGTGCGCTTGTCGTCACGACTGTCCGGTAATGGGCGAAACTTCTGGGCGAAACGGACCCACCGAACGGTCAATCCGCCTACGCTGCGCTTCCCTCCGCGTTGCCACGTCACCTAGCGTGATGGCCAGAAGGTGGGTCTGGGGAAACGTCGCGGAACTCGGCTCGGGACCAGTTCGACTCCGCGGCGCAGACGGTGAGCCGGATTTCGGCAGGGCTTCGGGAGCTGCCCGCCGAAGTCCGGCTCACCAAAAAAGCCGATCAGGCCGCTGACGTCTTGACCAGGGTACGGATCTGGCGCAGCAGCACCGAGAGCGCCGCCAACTCGGCGGGAGTGTCCTCCACGTTGCCCATGGCGTTGGACGCGCGGGCGATCGAGGCCGCGTTGACCTGGGACCACTCCGACACCCGATCCTCCGGGGCGGCCGTCGACGGCGTCGACTGGAGCACCTCGGCGGTCAGGGCGGCCAGCGCGGCATACAGGTCGTAGCGCAGCGCCATCCGGGCCAGGGTCTGCCAGCGGTCGCCCCGCGGCAGCCGGGAGATGTGCGAGAGCAGCTTGTCCACCCCGAACCGCTCGGAGAGCACGAAGTAGACCTGCGCCACCTCGCCCGGGTCCCGGTCGATCCCGGACGCCGTCTCCAGGATGTCGAGCAGGCCGAAGCCGTAGAACACCCGGCTCACCGTCTCGGCCAGTTTCTCCGGGACGCCCTTGCCGGCCAGCTCCTCGGCCTGGCTCTCCAGCGAGCGGCGCTCCCCGCCGACGATCACCTGCGGGAGGCGGGGCAGCAGGTCGGCGACGCCGGGACGCAGTTTGGCGATCTCGCCGGCCACGTCGATCGGTGAACGGCGGGTGCTGACCAGCCAGCGGACCGCCCGGTCGAGCAGCCGCCGGGTCTCCAGGAAGACCAGGGTCTGCGCGGCGGTCGGCACCTCGTTGTCGAGCGCCTCGCCGGCCGCCCAGATCTCCGGCAGCCCGTAGACGTCGCGGATCACCACGTACGCCCGGATCACGTCGGCCGCGGACGCCCCGCTCTCCTCCATGGCACGGTAGACGAACGACGTACCCCCGCGGTTGACCACCTCGTTGACCAGCGACGTCGAGATGATCTCGCGCCGCAGCCGATGTCCGGCCATCCGGCCGGCGAACCGCTCGCGCAGCGGCGTCGGGAAGTACTCGGTGAGGACCGCGCTGGTCCAGGCCTCGTCGACCAGCTCGTCGGCGAGCACCTCACGCTCCAGGCTGATCTTGACGTACGCCAGGAGCACCGCGAACTCCGGAGCGGTGAGCCCTTCGCCGTTCTCGTAGCGGACGGCGAGCTCCTTGTCCGTCGGCAGGGCCTCCAGCTCCCGGTTGAGCTCACCGCGCTGCTCCAGCGAGTTGAGCATGCGCCGGTGCACCGGGAGCAGCGAATGCGCCTGTGAGCGGGCGTTGCCGAGCGCCATGGCCTGCTCGTAGTTGTCGCGCAGCACCATCTCGCCGACCTCGTCGGTCATCGCGGCGAGCATCTCGTCGCGCTCCGGGATGGTCATCTCGCCGTCGACGACCGCGCCACCGAGCAGGATCTTGATGTTGACCTCGTGGTCGGAGCAGTCCACACCGGCCGAGTTGTCGATGAAGTCGGTGAACACCCGGCCGCCGGCCCGGGCGAACTCGATCCGCCCGCGCTGGGTGAGGCCGAGGTTGCCGCCCTCGCCGACCACCTTGACCCGCAGGTCGGCGCCGTTCACCCGGATGGCGTCGTTGCCCTTGTCACCGACCTCGGCGTGCGACTCGGAGGCCGCCTTCACGTAGGTGCCGATGCCGCCGTTGAAGAACAGGTCGACCGGCGCCTTGAGGATCGCGCGCATCAGGTCGCCGGGGCTGATCACCGGGGCGTCGCCGAGTTGCAGCCGCTCGCGGACCTGCGGGCTGACCGGGATCGACTTCGCCGACCTCGGATAGACGCCGCCGCCCTCGCTGATCAGGGACTTGTCGTAATCGTCCCAGGAGGAGCGGGGCAGGTCGAACAGGCGCTTGCGTTCCGCGTACGACGTCGAGGCCGTGGGATCCGGATCGAGGAAGATGTGGCGGTGGTCGAAGGCCGCGACCAGCCGGATGTGCTGCGACAGCAGCATGCCGTTGCCGAAGACGTCGCCGGACATGTCGCCGACGCCGACCACCGTGAAATCCTCGCTCTGGGTGTCGACGCCCAGGTCGCGGAAGTGTTTCTTGACCGACTCCCACGCGCCGCGGGCGGTGATGCCCATCTTCTTGTGGTCGTAACCGGCCGAGCCGCCGGAGGCGAACGCGTCGCCCATCCAGAAGTCCTTGCCGACCGAGATCTCGTTGGCGATGTCGGAGAACGTGGCGGTGCCCTTGTCCGCCGCCACCACCAGGTACGGGTCGTCACCGTCGTGCCGGACCACGTCCTTCGGCGGGACGATCTTGCCGGCCAGGATGTTGTCGGTCACATCGAGCAGCGCGGTGATGAAGCGCTTGTAGCACTCCACCGCCTCGTCCCGGTCGCCCGGTTTCTGCTTGAGGACGAAACCGCCCTTGGCGCCCACCGGGACGATCACCGAGTTCTTCACCATCTGCGCCTTGACCAGGCCGAGCACCTCGGTACGGAAGTCCTCGCGCCGATCCGACCAGCGCAGACCGCCCCGCGCGACAGCGCCGAACCGCAGGTGCACGCCCTCGAATCGCGGCGAGTAGACGAAGATCTCGAACTTGGGCCGTGGCTGCGGCAGGTCCGGGATGGCCTGCGGGTCCAGCTTGAAGGCCACGTAGGACTTCGGCCGCCCCTCCGGCCCGCGCTGGAAGAAGCTGGTCCGCAGGGTCGCCTCGATCAGGGTGAGGTAGGAACGCAGGATCCGGTCCTGGTCGAGGCTCTCCACCTGGTCGAGCAGCTCGGTGATCCGGTCGCGGACCTCGCCGGCCTGCCGGGCCCGCTCGCTCTCGCCGACGGTGAGATGCGGTGAGAACCGGACCTCGAAGAGTTTCACCAGCAGCCCGGCGATCTCCGGGTACTGCGTGAAGGTCGACTCCAGGTATCGCTCGGAGAAGACGTTGCCGGTCTGGCGCAGATACTTCGCGTAGGCGCGCAGCACCACCACCTGCCGCCAGGTGAGGCCGGCCAGCAGCACCAGCTCGTTGAAGCCGTCCACCTCGGCCTCGCCCCGCCAGGCGGCCGCGAACGCGTTCTCCACCTGCGGGCGGACCTCGGCCAGCTCGCGGTGGCCGCTCGGCGGCAGCAGGCCGAAGTCGTAGAGGTAGATGACACCGTCGGGGCGGCGGATCTCGTACGGCCTCTCGTCGGTGACCCGGACACCCAGCGAGTGCAGCACCGGCAGCACCGCGGACAGCATCATCGGCTCGCCGTACCGGTACACCTTGAAGCGGACGTCACGCTCGTCCGGCGTGGGAGTGCCGTCCGGCCCCAGACGGCGACGCCGGAACAGGTGCATGGACAGCTGGCCGGGCTCCTCCAGGAGTTCCAGCTTCGCCAGGTCCTGCATCCCCTCGTACGGCGTATGGGTGTTCTTGTAACTCTCCGGGTAGGCCGAGGAGTATCGCAGGAACAGCCGCCGGGCCTGCTCGTCACCGAGTTTGCGCTCCAGCACCAGCGAGAAGTCGTCGTCCCACATCCGGGTCGCGTCGGCCAGCAGCTCGGCCAGCTCGTTCGGCTCCAGCTGACCGGGCGGGGCTGCCGGGTCGGTCCGCACGATGAAGTGCACCCGCGCCAGCATCCGCTCGGTGACCCGGGTCGTGTAGTCGACGCCCACCCCGTTCAGCTCGCGGAGCAGGATCTCCTGCATGCGCAGCCGGTTGCCGGTGGTGAACCGGTCACGTGGCAGGTAGATCAGGCACGAGATGAACCGGCCGTAGCCGTCGCGCCGCAGGAACAGCCGCAACTGCCGGCGCCCGGCCATCCGCAGAACGCCGATGACCGCCTCGTACAGATCATCGGTCTTGATCTGGAAGAGCTCGTCGCGCGGGTAGGTCTCGAGGATCTGCAGCAGGTCCTTGCCGGAGTGGCCACGGGGTGACAGTCCGGAACGGTCCATCACCTCCTGCACCTTGCGCTTGACCACCGGGAGCTGACGCACGCTCGTCCGGTACGCCGAACTGGAGAACAGGCCCAGGAAGCGGCGCTCGCCGACCACCTCGCCGGCGTCGTTGAACAGCTTCACGCCGATGTAGTCGAGGTACGCCGAACGGTGCACCGTGGCCCGCGAGTTCGCCTTGGTGATCACGAGGAGCCGTTTCTCCATGGCCCGCTCGTAGATCTCGGCGGCCATCTCGGCGGCCAGCCGGCGCGGTTTGCTGGCCCCGCGCAGAATGCCCAGCCCGGTGCCCGGGACCGCGGTCAGGACGCCGTCGTCCAGCCGGTACTCCCGGTAGCCCAGGAACGTGAAGTGGTCGTCGGCAAGCCATTTGAGCAGCTCGATCGAGTCGGTGACGTCCTTGTCGGGCACCGGCAGGCCCCGATCCGAACCACGGGCGGCGGCCAGCTCGTCGGAGATGACGACGGCCCGCTGGCGCATCCGCGGCCAGTCCTCGACGGCGTCACGCACGTCGGTGAGCACCCGCCGCACCTCGTTGAGCAACTGCTCGCGGGCCTCCGGGCGGCGCACCGGGTCGATCTCGATCCGGATCCAGCTCTCCACAAGATCGCCCTCGATGGCGTCGTCGGCCTCGACGTCCGCCTCGAGCTGGGCGAGCGCGCCGAGCGGCTCGCGGCGCACCACGATCAGCGGGTGCACCATCAGGTAGACCTGCAGATTGTGGGCGGTCAGCAGCGCGATCACCGAGTCCACCAGGAACGGCATGTCGTCGGTCACGATCCGCAGGACGCTGTGCGCCTGCGGGCCGCTCGGCTCGGTGATGGCGAGCTTCAGCTCACCGGGCAGACGATTACGAGCCAGCTCGCGGTGCTCCACCGCGGCCGAGAACATCTCGTCGGGCGTGTATCCGATCAGCTCCTCATCCGGCGCGAACCGCCAGAAGCGGCTCACCAGCGATGCGGTGTTGTGGTCCTCACCCGCGAGCTCGATCGCCTGGGCGACCAGCCGCTCGGCGTTCGGCACCTCGTCAACCAACAACGCGGTCTGATCAGAATCGGTCGCTGCCTCGTCGGCGACAGCCATGGTCCGGCGCTCCCCTCACCCACGGCACTGTGGGCTCGAACGTGTCGAGGACAGCCTAGAGCCAGTCCCCCGTCACCCTCACACCCCCGGTGTGCCCATACGCGGGACAGCCGAACGGGCATCTGTTTATTACGGTTCGTTCAGCTACCCACCGAAGGGACCCTCATGCGCCGCTCCTCCGCCGGCCTGGCCGCACTGCTGCTCGCCGCCTCCTGCGGACTCACCGCCTGCTCCTCGGACCCGGCCGAGGACGCCGTCACGGCGTTCCTCAGCGGGTGGAGCGGCGGGAAGCTCGACGACGTCGGCTTCGTCACCGCGGCCGGCGGCAAGATCGCCGCGGCCGACGTGCTGAGCCAGATCAACGGGCTCTACGGCGACCTCACCGGCCAGCCGCTCGCGGTCACCACGGCCGGCGCCACCGAGGAGAACGGCGACAACGCCAGCACACCGATCACCGTCAAGTGGACCCTGCCCGGCGGGGTCGAGTGGAGCTACCGCAGCACGGTGCGCGCCACCAAGGCCGGCAAGGACGGATGGAGCGTGGTCTGGGAGCCCTCCGTGGTCCAGCCCGACCTCGCCGCCGGCGAGAAACTGCGCCTGCGCCGCGTCGCCGCCACCCGCGCCGGCATCCTCGACGCCGGCGGGAAGACCCTGGTCGGGCCACAGAAAGTGACGATCGTCGGGGTCAGCCCGGAGCGGGTCACCGACCTGCCCCAGCTCCAGAAGGACCTCGCCGCGGCGTTCGCCAAGATCAATGTGGACGTGGACCTGAGCGACCTCAAGGACCGCGTCGACAAGGCCGACCCCGGCGCCTTCCTCGACCTGATCAGCCTCCGGCAGTCCGATTATCAGAAGATCCGGTCAGAGGTACGGCCACTGCCCGGCACCGTCTTCCGCGACGAGACCCGGCAGCTCGCACCCACCCGGGCCTTCGCGCGCGCCCTGCTCGGCACCGTCGACCCGGCCACCGAGGAGGACCTCGCCGCCAAGCCGGGAGTGCTCCTCGCCGGTGACGAGGCCGGGCACGGCGGCCTCCAGGAGAAGTACGACGACGTCCTGCGCGGCACCGCCGGCCTCTCCGTGGTGATCGCCCGTGAGGCCGCCGACGGCGCCACCGAGGACACCAAGCTCTTCACCAGCGAGCCGGTCGCCGGCAAACCCATCAAGGTGACGCTCGACACCAAGGTGCAGAACGCCGCCGACACCGCGCTCGCCGCCGAGAAGCAGCCCAGCTCCCTGGTCGCCATCCGGGTCAGCGACGGCGCCGTGCTGGCCTCGGCCAACGGGCCCGAGCCCGGCGGCGTCAACACCGCCTTCACCGGCCAGGTCCCCCCGGGGTCGACGTTCAAGATGATCTCGGCGTACGGGCTGCTCGCCCGCGACGCCATTACCGCAGACACCGCCGTCGACTGTCCTAAAACGGTCACGGTGGACGGGCGTGAATTCAAGAACTCCCACGACCAGGCGCTCGGCAAGGTGCCGTTCCATGTGGACTTCGCGAAATCCTGCAACACCGCGTTCGCCGCTCTCGCCCCCAAGCTGACCGCCGCCGGCCTGCAGGAGGCGGCGGGCGCCCTCGGCCTCGGCGGCACCTGGGATCTCGGCGTCGAGGCGTACTCCGGCCAGGTCTCCGACGGCGGGACCGCCACCGAGCTGGCCGCCGCCGTCTTCGGCCAGGGCAGCACCGTGGTCAGCCCGCTCGCCATGGCCGGCGCCACCGCGGCCGTCGCCAAAGGACAGTTCCAGCAGCCGAAACTGGTCCTCGACCCGGCGCCCGCCGCCGCGGCGGCCGCCGGTCCGAAGCTCGACCAGGACGCCCTCACCGGTCTGCGGGCCATGATGCGTGAGGTCGTCACCGACGGCACGGCCACGGCGCTGCGCAACGTCCCCGGCGGAGCGGTCCACGGCAAGACCGGAACCGCCGAATTCAAGACCGGCTCCGAGGACACCCACTCCTGGTTCGTCGGCTACCAGGGCGACATCGCCTTCGCCGTGATGGTCCAGAACGGTGGCGCGGGTTCCGAAGCCGCCGTCCCGGTGGTGCAGCGCTTCCTGACCGCCCTCAGCAAATAGGCCGATCGCCGGCGGCGGATCGTGAGGTTCTAGGCGACCCCGGGCGGGAACCCGGTGAGAGAACCCGGTCCGGCCGCCGACGGGCCGAGGCTGCCGTCGACGGGCGGGCGGGGGCGCAGCATGCCCGGGCGGGTCGCGGGCAGCGGCTCGGAGTCGAGCAGCGGCGCCGACCCGAGCGGCCGGGACAGTAGGCGCACCTCGCCCCGCTCCGCCTCGACGCGGGCCGGTTCAGCACGGGCCGCTTCGGTATGGGCCGGTTCAGCAGGGGTCGGCTCACTGCCGGCCTGTTCGCTGCCGGTCGGCTCACTACCGGTCGGCTCACTACCGGTCGGCTCACTACCGGTCGGCTCACCACCGGTCGGCTCACCACCGGACGTTTCGATGCAGGTCGGTTCATCGCCGGATGTTTCGATGCCGGATGTTTCGACGCCGGGTGGCTCACTGCCGGTCGGTTCGGGGAGCGGCTCGGCATCGGCCTCGGTCGCCGTTTCGAGTTCGGAGTCGACGCCGGCGGGACCGGTACCGACGGCATCGGTTTCGGCATCCGCCAAGGAGGCCTCATCACCGAAAAGGTTGCCTCCGCCGTCCGTAACCGAGTTGTCCCCACCGCCGGAAACGGAGTCGCCTTCGCCGCCAGAGACGGAATCGCCTTCGCCGCCAGAGACGGAATCGCCTTCGCCGCCAGTGACGGAGTCACCCCCACCGCCGGAAACGAAGTGGCCTTCGCCGCCGGAGATGGAGTCGCCTTCGCCGCCGGTGACCGAGTTAGCTCCTTCGGCGCTGGTCGACGGGATCACGTCACTGGAAAGGGTCCGGCTCAGTCTGTTGGTGAACCTGTTGCCCGCATCGTTTCGGGAGCGTTGAGCTGCGCGGCTTCCGTTGACCGAGCCGGCTGGCGTCTCGTCCGGGCTGACGGTCGGCTGTTCTGTCGCCGTCGCGTCCGCGTCGTCGAGATCATCGGGCGGTACCTGGACTGCGGCGGAGGTCGGCGGGACCGGCGCGTGGCCCGTCGCGAGTGCCACGGCCAGCACGAAGTCGGCATCGGACCGGGTGTAGCCGGAAAGGCCGCGCCCGACCGGCTCGGCCCCTTCCTCCACGGCGGTGGTCACACCTGCGGCCACCGTCTCCTCCCGGCTGTCGGGGACCTCCGCGGTGGACGCCGGTTCGATGCCCGGAGCTGCTGATCCGGCGCTTCCGGCCGACGCGGCCCTGTCGGCGTCGCGCTCAGAGTCATCGGTCTCCGAATCGGCGTCGGCCACCCGGGGATCATCCGGCCGGGCACCGCCACGACCGGAGAGAAGGGCCGCAACAACACCACGGCCGGCAGGAAAGGGCTCGGAGACGGCATCCGAAAGCACACCGTCGAGCACCGGAGCAGTTCCGTCAGAATCCGCACGAGCAGCATCGGGTGCCGGATCGGTGCCGTTCGAATCCGGAATGGCAGCGACGGCCGAGGCATCGTCCGGCATCTCGGCGACCGCATCGGAATCGGGAAGTACCGCGGCGTCCGCATTCGTGTGCGCGGCATCCGGCACGACCTCCGAGGAAGCCTCCGACGTCGCGCCGACCAGGTCCGAATCCGACACAACTTCCGAGAAGGCCTCCGGTGTCCCGTCAGCCACATCCGAACCCGGCGCTACTCCCGAGGCGGTCTCCGAAGTCACGTCGTCCCGATCCGAATCCGGTGGAGCGGCGTCCGTGGCCGCGGCATGAACCAGGTCGGGCACGGGGACGGCAATGGAATCGGGTGCGGCCGGGGCGGTGGATCTCTGGATCTCTATCGAGATTCGTGTGACCGGCGCTGTGTGGTCGATCGAAATCTCATCGGAAGCGTCGAGATCCGTGCCCGCTGAGAACGGTGGGGCAATGTCCGAGGCGGTCGCGGCGAAAGGGTCCGGCCCGTCATCCGGATCGGTGGCCGCGGTGCCGCTCGTCGAGTGCCCGTCCGTGATTGTGCGTTCGGCAAACGGGGCCGCGAGCACGGAGCCGTGGGCGGACTCGGCGGACAAGGCACCTGCCGCGGAAGCCGAGTTCGGGGAAGCGTCCAGGGCGGCGAGGCCGGCGGAGGAGGCCGAGGCTGCGGGGCCGATGGACGAGGCCGAGGCCGCAAGGTCGGCGGAGGAAGCCGAGGCCGCGAGGTCGGTGGACGGTGCCGTGGCTGCCGAGCCGGCGGACGAGGTCGTGGCGGCCGGGCCGCCGGATGCGGCCGGGCGGGACAGACGGCCGGCCGACGGGGAGAGCCGGTCCGAGGGGCGGGAGAGGCGGTCGGCCGGGCGGCTGGATGGCTTGTCGAGATCGCGGCGGGCCGCGGCCAGGTCGGGGCGCAGGGGTGTGGTGCGGACCGGGGAGAGACCGCTGACCACAGCGGAGGTGATCTCGGACGCGTAGCGGCCGTCCGGGTCGTAGTCCGGGTCGAAGACGGTGATCTCGACGCCCAGGCAGTGCGGCGACTCGACCAGGCCGGTGAGCAGGAGCTCCAGCTCGGGGAAGGCGATGCCACCGGGATCGGGCGCGTCGACGGCCGGCATGACGGCCGGGTCGAGGACGTCCACGTCGACGTGCACCCAGTAACCGGCGCAGTCGACGAGCTGGTCGCGGGCCCACTGGGCGCTGCGGGCGGCGCCCTCGGCGCGCAGGGCCGGGACCGGGCGGGTGACGATGCCGGCGGCCTGGAGGTCGAGACGGTACTCATCCTGGGCGCGGATGCCGAGGACGACCACGTCGATGTCGCGGAAGTACGGCCGGCGGGACTCGATCGCCGCCAGGTCGGCCTGGCCGCGGCCGGTGACGAGCGCCAGATCCTCGCCGGCGGCGGCGCCGACGTAGGACGCGTTGCCGGGGTGCCGGAAGTCGGAGTGGCCGTCGACGAAGACCAGGCCGATCCGCCCGCCGACCGCGTCACCGAGGCGGTGCATGGCGATGCCGGAACCGATCAGTATCGAGCAGTCGCCGCCGAGGACCACCGGGAACTCGCCGCCGTCGATGATCGCGCCGATCCGGTCGGCGAGCGCGCGGGAGTAGGCCGCGATCTCGGCGGCGTGGGCGACCCCGTCGCCGGGACGCCAGTCGCCCGGGTCATACCGCGGCGGGGTGAGGCAGCCCGCGTCACGGGCGCCGAGCTTGGTGAGCAGACCCTGGTCGCGGAGGGCGCCGGGCGCCTTGGCGCAGCCCGGCACCGACGTCGCCGTCGGCGGGCGCAGGCCGAGATTGGACGGTGCGTCCAGAACGGCGATGCGGCGCACGACGCCCCCCTTCGTTGAGAAGCCGCAGCTTAGAAGAGTGCGCTGGCCAGCGCACGTCTTGCGCCGGCGACCGCGGGGTCGTCCGGCCCGGCGACGGCGAACAGCGACAGCAGATGCTTACGCACCGCGTCACGGTCGTCACCGGCCGTCTTCCTGATCAGGGCGATCAGCCGCGCATACGCCTCGGCGGCCTGCCCGCTGAGCACCTCGATGTCGGCGGCGAGCCGCTGCGCCTCGACGTCGTCAGGGTCCGACCCGGCCTTGGCCAGGGCGGCCGACGGGTCGACGCCGGCGATCCGCCGGTACAGCTCCACCTGGGCCAGGCCGGACTCGGCGGCCGCGTCGGCGGGCGACTCGGCGAGGATCTTCCGATACGCCGCCTCGGCCGCATCCAGGTCACCGGTCATCAGAGCGTCGTCGGCGGCGTCGAGGCGCGGGTCCTCGGGGGCCGCCACACTGACACCGGCCGCCTTGAGAACGGCATCGACATACTGCCGGACCTGGCTCTCGCCGAGGACGCCACTGAAGCCCTCGACCGGCTGGCCACCGATCAGCGCCGTCACCTGCGGGATGCCCTGCACGCGGAAGACCTGCGCGAGACGCGGGTTCTCATCCACATTGACCTTGCCGAGGATCCACGAGCCGCCATACTCCACGGCCAGCTTCTCGAGCACCGGTGAGAGCTTCTTGCAGGGCTCGCACCAGTCGGCCCAGAAGTCCAGCAGGATCGGCGTGGTCAGGGACCGCTCCAGAACGGACTGGAAATCGGCCTCGGTGACATCGATGATCACATCCGGGGTGACCCCGGGAATGGCGCCGGGCACCGAGCCCGGAACGGCGCCGGGAACCTCACCGGCCGGCGCGGCCGGGGCGGCGGGACGGCTCGGCGCGGCCGGTTTGGCCGGCGCCGAGGGGCGCAGCGCGCTGAGATCGACCGCGCCGCGGGTGAAGATCGACGGAGTGGTCCGTGGGTCGCTCATGGTTACCTAGTCTCGCACGCTGTCACGCCTGTTCGCGCCGCCACCAGGCCGCCGATATCGGACGTCACAACCCGTCCACGCCCCGCCGCCGGGCGACCCCACGGCGGCGGGGAACGGACGGCTCAGAAGCGCGGCGGCTCCCGGTAGATGCCCCACTCGGACTTGAGGACGCCGCAGATCTCGCCGAGGGTGGCTTCGGCCCGGGCGGCGTCGAGCATGGCGGGGATCATGTTCTCCCCGGTACGGGCCACCGTGATCAGGTGTTCCAGGGCGGCTTTCACCCGTACCCCGTCGCGGTTGTCCTTGCGGCCTGTCAGGTCGCGGACCTGGACCTTCTCGACCTCGTGGGACACCCGGAGGATCTCCAGGTCCTTGGCGACCGTGCCGGTGTGCGCGTTGACGCCGACGACCTTCTTCGCGTTCTTCTCCAGCGCCTGCTGGTACGCGAAGGCGGCCTCGGCGATGTGCGAGGTGAACCACCCGTCCTCGATGCCACGCAGGATGCCCGCGGTGATGCTGCCGTCGTGCCCGAGCTCACGGATCCGGGTGAAGATCTCCTCGGCCTCGGCCTCGATGCGGTCGGTGAGGGCCTCCACATACCACGATCCGCCGAGCGGGTCGGCCACGTTGACCACCCCGGTCTCCTCCATGAGCACCTGCTGGGTGCGCAGGGCGATCTCGGCGGACTCGTCGGTGGGCAGGGCGAGGGTCTCGTCGAGGGCGTTGGTGTGCAGCGAGTTGGTGCCGCCGAGCACCGCGGCCAGGGCCTCGACAGCGGTCCGCACGACATTGTTGACCGGCTGCTGGGCGGTCAGCGAGACACCGGCGGTCTGGGTGTGAAACCGCAGCCACAGTGCTTTCTCACTGGTGGCGCCGTAGTCGTCGCGCAGGTGCCGGGCCCAGATGCGGCGGGCGGCGCGGAACTTGGCGATTTCCTCGAAGAAGTCGACGTGCGCGTCGAAGAAGAAGCTCAGGCCGGGCGCGAACGTGTTGACGTCGAGGCCGCGGGACAGGCCGAGCTCGACATACCCGAAACCGTCGGCCAGCGTGTACGCCAGCTCCTGTGCGGCGGTCGAGCCGGCCTCCCGGATGTGGTAGCCGCTGACCGACAGTGGCTTGTAGCGCGGGATCTCCCGGGCGCAGTACTCCATGAGGTCGCCGATCAGGCGCAGGTGCGGCTCGGGGGCGAAGAGCCACTCCTTCTGCGCGATGTACTCCTTGAAGATGTCGGTCTGCAGCGTCCCGTCCAGACGGGAGAGGTCGGCGCCCTGCCGCTCGGCCGCCACCAGATACATGCAGAAGACCGGCACGGCCGGGCCCGAGATGGTCATGCTGGTCGTGACGTCCTGCAGCGGGATGCCCTCGAAGAGCACGTCCATGTCGGCGGCCGAGTCGATGGCGACACCGCAGTGGCCGACCTCGCCGAGCGCCTCGGGCTCGTCGGAGTCGCGGCCCATCAGGGTGGGCATGTCGAAGGCGACGCTGAGCCCGCCACCGCCGGCGGCCAGGATCATCTTGTAGCGCTCGTTGGTCTGCCGCGCGTTGCCGAAGCCGGCGAACTGGCGGATCGTCCAGGTCCGCCCGCGGTAGCCGGTGGGGTGCAGCCCTCGGGTGAACGGGAACTCGCCGGGCCATCCGATCCGCTCGAAGCCGGGGTAGGCGATGCCCTCGGGTGGCCCGTAGACCGGTTCCACCGTCGCCCCGGAGAGCGTGGTGAAGTCGGCGTCCCGCTTGCGGGCCGCATCGTAGCGTCGTTGCCAGCGCTCCCGGCCGGCGTGGATCTCGGCTGCATCCATACCTGCCATGTTAGATCAGAACTGAACGATCGCTAAGGATTCTTCAGGTCGCTCACAGCAAGGGTTTTCCCCGTTGCCGCCCGGCCGGACCGGAAACCAGAGTTGGCGGCAGGCAGTTCCCCTCCGGGCCCCGGTGGCGCCCGCCAACGCCGCCGGGGCCTCACCACTCACCGCGGCGCCCGCGCGAGCACCGGCACCCGGTGCTCGAAGATCCACGCCTGCGGGTCCCCGCGCCGGTGCAGCATCCGCATCACCAACGGCGTCATCGCGTCCCGGATCGCCGCGCCGACCGGCCCGGCCACCTTCGTGCTGCTGCTGCGGCGCCCGTGCGCGACCACCTTCTCCACCCGCGGACGGCGCGCCGCCTCGTACGCGGCCAGCGCCGCCTGGTCCCGGTGCTCGCGCAGGCTGTGGCCGAGGACCACGGCGTCCTCCAGCGCCATCGACGCGCCCTGCCCGGACGACGGCGCGACGGCGTGGGCAGCGTCGCCGGCCAGCACCATCCGGTCGTCGTGCCAGACCGGCACCCGGGGCAGGTCGCGGGTGCTCCACGGGCCGAGGATCTCGCCGGTGGCCCGGATCAGGTCACCGCCCGGCTCACCCTCGAACAGCCCCAGCAGATGGGCCCGCCAGCTCTCGGCGGTGAACTCGCCGGGCTCGACCGGACGCTTGCGCGGCGGGTTGGCGAACCACCAGACCCGGCCGTCCGGAGCGGCGGCCCAGCCGAAGAAGGCCTTCCGGCCGAACGACATCTGCATGACCCCGGGCGGCGGGACCAGCGCGGGATCCACCGGGGCGTCGGTGAAACCCCCGGTGTCGAGCAGGCCGAGGAAGTGCGGCGCCGGCGAGGACGGATCCATGGCGGTACGGGTACGCGAGTTCAGCCCGTCGGCGCCGACCAGCAGGTCGCCGGTGGCGGCGCGGCCGTTGGCGAACTCCGCGGTGACGCCGTGCGGGCCGGAGCGGGCGGTGACGAGGCGGTGGCCGTACACGATCTCGATCCCCTGCCGCTCGGCCTCGGCCCGCAGCGCCGCGTAGAGGTCGGCCCGCCGGATCGTGGTGGTGACCGTGCCGTCCGGCGTGGGGCCGCCGAGCGGCAACTCGGCCAGCAGCCGGCCGGACGCGCGGCGCAGCGCGAGCCGCGGGGTGGCGAACCCGCGCGCCAGCACGACGGCCGGGTCGGCGCCGAGGGACCGCAGCGCGTTCACCCCGTTCACCGCGATGGTCACGAAGACCCCGCGCTCGGCGTCGCCCGGTCCGTGGGCCTCGTGGATCACCGGGCGACGGCCGGCGATCCGGAGGGCGATGGCGGCGGCGGTCCCGGCGATGCCGCCACCGATGACGATGGCATCCAGCTCTCGTGTAGTCATAGAATGACTATTGATGACATGACTAAGAACCGTCAACCCCTAAGCTGAGCCGCATGAAGCGGTCTCCCCTGGCGATGGTTCTGCTGGCACTACTGGTGGAGGCGCCGATGCACCCGTACCGGATGCAGCAGGTGATCAGGGAGCGCGGTCAGGACCAGCTGGTCAACGTCGCGCAGCGCAACAGCGTCTACCAAACCCTCGATCGATTGGTACGGGAGGGACTGGCCCGCCCCGGCGGCACCACCCGGGAGGCCGGCCGCCCAGAACGGACCGTCTACGAGATCACCGAGGAGGGCGCCGCCAGCCTGCGCCGCTGGCTGCTCGAGATGCTGCCGGAGCCGGCCCGCGAGTTCCCGGAGTTCCCGGTGGCGCTGGCGTTCCTGCCGATGCTCACTCCGGCCGAGACACGGGAGCTGCTGGAACGCCGCGTCGAGAAGCTGGCCGAGCGGGCCGGGGCCATCGACGCGCAGGCCCCGCCCGGCCTGCCCCGGCTGTTCCTGATCGAGGACGAGTACCGGGCGAGCATGCTGCGCGCCGAGATCGGGTGGTTGCGCGCCCTCATCGCCGAGCTCGACGAGGGCACGCTCGACTGGGACCGCACGCTCATCGAGGAGACGCTGGCCCGTTTCGGTTAGAGGCTCGCCAGCAGCTCCGCGGCGGCGGCGTGCGGGTCGATCTCACCGCTCGCCACCCGGGCGGCGAGGGCCGGCAGCGCCGTGCCGCCGCGCAGGTCGCCCATCCGGGCCCGCAGCGTGCCCAGCGCCAGCGCCGAGATCTCCGCCGACGCCCGGTGCTCCCGGCGGCGCTGCAGGTTGCCGGTGCTCTCCAGCCACTCGCGGTGCTTGCCGATGGCGGCCACCACGTCGTCGATGCCCTCGTTCCGGGCGGCGACCGCACGGACCACCTGGGGCCGCCACTCGCCCGGGGCACGCTCCCCGAGCGCGAGCATGCCCTGGATGTCACGGTAGGTGGCGTCGGCGCCGGGCCGGTCCGCCTTGTTGATCACGAAGACGTCGGCGATCTCCAGCACACCCGCCTTCACCGCCTGGATAGCGTCGCCCATCCCGGGAGCGAGCAGCACCAGCGTGGTGTCGGCGAGGGAGGCGATCTCCACCTCGGCCTGGCCCACACCGACCGTCTCGACCAGGATCACGTCACAGCCGGCGCCCTCCAGCACCCGGACCGCCTGCGGTGTCGCCGCCGACAGGCCGCCGAGCTGCCCGCGGCTGGACATCGAGCGGATGTAGACCCCGGAGTCGGCGGTGTGGTCCTGCATCCGGATCCGGTCGCCCAGGATGGCGCCGCCGGTGAACGGGCTGGACGGGTCGACGGCCAGCACGCCGACCCGGCTCCCCGTCTCACGCAGGGCGCGGACCAGCTCGTTCGTCGTGGTGGACTTGCCGACCCCGGGCGCGCCGGTGAGGCCGACGACCTGGGCCCGGCCGGCGTGCGACGCCATCGCGGCGGCCACCTCGGGCAGAGCGGGATCGTCGTTCTCGACCAGGCTGATCAACCGCGCCACGGACCGGGCGTCGCCCTCCCGGGCCTTGGCGACCAGGGAGGGCACGTCACGGGACCGCCGGCCGCCGCCCACCGCGGGAGACGCGGCGGCGCCGGCCGGGGACGACGAAACCGTCACGCCGCGGGGACCTTGATGATCAGGGCGTCGCCCTGGCCGCCACCGCCGCACAGGCCGGCCGCGCCGAGGCCGCCGCCGCGCCGCTTCAGCTCGAGCGCCAGGGTCAGCACCAGGCGGGCGCCGGACATGCCGATCGGGTGGCCGAGGGCGATCGCGCCACCGTTCACGTTCACGATCGACTCGTCGACCTTGAGCTCGCGGGCGGACTGGATGACCACCTGGGCGAACGCCTCGTTGATCTCGATCAGGTCGAGGTCCTCGACGGAGAGGCGGGCCTTGTCGAGCGCGTGCTTGATGGCGTTGGCCGGCTGGGACTGCAGCGAGCTGTCCGGCCCGGCCACGTTGCCGTGCGACACGATCTCGGCGAGCCAGGTCAGCCCCAGCTCCTCGGCCTTGGCCCGGCTCATCACGACCACGGCGGCGGCGCCGTCGGAGATCGGCGAGGAGCTGGCGGCGGTGATCGTGCCGTCCGGGGTGAAGGCGGGGCGCAGCCGGGCCAGCGACTCCCCGGTGGTGTCGGGGCGGACGCCCTCGTCGCCGTCGATCGGCCCGGTGGCGTTGCGCCCGCCGGCCGGGACCGGCGCGATCTCCTCGGCGAACCGGCCGTCCCGCTGGGCGGCGGCGGCCCGCTGGTGGCTCTGCGCGGCGAACGCGTCCTGCTCCTGGCGGGTGATGCCGAAGCGGGCGCCACTGGCCTCGGTGGACTCTCCCATCGAGATGCCCGCCCAGGGGTCCATCAGGCCGTCGAACGCGGTGTGGTCTCGCACCAGCACGTCACCGAACTTACGGCCCGCGCGCTGGTCGGTCAGCAGATGCGGCGCATTGGTCATCGACTCCATGCCGCCGGCCACCACGATGTCGAACTCGCCGGCCCGGATCAGCTGGTCGGCCAGGGCGATCGCGTCGAGGCCGGAGAGGCACACCTTGTTGACGGTGAGCGCGGGCACGGACATCGGGATGCCCGCGGCGACGGCGGCCTGGCGGGCCGGGATCTGGCCGCAGCCGGCCTGCAGGACCTGGCCCATGATCACGTACTGGACGCGCCCGGGCTCGACGCCGGCCCGGCTCAGGGCGGCCGCGATGGCGTGCCCGCCGAGGGCGGTGGCGGGCAGGTGCTTGAGGTTTCCGAGGAGGCGCCCCATCGGGGTCCGGGCGCCGCTGACGATGACGGAGCTGGTCACGGTCGTGATCCGATCTGCGGGACCGGGCGGGGGAGACACCCGGAGTGGCCTTAACGATGGGTCAGGTCCGAGACTAGCCCCATGACCGACGACACATCGAGCGGCACGACGGCCGAGAATGTCACAGTGAACCCTCTGCAGCCCGGCGGCGGGCCGGCGGGCCCACGCCACGCCGGGGAAGGCGCCTTCTCCGATGTCGGCCTGCTCCGGATCGACCACGTGGGAATCGCGGTGGCCGATCTCGACGAAGCGCTGCGCTTCTATGCCGAGACCTTCGGTTTGCACTGTGTGCATCAAGAGACGAACGAGGAGCAGGGCGTCCGGGAGGCGATGCTCGCGGTCGGCGACGGCGCCGGTCCGCGGCTCCAGCTGCTGGCCCCGGCGCGGCCCGGCTCGGCGATCGCCAGGTTCCTCGACCGCAGCGGTCCCGGCCTGCAGCAACTCGCCTACACGGTGGCCGACGTGGAGGCCGCGGCGGCCGCTCTGCGAGCCCGGGGCCTGAGGCTGCTCTACGACACGCCGAAACGGGGCACCGCGGGCTCACGCATCAACTTCGTGCATCCCAAGGACGCCGGCGGGGTGCTGGTGGAGCTGGTGGAGCCGGTGTGAGGCGTACCTCGCACGGGTGAATCGACCTGACGCGGACCCGCCCGCCTGGCAGGATCGGGGCCATTGAGCAGGGCCGACGACCGCGGCCACCGGACCGGAATCCCCCGAAGCCCCGAGTGGGCAGGTGACAGCGGGACGACGCGGGGCCGACCGGTGAGCCGACGGTCCTCCCCGAACGGCCCGGGGGCGGTCTGCGCTCCAGGTCGAAGCTGATCTACGATGCGGTCCGGATGCCCATCGGCTCTTGCATGTCCGATTCCTCTTCGCCAGGATGGCGCAATGCCCCAGCAGCAGGATCAGAACCTGGCCTTCTTCGAGACCGCCAACTCGCAGCACGATTTCACGGTCGTCCTGCGCGGTTACGACCGCCACCAGGTCGACGGACACATCGGCCGGCTGCTCGCCGCGCTGAACCAGTCCGAGGCTGCCCGCGGCGAGGCCGAGCAGCGGATGAACGACGCACAGCGTCGCCTGCGCCAGGCCGAGCAGCGGCTGAACGCGCTCGAGCAGAAACTGGCCGACAGCAACAAGCTGCTGGAGGAGAACAACAGGCCGACGCTCTCCGGGCTGGGCACCCGGGTGGAGCAGATCCTGCGGCTCGCCGAGGAACAGGCGAACGATCACCGGAACGAGGCGAAGCGGGAGTCCGAGGGCATTCTCTCCGCGGCTCGTCTCGAGGCCCGGGAGATCACCGACAAGGCGCGTGCCGAGGCCGCCGCCATGAAGGCGACCGCCGAGCGTGAGGCCGGCCAGGTCCGCACGCACGCCGAGCGGGAAGCCGCGGAGACCCGGGTGCAGGCCCGGCGCGAGGCCGACACGCTGCGGTCCGACGCCGACCGCGAGACCAAGCAGCTGCGGACCGTCACGGCGCACGAGGTCGCCGAGCTGAAATCGACCGTGGAGCGTGAGGTCGCGTCGCTGCGGGCCACCGCCGAGCGGGAGATCACCCAGGCCCGCGCCAAGGCCGGCCGCGAGGCCGAGGAGAAGCGCGCCGAGGCCACCAAGCTGCTCAGCGACGCCCGCGACAAGCGCGAGAAGGACCTGCAGTCGCTGGCCCTGGAGATCGCCGAGCGCCGGGAGAAGGCCGAGGCCGAGGAGTCGCAGCGGCACGCCGCGCAGGTCGCCGCCACCCAGAAGATGGTGGCCGAGGCCGAGGAGCGGGCCCGCGCCGCCGAGGACCGGTCGAAGGAGATCGAGCAGCGCGCCGAGAGCCGCCGGATCGAGTCCGAGCGTCACTCGTCCGAGACCGTGGAGAAGGCCCGGGCGCTGGCCGACAAGACCGTCACCGAGGCCCGCCAGGAGGCGAACCGTCTGCTCAGCGAGGCCCGCCAGGAGGCCGAGCTGACCACCCAGGCGGCCCGCCGCGAGGTGGAGGACCTGACCCGTCAGAAGGACGCCGTCACCAACCAGCTCGGGCAGATGCTCTCCGGCCTGTCCGGCCTGGTGCCGGGCGTCGGTGGCGCCGCCGCGCCGGCCGCCGCAGCCGCTGTGGCCGCCGCCGCCCCCAAGCCCGCCGACGCCCCTGTTCAGCGGGCTCCCGAGCAGGACGAGGCGGAGGAGACCGCGGACGAGCCGGTGGCCGCCAAGACGAATTCCTGAGCCGAGAGCCTCGTCTCTCTCCGGTTGCGGAGCCGCCGCGAGTGCGCGACGGTTGACAGGGGCCGGCATTCGATGACGAAATCAGGCCGTATCGGAGTTTCTCCGGTACGGCCTGACTCGTTTCGCGCTTGCCTGGGTTTATCGAGCCGAGGTCAGACAGATCACAACTACCCGCATCGTCTCTGCCAAACCGGTGTGTATCGACACGCCACGGGACGATGCGTATGTGAGGATGGAAAGCATGTCGCACGGCGGTGAAATTCTCGGTCTCGGCGGAGATTCGGCCACCGAACCCAGCTTCGAGACCGCCCTGCGGGGTTACGAGCGCAAGCAGGTCGAGCGATACGTCACCCGGGCGGAGAACGAGATCGCCGCCCTCCTCGCCGACCGCGAGCAGGCCTACTCGCAGATGCAGGCGATGACGGCTCAGATAAAGGGCCTGCAGGCGGAGCTGAGTCAGGCGCGGCGTGACTCCGGGATAAGCGGCGAGGTGTCGTTCCGGCACCTGGGCCCGCGGGTCGAGCAGATCCTGGCGCTGGCCGAGGAGCAGGCCGAGGCGATCAAGGCCTCCGCGACCGACGACATCGCCTCCCGCCTGGCCGAGGCCGAGCGGATCCGGGCCGAGGCCGAGGCGCACGCCCACAACGGCATCCGCGACTTCGAGATCGCCCTGGCCGCGCGCCGCGCCGAGGAGGAGAAGGCCGACGCCGCGAAGCGGGCCGCCTCCGACAAGGCGCTCGCCGCCGCCCGCCAGGCCGGCGAGCAGATGCGCAAGGAGGCCGAGGCGGTCCTGGCCCGCTCCCGCAACGAGGGCAAGCACCTGGTCGACCAGGCCACCCAGGACGCCGCACGGGCGCGGGCCGAGGTGGACGGCTACGTGCAGTCCACCCGCGTGCAGGCCGAGCAGGAGATCAAGGCGCTGCGGGACAAGACCGCCCAGGAGGTCGCCGCGCAGCGGGCCGAGGCCGAGCGGGAGCTGGCCGACCTGAAGGCGTCCGTCGAGCACGAGCTGGCGCTGCGCCGGCACTCGGTGATCGAGGAGCTGGGCCAGATGCGGGCCGGCGTCGAGAAGCAGTGCGCCGACCTGCGCAGCGAGGCCGACAAGTATGCCGAGGAGGTCCTCCGGCGTTCGGACGACCAGGCGACGGCCGTCCGCAAGGAGATCGCCGCCCAGCAGGAGAAGATCGCCCAGGCCGGGCGCGAGCTGGAGGCCGCCACCGCCGAGGTGGCGCAGGCCGAGCAGCGCCGGGTGGCGGCCCTGGAGCAGGCGCAGGCCGCCGAGACCGAGGCCGAGCGGGTCCGCCAGCGTCTCGCCGAGACCCAGCAGCAGCTGGAGTCGGAGCTGAAGCGGGTGTCCGAGGCGCAGCGCGCCGGTGAGGCCGCCGAGCGGCACGCCGCCGAGGTCCGCCGCCAGGTGCAGAAAGAGGCGAAACGGGTGGCGGAGCTGGCCGCGGCAGCGGTGCTGGCGGCCGCCGCCGACCCGGAGGAGCAGGAGAAGCCGGCGGAGAAGCCGGAGCCGGCGCCGGTGGCGGTCCAGCCGCAGCCGGCGGCGGTCCAGTCGCAGCCGGCGGCCGAGAAGCAGACCGGCAAGGTGACCGCCTCGGCGAAGGTCACCGTGCCGCAGCCCACCCGGGTGCCCGCCGACGCGGAGTGACATCAGGGTTGTTCCCGGTGGTGGGCCGCGCTCGGCGGCGATAGCCTCCGATCGCTGGATCAGGTGATCGAGGAGGTCCGATGTCCGCCGAGCCGCCCGTCGAGGAGGAGCCACCGGAGGAGACGCCGGAGAAGCCGTACGGCGAACCCGGGCCGCCACTGAACCGGCGTAACCCGTTCCTGCTCGGCTTCCTCTTCGGGCTCGGCGTGATCGTGGCGTACGCGCTGTTCCTCGGGGTGCGCAACGCCGCCTCGATGCTTGTCCTGATCTTCATCGCGCTGTTCCTGGCGATCGGCCTCAACCCGGCGGTGACCCGGCTGCGCCGCTGGGGGCTGCGCCGGGGCGCGGCGGTCGCGGTGGTGGCGCTCACCGTGGTCGGGTTGCTGGTCGGCGGCATCGTGGCTCTGATCCCGCCGCTGGTCACCCAGACCACCGAGCTGATCAACAACGCGCCGGACGTGGTGGAGAGCCTGCGCCGCAGCCAGACCGTCAACGAGCTGGTGCAGCGCTACGACATCGCGAACCGGGTGCAGGGCGCGGTGAACGCCGGGACGATCACGAACGCCCTGGGTGGCGTCGTCGGCGGGGCCCGGCTGCTGTTCGGCACGATCTTCAACATCCTGACCGTGCTGGTGCTGACGATCTACTTCATGGCCTCGTTCGAGCGGATCAAGGCGACCGGGTATCGCCTGGTCCCGGCCTCTCGGCGGGAGCGGGTGTCGCTGCTCACCGACGAGATCCTGACCAAGGTCGGGGCGTACATGGTGGGTGCGCTGGCGATCGCGGTGCTGGCCGGGATGAGCACCTTCGCGCTGGCACTGGCGCTGGGGCTGGCGTACCCCTTCGCCCTGGCCGTCGTGGTCGCGGTCTGCGACCTGATCCCGCAGATCGGCGCCACCCTCGGCGCGGTGGTCGTCAGCCTCGTCGGGCTGGCCTCGTCACTGACCGACGGGATCGCCTGCCTGGTGTTCTTCCTGGTCTACCAGCAGATCGAGAACTATCTGATCTACCCGCGGGTGATGCGCCGCTCGGTCCGGGTCAGTGACGTGGCGGCGCTGGTGGCGGCCCTGCTCGGGGTCGGCCTGTTCGGCGTGATCGGCGCGCTGGTCGCGATCCCGATGGTGGCCGCCATCCAGCTGATCATGCGGGAGGTGACGTTGCCGAGCCTCGAGGAGCGTTAGATCTTGTCGAAGGCCGCGACCGTCCGGTCGGCATACGCGGTCGCGTCACCGGTCTCCATCGGGCCGTCCCAGGTCGTCGGCAGCGGGGTCGGCACCCCGGGGGCCACCCGGCGGACGATCTCGTCCAGCACCTTCTCGGCGTCACCGACCCACAGGTGCTTGGCGCCGGGCATCGGCACGACCTCCGCCTGCGGGATCGCGGCGAAACGCGCGGCAGCCTCGTCCGGACGCAGGTAGTCGTCGAACTCGGGGATCAGCGCGGTCACCGGCTTGCCGTCGGAGGCCCAGGCGGCCAGGTGCTCCGGCCGGGAGAACCGCAGCGGCGGGGAGAGCAGGATCGCGCCGGTGACGGCCGGGTCCAACCCGTACATCAGGGTCAGGTCGGTCCCGAACGACCAGCCCACCAGCCAGATGTCCGGCAGGTCGGCGAACTCCGCATACTCGATCGCGGCGGCCACGTCGAAACGCTCGTCGACCGCCTTCGCGAACGATCCGCCGCTGGTGCCGCGGACGCTGCTGGTGCCGCGGGTGTTGAAGCGCAGCACCGCGAGACCGGCCAGGGCGGGCAGCCGCCACGCCGCCTTGCGATAGACGTGACTGTCCATCATCCCGCCGTGGGTGGGCAGCGGGTGCAGGCAGACGAGGGTGGCCACCGGCTCACGGTCGAGCGGCCTGGCCAGCTCCCCGACGAGGGTGACGCCGTCCGCGGTGTGCAGCTCGATGTCCTCCCGGTGGGCCGGCAGGATCGAGTTGGCACGGATCTGGTTGTTGCTCATGAAGAGATTGTCACCCGTATCGGGGGGCGTTGCGCGAGCGCTCCACCCCGGGAGCACGCCGGTCACGGCCACGCCAGCAACCGGTGTGCCAGTGACGGCGGTCGGCCATGTCGCCCCAGCCGTCGGCCGGCCACGCCACCACGTGCGCCACCCCGGGGCGGATCTCCTGCAGGCAGCCGGGACACCGGTACGTCTTGACGGCCGCCGCGCCGAAGATGGAGCGCACCATCCACTCGCCGTCCTGCCATTGCTGGACGCGCTGCTCGGTGATCCCGGGACGGTCCGGGCTCGGCTCGTCGTCGGACGGGCGGCGGGGGCGGTTACGGCGGGGGCTCACGAGGTCAAGCGTACGTAGTGACTCGCCGGTAACAATCATCCTAGACTCGGGACATGACGGCGACTCACGTTCCCGGCCTCCCCGTGATCGATGACGGCTGGCTGATCTCCACCAACCCGGCCACCGGTGAGGAGGCCGGCCGCGTGCCGGTCGCCGACGAGAAGGCCGTCGTAGCGGCCGTCGAACGCGCCCGGGAGGCCGCCGTGTGGTGGCAGGGGCTCGGCTTCGACGGCCGGAAGACCCGGCTGCTGCGCTGGCGCTCCCTGATCGTCCAGCGGATCGACGAGCTGGCCGAGCTGGTCCGCTCCGAGTCCGGCAAGCCGCTGGCCGACGGCACGATCGAGGCGGTCGCCGCCGTCGAGCACCTGGACTGGGCGGCCCGCCACGCCAAGAAGGTGCTCGGTCCGCGCCGGGTGCGCACCCGCATCCTGGTCGCCGAGCACTCCGGCCACCTGGAGTACCAGCCGTACGGCGTGGTCGGCGTGATCGGCCCGTGGAACTATCCGATCGTCACTCCGGTCGGCCCGATCAGCGGCGCGCTGGCGGCCGGCAACGCCATCGTCTTCAAACCGAGTGAGTACACGCCTGTCGTCGGGCAGTGGCTGGCCGACACGTTCGCCGAGGTGGTCCCGGAGCACCCGGTGCTGCAGGCGGTGCACGGCCTCGGCGACGTCGGCGGGGCGCTGTGCCGGGCCGGGGTGAACAAGGTGGCGTTCACCGGCTCGACGGCCACCGCCAAGAAGGTGATGGCCGCCTGCGCGGAAAATCTGGTGCCGGTGGTGCTGGAGGCCGGTGGCAAGGACGCGCTGATCGTCGACGCGGACGCCGACGTGGCAGCCGCCGCCGAGGCCGCCGTCTGGGGCGCCATGACCAACGCCGGGCAGACCTGCATCGGCATCGAGCGGGTCTACGCGGTCGAGCCGGTCTACGACAGGTTCGTCGAGGCGGTCGTGGCCAAGGCGGGCAAGCTGCGCACCGGCGAGGAGATCGGCCCGATCACCATGCCCAAGCAGCTCGACATCATCCGCGACCACATCGAGGACGCGCTGGCCAAGGGCGGCAAGGCGGTGCTCGGCGGCGCCGGGGCGGTGCAGGCGCCGTTCGTCGCGCCGACGGTGCTGGTGGACGTTCCGGAGGACTCGTCGGAGATCCGCGAGGAGACCTTCGGGCCGACGCTGACGATCACCAGGGTGCGCGACGCCGACGAGGCCGTGCAGAAGGCCAACGACACGCCGTACGGCCTGGGCGGCTCGGTCTTCGGCAAGAAGAACGCGATCCGCATCGCCCGCCGGCTGCGGTCCGGGATGGTGGCCGTGAACGGGACGCTCACCTTCGTCGGCATGGGCAACCTGCCGTTCGGCGGGGTCGGCGAGTCCGGCTTCGGGCGCATCCACGGCGAGGACGGCCTGCGCGAGTTCGCCAGGGCCAAGGCGATCACCGTACGCCGCGGCCCGTCACTGCTGCCCGCGATGACCTTCGAACGCACGCCCGCGCAGGTCCAGCAGATCGTGAAGGCATTGCGCCTGCTGTACGGCCGCAAGCCCTAGCCGCTTAGGCTGGGTGAGTGGTTGATCACCCAGCGGTCGAGGTCGATGGTCTGCACGTGAGTTACGGCTCGACGCCGGTGCTGGTGGATGTGGGACTGACCGTCCCGGCCGGCGCCGGCGTCTGCGTGACCGGTGAGAACGGCATCGGCAAGTCCACACTGCTGCGCTGCGTGAGCAGTCTGCAGCAACCCGGCGCGGGCAGCGTCCGCGTCTTCGGCGCCGTGCCCGGCGACAGTCCCGGGTTCTGGCGGGCCGTCGCCACCACCGTCGAGCCACCGACCTGGTATCCGGGGCTCACCACCCGCGAGCACGCCGAGCTGGTGTGCCGGGCGCACGGCCAGGACCCGGACTCGTCCGGCATCGACGAGGCCCTCGACCGGTTCGGGCTGGCCGGGCACGCCGACGCGATCCCGCCGTCGCTGTCGTCCGGCCAGAAACAGCGGCTCACGCTGGCCCTGGTGCTGCTGCGGCCCAGCTCGCTGCTGATCCTGGACGAGCCGGAGCAGCGCCTCGACCCGGAGGGCCGGGCGATGGTCGCCGGGATGCTCGCCGACTATCTCGCCGGCGGCGGCTCGCTGCTGCTGGCCAGCCACGACGACAAGTTCGCGGCCGCCTCCGGCGCCGACCTGGTGTCGATGGAGCAGCTCACCGGGCCGGGCCCGGCATGACGGCGGCGGTCGTCGCGCTGCGGCCGGTCCGGCGCTGGATCCGCAAGGCGCAGGCCTCCCACCGGGACCGCGGCGACATGCTGACCACCGTCTACACGGTCGTCTTCTCGATCGCCGTGCTGTCGGTGATGGCGCAGGACACGCTGCGGGCCGTCTTCAGCCCGCTCGTGCCCCACCTCAGCGGTGTCGGCGCACTCGCCACGGCCGCCTGCAGCACCGGGCTGATCTTCCTGGCGCTGCGCCGGCTCGGACCGGTCTCGGTCACCCGCCCGGCCGCGTACTTCCTGCTCACCGCACCGGTCAGCCGGCCGAGACTGCTGGCGCCGTCACTGCTCGCCGCGGCTCTCGGTGCGGCCGTCGCCGGCGGCGCCGCGGCGTTCGGCATCCTCGGCAACACGGTCGCGGCCGGATCGATCCTCCTGGTGGCCACGGGCGCGCTCGCCGGCGTACTCCTGACGCTCCTGGCCTCTGCCGCGCAGTCGCGGCCGCGACTCGCCTCGCTCACCGACACCGTCGCCCGGATCGCGCTCGCCCTCGGCCTGGCCGGTCTGGTCGCCGAGGCGGTCGGCTGGACGCCGCCTGCCCTCGCGGGCGAAGCCGCGGCGTCCGTCGTGGTCACGGTCACCGGCGCCCTGGCGGTCCTCGCTCTGGCGGCGTTGCTTCTGGGGGTACGCGACCTCGCCCGCACACCCAACGACGCGATCCTGGAGTCCGCCAAGACCGCCGGGACACTCGCCGACTCGGTCTACGGGATCGAGCCGTCGTTCTTCGCCGAGATGCTGGAGCGCCGCTACTGGGCGTCCCGGCGGCTGCGCTCGGCCCGGCTCCCCCGCCGCCTGCCCCCGCTCACCGGCCAGGACCTGCTGCTCGCCCGGCGCCGCCCGGCCCGTCTGCTGTGGACCGCCGCGTCCACCGCCCTGCCGCTGCTGCTGATCTCGGTGCCCCGCTGGGTGCTGGTGATCGCCCTGCTCGCCGGGATGGTGATCGCGGCGAAGGCCACCACCGCCACGATCAAGACCGACGCCGGCAACCCGGTGCTGCTCCGTATGCTCGGCCTCACCTCACGCCAGGTGGTGCAGCAGCGGCTGTGGCTGCCGGCCGTCCTCGGCGCCGTCTGGGCCACGACCGCCCTCGGCCTGCTCCAGGCGGCCGGCGCGCTGCCGCCGGGCCCCTGGTGGGCGCTCGGCCCGGCCCTCGGCGCGATCGGCGGCGCCGTGGCCATCCGGGCGGCCCGGGCCGGTTTCGTCCGCAACGACCTGATCCCGATCGACACCCCGATGGGCTCGGTCCCGACCGGCCCGATCGTCTACGCCTTCGCCGGTGTGGACCTGCTGCTGCTCGCCCTCCCCACGGCGCTCCCCCTGCTCCAGCACCTGCCGGCCACCTGGACCACGGTCGCCGTCCAGACCGGCGCGGCGGCCCTGGGCATCCGCGCCTACCTCTCCTGGACCACCGATCCGGAGCGCGTCGGCCTCGCGAAGTGACGGCGAGTTTGTGACGTCAGCGATAGGCGTGGGGCGATGCGGGGCATCGGTCATCAACTATGATTTTGCCGGTTTGATCGACAGTCATGACAGCTCGGTCTGTCATGCGTCTACGGGGAGTTCCAACATGCGGTTCTTGTGGAAGGCTTCGGCGCTGGCCGCGGCCGGTGTGGCGGTTGCGGTCGGCGGCGGCACGCTCGCCATGGCGGCGGAGGACACGGCAACTCCGGCGAGTCTGGTCGAGGACTTCTCGTACCCGGGCCGCGACAAGATTCTGGCCGATCACGGGCTGAAGCTCATCTCCGGTGACGGCAACATCCTCTTCGTCGACTGCAACGTGGCCGGCGACGTGATCAAGGTGGAGTCGTACGACTTCGCCGACTACGTGTGCTTCCAGGTGCGGGGTGACCACGGTTACCTGTCGCTGGAGATCAAGCGGGCCACCTACATCTTCAGCGAGAACCAGCCCCTCGAGGCGGAGCTGAAGTACGACGGCGTCGAGCAGACCGCGACCAAGCAGGTGCCGGAGAACTACTGGACGACCATCGGCGAGGCCGAGAACCTGCCGTCCGCGACGGTGCTCGAGATCCGCGCCTGATCTGTTCCCGATCCATCGGCGTGGACCCACCTGGGTCCACGCCGATGTGTGCTGCCTGAATTCTGGTCACGCCGCACCTCAGGAGACTTCCGTGCATCCTCCGAAGCCCTTTTTGTCATCTTTTAGAGTCTTATTGACGGCGCTGCTGAGCGCCCTGGTTTCCGCCACTCTCCTCGCCGTGCCGTCTCCCGGCTACGCCGAGGAGATCGACGAACCACAGATCACCACCCGAGACATGCGTACGTGGGCGGTCGAGCTCGCGATGGTCGCCGACACGAACGTCGGCCGCCGTGCGGAGGCCGCGCTGCTCGGTGGCGACTCCGATGTCCGCGCCTTCTTCGAGACCGGCCTCCCGGAGGCGCAGGATCTCGACAACCGGGCCTCGGTGGAGGCCTACATCGGACTCGGCGGCACCGCGATGCGGACGGCCGGGGAGAAGGCTCTCTCCGGCACCGCCGCGGACCGCGTGACGTTCCTGACCGCCGGCTGGGAGACCGCGTGGCAGCGGGACGAACGGGTCCGCGCCGGCCAGGCGTCGGCGAACGGCGGTCCGGAGGTCAAGCGGCTGGCCCAACTCGCGCTCAGCGGCACCGTGGACGACGTCGACGTCTTCCTGCGGGAGCAGCGCTACGTGGCGCAGCGTCACGACGACCGGGTGCTGGTCGGACAGATCTCGACCGGTGGCGGCACGTACCTCAAGGCCGCCGCGCAGGCCGCGCTGAACGGCACCGACGCCGACGTCGAGGAGTTCCTGAGCTACGGCCAGCACGTGGCCCGCGCCAGGGACACCGAGCTCCAGACCGTCACCGAGTTGGCGCAGCAGGCCGTCGAGGCCGGCAATGTGGCGGCGCGGGAGACCCAGCAGGCGAAGGACGCCGCGGCCAGCGCCGTGGAGACCTCACGGCTGGCGAAGGCGGCGGCCGAGCAGGCGGCGCGCGAGACCGCCGCGGCCAAGGACTCGTCGATCAAGGCGGCTCAGGCGGCCAAGCGGGCGGCCGACGCCGCGCAGCGGGCCGCGGACGCGGCACAGACCGCGGTGTCGGCGGCCAACGCGGCGAACGCCGCGGCGCGGACGGCGACGAACGCCGCCGCGCGGGCCGCCACCGCGGCGGCCAAGGCCGGCGACGCGGCGAGCCGGGCGGACAAGGCGGCCTTCGCCGCCGCCACCGACGCGACGAAGGCGGACGACGCCAAGGTCGCAGCCCAGAACGCGCGGGCCGTGGCGGCGAGCGCCCGCACCGCGGCGGTCGCCGCGGGCCAGGCGAAGGCGGCCGCCGAGGCGTCGGCGAACGCCGCGACGGCGGCCGACTCGGCTGTGCAGAACTCGGTGGCGGCCGCCAACGCGGCCACCGAGGCCGGCGGCTACGCCGACCAGGCCGGAGCGGACTCCGCCGAGGCCGACCGGGCAGCCGCGAAAGCTCGCCGCAAGGCCGCCGAGGCGTCCAAGGCGTCAGCCGCGGCCCAGAAGTACGCGCGGCAGGCGGCCACCGCGGCGGGCAACGCGCAGACCTTCGCCAACGACGCGGCGACGCACGCCGAGCGGGCCGCGGCCGCCGCGGATCTGGCCGCGGTCAACGCCGGCAGGTCGGCCAAGGCGTCGGAGCAGGCCCGTCTCCACGCGGAGAACGCGATCAAGGCAGCCGACGTGGCGGCGAACGCCGCCGCCGAGGCCGGCCGGATCGCGGCGCTGGCCCGGGAGGCCGACCAGGCCCGGATCGACGCGCAGATGTCCGAGAACCTGCTGGTCGCGCAGGACGCCTACGAGCAGGAGCAGGCCGAACTCGCCAGGGCTCGGTGGGACACCGAGGCGGCACAGCGCCGCGACGCGGAGACGCAGGCCCTCATCGCCGAGGCGGCAGCTCCCGACACCCCTGTGGATGTCGCGGTGGCGAAGGGCCGGCAGGCCGCTGTCACCCTGATGCGGGAGGGCGGGCCGTGGACCGCGGTGGCGGCGGAGACGGCACTGCTCGGCACCGAGTCCGACGTCATCCAGTTCGTCCGCACGACACTGCCGATCGCCGCCGAGCAGGACGATCGCGAGGCCGTCGGTGTCATCGCCGACAGCTCCGAGCGGGCTGCCGAGGCCACGGCGGCCGAGAGCGCGGCGGCCGGCAGCGTCACCCAGGTGCGCGAATTCCTGCGCACCCGGAGCTACCCGGACAAGGTTCGGGACGACCGGGTGACGGTCGGTCAGCTGATGACCGCCGGTGGTCCCGCGATGAAGGCCGCCGGTCAGGCCGCGCTGAACGGCAGTGCCGCTGATCTGCACGCCTTCCTGCGTACGGGCCAGTATGTGGCGGCGAACCAGGACGCCCGGATCCAGATCGGCCAGCTGGCGTCGGCCGGTGGCCCGGAGCTCAAGGCCGCAGCGCAGGTGGCGCTCTCCGGACCGCGGTCCTACGCGAAGCACTTCCTCGAGTCGACGCAGTACAAGGCGCGGCAGCGGGACGAGGAGGCGGCGGCCCACGCCGCAAAGATCCAGGCCCTGGTCAACGACGCGGCGAAGGCGGCCGCCGAGGCCAAGCAGCAGGCGGCGGTGGCGGCCCAGGCGGCGGCGACCGCACGTCAGGCGAGCGACCTGGCCAAGCAGTACGAGCAGATGGCCAAGCAGTCCGCCGCGGACGCGCTGGTGTACGCCGACAACGCCAAGAAGTCGGCGGAGGCGGCGAAGAAGTCGGCCGAGCAGGCGGCGGCCTCCGCCAAGACGGCGAAGGACGCGGCGGCCGCGGCCAAGGCGAGCGCTGCCGAGGCGACCGCTGCCGCGTCCCGGGCCCGCAACTCGGCCGCGGCGGCCCGCGACTCCGCGGCGCAGGCCCGCGATGCCGCGGACCGGGCCAAGAAGTCCGCCGACGACGCGCTGAAGAGCAAGGACGAGGCTGCCCAGGCGGCCGTGGACGCGCTCAAGATCTCGCTGGAGCTGCGGGCCAAGGAGGAGGCCGCACGCCGGGCCTCGGACAAGGCGATCCAGCAGCACTGCGGTGACTACCGGCTCTACTCGATGGGCATCCGGTGCGACGGCGACGAGCTCCTGCACGCCATCGCCACCGGTGAGAACTTCTGCACCATCACGTTCGGCAAGGCCGAGGCCTGCGAGCAGGTCATGCCGCTCTACCTCGCCGAGCTCGACGAGAAGAGCAAGCAGGCGGTCCTCGTCACGCACATCGTTCTGACGGTCTGCGGCTTCATCCCGGTGGTCGGCGAGCCGTGCGACGCCCTGGACGCCCTGGTCTCCTACCTCGAGGGTGACACCGAAGGAGCCCTGACCAGCCTGCTGGCCATGGCGCCGGGTCTGGGCTGGGCGGCCGGCGGCAAGAAGGGCACCGAGCTCCTGCGCGAGCTGAACAAGTTCCGCAAGGGCTGCGGCAAGGCCGCGACCAAGGCGGTCTCCTTCGCGGCCGCGGCACACGACGGGTGCACCTCGCTCGGCGAAGAGATGATGGAGCAGTCGCGCAAGGCGAATCAGAAGGACCAGGTGATGAACCACGTCTTCGTCGACAAGCACGGGTTCGACGACATCGTCGCTGCGGCCGGCAGCAAAGAGAAGGCGATGGACGAGATCGTCAACAGCCTGGACAACTGCAGCTGCGACATGCCGAAGCAGGGCACCTTCGAGGTGGACCGGACGATCCGCGGCGAGGTCGTCACGATCCGCGGCGCGGTCGTGAACGGTGTGATCCGCATCAGCACGGCCTTCATCCGCGCCAAGTTCCCCGGTAAGAATTGACCATGACAACCGACGTCGACCGGCCCCTGCGGCCACTCACCGAGGCGGAGCGCCGAGTCCTGGCATATCTGCTCGACGTGAACGAGCCGGGCGCGGCCGCACTGCGCGCCCAGCTGGACTCCGCCCGCACGCCGGGTTATCGCGCCGAGACCGCCGAGTTCGATCTCGTCGTGACCGGTGACGTGCCGCTCGACACCACGGGAGAGGCGCTGTTCCCCACGCGGACCTTCGTCTGGGAGGGCGACGTGCCACAGGGCGAGCTGCTCCTGTGGATCCGGGACGGGCGGATGAGCTGCCTGGAGTACGGCTGGATCTCCGACGACCAGCCGACCGATCTGCCGGATCCGGCTCTGCTGTCCCACGACCCGAACCCGCCGGCAGCGGGGTGAGAACGGTTCCGGGCGGAGTTTGCGCTCCGCCCGGAGCCACTCGTGGCCGTACTAGAAAAGGGTCAGCTCGTCTTTTTTCATGCCCCGCAGGGCGTCGTAGTCGACGACGACACAGCGGATGCCGCGGTCGGTGGCCAGGACCCGGGCCTGTGGCTTGATCTCCTGAGCGGCGAAGACGCCCTGGACCGGGGCGAGGAGCGGATCGCGGTTCATCAGCTCGAGGTAACGGGTGAGCTGCTCGACGCCGTCGATCTCGCCGCGGCGCTTGACCTCGACCGCGACCGAGCCGCCCTCGGCGTCCTTGAGAAGCAGGTCGACCGGGCCGATCGCGGTCATGAACTCGCGGCGGACCAGGGTGAAGCCCTCGCCGAAGGTCTCCGGGTGCTTCGCCAGCAGCTCCTGCAGGTGCGCCTCGACACCGTCCTTGACCAGGCCGGGGTCGACGCCCAACTCGTACGAGTAATCCTGGAAGACCTCCTCCAGGGTGATCCGCAGCTCCTCGCCTGCCTTGTTCACCACCTTCCACACGCCGGGGGCCTCCTGCAGCTTGCAGGGCGGGCTCATCCAGTTGAGCGGCTTGTAGGCACGGTCGTCGGCGTGGATCGACACCGACCCGTCGGCCTTGACCATCAGGAGCCGCACCGCCGGGGGCAGGTGGGCGGAGAGACGGCCGACATAGTCCACGGAGCACTTCGCGATGACCAGACGCACCCCGCGACGGTACCTGACGCTCCTCGCCTGCCCGGCGGGCGGCACGAGCGCGGCGGTGCGATCCTGGGAGCGTGTTGGAAGCATTGACCGGTACCGGTCTGGCCGCGTCGGCCGGGCTGAACGCCTACATCCCCCTGCTGACCATGGGTCTGCTGGCCCGCTACACCTCGGCGATCGACCTGCCGTCCGGGTCGGCGTGGCTGGAGAACGGCTGGACGCTGACGATCCTGGCGTTCCTGCTGGCGATCGAGATGGTGGCCGACAAGGTGCCGGTGGTCGATCACGTCAACGACATCGTGCAGACGTTCGTCCGGCCGACCGCGGGTGGCCTGGCGTTCGGGGCCGGCTCGGCGTCGGAGACGGTGACGGTCGCCGATCCGGGCGCGTTCTTCACCTCGCACCAGTGGGCCCCGGTCGTCGCGGGCGGGGTGATCGCGCTCGTCGTGCACGGTCTCAAGGCGGCGTCCCGGCCGGTGGTCAATGTGACCACCGCCGGTTTCGGCGCGCCGGTCGCCAGCACCGCCGAGGACATCGGCAGTGTGGTGATGTCGGTGCTGGCCATCGTGCTTCCGGTGCTCGTCCTGGTGGGTCTCGGCCTGCTCGTGTGGGCGGCGGTCTGGGTGGTCCGCCGGAGACGGCGCCGTAAGCGGGACCGGGCCGGGAGTGTCGAGACCCGTCACCTGTTTGGTTGACTCTCGGGGTGCCCGCGATCGCCGTACCCGCCTTCGCCCTGAGTTGCTGGCTCGCCTGCTTCCTCCTCGGCCGTGATCCGAGCAGGCCGACCCTCCGGTGGACGGCGACGGCGCTGGTGTCGTATGCGCTGGGAGTGGCCGCCTGGACCGTCTGGCCGGTGTCGGCCACCGCCGAGGTGCTGCTCTGCATCCCGGCGCTGTGCTGGGCCGGCGCCGTGGTGGCGCTGCTGCCGCTGACCCCGTCCGAGCGGCGGCCGATCGATCGGGGCGCGCTGCTCCTCGGCGCGGCCTTCCTGCTGATGATCATTTTTCTGCCGCAGGCGGGCCGGCTCGTGGTGCTCGCCCCGATGGTCGGCGCGCTGAGCCTGATGTGGCGGCTGCGCGAGCAGATCACGCCGAGGATGCTGCCGCTCGCGCTCACCGTGATGGCGGTGCTCTGCACGGCGGCGCTGGTGCTGCTGCTGTTCACCAGCTCGGGCGAGCTCGCCGCGATCGCCGCCCTCGGCCTCGACCTGCTGGTGGTCGGCTACCTGATGGCGGTGGCGCACGCGAGCGAGACCGGTGAGCGGCTGCGGCCCGACCTGCGGCGTTCGATGGTCGCCCAGCTCGCGGTGCTGGTGCTGGTCGGCATCCCGACGGGCGTGACACTGTGGCTGGTACGGGGGCACGACGGGCTGGCGCTGTTGCAGTTCGTCGTGCTGGCCGCCGGTTCGGCGCTGGCCGGGCTCGGCTCCCAGGCGCGCCGGGCGCTGGACCGGGTCGCGCTCGCCGACGACCAGCCGTTGCGGGCCGACCGGGCGGCGCTGTTCCTGAACGCGGACGCGCTGCTGCGGCGGCGGGAGCAGCGGCGGCTCGACACCATCGGGGAGCCGGAGTTCCTGCGGATGACCCGGCGTGCGCTCAACGACTTCGGCGACCTGAACCGGCTGGCCCGCAGCCCGCTCACCGACCTCCCGGCGGTGGAGCGGCGGCTGGCCGGACGGGAGGACCAGCCGCGGGCCCGGGCCCGGGAGCTGCGCGCGGTGCTGCGCGAGTGCGTGTCGTCGATGCGGCCGGCCGGGCCGTTCGGGACGACCGAGGAGTGGCGGTATTACAACGTCCTGCAGTTCTGCTGCGTGCTGGGGCTGAATCCGTACGCGCGGCGGCTGCGCACCGACGGGGTGAGCCGGGAGGCGCGGCTGGCCGTCGACTGGTTCAAGCGGTATGTGCCGCAGGACGTCACGAAGCAGTGGCAGCGGGAGGCGGCCATGCTGGTGGCCGAGCAGCTGTGGATCGATGTGGTGGGCCGGCGCCGCGCGCTGCCGTCAGCCGAGATCACGACACGCACCACCTAAACACCATAAAAGGTCATTTAGGGCTAATATCCCCGACCATGAGCCACCGCAACGCGCTGGTCGCCGCGGTGCGGCAGGAGCTCGCCGAAGCCCGCGGCACCGCCCGCGCGGTCCTCGCCGCCGCCGAGTCGGCCCGCGGCGAGGCCCAGCACCGGCGGCGGCTGGTGCGGGAGGCGTACGCCACCTGCCTCAACCAGCTCGCCGCCGCCCGGGAGGCCGCCCGCGACGACATCCAGCAGCGCTACCGCGGCGAGGCCACCCGCCTCGCCGGACACCTGCGCGGACTGGCCACGATGAGCGCCACCGGGGCGGCCGGGGCGCCGTGGCGGTTCTGGGCGCCCAGCGAACCCGACCCGGGCACCACACCCGGGCTGCTGCGGATCGGGACCATCACCTTCGACGAGACCGCCGCGCTGCCCGCGCTCATCCCCCTGCTCGACCGCGCCCACCTGCACCTGACCGGTCCCGCCACCACCCTCGACGAGCTGATCACCGGGTTGCTGCTGCGGGCCCTCGGCAGCACCCGGCCCGGCGACGTCGACCTGATCGTCTACGACCCGGAGAGCCGTGGCGCGTTCGGACAGCTCGGACCCCGGTACGTCGGAGCCGGCGGGTTCGGGTCGCTGCTCGAGGAGCTCTGCCACGCCGACGACCACGAGGCCTGGCGGCTCGTCGTGCTGCTCGGCGACCGGGCCACCGGCGACGAGATGACCCGGGCGCAGCGGGCGCAACTGGACCGGATCGCGCGTACCGGGGTGGACCGTGGGGTGCATCTGGTCGTCCGCGGCCTGGATCTGCCGGACCACCCCTCGGTGGAACGGATCGTGGTGCACGACCGGGTCGCCGCGTGCGCGTCGCTCGGGCGTCTCGAAGTGCAGCTCGACCCGCCACCACCGGCCGCACTCTGCCGGGACGTCGCCGACCGGCAACGGCCGGGCCCGCCACCGGCCCGGCTCGCCGACCTGGAGCCGGCCCGCCTGTGGGACGAATCCGCCCGGTACGGCCTGCCCGCCCCGATCGGCGACAGCACCGACGGCGCGCTCGTCGAGATCCCGCTCGGCGACGACCTGCCCCACGTGCTGATCGGCGGGCCGTCCGGCTCCGGCAAGACCAACCTGATCTACACCTGGCTGGGCTCCCTCACCACCCGCTACGGGCCCGGTGAACTCGCCCTCTACCTGCTCGACTTCAAGGAGGGCGGGTCGTTCTCCCGGTACGTCCCCGGCCCCCGCGACCCCAGCTGGCTGCCGCAGGTCCGGCTCGCGGGCGTCAACGTCAGGAACGACCGGGAGTTCGGTCTGGCCGTACTCCGGCATCTCGGTGAGGAACTGCGGGCCCGGACCGCCCGCCGTGCCGACCCGGACGACCGGCCTCGCGTCGTCGCTGTCCTCGACGAGTTCCCGGTGCTGCTCGACGGCCGGGACGCCATCGCCGACGAGGCGGCCGGGCTCCTCGAAGACCTCGCCCGGCGCGGCGGCGACCAGGGCATCCACCTGGTCCTCGCCACCCGCGACGCGGACGGCCTGCGCGCGCTGCAGGGCCGGCCCACGCTGATCGCCCCGTTCACGCTGCGGATCGCCCTGCCCAAGGCGAGCCGGATCCTCGCCGACGACAACCTGGCCGCGTCGGTCATCCCGGCCCGGCACGCGGTCGTCAACACCGAGTCCGGGCTGGCCGGCGCGAACCGGGTGGTGCGCCTGCCGGACGCCGGCGATCCGGCCGGATGGCGGGCCACCCAGCGGCGCCTGTGGCGGTCCCGGCCGCTGGGCTGCGAGGAGCCGCGGCTGTTCGACGCGGACGCGGTGCCCCGGCTGCCGTCGGCGTACCGGCCGTCCGGGCGGGTGCCCGACGCCGGCGCCCCGGTCGGATCCTCGCCCGGCGCGGTGCTCGGCGAACGGATCGACGTGTCGGCCCGGCCCGCGAGGGTACGCCTCGGCCGGATGCCCGGACGCAACCTGGCGGTCATCGGTGCCCGCGCCGACGAGGCGTGCGACGTGCTCGCCGCGGCCGCCCTGTCCCTGGCCGCCCAGGGCCCCGCCTACTTCAGCATCATCTGCCTGGAGGCGTCCGCGGAACGCTCGGCGGCCCGGCTCGTCGCCGAACTCCCCGCCGCCGACTGGTACGACGCCTCCGACGTCCACTTCGACCCGGCCGCCTCCGACGTGCCCCGATACCTGATCGGATACGGACTCGAAGCGGCCGGTCCGCGGCACCGTCCGGCCCTGCGCGCGCTCCTCGAGACCGGGCCGTCCCGGCGGGTGCACATGCTCGGCTGGTGGCGCTCGGTCAGCCGCCTCCGCGACGACCTGGCCGGCCGCTTCGACCCGATCGGCGCCTGGGTCGCCCTCGACGTGCACGGCGCCGACCTGGCCCCCCTGTACCCCCAGCCGGGCGGGCCACTGTGGCGCCCACGGCCGCGCCGGGCCCTGTTCTTCGACCGATCCGTGCACCGCACACCCGAAGTGATCATCCCGTACGAGGTGAACAGTGACCACACGTGACGCTTCCCCGCCGCCGGCCCGCGGCCCTCGGGACGACCGCGCTTCCCTGCCGCCGGTCCGCAGCCTCCGGAATGACCACCCTTCCCCGCCACTGGTCCGCAGCCTCCGCAATGACCACGCATCCCCGCCGCCGGCCCGCAGTTTCGAGGTGATCAGTGACCACGCGTGATCGTCAGCCGCTCGGTCGTGACTATCAGTTGATGGTGAGCGCGCTGGCCGACGTCACCCGCCGCCGTGACGCCGAACTCGACGACGCCGAACAGGCCTACCAGGACAACGCCGCCCGAGCCGCCGGCGAGCTGGCCCGCGCCGAGGGGGAGGCACTCGCCGCCGACCGCTGGGCCGGCGCCGCCGCCGCCCAGGTACTGGACGTCGACCGCGAGGCCGCCCGCCTCTGGGACCAGCTCCGCCGAGCCCGTGGCCTGCGAGTACGCGCCATCGGCGAACTCCCCGACCCGGCCCCCGTCGAGGCGATGCCCCGCGTCGCCCTGCAGCGCCGCCCGGAACCCGGCGAGGACGTCGTCCCGGCCGGCCGCCAATCCCCGCGCGCGCTGCTCTCCCGAGCCGCCGACCGCATCGACGTCACCATCCACCCGCCGGGCGGCACACTCCCCCGCTGGGCACTCCCGCTGCTGCCCCTGATCGGCGCGCTCAGCGCTTTCGCCACCGGCCTGGTAGCCGCAGGACTGGTCACGTTCGGTGACAATGCACTCTGGGGCGGCCCGGTGATCCGCGGCCTCGGCTGGCTGACCTTCCTCGTGGCCCCGTCGGCGGGCGTGCCCCTGGCCGCCTACCTCACGCACAGCCGCATGCGCGCCCGCATGGACATCGGCGGCATCGGCCTGACCCTGCTCGGCGGCATGCTGGCCGCCACCCTGCTGTCCCTGTCCTTCGCCGCGACCCGCTGACCACTTCCGGTCAACCGACGCACCTCAACCAGCACCCAGCGCGGCAAAAACTGCATCGAGACAGCGCCCGCCGCCGGTCGGCGCTCCAACAAGCGCCGCGATACGACGCCGGCTGCGCGGGGCCGGCGGGCGGGCGCCCCGCAACGGCGTTCAGCGCCAGAGCGCGGGGACCAGGACCACGAGCGCTGTCCGCGGTGAGGACGTCGAGGCGGCTCGGTGGCCGGGATCGGGACACCGGGGTGGCGGGCGGTAGCCGCCGGAGGCGGGGGACGGGGTGGTGCGGTTGTGGGAGGGGTGGCACGTACCACTGCGGGGTTGGGAGAACCGGCGGACCGCGCCGGGCGCCGAGGAGCGGCACCCGGCGCCTACACCGGCGGTGACAAGGCCAAAAGGCTGGCGGCACCCGGCGCCTACGCCGGCGGTGACAAGGCCGAAAGGCTGGCGGCGACACGGCCAACAGCCGAACGGAGACACGGCTGCAGGCCGACGGTGACAGGACCGCAGACCGAAAGGGATCAGTAGCTGTAGAAGCCTTTGCCGGTCTTGCGGCCGAGATCGCCGGCGGTGACCATGCGCTGCAGGAGCTCCGGCGGGAAGAACTTCTCGTCGGCGGTGTCGCGGTAGATGTTGCTCGTCGCGTTGAGCATCACGTCGAGGCCGGTGAGGTCGACGGTGGCGAGCGGCCCCATCGCGTGGCCGAAGCCGAGTTTCATGACGGTGTCCAGGTCGGCGGCGGAGACGACGCCGGACTCGACGAGCTGGATGGCCTCGACGAGGATCGCGGAGAAGAGCCGGTTGGAGACGAACCCGGCGACGTCGCGCTTGACCTCGACGCACGTCTTGCCGACCTCTTCGGCGTAGTTGCGGGCGGCCGCGAGGGTCTCGTCGGAGGTCTGGTAGCCGCGGACCAGCTCGACCAGCTTCATCATCGGGACCGGAGAGAAGAAGTGGATGCCGACGACCGATTCCGGTCGGCTGGTGACGGTGGCGATCTGGGTGATCGGGATGGCGGAGGTGTTGGTGCCGAGGATCGCGCCGGGCTTGCAGATCTTGTCGAGGGCCTTGAAGACCTCGTGTTTGGCCTCCACCTTCTCGAAGATGGCCTCGACCACCACGTCGGCGTCGGCGGCCGCGTCCAGGTCGGTGGTGGGGGTGATCCGGGCGAGGGTGGCCTCGACGTCGGCCTCGGCGATCTTGCCCTTCGCGGCGAACCGGCTCAGCGAGTCCTTGATCGCGCTCATGCCGCGGTTGAGCGAGGCGTCGTCGACGTCCCGCATGGTGACCTGCCAGCCGGCCTGCGCTGAGACCTGGGCGATGCCGGAGCCCATCAATCCGGAACCGATGACCGCGAGACGACCTGCCATGTTCCACTCCTTCGTGTGAGGCAGTCAGTTTAGCGGCGTTCCTTAACGTAAGTTCAGCACGGCTCTCGATCGGGGCGAATCACCGGAAGACGCGTCACTACGGTGCGAGACTGTGCGCATGGCCACGAGCGACGGCTGGTACCTCATCGGACCGCTGATCGCCGTCGGTCTGGTCGGATTCCTCGGCGCCGTGTTCTGGCGCATGGGCCTGCAACCCACCGTCACGTCCGAGACGGCTCCCGACGGTCTGACGATCTTCGGGGAGCCGGACGACTACGGCCTGCTGTGGCCCGCCGCCGTCACCGACGAGACCGAGGTCGCCGACGAGATCCGGCGACTGCTGTCCGACGCGGGCATCCGAGCCACCAAGGCGACCCGGCGCGACGGCCGGGTGAGTGTGCTGGTCTTCTCCGAAGAGGTGGAGGAGGCCCGCCGGCTGGTGGCCTCCCTGTGACCCCTCAGAAGTCGAAGGTCGGCTCCGGCACATCGGTCCGCTCGACCTCGACGCCGAGATTTTCCAGGTCGGAGACGAAGTCCGGGTAGCCGCGGTCGATGTGGTGCACCTCGCCGACCTCGGTCACGCCGTCGGCGCACAGGCCGGCGATGACCAGGCCCGCCCCGGCCCGGATGTCGGTGGCCCTGACCGGCGCCCCGGACAGCCTGTCCCGCCCGTTGACGACCGCGTGGTGCCCGTCGGTCCGGATGTCGGCGCCCAGGCGCACCATCTCGTTCACGAACATGAACCGGCCGTCGAAGATGTTCTCGGTGATCAGCGACGAGCCCTCGGCCACCGCGGCCAGCCCCAGCGCCATCGGCAGCAGGTCGGTCGCGAACCCCGGGTAGGGCAGCGTCACGATGTCCACGCCGCGTGGCCGCTCGTCCATCCGCACCCGGAACCGGTTGTCCCCCGGCTCGACGGTCGCGCCCGCGGTGACCAGCTTGTCCAGCGCGATGTCCAGGAACTCGGGCCGCACCCCCTGCACTGTCACGTCGCCACGGGTCATCACCGACGCGAACGCCCAGGTGCCGCCGACGATCCGGTCGCCGATCGTCTGGTGGCGCACCGGCCGCAGTGACTCCACCCCCTCGACGATCAGCGTCGACGAGCCGGCGCCCTCGATCCGGGCGCCCATCGCGGTGAGCATGTCGCAGATGTCGACGATCTCCGGCTCCCGGGCCGCGTTGTCGATCTCCGTGACGCCCTTGGCCAGCACCGCGGCCATCAGAATGTTCTCGGTGGCGCCGACGCTCGGGAAGTCCAGCCAGATCTTCGCCCCGTGCAGCCCGCCGGGCGCCGACGCGATCACGAACCCGTGCTCGCCGGAGATCTCCGCACCCATCCGGGCCAGGCCGGACACGTGCATGTCGAGACCACGCGACCCGATCATGTCGCCGCCGGGCAGAGCCACCCGCACGTATCCGCGGCGGGCCAGCAGCGGCCCGAGCACACAGATCGACGCGCGCAGCCGCCGCACCAGGTCGTAGTCGGCCTCGCTGCCCGGCTCGGCGGGCACGTCGATGATCGCCTCGGTGCCGTCGAGCGTGACATCGCAGCCCAGCCGCCGCAGCACCTCGGCCATGATGGCTATGTCGGTGATCCGGGGCACATTCGACACCACACTGCGCCCCTCGGCCAGCAGCGCGACCGCCATCAGCTTGAGTGCCGAGTTCTTCGCGCCGCCCACAGTGACGTCGCCGGCGAGGCGCGCCCCGCCCTTCACCCTGATCACATCCACGCGGGCCATCGTATGGTCCCGCGCCCACCCGCGCCTCGTAGGGTGGGGCGCATGGCTGTGCATCTCACCCGCATTTACACCCGGGCCGGCGACGGCGGACAGACCAGACTGGTCAACAACGAGGTCGCGCCGAAGACCGCGCCGCGGATCGCCGCCTACGCCGACGCCGACGAGTGCAACGCCGCGCTGGGCGTCGCGATCGCGCTCGGCGACCTGTCCGACGACGTCCGGCAGGTGCTCGGCATCATCCAGAACGATCTGTTCGACCTGGGCGCCGATCTCGGCAACCCGCTGAGCGACGATCCGCCGTACCCGCCGTTGCGCATCACCGAGGACTATGTGACGAGGCTGGAGGGGTGGTGCGACGAGTTCAACGAGGGGCTCGCCGCGCTGGACAGTTTCATCCTCCCGGGCGGCACCCCCGGCGCGGCGCTGCTGCACGTGGCGCGGACCGTCGCCCGCCGCGCCGAGCGCACCGCGTGGGCCCTCTACGAGCTGGAGCCGGACCGGACGAGCACGCTGCCGCTCAAATACCTGAACCGCCTCTCCGACCTGCTGTTCATCCTGTCCCGCGTGGCCAACCCGTCCGGCGACGTCACCTGGGTCCCCGGCGGCGACCGGAAGCGATGATCCACCACATCGAGTTGTGGGTTCCCGACCTGCCGGGCGCCCTCCGGCCGTGGGGCTGGCTCCTGGACGCGCTCGGCTGGACCCCGTTCCAGGAGTGGCCGGCCGGCCGCTCCTGGAAGCACGACCGCCTGTACCTCGTCCTCGAGCAGTCCCCCGCCCTCTCCGGCCCGGCCCACGACCGCCTGGCGCCCGGCCTCAACCACCTGGCCTTCCACGCCGGGCCGCCGGCCGCCGTCGACCGCCTGGCCGCCGCCGCGCCGGAGCACGGCTGGTCCCCGCTGTTCGCCGACCGGTACCCGCACGCCGGCGGGCCGGACTGCTACGCCGCCTATTTCACCGATGCGTGGGGTTACGAAGTCGAGCTGGTCGCCGAAACCTGACCCCTTTCCAGAGCCCTCTTCGGTACGCCGTCGGCCGCACCCGACCGCACCCCACGCCGCCCGTGGCCACAGCGCGACGCGAGCGGCCCGTCCGGCCGCCGGCGCGCCCGCCGGGCTTGTGCGTCCCTCACCGGCGTGTGCCCTGACCGCCGTGGAGCGGCGGACGGCCGGGGTCTCGTCAAGGGAGCAGGGTGCCGTCGAGGGTGGTGACGGCGTGGCCGCTCAGGTGGGTGCGGTCGCCCTTCAGGGCGACGCGGACCAGCCCGCCCCGCGGCGACGCCTGATAACCGGTCAGTTCGGTGCGCCCCAGCCGTTCCGCCCAGAACGGCGTGAGCGCCGTGTGGGCGCTACCCGTGACCGGATCCTCGTCGACCCCCACGGCCGGCGCGAAGAAGCGGGAGACGAAGTCGTAGCCGGACGCCGGGCCGGCGGCGGCCGCGGTGACGATGACTCCTCGCCGGGTGAGCCGGGCAACCGTACGCAGATCGGGTTCGAGGGCCCGGACGGTCTTCTCGTCGGCCACCTCGAAGAGCAGGTCGTCGGTGTTGGGCCCGGTGTGCAGCACGGTCCGGGGGTCGATGCCGAGCGCCGCCACGAGTTCCGGGTCGGCGTCGATCGGGCTGAGCGGCGCGGTCGGGAAGTCGAGGGTGATCAGCCCGTCGGCGGCGACGGAGGCGGTCAGCACGCCGCTGAGCGTCCCGTAGGTGGCCCGCCCCTCGATGAGCCCGGCCCGGTGCAGCACGTGCGTGGTGGCGAGCGTGGCGTGCCCGCAGAGCGCCACCTCGACGGCCGGGGTGAACCAGCGCAGCGCCCAGCCGGTCTCCGACCCGTCGGGCAGCCGGCGCACGAACGCCGTCTCAGCGTGCTTGACCTCGGCGGCCACCTGGAGCATCCACTCGTCGGAGGGGTACGCGTCGCCCTCCAGGACCACCACTCCGGCGGGGTTCCCGGCGAACGGACGGTCGGTGAAGGCGTCGACGATTCTGATCCGCATAGGCCGACGGTACGAAACCGGCCGGCCACGGGCGACGGCCAATCCACGACAGGCGGCCACAACCCGGCACCGACAGCTGAAGCGGCGAAATCAGCCCTCGAAGGGACCGGATCAGCGTTCGAAGGGACCGGGCCAGCCCCTCGACAAAGGCGTGGTCAGCCCTCGCAGAGGCCGCCTCAGCCCGCGAAACGGCCGCCTCAGCCCTCGCAGAGGCCGCCTCAGCCCGCGAAACGGCCGCCTCAGCCCTCGCAGAGGCCGCCTCAGCCCTCGCAGAGGCCGCCTCAGCCCTCGCAGAGGCCGCCTCAGCCCTCGATGGGGCGGGGGCCGAAAACCGGGCGGCCGCGAAGGCTGCCGGGGTCGCGGGGCGGGCCGGCCTCGAGCCAGGAGAGGAAGCCGGTGACCGTGGTGTCGGCCATCGCGATCTCGATCTCGGAATCAGCGGTCCGGCAGCGGAGGACCACCCAGTGCCCGGGCATGGCGAGCCGCTCGGGCCCGGCGGGCAGGCGTCGCTCCTCCACCGTGAGGAACCGACGGTCGAGGACGCGCTTGGGCCGGATGGCGAGGCTGAACATGCGGTGGAACCGGAGCTCGTCACCGACGAACTGGCCCAGGCCGGGCGACCAGCCACGGCCGGGGACGATCGTATTGATGTGCACCTGCAGGCGAATGGTTCCGCCGCCGAGCATGAGAAGCCGGCGGCGGAAGAAGATCGCGAAGAGGAGCGCGAGCAGCGCGACGACGCAGATTCCGACGATTTCCAGAATCCGCATCGCCGGTGTCAGTGGGACTCGGGCGTGGCGGGCGTCGCGCTCTCGGCGAGAACGGTCACGCCGTTGGCGTCGATGGACAGGAACCCACCGGCCACGTCGTAGGTCAGCTGGTCGCCCCCAGCGAGCTTGACCCGCACCTGGGACGGCTCCTTGAGCAGGCCGAGCAGCGGCGCGTGACCCGGGAGCACACCGATCTCACCCTCGGTGGTCCGCGCGACGAGCATCTCGGCCTCTCCGACCCAGACCTTCTCCTCGACGGCGACGACCTCGACGTGCAGCTGGTTGGCCACGCTGTTTCCCCTCAGATGCTACGAACCGATGGGGTGAAGTCTAGTCGGCGCGGAACGCCGGCGTGGTAACGGGGGTACCGCCTCACCCGTCGTGGGCGACGTAGGTCGGGTTGTCGAGCAGGAACGGCGCGATCCGGTCCTCCGCGACGGCCTGGAAGAACCGCGTGACCGACGGGTCCAGCTGTTCCCCGAGGTAGGCGCCGTTCTGGAAGAGCCCTCCGCCGGGCAGCTTGATCAGCGTCATGTCGGCGGTGTTGATGCCCTTGAGCGCGAGCCCCCAGTCGATGACGCTGTCACCGCCACCGTCGAAGGTCAGCGAGTCACCGGCGGCGTCGAGGACGGCGAGCAGCTTGGCGGGGTCGGTCACCACGTCGCGGCTCATCGCCTGCTCGGCCATGGCCTTGATGAACTGCTGCTGGTGCCGCTGCCGGTCGTAGTCGCCGTTGGGCAGCCCGTACCGCTGGCGGACGTAGTCGAGCGCCTCCCACGCCTGCAGGTGGTAGGTGCCCTTCTTGTAGACCTTCTGCGGCCCGATGTACGGATGGTCGCAGCCCCCACCGGCGCAGCCCGCGCTCTTGGGACGGGGTGTGCCGTCCGGCTGGAGGTGCTCGGACCGCACGTTCTGGTCGATCGTCATGGTGACGCCACCCATGGCGTCGACGATCTTCTTGAACCCGCCGAAGTTGATGATCGCCCCGGCGTCGAAGCCGTTGATGCCGGTGAAGGCGCTGACGGTGCTGGCGAGCAGCTGGAAGCCCTGTGCGACGTCGTGCGTGCCGTTGCCGACGTCGCTGCCGAACGACATCGCTGAGTTGATCTTCGCGGTGGTGCCGAGGAATCCGGTCGGGGAGAACGCCGGGATCTGCACATACAGGTCGCGGGGGATGGAGAAGAGGAAGACCTGATCCATCGACGCCGGCACGTGCGCCACGATGATCGAGTCGGAGCGGGGGGCCTGCGAGGCGTCACGCGGGTCGATGCCGGCGAGCAGGATGTTGAGCGGGCCCTTGATGCCGGCGTCGTCGCGGCGCGCGCCGGACGCCGGGTCGCCGATCAGGCTGCCGCCGGCGTCGATCTGGCCCGTGTATCGCGCGACGAGGGCCTGGCCGGTGACCAGAACACCGCCGCTGCTGACCATGAGCACGCACCCGAAGCCGGCACAGAGCCTCGCCCACATGGGTGCCCGGCGCTTCCTCGACGACTGTGGCACAGGGCCAGCATACCCGCGTTGAGCTGCATAAATGCCGTTGCAGGGGTACCCCGGGAACGCGAGAGCCGCGCCGGTGTCCACCGGCGCGGCTCTGGCGAAGAACCGACGTATCGTCAGCCCTTCATCAGCTCGTGCGCGTTCTTCTCGAGGTCCTCGAGGCCACCGCACATGAAGAAGGCCTGCTCCGGGTAGTTGTCGTACTCACCCTCGGCGATCTTCTTGAACGCCTCGATGGTCTCCTTCAGCGGGACCGTCGAGCCGGGGACGCCGGTGAACTGCTCCGCCGCGTAGGTGTTCTGCGACAGGAACCGCTCGATGCGGCGGGCCCGCTGCACCGTGACCTTGTCCTCCTCGGACAGCTCGTCCATACCGAGGATGGCGATGATGTCCTGCAGGTCCTTGTACTTCTGGAGGATCCGCTGGACCTCACGGGCCACCGTGTAGTGCTCGGCGCCGACGAACTCGGGCGCCAGGATCCGCGAGCTGGAGGCCAGCGGGTCCACGGCGGGGTAGATGCCCTTGTCGGAGATCGACCGCTCGAGGTTGGTGGTCGCGTCCAGGTGGGCGAAGGTGGTGGCCGGCGCCGGGTCGGTGTAGTCGTCGGCGGGCACGTAGATCGCCTGCAGCGAGGTGATCGCCTTGCCCCGGACCGAGGTGATCCGCTCCTGCAGCTCGCCCATCTCGTCGGCCAGGGTGGGCTGGTAACCCACGGCCGACGGCATACGGCCGAGCAGGGTGGAGACCTCGGAACCGGCCTGGGTGAACCGGAAGATGTTGTCGATGAAGAGCAGCACCTCCTGGTTCTGGACGTCACGGAAGTACTCCGCCATGGTCAGAGCGGTCAGGGCGACCCGCAGACGGGTGCCCGGCGGCTCGTCCATCTGGCCGAAGACCAGCGCGGTCTTGTCCAGAACGCCACCCTCGTCCATCTCCAGGATGAGGTCGTTGCCCTCACGGGTGCGCTCGCCGACGCCGGCGAACACCGAGGTGCCACCGAAGTTACGGGCGACCCGGATGATCATCTCCTGGATGAGCACGGTCTTGCCCACGCCCGCGCCACCGAACAGGCCGATCTTGCCACCACGCACGTACGGCGCGAGCAGATCGAGCACCTTGATGCCGGTCTCCAGCATCTCGGTCTTCGGCTCGAGGTCGGCGAACGCCGGGGGCTTGCGGTGGATCGCCCAGCGCTCCTGGATGTCCAGCGTCGACGGGTCGACGTTGAGCACCTCGCCGAGGGCGTTGAACACGTGGCCCTTGGTCACGTCACCGACGGGCACCGAGATCGGCGCGCCGGTGTCGGTGACCGCGGAGCCCCGGACCAGGCCGTCGGTCGGCTGCATCGAGATGGCGCGGAGCAGGTTGTCACCCAGGTGCTGGGCGACCTCCATGGTCAGCTTCTTGGTGCCCTCGGAGAGGGTGACCTCAACGTGCAGCGCGTTGAAGATCGCGGGCATGGAGTCACGGGGAAACTCGACGTCGACGACCGGGCCGATGACCCGGACGACGCGGCCGACAGCGGTCTCCGCCTTGGTGGGCTCAGCTACAGCAGTCATCACACATCACTTCCCGCCGCGGCCAGCGCGTTGGCGCCGCCGACGATCTCACTGATTTCCTGGGTGATCGCAGCCTGCCGCGCGGAGTTCATCTCGCGCGTGTACCGCTTGAGCAGGTCGTCGGCGTTGTCCGACGCGCTCTTCATCGCCCGCCGGCGCGAGGCCGACTCACTGGCCGCCGAGTCCAGCAACGCCGCGTAGATACGCGTGTTGAGGTACTTCGGCAGAAGCGCGTCGAGCAGCTCGTCGGCGTCCGGCTCGAACTCGTACGCCGCACGCGGCTCGGAGGACTTCTCCTCCTGCTGCTCCTCGACCTGCACCGGCGCGAGAGGCTTCGCGTTGGCGCTCTGCGTCATCAGGGACTTGAACTCGGTGCTCACGATGTGAAGCTCGTCCACACCCGCGATGCCCTCCGGCCCGAACGTCCCCTCCGTCGCGGAACCGGCGCCGAAGCCCTCGATCAACGCGTCACCGATGCGCTTGGCGTCGGCGAACGAGGGGCGCTCGGAGAACCCGGTCCAGCTCGCGGCCACCGGCCGGTTGCGGAACTTGTAGTACCCGACGCCCTTCCGGCCCACGATGTACAACGCCACGTCCTTGCCCTCCGACTTCAGCTGAGCGATCAGCTGCTCGGCGGTGCGGATGGCGTTGGCGTTGTAGGCGCCGGCCAGGCCCCGGTCACTGGTGATCAGCAGGACACCCGCCCGCTGGACGCGCTCACGCGCGACCAGCAGCGGATTGTCGACCGAAGCGTTCGATGCCAGGGCACCCAGCACCTTGGTGATCGCCACCGAGTACGGCCGGGAGGCGTTCACCCGCTCCTGCGCCTTGGCGATACGGCTGGTGGCGACCAGCTCCTGCGCCTTGGCGATCTTCTTCGTCGACTTGACGGTCCGGATGCGCCGCCGCAGCGCCTGTACCTGACCGGCCATGCCTAGCTACCGCTCTCGGTGGAGCCGCCCTGGAAGACCTTCTTGAACTCGACCACACCGGCCTTGAGGCTCTCGATGTTGTCGTCGCTCAGCAGGTTGGTCGACTCGATCGCCGTGTAGACGTCGCTGTTGTGCTGCTTGAACCACTGCAGGAACTCCTGCTCGAAGCGGCGCACGTCGTTGACGGCGACGTCGTCGAGCTGCCCCGTGGTGCCGGCCCAGATCGAGATGACCTGGTCGACGGTCGAGTACGGCGAGTACTGCGGCTGCTTCAGCAGCTCGACCAGGCGGACGCCCTTCTCGAGCTGGGCACGCGACGCGCGGTCCAGGTCGGAGGCGAAGGCCGAGAAGGCCTCCAGCTCACGGAACTGGGCCAGGTCGAGGCGGAGCCGGCCGGAAACCGTACGCATCGCCTTGACCTGCGCCGAACCACCCACGCGGGACACCGAGGTGCCGACGTTGATGGCGGGACGCACACCCGAGGCGAACAGGTCGGTCTCGAGGAAGATCTGACCGTCGGTGATCGAGATCACGTTGGTCGGGATGAAGGCCGAGATGTCGTTGGCCTTGGTCTCGATGATCGGCAGACCGGTCATCGAGCCGCCACCCAGCTCGTTGGAGAGCTTGGCGCAGCGCTCCAGCAGGCGGGAGTGCAGGTAGAAGACGTCACCCGGGTACGCCTCACGGCCCGGCGGGCGGCGCAGCAGCAGCGACACGGCACGGTAGGCCTCGGCCTGCTTCGTCAGGTCGTCGAAGACGATCAGGACGTGCTTGCCGTTGTACATCCAGTGCTGTCCGATGGACGAGCCGGTGTACGGGGCGATGTACTTGAAGCCGGCCGGGTCGGACGCCGGCGCCGACACGATGGTCGTGTACTGCAGCGCGCCCTGCGCCTCCAGGGTGCCCCGGATGCTGGCGACGGTGGAGGCCTTCTGGCCGATCGCCACGTAGATGCAGCGGACCTGCTTCTCCGGGTCGCCGGAGTCCCAGTTCGCCTTCTGGTTGATGATCGTGTCGATCGCGACCGTGGTCTTGCCGGTCTTACGGTCGCCGATGATCAGCTGGCGCTGGCCACGGCCGATCGGCGTCATGGCGTCGATCGCCTTGATGCCGGTCTGCAGCGGCTGCTTCACCGGCTGCCGCGCCATCACGTTCGGCGCCTGCAGCTCGAGCTCGCGGAAGCCTTCGTTCGGGATCTCACCGAGACCGTCGATCGGCTTGCCCAGGGCGTCGACCACGCGGCCCAGGAAGGCGTCGCCCACCGGGACCGAGAGGACGCGGCCGGTGCGCTTGACCGGCTGGCCCTCCTCGATGTTCGCGTAGTCACCCAGGATCACGGCGCCGATCTCACGGACGTCGAGGTTCGACGCGACACCCAGGGTGCCGTCGGCGAACTCGAGCAACTCGTTCGCCATCACCGAGGGAAGACCCTCGACATGCGCGATGCCGTCGCCCGCGTCGGAGACGATGCCGACCTCTTCACGGGTGAGGTCGGTCGTAGCGGACGAGACGTAGCGCTCTAGCGCCCCCCGGATCTCGTCCGAGGAGATGGTCAGCTCGGCCATCCTCTGCCTTCTCTGTCTAGCTCGGGACGTCACCGCCGCCGAGGGGGCTTCTCGATCGGAATCGAGGGGAAAAGACTATTTAGCGAACGCCTGCTTGGCTGCGTTCAGCTTGCGCAGAACCGTGCCGTCGTAGAGGTCGGAACCGACCCGGACGCTGACACCACCGAGAACGGCGGGCTGCACGTCCACCTTCAGCGACACCTGACGGCCGTAGACGGTCGACAGCTTCGCGGCCAGGGACTGCTCCTCGGCATCGGTGAGCGGCTTCGCCACCGTCACATACGCCACCTCGCGGTCCCGCTTCGCGGCGGTCGCCTCGACCAGCCGGGTCAGCGAAGCCTCGAAGCCGCGGCCACCGAAGCCGGTCAGCGCCACCTCGACGAGGCGGCCGGTGGCCACGTGCACCTTGCCCTTGAGCAAGTCCTGAACCAGCTTAACGCGGCGCTCGACCGGAGCACCCGCGTCACTCAGCGTGACGGCCAGGGCGGAGTCGCCCGAGACGATCTGGCTGAACCGGAACAGCTCGTCCTCGACGTCGCCGAGCTTGCCGTCCCGCTCCGCCGAGGCGAGCAGGGCGTCGACGCCCAGCCGCTCGGTGGCGTCGAGCAGCTCGGTCGGGCGCGAGAAGCGGCCGGCCACCAGAGCGGCCACCGCGTTCACCGCGACCTCGGAGATCTTGCCCGAGAGCAGCGACTTCAGCAGCCCGGCACGGTCGGAGCCGGGCCGGGACGGGTCGGTCAGCGCACGGCGCAGCCGGGGCTGGGCCCGCAGCAGGCCGGCCACCGACAGGATCTCGTCGGCAACCGTCGCCAGCTGCGGGGCCGTGGCCGCGGTGGTGTTCGCGGCGAGCTGTTCCGACGCCTCGCCGTAGGCCTCGCGGCTTACGCTCGACGTCATCAGCGCCGCCCGGCCGAGTCGAGGTCGTTGATGAACCGCTCGACAGTGCCACGGGTACGGGCTTCGTCAGCGAGAGCCTCGCCGACGATCTTGCCGGCCAGGTCGACCGCCAGCGTGCCGACCTCGGAACGGAGCTCCCGCACGATGGACTCACGCTGGGCGGCGAGCTGCTCGTTGCCGGCCGCGATGATGCGGTCCGACTCCTCGCGAGCCTTGGCCAGCACGTCCTGACGGATGCCCTCGGCGTCGGCCCGGGCCTCGTCGCGGATGCGAGCGGCCTCGGTCCGGGCCTCGGCGAGCTGCGTCTTGTACTGCTCGAGCAGTTGGTTCGCTTCGGCCTGGGCGGTCTCGGCGCGCTTGAGGCCACCCTCGATGGCGTCCACCCGTGCCTGGAACGTCTTCTCCATCTGCGGGAAGACGAACTTGATCAGCACGAAGCAGAGCACCGCGAAAGCGACCGAGCCGACGACGATCTCCTGCCAGAGCGGGATGATCGGGTTGTGCGGCTCGGCGCCCTCTGCCGCGGCCAGGTAAAGGTCGATCATGGGAACCTCCTAGTCGAGGTCTAGATCAGAGCCCGGTGCCCTGCCAGATGAAACCGAACGCGATGCCGAGGAGCGCGAGCGCCTCGATGACGGCGAAGCCGATCCAGACGAACGGGAGGGTCAGACGGGACGACTCCGGCTGACGGGCGGTCGACTGGATGTAGGCCGAGAAGACCAGACCGACACCGACGCCGGGGCCGATGGCAGCGAGACCGTAACCGATGGCAGCGGTGCTACCGAAAACTTCGGCGAGAGTCATTTCTCAGTTCCTCCTGGAATCTCGCGTGGCTGTCACGCGGGACGACAAACGGGGTGTTGCTAGGAGATCAGGTATTGCTCAGTGCTCGTCGGCGAGCGAGCCCTGCACGTAGCTCGCGGTCAGCACCGTGAAGACGTAGGCCTGCAGGCAGATCACCATGAACTCGAGGAAGGTGAGCGCGATGGTGAGCACCCAGGACAGCAGCGAGATCGGTGCCAGGAGAGCGTTCGCGTTGATCATCGCGAAGCCGCCGAGCGTGAACACGAGCAGCAGCATGTGGCCCGCGAACATGTTGGCGAAGAGACGAACCGCCAGCGAGAAGGGCCGCACGAGGAAGTTCGAGAAGATCTCGATCGGGATCAGCAGCGGCAGGATGCCGACCGGAGCGTTCGGCTTGACGGCGTGCACGAAATACGCGATGCCGTGCTTCTTGATGCCGACCCAGATGAACATCACGTAGGTGATCGCCGCGAGCACCGCCGGGAACGCGATGTGCGACATCGGCGAGAGCTGCACCAGCGGCAGGATGCCGAAGAAGTTGTTCACCAGGATGAACATGAAGAGCGTGGTCAGGTACGGCGCGAAGCGCACGCCCTGCGGGCCGATCATGTCGACCGCGATGTTGTTGCGCACGAAGCCGTAGATGCTCTCGGCGAGCCACTGCTTCTTCGTCGGCACCAGCTGCGGCTTCCGGTACGACATCAGGAAAAAGACGATGATCGCCGCGACCGCCACCCAGACCAGCACGGTGATCTTGGTGAACCAGAGGTCGTGCTGCCCCCACGGGTAGATGCTGGGCAGGTAGAAGTCCTCGACGCTCGGCGGGAACGGAACATCCGCTGCGAGGACGATCGACTGACCGGTCACCGTAGCCCTTTCCTGTCAGGCACCGAGTCGGCGCACGATGAGGTACACACCACCGGCGACCCCGAGAACAGCGCCGATGCCGGCGAAAATGCCCGTGGTTCCGACGAAGTGGTCGACAAGCCAGCCGATCCCACCCCAGGACAGAATGCCCGCGATGAGATACGACAGTGCGGTCATGCCCGCACCTGAGTCAGGAGGCGGGTTCGAACCGTCGTCACCGCGAGATTCGGGGGGAGGTTTCTGGCCGGTCATGACGGCCCGAACGATATCAGCAGGAAACACGAAGCTAAGCGGGACCCCCCGCACAACCGTAGTCGTCCAGGCGTCAGGGGTCTCGCAACTGACTGGACACGGTACTCCTGTCGCGCCAAATCGGAACACGGCACGGGCGAGAAGGTCACCGGATAGTGGTGGCTTGCCCGGTTCTCACAGCCTTGACCAGGACAAATGAGGTGCTCTAGATCACTTTGCGGACCACGCGACGGTGCACCCACCAGGCCTGGACTCCGGTCCAGACCACGACGGCGGCGACGATGCCCCAGCCGAGGGCGACCCAGCCGGGCCACTTGATGGTGACGCCGATCGCCAGGATGACTCCCAACAAGGAATATTTCACCACATAAGTCAGCATCCCGAGGGGCATCAGCAAAGCCGGCCGGACGGTGTCCGCCCAAGCGATGACCAGGGTCGACATCGTGTAGCTGAGAGTCACGATCAGCACTCCGGCCGCCGCGCCCACGGCCGCGTCCGGGCCGCCGGCCAGGAAGCCCGCCGAACCGGCACAGAGCAGCAGCGCCATGGAGACCGCGGAGAGCAGCGGCAGATGCTCGATCCGCCACCCCGGATTCTCCGGCGGGGCCGGACGTTCCTCGGTCGGCACCTGACTCACCACAACCCCCAGAGAAGAAAACCCGGAGCGAGCCACGACGCTCCGCAGCGCGCCACGCTATCACCGCGCCCGGATCACCCCGCGAATCAATCCACCGCCGGTTAAGGCTCGTTAAGGCGGCGTTCCCGGAAATCTTCCCGGGAATTCGCCCGCGCCCGATTCAGCGCGCGAACGCGGAATCGACCGGCAATTCCGCGGCGAGCGGATACGGCGGGAAGCCGCCGACCATCTGGGCGACCTCGGCCGCCGCGTCGCGGATCACCGTCTCGCCCGCTGTGGTGTCCACCCCGTCGCACACCACCCGGCTGATCAGCCCGGCGATCTGCCGCATCTCGCTCTCCCGCATCCCCTGCGAGGTGACGCTGGGCGTGCCCACCCGGATGCCGGACGCCACCGCGGGACGCTCCGGGTCGTACGGCACCGGGTTCTTGTTGAGGGCGATGCCCGCCCGCGCGCAACGCGCCTCGGCCTCCCGGCCGGTCACGCCCACCTCGCGCAGATCGAGCACCGCGAGATGGTTGTCGGTGCCGCCGGTGACCGGCCGCAGCCCCTCCGCCGCCAGGCCGGCGGTGAGCGCCCGGGCGTTGCGCACCGTCTGGTTGGCGTAGCCGCGGAACTCCGGGGTCCCGGCCTCCCGGAAGGCCACCGCCTTCGCCGCGATCGCGTGCATCATCGGGCCGCCCTGGGCGAACGGGAAGACCGCCTTGTCGATCCGCTGGGCCAGTTCGGACCGACAAATGATCATGCCGCCGCGGGGGCCGCGCAGTGCCTTGTGGGTGGTGCCGGTGACCACGTCGGCATACGGCACCGGCGACGGCACCGCCCGCCCGGCCACCAGGCCGATGAAGTGCGCCGCGTCGACCATGAGGTAGGCGCCCACCTCGTCGGCGATCTGCCGGAAGCGCTCAAAATCGATCAGCCGGGGGTACGAGGTGGCGCCGCAAATGATCAGTTTCGGACGGTGGGCCAGCGCGAGATCACGTACCTCGTCGTGGTCGATCAGCTCGGTGTCCGGGGTGACACGGTAGGCGATCGGGTGGAACCACTTGCCGGAGAAGTTCGCCCGGCTGCCGTGCGTCAGGTGTCCGCCGTGCGGCAGGCCCATCGCCAGCACCACGTCGCCGGGCTCGGCCAGCGCGGCGTAGGCGGCCAGGTTGGCGCACGCCCCGGAGTGCGGCTGAACGTTGACGTGCTCGGCGCCGAACAGGTCCTGCGCCCGCTGCACGGCCAGCGCCTCGGCCCGGTCCACGTGCGCGCACCCGCCGTAGTAGCGCTGCCCCGGATAGCCCTCGGCATACTTGTTGGCCAGCGTCGACCCGAGCGCCGTCAGGACCGCCGGTGAGGTGAAGCTCTCGCTCGCGATCAGCTGGAGCGTGTCCCGCTGGCGTGCCACCTCGTCGAGGAGCACGGACGCGATCTCCGGATCCTCGCGTTCGAGCATCGCGAAGTCCGGCCCCCAGAAGGTGCCCACGCTGGCCTCCCGAGATCGAGGAGCCTTCCGGAACCGAGCATATGGCTTGTGACCCCCGGTTCGTGGGCACAGTCTGCAGTTATGCGGTGCTTGGTGACCGGTGCGACCGGCTACATCGGGGGGCGGCTGGCCCCCAGACTTCTCGAAGCGGGACACGAGGTGCGATGCCTGGCACGCAGCGCCGGGCGGCTGCGGGACGTGCCGTGGGCCGGGCGGACCGAGATCGTCGAGGCCGATCTCTCCCGCCCGGAGACCCTGCCGGCCGCGTTCGAGGGCGTCGACGTGGCGTACTTCCTGATGCACTCGCTGGGACGGCCGGACTTCGAACGGCTCGACCGGGAGGCGGCGGAGAACTTCGCGGCGGCGGCGCGCGCGGCGGGCGTACGCCGCATCATCTATCTCGGCGGCCCGGAGCCGCCCGCCCACGAGCGACCCTCGGCCCACCTGCGCTCCCGGGCCGAGGTGGCCCGGATCCTGCTGGACAGCGGCGTGCCGACGGTGGTGCTGCGCGCCCCGGTGATCATCGGTTCCGGCTCGGCGTCCTTCGAGATGCTGCGGTATCTCACCGAGCGCCTTCCGGTCATGGTCACCCCGCGGTGGGTCAAGAACAGGATCCAGCCCATCGCGGTACGGGACGTGCTGCGTTACCTGATCGGCGCGGCCGGACTGCCGCCTGAGGTGAGCCGCGGCTTCGACATCGGCGGCGCCGACGTGCTGACCTACACCCAGATGATGCAGGGGTACGCCCGGGTGGCCGGACTCCCCCGCCGGGTCATCGTGCCGCTCCGCCCGCTCAGCCCGTGGCTCTCCGCGCACTGGGTCGGACTGATCACCCCGGTGCCGAACAGCATCGCCCGGCCGCTGGTGGCCAGCCTGATCCACGAGGCGGTGGCGCACGAGAACGACATCGCCGAGCTGCTGCCCGGTCCCCCGCCGCTCGGCTTCGACGAGGCGGTACGCCTGGCCCTCGGCAAGATCCGGGACGCCGACGTGGAGACCCGCTGGTCCACCGCGTCCGGCCTGAACCCGTCGGCGGAGCCGCTGCCCAGCGACCCGGACTGGTCCGGCGGCAGTGTCTACGTCGACGAGCGGTCCCGTCCGGTGCACGCGAGCGCCGGTGACCTGTGGCGGGTCATCGAGGGCGTCGGCGGGGAGAACGGCTGGTACTCGTTCCCGCTGGCCTGGTCGGTGCGTGGCTGGCTGGACCGGCTGGCCGGCGGGGTCGGCCTGCGCCGGGGTCGCCGCGACGCGCAACACCTGCGGGTCGGCGAGGCGCTCGACTGGTGGCGGGTCGAGGAGATCGAGCCGGGCACGCTGCTGCGCCTGCGGGCCGAGATGCGGGTGCCCGGCCGGGCCTGGCTGGAGATGCGCGCCGAACCGGACGGCAACGGCGGCAGCGTCTACCGGCAGCGGGCGGTGTTCCTGCCCCGCGGGCTGGGCGGCCACCTCTACTGGGCGTCGGTGCTGCCCTTCCACGGCGTCGTCTTCAACGGGATGGCCCGCAACATCACCCGGACCGCGGAGGCGTCCGGCGGCGGGTGACGGACGGTCGCGGGCGGCCGGGCGGAGACGTCAGGCCGCAGCGCGGGACAGCCGGTCGCGGACGGCCAGCCAGTCCTCGGTCTGCGGCGGCTCCTGGACGAGGATCGTCGCGAACCCGGCGTCGTCCAGGCGGTGCAGCGCGGCATACAGGTCGGCGGCGTAACCACGCGGGTCGGACGGGAGGATCTCGGCGGCGTCACCGCCCTCGTACGCCAGAATCCCGACCGGCCCGGCCAGAGCGGACCGTTCCACGTCTCGCACGTCCTTGCAGAGAACGACCTTCGCGCGCGGGGCGTAGTGCCGCCGGCTCATCCCGGGTGACGGCCGGGCCTCGCCGTCCGCGGTCTCGGCATCGGGCAGCGCGATCGGGCCGGCCGCGTCCCGCAGCGCCCGCAAGCCGAGCGCGCCCGGCCGCAGCAGCCGCGGCACGTCGCCGGTCACGTCGAGGACCGTCGACTCGATGCCCCACGAGCAGGGACCACCGTCCAGCACCAGCGGCACGTCCGGCAGGCTGCGGACCACGTGCTCGGCGGTGGTCGGCGAGATGCTCTCGGAGCGGTTCGCGCTGGGCGCGGCGAGCGGCAGGCCGGAGGCTTTCAGCAGGTCCAGGGCGACCGGATGGGCGGGTACGCGAATGGCCACCGTGTCGATGCCGGGCAGGTGCCGGGCCCGCCGGACGACGAGGGTCAGCGGCCCGGGCCAGAAACGGGCCGCGAGATCGTCGGCGGTGGCGGGCCAGACCTCGGCCAGCGCGCGGGCCGCCGTCACGTCGGCCACGTGCACGATCAACGGGTTCCAGCTGGGCCGCTGCTTCAGCCGGTAGATCTCGCCGACCGCCTTCGCGGAGAAGGCGTCCGCGCCCAGGCCGTAGACCGTCTCGGTGGGGAAGGCCACCACCGACTCGGCGCGCAGGATCTCCACGGCCCGGCGCAGTCCCTCGGCGTCGGGACGGGCGATCGAGGACAGAGTCACGGCAGGAGCAGCGCGGCGAGCGGCATCGTGGTGTCCTCGATCTCGTCCGCCACGCGCTGGAACGTCTGGTCGCCGCGGCCCCACGGGTCGTCGAGATCGTCGCCGGGCTGGGACACCTCGGTCCCGCGCAACCGGGCCACCGCCTCGACGATCGCGGCGCCTCGGGTGTGCACCGCCTCCGGTTTCGGCTCGGCGGGCGGCAGCGCCGCGGTGTCGACGGCGCCGAGCAGCCGGCCGAACTCGCCGAGCACGAACGTGCGGGCGGCGGCGTCGGGACGCAGCGCCACCACGTAGTCGTACTGATCGGCGGTGGCCGTGAGGATCAGGTCGGCCTCGTCGATGAAGTCACCGCGCAGCTTGCGGGCCAGGAAATTCTCGTCGGAGCCACGGCGGGCGCGGACCAGCCGGGCGGCCGGTGGGTTCATCTCCTCGCCCTCGTGCCAGCCGCCGGTGCCGGCGCTGACACTGCGCAGCAGCTGGGCGCCGTCGGCGTCGCCGGCCCGCTCCCGGACGGCCCGGGCCAGCAGCCGCTCGGCCATCGGGGACCGGCAGATGTTGCCCATGCAGACGTGCAGAACAGTGAACGGAGCCAACTCAGTCCTGCCCATCGACGATGTCCGGGACCACGTCACGGAGTTTCTCGAGCGGGATCGCGCCGGCCCGGAGAATGCGGGGGACGTCGCCGGTGACGTCGACGATCGTGCTGGGCGCCGGGTCGGCGGCGCGCCCGGCCTCCAGGTAGACGCGCACCGCATACTCCAGCTGGTCGCGGGCGTCGTCGGCGGTGAGCGGGGCCGGGGAGCCGAGCTTGTTGGCGGTGGTCACGGCCATCGGGCCGACCTCGCGCAGCACCTCCAGCGCCACCGGGTGCAGCGGCATGCGGACGGCCACCTGCCCGCCGGTGTCGCCGAGATCCCACTGCAGGCTGGGCGAGTGCTCCACGATGATGGTCAGCGCGCCGGGCCAGAACGCGTCGGCCAGCTCGCGGGCCGCCCGGGGCAGCGAGTAGACCAGCCCGTCCAGGGTGTGCCGGGATCCGACCAGGACCGGCGGCGGCACCCGGCGGTCCGAGCCACGGGCATGGTGCAGCTGGGTGATCGCGTGCGTGGCGAACGCGTCGGCGCCCACCCCATACACCGTGTCGGTGGGGAAGACCACGAGCTCGCCGCTCTTGGCCGCCTCGACAGCGGCGGCGACGCCGCGGTCCCGGTCCGCGACGGTGGCGCAGTCGTAGAGCATCACGAGATGCAGTGTGCCATGCGGCTACGCGCTGTCCCACCGGCGGCGGGCGGTCGCGTAGCGCGGGCGGCCGGTGAGGTCGTCGTGGGCGGTCACCTCGATGAACCGGCCGTCCGCCCGGAGCAGCTCCGGAACCGCCTCGCCGTGCACGTCGTCGTGCTCGATGCCGACTGATCCGCCCGGTTTGAGCAGCGCGCCGGCCAGCGCGATCACCGGCCGGATCACGTCGAGGCCGTCCGGGCCGCCGAAGACCGCCTCGGCCGGGTCGTGGCCGGCGACCTCCGGCGGGACCGCGGTGCCGTCCGGCACGTACGGCGGATTGCACAGCAGCACGTCGACCCGGCCGTGCAGATCGGACAGCAACCCGGGATCGGTGACGTCCCCGGCCACCACCTCCACCACCGGGTAGGCCGACGTGTTGCGGCGCAGCCAGGCCAGCGCCGCCGCGGACCGCTCCACGGCGATCACCCGCTCGGCACCGGTCTCGTCGGCGATCGCGATCGCGATGGCGCCGCTGCCGCTGCACAGGTCGACCACGAGCGCTCCCGGCCCGGTCCGCTCGATGCCCCACCCGGCCAGCAGCTCGGTCTCCGGCCGGGGCACGAAGACCCCGTCGCCGACGGCCGGCTCCACGTGCCGGAACGCCGCGGTGCCCAGCAGGTGCTGCAGCGGGACCCGCCCGGCCCGCCGCTCGACCAGCTCCCGGAAGCGGGCCAGCTCCTCGGGCCGGATCGCGTCGATCAGCAGCAGCCGGCCCCGGGGCACCCCGAGCACGTGCGCGACGAGCAGCTCGGCATCGACCCGCGGCGACGCCACCCCGGCCCGCGCCAGATCGGCGGCGGCCGCTGCCAGCTCCGGCGCCAAGCGAGCCCGATCCGTGCCTTCGCGGGGGTGTTCGTGTCGCGGTGTCACGGCATAATCATGGGACGTCGCGCACGCGGGCCCGCCGGCGACCCGCCGATGCCGTGGGAGGCGCCTGGTGAGTTGGTTGGACCAGCTCGCGGAACACGTCGATGAGCTGCGCCACGCGGGTCAGCTCCAGCAGAACGGGCAGTCGGCGACGGCTCTGCCGATCCTGGACCGGGTGCTCGCCTCCGCCTCGGATCCGGCCACCCGGGCGTACGCGCTGGTCCAGCGTTTCGGCGCACTGATCAACCTGGGCCGCATCGGCGAGCTGGCCGCCGCGATGGCCGCCGCCGCGGAGGCGGTCCGTGAGGTGCCCGATCCCTACCTGCGCGGGCAGATGCACGCCTTCGCCGCGCTCGGCGCCCACCTGCAGAGCAACCTGGACCGTGGGGTGACCCACCTGGTGCAGGCGGCCCGTGCGCTGGCCGCCGTCCCGGAGCGTGACTCGGAGACCGCCTGGGGCTGGCACGACCTCGCCATGGCCTACTCCTACCTGGGGTTCCACGGCCAGGCGCTGACCGCTGTGGAGCAGGCCAGGGAGATCGGCGCGGCTGCCGGAGTGGCGCCCGAGGTGTTCGCCGCGCCGGGCATCCGGCTGCGCAACGCGGTCGCCCTCGACCATCACGGCGACACCGACGGCTGCCTGCGGGTGCTGCGTGACATGGACGCCGAGCTGTCCCGATATCTGGCGACCGACCGGCTGCGGCCGGGCAGCCGGACGGTGTACGGCTACGCGCTGGCCCGCCGCGCCGCGCTCGGCGAGCCCACCGGGCCGGAGGCGGCACGCTGGCTTACCGGTGGCGGCGACAGCGCGCGGACCCGTGACCTGCGGCATCTCGGCTCGGTCTGCCTGTCGATAGCGGGTGGCCGGCCGGAGCAGGCGCTGTCCATGCTGGCCGCGGTGCCGGTCTCGGCGGAGGTGCTGGGCCCCGCGGAGCCGGCCCGGCTGCGCAGCATCTGTCACGCCAGCGCAGGTGACCACGCCGCGGCGCACGCCGCCGACCGGTATGCGTTCCGCCTCGCCGCCCTGCGCATCGACCAGCTCCGGGACGGCTATCTGGACGGGGTGGCGGCTCGCCTGGACGCGCAGGAGACCCACCGCGACCCCGGGCGATACGGTGACGAGACCCTCACCGACCCCCTCACCGGCCTGCCCAATCGCCGCCAGTTGGAGCGCTATGTGGAAACGCTGCTGTCCCGTGGCGAGCGGGCCGCCGTCGGCGTCTGCGATGTGATCGGTTTCACCACCGTCAACCTGCGGCACGGCCGGCACTGCGGCGACCTGGTGCTGCAACGGATCGCCGGGGTGCTGCACCGGGTGATGCGGCGCGGTGACTTCGTGGCCCGGTTCGCCGGTGACGAGTTCGTGCTGGTCCTTCCGGGTGCCGGCCCGCACCAGGCGGCCGAGGTGGCCCGGCGGATCGGCGCGGCCGCCACCACCGAGAACTGGCAGGCCCTGGTGCCGGGCACCTCGATCGGCCTGGCCTCGGGCTGGTCCGAGGTGGGCGCCAACGGGCGGGGGCTGAGCGCGGCGCTGGCAGCCGCCGCGGCGAGCCGGAAACCCACGTGACCGCGTCGGTGATCGACCTCGGCGACGTCACCTCCCGGCCGGAGGAGCCGGACGACTATCCCGGCGGACGCCCGGAGTTCGGCCGGATCCGCGTCGGCCGGTTGGCGAAGACGGTGATCTCGGCGCTGGTCGTCCTGCTGCTCGGCGGTTCCGGGCTCGCCGAGCCGCCGGTGCTGCGAGAGATCTGGTCGGTGCCGTCCCCCTACCCGGAGTCGATGGCGATCGACGACGATGCGGTGTATCTGCGTCACGCCGAGCTGGGCGGGACCACCATGACCGCCTACGACCTGCGGACCGGCGCGGTGCGCTGGCGGCAGGACACCGGCTCGGGCTCGGCCTGGCTGGGCGTGACATCACAGTCCGGGGTGCTGCTGATGGCCGGCGACGAGCAGGCGATCGACGTCAAGTCGCCGGGCGGCGGCATCGTCAGCTTCTCCTATGCCGGCTCGACCACGGCCCTCGATGCGGCCACCGGCAGGCAGTTGTGGAAACGTGCCGGTGAGTATCACTGGGAGGGCACCGGCGACACCGTGCTGATGTCCGAGCGGGAGCAGGACGGCACGATCACCTGGCTCCGGCTGGTCCGCGTCCGGGACGGCTCGGTCGTCTGGGAGCGGCGTGCGCCGGAGCAGGCCGACACCCTGGTGGTCCAGTTCGGCGGCGACGAGCCGGTCCGGGTCGTCACCGCCTCGCAGCAGGGCGCCCTGACCGTGCTGCGCTACGCCGACGGCGCCGTGGTGACATCCGGCTCCGTGCCGTGGCGGCGGAGGTCGCCGGACACCGGCGCGGGCAGCAATCTCAGTGCCGTGACCGACCGGATCGTCGTCGTCGACACCGGCCTGGACACGAGCGGCGATCAGAGCCGGATCACCGTCTACCGGACCGACGATCTGGCCCGCCTCTGGGCCCGGGACACCACCGGATGGGCGAACGTGCAGGACTGTGGCCCACTGGTCTGCGTCAACACCGCTCAGGGACTCTTCGAGGCGGTCGAGCCGGAGACCGGCACGAGACGCTGGGACATGACGGGCGGCCAGTTCATCGGCCACATCCCGGGCGGGGACCGCCTGCTGATCGCCGGCACCGACGAGAAACCCCGGCAGTCCGTGGTCGATGCGGCGACCGGGCGGGTGATCGGCCCGGGCGGCAGCGGTAGCGTCCTCGCCATGGACGAGGAGGAGGGCGCCGCCACGCTGGTGCGGCAGATCGCCCCGGATCTCGGCGTCGTGAGCCGGCTCGACACCGGAACCGGGCGGAGCATCGTCCTCGGTGTCATCCCGGACGGTGATCGGGCCTACTGCGCCGAGCGAGGGCGCTGGATCGTCTGCTCGCTCGGCGACCGGCTGACCGTCTCTACCGCCGGCTGAACTCCGTGTCACCGGCGAGGCGGGCGGTCCGGTCCGCGCCGGCCAGCGCGTCGAGCACGCCGTCCAGCTCGCCGCCGAGCACCAGGTCCAGGTTGTAGGCGGTGTAGCCGATGCGGTGGTCGGTGATCCGGTTCTGCGGGAAGTTGTAGGTGCGGACCCGCTCGGAGCGGTCGACCGTACGCACCTGGGCCTTGCGGGCGTCGCCGGCCGCCGCGTCCGCCGCCTCCTGGGCCACCGCCAGCAGCCGGGAGCGCAGGATACGCATCGCCGACTCCTTGTTCTGCAGCTGGCTCTTCTCGTTCTGGCAGCTCACCACGGTGCCGGTGGGAAGGTGGGTGATCCGGACCGCGGAGTCGGTGGTGTTGACCGACTGGCCACCCGGGCCGGACGAGCGGAACACGTCGATCCGCAGGTCGCCCGGCTCGATCTGGACGTCGACGTCCTCGGCCTCGGGCAGCACCAGCACGCCGGCGGCCGAGGTGTGGATGCGGCCCTGCGACTCGGTGACCGGGACCCGCTGCACCCGGTGCACGCCGCCCTCCCACTTGAGCCGGGACCAGACGCCGTGACCGCCCTCCGGCACGCCCTTGGTCTTGACCGCCACCGAGATGTCCTTGACGCCACCCAGGTCCGACTCCTGCGAGTCGATCACCTCGACCACCCAGCCGCGGCGCTCCGCGTACCGGGTGTACATGCGCAGCAGGTCGCCGGCGAACAGCGCGGACTCCTGGCCGCCCTCGCCCGCCTTGATCTCGATGATCACGTCCTTGGCGTCGCTCGGGTCGCGCGGGATCAGCATCTCGCCGAGCTTCTCCTCCAGGGCGGGCAGCATCGCGGCGACCGCCTCGACCTCGGAGGCGAACGCCGGGTCCTCGGCGGCCAGCTCCTTGGCGGCGGCCAGGTCGGCGCGGGCCGCCTCCAGCTCCTGGTGGGCGGTGTTCAGTGGCGCCAGCTCCGCGAACCGGCGGCCCACCCGGCGGACCAGCGCCTGGTCGGCGTGGATCGACGGGTCCTCCATCCGCTTCTCCAGGTCCGCGTACTCGGCGAGAAGGGTGCTAAGACGGTCGTTGCTCATCGTTCTCTCCCAACCAGGACAGCGGACCACATGCGAACGGCGCCCGCCCCGGAATCCGGGACGGGCGCCGTTGAAGCAGTTACTTCTTCTTCGCGGCGGTGACCTTCGCGTACTTCGCCTGGAACTTCGCAACCCGGCCCGCGGTGTCGAGGACGCGCTGCTTGCCGGTGTAGAACGGGTGGCAGGCGCTGCAGGTCTCGACGCGGATCTCGCCGCCCTTGGCGGTGCTACGGGTGGTGAAGGTGCTGCCGCAGGAGCAGATGACCTCGGTGGTCGCGTACTCCGGGTGGATGCCGCTCTTCATGTCTTCTCGGTCCCTCTCGAAAGTGCGGGTCGCCGGGTCGCCTGTGATGAGCAGAGACGTGAACCGGAACCCTTACTGGCCGATGTACCAGTCTGCCATGCCTCCCGTACCGGCCGGAAATCAGGAGGCGCAACTGGATTCATGCTGGTTAACGTGAGCGTCCCTCCCGGCATTCCCACCCTTGGAAGGCACTGCCATGACGCTGCTCCACGACGTCTTCGATCCGGCCGAGCTGGCCTCCGCGGTCGACGCCGGGCTGGTCCGCAAGCAGCGTCATCCCCGCCTGCCGTTCGAGATCTACAACTACACCGAGCACTGCCAGTACTCCGCGGCGTGGAGCCCGATCACGCTGGCGTGCCGGGGCCTGATCGTCGACGCGGACGGCCGGATCGTGGCGCGGCCGCTGACCAAGTTCTTCAACCACTCGGAGAGCCACGCGCCGGTCCTCGATCCGGGCGCGAAGGTCAGCGTGACCGACAAGATGGACGGCAGCCTCGGCGTGCTCTACCACGACGGGTCCGGCTGGGCGGTCGCCACCCGCGGCTCGTTCGCCTCCGACCAGGCGCTGCACGCCACCGAGGTGCTGCGCGGCCGGTACGCGTCGTTCGTCCCGCCGGCCGGCCTGACCGTGCTCGTGGAGATCATCTACCCGGGCAACCGGATCGTCGTGGACTACCAGGGCCTGGACGACCTGGTGCTGCTCGGCGCCGTGGAGATCGCGACCGGCCGGACCTTCGGGCCGGAGGCGGTGCCGGAGTGGCCGGGGCCGGTGGTGGAGTCGTTCACCTACGCGACGTTCGCCGAGGCGCTGGCCGCCCCGCCGCGGGACGGCCGGGAAGGCCTGGTCGTCCACTTCGTGGACGCCGACGAGCGCGTGAAGATCAAGTACGCGGACTACGTACGCCTGCACCGGCTGGTGACGGGACTCACGCCACGGACCGTGTGGGAGATCCTCGCCAACGGCGGTGATCTGGAGGCGCTCACCGAGCCGCTCCCGGACGAGTTCCACGTCTGGGTCCGGGGCGTCGCCGAGGAGCTGACCGCCGAGGTCGACACGCGGGCGGCGGCGGTCGAGGCCGCGTACGAGACGATCGTCACCTCTCTGCCGCCGGGCTGGGGCCGCAAGGAGTTCGCGGCGCAGGCTCTGCGTACCGAGTACCGTGCCGAGCTCTTCCTGCGGCTGGACGGCAAGGACTACCGTCCCGGCCTGTGGCAGCGCGCCCGGCCGGCAGTCAAGGAGTGACCCCCGATGACACGACTTCTCATCACCCGGGGCCTGCCGGCTTCCGGCAAGACGACGTTCGCCCGCAAGCTGCAGCCGGACGTCGTCCGGGTCAACCGTGACGACCTGCGCCGGATGCTGCACGGGCAGCGGCTCTACACCCAGCACGCCGAGGCGCAGGTCACCCGGGCGCAGCGGGCGGCCGTCGAGGCGCTGCTGCGTGCCCGTGGCAGCGTCATCGTCGACGACACCAACATGCGGGCCAAGACGGTCCGGGAGTGGGCCGAGATGGCCGCGCGGTACAACGCGTCGTTCGAGGTGCACGACTTCACCGACGTGCCGGTCGACGAGTGTGTGCGGCGTGACGTCGGCCGGCCCGAGGACGAGCGGGTCGGCGAGGACGCGATCCGGCGCATGCACCAGCGTTATCTGGCCGGGAAGAACCTGCCGCTGCCGGTCCCGTTCGTCGATCCGGGCGGGCCGGGCGTCGTCTACCGGCCCGATCCGGAGCTGCCGCAGGCGGTGCTGGTGGACATCGACGGGACGGTCGCGCTGATGAACGGCCGGAGCCCGTACGACTGGGGACGGGTCGGCGAGGACGAGCCGAACCCGGCGGTGGTGACCGCGGTCCGGGCGATGCACGCGGCCGGCCACGCGATCGTCTTCTGCTCCGGGCGGGACGAGGTGTGCCGTCCGGAGACCGAGGCCTGGCTGGAGCTGTTCGTCGGGGTGCCGTACGAGGCGCTCTTCATGCGGCCCGAGGGCGACAGCCGGAAGGACGCGATCGTCAAGCGGGAGATCTTCGACCGTGAGGTCAATGATCGCTGGCGGATCGTGGGGGTGTTCGACGACCGTCAACAGGTGGTACGTATGTGGCGGCAACTCGGCCTGACCGTCTTCCAGGTGGCGGAGGGGGATTTCTAGGGTGATCAAGTACCCGCGGACGTTCCATCTGCCCGACTCGCCGGGAGCGACCGACGACGATCGCGTCCAGCACGATCTGTCCTGGCTGGACGGCGAGCTCGTGGTGACCGAGAAGATGGACGGCGGGAACCTCACCTTCACCCGCGACACCATGTTCGCCCGCTCGCTGGACTCCGGCACCCAGGCCTGGGACCGGCCGGCCAAGGCGCTGTGGGCGATGACGGCGTACCGGATACCCGACGACTGGCGGGTCTGCGGCGAGTCCATGTGGGCTCGCCGCAGCGTCGCCTACCGTGATCTGCCCGGCGTCTTCCTGGTCTTCGGCATCTGGGACGAGACGAACACGCTGCTCGGCTGGGACGACACGGTGGACTGGGCGCGCCGCCTGGAGCTGCCGGTGGTCCCGGTCCTCTACCGCGGCGGGAGCCTCTCCGAGGCCCGCGCCGCCTGGGCCGCCCAGCGTGACAGCGAGACCTCCGAGGGGTATGTGGTGCGCGCGGCCGGCCGCATCCCGGCCGCCGAGTTCGACCGCAAGCTGCTCAAGTGGGTGCGGGCCGACCACGTCCGTACCGAGGCGTCCTGGCGTCATCGCGACGACTTCGCCCTCAACGAGTTCGCCTAGGGCAGCCGCGGGCCAGCTCGACGGCCTCGTCGTCGAGGTAGAAGGCGGGACGCTGGTCGAACTCGTCGTAGTAGCGGTGGAAGACCGGGGTGATGCCGCCGGACAGCGGCGGGACGATCCACGTCCAGTCGGCGGGCACCCGGCGGCCCGCCTTCTCCTCGTTGCGCAGGTGCGTGAGGAACCGCCGCGACTCGGTGTGGTGGTCGCTCATCTTGACGCCGGCGCGTTCGAAGCTGTGCAGCACCGCCCGGTTCAGCTCGACCAGCGCCCGGTCGCGCCAGAGCGTCGACTCCCGGCTGGTGTCCAGGCCCATCCGCGCGGCGACGAGCGGCAGCAGGTCGTAGCGGTCGGCGTCGGCCAGGTTGCGGGCGCCGATCTCGGAGCCCATGTACCAGCCGTTGAACGGGGCGAGCGGGTAGTGCACGCCGCCGACCGTGAGGCGCATGTTCGCGATCGCCGGAACCGCGTGCCAGCGCAGTCCCAGCTCGGCGAACCAGCCGAACTCGGGGTGGCCGAGCGGCACCTCGCGGATCGCACGTTCCGGCAGCTCGTAGACCCGTACCCCCTCGCCCGGGGTTTCGATGACCAGCGGCAGCACGTCGAACGCCTCCCCCTTGCCCCGCCACCCGAAGCCGCGGACCGCGTCGGTGAGACCGGTCTGCCGCGGGTCGCCGACCGCGACGCCGTCCCCACCGCGGTATCCGGCGTACCGGATCAGCTGCTCGTTCCAGACCCGGGCGTACGGCTGACCCGGCTGCGCCGCGGCGAAGACGCTGATCACCGGCCGGACCTGGCCGTCGCCGGCGGTCTGCAGGTGCTGCACCAGCAGGGAGTAGATCTCGTCGGCGGTACGGGCGCGCCGGCGGTCCAGGACCATGAGGCTGCGCCAGTACAGCCGCCCGATGCACCGGCTCGCGTTGCGCCAGGCCATCCGGGCGCCGTGGGTCAGCTCGTCGGTGGTGTGCACGTAGGTCCCGGTGGCGGCGATCTGCGCGCGGACGATGGCGAGCCGCGGCTCGACCGGCCCGAGGCGGGGGTTCTCGGTGTAGCAGAGGCGCAGGAACTCCTCGGCCTCGCCGGGGTCCACCGGCGCTCCCGGATCCCATGGTTCGGCTGGGCAGTCCCGGTAGCCGGGCACGATCATCGGGCGCCTCCTCCAGTGTCGAGCGGCGGGGATACCGGAGGTTCGCATGACCCGGGATGGACCGAATCAGACATGTTGTGCGACAAAAACGACGCAGCCCACCCGTTTGGGTGGGCTGCGTCGTTTTTATTCGTTTATTCGCCAGGCGTGGACTTGGCGATCTGCATCAGGAACTCGATGTTGGTCCGGGTCTGCTTGAGCCGGTCCATCAGCAGGTCCAGGGCAGCGCCGGACTCCAGCGAGCTGAGCACCTTGCGGAGCTTGTGGATGATCGCCAGCTCCTCCTTGCCCAGAAGGATCTCTTCCTTACGGGTGCTGGAGGCGGAGACATCCACGGCAGGGAAGACCCGCTTGTCGGCGATCTTGCGGTCGAGCTTGAGCTCGGCGTTGCCCGTGCCCTTGAACTCCTCGAAGATCACCGTGTCCATCATCGACCCGGTCTCCACCAGCGCCGTCGCGAGGATGGTGAGCGAGCCACCGTTCTCGATGTTGCGCGCCGCACCGAGGAACCGCTTCGGCGGGTAGAGCGCTGTCGAATCGATACCACCCGACATGATGCGGCCGGAGGCCGGCGCCGCCAGGTTGTACGACCGGCCGAGACGGGTCACCGAGTCGAGCAGCACGACGACGTCGTGACCCAGCTCGACCAGCCGCTTCGCCCGCTCGATGGCGAGCTCGGCGACCGTGGTGTGGTCCTGCGGCGGGCGGTCGAACGTGGCCGCGATGACCTCGCCCTTGACCGTGCGCTGCATGTCGGTGACCTCTTCGGGCCGCTCGTCCACGAGCACGACCATCAGGTGGCACTCGGGGTTGTTGCGGGTGATCGCGTTGGCCAGGGCCTGCAGCACCATCGTCTTACCGGCCTTCGGCGGGGAGACGATGAGCGCGCGCTGGCCCTTGCCGATCGGCATCACCAGATCGATGATGCGCGTGGTGAGGATGTGCGGCTCGGTCTCCAGCCGCAGGCGCTCCTGCGGGTAGAGCGGGGTGAGCTTGTAGAACTCGGGCCGGCGACGAGCCTCGTCCGGCTCCATCCCGTTGATGGTGTCGAGACGGACCAGCGGGTTGTACTTGTCCCGCCGCTGCCCGTCGTTGCCACCGTCCCGCGGGGTGGACCGCACGGCGCCGGTCACCGCGTCGCCGCGGCGCAGACCGTACTTCTTGACCTGCGACATCGAGACGTAGACGTCGTTCGGCCCGGAGAGGTAGCCGGTGGTACGCACGAACGCGTAGTTGTCCAGCACGTCCAGGATGCCGGCGACCGGGACGAGCACCTCGTCCTCGGCCACGTGCGGCTCCCGGCCCTCACGCTGGCCGCCGCCGCGCTCGTCACGCTGGTTGTCGTCACGGTCACGACCCCGGCGACGGTCCCGGAAGCGGCTGCGCCGGCTCCGGCGGCCGCCCTCGCCGTCGTTGTCGTCGTCATCGTGACCCTGGCTGTCGCGGGGACCACGGTCGCGGTCGTCGCGCTGCTGGTTGTCACGCTGCTGGTTGTCACGCTGGCCGTCGCGCTGCTGGTTGTCGCGCTGGTTGCGCTGCCGGTCCCGGTTGCGCTCGCCCCGCTCGGGACGCTCGCCCCGCTCCGGGCGCTCGGTGGGCTCGGCCGCAGGCGCGGGCGCCGGGGCCTCGGCCGTCACGGCGGGCGCGGGGGCCTCGGCCGGAGCGGCCGCGGTCTCCTGCTGGCGCGGCGCGCTCTCCCGGGAACCCCGCTCGCGGCGGCTCCGGGACGGGCGCTCGGCCGGAGCCGGCGCGGTCTCGGCCGGAGCGGCCGCGGTCTGCGGCGCCTCGGCCGGAGCGGACTGGGCGGGAGCCTGGGCGACGGCGTCGGAGCCGTTGGTGCGCGGGCGCGGAGCCGTCTCGGCGGCGGGGGCGCCACCGCTCTGGCGCTCGGTGATCGCGGCGATCAGCTCGCCCTTGCGCATCCGGGCGGTGCCGGAGATGCCGAGGGAGGCGGCGAGGCTCTGCAACTCGGGCAGCAGCATGGCGGACAGCCCGGTGCCGCCCCGGCGGCGCTTCGTAGCAGTCGCGGTGGTGCCTGCGCCGTCAGCGACGTCAGAAACACCCGACGTCACGTCGGTGGTGTCGCTCAATGGATTCCTTCCGTCGGAAAAAGCCCGAGTCCACCCGGAACTTCAGCCTTGGGCCGGGTGCCCTCGGAACCCGCTTCGCAACAGCGGCGCGGGAGTTCGTGCAGCACGGCAGCTCGACGGTATCCCTGCCCGTCGAGTGCCGGCGGGTAGGTCTCGGCGAGTGCAGCGATCCATGGGTGCTGCCCGGCGTTTGCCTTGATGAGAGTTGAGAAAGGCCAGAAGGCCCAGAAATCTCGGGGGTGCGCCGAACCGCAGAGATCGCTTGCTTCGCGGCTGTGCTAGGTCTTGAGCGTAGTCAACTCGTGCGACCTGCGGCAACAGGACCCCGCTCGGCGTGTTCCACCATACCCCCTTTCACACGAGCACCGGCGTCATCCACGCCCAGCACTTCGCTGTGCCAGTGCGCACCGGGTGCGAAATCGCCCGGGACCTCGGTCAACGCCAGCACTGTCGGACCGGCGCCGCTGACCACGGCGGCCACTCCGGCCGAGCGCAGCGCCGCCACCAGGGCCGCCGTGGCCGGCATCCCCGGGGCGCGATAGCCCTGGTGAAGACGGTCCTCGGTGGCCGCGAACAGCAGCGACGGATCACTCGTGAGAGCGTGCGTGAGCAGCGCGGCCCGCCCGGCGTTGAACGCGGCGTCGTGGTGCGGCACCTCGGACGGCAGCGCGGCTCGCGCGGACGCCGTATACCCCAACTCAGCCGGAACGAAAACCGTCGGGCGCACGCCCTCGGCCGGCGTCAGCTTAACCGCCCGCGCCCCGTCCGGCTCGGTCCAGGCCACCGTGAACCCGCCGAGCAGGCACGGAGCGACATTGTCCGGGTGGCCCTCGAGGCGGGCCGCGATGCGCAGGGCGGCCGCGTCGTCGATCCGGTCGAGGCCACCGGCGATCAGGCCGCGAGCCAGCTGGACGCCGCCGACGATCGCCGCCGACGAGCTGCCCATGCCCCGTGCCTGCGGGATCCGGTTGACGCACTCGACGGCCAGGCCGGCCGGCCGCTCGCCCACCTCGTCGAAGGTCGCGAGCATCGCGCGGACCACCAGGTGGTCGGCGCCGGTCGGCAGCTCACCGGCGCCCTCGCCGCGGACCGTCACGGTGAAACCGCCGTCGGTCACCCGCGCCGACAGGTCGTCGTGCAGCGTCAGCGCCAGGCCCAGGGCGTCGAAGCCGGGGCCGAGATTGGCGCTGGTCGCCGGCGTGCTGACGGAGACCGTTTCGGTGACGAAGGTCGAGCCCATCGCCACATGCTAGGGCGTGATCATTTCGGCGGAAGCTCCCCGGTACCGGTAATCCCGAATGTCGGCTCGGCCGACGGGCGGAGCCGACGGGTCGCGATCCGCCAGCCGATCGCGTAGGTCAGGGTGATCGACGCGCAGCCCGCGATGATCCAGCGGGAGTCGACCCGGTCGATGGCCGCGCCCGCGAGCAGCTGGCTGACCGCGATCGCCAGCGTCGCCAGCATCATGTCGGTGGCGAACACCCGGCCCCGCAACACGTCCGGCACCTCGCCCTGCAACGCGAAGTTGGAGAGCACCCAGTTGCTGCCGCCGGCGAAGTGCGCGACGAAGACCAGCGCCGCCACCAGCGGGAACCACGGTGTGAAGGCGACACCGAGATAGCCGACGCCGTACAGGCCCATGGACAGGGCCAGGCCGGGCAGCAGCCAGGACGGCCGGTTCAGCACCGGGCGCATCACCAGCGGGCCGACCAGCGCGCCCGCGCCGCGCAGCGCGAACAGCAGCCCGGCGCCCAGCGCCCCGACCCCGTGCGCCGCCGCGATCAGCGGGAACACGGTCAGCACGCCGTTGCCGAGCCCGACCGCGGACTTCACCGTCACCAGGGCGCGCAGCCGCGGGCGGCCACCGATGTAACGCAGCGACTCCAGCAGGGCGGGCAGGGTCCGGGCCGGCTCGCCGCCACCGCTGCGCGGCGCCTGCATCGGCCGTCGGATCAGGGCGGTGAGAAGGCTTCCGGTGAGCAGCAGGACGGCGGTCACGGCAAAGCAGGCGTACGGGCTGAAGGCGCTGCTGACCACGCCACCCAGCGACGCGCCCACCACCGTCATGGTGCCCCAGGCGGAGCCGGCGATCGTGTTCGCCGCCGCGAGGTCCTCCGGGTCCACCAGGTTCGGCAGCGCCGCCGACGCGGCCGGGGAGTAGAAGGCCTTGGACACCGCGATCGCCCCCACGGCGACGAGCGCGAGTGGTGCGGTGGCCGCGGACCGTACCGCGAACAGCAGCAGCACCGACAGGAACGCCGCCGCGTTGGCGACGATCAGGATCTTGCGGCGGTCCACCCGGTCGGCGACCGTGCCCGTCCACGGGAGCAGCAGCGCCAGGATGCCGGTGTCGGCGGCCAGCACCATCGCGCCCAGGGTGCCGCCGCCGGTCAGCTCCGGGAGCAGCACGAGCAGCGGCACCATGACGAACCAGTCGGCGCCGAAGACGACGAGCTCGGCCGCGAACAGCCGGCGGAAGTCACGATTGCGGGTAAGGACCGAGAAGGCTGCTGGCACGTACCCGACCATAACGGCGATGCCCGGCCCCACCGGGGACCGGGCATCGACTTCGCTACCGCCTACTCGGCCGGGCCGGCCGGCTTGCGCGGCATCTTGAGCACCTCGAACTGGTCGGTGACGCCCCGCAGCGCCGACCTGCCGGACTCGGCCGGGGCCTCGTGCGCGCCGCCGCTGGAGTCCGGCGTCGCCACCGCGGCCGGCACCAGGTCGTCGGCCGGCTCGTCGGCGGCGTGCTTCGGTCCGGCGGCGCCGTCACCCTTGCCCTTGCGCAGCCGCTTGGCGAGACGCTTGGCGCGGCTCTTCTCCTTGCGGTTCTCCACCAGGGTGTAGAGCGTCGGCACCAGCACCAGCGTCAGCAGGGTCGAGCTGACCAGGCCGCCGATCACCACGATGGCCAGCGGCTGCGAGATGAAGCCGCCCTCGCCGGTCAGGCCCAGCGCCATCGGGATGAGCGCGAAGATGGTGGCGATCGCGGTCATCAGGATCGGGCGCAACCGGTGCCGGCCGCCCTCGATCACGGCCTCCTGCACCCCGTACCCCTCGGCGCGGTAATGGTTGATCAGGTCCATCAGCACGATGGCATTTGTCACCACGATGCCGACCAGCATCAGCACACCGATCAGAGCCGGTACGCCGAGCGGGGTGCCGGTGATCAGCAGCAGGCCGATCGCGCCGGTCGCCGCGAACGGGATCGACACCAGCAGGATCACCGGCTGCAGCAGGCTGTGGAAGGTCGCGACCATGATGATGAAGACGATCGCGATGGCCGCCAGCACGGCCAGGCCGAGCTGCTCGAACGCCTCCGCCTGGTCGGCGCCGACACCGGCGATCGTGATCTCCGCGCCGGGCGGCGTCTCCAGGGCGTCCAGGGCCTTCTTGAGGTCGGCGTTGACCTTGCGGAGGTCCGAGCCGACGACCGCGCCGGTGACGCTGGCCGTGCGGTTGCCGCCGGTCCGGGTGATCGTGGGCGGGCCGGCGACCTCCTTGACCTCGGCGACCTGGTCCAGCGGGACGACGCCGCGGGGGGTGGTCAGCGGCAGGGCACGCAGCGCGGCCGGGTCGGCCGGAGCCGAGCCGAACGAGATCACCACGTCCTCGCCGGCGCCGTCGACGCTGATCTGACCGGCCGGGACGCTGCGGAACGTGCCCGCCACGGTCTGGCCGATCTGCGCCTCGGTGAGGCCGGCGGCCGCGGCGGCCTTGCGGTCCACCTCGACCTCGATCCGCGGCACACTGGCCACCAGGGTGGTGTCCACCTCGGTGACGCCGGAGATCCCGGTCATCGCGGTCCGGACCTGCTCGGTGGCGGTGGCGAGGGCCTCGTTGTCGGCGGCCGCGACCTGCACGGAGAGCTGGCTGCTGCCCAGCCCGGAACTCTCCTGGCCGATCTTGATCTCTCCGGCGCCGGTCAGCTTGGCGAACTCGTCGCGCAACTCGCCGGAGACCTTCTCCGCGTCGGCGTCCTCGTCCAGCGCCACGTTGTAGCTGGCGGTGCCGGCGCCGCCGCCCCCGGCGAACGGGTTGGCCGAGTTGCCGCCGACGGTGACCTGGTAGGTGGTGATGTCGTCGCGGGCCGAGAGCACGGCCTCGACCTTCTTCGCCGCCTCGTCGGTGGCGGCCAGGCTGGTGCCGGGCGGCAGCTCCTGGCTGATGTTGAGGCTGTCCTGACCCGACTCGTCGAGGAAGTTGGTCTCCAGACGGGTGGAGAGCGCGAACGTCCCGATCAGCACCACGATGCCGATCAGCACGGTGGTCCAGCGCCGGGTGGTGGCGAACCGGATCACCGGCAGATAGCCGCGCTGCAGCGGGCTGCGCAGCTCCTTCTCCTCGGCGGCCTTGCGGACCGCCTCGTTGTCGGCGCCGGCGGGCGGCGGCTTGAGGAACCAGTACGCCAGCACCGGCACGATGGTCAGCGAGACGAACAGCGAGGCCAGCAGCGCCACCGTCACGGTGATCGCGAAGGACGAGAAGATCTGCCCGACCAGACCGCCGACCAGGGCGATCGGGGCGAAGACGGCGACCGTGGTGAGCGTCGACGCGACCACGGCGCCCGCCACCTCACGGACCGCGCCGAGGATGGCGTGCACCTTCTCCTCGCCGTACTCGAGGTGGCGCTTGATGTTCTCCAGCACCACGATCGAGTCGTCCACCACCCGGCCGACCGCGATGGTCAGCGCGCCGAGGGTGAGCAGGTTGAGGGTGTAGTCGCCGATCCACAGAGCGATCAGCGCGACCAGCACGGACAGCGGGATGGAGACCGCGGTGACCAGCGTCGAGCGGACGCTGAGCAGGAAGACCAGGATGACCACGACCGCCATCGCGAGGCCGAGCAGGCCCTCGGTGGTCAGGCTCTCGATGGACCTCTCCACGTACGGCGCCTGGTCGGTGATCACCGTGAGCGTGGCGCCGGAGTCCTGCTGCAGCTCGGCGAGCAGGTCGCGGACCTTGTGCGAGATCGAGACCGGGTTGCCGTCGGGCCGGGCCGTGACCGCGATGCCGAGGCTGTTCACCCCGTCGGTCCGCGTGTACGACTCGGCGGCCGGCAGCTTGCTCTCCACCGCGGCGACGTCACCGAGGCGGACCGGGCCGCGCGAGCCGGTCAGGTAGAGGTCCTTGAGCTGGTCGACCGAGGTGATCGAGGTGCCGACCTGCACGGTCAGCGATTTCTCCGCCTGGGTGACCGCGCCGGCCGGGATGGAGTTGCCGTTGGCCTGGAGCAGCGTGGTCAGCGACGACGGGTTGATGCCGGCCGCGCCCATCTTCGCCAGGTCGGGGGTGATCACGACCTGCTTGGCGCGGGCGCCGGTGACCTGGGTGTCGCGGACGCCCTCGATCCCGTTGAGCTCCGGCACCACGGTCTCGTTGAGCCGCCGCAGCAGGTCGGACTCGTCGGAGCCGCCGGACGCGGCGAGCACGATCGCCGGGATGTCGTCGGTGCCGCCGGCGAAGACCTGGGGATCCACATTTTCCGGCAGCTGCGCCTGGATGCGGTTGATCGAGGTGGTGACCTGGTTGACGGCGGACTCGATGTCCGTGCCGAACTCGAACATCACGACGACGCTGGCGGCGTTCTCGCGGGAGGTGGACGTGACGGTGTCGATGCCGTCGATGCCCTTGACCGCGTCCTCGATCGGCTTGGTCACCTGCTCCTCGACCGTTTCCGGCGAGGCTCCGGGCAACACCGCGCTGACGAACGCGGCGGGCAGCTCGATCGAGGGGAAGAGCTGCTGCTTGAGGGACGGGATCGCATAGAGCCCGAAGCCACTGATCACCACGGCGATCAGGGCGACGAGACCTCGGTTGGCAAGGCTGAGCCGTGTCAGAGCTGACATGGGCGCTCCCCCGAGAATCGTTCGGTCGATATTGATAGTTTGCATGACGCGAACAAATGGTTTTTCACCGGGCCCCCTGGTACCGTCCTGCAACAGGAACGTCACAAAAGGAGCAGGCGCTGGGCCAGAAAGAGAAGCTCATCGCGGACATCATGGGTTCGTCGATCCAGCTCGAGCACCTGTTCGCCGACGACCGGTCGGACCCGCTCTTCTCGTCACACCTGACGATGTCGCAACTCAAGATCATGTTGCTGCTCTCCCGGCACGGCACACTCGCCGGCGGGGAGCTCGCCCGGATGCTCGGTGTCGGCGCCGCGGCGCTCAGCGGCATGGTCGACCGCCTCGTCGTGCAGGACCTGATCACGCGCACGGAGGATGTGAACGACCGGCGGGTTCGCCGGATCGGACTGACGAAGGCGGGCACCGAACTCATCGAGGGCATCATCACGGCAGGGGTGGCGAAGCAGCGCGAACTCCTCAGCCGACTCTCAGCGGAGGAGTTGACGATCGTGGCCCAGGCCATGGAGTTGCTGGTCCGTGAGGCGGGATCCCAGGCAGCCGAAGAGGCCGCAGCCGGTGAGGATTGTTCAGGACGGTAGAGACGCGGTCGACGGCCTTCCGCGACCCGGACCTCAAGGTGGGTCCTGAACAACCCTCAGTCTTACAGATCATGCTGCGGCCGATTCGGAAACCGGAGAAAGCCGGAGGCGTTAGGCCGGAGGCGTCAGGCCGGAGGCGTTAGGCCAGGTCCAGCGCCTTCGCCGCGAGCAGGGCGTCGTTCGGGATCACGGTCGGCGACGGGGCGGTCGAGATCGCCCACTCCGGGTCCTTCAGGCCGTGCCCGGTCACCGTGCAGACCACCCGCGAGCCGGCCGGGATCCGGCCGGCCTCCGCCTGCTGCAGCAGGCCGGCCACGCTGGCCGCGCTGCCCAGCTCGACGAAGACACCGACCTCCCGGGCCAGCAGCCGGTACGCGTTCAGGATGTCCCGGTCGGTGACCGCCGAGATCAGGCCCTCCGACGCGTCCCGGGCGTCCAGCGCCTTGGTCCAGCTGGCCGGGTTGCCGATCCGGATGGCGGTGGCGATCGTGGACGGGTGCTCGACCACCGCGCCGTTCACGATCGGGGCGGCGCCGGAGGCCTGGAAGCCGTACATCCTCGGGAGCTTCGAGCTGTTTCCGGCCTCGAAGTCCTCCTGGTAGCCCATCCAGTACGCGGAGATGTTGCCGGCGTTGCCGACCGGCAGGCAGTGGATGTCCGGCGCGTCGCCGAGCGCCTCGACGATCTCGAAGGACGCCGTCTTCTGCCCGTGCAGGCGGAAGATGTTCACCGAGTTGACCAGCGCCACCGGGTAGTCCTGGGACAGTTTCGACGCCAGCGCGAGACAGTCGTCGAAGTTGCCGTCGACCTGCAGGAGGCGGGCGCCGTGCACCAGGGCCTGGGCCAGCTTGCCGAGCGCGATCTTGCCCTGCGGGACGAGCACGGCACACGTGATGCCGGCGCGTGCGGCGTACGCCGCGGCGGAGGCGCTGGTGTTGCCGGTGGAGGCGCAGATGATCGCCTTGGCGCCCTCCTCGACCGCCTTGGAGACGGCCATCGTCATGCCCCGGTCCTTGAAGGAGCCGGTCGGGTTGGCGCCCTCCACCTTCAGGTAGACGTCAGCGCCGATCCGCTGGGACAGCACCGGCGCGGGCACCAGCGGCGTGTTGCCCTCGTGCAACGAGACCACCGGGGTGGCCTCGGAGACCGGCAGCCGGTCCCGGTATGCCTCGATCAAGCCCCGCCACATGGCCGTACTCCTTCATTCGCATGTCAGTCTTCGGGATTTGCAGGCCATTATTCAGGACGGTGGCAGACGGCCTCGACGTTGTTGCCGTCCGGATCGCGGACGAAGACGCCGTAGTAGTGCTCGTGGTACTCCGGGTGCAGGCGGGGTTCGTGCAGCACCTCGGCCCCGGCCGCGACGGCGGCCCGGTGGAACGCGTCGACAGCGGCCCGATCGACGGCGGTGAAAGCGATGTGGGCCTCGACGAAACCCTCGCCCTCGTTCAGCTCACCGATCCAGAAATCGGGGTGGTCGGTGCCGTACCCGATGGCGACCTTGAAGTCCATCAACCGGGAGCCGCCCAGGGGCGCCAGCACCGCGTCGTAGAACGCGGCGCTCGCCGCCAGGTCCCGGCACTGGAAGCCCACGTGGTCGAGCACTAGCCGGCACCCCCCTCGACACGCAGCACGCTCGCGATCGACCGGACGATGTCCAGCCGGGACAGCGCCTCGACGGTGGCGGCCAGCGCCGCGTCCGGCGCGCTGTGCGTGACGATGACCAGTTTCGCGTCGTCGGCCCGGCCGGACTGGCGGACCGTGGCGATCGACACCTCGTGCTGGGCGAAGACACCGGCCACGGTGGCCAGGACGCCCGGCTTCTCGGCCACGTCGAGGCTGATGTGGTACCGGGTCAGCGACTCGCCGATCGGGCGGACCGTCAGCTCGGCGTAGTTGCTCTCGCTCGGCGCGCGGGCGCCGGTCAGCCGGTTACGCGCGGCCGCCACGATGTCGCCGAGCACCGCGCTCGCGGTCGGCCGGCCACCGGCGCCCCGGCCGTAGAACATCAGCGGACCGGCCGCCTCGGTCTCGACGAACACCGCGTTGAAGGCGTCGCCGACACTCGCCAGCGGGTGGGTCAGCGGGATCATCGCCGGGTGCACGCGGACACTCACCGATTCGGCGGTGCGCCGGGCGATGCACAACAGCTTGATCGTGCAGCCCATCTCCTTGGCGCTGGCCATGTCGCCGGCGGTCACCCCGGTCATGCCCTCACGGAACACGTCGGCGGCGGTGACCCGGGTGTGGAAGGCGAGCGAGGCGAGGATGGCGGCCTTCGCGGCGGCGTCGAAGCCCTCCACGTCGGCGGTGGGGTCGGCTTCCGCATACCCCAGCTCGGTCGCCTCCTCCAAAGCCTCGTTGAAACCCGCGCCGGTCGACGCCATCGAGGAGAGGATGAAGTTGGTCGTGCCGTTCACGATGCCGGTGACCGCGGTCACGCGGTCACCGTGCAGCGACTCACGCAGCGGCCGCAGCAGCGGGATCGCGCCGGCCACCGAGGCCTCGTAGTAGAGATCCGCGCCGCCGTCGGCCGCCGCGTCGTGCAGCGCCCCGCCGTCCTCGGCCAGCAGCGCCTTGTTGGCGGTGACCACGCTCTTGCCGGCCCGCAGCGCCTCGGTCAGCCACGTCCGGGCCGGCTCGATGCCACCGACGACCTCGATCACGACGTCCACGTCGTCGCGCTTGACCAGGCCCAGCGCGTCCGTCGTGAAGAGCGACGGGTCGACCGGCAGATCGCCGCGCTCCCGGCCGGGGCGCCGCACCGCGATGCCGGCGATCTCGAGAGGGGCGCCGATCCGGGCGGTCAGGTCGTCACGCTGCTCGTGCAGCAGACGGACCACTTCGGAACCAACGATGCCGCAGCCCAGCAGAGCCAGGCGGACGGATTTGGCGGGGCTCATCCGACATCCAATGCAAGCAGGTCGTCCTCGGTCTCCCGGCGCACGATGACGCGGGCGGCGCCGTCGCGAACCGCGACCACGGGTGGCCGAGGAACGTGGTTGTAGTTGCTGGCCATGCTCCGGCAGTACGCGCCGGTCCCGGGGACCGCGAGAAGATCTCCGGGCTGCACGTCGCTGGGCAGGAATTCATCCTTCACGACAATGTCCCCGGACTCACAATGTTTTCCCACAACGCGGGCGAGCAGCGGCTCCGCGTCACTGCGCCGGTTGGCCACCGTCGCCGAGTAGGAGGCGTCGTACAGCGCGGTCCGGATGTTGTCGCTCATCCCGCCGTCCACACTCACGTACGTCCGGATGCCGTCGACGTCCTTGACCGTCCCCACCTCGTAGAGGGTGAAGACCGCCGGCCCGACGATGGCCCGCCCCGGCTCGATCGACAGGTGCGGCTTGCGCAGCGAGGCCAGCTCGCACTCCGACTCGACGATCTTGTTGATCCGCTTGGCCAGGTCACCGGGCGTCGACGGGTCGTCCTGCGTGGTGTACGCGATACCGAACCCACCGCCCAGGTCCAGCTCCGGCAGCTCCACGCCACGCGCGTCCCGGATCTGCGCCTGCAGCTCCAGGATCCGCCGGGCGGCCACCTCGAACCCGCTGGTGTCGAAGATCTGCGAGCCGATGTGCGAGTGCAGGCCGCGCAGGTCGAGCACGCCCTCGTCGAGGATCTGCGCCGCCGCCGCGAACGCCGCCCCGCCGGCCAGCGAGAACCCGAATTTCTGGTCCTCGTGCGCGGTCGCGATGAACTCGTGGGTGTGAGCCTCGACACCCACGGTGACGCGGATCAGCACACCGGGCCGCTTGTTCAGCTCGGTGGCCAGCTCGGACAGGCGGGCGATCTCGTGGAACGAGTCGACGATGATCCGCCCGACCCCGGCCTCCAGCGCCCGGCGCAGCTCGGACACCGACTTGTTGTTGCCGTGGAAGCCGATCCGCTCGGCAGGGAAACCGGCCGCCAGCGCCACCGCCAGCTCGCCGCCGGAGCAGACGTCGAGGAAGAGCCCCTCCTCGTCGATCACCCGGACGACGGCCTTGCAGATGAACGACTTGCCGGCGTAGTAGACGTCGGCCTCGGCGAAGGCCGCCTTGAAGTCCCGGCAGCGGGCCCGCAGGTCGTCCTCGTCGAGCAGGTAGGCCGGCGTGCCGTAGTCGGCCGCCAGATCGGCGACGCCGACGCCGCCGATCTGCAGATCCCCGGCGTCCGTCCTGGTCACGGTCCGCGGCCACAGTTGCGGCACCAGGGCGTTCACATCTTCGGGGGTACGCAGCCAGGCCGGCCCGCGACTGCCGAGGTCACCGTGGAGTGCCCCGGCCTCGTGTGCGCGCATGCCCTACATCCTCTCCGGCGCGGAGACCCCGAGGAGGTCCAAACCGTTGGCGAGCACCGTACGAGTGGCCTCCACCAGCCACAGGCGGGCTCTGTTCAGATCGGTCGGCTCGTCGCCGGCGTAGGGCAGCACCCGGCACGCCTCCTGGAACCGGTGGTAGTCGGGGGCGACCCGCTCCTCCAGGAAGACCGCGATCCGGTGCGGCTCGCGCAGTTCGGCGGCGGTCGCCACCACGGCCGGGAACTGGCCCAGCGTCTTGAGCAGGTTGTTCTCCCGCTCGTGCGACAGCAGGGCGGGGTCGAGGTCGTCGCCGCGGGTCAGGTTGATGTCCGCGGCGTTGCGCAGCAGCGAGCAGATCCGGGCGTGGGCGTACTGCACGTAGTACACCTCGTTGTCCGGCGCGTGCCGGGTGATCTCCTCGATGTCCATCGTCAGCGCCGAGTCGGTCGACGACCGGGCCAGGAAGTACCGCGCGGCGTCCGACCCGACCGCCTCGACCAGCTCGTCCAGCGTGATGATGTTGCCGGCCCGCTTCGACAGCCGCACCGGCTGCCCGCCACGGACCAGGTTGACCAGCTGGCCGATCAGGATCTCGATGTTCTGCTTCGGGTCGTCGCCGGCGCACGCTGCGATCGCCTTGAGCCGGCCGATGTAGCCGTGATGGTCGGCGCCGAGCAGATAGATGCAACGGTCGAAGCCACGCTCGCGCTTGTTGATGTAATACGCCGCGTCGGCCGCGAAGTAGGTCTTCTCACCGTTGGACCGGATCAGCACCCGGTCCTTGTCGTCGGTGAAGTCGGTGGTCCGCAGCCAGACCGCGCCACCCTCCTCGAAGATGTGACCCTGTTTGCGCAGCTCCTCGATGGCGTGCTCGACCGCGCCGCCGTTGTGCAGCGTCTGCTCGGAGAACCACACGTCGAAGTGCACGCCGAAGCGCTCCAGGCTCTCCCGGATCTCCTTGAGCATCAGCTCGTAACCACGGGCCAGGAAGACCGGCAGCGCGGTCTCGGCCGGCTGCCCCACCAGGCCCGGATCGGCCTCGGTGATCACCTTGGCGATCTCGGTGACGTACTCGCCGACATACCCGTCCTCGGGGGTGGGCTCGCCGTTGGCCGCCGCGAACAGCGAACGGGCGAACCGGTCCACCTGGGCGCCCGCGTCGTTGATGTAGTACTCACTCGTCACCTCGGCGCCGGCGGCCGACAGCACGCGGCGCAGCGAGTCGCCGACGGCGGCCCAGCGGGTGTGGCCCAGGTGGATCGGGCCGGTCGGGTTGGCCGAGACGAACTCGAGGTTCACCTTCTGCCCGGCGAGGGCGGTGTTACGCCCATAGGCTGAACCCGCCTCGACCACCAGCTTGGCGATCGAACCGGTCGCGGCCGCGTCCAGACGGATGTTCAGGAAGCCCGGGCCCGCGATCTCCACCGATTTGATGCCCTCGCGGCCACCCAGCTCCTCGGCGAGCGCCGCGGCCAGCTCGCGCGGGGCGACGCCGGCCTTCTTGCCCAGTTGCAGGGCGAGGTTGGAGGCGTAGTCGCCGTGCTCGGGGTTGCGCGGCCGCTCCACCGTCGTCGTGGCGGGCAGCAGCGCGACGTCGAGTCCGCGCGTCTCGAATACGGCACGAGCGGCTGAGAGAACGGTGTCAGCAAGGTTGGCGGGAGTCACTCAGCCATGCTATCGGGGGTAGACTTCGGCGTTCGGCGGCCACCCGAGCCCCGCCCCTTCCCTTTTTGACGAATCGACGAGGCACGATGAGCATGAGCACCCCGGGGCCCGAACGGGTCCCGTCCACCGTCAAGGTCGGCAAGACCACAGGCCAGGGCAAGCCGCCCTCCGGCGGCTCCGGCGCCGGCAAGCCCGGCGGGTCCCGCCCCACCGGCAAGGGCGGTAAGGGCGGCAAGGGTCGCAAGCCGGTCACGCCGGTCAAGGTGAGCGGCGGGCGCAACTGGGGCCCGATCGCCGTCGCCGGCCTCGTCGTGGTCGTCGCCGTCGGCATCATCGGCTGGGGCGTCTTCGCCTCCGTCAAGAGCGACAAGGACAAGGCCGTGCCGTGGGAGGAGCGGGCCGCCGCCATCACCGGCCTGGTCAACTACCGCGAGACCAACCCCGACCTGGTCAAGGGCAGCCAGCACAAGAGCGGCGTCCTCAAGTACGAGCAGTCCCCGCCGGTCGCCGGTGAGCACAACCCGAGCTGGGAGAACTGCAACGGCGTCGTCTACACCGAGCCGATCCCCAACGAGCACGCGGTGCACAGCCTGGAGCACGGCACGGTGTGGATCGCCTACCGCCCCGACCTGCCGGCCGACCAGGTCGCCACCCTGGCCGCAAAGGTCGAGGGCAAGGAGAAGGCGATGATGAGCCCGTTCCCCGGGCTGACCAACGCCGTCTCCCTGCAGGCCTGGGGCTACCAGCTCAAGGTCGACTCGGTCGACGACCCGCGGATCGACGAGTTCGTCAAGGCGCTCCGGGTCAACGCCTCCATCGAGGGCCCGACCGCTCTCTGCGACCGCGGCGTCTCCGTCACCGGCAGCACCCCGCAGGGCTGACCGTGTCCGCCACCGTCTCCGTGGACACCCCCGCCCCAGCGCCTTCCCGGTTCAGTTACTGGATCCCGGTGGCGCTGGTGCTGGGGCTCGTCCTCGGCGTCGCCATCGGCTTCCTGGTGCCGCACGGCGAGAGTCTGCCCGCCGACGACTCCGCCGAAGCCGGCTTCGCCCGGGACATGACGACCCACCACACCCAGGCCGTCGAGATGGGCCTCATCGCGTATGCGCAGGCGTCCGACCCCGAAGTGCGGACCATGGGCGTCGACATCGCCCTCAACCAGCAGGGCCAGATCGGCATGATGCAGGCCTGGCTCCGCGAGTGGGACCTCCAGCCCACCGGCAACCAGCCCGCCATGGCCTGGATGCCGGACGGCGCCGGCGCCGTGATCAACGGCCTGATGCCCGGCATGGCCACCCCCGAGGAGATGAAGAAACTCCGCGAGACCACCGGCATCGAGGGCGACCGCCTGTTCCTCCAGATGATGATCAAGCACCATCTGGGCGGCGTGCACATGGCCCAGGAGGTCGCCGAGGTGAGCAAGGACAAGGAGGTCGTCGAAGCCGCACAGCTGACCATCAACAGCCAGCAGCGCGAGATGACCGACATGAAGACCCTCCAGGAGAAGCTCGGCGCCGCCTCCTGACCAGGCGTTATCGACGGGCCGCCGGGTTTTCCCGGCGGCCCGTCCGTTTTCGGCGATACCGGTTGGCCGGGTCGCAGGGGGTGCTGCTAGGCTCATCATCACTGAGCCCCCGTAGCTCAGGGGATAGAGCGTCGCCCTCCGGAGGCGAAAGCGCAGGTTCGAATCCTGCCGGGGGCACAAGCGATGAGCGATCTCTGTCCGCTGGGAAACGCGGACCGGGGTCGCTCTTTCATTTCTGCCCTGGGGCCCGAGGCCCCAGACCCCACGTCACGGCCAGTAGCGGTGGTTGCCGCGGGGCCGCGCCTTTTCGGGGCCACGATCCACCTCGGTCATCGCCACACTGTCCGCTGCAGCTACCGCCCCACGGACCAGCCTCGCCGGACCACGATCCACCGCAGGGCCGGCGCCTCTCGGCAGGCCACGATCCGCTGCCGGTCACCGCCACAGCCCACACCGCCGCCAAGTCACGGTCCACGGCTGGCCACCGCCACAACCCACACCGCCGCCAGGCCACGGTCCGCTGCTGGCCACCGCCGCACAGCCCACGTCGCCGGGCCGGCAAAGCCCATGCCGTCGCCGGGCCGCGACGCGGTGCCGGATACCGCCGCGCGACTCGCGCCGTCAACCAGGCCTCTCCACCTGCGATCACTGCCACACGGGCCGTCTCCCACCGAGACCGCGAATCCGCCACAGCTGATGCCGCACGCCACGCGTCTTTTACCGGGCCACGATCCGATGCTGGTTACTGCCGTGCCAGCACCGGACCGCGATCGGCCGCGGGGAGCCGCTGCGCGGTTGTGCCGGACGCTGGGCCGTGAGCCGTCCGGCGGCCGTGCCGCGCGCGGTTGTGCCGGACGCTGGGCCGCGAGCCGTCCGGCGAGCCGTGCCACGGCCGGTTTTGCGGGGTTCGGCGGACTGGTCCGGATAGTGCTGCGCGGCGGACCGTGGGGAGCTTCCGGGATCGACGTCAGTGAGCGGATGGCAGCGCCCCGCACGTGCGGGGCGCTGCCACACTGATGCGGCCGACGACTCGATGACCTTGATTGTGTCGGGGCGCTTCTGTCGATCTTCGCGGGGAAGGTCCTATGAGAACCCACCATCTCCTGTCCGGTACTGATCACGGGATCACGGCGCGCCTCGCCGTGGCCTGTGCCGCCTTGCTTCTCCCTCTCGCCACTGCCACCGCAGCCAGTGCCGCGCCGCCCGCGGCAACCCTTGCCGGTCCGCCCGCGTCGCCGCGAGCGATCTGGGGGCTGGAGACCCACCCGTGGACCTCGGGACCGGAGGAGGCGCTCTCCGATCAGCAGCCCGCGCTCGACGACACTCCGCTGACCGGCACGAACATCGGCTGGGAGGACGACGCCCGGATTCTCGGGAGCGGGACGGTGTCGCTCGACGGCAGGTCGTCGTACCTGTCGGCGGCGCCCGCCACGCTCAGCACCGCCGCGACGTTCTCGTTCACCGCCTGGGTACGGCTCACCGACACCTCCGTCAGCCGGACCCTGGCCGGCAAGGCGGGAGCGGGCCGGGACACTCTCACGGTCGGCTACGACAAGGCCACGAACAGGTGGCAGGTCCGGATGCCGTCGAAGGCCGGCAAGGGTGGCCGGGTGGCCGTCGCGCGGTCGGTCTCGGTGCCGCGGGCCGGGCTGTGGACGCATCTGGCCGTGACGCACGACGCCGACGCGCGGACCCTCACCCTCTGGGTGAACGGGACGGCCGAGGCCACCGTGAGCAGGGTCACCGCGGTGAACGACCCGGCCGGGGAGTTCCGGCTGGGCCGTGGTGACACCGGCTGGTGGCAGGGCAACGTGGCGCAGGTCCGGATCTACGACCGGGTGCTGGCCGGGCAGGACTTCACCGGCTGGCTCGCGTCCGATCCGGCCTCCGGAGGCTTCGATCAACCGGGGCTGCTGACGCCGTGGCTGGTCGGGCGGTGGAGCTTCGAGGGTGCGACGCCGTGTTACGAGGAGGATCTCGATCCGACGCTCTGCTCGGCGCCGGACAGCACCGCCTTCGATCGGCAGCTCACCCTGACGCGGGGCGCCGACGTCGTGTCGAACGGCGGCGGCAACGCGCTCGAACTCGACGACACGCACTGGGTCGACGACCCTTCCGACCCGCACTACGGCGAGGCGACCCGCGAATACGGCCATAGCCAGGTCAACGTGGGCCGGCCGGCGAACCCGGTGTGGCAGGACGGGCCGGTTCTGCTCACCGGCCAGTCGTTCACGGTGTCGGCCCGGGTACGCCTCGACCCGGCGCGCGGCGCACAGACGGTCATCTCCCAGGACGACGGGGACAGGAGCGCCTTCCACCTGGGGTTCGAGCCGGCCGACGGCGGGCGCTGGGTGTTCGGTCTCACCGACGGCTCCGCCACCGTCTCGGCGAGCGCGCCCGCGGCGGACCTCGACCGGGGGCACCACCTCGTCGCCGTTGTCGACGCCACCCGCCGGCAGGCGCGGCTCCACGTCGACGGAACGCCGGTCGGGACCGTCGACCTGGGCGCCGCCTGGCAGTTCCGTCAGGCGGCCGGTTCGCTGCTCGTCGGCCGGGCGACCACCCCGGCCGGGCCGGCCGGATGGCTCTTCGGGGAGGTCGACGACGTCAACGCGTACCAGGGCGCGCTGAGTGATCTGGACGTGCAGCGCCTCTTCCAGGGGCAGTCCGTCTGACGGTCGACGCCGACGGCAGCGGGTCAGTGGTCGCCGCGGATGATGCGGGCCAGGTAGGACTCGCTGCCGCCGGCGGCCGGGGAGAGCTGGTGGCGCAGCTTGTGCACGAAAGCGCCTTCCATGATGGTCTGGAACATCTCCGGGTCGTACGGCCGGAGCAGCACCGACTGCAGCGCGTGCGGGGGTGTCGCGTTGAGCCGCAGGCCGGCGTCCCATTCGGTGCGGAACCGGTCGTCCAGCCGGTGCAGCATCTCGAAGATGTGGTGGTGCAGGAGCACGTCGACGATTTCGCCGCGCTTCTCCCACCACAGGAACGACGCGGCGCGCCACAGGTGCATGACGTAGCTGTCGGGGCGGCTCGCCAGGAACCAGTTGACCAGGTACGGGCCGGTGTACGTGAAGGCGAACACGCTGCCCTTGGCCAGTGCCCGGTCGATGTGCGGCCGCAGCGGCTCGGTGACCAGGCAGGCGGCGTCGACCCAGATGCCGCCGAACTTCTCCAGCAGCAGCATGCGCAGCAGGTCGGAGTAGTGGTAGTGGTCGCCTTCCAGGGCGGCGGCCAGGTCCTCGGGCACGTCGGCGTAGGCGCCGATGTTCGCCAGGGACAGCTCGTGCACGCGGGAGCCGGGATTGTTCGTGCGCAGCGCCGTGAGGCAGGCCTTCACCACCGGGGGCGCGGCCTCGAAACCCTGCGCCCAGTAGACGAAGATCGGCTGGTCGAAGGTGCTGTCCGCGGGGCGGGCCAGACGCTGCTCGGCCTGGGTGCGGATCTGGACCAGGTGCTCGGCCAGGAAGATGCCCAGCTCACGGCGGGCGCCGAAGGAGGTGACGTCGGAGTCGAGCAGAGCCGTCCCGTCGAAGGGCAGTTTCGTGTCGTGGGCCAGGGCCGCGGCCGAGGCCTGGCGGCTGTCGTCCCGGCGTTTCAGCTTGTCGTAGGCGAGGGCCAGCGCGTAGCCGCGTTCGAACGCCTCGGGCCGCTTCGCCACCGCGCCGCGCAGCAACTGTTCGGCGGCCGCCCAGCGTTCCTCGGTCAGCGCGATCCGGCCCAGCTCCCAGGCCGCGTCGCCGTCCGGGTCGCCGGCCTTGACCACCTGACGCAGCGCGTCGACGGCCGCCGCGGTGTCGCCCGCGGCGAGCGCGAGCCGGGCGACGGCCATCGGGTCACCGGCCACCAGTTCCCGCAACACCGCCGCCTCCGCCGGCGTCTCCGGCTCCACGACGGCGGACCCGGCGCCGGGGAGGGCGTCCGGCTGGAAGGTACGGCGGGACGGTGAGGCGTTGGGCGAGCCGGTCCACTCGTAGCGGTACACGTCGTCGGCCGGGGTGTCCCCGTCGAAGTGCCGGACCGGCGCCTCGGTGGCGGTGACGGCGTAGTCGTACCAGATGGCGTCGCCCTGCCCCGCGCCGAGCCGGACCCGGACGTCGCGCGCTCCCTCCGGAACGGTGAACGTGACCCCGATCCGGTGATGCCCGTACTCGTTGCGGGCCGGCATGGATCGTGCCGACGCCGGCTCCTCGGCCACCCACTCGGCGGCCAGGCGCGGCGGCGGCCCGGCCAGCGGAGACGCCAGGAAGACCGACACGCTCGCGTGGTGGGTGCCGGGCGACAGGCTGGTCAGGGCGGGGGTGACGGCGGCGCCACCGCGGCCGGGCACGGTCACCCGGAGGCCGGTCACGCCGGGCAGGCCGGGCACCTCGGCGCGCTCGGCGGACACCTGCTCGGGCACGTCGACACCGTCCGGTGCGACGCGGAAGCCGGGGTCGGGAGCGAGATTGAGCACCGACGGCCAGGCGACGGGAGCGGGCACCGGCTGCTGCGGGGCACGGCGGAGCACCGCCCGGAACCGGGTGAGCCACTCGTCGGATGCGTTCGCCGTCATCGATGTCCCTTTCGCAGCGTGCCGCCGCAGTTTAGTCGGACATCCGACGCGCTCCGGCAGTGAGCGGACGAACGGCGCTACAGCGGCAGCACCACCGCGGACGGCCGCCTGCCGACGCAGGTCACGGACATCCGGTAGCGCGTGAGGTCGCCGCCGAACACCGCCATCGCGGCCGGCGACGGGCCGGGGTCGACCTGTTCGACGACGAATCCGGGGCGTGGCTCCCAGGCCAGCAACTCGGCGCCGTCGGTCACACAGGTCGCCTGCACCGATCCGCCCGGCGACTCCAGCCGGGTCCCCAGCGTCGGCGTCACCGCGGACGGCGACGGCGGCACGGTGACGCTGGGTCGCGGTCCGGGCTGCGACGGCACCCGCGACTCGGGCGCGTTCGGATGGCCGCTCGGCGGCGGAACGGCGTTCGCACTGCTCAACGGTGCCCGCTCAGGCCGGCTTGTCGTCCCGGACGGGCGGGAGGCGGCGGGCGCGGCGTGCGTGCTGCGGGTCACCCTGGGTGAGGCGGCCGGCGGGGCTGCTACTCCGGGTGATCCGTCCGGGTCACCGTCTCCGGCGGCGAGGACCAGCGGCACGGCGACGGCCAGGGTCACCACGGCGGCTGCGGCGGGCAGCCGCGCCTTCTTCCACCGAGGGGGTACGGCCACCCGCCTCGTGGTGTCGCGGGCACCCGTCTCGCGCGGCCGTGGTGTGGACATCGTCATGGCCGGGGCCACGGGGTGGGTCGGGTCGCCCTCCGGCACGGGACGCGGGGACGCCTCATGTGCGAAATCGGGCGCGTTCGACCGTACCCCCTCCTCTCTCCTGGACAGCGCCGCGGCCTCGGCGGCATCGCCCAGCAGGCCTGCCACCTCCGCCGCGTCCGGCCGCGCGGCCGGGTCCTTGGCCAGGCACCGGGTGACCATGTCGATGATCTCGGCGGGCACCCCGGCGGGCCCGGCCAGCGGAATGGGCTCCTGGTAAACGTGTGCCTTGAGCATCTGGGTGGTGGTCTCGACGCTCCACGGGGCGACCCCGGCGAGCAGCCGGTAGAGGAGCACGCCGAGCGCGTAGACGTCGGAGGCCGGTTCGATGGCGCCGCCGGTGAGCCGCTCCGGCGCGAGGTAGGCGGGGGTGCCGAGCAGCACGTCCTCGGGGGTGGCCGGTCCGGCGACGGCGGCGATGCCGAAGTCGACGACCTTGGCGCCGGCCGGGGTGACCATGATGTTGGCGAGTTTGATGTCGCGGTGCACGAGCCCGTCGGAGTGCGCGACGGCGAGGGCGGTGGCCACCTCGCCGCAGATCCGGAAGACGGTACGCGGCGGAAGGGGGCCCCGTGAGATCCGTTGCTGAAGGGTCGGGCCGTTGATCAGTTCCATCACCACATAGGGGACCGGACAACCGTCCTCGGCGGATTCTCCGAAATCGTAGATCTGCGCGATGTTCGGGTGGGAGAGGGTGGCCGCGGTCCGCGCCTCGTGCAAAATACGCGCCCGGAAGCGATCGTCCCCGGCATAGCGCCCGGCCAGCACCTTCACCGCGACCGGCCGGTCCAGCACCTCGTCCAGCGCACGCCAGACGACCGCCATGCCACCGCGGCCGAGTTCGTTCTGCAGCCGGTACCGGCCGCCCAGTTTCCGCTCCGCCTCCACTCGACGCAGTTTGCCGAAATGCTCGCCGATTCGCACATCCGAACAATTCTCGAATGCCGCTCACTTTCCTGTTCGCATTTCCCGGCGGCTGATCCCCGTCATTGATCACCGTCGGCGTAGGGTCTTCCCATGACCAGCGAATGGCGGCATCTGCCCGCACCGGCCCGCCCGATCGCGGCCGCGGCCACCGCCGGTGTCGATGCGGTCCGGGCCGCCGACCACGCCGCGCTCGACGAGGCGACGACCGATCTGGCGGCGCTCGATCCGGCGCAGACCGGCCTGGTGCTCGGCACGGCCGTCCGCCTGCTGCTGGAGGACGGGCATCCGGACGGGCTGACCGCCGACGACGTGCGGGCCGCGCTGGCGAGCTGTGTCCGATCGTGGCCGGAGGCGGATCCGCAGGTGGTGCTCTGGCTGCTGGCCGCGGCGCTGGGCGTGCTCGACGAGGACGGGACGACCCCGCCGAAACCGGACGCGCTGGCCCGGAATGCCGTGGTGCTGATCGCCGATCTGCTGGCCGGCCGGGAGATCAGGCCGTGGTGGGCGGCGGCGCTGGCCGAGATCGAGCGGGCCCAGCTCAACGATTAAAACTTTGCAGAAACTGCAAGTTCGGCATTAACCTCACCGCGTGCACGCGGATAGCCCTCCCCTGCCCGGACGCCGGGAACTCAAGCGCCGCCAGACCCGTCTGGCTTTGATCACGGCCGCGCTCCGCCTCACCGAGGAGCGGGGCGCCGACCGGGTGACCACCGACGAGATCAGCGCGGCCGCCGAGGTGTCGCCGCGCACGTTCTTCAACTACTTCGCCACGAAGGAGGACGCCCTCGTCGGCGACCCCCTCGAGGACTGCGGCGCGCCGGTCCTCCCGGCGGACCGCCCGCTGCTGGACGCCCTGCTGACCGCGCTCGCGCCGGCCTTCGAGCAGATCCAGCACGACCGTGAGCTCTGGCTGCTCCGGATGCGCGTGATCGCCGCCAACCCGCAGTTGCTGCCGCTGCTCATCGCCGCGGCGGCCTCCGCCGAGCACCGGCTCGCCACGGCGATCGCCACCCACTCCGGCCTCGACCCGGATCACCCCCGGCCGGCGGTCGTCGCCGCCGTCGCCAACGCCGCCGTACGGGTCGCGCTGATCCGCTGGGCCGAGTCCGGCGACGCCCGGCCGCTGATCGAACACGTCCGCGAAGCCTTCGCCATCCTTCACGATTTGAGAGAAAGCCGATGACAGCAGTCGAACCCGAAAGCGCCGAAGCCTCCGGCCGGATGTCCCACAAGGAGGTGGTGCAGGCGCTCTCCGGCCTCATGCTCGGCATGTTCGTGAGCATCCTGGCCTCCACCGTGGTCGCCAACGCGCTGCCCCGGATCATCGCCGATCTGGACGGCAGCCAGTCCGTCTACACCTGGATCGTCACCACCGAGCTGCTCGCCATGACGGCCACCGTCCCGCTCTGGGGCAAGATGGCCGACCTCTACAGCAAGAAGCTGCTGATCCAGCTCTCGCTCAGCCTGTTCGTGGCCGGCTCGCTGGTGGCCGGCTTCACCCCGAACGTCGAGGTGCTGCTGGTCAGCCGCATCATCCAGGGCGTCGGCGCGGGCGGCATGACCGCGCTCGCGATGATCGTGATGGCCGCGATGATCCCACCGCGGGAGCTCGGGCGGTACTCCGGCATGTTCGGCGCGGTCTTCGGCGTCGCCACCATCGCCGGCCCGCTGATCGGCGGCGTCCTCGTGGACACGTCGTGGCTGGGCTGGCGCTGGTGCTTCCTGATCGGCGTGCCGTTCACGCTGATCGCGATCGCGCTGCTGCAGAAGACGCTGCACCTGCCGGTGGTGCGCAAACAGGTCAGCATCGACTGGCTCGGCGCGCTGCTGATCACCGGTGGCGTCAGCACTCTGCTGATCTGGTCCACGCTGGCCGGCGACAAGTTCGAGTGGGCGTCCTGGCAGACCGCCGCGCTGGTGAGCGCCGGTGTGGTGATCCTCGCGCTCGCCGTCCTGGTCGAGTCGAAGGCCAAGGAGCCGATCATCCCGCTCGGCATCTTCCGGCACCGCACCGTCACCCTGGCCATCGTCGCCAGCGTGCTGGTCGGTGTGGCGATGTTCGGCGGGACCGTCTTCCTGTCCCAGTACTTCCAGGTCTCGCTCGGCAAGTCGCCGACGGTCGCCGGCCTGATGGGGCTGCCGATGGTCTTCGGGCTGCTCGTCTCCTCCACCGTGGCCGGGGCGCTGATCACCAAGTTCGGCCGGTGGAAGGGGTTCCTGGTCGCCGGCTCGATCGTGATGACGGTCGGCATGCTGCTGCTCAGCACCATCGACGCGCGCACCGCCGTACCGGTGATCTCGGCCTATATGGCGGTCCTCGGCATCGGTGTCGGCCTGCTCATGCAGAACCTGGTGCTCGCCGCGCAGAACGACGTGCCGGCCGCGGAGCTCGGCGCCACCACCTCGGCGCTGACGTTCTTCCGCAGCATGGGCGGCTCGATCGGGGTCAGCGCGCTGGGCGCGGTCCTGACCAACCGGGTCACCACGCTCTTCACCGAGAAGTTCGGCGCCGCCGCGTCGGGCGGCGGCGAGGCGAAGGTCCCCGACCTGGAGACGTTGCCGCCGGAGATCCTCGCGGTGATCAAGGAGATTTACGGTACGGCCACCGCCGACCTGTTCCTCGTCGGAGCGCCGATCGCGTTCCTGGCGGTGCTGGCGGTGGTCTTCATCAAGGAGAAGCCGCTCTCCACCCTCTCCGGTGACGAACGGCTGAAGCAGGAGTCGGCCCTGCACTGACCCACCGGAGCCGAGCCCGGCTTCACCCTTCCGGGACCGGTCGATTTCGGTCGGCCGGTCCTCTCGAATGGGTGAAAAGCTATCAGGACGGGCGCAAACCCACCGACGTACGCGGAGCGGGCGGCTCGGCACAGCCGAGAAGACCGACCAGCCCGGACACCCAGAGCTGCCGGTAGACGGTGGCGCTGGGGTGGCTGACCACCAGCTTCACGCCGCTCGCGGCGGCCGTGTGGAAGCAGGCGACCAGAATGCCGATCCCGATGCTGTCGATCAGCATGACCCGTTGCAGGTCCAGGCAGATGCGGCCCGGCGTCATACCGGTCAGGACGTCGTTGACCGCGTCCCTCATGACGTGAGCGTTGTCCAGATCGATCTCACCGCTCGGGGCGATCTCGACGGTGCCGTCGGCCAGCTGGCGGGTCGTGATCGGCAGATACACAGCTGCCCTCTTCCTGGCGTCCCGGCCTTCTGAGCCGACGCCGATCCTGCCGCGGGACACGGTGACGCCGACCGAAGAAGTGGGGTCGTGCGCTGAGCGGCGTTAGCTGATGACGCCGACCGGAACCCGCGTTCCTACAACAATCCGCTGGTCTGCAAGTTACGCCACGTAGGCGCGGAACGCCAGAGTAGTTCATATGGCCGGAATGTGCTGGAACGGTCACTCCGTGGCGGCCACGTTGACTGTCCACCCGCCTGACCGAATACTCACCGTATGCGTTGGAGCGCCAGGCGGCATGGTTGACGCCCTGCCGCACGTCACGTCGGCGCGGGACACCGTTTACCTCGACAGCGTCGACGGCGAGCGGGCCCGGCAGGTCCTGAATCGTTTCTACCCCCCGGTGTCCGCCGACGGTGATCTCAAACTGGGCGTCGAGGTGATCCGACTCGGACCGCTCACCGTCGGGCATCTCACCTTCGCCGGCAGCTCGACGCTCGACTTCCCGTCGCTGGCCGCCTACCACGTCACCGTGCCCACCACCGGACTGGTCCGGGCCCGCCGCGACGGTCACGAGGTCACCGCCACGCCGGCCACCGCGCTCGCGTTCCGGCCCGGCGACCGGGTCCAGCTGCGCCAGGAGCCGAACACCGCGGAGCTGGACGTACGGATCGAGACCTGGGCGCTCGAAGCGGAGCTGGTCACGCTGCTCGGCCACCCCATCGACGGCCCGATCGACCTGCCGCCCGCCTTCGACCTCACCGAGGGGCCCGCGCACAGCTGGAGCCGGCTCATCCGGCTGCTCCGCGACGAGCTCGACCACGAGAGCAGCCTGATCTTCGAGCCGCTGATCGCCGAGCAACTGTGCAGCAGCGTGCTCAGCGGCCTGCTGCTGAGCGTCCCGCACCGGTACACCGACGAGCTGGTGGCGCCGGTCGGCACCGGGCCTCCACGGCCCATCCGCCGGGTCCTCGACACGATCAGCACCGAGCCGGAACGGGCGTTCACCGTCGGCGAGCTCGCCGCCATCGCCGGGATGAGCATCCGATCCCTGCAGTCCGGGTTCCGGCGGCACGTCGGCAGCGCGCCCATGACGTACCTGCAGCAGGTCCGGCTCACCCGGGCGCACGAGACACTCCGTACCGGAGATCCGGCCGTTATCACCGTCGCCGACGTGGCCCACCGCTGGGGGTTCGCACATCTCGGACGATTCGCGTCGGCCTACCGCAAACGTTTCGGAGAGTCACCGTCAGAGACCCTGCGGACGACCACCTGAACGGGTGTCACTCCCCGGGGTCACCGCAACGCCGCGGCTGCGGCACCCCGCCGGCCTGACGATCCACGCCCGGCACCCCGAAAAGATGCCCGCGCGACGGAACCCAGTCCCGCCACGGCGCCAGCCGCGGCGGCGCCTCGGCCATCTCACCGTCCCCGGGGGCGCATCGCCGTCGCAGGTACGCCACGACGCGCTCGGCCGCGGCCCCGCCGTTCTCGGCCAGGCTCCGCAGCGCCCGAGGGTCGGGAGGCGTCTCCGCACGCAGCAGGGCAGCCAGCCCGGCCAGCGCCCGCGCTGCTTCGGAGGCGTCCCGCTCGGCATCCCACAGGCCGGTCACGCTCGCGCTCCCCCGCGCCGGGCGGAACCGTCCATACCTCTGGCTGTGCGGTCGGTCATGCAGTGCATCCCCTCACCCCGACACGTGCCCGGCCGTGCCGCGGACCCGCGAACACCACCGCCGGGCGATTCGGCCCCCGGTGCACGTGACAAGGCGAAAATGTATTCGGCTCGCTACTATGCGTCCATCCGTAACGCGCGAGTTCTGTCCAGTTAGCGCTCAGTTCGGCCAGGGACAGATCAATACGCCGTCACCGGGCGTAGGCAGCCGGCCCGGCCGGTACGGCTGCCACCGGCCCCTCGGCATGCCTTCAGAGCCGCGCCGACGGCGTGGGAGCAGCTCTCACGATCAGCCGGGGGTGACGGTGATGGTGGTTCGTTCGGTCAGGGAGCGTTCGGCGGCCACCAGGATCGCGGTCACGGTGGCGCCGAAGCGGACGTCGCAGGCGGATGCCGGGCCGCCGGCCGCCGCCGTGAGCAGCTGGTCGATGGCACGACCGAGAGCCTCCGCAGGCTCCCAGCGGCCTTGCGGAACCTCGCGGAGTCCGGCGTCGCCGGCGAAGACGGCCTCCTCACGGGCCGCCGCGGGTGGCGCGTCGACCGCCAAAGTGAGCCGGCTGACCGCCCCGCCGACATGTTTGAGCAGCACGAACGTCAGATCGCGGGGTCCGGCCACGGCGGTCACCTCAGCCACCGGGCCGAGCACCGGCAGCACCGCGGCCAGCGCGTGCGGGCCGACATCCCAGAGGCCGCCGCGCTCGCGCCGCCACGGCGACGCCCCGAACGGGTTGTCCGGCACGAAGATCGACCCGAGGTGGTCGATCCGCGCCTCGGCCCACCCGCCGGTCGCCGCCGCCTCGGTCAGGAAGCCGTCCAGCTCGGGCGTGAACCGGCGGGTGAAGAAGACCACCGAGGCCACGTCACCGGCCGCGGCGGCAAGGGCTTCGGCATCTTCGGTACGCACCGCGATCGGCTTGTCCAGCAGGAGGTGCCGGCCGGCCCGTGCCGCCCGGAGCGCGATCGGCGCCTGCACGTCGGGCGGGAGCGCGATCGCGACCGCGTCGACGTCGGCGATCAGGGCGTCGGCGTCGGTGTAGGCCGTGACGCCGTAACGGCCGGCCAGGTCGGCGGCCTTCTGCGGGTCCCGGCCCCAGACGCCGGCGAACTCCACGCCGGAGTGTCCGGCCAGCCCCGGCGCGTGCGCCAGGTGAGCCCATGGTCCCGTACCGAATAGTCCGAAGCGCACCGGTTAGCCCCGCCCTCGCGTTCGTTGATCACCAGGCCGGAAGTTACCAGGCCGGAAGGCCCTCAGTAACCTGGCCGGGTGAACGGTGTCCTGTCGACGACTACGATCGTCGCCGCCCTCGTCCTGGCGGTCTGGTATCTGGTTCGGACAGCCCTGGACCGGGCGCCGAGCCGCCTCGATCTGATCGCCTGCGTCGTGCTCAGCGTGCTGGTCGCGGTGCTCGTGGTGGTCGCCGTGGCCGGGCTGTTCGGCGGGGATCGACCGGCCGACACCGGCACGTTCGCCGGATATCTGGTCACGACGATCGGCCTGATGCCGACGGCGCTGATTCTCGCCAAGATGGAGCCGACCCGCTGGGGGAACCTGATCCTCGGCATCGGCTGCCTGATTGTGCCCGTTCTAGTGCTGCGCCTGCAGCAGATCGCGTCGGTGACCGGTGCCTGAGAAGACCCCTTCCGAGACCACTGTCCGCCCGGCGGACGCCGCCCTCGGCTCCGGCGTCGGCCGCGTCCTGCTCCTCGTCTACGGCGTGTTCGCCCTGTCCGCGAGCGCCCGCGCCCTGGTGCAGATCTCCACCCACTTCGCCGAGGCTCCGCTCGCCTACCTGCTGTCCGCCTTCGCCGGCCTGGTCTACATAGCGGCGACCGTGGGCCTGGCCCGGGGCGGCCCCACCGGCCGCCGGATCGCCCTGGCCAGTTGCACCATCGAACTGCTCGGCGTCCTGGCCATCGGCACCTTGAGCGTCCTGGACACCGGCGATTTCCCCGACGCCACCGTCTGGTCCAACTTCGGCAGCGGTTACGGCTACGTCCCCTTGGTCCTGCCGTTCATAGGCCTGTGGTGGATCCACCGCCACAAGCCCACCCCCCGCGACCACGGAAAGGGGTAAGCGGCACCCCAGCATGCCCCGTAGTTTCCCAGTGCGCACGTCCACCACAGAGCACGTGCAAAACGCCGCCGGTGACGAGGCGTTTTGCCCGCGGAGCGAAGCGAAGCCAGCAGGTCCAGCTAACTGATCACATGTGGCACGAAGTTGCACGTGTTGGTGGTGACCAATCCCGCTGTCCCCACACCTTCACGAATACCCATCCCAGCCGGCTCCCCGTCGATCAGCCAGGCCCCGATGACCGGATGAACAGGCCCTTCCAGTCCTTCGAAAGTGGGCAGCTCACATAGCTCCTGCACCACATACCGCCCGTCCGCCCCGTACTCCGACGGCACGTCGGCGACCGGAACCCCGTCCCGGACGAGACTGACCGACCCGCCTTCACGCCCCCACACGGGTTTCTTCGCATAGGACGTCAGCTTGGCCGCCGCCGACGATTCACCGAAATAGGCGGGCAGCAGATACTTCCCCCGCTCCGGATCCTCTCCGAACAGCTTCCACAGCACCGGCAGCAACGCTTTGTTCCCCAGGAGGGCGGCCTTGTAGGGCGGCTCGATCCAGACGGTCCCGCGTTTCTGCGGATCGGCCATGTTCCGGAAGAAGGCCTTCCCGCCTTCTTCGTGCCAGAACCATTCCCACGGGTACAGCATGAAGATGACGTCGATCGGTTCGGCGCGATGTTCCTGCCCTGGCGCCGGGACGAACAGCACACGATCCCCGGCGACGTCCCACCCGATCTGGCTCATGGCGATCAGTTCGACCGGGTAACCGGCTTCTTCCGCGGTGGCCATCAGGTAGGCGACGTTCATCCGGTCCTCTCCGGAGGTCTCGGACGTCTCGTACGCGAAATAGATCTTGGGTTTTTCCGGGAGCCAGGGCCGAGCCTCGCGGAGTTTGCCGATGTTGCGCCGCCACGCGCCGGGGTCGCCGGGCTCGCCGGGTGTGGCCTCCCAGCCGACGAGTCGCTCGTGGATGGAGTTCCATTGGCGCCATTCGTGCTGCGCCACGCCGGTCTGGTCCATCCAGTGCCATTGGATGACGGCGGCTTCGACGAGCGAGGTGGGTGTCTGCGCGTTGAATTCGAGCAGCCGGGGGATGGTGCCGGCCCCGTTGTACCAGAGATCGAAGCGACCATAGACGGTCGGCGAGTAGTCCGGTGTCTGCACGGGCAGCCGGCCGTCGGGGTCCTTGTCCTGGTGGGTCCACGTGTCGGCGTCGCCGTCGAACCAGGTCCGGATGATCTGCTCGTGGGTGTACTCGGGGATGCCGATGCGGGTCAGGAAACACGACTCGGCGGTGCAGACCGAAGCGAAGTATCCCTGTTTACGGCCTTCGACGGTACGCCGTGGGCACTGCTGGACCATCCAGTCGCCGGCTTCGAGGCACATGGCGTAGAGGGTCGAGCAGGCTGTCTCCAGCTCCTCGATCTCGGCCGCGGTGAAGTCGTAGTACGGCCCCTCCTGCCAGTACGAATACGTCGTCCCGTCCGGGAGGACGTCGTCGTTGTAGGTCAGGCCGAGGCTGTAGTTGGTGAGCCGCCACCCGTCGCGCACCGGTCCGTGCGGAATCCGCCGCAAGTGTCAGCCCCCCGACGATCTGCTGCCACTGCCGCCCTTGCCCACGACGCTGGTCTTCACGGTGCCGTTGCCGATCTTCCCGCTGGACGGGAGGCCGAACTTGGATCGGGACGCCGCGTCGTTGTAGGCGAATTTACTGCCGCCGGCCGGGAGTTTCGAGCCGATCGGGTAACCCGAGCGATATCCCGACGAGTGCCAGATGAAGAAACCGCCGCCACCGCCACCGCCGCCACCGTCGTCGTCGCAGTAGTCCTCGTCGACGATCACGCCGTTGGCGTCGGCGCAGTAGAAGCCCTCGTCCACATATTCGTCACTGTCGCACGCAGCCAGACCCCCCGCTGCCAGCAGGAGGAACGTGCTGGTCAACGACACGGTCCGGGAACTCATGCGTCGGTTCATGATTTCTTTGTAACTCTTCTCAGCAAGTTGCCAGCAACCATTAGCCTGTCAGTCCCTCGGCCCGCCCGCGACGTAGACGACCTGTCCGGAGACGAAGCCGGCCCCCTCACTGACCAGGAAAGACACAGTATTCGCCACATCCTCGGGGCGGCCGGCGCGAGCGACCGGAATCTGACTGACCGTGGCCTTCTCGAAGTCGTCGAAGTCCACCCCGATGCGCGCCGCGGTGGCCCGGGTCATGTCGGTGACGATGAAGCCGGGCGCGACCGCGTTCGCGGTGATGCCGAACTTGCCGAGCTCGATGGCCAGCGTCTTGGTGAAGCCCTGCAGACCGGCCTTGGCGGCGGCGTAGTTGGCCTGGCCGCGGTTGCCGAGGGCGGAGGTGCTGGAGAGGCTGACGATCCGCCCGTACTTCGCGGCGACCATGTGCTGCTGGACGGCCCGGCTGAACAGGAAGGCGCCCCGCAGGTGGACGGCCATCACCGTGTCCCAGTCGTCCTCGGACATCTTGAAGAGCAGGTTGTCGCGCAGCACTCCGGCGTTGTTGACCAGCACGGTCGGCGCGCCGAGCTCGGCCACGGTCCGCTCGACGGCCGCCGCCACCTGATCTTTGTCGGCCACGTCCGCGCCGATCGCGATGGCGGAGCCACCCGCCGAGACGATCGCCTCGACCGTCTCGGCGCCGGATTTCTCGTCGAGGTCCACGACCGCGATCGCCATGCCGTCGGCGGCGAGCTTGCGGGCGATCGCCGCGCCGATGCCGCGGGCGGCTCCGGTCACTACAGCGACACGACGTACGGACTGCGACATTGCGGCCTCCGGTAGTGATCAACGCTGCTGGAGAGTGGTGATCCACGCTGCTGGAAGCCGATGCTAATCCCGGTCAGGCGGTTCTGCGCATCCGGATCCACCGGTATCCGTACCCGCCGATGCTGATCTTGTCCAGACCGTCCGGTTCCGGGTAGTCCTGATCGGCGAGCACGTCGTTGGGGAACTCGGCGTCGGCGGCCAGCGAGCTCAGGTCGATCACCGCCGGCTCGTCGCTCAGATTGTGCACGAACAGCATGGTCCCGGTGCCGTTGTCGGCCCGGTGCGCCAGCACGCCGCGGGGCGCGGGCACGTCGACGTGCGTGCAGGTGCCCTCGCCGATCTCGGGAGCCTCCTTGAGCGTACGGATCATGCGCTCGAACCAGGACAGCAGCGACGACGAGTCGTGCCGCTGCACGGTGACGTTGACCTTCTCGAACCCGAACTCGCCCCCGGTGATCACCGGCCGGACCAGGTCCTTCGGGTCGGCGCTGGAGAATCCGCCGTTCGGCAGCAGCGACCACTGCATCGGGGTACGGATGGCGTTGCGCCCGTCGAGCGAGAGGTCGTCGCCCATCCCGATCTCCTCGCCGTACCGCAGCACCGGCGTCCCCCGGAGGCTGAACTGCAGCGAGTAGGCCAGTTCGAGCCGCCGGCGGTCGTTGCCGAGCATGGGCGCCAGCCGGCGGCGGATGCCCCGGCCGTACAACTGCATGTGGTCTTCCGGTCCGAACTGCTCGATCACGTCCTTGCGCTGTTCGGCGGTGAGCCGGGACAGGTCGATCTCGTCGTGGTTGCGCAGGAAGGTGGCCCACTGCCCGCCGTCCGGCAGCTTCGGTGAGTCGCGCAGCGCGTCGATGATCGGCTCGGCGTCCTGCCGGGCCAGGGCGAGCACCAGCCTGGCGTTGAGCATGAAGTCGAACAGCATGTGGATCCGGTTGCTGGACCCGCCCTCGTCGCCGAAGTAGCCGGTCAGCATCTCCGGCTCCACATTGGCCTCGGCGAGCAGGACCGCGTCGCCGCGTCGCCACTGGACGTGCTGGCGCAGCTCGCTGAGGAAACCGAAGTCCATCGGCGAGGACGGGTTGCCCGGCTCGGTCTCCTCGATGATGAACGGCACCGCGTCCATCCGGAAACCGGCGACGCCGAGCTGCAGCCAGAACGCGCAGATCTTCTTGATCTCGTCCCGGACCTCGGGGTTCTTGATGTTGAGGTCCGGCTGGAACTTGTAGAACCGGTGGTAATACCAGAGCTTCGCCGTCCGGTCGTAGGACCAGGTCTCGTCCTGTTCGCCGGGGAAGACCATGCCCTGGTTGCGGTCCGGCGGAGCGGTCTCGCTCCAGACATACCAGTCGCGGTACGGCGAATCCGGCGACGATCGAGCCGAGAGGAACCACGGGTGCTGGTCGGACGTGTGGTTCACGACCAGGTCGATGATCACCTTGATGCCCCGGTTGGCCGCCTGGTGCAGCAACTCGGCGAAGTCACCGAGCGTACCGAACCGGGGATCGACGTTGTAGAAGTCGGACACGTCGTAGCCGTCGTCCTTGCCCGGCGACGGGTGGATCGGGTTGAGCCACAGGCAGTTGATCCCGAGCCGGGACAGGTAGTCGAGCCGCCCGATCAGGCCGCGGATGTCACCGCAGCCGTCCCCGTCGGAGTCGGCGAACGAGTCGATGTCTAGGCAGTAGACGACGGCCTTGGAATACCACCGGTCACTCATGCCCCTTTACTTGTCCGTGGCCCTGACCGGCCAAACGCTCCCGCACGGCCAGGGCGGCGAGACCACCGCCGAGGACCACCACCGGCGCCAGCAGCAACACCACGATCCGGCTCAGCACGTCGGCGCCACCGAGATCGTCGAAGGCCGCGACGGTCACCAGGCCCGACAGGTCGGGAAAGGCATACGCGACGGTGAGCGCGGCAGCCGACAGAACCGCGATCCGGCCACGCACCCAGGGACCGGCGGTCCATGCCGCGGCGGACAGGACCAGAAGCGGCACCCAGTCCTGCATCACCTCTCCCGGCTGGAAGAAGAGCCCATCGAACCGATCGTCGAACCAGAAGTTGTCCAGGGCGGGGGCCCGGGTTGGCCCGGCGCAGGCCCAGCACCGCCGCGACCACGACGATCGGCCAGATCACGGCACGCAGCGCCGGGTCGAGCAGGATCAACCCGTCCACACCGTGCAGCCGCATCGGGTCGCCCTCGCCCCACAGCACGAGGCCGGCGATCAGACGGTTGATCGCGGCGCCCGACATCAGAAGCGCGGCGAACAGGGCGGTGACTCCGGCGGCGGCGCGCCATCCCGTACCCCGATGGGTGTGGAGAGCCTGCCTGAAGCGTGCCGTGAGGCCCGCGCGGACCAGGTCGAACGCATCGGCCGGGGTGGGGAAGCGGCGGCCGGGCGCGGCACCGGACATCAGGACGCCGATCATCTCCTCCTCGTAGGCGGCCCGGTGAGCGGCCGGATAGATCCGCAGCAGACGGCGATATCGCCTCTCCAGGCTGGTCACGCGGTGGCTCCCCCGAGTCGGGTGTGGCGGGCGCGCAGGCGGCGCTCGGCGATGGCGGCCTGGTCGCGCAGGCGGGCGGTCTCGACGGCCAGGCTCTGCTCGCCGGCCCCCGTGAGCCGGTAGTAGCGCCGCAGCCGGGACTGCACGACCTCTTCGCGGTCGACCGCGATCAGGCCCTCGGCGCGCAGCCGGTCGAGGGCGGCGTAGAGGGTGCCGGCTCGCAGGCGCACCCGCCCGCCGGTGATGACGGCCACGTCCTCGATCACGGCATAACCGTGCCGGGGCTCCTCGGCCAGCGCGGTGAGCACGAGAAACGTCGGCTCCCGCATCGGTGCCTCAGTCATGCCGGAAGAATATACCGATGATCGGTATATGCGGCAGGGGGTTCGCGGCTCCGCTCCCGGGTAACTCTCAGAAACCGCCTGCACAGTGTGTGGGGACCTGATGGCGACAGTTGAAGGGCGGGCGCATGGCCGACGGCGATCTCAGCAACCTCGGTGGACTGACCGGCTGGGTGGCCTCGGTGATCGACTCGCTCGGCGAGATCGGCGTCGGGATGCTGGTGGCGCTGGAGAACCTGATTCCCCCGATCCCCAGCGAGATCGTGCTGTCGATGGCCGGTTTCCTGGCCGGCGAGGGCCGGGTCAACCTGGTGCTGGTGTGGGTCACCGCGACGCTCGGCGCGCTTGTCGGGGCGGTCGCCCTCTACTGGCTGGGCCGGGGGCTCGGCGAGGAGCGGCTGAAGCACTGGCTCGACCGGATCCCGCTCGTCGATCCCGACGATCTGAACAAGGCGGACCGCTGGTTCGAGAAACACGAGCGGGCCGCGGTGCTCTTCGGGCGCTGCGCCCCGGTGGTGCGCAGTCTGGTCTCCATCCCGGCCGGGGCCAACCACATGCCGATGGGCCAGTTCATGCTCTGCACGACGATCGGCAGCGGGGTGTGGAACGCGCTGTTCATCGGCGCCGGTTACGCGCTCGGGTCCCGCTGGCAGGACGTCGAGCAGTATGCGCACTGGTTCGACTACGCGATCTGGGCGTTCTTCGCGATCGCGATCGGGTCCTGGGTGGTGAAGAAGGTGCGCAAGCGGCGGCAGCGCGCCGCCGCCCGCGCACGCTGACTCACTTGCGGAACTGGATCCAGTTGAGGTTGACGAAGTCGGCCGGCTGGCCGCTGGTGAAGGTCAGGTAGACGGTGTGCGAGCCGGTCACGTTCGACACGTTGGCCGGGACCGAGGTCCACGTCTGCCAGCCACCCGTGCCGGCGAGGGCGAAACTGCCGATCGGGGCGTTGCTGCGGCTGTCCAGGCGTACCTCGACCAGGCCGCTGACCGCGGTTCCCGCACCGGACGCGACCCGGCCCACGAAGTCCTTCACGCCGCCGGTCCCGAAGTTGACGTTGTTGAACTGCAGCCAGTCGCCGTTCGCGATGTAGCTGACGTTCTGGCCACCCTCCGAGCAGGTCTCCAGCTGCACGCCGGCCGAGCTGTTGAACGACTCGGCCTCGATCCGGGCGTACGCGTCACGGCTCGTCCCGCCGGTCGCGGTCGGGGTCGGGCTGGTCGGGGTGGTGCCGCCGCTGGACTGGTAGACGGCCACGTAGTCGATGAGCATCGGCACGCCGGACTGGGTGGCCGCGGTCGGGCCGCCGCCGAAGGCCGCCGGGAAGCCGCCGCCGATCGCCACGTTGAGGATCATGAAGAACCCGTGGTGCAGGGCGTTGTTCCAGGTCGTCGAGTCGACAGCGTTCGAGGTCAGGGTGAAGTAGTTGGCGCCGTCCAGGTAGAACCGCAGTTGCTCGGGCGAGACGCTCCGGTCGTACTCCATGGCGTACGTGTGGAAGCTGCCGAGGCAGCCGTTGCAGGCCCGCTCACCGCTGGTCAGGCCGGTGGTCTCGTTGCACGGCCCGCCGGGGTTGCTGCCGCAGTGCAGCGCGGAGAAGACGCTGGACCGGCCGTTGATGTTCTCCAGGATGTCGATCTCGCCGATGCTGGGCCAGTTGGTCGCGCCGACCGGGCGGGCCGCGGCGCCGAGCGCCCAGAAGGCCGGCCAGTACCCGGCAGCGGCGGCGCCGGTCACGTTGGGCTGCGAGATCCGGGCCTCCATGCGCAGCTTTCCGCCGGCGGGGGCGGCGAAGTCGGTGCGCTGGGTCTCGACCCGGCCGGACGTCCAGCGGCCGGCGGAGTCACGGATCGGCTTGATCACCAGGTTGCCGCCGCCGTCCTGGTAGACGTTGGCCGTCGAGTCGGTCATCGTCTCGATCTCGCCGGTGCCCCAGTTGGCGGCGCCGCCGGCGTATCCGGTGCCGGTGGAGTAGAGCCAGTTGGACCGGTTGAGCCCGGTGCCCGAGGCGCCGGTGAAGTCGTCACTGAAGACCAGCGACATGCCGGCCGGTGCCGCCGGGACCGCGGCGTCGGCGCTGGCCACGAAGGTCACCGAGGCGCCGACGGCGAGCATCGCCGTGGCCACGGCCAGCAGTTTTCGGGGGATTCTCATGGGGGACGCGCCTTTCCTGGGGAGTCGAGAGAGCGCTCTCAGAGATTGCACGCTTGTTTCCAAGGGTTGTCAATATGGAAGACAGCCGATCGTTTCCGCCGAGATCCGCTCGGGTAAGCGGGTGCCATGGATACGGCCATCTCGCCCGAACTCGCCGCGAAGGCGGAGCGGGACGACCTGCTCACCCTCGGTGTCGAAGAGGAGTACCTGCTCGTCGACGCGGTCGAGCCACGCGCCGCGGAGGCGGTCGACGCGGTCTTCGCCGAGCTGCCCGGGGACCTGCGCGACGGGGTGCAGCACGAGTTCTACCGGACCCAGATCGAGGTGGCCAGCCCACCCCAGCTCGAACTGGACGATCTCACGTCCTCGCTGCGCCGGCTGCGCGCCGACGTGGGCGCCGCGGCACAGCGGGCCGGCGCCCGCCTCGTCGCGGTCGGCACCGGACCCGCCGCCGGCCACAACGCCCGTGTCGTCGACAACGAGCGGTACCACCGGATGCGGGAACGCTTCGGCGACCTCTCCCCCGGCCCCGGCATGTGCGGCACCCACGTGCACGTCAGCATCCCCGACCCGGAGACCGGCGTACGGGTGCTCAACCACCTGCGACCCTGGCTGCCGGTCCTGCAGGCGGCCACCGCCAACTCACCGCTGTTCGGCGGCAGCGAGACGGGCTACGCCAGCTGGCGCTCGATGATGTGGGAGCGCTGGCCCACCGTCGGCCCCACCCCGTACCTGCGCTCGTACGAGCACTACCTGACGCTGATCAGCGACCTCGAGGCGAGCGGCGCGATGCTCGACGAGGGGATGCTCTACTGGTACGCCCGGCTGTCGGCGAACTATCCGACCGTGGAGATCCGGATGGGCGACGTGATGCCCACCGCCGACGACGCGGTGCTGCTGGCCGCGCTGGCCCGGGCGCTGGTCGGCACGCTGCTGCGCGAGGTCCGGGCCGGGATCGAGGCGCCCGACGTCGAGCACCCGCTGCTGATGGCGGCGCACTGGCGGGCCGCGCACGACGGCCTGGAGGGCCTGAACATCGACATGGCGACCCGCGAGCCGCGCCCGGCCTGGCGGCTGATGCGGCAGCTCTTCGACTACGTGCGCCCGGAGCTGGAGCGGCACGGCGACCTCGCGACGGCGACCGTCCTGCTGGGACGGCTGCGCGAGCAGGGCACCGGCGCGGCCCGGCAGCGGGCGCTGCTGGCGGGCGGGGCCTCGGTCAGCGACGTGGTCGACTGGCTGGCCCGGGCCACCACCGATGAGCACGCTCCCAACGGATGAGTGACGCCCAAAGCGGAATCAATCACAAATTGCACTTATCGACATCACTGCGGGTGAGCAGCGACTATCGCCCTATGTGACCGGTCGGTGACCGATTCGGTATCGCGCGAGATCTTGCGGCACGGTAGGCATGACGAATGTCGCCGCACGCCCCCCTCTCACCTGCGCCGACGCCCCGCGCGAGCACACCGGCCACCGGCCGGCACCGGGCGCCCGATCCGGTCGCCGACGACACCCCGGGACAGTCCACGGTGTCCCGGCTGACCAGCCTGCGCGCCGCGATCGTCACCGCCTCCGGCGCGACCGTCCCGGCTCCCCGGTCGGCACGGCACCGCGCGGGGGCGTACGACTCGTATGGCGCCTCCCGCAATGCCGCCCGTGCCGAATCCGGCCGCGCCGCCCGCCGTCGCTCACCGAACGGCCGCACCGCGCCGGACCGGGCCACCGGCGGCGCGCACCGCGCGCCCTCCACCATGCCGGTCGAGGCCTGGGTGGCGGCCGCGAAGAACCGGCCACAGGTGCTGCTCGGCACCCTGGTCGCCGCCGGCCTCCTGCTCACCGCCGTGCCGACGATCCCGCTGGAGGACGGCGGCAGCACCTCGGTGATGACCGCCGCCGCCGAGGCGGTCGGCGTGATCGACAAGAGCGAGCGGAAGAAGCCCGCGCCGGACCGCGAGCCGGAGGCCATCGCCGGCGCCCCGGCGGCGCAGAAACCGGCCGACCCCACCCCGTCGGCTCCACAGTCGACCCCCGGCGCGAAACCCACCGAGAACGCGCCGCAGCAGGTCGTGGTGCCGGCCGGAGACGGGCCGTTCAACTCGCTGCGCACCACCGGCTCGCGCGTCGTGATGCTCAGCTTCGACGACGGTCCCGACCCGGTGCAGACGCCGAAAATCCTGGCGATGCTCGACAAGTACCAGGTGAAGGCGGTGTTCTGCCTGGTCGGCACGCAGGCCCGGCGACACCCGGACCTGGTGCGGCAGATCGTCGAGGGCGGGCACGTGCTCTGCAACCACACGTGGAACCACGACCTGAAGATCGGCGGCAAGAAGGCCGACCAGATCAAGGCTGATCTGAACCGGACGAACGCGGCGATCCGTGCGGCGGTTCCCGGCGCCCAGATCCCGTACTTCCGGGCGCCCGGCGGCAACTTCACCGACCGGCTGGTCAAGACGGCGTACGGCGACGGCATGACCTCCCTCTACTGGGAGGTCGACCCGCGCGACTGGGAGCACCCCGAGGGGGAGACCTCCGAGCAGCACGTGAAACGGGTGATCGCCCAGGTCCGCAAGGAGACCCGGCCCGGCGCGATCGTGCTGTCCCACGACTTCAACCAGCCGGACACCACAGCGGCGTACGAGCAGTTGCTGCCCTGGCTGGTGGAGAACTTCGAGATCGGCGTCCCCGGCGCCGAGACCCCGGAGCCCGCGCCGTCGACGCCGACCCCGTCCGCCCCGGAGCCCACGCCGTCGCAGGCCCCGTCGGCTAGCCCGAGCGACGCCGCCGCGACCGCGTGACCGGCGGCTGGCAGGTCGGGCACCAGTAGAGGTTGCGGCCGGCCAGCTCGTCCCGCGCGATCGGGGTGTCACAGACCAGGCAGGGCCGGCCGGCGCGGCGGTAGACATACACCTCGCCGCCGTGCCGGTCGACCCGCGGCGCCCGCCGCATCGCCTCCGGGGTGTGCTGCGTGTGCACGGTGTCGATCCGGCCGCGCAGCACGCCCTCCTTCATCAGCGACCGCAGATCGTCCCAGATCGCCGTCCACCGGTCGGCGTCGATCGTGGCGCCCGGGGTCAGCGGTGACAGACCGGCCCGGAACAGCGTCTCGTTGGCGTAGATCAGGCCGCACCCGGCCACGATGGACTGGTCCATGAGCAGGGCGAACAGCGGCTTGGTGCTGGCCCGGACACGGGCGGACGCGGCGGCCGGGTCGGCGTCGTCACGCAGCGGGTCGGCCCCGAGCCGGGACCGCAGGTCCTCCACGGCGCCCGGATCGAGCACCTCGCAGGCGGTCGGGCCACGCAGCTCCAGCCAGTGACCGGAACCGGTCAGGACCATCCGCAGCTGGCCGGCCGGCGCGGGGGCGGGCAGCTCACCGTCGGCGAACTTGCCGTAGAGGCCGAGGTGCACGTGCAGGGTGTGCTCGCCCTCGTAGTGGTGGAGCAGGTGCTTGCCGTACGCCTCGGTGTCGAGCAGCGTCCGCCCGTCGATCAGCGCGGCGCCCGCGGCGAAGCGGCCCTGCGGGCTGGTGGCGGTGACCGGATGCCCGGCGAAGAGCTCGCGATGGCGGATCGCGAGGCGGTGAATGGTATGTCCCTCCGGCACGCACCAAAGGTAGCCGGGCATTATGCCGTGAGCGGATTCGCCCTGAGGCGAATCGCTGGGATCCACGGCCCGGCTGGGAGAAAGTGTTCCCATGAGCATTGAGACGACCATGCGGGGCGGCGGCGCGTCCTTCGACGACCAGGTGTTCGACCGGCTGCTGCGGGAGCGGATCATCTTCCTCGGCAGCGAGGTGAACGACGAGGTGACCAACCGCATCTGTGCGCAGATGCTCCTGCTCGCCTCCGAGGACTCCGAGCGCGACATCGCTCTCTACATCAACTCTCCGGGCGGCTCGATCAGCGCCGGCATGGCGGTCTACGACACCATGCAGTACATCAAGAACGACGTGGCCACCATCGCGATGGGCATGGCCGCCTCGATGGGCCAGTTCCTGCTCTGCGCCGGCACCCCCGGCAAGCGTTATGCGCTGCCGCACGCCCGGGTGATGATGCACCAGCTCTCCGGCGGCATCGGCGGCACCGCGGCCGACATCGCCATCCAGGCCGAGAGCATGCTGCACATCAAGCAGGTGATGAACGAGCGGATCGCCTTCCACAGCGGGCACACCCCGGAGGAGATCGAGCGCGACTCCGACCGGGACCGCTGGTTCACCGCCCAGCAGGCCAAGGAGTATGGCCTCGTCGACCACGTGATCGCCAAGGCCACCGATGTGAACGCGGTGTCCTCGCTGGTCTGACCCGTTCTCGAAAGGGCACGTCACCTTCGCGGGACGTGCCCTTCGTGTCGTTTCCGGGCGGTGGGGGTATGTAGGTCTGACAAACCTGCCAAGGAGGTTCAGACGTGAGGCTCCCTACCTTCCCTCGCCAGACGACCGTCGACGACGCGGACACCGAGCGGACTCCGGTGATGCCGCGACGTGACGAACCCACCACCGCCAACCTCACACCGGTCCGCCCGGACACCACCGTCACTCCCCCGCCGGCCCGTCCGCAGACGTTCCCGCCGCAGCCCTCGGTCTCCGAGACCCAGCGCGCCAAAGCCGTCTCCGACCCGGTCGCCGTTCCCGTCACCACGCCCGCTCCGCGGGCCCGGGCGAGCTTCGTCGCGACGCTCGGCCTGGTCCTTTCGGTCGCCGGTGCGCTTCTCGTGCTGTCCGGCCCCCTTCTGGGGTACGGCGTGGGCGTCTCCGCGGTGGCCCTGGTCCTCTCCCTCGCCGGTGTCTTCGCGACCCGCAAGCGCCACGTGGCGGGCAAGACCGGCGCCCTGATCGGTGTGGTGCTCTCGCTCGCCGCCGTGGTGATCGGCGTGCTGGCGCTGGCCGGCCAGCTGTGGTGGCTGGGCACCGACACCCCGACCGTCACCGAGTTCCGGACGTGGCTTGACACACAGTTTGAAACGCGGATTTGACGGGTATCTGACATTCACCGCCGATGATGTGGCGGCGGACATACCCCCTCGGAATCGGGACGGCGCAGGCCGGCCCGCCCCGAATACCTCCGGCGGTTCGCCGGAGATCACCTCCGGCGGTGCGCCGGAGCTTGTTGAGGCCCCGGCTCGGGCGGCGGTTCGCCGTCCCGCCGGGACCTTTGCAATGAATCGCCGCAGGCCCTGCTGATCACGCAACGATCCGCCGGTGCACGCATGGTTACGCCATGGGGTTCGGCGGTCACCCCCGCATAACGTTGCTGCTCATGAGCCTGAAGCGCCGCTACCTGATGTGCCGGCCCACCCATTTCGCCGTCACGTACCGGATCAACCCGTGGATGGACCCCACGGCGCCGTACGACAACGCGCTGGCCGTGAGCCAGTGGGAGAACCTGCGGCAGGCGTTCCTCGGACTCGGCCACACCGTCGAGCTGATCGACCCGCTGCCCGGGCTGCCCGACATGGTCTTCGCCGCGAACGGCGGCACCGTCGTCGACGGGCGCGTGCTGGGGGTGCAGTTCCGCGACGCCGAGCGGGCCGACGAGGCCCCGGCGTACGCCTCCTGGTTCCGTGAGCGCGGCTTCGAGGTGCGCGAGCCCAAGCACACCAACGAGGGCGAGGGCGACATCCTGCTCGCCGGTGACGTGCTGCTGGCCGGCACCGGCTTCCGGACCGCACACGCGTCGCACGCCGAGACGCAGGAGTTCCTGCAGCGCCCGGTGATCACCCTGCAGCTCGTCGACCCGGCCTACTACCACCTCGACACCGCGCTCTGCGTGCTCGACGAGCGCACCATCGCGTACCTGCCGGAGGCCTTCTCGCCGGGTTCGCAATCCGTGCTCCGGCAGCTCTTCCCGAATGCGATCATCGCAACGCCGGAGGACGCCGCCGTGCTCGGGCTGAACGCGGTCAGCGACGGCGAGACCGTCGTCCTGCCGGAGCAGGCCACCCACCTGGCCGGCGCCCTGTGCGCGGCCGGCTACAAGACCATCGGGGTCGACCTGTCCGAGCTGCGCAAAGCCGGCGGCGGCCCGAAGTGCTGCACGCTGGAGGTGCGCTCGTGACGACCGTGGAATTCCGTACCCCTGAGGCCCTCGCGGACGCCGAGCGCTGGACCGCCCACAACTACCACCCGCTGCCGGTGGTCGTCGCCGAGGCCGAGGGCGCCTGGGTCACCGACGTCGACGGGGTGCGCTACCTCGACTTCCTGGCCGGATACTCGGCGCTCAACTTCGGGCACCGGCACCCCGGCCTGATCGCCGCCGCGCACGCCCAGCTCGACCGGGTCACCCTGACCAGCCGGGCGTTCGTGCACGACCAGTTCGGCGCCTTCTGCCGCGGGCTCGCCGAGCTGTGCGGCAAGGACATGGTGCTGCCGATGAACACCGGCGCCGAGGCCGTCGAGACCGCGATCAAGGTGGCCCGCAAGTGGGGTTACCGGGTCAAGGGCGTGGCCGACGAGCGGGCCGAGATCATCGTGGCGGCCGACAACTTCCACGGGCGCACCACCACCATCGTCAGCTTCTCCACCGATCCGGACGCCCGGGCCGACTTCGGGCCGTACACGCCGGGGTTCGTCGTGGTGCCGTACGGCGATCTGGCCGCCGTCCGCGACGCGATCACGCCGAACACGGTGGCCGTGCTCATGGAGCCGATCCAGGGCGAGGCCGGGGTGCTGGTGCCGCCGGCCGGGTTCCTCGCCGGGGTCCGGGAGCTGTGCACCGAACACAACGTGCTGATGATCGCCGACGAGATCCAGTCGGGGTTGGGGCGTACCGGGAAGACCTTCGCCATCGACCACGAGGGTGTCGTCCCCGACATGTACGTGCTGGGCAAGGCCCTCGGCGGCGGCATCGTGCCGGTCTCCGCGGTGGCCGCCGACCGGGCGGTGCTCGGTGTGCTGCGGCCCGGCGAGCACGGCTCCACCTTCGGCGGCAACCCGCTGGCCTGCGCGGTCGGGACCGAGGTGGTCCGGCTGCTGGAGACCGGTGAGTTCCAGGAGCGGTCGGCTCGGCTCGGCGCCCGGCTGCACGCGGGGCTGGAGGCGCTGATCGGCCAGGGTGTGATCGCGGTCCGCGGCCGCGGCCTCTGGGCCGGGGTGGACATCGATCCGGCGCTGATGACCGGCCGGGAGGCCTGTGAGCGGCTCGCGCAGCGCGGGGTGCTGGCCAAGGACACACACGGCTCGACGATCCGGCTGGCGCCGCCGCTGGTCGTCACCGAGGAGGATCTGGACCACGCGCTGGCCCAGCTGGCGGCGGTCCTGCGCGGCTGATCGGACACCTAACACCGAGGGGCGCTGCCGGTGGCAGCGCCCCTCGGTGTCAGCGGCCGACCGGCCGGAACGCCATCGTCGGGGCCTCGCCCATCACCGACTCGGGCTGGACGTTGCCGCCGCTGGCCCAGAGTTTCGACCGGCCGATGAGCACCGCGTGGTAGAGCTCGACGATGTCGTCGTCGGCCAGCACCCGGCTCTCGTCGCGCCGCAGCGTGATCCGCGCGTCGTCGTCCATCGAGCCGCCCGGCCGGATCCCCGACCCGTTCATGCTGATGTCGGTGACCGTCACCTGGCCGCCGCGCAGCGTGAACTGGACGTGCCCGCGGCTGATCCATTTCCGCGCGTCATCGGTGAGCCACTGGCCCAGCATCACGCCCGAGCCACCCTCCGGCGCCCGGCCGACCACCATCGCCCGGTCCTCGGAGACCACGAACCGCTGCCGGATCACGCCGTCGATCCGGACCGAGAAGACCTCGGTCGCCGGACGCGGCCCGACATCCTTGAGGCGCTCACCGTGCCGCGGGCAGGTCGGCACACCGGCACGCAGGGCCGGCGGCGGCTGCGAGACCGGGCTCGTATAGGTCCTCATGTCCGCGAACGGGCTGTCCGAGTCACCACCGTCGCCGTAGCTGTTGCAGCTCAGTGACGGGCAGCGCCACACCCGGGCGAGCAGCCGCTCGCCCAGCGGCGACCGTGGCACCGGCGGCGTCGCCTCACCCCGGCCCACCCGGGCCACCAGGGTCGGGCCGCCCTGCGCCGACACCAGCGCCAGCAGCCGGCCCGGCTCGGTCACCCACGGGCGGCTGGCCCGGAACCGGTCCTCGCGGTCACGGGTGAGCACCGGCAGGCCGAGCATCTCGGCCACCTCGAGCACCCGGTCCTCCACCTGCGGCACGACCTCGACCTTGCCGTCGTCGGCCCAGCGGCGGACCACCATGCGCTCGTTGGAGGTGAGGTCGGTGTCGGAGAGCAGGCCACGCGGCGTCACCACGTAGACCGGGACATTCTCCTCGGAGACGTAGCGGCCGAGCGCGTCGACCAGCAGCCCGAGCCGGACCAGGCTCGCCGGGCGACCCCCGTCGAGATCCGCATAACGGACGACTTCTCCCAGATCCACCACAGCCCGGGCAAGTGCCGGATCGGTGGTGAGCCGGGCCTCGATGGCGTCGAGGACCTTGCTGACCTCGAATCTCACGAGTCCTCCCCTTGTACGTACACGTCCGGACCCCTCCGAACCATCATGCCTCTCCCATGATCGCCCGGAAAATCGGGCCGCGATCTGTCGGACCCTCCCGCTATGGTGAACGCCGCTCAGACATCGACGGGGGGAGACATATGAAATTCCAACGGCTGGCCGCCGCAACGGTGACGCTCACCGCCGCCATCGGCATCGGTGGTTGCGCCACCGGATCCAGCGGGACGGCTCCGGCCGCGCCCGCACCGACCGTCTCGGCCACTCCGGTCACCGACCCGCTCGAGGATTTCGTCGCCGCGACGAAATCGCTCGAGAAGGAGTCGATGAAGGTCTCGATGACGATGACGTCTGTGCTGGAGGCCTCCGGGTCGTTCGACATTCCGGGCGGCAAGGCCGACATGACCATGCGTGTGACGGACGGCGGCGACAGCGAGGAGTTCTCGATCCGCCTCGTCGGCAAGACCCTTTACATGAAGCTCGAGCAGGGCTCGGGGGCGGACTGGATGTCCCTCGACGTGTCGGCGCTGCCGGCCGGCAACTCGCTCAACCCGAAGAACATGGTCAACACGCAGCTCTACACCGACGCAGCCGTCGATGTGACGCGTGCCGGCAACGTGTTCCAGGGCAAGCTCGATCTCGCCAAGGCGCCGGACAGCGCCGACGCTGGCCTGCGGGCGCTGGGCAAGAAGGGGATCAACGTCCCGTTCACCGCCGAGATCGACGACCAGGGGCGGCTCACCGAGCTCTCCCTCGACATGACCGTGCTGCATGCGAAGGCGGGCAAGATGACCGCGAAGTACTTCGACTTCGGCACCGAGGTCAAGGTGGCCGCGCCACCCGCGGGCGAGGTGGCCCCCATGCCGAAGGAGATGGTCAAGATCCTGGCCGCCGAGGGGCAGACCGCCAAGGCGTGACCGTCGGCGGTGGGCCTCTACCGCCCGCGAGGTGTCCACAGCGGACGAGGGGCGGGCCGGTTCTCGTCGATCCACGCGTCGATGCGGGCCCACCAGTCGTAAAGCCACTCGGTCCGCTCCTGCTCGCCGGTGGGCACCTCCTCCGGCGGCACGCTCCAGAAACGCATCACCAGGCGTTTGTCCATCGGCAGCTCGCGCCACACGTCGGCGACGCTGACCATCCGGTCCAGGCCGGTGTGCGCCACGAAGATCACACCGGCGTCCGGGGCGGCGTCGATCGCGGCGAGCAGCCCGCCCGGTTTCGGCGGCAGCAGGTTGCGCAGCCCCTCCGCCCGGACCGCCATGTCGTGCAGGCCACGGGCCCGCAGCCGGGCGATCGCGCTGACCTTACGGCCCGGGGTGAAGTTGCCGCCCTCCGGGAAGATCACGAAGGCGTCGTTGTCGTCCAGGCCGGTGGCCAGCTCGCCGATCTGGTCCTCGAGCGTCGCCGTCCGGGTGCGCCCCGGCGAGATGAACCGGTTGGGCAGGCGGTTGAGCAGCACATCCACCGCCGGGTCCCACTGCAGGGCGGCTTTCAGCACGATCCGCGGCTCCCGGGCGAACCAGTTGACGAGCGCGTGGATCAGGGTGAACGAGTCGCCCGGCCCGGCGTGCCGGCTCACCACGATCTCCGGCCGCCCGGGCTGCGCGGTGTCCGGGTCGGTGCCGACCACGTCGATCTCCAGGTGCAGCGACCAGCGCGCGAACCAGAAGAGGACGCTCAGGAAGCGGCCGGTCAGCACGTAGTGGGCGCGCTGGAACCACGGGCCGCGGATCCGCAGGCCGAAACCGGAGGCGACCCAGAGGACCGCCAGCGAGACCAGCTCGATCGCGTCCCACACCAGGTAGACGATCACCAGGAAGACCAGCCGGGGCACCCGCAGCCGCCCCGGCACCAGCGGCGAGACCGCGAGCGCCAAAATCAACCAAATCGGGAGCGTGGTGAGCAGGGTGAACGCCAGGAGCACGACGACGGGCGCGATCACCAGGCGCCGGACCCAGACCGGAGGGAGGCCCATCAGGACTCCGGCAGCGGATTGACGTTGGCGGCCAGATAGCGCCGCGACGCCGTGTAGGCGCGGCTGATCCGGCGGCCCACCGCGGCCATGTCCCGGTACGCCCAGGGCGAGTCGTCCCGGCCCTCCCCACCGCCGCTCGGGAGCACGTGCACACGAACGTCGTCCGGCAGGCCCGCCATCTCGCGCGCGAACCGGTGCCGGCGGGCGATCTCGAACGCCACCTGCGCCACCTCCCACGGCCGTCTGGGCACGCTGAGCTGCCGCTCCACCCGCCCGACCTGCAACACGAAGATCAGTTTCGCCCCGATCCGCACGGCCTCGCCGATCGGGATCGAGTTCACGATGCCACCGTCCACATAGTGCTCGCCACCGATCTCCATCGGCGGAAGCAGACCGGGCACGGCCGAGGAGGCGAGCACCGCGTCGACCAGCGGTCCACTGTCGAACCAGTGCTCGGCGGCCCGCTCGATGCTCGCCGCGCAGCAGTGGAACGGCACCTTCAGATCGGCGAACGTCGCCGACTCGCCCAGCTCACCCTCCAGCAGGCGGCGCAGCGGGCGCGGCGAGTGCAGATGGGTACGGGCCGCGAACCGGCGCATCTGCCGGCCGATCGAGTCGCCGTAGACGGCCGCCGCCTCCGGTGACGTCCAGAGCCGGACCAGACGCTCGGTGACCGGCTCGGACGGGTCGGACGCGACCAGGGCGCCGTTGACCGCGCCGATCGACGTGCCGACCACCACGTCGGGCCGGAACCCGGCGCGGAAGAGCGCCCGGAGCATGCCGACCTCGACCGCGCCGAGGACGCCGCCGCCGCCGAGCACGAACGCCACCGGACCGTCGACCATGGGTCCATCCTCGCACGATCTTGCACTCGTGCCGCAGGTCACGACCTTGCCTTGACACCGGTGTCAGGCCCTACCGTCGAGGCCATGCTGATCGGAGAGCTGGCCGAGCGGGCCGGCACGAGCCCGCGCACGCTGCGCTACTACGAGGAGCACGGCCTGATCCACCCGAGCCGGGACGCCAACGGCTATCGGCAGTACGACGACGGCGAGCTCCGCGTCGTGCACGAGATCCGTGCGCTGCTCGCCGACGGCTTCGGCGTGGACGACATCAAGCCGTTCGTGGCCTGCCTGCGGGCCGGGAACAGCGCCGGCCACGTCTGCCCGGACTCGGCCGCCGTGCTGCGCCGCCGGCTGGCCGAGGTGGACGGCTACCTCGATCAGCTGACCGCGGTCCGGCACCGCCTGCAGACCCAGTTGGAGGAGATCAAATGCCAGATGACGCCCTGATCACGGTGACCGACGCCACCTTCGCCGAGACCGTGCTGGCGGCGCCGATCCCGGTGCTCGTCGACTTCTGGGCGACCTGGTGCCCGCCGTGCGGCCCGATGGCCCGCGTGCTGGGCGAGCTGGCCGAGGAGTTCGACGGCCGGCTGCTCGTCGCCCAGCTCGACGTCGACGCGAACCCGGCGGCCACCATCGCGTACCGGGTGACGTCCATGCCGACGCTGCTGTTCTTCAGTGGTGGCGTGGTCACGTCGACGATCATCGGCGCCCGCCCGAGGACGGTGCTCCGGCAGGCCATGACGAACGCCCTCAGCCCGTACGTGAACAGCTAGTCCAGCTCGGGCATGGCGACCGGCTGCGGCCGGGGATGACAGGAGCCGCACTGCACCGCGTCCTCCACCACCAGCGCCTCGGCCCGGTCCCGCCGCGCCGACCGGGTCACCTCCAGGATGTACGGCCCGAACCGCGCGTGTTCGGCGCACACCCCGCGCCCACAGAACCGGCACGTCGCGCGTGCCCCTTCGGCGCAGAACCAGCAGAGCATGGGCGGCCTCTCCTCACGTGTCGCGGGGCGAGGCCGCCCGCTGTCACTCGCTGGACGGATCCGCCGACTGCTCGGGAATGCTCGGCGATGGGGACGGCGTGTCGGGTGTCGGCGACGTCGAGGTCGGCGGGCTGGTGCTCGGCGACGTCGACTTGCTGGCACTCGGGCTCGACGACGGCGAGGGCGGCCGGCTACGGCTCGGACGGACGCTCGGCGTCGCGCTGGTCGAGGTGCCGTTGGTCGGCTCGCTCGAGGTCTCGGTGGCCGGGGAGGACGACTCCACGTTAGTCGGGGAGACCGACGGATCCACAGAGGGCGGAGGGGTGGATTCCTCGATCGGGGGCACCTCGCCCGGCCCCTCGCTCGGCTGAGCCTCGGTCGGGGGCTTGACCGTCACCCCGTCACCGCAGTTCAGCTCCTTGCCGTCGGCCTGGCTCTGGGCGCCGCCGACGGTGACCGCCCCGGACGAGACCGCGACCGTGGCCGGGTCGACCGAATACCAGGCCCGGCCGCCGCTGACGACGTCGCCCTGGCTCCGCAGCACGGTCAGGGCGAGCGGCGCGAACGCCCCGCTCGGGCTGCTCGTGTCGGCCAGCAGCCGGCCGCCCTCCAGGGTCAGCGTCCCGGACGGGGCGGACGTCCGGCCGGTCTCCACGCCGACCCCGTTGATCACGAGACGGGAGGTGCCGCAGAGCACCACCGCCGCGCCGCCGGGGAAGGTCAGCAGAGCCACCCCCTTGCCGGGCACCTCGACCGTCGAGCCGGCGCCCAGGTAGCGCTGCTCACCGGCCTGCAGGGTCATCGGGGTACGCCCGGTGTCCGCGACGACGGCGCCGCGCTGGATGCTCAGCATCACGCGCTGGGCGGGCATCTCGGCCCACGCCGGGCCACTGCGCACGTTGATCAGCAGACTCGCGAGCGCGAACACCAGCAGCATGCTGACGAAGCCCCACATCCGGCGTTCGAAGTGCCGGTCCACGTCGTACTGCTCGTCGGCGTCCGGCGGGCCGGGCGGGACCGCGAGCGGCGGGTGCGCCGAGCCGGGCCGCCCCACCGCCGGGGTGCTGTGCCGCAGCGCCGGCATCGGGACGCCGGGCCCGTACGCCCCGATCAGCGGTGGCAGGTCGGAGGCGTCCGGGATGATCCAGAGCCGGACCGGGGTCCGCGCCTGCGCCACCATGCCGGGGCTGCCGTCACCGACCGGGCCGACCAGGGTGCCGCGGCGCAGCTCGACGCCGTCCGGCATGGCGATCACGCCGGACTCGACGACCACGGCGTGGGTGGGGCCGGGCAGGATGACCGGCGCCCCCGGGTCCAGATCGACCGGGTGCGCGGCGGCGATCAGCGCGAGCCGCTGGTCCTCCTCCAGCGCGGCGAGCGCCGGGGTGTCGGCGAACAGCGCCTCGCCCTCGGCCCGCTCCTGCGGCGGCGGGCCGGGCATCGGCCCGACCACGCTCGCCACCGTCGAGGTGGGCATGGCCAGCAGGGTGACGCCCGCGGTGTGCCAGTCGAGCTGGGCGCTGCGCCCGGTGAGCGCGGTGGCCAGGCCGACGACCCCGCCGGGGCCGACGTGGTGGCGGATGGTGCCGCCCGGATCGCCGGGGCGACGGCCGTGCAGCGCGCCCTCGACCACCAGATAGACGGCGCCGTGGGTCTCGCCGGCGAGCACCAGCTGACGGCCGGTCGGCGGGCGCATCCAGCGGGCGCGGACGGCCAGGGCCTGCAGCGACGGCTCGGGCAGGCCACCCAGCTCGGAGGCGCGCAGGGCGGCCACCCGGCGGGGCAGGTCGGCCTCCCGGTCGCGCTCGGCGGACCGCTGCCGGAACCGGCGGACACCCCGCGCCAGCCGGCCGAGCAGGAACCAGAGCGGCGGGGCGACCACGCCCAGGACGATCACGAACAGCAGCAGGCGGGAGCCGGGACCCTCGTACCAGAGGCCGACGGCGACGCCGTGGATCCGGTCGGTCCACAGGCGGTAGCCCAGGCCGATCGCGCTGACCAGCCAGAGCAGTCCCAGCACGCCGTAGAGCGCGACGAGCCGGCCCTCCCGGTCCAGCATCCGCCACCGGGGGCCACGGAAGCGCAGGCGGCCGGACAGCCAGGACAGGCCACGGGCGCGTACGTCCGGAATCTCCAGCCAGTCCATCAGCAGGTACTTGCCGTCCAGCGGCAGCAGCGGGCTGAGGTTGAAGAACGTGTGCAGGTAGAAGAGGAACGCCAGTTTGAAGGCGATCCCCGCGACGGACGGCACGGCGAAGCCGGTGACCTGCAGCAGCCCGGCGAGGCCCAGCGCGGTGGCCGGCCCGGCGGCGGTGACCGCGATCCGGGCCCGGCGGCCGGCCATCCAGACGTCACTGGTGTCGACGAAGACCGAGGGGATGCCGAAGTGGAGCATCAGGCCGGCGGCCGGGACCTCCCGCCCGACACGTTTCGCCGCGAGGGCGTGGCCGAACTCGTGCACCCCCAGCACGAACAGGTTCAGCAGCACCAGGGTGCCGGCGCCGAGCAGGTACGAGTCGCCCACCAGGAACAGCGAGCGGCTGCCCTGCTGCCAGGCGGCCGCGAACAGGACCAGCCCGGCCATCGCGAGCAGCGCGCCGAGCCAGACCGCGACCCGGGTGAACAGGAACCGCCCGACCGTCCGGTAGAGCGTCGTGACCAGAGCGTCCACCGGGACGGACAGCACCACACGGCCACGGCCGGCAGACGCGAGCGGCTCGTGGCGGAGCTCGCGCAGCGGGCGGAAGGCGTCCATCGGGAGCTCTTCGAGCATCCGGTTGGCGGCCAGATCGGCCACCACCCGGCGCACCTGGTCGGGGGCGAGACGGCCGGCGATCCGGGCGAACTCGGCGACCAGCCGGGCCACCGTGCTGTCACCGTCCATCATCAGGGCGAGCTGGTACTCCTCCGGGGTGAGCCGCAGGTACGAGCTGCGCCCACCGTCCTCGGGCGAGCGGAGCATCACATACCGCCCGCCGCGGACCGCCGTACGGTGCCGGACCTCGATGCCGGAGCGCAGGACCGGCCGGGCGCTCGCCGGGTTCAGCCGGTCGGCGACGGTGTGCCAGAGCCCGGTGTCGGCCGGACCCGACGGAGCACCCGGAGCCCGTCCGGCCAGGGCTTCCCAGACGTTCGTCCGGGTCTCGACATACGTCAACTGAGGGGGCCTTTCACTCCGCCGTGGCGAACACCGCGCGACCGCACCGACGGACGATGGCTTCGCCGATGGCGAATGGAGATTAGGCGCTCGCCTGCGTGAACGCGAGTCCCGCGCGCCAATTCCGTCCCCTTCCACCGAAAGGTCCGGAATCCCGCGAAGAAGCGATCACGGCGGGTGACGCGCCCACCCCCGGGCCGCGTCACCCGCCGTAGCGGAAGGGTCGATGCCTACTCGGACTCCTGGAGCGTGACGGTGACCGTCTGCTCCGCGCCGTTGCGGGTGAAGGTGAGGGTCATCTGCTGACCGACCGAGCCCGCCTGAACGGCCGCGACCAGATCGTCCGAGTCGTCGATCGCCTTGCCGTCGACCTTCGTCACGACGTCGCCGCGCTGGAGCTTGGCCTTGGCGGCGGCGCTGTTGTCGACCACCGCGCTGACGGCCGCCCCGCCGTTCTCCGCGTTGGTGACGCTGACGCCGAGGGCCGGGTGGCTGACCTTCTTACCCTGCATCAGGGAGTCGGCGACCTGCTTGGCCTTGTTGCTCGGGATGGCGAAGCCCAGGCCGATGTTGCCGGTGTTCTGCCCGGAGGTGGCGATCGCCGAGTTGATGCCGATCACCTCGCCGTTGGTGTTGACCAGGGCGCCGCCGGAGTTGCCCGGGTTGATCGGGGCGTCGGTCTGCAGCAGGCCGGTCATCGTGGTCGGGGCCGACTGCTGCTGTTGCTGCTGGCCGCTGCCCCAGGGGGTCTGCGGCTGCTCCTGCTCGCTGGAGGACTGGATGCTGCGGTCCTTGGCGCTGATGATGCCGGCCGTGACCGAGCCCTCCAGGCCGAGCGGGCTGCCCAGGGCGAGCACGGTGTCGCCGACCTCGATCTTGGAGCTGTCGCCGAAGGTGGCGGCCTTGAGGCCGGACACATTCTCCGCCTTGATCACGGCGAGGTCGGTGCGCTCGTCGGTGCCGACGATGGTGGCCGAGGTCTTGGTGCCGTCGGCGAAGATCACCGTCACGGTCGAGCCCTGGGCCGTCGAGACGACGTGATTGTTGGTGACGATGTAGCCGTCGGCGGTCAGCACCACTCCGGAGCCCTCACCCGAGCCGGTGGTGATGGAGACGACGTTGTCCTGCACGGCGGCGGCGATCTGGGCCAGCGACGAACGGTCCACGACGCGGGTGACCGAGGAATTGCCGGTCTGCACGGTCGCAGGGGAGTTGTCGGATCCCATCGCCACCGCGGTCGCGGCGCCGATCCCGCCCGAGGCGAGCGCGATCAGCAGGGCCGCGGCACCGGTCAGCAGCACCTTCCGCCCGCGGCCCGGGGGCCGGCCGGCGCCGCCGGGGGCGCCGGGGGTCGGGGGCCAGGTCGGCGGGACGTTGCCGCCACCGGACGCCTGCGCCGCGGCGGCCGCGTGCCAGGCCTGGTACGCCGCCTGCTGCTGCGAGTAGTCCGGATACTCACCGCCCTGCTGCCCGTAGCCGGCTTGCGGGGCCTGGTAGGCGTAGTGCGGGTGGCCGTAGGGCACGCCGCTGGCGGGCTGGGCGGTGACCGGCTGCCCGGACACCGGGTGGGCGACAGCCGGCTGGGCCGACACCGGGTGGGCGGCCGCGGGCTGCTGCCAGGGCGACTGCTGCGCCCATGTGCTCTGCTGGGTGGGTGCCGCGGACTGAGGAGCACCCGACTGCGGGGCAACCGGCGGCTGCGCAAGCGTCGGCTGCTCAGACTCCACCCGCTCCGCGCTGGTGTTGTCAGCGGCGGCGTCCGCGGGCCGCGGGTTGGTCTCGTTCTCGTTCATGTAGCTAACTCTGCCCCGTCGGACTCGTACCGAACTGTGTTACTCCTGGACGTTTTCTGTGAACCTTTTATCCCTATTTATGGTGGGCAAAGTGACCCTAAACGTCGCACCCTCCCCCGTTTCCGAGATCACCTGCACGGAACCTTCGTGCGCCCGCACGATGGCCGCCACGATGGCCAGGCCGAGCCCGGTGCCGGTGGCCTCCCGCTCGGTGTTACGGGTCCGCGCCTCGTCGGCTCGATAGAACCGCTCGAAGACCCGCCGAGTCTGCTCCTCACTCAGCCCCGGACCGCGGTCGGACACCTCGATCACCGCGTGGCCCTCCTCGCCGGCGTAGAGCAGGAGCGTCACCGCGGCACCGGGCGGCGTGTGCACCAGGGCGTTCGTCATCAGGTTGCCGATCACCTGGCGCAGACGGGCGTCGTCCCCGTAGGCGACCAACTGCTCCGGCGAGTCACGGACCTCGAGGTTGATCTCCCGGTCCGGGGCGGTCGCCTGGGCCGCCTCCACCGCGTCCAGCGCGAGCACCGGCAGCTCCACCGGCGCCAGGGTGAGCGGGCGCTCCCGGTCGAGGCGGGCCAGCAGCAGCAGGTCCTCGACGAGCAGACCCATCCGGGCCGCCTCGTCCTCGATCCGCCGCACCAGGGCGGCCACCTGCTCCGGGTCGGAGACCGCGCCCTGCCGGTACAGCTCGGCGAACCCACGGATCGTGGTCAGCGGGGTGCGCAGCTCGTGCGAGGCATCCGCGACGAACTGCCGCATCTTCCCCTCCGACTGGAGCGCACGCGCCTCGGACTGCAGGGCGAGCGACTCGGACGCCAGGGCCCGGGCCTCGGACTGCTGCGCCGCGTCGGCCGCGAACCGGGCCGCCTGCTCGGAGTCGGCCCGCGCCTGGAAGGCCGCCTCGATCTGGGCGAGCATCGAGTTCAGCGCCTCGGAGAGCCGGCCCAGCTCGGTGGTCGGGTGGCCGCCGGCCTCCTCGGGATCGGGCACCCGCCGGGTCAGGTCGCCGGCCGCGATCGCCGCCGCCGTCCGCTCCACCTGGCGCAGCGGGATCAGGCTCTGCCGCACCAGCGCGGCGCCGACCAGGGCCAGGCAGATCAGGACACCGACGCCGACCAGCACGTCGACCAGCACGAGCCGGGCGATCACGTCGTCGACGCCGCGCATCCGCTGGCCGACGTGCATGATCGTGTCGTCGGGCAGGCGGATGACCAGCATCCGCCACATGTACTCACCGTTCTGCCCGCGCACGGTGTAGGGCTTGCGCTCCTGCGCGGCGATCGTGTCGTTGCCCTTGAGCAGCAGCGGCAGATCGGCGTTCGTCAGATGCAGGTCGCGGAACACCTTGCCGCCGCCGTCGACGGTGGTGAAGGCGATGATGTACTCCGAGGGCGCGTACACCGCCTGGTAGTTGACGTCCTTCAGGCTCGGCGCGCTGTCGGCCATCTCCCACAACTGCGCGTCGAGCCGGTTGATCAGATAGGAGTTCAGGAAGTAGGTGCTGGCGGCGCTGATCAGGGTCAGTGCGGCGAACACCAGCACCAGGACCGACGCGACCAGCTTGGTCTGCAGGGAGATCCGGCGCAGCCCTCCGTTGCGGGGCATCCGCTCGCGGACCCGCTCGGTCAGTGTCACGGCCGGGCCCTAGACGGCTGGTTTACGAAGCACGTAGCCGACGCCGCGCAGGGTGTGGATCAGCCGCGGCTGCACGTTGTCGACCTTGCGGCGAAGATACGAGATGTAGGACTCGACGATGTTGTCGTCACCGCGGAAGTCGTATTTCCACACGTGGTCCAGGATCTGCGCCTTGGAGAGCACCCGGTTGGCGTTGAGCATCAGATAGCGCAGCAGCTTGAACTCGGTCGGCGAGAGCTGTACCCGGGAGCCCGCCCGGTAGACCTCGTGGGTCTCCTCGTCCAGCTCCAGATCGGCGAAGACCAGCCGGGAGGGCTGCTCGTCACCGGCGTTGGTGCGGCGCAGCACCGCCCGGATCCGGGCGGTGAGCTCCTCCAGGCTGAACGGCTTGGTCACGTAGTCGTCGCCGCCCAGGGTCAGGCCGCGGATCTTGTCGTCGGTGCCGTCGCGGGCGGTGAGGAAGACCACCGGCGTCCGCTGCCCGCCCTCGCGCATCAGCCGGATCACCTCGAAGCCGTCCAGGTCGGGCAGCATGACGTCGAGGACGACCAGGTCGGGGGTGGAGTTGCGGGCGGCGCTGACGGCCGCGCTGCCGCTCATCGCGGTGGTCACCTCGAACCCGGCGAAACGCAGACTTGCGGAGAGGAGCTCGAGAATGTTCGCATCGTCCTCGACGACGAGCAGCTTCGCTTCGCTCTGCTTGGGCTGGGTCTGGGTGGCCATGGCGCCATTCTCGTCCGGCCCGCTGCGCCTTGCCTGCACACTCGCTGAAAATATTCTGTGAGCCACTCTCAGGTGTCTCAGGCCGCCAGGCGGTAACCCCGTCCGGCCAGGCTGGCCTGTGCGGCCCGGGCCAGCTCACGCCGGTCCGCTCCCGGGTCCGGCCGCAGCGCCGGCGCCGCCGCCAGGGTCACCGTCAGCCCCCGGGTCCGGGCGATCCGCACGATCGACCCGCCCAGCGTGTCCTCCCCCACGAACGCCGCCTCGGTCGAGTCGTAGCCGACCGACACCGGCACCACCGGCGCGCCGGCATCGATCGCCGCCTGGAACAGAGCCGACCGGAAACGCCCGCTCTCGGCGCCGCAGTAGGTCGTACCCTCCGGAAAGACGACGACCGAACGCCCCGCCCGCAGCGCGCCGGCGACCTCGGCCACCGTCTCCGGCAGCGCCCTCGGCCGCGTGCGGTCGATGAAGATCGTGCCGGCCCGCACCGCGGTGCCGCCGATGCCGGGCCAGGCCCGGACGTCGTGCTTGGCCACCATCCGCACCGGCCGGATCGCGGTCAGGGCGACCACGTCCAGCCAGGAGACGTGGTTGGCGACCAGCAGGCTGCCGGGCCGCGGCTCGGGACCGCGCCACACCAGACGGACCCCCAGGACCGCGAGGATTCCCCGGGACAGGGTCCGCAGCGCGGCACTGCTCAGCATCACCAGGAGAAGACCACCGAGGAGTACGGCGGCAAGCGCCCCCACCCGCACCACGACGCCCGCCGCACCCCGCCGGCCGGCGCCGCCGTCACGGCACCGGTCACCGCACCCCGAGGCGGGCTGCCACAGGGTGCCGCCGATCGAGACCGGCGTGGTCATCGGGACGCGCCGAGGAAGTGCCGGCGGTACCGCGGGTCCAGCCGGTCCATCGAGAACAGCACATAGAAGTCGGCACAGTCGAAGTCCGCGTCGTAGGCCGGCTCGCCGCAGACCCAGCTGCCCAGCCGCAGGTAGCCCCGCAGCAGCGCGGGCGGCGCCACCTTCGGGTCGGCCTCGACGCCCTCGGACGGCGTCCAGGGCCGGCGCGGGCGGACCCGCAGCGCCGGCGGCGAGAGGTGCTTGGCGTTGACCCGGGCGCGCACCCCGGCGGCCAGCGCGCCGCCGTCGCCGAGCGGCACCGAGGCGCAGCCGCCCAGCCAGCGCAGGTTGTTGAGGTGCAGGTAGCGGGCGATGCCGGCCCACATCAGATTGACCACGGCGCCGGAGCGGTGGTCCGGGTGCACGCACGAGCGGCCGATCTCGACCAGGTGGTCGCGCAGCGGGCGCAGCGCGCTCAGGTCGAACTCGGAGTCGGCGTAGCGCCGGCCGGCCAGCTCGGCGGCGCGCGGCGGGAGCATCCGGTAGGTGCCGACCACCTCGCCGCTCGCGTCGTCGCGCACGATCAGGTGGTCGCAGTAGGCGTCGAACTCGTCCGCGTCGATGCCCTCGGCGGTGGAGGTGAGCCGGGCGCCGAGCTCCCCGGCGAAGACGTCGTGGCGCAGGCGCTGCGCGGCCTCGACCAGACCGGGCCCGTCGGCGAGGAGGAGCGTGTAGCCGCTGGTCCCGGTGGGTGCGGCGGCCGTCATGAGAACTGCCATGTGATCTGTGTAAGGCTGATGTCTGCCGATGGCGTGTCGCTTCAGGTGGCGATGCGTGACCGGTTGATGAACTGCGTGTGCGAAGGTCGGAGGATGCGTATTCCGGCTCGGTTCAACGGCCCGCCCGGCTCCGGGAACGGAGGCTGGTGCGCGGGCTACTTCGCCACCGCGGCGGGCGCCCGGGTCGGCGGGCCGCCGGTCCGGGTGACCCTGCGCGTGCCGCCACCGCTCGATACCGGCCTGCTGCTCGACGGCGGCGTGGTCCGGGCCGGCGACGTGCTGGTCGCCGAGATCGACGACGAGGCGGACACGGGCGTGCCGGTGCCGGCGGTCCCGCTCGCCGAGGCGTCCGCGGCCGCGCGGGACTACCCCGGCTTCGCCGACCACCCGTTCCCCGGCTGCTTCGTCTGCGGGCCGGACCGGGCGCCCGGCGACGGCCTGCGGATCTTCCCCGGCCCACTGCCCGGAGGGCGTACGGCGGCGCCGTGGACCGTGCCGGGCGACGTGGCCGCCGAGACGATGTGGGCGGCGCTGGACTGTCCCGGCGGCTGGACGGCGATCAGCGACGCGGGGCGTCCCTTCGTGCTCGGCCGGATCACCGCGACGGTCGCCGCGCTGCCCGTCCCGGGTGACGAGTGCGTGGTGGTCGGCGCGCTCTCCGGGGTGAGCGGGCGCAAGGCCGTCGTGGACTCCTCGGTGTACGGGCCGGACGGCCGTCACCTGGCGCAGGCACGCGCCACCTGGCTCGCGCTGGTCCAGTAGGTTGATCGTTTCGAGCCGACGGGGGAACGATGCCGTGACGATGAGCCGGCCCAACTACGCGGAGATCAGCGTCGACCGCCTCACCAAGCACTACGCCAGGATGCGGGCGGTCGACGACCTCTCCTTCACGGTGCACGCCGGCCGGGTCACGGGCTTCCTCGGCCCCAACGGGGCGGGCAAGACCACCGCGCTGCGGATGATCCTGGGGCTGGTGACGCCCACCTCCGGCGCCGCCACCATCGGCGGGGTGCGCTATGTGGACATGCCCGACCCGATCCGCCAGGTCGGCGCGGTCCTGGAGGCGTCCGGCGCGCACCGCGGCCGCAGCGCCCGCAACCACCTGCGGATCATCTGCCGCGCGTCCGGCCTGCCCGACCAGCGCGCCGACGAGGTGCTCGCCCTGGTCGGGCTGAGCACCGTGGCGACCCGCAAGTTCAAGAGCTTCTCGCTCGGCATGCGGCAGCGGCTCGGGATCGCCGCGGCGATGCTCGGCGACCCGCGGGTGCTGATCCTGGACGAGCCGGCCAACGGGCTCGACCCGGAGGGCATCCGGTGGATGCGTGACCTGCTCCGGGCGCTCGCGGCCGAGGGCCGTACGGTCCTGGTCTCCAGCCACCTGCTCGGCGAGATGCAGCAGTTGGCCGACGACGTGGTGATCATCGCGGCCGGCCGGCTCCTGCGGCAGGGCCCGGTCGCCGAGGTGCTCGGCGAGACGGCCGGCACGGCCCGGGTGCGGGTCCGCACCCCGCAGCCGGATCAGCTCGCCGCCACCCTGCGCGACGCGCGGCTGGAGGTCGTCGCCACGCCGGACGGCCTGCTGCGGGTCTCCGGCGCCGACGCCGCCCGCGTCGGGCACCTCGCCTTCACCGCGGGGGTGGAGCTGCACGAGCTGACCGGGGAGAGCGCCGACCTGGAGCGCGCGTTCCTCGACCTGACGGCCGGAAAGGCGGGGGCGCGATGAACCTCGTCAGTGCCGAGCTGCTGAAACTGCGTACCACCTCGCTGTGGTGGATCTTCGCCCTCCTCCTCGTCCCGCTCTACGGGGTGGCGCTGGCCTTCAACTGGCTGGCCGCCCGGGCGATCGGCGCGCTCGGGCCGGAGGCGGAGAACATCTCGTTCAGTTCCTTCAGCGTGGAGCGGATCGTCGGCAACCTCTACACCAGTGGACAGTTCGGCGGGGTGCTGCTGGTGCTGCTGCTCAGCGCGATCCTGGTGACCAACGAGTTCTTCCACCTCACCGCGACCGCCACCTTCCTCACCACCCCGCGCCGGGAGCTGGTCATCCTGGCCAAGATGGTGGTGTCGGTCCTGATCGCAGTGCTGGTCTGGCTTCTCACCACGGCGCTCAACCTGGTCCTCGCCCCGGTCGCGCTCACCTCGACCGTCGGGGACACGCACCTCGGCGAGCCGTACGTGTGGCAGGCGATCGGGCTCAATCTGCTGGTCCACGTGCTCTGGGCGCTCGTCGGGGTCGGCTGCGGCGTGCTGATCCGCAGCCAGATCGGCGCGACGATCACCCTGACCGTCCTCTACGTGGTCGGCACGCAGATCCTCACCGCGGTCTTCGCCCTGCTCGCCAACCTGGTCGACGACTCGATCCTGAGGATGCGGATCATCATCCCGACGCTCGCCTCGGACCTGCTGGTCTCCGGCCCGCAGAGCGCTGACGATCTGCCCCGGTGGGTGGGCGCCGCGGTGCTGCTGGCCTACGCCGCGCTGGCCGGGGCGCTCGGCACGCTCATCACCAGACAGCGGGACATCGCCTGACGCACGGCTGCCCGGCGTTGTACCCTCGCCGGGTCGCGACGAGGCGGCAGGAGAGCTGCCGGTCGTGGGTCTGATTGGCCACAGAGCGGACGTCCGCACCGACAGCGCCTGTGCACGGCGTAGCCTGGACACCGAATCCTACCCGTCCCGCGTGACGGAGCAGTCACGCGATGACAAAAACGGTGAAAGAGGCGAACGCGGCAGTGTCGACGCAGCAGACTTCGCAGGACAATCCACTCGCGGACTTCGGTCCCAACGAGTGGATCGTCGATGAGATGTACCAGCGATACCTGGCCGACCCGACCAGTGTCGACCCTGCCTGGCACGATTTCTTCGCCGACTACAAGCCGGCGACGTCCCAGGGCTCGATCGCGACCCCGGACGAGGCCACCGCGGCCAACGCGACAGCGACCGCGGCCAAGGCCGGCACCGATGCCCCGGCCGCCGCCACGGTCGCCCCGGCCAAGCCGGTGACGCCGGCGCCCGCCGCGAAACCGGCCCCGGCGCCCGCTCCGGCCGCCAAGCCCGCGGCCAAGCCGGCCGCCGCCGCCACCTCGAGCCCGGCCGGCGCCAAGACGGTCACCCTGCGCGGCGTGGCCGGCAAGATCGTGCAGAACATGGAGGCCTCGCTCCAGGTCCCCACCGCCACCTCGGTGCGGGCGGTCCCGGCCAAGCTGATGGTCGACAACCGCATCGTCATCAACAACCACCTCTCCCGCGGGCGGGGCGGCAAGGTCAGCTTCACCCACCTGATCGGCTGGGCACTGGTCCGGGCGGTGATCGCGCACCCGGAGATGAACAACACCTACGCCGAGATCGACGGCAAGCCCACCCTGGTGCAGCCGGAGCACATCAACCTCGGCATCGCGATCGACCTGGCCAAGAAGGACGGTTCGCGCACGCTGGTGGTCCCCTCCATCAAGAACTGCGAGACCCTCGACTTCCGCGGTTTCTGGCAGGCGTATGAGGACGTCGTGCGGCGGGCCCGGCGCAACGAGCTCACCATGGAGGACTACTCCGGGACGACGATCTCGCTGACCAACCCCGGCGGCATCGGCACCGTCCACTCCATCCCCCGCCTGATGAGCGGGCAGAGCGCGATCATCGGTGTCGGCGCCATGGAGTATCCGGCGCCCTACGCCGGGATGAGCGACGAGACCCTCACCGAGCACGGCGTGAGCAAGGTCACCACGCTGACCAGCACCTACGACCACCGGGTCATCCAGGGCGCGCAGTCCGGCGAGTTCCTCAAGGTGATGCACGAGCTGCTGCTCGGCCAGCACGGCTTCTACGACGAGATCTTCACCTCGCTGCGGATTCCGTACGAGCCGGTCCGCTGGGTGCGTGACGTGGCCCGGACCTCCGAGGGGCAGATCGACAAGGCCGCCCGGGTCATCGAGCTGATCCACGCGTACCGGGTGCGCGGCCACCTGATGGCCGACACCGACCCGCTCGAGTTCACCATCCGCAAGCACCCCGACCTGGACGTGCTGCAGCACGGGCTGACCCTGTGGGACCTGGACCGCACCTTCCCGGTCGGCGGCTTCGCCGGCAAGGAGAAGATGAAGCTCCGTGACGTGCTCGGCGTCCTGCGGGACAGCTACTGCCGCCGGATCGGCATCGAGTACATGCACATCCAGGACCCGGAGGAGCGCCGCTGGGTCCAGGAGCGCATCGAGGTCAAGTACGCGAAGCCGGACGCCGACGAGCAGAAGCACATCCTGCACCGGCTGAACGCGGGCGAGGCTTTCGAGACCTTCCTGCAGACCAAGTTCGTCGGCCAGAAGCGGTTCTCGCTGGAGGGCGGCGAGTCGCTGATCCCGCTGCTCGACGCGGTGCTCCAGTCGTCCGCCGAGGCGGGGCTGGACGAGATGGTGATCGGCATGGCCCACCGTGGCCGGCTGAACGTGCTGACCAACATCGTCGGCAAGCCGTACGAGAAGATCTTCAACGAGTTCGAGGGTCAGATGGACCCGAAGACCGCGCACGGCTCCGGCGACGTGAAATACCACCTGGGCCAGACCGGGAAGTACACGACGCCGGACGGCCAGTTCTCGACGACCGTCAGCGTCGTGGCGAACCCGTCCCATCTGGAGGCCGTCGACCCGGTCCTGGAGGGCATCGTCCGGGCCAAGCAGGACCGCCTCGACCTCGGCCTGCACGGCTACACGGTGCTCCCGGTGCTGGTGCACGGCGACGCCGCGTTCGCCGGTCAGGGCGTGGTCGCCGAGACGCTGAACCTGTCGCAGCTGCGCGGGTACCGTACCGGCGGCACGGTCCACGTGATCGTGAACAACCAGGTCGGCTTCACCACCGCCCCGGAGTACAGCCGCTCCTCGATGTACTCGACGGACGTCGCCCGGATGGTCGAGGCGCCGATCTTCCACGTCAACGGCGACGACCCCGAGGCCGTGGTCCGGGTCGCGAAGCTGGCCTTCGAGTACCGGCAGGCGTTCAACAAGGACGTCGTGATCGACATGATCTGCTACCGGCGCCGCGGTCACAACGAGGGCGACGACCCGTCGATGACCAACCCGCGGATGTACCAGATCATCGACACCAAGCGCAGCGTGCGGAAGCTCTACACCGAGGAGCTGATCGGCCGCGGCGACATCACCGTGCAGGAGGCCGAGGAGCAGCTGCGCGACTACCAGGGCCGCCTCGAGGAGGTCTTCAAGGCCACCCGTGACGCCGCCGGCAGCCCGCCGCGGCCGCGGATCATCGAGGAGGAGCCGGAGCCGCGGGTCGAGTCGGCGATCGACCCGAGCGTCGTCCGCGCGGTCGGCCAGGCGCACGTCGAGCTGCCCGAGGGTTTCACCCCGCACAAGCGGGTCCAGCAGCTGCTCGATCGGCGGGCCAAGATGTCCACCGACGGCGGCATCGACTGGGGCTTCGGCGAGCTGATCGCCTTCGGCTCGCTGCTCAGCCAGGGCGTCACCGTCCGGCTGGCCGGCCAGGACTCACGCCGGGGCACGTTCGTCTCCCGGCACGCGGCGATCGTCGACGCGAAGAGCGGCAAGGACTTCCTGCCGCTGTCCACGCTGGCCACCGGCAGCGCCCGGTTCTTCGTCCACGACTCGCTGCTCAGTGAGTACGCGGCGATGGGCTTCGAGTACGGCTACTCGGTGGAGAACCCGGACGCCCTGGTGCTCTGGGAGGCGCAGTTCGGCGACTTCGTCAACGGCGCCCAGTCGATCGTGGACGAGTTCATCTCGTCGGGCGAGGCGAAATGGGGCCAGCAGTCCTCGCTGGTGCTGCTGCTGCCGCACGGCATGGAGGGTCAGGGCCCGGACCACTCGTCCGGCCGCCCGGAGCGGTTCCTGCAGCTCTGCGCGCAGGACAACATGCGCGTGGCCAACCCGACCACCCCGGCGAACTACTTCCACCTGCTGCGCCGCCAGGCCCTGTCCAGCAAGCGCAAGCCGCTGGTGGTCTTCTCGCCGAAATCGCTGCTGCGCCACAAGCTGGCGGTGTCCCAGGTGAGCGACTTCACGCAGGGCGCCTTCCAGCCGGTGCTCGGCGACGCCGGGGTCAACGGCCAGCCGCTCGACGCCGGCTCGGTGAAGCGGGTGCTGCTCTGCTCGGGCAAGGTCTACTACGACCTGTTCCAGGCGCGGGCCGACCGTGGCATCACCGACACGGCGATCATCCGGATGGAGCAGATCTACCCGCAGCCGGTCGAGGAGCTGAAGGCGGAGCTCGCGAAGTACCCGAACGCCGAGGACTTCGCGTGGGTCCAGGAGGAGCCGGCCAACCAGGGCGCCTGGTCGTTCGTGGCGCTCAACCTGCTGGAGCACCTGGAGGGTGTCCGGCTGCGCCGGATCTCCCGCCCGGCCGCGGCCGCCCCGGCGGTCGGCTCGGCCAAGATGCACGACGCCGAGCAGACCGCGCTGATCGAGGCCGCGCTGCCGCGTCCGTGACGCGCTGATCGACGAGGGGCCGCTCCGGAAAGCCGGAGCGGCCCCTCTTACCATCCAGGCATGTACTTCACCGATCGTGGCATCGAGGAACTGGTCCAGCGGCGCGGCGAGGAGACCGTGACCCTGGAGTGGCTCGGTGAGCAGCTGCGCACCTTCGTCGACCTGCACCCGGAGTTCGAGACCCCGATCGAGCGGCTGGCCACCTGGCTGGCCCGCGACGACGAGGACGACGAATGATCCGGTGACCCGGGTCATCCACGGATCGGGACTTTCGGCCCGGCCCGTCAGGTTCCGGGCCGGTAGGTTGAAGGCGTGGCACGCAGTGTGTACGTCGCGGGCTTGGGCCCGTCCGTCGGCAAGGGGACCGTCGCGCTCGGCATCGTCGAGCTGCTGTCCCGTCAGGTGGCCAAGGTCGCCGTCTTCCGGCCGCTGGTCGCCGGGGCCGGGCCCGATCCGCTGATCACCGTCCTGCGCGAGCGCTATCCCGGCCCGGTCGGCGTCGAGGAGTCGTCCGGCGTCACCGTGGCCGAGGCGTCCGCACTGGTCGCCGACGGCCGCCGGGAGGAGCTGGTCGGCCGGATCGTCGAGCGGTATCGCGAGGTCGAGCGACGCAGCAGCGCGGTCGTGGTGATCGGCAGCGACTTCAGCGACAAACCCGAGGAGGGCCGCGAGGAGCTGCCGCGGGAGCTGGCCTTCAACGCCCGGCTCGCGACGGAGTTCGGCAGTGTCGTGATCCCGGTGGTCAGCGGCGAGGGGCGGTCGGCGGAGTCGCTGGCGGCGGCCACGCGGAGCGCGTACCACTCGCTGGTGGATCTCGGCGCGACGGTCGCCGCGGTGATCGCGAACCGGGTGCCGCAAGGGATCTCGATGTCCCGGCCCGAAGGGCTGCCGGTGCCGTTCTGGGCCGTGCCGGAGGTCGCGGCGATCGCCGCGCCGACCGTCGGTGAGGTGTCCGCCGCGCTGGGCGCCACGGTGCTGTCCGGATCGGCCGGCGCCCTGGAGCGCGACGTGCTCGACTACGTCGTCGGCGCCGGGCAGGTGCCGACCGTGCTGGGCGCGCTGACCGACGGGGCGCTGCTGATCACCGCGGGCGATCGGGCCGATCTGCTGGTGGCCGCCAGCGCCGCGCACGCCGCCGGCAACGTCACGCTGGCCGGGCTGGTGCTCACCCTGGGCGAGCCGGCCGACGAGCGGGCGATCCGGGTGATCGAGCGGCTCAACACCGGCCTGGCGATGCTGGTCACCAAGACCGACAGCTACCACACGATCGCCGCCGCGGACCGGATCACCGCGCAGCTGAGCACCCCGCGCAAGATCGAGGCGGCGCTCGGTGTCTTCGAGGAGAACGTCGACACCGCGGAGCTGTCCCGGCTGCTCGACGTGGCCCGGTCCAGCCGGGTGACGCCGCTGATGTTCGAGAACGATCTGATCGACAAGGCCCGCGCCGACCGCCGCCACCTGGTGCTCCCGGAGGGGACCGAGGAGCGCATCCTGCGGGCCGCCGAGACGCTGCTGCGCCGCGGCGTGGCCGACCTGACCCTGCTCGGCGACCCGTCCGAGATCAACCGGCGGGCCCGCGAGATCGGCGTGGAGATCGGCGGGGCACATCTGGTCGACCCGGCCACCTCCGAGCTGCGGGAGCAGTTCGCCGAGCGCTACGCGGAGATCCGCAGGCATCGCGGGGTGACCCTCGATCTGGCGTACGACGTGGTCCGTGACGTCAACTACTTCGGGACCCTGATGGTCGCGGCGGGCCTGGCCGACGGCATGGTGTCCGGCGCCACCCACACCACGGCCGCCACGATCCGCCCGGCTTTCGAGATCATCAAGACGGTGCCGGGCCTGACCGTCGCGTCGAGTGTGTTCTTCATGCTGCTCGCCGACCGGGTGCTGGTCTACGGCGACTGCGCGGTCAACCCCGACCCGGATGCCGAGCAGCTCGCCGACATCGCGCTCTCCTCGGCGCAGACGGCCGCGGCGTTCGGCATCGAGCCGCGGGTCGCCATGCTGTCGTATTCGACCGGCAGCTCCGGGGCCGGCGCCGACGTGGACAAGGTCGCCGCCGCCACCGCGCTGGTCCGCGAGCGCCGGCCGGATCTGCCGGTCGAGGGCCCGATCCAGTACGACGCGGCCATCGACCCGGCGGTCGCCGCCGCGAAACTGCCCGGCAGCGCGGTCGCCGGGAAGGCCACCGTCTTCGTCTTCCCCGACCTGAACACGGGCAACAACACCTACAAGGCCGTCCAGCGGTCGGCGAACGCGGTCGCGGTCGGGCCGGTGATGCAGGGCCTGCGGGCGCCGGTCAACGACCTGTCCCGCGGCGCGACCGTCAAGGACATCGTGAACACGGTCGCCATCACGGCGATCCAGGCGGGAGCGCAATGACTCGGGTACTCGTGCTGAACAGCGGCTCGTCGTCGCTGCGCTACCGGCTCTTCGACGGCGCGCGGGTGCTGGCCAAGGGCCTGGTGCAGCGGATCGGCGAGGCGGGTGGCGACGCGGCCGACCACGGGGCGGCGCTGCGGCGGCTGATGGACGAGCTGGACCTGTCCGGCCTGGCCGCGGTCGGGCACCGGGTGGTGCACGGCGGCGACCGGTTCACCGCCTCGACAGTGGTCGACGACGAGGTGCTGGCCACCATCGAGGAGCTGATCCCGCTCGCGCCGCTGCACAATCCGGCCGCGCTGACCGGGCTGCGGGTGGCCCGTGACCTGCTGCCGGAGATTCCGCAGGTGGCGGTCTTCGACACGGCGTTCCACTCGACGATCCCGCCGGAGGGGGCGCTCTGGGCGATCGACCGGGGGCTGGCCTCGAAATGGGGGCTACGGCGGTACGGGTTCCACGGGACGTCCCATGCGTACGTGTCCCGCGAGACCGCCCGGCTGCTGGGCCGTCCGGTCGCGGACACCAACGTGATCACCCTGCACCTGGGCAACGGGGCGAGCGCCACAGCGGTCCGCGGTGGCCGCAGCGTGGCCACGTCGATGGGCATGACGCCGCTGCCGGGCCTGGTGATGGGCACCCGGTCGGGTGACATCGACCCGAGCCTGATCTTCCACCTGCACCGGGTGGCCGGGATGCCGGTCGACGAGATCGAGGAGCTGCTGACCCGGCGCTCCGGCATGCTGGGGCTGGCCGGCGACAACGATCTGCGGGCCGTGCAGGAGCGTTACGAGGCCGGCGACCCGGACGCCACGCTCGCGTTCGAGGTCTACTGCCGGCGGATCCGCGAATACACCGGCTCCTACCTGGCGGTGCTCGGCCGGGTCGACGCGATCACCTTCACCGGCGGCGTCGGGGAGAATTCGCGGCCGGTCCGGGCGAAGACGCTGGCCGGGCTGGAGGCGCTCGGCATCGCCGTCGACCCGGGCCGTAACGAGCGCAACGAGACGATCATCTCGCCGGACGGGTCGCCGATCGCCGTGTGCGTGGTGCCGACGGAGGAGGAGCTGGAGATCGCCTCGGAGGCGCGGAAGGCGATCGGGTCAGCGCAGGAGTAACACCACGATCAGCGCGACGAGGACGACAGCGACGAGCCCGCCGATCACGTACGGAATCTTGGAGGGCGCCTCGGCGTCGGAGCCCGTGCGGGTGAACGCCCGGAACGCCTCGGTGTTGCCACTGGGGTCGGGCTGGTTATCGGACATGGGCACGACCCTAGCCAAAAGGGTCGGAACACGCTAAGCGCGGCACCTGTTCGGCGGACCCCATGTGATGTCGGCAACCCCTCGCTACCAGGGATTTCTGATCTTCGGACGGCAGAATGGCCCGGGTGTTACGCCGTTCCTTCCTCACCCTGTTCGCCGCCTCCGGCCTGACCGCGTGTTCGGCGCCCGGCTCCCCCACGGCTCCGGCGCCGACGGCTGCGAAGTCCGCGGCTCCGGCGTCGAAGGCGCCCGTGCCGGAGCTCGCTTTCAACCGTGGCGGTGATCGGCCCCTGCCGACGAGGGTCTGGCTGCCCACCGGGACCGGCCCGCACCCGCTGATCTATTTCAGTCATGGGCTCACCTCGCAGCCCAACGACTACGCCGACCTGCTGGCCGCCTGGGCCGCCGCCGGCTTCGTGGTGGCCGGACCGAAATATCCACACACGTGGTATGAAGCACCCGAATACGACGCTGATGACGTGGTCAACCAGCCCGCCGACGCGCAATACGTGATCACCGAGCTGCTGACGTCGCTCGGCAGCCACGTCGACCCGCAACGGATCGCCGCGGCCGGGCACTCGGCCGGCGCGATCACCACGGTCGGCCTGTTCAGCGGCAGCCGTGACGTGCGGCTCAAGGCGGGGCTGCTGATCGCCGGCCGGCAGATGGAGCAGCCGTCGCCGTTCGCCGGGCCGGCCGCCCCGCTGCTGTTCGTGCAAGGCAAACAGGACAAGACGGTCACCTACGAGCAGGCGTACGGCGCCTACAACGAGGTGCCCTGGCCCAAGGGCTTCCTGGAGCTCCCGGACGCCGGACACCTGCCGCACCGTGACGAGCCGGCCCTGGTGGCGTCCACCACCACGGACTTCTGGCGCTGGACGCTGAACGGTGATCAGGCCGCCCGGCAGCGGCTCCCGGAGAGCGGCCTGACCAGCACCTTCTAGGGCTCGATGACGATCTTGCCGAAGATCTCGCCACCGGCCAGCCGGGCGAACGCCTGATCGGCCTCGGCTAGGGGATACGTCGAGTCGATGACCGGGCGGGCCGCGCCGGACGCCACCAGCTCCAGCAGGGCGGCCAGCTCGTCCGGGGTGCCCATGCTGCTGCCCAGGATCTCCAGCTGCATGGCGAAGACCCGCCGCAGGTCGACCTCGGCGCGGTGCCCGGCGGTCGCGCCGCACACCACGATCCGCGCGCCGGGGGCCGAGCACTTCATCGAGTGGTCGAAGGTGGCCGCGCCGACCGACTCGATCACCAGGTCGACACGCTCCGGCAGACGGGCGCCCGGCTCCACCGCCGTCGCTCCGAGACCGGCGATCCGCTCCCGCTTACCGGGGTCGCGGCTGGTCGCGTACACCCTCTTGCCGAGGCCCACGGCGAGCGCGACCGCCGCGGTCGACACACCGCCGCCGGCGCCCTGGACCAGCACCGCGCCGGCCTCGGCGACCCGGCCCCGGGTGACCAGCATGTGGTACGCCGTGAGCCAGGCCGTCGGCAGGCAGGCCGCCTCGGCGAACGACACCCCGGCGGGCTTGGGGATCAGGTTCTCCCGGGGCGCGGCCAGCCGCTCGGAGAGCGTGCCCGGATGCCGCTCGGAGAAGAGCGAGAAGCCCCGCGGGTCCGCCTTGTCCTCCACCACCGGGTAGACGACGACCTCGTTGCCGTCCGGGTCCACGCCGGCCGCGTCGCAGCCGAGGATCATCGGCAGCCGGTCGGCGGGCAGCCCCACCCCGCGCAGCGACCAGATGTCGTGGTGGTTGAGGGAGGCGGCCCGCACGTCGACGGGCACCCAGCCGTCCGGCACGGCGAGTGGCAGGTCGCCGACGGTCAGGCCGCTGAGCGGCTCCTCCGGGTTCAGGGCGGAAGCATAGGCAGCGCGCATCTTCCGACCTTAGCGACCGTTAACGCGCCACGCCGCCCGCACCGATCGGGCGGGCGGCGTGGCGGTCGTCGATCGGTCAGGCGAGCCGGGCGGTGGCCGGCACGGCCGTGGCCGGAGCGACCGCCCGGCGTGCCACCCCGTCCTCGATGGCCGCGGCCGCGACGGCGGCGGCGACCGCCGGAGCGACCCGCGGGTCCAGCGGCGACGGCACGATCGCGTCCGGGCGGAGCTCGTCGGCGACGATCGCGGCGATCGCGTCGGCCGCCGCCACCTTCATCCGGTCGGTGATCGTACTGGCCCGGACGTCGAGCGCCCCGCGGAAGATCCCCGGGAACGCCAGGACGTTGTTGATCTGGTTGGGGAAGTCGCTACGGCCGGTGGCGACGACCGCCGCGTACCGGTGCGCGACCGTCGGATGCACCTCGGGAGTCGGGTTGGCCAGCGCGAAGATGATCGCGCCCGGCGCCATGCCGGCCAGGGCCTCCTCCGGGATGGTTCCGCCGGAGACGCCGACGAGCACGTCGGCGCCGATCAGCGCCTCCGCGATGCCGCCGGTACGCCCCGAGACGTTCGTGACGGCCGCGATCTCCGCCTTCATCCCGCTCAGGTCGCCGCGCTCGGCGTGGATGATGCCGCGCGAGTCGACCACGATCGTGTTGGCGCCCTGGACACCCGCCGCGATCAGCGTGTTCGTGATCGCGACACCGGCCGCGCCGGCCCCGCTGATCACCACCCGCAGCTCACCGAACGAGCGCCCGAGCAGCTTGGCGGCGTTGCGCAGCGCGGCCAGCGTGACCACCGCGGTGCCGTGCTGGTCGTCGTGGAAGACCGGGATGTCGAGCGCGGCGTCCAGCCGGCGCTCGATCTCGAAACAGCGCGGCGCGCTGATGTCCTCCAGGTTGATGCCGCCGAACGACGGAGCCATCGCCGTGACCGTCGCGATGATCCCCTCCACGTCCTGCGTGTCCAGGACGATCGGGATCGAGTCGACGCCGCCGAACTGCTTGAACAGCACCGACTTGCCCTCCATGACCGGCATGGCGGCCTTGGGCCCGATGTTGCCGAGCCCCAGGACGGCGGACCCGTCGGTGACCACGGCGACCGTGTTCGACGTCCAGGTGTAGTCGGGGTAGAGCCCCTCGTCCTCGGCGATCGCCTCACAGACCCGGGCGACCCCGGGCGTGTACGCCAGCGACAGGTCGTCGCGGCTGGCCAGCGGGACGGTCGCGCTCATCGTCATCTTGCCCCGGCGGTGCAGGTCGAAGACGGGATCGGCGGCCAGGGCGGGATCGAGTTCGAAACTGAAGAATGACACGGTGAAACTCCACACTGCATCGACATTGATACGTGGCACCTGCTGGAATCCCGGTCGCGAGTATGCGCCGGAACCGCGGTGCGATGCGGGGATCACCCGGTACAACCACCTCCAGCGCGGGTGTGCGCTGGGGATCAGAGGACACTAACGTAACCGGAACGGTCTCGGGTAGTAGCGAAATATCACACGCCCGATGACATCGGCGACGCCGTGAGCACGTGAATCGTCCTCGACGAATTCGTTGTCGCCCAGCAGCCACCACCCTCCGTCACGTTCGGCGGACGCCCGCTTGACCACCAGCAGACCCGGCCGCGACCGGAACTCGGCCACCACGACGTCACCGGGCCGCACCCGGCCGCCGCGCCGGACGATCAAAGCGTCCCCGGCACGCAGCGTGGGGACCATCGAAGGACCCCGGACGAGTACGGCGAACAGTGGTAATTGCCACCGCACGGCATCAAGCCTCCGTCGCGTTACCGCATGGGCGTAAGGGGTAGTGTCAACCTCGGATCATCGCAAACTCTATGGAGGAGTCCTGATGCGACTTCCGCGTTTCCTCACCCCGCGCACCGTGGTCAGCGCCCACTGCGACCTGCCGTGCGGCGTCTACGACCCGGCCCAGGCCCGGATCGAGGCCGAGTCCGTCAAGGCGATCGCCGAGAAGTACCAGGCGAACACGGACCCCGAGTTCCGCACTCGCGCGATCCTCATCAAGGAGCAGCGGGCCGAGCTGGTCAAGCACCACCTCTGGGTGCTGTGGACCGACTACTTCAAGGCCCCGCACTTCGAGAAGTACCCGCACCTGCACCAGCTCTTCAACGAGGCCACCAAGCTGGCCGGCGCCGCGGGCGCCAAGGGCCAGGTCGACCCGGCGGTCGCCGACCAGCTGCTCGGCAAGATCGAGGAGATCTCCAAGATCTTCTGGGAGACCAAGCAGGCCTGACCGCTCCTTACCGAGCGTTCGCCGTCGACGGCGCGACCGGCCGGATGGCCCGGTCGCGCCGTTCAGCCGCTAGAGTCTCTCCATCGGGAGGAGGGCACGGGTGACCCAGTTGACGGAGCCGGATGTCGGGGACGACGTCGTATTGCTGACGGTGCCCGCCGACGGCGGCTATCTGGGCGTCCTCCGGACGGCCACCGCGGGCCTCGCCGCCCGCCTGCACTTCGCCCTCGACGAGATCGAGGACCTGCGCATCGCCGTCGACGAGGCCTGCGCCATGCTGCTGGCCATCGCCACCCGCAACGCGGAGCTCGAGTGCCGCTTCGCCGTGACCGACGACGCCCTCACCGTCGAGGTGACCGTGGCCACCGTCCGCGGCGCACGCCTGCCCTCCGAGTCATCCTTCGCGTGGAAGGTCCTCACCGCCCTCACCACCTCCGCCGCCGCCGAGGCGACGGGCCGGCACGCGACGATCCGCCTGCTCACCCGCCGCACGGAGTTCTAACCCCCTTGGGGGTACGCCGTCGGCCGCCCCCACCCACACCCACACCGCCCGCGGTGGCCGGCGCCAGGGGTTGCCCACTCCCGACCGCCACGCGCCCGCCGGGCCGAGGCCGTTGGTCACCGCCCCACCCGGTCCCAGGTTGTCCAGCTCGCCGATGCCCCGGTCGGACCGGGCGCGGGCGAACGCCTCCGGGTCGGCGTGGCCTCACCGGTGGGCCCCTTCGCAGACGCAACGGCGCGCCGCCTCTCCCGGCGATGCCCGTCCTCCCGGACAAATCCTGCCTTCCACCCGGCGAGACCCCGACCTCCCGAGGGCGATCCCCGCCTTTCTCGCGACGACGCTCCGTCTCCTCACCACGACGTGGCGGCCCACCTCCTGGCAGCAAGGCCGAAACCCGGCCGGTACCCCTCTCTTGGCTCGACGGCCCGAACATCCGGTCGGCGCAGTGGCTCCGCACGAGCGGCAGACCACGAATCGGAACAGCACGGCGTCGGTCAGAATCGGCACCGCCGCACGCCCGGGTCAGGAGAATTGCCCCGCTCGCGGAAATGCGGCCGCGCCGATAGTGCCCTGATCTACGCGGAATGCGATCAGCGCGAACCATGCTCACGGCTCAGCTGCTCGCCTGGCACTCCGTGCCTGGTCCGTGGCCATGAATTGCCACGCCAATACTGCTGAAACGTCCGCCGGCGAACGGCGCCTGCCTCGGCCACGCATATGAGTCGCCGCGACTGCTCAGCTCCCGCACGCCGAACTGTGCCCCACCGCCGCTGCCGCAATAACCACGCCGAGGCCGCCGGCCAACTTCGCTCCTTCGGTCGTCGCCGCGACACGGTGGACCCGCGAAAGGGGCGGTTACTGTGAAGGAGGTAGTTGACGCGAAAGGGATAGTCGCTGCTAAACGGGCATTCGCCGCGAAGGGGGTGGTCGCCGCCAAACGGATGGTCGCCGCAAGACCGGTGGTCACCGCAAGACCGGCGGTCACCGCAAGACCGGCGGTCACCGCAAGACCGGCGGTCACCGCAAGACCGGCGGTCACCGCAAGACCGGCGGTCACCGCCGAACGGGTAGCCGCTGCGAAAGAGAGGGTGCGCGGAGCCGGTGAGTGGCGCATACAGCCCGGTGGGCGCGTTTCGGCCGGGAGTGGGCAACCCCTCGCGCCGACGGCCACGGGCGTTGTGGTCGCGGTCGGGGACGGCCGACGGCGTACCGCCGAAGGGTTATCGGAATCGGACAACCGTCAGCGGACCGCGGCGGCGATGAAGTCGAGGTGGGTGGCCGCCGCCCGGGAGGCGCCGTCGGCGTCGCGGGCGGTCAGGCAGTCGAGCATCGCGCGGTGATCGGCGTCGATGTGGGCCCAGTAGCCCTCCGGCAGCGACCCGATCACCTCCTCGCCGTAGGAGACCTGGTAGATCGGGCCTCCGACCAGCTCGAACAGCGGGTTGCCGCTGGCCTTGGCCATCGCCCGGTGGAAGGCGGAGTGGGCGGCCAGCATGGTTTCGAAGTCGTCGATGTCGGGGTCGAAGAGGGTGCCGCGGAGCTCGGTGAGGTGGGCTTCCTCCCGGCGGACGGCGGCCAGGCCGGCGGCCGGGATCTCGAGGGCGCGCCGCAGCTCCAGCAGGTCGGCGAGGCCGATGGCCGCCGAGTGGGTGAGCAGGGCGAAGCCGGTGGAGAGGCCGTCGGCGAGTTGTTCGGCGTCGGGATGGGCGACGAAGCTGCCGCCGGTGACGCCCCGTGTGGTGACGATGAGGTGCTGGCTGGCGAGCAGGCGCAGCGCCTCCCGGACCGTGCTGCGGCTCACGCCGATCTTGACGCACAGTTCGGGCTCCGGCGGGAGTCGCTCGCCGGGTTGCAGACGGCCGGATGTGATCTCCGCACGCAACTCGTCCGCTAGCTGCTGGTAGGCGGGTGGGCGCACCGTTGAGCCGGTCACTCGTCCAGGTTAGGCCCTGATCCGCTTCCGGAGACCCGCTAATCGACGCCCAACGCTCGGCTACTCGGCGGGACGAGGATCAGGGCGGCCGTCGCCGCGCCCAGGACGAGCAGCGTGACACCGGCCCAGAGGGTGCCGTACTGGACCAGGAACCCGCCGGTGGCCAGCAGGAAAAGCTGCACCACGACGGCCGGGCCGCGAGCCCGGACGGCGCGGCGCCGGAGAGCGCGCGCGATGAAGAAGACCGCGACCGCGGCGAGGGCGGCCATCACGGTGAGCGAGGCGGCGATCGCGATGGCCTCGGCCTTGGTCAGATCGAGGACGACGAGGTACGCGGTGAGCGCGGCGAGTCCGGCGCTCTGCAGGTAGAGCAGCCGAACCCCCCAATCGAGGGTGGGAACGCTGGTCACCGCTGCACCATACGGCAGCTTTGGGACGTCCCTGCGGGTACAGTGCCGCGCATGCGTGCGCTGCTGGTGGTGAACCCGCGGGCGACGACCACCACGGAGCGCAGCCGCGATGTGCTGGTGCGGGCGCTGAGCAGCGCCGTGGAGCTGTCGGTGCGCTACACAGAGCGGCGCGGTCACGCGTCGAGGCTGGCCCGGGACGCGGCGGAGAGCGGCGTCGACGTGGTGGTGACGCTCGGCGGGGACGGCACGGTGAACGAGGCGGTGAACGGCCTGCTGACCGCGCCGGCCGCGCTCGCCGACCTGCCGGGCCCGATCGCGGACCGTCTGCCGGCGCTGGCGGTGGTGCCGGGCGGCTCGACGAACGTGTTCGCCCGCGCGCTGGGCATGCCACGCGACTGGGCGGACGGGACGTCGGTGATCCTGGACGGGCTGCGGGACGGCCGGCACCGGGTGATCGGGCTGGGCCGGGCCGACGACCGCTACTTCACGTTCACGGCCGGCCTGGGCTGGGACGCGGCGACGATCCGCCGGGTGGAGCAGGCCCGGTTGCGGGGCCGCACGTCGACGCCGGGGCTCTACGCGCGGTCGACGGCGGCCCAGTTCCTGTTCGGCACGGACCGGCGGAATCCACCGTTGACGCTGGAGCGCCCGGGTGAGACTCCGGACACTGACCTGAGCACGGTCATCGTGCAGAACACCGCGCCCTGGACGTACGTCGGCGGCCGTCCCGTCCAGTTGAATCCGGACGCCTCGTTCGATCTCGGGCTCGACGTGACGGCCCTGCGACGTCTCACGATCGCGGGGAGCGCGCGCACCGTGACACAACTCGCCTGGCGGGCCGGTGATCCGCGAGGTAAACAGGTGTTGCGTCTGCATGACCTCACCGAGTTCACCGTGGTGGCAGCCCGGCCCCAGGCATTCCAGCTGGACGGCGACTACCTGGGTGAGCGGCAGAAGGTGCACTTCGTGTCCGTTCCCTCTGCGCTACGTGTGATCTGCTGACTTCGGGGTACGTGTTCCGGACAGGTGCTCACGATCCGTTACAGAAACACGGGCAAAAGGTCTGCGAAGTGGCCGGGACCGTACTACATTGATGGGAGCGTTCGTCAACCGGCTCTGGCAGTAACGGCTGAACCGGACATATGGGTGCGTGAGCCAGCTCACCCGCCGGGAGAAACTTCCAGCGCTACCCTTGACAACGCGTGAGTTCGTGAAAGCATTCACAAGCGATAAGAAGTAACCGGTTGCCACATGTGCGCGTTCCTAATCAAGAAGCGCAGAACGGCGCCGACAACAAAAGCTTGCTGACGCACCGGTGAGCGTACGGGCACAAGCCGTCGCCAACCACTGCGCTCGCATATAGGTAAACAGCACTGTTTTCATTACCCCATCCGAAACAAGGAGTTTGCCGCCATGGACTGGCGTCACGATGCGATCTGCCGCGACGAGGACCCCGAGCTGTTCTTCCCGATCGGGACGAGCGGACCGGCGCTCCTGCAGGTCGAGCAGGCCAAGGCCGTGTGCCGGCGGTGCCCGGTGACCGAGGAATGCCTCTCGTGGGCACTCGAGTCTGGACAGGACGCCGGCGTATGGGGCGGGATGAGCGAAGACGAGCGGCGCGCGGTCAAGCGTCGTGGCGGCCTGCGGGTCGGAGCTCCCACCGCCTGAATCAATCCCCCACACAGCATTCGCGCCCCGGGCCATACGGCACCGGGGCGTCTTGCTGTTTCGGAGTCCTCACAGCGCGTGCCGCTCCATTGTGCGGTAATTCGATCACGGTACGTTTCCATGGCTCACGCTTAATGATCTCGAAATGCCACGGCTGACGCTTTGCGTCGCGAGTCCCGCACACTCCGCATAGGACGATCGTTCCCGGATGCGATTCAGCGCCGGATCATTGCATAGCGCAGAGTGATCGTCACCCAGAGCGACGAAGTCAAGCGAATATTGCCAGGCATCTCTCAGCAACGGACCGAGCCGGCTCCCCGAGCGCTCCGGCGGCCCCGCGACAGCGCTCAGAGCCGGCCGGGGCGCCCCGAGTCGTCCGGGGAACGGGCGAGACGGGGCTGAGGCCGGCCGGGATCAGGCTGCGGCGGCGAGCGGGCCGGGCAGGACCGTCTCGACGCGGGAGGCGATCAGCCGTACCAACTCGGGGGTGTTTCCCAGCGGCTCGGCGACCGCGACCGCCCCGGCCTCCCGGGCGGCCCGCACCGAGGTGTCGTAGAGCAGCCCCGGCGCGAGGAAGTAGGCGGCCATCCCGACCCGGCGCGCACCCGCGGCCGTGAGCCGCCGCACAGCCTCGTCGGCCCGCTCGCCCGGCCCGGAGGCATAGGAGGCCGCCGACGGCAGCCCCAGACGCCGTCCGAGGGCCTCAGCGGCGTCGGCGACGGTCTGCCGGGCGCTGTCGTCCCGGGTGCCGGCGGCGGCGAGCACGACGGCGTCCACGCCGTCCGAGGGCAACCGGCGGGAGACCGCGGCGAGCAGCAGGGGCGACGCGGGCCCCAGGACGTCGGTGGCGGTCACCCGGACCGGCAGCGACGAGGCGTCCCGGATCACCGCGGGCAGGTCGACGCGCCCGTGGTAGGCGGCGGTCAGCAGCAGCGGCACCAGCACCGCGCGGGAGCCGCCGGGCAGGCCCGCCAGCACGTCCAGCGGGCGAGGGCCGGCGTGGTCCAGATACGACGCCCGGACCTGCCAGTCCGGCCGGGCCCGGGCCACCGCCCGGGCCAGCGACGAGGTCGACGCGGCGGCCCGGGGATCACGGCTGCCGTGGGCGACCAGGACGACGGTCAGACGTGCAGACCGCATTCGGTCTTCTCGAACATCGCCCAGCGCCCGGCACGCGGGTCCTCGCCGGCCTTGGTGCGACGGGTGCACGGCCAGCAGCCGATCGACCCGTACCCCTTCTTGAACAGCTCGTTGACCGGCACGTTCCACCGGCTGATGTAGGCGTCCACATCGTCGGAGGTCCACGCAGCGATCGGGTTGACCTTCACCTTGCCCTTCTTGGCGTCGAAGGCGACGACCGGCGTGTTGGCGCGGGTCGGCGACTCGTCGCGGCGCAGACCTGTGGCCCAGGCGTCGTACTCGCCGAGGGCGCGCTCCAGCGGCTCCACCTTGCGCAGGAAGCAGCACTCGTCGGGGCTGCGGGCGAAGAGGCGCGGACCGTATTCGCCGTCCTGCTGGCCGACGGTGAGGCGGGGCCGGATCGAGCGGACGTTCACGTTCATCGTGCGCACGACCGTGTCCCGGACCTTGAGGGTCTCCGGGAAGTGCAGCCCGGTGTCGAGGAAGACCACGTCGACGCCGGGCGACACCCGGGAGAAGAGATGGGCCACGACGGCGTCGGCCATCGAGCTGGTGACGCAGAACCGCTCGCCGAAGGTGTCGGTCGCCCACTTGGCGATCTCCTCGGCGGGCGCGCCCTCCAGACGCTCGGCGGCCTCTTCGGCGAGGGCCTTCAGAGCCGCGGGTTTACGACGTTCGGGATCAGCGGTGGCGACGGGCCCGCCCAGGTCGACTAGGCCCAGACCGGAGGCGTTGAGGAGGCTGCTCATTTGCTGCTCACTCCCTTGGACAGAAGGCCGATGAACTTGACGGAGAAGACGCGGACACAGGAACGGCACTCCCAGGCGCCGTGCGAGGCCTCGTTGGGGCGGAGGTCCTCGTCACCGCAGTAGGGGCAGTACATGGGTGGCTGCCTGGTTTCACTCATTTCAGGAGCTCCTCGTCGGCTCGCAGCACCCAGTTGGCGAAGGTCTCGCTGCCGTCGCGGCCGTCGAGGTAGTTCTGGGCGACGCGCTCCACGTACTCCGGAAGCTCCTCGGCCGTGGTCTTCAGACCGCGGACCTTGCGCCCGAAGCCGGCGGTCTCGCCCTTGGCCATCCCGAGGGCGCCGCCGAGGTGGATCTGGAAGCCCTCGACCTGCTCACCGTGGGAGTTGAGGACGAGCTGGCCCTTGAGGCCGATGTCGGCGACCTGGGTACGGGCGCAGGCGTTGGGGCAGCCGTTGATGTGGATCGACAGGTCGGCGTCGAAGCCCTTGAGCCGGTCCTCGAGACGGGCCACCAGCTCCTCGCCGCGCGCCTTGGTCTCGACGATCGCGAGCTTGCAGTACTCGATGCCGGTGCAGGCCATCGTCCCCCGGCGGAAGGCCGACGGACGGGCCTCCAGCCCGATCGCGCGGAGGCCTTCGACGAGCGGTTCCACCTGGTCGTCGGCGACATCCAGGACCAGGAGCTTCTGGTACGCCGTGAGCCGGACCCGCTGCGACCCGTGCTTCTCGACGAGATCCGCGAGCTTGGTCAGCTGCTCGCCCGAGGACCGCCCGACGACCGGCGCCGCGCCCACGTAGTTGAGCCCGTCACGCTGCTTGTGCACGCCGATGTGGTCGATCGGCTTCGCCGGCAGGTCCGGCGCCGGACCGTCGACGAGCGCACGCCCGAGGTACTCCTTCTCCAGCACCTCGCGGAACTTCTCCACGCCCCAGTCGGCGAGCAGGAACTTGAGGCGGGCGCGGTGACGCAGCCGGCGGTAGCCGTAGTCCCGGAAGATCCCGACGACGCCCTCCCAGACGTCCGGGATCTCGGCCAGCGGCACCCACACGCCGAGCCGCTCGGCCAGCCGCGGGTTGGTGGAGAGGCCGCCGCCGACCCACAGGTCGAAGCCGGGGCCGTGGTCGGGGTGCACGACGCCGACGAACGAGATGTCGTTGACCTGGTACGGGCCGTCGGCGAGCCAGGAGATCTGCGACTTGAACTTGCGCGGCAGGTTCGAGTAGGCGGGGTTGCCGACATACCGCTTGACGATCTCGTCGATCGCCGGGGTCCCGTCGATCACCTCGTCGACCGAGATGCCGGCGACCGGGCTGCCCAGCACGACGCGGGGGCAGTCGCCGCACGCCTCGGTGGTCTGCAGGCCGACCGCCTCGAGCCGGCGCCAGATCTCCGGCACGTCCTCGACCCGGATCCAGTGCAGCTGGATGTTCTGCCGGTCGGTGATGTCGGCGCTGCCCCGGGCGAACTCGGTGGCGATGCCGGCGATGACGCGCAGCTGTGCCAGGTTCAGCGCGCCGCCGTCACAGCGGACCCGGAGCATGAAGTACTCGTCCTCGAGCTCCTCCGGCTCCAGCACCGCCGTACGGCCGCCGTCGATCCCGGCCCGGCGCTGGGTGTAGAGGCCCCACCAGCGGAAACGGCCACGCAGGTCGGCCGGGTCGATCGAGGAGAAGCCGCCGTGCGCGTAGATGTTCTCGATCCGCGCACGCACGTTGAGGGGGTTGTCGTCCTTCTTGCTGCGCTCGTTGGGGTTGAGCGGCTCGCGGTGTCCGAGCGCCCACTGACCCTCGCCACGCGCCTTGCGGGGGCGGGCGGCCGGCCTTGCAGCGGGAGTGTTGCTGGGCGCCATTTCGGCGTTCCTCCGGGTTTCGTGGGCGCGCGGTGCCGCTCACGGCCCTTGGAGGAGGCTCGTGACGTCTGTGTCAGGAGTCGGGCCCGGCGGTCGCACACCCGAACGGGAAATCGGGCGTCGTCAGGAAGCCGGACACATCGCGCTGCGGACACGGCCGTAGTCCACGTGGCGGCGGGCCACGAAGCGGCGGTCAACTGCAGCGGTCATGTCGATAAGACTCTCACGGGAACGTAAAGTCGGCTAGAGAGGTCCAGATTCCGGGAGTGTGGCCAACCGCACCGCCGGCGTCCACCGGCGTTCGCCCGTACGTCTCCGGGTTCTCCTCCATCGACCATCGAACGGTAAGGTTCCTCGCACTCACCGGACGCACGTCGAAAGTCGGAGATGGCTGTTCAAACCCTGAACGACGACTCGCCGGCCCCGCCGCTGGCCGGCCCGGCCCGCCGCCGGGCGCCGGCCGGCGCGACCTTCTGGGCGCTGGCGCCGTCCCTGATCCCGGCCCTGCTGATGCTGGTCGTCGGGCGGTTCCGGCTGGGCAACCCGTCACTGGGCTGGGACGAGAACGCGAGCTGGCTGGTCAGTCAGCGGACCCCGGCCCAGATCGTGGACCAGGCGAGCCACTTCGACGGGGTGATCGCGCCCTACTACATGTTCCTGCACTACTGGACCGCGATCTTCGGCGACTCGGAGATCTCGATGCGGATGCCGTCGCTGCTCGCGGTCGCGATCGGCGTCGGGGTGGCGGGCGAGCTGGGCCGGCGGCTGTTCACCCCGGGCGTGGGCCTGTTCTCCGCGCTGCTGCTGGTGGCGACCCCGCAGCTGAGCCGGTATGCGCAGGAGGCCCGGGCGTACGGTCTGGCCTTCCTCTTCGCCACCACCGCGACGCTGCTGCTCTACCGCGCGCTGGACAAGCCGGGGCGGCTGCGCTGGGCGCTGTACGGGGTGACCGTCGCGCTGACCGGTCTGGCGCACATCTTCGCGCTGCTGATGCTGGCCGGCCACCTCTACATCGTGGGGTCGCGCTGGTGGCTGAGCCGCGACCGGGCGCTGCTCCGGTGGATCGGCGTGACGTTCGTGGCGCTGCTGCCGGTGCTGCCCTTCGTCTACCTGGGGGCCACCCAGCGCGGCGGTCAGCTGGCCTGGATCGCCGAGATGGATCTGGACACCGCGCTGGCCGCGCCGGCCGCGATCTTCGGCGCCACGATCGGCGGCCTGGTGATCATCGGGCTGGCGCTGGCCGCCCGCTGGCCGGACCGGGCGCTGATCCGCGAGCTGGGCGTGCTGGCCGTGATCCCGCCGGTGGCGCTGATCGGCGTCTCGTTCGTCACCGATTCGGTCTGGGTGCCGCGGTACGTGCTGTTCGTGCTGCCCGCGATCACCCTGTGCGCCGCCGCCGCGCTGCGTGGCCTCCGATTCCGTACCGTGCTGGTGCTCGTGCTGGTGGCCGCGACGGCGATCCCCGACCAGCTCACGCTCCGCGGGCCGGCCACCCACATGGGCGCCGACTTCCGCGCCCTGTCCAAGGTCATCCTGAAGAACCAGCAGCCCGGCGACGTGATCGTCTACGCCGCGCTGGGCAACTGGTCGCTGCGCGCCGGCATGGATTACCAGCTGCGCGACAAGCCCCGCCCGGCCGACGTGCTGCTGCAGACGCCGTCCGCCGAGCTGGGTCAGCTGGCTGCGGTGGAGTGCGCCGACCCGGCCGCCTGCCTGGGCAGAGCCGAGCGGGTCTGGTATTTCCGGCAGTGGAAGACGGGCGAGCCGCTGGACGACGTCGGCCCGATCGGTCCCACGCTGGAGAAGGACTACCGCCAGATCGACATCTTCAAGAAGACCAAGGGCACCCTGGTGCTGCTGGAGCGCAAGCCCGGCCGCTGACCGGCGCGCCGGCTCCGGAAGGGGAGCCGGGCCGCGGCGTGGCCGGGCCTCCGAACCGGTGCTAACGCTTGCCGAGGGGCACGACCAGGACCGCCTCGGTGCCGCCACCGGCCCGGTTGCGCAGCTCGATGCTGCCGCGCAGCTCGCCGGTGGCCAGCGCCCGCACGATCTGCAGGCCGAGCCGGTTGCTGCCCTCGAAGCGGAAGCCCTCCGGCAGCCCCTGCCCGTTGTCGGCGACGGTGACGTGCAGCTGCTTGCGGAACCGGTGCGCGGAGACGACCACCTCGCCCTCGCCGGCCGCCGAGCCGGGCTCGGTGTCGTCGTCGGGAGCTGGGAAGCCGTGCTCGACCGCGTTGATCAGCAGCTCGTTGAGGACCATCACGAGTGAGGTGGCGATCTCCGCGGGCAGCACGCCGAAGGTGCCCTCCCGGCGGATCTTCACCGAGGCGCCGGTGGTGGCCACCTCGGTCGCGGCGGACGCCACCCGGTCGACGATGCCGTCGAACTCGACCGCCTCGTCACTGGACATCGACAGCGTCTCGTGGACCAGGGCGATCGACGCGACCCGCCGGACCGACTCCTCCAGGGCCATCCGGGCCTCCGGGGCGTCCACCCGGCGGGCCTGCAGGCGCAGCAGCGCGGCCACCGTCTGCAGGTTGTTCTTCACCCGGTGGTGGATCTCCCGGATGGTGGCGTCCTTGGTCATCAGCGCCCGCTCCCGGCGGCGCACCTCGGTCACGTCCCGGACCAGGACGAGCGCGCCGATCGGCACGCCGGCGGGCAGCAGGGGCAGCGCCCGGGTGAGGACGGTGGCGCCACGTGCCTCCACCTCCATCCGGGCCGGGAACTCGCCGCGCAGGGACGCCAGGATCCGCTCGGCGGCGTCGTTGCCCTCCAGCGGGTCGCCGGAGAGACGGCTGGACAGTTTGGCCAGCTCCTCACCGACCAGGTGGGCGTTGAATCCGAGCCGGCGGTAGGCGGACTGCGCGTTGGGGCTGGCGTAGGTGACCTTGCCGGACGCGTCCAGCCGGATCAGGCCGTCGCCGACCCGGGGCGCCGAGGTGATCTCCCCTGGCAGGCGGGGCGGCGGGAACGTCCCGTCGGCGACCATCTGCGCCAGGTCGTCGGCCGTGGTCAGGTAGTTGAGTTCCAGCTGGCTGGGGGTGCGTGCGGTGCTCAGGTTGGTGTCGCGGCCGATCACCGCGATCACCTCGCTGAGCGCCTCCTCCAGGTCGGTGGCGTCGCGCAGCCGGACCGGGATGGCCTCGTGGCGGGCGGGGGTGTCGCCATACCAGACCGGGTCGCCCTCCCGCCAGATGCGCTCCTGAGTGAGGGCGACGTCGAGGTGGGCCACCTCCGGCCCGCCGACGATCTTGCCGACCTGGTCGTCCTGGTACGCCGTGGGCGCGGTGGTGGGCCGGACCTGCGCGACGCAGAGGAACTCCCGTGGCCGTCGCGGCTCCCCCTTGATCGGCACCCAGAGCAGCAGATCCGCGAACGAGAGATCGGAGAGCAGCTGCCAGTCACCGGCGATCCGGTGCAGGTGGTCGATGTCGGCGGGGCTGAGGCCGGTGTGTTCTTCGACGAGATCGCGCAGGGTGGACACCGTCCCAGCCTGCCATGCCCGTGTTTCTAAAGAGTCGTGGTGACCTTCTTGAGTCCGCGCGGCGCGTCCGGGTCCTCGCCACGGGCCAGCGACAGGGCGAGCGCCAGCTGCTGGACGGGCAGGATGTCGAGCAGCGGCGAATAACGCTCGTCGACGGACGGGACGGCGAGCCGGGTGGAGGCGCCGTCGACGTCCGAGCCGCCGATGGTGACCACGTCGACGCGGCGCTCGCCGAGCCGGCCCACCACGTCGCGCATCGACCGGCCGCCGGGGCCGTCGCCGACGACGGCCAGGACCGGGATGTCGTGGTCGGTCATGGCGAGCGGGCCGTGCAACAGGTCGGCGCCGGAGAAGGCGAGCGCGGGCAGGTAGGAGGTCTCCATGAGCTTGAGGGCGGCCTCCCGGGCGGTCGGGTAGGCGTAGCCCCGGCCGGTAGCGACGAGGCTCGCGGCGAACCGGTAGCGCTGTGCCAGCTCGGCGGCGGACCGGTCGGCGAGCACGTCGGCGGCGAGCTGCGGCAGCTTCTCCAGCGCGGCGCGCTCCTCGGCGGGCAGCCGGCCGTCGCCGGAGCGGATGCCCTCGATCAGCATCAGCAGGGCGAGCAGCTCGGCGGTGTACGTCTTGGTCGCCGCGACCGCCCGCTCGTGCCCGGCCACCACGTCGATGGAGAACTCGGCCGCCTGCGCCAGCGGGGAGTCGGGGTTGTTGGTGACCGCCAGGGTGAGGGCGCCGGTCTCCCGGGCGACGCTGAGCACGCCGGTGAGGTCGTGCGAGCCGCCGCTCTGGCTGACCCCGACGACCAGGGTGCCGGTGAGGTCGGGACGGGCGCCGTAGAGCGTGATCGCGCTCGGCGAGGCGCTGGCGACCGGCAGGCCGAGCCGGATCTCGGCCAGGTAGGCGGCGTAGAGGGCGGCGTGGTCGGACGTGCCCCGGCCGACGAAGAGAACACTGCGCGGCGCCCGGCGGGCGATCTCGGCGGCGACCTCGGCGATCGCCGTGGACGGGCCGTCCTCGAGCAGCCGTGCGAAACCGGCGGGTTGTTCGGCGATGTCCTCCGACATCCCCAGGCCTCGCTGTGTCACGTGATCCTCCCCTTCTCGCGCTCCCAATGCGCAATCTGTGCGCAGTCTTGCAAGAACAAGCTTACTTGGTCAAGGTTTCGTGCACGAATGCGCAAACGTGAGGACTGACAATCGGCCCCTCTTCCCCTAGGGTCTTCACTCGTGGATTCCCGCCCATCGGCACGCCGTGACCTCGCGCGCGCACGCGCCGCCCTGGAAGCCGGCGAAACCGGTTCCGCCGCCGGGCATCTCGCCGCGGCGCTGGCCCACACGCCCACCCTGCCCGAGATCCACGAGCTGCTCAGCCGGTTGGCCGCGGGTCACGGAGGCGGGCTCGACCTCTTCCCCGTCGAGCCGCACACCACGGCCGGCCGGCTCGCCGCCCGCGCCCACCTGCTCGCCGCCGCCGGCCGCCCCGAGGAGGGCCTGCCGCTGCTCGCCACGGCCAGCGGGCACCACCCGGCGCTCGACTGGGCCGGCGTGCCGTGGGTCGCCGAGCCGGGGCTCGGCGCCCGCATCGATCCCGGACAGCTCGCGCGTACCGTGATGCGCCTCTGCACCGCCGTCGGCGATCCGGCGCCCACCGAGACCGTGGGACCGCTCCGGCCGTATCTCGCGGTGGTCCGGAACGCCGTCTCCGCCCACGGTGAGCACGCCATGCTCCTCGGCGCCGGGTCGGCGCTGGCGCGCCGCCTCGGCGAGGTGCGGCTGGCGGTGGAATGGGCCGGGCGGGGCGCTCGCGCGCAGCCGTCCAAGCTGGGCGAGATCTGGCTGGGGTACGCGTTGCGCAGCGCCGGCCGGATGCCGGAGGCGCTCGCCGCACTCCGCCGGGCGGTCGCCTACGACCCCGACGACCTCTCGGTCTACGCCGACGTGGCGGCCACCCTGGCCGACCTGGGCCGGCTGGACGAGGCGCTGCGCTGGACCGAGCTGGCGCTGGAACGCGACCCGGCCTTCGACTGCGTGGTGCACACCGCCCACCGGCTGCGGTACCGGGCCGACGGCGACGTCGCGCACCTGGTCGACCTGGCCGACTTCATCCGCGACCACCCGGACGACGCGCACGAGCACACCGACCTCGAGGAGTGCTGCCGGACCACCCCGTGGCTGGGCGGGCTGCCCGCCGGATCACCGCTGCCCGCGGGCCGTGCCCCGGTCAACGCGGAGCCGTCCGCGGACGCGCTGCGCCGCCTGCAGCGGGTCGCCGGCCAGACGTGGCCGCACCCGCCCGGCGCCTACGACCGGGCACTCGGCCTGGTGCTGGTCGAGCCGTGGGAGCTGCTGGCCCTGCTCGCCCACCCGGAGACGGCCCGGCCGGACCAGCAGAACGGGCTCGAGGTGTGGGCGTGCCTCGGCCTGCTGCATCACGGGACCGAGGAGCCGTGGCCGGAGTCGAGTCGCCGGCGCCTGCTGCTGGGGCTGCTCGACGGCGACGTGGACCGGGTGACCCAGGCGGCGCTGTTCGCTCTGGTCGCCTACGCCTGGGTGGATCCGGAGGCGCGTGCCGACATCGCCGCGGTGGTGACCGGGCGGCTCACCGAGACCGCCTCCGGCCCGTCCGCCCGCGCGGTGGCCGAGCTGGCGCTGACCGCGCCGGGGCTGGACCGGCCCACCCGGGAGCTGGCCGCGGCCACGCTCCGGGTGCCGGCCGTCCCCCGCCAGCGCGGCCGGGGACGGTCACTGCTGCGCTGGCGCCGTGACTAGGAGATCACGGCGATCAGGTCGCCCTCCTGCACCACGTCGCCCTCGTTGACAGCGAGCTCGGAGACCGTGCCGTCGGTCTCGGCGATCACCGGGATCTCCATCTTCATCGACTCGAGGATGACGAGCGTGTCCCCCTCGGCGACGGTGGCGCCGGGCGCCGTCACGACCTTCCACACATTGGCCACCATCTCGGCACGGATCTCGTCCGCCATGGTCACTGCCTCCCTCATCGTCAACCGGTGACGCCATCAAACCACGGTTCCGGTGCGGGTGAGTCCTGCCCGGCCCGACGCGCCCATTACGATCGGCAGCGAGTTCAAGCACCACGGACAGGAGAGCCGGCATGGCGAAGAAGGCCCGTAAGAAGAAGGCCCGTAAGAAGAGCGGCGCCAACCACGGCAAGCGCCCCAACAGCTGAACAAAAAAGGCCCGGCGGATGCCGGGCCTTTTGGCTACTCAGGGTAGATATTCGCGGGTCTCGGTCTGGACCTCCAGCTGGCCCAGCTTGCTGCGCAGCCGCTCGCGCAGCTCCATCGGCGCCCGCTCGTCACCGCAGCAGCGGCCGACCAGCGCCTTCACCTCGTGCTCGATGCCGAACTCACGGAGGCACCCGGAGCACTCGTCCAGATGCTTCTGGATCAGCAGCCGCCGCTCCTCGGAGCACTCCAGATCGAGGTACAGATACACCTCGCTGAGGACGATGCTGCAGTCGGTGTCGTGCTCGTTCTCCTGCTGGCCCATGTCGTCACGCCCCCTGCGGCTCGGAGGTCGCGGTCCGGGTGATGCCCCGGTCCACCGCATACTGCTCGAGCAGCTTGCGCAGGTTGCGCCGGCCGCGGTGCAGCCGGGACATGACCGTGCCGATGGGCGTGCCCATGATGTCGGCGATCTCCTTGTACGAGAAACCCTCGACATCGGCGAGGTAGACGGCGAGCCGGAAGTCCTCCGGCAGGGACTGGAGCGCTTCCTTGATGTCGCTGTCCGGCAGACGGTCCAGCGCCTCGGTCTCGGCCGACCGCAGACCCTGCGACGTGTGCGACTCGCTCGACGCGAGCTGCCAGTCGGTGATCTCCTCGGTCGGCGCCTGCACCGGCTGCCGCTGCTTGCGCCGGTACGAGTTGATGTACGTGTTCGTCAGGATCCGGTAGAGCCAGGCCTTCAGATTCGTACCCTGCTCGAACTGGTGGAACGCGGAGAACGCCTTGAGGAACGTCTCCTGCACCAGATCCTCGGCGTCGGCCGGGTTGCGGGTCATCCGCAGCCCCGCCGCATACAACTGGTCGACGAAGGGCAACGCCTCACGCTCGAAGCGCGCACGGCGTTCCTCGGTCCGTTCCTTCTGGGCCACCCTGGACTCTCCCCTCGACCGCCCCGCCGAGGATACGGGTAGTGCCCCTGTAACGCTCTCGAAAACCGCCGGTGTGCTCACGCTCACCGACCTGACCGCCGGCGGCGTCTCCACCGCGGGCCACTCGGGGGAACCCAGAAGGTCCCGCACCCGGTCCGCCTCCCGGCCGTCGCGCTCGACGCTTCCGACACCGGCACCCACTGGCAAACCCCTTCCGCTGACGTCTGTCCAGCTGGATAACGCCTGTGGAAGGGCCGCGCATTCCCTCGCGTGATCAGCGCGCCCAGCGGTGGCGCCGCAGCCACTCCAGGACGATCGCGACCGTACCCGGAAGATCTTTTCGCAGATCGTGAACGGCTCCGGGACGCACCGCCACCTCGACGACGCCTCCGGGTGACGGAACCCCGAACGGGTCACGATCACCGTTCACCGCGAGGGTCGGTACCTCCGCCGGCAGCTCACCGGCCCGGCTCTTCTCCGGCTTCCCCGGCGGATGCAGCGGGAAGGCCAGGGCGAGAACCCCCGCGGCGCCCAGCGTGGTCGCGGTCCGGCACGCGACGCGCGCGCCACTGGAGCGACCACCGACGATCAAGGGCAGGCGGGGTACGCGTAAAGCGCCCACCACCGAGACCCAGGCCTCGTCGAGCTGGCCGGCCGGCGCGGGCGCACGCCGGCCGGCCACCCGGTACGGCTGGGTGACCAGGGCGACCCGCACGCCGGCCACCACCGCCGCGTCGTGCACCGCGACCAGGTCGGGCGCGTCGACCCCGCCCCCGGCGCCGTGGCCGAGGACGAGCAGGCCGAGCGCCGGCCCGGAGGGGTCGGTGACGGCCACGGCGGCGGGGCCGCGTGGGGTTTCCAGCGTCATCTCGGAGCGGGACACGCGCTCCGTTCTATCAGCGGCTGACCGGAATCAGCGTCAGAAGACGCCGGTCCTCGTCGTCCGGCGAGTCGTCGACCTCTTCGCCGTCCGCCTGGATCCGCTCCCGCCAGGCGACGAGCATGGCCCGGCGCTCGCGTGGCGTGGTGCCGCCCCAGACGCCGTGGCAGTCGCCGACCTGCAACGCCCAGGCCAGGCACGGGCCCTGCACATCACAGGTCCCGCACAACGCGACGGCTCCGCCCGACGGCTCGTTCGGCGCGGGAAAGAACGTCTCAGGATCGACCGCGCGGCAGGCGCCTCGTGTGCGCCAGGCCTCGTCGGAGCGTCGCTGCGCGATCGCCTCGAGCAGCCGCGGGTCGCGTCGCGCGATAGCCACCTCGTGCGGACGCGGCATGCGTGCTCGTGTCATCAGCCCACCTCCCCCGTGGGACCGGAACTGCATGTGGCGGCCGGGCCGCACCTTACGGTCCAGCACCACTCCGGCGCTGGTTTGTACCGCAAGCTACAAGATCAGAACAAGGGGTCTATCAATCTGGAAGGAAAGTTGCCAGTCCAGAAACACAACATATCCCGACAAATATCCCCGTTGATCTTCGAGAGTTCAAAAAAGCGTAATGTTGGCGGCCGCCTCGATCAGCTCGGGGCCGTTGTTGCGCACATTGCCGACCGCGGCGCCCACCGGGCGTACCTCGATGGCCTCCAGATCGCGCTCCGGGAGCGGGCGCAGCAACCGCTCCGCATCGCCGCCGCCGGCCAGCCAGTCCGCCCAGCGCTCGGCCGGCAGGATCAGCGGCATCCGGTCGTGCACCTTCGTCAGACCGCCCCGCGCCGCCGTGGTGATCACGCTGCAGGTCAGCACCGACTCCGGACCCCAGGCCGACCAGAGACCGGCGAACGCCAGCGTCCCGGAATCCACCGGAGTCATGTAGAAAGCCTGCTTCTGCTTGCCGTCACGCACCCACTCGAACCAGCCGTCCGCCGGGATCAGACAGCGCCGCTTGGCGAACGAGCTCGCGAACGACCGCAACTCGGTGACCGTCTCCGCCCGCGCGTTGATCATGCGGGCGCCGGCCTTCAGATCCTTCGCCCAGTGCGGCACCAGCCCCCAGCGGGCGGTGTCGAGCACCCGGCCGTCGTGCTCCTTCGACATGCGCACCAGCGGCACCGGGTCGGTGGGCGCCACATTCCAGCTGGCCCGCAACGGCTCGGCGACATCGACGGCCTCGAACAGCTTGCTGAGGTCGGCGTTGCTCTTGGTGGTCGCGTATCGCCCGCACATGAGCTGGAGGTTACGCCGCCCACCGGACACCCGTCCGCCCCGGAACACCCGCCGACCGGCTGGGTTCGGGGGCCGTCCGGCGGTGGGACGGGTGGGTCACACGGGTGGGGGAAAGTCTCGCGGGCCGGGAACGCGGGACGGGAATGTCGGAGGGCGACGGCAGAATGTCGGGCGTGACTGCTGAACCCCGCCCCTGGCTCGCCCCGTCCGCCACCGGCCCGGTCACGGCGACCGTGCGGCTGCCCGGCTCCAAGTCGATGACCGCCCGTGCCCTGATCCTGGCCGCCCTGGCCGACGGCCCCTCGGTGATCGAGGCGCCGCTGCGCGCCCGCGACACCGTGCTGATGGCGGGCGGCCTGCGCGCGCTCGGCGTCGAGGTGGACACCGCCGACGACAGCCGCTGGCTGGTGACGCCCGGCCCGTTGCGCGGCCCGGCCCGGGTCGACGTGGGGCTGGCCGGCACGATCACCAGGTTCCTGCCGCCGGCGGCCGCGCTGGCCGAGGGGCCGGTCGAGTTCGACGGCGACCCGCACATGCGCAAGCGGCCGCTGCGTCCGATCGTCGAGGCGCTGCGGGCGCTCGGGGTGGCCGTCGACGCGTCGCCGATCGACGGGCTGCCGCTGACCGTGCACGGCACGGGTGCGGTGGAGGGCGGCGCGGCGGTGATCGACGCGTCGGCGTCCAGCCAGTTCGTGTCCGGTCTGCTGCTCTCGGCGGCCCGGTTCACCAAGGGCCTGACGCTGCGGCACGAGGGCCCGCCGGTGCCGAGCGCCCCGCATCTGCGGATGACGACGCACATGCTGCGGGCGGCCGGCGCGGTGGTCGACGACAGCGTGGCCGACGTGTGGACGGTCGAGCCGGGCCCGCTCCGCGGCCGGACGTGGACGATCGAGCCGGACCTGTCCGGCGCGGCGCCGTTCTTCGCGGCGGCGGCGGTCACCGGTGGGGCGGTCACCCTGGCGGGCTGGCCGGCCGACAGCTGGCAGCCGGTCGAGCAGGCGATCGAGATCTTCCGGGCGCTGGGCGCCGAGGTGACGCCGACCGCCGAGGGCCTGACCGTGCGGGGCACCGGCCGGCTGCGTGGCATCACCGCCGACCTGTCCGAGGTGGGCGAGCTGACGCCGGTCGTGTCGGCGCTGGCCGCGCTGGCCGAGGGCCCGTCGGAGCTGCGTGGGGTGGAGCACATCCGCGGCCACGAGACGGACCGGATCACGGCGCTCGCCACCGAGCTGGGCAAGGTGGGTGCCAGGGTGACCGAGTTCCCCGACGGGCTGCGGATCGAGCCGGGGCCGTTGCGCGGGGCCGCTTTCGAGACCTACGCCGACCACCGGATGGCCCACGCGGCGGCGGTGATCGGGCTCGCCGTGCCGGGCGTCGACCTCACCGACGTAGGTTGTACGTCGAAGACGTTGCCCGAGTTCCCCGAACTCTGGGCGGGACTCGTGGCGAAGAGGAGCTAGACCCTGCCAGCGCGTAAACGGGAGTACGACGAGGACGACGTACGGATCCGGCCCGGTAAGTCGTCCCGCCCCCGCACCCGGACGAGGCCGAAACACGACGACGCCGTCGATGCCCTGGTCATCACCGTCGACCGGGGGCGCTACGGCTGTGTCCGGGAGGACAGCGGCGGCCTCGAGGTGATCACCGCGATGCGGGCCCGCGAGCTGGGCCGCAAGTCGGTGGTGGTGGGCGACCGGGTGGCGCTGGTCGGCGACTCGTCCGGCGCGGCGGGCACGCTGGCCCGGATCGTCCGGATCAGTGAGCGGACGTCGGTGCTGCGCCGGACGGCGGATGACGACGACACCACTCCGGAGGGCCGCCTGGAGCGGGTGGTGGTGGCCAACGCCGACCAGCTGGTGATCGTGAGCGCGCTGTCCGACCCGCCGCCGCGGACCGGGTTCATCGACAGGTGCCTGGTGGCGGCGTATGACGCGGACATCGAGCCGTTGCTCTGCCTGACCAAGGCGGATCTGGCCGGCCCGGAGCAGGTGCTGGGCTACTACGCCGAGCTGGACCTGCCGCACGTGCTGGTGCGCCCGGGCAGCGACCTGGAGGAGTTGCGCGCCCGTCTGGCGGGCCGCATCTCGGTGCTGGTCGGGCACTCCGGCGTGGGCAAGTCGACTCTCGTGAACCGTCTGGTGCCGGATGCGTTGCGCGCGGTCGGCGCGGTCAGCGCGATCGGCAAGGGCCGGCACACCTCGACCAGCGCGGTGGCGTTGCGGCTGCCGCCGGTGGGGCGGTCGCGCCGGGATCCGGGCTGGATCGTCGACACGCCGGGGATCCGGAGCTTCGGCCTGGCGCACGTGAGCGCGGAGAGCCTGTTGCACGGGTTCCCCGACCTGGTCGAGGGGACGCTGGAGGATCAGCCGAACTGTGGTCACACGGCCGCCGACAGCGACTGCCGGCTGGACGCGTGGGTGGCCGAGGGGAAAGCCGACGAGCGCCGTCTGGCGTCGTACCGCCGCCTGCTCTCCAGTCGTGCCGGCGAGGGTGACGTGCGGGACAACGCCGGGGACGAGGCCTGATCTTGAAAAGCGGGACGAAGTCCGATCGGGAAAGGCGCGGAGCCGGGTTGATGGACTAACTTTCTGGCATGGCCGGATATGCCGATGATCTTGCGCTTGCCCACGTCCTCGCCGACTCGGCCGATGCCATCTCGATGGCCCGGTTCCGGGCCCTGGATCTGAAGGTCGAGGAGAAACCCGATCTGACTCCGGTGTCCGACGCCGACACCGCGGTGGAGAAGGCGATCCGCGCCACCCTGGCGCGGGCCCGGCCCCGCGACGGGGTGCTCGGCGAGGAGTTCGGCCGGACCGCGGCGACCGCCGGGCCCGGCAACCGGCACTGGGTGATCGACCCGATCGACGGCACGAAGAACTTCGTGCGCGGCGTGCCGATCTGGGCCACCCTGATCGCGCTGATGGAGGGCGACACCCCGGTGGCCGGCCTGGTCTCGGCGCCGGCGCTGGGCCGGCGCTGGTGGGCCGGGCGCGGGCTGGGCGCGTTCGCCGGGAAGAACCAGCACTCCGCGACCCGGATCAGCGTGTCGTCGGTGCGGAAGCTGACCGACGCGAGTTTCTGCTACGCGAGCCTGAACGGGTGGGCCGACAACGGTCGCCTCGACCAGATGATGGACATTCTGCTGGGGGTCTGGCGCAGCCGGGCGTACGGCGACTTCTACGGCTACATGCTGCTGGCCGAGGGCGCGCTGGACGCGATGGCCGAGCCGGAGCTGTCGCTGTGGGACATGGCCGCGCTGATCCCGATCGTCACCGAGGCCGGCGGCAAGATCACCGATCTGGACGGGCGGCCGACCGCCGACAAGAGCTCGGTCATCGGCACCAACGGGCTGCTGCACGAGAGCGTGCTGACCGCGCTGGCCCGCCGCGGCTGACGGCCGCACATTCCGGCATGACCAAACCGGTACGGGGTATCCCGCTCGTACCGTGCTCACGACATGCGCACGGCCCACGGGTTATGCACAATGGAGCGATCATGCCGAGCGAGGTTCGTCACCTGGTGGACCGCGGCCAGGCCTACCCTCTGGTCCGGCTCTCCGGGGTGCTCGACGCCGCCACGACCGTGCCGGTCCGCTCGGCTCTGCTCGACGTTCTCGCCGCCCAGCCGGAGGCGATGGTGGTCGACGTCGCCGGGCTGCGGCTCGCCGAGGCGGACGCGGTCCGGGTGCTGCGCGAGGTGCGGGACGAGACGCGGGACTGGCCGGGCAGCCATCTCGCGCTCTGCGGCACACCCGACGTCACCGCGTGGCGGCCCAGCGGCTGGCCGGTCTGGCCGGACGCGCCGGGCGCCTTCGCCGCGCTGGGCGTCCCGGAGCCGGCCGAGCACCGGATCGGCGTCGACCTGCAGCCGGTGGCCGGGGCGGCCCGGCGGTCCCGTGAGGTGATCACCGAGGCGTGCGGGCGGTGGGACCGGCCGGACATGGCCGGCAACGCCTGCATCGTGGCCACCGAGATGGTCAACAATGTCGTGGCACACGCCGGCACCCCGCTGACGCTGCTGCTGGCCCTGCACGGCGAGGCGATGAGTGTGGCGGTCCGAGATTTCTCGACGACGCCCCCGCGCCACGGAGGCCCGGTGGCGCCGACCGCGTACGGTGGCCGTGGCCTGCTCCTGATCGATGCGGTTGCGGATCGATGGGGTCATCTGGCGATGGACGACGGCAAGATCGTCTGGGCCCGGCTGAGCAACGCGGAGACCAAAGGCGCGGCATGATCGACCCCGCTCGTGGGTAGTCTGCCGGCATGCGAGAGAACGACTACCCGGCCGAGGTCACCGATCCGGAGGCGTCGGGACTGCCGGACACCGCTGATGACGACTCCTCCGCGTACGACGAGGTGAACAGCTCCCGCTGGGCCGACGGGCCGGACCCGGCCGCGCTCGCGGGTGTGGGCCCGGGCGGGTCGAACCGGTTCGGTGAGACCGCCGAGGAGCAGCTGCACGGCGAGTCGCTGGACCGGCGGCTGCGGCAGGAGGAGCCGGACTTCGGCGCCGAGCCGGCGAACCCGCAGCCCCGTGACCCGTTCGACGAGACGGTGGACGACTCGGAGCAGCGTGAGTTCGACCGCGACGTGTGGGAGCCGGGGCCCACCTCGGATCCGTCGTCGCCGGTGTCGCTCTACGACGACGGCCAGCTCGACGGCGACTCGCCGCGCCCGGTGGGCCGTCTGGTCGCGCCGGACGAGGGCTCGGGCTGGGACGAGGAGACGGACAGCGTCGCCTACGACGCGGGGGCGGCCGGTGGCGGCGCAAGCGCCGAGGAGCTGGCGATGCACGAGACGAACGCCCCGGATTACCGCTGAGCCGGGTCACAGTCCCGTAAAGGCTCTTGCCGGTAGCGCTCCCAGTTGAGCAGAGTGCCCACCTGATCTTCTAGGTGGGGGAGGCCATGAGAGGGCGCGCTCTGATCGCGGCCGCGGTGATGGTCGCCGGTGCGGTAGCGGCGACGCCGGCGACCGGCGCCGAGGCGGCCACGGTCAACCGGACGGTGCTCAGCGACGGCTTCTCCGGCGCCGGCGGCGACCGGCCGGACGGTGACGTCTGGACGCTCGCCGACGGCCGGCGGGGCATCGCGGTGCTGGACGGTGACGGCCGGCTGGCGCTGGGCTCGGCGCTGCGCACCACGAAGACCTTCCCGCAGCAGTACGGCCGTGCCGAGGCCCGCATCCAGGGCCGGCGGACGGACGGGGCGTGGCGGGCGCTCGGTGTGCTGGACGCTCAGGGCGGGGTGCCGGCCGGCTCGCTGGAGACGCTGGGCCCGGACCGGGTCGACGGCGACGACTTCCACACGTACGCGGTGGACTGGACGCCGACGACGCTGACCTGGTCGCTCGACGGCCGCGCCGTGCTCCGGTTCACCCGGGCGGCGAAGGGTGAGCCGCTGATGTTCGTCCTCAACATGGCGTCCGGCGGCTACTACTCGAACGGGATGCTCGTCGACTGGGTGACGGTCCGGACCCCGGTGCAGGTGGACGCGGCGAAGTGGAAGGCGTACACCGCCTACAAGCCCGGCCAGCTGGTCGAGTACAAGAAGGTGATCTACCGGGTCCGCGAGGCGCACACGTCGCTGCCCGGCTGGCAGCCCGACCTGGTGCCGGCCCTGTTCGCGAAGGCCTGAGTCAGCCCGGCACCGAGTACCGGTCGCCGTAGACCGACCAGCTCAGCGGGGTGGCCAGGTCGAGGTTGCCCGCGTTCAGCAGGACCCGCTGGACGGTGTCGACCCGGCTGGTGTCGCTGTGCGCCGCCTCGGTACGCATCTCGGCCACCCGCGCGTCCAGGAAGGCCGACAGGTACGCGATCTCGTCGCCGCCCTGCACCGGGGTCCGCCGGCCGGCCACCACCTGCTCCCGGATCGAGCGCAGCCCGGAGATCCCGTGCATGACGGCCGCGTCGTAGTAGGCGAACTGGCCGAGCGCGCGCAGCCCGTCGGCCTCGGCCAGGCGCACCGCCGGGGAGAAGTACATCCGGTCGCGGGCCTCCTCCTGCACCTTGCGGAAGACCGGGTCGGCGGCGGCCGCGGCCCGCCACGCGTCCGGGAAGTCCGGGTCGAGGCCCTCGTGCGAGTCGGTGCCGTCCACCGCCCGCAGCGCGGGGAGGTAACCGGCCAGCACGTTGTCCGGTTTGCGGCGGGTGTACTCGGTGACCACGGCCAGCATGTCCGAGGTGCCGGAGCAGAAACCGACGATTCCGGCGGTGTAGCCACGCCCGTCGCGCAGGTCCTCGATGTAGCCGTAGCCGGACCGCCAGTCCAGGGTCGAGTTCTCGGCGCTGGAGACCAGCTTGAGCGCGATCTCCTTCTTGGCCGGGGTGCCCAGTCCACCGGCGACGGGCGGCACGGCGGCGGTGGCGGCCTGCTCCACGGCGGCCGCGGGACGACCCGGACCGTACACCCGGACGTCCCACAGCGAGTAGCCCTCCGGGGTGCCCCGCTGGGTGGCCAGCACCCGCAGGTGACGGGCCGTCCCGGAGAGGCCGCGGATGTCGTCGAACGCACCGTCCCCGGTCGACGTGCGGTACAGGTCACGCCACGTGGCGCCGTCGTCGGACAGCTGGATCCGGTACGCCTTGGCGTACGCCGTGGCCCAGTGCAGCCGCACCCGGCGGATCTCCTGGGCCGTACCGAGATCGATGTCGACCCACTGGGTGCCGGCCCCGGCGACGCCGCTGGACCACCGGCTTGCGGAGTCCGTGTCGGTGGCGCCGGAGGCGGGCCAGGCGATGCTCTCGGTCGCCGACGCCTGCACCGGCCGGCCCTGGCTGAGCACCACGTCGGCGGTGGCGCCGGCCGCCGTCACCGACACGGCCAGGGGGACGCAGAGCACCGCAGCGATCCCGCCGCCCAGCAACACCGATCGCATGGTTCAACGCTAGGCCGGGCGGCCTCAGCGCCGTCGGCGGTTCCGGGAAATCAGGATCAGGACGACCACGATGACAGCGATCACACCGAGGCAGCAGATGAGCCCGATGGCGCCGAATCCGAAGCCGCCGCGCCGTGACTTGCGGGCCGCCTCGACGACCAGCTGAGCTGCGCCGTTGTCGGCCGCCCAGGCCTGCGCCGGGACCAGCACGCCGAGGATCAGGCCCGTCAGGGCCGCGGTGAATCCGATGCGAAGTCGTCGAACCATGTCACCCATGTGCCCCATGCTGGCCGATGTACGCAATGGGTTAGGCGTCGGGCACCGAGGGGATGGGAGAGGCATGGACACGGATCTGGTGGCCCTGGCCGAGGCGCACGGGGTGGCCACACGGTACGAGAACTGGCAGCGCCGGGAGACCGAGGTGGCCCCCGAGTCGGTGATCGGGGTGCTGGGCATGCTCGGCGTCGACGCGAGCACCCCGGCGGCGGTACGGACGTCGCTGGCCGAGGCCCGGCGGCGGGACAGCGGTGACCGTCTGCCCGGAACGATCGTGGTGCGCGCCGGGAGCGGGCGGGCGTTGCCGGGCCCGGCCGAGGTCACCCTGGAGGACGGCGCGGTGCGACGGCTGGACCGGCTCCCGCCGGATCTGCCGCTCGGCTGGCACCGGCTGCGGCACGGGGACCAGGAGGTCACCCTGGTGGTGGTCCCGGAGCAACTGCCCGAGCCGCCGGACACCTGGGGCTGGATGCTCCAGCTCTACACCCTGCACTCGGCCGGCTCGTGGGGCATGGGCGACCTCGGTGACCTGCGTGACTTCGTGGCCGGGTCGGCGGGGGCCGGGCTGGTGGTGCTGAACCCGCTGCACGCGATCACCCCGGTGGCGCCGGTGCCGGCGTCGCCGTACTCGCCGTCCAGCCGCCGTTTCGCGAACCTGCTGTACCTGCGGGTGACCGACACCGCGGAGTACCGGCGGGCCGCGCCCGAGCTGCGGCAGCGGGTGGACGCGCTGCGGCCGGCGCCCGCGGCCGACGGCCTGATCGACTACGACGCGGTGTTCACCGCCAAACTGGCCGCGCTGGAGCTGCTCTGGCCGCTGGCCGCCCCGGTCGAGCTGGACCGGGATCCGGGGCTCACCGACTTCGCCCGGTTCTGTGTGCTCGCCGAGAAGCACGGGCCGGACTGGCGGGAGTGGCCGGCCGAAGTGCGCCGCCCGGACGCTCCGGCGGTCCGGGCGATGGACGACGATCGGATCGCCTTCCACATCTGGATCCAGGAGCTGCTGGAGGCGCAGTTCCGGGCGGCGGCCGGTGAACTGCCGGTGGGCATCGTGTACGACCTGGCGGTGGCCGTGGAGCCGGCCGGCGCCGACGGGTGGCTGCTGCAGGACGTGCTGGCGATGGAGGCGCGCACCGGGGCCCCGCCGGACGCGTTCAACCAGCTGGGCCAGGAGTGGGGTGGCGTCGCCTGGCGGCCGGACCGGCTGGTCGAGACGGGCTACGCGGCGTACCGGGACATGCTGCGGCGGATCTTCCGGTACGCGCGGGGCCTGCGTGTCGACCACGTGGCCGGACTGTGGCGACTGTGGTGGGTGCCGGCCGGGCTGGGGCCGGCGAACGGCACCTACGTCCACTACGACCCGGAGGCCATGCTGGGCATCCTGGCGCTGGAGGCGTACCGGGCCGGGGCGGTGGTGATCGGCGAAGACCTGGGCACGGTCATGCCGGTGGTGACCGAGGGGCTGCAGCGGACGAACATGCTGGGCTCGGCGGTGCTCTGGTTCACCCGGGACGACGAGGGCGGCTACCGTCCGTCGGCCGGCTATCCGCGTAACGCGCTGGCCAGCGTCTCCACCCACGATCTGCCGACGGCGGCCGGTTTCCTGGCCGGGGAGCAGGTCGAGGTACGGGCCGCGCTGGGCCAGCTGGCCGGGCCGGTGGAGGAGGAGCGGGAGTCCTGGCGCACCGACCGGGCGCTGCTGCTGGCGCGGCTGCGCGAGGAGGGCCTGCTCGGGGCGGATCCCGGCACCGAGGACGTGGTGGTGGCGATGCACGAGTTCCTGGCCCGTACGCCGTGCCGGATGGTGACCGCCTCCCTGCACGACGTCCTGCTCGAGCGTCGTCAGCCGAACCTGCCCGGCACCTTCGACGAGTACCCGAACTGGCGTATCCCGCTCGGCCGGGACCTGACCGAGGTGGTCGCCGACCCGCTGCTGCGCAAGGTGGCCGGGATCCTCGGCGGCCGTCCGCAGCCGCTGCCCGGGCGGCACCCGGGTGCGGCGCGGGGCGGTCAGATCGCCAGCGGCTCCGGCGGCGGGTCGTCGTCGAGCGCGTAGAGCATCGGGTGCAGCGGCAGGTAGGTGTGCGGCTCCCGGCAGCGGGCCGGGGGCAGCAGTGAGGAGCGGTGGTCCGGGTGCTCGTGGCAGTGCCGCAGCGCCCGGGTCACCGCGTCGTCGTGGTGCCGCCCGCCGCCGTACTCGCCGCAGCCGGCGCAGTCCCACCGCCAGAACGGCGCGCCCTCGTCGGAGGTGTGGCGCCGGATCCGCAGCGGCGAGCCGGCCCGGCCCGCCCGCGAGGGCTGCCGCTGTGCGCCGATCATCTCGGCAAGCGAATTGCTGGACATGTGAGCAGTGTGGAACGCACCGATCACGGCTTATAGCCGTTTTGGGGAATATCGCCGCTTTCAGCGTGCCGCGACGATGCCCAGCGCCGACGCGGTCACCCCGGGGAAGACGCTCGCCAGGTCACCGACACCGCATCGGGCGCGCAGGATCTCGCCGATCACCGCCCGGTAGTCGGTGGTCACCGCCAGGTCGCCGTCACGCAGCTGGGCCGTGGTCAGGCCGGGCCATCGGCCGTACACCTTGCCGCCCTTGACGTTGCCGCCCAGGACGAACATGGCGTTGCCGTAGCCGTGGTCGAGCCCGCCGGAGCCGTTCTGTGTCACGCGCCTGCCGAACTCACTGATGGTGATCAGCGTCACTCTGCGAAGGCCGTCCGGGCCGAGGTCGGCGGCGAACGCGGCGAGCGCCGTGGCGAGCGCCTTGAGCTGGTCGAACATCCGCCGGCCGGCGACCGCCGGGCCGAGGTTCTCGTGCATGTCCCAGTCGCCGGAGTCGACGGTCGCGCTCATCAGCCCGCTGCCCGACTTGATCAGCCGGGCCACGTCGCGCAGCGCCGCCCCGAGATCGGTGCCCGGATAGACCGCGCCGTTGGCCGGCGTGTACCCGGCGGCCCGCAGCTGCGCGGTCCGCTGCAGCGCGCCGTTCAGCTGCCCGGCGGTCTGCTTGAGGGCCGCGGGCGCGCTCTCGTAGAGCTTCGCCATCGTCGCCGCGATCGGCCGGCCGGCCTGCTCACCGGTGAGCGCGGTCTTGTCGATCGAGGTCACGCCCAGATAGGGCGCCGGTCCGGCGAGCACCCGGGCCGGCATCGCGGTGCCCATCGCGACCGCCCGCATCGGATCGGACGAGGCGGTGAGGCCGAGCATCCGGTTCAGCCAGCCGGTCCGGATCGAGGTGCCGGGCGCGGCCCGTTCCAGATCCTCCATGGCCGAGAAATGCGATCGGTTCGGCGCCGGCTGCCCGACCGCCTGAACGGCGGCCAACTGCCCGCCGGTCCAATACGGCAGCAGCGGCGACAGCGCCGGGTGCAGACCGAAGAAAGATCCACCCCCGATCAACTGCGTTTTCGGTACGGCAATCGTGGGCCGGGCCGCGTAATAGGCGGCGTCGCCGGCCGGGACGACGGCGGAGAGCCCGTCGAAGCCACCCCGCAGCGACAGCAGCACCAGCACGTCTCCCGTGTATCCGGGGTCGGCCGCGAACGCCAGACTCGTGTCGAGCGCCGCCGAGGCCAGTCCCAGCGCGCCGGCCAGCAGCACCCGCCGCCGGTCCAGCCCGAACCGCCGGTTCTCCTCGCATCCACACTTTTCGCTCATCGTCACCTCACCGCGAAGGACGGGGCATTGAGCAGCATCCCCATCAGGTACGGGTACATCCAGCCGGCCGCCGGGTCGTCCGCCCGCAGCGGTGACGCCGGGGTCTTGCCGTAGAACTCGGCCAGCGCCGTGATCTGCTGCGCCGACGGCACGATCCCGGCCAGCCGCAGCGCGGTCCTCTCGACCAGCGCGCCGTACGTGGCGGGCAGCGCCCCCACCATCCCGGTCAGCAGGCTCGCCGGCCGGACCAGGGTGTCCGGCCACCACCCGGCCGCGATGGAGAGGTGGAAGTTCCACCGCGCCAGCAGCCCCGACGGTGACGCCCAGGCGGCCGCCACGTCCGGGTAGCCGTTCGGCGGCCCCCAGCCCAGCGGCGCCTGCCCGGCGTCGCGGACCATCCAGTAGAGGCTCTCCAGGAACTTCGTGCCGGTGGCCGCCGGGCCGTAGCCGAGGGTCCGCACGGTCGCGGCCAGGTCCTCCATCGGCGTCCGCGTCTTCGCGCCGATCGAGGCGGCGAACTCGGCGGAGGTGAACAGCGCCCGCAGCACCGGCACGATCGCCGTCCGGTTGTCCAGGTAGACCTTGATCAGCGTGGTGATCAGCGAAGCCGGCGGCTCGTCGGCGACGAACCGGACGCACAGCTTGGTGACGATCCGGCGCGCCGTGGCCTGGTGCATGGCCAGGTAGTCGAGCAGGTCCAGGGCGGCCGCCTCGCCACCGGCGGTGGTCGTGTTGGCGTGCTGGAAGGCCAGCACCCGGACCGCGCCGACGGCGTGCGCTGCCGCGTCGTACCGGTACCTTCCCGTCGTGTTGTCCACGGTCAGGCCGGTGAGCAGCCGGGCCGCGCTCTTCACGTCGGTCTCGGTGTAGGCCAGCCCGACGGTGTGCAGCTCCAGCAGCTCACGCCCGTAGTTCTCGTTCGGCGCGTCCCGGCTGGAGGACCGGTTGTCCAGGTAGGTCAGCATCGCCGGGTGCCGGGCCGACGCCTTCAGCAGATCGGCGAAGGTGCCCAGGGCGTACCGCCGGATCATCGTGTCGTAGTCGATCCGGCTGTCCCAGACGTCACCGTGCGGGCAGGTCACGTTGAGGTGGTTGCTCCAGAAGTCGGTCATCACCTCGAGCAGCTGCCGCTCGCCCCAGATCGACCGGGCCACCGCCGCCCAGCCGAGCTGCCACATCGGGTCCCAGCTGTACTGCTTGAGAGTGCCGGCGGCGACCCGGGAGCGGATCTCGGCGATGGAGAGCCGGGCCAGCGGCAGCCGGGCGACCACGCCGTCGGCCACCGGGTCGGGAATCGCCGACGGGTTGAGCTGCCGGTCCAGCCAGGCCGCGGCGCCCAGCCGGCGGATCTCGGCGATCGACGACGGGCTCGGGCCGAAGGTGGCCCGGCGCAGCAGGTGCAGCAGCGGGTCGGCGGGCACGAGAGCGGCCGGGGAGGCCTCGGCCGCGGCGGCGGGCGTGCCGGTGGTCAGGGCGGCCGCGGCCCCGGCGGCGGCGATCCCGCCCACCACGCCGCGCCGTGTCATCGTCGTCTGCGGTAGCGCGCTCACAGCGGGAAACGTCGGAAGTTTCCCGGGTCACTTGTGCGTTCCCGCACCAGTGCTCCCGATCTGCTACCGGGATACTTGCCCGATGGCACAGCGCAGAGCGTCGCGGAGGCGGGTCGAGACGGTCGCCTCGGGCGTCGCCGAGCTGGTGCCCGACCCCGACCGCGACACCGCGTGGACACTGCTGCTCGACGGCGCGCCGCAGTCGCACGTCGATCTGGCCGACCCCACCCACCTGGAGTTCGAGTACGTGCGGCGGATGGCCGCCGCGATCGACCTGGCGGGGCCGGCCGGCCGGCCGTTGCGGGTGCTGCACCTCGGCGGCGGCGCGCTCACCCTGCCGCGCTATGTCGCGGTCAGCCGGCCCGGCTCGGCGCAGCGGGTGGTCGAGATCGACGGGCCGCTGGTGGAGCTGGTCCGCCAGGCGCTGCCGCTGCCGACCGGCGCGAACGTCCGGGTCCGGGTGTCCGACGCCCGGGCCGCCGTCGAGGGGATGCGCGATTCGGGGTACGACGTGGTGGTGCTGGACGTGTTCGCCGGCGCCCGCACGCCCGCGCACCTGGCGTCGGCCGAGTTCGCGGCACACGTGGCCCGGGTGCTGGCCCCCGAGGGCCGGCTGATCGCGAACGTCGCCGACGGGCCGCCGCTGCGGTATGCACGGGCGCAGGTGGCCACGATCCGGGCCGCGCTGCCGCAGGCGGTGCTGGTGGCGGATTCGGCGGTGCTGCGCGGGCGGCGCTTCGGCAATCTCGTGGTGGTCGCCGGGCGTGCCCCGCTGCCGGTCGCCGAGCTGTCCCGGCGGGCCGCCGGTGACTGGTTCCCCGGGCGGGTCGAGACCGATCTTGATCGGTTCACCGCCGGAGCGTCTCCCGTTCCGGACGCTACGGCGGTACCCTCACCCCTACCGCCCGAAGGGCTCTTCGGTAACCGAAGGTGATTGTTGGGTCGGCCGTTGGTGTATCGCTGGTCACCGTCCTGTGTCGATTTCGCGAGTTCCGGTGTGATTCACGCCCAGTGACTGGCGACACCGCCGGGACCCGGTTGTAATCGTTGCGGCCGCTGTTCACGAGATCGCGGTAGGCACGGGGAAGGCAACCATGTTCCACCAGCACTTCCTGTCCCTCGCGGGCACGGACCTCGGACCGCTGGACAGCGGTGAGCGCATCCTGTGGCGTGGTCGCTGCGCGGTGGCCGAGTATGCGTTCGACGAGGCGTCGTCACTGCCGCGGTGGACGCTGCCGGAGGAGACCGACGTCATCGTCACGGACCGCCGGGTGCGTTACGTCCATGATCGCGAAGACACGCACAGTAGTGGTGAGTTGTTCTGGCTCTGGCCGCAGCACCTCCGCGTCCAGCCGGGCAACCGGGAGACCGGCCGCAACGGGACGGTCACCCAGATCCAGCTGGTCTGCAAGGGGCCGGAGGGCACCTTCCCGGCTCTGGTCTTCGCCGGCGGCGAGCTGAGCAAGATCAACGCGGCGGACCATCTGGCCAACACGATGCGGCAGGCGATCGCCCGGTTCCGGGTGGAGAACGCCGATCTCATCGGGGTCCCTGCCGTGCAGGCGCGGATGCTGTCCCGGCTGGTCATCGGCCCCGAGTTCAGCAACCACCTGGGCGGCCAGGGGCAGACCGTGACGCTGCTCGGCGAGGTCGCGGTGCCCGCCCCCGACGCCGGCGCGACGCCCGCTCCCGAGGAGCCCGCCTTCCCGGAGCCCGCCCACGCCGAGCCTGCCTACCAGGAGCCCGCCTACCAGGAGCCGGCCTATCAGCAGGCGCCCGCCTACCAGCAGGAGCCGGCCTACGCGGAGCCGGCCTTCCGGGGCCCCGGCTACCGCGAGCAGGCCTACCAGGAGGCGGCCCATCGGGAGCCGGTCTACCAGGAGCCGGCCTACCAGCAGGCCGCCTACCAGGAGCCGGCGTATCAGGAGCAGGCCTACCAGGAGCCGGCGTACCAGGAGCCGGTCTCCGGCGCGAACGGCTGGTCCGACCGCCCCGGCGTCGAGGCCGACGCTCTCCGCGCCGAGGAGGCCATGCGCGCCGAGCAGGACTCCCGCCAGTCCGAGCCCGACCTGGCGTCCCGCGCCGCAAGCCTGGCCGCCCGGGTCGCGAACCTGGTCTCCCAGTCCCCCGACGACGGCCAGACCACGAACCTCTCGTCCTACCTCAACCGCGACCGCTGAGAGCCTGTCTCAACCGGTACCGCTGAGCCCTACCTCAACCGGTACCGCTGAGCCCTACCTCAAGCGACCGCTGAGAGCGGTCTCTCAGGTCGTCGCCGGCACGAAACAGTGCCCGGCGGCGACCCGCTCCTCGTGCACCCGGTGCGCCCGCGCCAGGAGCTCCATCAACTGCCCCTCCTGACGGATCAGGGCCCGCTGCTTCTCCGGCAGCGCCCGGAGCTTGTCCTCCTCGGCGAGCAGCCGGTGGTAGACCTCGTCGCAATACTCCGGGTCGGTCTCCACGTCGAGGAACTCGTGCGCCGACCGGCGGGCCGCCGCCGCCGCGGTCCGGGCCTGCCCCTTCGGGCTGAGCAGCGACGCGATCACGGTGACCAGCAGGACGCCGACGATGGCCCCGAGCGAGACAGCGGTCGGGATCTCCACGACGTCGACCGGGTCACCGCCGTTGATGAACGGCACGTTGTTCTCGTGCAGGGCGTGCAGCACCAGCTTCACACCGATCAGCCCGAGGATCGCGGCCAGCCCGTAGGACAGGAAGACCAGACGGTCCAGCAGGCCGTCGATCAGGAAGTAGAGCTGCCGCAATCCCAGCAGGGAGAAGGCGGTGGCGGTGAAGACCAGATACACGTTCTGGGTGAGGCCGAAGATCGCCGGGATCGAGTCCAGCGCGAACAGGATGTCGGTGCCGCCGATCGCCACCATGACCAGCAGCATCGGCGTGAGCACCCGCTTGCCGTCCTGATAGGTGAAGAGCTTGTCCCCGTCGTACGCATCGGAGGTCCGCAGGAACCGGCGGGCCAGCCGGATCACGATGTTGTCCGGCGCCTCGCCCTCGTCGTGCTTCTCCTTCAGCAGGTTGCCCGCGGTGACCAGGAGGATCAGCCCGAACAGATAGAAGATCCAGGCGAACGAGTTGATCAGCGCGGCGCCGAGCAGGATGAACCCGGTCCGCGCGATCAGCGACACCACGATGCCGAACAGCAGCACCTTCTGCTGGTCGGCCCGCGGCACCTTGAAGCTGCTGAGCAGCAGCAGGAACACGAACAGGTTGTCGACCGAGAGCGCCTCCTCGGTCACGTAACCCGCAAAGTACTCCTGGCCCATCGTCGAGCCGCCGAAGATCCAGACGCCGACGCCGAACAGGATCGCGATCGACACGTAGATCGACGTCCACAGTGCCGCCTCACGCAGCCGCGGCACGTGAGCCTTGCGCACGTGGACGAAGAAGTCGAAGAGCAGCAGGCCGACGATGCCGGCAACGGTCAGGACCCACACCACACCGGACACCGGTTGCATGCCGCCCATCCTAAGGGTGATCGGCCCCGGTCACTGCGGCGCGCAGCTGTGACGCGGTCAAGAAGATCGCTCCGTCCAGATTCGCGCCGCGCAGGTCCGTACCCCGCATGTCGGCGCCGGTGAAATCGGCCCGCCGCAGATCCGCCTCCCGCAGGTCCGCGCCGATCAGAAGCGCGCCGCGGAAGCTGGCGCCCCGCAGGTCGGCGCCGCGCAGCCGCCGGCCGATCAGCTGAGCGCCGCTGTGATCGGGGCGGCGCCCGCCGACCCGCGACCGGGCCATCTCGCTCGCCCTGCGCAACAACGGCACGACCTTCATCCGGTACGCCTCCACGTCCAGCCCGCGCAGCTCGGCCGGATCGGCGCCGGCCAGGGCGTCGGTGGCGTCGAACGCGGCCCGCAGTTTCGGGTGCAGCCGCCGCGCCTCGTCCAGCTTCAGCGCCTCGGTCAGATACCACATCAGCTCGTGCAGCTGCCGCACCACCGGAAGCAGCGCGAACATGTCACCGGCCAGCTCCGGGGCGGACCGCCAGTCCCGCCCGCCGAACGTGTCCTGGGTGATCCGCTGGCCGGCCCCGAAACAGTCGAACACCACACAGCCCGGGAAACCGCGCTGCGGCAACTCCTCATGAATGGTGCACCGGAAATCGTCCCCCAGATTCCGGCAGGGCCGCCCCGCCGGTTTGTCGCCCGCGAAATCGGACGACTTGGCGAAGGCGGGGGCAACACAGCACAACGCGGCGCACCGAGAACAATCGGCGGCTAGTTCAATCATTCCTTGCACATTCCCTCGATCGACGCTGCCGACTACTTTACCGGCACCCGGTAGAACACCTCCTACCTGCAACTTTGATCACGGCCAAAAGGGCGGCACTTGCGGGTAGGGTCCGCAGGCGGGATGAACGATGACCACGTCGATTTGCTTTCGATAACCTCATCGCCCGGCCGCACAACGGAGGATTTCCAACACCATGTACACACGACCGAAAACAGTTTTCGGTATGGGTTCCGCTCTCGGCGTGCTCATTGCCGGCACCGGGCTCCTCGGCGGCTCGCCGGCCTGGGCCGCGGCGCCGACCTTCGACACCCCGGCCGCCCAGGTGGGCTACGGCACCGTGACCCTGACCGGCACCGCCACCGCGAACGCCACCGTCACGCTGCGGGAAGCCGCCTACAAGTGGGGCAAGGACGCCACCAGCGGGTCCGAGCTGTCACCGGCCACCCAGTACGAGGACGACATGCCCACCACCGTCACCGCCAACAGCAGCGGCCGGTGGACCATCCGACGGACCATGGACTCCGGTTTCGTGTGGGCCGTCGAATCCGGCGGCGAGTACTCGCGCGTCGTGAAGGCCCCGCTCAAGGTCGGCGCGACCTTCACCGTCACGTCCACCGGCGCCGGCAGCATCAGCTACAACGTGCACACCAGCCCCGACCAGCCGTACTTCCCGGTCCGGGTGGAACGGCAGAGCGGCAGCACCTGGGTCGAGGTCGCCTCCGGCGTCACCGACGGCCCCGCCGGCGAAGGCGGCGCCACCCCGCCCAACGACGACGGCGACACCAACGCCGAATTCCAGGGCGCCGCCACCGGACAGCCCGGCGGCCAGCAGACATACCGGGCGGTCATCGCAGAGACCGGCAACGCGGCGTACGCCTCCGCCGAGAACCTGATCACCAGCAACACGTACACCCAGAGCGTCAACGTCGGCGGCTCCGGTGGCGGCACCACACCGCCGACCACCACACCCACCACCCCGACCACGCCGCCCACCACCCCGACGACGCCCCCGTCCACACCCGTGGCCGGCTCCGTCCAGTTCACCCGGATCGCGTACAACGCCCCCGGCGTGGACAACCGCACCAACAAGAGCATCAACGGCGAGTACGCCAAACTCACCAACCGCAGCCGCAAGTCCGTCAACCTCAAGGGCTGGACCGTCCGCGACGCCGCCGGCAACCTCTACCGGTTCACCGGCACCTACACCCTCGGCGCCGGCAAGAGCGTGATCGTCCGTACCGGCAAGGGCACCAACACCACCGCCACCCGCTACTGGGGCAAGAGCTACCACGTGTGGAACAACAGCGGCGACACGGCGACCCTGCGCACCGACACCGGCAAGTACATCGACAGCTGCAAGTGGACCAAGGCCGGCAAGGGCTACACCACCTGCTGAACCCGCACCCGCTCCGGGGGGCCGTTTTGGCGCCCCGGAGCCCGTGCGCTAGGGTTTAACTACCGACGCGGGGTGGAGCAGCTCGGTAGCTCGCTGGGCTCATAACCCAGAGGTCGCAGGTTCAAATCCTGTCCCCGCTACGAGTGCAGGGGGCCTCTGTCCGCGGGAAGCGCGGACCGGGGCCCTCTTCGCATGTCTACCGGGGGGCCGAGCCCCCCGGACCCCCGCGTTACGGCTGGCGGCGGGTGGCTGCGTGGTCGAGGCCAACGCACACGGCCCCCAGAACCCGCGCTACAACCGGCCACGAGCGGCAACCCGGCCGAGGCCAACCCACACGGCCCCCAGAACCCGCGCTACAACCGGCCACGAGCGGCAACCCGGCCGAAGCCAACCCACACGGCCCCCAGAACCCGCGCTACAACCGGCCACGAGCGGCAACCCGGCCGAAGCCAACCCACACGGCCCCCAGAACCCGCGCTACAACCGGCCACGAGCGGCAACCCGGCCGAAGCCAACCCACACGGCCCCCAGAACCCGCGCTACAACCGGCCACGAGCGGCAACCCGGCCGAAGCCAACCCACACGGCCCCCAGAACCAGCGCTACAACCGGCCACGAGCCGCGGCGTGGTCGAGGTCGCTCTGCCACGTGGCCTGGTGGCGCCTTGTGAGCGCATGGTTTTACTTGGCTCGTCTTGGATCACGCGAGTCGCGGCTGCTGGTCCGACACCGGCTGGTCGTCAGCCCTGTATCCGGGCCTCCGATACAGGGCTACCACCAGCCGGGTGAAACCTGACCCGAAGGCAGCGCTGCAGCGCAAGCCGGATACGGCGCTGCGCGCCGGCCGGTGGACCAGGAACAGGAACGGCAGGGCAGGGCGGGGCGAAATTGGGCTGCGCAGACGACGCGAGGGCACTGCTGGCTGGTTGCGGTTCCCGCGGCGCGCACGGCGGTGCAGGCCGGCGCCCGAACCCCAGCGGGATCCGCGTCGGCGGGAACCTGCTGGTTCGACACTGGCCAACCGTCAGGGCTGTGGTTGGGCCGCTGGTACAGCGCTCACCACCAACTGGACGGATCCCGCCAGAAGCCGGCGCTGTGTCGGCACGGTGGATACCGCGGTGGGTGCTGGGCGGCGGGGCTGGGGGCGGGACGAATGGGGCCGGTGAGGCGGGGTGGGGTGGGGCATGATGCAAGCCATGGATCAGCGATGGGGCGGGCTGGGGCGGGAGCTTCGGAAGCTCGGGATGTGGAGGCATCTTCCGGCGGAGCGGGCGGCGGAGGCGGAAGCGCTGGTTGCTGAAGGGGGGTATCCGCTTCGGCTGTCTGATGGGGCGCAAGGGGTCAACTGGTTCTTTGTGGATGGTGAGGAGATGGCGGAGGCCGGCGTTCCCCGGGAGCTGCGGGATCTGATGCCGGCTCTGGAGGCTCACGGTGTTGCGTTCCACGTCGACGAGCTCGCGTATCCGGCCGGTGGGGTCGAGGACGGGGACTATGTCGTCTCGATCAACGGGCGGCGCTGTGTCGTGTGGACAGCTGAGGACTGGCGCACCGACCAGGCCTGGACCGTGGCGGTCGTACGGCCGCTTGCTGTTCTGAATGATCTGCTGGCCGAGGCGAGGGCGACGCCGCGACTGTTCACGCTCTACGCCGGCATGAACGACGGCGTCGTGTGGCTTCTCGACCCGCGGATCGTCGACGCCGTCGCGGACAGCGGCCTGGTCGAGGAGCGCGAGATACCGGCCCTGGCGGTTCTGGGCTGAGGACGGCGCCGCCTCCGTGCCGGAGCACGGAGGCGGCGGGCAGGGTCAGCCCTTGATCGGGTGCAGGAAGACGATGATTCCGCGCTCCCTGCCGTACGGCACCGCTTTCAGCAGTTCCTCGAGATGCCTCGCCGGGATGCCCTCCGGGTACGCGATGCGCAGCACCCAGTTCTTCACCATCTCCGGCCGGATCGTCGGTGTGTGCGCGTGGTACCAGTTGTCCTGCACGAACCTGGTGGTGTCGAGTTTGTCGACGAGACGCAGACCCCTGTTCCCGTACGCCTTCGGGTCGTTGACGTAGCTCATCGCCCGCCAGTCGATGCTCTTGATGTCCGTGGCGATCTTGAGACTGTCGTGCCAGCTGTCGATGATCGGGTAGTCGTTGCGGAGGTTGCCGCCGAGCGCCGTCTCGACCTTGATCCGGTCTGCTTTCGTCTTCCACTCGCCCTGGCTGAGCCCGGCGACCGTCCGCAACAACTGGACCGGATCGCAGCCCACGTTGTGCACCAGCACCGGTACGCCGTCGTTGTCGACGAAGTACGTGTGCACACCCTCGACGCTCAGGTCGTAGGTGATCCGCGCGCCGGCGTGGTCCCGTACCGCCACGACGGTGACCGGGCCGGCTCCGTCGGTCTGCAGCCGGTCGCCCGCGACGAGATCGCCGGCCTCGACGAACAGATGACGGGTGACGCTGTAGAACGGATGGTTGCGGGTGCCGTCCACGGTCGAGCGCCGTCCTCCGGAGCCCTCCAGGGTCAGCTCGGTGAACTCGGTGTCGGTGGTGGTGACGTGCACGTCGGTGACCCGGTGCACCTCGGTCCCGCCGCCGGGCGCCGCGTTGCGCACCAGGTCGCCGACCCGGACGTTCTCGATCGGCCGCACCGTCCCGTCGGCCATCAGCACACCGGTGCCGGCCGTGAAACTGTGCGCCGTCCTGAAGCACGCGTTGATCTCGTTGAGGATGCCCCGAGAGCGCGCCGCGAGCGCCGCCTGCTGCAGTTTGAGGAAGGTCCGCGTGTTGATCGCGGACAGTTTGAGCATGCTGAGCGCCGCGTCGATGCCTTCGACGTTATAGGCGATCATCGCGACGCGCAGTTCCTTGACCGCCAGCGCGACGCCCTTGAGAGCGAACGGCAGGACCAGCTCCGCGGCGACGAACCCGCAGTCGATCCAGCTGCCGCCGTCGTCGCCGGGCGTCAGCTTCTTGTAGCACCCAATGAACTCGCCGAACAGGATTCCCGGCAGCGCCCGCAGCGTGGACTCCAGGAACTGCTGCTGCGAGATGTGGATCTTCGCCGGGGTGGTGATGTCGAACGGCTCGGTCATCAGCTCGTCCAGCTCAACCTGCGGGCCGCTGCCCGTGTTGATGCACTCGCCGGGCGTCGATCCCGGCGTGACACAGCTGGCGAGCAGATAGACGTAGTAGCCCTGCGACCGGTAGTTGCCGGTCACGTCGCAGCCGCCGGTTCCCACACAGTCACTCGTCGGCGTGAAGCTGTAACCGGTCTGGATCGTGACGATGTAGACGTTGTCCAACTCGGTGGCGATGGCGTCGGATCCGGCGCCGCCCAGGTCGCCCGGCTTCTGCGGACCGGACGCGAGCGCCCGGTCGATGGCGGTGAGCGCGGCCTGCGCGGCGTCGGCCGAGGCTTCGGCGTTGTTCGCCGCCTCCCGTGCCTCCGCCGCCGACTCCTCCGCGTCGTCGGCGTATTGGTCGGCCTGGTCCGCGTCGGCCGCGGCCTCGGTAGCCGCCCCGCGAGCCGCGACCGCGTCCCGTTCGCTGGCGTCGGCCGCGCTCTCGGCAGCCGACGCGTCAGCGTCCGCTGCCGCCGCCGAGTTGCGTGCCCGCTCGACAGCGGCCTGCGCCTTGGCGTCCATGTCGTCGATCCGGGCCGACGCCTGCTGGGTCGCTTTGGCGTCGGCGGAGGCCTGGGCCGCCGATCTGGTCGCGGCGGCCGCCGAGGCGGCGGCCTTCGACGCGGAGACGGCCGCGTCCGCCGCCGCCTGGGCGGCCAGCTTCGCGTCGCCCTGCGCACGGTTGGCCGCGTCCTGCGCGGCCGCGGCCATGGCCGCGGCGTTGGTGGCCTGTGCCGCGGCAATGTTGGCTTGCGCTTCGGCGATGCTCTTGGCGGCCTGGGAGCTGAGTACGGACAGACCCGCCGCCGAATCGGCGGAGGCCCACGGGCCGGCCATCGTGATGGCCTCGTCCGCCGGCGCCGCCACCCGGGCCGCCGCTGACGCGGTCTCCTGCGCGGCCTGTGCGGTCGCGACCGCCTGGCCGATCGCGACCGCACTGTCGGCTCGGGCCGCGTTCGCCTCGTTCTTCGCCTGGGCCGCGGCCGCCTTGGCCGCGGCTGCCGCCTGCTTCGCCTCCGCCGCGGTCTGCCGGGCCGCGGCGGCGAAGCTCGCCGACTCACGCGCGTTCATGATCGCGTCGGCGGCGAGGGCGTGCCCCTTCACCGAGGCGGCCCGGGTCTGCCCGGCTGCCGCCTCCGCCTTGCTCACGTCGGCGTGGGCACGGTCGGCGGCGGCACGCGCGACGGTAGCCGCGGTGCGAGCCCGGGCCGCGGCCCGTTCCGCGGCGATGGCGTCCCGGTTCGCGTTGTCGGCCGCGACCCCGGCAGCGTTCGCTGCGGCTCGCGCGACGCGGGCCTCCGCTTCGGCGGCGTCGGCGGCGCCCGTACCGGCCGCTGCTGCCGCCTTGGCGTCCGCGACCGCCGCCTCGGCCATCTTCCGGTCAAGGGTCCTGCGGGCAGCCTCCGCCTGCGACTGCGCGGCGGCGGCGTCCGACTCCGCCTGCTTCGCGGTCGCCTCGTCGCTGTCCGCCCGCGCCGCGGCGGCCATGGCCTCGCTCTTCTTCGCCGCCGCGACCGCGGCCTGTTCCTGGGCGGCCGCGTTGGCCGCCGCCGCCTTCTGCCGTTCGGCCTCCGCCGTGGCCCGTGCCTCGGCCGCGATCCGCTGCTGTTCGGCCGCGTCGGCGGCGGCCGCCTCGGCCCGGTCCAGAGCCGCCTTGGCCTGCGTCTCGACAGTGGCGATCTTCGCCTTGTCGGCGGCCACCTTGGCGGCGGCGTTCGCCGCGGCGGTCGCCTGCTGCTGCGCCTGCGTCGCCAGCCGAGCCGCGTGCGCGGCGCTGTCCTGTGCGGACTGACGCAGGTAGAGAGCCCTGGCGGCATGCGCCTGTGCGCCGGCGTTCGCCAGCAGCGTGGCCGAGTTGGCCAGGGTCGCGTTGGTCGCCGCCACCACGGTCTGCATGGCCGCCGCGGTGGCGTCGGTCGCGGCCACGGCGGCCTGGGCGATCTGCGCCGACTGCTGGGCGTAGGTCAAGCCACGTCCGGCCGGCAACCCACTCGCGGTGGCGATCGCGTACGCCCGGTCCCGCGCCGCCGTCGCCTTCGCGGCGGCGTCCTTCGCGGTCGCCGCCGTGTTCTTCGCGGCCTCGGCCAGACCCGCGACCCGCGCCTTGATCAGGTTGAGGTTCTTCGGGGCGGCCGTCATGTCCACGCCGGACCAGTCGGACGGGTACTTCGTCTTCTGATCCTGCGCCCACAGGATGCCGCGAGCCGTCCACGCGTACCCCAGACCGTCGTGCATCGTCTCGGCGCTGGCCTTCAGCGCTTCGAGCGCCTGCATCTCGGCGGCGAGAACGTCGGCACGGGACTGGCCCTGCGCGTTCAGCTCGGCCTGCCACTCCGCCCACGCGGTCTCCACCACGTCGAACAGAACCTCGGCCGGGTCGATCGGGTTGCTCGGGTCGCCCTGCGCCCAGCGGGTCTTGACCGCCTCCACCTCGACCCGGAATTCGGGGGTCCCGATCTCCGGCGCCACGGTCGGCCAGCCGTCGTACTGGATGAACCGGCGGACGTCATCGGCCGAGCCGTCGATCGACCGGTCCGCGTACATGTTCCAGCGCCAGGCGTTGGACGGGTCGGCGGCCGCCCGACGGTCGGCGATCTCGCGGACCTTGGCCTGCGAGGCCGCCTCGGCCTTCGGGATCGGCAGGTCGGCGTGGACCGCGTTCGCCGCGATCCAGAACGTCGAGTCCTCCGACATGAAGTCGGTGACATCGGTGTCGTAGTCCGGCGTCGAGCCGTACCCCGACATCAGATAACCGCGGAAGAACTCCGACCGGCCTCGTTCTCGCTGCTCGCGAGCCTGATCGGCGACCTGGGCGGCGGCCACGTCCTGCCCCAGCGGGCCGCTCTCGTTCAGATACCAGTCGGCCAGCCAGCTCTGGTCGGTCCAGTCGTACCAGGCCATGTCGAGCGCGGTGTCCGGCCCGGCCAGCGTCTGCGCGGCCGCGTCACGGACGTAGCTGCCTCCGGCATGCAACACCAGAGCGAGTCGCGCCCGATTGGTCCGGACCCGTTCGGCCTGCTGCAGCCCGGCAAGCCGTTCCCGCCCGGTTCGCGGCGGGATGACCGATGGCGTGGCGACGGCAGGACCGATGAGGGTACGGACGAAATGCGGCGCGTTCCACACCTGCGCGCCGGTGTTGTTGCAGGTGTAGATCTGCAGCTGGGTGCCGTTGGCGGTGCTGGAGTTGGGGTCGTCGACACAGCGGCCGGAGTTCGGGTTGAGCAGCCTCGGCCGGCCGCTGGTGTCCCAGCTCACCACCCACTGCTGGTCCAGAGTGGCGGCACACTTCGCGATGACCGTGAGGGTCCCGTTCGCGGTCGCCGTCTCCCCGCCGTTGAGCCCGAGGCAGAGTCCACCAGCGGTGAGCGTCCCGTCGGTGTTCAGCGACCACGGCAGCACCGGGCCGCCGTTGTGGCCGGCGCCGCACGCCCCGAGCACGACCGCCGTGCCGGTCGCCGGCGTCGCCGTCGTGGCGGCCGGGATCGCGCACTTGTTCAGCAGCGTGCCGGTGATCGGGCCGGTCGGGGCCGGCGGCCGGGTCGGCGGGATGAACCGCTGCGCGTCGGAGCCGTTGCAGGTGTAGATCCAGAGCGCGACGTTGTCCGCCGTCGACGAGCTCGGCGTGTCCACGCACCGGTTGGCGGTCTCGTTGGCCAGCTCGATGCTGCCGGTCCGGTTGTACCGGAAGATCCAGCTCTGGCTGTCCCAGCCGTCCTGGCAGTCGTACATCTGGACCGGGCGGCCGCTGTCCGTCTCGGTCGTCAGGTCGGTCTCGACGGTGAAAGCGGTGCCGATCCCGGTCCGGGCGGTGACCAGGCCGGTGGCGGTGACGGCGGCGTGCAGCCCGCCCGCGCCGGCGGCGAGCGAGTCGCCGAAGCCGGGAGCGGTGCCGCCGATGGAGATCTCCTTCGTCCAGCCGCCCGCGCTCACGCCCTTCTTCGCGTACACGTAGCTGTCCGAGCCGACCATTACCTGGGTGCCGTCCGAGCCGACCGCGATCGCGGTGTCGAAGCTCGGGTCGGTGGCGGTGATGGTGCTTTCCTTGACCCAGCCGTTCAGGCCGATGCCGGTCTTGGCGTAGACGTATCCGTCGCTGCCGACCAGCATCTGCACGCCGCCGTTGGTGGCGATCGCCTTCGCCCCGGGAGCCAGCTCCTTCACCCAGCCGGTGGAGTCGCCGATGCTCGACCGCGCGTAGACCGCGCCGTCGCTGCCGATCATCATCTGCGTGCCGTCGGAGCCGACGTCGATCGCCTTCGCGCCGGGACCGCTCTCGGCCACCCAGCCGGCCGAGTCGCCGATGCCCCGGCGGGCGTAGACCGTGCCATCGCTGCCCAGGTACATCTGGACGCCACCGTTGGTCGCGACGTCCCGCGCCGACGAGCCGCCCTCGTACACCCAGCCGGCGGCGCCGATGGTGTTCCGGGCGTAGACCCCACCCTTGGCGATCATCTGCGTGCCGTCCGAACCGACCGCGATCTCGTGGACGTTGTAGTCGTGCTCCTTGGTCCAGCCGCCCAGCCCGACACCGTTCTTGGCGTACACCTGACCCGACTCGGTCAGGAGCATCTGCACCGTGCCGCCGATCGCGATGGACCGCGCCGCGCCGCCGTTGGTGCTGGTGATGGTGAGGCACTTGGTGGGACTGGCCGCGGCCCGCAGCGTCCCGTCGTCCCACAGAGTCGCGGTCCGCGAATAGGTCCAGTTCTGGCCGGCCGCCCCACTGCAGGCCGACGACACGACCGGCGCGCCGTTGGCGGTGTTGCCGTTCATGTCATCGAGGCACTTGCCGAGCCCGTTGTTACGCACCACCCCCGTCGACTGCACGTTGAGGTCGGAGATCTGCGAGGCCCCGGTGTTGCCGAGGTTCCAGTCGACAGCGGCCTGAGCAGGCGGAACAGACAGGAGCGACAGCGCGAGCCCGGCCACCACACCCATCACGCCGGCCCTCGCCGGCCCGCGATTCTTCACACGAGAACGCCCTGAGCGCACACGAAATGACATGACCCCCACCCCCGTATTGGCCACGCGGATCACCTCGCACGCGGCCGGCTAGATCATGTGCCGAGACGCTAGACCCCTGAGAATCCACTGTGCAATAGATGAGCGTCGAAAAGTTACCGCCGAGTTTCGTTCTCCCTACATCACCGGCCGCCCCAGCCTCCCGCCCCAGGTCAGCACCGTCCAAGATCACAAAAGGAGGCAGCCCACTAACCGCCGCCGAAAAGCACATCAATTCAAAACAAAGACAAACAGCAAAACTCTCAGAAAGCCCCGCAGACGCCCCCGACCACAACAAGCAGCCGAGGCAGGCACGGCCGCAGGCAACGGGGAACGGGCCGCCCGCCGGCCCGCAAGATGCACGCGCGGCAGGCGACAGCCACGCGCGGCAGGCACTGCCGGCCATGCCAGGCGCCGCGGCAGCCAGGACAACAGACACGCCAGTCCGCACAAACGGCGGCCGGGGCAGCAGGCGCGGCCCGAAGGCGGCAGCTGAACAGGAACCACTGGCCCCCACACGACGGGCGAGCGGCCGCCAAGGGCTAGGAATCACGGACGAAGACGAAGACGAAGACGAAGACGAAACCAGGGCGAACGCCACGCCCAAGAAGCGCAAGAAGACGCGAGGACGAAGAGACCGACCCGAACGCAAAGGCGAAGCAACCCGGTCGAACACGCCGCCGACGAAACCCGGCCGAACGCGGGGACGACGAAACCCGGCCGAGCGCGAGGACGACGAAACCCGGCCGAAGCCGAAGGCAAGAGAGCCCGCTGGACGCGGAGCGAAGAACCCACCGAGGGCAAAACGAAAACCAGCCAAGGCCAGCAAACAACAGCGGCTGGAAGCCCGGCCGGAGGCAAAAGCGAGACGGTACGACCGAGCGCGCGAGCAAGAGGCCAGTTGAACGCAAACACAAACAGCGAGACCGGCGACACGACCAAAACCCCAGCCAACGCGAAGGCTCGCGCGATGGCGCATGACAGAGGCATGGACCAGACGCAACGGCGACACAGGCGAAGCTTCGGACCGAAGCGCGCCACGAGCGCCGACCCGAAGGGCCAGACGCGCAACCAAACCCACGCAGCCACTCACAACGCAAGCCGCCGCTAACCAAAACCACCCAGCCACCCGCCGCCAGCCCCAACGCGGGTCCGGGGTCAGGGGTAGGGGTCCGGGGTAACCAAGACCACGCAGCCACCACCCGCCGCCAGCCGTAACGCGGGGATCCGGGGTAACCAAGACACGCTGCCACCCGCCGCCAGCCGTAACGCGGGGATCCGGGGTAACCAAGACACGCTGCCACCCGCCGCCAGCCGTAACGCGGGGGTCCGGGGGGCTCGGCCCCCCGGTAGACATGCGAAGAGGGCCCCGGTCCGCGCTTCCCGCGGACAGAGGCCCCCTGCACTCGTAGCGGGGACAGGATTTGAACCTGCGACCTCTGGGTTATGAGCCCAGCGAGCTACCGAGCTGCTCCACCCCGCGTCGGTCCTTTAACCCTAGCGCACCCCCTCCGGGGGCCGCAAAACGGCCCCCGGAGACGATGGTCACCCGCTCGGGGTGGGTGTCGGGCTGGTGCTGGCGCCGGCGGGTGTGGCGCCGGCTTTCTGGATGGTCTGGAACTGGTTGATCGCGTCGTCGAGGGCCTTGGTGGCCTCGCCGATCTTGATCCAGTCGTTGGCGCGCTGGGCGGCCTTGAGGTCCTCGATCGCCTTGTCGACGGCGGCGGCCGCCGCTGCCAGGTCGGCGGGGACCTGGACGGGCGGAGTGGACGGCGACACGCTGGTGCTGGGTGACGGCGAGGCCCCGGGGGTGCTCGGCGTGGTGGGGGTGCTCGGGGTGCCGGACGGCGGTGGCGCGTTCTTGCCGAGGGCGGCGAGTGCCTCCAGACCCTTGGTGAGATTGTCCTCGAGGACGACGTAGGTACCGCCGTCACCGTAGGACATCAGCACCTTCTGCAGCAGCGGCGCCGCGTTGGCCTGGCTGCTCTTCACGTAGACGGGCTCGACGTACAGGATGTCGCTGCCCAGTGGCAGTGAGATCAGGTTGCCGAAGAGGACCGAGGCCTGGCCGCCGCGGTTGAGCAGTGTCAGCTGGTTGGCGATGTTCTCCTTGTTGACCATCAGCTGATGCACCTGAACCGGGCCGGGGGCGATGGTGTTGTCACGCAACTGGAGTATCTCCAGCCTCGGCTCGCCGTTGACGTACGAGCCGGAGACCAGAGCCGCCATGTTCTCCCGTTTGAGCGGGGTGACGCCGGCGGTCAGCTGGAATCGCGGCTCGCTCTGCTCGGGCAGCTTGACGTTGAGGTAGAACGGCGGCTGATACCCGCTCTGCGGCGCGTCCGGCGCGTTCGGCACCTGCCAGAAGTCCTCGCCGGAGAAGAAGACCCGCGAGTCCTCGACGTGGAACTTGGTGAGCAGGTTGCGCTGCACCTTGAACAGGTCGGCCGGGTAGCGGAAGTGCTCGGCGAGCGCCTGGGGGATCTGCGCCTTCGGCTTGATCAGGTCGCCGCCGAAGGCCTTGTTCCACGCCTTGAGGATCGGGTCCTTGTCGTCGAACTCGTACAGGGTGACGGTGCCGTCGTACGCGTCGACGGTCGCCTTGACCGAGTTCCGCATGTAGTTGACGTCATCTCGGGCCAGCGCGAACGACCCGGTGCCGGTGAGCCGGTCCTCGGTCTCGGTGGCCAGGTTGATCTTCTGAGCGTACGGGTACGTCTTCGCGGTCGTGTAACCGTCGAGGATCCACACGATGCGCCCGTCGACGACGGCCGGGTACGGGTCGCCGTCGATGGTGAGGAACGGGGCCACCTTCTCGACGCGCTCCCGGGGCTGACGGATGTACATCAGTTTGGAGTTGTCGTTGACCGCGCCGGAGAGCACGAAGTTGCTCTCGGTGTTCTTGATCGCGAAGATCATCCGGCGGAAGAACGAGCCGATCTCGACTCCGCCCTTGCCCGAGTAGGTGTAGTACTCCTCACCGGAGTTGGTGCTCTGCCCCCGCGGACGGTCGAACTCGACGTTGTTGCCTCCGTCGGCCTGGCCGACGATCGCGTACTCGGTGGATTTCTCGCCGTAGTAGATCCGCGGCTGTTTGGCTTCCAGCTCCTGGGTCGGCGTGATGCACTTGTTGACGTTCTCCCCGGCGCCCTCGCTGCCGAGCAGACCGGAGGCGAACAGCGGCAGACCGGTGTCGCACTTCTGGTTGGCCGGCGCCGCGACCAGACCGTAGCCGTGGGTGTAGACGGTGTGCCGGTTGAGCCAGTTGCTCTGCTGCGCGGTCAGCTTCTCGTCGTCGATCTCACGGGCGCCGACCACGTAGTCCTGGGTCTTGCCGGCGATCGTGTAGCGGTCGACGTCGAGTTTCTCGCCGAAGTCGTAGAAACCGCGGGACTGCTGCGACACGGTGAACGCCTGCGAGACCAGCTGCGGGTCGATCACCCGGACGTTCTGCGCGCTGGGGTCGGCGGCCAGGTCCGCCGGTGGCCGGCCGTCGCCGGTGGGGTACTCCGAGACCGCGGTGTCCTCCAGCCCGAACGCCGTCCGGGTGGCTTGGATGGATTTCGTTATGTACTCCGCCTCCTTGTCGTAGAGGCTCGGCTTGACCTGGAAATTCTGCACGGCCAGCGGGTAGATGCCGCCGATCGCGACCGCGGAGATCGCCAGCAGGGCCAGCGAGACGCCGGGCCAGACGAGATTACGCATCACGGCGTTGGAGAAGACGATGATCGCGATCGCCACGACCACCGAGATGTAGGCGAGGATCTCCTTGGCCGGCAGCAACGCGTTCACATCGGTGTAGCCGGCGCCGTACAGCCCCGGGGACACGTGCTGCTCCAGCAGGAGCGCGCGCCGGTCCAGCACATACGCCACGGCCTTGAGCAGCACGAACACCGCGACCAGCGAGGTCAGGTGAGCGCGGGCCGCGGCGGTCATCCGGTCACCGACGCCCTGCAGGCGCACGCCGCCGAAGATGTAGTGGACCGCGAGCGAGCCGATCACCGACAGCACCACGGCGGTGAAGCCGAGACCGAGCACGTAGCGCCACAGCGGGTACTCGAAGATGTAGAAGGAGATGTCCACGTGGAACTGGGGATCGGTCTCCCCGAAGGAGCCGCCGTTGCGGAACAGCATCCAGTCGCCCCACCGGCTCTGCGCGGAGAGTCCCGCGAAGAATCCGATGATGATGCCGGCGACGGCGATCCAGGTGCCCAGACGGGGCGCCAGGATCATGCGGTAGCGCTCCAGCGTGGCCTGTTCCGCTGAATGTGGGCGCAGCAGCGGGCGCAGACGGTAGGCAAGGTAGAGGTTGCCGGCGACGATCGCCGTCATCGCCGCGCCGACCACCAGGAACAGCACGAGCCGGGTGATCAGCACCCCGGAGAAGACCTGGGTCTTCTGCAACTCGTCGAACCACAGATAGTCGGTGTACGCGTCGATTCCCCAACCGAGCAGCGTGAAAAGAATGAATACCCCGACCAGGACGCCGACGGTCACGCGACCGCGCCGGCTCATCCTCGGTAGAGGACTGTTACGCATGACCAACGTTGGCTCCACACTTCGTCTGGCCGGTGTTTCACCTTACGATGTCGCATCCAGCTTCTATACGCGGCAGAACTGTCTCGTCACTACCGGCGTGTGCGTTCACGATGCCGAGCACGGCTTCGGGTCGTTTCCGGCGGTGAAGGTCTTGAGCGCGGTGAGCGCGTCGTCCACCGTGGCCACCTCGGCCATGGTGAGGCCGGGCCGGGCGTTGCGCAGCGCCTCCGCGCAGTTCTCCTTGGGGACCAGGAAGAGCACGGCCCCGGCTTTCTCGGCGCCGGCCAGCTTCTGCGGGATGCCACCGATCGGGCCGACCTTGCCGTCGTCGTCGATCGTGCCCGTACCCGCGATGATCTTGCCGCCGGTGAGGTCCTCGGGACGTATCTTGTCGATGATGCCGAGGGTGAACATCAGGCCCGCGCTGGGGCCGCCGATCTTGTCCAGGTCGATCTCGATGCCCAGCGGATCGGTCTGCCGGGACCCCAGCTCGATGCCGACCCGCGGCTTGCCGTCCTCGGCGTCGGCCTTCGAGGTGATCCGCGCGGTCCCGGCCTTGCCGGCCCGCTCGTAGTCGATCGTCAGCGCGGACCCGGCCGGTTTGGCCTGGATCAGCGTGGAGACCTGGCCGCTCTCGGTGATCGCGGTCCCGTCGATCTTGGTGATGACGTCCTCGGCCTGCAGCACACCGTCCGCCGCGCCACCAGTGGTGACCTTCCCCACGTACACCTGCTCGGGGTAGCCCAGCTCGCGCAGCGCGACCCGCTCGGCGCTGGTCTGCGACTCTTTCCACTCCTGGGCGTTCTGCTCCTGGACCTGCTGCTCGCTGCGGTCCGGTGGGTAGATCAGCTCCCGCGGGACCACCGCGTCGGAGTCGCTGAGCCAGCCACGGATCGCCCACACCAGCTCGACCTGGGACTGCACGTTGACGGTGGTGAGGCGCAGCTGGCCCGCGGACTTCGACGTCTGGCCCTTGGCGACCTGGATGACGTCGTGCCCGTCCGACGAGCCGAGGGTGTCGACGGTCGGCCCGGGCTTGAGCACCACGTAGGGCATCGGTGCGACCATCACACCGGCAGCCAGCAGAGCGGTGATCAGGGCGCCGAGGATGACGGTGACACCACGACGTCTCATGCGCGTGAGCGTACCCACCCTGTCTGAGTTCTCTCTGAGCTGATACCTCCCTCAGTCCGCTGCGGGCTTTTCGCGCGTACCGTTGGGGACGTGCCTGATATCCCGTTCGGCTTCTCCCTGCCGGGCGCGCAGCCGCCCGACCCCTCCGACCCGCAGCAGATGCAGCAGTTCATGGCGCAGCTGCAGCAGATGTTCGCCGCGCCCGGCAGTGGCCCGGTCAACTGGGACCTGGCCCGTCAGGTCGCCGCCAGCCAGCTCTCGGCGGCCGGTGACCCCGCGGTGAACATGCTGGAGCGCCACCAGGTCGAGGAGGCTCTGCGCCTCGCCGACCTCTGGCTCGATCCGGTGTGCGCGCTCCCCAGCGGCATCCACAAGTCCGTCGCGTGGAACCGCAACGAGTGGATCTACAACACTCTCGACGTCTGGAAGAAACTGTGCGAGCCGATCGCCGGCCGCATGGTGGGGGCCATGGGCGACCTGGTGCCCGAGGAGGCCCGGCTCCAGCTCGGCCCGATGCAGTCGATGGTCGCCACCCTCGGCGGGGCGCTCTTCGGCGGTCAGCTCGGGCAGGCGTTCGGCCAGCTCGCCGCCGAGGTCCTCTCGGCCGGCGACATCGGGCTCCCGCTGGGCCCGGCCGGCACCGCCGCGCTCGTTCCGGCCAACATCAAGGCGTACGGTTCGGGCCTCGAGCTCCCCGAGGACCAGGTCCGGCTGTATGTGGCGCTGCGCGAGGCCGCCCACCAGCGGCTCTTCGGGCACGTCCCGTGGCTGCGCGCGCATGTGCTGAGCGCCGTCGAGACCTACGCGAGCGGCATCACGGTCAATCGGGAGGCGATCGAGGAGGCGATGAGCCGCGTCGACCCGACCGATCCGGAGTCGATGCAGGCCATGGCGCTCGAGGGCATCTTCACTCCCGAGGACACCCCGCAGCAGAAAGCGGGCCTGGCCCGGCTGGAGACCGCGCTCGCGCTGGTCGAGGGCTGGGTGGGCCAGGTGGTCGACGCCGCGGCCGGCGACCGGCTGCCGTCGGTGGTGCCGCTCGGTGAGGCGTTCCGCCGTCGCCGGGCCGCCGGTGGCCCGGCCGAGCAGACCTTCGCGGCCCTGGTGGGCCTGGAGCTGCGGCCGCGTCGCCTGCGCGAGGCCGGCGCCCTGTGGACCGCCGTCACCGAGCACCGCGGCATCCCCGGCCGGGACGCTCTCTGGGACCACCCGGACCTGCTGCCCACCGATGAGGACTTCGCCGACCCGGAGGCGTTCGCCCGCACCCGGTCCGACTGGGACATCAGCGAGCTGGACAACCTGGGCGAGGGCCCGAAAGAGGACTGACCGGCACGATCAGCCGCCGAGGAGGGCCCGGGTGTTGTCCCAGCCCTCCAGGGCGGGGTCGAGCCCGGCCAGGTCGGCCGGGCCGCGCAGCCGCCGCCACGGCGGGGTCGAGGTGACGTCGCCGGGCGCCGGCGCCGTCCTGCGCAGCGACTGCGCGGAGGCGGTGTCCAGGTCGTGGTCGGCCAGCCAGTCCGGCGCGGGGAGACCGGCGGCGACACCGAAGAGGCCCCCGGCGGGGCCTGCGGGGGCCACTGCCACGGCCTTGGCGTCCAGGGGCCGCAGGAGCTTTCCCAAGGTCATTCCGGGTACGTCCGGAGCGTCCCCGGCGATCACGGCGGCCTGGTCGAAGCCGTCCGCGGCGGCCGCGGCGAAAATCGGCAGCACCGTCGGGGCGTCGATCTCGTAGATCCGCATGCCCGGCCAGGCGATCTCCTCGGCCAGCGCCCGGTCGTCCGGGGTGGCGGCGATAGCGGCCTCGGCCTGCGCCAGCCGGGCCAGCAGGTCGACCACGTCCTCGGCCATCGCGGCCCGCCAGGCCCGCAGGTCGACGCCGGGTGGGCTCCACGGCACCGGGACCAGCATCGTCACCACTACACGCCGCGTCACAGCGTCACCCTACTCAGCGTGCTCGCGGGTGGGTGCTCACGGCGTACCCCCGCGATCGCCGAAGGCGCCGGATCATCGGTGACCGGGTCGCGGGGCGCTCGCCGCGCCTGATCTTATTCGGCCATCACCAGGGTGCCGGCGGCCGAGACACCCTCCAGGTAGCCGCGGGCCCGCTCGGCCTTGGGGAAGCGGTTGACAAGGTCCCAGAAGCGGGTGTTGTGGCTGGGCACGATGAGGTGCGCCAGCTCGTGCAGGAGCACGTAGTCGATGACCCAATCGGGCATCTCCTGGATGCGGTGCGAGATCCGGATCGTCGCGTCGTCGGGAGTGCAGGAGCCCCAGCGCCCGTTCTGGTTCGTCACCCAGCGCACACTCGCCGGGACCGCCCGGTCGGCGTGATCGGCCAGGTACCGGTTGATCAGGCGGCGGGCGCGGGCCAGCAGCTCGGCGTCGGTGCACCGTAGCCGCTCCTCGCGAGCTTCCAGGCGGGCGAGCATGCGCTCGACCCACTCCGTCTCCTCCGCACGGGAGAAGCGGTCCGGGATGAGCACCACGACTCGCTCGCCGTCGCGATAGGCGGACACCGTCCGTCGCCGACGCTGGCTGCGCCGCACTTCCACGACAGGCTTGCGCACGCGGGCCATTACCGGCTCGCGCGGCCCAGATTCGGGTTCACATTGAGACGCTAATCCGCCGCACCCCGGTTACCGCAAGAGTACGGACAATGACGGTCGCGGTATATGAGCACTTCGCCCGCATATACCCGAAAAAAATTTCCCCACCGGCAACATCGGTGACACCCGTCAACCTAGACCATCGTCGACTCAGACGCCCAACCGACATTTCTGTCCGTTTTATGCCTTTACGATGGGAATCGTCGGCGTGTCCCGGCAAAACTGGCCAAAAAGGGTACGCAGGACCGGCACACTCACGTCGTCGGCGACACCGCCGACGCTGCGCTGACATGGAACCGGCCTGACCTGGGTAAGTGACCGCCCCGGACGGGTGGCCACATCCGCGTGGCAGGTTCGCGCCCGCCGCCGCAACAGGGCACCGGGCCGGGCGGCCGACGAAACGACGAGGAGGAACCGTGGCCGACAACACATACAACGGCTACTGCGTGAAGTGCAAGGAGAAGCGCGACTTCCAGGGCGAGGTGGCGGTCTCCAAGACCGGCATGAACATGGCCAAGGGCAAGTGCCCGGTCTGCGGCACCACGATGAACCGCATCCTGGGCAAGGCCAAGGCGTGAACGAGATCCGGGGAGGACAGCCGGAGACGGCCGCCCTCCCCGGCAGGCTCCACCCGTAACCGTGGTCACTCAGACACGTTGAGTCAAGTGAGCCACACGAGCACCTGTGGATAACTCGCGCAAAGCTGTGGACAACCCTCGCCAGGGCAGTGAGGGCCTGTGGATAACATCATCGCTCCGCAGCTTTGCGATGACACCCTGTCACTCATGACCAGGACACCCCTGCCCCGGCCCATCCTCATCCCGGGGCTCCCCCGATTCTGGCGCGGCCCCGGCGAGCTGCAGCTCGGCCTCGACCCCGAGCACGGCGTGGTCCTGCAGCTGCCCGATCCACGCGCCGCCGGGGTGCTCGACCTGCTCGACGGCCGGCACTCCGAGCGGCTCGTCCTGGCCCGAGCGGCCGACCTGGGCGTGCCCGCCGCCGAGACGCTCGCCCTCCTGGACCTGCTCCACGCGGCGGGGCTCGTGCTGCCCTCCCCCGCGCTGCTGCCCCCGGCGCTGTCCGCCGCCACCCGGCACCGGCTGACCTGCGAGGCGGCGGCGCTCGCCCTCGGCTCGGCCGGCCCCCGCGCCCGGCGCGCCGACGGGTCCACACCGGCTCGCGTGCTGCGGCGCCGCCGGTCGGCCCGGGTGGTGGTCAGCGGTCGCGGGCGGCTCGGCGCCACCGTCGCGGTGGCGCTGGCCGAGGCGGGTGTCGGTCACGTGCATCCGGAGCTGTCCGGCGTGGTCGGGGCGGCCGAGATCACCGGTTCCCCGCTCCGGCCGGAGGACGTCGGCACGCCGAGACGGGTCGCCGTGGAGACCGCGATCCAGCGGGCCGCTCCCGGCACGGGCGTGCACCCGATTCGGCGTACCCCCGCGTCCCTGGTCGTGCAACTCGCCCACGACGAGCCGCCCGCCCTCCTCGCCGCCGGATTCGCCGCGCGGCGTCAGCCTCATCTGGCGATCGCGATCCGCGACGGCGCGGCCGTGATCGGCCCTCTCGTGCCGGCCACCGGCGGCCCCTGCCTGCACTGCGTCGACCTGCACCGACGCGAGCGAGACGGCGGCTGGAGCGGGTCCCGGGCGGCCGCGGCGGGCGGCGCCGAGCCGTGCACCGTGGCCACCCTGCTGGCCGCCACCGCCTACGCGACCGGGGAGGTCCTCACGTTTCTGGACGGCGGCGCCCCGGAGACTCTCGGCGCAGCCGTGGAGATCTCCACTCCCGGCCGTTTCCGTCGTCGCACCTGGGCCGCACACCCCGCCTGCGCGTGCCAGCAGCGTCGGCGGAGGCCAACCTTCACCGGACCTTCACCGCATAACCACCAAACCACCTTGCGACGGGCCGGGTAAGGGGGAGCCGTCGGTCACAATGATCTGGTGACGGACATACCGCGCCGCGCCGCGTCCCGGACAGCAAAGCTCGCCGCCCTTCCCCTCGGTTTCGCCGGGAGAGCCGCGCTGGGCCTCGGCAAGCGGGCCGTCGGCATCGCCTCCGACGTCATCTCCGCCGACATCCAGCAGCGGACCGCCGAGCAACTCTTCAGCGTGCTGGGGCAGCTCAAGGGCGGGGCGATGAAATTCGGTCAGGCCCTGTCGGTCTTCGAGGCGGCCCTCCCCGACGAGATGGCCGGGCCGTATCGGCAGGCCCTGACCAAGCTGCAGGAAGCGGCGCCGCCGATGCCGGTGGCCAACGTGCACAAGGCGCTGACCGAGCAGCTCGGGCCGGACTGGCGGGACCTGTTCGCCGAGTTCGACGACAGCCCGGCCGCCGCCGCCAGCATCGGCCAGGTGCACCGGGCGGTCTGGAAACTGCCACCGGCCCGGCGCAACGCGAAACCGAAACTGCTGCCGGTCGCCGTCAAGGTGCAGTATCCGGGCGCCGGCGACGCCCTGGTCGCCGATCTGAAACAGCTCTCCCGGCTGGCCGGGATGTTCAAGATCATTCAGCCCGGCATGGACATGAAACCGCTGATCGCCGAGCTTCGTGACCGGATCGTCGAGGAGCTCGACTACGAGATGGAGGCGGAGACGCAGCGCACGTTCGCGGCCGCCTTCCAGGACGATCCGGAGATCTTCGTGCCGCGTGTGGTGGCGTCCGCACCGCAGATCCTGGTGACCGAGTGGGTCGACGGCACCCCGCTGTCCGCGGTCATCGCCGACGGCACCCAGGCCGAGCGGGACGAGGCCGGCCGGCTGATGGCGATCCTGCATTTCTCCGCGCCCAGCCGGGCCGGGCTGCTGCACGCCGACCCGCACCCCGGCAACTTCCGGATCCTGCCGGACGGCCGCCTCGGCGTGATCGACTTCGGCGCCGTCGCCCGCCTCCCGGAGGGCCACCCCGAGCCGATCGGCCGCCTGGTCCGGCTCGCCCTGGACGGCGAGGCGCAGGCGGTCGTCGACGGCCTGCGCGAGGAGGGTTTCGTCAAGGCGACCGACGACATCGACGCCCAGGCGCTGCTCGACTTCCTCCTCCCGATGATCGAGCCGGTCGCCGTCGACCGGTTCCGCTTCACCCGCAGCTGGATCCGCAACGAGGCGGCCCGGCTGGCCAATCCGCGCGGGCCGGCGTACGCGTTGAGCCGCAAACTCAACCTGCCACCGTCCTACCTGCTGATCCACCGTGTGACGCTGGGCTCGATCGGTGTCCTCAGTCAACTGGAGGCGGAGGCCGCTTATCGCGAGATCTTGGAGAAGTGGTTGCCGGGCTTCGCTCCCGTCCCCTGACGCAAATCCGCTCGAGTGAACGTGCTCGACCTTCTCGGTGTACGCACCGATGAGGAGCGAGCCGGCCCACGCGAGCGAGGGACATGCCATAGGGACTGCCGACGGGAGACTCGTCGCTGACTGCGTGAAGCTCTGGCAGGCGGGCGAGTATCAGCTCAAACCCCTGGCGGCACGGTACGGCGCCGTCGTCACTGAGATCCTGCGGGCCGAGCCGGGGCTCTCCGCTCTCGGACGGGACCCGATGCTCGGTGGCCCCTACGGTCCGTTCCATGCCGCCTGGCAGGCGCTGACTGACGAGGCGATCAGGGTTCTCCGCACCACCTCAGAGAATCTCAGCGCCACGGCTGACGTCCTGATCCTCGCATCGGAGTTGTATGCCGGCGCCGACCGTGACAACGCCGTGGCCTTCGAGGCCGAGCGCGGCCGGATCGAGGATGCGAAGAACGGGGCGGGTCCTCGATGAGTTACGAGGAGCTGCAACAGCACGCGGCCCGCATAGAGGAGCTGGCGGCCACGGAGTCCTTGAAGAAATTCGGGACACGATTCGTCAGCGGGCGGGCCATTCCCGGTGGGGAACACGTCGATCATCTACTGAACAACGCCCGAGCGAAGTATGCCGGCACCGCCGCCATGTTCAACCCTTCCTCTACCTGCCGGACATTCCCACTCTGGGCGCGATGTACGAGCGGTGGTTCATCGCAGCGGAGATGATCGCGACCGGATCCGCCGGTAGCACGACCGATCCGGTGCACGGCCGGATCGTCCGGGTCAGTCCTGAGATGAACAAGATGGAGCGCGTCTCTCAGGCCATGGAGACGTGGCAGGGAAATGCCGCTGAGCTGTTCAAAGACACCGGCGTCGAGCCCTGGCCCGCCGTCACGGCGAACCAGTTCAGCATTCTGTCGATCATGGCTGGCGCCATCGCGGCGGAGAAGGCGCTCTGGGACGAATGCCGCCGCAACGTCGATGACATCGCGCACCACCCCATCGATGCCCTCGAAACCGTGAACGAGTGCACCTCGAATGAACAGACGTTCTATCTGACTGTCGTAGCCTCGGTCTTCGCGGTGGGCGCGGCAGCGGCGTCACTGTCGGCGGGCGGTGCCGGCGCCGCACTGGCACTGACTTTCGCCGGGTCCACCGCGGCCGCAGCCGGTGATGTTCCCAAAGAGGATCCACCCGAGATGCACGCGATGATCGGAGGCGGCTCGCTGTTCGTGTCAGCGCGTCCCACCCTGGTCGATGTGAGCCGGGCGAGCCTCACCACGAAGCTCGGGCTGGGTGAGCACACGTGAGTCTCGGTGAGCGGCTGCAGGCCATGCGGGTACAGGTCAGCACACCGAACCATGAGATGAGCGCCGCGTTGCACGGCCGCGACGGCATCGCGTTGAGCTTCGCACCCGGATGGTACGAGCAGTGCCGGGACACCGATCTCGAACGCGGACTCCGGTCCTTGGCGAAGCTGCTCTGGGTCGCTCGCACGCGTGAGTATTGGCGGATCCTCAGCCGACACAGCGGACGGCCGATCACGGCGGAGAGCCCGGCTATCAGTCCTCGGGACATCACCTACCGCGAGAATCGGGACGGGCTGGTCGCGACCGCCTCCACCCCGGACGGTCGGATCGTATTCTCCGTCGAAGGAATGCGCAGCTGGACCGTGTTGATCCGCCCAGGAACCGTCCACACGCTGAGCGAGCACGAGTTCATCGCGGCTGTCGAACGGACCGTCTCAGAACTGATCCAGGACCAGTACCGGAAGATCGCCCAGTTGAAGGACTCCATCTACGGCTGACAGGAGCTCGGCGACATGCATCGCAAGCAGTGGTGGGCGGCGGCCACGGCCGCAGTCCTCGCCATCGCGGCCGGGACGGTGGTCTATCGATCCCGGCTGACGAACTCCCCGGACGGAACGACCGGCTGCCGCCTGCTGTCCCCACCGTCGTCGCAGTCGGCCGAGCCGACCTCCGGGATCCGGATCATCGAGGCGGGACACACTGTGGTCGGCTCCAACGACCCCAAGGTCAGCATGGGCGTTGTCCTGCGTAACGAGACTGAGCGGGTCGCTTACCGGACCCTGGTGACCTTCGACGCACTCGATGCCGCCGGCCGTACCGTCATCGCTGACGACGACCAGCCGCTCCGAACCCAGGTGATCCCGCTGATCGGCCCCGGCGCCACCGTTGCCGTCGGTAACGCCAACCTGCTCCGGCCCGGGACCGAGAGCACCATCGACTCCCTCGCCGTCACCCTCCGGGGCGCGAGCTGGCTGAGCCGCGGCGACGGTTCCACCGGGCTGGGCCGCGTCACCGCCACGATGACGAAAGGCTCGGGCCGGCGAACGATCGACGGCCAGGGTGAGGTGTCGTTCAGCGCCGACTCCGAGAACTGCGCTGATCTGAAGTCACGCGGGGTGTCCCTGGTGTTCCGGGACAGCAGCGATCGGGTGATCGGCGGCAGCCTGGACAACTCGCCGCCACTCGACGTCTGCGCGACCGGGCATCACGACGGCCAGCGAGCTGCGATGACGCAGACCGACATCCCCGCCGAGGCGGATCTCGACCGCACGCTGGTCACCATTCACTGCGACTTCGACCTGCCGAGGCCGGTATTGAGCTCCGGCGCACCCTACAACTAGGACAACGGGAACGGCCCGTCCGCATCGGCGGACGGGCCGTTTCTCATCGTTGACGGTTGTCAGAGTCCGGCGCCGAGCTCACGGGACGTCCGGCTGCGGGCGTCCATCGTGATGCGGCGGGCGGAGCGGTAAGCCTCAGGTGCACGGTCACGCTGAGGCCGAGGCATTCGGGCCCTCGACAACGCTTCTTGGATGAGTCTCATCTTGGTGTCTCCGTTCGAAGTCATCTCGGTTCTCGGCTTTCGGATCTCGATCTCGGTCACGGGGAGGGTGGTCATCTCATGCAGCCAGTCGAACCGAGCTGCGAGTGTCGAGACCGTTGGCGGCGAGGCGCTCCTCCACCTCGACAGCCAGCTCGGCGTCGCGAGCGACGTCGGCCTTACGCGGACGGCCACGGGGCCGCTTGCGCGGGACGACAGCGCCACGCTCGAAGATCTCGCCACCCCAGACACCCCAGGGCTCCGCACGGTCGACCGCACCGGCCAGGCACTCGGCGCGCAGCGGGCAGTCCCCGCAGAGCGACTTGGCCAGCTCCAGCTGGGCCGGGGAGTCGGAGAACCACATGTCCGGGTCGAACTTCCGACAGGGCAGGTTTGCCTCGAGGTCGACGGTCATGTCGATCGGGGCCAGCGCCAGACTCATAAAGCCCGGTCACCTCTCTCTTCTTCTCGATCTTCTGGATCGCGTTTCCAGGTCCTACAACCGGCTGGTGTGCCGGCAAAAAATTTGAGGCCGCGGATCCCGGTTAGGGGTTCCGCGGCCTCGAGGTGAGCCGGTGGTCTGTTTGTCAGACCGGCCTTCCTCGAGGCGGGACACCGCTGCCACCATCCGTGTAGCGCTTGCTGGAGATGGTGATGTTGCTGCCCTTGAAGCCAGTGGTCCCCTTGTTTCCCTCGACGCGCACCAGGGCCGATTTGCCCAACTCGGCCTGGGCCGGGACCTGGTGCACCCGCGGAGCCGGGACGAGCCTTGCCGCGGTCGGCAGGGCCCGGACGAGCTCAACCTGGGTCCGCTCAGCGGCCATCCACGCCGGGGCGGCGGTGGCGGGCAGCAGGGCGGGCAGAGCGCAGGCAGGGTTCAGCGGCATCGACGGAGCGTGCATCAGCATGTCGAGCTTCATCGTGGCCACCTCCTCCATTGCGTTGCACTCGTAGTCGAACCCCGGCGAACCCACTGCTCGCCAAGGTGTGTCCTGAGGCTATGCCTGCCCTACACGAGAGGGCAAACGAATTAACGGACTAGTTTTCAAAGTTTTTCGGCGCAAGATCATCTGGGCTCGCTCCGGCCACCAGAGCGAAGACCGCGTCGCCGTACTGGCCCAGCTTGCGGGGGCCGATCCCGGCGATCGCGAGCAACTGCGCCGGATCCGCCGGACGGCGCTCCGCGACGGCCACCAACGTGGCATCCGTGAACACCACGTAAGCAGGGACTTTGAGCTGTGCGGCGGTGCTCGCGCGCCACGCCAGGAGGCGCTCGTGGAGGTCCTCGTCCAGGTCGGACGGACAGGTCGGGCAACGGCCCAGCTTGCGGTCGGCGCCGGCCAGCAGAGTGGCGCCGCAGATCCGGCAGGAGGACACCTGAGGACGCCTGCGCTCCGGTTTCCGCCCCGGCTCGGTGGTCCGCGTTTCGGCCGCGCCACCACGGGTGAGCTGCGGAAGGAACCGGCACGGGCGTCGGGTCCGGCCGCCCGGGGAGCGCGATTGGCCGTACGACAGCCAGAGCACGTGCCGGGCGCGGGTCACCCCGACGTAGAGCAGACGGCGCTCCTCCTCCAATTGTTCGGCCGTCTTCGCGTACGTCGTCGGAAGAGTGCCGTCGGCGAGGCCCACCAGGAACACCGCGTCCCATTCGAGGCCTTTGGCCGAGTGCAACGAAGCCAGAGTGACTCCGGACACAGTCGGTGCGTGCTGCTGCTCGGCACGGCGGGCGAGTTCGTCGTTGAAGGCCGCGAGCGTGACCTCCCGCTGAACCCGCCCGGCCTCGCCGATCGGCAGGATCTCCGGCGACGCCGCATACTCCTCGGCGAGCGCCACCAGGGCCGCCAGCGCCTCCCACTGCTCGCGTGCGGCGCCGCCGGGTGGCGGATGATGCCGGTTCCACCCGGTCGCCGCCAGTGCCTCCACGACCGCCTCGACGAGCGGCGTCTCCCCCGGGATCGACCGGACGGCGGCTCGCAGCGCGATCATGGCCTGCCGCACCTCGGCCCGCTCGAAGAACCGCTCGGCGCCCCGGACCACGTAGGGCACCTCCGCGTCGGCGAGCGCCTCCTCGTACGTCTCCGACTGCGCGTTGGTCCGGAAGAGGACCGCGATCTCGCTCGCCGGAGTGCCGGCCGCGATCAGCTCCCGGCAGCGGCGGGCCACCGCTATCGCCTCGCCGTGCTCGTCCGGGAAGATCTTGAGTTCCGGCTCGGGCCCGGGCGGCCGCTGACCGACCAGCTCCAGCCGCAGTTTCGCCTCGGTGCCGCGGGCCTGCCGGATCACCGCGTTGGCGAGGCCCACCACCTGCGGCGTGGAGCGGTAGTCGCGGACCAGCCGGACCACCACGGCGCCGCGGCGCTGCCGGGGAAAATCGATGAGGTACGCCGAGGTGGCGCCGGTGAACGAGTAGATCGTCTGGCTCGCGTCGCCGACCACCGTCACGTCGTCCCGGCCGCCCAGCCAGGCGTCCAGCAGCCGCTGCTGCAACGGGTTGACGTCCTGGTACTCGTCGACGACGAAATGCCGGTACTGGGCGCGGATCTGGTCGGCGACGTCCTGGTGCTCCTCGATGCCCCAGACCGCGGCGCGCAGCAGGTCCTCGAAGTCGATCACGCCCTGCCGGCGTTTGAGCTGCTCGTAGGCGGCGAACACCTCGGCCACCCGGGCCGGCTCGTACGGCGGCTCGCGCAGCGCCTTGGCCGCGGCCACCGCATACTCCCCCGGCTCGACCAGGGACGACTTGGCCCACTCGATCTCACCGGCCAGGTCGCGGGCGGCCGTCCGGTCGGCGCGGACCCCGGCCCGGGCCGCCGCCAGGCCGACCAGCCGGGCCTTGCTCTCCACCAACTCGGGCATCTGCCGGCCCTCGAGCAGGCGCGGGGCGAAATAGCGCACCTGGCGCAGCGCGGCGGCGTGGAAAGTGCGGGCCTGCACCCCGCCCGCGCCGAGCGCGCCGAGCCGGGCCCGCATCTCGGCGGCGGCTCGCGCCGTGAAGGTGACCGCCAGCACGTGCCGGGGGCTGATCTCGCCGGACATCGTCCGATACGCGATCCGGTGGGTGACCGCGCGCGTCTTGCCCGTGCCGGCGCCGGCCAGGATGCAGACCGGACCGGCGGGCGCGGTCACCGCCGTACGCTGATCGGGGTCGAGCCCGGCCAGCACTCCTTCAGTCCGCACGGTAGGGAATCATGACACCCCGGCGGGGTGTTGTGCCTATCAGCCGCACCGCCGTGTGACCTGTATCGAAGGAGCCCTGACCGATGCTGACCATGTACTCGACGTCCTGGTGTGGGTACTGCCACCGCCTCAAGTCGCAGCTCGACCGGGAGGGCATCGCCTACGACGTCGTCGACATCGAGCAGGACGAGGCCTCGGCCGCGTTCGTGCGCAGCGTGAACGGCGGGAACCAGACGGTGCCGACCCTGAAGTTCTCGGACGGCTCGGCGCTGACGAACCCGTCGATCGTCCAGGTCAAGCAGCACCTCGCCGCGATCGCGGCATGATCTCCGGGAGGGGCCACGGCCCCTCCCGGAACCGTTACGGAATCAGCGCCGGGATGCTCGAGTCGAGCAGGCCCCGCTCCTTGAGCGCCCCGTAGAGCGGCGTGGTCTCCGGGTAGTGACCCCAGTGGTGGTCGCCGTCACCGTTGCCGAATCCGCCGAGCAACTGCTTCTGCACCTCGTTGAGGCCCGCCCACTCCGGCCGGTTCGGCAGGTCGGCGTTTTCGTCACGCATGGCGATCCAGCGCGGGGTGTAACCGAAGAACGCGCCGACGCGGGTGATGTCGGAGTAGTTGTCCGACCGGGCGTGCCAGATGCGCCGGTCGAAGACGACCAGGTCGCCCGCGTTGGCCGTGATCTGGGTCGCGCCATCGGGCTGCGGCCACGGGACGCCGCGGCTCGGCGGGCCGGGCAGCCAGTTGGTCTTGTGGCTGCCGGGCAGCACGGTGAAGTTGCCCCGGCCGGTCTCGCTCACGTCGGAGAACCAGTACGCCAGCTTGACCGACAGCATCGGCCGCGGGTCGGTCTCGATCTCCCGGTTCTGCCGGCCGCCGTCCTGGTGCCAGTGCCACCATTCCTTCTGCTTCTCGTGCAGCTGCGGGTGGACGTCGATGTGCGAGTGGTAGATGTGCAGGTTCCACCCGAGCAGCGACCAGATGTACTTGAAAGCCTTGGGGTGGTCGATCAGGAAGGCCAGCTCGGGCACGTGCGCGATCGGCGACAGCTGGTGCAGGGCACCGGTCGCGCTCAGCCTGCCCTCGGACTTCTGCTTCTCGTAATACCCCAGGATCGCGGCGCGACCGACCGCGATCTCGCTCTCGCTGAGCACCGACGGCACGACGATGTAGCCGTCCCGGTCGAACGCCTCCCGCTCCTCGGCGGTCATCGGCGTCCACGCCGGCGCCTCCACCTGAGTCATCGGTTCCCCTCTCGTCTTTTGCAAGGAAGACGCGATGAGACCTCCGCCGGGTTGCCACTAACCAGAAATATTTTCTGAATCCTCGAGCAGCCATTTCTCAATTAAATAGAAGGCGATCGAAGAACTCATCGGAATCGACTGCGAACCCTCACCGGAAAACATCTTCCCGACGTCCTCCCTGGTGAACCAGTGCGCCTCGTCGATTTCCTCCGGGTCCAGGGTCAGCGGCTCAGCCGGATCGGCGATCCCGTGAAAACCGAGCATCAACGAGCCGGGGTACGGCCACGACTGGCTCCCTTCGTACCGGATCTCGGAGAGGCCGATACCCACCTCCTCGTAGACCTCACGGGCGACCGCCGCCTCGGCCGACTCGCCCGCCTCGACGAACCCGGCCAGGCAGGAGAACCGCCGGCCCCCGTCCGGCCGGGGCGGCCAGGCCGCGTTGTGGCCGAGCAGGCAGCGGCCGAGCGGGCCGGGCACCCCGTCATGCACCAGGATGATCATCGCGGGGTCGGTCCGCGGCCACATCATGACGCCGTCCGGGTCGACCCGCGCCCAGCCGGCCTCCACCACCTCGGTCGGCTTCCCGGTACGCGGAGAGTAGCGGTGGCTGCGGTGCCAGTTGCCCAGCGCGACCGCCGTGGTGAGCAGGCCGGTGCCGAGATCGTCGAGCAGGTGCCCGGACTCGCGCAGCCCGGTCGCGCGGACCCCGTTCCGGGTCTCCAGCGGGGCGTCGACGGCCCAGTACGGGGTGCCGTCCGGGCCGACGCCGAGGAACCAGCGCTCCGCCTCCGGCGCCGCCGACGACGGCACCAGGGTCAGGGCGGCGCCGCCGTCGGGACGGTCGGTGACCAGGGCCCGGCCGCCCTTGGCCAGGTCCACGACGAGGACCTGGCCGCGATCCCAGGCGGCGGCGAGCCATTCCTCGTCCCGGCGGTGCTCGGCCGCACGGTCGAGGGTGGTACGGGCGAGCGGAGGACCACTCGGCTTCTCGGAGCTGATCACGCTGCGCTGCGCTCCACGACGGTCAGGGCGGACAACTGCGACTCGATCTTCTCGGCGTCACCGAGGACCACTGTCACCGCCCGGGACGGGGCCAGATACTTCGCGGCCGCGGCGGCGACCTCCTCGCGGGTGGCCGCGGACAGCGCCGCGGAATACTCCCGCAGGTGGTCGAGACGGAGCCCGAAGCCGGCGTACATCCCGGCGAGAGCGGCGAGCCCGGCCTGGGTGGACATGCCGAGGCGGAGCGTGCCGAGCGCATACCGCCGGGCCTGCTCCAGCTCCTCCTCACCGGGCGGGAGGCTGGCGATGCGGCCCAGCTCGTAGACCGTCTCCAGCAGCGACGGGCCGGTCACCTCGGTGGCCACCTCGGCGGCGGCGACCAGGGCGGAACCGGCGACGTAGTGGTCGATCGACGAGTACGACCCGTAGGTGTAGCCCTTGTCCTCCCGGATGTTCTCGGTCCACCGGGAGGAGAAGTAGCCGCCGAACACCAGGTTCGCCAGGTAGAGCGGGGCGTAGTCGGGATCGGTACGGGTCAGCGCGGGCAGCGCGAGCCGCAGCGACGACTGCACCGAGCCGGGCCGGTCGACGAGCAGCAGCGGGCCGGTCTCCAGCGCCGGGGTGGGCGGCAGGCTGCCGTCGGCGGCGCTGCCCGACCAGCCGCCGAGGATCTTCTCCGCGGTGTCGATGGCCTGGTCCGGGTCGATGTCGCCGACCAGCACGAGCACGGCGCCGTCGGGACGGACCCGGGCGGCGTGCAGGTCGCGCAACGGCTCGGGGGACAACGCCCGGATCTCGTCGGGCTCCGGGGTCTGCACCGCGTACGGGTGAGTGCCGTACATCCGCTTGAGCAGTGCCACCCGGGCCAGGTGCGCCGGCTGGCTGAGGGCGACCTGGATGTGGTCGACGAGCCGGTCCCGCTCGGTGGACACCTCCTCCACCGGGTAGGTGGCGTCGGTCAGCACCGAGGCGAGCAGCTCCAGCGTCCGGTCGAGACCGTCGGCGAGCGCGTTGCCGCTGATCAGCAGCCGGTCCGGGTCGAGGCCGGCGGACAGGCCGCCGCCGACGGCCTGCAGCTCGGCGGCGATGTCGATGCTGTTCATGGCGCTGGTGCCGGTGAAGAGGGCCTGCGAGAGCAGGGTGGCCGGGGCCAGCGGGGCCCGCCCGAACGGGATCCGCAGCCGCACCTCGACCAGGGGCACCGCGGACCGCCGGATGGCGATCACGGTGAGACCGTTGGGCAGAGTGCGCTCGCGCTCCCGCGGCAGGTTCAGCTCGGCGTCCGGCACCAGGTCGGGCAGGGTCTTGGTCACGAGGAGGCTCCCGGGATCACTTCGACGGAGGCGCGGCGCTCCGGCCGCAGGGTGGCCGCGGCGGCGACGATCTGCTCCTCGCGCACCTCGCTGATCAGCTTCGGCAGGTCGTTGAGCAGGCCGGGGCGGCCGCGCTGCAGCTCCAGGACGGCCATCGGCTGGGCCCGGCCGAGCACGTCGTCGGTGCCGTGCAGGGAGCGGGTCGCCATCCGCGCCTGGGTGCGGTCCAGCTCGCCGGGCTTGAGGCCGTCGGCGGCCAGCCGGTCCAGCTCCTCGTCGATGGTGCGCAGCACCTTGTCGGCGTCGCCGCCCGGGGGCATGTGGGCCTGCAGAAGCAGCGCGGTCGGGTTGCGCACCAGATACTCGTCGCCCATGAAGCCGATGTAGCCGCCCAGGGTGGTGGCCGTGCGGTCGCGCTGGACCAGGCGCTCGACCAGCCGGGACGCGTCACCGTCGGTGAGCACCTCGGCGAGCACCACGTAGGGCAGGTAGTCCTCGAAGGTGCCGATCGGGTCGGGCACGCGCCATCCGGCGGCCACGGCCGGCAGCGGGGCGATGCGATCGGTGTACGACTCGCGGCGCTCCCCGCTCAGGTCGGGCTCGTCGAAGTCGGGCAGCTGCGGGGCCGGGCGGGCCGGGACGTCGCCGAAGTGCCGCTCGATCATCGCGGTCGCCTCGGCCACGTCGAAGTCGCCGGCGACCGAGAGCACCGCGTTGCCACAGGCGTAATACCTGTCGAAGAAGCCCTGCGCGTCCTCGACGGTGGCGCTCTCCAGATCCTCGAACGACCCGTAGCCGTCGTGCGCGTTCGCGAAGGTGCCGAACATCACCGGTGGCAGTTTCAGCCACGGGAACCCGCCGTACGGCCGGTTCAGCACGTTGACCCGGATCTCCTCCTTGACCACGTCGACCTGATTGCGCAGGTTCTCCTCGGTGAGCCGGGGACCACGCATCCGGTCGGCCTCGAGGAACAGCGCACGCTCCAGGCCACCGGTCGGGAGCACCTCGAAGTAGTCGGTGTAGTCGAGGTGGGTGGAGCCGTTGAAACTGCCGCCCGCGCCCTGCACGTGGCGGAAGTGCGCCAGCTTCTCCAGGTTTTCCGAGCCCTGGAACATCAGGTGCTCGAAGAGGTGGGCGAAACCGGTACGGCCCTCCGGCTCGCTGCGGATGCCGACGTCGTAGACGACGGCCACACCGACCACCGGGGCGCTGCGATCCGGGGAGAGGACCACGCGCAGACCGTTGCCGAGCGTGAACCGCTCGACCGGGTATTTCGTCGCGGGGATCTTGATTTTGGGCGCCACGCTACGAATCTAGCGGACACTTCTGCGTAGCCGAACGGCGACGCCGCGTAAATACATCAATATCCGTTCCCGATCTTCCGCCGCGAATCGGACCGGATGTGGCGTGTCACCGCCATCCCTGTCACCCCACCGATGGAAATCCGGCACGATACACCCCGAAAATGCCCTGGATGCCGGTTTCCCGCTCCGCGACTCCCGCTTGACGCACCAAACCCACATGGTCCAGTATTCCCATCCAACAGATAGGTTAACCGAAGTATTGGCGGGAGGGGAGCGCGGCGTGTACGTCTCGGCTCGCACGGACTACGCCGTACGCGCGATGCTGGCGGTCACCGCCGAGCACCCACGCCTGGTCAAGGCGGCCGGACTGGCCGCCGTCCAGGACATCCCGCTCAGCTTTCTGCAGGGAATCCTGCTCGATCTGCGCCGCGCGGGGCTGTTGCACAGCCACCGTGGTGTGGACGGCGGATACGCCTTGGCCCGCCCGGCCGAGGAGATCACCGTCGGCGATGTGGTTCGCGCCGTCGGGGGTGCCCTCACCACGGTCCGGGGGCTGCCCACGTCCACGGCGACCTACCACGGTGCGGCGACGGCGCTGCACGACGTGTGGATCGCCGTCGAGGCGGCCATCGAGGGTGTCGTCGACCACAAGACCCTGGCCGAACTCTCCAGCATCTCAGTGAAACGGAATTAGGAGTGAGCATGAGCTCCCGCACCATACGTGCGCTGGCCCTTGCATCGGCCGCCCTGGTGGCCACGACCGCGCTGGCCGCCTGCGGTTCCAAGGAAGAAGAGAAGACCGCCGCCGAGGCCGCCGCGGGCAACGCCGCCGAGGCCCCCGCCATCAAGCTGGGCTACTTCCCCAACATCACCCACGCCCCGGCCCTGGTCGGCGTGAACAAGAAGATCTTCGAAGAGAAACTGGGCAGCACCAAGCTGGAGGCGACCACCTTCAACGCCGGCCCGGCCGCGATCGAGGCGCTGCTCTCCGGCGCGATCGACGCCACCTACATCGGCCCGAACCCTGCGATCAACGGCTGGTCCAAGTCCAAGGGCACCGCGCTGAAGATCATCGCGGGCAGCACCTCGGGCGGCGCCGGCCTGGTCGTCCGCGAGGGCATCAACACCCCGGCCGACCTCAAGGGCAAGAAGATCGCCACCCCGCAGCTGGGCAACACCCAGGACGTCGCGCTGCGCGCCTGGCTGAAGTCGAACAACCTGAACGCCGACACCAGCGGCGGCGGCGACGTCTCGATCCTGCCGCAGGACAACGCGACCGCGGTCCAGGCCTTCGCGCAGGGCACCATCGACGGCGCCTGGGTGCCGGAGCCCAACTACAGCAAGCTGATCCTCGAGTCCAAGGGCAAGGTCCTGGTCGACGAGAAGACGCTGTGGCCGAACCAGGAGTTCGTCACCACCCACCTGATCGTCAGCCAGGACTTCCTGAAGAAGTACCCGGGCACGGTCAAGAAGCTGCTCCAGGGCCACATCGCGGCGGTCAAGTACATCAAGGACAACAACGCCGACGCGCAGAAGGCCGCGAACGCCCAGATCGAGGCTCTCACCAGCAAGCCGCTGAAGGACGAGATCCTCACCGCCGCGTTCGCGAACCTGAAGTTCACCTACGACCCGATCGCGTCCTCGCTCTTCACCAGCGCGAAGCACGCCGAGGAGGTCGGCCTGCTCGACCCGGTGGACCTCAAGGGCATCTACGACATCACCCTGCTGAACGAGCTGCTGAAGGCGGACGGCCAGGCCGAGGTCAGCGACGCCGCGGCCTGATCCGGCCTCTCATCGCAAAGATCTGAACCTCAAGGGAGGGCGAGTATGAGCACGGTTGTCCGGATCGACGATGTGACCAAGCAGTACGGTGCGGGAAGCAATGCCCTGCTCGCCCTCGACCACATCTCCCTCGACGTCGACAAGGGCGAGTTCGTCTGCCTCCTCGGCGCCTCCGGCTGCGGCAAGAGCACCCTGCTCTCGCTGGTCGCCGGCCTCGACGAGATCACCAGCGGCACCCTGGACATCAGCGGGAAGCATGTCGCGCTGATGTTCCAGGAGGCCGCCCTCTTCCCCTGGCTCTCGGTCGCCGCCAACGTCGAGCTGCCGCTGAAACTGCAGGGGGTGGGCCGCGCCGACCGGAAGAAGCGCGCCCAGGAGCTGCTCGAGATCGTCCGGCTGGGCGGTTTCGGAGGGAAGCGGCCGCACGAGCTCTCCGGCGGCATGCGGCAGCGGGTCGCGCTGGCCCGGGCGCTCGCCCAGAACGCCGACGTCCTGCTGATGGACGAGCCGTTCGGCGCGCTCGACGCGATGACCCGCGACATCCTGCACGACGAGCTGGAGCGGATCTGGCGCGAGCAGGAGCTCACCGTTCTCTTCGTCACCCACAACGTGCGCGAGGCGGTCCGTCTCGGCGACCGGGTGGTCCTGCTGAGCAGCCGCCCCGGGCGCGTCATCGAGGACTTCAAGATCGATCACGCCCGCCCGCGGCGCATCGACTCCCCCGAGGTCTCCGGCCAGGCCGCCGAGATCACCGACCGGCTCCGCGCGGAGGTCGCCCGTCATGCCAACTGACACGTCAACCGACGGCGCCCCACAGGGTGACGCTGTGACCAACCTGGCGCCCTCCGATCGATCGGATGTTGCCGCCGACCGGGTCAGCGGCCTCGACGCCCTCGAACTCGCGCCCAAGACCGACAAGGGCGCCCTCGGCAAGCGGATCTGGGCGAGCACCTGGCCGAAACTGCTGGCGATCGCGATCGTCGTGGGAGCGTGGCAGCTGGTCTTCCTGTCCGGCTGGCGCAAGCCGTACGTCCTGCCGCCGCCGGCCGACGTGTTCGCCGAACTGGGTGAGCTGATCACCGAGCCGAAGTTCTGGGACGGCGTCCAGCTGACCATGACCCGGGCGCTCACCGGGTTCGCGCTGGCCGTGGCGATCGGCACGCTGCTCGGTGCGCTGGTCTCGCAGTTCAAGCCGCTGCGCGCCGCGATCGGCTCACTGATCACCGGCCTGCAGACCATGCCGTCGATCATGTGGTTCCCGCTCGCCATCCTGCTCTTCCAGCTCGGCGAGGAGGCGATCCTCTTCGTGGTCGTCATCGGGGCCGCGCCGTCGGTGGCGAACGGCCTGATCAGCGGCATCGACTACGTGCCGCGGACGTGGCTGCGGGTGGGCCAGGTGATGGGCATGCGGGGCATCGCGAAATACCGGCACCTGATCCTGCCCGCGTCGCTGCCGTCCTTCGTCTCCGGGCTCAAGCAGGGCTGGGCGTTCTCCTGGCGCAGCCTGATGGCGGGTGAGCTGCTGGTCATCGTGCCGGGCACGGTGTCCATCGGCGTCCGGATGCAGACCGCCCGTGACCTGAACGACGCGGTGGCCGTCATCGCGTACATCATCGTGGTTTTGATCATCGGCATCCTGGTCGACCAGTTCTTCAACGCGGCCGACGGCGCCCTCCGCAAGCGCTGGGGCCTGACCGCGAGCTAGGCCGGCCGCACCGAGTCGAGAACCTCGTCGACCACGTAGTCGAACTGACGGTGGGTGTCGGGGACCGAGACGTAGAGGATCGCGGCCGTCGGTTTGCCGACGTCGATGACCGCCACCGCGGAGAGCTCCGAGGTGGCGGTCAGACCCGGTTCCCGGAAGCTGAGCCGGAACTCGCTCACCCAGGCCGGCCGCCCGCCGAGTGTCGTCACCTCGTCGCGGATCGGCTCCATGCTGTTCGGCTGGGGGTAGTACTCGGCGCGCACGTCCGCCGCGACCTGCCGGCCCACACACTCCAGGTCGAGCGTCACGGCGTCGTTGTCGGCCGCCGGGACCGCCGCCGACAGGATCGATGCGTGATACTGCCCACCCTGGTAGACCTCGGTGACGAAGTGCTGCCCGACCCGGTACGGCACCTGCAGGGTGCCCGCGTTCCACACCTCGGTCCACGGGACCCAGGGCGCGCCGTACCTCTTGTAGCTGATCCCCGCGTTCGGATCGACGGTGCGCTCGCCGTCGGCCGGCGCCGCCGGAGCGCTCGGCGCGGCGGGCGTCGCGCCGCCGGGCGAGACAGTGGGCGCCGGGCAGGCCTGCGCCAGCGGGGGCCGCAGATCGGCGGGCGCCGCCGCCTTCTCCCCGAACGGATCACCGTCCCCGCCGAAGATCACCACGAGCAGGATCACCAGGCCGGCCGCGAGGATCACGCCGGCCACCCCACCGAAGATCATCAACTGCCGCCGGCGCCGCTCGGGTCCCTCCGGGCGGGGCGGCTCCGGCGGCGTCTCGGGCTCCGGACCCGGCCCGGGTACGCGATGACCGGTCACCATCCCCGACGACCACGGCCCGCCCGGCCGCTCCCAGGCGGACATCGGCGGCTGCGGCTCGGACATGCACACCAGTGAACACCACGAGCGCTGTGACCGGCGCGGCTCCCACGCCGTCCCACGGGCCGGTAAGCCTGCCGGAATTGTGCATCCGACTCGCGCCGTTCCCAGAAACTTCGGTTACCGTGCTGCCATGGAACTGGTGTATCCCCCGGTCGTCGCCCTGGCAAAGACGATGTTCCGCGTGCTCGACAACAAGATCGTCATCGAGGGCGCCGAGCACATCCCCGCGACCGGCGGAGCCGTGCTCGCCAGCAACCACTCCAGCTACCTGGACTTCATCTACTGCGGCTACGGCGCGCAGCCGGCCAAGCGCCTGGTCCGCTTCATGGCGAAGAAGCAGGTCTTCGACCACAAGATCAGTGGCCCGCTGATGCGCGGCATGCGGCACATCCCGGTCGACCGCAAGGCCGGCACCGCCGCCTTCAAGCACGCCATCGACTCCCTGAAGAACGGCGAGATCGTCGGCGTCTTCCCCGGAGGCGACGATCAGCGAGTCGTTCACCATCAAGGCTCTGAAATCGGGCGCGGCCCGGATGGCCCAGGAGGCCGCGGTCCCGCTGATCCCGATGGCCGTCTGGGGGCCGCACCGGCTGTGGACCAAGGGACGCAAGAAGGAGCTGACCAAGCGTCACGTGCCGGTCATCATCAAGATCGGCGAGGCGATCCCGGTCGCCGGGGACGCGACGCCGGAGTCGATCACGGCGACGCTGAAGGAGCGGCTGAGCGTGCTGCTCGACGCGGTTCAGCGGGCCTACCCCGACCAGCCGGCCGGGCCGGACGACCGCTGGTGGCTCCCGGCGCACCTCGGCGGCACCGCGCCGCTGCCCAAAGCCGCTTCCGTCTGACCGATACCGATCACCTGAGGCCTCCGGCGCGCCGGGGGCCTTTCGTCTGTCTGGCGGCCCTCCGGCATGCCGGAGGCTTCTCGCCTTCCTGGCAGCCTCCGCGAGCCGAGGGCTTCTCGCCTTCCTGGCGGCCGCCGCGCGCGGGGGGCCTTTTCGTCTTCCTGGCGCCTTCGCACGGCGGCAGGAAGCGACAGTGGGGAGTCCGGACGCGTGATGCGCCCGAACTCCCCACGGTCATCTTCCCAGCTGCCCGGCCGCGTAAGGCGGCCGAAACTCAGAGGTGAATCAGAGGGCCCGGATGTTGGCGGCCTGCGGGCCCTTCTGGCCCTGGGTCACCTCGAACTCAACCCGCTGGTTCTCCTCCAGGGCCCGGTAGCCGGACATCTGGATCGCAGAGAAGTGGGCGAAGACGTCGGCGCCGCCGTCGTCCGGGGTGATGAACCCGAAGCCCTTGTCCGCGTTGAACCACTTCACAACACCGGTAACCATGCTCGTCTCCTCGACGATCGATCGCTCCTGGCCATTATGGACGGGAGCGAGGTAATAAGACCCGCATTCTGTGGGTCTCGTGTCGCCGTACTGATCGCCCGACCGGAGAAACCCGGGTTACGACAAAGAGCGCCTGGGGCAGACTTCCCCACAGGCGCTCCTGAGTACTTGGGAACCAAACTGACAACGCTGAGGAGCCTAGCACGGGGAGGGAGGCCGGGACGTGCTCGGCGTAGAACTGGCATGGCAGCTCAAAGCCGCGGGACTGGCATGGAAGCCGCAGCTCGGCGACCGTTTCGCCATACCGGACCGAGACCTGGACGAGGAGGTCTTCGTGCTCAGCAACATGACGATCCAGGTCCACGATCGCCCGGAGGGGCGAATCATCGGCTTCAACGGCACCACCGAGTGGGCGCTCGACGACGTCGATCTGGACGAGGCACTGTGGCTGCCCCGCGAGGACCAGCTGCGCGAACTGCTCGGCGGAACGTTCCGGTCACTTCATCAAGATCAAGACACCCATACGGTACGGACGAAGCTGCTCGGCCGCGAGCACGAGTTCACCGCGGCCACCGCCGAGGAGGCCTACGCCGCCGCTCTGACCCACCTCCTGACCGCCACCCGCTGACAGGAGTTCGGGTGTCTCATCGCCCCCGACGACCCCCGGAAGGCTCTCAGCGGCGCCTTACCGCCCCGGTGAGAGCCATCCCCGATCCTCCGGCACGCTCGTCCGGTGTGGCTCCCGCCGGAGCCCGTGAGACACCGGCGAGAGCCACACGGGGGTGATCCTCAGTGCTCGGCGGGTGGGATCTCCTCGATCAGGGCGGCCAGCTCGGCGGTGTCCATCAGGTCGGCCGGGCGGACCGTGACCTGCTCGCGGACATAGTGGAAGCCGGCCCGGACCTTGCGCACCGGCACCCCGGCCAGCGACGCCCAGGCGATCCGGTACGCCGAGAGCTGAACCGCCGCCGCCTCCGCCTCCGCACCGGACGGGCGGCGGCCGGTCTTCCAGTCGATCACGTCGAAGCGGCCGTCCGGGTCGGCGTAGACCGCGTCCATCCGCCCCCGCACCACCACCCCGGCCACCGTCGTGGCGAACGGCACCTCCACCTCGATCGGCGTCCGCTCGGCCCACTCGCCGGTCAGGAACGCCTCCTGCAGCGCCGCCAGCTCCTCGTCGTCGGCCGCGCCCTCGTCCGCCGCTCCCGGCAGGTCGTCGATGTCGAGCAGCCGGACCGCGCCGAACCGCTGCTCCAGCCACGCGTGGAAGGCGGTGCCCCGGCGCGCCTGGGGGGCCGGGCGGTGCGGCAGCGGACGGCGCAGCGACCGGGCCAGGGACTGCGGGTCACGGCGCAGCACCACCAGCTGCGAGACCGACAGGTGGGCGGGCACTGTGACCTCGATCGGGCCGTCCTTGCGGGCGCGTTCCTCCCGTTCGGCCAGCAGCAGTGTCGCCTCGCGCCGCCAGCGGGCGATGTCGGGGTCCTCGGACTCCGCCGCCCGATCCGCCGCCTCGGCCGCGGCCAGCACGGCAGCCCGATCCGGCGCCGTCCGCGCTTCGGGACGGGACGGCTGATCAGAATCGGTCCCGCCCGGGGCGGCGTGCGGGCCGGCCTGGCGCGGGATCGGGGGGTGGGACGGGACCGGGGGGCCGGCGGGAAAAGGCCGGAACGGGTCGGTGTGCCGTACCCCTGTGGTGGATCTTGACCAACCTGCACCGTCCGGGACCTCGCCCGGACCGGCCAGGCCGACCAGATCGGCCGCCAGGCCCGCCCTGGCTGCCACCTGCGGATCCGCGGCAGCCAGGTCGGCGAAGGCCTCCGCGGCGGACGCCTCCGGATTCTCGATCATGCGGCGGATCAGGTCCGCGGCCGCGGCCATCGCCGGGCGGCGCAGGCCCAGCGGGTCGGCCGGCCACTCGGCGGTCGCCACCACCTGATCGCTGGGATTCGAGTCGCCCGGCGCCGGCTCGGGCGTCCACACGTCGACCACCCCGGCGCCGTCCGCGCAGGTCTGACGGATCTCGTCGAGGAAGACCGACGGGCCGCGGGGCCGCTTCACGCCGTCGCCCCACCAGTAGCCGGAGCAGAGCAGCAGCCGGCGCGGGCGGGTCACCGCGACATAGGCCAGGCGGCGCTCCTCCCGTTCGTCGTGCTCCCGCCAGGAACCACCGAAAGCGGTCACGGCGGCCGCCACGTCCTTCTGCTCCATGGCGTCGGACAGGTCCAGGTCGGGCAGGCCGGACGAGTCGCCGCGCAGCGGGAACGGCAGCACCCCGATGCCGCCCAGGTAGTGGTCGGACGAGCGGGCCAGACCCGGCCAGACGCCCCGGCACAGGCCGGCCGCCGACACGACGTCCCACTCCAGGCCCTTCGCGGCGTGCGCGGTCAGGATCTGGACCGCGCCCTCGACCACGTCGACCTGGCCGGGCTCCAGGCCGCGTTCCTCCTCCTCGGCCGCGGCCAGGAACGCCAGGAAACCGGCGAGCGTGCCGGCCTCGTTCTCGGCGCCGTAGCGGGTCGCCGCCTCGCCGAGCGCGTCGAGGTGCGCCCGGGCCAGACCGGCGTCCCCGGCCGCCCAGCCACGCACCGCCACCTCGACGTCCAGGCCGATGGTGCGTTCGATGTCGGCGAGCAGGTCGGGCAGCGGCTGGTCCAGGCGGCGGCGCAGCGCGGCCAGCTCCCGGCCGAACTCCTGCAGGCGTCGATGGCCCTCCGGCGAGTAGTTGCGGGGCGCGCCCAGATCGGCCATCGCCTCGACCAGGGTCGCGTCGTCCAGCCGGTCCGTGTTGACCTGCTCCGGGTCGGCGGCGGTCCGGCCCGACGACGCCACCCGGGCGTTGGCGATCACCCGCGACCGCCGGTGCAGAGCCACCAGGTCACGCGGGCCGATCCGCCAGCGGGCCCCGGTGAGCAACCGCAACAGCGACGCGCCGTCGGTCGGGTCGGCCAGCACCCGCAGCGTGCACACCACGTCGCGAACCTCGGGAGTGTCCAGCAGCCCACCCAGACCGACCACCTCGACCGGCAGGCCGCGTGCCCGCAGCGCCTCCTCGATCACCGGGATCTGGCTGCGGACCCGGACCAGGACCGCGCTCGTCGGACGGCGCTCCAGCGGGATCTCCCCCGGTGGTGCCGCCGGCATCCCGGCGACCAGGCGCCAGGCGGTCAGCATCGAGTCAGCGATCCAGTTCGCCTCGTCGGCGTACGTCGGGAGCAGCGCGCACGTCACCGTCCGGCCGCCGACCGCCTCCGCCGTACGGTCCGCGGCCTGCAACTGGTGCACCTGTGCGCGCAGCGGCGCCGAGATCGTGTTCGCCACCCGGAGGATCTCCGGACGGTTCCGCCAGCTCCGGGTGAGCGTGCGCACCCACGCCGGATGTCCGGCCGAGTCACGGAACTCCTCGGGGAACCGCTCCAGCGTCCCCGCCGAGGCGCCCCGCCAGCCGTAGATCGACTGGCACGGGTCACCGACCGCGGTCACCGGGTGCCCGCCGCCGAACAGGTTGTTCAGCATCGTCACCTGGGCGTGGCTGGTGTCCTGATACTCGTCGAGCAGCACGATCCGGAACCTGCCTCGCTCGATCGCGCCGACCTCCGGATGGTCCCGGGCGACCAGCGCGGCGCGGGCCATCTGGTCGCCGAAGTCCATCGCCTCCAGGTCGAGTTTGCGCTGCTCGTAGAGGCGGACCAGGGGCAGCAGGGTGAGCCTGTTCTGCTGGCGGCGCAGCGCCTCCGATACGTCCTTGTAGACCCGGCCCGGATACTCCTGGAGGTCGGCGAAGAACCGGCCCGTCCAGGCGGCCAGATCATCCGGGCCCACCAGGTGTTCGGCCATCTCGGCGGAGAGCGCCAGCACGTCGTCGGTGACCGTGCCGGGCGCCCGGTTCAGCCCGGTCATCTCCCCCGTGTAGGTGCGGACCAGGGAGTCGACGATCTGCCAGCGGGCCGCCTCGGTCAGCAGGCGTGCGGACGGCTCGAACCCGGCGCGCAGGCCGTGCTCGGTCACCACCCGGGCGGCGTACGCGTGATAGGTCGAGATGGTCGGCTCGCCGGCGAGCGCCTCGTCCCGGCCCAGGCGGCGGCCCAGCTGGCCCAGCCTGGTGCGGACCCGGTGCGCCAGCTCCCCCGCCGCCTTCCGGGTGAAGGTGAGACCGAGGATCTCACCCGGGTGGGCGTAGCCGTTCGCCACCAGCCACACCACCCGCGACGCCATCGTCTCCGTCTTGCCCGAGCCGGCGCCCGCCACCACGAGCAGGGGCTCCACCGGCGCCGCGATGATCGCTTCCTGCTCGGACGTCGGATCCGGCAGCCGCAGCAGCCGGGCCAGCTCACGCGGCGTGAACCGGGGACCCGACCGGGCCTGGCGGCGGGGCCGGGGGCCCTCGGCGAACAACGTGGGCTGCGTCATCGATCCTGATCCGGTCCGTTCGGCTCGACGACCTGCCGGCCCTTGCCGGAGATCGGGCAACTGGTTCGTACCGGGCAGACCCGGCACCGGCTGTTCGCCACCGCCGAGAAGGTGGACGCGGCCATCGCCGCCGCCGTCCGGCGCACCATACCGTCCGCCCACGCCGGATCGGTGGCCTCCGCCAACGGCACCTGCATCTGCTCCCGGGCGTCCTTGCCCGGCCCCAGCTGCACCAGCGCCGCGCCACCGCTGTCCGTGCCGAACTCCGCGAACGCGCCGGCGCCGATCGCCGCCTGATAGCCGCCGAGCTGCGCATTTTCCGCCACGTCGGAGGACGACACGGCGGTCGTCTTCCCGGTCTTCAAATCGATCACCACGAGCCGGCCGGCCTCGTCCACCTCCAGCCGGTCCACCCGGCCGGTCAGCTGAATCGGGTTGCGCTCGTCCTCCAGCCGCACCGTGAACTCGTGCTCGATCGCCAGCAGCCGGCGCGGGTTCACCGCCAGCCAGCGCAACAGCTTGTCCACCATCGCCTGCGCGCGATCCTGCTCCGGCCCGGCCAGCCACTGGGCGGCCAGCTCGATCGAATCGAACCGCGCCGACACGTACTCGACGAGCTTCTCCCGATCCGCGTTCGCATCCTCCGCCAGCATCGCGGCGGCATGCACCAGGTTGCCGATCCCCTGCGCCGGCCCGGCCGGGGCGGCGCCCCCGTGCCGCTCCAGCAGCCAGCGCAGACTGCACCGCAGCGCGCTCTCCATCGACGACGGCGTCACCTTGACCGGCTCGCCCTCGTCGACCAGCGGCCGATCGTCGGACAGCGGACGCAGGCCCCACCACTCGTCCGGATGCGCCCCCGGCACACCGGCAGCCGCGAGGCGTGCGAGCTCGGCGGCCGCGGCGCGCCTGCGGCTGGGCGTTTCGGCACTTCCCACCACGACGGTACGCAACTCCGCCACCAGAGACGCCAGGGTCAGGGCCCGGGGCGGCCGCCCGACCGGCAGCTCCACCTCCCCGTCGTCGTCGGCCGGCGCCGGCGCGTCGTCTTCGCCACCAGCGGATACGCCGTCAGTGCGGCCTCGCGTCACCGAGCCCGGCACGCCGCTCGGGCGACCCGATGCCACCACGCCGGGCGGACCGCCGTCACCACGCGCACCGAAGTCACCACGAGCACCGTCGTCACCACGAGCACCGTCGTCACCGGGCGCCTCGGCTTCGCCGGCTCGGCTCAGGTCCGCCGTGTCGGAACCGCGCTCGTCGTCACGAGCCGGCGCGTCGTCATCGGTGGGAGCGGGCGCGCCGCCGGCCGGGCGGGTAGGCGTGTCGGGTGGGCCGGTGTCCCAGGGGTCCGGCTGCGGAGGGAGGTCGCCGCCGGGGCCGCGGGCCGGGGTGGCCAGTTCGGTGAGGAAACGGCTGGGCTGCTCCTCACCGACGGAGCCGCCGACACTCGCCGACGCCACCGCAGTGACCACCAGGCGGCGCCGGGCACGGGTGGTGGCGACGTAGAACAGCCGTCGTTCCTCGTCGAGCAGGGCCGACGTCTCGCCCAGAATCGCCTCCGGGCCGGTCGCCGGGCGGCCGGCCAGCACGTCGACCAGTCGCTCCGAGCCGAGCAGGCTGCCGCGGAGCCGCAGGTCCGGCCAGATGCCCTCCTGGACACCGGCGAGGATCACGACGTCCCACTCCAGGCCCTTCGCCGCGTGGGCGGTCAGCAGCCGGACCGCCTCGCCACGGTCGGCGCTCGGGGCGATCGAGTCGGCGGGCAGCTCCTGGCCCAGCACATGGTCGAGGAAGACCGAGACGCCGGCGCCAGGAAGCCGGTCCACGAACCGGGCCGCGGCGTCGAAGAGGACCACCATCGCGTCCAGGTCGCGGTCGGCCGCCTCGGAACGCCACTCCCGGGCACGGGCCGAGTCGCGCTGATCCGGCATCGGGGTGTTCCCGGTGCTCATCGCATACCACCGGTCGTGCAGGCCGCTCTCCCGCCAGACCGTCCAGAGGACCTGCTCAGCGGAAGCGCCGGCCTCGGCAGCGGCCTCCCGGGCCACGGTCAGCAGCCGGGCGACCGTCTGAGCGGGCCGGGCCCAGCGCCGCTCGACCAGGTCGAGGCCCGCCGGATCGCGAACCGCGTCGACCAGCAACTCGCCCGAGGGCCGACGGTCACCGGCACTGATCGCCAGCGCCCGCAGGCCCTGCCGCAGCCGCCGCTCGGCCAGCGGATCGGCGCCACCGAGCGGGGAGTGCAGCAGCGCGACGGCCGCCTCCTCGTTCAGCGCCTCGGGGTCGACCGCACAACGCAGCAACAGCAGGAACGGCGCGACCGCCGGCTGCAGGTGCAACGGCAGGTCCTCGGCGTGGATGATCGTCGGCACTCCGGCGGCGGCCAGTGCCCGCTGCACCGAGGGCTGCTGCAACGTCGTCGACCGCATCAGCACCGCCATCCGCGACCACGGGACACCGTTCAACAGGTGTGCCTCGCGCAGGGCGTGCGCGATGTAGGCGGTCTCGGCAGCCGTCGACCGGAAGGTCCGGACCACGGCCGCCGGCACCGGCCCGAAGTCCGCCACCGGTGTCCCGTCACCGGCGCCGGACCCCGCCCCGGGACGATCGGACCCGCTGGACGCGCTCGGCGCATCGGCTCCGGCTGGAGCAGAACCAGCCGATACCGCGGTGCCAGGCGCCGAAGCGCCGGGCGAGGCCGATCCGGAGGAGGCCGACCCGGACAAGTCGGGGCCGGACGAACCGGGGCCGGACGAACCGGGGCCGGACGCGGATGACGGCGTTTCCGGGGCGGTGGGAAGCGGGAGGGGCGGCGGATACATCAGGCGGTGGGCCATCGGGCCGCGCATGCGGCGGGTCACCCGGGTGGTGGCGGTCAGCAGGGGTGCGGCGGCCCGGTAGCTGGTGTGCAGGACGACGGTTTCGGCCGGGGTGCCGGAGATCCCACGGAAACGGGGTGGGAAAGCGGTGACCACGGCCGGGTCGGCGCCTCGGAACCCGTAGATCGACGAATCGGGGTCGGCGAAGGCGACCAACGGCTTGCCGCCGCCGGCGACCTGGGAGAGCAGGTCCACCTGGGCCGGGTCGGTCTCGGCCAGCTCGTCGACGTAGACGTAGGACAGGCGGCGGCGCTCGGCCTCCAGCAGGTCGGGCTCGTCGGCCAGCAGGCCGGAGGCGGCGCGGACCAGCTCGGCCGGGTCGTAGGCGGCGGAGCCGCGGGTGGTGACGTCGCGGAGGGCGAGAACCGCAACATACTCCCGGAGGAAACGGGCGGCGGCCGGCCAGTCGTCGCGGCCCAGGCGCTCGCCGAGGCGGGCCAGCTCGACCGGGCCGACGCCGCGCTCGGCGGCACGCTGCATCAGGTCGCGCAGCTGCTGGGCGAAGGCTCGGGTGGGCAGGGCCGGGCGCAGGGCCTCGGGCCAGCCGATCTCGTCGGGGGCCTCCGGATCGGCGACCACGGCCAGCAGCTCGCGGATGATCAGATCCTGCTCGGGGCCGGTCAGCAGGCGGGGGGACGGCTCGCCCCGCTCGGCCGCCGCGCGGCGGAGCAGGCCGAACGCATAGGCGTGGAAGGTGCGCACCAGAGGCTCGTGGACGATCCGGCCGGGGTCGTCGGCGATCCGGGCCTCGATGCGGTCGCGGAGCGCGGCGGCGCTGCGGCGGCCGAACGTGAGGACCAGGATGCGCTCCGGGTCGGTGCCCTCGGCGATCCGGGCGGCGACGGACTCGACCAGCACCGACGTCTTGCCGGTGCCGGGGCCGCCGACGACCAGGAGCGGACCGGAGGTGTGGCCGATGACCCGGCGCTGGACCGGGTCGGCCGGCAGCGCGGGCGCCACCGGGCGGGGGCGACGGACCAGGCGATAGGTGGGCCGGCGCACCGGGGGAAGGGAAACCGGCGTGCTCACGGCATCTATGAGAGCACGCCGGTATGACGTTCTTCCGGGGCAGGACGGGCGGCCCCGGCGGAATCACACCGAACGGCCGATGCGGGACCACCGTTGAGCCGGTCACCCGGAGGTGGACCGGCCGGCGCCGCGCACGTTCCGGGGCGGCGCGACGTGCCTCTTGCGCGAGGCGGCCGGCCGGGGACCGTACCGAAGAAGGATCAGTGGGCGGCGGGACTCGCTGTACCGGAGGCGGCGCCGGACGGACCGCTTCGCGGGCCGGCGGCGAGGAGCGTTTCGGTGAGGTCGACGGCTTCGGTGACGGTACGCACGGTGTGGAGCATCTCCATCGCCGCCGGCCGGACGAATTTCTGGTCGACGAGGGTGGCGAGCCAGCGGGTGAGGCCGTCGTAGAAGCCGTCCGGGTCGACCAGGATGATCGGCTTGCCGTGCACGTCGAGGGTCGCGGTCGTCCAGACCTCGAAGAGCTCGTCGAGGGTGCCGAGGCCGCCGGGCAGGGTGATGAACGCGTCGGACCGGTCGATCATCACGGTCTTGCGGGCGGCCATGTCGCCGGTGACGACGAGTTCGGCGGAGGCCTCGTCGGCGACCTCCAGATCGACCAGGCACTGCGGGATGATGCCGAGGGTGTGGCCGCCGGCCGAGCGGGCGCCGTCGGTGACCGCGCCCATCATGCCGACCCGGCCGCCGCCGGAGACCAGGGTGTGCCCGCGCTCGGCCAGCACCCGGCCGGTCTCCGCGGCGAGGTCCAGCCAGCGCTGCTCGAGGGTGGTCGAGGAGGCGCAGAAGACGCAGATCGCGGCCATGTCACTGCTGCCCGGCGGGGTCGGCGTCGGTGATGATCCGGACGGCTTCGGCGACGTCGTCGGTGACCTGGATGAGGTCGAGGTCGGCGGCGCTGATCTTGCCGTCGTCGAGCATCCGGCGTTTCATCCAGTCGAGGAGGCCGCCCCAGTACTCGGTGCCCATCAGGATCACCGGGAAGCGGGTCACCTTCTTGGTCTGGACCAGGGTGATCGCCTCGAACAGCTCGTCCAGCGTGCCGAAGCCGCCGGGCAGGACCACGAACGCCTGCGCGTACTTGACGAACATGGTCTTGCGGACGAAGAAGTAGCGGAAGTCGATGCCGATGTCGACCCAGTCGTTGAGGCCCTGCTCGAAGGGCAGCTCGATGCCGAGGCCGACGGACATGCCACCGGCATCGGTGGCGCCCTTGTTGGCGGCCTCCATCACGCCGGGGCCGCCGCCGGTGATCACCGCGTAGCCGGCCTCGGCCAGGGCGGCGCCCAGATTTTCGGCGAGCTCGCACTCGAAGCTGTCGGGGGCGCTGCGGGCCGAGCCGAAGACGCTGACCGCCCGCGGCAGGTCGGCGAGCGTGTCGAAGCCCTCGACGAACTCGGAGAGGATCCGCAGCGCCCGCCAGGCGTCCTTGGTCTTCCACTCGTCACGGTGGTGGGAGTCGAGCAGTTTCTGATCGGCCGTGCTCGGCGGGATGGCGTCACGGCGCAACGTGACGGCTCCTCGATGACGCTCCGGCCCCGGCTGTCGCCCGTTGGTGCTCTCCGTCATGCCACAAAGGTAGTGCGGACGGTCAGTACCCGGTGAATAACCGGCTGCGTTTCGGTAAGAGGATTGCGACCCGCAGACCTTTTTGCCAGATTGAATCAACCGACAGTAGCTCTGACGCGTCTGTACAGTTACCGACCTGGCATCACCGGGCTCCCCGCGAAGGAGCGACCATCGTGACGAATCGACACGAGCGCCTCAGGATGCAGCGCCGGATCCGCCTGGTGCTGGAGGAACGGCGTGCCGCCTTCGCGGCCCGTGACACGGAGCCGGCCGTGGATCCCGAGGCGACCATGGAGATCCCGCCGCCGCAGCGTGCGGTCGGCCGGGTGACAGTGCAGTACTGACTAGGGCGCCAGCCAGCGGTAGAGGGTGGCCGCCCCGTCGCGGATCTTGCCGATCTCGACGTGCTCGTCGGGCGCGTGGGCCAGCGCCGGGTCGCCGGGGCCGTAGTTGAGGGCCGGGATGCCCAGCGCCGCGAACCGGGCCACGTCGGTCCAGCCGAGCTTGGCGGCCGGCTCGATGCCGACGGCGGCGAGGAACTCCCGGGCCGGCGCCGCGTCGAGGCCGGGCAGCGCGCCCGGGGCCGAGTCGGTGACCTCGACGTCGAAGCCCTGGAAGACCTCCCGCAGGTGCTCGGCCGCCTGCTTCTCCGAACGGTCCGGGGCGAACCGCAGGTTGACGTCGACGACACACTCGTCGGGCACCACGTTGCCGGCGACGCCGCCGGAGATGCCGACCGCGCTCAGGCCCTCGCGGTAGGTGCAGCCGTCGATGGTGACGGTCCGCGGGTGGTACGCCTCGAGCCGTCGCAGCACCTCACCGGCGGCGTGGATGGCGTTGACCCCGCGCCAGGAACGGGCCGAGTGCGCCCGCCGGCCCCGGGTGGTCACCCGCGCCTGCAGGGTGCCCTGGCAGCCGGCCTCGACCGCGCCGAAGGTCGGCTCGAGCAGCACCGCGAAGTCGCCCCGCAGCCACTTGGGATGCTCCCGGGCGACGAGGTTGAGCCCGTTGAACTCGGACTCGATCTCCTCGGACTCGTAGAACAGGTAGGTCACGTCGTACTGCGGGTCGGGCAGGGTGACCGCCAGGTGCAGGGCGAGCGCGACGCCGCCTTTCATGTCGGCGGCGCCACAGCCGTAGATCAGGTCGTCGACGACGGTGGACGGCAGGTTGCCGTTGACCGGGACGGTGTCGAGGTGCCCGGCAAGGATCACCCGCTGGTCACGGGCCAGTTTGGTACGGGCCATCACCGTGTTGCCGACGCGGCGGACGCTCAGGTGGCCGGCCTTCTGCAGAACGTCCTCGACACAGTCGGCGATCGCCTTCTCGTCGCGGGACACGGACTCGACGTCGACGAGGGCGCGGGTCAGCACCACGGGGTCGACCAGCACGTCCGGGGTAAGCGGGTTGGCCATGTGCGCACCATACCGGGGCCCGACGAGGCTCCTGATCACTCATTGAGGGTCCGGTAGGGTTCGGGTCGTGGAAACCGCGATCTCGACTTCGCCCGCCTGGGGCATCGGCCTCGCCACCGTGACCGCCGAGGGGCAGGTCCTCGACACCTGGTTCCCGGCGGGATATCTGGGTCTCGGTGAGGAGCCCGCCGACGCCCCGGTGCTCCCGGCCGGGCAGACCGGCCCGAAACTGCTGCCCGGCCTGAGCACCGTCGAGGTGAGGGTGCTGGTCAAGTCGCTCGCCGACCCGATCGGTGACGCGTCCGACGCGTTCCTTCGGCTGCACCTGCTGTCGCACCGGCTGGTCCGGCCCAACGAGGTCAACCTGGACGGCATCTTCGGCAAGCTGGCCAACGTGGCGTGGACGTCGGCGGGCCCGGTGCCGCCGGAGCGGGTCGACGAGCTGCGGTTCCTGGAGCGTGCGGCCGGCCGGCAGCTGGCCGTCTACGGGGTGGACAAGTTCCCCCGCATGATCGACTACGTGGTGCCGTCGGGTGTGCGGATCGCCGACGCCGACCGGGTCCGCCTCGGCGCCCACCTGGCCTCCGGCACCACCGTGATGCACGAGGGATTCGTCAACTTCAACGCCGGCACGCTCGGCACCTCGATGGTCGAGGGCCGGATCGTGCAGGGTGTGGTGGTCGGTGACGGCTCCGACATCGGCGGCGGCTCGTCGATCATGGGCACGCTGTCCGGTGGCGGCAAGGAGAAGGTGCGGATCGGCGAGCGCAGCCTGCTCGGGGCCAACGCGGGCGTCGGCATCTCGCTGGGCGACGACTGCGTGGTCGAGGCCGGCACCTACATCACCGCCGCGTCGAAGATCACGCTGCCCGACGGTCGTGTGGTGAAGGCCATCGAGCTGTCCGGTGTGAGCAATCTCCTGTTCTGGCGCAACTCGGTCTCCGGTGCTCTGGAGGCCCGCTCGCGCAAGGGCACCGGCATCGAGCTGAACAGCGCTCTGCACGCCAACGACTGATCTCTATCGCAGGTGCTGGGCGGCCGCCGTGCGAACGGCGGCCGTCAGTGTGTCCAGGGCCGGTGAGGAGAGCCGCCAGCACTGCCAGTAGAGCGGGATGTCCAGGTGACGGCCGGGGCGGATCTCGACGAGGCGCCCGGCGTCCAGGTGGGGGCGGGCCTCGTGTTCGAAGAGCACGCCCCAGCCGAGGCCCATCAGCAGGGCGCGGTTGAACGCCGCGGTGGCCGGCAGATAGTGGATCGGCGGGTCCTGGGTGAGGCCGAGGAACCGGTGCTGGAGCCGGTCCTTGCGGTTGTAGAGCAGCGTGGGCGCGGACTCGTCGAGGCCGGGCGCGGCCACCCCGAGGTAACGCATGACGCCCAGTTTCTCCACCCGGCAGCCCTGCACCGGCACGTGCTCGGAGGTGACCGCCGCCATCGCGGTCCCCGACCGGAGCAGCTCGGTGGTGTGCTCCTGGTCGTCGGTGTGGATCTCGAAGAGCACGCCGGGCACGCTCGTCAGCACCGGCAGGAACCAGCTGTCCAGCGAGTCGGCGTTGACGACCACCGAGATGCGGACGGTGTCGGCGCCGAGCAGCTCCCGCTCCAGCAGGGCCACCTGGCCGGCGAAGCGGAGCAGCCCCTGACCGGCCGTGGTGGCGGTGCACGGTTTCGCCCGCCGGATCAGCACCTGGCCGACGGTCTGCTCGAGCGCTTTGATCCGCTGGCTGACCGCTGACGGTGTGACGTGCAACGCACGGGCCGCCGCCTCGAAACTGCCCTGCTCGACGACGGCCTGGAAGGTCGCCAGCTGCACCTGGTCCACATCAGCAAAACTAATCCATCGTCAAAATGATTAGCTGGAGACGTGCCGTGCCCGCCCGTAGCGTCGGGACATGCTCTCCTCCGCCCTCGCCGGGTTCGTCGCCTCCGCCGTGCTGATCATCGCCATCGGAGCGCAGAACGCGTTCGTCCTGCGTCAAGGGCTGCGCCGGGAACACGTACTCCCCGTGGTGTTGACCTGCGCTCTCTCCGATCTGGCGCTGATCTCGGCCGGCATCGCCGGCCTCGGCGCGGTCCTTACCGCGCAACCCGCGCTGATCACCGCGATCCGGTGGGCCGGCGCCGCGTTCCTGATCGGGTACGCGGTTCTCGCCGCCCGCCGTGCGCTGCGCCCGCAGGCCGCCCTCGACCCGGCGGCGCAGGCCCCGGCGACGCTGCGGGCCACTCTGCTCACCTGCCTCGCGCTGACCTACCTCAACCCGCACGTCTACCTGGACACCGTGCTGCTGCTCGGCTCGGTCGCGCAGCAGCACGCCAGCCGCTGGGCGTTCGGTCTCGGGGCGGCCGCCGCCAGCCTGAGCTGGTTCGTCGCGCTCGGCCTCGGCGCGCGACGGCTCGCCCCGCTGCTCGCCCGGCCCGCCGCGTGGCGCGTGCTCGACGGCTCGATCGCGCTGGTCATGGCGGGCCTGGGCGTGACCCTGATCGTGCAGGCTTGACCCTCGATCAGGTCGAGACACCAGGGTTCAGTGATGTGGGGAGCGACATGCGTGGCATCGGCGAGGCGGCCCGGGCGAGTGGGCTGAGCATCAGCGCGCTGCGGTTCTACGACAGCGCGGGCGTGCTGGTCCCGGCCGTGGTGGATCCGGCGACCGGCTACCGGCGGTACACGTCCGAGCAGGTCAGAGCGGCCCGGCTGATCGCCGGGCTGCGACGGGTGGGTATGCCGGTCGCCGAGATCGCGGCGGCGGTCCAAGACCTTCTTCAAGACCCCGCGGCGGTACGGGCGAAGCTGGACGACCACCTGGTCCGGCTGGAGTCCGGTCTCGCCGACGCCAAGCGTGAGCTCCTCCGCCTGCACACCCTGCTCGATCTGGAGGAGAACCTGATGACCCGCATCACCCTGTCCGCCGCCGATCTGTCCGCGGCTCTCGGCGCCGTGCTGTTCGCCGCCGCCGGCTCCACCGACCCGATCCCGGCCGGCGTGCTCTTCGAGACCGGCGACGACACCGTCACGCTGGTCGCGACCGACCGTTACCGGCTCGCCGCGGCCACCGCGCCGGCCACCGTGGAGGGTTCGCCGGCCCGGCTGTTCCTGCCGTATCCGCTGGCCGAGGAGCTGCACGGGATCCGTGCCGGCTCGATCGTCGTGGACCTCACCGACAGCCTGATCAGCGCCCGGGCCGGCGACCGGACCGTCGAGGGCAGGCCGATCGACATGGACTTCCCCGACTACCGCCGCCTGCTGCCGCCGGCCGGCGCCACGGTCACCGTGGACGTGGCCGAGCTGCGGGCGCTGCTGGCCGCCGCACCGGTGATCGACCGTGAGCACGAGGGGCGGCCGTACCCGGTGTCGGTCCTCGGTCTCGACCCGGCGGGCGGGGTGCGGTTCGCCGGCGCCGACGAGTGGGCGGCCGACGTCGAGTCGCACGTCGCGGTCAACCGGGAGTTCCTGTTGGAGGCGCTCGACGCGGGCACGGCAGGCCAGCTGGAACTGGACCTGGACGGGCCGGTCCGCCCGCTGATCTTCCGGCCGGTGGGATCCGCGTCTCACTTCTCGCTTCTCATGCCGGTCCGCCATTGAGAGGTAGGTAACCGTTCAGACACAGTCCGGCACCGGTCCTGGAAAGGCCGTGGGATCGAGTCGCTGACGGCGACCCGGCCCGGCTACTTTCGCAGGCGTGCGCAGCAACCGGCAGGAGGAAGAGCTCAACGCCGCGGCTACCGGCGCCTCCATGACCGGGTGGGAGTTCGCCTGGCTGGACGGCCTGGCCGTGGCGTCCGAGCCGTCCTGGTCGTATCTCGATCTGGCCCGCCCCCTGGTGCGCCGTGCCGGCAGCGTCCTCGACCTCGACACCGGCGGCGGCGAGCTGCTCGCCGAGCTGGCGCCCCTGCCACCGCGCACCGTCGCGGTGGAGACGTGGGCTCGCAACACCCCGGCCGCCCGGGAGCGGCTCGCGCCGTTCGGGGTGGCGGTGCAGACCGAGCTGCCGTCCGAGGAGAACGAGTTCGACCTCGTCCTCAGCCGGCACGGGCGGCTCCCCGCCGCCGACATCGCCCGCCTGCTCAAGCCGGGTGGCGTCCTGCTCACCCAGCAGGTCGGCAGCGACGACCTGGCCGAGCTCAACACCGCCCTCGGCGCCCCGCCCCCGCATCCGCGCCGGTGGGACGCCGAGGTCGCGGTCGGCGCCCTGCGCGCCGCCGGGCTGCACGTCACCGATGTGCGCGAGGAGCATCCTCTCCTCGCCTTCCACGACATCGCCGCCGTGGTCCATCAGCTGCGGTCGGTGCCGTGGCAGATCAGAGACTTCACCCCGGTGCGCTACGAGCGGGAGCTCGCCCGGCTGTCGGCGACGATCCGGGCGCGGGGCGGCTTCACGGCGCGGTCGCATCGGTTCCTCGTCCGGGCCGAGCGGCCGACAGAGGCGTAAGGGTCAAGCCTCTTTCAGGGGAACGGCTGCGACGGGCCGTTAACCCGTTCGGGGCGAGCAGACCGAAATTGTTCCGAGAACCGCTCCGGTTCGGTGCCGGAACGACTCGCCGATTCACGTTACGGCCCCCGTTCCGGCGGCTTCCGGCAATCCGAGCCGCACTCGGGGTTGCCTTCTCGACAGACCTGTGTCATGAGGCCATCGGAGCAGGTCGTAGCCGGTTGATCGATCTTCGCCGACATCCGGGGTGATCGCTGCGAGCGCCCGGTGCACGCGTACGGGTTAACCGGTGCGGACCGTAACCGCCGCCGTCTCGCACGCAACAGGTGAACGGAATGGACGATCGTCGGCTTGGGGCCGGTCAGCCATCTTTATCCCAGCGCCGGGCGGACGGAGGGCCGATTCCACGGCGCGCGGAGGCCTTACCGAAAACAATCCCGTTCATCGTCCCGGCCGGTCCCGCGGCCGGGCCGGTGGGCCCGGGAATGGTTCGAGCCCTCGGTGCGGCGGCGCCGAGGGCTCGAACGTACGCAGGGTGACGGTGACAGGCGCGAGTCGGCATCGGGGAAGGGGGCGGGACGCGGCCGGAGAGGCACGAAGGAGAGCCTGGCATAAGGACTGGTTTGACCGTTTATGGTGGGATCCGATCGTCGGCTGCAGGTGCCGGGCGATCGATTTCGTCACCCCGCAGGGGTAAGCCGTAACGACAGACCTGTCCGATTTATGCGCTGGGAAGGGCGGACGGAAAACCGATCACATCGGACATCCGCGTCGGGGAACGTTATATGAGCGCCGAACCCGGCATCTCTCCACCGGCCCTCGAGGAGGAACGAGCCGCATGCCCGAACCAAGGGATCCCCGCGCGGCGGCTGCCACCGGGGTCGCTCCGTGAATCGGCGCGACACCCTGCCCGAATTCACCGAGAGCGACGGCCGGATGCCCTCGCATCTCGAACTCGGCGCCGCGGACCACGAGGAGCCCACCTGGGAGGTGCGGCATCCGGCGAAGCGACGACGGTTCGACCGGCGGGCCCGGCTCATCCTCGGCGCCGCGGCGATCGCGGCGCTGCTCGCGAACGCGGGCGCCGCCTGGGCCTACTGGCGGTTCAACAATCCGGCCGCCGAGCGCGACTGGGCCTCCGGGACCGTCGTGGAGGTGACCGTGACCGCCATCTCCGATCCGGGCCGGCCACTGCGGCCGGGCGCTCCGGGCAATCTCACGGTCACCGTCACCAACCAGCACGAGGCGCCGGTGCGGGTCACCGAGATCCTGCCCGCCGAGGGGGCGGCGCTCGCCGACGAGGTCCATCGGGACGCCGGCTGCGCCGACCCACCGGTGGAGTTCACCCGGGAGGCGTTCCCGGTCTCGTGGGAGGTGCCACGGAACACGGTGGGGGCGTTCATTCTCGACGGCGCGCTCGCCGTACGGGCCGGAGGCGACGCCGCCTGTGAGGGTGCGACGTACACCGTTCCGGTACGGGCCACGGCCGTACGCCCCTGATGCCGGTCAGACGTTGAGGCGGTGGCGCGGGATCGGGCGCTCGATCCGAGCCGGGTCGACCACCACCGCGTCGTGCAGGACGTGCCGGGCCCGGTCGGTGGCGGCGCGCGCGAGGCGGCCGTCGTGCGAGGCCGCCTCGATGCCGTCGGCGATCACCTTGGCGGTGGCCTCGCCGTAGGTACGGGCGTCGTGGATCTCACGTTCGTGCATCAGGGACGCCTCGTGCTCACGGAGCCGGGCGGCCCGCGCCTCGGCCCGCTCGTAGGCGTTGCCGCGGGAGACCAGCTTGAGCCCGATCGCCGCACAGTCCAGAGCCACCATCAGCAGCGCGATCCCCAGATAGAAGACGCCGACGCCCCAGAAGTCGGTACGGATCAGGTGCCACATCGCCGCGGTACGGGCCCCGAAGCCGGAGTCGCCGCGCACCACCTCGGCGTTGGTGGCGCGTTCGTCGCTGATCCGTTCGGCCAGCCGGGACTGCTCGCCGGCCCGGGCCGCCCGGGAGTCGCGCTGGTCGTGCTGCAGTGCGGCGGCCTGCCGTTCCAGCCGGACCGCCTGATCGTCGAGGGCCCGGGAACGGCGCACCAACTGGTAGCAGTAGCCGTTGCGGGGGCAGCCGGGGCTGCGCGTGACGCCGCGTCCGGCCGAGTCGTCGAGAGCCTGCCGGTACATCAGACGGGCGTCCTCGCGTTTCTGGGCGGCCCGGTCGACGAGACGGCGGACCGCGGTGTCGTCGGCGGCGGTCTCCTTGCGCAGCTCGGCGAGACGGGCCGTGTAGCCGGCGACGGCGCCGCCCGCGTCCAGATCGCTGAGCTGCTCACTGTGCACCCGGGCCAGGCGGGCCTCGATCTCGCCACGGTACCGGGCCAGCATCAGCGGCTCGGTGATGACGATCGCGAACAGCAGCGCCAGGCTGAGCCGGCCCAGATAGAGGCCGAGCGTCGGCCGGCGCAGCAGGTGGCGGGGATCCGACGACTCCAGCCGCTCGTAACTGATCGTCACCCGGCCCACGACCGCCCGGTCGTAGGCGACCACACCGATCGCCACGAGCGGCCCGACCAGCCACTGGTACCAGGGATGGGCGTAGCCGGAGCTGGCGTCGATGAACGCGGCGCCACCCACCGTCGCATAGACGAAGTAGAGCAGGATGAAGACGCCTATCGATCGATACAGAACGCGGTCCGAGTGTGTGGAGACACTTCGGGGATTCACGTTCGCCACCCGCAGCAGCAGGTGCCCGAGGCCCTTGCGCATGCTGCCGAGTCTTGCCCACTCCCCGGCCCCCCGGAGGCGTTTTCGCCAGGATCAGGCGCGCAGGACCGTCGGCTCGGTGATGGTGACCCGCAGCAGGACGCGGGCCTCGACGTTCTGCTGCCGCGGATCGAGGTCGAAAGCCGCACTGTCCTCGGCGGCCTCGGCCGCGCCACCGGCCGCCCGCATCATCATCGGGTGAGCGGCAGCCGCCTCGGCGTCCGAGATCTCGACGATGCGGTCCAGCTCCGAGCCGACCGCCGACGCGTACTCCCGGGCACGGTCCAGGGCGTCGGTGACAGCCTCCCGGCGGACGTCCGCTCCGGCTCTGCTGCCCGGCCGGAGCCGCCACCAGGGGCCGGACACCGAGATGGACTCGCCGGACGCGAGTTGTGCCAGCAACTCACCGAGCGGGTCGAAGTCGGACACCGTGACCGTGGTGGTCAGCGAGCCGGAGTAGGTCGGGCTGCGGTCGCTGCGACGCCGATACTCCTCGTAGACGTGCAGGCCGGCAGTCTCCCGGCGCTCGATCGCCGCGTCATAGCGGTCCAGGATCGCCCCGACCTCGGCCGACCGCTCGGTGAGGCGGGTGACCACGGTGGGCTTGTCACGATCCCGCGCGGACACCGTCACCGAGACGACAGCCTGCTCCGGGGGCACCTCACGGCGTGCCTCGCCGTGGACTGTCACGATCGTCCGGTCCACGGCGAGAGCCTCCTCCGGCATCAGAACGGTTCGCTCAGGCGATCGGCCGCGGCCGCCACCCGCTCGTCGGTCGCGGTCATGGCGATCCGCACGTGCCGCGCCGCGGCCGGACCGTAGAAGGCGCCCGGGGCGGCCAGGATGCCACGCTTGGCGAGCCGGTCGACGGTCACCCAGCAGTCCTCGTCGCGGGTCGCCCACAGGTAGAGGCCCGCCTCCGAGTGACTGATCTCGAAACCGGCCTTGACCAGCGCGGACCGCAGGATCTCGCGGCGCGCCGCATAGCGCTCGCGCTGCTCCGCGACATGCCTCTCGTCGGTCAGCGCGGCCACCATGGCGGCCTGCACCGGCGCCGGGACGATCATCCCGCCGTGCTTGCGGACCGCCAGCAGCTCGGCGACCAGGGCCGGGTCGCCGCCGACGAAACCGGCACGGTAACCGGCCAGGTTGGAGCGTTTGGAGAGCGAGTGGACGGCCAGCACGCCGGTGTGGTCGCCGCCGGTCACCCGGTCGTCGAGCACCGACACCGGGGTGGTCTCCCAGCCGAGCGACAGATAGCACTCGTCGCTGACCACGGTGACGCCCCGCTCGCGCGCCCAGTCGACGACCTTGCGCAGATGCTGCTCGGGAAGCACCCGGCCGGTCGGATTGGACGGTGAGTTGATCCAGATCAGCTTGATCCGGCGGTCGGGGCCGAGCGCGGTGAGCGAATCGGACCGGACCACCTCGGCGCCGGCCAGCCGGACACCCACCTCGTAGGTCGGATAGCAGACCGACGGGATGACGACCACGTCGCCGGGCCCGACGCCGAGCAGCGTCGGCAGCCAGGCCACCAGCTCCTTCGAGCCGATCGTGGGCAGCACGCCGAGGTCACCGCTCGCCCGGCACTCCCGGGCGAGCCAGCCGGCGATCGCGGCACGCAGCTGGGGCGTGCCGGCGGTCAACGGGTAACCGGGCGCGTCGGACGCGTCCGCGAGGGCCTGCCGGACCGACGCCGGAACCGGGTCGACCGGGGTGCCGATCGACAGGTCCACGATGCCGCCCGGGTGCGCCGCGGCGAGCTTCTTGGCCGGCTCCAGCAGGTCCCAGGGGAAGTCCGGCAGGGCCGACGACAGAGCGCTCAGTGTGCGTCCCCGCGAGGAGCCTGCGCGGCCACGAACGTCGCGTCCTTCTCGATCTTGCCGACCTTGGAGGCGCCACCGGGCGAGCCGAGATCCTCGAAGAACTCGTAGTTCGCGTTGGTGTAGTCCTTCCACTGCTCCGGCACGTCGTCCTCGTAGAAGATCGCTTCCACCGGGCAGACCGGCTCGCAGGCTCCGCAGTCGACGCACTCATCGGGGTGGATGTAGAGCATCCGGTTGCCCTCGTAGATGCAGTCGACCGGGCATTCTTCGATGCACGCCTTGTCGAGAACATCGACGCAGGGCTCAGCGATGATGTAGGTCACGGATCTTTCCCTTCAAAGCCACGCCGCAAGTCGACGACGAGTTGCAGAGCCTAGTATTCCCGCCGAGGGAGGTAATGCGTGCTCCGACAGCAGGATGTGGGACACCGGGTGGTGGTACGGCGAATTGTAGGCGTATCCGGGGACCGCACGCTCTTCACGGATGCGCTGGGTGAGCTCGTGGACCTCACGGAGACCGATCTCACACTGGCCACCGACAAAGGCACCGTCCGGGTGCCCCTGCGCGAGGTGCACCGGGCCAAGCGGGTGCCCGCCGCGCGCCGGCCCAACGCCGCCTCCGTCATCGCGCTCGAGCTCGCCGCCGACGAGGCGTGGCCGGCACCGGTGCGCGGCCGGCTCGGCGGCTGGCTGCTGCGCGCCGCCGACAACTGGACCGGCCGGGCCAACTCGGCGCTCGCCGTCGGCGACCCGGATCGCACGCTGGAGGAGGCCATCGACGCGGTCGTCCGGTGGTATGGCGAGCGCGGCCAGCAGCCCCTGATCAACGCGCCGCTGCCGCTCGCCGCGCCGGTGAACGCGAGCCTCGACGAGCGCGGCTGGACGAGCCGGCCGCTGACCCTGGTGCAGACCGCCGCGCTGGCCCCGATGCTGACCGCCGCCGCCCGCGCCGACCTGCCGCCGGTCGACCTGGCCGACGCGGCCGGCGACGATTGGTATGCGATGGTCGCCGACCACAAGGGCACCCTGCCGGCGGCCGCGCTGACCATCCTCAACGGCGTGCCGGACCGGGTGTTCGCCCACGTCCGCGACACCGACGGCAAGCTGCTCGCGGTGGCGCGCGGCGCGGTCACCGGCCCGGATCGCTGGCTCGGCGTGTCGCTGGTGCAGACCGCCCCGGCCGCACGACGGCGCGGCCTGGGCGGGCATGTCGTGCGGGCGCTGGCGCACTGGGCGTCCCAGCGCGGCGCCAACCGCGCCTACCTCCAGGTGGAGGAGCGGAACACGGCGGCCGTCGCGCTCTACGGCCGGCTCGGTTTCAGCACCCACCACACCTATCTGACCAGGGAAGCGCCGCTCTGACCAGGGAAGCGCCGCTCTGACCAGCGAAGCGCCGCTCTGACCAGCGAAGCGGCGCGGGCCGGGGAAGCGGCGCGGGCCGGGGCTAGCGGCCGACGACCCGGCGGGGGCGGGCCTTGCGCGCCTCGGTGTATGCCTTCAGCGCGCGGGACCGGTAGTCACGGCCCAGCATGACGGCGATCCAGTAGCCGATGAGCGTGCCCGCGATCGCGCAGGCGGCGTAGAGCCAGATCTGCGCGAAGAAGTCGCCCGCCCCGTTGGCGAACGGGCCGTGTCCGCTGACGAACGGTCCCACCAGGACGGTCAGGGCCATGCCGCCGAGAGCGCCGAACCCGACGTCGGGCAGCCAGTCGCTCGGCGCCTGCCGCTGCGACCGGAGGAACGTCAGCACGGCCAGGATCACCGCGATCACCGCGAACATGACGATCGAGGCGATGCCCTGACCGCTGTCGTCCTCCGAGGAGAGCCGGATGACCAGCCGGGCGATCACGTTGACCGCGAACAGGGCGACGGCCAGCACCGTGATCCGGAACCAGCGCTGCTGCCTCATCTCGTCCTCCAGAAAGAGCTACCGGGAAATCTCGTGGCGGGATCCTAGCGCTCATCCTGGCCGATGGGGCCCCTGGATTCCTAGACGCTGCCTGAGAGTTCGCTGTCCTTGCTCACCGGGCGATCGCCGGCCCGGTTCAGCGGGGTCAGGATCATCCGGTACACGTACACCGCGAAGGTCAGGCTGCCGGCCAGGATGGTCACCAGGGCCACCCAGTTGGTCCCGCCGACCAGGTAATCGCCCTCGGCGGTGCGGGTGCCGGCGGCGGCCAGCATGATCAGCGTCCACAGCGCCCACGGCGGGCCGGCCGCCCAGCGGCGGCCGGTCGTCGACACGGCGAACCAGCAGATCACCAGATTGATCCCGATCGCCAGCGGGACGGCCAGCGGCAGCGGGGCGCCGGTCCCGACATACGGCGAGTCGCCGTCGAGCACCGCCCCGAACGCCCCGAGCCGCAGCGCGCTCAGCTGCAGCTCGAGGAAGGCGGTCAACACGGTGGCGACCAGCGCCACGGCCATGCCGGCCACCCGGAGGGCGGTGTCGCCGACGGCGTCCGGCGGGGTGGCCGGCTGATCCGCATACGGCGCGGGCGGTTGCTCCTCCGTCGCGGCGGCCGGTATGTCGCCGGTCATGCCAGCCCGCTGAACAGGTCGCTCTCCCAGCCGAACGGGCCCGAGCCGGGACCGCGGGTGCCCTTGACGAGCGTGTAGTACTCCACGCCCATGAACTCGCCGCCGAAGTCGCCCGCGATCCCGTAGAGCCAGGAGTTGTCCGGGATCTGGGTGGCGTGGGCGCGCATCGCCGCGGTCTTCTTCGCGGAGTGGTCGGTGCCGTCGATGCGGGCCGCGATCTCCTCGTCGGGCGTGCCGAACGGCAGGTCGTCGGCCTTCTCCACATCGGCGAACGGGTTGCTCTCCGACTCGCGGAACGCCTCCATGCCGTCCAGCAGGACGCTCAGCGGCATGGCCGTCCAGTAGATCTTCTCCGGGCCGTCGGCGTCGGCCAGCTCGGCGGCGCGCATCGCGACCCGGTGGGCCTGGATGTGGTCGGGGTGGCCGTAGAACCCGTTCTCGTCATAGGTGATCATGACCTGCGGGCGGATCTCACGCATGATCTCGACCAGGTGGCCGGCCGCCTCGTCGAGGTCGGCCTGCCAGAACGCGCGGGGGTGCTCGTTGGTGGGCAGGCCCATCATGCCGGAGTCACGGTAGCGGCCGGGGCCGCCGAGCATGCGGCGGTCGGTGACGCCGAGGGCGGCACAGGCGCGCTCCCACTCGACCAGGCGGTATCCGCCCAGTTGATCGGCCTCGGCGGCGGCGAGCCGGGACAGCTCCGGGACGTGGATCTCACCCTCCTCGCCGAGGGTGCAGGTCACCAGGGTGACGTGGGCTCCGGTGGAGACGTAGTGGGCCATGGTCGCGCCGGTGCCGATCACCTCGTCGTCGGGGTGCGCGTGGACCAGCAGCAGGCGGCGGGCGGGCAACTCTTCAGTCACGGCCGATACTGTACGCGCGACCACCGACGGGTTCGGTCCACCAGCCCGCGGTTTGCCCGGCGCGAGTCGCCCCCGATCGGCGATGCTGGGGTTGTGGAGTACCCGTACGCCGTGACCGTCGGGGCCGATGGCGCCCGAGTCGTGTTCCTCCGCTCGTCGGAGCTCTGGCTGCTCGACCTGCCCGCCGGGGTGGAACGACGGGTCGTCGAGGGGCCGGTCGGCTCCTACGCGACCGACCGGGACGCCCGGGTCGCCGCCGTCGTCCGGGAGGGTGAGCTGTTCCGGGCCGACCTGGTCACCGGCGCCGTCACCGCACTGCCCACGGCCGGGCCTGCCTTCGACGCCCGGCCCGACCCGGCGGGCCGGTCCATCGGCTACCTGACCGACCCCGGGGAGGCGGCGTCGCTGCACGTCACCGGGCCGGACGGGGATCGGCTGCTGGCCGGGGAGCCGGGCAACGCGTGGCGCGAGCACGGCGGGACGATCTCGTGGGGGATGCCGGGGACGTGGGCGGGCGAGTTCGGGCGTACCCGCGGGTGGTGGTGGTCTCCGGACGGATCGCAGATCCTGGCCGTGCGCAGCGCCCGGACGGTCAGCCTGCATCTGCTCGACCTGGACGACGGCTGGGTCGACGTGCACTGGGACCGCGAGACCTACCCCTATCTGGCGCAGGTCCGCTGGGTCGGCGGCGGTCCGCTGATCACCGTGCTGCGCCGGATGCAGCAGCACGGCCTGGTGCTCTCCATCGACCCGCGCACCGGTGAGACGCAGGTGCACGCCGAACTGGCCGACGCCCGCTGGGTGGAGCCGATCCCGGGCACGCCGCGGCACCTGCCGGACGGGCGCGTGCTGGTCGGCGGCGAGCTGGCCCACGACGGCTTCGACGCGCGCTGCCTCTTCGCCGACGGCAGCCTGCTCACCCCGCCCGGCCTCTACGTCCGGCGGGTGGCCGGCACCCTGCCGCGGCCCGGCGGCCCGGCCGGCGCCCCGGACCTGATCGTCGAGGGCAGCCTCGGCGACCCGGCAGTGCGGGAGGTGTTCCGGGTCCGCACCTCGCTCGGCGGCGGCGGGCCCGAGGTCTCCCGGCTGGCGCCGCTCACCGGCGCGGACCGGGTCACCGTCGGCGGCGACGTGCTGGTCGCCGGGAACCGGGTGTGGCACGGCGATCGGGTGATCACGCTGCGGTCCCCGGCGCCGGATCTTCCCGGGCATCCGGCGCCGGCGCTGGAACGGGTCACCGACCGGCGGCTTCCGGCCGCGGTCCGCTACCCCACCGGGCACGTCGGCGGCACCCGGCTTCCGGTGCTGATCACCCTGGGCGACGGGCCCGGGCATCAACAGGTCGTCGCGGACCCCGCGGCGTGGGTGGCGCGACAGCGATTCGCCGACTCCGGGTTCGCCGTGGTCAGCGTCGATTCCAGGGGTACGCCCGGAGTGGCCCCCAGCTTCGAGAAGGCGGTCCACCGGCGCCTGGCCGACGTGGTGCTCGGCGACCAGGCCGACGCCCTGCACGCCCTGCAGGGCAAGCACCCGGACCTCGACCTCACCCGGGTCGCGGTGCGCGGCCGCGGGCTGGGCGGATGGCTGGCCGCGCTGGCCGTGCTGCGCCGGCCGGAGGTCTTCCACCGGGCTGTGGCGCACCGGCCGGTGGTGGACTGGGCGGAGCTGCCGGGGCCGGTGGCGGAGCGCTATCTGGGCGACCGCGGGGACTCCCCCGACGTGTACGCCCACCACAGTCTGCGCGAGGCCGGGACGTCCCCGGACGTGTTGCTGGTCGGCGCTGAGCTGGACGGTTTCCCGTCGCGGTCTGCCATCACCTTCGAGGAGGAGCTAACCTTCCTGAAAGGGAGCTAGTCATCAGGGAGCTAGTCATGGAGCATGATCCTATGCGACAATCGTCACCCGACAACCCGGGAGACGCCATGACACCTTCCCTTCTTCTCGGCAAAAGGACGACCTGGACCGAGTCGGAGTTCCTGGCCATCGGCGAAACGCCCGAGCGCATCGAGCTTTTCGACGGGAGCCTGCACGTGACCCCTGGACCGACGCCGATTCATCAGCGCTTCGCCGGCAAGCTGCTGATCACCTTGACACCTCCGGCGGAGTCGATCGGGCTCCTCGTCTTCGAGGGCATCAACGTGCGGGTCGGCACCAATCGGATCCCCATTCCCGACCTCGCGATCACCACCATGATCGACCTCGAGGAACTCGTCGTCGACGCCTCAGCCGTCCGGCTGGTCTGCGAGATCCTCTCGCCGTCGAATGCCACTACGGACCGGGTACTGAAGATGCGGTATTACGCGGATGCCGGCATCCCCTGGTATCTCCTCGTCGCGCCGAAAACCGCGACATTCACCCTCTACAAGCTCGATGGCGCCAACTATCGGGAGCACGCGACTGCCTCGCCCGGCGAGCTGCTGGAGCTCACCGAGCCGGTGGTCGCGACCATCGATCCGGCGGATCTGCTGCCGCCTCGCTGAAACTGTCGTACCCGGCGCATAGGGTCGGGTCATGACCCACTTCGATGAGGCGGGGGCGGCGGTGCAGGCCGCGCTCGACGCCGGCGCCCGCTATGCCGATGCCAGGGTGATGGTGCGGCGATCCGAGACCATGTCGGCCCGTGACGGCGATGTCGAGGATCTCGGCTTCGACGAGAGCGCGGGGCTCGGCGTCCGAGCGCTGGTCGGCTCCGGGTGGGGCTTCTACGCCGTTCCCGATCTCGCCGAGGGGTCCGCGCGGGCCGCCGGGAGGCGCGCCGCACAGATCGCCGCCGCCAGTGCCGCGGTCCCGGGTCTCCCGGCCGATCTGGTGCCGGCCGGCCCGATCACCGCGAGCTGGGCCTCCGACTGTGTGATCGATCCGCTCGGGGTGCCGCTGTCGGACAAGGGCGATCTGCTCGTCCGGGCGACCGAGGCAGCGAAGGCCGAGGGCGCCGATGTGGCCGAGGCCAACTACGCCGTGTGGGATACGCGTAAGTGGTTCGTCTCCAGCGAGGGCCACCGCATCGAGCAGCACATCCGGGAGTGCGGCGCGGGCGTGACCGCGATCGCGATCGGTGACGGCGAGGTGCAGCGCCGGTCCTGGCCGTCGCATCGGGGCCAGTTCGGCACCCGGGGCTGGGAGCTGGTCGAGGAGATCGACCTGGTGGGCAACGCGCCGCGGATGGCGCAGGAGGCGCGGGCGCTGCTGACGGCGCCGCTGTGCCCGTCCGGTGAGACGACGCTGGTGCTGGGTGGCGAGCAGTTGGCGCTGCAGATCCACGAGTCGGTGGGGCACGCCATCGAGCTCGACCGGATTCTCGGCTGGGAGGCCGCGTTCGCCGGCACGAGCTGGCTGGACCTGAGCCGGTTGGGTTCGCTGCGCTACGGGTCCGAGCTGATGAACATCACGATCGACCCGACGTTCCCGGGCGCGTTGGGCAGTTTCGGCTTCGACGACGAGGGCACCCCGGCCGTCAAGCGGCACGCGGTTCGTGACGGCCTGTGGGTGGGGGTGCTGGCCGGGCGTGACTCGGCGGCGATCGCCGGGCTCGACTACGCGGGCAGTGTCCGGTCGGACGGGTGGTCCCGGCTGCCGATGGTGCGGATGACGAATGTCGGCCTGGAGCCGGGCCCGCACACGCTCGACGAGATCATCGCGGCCACCGGCGACGGCGTGTTCATGGATGTCAACCGGTCCTGGTCGATCGACGACCGCCGGCTGAATTTCCAATTCGGGTGCGAGATCGGCTACGAGATCAAGAACGGGAAGCTGGGGCGGATGCTGCGTAACCCGACCTACACCGGGATCGGGCCGCGGTTCTGGCAATCGATGGACATGCTGTCGAACGAGACGATCGCGTGGGGCACCCCCAACTGTGGCAAGGGCCAGCCCGGCCAGATCGGGCACACCGGTCATCCGGCGGCGCCGGCCCGTTTCACGAACGTCCGGGTGGGGGTGCGTGGATGAGCGGGTTTCCCCCACAAGGGTCTCTCCTGCAGGGGCTCTCGCAGCGCGGACTCTCGCAACGCGGGCTCTCGCAACGCGGGCTCTCGCAACGCGGGCTCTCGCAACGCGGGCTCTCGCAACGCGGGCTCTCGCAACGCGGGCTCTCGCAACGCGGGCTCTCGCAACGCGGGCTCTCGCAACGCGGGCTCTCGCAACGCGGGCTCTCGCGGCGCGGATTTTTCCTGACGGCGGAGGTGGTGGCATGAGCGGCGAGGGCGGACGGGCCGGGGCCGAGCTGGAGCTGGCGGCCCGGGTCATCGGGATCGTGCGGGAGCTGGCCGGCCGGTCGGCGGAGGCCGAGGTGAACGTCCGGCACGACGCCGAGGCGCTGACCCGGTTCGCCAACTCGACGATCCATCAAAATGTGGCCTCGGCGGTGACCGGTGTCCGGTTGCGGCTGCACGCCGACGGCCGTACAGCGGGCGGCTCGACGACGGTGACCAGCGCCGACGGCCTGCGGACCCTGGTCGAGCGGACCCTCGCGGCGGTCCGCGTGTCACCGGTGGACAGGTCGTGGCCGGGGCTGGCCCCGCCGGCGCCGCTGCGGTTGTCGGCCGGCCATCCGGGCTCGGGTGAGCGGTCCGGCCTGGCGTTCGGGTTCGACGAGGCGACCGCGCGGGCCGATCCGGCCGAGCGCGCCGAGCGGGTCGGCGACTTCGTGCGGGCGGCGGGCGGCCTGGAGACGGCCGGTTACTGCCGCACGGTGTATGTGTCGGCGGCCTTCGCCAACAGCGCGGGCCAGGCGGTCGAGGGGCGTACCGCGGAGGCCGCGATGGACGGCATCGCCCGCTGTGAGGGTGCGGACGGGGTGGCCCGGCTGGCCGCCGCCCGGCTGGCCGACCTGGACGGCGCGGTGCTCGGCGCCCGTGCCGCGGCGAAGGCCCGCGCCGCCCGTGGCCCGGTGGAGCTGCCACCCGGCCACTACGAGGTGGTGCTGGAGCCGGACGCGGTTCGTGACGTCCTGGAAAACCTCGCGGTCTTCGGTTTCGACGGCAAGGCCCACCACCAGCAGCAGAGCTTCGCCGAGCTGGGCCGGGAGCAGTTCGATCCGTCGGTGACCATCGTGGACGAGCCGCTGGGCAGCCGCGAGGAGCCGGCCGCCGATCTGCCGTTCGACGACGAGGGCACGCCACGCCGTTCGCTGGTCCTGGTGCGGGAGGGGGTGACCACCGCGGTGACCCATGACCGGACGTCGGCGGCACTGGCGGGCGCCGAGCCGACCGGGCACGCCTCGCCGGTGTCGCGCTCGTGGGGCCCGAAGGCCACGCATCTACGCCTGGAGGCGGCTGCGGTGCCGGGCGCCGCACCGGGGGCGGGCGGCACCGGCGTGATCGCCGACTCGGCCCGTCCGCTGGTCGCCGGGGTGCGCCGGGGGCTGCTGATCACCGATTTCTGGTACACCCGGGTGCTCGACCCGAAAGCGCTGGTCATCACCGGTTTGACCCGTAACGGGGTGTGGCTGGTGGAGGATGGGGAGGTCACCTCGGCGGTGAGCAACGTGCGGTTCACCCAGTCCTATCCGCGGGCGCTCGGCCCGGGGCGGGTGCTCGGGATCGGCGCCGAGACGGTGCTGCTGCCGGAGTCGTGGGGCCGGGCCCGCTATGCCGCGCCGGCCCTGCACCTGGCCGAGTGGAACGTCACCGGCAACGCCTCGGGATAGATCACTTACTTCATAGGCGATGATCTTTGCCCGCCGGGATGATGTTTTTGTGACCCAGTCCGCAAAGAGTCTGACCTTCGGCGTAACGTGTGCCCCACATCACTGTCGCGGCGCGACGGCGGAGCGGGGCATCACTGTGCCCTGATCTCGTCTGGTCGCGACCCTGCACACGGCACTGTCAGGGAGATGGAATGACGACGACGGCAACGAGGCCGGGCGGCGGCGGCAAGGCGCGCGCGGCGATCGCGGCGCGGACCCTCCGCACCGACCGGTGGTGGCTCGCGCCGCTGGTGACCTTTATCGGCCTGGGCGCGTGGGTCACCTACGCCACCGTCCGGGTGTTCATGCACAAGTGGTTCTTCGTGGACGAGTACCACTATCTGACCCCGTTCTACTCGCCCTGCATAACCGACGCGTGCGGGGACGCGGCGATGTTCGGCACCCCGCTGCCGAAGTTCTTCCTCCTCCCGGAGGCGGCGTTCACCCTGCCGTTCCTGCTGCTGTTCCGGTTGACCTGCTACTACTACCGGAAGGCGTACTACCGGGCGTTCTGGCTGTCGCCGCCGGCGTGCGCGGTGCCGGACGGGCACAAGAGCTACTCCGGCGAAACCCGGTTTCCGCTGATCTTCCAGAACGCGCACCGCTACGCGTTCTACGCCGCCGTGATCATCTCGGTGATCAACACCTGGGACGCCGTCCACGCGCAGACCACCGGCCTGGGGCTGGGCAACGTCATCCTCTGGGTGAACGTGATCATGCTGTGGGCGTACACGTTGTCCTGCCACTCGTGCCGGCACATCGCGGGCGGCCGGCTCAAGCACTTCTCCAAGCACCCGGTGCGCTATCGCTTCTGGACGTTTGTGTCCAAGCTCAACACCCGCCACATGCAGCTGGCCTGGATCACGCTCGGCACCCTGGCGCTGACCGATTTCTACATCATGGGTCTCGCCGCCGACTGGTTCACCGACCTGCGCATCATCAACTGAGGAGACGGGTCGATGAGCACGAGGATCGAACGACACCTGTACGACGTCGTCGTGATCGGGGCCGGCGGCGCCGGCCTGCGCGCGGCGATCGAGGCCCGGCTGGCCGGCAAGCGGACGGCGATCATTTCGAAGTCGCTGTTCGGCAAGGCGCACACGGTGATGGCCGAGGGCGGCGCGGCGGCCGCGATGGGCAACGTGAACAGCAAGGACAACTGGATGGTGCACTTTCGGGACACCATGCGGGGCGGCAAGTTCCTGAACAACTTCCGGATGGCGGAGCTGCACGCCAAGGAGGCCCCGGAGCGGATCTGGGAGCTGGAGACGTACGGCGCGCTCTTCGACCGGACCAAGGACGGCAAGATCTCGCAGCGCAACTTCGGCGGCCACGAGTATCCGCGGCTGGCGCACGTAGGGGACCGTACCGGGCTGGAGCTGATCCGGACCCTGCAGCAGAAGATCGTGTCGTTGCAGCAGGAGGACTTCGCCGAGACCGGCAGCTACGACTCGCGGATCCGGGTGTTCCAGGAGACGACCGTCACCGAGCTGCTGCTCGACGGCGACCGGGTGGCCGGGGCGTTCGGCTACTACCGGGAGTCCGGCGAGTTCCTCCTCTTCGAGGCGCCGGCCGTGGTGCTGGCGACCGGCGGGGTGGGCCGCAGCTACAAGGTCACCTCGAACTCGTGGGAGTACACCGGCGACGGTCACGCGCTGGCCCTGCGCGCCGGGGCGACGCTGATCAACATGGAGTTCCTGCAGTTCCACCCGACCGGCATGGTCTGGCCGCCGAGTGTGAAGGGGATCCTGGTCACCGAGTCGGTCCGCGGTGACGGCGGGGTGCTGCGCAACTCCGAGGGCAAGCGGTTCATGTTCGACTACGTCCCCGACGTCTTCCGCAAGCAGTATGCGGAGACCGAGGAGGAGGCCGACCGCTGGTACACCGACCCGGACAACAACCGCCGCCCCCCTGAGCTGCTGCCCCGCGACGAGGTGGCCCGGGCGATCAACAGCGAGGTCAAGGCGGGGCGCGGCAGCCCGGCCGGCGGCGTCTACCTGGACGTGTCGACCCGGATGCCGGCCGAGCAGATCATCCGGCGGCTGCCGTCGATGCACCACCAGTTCAAAGAACTGGCCGATGTCGACATCACCAAGGAGCCGATGGAGGTCGGGCCGACCTGCCACTACGTGATGGGCGGCATCGAGGTCGACCCGGACAGCGGCGCGGCGCTCGGCACGGTGCAGGGGCTGTTCGCGGCGGGCGAGGTGTCCGGCGGCATGCACGGGTCGAACCGGCTGGGCGGCAACTCCCTATCCGACCTGCTGGTCTTCGGCAAGCGGGCCGGGGAGCACGCGTCCGCCTACGTGGACTCGCTCGGGTCCCGGCCGAAGCCGTCGAAGGTCGACGTGGCCGCGGCCGCCGAGGTGGCGCTCGGGCCTCTGGTCCGGGAGGGGGGCGAGAACCCGTACACCCTGCAGCAGGATCTTCAGGCGGTGATGGGTGACCTGGTCGGCATCATCCGGCGCGAGGGCGAACTCTCCGACGCTCTGAAGAAGCTGCAGGAGCTGCGGGTCCGCGTCGCGAACGTGAGCGCGAGCGGCGGCCGGCGGTACAACCCGGGCTGGCATCTGGCCATCGACCTGCGCAACATGCTCGTCGTCTCGGAGTGCACGGCCAAGGCGGCGCTCGAACGGGAGGAGTCGCGCGGCGGTCACACCCGCGAGGACTTCCCGAAGATGAGCCCCGAGTGGCGGCGCGTCAACCTGGTCTGCTCGCTGGAGGAGTCGGGTGAGGTGCACCTGGAACGCAAGCCGGTGCCGCGGATGCGCAACGAGCTGTTCGACCTGTTCGAGCGCAGTGAGCTGGCCAAATACCTGACCGAAGAGGAACTCGCCGAGTTGGAGGCAGTGTGAAACGCCACTTCCGTGTCTGGCGCGGCGACGCGTCCGGCGGCGACCTGCGCGACTTCGACGTCGAGGTGAACGAGGGCGAGGTGGTCCTCGACATCATCCACCGGCTGCAGGCCACCGAGGCGCCCGACCTGGCCTGCCGGTGGAACTGCAAGGCCGGCAAGTGCGGCTCCTGCTCGATGGAGATCAACGGCAAGCCGCGGCTCGGGTGCATGACCCGGATGTCGACGTTCGAGGAGAACGAGACCGTCACGATCACTCCGATCCGGACCTTCCCGATCATCCGTGACCTGGTCACCGACGTCTCCTTCAACTACGAGAAGGCACGGCAGACCCCCGCGTTCGCCCCGCCGCACGGCGTCGCCCCCGGCGAGTACCGGATGCAGCAGGTCGACGTGGAGCGCAGCCAGGAGTTCCGCAAGTGCATCGAGTGCTTCCTCTGCCAGAACACCTGCCACGTGATCCGCGACCACGACGAGAACAAGCCCGCCTTCTCGGGCCCGCGCTTCTTCATCCGCGCCGCCGAGCTGGACATGCACCCGCTCGACGCGCTGCCGGACCGCAAGGAGTACGCGCAGGCCAGTCAGGGTCTCGGATTCTGCAACATCACCAAGTGCTGCACCGAGGTCTGCCCCGAGCACATCAAGATCACTGACAACGCGATCATCCCGATGAAGGAACGCGTGGTCGACCGCCGCTACGACCCCCTGGTCTGGCTGGGCCGCAAGATCCTCCGCCGCGACCAGCTCAGCGACGACAACATGGCGCCCAGCACATCCCCCGGCGTGGCCGGCACGTCCGGCGGTGTCCCCAGCTCACGGGCCCGCCTGCCCGAGGGCGCGCCGGTCGGCGCCGACGGTCACATGGACATCGCCGAACTCGTCGCGCCCCTGCAGGGCGGCCTCTCCCCCTTCGGCGAGGACATCACGTTCCCCCTGCCGCCGGAAGAGGTCACCTACAACCATCCGGACCCCGGCAGGAAATAGGATCCCTTTTCGGTACGGGTGTAATCGCCCCACCGAACCACCCCGTCCCGTAGGCCACCACGCGACGCCCCAGCCCACTCCCGACCGCAACGCGGCCGCCGGGCTGGGGCGTCGCGCATGGCCGCTGGCCCGAACGCTCACACGCGTCCGGGCCGCTGTCCGCGAATGGTCTCACTGCTGTCCTACAGTCGCGGGGTGCCTCTTCTGACGACGCCCGCGCTGCCCGACGGCGCCCTCTCCGCCCGGGCGCAGCCCGGGATCGACGGCGACCGGCTCGCCTTGCGTCCCTGGCAGGAGACGGACGTAGCGTCGGTGGTGACCGCATTCGCCGACCCGGCGATCCAGCGCTGGCACTGCCGGAGCCTGACCACCGCCGAAGCCCGCCAGTGGATCGCCCAGTGGCAGTCACGCTGGCAGGCCGAGACCGACGCCTGCTGGGCGGTCACCGAGGACGGCAAGGTCGCCGGCCAGATCGGCCTACGCCACATCGACCTCGCCGAAGGCCTCGCCCAGATCTCCTACTGGGTCCTGCCGGAATCCCGCGGCCACCGCCTGGCGCCACGGGCCCTGACCGCCCTGACCGACTGGGCGTTCACCGATCTCGGGTTGCACCGCCTCGAACTCTCCCACTCCACGTTGAACACACCGTCCTGCCGGGTCGCCACCCGGTGCGGTTACCTCCTGGAAGGCACCAAACGCAGCGAGGCCCGGCACGCCGACGGCTGGCACGACATGCATTCCCACGCCCGCTTGTCCACCGACCAGCCGTAGACCACCGACTGGCTTTTCACCGCCTGACCTCGGCCCTCGACGTCAGCCCTGCCCTCGCCGCCGCACCGACCGCTCTCACGCGCCGGCCGCGCCCTCATCGTCCGACCGTTCGGCCCGGATGCCGGCCCCGTCGGCCCCGTCGCCGACCGTTTCACGTCAGGCTCCGGCCTCGCCGTCCTCGGTGGCCGGGCTTCCGTTCCGGGCCAGCCACAGCTCGAGCCCGTCGAGGATGCGCTCCAGCCCGAAGGCGAAGCTCTGGTCCCAGACCCGCTCGGGCTCCATCTCGACGACGCCGCTCTCCTCCCGCCAGCGCGCATACGCCGGATACTCACCGGCGGCCTTCTCCATGAACGGCTCCAGGCTCTTGCGCAACTCGGCAGCGGACCGCCCGGACCGGTGAACGGCGGCCCCCACCGCGGCCTCGGTGGTGGTAGCCCCGATCACGTGCGCGGTCACCAGGGAGTGCACGTGCGACAGGATGGGTCCGGTGAACCCGGCCGCGGAGAGCACGGCGACGCTGCGGTTGCTCATCCGCATCACGTTGGGACCGATGGTGGGCCGCACGCCGAGCAGCCCGATCACCCATGGATGCCGTAGCAGCATGGCCCGCATGCCGTCGGCCATCACGGACACCCCGACCCGCCACGGCGCGTCGCCGGCCTCGGGCACGTAGATCTCGCCCATCACCTCGTCGACAGCCAGCTCCAGCAGGTCGTCCTTGGTGGCGACGTGCCAGTAGAGCGAGGTGGCGCCGGAGCCGAGCCGGGCGCCGAGGCGGCGCATGCTCAGCCCGGCGGTGCCCTCGGCGTCGAGCAGCTCGATCGCCGCACGGACGATCTGCTCACGGCTGAGTGTCGGCTGGCCGGTACGCGGTCGGGCCGGGCGGGTCCACACCGAGTCGGTGAAGTCGGGCATGGTGTCATCTTAAAGGGGCTCGCACACTGTTCGAGTCCACTGGTACGGTGTTCGAGCCATCCAGAACACTGTACGAGGGAGGACTTTCGATGGCTGACCGTCATCCGCGGCGCTGGCTGATCCTTGGCGTTCTCTGCCTGAGCCTGCTCGTGGTCATGGTGGACAACATGGTGCTCAACATCGCGATCCCGGCGCTCATCCGGGATCTCGGCGCGAGCACCGCCGACATTCAGTGGATCATCGACGCGTACATCCTGGTCTTCGGCGGTCTGCTGCTCACCGCGGGCAGCCTCTCCGACCGGCATGGCCGCCGCCTGGGCCTCGTCATCGGCCTGACCGTCTTCGGTGGCGCCTCGGCGCTGGCCACCATCTGCGAGACCCCGGGCCAGCTGATCGCCGTCCGTGGCCTGATGGGGCTGGGCGGCGCCTTTCTGATGCCGGGCACGCTCGCGATCCTCACCACCGTCTTCGACGAGGGCGAACGCAAGAAGGCCATCGCCATCTGGAGCTCGGTGCTGATGCTGGGCGCTCTCGGCGGCCCCGCGCTCGGCGGGCTGCTGCTGGAGCACTTCTGGTGGGGCTCGGTCTTCCTGCTCAACATCCCGATCGCGGTGCTCGGCATCGTGGCCGCGCTGTTGATCATCCCGGAGTCCCGGGGCCCGGCCTCTCGCCCGGACACCGTCGGGGCGCTGCTGTCCACGATCGGCATGACCGCTCTGATCTGGGGCGTCATCTCGGCGCCGGAGCACGGGTGGGAGTCGTTGCGCACCAGTGGCGCGGCGGCGATCGGGGTGATCGCGCTCGCCGGTTTCGCCCTGTGGGAGCGTCGCGCCGAACAGCCGATGCTGCCGCTGTCGCTGTTCCGCGACCGCAATTTCCGGGGCGCGAGCCTGTCCCTGGTGCTGCTCTCGTTCTCGGCCGGCGGGGTGATGCTGGCGATCACGCAGTACCTCCAGTTCGTTCTCGGATACGAGCCGATCAAGGCGGGGGCGGCGTTCATCCCGATGCTCCTGACGACGATGGTGTTCAACGGCATCGGCGTGGCGGTGGACAAGCGGTTCGGCGCGCGGGTGGCGCTGACGGCTGGCCTGCTGCTGGTGACGGGTGGTTTCGCGGGGCTCGCCTCCCTCGACTATTCGGACGGCTATCTCACGCTGGCGACCGCCCTGGTGCTCATCGGCATGGGCAGCGGTGTGGCGTCCCCGGCAGCGGTGGGCACACTGCTCGGCGCGCTCCCGCCGGAGCGGGCCGGCGTCGGGTCGGCGGTCAACGACACGGTGCAGCAGGTCGGTGCCGCGCTCAGCGTGGCGGTGCTCGGCAGCATCCTGACCACGGCCTACCGCGCGGCGATGCCGCCGGGCACGGCCGGGCCGGCGCGTGACTCGCTCGGGGACGCGCTGGGGGTCGCGGCCGCGACCGGGGACGCGGGGCTGGCAGACGCGGCGCGGTCCGCTTTCGTCGACGCCATCGCGGTCACCTCTCTGGTCGGCGTGGTGGGTGGGATCGCCGCGGCGGTGCTGGCCGCCGCGGTGTTGCGCCCGAAGCCTGCCACGGATCCGGCAGCGGCCGGCCCGTTGTCCACAGAAGCGGAAACGGCGGAACCGTTGTCCACAGATCCGGAGACAGCATCGGCCGGAATCGAACGCCCGTACTAACATGGCGCCATGACCAGCGCCTACCAGCCTTCGATGTTCGACCTGATGTCCGGGCCGGCTGAGGCGGTCGCGTCGTTGACCGGCCGCCTCACACGGCATCGGCTCACCGCCGGCGCCTGGGTCGACGTGCTGCCAGGGTGGCTGCACGGGTCGGATGCCGTCTTCGAGACGCTGCTCGGCATCGACTGGCGAGCCGAGCGGCGCAAGATGTATGACGACGTCGTCGACGTCCCCCGGCTCCTGCGGTGGTTCGGCCCGCGGGAGCATCTGCCACATCCCGCGCTGACGGCGGCGCGAGCCGAGCTCAACCGGCACTACGCCGAGGAGCTGGGCGAGGAGTTCGTGACCGCGGGCATGTGCCTCTACCGCGACGGCCGTGACAGCGTGGCCTGGCACGGCGACACCCTGGGGCGGTCCGCCACCGAGGACACCATGGTCGCCATCGTGTCGTTCGGATCGCCACGCAACCTGGTGCTGCGACCACGGGCGGGCGGCCACGAGACGCTCCGGTTCCCACTCGGGCACGGCGATCTGATCGTGATGGGCGGCTCCTGTCAGCGCACCTGGGAGCACGCGGTGCCCAAGACGGCGAAACCGGTCGGACCACGGGTCAGCGTGCAGTTCCGGCCGGCCGGAGTGGCCTGATCAGAGCTTCGAGGTAACGCGGGCACGGCAAGTGGTTGACGAGTCCGCCGAGAAAGTTACACTCCAAGTGTAAATAGTTGATGCTCCATCTCCCTTACAGGACTTCCACCGGTCCGGCGAGGCGGCCATGTCAACAGATTCCCAGCTCAAGGAGCTTGCGCTCCACGACATCTCGGTCCGCTTCGGCGGCCTGACCGCTCTCGACAACGTGTCCCTGCGTGTGGCGCCGGGGCGGATCGTCGGCGTCATCGGGCCGAACGGCGCGGGCAAGACCACCCTTTTCAACGTCATCTGTGGTTTCGTGCAGCCGACCTCCGGGTCGCTCACTCTGGACGGACGCCCTTGGCGGCCCCGCCCACACCACCTGAGCCGTCTGGGCATCGCCCGGACCCTTCAGGGGGTCGGCCAGTTCGCCGGCATGACAGTGCTGGAGAACGTGATGGTCGGCGCCCGTCACCGCCACGCCGAGTCCGAGGCGCTGGCCGCTCTGGAGCGGTGCGGCGTCGACCGTTATGCGAGCGCCTATCCGGGCGCGCTGCCCTACGCGATCCGTAAACGCATCGAGCTGGCCCGCGCCCTGGTGGCGAAGCCACGCATCCTGATGCTCGACGAGCCGGCCGGTGGCCTGGACGCCGACGAGATCGCCTGGCTCGGCGCGCTGATCAAGGCGACCGGCACCACGGTGCTGCTGGTCGAGCACCACATGGACCTGGTGATGTCGGTCTGCGACGAGATCCTGGTCCTCGACTTCGGCAAGCCGATCGCGCTCGGCTCACCGGAGGAGATCAGCGCCGATCCCAAGGTCACCGAGGCCTATCTCGGCGCGGCGGCCTGACTTCGATCCCTCTCGCACCACTTCTCTCGGCACCACCCACATCGACGGGGGCCTGACCGGCCTCTGACTTCGCATATCCGGAAAGCCGGTCACCTCCCGGCTCTCGTCGGCATACCCGGGAACAGCCGGAAGCAAGGCAGCCGGAGGACATGTCCGAAGGCGTGACCGAAACACATCTACGAGCGGCCCCGAAGGAGGAGCGCCGATGATCACGCGTACCCCGCCGACCGGCGGTAGCAGCCGATGAGCGGCGCGTTGTTGCAGGTGGAGGGTCTCACCGCCGGGTACGGCGCGGCCCCCGTCCTGCACGAGGTGGACCTCACCGTCCAGCCGGGCGAGATCGTCGCCGTGCTCGGGGCGAACGGCGCCGGCAAGACGACCCTGCTGCGTACCCTCTCCGGGCTGGTCAAATGCACTCACGGCCGGGTCCTGCTGGACGGTGACGACCTGGCCGGCACCAAAGTGGAGCATCTGGTGCGGCGCGGCATCGCGCACGTCCCCGAGGGCCGCGGGGTCGTCACCGAGCTCACCGTCGACGAGAACCTGCGGCTCGGCGGCCTGTGGCGGCGTGATCGGGCCGACGCGAGAGTGGCGCTCGACGAGGTGTACGACCTGTTCCCGTCACTGGCGCAGCGCCGGACCTTCGCCGGGCACCAGCTGTCCGGCGGGGAGCGGCAGATGCTCGCGCTGGGCCGGGCGCTGATCGGGCGGCCGCGGTTGCTGCTGCTCGACGAGCCGTCGCTGGGTCTCGCTCCGAAGGTGACCCGGCACATCATGACTCTGCTTCGTGACCTGCGGGCGCGTACCGGGCTGGCGGTTCTGCTGGTCGAGCAGAACGTGCGCAGCGCGCTCTCCATCGCTGACGAGGGCGTCGTGCTGGCGCTGGGCCGGGTGGTGGTGCGCAACAGGGCGTCGGTGCTGCGCGACGACGCCGACCTCCGTCACGCCTACCTGGGGTTCTGACATGAGCGCATCTAACAGGCGACGGGCCGGGGTGACGGCATGAGCGAGTTCATCTATCTGACCTTCGACGGGCTCAGCCGCGGACTGGTCTACGCCGCGTTCGCGCTGGCCCTGGTGCTGATCTGGCGGGCGGCCCGGATCGTCAACTTCGCACAGGGCGCGATGGCGGTGTCCGCGGTGTACGTCGCGTACTCGGTCACTAACGCCACCGGGTCGTACTGGCTGGGGTTCGCGGCGGCGCTGCTGGCCGGGCTGGCGCTGGGCGTCACCGTCGAGCGGGTGGTGATGCGGTTCGTGGACCACTCGTCGCCCCTCAACGGGGTGGTGGTCGCGCTCGGACTGGTCCTCATCCTGCAGGGCGTGCTCGGCATCGTCTACGGCAACGAGTTCCTGCCGTTCTCGACGCCGTTCAGCCGGGACGCGTTCGAGGTCGGCGGGGTGGCAATGCTGTCGCGATACGACCTGTTCGTCATCGCGGCGGTGGGCTCCGTCGTCATCGCGCTCACGCTGCTCTTCACCCGTACCGCGATCGGGCTCCGGATGCGTGCGGCCGCCTTCGCGCCGGACGTGTCGCGTCTGCTCGGCGTCTCGGTGGGCGGCATGCTGACGCTCGGCTGGGCGCTGGCGGCGGCGGTGGGCTCGCTCGCCGGGATCCTCGTCGTCCCGACCGAGCTGGGCGTGCACCCGACGGCGATGGACGTGGTGTTCGTGTCGGCGTTCGCGGCGGCCGTCGTGGGCGGCCTGGACAGTCCGATCGGCGCGGTCGTGGGCGGCCTGATCGTCGGCGTCCTGCTGTCGTACGTCAGCGGCTACATCGATGTCACCGTCGCCCCGATGGCGGTTCTCGCCCTGCTCGTCGTCGTCCTGCTCGGCCGGCCGGGCGGACTGTTCTCCAGCTCGAAAGCGAGGGTGGCATGACCACGATCGAGAGCCGGCCGGAGACGGCGACGAAGGCGCCACCCGGGGCGAAGCGCCGCCGGCGTGTGCATCCGGTGATCGTGATCGCGCTCGGCGCGGTGCTGGTCGTCGCGCTGACCTACGTGTTGCCGCCGTTCCGCAACTATCAGCTGGCCACGGTGGGCGCCTACTTCTGCGTGACCGCGGGGCTGACCGTCCTGACCGGACTGAACGGGCAGTTGTCGCTGGGGCACGGCGCGCTGATGGCGACCGGCGCCTACACGCTGGCCCTGGCGCAGAACAGGTGGGAGAGCCTGCCGCTGAGTTTCGCCCTCGCGGTGCTCGTGACGACGGGCGTGGGCGCGGTGATCGGCCTGGCCGCGGCCCGGCTGCGCGGCCCCTACCTGGCCGGCCTGACCCTCGCCGTGGCGATCGTCGTCCCGTCGGTGACCAGCACGTTCGACGAGACGTTCAACAGTGATCAGGGGCTGTCGGTGTTCCTGGAGCCGCCGCCCGAGCAGTATCCGATGGAGCAGTGGCAGGCCTGGCTGTGCTGGGCCGCGGCGCTGGTCGTGGTGCTGCTGCTGGCGCTGCTGGTGCGCGGCCGGTTCGGGCGAGACCTGCGCGCGGTCCGGGACGACGAGACCGCGGCCAAGCTGGCCGGGATCAACATCGCGCGTACCCAGGTGCTGGCCTTCGTGGTGAGCGCCGCCTGCGCGGGCGTCGCCGGCGCCCTGTTCGCCTACCTCGCGCAGAGCGTGTCCCCGGGCGCCTTCCCATTGACGCTCTCCCTGTTCCTGCTGATGGCGATCGTGATCGGCGGGCTGGGGAGCCTCTTCGGGGCGCTGTGGGGCGCGCTGCTGCTGGTGGTGTTGCCCGCACTGTCCCAGTCCGTCGGTGAGCAGACCGGTTCCCAGCGGCTGGAGGGCAACCTCGCGCTGATCGTCTTCGGTGTCGTGCTCGTCGTCGTCATGCTCGCCGCCCCGGGCGGCCTCGCATCCATTCCATCTCGAATTTCACGCCTGATCAGGAGGAACCGATGAAACGCATGGCAACGGCGGCCCTGTCCGTCGTGCTGCTGGCGACAGCCGGCTGCACGAACGACGGCGGTGGCGGCAGCGGCTCGGGGGGCAGCGCGAACGTGCCGGGGGTGACCGACACCGAGATCGTGGTCGGCACGCACATGCCGCTGACCGGTCCGGCCGCCGGCGGGTACTCGAAGATCGCGCCGGCCACCAAGGCCTACTTCGACTACGTCAACGCGAACGGCGGCGTGCACGGCCGGAAGATCACCTACAAGATCAAGGACGACGGCTACAACCCGGCGAACACCCAGACCGTGGTACGTGAGCTGGTGCTGCAGGACAAGGTCTTCGCGGTCCTCAACGGCCTCGGCACGCCCACCCACACCGGCGTTCTCGACTTCCTCAAGACCAACCGGGTGCCGGACCTCTTCGTGGCCAGCGGCAGCCGCAGCTGGAACCAGGCCGACAAGTATCCGGGGACGTTCGGCTTCAACCCGGACTACACGGTCGAGGGCAAGATCCTGGGCACCTACATCAAGGAGAACCTGGCCGGGAAGAAGACCTGCTTCCTCGGCCAGGACGACGACTTCGGGCGCGACAGCCTGGAGGGCGTGCAGAAGGTTCTCGGCCCGGTCGCGGCCAAGGAGAGCTACGTGACCAGCAACCCGAACGTCGGGCCGCAGATGGGCGCGCTCAAGGCGGCCGGCTGTGAGGTGGTCGTGCTCGCGACTGTGCCCGGTTTCACTGCCCTGTCGATCGGCACCGCTGCGAAGATTGCGTTCAAACCGCAGTTCGTCGTCAGCAACGTGGGCGCCGACCCGACCACCGTCGGCAAGGCGCTCGGGGCCGGCGCTCCCCTGCTCGAAGGCGTGGTGGCGACCAACTACCTGCCACTGAACACCGACGACGCGAACCCGTGGATCCAGCTGTTCAAGAAGATCAACGCGGAGCACAACGGCAACGCCGAGTTCGACAACAACATCGTGTACGGCATGTCGGTCGGATATCTGTTCGTGCAGGCGCTCCAGGCGGCCGGCAAGGACGTGACCCGTGACAAGCTGCTCGAAGCCGTCACCAAGAACGGTTTCCAGGGTCCCGGCCTGATTCCGCTGCGTTTCTCGGCCACGGACCACTCGGGGTACGGCGGAGCCCAGCTCACCAAGGTCGAGGGAGGTAAGGCGGTGTTCTTCGGCACGCCGTACACCACCGACGACGCCGAGGGCCCGGTCACCGCGTACCAGGGCCAGGCCGTGACACCGCCACAGAACGGCGTGCCCGCCGCGTAATATCTGCACCCAGACTGCAAAAACACGACTCAGGAGGTTGAGCGATGGCCGACCAGGTAGCAATCGTGACCGGAGCAAGCCGGGGAATCGGGTTCGCCATCGCGCAACGCTTCGTCGCCCAGGGGGCGAGAGTCGCCGTCACCGGCCGCGACGCCGACGCTCTCGAGGCCGCCGTGAAGGAGCTCGGCGGCCCCGAGGTGGCGCTCGGCGTGGCCGGCAAGGGCGACGACCCGGCGCACCGGGCGGCGGTGGTCGACGCGGTGCGCGAGCGGTTCGGGCCGGTCACCACGCTGATCAACAACATCGGGATCAATCCGGCGTACGGGCCGCTGGCCACCCTGGACCTCAACGCCGCCCGCAAGATGGCCGAGGTCAACCTGATCGGCACGCTCGGCTGGATCCAGGAGGCGCTGCGTGGCGGCCTCGCCGAGTCGGGTGGCTCGGTCGTCAACATCTCGTCGGTCTCCGGTGTCCGCCCGGCGCCGGGGATCGCCTTCTACGGCACCACCAAGGCCGCCCTCATCCACCTCACCGAGGAGCTGGCGGTCGAGTTGGCCCCGAGGATCCGGGTCAACGCGGTCGCGCCCGCGGTCGTGAAGACGCGGTTCGCCTCCGCCCTCTACGAGGGGCGGGAGGCGGAGGTGGCGGCCACGTATCCGCTCCAGCGGCTCGGGAACACCGATGACGTGGCCGGCACCGTGGCGTTCCTCTGCTCACCGGACGCCTCCTGGATCACCGGGCAGACGATCGTGATCGACGGTGGCCTCACCCTGACCGGAGCCGTCCAGTGACCAACGGATCGGTGAAGCGCGTCGTGGTGACCGGCGCCGGCGGTGGGATCGGTGCGGCCCTGGCCCGGCGGTTCGCCGCCGACGGCGCCAGGGTGGTGGTCAACGACCTCGACGCGGAGGCGGCGCACGCCGTCGCCGGCGAGATCGGCGGGATCGCGGTTCCCGGTGACGCGGCCGGCGAGCAGGACGTGCAGCGGCTCGTCGACACGGCCTGGGGCGAGCTGGGCGGGATCGACCTGTTCTGCTCCAACGCGGGAGTGCTGTCGGCCGGGGACGAGACGACGCCGGACGCCCGGTGGCAGCGCGACTTCGGGGTCAACGTGATGTCGCACGTCTATGTGAGCCGGGCGCTGCTGCCGCGCTGGCTGGACGGCGGCGAGCCGAAACGGCTGCTGATCACCGTGAGCGCGGCCGGGCTGCTGACCCTGCTTGGCAGCGCGACCTACTCGGTGACGAAGCACGCGGCCCTGGCCTATGCGGAGTGGCTGCGTGCCACGTACGCCCATCGGGGTCTGATCGTCCAGGCGCTCTGCCCGCAGGGCGTGCGCACCGACATGCTGACCCGTGGCAACGACCGGGGCAGCGGCGCGGCCTCCCTGCTCGCCGAGGGCGCGCTGGCCCCGTCGGCGGTGGCCGACGTGGTCGCCGACTCGCTGGACGGCACCGGGTTCCTGATCCTTCCGCATCCGGAAGTCGAGGACTACTACCGCTTGCGTGCGAGCGATCCGGATCGTTGGCTGGGAGGCATGAACAAACTCCAGCGCGGATTCGAGTCCCGGTGAAGGGCCTTGACCTGGAGCGACTCCAGGCCTATCTGGACAGCCCGCCGCTTTCCGGGACGATGTTCGCGGGCGGGAAGTCGAACCTCACCTACGCGGTCACCGACGGCGTCAACCGCTGGGTGCTGCGCCGGCCCCCGCTGGGCCACGTGCTGCCCACCGCCCACGACATGGTCCGCGAGCACCGGGTCCTCGACGCGCTCTCCAGGGCCGGGTTCCCGGTGCCCCGGCCGGTGCGGCTCTGCACCGACACCGACGTCATCGGGGCGCCGTTCTACCTGATGGAGCACGTCGACGGCACCATCTACCGGGACGCCGCGCTGATCGAGAAGGTCGACTTCCGGGCGCTGACGTTCACCCTGGTCGACACGCTCGCCGACCTGCACTCGCTGGACCCGGCGGCGATCGGGCTCGCTGACTTCGGCAAGCCGGAGGGCTTCAACGCCCGGCAGGTCCGCCGCTGGAAACAGCAGCTCGACGCGTCCCGCAGCCGCGAGCTGTCCGGCATCGACGAGCTGCACGCCCGGCTGGCCACCGACATCCCGGCCGGGGGCCCCGGAGCTGTCGTACACGGCGACTTCCGCCTGGACAACGTGCTGGTCAGCGACGAGCTGACGGTCAACGCGGTGCTCGACTGGGAGATGTCCACGCTGGGCGACCCGCTCAGCGACCTGGCCCTGATGCAGATCTACGCCGGGCGGCCGCTGCTGGAGCGCGACGGCCGGCCGTTCGCGCCGATCGACATCCCCGGGCATCCCACGCTCGACGAGATCGCCGCCCGCTACGCCGAGCGCAGCGAGCGCGACGTCAGCGACCTGCACTGGTACGTCGGCTTCGCCGCGTTCAAGCTCGCCGTCATCCTCGAGGGCGTGCACTTCCGTTACACCAAGGGTCAGACGGTCGGCCCCGGCTTCGACACCGTGGGAGCCATGGTCCCCGCCCTGGTCGAGCAGGGCCACCGAGCGCTGGAAGGACACTGATGGACTTCGAGTACGACGCGAGGACCGAGGACTACCGCAAGCGGCTGCTCGCCTTCATGGACGAGCACGTCTATCCGGCCGAGGCCACGTTCCACAGCGACGGCTGGGGACCTCCGGCCGCCCTGGAGGGCCTGAAGGCGGCCGCCAAGGAGGCCGGCCTGTGGAACCTCTTCCTCCCCGGCGAGCACGGCGCGGGCCTCACCAACCTGCAGTACGCGCCGCTCGCCGAGATCACCGGCCGGAGCCCGGCGGTCGCCCCGCCCGCGCTGAACTGCGCCGCTCCGGACACCGGCAACATGGAGGTGCTGGCCGACTTCGGCACCGACGAGCAGAAGGAGCGGTGGCTCAAGCCGCTGCTGGCCGGTGAGATCCGGTCCGCCTTCGCGATGACCGAGCCGCAGGTCGCCTCGTCGGACGCCACCAACATCGGCACCCGGATCGACCGGGACGGCGACGACTACGTCATCAACGGGCACAAGTTCTACATCACCGGCGCGATGAACCCGAACTGCAAGATCTTCATCGTGATGGGCAAGACCGACGTCGACGCGCCACGGCACCTCCAGCAGAGCCAGATCCTGGTGCCGCGGGACACGCCGGGCGTGACCGTCAAGCGGGGCATGACAGTGCTCGGCTACACGGACGGCGACCACGGTGGCCACGCCGAGGTGATCTTCGAGAACGTGCGGGTGCCGGCCACCAACCTGATCGGCGAGGAGGGCGGCGGCTTCGCCATCTCCCAGGCACGGCTCGGCCCGGGCCGTATCCACCACTGCATGCGGCTGATCGGCATGGCCGAGCGCGCCCTGGAGCTGATGTGCACGCGGGCGCTGGTACGCACCCCGTTCGGCAAGCCGCTCGCCGAGCAGGGCGTCATCCAGGACTGGATCGCCGAGTCCCGGGTCCGGATCGAGCAGGCCCGGCTGCTGGTGCTCAAGGCCGCCTGGCTGATGGACACGGTCGGCAACCGGGGCGCGCACACCGAGATCCAGGCCATCAAGATCGTGGTGCCGTCGGCCGTGGAGTGGATCGTCGACAAGGCGATCCAGACGCACGGCGCGGCCGGGCTCGGGCAGGACTTCCCGCTCGCCGGGCTGTTCGCCAGCGCCCGTATGCTGCGACTCGCCGACGGGCCGGACGAGGTGCACAAGCGTTCCCTGGCCCACCGTGAGCTCAAGCGTTACCGGAGTGGTTCGTGACCAACCCCACCACGCGCGTCGACGGGCGTACCGCGCGGTCCGAGCGGACCCGCAACGCCATCATCGACGCGCATCTCCAGCTGATCAGCGAGGGGGACATGCGCCCCACCGCCGATCGGGTGGCCAAGCTGGCCGGCGTCTCCCTGCGTGCCCTGTGGAGCCACTTCGCCGACATGGAAGCGCTGATGGCGGCCAGCGGCCAGCGGGTCCTCGAGCAGCGCGACGCTTCGTACCGGCCGATTCCGGCGGATCTGCCGCTGGCCGAGCGGATCGAGGCGTTCTGCCATCAGCGGGCCCGCCTGCTGGAGGAGATCGGGCCCGCGGCGCGGGCCTCGGCACTGAAGGAGCCGTTCTCGGCCGGGTTGCAGCGTTACCGCAAACTGCACACCGCGCGGGTACGCGACGAGCTGACCTCCACCTTCCCGAGCGAGATCGGCAGTGACGAGGAACTGCTCAACGCGCTGACCGCGGCCAGCCTCTGGCCGACGTGGGCGACGTGGCGTGACGCCATGGGCCTGCCGGTGGAGAGCGCCCGCGCGGCGCTGGCCCGCGTGGTGACAGCCCTGATCAACCCGTCCGCGGCCCGCTGACGCCCGTTTCGGAGGGCGCCCGGAAAGGGACGGGTGCTATGCCGGGCGGGGTGCGGCGTTGCGGAGACGGATGCCGCTGAAGCCGATCGTGCTGGTGATGACCTGATCCCAGAAGGGCCACAGGTTGTCGAGCAGACGAAGCTGGATGCCGGCGGCGGCGTGCCAGGCGATCAGGTCACCGACCGGCTCCGGCGGGCCGAGCGGCTCGACCGGCTCGGTGGCCACGTGGGCGTGCGACTCCGTCTCCCCGAACCGGCGGAACTGTCCGGCGGGGAGGCGGTACGCGTACAGCGTGGTGGTTCTCATCGCCTCCCACCAGGCGTATTCGATCGCGTGGACCCGGTCGCCGCAGCCCGCGCCGATGATCCGGTCGCGGTCCTCGTCGGTGGTGACGCCGGGCCGCACCCAGGCGAGAGCGCGCGGGCACTGCCGCGGGAACCAGTAGTCCGGCGCGCGATCGTGGTCGACCGCCCAGACGTAGGGTTCCGGTTGATGGGCGGTCGCCGCCACGTGCGGCACGAACCGCGTGATCGTCGGATCTTCGGAGAAATGCAGGACCTGACCGGGCTCCGGACGCATCCGCTCTTCCTATCGCACCGCGGCCCGGCCCGCGCGCCCGAAGCCGGCTCCCGGCCCCGTCACGGGCCGGCGCCCGAAGCCGGCTCCCGCCCCCGTCACGGGCCGGCGCCCGAAGCCGGCTCCCGGCGCCGTCACGGGCCGCGGCGCTTGTCGTCAGAGGATGGCGACGGAGCGGGCGCCCTCGCCGCGGGACATGCGGTCGAAAGCGCCGGGCACCTCCGCCAGCCCGATGCGGTCGGTGATCAGGTGGTCGAGTCGGAGCCTGCCGTCGAGGACGTCGCGGGCCAGGGCCGGGATCTCCAGGTCGGTGTCGGCCTGGCCGTAGACCGACGCTCGCAGGGTGCGCGCCGACGAGAAGATGTCCAGGGCGCTCAGCTGGACCATGTCGTCGGCCGCGCCCATGCCGACCACGGTGACCTGACCGCCGGAGCGGGTGGCCCGCCAGGCGGCCCGGATCGTGGCGGCCCGGCCGACGCATTCGATGGCGTGGTCGGCGCCGCGCCGGTCGGTGCGGGCGCGGATGTCCTTCGACAGGTTGTCCGACGAGACCACGAAGTCGGTGGCCCCGGCCGCCTCGGCGAGCCCCTTCTTGGCTTCGGTGACGTCGACCGCGATGACCTGTGCGGCGCCGGCGGCCCGGGCCGCGGTGACGACCGACAGGCCGACCCCGCCGAGGCCGATGACCACGACCGATTCGCCGGGCGCCACCCGGGCGGTGTTGCGCACCGCGCCGGTCCCGGTCAGGACCGCACACCCGAGCAGAGCGGCAAGATCAAAACCTAGCTCGGAGGGTACGGGAATGACCGCGTTCTCCGGGACCACCACCTGTTCGGCGAACGCCCCCACACCGAGGGTCACGTGGACCGGCGCGTCGTCGAGGGTGATGCCGTTGGACAGGGCGGCGACCCCGTGCGAGGTGCTGCACAGCCACGGTTCGCCGTGTTCGCAGAACCAGCAGGTCCGGCAGGCCGGCTGCCAGTTCAGCACCACGTGGTCGCCGACGGCCGCCCGCGTCACGTGCTCGCCGACCTCGACGACCTCGCCGGCCGCCTCGTGTCCGAGGATCAGCGGGTGCGGCGGCCGGAGCGTGCCGTTCACCATGGACAGATCGGAGTGGCAGACGCCGGCCGCCCGGACCCGTACCCTCACCTGGCCGGGCCCGATCTCGGGCAGCCGCAGCTCGACGAGTTCGGCGGCGACGCCGGCTTCCCGGACGACGAGCCCGGTCATGTAGTGGGTCATCGCTGGATCGCCTTCACCTGCTGGAACTCGGTCAACCCGTAGGCGCCGAGCTCACGGCCGATACCTGACTGCTTGTACCCGCCGAACGGGGCGAACGGGTTGAACGAGCCGCCGTTGACGTCGACGGCGCCGGTGCGCAGCCGCCGGGCCACCGCGACCGCCCGTGCGTCGGAGCCCCAGACCGCGCCGGCCAGGCCGTACTTCGAGTTGTTGGCGATCGCCACGGCCTCGTCGTCGTCGTCGAACGGGATGATCGACAGCACCGGCCCGAAGATCTCCTCCTGGGCGATCTCGCTGTCCGGGTCGACGTCGGCGAAGACGGTCGGCGCCACGAAGTGCCCCTGGCCGGGGACGGGCGCGTCGAGGCCGCCGGCGACGAGGCGGGCCGTGGCGCGGTCGATGAAGCCGCGGACCCGCTCCTTCTGGGCGGCCGAGGCGAGCGGCCCGAGGCGGGTGGCCGCGTCGAACGGGTCGCCGAGGGTGTACCCGGAGGCGGTCTTGGCGGCCAGTTCGACTGCCTCGTCGTAGTGGGCGCGGTGGACCAGCATGCGGGTCCACGCCGTACACGTCTGGCCGCTGTTGAGGAACGCGTTGCCGACGCCGACCTTGACCGCCTTGACCACGTCGGCGTCGTCCAGGATGACGTTGGCGGACTTGCCGCCGAGCTCGAGCGACACCTTGGCGATCCGGTCGGCGGCGGCGTGGCTGATCGCCGCGCCGGTCCGGGTGGAGCCGGTGAACGACACCATGTCGACGCCGGGGTGCCCGGCGATGGCCGAGCCGACGGCCGGTCCGGTGCCGGTGACCAGGTTGAACACGCCGGGCGGCAGGTCGGCCTCGGCGAACGCGTCGGCCAGCAGGTACGCGGTGAGCGGGGTCAGCTCGCTCGGCTTGAGGACCACGGTGCACCCGGCGGCGAGGGCCGCGCCGACCTTGGCGACGACCTGGTGCAGCGGGTAGTTCCACGGGGTGATCGCGCCGACCACGCCGATCGGCTCGTGCACGACCAGCGAGTTCCCGATCGTCTCCTCGTGCGCGGGCTGGGCCGCGAGTTCCGCGTACCCCGCGAGGACGGTCAGCGGCAGGCCCGCCTGGACCGCCTTGGCGATCTTGAGGGGGGTGCCGAGTTCGAGGCCGACGATCCGGGCGATCTCGTCGGCGCGGGCGGCCAGCGCCCGGTGCAGCCGGGTGAGGGCGGCGCCGCGTTCGGCGGGCGACGCGGAGGCCCAGCCGTCGAAGGCGGCGCGGGCGGCGGAGACGGCGAGGTCCACGTCCTCGGGTGTGCCGGCCGGCACGTGCCCGAAGACCTCCTCGGTGTACGGGTTCTCGACTCCGATGCGCTCTGCGGACGCGGACGGCACGTACGCGCCACCGATCCAGTGCTCATCACGGAAGACCGACGTCATCGGCGTACCCCCTGGTCGTAACGGTCGGAAAGGCTGTTGATCAGCAGGTCGAGCCCGAGCTCGAACGCGCCCTCGTCGACGGCGGCGCGGTGCGCGGCGAGCTCGTGGGCCCGGTGCAGGTGCGGAAAGCGGTCGTACAGCTCCGGGTCGGCCTCGAAGCCGAGGGCGAACGAGCCGAGCGCGGAGCCGGTGATCAGGTATCGCATCAGCGCGCCGATGTGGGTGGCCCGTGCCCGCGACCAGCCGGCCTCGATCAGCGCGCCGTAGACGGCCTCGGCCATGGCCAGCCCGGCGGGACGGCGGCCGGGCCCGGTGGCCAGCACCGGGACGACGTTCGGGTGGGCGGCGAGCACGGCGTGGTACGACTTCGCCCACAGCCGCAGCCCTTCGCGCCAGTCGTTGCCCCGGAACACCGAGATGTCGACCTGCGCGACGACGGCCTCGGCGACCGCATCGACGATCTCCGCCTTGGTGGCGAAGTGGTTGTAGAGCGACGGCCCCTGCACCCCCAGCTCGGTGGCGAGGCGCCGCATCGAGCAGGCGTCGATCCCTTCCGCGTCGATGAGCGCGGCGGCCGCCTCGACGATGCGCTCCCGGGTGAGGAGGGCTTGCCGGGGGCGGGCCATACGAGAACTCCTGAAGAAAGACGAAATCAACACTGGACGTGTAAAAACTTACGCCGCTAGTTTAAGCACAGCTGCGACGTACATCACTAAGGGAGATCAGCAATGACGACGCTTTCCCTCGCCACGGTCCTGGCCGAGGCCGCACGCCGGTACCCCGAGAAGGTAGCGATCGTCGACGAGGCCGGGGGCCGGATTCCCTACCGGGAACTCTGGGCGCAGACCCGGTCGTACGCCGCGGGTTTGAAGGAATTGGGCATCGGCCCCGGCGACACGGTGGCCGTGATGATCCCGAACGTGGGCGATTTCCCGCGGGTCTACTACGCGGCGCTCGCCGTCGGCGCCCGGATCGTGCCGGTGTCGCTGCTGCTCAATGCCGAGGAGGTCGGCTACGTGCTGGCCGACAGCGGGGCGAAGCTGCTGGTCACGCACTCGGCGTTCCTGCAGGTCGGCGCGGCTGCGGCGGCCGCGACCGGCACCCCGCTGGCCAACGTGGGCCCGCTGCCGGCGGATCTGCCGCAGTACCCGCCGCGGCTGGACCAGATCTCGGCCGGGCTGGAGCCGGTCCGCACCTATGTGACCGTCGAGGCCGAGGACGTCGCGGTGATCCTCTACACCAGCGGCACCACCGGCAAGCCGAAGGGCGCCCTGCTCACCCATCTCAACCTGGTGATGAACGCGGCCGTCAACGTCTTCGACGTGCACCCGCTGACCGGCGACGACGTGGTGATGGGCTGCCTGCCGCTGTTCCACACGTTCGGCCAGACGGTCGGCATGAACGCGACGTTCCGGCTGGGCGGGACGCTGGTGCTGCTGCCCCGGTTCACCGGCGAGGCGGCGATCGAGCTGATGATCCGGGAGAACGTCACGATCTTCCACGGCGTGCCGACCATGTACATCGGACTCCTGGAGGCGGCGGCCAAGGCCGACCGCCTGCCACAGCTGAAGCTGTGCGTCTCGGGTGGCGCGTCGCTGCCGGTGGCGGTCCTGGAGAAGTTCGCGGCGGCTTTCGGTTCGACCATCTGGGAGGGGTACGGGTTGAGCGAGACCTCCCCCACGGCGACCACCAACCAGCCCTCGTTCGGAGCGAAGCCCGGCACGGTCGGGCACCCGATCTGGGGTGTCGAGGTGGAGATCGCGCGCCCGGAGGTGCCGGAGAGCATCGAGTTCGTGCCGGACGGCGAGCTCGGCGAGATCGTGATCCGCGGGCACAACGTGTTCGCCGGTTACCTGAACCGGCCGGACGCGACCGCGGAGGCCCTGGTCGACGGCTGGTTCCGGACCGGCGACCTGGGCGTGAAGGACGAGCAGGGCTTCATCAGCATCGTCGACCGGACCAAGGACCTGATCATCCGCGGCGGCTTCAACGTCTACCCGCGTGAGGTGGAGGAGGTCCTGGCCCGGCACCCGTCGATCCAGCAGGTCGCGGTGATCGGCGTGGCCGACGAGACCCTGGGCGAGGAGATCTGCGCCGTCGTGGTGCTCGAGGACCAGGGCCTGACCGCGGACGAGCTGATCGAGTGGTCGAAGGAGCGGCTGGGCAAGCACAAGTACCCGCGCCAGGTGCGGTTCACCGAGTCGCTGCCGCTCGGCCCGAGCATGAAGGTCCTGAAGCGGGAGCTGCGCAAGCAGTACAGCTGATCGTCAGGGGCGACGAAGCAGTGGTGGCAGCTCGGCGACGATCGGCACGTCGGCGGGCAGCCACGGGACGGTGTCCAGCTGGTCCACGGTCAGCCAGCGCATGGAGCGGTGCTCCAGCGCCTCCGGGACGTCGCCGCCGAGCAGTTCGACGGCGTAGACGCGGAGCACGGCACGACCGTGGGCCAGTGGCACGTCCGGTCCGACCCGGGCGCCGACCTCGACGCGTACGCCCAGCTCCTCGGCGCATTCGCGGGTCAGCGCCTGCTGGTCGGTCTCCCCCGGCTCGACCTTGCCGCCGGGGAACTCCCAGCGCCCGGCGGCCTCCGGCGGGGAGCTGCGCTCACAGGCGAGGACCCGCCCAGCGGTGATGATCACAGCCGCAACGATCACCCTGGGTGATGGCGCCGGATTGACGTATTGTTCGGGCCGCATGCGATCCAAGATCTCACGAAACTTCGTCGTTCAGGTTGCCCGCTGGTGCCCCGATCGTCACGCAAACACGGATATGTGGGCGTGGACAGGGGTGGCCGGGAGGACGAAACTGTGGGGCACCGACCATGACGATCCGGCGACAGTTCGGCCACAAGCCGGCAACGACGCTAAGGGGGGTGCGGGAGTGCGGGCGAGAAGACGCCGGGACACCGGCTCGGACTATCTCAACGACGCCCTGGCGTTACTGAGCGGCTGGACCCGCGACGGCGTCCAGTTGCGCCGCGATCTGGCGTGTGACGACAGTCAGCACGCCGCCTTGACCGAACGTATCAAGGTGGCGGCGGACACTCTTCACATACGACCAAGCATCCGGCGAATCAACGGTCACACACAGATCTGTCTGGGGTCCCAGGACGGCACGGCCATCACCGACGGTGAGGTCACCCTCGCGGCCCGCATCGAGGACTTCTATCGCACCGTGGTCGAGAGGTCATGATCCAGGCGGACTACGCTGCGCCGCATGACTGACGTGGTGTACGACAACAAGGGTCAGCTCGAGCAGATCCAGAGCGGTCTGCTGGAGGGCGAGCAGATCATCGCGGTCTATGACGCGATCGGCGCGGGGACCGGGTTCATCGGCCTCACCAACCGCCGGATCATCATCCAGGACCAGTCCTATGTCGGTAAGCGGTATGCGATCACCAGCATCCCCTACTCCAAGGTGAGCAGCGTGAGCGTGGTGAGCAACAAGAGCTGGGCCGGCCAGTTCTTCTCCTCGGGCACCATCGCGATCGCGGTCGGCACCAGCACGTACGAGGTGGAGTTCCGCGGCTCGGACAAGGCCCACCACGTGCACAACCTGATCCTCAGCCAGGCTTCCTGATCCCGGTCAGCGCCCGCCGACCGCCTGCGTGAGATCCCATACGTACCGGCGGCCGGCGGGTTTCTCGTCGCGCCACGCCACCTCCCAACGGCCGCGGTGGTCGCGCTCCGGCTCACCGAACCGCCCGTACCCCTGCCGCTCCTTGACGCTCGGCGGCTGATCGCTGTCCGGGAAGCTGAAGGTGACCTGCAGGGTGAACGCGGCCGAGGTGCCGCTCGCGATCGGCAACCGGTCCTCCCAGACCAGCTGGTCCCAGCCGCGTTCACGCAGGGGGCTCCAGAGCCCGCGGGGACGGTACTCCACGTGCCACTCGGTGGGAGTGGTGATCGCCGGTTCGAAGATCAGCCACACCCGCAGCAGCCTGCTCTGCTCCAGCGGCAGGGCGGTGATGCTGCCGCCGCCCGGCCGCAGCGCCTTGAACGAGATCTCGTCGAGCCGGGTGAGCCGGTCGGTGCCGGTCGGCACGATCGGGCGCATGGTCCGGTTGGTGACCAGCGGCTCCGGGGTGGTCACCCGTTTCTCCACGATGCGGTCGCTGTCGTCGTCGGCGCCGATGACCACCAGCACCTCGAGGATCTCCGAGTAGAGCGGCTTCTCCCGGTCGCTGATGCGCTGGATGGCGTCGAGGTAGTGCTGGTGGCCGGCCTGCTGCAGGGCGAGCAGCCGGGTGGCGTCCTGCAGGTCGGTCCGCAGCTCCCGGATCTTGACGACGAACGCGAGCTGCCACAGGCGGACCACGAAGTAGAGCAGGCAGGCCAGGAAGATCGCGGTGAGAGCCCACTGCGCGAACCGGACGGGTATCCCGGCGAGCTGGGCGATGCCCGACGCCAGGCCGATGAGCACGACCGAGACGTTCAGGGTGCCCCTGAACAGGGTGTGAGAGATCGTCGGAGTCTCCGGCATCGTCCCAATGATGTCGAAACGATCGTTCCCGACAAATCCTCATAAAGAGTGAACAGCATCGCTTGGGGACGGCTGTTCGACCGATATCCGTTGTCCGATCAGCGGACCGGCCATGCCAGTCCGGCCCACCCGCGACTATTTTTCCCGGGCGCCTCTTGCCGACCGATTCCGGCCCGCCGCATGCTACCGGGAGTTCCACCAGAGTCGATCCTCAACCCCCGGAGGCGATCCCCGGTGCTGACCCATCTGCAGAGGCCGCTGACCCGGAGATATCGGGCCGAGATGTTCGGTCACGACCTCGACGCCCTGTCGATGCCGGGCGGGGGTGAGGGTGGGCAGCCGCATCGGCGGCTCCTGATCGGCCACAACACCATCTTCGCGATCGCGATGCTGCTGTCCGCGGTGCTGGTGGGCCTCGCCACGGTCGCCCTGCACTGACACGGCCCGCGGCGAGACCACGCGCGATCAGCTTCCGCCTTCGCCGCCCTTGCCGGTCATGGTTCTCCTCAGACGAACGTGATGGACTCCGGAAGTCCCAACGCCTTCAGCCTAGGTCAGGACGCGGGTCGGCAACGGCGTCTCGCGCACACTCCCATCGGGGGCGCGCCTCAACTCGTACCCCCGTGGCCCCTCATGATCGGCGACCGCCTCGGACAGTGACGTGCCGCGGAAGATCAGCCCCGCGCCGTCGTCGGTGGCGTAGCCGTCCGGCAGCATGCCGGAGGCGATCAGCTCGTGCATCATCGGCCGGCGCCGCTCCTCGGCGTCGTAGTGCACGCCGTTGCTGAACGGCAGGAACCCCAGGCCGTCGGTGAAGCCGCGCAGCTCCGGGCCGAAACTGTCGGTGCTGCCGCCGACGTGCCAGCAGATCGAGCCGGCCGAGACGCCGCCGAGCACGACGCCGGCCTGCCACGCCTCGTGCAGGATCTCGTCGACGCCGTGCACCCGCCAGACCGCGCACAGGTTCGCGACGCTGCCGCCACCCACCCAGATGACGTCCTGGGCGAGCAGGTGCGCCCGGATGTCGGCGACGTTCGGCATCGGGAAGAGCTGCAGATGCGAGGCGACGAACTCGGTGCCGGCGAACGCCGCGTAGTAGGCGCCGATCCGCGCCTCGGCGTCGCCGCCGGCCTGACCCAGGAAACAGATCCGGGGCGTCGTCGTGTTCGCCAGCTCGGCGGCGAGCCAGTGGGCGCGGCCCGGCCGCAGATCGAAGGCGCCCCGGCCGCCGGAGTGCAGGAAGGCGCTGGTGGCGAGGATGGTGGGGACGTCGGCGGTCACCGCAGCATCATCGCGCACGCGTCGGCGGTCTCCAGGACGAGATCCGCGACCAGATCGATGGCGGTGCTCAGCCGGACCGGATCGCCGTCGACCGCGGCGAACACCGCGTCCATCCGCGGCTTGAACCGCTCCGGAGCGCCCGGCAGCAGCGCGGCCGCGGCCACCGCGCCCTTCTCGTTGATCAGCCAGCGTCCGGCGGCGCCGTGCAGCGCGTGCGCGCACACCCCGGCGATCCGGAACAGGCATCCGGCGACGTACGCGCTGTCGCCGCGCGACACCGCCTTACGGGCCACCCCGACCAGGAAGTCGGCCTCCCACAACCCGGCCACCAGGGCTTCCGCCAGCGGGCGCGGGAAGATCAGGGCGCGGCGTCGCAGCCGCTCCAGCTCCCCGGTCGGGTCGGCGAGGATGCGGCTCAGGGCCAGTTCGCCGGGGTACGAGAAATCGGGCACCCCGAGGGGATGGCCGGCCTGGACGTGGAACGCGTAGCGCCCCTGCTCCGCGTCGGCCCAGCACCGGTGCACCCGGTCGGTGTCGCGGTAGATCCAGTCGACCGCGTGCCCGTCGATCCGCAGCCAGCCGCCGCCGTCCACCCACGGCCCCCACCCACCCGGCTCGGTGAGCCCGGAGCCCGGCCCGGCCACCTCGGTGGCCAGCTCGCCGAGCCGCCCGGTGTCCAGCGGCACCCGGTAGTAGAGGCCCAGGTCGTAGTCGGAGTCCTCGGTGTGGGTGCCGCGGGCCCGGCTGCCCCCGAGGACCACCCCGACGACGCCGGGCACGGTCAGCAGCCGGTGCGCGAGATCGGTCAGCCCGGTGTCGGTCAGCGCCATGCCGCTACCGTGTTACCCGGCGGGCCCGCGCGCAACAACCGGTGACCGTCAACACAGTGTGGCCGGTTCCAGGTCGGCCGGGTCGGGGCCGCCGGCGATCAGCAGATCAAGGTCCTCTCCCGCGCTCTCGTCGCCGACGCCCACCGGCTCCGGGCCTTCCCGTCCGTCGACCAGGCACGCCGGCGCGGACCGCCCGAACGGCAGGCAGATGCCGAGGATCTGCTCGCAGTCCACGTCCGGCTCCACCGGGCGCGCCGAGCCGACCGTCACCACCCGGTGCTGCGGCTCCCGCGTCACCGCGCTGCTGAGCAGGCGCCGCGAGCTGGGCCGGCCGTCGGTCAGCGTCACCAGATAGCGCAGCGTCCGCTCGCCGGACGCGCCGCGCGTCGTGACCCGGCGGGTGCCGCGGGGCATCGACGGGTCCCGGACCACTCGCGTGTCGAACGGGACCGACCGGGTCTCGACGTCGGTCCGGGTGGTGACGACGGGCGCGGCCGCCGCCAGGCGCCGGGCCGGGGCCTCCGCCAGCGTACGGACCCGTCGCGGCCCGGTCCGGTCGGCGCGGTCGTCGGCCACCCGGGCCCGGCTGAGCCGGTCGGTGGCGGCCGGCACGCGGGCCTGGTCCGGGCCGGCCGGTGCACCGGCTCGGTTCGCGCCGGCCGCCACACCGGCTTGGTCCGGGCCGGCCGGCACGCGGGGCGCCGGGGCCTTGTGCCGGGCCGTGGGCGCCGCGGTGCTCTCGTCGTCCGCCGTCGCGGCCGGGGCCGGAGGGCGGGCTGGAGCGATCGTCTCGCCGCGCCGCCGGGGCAGCGGCTCGGCGGCGGCAGCGGCCCGGCTGACCACCTCCGGGTCCTCCTCGAGCCGCGGCGCCCCGAGATCGGGGTCGACGGGCTGGGCGGCGACCTCGCTCGGGCCGGGAGCGGTCATCGTGGAGACGGCGCCGGCCACACCACCACCGACGATCACGAACATCGCACACGCGCCTGCGGTCATCCGGACGCCGAACGGCAGTCGGGCCCACCAAGACTTTCGTGGCATTTCGAGCAGATGCTGCCAAGAGTCACTAGTTGTCTGGTTTTGCACTAGAGCATTGTCACTTCCCCCCGGCCAAGGGCAAGCCGCCGCACGTCACCCGAAATGCTGAATCCCGCGCCCGCCACCGGCGCCGCGCGTTGCTCCGGCGAGGACCGGAGTCGGCCGCCGGGCGGGGTGCGCCGTCGCCGTACGATCATTGCCATGCCCGCGCCTGTGCCGCTCAGCCCGGACGAGGAGGCCGTGATGCGCGCCCTCGGCCGGTTCCTGCTGGTCATGCCACGCGCCCTCGACGCCGACCTGATGCGTGAGCAGCGCATGTCGGCCAGTGAGTACACAGTGCTGCGGCACCTCTCCGAAACCCCCGGCCACCTCATGCGGATGAGTGAACTCGCCACCGCCTGTGACATGTCACTGAGCGGCATGACACGCCTGGCCGCCAAGCTGGAGTCGCTCGGCTGCCTGCGCCGGATCCGCTGCGAGGAGGACGCCCGCGGCGCCAACGCGGTCCTCACCGAGAAGGGCATGGAGCGGCTCCGCGAGGCGTGGCCCACCCACCTGGCCAGCGTCCGCCGGCACATCTTCGACCACCTCGACGGGCTCGACCTGCATCGTCTGGCCAGCGCGTTCGACGCGATGGCCGCCGAGCACTGACGGCGTTTCGTGCCACCGGCCCGAGGCGTTCGGCTTGGGATGATCTGACAGTGCTGAACGCTGCCACCGACCACCCCCGGACGGCCCCCGGAGTCCTCGACCGGATCGCCACCGTCGTCTCCGAGGTGCTCGCCCCCGCGATCCTGGTCGCCGTGCTCCTGCTCACCGTGGGCTGGCACGCCGGCGACACCCCCGGCGTCTCGCGCTGGTGGGGACTGCCCGGCGCCCTGTTCGCCGCGGTCATCCCGCTCGGATACGTCCTGCACGGCGTACGCAGAGGCCGCCTCACCAACCACCACATCCCGGAACGCGCCGACCGGCGGATCCCGCTGCTCTTCGGCACCGCGTCGCTGATCGCCGGCCTGCTGCTGATGCTGGCCCTCGGCGCGCCCCGTGAGGTGCTCGCCCTGCTCGCCGCCGGCGGTGTCGGGCTGGCCGCGTTCGCCCTGGTCACCCACTGGTGGAAGATGTCCATCCACGCCGGGGTGGCGGCCGGGACGGTGTCCGCGCTGACCGCGGTCTACGGCGAGATCGCGCTGCTCGGCGCGCCGCTGGTGCTGCTCGGCTGCTGGGCCCGGGTCCGGCTCACCGCACACACTCCGGCACAGGTGGTCGCCGGCGCGGCGGTCGGCGCCCTGATCGCCGGAACGGTCTTCCCCCTGCTGCGCTGACTCCCCGGCCACCCTTCCCCTGCCCGGCCGCTCCTCGCCGCACCTCCTCAGGCGCGTCTTCCTCCGGCCCTTCCCTTGCCGGATCGTTCCCTCGCCGGACCTCTCTCAGGCGCGCCTTCCTCCGGGCTCTTCTCTGCCGGATCGCTCCTCGCCGCGCCTCCCTCAGGCGCGCCTTCCTCCGGGCTCGGCGGTTATGCCAGGCCGTAGGCGGCCAGGGTGCTGTCGAGCATCCGCTCCTGGTCGGCGGCGGGGAACGCGGCCGGATCAGCGGCGGCATACGCGGCCATGCCCTCGGTCATCGTGATCAGCCCCAACGTGACGGTGGCGACCCGCTCGGCCGTCCACTCCGGAGCGGCGGCCGCGGTGAGCCGCTCGATCCGCTCCCGCCACGCCCGGTTGTTGCGCCGGTGCTCGGCGATCAGCTCCTCGTCGGTGACCGCGGCGGCCAGGAAGCCCATCCACACGATCGACTCCTGCCGGGTCTGCTCGTCGAGCGCCATCCCCTGCCGCAGGACCGCCCGGAGCGCGGCGCGCGGCGAGCCCGCCTCCGCCTCCAGCGCCTCGACCCGCACCCGGGTCACCCGGTGCAGCATCTGCCGGGCGTGCAGCAGGAGCGCCCGCCGATTCGGGAAGCGGTGCATGACCAGCCCGGTCGTGCACCCGGCGGCCGCCGCGACGGCCCGCACGGTGAGCCGCTCCAACCCCTGCTCGGCCAGCACGCTCCACACCGCCCGGGACAGCGTCTCCCCCTGCGCCGACCGATCCGCTGCTCGTGACACGCGTCGCACCCCTTCCCATCCGGAACAGATGTTACCGTAACGCCTGTTACGAATGGAGGCCCGCCTTGACCTGGACCATCGAACCGCGCCCCTGGGACGACGCCGCCGGCGCTGCACTCCGCGCCGCCCAGCGTGCCGAGCTCGACGCCCGCTACGGCTCCGGCGACCACGAGCCCGGCACCCCGCCGTCCGCCGCCGACATCGACCTGTTCCTGGTCGCGCTGGACGCCGGCGGCACCCCGGTCGGCTGCGGCGCCCTCCGCCGGCTGGACCCGGCATCCGCAGAGGTCAAGCGCATGTTCGTGGCCCCGGCCGCCCGCGGCTCCGGCGTGTCGACGGCCATCCTGCGGGCCTTGGAGGCCGCCGCCGTGGACCGCGGCTGGACCACGATCAGACTGGAGACCGGCCCGGCCCAGCCGGACGCAATGCGCTTCTACGAGCGGGAGGGTTACCACGAGATCCCGCTGTTCGGCGCGTACATCGGCTCCGACCTCTCGGTCTGCTACGAGCGAGCCTTGACCCTCAGCGGTCCGCTACCCTAGTCCCATGACGGCCCTGCCCGAGTGGATGCACCCACCACGCGTGGAAGGTTGGTTCGCGGAAGACCTGGACCGCCTTCCCGAGGCTCCTCGGCACACCGAACTCATCGACGGAGCCCTCGTCTTCATGATGTCGCCGCAACGCGCCTGGCACAGCCGCCTCATCTTCGCTCTCCGGCAGTCACTCGCAGCACAGGCGCCGGCAGGCTTCGAGGTGGATCAAGAGATGACGATCCGGCTCGACAAATACAACCGGCCCGAGCCGGACGTTCTGGTGACGAGTGCCGCCTACGACCCCGACCGCACGTATTTCACGCCCGATGAGGTGCGACTCGTCGTCGAGGTCGTCTCCCCCGAATCGGCTCACCGGGATCGCACGGTCAAACTCCGCAAATACGCCGATGCAGGCATTCCTCATTACTGGCGGATCGAGGACGAGACCGGGGCGCCGGCCGTCCACGTCTACGAGCTGGACGAGCCGACGAAAACGTACGTCGCCTCCGGCATCCACCGGGGCGTGCTCCGTCGGCCAGTACCGTTCGACATCGACATCGACCTGGCCGGCCTTATCCCACCACGTTCCTGACGATCAGGATTTGACGGCCGGGCGCAAGGTGACCGTGACGTGGTCGCCTTCGCCTACGCCCTCGGCCTTGCGGACGGCGTCCTTGAGCGGCACCAGGTAACGGCCGTCTTTCGGGAAGAGCGCCGTCCGGAACTCGGTGCGGCCGAGCGCGACCTGCACCGGCACCTGCCCCCAGTAGATCAGGGACCGGGCCTCTTCCTTGAGTTCGGCGCTGTCGGCCTCGGACATGGCGACGAAGAAGAAGGGCGCCGGCCCCCGCCATTCGATGATCTCGCCGTCAACAACCCATTCCACAGCGACTGATTGAACCAGCAACCGCGTGCGGATGCCGCCCAGCGGTCCAACTCCTCGCGGAGAAGCCGGCGCCGCTCGACGTCGAAGGCCGCGCGAAAGGGCGATGACATCCCGCGCGGCCCGACAATGAACCGAAAATCAGACGTTGAAGAGGAACTCAACCGGTGCGTCAGTAGCGAGAACTCACACCGCCACGAGCCGGACGCGGGCGCCGCAGAGCTTGGTCATGTCGTCGATGTCGGACGTCAACATGATCACAGGTCGATGCTGGCGCAACGCAGCCTCGGCGACCGCCGCATCAATCGCGTACTTGTGTCCATGCAAACCGGCACCCATCAGCAGGCTCGACGCCGCCCTTGCCTCCTCGTCGCCCACCGGAATGACTCGTAACCCAGAAAGTAACCAGTTCAGGCGAGACTTGTTCGTGCGGGCGTGAACAGCCTCGATGATGGTGAGGGCACTGATCACGACCTCCATGCCACGCGAGCGCGCCTCGGCTGTCATTGCCACCACCTGCTCGTCGTCGGAGAGCAGCTTCGAGAGCCCTTCACTGTCGAGGACCAGCGTTCCCTCGTGGATCAGCTTGCGGCGGGCCATTCGTCCCCCTCGGCGAATACCTCGTCGAAGACCTGCCGCGCTCGCTGATGAGCCTCATCGGAGACCGGCCCCTTGCGGCTCTCGTAGTCGGCCAGGTACTCGTCGAGCACCTGGCCGCGCAATTCCCGTTCAACCGCCTCGGCAATGAACGCGGAGAACTCCCGCTTACCTACCCGCGCCCGGATCGCGTCGGCTGTCCCCTCAGGCAGCGACAAGCTCACCCGGGTCGCAGGCCCTTCGCCAATGCGGTACACCGTCTCGCTCATCAGCCCAGTGTGTCAAACGAGTAGGAAAACTGCCACAGCCTGCTGCGCCGTCCGTGGCAGAGCTACACGGCAGATGGTGAACCGGAATCAGACGTTGAAGCGGAACTCCACGACGTCGCCGTCCTTCATGATGTAGTCCTTGCCCTCCATGCGGACCTTGCCGGCGGCCTTCGCGGCCGACATGGAACCGGCGGCGACCAGGTCGTCGTAGCTGACGATCTCGGCCTTGATGAAGCCGCGCTGGAAGTCGGAGTGAATGACGCCGGCCGCCTCGGGGGCGGTCGCGCCGACCGGAACCGTCCAGGCGCGGGCCTCCTTAGGGCCGGCGGTCAGGTAGGTCTGCAGGCCGAGCGTGTCGAAGCCGACCCGGATCAGCCGGTTGAGGCCGGGCTCGGACTGGCCGGTCGACTGGAGCAGCTCCAGCGCATCGGCCTCGTCCAGCTCGATCAGCTCGGACTCGATCTTCGCGTCCATGAAGACGGCCTCGGCCGGGGCGACCAGGGCACGCAGCTCGTCGAGGAACGCCTCGTTGCCCAGCTCGGTCTCGTCGACGTTGAACACGTACAGGAAAGGCTTGGTGGTCAGCAGGTGCAACTCGGCCAGCAACTCCAGCTCGATGCCGGCCGACGCCGCGCCCTGATAGAGGGTGACACCGTCGTTGAGCAGCTTGAACGCGGCCTCGGCGGCGGCCACCGTGGCGGCCTTCTCCTTCTTGAGCTTCGCCTCCTTCTGCAGGCGGGGCAGCGCCTTCTCGACCGTCTGCAGGTCGGCGAGGATCAGTTCGGTGTTGATCGTCTCGATGTCGTCGGCCGGGGACACCTTGCCGTCGACGTGCAGCACGTTCGGGTCGGAGAAGGCGCGCACCACCTGGCAGATCGCCGACGCGTCGCGGATGTTGGCGAGGAACGCGTTGCCGCGGCCCTGCCCCTTGGACGCGCCGCGGACCAGGCCGGCGATGTCGACGAAGCTCACCGGCGCCGGCAGGATCTTCTCACTGCCGAACAGCTCGGCCAGCTTGTTCAGCCGCTCGTCGGGCAGCCCGACCACGCCGACGTTGGGCTCGATCGTCGCGAACGGGTAGTTCGCGGCGAGCACGTCGTTCTTGGTCAGGGCGTTGAACAGGGTGCTCTTGCCGACGTTGGGCAGGCCGACGATTCCGATGGTGAGGCTCACGGAACGCCAGTCTACGCAAGCGTCAGCGAAAGAACTTCCGCAGTTCGGCGGCCACGGTTTCCGGCCTGCCGCTGTCGTCGGCGGCGAGATGACCGACGCCGGTCAAGGTCACCCGTCGCACTCGCGGCAGGACCGGCTCAAGGCCGTTCAGGACCCCGGTGAGGTACGCCGGAGAGCGGTCCCCACCCAGCAGGAGCGTCTCCGCCGTCACCGACCGGTAGATGCCGAGAGGACCGGCCGCCTCCTCGACGACCGCCGCGTCCAGGCGCATCGTCGGGATCAGGTCACCGATGGGCCGGCCGGCTCCGACCCGGATCGCGACTCCCAGCAGCGGCACCAGGGCCGCGCGGGGAACGTACCGAAAATCGCCTGTGCCTTTTGCGGCCGTGACCAGCGCCGCGGCCCGGTGACCACGGGAGAGCTCCCTCTCGAACCTGGGAAGCCACGCGAGCGGGTCGTGATCGTCGTGCTTGAGCGGCGGCTCGTAGAGCGCGAGCCGCTCGATCGGCAGCTCCATCGCGGCGCGCAGCGCGATGACGGCGCCGGAGCTGAGGCCGAACACATTGCGCGCGCCGGTCTCGTCGAGCACCGCCGCCAGGTCGCCGATCTCGTCGCGCAGCCCGTGGCCGGGACGCGCCGGACCGCTGCGCCCGCGGCCGCGCCGGTCCGGGACGTAGACGGTGAAGTCGCCGGCCAGCGATCGGGCCAGCCTCGTGAAATTGGCCGAGGTCTGCATGCCGCCGTGCAGAAGCACGACCTTGGGCCCGCCCCCGAGGACGCGCCACCGGATGTCGATCCTTGCCGCTTGCGCCATCATGCTGTCAACCGTAGTTGACAGCTGCGTCAATCGTCAACCTGAGTTGACAGGAGCCTCGGCCGCATGCACCCCGGTCCACTGTCCGGACAGCCGACCCTGCTCTGAACACGGTCATGTCCGAATCCCGCCAGCCGAACCGGCCCCGCCGGGAGCAGACTCGACGACATGGAGCTGGACTTCGAACACTGCTACCGGGCCGTCGACAGCCGTGACCCGCGGTTCGACGGCTGCTTCTACACGGCCGTACGCACCACCGGCATCTACTGCCGCCCGTCCTGCCCGGCCGTCACCCCGAAACGGGAGAACGTCACGTTCTACCCCAGCGCCGCAGCCGCCCAGCGCGGCGGATTCCGGGCCTGCCGACGCTGCCGGCCCGACGCCGCACCCGGTTCCCCCGAATGGGACACCCGCGCCGACACCGTAGGACGCGCCATGCGCCTCATCGGCGACGGCGTCGTCGACCGCGAAGGCGTGGCCGGACTGGCCGGACGACTCGGATACACCGAACGGCACCTCAACCGGATGCTCACCGCCGAACTCGGCGCCGGGCCACTCGCGCTCGCCCGCGCCCAGCGCGCCCAGACCGCCCGCATCCTCGTCGAGACCACCGGACTCGGGCTCGCCGAGATCGCGTTCGCGGCCGGGTTCGGAAGCGTGCGGCAGTTCAACGACACGATGCTCGAGGTGTACGCGCGGTCGCCCAGCCAGATGCGCGAGAAGCAGACCGTCGGACGCGGGGAGGCGGGAGTCGTCAATCTGCGCCTCGCGTACCGGCCGCCGCTGCACGCGGAGTCGCTGCTCTCGTTCTTCGCCGGGCGGACACTGCCGGGCGTCGACGAGGTCGCCGACGGGGCCTATCGGCGTGGGCTGAACCTGCCGCACGGGGGTGCGGTCGTCTCGCTGCGGCCCGGGGATCGGGTCGTTCATGCGACGTTGCGGCTCGATGACGTGCGGGATCTGGCGCCGGCGGTCGCGCGGTGCCGGCGGCTTTTCGACCTGGACGCCGATCCGGTCGCCGTGGATGGGGTGCTCGGGTCGGATCCGGCTCTGCGCGGGGTGGTCGCTGAGGAGCCGGGGGTGCGGGTGCCTCGGGCGGTGGACGGGTTCGAGATGGCTGTCCGGGCCGTGGTGGGGCAGCAGGTGAGTGTGGCGGGGGCTCGGACGACGCTGGGGCGGATGGTGCGGGCGGCGGTTGGCGTGGGGCAGGCGACGTCCGTGGGGGAACCCACCCCCATCCCCCAAACCGATACCACCGCGCCGCTCGCCGGTTTCCCGGCGGCCGACGTCATCGCCGCCCTGCCGGACGCCGCTTTCGGCATGCCGGCGGCACGCCGCGCCACCATCCGCGCCCTCGCCGAGGCGGTGGCCGACGGCAAGCTCGACCTCGACCCCACCGCCGACCGCACCGAGACGGTGACCCGCCTGACCGAGCTCCCCGGCATCGGCCCGTGGACCGCCGGTTACGTCGCCATGCGCGCGATCGGCGACCCCGACGTCTTCCTCCCCACCGACCTGGCGGCCCGCCGCGGCGCCGAGGCGCTGGGTTTGCCCGCCACTGCCAAAACCCTTTCGTCGTACGCCGAGCGCTGGCGTCCCTGGCGCTCCTATGCCCTGATCCGTCTGTGGCGTGCCGCGTAACCGAACCTACCGCTCATCCAGCCCCGCCGGACGGTTGTCCACATTGCCGCAACCGCCCTCGCAGTTGTCCACAGGCAGCCCCCTTTCCGGCACACGATCCGCGAAACCGCGTCACGCTGGAGCCCTCACCGAGGAGGAAACGATGTTGCTTCATTCGACTTTGGACAGTCCGGTCGGCCCGTTCACCGTGGTGGTGGCGCAGAGCGGGGCGGTGCGCGCGGCCGGTTTCACCACCGATGTGGCCGAGTTGCTGAAACTGGTGCATCCGGTGCTGCTCGAGCCTGCGCGGCCGGGTGATCCCGGCGACGTGGGCCCGGCGGTGCGGGCCTATCTGGGTGGCGATCTGACAGCCATCGACGCGATCGCGGTGGAGCAGCACACGGCCGGCGAGTTCATGGCGCACGCGTGGCGGGTGATGCGCGACATCAAGCCGGGCGCCCCGGTGACGTATACGGGGTTCGCCGAGTTGTCCGGCCGGCCGGCGGCGATCCGTGCGGCGGCCGCGGCCTGTGCCCGTAATCCGGTGGCGTTGTTCACGCCGTGTCACCGGGTGCTGCGGACGGACGGGTCGCTCGGCGGCTACCGCTGGGGGCTGCACGTCAAGGAGTGGCTGTTGCGACACGAGTCGGCGGCCTAATCACGTGGCGACGTGGTGGCGCCGGTCCTACGCTGACCGGCATGACTGATACGGGAACCGGGCGCCACGGTCTCCCCGAGCGGCCGTCATTGGACGGGCTCGAGGAGAAGTGGGCGCCGCGCTGGCAGGAGGAGGCGACGTACGCGTTCGACCGCTCGAAGGAGCGGGCCGACGTGTACTCGATCGACACACCTCCGCCGACCGTATCGGGCTCGTTGCACATCGGGCACGTCTACTCGTTCACACACACCGACACGGTCGCGCGGTTCCAGCGGATGCGCGGCAAGGCCGTCTTCTATCCGATGGGCTGGGACGACAACGGGCTGCCGACGGAGCGCCGGGTTCAGAATGTGTTCGGTGTCCGATGTGACCCGTCGTTGCCGTATGACCCGTCGTGGCAGCCGCCGGCGAAGGCGCCGAAGGATCCGGTCTCGATCTCGCGCCGCAATTTCGTCGAGTTGTGTGGCCGGTTGACGGTCGAGGACGAGAAGGGGTTCGAGGCGCTGTGGCGGCGGCTCGGGCTGTCGGTCGACTGGGATCTGACGTATACGACGGTCGGCGCGAAGGCGCAGGCGGTCTCGCAGCGGGCGTTCCTGGCGAACCTCGCGGCCGGTCAGGCCTATTCGGCGGAGGCGCCGACGCTGTGGGACATCGGGTTCCGGACGGCGGTCGCGCAGGCCGAGCTGGAGGATAGGCAGCGGCCGGGTGCGTATCACCGGCTGCGGTTCCACGGCCCGGACGGGCCGGTCGAGATCGACACCACACGGCCGGAGCTGCTGCCGGCGTGTGTCGCGCTGGTTCACCACCCGGGTGATCCCCGCTTCGCGGGTCTCACGTCGGTCCGCACTCCGTTCTTCGACGTCGAGGTCCCGGTCCGGGAGCATCCGCTCGCGGCAGCCGACAAGGGTACGGGCATCGCGATGGTCTGCACGTTCGGTGACCTGGCCGATGTCACGTGGTGGCGGGACCTGGCCTTGGACACGCGGGTCGTGCTGGGCCGCGACGGGCGGTTCCTTCCGGATGCGCCGGCGGGTGTCCCGGTCGCCGCCTATCAGGGGCTGGCCGGGTTGACGGTCAACGCGGCGCGGGCCGAGATGGTCCGGCTGCTGCGGGAGTCGGGTGACCTGCTCGGGGAGCCGACGCCGATCACGCATCCGGTCAAGTTCTACGAGCGTGGCGACCGGCCGCTGGAGATCGTCACGAGCCGGCAGTGGTTCATCCGTAACGGCGGGCGTGACCCGGAGCTGCGGGCGGAGCTGCTGGAGCGGGGCCGGGAGCTGCGCTGGGTTCCGGAGAGCATGCGGCATCGCTACGAGCATTGGGTCGGGGGGCTGACCGGTGACTGGCTGATCAGCCGGCAGCGGTTCTTCGGTGTCGCGATCCCGGTCTGGTATGGGCTGGATGCGAACGGGGAGCCGGACTACGACCGGCTGCTCCTGCCCGACGATGCGGCGTTGCCCGTCGATCCGTCGTCGGATTGTCCGCCCGGCTGGTCGGAGGAGCAACGGGACGTTCCTGGCGGGTTCACCGCGGATCCGGATGTCATGGACACGTGGGCGACGTCGTCGTTGACCCCGCAGATCGTCACCGGGTGGAGCACGGATCCGGATCTGCATGCCCGTACGTATCCGATGGACATGCGCCCGCAGGGTCAGGAGATCATCCGGACGTGGCTATTCGGATCGGTGTTGCGGGCCGGTCAGCTCACCGGTGGCCTGCCGTGGCGGCGGGCGGTCCTGTCCGGCTGGATCCTCGATCCGGACCACAAGAAGATCTCGAAGTCGCTGGGCAACGAGGTCGAGACGCCGGTTCAGCTGCTGGAGCAGTACGGGTCGGACGCGGTCCGGTATTGGGCGGCGTGTGGTCGCCCGGGGGCGGATCTGGCATTTGAGCCGGCCCAGTTGAAGGTGGGGCGGCGGCTGGCGACGAAGCTGTTGAACGCGTCGAGGTTCGCACTGGGTCTGGGTGCGGCGGACGCGTTGCGGCAGCCGGTCACCGAGCCGCTGGACCGGGCGATGCTGGGGCGTCTGGCGGAGGTGGTCGTCACGGCGACGGCCGCGTTCGACGAGCATCAGCACACCGATGCGCTGCAGGCGACGGAGACGTTCTTCTGGACGTTCTGCGACGACTACATCGAGCTGGTCAAGGATCGGGCGTATGCGCAGGGCCCGGGCGGTGACTCGGCTCGTGCGGCGCTGGCTGCGGGGCTGTCGGCGCTGTTGCGGTTGTTCGCGCCGTTCCTGCCGTTCGTCACGGAGGAGATCTGGTCGTGGTGGCGGTACGGGTCGGTGCACCGGTCGACGTGGCCGACCCGGTACGAGTTGTCGCGGGTGGCGCCGGACAGTGATCCGTCGTTGCTGGATCTGGCCGGGGACGCGTTGCGGCAGGTCCGGCGGGCCAAGTCGGACCGCAAGCTGTCGATGAGGACTGAGGTTCCGCTGGCTGAGGCGCTCGGGCCGGGTGAGCTGCTGGACCGGCTGGAGCTGATCGACGGCGACTTCCGGGCGGCCGCGCGGATCGGCAAGTTGGACCTGCTTCGTGACCGTACCCCAGAGCTGGTGATCGCCTGCGCATTCTGAGCGGGGCGGCCACCATAGGAGGCATGTCGATCGCGCCTGAGGAGGTCCGGGCTCCGGCCCGGGACGCGATGTTGTTCCGGTCGTCGCCGGCCCGGACCTTCGTCATGGTGTTCGCGGTGCTGATGGTCGCCTATGTGGCGGTCTCCCCGGTGGTGGGGTGGATCGCCGGGGACAGCGGGGACCCGTGGTGGGTGACCGCTGTGCAGGCGGTGCTGATCGGGGCGGCGGTGGCGGGCGCGTATGCGGTGTCGGCGCGGGCGGCCCTGTCGACGTGGGTCCGGGTGTCGTCGGGTGGGCTGGAGCTGGCCGCTCAGGAGTCGGATCCGGTCCTGCTGGATTGGGCGGACATCGCGGCTGTGGTGATCCGCCGGGACGGGTTGCGGACGGTTCTGGACGTGGTTCCGGTGGATCTGGACAGCGTGCATCCGGTTCAGGAGGGTGACACGGGTGGGCCGGCGTTGGCGGATACGCCGCGGGGTCCGGCGTTCACCGCGGATCTGACACAGATCTGGCCGAGCCCGCGGGCGCTGCGCCGCGCGATCGACCGCCACCTGTCCCGCTGATCAGACGCCAAGGAAGCCGGCCCGAAAGGTGCCAGGAAGCCGGGCCCGAAGGCTCCAGATGTCTAAGCCAGCCGACCTGAAAGGTGCCGGAAAGCCGGACCGGAGGGGCTTCAGAAGTCGAAGCCGCCGAAATCGCCGCCGCTGAAATCGCTGAAGCCGCCGCCTATGTCGCCGCCGGTGAAGTCACCTGCGCCGAGATCGCCGGCGGCCATGTCACCGCCTGCGAAGTCACCGCCGGCGAAGTCACCGCCTGCGAAGTCGCCGGCGGCGAGGTCGGCGCCGCCGAAATCGCCGAACTCCGGGGAGAACAGGGCGTCGAAGATGAGCATGCCGCCGAGGACGCCGGCGCCCGCGCCGAGGGCGGTCCGCCAGACGGGGGTCGAATACCAGCCGGACGGCACGGGACGGCCCTCGACCCGGCCACCGGGGTAGTAGTAGGGGGTGTCGGCGCCCGGGCGAGGGCCGGCCTTGTAGGAGTGGCCCTGCACGGTCACCTCACGCTCGTAGGTGATCTGGCCGGTGTTGTGGGCGGAGCTGAGCGGCGGCAGGTCGGGGCCGGGGTCGAGGCCCATGGCGACGCGTGCGGCCCGGGCGTAGGTGAGGCCTTCCAGCGCCGACTCGCGGGCGAGCTGGAACTGGCGGACCGAATTGGCGGTCTGCAGCTGGCCTCCGGCGGCGTTGTAGCGCTCGCTCGCGTCGGCGAGGGCCTGCCGGGCGGCGGGTTCTTCGGAGGTGAGGTTCATGACCTGGCCGCCGAGCCGCTCATACCACCTCTGGGCGTCGGCCCGGGCGTCGTCGAGCTCGGTCTGGCGGCGGGCTTTGCCGCCTCGCTGGGCGGCCGCGATGGCCAGGCCGGCGAGCACGACGATGAGCAGGATCAGCAACACGCCCTTCATGATTCCCACGGTACCCCCGCATGTCGCGGGTGACCTGTCTGGCAATCTGCGGTGGTGACGTTCTCGACACTGGCCGTGATTCTGCTCTGTCTGGTGGCCGGCGCGGCGGTCGGCTGGCTTGCCGCGCGGGCTCGTGCGGCGACCGACATCGCCCGGCTGGAGGCGACGGTGACGGCTGCCCGGGAGGGTGAGCAGCGGCTGGAGCAGTCGTTGCGGGCACTGTCCTATGAGGCGACCGCGCAGTCGCAGGAGGCGGTGGCGCGGGCGGTGGCGCCGTTGCACGACACGCTTCGGCGGTACGAGGATCGGGTCGCCCAGCTGGAACACGACCGGATCGACGCGTATGCGGAGTTGCGTGAGCAGGTGCGGGCGATGGGTGCGGTGTCCGGTGAGTTGCGGACGGAGACGCGGCAGCTGGTGGCGGCGTTGCGGGCGCCGCAGGTGCGGGGCCGGTGGGGTGAGCATCAGTTGCGCCGGATCGTGGAGGCGGCGGGGCTGCTGGAGCACTGTGATTTCGCCGAGCAGGTGACGGCGGCGACCGACGATGCCGGGGTGCGCCCGGATCTGGTGGTGCGGCTGTACGGCGGGCGCACCGTGGTGGTCGACGCGAAGGCGCCGCTGGAGGGTTACCTGTCGGCGATGGAGGCCCGTGACGAGCACACCCGGGACGGGCATCTGGATCAGCACGCCCGGCATCTGCGCGCGCACGTCGATGCGTTGTCGGGAAAGCGGTACTGGTCGGCGTTCGAGTCGGCGCCGGATTTCGTGGTGCTGTTCGTGCCGGCGGATCCGTTCCTGGATGCGGCGTTGCAGCGGGATCCGGCGTTGATGGAGCACGCGTTCCGGCGCAACATCGTGCTGGCGACGCCGGCGACGTTGATCGCGATGTTGCGGACGGTGGCGTATTCGTGGCGGCAGGAGGCGCTGACCCGCAACGCGGCGGCGGTGCACGGTCTGGCCAGGGAGCTGTACGGCCGGCTGTCCACACTCGGTGATCATGTGGACAAGCTGGGGACGGCGCTGGGCGGGGCGGTGACCGCCTACAACCGGGCGGTGGGGTCGCTGGAGTCGCGGGTGCTGGTGAGCGCTCGCAAGCTGGCCGAGATGGGTGTCTCGGACGAGGAGCTGTTTCCACCGGTGCAGGTGGAGACGGCTCCCCGTCAGCCGCAGGCGCCCGAGTTCAGCTAGCGGCGCCCGAGTCCAGCCGGCCGCGCCCGAATTCAGCCGGCCGCGCCCGAATTCAACCGGCAGCGCCCGAATTCAGCCGGCAGCGCGCGCGGCGGCCGCGGCCTTCATGTCCTTGCGCAGCTCCTGCGGCAGGGAGAAGGTGAGCCGCTCCTCGGCCGTCGTGTACTCGGTGACCTCGCCGAAGCCCCGCTCGGCAAGGTGGGCGAGGACCTCCATGACGAGGTCGTCGGGGACGCTGGCGCCGGAGGAGACGCCGACAGTGGTGGCGCCGTCGAGCCACTCGTCGCGGATCTCGGAGGCGTAGTCGACGAGGTGGCCGGCGCGGGCTCCGGCGCCGAGGGCGACCTCGACGAGGCGCACCGAGTTGGACGAGTTGGTGGAGCCGACGACGATGACCACGTCGCAGTCGGGCGCGATCTCCTTGATCACGTGCTGCCGGTTGGAGGTGGCGTAGCAGATGTCGTCGCTGGGTGGCGACTGGAGCAGCGGCAGCCGGGTCTTGAGGCGGGCGACGGTCTCCATCGTCTCGTCGACGGACAGGGTGGTCTGGGACAGCCAGACGACCTTGGCCGGGTCGCGGACGACGACGTTGTCGACGTCGTCGGGGCCGTCGACGAGCTGGATGTGGGCGGGCGCCTCGCCGGCGGTGCCGATGACCTCCTCGTGGCCCTCGTGGCCGATGAGCAGGATGTCGTAGTCCTCGGCGGCGAACCGTTTGGCCTCGTGGTGGACCTTGGTCACCAGGGGGCAGGTGGCGTCGATGGCCTTGAGCTTGCGCTCGCGGGCCTGCTCGTGGACTTCGGGGGCGACGCCGTGGGCGGAGAAGACGACGGTCGAGCCCTCGGGGACCTCGTAGTTCTCCTCGACGAAGATGGCGCCGCGGGCTTCGAGGGTGCTGACCACGTGTTTGTTGTGCACGATCTGCTTGCGCACGTAGACCGGGGCGCCGTAGAGCTTCAGCGCCTCCTCGACGGTCTGCACGGCGCGGTCGACACCGGCGCAGTAGCCACGCGGCTTGGCGAGCAACACCCGCTTACGAGGTTCAGTCACCCGGCCATGGTACGTGGCCCGCCGGGTGCCCCGCCCCTGTGAGATGTGCGGCACAGAGTGCATACTGCCCGGTCATGACGAGTCGCATCATTCGGGTGACGGTGGGTCAGCTGAGCCTCACCCTGGGCATGTTCTGGCTGGTCATGAGTCTGACAACGCCGGAGCCGCGGCATGTGTCGGCGGGCGCGGCGGGGGTCGGTGGCGGTCTGGTGCTGCTGTTGTGGCGGCGGATCCGGCTGCCGGTGCGGCCGGTGCTGGCCGGTTCGGTGGCGATCGGGCTGGTGGGCACGGTGGCGGGGCTGATCGTGCGGACCGTCACCGTGGGCGGCATGTTCGGCTGGTTCGAGGATCGGGGCTGGCCGTTCTCCTGGCTGGGGCGCGGCGCTCTGGCGGACAGTGTCGACGAGGCACGCCGGCAGGCTCTGGCCGGTGGATGGGGTGTCGATCTGTTCCGGCTGGCGGTGGATGTGGTCGTGTGGTCGTACACCGGCCTGGTGTTGATCTGTGTTTTCGGTCTTGCGGTGCGTGCGCGAAAAGCCCGCAGAGCACCGGAACGGGCGGAATAATCCCCGTTTATGAGCATGGAGCAGTGGCCGTCGATCACGGCCGTGCTCCGTGTGATGGCCGGCTGGTTCCTGCTCGGGATCGGTCTGCTGGATCTGGCCGTGGAGGTCGACGGCGGGCTGTCCGGGGCCTACCTGGTCTTTCACGCGATGATCGCGATGGGCGGGGTGCTGCTGCTGTTGCGGCGGCGTCCGTCGCCGGGCCCGGCCGGGTACGCACTGGCGGCGGCCCTGGTCGCGGTGGCGATCGTGGCGACCCTGGTGCCGCACTCGGCGGGCTGCTGCATGGAGGCCTATCCGGGGCGGCACGGCTACCCGTTCCCGTTCCTCGGCGTGGGTGGCGGGCTGCACGTCGACCCGCTGTATCTGGCCGCCGACCTGATCTTCTGGAGTTGCGCGGCCCTGCTCGCCGTGGTGGCGCTGGCCGGGGTCGAGCGGGTGCTGCCGGAGCGGCGCACACCGGTGGACCTGAGCCGGTACAACGCGTACGCCGAGCCGTCGCCGCGCGGCGAAAATGTCGGTGGGCTTACGTAATCTGGCCGGGTGAACGAGCCCGAGAGCGCGCCGCGCAGCTCCGCCGACGAGCCATGGCTGGTCCGCGTGGTCAGTCAGAAGATCACCGCCTGGATCAGCCGGCTCGGCTGGGTCTGGGTCGACGGGCAGGTCGCGCAGATCAGCCGCCGGCCCGGTTCCAACGTGGTGTTCCTGACCCTGCGTGACCCGTCGGCCGACCTGAGCCTGACCGTCACGACCAGCCACGACGTGCTGCACGCGGGCGCGCCGGAGCTGGCCGAGGGCGCGCGCGTGACGTTGCACGCCAAGCCGGAGTTCTATCCCGGCCGGGGCACGCTGAGCCTGCGGGCCGACGAGATCCGCCAGGTCGGGGTCGGTGAGCTGCTGGCCCGCCTGGAGAAACTGAAACGGCTGCTCGCCGCGGAGGGCCTGTTCGCGTCGGAGCGCAAGCGGCGGCTGCCGTTCCTGCCCGGCCGGATCGGGCTGATCACCGGCCGGGCCAGCGCCGCCGAGCGTGACGTGCTGATGAATACGCGTCGCCGCTGGCCGTCGGTCGATTTCCGGGTGATCAACGTGCCGGTGCAGGGCCCGACCGCCGTGCCGCAGATCATCGACGCGCTCAAGGTGCTCGACGGCGACGACACGGTCGACGTGATCGTGATCGCCCGGGGCGGCGGCAGCGTCGAGGACCTGCTGCCCTTCTCCGACGAGGCGCTGTGCCGGGCGGTGTTCGGCGCCCGCACGCCGGTGGTCAGCGCGATCGGCCACGAGACCGACGCGCCGCTTCTCGACTACGTCGCCGACGTGCGGGCGTCCACGCCGACCGACGCGGCGAAACGGGTGGTGCCCGACCTGGCCGACGAGCAGCGGCTGATCGCGCAGGCGCGGGGGCGTCTCGACCGGGCGGTGCTGGGCATGATCGACCGGGAGCGGCACCGGATCGACGCGTGGCGGTCGCGGCCGGTGCTGGCCCGGCCGGAGGCGCTTCTCGGGCAGCGCGGCGCCGAGGTGACGGCCCTGCGGGACCGGGCCGGCCGCAGCCTGGAGCATCGGATCCGGCGGGCCGACGACGCGCTGGAGCACACCGTCGCCCGGCTGCGGGCCCTGTCGCCGGCCAAGACGCTGGAGCGCGGCTACGCGATCGTGCAACGCCCCGACGGCCATGTGGTCCGCGCCGCGGACGAGGTGGCCGTGGACGACATCCTTCGGATCCGGCTCGCCGAGGGCGAGCTGCGAGCAGCAGTGACGGAGAGCTGATGAGCGACGAGAAACTGTCCTACGAGCAGGCGCGCACCGAGCTGGCGTCGGTGGTGGAGCGGCTGGAGCAGGGCGGCGGCACCCTGGAGGAGTCGCTGGCCCTGTGGGAGCGCGGCGAGAGACTGGCCGACATCTGTCATCGCTGGCTCGACGGTGCCCGGGAGCGGATCGAGGCGGCCCGGGCGGCCCGCGCCGACGGTTAGCGCCGGCTCGTGACTACAGCGACGCCGCCAGCTTCTCCAGGTTCGTGGTGTCGGCGCTGTTGCCGATGATCACGATCGTCCGGGTCTGCTCGGTGACGATCAGCGCGGTCTCGTCCTCCCGCCCGGTGTAGCGCATCCAGGTGCGCTCGCCGGTCCGGTAGGTGCCGGTTCGCTTGCCCTGCGCGCCGACCTCCGCCGGGACCAGGGTGGCCGGCTCGATGTCGCTCTGCACCAGCAGGACCGGCTTGCCGTCCGGGTCGACGTAGCCGAGACGCAGGGTGGCCCCGGTGTCCTCACGGCGGAAGTTGGCCGACGTCACGTGCCAGTCGTCGCCGAGACCGGCCGGCTGGGCGACCGGGAACTCGCGGGTCGCCAGCTCGATCGACGAGGTCGGGTCGACCGAGATCGGCTTGTCGCCGTCGAGGATGACCCGGTAGAAGCCGAGGAACAACGCGATCGGCACCAGGAGCACCAGCAGCGACAGGACCATGTCGCGCGGCCGGCGCTCCTCCCGTGCGGCCAGGCGCGGGGAGGCAGGCTCCTCATCGGCGGCCGACGACCCGGCAGAGGGCGCCGGCGACCCGCCCGACGGCACCGACGACCCGGCAGAGGGGGCCGGCGACCCAGCAGAGGGCGCCGACGACCCGGCAGAGGGGGCCGACGACCCGGCGATGGTCGCCGACGAGTCAGCCGACGGCACCGGCCCGGCAGAGGGCGCCGACGAGCCGGCAGGGGACACCGGCGATCCGGCGGCGGGCGATCCAGCGGACGGCGCTGCAGCAGCGGGCGATCCGGCAGGAGGCGCCGACGATTCAGCGGCGGTTGCCGTGGGTTCGGCGGCGGGGGTGACGGCGGGTTCCACGAACCCCATTGTTAACCACGTCGCTGAAACGGGACTCAGCCCGTCCTCGGATGCCAGGATCGGAGGCATCACTGCCCCGCAACGTCGCGAGGAGGCCGCCGTGCCCGCCCGAGTCCCCCAGGATCTCGACCGCAACATCGCCCTCGACCTCGTCCGCGTGACCGAGGCCGCCGCCATGGCGGCCGGTCGCTGGGTCGGCCGAGGTGACAAGAACGGCGGTGACGGCGCCGCCGTCGACGCCATGCGCAAACTCATCAACTCGATCCAGATGCGCGGCGTCGTCGTCATCGGCGAGGGTGAGAAGGATGAAGCGCCGATGCTCTTCAACGGGGAGCAGGTCGGTGACGGCACCGGGCCGGAGGTGGACGTCGCGGTCGACCCGATCGACGGCACCACCCTGATGAGCAAGGGCATGCCCGGTTCGATCGCGGTGCTCGCGGTCGCCGAGCGGGGCGCCATGTTCGACCCGAGCGCGGTCTTCTACATGGACAAGATCGCCGTCGGGCCGGACTGCGCCGACGTGGTCGACATCGACGCCGGGGTGACGGAGAATCTGCGGCGCATCGCCAAGGCCAAGCGGTCCAGCGTCTCCGACGTCACGGTGTGCATCCTGGACCGTCCGCGTCACGCGAAGCTGGTCGAGGAGGTGCGACAGGCCGGCGCCAACATCAAGTTCATCTCGGACGGTGACATCGCCGGAGCCATCTCGGCGGCCCGGCTCGAGTCCGACGTCGATGTGCTGATGGGCATCGGCGGCACCCCCGAGGGGATCACCGCGGCGTGTGCCCTGAAATGTCTGGGCGGCACGATCCAGGCGAAACTGTGGCCGCTCGACGACGCCGAGCGGGAGAAGGCGATCGCCGCCGGTCACGACCTCGACCGGGTCCTCTCCACCGACGATCTGGTCACCGGCGACAACTGCTTCTTCGTCGCCACCGGCGTGACCAGCGGCGACCTCCTCAAGGGGGTGCGCTACCGCTCGGGCGGCGCGCACACCCAGTCGATCGTGATGCGGTCCAAGAGCGGCACGATCCGGGTCATCGACTCGTACCACCGGCTGGAGAAGCTGGCCCTCTACTCGGCCGTGGACTTCGACGGGCACCTGCCGACAGTTCCGCTGTCCTGACCATTTCCGGTCAAAACCTCTTGGGGGTACGGCCAGTTCGTCCCGCAGAACGTGGGCCGTCCCCCGGCTCCCCCGCGACGCGGGACGCCGGTCCGGACCGCAGCGCGCCCGCCGGGCTGATGCGGCCGGACGGCGGCCTGTGGCGTTGATCACGCCACGAGCCGGCGCACCTAAACACGGCCGACGCGGCGCGAACCCGAGCGGCGCGGCGCGAACCCGAGCGGCGCGGCGCGAACCCGAGCGGCGGGGCGGGCGGCAGCCAGGGGACGCGCCGCCCGGCGACCATCGCATCCGCCCGGCGGGCGCGCTGCGACCGGGAGCGCCGCCCGCGTCGCGGGGGAGGCAGGGGACGGCCCAGGTTCTGCGGGGCGGGCCGGACCGTACCCCGGAATGGTCTAACGCCGCCGGAAGACGACCGCCGCGACCACCCCGCCGAGCAGCCCGAGCAGATGACCTTGCCAGGAGATGCGCTGGTCGGTGGGGAGGACGTTGAAGAGCTGGTACCAGTAGAGCAGGCCGATGAACGCGGCGACCGCGAAGTGCCACCAGCTGCGCTCGACCACGCCGCGGGCCAGCAGCAGGCCGAGGTAGCCGAAGATGACACCGCTGGCGCCGACGACGACGGTGCCGGGATCGCCGATGAACCAGACGCCGACGCCGGCCACCGCCATGATCAGCACGGTCGACCAGATGAACCGGCGCGCGCCGCCGGCCAGGACGAACGTGCCGAGCAGGATGAGCGGGACCGCGTTGCCGTAGAGATGCTCCCAGCCGTCGTGCAGGAACGGGCTGAACAGGATGCCGTCGATGCCCTCCACCGAGCGGGGGATGATGCCGCCGGCCAGGTCGAGGGTGCCCGGGCCGAGCCCGATGTCGATCACCTCGATCAGGAACAGGGCCGGGATCACGGCGCACATCGTCACGAAGGCGCGCCCCAGCGACGCGTAGAAGGCCTCGGTGCCGAACCGTCCGGCCTCGTCGGAGCGTGCGGCCGTCGCCCATTCGTAACCCATGTCGTCGATGGTGGCAGGGCGCGGCGAGCACGGCCACCCGGGCATCAGCTCAGACGGCGCACGGCGGCCTCGATGTCGGCCCGGAATGTTGCGATCTGCGTGTAGACGCCGAAGTAGCCGTCGCGGGCGCAGCCGAGTCCCCAGCTCACGATGCCGACCTGCACCCATCGGCCGAGGCGGTCGCGGCGGACCATCGGGCCGCCGGAGTCGCCCTGGCAGGTGTCGACGCCGCGGCGGCCCGCGCAGATCGACTCGTCACGGACCAGTTCCACGCCGGCCTTGCGGTAGGCGTCCGCGCACTCCTTGTCCGGAATCGTGGGCACTGTCGCGTAGTGCAGCTGCCGGGCCTGTTCCAGCGACGTCTCGGTGGTCTGCCCCCAGCCCATCACCGTGAACCGGCCGGCGGTGACGTCGTCGGGGGTCAGCGGCAGGGTCGGCAGGGGCAGTTCACGGTCGAGGCGGACGACCGCCCAGTCGTCGCCGCTGGTCTCGGTGACGAAGTCCGGGGAGCGGTAGACCTCGGCCGACTTGACGATGATCGCGGTACGGGAGTCCAGGTCGCTGGCGCCGGCGGTCACCAGGATCCGCTCGTTGGGGCCGGTCGGGCCGACGCAGTGCCCGGCGGTGAGGACGACCCGGGGCGCGGTCAGCGCGCCGCCGCAGCCCATCGAGAGGCGGACCGCCCAGGGGAACCGCCCATCCCCGGCGATCTTGCCGCCGACGACGGTGCGCCCCGGTGGCCGGCCCGCATCCGCCCCGGCCGGCACCTCAGCGCCCGCCAGGACACACGCCAGGAGGCAAATCGCCGCTTTCCGGAGCATGTGGACATTTGATCACAGCACGACGGGGCCACGCGGAAAGCCGCGCAGCCCCGTCGCGAGGTTCGTCAGTACCAGCCCACGTTCTGCGAGTGGCTCCACGCGCTGCACGGGCTGCCGTAGCGGCCCTTGATGTAGCCGAGACCCCACTTGATCTGCGTGGCCGGGTTTGTCTTCCAGTCCGAGCCCTCCGACGCCATCTTGTCGCCGGGCAGCGCCTGCGGGATCCCGTACGCCCCGGAGCCGCTGTTGAGGGCCTTGTAGTTCCAGCCACTCTCCTTTTTCCACAGCTTGTCCAGGCACGGGAACTGGTCGATCTTGAAGCCGTCCTCGAGCATGAGCGCGCACCCGGTCTTGCGGCTGCCGCTGTACTCGTTGCAGGAGGCGGGGATCGGGCCGGTGTAGCCGACCGGACCGGCGGCCTCCTCGGCCTTCTTGGCCTTCTCGGCCTCCTTGGCCTCGATGACCTCTTTCTCCAGCTTGCGCGCCTTGGAGGCGGCGGACTGAACCTCGGTGGCGGCCTTGGCGGCGGCGGCCTCCTCGGCGACCACGCGGTGCGCACGGGCGGCGGCGTGGTCGGCCTGGCGCGCCTTCAGCAGCCGCATCTCGTCCTCGTTGGCCTGCAGGACGAGCTGCGCCTGCGCGCTCTGCTGCTGGACGTCCCGGTTCTGGCCCAGGTACACACCACCGGTGAGACCCAGAACGAGAAGACCGACCGAGGCCGCACGGACACCCATCCGGCTCCAGAGCCGCTTCACGAAGAATCCCTTCGTCGGGGGCAAGGAAGCGGCGCGTCATCGCCCCGGCCGGGGCGGACCGCGCCGCATGTTGCTCGCCGAACACCATGGCGCAACGTGAAGTGGATGTGAAACGCCAGCGTGGCTATGTGACTTTAGTCACTCGACTTACCGGGTGAATCCGGTACGAAACAGCCACGCCGGCGTTCTCACGATCGTCTACAGCGGGATTTCCTCCAGGAGGTCGGTCACCACCTCTGCAATCGGCGAACGCTCCGACCGGGTGAGGGTTACGTGCGCGAAAATCGGATGACCCTTCAGCGCCTCGATCACCGCGGTGACGCCGTCATGCCGGCCGACCCGCAGGTTGTCGCGCTGGGCGACGTCATGGGTCAGCACGACCCGCGAGTTCTGCCCGATCCGGGACAGCACGGTGAGCAGCACGTTGCGCTCCAGCGACTGCGCCTCGTCGACGATCACGAAGGCGTCGTGCAGGCTCCGGCCGCGGATGTGGGTCAGCGGCAGCACCTCGAGCATGCCGCGGGCCAGCACCTCCTCGACCACGTTGGCGTGCACCACCGCGCCGAGGGTGTCGAAGACCGCCTGCGCCCAGGGCGACATCTTCTCCGACTCGCTGCCCGGCAGATAGCCCAGCTCCTGGCCGCCGACGGCGTAGAGCGGGCGGAACACCACCACCTTCTTGTGGCGGTTGCGCTCCATCGTCGCCTCCAGGCCCGCGCAGAGCGCCAGCGCCGACTTGCCGGTGCCGGCCCGGCCGCCCAGCGACACGATGCCGATCTGCTCGTCCAGCAGGATGTCCAGCGCCACCCGCTGCTCGGCCGAACGGCCCCGCAGCCCGAACGCGTCCCGGTCACCGCGGACCAGCTTGATCGACTTGTCCGGGTTGACCCGGGCCAGCGCCGAGCCACGCGGCGAATGGATCACCAGGCCGGTGTGGCAGGGCAGGTTGTCCGCCTCCTCCACCTCCAGCTCCTCGCCGGAGTAGAGCGAGACCACCTGCTCCTCGGTCAGCTCCAGATCGGCCATGCCGGTCCAGGTCGGGTCGCTGGCCTGGCCGTGCCGGTACTCGTCGGCGGTGATGCCCACCGACGCCGCCTTCACCCGCAGCGGCATGTCCTTGCTGACCAGCGTCACCTCACGGCCCTCGGCGGCCAGGCCCAGCGCCACCGAGAGGATGCGGGTGTCGTTCGAGTCGTTGCGGAACCCCTGCGGGAGCACGCTCTGATCAGCGTGGTTCAGCTCGACCCGCAGCGTGCCGCCCTCGTCGTTGCAGAGCACCGGCTGGTCCAGGCGGCCGAACTTGATCCGCAGCTCGTCCAGCATCCGCAGCGACTGCCGGGCGAACCAGCCCAGCTCGGGGTGGTGACGTTTGCCCTCCAGCTCGGAGATGACCACGAGAGGCACGACCACCTCGTGGTCGGTGAACCGGCGGAAAGCCGCCGGGTCGGACAGCAGGACCGAAGTGTCCAGGACGAAGACCCTGCCGGCAGTGGCGGGTTCCGCGTCGGCGTGCCTGTCCCGGGTCCTACGGCGACCCGATGTGGCACTGCTGCTGGAGACTTTGTCGGCCGGGTTCTGGTCGACCCCGGCATCGGTACGGCGAGATGTCACAGGCCTGCTCCAGCGGGCGTGCAACCCGGTCCGCCCGCGGTCCGCCACCTACCGGTCGCCGGCCCTCTGCACGGGGTCGGATTGCGGTCCCCGTGGCGCAGTCGTCGCAGGTCCGGGCCGACCGGCTGGCCCGGGACGACCCCGTGCCATGACTCAAACGCTAGCGGTCAACTACGTCCCGCGGTAGTGCGCAAAATCGGGCACCGGAGGGTGACGCTCGCCTCCCGCCCGAATCGCCGGGCATAAAAGACGACCTGCCGCGGGTAATCTGACTCCCGTGGCAGAGACTGCGCGTCCGATACACCCGCTGACCACCGACGAGGCGTGGGCGTTCACCGCTTCACGCGCCTCCGCGACCACGTTCTTCTTCGACTTCGACGGTGTCCTCTCCCCGGTCACCGACGACCCCGACGCCTCCCAGCCGGTGCCCGAGGTGCTCGGCGTCCTCGATCGTCTGGCCGACTCGGTCGCCCGAGTGGCGATCGTCTCCGCCCGGCCGGTCAGTTTCCTGCGCTCCCGCTTCGAGTCCCTCGACAACGTCGACCTGCACGGCCTCTACGGCCTCGAGGTGTGGCACGACGGCCAGGTCGTCACCGAGTCCGCCGCCCTCGAGTTCGTGCCCGCCATGACCGAGCTGGCCGAGCAGGCCCGCACCGAGCTGCCCGCCGAGATCCTCGTGGAGTACAAGAGGTTGTCGGTCGCCCTGCACTACCGCACCGCCCCCGACCAGAGCCGCGCCGTCGAGCGCTGGGCCCACGAGCAGGCCGAGCGTCTCGGGCTGCGCATCCAGCACGGCCGCATGGTGGTCGAGCTGAAGCCACCCGTCGACCAGGACAAGGGCATGGTCATCACCGAGGGCGTCCGCAACGCCGGCTGCGCCTGGTATTTCGGTGACGACATGTCCGACATCAAGGCGTTCGACGCGCTGCGCGCCCGCGAGGCCGTCGACCCGGCGTTCTTCGGCATGGCCGTCGCCGTCGCCAACCCCGAGACCGGCGCCGAGGTCTCCAGCGCCGCCGACCTCACCCTCGAATCCCCCGACGCGGTGGCTGCCTTCCTCACCGAGGGCCTGCGCCGCTTCTGACCCCTTTGTGCGGTACGGGTCAGGTCGCCTCCGGAGACGTGGGTCGCCCCGCGGTGGCCCACGCGAGGTCCGCGGTGGGTCACGGCCGCGGCGCGCCCGCCGGGCTGAATGCGGTGGTCCCGCTCACCCTGGCACCCCGCTGATCGCGACAGGCCCCTCCACCCGAGCCCGGCCGCCGGACGGAGTGCCAACGGTCCTGGCCGAAGGGCGAGCCGGCCCCGGCCGCCGAACGGAATGCAACTGTCCCGGCCGCCTGACGGGACGCGACGGCCCGGCTCACCTGTCCAGCCGGCTGAACGCGACGATCGCGCGGCTCAGCACCGGCCCGAACGGCCGGGGCGGCGTCGGGTGGCACGGGGAGTCGCGGGACGGCGTGGTGCGGTTGGGGAGTGGTGGCCGTACCACATCCGCGGTTGGGTTTTCAGGCGCCGTAGCGGCGTTGGCGTGACGCGTAGGAGCGCAGCGCCCGCAGGAAGTCGATGCGGCGGAAGTCGGGCCAGTTGGCGTCGTGGAAGTAGAACTCGGAGTGGGCCGACTGCCACAGCAGGAACCCGGACAGGCGCTGCTCGCCGCTGGTGCGGATGACCAGGTCGGGGTCGGGCTGGCCGCGGGTGTAGAGGTGTTCGGCGATGTGTTCGACATCCAGGGTCTCGGCCAGCTCCTCGATGGTGCCGCCGGTGGCGGCGTGCTCGTAGAGCAGGGAGCGGACCGCGTCGGTGATCTCGCGGCGGCCGCCGTAGCCGACGGCCATGTTGACCTCGACGCCGTCGCAGCGGTCGCGGGTCTTCTCCTGGGCGGCCTTCAGCGTGGCGGCCGTCGCGGCGGGCAGCAGGTCGAGGGCGCCGACCATCCGGAGCCGCCAGGGGTTGCCCTCCTCGGCGAGCTCGGTCGCCAGATCCTCGATGATCTTGACGAGGGGGTCGAGCTCGGCGGCCGGGCGGCGCAGGTTGTCGGTGGCCAGCAGGTAGAGCGTGACGTGCTCGATGCCGGACTGGTCGCACCAGGACAGCAGGTCCTTGACGCGGGTGGCGCCGACGCGGTGGCCGTCGTTGGGGTCGACGAAGCCCATCTCCCGGGCCCACCGCCGGTTGCCGTCGCACATCACGCCGATGTGCTGGGGCACGGGCTTGCCGGCCAGCTTCCCCGCCAGCCGCCGCTCGTAAAAGGTGTAGACCAGAGAACGCAGACTCATCACCCCAAAGCGTAGCCACCCCCGCCGAAGGCTCAAGCGGGGCGGCCCGGCATGGGGCCATCTGCGAGGAGGATGCGCCCGATCGTGCGACCGTGCGCATCCGCCGACCGGCCGGTCCCGCCCGCGGCGCCGTTGCCGTGAGCGGGACCGGCCGGTTGTCATGCGTCGGCGAGCCGCGCCTTCAGCGCGTCGAGCTCGGCCCAGAGCACGGCCGGGAGCTTGTCGCCGAATTTGGTGAACCACTCGGTGACCTGCGGGATCTCCGCCTGCCACTCGTCCGGGTCGACCCGGAGCGCCGCCGCCAGGTCGGCCGGGTCGATGTCCAGGCCGGTGGTGTCGAGCGCCTCCGGGGTGGGCACGTGCCCGATCGGGGTCTCGACGGCGTCGGCCTTGCCGTCGAGGCGTTCGCACACCCACTTGAGGACGCGGCTGTTCTCGCCGAACCCGGGCCACAGGAACCGGCCGTCGTCACCGCGGCGGAACCAGTTGACGTAGAACACCTTCGGCAGTTTGGCGGCGTCGCCGGACGCGCCCTTGGCCATGTCGATCCAGTGCTGGAAGTAGTCGCCGGCGTGGTAGCCGATGAACGGCAGCATCGCCATCGGGTCGCGGCGCACGACACCGACCTGGCCGACGGCGGCCGCGGTGGTCTCCGACGACAGGGTGGCGCCCAGGTAGACCCCGTGCACCCAGTCGCGGGCCTCGCTGACCAGCGGGATGGTGGTCTTGCGGCGGCCGCCGAACAGGATCGCGTCGATCGGGACGCCGCGCGGGTCGTGGTACTCGTCGGCGAGGATCGGGCACTGCTCGATCGGGGTGCAGAACCGGCTGTTCGGGTGGCTGGAGACGCCCTCGGACTTCGGGGTCCAGTCGTTGCCCTTCCAGTCGGTGAGGTGCGCGGGCGGCTCGCCCATGCCCTCCCACCAGATGTCGCCGTCGTCGGTGAGCGCCACGTTGGTGAAGACGGAGTTGCCCTTGGCCAGGGTGCGCATCGCGTTCGGGTTGGTGTGGAAGTCGGTGCCGGGCGCGACGCCGAACAGGCCGAACTCCGGGTTCGTGGCCCACAGCCGGCCGTCCTCGCCGAACCGCATCCAGGCGATGTCGTCACCGATGGTCTCGACCTTCCACCCGTCGAGAGTCGGCTCCAGCATCGCGAGGTTGGTCTTGCCGCACGCCGACGGGAACGCGCCGGCGATGTACCGGACCACACCCTCGGGCGAGGTCAGCTTCATGATCAGCATGTGCTCGGCGAGCCAGCCCTCGTCGCGCGCGGCCACACTGGCGATCCGGAGCGCGAAGCACTTCTTGCCCAGCAGCGAGTTGCCCCCGTAACCCGAGCCGAACGACCAGATCTCCCGGGTCTCCGGGAAGTGCGAGATGTATTTCGTCTCGTTGCACGGCCAGGCGACGTCGCTCTGGCCGGGCTCCAGCGGTGCGCCGATCGAGTGCAGCGCCGGCACGAAGTCCGCGCCGGTCTCGTCCAGCGCCGCCAGGACCTCGGCCCCCATCCGGGTCATGATGCGCATGCTGGCCACCACGTACGGGCTGTCGGTGAGCTCCACGCCGAACATCGGCTCGGCCGCGTCGAGCGGACCCATGCAGAACGGGACGACATACATCGTGCGGCCCCGCATGCACCCCCGGTACAGCCCGGTCATCAGCTGCTTCATCTCGGCCGGGTCCATCCAGTTGTTGGTGGGACCGGCGTCCGCCTCGTCGACCGAGCAGATGAAGGTGCGTTCCTCGACACGCGCCACATCGGACGGGTCGGTGCGCGCCCAGAACGAGTTCGGCTTCTTCTTGTCGTCGAGTCGGACCAGGGCGCCGCTGTCGACGAGCTCGTCGGTGAGACGGGTCCACTCGGCCTCGGAACCGTCACACCAGACGATGCGGTCGGGTGTGGTCAGGGCGGCGACCTCGTCGATCCACGCGAGCAGCCGCGGGTGCGAGGTAGGGGGCTGAGTCAAGGTGAAGCTCCTTCGGTCGGCATTGACCTATGACTGACCAGCCGGGCAGATCCGGCTGTGTCATGGGGGAGTCACGTCAGCGTAAGCCCGACTGAGCATTGAGTTCATCGGCAACACCTGTGGACAACCGCACAATCTTTGGCCACTTTGCGCACAGACGATCGATTCTTCGCCGCAAAGCGCAACTGCGCGCAAGTCGGCCGGTTCCGGCCTAGCCACACCGTCGCTCTCGACAACTTTCACAAAAAGGACTTATCGTCTTAGACTTTCGCCTAATCGGGCTTTCCTCGCAGTTCCGGCCACAGGAGGCGGAATGACGATCCCGGGCGACGACGCGGACACGGACACCGGCTTGCTCGCCGCGGTCCGGGCCGGCGACACCGCCGCGTACGGGACGCTCTACGAGCGGCACCACGCGGCAGCCCGCAAGTTCGCCTTCGGACTCGTCCACGATCCCGCCGACGTCGACGACCTGGTGGCCGAGACGTTCGCCAAGGTGTTCGCGACGCTACGGGCCGGCCGGGGACCGCTCGTGGCGTTCCGCGCCTACCTGCACACCACCATGCGTCACCTCCGGTACCAGCGGGCGCGCCTGGACCGCCGGCTGGAGTTCACCGACGACCTGACCCGCTACGACGCGGGCGAGCCGTTCACCGACCCGGCCCTGGACCGGCTGGAGCGCACCTTCGCGGCGGCCGCCTTCCGGCAACTGCCCGAGCGCTGGCGCGACGTGCTGTGGCAGACCGAGGTCGAGGGCACCACGCCGGCCGAGCTGGCGCCGCGGATGGGCCTCACGCCGAACGCGGTGGCCGTCCTCGCCCACCGCGCACGGGAGGGGCTGCGCAGCCTCTATCTCCAGCAGCACGTGGCCGCGGCCGATCACCCGGAGTGCCGATGGGCCGGCGAGCGGCTCGGCGGCCAGGTACGGGGACGGCTGGCGCCACGTGACGCGCATCGCATGCGAACCCATCTCGGATGGTGTTCGGACTGCCGGAACCGGCTCGCCGAGATCCGCGAGGTGGACGGTTTTCGTCACGCTCCGTACCGCCAGCGTCACCATGCCGAGACGTCCGGTTAAGACCCGGCAACGAGGACAGCGATGGGTGACCTGCGCCGGTACCCTCGGATCCGTGCCCCCCGAACCCACGCAGGCGATCACCCTGCGCACCCGGATCACGGGACTCGTCCGCGAGCTGGGCAAGTTCGGCATCGTCGGCGGGATCGCCTTCACCGTCGACTTCGTGCTCTTCAACGTCCTGCTGCAGGCGGGACTGGAGACGCTGACCGCCAAGGCCGCCTCCACGATCGTGGCCACCACCGTCGCGTTCTTCGGCAACAGGTTCTGGACCTGGCGTGACGGTGCGCACACCAACATGGCACGGCAGTACTCGACGTTCTTCGTACTGAACCTGATCGGCCTGGGTATCGCTCTGGCGTGTCTCGCGATCAGCCACTACGGCCTCGGGCAGATCTGGCCGCAACTGCAGAGCCCGCTCGCCGACAACATCGCCGGCGTCGGCGTCGGGACGGTACTCGGTACCATGTTCCGCTTCTGGTCCTACCGCCGTTTCGTCTTCCGGGTCACTGTCGCCCCGGCGTCAGTTTCACAGTGACTCGGCGTAATCGCCCCCGTTCCCGTAAGGTTGCCCAATGCCCTCAGCCAGTCCGCTGACGGAACGCCTCCGCCGGCTCGCCCCCGAAGCCATCGCCTTCGGCATCATCGGCGCCGGTAACACGCTGCTGTATCTCGCGATCTACTGGGTGGCGATGCCGATCGGGCCGGTGAAGGCGAGCGTCCTCGCCACCGTGATCACCACCACCCTGGCGTACGTGGCGAACCGCTACTGGACCTACCGGCACCACACGCGTACCGCGCTGCGCCGGGAGTACACGCTGTTCTTCGGCTTCAACCTGGTCGGCATGGTCATCCAGTCCGGCATGACCTACCTCGGCAAGTACGGGTTCGGCCTCTCCGAGCACGACGACAAGTTCCTGCTGCTCGGCATGACCACGGTCGGCATCGGCATCGCCACGGTCTTCCGCTTCTGGGCGTACCGGACGTTCGTCTTCCTGAAGCCGCCGGTCGACGGCCACGAGGGCGCCATCACCGACATGGACGCGACCGCCGGGTTCGCCGAGCTGAGCGCGATCGACGAGCCGGGCAGCGTGGCTCACCTCGATCTGCGGCCGGAGCTCGACCCGCGCTGAGGCTCGGCCTCCGTCTCCTCCTCGCCCTCGTCCGGAGCCGGGGCCAGCTCGATCAGCTCGTAGAGGGTGTTCTGCACCAGCTGCGCGGCGGGCACCCCGGCCAGCACGGCACGCTGATCACCGATCGAGTCGATGGTGAGCGTGCCGCTGCCGAGCAGCCGGTCCAGCAGCGACTGGGTGAGGGCGTGATCGTTGACCCGGTTGAGCGGCAGGTCACGCCGCTCCCGGTCGACGATGCCCCGCTGCATGAGCAGCCGCTCGCCGGTCAGCACGTACTCGGTGCAGCGCCAGTCGAGCAGCGGGTACAACCCGTACCGGCCGCCGTAGTAGAGCATGATCGCGACGATCAGCAGCAGGCCGATCCGGCCGCCGTCGGTCGACGGGAGCAGCACCAGGCCCATGATCAGGCCGGCCAGGGCCAGCAGCAGCACCACGACCGGCAGCACCACTGCCTTCCAGTGCGGACGCACATGGAGGACGATCTCCTCCTCGTCCGCCAGAACATCCTCCGGGAACGCCACGCCGTCAGCGTACGTGCAGCACATCCCCCGCCGAGACACGGAATTCCGCGCCTTCCTCCGTACGGATCACCAATTGGCCGTCCCGATCAACGGACAGCGCCTCGCCGGACCGCTCCCCGCCACCCGGCAGCAGCACCCGCACCCGGCGGCCTATCGTCGCGCAATGCCGCTGGTAGGCGGCGAGCAGCCCGCACATCTCGGCGTCGCCGCCGGCCTCGCGCCACCCCTCATACCACCGGGCGGTGCCGCGCAGCAGCGCCCGCAGCAGCGGGCTGCGGTCCGGCTTGTCGGCGCCGGCCACGAGCAGCGAGGTGGCCGGCACGCCGGTGGTCTCCGGCAGCTCGTCGGCCCGGGTGCTGACGTTCAGGCCGACGCCGATCACCACGGCGTCACCGGACACCTCGGCCAGGATCCCGGCGCACTTGCGCTCGTCCACCAGCAGATCGTTGGGCCACTTCAGGGTGGCCTCCACCTCGGCCACCCGGGCCACCGCCTCGACCAGCGCCACCCCGGCCATCAGCGGCAGCCAGCCGAACGCGGACGCGGGCACTCCCGGCCCGGGACGCAGCAGCATGCTGACGGTCAGACCGGCCCGCGGCGGCGACACCCACTGCCGGTCGCGGCGGCCACGGCCGGCGATCTGACTTTCGGCCACCACCACCAGGCCCTCCGGCTCACCGGCCGCGGCGGACGCCGCGGCGTCCGCGTTGGTCGAGCCGGTCTCCTCCCGCACCTCGATCCTCGACCACAGGCCACCGGGTACGACCAGAGCGCGGTTCAGCGCCCGTGCGGACAACGGCGGCCGGTCGAGCTCGGTGTAACCCATCCCGGCAGCCTATCCTCAGTGCGGCCCCGCGCTGTGCCTGCTGATGTAGGGGCCGGACGGCCGGGGGCGCGGGCTCGGCCGCTCCTCGGGCTCCCCCGGTTCCACGTGCCGGGGCTGGACGTCCCGTTCCGCCCAGGACAGCGGCAGGCGTACCCGCGGCTCCCGGGGCGGCCACTCCGGCGCGGGACCGATCGGTGCCACCGCCGGCAGGTCGAACCCGGTCGCCGGCTCGTAGTCGGGCACCGGCGGCAGCGGCGCGATCTCCGGGGGCTGGAAGAGCTCGTCCGGCAGCGGGGTCCAGTAGTCGCCGGGCTGCCCCCGGTCGGCGTCCAGGTCGGTGTAGCGGCCGGCGTAGCCACCCGGGTTCTCGATGTCGCGCCGCGCCCAGGCCGGACCGTCCGGCTCCGGCTCCCGGCGACGACGGCGGGGCGGCCATCCCTCGCTCTCGGGGTAGCCGGTGTTCTCGTAGCCGAGGCGCTCGTCGTCGTCGTACGGCGGGTCACCGGCATGCTCGTCGGCCGGCTCGTCGTCGTCGGCGAGCCCGATCGACGCCAGGCTGCTGTGGTTCGGCTCGCCGTCGGCGGGCCGCCCGCTGAAGGCGGCCGCCAGCCGCCGCCGGCGTTCGGGCCGGCGCTCCCCCTCGTCCGCGGCGGCGTCCACCGTGGCGGGCGGTCCGGGGACGGACCTCGCGACGGGTTCCGGGCGTCGGCGGCGAGAGGATGAGCCGGCACGGTTCGCCCGACGAGCGCCGCCACCGAAGATCACGGTGCGGAAGCTGATCAGTGTGGCGAGGCCGCCTGCGATGAAGGCGAGCCCGGCCGCGGTCATCCAGTTCGTCACGCCGGTTGTAACGAATGGGGCATTGGGTATGAAACGCACGCGTAGCGACGCCCGCCGTGTGCGACGTGGCCCGGCTACGATGCTGATCGTTGCCTTAACGAGCGCTCAGAGGGTGGAGACCTTCGTGACGACAGAGCCCGACATCCACACCACCGCCGGCAAGCTCGCCGAACTCGCCCGCCGCACCGACGAGGCCGTCCACGCCGGCTCCGCGCGCGCCATCGAGAAACAGCACGCCCGCGGCAAGAAGACCGCCCGCGAGCGCATCGAGCTGCTGCTCGACAAGGACTCCTTCGTCGAGCTCGACGAGCTGGCCCGGCACCGGTCCACCGCCTTCGGCCTGGAGAAGAACCGGCCGTACGGGGACGGGGTCGTCACCGGCCACGGCACCATCGACGGGCGCCAGGTGTGCGTCTTCTCCCAGGACTTCACGGTCTTCGGCGGCTCGCTCGGCGAGGTCTTCGGCGAGAAGATCGTCAAGGTGCTCGACCTGGCCATGAAGATCGGCTGCCCGATCATTGGGATCAACGACTCCGGCGGAGCCCGCATCCAGGAGGGCGTGGTCGCGCTCGGCCTCTACGCCGACATCTTCTTCCGCAACGTCCGGGCCAGCGGCGTCATCCCGCAGATCTCGCTGATCATGGGCCCGTGCGCGGGCGGGGCCGTCTACTCCCCCGCGATCACCGACTTCACCGTCATGGTCGACCAGACGTCGCACATGTTCATCACCGGACCGGACGTGATCAAGACGGTCACCGGCGAAGAGGTCGGCATGGAGGAGCTGGGCGGGGCGCGGACCCACAACACCCGCAGCGGCAACGCGCACTACCTGGCCAGCGACGAGGAGGACGCGATCGAGTACGTCCGGGCGCTGCTCTCCTACCTGCCGAGCAACAACCTGGACGAGCCGGTCGTGTTCGACGAGGCCGCCTCGCTGGACGCCGATCTTGAACTCGACACCCTGATCCCGGACTCGCCGAACCAGCCGTACGACATCAAGAAGGTCGTGGAGACCGTCGTCGACGAGTTCCTCGAGGTCCAGCCGCTCTACGCGCAGAACATCGTGGTCGGCTTCGGCCGCATCGAGGGCCGGCCGGTCGGTGTCGTGGCCAACCAGCCGATGAGCCTCGCCGGGACACTCGACATCGCCGCCTCGGAGAAAGCCGCCCGGTTCGTGCGCACCTGTGACGCGTTCAACATCCCGGTGCTCACCTTCGTGGACGTGCCCGGCTTCCTGCCCGGCACCGGCCAGGAGTGGGACGGCATCATCCGGCGCGGGGCCAAACTCATCTACGCGTACGCGGAGGCGACCGTCCCCAAGGTCACCGTCATCACCCGCAAGGCGTATGGCGGGGCGTACGACGTGATGGGGTCGAAGCACCTCGGCGCCGACGTCAACTTCGCCTGGCCGACCGCGCAGATCGCCGTGATGGGCGCGCAGGGCGCCGTCAACATCCTCTACCGGGGTGAGCTGGCCGCCGCCGAGGACCCGGCACAGCGACGGACCGAGCTCATCCAGGAGTACGAGGACACGCTGGCCAACCCGTACATCGCCGCCGAGCGCGGTTACGTGGACGCGGTCATCCAGCCGTCCCAGACCCGCATCCAGGTGACCCGCGCCCTGCGGATGCTCCGGACCAAACGGGAGACGCTGCCGCCGAAGAAGCACGGCAACATCCCGCTCTAGAGGCTCAGCCCGCCCTCGGGCAGCCACTGGCCGGCCAGCAGGAACGCGCCGGCGACCAGGGCGATCAGGTTCACGACGAGGAAGATGCCGACCCAGAACAGCGCCGGCAGGTGAGTCAGCCGGGCCAACTGGTCGGCGTCCGAATCGCGCATCCGGCCCCGGCCGCGCAGACTCTGCAGCTCGAAGACCGGGCGGACACCGCCGAAGAGCAGGAACCAGACACCGGCGTACGCGAAAGCCGCCTGCGTCTCCGGCTCCGCATACCAGGACACGGCGAACACGATCGCGCCGGTGACCAGCAGTGACACCACACCGAACAGGTTCCTGATGTTGATCAGCATGAGGAGCAGCAGCACCACGGCCAGCCACAGCAGCAGCGTGATCCGGTTGCCACCGAGCAGCCACGCGCCCAGCACACCCACCAGCGACGGCGCGATGTAGCCGCCGAGCAGCGTGAGGATCATGCCGAGCCCGGTCGGACGGCCGGCCGACAGGGTCAGGCCGGACGTGTCGAACTCGAGGCGGATGCCCCGCAGCTTGCGCCCGGTCAGCAGGGCGATCAGCGCGTGCCCGCCCTCGTGGGCGATCGTGACGGCGTTGCGGGCCACCCGCCACACCGGCCGGACCGCCACCGCGATAAACCCGGCCACCGCCGTGAGCAGCACCAGCATCCCGGGCGGGTCGGGCTGAGCACCCAACAGCTGGTCCCAGAGATCAGTCACACCGTCGATCGACAACACGCCGGGGACTGTAGCCGATCCCGCTATGCGCGTCGCCTCACCACGGCCTTGACCGGCTCCGGCTCGCGGCGGCCCAGCGACCTCGCCGCATACACCCCACCGGCGACAGTCACCGCGAGCAGGGTCAGAACCAGCATCAACGCGAGCAGACCGGTGGACGCCACGATGATCGCGACATCCGCCGCCGCCACCAGCATCCACAGAGCGATCGTCGGCTTACTGCCGTGCCGTCGGCAGTTCATGATGCACCTCCATCCGTGATGCTGGATAACTACCCAGCATCACGGATCTCACGCACCTACTTCGGCTCGAACCCGGCGTAGATCGTCTCGAGGTCGCCCTTGGCCGCGTCCCAGTCGCCGGCCTCGGTGTACCAGGTCAAGACGTAGCTCTGCTTCTTGACAGTGATGACCCGGCGCACCACGTGCTGTTTCGTGCCACCCCCGGCGCTGCGCGAATACTCCATCTCGGCCGCCGGCATGCCCTTGTAGGTGAGCGTTCTCGGGGCGCTCTTGTCATAGCCGGTGTTGCCGTCTTCGTTCAGGTAGTCGACCGGGTTCTGCGTGCTGTCGACGATGTCGACGCGGATCATCCGGCCCTGGCCCCAGCTGAGCATCGTCCCGGTGCCACCGCCGGACCCCGACACACTCTTGGGAACCGGTAGCCGGAAGCCGCTGCCCTGATAGAGACGCCAGCCGGCCGGAATCTGCGTGCCCGACGACGGCGGCCCGGAACTCGGCTTCGCCGGGTCCGCCGACGGCGCATCACTCTTCGCCGGCTCCTCCGGCTTGCCGCCCGACCCGTCCGGCTTGCCGCCCGGCCCCTCCGGCTTGCCGCCCGGCGCCGAAGCGGCGGGCGAGCCGAATCCGGCCCCCGTCGGGTTCGGCTCGCCCGAGTCGTCCGACCCGAACGCCTGCACCACGATGATGCCGACCAGCAGCAGGAACGTCAGAACGATGCCCAAGCCGATGGCGGCCTGGCGGCGGGTCAGCGTCGTGCCGAGGATGGTGATCCCATTGGTACGGCGGGCGACCGGCCGCATCTGCATGGGCGTCCACGCCGGACGGCTCGGCCGGGCGAACCCGGGATCCGCGTCCAGATCGCCGACCACCTGGGTGGCCGGCTCCGTCGCGGTGATGATGCGACGGCGTGGCGGCATGCTGACCACCGACGTCTTGTCCTCGTCGGCGCCGGGGCGTGGCCTGGCCGCCGGGAGCAGCAGTGACGTCTTCTCCCCCTCGGCGGCGGGCGGCGGCGGGAGGGTGACGATCGAGGTCTTGTCCTCGGCGACGGCGGGCGCGGCTGCCGGCTCCGCGGCTTTCTCCTCCGGCTCGGCCTCGGTGGCGGCCTCCGGCTCACCGGCCGCGCCGGTCTGAGCGCCGGCCGCGTCTGTCCGGGCGCTGGCGGCGCCCGTCTGAGCGGCGGCCGCGTCCGTCTGAGCGGCGGCCGCGCCCGTCTGAGCGGCGGCCGCGCCCGTCTGAGCGGCGGCCGCGCCCGTCTGAGCCCCGTCCGCGGCCGTCTGAGCACCGACGGCGTCCGCCTCGGGCGCCTCCGGCTCGTCCCCGGTCTCGGCCGGTGTCTCCGCCTTCGCCGCGTCGTCGACTGTGGCCGGAGCAGCCGTCTCCTCCGGCGTTTTCGCCTTCTCGGTTTCCGGCTTCTCGATTTTTTCGGCCGCCTCGGCCTTCTCGGGCGTGTCGATCTTCTCGGCCGTGTCAGCCTTCTCGGCCGCCTTGCCCTTCACGGCCGTCCCGGCGGGAACCACCGATGTGGCCTGTGCCTCGTCGTCGGCGGGCGGGGCGTTACGCGGGGTCACCACGGGGAAGCCGGACGTCGCCTGGGCGAGGGAACGCTCGTGCTCGGGCGCGGCCTGCTTCCGGCGGTTGGCGGCCACGTCGGCGGCGGTGAAACCGGTGCGCAGCGCGTTGGTGGGCGCGTTGCTGCCGACCGCTGACGGCATGTCCGCCGGCTCGGTGCCCGGTGCGGGCCGCCGACCGGCCGCCGGGACCTGCCCGGCGCCGGAGACCGGCTTCTGCGGGACCGCCGGACCGGTGCCGGGACGAGACGCCGGGCCCGCGCCGGGTGGCGTGGCCTGACCGATCCCGGGGCGGGGCGCCTGGCCGGAAACGGGTGGAGTCGCTTGACCCGCAGCCGGGCGTGGCGCCTGACCCGCGGCGGGGCCGGGAGCACGGCCCGTGGTCGGGCGCGGCTGCTGCGTACCCGAACGCGGAGGGGTGCCCGGTCCGGGTGGGGACGCGTGGTCCGTACCTCCGAAGGGGTTGAAATCATCGCGAACCGGAGGCGTATCGAGTCGCGTGGGGTCGAGTGGTTTGGCGCCGCGCCGCGGCATCTCCGGCGGCTGACCGCCGACCTGAGCCTTTCCGGAGGCGAAATGCGGCGGCCGTCCGTCGGCGGCGGGTGGCTGCACGACCGGAGGACGCGGATTGGGTACGACCGGAGCCGAACCCGTCGCGGTCGCCCACCCCGAACCGGGCAGAACCGGCGGGCCACCCGGTCCGCTCGGCAGCGACGGGCGCTCGCGGCCTACGCCCGGCCGGCGCATCGTCGGGCTCATCGGAAACGTGATCTTGGAACGGCGGCCGGCGGCACGCGACAGCAGCCGCTCCGCCTCCTCCGCGTTGATCCGGTGCGCCGGGTCCTTGCGCAACAGACCGTTCAGCACCGGCTTCAGCGGGCCCGCGTTGCGCGCGACCGGCACATTCTCCGTCGCCAGCGCGGCCAGCGTGGCGATCGCCGACGGGCGCGCGAACGGCGAGGCGCCCTCGACCGCGGCGTAGAGAGTGGCGCCGAGCGACCACAGGTCGGCGGCCGGACCGGCCGTGCCGTCCCGCGCGCGCTCCGGGGCGATGTAGGCCGGCGAGCCCAGCACCAGACCGGTCCGTGTCACATTCGGATCGCCGGGGACCGTGGCCAGGCCGAAGTCGGTGAGCACCACACGCCCGTCCGCGCCGAGCAGCACGTTGCCCGGCTTGACGTCACGGTGCATGACGCCGTTGCGGTGCGCGGCACGCAGAGCATTCAGCACGCCCAGGCCGATCTCGGCGGCACGCAGCGCGTTGAACGGCCCGTCCTGCGCCAGCGTGTCCTGGAGGGAACGTGAGGCCACATACTCCATCACGATCCACGGATCAGCGTCCGTGGAGAGCACGTCGAAGACGCGCACCACGTTGATGTTGTTGAGCCGGGCGATGGCGCGGGCCTCGCGAAGGGAGCGCTCACGCATCTCCTGCCGCTCGGCCGGGGTCAGCCCCGGCGGCGGCACGAGCTCCTTGATCGCGACTTCTCGGTGCAGGACGACATCCGTCGCTCGCCAGACACGTCCCATCCCGCCCTGACCGAGCGGCGCGACGAGCCGGTAACGATCAGCGACAACGAGTGGGGGAGAAGAAGACATCACGCAGAAAATACCTGGTTCTGTCGAGCGGCCGCGAATTGATCAGCCGAGTGTGGGACACGTGTCACCGGATCTCCGGGGCTCCGTCGTACGCTCGGTTGATGAATGAGGAACCGCTGGTCAGCGTCGTACGAGGAAGCCTAGACGATCATGAGGTGGCAGCGCTGGCCGCCATCCTGGCATCTCGATCCACTTCGGTCAATTGCCCCACGCCGCCCCAACCCACCTCAGACTGGCTCCGCTCCGCCCGCCCCGGAGCCCCCTTCCGGAACTGGCAGACTTCGGCCCGGCCAGGGATTCGCTGACCTTTCAGGCTCACCGGCCCATCCCCGGCCCGGCCCGCGTGCGGGACCACGCCGACGCGGACGTCCAGAACGGCAACGCGTCGCACACCCAGCCTGTCAGCCCCTGCCCATGGCTGCGAAGCCTTCACCCGGGCCAACCTCGCGACCGCCTGACTGCCACGGCCTCTCCAGGAACGCGACGTGCAGATCGAGAACCACCGGGAGCTGTCCACAGGCACGGGGTCTTCTCCCACCGGGCCCTCGAACGCAACGTGAAGAAGGGCACCTGGCGGCGACCAGATCGGCCGGACCAACGACATGGACATCGCCGGCCACGGCGGGAGCGCCACCACCGGAGCTTCGGAGATCGTCCCGAGGCAGGACTCCTCCCGATCGGGGCGACCGGCTACCAACCACAACGAAAATGGCACCGTCGAAAGAATCCGGTGGGCCGCCGCGGGTGCGGCGTGATGAACATCTCCGCTGGCAACCCGCCGTCGTTCGTCCTCAACGAAGGCGACCGTCTAGTTGGACGATGGTCGTGGCCGCCTCCGGCCAGAAATCAGACACGCTGCTGTGTTGCCCTAGCCGGGCCGCGATGCAACGCTCACCGCCGTCGTCCTTCCCGCCCTGGCCATCCGGCACCGCCTACGAGCAGGCCTCTGACAGCCGGCTCACCTTATGGGGGGCGACGTTGGCCCTCCAGCCCGCAAATCCCAGCCAACGGCGCTGAGCCGTCATCCACAGGGGGGCGGTAGGGGTGGCCAGGATTCGCTAACCTTCCAGAGTCATTCGCCGAGTGTCGATGGGGGCCGCCGATGCCTATAGACAACGAGCCTGTGTACCGGAGCTCGGTAGACAACTACGATCTCACCGACATCGATGGGATCGAGGCCGACATCGCCGCGATGGAGGAGTTCGCCGCCGGGCTGAAGGCCGACCTCGAACAGAACTACATGCCCCACGCCGACCTCGTCGCCGAGAAGATGCTCGCCGAGCCACTCAGAGCGGGCGAGTTCTACGAGTTCGACCAGTTCTTGTTCACCCACACGCAGGTCCAGGACGCGACCTTCCTCAACGTGGACAACTACGTCATCGGGACCTATCAGTTCGCCACCTCTGCCGAACAGATCAGTGCCAAGTATCGCGGCTCCGACGCATTCTCCCGCGCCAAGCTCTCGGACGTCGATGCCGCCTTCCGGACGACTGGAGGCCCGAGTGGCTCTTGACTCGGGGGGTGGCGCCGGAGACCGCCCGGAAAGATTCACCTACATGCAGGTCGACGCGATGTGGGCCATGCTGAGCTTCCATGACAACGCTCCGCATTACCAGGCGCTTGAAGGCTGGAAGCGGTCCTACGAACTTGTTCTGATGCACCGGACGCAGGTCGAAAAGTACAAGGAAAAGCTGATCACAGCGTGGCCTCCGGAGCGAAACAAGGCGGCGCGCTCGTATGTCGAGCGCCTCGACCACCTCATCGACAGCCTCACCGAGACTTATGAGGCGTCGATCACCAACTACACCGCGTACTCGAGCGCCCTGGCCGCCGTCGATGACATCAAGCGGAAGATGGACCTCATCCAGCAGGAACATTCCGCAAACACGGCAGCACTCGCCGAGTACGACGAGGATTTGAAGACTCGGCCACGGGCCTTCAGCAAGGCCGGCGCTCCGCCTCCCCCGCCGTCGCCCGTCGCCGCAGGCCGGCAGGAGGAACTGCGCCTGCAGGCCGTGAGCCTCATGACCGGCTTGACCGCCGAACTAGCCACGGCCCAGACCTCCCTGGTTGCCCCTCGGCCATACGAACCTTTGCGCATTGTCAACGACAGTAGCGAATCGGTAGGAAACGGGGGAATAAGCCCGATCCTGCCAGGCACAGCTTCGTTCCCCGCGCGCGTCACGACATCGTCGCGGGCCTCGCGACCGAGGACTCCCATTACGGCACCTCAGAGAGATCTGACTCAGTCCCGACCGGCGCAACCCTCACCCAGTAAGACACCATCTGGAGGGCCCATCCTCGGCGGAACGAAGCAGCCACAGGCTCCTTCACCAAATCTTCCGTCATCGACACCAACTACATTCACTCCAACTCCTAACTCCACCGATCCATTAAACTTCGCACCATCACAAAACCCTTCTCAATCGCCGATTTTCCCCCGCAGTCCGGCCACTAACAACACTGGGCTGGGGGCAGTTCCACCCGTCACCGGATCACGAGGAACCGCCTCGCCCCTCCATGGGGGCGTTATCGGTGGCACACCACCCATCGGGAGTTCGCCCTCCGGCCGCAGGGGCAACATGGGAGGCCTAACGCGAGGCGGGCAAAGGATTAATCCAATCGGCGGAATGATCGGACAAGAGGGCGCAGTCACACCCAGGCGAGGTGGAAGCTCTCGCAAAGAAGACGAAGCACGCTTCCTGAACTGGGATCCCGATAACCCGTGGGAAACCAACAGCGGCGTCGATCCAGTTCTGTCTCCACCTCCGGAGCAAAAGATCAACCCTGGGCCGACTATCGGTGGACGCTAAGGTGAGAATTTTCATCACGGCAACCCTTGTAGCAAATTTCGTATCTATGACTCTATTCCCAGGGCTTCCAGCTAGAGCTGATCAGATACGAGAACTGCAATGGCATGTTAATTACCTGCACCTAGAAGAGGCTCATCGGATCACTAAGGGGCGCGGAGTCATAGTCGCCGTCCCAGACACCGGCGTATCTCCCCATCTCGATTTGAAAAATAATCTCACAAAGGGGGTCGACACAAGAGCAGGCGGAGACGGGATCGGACAAAGTGACCATAATGGCCATGGCACGCAGATGGCGGGCCTAATATCTGCGCATGGGCATGGAAACAACGATGGCGTTATAGGAGTAGCCCCGGAAGCACAGATTCTTCCTATTATGTCACTGGACTCAGAGGGCCGCGGAGCGGGCGTCGAAAAGGGAATAAAATGGGCCGCACAGGCGGGCGCCGACGTTATTAACGTGTCCAGCGTCGGTGGAGCTTCTCGCCCCCTTAGTGATGCCATCGCCGCAGCAGCCCGAGCCGACTCAGTTGTGGTGGCCGGCACAGGCAATACTTCCACGAGTCCGAAATTGGGATACCCTGCCGCAATTCCAGGGGTCCTAGCAGTCGGGGCGATTGACCGAAGTGGCAAGCATGCAGATTTTTCTATCACCGGACCGAAGGTTGAGATTTGCGCCCCCGGTGTCGATATAGTATCAATCGACTTGAACGGCAAGTACTCGAAAAGCAAGGGAACGTCGAGCGCCACGGCAATCGTTTCAGGTGCGGCAGCGCTTGTGCGTGCGAAGTTTCCCGATCTATCAGCGGCTGAGGTTATACACCGTCTGACTGCAACAGCTGATGATAACGGCGCTCCAGGACGAGATGACGAGTGCGGCTACGGGGTACTCAACGTTGTGAAGGCATTGACCGCTGACGTCCCTCCGCTCAGTTCTACTGGTGGAACTGCATCGGCGGCGCCACGAACTTCCGACTCGGCTCCCGCAGGGATTTCAACGCCTTCGATAACCCCTTCGGGCACCGCGTCACCTCCTGAACCTGCTGGCTCTCAACTACCGCTTCTTGCCGGCATCGGGATCGCCACCGCCGCGGTAGGAGTACTACTAGCGATTCTGGTTCGGCGGCGACGGGCCGCCTCCTAAATGCTGCGCCCTCCAATCGAAACCATACGGATCCGCCAGGACTGGGCCGATCAGGCCACTGTCACCCTCTCCGGCAGGCAAGCGGGCGGTTTGGTGGAGAAGGTGGCTGAAACACGCTGCTTGCTCACGGTTTTACATCCGTGGGGCTTGTAGGCTCGATTGTCGTGCAGACCGACATCGCGTATCGCCTGATTCTTGCCTCGGCCAGCCCTGCTCGGCGGGCGCTGCTCACGGGGGCCGGGATCGATGCTGAGGTGATCGTCAGTGGGGTGGACGAGAGTGTCGTCGAGGCTGATGACGCCTATACGACCAGTCTTGCCCTGGCCCGGATGAAGGCTCGGACGGTGGCGGCGAACCTGCCCGCGGATCCGGCCGCCCTGGTGCTCGGGTGTGATTCTGTGCTGGCTTTCGAAGGGGAGGTCTTCGGGAAGCCGGGCAGTGCGGACGAGGCGGTCAAGCGGTGGACGGCCATGCGTGGCAAGTCGGGGGTCCTGCACACCGGGCATCACCTGACCGGGCTGGTCAGTGGGCTTCAGGCGGAGGCGGTCGGCACCACCACCGTGCATTTCGCCGATGTCACCGACGCCGAGATCGAAGCCTATGTGGCTTCGGGTGAGCCGCTTCAGGTGGCGGGGGCGTTCACGCTGGACGGGCGGGGTGGCGCGTTCGTCGAGCGGATCGAAGGGGATCCGGGCAACGTGATCGGGCTGTCTCTGCCGTTGCTGCGGAGGCTTCTCGCCGACATGAACATCCCGATCACCTCGCTCTGGCGCCGCTGAAACCAGCAGTGGCCGCGGCAAGAATGCTGACGCCGGCGGCCGAAACCATCACCGCCCCTTAAAGCACCAGCCAAAGTAGGCGAATCAGGATTAACTTACCGGTCGAAGCCGGCTGTCCGGGCTCGAACCGGAATCGGGCGGATTCATCCGACCGGAACCACCTGAGGAACCGTTAGGCTCATAGCCGTGCGGAAGATATTGATCGCCAACCGTGGCGAGATCGCCCTCCGGGTCATCCGGGCCTGCAAGGACGCCGGCCTCACGAGCGTCGCCGTCTATGCCGACAGTGACCGGGACGCGCTGCACGCGCGCCTGGCCGACGAGGCCTACGCGCTGGACGGGGAGACCGCCGCCGAGACCTATCTCCGCATCGACAAGCTGCTCGAGGTGGCGAAGCGGAGTGGCGCCGACGCGGTGCATCCGGGCTACGGCTTCCTCTCCGAGAACGCCGAGTTCGCGCAGGCCGTACAGGATGCGGATCTGACCTGGATCGGGCCGACGCCGCAGGCGATCCGCGATCTGGGCGACAAGGTCACCGCGCGGCACATCGCGCAGCGTGCCGGCGCGCCGCTGGTTCCGGGGACGGCGGAGCCGGTCGCGGGCGCGGCCGAGATCGTCGCGTTCGCGGAGGAGCACGGCCTGCCGGTGGCGATCAAGGCGGCGTTCGGCGGCGGTGGCCGTGGGTTGAAGGTGGCGCGGACGCTGGAGGAGATTCCGGCATTGTTCGAGAGCGCGACGCGCGAGGCGGTGGCCGCGTTCGGGCGGGGCGAGTGTTTCGTGGAGCGCTATCTGGACCGGCCCCGGCATGTGGAGGCGCAGGTTCTGGCGGACACGCACGGCACGGTGGTGGTGGTCGGCACGCGGGACTGCTCGTTGCAGCGCCGTCATCAGAAGCTGGTCGAGGAGGCGCCGGCGCCGTTCCTGAGTGACGACCAGCGGAGGAAGATCCACGACAGCGCGAAGGCGATCTGCCGGGAGGCCGGCTATCACGGCGCCGGCACCGTCGAGTATCTGGTGGGCCAGGACGGGACGATCTCGTTCCTTGAGGTGAACACGCGTCTGCAGGTGGAGCACCCGGTCAGTGAGGAGACCACCGGCATCGATCTGGTGCGGGAGCAGTTCCGGATCGCGGCGGGCGAGCGGCTGGCGTTCACCGAGGATCCGGCGCCGCGCGGCCACGCGATCGAGTTCCGGATCAACGGGGAGGACGCGGGGCGCGGTTTCCTGCCGGCGCCGGGCACGGTCACCCGACTGGAGTGGCCGTCGGGGCCGGGGGTGCGGGTCGATTCGGGTGTCACCGAGAAGGATGTGGTCGGCGGCAACTTCGACTCGATGCTCGCGAAGATCATCGTGACGGGCGCCACCCGGGCCGAGGCGTTGGAGCGGTCGCGGCGGGTGCTGGACGAGACGGTGATCGAGGGCATCGCCACGGTCCTGCCGTTCCACCGGGCGGTCATCCGCGACGAGGCGTTCACCGGCGAGCCGTTCACCGTGCACACCCGCTGGATCGAGACGGAGTGGGTCAACGAGGTGCCGCCGTTCGCGGCGCCCGCGGCGCCGGACGGCGAGAAGGAGGAGCGCGAGACCGTCGTGGTCGAGGTCGGCGGGCGGCGCATCGAGGTGCGGCTTCCCAAAAACCTCGGAGGGGGTACGGCCACTGCTCCCGCCCCGAGGCGGACACCGTCCCGTGCCGGGGGCAAGGCGCAGGCCAAAGCCCCGACCGGCGGTCTGGCCGCCCCCATGCAGGGCACGATCGTGAAGGTGGCCGTGCAGAACGGTGACGAGGTCGCCGAAGGCGACACGATCGTCGTGATCGAGGCGATGAAGATGGAGCAGCCGTTGCAGGCGCCGAAGGCGGGCACCGTGGCCGGCCTGTCGGTGGAGCCGGGCACGACGGTCACCGCCGGCACCGTGATCTGCGAGATCAACTAGCCGCGGAGACTCCAGCTCTGGACGTGGAGGAGCGGGCCGCCGATACGGGACCTACCGACGGCCCGCGGCCTCGCGCCGGCACTGCGGCACGGGCAGGTCAACGGTACGCCGGGTCCCGGGGACGGACGCAAACCGGGCGCGGGTCCGGATGCCCGGCCGTAGCGTGTCCCGCATCACCGCGGAGAGTGCCGGGCTGGGCGCATGCTGTCAGCACAGCGCTTTCTCAGCCGCTCTCACGCAGAATGCCGGAGACCCCGAAGCCGCGAGGTGGCCGTACCGATGATCGATCTGCCGACCGTGTTGGCGACGCCGGCGTGGGCCTATCTGGCCCTGTTCGCGTTGCTCGCGGTCGACGCGCTGGTCCCGGTGGTGCCCACCCAGGCCGTGATGATCACTTCCGGCGCCCTCACGGTCTACGGCGATCTCGACCTGGCCCTGGTGATCACGGTCGGCGCGCTGGGCATGTTCGCCGGTGACGGCATCGCGTTCGTGCTGGGCCGCTCGACCGGTTCCCGGCTGAGCGTCCTGGCGGCCCGGTTCACGCCGCCGCTGGGGGAGCCCGAGTCCCGGACCAGGCGGGCGGCGGAGCGGTTCACCCGCGGGCTGCGCCGGCCGGGTCCGCTGGTGGTGCTGCTGTGCCGGTTCGTGCCGGGCGGCCGGATGGCGTCCGGGTACAACGCGGGCCGCACCGGCTACCCGATCCGCAGTTTCGTCGGGTATGACGGCGCGGCCGCGCTGACCTGGGCCGCCTACGGCGGACTGGTCGGGCACCTCGGGGGCACCGCGATCACCCAGTCCGCCTGGCGGCTGTTCGCCCTGGCCGCCGTCGCCGCGCTGGTCTTCGGCACGGCCGGCTGGGCGCTGGCCCTCTTCGGGAGCGGGCCGGACGCTACTGGATCTCGTGCAGCATCAGCTGACGTGCCGCTTCCGCGATCGACCCGGAGAGCGACGGGTAGATCGTGATGGTGTGCGCCAGCTGATCGACGGTCAGGTTGTTCTCGATCGCCATGGTGATCGGCAGGATCAGCTCGCTCGCCTTCGGCGCCACCACGACGCCGCCGACGATCTGCCCGGTCGCCGGTCGGCAGAATAGTTTCACGAATCCGTCCTGCAGCCCGGACATCTTGGCCCGCGCGTTGCCGGTCAGCGGCAGCATCACCTGGCGGGCCGGGAAGCGGCCGGAGTCGACCTCGTTCTGCGACACGCCGACGGTGGCCAGTTCCGGGTCGGTGAAGACGTTCGCCGACACGGTCCGCAGCCGCAGCGGTGCGACGGCCTCGCCCATGGCGTGCCAGATGGCGATCCGGCCCTGCATGGCGGCGACGCTGGCGAGCGGCAGGACGCCGGTGCAGTCGCCGGCGGCGTAGATGCCGGGCACGTTGGTACGCGACACCCGGTCCACGGTCACGTAGCCGCCCTCGGAGACGTCCACCCCGTACTCCCGCAGACCCAGCTCGGTCGTGTTGGGGATGGCGCCGACCGCCATCAGGCAGTGCGAGCCCTCGACGATGCGCCCGTCGGAGAGCGTCACCCGTACCCCATCGCCGGTGTTCTCGACCGCGTCGCCCCGGGACTGACTGAGAATGGTCATGCCCCGCTCACGGAAGACCCGCTCGATCGCCATCGCGGCGTCGGCGTCCTCGTGCGGCATGACCCGCTCGCGGCTGGAGATGAGCGTCACCTTCACACCCATCGCCAGGTACGCGCTGGCGAACTCGGCGCCGGTCACGCCGGAGCCGATCACCACGAGATGGCTGGGCAGCTCCTCGAGGTCCCACACCTGGCGCCAGTCGAGGATCCGCTCGCCGTCCGGCCGGGCCGTGGACAGCACCCGCGGGGTGGCGCCGGTGGCCAGCAGCACGGTGCTCGCCTCGACCGGGTAGGTCTCCGCGCCCTCCGGGGTGATCAGCACCTGATGGGTATGCCCGAGGCGGTCCTCACCGAGCCGCGCCCGGCCGCGGACCACGTTCACCCCGGCCTTGATCAGCTTCGTCTGGATGTCACCGGACTGGGCGAGCGCGAGTTTCTTGACCCGCTCGTTCACCGCTTTCGCGTCGACGCTGACTCCGGCCAGGCCGGAGGACCGGATCCCGAACCGCTCCTCGTGGCGGTAACCGGTCATCACCTCGGAGCTGGCGATGAAGGTCTTGGAGGGCACGCAGTCGGTGAGCACACACGCGCCGCCCGGACCCTCCGCCTCGACGAGCGTGACGTCCGCCCCGAGTTGCGCCGCGACCAGAGCCGCCTCATATCCGCCCGGTCCGCCACCGATGATCACGATCCGACTCACGACAAACCGACCTCCAAAAACCATTAGACGTGCCGACACGCACTCCTCATATTCTCACCACCGCTCGCTACGACTATCGTCGTCGCCGTGCGTCACTACGCCGCGTATGGCTCGAACATGGATCCGGCCCGCATGCTGGCCTACTGCCCACACTCGCCGATGGTCGGCGTGGGGTGGGTGGAGGGCTGGCGCCTGACCTTCGCCGGTGAGGGAGAAATTGGCTGGGAGGGGGCGGTGAGCACGATCGTCGAGTCACCCGGCGACCGGGTCTTCGTCTCGCTCTACGACGTCCACCCGTGGGATGCGTCACAGCTCGACGAGGTCGAGGGGGTGACTGCTGGGGCGTACCAGAAGGTGACCGTCCGTGTATCGACGCTCGACGGTGACGTACCCGCATGGGTCTACGTCTTCGCCGGCTACGAGGGCGGCCTGCCGACCGCGTGGTATCTGTCGGAGATCGCGAACGCGGCCGAGAAGGCCGGCGCGCCCGACGACTACGTCGCCGATCTGCGCGGCCGGCCCACCGGTACGGCGTCGCCGGAGCCCTAGGCCGGCGCCTCGACCGCCGCGTCGACGGTCGTACGGTAGATGTTGGCCCGGTACAGCGCGTCCATGCCGACCTTGAAATACAGGCTCGCGGCATCGGTCGGGTTGGCCAGGTCGACACCGAGACCGGCCTTCGGCCGCCCGTTGGCGGCGTAGGTGGCGAAGGCGCGGCGCAGCAGGGCCTCACCGACACCCCGCTTGCGGTACGCCCGGAGCGTCGCCAGGTGCTTCACCCAGCCCTCGTCGGTGTCCTCGCCGCCGTCGCTGGACTGCAGGGCGCCGACGATCCGGCCGTCCGCCTCGGCGACGAACCACTCGTCGAACGGCACGCCGGGCTTGGTGACCTGGCCGAGCCAGCCGTCGAACGGGATCGCCAGGTGGTCGGAGTCGACGAAGGCGTCCTCGATGACCGCGTGGAAGGCCCGCATCTCGGCCTCGTCGTCGTGCCGGACCGGGCGGACCGTGATGCCGGCCGGCGGCTCGGGCACGGCCGGGGAGAAGCCGTCGAGCGACATCTGCATCCGGGCGAACTGCTTGAGGAAGACGAATCCGGCGTCGGTCAGCGCCTGGATCAGCTCGGTCTCGCCGGGGATCGCGCCCGCCCGTACCTCGTAGACCGGGTGGCCCAGCTCCGCGGCCCGCTCGGTCATCCGCACCATCAGCATTTCGAGCAGCGGTTTCAGGGCGGGCAGGCCGCGGCCGGGCCAGAAGTAGACGTTGGCCATGTCCCGGTCCCGGCCGGTGGAGTTGCCCGGGAAGGACCAGCCGACGATCGTGCCGGTGTCGTCCAGGGCGAGCAGGCAGTCCCGGGCCATGTCGGTGTTCGGCGTGGTGAGGTCTTCGCGCACCTCGTCGGCGGTGTAGTCGGGCTCCCCCACCGCGGCGATGTCGCTGGCGTGCACCAGTTCGAGGATCGCGGGCACGTCGTCGAGGGTGGGCCGGCGGGTGGTCCAGCCCTGGGGAAGTTCCGTCATGTGGGCATCGGACCACGGCGCCCGCGGCCCTGCCAACCGAGTTTCGCGGGCCGCCACGAGCGCCTACCATGGCCGCATGCAGCCGCGCCGTGAGTCGATGATGCGCCCCTTCCCGGGGCTCCTCGCCGTGCGCTGACCACTTCACACGAGCAGGCCCCGTCTCGGCGGGGCTGTGGTTCGGCGTCTCCCCGTCCGGGACCAGGCGGAGAGGGACGACCATGAACACCTTCTACGTGACGACCGCCATCCCGTACGTCAACGCCGCCCCGCACCTCGGGCACGCCCTGGAGCTGGTGCAGGCCGACGTGCTGGCCCGGCACGCCCGGTTACGCGGGCGGCCGGTGCGGTTCCTGACCGGCACCGACGACAACGCGCTGAAGAACGTGACGGCGGCCCGGGCGGCCGGTGTGGACGTGCGCGACTTCGTGGACACGAACGCCGCCCGCTTCGCCGCGCTGCGCGAGCCGCTGTCGCTGTCCTTCGACGACTTCATCCGAACCTCTGCCGACGCCCGGCACGCCACCGGGGTGGACCGGCTGTGGCGGGAGTGCGCGGCGGGCGGCGACTTCTACCGGCGCGCCTATCAGGGCCTCTACTGCCCCGGCTGTGAGCAGTTCTGGGCGGCGGCCGAGCTCACCGACGGGCTCTGTCCCGAGCATCGGGTGGTCCCGGAGCCGGTCGCCGAGGAGAACTGGTTCTTCCGGCTGTCCCGGTACACCGGCCGGATTCTGGAGCTGCTGGAGTCCGGCCGGCTGCGTATCGAACCGGCCGCCCGGCGCAACGAGGTGCTCGCCTTCGTCCGGGCCGGCCTGACCGATTTCAGCGTCTCCCGTCCGGCGGCCCGGGCCGGGGGCTGGGGCATCCCGGTGCCCGGCGATCCGGACCAGGTCGTGTACGTCTGGTGGGACGCGCTGGCCAACTACGTCACCGCGCTCGGGTACGGCGACGGCGACCCCGCGTACCGCCGCTGGTGGGCCGGACCGGGTGAGCGGGCGCACGTGATCGGCAAGGGCATCGTCCGGTTCCACGCCGTCTACTGGCCGGCCCTGCTCCTCTCCGCCGGCCTGCCGCTGCCCACCGCGATCCTGGTTCACGACTACCTGTCGGCGGACGGCGCGAAGCTGTCCAAGAGCGCAGGCAACGCGGTCGACCCGTGTGCGCTCACCGGCCGTTACGGCACGGACGCCGTGCGCTGGTGGCTGCTGCGCGAGCCGGCCCGGGTGGGTGACACCGACTTCACCGTCGAGCGGCTGGTGCGCCGCTCCGACGGCGACCTCGCGAACGGGCTCGGCAACCTGGTCAACCGGACCCTGGCGCTGGCCTGGAAGCACCGTGGCGGCCGGGTGTCACAACCCACCGGCCGGCCGGTACCCTCCGGCGCGCTCAGGACGGTGTGCGATCGCCTGCCCGGCCAGATCGACCGCGCGTTGCACGACTTCGACTTCCGGGCCGCCACCGACGCGCTGGTGGCGGTGGTCGACGAGGGCAACCGTTTCATCGAGGCCGAACGGCCGTGGGAACCGGCCGCCGCCGGCCGGCTCGACGCGGTGCTGGGTGTTCTGGTCGGGGCCTGCCGCCTGGTCGCCACCGAGTTGTCCCCGTTCCTGCCGGACGGCGCCGCCCGCCTGCACGGGCGCCTGCTGACCGGCGACCGGGTGGCACGCCCCGAGCCGGTCTTCCCGAGGATCAGTGGACCAGCCGGTGCCCCAGGGACTCCAGCAGGCCGGTGAACTCGATGCGCTCGGACTGGTCGAGGGCGGCGTAGGCCTGGCCGGCCAGCGAGTCGGCCACCGCGTCGGACCACATCAGCCGGCGGACCAGCGGGCCCGCCGGCGGATACGGCCCCTGCCAGCCGAGCGCCACCGCGCCGGTCTCGCCCTCGGGGCCGGCGATGATCGCCTCCAGCGGGGTGAGGCCGCTGGCCCGGACCGCGAGGACGTGCACGCCCAGGCGATGCTCGTGCAGCTGGTGCAGCAGCATCGCGGCCCGCGCGCCCGGGGTGGCCTCGGGCGCCGGCATGGCCCGCCACGCCGCATACAGCGGCAGCCCGGCGGTGTCCACGTGGTCGGTGATCCGGTCGGCCAGGTCGATCAGCCGGGCCAGCCGGGGGAAGCCGCCGAGCTGGTCGGCGCCCCACTTGCAGAGCTCCCCCAGGTGCCATCGGGCGACCTCACTCGGGGCGGACGCCTTCACCGCCGCCTCCCAGCCGTCGGTGACCGCCTCCGGCGCGATGAACGCCAGCACCGCGGCCACCGTCTCGGACCGCACCTCGCCGAGCGCCCCGGCCCGGGCCGACACGTGATACGCCCAGCCGGACAGCCCCAGCAGCCGGGCGCCCTGGAGGGTCCGAGGGGATTCCGAGAAGGCCCGGAGGATCGTGGCGAGTCCCGTGCGAGCGTGGGCGGCGGCCTGTTCGGGGGTCACCTGCCCGATTCTGCTCTCCTTGACCGTCTAAAGAAAATCTCCGTCGATCGTCCGAAGAGAACGCTCCCGCGATCTATGTCGCCTCCAGCTCGTCCAGCGCCCCTTGCACGTCCCCCACCCGGCGGCGGGCGGCCGCCGCATCGCGTTCGGCGGCACGGCGGGCGGTTTTGCGCCGGGCCACGTCGGCGACCGCCTCGGTACGCCGTCGTTCCAGCTCGGCGAGCTCCGCGTCGAGGTCCTCGACCAGGTGCTCGGCCTCCCGCTCGGCGTCCTCGGCGCGTTCCAGCCGCCCGTCGGCGCGCCGCTCGTCGGCCCGCGCGGTGTTCAGCTCCCGTTCCAGCTCCCGCCGGCGGCGCTCACTCTCCCGGCGACGCTGCTCCTCGGCGGCCCGCTCCCGGGTGGCGGCGGGCGGCTCCGGAGCGGCCTCCCCGGTCTCCGCGTCCTCGTCGGTGACCAGGCGCAACCGGGGCCGCGGCACCTCACCGAACCCGGCGTAGGAGACCGCCCGAATCAGCCGCCCCGACCGCACCTGCACGGCGATCTCCGGGTCGGCCAGCGCCGCCGTGAACGTCGCCTCCACATCCCCCAGCGGCAGCTTCCCGGCGGCCGTCCCGGACTCCTCGACGGCGAGCCGCCGGGCCGCCGCGACCAGCGACGAGACGAACTGCCGCCGCTGCGTCGACAGCTCCCGCAACTGGTCGCCGCGCAGCTCCCGCTGGGCGGCCCGCAGCGCGGTCGACAGCTCGACCAGCTCCTCGATCAGCTCGGGCCGCCGCAGCGCCACCAGGTTGACCACCCAGGCCGCCACCGTCGGCTTCTTGAGCGCGGCGAGCCGTTTGGCCGCGTCCCGGTCGCCGCCGCGGCGGGCGTCCTCGATCGCGGCCGCACGCGCCGCCACGAACCCGTCCGGCGGCGCCTCGTAGAGCCGCCGGGTCACGACGTCGATGCCGAGCACGTCAGTCCAGCGGGGTGCCCGGCGCCACCTGCCGGAACTTCGTCTCGGAGAAGGTCTCCAGATGTTTGCCGTAGATGGCCGACCCACGCTCGTTGATCAGCCCGTCGTGCAGGGCGAAGGCCTGCCCCGGACGGATCCCGCGGACGAACTCCAGCGACTCGGCGATCGTCGCCCACGGCGCGTTCAGCGGCACGAAGAGCGTCTCCACCTCGACGTCCGGCGCCACGAACGAGTCACCGGGGTGGTAGAGGTTGCCGGCGCCGTCGTCGACGAGGAACCCGAGGTTGGCGAAGACCGGCACGTACGGGTGGATGATCGCGTGCTGCCCGCCGAACGCCCGGACCCGATAGCCGGCCGCCTCGAACTCCTGCCCCGCGGCGACCGCGGTGGTGGCCGACGCGACGTCGGCGAGCAGTGGCAGCACCGCCTCGTGCGTGAAGATCCGCAGGTCCGGCCGCCGGGCGACGGCCGCCGTGACCGCCGCGACGTCGAGGTGGTCGGCGTGCTCGTGGGTGATGAGCACCGCGTCGGCGCCGTCCAATGCGGACGACTCGGAGAATTCGCCGGGATCGACGACGAGCACCCCCGTCCCCTCGATGCGTAGGCAGGAATGCGTGAACTTCGTGACGCGCACGGGACCCCTCCGCTGCTGTTTTGTAACCGCTCACCCCGCAGTCTGCCGGAACCGGGATGTGCGTGCCGCACGTCCCACGGTCAGTGAAGACTCAGATCGGAGCTGCCATGAGGAAACGGGGAATCGTCGCGGCGTTGCTGGCGGGCATGCTGCTCGCGGGTTGTGGCGCCGACTCCATGGATTCGAGTGAAAATGTCGCGGCCAAGCCGGCGGCGGGTGGCGCGGAGGGCGGCGGAGCAGCCGCCGACCGGGCGGCCGCTCCCGCCGGGGCCGCGCCGGAGCAGGGCAAGGACACCGCCGCACAGGCGCCTGACCTGCGGATAGATCAACGGTCGATCATCTACAACGGGTCGATCACGGTTCGGGTGGACAACGTCACCGACAAGGCCGCTCAGGTCACCGGCATCGCCGCCGGCAACGGCGGGTTCGTCGGCGGCGACGAGCGGCAGAGCGGCGACGGCTCGTCCACGGCGACCATCAAACTGCGCATCCCGGCCGACAAGTTCTCCGCTGTCGTCGACCAGCTCGCCAAGCTCGGCGACGAGGAGAACCGCGGCATCAACACCCAGGACGTCACCGAGGAGGTCGTCGACCTCGACGCCCGGATCGAGGTGCAGAAGGCCCGGGTGGAGAGCGGCAAGCGGCTCCTCGCCGAGGCCAAGTCCCTGGACGACCTGGTGATGCTGGAGCGTGAGGTCGCCTCCCGGGAGTCGGATCTGGCGTCGCTGGAGGCCAAGAAGCGCCGGCTCAGCGACCTCACGTCGCTCTCCACGATCACCGTCGTCCTGCTCGGCCCGAACGCGACGGTCACCGACGACGGCGACGACCCGGCCGGGTTCCTCGGCGGGCTCTCGAACGGCTGGAACGCTCTGGTCGCCTCGCTGGGCGTGCTGCTCACCGTGCTCGGCGCGCTGCTGCCCTGGATCATCGCCCTCGGCCTCCCGGCGTGGGCGATCGTCCATCTGCTCCGCCGCTACCGGCGCCGCAACACCCCGGTGGTCACCCCGGCTGCCGAGGCTTCCACATCAACCCCCTGACGGGGAAACGACCACCCCCGGCAGCAGAACGGCGGCCCCACCACCCCGCGATATCCGCGAGGACGTAGCCACGGAGCGACCCGCAAAATGCCGCCGGTGAGGAGGCGAGTGATTTTTCGACGTCCGCGGGGTTTGCGGGCGGCGGAAAATCACTCGCCTCCTCACCGGTCAAAAGGCGTTTTGCCGCGGAGCGAAGCGAAGCCAATCAGCTCAGAACGCGCCGGTGGACAGCGCGGCCAGGGCGGTGTGGGCCATCACCCGGACGCCGTAGCCGATGCAGCTCTCGTCCACGTCGAAGTCGCCCTGGTGCAGGTCGTGCCGCACATCGGAGCCCGGACGGCCGGTGCCGAGCCGGATCATCGCGCCGGGCACGTGCTCCAGGTAGAACGAGAAGTCCTCGCCGCCCATGCTGAGTTCGGCCTCGACCACCCGGTCCGGGCCGAGCGCCGCCCCCGCCGCGCCCGCGATGATCGCCGACGCCATCCGGTCGTTGATCACCGGCGGGACGCCGCGGATGTAGTTGACGTCGACCTCGGCGCCGGTCGGCGCGACCACCTCACGGATCAGCCGGGTGATCAGCTCGGGCGCGTCACGCCAGGCCTCCCGGCTGAGCACCCGCACGGTCCCGCGGACCTCGCCCGCGCCGGGGATCGCGTTGAACGCCTGCCCGGCGTGCACCGACCCCCACACCAGCGACAGCCCGGCGCGCGGGTCCATCCGGCGGCTGAGCAGCGCCGGGACGTCGACGATGATCCGGCCGAGGGCGTGCACCAGGTCGGCGGTGAGGTGCGGCCGGGCGGTGTGCCCGCCGGGCCCGGTGAGCTTGACCTCGACCGCGTCGGCGGCAGCGGTGAACGGCCCGGAGCGGACGCCGACCAGCCCGGCCGGCAGTTGCGGGTAGCAGTGCAGCGCGTAGATGGCGTCGACGTCCTTGAGCGCGCCGGCGGCGATCACCTCGGGCGCGCCGGACGGCATCGCCTCCTCGGCCGGCTGGAAGATCAGCCGGACCCGGCCGGGCAGCAGCCCCTGCTCGTTGAGCTGGGCGAGCGCCATGCCGAGGCCGAGCACGATGGTGGTGTGCACGTCGTGGCCGCACGCGTGCGCCTGACCGTCGACGGTGCTGCGGTACGGCACGTCCTTGAGGTCCTGCAGCGGCAGCGAGTCGATGTCGGCCCGGAACGCGATGGTGCGGGGACCCTCGCCGATGTCGCAGACGACCCCGTTGCCACGCGGCATCATCCGCGGGGAGAGACCGGCGACGACCAGCTCACGGGCGATCAGGGCGGCAGTCTCGAACTCGGAGTGTGACGGCTCGGGGTGTGCGTGGATGTGCCGTCGAATCGCTACCAGCTCGGCGCCCCTCGAAGCGAGCCAGCGATCCAGCCGGCCGGGGAGCGGGTCGGTTCCGGGCAGCTGCCCGGGCCACGACGTATCGGCGCCTTCCGGCGCCTCCAGAGCAGTAGTCACTTCGGCTTCCGTATCACTCTCGAAGATTCGTCGGTTTACGCAACGCGCGACAGCTTAGTCCCGTTTGTGGTGACGCTGTGTAACGGTCGCGTAAAGAGGTGCTCACGCCCCGGCCGAGGTAGGGCGGGCACACGGGAGATCGTCCCGGCCCGCCACCCCCTCAACGGGTAGTGGATCGCGGAGGTGACGCGACACACTACGAGTACGTCGAGCAGCTCAGAACCGTTCGACGGGGCGGTGCACGCCCCATACCCCGCGGAGGGTGTGACACACCTCCCCCACGGTGGCACGGAGGCGCAAGGCATCTTTCATCAACGGTAGGACGTTCACACTTCCGGCGGCGGCCTTCGCCAGATCTTTCAATGCGTCCTGGACAGCCGGCCCGTCGCGCTCCTCCCGCAGTCGCGCGAGACGGGCCACCTGGGCGGCCTCGATCGCCGGATCGACCCGCAGCGGCTCGTACTTCTCCTCCTCGTCGAGGGTGAACCGGTTGACCCCGACCACGACCCGCTCGCCGCTGTCGATCTCGGTGGCGATCCGGTACGCGGAAGCCTCGATCTCGCCCTTCTGGAAGCCCTGCTCGATGGCGTCGACGGCGGACCCGTACTCGAAGACCCGGTCGATCAGCGCGGTCGCCTCCCGTTCCACCGCGTCGGTCAGCGCCTCCACCGCGTACGAGCCGGCGAACGGGTCGACGGTGCCGGTCAGGCCGCTCTCGTAGGCGAGCACCTGCTGGGTGCGCAGGGCCAGCCGGGCGGACTTCTCGGTGGGCAGGGCGAGCGCCTCGTCGTACGAGTTGGTGTGCAGCGACTGGGTGCCGCCGGCCACCGCGCCGAGCGCCTGGATCGCCACCCGGATCAGGTTGACCTCGGGCTGCTGCGCGGTGAGCTGGACCCCCGCGGTCTGGGTGTGGAAGCGGAGCATCAGCGATTTCGGGTCCTTGGCGCCGAACTCGTCGCGCATGATCCGCGCCCACATCCGGCGGGCCGCCCGGAACTTGGCGATCTCCTCGAGCAGGGTGGTCCGGGCCACGAAGAAGAACGACAGCCGTGGCGCGAAGTCGTCGACGGCCAGGCCCGCTGCGATCGCGGCCCGTACGTACTCGATGCCGTTGGCCAGGGTGAACGCGATTTCCTGCGCGGGCGAGGCGCCGGCCTCGGCCATGTGGTAGCCGGAGATCGAGATGGTGTTCCACTTCGGGATCTCGGCCCTGCAGTAGGCGAACGTGTCGGCCACCAGCCGCAGCGACGGCTTCGGCGGGAAGATATACGTCCCGCGGGCGATGTACTCCTTGAGGATGTCGTTCTGGATCGTGCCCTGCAGCGCCGTCCCGGGCACGCCCTGCTCCTCGGCGACCAGCTGGTAGAGCAGCAGCAGCACCGAGCCGGGCGCGTTGATCGTCATCGAGGTGGAGACCCGGTCCAGCGGGATGTCCTTGAAGAGCAGCCGCATGTCGTCGATCGAGTCGATCGCCACGCCGACCTTGCCGACCTCGCCGTGCGCGATCGGGTCGTCGGAGTCGTAACCCATCTGGGTGGGCAGGTCGAAGGCGACGGAGAGCCCCATCGTCCCGGCCGCGAGCAGCTGGTGGTACCGCGCGTTCGACTCGGCGGCCGTCCCGAAGCCGGCGTACTGCCGCATGGTCCACGGGCGTTTCGTGTACATCGTCGGGTACACGCCACGGGTGTACGGGTATTGACCGGGCTCGTCGGCTCCGGCGCCCGCGGGCACGTCGGCGGGGCCGTACACCGGTTTGACGGGAAACCCCGACTCAGCATTCACAGGTGAAATCCTAAGACTCGTTCAGGCGTCCGACCGTGAGGAATTTGCCACCCTCCGTCCTTGACGCGTCCACCCTCGGCCACTCGGCCACTACGGAGGGTCGAAGTGTCGTGAACACTGAGGTCGTGACTTTCATTCGGGGGGTGACGGCAGGCAAGATAGCGGGGTTGGTCGACAGCCCCTATACCCCCTCGGTGGCATCCTCAGTGACTCAATCTCCGACGTGGAGCGGCGGGAACGCGGCTCCCCCCAGCGGACGCGCCGCCCCGGGCACGCTAATCGGCGGGCGGTACACGCTGCGCGCCGCGGTGGGTCACGGCGGCATGGGAACGGTGTGGCGGGCGGCGGACACGCTGCTCCGCCGTGACGTGGCGATCAAGGAGGTCATCCTCCCGCCCGGGCTGGCGCCCAGCGACCGCGACGCGATGTATGAGCGGACCATGCGGGAGGCCCGGGCGGCGGCGGCGCTGCAGCACCCGGCCGTGGTGCAGGTCTACGACGTCGTCCACGAGAACGGCCGTCCGTGGATCGTGATGGAGCTGCTGGACGCGCGCAGCCTCGCCGACATGGTGATCGAGGACGGGCCGGTCTCCCCGCGGGTGGTGGCCAAGATCGGCATCGCGCTGCTCGGCGCTCTCGAGGTGGCCCACGCGCACGGGGTGCTGCACCGTGATGTGAAGCCGGCGAACGTGCTGATCTGCGGTGACGGCCGCTGTGTGCTGACCGACTTCGGCGTCGCCCGGATGCCCACCGACGTGCAGCTGACCACGCCGGGCATGGTCCTGGGCTCGCCGCACTTCATCTCCCCGGAGCGGGCCATGGGCCACGACTTCGGCCCGCCGAGCGACCTGTTCTCGCTGGGCGTCACGCTCTACACCGCGATCGAGGGCCGGCCGCCGTTCGACAAGGGCGACCCCATCGAGACGATGCACTCGGTCGTCGAGGACCCGCCCGCCCCGGTCGTCCGGGCCGGCTCGCTGACCCCGGTGCTGATGGGCCTGCTGGAGAAGAACCCGGCCCAGCGGATGGACGTGCAGACCGCCCGGACCATCCTTCGGCAGCAACTGGCCGGCCCGCTGGCCAGCAAGAACCCGCCGCACATGATGACCGACCCGTATTCGGTGGTCCCGTCGCCGCGGCCGGTCAGCCCGGCGCCGGCCGAGACCCAGCCCATCCCGCCGCAGCCGACCGGCCAGATCGGCGGCCGGGCGATGCTGACCCCGGGCGAGTCGCTCACCGACCACCTGGCCAAGCTCGAACAGCAGAACTCGGGTGGCCGCCGGCGCGCCCCCGAGCCGCCCGCTCCGGCCGGCCCGGGCGCGAGCATCCCGACCGGCGCCATGCCGGCCCACAAGCTGCCCACCAACAGCGGCCGTCCCGGTGGGGACACGACCAGCGTCATCCCGCCGCAGGGCCCGTGGGGTCAGCAGCCCGGCGGCGCCCGTCCGGGCACCGTGGTGATGAGCCCGGCCGCGAAACGCCGCGCCACCATCGACAAGGTGGTCGGCACCGCGAAGGAGACCACGGAGAAGGCGGTCACCACGTTCAAGTCGTGGCCGCGCAACAAGCAGCTGATCTCCGGCGGCGCGGCCGCCGCGGTGATCCTAGTGCTGGTGCTGGTCTTCGCCATGACCGGGCCGGACGACACTCCCCAGCCCACGCCGCAGGCCGGCGGGCAGCCGAGCAACGCCGCCGCTGCGGCCGGCTTCGAAACGCAGGACTACAAGGGCAAGACCGCGGTCAGCGTGAAGGTGCCGGCCGGCTGGAGCCGGGTGGCAAGCGGCAACTACGTCGACTATGTCGACCCGGAGGACAAACTCCAGAAGGTGCGCGTCCTGGTCGAGCCCGGTTCGATCGAGCCGACCCGGTTCGTCACCCAGACCGCCCCGGCCGGGCTGAAGAAGGGCAAGACCTGCCCCGACCCGTTCAACCTGGTCGCCACTGAGGAGGTGACCGTCTCCGGAAACCCCGGCGCTCAGCTCGAGTACACCTGCGGCGAGGGAGCCGACAGGCGTCACGGCATCTGGCGTATGACCACGGTCGGCGGCAAGATGTACTCCTTCTATCTCACCACCACCGACACCAAGTTCGCCGAGAGCAAGAAGTACTTCGACGCCATGGCGTCGACCTTCCAGCTCAACCTGTGAGACGCGGACGACGATGAGGGGCCGGCGCATTCGCGCCGGCCCCTCATCGGTTCAGCACGGGTTGTCGGCCCCGCCGTTGTTGAGGTAAGCGTCCGACATCCAGCCCTCCGGATCGCCGACGGCCCCCAGGTGCACACGAGACCAGGTGGTGTAGGTGGTTCCGTTACGCGTGACCGCGTCGCCCTGGACGTAGCACCAGGGGTACATGTTGGTGCCCGAGGAGAACCGGTCGATCAGGCCACATGAGCTGTGCGGCCCCTGCCGCATCGCCACGTTCGACCCCGTGACCTGGATGTAAGTGGGATTGTGATTGTCCCTGTCTGAATAGCCGTGCGAGCAGGAGGCCGCAGCCGGTGAGGCCGGGGCGAGCAGCACACCACCCACCGCGGTGGCGAGGACGGCAATGGCCGGCCAGACGGTGACACGCAACATCCGGGACACGAGACGCATTCACTCTCCTATGCACTCTTCGTCACTTGCCGTGACATTCACCGAACCTTACATCGCCATCTGTCACTATTGAAGATCTCCCATTAATTGCCGATGGCCGGGGCCCGCGGCCGCACGGACCGTCAGATCCGCTCCGGCCGGGCTCAAGCAGGGCGGGACCACCGCCGACGCCGCCCTCCACGTCACCAAGAGGGCCGGCAGCCCGGCCCCGGCCTGCCGGCCGGTGCGATTGTGCTATCAATCCCTGATGGCACCAGAAGTTGATGTTGACCTGATCGCCCGGGCCGAGGCCTGGCTCGCCGACGATCCCGATCCGGTGGGCCGGGCCGAGTTGCGCGCGGTCCTGGACGGCTTACCGGGCACCGCGGTGGAGCTGAGCGACAGGTTCTCCGGACCGCTCACCTTCGGCACCGCGGGGCTGCGCGGCCGGCTCCGCGCCGGGCCGAACGGGATGAACCTCGCGGTGGTGACCCGCGCGGCGGCCGGTCTGGTCGGCTGGCTGGCCGCACAGGGCGGTGAGGGCCCCCTGGTGATCGGCTACGACGCCCGGCACGGCTCCCGCGAGTTCGCCGAGCGGACCGCCCGCGTCGCCACCGGCGCCGGGCGAGCGGCGCTGCTGTTGCCGGGCCCGCTGCCGACGCCGGTGCTGGCCTACGCGGTGCGGGCGCTGGACGCGGTCGCCGGCGTGATGGTCACCGCCAGTCACAACCCGCCGCAGGACAACGGTTACAAGGTCTATCTGGGCGCGGGCCTGGGCGGTCCGGCCGGATCGGGGGCGCAGATCGTGCCGCCGGCCGACGCCGGCATCGAGGCGGCCATCCGGGCGGTGGAGAGCGCCGCGTCGGTTCCGCTGGGCGATCCGGGCACGGTTCTCGGGGACGAGGTCCTTTCGGGGTACGTCCGGAGCGCCGCCGCGGTCCTGTCCGGGAACGGCCCGCGTGACCTGGCCGTCGCGTACACCCCGATGCACGGCGTCGGCGCGTCCACCGCCGCCGCCGCGTTCGCCGCCGCCGGTTTCCCGGCCCCCGCGATCGTCGCCGAGCAGGCCGAGCCGGATCCCGCCTTCCCGACCGTGGCGTTCCCCAACCCGGAGGAGCCGGGCGCCATGGACCTGCTGCTGGCGCTGGCCGCCCGGACCGGCGCGGACCTGGCGATCGCCAACGACCCGGACGCCGACCGCTGTGCCGTGGCGATCCCGGCCGGCGACGGGTGGCGGCCGCTGCGCGGTGACGAGCTGGGCGCGCTGCTCGCCGACCACCTGATCCGCCGCGGCGTCCCCGGCCTGTACGCGACCACGATCGTCTCGTCGTCGCTGGTGGGCCGCCTGTGCGCGGCGCGGGGCGTGCCCTACGCCGAGACGCTGACCGGCTTCAAGTGGATCGTGCGGGCCGCCGAGGATCTGGCGTTCGGCTACGAGGAGGCGCTCGGCTACTGCGTCGCCCCGGCTCTGGTGCGGGACAAGGACGGCATCACCGCCGCGCTGACCGTCGCCGAGCTGGCCGCCACGCTGAAGACGGAGGGCCGCACGCTGGCCGACCGGCTGGACGAGCTGGCCGCCGAGTTCGGGCTGCACGCCACCGACCAGCTGTCGGTCCGGGTGGACGACCTCGCAGAGATCGGCCGGGCGATGGGCCGCGCCCGGCAGAGCCCGCCGGCCACCCTGCTCGGCGCCCCGGTGACGGAGGTGGTGGACCTGCTCCCGGAGAACGACGTGCTGACCTTCCGGACCGCCACGGCACGGGTCGTGATCCGGCCGTCGGGGACGGAACCCAAGCTCAAGGCGTACCTCGAAGTGGTCGAACCGGTCGCCGAAGGCGGCCCTGGCGAAGCCCGCGACCGGGCCGCGACCGCTCTCGCCGGCCTGCGCACCGAGATCGCCGCGACGCTCGGCGTGTGACCGGCCCGCCCGGGGCTTCCGCGTGAAGCCCCGGGAGACGGCGTCAGATCGGCTTGGGAGCGCCCAGCGCGGCCTGGATGGCCCGGCCCAGGGTGGCGACCACCAGAGCGACGCTGGGCCGCACGATGGAGTCCTCCAGGGTCACGTCACCGACGAAGCCGGCGTTGCTGGCGATCTCGGCGAGCCGCTCGTGCGCCCGGTCGGCCTCGTCCGGCGGGAGCTTCAGCGCCGGCTCCATCCGCGCCGCGACGAGCAGCGTGGCCAGCGCGGCCGTCCGCTCGTCGGGCAGGGTGTTGCCGATCAGCGCGGCGGCCAGCCGGCTGCGGATCTCGGCCTCGTACGCCGGATCGGTGGTCGGGTAGCGGTGCACGTGGATGACGCCCAGCTGGGTCTCGTCCACGTCCTGCACCACGCCCCGCGCGCACAGATCCTCCAGGACCCGCGTGCGCAGCCGGTGCCGGAGGCGCTGCAGCCACTGGGCCGGCGTGTGCGGCTCCTCGGTCGTGATCTTCGCCAGCACGGCGTCGGCCACCGGGTCGCCGATCGGTGTGGCGTCCACGACCTTCAGGTATCCGTCGGCCGCGTAGGCAACACGATTCGCCAGAGCGAGATCGATCAGGACGGCCGCGGCCATACCGAGATCGAGGCCGATCCGGGATCCGGTCGCTTTACCGCTCTGGTCGTCATACGCGAGGAGAAGCAGTTCCTCGGCGAGGGGGATGGACGTCATGTCCGAACGATAGTTGCTCAACGCCCGGCCGCCATCATCCAGTCGACGAGCTTTGCCGCCGCGCCGCCCTCACCACCGGCGCCGTGCGTCGCCGCGAAGGCCTCCGCCCGGTGCCGGTGTTCGGCCACTATCGCCGGAATGTCCTGCAACGCGGCCGCCACCTCGGAGGACTCCCGCAGCAGCGGGCCCGGGGCCTCCCGCTCCAGGTCCACGTTGAGGCCCGGGGAGCTCTCGAACTCCTCCAGGTCGGGCACGTAGAGCAGGGCCGGGCGGCCGGTGCTCGCGTAGTCGGCGAGCAGGGCCGAGTAGTCGGTGATCAGCATGTCGGTGGCGAGCAGGAGTTCACTCACCTGGGGGTATGCCGTCACGTCCAGCACGCCGTCGACCTGGCCCATCACATCGTCCGGGACGCCCGGATGGCGGCGCACCAGCAGCCGGTGGTCCGGCGGCAGGGCGGACGCGACACCGAGCAGGTCGAGCAGCCGGCCCGGGTCGCTGGCCCCGCGGCGGCGCAGGTCCGAGGGGCGGCGGGTCGGGGCGTACAGGACCAGGCTGGTCTTCTCCGGCAGGCCGAGCAGCTGCAGCACGTGGGCCTTCGCGGCGTCCCGGTCGATCGCGGAGAGCAGGTCGTTGGCGGGCCGGCCGTACTCCAGCACCGTCCCGTCGAAGCCCAGCTCCTCGCGCAGCACCGGCGTGGCGGTGGGACTCGGCGAGGCCACCGCGGTCCACGACGCCGCGTCCGAGCGCAGCTGGTCGATCAGGGTCTGGCCGAGCGGGTGGGCGCTGGCCAGGGCGCCGGACCGGGCCACCGGCCAACCGCCGGCGAGCCGCAGCACCACCTGGCCGGACGCCGGCTTGAACCAGAGCGGCAGGTTGTCGTTGGTGACCACCCACCGGCTGGTGGCGAGCGCCGCATACCACCCCTCGGAGCCGAGCGACACCGCCTCGACACCGTCCGGCAGCGGCTGGCCGCGGTCCACGGTCCAGAGCACCGCGGGCGCGTCCGGCCGGGACCGCAGCTCGGCGAGGATGGCGGCCGGGTCGTCGAAGAACCGGCGGCCCGGGGCGGCGTCGAGCAGCACCACGTCGCGCAGCTCCGGCCGGCCGGAGGCCGGGAAATACCGCTTGAGCAGCCGGTTGTGCTCCTCGGGGCCGGTCTCCGGGACGATCAGGTCGAGCACCGCACGGTCGTTGGGGCCACCACGCATGCGGCCCCGCACGCCGTCGGTGTCCGGCCCGTCGAGCGGCAGCGCGGCCAGCACCGCGGCGTCGAAGGCCAGCGGCGTGGTGGTCTCGTGCCGGTTGCCGGGCGCCCGGAACGTCAGGTCCCAGGTGCCGGCGACCAGCGGCAGCCGGCCGGCCAGGGTCGGGACGCGGGCCGGGTCGACGGCCACCTCCCAGCGCCCGTCCACCACCTTCAGCGGCAGGCCCAGGTCCTTGCGGCGGCCCCGCAGGCGCAGCAGCAGCCGGCCTTCGGCGGGCACCGGGCTGTCGCCGCTGAGCACCAGCACGCCATCGGGGCGCCAGCTGATGTCGGTGACCACCGGGCCCTGCGGGCGGGTGGCGATCGAGACGGCCCGGTTGCTCTCGGCGACGGTCGTGAAGACCTCGTCGCTGCCGTACGCCGTACGCATCGCCCGGTAGTCGTCCCCGGCCATCAGGCGGACCGTCTCGCCGGTCACCAGCTCCAGCAAGAACCGCTGCCCGTAGTGGCCCTCGGCATGGTTGTCGTCGCGGACGTCGAGCGCGATCCACTCCAGCGGCACCCGGGCGGTGAACTCGCGCCCGTCCTCGCCGATCTCGGCCTGCACGGTGTGCGCGACGATGCCCGCGGCCCGGCACAGCCGGATCTGCGCGCTGTCCCGCCGCTGGCGCAGCCGGCCCACCAGGACCAGGTCGTCGCCGTCCCGGTGGCTGCCGGTGAGCCAGCCGTCCGCCTTGATCACGGAGACCCGCAGGTCGCCCTTGGCCGCGAACGGCATCACCCACACGCCGGGCGCCACCGGGATCCGGGGCATCGGCTCGGTCCAGTCGGCAGGCACCTGGACCACGGTCTTGCGCAGTTGCAGGCCCTGGGTCACGGCGGCCGCGATGGTCCACTGGCCGGCCTGCCAGGAGCTGCCGGCGCGCAGCGACTCGGGCTTGAGCCGCAGCACGAAGCCGCCGGCCTGCGAGCGCGACCACATCGGGATCCGGCGGCCCTCGGCCGGGTTGCTGGCCCAGAAGACCTTCAGCCGGCCGGTGCGGGTGCTCGGCGCCGCCGGGGAGCCGATCGAGCCGGCCAGCACGAGCTTTCCATTTTCCCAGGTGACCGAGCGGACGACCGCCTCCACGTGGGACGCCTTGACCGGCTTGGCGTTGAGCCGGTAGCCGTGGTCGATCAGCTCGATCAGGTCGTCGAAACGGCCCTGGTTGATCAGTTTCCAGTGCGGGCGGATCTCGGCCGGCAGCTCGCTGATCGCCGACGGGTCCACCTGCTTCAGGTACTCCCGGGACAGCTCCATGAACGTCGACTGGAACTCGGGCGCCGCCGACGGCAGGAACTTGAAGTAGTTGCTGAGCTGGTCCTTGATGGACAGTTTCAGGAACTCCTGGCGCAACTCCTGCTTGCCGGCCCGGTCGAGCGCCGCTGCGGCCAGCTCGATCGAGTGGAACCGGTCCACCAGGTTGCGCAGGTCACCGCCGGACTGGGTGATCGACCGGACGGCGCCCTCCCGGAGCCGCCAGAAGTAGATCGTCCCGGCGACCACCGCGACCTTCTTCGCCAGCGCGTGCGCGGGCACCGTGACCGGAGCGTCCTCGTAGAGCCGGCCGACCGGGAACTCGAAGCCGTGCCGGTCGTAGAAGCTGCGGCGGAACAACTTGTTCCAGATCGTCCGGTCGGCCAGCAGCGCCGGCCGCTCGGAGACGTGGGCCTCCAGGTTGGTCTTGGTGATCGCGATCTTGTGCGGCGCGCCGCGGTGGGTGCCCCGCGAGGTGAGCCGCACGACACCGCCGGTGGCGAAGTCGGCGCCGCCGGCCAGGGCGCCGACCAGCACCTCGTACGCGTGCGCGGCGAGCAGGTCGTCACTGTCCACGAAGGCCAGGAACTCCCCGGTCGCGGCCGGCATCCCGGCGTTACGGGCGGCGCTGAGGCCGCCGTTGGCCTGCCGGATCAGCTGGAACCGGGGGTCCGCGGCGACATACTCCTCGGCGATCGCCGCGGAGCCGTCGGTGGAGCCGTCGTCCACCAGGATGACCTGCAGATCGGTGTAGGTCTGGGCACGCAGCGAGTCCAGACAGTCCCGCAGGAACGTCTCGACGTTGTAGATCGGCACGATCACGCTGACCAGGCCGGGCACCAGCTCAGACAAGGGGTTCCCCCAGGAAGACGCGCCGGACGACCCGCTCGGCGGCGTGACCGTCCTCCAGGGAGCAGAACCGCTCCCGGAAACGGCCCCGGGCCTGCCGGGCGGCCTCGTCGTCGATCGCACCGGTACGGAACGCGTCGACGAGCTCGTCGAAGGTGCGGACGAACGTGCCGGGATGGTCGGCTTCCAGGTCGAACGAGACGCCGCGCACCGCTTTGTAGACCTCCCAGTCCGGCGCAAAGATGATCAGCGGCCGGTTCAGCACCGCATAGTCGAACATCACCGACGAGAAGTCGGTGATCATCGCGTCGGACGCGATCGCCAGGGTCTCGACCGACGGGAAGCTGGACACGTCGAGCACCCGGGGATGCCGCGGCGGGAAGCCGATCGAGTCGTAGAAGTAGTGGCCACGCAGCAGGACCCGGACGTTCGGGCCGAGCGCCTCGGCCAGCTCGTCCACGTCCAGCGGCGGGGTGAAGACGGAGTGCCACTCACGGTGCGTCGGCGCGTAGAGCACGACCTGCTCGTCGGCGCCCAGGCCCAGCTCGGCCCGCGCGGCCGCGACGTCCTCCGGGCCGGCCAGGGCCAGCCGGTCGTTGCGCGGATACCCGGTTTCCAGCGTCTCGCCTTTGATCGGGAACTGCCGGTCCCAGAGCAGCGTCGTGTGCCGGTTCGCGGTGATGCTGAAGTCCCACTTCGCGAGGTTCAGCCGCATCCGGTCGGGGTTGAAGCTGCCCAGCGAGGCCGGGAACCGCGGCTGGTCCAGGCCCATCGTCTTGAGCGGCGTGCCGTGGTGGGTCTGCACCTGGATCTGGTCCGGCCGTTTCACCACGTCCGGCGGGAACGTGGCGTTGTTGATCATGTACTTGGCGCGGGCGATCGTCCGGAAATACTCCTTGGTCCCCGGGTGCACCACCGGCACGCCCTCGGGCACCTCGCGGGCGCCACGCTTGACCACCCAGACACCCCGGACGTGCGGGGCCAGCTCCTTGGCCTTCTCGTAGATCGCGGCCGGGTTGCAGGCGTAACCGCGGTACCAGTACGCCCCGTACACCGCCAGGTTCTCGTCGACCGGCAGCCGCAGCTGCTGCTTGTAGTAGCGCAGCAGGTTGGCCTTGCGCAGCGTCGACCGGGCCTTGCCCGAGGCGCCCCGGGCCTTGCCGACCACACCGCCGACCGCGCCACGGCCACGGCGCAACAGACGGTACGCCGAGTAGGAGTCGGAGGCGAGCAACGTGAGCCGCAGGCCGCCGAGGCCGCCCGGGCGCGGAGCCGTCCGCTTCTCGTGCTTGCGCAGCAGCCCGGAGATCTCCGTGAACATCGCGCGCCGCGCCTTCTCCGGCACCCGCGACCCGTTGTCCAGGATGCCGAGCAGCTCACCGACCGCCCGGTTCAGCACGCGGCGGCGGGTCTTCGGGTCGGCCTGCTCCACAACGGACAGGCTCAGCACCCGATCCCACTGGCGGACCGCCTCGACATGCCGCTTCGACCGCCCGCGCAGCGAGCCCTGCCGGTCCATCCGCTGGATGTAGCAGGGCGGCTCCAGCGTGGCCACGTTGTCGGTCGCGGCCAGCACCGCGTAGGCGAAGGCCAGATCCTCATACCACTCGGTCTCGAAACGGATGCCGGCGTCGATCAGGAACTGCCGGCGCACCACCAGACCGCCCAGCGGCGGCGGGGCGACGGTGAGCGCCTCCACACCGGTCCGCGCCTTCTTCGGCGTCACGGAGCGGGACACCTTACGGTTCCACCGCTCCCGCGCGACGCCGATCAGCAACACGTCGGGCTTCTCCTCGGAGAGCCGCGCCTCGACGGCCGCCAGAGCGCCCGGGGCGATCCGGTCGTCGCCGTCGACGAACCACACATACTCACCCGTCGCGCGGTCCAGCCCGGCGTTGCGCGCGGCGCCCGGCCCGACGTTGCTCTCCAGGTGGATCGCGACGATCCGCGGATCAGCGGCGGCACGCTCGTCGATGACCTGGCCGGTGTGGTCGGGGGAGGCGTCGTCGACCGCCACGACCTCCACGTCCCCGACAGACTGCTGGCGCAGAATCGAATCCAGACATTCGTTCAGATAACCCTGCACTTGCCACGCAGGCACGACTAAACTGGTCAAGTTCGGCATAGGTGGACGCAGACCATCCGTGTGACGTCGTCGAGGAAGCGCCCACAGTATCATCGACGCAAACGGCGACCGTCATTAAGATGACCATCTAACTTCGACCCCGTAGCGGCGGCGATAGGCTGTGCGGGCTGCGGTTTTGCCGGGCACCGGAGCAGGTTGCCCCACACGGCGGCAACGGGCGGACGAACATATCGTTTCCCCCGCCTGTCGGCTGATGCCGGATCGGGCTTATCCCCTTTGTCAGGCTAGGGTGCATCGGTGCGAGCAGTCCTGGCAACCCTCGGATACGTCTTCTCCCCCGACCGCAGCCGCATCCTGATGATCCGCCGGGACGCCCGCCCCGACGACATCCACTACGGCTACCACAACGGCCTCGGCGGCAAGCTGGAGCCCGGCGAGGACGTGGTCACGGGCCTGCGCCGGGAGATCCACGAGGAGGCCGGGATCGACTGCACCGGCATCGAACTGGCCGGCACGATCTCCTGGCCGGGCTTCGGCCGCGACGGCGAGAACTGGTTCGGCTTCCTCTTCCGGATCACCGCCTGGACCGGGACGCCGCACACGGCCAACGACGAGGGCACCCTGCACTGGATCCCCGTCGACGAGGTGCTCTCCGGCACGCTCCCGATGTGGGAGTCCGACCGCCACTTCCTGCCCCTGGTCTTCGCCGAGAAACCCGAGGTGTTCCACGGCGTCATGCCGTTCGCCGCCGGCAAGGCGCTCAGCTGGGACTTCAACACCATTTAGGGGTACGGCCGGCCGGCCCCCGCCGAATCGGGACCGTCCCGCCGGCGCCGGGCGACGCCCGCGCCACTCCCGGCCCCAGCGCCGCCGCCGGGCTGATGCGATGGTCACCGGCTGGTCGTCAGCGCTGCCTGGTCGTCAGCGCTGCCTGAAGACCACCGGAACAGCACTGACGACGAGCCGGAACCGAACGCCGGCCGCGCCGCGCGCCACGGGCCCGGCCGCCGCGCGACGCCGGGTGCGGGGCTCACGGAACACCGCATGAGCCCGGCGGTCGCGCTGTCGGCACGGACCCGGCAGCCACCTCGCGCGGTGGCCACGGGAGGCGCCGGTGCGGTCGTGGGTGCAGTGGCCGTACCACATCGGGTCTAGAAGCGGCGCATGCCGCCGAACTGACGGTCGCCGGCGTCGCCCAGGCCGGGCACGATGTAGGCCTTGTCGTTGAGGCCCTGGTCGATCGACGCGGTGATCAGGCGCAGCGGCAGGCCCGAGTCCTTCAGGCGCTCGACGCCCTCGGGGGCGGCCAGCACGCAGCAGATGATGATGTCGGTGCAGCCGCGGTCGGCGAGCAGACGGCAGCAGTGCAGCAGTGAGCCTCCGGTGGCCAGCATCGGGTCGAGGACCAGAACCGGCCGGCCGGTCAGGTCGGCCGGCAGCGACTCCATGTAGGCGCGCGGCTCGTGGGTCTCCTCGTCGCGGGCCAGGCCGACGAAGCCCATCGACGACTCGGGCAGCAGCGCGAGGGCGGCGTCGGCCATGCCGAGGCCGGCCCGGAGCACCGGGACGATCAGCGGCGGGTTGGCGAGCCGGGTGCCCTCGGTCGGCGCGACCGGGGTCTCGATGGCGTATTTCTCGACGGCGAAGAGACGGGCCGCCTCGTAGACCACCATGGTGGTCAGCTCGTGCAGCGAGGCGCGGAACACACCGGAGTCGGTGTCGGTACGGCGCATCGCGGTGAGCCGGGTCTGGGCCAGGGGATGATCTACGACTAGGACGTCCACGGCTGACAACCTATCGTTCAACCAAGATCAACTGTCACAGGGTTGCGTAGAATCCCTTTCATGACTGTGACAGTGTCCGCCGGTCTGTCTGATCTCCGCTCGTTCCTGCACGGCCTGCCCGGGGTCGACAAGGTGGGCGTCGAGGCGCGGGCGGCGGCGCTCGCCACCCGCTCGATCAAGACGAGCGCCAAGGCACACGCCATCGACCTGGCCATTCGCATGGTCGACCTGACCACGCTGGAGGGCGCCGACACGCCGGGCAAGGTGCGTGCGCTGTGCGCCAAGGCCCGCCGGCCCGACCCGGCCGACTCCTCGTGCCCGCCGGTCGCCGCGATCTGCGTCTACCCGGCGATGGTTCCGGTGGCCGCCGCCGCGCTCGCCGGGTCCGGCGTGCACCTGGCCAGCGTGGCCACCGCCTTCCCGTCCGGGCAGGCGCCGCTCGAGGTCAAGCTGGCCGACACCCGTGACGCGGTGGCCGCCGGCGCCGACGAGATCGACATGGTGATCAGCCGGGGCGCGTTCCTCGCCGGGGAGTACAGCAGGGTCTTCGACGAGATCGTGGCGGTCAAGGAGGCCTGCGGCGGCGCCCACCTCAAGGTCATCCTGGAGACCGGCGAGCTGGGGACGTACGACAACGTCCGCCGGGCGTCCTGGCTGGCGATGCTGGCCGGCGCCGACTTCATCAAGACGTCGACCGGCAAGGTGGCGGTCAACGCGACGCTGCCGATCACCCTGGTGATGCTGGAGGCGGTCCGCGACTTCCGGGAGCGGCACGGCCGGGTCATCGGGGTCAAGCCGGCCGGCGGCATCAAGACCACCAAGGACGCCGTCAAGTACCTGGTGTTGATCAACGAGACCGTGGGCGACGACTGGCTCACCCCGGACCGGTTCCGGTTCGGGGCGTCCTCGCTGCTCAACGATCTGCTCATGCAGCGCACCAAGCTCACCACCGGCCACTACGCCGGTCCGGACTACTTCACCCTGGACTGAGGCCACCATGTTCGAGTACGCACCTGCCCCCGAGTCCCGCTCGGTAGTGGATATCGCCTCGTCCTACGGATTGTTCATCGACGGCTCGTTCGACGGCGGCAAGGACGGCGACGTCTTCAAGACGATCAACCCGGCCACCGAGGAGGTGCTGGCCGAGGTCGCCACCGCCGGCCCGGAGGATGTCGACCGAGCCGTGGCCGCGGCCCGCCGCGCGTTCGGCTCCTGGTCGGCGCTGCCCGGGGCGGAGCGCGCCAAGTACCTGTTCCGGATCGCCCGGATCATCCAGGAGCGGTCCCGTGAGCTGGCCGTCCTGGAGTCGCTCGACAACGGCAAGCCGATCCGGGACTCGCGCGACGTCGACTTGCCCCTGGTCGCCGCACACTTCTTCTACTACGCTGGCTGGGCCGACAAGCTGGCGTACGCGGGGTTCGGCCCCGACCCCCGGCCGCTCGGCGTGGCCGCCCAGGTCATCCCGTGGAACTTCCCGCTGCTCATGCTCGCGTGGAAAGTCGCGCCCGCGCTGGCCACCGGCAACACGGTGGTGCTCAAGCCGGCCGAGACCACCCCGCTGTCCGCGCTCTTCTTCGCCGACGTGTGCCGCCAGGCGGAGCTGCCACCGGGTGTGGTCAACATCGTGACCGGGGCCGGCGACACCGGGGCGTATCTGGTGGCCCACCCGGATGTGGACAAGGTGGCCTTCACCGGCTCGACCGAGGTGGGGCGGGAGATCGCGCGTACGGTGTCCGGCACCGGCAAGCGCCTCACCCTGGAGCTCGGCGGCAAGGCGGCGAACATCGTCTTCGACGACGCCCCGATCGACCAGGCCGTCGAGGGCATCGTCAACGGGATCTTCTTCAACCAGGGGCACGTGTGCTGCGCCGGGTCGCGCCTGCTGGTGCAGGAGTCCCTCTTCGAGCCCTTGATTGACTCGTTGAAACGGCGGATGGCCACCCTGCGCGTCGGCGACCCGCTCGACAAGAACACCGACATCGGCGCGATCAATTCGGCGGCTCAGCTCGCCCGCATTAGGGAATTGTCGGAAATAGGCGCATCGGAGGGCGCGGAGCGCTGGTCGCCGGAGTGTCCGCTGCCGGACCGGGGCTTCTGGTTCGCGCCGACGATCTTCACCGGGGTGACCCAGGCCCACCGGATCGCCCGGGAGGAGATCTTCGGACCGGTGCTGTCGGTGCTCACCTTCCGCACTCCGGACGAGGCGGTCGCCAAGGCCAACAACACGCCGTACGGCCTGTCCGCCGGCGTCTGGACCGAGAAGGGCTCCCGGATCCTGGCCGTGGCCGACCGGCTGCGAGCCGGTGTGGTCTGGGCGAACACGTTCAACAAATTCGACCCGGCGTCGCCGTTCGGCGGCTACAAGGAGTCCGGTTACGGCCGCGAGGGTGGCCGGCACGGACTGGAGGCGTACCTTGCCTAAGACATCCAAGGTCGTGGAGACGGCGACCCGGCTCACCGTCCGTAAGACGTACAAGCTCTACATCGGCGGCAAGTTCCCGCGCAGCGAGTCAGGACGGACGTTCGTGGCAGACGGCGACAACGTGGCCCTCGCCTCCCGCAAGGACGCCCGGGACGCGGTGCTCGCGGCCCGTGCCGCCCAGCCGAAATGGGCGGGCGCCACGGCGTACAACCGGGGCCAGGTGCTCTATCGGGTCGCCGAGATGCTGGAGGCGCGCCGCGCCGAGTTCACCGCGCTGGGCGTTCCCGCCGACGAGGTGGACGCCGCCGTCGACCGCTGGGTCTGGTATGCCGGGTGGTCCGACAAGATCGCCCAGGTGGCCGGCGGCGCCAACCCGGTGGCCGGGCCGTTCTTCAACATCTCCGCGCCGGAGCCCACCGGCGTCGTCGCCGTCGTCGCGCCGGCCTCCCTGCTCGGCCTGGTCAGCGTGATCGCCCCGGCGATCGTGACCGGGAACACGACGGTCGTGCTGACCGCCGGCCCGCAGGTGGCGATCACCCTGGCCGAGGTGCTGGCCACCTCCGACGTGCCGGGCGGTGTGGTGAACCTGCTCACCGGCCGCTACGCGGAGACCGCACCGTGGCTCGCCTCACACGACGACGTCAACGCCCTCGACCTGACCGGTGTGGACCACCCGGATCTGGCCGCTGAACTGGAGCGGGCCGCCGCCGGCACCCTGAAACGGGTGATCCGCCCCCGGACGTCGCCCGACTTCACCGCCGACCCCGGCCTGCGCCCGATGACGGCGCTCCTGGAGACGAAGACGGTATGGCATCCGAAGGGCTACTGAGGCCACCGGGGACGCTGTCACACAGCGTTGCCGACTAGGGTGTGTGCCCAGAGTCACCACGTCCCAGCATCCCCAGATCACCCGGAGGTCACCGTGACCAGCCAGTCCGAAGAGCCCGAGGCGTCCGCGCCGGTGGCGGAGAAGTCCTCGACCGAGGGGTCTTCCGGGCGGGAGCTTTGGGATCAAGTCCGCATCGAGCCGGTGGAGATCGCGCTGCCGGCCGGGGTCGGCCTGACCCTCCGGGCGTACCGGAAGGCGTCCGAGCTCACGCCGACCGAGATCGAGATCGACGAGGACGACCCCTTCGAGGCCCGCAAGCGCCGCCTCGAGGAGGACGAGGAAGAGGTCATCGTCGACGAGGAGTATCAGGCGCTCCTCGCCGAGGGCGAGACCGAGGAGGGCAAGGCCGACTCCGCCGAGGAGCCGGACCCGGCCGACTTCGAGGACGAGCCCGCCGCCCAGGCGGATGACGAGGAAGTACCCATGTTCCTCAGTCACAAGGGCCGACTGCTCGCCTTCAAGAGCGCCGAATCGCTCGTCTCCTTCCTTCGTTCGGGTGCTCCGCACGATCTCGCACAATTGGACACCTGGGGTGACCTGGCCGAGCGGGTACAGTCGAGCGACATCGACCCGCAGCCGGAGGACCGCTACGAGCTCGACCTCGTGGTGGAAAACCTGCGCGGCGGTCACGACACATGGGATCTGCCGCTGCTCATCAACGCCGGCGAGGTGGCCCGTGATCTGGGTTACGCGCTCCGCATCAAACCGGTGATCCTGGCACTGGCGCCCGGCTCGCCGCTCGACGACCTCGACGAGTCCCTCCGTACCGCGGAGAAGGGCGGTATGGGCGGTTACTTCGGACGTCGCCGACTGAAGAAGATCGGTGCACAGCAGGCGAGTCTGGGTTGGCGCTCGGTGATCGGGAAGATCTCTGCCGCTGTGGACTGGCGTGACTGACCGATTACCAGGGAGTATCAATCCTTGGCCACTGAGAAGCACCCCCGGGGAGGAGGACGACGCCGTGGCGCTCGTGCGCGTGTACTGCGGTCTGGCGTCGGCTGATGATTCGGTGCGTTCGGCCTCGGCCGCGCCGCTGACCATCGCCGTGGTGGACGACGCAGGCCGGCTGCTCGGCGTCCATGAGATCAGCGACGACCCGGCCGGATACGCCCTGCTGGGGACGCTGCTCGTGGAACGGACGACGGGATTCAGCGACGCGGCGGTCGCCGCCGACAGCGACGACCACGTCGTCACCTCGCTGCTCACCGCGGCCGGGCGGCCACTCGTGGTGGTCGACGACGACGATGCCGACGACTTCGCCGAGCGCTTCTCCGACGACGACTCCCCCGAGGAGATCTCCGCGCCGCTGGCGGCCCGCCGGGCCGTCGGCCTGGCCCGGGCGCTCCAGGCCGGCGCGATCGCCGCGGTGACCCTTCCGGCGCCGCGCGAGCTGGTCAGCTACAAACCCGTCCTGGCGGCGCACGTCGCCATGCTGGTCGGGCGCAACTCCGCGGCGGTCGCCCTGCGCGAGGTCCTCCGTGAGCTCTACCCGGCCGCCCTCCGGGCGTACCCGGATCCCGCGCATCACCTGGCGCTCGCCGTGCTCGACGCGGTCCCCGAGCCCGGCCGGCTGACCGGCCGGGCCGGCGACCCCACGCATCTCCTCCGGGAGATCGCCGCCGAGCTGGCCCGCGCCGGCGCCGGCAGCGAGAGCGAGCTGATCGCCGCCGTCACCGCCCTGCACGTGGCGATCAGCGAGTCGCCACGCCGGGGTGGCGTCAACAAGTCCCTCGCCCCGGCCGCCGCCGACGCGGTCCGCCAGGCGATCGCGGCCGTCCGCTCCTGCGACGCCGCCTGCTCCGCCCTGGTCGGCACGCTCGCCGCCCGGGCCACCCCGCCGGCCGCGAGCCCCGGTGTGGGCCGTCGCAGCGCCCGCCGCGAGCCCGCCCCGCTCCAGCCGGTCCCGAGCGGTGACAACGGCTCCCGGTTCGGCCGCCGCGGCCGTCCCGAGCCGTCCTCGACCGGTAACGGCCCCGCCGTCCCGCAGCCGATGACCGCCCCGCCCGTCGCACCGGACCCGATCGGCCCGCCGCCGATGGCGCCCGCCGCGGCCAACGGTCTGCCCGGCCGCGCCGGCAGCCCGCTGAACCGGCCGGTCTCGGTGCCCCCGCCGCCACCCGGCATGACACCGATCACGCCCGGTTCCCGTCCGGTCCCCGGCTCCCGCAACCCGGCCGTGCCGTCCTCGGCGCAGCCCGCCGGGTCCAGCCCCGCCGACGCCGGCGAGCCGTTCCGGGCCACCCTGACGAACGCGGAGCTCACCCGGGCCCGCGCCGAACGCCAGCGCACGGTCATCCCGCCGCGCCCCTCCACCACCCGGCAGCCCGCCACCAACGGCTCGGCCGCCGGCCCCACCGACTTCAGCCTGCCGATGCCGTCGCAGCGGCCCGGCCAGGAGATCGCGGAGCCCGGCTCCCGCGCCAACTGGCCGCTGATGAACAGTGAGAAGGACGAGGCCGCCCGCCCCGACCTGCCCACGCGCGGCGAGCTTCCCTCCCGCGGTGACCTGCCCTCTCGCGGTGACCTCCCGTCCCGCGGCGAACTCCCGTCCCGCGGCGGTGACCTGCCGTCCCGCTCCGAGCTGCCCACCCGGCCCACGTCGTCGCGCCCGTCGCCGTCCGCGGCCTCGGTCAGCTCGCCGACCGGTGGCCGGGTCCGCCCGCCGTGGCAGGACAACCTGGAGGCCCCCGCCCCGCTGCCCAAGGAGCCGGCGCTGCGCCTGGTCGACCAGGCACGCACCAGCAGCGGCCGGGCGCGTCTGCCCGGACTCGACCAGCTCACCGGCACTCCACCGCTGCGCGTCGTCGACGACGAGCGCCCGCCCAAGATCACCGCACTGGACCGCAGCTCCGCGCCGCCGGTCCCGGCCGACAGCAGCGACGGCGATCTGCTGATCTTCGCGGCGGCCCGGTCGGCCTGGTTCACCGGCACGACCGACTCCGACGGCGGCGACGTCAACTGGTCCAACCCGAACGACAGCGGCTGGCGCGCCGCCCAGAAGGCCGCCACCCCCGCCATCGCCGCGGAGACCTCGGCCGGCCTGCCGAAGCGAGTGCCCCAGGCCAACCTGGTGCCCGGCTCCCCGCTGCGCGAGGAGCGCCCGCTCCGGATCGTCCGGGACGCCGCATCGATCGCCGCGCACACCACCGGCTACTTCCGTGGCTGGCGGCGCGGGCAAGAGATCGGCGGCTTCGCGATGGGCGGCCGTCCGGGCCGCGAGGCCGCCGGCGGCTGGGACTTCAGCCGCGACGGCCAGCCCGCCGACGAATACCGCAACAACAACGCGGGATACGGCGGTCGCTGACACACCGTGCGATGAAGGCCGTGACCTCGGGGTCACGGCCTTCATCACGTCCAGACCACCGCCCTCCGGACCACCGCCGTTGTCCGAGACGCCCTCGGGCCGGCCGGCGGCCGTTGTTTGGTCCACCGTCGTCCGGCCCCGCCGTCGGTCAGCGTTGTCCGGCCCACCGCCGTGACCTCCCGCTCGGCCCGCCCAGCCCGCCCAGCCCGCCACGGCCCACCGCCGACCGGCCCACCGCCGTCCGGCCCACCATCGCCCGGCCAGCGTTGTCCCGCCCACCGCCGTGACCTCCCGCCCGGCCTGCCCGGCCCGCCACGGCCCACCGCCGACCGGCCCACCGCCGTCCGGCCCACCATCGCCCGGCCAGCGTTGTCCCGCCCACCGCCGTGACCTCCCGCCCGGCCTGCCCGGCCCGCCACGGCCCACCGCCGACCGGCCCACCGCCGTCCGGCCCACCATCGCCCGGCCAGCGTTGTCCCGCCCACCGCCGTGACCTCCCGCCCGGCCTGCCCGGCCCGCCACGGCCCACCGCCGACCGGCCCACCGCCGTCCGGCCCACCATCGCCCGGCCAGCGTTGTCCCGCCCACCGCCGTGACCTCCCGCCCGGCCTGCCTGCCACGGCTCCGCCGACCGGCTCACCGTCGTCCGGCCCACCATCGCCCGGCCAGCGTTGTCTCGCCCACCGCCGGAACCTCCCGACCTGCCCGCCACGGCTCCGCCGACCTGCCCACCACCGCCCGGCCAGCGTTGTCCCGCCCACCGCCGTAACCTCCCGACCTGCCCACCACAGCTCCGCCGACCGGCCCACCGGAAGCGGCGGCCGTCTTTCGGCGGTAGTCCCGCGCCGCCGATGATGGCGGAATGCGCGCGATCATCTTCGACTTCTTCGGGACCTTGACCGACCCCTCTGCCGAGCTGCTGCGGAAGGAGACGATCCAGGCCACGGCGGCGGAGCTGGGCGTGTCCCCGGAACGGTTCTGGACGGCGATGGCGGCGAGCTTCCCGGACCGGATCGTCGGCGCCTACGGCGGCACCCGGGACACGCTCCGCACGATCGCACGGCAGTGTGGGACCGATCCGGACGACGAGCGCCTCGACCGTGCCGTGGCAACGCACCGTAAGGGCGCTGAGCGGGTCCGCACGCCCCGCCGAGGCGTCCTCGCGGTACTCGACCACCTCCGCGCCCGCAATTTCCGGCTGGGGCTCATCAGCGACTGTTCCAGCGAACTGTTCGAGGCGTGGCCGGAGACCGCCTACGCGCCCCGGATCGACGCCCCGGTCTTCTCGTGGCAGGAGAGGATCCGCAAACCCGACCCCCGGCTGTACGCGACAGCCGCCGCCCGCCTGGGTGTGCCGGCCGCCGAGTGCTGGTTCGTGGGTGACGGCGGCAGCCGCGAGCACGACGGCGCGCGGTGGGCCGGCATGCGCCCGGTGCTGGTGACGAACGCGGGCTATCCGGGTGTCGGCGGCCTGCGGACCGACCCGGACTCGTACCTGCCGGAGCACCGGATCGACGAGCTCGACGAGCTGATCCGTCTACTGGGACCGAGCCATGACAACGGGTGATCGCTCATATACGATGGCGTTCGGCCGGAAAGCGCGCGAAAGCCCCGTTCCGGCCTGCCGATCTCTCGGCGGCCAGAGCGGGGCTTTCCACCGCTTATGACGAGCGGAGCGCCTGCTGAGGTGGGGTGCTACTGCTTGGTCAGGCCGGGGCCGTGGCCCGCGTGCGACGCATCGTGAGCACATACTCGACGAGCGAGATGAGCACGTTCTTCGTCGACTCACGGTTACGGGCGTCGCAGCTCACGACGGGCACGTCGGACGAGATCGCCAGAGCGTCCCGCACGTCCTGCGCGTTGTGGTACTGCATGCCGTCGAAGCAGTTGATCGCCACCAGGTACGGCAGGCGCCGGTGCTCGAAGAAGTCGATGGCGGCGAAGCAGTCGGCGAGCCGACGCGTGTCCACCATGACCACCGCACCGATGGCACCCCGGACCAGCTCGTCCCACATGAACCAGAACCGCGTCTGGCCAGGTGTTCCGAACAGGTAGAGGATCAGGTCACGGTCGATGCTGATCCGGCCGAAGTCCATGGCCACGGTGGTGGTCATCTTGCCCGGCACCTGCCGGTTGTCGTCGACACCCACACCGGCCGAAGTCATGATCGCCGAAGTGGTCAGTGGGGTGATCTCCGAGACCGACCCCACCAGCGTCGTCTTACCGACGCCGAAGCCACCGGCGATGACGATCTTCGCCGATGTCACGCGTCCCGCAGCGGGACGGTGCGACATGTCAGAGCCTGCGAAGTCCACTCAGCACCCTTTCCAGCAGTTCCGTGCCTACCGCGTCGGTCTCGTCTTCGAGCGAGGTGGGCTCGTACACAGCGACCAGGCCGTCAGAGGCCATGTCCGCGACGATCACACGTGCCACACCGAGCGGCAGTTGCATGCGTGCGGCGATCTCGGCGAGCGACTGAACTCGGCCGCCGTCGCACATCGCCGCGATGTACTGATGCTCGCTTCCACCCTGCCCGCGGCCCATTCCGGAACGCCCGCGCACGGTTGTCTCGACCAGCGCTTCCAGCGCTATCTCAAGCTTCGGCCGGGTCCGACCGCGGGTCACGGCATACGGCCTGACCAGCGCGCCGGTCGGCTCATCGCGTTCAGGCATTGTCACCGTCAACCCCTCCCTCGGCCCCTCGAAGTGTATTGGTTATCAAAGCTTTTACCAGTAGCCGGCTGAGCTTACTCGGGCCGCGAAACCCCAGACAAACCCCTGGATGTCCCCGGCCCACTACCGGTTCAGCCCAGTACCCCGGCCGCCGAGCGCGGCGCGGGAGTCAGAGCTTCGCCGACGCGGTCGACCAGGAGGGCCATTTCGTAGCCGACCTGACCGACGTCGCAGCTGCGCGCCGCGAGCACCGCGAACGAGGAACCATCGGAGATGGACATCAGGAACAGGAAACCGTTGTCCATCTCGACGACCGTCTGGAGGACGGCGCCACCCTCAAAGCATCGTGCGGCACCCTGCGTCAGGCTTACCAGGCCGGACGCGATGGCCGCCAACTGGTCGGCGCGGTCCCGGGGGAGGTCCCGCGAGGCCGCCAGGAGCAGACCATCGGCGGAGACCGCGATCGCGTGCGCGACCCCGGGAACGCGGTCGGCGAAGTTGGCCAGAAGCCAACCCAGATCCTGCGTAGATGTCATGCCTCATGCTCCTTGCCAGCCTGCGAGGGCTGCTGCCCTCCCGGAGTGTCCTCCAGGTTGGTCGATTGTTCCTTGGTGCGACCGCGCTGCACACCGCGGTGGTACGCGGAGAGTAGCCCGCGAACCCCCTCGGGCGTGCGGCGCTGGACGGAAGTACCGCCCCGGTCGACACCACCGGGGACGAGTTGAGCCATCGGCGTGCGCTTCGGGAGGCCCGCCGTGGTGGTGACCTCGACGGGTGCCTCGGCAGCCGCGCGGGCCGCCTGCCATCCGTCGTCGGCCGCTGTCCGCCAAGGGTTCGCGGCCGGGGCGCCACCGTTGCTGTAACCTGCCGCCGCCGCAGCCGGAGCACCAACAGTAGCCGGATCGAGGTTGCGGGACTCGGGCGAGGCCGCCTGCTGCGGCACACCCGCGGTGCGGACCGGTTCCCCGGTCGGGATGCGCTGCGAGACGACCGACTCCTCGCCGACCCCGGAGACCTTGGGGCGGGCCGGGGTGTCGTTTCCGGGCGTCGTCGTGGTGAACCACGCCGACTCCAGCTCCCGGAAGATCGGCAGCTCCATGGTCTCGTCCGCGAACGGGACCGCGCCCTCGCGGGCAGAGGCCATCTGGGCCGCGGCGGTGGCCTGAGCCTCCGCCGGATCCGGCGTGGCCGGCAGTACGGGCGACGCCGGGACCGGCGCCGTCTGCGGGTTGGCCGGCCGGGCCACCTGAGGCTGCGCCTCGTAGCTGTCCGGGCGGAACCGCGGGATCTCGGCAGTCATGTCGAGCGCGGCGGCCAGGTTCTCCGGGACGTGCGGGGTGGCGGGCTCGCGTTCCGCGGCGACCGGCGGCCATGCCGGCGGGGCCGAGGGGTACGCGTTGCGCTGGTCGAGCGGCGAACCGGAGGTCGGCGAGGCCGACACCGGCTCGATCGGGCCCGACTGGTACGGCGAGGCCGACACCGGAGGAGCGGGCGACACCGGAGGAGCCGAGATCGGCGGTACCGGGGGCGCCGACACCGGCGGCATGAACGCGTTCCGGCCGTGGCTCTCCGGGTTGGCCGGGAGCTGGCGCGGGATCGTCGTACCGAAACCGTTGATGTCGTTGTCCGGGCGGAAGTCTCCGCCGTTGCGGCGCTGGGCCAGCTCGTCGAGGCCGGCGAAGCCCTGCGGACCGGACGGCAGCGGCGGGATGACCTCGTTGCTGCGCGGACCGTGGAACCCGTTGGCGGAGCCGTTGCCGTTGCCGTTGAAGCCGCCGCCGTTGGGGGTGAACCCACCGAAGCCGGCCGGAGCCGCGCCGGTGAGGTCGGACCACGCCGGGACCGCGCCGTTCGAGCCGTTCGACCCGTTGGAGCCCGGGTAGCCACCGTTGGAGCCAGGGTAGCCACCGTTGCCGCCGTTGGAGCCCGGGTAGCCGCTCTCCAGGGCCAGCGGCTCGCCGAAGCTCGGCAGGCCGGCGCCCGGGCCACCGTCGAAACCGCCCCGCGACTGGACCTGGGCGGAAGCCGCCGCGGCCAGGACGGAGACGGGCAGGCCCACCTCGGCGACGGTGCCGCGCTCGCGGTCCGCCGGCCGGAGTTCGACCCGGACCGCATGCCGGTTCGCCAGCCGGGCGACCACGACCAGGCCCATCATCCGGGAGACGGCGACGTCCACCGTCGGCGGGTTGGCGAGCCGCTCGTTGAGGTCGCGGAGCTGCTCGCGGCTGATGCCGATGCCGTGGTCCTCGACAGTGAGGATGGCGTTCTCACCGACGCGCCGGGCCTCGACCAGAACATTGGAGTTCGGCGGGGAGAAGGCGGTCGCGTTGTCGAAGAGCTCGGCGACCAGGTGGACCATGTCGTTCACGGCGTGCGCCGCGACCTCGATGTCCCGGTCGATCATGCCGAACTCGATGCGGGTGTAGTGCTCGACCTCGGACTGCGCGGCACGGAGCACGTCGATCAGGGCGGCCGGCTCCCGCTGCACACGGGTCGAGTCGGCGCCCGCGAGAACCAGGAGGTTCTCGTCGTTACGACGCATTCGGGTGGCCAGGTGGTCGAGCTGGAAGAGCTCGGCCAGACGGTCCGGGTCCTCCTCGCCGCGCTCGAGCCGGTCCAGGTGACCGATGAGCCGGTCGACCAGGATCTGCGAACGGCGCGCGAGGTTGACGAACATCGTCGCGACGGAGGCACGGAGTGCGGCCTGCTCGGCCGCGGTCCGGACCGCCTCGAGGTGAACCGCGTTGAACGCCTCGGTCACCTGCCCGAACTCGTCCCGGCTACGCACCGGGAGGGGCTCGGCGATCTGGTCGGCGACCTGTGCCGGGGTGAGCGACGCGGAGAGCGCCGGGTCACGCAGCCGGCTCACCGCGTGCGGCAGGCCGAACTGGGCGACGGCGAGGGCGCCCTGACGCAGCTCACGCAGCGACCGGGCCATCGACCGGGCGACCAACCACGCGAAGAGGATGGCCAGCAGGAGCATGCCGAGCAGCAGGCTCGTCTCCAGGAAGACGTCCTGGTTCGTCTTGTCCCGCAGGGCGGTGGCGTCCGACACGATCTTCTTGTCGAACTCGACCTCCACCTGCCGGAAGAGCGAGTTGTAGCCGGCGAGCGCCTCTTCCCACTGGGCCGAGTTGAACGGCAGCGGGTCGGTGGTCTGCGTGGACCGGAAGTCGAGCGGGCCGGTGTAGTTCTCCGCGGCCTGCTTCTTCGCGCCGTCGACGGTCTTGTTGAAGTAGTCGACCTCCTGCACCGTGCCGACCGCGTTGAGCGTGTCGACCGCCAGCTGGTAACCGGTGACGGTCTCCAGCAGGGAGCGGCGGTGCGTGTTGTCGAACTTCTGGTCGGCGACCATCTCCTGGCCCAGGTAACGCTGCTGGGAGATGTAGTCCTTGGCCCGGGCGACCGCGGCGACGACCCGCAGGTGGTCGCTCAGCTCCTGGTTGTTGGCCAGCTGCGCGGAGATGTCACGCACCTGGAGCAGGTCCTCGACGAGCCGGTCGTACGTCTCCAGGACGTTGTCCTCGTCCTCGTCGCCCTTGGCGACGCGGCTCCGGAAGGCCGGCAGGTCCTCGATGTTGCGGTCAAGGCGGAGGAGGAGCTGGCCCACGTTGTCCGGAACGTCCTCGAGAGCGCCCTTCTGCTGAAGGTACGGCTCCTTGGCGTCGTCGACGTCGGGGTGCTCTTCGTTGTAGAGCTTGACGGCACCCTTGAAGGCGTCACCGTTCTTCGGGCTCTTGGCGATCATCACGCCGTAGGTCCGCTCGGCCTGCAGGTGGTCGACCAGACCACCGGCGGCCTCGGACAGCACCGAGAGGGTGCGCGCGCGCTCCGCGTTGCTGGCTTCGTCGATGTGGTCCACGAGGCCGTTGACGCCGACGACGATCGTTGCCACCGTCGGCACCAGCATGATCAGGCCTAGTTTGGACCAGATCGGTAGGTCTCGGAGCCGACCGGCAGGTCGGCTGAGACGCGACATGACGCCATTCGCGCTGTTAGGGCGCTTGCTCACGTCACCGTCCTCCTGATTCGGGCCCGGCATTCGGCTCGCCAGGCACCGCACACGGCCGACTCGCCGACGTCGGGCCCCCGAGATTCCATCACGACAAGTGTCAAAGAGAAAGAGCAGGCGGACACGGACCGGTTGTGTGACGCGATGTTGCAACCTCGTAGTTGGACATCGCCGGTCTCAATATCACTACCTGTGGAGCAGCACATCTCTCAAGGTCACTTTGTTGATCGACGCAGCGTTGGGGGGTGGGTGCTGGCCGATCGGGTCCCGATCGTAGTCGATCGCGATACACCTGACGATGACGCGGTTCCCAGCTTTCGGCAAGGCAAGGTGCCAGAGTATGCCGAGTTTGCAGGCGGCAGTCTAGCCGAACGGCGGAGCTTCAGAATCTCGCGGTCGATTTCTTTTGACGTACGTTCGTCCGTATCCGGTTATGACCCGATATAGGAGCAGTTCAAGCGAGGAGTTTGGCGTACGCCGGCTTGATCACCTCGTTGATGAGGACCAGGCGCTCGTCGTACGGGATGAACGCGGACTTCATGGCGTTGATGGTCAGCCACTGGAACTCCATCCAGCCCCAGCCGAACGCCTCCGACAACAGCGTCATCTCCCGTGACATCGACGTGCCGCTCATCAGCCGGTTGTCGGTGTTGACGGTGACCCGGAACCGGAGATCGTGCAGCAGCTTGATCGGGTGCTCGGAGATCGACGCGGCGGCGCCGGTCTGGACGTTCGACGACGGGCACAGCTCCAGCGGGATCCGCTTGTCCCGGACGTAGGCGGCGAGACGGCCCAGCACCGGCGGCGCCGCCTGGGTGCCCCCGGTGATCGACGGGGCGCTCGGACCGTCCGCGGTGACCGTGATGTCGTCGACGAGGCGTACCCCATGACCCAGCCGGTCCGCGCCGCACCACTGGATCGCCTGCCAGATCGACGGCAGGCCGAAGGCCTCGCCGGCGTGGATGGTGAAGTGGAAGTTCTCCCGCTGCAGGTACTCGAAGGCGTCCAGGTGCCGGGTGGGCGGGAACCCGGCCTCGGCCCCGGCGATGTCGAAACCGACCACGCCGCTGTCCCGGTAGCGAACCGCCAGTTCGGCGATCTCCTGCGACCGGGCGGCGTGCCGCATCGCGGTGAGCAGGGTGCCGATCCGGATGGGCGTGCCCTTCGCCGCCGCCTCGGCGCAGCCCTCCCGGAACCCGGCGTGCACCACCTCGACGACCCGGTCCAGGGTGAGACCACGCTGCAGGTGCTGCTCCGGGGCATACCGGATCTCGGCGTAGACGACGCCGTCGGCGGCCAGGTCGAGGGCGCACTCCTTGGCGACCCGGTGCAGGCCCTCCTCGGTCTGCATCACCGCGACGGTGTGGGCGAAGGTCTCCAGGTACCGTTCCAGCGAGCCGGAGTCGGCGGCGGCGACGAACCACTCGCCGAGCCGTTCCGGATCAGTGGAGGGCAGCTCATGTCCGGCCTTCTCGGCCAGCTCGACGATGGTGGCCGGCCGCAGTCCACCGTCCAGGTGGTCGTGCAGCAGGACTTTCGGGGCCTTGATGATGTCGGAGTGTGCGATGCCAGCCATCAGAAGAGCCTAGAGGGAAGCGCTCGATGATCGACGGAGCTATTCCGTATCTGCGATGCCCGGTGTGCCGGGAGCCACTCGCCCGCCAGGACCGGGTGCTGCGCTGCCCGCGGCGGCACAGCTTCGACATGGCCCGTCAGGGGTACGCCGACCTCAGCGCCGGGCGTCTGCCGCACGTCGGTGACAGCGCCGAGATGGTGGCCGACCGGGCCGATTTCCTGGCCGCCGGGCACTACTCGTTCATCGCCGAGGAGCTGGCGAGACATCCGGCGGACGGGCTGGTGCTCGACGCCGGCACCGGGACCGGCGACTACCTGGCCCGGTTCCTGGACGCCGCTCCGGGCGCGACCGGGCTGGGCCTGGACGTGTCCAAGCCGGCGCTGCGGCGGGCCGCACGGGCGCATCCACGGGCCGCGGCGGTGCTCACCGACCTGTGGCGGCCGCTGCCGGTCGCCGACGCCACGGCGAGCGTGATCCTCGACGTCTTCGCGCCCCGCAACGGCCCCGAGTTCCACCGGGTGCTGCGGCCCGGCGGCGTCCTGCTGGTGGTCACCCCGGCCGCCGACCATCTGGCCGAGCTGATCACCGCGCACGGGCTGATCCAGGTCGATCCGGACAAGGCCGCGCGGGTCAGCGGCAGCCTGGGCGAGCACTTCACGCTCGACACGAGCGTCACCCTGCGCCGCGAGCTGAGGCTGACCGCGGCCGAGGCCCGGACGCTGATCGGGATGACGCCCAGCGCCCGGCACGTGCCCGCGGACGATCTGCCCACCCGCGACCTGACCGTGACGGCCGCCGTCGACGTGGCGGCATACCGGCCGCGCCGCTAGACGGAGAGGTCGACCTCCTCCCACTCGGGGGGATCGTCGTGGTACGGCCCTTTGAAGACCACCGCCCACTCGAGAGCCCACCGGCGCTGGCCGATCGCGTTGCTGTCCACCTCACCGGGCAGCGGCCGGCCGCTCTGCTCCGCCTCCTGGTAGGCCCAGTCCAGGCAGTAGTAGAGGTCGAGCAGGACCGCGGCCTCGATCGGGTCCCGGACCGCGACCAGCGACCGGGACCGCCAGCTGGTGAAGCTCTCCCCCGCCGGCAGGTCCGGCATCTGGGCCATCATCCGGTCGTCGGGCGCCACGGTGGGATCCAGGTGCCGGCTCAGGCCCAGCAGCCAGGCCAGCGCGAAGACGGCGTCGTGGTGCAGCACGAAGGAGCGGTGGTCGCCTTTCGCGCCGATCACGAACTGCCACTCCGGCGGGGTGACCTGCTCGACCAGGTGGGAGCCGAGCAGCCAGCTCATCGCGGCCTCGGTGGGCATGCCGAAGCAGCGGGCGACGACGACGTGCAGCACCGAGGCGCGGGCTTCCAGCTCCGCGGTGGGGCGCAGCTCGACGGTGTCACCCGCCTCCCAGACCAGCGGAAACGCCAGCGGGGGCAGGGGCAGGCCGAGTCGGGCGAGCTCGTCGAGACTTGCCTCGCGGACCGCGCGGGGGTCGGGGGCGGCCTTCTGCATGGCGGCTCAGGCTATGCGGTCGAGCAGGAGCGGGGAAGAGGCGGGTGGCGCGGCGCCGACCACGATCGCGCCGGCGGCGTCCTCGCGGGCCGCCGGGATCCGGGCCTCGTCGTCGGCGCGCAGCTCCAGGAGCACGTCACCGGCGCTGACCCGGTCGCCCGGGCGGACCCGCAGCTGCACCCCGGCGCCGAAGCTGACCGGGTCCTCCTTACGGGCGCGCCCGGCGCCGAGACGCCAGGCGGCGATGCCCACCCCGTACGCGTCGATCGAGGTCACCACGCCGTCCTCGGTGGCGCGCAGCAGCTCGGTGTGCGCGGCCGTCGGCAGTGGCGCGTCCGGATCGCCGCCCTGCGCCCGGATCATCGCCCGCCAGGTGTCCATCGCCTGGCCGCCGGCCAGCACCTTCTCCGGATCGGCGTCCACACCGGCGGCGGCCAGCATCTCCCGGGCCAGTGCCAGGGTGAGTTCCACCACATCGGACGGTCCACCGCCGGCCAGCACCTCGACCGACTCGGCGACCTCGTTGGCGTTGCCGATGGCCAGGCCCAGCGGGGTGCTCATGTCGGTCAGCAGGGCGACGGTGGTGACGCCGCTGTCCTTGCCCAGCTGGACCATGGTGCGGGCCAGCTCCTGCGCGGTGGCCAGGTCCTTCATGAACGCGCCGGTGCCGACCTTGACGTCCAGGACCAGCGCGCCGGTGCCCTCGGCGATCTTCTTGCTCATGATCGAGCTGGCGATCAGCGGAATCGCTTCGACCGTGCCGGTGACGTCGCGCAACGCGTACAGCTTGCGGTCGGCCGGGGCCAGGCCCTCGCCGGCCGCGCAGATGACCGCGCCGATCTCCTGCAGCTGGCTCTTGAACTGGTCATTGCTGATCCGGGCCTGCCAGCCGGCGATCGACTCCAGCTTGTCCAGGGTGCCGCCGGTGTGGCCGAGGCCCCGGCCGGACAGCTGCGGCACGGCCACGCCGCACGCGGCGACCAGCGGGGTGAGCGGCAGGGTGATCTTGTCACCGACGCCGCCGGTGGAGTGCTTGTCGGCGGTCGGCCGGGTCACCGAGGAGAGGTCGAGCCGCTCGCCGCTGGCGATCATCGCGGCGGTCCAGCGGGCGATCTCGGCGGGGGTCATGCCGCGCAGCAGGATCGCCATCGCCAGCGCCGACATCTGCTCGTCGGCGACCACGCCCCGGGTGTAGGCGTCGACCACCCAGTCGATCTGGGCGTCGGTGAGCACGTGACCGTCCCGTTTGGCCCGGATCACGTCCACCGCTGCGAATGCACTCACGGTTTTTCCTCTTCCCAACGCTGCGGGATGCCCTCCGGGGCCTCTCCCTCGCCGGCCCAGGACAGGCCGCCCTCGGCATCCACCACCACGACCCGCGGAGTACGGACCAGGCCCCAGGCCACCGCGGCGGCCGTCGTGGGCAGGTTCGGTCCCTCCTCCAGGATGCCTTTCTCCTCGGTCGAGCCCGGCTCGCCGGACGACCGCTCCCAATAGCCCGTCCAGATCGTCGTGCCGCCGGAGATGTCCGGGTGCACGAAGACCGTCCCCCGGCCCCGCCACTTCGCCAGATCGGCCGGGACGTCGGCGGCGCCGACCGGGCCGGTCACCCGCTCCATGTCCTCGTAGCCGAACGCGTGCGGCAGCAGCTCGGTCATCCGCAACGGCCGGGGCACCGCCTCGACGAGCAACTCGGGACCGCCGTGCTCCCAGAGCAGCTGACGGCAGCGGCCGCACGGCATCAGTGGGGCGCCGGTCGCGTCCACGCAGGAGATCGCCACCAGCCGGCCGCCGCCCGTGGCATGCAGTGAGCTGACCAGACCGCACTCGGCGCACAGTGTCATGCCGAGTGAGGCGTTTTCCACGTTGCAGCCGACCACCATCCGGCCGTCGTCGACCAGGCCGGCCACGCCGACCGGGAAGTCCGAGACCGGCGCGTAGGCCCGGCGCATCGTCTCGATGGCGGCCGCGCGCAGGGCCGCCCAGTCGATCTCCATGACTCCCGATTCTGCCGTAGCCCGGGGTGGTGTCGTCATGCGCTCCCGCAGTGACGGAATCCCTGCCAGGCTTCACCACACACCCACCGGCGGCCGGCCAGTGGTGAAAACTCGAAAATTCCCTGGACCCGGGAGCGGGCGGTCGCGGACGCCGTGCGGCCCGGTTCCGGGCGGCACGGCGTCGCGCTTCTTTCTCAACCCTTGATGTACGGCACCCCGTCCGCCGCCGGAGCGCGGACGCGGCCGACCAGTCCCGCCACCGCGATGAGCGTCGCCAGGTAGGGCAGCATGTTGAGGAACTGGCTGGGCACCGGGCTCTCGATGGCGCTCAGGTAGGTCGCCAGCTTCTGGGCGAAACCGAAGAACAGCGCCGCACCGAGCGCGCCGAACGGCGTGTACCGGCCGAAGATGAGCGCCGCCAGGGCGATGAAGCCGGCGCCCGCGGTCATGTTCTTGGTGAAGTTGCCGGTCGCCACCAGCGTGAAGTAGGCCCCGCCGATGCCCGCCACCACGCCGCCGAGCAGCACGTTCAGGTAGCGCAGACCGCGTACCCGGATGCCGACCGTGTCGGCCGCGGTCGGGTGCTCGCCGACGGCCCGGGTCCGCAGGCCCCACCGGGTCCGGCTGAGCCCGAAGTGGATGACCACGACCAGCGCGAGCGCGACCCAGACCAGCAGGTTCGCCTGGAACAGCACCGGGCCGACGACCGGGATGTCGGCCAGCGCGGGGATCCGCCACTCGGGCATCTGCGGCGGGGTGTTGTAGGTCTGCGCGTCGGGCTGCATCAGGCGCTCGTAGAGGAAGCCGGTGATGCCGAGCGCGAACAGGTTCAGCACCATGCCGACGACCGTCTGGTCGACCAGGTAGCGGATCGACAGCACGGCCAGGATCGCGGCGATGATCACGCCACCGAGCGCCGCGCTGATCAGGCCGACCCAGACGCTTGTCGCCATGGTGCCGACCAGGGCGCCGGCGAAGGCGCCCATCAGGAACTGGCCCTCGATCGCCACGTTCACCACTCCGGACCGCTCGCCGAGCACCCCGGCGAGCGCGCCGAGGATCAGCGGAAGCGCCAGCTGGAGGGTGCCCTCGGTGGTGTCCACCAGCGGCATGAAGTTGCCCGCCACCTGCCAGCACAGGAAGGACAGCACGAAGGCCAGGATGCCCAGGCTGAGCAGCACGTTGGAGCGGCGGCGGGCCAGCCCGGCCAGCATCGCCCCGCCGGCCGCCAGCGCGAGGAGCCCGAAGAGCACCGCGCCGAACTGGCCGTTGATGGAGAGCGCGGCGCCCTCGGCGTCCTCGCTCAGGGTGAACCGGGCGTCCTCACTCGGCGCGAGGGAGCCGAACACGGCGGCGGCCAGCAGGCCGATCAGGACGAGGGCCAGGCCGAGACGGCGCTGCCGGGACCAGAACGGCTCCGGCGCGGCGACCTCGGTCAGCTCTTCCACAGTCGCGGTCGACATGTCCTCAGCCCTTCGCCAGGGAGACGCCGGCCGCGGTGTTCCGGGCGGCGCGCAGACGGAAGATCGCCTTCACCACGGCGGGGGCGGCGATGAAGATGACGATGAGCGCCTGGAGCACGGTGACGAGCTCCAGCGAGATGCCCGCGTACGACTGGATCCGGTTGCCACCGGCCCGCAGCGCACCGAACAGCAACGCGGCGAAGAAGGTGCCCCACGGACGGTTGCGGCCCAGCAGCGCGACGAGCAGGCCGTCGAAGCCGATGTTGCCGGCCACCGCCGGGGTCAGCGCGTACGCCGTACCCAGCACCTGGGTCGCGCCGCCGAGCCCGGCCAGGCCTCCGGCGACCGCCATCAGCAGCACGTAGGTCTTGCCCACGCTGATGCCGGCGGTCTGCGCGGCGTGCGGGTTGGCGCCCACCGCGCGGATCTCGAAGCCGAACGCCGACCGCTTCAGCAGCCAGGCCACACCGAAGGTGACCAGCACCGCGATCAGGATGCCGAGGTGCACCCGCAGGATGCCGCCGGGCGACGGCAGCTGGGCCGACTCGGCGACGGACTTGCTGATCGCGTCGGTCCGGCCCGGCGCCTGCACGCCCTTCTGGATGACCAGCCAGGACAGGAACAGCGCGGCGGTGTAGTTGAGCATGATCGTGGTGATCACCTCGTGCGCGCCGGTGCGTGCCTTGAGCAGGCCGGGGACGAAGCCCCAGAGCGCGCCGCCGACGATGCCGGCGAGCAGCGCGACGATCAGGTTGAGCACGATCGGCAGACCGAACGTGAACCCGGCGACGGCCGCCACGATGCAGCCGAGCACCGCCTGGCCCTGGGCGCCGATGTTGAACAGGCCGCCCCGGAAGGCCAGCGCGACGGACAGGCCGGTGAAGACCAGCGGCGCGGCGTAGGTGAGCGTCTCGGACAGCGGCGCGAACGCCTCCTGCCAGGTGGCGGTGCCGTTGAACCACGCCTGGAAGACGGCCGGGTCACCGAAGGCGCCCTTGAGCAGGTCGGCGTACGCCTCGCTGATCAGCGTCCAGCTGGCGGTCAGCGCGTCCGACGGCCGGGCGGTGAAGTAGCCGAACTTGGCCAGCACGTCCGCGTCCGAGACCACGATCAGGACCGCGCCGATGACCACGGCCAGCACGATCGACAGGGTGGTGATCAGGACGTTGTTCGACGACCAGAGGTTGCGGGTGAACACGCTCAGGAAGCTCTCCTGATCGGCGGGCGCCGGCTTCTTCGGCGCCTCGGTGTTCGTCTCGGCGGTCACTTCTCCCCCTCCGCCGGTGCGCCGGTGATGCCGGCCATCAGCAGACCCAGTTCCTCGCGCGGGGTGTCCGGCGAGACGATGGCCAGGATGCGGCCGCGGTACATCACCGCGATCCGGTCCGCGAGGCCGACCACCTCGTCCAGCTCGCTGGAGACGACGAGGACCGCGGTGCCCTGGTCACGCTCGTGCACGATCTGCTTGTGGATGAACTCGATCGAGCCGACGTCCACACCACGGGTGGGCTGCGACGCGATGAACAGGCGCAGCGGGCGGGACATCTCCCGGGCCACCACGACCTTCTGCTGGTTGCCGCCGGACAGGGTGCCGACCAGGGTGTCCGCCGACTGGCAGCGGATGTCGAATTGCTCGATCCGCTCCTGGGCGTTGCCGCCGACCTTGCCGCCGTCGATGCGGAAGGCGTTGCCGTACGGCGCGCTGTCGTACATGTCCAGGATGAGGTTCTCCGCGACCGAGAACTCCTTGACGACGCCGTCGTGGCTGCGGTCCTCGGGGACGTAGCCGACGCCGGAGCGCAGGATCTTCTTGGTGCTCAGGCCGATCAGGTCGTCGCCCTCCAGGCGGACCGACCCGGCGCGCACCTCGCGCAGGCCCATCACGGCCTCGACCAGCTCGGTCTGGCCGTTGCCCTGGACGCCCGCGATGCCGAGCACCTCGCCGGCCCGGACCTCCAGGTCGACGCCGTCGACCGCGCGGATCCCCCGGTCGTCGTCGACCACCAGGCCGTCGATCTTCAGGACTCCGGCGCCCGGCTCGGCCGGCGTCTTCTGCACCTCGAGGCTCACGGCGCGGCCGACCATCAGGGCGGCCAGCTCGTCCTCGCTGGTGTCGGGGCTGGCGGTACCGACGATCTTGCCGCGGCGGACCACGGTGATCCGGTCGGCGATCGCCTTGACCTCTTTGAGTTTGTGGGTGATGAAGACGATCGACTTGCCCATCGCGGTCAGCGACCGCATGACGGCGAGCAGCTCCTCGGTCTCCTGCGGGGTGAGCACCGCGGTCGGCTCGTCCAGGATCAGCAGGTCGACCTCGCGGGTCAGCGCCTTGACGATCTCGACACGCTGCTGCGCGCCGACCGGCAGGTCCTCGACCAGGGCGTCCGGGTCGACGGGCAGGCCGTACTTGGTGGAGGTGTCGATGACGTCCCGGCGGGACCGGCGGCGGTCGAGCCAGCCGAGCGGCCCGCCGCGGGTCTCCTCGGCGCCGAGCGCGATGTTCTCCGCCACGGTGAAGACGGGCACCAGCATGAAGTGCTGGTGCACCATGCCGATGCCGGCGGCGATGGCGTCGCGGGGGCTGTTGAAGACGACCGGCTCGTCGTTGACGAGGATCTGGCCCTCGTCCGGGTGGAGCAGGCCGTAGAGCTGGTTCATCAGCGTCGACTTGCCGGCGCCGTTCTCGCCGAGCAGGGCGTGAACCTCACCGGGCTCGACCGTGATGTCGATGTGGTCGTTGGCCACCAGGTCGCCGAAGCGCTTGGTGATGCCGCGCAATTCCAGTTTCAGCGGAATCTCCCGACGTCGGGTAGCTGGTCCTGGTGGACTGTTGACGGATCTAATGCGAGCCGCCGCTCGGCCACGGTGTGAACCGCGGCCGGCGGCGGCCAGATGTTACCTACTCGAAGGTCACTTCGGCGCGCTGGCCGACTCGACCTTCACGGTCCCGGCGATGATGTCCGCCTTCAGCTTCTCGAGCTCGGACTTCAGGGTGGCGTCGACCTTGCTGTCGAAGCTGTGGAACTCGGCGATCGAGACGCCGTTGTTCGACAGGTCACCGACGTAGCCCGGGGTCGCCGACAGGGTCTCGCCCTTGGCGCCCTTGACGACGGCCTCCTTGACGGCCTCCTCGATGTTCTTGATCACGGTGCTCAGGAACACGTCACAGTACTGCGCCGCGCTGGTGCAGCCGTCCTGGTCGACCCAGATGACCGCGACCTTGCCGGCGGAGTCCTTGGCGACCGCGGCGGTGCCCAGACCGGTGCCGCCGGCGACCGGCATGATCACGTCGGCGCCCTGGGAGACCAGGGTCTGGGTGATGCTCTTGCCCTTGTTCTGGTCGCCGAAGTTCTCGGCGAAGCTGCCGTTCTGCGCCTTCTTGTCCCAGCCGAGGACCTGGACGTTCTTGCCCTTGGCGGTGTTGTAGTGCGCGACACCGTCGGCGAAGCCGTCCATGAAGATGGTGACCGGCGGGATCTTCAGGCCGCCGTAGGTGCCGACCTTGCCGGTCTTGGAGTAGCCCGCGGCCAGGTAGCCGGCGAGGAACGCGGCCTGCTGGGTGGCGAACTGCATCGGGTAGACGTTGGGGCTCTCGCTGCCGCTGTCGACGATGGCGAACTGCGACTTGCTGCTCTCCTTCGCGACCTTGGTGGTGGCAGTGCCCATCAGGCCGCCGACCGCGAGGATGAAGTTGCAGCCCTGCGAGACGTAGTTGCGCAGACCGGGCTCGTAGTCGGCCTCGGAGGAGGACGCCACGTACTTCGGGTCGACGTTGGTGGCTTCCTTCTGGGCGGCCTGGATGCCGGCCCACGCGGAGGCGTTGAACGACTTGTCGTCGATGCCACCCGTGTCGGTGACCATGCAGGCCTTGTAGGCGGCCGCGGCGCTGGTGCTGGAGCCCGGCGTGCTCTCCTTCGGCGCCTCGCCACAGGCGGCGGCAGCGAGCGTCAGCCCACCTGCCGCGAGAATCGCCACGATCCGGTTCCCACGTACTGGGCGCAAGACGCCCTCCTTCCGGTGCACACCGAGGTCCTGTTACTCGGGTGAATCTCGGTCGGGAGCGTATCTCCGGGCCAGGACCGAGACCGGACATCGGTACGGACTGTTGGCGCACCGTTATACCGCCGCAATCACCCTGGTGGTGGCGCGTCGCTTTCGGCTGGTTCAGGAGGGAATTGCTCCCGTGACAGGAAACACTGAGTTAACGTTCAGCGCGGCGCCATGCCCGTACGCCGAGCACACCGACGGTCGTCCCGATGGCGAGTGACGCGACGATCAGGACGGCGTGCACCCACAGGAACGAGGTCGGGGCCGAGCCGTCGAAGGAGCGGTCGTCCTTCCAGATCGCCAGCCCGAACCGGGGCCAGATGACCCAGGTCCACACGCCGACCCCGATCAGGAACGCCGCCCAGCGCTTGTTGATCACCACGGGGCCAGTATCCCAGTGCGGTCAGGCGGTCAGTTTCCCGGCTATCCGCCGCCAGCCGGCCAGCACCTCGGCGGGCTCCGGCGGCTCCCCCGGGTACTCCTGGGCCTCCAGTGGCTCGAAGTCCTCCACGTCCGGGTCCTCGGCGGCGGCCCGCACCAGGTCGATCTCCTTGCGGATCGCGTCCACGCCGTCCAGCGGCAGCATCGGCTCCACCACCGCCATCAGGTCGTCGTCGATCACCACTGCCCGGGCCAGCGCGAGCGCGTGCTGGTGCTCGTACGGCCCGCAGACGATCGGCTCCCAGTCCTCCGAGTCGTCCAGCGCGCCGAAGGTGATGACCCACGGCTGCTCGGCGATCGGCGAGCCGGGTGGCAGGTGCAACGTCACGAGGGTGCCCATCGGCCCATCATCGCGGGCGGTCGTGCCGGATCCAGATGTTTTGCCCCACGGGGGCGGTCTTGTCGTCAGCTGACAGATCGACCACCCGGCCGTGCGGGCTGGTCGCCGCCCAGGACGCGCCGAAGAGCAGCAACTGGTTGAAGACGTAGAGGTAGACCAGCGCGCCGACGGCGGAACCGACCAGGCCGTACGCCGGATTGCGCTCCACCAGGCCGACGAACGACTTGCCCACCGTGTTGAGCAGCATGATCCCGATGCCCACCTGGAGCACCGGCGGCGTCATCCGGCGGGCCGTCATCCGCAGCCGGGGCACGGCCGCCAGCAGCGCCGCCGCCAGCAGCATGTTGACCGCGAGCGTGAGCACCCAGCTCACCACCGACAGGGTGGTGGCGAACCCGCCGCCGGCCAGCCAGTGCAGCAACGTCTCCAGCCCGTAGACGGCGAGCTGGGAGAGGGCCAGCAGGAGCAGCAGGCCGACCAGCACCAGCAGGTCGACGGCCTGGCGGACACCGATGTATCCGGGCTGCTCGCGCACCCGCCAGATCAGCCGCTGCGACGACCGGATCGCCTCGACCCAGCCGATGCCGGTGAAGGTGAGGCCGATCAGGCCGACGATGCCGACGCTGGCCTTGCTCTCCAGGATCGCCTGGATGTCGAGGAACGGCAGGTTCTGGTGGAGGAAGTCACGGACCAGATCGAGCAGCTCCACATTGGCAGTCAGCAGCCAGCCGAAGATCGAGTATCCGATCAGCAGCAGCGCGAAGACGGCGAAGAAGCCGTAGTAGGCGATGGCCGCGGCCAATCGGCCACCCTGGACGCTCTCGTAGCGCAGGATCGCCCGGCAGAAGTGGTCGAAGTAGGGCGACCGGTAGCGCACCGCCAGGATCCGGGCCGCGGTCGCGTCATAGGCCCGGTCGATCGGATTCACCGGCCGACCGTATCGGACACGTCAGCTTCCGAGTGGGAAGTCCCGGCGTGGCCGCCAGGGTCCCTCGCCGCCGTGGGAGAACAGGGTGAACGCGGCGACCTCGAAACGGGCCGAGAAATCGGCCAGATCCTCGAAGACCGCGTCCAGCGCCTCCGGCGGCACGTCCTGCGCCACGGTGACGTGCGGATGATACGGAAACCGGGTGTCCCGGTTGACGTCCTCCGAGCGGGTGATCGCCTCGGCCAGCAGCTCGCACTCGCTGATCCCCTGGGCCAGCGTCACGAACACCACCTCGGTGATCGGCCGGAACGTGCCGGTCCCCCGCAGGTGGACGGTGAACGGCTGCTGGGCCGACGCGACCGACTCCAGATGCTTCTCGATCGCCGGCAGCGCGTCGGCCGCGACCTCGGTCGGGCCGAGGAGCGTGACGTGCGCCGGCGTCCAGGCGGCCTGCGGATCGCCGGCCTCCGCACGCCGGCGGGTCAGCGCCGACCCCCACGGCTCGGGGATGTCGATCGCCACGCCGATACGGGTGATGCCCGGCTGGGTCATCCCGGTCAGGCTTCGCGGGCGGGGCTGAGGAAACCCACGTTCCGGTACGCCCGGGCGAGTGTCACCGCGGAGACGGCACGAGCTTTCTCGGCGCCGACCGCGAGCACCTTGTCGAGCTGGGCCGGGTCGTCGAGGTAGAGCTTGGTGCGCTCCTGGATCGGCTTGACGAACTCGACCAGCACCTCGGCCAGGTCCTTCTTGAGGTCGCCGTAACCCCGGCCCTCATACGCCTCGAGCAGCTCGTCGATGGCCCGGTTGGTCAGCGCCGCGTAGATGGTCAGCAGGTTGCTGACGCCCGGCTTGTTCTCCTCGTCGTAGAGGATGTCGCGCCCGGTGTCGGTGACCGCCGACTTGATCTTCTTGGCCGAGCGCGCCGGATCCTCCAGCAGCTCGATGATGCCGTTCGGCGAGGAGGCCGATTTCGACATCTTGATCGTCGGGTCCTGCAGGTCGAAGATCTTCGCGGTGTCCTTCACGATGTACGGCGAAGGCATGGTGAAGGTCTTGCCGAACCGGGTGTTGAACCGCTGGGCCAGGTCGCGGGTGAGCTCCAGGTGCTGCCGCTGGTCCTCGCCGACCGGGACCTGGTCGGCCTGGTAGAGCAGGATGTCGGCGGCCTGCAGGATCGGGTAGGAGAACAGCCCCACGGTCGTGCTGTCCTGCCCGGCCTTGGACGCCTTGTCCTTGAACTGGACCATCCGGCCGGCCTCGCCGAACCCGGTGATGCAGCTGAGCACCCAGCCGAGCTGCGCGTGCTCGGGCACGTGGGACTGGACGAAGAGCGTGCACTGCTCCGGGTCGAGCCCGACGGCCAGCAACTGCGCGGCGGAAATCCGGCTTCGGTTACGAAGGATCTTCGGATCGTGTCCCATGGTGATGGCGTGCAGGTCGACCACGCAGTAGAACGCGTCGTGCGTGTGCTGCATGGCCACCCAGTTGCGCACCGCGCCCAGGTAGTTGCCGAGGTGGAAGGAATCGGCGGTCGGCTGGATGCCGGAGAGCACTCGCGGGCGGCGGGCAACGTCGGACATGGGCGCCATTGTGTCAGCCTCGGCCCGGGATCGGCGAATCCCCTGCCGGGTCACGCCGATGTTCGAACCTGTTGACCTTTGATCGTTTCTGGGGAATTCTAGGATCGTCCGCACAGAGAAAGGGCCACAGTCGTGAAATTGCTCGTCACCGGCGGCGCCGGGTACGTCGGCAGTGTGACCAGCAGGCTACTGCTGGACGCGGGCCACGAGGTGGTCGTGCTCGACAACCTGCGTACGGGGTTCCGCGAGGCGGTGGCGCCGGACGCCACCTTCGTGCAGGCCGACATCGCCGACGCCGCCCAGGTCCTCACCCCGGACGCCGGCTTCGACGCGGTGCTGCACTTCGCCGGCCTGATCGCGGCCGGTGAGTCGATGGCCAAGCCGGAGCTCTACTGGCACGAGAACGTGGTGAAGTCGCTGGCCCTCCTCGACACGATCCGCGCCGCGAAGGTACCGCGGGTGATCTTCTCGTCCACCGCCGCCGTCTACGGCAACCCGGTCGAGCTGCCCATCACCGAGTCCGCGATCAAAGCCCCGACCAGCACGTACGGGTCGACGAAACTCACCTTCGACCTGGCGCTGACCTCGGAGGCGTTCGCGCACGGCCTGGCCGCGGTCTCGCTGCGCTACTTCAACGTGGCGGGCGCCTACATCGCCGAGGACCACGAGATCGGCGAGCGCCACGACCCGGAGACGCACCTGATCCCGATCACCCTCCAGGTGGCCGCCGGCAAGCGGGAGAAGCTGCAGCTGTTCGGCGACGACTACCCGACCGTGGACGGCACCTGCGTGCGCGACTACATCCACGTGGAGGACCTGGCCCGGGCGCACCTGCTGGCCTTGGGCGCGACGGTCGCCGGCGAGCACCGCATCTACAACCTGGGCAACGGCAACGGGTTCTCCAACCGGCAGGTCGTCGAGGCGGCCCGCGAGGTCACCGGCGCGGAGATCCCGGTCGAGATCGCCGCGCGACGCGACGGCGACCCGGCCACCCTTGTCGCCTCCTCCGACCGGGCCCGCGAGGACCTCGGCTGGACCCCGCGCAAGAACACCCTGCACGACATGATCGGCGACGCTTGGACCTTCTACCGGAAGCACGTGGCATGAACAACGTGGGCGAAACCGCGAAAAGGGCGTTCACCGAGGCGTACGGGACCGAGCCGGCCGGGCTGTGGGCGGCGCCCGGACGGGTCAACCTGATCGGCGAGCACACCGACTACAACGACGGCTTCGTGCTGCCCTTCGCGCTGCCGCAGCGGACCGTGGCGGCGGCCGGCCCGGCGCCGGACGGCCGCTGGTCGGTCTGCTCCACACTGGCGCCGGAGCCGGTCTCGTTCGGGGTCACCGAGCCGGGTGAGGTGAGCGGCTGGGGGGCGTACGTCGCCGGGATCGTGTGGGCCCTGCAGGACGCGGGCTTCGAGGTGCCGCCGGCACGGATCGCGATCGCTTCGGACGTACCCCTCGGATCGGGTTTGTCCTCCTCGGCCGCGCTGGAGTCGGCCGTGCTCACCGCCCTGATCGACCTCGGCGGCCTGGAAGTGCCGACGGAACGTCGGCCGGCGATCGCGCAGCGCGCCGAGAACGTGTATGTGGGGGCGCCCACCGGCATCCTCGACCAGTCCGCGTCGATCCGCTGCCTCGCCGGCCGGGCGCTGTTCCTGGACTGCCGGTCCTATCAGGTCGAGCAGATCCCGTTCGACCTGGCCGCCGAGGGCCTGGCCATCCTGGTGATCAACAGCAACGCGCCGCACCAGCACGTCGACGGCGAGTACGGCGAGCGCCGCAAGAGCTGTGAGGCGGCGGCCGCCGCCCTCGGTGTGCCCGCGCTGCGCGACGTCTCCACCGCCGAGCTGACGCAGGCCCTGGAACGGCTCGACGACGACGTGCTGCGCCGCCGGGCCCGGCACATCATCACCGAGAACCAGCGGGTGCTGGACACCGTGTCGCTGCTGCGCTCCGGGCGGGTCCGCGAGATCGGCCCGCTGCTGACCGCCTCGCACGCGTCCATGCGCGACGACTTCGAGATCACCGTGGACCAGGTGGACGTGGCCGTGCAGGCCTCGCTCGAGGCGGGGGCGTACGGCGCCCGGATGACCGGCGGCGGCTTCGGCGGGTGCGTGCTCGCCCTGATCGACACCGACCGTGCCGACGCCACCGCCGCCGCGGTCGCCGACGCCTACCGGCAGCGGGGCTTCACCGCCCCGACCAGCTGGGTGGCCATCGCGGGCCCCGGCGCGGCCCGGATCTGACGCTTCGACGGTTCTGCTGCGGGTATGCCCGGTTCCATGACGACCGAACAGCACCCGCAGCAGAACGAACCCAACGAGTTCGGCTTCGCCGGCGCGGCCACCGGGCCGGAAGCCACCCGGCAGACGTCCACCGAGGGCGACGCGGAAGACATCGCGGTGCCCGCCGACGACCTCACCGGCCCGCTCACCCATGCTCTGGAAGAGGCCACGAGCCACGACGAGAGCTGAGCGGCGGCCACCCATCCGAGGGGCCGGATGGGCCGTTCACCTGATCACCCGCAGGAGCGAGACCAGAGACTCGGCGCACGGCGCCCGACTATCGTGGCGGCATGGGGTTGAGCCCACCGTATCTTCACGATGACACCGAGCGAGGTGTCAGCGTCAGCGCCGAAGCCGCCGAGGACGCCGCCGTCTCCGTGCTCACGGTCCGCGGCCCGTGGGACGCCCGGCTCAGCCTGAACGCGTCCGTGACGCTGCGGCGGTGCTTCACCGAGCATCCGGACGGGCTGATCGTGGACCTCTCCGGACTGTCCGACCCGCACAGTGAGAGCGCTTCCACCTGGATGACCGCCCGGGCCTTCGCGGCGAGCCTCGACCCGCCGGTCCATCTGGCCCTCTGCGTGCCACCCGACCTGCCGCTCGCCGACCGCATGCAGGCCCTCGGCGCGGGCCGTTTCCTGCCCGTCTACGCCAAGGTGCGGCAGGCCCGGGTGGCCCTGGCCGGCCGGATCCCGGGCGACCGGCGGCTGAGCCTGACGCTGCGCTCCGACCCGGAGGCGCCGAGCCTGGCCCGCAACCTGGTCAGCGACGCGTGCCTGTCCTGGGGTCTGGTGCACCTGCTGCACCGCAGCCGGCTGGTCATGTCGGAGCTGGTCACCAACGCGATCGAACACGCCGGCACCGACATCCGGGTGATGGTGAGCCGCCGCGGGGCGGGAGTGCAACTGTCCGTCGCCGACGGCGACCCGCGTCTGCCGCGGATCCTGCCGGTCTCCCGCCCGCGCCCGGACCTGCCGCTCGACGAGCGGGGCCGCGGGCTGCGGACGGTGGCCGGGACCGCCGCCCAGTGGGGCGCCGTCCCGACCGAGACCGGCAAGATCGTGTGGGCCACGCTGGTCAGCGCACCCCGATGACTCCTGTCAGCGCGCCTCTGACTCTTGTCTCAGCGCGCCTCTGACTCTCTCAGCGCGCCTCTGACTCTTGTGTCAGCGCACCTCTGACTCTTGTCTTAACGCGCCTCTGACTCTTGTCAGCGCGCCTCGATGATGATCCCGGCGCCGACCGTCCGGTTGGTGCTCTCGTCGATCAGGATGAAGCCGCCGGTAGTGCGGTTGCGCCGGTACTCGTCGGCGAGCAGCGGCACGGTCGTGCGCAGCCTGACCCGGCCGATCTCGTTGAGGCCCAGCTCACCGGCCGCCTCGTCGCGGTGCAGCGTGTTCACGTCGAGCCGGTACTGAAGGCCGCGCACCACGGTCCGGGCGGTCCGGGTGGTGTGCTTGATCGCATACTTCCCGCCGACCCGCAGCGGGGCCGTCTCGTCCATCCAGCACACCATCGCCTCGATGTCCTGCGCGACGGCCGGCCTGTTCTGCGGGCGGCAGATCATGTCACCGCGCGAGATGTCGATCTCGTCGGCCAGCCGGACCGTCACCGACATCGGCGGGAACGCCTCGTCGACCGGGCCGTCAGCGGTCTCGATCGCCGAGATCGTGCTGGTCAGGCCGGACGGCAGGACCATCACGTCGTCACCCGGCTTGAGGATGCCGGAGGCGACCTGCCCGGCGTAGCCGCGATAGTCGGTGACCGTGGTCGACTGCGGCCGGATCACGTACTGCACGGGGAACCGCACGTCGACCAGGTTGCGGTCGCTGGCGATGTGCACGTGCTCCAGGTGGTGCAGCAGCGACGGGCCCTCATACCACGGGCTGTTCTCCGACCGGGAGGCGATGTTGTCGCCGTTGAGCGCGGAGATCGGGATGATCGTCAGGTCCGGGGCGTCCAGCTTCGCGGCGAACGAGGTGAACTCGTCGGCGATCCGCTCGAACACCTTCTGGTCCCAGTCGACCAGGTCCATCTTGTTGACGCACAGGACCAGATGCGGCACCCGCAGCAGGCTGGTCAGGAACGCGTGCCGACGGGACTGCTCGACCAGGCCCTTCCGGGCGTCGACCAGGATCAGCGCCAGATCCGCGGTGGACGCGCCGGTCACCATGTTGCGGGTGTACTGAATGTGGCCCGGGGTGTCGGCGATGATGAACTTGCGCCGCGGCGTGGCGAAGTAGCGGTATGCCACATCGATCGTGATGCCCTGCTCCCGCTCGGCACGCAGGCCGTCGGTGAGCAGCGCGAGGTTCGTGTACTCGTCGCCGCGGGACGCGCTGGCGCTCTCCACGGCCTCGAGCTGATCCTCGAAGATCGTCTTGGTGTCATACAGCAACCGGCCGATGAGGGTGGACTTGCCGTCGTCGACGCTGCCCGCGGTGGCGAACCGCAGCAGGTCCATGCCCCGGGAGGAGGCGGCGTCAGGCTCGAGAACTGCCTGGCTCATCAGAAGTAACCCTCTCGCTTACGGTCTTCCATCGCGGCTTCGCTGACCTTGTCGTCGCCACGGGTGGCGCCACGCTCGGTGATCCGGGTCGCGGCGACCTCGTCGATCACCTTCTCCACGGTGTCCGCCTCGGAGAGCACGGCCGCGGTCTGCGAGGCGTCACCGACCGTCCGGTACCGCACGCGGCGCACCTCGGAGGTCTCGCCGTCACGCAGCTTGATGAACTCGTTGACCGCGTAGAACATCCCGTTGCGCTCGACCACCTCACGGTCGTGGGCGTAGTAGATGCTCGGCAGCGGGATGTTCTCCTTGGCGATGTAGTGCCAGACGTCCAGCTCGGTCCAGTTGGACAGCGGGAACACCCGGATCGACTCACCGGGGTGGTGCCGGCCGTTGTAGAGCGCCCACAGCTCGGGCCGCTGGTTCTTCGGATCCCACTGGCCGAAGTCGTCGCGGAAGCTGAACATCCGCTCCTTGGCCCGCGCCTTCTCCTCGTCCCGGCGGGCGCCGCCGAACAGGGCGTCGAACCGGTACTTCTCCTGGGCGGCGAGCAGCACCGGGGTCTGAATCCGGTTACGGGTGCCGTCCGGCAGCTCGCGGACCAGGCCGGTGTCGATCGCCTCCTGCACGCTGGCGACCACCAGGTTCAGGCCGAGGGTGGCGACCCGGCTGTCCCGATACTCCAGGACCTCGGCGAAGTTGTGGCCGGTGTCGACGTGCATGACCGGGAACGGGATGCGCGCCGGCGCGAACGCCTTCTCCGCGAGGCGCAGCATCACGATCGAGTCCTTGCCGCCGGAGAAGAGCAGCGCGGGGCGCTCGAACTCGGCCATCACCTCACGCATGATGAAGATGCTCTCCGCTTCGAGTGCATCCAGATGCGATACGCGATAGGGCTTCGTCTGGCTCATGGGTTCTGCTCCCAGACCTTTCTCCGGTGTCGGCCGGGCAGGGCAGACGTCATTGTTACGGAAGATGCCTCTGCAACGCAGCAAGCAACCGAGGAGCGAGATCTTTGCGACAGACAACCAGGTCAGGCAACTTCGGATCGGCCTGGTTGTAGGCCAGTGGGCTGCCGTCCACGCGGGATGCGTGCAGGCCAGTGGCCAACGCCACAGCGACCGGCGCCGCCGAGTCCCACTCGTACTGGCCGCCCGCGTGCACGTACGCGTCCGCCTCGCCGTTGATCACCGCGGCGATCTTCACCCCCGCCGAGCCCATCGGCACCAGCTCGGCGCCCAGATCCTCGGCGAGCGCGGTCACGAACGCCGGCGGGCGGGTCCGGCTGGCCGCGATCCGGATGGCGCCGCCGGTAGCCGACTCCAGCGGCATCGGCGGATAGGCCGGCGCGTGGTCGGTGGCGAGCGTGCAATGCCGGGCCGGCATGGCCACCGCGCCCGCGGTCAGCCGGGCCGGCGCCGACGAGTCGGCCGTCCACAGCGCCACATGCACCGCCCAGTCGTCACGGCCCTCCTCGGAGAACTCCCGCGTGCCGTCCAGCGGATCGACGATCCAGACCCGGTTGGCGCCCAGCCGGTCCGGGCGGTTGCCGCCCTCGGTCCACGCGACCCGGGAGTGGTCGTCCTCCTCGGAGAGCACGGCGTCGGCCGGCCGCCAGCGGGCCAGCTCGGCACGCAGCAGATCGTGCGCGGCCTGGTCACCGGCCGCCTTGAGAGCCTTGCCGTCCTCGTGCCCGGTCTCCGCCCGGACGTGGAGGAGGACCTGACCGGCCCGGTCGGCCAGCCAGCGAGCGAAGGCGGAGTCGTTGACCGGCGGAGTCCCGCCCTCACCGGCGTCGCGCGGACCCGCTATGCGTGCCGACACCTTCGTCTGCTCGCTCATCTCTCGCTCCCTCACTCCAGTACGCGCCTGTCAGTACGCTCCCGACGACCGCACCACGGCGGTCACCGTCCTGAGCAGGATCACCAGATCCAGGCTCAGCGACCAGTTCTCCACATAGCGCAGGTCGAGCCGGACCGCCTCCTCCCAGGAGAGGTCCGACCGCCCCGACACCTGCCAGAGACCGGTCATCCCCGGCTTGACGGCCAGCCGGCGCCGCACGTCGTCGGCATAGGCGGCCGCCTCGGTGGGCAGCGGCGGCCGCGGGCCGACCAGCGACATCCGCCCGGACAGGACGTTCAGCAACTGCGGCAGCTCGTCCAGCGAGAACCGGCGCAGCCAACGCCCGACCGGGGTGACACGCGGGTCGTCGCGGATTTTGAAGAGCACACCGTCGTGCTCGTTGAGGTGCCTCAACTCGGCAAGCCGGGCCTCGGCGTCGACATACATGCTGCGGAACTTGAAGATCCGGAACAATCGGCCATCGCGTCCCACACGCACTTGGCGAAAGAGTACCGGGCCACGTGACGTGAGGCCCACACAGAGCGCCACGGCCAGCAGCACCGGGCCGAGAACGATCAGAAGCAGCAACGCGCCGAGCCGATCCACCAACTCCTTGACCAGCCGCGACCCGCCGTGCAACCGGGGATGCTCCACGTGCAGCATCGGCAGGCCGTCGAACGGCCGGATCGTGGTCCGCGCCCCCGCCACGTCGACGAGCGCACTCGCCACCACCAGGTCCACCTCGTCGCGCTCCAGCCGCCAGGCCAGCCTCCGCACCGACGCGCCGTCCAGCTCCGGGCAGCTCAGCACCACCACCGTGTCGGCGTCCGCCTGCTCCACCGCGGTCGCCACGTCCTCGAACGAGCCGTAGACCGGCAGATCAGGCAGCCCGATCCCGTCGGCGCCCGGCGGCAGACACGCGCCCACCACCTCCAGCCCGTGATAACGCTCGCGGCGCAACTGCCGGGTGATGCCGATGACCGACAGCTCGTGACCGACCACGATCACCCGTCGGAGGTTCTCGCCCCGCGCCCGCGACAGATGCAGCCGCTTACGCAACAGGAACCGCAACACCACGATCGCGGCGATCGCCAACGGGAAGGCCACCAGGACATAGGACCGGGCAAGATCCAGATTCAGGGCGTACGACACGACGGCCGCCCCGCCGATCAGGCCCGCCCCACCCCGCAGCACCCGCTGGTACTCGTCCGAGCCGACGAACAGATACCGCCGCTCGTAGGCCCGCGCCGCCACCAGGACCAGCAACAGCGCCACCGGCATCAACGCCGAGCAGACCAGGTACATCCGGTTCCAGACGGTGACCGCATCCCCGAAACGGACGACGAACGTGCCCGCCCCCGCCACCACACCGGCACTCAGATCGGTCAGCACGAGCGCCCGCAGATAACGGCGCTCCCAGTCCTGCCGCCGCGACAACACCGCATGCCGGCCACGGCCCCGCAGAAACGGGCGCGCCGCCATCGAACGGTTACGGGCCGGCGACACATGCCGCACCGACGCCTGATTACGGGCCCGGTCGGGCTCACCCCGTACCGCCTGCGGCCGGGCATTCTCCACACCCGCCGCCGGGACCGGAATCCGGGTGTTACGCCCGCTCCGGCGCTCCGCCGGACGCTGCGGCCCCCGATTGACCCCCGCTGACCTGCTGTTTTTCCCGCCACGCGACGCCGGCCGGGTGGCCGTGGGTTCGGTCAACGCGTCCGCCCGGTCCTCGGACACGTCCTGCGACATCCTCGAGCCCTCCCCGTCACGTCGGCCACGCACCGAAATTCGTGCGTCCGAGTGACCAACGGTCGGGCCGCGAGTGCGTCACGGCGTCGTCAGGGGGTGATCAACTTCCGTGGTACTTGTTCTGCGCCCACTCGACACCCTCGACGACGATCGCTTCCACCACGTCGGCCGCCCGGTCCACCAGGAAGTCCAGCTCCTTGCGCTCCGACGCGGAGAAGTCGGAGAGCACATAGTCGGCCGGTTCCTGCCGTCCCGGGGGCCGGCCGATGCCGACCCGCACCCGCGCATACTCCTTGCTCGCGAGTGACTTCGACATCGAGCGGAGCCCGTTGTGACCGCCCTCGCCCCCGCCCCGTTTCGCCCGTACCTGCCCGAACGGCACATCCAGCTCATCATGCACCGCGATCACCTGAGCCACCGGGACTTTGAAGAACTGCGCCAGCGACACCACCGGAGCACCCGACAGGTTCATGTACGTCAGCGGCTTGAGCAGAATCACCTTCGGGCCACCGAAACCCAGACGGCCCTCCGCCACCTCGGTCTGCGCCCGCTTCGCCCGGCCGAACCTCGCACCCGTCCGCGACGCCAGCAGATCGGCCACCATGAAACCCACGTTGTGCCGGTTACCCGCGTACTCCCGGCCCGGATTACCCAGACCGACCACCAGCCACGGCGCCTCGTCGCTCACTTCCCCTGCCTCCACATGCACATCAGGGAAAGTGCCGCCCGGCACTTTCCCTGATATCTGGCTTACCGCTGCTGCGAGACGGACCTACTCCGCGCTCTCGCCCTCCGCCGGGGTCTCACCCTCGGCCGGGGCCTCCTCGTTCGACTGCGCCGCGTTGACCACCGCGAGCACCGTGTCGGCGTCGACCGCCAGCTCCACACCCTTCGGCAGCTTCACGTCGCCGGCGGTGACGTGCGAACCCGCCTCCAGGCCCTCGATCGAAGCCTCGAGCTCGGACGGCAGGTGCAGCGCCTCGGCGACCACGGCAACCGTGTTCGACTCGTGGACGATCAGGGTGTTCTTGGCGGCCTCACCGGTCAGGGTGACCTGGATGTCGACCTGGATCTTCTCGCCACGCTTCACGATGAGCAGGTCCACGTGCTCGAACGTGTCACGGATCGGGTCACGCTGGATCGCCTTCGGCAGGGCCAGAGTCGCACCCGAGTTGCCGGCGATGTCGATGGTGAAAATCTGGTTGATGCCGCCGTGGCGGATGGCGGCCGCGAACTCACGGGCCGGCAGAGCGATGTGCTGCGGCTTCTCGCCGTGGCCGTACAGCACGGCAGGCACGAGGCCGGCCCGGCGCGTGCGGCGAGCACCACCCTTGCCGAACTCGGTGCGGGGCTCGGCGCTGATCTTTACCTCGGACACGGGGAAACTCCTGAAACTCTTCGATGCGGGCTGCGTAAGTCTGCGGCTGCGGTATCCGGCAGTGCTGCGGTGGCGACCCTCGGCGGTGCGGCCGCCTCGGGCAACGGTGTTTCGGCGCTGCCGGGCAAGGGGGCGCGCTGGGCACAGGCCCGGAGCACCGCGTCGATGACGGCGCCTCGAGCGGGCTGCGAACCTCAACAGCCCACGAAGCACCCTCGCCGTGGCAACCGCACTAGCTTACCTGCCACGATCGTGCATCGGTCAGCGGGTCCGCCCGGCTCGCGACGCCTGCGAAAAAACCACCTCACTGATGCAAGTTGCATCAGTGAGGTGGGGTGGAACCAGACGTGCAGGTCAGCTCAAACCACCGAACAAAGTGGTCACCGAGCCATCGTCGAACACCTCACGGATCGCCCGCGCCAGCAACGGCGCGATCGACAACACAGTGATCTTGTCGAGACGCTTCTCCGGAGACAACGGCAACGTGTTCGTCACCACCAACTCACTGATCCGGCTGTTCTTCAAACGCTCCGTCGCCGGATCCGACAGCAACGCGTGCGTCGAGGCCACGATCACATCAGCAGCACCCTCCTGGAAGAGGATGTCCGCCGCCTTCGCGATCGTCCCACCCGTGTCGATCATGTCATCGACGATCAGGCACACCCGGCCCTCGACCTCACCGACCACCCGGTTCGCCACCACCTGATTCGGCTTCAGCGGATCACGAGTCTTGTGGATGAACGCCAGCGGGCAACCACCCAACCGGTCCGTCCACCGCTCAGCCACCCGCACCCGGCCCGAATCAGGCGCCACCACGGTCATCGGCCGGCCCGCATACTTCTTCTGCACGTAATCGGCCAGCGTGTCCATCGCGAACAGGTGATCCACCGGACCGTCGAAGAACCCCTGGATCTGCGCCGTGTGCAGATCCACCGTCAGAATCCGGTTGGCGCCCGCCGTCTTCAGCAGATCAGCCACCAGACGAGCCGAGATCGGCTCCCGGCCACGGTGCTTCTTGTCCTGCCGCGAATACGGATAGAACGGCAACACCACGGTGATCCGCTTCGCCGACCCACGCTTCAACGCGTCGATCATGATCAGGGTCTCCATGACCCACCGGTTGACCCCCTCGGTCACCGACTGGACGACGAACGCGTCCGAGCCACGAACCGAGTCCTTGAACCGAACGAAGATCTCCCCGTTGGCGAACTCATACGAATCCGACGGCGTCGGCGCCACGCCGAGCACCTGGCCGATCTCCTCAGCCAGCTCGGGGAAACCCCGGCCGGAGAAAAGCATCAGACTCTTACGGTTCTCGGCGACGATGCTGCCCATCGACTCGCTGCTCCCGTGGTTAGGGGGTGGGTTCGCAGTGAAGTATCCCTTGCGGCAACGTAACCGCCACGTTTCGAGGCCCCCGCGTGGGATGGCTCACCCCGACTGGATCACTCCTGGTCAGAGGTGATATCCGCAGCCTCGGCAGCAGCCGCCGAAACAGTGCCCGGCCGCTTACGGACCGTCCAGCCCTCGATGTTGCGCTGCTGAGCACGCGTCACACCCAGACTCCCCGCCGGCACATCCTTGGTGACAGCGCTACCGGCCGCCACATACGCCCCCGGACCGATCTCCACCGGCGCCACCAGCACCGAGTCCGACCCGACGAACGCGGCCTCACCGACAGTGGTGTGCGACTTCCGCACACCGTCGTAGTTGGCGAAAATCGTGCCCGCCCCGATATTGGCCTTCGCACCGATCGTCGCGTCACCCACATAGGTCAGGTGCGGCACCTTCGCACCCTCACCCAACTCGGCGTTCTTCGCCTCGACAAAACCACCGATCTTCGACTTCGCCGCCAGACGAGTCCCCGGACGCAAGAACGAGAACGGCCCCACCGACGCCGACGGCCCCACCGACGCACCGATCGCATGCGTCCGCAACACCGTCGCGCCGGCCGCCACCGTCGTATCGATCAACGTGGTGTCCGGCCCCACGACCGCACCCGTCGCCACCGAACTCGAACCGAGGATCTGCGAATTCTGATCCACCACAGCATCCGGCTCGAGAGTGGCCGTCACATCGATCCAGGTCGTCGCCGGATCCAGCAACAACACACCCGACCGCATCCACGCCCCGTTGACCCGGTCACGCATCAACACCCGCAACTGCGCCAACTCGGCCCGATCGTTGCAGCCCAGCGTCTCGACCCACGACTCGGCCACCTCGATCGCCACCCGATGGCCCTGAGCGGCCAGAATGCCGAAGACGTCGGTCAGATACTCCTCGCCCTGCGCATTGTCCGTCGACAGCTTGCCGAGCGCCTCACGCAACAACACCGCGTCGAACGCGTAGATCCCCGAGTTGATCTCACGGATCCGGCGCTCCTCGTCGGACGCGTCCTTCGCCTCGACGATCCGCTCCAGACCACCGTCCGCGCCCCGCACGATCCGGCCCAGCCCGCCCGGCACCTCCACCTCGGCGCTCAGCACCGTCGCCGCCGCGCCGGCCCGCTCGTGAGTGGCCAGCAGCATCTCCAGCGTCTCCGGGCGCAGCAGCGGGACGTCGCCGCTGAGCACCACCACGGTGCCGGTCAGGTCGGGCGTCGACTCCAGGGCGATCCGCACCGCATGCCCCGTGCCGTTCTGCTGGGCCTGCAGCACCGGGGTCGCCTCCGGTGCCACCTCGGCCAGGAACGCGGTGATCTCGTCGGCCTTGTGCCCGACGACCACCACCGTCCGGTCGGTCTTTATCGCCGCCGAGGTAGCCAGCACGTGACCGAGCAGAGTGCGCCCGAGCAGGGGCTGCAGCATCTTGGGCGTCGCGGACTTCATCCGCTTGCCCTCACCGGCGGCGAGGACGACAACGGTACGGCTGGGGGCCTGACTCACGCGGTAGCTCCATCGTTAGCAGTGGCACCTTGTGCATGGGCGGCAGTCCACCGCCCGCAAACCTCAGGCGCTCTTACCACAAAAGTTGCTCGGCCGCCAGGACTCGAACCCGGAAAGCTAGGACCAAAACCTAGAGTGTTGCCAATTACACCACGGCCGACTGGTACCGAAGACAGACTAGCGTCTCGCCTCGGCACCACCATAAGTGGACGTTGCCTCACGGATGATCGCCTTCATCACGCCCTCCATCCGCCAGTACAGACTCCGGCACTTCGGCACGGTAATCGTGAGGCATCCGTGGTAATCGTCCCCGACGTTGTGCCGACGCGTCCGAGGGACATGCGCCTTGATCGTCGGCTTCAGGAATCGGTCGCGAGGCACGGCCAACTCCGCCGCCCACCAGTCAGCGGCGGCCGCCGGATCGGCAGTCTCATGAATGTTCACGCGAAACCCCAACTCCTCGACGCGATATCCACCGAGCTCCAGAAAACGCAGGTACAGCGCAAGCAGGCCGGGATCGCTGTTGATGAAGATCAGGTTGTCGCGGCGTGCCCACGGCTTGGACTTCGCGCCCTCGCACCAATACGCGACAGCACCCAGCAGGAGCACATCTCGATCCGACAGAGAACCCACGGCACGCGCTGCCTCGGCCCAGACGTCGGACTGCTGCTGATCGCGCTGTTTCCGGAAGTCGTCCCATCGGCCCGCGATCCGCTTCTCGGCCAGCGCCCGCTTCTCTCGCGCCCGCTCACTGTCGCGGTCAAGCGGCACGTGTCCGACCCAATTGAATGCTGTCGACTTCGCGACACCGAGCTTCGCCGCGATGTCGTTGATCGACCAGCCCGCCTCGCGCAGATCCACCGCCTCCCGCCGCAACTCGTCCTTGGCGTTGGGCCGCCGGGTCCACTCCGGCGGCTCGATGCCCCGCAGCCAATCGGTCAGCGTCCCGTTGCTGACGCCGAAGATCTTCATGAGCTGCGACCGGGACAGCCCCGGATCAACCCGGAGCCGCCGCGCCTCGGCCCGCATGTCGCCCTGGCGACTAGTTGCCACATCACTAGTAGTCATGGTTCGAGGTTAGAGCGTTTTCGAGTCGGGGTGTAAGCGCCGGAATGTGCCAACCCTGGCAGGATGGCCGGGTGACCGAGCGCCAGGAGATCGATGAAAAGCAACGACGGGTGCGGATGCCCGCCGCGCAGCGCCGGGAGCAGTTGATCACGGTCGGCCGGCAGCTCTTCGCGGAGCGGGGTTTCGATGCCACCACCGTCGAGGAGGTGGCGGCTCGGGCCAAGGTGTCGAAACCGGTCGTCTATGAGCACTTCGGCGGCAAGGAGGGGCTGTATGCGGTGGTCATCGACCGCGAGGTGCGGGCCCTGCTCGATCGGATAACGGCCGCGCTCACCGCGGGTCATCCGCGGGAGCAGTTGGAGCAGGCGGCGCTGGCGCTTCTGGATTACATCGATGAGGAGCCGCACGGGTTTCAGGTGCTGGTCCGTAATTCGCCGGTGTTGTCGGCGTCCGGCAATTTCTCCAGTGTGATGAATGATGTCGCTCATCAGGTGGAGCACATCCTGGGTGCGGAGTTCAAGAGCCGGGGGCTGGATCCGCGGTTCGCCGAGCTCTATTCGCAGGCGCTGGTGGGGATGGTGGCGCTGGTCGGGCAGTGGTGGCGGGAGGCGCGGAAGCCGAAGAAGGAGATGGTTGCCGCGCATCTGGTCAATCTGGCGTGGAACGGGTTGTCGCATCTGGAGCCGAAGCCGGGATTGCAGACGCGCCGGGGCCGCTGAGTGCGGGCCCGGCGCGTGTGGGGTTGCTGCTGGTCAGGCGGTGCGGCCCTCGCGGACCTGGCGCGGGGCGCCGGCCTGTGACCGGGGGGCGGTCTTGCTGTACAGGCTGACCGTGATCAGGAGGAGGCCGGCCAGGTAGGTGACGATGACGGTGGACATCGTGAACCCGAAGAAGTTGACCTCGTCGGTGCGCAGCACGCAGAGCGAGAAGCTGCCGAGGACGAGCAGGCCCCATCCGAAGTATTGATTGACGGCGACGTCGATGTTGCGGCCGACGGCGGTGCCGAGCAGGACGAGTGCGCCGACGGCGAGCGAGATGATGGACCAGAGGACGTTGCTGCCCTGGCCGAGGGCGCGTGCGCCGGGGCCGGTGAAGGCCTCGCCGGACGTCGAGATGAACCCGATGATGCCGAATGCCACCAGGTAGGCGCCGACGACGAAGCCGACGATCCGGTAGATCGGCCGAAGCGGGTGATTGACCGGGGTGTGCGCCATGGTTCCGTCTCCAAGGTCAGGTGTCTACGAGCAGATTCTCGCGTATCCCCGACAAGCGGCGCAGGCACACCCCCCTGATCAGCTTTCGGACACCTGCTCGGCCAATGCGAGCCAGGCTTCCTCGGTTTCGGCCTTCTCCTGCTGGACGGCCTTGAGTTGGGCTTCCAGCTCGATGAGTTTGTCGTAGTTGCTGCCGTGCACGGCGAGGCTTTCGTTGATCTTGGCCTCTTTGTCGGACAGCTTCTCCATCTGTCGTTCGAGCCGGGCCAGATCCTTTTTCGCCTGGCGGAGCTCGCCGGCGGAGAGGCCACTTGCGGCCGGCGTCGCTTGCGCAGACCCCTTCGCCGGTACGGCCGGAGTGCCGGGAGTGGCGACGCGAGAAAGATACTCGTCGATGCCGCCGGGCAGGTGCACGAGGCGTCCGTCGCCGAACATGCCGTAGACCTTGTCGGTGACCCGCTCGACCAGGTATCGGTCGTGGCTGGCGACGACCATCGTGCCGGGCCACGAGTCGAGCAGGTCCTCGAGGGAGGCGAGGGTGTCGGTGTCGAGGTCGTTCGTCGGCTCGTCGAGCAGGAGCACGTTGGGCTCGGTGGCGAGCAGGCGCAGCATCTGCAGTCGCCGGCGCTCGCCACCGGACAGGTCGCTGACCGGTGTCCAGATGCGTTTGTCGGTGAAGCCGAAGACCTCGGCGAGCTGGCCGGCCGAGAGCTCCCGGTCGCCGAGTCTCACCCGTTTCGCGACCTCTTCCACCGCTTCCAGCAGGCGCAGGTGCCCGGGTAGCTCCTTGAGCTCCTGGGAGAGGAAGGCGGGCCGGACCGTCGAGCCGGTGACCAGGCGGCCGCCGTCCGGCTCGGTGACGCCGGCGAGCAGGCGCAGCAGTGTGGTCTTGCCGGCTCCGTTGGCGCCGAGGATCGCGATCCGGTCGCCGGGGCCGACCTGCCAGGTCAGCTCCGGGAAGATCGTTTTGGGCCCGGCGTTGAGCTCGACCGCCTCGAGGTCGTAGACCTGTTTGCCGAGCCGGGTGGTGGCGAGGCGTTGCAGACTGACCTGGTCGCGGACCGGCGGCACGTCGGCGATCAGCTCGTTGGCCGCGTCGATGCGGAATTTCGGCTTCGACGTGCGGGCCGGCGGGCCGCGGCGCAGCCAGGCGATCTCCTTGCGCAGGAGGTTCTGCCGGCGGGCCTCGATGGACGCGGCGATCCGCTGGCGCTCGGCGCGCGCCAGGATCCAGGCGGCGTAACCGCCCTCGTAGGTGTGCACCTGCTCGTCCACGACCTCCCAGGTCATGGTGCAGACGGCGTCGAGGAACCAGCGGTCGTGGGTGACCACGAGCAGCGCGCCGCGGCGGGTCAGCAGGTGTTTGGCCAGCCAGTCGACGCCCGCAACGTCGAGGTGGTTGGTGGGCTCGTCGAGGATGAGCAGGTCGCTCTCGCGGACGAGGAGCGCGGCCAGGGCGACGCGGCGGCGCTCGCCACCGGACATCGGCCCGACCGGGGTGTCCAGTCCGAGATAGCCCATGCCGAGGCCGTCGAGGATCGTGCGGACGCCGGCGTCGCCGGCCCACTCGTGCTCGGCGCCCATGCTCTGCGGCAGCCAGGCGGTGCCGAGCACGACGTCACGCACTGTCGCCTCGCCGGAGAGGGCGAGTGACTGGGGCAGCGACGCGACGCGCAGGTCACGGCGGTGGGTCACCCGGCCGGAATCCGGCTCCTCGGATTTGGCGAGCATGCGGAGAAGGGTCGATTTACCTGCGCCGTTGAGACCCACGATGCCGATGCGGGCGTCGTCGTCCAGCCCGAGTGACACGTCGGTGAGCAGCTGACCGGCAGCTCCATAACCCTTGCTGACCCGGTCCAGGTTGATGATGTTGGCCACGATGCGTCTAGATTACCCGCGCGCCCGGCTGTGGTCCGCGGGCGGTGACCGCTGCCCGGCACACCTTCGCCGCGGTGAGCTCGGCCGCCACCTCCTGGGCGTGTGCCGCGTCGGCGGCGAGGAACACACAGGTGGGGCCGGAGCCGGACACGATGCCCGCGATCGCGCCGGCCTCGTGGCCCGCTTTGAGCACGTCGGCGAGCTGGGGGCGCAGGGACAGCGCCGCCGCCTGAAGGTCGTTGCCGAGGGCGGCGCCGAGGATCTCGGGGTCGCGCTGGCGCATGGCGGCCATCAGCTGGTCGGGACCGCCGAGCGGCACGGGCGGGGCCGGGCGGTCGGTGGCGCGCAATCTGTCCAATTCGCGGTAGACCGCGGGGGTCGACAGGCCGCCGTCGGCGATCGCCACCACCCAGTGCCAGGTGGTCGGGCGGGCCAGGATGGGGCTGACCGCCTCGCCGTGGCCGGTGCCCAGGGCGGTGCCGCCGTGCAGCAGGAACGGGATGTCCGAGCCGAGTTGTGCGCCGACCTCGGCCAGTTCCTCGCGGGACAGGCCGAGCCCCCACAGCAGGTCGCAGGCGATGAGGGTGGCGGCGGCGTCGGCGCTGCCCCCGGCCAGGCCGCCGGCGAGCGGGATGCTCTTGCGCAGGTGGAGCCGCGCATACGCCGGGACGCGGCCGCGGGCGGCGAGCGCGCGGGCGGCTCTGATGATCAGGTTGCTCTCGTCGAGTTCCAGCTCGCCGGTGCCCTCGCCCTCCATGGTCAGGGTGAGGGTGTCGCCGCGGCGGGCGGTGAGCTCGTCGAACAGGCTGATCGCGTGGTAGACGGTGTTCAGCTCGTGATAGCCGTCGGGTCGCAGCGGGCCGACGGCGAGGTGCAGGTTGATCTTCGCCGGCACACGCACCTTGACGGGGCCCCGATGCGGACGTGGCTCGTCGTCGTCCGGCCCCCACGCCTCCGTCACGGAGTGATGTCCGAAATCGGGAGCCTGATCTCGAAGGGCGCGCTCAACACCAGCTCCGTACCGGAATCGCCGGCCAGCTCGTAGCGGCCGTCGACGAGGTCATAGGCGAAGATGTGGAGGGGATCCTGCTCGATCCGCCAGAAGTGCTGGATGCCTGCGGCCTCGTAGCCCGGCGGTTTCTCCATCCGGTCCCGGCGTTTGGTCCCGGGAGAGACGATCTCCACCGCGATCTCGACCTGGTCCGGCAGGAAGTAGTGGTGTGAGTTGACGATCGGCTGGCGGAGCAGGAGCACATCCGGCTCGAAGCTGTCCCGGGCGCTGATCGCCACGCCGACCGCGGTGGCCGCCAGGAACTGCCCGGGAGCATTCTGCCGGAACCACAGCCACAACAGATTCCCGATGGTCTGATGGCCGATCGTCGGGGAGGGAACCAAGATCATGACTCCGTCACGAAGCTCGACGCGGGGGGCGTCATCGGGCAGGTTGAGGACGTCCTCGAGAGTGAAGTTGGCCAGGCGCTGCCTGGTCAGGTCGAGCGCCCACTCGGCATGACCGATCGGCTCCGCGGTCATGAGTCCACCTCCTCGGGCTGCGCGCCGGACGGGCTGAGCTTACCGCCGGGCACCGACAGTTTCGCCGCCGCCGCGATCGCGGCGAACTCGCCGACGGTCAGCGACTCGCCCCTGGCCTGCGGGCTCACCCCGGCCGCGCGCAGCACCGACTCCGCCCTGTCCGGCCCGCCGGCCCAGCCGGCCAGCGCCGCCCGGAGGGTCTTGCGGCGCTGGGCGAACGCCGCGTCCACCACCGCGAACACGTCGGCCCGCTCGGCGCCGGCCGGTGGCTGCCGTTTGGTGAAGGCGACGAGCCCGGAGTCCACGTTGGGCACCGGCCAGAACACGGCGGGCGGCACCTTTCCGGCCGCCTTGGCCTCCGCATACCAGGCGAGCTTGACCGAGGGCACCCCATACACCTTCGAGCCGGGCCCGGCGACGAGCCGGTCGGCGACCTCTTTCTGCACCATCACCAGGCCGCCGCGCAGCGAGGGCAGCTCGGCGAGCAGGTGCAGGACCACGGGCACGGCCACGTTGTACGGCAGGTTCGCCACGAGCATGGTCGGCGCCGGGTCGAAGGCGTCGCCACCGATCCGGAGCGCGTCCGACAGGTGCACCGTCAGGTGCGGCGCGGTCACCGTCTCGGGCAGCGCCTTGGCCAGTGTCGGGTCGATCTCCACGGCGTGCACGTGCCGCACCGAGGCGGCCAGGCCGAGGGTCAGCGAGCCGAGCCCGGGGCCGACCTCGACCGCCACGTCGTCGGGGCGCAGCCCGGCCGCGGCCACGATCCGCCGGATCGTGTTGGGGTCGTGCAGGAAGTTCTGGCCGAGCTTCTTGGTCGGCGCGACGCCGAGGCGCGCGGCCAGCTCCCGGATCTCCGCCGGGCCGAGAAGTGATTCCGCCATGGCCAGAGCCTACGGTGGCCCGCCGGAGCCACTGGACACCGCCGGGTAGGAAGGACTCATGACGGAGTTGTTGGAGCTGCGTGGAGTGGTGGAGGCCTCCCCGGACGTGGTCGCGGCCGTGTTGCTGGACGTCGGCCCGGGTGGCCGTTCCCCGCTGGCGGTCTCCGGTGTCGTGGAGAAGGGCGACGGCGACGAGCTCGTGGTGATCCTGGATGGCAGCCGGATGACGGTGACCGTCGACCAGGCGGCGCGGTCGGTGGCTCTGCAGGGTGAGTGGTGGTACAGGGGTGTCACGTCGGTGGAGCCGGACCCGCGTGGCTCGGTGGTGATCCATCGGATCTACAACGTCGCGCCGGGTCACCGCTGGGCGGTTCGCATGATCGCCCGCGGCCCGGTGAACGCGGCTCCGACCGCGTTCGCCACCAACCTCGAACAGTTGAGCCGTGAGCTCGGCGTCGCCGCCTGGGTGGTCACCGATTGAGGTCCAGCCGGTCGCCAGTGCCGTCTCAGGGCGCTGAGACGGCACTGGGAGCCGGCCGATGGACCACGCAGCCGGCCCGGCGGCCGCGCCGGGGCCGGGAGCGGCAGCCACCTCGCGGGGTAGGCCCGGAGCTGTCCCGGCTGCGGCGGGAGGGGTGGCTCGTACCACATCGGGGTTGTCACCAGGGGCCGAAGACCTCGTCGCCGTTGGCGGAGACGGTGGCGCACAGCGTGTCGAGATCGGCGCCGGAGGCGTCGGCGAGGGCCCGCATGGTGATCGGGATCAGGTAGGAGGCGTTGGGGCGGCCGCGGTACGGCGTGGGCGTCAGATAGGGCGCGTCGGTCTCGACCATCATCTGCGACGACGGGGTGATCGCCGCGGCCGCGCGCAGGTTGGCGGCGCTGGCGAAGGTGACGGTGCCGGCGAAGCTGAGGTAGTAGCCGCGGCGGACGCATTCGGCGGCGAACTCGGCGTCGCCGGAGAAGCAGTGCAGCACGACCTTGTCCGGGGCGCCCTCGGAGTCGAGCACGCGCAGCACGTCGGCGTGGGCGTCGCGGTCGTGGATGATCAGGGCCTTGCCGTGGCGCTTGGCGATGGCGATGTGGGCGCGGAAGCTCTCCTCCTGCGCGGCGCGGCCCTCCTCACCGGTACGGAACGTGTCGAGCCCGGTCTCGCCGACGCCACGGACCCGGGGCCGGGCGGCGAGCGCCTCGATCTGCCGCAGCGCCTCGTCCAGATCGGACAGGCGGGGCGCCTCGTTCGGGTGCAGGGCCACCGCGGCGAGCACCTGCCCGCGGCGGTCGGCCAGGTCGGCGCCCCAGCGTGACGAGTCGACGTCGACACCGACCTGCATCAGCCGATCGATGCCGCTCTTGGCCGCGGCGTCGATGAGCGCGTCGATCGGGTCACCCTCTCCGGTGACACCGGCCTCCTGGACGGTCAGGTCCAGATGGGTGTGGCTGTCGAAGACCGGAACCGCGAGCGGCTCGGGTGCGGGCGGGAACTCGCCTGCTCGGCGGGACTCCTTGGTGCGACGGCGGTCTGAAGGAGACGGACCGGAGGGTGCTGAAGGCATGTGAGACATTCTGCACGCCGAGATTTCCGGTAACCGGGAGTTCATCCGATATCCACCGTGGTCACTTAGGTTGCGGCCCGTGACCGTGACCGGTGAGGACAGCGATCTGGGCGCCGACCCGCTCGACCCACCCCTGATGGCGCCGCTCCGCCGCGACCTGAGCTGGCAGCAGGTCCAGTCGATGAGCCAGTCCGTCGGATACCGGGACGATCCGGAGCTGCGCCGGATCCGGGCGACCGCCGCGGTCCGCCGGGGCACCCGGATGACGAAGGTGCTGTCCCCGGCCCAGGTCGCCGGTCATCTCGGCGGCTGGCTGCCGTACGGCTTCTGCTACCGCTCGTGCGACATCGCCCACCTGCAGGAGCCCCGTGCGCTGGGTCTGTTGCGCACCGACGGGCTGGCCGACGACCACGTCACGTTCGCGCTGCGCTGGCGGGCCGTCGACCCGCTCGACTACGAGGTGCCGTCCGGTACGGCCCAGCCGGGACTGCCCGGCCTGCCGGGGCACTCGCGGATCGGGGCGATGGTGCTCGGCACCGGGTTCAGCCCGAGCACCGACGATCTGATCCCGGAGTACGTGACGGCCGGTTTCGCGGACCTGCCGCTGTCGGCGAACGCGCAGTTGCTCGCCCATCTGCCGGGCGGTGACGAGGTGGTGCTGTACACGTACCAGCCGGAGCAGCACGGCTGGCTGCGGCTGGCCGGCCCCCGCTGGCGCGGTCTGCTGTCCGAGATCCCCGGTGGCAGCCCGGACCGGGAGTACGTGCCGTGCACGGCGGCGGCCTCATCCCGGCTGGTCGGGCGGATCGACAGCAACGAGTACGAGGCGGTCGCCGACCCGCCCGGCGAGTTCCGGGTGCGGGCGCTGACCCGGGCCGCACGGTATCCGGTGCAGACGCTGTCCCGGCGGGCCGAGCAGGCGCGCTGGCGGGGTGTGCCGTGCTGGGTGCTGCAGCGTGACGAGACCTGGGCCCGGCTGCGTCTGCTGCGCCCGGACGCGGACACGATCAACGCGGTCGGGGCGCGGTGCTACGAGCGGGGCGTCTACGAGGCGTGGGCGCCGATGAACGAGCTGACCGACCACCACATCGCGGAGATCGCGTACCAGCTGTAGGAAAGGGCGATGCCCGCCGGGCCGGGACGGCTCGACGGGCATCGGAGGTGGATCAGCTGCGGGTGATCCGCGCGACCCGGTAGGTGCTGCGGAGGTTGTCCGCGTAGTCCCAGGCCCACATCTCGACACCGAAGACCTGGTTCTTGCCGACGCCGGCCGGAACCTTGAACGTCCACTTGCCGTTCTTGAGCGTCGCCTTGGCGCCCTGGCCGTAGCAGTACTTGATCAGCTGAGCGTCGTTGTAGTAGCGCTTCCACTTGCGCGCCGAGGTCAGGCAGTACGACTTGCCGGTCGAGGTGATCCGGATCGCAGTGCCCCGCACCCCGGCCACGCCGGCGCCCTTGTCGGCGACCGTGCCGGTGATCGTCCGCCAGGAGCTCGCCCGGCTCGGCGAGGACGGCTTCTTGATGGTCAGGCTCGGCTTCCAGCCGTCCTTGACGACGTTGAGGTTGCCGATCGTCTGCCAGGCGCCGTAGCCCTTGGCGTTGCCCCACGAGATCTTGATCGCGCGGACGCCGGAGAGCTTGCCGGTGCCGACCTGGACGTACTTCTTCTTGGCGGCGTCCCACTTGTACTGGTAGAGCACGCGCCCGGTGAGCGACTTGGTGGTCGACTTGTGCGCCGAGCCCCAGCCGTCACTCCAGTCGATGCGGTACTTGGTCGCGCCGGCCGGCACCTTGCTGACGTTGATCTTGAACTGTCCGCCCTGGTAGACGGACTTGCGGTTGAGCGACGCCTTGCCCGCCGGAACGGTCACCGCCACGGTCCGGGCCGGGATCGCCGAGACGTTTCCGGTCGGGTCGGTGACGATCACCGTGACCTTGAAGGACCCGGCGCGGCTGTACGACTTGGTGGCGCTGAACGTGCTCGGGCTGAGCGCGGTGCTGGTGCCGTCGCCCCAGCTCACCACCCGCTTGAGGGTGGCCTTGTCGTCGCCCGAGTCGTTGTACTCGTTCGCGTTCTGGTCGACCTTGATCTGCTGGCCCGTCCACACCGAGGTGTAGTTGAGCCGGAACGAGCCGGTCGGCACCGTGGTGTCCGGGTCGACCGTGCCGGGGTCGGTGGTGCCCGGGTCCGTCGTGCCCGGGTCGGTGGTGCCCGGGTCGGTGGTGCCCGGGTCGGTGGTGCCGGGGTCGGTGGTGCCGGGGTCGGTGGTGCCGGGGTCGGCCGGACCCGGGTCGATGGTGCCGGTGCCCGGGTCGGTGGTGGTGCCCGCATCGGTGCCGGTACCGGAATCGGCGCCGGCGCCCGGGTCGGTGGTGTCCAGGGTGGAGGCGGACTCCACGCTGGCAGCCGGCGGGGTGGCGTCAGCGGGCGAGCCCGGGGACGCGTAGGCCGGCGAGCCCGCGAGCGCACTGCCCGCGATGAGAGCGCCGCCGACGACCGCGACCACGACGGGCCGCGCGAGGCTTGATTTCACGGAACTCCTTCGAGAGGTGAGAGCCACACGAAGGAGCCGAGCAATCGGAACGCAACCGTACCGATGAAACGCCCCCGTTCCCCCGTGGCACCAGAGAAGTTACCCTCCGGGGCCACAGGGGATCAACGTATTTGACGAAGACGATCCGTTCGGTCAGGCTTCGTCCCCACCCAGACGGGCCAGCTCCTCGTCCACGACGGACGGATCGAGCTTGCGGAAGACCGGTTTCGGAGCGGCCAGCGGCGTCCCGGCGACCAGCGGCACCGACTCCCAGCGCGCGCCGGTGGTGTAGTCACCGGTCAGGATCGGGTAGGACGGACCACCGTCGAGGTCCTCCACCTCCTCGATCCGCGGCATCGGCGCGTGCACGCCCTCGCCGCCGAGCAGCTCGAACACCTTCTGTGCGGAGTGCGGCAGGAACGGGGTCAGCAGCGTGTTGGCGTCGCTGACCACCTGCAGCGCCACGTGCAGGACGGTCGCCTGCCGCGGCTTGTCCTCATCGGACTTCAGTTTCCACGGGGCCTGCTCGGAGAGGTACTTGTTGGCCTCGGCGACGACCCGCATCGCCTCGCCGATCGCCGCTTTCTGCCGGTGCTTGCCGATCAGCTCACCGACCGTGGCGAAGCCCGCCTTGGCGACCGCCAGCACCGCGCGGTCCTCCTCGGTCAGCTCACCGGCCGCCGGGATCTCGCCGAAGTTCTTCGCGGCCATCGAGACCGACCGGTTGACCAGGTTGCCCCAGCCCGCCACCAGCTCGTCGTTGTTGCGCCGGACGAACTCGGCCCAGGTGAAGTCGGTGTCGTTGGACTCCGGGCCGGCAGCCGCGATGAAGTAACGCAGGGCGTCCGCGTCATACCGCTCGAGGAAGTCGCGCACGTAGATGACCACCCGGCGGGAGGAGGAGAACTTCTTGCCCTCCATCGTCAGGTACTCACTGGACACCACCTCGGTGGGCAGGTTGAGCCGGCCCAGCTCGCCGGCGGCGCCCGCCTTGTCGCCCTCGCCGGAGTAGCCGAGCAGCAGGGCCGGCCAGATCACCGAGTGGAAGACGATGTTGTCCTTGCCCATGAAGTAGTAGCCGAGCGCGTCCTTGCCCTGCGCGTCGGCGGACCACCACTGCCGCCAGGCCTCCGGGTCGCCGGTGCGGCGGGCCCACTCGATCGACGCCGACAGGTAGCCGATGACCGCGTCGAACCAGACGTAGATGCGCTTGTCGGCGCGGTCCCGCCAGCCGTCGAGCGGGATCGGGACGCCCCACTCCAGGTCACGGGTGATGGCCCGGGGCTGGAGGTCGTCGAGCAGATTGCGGGAGAACTTGAGGACGTTGGGCCGCCAATTCTCCCGGTGGTCCAGCCAGCTGCCGATCGCCTCGGCGAACGCCGGCAGGTCGAGGAAGAAATGCTCGGTCTCGACGAACTGCGGGGTCTCCCCGTTGATCCGGGAGCGCGGGTTGACCAGCTGCTCCGGGTCGAGCTGGTTGCCGCAGTTGTCGCACTGGTCGCCGCGGGCGCCGTCGTAGCCGCAGATCGGGCAGGTGCCCTCGATGTAGCGGTCCGGCAGGGTGCGGCCGGTGGACGGGGAGATGGCGCCCAGAGTCGTCCGCGCGACGATGTAGCCGTTGCGGTGCAGGCCCTCGAACAGCTCCTGGACGATCGCGTAGTGGTTGCGCGTGGTCGTCCGGGTGAACAGGTCGTAGGAGAGGCCCAGCCCGTGCAGGTCCTCCACGATCACCCGGTTGTAGCGGTCGGCGAGCTGCCGCGGGGTCACCCCGTCGGCGTCGGCCTGGACCTGGATCGGGGTGCCGTGCTCGTCGGTCCCGGAGACCATGAGCACGTCGTGGCCGGCCATCCGCATGTACCGGCTGAAAACGTCGGAGGGCACCCCGAAGCCGGAGACATGACCGATGTGGCGCGGGCCGTTGGCGTAGGGCCAGGCGACCGCGGCGAGAACGTGACTCATGACGTACAAGCGTAGTGACCGCTCACGGCGGCCCGCGAACGGATAACCGCCTCCCCGACAGGTATACCGATTTGTCCCGACACGCCCGATCAGTGACGTGCTCCGCCCAGGGCCGCGGCGTTAGATGAGCAGGTGACCGGAAACCCACCGCAGCCAGGGGAAACACCTCAGGGACAGGGCAGCCCGTGGGCGCCGCCCGGCGCCGGGGAAGCCTGGTGGCGCGAACCGGCCGCCGAACCGCCCGCGGCCCCCGCCGGGCTCCCGCCGGAGCAACGGGCCGACCGGCCGGTCACGACCGGCGAGCTGATGATCATCGAGCCCGCGGCCCGGCCCGTGGGGAGCCCGGTCCCGGCGAGCCCGCCCGCCGACGGTTCGCTCGGCTACGGGCCGCCGGCCTCAGACCCGCCCACCTCGGGCCCACCGCCCTCCGGCCCACCGCCCTCGGGCCCACCGCCCTCCGGCCCACCGCCCGCGGGCCCGCCGGCCGAGGTGCTCGCCGCGCCCGAGGTCGAGGAGCGGCTGGCGAACTCGCCGTTCTGGATGAGCGACGAGGAACGCGCCGCCGCCGAGGCGACCCAGCCCCTGCCCGCCCCGCGACCACGCCGGCCCGCCGCCAACCCGCTCTCCGCGCTGCTCTGCCTGATCGTGCTGAGCCTGGCGGCGGCGTTCTTCGGCTGGGTCAGCGCGGAGCCGTTCTGGCTGGCGGTCGGGCACGGCGACCGGGGGTACGCGGTCACCACGAGCTGCCACGGGAGCGGGCTGACCCAGCGGTGCGTCGGGGAGTTCGCCACCGACGGGTTCTCGGCCGGCCCGGTCACGCTGCTCGGCATCGCCGGGGACGGGCGGCGGCCCGGGGCGGTCTCGTCGGCCCGGATGGTCGGGCCCGGGAGCGACCAGGCGTACACCGCAGGGCCGGGACCGCTCATGCACCTGCGCTGGGGACTCGGCTTCCTGCTGGTGCTGCTCTGCGGTCACGGCATCGCGGCGACGACCGGGGCACGGCGGCTGCCGTCCCGGCCGGCCCGGCGCGGCGCGACGATCGCCAGTTTCCTGGGGCCGCTGCTCCTGCTCGGCGGATTCCTGGTCGCCGCTTACTGAGCAGCGGCCCGATCAAGCGGAGCGCCGAGGACGCCGAAGCCTCTTGCCAGGAAGCGGGGCGGGTGGCGCGTACCGGATCAGCGGTTTTCGTGGACCAGGGCGTAGACCGCGCGTTTTCGCAGGCCGTGAGCGTCGGCGACCTGTTGGATCGCGTCGCGGCGCGAAGCGCCCGCCGCCTCCCGCCCGGCCACCTCGGCCCGCAGCGTGTCGTCGTCGGGGGTGGCCGCCAGCCCGGCCGGAGCGCCCGCCACCACCAGGGTGATCTCGCCGCGCGGCGGATCCGCGGTGGCACCGGCCGCCAGCGCGCCGAGGGTGTCGCGCCGGATCTCCTCGTAGGTCTTGGTCAGCTCGCGGCAGATCGCGGCCGGCCGGTCGGCGCCGAAGATCGCCGCGAGGTCCTCGCACGAGCCGGCGATCCGGTGCGGGGCCTCGAAGAAGACCAGGGTGCGCGGCTCGGCGGCCAGTTCCCGCAGCCGGGCGCGGCGCCCGGAGCCGGACCGCGGCAGGAAGCCCTCGAACACGAATCTGTCGCTGGGCAGGCCGGAGAGGGCCAGGGCGGTGGTCACGGCGCTCGGCCCGGGCGCGGCGGTGACCGGGAAACCGGCGTCGAGCGCGGCGCGGACCAGCCGATATCCGGGATCGGAGACGCTCGGCATGCCGCCGTCGGTCACCACGGCGACGACGGCGCCGGACCGCAGGGCCTCGACCAGTTCGGGGGTACGCCGTTCCTCGTTGCCCTCGAAGTAGGAGACGATCCGCCCGCCGACGGTGACGCCGAGGTCCCGGGCGAGCCGGGCGAGGCGCCGGGTGTCCTCCGCGGCGACGACATCCGCCGAGGTCAGGACCTCGCGCAGGCGTGCCGAGGCGTCGCCGGTGTTGCCCAGCGGGGCGCCCGCGAGCACGACCCGTCCGCCGGCTTCTTCTCCATGAGGCATGGCGAAAAGTCCATCACATGACAGGACGCGCCGACGGCGGGCCTACGTTCTCAGCGACGGGGCCTACGATCGCGGGGTGACGACGGCGGCCACAGCTGAGACAGAACTCACCCCCGCGGACTCCCCCGTTGCGACGGAGCCGTACCGGGCGGGGCGAGCCATCCCAGAGATCGTCCGGCGACGCCTGTCGACGCTGGACCGGAGCTTCGACCCGTATTCGTGGCTGGTCACCGTGGTGATCACGGTGATCGCCGGGATCCTGCGGTTCGCCGGGGTCGACCGGCCCAAGGGGTACATCTTCGACGAGGTGTATTACCCGACCGACGCGTGGGACATGCTCCAGCACGGGTTCGAGTGGGACGAGAAGGTCAACGGCGCGGCGTACGTGGTGCACCCGCCCCTGGGCAAGTGGCTGATCGCGCTCGGCGAGATCCCGTTCGGCAACACCGAGATGGGCTGGCGGTTCTCCACCGCGGTGGCCGGCACCCTGATGGTGCTGATCTTCATCCGGGTCGCCTACCGGCTGTTCCGCTCGGTCGTGCTGGCCGGGATCGCCGGTCTGCTGATGGCGCTCGACGGGTTCCAGCTGGTCCTGTCGCGCACCTCGCTGCTGGACATCTTCCTCGGGCTGTTCATCCTGATGACGTTCGCCGCCCTGGTGCTCGACCGCGACCACTACCGGCGCAGCTGGCAGCGTGCCCTGGAGGACGGCTTCGACCCGGCGGTGACGCCGGCCGTCCCGCGGTTCGTCCCGTGGTGGCTGCTGGTCTCCGGGATCACCTTCGGCATGGCCTGCGGCGTCAAGTGGAGCGCGCTGTTCTTCGCCCCGTTCTTCGCCGGCCTGGTGTTCGTCTGGCGGGCGCAGGCGCGGCGCTCGGCCGGTGTGCGCGGGCCGATCATCGCCGGGATCCTCGGTGACATCGGCTGGCTGGTGCTCACCTTCGGCCTGACCATCGCCGTCTACCTGGCGACCTGGACCGGCTGGTTCGTCACCGACAACGGCTACTTCCGGCACTACCGGGCCGACAACGGCTGGAGCGAGCCGCCGGTCATCGGGGCCCTGCAGAACCTGTGGCACTACCACTCCGAGGCGTTCAAGTTCCACACCGGACTGACGCAGAAGCACACCTACCAGTCGTGGCCGTGGCAGTGGCTGCTGCTGGGGCGTCCGGTGGCGTTCTACTGGAACGCGGCGGGCGGCTGCGGCGCGGCCAGTTGCGCGGCCGAGATCCTGCTGGTGGGCACGCCGATCCTGTGGTGGTCGTTCCTGCCGGCGCTGGGCGTGATGGCCTGGTTCGGGGTGGCCCGGCGCGACTGGCGGGCCTACGCGATCATGACCGGCGTGGTGGCCGGGCTGCTGCCGTGGTTCTACTTCGCGGTCAAGGACGGCCGGACCATGTTCGCCTTCTACGCGATGCCGGCGCTGCCGTTCCTCATCCTGGCGGTGGTCTACGTCCTCGGGGCGATCATGACGCCGGCCGACGGGATGACCTCGGGCGCGGCGCGGACCGACCGGCAGTTGGTGGGCACCGTCGTGGTGAGCACCTACGTCATCCTGGTGGCGCTCTGTTTCGCCTACTTCCACCCGATCTTCGTGGGCACGCTCATGCCTTACGACGACTGGTCGGTGCGGATGTGGCTGGGCGGCCGCTGGATCTAGCGGGCCCGGCTCGTGAGCGCCTGAAACGAAAGGGCGCGCCCCGATCGCCTGCCACGGGGGAAGCGGGCGATTGGGGCGCGCAAGGAGAGCTTAACGAGCGGAGATGTCCCGCACAACGGGTGGCCCGGCGAGATTGTCGGAGCGATGCCACCATCCCAGTGATTCGGACATTCACCCTCTACCTGACTTAAGTAATTTTTCGTTTTGCGAGAAATGCTCGATAAATGAGTCGGGAATACGACAGAAAATGCCCGGCGCGGCGGCGTAACCTCTTTCGCTCTCGCCCCGCGCCACAGCTCATGGAAATGGCGGCGACCCGCGGGCGCACCCGTCCCCACCGGGCCAAAGACAATTCGTCCCATTTCATGTGATCGGTCGGCCGTCCCCCTTAGGGGTGATTCGTGCCAAGATCGCGATAAATGTTCTTAGGCTTCGCCGGGTGACATCGCAGGAACCCCCGACCACGCCCGACACCGACACCGCCGCGGCCGAGACGGAAGTGATCGCCGTACCGGAACCCGCGCCGGTGTTCGTGGACTCGACCGGCCGGCGCAGCCGACTCCTCCGGCGAGTCGCGCTGGCCTTCGGCGTCCTCCTCGTCGCCTACGGCGGCCTGGTCACCATCAGCCTCGCCGGAGGACCGGTGAGCTCCAGCGCCGTGCTGCCGCTGCCCGGGTTCGACGACGAGGACGACAACGACGAGCCGGACCCGAAACCGCAGCCGACGCCGGCGCCCACCCCGACCCCGAGCGTCTCCCCGGCCCGCCGGATCGAGTCGGCCGTCCGCGACGGCGGCGACCAGCGCCGGCCCGTCGCCTCCGCCTCGGCCAAGGCGTCCACGAAGACGTCCCGCTCGGCGAAGCCCACCGCCACCCCGTCGGCCACCTCGGGCAGCCCGGCCCCGAGACCGCTGGAGTCGGCCACCGCGACCCAGCAGCCCACGGTCGAGCCGAACCCGCCGACCAGCGGGCCGGCCACTCCGGCCGTGCCACCGCACAAACCGCAGCCGTGAGCGCCCGCCCGGCCCGCGGCCGGATCCTCCCGCGGCCCCGCGTGCTGCTCGGCTCGACGCTCGTCGCGTTCTTCGTGGCGGTGCTGGTCGTGCAGGCCTACGTCAACGCCGAGTTCACCGGCGATCACATCCAGGACGAGGTCGGCGACCAGGCCGGGGTGCCGTCGGCGATCCTGCGCGGCGGCCCGATCATCAACACCACCGGCGGCCAGGAGAGCACCACCCGGCTGCCCGAGCGCACCATCGCGCTCACCTTCGACGACGGCCCCGATCCGCAGTGGACGCCGAAGGTCCTGGAGGTCCTGCGCCGGCACGACGCGCACGCCACCTTCTTCGTGGTCGGCTCCCAGGTGGCCCGCAACCCGGAGCTGACGAAACAGGTCGTGGACGATGGCAACGAGCTGGGCCTGCACACCTTCACGCACCCCAACATGCAGCGGCTGGCGCCGTGGCGGCGCGAGCTGGAGCTGTCCCAGACGCGGACGGCCATCGCCCGGGCCACCGGCGTGAGCACCCACCTGGCGCGGTTCCCCTACTCGTCGAAGAACGCCGCGATCGACGAGGTGAACTGGAAGCTGATCAAGGAGGCCGGGGCGCTCGGCTATCTGGTCGTGGTCAACGACACCGACAGCAACGACTGGCAGCGCCCCGGCCCCGACCGGATCGTGGCCGACGCCACGCCGGCCGGCGACCAGTCCGCGGTCATCCTGTTCCACGACGCCGGCGGCGACCGCTCGCAGACCGTCGCGGCCCTCGACCGGTTCATCCCGCGGATGAAGGCTCGCGGCTACCGGTTCACCACCGTCACCGAAGGACTCAACCTGGGCATCACCGCGCAGGCGGGCGCCCACCCGGCGCTGCCGCTCAACCCCCGGGCCCCGTCCGGCGACACATGGCGGGGCGCCGCCGTGGTGTGGACCGTGGGCCTCGCCGACGGCCTGGTCACCGTGATCGCCGTGCTCTTCGTGGTGGTCGGGGTGCTCACCGTCGGGCGTACCCTGCTGCTCCTGCTGCTCGCCACCCGGCACGCCCGGCAGCGCCGCAAACCGGGCTGGCGGTGGGGTCCCCCGGTCACCGAGCCGGTGTCGGTGATCGTGCCCGCCTACAACGAAAAGGAGGGCATCGAGGCCGCGGTCCGGTCACTGGCCTGCGGCGACCACCCCGGGATCGAGGTCGTCGTGGTCGACGACGGCTCCACCGACGGCACCGCCGACCTGGTCGACCGGATGGGCCTGCCGAACGTACGGGTGGTCCGGGTGCCCAACGGCGGCAAGCCGAACGCCCTCAACACCGGCGTGGCGATGGCCCGGCACGACCTGATCGTCATGGTCGACGGCGACACGATCTTCGAGCCCGAGTCGCTGCGGCTGCTGGTCCAGCCGTTCGCCGACCCGTCGGTGGGCGCTGTCGCCGGCAACGTCAAGGTCGGCAACCGGGAGACCACCGTCGCCCTCTGGCAGCACATCGAGTACGTGATCGGCTTCAACCTGGACCGCCGCCTCTACGAGGTGATGAACTGCATGCCGACCGTGCCCGGCGCGATCGGCGCGTTCCGCCGGGAGGCGCTCGCCCAGGTCGGCGGCGTGAGCGACGAGACGCTGGCCGAGGACACCGACGTGACCATGGCGCTGTGCCGGGCCGGATGGCGGGTCGTCTACGCGCAGGACGCCCGGGCCTGGACCGAGGCGCCGACCACCATGGAGCAGCTGTACCGGCAGCGGTACCGGTGGAGCTACGGGACGATGCAGGCGATGTGGAAGCACCGCCGGGCGCTGACCGACTCCGGGGCGTCCGGCCGGTTCGGGCGGGCCGGCCTGCCGTTCCTGGCACTCTTCGGGCTGGCGCTGCCGATGCTCGCCCCGGTCGTCGACATCATGCTCGTCTACGGGCTGGTCTTCTGGGAGCTCCGGGAGACCGCGATCGCCTGGCTCGGCATGCTGGCGCTGCAACTGTTCACCGCGGCGGTCGCGTTCCGGATGGACCGGGAGTCGTGGAAGCCGCTGCTCAAGCTTCCGCTGCAGCAGTTCGCCTACCGGCAGCTGATGTACCTGGTGCTGCTCCAGTCGGCGACCACCGCGCTGACCGGCGGACGGCTGCGCTGGCACAAGCTCGACCGGGCCGGGCTGGCGTCGCCACCGGCCGCGGACGGCGTACGGGTGCCGGCTCAGAAGAGACACGTGACCCCGCCCCCGGCCGGACCGCTGCCGATCGGGGACGGGCGTACGCGCGGCTCAGGCGATCGCCAGATCCCGGATCAGCTCGGCCGGGTCCATGGACGCGTACGGGAACACGACGTGCAGTGAGGTGCCGTCCCCGGGCCGGTCGGAGAGGGCCACGGTGGCGTGGTGGGCGTCCAGGATCCGCTTCGCCACGGCCAGTCCGCGGTCCGGGCCGGGCACGTCCGCCGGGTTGGCGATCGCGCCGTAATACAGGTGCGGGAACAGGTCGGGTCGCATCCCGTCGGGCAGGTCCATGTCGTCCAGCCGTACCGTCGGACCGGACTCCATCTCCGTGCCCACCCGGACCCGGCCGCCCTCCGGTGTGTATTTCACCGCCGCGAAGAGCAGGTGCGTCAGCACCTGTTCGAGACGGACCGGGTCGGCGATGATCGGCAGCGACGGGCCGCCCGCCTGATTGAGGATCCAGATGTGCTTGCTGGCCGCGATCGGCCGGACCGCCTCCACCGCCCGCTGGGTGACCCGGGTGAGATCACACTGCCGCATGTGCAGGCTCTCCCCGCCGAGCCCCGCGTCGGCCATCGTGGTCAGGTGGTCGATCAGCTCCCGGAAGCTGCGGCAGTGCGCCGCCGTGGCCCGCGCCACCAGGTCGCCCATCTCGGCGTCGTGGTATCCGGTGTCGCCGAGCCGTTCCAGATACGCCGACATCAGCCGCAGCGACGACCGCAGCTCCCCGCCGACCAGCCCGGCCAGGTCGTCCTTGCGGCGCTCCAGCTCCTGCAGCCGGGCCGTGGTGTTGGCCAGCGCGAACGCGTACCGCCGCAGTTCCAGCTGGGCGGTGACCTGGCGGGCCAGGGCACGCAGGGCCTGCTGCTGCTCCATGTCCAGCCGCCGTGGCTCGGTGTCCATCACACAGAGCGTGCCGAGCGCGAACCCGTCGGTGGTGAGCAGCGGCGCACCGGCGTAGAACCGGATCCCGCCCTCGGCCGTCACCGTCGGGTTGTCGGCGAACCTGTCGTCCTCGCGGGCGTCCGGCACCAGCATCAGGTCGCGGCCGAGGATGGCGTGGGCGCAGAACGACACGTCCCGCGAGGTCTCCGCCACCTCGACACCGGTCCTGGCCTTGGCCCACTCCCGATCCGCGTCGACCAGGCTGACCGCCGACATCGGCGTCTCACAGACACCTGCGGCCAGCGCGACGATGTCGTCGAAGTCCTTCTCCGGGGGGCTGTCGAGTATGTCGAGCGAGTAGAGCGCGGCCAGCCGCTCGATCTCGTTGTCGGGCAGTGGTGCTTTCATGGGGCGTCACCTCCGAGACTTGCTTCAGAGGTACCACTCAAAAGTAGCAATCTGCGCATTTCTCCCGGAACTGGCGGTGCCCGCAGGCTCCTGACGAGCGGTTATGCTTCGCGGCCATGAGCACCGAGCAGTTCGCCTGCGGAACGTGCGGCGCCTTGCACGACGGCCCGCCGCTCAGCTTCGCCGCCCCGGCGCCGGACTACTGGCAGCCGGAGATGGCCGGGCAGGAGGGCTGCCTGCTGGACGCCGACATCTGCGTCATCGCCGGCGAGCAGTTCTTCGTCCGCGGCCTGATCGAGCTGCCCGTGTGGGACACCGGCGACATCTTCACCTACAGCATGTGGGTGTCCCTGAGCCGGCCGAGCTTCACCCGCGCCGTCGACGTGTGGGAGCAGCCCGGCCGCGAGACGGAGCCGCCCTACTTCGGCTGGCTTTCCAACATCATCGCGGGGTACGAGCCGTCGACGCTCAACCTGCGGACCAACGTGCACACCCGAGCCGTGGGACAGCTGCCGTACATCGAACTCGAACCCACCGGGCACCCGCTCGCCGTCGAACAGCTCGCCGGCATCACCCGCGCCCGGGTGGAGGAGATCGCCTCCTTCCACCTGCACCGCTAGCCTGCGCTGATGGAGCTGCGCGCGATCGACCCCCGCAACTACGAGGCGGCCCTGCAGATAGCGGTCCGCCCCGACCAGGCCGACCTCGTCGCACCCGTCGTCAAATCCCTCGCCGAGGCGTACGTCTACGGCGACCAGGCCTGGCCACGACTCGTCTACGACGGCGACGAGCTCGTCGGTTTCGTGATGGCGTTCCTCGACATTCCGTGGACCGACCCGGACGACACCGACCGCCGCTCCGGCCTGTGGCGCCTCAACATCGCCGCCGACCACCAGGGCAAGGGTTACGGCTCGTTCGCCGTCGAGGCCGTCTGCGCCGAGATCCGCTCCCGCGGCGGCGCCCAGGCCTACGTCACCTACCACGCCCGCGAGGGCGGCCCGGCCCCGTTCTACGCCCGCCTCGGCTTCCACCCCACCGGCGAGACAGCCGACGGCGAGACCGTCGCCGTCCGAGACCTCACCTAGACGAGTAAGTCCTAACTCCCGCTAGGGATGACGGCGGCGGTGTACGGGCGACTACCGGGCGGTTGGCCCGTACATCTGTGTGGTTGGCCGGCGTAAAGGTGAAGGGTGTCGATG
>NZ_FONV01000022.1 GCF_900113015.1 Actinoplanes philippinensis
CCTCGAAGGTCGAGCGAGCAGGGCGATGGCCCGACGGTCACCGGTGCACTCGAACCACCATCAGCTCGAGTGAGACAAGGGTGCACCAATGAGCAGCCTCGTGGTCCTGGCCGTCGACGACGAGCCGCCGGCCCTCGACGAGCTGGCCTACCTGCTGAACGCGGACGGCCGGGTGGCGCACGTGCACCGGGCCGGTGACGCGACCGAGGCGTTGCGGGTGCTGCGGGACACCGAGGTGGACGCGGTGTTCCTGGACATCCGGATGCCCGGCCTGGACGGCATGGAGCTGGCCCGGATCCTGCGGCGGTTCGCCCAGCCACCGGCGATCGTCTTCGTGACCGCCTACGACGACGGCGCTGTGGACGCCTTCGACCTGGGTGTGACCGATTATGTGCGCAAGCCGGTGCGTGCCGAGCGGCTGGCCGAGTCACTGCGCCGGGTGGCGGGTCTGCGGGCCGCGCCGGCGCCGTCCGTTCCGGCCGACGAGCCGGCCATCCCGGTGGAGCTGGCCGGCACGACCCGCATGCTGCCGCGGTCGTCGGTGCGGTGGGTGGAGGCGCAGGGCGATTACGCACGGTTGCACACGGGCGAGGCCTCCCATCTGGTACGCGTTTCGCTGGCGACCCTGGCCGAGCGGTGGGCCAACGCGGGTTTCGTCCGGATCCACCGCTCGTATCTGGTGCAGCTACGCCTGGTGACCGAGCTACGGCTGACCGGCTCGGGTTATGTGGTGGCGGTGGACGGTGTGGAGCTTCCGGTGAGTCGCCGGCACACGCGGGAGCTGAAGGATCGCCTGATCAGAGCCGCAAAAAACGACTGGACTCGCTGAATCCACACCGTTGTCCACAGCCCCACAGGCTTGTCCACAGAGTTATCCACAGGCCGGGAGCGCCGGCTGGTTCGAGCCTCCCGGATCAGTGCCAACGTGGGTCCGGGCCGCTCTGCCCGGGCGCGGCCCCTCACAGGATGCATCTCCACAGGTTGTTCACATCTCCACCGCCGGCTCTGCGCAGGCGATCAATAGGCTTCTGGCCACCGGCCGGTGAGCCACGGGGGCGCACCGTCCGGGGACCAGGGTCGTCGGAGAGGTGCCAGAAGCATGGAGATTGTCGAGCGGCGGGTTCTCGTCGTGGAGGACGAGCGCGCCATCGCGGACGCGGTGGCGGTACGCCTGCGTGCCGAGGGCTTCCTGGTCCAGGTCGTCGGTGACGGGCCCAGCGCGGTCGCGGCGGTCCGCCAGGCCCCGCCGGACCTGATGATCCTCGACGTCATGCTGCCCGGCTTCGACGGTCTCGAGGTGTGCCGCCGGATCCAGGACCAGCGGGTGCCGGTGCTGATGCTGACCGCCCGCGACGACGAGACCGACCAACTGGTGGGCCTCGCGGTCGGCGCCGACGACTACATGGTCAAGCCGTTCTCGATGCGGGTGCTCACGGCCCGGGTGCACGCGCTGCTGCGGCGGGCCGACAAGGCGGCGGCCCCGGCTCCGTCGCCCGGCGTGCGACTCGGCGATCTGGAGATCAACCAGGCGGAGCGGCGGGTGCTGCGCGGCGGTGTCGAGGTGCATCTGACGCCGACCGAATTCGATCTGCTGACCCATCTGGCCGGCCGCCCGCGTACCGTCGTGCCCCGCGAGCGCCTGCTGTCCGAGGTGTGGGGCTGGGCCGACACGTCCGGGACCCGTACGGTCGACAGCCACATCAAGGGTCTGCGGCGCAAGCTGGGGGCGGACCTCATCCGTACGGTCCACGGGGTCGGTTACGCCCTGGAGGTGGACCGGTGAGCAACTGGCTGATCCTGCGCGTCCACAACCTGGTGGCGCCGCTGTTCGCCTGGCTGCCCCGGCCGCTCGACCCGGTCCGGTCGATCAAGGCGAAGCTCTCCCTGGCTCTGGGGTTCGCCGGCGGGGTGGGTCTGCTGGTGTTCCTGTGGAGCATCGACTTCTACCGGGTCGACCTGCTGTGGATAGCGATCGCGGCGGCTCTCGGCCTGGTCACGTTGCAGGTGATGGCGCACGGGGCGACGGTGCCGCTGCGGGAGATGACGGTCGCGGCCCGGGAGATGGCCCGCGGCGACTACACCCGGCGCATCCGGACCCGCTCGCAGGACGAGGTCGGTGAGCTGGCCACCGCGTTCAACCAGATGGCGGCGGATCTGGCAGCCTCCGACCGGCAGCGGCGGGAGCTGATCGCGAACGTGTCGCACGAGTTGCGTACGCCGATCACCGCCCTCCGTGGCCTGCTGGAGAACATCGTCGACGGGGTGGCCGCGGCCGAGCCGGAGACGATGGAGACCGCCCTGGCCCAGACCGAGCGGCTCAGCCGCCTGGTCACCGACCTGCTCGACCTGTCCCGGCTGGACGCCGGGGTGGTGCCGATGCGGAGCGAGCCGATCGACGTGCCGGCCTTCCTGGAGCGGGTGGCGCGGGAGGCGACGGTGAACGCCGGCGGCACCGGTCACGACGTGCGGTTCGAGGTGGCGTCGCCGCGGCTCGTGGTGCCCGGCGACCGGGAGCGCCTGCACCAGGTCTTCGCGAACCTGCTGGACAACGCGGCCCGGCACAGCCCGCCCGGCGGTCTCGTCACGGTCCGGGCCGAGCGCCACGACGATCATGTGGTGCTGGCCGTCGTGGATCAGGGCGACGGCATCCCGGTCGAGGAGCGCGAGCGGGTCTTCGAGCGTTTCACCCGGGGCGAGCGCGCCACCGGCGGCGGCACCGGGCTGGGCCTGGCGATCGCGCGCTGGGTGGTGCAGCTGCACCGGGGCACCATCGCCGTGGTCGAGCCGGACGACCAGCGCGGGTGCCACATCCAGGTACGCCTTCCGCTCCGAGCGGTCTGAGGAGAGCGATAACCCATGTCCCTGGCCATCATGCAGCCTACGAACGGACAAATAGGACTTATACACGGACCGTGGCCTGCCGCGAGCCCGTGGAGCCGGCACTGGCCGGGACCGGGCCGCCCGGCCTCGCCCGCCACTGTCGTCGCCGTCCTCGCCGCCACCGTGATCGCCGCCCTCAGCGTCCCGCTCGACCGGGCCGGGCTCGGCTGGCTCGTCACCGCGGTGGCCGGTGTCGGCGCCCTGGTCGCGGCCCGGGTGATCGGCACGCCACCGGCGGTGCCGGCCCTGGTCCCCACCCGCGTCGACCACGGCGGCCCGGACCGGTTCGCCTGGGCCGCGGCCACGGTCGCGCTGCTCGCCGTCGGCACGTTCCGGGCGGCCGGCTGGCTTTTCGTGCTGTGCCTGCTGACCGCCACCCTGACCACCGCGCTGGCCCTCTCCTCCGGCCGCTCGCTGCGCTCGGTCGCCCTGACGTACGTGCTGGTCCCGGCCGCGGCCACACGGGGCGGGCTCTGGCTGGCCCGGGGCGCGGGACGACTGCGCGGCCGGAGCCGGAGCGGCAGCGCGCTGCGGGTCCTGGCCACCGTGGCGGTGTCGATCCTGCTGCTCGCCGTCTTCGGGGCGCTCTTCGTCTCGGCCGACGCCGCGTTCGCCCGGGTCTTCGAGGCGGCGATCCCCGACCTGCGCCCGATCACGATCATCCGCTGGATCTTCGTCTCGGCGGTCACCGCCCCGCTGCTGACCGCCGCCGCCTACCTGCGGGCCGCCCCGCCCGCGCCCGGCCGGCTGGACCGCACCGAGGGCCGCAAGGTCGGCCGGATGGAGTGGGCGGTCCCGCTCGGCCTGCTGGTGCTGCTGTTCGCCGCGTTCGTGACGATCCAGCTCGCCGTCCTCTTCGGAGGCGACCGGCACGTGGTGGAGACCGACGGCCTCACCTACGCCGAGTACGCCCGCAGCGGCTTCTGGCAGCTCTGCATGGTCACCGCGCTGACCCTCGTGGTGCTGGCCGGCGCGGCCCGCTGGGCGCCGCGGACCGGGCGCGCCGACCGGATGCTGCTGCGCGTGGTGCTCGGCGCGCTGGCCGCCCTGACCCTGGTGATCGTCGCCTCGGCGCTGCACCGGATGAACGTCTACACCGAGACCTACGGCCTGACCCGGCTGCGGCTGCTGGTCGCCTGCTGCGAGGCCTGGTTCGGCCTGGTGCTGCTGATGGTGCTGGTCGCCGGCATCCGGATCCGTGCGGCGTGGCTGCCCCGGGTCGCGATCGGGGTGGGGGTGCTGGCCCTGCTCGGGCTGGCCGCGGCGAACCCGGACGGGCTGATCGCGGCGAATCACGTCCAGCGCTTCGAGCGTACCCAGACGATCGATGCCGGTTATCTCGCGGACCTCTCGCCGGACGCCGTGCCCGCGCTGACCGGCCTCGACGAGCCGGCCACCCGGGCCTGTCTGCTGGACGCGATCGGCGCGGACATGCCGGCCGACGACTGGCGGGAGTTCAACACGGCGCGGGAGAGCGCCCGCGATCTGGTGGCGCGGTATCGGCCGGCCGACCCGGGCGCCTGCTCCCGGATGCTCGGGCGGTCTTGACATTCGGCCGGGGGCGGACAGACTGCCGGACATGGCCGTCGACGATCCGCCCCCGCGCCCACGCGTGACGGTCGTGCTCGCCGACGCCGCCTCCCGGCGTGGCGCGGCCGACCGTGGCAGCACCGACCTCACCGAGCAGACCCCGATCGGTGAGGCGCTCGTCAAGGGCCTGATGCGCGCGCAACTGGCCCTCGCCTTGCGGCTCGCCCTGGTGGTGGCGGCCGCCCTGGGCACCCTGCCGCTGCTCTTCGCGGTCGCGCCGGCCGTCGGGGCGGTCAAGGTCTTCGGGGTGCATCTGCCCTGGCTGCTGCTCGGGGTGCTGTCGTTCCCGTTCCTGGTGCTGATCGGCGCCCTCTACGTGCGCTGGGCGGAACGCAACGAGCAGGACTTCACGGCGCTCATCCGCAGGCCGGAACGGTGAACCCGTACCTGGCGCCCGGCCTGGTCGTGGTGGTGCTGCTGACGGTCGCGATCGGGGCGTACGGCCTGCGCTTCGCCCGGACCACATCGGACTTCCTGGTCGCCTCCCGATCGGTGAGCCCGTCCTGGAACGCGGCGGCGATCAGCGGCGAATACCTGTCCGCGGCGTCCTTCCTGGGTGTAGCCGGGCTGGTCCTGCGCTACGGCGTCGACGTCCTCTGGTATCCGGTCGGGTTCGCCGCCGGCTATCTGGCGCTGCTGCTCTTCGTGGCGGCGCCGCTGCGCCGCTCCGGGGCTTTCACGCTGCCCGACTTCTGCCAGGTACGGCTCCGGTCGACCGCCCTGCGCCGGCTGGCGACCGCGTTCGTGCTGTTCATCGGCTGCCTCTACATGCTGCCCCAGTTGCAGGGAGCGGGCCTCACGTTCGCCACCCTGACCGGTGGGTCGTACGCCTGGGGCGCCCTGGTCGTCGCCGTGGTGGTGACGGCGAACGTGGCGTTCGGCGGGATGCGGGCCATCACCTTCGTGCAGGCGTTCCAGTACTGGCTGAAGCTGACGGCTCTGGCCGTACCCATCATCTTCCTGATCCTGCAATGGCAGGCCGACGGCCGGCCCGAGGTGACGCCGCCGCCGGGTGCGGTCTTCCCGGCCGCGACGACGGTGGTGATCCAGCAGGACGCGGTCCTCGACGGGGTGCGGCCGGTGAAGGAGGGGCAGGAGCTGCACTTCGCCGCCGGAGCGCCGGTGCCCGAGGTGAGCACTGTGGACGCCGAGTCGGGTGACGACTGGCTCCTCCCGGACAAAGGTGGCCTCTTCTCCACGTATTCCCTCATCCTGGCCACCTTCCTCGGGACCATGGGGCTGCCCCACGTGCTCGTGCGGTTCTACACCAACCCGGACGGCGCCTCGGCCCGCCGCACCACCCTCGTCGTGCTGGCCATGGTCGGCCTGTTCTACCTGCTCCCGACCATGTACGGCGTGCTCGGCCGGATCTACACCCCGCAGCTGCTGATGACCGGCAACACCGACGCCGTGGTGCTGCTGCTGCCCGAGGCCGCGCTCGGTGACGGCCACCTGGGCCGGCTGCTCGGCGCCCTGGTCACCGCGGGCGCGCTGGCCGCCTTCCTCTCCACCTCGTCCGGCCTGCTCACCAGCGTCGCCGGGGTGATCTTCACGGATGTGCTGCGCCCCGGCCGCAGCGGCTCGATCCGCGACTTCCGGATCGCCACCCTGCTGGCCGCGTCGGTGCCGACCGGGCTGGCGCTCTACGTGTCCGACATGGACGTCTCCCGGGTGGTGGGGCTGGCCTTCGCGGTCGCGGCGTCGAGCTTCTGCCCGCTGCTCGTGCTCGGCATCTGGTGGCGGCGGCTCACCGACGTCGGCGCGATCGCCGGGCTGATCGCCGGCGGGGGCGCGGCGATGGCGGCCGTGCTGCTGACCGTCCTGGGCCCGCCGCTGTCCGGCTGGCACGCCGAGGTCGTCGGCCAGCCGGCCGCCTGGACGGTGCCGCTGGCGTTCCTGGTGATGGTCACCGTCTCCCTGGCCACCGGCCGCCGGGTCCCGCCGGACGTGGGCGCCACGATGCTGCGCCTGCACGCCCCCGAGGCGCTCCGAACCTGATTTAAGGATCTTTAATGTTCGACCCCCGACCGGAGGCGGTGACGTCCTCGTAATCACGGGCATGAGACGCACCTACCGCCGCCCGGGCCGGACCGGGAGCAACCGCAAGATCGTGATCGGGCTCGTCGTGGCCGCCGTGGTCGGTGGCGGTATCGCCGTCGGAACCGGGCTGAGCAACGCCTCGTCCGTCTGTGACGGGATGGATCAGGCGATCCGGAACAACCAGGAGTTCATCGCCACCCAGCGCGCCAACCCGAACTCGCAGACCGAGGCCATCGTCGCCAACCGGCAGGCCGTGATCGACCTGATCAACGTGCAGAAGAAGCAGGCCGGCTGCAGCGGGGCCGTGGCCGCGCCACCGGCCCAGCAGGCCACCACCAAGCCGCCGGCCCAGCAGGCCACGAAACCTCCCGCGCAGGCCACCAAGCCGCCGGCGCAGGCGACGACCCCGCCGGCGAACAACGGCGGCGGCGCGGCCGGGCAGGTCGTCTGCCCCGGCTCGACCGTCACGCTCTCCGGCGAGGGCGGCGCTCCCGCCGCGTCCAGCGGCACCTTCCCGATCGGCACGACGCTGCGGGTCCGGAACCTGGACAACAACAAGAGCATCACGGTCAAGGTGGCCAGCACCTCGGGCAGCTGCATCCTGCTCAACAACGCGGCCTTCGAGGAGGTCCGGGAGCCCGGCAAGTTCCTGATCCGCCGGGCCGTCATCGAGCGGGTCGGTTGATCGGCTCGGGCGGTCCGGAGGTTTCCGGACCGCCCGCCGGCCCGATACGTTCTCTTCATGAGTGTTCCGGCACAGCGCCCGCCTGAGGGCGGTTCGGCGGCGATGTCGCTGCGCGGGCTCGTCAAACACTTCGACACACGGCTGGCGGTCTCCGGGGTGAGCCTGGAGGTGCCGGCCGGTTCGTTCTTCGGCCTGCTCGGCCCCAACGGCGCCGGCAAGACCACCACGCTCTCCATGGCGGTGGGCCTGCTGCGGCCCGACGCGGGCCAGGCCGTCCTTCTGGGGTATGACGTCTGGCACTCCCCGGCAGAGGCGAAAGCACTGGTCGGGGTCCTGCCGGACGGTGTGCGCATGTTCGACCGGCTGAGCGGCCCGGAGCTGCTCGCCTATCACGGCCTGCTGCGCGGCATGCCCGCCGACGTCGTCGACCAGCGGTCCCGTGACCTGCTCGACGTGCTGGAGCTCGGCAGCGGCAACCGCACCCTGGTGGTCGACTACTCGGCCGGCATGAAGAAGAAGATCGGCCTGGCCTGCGCCCTGCTGCACGCGCCGCGCCTGCTGGTGCTGGACGAGCCGTTCGAGGCGGTCGATCCGGTGTCGGCCGCGCTGATCCGCGACATCCTCCAGCGGTATGTGTCGGGAGGCGGCACCGTCGTCTTCTCCAGTCACGTGCTGGAGGTGGTGGAGCGGCTCTGCTCGCACGTGGCGATCATGTCGGACGGCGTGCTCCGGTTGTGCGGACCGCTGGCCGAGGTGCGCGGCGAGCGGCCGCTGCAGGACGTGTTCGTGCAGGTCGTAGGCGGCCGGGTGGCCACCGGGTCGGAGCTCGCGTGGCTCTGACCCCCGAGCCGGTCCGGGTCGGGGTGTGGCCGTTCGTCCGGCTGAAGCTGCGGATCACCGGAAACGGTCTGCGCGGACGGCCCGCCCGGATCGTGATGTTCGTGCTGGGCCTGATCGCCGCCGGTCTCTTCGCGGTCCTCGGGCACACGATCTTCGCCGTGCCCGGCCTGCTGGACCGGCCGGAGGTGGGCGAGATCCTCTTCCCGTTCGGCGGGGCGGTGCTGATCCTCGGCTGGGTGTTCCTGCCACTGCTCTTCTTCGGCGTCGACAACACCCTCGATCCGGCACAGTTCGCGCTGCTCCCGCTGCGCCGCCGCACACTGATCGCCGGGATGGGCGTGGCCGCGCTGGCCGGTCTTCCGGCGCTGGCGACGTTCGCCGCCACGCTCGGCATGGTGACGTCGGCGGCCCAGCTCGGCGGTCCGGCCGCGGCGCTCGCGGGGCTGGCCGGGGTGGTCCTGGGGCTGGTGTTCTGCGTGGCGCTCAGCCGGGCGGTGATCAGCGCCTTCGCCACCGCGCTGCGCTCCCGGCGGGCCCGTGATCTGGCCACCATCATGCTCGCGGTGGTGGCCGCCTCGATCGGGCCGCTGGAGCTGACCCTGCTGGGGGTGCTGAACCGGGCGGACTGGGACTCGGTGGAGGTGATCGCCCGGGTGACCGGGTGGACGCCGCTCGGCGCCCCGTACACGCTGGGGCTCGATGTCGCCGCGGGCCGGGCTTGGGCCGTACCCCTGAAGGTCTTGATCGTCCTCGCCGCCGTCGGCGGTCTGCTCTGGTGGTGGAGTCGCACGCTGGAGCAGGCGATGGTCGGCACGGCCGGTGGCTCGCGCGGCCGGACGGGGACCACCGACGCTCGCGGGCCGGTGGATCAGCTGCTGTTCCGCTGGTCGCCGCGGAGCCGGTTCGGCGCGCTCACCGCGCGGGAGGTCCGCTACTGGTGGCGAGAGACGCGGCGGCGGGCGGCGCTGGTGACGCTCGGCATGGCCGGCATCTTCCTGCCGATCTCCACGGCCTTCGCCGGGGGCGACGGCAGTGCCACCGGGCTGGCGTTCGTGGTCGGCGCCATCGCTCCGATCGCTCTGGCCAACCAGTTCGGGTACGAGGGCAGCGCGTACGCCACCAACCTGGCCACCGGCGTTCCGGGACGCCTGGAGGTGCACTCGCGGGCCGCCGCGCACGCCCTGTTCACGGTGCCGTTGCTGCTGCTCGTGGCGGTGGTGACCGGCCTGCTGACCGACCGCCCGGGGGACATGGCGACGCAGTTCGGGACACTGCTCGCCACCTACGGCGCGGGCCTGGCGCTGGTGCTGCCGATCTCGGTGCGCGCCGCCTACGCCCTGCCGGACACGACCGGCCCGTTCTCGCTGTCGTCGGGTGGCGGGTTCAGCAAGACGCTGCCGGGTCTGGCCGCGCTCTTCGGTGCCCTGATCGCCGGTGTCCCGGTGCTGGTGCTGACGTCGTTCTGGCCGTGGCTGGGCCTGCCGGCCGGACTGGTCTACGGCGCCGGCGCCTACCTGCTCGGCGCGCACCTGGCCGGCACGATGCTGGACCGCCGCATGCCCGAGCTGCTGGCCGCCGTCACCCCACGCTGATCAGCGCAGTCGCCGCAGGCCATCGCGTTTGACGAAGATGACCCGCCGCTCGGTCGCCTCACCGGTCGGCCCGAGCACGTAACCGTCGATCCACAGCCAGCCGTCATACGTGACTCGCGGGTCGACCCGGATGACCCGGAAGGTCAGCGCCCTCGCCCCGGCGAACTGGACACTGGCCGGCGCGCCCACGTGGAGCACCTCCCCGGCCCGGGGCAACGCGTCGCTGATGGTCCGCCTCCCATCACTCGGCACCCCGACATTACACAAAATGTGTAATCCGGTGACAGCCCGTGGATCGTCCACTTTCGAGCGAGGATGGGGCAGCATGATCTCTCATGAACGGGCGCGACCCCGAGATACCCGACGATCGGCATCGATCCCGGCAGCGCCAGCTCGCCGGTGACCTGCGGGCACTGATCCTCGCCGGCGACATCGGCCCGGATCAGCGACTGCCCAGCACCGCCGAGCTGACCCGACGCTACGCGGTCAACAATCAGACCGTCACCAGGGCGCTCGCCATCCTCAAGGCGGAGGGCCTGATCACCGGCCACAAGGGACGTGCGGTGGTGCCCACCGGCCGGCGGCCCGCGGTGGTGCGCGCCGGCCACTGGCCGGCGCCGGTGACACCCGGCCGGGACGCGGTGACCCACCTGGTCGACGTGGGCGAGACGGGTGCGCCGGCCCAGGTGGCGCAGGCCTTCGGCATCGCCGCGGGCGAGCCGGTCACGGTCCGGCACCAGGTGCTCGTGCTGGACGGCGAGCCCGCCGAGCTGGTCTGGACCTACTATCCGGCCGGCCTGGCCCGGGGCACCGAGCTGGCCGAGAGCCGGCGGCTGCGGGGCGGCTCACCGGCCGTGCTGGCGGCGCTCGGGCATCCGCTGCGGCACGCCGTCGACCAGGTCTCGGTCCGGCCGGCCACGGTCGCCGAGTTCCTGGCGCTGCAGCTGCCCGGGGACATCCCGGTGCTGCGGCAGTTCCGGATCGCCTACACCGACGGGGGCCGGCCGATCGAGGTGACCGTCATGATCAAAGCCGGTCAGCAGTTCGAGATCCGTTACGAGTTGCCGGCGCCGGGCTGACCGCGCCGCAGGCCCACTTCACGGACGAAGATGCGACGGCGCTGCAGCGCGGTGCCGGTCGCGTCGAGGACGTAACCCTCCAGCCAGATCCAGCCGTCATAGGTGGCGCGCGGGTCGACCCGGATGATCCGGAAGGTCAGCGCGCGGTCGCCGGAGAACTGGACGCTCGCCTCCGGGCCGACGTGAACGACGTCCCCGGGGCGCAGCATCACCTGGCTCATCCCTCGAAAATAGTTGTTGATCTATTGAATCGGATAGCGGCATGCGCAATCTGTAATCGGGAGAATGATCGGATGACGTCCGACGAGCCGGGTGGCCGCATCCACTCCACCGATCCGTTCGCTGTTCCGGAGACCGAGAAGTCCCAGGTGCGGCGCCTGCGTGGGCGGTTCGCCGCGACCGTGACGCTGTGGACGGCGCCCGGTCCGGCGGGCCTCACCGTGTCCTCCGCGATGATCGCCGACGGCGAGCCCGGCCGGGTCCTCGGCCTGATCGACGAGGAGAGCGACTTCTGGGAGGCGGCGTCGGCGGCCGGCCGGTTCGCGGTCACCCCGCTCACCCCGGACGACCGGCAACTGGCCGACCGGTTCGCGGGCCTCTTCCCGGCGCCGGGCGGGTTGTTCGCGTCGGGCGAGTGGGAGCAGACCGCGTACGGCCCGGTGCCCGCCCATGCCACCACCTGGGCGGGATGCGCCCTGACCGACAGCCGCCCGTGCGGGTGGGCGATGCTGCTCGACGGGGTGATCGAGACGGTCCGGGCCGGCTCCGGCGGCTCCCCTCTGGTCCACTATCGGGGTAGGTACACCGGGTTGGCCTGACTGCCGCTCAGCGCAGTCAGACCACCACTCAGCGCAGACCCCGACCGGCGGACGGTGACACGGCTCACTCCTTCGTACGGTGCCGGAAAGTCATCCCCCACGAAGGTGGTGAATCCCGTGCCGGCATCCGCCGAGAGATACCTCGAAGTGCAGCGCTCCGAGGAGTTCGCTCAACTACGTCACCGACTGCGCAGCTACATCTTCCCCACGACGATCGCGTTCATCGTCTGGTACTCGCTGTACGTCCTGCTCTCCGCGTACGCGCGGGACTTCATGGCGATCAAGGTGATCGGCAACATCAACGTGGCGCTGATCTTCGGCGTCCTCCAGTTCGTCTCGACGTTCCTGATCGCGTGGCACTACTCGCGGTACGCGGCCCAGAAGCTCGACCCGCTGGCCGACGAGATCCACAGCACCCTAGAGAGCGGCCCGGCGGCCGAGGCCGCGGCCACCACGACCGACGGGGGCAAGGCCTGATGGCACCGCAGATCCTCGCGGCCGAGGCGGACGCCGCCGGCTCCCGTTCGCTGACCATCACGCTGTTCCTGGTCTTCGTGGCGATCACCCTGGGCATCACCATCTGGGCCAGCCGCCAGACCAAGACGGCCACCGACTTCTACGCCGGCGGCCGGCAGTTCTCCGGCTTCCAGAACGGCATGGCGATCGGCGGCGACTACATGTCCGCGGCGTCGTTCCTCGGCATCGCCGGCATCATCGCCCTGTACGGCTACGACGGCTTCCTCTACTCGATCGGCTTCCTGGTCGCCTGGCTGGTGGCGCTGCTGCTGGTCGCCGAGTTCCTGCGCAACTCGGGCCGGTTCACCATGGCCGACGTGCTCGCCTTCCGGATGCGCCAGCGCCCGGTCCGTACCGCCGCCAGCGTCTCCACCATCGTGGTGTCGATCTTCTACCTGATCGCCCAGATGGTCGGCGCGGGCGCCCTGGTCTCGCTGCTGCTCGGCATCAAGCCGGGCGCCACGTTCCTGGGCATGGACGCGAACACCGCCAAGGTCGCCACGATCATCCTGGTCGGCGCCCTGATGATCATCTACGTGACGGTCGGTGGCATGAAGGGCACCACCTACGTGCAGATCGTCAAGGCGTTCATGCTGATGACCGGCGCCCTGATCATGGTGCTGCTGGTGCTGGCGCACTACAAGTTCAACCTGTCGGCGCTGCTCGGTGACGCCGCCACCCGCTCCGGCAAGGGCTCGGCGTTCCTGGAGCCGGGCCTGCGTTACGGCGTCGAGACCGCGGGCGACGCGGCCAAGACGTTCTACAGCAAGATGGACCTGCTCTCGCTGGGTCTCGCGCTGGTCCTCGGCACCGCCGGCCTGCCGCACATCCTGACCCGCTTCTACACCGTGCCGACCAGCCGCATCGCGCGTAAGAGCGTGCTCTGGGCGATCGGCATCATCGGCACGTTCTACCTGTTCACCCTGGCCCTGGGCTTCGGCGCGGCGGCTCTGGTGGGTGGCAAGGAGATCACCGCGCAGGACAAGGCCGGCAACACCGCGGCCCCGCAGCTCGCCCAGAAGCTCGGTCTCGACTACCTCGGTGGCGAGACGGGTGGCGCGATCATGCTGGCCGTGATCGCGGCGGTCGCCTTCGCCACCATCCTGGCCGTGGTCGCCGGTCTCACCCTGGCCTCGTCGTCGAGCCTCGCGCACGACTTCTACGCCAGCGTGATCAAGCGGGGCAACGCCTCCGAGCGGGACGAGGTCCGGGTCGCCCGATACTCCGCCCTGCTCATCGGCGCGGTCTCGATCGCCCTGTCGATCTTCGCGCAGAGCCTGAACGTCGCCTTCCTGGTGGCGCTCGCGTTCGCGGTGGCGGCCTCGGCGAACCTGCCGGCGATCCTCTACAGCCTGTTCTGGCGCCGGTTCAACACGGCGGGCGCGCTCTGGTCCATCTACGGCGGCCTGATCTCCGCGGTGGTCCTGGTGTTCTTCTCGCCGGTGGTGTCCGGCTCGGCCACTGCCATGTTCCCGAACTCGGACTGGCACTTCTTCCCGCTGTCCAACCCGGGCATCATCTCGATCCCGCTCGGCTTCTTCTTCGGCTGGCTCGGCACGATCCTCTCCAAGGAGACCGACCCGGAGAAGTACGCGGAGCTCGAGGTCCGGGCCCTGACCGGCCACGGAGCGCACTGACCTGAGCTTTCCTCGCAGTGCCACGGACCGGCGCAGTCGCCAGCGCCGGTCCGTGTCCGTGTCGTCACTCCTCCCACCTTCGTGCCGAAGGCGCGGCGACCGCCCGGATCAACGCCCGGCACTACGTAACCTGGGTGACATGTCTGCCACCACCTCTCCCAGCGGCAATTCCTCCGGACGCGCGTCCGTGCCCGGGCCGGGACGTCCCGACCGGGGTCAGCCCCCGCACGGCACGCCCTACGGTGGTGACGACTTCCAGCCGGCCGGCCCGCGCGGGCCACGGCCTCCCGGTGCCACCGGCCGCGCCTACGGCGGTGGCGGCGGCCGCCGGCCGCGTCCCCGCTGGGGACGCATCGCCCTCGTCGCGGGCGGCATCGTCCTGGTTCTCGCGATCGTCGCGGGCATCTCGGCGTACGGCTACTTCTCCGGCCTCGACGACGATCTGAAGCGGACCAACGCCTTCTCCGGGATCACCGCGGACCGGCCGAACAAGGCCGTCGAGGGCGCCTTCAACATCCTGCTGATCGGCACCGACTCGCGTGACCCGGACGCCGTGCAGGACAAGGCGAACCAGTGGCGCGCCGACACGCTGATCCTCATGCACGTGCCGGCGGACCACAAGTCCGCCCAGCTCATCTCGATCCCCCGGGACCTGTGGGTGAGCATCCCGACCGAGGACAACGCGCCGTGCGGCACCAGCAGCCGGGCGAAGATCAACGCCGCGTTCGCCTTCGGTGGCATCCCGCGCGCCGTGCGGACCGTCGAGTGCATGACCGACGTGCGCATCGACCACGTGATGACCATCGACTTCAGTGGCTTCAAGGAGGTCACCGACGCGCTCGGCGGCGTCGACCTCAAGGTCGAGCAGGACATCACCTCGATCCACAAGCCCTTCCGCGAGTTCAAGAAGGGCATGATGCACATGAACGGGGCGCAGGCCCTGGACTGGGTGCGGCAGCGCAAGCAGTTCGCCCGGGGTGACTTCGCCCGCATGCAGCACCAGCAGGACTTCCTGAAGGCGATCATGGACAAGGCGGCGAGCAGCGGCACGCTGACCAGCCCCACCAAGCTCGACGCCTTCCTCGGCTCGGTGACCAAGGCGGTCACGGTCGACGAGACGTTCTCGCTCACCGACATGGCGGTCCAGTTCCGCAACCTGCGTGGCGAGAATCTCACCTTCCTCACCAGCCCCAACAGCGGCAGCGACACCATCGACGGCCAGTCGGTCGTCGTCGCCGACCGGGAGAAGGCGCTGGCCCTCTACAAGGCGGTGGCCGACGACAAGATGGCGGAGTGGCTCGCGGCCAACCCGGTGAAGAAGTAGGCGCCGGCTGTCCGAGAGCTATGACTTCATCTTGAAACAAGAAAGATCTTCAGCTGGCGTATGAGCCGTCCGTAAGGTGATGCAGCCCCCGATCTCTCCCCCTGGAGTGCTGCATGACCGTCACGGCGAACCGGCCGTCGCCTCCTGTCGTGCCTCCGTCACCCCCCGAGACGATCCGCAAGCGCCGGTCACCGCTCTGGGCGCGGCTCTCCGCCGCGGCCGGGGCGGTGCTCGTCATCGCCAGCGGGGGCGGTCTGGTCGGCGGCAAGATGCTGATCAGCCAGACCACCGAGACGATCGAGGTCAAGAACCTCACCGGCGACGCGAAGAAGACGGTCGAGGAGGGCGGCGGCGCCACCATCGACGGCGCGATCGACCTGCTGCTGATGGGCGTCGACAAGCGGGCCAGCTGGTCCGACGACACCCTGCACGCGGACACCATCATCATCCTGCACATCCCGGCCACCCACGATCAGGCTTTCCTCATCTCCGTCCCGCGGGACACCGAGGTCGAGACGCCGGCCTTCGCACCGAGCAGGTGGGAGGGCGGCACGGTCAAGGCGACCGAGGCGTTCTACTGGGGCGCGCAGAACGGCGCCGGCGCGGCGGGCGGGGCGCAGCTGCTGGCCAAGACGCTGAAGAACATGACCGGCATCAGCTTCGACGGCGCCGCGATCATCAACTTCAACGGCTTCAAGGGTGTGATCGACGAGCTGGGCGGCGTGGACATGTGCGTCGACCAGCAGGTCACCTCGAAGCACCTGGGCCTGATCGACGGCAAGCCGGTCTACCTCACCGACGCCCGGAAGGAGGGCCTGAGCCCGAAGCCGGTGGTGCACAAGGTCGGCTGCCGGAAGATGGAGGGCTGGGAGGCGCTCGACTACGCCCGCCAGCGCTACGGGCTCAAGAACGGTGACTACGACCGGCAGCGTCACCAGCAGCAGCTGCTCAAGGCGATGGCCAAGAAGGCGTCGGACAGTGGCGTGATGACCAACCCGATCAAGATCAGTTCGCTGATCAAGTCGGCGGGCAAGGCCTTCACCCTGGACATCGGCGACATCGAACTGCCCGACTTCGCGCTGGGCCTCAAGAACGTGGCCGCCAACGACATGGTGCTGCTGCGGACCAACAGCGGCACGTTCTCCAGCAACGGCAACGGGCGTGAGCAGTTCCAGGAGATCAGTCTGCAGATGTTCCAGGCGGCCAAGAAGGATCAGCTGGGCCAGTTCGTGCTCGACCATCCCGAGGTCGTCGCGAACGAGAAGTAGCCTGCCCCGTACGCTGATCAGGTGTTCGGACCTCAGGTTCCCAGCGTCACCGCTGACCAAGTCGACCCCGGCGTCTACCTGCTCGACGTGCGCGAGCCCGACGAGTGGGAGGCCGGCCATGCGCCCGGCGCCCACCACCTGCCGATGATGGAGGTCCCGGCCCGGATGGCCGAGGTGCCCACCGACGGCGAGGTGGTCGTCGTGTGCCGCGCCGGCGGGCGATCCGGCCAGGTCGTGGCCTATCTGATGAACAACGGATGGGACAACGTGCGCAACCTCGACGGCGGCATGCAGTCGTGGGCGGCTCTCGGCAAGGACATGGTGACCGACAACGGGCAGCCGGCCCGCGTGCTGTGACCACCGGGTATCGCCCACTCGTCTTCGCCCACCGCGGTGGAGCCGACGCGCTGCCCGAGCACACGCTCGGCGCCTACCTTCGCGCTCTCGAGGAGGGCGCCGACGGCCTGGAGTGCGACGTCCGGCTGACCCGTGACGGGCATCTGGTCTGTGTGCACGACAGTAAGCTCGACCGCACCAGCGACGGCCGGGGCCGGGTCAGCTCCAAGACGCTGGCCGAGCTCGACGAGCTGAACTTCGGCTCGTGGCACCCCGGCTATCCGGCCGACGCCGAGCTGCCCGACCTGTCCCGGTTGCTCACGCTGGAGCGTCTGCTGGAGGCGGTGCGGTCGTCCGGTCGTCCGGTCCGGCTGCTGATCGAGACGAAACACCCGTCGCGCTACGGCGCCGAGGTGGAGCGCCGGCTGATCCGGATGCTGCGGCACCACGGCCTGGCCGATCCGAAGCCGGACGATGACGTACAGGTCACCGTGATGTCCTTCGCGGCGCTCGCGCTGCGCCGGGTCCGGGCCCAGGCGCCCGGTCTGCCCACGGTCTATCTGATGGAGCTGGCGCCTCCGGGCGCCGGCCGGGGCCGGCTGCCGTTCGGCGCCCGGACCGCCGGGCCGGGCGTCGAGTTGATCAGGGCGCGTCCGTCACTGTTGCCGGCACTCCGGGCCGCAGGGCATCGGGTGTACGTCTGGACGGTCAACGACGAGGCGGATCTGAGTCTGGTGCTGGAGCACCGCGTGGACGGTGTGATCACTGACCGTCCCCGATTCGTGCTGGACCACCTCGATCGGATGTGACGTACACCACTGAGCGCCGGTCAATGCCAGGATTCGCTCAGGTTCGTCTGCCGAAAATCGGGCGGGCGAGGCAAACTCGCAGGCATGCCGGACCGCCCCGATTTCGCGGCCCTGACCCGCGGTCAGGTGGCGATCCTCGGTCGCCTCAACTCCGGCGAGGCGGGCCTGTCGGTGCTCCAGCAACTGGTCGCTCTGGCCGGGGAGTCGCTGGGCGCGAGCGGCGCCGCCTTCGTCGAGGCGGCGGCCGACCACGGCCGGATCATCGTGGCCACCGGGGTGTGGGCGCCCGCGCTGGGTCGCCGGGTGGGTCCGGGGCCCGACCCGGTCGCCGACCTCGTCGAGGGTGTCGACGCCACCCATGTGCTCGCGGTCGGGTGCGACCACCGCGGCCGGGCGGTCGGCTCACTGCACGTCTGCCTGCCGGCCGAGCCCACCGAGGAGTACGAGATCGTGCTCCGGCTGCTCGCCGGTCTGGTCGGCCGGCTCTACGGGCTCGACACCGGGCTCCCGGCACACGACGATCCCGAGCCCGACGCCGACCGTGACCTGTGGGTGGCGGTCACCAGCCACGAGCTGCGCACCCCGGTCACCGTGATCAAGGGATACGCCGACACGCTCACCAACCACTGGGAGAGCCTGGGCGAGCCGGGCCGGCGCGAGGCGGTCCGGGTGATCGGCGCCCGGGCCGGTGAGCTGGCCCGCCTGGTGGACCGGCTGCTCTCCGCGGCGAGCGAGGAGGACGGCGCGGTGGGCGCCGCTCCGGCCGGCCCGTTCGACCTGGTGGAGGCGCTGCGGGAGGCGGTGGCCACGCTGCCCGGCGATCTGCGGGAGCGTCTGGTGCTGTCGCACCTGCCGGACGGGCTGCCCAAGGCGTACGGGTCACGCGACTCGATCGCCACCATCCTCACCGAGCTGGCCACCAACGCCGAGAAGTACTCGGATCCGGACGCCACGGTCGAGGTGTGCGCCGGGGTCGACGACGACACGCTGCGGTTCCGGGTCTCCGATCGGGGCGCGGGGATCGCCCCCGAGCATGTGGAGCACGCCTTCGACCGCTACTGGCAGGCCGACTCGGGGCACCACCGCGCCGGCGCCGGGCTCGGCCTCTACCTGGTCAGGCGGCTGGTGGAGCGGCAGAACGGGTGGGTGTCGCTGCGCCCGCGGGAGGGCGGCGGCACGGTCGCCGAGGTGCGTCTGCCCCGCGCGTGAGCCACGGCGGAGCGACTTGGGGTGGCCCACGTCACCGCAACGCGGGAATGACCGCTTACCCTGGTTCCCCGTGAGCAAGCGTCGCAAGTCCCGCGAAACCGCACCGAAGACGAAGGTGCGCGACATCTTCGTCGCCCGCCCGTTCGAGGGCCTGGCCGACGAGACGGAATGGATCGCTCTGCGCGAGCTGGTTCCGGCCGCGTCCGCGCCGCTGACCCTCAAACCGGAGATCGTCGAGGAGTACGGCGACCGCTCGGTCACCCTGTCGACGGTGCTGCCGATGGCGTGGCCGGCCATGTCCCGCCGCGACGGGAAGGTCTTCATCGGCCTGCAGCGGCACGTCCAGTCCGGGGACGTGTCCCGTGACCTGGCCGTGGCGATCCTGGGCGCACTGCAGACGGAGCCCGGCAACACGGTGTCGGTGCCCGCCCTGCCCGGCGAGGGCCTGCGCCTGCAGGACATCCTGGTCGACAGCCCGCTCGAGATCACCATGCACGAGGGCTTCGAGTACTGGCTGGACCCGGAGCAGATGCAGGACGCCACCGTGAAGGCGTCCCTGGAGCGGGCCAACGCCTCGATCTACCCGACCGTGCGGCTGTCCTCGGCCAAGGCGGCGTACTGGTGCCGTGTCGCCCCGGACAAGAGCCACGTCCGCTGGGTGCTCGGCGAGCCGGAGGACCAGGCGCTGAACGCGCTGTCCCGGCTGTCCGCCGCGGGCGACCTGCTGCTCGGCGAGGACACCAAGTTCGCCGGCATGTTCCGGGCGCACGGCCTGCTCGTCCCGGTGTGGGACGTGCCGGGTGAGCCGGAGGGCGCCGAGTTCGAGGCGGCGCTGGCCGACTTCGCCAAGCGCTACTCGGACATCCTCGCCGTCGACGAGCCGCTGGACGCCGCTGCCCGCCGCGCCAAGCAGGGCCTGATCGGCCGCCAGCTCACGCTGCGTTGATTTCGTGGGTACGGCCGGGTGCTCCGGCCGTACCCCGCGAACCGGTCTTGATCTTCATCGCAGTGGATCACGTTGGATGGGGCAGCTCATGCAGCGTGGCCCGCCGCGGCCCGAGCCCAGCTCGGATCCGCTGATCCGGACCACCTCGATGCCGGCCCGCTCCAGCTGGGCGTTGGTCTCGACGTTGCGTTCGTAGGCGACGCAGAGCCGGGGCGCGATGGCGAGGGTGTTGTTGCCGTCGTCCCACTGCTCCCGCTCGGCGGTGACCGGGTCCAGGCCGGTGTCGATGACCCGGAGCCGGTCGATGCCCATCGCGTCGGCGGCCGCCTCCAGGAACGGGCGCGGCGGCCGGACCCGCAGTTCGTCACCGTCGCCGGTGATCGTCCACGCCCGCAGGCTGTCGGCGAGATTCGGATACATCACCACGGCGTCGACGTCCACCATGGTGCAGACGGTGTCCAGGTGCATGGTGGCGCGTTCCTGCGCGATCGGCACGGCCAGCACGGTGTGCGCGAGGCCGGCCGCGATGACCCGCTGGGCGAGCCGCTCGGCGCCGGCCGGGGTGGTCCGCTCGCCGACGCCGATGGCGAGCACCTCCGGCGCGAGGACCAGCACGTCACCGCCCTCGACGTGCTCCAGCGACGGGTCGAAGAGCAGCTCGGCGCCGGCGAACCGGGGATGGTGCCGGTAGATCGCGTGAGTGAGGGTGGTCTCCCGGCGGCGGGCCCGCATCGCGAGGCTGGTGACCGCCACCCGGTCGCGCACCCACACCGACGAGTCACGGGTGAACAGCAGGTTGGGCAGCGGATCGATGACGAACTCGTGCCGGTCCATCATCTCGTAGACCAGACCGCCACTCGACTTGATCTCCTCGTGGGCCAGGCCGGCGACCAGGATCTCACCCAGTCGGCCGGGCTCCTGATCGGCCAGATAGCCGGCGACGACCGCACGCAGCGAGTCACCGAGCCGGCGGGCGGACAGGACACCGGCGGTCAGCTCGGCCCGCGCCTCGGGCAGCGTGAGGGTCTCGGCGAGCAGGTCGGCGAGGTAGAGCACCTCGACCCCACGACTCCGGAGCGCCTCGGCGAAGGCGTCGTGCTCCTCCTGTGCCCGGCTCACCCATGGAATTCCATCGAAAAGGAGCGAATCGTTGTTCCGTGGTGTGAGCCGTGCGAGTTCCCCTGACGGACGGTGCAGCAGTACGGTACGGAGGCGGCTGACTTCACTGTCGACGTACACACGCCAGACGTTAGTCCGTACCGAGCGCTATCGGGCCGTGACGTTGTGACTAGATCTTGGGACGGCCATGCATCGGCAGAGGGCGGGCGATAGCTTGGGAAGGTGCACATGCACCATCCGAAAGAAGATGTTGTCGTGAATGCGGCATTCATCCATACTCATTCCCCTTTCTTTCCCACCCACCGCCCTGTTCCGTAGGGACGCGAGCACGTACGGTAGTTGGAAAAGAGAGCCCGATTGACCTTTTGCCGGAGGTCGCAGTGACTGTCTTCCCCGCCCGCCCCGCGCTGCCCATGCCGTCACAAACGTCCACAGCCGTGGACCGAAGGCATCCGTCCTCTCTCGTGGACGAGCCGCCGCGCATCATCACACCCACCGAGTGGGCGCGCCGCCGTCGCGCCGAGCGTGGCGTCCGCCGCCTCGAGGCCGCCGGAGCCCGCGCTCTCACCAGGCTCGACCGTCTCGGGCCCAACTGGCACATCGTGGACTGGCCGCGGACCGATGTCTCGCAGGCCTACTACGAGCCCAACCCGGCCGACGAGCGTGCCGGATTCCTCGCGATCGGCCCCGGCGGCGTCTACGCCGTCACCGTGGTCGACCACGGCCGGTCCCGCGTCCTGATCGCCGGAGACGTGGTCCAGATCAACGGGAAGCGCCCGGAGTACGTGGTGGAGGCCCGCAAGGACGCCCGCCGTGCCGCCAAGGCGCTCACCTCCGTGGTCGGGCTCAACGTGCCGGTGACCGCCGTGCTCACCTTCGTGGGCAACGGCGTGATCAGCGTCCACGGCCTGCCCAAGGACTGCCTCGTCTCCACCGACAAGGAGCTCGACCGCCTGCTCATCGCCGGTGGCGCCAAGATCTCCCCGTCCACGGCGAACAAGCTGTCCGCCGTCGCCCACCATCCGGGCACCTGGTCGAACTACTCTTCGTACAGCAACGGACAGACGGCCGCTGACAAGCGGCTGAGCCGCCGGTAACGTTCCTTGCGACGCCATCGCGGGCCGGCGTTCTGCGCCGGCCCTGCGATGTGAAGAGGAGCGAGGAGGAGCCGGTGGCGCATGTTGAGCTCTCCCTCTCGGGAGCGTTCGTCCCCCAGGCCCGGACACCGTCGGAGGCCGAGTTCATCACCAGCGTCGAGCGCTGGACGATGACGGTCGCGGCGGCCGACGAGCCCTGCCTGGTGATCGACGTCGAGGGCTCGATAGTCGCGGTGTCCCCATCCGGGAGCGAGTTGCTCGGCCTGGGCAAGCCCGCCGACGCGGTCGGCCGCCGGCTGAACGCCGCGGTGCACCTCATCGACTTCACCGCGGGCGCCGGCCGCTTGGAGGACCCGGAGGCGGAGAACATCCCGCCACTGCTCGCCCTGCGCAGTGAGCGGCTGGCCCGTGGCCTGATCCGGGTCGTCCCGGGCGAGGGTGAGGCCCCGCTGACCGTCGACGCGATCTCGACTCCGCTGATGGCCGGCGACCGGGTCGGCGGGACACTGACCTTCCTGTCCCCGGTACGGTACTGACGTCCCTTTTGTTCCGTACGGTGTGTCCTTTGCCGCACGTGGCAACCGTTGGACGTTACAGATCCGCAACGTAGTCTGCGAACATGCTCGATCTAGACCTGTTACCGGGTGAATACGCGGTGTGTCGGCTTCCGGCCGGTTCCACCCTGCCCGCCTCGCTGACCGCAGGTCCGGACGACAAGAGCGTCATCTCGGTGACGTGGGGTGTCGACGAGCTCTCGGTCATCTGCCCCAACGACCGGGTGCCGGCGGACGCGGAGGTCGACACGGCGTGGCGATGTCTGCGCGTGGCCGACCTCACGCTGGCCATGACCGGCGTGCTCGCGTCTCTGGTCGGGCCGCTCGCCGAGGCTCGGGTCAACATCGTCACCTTCTCGACCTTCGACACCGACTATCTGCTCGTGCCGACGGTGCGGCTGACCGAGGCGGTCAACACGTTGACCGCGGCCGGGCACCGGATCGCCAGCTGACGATTTCGCTCCTACCATGAGCGCGTGTCCCCCCGCACACGTCTGCTCCCGCTGGCCGCCGGCCTGCTGCTGCTGAGTGCCTGCGGCGCCCCGCCCGAGGAACTGCCGGCCTCGCCGCCGCTGCCGCGCGCCGGTGGCAGCCTGCCCGCGGGCAGCGTCCCGGCCGGTGGCCTGCCGCCGCCGTCGATCTACTCACCGCCGCCGGTGGCCACCCCGTCGTACCCGTATCCGACGAGCACGTACACGTATCCGACACCCCCGACGGTCCGGCCGACGACCACACCGCCGACCACCACGACCGGGCCGACGCCGTCCTACGCTCCCCGCTGCTCCGGGGAGCCGACCGCCGCGCAGATCGTCACCCTGGCCGAGAGCAGTCCCGCCGTGCCGGACGAGAACGTCAGCGTGCTGGACGGGCCGTATTGTGCGAGCGGCTGGAGCTTCGCCACGGTCGGGATGACCGGGGCCGAGCCGCTGTTCGTGGTCGCCACCGGCACCGGGGCGACGCTCACGCTGGTCACCGTGGGCACCGACGTGTGCAACCCGACGGTGAAGACGCGTGCGCCCGCCGGGATCAGGGCGATGGCCTGCGGTTCCTGAGGTCGACCGGACTCTCGGGACCGCCGGTTGACTAGACTTCCGGGAATGCCCGGTACGCCGCCCACGCGCTTCGCCTACCTCGGTCCCGAGGGCACCTTCACCGAAGCGGCCCTGCGCACCATTCCCGCGGCTGAGCGCGGTGTCCGTACCCCCGCGCGCAGTGTTCCCGAGGCCCTCGAGGCGGTCCGGGCCGGCGAGGCCGACGCCGCGCTCGTCCCCCTGGAGAATTCGGTGGGCGGCGCCGTCCCGGTCACCCTCGACGAGCTGATCACCGGCAGCCCGCTGATGATCACGCGGGAGGTGCTGCTGCCCGTCGAGTTCGTGCTCGCCGCCCGCGCCCTGACGCCCCTCGCCGCGATCCGCTCGGTCGCCGCGCACCCGCAGGCGTCCGCCCAGTGCCGGCGCTGGCTGCAGGCCAACGTGCCGGACGCGATCGTCGTCGACGTGCTCTCCAACGCGGCGGCGGCGATCAGCGCGGCCGCCGGCGAGCACGACGCGGCCCTGTGCGCGCCGATCGGGGTGGGCCGTAACAATCTGACCGTGCTGGCCGAGAAGGTGGCCGACCGCGCCGAGGCGGTCACCCGCTTCGCCCTGCTCACCCGGCCAGGGCCGCCGACCACGCCGACCGGCGACGACGTCACCTCGCTGGCCGTGTCGATCCGGCACGACCAGGTCGGCGCGCTCCTCGCGGTGCTCACCGAGCTGGCCGTGCGCGGTGTCAACCTGTCCCGGATCGAGTCCCGGCCGACCGGGGAGCAGCTGGGGACGTATGTCTTCTTCCTCGACTGCACCGGGCACGTGGCCGAGGCCCGCGTCGGCGAGGCCCTGCAGGGCCTGCGGCGTATCTGCGCGGAGGTCCGGTTCCTCGGCAGTTACCCGAAGCACCGCCTCCAGCCGGAGCCACCGGTGCCGGCGCCGCCGGGCCTGTCCGACCGCGACTTCGCCGACTCGGCGGCCTGGCTGGAGGGCCTGCGCACCGGAGGCTAAGGGACCCTAGTCGTCGAAGAGGTCGCCCAGGATGCTGCCGCCGCCACCGGACTTCTTCTCGGCCACGCGGACCAGGCCGCCGGGCGGCTCCTCGGACGGCTGGACGATGACGAAGCCCTGACCGGCGAAACTCATCGTGAAACGCTCGCCGGTGCTGCGGCCCAGCAGGGTGCCGAGGTTGAACTGCTCGGCCTTGTGGAAACCCGTCTGCAGGCTCGCCGACCACGCGATGGCGGCCTGTGGGTCGACGTAGGTGGGCTGGTCGACGTTGAGCACCACGGGCGTGCCCCGGGTGGTGACCGCGATCCGGCCGTGCCCGCTGAAGACGCAGTTGAACAGGCCGGCGCTGGAGAACATGCCGGCGCCCTGGACCATCCTGATGTCGTAGTTGAGCGTCGAGTCGAAGGCCAGCACGTTCGCCCCGTTGATGGAGAGGGCGTCGCCGGGCTCCAGGTCGATCAGGTGGATGTCGGCCGCGTTCTCGGCGAGGAAGACGTCGCCGTTGCCGCGGATCCGCATCAGCGGGACACCCTCGCCGGTCAGTTTCTGCTTGAGGAACTTCCCGAGGCCGCCGGAGCCGAGCGCCTCGAACGTCACCTGCCCCTGGTAGGCGACCATCGACCCGGTCCGGGCCAGGAATTCACCGTTCAGCTCGGCCTTGAGGAGCTTGGAGTTCTGCAGCCGCAGACCCGGCTGGCTGTGCTCTTTCTCCAAGTTGTCAGCTGAGAAGAGTTCGCTGCGCATGCCGTCGAGGGTAGGACCGCCCGACAAGCACGGGCGCCGGAATCAGCCCCAGCCGAGGTCGTGCAGACGCTGGTCGTCGATGCCGAAATGGTGGGCGATCTCGTGGACGACAGTCACGGCCACCTCGTCGACCACGTCCTCCTCGGAGTCGCACATCTTGAGCGTGGGCAGCCGGAAGATGGTGATCCGGTCGGGCAGCGCGCCGGCGTAGTCCCAGCCGCGATCGGTCAGCGCGGTCCCCTCATACAGCCCGAGAAGGTCGTCGCCACCGCCCGGCGGCAGATCCTCGACCAGGAAGACCACGTTGTTCATGAGCGACATCAGCTCGACGGGCACCTCGTCGAGCGCCTCGCCCACCAACTCCTCGAAGCGTTCAGGACTCATATCGACCGGCACACAACCATTGTGCCCGGGTCCCGGCGCGGCCACTCCCGGCCGCGCCGGGCGAGGGTCAGGCGAGCTTCGCGACCAGGCTGATCTCGGCGCCCGGCTTCAGCAGCCGCGAGATCGGGCAGTTCTCCTTGGCCGCCTCGGCGAGCTCCTGGAACTGTGCGTCGTCGATGCCGGGGACATCGCCGACGGTCTCCAGGTCGATGCGGGAGACGCCGAACCCGGCGTCGGTCTTGTCCAGGTGGACCTTCGCCACGGTCTCCACCGAGGTCGGCGTGAAGCCGGCGTCGGCGAGGCCCTTGGAGAAGGCCATCGAGTAGCAGCCGGCGTGCGCGGCCGCGATCAGTTCCTCGGGGTTGGTCCCCTCGCCCTCCTCGAAACGCGACTTGAACGAGTAGGCGCCGGAGAGGCCACCCTTGCCGGTCTTGACGGTGCCGGAACCCTCGGTGAGGTTCCCTTCCCAGCGGGCTGAAGAAGAACGAATAGGCATGTGCAGAACGCTATCCGATATGCCGCCCGTTGGTTCGCAGACCGGGCCAGGGGTTCATCATGGACGGCATGGAGGAGTCGGTCATCGCTTTCGGCGGCACGGAGAAACCCCGGCGGGCGATCTTTCGTGACCTGGGGCGAGACCGGCGGCTGCCGTGGCTGGCCGCCGGTCTCGGCGGGGTCGCGGCCTTCGGCTCGCTGGTCTCCGAGTGGCAGGCGACGACGGTCAAATACATGAACGTCGTGAGCACCGAGGGCGAGACGCTCGCCGAGGACCGGGTGCTCACGGCCGACCTGATGTCCCTCGGCCCGATGGGGGCCGGCTATCTGGCCGGGTTGCTGCTCCTGGCGGTGGCGGTCGCGCTCACCCTGTCCGGTCCGGCGCCCGGCCGGGCGTACGCGAGGGTCGCCGGTTTCGCTGTCGGCGGCGTCCTGCTCGCGCTGGTCCTCTCGCTGACGCACCGGTTGAGCGGCGCCAGTCTGCAGCTCGCGGACCCGTTCGGGTTCGTCGAGTCGTCCGGCGTGGAGGTGGTTCGGATCACGCTCGGCCGGGGCCTGTGGTGCGCGGCGGCTGCCGCCGGTCTCGCGCTCGGCGCGCTCGGCATGTCCGCGCGGTCCCTTCCGGCCTACCGGGAGCCGCCGGCCACCGTGGCCGATGACGTGCTGGAGATGACCATCACACCGGCCACGCCGTTCGCGGGCCACCCCGGTGAGCTGGACCAGCCGCACCGATCGTGACACCGGGGGATATCCGGGTGATGACCGGACCCGGACGCCGGTAGGCTCGACAACCGTGATTGACCTGCGTCTGCTTCGTGAAGACCCCGACCTGATCCGCGCCAGCCAGCGGCTGCGCGGTGAGTCCACCGAGCTCGTGGATGCTCTGCTGAGTGCCGACGAGGAGCGCCGGGCCGCCACCCAGCGGTTCGAGACCGTCCGGGCCGAGCAGAAGTCCATCGGCAAGGAGGTCGCGAAGGCTTCCGGGGACGAGCGGGCGGCGCTGCTTGCCCGTACCAAGGATCTCGCCGTTGAAGTGAAGGCGGCCGAGGCCGCCGCGAGCGAGGCGGAGCAGGCCCTGCGGCGGGCACACCTCACCGTGTCGAACGTGGTGGAGGGCGCGCCGCCCGGGGGCGAGGACGACTTCGTCGTGCTCCGCGAGGTCGGCGACATCCCGCGGATCGACAACCCGAAAGACCACCTGGAGATCGGCGAGGCGCTGCGCGCGATCGACACCGAGCGTGGCGCGAAGGTGTCCGGGTCGCGCTTCTACTTCCTGACCGGGGTGGGCGCGCTGCTCCAGCTCGGCATGCTGCAGCTGGCCATCCAACAGGCGGTCGAGCACGGGTTCATCCCGTCGATCACGCCGACCCTGGTGCGCCCCGAGTCGATGGAGGGCACCGGTTACCTGGGCGCCCACGCCAGTGAGGTCTACCGGCTGGAGGCCGACGACCTCTACCTGGTCGGCACGTCGGAGGTAGCGCTCGCGGCGTACCACTCGAACGAGATCCTCGACCTGGACGGGCCGCGCCGCTACGCCGGCTGGTCGTCGTGTTACCGCCGGGAAGCCGGGTCGCACGGCAAGGACGTGCGGGGCATCCTGCGCGTGCACCAGTTCGACAAGGTGGAGATGTTCTCGTTCTGCCGCCCGGAGGACGCCGCCGAGGAGCACCAGCGCCTGCTCGCCATGGAGGAGGAGATGCTGGCCAAGGTCGAAATCCCATACCGGGTGATCGACGTGGCGGCCGGCGACCTCGGGTCGAGCGCGGTCCGCAAGTTCGACTGTGAGGCGTGGGTGCCGTCGCAGCAGCGGTATCGGGAGGTCACCTCGACGTCGAACACCACCACGTTCCAGGCCCGGCGCCTCAACGTGCGGTACCGGGACGAGAACGGCAAGCCGCAGACCGCCGCGACCCTCAACGGGACCCTCGCGACGACCCGCTGGCTGATCCCGATCCTGGAGAACCACCAGCAGCCGGACGGGTCGGTGCGGGTGCCCAAGGCGCTCCAGCCGTTCCTCGGCGGCCGGGACGTGCTCGAACCGGCTTAATCGAGCGGCTACCGATCGGCTACCAGTTGTCATAGATGCTGGTAGCCGATCGGGTGTACCGTTCTCCTTCCGCCCTCCGCGGGGGTCAGTCGACCCACGGAGGTCTCGATGAAGCCTGGGCTCCCCAAGCTGATCGCCACCGACCTGGACGGCACTCTCGTCCGCAGTGACGACACCGTCTCGGCGTACACCCATCAGGTCCTCGACCGGGTCCGGGCCGCCGGCATCCGGATCGTCGCCGCCACCGGCCGAGGCCCGCGTCTCACCTCGCTCACCCGCAACGACATCCGTGTCGCCGACTTCCTGGTGCTGGCCCAGGGCGGCTGGGTGCTCGACCTCGAGGACTCCCGCTACCTGCGCCAGGCCCGCCTGCCCGGCCGGGCCCTCGGTGACGCGCTCGGCGCGCTGGAGTCGGTGGCCGGCCCGCTGTCGGTCATGTTCGAGGCTCTGGAGCACGACGACTCCCCGCTCTGGGGCGACTACGACCCGACCTGGCGCTACCCGGTCACCGTCGAGTCGAAGACCCGCGCCGAGTGCCTGTCCGGCGAGGTGATCAAGGCGTTCGCGCGGTCGTTCGCGCTCGACGTCGACACGCTGCTGGAGCTGGCACATCGGGTGGTGCCGCCGGACCTGGCGACCGTCACCCAGGCCGGCCTCGACTACGTGGAGATCTGCCCGGCCGGCGTCGACAAGGGCACCGGCCTGTCGGTGGTGGCCGAGTCCGTCGGCGTCGACCCGTCGGACGTCCTGGTCTTCGGTGACATGCCCAACGACCTGCCGATGTTCGCGTGGGCCGGCTGGGGCCGGGTGGCCGTCGCCAACGCCCACCCGACGCTGCTGGCGGTGGCCGACGATGTGACGCTCGCCAATGACGAGGACGGGGTGGCGGTCTATCTGGACCGGCTATTGTCGCGGTGATGGGTTCCTTTCGTTTGGTCGCATCCGACATCGACGGCACGCTGATCACCAGCGAGCGGGTTCTCAGCCCGCGCACGCTCGACGTCCTCGGCCGCGTTCCGGTCCCGGTGGTCGTGGTGACCGGCCGTCCGCTGCGCTGGCTCGGCCAGCTCTACGACCAGTTGCCGGCACCGCTGCCCGCCGTCTGCGCCAACGGCGCGGTGATCTACGACCCACACACCGACTCCGTCGTGCGCGCGTCGCCCCTCCCGGTCGAGCTGCTGCTCGAGGTCACCAAGACGCTGCGTGACACCGTGCCGGACATCTCCCTGGCCGTCGAGGTGGAGGACGGGCGCGCCTTCCTCCACGAGGACACGTGGACGATCCGGTGGGAGCACGACCACCGGGTCCGGGTGATCGCCGCGCCGGAGGAGCTGACCTCGGCGCCAGCGGTCAAGCTGCTGGCCCGCTCGTCGACCGCCGATCCCGACGACTTCCTGGAGCTTGTCAGCCATGCGCTCGGTGACCGGGCCGAGGCCACCCGGTCGTCGTCGTCCGCGCTCGTCGAGATCTCGGCGGCCGGGGTCACGAAAGCGGCCGGCCTCGCCTGGTATTGCGAGCAGGAAGGCATCACCGCCGACCAGGTCGTCGCCTTCGGCGACATGCCCAACGACATTCCGCTGCTGAGCTGGGCCGGTCGCGGCGTCGCGGTCGGCAACGCCCATCCGGCGCTCCGCGCGGTCGCCGACGACGTCACCGGCACCAACGATGCCGACGGCGTCGCCGAATACCTCTCGTCCCTGTTCAACCTCTGACCGTTCGGTACGGGTGGGGCCGCCCTTCGCGGCACTACCCCGTCCCGTAGCTGCCGCGCGACGTCCGCGGCGGTCCTGATCGCAGCGCGGCCGCCGGGCTCATGCGACGGCCGCAGCCTGCGCACGCCGTCCCGTAGCTACCGCGCGACGTCCGCTGTGGTCCCGACCGCAGCGCGCCCGCCGGGCTCATGCGACAGCCGCAGCCTGCGCACGCCGTCCCGTAGCTACCGCGCGACGTCCGCTGTGGTCCCGACCGCAGCGCGCCCGCCGGGCTCATGCGACAGCCGCAGCCTGCGCACGCCGTTCCGACCGCAACGCGCCCCGCGCTCCCGGACCGCAGGCAACCCGGTATTCGGCTGCCCCTTCAGAACTGTCCCAGCGGGCCGAACACAGCGCTCACAGCCGGCCGGGGTCTCGGCTCGATACAGCACCGCGACCGGCTGTTTCGGCTCGGCGAGGACAGCTCCTACGGCTGGCGTAGCCTTGGCGGCAGTGGGCTGCGGTGGGCCGACGCATCAGCCCGGCGGGCGCGCTGCGGTCGGGACCGCCGCGGACGTCGCGGGGGAGCTACGGGACGGGAGGAATCGGCGAAGGGCGGTGTCGTCCGTACCGAATCAGAGGTATTGTCCTGTATTTCCCAGAATGTCGGACTGGCCCTGCTTGCCGGGGATGACGCCGCCCATCGGCAGTGCCGGGCGTCCGGGGACGCCGCCGCGCATCTGCTCGAGCTGGAGGCGCGCGGCCATCTGCTGGGCGACGAGCGCGGCCTGGATGCCGTGGAAGAGCCCCTCCAGCCAGCCGACCAGCTGGGCCTGGGCGATGCGCAGCTCGGACTCGCTCGGCGGGGTCTCGCCCTCGAACGGGAGGGAGAGGCGCTCGAGCTCCTCGCGCAGCTCGGGGGCGAGACCGTCCTCGAGCTCGGTGATGGAACGCTGGTGGATCTCCCGCAGCCGGCCGCGGCTGGCCTCGTCGAGCGGAGCGGCCCGCACCTCTTCGAGCAGCTGCTTGATCATGCTGCCGATGCGCATGACCTTCGCCGGCTGCTCGATGAGGTTGCCCGGCTCCTCCGGAGTCAGGGAGCCGTCCGCCTCGACCGTGCCCATCGGGCGGCCGTCGGGGCCCACGACGATGACGGAGCCGTCTTCCTTGTGCTCAGTGGTGCGGGTGTCGTCGGTCATGCGATCCATCTTTGCGCACGGCTTCGAGCGATGCTCGTGTGGTCGGTGCGCTTCAGGGCCGTAGTTCGGCGACGGCGCACTTGACGCTCCCACCGCCGCGCTTCAGCTCGGACAGATCCACGTGGACGGGCAGATATCCGGCGTCTCGCACCTTGTGTCCCATGGCCACTGCCTCCGTGTTGAGAATCACGTGCCGGCCATCGCTGACGAGGTTCAGGCCGAAGGCTTCGGCGTCCTCCCGGTCGGCGAGAACGGCGTCCGGGAAGAGCTGGGCGAGCACCCGCTGAGAGGCCGGCGAGAAGGCGCCCGGGTAGTAGGTGACGTGCCGGTCGTCGAGGGCGGCGAGCGCGGTGTCCAGGTGGTAGAAAGCCGGGTCGACCAGCCGGAGCGAGACCACCGGCCGGCCGAGCGCCTCCTGGGCCTCGGCGTGCGCAGCCGGGTCGGTACGGAACCCGTAGCCCGCCAGGACGATGCCACCGTAGGCGCCAGGCAGGTACGCGAAGTCGCCCTCACCCTCGTTGACCTGCTCCGGAGCCACGAACCGCCAACTCTCGGCGGCCAGGTAGAACGCCTGGTGCGCGAGGGCCTCGGCGGACCGCTGCGGGTACTTGAACCGGGCGCCGTAGACGGTGCCGTCGACGGAGAAGGCCCCGTTCGCCGAGTAGACCATGTCCGGCAGGCCGGGCTCGGGGTCGAGGACGTGCACGACGTGACCGAGGTTGACGAGCGTGGTGCGGAGTTGCTCCCACTGCTTCAGCGCGAGGCCGGAGTCGACCGCGACAGTGGTGTCCATCCAGGGGTTGATGGCGTACTCGACCGTGAAATGCTCAGGGGGACACATCAGATATGTCCTGTTTCGCGGCAAGCGCTCCGTGTAGCTCATGAGGTTAAAGAGTAGGTAGGCTGCGTTGCAGCAAACAGCTCTAAATCTTGCTCCTCGGAGGCGAATCGTTGCAGATGGACGCCGTCGACCAGCGAATCGTTGCGTTACTCGTCGCCGATGCCCGCGCTTCGTATGCCGAGATCGGCGCCAAGGTCTCGCTGTCCGCCCCCGCGGTGAAAAGGCGTGTCGACCGACTTCGATCCAGTGGCGTGATCAAGGGATTCACGGCCGTCATCGAGCCGTCCGCGGTCGGATGGACCACCGAGGCGTTCGTCGAGCTGTTCTGCACCGGGCGGACCACACCGGCACAGATCACCGTGGCCACCCGGCGGCATCCCGAGGTGGTCGGCGCCTACACGGTCTCCGGGCAGGCGGATGCGCTCGTGCACCTGCGGGCGGCCGACATCGGGCACCTGGAGCAGGCGCTGGAGCGGTTGCGGGCCGAGCCGTTCGTGACCTCGACCCGCAGCATGGTGGTCCTGTCGCGGCTGGTCGAGACCCCGGCCGCGATCCCCGCGGGCAACCCCTAGAGGTACATCCCCGGGCGGTGGCCCTCGTCCTCCTCGGCCTTCGGCGCGGCCGGCTTGTCGCCCTCACCGAAGAAGCGCTTGCCACCGAACTCGCCGTGCAGCCGGTCATCGAGCTCGTCGGCGAGCCCGGTCATCACCTGCACCGCCAGCATCAGGTGGATCGCCTGGAAGTTGCGGCCGAACACCGGGATCGACGCCCACACCGTGTCCTGCGCGCAGTAGAGGCGGCCGATCGGCATGCGGTTGGTCAACTCGGACAGCTTCACGTAGAGCTGCTCGGTCGGCTCGACCTCGGTCAGGATGGGCGAGAAGACGTCGACCAGCGGCGGGTTGTCGCGCACCCGGACGAAGACCATCGCCGAGCCGGCCCGGATGCCGATGTCACCGTCGGCGTCCACCTGGAGCTGGTCGATCGTGGTCTTGGACATGGTGGCGACGACCGTGCGGACCCGCTCGTCCAGCGGGACCACGTCCTCGGTGACGCCGGCGAGAGCACGGTTCAGCGCGTCCTCGTCGTCGAGCGCGTCGAGGGCGATCTCGATGCTCGGCTCGTGCCGCGCGGTACCCAGCGGACTCGCGTCGATCGGCTCGTCCTCGTCGTCGTGCACCAGATAGACCAGGAAGGCGGGGTGCGGGGCGCCGTAGACGTCACGCAGCGTCCGGGTGACGGCGGTGGCCAGCGCGCCGACCTTGTCCTGAGCGGTGCGCATGCCGAACGAGTCACCGGACCCGGCCAGCACCCCCGGCGGCGACCAGCCGAGCGCGACCAGGTCGGCGACGGCGGCGCGATCCATCCGATACTCCTGCGGGAGCGCCGCGTTGCCGACCGCGAGCGCCTCGACGACGCCGTCGGCCAGGACCCGGATGCTAACCGAGTAGACCGCGGTGCCGGTGCCGGAGGCGGTGGGATCGAGGGTGAGATCGACATACGACCCCGGGGCCAGCGTCGGCAACAGCCCGGCCAGGGCACTGGCGAACTCACGCCAGGCCTGGGTGACCTTGGCCCGTAGGTCGGCCGTGGTCGGCTCGTCGAGCAGCACGCCCTCGTATGTCTCGCCCGCGGCGCCTTCTGCCGTCATGATCGCACCTCCGTTCCCGTCACCCTATCGAGCGACGGCGGGCCGTGGACGCCCGTCCCATCCCTATCCGGAATGTCCAGGGTGGAAGCGCTTCAGCCGGCGGGCGTGGCACGGCGCAGAGCCAGCGCGCTGATCTTGGCAGCGGCTTCGGCGGGATCGGCGCCCGCTCCGACGGCGAGGCCCAGAAGGTAGGCCGAAACCGGCGCTCCCGGCCGCAGCACGTTGTGTGCCACATCCCGCGCCACGTCGAGAACCTCCTTCACCGGCACCACCGACCCGTCCAGCCCGAGCTCGGCGCTGACCTCGGCGACCCAGTCGTCCATCTCGCTCATCGAGCCCACTCCTCAGCCGTCCGCAGGTCGTCGTCGGTGTCGCAGTCGAACCAGGGTGGCGGCCCCGGCCGGCGCCAGGAGACCTCGGCCACCCGGGCATGCTCCAGCAGCGCCCGCACCGGCGCGCCGTGCAGACCGCCCCGGGACTCGGCGACCCGCGTGAGCGCGGCCCGCAGCCCGGCCGTCCGCCACACGCCGCAGAGGGTCTGCAGGTGCCCGTCGGTGTCCCGATAGACGGCGCCCTCCATCGGCGCCGACTCCAGCGTGAGGCGCAACACATCGACCGCCTCGCCGGTCAGCAGCGGCAGATCGGCGGCGAGCAGCGCCGTGTAGGTCACGTGCGCCGGCACCAGGGCCAGGCCCGCCGAAGCGGCCGCAACCGGCCCGCCACCAGCGGGGTCCTCCCGGGTGACGTGCACCGGGACGGGGAAGTCGGTGGGTATTCGCCCGACCACGACACGGGGGTCGGCGTCGTGCACCGCCGCCAGCACCCGGGTGAGCATCGACTGGCCGGCCACCGTCAGGGTCGGCTTGTCGGCACCGCCCATCCGCCGTGCCGCACCACCGGCCAAGACCACCGCCGCGAATCCCCCCACCCGAGTACCGTATCCCGAGCGGGTGGCGGGTGTGACCACGCGCTCGGTTCGACGCCTTCAGGGGACCCCGTAAGCTCCCGCTATGAGCAGGACCGCGAGCCGTCGCTCGGTGGTGACCGTCGATGTCACCGCGCCGTCGGGCAGCAGCAGGAGCCGCCAGGACCATCTCGCCGCCGAGGAGCCGTTGGAGATCCGGGTGCGGAAGCGGCCGCTCGCAGTGACCATGCGCACACCGGGGCACGACATCGATCTGGCGATGGGGTTCCTGCTCAGCGAGGGTGTCATCGGCGAGGCCTCGGATGTGACGACGGCACAGCTCTGCGCCGGCACGGACACCCCCAACACATACAACGTGGTGGACGTGGTCCTCGATCCGAGCGTGCCGCCGCCGGTGACCGATCCGAGCCGCAACTTCTACACCACCAGCTCGTGCGGGGTGTGCGGCAAGGCCAGCATCGACGCGGTGCGGACGAAGTCGCGTTTCGATGTCGCCGCGGATCCGCTGGCGATCCCGGCGACGACGCTGGCCGCGCTGCCGGCCAAGCTCCGGGCGGCTCAGCGCACCTTCGACCGCACCGGCGGCCTGCATGCCGCCGGCCTCTTCACCGCTGCCGGCGAGCTGCTGGTGCTGCGGGAGGACGTGGGCCGGCACAACGCGGTCGACAAGGTGCTCGGCTGGGCGCTGCGCGAGGGTCGCCTGCCGCTGACCGGTCACGTGCTGCTGGTGTCCGGGCGGGCCAGTTTCGAGCTGACGCAGAAGGCGTGGATGGCCGGGCTGCCCCTGCTGGCGGCCGTCTCCGCGCCCAGCACGCTGGCGGTCGAGCTGGCCGAGGAATCCGGCATGACACTTGTCGGATTCCTTCGCGAACCGAAGATGAACATCTACGCCGGGGCTCATCGCGTCACCGTCTGATCAGTTGTCGTTAACCCGGATCGCCAACGCTTCGACGTATGCCGATTTCTCGCCGTGCCCTGCTGACCTCGGCCGCCGGCGCCGCCACCGTCATCCCGCTGGCCGGAGCCGCCACGCCGTACCGGGGTCCGCTGCGGACCGACCCGTTCACCCTCGGCGTCGCCTCCGGTGACCCGTCGCCGGACGGTTTCGTGCTGTGGACCCGTCTCGCCCCGTCGCCGCTGGCCGAGGACGGTCTGGGCGGCATGCCGTACCGCACCGTGCCGGTGGTGTGGGAACTCGCCGCCGACGAACGGTTCCGCAAGGTCGTCCGCCGGGGTGTCGCCCCGGCCCGCCCGGATCGCGCGCACAGCGTGCATGTCGAGCTGGACGGGCTGGCGGCGGGCCGGGAGTTCTTCTACCGCTTCCGGGCCGAGCGCTGGATCTCGCCGGTGGGCCGGACCCGTACCGCACCGGCGCGCTGGGCCCGTGAGCCGGAGCTGGCGATGGCGTTCGTCTCGTGCTCCCAGTTCGAGCACGGCTACTTCACGGCCTACCGGCGGCTGGCCGAGGACGCGCCGGACCTGATCCTGCACCTGGGCGACTACCAGTACGAGTACGCCCCGGACACCTACAACATCCCCGGCGGCAACCCGCGCGACCACGAGGGCCCGGAGACCGTCACGCTCGCGAACTACCGGCAGCGGCACGCCCAGTACAAGACCGACCCCGACCTGCAGGCGGCACACGCCGTCGCGCCGTGGGCGGTGGTGTGGGACGACCACGAGACCGAGAACAACTGGGCCGACGAGGTGCCCGAGCAGCCCGACCCGAACTTCCTGGCCCGCCGCGTCGCCGCGTTCCAGGCGTACTACGAGAACATGCCGCTGCGCCGCGCCTCGGTCCCGAAGGGCATCGACATGCAGTTGTACCGGCGGCTGCACTGGGGCCGGCTGGCCACCTTCCACATGCTCGACACCCGGCAGTACCGGGACGACCAGGGCTGCGACGACGGCTACAAGGACTGCCCGGCCGCGTCCGACCCGGCCCGTACGATCACCGGCGCCGAGCAGGAGGCGTGGCTGCTCGACGGATTCCGCCGCTCGACCGCGCGCTGGGACATCCTCGGTCAGCAGGTCTTCTTCGGGCAGCGGGACAACAACTCGGGCCCGCAGAAGGTGCTGAGCATGGACTCGTGGGACGGATACCAGGGTTCGCGGGACCGGATCACCCGTGGCTGGGTGGATGCCGGTGTCCGCAACCCGGTGGTGCTCACCGGCGACGTGCACGCGCACTGGGCCGACGATCTCAAGCTGGACTGGAACGACCCGACCTCGCGGACCGTCGGCACCGAGCTGGTCTGCTCGTCGATCACCTCCGGCGGTGACGGGGCCGACGTGGCGAGCGGCAACCACAGCTGGGCGGCCTGGAACCCGCACCTGCGGTTCTACAACAACCAGCGCGGTTACGTCCGGACGCGGATCACCGCCGAGTCGATGACCGCCGACTTCGTGGTGCTGCCCTACGTCACCAGGCCGGGCGCCGCGGCACACACCCGGGCCACCTTCGTGATCGAGGACCGGGTCCCGGGCCTGCACAAGATCGCGGACAACCCGACGCCGGGTGTCGCTCAGCGCTCCGCGGCCCCCGCCGAGGACACCGTCCGGCAGGAGACCGAGCGCCCCTGACCGGCCGCTCATCGGCGCCATCGCCGGACCACGGCCGGGGAGATGGCGAACCCGAGCAGTTGGTGCAGCATGCCGGCGAGCTCGTGGCCGGGCTCCACGTCCAGGGCCCGGTCCACGGCGACCCGCGCCAGGGCCCCTCGCCCCAGCTGCCAGGCGGTGAAGCCGAGCAGGCAGGCGGGCGCCGGCACGTAGACCGGCTCGACCCGGCGCAGCACGTCGGTCCAGAGGCTGGCCCGCCACTCGTGCTCGCCGGTCCGGTCGACGGCGTAGTCCTCCACCGCGAGGTCGGTGAGCAGCACCCCGAGCCAGGCCGTCTCGGCGTCGGTGAGGACCCCTCCGGAGCGGTAGCGCTTCTCGGCCTCGCGGACGGCGAGACGGCCGGCCTGCCGGATCCTCTTGGTGGCCCCGTCGCCCTCCAGCAGGCCATGGAAGCGCTTGCGGGCCCGCTCGGTCGCGGCCGTCATCGCGACCCGGACCGGGCCGTCCAGCGACGCCACCTGAGCGACCAGGTCACGGCGGCTGGGCAGGGCGACCTGGCCGCGATAGGTGGCCTCGGCCGCGATCACACTGTCCGGCGGCAGGCAGGGCGTGCCCTCGGCCGGACAGCACTCGCGATCCTCGCAGGCATACGACCACCAGCGGCCCTCGTGGACCCGGAGCACGTCGTCGATCCGGACACCGACCGTCTGGAGCACCTCGGCGATCCGCAGCACCACCGGGGTGATCCGCGCCGGCGGGCCGTAGCCGACGATGACGAGCAGGTCCGGCTCCTGCCGCAGGATGCCGGCGACCACCTCGCGGGTCCGGCTCCGCAGGTCGGGCTCGGCGATGTCGGGCGGCGGCAGGTTGAAGCAGGCGCCGAAATCGATCCGGCCGTCGCGCATGCCGACCAGCGCGACGGTCTCGTGCGGGTGGTAACCCATCAGGAACGGCAGGACCGCGACGAGCTCGGCGGAGTTGTTGACGACGAGGGTGGTGTCGGCTCTCATGCCGGCCAGCGTGGCCGTCCGGCGGCCTCCGCCGCGTGCCTCCCGCGCTTCCTGTGGACGACACGCCGGTCTGTCCACAGCGGCCGATCGGGAACGCGCAGCTAGCGGCGTTTCACGACCGGAAGGGCAACTCGTGCAGCTCCAGGCCGTGATGCCAGGGGTGCGTGTGCCGTTCGAGATCCATCGTCAGCTCGATCGACGAGACGACGTCGTATCCGGCCGCGTGCAGGCTGCGGATCGCGTCGATGTTGCGGGACTCGGGCGAGATGGTCAGCGCGGTCATGTTGCGGCGTTTCGCCTCGGCCGCGACGTGTTGCAGCAGCTTGCGGCCGACGCCCTTGTGCCGATGTGTGATGGTCACCACTACCGGGTCCACCTGGCCGGCCCGGCCGCGCATGATCAGCCCGACCATCCCGATCACCGCGTCGTCGGCGTGATCGGCGACCCACAGCCCGGAGAGGTCCAGCCGGGTGAGGTACTCCTCGAACCCGGCACCGCCGTCATCCCTGTGCTCGCCGTACATCTCGTTGTGCTGACGGGACAGCTCGGCCCACAGACGCCGGCACGCGGAGTGATCACTCGGCCGGTACGAGCGCACTACGACAGGGGTCATGTCGCCATCTTGCCTCGAAATGGAGACGTACGTCACGGGAAGCGCAAGATAACCGGGTGGACATGGAGTACCTGCGCGCTCATCCCGAGCATCTCCCGACATTTCTGACACATCAACGCATTCGTGAGACTCCCGTGCACTCGGGGGTCTGCGCCGCGAGCCGACTGACCCTCGACGACGGCGTGTCGATCTTCGCCAAGACGTGGCCGTCCGGACCAGCTCCGACCGGCATGTTCGCGGCCGAGGCAGCCGGGCTCCGATGGCTGCGCGAAGTGGGCGCCGTTGCCGTGCCGGAGGTGCTGGTCGCGCTGCCCGGGATCCTCGCGATGGAATGGGTCGAACCGGGCGAAGCGACCCTCGAAGCTGCTGCGCGATTCGGGCACGAGCTGGCCCGGCTGCATCGGTCCGGAGCCGATGCGTTCGGCGCTGAGCTGCCCGGATACATCGGGCCGCTGCCACTGGACAACACGCCCGGGGAGTCCTGGGCGTCGTGGTTTGCGGAACGGCGCCTGATTCCGTACCTCAAAACGTCTGTTGATCGGGGAGCGCTGGAAAAGTCCGACTCGGCGTCGGTCGAGAAGGTCATAAAAACCATGCATTTGTACGGTGGAGATGAACCGCCCGCACGCATTCACGGAGACCTGTGGCCGGGAAATGTGCTGTGGGCGGCCGACGGGCGTGGGTGGCTCGTCGACCCGGCCGCGCACGGCGGCCACCGCGAGACCGACCTGGCGACGCTCGCGCTCTTCGGCGGCGCCCCGCACCTGGACACGATCCTCGCCGCCTACCAGGAGGAATGGCCCTTGGCCGACGGCTGGCGGGAGCGGATCCCGTTGCATCAGCTGCATCTGTGGCTCGTCCACACCGCCGCCTTCGGCAGCGCATATCGATCCGGAGTACGGGCCGCGGTCGCCACGTTGTCCACAGGACGATATGCCTAGAGGCAGTACGGATGACGAGCGGCTAGATTCGATTGGTGCGCATCTCCCGGAGATCAGCAGAGCCGCAGTGGCGGCACGCGTGACCGTGCTCGCCGACCGATTCGGTCGCATCGCCACCGATCTTCGTGTCTCACTCACGGATCGGTGCAATCTGCGCTGCACCTACTGCATGCCCGCCGAGGGCCTGGCCTGGATGCCGCAGCCCCAGCAGCTCACCGATGACGAGGTGAAACGGCTCGTCCGGATCGCGGTCGAGCAGCTGGGCGTCACCGAGGTCCGGTTCACCGGCGGCGAGCCGCTGATCCGGCGCGGCCTGGTGGACATCGTGGCCGACGCGGCACGGCTCGATCCACGGCCCAAGCTGTCGGTCACGACGAACGGGATCGGGCTGGACCGGATCGCCGTATCCCTGCGCGAGGCCGGCCTGCACCGGGTCAACGTCTCGCTCGACACGCTCGACCCGGCCCGGTTCCACAAGCTCACCCTGCGTGACAGGCACTCCGACGTGCTGGCCGGTCTGCGCGCCGCGGCGGCCGCCGGCCTCACCCCCGTGAAGATCAATACGGTGCTGATGCGCGGGGTCAACGACGACGAGGCGCCGCAGCTGCTGCAGTTCGCGCTCGATCACGGCTATCAGCTCAGGTTCATCGAGCAGATGCCGCTCGACGCCCAGCATCAGTGGGACCGGCACGAGATGGTCACCGCTGAGGAGATCCTGGCCGCGCTCGAGCCGTTCGGGCTGCAGCCCGACGATGTTTCACGTGGAACAGCGCCGGCCGAGACGTGGCTGGTGCCGGGGTATGTCGACGCTGCCGGCGAGCCGGCCCGGGTCGGGGTCATCGCCAGCGTGACCCGGCCGTTCTGCGGCGACTGCGACCGGACCCGGCTGACCGCCGACGGTCAGGTCCGCAACTGCCTCTTCGCCACCGAGGAGAGCGACCTGCGAAAACTGCTTCGTGACGGGGCCTCGGACTCGGCGATCAGCGAGGCCTGGCGTGCCGCCATGTGGGGGAAGCGAGCGGGGCACGGCATCGATGACCCGACGTTCCTTCAGCCCGCTCGTCCCATGTCCGCGATCGGAGGCTGAGCACGATGCTTACGGTCCGATATTTCGCTGGGGCCCGTGCGGCTGCCGGTGGCATCTCCACTGAGGTGGTCGAGGCCGCGAACCTGGATGAGCTGACTCAGGTGTTGAGTGGACGACACGGGGAGCGGCTGGCGTTGGTGATGAAGGCTGCGAGCTTTCTCGTCGACGGCCTCAACTGCCATGACCGGAGGGCTGCTCTGCCGGCTGAGGCCACTGTCGATGTGCTGCCGCCCTTTGCTGGTGGCTGAGTAGACGGCCTCGGCGGCTGAGGCCGCAGCACGCGGGTTCGCTCACGCCAGGTCAGACGGTTTTGTCGTACCCCTCGGGCAGCATATTCGGCGAGGCCTGAGGGAGGTTGGCGATGTTGGTTCATGTCGCGAGTCGTCGGCGTAAGCCTGAGTCGGTGCGGGCGGCGTTCCCGGGCGCCACCGTCATCGACGTGACCTCGCGGGGGCCGGAGCCATGGGTGCGGTTCAGCCCGTTCTACCCGCACGGCGACATTCCGGTGCCGCTCACTCCCGGGGTCGTCGCCGCTTCGGTGGAGGGCATCTGGCAGGCGCTCAAGGTCTTCGATCAGGCTGATGTCGACCCGGGCAAGCTGTCGGTGACCTCGATGACCGGGTTGAAGCGCACGGTCCGGCGATACGGGCCGGTCCGTGGGCATCGCGCTGGGCTGCACGGCGAAACACTGCTCGACTATCCGGCCGCTCGGCGGCAGATCTACCTGCCGGCCTACCGATGGGTGCTGGAGCACAGGCTGTCCGACCTGGTCGACCGGCTTCGTGGGCTGGCCGGTGACGGCGTGGTGCTCCTTGACTACACCACCAACGGCGACCCTTCGGACACTTCGAGCCCGCTCTCGCACGCCGCGCTGCTGGCCCGTCATCTCGCCGACCGGTGGCCGGCCGAGGCACCGTCCTGAGCGCCGAGCAGGCCCGGATCCCGGACTGGGGCGTGGCTCAGGGGTCACGGCCCTGCCATGTGGTCACGCAGACCTCGTTGCCCTCGCGGTCTGCCAGGACCCAGAAGGACGGGGCCCACTCGTCGGAGACCAGGTGGCCACCGGCCGCGAGAGCGGCGGCCATGCGGCCCGCTGCCTCATCGTGGGGGACGCTGATGTCGAAGTGGATGCGGTTGCGCTGTGGGCGCGGCTCGGTCATTCGCTGGAACCAGACAGTCGGCCCTTGGCGCAGCGGGTCGACGAGCCGGTCCTCGGGGCCGTGCTTTCCTGGCTCGTCGGTGTATCCGAGGACCGCCTTCCAGAACGGCCGCACCGACGGGATGTCGAGCGCGTCGATGGCGACCTCCCACTCCTGCACCGAGCGGTTCCCGCCTGCCCCCGCCGTGTCCGCGGCGGACCGGGTCGTCGGCGGACCGCGGAGATCCAGCGGGTCCGAGGGGTCGGCTTCGGGTTGCGGCGCCGCGCCCGACGGCGACGAGGCGGAGAGCCGGCCGGGGGTCGTTCTCCGGCCGAGCGTCCGGACGGCTGCGGTGATCAGGTGTGCCAGTTCGGTGTCGCGGGCGGTCACTCCGCCGAAGGCGCGCGGGCGGAGCGTCAGAATGACGTGGGTCGGCCGGAGATCCAGGCGAAGGTGTTCGTCCGCGCCGACACCGCAGGCCCCGACAGCGCCGGCGGCCACCGCGGCGGCCTCGGCCAGCGAGTCGACCTGCACCGACGTTCGCAGGGTGCCCAGCACGAAACGCCAGCCCTGGTCGCCGACGGCCGCGGAGGCTTCGGTGCGGCTCAGAAACCGTTCCATGCCGCCAGGCTCTCAGATCGGCCGCCTCCGTGTCGCGGAGCCCGGTGCGGCGGGATCGAGCCCAACGCGCCACCGGACGGGTGACCGCTGCCGCGGAGGCACATCGATGCTGAGACACCGCTGAGGGCGGGGTCCGCTGCCGTTGTCGGGAGGGCTCGGCGGTCGGGGACACTTGGTCGGGCAAGTCGAGGGCTCGGCCACGGGAGTGGGCGGCGGGGGAGGGTCTGGGTTGTTGGTGTTCTTCGCAGTCGTTCTGGTGGGGATCGGTTTGATCCACTACTACCTGTGGAAACGGCTGGTTCGGGATCCACTGCGGCCGGGGTGGGGACGGCGCGCCGGGACGGTGGTGGCCGTGCTGCTCTGCGTCCTCGCTCCGCTGACGATGATCGGGGTGCGCGCGGGCTACTTCACCTGGCTCTCGTGGCCCGGCTATCTGTGGATCGCCGTGATGTTCTACCTGCTCGTGGTGCTGGCGGTGCTGGAGATCCCGCGACTGCTGCTGATGCGTCTGTGGGCGGGCTCCCGGCGTACCACCGTGAAGTCACCGACCGCGACCGGCGACGTGCCCGCACCGGTCCGCATCGCTGATGAGACGCGGCCCGGCACGAGTGAGCCGCAGCCGGTCGGCGTGGTGAGCCTGAGCGCGGACGGCGCCGGGCAGGCGGCAGGCGCCGGGACGGTGCCGACGGGGACGGCGGCCGGGGCGCAGACGGCGGCGGGCACGACGGACGACGCCGCGGAGGAGCGGCGCGGGATCGAGCGACGGCTGCTCCTGGCGCGTGGCACCGCGATCTTCGCGGGGCTGACGGCCGCGGGCATCACCGGCTACGGGGTGAAGACGGCGACCGGCGCGCCGCAGATCGATCGGGTTCAGCTTCCGATGGCCAAGCTTCCCCGGGCGATGGACGGCACCCGGCTCGCGGTGGTGTCGGACATCCACATCGGCCCGCTGACCGGGGTCAACCACGCGCAGCGCATCGTCCAGGTGATCAACTCGGTGAACGCGGACCTGGTCTGCGTCGTCGGTGACCTGGTCGACGGCAGTGTGGCCGAGCTGGGCCGGTTCGCCGCGCCGCTGGCCGGCATCGAGTCGCGGCACGGGGCGTTCTTCGTGACCGGCAACCACGAGTACTACTCGGGCGCCGAGGAGTGGGTCGACGAGGTGGCCCGGCTGGGTATCCGGCCGCTGCGCAACGAGCGGGTGGCGATCAACGGGCTGGACCTCGCCGGTGTGAACGATCTGAGCGGCGAGGACCACGGCGACGCCCCCGATTTCGCCCGCGCGCTGGGCGACCGGGACACCGCCCGTCCCGTCGTGTTGATGGCCCACCAGCCGGTGGCCGTCGTCGAGGCCGCTCCCTACGGGGTGGATCTGCAGGTCTCGGGTCACACGCACGGTGGTCAGATGGCCCCGTTCAACCTGCTCGTCAAACTCCAGCAGCCGGTAGTCTCCGGCTTCGGGGAGGTCGACGGCGTGCCGGTCTACGTGACCAACGGCGCGGGTTTCTGGGGGCCACCGGTGCGCGTGGGCGCACCCCCGCAGGTCACGGTCATCGAATTGCGTGTGGCATAACCCATCAAGATCGGTAAGTGTGTTTGAGCGTGGCGAAGCATGGCGAGACCGACGGCCGTGACAGGATGCGGGGTGTGGAGGTCAGCACGGATACATATGTCGCGGACCTGCACATTCATTCGCGCTACTCACGGGCCTGCAGTCGTGATCTGACGCTGCCCAACCTGGCGTGGTGGGCGCGTCGTAAGGGCATCGCCCTGCTGGGCACCGGCGACTTCACCCATCCGGCGTGGTTCGAGCATCTCCGGGAGAGCTTGGAGCCGGCCGAGCCGGGCCTGTTCCGGCTCGCCGACGAGAAGCCGGTCACCAAGCGTCTTCCCGGTTCGCTGCGTGGCACCCTGCCGGCCCGGTTCATGTTGAGCGTGGAGATCTCGACGATCTACAAGCGCGACGACAAGACCCGTAAGGTGCACCACCTGCTCTACGCTCCCGACTTCGCGTCGGTGGAGAAGATCAACACCGCGCTGTCCCGGATCGGGAACCTGACCGCGGACGGCCGGCCGATCCTGGGGCTCGACTCGCGCAACCTCCTGGAGATCACTCTGGAGGCGGGCGGCTATCTGGTCCCGGCGCACATCTGGACGCCGTGGTTCTCCGCCCTCGGCTCGAAGTCCGGGTTCGACGCGATCGCCGACTGCTACGCCGACCTGGCCGACCACATCACCGCGGTGGAGACCGGCCTCTCGTCGGACCCGGAGATGAACTGGCGCGTCTCCAGCCTGGACCGGTATCGCCTGGTCTCGAACTCGGACGCGCACTCCCCGGCCGCTCTGGCCCGCGAGGCCACCCTGTTCACCGGCACCCCGGACTACTTCGCGGTGCGCGACGGCCTCGGCCTGGCCGGGACGCTGGAGTTCTTCCCGGAGGAGGGCAAGTATCACGCCGACGGCCACCGGGCCTGCGGGGTGAACTGGGAGCCGGCGAAGACCCGCGCGGCCAACGGCCGTTGCCCGGAGTGCGGCCGCCCGTTGACGGTCGGTGTGCTGAGCCGGGTCGAGGACCTCGCCGACCGGCCGGTCGGCTTCCACCGGGACGACCACGTCGAGCACCTGATCCAGCTGCACGAGATCCTCGGCGAGATCCACGGTGTCGGCCCGAAGTCGAAGACGGTCGAGTCGCAGATGAACCATCTGGTGGCGACGCTCGGCGCGGAGCTGGACATCCTGCGGAAGGTGCCGGTCGAGGAGATCGGCAAGGCCGGCGGCGACGAACTGCGGGAGGCGATCACCCGGCTGCGGCGCGGCGACGTGCGGCGGGTGCCGGGTTACGACGGCGAGTATGGCGTGATCACCCTCTTCGACCCGGGTGAGCTGCGCAACCGCAACAGCGCGCCGCAGATGGAGACGCTCTTCGACTTCCCCGCGGCAGACGCTCTCGCGGCGGCGCCGAAGCCCAGGGCGGAGCCGGTGAAGGAGAAGGCCAAGGCGAGACCGGTGAAGGAGAAGCCGGCCCCGCCGCCGCTGGCTCCGCCGCCGAGCCCGCACGAGCCGTTCGAGCCGATGCTCGCCGGGATGGAGGAGGTCGGCACCGGCCTGCTGGACCGCCTCGACGCGATGCAGCGGGTGGCCGCGTCGGCGCCGGGCGGGCCGCTGCTGATCGTGGCGGGGCCGGGCACCGGCAAGACGCGGACTTTGACGCACCGTATGGCGTACCTCTGTGCCGAGCTGGGTGTCTTCCCGGAGCGCTGTCTGGCGATCACGTTCACCCGGCGGGCCGCCGCCGAGCTGAAGGAGCGTCTGGAAGCGCTGCTCGGGGACGTGGCCGAGGACATCACCGTCGGTACGTTCCACTCGCTGGGCCTGACCGTGCTGAAGGAGAACGCGAAGGCCGCCGGGCTGGGTTCGGGCTGGCGTATCGCCGACGAGCACGAGCAGACGCAGGCCCGGGAGCAGGCCGGGGACGACGACGCGGCGTACCGGAAGCTGCTGCGCCAGCAGGACCTGGTGGATCTGGACGATCTGATCAGCGTGCCGGTGTCGTTGCTGAGCGAGGATCCGGCGCTCGTCGAGAAGTACCGCAGGCGCTGGCAGTGGATCTTCGTGGACGAGTATCAGGACGTCGACGAGCTGCAGTATCAGCTGCTGCGCCTGCTCAGCCCGCCGGACGGCAACCTCTGCGCGATCGGTGACCCGGACCAGGCGATCTACTCGTTCCGTGGCGCCGACGTGCAGTACTTCCTCCGGTTCAACACCGACTTCGTGGACGCCCGGCTGGTCCGGCTGACCCGTAACTACCGGTCGTCGGCGCCGATCCTGGCCGCCGCGGTGCAGGCGATCGCGCCGACCACCCTGGTCAGCGGCCGCCGCCTGGACCCGGCCCGGCTGGATCCGGAGGCCTCGCTGGTCGGGCGATATGCGGCCCGCAGCGTCGCCGACGAGGCCGACTTCGTGGTCCGCACGATCGACGAGCTGGTCGGCGGCCTGTCCCACCGGTCGCTCGACTCGGGCCGGGTCGACTCCCGTGCCGCGGCCGTCGGCAACCTGTCGTTCTCGGACATCGCGGTGCTCTACCGCACCGACGCGCAATCCGGCCCGATCGTCGACGCGCTGTCCCGCGCCGGCATCCCGGTGCAGAAGCGCTCGCACAACCGGCTGCGGGACCGTCGCGGTGTCGCCGAGATCGCCCGGGAGCTGCGGCATGCCGGTGGCGCGAGCGGACCGTTGCGGGTCCGGGTGAAGGCGGCCGGTCAGGCGCTGGCCCAGCGTTATGCGGCGCCGACCCTGGACGGGGATCAGCCGGCCCCCGAGGATGTCCGGCTCGCCGCCGAGCTGCTGCTGCCGCTGGCCGACCGGACCGGCGACGATCTGCCGCTCTTCCTCCAGCAGCTGGCGACCGGCGCCGAGGTGGACGCCCTGGACCCGCGGGCCGAGGCGGTCAACCTGCTCACCCTGCACGCTGCCAAGGGCCTGGAGTTCCCGGTGGTGTTCCTGGTCGGGTGCGAGGACGGGCTGCTGCCGCTGCGCTGGCCCGGTTCGACGCCGTCGGAGGAGGAGGTCGCCGAGGAGCGGCGGCTGTTCTTCGTCGGCCTGACCAGGGCCCAGGATCGGCTGTACGTCAGCAGCTCGGCGAAGCGGTTCCGGCACGGCAGCGAGCGGGAGCAGTCACCCACCCCGTTCCTCGACGTGATCGATTCCGGACTGTTCGAGAAACTGGGCGAGGCCGCCCCCGCCCGCCCGAAGGATCGCCAGCTCAGGCTGCTGTGAGAGCTCCGGTGAGGGCTGGGGTGACGGTCGCCAGGAGGAAGCCCACGAGGAGGGCCGGCCCGAACGGGAGAGGCCGTCCCTTCCGAATCACCAGCAACCAGGTGGCGACCACACCGTTGAGCAGGTGAGCGGTGCCGAGGCAGACGGCCACCGCCGGCCAGCCCGCGAACCCGAGCAGGAACGCCAGTGCCGCGCCCAGTTTCACGTCGCCGAGGCCGAGTCCGTGCCCGGGTAGCAGGGCGATCGCCAGATAGGCGGCGCCGACCAGCAGGCCCGCGGCCAGCGCCGGGACGATCCGGTCCGGCGCGAGCAGGGCGAGCGGGGCGCCCACGCCCAGGGCGATCGTGCCGACCAGCCGGTCGGGCAGGCGCAGGCAGCCGAGGTCGATCATCGCGAGCAGCAGCCCGGGAATCACCGCGAGCAGGTGGATCGGCAGTTGCGGCGTGGGACCGAGAGCGGCCGCCAGTACTCCGGCGATCAGGGCGAACGTCACCGGCGGCCAGTGTCCGCCGGCACCGCAGGCCGGTCCGGCGTGGATCCAGCCCGCTGCTCCGGATGGGTACGCCCGCCCGCACCGGCCACACGCGGAGCGGGCCGGTGATCCGAAGGGGACGGTCAGCCGGTGTGCGATCCGGGGCAGGAACGCGCCGGCCGCGGCACCGAAGAGCATCGACAAGATCACTAGTTGTGACGACACGAAGGTGAAAGGTATCCGATCGTCCGCCGCACGCTACGGTGTCAGGCGGCGTAGACCGCTTCTGGAAGGACCCCCGATGTCGCAGAACGGGCCTTACCCCGGTCAGTCATGGCCGAGCGGTGGTCCTGATCAGCCATATTCGGAGCCCTCGGATCCGTGGGTCGGTCAGGCGCAGGACATTCCCCAGCAGGCGTTCGCGCCGCCGCCGGAGTGGCAGAAACCGGAGTGGAAGAAGCCGCCGGCCCGGCGCGGGTTCGCGATGGGCGCCACCGTCGCCGCGCTGAGCGTGCTGATCGGCGGGGGTGTGGCCACCGCGGCGTGGTTCACGCTGGGCGGCAAGAAGGAGCCGTCGGCCGCCGGCCCCGCGGCCACGGCGCCGGCCCCGCCGGGGGTCCGGCCGCAGCCGAGCGCTGACGCGCGGTTCGCGGCGAAGGGCCAGTGTGTCCGCAACGAGGGCTCGAACACCGAGCCGAAGCTGCGGATCGTGGTGTGCACGGCGAACACCTACGAGATCTTGAAGCGCATCGACGGTCGCACCACCGGCGAGAAGGATGCCGTCCGTAAGTGCGAAACCGTCCCTAAGTACACGAAGTGGTACTACTACGACACCGAGTACGACGATGTCGACTTCGTCCTGTGCCTGCGCGAGTATGAACCCGTCTAGCGGTTTCTAGCCGTGACGCTAGACCCTCTTAGAGGGTGATATCGAGCGGACTCTAGCGCTGACGCTAGACAGCCCGATACGGTGCTACGTCATGGATCCGGTGCGGAACCCGTACGCTCCCGGCGCCGGTCAGCGCCCACCCGAGCTGGCCGGGCGCGGCCGTGAGCTGGATGTCTTCGACGTCGTCCTGGAGCGGGTGGCCCGCGGTCGCCCCGAGCGCAGCCTCGTCCTGACCGGTCTGCGCGGCGTCGGCAAGACGGTGCTGCTCAACACTCTGCGCTCGGCGGCGATCGGCCGGCTGTGGGGCACCGGCAAGATCGAGGCCCGGCCGGACCAGTCGCTGCGCCGTCCGGTCTCGGGCGCACTGCACATGGCGATCCGCGAGCTGGCGCCCCACCACCGTGACCCGGACCGGGTCGACGAGGTGCTGGGGGTGCTCAAGGCCTTCGCGCTGCGGGCCAACGACGGCAACGCCAAGCTGCGCGACCGGTGGGCGCCCGGCATCGACGTGCCGCCGGCGCGCGGGCGTGCTGACTCGGGCGACATCGAGATCGACCTGGTCGAGCTCTTCACCGACGCGGCGTCGCTGGCCACCGACGTGGGCACCGGGATCGCCCTGTTCATCGACGAGATGCAGGACCTGAGCGCCACCGACGTGTCGGCGCTCTGCGCGGCCTGTCACGAGCTGTCCCAGCTTGGCGCGCCGTTGATCGTGGTCGGGGCGGGGCTGCCGCACCTGCCGGCCGTGCTGTCGGCGGCCAAGTCGTACTCGGAACGGCTCTTCCGTTACGCCCGGATCGACCGGCTCGACCGGGACGCGGCCGATCTGGCGCTCGGTGTGCCCGCCGAGCGGGAGGGCGTGGAGTACGACCAGGAGGCGCTCGACCTGCTCTACGAGAAGTCGGGCGGGTACCCGTACTTCGTCCAGGCCTATGGGAAGGCGACCTGGGACCACGCGCCGCAGACGCCGATCACCGCCGACGACGTGCGGGTGGCCGCGCCGGAGGCGGAGGGTGAGCTGGCGGTCGGATTCTTCGGCTCGCGGTTCGAGCGGGCCACCCCGGCCGAACGGGAGTACATGCGGGCCATGGCGGCGCTCTCCGACGATCCGGGCAACGACATGGACGCCGCGGTGCCGACCTCGGAGATCGCGATCTCGCTGGGCCGTAAGCCGGCGAGCCTGTCGCCGGCACGCGACGCGCTGATCAAAAAGGGACTCATCTACTCGGGCGAGCGCGGCACCGTCGCGTTCACCGTCCCGCACTTCGGCCGCTACCTCCGCACGCAACCGGTATGAGGGCGCGGTTGCGGGTATAACCGGGTGATGAGGCCCGTACGCACCGCAGCCCGCGCGATGCTCGCATCGATCTTCATCGTCGAGGGCATCCGCACCCTGACCCGGCCGGAGTCCCGCGCCGATGCGGTCCGCCCGCTCACCGACCGGGTGACCCCGCTGCTCGAGCGGACGGATCCACGCCTGCCGACCGACCCGCTCACACTGGTCCGGGTCAAGGCGGCCGCCGACGTGGTGGCCGGGCTCGCCCTCGCCACCGGGCGGTTCACCAGGCCGGCCGCAGCGGTGCTGGCGGCCGGGCTCGTGCCGCACACGCTGACCGAGAAGGGCGGCCGCGAGCCCCTGCTGCGCAACCTCGGGCTGCTCGGCGGGCTGCTGCTCGCGGCGGTCGACACGGAGGGCCGTCCGGGTATTCGTTATCGGACGTCGCATGCTGTCGATCGGAGCCAGCGCTCGGTGCGGCGCGCTGTCCGTACCGCCCGTCGGGAAGCCAAGATCGCTGCTGCCTCGGCCGTGGCCGCGCGCAGATTGCCCGGATAACAACCTTCTTGCGGCCTTTGCGTTAAAGCGGACGAGGGGCCGCGCGGTCGGTCAGCGCCTTCTAAGCTCGCTTCCGCTCGGCAACGCCCTGCCGCCGTCTCCGACCGCTGCGCTCCAGGCGCGAGCGGCCGGGCCGACCGGCAGGACGTGCCGTGCCCGGGGACGAGACGGGGGTCGCGCCATGCCGGCAATCAGGAACATCAGGCTCAGCGCTGCGCGCACGCGGTTCGGGCTGGTCGCCGTGAGCGTGCTGGTCACGGCCGCGATCATCACCCTTTACCTGCGGCGGTACGGCCTGAGCACCCTCGCTGTCGAACATGAGGCGATCAGAGGCTGGCTGGCGGGGGACGGGCTCTACGCGTACCGCTCCCCGAAAAACGAATCGGGCGCCGCCCTGCCCCCCGCACTCGCGCTGATCGTCGCGCCCCTGACCCTGCTGCCGCTGCCCGCCGCGGGCGGTCTGCTGGCCCTCGCCGGGCTGGCCGCCCTGCTGCTCAGCACCATGATCATCGCCGGTCCGGTGGCTCGCCGGCACGGTCGCCGGCGCGGCCTGTTCGTGCTGGCCGCGGCCGGTCTCGCGCTCCTCGCCGAACCGGTCCGCGCCGCCATCGGGCTCGGCCGCCCGGAGCTGGTCATCCTCGCCCTGCTCGCCGCCGATCTGGTCGGCCTGCGCCGGGCGGCCCGCGTCCGCGACCGCTCACTGGCCGCCCTGCTGCGATCCCGCCGCTCCCCGCGGGGCCGATCGTCGCGTTCCCGCGGCGGCGAGCGCCCCCGTCGCGCCCGGATCGTCCACGCCTTCCGCGCCGCGCTGTTCTCCGGCATCACCCATCACGCCTCCAGCGCCGCCCATCAGGCCTCCAACGCGGGCCGTCACCTCTCCAGCGACGCCCAGCACTTCTCCGGTGATGCTCGGCACTTGTCCAGTGACGCCCCTCGCGCCTCCGGTGACGCCCTCCACGTCCCCGGTGACGCCCTCCACGTCCCCGGTGACGCCCTCCACGTCTCCAGCGACGCTCGACACGTCTCCAGCGACGCTCGTCACGTCTCCAGCGACGCCCGTCATGGCGAATCGTCGAAGCGCTCCCGCCGCGAGATCGAACCGTCCGGAAACTGGTGGAAACGGCTCGCGGCGAGCGGATCGTGGGCCGGCGTCGGCACCGGCCTGGCCGTCACGTTCAGCGCGACAGCCCTGCTCTTCGTCGGATATCTGCTGGTCACACGTCAGCGACGGGCCGCCCTCACCGCCCTGGCCACCGCCGCGCTGGTCATCGTCGGCATGCTGGCCGTGGCGCCCACCGAGACCCTCACCTGGTACGGCACGACGATGTGGGAGCTGGCCCGCCCCGCCCCCGTCAGCGACGTCGACAACCAGTCCCTGGCCGGGATGATGGCCCGGCTGTACGGCTTCCCCGCCCCACCGGTCCTGGTGTGGTTCGCCTTCGGCATCCTAATCGTGGCCGTCGGCCTGATCCGCGCCCGCTCCGCCCACAAAGACGGGGACGAGGTCGCGGCCTTCACCCTGATCGGCCTGACCGCTGCCGTCGCCGGCCCGGTGACCACCCCCGCCGAGAGCCTGTGGCTGCTCCCCGCCGTCCTGATCCTCGCCGACACCGGTCTGCGCCGGCGGCTGAGTCTGCGCCCGGCCCGTCCGTCACGCTGGATCCGCCGCACCGGAACCGGGCATCTGGCCGCGGCCGCCGTCGGCTACCTGCTCCTGGTCACGGCGCCGGGCTGGGCGCTGCGCTGGAACGTGCCGGCCCTTGCCCTGATCCTGCTGGTCAACGCCTTGCCGTGGCGCCAGGGAGCACCCGCCGCCCTGCCGGCGGGCCGCTCCGCACCACACCGCCGCGCCGCGATCCCCCTACCCCGAGGCGGCTGACCGGCGGCATCCCCTGCCGAGTCAGCTCACCGGCAGCGTTCCCCCGGCCCCGAGGCGACCGACCGGCGCGGCATCCCCTCCTGAGTCAGCTGACCGGCAGCGATTCCCGGCCTCGAAGCGACCGACCGGGCAACCGTCCCATCACCCGGAGGCCGCTGACCGGCGGCCTCTCCCAGCCCCGAAGCGGCCGACCATCCCACCACCCCAGGCGGCTGACCGGCGGCCTCTCCCAGCCCCGAAGCGGCCGACCATCCCACCACCCCAGGCGGCTGACCCTGGTCAGGGGCAGTTGACCCACTCCTCGGTGCCGTCGCGGAAGACCTGACGCTTCCAGATCGGCAGTCGCGCCTTGGCCTCGTCGACGAGCCGGCCGCACGCGGCGAACGCCGCCGCCCGGTGGGCCGTGCTGACCGAGGCGACCAGGGCCACGTCACCGATCTGCAGCGTGCCGATCCGGTGCGACACGGCGACCGCGTAGACGGCCGGGTCGGCGGCGATCTCTTCGGCCACCTCGCGCAGGATCGCGGCGGCGGTCGGGTGCCCCTCGTACTCGAGGAGGGTGACACCCCGGCCGTGGTCGTGATCGCGGACCACGCCCTGGAAGGAGACGACCGCACCGGCCCGCGGGTCGGCGACGGCCGCCTCGTGCGCGGCCAGGTCGAGTGGCTCGTCCACGACCGCGGTCAATGCCACCAGACCGGGGACGGAAACATCTGCAGGAGTGGTCACGGGCGCTCCCCGGGCATCAGAGGAAGAGGCAGGAAGGGAACCGTGTCTCCGGCGGCGGCCTGGGTGCCGGGCCGGACCACGACGAAACCGTGCGAGTTGGCGAGCCCTCGGAGCATTGCCGACCCGACATGACCGGCCGGAGTGGCGGTCCGCCCGGAGGCGTCGAGAGCGGCCAGGGCCAGGTGGGTGAACCCGCCACGGCCGGCCACCTCGGCGCCGGCGGTGACCGACGGCAGCGCGGGCAACTCCCGGCCCTGGAGCCCGGCGAGCAGCGGCGCGACCAGCGTGACCAGGGCGATCACCGCGGACTGCGGGTTGCCCGGCAGACCGGCGAGGAAACGGGGCCGCCCGTCCGGCCCGGGCACGCGCGCCAGGAGCATCGGGAAGCCGGGTCGCACCGCGACGGTGTTGACGATGTACTCCGCGCCGAGCTCGGTCAGCGCCGGATGCAGGTGGTCGACCGGCCCGTGCATGGTGCCGCCGGTGGTGCAGACCAGGTCGGCGGTGTCCAGAGCGGCACGGATGGCGTCGAGATGAGCGGTCAGGGTGTCCTTGACCGGGCCGTGCACCGACTCCACTGTCGCGCCGTATCGCCGCAGCCAGCCGGGCACCTGTGGCCCCAGGGAGTCGCGGACCCGGCCCGCGCCGGGTGGTCCGCTGGTGAGCAGCTCGTCACCGAAGACGAGCAGGGCCGCTCGGGGCGCCGACCGTACCGCAAGGGTCTCGTAACCGCAGGTGGCCGCGACGCCGATGACTGCCGGATCCACCGCGGCGCCGGCCGGGAAGAGCTCCTCGCCGCGGTGTGCCTCCTCGCCGGGCAGCCGCCAGTCGGGGATGGCGCGCGGCTCGCCGGAGACGCGCCCGTCAGCGGCGGTGACCGAATCCTCGATCCGGATCAGAGCGGTCGCGTTGTCCGGCACCATCGCGCCGGTGGCGATCTCGACGCACTCGCCGTCCGCGGTGAGCGGTGGCGGGGTCCCGCCGGCGAGCACCCGGCCGACCGGCCGCCACGGCCCGGCCCCGCGCACCGCCCATCCGTCGATGCTCGACGTCGGGAAGGCGGGCAGGTCGGTGAGGGCACGCAGCGGCTCGGCAAGGGTCCGGCCGTCGGCCGTGGCCAGCGGAATCTCCTCCGCGCCACCGGCCGCGTCACGGCCCGCCCGATAGGCGAGTGTGCGCGCCAGCTCCCAGTCCACAGGGGTCGACTCGGTCACCGGGAAAGCCTAACGCTCAGTGGTCGCCACCACGGATCTGGTCCACCGTGTGAGCGAGCAGCGGGCCGAGCACGGCCAGGCCATCCTTGGCGCCGCCGGTCGAGCCGGGCAGGTTGACGATCAGGGTGCGCCCGGCGACGCCGGCGAGCCCACGGGACAGCGCGGCGGCCGGCACCCGGTCACGGCTGTGGGCACGGATCGCCTCGGCGATGCCGGGGATCTCGAAGTCGAGCAGGCCACGGGTCGCCTCGGGGGTGCGGTCGGTCGGGGTGACGCCGGTTCCGCCGCTGGTCAGGACGACGTCGACACCGTCGGCGACCGCGGCACGGAGGGCTTCGGCGACGGGCTCCCCATCGGGTACGACCACCGGTGTGTCGTCGACATCACAGCCCAGCTCGCGGAGCCCGGCGACGAGGCGGGGGCCGCTGGTGTCGGCGTAGACCCCGGCGGCCGCCCGGTTCGAGGCGACGACGACTCTGGCCCTGATGGTCACGGGCGGTCCTCCGGGCGTACCCAGTCTCCGGTCTTGCCGCCCTCCTTGCGCAGCACCCGGACGGCTTCCAGGCTGGCCGCGGGGTCGACCGCCTTGATCATGTCGATCATCGCCAGGCCGGCCGTCGCGACCGCGGTGAGGGCCTCCATCTCGACGCCGGTCCGGTCGGCGGTCTTGGTGATGGCGGTGATCTCCACGGTGTCGGTGGTGACCTCCAGTTCCACCTTCACGCCGTGGAGACCGATCGGGTGACAGAGCGGAATGAGATCCGGTGTCCGTTTCGCACCCATGATCCCGGCGAGCCGGGCGACCGCGAGCGCGTCCCCCTTGGGCAGGCCGTCGCGGCGCAGCAGATCGACGACGTCGGTGGTGGTGCGGACCCGGCCCGCGGCGACGGCGCGGCGGTCGCTCACCGCTTTGGCGGACACGTCCACCATCCGCGCGGCGCCCGTCTCATCGACATGAGTGAGCTGGCTTTCCTGGGGCATACCGGGAGCTTAGTTCGCAACGCTGCCGCATTCGCTTCACACGCCGTCCACACTGCTCAGCGATGCTGCGGCGGCTATGGAAAATGGAATTCTGGATGCCCGGCCGCAGCGATTCCCATCGCATTGAGTCCCCATTCAGAAACTGTCCGTAACGAATCGTCACGCTATTGTCGCATTCTGCGCATAGCGACACGATCCACTGGAAACCGGCACGGTCTAAGCCTAACTTCTGTCGTGTCAGGACGGCACGGACAAAAACGGAGGAAATGGCCATGGCCAACAACCAAGAGTGGCTCTGAAACCGACAGATGCGCGGACAGACGGATATGAATTACGTTGTGCCTTGAGCGACGAGACCATCGCGCTCGGCTACGACAAGGACCCCATGACTCGCGACCGAAGCGACGACAACGTGACCGATCAGTGGCTCCGGCCACTCGTCGGTCTCGTCGTCGTTTCCGGGCTCTGCACCACCGCCGGCTTCGCCGTCTACGCCGCGCTCCTGCCCGGCCCTCCGCCGCATCCCCTGGCCCTGGCCGTTCTCTGCGGCTCGCTGGTGGTCGCCAATCGGGTCCGCGTCTACGTCCGGGTCCTGTCCAGCGGCGACAGCACCACCTGGGGCGAGATCCCGGTCCTGATCGGCCTGGTGCTCTTCCCCGCGCCCTGGGTCATCCTCTGCGCCGTCGCCGCGATGGCCCTGATCCGCATCCTCGACTGGCGTGGCCTGCAGAAATCGACCTTCGCGGTGGCCAAGGAAGCGCTCACCTCGGGCTCGGCGGCCGCTGTCTTCCTCGCCTGCGGGGTGCAGCCTGACCTGACCCGCCCCGATCTTCCGGCCCTGCCGATCGTTCTGGCGCTGGTCACCTTCGTCGTCGTCGACCACGTCATCTTCGCCCCGGTGCTGTCGCTGGCGACCGGCACCAGCGTGTGGAAGGTCGCCTTCCACCACTGGACCAGCAAGGTCATCTGCTATCTCGGTGAGCTCGCCGCCGCTCTGCTCGTCGTCGGCGTCCTCGCCACCGGGGCGAGCGCCTGGATTCTGCTGGTCGTCCCGCTCGTTGTGCTCTGCATGCACCTGTGGCAGTCCCGCAGTGTCCGCACCCGGGAGGAACGGGAGTCCTGGCAGCGCCTCGCCAAGGCGACCGATGAGCTGAACGCTGTCGACCTCACCCAGGTCCTGCACTCGGCGACCACCCGGGCAGCGCAGATCTTCTCGGCCGCCGAGTCCGCGATCGACCTGGCCGGGCGGACGGTTCGCGCGACCGCGTCCCAGGTCCTCGCCGACGGCCCGCGCCCGCCCGGCGGAGTCACCCCGCCCGACGAGACGTCGGTCGACCTGGTCGCGCATGACGGCAGCGTCCGGGTCGGGGTGCTGCGCCTGCGGTTCGGTGGCACGGTCCGGCTCACCGAGGTCGAGCAGTACAAGCTGCGGACGTTCGCGTCGGCGGTGTGCACCGCCATCCGGAACGCGCAGGCGTACGCCGAACTCGCTCGCATCGCCGCCGAGAACGCGCACGCCGCCACCCACGACCCGCTGACCGGCCTGGCCAACCGCCGCCGGCTGTACGAGCAGGCCGAGCAGGTGTTCCGCTCCACCGGCCAGGGGCTGTTCGCCCTGCTGCTGATCGACTTGAACCACTTCAAGGAGGTCAACGACACGCTCGGCCACGCCGCCGGCGACCAGGTGCTGCGCGAGGTGGCGGCCCGCTTGCGGGATTCGGCCGATCCCGGCGACCTGGTGGCGCGGCTCGGCGGTGACGAGTTCGCGGTGCTGCTGACCGGCCTGCCCACACCCGCGCTGGCCGGGCACCGCGCGACCGGGATGCTCGCCACCCTCGACGCGACCATCGAGGTCGAAGGCATGCGACTGACCGTCGAGGCGGCCGGCGGCATCGCGCTGGCGGCCGGCACCGGCAGTGTCGAGGAGCTGATGCGCCGCGCCGACATCGCCATGTACCAGGCGAAACGTGCCGGCGAGCCGATCGTCGTCTACGCGCACGCCCGGGACACCGCCGATCTGGAACGGCTGATGCTCACCGGTGAGCTGCGCCGGGCGGTCGCCGAGCACGAGTTCACCGTCGACTTCCAGCCGATCGTCGATCTCGGCACCGGCGAGGTCCTGGCGGCCGAGGCGCTGGCCCGCTGGCACCACCCCGACCAGGGCAGTCTCAGCCCGGTCCGGTTCCTGGAAACGGTCGAGCGGTCGGGTCAGCTGCCGGCGTTCGCCGACGCGGTCCTCGAGCAGTCGCTGATCGCCCGGCAGACCTGGCGCGACGCCGGGTTCGACCTGCCGATCGCGGTGAACGTGTCGCCGCGCAGCCTGCTGGACCCGACCTTCCCCGGCGCGGTGCTGGCCCGGCTCGCCCGCCACGACACGCCCGCCGACCGGCTGGTCCTGGAGCTCACCGAGACCCTCACCGTCAGTCAGCTCGACGTGGTCGAGCGCACCCTCGCCGAGCTGCGCAACGCCGGCGTGCGGCTGGCCATCGACGACTTCGGCACCGGCGTCTCGTCGCTCTCGGTGCTGTCGCGCATCCCAGTGCACCAACTCAAGATCGACCGCGAGTTCGTGGCCGCGGTGGAGACGTCCGCCGAGGCCGCCGCGGTCGTCCGGACCACCGTTGACCTGGCCCGCAACCTGCATCTGACGGTCGTCGCCGAGGGTGTGGAGAGCGAGCCGCAGCGCCGCGCGCTCTGGGCCCTCGGCTGCATCGCCGGCCAGGGTCACCTGTTCGCCCGGCCCTATTCCGCGGCACGCTTCGCCGGCATGCTGCAACGCGGCTCCGGCGGCCGGCCCGGCATGCTCGCGGCGGCTCTGCACGACGAGGGTTCGGTGGTCCGCCTGTCGGCGCGCCGTCTGCCAAACTTGCCCGCGTGACCAAGAAGCTGGACCTGGCCCTCTACGCCCTCTCTGCGGTCTTCGCGCTGGTCACCGCACTGACCTCGACACTGCTGCCGCATCGCGCGTGGGGTGCGGTGGCGGCGTGGGGTTATCTGGCGGCGGCTCTGCTGGTCTATCTGGTGCGGCGTCGCGACCTGCTGGCCTGGGCGGCCTGGGGTGCGGTGGCCCTGCTGCCGCTGGTGATCCAGTCGGTGCAGCGGGCCGCTGGGCGTACCGACCGGGCCCAGGAGGAGGTGCTGGTCGTCGAGCAGATGGGCGAATCGCTGCTGCACAGTGGCACGCCCTACCTCAGCCGTACCGAGATCGCTGCGATCCCGCTCGACGAGCGCCTGCTGGGCTATCGCCCCTATCAGCCCGGAATGTCGCTCTTCGGCGTCCCGCGCGCCCTGACGGGCGACCACTGGTTCACCGACGCCCGCGTCTGGTTCGCGATCACCGCGGTGGTCACCCTTGCCGCGGCCGTCACCCTCGTCCGGTCTCTGCCAACCCCTTCAGCGGTACGGTCCACGCGCCCCCTTTTCCAGCCGGCCCGCACGACCGCCCCCGTATCCCAGGCCGAGGCCCCCGCCGCCCCTCGCCCCGATTCGGGCGTGCCCGTGTCGCCCGCGCTGGTGCGGGCCATCCAGGCCGCCACCGTCCTGCCGGTGACCGCGCTGACCCTCGCCACCGGCGGCGACGACATCCCCGTCCTGGCCCTGTGCCTGCTGGCCCTGGCTCTGGCCGCGACCGGCCGTCCCGGCTGGTCCGGCGTGGCCGTGGGCGCCGCCGCCGCCTGCAAGCTCTTCGCCCTGCCCGTGGTCGCCGTCCTGATCGTGCACGCGGTCGTCACCGGATCGTGGCGTCGCCTGCTCCCCGGCGCCCTGGGCCTGCCACTGCTCGCCCTGCTGCCGCCGCTGCTGGTGGACGCGGACGCCCTGATCGAGAACGTCCTCCGCTTCCCGATGGGACACGGCCTGGTCACCAGCCCCGCCCAGTCCCCGTTCCCCGGATACCTGATCTCCCAGTCGCTCCCCGGAGGCCGCTACATCGCCGCCGGCCTGCTGGTCCTCGCCGCCGCCGTGATCGGCATCCTGCTGCTGCGCCGCCCGCCACGAACGGCCCGCGCCGCCGCCCTCTTCTGCGGTTACGGGCTCCTCACCGCGATCCTGCTGATGCCGACGACACGTTTCGGTTACCTGCTCTACCCCGCCGCTCTGCTGCTTTTCGCCCCGGCACTCAGCAAGGACACAGGTTCTTCGGCCCCACGGCATGACACGGCCTTGTACCGTCATTGAAATGCATATGACGTGTCCCAAGTGCCACGGCGAGATGCGGGTCTACGAGCGCAGCGGCGTCACGATCGACCAGTGCAGCGAGTGCCGCGGCATCTTCCTTGACCGTGGTGAGCTGGAGAAGCTGTTTGCTGCCGAGGCCAGCTACAACCGCGCCCCGTCCGGTGGCCAGGTTCCCCCGCCGCCGCCCGCCCCCCATGCTCCCCCGGCCCCACCGATGCACCAGCCCGGCTACGCGCCCCCACCGCCCCCGCCGCCGTATGGGGCTCCGCAGCCGCACGCCTACCCGCCGCCCGTCCCGGCTTACGGCCACCATGGCCACTACCGGCGCGGCTACGGCCACCACGGCCACTACCGCCGTCGCAGTTTCCTGCACGACCTCTTCGACTGAGCCTGCGACGCCACCCAGCTCCGCTTCGCTCCTCCGCGCAGCCGACAACGAACCGGACCAGGCCCAGCCACCCGGCCCCGTCGTGCAGCGGTGACGAAACGGAACCGGCCCAGGCACCGGGCTGCGTGACGAGGCCGTGCAGTCGGTGAGGAGGCAGTCACCTTGTCTCCTCACCGACGGCGTCGTGGCCTGCCCGGCACCCTCGGGTCGCCGCCGGCCGGGCCGTGTGCCTGCCGGCTCTGCGGCACCCCGCGCCGGGCCACCGGCCTCTCGCGCTCGGTGATGTGGCACGGTGTGATCCGTGTCGGATGATCCTGCTGCCCTGGCTGCCCGGCTCGTGGCGGACCGGTTCCCACAAGCACACGCGGCGTTCCTCGGCGGCAGTTCGCCGACCGCCCGCCGAACCCCGTGGTCCGATCTGGACATCGTCGTCGTCCTGGACGGAAGGCCCGCCTCGTTCCGGGAGACGTTGCGACACGACGGTCAGCTGGTCGAGTGGTTCGTGTACACGCCGACGTCTCTCCGGCACTACTGGCAGCAGAACATCTCCCACCGGCGCACCCCACTTCTGCGGATGGTCGCCGAGGGCGTGACGCTGATCGAAGCCGACGGCCGGGCCGGGGCCTACCGCGCGGAGGCCACCGAGCTTCTCGCCGCCGGCCCGCCCGCACCGGCTGCCGACACGCTCGCCTTCCAGCGCTACCTGGTCACCGATCTGCTCGACGACCTGCGCGGCTGCGCCGACCCGGTCGAGATCGCCTTCCTCGCCGCGACCCTCGTCCTGGCCGCCTCAGACCTGCTGCTCCTGGCCGAGAACCGCTGGTCAGCCCGGGGCAAGTGGCTGCCCCGCCGACTGGCCGAACTCGACCCCGCCCTACCGGCTCAGCTCATGTCCGCCCAGCAGTCCGCCCTCACCGACGGCAACCGCGAACCACTGGTGACCGCGATACTCGCCATCCTGAACCACACCGGCGGCCCACTGCAGGAAGGCTTTCGGCTGGAGGGCGAGGACCCCGCCGCGCCCTCACCGCCGAAGGCTCGACCCACGAACTGACCTCGCCGCCGGCTCTTTCCCGGCCGACCAGGTCAACGGCTGATGCCATGACCGACAGCGGCCCCCGGCCGACCGCCGGAGCGGCTCCCCTGCGGGCTCATCTCCACCGTGGGAAGCCGGGTCCACCCATAATTTTCTGCGCCCACAACCCGCGCCTCCGATACGCAGCGTCATGTCTCCGTTCGGACCGAAGCTCCACAGTGCCGGGTCCAGCTGCGGGAACTCGCGTGCGTCTCCGTGAAGCCCACCTCGAGGACGTGTTCTTACTCACTCTTGGTAGTCACAAGGCGGAACCGTATCGTCACTTAAAAGTGAGCTATTTCGATAAGCCTCTCTTTTCGTGTGCGTTACGAAGTTACCGGAATACGCAACGTCGCCGATCTTGGGTATTCTCACGTCCGCCCCCTGTCGCGGCGAACGGAGGAAGAACCGTGACTGAAACCGCTGATCGTGCGTCCGACCCCACTCTGCGCACCGATCTGGAAGACATCTACGGCCGATACGAGGAACTCCGCTCCGGAGTGGACGAACTTCAGCGCAGTGTTGCCACCATGCAGGTGAGCGCCGAGTCCGAGACCGGCGAGGTCCGCGCCACTGTGGACGCCGACGGCCGCCTCGTCGACCTGCGGCTCAACCAGGACGCCTGCCGGGAATGGCCGGTCGACACCCTCGCCCGCATCATCGTGGAGACCGTCCAGCACGCCTCGGCCGGCAAGTCCCGCCAGATCGAGCAGCTGGTCGCCAACCACCGCTCCACCGACGGCGCCTGATCACGCCGGCACGATCCCCCATGTGAAACCGGGCTCGATACGTCTGTTCAGCTCGACCTTCACCGAGAAACCAGTCTTCGGACCGCCGGCCCCCATCCCAGGGTCACCGGTCCACGCTCCCGCGCCGGGCCGCGGTTCCCACCCTCGATGCCGCGCCCGGCAACAATCCCTTTTTCCGGCATTCAGTGACGACGAACCTGTGCCTTTCGGAAATGTCGCCGTTTCCTGTACGCGCGTGAGCCGCCTTGGGGCCACGCATTACGCAGACGCCGCGGGGTAGGCCCGAAACGGACTCGGATGCGGTTGTGGAACGCTCCCGACCGTACGAAAAAGGGCTTTCAGATCGCCATGTCGACGAACCGTGAGAGGTGCAGCTGCGCCGCCACCGTGATGGTGTCGGTCGGGCCGTTTCGGTGTTTGGCGACGATGAAGTCGGCCTCGCCGGCGCGTGGCGACTCCTTGTCGTAGTAGTCGTCACGGTGCAGCAGGATCACGACGTCGGCGTCCTGCTCGATCGAGTTGTGCACGGCGATTCCGTTGGCCACGAAGTTGTGCGCGCCGGCGACCGTGGCGTCATAGACCGTCTCGACCCCATCCGGTTCGATGGCGACGATCTCGTCCCAAGTCACATCGTTGGTGGCGAGCATCTCCAGCTCATTGTCCTCCAGGAGCCGGGCGACCCGCGCGATACGGTCCCGGGACGGGTTGCTCTTCCACATAGCGCTTCCAGCGAACTGGGTCCCCATCGCGGAAGCGAATTCGCGGTGCGTCATGCCGCGCTCGTCGATGATGTCCCTGACCCGCTCCCAGACCGCACGCGGAATCGTGTCGACGTTGGTGTTCGCCTTCATGTCGAACAACTTCTGGCGTAGCACTTCGGCTGTCTCACCTCGCGCGCCGTGCACACCGATGACTCGGCAGAACGCCTCCTGATCGGCGACGCCGTACACATAGAGGTGATAGCCGTCGCGGTAGCCGCTCTTGCGAACCGTCTTGATCCGAGACTGGATACCGAACCGCCACAGAAGCCGCGCAACATCATCGACAAGGCGCCGGCTGGTGGATGCGTAATACACCTGTCCCACCGGGCCGTTCTTGCCTGGTGGGCGAACCCAGACCGAGCCGTCTGTCGCCCACAGGTGACGCAGGAAGAGCGCGATCTGCTCTTTCGGCAGGGCGAAGACCTCATCCGGGACGAACTTCTCGTGGCTTCGTTTATCGAAAAGCCCGAGACCATCCATCCAAGCCGCAATCGGGTTCCGGCGTCCATGAGTCAACCGGTAGGGAGCCGGCAGCCGGAGGGTGGTGCACCTCGCAGCCGCATACTCATCACGGACGGCGGTGATCCCGAAATACCGAGCGGCGTCGGTCATCACCTGAAGGTTCGCCTCATCGATGCTGGCGTAGCGGATCGGCTGCCGTGCCACCATCGAGCCGTCACCGATCATGTGGGCGAGCAGGATCACCTGCCGGTCGTCCCACTGGGTGAGTTGCTCGGGTGCGCAGACATGACGGGGGGCTGCGATCCGGCCACCGACGGACAGCTCACCGAGCGGAGTCCAGCCGTCGTAGGTCAGGAACGGATGGTTGGCGGTCGCACGAATTTCTCGACCCGACGCGAGCCGCATACGGAAAACCGGCTTCTCTCCGGTGCTGAAGACGTGGGTCAGGTGGCGACGGACATACTTCAACCGCTCGTCGAGCGCCCAGACGGGCACGTCTCGGGCCCCGGTCGCGAAGAGTTCACCCATCGTCGTCTCCGCACCGGTGTCGGCACGCAATACGCGGGTATCGGCGGTGAGGCAGCCACTTTCACGCAGGTCGGACAGCTGGGGGCGCTTGTCCGTCCGCTGCTCGGGGCCACGGTTCAGCTGACTGACGCCGATCACCGGGCACTCGATCTCCTTGGCCAGCAGTTTGAGACCACGGGAGAGCTCGGAGACCTCCTGCTGACGGCTCTCGGTCTTTTTCGGCGAGGACATCAGCTGGAGATAGTCGATGACCAGGAGGCGCAGGTTGTGCCGCTGTTTGAGGCGGCGCGCCTTGGCCCGGATCTCCATCAGGTTCATGTTCGGCGTGTCGTCGACGAAGATCGGCGCCTGACTGATCTCGCCCATGCGCCGGGCGAGTTTGGTCCAGTCATCGTCGGAGAGCTGGCCGGAACGCAGTGTGTGCAACGGCACACGCGCCTCGGCGGAGAGCAGACGCATGACCATTTCGATCTTGCTCATTTCGAGCGAGAAGATCGCGCTGGCGTGACCGTACTGAATAGCCGCATTGCGGGCGAAGTCCATGCTCGCCGTCGACTTACCGAGACCGGGACGACCGGCCACGATGATCAGCTGGCCGGCATGCAGACCGTTGAGCAGACGATCCAGGTCTTGGAAGCCGGTCGGGATGCCGGTCATCACACCGCCGGCCGCACCGACCGCCTCGATCTCGTCGAGGGTGGGCTGCAGCATGTCGCCGAGGGCCGCGAAGTCCTCGCTGACCCGTTTCTCGGTGACCTCGTAGATGGCCTGCTGTGCCAGGTCGACGATGTCGTCGACGTCACGGCCGCCGTTGCCTCCGGTGCCGTAACCCAGCTGCACGATCTTGGTGCCCGCCTCGACCAGACGGCGCAGGATGGCGCGCTCCGAGACGATCCGGGCGTAGTAGGACGCGTTCGCCGCGGTGGGCACACTCTCGATCAGGGTGTGCAGATAGGGCACGCCGCCGATCCGCTGCAGGTCACCCCGGTCGGCCAGGGCCGCCGCGACGGTCAGGGCGTCGGCCGGCTCACCGCGGCCGTAGAGGTCGAGGATGATGTCGAAGATCGTCGCGTGCACCGGCCGGTAGAAGTCGTTGACCTTGAGGATCTCGACGACATCGGCGATCGCGTCCTTGGACAGCAGCATGCCGCCGAGCACACCCTGCTCGGCCGCGACGTCCTGCGGTGGCGCCTTGTCGAAGGATCCGCCGTCGAATCCACCGCCGCCCCCCTTGTTGCCGCCGCCGCCCTTGTTGCCCCCGCCTCCGCTGGAGTTGCCACCACCGGAGCCGGGTTGGGACGGCGGCCGTGACTCGGGCCTCGCGTCGTCGGTGATCGACACCGGTCTCCCCCTCCACTCGGCCATGGCCGCCTCACGGTCGAACCGTCTCGGTTACAACCCCTTCGACTGATCCCGTACGGGATTCAGTGGTTCGCAGAAGGTCGAAGTCGGCTCGTAAGGCTGGACCACTGTACGAACCCCGCCGCCACCAGCCCAACTGCCGTGGTGGACGAGTCTTGGGACAACCTGTGGACATCTCCGGTGACTCTGTGGGTAGCCCTGTGCACACGGTGTGGACAACTCTCGGAGCAACGAACCCGAGCAGGGGATTCGTCGTCCCCACCTGTGGAGGGCAGAAACAAGTCAGGATCTGCGGAAATAGCTAGTCGGGTGAGCAAGCAGTCGCACTGAGGCGTTGCGGTTCCGCTTCGGGCACGTCACCCTTTCCAGGTGGACCAACGGGAGTGGGACTACGGGACCCGCATGTCGCGCCCTCGGCGCGCTGCGGGTTCTTGGCCCACCCGGGAGCCGGAGATCGAGGAGCCGGAGTCGCGCTGGGCCTCACTGACCGACACCGGAAGCATGGCGCCGAGTGACGAGGCCCTGGCCTGGCAGCGCCGGGCCGACGACTGGGCCCAGCAGTCCGAGGTCGAGCCCTACGGCGGTGGTGGCCAGGCCATCGAGCCGGTGAACCGGTGGTCCTCCGAGGTCACCCCCGCCGGTCGCCCGACCTTCCCGGCCGACGGTGTGGGCTGGCGCACCGAGACCGCCGAGTGGCGGGCCACCGGCGCCCGCTGGCGGCAGACCACCGAGTGGCGCTCGTCGACCGGCTCGCACGTCTGGCGGTCCACCACCGAGGCGTGGCGCGCCGAGGACGAGGCCGCCGAGCGGGAGAAACCGTCGATCCCCGGCACCGCGTGGGAGACCGGCTCCGATCGGGAGACCCCGTCGTGGCGTCAGTCACCCCCGACCGACCAGTCCGGCGGCACCCCGTCGTGGCGTCAGCCCGCCGCCGAGACGCCCTCGTGGCGTCAGCCCGCCGCCGAGACGCCGTCCTGGCGGCAGCCGGCCACCGAGACGCCGTCCTGGCGGCGCACCGACCCGGAGACGTCGTCGTCCTGGCAGCGCCGCCCCGATCTGCCGGCGGCGACCACGCCGGTCGAGCAGACGCCGTCGTGGCGCCAGCCGTCCACGCAGATGCCGACCTGGCAGCAGCCGTCCACGCAGACCCCGGCCGCCTCGACGCCGTCCTGGCAGCAGCCGCAGCAGACACCCTCGTGGCAGCAGCCGTCCGCGCCGACGCCGCAGGCGCCCTCCTGGCAGCAGCCGCAGACCCCGTCGCGCCGCCGCGCCGCCGACACCGGCGCCGGGACCTGGTCGACCGCGGCCTCCACCGGCTCGACCTGGAGCGATCCCGGCCGCCCCGGCCCCGGGGAGAACACCACCGGCATGACCCGCTGGGAGCGCGCCGACGCGCCCGGCTGGCAGCGCTCCGCCGCCGACGACGCCCGTCACCTGGTCCGTGAGGACGATCGGGCGGCCTGGCGTCGTGACGCGGGCTACGGTGACCGGCCCACCCGGGTCGGCCGCCGGCGTGCTGCGGAGGCCGATCCGGCGCCGTCCGGCGGCAGTGGCTGGTCGAGCGGGTCGGCGGCGGACAACTGGGCCGACCACACCGACACCGGCAGCATCCCCGTCGTCCAGGATCAGGACGAGCAGCCCGCCTGGGGCGCACGATCCGAGGCGCCGTCCCGGCGTGACCGGCGGCGGCAGGCCGAGGAGTCCCGCCCCGAGCCGGGCCGTCCGGAGCCGGGCGCCCGGCGTGGCGGCGGCACGGATCGCCGGCGGTACAACGCGAACACGACGAACTGGCGTGAGGACACCGCTTCCTGGGATGCCGACCAGGACACCAGCAACTGGACCCGCGACCCGGACACCGGGCAATGGAGCCGTGCCGAGGACGATCCGCGAGTCCTGGCGTGGCGTGCCGAGGCGGCCCGTCGGGAGTCGATGAAAGACCAGTCGGAGCCGCCCGCCCGCATGCCGCGGCGGGACGAGCCGGCCGGTGGGGTGCCGGGTGGGCCGCTGCCGAGCAGCTCGATCCCGGCCGGCAACACCAGCGGTGGCGGCTGGTCCGCCGGGAGCGCGCCGATCGACGAGGGCCGTCCCGGGCGTCGTGGCCGCGCTGAGGAGGAGTTCCGCGCCGAGGGGTACTCCGGTGGCCGCCGACGGGCCGGCGAGCCTTCCCGGCCCGCTGAGGAGCCGCTGAGCCCGCAGGCGTGGCAGGTTCCGCCCGAGCCGCGCCAGTCCCGGCAGAGCCGTCGCCCCGGTGGCGAGCCGGAGGGCTACGGCGACACCGGCCGTTCCGGGCCGGGCTATCCCGCCTCGGGTTACGCCGCCTCGGGCCATCCGCGTGAGGACGGCCGGCCGGGGCCACAGCAGTGGTCCGAGCCGGGCGAGCCGGAGCCGCGCCGCCGCGCCTACCGGGACGAGCCGCGCCGGCAGGAGCCGGAGTACGGCGGTGGCCGGCGTGACGTTCCGGTCGATGGCTACGGCCAGTCGCGCGCGGAGGCGCCGCGCAGTGGTTTCGGCAGCGCCGCACGGGAGCTTCCCGCCGGGCCTTCGGCCCAGCCCCAGAGGCCGGCATACGGTGGCGGTCAGCGTGAGCTTCCGGCCGGTCCGTCGGCACAGCAACAGCCGGCGTACGGTGCCCGCGAGCTGCCCGCCGCGCCGGCCAGCGGCCCGTCCTGGCTCGACCAGGAGCGCCAGCAGCGGCCCGACCCACAGCGGCCCGCCGGTGGTCAGTCCTGGCTGGATCAGGAGCGCCAGCAACGGCAGTCGCCGCAGCGGCCCGGCTACGGTGGTGGCGCCGGATCCGAGACGTCCTGGCTCGACCAGGAGCGTCAGCAGCAGCCGCAGCGCGGTCCGGCGTATGGCGGCGGTCAGGGGATCCCGACTCAGCCGTCCTCCTACGACCCGCCGCCCTACGACCAGCCACCCTACGACCAGCCGCCTTACGACCAGCCGCCGGAGCCGCAGCGTCGCCCCGGTTTCGGGTCGGCTCGCGCCCTGCCCGCGGGCGGTTCGGCGCCGACGTCCGGGCCGGCCTGGGCCGAGCAGCAGAAACCGGCGTACGGCAGCGCCCAGGTCTCCGGTGACCTCTCCGGTCGCTGGCCGGACCCGCTGACCGACACCTCGTCCCGGCGTGGCCGGGGTGACCGTGACGATCCTCCGCCGCCCTCGGGTGGCGGCTTCGGCGACCGTCCGCCGCTGGCGGACTGGCTCGCTGCCGAACGCGCCGGCCGGCGCGGGGCCGATTACCGAGGCGCCGGGCAGGACGGTGAGACCGACTGGCGCCGAGAGCTGTCCCGCCAGAGTGAGCTGGCCGAGGGCGAGTCCCACCGTTACAGCACGTCGGACTTTCCTCCCTTTCGGCCAAGCGGTTCAGCCGCGGTCGATGGATCGTCGAACCTGGCCCTGAGCGCCACCTCGGTGATCGCCGCGCCGGGCGCCACGGGCGCCGGTGGCGTCGCGGTGGAGGAGGACACGTCCTGGCCGCCTCGGCGGGGCGCCGGCGCCTTCCAGGGGACCGGTTCCTACGAGCGTCGCCCGATGGGTGGCGGCGACTTCCTCCTGAACAAGCAGAACGATCTGCTCGACCCGGAGGACGAGGACGAGGAGCAGGAGGACACCGGAAGCCCGCTGGCCGCGGTCGGTTACACCGTGGCGTGGTACGGCGTGCCGGTCGTCCTCTTCGTGATCGGCATCTTCGTGGTCAACAGCGGTCAGAGCGGTCATGCCTTCGACACGCTGGCCGACGCCGCCCCCGGCTTCGGCATCGCGCTGCTGCTGAGCATGCTGGTGGCGTATGGCCTGCGGACCGCCACGACGGCCTGGAAATCGGCGAGCGTCGGCCTGGCCGCGGCCGTGGTCGGCGGCGGCCTGGCCACCGTGCTGAGTTCGGCCATCACCGGCAACAGCCTGAGCTGAACCTCCCGGCACGCCGCAGCCATCCACCTGCGCCGTAAGCCACCCAGCACCGCATCCATCCCGCTGGACTTCGAGCCGCCCGGCGCAGCGGTCATCCCGAGGCCGCAGGCCGTGGCCGGCAGCCGCAACGAGAACGGCGCGCCGGGCGAGGGCCCGGCGCGCCGTTTCGGCGTAGTACGACGACTACTTGGCGGCCACCACGTTCACCGGGAACGTCGCGGTCACCTCGGGGTGGAGCTTGACCTGCACGTTGTACGAGCCCGTGGTCTTGATGTGACCCGGAAGCTCGAGACGACGACGGTCGAGGGCGGGACCACCGGCGGCCTTGACGGCGTCGACGATCTCGGCCGGGGTGATCGAGCCGAACAGACGGCCACCGTTGCCGGAGCGCGCCTTCAGCGTGACCTTGAGGCCGGCCAGCTGGCCCTTGACCTCGTTGGCCTGGCCCAGGTCACGGATCTCACGAGCCTCGCGGGCCCGCTTGATCACGACGACCTGCTTCTCGGCGCCCTTGGTCCACTGGATCGCGAACCCCTGCGGGAGCAGGTAGTTGCGGCCGTAACCGTTCTTCACCTCGACGATGTCGCCGGGGGTGCCGAGGCCGGAAACCTCCTGGGTAAGGATGATCTTCATCTCGGTGCCCCCTCTCAGCGCGCCGTCGCCGTGTACGGCAGGAGCGCCATCTCACGGGCGTTCTTGACCGCGCGGGCGATCTGCCGCTGCTGCTGGGAGGTCACACCGGTGACGCGGCGGGCACGGATCTTGCCGCGGTCGGAGATGAACTTCCGCAGGAGAGCGGTGTCCTTGTAGTCGATGTAGGTGATCCCGTCCTTGTCGAGCGGGTTCACCTTCTTCTTCGGCTTGCGAAGCGCCGCAGCCTTAGCCATTGCTCAAACTCCTGTTGGTGATCTGGAAAGCCCTGAGGGGCTTAGAAGGGAGGCTCGTCGTCGAACGAGGAGTTGCCGCCACCGCCGGAGCGGCCGCCGGACGCCGGCGCAGCCGTGGCCCAGGGGTCGTCGAAGTCGTTGCTGTTGCCACGACCGCCACCACCGCTGTTGCCACCGTTGCCGCCGAACTGCCGGTTGCCACCGCCACCGGAGCCGAAGCCGCCTCCGGAGTTGCCGAAGCCACCGCCGCCGCCGGACCGGACCGCTTTCTGCACCGTCGCCGTGGCGTAGCGCAGGGACGGGCCGATCTCGTCGACCTCGAGCTCGAAAACGGAGCGCTTCTCGCCCTCTTTGGTCTCGTAGGACCGCTGACGCAGCCGGCCCTGCACGATCACCCGGGCGCCGCGCTGCAGCGACTGGACGACGTGCTCGGCGGCCTCACGCCAGATGTTGCACGTGAGGAAGAGCGCCTCGCCGTCCTTCCACTCGCCGCTCTGCCGGTCCAGCGTCCGCGGCGTCGAGGCGATGCGGAACGTGGCGACACCCGCGCCCGAGTTGGTGTAACGCATCTCAGGGTCGTTGACCAGGTTGCCAACGACCGTGATTACGGTTTCTCCAGCCATGAAACTTCTCCTCGCCGCTCGGGTCGTTGATGCAAAGGGTCTCAGGACCCTCTGACAAAAACGGCTCAGCGGGTCTCGGGACGGATGACCTTGGTGCGCAGGATGGACTCGTTGAGGCGGAGCTGACGGTCCAGCTCGGCCACGGCCTCGGGCGTCGCCTGCAGGTCGACGACCGCGTAGATGCCCTCGGCCTTCTTGTTGATCTCGAACGAGAGCCGGCGACGGCCCCAGACGTCGAGCTTCTCCACCGAGCCACCCGCGGTCCTGATCACGTTCAGGTACTGGTCGAGCGACGGAGCAACGGTGCGCTCCTCGAGCGAAGGGTCGAGGATCACCATGAGTTCGTAATGACGCAAGACGTTCTCACCTCCTGTGGGCTAGGCGGCCACGGTCTCTCCGTGGCAGGAGGTCTTGTGTCGCTCGCAGAAGAAAGCCGTAGGCGATAGGAGCCCACGGCGGACACACTGCGAACCGAGCCAGCATACCCAGGCCGGGCTTCCGACCCAAAAACGGCGACCCCGTCCGTGGGACGAGGTCGCCGGTAGAGAGCCGCGGGGCGTCCGGCCCGATTCGTTGGGTGGGACCTGGGGAGGAACGACCACACCGATGAGGTTGGACGCGTACGCCCCGCGGAGCTTTCAAAAAAGAGCTTACGCCAGATTTGTACGTGATGCACGTTGCGACACGATTGCCCGAATCGCCGCGGTTGCTACACCGAGGATGCAGACCAGCGCGGTGAGCCCCAGCAGGCCCAGCGGATGTCCGTCCTCGATCCGCCCGACCGAGGCCACCGGCTGAGCCGCGTCGAAACTTCCCGGACCGGCCGCTGTCGACGGGGCAGCCACACCACCGTCCGCGGCCGACGGCGACTCCGACACGTCCGGCGGAGGCACGGGCGGCACCGCCGGCTCATGGCCGCCCGCAGGCATGCCCTCGAACGCGGGAACGCCGACTCCGGCCGTACCCCGCAAGCTCTTGCTCTTGATCCTCGGGCTGACGCCCCTCGGCGCCTGCGCCGCGGCGGTCGAGGCCCGCCTGGCCGTCGCGGTCCGTCGTTCGGCGGCCTTGCGCGCTACGCGCCGAGAGTCCTTCGCGGTGGTACGGGTGGGCTCGTCCAGCGGAGCGATCGAGTCCGGCAGCACCGAGCCGGAGGTACGCGCGGACGAGCCGGACCCGGTCGCGGGGCGCGACATCATCGTCGAGTCGCCACCGTTCGCCGGCGCCGGGATCGGGCCGGGCGGCTGGGACGAAGCCGACGGCGCCGCGGTGATCAGGATCGGCAGCGCGTCGTCCCCGAACGAGCACTCCGGCGTGAGCTGCACCACCGTGGTCCCCCGCCGGAAGACCACGTCGGCGGTCCCGTCGGCCGGCACGATGCCCCGGGGCGCGCCGGCGAGCCGCAGCTGGGCGTCGTGCCCGGTCTGGTTGATCAACCGGACCACGCTGCTGGCCGGCACCGTCATCGCCTCGACACTCGGCCGGGAGCCGCAGGACAGCCCGAACATGCCGATACCGCCGAAACTCACCTGCCGGTCGTCGGCCTCGAACTGGTCGGCGCTCGCCGTCCCGTTCGCGAGCAGTGGAGCACCGAAGAGCAGCGCGCTCAGCCCCAGCGCCGCCATCCGGTATCGGAACTGCCGTGACATGCGCCATCCCCCAGTTCAACACCGGCTCGCGCCGGCATCCGTCAGCAAAGATCAATGGAGGTAACGACTCGCTGTGGAGCGCGGTGACGCGGAGGGAAAGCGTCGTACCCGCGTCGTAGGCTCGTCCCATGCGCATCGGAGCCCACGTCGATTCCGCCGACCCGCTGGCCGAGGCCGCCGCCCGCGGCGCCGAGGCCGTGCAGTTCTTCCTGACCGACCCACAGAAATACAACTCGCCCAAGCCACGTGCGGACGCCGATCGGATCCGGGCCTCCGACATCGAGGTGTATGTGCACGCGCCGTACATCATCAATGTCGCGTCGCCCAACAACCGCATCCGCATCCCGAGCCGTAAGCTGCTGATGGCCCACGCCCGCGCGGCCGCCGAGCTGGGCGCCAAAGGCCTGATCGTGCACGGTGGCCACGTCGGATCGGGCGCCGACCTCGAGGCCGGTTTCGCCAACTGGCGGAAAGCCTTCGAGTATGCGGAGAGCGACGGTGGCCTGCCGTTGCCGGTCCTGATCGAGAACACGGCGGGTGGCGACAACGCGTGCGCCCGGCGGTTCGACGCCCTGGCCCGGCTGTGGGACGCGGTGGGTTCGTTCGGCGCCGGGTTCTGCCTGGACACGTGCCATGCCTTCGCCGGCGGGGAGGATCTGGTGGGCATCGTCGACCGGGTCAAGGCGATCACCGGGCGCATCGATCTGATCCATGCCAACGATTCGAAGGGTGGATTCGACTCGGGTCAGGACCGTCACGACAACCTCGGTAATGGGAAGATCGACACCGAGTTGGTGGTCGCCGCCATCCGTGCGTCCGGCGCTCCGGCCATTGTGGAGACGCCTGGCGGGATCGACGGGCAGGCCGCTGACATCGCCCTACTGCGGGAGCGGGCGGGCAACTGACGCACCGCCTCCGGGGAGGGTCATGACCGAGCAGCCGAAACCGATCGCGTCCGCTTCCGAGCCCACTTCCGGTTCTTCTCCTGCGCCCGCAGGCACCTCCGGGTCTGCGCCTTCTTCGACGCTGCCGTCCGCCCCTGGGACCGCGCCTGCTTCCACGCCGCCGTCCGCCCCTGGGACCGCGACTTCCTCGACGCTGCCGTCCGCTTCTGGGACCGCGTCCTCTCCCACGCCGCCGTCCGGGTCGGGGTCTTCTCCTTCATCCACGCCGCCGTCCGGATCTGGGACCGCGTCCTCTCCCACGCCGCCGTCCGGGTCGGGGTCTTCTCCTTCATCCACGCCGTCGTCCGCTTCCGGATCTGCGTCCGGGACCGGCTTCGGGGCCGCAGGGTCGGCGTCGCCTGGTCCGCGACCGGGGACTCCGCGCCGCCGATTCGGACTTCTGCGGAAGAAGACGTCGGCGGTGCCGCCGGCCGTTGGCGCCGGCTCGGCGAAGGCCATGCCTTCCGCTTCGGGTGACGCTGCGTCCGGCGCGTCGGCGCGGATGGCGACTGACAGTTCAGGCACCACAAAGACCGCTGTTGACCTGGACAATTCAGGCGAAGAAGTCAAGGCGGACCGCTCGAAGATCAACGAACCCGGCAAATCAGCGTCGGCCGGCTCCGGTGCGACAATCTCCTCCGACAACTCGGGTGACGGTCCACTGAAGACCGTTGCCGAGTCCCGGCCACGCAAGGCCCTCCCGTCCAGCCGGCCGCCCGGTGCCCCACCGGACCCCTGGACCGTTTTCGCTCAGACCCAGGATCAGCGACCGGGCCGTCTCCGTCGTGGAGTCCGGGCGGTGCTACGCGGTTTCATCCATGAGTACGCCCTGCTGATCTATTCCGCCTGCCTGCTGGCCGTGGCGATGACATGGCCGGCTCTGCGCTACCCGATGCACACCCTCCCGCAGGACCTCGGCGATCCGTCCCGGCAGGCCTGGCAGGTGTCCTGGATCGGGCACATCCTGATCACCGATCCGGTGCGGTTGTGGCAGGCCAACGCCTACTTCCCGGCGACCGACGGCCTGGCCTTCGGCGACAGCCTCCTCGGTTACGCGCTGGCCGGGATGATCGGCACCGGCCCGGCCGCGGCCATTCTGCGCTACAACGTGCTGTTCGTGCTGGCCCACGCCCTGCTGGTGATCGGCGCCTACGCCCTGGTGCGGCAGCTCGGCGCCCGGCGCACGGGGGCGGCGGTAGCGGCGGTCGCGTTCGCCTACGCCCCGTGGCGGCTGGCGCAGGAGGGCCACCTCGACATCATCTCGGCCGGCGGCATCCCCCTGGCGCTCGCCATGCTCGCGCGCGGCCACGGCTACTCACTACGGCACGGCTTCCGCCCCGAGCGCCGCAGCGGCCTGTGGGCGATCGGCGGCTGGATCGTCGCGATCTGGCAACTCACCCTTGGTTTCTCGCTGGGTGTCCCGTTCGCGTACGTCCTGGCTCTGCTCCTGATCACCCTGATGATCGCCTCGGCGTTCCATGCCGTCCGCGGTTTCCTCCGCTACCGCCGCGAGAAGAAGGACCGCCGTGAGGTGGCCGCGTTGACCGCCCCGGTGCCGGGCGAGAAGGACGCGGCCGCCACCCTGACCGGCCCACCGCTGGGCGCTGCCACCCCTGCTCCGGCGCCAGGCACTGCGGCCACCAGCGCAGAGCCTGGCACTGCTGCCCCTACCGGGGCGCCGGGCACAAAGGGCGCGCTCACCACCACACCTCCCGGCGAGCAGGCCGACGCGGCGATACGAGCCGCCGCGCCCGACACAGGCGGTGCCGCGCTCAGCACGAAGAGCCGGCCCTCAGCACCAGCCACGGCTGACGGAAAAGATTCCACCAGCGGTGCGGCCCCTGGTTCGGCGTCCGGCGACAAAGAAGTGGGAGTCGCGCCCGCTGCCGCTACGCCGGACAAGAAGGACGAGACGGCGGCGTTCGCATCGCCTCCGCCTGGCCGCACTCCCGACGCGGCCGCTGTCACCACCGCAAATTCCGGCAAGAAAGACCCGACGGCCACACCCCGCGCAGCGGCATCCGGCAAGGAAGACCCGACGGCCACACCCCGCGCAGCGGCATCCGGCAAGGAAGACCCGACGGCCACACCCCGCGCAGCGGCATCCGGCAAGGAAGACCCGACGGCCACACCCGGCCCAGGGGCATCCGGCGAGAGAGAAAAGGCGACCGCACCCGGCACGACGACCTCCGACAAGGGCGCATCTGGCGCACGGGACGGCGCCGTCCCCGCCGGCCCCCCGACTCCTGGCGAGAAGGCAGGCGCGCCGGCGTCCGCCGCGACAGACGCTGCGAAGTCCGGAGACACGGCCGTGAAGTCCGGAGACACGGCTGCGACCTCCGGAGACACGGCTGTGAAGGAGGCTGCCGGCGCGAAGGCAGGCAAGACGGACACCGCGATCCAGCCGGCTGTGGAATCGGAGGGGGCGGCGAGCCCCCCGCGGAAGCAGAGCTGGCTGCGGTTCTTCCGGCGGCCGGTTCCGGTGCGGCGGAAACCCCGCTGGAATCCGCTCGTCGGAGTGCTGCTGACCAACATCAACATCATGGGTGCGACGATCTTCGCGGCGACCGCCATCCTGATCGCGGTGCCGTACATCCGGGTCGACGACAGCGGCTCCCGCCTCGAGGAGATCGATTTCTTCTCGCCGCCGGTGCACAGCCTGCTGATCGGCCCGGCCGAGTCGCGCATCTGGGGCGCCGCTCACGAGACGCCCCGCTCCACTCTCGGATGGGCGGCCGAGATGTCACTGCTGCCCGGCTTCGTCCTGTACGCACTGGCGCTCGCCGGCCTCTTCCTGTCGATCTGGCGGTTCCGGCACCGGCTGGTGCTGCTGACCGGGCTGGCCGTGGCGATCATCTTCACCCTGGGCACGTCGTTCTTCGACGGCCGCTGGACCTACCTGCCGCTCTTCGGGCACTTCCCGGCCTCGTTCGACCTGCGCATCCCGGGCCGCCTGATGCTGTGGGTGACGCTGCTGCTGGCAATTCTCGCCGCCGGAGCGGTCGACGACTTCGTCCGGCGTGCCGAGCACATGGCGGCGCTGCGCATCCCACCGTGGCCGGGTCCGTGGCTGCGCCTGACCACACTGATCCCACTGTTCCTGGTGGTGCTGGAAGGCTGGAACACCACAGCGCACCCGATCGTGCCACCCCAGCCGCAGGCCATGCGTACCGTGGCGGGCCCGATGCTGGTGCTGCCGACAGCCGAACTCACCGACCAGACCGTCCAGCTCTGGAGCACCACGAAGTTCCAGGACATGGCGAACGGTGGGGGCGGCTTCGGCGCACAGGGACAGAGCGAACTACGTGCCAAGGTCGCCGGCTTCCCCGACGCCACCAGCATCGACTATCTGGACTCGATCGGCGTCCGCCGAGTGGTGCTGCTGACCGACCACATCGCCGGCACCTCGTGGGAGGACGCCGGCGACCTGCCGGTGGACAACCTCGACATCCGGCGCGAGGACGTCCCCGGCGCCGTCGTCTTCTACCTCAACTGACCGGCGGGAAGGGGATCAGCCGGCGGACAGCGGTGACGTCGGCTCGGCCTTGTGGATCGGCACGGCGGGCGGAGCCGGAGCCTCATCCGAGGGCCCCATGCCGAGGGACCGCCGCAACCCGGTGATCCAAGGGTGCTCCGGCCCGTCCAGCGGCCCGGCATCCGGGTCGGCGCCGTCGTAGCTCTCCCGGACGACGTCCAGCTCGGGCCGCCAGATCTCCCGCACCACGAGACCGCAGAGCACGGCCACCGTGACCAGGCGCAGAGTCGAGGCGAGCACGAACGTCCCCTCGGGGATGACCGCGGTGGCGTTCGCGCCGATCAGCTCGGCGTAGAAGGCGGCGAGGTAGCCGATCTCGGCGATCGTCCACGCGATGATCGCGCCCCACTTCGGGCGGGCCAGCACCACCAGCGGCAGCAGCCACAGCACGTACTGCTGGGACCAGACCTTGCTGAAGATCAGGAACGCGGCCACGACGAGGAACGCGAGCTGCCCGAGACGCGGGCGGCGCGGCGCCAGCAGGCCGAGGACCAGGATCGCCAGGCAGGAGAGGCCGAAGAGCCCGTACGACAGGTAGTTCAGCGTGGGGACGTGGTCACTGAGCCACTGGAACGGCCCCTGGTCGCCGGGACTCCCCGAGTTCCACTTGCTGTCGATGTAGCGGCCGATGTACCAGAACGTGCCCCAGTCGACCGGCCGCTCGTCGTTGAGGCGGAAGAACCGCAGCCAGCTGTCGTGCCACAGGATCATGACCGGCAGGTTCACCAGGAGCCAGGTGACGCCGGCGGCCAGGAACGAGCTGACGAAAGCCCAGATCCGCCCGGTACGCAACGCCAGGATGAGGATCGGCCCGAGGATGAACAGTGGCCACAGTTTCGCCGCCGCCCCCAGGCCGAAGAGGACGCCGGCCCACAGCGGATACCGCTTCACCCACAGATACAGACCGACGGCGAAGAGCGCGATCGCCAGGAAGTCCCAGTTGATGGTCGCGGTGACCAGGACGATCGGGGAGACCGCGAAGATCGCCGCGTCCCAGGGCCGTCGCTGGCGCAGGGCCAGGATGATGCCGACGCTGAGCACCGCGAGGATCGAGAGCACCAGGGCGTTGATGTTGTAGAACCAGCTGCCCTGGTTGATGTCGGGGTGGGTCTCCCCGTACGAATGCACCGGCAGCCCCAGCGCGCCCATGAAGTATCCGGTGACCACCGGGTATTCGACCGGGTGGTCCCGATAGGGGACCTTGCCCTCGTTGAGTCCTTCGGCGAAGTAGAGGGCCAGCACGTCGGTGTAGCAGTACCGCGTGTACTGGACGTTCTTCTGCCAGTTGCCGTCCATGCACGGCGACTTCTGCACCCAGGAGAGCGCCAGGACGAGGCAGGCCAGCGCCATCACGATCCGCTGGGCGGTCCAGAAGCGGCCGGGCCGGGCGTCGGGACGGACGGCGTGAGCGCCGAGTGGCCCGCCGATCGCCTCGGAGAGTCCGCGCACGAAGCCGTCCGAGGTCGCGCTCGAGACGTCAGGCCGATCGGTGGGCGGTAGGGCGCTCATGTCTTGGCATCATGCCGCATACGTGGCTCTGAAGGGTGACCGGCCACGTCCGGCACACCGATCTTCATCAGACACACAGGTGCAGCCAAGACAAAGCGGCGCCCATCTCCACGAGATGGACGCCGCTCATCAGTCAGGGTCGCTATCCGCCGTTACCGGGTCCGTTGTTGTTACCGGGCCCGTTGTTGTTGCCGGGTCCGTTGTTGTTACCGCCGCCGTTGTTGTTGCCGGCTCCGGCACACTGCGGGTTCGTGGGCTGCAGCTGACAGAAGAGGCTGTTCGGGTCCTGGCCGGTCGGCGTGTTCACGACCGGCTTGGTGCCGTTGCCCTTGCTGTCATCACCGGTCTTGATGCGCTCCGGGAACTTCTCGGCGTCCCACTTCATCGCCTCGGCAGCGGTCTCGATGAACTCTTCCCAAATCGCGGCAGGTGTGCCGGAGCCGAACATCGGTCCGCCGTCCTTCTCCTTCAGCGATACGCGGCCCTTGGCGCCGCCGACCCAGACGGTAGCGGCCAACTGCGGGATGCCACCGACGAACCAGGTGTCACCGTTCAGGCTCTGGCCGTCGACCTCGATCTCCCAGGTGCCGGACTTGCCGACCGATTCGCGACCGCTGATCGAGTTGTTGGCCGCCTTCGGGATCGCCTTCATGACGCCGAGCAGGTTCGACATCTGGGCCTCGTCGAAGACCCGCTTGCCCTTCTGCGGAGCGGTGTAGAGGGTCTTCTCCTCGCCAGTCTTGGGGTCGCGCTGCTTCACCTGCTTGACGAAGTGCGCGTCGTGCCGGACGCCGGAGTTCACGATCGTGGCCACACCCTGCGCGTGCTCCAGGGGAAGGACGCGGTACTGGCCGAAGGCGACCTCGGTGTGGAACTGGCTGCCCAGCTTGCCGTTCAGGTCGACCTTCTTACCCTGGTCGGTCCACATCGTCTCGACGCCGGCATCGCGAGCGGCCTCGATGACCTTGTTGGGGCCGAGCTCGTCCGCAATCCAGTAGAACGGGAAGTTGTACGACTTGATCGTCGCCGTCTCCAGGTCACAGAAGGCACCCCGGCCACCACAGATCGCGCCCGGGTCCGCACCGGCGTTGCTGATCTTCCCGCCCTCGGGCTTCTCCTTGTTCACGTCCCAGACTGTGTCGAAGGAGTAGTCCGCCTTCAGACCAGCGGCCAGCGTGTAGATCTTGAAGGTCGAGCCGGGAGACTGGCCACCGTCGTCCGGGACACCGTTGCCCTCCCCGTCCATGTAGCCGGCGTAGTCGATCCCGTTCGGGTTGTCACCGCCGTAGTAGCCGAGCACCTCGCCGCTCTTCGGGTCGATGCCGACCACCGCGGCCTGGTAGCTGTCCTTCTGCTTGTACATCGGAGATGTCTTGCTCGCCTTGGAGCCGGCCTTCTCCGCAGCCGCCTGCACCTTCGGGTTGATCGTGGTGGTGACCGTGTAGCCGCCCTGCTCCAGCATCTTGTCGGTGATGCCGAGCTTGTGCAGCTCATAGATCACGTGGCGGGTGACCATACCCACCGGCTTGTTCTCAGCGGTGGCCTGTGTCTTGCCCTTGATCGGCTTGGCGGTCGGGAACTTGCGCTCGTCCCACTGTTTCTGGGTGATCGCGCCCAGCTTGAGCATGTTGCCGAGCGTGTACTCCCACCGCTTCTCGGACTCCACGCGGCTGGTCTCCGGGTCGTAGCCCGGGAACGTGTCGGTCGGGTACGGCTGCTTGATGATCGAGGCGAGCACCGCGGCCTGGTAGGGCGTGATCTCGTTCTTCGAGCCCTTGATCACCGAGGCGCCGAAGTAGCCCTGCGCCGCCGCTTCGGCACCGTACTTGCCACGGCCGAGGTCGATGTAGTTCAGGTACATGCCGAGGATCTCGTCCTTGGAGTACTCCGACTCCAGCTTGCGGGCGATGACCGCCTCGCGCAGCTTCCGGCTGTAGCTGATCTCCTTCTCTTTCGCGACGTACCGCGCGTACTGCTGGGTGATGGTGGAGGCGCCCTGCAGCTCGCCGCCGGTGAAGTTGTTCCACGCGGCGCGGGCGATGCCCTTCATGTCGATACCGTTGTGGCTACGGAAGTTCATGTCCTCCGCGGCGATGACGGCGTTCTTCATGTTCTCGCTGATCTGCTGGTACGGCACGTTGATCCGGGGCGAGCCGGTCTTCTCCAGCACCGAGCCGTTGGACAGCAGGATCGTGTTCATCTGCGCCTCGGCCTGAGGCGGGGGCAGCTTCACGTCGTCGAAGAAGTAGGTGCCACCGACGATGCCGACGCCGAGCATGATGACCAGCACCGCCGCGGCCGCGGTCAGGATGTTGGCACGCCGGTACTTCTTGTCGGCCTTGCTGCGGCCCTTCTTGCCGCCACTGCCACCGGAGCCGCCCGATCCGCCACCGCCGCCGGGCCCGCCCGGGCCACCAGGGCCGCCGGGTCCACCCGGCGACACGGAGGCGCGGCCACCGACCGAGGCGGCGCCCACCGAGGCGCGCCCACCGACGGAGGCCGAACCCACCGAGGCACGACCGCCGACTGAGGCGGCGCCCACGGAGGCACGACCGGGGGTCGCCGAGCCTACGGATGCCGAGCCGACCGATGCCCTGGCGGCGGAGGCAGAGCCCACCGACGCCCGCCCCGACGACCCCGGAACGGAGGCTGCGCCGGATGGACGCCGGTAGGCGTCCGGTCCGGGCTTGCCCTCGTTACCTGGTCCGTCGCCGGGCGTGGAAGCAGCGGACGGCCCGGGCACTTGTACCCGGGCTCGTGCGGACTGCGATTCGCCGTACGCGTTCATTCCCTCACACCTACCGGTCGCGGGGGCGCGGTCAGAAGGCCCGGACGAGCCTTTCCAACGCTGCGCCACGAGCGGGCGTTGTGGGCTGCGGTCCCGGCAGCCCCCATGTCATGTGTCTGCGATGACCGTGTTCCGGTCTCGAACTCGTACACGTTAGCGAGATCGATCCGGTTCATCGCCGGCCCTCCCCGCTGTGTGACGACTGACCTGTCCGATGGGATCCCCCTCCACCGGACGAGACCATAACGTCGGTGTGCAACATCTCTTCTGTGCTGAGGCCGTCACGGCCCAGAACGAACCTCTCGATCAGGTGGTTCCACGCACAGGAGCGGCACACCTCGACGACGAAGACCTGAAACTCACGCAGCGTCATCGCCAGCACGGGCAGCTCGGCCAATTTCCGGGCTTGACCAGCGGACTGCTTGAGCTCGTCGCCATAGACGTAGTGCACCAGTGTCAGGTTGTCCCGGCGGCAGATCGGGCACCGTTCGTCGGTCGGCTCGCCATGGAAGGTCGCGGCGTTTCTCAAGTACGGAGACGCGTCACAGACTTCGAGCGTGCCGATCCGGCCGTTTTTGACGTCACGCAGGACTGCCCGCCTCTGTAGCGAGTAGTCGACAACCTGCCGCTGCGTGCGCATGGCGAAGAGAGTACGCGGTCCCCGCTCCCACGGCGACAGTCATCACACAGCGTGGCGTGGCGACTCCACAGGATGGGTAAGTTGCGGACTTGAACGTGCCGATCTACGGTTGCGATGTATCGAGCCGATACATCGGGACACAGTTCGAGGGAGGGCCAGTGCTTGAATTGGCGATCCTCGGTCTCCTGCAGGAGGCCCCGATGCATGGGTACGAGCTACGCAAGGAGCTCGCCACCAAACTCGGCACGCTGCGCGCCGCGATCAGTTACGGCACTCTCTACCCCACTCTGAAGCGGCTGAAGCTCGCCGGCTGGATCAGTGAGGCGGAGGCCGCCAGCGACATCATTCCCCCGATGACCAGCAAGCGGGGGCGGGTTGTCTACAAGATCACGGCGGAGGGCAAGGAGCACTTCGCCGACCTGCTCACCCAGACCGGCCCGGAGACGTATGACGATGCCGGGTTCGGGGTGCACTTCACCTTCTTCTCGCGCACCGATCGCGCCACCCGGCTCCGGATCCTGGAGGGCCGTCGCCGGCGCATCGAGGAGCGTCGCGAGGGGCTGCGCGAGATCCTGGCCCGGGCTGCCGACCGTCTCGACGCCTACACCCTGGAGCTTCAGCGCCACGGTCTCGACGCGTGCGAGCGCGAGGTCCGCTGGCTGGAAGAGCTGATCAGTAATGAGCGCTCCGGCCGCACCCCCGCCTTCCGCCAGCGTGCGGAGAGTCAACGTGCGGAGAGCAACCCAGAACCACCGCGTCCGCACCTGGACCGGCCGTGATGAACAACAAGGAGGCAAACGCGATGGGTTCCGTCCGCGTCGCCATCGTCGGTGTGGGTAACTGCGCCTCGTCCCTCGTGCAGGGCGTGGAGTACTACAAGAACGCCGACCCCAACGACCGCGTTCCGGGTCTCATGCACGTGACCTTCGGCGACTATCACGTATCTGATGTGAAGTTCGTCGCGGCGTTCGATGTGGACGCCAAGAAGGTCGGCATGGATCTCAGCGAGGCGATCGTCGCCAGCGAGAACAACACCATCAAGCTGACCGACGTGCCGCCGACCGGCGTCACCGTGCAGCGCGGCCCGACCTTCGACGGCCTGGGCACCTACTACCGCGAGATCATCGAGGAGTCGACGGCCGAGCCGGTCGACGTCGTGCAGGCTCTGCGTGACGCCGAGGTCGACGTCCTCGTGTCGTACCTGCCGGTGGGCTCCGAGGAGGCCGACAAGTTCTACGCGCAGGCCGCCATCGACGCGGGTGTCGCGTTCGTCAACGCGCTGCCGGTCTTCATCGCCTCCGACCCGGAGTGGGCGCAGAAGTTCGCCGACGCCGGCGTGCCGATCGTCGGCGACGACATCAAGAGCCAGGTCGGCGCGACCATCGTGCACCGCGCGCTGGCGAAGCTGTTCGAGGACCGCGGTGTCGAGCTGCTGCGCACCTACCAGCTGAACTTCGGCGGCAACATGGACTTCATGAACATGCTGGAGCGCAACCGCCTGGTCTCCAAGAAGATCTCGAAGACCCAGTCGGTGACCTCCCAGATCCCGCACGAGATGATCAAGAGCGACGTGCACATCGGCCCGTCCGACCACGTGCCGTGGCTCGACGACCGCAAGTGGGCGTACATCCGCCTCGAAGGTCGTTCTTTCGGTGACACCCCGCTGAACGCCGAGCTCAAGCTCGAGGTGTGGGACTCGCCGAACTCGGCCGGCGTGATCATCGATGCGGTCCGCGCCGCGAAGATCGCGAAGGACCGCGGCATCGGCGGCCCGATCCTCTCGGCGTCCTCCTACTTCATGAAGTCCCCGCCCGTGCAGTACAGCGACCACGACGCCCACGCGTCGGTCGAGGCTTTCATCAAGGGCGAGATCGAGCGCTGACACGCTGATCGCGAATATCAGGCCGGTTCCCGCAGAGGGGCCGGCCTGATTCAGCTCCAGGCCCGTTGCAGGGCGACCGCGGCCTCCAGCTCGAGCAGGATGCGTTTGCGGTCGAGGCCACCGCCGAAGCCCACCATCTTGTTGCCGGCACCGACCACCCGGTGGCAGGGCACGATGACCGGGATCGGGTTGTGGTTGCAGGCGGTGCCGACCGCGCGAGCCGCTCCCGGGTCGCCGAGGGCGGTGGCGATCGCCCCGTAGGTGACGGTCTCGCCGTACGGAATACGCGCGATCTCCGCCCACACGGCCCGCTCGAACTCGGAACCGCCGCGCAGGTCGAACGGCACACTGAAGTCGGTCAGCTCCCCGGCGAAGTAGGCACGCAGCTGCCCGGCCGCGGGATGGTCGGTGGACGGCCCGGGCCGGGCGGCGAACCGCACACCCACCACGGTCGGGCCGTCGACGACGAGGCCCAGCGGCCCGATCGGCGACTCGATGACGAACATGCGCTCCAGTCTGCCCCGGAAACCGGCCGGTACGGGCATGCAAAGATCTGGATCCCCCGGGCGTCGTGTACGGCGGAGGTGACCGGTGAAGCAGTCGCTCGAGGACGAGTTCACCGCATTCGTCGCGGAACGGGGGCAGGCGCTGCTCCGGATCGCGCATGCGCTGACCGGCGATCGGGAGTCCGCGCAGGATCTGGTGCAGGGTGCGCTGGCCAAGGCGTACGCCCGATGGCCGCGGATTCACAGTGATGCCGAGGCGTACGTACGAAAGATCATCTACAACGACCGGGCATCGGCCTGGCGCCGTTCCGCCCGCCGCAACGAGGTGTTCGTGGCCGACGTACCGGACCGGGCCGCCGAGCGCCACCACGACCAGGATGTCACCGACCGTCTGGCGGTCCGTGACGCCCTGCTTTCGCTGCCGGCCCGGCAGCGGGCCGTGCTGGTGCTGCGCTACCTGGAGGACCGCTCGGTGGACGAGACCGCCGAGGCCCTCGGTTGCCGGCCCGGCACGGTGGCCAGCCAGGCGTCCCGGGCTCTGGCGAAGTTGCGCGACATGGTCGGCGATCGGATGACGTCGGTGGGAGGAGCCCGATGAGGGACTTGGAGAAGACCTTGCGCGACGCCGTCCACGACCTCGCCGACGACGCTCCGCACGCCTTCGACCTCGCCGGCGCGGCCCGTACCCAGGGCCGCCGGATCCGCCGGCGCAGGCATGCCGCGGCTGGAGCGTTCGCTCTGGTCCTGTTGTCGGGGGTCACCGTCCCGTACGCCTGGTTGCGGCAGATGCCCCAGACACCGGTGGTGCAGCCGGCCCCGGTCGAGCCGTCTCCGACGGTCACTGCCGGACGGAGCGCCACGCAGCTGCCGAACTTCTCGATCAAGGAGCCCTATCGGCTTCCCGGTGACGCGGTCGTCACCATGATCACCATCCCGAGCACGGTCATCGTGGACGGCGCCGAGACCTCGGGTCCCAACACCTATCTGTCGCTGGACCGGGGCGCCGCCGGATACCGGAAACTTCCGTTCGACCGGAGCCTGGCGGCGATGTCACCCGACAGCGACGTGTTGGCGGTCTCCCCCGACGGTGAACGGTTCGCCGCGGAGGCAAGCCGGAACCAGATAGTTGTGCTGGATGCCAGAGGCAGGCGGCTGGATACGCTGAACGTCGACGCGTACTCACGAGTGGGTGGCGACCCGGTGTGGTCGCCGGACGGGTCCCGTCTGCTGATTCCCACCGAGGACGGTTTCGCCGTCTACGAGACCAGCACCAGGAAGCTCCGCGAGTTCCAGGACCCTGGCATCGAGCCGCGCTGCTCCGACCTCTGCTCGTTCAGCTGGCTCCCGAACGGCCGGGAGTTCGCGGTTCCGCGAGAGGACCTCAATGAGCCACGGGGCGAGGACATCCCGGACCGGATCGAGAGTGTGGCCGTCTACTCGGCGGACACCGGCGCCCGGGTACGGATCATCCCGATGAAGGGTGTGCCGGTCGGCAACCAGGCCTGGCTCCCGGATGGCGGCTCGGTGCTCATCCGTGAGGAGCAGGGAATCCGGGTAGTGGACGCGGTCACCGGCGTTCCGCGGGGCAAGCTGATGGCCGGGCCGAAGGCGATCTACCTCTCCGACGGCCGGATCCTCGGCTACGGCAGCTCGTTCGCCCAGCTCTACGCGGCCGACGGCACGCTGCTGGAGGAGTTCCGGATGCCGGCCCAGTTCGCCGCTGAGATGACCGTGGAGGTGGCCCGCAACTAGGCGATGTGGCCCTGGGAGCGGGCCCACTTCAGGAGCTCCGCCTCGGCCTCGTCGCGATCCAGCGGCCCACGGTCGAGCCGGAGCTCCTTCAGGTGGCGCCAGGCCTGGCCGACGATCGGGCCCGGCGGCACCCCGAGCAGCTCCATGATCGCGTTGCCGTCGAGGTCGGGGCGGACCTTCGCCAGGTCCTCCTCGGCCGCGATCCGGGCGATCCGCTCCTCGAGCGCGTCGTAGTCGGTGGCGAGCTGGGCGGCCTTGCGCCGGTTACGGGTGGTGACGTCGGAACGGGTCAGTTTGTGCAGCCGGCTCAGGAGCGGGCCGGCGTCGGTCACGTAGCGGCGCACCGCCGAGTCGGTCCACTCGCCCCGGCCGTACCCATAGAAGCGCAGGTGGAGGGCGACCAGCCCGACCACCTCGGAGGTCACGTCCTTGGGGTATTTCATGGCTTTCATGCGCTGCTTGGTGAGCCGCGCCCCGACCACCTCGTGGTGGTGGAAGCTGACCCGCCCGTCACGGCCGACCGCCTTGGTGGCGGGCTTGCCGATGTCGTGCATGAGCGCGGCCATCCGGAGCACGAAGTCCGGCCCCTCGTCGCCTTCGAGCCGCATCGCGTTGCTGACCACGATCAGCGTGTGCTCGTAGACGTCCTTGTGCTGGGCGTGCTCGTCGATCTCCAGCTTGAGCCCGGCGATCTCGGGCAGGAAGCGGTCGGCGAGCCCGGTGTCGACCAGCAGGCGCAGGCCGGCGATCGGGTCGGCGCCGGACATCAGTTTGGTGAACTCGTCCCGGATCCGTTCCGCGGTGATCCGGTCGAGATCAGCGGCCATGTCCCGCATGGCCGTGACGACCGATTCGTCCACTGTGAAACGGAGTTTCGCCGCGAACCGGGCAGCACGCAGCATCCGAAGTGGATCATCCCCGAAGGAGATCGACGGCGCCGACGGGGTACGGATCACCCGAGCCGCAAGGTCACGCAACCCACCGAACGGGTCGGTGAACTCGTGCCCCGGCACCGACACGGCCATCGCGTTGATGGTGAAGTCACGCCGGGACAGGTCGTCGGTGAGCGACGTGCCGTAGGAGACCACCGGGTTGCGCGTCACCCCGTCGTAGGCCTCGGCCCGATACGTGGTGATCTCGATCCGCAGGCCGTTCTTCTGGATGCCGATCGTGCCGAACTCGCGCCCGGTCTCCCAGATCGCGTCCGCCCAGCCGGCCACCACGGCGAGGGTCTGCTCGGGCCGGGCGTCGGTGCAGAAGTCGAGGTCATCGCCGAGGGCGCCGAGCAGCGCGTCGCGGACCGACCCGCCGACGAGGTGCAACTCGTGCCCGGCGTCGGCGAACCGCCGCCCGAGCTCATCGGCGACGGGGGACACGCGGAGCAACTCGGCTACCGCTTTCTGCTGGGCGTCGTTCAACACAGAAGACATGGGGTCACCAGGGTATCCGGAATGGCACGAGGTGTTGTCGCCGGGCAGGATGGGCGGCATGCCGGTTTCCGAGGCCCTGCGCCGCCTCTCCCAGGACCCCGACTTCTGGACCGGTCAGGTGGCGGAGAGCGGCGAGCTGCACATCTCTTTCCCCGTGGTGGGCGGCTACTCGCTGACTCTGGATATCGATCTGCCCGGCGGCGACCGATATCTGGGGCTGCGCCGCCCCGCCTCCAGCGAGCCGGTGTCGATGGGCTGGGCGCCGGTCGAGGGCCCGTTCCCGGCCGCGCTGCACTGGTGGGAGCTGGAGTCCTTCGCCCGGGTGATCGCGCTCGCCGACCCGTTGCTGCCGCATCCGGGGCTGGTGACGGCGCTGCTGTCGCCGTTCGCTCCGGCCGGCGACGATGACGATCCGGCCGAGATCGCCGCGGTGCGCGAGGCGGCGTACCGGTCCCTGCGCCGGGAGGTCCCGGCGGCCGAGCCCTCCGGGCCCGAGCAGGCGCCGCTGCCGCTCTTCGCCGACGATCGGTGGTGGCCGGCGCCTCCGGTGCCGTCGCCGCAGGTGCTGGACGAGGCCGCGGTCGCGGCGTTGAGCGCGCCGGCCCGGGCGCGGCTCCAGGTTCGCGTGGGCGAGCGGTTCCCCCATGAGGACCTTTCGGATCTGGTACGCCGTACGAGCTCCGTGCTGACAAGGATCCCGACTCAGGTCACGTATGCCGGCACACGCCCCCTGGCCAGGCGCATCGCCGACTCCGGTGACCTGGCCGGGGTGCCCGCTCTGCTCAGCGCGCTGACCGAGGCCGGCTGTGATCACCCGACGGTGCTGGATGCGTTGAGTGAGCCTCTGGTTCCGCTGGAGGCATGCTGGATGGTGGAGACCCTGGCCGGTGTGGAACCAGGGACCCTCCTGCGTCACCACGTGTGACTTTTGCGCTTTATGGTGGCTGCAACATCGGCAGGGTTCTGGAGGCTTGGGTGAACGGCGGCCTGTACCGCAGCACGCACGCGGCACCGGATGGCCGGCCTCCGGCCCAGGAGGGCGTGACCGTCGTCTCGGTCGAGGACCAGGCGCCGGAGCAGCCCGGGCACGACGAGGTCGGCAGCACGGCGGGGCAGAGCGCGATCATGGCGATCGGCAGTCTGGTCAGCCGGGTGATCGGCTTCGTCCGTAACGCGCTGATCGGCATGGTTCTCGGTGAGGCGGTCGGTGACGCGTACACCGGCGCCCAGTTCCTGCCGGGGCAGATCTACGAGCTGCTGCTCGGCGGCATCCTGTCCAGCGTGCTGATCCCGCTGCTGGTCCGGCGGCGCAAGGCCGATCCGGACGGTGGCCAGGAGTTCACCCAGCGACTGCTCTCCTTCGCCGTGGTCACGCTCGGCGTGGCGACGGTCCTGGTGGTGCTGGCGGCCCCGCTGATCACTGCGATCCAGACCAGCGGCGACGACACCTCGGCGGACTTCCGTGAGCTGGTCACCAACTTCTCCTACCTGATCCTGCCGATCATCTTCTTCACCGGCCTGTCGGCGCTGATCGGCGCGGTGCTGAACGTGCGCGGCCATTTCGCCGCGCCGATGTGGGCGCCGATCCTCAACAACATCGTGGTGATCGCGGTGTGCGGGGTGTTCCTGCTGGTCTTCGGCACCGACAAGGACCTGACCCCGGAGAACATCAGCGCCGGCGAGCTGATCCTGATCGGCGCCGGGACTCTGGTCGGCATGGTGGTCCAGGCGATCGGCCTGCTGCCGGCTCTGCGCAAGGTCGGTTTCCGCTGGGCGTGGCGGTGGGCGCCGCGGGAGCTGGGGCTGCGCGAGATCGGTCACCTGGCCGGCTGGACGCTCTGCTACGTCGGTGTCAATCAGCTCTCGGTCTTCGCGCTGGTCCGGGCGTTGAACAGCGCCGGCAGCACGGACAATCCGGGCGCTCTGGCGTTCAACAACATCTTCCTGCTGACGATGATGGCGCACGGGATCATCGGTGTCTCGGTGATCACGGCCCTGCTGCCGAAGATGAGCGCGGCCGCCGCGGAGGGCCGGCTCGCCGAGGTCAGTGACGACCTGAACCGGGGCATCAAACTGGTCTCCGCGGCGCTGGCCCCGGTCGTGGTGGCCTACGCCGTGCTGGGCGGGCCGATCGCGGTCATCCTCTTCGCGGGCGGGCGGATCACCAACGCGGACGCGCTGGCCATGGGCACGGTCCTGACCGTGGCGGCGTTCGCCATCCTGCCGCTGTCGATCAGCATCCTCTGCACCAACGTCTTCTACGCGCTCCAGGGCAACAAGGAGGCCGCGCTGATCAACGTGCCCGTGGTGGTGGTCCGGATCGCGGGGTATTTCGTGCTCGCCGAGTTTCTCGACCAGTCGCTGACGGCGGCCGGGATGACCGCGGCCAACGGCGTGTCGTACCTGCTGGCCGCGGTGATCTCGCTGGCCGTCCTGCGGCGCCGGATCGGCCGGCTCAACCTGAGCTCGGTGGCGTCGTCGCTGGTGCGGGTCGCGATCGCGGCCGGTGTCGCCGGCGTGCTGGCGTTCCTGGTGACGCGGCTGCTCCCGGGCGCGGGCGCGCCGGACGGCCGGGTCGAGGCGATCGTGCAGCTCGCCGTCGGCGGCACGGTGATCCTGATCGCCTACCTGGTCATGGCGCTGCTGCTGCGTGTCGCCGAAGTGAGCCAGGTGGTCGGCATGGTCCGCCGGAAGATCGGCCGCTGATCATCGGGCACCCGTCCTGAACAGGTGATTCCGGACTGATCAGACACCGATTCGTCCCGTTCGTGCCTCTGGGCGCCGATGCCGCGCCGGGGGGACGACCTGCCAGAGCATGGCCCTGTACGGGTATGGTCGGTGTCGGCATGTGCGGGATCCCGCTGTCCCGAGCGCCGCGAGGCTGCCCGGGGAGTTCAGCACCGAGGAATGCACCACCGAGGGAGGACTGGTGACCCAGGTCGGCGAAGGCCACGAGACCGCGGCCGACGAGGCCGGACCGGTCTTGACCTTCGGTGCCCCCACCGCCGGTGAGGTTCTGGCCGAGCGCTACCAGCTGGAAGAGCACGTCAACAATGACAGTGCCGGCCGGCAGGTGTGGCGCGGCATCGACGTGATCCTCCGTCGCCCGGTCGCCATGGTGCTCCGGCATCCAGGCGGCGACTCCGCGGTCGAGATGCTGCAGGCCGCGGTCGCCGCGAGCCGGGTGATCCATCCCAATCTGGTCGGTGTCTACGACGCGATCGACGAGCAGGAGCGGGCCTACGTGGTCCGTGAGTGGGTCGACGGCGAGTCGTTGCGTGACCTGGTCGCCTCCGAGGGCCCGCTCGACCCGGCCCGGGCGATCGCCATCGCCCACTCGGTGGCCGACGCGCTGACCGCGGTGCACGCCACCGGCATGGTGCACGGCAACGTGCATCCCGGCAGCACGCTGATCGCCGACGACGGCCGGGTGGTCCTGGCCGACGCGCGGGCCGACGCGGCCGACAGCACCGAGTCCGACGTGCGGGCGGTCGGCGGTGTCCTCTACTTCGCGCTCACCGGCCACTGGCCGCACACCGAGGTGGGCCGCTCCGCTCTGCCCGACGCCAACCGGGACAGCGCCGGCAATCCGGCCGCGCCGCGCCAGATCCGCGCGGGCATCCCGGCGTATCTCGACGACCTCACCATGGACCTGCTGGACCGCCGGGTGGCCGCGCCGGGCTCCGACGCGCTCACCGCCGAGCTGGGCCGGCTGGACGCCGCCGCCGAGGACGAGGAGTACGAGGACGTCGGTCCGCTCCGCTTCGTGCAGGCCGGCGCCGGTTCGTCCAGCGAGCCGATCCGCAGCGCCCCGAAGATCCTGGTCGGTGTCGGCGCGCTGATCGTCATCGCGATCATCGGCCTGATCTTCGGCATCCGGGCGATCAACAACACCGGCAACTCGACCGACTCGGGCAACAACCCGGCCGCCCAGCCGACGAACGCGGGCGACAGTTCGGTCCAGCCGCCCGCGCCCCGGCCGCAGCAGATCAAGCTCACCGCCGACATGGTGCGTATGGTCGACCCGCCCACCGGCGACCGGTCCGACAGCGAGCAGGCGAAATACACCGTCGACGGCGATCCCGACACGGCCTGGGAGACGCAGACTTACAACAGCGCGCCGTTCGGCCGGCTCAAGGACGGCATGGGCATCCTGATCAACCTGGGTCAGCCGCGGTCGCTGTCCGAGGTGCAGGTGCTGACCTCGGCGCCGGGCGCGACGATCGACGTGCGTACCGGGTCGAAGGACTTCGGTGACAACAGCGAGGGCGACAAGAAACTCGTCAAGGATTTCAAGTCGCTCAGTGATGAGAAGCCGGAGAAGAGCACCGGCACCACCACGGCGTTCAGCGGCTTCAACCCGGACGAGAAATACCAGTACGTGCTGGTCTTCCTGACCTCGCTGCCGCCGAGCGACGAGGGCTCCGGCTACAAGGTCAGCGTCAACGAGATCAAGCTGTCCGGGTACTGATCCGCTCCGGGGCGGTTCCGTGTCCGCACCCTAGGACGCCGCGCCCTGCCGATGGCTTAGATTGCTGGCGTGACTTCTCGGGACGCATCGGCCGGCCCGCTCGGGGCGGGACAATCCGCGCCGAGCGACGCCGACCTGATCCGCGCCCACGTCGGCGGTGACCCGGAGGCGTTCGCCGAGCTGGTCCGCCGCCATCGGGACCGGCTGTGGGCGGTCGCTCTGCGGACCATCGGCGACCGCGAGGAGGCCGCCGACGCCGTCCAGGACGCGCTCCTCAACGCGCACCGCAACGCGGCCAAGTTCCGCGGCGAGGCGGCCGTCACGACCTGGCTGCACCGCATCGTGGTGAACGCCTGCCTCGACCGGATGCGCCGCCGGCAGGCCCACCCCACCGTCCCGTTGCCGGACGGCAACCGTGACGACGACCGCCCGACCGGGCCGGAGCCGGCCGCGCCCGCCCCCGACCAGGACACCGTGCTGGTCGTCCGGGACGCGCTGGCCGCTCTGCCGTTCGAGCAGCGGGCCGCGATCGTGCTGGTGGACGTGCAGGGCTACGGCGTCGCCGAGGCGGCCGAGATGCTCGGTGTGGCGGAGGGCACCATCAAGAGCCGATGCGCCCGGGGTCGCGCCAGGATGGCGATGACCCTGGGATATCTGCGGGGGAACCGGAGTGACGGCGGGACCGTCCCATCCGGGTCGGACGCGGCGGGCCCGCTGCCGACCGGAGTCGAACGGAGGGAGCCGCGGTGACGGGCGCCGAGTTCGAGGGGGTCGACATCGACCTGCTCGCCGACTATGTCGGTGGCGCTCTGGACGGCACCCCGGATCAGGAGCGTGTGGCGGGTCTGGTGGCCACCGACGAGACCTGGCGGGCCGCCTACGAGGCGCTGGAGCCCGCGATGATCGCTGTCGGCGGTGTGTTGCGTGAGTTCGAGCCGGAGCCGATGCCCGACGATCTGGCGGCCCGGTTGGAGGGGTTGTTCAGGACGCCTCTTGCGCCGGACGGGGAGGCCGAGCCCGTACCGTCGAAGGTTGTTGATTTGGAGAAGGCCCGGCGCCGTCGGCGGTGGGTCGCGCCGCTGACCGTGGCCGCCGCAGCCGTCGCGTTCGCGGGTTTCGGGGTCAACGCGTTCCTCATGTCGGACGCGTCGGACGCCGGGGCCGACATGGCGACCTCGGAGAACGCGCCGATGGTCGCCGGCGGCGAGGCGATGGGCGGTGCGACCCGCAGCGACGCCGACTACACCGAGAGCACGCTGGCCCAGGCCGCGCCCGGCCAGATACGCAGCATGGGCGGGTCGGCGCAGGTGCCGGCGGCCGCTCCCGGCGCCGAGACGCAGGCGTCCCAGAAGGATCTCCCGGTCATGCCGGCCGACGTCGCCGCCTGCGTCGACGAGATCACCCGGGCCAACAGTGGTGGGGTGATCTCGGTGGAGTTCATGGATTATGCCCGGTTCGAGGGTTCTCCGGCGCTGATCGTGCGATTCTCCGCGGCGAACGGCGTCTGGGTGTGGGCGGTGGGCCCCCGGTGCGGCACACCCGGTGCTGGCGCGGACGAGCTGGAGCGCGTGCCGGTACGCTGACGAGAATCCCCGCGTGAGGTCGGACACCCGCCGTGCCCGGGGAATGGCGGATGCCTGGCAAGACGTTCTAGCGTGCAGTGTCGCCGACCTAAAAGCGTGCGACGAGACAGATTGAGGAGTCGGCAGTGGACGAGGTCCGTAATCTGATCATCATCGGGTCCGGACCGTCGGGCTACACCGCGGCGTTGTATGCGGCCCGGGCCAACCTCAACCCCCTGGTGATCGAGGGTGTGAACTCCGGTGGAGCCCTGATGACCACCACCGAGGTGGAGAATTTCCCCGGCCACCGCGACGGGATCATGGGTCCCGAGCTGATGGACAACATGCGGGCCCAGGCGGAGAAATTCGGTGCCGAGTTCCTGACCGACGACGTCACCCGCGTCGAGCTGGGCGACCGGCCGACCGAGCCCGGCACCGAGGGCCTGAAGACGGTGTGGGTCGGTGACCAGCAGTTCTTCGCCCGGGCCGTGATCCTGGCGACCGGCTCCGCGTGGCGTCCGATCGGTGTCCCCGGTGAGCAGGAGCTGCTCGGCCACGGCGTGTCGTCGTGTGCCACCTGTGACGGCTTCTTCTTCCGCAACCAGCACATCGTGGTGGTCGGCGGCGGTGACTCGGCGATGGAGGAGGCGACCTTCCTCACCCGGTTCGCCGAGACCGTGACGATCGTGCACCGCCGGGACAGCTTCCGGGCCAGCAAGGTCATGCAGAAGCGGGCCCTGGACAACCCGAAGATCAAGGTCGAGTGGAACTCGGTGGTCGAGGAGATCCTCGGCCAGGACGGCAAGGTCGTCGGCGCCCGCGTCAAGAACGTGCAGACCGGCGAGGCCAAGGTTCTCGACGTGACCGGCGTGTTCGTGGCGATCGGCCACGACCCGCGCAGCGAGCTGTTCAAGGGCCAGGTCGAGCTGGACGACGAGGGTTATGTGAAGGTCGACTCGCCCAGCACCCGGACCAACATCCCCGGCGTGTTCGCCGCCGGCGACCTGGTCGACCACACCTACCGGCAGGCCATCACCGCCTCCGGCACCGGCTGTGCCGCGGCGCTCGACGCCGAGCGCTTCATCGCTTCATTCGTAGAGCTGTAAGACCGGGAGGTCCTCGTGGGAGCAACCAAGGTGGTCACCGACGCCACCTTCGCCACCGATGTGCTGAAGTCCGACAAGCCGGTCCTCGTGGACTTCTGGGCCGAGTGGTGCGTGCCCTGCAAGAAGGTCGACCCGCTGCTCGCCGAGATCGCGGCCGAGATGGGTGACAAGGTGGAGATCGTCAAGGTCAACATCGACGAGAACCCGGAGACCGCGATGGCCTACCAGGTGATGTCGGTTCCGACGCTGACCATCTTCAAGGACGGCGAGCGGGTCAACTCGGTGGCCGGCGCGAAGCCGAAGAGTTTCCTGGTCAACTTCATCGAGTCGGCGCTGTAGAACCCTCTCTTGTGAACGCCCCGCGATCGGTGTTGGGTCGCGGGGCGTACTCTCCGGGAGGTCGTCCTTTCTCGCCCTAGGGAGTCGTGAGTGCGGTCCATCCGACGCGGAGACACCGGCGTGGCAGTTTCCGAGATCCGGTCGATCCTGGTCGGTCTGGAGTTGCTGGCCGAGGCTGAGCCCGACGTCTTCGACGAAGCGCTGGAGACCGCGGTGCGGGCCTTCCAGCAGAGCCGTGGGCTCGGCGTCGACGGCCTGGTCGGCGACGAGACGTGGGGCGCTCTCGACGCGGCCCGCTGGCGTCTCGGGTCACGGGCGCTCTTCCATTCGGTTCCCGACGCCCTGGTCGGCGAGGACGTGCGCGCCCTGCAGGAGCGGCTCCTGGAGATGGGCTATGACACCGGCCGCCCCGACGCCGTCTACGGCGCCCGGACGGCGCGTGCGGTCGCCCAGTTCCAGCGCGAGGTCGGTCTCGTCCAGGACGGCTCCTGTGGCCCGCAGACGATGAAGGCGCTGCGCCGCCTCGGCCGTAAAGTCGTCGGCGGCCGCCCACAGTGGCTGCGTGAGGCCGAGGCGTTCCGCCAGTCCGGTCCCAACCTGGTCGGCAAGACCATCGTCATCGACCCGGGCCACGGCGGCGACGACACCGGGGTCCTGGTGCCCGACGGGCCTCTCCGGTGGAACGAGGCGGACCTCGTCTTCGACCTGGCGTCACGGCTCGAGGGCCGGCTCTCCGCGGCCGGCATGCGGGTGCACCTCACCCGTGGCCCCTCGCCGGCCGCCCCGATGAGCGGCGCCGAGCGGGCCGCCCTGGCCAACACTCTCGGCGCGGACCTGCTGATCTCCCTGCATCTCGACGGGCACACGTCCGAGGCGGCCGAGGGGGTGGCGACGTACCACTACGGCACCGGCAACGGGCTGAGTTCCACGGTGGGCGAGCGGCTGGCCAATCTGGTGCAGCGGGAGATCGTGGTGCGGACCGGGATGCACGATTGCCGTACACATGCGAAGACCTGGGATCTGCTGCGGCTCACCCGCATGCCCACGGTTCGGGTGGACCTGGGTTATCTCACGTCCCCGGCGGACCGTGAGCGGCTGATCGACCCGATGTTCCGCGAGCAGATCGTCGAGGCGCTGCTCGCCGCGGTGCAGCGGATGTATTTCCCGGTGGAGCGCGACGTCCCCACCGGCTCGATCGACGTCCGCCAACTGCGGCTCGCTCTGGCCGACAAGGTTTAGTTCTCGGCGGACCTCGTTGCTGTCACCGGGCGGACCGGGCGCAGCAGGGTCTCCGGGCTCATCGAGCCGAGCAGCTTCTCCAACGCATACTCGACGTCGGATTTCCAGGACAGGGCCGTCCGCAGCTCCAGCCGCAGTCGCGGATAACGGGGGTGCGGGCGGACCGTCTTGAAGCCCACCGACAGGAAGAAGTCGACCGGCGCGATACAGGCCGGCTCCTCGCTGATCTCGTCGGGTTTGGCGTCACCGAAGGCCTCGATCGCCTTCACCCCGCGCTTGGTGAGGTCACGGGCCACCCCCTGGACCAGCATCCGGCCCAGGCCGCCGCCGGCGAAGGCGGGCACCACCTTGGCCGTGGTCAGCAGGGCGGCGTCGGCGCTCACCGGAGACGTCGGGAACGCCATGCCCCGCGGCACGTAGGCGGGTGGCGCATACATCACGAATCCGGCCGGCATGCCGTCGACATACGCCAACTTGCCGCACGAGCCCCACTCCAGCAGCGTCTGCGAGACCCAGGCCTCTTTCTCCAGCCCTGGATCGCCGGTGGCGCAGGCCCGCTCCGCGGAGACCGGGTCAAGCTCCCAATAGACACACTGCCGGCAGGGCCGGGGCAGGTCCTCGAGCGTGTCGAGGGTGAGATTGACCAGGCGTCGCGACATATGCCGACCCCTTGCTTTCGCTCACGGGCATGGACCGGACGCCGCCGCGCCCCTGGCGAATCCTACGTCGGAACCACCATGAACGGGAGCAGGTCGGGCAAGTGCCGGGCGGCATTAGGATCGCTCTCAGTCTCAACTTGAAGAGGTGATTCGCATGACCGGTACAACTCAGGACGATTACACCGATCGGTACGCGCGACGGGTGCGCGGGATGACCACATCGGAGATCCGGGCCCTGTTCTCCGTCGCCAGCCGGCCGGAGGTGGTGTCGCTGGCCGGCGGCTCGCCGTACATCGCCGCCCTGCCGTTGGACGCCGTCGGCGAGATGCTCGGCGAGCTGGCCGCCCAGCAGGGCGCCACCAGCCTGCAGTACGGCATCGGCCAGGGCACGATCGACCTGCGCGAGCGCATCTGTGAGGTGATGTCGCTGTCCGGCATCACGAACGCGTCCCCCGACGACGTCGTGGTCACCGTCGGCGGCCAGCAGGCCCTCGACCTCCTGGCCCGTCTCTTCCTGGACCCGGGCGACGTGGTGCTCGCCGAGGGGCCGACCTATGTCGGCGCACTCGGCGTGTTCCAGGCCGCCCAGGCACAGGTCCGGCACGTGGCCATGGACGACGAGGGCCTCATCCCGGCAGCGCTGGAGGAGGCAATCCGGGCCACGGCGAGGGAAGGGAGGCAAGCGAAGTTCCTGTACACGATCCCCACCTTCCAGAACCCCGCCGGTGTCACCCTTTCGGAGGAGCGGCGCGAGCAGATCCTCGACATCTGCGAGCGCGCCGGGCTGCTGGTGGTGGAGGACGACCCGTACGGCATGTTGTCCTTCGAGGGTGACGCCCCGCTGCCGCTCCGGGCCCGCCGCCGGGACGGGGTCTTCTACTGCTCGACGTTCTCCAAGACCTTCGCACCGGGCCTGCGGGTCGGCTGGGTCCTGGCGCCGCACGCCGTGCGGGAGAAGCTGGTCATGATGAGCGAGGCGAACGTGCTGTGCCCGAGCGCGTTCGCGCAGGCCGCCGTCACGCAGTATCTGTCGACGATGCCGTGGCGCGAGCAGATCAAGGTCTACCGGGAGATCTACCGGGAGCGGCGGGACGCGCTGCTCAGCGCCCTGGAGGACCTGATGCCGGCCGGCACCACGTGGACCCGGCCGACCGGCGGCCTGTTCGTCTGGGCGACCCTCCCCGAGGGCCTCGACTCGAAGGCGATGATGCCGCGGGCCATCGCCGCGCGGGTCGCCTACGTGCCCGGGACGGGCTTCTACGCCGACGGGACCGGGCGGGGCAACATGCGGCTCAACTACAGCTTCTCCGCCCCGGAGCGGCTGCGTGAGGGCGTGCGGCGGCTGTCCGGCGTGATGGAGCAGGAGCTCGCGATGCGCGCCGTCTTCGGCGAAGCCGGCCTTCAGCCGGGACATCAGCGCCGTCGTGGCCCGGCCGCTGCGGACGCTCCCGGTCCCGACTTGGCATGATCACCAGCATGGCTACGCGTGACGACTTGCGAGTTCTGGTCCTGGCCGGCGGGCTGTCTTACGAACGGGACGTGTCCCTGCGGTCCGGTCGCCGGGTGCTCGACGCGCTCCGGGCCGCCGGCCTGACCGCCGAACTCCACGACGCCGACGTGTCCCTGCTGCCCGCCCTCCAGGCCGACCCGCCCGACGCCGTCGTCATCGCCCTGCACGGCGCCACCGGTGAGGACGGGTCGCTGCGCGGGGTTCTCGACCTGTGCGGGGTGCCCTATGTCGGCGCCGACGCCCGATCGGCCCGGCTCGCCTGGGACAAGCCGTCCGCCAAGTCGATGCTGCGCGAAGCCGGGATCCCCACACCCGACTGGGTGGCGCTGCCGCACGACCGGTTCTCCGAGCTCGGCGCCGTCGCCGTCCTCGACCGGATCGTCGACCGGCTGGGGCTGCCGCTCATGGTCAAGCCCGCGCAGGGCGGGTCCGGGTTGGGGGCCGCGGTGGTCCGGGAGGCCGGTGACCTGCCGGCGGCGATGGTGGGATGTTTCGCGTACGACTCGACAGCCCTCGTCGAGCAGTATGTGACCGGCACCAACGTGGCGGTCTCCATCATCGACCGAGGCGACGGGCCGGTGACCCTCCCGATCGTGGAGATCGTTCCGCGGGACGGGGTGTATGACTATGCGGCCCGGTACACGGCTGGCCTGACCACCTGGCACGTGCCGGCCCGCCTGTCGCCGGCGGTCGCGGGGCGGGTTTCGGAGACGGCGGTTGCGGCGTACAAAGCCCTCGGGTTGCGCGACCTGTCCCGCATCGACGTGATCGTCACCGCTGACGGTGAGCCTCACGTGCTCGGGTGCAACGTGTCGCCGGGGCTCACCGAGACGTCGTTGCTGCCGTTGGCGGTGCAGGCTGCGGGGGTTGATCTGGGGGCGGTGCTGAGTTCGCTGGTGGAGCGGGCGGTCGCCCGGCGGGGGGATTGAGCAACGGTTTCACGTGACGGGCTCGGCGGTCATCGCCGGGCCGTCGTTCGGTCGGCGGGTCATCGCCGGGCCGTCGTTCGGTCGGCGGATCATCGCCGGGCCGTCGTTCGGTCGGCGGATCATCGCCGGGCCCTCATTCGGTCGGCGGATCATTGCCGGGCCCTCATTCGGTCGGCGGATCATTGCCGGGCCCTCATTCGGTCGGCGGTCCGGAAGGCCGGCGCGTCCTTCGGTCTTTTGCGGTTCCGTCTTCTCGTAGGCCGTGGCTTTCGCGCTTCCTGACTTCCCGCCTCCGACTTTCTGCTGCGGCATTGCAGCTCGCTCTCCGCGGCCTATGGCCCCGAAGTCCGCGCCTCTCTCCAAGTGGGGTCCCGCGGATTCCGTCTCGCACCGCTTCCGATCCCGCAGTGCGCGTCCACCGTGCTACCGCCCGTCTCGCGGCCCGCACTATGGCCCCGCGGCTTCCAGTCCCTGCGTGTTGCGCCTCATGTCCCCTGGATTCACACCTTCCTTGAGCTCAGCCCCATGGTCCACCTTCCTTGGGCTCAGCCCCACGGTCCACGCCTCCCGAATCACGCGGCCCAAAGTTCGTGTCCTGCCCGAACTTGCCGCCCGTGGTCCGGGGTTTGTGCCTTTCGCGGCCAACGCCTCCAGGGCCTCAGCCCCATACAGCTCGCGGACTGACTCGGGCCGCATCCGCTCGCCGCCGTCCGTCCAGGCAAGAACCACCGGTTCCCTAGGCTTCTGCCGCCTCCACGTCGCCGAGCGTTGCGGGACGCCGGCCACCATCCGGATCCGCTTCCATGCTGTCGGGGACGTTGATCGTGGCCGGCGACTCCCATTCGATGTGCGCCGGCTCGGCGTTGGCCGTACCCCCGAAATCTGCCAGCCAGGCGGCGACGAGCGCCAGATTCTCGCGCCATTGAGCTTCGGGAATCACCGGCAGAATGTCATCCCAGAGCGACAGGAAAGTACCCCGCAACTGCAGGCGCCCGTACGGCCGAGCCAAGAACCACATGTGCAGGTGCGCCGAACCGTCGCCCCAGCGATTCACGTGAACCCGGGCGACACCGTCAAGCGACCGGATGGCCCTCTCGAGCCGAACCGTCATGACGCCGAGCTCAGCGGCCAGGAGGTTCGGCAGGTCACCGAGATCGAGGTGCGAGCGACACTCCAGGATCAAAACCATCGGCAGTCCGGTGGGCCGGTCCATGGCGCGAACCCGCCATCGCTCACTGACCCAGATGTACGAGCTGTCCGGCGTCCCACACGCCACACACTCGGACCCGTCCTCACCGCTCCGCGGGGGCTCCACATCTACCGGCGGGGCGAGCTTCTTGACTCGCATGTCCCCCTCGAAGGGGAACGACGGCCAACGTGTGAAGTCAGGCAGGGAGGCGGTGTTCTCAGACACGACGTGACCTTAGCCCAGCTCGGGAGCGGCTGTCCCGGGTCAATTTCGCACGACGGAGGGACTCTCGCCATGTCGACACCCATGAAAATGAGTCCTTCCACACACCCGTCCCCAAGTTATCCACAGGAGTTATCCACAGCCCCCCTCGTTTCACGTGAAACACGACGTAGAACGCTTGCGCACCCTGTGGATAGACCCGTGGACGGCCCTCACAACATCGGCGTCGTTTCACGTGAAACACCAGCGGCCCCAGAATCAACAGGCGCAACACACAGGTTGTGGATAGTGGCCCTCACGCATGTCTGCCACCATGACCCATCCAAGCTCACGAGCGGCAGCGCCCGGCCGAAGAGCGCTCATCGGCCGGCAGCCCCGCCCGTTCCGAACCTCGCCTGAGCCCGGCCTACGAAGTGACAGAACCCGCGATCCGATCCGTGTCTTCGGTCGTAGCCGCACCCTGCCACGCGACTCCTTGCCGGACACCGAGTCCGTCTCGCCTCAATCCTCCGCGGTCGAATCCGATACAGCACTGACCAAGCCGAAGCCGCTTCACCTCGGCCGTCAACCGGGGTCAGCGGGCTTACCAGCGGCAGGTATGACATCTACCCGGATGGTTTCCGTAACGCCGAGGGAAGGACGACTCCGATGTGAGAGCCATCCCCCTCGACGGCTGGCGCACACAAGGGATAGGCCGACTCGCCGGCCTAAAGACCAAGACGGATCGACCGCCAGTCGGTGGACCTTTCAACCAACTCGACCTTCACTCAAGTTGGCTATCGACTCGAGCTGGCGCGCTGCTCAGCTCGGTCGCTGCTTCCGACCAGCGGCTACGGCGGCGTATCACCGTGCTTGCGGCTGCACGTTCAACGGCTCGCCTATCGTCCCGGGGCCTGAAGCGGCACCAGAATTCGGCCAGACCAGCCTTTGAGCCGCATCCGCCAAGCCAGGTGCAGAGGGCCGCCAGCACGGCCGACGCAGCCGAAGTACCGGCGCTCACCACCGACACCACTTGTTTCTGTCGCTCGCCCGCCATCAGGCCAGGCACGCTGCCACTCAGGACCACAGCAACGAGAAGGCCGCCTGAGAGGCGTCCGCAAGGCTCGTCATCTCTTGTGGTTCCAGCATTTGAAGCGCAAGGCCCCCTCTGGAGATCACCTCGATGATCGCGACCGAGACATCACCCACACGCCCGTACCGGTGGAGCCAAATCGTCTTCGTCGCAAACTCGGCCCGGATCCAGGCGACGCGCACCTGCCTACGGATCGCGCCCGGTTCCGGACACCGCCGTCTAGCGTCAGCTGACGCCTCATCCATCAGCAGCCGATATCCGGGCCTTTACTCCGCATGGCCACGAAGGGAGACTCGACACGCCAGTCAGCGGCCACGCGAACAATGGCCGTCCTGTTCCCGTTGTGCCGGACGCGCCTCAGACGCAATACGACAAGCACCCGTCACGAACCATCGGGGTCGTGCACACTCAGCAGCGCGGTAACTCCGGTAGCGCGAGTAAGGGCCCAGCCGAGGTCAAGCCCCTGGAAGTGGTCTAGCGGCTGATCTTCAAGCTGTGCTGGTAAGAGGTTGTGGGCGGTTTCCAGTTCGGATTGGCCGGTGCCGGTGGTGGTGGCGCGGGCTCTGGCGAGGATGTCGAGGGCGAAGTAGCGGCGGGCGTCGGTCCATTCGTCGTGTTGTTCGGCCAAACCGCCGACGAGGCGGATGACGGCGCCGCGGTCGGGGAAGATCCCCGACGTCGTCGGTGCGGCACCGACGATGTCGGTGCGGCGGCGGATCCCCTCGTTCAAGCGCTCGTTGGGATTATTCGACCGGATCGGCGCCAGATGGCTGCGGGAAGCCGGTGATCGCCAGCAGGTCCGCGCGGGCGGCATCGAGGTAGGCGGCCACCTTCGGAAGACTACCGGTGGTGGTGTCGAGGAGTTTGTCGAACTGGGCATGCACCGATTCCGGATCGGGCTGGTCATAGACCGAATGTCCATCGTCTTGACTGCCGGCCACGCCGATTTCGGGGTCACGGCCATGAGGTTTGCGGCGAAGTGGGTGCGACATCTCTGCCAGGACGTGCCGGGCCGGTTCGCCGCGATCGCGTCGACCAGGTCGGCGTGGGCGTCCGAGGTGACCAGCAGGGTGCCGGTCAAGCCGCGGGCGACCAGGTCGGCGAAGAACGCGTTGCAGGCTTGCTTGGTCTCGCAGGTGGCGACCGGGGTCAACGCCGAGGACCTCGCGGTGACCGTCGGCGTTGACCCCGGTCGCCACGAGCACGACGGCGTTGACGACCCGGCCCTGTTCGCGGACCTTCATGGTCAGCGCGTCGGCGGCGACGAACGTGAACTGTCCGAACTCGCCCAGCGGCCTCGTTGGGAAGGCGTGGACCTGAGGTCGGCGGCCATCCGGGAGACCTGCGACTTCGACAGGCTGGTGATGCCGAGCGTCTGCACGAGTTTGTCATCCGCCGGGTCGAGACACCGAGCGGTTGCAGGGGCGACCACGCTGACCAGCGCAGCCTCGGCCCGTTTACGACGTTCGAGCACAGCCATTCGGGAGAGTATGAGCCTGACCGCAGTTTCGGCACGGCCACGTCGATCGTGCCGATACACGGGTGTCGAGTTCGCGGTGGCTGAAGCCGAAGCCCCTATGTTCGTCAAGTGGTGATCATGGGTGTTGCGGGCATGAGTGCGGCATGGATAATCCGGAACAGGTCGCGGGCCAGGAACCGCTTGAGGCAGCGCATGATCTCGCGTTTGGTGCGGTCCTCGGTAGTGCGGCGGGTCAGGTAGGCGCGGGTGCGTGGTTCGTCGCGCAGACGGGTCATGACGACGCGGAAGAGTGCCGCGTTGGCCTGTCGGTCGCCGCCGCGGTTGAGGCGGCGCCGGCTGGTCTTCCCTGACGACATCTCGACCGGGCTGACCCCGCAGAGAGCTGCGAAGGCGGCCTCGTTGGTCAGTCGGTCAGGGTTGTCGCCGGCGGTGACCAGCAGCACGGCCGCACTGTCGGCGCCGACTCCGTACTGCTCCAGCAGTGCCAGCGCGGTCTGCTCGATCTGCATGGTGATCCGGGCGAGCAGGCCCGCGATCTCGGAGTCCAGAGCCTTGATCCAGCGGGCCAGCCGCGACAGCGTGCGTCTCACCGCGGTCGGTGCCGCAGCTCGTTCGTCCAGGCTCACGCAACGAGTGATCAGCGCCAGCCTTCCCAGGCCCGCCAGTTCCTCACGCAGGGCAGGATCGGCGTAGACCAGGATCGCCTTGATCTGGTTGATGGCGTGGCGGCGGGCTTTGACCGCCGAGTCCTTCGCGACCTTGTAGACGCGGATCTGTTCGACAGGTCCGTCGCCGTTCTTGGAGCACGGCAGTTGCTCGCCGGCTGATGACGGCCTGAACGGCGGCCTCGGCGTCGACGGTGTCGCTCTTTCCCCGTTGCCGCCGCTTGGCGCGATCCGGCCGGTTGACCTCGATCACCGACACGCCCTCACCGCGCCGGAACCGGGCCAGGGTCGCCCCGTACGAACCGGTGCCCTCACACCGGCCGAGTGGATCACGCCGAAGCTATGAGCCCACGACAGCGGAGCACGATAGCCAGCCGCGGTAGGGCTCACCCGCCATCATTCCGCCGCCCCGCCGATCCCGCCCAGGCGAGGAGCCCCACCTGCCAGTGAAGGGAGTTCTGGTCCGTCTAGAAGGCTTCGAATCCTGCTGGCCAAGGATCACCCTTTCCCTTGGGTCGCGCTTGGTTCTTGGGGTCCCCGTAATGCAATGAGCGAGAGGATCGAACCCACTTCGCTAGTCTTCCGTTTCACGTGAAACCTGCGAGCACCGGGCACGTCCTCGTTTCACGTGAAACGAGGAGATCGCGATCCCTCGTCAACCTGACGCAGGGCTGCACGCAGCTGCCAAGAGCCAGCAAGCCGCTGTGCCACCGAACTAATGCATGACAACTGCCGAACTACCCGAGACCCGCCGGCTAGTCGGCTCCCACTGCTCGATCAGCCCCGCCTGTTGCGAAGACCAGGCGTAGAGCAATCGTGGTTCGCTAGCACCGCCGGAAAGGGGCTCATCCGTGTCGAGGCAACAACTCGTCGCCTCGTCGCCTCGTCGCCTCGTCGCCCCGTCGCCCCGTCGCCCCGTCGCCCCGTCGCCCCGTCGCCCCGTCGCCCCGTCGCCCCGTCGCCCCGTCGCCCCGTCGCCCCGTCGCCCCGTCGCCCCGTCGCCCCGTCGCCCCGTCGCCCCGTCGCCCCG
>NZ_FONV01000016.1 GCF_900113015.1 Actinoplanes philippinensis
CCCGAAGAGGTCACCGCCGCGGCAGCGGCGAGCCTTCCATCAGCACAAAGCTAAACAAAATCAAGAAACTGTCTCAGTTGACTTGACAGGTTCCGTGGCCCGACGGCGCCGAGAACCGGTGACGCACCGGACGACGATGCGTCAGCTGCCGCGGCACGCGACGACCGTAGGCGGTGTGAGAGGGGCGGGCAGGTAAGTACCCGCGCCGGTGAACCGGCGTGGCCGACGGCGGCCGCCGTGGACGCGACGTGCTGTCAGGCGGCTCGACGAGCGCGACGGCGGGCGTGGACGAAGGTGACGTCAGCACGCGCGTCGCCCCACCACCCCCACGGCACGATGGTCATGTACTTGCCGATCCCTGCGAAGACCGGCCCCGCGTCGGCATCGCGGCCGCTACGCGCCAGCCCGTACGCCAGAAAATTCGCGTCGTCCAGCCAGGCGCCGTGCCGGGGCGCGCCTCGACGAAACCAGCGAGACAGCGCACTGTCGAGGTCCGCCTGCATGGCCGAGTCCTGTCGCCACCGCTCGCCGATCTCGTCGGCGGAGCCCTTCGGGGAGATGCGCTCCTCCTCCCACAGCGCCCACTCGGCGGCAGCGCGGACCGGCAGCACGTGCAGCGGCGACCCGGCCGGCGCCGCGGCAGCCACGGAACGGGCGAAATCGAACATCTCCTCGTGAGAGCCACTCCACTTGCGGCAGAGGAAGGTCAGCTTGAGGACATGTCCTCCGTGATGCCAGGGGTCACGGTAGGTCAGTTGCCGCCAGGTCTCCTCGACGGCGTCGCGTGGTGCGCTGTGGCCGATCTGCATCTGCAGCCGGTTGACCCACGGCGTGGGGTCGGCGGGTGCCAGTTGAGTGGCCAGGTCGTTCACCTGCTCAGCCAAGTGCAGCAGCCGGTGGAACTCGGCCCACTGCTCCGGGCGGACGCTGCTGGCCCAGCCACTGCCGCGGACCTCCCAGGCTCGCGCGATCAGCGACCGGGCGCGGACGAGCTGGGCATCCGGGTCGGTGGGGCAGCGTGCCGCCCACCGGTCGGTCCAGTGACCGGCGGTGTCGGCCCGGCCGGTCGTGCGGTCGATCGGAGACTCGAACCCGCCGGTGGTCCCCTCCGCCAGCACCTGAACGTACCGGTTGCGTCGGTCGTGGTCGTCTCGGGTCCGGGCGAGGGCCTGCCGGGCCGGCTCGTCGAAGCCCTGGCGCGCCTGCTTGCACGCCTGGCGCAGTGCGGTGTCGTCCTGTGCCTCAGCGGTGTCGATCTGGTTGGTCAGGACACGCCACACGGTGGAGATCACGATCGACGATCATAGCGTCGAACTCGCGTTCACCTCATCACGAGGACTGTCGTTCTCCGCGCCACGTCGAGGGGCGGCCGATCCGGCCGGGACCGCCCCGTTGTTTTTCGAGTCAGACCGCCGGGAGGACGTCGGCGATCATGATGCCTGGAGTTGTTTTTTCGCTGGAAACTACGGCTGGTCCCCTATGCCGCGATCCGATCGCGCTGAGTCAGAACAACGCGATCTGCCCTGGCATTGGTTCGTGTGGGCAGGGCGAGGGCGGCACTGTCCTTGGAGGTTCCGGGATTCTCGGATGCGCTGCTTCTTCAGCTTCCTCGAGCCAGGCCAGCATCGGACGCAGGTGGTCACCTCGCCCATTGAGCGGCCGATAGCCAAAGTCTGCGGCTGCAGCTTGCAGTGCTCGTAAGAGCGTGTCGTCGACAGAAGGTAGTCCGAGGGCCCCGCGCAGGAGATCACGATTGGTGTCGAGGTCCGGCTGGTTGTCGCGGATCTCCTCGTCGGCGCGATCAAGGAACGTGCGCAAGTCCCGACCATCGTTCTGCTCAGCAGGAAACGTGGTGGCGTCGTGCAGGCTGGAGACCCCGACGACAAGGGCCAGCGCATCCCGGAGACTTCCTGCGACCAGGCCGCCTTCGCCCTCGGAGCCGACGTAGAGCACCGGCCGTGCATCTCCTGTACCGACCAGAAGGAAGCATCCGCCGGTACTGTCGCCGGCGACCGCCTCCAACGGCTCACCGCTCGCCAGCGTCACCGGCTCAATCGTTCCGTCTGCGGCTCGGGCCACTTCAAAGTCAAACAAGGTAAGCAAGTCGGAGATCCACGGAGTGCTGTGAATCGTGTCGAGCAGCCTTCGGTCTGTCACGGCATCTTGGTATCAGGTCACGGTAAATCTGCTGATCAACGCGCTCATCGAATAGCTGTCCGCGCTTGAACCAGTGAGCCGCGAGCGATCCAAGAAACGGCCATCAGTCCCTACCCCGGGCGAAGCCTTCGCCGTGGCTGAGGACGCCAGCGACCTCGCCGCCGTCCGCGACAGGCCCCGCACAAGGCGGCCGGCGGCCGAACCCGGTCCGATCAGCCAGACGGGGCCAAGGCTCGATCAACCCCGCAGGAGTCATGGCTCGATCAGCCCTGCCCGGATCGCGTACCGGGTCAGTTCGAGACGGTCGCGGAGGCCCAGCTTCTGCAACAGGTTCGAACGATGCCTCTCCACCGTCTTGACGCTGATCACCAGGAGGTCGGCGATCTCCTTGGACGAGTGACCTTCGGCGACCAGTTTGAGCACCTCCTCTTCTCGGTCGGTGATGGCACGGCCGGAAGCTGGGTCCTCTCCGTCGGCGACGCGCTCCAGATAGTTGCGGATCAGGGCGTTGACGGCGCCCGGATAGAGGAACGGCTCACCCCGGACCGCGGCCCGGCACGCCTCGACCAGGTCTCGGTCGGCGACGGATTTGAGCACGTAACCGGATGCGCCGGCCTTGAGCGCCTCGAAGAAGTACTGCTCGTTGTCATACATGGTCAGGATCAGGATGCGCATGTCGGGCAGGAGCCGAGACAGCTCACGGGCCGCCTGCAAGCCGGTGAGCCGTGGCATCGCGATGTCGAGAATCGCCAGGTCCGGCCGCTCCGCTCGGGCCTGGGTAATGGCCTCGGCGCCGTCGGAGGCTTCAGCGACCACGGTCAGGTCGGGTTCGCTGTCGAGAATGAGCCGGACCCCACGCCGGACCAGAGCATGATCGTCGGCGAGCAGGATACGAGCGGGGTCACGGTCAGTCATGGTGTTCCTTTCCGCCGAGCGGCACTCGTAACAGGACCTCGGTGCCCCGGCCCGGGGCCGGACCGACGGTGAGGTCGGCTCCGATCAGCAAGGCCCGTTCGCGCATGCCCCGCAACCCGGCGCCTTCAGGGGCTCCACCTACGCCCCGGCCGTCGTCCCGGATACGCAGCTCAACCGCTCCCGAGCAGGCCGCCTGCTCGGTGGCTGCCGACGCCGGCGGCCGGCTGCCGCTGTGGGGTGGCGCGCCGGGGACATGAGTGAGGCTGAGGGAGACCTGTCGTGCCCCGGCGTGGCGGGCCGTGTTGGTCAGTGACTCCTGAGCCACCCGGTAGAGCACGAGCTCTGTCTCCTTTCCCAGGTCGGGCAGGTCGCCGTCGATGGTGCGGCGCACGGTCAGCCCGGCCGTCGAGAACTCACCGGCCAGCGACTTCAGCGCGCTGGCCAGGCCCAGCTCCTTGAGGACGCCCGGACGTAGCCGGCGGGCGATCCGTCGGATCTCGTCGAGCCCGTTACGGACGGTCTCCTGAACCTGCCGCACCTCGCCGGACACCGGCTCGGGCGCATGGTCGGCAACGCGTTTCAGCTCCAGCAGCACCGCGGTGAGGGTCTGCCCCACCTCGTCGTGCAGCTCCTGGGCGATCCGTTGGCGCTCCGCCTCCTGCGCCGACAGCGCGCGGGCGGCGCTGGTGGCACGCTCGGCTTCGAGCCGGTCGAGCATCGTGTTGAAGCTGCGGATCAGATCGGCGATGCCGGTACGGCCGCTGACGGCGAGCCGATGGCCGGGGCGGAGCAGATCGACAGTGCTCATGGTGCGGGTGAGCCGGTCGAGGGGCGCCAGTCCGACCCGTAGCAGGCCCGCGTTGACGACGAGCATCACAACGAGCACACCGGTGAGGATCATCGCCTCGGTGACCAGCACCGGTGTCGACACCGTGAACGGGCCGACCATGAGCAGCGTGAACGCCGCCGTCACGACCACCGCGTTGAGCAGGAAGATCCGCCAGAACAGGGACAACCGCTGTGGCCTCCTCGCCGGTCTTTCCTCCACTTTCGCACCCATCCGCCGGTTGCCCGGCCAAGTCACGGCCCGATCCAGCCGACCCTGCCGGGCAGCTGGAGAAGATGACCGGCCCAGCGTGCCCAATCCGCGTACGGGTCGTCCATACGGGCAGCCACCCATTAAAGGTTCGGTTATCCGAACACCGAATGGGTGGCAGCCCGCACCTCGAATGGAGAGCTGCCCCGATGGTCAGTCACGGCCCCACTGGCTTGGATGGAGGACATGCAGAAACGAGCAGGAGGTGCCGCGATGACGCTGGAACGGATCGGTCTGCCCGGGGTCGGCGTGTCCCACCTGCTCACCACGCGGGACGGGGAGCGGCTCGCCGTCATCGTGCGCCCGGACGGGTGCCGTGACCTGGCGATCTATGACCCGGCCGACCCGGACCGGGTGGCCGGCACGGTGCTGTTGTGCGCCGACGAGGCGCACCTGGTGGCCGATGTCCTGCACACGACCGTCGTTCTCGATCACGTCGGCGGGCCGGCTCCCGCCGCGGGCGATGTCGGGACGGGCGAGGCGCTGGCGGTCCGCCTCAGAGTGCCTGCCGGTTCGGTCTGTGCGGACCGGCCGCTCGCCACTTCCCACGGCGCCGAGGTCGTCGCCGTGATCCGCGGGGCCCGGGTGCTCCCCCACCCCGGCCCCTCGCTGACGCTGCGGGCCGGCGATGTGCTGCTGGCGGTCGGCAGCGCATCCGCGCTTGCTCGGCTGCACGACCTGATGGTGGCGCCGTGCTGATCCTGCTGGCCGCCCATCTGGTCGCCGCGGTGCTGGCCCCGATGCTGGTTCGCGTCCTGGGTCCGCGGGCGTTCTACCTGCTGGCCGCGGCGCCGCTGGCCGCTTTCGGCTGGGCGGTGACGCATCGTGAGGGCGAGTGGATCCACCCGTGGGTGCCGGATCTCGGGCTCAGCCTGGCGTTCCGGGTCGACACCCTGTCCTGGCTGCTGATGCTGCTGGTCGGTGGGGTGGGCGCTCTGGTGCTCGCCTACTGCGCTCGCTATTTCGCACCGGGCACACCGGGCCTGGGCCGGTTCGCGGCGGTGTTCGTCGGGTTCGCGGGGGCGATGCTGGGCCTGGTGGCCAGCGACGATCTGCTGCTGATGTATGTGTTCTGGGAGCTGACGACCGTCTTCTCCTATCTGTTGATCGGGCACAGTGGGACGGCTCGGCCCAACCGGCGTGCCGCGCTGCAGGCTCTGATCGTCACGACTGCGGGTGGTCTGGCGATGCTGGTCGGCATCGTGATCCTCGGTCGGCACGCGGGCGGTTACCGCTGGTCGCAGGTGGCGGCGGCGTTGCCGGACGGCCCTGTGCTGACGGTCGCGGTGGTGCTGATCCTGTGCGGGGCGCTGTCCAAATCGGCGATCTTCCCGGTCAGTTTCTGGCTGCCCGCCGCGATGGCCGCGCCGACACCGGTCAGTGCCTACCTCCATGCGGCGGCGATGGTGAAGGCGGGCGTGTTCCTGGTCGCCGGGTTCGCGCCGATGATTGCCGTGGCGGGCGGGCCGGCGGCATCGGTCTGGCGGTTCCTCGCTGTCGGCCTGGGGCTGGTCACGATGCTCGTGGGTGGCTGGGCGGCCCTCTTCCAAGACGATCTCAAACTGCTTCTGGCGTACGGGACGGTCAGTCAACTGGGTCTGCTGACGGCGGTGCTCGGTTTCGGGACAGCGGGAACGGCTCTCGCCGGTGTGGCCATGCTGCTCGCGCATGCCCTGTTCAAAGCGGCCCTGTTCCTGGTCGTCGGCATCGTCGACAAGACCACCGGCACCCGGGATCTGCGCCGGCTCCAGGGCCTGGGCCGTCGAGCGCCTGTGCTGGCGACCATTGCTGTCGCGGCCGCGGCCTCGATGGCGGGCCTGCCCCCGGCGATCGGGTTCGTGGGCAAGGAGGCGGTCTTCGGTGCTCTGCTCGGCGCGGGGGCGGCCGGCTGGGTGACTTTGGCGGGCGTGGTTGCCGGTTCGATGCTGACCGTCGCTTACACGGCCCGGTTCCTCTGGGGCGCCTTTGCCACCAAGAGCGTCACCGTCGGCTCGGCGGACACGGCGAGCGTCCGGGCTCGCGAGAGCGTTCTTGGTCCACGCGACCACCCGGCTCAGGACAACCACGGGGTTGGGGACAACCGGAGTCCGGGCAACGGTGGCGGGCCGGGTGACGGTGCTGGTCCAGGCGCGGGCTCGGGGACGAGCAGTCCAGCGCTCAAGGGCGGCGGCGTCGAGGGCGGCCCTGCACGAGATGCTGCCGGCTCCCTGCGTGAGGCCGGGGTGGTGCCGGTTGTCGCGGTCACTCCGACGGTTCCCGCGCCGGCTGGGTCGCTGCTGGTCGCGCCGGCGGTGCTGGCGTTCGCCGGGGTGCTGGCGGGGTGTCTTGCCGGGGTGGTCGAGGGCGTGCTTTCGCCGTACCACCGTGGGTTTGAGGATGCCGGAGGTGTCGCCCACCTGGCGCTGTGGCATGGGCTCGGTGTGCCGCTCGCCCTGTCCTTGCTGGCCCTGGCCGGCGGGCTGGCGCTGTTCCGGTGGCTGCCGGCGTGGAAAGCGGGGCCCGGCCTGGGCGGCGGCGTCTACGAGCGGGTGATGACCGGGATGGACCGGCTCGCCGTCGAGGTCACGGGCGCGACACAACGGGGCTCGCTGCCGTTCTACCTGGCGGTGATCCTGGTCGTGCTGATCGCGACGGCAGGGCCGGCGTTGGTGGCGGGGTGGCCGGGGCGGACGGAGTTCCGGTTGTGGGACACGCCGCTGCACCTGGTGCCGGTGGCGGTGTCGATCGTCGCGGCGGTGTTCGCGGTGCCGGCTAGGAGGCGTCTGACCGCGGTGATCCTCGTCGGTGTGACCGGGTATGCGAACGCCGGGGTGTTCCTGTTGCACGGCGCTCCCGACCTGGCGCTCACCCAGTTCCTGGTGGAGACGGTCACGCTGGTCATGGTGGTGCTGGTGCTGCGGCGGCTGCCGAGTCACTTCTCGCAACGGCCGGGGCCGTGGCGACGGCGGGTCCGGGTCGGCATCGGTGTCGCGGTGGGCACGGTGATGGCCGGTGCGGGTTTTCTGGCGATGTCGGCGCGACAGGCGCTGCCGGTGTCGGTGGCCTATCCGGAGATGGCTGTGCCCTACGGCGGCGGGCACAACATCGTCAACGTGATCCTGGTCGACATCCGGGCCTGGGACACGATGGGCGAGGTCGCGGTGCTCGTCGCGGTGGCGACCGGGGTGGCGAGCCTGATCTTCCGGCAGGCGCAGCGACTGAGCCGGCGCGGGCCGGTGGAGAGCCCGTCCGAGCCGCCACGCGACGAGCCGGTATGGCTGATGGCCGGGCACACCGTGGAGGCCGGGCGCCGGTCGACCATGCTCGAGGTCGTCACCCGGCTGCTGTTCCACGTCATCGTGCTGCTGTCGGTGTATCTGCTGTTCACGGGCCATGACACGCCGGGGGGTGGCTTCACCGGCGGGCTCGTCGCGGGGCTGGCGCTGATCGTGCGCTATCTGGCCGGTGGGCGGTATGAGCTGGCGGCGGCCGCACCCGTGGACGCCGGGGCGGTGCTCGGCGCCGGACTTCTCATCGCGGTCGGCAGCGGCGCCGCCGCGCTGGTCGCCGGCGGGCAGGTGCTGCAGAGCGCGGTGCTCGACCTGCATCTGCCGGTGGTCGGCGACCTGCACCTGGTCACGTCCACGGTGTTCGACATCGGCGTGTATCTGATCGTGGTCGGGCTGGTGCTGGACGTGCTGCGCAGCCTGGGTGCCGAGGTCGACCGGCACGCGCTGGCCCGCTCGGCGGATCACGACGTCGAGCAGGGGACGGAACACGAGAGACGGCCTCAGGAGGAGCTGGTATGAGACCGAGCATCGTGCTGCTGGTCGCGGTGGGCGTGCTGTTCGCCGCCGGGACGACACTGCTGCTGGAACGCACTCTGACCCGGGTTCTGCTCGGGGTCATGCTGCTGGGCAACGGGGCGAACCTGCTGGTGCTCGCGGCCGCGGAGCCCGGCTCGCCGCCGATCGTCGGGACCGCCGACCAGGCGGAGATGACCGACCCGCTGCCCCAGGCGATGATCCTCACCGCGATCGTGATCACGCTGGGGATGACCGCGTTCCTGCTGGCGCTCGCCTACCGCAGCTGGCGCCTGAGCGGGCACGACGAGGTGCAGGACGACGCCGAGGACCGTCGGGTCCGGGAGCTTGCCGAACGGGACGAGGGCTCGGACGCCGAGGACCTGGACACCGACGAGGCCGAGACCGCGGAGGTACGTACGTGACCTGGCTCGTGCCACTCCCGGTGATCATGCCGCTGCTCGGGGCGGCGACGACATTGCTGATGTTCCGGCGACCCCGGGTGCAGCGGGCGATCAGTGTGAGCGTGCTGACCGCCACCCTCGTCGTGTCGACTTTCCTGCTGGTGCTCTCCGCCGACGGGCCGCTGGTCGTTGCGGTCGGTGGCTGGCCCGTACCACTGGGGATCGTGCTCGTCGCCGACCAGCTCGCCGCTCTGATGCTGGTCGTCTCCGCCGCGGTGACGCTGTGCGTGCTGCTCTACTCGATCGGGCAGGGCGGCGCGGACGGCGACGAGGAGCATCCGCTGTCGGTCTACCACCCGACGTATCTCATCCTCACTGCCGGCGTGACCAACGCGTTCCTCTCCGGCGACCTGTTCAACCTGTACGTAGGTTTCGAGATCCTGCTGGCGGCCAGCTACGTGCTGATCACACTCGGCGGGACGGAGAACCGGATTCGCGCGGGGACGACCTATGTCGTGGTGAGTCTGTTGTCGTCGGTCATCTTCCTGGCCGCGATCGGGCTCATCTACTCGGCCACCGGGACGCTCAACATGGCGCAACTGGTCGGACGGCTCGACGCGCTGCCCGACGGTGTGCGCATGGTGCTGCAGGGGATGCTGCTGCTCGCCTTCGGTATCAAGGCGGCGATCTTCCCGCTGTCGGCGTGGCTGCCGGACAGCTATCCGACCGCTCCCGCTCCCGTCACCGCGGTCTTCGCCGGGCTGCTCACCAAGGTCGGGGTGTACGCGATCATCCGTACCGAGACGCTGCTCTTCCCCGGTGGCCGGGTCGCCGACCTGCTGATGGTCGCGGCGCTGTCCACGATGCTGGTCGGCATTCTCGGCGCGGTCGCGCAGTCCGACCTGAAACGGCTGCTGTCGTTCACACTGGTCAGCCACATCGGGTACCTGCTGTTCGGGGTGGGGCTCGCATCGCGGGCCGGCATCGCGGCGGCGGTCTTCTACACGCTGCACCACATCGTCGTGCAGACGACGTTGTTCCTGGTCGCGGGGCTGATCGAGCGGCGGGGCGGCAGCACGGCGCTGGACCGGCTGGGCGGGCTGGCCCGTACCGCCCCGGTGCTGGCCATCCTGTTCTTCCTGCCCGCGCTCAACCTGGCTGGGATTCCACCGTTCTCCGGGTTCCTCGGCAAGCTGGGGCTCATCCGGGCCGGGGCCGATGACGGCGCCGTGCTGCCCTGGTTGCTCGTCGGCGGTTCCGCGCTGACCAGCCTGCTCACCCTGTACGCCCTGGCCCGGGTGTGGAACCTGGCGTTCTGGCGGTCACCGGCGACTCCGGACGCGGCCCCGCTCCGGTCGCCGCGCCTGATGGTCACACCGACCGCGGCGCTGGTCGTCGCCGGAGTGATGATCACCCTCGTGGCCGGGCCGCTGTACTCGCTCACCGACACGGTCGCCGAGGATCTGCTCGCGCGGACCCCCTACGTCGAGGCGGTGCTGCCGTGATGGTCCGTGGCCGGGACCGGCTTCTCGCGATCGTCGCCCTCACCGTCGTGTGGATGCTGCTGTGGGGTGTGTTCTCCTGGGTCACCCTCCTCGGTGGGCTGCTGGTGTCGATGCTGGTGCTGACGGTGTTCCCGCTGCCGCCGGTCACCTTCGCCGGGCGGCTGCGGCCGGGCGGCCTGCTCCGGGTCGCGATCCGATTCCTGACCGACCTGGTGGTGGCCAGTTCTCAGCTCGCGTGGACGGCGTTCGGCGGGCGGCGGGTGCCGCACAGCGCGGTCCTGGCGGTACGGCTCTCCGTGCGCTCCGACCTGCACCTGACCCTCTGTGCGGAAGCGGTGTCGCTGGTGCCCGGGAGTTTGATCGTCGACATGGACAGGGCCGCGGGGATCCTCTACGTCCACGTCTTCGACGTCACCGGGCCGGCGGACATCGACCAGTTCCGGCGCGACGTGCGCGACCTCGAGGAACGCATCGTCCGGGCGGTCGGCTCCGACGCCGAGATCAAGCTGATCAACGAGGCCGCAACGGCCGGATCGACATCGACCGTAGGAGGATCGAGATGATCGTCGTCGCCGCCATCGCCGCAGTTTTCCTAGCCGCTGCGGCCGGTATGGCCCTCGGCCGGATCATTCGGGGGCCGTCGACGCTGGACCGGATCGTGGGCACCGACGTGCTCCTGGCGATCACCGTGTGCGCGACCGCCACCGAAGCCGCCTACAGCCGCGATGCCACCGGGCTGCCGATCCTGCTCGGGCTGTCGTTGCTCGGCGCTGCAGGGTCGGTCGCGGTGGCGCGGTTCGCCGATCCGGTCGCCCGGCCGTCTCCGGCGGTTTCACCATCCCTGCCTGGTCGCGGTGGTGCGGGGGCCGCGGGTTCGATGGGCGCCCTGTCGGGTGCAGAGTCGCCGGGCAACGACCATCCGGCGCCTGCGGATCCGACCGGTCACCAGGAGTCGACTGGCCGGGCGCGAGGGCCGGTCTCAACGCGGCGATCGAGGGAGGCCCGGGAATGACTGTCACTGCTGTGCTCGACGTCGTTGCGGGGGTGTGTCTCCTCGGAGGGGCGCTGTTGAGTCTCGCGGCGGGCGTCGGGCTGTTGCGGTTTCCTGATCTACTGTCCCGGATGCATGCGGCCACCAAGCCTCAGGTGCTCGGCCTGCTGTTGATCCTGGCCGGCACGGCGATCCGGCTCGGCACGGCTGTCGACATCACCACATTGGTGCTGGTAGGGGCGTTCCAGCTGGTCACCGCTCCGGTCGCGGCACACATGGTGGGGCGGACCGCATACCGGGCGGGCCTGTTCCGGCGAGACCTGCTGCTCACCGACGAACTCGCCGCCGACCGCCGAAACCCATGATGCACCGCTCGGATCTGTCTGACCGAGCTGGCCGACCGGGCTGGCCGACCGAGCTGTGGTTGGTCTCAGTTAAGGCCGGGCTGAGGTGGGTGTGGTTGAGGGGCAAGGCGCGACGCGGGTGCCCGGTCAGGGAGGAGCGAGGGGAACCAGGTCGGGCGCTGACAAGGAAGGAGGACGCAGCCGAGGCGGCGGGTCACCGGAAAGCGGCGAGTCAGCCGGACGGCCAGGGCGCTGGCGAACTACGAGCCGAGTTGATTGAGGTTCGGCCCGACCGCACGAGAGCCGGAGAGCCAGCACCGGAACCGGGCGCCAGACGCTGGGGGCCAGACACCGGGGCGCCAGGCACTGGGGCGCCAGGCACTGGGGGCCAGACACCGGGGGCGCCAGGCGCCGGAAGCCAGGCGCCAGGCGCGGGACACCGGGCACCGCGAACCGCGCTGAGCCGAAGCAGAGCGCGCCTGAGCGGGGCGGCAGGACCAAGGCGAGCAAGAACAGGCAGGCCAGGCCTCGATGGTGCCGGTGACGCGAAGCCCTGGCTGCCGGCGAACTCCGTCGGCGGGATCTTTGGGACGAGCAAAAGGTGCCGCTCGGCTGTGGTTTCAGGGCAGGCGGCCGACTGCGGTGGCGTAGTAGAGGGAGGACTCGAGGTGGAAGGCGATCTGGCGGACCGACCAGGCTTCGCCGTCGCGGTGGTCCAGTTCGGCGGTGGTCAGTTTGGTGAGGCGTAGTTCGAAGATCTGGGCCAGGCGGGCCAGGCGGCTGCGGGCCTCGTCGAGGTCTTCGGGTGTGAACGGCGCCAGGTCGGCGGCTGTGGTGCTTGCTGAGGCATGCCAATGATCGGGGATCGTCGGGACACCGGCGACTCGGGCCTCTATCTCGGCCAGATGGTCGATCAAGTGGTCGGTGACACGTCGTATGGCTTTGTGTGGGGTGTAGACGCGGTCATCGATCGGGATCGGCTCGCCGGCCCACGCGGTCCAGGTCGCCGCCAAGTCGAGGACCTGGGCGATCATGCCGGTAACCACGGAAGCAGGGTCGCGATCATCGGTTACGGGAACATCGGACATCAGGGCCGCCCAAGGGTTCGTCGACTATCGGTCGGCGGGGAGGATACCGGCACCCTCTGACATTTCGGCGCATGGGCGGGCCGGAGCGGACGGTGGATGCGGAGCCGGGCGTGACCGACCACGCCCAGCTTCGCTACGGGGGCGGAGGGGACTACTTTTTCAGGCGGCGGCTTCCGGCGTGCCAGTCCTCGACCTTGCCCGTCTGCTCGGCCGTCACTCCGAAGGACGGGAGCTGTGGCTGTTCGCGCAAGCTGCGCTTCAGCTCGGCGAAACCGCCGAAACTCGCGAGGCCGACCACGTGATCCCACAGTTCGGTGGCCTGGTCCTCGTCCGGCAGGCGGCTGATCACCGGGCCGAAGAAGGCCACGCCCGCCGGTGGTTCGAAATGGATGATCGGTGTGCCTACGTCACGGCCGGTCAGGGACAGCGCCTCGTCCGACTCGGCCTGGATCTCCGCGTCGCGGGCGGTGTCGTCGAGGTGGTCGGCCAACTCCGGGGGCAGGCCGGCCGCGGTGAGGGCGTCGGCGGCCAGTTCGGTAGTGCCCTGCCAGCCGGGCGCCCGGCTCTCGTCGGGGGCGGTCTCCAGGATGCGGGCGCCGAACGCGGCGTACAGCGGGCCGACCGCCGCACGCCCGTGCTTCTCCCGGACCGCCGAGGCGACCCGCAGCAGACGCAGCCCGGCCTTGTGCTGGGCCTCGTACTCGGGCGGGAAGTGGGTGTCGTAGTCGAGGTGCGCGTTGATCAGCCGCAGCGAGATGAACCGCCAGTCGACCGTGTAGTCACGCCGGCCCTGCACGATGCGGATCCACTTGCTCGTCATCCAGGCGAACGGGCAGATCGGATCGAAGTAGAAGTTGATGTCGGCTTGTCCCATGTGAATGAGCTTTCCACTCGTCGTCGGCCGACGCAGGGCTACCGGCGGGGCGGGAACGCTTGCTCCCCGGGAGAGGACCGGCAGTTGCACCGGCGGCGTCAAGAGGACGATCGCCGAGAGCGACAGCGGGGCGAGGGCCGAAGCCGGTCGGCAGCGCGCGGCCGACACGACCGCCCGGACCTGTCCCCGGGTTCCACGTTGTCACCGTCGGCAGGTTCCAGGTTGCCGCCATCCCCAGGTTCCAGGTTGCCGCCGTCGGCGACCGTGCCATGTCGGCGTGGTTGCCGGCCGCCCGCATCGGCGCCGGTTGGAGCGCGGTGGCCGCTCCCCCGGCGGAGCGGCCCTCGGCCGCGATCGTGACGTAGGCGAGCACGGCGACGGTCAGCGCGACAGCTGAGCCGGCGAATAGCCCGGCGCCGATGACGAGCCGCCGGTGGTGCCGGTCGACGAGGATGCCGGCGAGCCGGATCCCGACGATCGGGGCGACGCCGAAGCCGGCCGGACGGCTCGCCGATCACGGTCTGCGGCCGGACCGCGGGTGTGGTCACCGGCGTGCAGTCCGGCGCCCTGGCCGACCACCGTGCCGTCTGTCGGGCGCGGCCGGCCGGGGACCTGTCCCCGGCCGGGACCGGCCTGACCCGCCGTGACGGTGACCACCGCATTCAGCCCGGCGGCCGCGTTTCGGCCCGGGGCGCCGCGATGGCCGCGGGGACAGCCACGGGAGCGTCCGGTGGGCCGTACCAAAGGAAACCCTGAGGGGTCGCCATCCGCGCCCCGCACTCCGCCGGGGGCAGCGGTTTCGCCATGAAGTAACCCTGACCGTACCGGTAGCCCATGTCCCGGAGCCGCTCCAGCTGGGCCTGGCTCTCGATGCCCTCGGCGACGGCCTTGAGCTGCAGATATTCCACCAGTTGCGCAACCGCGGCCGCGACCGCGAGACGGCCCCGGTCGGTGCCGTCGGCTATCCCGTCGACGAAGGACTTGTCCAGTTTGAGGACGTCGACCGGGACGGCGCGCAGCAGGCTCAGCGAGGACTGGCCGGTGCCGAAGTCGTCGAGGGCGAGGCGTACGCCCATCGCGTGCAGGGCTTCGAGGGCCTCGGTGACCTGCGGGCCGTCGGCCACCGACGACTCCGTCACCTCGATGATCAGGTGGCGCGGCTGGAGTCCGGTGTCGCTGAGGACGGCCGCGACCTCGTCGACGAAACCGCTCTCCCGGAGCTGACGGACCGCCACGTTGACGTTGACCGCCTCGACCGCGTCCGCGCCCAGCGTGGCGCGCCACTGGGCGAGCTGGCCGCACGCCTCGCGCAGCACCCAGGCGCCGAGCGGGACGATGAGCCCGGAGCGTTCGGCGACCGGGATGAAGTCGGCGGGCGAGACGAAGCCGCGTTCCGGGTGCTGCCAGCGGACCAGCGCCTCACAGCCGTGCATCCGGCCGTTGACCAGGTCGTACACGGGCTGGTAGAGCAGTCGCAACTGGCCGCCGACGATGGCGTCGTGGAGTTCACCGGCGAGACGGGCGTGGGCGGTCATGTCCTGGCGCATGCGCGGCTCGAACCGTACCCAGGAGGCCTTTCCCGACTCCTTCGCCGCGTAGAGGGCGATGTCGGCGTTGCGCAGCACCTCGTCGGCGGTCTCGCCGGGCTCGGCGACGGCGATCCCGACGCTGGCGTGCAGGAGGAACTGCTGCGTGCCGGCGCCGGCCTGCGGGGCCGCGGCGTGCACCGGCCGGCCCACGGTGCCCTGCAGGCGGGTGGCGGCGGCCTGCGGGGCGGCGGCGTGCACCGGCCGGCCCACGGTGCCCTGCAGGCGGGTGGCGGCGGCCTCGGCGGCGGACGGCTCGCCGGTGGGCAGCAGCACCGCGAACTCGTCGCCGCCGAGCCGGGCCACGCATTCGTCGTCGGCGGCGCCGTCGCGCAGACGCTCGGCGACCTGGCGCAGCAGCTGGTCGGCGGCGGCCGGGCCGAGGGTGTCGTTGACCTCCTTGAAGTCGTCGATGTCGAGGAACATGGCGGTCGACGGCTGCCCGGCGTCGAGGCGTTCGGTGAGTTCGACGAGGAAGCCGGTGCGGTTGGCGAGGCCGGTGAGGTTGTCGGTGAGGGCGAGGCGTTCCAGCTCGGCCTGCTGGCGGCGGATGCCCCGGAGCGCGCGGTTGTTCTCGCGGAGGCTGAGCAGCTGCCGGATCACGATGATCGTGGCGATCAGGACGGCGCCGATGATCACCGCGCGGCCACGGAGGTCGAGGTCACGGGCGGAGACGATGATGACGAGGACACCGGTGACGGCGACCGACAGGAACTGCAGCGGGTCGGCGAACGACCAGCGGAGGTGTTTCGGCGCCACGTCGAGGACCCGGCCCTGCCGGTAGGCGGCCAGCGTCATGCCGAGCCCGACCAGCGGATAGCCGAGATAGGTCACCAGGGTGTCGCTCAGGTCGTTGCCGACGAGGAACGCCAGCACCGTCACGAGGCCGACGACGGGCTCGAACGCCAGGATGCCGAGCGCGAGCGGGTCGACGCGGCCGGTGGGGCTCATCGCGGCCCGGCTGAAGATCACCAGGCCGAGAAGGCAGCAGATGCCGACCACACCGGCGCCGGTCCGGGTGGCGAGCGGGGTGCCGTCGGGGACGGTACGCAGCACGACGTACCCGAAGAAGACGGTGCCGGCGACGATCACGGCGGTCCCGTCGAGCAGCAGCCGCGCCCAGTCGAGCCGGGTCCGGGAGGTGATCGGCACGTGCCGGAACGCGATCATCGCGAGGACCAGGCTGACCACGTTCGACGCGGCCTCGTTGGGCGGCATGTCGGCGTCGCCGCGGATCGCCGCGACGGTGGCGGCCAGGGTGCTGACCAGCAGGGCGGCCGCCGAACCGGCCCACAGCCGCCAGAACGCGGAGACCCGGCGGTCGGTGGCGAGGCGGCTGACCCGGTGGCAGGCGGCGGTGGCGCACGCGGCGATCACGGTGCCGCCGGCGTTGCCGAGGAGCACGCCGCCCGGGTCGCGCCGGGCCAGCCAGGCGAGCACGGCCGCCAGGGCGGTCCAGGCGATGATCAGGGGTACGGTCAGCGCCCGGTCCCGTGGTGGCGGACCCGGGGCGGCGTCGGATCCTCGCATTGTCGGCCTCTCGCCCGTCAGCACCTTCCGGGACCCAGATCGGCGGGAAACGGGCCTGGCTGAGCCGATGCCGTCACTCCTGGGGAGGCGTCGGGGCGGGGGTGCGGGTGGCGGTGACGATGTCGGCGCTCAGCCGGGTCAGCAGGGTGGCCAGGCCGAGCGCGAGGACGCCGAACAGCCCGATCCGCAGCGGCTCGGTGTCGTCGAGGAACCCGCCGAGCACCCCCATCGACGCCGCGATCCCGGCGATCAGCGTGGTCGCGACGACGAGCGAGTAGATCCGCACCCGCGGCTTGGTCCAGAACAGCACGCCGGCACGATCCTGCCTGGTCAGGCGCAGGAGATACTGCGAGTCCCACATCAGGGACAGCACGAGGACCCCGAGCACCTGGCTGAGGGTCGTGTAGAAGTCGTCATGCACCCCGCCATGCTATGCGCCGCGCCGTCCACACTGGACTGTTCTTCCGGTTGTCAACGGGGCGTCGATCGGCCCCGGCGAGCATCGGCCGATGAACTGCGGGCGGTCCGGCGGGGGCCGGCACCGGCGATGCCGGTGGTGGCACGACCCGGTGGTGGCGCGGTGCGTCGCCCAGCTGACGATCTCCGGCGCGGCGGTGACGCTCGGGCTGATCGCGCTGGCCGGCCTGTGGTCCCCGGTGTTCTGCCTGGCCTGCTGGATCACGCTGGCCGCGGCGGTGGAGGCCGCCGGGGCGGGGCCGGTGCGCTGGGCGGCGCTGCCGTTCGCGATCACGGCGGCGCTCGGCGCGGCCGCCGCCGGCGCCCGGATGGCGACGATCCTGATCGGCGCGGCCGGCGTCGTCCACGGCCTGGTCGCCGCGGTCACGGTCCGTTCTCCGGCTTCGGGGGTACGCCCGGAGCGTCACCCGGCCAGTGCGGCCCCCGCGTCATCGGCGAGAGCGCGGGCCCCGGTCTCGGCCAGCTCCCGGTCGGCGGCCTGCACCACGACCCGGCTGAGGATGTCGCCTCTGGCCAGCAGCAACGTGCAGCGGCCGGCGCTGTGCTCGGACTCCTCGCAGTAGAGCAGCTGCCGGTCGGCGCCCGTGACGGCGGGCAGCACGACCCGATGGACGTCGTGGTATCCGGTCCCGCCGTCGGTGTACCGCTCGCAGCCGAGCCGCCCGTCGGCCTGGGTGATCGCCTCGGCCGCGGTGATCCGCCCGTACGCCCCGGCGAACTGCCGGATCTCGCCGCCGGTCTCCACGTCGAAGTCGCGCTCCCGCCAGACCCGCTCCTGCCCGTAGGCCGCCACGAGCGCGCCGAACCCGGGCCCGTTGCCGCACAGGTGCGCGGCCACGTCCTCGGTGGCGACGGGCTCGGGGGTGACCGGGGCGAGCCAGTCGACGGCGTCGCGCCCGAGCATCGCCCGGTCGACCCGGCCGGGCGCCTCGGACCGCAGTGATCCGCCCGTCTGCCGCAGCGGGGTGTCGGTGGCGTCCACGCAGTCGGAGTGCCGCCGGATCTCCTCGGGGCCGGCCAGGTCGGCCATGTCGCCGAGCGGCCGGGTCAGGTAGCGGACCTGCCGCGGGTCGGCGCCGGCCGGGTAGGCGGGAACCGCGGCCAGCAGCAGGCTGATCGATTTCTCGACGCTCCCGCCGTACCCGTCGGTGTAGACGGCGGTGGCGCGGAAGTCGCGGGGCGGCCCGCCGTCGCCGGCCCGGACGGTGACCCGCCGGAACGGCCCGTCGTCGCCGAGGGTCACGAACTCCGCCGGCCGGCCGGACGGGTCCGCCGGGCCGGCGGCGGCCCACCAGTCGCCGGCCGTGGCCACCGGGCCGCCGACCCGCACCGCGGACAGCGCGTCGCCGGGGCAGACCGGCGCGAAGAGGTGGTAGTCGTCGCCGATCCGGGCGACACCGATCCGATACTCGGCGGGCGCGGCGGACGCGCCCGGGCATCCGGCGAGCAGCAGCCCGGCGAGCACCGGGACCAGCAGCGACCACGTTCTCCGCACGACACCCCCGCATCGCCGACCAGGATGGACGGTCCAGCGTAACCAAGGCGCCGCCGGTCAGCCGGCGGCGAACAGCGGGGTGCTCAGGTAACGCTCGCCGGTGTCCGGGAGAACGACCACGATGGTCTTGCCAACGTTCTCGGCGCGCCACGCCAGCTCCCGGGCGGCGTGCAGGGCGGCGCCGCTGGACACCCCGGCGAGAATCCCCTCGGTACGGGCCAGCTGCCGGCCCGCCTCGCGTGCCTGCTCCACGTCGACCCGGAACACCTCGTCGTAGATGGTCGGGTCGAGCACCTCCGGCACGAACCCGGCCCCGATGCCCTGGATGCCGTGCGGGCTCGACGCGCCACCGGACAGCACCGGCGACTCGTCCGGCTCGACCGCGTACACCCGCAGGTCGGGCTGCTTCTCCTTGAGGATCTGGCCGACACCGGTGAGGGTACCGCCGGTGCCGACCCCGCCGACGAACAGGTCGACCTGGCCGTCGGTGTCGTTCCAGATCTCCAGCGCGGTGGTGCGGCGGTGCACGTCCGGGTTCGCCGGGTTGTCGAACTGCATCGGCAGCCAGGCGCGCTGTTCCTCGGCGATCTCCAGCGCCTTCGCCACGGCGCCCTTCATGCCCTCGGCTGCGGGGGTCAGCACCAGCTTCGCCCCGTACGCCAGGAGCAGCGCCCGCCGCTCCGCGCTCATGCTGTCCGGCATCGTCAGGGTGAGGCGGTAGCCCCGGGCGGCCGCCACCAGGGCCAGGCCGATGCCGGTGTTGCCGCTGGTGGCCTCGACGATCGCCGATCCGGGCCGCAGCTCCTCGGTGGCCTCGGCGGCCTCGATCATGGCGAGGGCGATCCGGTCCTTGACGCTGCCGCCGGGGTTCGCCGACTCGAGCTTGGCGATCAGTTTCGCCGGCAGGCCGGGCTCGAAACGGGTCAGCCGCACCATCGGGGTCCGGCCGATCAGCTCGGTGACGTCGTTGTAGATCATGTCCTCGCTCCTGAGTTGATGCCGGGGTTCGGTGTTGATGGAACAGTCTCCGCGGCGGGGGCGCGCACCCGGGCCCCCGCCGGAATGTCCGCCACGACCAGCGCGAGAGCGCCGATCTCGGCGTCGTCGCCGATGCTGACCGGCCCGAGGACGGTGGCGCCCACCCCGAGGGTGACCCGATCTCCCACCTGCGGGTGACGGCGGCTGCCCTTGGGATCGCGCCGCCAGCCCCGCCCGCCGAGGGTCACCTGGTGGTACATGGTGACGTCGTCGCCGATGCGGGCCGTCTCGCCGATCACCACCCCGGCGCCGTGGTCGATGAAGAGCCGCCGGCCGATCACCGCGCCCGGATGGATCTCGATGCCGGTGAGGAACCGCATCACCTGTGACAGCAGGCGCGGCAGGAACGGGAGGCGGGCCCGGTGCAGCAGGTGGGCGGCCCGGTGGCCCCAGAGCGCCCAGAGACCGGGGTAGAGCAGCACCTCGGCCACCTTGACGCCGTACAGAGCGGGGTCGCGCCGGCAGTAGGCGCGGAGGTCTTCCAGCACGGAACTTGTCCTCGAGGAGCGGGAGCGGGGTGCGGGCCCCACGGTGGCACACGCGGGGATCCGCCGGGCCGGCGGCGGGTGTCAGTCGCGGAGGCTGGGACAGCGCTCGTCGAAGACGCGGCGCACGTGCGGGCCCGCCATCGGCACGGCGAACCGGTAACCGGCCATCCGCCGCGGGGCGTCCCACTCACTCATGACGGCAAGGCTAGCCGATCATCGCCGGGCCGTTCAGGGGCCGAAGGTCCCTGTCGCACCGGCTGTGGTGCACCTAGCGTCGGGGACGTGAGCACGCCGGGGATCGCTGACCGAAAAGTGACGAGGGCCCGCCGCCGGCAGTACGTCCCGCCGCAGCACGGCGCGTGGGCGATGCTGCTGCTGCCCTACCTGGCCGGGCTGCTGCTCTCCGGGTTCGCGTGGCCGGCCGTCCCGCTGCTGGGGGCGTGGATCGCCGGATATCTGCTGTCGTACTACCTGCTCCAGGCGGTCAAGACCCGGCGGCCGGCCCGGTTCGGTCCGCAGATCGGCCGGTACGCGCCGGTCACCGTGGTCCTGGCCGTGCCGGTCGTGGCGGCCCGTCCCGCGTTGCTGTGGTTCGCTCCCGCCTACGCCGTCCTGCTGGCCGTCAACGTCTGGTACGCGTGGCGGCGGCGCGAGCGTGCCCTGCTCAACGATCTCGCGTCGGTGGTGCAGAGCTGCCTGATGGTGCCGGTCGTCGCGGTGGTCGCCGGGTCCGCCCCGCGCTGGCAGCCGTTCCTGATCGTGCTGCTCTACTTCACCGGCACGGTCCTGTTCGTGAAGACCATGATCCGTGAGCGCGGCTCCGTGGCGTACCGCCGGGCCTCGATCGTGTATCACCTGGCCGCGCTCGCCGTGGCGACGCTGATCGACGCCGTCGCCGCGGTGGTCTTCGCCGGTCTGCTGTGCCGTGCCTGGCTTCTGCCGGGCCGCCCGCTGACGCCGAGGCAGGTCGGCTTCGTGGAGATCGGCGCGAGTGTCCTGGTGCTGGCCGCGGCGGTGCTAGCCGATTAGCGCGCGGACCCCGTTCATGTAGAGCTGCCGGTCGACGTTGCCGAGCAGGATCCGCTGCAGGATGTAGCCCTGGACCAGCCCGAAGAACGCCGCTCCGATCCCGGCCGGGTCGGCGTCCGGCGGGATCTGCCCGGTCTCCTGGGCGCGCTCGGCGGTGCGCACGGCCCGGTCCCGGACCCGGCCGTAGATCTCGGCGACCAGGGCGCCGACCTCCGGATCGTGCACCGCCTCGCCCCACACCTGCACGGCGATGCGGATCGTGCCGTCCTCGACAGCGGCGTCGTCGATCAGCTCCAGCAGCCGCTCCAGGATCTCCGGGACCGACGGCATCGGGTCGAGCAGGAGCAGCCCGTCGAGCACCCCGGTGACCGCGGTGATCTTCTCCCCCGCGATCGCCGTGATCAGCTCGTTCTTGCTCTTGAAATACCGGTAGAACGCGCCGACCGACAGCCCCGCCTCCTTGATGACGTCCTGCATGGACGTCTGATGGAACCCGTTTCTGACGAAACACCGCGCCGCGGCGTCGAGAATCTGCTGACGGCGGGCGGCGAGGTGGGCTTCGGAGACGCGGGGCACCCCAAAACCTTAATCATTGGCGTACGGCCACCCGGAGAACCGTGGCCACCGCGCGGCACAGGCCGGCCGTTCCGCCGGCAAAGGCGCCTCACGGGCGTAGCGGCCCCGCACCGGAGTACCAGGTCGAGTCCGCGGCGACGACGAATCCGAGCGACTCGTAGAGCGGCCGGCCCAGCCGGGACGCGGTGAGGGTGAACGGCAGGTCCGGGAGGGCCGTCAGCGAACCGACCATGACCGCCCGGCCGACGCCGCGGGACCGGAAGCCGGGCGGCGTGCCGACCCAGTAGTGGCTGCCCAGACCCTCGTCGACCATCGTCACGCAGGCGCCGCCGATCACGCCGTCGAGACGGGCGGCGAACACGTCCACGCCCGGCTGTTCCAGCAGCGCCGCCGGGAACATCTCGCCGGCCCGGTACGGCTCGAAACGGGTGAGGTCGAAACCGGCGATCAACGCCAGCTCGGCCGCCCGCAGGTCCGGCTCGTCGCGCACCCGGACGACCTCCATCAGCGGTGGCTCGACCGGGCCGGGCGGCCGGAGCATCACCGGCATCTGCCAGCTCCGCAGTTCGAGGGCGCTCAGGTCGGTGGCGCTGAACGGGTCCTCCAGGTTCACCGGGCCGGGCGCACGGCGTACCAGATCGATGATCTCGGCGGTGTCCGTGGCCGGCTCCTGGATCAGGATCCGCAGCCCGGCCCGCTCGTCGCCGTTCACGGCGAGGAAGCCGGGGCGGCGGATGACCTCATGGCCGCGGGAGCGGCCGGTCGCCGCCCAGAAGGCCGCGGAGTTGCGGGCCTGTCGCAGCGGCGCGTCGGCGAGCGTCGTCATGGGCACGATCATTCCTTGTATGTGAATAGAACACGTTCTAGTGTCGGGGGTGTATCGGGACCGGAGGAGGCAGGCGATGACCTCGGTGGTGCTGACCGCCCGTGACCTGGCCCGGCGTTCGCAGGCCGCGGCCGGCGCGAAGGACCGGGAGACCTGGCTCGGACTCTTCGCCGACGACGCGGTGGTGGAGGACCCGATCGGCCCGTCACCGCTCTGCCCCGGCGGGGCGGGCCATCACGGCGCGGAGGCGATCGCCGGCTTCTACGACACCGTGATCGGCCAGGTCGAGGCGATGCGGTTCGTGATCGAGCGGTCCTACCTGTGCGGGGACGAGGTGGCCGACGTCGGCGCCATCCACCTGACCATGCCGGGCGGCCACACCGTCGAGGTGCACGGCGTCTTCACCTACCGCAGCGACGGCGCCGGCCGGCTCGCCGCCCTCCGCGCGTACTGGGAGTTCGACAGCGTGATGGGCGCTCAGTCGAGGTAGACGGCGGCCAGTCGGGGAAACCGGGCGCGGATCTCGTCGTCGTCCTCGTAGTCGAAGTCGTCCCCGGTCAGCGTGAACGCGAACGTGTCCGCCGGCAGCTCCCGGCGGGCCGCGTCGACGGCGGCGTGGAAGTCCTCGTCACCGGCGAAGGCGGCCCGCCCGACGCTGAGCATGTCCTCCCCCTCGAGGAAGTCGTCGTCCGGATCGATGCCCAGCTCGGCCAGCGTGTCCGGGTTCTCCAGCGCCCGCTCCCACACCGTGCGGCCCTGCGCGACAAGCCAGCCCCGGAAGTAGTCGAAGGCGTCGTCGGAGCAGCCGCCCTTCATCAGGTAGGCGGCCGCCCACAGGGTTCCGTCGTAGGATCGGGCGGCCAGCAGGTCGTACCGAAGGTCGAAGGCCACCGCGGTGTCCGGTCCCGACGCGGCGAGCCGCTGCCCGACTCGGGTGGCGACCTCCTCCGCGCCCTCGCCGGTGCGGGTGTCGCCGACGCCGGAGCGGGCATCCTCGACGACCGCCCAGAACTCGTCCTCGTCCATGATCGCCACGTCCGCGATACTACGATGGGGCCGCCCGCGAATTCGGAGGTCCGTTGAAGCTCTTGCTCACGTCGGGTGGCGTCACCAACCCCGCCATCCACGCGGCGCTCGTGGACCTGCTCGGCAAGCCGATCAGCGAGTGCCGCGCCCTCGCCATCCCGACCGCCCAGTGGGGCCACCCGATGTGCGGTCCCGCGTCGGTCCGCGACTTCGTCGCCGCCACCCCCAGGCCCGGCCGCAAGTACATGTCCGGCCTGGACTGGGCGTCGCTCGGGGTCCTCGAGCTCACCGCGCTGCCCAGCATCGGCGCGAAGCGCTGGATCCCCTGGGTCCGCGAGGCCGACGTGCTCCTCGCCGACGGCGGCGACGCCACCTACCTGTGCCACTGGATGCGCGAGTCCGGCCTGGCCGGCCTGCTGCCCACCCTCGCCGACAAGGTCTGGGTCGGCGTGAGCGCCGGGAGCATGGTGATGACCCCGCGGATCGGCGACTACTTCGTCGAGTGGCCGTCCGCCCCCGACGACCGCACGCTGGGAGTCGTCGACTTCGCGATCTTCCCTCACCTGAATCTCTTCCCCACCAACACGATGGCCGACGCCGAGCGCTGGGCCGCCGGCCTCGGCATCCCGGCCTACGCCATCGACGAGGAGACAGCCATCCGGGTCGCCGGCGACTCCGTCGAGGTGATCTCCGAGGGCGAGTGGAGACGTTTCGGATGACGGCGATCCGTCCGTGACCGGCGCCGGCGCGTGAGGCCGCGGTGAAGTACGTGTCCAGGGCGCCCGGCCCGCCGCTGGACGGACTGATCGACGACCTCTACTACCTTGAGGGCGTCCCGCCGTACCCCCGGTTGATCCTGCCGGCCGCGCCCGCGCCCCTGCTCATCGTCAACCTCGGGGCGCCGTTTCGCATCCGCGCGGGAACCGATGCCGACGCCGTGGAGTACCCGGACGGCTGCGCGGTCGTCACGCCCACCCGCGCCTGGGAGTTCGGCTACCCCACCCCGACCCGGTCGGTCGGCGCCCATGTCAAGCCGTGGGGTCTGGCGCCGCTTCTTCCGGTGCCCGCGGCCGAGCTGTGCGACCGGCCCGCGACGGTGGAGCAGATCTGGGGCCGGACCGCTGCCGATGACCTGCGGCAGCGGCTGGCCTCGGCGCCCACGCCGCACGAGATGCTGACGGTCCTGGAGGAGGAACTCGTGCGACGGCTGCGGGTGGTCGACGGTCTCGACCTGGTCCGCGAGGTGAGCAGTGCCGTCGCGGCGACCGGCGGGACCGTGCCGATCGGCGGCATCGGTGCGGCGGCCCACGTCAGCAGCACGTATGTGGCGAAGCGGTTCAAGGCGGTGGTCGGTGTCACGCCGAAACGGCTGGCGCGCGGCTACCGCTTCAGCTCCACCGTGCTGGCGCTCGACGTCACCGCGCCGATCGACTGGGCCGAGGTCGCCGCCGGCGCGGGCTACTTCGACCAGGCCCACTTCGTGCGTGAGTTCCGGGAGTTCACCGGGCTCACGCCGACCCGGTACACCGAGGTGCGGCGGCGGTTCCTGCGTGACCATCCCGGCCACGTCCTGGCCGGCTGGCCGCTTCCGGCCGATTGATTTTCTACAAGAACGACAGCCCATCCCCCACCAGACTCGGAGCCGGCGAACAGAGGGGGAACACGTGGGAAAAGTGGTCATGAACGCGTCGGTCTCGGTGGACGGTTTCATCGCGGCCGGCAACGACGATCCCGGCCCGATCTTCGAGTGGCTGGTCAGCGGTGACGTGCCGCTGGACGGCAGCGGCGTGCTGAAGGTGTCGCAGGCCTCGTTCGACCACATCCGGCCGTACTGGGACGAGATCGGCGTGACCGTCTGCGGCCGGCGCTCCTTCGACATCACCGACGGCTGGGACGGCACGCCGCCGAGCGGGATCGACCACGTGGTCGTGGTGAGCCACCGGGGCGCCCCCGAGGGCTGGGACCCGAAGGCCCCGTTCCACTTCGCCGACGGCATCGACGCGGCCGTGGCCACGGCGCGGGAGCTCGCCGGTGACCGCACGATCGAGTTCGCCGCCGGCGACGTCGGCGGCCAGGCTCTCGCCGCGGGCTGGATCGACGAGGTACGCATGGACGTCACCCCGGTCGTGCTCGGCTCCGGCAGACGCTACTTCGGCTCGGTGGACGCCCAGCACCTGCTGGACGGCCCGGACGTGATCGTTGCGGGCAACCGGGTGCTGCACCTGCGCTACCGGGTGCGCCGCTGACCGAGGCCCGCATCACAGGGCCGGCCGCTGTGCCGGGCCTGGCGAAGGCTCAACCGGCCGTGGGCCGCTGCCGATGATGAGCCCATGAACCTGTGGTCACCCCGTGCGCTGCCGGTGGCGGCGGCCGTTCTGGGCGTGCCGACACTGCTGGCGCCGGAATCGGTGGTGGCGCGTCTGACGTACCCGGCGGCCTTCTGCGTCGTGGTGGTGTCGGCGTGGCTCGCGACCCGCGCGGAGACCGGCCACCGCCTGTCCCGGGCGCTCGTGGCGGGCGCCCTCACGGTCTGGCTGGCCGGTGACCTGGTCTACTCGGCGCTGACCCGGTGGTTCGGTGAGCCGGGCGACGTGTCGCTCGCCGACGCGTTCTGGATCACGGGCTATCCGCTGCTGGCCGCCGGACTGATCATCATGGTCCGGCGGCGCACGTCGTCCGGCCTGCGGGAGGCCACGCTCGACGGCCTGGCCATGGCGACCGTGGTCGGGGTGCTCTTCTGGCGGTTCATGGTGCAGCCGGAGATCACCGGCGACACCATGTCGGCGGCGGAGATCATCGGCACCTTCTACCCGCTGGGCGACGTGCTGTTGTTCGTCGCCGGTGCGCTGCTCGTCCTCGCGCCGGGCGTCCGCGGCGGCGCGACCGGCTATCTGCTGGCCGCGCTGGCCGTCACGCTCGCCGGCGATGTGGTGATCACGGTGCTGCCCGCGGTTCTGCCGGATTTCGACACCGGGCGCCTGGACGCTCTGCTGCTGCTGGCGAACAGCCTGTTCGCCGCCGCGCTCTGGAACCGCGACATCGAGCGGCCCGCCGATCGGCGGACCGGCCCGGAACGGGTGCACGCGGCCCGGCTGGTCTTCCTGGGTGTCGCGCTGATCGCCCTGCCCGTGCTGAACCAGCTGAACGACCGGGACGACGGCGCGCTGGGCCACACCGTCTCGTGGACCGCCTCGATCCTGCTCAGCACGATCATCTTCGTACGGTTCGTCCTGGTCGTCCGCGAGCAGGAGAAGGCGCGGACGGCGCTGGCCCACCGGGCGGCCCACGACGAGCTGACCGGCCTGGTCAACCGCCAGGAGCTGTACGCCCGGCTCACGCTGGCGTTGCAGCACGGCGCCGAGCCGGTGGTGCACTTCCTGGATCTCGACGGGTTCAAGGCGGTCAACGACCGGTACGGCCACTCCGCCGGTGACTTCGTCCTGGCCGAGGTCGCCCGGCGTCTGCTCGGCCAGACACGGCCCACCGACATCGTCGCCCGGCTCGGTGGCGACGAGTTCGTCGTCGTCACCGAGGACGTCACCGGGGCCGGTGACGTGCCGCAGCGGCTCCGCGAGGCGGTGGGCGCCGAGATGTCCTTCCGTGGCCATCGCCTCCGGGTCGGTGTCAGCATCGGTGTGGTGTCGGCGGCCGATCTGAGCCGTCCCGACTCGGACCTGCTGCTGGGCACCGCGGACGAGGCGATGTACCGGCAGAAGCGCACGCACCGGCACACCGCGGCCGGCCGGACGGCGTAGGCGATCCGGCTGCCGGGATCCGCTGCGGTAGGTGCCAGTTTCTGTCACCCTCTCCGGGCAGAATCGGCGTCATGCCGACGACCTCCGCCCGCCTGCTGTCGCTGCTGTCGCTCCTGCAGGCCCGCCGGGACTGGCCGGGCGCGCTGCTCGCCGACCGTCTCGACGTCAGCCTGCGCACCGTTCGCCGGGACGTGGACCGGCTGCGCGAGCTGGGCTATCCGATCGCCGCGCTGAAGGGTCCCGACGGCGGCTACCGGCTGGGCGCCGGCGCCGATCTGCCGCCGCTGCTGTTCGACGACGACCAGGCCGTCGCGCTGGCGATCGCGTTGCAGATCGCGGCGACGACGCCGGGCAACACCACCGGCGAGGCGGCCGCCCGGGCCCTGCACACGGTCCGGCAGGTCATGCCGTCCCGGTTACGGCACCGGATCGATGCGGTACGGGTGACCGCCGCCGACCGCCCGGCCGAGCAGCCACCGCCCGGCGTGCTGGTGGCGATCAGCGCCGCCGTGCACGCCCGTGCGGTGCTGCGGTTCGATTACGGCGACGAGGTGCGGCGCGCCGAGCCGCACCACCTGGTGACCCGGGGCGGCCGCTGGTATCTGATCGCCTGGGACCTCGACCGGGACGGCTGGCGCACCTTCCGTGCCGACCGGATGTCGCCGCGCACCCCGAACGGGCCCGGGTTCACCCCGCGCGAGCTTCCGGGCGGTGACGTCGCCGGATACGTGACCGGCGTGTTCCGGGGCGCGGTCGACGCCTCCGGCGACTGGCCGTGCCGGGGCACGGTGATCCTGGACCGGCCGGCCGCGTCGGTGGCCCCGTTCGCCGGTGACGGTGTCGTCGAGGAGCTGGACGACGGCCGCTGCCGTCTCACCCTGGGCTCCTGGTCGTGGACCGGGCTGGCGGCCGCGATCGCCCGTTTCGACGCCGACTTCACGGTCGTCGCCCCGGCCGAGCTGGCCGGGGCGGTGATCGCGCTGGGCGAGCGGTTACGACGAGGCGGGCGCCAGGCCGTACTCCCGGAGCTCGCTGATCCGCTCCGGCGCGACCGGCCGTGAGTAGAAGAAGCCCTGCCCGTACTCGTAGCCGAGCAACCGCACCAGGTCGCGCTGCTCCTCGGTCTCGATGCCCTCGGCCACCGACCCGAACTCCAGGGCCGCCGCCATCTGGCTGACCGCGTTGGCGACCGCCCCCTGCCGGCTCACCGTGGTGATCGACTCGACGAACGAGCGGTCCAGTTTCAGCGAGTTGACCGGGCAGGTGAGCAGCAGGCCCAGCGACGACGCGGCGGTGCCGAAGTCGTCCAGGGCCAGTTTCACCCCGAGCGCCCGCAGCGCCTCCATCGTGCGTTGCGACTCCTCGTCGTCGACGACGGCGGTCTCGGTGACCTCGATGACGAGGCTGCCGGGCGGCAGGCCGGTCTCGGCGAGGACCTCCGCGACGTCGGCGACCAGGTTCGGGTCGCGCAGTTGCGGGCCGGCCACGTTGACGCCGACCTGCAGCGGGGTCTCGTCGGGCGCCTCGGCCATCCAGGCCGCGCCCTGCCGGCACGCCTCCCGCAGCACCCAGCGGCCGATCGCCACGATCTGGCCGGTGCGCTCGGCGATCGGGATGAAGTCGACCGGCGACAGCACGCCGAGATCCGGGTGGTTCCAGCGGATCAGCGACTCGACACCCGTCAGCCGGTCGTCGGCGAGCCGCATGATCGGCTGGTAGACGAGGGTGAACTGCCCCAGCTCGACGGCCTGGTCCAGCTGCCGGATCAGTCCCGCCTCGGCGCTGACCCGGGCGCCCATCTCGTCGGCGTACCCGATCCACATGCCCTTGCCGCGACGTTTCGCCTCGTACATGGCGATGTCGGCGTTGGCGAGCAGCGTCGACGGGTCGTCGCCCGCGCGGGCGCCGGTCAGGCCGATGCTGGCCTTCACCCGTATCGTGTGCTGCGCCACCACGATCGGTGCGGCGAGGCGGCGCAGGATCTGCGCGGCGACCACCTCGGCGCCGACCGGCCCGGTGCCGGGCAGCAGCATCGCGAACTCGTCGCCGCCCATCCGGCACACGATGTCGTCGCCGCGGACCGCGTCCCGCAGCCGGGACGCGACGATCACCAGCAGCGCGTCACCGGCGGCGTGGCCCATCGTGTCGTTGATCGTCTTGAAGTCGTCCAGGTCGATGAGCAGCAGCGCCGAGTCGGCGGTCAGCAGGCGGGCCATCTCGGCGCTGAAGTGGGTGCGGTTCGCCAGGCCGGTCAGCTCGTCGAACGATGCCTGCTCGCGCAGCTGCGCCTCCTGGTCGCGCAGGTCGCCCAGGGCCACGTCGAGGCGGCTGATCAGGCTCATGTTGTCGTGGAAGGCGACCAGCTGACGGCCGGCCACCAGGCAGGTGATCACGACGACGCCGACCGTCGCGCCGACCAGCTGCGACGACGCGGTGTCCGGCAGCATCAGGAAGAACACCACGAAGGTGACGGCGATCATCCCGTACGGCAGGAGGCTGTAGGGGCGGCGCTTGGCGGTGTACCGCGGGTCGCCGGCGCGCAGGACGATGACCTGGATCCACGGGCCGACGGCGATCAGGACGCTGGGCAGCAGGCGGATCGCGTACACGTACGCATGGTCGAGGGTTTGGAAGTCGCCGGGCAGCAACGTGCTGACCCCCTGGACCATCGCCGCGGAGACCATCGGCCAGGCGGCCATCCGCGCCATCGGCGGATGCCGGATGAGCGCGACCTTGGTCGCGGAGAACGTCGCGACCAGCACCAGCGCCGCCGTGACGCTGGCGTTGACCCGGTCGGTGTGCGCGCCGTCGAGCGGGTTGAACGCGAAGCACCAGGCCACCACGCCACCGCCGACGAGCACGGTGGCCGCGTCGAGCCAGAAGACGAACCGCTCACGGGCGGTGTTCAACCCCTGCGGGAAGATCAGGCAGGCGATCACGTTGCTGGTCATGCCGATGCCGAAGAAGACGGTCTGCACGGTGCCGCCGGTCAGCGACGGCACGCTGGGCGAGAGCAGGACCGACGTGCCATGGTACGTGTCACCGATGGTGAACGATGCTCCGGCGAAACTGATCATCGACCAGAATCGGCGATAGCGCTCGTCGGCGAGCCGCCGCAACCGCCACCCGCCGAGCGCGAGCGCCGCGTCGAGCGGCACCTGCGCCAGCCAGTACACCTGGACCTGACGATCGGGGTGCCCGCTGAGCAGCACGAACAGCACGCACGCGAGCAGGGTGAAGCCGACCAGCCCTCGCAGCACCGGATCACGGCGCAGGTGGTTGATCGGCCGCCCGGCCGGTCGTGTCTCGGTCAACGGTGTTCCTCTCCCCGGTTCTCCCCCGCCGTATCGGACGCCGGGCCCGCGATCCGAGGAGTCCGCGGGTCAAGACGAGATAAAGCCGGCCACCCGCCGCAGCCGCGCGGATGATCATGAATAGGATCCGGCGATGGGATCACGAGCGAACGTGGCGGTCCGGCGGGACGGCACGTGGGTGCACCACGGCAGCAACGGGCTGGGCTACAGCCTGGACGCCTGGCTCGCGCCGGGTCCGGAGCCGGCCCTGGCGATGTTCGGCACCGAGGCCTGGCCCGTGTGGGAGCCGGGCCAGTGGCAGTGGGAGTCGACCTGCGAGGCGGCCGCGCTGATCGACGTGGACGCCAGGGAGCTGCTCTTCTTCGTCGACATCGACGTGACCGGGCGGCTGGCTCTCCTGGAGGCGTACGGCCGGACGTGGGACGGGTGGACGATCCGCTGGGCGTACAACGGGCTGGCGGATGTGACCGACGCGCTCGGCCTGGACCGGTCGGTGCTGGACCGCGACCCGTGGGACAACACCGACCTGTTCAAGTGGCATCGTCCCGGGCCCGGCGAGCAGCTGGTCCTCGACCGGCTGATCACCGTCGGTGACGTGGCCTACGGGCTGGACCACAACGCCGAGGACCCCTGGACGGTCGGCCCCGCGCTGCTCGACCAGCTCGGCGATCTCCCCCGGGTGGACGCCCTGCCCGGGATGCCGCGGGGCGGCATGCATCTGGATCCGGACGGCCGCGCCGCGGGGGTGTGGTCGCTCGGCCCGGTGCACCACCTGACCGAGCGGTTCGCCGAGCGCTGGCCCGGCTGGACCCTTGAGTTCTGGGAGGACCGGCACGCCGGGCAGGCCGCGCGCAGCGGGTGGCGCTTCCCGGACCCGGCGGCCGGCGTCGACGACGCCATCCGGCGGCTCGGGGAGCGGGTGCTGGACCATTGGCTGCCGGCGACCCCGGAGAACCGGGACGAGTGGCCGAAAAGCACCCGCCTCGACCCGTTCTACGGCATGCGGGCCGCCGGACTCGCGTTCGACGGCCTGCAACGTATCGTCGATGTGCTGCTCGGGCCGGGCCGCGAGCCGATCGTCGTCGCGGAGTACGCGAAGAGGGTGCTCTGACCCGCCCGTCTCAGGGGCGCATCTCGTAGGCGCCGGCCAGGGCGAGGACCTGCTGCCAGACGGCGGCCTCGCGGGACTCGTCGACGACCGGGCGGCGGATGTGGGCCAGCGCCCAGGCCGCCTGCTCCGGGGTGGTGGCGGCCTTGCCGTGCAGGTCGGTGGCGTACGCGGAGAAGTCGCGGATCAGGATGGCGAAGATCTCGTCGAGCAGGTGGTCGTCGACACCGCCCTTCTCCAGGATCAGCTGTCCGTAGACGATCAGCGCGAACAGGTGCCCGACCGCGAGCAGGAAGTCGAGGTCCCGCTGCTGTTCCTCGCTGGGTGCGTGGGCGCGCAGCAGCTCGCAGAACCCGTCGGCCTGCTCCCGGAAACGGGCGACGTTCGGCAGGTCGGCGCGGCTGTCGTAGGCCGTGCGCCAGTCGTGGAACCGGATCGCCCCGAGCCCGCGCGCCGGGCCCTGCCGGAAGAGGAACTCGTCGTCGGCCGGGTCGTGCCGGGTCGGGACCGGCGCGTACTCCGCCGGGTTGAAGAGATAGTTGGGCATGAACTTGAGGATCAGCGCCAGGTTGACGTGCACGGTGCCCTCGAGCTTGGGCAGGCCGCGGATGTCCATGGCCGCCTTGTCGAAGTAGGTGTCCGCCTCGAAGCCCTTGGCCGCGATCACGTCCCACATCAGGTCGACGACCTTCTCGCCCTCGGTGGTGACCTTCATCTTCGTCATCGGGTTGAACAGCAGATAGCGGCGGTCGTCGGGTCCGGCGCTACGGAAGTAGTCGACGGCGCGGTCGCTGAAGAGCTTCATGGCGACGAGCCGGGCGTACGCGTCGGTCAGCTCCCGCCGTACGTGCGGGAACGCGGTGACCGGCTTGCCGTACAGGATGCGCTGGTGGGCGTGGGTGACGGCCTCGTACATGGCGTGCTCGCAGATGCCGATGGCAGCCGTGCACAGGTTGAACTTGCCGATGTTGACGGTATTGAGTGCAGCATCGAATGCACTCTTGCCGGTGTGCAGTACATCTACTGCATTGACTGGATAGTCGATCAACTCGAACGTGCTGACGTACATCTGTTTGTTCACCACGTTGCGGATCAGGTGGTAGTTCTCGTGCCGGCTGTCGGCGGCGAAGAACACGTACCCGTCCGGACCCTCGACGTCGGCGCGGCGGCCGAACACCGACACCAGGCCGGCGACGTTGCCGTTGCCGATGTAGTACTTGGTGCCGCTCGCGGTGAACCCGCCGTCCCCGGTCGGGGTGAGGATCATGTCGGTGGCGTAGATGTCGGCGCCGTGCCCGCGCTCGGACAGCGCGAACGCCATCACGTGCCCCTCGTCGAGCAGGTCGGCGGCCCGCTCGCGCTGGGTCTGGTTGGCGCTCTGCCAGACCGGCCCGAGTCCGAGAACGGTCACCTGCCACGTGTACCAGTAGTCGAGGCCGTAGAAGCCGAGGATCTCGCTGAGCGCGGCGTTGCGGGCGGTGTCCCAGCGCTTGTCACCGGTGCCGTCGGCGGCGGGCGTCAGGAACGTCGCGAACAGTCCCTCCTTCGCCGAGAACGCGAGGAAGTCGTCGTACCACGCTCGATCGATGTAGCTTTTGACCAGCGCTTTCTTGCCTCGCTCCTCGAAGAAGGCGACGAGGGCCCGCAGCAGCCGGCGGCTCTCGTCGTCGAGGTGCGCGGGGTCGTAGGTGTTCGGATTGAAGAGCACGAAACGGTCCTTTCAGAGTGCGCGGAGCGTGGCGAGGACGTCGTCGAGCCAGTCGAGCAGCATCCGCTCGTAGGCGATGCCGCCGCGCAGCACCACGTGCTGGAGCCGCTGCCCGACGTCCTCACTCTCACGATCAAGAAAATCCCTTTTTTCACCATTCACGTACGTGTAGAGCAGCGTCTCGTGGTCGGCGCGATAGCGCTCGACCTCGCTGATCAGCGCGGCGCGCCCGGCCTCGTCGGTGAACGCCGCCCCGCGGATCTTCACGGCCAGCTCGTGCCGAACCGCCTCCGGCTGCACCGGCGCCCGCAGCCACTCGACGAGAGCCCGCCGGCCGGAATCGGCCACCGAGAAGCTGCGCTTGTCGGGCCGCCGATCCTGCCCGATCTCCTCGGCGACCACCCAGCCGTCCACCTCCATCCGCTTGAGGACGCGGTAGATCTGCTGGTGGGTGGCGGTCCAGAACCGGCCGATCGAACGTTCGAACCGCCGGGCCAGCTCATATCCGGACCCGGGCCGCTCCAGCAGGGAGACCAGGATCGCGTGCTCCAGCGCCATGCCCGCATCATGCTATGCACATCGTTGCTGTGCAACTAGTTGCATATGGATGGGATGGTCGTCGCTTGCTGCGACAAGGCGTTGCGGGGCCCGGACAGCCGGTTACGCCCTGCGTCGACTCTCCCCGGTGATCGCTATTTCCCGTCAGCGCCGCCGGGCCAGACGCCGGCGCAGGTCGTCGAGGTAGTAGTCCTTCGCCAGGTCACGCACTCTGCCGGGCAGCCGCGGGTAGACGACCTTCGCCACGCCGAAGAAACCGTCGAACAGCCGCTGCTGCCGCGGTGACCAGGGGTAACCGAACTGTGCCCGGATCGGCTCCGGCAGCAGGCCGGCGGTGACCAGCCTGTTCAACGGCTTGGCCGGGCGCATCAGCAGCGTAAGGTTCCTCGGCCGCATCAGCGCCGCCGCGATCTCCCGTCCCTCGTCGCTGACCCGCAGCGTGGTCACGGTGCGGTCCCAGTAGGCGTCGAACCTGGCGCGGTCGGCCGGCCACGCGTCCTCCGGACAGCCGATCGACGTGGCGAGCACGCTGTACTGCCGGTAGCACTCGTCCAGTTCGGCCGGCGACAGTGGACCGAAGACCCGCTGGTAGATCAGGACCGCGGTGTCGTAGAGGGTGGCGTTGACCCAGACCTGCAGGCCCGGGTCGTCGGCGTGGTAGCCGGGGCCGGTCACCTTCCGGTGGATCGCGGCGACGGCCCGGCTGATCGCACGCCCCTCCGCCACGGTGCCGAAGAGCACGCCGAACACGTAACTCATCGTGGTGCGCAGCCGGTCCAGCGGGCGCTCGGCGAAGTCGCTGTGGTCGTGGACGCCCTGAGCGACGCCCGGGTGGGCGATCTGAAGCAGCGTGGCGCGGCCGCCCCCGGCGAGCAGAAGCCCTTCGCGGGCCACGCGCCGGATGACCGCGCTGTCGTCGAAGAGACCCTCATCCATCCCGAGAAGGTAAATCACGATTGAGGTGGCGGGATTGACCGAGGCGGTCTGAGCCCCGGCGGTTGAGGCAAGAAGAAGGCCGCAACCTGTAACAACTCGTTCGCAGGGGCGAGCACGATGCGGTCCGGGTGCGCCGGGCGTTGATCATCATGGAGTCCGGGAAGGGTGCGCGGGCCTCGGTTGGCCGGGCCGGGTGTGCTCGGCGCGCTCCCGGTGGTTACTCGCCCGAGTCCGCGGGGGGTCGGCCGACACTGTCGAGCCAGGACAAGAGGCGGCCGCCTTCCTCGAGGATGACGGTGGCGTCGCGCAAGACGTGTGCCAGCACGGCCATGCCCTCATACCTCGACAGCAGTGACAGCGCCGAGCCGTCCGGATCGTCCGCGCCGATCGCCTTGAACTGGTCGGCGATCCAGTCCAGCAGCCGGCGGAAGATAGCCGTGGCCTCGGCGGCCAGGGAGTCGTGGTCGCCCCGCTTACCGAGTTCGATCGCCAGCGTGGCGGTGGGGCAGCCGCGTCGGGCCGCTTGTTCCCGCTGGTCTATCCAGTCTTCGACCAGGCCCGCCAGCCGGGCTCGAGGATCGGCCTGTTCGGCCAGCCGGGCCAGAAGCGCGTCCTGGTACGCCCCGTGGGCCGCGACCGCGGCCTGGATCAGCGCGTCCTTGGTCTTGAAGTAGTAGTAGACGTTGCCGAGCGGCACGTCCGCGTCGCGGGCGATGTCGGCGAGCGTGGTCCGTTCCACGCCTTGTTCGTGAAATACCCGCACAGTGGCGTCGGTCAGCCGCCGCAGCTTCTCGGCGGCGCTCACGCGCTGGCCAGTGGAGTTAGTCACCCAACTGACTCTAGACACCGGGGACCGCCGCCGTCTAACGTCTGTCGTGTTAGTCAGTCAACTAACTTAGAAGAGGGATCGAACATGATCGCGGTAACCGGCGCTACCGGAACCATCGGGCGCACCCTGGTCAAGCTGCTGGCACCCGCCGGCGAAGAGGTGCTCGCCGTCTCGCGTCACGCCCAGCACACCCCTGACCTGCCTGGCGTGCGCTGGGCGCAGGGCCAGGTGGGCGACACGGCGGGGCTGCAGTCCGCCCTGCACGGCGCCCGCGCGGTGTTCGTGCTGCTCCCGGGCGAGCTCACCAGTCACGGCGAGGACCCGCGAAAGCTGATCGATGTCGTCGCCGCCGCGGGTCTCGAGCGCATCGTCTTCCTGTCGTCGCAGATCGCCGGCACCCGGCCACAGTCCGCCTCCCACTCCAGGCTCCACGAGTACGAACAAGCGGTCCGCGCCTCCGAGATCGGCTTCACCATCCTGCGTCCGACTGGCTTCGCATCGAACGCCCTCGGATGGACCGCGTCGATCCGCGCCCAGCAGACGGTCTACGCCCCCTTCGGCGACGTCGCACTGCCCGTGGTGGATCCCGACGACATCGCGGGCGTCGCCGCAGCCGCCCTCCTCGAGGACGGGCACGAGGGCCGCACCTACGTGCTCACCGGCCCGCAGCCCATCAGCCCCCGCGAGCAGACCGCGGCCATCGGCGAAGCGATCGGCGAAGACCTCCACTTCGTCGAGGTACCCCGCGAAGCCGCCCAAGCCGCCATGACGCAATTCATGGCCCCCGACATGGCCGCCGGCTCCCTCGACGTTCTCGGATCCCCACTGCCGGCCGAGCAAGCGGTCAGCCCCGACGTCGAAGAAGTGCTGCACCGGGCACCGGGCTCGTTCGCCAACTGGGCGGCCCGCAACGCCACGGCGTTCCGCTGACGCCCCACCCCGCGAATCCCTCCCACGGCGAGGCAGACTCTGCCGAGGACGTCGAGCTGGGACCGAAGCGCGGGCGTGTGTCCCGGTGGTCCACCACATCGGCTGACCATCGTGGCGCGCGAGGGACACCGCCCTGGCCTGCAAGCTGCAGCCATACCTGCGTTGGCGTCACGCCGGGGCCGGCCACCCCGACGTCCTGACCACCCGACGCCGCGAACGAGCCCGGGTCCGCAGCCAGCGTCAACAACGCTGGGGGCGAGCCCGGGCCAAGGCCACCAGACGGATCAGACCCGGCCATACGGCGCTGTTGAACCGCGTGGACATGCCCTTCAGCGCTGTTGGGCGCTGTTCGATGGAGCGCTTCCTGCGTGAAAGGAGTTCAGCTCGTGCTGTCATCTTCACAGTCTGATATGGCGCACTCCGATCAACTTTTCGGCGTCCCCGCCACCTGGTCAAGTGGAATGACCACCGTCTCGATCCACGACGGTGGAGGCTCGGCGCCCGCCCCGACCAACCCCGCGATCACCCGGACGCTGCCGGGCCGCCCTTCCGGCCACGGGGTGTGACCGTCGGTCAGGACGATGACGATGTGCGGGCGCTCCGGGCCACGCAGCGCCTGCTCGATGCCGACACGCATGTCGGTGCCGCCGCCCCCGGCCAGAACCACATCACCGACCGTGCTGGCCCGGCGAACCGCGTGCACGTCGGCGTCACACGCCAGCACGGTCACCCGGTCACGGCCGATACCGACCGCCCGCAGCACACCGGCGACCTCACCCAGCACCGCCCGCAGCTCGTCGTCACCCATCGACCCCGACGTGTCGACCACCACCGCCACCCGGGGCATCGGGCGGCGAAGACTCGGAAAGACCACACGGGGTACGGCCGACCCGCGCCGTGACGGCCGCTGATACGTGTAGTCCACAGCGCCCGAGGCCCACGACGCGGCCTCGCGGACGGCGCCGGTCAACGCCCGCCGCCAGTCGACGACCGGCTCCAGGATCTCGTCGGCCCAGCGCCGCCAGCCCTCCGGAATCCGGCCCTGGGCCTTGACGTGGGCGCGCATCTCGATGGCGGTCTGCCTCCGGATCGCCGCCGCCTCCACCGGGCTCACCCGCGCGGCGTCGGACACCTCCCACGGCATCGACCGGCCGTGCGCGCCGGAACCACACTCCGGAGGGTGCGGCGTCGGCGGGATGTCCGGCAGATACTGCTCGAACATCCGCCCGTCCGGCAGACCGAACATCGCAGGCCGCAACGCGGTCGCCGGGAGCGCCGCGATGTCGTCGTTGATCTCACAGTCCTGCGCGATGTTGACCCGATGATGATCATGACGGACCTCCGGCGCCAGCAGCCCTGCCCGCCCGTGATGGTCGCGCAGCAGGTGGGCGACCTCATGTACCCAGACCGCGGCGAGCTCGTGCACCGGAGTCGCCTCCACGAACGCCGGGTTCACATAGCAGCGCCAATACCGGTCGACGCCCATGGTCGGCACCTCGTAACCGGGCACCACGGTGAGGCTGTAAAGAGCCGACGCCAGGTACGGCTGGGCGCCGGCCGCTCTCAGCCGCGCGGCCAGCAGTTTCGTCCGGTCCAGAGCCCGCCCGGCATCACCCGCCATCACCCTGCCCGGCACCGGCTCCCCCACCGAAGCGTCCCGGGCCCGCAACACCGGCTCCCCCACCGAACCGCCCCCAGCCCGCGACACCGCCCCGTCCGCCGACGGCACGGCTCTAGCCGAACCGCCCCCAGCCCGCGACACCGCCTCATCCGCCACCGGCACGGCTCCCGCCGAACCGCCCCCGGCTCGCAGCACCGCCTCGACTGCCGACGGCACGGATCGCCCTGAACCGGCCCCGGACCGCGACCCCGCCTCGTCCGCCGACGGCACGGATCGCCCTGAACCGGCCCCGGACCGCGACCCCGCCTCGACTGCCGACGGCACGGATCTGGCCGAATCGGCCCCGGACCGCGAGCCCGCCTCGTCCGCCGGCGGCACGGATCTGGCCGAATCGGCCCCGGACCGCGACCCCGCCTCGTCCACCGGCGGCACGGATCTCGCCGGGCCGGTGGGCGACGGCTGGTCAGGAGCCACCGGTCAGCAATCCGGAGGCGGTGAGCACGCCGATGAACGCGTCGATCGAGGCCGGGACCGGCCAGGACTGGTCGCGCATGCGGGCCAGGTCGAACGCGGCCCGGGCGGCCACGTCGGGGACTCCGGCGTCGACGGCCTTGGCGAGCACCGTCCAGCCGGCCTCCCAGCGCTCGCGGGTCACCGTCGCCTCGATGGCCGCGACGACAGCGGTGAGGAACGCCAGTTGGCGGTCGCCGCGGTCGGGGAGGGCGAAGGCCGCCGGGTTGGCCAGGACCCGCTCCGGGTCGGGCAGGTCCAGCTCGTCCAGATAGGTGGTGAGCTCCAGGCCCGCGCCGTCGCCGACAGCGCCGATGATCGCGGTCGCCAGCGCCTCACGGCTGGTGCCCGCACAGAAGTGGAAGACGAGCAGACGCAACGCCATGTCCCACGTGCGCGGTGACGGCCACGCTCCGCCGCGGGCCTCGGCATCGGCCGGCAGGTGGTGGGTGAGGCCGGGACGCGCGGTGAGGAAACCGGCGATCACGCCGCGGGCCCGGGCCAGGGCGCTCGCGGCCCGAGCGGGGTCGACGGACGGGACCTCGATGCGTGGCCACACCCCGGCCAGGCCCCGGGCGACGACCCGCGGATCGTGCGCCCAGTGCAGGTGGACGAACCGGTTGGCCAGCGGTGGGCTCAGATGCCAGCCGTCGGCGGCCGAGGACGGCGGGTTGGCGGCGGCGACGATCCGCACCTCGCCGGGAAGGGTGAGGCTGCCGACCCGCCGCTCCAGCACCACGCGCAGCAGAGCGGCCTGCACGGCCGGCGGCGCGGACGACAACTCGTCGAAGAAGAGCAGGCCACGGCCACGGCGGGCGAGCCGGACCGCCCAGTCGGGTGGGGCCATCGGGACGCCCTGCACGGCCGGATCGTCACCGACGATGGGCAGGCCGGCGAAGTCGGACGGCTCGTGAACGCTGGCGATCACCGTCTCCAGCGGCACGTCGAGACCGTCGGCGAGCTGGGCGAGGGTCGCCGACTTGCCGATGCCCGGCTCACCCCAGAGCAGCACCGGCAGATTCGCGGCGACACACAACGCCAGGGCGGCGGCCCGGTGATCGGTGACCGGCTCGGTCCGGGTGACCCGGATCTGACGCAGCAGGGCGTCAGCGGCCTCCAGCCCGCCGGTCATACGTGCTCCTCAGCGGGTCCGTATGGACCGTGACCGCTCATCGTGACGCCTCCCCCAAGCCGGCTTGGCCGGGAGCATACGCGAGCCCACCGACATTTCCGGCCACGATTCGACGTCGGCCGGCAGCCGCTCCACCCGGGCCCAGCCAGGTACCGCCGATCCCGATCAACGAGTGCGTTCGCGCAGGAACGCCATGGCAGCCGCGCCACCCGGCCCCGGCCAGGTACCGCCGATCCCAATCAACGAGTGCGTCTGCGCAGATAGGCGATGGCGGCCTCGAAGTCCGAGTCGAGGTCGTCGCGGTAGTCGAGGTAGTCCTCGCAGTGATCGATCACGGACATGCCGTCGCGGTCGGGCAGGTAGGGGTCGGCGCCGGAGTCGACCAGGGCGATGATCAGATCGGCCGGCCAGCGGTGGACCACCGAGAGGTAGAGGGGTGTGCTGCCCTCCTTGTCACGGGCGTTGACGTCGAGGCCCTCGGCCAGCAGACGCGGCAGCAGCCGGCCGTGGTCGAAGGCCCGCAGCCGGTGCAGGAGGGTGCCGCCCCGGCCGTCGCGCAGCTGCGGGTCCATGCCGGCGTCGAGGAGTTCGAGCACAGTCCGGGTGCCGCCGTGGATCATGCGCTGCCACAGGTCCTCGCGGTGGGCGCGAAGCCGCCGGGGCAGGCGTCCGGGTGCTCCGTGCCAGGCCTTCGCGGCCGCGAAGCATCCACTGACCGCGCCGCCGAAGGCGCTCAGCGCGCGTTCCCGCCGGCGTTCGGCCTCGGGGTGCGCGAGCAGGTCGAGGCGCCCGAGCCGGACGTCCACCTCGTGCCAGTCACCACGACACCGCACCCGAATCGGCCCGTCGTCCGCCGCCACCGGCGCAGCCCCGGACGCCAGGACCGCCGACGGCCCAGCGACCGAACCGGCCGGGAAACCAACGACAGCGCCGGCGACCGGCACGGGTGACGGCCCGACGACCGAACCGACCGGGAAACCAACGACAGCGCCGGCCGCCGGCACGGGTGACGGCCCGGACATGCCGGCGGGGAAGAGGGCCGCCCGGACCAGCGGGTGCACGTCCGCCGGAGTGAGCCGGCCGGCCCGGACCAGGTCCAGGTCGACCTGATGGCGAGCCACATCCGGGTAGACGCGGGGAAGCTCTCGCGCCTCGGCGGAACGGCTGCCGACGATCGAGCGCCAGACGACCCGCACGTCGTCGCCGTCCACCGAGAACTGCAGGTAGCGGTGATAGTCGGCCCACAGCGCCCAGGTGTCGAAGCCGAACCGGCGAGCGAACAGCCGCAGATCGTGAAGAAGGCGCATCGGATCGGCCGTACGGATGAAGGCCCTTCTGTCGAAGCGCGGCCACGGCGCCTCGGGACAGTCGTCGGCGACCTCGAACCCGGCCTCCGCGAACGACCCGGCGAACGTCTCCGACAGGCGGCTGCGCTCCGCCCGCGACGGCGTGTCGCCACCGGATCCGAGCGACTCGGCGGGCAGCCCGTCCGCACCGAACCCGGGCACCCGCAACGTCGAGCCCCCGACCGCGGCCCGCAGGTCGCCCGCATACCGGGCGTCCCACAGATAGGCGGGCAGCAGATGCGCCTGCCCGAGGTCGATCTCACCCCACCGGGCGGCGCCGAGGGCTAGACGCTGCGAACCGAACATCGACGCCGGCGCCTGGACCGTGGCCACCACGGTGTCCGCCGCGATCGTCCCCTCGCCGGGGACGAGCACGTAGCGCCGGTCGACGGCGAGGGTGGTGACGCCGCCGAGCGCCCGCGGCAGGTGCCAGCGCAGCAGGTCGGGCGCGAGGTGCATGGCCAGTCCGGCGGCGTCCTCGGCCAGGTCGATGCGGCCGGCGGCGCAGGCGGCCCGCCAGTCGCCGCGCTCCCGGGCCTCGGCGCACTCGGCGATCATGCGCTCCGGGACGGCATAGCGGCGGATCCGCTGCCACTCGGCGAGCGCGAGTGGATCGTGACCGCTCACCGCAACCCCCTCCGATCCGACCGGAGCATACGCGACGCGGCCGTCATCGCCTCTGTCTGCGCAGGTGCTCCAGCGCCTCCCGGAAGTCGGGCCGCAGCCGGCCGCCGTAGCTCAGCCATCTGGCGGCGTAGTCGCGGACCGTCTCGCCGTTGTGGTTGCGGATCCGGGTGCCGGCGCCCGCGTCGATCAGCGTGGTGATCACGTCGGCCGGCCCGTTCCGGATGACGATCCGGTGCAGGGCGGTGAGGCCCTCCTTGTCGGCGGTGTCGATGCCCACGCCGGCGGCGAGCAGCCGGGGCAGCACGGTCCGGTGGTCGAACGCGGCGATCCGGTGGATCAGTGTGCCGCCGGCGCCGTCGCGCAGGTGCGGGTCGAGGCCGGTGTCGAGGAGTTCGAGCAGCCGACGGGTGCCGCCGTGGAACAGCTGCTGCCACAGGTCGGCCCGGTAGGCGCGCAGCCGGCGGGGCAGGCGGCCGAGCGCTCCATACCACATGTGCTCGACCGCGAAGCAGCCGTTGACCGCACCGCCGAACGCCCGCATGGCGCGTTCCCGCCGGCGTTCCTCGACGGTGTGCGCGAGCGGGTCGAGCCGGCCGAGCCGCGCCTCGATCTCGTGCCAGACGCCGCCGCAGCGGACCCGGACCAGTTCGCCGTCGGTGGGGACGAACGGGTCGGCCGGAGTGCCGGGGAAGAGCGCGTCGCGCACGAGCGGGTGCAGGGCGCCGGGGGTGAGCCGGCCCTGCCTAATCAGCTCGAGGTCGGCGGCATACCGCACCGGGTTGACCGGGAGGCTCGCGGCGAGCGGGGCGGTGGTCCAGGCGACGCGCATATCGGCGAACACGGCGAGGCGCCGCGAGTGCGTGGACAGGGTCAGGGCGGGCACGCCGAGCCGGGCCGCCAGCCAGCGGACGTCGTGCGCGAGCCGTAGCGGGTCGAGCGGCTCCAACGGCCAGCTGCGGTCGGCCGTCGACCAGTGGTCGTCCTGCCCCGCGGCGAACGCGAAGTCGGCCTCGGCGAAGGCCTGCCGCCGGGTGGGCGCCCGCCAGACCCGCTCGGCGCGGGCGGGCAGGTCGTCACCGACGCCGAGGGCGGCCTCGGGCAGCGGCTCCCCGGTCGCGGTGAGCAGCGGAAGCCGCCGGTCGGAGCCACCCAGGGCGGCGCGCAGGCCGGCGGTGTGCCGGACGTCCCAGAGGTACGCCGGAAGCGGCGTGGCCCGGTCGTCGCGCAGGTCACCCGCCCCGCGCACCGCGCTCAGCCGGAGCCGCTGCGAGCCCTCCGGCGTGTCGGGTGTCCGCACGGTCAGCAGGACGGTGCCCGCCCCGACCGGCTCGTCGGGGATCAGCAGGTAACGGCACCCGGGGGCGAACCCGGTCGACCCGTGCAGCGCCCGGGGCAGGTGCCAGCGCAGCAGGTCCGGCGCGAGATGGGCGGCCCGTGCGGCGGCCTCGGCCTCCAGACCGGGTGGCAGGTCGACGTCGATCCGGGCGGCCTCGCAGGCGGCCCGCCAGTCGCCGCGCTCCCGGGCCTCGGCGCACTCGGCGATCATCCGGGCGGGAACCGCATATCTGCGGACGGTGCGCCAGTCGGACAGGAACAGCGCACGGCTCACCGGTAGACACTCACGATCGCGCTGATGTCCTCGTGCGGCGCGCCGGCCGACCGTGGCGCGAGCCGCCGCATCCGCCGGGGCACCCCGCCGTTGATGCCCAGGTGGTCGAGCCCGGCGCCGGCGGCGAGCAGCAGCCTGGCGCCCCGGCCGCCGATGCCGGTGAAGCGCACGTCGAGCCGGCGCAGCGCGCTGCCCGGGAGGGCCTCGGCGAGCCGGGCCGCGCCGGTGTCGCCGAGCACGTTGGGACGGCCGCCGAGGACGCGCTCGGACGGCGGGCGGGACAGGTCGAGCGCGGTCCACGAGCGGAGGCTCTCGGCCAGGGCGGTGACGTCGGTGATGCCGTTGCCGCCCAGGCCGAGCGTCATCCCGTACCCCGAAAGGGTCTCGGCGAGGGTCGCGGCGCCGGTGTCGCCCAGATGGTTGACGGCCAGGTAGAGCTCGCGGACCCCGCCCTCACGGACGAACCGGGAGAGGACCGGGACGGCATCCGGCCGGAGGCCGTTGCCGCCGAGGAAGAGCCGCTCGAGACCGGCGGGGCGGGCGGCGAGGGCGTCGGCGAGCGGCTCCAGGCCGGCGGCGGTGAGGCCGGTGTTGACCAGATCGAGGGTACGCAGGACCCGGTTGCCCCGCAGCGCGGCCGCCAGCCGGGCCACTCCCTCGTCGCCGATCGGGTTGCGCTTGAGCCACAGCGCGCGGATGCCGTCGTCGGCGGCCAGCCGGTCGGCGAGCGCCCCGGCCCCGTCCGCGTCGATCCGGTTGCAGCCAAGGTAGACGGTGCTGATGCGGTGACCGCCGGGCAGCGCGCCGGCCACCGCGCGGGCGCCCTCCGCGCCGAGCCCGTTGGTGCCGAGCAGCAGGTGGGTGGCGTGTGGCGAACCGGCCGCGACCTCGACGACCCGCGCCGCCTGGACCGGGCCGAGGCCCTGCTTGCACAGGTCGACGCGACCGTCCGGGCGGATCAGGCCGCGGGCGAACTCCTCGGTCGTGGTGACCGGGCCGGGCGCGGCGAGGCGGCCGAGGATGCCGTCGAAGTCGGCCGGATCGGCCAGACCGCGCTCCGGATCGGTGATCGCCGGGCACCGCACCTGCATGTCGCCGCCTCCCCCGGGGCTCGCGAAGTAGGGCGGCGAGACCGGCCGGATTCGAACCGGCGTCCTCCTGCTTGACGCCAAGGCGCGACGACCTCTGCGCTACGACCTCGCCGCGCCGGAGCATACGCGAGCCCACCGACATTTCCTCAGACCAGCGGATCCTCCGAGCGGCGTGCCCGGTCGAGCCCGTCGAGCAGCAGGTCCAGTGTGAACTCGAACTCGACCTGACTGTCGCACCAGCCGAGCTCGGCCTCGTGTGCCTCGCTCGCGACCATGGCCGCCAGGTGCGGCAGCCGGTCGGCGACGGCGCTCATCCCGCCGTCGCCGCCGTCGCCGGACGGGCTGAACGCCTCCTGGACGAACCCGAGCGGCATGCTGCCGAAGGCGTGCAGGGCACGGTGGGCGATCCGGTACGACAATCCGTCGCCCACCATCACGCCGATGATCGCGTCGTAGTGCCGCAGCACCCCGAACGGCACCGTGGCCCGCGAGTTGAGCAGGCCTGGCCCCCATCGGTGCCGCAGCATCACCTCGCGCGCCGCCAGGAACCAGGCCCGCAGCCGCACGCGCCAGCCACCCGGCCCGTCGGCCGCGGCGACCGCGGTGAGCACCTCGCCGATCAGCGTCTCGGCGACCCCGTCGAGGAGCGCGTCCTTGCCGCGCAGGTGGTGGTAGAGCGACATCGCCTCGACGCCCAGCTCGGCGCCGAGGCGTCGCATGGTGACCGCGGGCAGCCCGTCACGGTCGGCGATGCCGACGGCCGCCAGCAGCACCCGGTCTCTCGTCAACGCCTTGCGCACGGGAGCTACCTTACAACGTAAGGTAGCCCTCTCAGGAGCAGACATGCCGCAGATCGACCGAGCACACCTCGTCCGGACCGCCCGCATCACCGGAGTCCTCTACCTGGGCCTGGCCGTCAGCGGCCTGCTCGGGTTCCTGATCACCCGGCCCCGCCTGTTCGACGCCGGCGACCCCGGCGCGACCCTCACCCACCTCACCGACCAGCCCGGCCTGGCCGCCGCGCTCGTCGTCTTCGAGCTGATGATCGTCCTCACCCAGGCACTGGCCGCGGCCTGGTTCTACCGCCTGTTCCGGCCCGGCGACCCGGTGTCGGCGCTCGGCATCGGCGCGTTCGGCCTGGTCAACGCTGTGGTCATCCTGATCAGCGCGGCGCTGCTGTCGGCCGCGGACAACATCGCCGCGGACCCGTTCGGCGCGGCGGCCGACACCGTCCAGCTGCTCTTCCTGACCAGCGGCGAGCTGTGGGCGGCCGGGGCGATCTTCTTCGGCTTGTGGCTGATCCCGATGGGTACGGCCGTGCTGCGCACCGGCTGGATGCCCCGCCCCCTCGGCTGGGTCCTGATCATCGGCGGCGCCGGTTACGTGCTGCACGCGTTCGCCGGGTTCGAGCCGCTGACCGTTCCCGCGTCGATCGGCGAGTTCTGGATGATCGGCTACCTGCTGTTCCGCGGTGTCCGCCGGACGGCCGGGTCAGGCGACCTCCATCGCGACGATGTCCAGCTCACGGCCGGTGGTGACGGTGACGTCGGCGCTGCCGCACGGGCACAGCGGGATGAGATCGGGTAGCCGGCGCTCGCTGCGGCAGACCCGGCAGAACACCACGGCCGGGCGCAGGTCCAGATCGAGCGCGGCGCCGTGCGCGGCCGTCCCGGTGGCGGCCAGCTCGAAACAGAACCGCATGGTGTCGGGCAGCACCGCGGTCAGCGCTCCGATCCGCAGGATGACCCGCCGCACCGGCCGGCCCGCGGCCCGGGTGCAGACGGTGTCCACGATGTTCTCAGCGATCGCCAGCTCGTGCATGAAACCCTCCCCGGCGGTGGACCCGGTCAGGTGGCGCAGATCGACAGTCTCCCACGTCCGGAGGGCCCCCGATCCCGGCGTCACACCAAAGGGAGAGGGGGACGCGGCCGAACGGCGCTTCGGCCTGCGGGCGGGCCGCCGCGTCGCCTACCGGGCCAGCGGTGACCGCCGGGATGCTGCTCTCCGGAGCATCCCGGCGGTTCTTCGCCCGGCCGGCCGCCTAGCGGGGGCTGCCGACCCCGGTGAGGATGCGGCTGCGGATGTAGCGGCCCGACTCGGTCAGGACGCCGGTGCCGGCGAACGTCGAGCCCGCGCAGGTGCCCTGCTTGAACGCCGAGTTGGTCTCCCGGCCGTCGGAGAGGCTCCACATGCCGTAGCCGATCTTGTTCGCCTTCAGCAGGTCCAGCCACGCGTCGGTGCTGGCGAAGTCGTTGCCGCCGTCGCCGGTGAAGGTCTGGGTGCCGAACTCGCTGACGAACAGGGGCAGCTTCTTCGCGGCCCGGGCCACCACGGCCCGCCGGTCGGCGCCGTGCGACGCCGCGTAGAAGTGGAACGTGTACATGATGTTCGCGAACCTGACCGGGTCGTTGACGATCTCGGTCTCGTCGCTGCCGTCGGTGAGGCCGAGCGAGGAGAAGCCACGGGTGCCGACGAGCACCACACTGTCCGGCGCGTTCTGCCGGATCACCGGGATGACCTGGTTGGCGTAGTTCAGGATGCCGTCCCAGCTGACGCCGTTGGGCTCGTTGGCGATCTCGTAGATGACGTTGTTCTTGGCCCGGTGCGCGGCGGTCACGTCGGCGAAGAACTTCTTGGCCAGTGCCGTGTTCGCGTTCGGGTCGCCGGGCGTGAGGATGTGGAAGTCGACGATCACGTACAGGCCCTGCCTGGTCGCCTCGTCGACCAGCCCGTTGACCTTGGCGGTGAACCCGGCCGGGTCGGTCTCCAGGCCGCCCTCCTGGACGTACATGCTGAGCCGTATGAAGTCGGCCTTCCAGTCGTTGCGCAGCGCGTTCAGCGAGCCGGCGTTCACACAGTTGGGGAAGAACTGCAGGCCGTGGCTGCTCATGCCGCGTAGCTGGATCGGCTGCCCGGCCTGGTTGCAGAGGTTCACCCCGCACACCTTCAGGCGGCCGTTGACGGCGACCGGTGTCCCAGCGGCCGGGGCGGCGGTGGTCGGCGCGGCGGTGGGGGCGGTGGTGGCGGGCGCCTTGGTGGGCGGCGTGGTCGGCTTGGCCGGCGGTTTCGTGGTCGCGGCCGGGGCGGCGGTGGACGGGACCGCGGTCGGCTGCTTGACCGGCGTGCCGCCCTGGGTGTTGAGCTTGCAGGGCGCGAGGGCCTCGGACTTCAGATCGGGACGGGCCGCGTTGCGGGCGATCGCCGTCTCGATCCGTTCGATGGTGGCGAAGCGCTTGTCCTTGAGCGGGCCGAGGATCGCGTTCTGGATGAAGTTCGGGCCGCCCTGCCCCTTGGTGCTGACGATCCGCTTGTTGGCCTCGTCGATCTGGGTGTTCAGCAGTTCCAGGTTGCGCTGCACGTCGGCGCGCTGCTGGGCGGGGACGGCGACGCCGATCGTGACGGCCGGGCAGTCGACGGTGGGTGTGGCCTCGCCGGCGGAGGCGACCCCCAGCCCGACGCCGAGCGCGATGACGGTGACGCCGGCTACCGCGCCGATCTGCCACCGGCGGGACCGGAGACGGGACGTGTCGAAACGCGATCTGTACATTGGGAGCCTCCACTGAGCCTGCGCTACGGCAGTCAATACGGGAGCGCTCCCAGTTCGGATCAACGTGCGGCCACGAAAGCGCCGCCGGCCGGCTGAAGAAGGCTTTTGCCCGATACGTCGTCGCTCGATGTCGTGAACATTGCGTACATACCTGATACCCGTGTGCAAATGTTGCGTGCGGTCTAGTCATGAGGGAAGTGCGGCTCGCCCTTCCCGGCTCCATTTCCTGTACCCAACCTCTCGGGAGGCTCCGCAATGCGCGGATTGACCGGTGTCGAGCGCGAGCTCGGTGCCCTGACGGACGCCGAATGCACGGCGGTGATCCGGTGAGGCCCGGGATGACGGTGCTGGCCCGCTACTCGATGGGCCCCGCGGCGCTGGCCGGAGCGGCCATCGTGGCGTCGTCACCGCAGACGGTGCTCAACGGTGGCATCCCGGCCACGTACGCCGCGACCGGCGCCGCCGGCGTGCCGCTGTCCTTCCTCGTAATCATGACGGTGATGGCGTTCCTGGCCGTCCCCTACGTGGCCGTCGGCCGGCACGTGCCGCACGGCGCGCCCTTCTATGCCCAGCTCGCCCGCGGCGGCAACCCGTCCTGGGGGCTGGCCGGCGCGGCGGTGACGTTCATCGGTTACAGCGCGTTGCAGGCCAGCCTGTACCCGCTGCTGGGCAGCACGGTGGCCGCGCTGGTCGGCAGTGGATCGTGGTGGATGTGGGCGATCATCGCCTGGCTGATCGTGCTGCTGCTCGGCCAGTACCCGGGCGCCGTCGGCGCCCGCGTGCTCGGGGTGCTGCTCGCCCTGGAGATCGCGGTGGTGCTGCTGTTCATCCTCGCCGGGCTCACCCACCCGTCACCGGGCGCGGGCACGGCGGCCGGCGCGGGCCTGGCGTTCGCCCCGTCGAGCCTGGTCGTCGCGGGCGCCACCTCGACCCTGCTGGTGTACGCGGCGGCCGCGTTCGCCGGCACCGAGACGGCCCTGGCGTACGCCGAGGAGGCCACCTCGTACCGTGCCATGGCGGTCGGATCGGCCGCGGCGATCGGCGGCGGCGGGCTGCTGTACTGCCTCGCGTCCTGGGCCTACGGGGCCTGGGTCGGCTTCGCCGATCTGGACGGCGCCGCCCGCCAGCCGCTGACGCTGCTCGGCGAGGTGTACGGCTCCGGCATCGCCGAACTGTCCACGTTGCTCCTGGTCACCAGCATCCTGGCCGCGCAGGCGTCGTTCGGCGCCGCCATCGCCCGTAACGTGTTCGCGCTGGCCCGGGAGGGTGTGCTGCCGGTCGCGTGGCAGAAGGTCAGCCCGGGCGCCAAGGGCGGCGCCCCGCTGGGCGGGACCGCGGTCCAGGCCGTCACCTCGGCGGCGGTGCTGACCACGATGGCCGTGGCCGGCGCCGACCCGATGGCCACGATCTTCCCGTGGCTGTCGACGATCGGCGCGGTGTGCGTGCTGGCGCTGCTCACGGCGACGTCGTGGTCGGCGTACACCTTCTTCGACAAGGGTCTCGGCGGCAACGAGAGCGTGTTCGTGCGCCGGGTGTGCCCGGTCGCCGGTGGCACCTTCGGGGTGCTGGCCCTGTTCTTCATGGCCGGCAGCATCGGCACGCTGCTGGGCACCGAGCCGGGGTCGCCGCGTCCGTGGCTGGTGGCCGCGGTGATCGGGGGCGGCGTGCTGACCGCGTGGATCGTCGGGCTGCGGCTGCGGCGGGCCCGGCCGGACGTCTACCGGGGCATCGGCCGTGGTGTTCCGGACGGGCGTACGGTCCTGGACCCGGCTCTCGAGGACGTGGAGGTGTGACCGCGCTCGCCGAACCCCAGTCGGGCGCGCACCTGCCGCCCCTGCCCGTGACCCGGGTCGCGTACCCCGCTCCGGCGGACACCACCGGCTGGCGGACGCCGGTCGACCGGGACCGGGAGCGGGAGGCGGCCGACGCCGAGACCCTGGCCCGGCAGAACCTGGAGTGGTCGCTGTTCGAGCGGGCCCACGCGCTGAGCGTGCGGCACGCGTCGGCCGCGTGGGAGCGCAGGTTCCGCCGCCCGCTCGTGCCCTACGCCCTGGCGGCCCTGTTCCGGCAGCGCACCGCCGACGGCATGGTGGTCACCGCGGCGACCCGGCTGTGGCTGGCCGGGCCCGAGCCGTCCGACCCGGTCGACCTGCTGTCGGCGCTCGTCGCGCTGGCCCGCGGGCGTGACCCGCGGCAGCCGTGGGACGTCCGGACGGCTCTCGCCAACCGGCACGACGTGCCGGACGACGCCGTCTACACCGGCCTGGCGTTGTCCAGTCTGGACACCCGCACCGGCACCTTCGCCGAGGCGTGCGCGGCGGCCCGGTCGGAGCTGCACATCCCGGGGACGATCCTCTACCTGGCGGGTGATCCGGCGGTGCAGGGCGGGCAGCGGGCGCTGGTCGCGGACCGGCGTGGCGCGGACGGCCACAACGCGCTCACCATCTCCAGCCACGAGGCGCTGAGCACCCCGGTCATCCTGTCCCGGTGGCCGTACACCCGGGTCGCTCTGCCGTTGCTCTATGAGCGTTCCGGATACGGCCCGGTGCTGCGGCAGATGACCGAGCTGGACGGTGAGATCCAGGCAGCGGACGAGCAGCGGCGCGGCGTCCCGTCCTGGCGGAGGGGCCGCTGATGGCCGGGGACCGGTGCTACGAGCTGGCGTTTCCGGGCGCCACCGACATCACGTACCGGCACCTGGCCGGAGTCGTCACCGGGCGGCTGCTCAACAACGTCGGCGACCCCTTCGAGCACGGGCACGGCCGCAACCACACCAAGGACGTCGAGGTACGGGTGGTGCGGTGGCTCGGCGAGCTGTTCGAGGCCGGCGCCGACGTGTGGGGCTACGTGGCCGGCGGCGCGAGCGAGGGCACCCTGCACGCCGTCGACGAGGCCGCCACCGCCCACCCCGACGTGGTGGTCTACGCCTCGGCGGCCGCCCACTACTCGGTCGCCAAGGCGGCCCGTCTCGTGCGGGCGCCACTGGTCCGGGTGGAGACCGACGAGCACGACCGGATGCGCCTCGGCCATCTGCGGGACCGGCTGCTGGCCCACCCCGGCCGGGCCGCGATGATCGTCGCCACGGTCGGCACCACCGAGCGCGAGGCGGTCGACGACGTCGCCGGCATCGCCGGGCTCTGCGACGAGCTGCGGATCGAGCGGCGCCGCCTGCACGTGGACGCGGCGCTGGCCGGCATCCCCCGGGCGCTGCTGCCCGACGGCGGCCGGCCGGGGTTCGGCTTCGGCTCGGGGGCGACCAGCCTGGTGATCAGCGGGCACAAGTTCCCGTCGACGCTGACGCCCTGCGCGGTGGTGCTCTACCCGCGCCGCCCGTGCGGGCCGGATCAGCAGCGGATCTCCTACATCGGGTCCGCCGACACGACGATCAGCGGGTCCCGGTCGGGGCACGCACCGCTGCTGCTGGCCGCGTCGCTGCTCGGGCAGGGCCGGGCCGCGCACCGGCGGCGGGCGCAACGGTCCCGGGAGCTGGCGGCGTACACGTACGACTCGTTGCGCCGGATCGGCTGGCCGGCCCGGCGGCTGCCGGACGCGTTCACGGTCACCCTCGCCCAGCCGCGCCCCCTGCCGCGGCCGTGGGTGCTGGGCGGCGACGAGCGTACCGGCCGGATCATCTGCATGCCCGGCGTCGAGCAGGCGTGGATCGCCGAGCTCGTCGCCGACCTGGACGATCAGCTGCGCGGGCGGATCCGCGTCCCGGCGCCGCGCCTCACGTCCCGCACGTCAGGCGCGGGCCGCGATCGTGGCCGTGGCGAGGCGCGGGTCGAGGGCGCCGTACTCCAGGCCGCGGTCCGGGCCGAGGCGGGCCGCCACGAAGGCGTCCGCGACGGCGGCCGGCGCCTGGCGGATCAGCACGGCGCCCTGCAGGCCCAGAGCGAGGGCTTCGACCACGCGGCGGGCCGAGGCGGCCGCCGATGACGGGTCCGCGGCAGCGGCGGCGACGAGCCTGCGGGTGGCGGTCACGTGCGCGTCGTACGCCGCATGCACCCCCAGCGCAGACGACAGTTCCCGGTCGACCGCCTCCACCGACGCGGGCTCCCGGGCCATGGCCCGCAGCACGTCGAGGGCGATGACGTTGCCGGAGCCCTCCCACACGGCCATCACCGGCTGCTCGCGGTAGCGGCGGGCCAGCGGGAAGCTCTCGGTGTACCCGTTGCCGCCGAGACATTCGAGCGCCTCGTACGCGTGGTTCGGCCCTCGTTTGCAGACCCAGTACTTGCCGACCGCCGTGGCCAGCCGCCGGAAGGCCACCGACTCGTCGTCGTCGCTGTCGTGGGCGGCGGCGAGCCGGAGCCCGGTCCAGGTGGCGGCCTCGGCCTCCAGCTGGAGGTCGGCGATGACCGACGTCATGGCCGGCTGGTCGATCAGCACCGCCCCGAACGCGCTGCGGTGCCGCACGTGCCAGGCCGCCTCGGCGACGGACTGGCGCATCCCGGCGGCGCTGCCGAGCACACAGTCGAGCCGGGTCTGCGCGACCATCTCGATGATCGTGCGGACGCCGCGGCCCTCCTCGCCGAGCAGCCGGCCGACGGTGCCGTCCAGCTCGATCTCGCTGGACGCGTTCGACCGGTTGCCGAGCTTGTCCTTGAGCCGCTGGATGTGGAACACGTTGCGGTCGCCGCCGGGCAGCACCCGGGGCACCAGGAAGCAGGACAGTCCGCCGGGGGCCTGGGCGAGGACGAGGAACGCGTCCGACTGGGGGGCCGAGCAGAACCACTTGTGACCGGTCAGGCGCCACGTTCCGTCACCGGCCGGGACCGCGCGGGTCGCGTTCGCGCGTACATCCGATCCGCCCTGCTTCTCCGTCATGGCCATGCCGAAGATCGCCGACGTCTTCACCGCCGGGTCTGTCAACGCCGGGTCGTAGACCCGTGAGTAGACCTTGGGCAGCCACTCGGCGGCCAGCTCCGGGGTGAGCCGCAACGACGGCACCACCGCGTGGGTCATGCTCACCGGGCAGGCGTGGCCGGGCTCGACCTGAGCGAACAGCATGAAGGTCGCGGCCCGGGCGACATGCGCGCCCGGCCGTGGCTCCGACCAGCAGCTGGTGTGCGCGCCGTGCTCGATCGCCGCGCCGATCACCCGGTGGTAGCCGGGGTGGAAGTCGATCGCGTCGGTCCGGCGGCCCCAGCGGTCGTGCGAGGAGAAGACCGGGGCGTGCTTCTCGGCCAGCTCGGCGTCACGCTGAAAATCCGCCCGGCCGACCAGCTCACCGACGGTGGTCAGCTCCGGCGCCGCCCACTGCGCGCCGTAACGGGCAACCGCCTCGACGAGCGCGGGGTTGGTCAGGTACTCGTTGAGGCCGGTCCGCGGCGGGGCCTGGTTGACGACGTCGTGGGTCATCGCAGCTCCTGGAGCACGGTCCGGGCGACGGCGGACGCGGCGTCGCGGGCGGCCCGCAGCGCGGTCTGGTCACGTTCCAGCCGGCCGGGCAGCGGGTCGCCGATCCGGGGCGCCAGGCACAGCGTGCTCAGCCCGTGCGACCAGCCGTCCCGGACCTGCTGCAACGTCTCCCGGTAGCGGTGCGGCCGGCCCCGGTACGCGGCGGCCAGCTCCGGGTTGAGCCGGCGCAGATAGCGTTCGACCACCACGTCCGCGGCGCCGTAGGCGGGCTGTGTGCCCGGCGGCCGGGTGGCCAGCACGATCGCGTGGGTGGCGCCCCGCGCGGCCGCGGTCAGCACCGGCACCGCCTCGACGATGCCGCCGTCCAGCCAGCGGCGGCCGCGCAGCTCGACCGGGTCGCCGGCGAGCAGCGGCAGCAGGCCGGAGGCGTGCAGGCAGCCGACCAGGTCGTCGCGGTCGGTGAAGCCGGTGAGCGCCTCGGCCCGCCCGGTCGCCACGTCGGTCGCCACCATCACCAGTTTCTCGGCCTGCGCGGTGCCGGCCAGCGCCCCGAACCCGAACAGCTCGTCGACCCGCCGTACCAGCAGCGGCCCGTCGATCACCGGCCGGCCTCGGACGAACCGGCGCACGTCGATGAACTCGGGCGAGGAGAAGATCTCGGCGTACGAGTCGGCCATCGGCCCGGCCGCGCCGACCGCGACCGCGGTGGCGTTGACCGCGCCCGCCGACGTGCCGACGATCAGGTCCACCGCGTCGAGGTAGCCTTCCTCCTCGATCGCCGCGGCCATCGCGGCGGACACGATGCCGCGCATGCCGCCGCCCTCGATGACCAGCGCGACGGTGTTGCCGTCGTCGTTGCCGCCGGTGCGGCGGCGCTCGGTGAGCACCTCCCGCACGGTGGGCCCGCGACGGCCGGTGCGCGGCTGTGGCACGGGTTTGGCGGCCTGCGCCATGATCGTGCCCTGTGCCACCGCCACCAGGATCGCGTTGCCGTCCTCGGCGACCGCGTGCAGCTCGCACCGGCAGGCGGCCCGGCGGCCCTCGGCGCGCAGCACGGTGCCGGTGGCGCGCAGCGTGCGCCCGAGCGCCGGGGCCAGGTAGTCGACGGTGAGCCCGGAGGTGACGACGTCCGGGCCGAGGGCGGCCGCGCCGGCGAACGTGATCGCGGTGTCCGCGGCGTAGGCGACGATGCCGTCGTGGACGGCGCCGCGGTGGTCGCTGATGTCGGGCCGGATGTCGAGCTCGACGACGGCGCCGCCGCGGCCGAACGCGACCAGCCGCGTCCCGAGCATCCGGCTCAGCGACTGGTCGGCCAGCGCCTGCTGCGCGGTGGCCAGGGCGGCCGGCACGCCGGGCGCCGTCATCGCCGCCACCCCGCGTGCCATACGCCGAGCACCGTCGTCGCCGTCATCGCCGTCCCCCCGCGCACGTCACGCCGAGCACCGTCGTCGCCGTCATCGCCATCCCCCCGCGTAGGCCACGCCGAGCGCCCGGAAGCAGAAGTCCCGGATGCCCTCGATCACGTTCTCCAGCTCGCCCTCGGACGGCTCCGGGCTGTCCGGCCGGATCCACCCGACCAGCGCCTCGGACACCGCGCCCATCACCGCCGACGACGCCAGCCGCGGGTCCTGCGGCACGAACGTCCCGCTGGCCAGCCCGTCCCGGATGATCTGCTCGCCGATGTCGGTGTAGGAGCTGCGATAGACCAGCCGCTCCGCCTCGACGACCGGGCTGACCGGCTCGAACAGCAGCGCCCACGCCATCCGCCGGCCGTGCAGCGCGCGCCCGCTGAAGATCCGGATCAGCTCGCCGATCCGCTCCGACGCCTGCTGTCCGGCATCGGACACGGCCGCGCGGATCAGATCGATCTCGTGGCTGGCGGCGCTGCGGAACACCTCGGCGAGCAGGCGGTCACGGCTGTCGAAATAGGAGTAGACCGAGCCGACACTGGCCTGGCAGCGGGCGGCGATAGCGGCTACGGTGGCGGCTTTGAAGCCGTCGGCGGCCACCAGCCCCCGCGCGGCGCGCAGAAAGCCGTCCCGTTTGTCCTCCGCGTTCTTCCTGGTCAACGCGGTCGGGCGATAAGGCATCCGGAGACCCCCAAACTCTGAATCCGGATTCATTCCGAAGGCAAGGAGTGAACCACGATTCAAATCAATACCGCAACCAGGGGGTACGGCCACCACGCGCCGACCGCAGCCACCCCGCCGGCGAACCTACCCCGCGAGCGAGGCGGCCCGTCCCGGCCGCCACGCGGCCGCCGGGGCGAGGTGATCCGATTGACCCACCGGCGAACCGGGCATGGATCAGGCATGACTGTGGTGAAGAAGCGCTCCCGGCTGATCACCGTCGACGGCGTCGTCTACCGCTGGCGGGTCCGCCGGCACCCCGCCCACCAGGGCCCGCTCTCGTTCGCGATCGAGCGGGCCGACCGCCGCGGCACGGTCCTGATCGCCACCACCCCGGACACCCGGCCCACCGACTGGGTCGGCACCGCCACCCCACCGGCCGTGCCGTCGATCATCGCCGCGATGATCCGCGAGGCCCACGAGCAGGGCTGGCGGCCGGACTCCCCCGGCCCGGCGTTCCCGCTGAGCATGGACGCCCAGTCCTGGTCCGCCTGACCCGCCGATCACCGCCTCTCAACTCACCGGGTGTCACGCCGATGGTGACGACGTGCTGTTGCGTTGGTTCGCCCTCTGGTCGGCAGGCCTCGTCCTGATCTTCCTGGCGAGCCCCACCGAGTGGCGAGGCCTGCCGTTCCTGCTGCTCACCCTCTCCGCGATCCCGGCGGTGTGGTCCGGTGCCCGGCGCAGTCCGGCGGGAACCCGGTCACCGTGGTGGCTGCTGCTCTCCATGCTCGGTTTCTTCAACGTCGGCAACGCGGTGTGGCTCTGGGACGTGGAGGTCCGCGGTCAGGCCACCGGCGACGGCGGCCTCGCCGACCTGTTCTTCACCGTGGCGAACGTGTGCTCGCTGGCCGGCGCCCTCGTCGTGGTCGTACGCCGGGGCCGCCGCGACGTCGGTGGGGTGATCGACTCCGCGGTCGCCGCGCTGGCCTTCGGTGGCCTGCTGTGGGACGCCGCCGTGCTGCCGCACCTGACCGCGACCGGAACCCCGCTGGAACGGCAGATCGCCCTGTTCGTCAGCCTGTTCGTGATGTGCGGGACCATCGGGGCGCTGGCCCGGCTGTCGATGGCGTCCGGCAGCCGCCTGCCCGCGGTGTGGCTCCTTGCTCTGGCCATGGCCGGGGCGCTGGGCGGCAACCTGGCGTCGGTCTTCTTCACCGACCCGGCCACCGGGGTACGCCCGGACTGGACCAACGCGCTGTTCCTGATCGGTTACGCCTGCACCGCCTGCGCCGCCCTGCACCCCTCCGCGACCACGGTCACGCAGCCGGGGCACGCGCGGGCCGACGACCTGACGGCGCCGCGGCTCACCTTCCTCGGCGCGATGACCGCCCTGATCCCGGTCGTCGGCGGTGTCCGCATGATGAGCGGTCAGCCCAGCGCCGGGATCCTGGTGGCGCTCGGTTCCGCCGGGATCGTACCGCTGGTGATGTTGCGGATCGCCCGGCTGGCGGCACAGCGGCGCAGCGCCGAGGAGCGTCTGCGGAGGCTCGCCACCACCGACGGGCTCACCGGACTGCCGAACCGGGTCGCCTGCCTGACCGATCTGGCCGGCATGCTCGCCGGCCGTCCGGCCGGCATCGCGGTGATCTTCTGCGACCTGGACGGATTCAAGGCCGTCAACGACCGGCTCGGCCATGCCGCCGGCGACTCCCTGCTGATCGCCGTCGCCGCGCGTCTGCGCGGCGCGGACCCGGTCTATCGGCTCGGCGGTGACGAGTTCGTCATCGTCTGCCCGTCGGACACCGTCGACGCGGTCGGCGCACGAATGCGGGCCCTGGCGGCGCAGCCGATCATGATCGACGGCGAACCGGTGTCCATCGGCGTCAGCGCCGGGGTGGCCCACGCCGTCCCGGGTGACACCACCGACGAGTTGATCGGCCGGGCCGACCTCGCGATGTACGACGCCAAACGCTCCAAGCACATCGGCGGGCTCAGCATGCGCGTCGCCGGGGAGCCCGCCGCGGCGTGACGGCGTCCACCCCACCCGGCTCTCCGGCGCCACGCCGGGGTCGGGACCCGGCCGTCCTGCCCATCGTGGGCGCGCAGTCCTGGTCCCTCCGGCCCGCGGAGTCGTTCCCGGCCGGCATCCGAGTTCCGTTCGCAGTGGCGCAGGGCGTCGTTTGAGGGCGGGATGTTGTTGTAATAGGGTTGGTTACGATGGCGGCGAACAGCAGGGTGACGATAGCGGCACACGCGTTGGCGTGGCTGGAGCTGGCACGACAGCGCGGGCGGCCGTGGCTGACCTCCGACGAGGTCGCGGCGAGCGTCAAGACCAATCCGGTGATCCTCCGGCGCAGCCTCGGCGACCTGCACAAGGCCGGTCTGGTCCGGTCCCGGCGCGGCGCGGGCGCGGGTTTCTCGCTGGCCCGCCCGGCCGAGGAGATCACCATGCTCGACGTGTGGAACGCGGTGTCCCCCGAGCCGCTGCTGGCCCTGCACCGCACCGAGCCCAATCAGGAGTGCCCGGTCGGCGCGGGCATCAAGCCGGCCCTGACCGACACCTACGACGAGGCCACCGAGGCGTTCCGGGCGGCGCTGGCCCGCCGGACGATCGCCGGCATCCTGGAGAAGATCCTCAACTCATGATCGTCGAGCTGCGGCAGTACACGTTGCGTCCCGGCCGCCGGGACGACCTGATCGACCTGTTCGACGCCGAGTTCATCGAGTCCCAGGAGCGGCTGGGCATGGCGGTGCTCGGTCAGTTCCGCGACCTGGACCGTCCCGACCGTTTCGTCTGGCTGCGCGGGTTCGCCGACATGGCGGTCCGCCGTCGCGGCCTGCAGGAGTTCTACAGTGGCCCGGTGTGGAAGGAGCACGGCCCGGCCGCCAACGCCACCATGCTCGACTCCGACGACGTTCTCCTGCTCCGGGAGATCGTCCCGGTCCCCAGGACAGCCGGCGACGGCTCGCCCCTCACCGCGACGATCTGGTTCCGCGACCACCCGTTCGACGCCGGCTTCACCGACTGGTTCGCCGCCCGTGCCACCGGCGCCGTGGCGGTCCTGTCCACGGAGTATGCGGCGAACGACTTCCCGGCCCTGCCGGTCCGCGAGGGCGAGCACGCCTTCGTCTGGCTCGCCCGCCACGACGACACGATCGAGCCCCCGAGCCGCTTCGCGGTGACCGCCACCGACCGTCTCCACCTGTCGCCGACCGCACGCTCCGCACTGCGCTGAGCCGGCGATCGGTCACCCGATGCCCTGCTCCCGGGCCCACGCGCGCAGGTCGGCCTCGGCCTGCGCGCGGGACACCGGGCCACGGTCGAGGCTCAGCTGCCGCAGCCGCCGCATCGCCGCGCCGACCGACGGGCCCGGCGGGATCCCCAGCAGTGCCATGATCGCCCGGCCGTCCAGCTCCGGCCGGATCTGCGCCAGCTGCCGCTCGTGCGCCGCCCGTTCGAGGCCGGCCGGTGTCCGGCCCGCCCGGCCGTAGGCCAGCCAGTCGTCGACATCCCGTTCGAGACCGAGCCCGACCTCGTCGAACAGGTCCATCGTGCGGCCCGGGTCCCATGAGTACGTGCGCCCGCTCGGCCGCACCCCGAGCCGGCCCAGCGCGGCGTTGATCGGCCACCCGTCGCGCGGCCCGTCGAACGTGTCGTCGAATGCGGGCCCCCACTCGCGTACCCCGCCGCGCCACACCTCGGCGGCCTGGTGCCCGTCACCGCCGAAGAAGTCGGCCTGCACGAAGGCGAGCGGTCCCGGCACGGACCACCCGGCCAGCGCCCGGCCGAACTCCGGGACCATCGGCTCGGCGAACGGCCCGCCGCGTGCGGACCCGGCCAGCTCCTCGAACAGCGCCTCATCGACCGGCGTCAACGCCAGCCCACAGCGAAGCTCCGCCACCACGCCGTGCTCCGAACGGGCCACCCGCTCCCGGAGCATCCCGGCCTCGGCGATGACAGCTGCCAGCCGGTACATGCAGATCCCAGTGTCGTCGGTGATCCGGAGAAGACGGCCGTTACTCTAACCGTTCGATGATGCGACGATGCGGCGACCGGGCCACCTTCGCGATCGAGGTCGGCGACTTCGTCGACCCACCCTGGCTGCGCACCGTCGACGTGTGGGCGGCCGGCACGTGGGTGACCACCGACGACAACACGGCCTACGTCCCGGCGTTCGGTCACGCCGTCAGGTCGGAGGCCGTCCGGGTCCGGCGAGGCGACGTGCGCTCCCACCCGTTCCCGGACCGCTCACCCGAGGAGACCTTCCGGCTCCTCGACGCCGACGAGACGGGCCTGGCAGACGATTTCCGCTGCCTGGACTGGGGCCCGACCGTCGACAACGTGTCGGCGCGCGCCTATCGGGACGACGACGGCCTGGTGCTCACCTTCGCGTTCTGGCGCGCCGATCACCCGTCTCCGGAGGATCTCGGCAGGGTCTTCGTCGTCAGGATCCCACCGGACGACTACGCCGGCGTCCTCGAGCAGGCAGCCGATCTGCTGTCCCCGCGATGATCCGCTCGGCCCTCCGGACACCGCTATCCCGGGCTCGATCGCCTAGCCGGGCCAGGGCGGTTGCCAGCCACGGCGGCCGGCCCGGGCGGAGTCGCCCGGCTGGACTCGGGCCGGCTCCGTCTCACGTATCGGAGCGGCTCGCCGTCCTTCGCCGAGAACGCGGCCCACGACGCGGCCGATGGCCGCACCGTGGGCCGCGTAGCCGATCGCCCCGCCCACCACGGCGCCGACAGCCGCACCGAACGGTGTGATCAGCGCTGCGGCGGCGCGAGTCGAGGTCAGCGTCGCGGCGCCCCTGTCCTTGGGCAGGCAGCCGTCGATACCGGACAGGTGGTCGATGAATTCGATGAGCACGCGGGTGGCGGCCGCCCGGGCGATGCGCCGGGCCAGCATCTGTCCCTCGAGGACGACGGGTGTCAGCAGGACGCCGGCGCCCGGCGAAGAAGCCGATGCCGAGACGACCTCGGCCCTCGCCGCCTCCAGGTAGACGTCACGAAGCGCGGGGCTGCCGAGCCGTTCCGTCAGCACGAGCATGATCTGGGCCGGGTTGACCAGACCGACGAGAGCCGTCAGCCCATGGCCGAGCGCCCGGCCGGCCGTCAGATACGCCGCGGACTCGTGGACCGCCGGCTGTTGACGAATCCAACGGGGCGTCGCGTACGCGTCGACGTGGCCCTCACCGCCGCACGAGCACTGCCCGCCGAACCGGCCCAGCGGCAGCGCGGCGCGGTCGACCCGGACATGGCCGAGTTCGCCCGCGAAACCCTCACTGCCCCGATAGACGCGGCCACCGACGGAGACGGCAGCGCCGATGCCCTCCTCCTCGACGAGCACCAGAGCGAAATCCTGATGCTCGATGTCCGATCCGTATGTCTGCCGGATCGCCAGTGCGTTCGCGTCGTTCTCCACGATGACGGGGGCACCCAGAGCCTCGGCCAAATCCGCGCCGAGGTCATGGCCGAGCCCTGTCGCGTCGCGTCGATCGATCAACGTGCCGCCGCGAACCGGGCAGTTGACCGCGATGCCTATGCCGAGCAGGGGCAGACGGCCACCCCTCGCCCGGCTCCGCACCGCCGGAGCGGCTACGGCCCGGCGGATCGCCGCCGCGATGACGGTCGTCAGCGTCTCGGCCGACGCCGTCGCCGGCTGCGGGATCTCAAGACGGACATCCGCCAGGGTCTCGCTGTCATCGAGCCTCGCGGCGACGACCCACCCGTCGACCGGCACACCGGCCCGCTGCCGCAAGTGCACACCGATGCAGAACCAGTGCTCCTTGCTCAACCGGACCGAGGTCAACGGCCGGCCGGCGCCCCGGATGACCGGCCCGTCCTCGAGGAAGCCCTGATCCCGGAGGGCAGCCGTGGCCTTGCTGACACTGCCCTCGGAGAGCGGCAGCGGGATCCGCAGCATGTCGCCGGCCGCGATCTCGTCCCGCGTCGCCTCGGGTGGCGTATTGACGGCGACCCGGGAAAGCACCTCACCGATCAATTGCCGGCTGACCCGGCCACCCTGGACATGCGAATCGATCATCATGTCGGCCAGATCATCAAAATACTCGTGCACCACTTTGTCCACCTCGTCGAGAATTGCAAGAAATATTCCTCATGTACTGAGAGATCTTGCAATCATCCCTTCCGAAATCATATTCGAGGTGATTATTATCGAGTCCATCGGGCACCCGAGGCAATACCAGAGAACGCAAGCGGATCAATGTCCGACGACGGGTGCACGATTCGCTGCGTACCAACCCATCCATCTACCGAGACGGGGTTGAGATTAGCCATGCCGACACTGGACGAAGCACGTAAGGAAGCATGGAGGATCGTTGGCAGCGCCACGGCGGCGGCCGGAGCGATGGGCTGGCTGCCGGGCAGTTCGGTACTGTTGACCGGCGCCGATCTCGTGACGGTCAAGCTGGTCGCCGACGCTTTCGGCGTTCAGGATTACTGGCTCGAGCAGGCCGTGGGCTCCGCGGGCAAGGGATTCATCGGCAAGAAGTTCGCCTACGAGTTGCTCACCCTGATCCCCGGCCCCGGCTGGGCGATCAAGAGTGCCGCGGCGACGGCGATGACGGCAGCCTCCGGCAGCGCCCTCATCGAATACATGGAGAGCCGTTCCCCGTACGTCTGATGATCCTTCGATCGGATCTCTCCGAACGATTCCGGAATTCATTTCGGCGTGCGGCCGGCTCATCGCTGCCGTCGGCCCACGCCGCACTTTTCCGACGTACTGCGATCTTTTCTCCGGCCTATCCGACCGCGATCATGGCGCAGACGAATCCATGCAGCGCCGAACGTCCGCGACGCACCTCACGGGCGGCGCGTGGACCGGTGTCGTTCGGCAACCGGTCCGGGCAGAGCGTCAGCGGTGGGTGAGGACCAGCTGGAGCTCGAAACGGATGCGGGGGTCGTCGAGGTCGTCGCCGAGCAGTTCGCGTAAGCGGTTCAGGCGGTAACTGACCGTCTGGGGATGCACGAACAGCTCGGCGGCCACGGCCGTACGCGAACCCCAGTGCCGTAACCAGCTGGACAGGGTGAGCAGGAAGGCCTCGCGCTGGGTCGATCGCAGCCCCGCCAGGGGGGCGAGCCGGTGGGCGGTGAGGACGGCGAGGGCTCCGGGCTCGCCGCGTAACGCGAGCGCCGCGAAGTGGTCGTCGACGAAGACCGGCTCGCGGCCGCGGGCGGCCAGTTCGGCGGTGCGTTCGGCGAGCCGGACGGCCTGTGGCACCTCGGTCCACGGCAGTGCCGGGCCGACGACCGCGTCCCTGCCGTCGAGGGCTTCGGTGAGCGCCGCCCGGTCGGTGCGCGGGCCGGCGCGCAACAGCAGCACGGCGTCGCGGCCGCGTTCGGCGACCACACCGTCGGCGCCGAAGCGGAACCGGGCGTCGCGGGCCTGGTCGGGTGGCAGCAGCACCGGCACGACCACGTCGACGGCGGGCCAGCCGATGCCGGCGGCGGCCTGTCGCACCAGGTCGGGCGGGCTGCCGCCGGCGAGCAGCAGGTCGGCGAGCTGGCGCCGCCGCCGGTCGCCTTCGCCGGCCTGTTCGCGCAGCTGGCGGGCCAGGCCGTCGGTGCAGGCGTTGGCGAGTTCGTCGATGAACGCGTTGGTGGCGTCGGACAGGTCGATGACCTCGGCGACGCTGACCGGCCGTTGTTCGGCGAGCGCCTGGGTGGCGGTGCGCAGCAGCAGGCGCGACGCGACGCGCAACGAGGCGAGCAGGGCCTCGGGGCCGCGGTTCTCCCGCGCCTCGGCGGCGCCGAGCGCCACGAACACCTCCCGGGTGCGGGGCGGCAGCGCGGGTTCGTCGGTCCCGGCGAGATCGAGGAAACGATCAAGAGCGACCTGCACGGCGGTACGCACGTCGCGCTCGAATTTCTCGCCGGCCGCCTCGCTGCTCTCGCCGACCGCGGTGACGATCGCGGCGACGGCAGCGGGCAGGCGGGGCCGCATGGCGACGGCCAGATCCGCCGGCAGGTGGAGCCAGGGCGAATTTGTCACGTCGTGATAAGTCACCCGCTCATTCTTACTGGTTCGCCGACGATGCTTCGATCGGGAAGCCGGACGACGATGGTTCGGGTAAGTCCCCCGCGACCTGAGGATCCGCCGTGAAACATCGCCTTTCCCGTCAGCACGTCGTCGACATGTGCCGGACGATGCTCGACCGCGGTTACCTTAAGGCGACCGAGGGCAACGTCTCGGTCCGCATCCCCGGTCATGAGCTGTACGCGGTGACGCCGAGCAACTACGACTACGACAGGATGCGGGTGGAGGACATCTGCATCGTCGACTTCAACGGCAAGCACGTGCCCGACCCGGGCGGCGCCGGCGGCCTGGTCCCGTCGATCGAGTGCGGCATGCACGCCAACATCTACCGTGAGCGCCCCGACGTCAACGCGATCGTGCACACCCATCAGCCGTACGCCTCCGCGCTCGCCTTCCTGCGCAAGCCGATCCCGGCGCTCACCGACGAGCAGGTCCGCTTCCTCGGCAAGGAGGTGGCGATCATCGACTACGCGCCGTCCGGCACCGGCTTCCTGGCCAAGAACGTGCAGAAGAAGGTGGCGAGCGGCGACAACGCGTTCATCATCGCCAACCACGGCGTGGTGGCGCTGGGCACCGACCCGGACCGGGCGGTGTTCAACATGGCGCTGCTGGAGAAGGTGTCGATCGCCTACCTGATGGCGCTCACCTCGGAGGCCGGCAAGGTCTACACGATTCCGGACACGATCCGGGAGATCGCGTTCAGCAAGCTCCGCAAGGACGAGAAGCGGATCGCCGCGCAGATCACCGAGGCCGTCGAGCCGGTCCGGGTGCCCGAGGACGAGGAGCTGCCGACCAGCGCGGCCGTCGAGACCCCGGCGGAATCGGCGGAATCGGCCGATCTGGGCTACTCGATCAGCGAGTATCTCGACGTGGACGACACGATGCGCCGGCTCAAGGCCCTGGTCGCCCAGCCGCTGCGCGGGCTGCGTCACGACGCGCTGCTGGACACGCTGAACTACTTCGACACCAAGTGCACGGCCTCCAAGGAGATCACCGAGCGGGCCAAGAAGCGCATTCCCGGCGGGGTGCAGCACAACCTGGCGTTCAACTATCCGTTCCCGCTGGCCATCGAGAAGGCCGAGGGCGCGTACCTGACCGACCGGGACGGCAACGTCTACATCGACTTCCTGCAGGCCGGCGGCCCGACGATCCTGGGCAGCAACTACGCGCCGGTCAACGACGCCGTGGCCGAGGTGATCAAGCAGTCCGGGCCGGTCACCGGCCTGTTCCACGAGTACGAGCTGAAGCTCGCCGAGATCATCCACCAGTACATGCCGCACATCGAGATGTACCGGTCGCTGGGTTCCGGCACCGAGGCCGTCATGGCCGCGGTGCGCGCCGCCCGGGCGTACACCAAGAAGAAGATGGTGATCAAGGTCGGCGGGGCCTATCACGGCTGGTCCGACACCGTGGTGTACGGCCTGCGGGTGCCCGGCTCGTTCCGGATGAACGCCAAGGGCATCCCGTTCGGCGCCACCGGCCGGACCCGGGAGGCATTCCCGCACGACCTCGGCACGCTCAAGCGCAAGCTGGTCGAGAACCGGCTGCGTGGTGGCACCGCCGCCGTCATCGTGGAGCCGCTCGGGCCGGAGTCCGGCACCCGCCCGGTCCCGAAGGACTACAACGAGAAGGTCCGCAAGCTGTGCGACGAGTTCGGCGCGCTGCTGATCTTCGACGAGGTGGTGACCGGGTTCCGGACCGGGATGGGCGGCGCGGCCGGCTACTTCGGGGTCACGCCCGACCTGACCGTCTTCGGCAAGGCGGTCTCCGGCGGCTACCCGATGGCCGGTGGGGTGGGCGGCCGGGCCGACATCATGGCGGTGTTCGGCTCCGGGCTCGACGGCAAGCACGGCGCGCACATCCAGGTCGGCGGCACCCTGTCGGCGAACCCGCTGTCCTGCGCGGCCGGCTACTTCGCGATCAAGGAGATGGCCCGCACCAACGCCCCGGTGATCGCCGGGAAGGCGGGCGACCGGCTCACCCGCGGCCTGCAGAGGCTGATCGACAAGTACGGGCTGCCGTACGTCGCGTACAACCAGGGCTCGATCGTGCACCTGGAGTCCAGCGGCGTGCTGATGCTCGACATGCGCAACCCGGTCAAGCTGTTCAAGGAGAACAAGGGCCGCAAGACGCTGATGGAGCAGATGGGCGCCGCCTACGCCGCGCACGGCATCATCACGCTGGCCGGGTCGCGGATGTACACGTCGATGGCCGACACCGACGAGGTCATCGACGACGCGCTGTCCCGGTTCGACCAGGTCTTCGCGCTGGTCGAAGGGGTCTGACGTTGGCGCCGGTGGCAAACAGCGCGATCCCGCCGCAGATCCTGGCGATCGACCTCGGCACGTCGGGGATGAAGGCCGCCCTCGTCGCGGCCGACGGCACGGTGACCGGCTGGGCCGAGCGGCCGGTCCCGCTCGTGGTGCTGCCCGGCGGCGGCGCCGAGCAGGACCCGGTCGCCTGGTGGGACGCGCTGGCCGAGGTCGTCGCCGACCTCGGCCGGGAGCTTCCGGACCACGTGCGGGCGGTGACGACCATCTGCTCGTCGACCCAGGGCGAGGGCACGATCGCGGTGGACGCCGCCGGTGAGCCGCTGACCAGGTGCATCAGCTGGCTCGACATGCGCGGAGCACCGCACCTGCGCAGGCAGTTCGGCGGCTTTCCGGCGTACGACGGCATCTCGGTCCTGAAGATCGCCCGCTGGCTGCGGCTGACCGGTGGAATGCCGTCGGTGACCGGAAAGGACCCGGCTGCGCACATGCTGCTCGTCCGGGACGAGATGCCCGACGTGTACAGAAAGACCAAAACCTTTCTCAACGTCCTCGATTGGATCAATCTGAAGTTGACCGGCCGCACGGTGGCGACTGTCGACTCGATCCTGACCTCGTGGGTGACGGACAACCGGAAGGCCCCATCCATCCGGTACTCCCCCGCGTTGGTCGCCGCCAGTGGAATCGATGCGGACAAGTTCCCGCCGATCGTGGCCTGCACCGAGGTGATCGGCACACTGGCCCCCCATGCTGCCGATCACCTCGGTCTCCCCCGGTCGGTGCAGGTCGTGGCCGGGGCGATCGACAACACCGCGGCGGCGATCGGGGCCGGCACCATCGGCGACAACGAGACCCATCTCTACCTGGGCACCTCGTCGTGGATCGCGGCGCACGTGCCGCGCAAGAAGACCGACGTGCTCACCGGCATCGCGTCGATCCCGTGCGCGATCCCGGACCGTTACCTGATGACGGCGCTGCAGGCCACCGCCGGCGCCAACCTGACCTGGCTGCGCGACAAGATCGTCGAATACGACGACCCGATCGTCAGCGCCGGCCACGTGAGCCGCGACGAGGGCACCATCTTCGACGCCTTCGACAAGATCATCCCGTCGGTCCCGGCCGGCGCCAACGGCGTCATCTACACCCCTTGGCTGTACGGCGAACGCGCCCCCGTGGACGACCCGAACCTGCGTGCCGCGTTCCTGAACATCTCCCTCGACACCACCCGCTCGGACCTGCTGCGGGCCGTCTTCGAGGGGGTCGCCCTGAACACCCGCTGGCTGGCCACGGCGGTCGACAAATTCCTCGGCACGCCGGTCCGGTCGATGGTGATCACCGGCGGCGCGGCCCGCTCCGACTCGTGGTGCCAGATCTTCAGCGACGTCCTGGGCATCGAGATCCGCCGCGACGCCAACCCGGTCACCGTCAACGCCCGCGGCGCCGGCTGGATCGGCGCCGTCGGCGCGGGCCTGATCTCCTTCGACGACATCCCGGCCCTGACCCGCAACGACCACGTCTACACCCCCGGCCCGGACCACGACCGTTACCTCGAGATCTACGACATCTATCAGGACCTGCACAAACGTCTGGCCCCGGTCTACCGCCGCCTAAACCGCCCGGCCACCTGACGGGCTGCCCGGCCACCCGGGGCGGCGGCCGCCACCGCCGTCCCGGGCTCCCGCTCACAACCGGCGGCGCACCGCAACGTCGGATCCACGACAGAATCGGTGCCGTCACCGCCGATCCCCGCCCCCGCCATCGAAGGTCATGATGGGCCGGTGAGCGGGCGGCAGTGGTGGACACGCGCGGCGGTCCTCGGCGTCCCGGCTCTGGTCGCGCTCCTGCTGACCTGGCCGCTGGCGCTGTGGGACACGCTGGAGAAGCGGTACGGCGGCGGCGCCTGGGACTGGGTCGAGCGGGGCAGCTGGTTCGCCACGATCATCCCCGCGCTCGTGCTGTTCCTCGTCTGGTTCCGCCGCCCGGGGGCCGATCGGTCCCCGGAGTCGCCGGCGTCCACGATTCCCCAGCTGGCGCTGGTGCCCGTCGCCGATCTGAAGGCGCTGATCAGCACCGGCCCGGCCGAGGCGGAACCGGCGAGGTCCGGCGAGCGGGTCGTCAACCAGCACACCGAGAGCAACCGGCTGGAGAGAGCGCTGGCCGGTGACCGCTCCGCCGTGATCATGGTGCACGGCGAGCCCGGCGTCGGGAAGACGGTGCTGGTGCGCGATGTCCTCCGGCGCACGGGCCGGGACGAGGCGGGCGCCGTCCGGCGCATCGAGCTGACCCCGCGCAGCGACCTCAGCGTCAACCGGCTGCTGGAGGCGCTGGAGGGCCGGCACGTTCCGATCCGGGGGTTGCACGACCCGCTCAGCCGCCTCACCGCGGTTCTGGAGGATCCCCGGGCGGAGCCGCTCGTCATCTGGGTCGACAACGCGCAGTGGCTCGTCGACCATGCGCAGCAACACCTGCGGAACATGAGTTTCGAGGAGGCCCTGAGCATCGTGGCCGAGCGCCGGCCACGCCCGGTCAAGATCGTGCTCGCCTTCGTCACGGTCCCCGAACGGCGCAGCCGGCAACCGTGGCCACGGGCCCTGGTGCGCATCGCCGTGAACCACCTGGACCCGCAGCACTTCCGGGAGTATCTGAGCCGCCTGGAGAGCACCGGCCGGGTCCGGGCAGGCGACGTCGAGCACCTCGACCTGCACGCGGTTCTGCACGGTGTCCCGCGGCTCGCGGAGCTGTTCTGCTCGGCGTTGAGCCTTCCGGGGAACCAGCTCACGGCGAAAGCGCTGGCGAGACGGCTGGCACAGCGCCCGGACCATGTCGAAGCCGTGCTGGCCCAGCACATCATCCAGTCGCTGGACGCCACCGAACGGCGGGTGGTGGCCGGTCTGGTGTCCTTCGGCATCCCGGTCTCCCGCACCCTGCTGGCCACCCTGCTCGACGGCACGGCACCGCCGGACGCCGTCGGCGCCGCCCTGACGTCGCTGGTCGACGCCCGGGTGGTAGCGGTAGGCCCAGACCGTCTCTCCGGTGAACGCCGGTATCTCGTGCCGAACGCCGAGATCCACAAGGCCATGGACAGCGTTCCGGACGGGACGACCGCGCTGCTGGAGCCCGCCGCCGAAATTCTCACCGGCCTCCTCCACGAATCCACGCAACAGGCACGCAGGGTCGAGGATCTCGAGCCGCACTTCGCAGCGCTCGACGCCTGGACCAGAGCAGAGGTCTGGGATGCGGCGTTCGAACTGATCGAACAACTCGACCCGGCCCTGGCCCGCCTGCGGTGCACCGAGCTTCTGACGCCGTATCGGGCCAAGGTGGCCGGCCAGCTGGCCGATGCCGACGAGGAGATGCGCAACGCCAACGACCTCGGCTGGCTCTACCTGACACAGGGTCGCAAGGCCGAGGCCTCGGAGGCGTTCGACCGGGCCAGAGCTGAGGCGAGCAGGACGGACCGGCAGTTGGAGGGACTCAGCAGCGTCTATCTCAACCTCGCCGATCTGCACTGGCAGGACAGCGAGTTCGTCCGCTCGCACGAGCACTTCGCCACGGCGCTCGGGATCGCCGAGGAACTCGAACTCCCGCGGGGGCGGATGGCCGCGAAGGCGGGACTGGCGGACTGCTGCCGGCACTGGGGTGACCACGCCGGAGCCATCCGTCTCGGCCGCGAGGCACTCAGCATCGCCCTTGACGAGAAGGATCCGCAGGCGGTGCGGTATGCCATTCGTCTGGCTCGCTGGCACTCCGAACTGAAGAGCCCCAGGGAGCCGGCCGCTTTGATGGCGGAGGCCGTCGAGCTGACCCGGCGTTTCGAGGAGCATCGTCCCCTGCTCCGGGCACAGTTGCTGGACGCGCAGGCCGATCTCGCGGCCGACCGCGGCGACTACGAACAGGCGGAGCGTCTCGCCCGGCAGGCCGTGTCGAAGGCGCTGGAACTCTACGACGCCGCCACGGTCCTGCAGGCACGCACGACCCTCGGCTGGGTCTTCCTCGCTGTCGGGCGGCTCGACGACGCGGCCGGGTTCCTTGACGGCGCGATGCGACTCCGCCGGGACGGTCAGGCACTGGTCGTCCTCGGCCTCAACGCCCTGACTGCCTTCCGGCTCGGCCGGCGCGATGTGGCCAGAGATTCGTTCACCGCACTGCGCCGGCAATCCGCGGAGCGTCGCCGGGACGACCCCCGCGACTACTCCGCCGCGGAGTTCGAGGGGCTCGCCCTCGCCGGTGAACGCGCGCTGCGGGGAGTGCCCCTCGACGCCGCCGTCGAAGCCTTCGGGCTCGCCCGCAAGGCGGTGCCCGCGCCCGCCCCCCGGCTCGTCGAGAGACTGCACGGCATGCTCGGTCTTCTGGCGCCGGACATCAGCGCGGCCGATCTGGAGGTGCTGCGGGCAGCGGCCGCCGGCAACAACGACCACGCCCCTCGGTGACCGGACCCGGCACGGTCGAGGCCCGCTACAGCCAGCCCAGTTCCTTCGCCCGGATCAGGGCCTCGACCCGGCTGCCGGCCTGAAGTTCCCGGTACACCACCCGCAGGAGCCGGAACATCGCCCGCTCGGAATAGCCGCTCCGGCCGGCCAGGTCGGCGACGGTGCTTCCGGCCGCAAGCGCTCGCAGCCAGGAGATCTGCTGCTCGGTCACGGCCGCGGCGGAGGCCGGCCCGGCGGCTCGGCCGGCCGCCAGCGCGGCGGTGACCGAGGCCGGCAGCACCGATTGACCGTCGAGTGTCGCCACGACGGCCCGGATGAGGGCCGCGGCGTCGGATTGCCGCAGAACGACCGAGCGGGCGCCGGCACGTACCGCGCGTACGCCCAGGGTCTCCATGCCCGCATCGACCACCGCGATGACCGGATGGCGGATCGGCTCGCCGGTCAGCCGTTCGAGAACCGTCCAGTCAGCGTCCGACAGGACAGTGAGCAGGATCAGCGCCTCGGGGGTCCGGCGTGCCCAGGTCACCACGTCGCCGGGGGTCCGGACCGTGTGCCCGGCTCGGGTGAGGATTCCCACCGCACCATGGCAGAAGATCGGCAACGGGTCGACGACCGCAACCTCGACGGCCACCCGACGACACCCTTCATCGACACCCGAGAGATCGTTGCCAGGGTAGTCGGGGACGCGGCCGGCACCAGGCCCGGACGGCCGTGACCGGAACCCGCCACCGATGTGTCATGGTGCTGCCTGACCCCGTCATGGACCGGCGGTCCCATCGTTCATAGCGTCGAACAGATCCGATCGATCGCGAGAACGCGGAGGACACATGGTCCACGAGGGCGACATGCAGAGCCGCGACCCCGCCCGGATCAATCCGCCGGCGCCCGATTTCGGTGTCTGCGTACGGCCGGACGACAACCTGTACGGCGCCATCGTCGGCAAGATCGCGATACTCGGGAAGAGCCCGGTGCTGATCCAGCGCGCGCTCCAACACGACTTCCCGTACATCGTGCGGGCGCATGTGAACTACGTACTCCGGGAACGAGCCCGCGTCGATTCGGGACGATGACCGGCGCTCCGGGCCGGCGGGCTCTCAGGGAGTCGTTCGATCCGGCGAACGTGTTCAGCGTGCCGTGGGCGTCCGGGATCACCGGCATCGCGTACGACCCGGCGCGGATCAAGCGGCCGATCACCAGGCTGGCCGACCTGTGGGACCCGCCGTTCAAGGGCAAGGTCGGCATGATGTCCGACGTCAGCGAGCTGGCCGACTTCGGCCTGCTGGCGGCCGGCCTGACACCGGCCGGGTCCGGCGAGGCCGAGTGGACGAAGGCCGCGGCGAAGCTCCAGGAGCAGAAGGACGCGGGGCTCGTGCGCAACTACTACGAGCAGGACTACCTCGACGCTCTCGGCAAGGGCGAGATCTGGATCTCGCAGGCCTGGTCCGGCGACATCTTCCAGAAGAACATGAGCGACGGTACGAACCTCACGTTCGTGATCCCGCAGGAGGGCGGCACGATCTGGACGGACAACCTGGCCATCCCGATCACCGCCGCCAATCCGGTGGACGCCCTGATGCTCATCGACTTCTTCTACGAGGTGGAGAACGCCGCCTCGCTGGCCTCGTACATCAACTACGTCTGCCCGGTCCCGGCCGCCCGTGAGCGGATCCGCAAGGACGCCGCCGAGCTGTCCGGCGACGACCGCGAGGCGCTGCAGGAGGTGGCCGGCAGCTCCCTGGTCTTCCCGAGCGACGCCGACTACGAGCGCCTGCACTACTACGTCGGTTTCGACACCGCCGAGGAGCAGTGCGACTTCGCCCGCGTCTTCGACCCGATCGTGCTGACCTGAAGCCCGATAGCCCGGCCGGAAGCCCGGTCGCCCTGACCGGAAGCCCCATCGCCCCGGCCGGAAGCCCCATCGCCCCGGCCGGAGGCCCGATCGCCCTGAGCTGAGGTCAGCGGGCCAGCACGCGGCGGGCCTCGGTGACGACGGCCGGTGAGGTGACCGGCGACCACGCGTCGAACAGCCCGGTGAAGTAGTCGCGGTGCTCGGCCAGCAGTGCCGGGTCGTGCTCCAGCACGTCCAGCTCGTTGACGATGCTCAGATCGACGAACGGGGTGATCTGCCAGTCGGCGAGACGGACCGCGGCCCCGGTGAACCGGTCGACGATCCGGTGCGTGTCGGCCAGGCCGGGCCAGGACCGGTCGCGGTCGCACGCCCCGTAGAAGTAGACCAGCTCCTCCGCGTTCGGGCCGACCAGCTCCCGCAGGGTGTCCCGCTCGCGCCAGAACAGCAGCGCCAGATCGAACCCGTCGGTGCCGTACGCCGCGTGGGTCAGACCGGCGGCCTGCACGTCGGCGTCGTGCCCGAGGGCGGCCAGACGGTCCCGGACCCGGCAGAGGTGCGCGTAGAGGGTGCCACCCGGATGCTGGATCGTCTCGGTGCCGCGCTCACGCAGCCATGCCTCGACACTCATCAGCCGAATGTACGAGCATGATCACCGTTCCGCCGCCCCGGAGCGTGCCGACCGGACCACGCAGCGCTCCCCCGCCTGGTCAGCGCCCTGCGCCCAGCTCGGTGACCGTGCGCGTCGAGGTGTCGTAGGAGCGGGCCGCGACGGCGTGGCCGGAGATCGCCGGGATCCCGGCGAGCAGGGCCAGGGCGTCGGCCCGCTGCCGGTCGGGCAGGTTGAGGGCGAGGCTCACGTGTGGCTCCCAGACGTCCGGCGCGTGCAGCGGGTTCGTCGCGTCCAGCGCCCGCCACACGCCGGCCTGCAGTTCCCGCAGCCGCGGCGAGTCGGCCGGCCGGACCAGGGCACGCCCGAGCATCCGGACCGGCCCGAGGCGTACCGGCACCGGCAGGCGCACCGCCGGCAGCGCCTCCAGGGACTCGGCGGCGGCGAGGGTGATGTGCGGCCGGTTGCTGGGGTGCGTGTGTGTGGCCAGGCTGCGCAGCCCGGCGGCCCGCAGAATCCGCCACAGCTCGCGTACCGCGGTGTCAAGTGTGTCGTCGAGCACCAATTCCACGGTCCGCACGGTTTCCGATGCTGTCACAGATCCGCCGGCTGTTCTGTCTGAGAGGCGAGGACCGAAACACGACGGAGGAATTCGCCATGGAAGCTCGTCTCGACCTGTTCGCCAACCCGGTCGCCGGGAAGATCCTGAAGCACTTCACCGCCGCCGGGAGAGCGGCGAAGGAGGCGGGGCTGCCGGACTCGACACGGGAGCTGGTGCTGCTGCGGGCCAGCCAGATCAACGGCTGCGGGTTCTGTGTCGACATGCACACCAAGGAAGCCGCGGCCGCCGGGGAGACCGCGCAGCGCCTGCACCTGGTGGCGGCGTGGCGGGAGGCGACGGTCTTCACCGACGCCGAGCGGGCCGCCCTGGAGCTGACCGAGCACGGCACCCGGATCGCCGACGGCGCCGGCGGCGTGCCGGACGAGGTGTGGGCGAACGCTGCGAAACACTATGACGAGAACATGTTGACTGCACTTGTCGCGTCAATTGCAGTAATCAATGCGTTCAACAGGATCAATGTGATCGTCCAGCAGCCGGCCGGCTGGTACCAGCCCGGCCAGTTCGCGTGACGTCATCGGACGAGACGGCGGCGGCCGGTTACCGGCCGCTGCTGTTCTCCATCGCGTACGGCATGACCGGCTCGGTCGGCGACGCCGAGGACATCGTGCAGGACGCCATGCTCGGCCTGGTCAAGGCACGCCGGGCGGGCACCGCGGTGACGAACCTGAAGGCCTACCTGACGACGGCGGTGACCCGGCTCGGCATCAACCACCTCGGCTCGGCACGGGTGCGCCGCGAGACGTACGTCGGCGCGTGGCTGCCGGAGCCGCTGGTGGCCCCGGCCGCCGGACCGGGTCCGGCCGAGCACGCCGAGCTGGCCGACTCGCTGTCGATGGCGTTCCTGGTCATGCTGGAGGCGCTGGCGCCGGTCGAGCGGGCGGTGTTCATGCTGCGCGAGGTCTTCGGATACGGATATCCGGAGGTCGCCGTCCTGGTCGGCAGGTCGGAGGCGAACTGCCGGCAGATCTTCGCCCGCGCCCGGCAGCGCGTCCACGCCGGCTCACCGCAGCCGGACGACTCGCCGGCCCGGCAGGCCGAGGCCGCGGCGCTCGCCGACCGGTTCTTCGCGGCCGCGGCCGGTGGCGACATCGACACGCTGATGGCGATGCTGGCCCCGGACGTCGTCCTGATCGGCGACGGCGGCGGCAAGGCGCAGACGCTCGCCACCCCGCCGACCGGCCGCCTGGCGATCGCGCGCCTGCTGGCCGGCCTGTTCCGCCGCTTCCGCCGGCTCGGCGTCACGCTGCGCCCGGCGCGGGTGAACGGCCGCCCGGGCGGGGTCCTGCACGACGCCGCCGGCCGCGTCGTCGCGGTGATGTCCCTCGACATCACCGACGGCCGGGTCCGGGCGGCCCGGTCCGTGGTCAACCCCGACAAGCTGCGCCATCTCGGCCAGGTCTCCGACCTGGGGCTTCGCCCAAGATCCGACCATCGGGTACGGCCGAACGGGCCCCCACTCGCGCAAGAGGCCCCCGGCGCGCACCGCCCATGACAACCGTCCCCGAGTCCGGCGACGTTGTCGCAGCGCCGGCGAAAGGCGCGCACCGCCCATGACCACCGTCCCCGAATCCGGCGGCACCGTCGCAACGCCGACCACAGGCGCGCACCGCCCGTGACCACCGTCCCCGAATCCGGCGGCACCGTCGCAGCACCGGCCACAGGCGCGCCGCACCGGTGAACAGGAGCGCGAACCCCAGCCCCACGGCGACACCCGCCCGGGGATCGGCGCCGAACGCCACCCCTCCGGCGGCGCCGAGCGTCAGCGCATAGCCCGCCCACAGCGCATCACCGGCCGCCGCGAACAGCAGGAACCGCGTCATCGGGAAGCCGGCCGCGCCACAGGCGGCGTTGATCGCGACGCGCCCGCCGGGCAGGAACCGCCCGAGGACGATGAGGGACCCGCCCCGCCGCTGCGGCGGCCCGGCCATCCGGGCCGCTGCGGTGGCCACCCGGGCGGCCGGTCGCCGGTGGACGAGCCATCGGCCGGTCCGGTAGGCCACATGATCACCGGCGACCATGCCGGTGGTGGCGGACACGAGCACCCCCGCCCACGACGGCCGGCCGGTGGTGGCGAACACGCCGACCGCGACCATGAGCACCTCCGACGGCAGGATCGGCAGGACCGCGTCGAACATCGTCACGCCGAACACCAGCAGGTACAGGTAGGGCGATCCGATCAGGATCTCGGCGGTCCCGACGATGTCCATGGCGCTCCCTCAGCAGGGCGGTGGAAGCGGGCGTCCGCCCGCGAGGTCCACTCCCGGAGGGCCCGGCCGGGGGCGCTGATACCTCCGGGCCGGGGCGGCGGTCAGCCGAGTTCGTCCAACCGGCTCTCGATCAGGTCCCGCAGGCCGGCGTGGCGGTCGCGCAGCAGCTCGGTCAGGCGGTCGATCTCGGCCAGGGCGGCGGCCCGTTCCCCGGCCAGGCCGTGCACCGCGGTGGCGTGCCGGTGCCGGGCGTCGCTGTCGATGGTGGCGGCCCGCAGCTGGGCGTCGCTCGTCACCTGGTCGGCCTTGGCGCGGGCGGTGTCCAGCAGGGCCCGCGCCTTCTCCTCGGCCTCGCGCAGGTGGTCGTCGGCGTGCCTGCGGGCGACCGCCAGCACCCGGTCGTTCGTCTCCGACGGCCGCTGGACCTCCCGGGCGCGGGCGAGTTCGGCGCTCAGCGTGCGGGCCTGTTGCTCGGCGCGGGCCTGCTCGGCGCGGAGGCGGTCCAGTTCGGCGGCGACGCCGGCCGCCTCCTGCTCGGGGCCGGCGTTGCGGAGCCGTTCGCGCAGCGCCCGGTTCTGGCCGTTGAGGCGGGTGAACGCCCGCTCGGCCACCCCGAGGAACGCGTCGACCTGTTCCCTGTCGTAGCCGCGTTCACCCGGCCTGGGGTCGTGGAACTCCACGTTCTGGATGTCCGCCGAGGTGAGGGGCATGGTGGATGTCCGTTCGATCGGATCGGGCCCGCGAGTCGGCCGGCGCGGCCGGGGGTGGGGCGGCGCCGGCGGTGTACGCGGAGCGGTCAGAGTGGCGGCAGGGCCCGGAACGTGGTCGCCTGCCCGGCCGGTGTCCGCACGAGCCGTACCGAGCCGTCGGCCACGACCAGGCGGTGGTCGGGGAAGTTCACCGAGCGCAGCGCGAACCCTCCGCCCGACGCCTCCGGGCAGAACGTGGCGTCGGACAGGTAGAGAGCGCTCGGGTCGGCCCGCTCCAGCAGCAGGACGTAGTTGCGGTGCCGCAGGTAGAAGCCGGGGAACTCGGCCGACTCGAAGGACACGCAGCGGGCGTCGGCGAGCCCCTGCCGTACCGTGAAGCGCCCGCTCGGACCCTTGGCGGCGCTGTCCGCCTCGACGCGGGCGACGAAGTCGTGGTTGCGCAGCCGCTGCCCGCTCAGGCCGGTCACCCCGATCCCGACGGTGCGGCCCACGATGAAGGCCGGGTCCGCCGACGGCGAAGGACTGGCCGTACGGCTCGGGGTGGCCGCACCGTGGCCGGGCCGGGTGGTGCTCGTCACCCCGGCCTCACGGATCTCCCGGGTCGGCACGACCGCCTCGGCGGGCGGGGACGGCAGCACCGACACCGGCGGCGTCGCCAGGCCCGGCGACCACTCGGCGCCCGGGAGCGCATGCTCCGGCAGTCGCGGCGACTCGGTGCCGAGCACCACGGCCGCGGCGATGCCGTAGGCGATCACGGCGAGGCCGGTCGCGGCGGCGAGCACGAGCAGCGGGCGACCGGAGCGGCGCGGCGGTGACCCGTCCGGGTGGCCGGGGCCGGCGGCGGCGCCGTAGGTCCTACCCGGCGCGTACGGCGGAATCCACCCGTCGATGCGCACGGTCTCGGAGTTGTCGGCCTTCGTCATCTGGTGTGGGGCTCCTGGGTCACGACAAAGGTCAGCAGGGGGCGGGACTCGTGTCCCTGACAACGTTGTCAAGGGAGTGAACGTGAGCCGCCCATCGTTGTCAACAGATTGTTTCAGTCAGCTTTGTTTGCCGTGGTCAGCGAAGCGGTTCGATGATTATGCCGTGCTGACATCGTTGTCCCGTTCCCGGGCTGCCTCTACTCTTTACCCGGTCGGCAGCACGGGGGACGGGGAGCACTGTGGCACCGGAACGGACGTCCCGCGGGCGGGGCAGCGGCCGGCCCACGATGAACGACGTCGCCAGGATCGCGGGCGTCAGCCTCAAGACGGTGTCGCGGGTCGTCAACAACGAGGAAAACGTCTCCCCCGTGCTGGTCGCCCAGGTCCGCAGCGCGATCGAGCTGCTCAACTACAGCCCCGACATCGGCGCCAGCACCCTGCGGCGCAGTGATCGGCGTACCGAGATGATCGCCCTGCTGCTCAAGGACGTCGGCAATCCGTTCTTCGCCACCCTGCACCGGGCCGTCGACGACGAGGCCCGTGCCCGTGGCGTGCAGGTGATCACCGGCAACCTCGACGAGTGCTCGAACCGGGAACGCGAGCTGGCCCGCGGCATCACCATGCGCCGCGCCGACGGCCTGATCATGGCGACGGTCAGCCCCGACCAGAGCTACCTGGCGTCGGAGTTGCGGGTGGACACGCCGGTCGTGTTCGTCGACCGGCCGGGCCACGGTTTCCCCGGCGACACCGTGCTGGCCACCAACGTCCTGGGCGCCACCGAGGCCACCCGGCACCTGATCGCCCACGGCCATCGCCGGATCGCGTGCCTGAGCGACCACATCCGGATCCCCACGGCCCGGCTCCGCCGGGACGGCTTCCTGGCCGGTCTGCAGGAAGCCGGCCTGACCCCCGACGAGCGGCTGGTCGTCGGCGACCTCAGCTCCGAGGCGCTGGCCGAGAGCCGGGTGCTGGAGCTGTTCCACCGCCCCGACCCGCCGACGGCCCTGTTCACCGCGCAGAACGCGATCACGATCGGCGCGGTCCGGGCCCTGCGCCGCCTCGGTCTGCACCGCACCGTGGCCCTGGTCGGTTTCGACGACTTCCCCCTGGCCGACCTGCTCGACCCGGCGATCACCGTGATCGCCCAGGACCCGGCGGCGATGGGCCGCACCGCGGCGCTGGCCCTGTTCCGCCGCATCGACGGCCACACCGGCCCACCGGCCGAGCACTGGATCCCCACCACCCTGATCCGCCGGGGCTCCGGCGAGCTGCGCCCACCGGACTGATCAGGCTCGTGCGTCACGCCGTCCCGCGGCGTCGGGTCATGTCACCACGGACGCAACAGCTCAGTCCCCTCGGGGACCGGCCGATCTCACCGGTGGGGACGAGCACGAACCGCGCGTGATCGCCGCCGACGGACGCCGACGGGAGTGGACATGGCTGCGGCACAGGGTTCGGGTGGGGTCCGGTGAAGGGCGCCCGGGTCCGGCCGGTCGTGGTGGCGGCGGGCGGCATGGTGCTGGCGGTGGCGGCTGTCCCGCTGGAGCATCACGGCGGCTGGGTCCTGGGACATCTGGGTGGCGCCGTGGTGGCCGCCGCCGCGACCGCCGCCTGCCGGGACACCGCACGATCGGAGCGGGCGCCGCGGGACATCCGTGACTTCTGGCGGCTCTGGACGTACTCCGTCTTCTGCCTTTTGCTGAGCATGGTGGGCGCCGGCGTGGGCATCGCGGTCGGCGCCGGTGGCATGCAGGTGTACGAGGCTCTGCCCAACCTGTTCAGTGTGGCCCTGGCGCTGCTGGCCTTCCGGCACGCGCCGCTGGGCCGGCGCCGAACCGTCGACTGGCTGCGGCTGGCGCTCGACGGGGCCGCGGTCGCCGGCGCCGGCCTGCTGCTGTGCGGCTATCTCGTGGTGCAGCAGGCGCCGCCGGGAGCCGACCTGTCCAGCCGCTGGACCGCCGGGCTCATCGGCGTCGGTTGCCTGCTCCAGCTCGTGGTCTTCGGCCGGGCCGCGGTCAGCCCGCTGGGCCGGGTCGATCCGGGAGCGCTGGGCCTGCTCGCGGCGGCTCCCTTGGTGGCGCTGGCCGCGGTGGTGCTGTTCCTGACCGGGTCGAGCACCGGGATGTTGATCCTCTCGGTGCTCGGTTATCCGCTCATCGCTCTGGCGATCTGCCTGGCGGCGTACCGGCAGAGCGTGGTCCTGGCCCGTCCGGAGGGGACCGGCACGGCGACCCGGCCACGGTGGTCGTTCGCCGACCCGGTGCTGTTCCTGACCCTGGCCGGCTCGGCGGGGCTGGTCGCCGTCTCGGCCCGCGGCCTCGATCCCCACGGCCGCCGGGTGCTGGTCGGGGCCATGCTGATCACGGCGTTCGTGGTCGTCCGGCAGATGGCGGGTCTGCGGGCGAAGGACGAGGCGCTGACCGTCATCCGCCGCCAGCAGGCGCACATCGAGCGGCTGGCGCTGACCGACTCGCTGACCGGCCTGCGCAACCGTACGGGCTTCGGGGTCGTGCTCGACGGCCGGCTGGAGACGGATCGCCCCGCCACCGTCCTGCTGATCGACATCGACGACTTCAAGCTGGTCAACGACACGATCGGCCCGAACGCCGCCGACCGGTTGCTGTGCCAGGTCGCGCAGCGTCTGGAGGACGGCCGTGGGGACGGCGAGACGGTGGCCCGGCTCGGTGGCGACGAGTTCGCGGTGCTGCTGCCCTCCGCCGACCGCGCCGCCGCGGAGGCCGCTGCGGCACGGCTGCGGGAGACGGTCGGCCGCCCGGTCGTCTCCGGCGGGCAGCAGATGCTGCTGCACGCCAGCGTCGGTGTCGCGGTGGCGGCGGCCGGTGAGACGGCGGACGAGGTGCTGCGCAACGCGGACATCGCGATGTACGCGGCGAAGGAGTCCGGCAAGGCGTCCTGGGCCTGGTTCGAGCCCCGGATGCGACTCGACCTGGCCGGCAGCGCCCGCCTCGCCGGTGAGCTGCACAACGGCATCACCAACGGTGAGCTGAGGCTACTCTATCAGCCCGTCTACGACCTGGTGACCGGCGAGATGCACGGCGCCGAGGCGCTGGTGCGGTGGCATCATCCGGTGCGCGGCCCGGTGTCGCCGGCCGAGTTCATCCCGGTCGCCGAACGGTCCGGGCTGATCGTGCCGCTCGGCGCCTGGGTGCTGCGCGAGGCCTGTGCCCAGCTGGCTCACTGGCGCCGGGAGCGGCCGGGCGCCATCGAGGCGGTCAACGTGAACGTGGCCGTCCGGCAGTTGCGCGAGCCCGGGTTCGTCGACGAGGTCGCGGCGGTGCTCAGCGAGCACGATCTGCTTCCCCGGAACCTGATCGTCGAGGTCACCGAGTCGTCGGTGGCCGACGGGCGGCAGGTGGCCGAGGCCTTGCAGGCACTGCACGAGATGGGCGTACGGCTGGCGCTGGACGATTTCGGCACCGGCCAGTCGTCGTTGAGCCTGTTGCGCTCGTTCCCCGTCGACGTGCTGAAACTGGACAAGTCCTTCGTCGACGGCATCAGCGACGGCGCCGACCGGGGCCGTCTCGCGGTGGCCGCCGCGGTCGCCCAGCTCGCCGAGCATCTTCAGCTCAAGGCCGTCGCGGAGGGGATCGAGAGCCAGGCGCAACTGGAGGTGCTGCGGGAGATGGGCTACCGGTACGGCCAGGGATATCTGATGGCCGAGCCGCTGCCCGCCGACCGGTGTGCCGAGCGGTTCGGCGCCGCGGGACGGTTGCCGGTCACGGCGGTGTCCCCCGGCACGTGACAGGCGTGCCGGCGGGGGTCAGCGAGGTTCCGGGACGTCGGCGAACGTCGCGGGCACCGCCAGACTCCGGGCCCGCGACGGCGGCCAGAAGATGACGAACGCCCGGCCGACCAGCCGGTCCTCCGGGACGGTCCCGTTCGCGGCGTCGAGGTGTTCCCGCGAGTCGCCGGAGGCGCTGCGGTGGTCGCCGAGGACGAAGACGCGGCCCGCGCCCACTGTCACGTCGAACGTCTTGTCGGACGGGGCGTCCCCCGGAAACAGGTAGTCCTCGTCGAGCGGCTGCCCGTTGACGGTGATCTTCTGGTTCCGGTCACAGCAGATGACGTGATCGCCGGCCACGCCGATGATCCGCTTGATGTAGTTCTGCCCGGGCGCGGCCGACCACTCCACCGGCGGCGCGAAGACCACGATCTCGCCGCGGCCGGGCGGTGAGAACCAGTAGGCGGTCTTGTTGACGAGAACCTTGTCGTCGAGATCCAGGGTCTGCTCCATGGACGCCGACGGAATGTAGAACGTCTGGACGAGGAAGGTCCGGACCACTCCCGCGACCACGACGGCCACGACGATCAGGACGAGATACTCAACCCAGCGCGCCCGGCGGGCCTTGGCGACATCGGTGCTTGTGGACACTCCCGGAACACTACAAGCGAACCACAAACCGTGCTGTCAGGGCTCGTCGTGCCACGCTGCGGCGCTGATCCGCCATCCGGCCGGGGTCCGCACGAACTGCAGGGTCTTCATTCCGCGCCCGGTGAAGGCGACGCCGTCCTGCACGCCGGTCTTGGCATAGCCGCAGAAGTGCTGCGCGATGTCGCCGAAGACGTCGGTGCGCCCGGTCAGCTCCCACTCCCGGAAATCGGTCAGGGCGCCGCTGGTCAGCAGCCGTGCCCGAGGCGCGATGAAGTCGTCCACGCCGTAGACGGCGGGTGTGCCGCCACCGGCCCGGACGATCACGGCCTGCGGCAGGAAGAGCCGCCGCAGACCGTCGAGGCGCTCGGCGCACCCCGCGCCGGAGGTGAACGCGGCGAAGAACGTCCGCACGACGTCCTGGATCGCGGCGCGGTCCTCGGTCGCCGCCCCGCCCGGGTGCTGCTCACTCGTCACAGCGTGACGGTAGCGCGCTGCCGTTGCCGAGGCGGCGCCCCGGCGGGACCGGGCTCAGGCGGGGTGGGGCGTGGGGGCGCGACGACGGCCGCCGACGGCCGCCGCGGCGGCGAGCAGGCCCAGGGAGAGGGCGGTCAGCACCCGTACCCCCGTGGTGTGGGGAAGGAAAGCGGCCGGGAGGAACGGGGTGACCGCGAGCAACGGCGCAGCGACCGCCGCCGCGACGGACCAGAAGAGGGCCGGCCGCCGGGTGACCGGTGGCGGGTCGCCGTGCCAGCGGCGCAGCAGGCGCCCGCGCCCGATGATCGCCGCGATCAGCGCCATGGCCGCGAGGCCGACGATGTGGGCCGGGATCTCGATGCCGGGATACCAGGCTTCCAGGCCGTCGAGGACGAGGTGGCTGGCCGCGCCGATGATCGCCGAGCTCACGGTGATCCACCAGCGGTGCCCGGAGGTCCGCAGCGCCCCGTAGTCGCGCAGCGCGAACGTCCCGCCCGCGGGCAGGTGGGCGGCGATCGCCGGGGCCGCGCGGCGCACCAGGAGGCAGCCGAGCAGCGTGACCGGCAGACAGAAAATGATCAGGCCGTGGAGCTGGTGGGAGAGGGGCCAGACCGGGAGCCCGCTGCCGTCGACGAGGTACGCCACGTCGGGTGACGCCGCCCCCAGCGCGAGGGCGACGCCGTCGAACCAGCGCGGCCGCCACAGTTTGAGGGGCAGGATCCCGGCGGGGTGGGTGGGAAATGTACTCGGCACCGCCCGCACGATAGCCAACCGCGCCCACCGTGCCCCTAATGTGCTGATCATGAAGTTGTCTGAAGAAGAGGTCCGGGTGGGCGACATCCGGACCGTCGTGATCCGCCCCGTCGGCGAGAAGGCGTACCCCGGGCTGCTGCTCTACACCGACATCTTCCAGTTGACCGAGTCGACGCTGCGAACGGCGCGGCGGCTGGCGTCCGAGGGTTTCGTCGTGATGGCGCCGGAGATCTACCCGCACGGGGAACTGGCGGGGGTGGCGCTGGAGTTCGACGACGCCGGCAAGCAGCGGGGCCTGGCGGGCGCGGCGGCGACCACGACGACGCAGTTCGACGCCGACCGGACGGCGGTGCTGGACCACCTGGCCGCCCGGGCGGATGTCACCGATGTCTTCGTGACCGGTTTCTGCATCGGCGGGCATCTGGCGTTCCGGGCCGCTTTCGATCAGCGGGTGAGGGCGACCGTCTGCTTCTATCCGACCGGGTTGCACAACGGGGCCCTGGGCGCGGACGTCGCGGACAGCCTGGACCGGGCCGCCGACATCCGGGGCCGGCTGCTGATCGTCTTCGGCAGCCGGGACCCGCACGTCCCAGCCGACGCGCGCCTCGACATCCTGACCCGGCTGTACGCTGCCGGGCTGACCGATGTGGAGTTGCACGTCTACACCGGCGGGGAGCACGCGTTCATGCGCGACATCGGGCCGCGGCACGATCCGGCGCTCACCGATCGGGCCCTGATCGAGGCGGTCGCCTTCTTCCGCGAAACCTAGATTTCACATTCTTCGATGTCTTAGCATCGGCGAGAAAGTTTCGCGTTCCTGGCGTACCCCGAAGGGACCCCCATGCGCCGACGCCTTTCTCTCTCCTTCGCCGCCCTCCTTCTGATCCCCGCCGCGCTCGCCGCGACCAGCCCCCGGCCGGCCGCGGCGGCGTACGCGACAAACGACTACTGCCTCGGCGAGTGCTCCGACATCCTGCCGCCCGGCCAGAACGGTGACGCCGACCTCGCCGCGATCCTGGCCCACCAGGTGTTCGGCACCCTGCCGGCGAACTCCGGCAACCAGCTCGCCCCGTACGCGAACCTGACCCACAGCTACACCGGCCTGACGCCGGGCCAGATCAACACGTTCTTCAACGACGCCTCCTACGGGGTCGCGGCCGCCGACGTGGCGAGCACGATCACCCCGCGTTCGGACGTCCGGATCGTCCGCGACAAGGCGCTCGGGATCCCGCACGTCACCGGCGTCACCCGGGCCGGGACGATGTTCGGCGCCGGTTACGCGGGCGCGCAGGACCGGCTCTTCCTGATGGACCTGATGCGGCACGTCGCCCGGGGCAGCCTCACCGCCTTCGCCGGCGGCGCCGCGGGCAACCGCGATCTCGAGCAGAGCGTCTGGCGCAACTCCCCCTACACCGAGGCGGACCTGCAGAATCAGATCAACACCCTGCGAGCCTCCGGTACGCGGGGAGCACAGCTCTACGACGACGTGCAGCAGTACCTTGCCGGAATCAACAAGTACATCGACGACTGCATGGCTGCACGTGACTGTCCAGGTGAATACGTATTGACGGGTCATCTTGACGCGGTGACGAACGCGGGCGGCCCGGTCGACTTCGTGGCGACCGACCTGATCGCGGTCGCCGGGGTGATCGGTGGCCTGTTCGGTGGCGGTGGCGGCAACGAGATGCCGTCGGCGCTGGTGCGGATCGCGGCCCGCGCCAAGTACGGCGCCACCGTCGGTGACCAGGTGTGGCAGCAGTTCCGGTCGCAGAACGATCCGGAAGCGGTGGCCACGCTGCACGCGGGGCAGTCCTTCCCGTACGGCGGCGGTGATCCGAATGCCACCGGCGTGGCCATGCCGGACGCCGGGACGGCGACCCCCGAACCGCTGGTCTACGACCGGACCGGCTCGGCGGCCACCGGTGCTACCGGGACCAGCGCCATCGCCGGCTCGCTGGGCACGCTGACCATCGGCGGCGCGCACCGCGGCATGTCGAACGCCGCGGTGGTCAGCGCCGCCCACTCGGCCACCGGCCACCCGGTCGCCGTGTTCGGCCCGCAGACCGGCTACTTCGCCCCGCAGCTGCTGATGCTCCAGGAGCTGCAGGGGCCGGGGATCAGCAGCCGCGGTGTCGCGTTCAGCGGCCTCAACCTGTACACCCTGCTGGGCCGCGGCCCGGACTACGCGTGGAGCGCCACCTCGTCGGTGCAGGACATCACCGACACGTACGCGATCCGGCTGTGCAACGCCGACGGCAGCACCCCGACGACGGCGTCGGTGAGCTACCTGTGGCACGGCACGTGCACCGCGATGGAGACGCTGAGCCGGGTCAACTCGTGGACGCCGACCACCGCCGACTCGACCGCCGCCGGCTCCTACCGGCTGACCGTGCTGCGCACCAACTACGGCCTGGTGACCTGGCGCGGCAAGGTCGGCGGCGTGCCGGTGGCCTTCGCCGCGAAACGGTCCACCTACGGTCACGAGGCCGATTCGGCGATCGGTTTCCAGATGTTCAACGAGCCCGATCAGATGGGTACGCCGTCCGCGTTCCAGAACTCGGCGTCGAACATCGCGTTCGCTTTCAACTGGTTCTACGTGAACTCGGCCGACACCGCGATGTTCACCTCCGGCACCGAGCCGATCCGCCCGCCGACGGCCGATCCGAACCTGCCCGCCTGGGGTGACGCGGCTCAGGAGTGGACCGGGTACCGTCCCGCGTCCGCCCACGTGCAGGCGGTCAACCAGGACTACTTCGCGAGCTGGAACAACAAGCAGGCGGCCGGGTACTCGGCGGCCGACGGCAATTTCAGCTTCTCCTCGGTGCACCGCGGCGACCTGCTGGACGCGCCGCTCAAGGCCGGCATCGCGGCCGGGGTGAAGTACGACCGGGCGAGCCTGCTCAAGGTCGTGCAGCAGGCCGGGCTCACCGACCTGCGCGGCTCCCGGCTGCTCCCGGTCCTGCTCCGGATGATCGACACGGCGGCCGTCACCGACGCCACCCAGGCCGCCGCGCTCGCCAAACTGCGGACCTGGCTGGCCGGCGGCGCCCTGCGGAAGGAGACGGCGGCCGGCAGCAAGGTCTACGCCGACGCCGACGCCATCCGGATCTTCGACGCCTGGTGGCCGCGGATCGTGCAGGCGCAGTTCCAGAGCGGCCTGGGCGCCGGCCTCTACACCGCGCTGGTCGACACCCTGCAGATCAACGAATCGCCGTCCGGCGCGCAGACGGGCCAGGTGTCGACGCTGCCGCACTCGGCCAACTCGGCACAGGGGCACAAGGGCAGTTCCCTCCAGTACGGCTGGTGGGGCTGGGTGCACAAGGACCTGCGAGCGGTCCTCGGCGACAGCGTGCCCGGCTGGCCGACGAAGTACTGCGGCGGCGGGACCGTCAGCGCCTGCCGCAGCGCGCTGCTGACCAGCCTGTCCGCGGCGATCGCCGAGCCGGCGGCCACCACCTACCCGGCCGACGAGCACTGCGCGGCCGGCAACCAGTGGTGCGCCGACGCGATCCTGCAGAGCCCGCTCGGCGGCATCACCCACGACCTGATCGCCTGGCAGAACCGGCCCACCTACCAGCAGGTGGTGTCGTTCCCGGCCAAGCGCGGGGACAACCTGGCCAACCTGGCCGCGGGCAAGACGGTCACCGCGTCCGGCAGCCAGTCGGGCAACGCGGCGGCCAACGCGGTCGACGGCAACATGTCGACCCGGTGGGCCAGCGAGTGGGCCGACGGCCAGTGGATCCGCATCGACCTCGGCTCGCCGACGGCGATCGGGCGGGTGCGGGTGTTCTGGGAGTCGGCGTACGCGTCGGCGTACAAGATAGAGACCTCGGCCGACGGGACCACCTGGACCCAGGTCGCCTCCGTCACCGGAGGCAACGGAGGCCAGGACACCGTGGCGCTGACCGCGAGCACCGCGCGGTATGTCCGCCTGACCGGGATCACCCGGGCCACCCAGTACGGCCTGTCCATCTACGAGATCGAGGTGTACAGCCGCTGAGCAGGACGTCCCGCGCCGTGCCCCGCCATCGAGGCACGGCGCGGGGACGGTCAGCGGCCCGTGACGCCGCGGATCCAGCCGGCGATGTTGTCGGTGCGCGCCGGAATCTCCAGCTCGGTGTGCGGGCAGCTCGGGCCGTCGCTCACCACCGCCACCAGCTGCGGCGCATGCCCGCGCGACTCACGGAAGAACGGACCGCCCGAGTCGTACGGGCACGGCGTGGTGTCCGGGTTCGGCGACCGGCCACGCACGCCCAGCGTCGAGTCCGCCAGCGACTCCACGACCAGCTGCCCGGTCTGCAGATGCGTCGCCGGAGTCGCGTTGGCGCTGGTCAGCGAGCCGTAACCGGTGAGCCGCAGCACCTCGCCGACCTTCGGAGCCCGCCGGCTGACGGCCAGCGGCCGGATGTCGGTGATGGGCTCGGCGAGCCGCGCGAGGGCCACGTCGGCGGTGGCGGACTGCCGCACCTCGACGATCTCCACGTCGTGACCGCCGGTGCCGGTCACCAGGTCGGTACGGCCGACGGTGGCGACCGTCGAGGCGGCGACCGGACGTTCGACCCGGACGCCGTTCTCGTCCCGGAAACAGTGCCCGGCGGTGATCACCCACTCGCGCGTGATCAGGGCACCCGAGCACGCGCTGTTCCGGGTGCCGCCGCCGAGGACCGGGATGCCGGTCATGGTCAGTTTGGTGGAGAACGCGTACTTACCGTCCGGCACCGGTTCGCCGTTGGCGATCGCCTGGGCCGGCACGCCCCCGGCGAGCGTGATGCCGGCCGCGGTCGCCGCGATGGCGCCCGCGGCGAACATCGTTCGTCTTTGTGGCACTTGCTGTCCTCCTCGAAGAGATCGTCCTCTTTCGACTAGGACGCAGCATGCCGTGGAAAGGTTGAGTTCTCTAGACCGAAGCCGAGATGCAGAACGGATGGCCGGCCGGGTCGAGCAGGACCCGCCAGCGATCCGGCTGCGGCTGATGGTCCGGCTTGGTGGCGCCGATCGCGAGGATCGCCGCCTCCCCAGCATCCAGGTCGTCGACGCCCAGCTCCAGGTGCGCCTGCTTGGGCACGTCGGCGTCGGGCCAGGTCGGTGGCACGTGTTTCGCCACCTTCACGAAACCGATGCCGTTGCCGGGGCCGCCCAGGTAGACGAACTCGTCGCTGGTGTAGCTGATCTCCATGCCGAGCAGCTTCACGTAGAAGTCGGCAAGGGTCACCGGGTCCTCGCAGTCCAGGGAGAAACCGACGTAACGGGCGAGTGCCATGGGTGGTGCTCCTTTCGTCGGCTCCGACTCTGTCAGGCATGACTGACATCCTGTGGCAGTCTTCTGAGAATGCGCGCCAGCCGTCTCCTGTCCGTGGTCCTGCTCCTGCAGGACCGAGGCCGGCTCACCGCCCAGCAGATCGCCGACGAACTGGGCGTCTCGATCCGGACCGTCTACCGCGACATCGAAGCCCTCGGCGCGGCCGGCGTCCCGGTCTACGGCGAACTCGGCGCCAACGGCGGCTATCAGCTGGTCGACGGCTACCGGACCCGGCTCACCGGGCTCACCCCGCAGGAGGCCGGGACGATCTTCCTGGCCGGGGTGCCGGACGCGGCCGCCGAACTCGGACTCGGCGCCGTGCTCACCACCGCCGAGCTGAAACTGCGGGCGGCGCTCCCGGCCCGGCTCGCCCGGCACGTCGACGAGGTCCGCGACCGGTTCCATCTCGATCCGGCCGGATGGTTCCGCGAGACCGAGACCCACCCGCACCTGGCCGCGCTCGCCGGGGCGGTGTGGAACCGGCGGCGCGCCCGGATGCGGTACCTGCGCTGGCGGCAGCCCCGCGAGGTGGACCGCGACATCGAGCCGCTCGGCATCGTCCTCAAGGCCGGGGTCTGGTATTTCGTCGCCCGCGTCGGCGAGGACCTGCGGACCTACCGGGTCGCGACGATCCTCGACCTGACCGTGCTCGACGAGACGTTCGAGCGTCCCGACGGCTTCGACCTGGCCGCCACCTGGGCCGCATGGGCGGCCGACTTCGAGCGGCGGCTGCACCGCGACACCGCGACGGTCCGCCTCTCCCCCGCCGGCCTCGACCGTATCCCGTACCTGATGACCAGGGCGATGGCCCGCAACGTCCGCGACGCCGTCGGCGAGCGCGGCCCGGACGGCTGGACGACGGTCACGCTGCCGATCGAGTCGGTACGCCACGCCCACGCCGAGTTCCTGCGCCTCGGCGAGGACGTCGAGGTGCTGTCCCCGCCGGAGCTGCGCGACCTGATGCGCGCCAGCGTCACCGCGATGGCCCGCCTCTACTCCTGATCAGGCGGCCTCGGCCGATGCCGGGGGCGCCAGCTCCATCAGCGGCTCGACGGCCGGGCGCGCCAGGTAGTAGCCCTGGGCGTGGCAGATCTGGTTCTCGGTGAGCGCGGACAGCTCGCCGGACGTCTCCACGCCCTCGGCGATCACCACCATGTCGAGCGAGGCGGCGAAGTTGGCCATCGCGCCGATCAGCGCGAACCGGGCCGGGTCCACGTCACTGTCGGCGACGATGCTGCGGTCGAGTTTGATGATGTCCGGCCGCAGCCGCAGGATGTGCTGCATCGAGGCGTACCCGGCGCCCGCATCGTCGACGGCCAGGCGGGCGCCGAGTGCCCGGATCCGGTCCAGGACGCCGGCGACCTCGGTGTAGTCCTCGATCGCGGTGTGCTCGGTCACCTCGACCACCACCCGCCGCGCCTGCTCGCCGAGGCCGGTCAGCAGGTCGAGCAGCCGAGGGTCGGTCAGGGTCTGCGCCGACAGGTTGATCGACAGGTAGCCGTGGGCCGGCATCTCCGGCAACCGGCGGCAGGCCAGCTCGACGGCGTGCAACTCGAGGTCGATGCCGAGGCCGACCTCCCAGGCCTCGTCGAACCACAGGTTCGGCGGGCGCTTCGGCTCGGCCTCGAACCGGGCCAGGGCCTCCATCCCGGCGATCCGGCGGCCGTCGATGTCCACGATCGGCTGCAGCACCACGTACATCGCCTCGGGGTGGTCGAGGGCGTGCTCGATGCGGGCACGGGACTCGGCGTACCGCCGCTGCTGTTCGTCCTGCGCGATCTGGGCGACCGTTTCCACGGTGACGTCGGCGGTGAACCCGCGGTACCCGACGGTCTGGCCGGACTCGTCGAACATCGGGGCGACAGTGGTGCTCAGGTGCCGTACCGTGCCGTCGGTGTGCCGGGTCTCGGTGGTCAGATCCTGCCGGCCGCCCGGGTCGACGGCCGGCTTGGCCGCCGTCTCGTCGCTGATCAGCTCACACACGGTAAGCCCGACGACCTCGGTGGACCGGTGGCCGAGCAGGGTGTGCACGCCCTGGCTGGAGTAGGTGATCCGCATGTCGGCGTCGGTCTGCCAGATCCAGCCGTGCGCGTTGTCGACGGTGTCCTGGAACGCCTGCACCGCGTCCCGCTCACGCACGGTGAGCATTCGCTCGAACCGGACCAGACGGCGGGTGACCACGGCCGCGTACGGCAGCCCGGCCAGACCGACCATGCCGAGCCACTCGTCGGGCTCCGGGACCTCACCGGCGTTCAGCGCGTCGACCCAGTCCCACACGTACGAGACCAGGGCGATCGCCATCGTCACGGCGAGCACGATGACAGCGGACGAGACGACACGACGGGAGTGCAGAATCTCCGCGGTCGCCGCCTGACGGTTCGGTGCCTGGTCAGTCACATGGTGTTCGTCGGCACACGAGAGCCGCGCTTGAGGTGACTCAGGGCACTTTGACAACTACTTTCCGCGATTATCGGGCGCTGGGCCGTCAGCACGGGGTGCGGGCGATCGGGTCCGGGGTGCCGGCCGCGCCGTCGCCGGCGAAACCGAACACGGCGACGCACCCGCTCAGGCGGATGCCGGTGCTGCTGCCGTCCCCGCCGAGCCGCACCTGGCGATCGAGGCCGACGCACCGCCAATTCATTCTCATAGCCGATGAGAGTGCGTTTGGTGATCGCGTGTCTCCTCCTGCTCAGCATTGCCGTTGTGACAGAGGCAAGAGACCTAAGTCGGGGTGTTCGGGAGTCGTAGGTAGAAGTTGTCGAGTCTTTTGCCTGCCTTCAGCCAGTCGAGTTCCTGGGCCTCGAGCGCAGCGATCGCTTCCTGCTCGCTGCCGAAGGTCCGGTCGACGCCGAGCCCGGACATCCAGTGCTTACCCCACACGCCGATGGGGTGCTCGCCGGTGTAACTGCGCATGACCGATCCGCGCCTGGGGTCGTACCAGAGGGCGATCTTGCGATAGGTCGCCGGAAGCGAGGCGGCGAAGTCATCGACCAACGTTGTGGCCTCGTCCGGGGTGGCGGGCGACAGCCACACCGCGTAATCCATTTCGGCTTGTCCGCGTGACGGACCGTAGTAAGAACTGGTCATAATCAGAACGTGGCGGCCGTAGCGCTGGGCTACCCGGTAGGTGTGCTTGCCCGACCAGGCGACCACGCGCTGGTCGCACCGGGACGCGTCGCGTACGTAGTCGGCGATCGTGACTGGGTTGACGGTGAACGGTATGGGGCACGGTGTCACCGCGCGACCGCTGAAGACGAACACGTCGCGGCGGAACAGGTCGACGTACCAGAGTCGGTTCGCGGCGTGTTGCGCGAGGAACCGGATCGCCGGGTGGCGCTGCGCGGTGACCCAGGCGATGAGCGCGACTTCACGCTCGGTCAAGTCGGCGGCCGGCCTGACCGAGCGGAGCAGCTCCGCGCAGTCCCGGTCGAACCCGCCGCTGAGTTCGTCCATATCCCGTACGCATTCGAGGCAGTTGTCGAAGCCTCCTTCGAAGAAGGAGTACATGCTGCTGTGCCTCTTTACCGGCCGGCCCGTCCGGCGGTCACGCCACCGTGCATACCAGTCAGCCGCACGTCGGCGGTCGTACAGGCGCAGTGCGGCCGAAATCGCGTACTCGAGGATCTTGGTCGTCAGATCCACGGGTTTTGGGTTGGCGAGGAAGCTCGGACCGGGCCGGGTCGCCGGCGGCTCGTCGGTGCAATGGTCGGTCCAGTACGCGGCGACTTCGATGACCTCGTGGTCGGAGAACTTCGGCATGACGGTCAAATACTTCTCGATCGCCGGAGTTCTGGGACGCGGCGCGTTGCGGATCATGTCCATCACGCCGCGGTGAAGTTCCGGAGTCCACACCTGTGTCATCCCGAAGGGCGCCTCAGCCTCGTCGTCGAACAGTTCCTCGACGTAGCGGTTGGGCGAATCGGTCATCAGATGCTCCTGGTTGCGCGTCGGCTGAGAGGCAGCCTGCCACACCCGGTCAGCCCGGCCGATGTTCGGCTCATGGGCGGTCGTACGCGTCATGCACGAACGGCATCCTGAATAGCGCTATCGACCCGGGCAGTGCCTTGCGAGCCGCACTCATGTGCCGCGGAAAGGGCTCGGGACAGGCTGCCTGCGTCGCCGTCGGAACCCGACCATGCGGGAGCAGCTGATGACCTGACGAAACCGCCAGTCGCACGCAGGAACGGACTTTCCGACTGTCAGTCGTGGAACTCCAAGCCGCGTGTCCGGGCCACCTCCATCAGGTGCCGCAGGTGATTCTCGTCGGCCGCAATTGCGTCGAGCCGGGCGGCCAAGTCATCGAGCACGCTTCGATCGCTGCTGTGGGCGAGGAATGCGCCCGCTTCCGAGTCGGTCCAGAAGCGCTCATGAAGGGCTGGAGCCTCGATGGCGACGACCAGCTCCGCAATCCCCTCCCAGAACGGGCCATTGGGCTCATGGCCGAGGGCGACGATCGCCTCGTCGACCGGCGTCGTGCCCGCGACCAGGTACAGACGAAATTCACCCGGCGCAAGTTCTTCTACCTCGATCGAAGTCATCCGCAGATCCTGGCAGATCAAGCGACAAGCTTTCTCCGTAGATGCGCATCACAGAAGCCAGCAGACTCAAGATCAGACGCCCTCTTCTAGCCGCTGTCCGTGGGCGACGACCGCCGACCCGCTAGCACGCGCCGTAGCCGGATCTGGTCGCGACCATCCGCGTTTGTCGATGAGTGTGCACATAATCATGGTCGGACCGGGTCGCTTCTCGCAGTGGTGACGATCCAGGTAGCCCGTTGTGGCGTGACGAGTGAGCGCAGTATCGGATCGGTGAGCAGCGCCAACGGTGCAATACGCAAAGGGTCGCCACTGTGCCACTTTGGCACGGCGGCGGCCACGACCGACCAGGCTGCTTCGGTATCGCCTGAGCGGGCGAGCTCGCGGGCCTGCTCGAGTGCCGCGGTGAACTCGGCCGGCTCGGCCGCCGCCGACGCGCCGCCGATCTCACCGAGTGAGCCCTTCACGAGCCGTTGGGCCCAAGCGCCCGGTTCTTGCTGAAGCAACAGCGGCACAAGCTCGGCACGTACTCGTTCGGCGCCGACTGCTTCGACCACGTGTGGGTGCGCCAGCACATCGTTCCGGATTCTGTGGTGCACCTGCGGCTGAAGGAACGCCGCCATGACGACAGCAAGGTACTGCCCCACTCCGGACCCTTTGCGGGCTGCCGACTCGAACCGCTCGGCCGCACCCTCAGCGTCGCCCTGAAGTGCCATCCGGCGCCCCTCGTCAACAAGCTCCGCAGCCCCCGCAGGCTCGACGGCACGCCCATCTCGGGCGTTGAGTTCCTCGAACGATTCCCGCTCGGCGGCGACCAGATCGGCGAACGAATCGAACCGGTCGCCTAAACCCGGATACCAGGACGCCCAGACGTACGCCGCCCACTCCCCGTCGTGATTGACGTCTGCGGGGTCAAGGAGCCAATAGCACGCGTCTGCGTCGCCCGACACCAGCAGCACTCGGGCCATCAGCTCATTATCCACGTCGCCCACGTCGCACATTTCGGGCTCGATATCGCGCAGCCATCCGACGTCGGCGGTAGTACGCATCGTCCACACGAACGGACCCATCTCGAGCCACCCGTCAGAGGCTTGCAAGAAGCCACGGTACCCCGGAGGGAGTGGCGCCCCGAGCCGCTGCTCAACGGCGGCGAGCGCCTCCGGACTCGCGCCGGCGAACCCGAGCCACCCGGAGGCAAGTCGTTCATCCCCAAGCTGATGAAGCCGATCAGAGTCGGCGACGCGGAGAAAATCCGCGCTGTACTCGGCGAGGTAGACCCGCCATTGCTCGGCCGTACAAGGCCGCATTCTCGAAGCCACGCCCCACTTTAGGATGACCTGCAGAAGTCCTTGATCACGCCGCCGGTCACCCATTCGTCTGCCTGTCAGCGACACTGGCCGCGCAGACATCCGGATCTGCCGCCGATCGTGTGCACCCATCCGCCACAGTCCGTCACCCTCGGTGGGCGCCCGGCGTGCCGCAGCCGACGTTCTGGCAGAAAGGTGGCGATCCGTACGGCTTGCCGTGTGACTGATTCGGTTGTCCCGGCGTGACGCGACGACTACGTTGGCAGCCGGTTAATACAGGCGGAGGCCGGCTTCATGACGAACGGCGAGGATGATTCTGATCTGATCGACGATCCAAGCGAACTGACCATATGGTTTGAACTTCTCGACCCCATTCAAGTCCACACCTACGACGATGCACCGATCCGGGACGACTACAGCAACATCTACTTCGTGGGCACCGGCAAGTCGCGTGCTCACGCGGGCCGATTAGGTCGACGCCCGGATTGCATCCCCGCGGATGCTCAAGCGCATTGGTCCCATGATCCATGGACGGGGTCGCTGCCTCCCACAATCCCGAGGTGTGTCGATTGTGTGACGAAGCATCCTGTCTCTCGAACGACCAACTAGGTACACAACGTCCTCATTTGCCGCGATCCGCTCGCCACCCAGCACCACGACGGGCCGGAGGTGGCTGGCGCCCGCTCGTGCCGATGTGCGCCGCGGACTGGACGGGGTCAGGAATCAGCCAAGGCGTTCTGCTGGCGAAGCCACAGGCGCCGAATCCATGGATTGGCGCTGGCGGTCGGCTCCGTCAATGGCAGGTGCGTAGGCGCTGTCTCGATCAGATGAAGGAGGGTCCAGGCCAGCCCGAAGCACCCATCCGCGCCGAACGAACCGGATAAGAGTGCTGCCTCGGCATCATTGATCGGCCGTTCTATCGCGTGCAGCGCTTGCTCAAGACTGTCGAACGCGGCGTCGCCCTCTTCGGAGTTATCGTCCTCTGACGGAAGCGGTCCCAGGTCAACGAAGCGCCGCACCTCGGTACGAATGGTCAACTCGACTCCCGCGATCGCGTTAGCACCCTGACGGAGGGCATAGAGCGAGCGTAACTTCCAGCCGTCACCGCCAGCATCCGCATCTGCCGCGTCAAGTGCGCGCTCGTGGGCGGCCGCCGCAGCCGCGCCGGTGGTTACGTTCTGACTATCGAGCGCCGTGCGGTGCTGACGAGGGGCGCTTGATCTTGACGCGCCCTCTACTCGTAGACCAGCGCCGCTCGGAACATGGCAGCCACCGTCGACCAATCTGGGCTGTCGGGAACCGGCTCCTTCAGAACGTTGGAGAAGAAGCCGTCCATGGACTTCGTCCAGCGGCCCGCGGCATCGATGAAGGCGTCTGTGGAAGGGTTTTCGGTCCAATTATCACCTTGGCGAAGCCGGGCTGCCAGGCTCACCAAATAGCGGGCGAGATCCTCGCGGCTCTCTACGGCGGCTATCTCAGGATCCTGCCAGTTCACGATGCGCACGTTACTCGAGCGCGCTCTGCCGGCGTCCGGATCTGCCGCCGATAGCGCTTCGCCTCGGTCCGCGGCTCGGGACAAGTGGGATGACGCCCAGTCGTGCGAAGTAGCGGTTACTCGGCCCTGGGGGACTCGTACTTGCGTAGGCGGTGGGCCTCAGCGGCGGGGCGTTGGATTCACCATGGCATACCCGTCCCTGGGGAGGATGATGAGTGGGTGCGGGTCTTGTTCGATGACGACGTTGCCGTGGCGTTCCACTCCTTCTCTTTCGAGAGCGATCCCGACGATGACGACGACGAGCGTGAGGAGCTGGACAGTCGCGCGGGTCAGATGAACGGAATCTGTGGTGCGGCGATCCCCGGCGTTCTCGAGTTCATCACTGGTCTGCACACCGGCGATGTGCCGGTGCGTATCGAGATGCACGATAGCGAGCCGGAGGTCGATCCGGTCTGGCAGGAGGTTGTCGAGGCCTCGTTCAGGCCACGGGGTCCCGGGGTGTTCCTCGGCATCTGGGGGGACGCCGCGGTACCGCTACCGGATCTGGAGGTCCGTGATTATCGGGCGCGTTTCTGCGGAGTCGGCTTCGACAACGACGACGACGGGATCACCGACCCTCCGGAGCGTTATCTGCTCCAGTTCTGGCCGGCGCTCCCGGCACCCGACGTGATTGTGAGGCAGAGCAGCAGTGGGGCCGCGTACTGGCATCAGGTTGCACAGCAAACTCCGGTACCTCCACCCGCCGAGGAACGAGCGGCTGCCCGGCAACAGAAACGCGCCGAGCAGGAACGTCAGCGTCGCGAAGAATATGAGCGGTTCCGCCGTGCGGACGAGGCGCGCTATTGGGGCGGCCGGGCTCCCGACAGTGACAGCCTGCGAGACATCGCACCCCGCGCCGTGGGGCTGGCCCGCATCGACCGGGATCTGGTCGACGAGATCGCCGCGGCCGGCCCCGTCTCGCAGCGCGCCATGGCGGCCTGGGCCGCCCGGGAAACCTGCCGCCGAGCCGGCATGGCCGAACTGGCCTGGGTTTCTGAGGCACTCGACGCGCTGGACAGCGGCGACCCTCCACCAGCATCGTTCGCCACTTTCGACGACGCGTTCGCCCGATGGCACGATGTCTCGCCGGAGGAGCTAACCCACTACAGCAGCGTGAGCATCGGCGCCCGCAGTGAGCAGCCGAAGATTGCGCCCGAGGTGTTGGCGATGCACGCTGGTGTCTTCGCGAGGGAGGACAACCCCCTGGAGGCAGCTGTCGACACGGTGAAGACAGCAGCACAGGTCATCCCGGAGGAGAAGGCTGCGGTGATCGCCGCATTTCGGGCCAAATTTGGACTTCCGCAGCCCAGCTCGCCGTGATGACGCCGAATAGGGCCCTGCCAATGTTCAAGTCGCCAGGGCACTGGAAGATGGGCACGGTTCCGAGCCGGTCGATGTACGAGATCCTCGGCATTCGCTGAGTAGGAAATCCTCTTCTGCAACTGGGCGCGCGGTCGCTATCCGTCAGAGCCGCCGTCGGGGCATTTCTGGCCGGCGCGGCCCAGCGGCCCGATGGCGAGTTGTCCGGGTCGCTGGTGGTCCACTGCCGGGGAGCGCGTCGCCGGCCGCTCTACGCTTTCCCCGCCGCATCCAGACGTGCCACCTCCCGCACCGCAGCGGCGACCGCGGCGAAGTCCTTCTTCAGGATCGCGCCGTGGTTGCTGTCGACCTTCGCGCTGACCCGGATGTTGCCGTTGCGGGCCGTCACCCGGTCCAGGCTGGTCCGGATCCGTTCCTGTTCGTCGCCCTTACTGCCGAGCGAAGCGCCGGAGGCGACCACGTAGCGTGTCGGCACCGTGATCGCCTCCAGCACCGGTCCGAGTTCGCGCTCACGGGAGATCCGGCCGAGTTCGATGTTGCTGTCCGCCTGCTGGTCGGCGCTCATCCGCGGAGCCAGCCCGGTCGGGCGCAACAGCGGCAGGAACCAGCCCATCCGGCGAAACAGGGTACGGATCCGCCGCTCCATCGCCTCGTCCAGCCAGTCGTACGGGTATGCGCCGTCAACAAGCACCGCGCCGATCGCCCGCTGCGGGTTGCGGCTGGCCCAGTGCGCTCCCACGAACGCCCCGTACGACCAGCCCACCACCAGCGCCCGCCGCACGCCCCGGGCATCAAGGACCGCGTCCACGTCCCGCACGGCCGCCTCGAACGAGTAGTCAGCCGACCGCTGCGACTTGCCGCGGGCGCGTTCGTCGAAGGTGATGTGCCGCCAGTCCTGCGTGCCCAGCTCGGCCACCACCCGCCGCCAGTACCCCTGCGTCGCGAACTGCCCGTTCAGATACACGACCGGGACGCCGTCGCCGCCGCTGTCGGTCACGGCCAGGGCGGTGTCGTCAACGTCAACCATGCTTTTTGTCATGCGCCTACCATCAGGGACCGCCCTGACACGGCACCGCCACCGCCCTGACACGGCCGGTCCCGGCGTGACACGTCCCGGCGCGGACGGTGATCCGCGCGCAGGTACGCCATTGCCGGCCGGCGACGCCGAACAGCTCCGTCACCTGCGGGTGCACGCCGTGTTCGGCCGGCTACGGTCGACGAGCAACCGCACCACCACGGTGGTGTCCGCAGGCCCTCGGTGCGCGACGCGGCCACGGCTACGTTGGGGGCGTCGGCCGATTCGGTCTTGCGGCCCTGCCCGGTCGGGGAGCGGCGTTTCTCCGTGGGCCGGACGGACGGGTTGCGGATCAGGGCTCTGGCCGGCGCCGCGGATTGCGGTACGCCGGCCAGAGTCCTGTTTGAGCCGTCAGCGTGGACTTATACGCAGGTCACGCCGTTGAGTTTCACGGTCGCCGGGGCACTGGCCGTACCGTTGGCGGTGAATCCGACCGCGACCGAGGCGCCTGCGGCGAGCGACGGTGAGTAGCTCGGCGCGGCCGCGGTGACAGTGGTGCCGCTCTGGGTGACGGTGGCGTTCCAGCCGTTGACGAGGGTGACGCCGGACGGCCAGGTCCAGGTCACCTGCCACGGGTTGGCCGCGGAGCCGCCGCTGTTCTTGACGGTGAGCTGGCCCTGGAAGCCGCCCTGCCAGCTGTTGTCCTGGCGGTAGGTGGCGGTGCAGGCCCCGGCGGGGACCGGCGGGGTGGACACCGACGCGGACGCCGACGGCTGCGGGCCGGTGCCGCCACCGGCCGGGGGGATCAGGTACGGCTGGATGATGGCCTGCTTGGCCTGGTTGACGGTGGTCCAGTCGTCGTTGGCGATGCCGCCGGTGTCGCCGGAGTTCGGGTTCCAGGACCAGTAGGTGAAGGACATGCCGGTGACCCCGGTGCCGGTGTACTTGAGCAGCTCCTGGAGCCAGATCTTGTCGACGTTGGCCTGCAGCGTGCTGCCGAACTCGCCCATCATGATCGGGGCGATGTTCTGCTTGTAGAGGTAGCCCCAGTACTTGTCCCAGATGGCCGGCATGTTGGCCGGGTAGGCAGGGTCGTCGAACCAGGTCTGGTGGTAGACCGAGGTGGCGTATTCGTGGGGCGAGTAGACCAGCCGGTTGGGCACGTCCAGGCGTACCGGATATTGGCCGGCTTTGGAGAGGTTGCCGCCCCACCAGCCGCAGTCCTCGTCGTTGCTGGTGTCGTTGTCCCACGTGTTGTTGAGGCCGCCGCTGGGGCAGCTGACGCCCTCGACGAAGATCAGCCAGTTGGGTTGCACGGCGAGGATGGCGTTGCCGGCGCGTTCGGCGGCGAGCCGCCAGTCGCGGGCGGTGTCGCCGCAGCCCCAGCAGGAGCCGGTGGCGGCGGGGTTGGTGCCTTCGGCGTGCGGTTCGTTGTGCAGGTCGGCGCCGATGACGGTGGTGTTGCCGGCGTAGCGCTGGGCGAGGGCTTTCCAGTTGGTGATCCAGGTGCTCTCGGAGACGGCGCCGGTGTACCAGAGCGGGGACTGTCCCGCGGCGGTCGGGCGGTGCCGGTCGAGGATGATGCGCATGCCCTTGTCGCCGGCGTACGCGATCACCTTGTCGAGGATCTGCAGTGGAGAGAGCCCGACCAGGTCGGGGTTGGTGAAGTCGTTGATGCCGGTGGCGGTCGCACCGGGCTTCAGGGCGTCGTCGGAGAACGGGACGCGCAGCGTGTTGTAGCCGAGGGAGGCCATGGTGTCGATCTGGCTCTTCCACGGGTTGCTGGACCAGAGGCCGTGGAAGGTCTTGTTGTCGGTCTCCATGCCGAACCAGTTGATTCCGGTCAGGCGTACGGTCGCGCCGGTGCTGTCGACGATCTTGTTGCCGTTGGTGTGCAGGTAGCCGGTGCCGGTGCCACCTGCGGCGGCGGCCGCCGGCTGGGCCAGGGCTATGGCGGTGGCGACGGCCGCGGTCGCGAGGGCGGTGGAGCCCGCGAGCCATGGGCGGTGTTTCACTGGGGAGCTCCTTCAGGGACGGGAGGGAGATTTCGACATCGTTACATGGGAGCGCTCCCAGCACAACGCTCATCGATGGCCTGTTGACTGCCGGACCCATTCCAGCACGCCTTGCCTTCGGTGGCCGCCGAGGCCAGATCGATTTGCCTGTACGGAACAGCGCTTCGCTCGGCAACGCACGCACGTGCGGGCTGGCGGCCGAAGGGTGGCTCAACGTTCCCTCGTGGCGTCTTCTTTGAGGCCGGGGCGCCTCAGCGGCGCAGAGCCTTGCGGGCGAGTACGTTGCCGGCGAACTGCCCGGCCTGGACGATGATGATCGTGGCGACCGTGATGTAGACGACCGGCCAGTTGTAGCGTTGCGAGCCGTACGTGACCGCGAAGTCGCCGAGCCCGCCGCCACCGAACAGGCCGGCCTGGGCGGACATGTCGACCACGCCGACGAAGAGGAGCGTGTAGCCACTGCCCGATCGGGCCGAGCGGTACCGGCGCGCCAAGGACCTGTGGCTGAGCTGGGACACCCCGGCCGGCCCGGTCTCGCAGGGCGCTCTGTGGGACGAGACGACCGCGCGGCGAGTTCTTCGACGTCACCGGCCCACTCAATGTGCCGATCGGCCTACAGGGCCACCCGGTCATCGCCCAGGCAGGCGCCACCGGCGCGGGCATCGACCTGGCCGCCCGGCACGCCGACATCGTGTACGCGCCCCTGCTGCACAAGCAGTCCGCGTTCGATTACCAGGCCCGGCTGCGCGAGCGGGCGCTGGCGCACGGCCGCGAACCCGGCGACATCCGGCTGCTGCCGGGCCTGACCGTCATCCTGGGTGCGACCCCTGAGGAGGAGTACCGCAAACACGAGGCGCTGCACGGCCACCGCCGCGCTTCACGAATCCCTTAGCTGAGCGCCAGAGAGAACCCGATGCCACCCACATTTGCGTACGCGAATGGAATTCCGGGACGCCGCAAGTGCGCCCGGAGTTCCGGCCGGCACCCTGGAGTGGGTGGTCGCGCCGGTCAGCGTGACGGCAGGCCCAGGCGTTCCAGGGTTTCGCGGAGCCGGTGCCGGCCGGCCATCGTCTCCGGCCCGCGCAGGCGGGTCAGCACCCGGTCGCTCCAGCCGCCGGGCAGCCCGAACCTGTTGTTGTACGCCGCCAGCCGCTCGTCGTAGGTGTCGATGTGCCGGTCCGCGGTCTCCGCGTCGTACTGCTCCCGGTGCAGCACCGCCGCCTGCGGCAGTCGTGGCTTGACGTCCGCCTGCTCGGTGGGATCCGGCTCCCCTACGGCGAGCCCGAACGCCGCCACCGTGTGCGCCGGCAATGCCAGTTCGGCCGCCACCTGCTCGGGATGGTTGCGGATGCCGCCGACGAAGACCGAGCCGAGACCGAGCGACTCCGCGGCCACGACCGCGTTCTGCGCGGCCAGGGCGGTGTCGACGAAGCCGATGATGGTGGTCTCCAGGAAGTCGGCGGCGTGCACGTCGGTGCCGGATCGGGCGGCGAGGCGACGGGCCCGGCCCAGGTCGGCGATCCACACCAGGAACAATGGTGCCTGCGCGACGAAGGCCTGGTTGCCGGCGAGCACCGCCAGCCGCTTTCTGCGGTCCGGGTCGCGGACCGCGACGACGCTCCACGGTTGCAGGTTGGACGAGGTCGGCGCGGACTGCGCGGCGGCGATCAGCGCGGTCAGCTCATCGTCGGTGACGTCGCGCGCGCCGAACTTGCGCACCGAGCGGCGGGCGAGCAGCGACGTGAGGACGTCATTGGCCACGCCCAGCGCTGTGGTGTGGTCGGCGTAGCGGGCGGTGAACGACATCAGCCGGCTTCCTTTCCGAAGAGGCGGCCTCGCAGAGTGGCCTGGTCGTACTCGCTCTGAAAGAGGCCGCGTTTCTGCAGGATCGGCACGACCAGGGTGGCGAAGCTCTCCAGGTCCACGGCGGTGTCCGCGGGCATGATCGTGAACCCGTCGGCGGCGCCGGCGTCGTACCAGGCCTCCAGATCGTCGGCGACCTGCTCGGCCGATCCGGCCAGCAGCCGGTGGCCGGCGCCGCCGGCGCTGCGCTGCACCAGCTCGCGCGGTGTGCGCGGGGCCTGCTGGATCAGCGCCCGGGTCGAGGCGGTGAAGCCCGCCGAGAAGGAGTGATCGGGCACGGACGGAGGCAGGTCGGCCGCGTTGATCGGGTCGTCCGGCCCGAATCGGCCCGTCGGCAGGCCCAGGTTGGCGGTGAGCGTCGCGGACAGCCGCTCGATCGGCAGCGTCGCGTAGAGGTCCTGTGCCCGCTGCTGCGCCTCCTCCGGTGTGGCGGCGACCAGCACGACCACGCCGAGCGAGACTTTCACGTCGTCGGCGTCGCGCCCGGCGAGTACGGCCCGCCGGCGGATGTCGTCGCGGAAGGCGACCGCCGTGTCCCGGGTCTGCGCGACCGTGAACACCACGTCGGCGAAGCGTGCGGCCAGCTCCAGCCCACCCGCCGAGCCACCGGCCTGCACGATCACCGGGCGGCCCTGCGGGCCCGCCGGCACCGGCAGCGGTCCGGCCACCGAGAAGAACTTACCGCGGTGGTCGAGGCGATGGATGCGTTCCGGTACGGCGTACCGTCCGCTCTTCTTGTCCGCGACGATGGCGCCCGGTTCCCAGGAGTCCCAGAGCCGGGTCACCAGGTCGAGGAACTCGTGCGCCCGCCGGTATCGGGTGTCCTTGTCGGGGTGCTCGCCGAGGCCGAAGTTCGCGGCCGCCGCCGGCGTGCCGGTGGTGACGATGTTGACCGCCGCCCGCCCCTTGGTGACGTGGTCGAGTGACTGGAAACGCCGAGCCAGGTTGTACGGCGAGTTGTAGGTGGTCGAGCTGGTGATCACCACGCCCAGGTGGGTGGTGACCGCGGCGAGGTGGCCGAGCAGGATCAGCGGGTCCAGCCCGGTGCCGGGCGCGTCCTCGATCTCGTCGCGCAGCGCCGGCCCGTCACCGAGGAACACCGCGTCGATCTTGGCGTCCTCGGCGATCGTGACGAGCCGCCGGAAGTGGTCGATGTCCAGATACGCGAGTGGGTCGACGTGCGGCAGCCGCCACGCGTGCCGGAAGTGCCCCGGTGTCATCAGCGAGAGGTTGAGATGGAATCGGGTCACGTCGCGGATCTCCATCCGAGCAAGGGCGCCAGATCGCGCGCCGTGGTGGTGAGCAGCCGCAGGTGCTCGTCGAAGTCGGGCACTCCCGGCACGAAGCTGACCAGGAGATCGGTGACATGCCGCAGCGCCGGGTCGGCGGCGAGTTCGGCGGCCAGCAGGTCGGCCGGGCCGAGCAGGGCGTGGTCGGCGTCCAGGTACTCCTCGACGCTGAGCCCGGCGACGTCGCGCTGCGAGGACAGCCAGCTCTGCCAGCGGCGTACCCCGGGGGTCACCAGCCGGACCGCCTCGGCCCGGTCGGGATGCGGATAGACCGCGCGCGACACCTGCACGCGCGGAACGCCGGCCGCCGCCGCGCGGTAGGCGTCGATCCATTCGGCCTGCTGCGACTGGGCGTCGCGGATGGTCCCGTCCCGCCAGGCGGTGGCCCGCGACAGTTGCAGCCCGTCACCCGCCTTGCCGGCCGCGACGGCCGCCGCGTGCGCGACCGAGGGATGACTGCTGGTGGCCTGCCACAGCCGCTGCCGTACCCCGGTGCCGGGCGGGTGCAGAGCCTCGCCGAGGCTGTTCAGCGGCGCCCCGTCGAGGACCGCGTGCAGCCGTGTCACGGCGGCGTCGTACAGCCGGTGCCGGTCGCCGAGGTCCTTCCCGAACGCCTCCCAGGCGCCCGGGAAGGGACCGGAGCCCACCCCCAGTTCGAGCCGGCCACCGCTGAGTTCGTCGAGGGTGGCCGCGTCCTCGGCCACCTTCAACGGGTCTTCCAGGGGCAGCACGAGCACGCCGGTGCCGAGCCGGATGCGCCGGGTGTGCTGGGCGATCGCGGCGAGCACCACCAGCGGGGCGGAGATGTGCTCCTTGCCCTGGCGGAAGTGCCGCTGGATCACCCAGCCCGAGTCGTAGCCGAGTTCCTCGGCCGCCACGAACAGGTCGATCGCCTGCCGGTATGCGACGGCCGGTGGCAGGTCGCCGTCGAGGTGCAGCAGGAAGCCGAGCCGGAACGGTCGCGGGAAGGCCATCTCAGAGCCGCAGGCCGGTGCCGTGCACACCGTGTTCGTCGATCAGCGTCAGCTCCTCCGCGGTGAGTTCCGGGAAGTCGAGCGCCTGGACGTTGTGGTCGAGCTGGGCGGTGGAGCTGGCTCCGATCAGGGCCGAGGTCACCTCCGGGCGCCGCAGCACCCACTGCAGGGCCAGCTGGGCGAGGGACTGGCCGCGCTCGGAGGCGAGCTTGTCGAGCGCGGTGGCCCGTTGCCGGTAGGTGTCGTCGATGACGTCGGGCTTGAGGAACGCGCTGTTCTGGGCTCGGGCGCCTGCCGGGATGCCGTCGAGGTACTTGTCGGTCAGCAGCCCTTGGGCCAGCGGCGAGTAGACCACCAGCCCGAAGCCGTCCGCGGCCGCCTGCTCGAGCAGGCCGTTGAGTTCCGGACGCCGGTCGAAGATCGAGTATCGGGGCTGGTGGACCAGCAGCGGTACGCCGGCGCCACGCAGCAGCCCGGCGATCTCATGGGCACGTTCGGTGTCGTAGTTGGAGACTCCGACATAGAGGGCTTTGCCTTGCTGCACTGCGCTGACCAGGGCGCCGGCCGTCTCCTCCAGTGGGGTGCTGTCGTCCTGGCGGTGGTGGTAGAAGATGTCGACGTAGTCGGTGCCGAGGTCGCGCAGGCTGTGGTCGAGGGAGCCGAGCAGCGATTTGCGGGAGCCGCCCTGCAGGTAGGGGCTCGCGCCGATCGGATTGCCGGCCTTGGTGGACAGGATCAGTTCGTCCCGGTGCGCGGCCAGGTCCCGTTGCAGGATCCGGCCGAACAGCTTCTGTGCGGCGCGGTGCGGCGGGCCGTATCGGTCGGCGTTGTCGAAGTGGGTGATGCCGAGTTCGAAGGCGTGCAGGATGATCTCGCGCTGGGTCTGGAACGGGTAGTCGGTGCCGAATTTCTGCCACAGCCCGAAGGAGAAGGCGGAGAGGTCGAGGCCGGATCTTCCGGCACGGCGGTAGGGCAGGGTGCTCATACGTGGCTCCTTCGCAGGGCGGTGGGCTGTAGTGACGGGGTGTCGCGACCGGTGTCGCGTTCCAGGAAGTGGGTGCCGGGGTCGACGATCTCGTCGATGCGGTCGAGCACCTCGTCGTCGAGCACGACGGTGGCGGCTCTCAGGTACGCCTCGAGGTGTTCGCCGGTACGAGGTCCGATGATGACGCTGCTGATCGCGGGATGGTTCAGCGCGAACGCCACCGCCAGCTGGACGAGGGTCAGCCCGTGTTTCTCGGCGAGTTGCGCGAGGGCGTCGGCGGCGGCGAGCTTGCGCTGGTTGCGTTCCAGGGCGATGTCGAAGCGTCCGGGGATCAGGTCGGCGCGTGCCGACGCGGGTTGTCCGGCGCCGAGCCGGTAGGCGCCGGAGAGCCAGCCCGCGGCGAGTGGGCCGTAGCTGAGCACGCCCACCCCGTGGTTCCGCACGACCGGGAAGACCTCGCGCTCGGCGCTGCGCACCAGCAGCGAGTAGGGCAGTTGCTCGGTGTGCGGGCCGATCAGCGAGTGGGTACGGGCCAGCCACTGGGCCTCGACGAGTTGATGGGCCGGGAAGACCGAGGTGCCGTAGTAGCGGATCTTGCCCTGGTGGATCAGGTCGTTGAGCGCCTGCAGTGTCTCCAGCAGGTCGGTATGGGGGTCGGGCCGGTGTGCCTGGTAAAGGTCGAGGTGGTCGGTGCCGAGCCGGCGCAGGCTGCCTTCGACGGCCTGGACGATCCAGCGGCGGGAGTTGCCGGCGTGCAGCGGGTTGTCGCCGATCTGGCCGTGGAACTTGGTGGCCAGGAAGACGTCGTCGCGGCGGCCCTGGATCGCCTTGCCGACGATCTGCTCCGAGACACCCTGGGCGTAGACGTCGGCGGTGTCGATCGCGGTGATGCCCGCGTCCAGCGCGGCGTGGATGATCCGGATGCTTTCGGCCTCGTCCTGCCATCGGCCGAAGTTCATGGTGCCGAGCGTGAGCGGGCTGAGCCGTACGCCGGTGCGCCCGAGCACCCGGTCGGTCTTGACGGTCATCGCGGTTCCTTTCAGAACAGTCCGGTGGTGGGGGGTTCCTCGCCGGCGAGCCGGTAGGCGCCGGCCACCGCCGTTTTCCAGTCGCGCGGGTTGTGGTTGGCGACCGTGCGGGCATTGCGCCAGTGCCGGTCGAGGGCGAGGTCCCGGTTGGTCGCCGAGCCGCCGCCGACGTCGAACAACAGCTCGGCGGCGCGCAGCGCGCTCTCCACGGCGATCACGCCGGTCTGGGCGACGGTCACCGCGGCCTCCGCGCCCGAGGCGCGTGCCCGGGCACCCTCGAGATGGCGTACGCCCTGGAGCGTCTCGGCCGCGAGCAGGACGACGGAGCGGGCGGCGTGGGCGCGGGCCGCTATCTCGCCGACCGTGTGCCGCACGTACGGGTCGTCGACGCTCTTGTCCGCCGTGCTGTGCTTGATGGGCCGGGCCCTCTCCCGGCCGAACCAGACGGCGTCGTCGAGCACGGCCGCGGCGATCCCGGCCTCCACCGCGGCGAGGTACAGCTGGGCGAACGAGCCGAGCCACGGGTTGTCCAGCCGGCTGTTGTCGCGCGGCACCACGTCCTCGGCGCTGACCCGCACATCGCGCAGCCGGGTGGTGCCGCTCGCGGTGAGCCGCTGTCCGATCGCGTCGAAGTCGTCGAGGCGTTCGACGCCGTCGCGGTCGACCGGAACGGTGAAGCCGTAGACGACCCCGTCCTCGCCCTGCGCGGTCCCGGTGAACCAGGAGGCGTAGAGGCCGCCGGTCGAGTAGTACTTCTCGCCGTTGACCAGATATCCGTCACCGTCGCGGCGGATGGTGGTGTGCACCGTGCCGTTCGCGCCTCCGCTGCGCTCGTTGTTGGTCCCGGCGAACAGGTCGCCGTCGCGCAGCCGCCGCAGGATGACCGCCCGGTTCGGCAGATCGCGGCGCGCGGCCACCTGGTTGGCGGTGAGGAAGCTGCTGCGCAGCGCCTGGGCGACATTGGAGTCGGCCCGGGCGATCGCGATGATCAGGTCGGCGACGTCGCGCAGGGTGCCGCCGGCGCCGCCGTCCGCCTCGGCGATGCCGACCAGGGTGATCCGCTGCTCGGCGAGGGCGCGGACCTCCTGGTGAGCGTAGGTGCGGGTGAGTTCGCGGTCCCGGGCGCCGGCGGCGAGGCGGCGCAGGATCGGTTCGGCGCCGGCGCGGATGCCGGCCACGGTGTACCGGAAATCGATCACTTCGGCGGTCACAGCGTGCCTCCTTCAGTAGTGCCGGGAGCGGCGATGCGGAGCGTCATGCCGGCACCGTCCGGGCGTCGCGCAGGCCGTAGGCGGCCCGCAAGGTTGCCGCCGGCGGCCTCGGGGTGAGCGCCCGCAGCACGGCGATCGCCGTCTCGGCGCTGTCCGGTACCAGTTCCAGGCCGTCGAGCAGGTGCTCGTCCGCCCAGGAGTGCAGCCGGTGCTCCAGCCCGGGCGCCACCTCCGGGCGGCTCACCTCGACCCGGCCGAGCAGGGTGACCTCGCCTCGGTCGCGGCCGGCCAGCCGCAGGGCCTGGGTCAGGACCGCATCCGTGCCGGCCGCGTCGCCACGGTTCACCACCACCACGTCGGCCACCGCCGCCACCGCCACCGGGTCCAGGACGCCGAGGTCGGCGGCGAGGACCGGGCGGCCCTGCACGGACGACGGCCCGTCCAGCGGCCCGGCGACCCGGTAGAACTCGCCCTCGTGCCGGATCGGCCGGATCAGGCTGTCCTCGGCGACCACACCGCCGTGCTGGTCGCCGACGAGCGCAGCGCGGGGAAAGGACTCCCAGAGACGGGTCAGCACCCGCGCGTACTCGCTCCAGCGCCGCACCGGGTCGGTGGCGGCGGGCACCGGCACGCCGGCCTCGCTCACCTCGTCGCCGCGGCCCGGGCGCAGCACCACACCGGCGCGGCCCGCGGTGGCCCGGTCCAGCGAGAGCACCCGTCGCGCCGTGTTGTACGGGGCGTTGCCGGTGGTCGGCAGCACCGGCAGGTAACCGACTCCCCCGTGCCGGCCGGCCAGATAGGCGGCCACCACACTCGGGTCGAGCACCCGGCCCGTGGTCGTCCGGTCGGCGAGCCGGATCGCCGCGATACCGGCCTGCTCGGCGGCGGACGCGACGGCGCCGGCTTCGGCGAGCGACGTCAGACCCGGGCCGCCGACCGCCAGGGCCAGCTGGATGGGCGTACTCATACGGCGACCTCCGGAAGTGCGGGAACGGCGAGACCGAGGTGGGCACGTAGGGTGGACCCCTCGTACTCGGTGCGGAACAGGCCGCGGCGCTGCAGCTCGGGGATGACGTGGTCGGCGAAGTCGTCGAAGCCGGACGGCAGCACGTCGGGCATGACGTTGAAGCCGTCGGCCGCTCCGGCGCGGTACCAGGTCTCGATGTCGTCGGCGATCTGTTCCGGGGTGCCGGTCACGATCCGGTGCCCGCCACCGCCGGAGAGCCGTTTCAGCAGCCGGCCGAGGGTGGGCCGGTCCCGGTCGATGATCTCCTTGACCACCCGGTAGAAGGTTTGCGAGCCGCCGGCCTCGTCCGGGTCGACGAGCAGCTCGGCCGGGATCGGCTCGTCGTCGGAGAGCCCGTCGAGGGAGATGCCGAGCTGACCGGCGAGCCGGCCGCGGGCGTACGCCGTCGGCAGGATCTCGTCGAGCAGCTCCCGACGGGCCTTGGCTTCGGCCTCGGTGCTGCCGACCACCGTGGACAGGCCGGGCAGGACCACGATCTCCTCCGGGCGCCGTCCGAACGCGACCGCTCCGGCGCGGATCTCGGCCCGGAAGTCACGGGCGTGGCCGAGGTCCTGATCCGCCGAGAAGATCACCTCGCCGATGCGCGAGGCCAGGCGGCGCCCGTCGCTGGAGCCGCCCGCCTGCACCACGACCGGCCGGCCCTGCGGTGAGACCGGGTCGTCGCGTTCGGCCCACGCCCTGACTACCTGGGCGGCGACGGCTGCCGCCCGCCGGTAGCGCCAGCCGTGGTCGGGTTCGGCGGTGCGGCCGAAGTTGCGCGCCGCGAGCGGCCCCGCCGTGGTGACCACGTTCCAGCCGAACCGGCCGCCGCTGACATGGTCGAGGTCGCCGAGGCGCCGGGCCAGTTCGACGGGATCGTTGTACGACGACGACAGGGTCCCGATCAGCCCGATCCGTTCGGTCTGCGCGGCGATGCGGGCCAGCACCGTGGTCGGCTCCAGGTTGTTGCCGGGCCGGTGCCGTACGCTCGGGTCGAGCACCGGCCCGTCGGCCAGGAAGACCGCGTCGAGCTTGGCCTGCTCGGCCTTCTTGGCGATCGCGGTGTAGTGCTCGATGCGGTAGGCGGCGAGACCGTCGGTGCCCGGAAAACGCCACGAGCCGCCGAAGACACCGGCGTTGAGGATGTTGACGTTGATGTGCAGCACGCGCGCTCCTAGCTCTGCACGGCGGGCACCAGGTCCGCGCCGGGGACGGCCGCCAGCAGCTGGCGGGTGTATTCGTGGGCCGGCGCGGCGAACACCTGCTCGACCGGTCCGCTCTCGACGACCCGGCCGTCCTTCATCACGGTCACGTCATCGGCGATCAGGCGCACCACCCCGAGGTCGTGGGTGACGAAGGCGTAGCTGAGGCCGAGTTCGGCCTGCAGATCGACCAGCAGTTGCAGGATCTGCGCCTGCACCGACACGTCCAGAGCGCTGACCGCCTCGTCGAGGATCAGCACCTTCGGGTTCAGGGCGAGCGCGCGGGCGATGGCGACACGCTGGCGCTGACCGCCGGAGAGCTGGGCCGGCAGCCGGTGCAGGTACGTCTCGTCGAGCGCCACGTCGTGCAGCAGGTCGCGGACCCGCTCGTCGGAGGGCAGGCCGAACGCCTTCAGCGGTTCGGCGATCAGCTTGCGGACGGTGAATCGCGGGTCGAGTGAGGTGAACGGGTTCTGGAAGACGAACTGCAGGTCGCGGCGGACCTCGCGCAGCTGTTTGCGGTTCAGTCCGGTCAGCTCACGGCCGTGCAGTTGAACGCTGCCGGCGTCGGCATTGGTGAAGCCGGCCAGGATGCCGGCGAGCGTGGATTTGCCGGCACCGGACTCGCCCACGATGGCGTGCGTGGTGCCCTCCCGCACGATCAGATCTGCCCTGTCGAGCGCACGCAGGTCGCGGTAGTTCTTCGTGAGACCGGCGGCTCGCAGCACGACGGCTCCGGAGCTGTCCGGCCGTACCGTCCGGGTGGGTTGCAGGCGGCCGGCGTGCCGGGACGGCGCCGCGGCGAGCAACCGTCGCGTGTATTCGCTGGTGGCGTCCGTCAGGATGCGCGTGACCGGACCCTGTTCGACGATTTCGCCGTGCTGCATCACCAGAATCCGGTCGCTGCGCTCCAGCGCTACGCCGAGGTCGTGGGTGACCAGCAGGATGCCGATGCCGAGTTGCTCGCGCAGGCCGGCCAGGTGGTCCAGGATGCGTTTCTGGACGGTGACGTCGAGAGCGCTGGTCGGCTCGTCCGCCACGATGATCTTCGGCTGGCCGGCGAGCGCGATCGCAATCAGGGCTCGCTGTTTCATACCGCCGCTGAGCTGGTGCGGGTACTGGCCGAAGACTCGCTCGGCGTCGGCGAGCCCGGCGGTGCGCAGGCTCTCCAGCGCGGCCTGCCGGTAGTGCGTGGCCGGGGCGCCCTTGGGCCGGTTGAAGCGGACCGCCTCGACGACCTGCTGACCGACCTTCTTGACCGGGTTGAGTGAGGCGTTCGGGTCCTGCGGGATGAAACCGACGTAGTTTCCGCGCACCAGTGCCATCCGGCGGTCGTTCCAGCCGGTGACGTCCACGTCGGAGTACTCGATCGAGCCGGATCGGATTCGCGCGGCGGCCGGGAGCAGGCCGAGCGCGCCCTGGATGAGGGTGGTCTTGCCGGAACCGGACTCGCCTACCAGCGAGACGAACTCGCCGGGCTCGACGTGCAGGCTCACCCCGCGCACCGCGGGCGTCCCGTCGCGGCGCCCGGTGCGGTAGTCGACGGCCAGGTCGGTGATCCGCAGCAGTGGGTCGGACATCAGCGGTTCTCCTTGCGCAACGAGGTGCTGATCCGGTGGGTGGCGATGACGACGACCGCCAGCGCCAGGCCGGGAAGGATCGACGCCCACGGGTGAACCGCCACGTAGTCGCGGCCTTCGGCGACGAGCAGCCCCCATTCCGGCTGCGGCGGCGGCGCGCCGTAGCCGAGGAAGCCGAGCGAGGCGACGGCGAGCACGCCGGTGCCGACTTCGAGCGCGGCGAGCGCGATGACCGAGCTCAGCGAGTTGGGTACGACGTGGCGCACCATCACGCCGAGCCGGCCGACGCCCAGGCCGTAGGCGGCCCGGACGTAGTCCTGGTTCACCACGGTGAGCACCTGTGCCCGCATGACCCGGGCGAACGAGGCGATCGAGGAGATGCCGACGGCCAGGGCGATGTTGTTGGTGGAGTAACCGAGGACCGAGACGATCACCATGGCCAGCAGCAGGCTGGGGATGGCCAGGAAGACGTCGACCACTCGCATGATGGCGGTGTCGACGAGGCCACCGGCGAAGCCCGCCGACAGGCCGACGACGGCGCCGAGGCCGAAGGCGATGAGCACGGCGAGCAGGGTGGCGGTGAGCGTGGTGCGGGCGCCGTAGACACTGCGCGCGAACAGGTCCCGGCCGAGCCGGTCGGTGCCGAACCAGTGCTCGGCGCTGGGCGGCACGAAGCTGGCGGTGGTGTCCCCGGCAAACGGGCTGTGATCGGTGAACACGCTGGGGAACAGCGCCCAGCCGATCACGATCAGCACGACGATCCAGGACAGGACCAGGACCGGCTGCCGGATCAGGTCGCCGAGGCGGCGCGAGTGTGCGCGGATCCGGGCGGGTCCGGCCCAGCCGGTGGCCAGAGCGGTCATGCGGTCCCTCCGGTTGTCAGGGTGGCCCGCAACCGTGGATCGAGGACCGGGCAGATCAGGTCGACGACCAGGTTGATCAGGGCGAAGCTGGCCGCGACGAGCACCACGATTCCGGCGACGAGGGGTACGTCGAGGGTGTTGATGGCGGTCTGGGTCATCCGGCCGATGCCTTGGCGGGCGAAGACCGTCTCGGTGATGACGGAGCCGGCGATCAGGTTGCCGAAGGTGACACCGGCGATGGTGAGAGCCGGCAGGCTGGCGTTGCGGAACACGTCGCGCACCAGGATGCTGCCGCGGGTGGCGCCTTTGGCCCAGCTGGTGGTGACGTAACCGGAGTGCAGTTCGGTGCCGAAGCTGCGCACGAGCAGCTGGGCGATCGGTCCGGCCACCGGGACGGCGAGGGTGATCAGCGGCAGGATCAGGCTTCTGACGCCGTCGTCGCCGAAGGACGGGAACCAGCCGAGCCGGAAGGAGAAGATCTGCAGGACCAGGATTCCGGAGAGGAAGACCGGCACCGAGACCGCGCCGGACGGCAGGGCTTCGACGAGGTTGCGCAGCCAGGGCCGCCGGGTCGCGGTCGCGACCAGAGCGATGCCGAAGGCGATCAGTACGGCGAGCACGAGCGCGCCGGAGGCGAGTACCAGGGTGCTGGGCAGCACATCGAGGATCGCCCGGGTGACCGGTTTGCCGGACTGCACGGAGTTGCCGAAGTCACCGATGACGGCGTGCCCGAACCGGTCCAGGTACTGCAGCACGACCGGCTTGTTGAATCCGTAGTTCGCCGCCACCTGCGCCTTGACCTCGTCCGGGATCGCGTTGATCTCGGCGGGGTCGAACAGCAGGTCCACCGGGTTCGCCGGCAGCACGAAGAGCAGGACGAAGGTGACGGTGAACGCCGCCCAGACCACGAACAGGGCCCGGCCGACCTTCAGCGCGACATAGCGAAGCACGACGCTCCCCTCTGCTGGGGTGGCCGCCGGTGCGTCCGGCGGCCACCGGCGGTCACTTGCCGTTGCTCTTCCACGCGTTGACGAAGTGGTTGCGCGACTGGGCGTCGAAGACGATGCCGTGCACGTAGTCGGCGTGGGCGATCACCTGCGACGGGTTGTAGATCGGGTTGACCAGCGCGTACTTCTCCACCAGCAGGTCCTGGGCGGTCTTGGCGTACGCGGCGCGCTTGGTCGCGTCCAGAGTGGTCTCGAGGTTGTCGAGCGCCGCGGTGACCTCGGTGACATCGATGCCGGTGGAGGCGCCCTGGGTGAGGAAGCTGCTGTTGCCCAGCTTCGGGTTGTAGACCAGGTTCAGCGCGGCGGGGTCGTTGCGGGACCGGTTGGCGGCGGTGACGTTCCAGTCGGTCTTCGCCTTGGCGACCTGGGCCGCGTAGTCAGGGATCGGCACGACGGTCAGCTGCAGGTCCACACCGATCTTCTGCAGATCCTGCTGCACCGACTCGTACGCGGGCTTGTTGACCACCAGGTTGCTGATGCCGAGCAGCTTGACCTGCAGCCGCTTGCCGTCCTTGACCCGGATGCCGTCCGCCCCGGGCTTCCACCCGGCGTTGTCGAGCAGGCTCTTGGCCTGCTCCGGGTCGTGCTTGAGCACCGAGCCGCTGTAGTCGACGTAGCCCTGCACCGACTTGTTCAGCACCGACGTGGCGATCGAGTAGGAGTCGGTGAGCACTGTCTTCTCGATCGCCGAGCGGTCCCACCCGAGTTGGATGGCTTTGCGGACGGCGATGTCGTCGGTCGGGAAGAGCTGGGAGTTGAAGTTGAAGTAGATGGCGGTGCCGGAGACGCTGCGCGAGATGATTTTGAAGCCCTGGTCGGCGAGCGGCTTCTCGTCGGTGGTGCCGACGTCGAGGGTGGCGTCGATGGTCCCGGAGGCGAGCGAGCCGGTGCGGACGCTGGCCTCCGGGATGGTGTTGAGGACGACCCTGTCGAGGTAGGCCTCGCCCTGGTGCTGGAGCGACGGCGGGGCCCAGTTGTAGCCCTTGCGCTTGACCAGGACGGTCTTGACCTGCTCCTCCCACGACTCGTAGACGAACGGGCCGGTGCCGATCACCTTGGTCGGGTCGGTGCGCTCCTTGTCGGAGAGTTTGAGGGTGGCCGGCGACAGGAAGCCGGGCTGCGCGTTCGCGGTGAACGAGGACGCCTGCAGGAAGCTGGCCAGGGGCTTGGCGAAGCGAACTACCGCGGTGTATTCGTCCGGCGTCGTCGTCTCGATGTAGCCGGGCAGCAGGACCGCGCCGTTCGGGTTGATGCCGAGTTTCTGGTCACCGCGCACGTACTGGTCGAAGTTCGCCTTGACGGCGGCGGCGTTGAACGGGGTGCCGTCGCTGAAGGTGACGTCCTTGCGCAGGTGGAAGGTGAACTCGGTGAGGTCGGTGTTGTACTGCCAGGATTCGGCGAGCCAGGGGGTGATCTCGCCGGTGTCGGGGTCCTGCCAGGTGAGTTTGTCGGTCACGTTGTTGCCGATCAGCGATTCGGCGTAGTTGGTGCCCCAATGGGGGTCGGGGCTGCGCTGATAGTCGATCAGGGCGAACTGCAGGGTGCCACCGCGAACCGGTTCACCGTTGTCAGCGGCTTCGGCGCCCGAGCCGCCGCGGGTGACGGCGAACCCGATCCCGGCGGCGAGCAGGACCGCGAGGGTCGCTGCGCCCGCGATCCAAGGCCATCGTCGACGATGGGACTCAGCACTTTCGATGGAATTGCGTAGTTCAGACATGGTCTGCCCCCAGCTCGATCGGGGTCGGATGGCGAAGAGAGACGGCCGGCGGCAGGTTGGCGGCCAAGGTCTGGCCAAACTATAAGCCCTATAGGTTCAGTAGGATAATCCTTGTCCCGCGACTCAGGACGGATCCCTTGACGGGCTCGATGCACGCCCGGCAGGGCGAGCCACTCGCCGCCCGCGATCCTTCACCAGCCACCCCGACCCTGGTCGGCGGCAGCCTCAGGAACCGCTCCCTGCGGTCAGATCCCGCGGCCGGCTCCAGATGTCGCCGCACCGCTCACAGGTCGCCTCCGGGATCACGCCGAGACGCATCAGAACCGCGAAGATCCGGCAACCGAGGCAGTACGCGAACACCGCCTCCAGAGTTGCCGCGGCCGCCACCGCCCCGAGAAGCACATAGGCGGCTGGACGCTTGTCGAATCCCAGCGCCAGCACGGCCGCGCTCACCGACAGCGCCGCACCGATGCCCTGAGCGAAGCGCTTCGGCGGACCGGGAACGAGCTTGGCCGGCAACCGCAGACGGGGCGTGATCACTCGGGTGACCAGCTGCCCGAGCGGGCTCAGGGTCGGACCGGTCAGCACGCGTGCCACGAAGCCGTATGCGATCACCGCGGACAGCCACGGCAGGTCGAACGCGATGGACACCAGGCACATCGCGCCCACACCGGCCGCGACCAGCCGCGCCGACACCTCGTTGACCGGGTCCGGGAAGTCGAACAACCGGCGCACCTTCTTTTGACCATTATTCATATAGGCATGGTAGGCATGGCGGCCGGTCCGAGGTCGCGGGCCGGCACGATGCTCGCTACCGTGACACCTACAAAACCGATAGGTTTTATGGAGTGACGTCAGCCGCAGCCGTTCGTCGATACGCCCAGGAGGCTCACGTGAGCAGCGAATACCTCTGGTACATACCCAACCAGGTCACGCCCGGACACCGTGGCGACGACGTGGTGGAGGGCCACAACAGCCTCGACACGCTCACTCAACAGGCCCGCGCACTGGAACAACACGGCTGGGGCGGCGCGCTGCTCGGCACCGGTTGGGGACGGCCCGACACGTTCACCGTGGCCACCGCGCTGGCCGCCCGGACCACCACGTTCCAGCCCCTCATCGCGATCCGGCCGGGCTACTGGCGGCCGGCGAACTTCGCATCGGCGGCCGCCACCCTGCAGCACCTCTCCGGCGGGCGGGTGCTGGTGAACATCGTCTCCGGCAAGGACAACCTGGGCGCCTACGGCGACAGCGAGAAGGACCAGGCCGACCGGTACGGGCGCACGCGCGAGTTCCTGCGGCTGGTGCGCCGGTTGTGGACCGAGGAGAACGTCACCTTCACCGGCGAGCACTTCGGGGTGACCGGCTCGACGGTCGTACCGCGCATCACCAGGCCGCCGCGGCTCTACTTCGGCGGCGCGTCCGAGGCCGCCGAGCGGGTCGCCGCCACCGAGGCCGACGTGCAGCTGTTCTGGGGCGAGCCGCTCGACGGCGTCGGCGAGCGCATCGACCGGCTCAAGCGGCTCAGCGCGGAGCTGGGCCGCGAGCACGCGCCACTGGAGTTCGGGCTGCGGATCACCACGCTGGTCCGCGACACCAGTGAGCAGGCGTGGGCGGACGCCGAGGCCAAGGTCGCCCAGATGGCCCGCAACCAGGGTGCGCCCCGTGACTTCCAGCGGCGCGAGGCGGTCGGCCAGCAGCGGCTGCTCGACCTGGCCGCCCGCGGCGAGGTGCTCGACGACAACCTCTACACCACACCCGGCAAGTTCGGTGGCGGCGGCGCGGCCACCACCTGGCTGGTCGGGTCGGCCGAGGACGTGGCGAAGTCGCTGCGCCGTTACCAGAGCCTCGGCGTCACCCACTTCGTGCTCTCCGACACCCCGTACCTCCCGGAGATCCGCCGGCAAGGTGATCAACTGCTGCCGCTGCTCAGGGCTTGACGGCCCCGGTAGTACCCGGGTTCCGGCGACCGGCCGTTCACCAGGTGGTCGCCGACCACCCGTGGCTTGTAGATCACCGGGTTGTGTGAGGCCAGCGTGCGGGCGTTGCGCCAGTGCCGGTCCAGGTGCACCGGGTTGCGGGCGGCCGACGAGCCCAGGGCGTTGAAGGCGGTCGACGCGGCGTCCAGGACGGCCTCGATCGACGCGATCTGTGCGGCCGAGGTGTCCTGGTAGGCGCGGGTGAAGTCGCCGTCGTGGTGCGCGGCCTCCAGACGTTCAGCGGCGTGGCGCAGCAGCGTGTCGGCGACCAGCCGCCGGGCCTGGAGGGTGCCGATGACGCCCAGCACCTCGGGGTCCTCGGCGGCGGACTCCGTGAGCCCGTGCAGGCTGGTCCGGGTGCGACCGCGGACCAGGGTGACGGTCTCGGCGACCAGGTTGCGGGCGATCCCGGCCAGATTGGCCAGGTGAACGATCTGGACGAACGAGTCGAGCCCGGCCAGCGCCTCCCGGTGACGGCCGACGTCGCCGAGCTCCTCGACCGGCACGTCGGCGAAGATCGTGGTGCCACTGCCGGTCTGCCGCTGGCCGATGCCGTCCCAGTCGTCGACGTGGGTCACCCCGGGATGCCGGGCCGGGATCACCACGAACCCACGGTTGCCGTCGTCGTCGGTGACCGCGGCCCGGATCCAGTCGGCGAACCGGGCCCCGGTCGAGTAGAACTTCGTGCCGCTCACCTGCCGACGACCGTCGGCGCCGGTTCGGACCCGAGTCACCGTGCCCTCCGCGGCCAGCGCGGACGGCTCCGACTGGGCGTTACCGAAGATCGCGCCCTCGCCGATCGCCCGGAACCACTTCTCCCGTACCGCCCGGTCGGTCTCCCGCCGCAGGATCTCGGTGGTGGTGAAGTGGCCGCGCCAGATCTGCGGGACGTTGGAGTCGGCCTCCCCGGCCTCGGCCAGTACCTCGAACAGCGCGGGCAGGGGCAGGTCGAAGCCACCGAACTCGACCGGCACGCGCAGCCTGCCGAACCCGGCGTCGGCGAGCTTCCGGATCAGCGCGTACGGGTGCTCGCCGGTCCGGTCCCGCTCGCCCGCGCCCGCGGCCAGCTCGGCCAGGACCGCCCGGATGCCGTCCAGGTCGGCGCTCATCGGGCACCCACCAGCAGGTCGCGGCCGGCGATGGCGTCGAGCAGCTGCACCGTGTACTCGTGCTGCGGGTTGCTGAACACGTCCTGCACCGGCCCCTGTTCGACGATGCGCCCGTTGCTCATCACCGCCACCCGGTCCGAGATGGCCCGCACCACCGCCAGGTCGTGCGAGATGAACACGTAGGTGAGCCCGCGGTCCTCCTGCAGCCGCCGGAGCAGGGCCAGGATCTGCGCGGCGACCGACACGTCGAGCGCCGAGATCGGCTCGTCCAGCACCACCACAGTCGGCTCCAGGACCAGTGCCCGGGCGATGGCGACCCGCTGCCGCTGCCCGCCGGACAGCTCCCGCGGATGCCGTTCTGCGAAGTCGGCCGGCAGCGCGGCCGCCTCCAGCGCGGCAAGCACCCGGTCCTCGTGGGCGGCCCGCCGTTTCCACGGCCACCGGGCCGGGGCGAACGCGCGCAGCGGCTCCTCGACCACGTCGAAGACGTCGAAACGCGGATCGAACGAGGAGTACGGGTTCTGGTGGACGATCTGCACGTCGCGGCGCAGTGGCCGGAACCCGCGGCGGCTCAGCGCGGTCACGTCGGCGCCGAGCACCGTCACGCGGCCCGAGGTGGCCCGGGTCAGGCCGGTCAGGATGCGGGCGGTCGTCGACTTGCCACTGCCGGACTCCCCGACGATGGAGAAGGTCTCGCCCCGGCGTACCTCGAAGGAGGTGTGGTCCACGGCGGTGTGGCGGCCGAAGACCTTGGTCAGGTCGCGTACCTCGATCACGGTGTCACCGGACGGGCGCCCGGCGGGCCGCCGGTCGATCCGGGACGGCACGCTCTCCACCAGTTTCCGGGTGTACGGATGCTCCGGCGTGCCGATGACCCGCGCGGTCGGCCCGGCTTCGACCAGACGGCCGCCTTGCATCACGCCGATCAGATCGGACCGGTCGGCGGCCACCCCCAGATCGTGGGTGACGAGCACCACCGCCGTGCCGCTGCGCGCCCGCAACTCGTCGATCAGATCGAGCACCTGCTTCTGCACGGTGGCGTCCAGGCCCGAGGTCGGCTCGTCGGCGATGATCAGCTCGGGGTCGGCCGCGATGGCCGCGGCGATCAGCACCCGCTGGCGCATGCCACCGGACAGCTCGTGCGGATACTGCCGGTAGCGCCGCTCCACGTCGGTGAACCCGACCTGCTCGAACAGCTCGTGCACCCGCTCGCGACGAGCCGCCCGGTCCAGGTCGGTGTGCAGCAGCAGGACGTCCTCCACCTGCGCGCCGACCGGCCGGACCGGATCCAGCGAGACGCCCGGGTCCTGCGGGATCAGGCTGACCGCCCGCCCCCGCAGGTCGCGCCGGCCCTTGGCGGACAGTTCGGTCAGCTCCTGGTCGCGGAACCGGATCCGGCCACCGATCACCTGGCCGTTGGCCGGCAGCAGCCCGAGAACCGCGTGCCCGGTGGTGGTCTTGCCGGAGCCGGACTCGCCGACCAGCGCGAGCACCTGCCCCGGCTCGACCTCGAAGGACACCTGGTGCACGACCGGGGTGAGGCCGTTCGGACCGCGGTACCCGACGGTCAGGTCGTCGACGGTCAGCAGGGTCATGGCGTTCTCCTTCGGCCCAGGTGATGGGAGAGATGGTTGGTGGCCAGCACGACCGCGACGACGGTGAGACCCGGCCACAGCGTCAGCCAGCCGCGGCTGGCGATGTAGTTGCGCCCGTCGGAGACCAGCAGACCCCACTCCGGCTGCGGCGGCTGCGCGCCCAGGCCGAGGAAACTCAGCGACGCGATCCAGATGATGGCGATGCCGAACTGCACGGTGATCAGGGCGAGCGTGGCCGTGAACGAGTTCGGCAGCACGTGCCGGCGCAGGATCGCGAACGTGCTCGCGCCGCTGGTGATCGCCGCCTCGACGTAGTTGCTGGACCGGGCCTTCAGTACCTCGGAGCGGATCAGCCGGGCGAACGTGGCCGACGAGGTGAGTCCGACCGCCACCGCGGCCTGCAGGACGCCGAACCCGAGCAGCACCACGATGGTGATCGCGAAGAGGAAGCCGGGAATGGACAACACGACGTCGATGGCCCGGCCGATCACGCTGTCGGTGACACCGCCGAACCAGCCGGCCACGGTGCCGAGGATCGCGCCGACCAGCACCGCCAGCGCAACCGCCACACCAGCGCCGGTCAGGGAGGCGCGGGCGCCGTACACCACCCGCGTGTAGAGGTCGCGGCCCAGCTGGTCGGTGCCGAACCAGTGGTCCGCCGACGGTGGCCGGAACCGCAGCGCCGGCTGCACGGCGAGCGGATCGGCGCTGGTGAACAGGTTGGGAGCGACCGCCCACAGGAGGGCGACGGCCACCACCAGCGCCGCCAGGTAGACGCCCGCATCGCCGAGAGGTCGGCGTGACCGGCGCGGTGGCGCGGTGCGGGTCTCCGCCTCGGCCTCGGCGATCAGGGTCATGAGGTCACTCCCACCAGCACTCGCGGGTCGATGAACGGGCAGGCGACGTCGACGGCCAGGTTGACCAGCACGTACGTCGTGGTGGACAGCAGCACCACGCCCTGCACCACCGGCAGGTCCTGGGTGTTGACCGCGCCGACGACCAGGTTGCCGACGCCGTCGCGGGCGAACACCGACTCGGTCACCACCGACCCGGCGATCAGCTCGCCGAACGCCAGGCCGAGCAGCGTGAGCACCGGCAGCGACGAGTTGCGGAACACGTCCTTGCGGAAGATGTAGCCCTCCCCCGCGCCCTTGGCGTGCAGCACGTGCACGAACGGCTGGGACCGGGTGGTGCGGATCGAGGCGCCGAAGACCTGGGCCAGCGGCGCCGCGATCACCAGCCCGAGCGTGACCGCCGGCGCCAGCAGAGCCGTCAGTGAACCATCGTCGACCGACGGGATCAGGCCGGCTGTGAAGGAGAGATACTGCAGGGCCAGGATGCCGACCACGAACGTGGGCACCGAGGCGAACAGCGACGGCGCCCCGGCGAACAGGCCTCGCAGCCGGGCCGACGGCAGGTAGTTGACCGCCAGCGCGATCACCGCAGCCAGCAGGATCCCGACCATCAGGGCCAGGCCGGTGAGCGCCAGGGTGCTCGGCAGGGTGTCGGCGAGCAGGTCCTGTACGGGCTGCGCGGTGTGCAGCGACAGTCCGAGGTCACCCCGGGCGGCCCGGGCGATACCGCGCAGATACTGCTCCCACAGCGGCTGGTCGAGGCCGTAGTAGCGCAGCAGCACCGCACCGGACTCGGCCGTCAGCCCCGAGTCGGGGGACGCGATCCGGTTGCTTATCGCATCCCCTGGCAGGGCGCTGAGCAGGGCGAAGGAGAGGCTGTAGGCCGCCCAGAGGACGAGCAGCGCCTGGCCCAGCCGCCTGATCAGGTAGCGGCGCATGGCTACTTGTCCAGCCAGGTGTCGTAGAGCCAGGTGCGGCCGGTCGACTCGGTGGCGAACCCGTGCACGCTCGGGGCAAGGCCGAAGACCTGTGTCTCGTCGTACAGCGGGATGATGTAGGCCTGCTCGAAGATCCGGTCCTCGACCTTCTGGATGGCGGCCTTGCGCTCGGCGGGGTCGAAGGTGACCGCCTGTGCGTCGAGCAGCGACTCCAGGGTGGGATCCGGGGTGAGGAACCGCAGCGCGTTGTAGCGGCCGGCGCCCAGCGAGACGCGGAGCACGTTGGCCTCGGCGGTCGAGGTCTGGCCCTGTTCGAAGGTCCAGTCGTCGTCGGTGGCCTTGGCGGCGGCGGCCTCGGCGGCGGTGTACTCGGCCTGCGACGCGGAGCGGATCCTCAGGTCCACGCCGGCCTTCTTCCACTGCGCCTGCAACAGCTCCAGCACAGCCTGCGCGACCTGGTAGTAGGGCGCGACCCAGATCTCGAACTCGAGCCGCTTGCCGTCCTTGACCCGCACGCCGTCGGCGCCCGCCTTCCAGCCGGCCGCCTCCAGCAGCGAGGTGGCCTTGGCAAGGTCATAGGCGAGGTACGACGACGCGTCGCCCCGGAACGGCGTCCCTTTGACCAGCGCGCTGGACGGGATCGGGTAGTTCGGCGACAGGACCGTCTTGTTGATCTCGGTGCGGTCGGTGGCCGCCTGCAGAGCGAGCCGCACCTGCACGTCCCGGGTGGGCGCGTCGGTGTCGAGCTGGATCTTCAGCGAGTTGACCTCGCCCTGCACCGGGATGCCGATGACGCTGCCGCCGCCGTCGACGATGGTCTGCTCGTCATACGGTGCGATGTTGCGAGAGATCTGCGCCTCGCCGGACTGCAGCGCGCCGACCCGGGTGCCGGCCTCGGGAACCGACTGGTAGACGATCCGCTCCAGGTACGCCTTCCCCTGATGCGCCGAGCCCTCGGGTGCCCAGTTGTAGTCGTCGCGGCGTTTGAGCGTGACACCGGTGGTGCCTGCGACCTTCTCCACCGTGAACGGCCCGGTGCCGACCCAGTTGGTGAGCTGCCCCTGACCGGCCAGATCGAGCTTGAGGAACGGCTTGCCGAGAATCGAGCTGGCCCGGTAGTTCGACAGGATCTGCAGGAACGCCGCGTTCGGCTTGGTGATCCGGACCCTGACCGTCTGGGCGTCGACCACGTCGGTTCCGGCGTAGTCGGTCCAGAACGAGTCCTTCGGGATGCCGAGCTTCTCGTCGCCCGAGCCGTGCTGGTCGAAGTTGAGCTTCACGGTCTCCGCGTCGAGCGGGTCGCCGTTGCTGAAGGTGACGCCCGGGCGCAGCTTGAAGGTGTAGCTCAGCTTGTCGGCGCTGATCTCCCAGGACTGCGCGAGCCAGGCCTTGAAGTCGCCGGTCTTCGGATCCTGCCAGATCAGGCGCTCGGCCACGTTGCCGGCGACGTTGCTGTTGGACCAGATCGACGCGGTGGGCACCCAGGCGGCGTACTGGATCGGGTCGTAGAAGGTGAGCGTACCGCCGTGGACCGGCTCGCCGGAGGCCGTGTCCCGTGCGTCGCCGGAGCCGCCACAGGCGGCGGTGAAGAGGGTCGCCGCCAGGCTCACGGCCAGCAGCGTGCGGAGTCTCGTCGGTCCCATGCCCTGGAGTAAATCATACTCAGCCTATAGATTTAATAGCCGATGTAGGTCTTGATGGGACGGTCGAGAGTGGGAACTGACGTGATGACATCCTTCGTTCGCCGGGTCGAGGACTACGCCGAGAGAGTGCTGCGCCCCAGCGCCCTGCGGACCGAACGCGACGGCGTCGACGCGGTGCGGATCGGCGAGCTGCGCGAGCTGGGACTGCTCCGGCACCAGGCCCTGGACCGCGATGACGAGCGCCGGCTCCACGAGATCATCTCCGGCGCCTGCTTCAACACCTGGCTCGTCTGGGCGCAGCATGCACCGCTCACGGGCCGGCTCGCCGACGCCGACCGTGCCGGGCGCCCGCTACCGGTACTCGCCCGCAAGGCTCTGGCCGGAGAGATTCTGCTCGGTGCCGGCATCAGCGACGTCCGCGGCTATCCGCGCCGCTTCGTCTCGGCCACCCGGGTCGACGGCGGATGGATCCTCAGCGGCACGATCTCGTGGGTGAGCGGCTGGGGTCTCAGCGAGGCGCTGACCGTCGCCGGCGTCGACCCCGCAACCGAGACCGTGGTGACGGCACTCGTCGAGGTGGGCGATCGCACCCGCCGAGCTGAGCCGCTGCGCCTGGCCGTCCTGGACGGCAGCCACACCGAGCGCGTCCACCTCAATGACGTCCACGTGCCCGACGAGTCGGTCATCGGCCGCAAGACGCTGGAACAGACCCGGTTCGACGACCTGGCCATCGCCAGCGACGCCCGCGGCCACCACTTCGGGCTGGCCGGCACCGTCCTGCGCGAGCTCGACCAGCATCCGGACCCGCTCGCGCGGTCCGTCGCCACCGCCTGGCGGCCACGAGTCGCCGCAATCCGGAAGACCGCCTACGGCTTGGCCGACGAGGCGGCCGCCAACGGGGGCGGCACATACCGCCTGGAGGAGCGACTGGCGACCAAGGTCGCCAGCGGGGAGGCCCTGGCGGCCCTCACCCGGGCGCTGGTGGCCGCCCGCGCGGGGCGGGGCCTGGCCGGCGACGACACCGCGCAACTGCACGCGCGCTCGGCGCTGTTCATCCTGGTCCAAGGACAGAGCACGGACGTACGCCGGGCGCAGCTGACCCACCTCGCCGGGCTTGCCGCGTCCGCCGCGCCGGTCACCCACCCCGGGTCCTCGACCGGCGAGGCGGCCAGCTGCTGATGACCGCGGGCTCGGTCCTCGGCGCGGTCGCCGTGGCCGGGTGGTCGCAGGCCCGTACCCTCGCCGAGCTCTATCTGTGGTTCGCCGTGATCGGCGTCGCCCTCGCCCTGTCCACCTACGAGGCCGCCTTCGCCGTGCTCGTCTTCGCCACCGAACCCTCGCACCGCGACGGCGCCATCGTCGCCGTCACCATGGCCACCGGTCTCGCCACCAGCTGTTACTACCCGCTGGTCGGCCGGCTGGAGGCCCACCTCGGCTGGCGCGACACACTGGCGCGCTGGCGGTGAGCCTCGCCGTGATCGCCGTCCCCATTCATCTGCTGGCCGTGCCCGACCGGCACGCCCACGCCGGCCACCTCGGCCGCCGAGCCGGCCTGCCGGTGGGCGACGTCCTGCGCAGCGCGCGCTTCTGGCTGCTCGCTTTCGCATTCGTGGTTCAGACCGGCGCCGTCACCGCATTCCTGCTGATCATGGTGAGCTACTTCCGCGACGTCGGCTTCTCCCCCACCGTCGCCGCGTCGATGCCCCTGGCCGTCGGCGCCCTGCAACTGACGTCCCGGCAGGCCCTCGCGCCGCTCGCCCGGCGCTACGGGATGGCTCAGGTCACCGCGGTGGCATGCGCGATCCAAGAGCTGGGCCTGCTCGTCCTGCCGCTGACCGGTCATGCTCTCGTGCCGGCGCTGATCTGTGTCGCCGCGTTCGGCACCGGCTACGGCATCGGCGTGGTCGCCCGCCCCTCCATCGTCGCCGATGCGTTCGGGATCGCACGCTTCGCGAGCGTGATCGCGGTGACCACGGTGCCCATCGCGCTGGCCCGGGCCGGCGTGCCGCTGCTTGCCGTCTGGCTCGCCGACTGGCGGTTTCTCGTACTGCTGGGCGTGGGCACTCTGCTCGCCGCGGTCGCGCTGATCCCGTCACGAGCCCTGTGACCGCGCCGTCGCTCGGAGGCTCGGCGACGGCATGATGCGGAAATGGACCTGTTCACGGCTTCAGTCACCGACGCAACCACGAACCTGCTCGGTGAGGGACGTGTCGGCTGGGCGAGTGACGGTCCGGTTCCGAGGTTTTCAGCAGATACGAGAGGCCACCGGCCGGGTCGAGGACTTCGCCGATCGGGGCGGTACGGCCTGGACAGGTGTACCGGCCTCGGCGTCGAGCCTTGTGCTGCTCCGGACGATCACCTCGGCCGGCCTTCGCGTAGTTCTCGCACGAGCGAGGAGACGACTGCCTTGAGGCTTCCGCCCTGAGCCTTCGCGACCCTCAGCTGACGCTGATAGCTCGCGCCGCCGACGATGATGTCTCTCACGTCATTCAGCTCTGCCGAGCAGCCGAGCGATTCAGCGGTGGGCTCGAGCAGCGGCAGCAACTCCGCGAGGTCCTCGGTGACGAGCCGCTCATCGCCGGCAGCGTTGCGGACGATGATGGCGTCCATGCCGTAGCGGGCCGCCCGCCACTTGTTCTCACGGACGAACCACGCCGGGAGCGTCGGTATCGCCCGGCCGGCGTCGAGCTCTCGGGAGAAGTGTTCGACCAGGCACTGGGTCAGGGCCGCAATCGCGCCGATCTCGTGCGGGGTGGAGATCCCGTCGAATGTCCGGACCTCGATCGTCCCCCACCTCGGTGACGGACGTATGTCCCAGCGCAGCTCGTTCAGCTCCTCGATGACGCCGATGTGCTGCAGGTCGGCCACCATCTGCTCGTACTGGGCCCACTCGCTGAACTGCGGCGGCAGCCCGGCGGTCGGCAGCTGCTGGAACATCAGCGCCCGATTGGACGCGTACCCGGTGTTCTCCCCCGCCCAGAACGGGCTCGACGCGCTGAGCGCCTGAAAATGCGGCAGATAGGTGAGCAGACCGTCGATGATCGGCAACACCTTGCGGCGGTCCTCGACCGAAACATGGACGTGCACACCCCAGATCATCATCTGCCGGCCCCACCACCGGGTCCGGTCGATGAGGATGTCATAGCGCGGCTTGTCCGGCGTCACCTCCTGTTGGAACCACTGGCTGAACGGATGCGTACCCGCCGAGATGAGGTCGACGCCCATGGGTTCGGCGACCGTATCGACACGCTCGACCAACCGAACCAGGTCGTCGATCGCGCCCCGGACGCGGTGATGCGGTGCACTCACGATCTCGACGGTGTTGGTGAGCAACTCGTTCGTCACGTGCGGAAAGGTGTCGGCGGTGCCGAGCTTGTGAAGCAGCTCGGGGGCCGCCGGGGAGAGCTCGCCGCTTCGCCGATCAACGCACGCGATCTCCCACTCGATACCTAGACGCGATCTGATTGAGGGCGCGAAGCCGATACGCATGACCCAACAATAGGAACGCACCCCGGTGCCGTCGATCCTCGCCGACCTGCGCCCACCCTGCGGACCCCTGATCGTCGGGGCTCCGGCCGGACGATGCCCGGAGCCCCGACGAGTTCAGCGGGACGGGGCGCGCCGGGCCGGGCGTTGCCGGCAACCTGTCCGGCTTGGGCGATGATCATCGTGGCGACTGTGCTGTACACGCCCGGCCAGGTATGACGCCGGGGAGCCACAGGGGTGGCAGCGAGGCCGCCGCCGAACAGACCTGGCCCGGGCCGATATGTCCACCGCGCGACGAAGATCAGCGTATGGCCGAGGAGGACCGGGCCCAGTTGTGCTCCGAAACCACCAGAGATACGTCTCGCCGCTGTGTGGACAATCGGGACGGCGCGGTCAGGGGTGCGGGCTATGATCGCGGCGGCGCGCCGAGGCCGAAGGCGCTGCGGTGGAAGACCAGCGGCAGAGAATGGTCGGCGTGTTCGACAGCGTGCAGGCGCAGCAGCACGATGGTGTGATCGCCCGCCTCGACCTCGCGGTAGATGGTCGTGTCGAACTGGGCGAGACCATCCGGGAGGGTGACCGCGCCGTTTTCGCCGATTTCCACATCGACGCCGTCGAAGCGGGCTTGCGGCGGACCGGCCAACCGGCGGGCCAGGCTGCCGTGCCGGTCGGCCAGGATGGTGATCCCCAGGTGACCGGCACGGCGCAGGTCGGGCCACGTCTTGGAGGCGTTGGCGATGGAGAATTGCACGAGCGGCGGATCGAGGCTGACCGGGGTGAACGAGCTCGCGGCCAGGCCGACGAGAGCGCCGTCGACCCGAGCGGCCACGGCGACCACACCACTGGGGAAGATGCCGAATACGGTCCGCAGCCGTATCGGGTCGAGGTCCTGATTGGTCGGGAAAGTCATGGTGACCTCTCTACAGATGGTCGGTGATGCCGTCGGCGACGTGGCCGCACACTGCGTCGCTGCCGTTCCGGCCCGGCCGTTCGGGTGGACTTCGAGGTTGCGCCGGTCGCCGGCATGCACGGCGGTCATCCAGCGCGCTTCGCAAGCGCGCATTGCCTGTCCCGAGACCGCCGGGACAGCTGTCACGCTACCACAAATCCTACTGAAGCGATAGGGATTAAGGACAGTTCTCTCGCTAGATCGCTTTTCCTGGATTCAGGATCCCCAGTGGGTCGAAAACCGCCTTGATCCGACGCTGCAGGTGGTGCTGCTCCTCCCCCAGTTCCCGCGCCAGCCAGGCCCGTTTCAACACACCCACCCCGTGCTCGCCGGTGACCGTGCCGCCCAGGGACAATGCCAGCGCGAAGATGTCGTCGGCCGCCCGGTGCGCCGCCGAGGGGATCGGCGAGCCGTGCGAACCGGCCACGATGATCGGGTGCAGGTTGCCGTCGCCGGCGTGGGCCAGGGTGCAGATCGGTACGTCATGCCGCTGGGCGATGTCCGCGATCGATCGAACCGCGGCGGCGAGTCGCGATCGCGGCACCGCGATGTCCTCGATCAACGGGCGGCCGAGGCGTTCGATGGCGGGCAGTGCCTGACGACGGGCGGCGAGCAGTTCGGCCGGATCGCCGTCGCTGCGTACCGAGGTGGCGCCGCGCCGCAGCACCTCCAGGGCGCGCGATGTCTCGACCGGCCCGCCGTCGAGTTGCACGATCAGCAGCGCGCCGCCGGATTGGCGCAGGCCGTGGTCGGCGAGCGCGCTGAGGGTGGCCTCGTCGAGGAGTTCGGCGAGCACCGGCTGGACGTGGGCTCCGGTCAGTGCCACGGAGGCGGCCGCCGCGGTCGCGATGTCCGGATAGGCGGCCGCGATCGTCGCGGTCGGTGTCGGCAGGGTCCGCAGGCGCAGGGTCGCGCCGACGACGACGCCGAGGGTCCCCTCCGAGCCGACGAAGAGGCCGGTCAGGTCGTACCCGGTAACGCTTTTCAGTGTGGCGCGACCGGTATTGATCAAGGTGCCGTCGGCGAGCACCACGTCGAGGCCGAGGACCGAGTCGCGGGTCACGCCGTATTTGGCGCAGCGGAGTCCGCCGGCGTTCGTGGCGATGTTGCCGCCGATCGTGGAGATCTCCACGCTGGCGGGGTCGGGCGCGTAGCTCAGTCCGTGCTCGGCTGCCGCCCGATCCAGGTCAGCGGTGACGACGCCGGGTTCGGCGATGGCGATGCCGTCGGCTGCGCGGATCTCCACGATCCGGTTCATGCGCGACAGGTCGATCACCACGGTGCCGGCTCCGGCGGTGCTCGCACCGGTGAGCGCGGTGCCGGCGCCGCGAGGAACCAGTGGGGTACGGGTTGCCGAAGCGCCTCGCAACACCGCCTGGACCTGGGTGACCGTGCGAGGGAAGACGACCGCCGCCGGCCGGCCGTCGGGCTCCCATCCGGAGCGGTCGAGTCGCGACCGCCCCAGGATCTGCTGATCAGTGGTCCACTCCGCGCCGGTGTCCGCCAGCCAACGCAGCGGCTCCGGAGGAGACCCTGGGTCCGACGCGCGCGTAGCCGACGCCACGACGGGATCAGCGGGGACGGGAGAGGAGGTGGCGGCGCTACCGATCGTCACGGCTGCTCACCGGTGGCGACCGGCCGGTCCGGGTCGGACGACCAGGCCGACCACGATCCCGGGTAGAGGGCGGCGTCGACACCGAGGGTGGCCAGGGCGGCGATCTGGTGAGCTGCGGTCACCCCGGACCCGCAGTAGACGCCGACCGGTCCGGTCACCCCGGCGAACCGCTCGCGTAGCTGGTCGGCGGTCTTGAAGCAGGGCACGCCGTCCTGCAGATTCCCGCCGGTGGGTCTGCTGATCGCGCCGGGGATGTGACCCGCCCGCGGATCGATCGGCTCGATCTCGCCGCGGTAGCGTTCGCCGGCCCGGGCGTCGAGCAGCGTACCGGCGCCGGGCAGTGCGGCGGCCTCGTCGGCGGTAAGGGTGGGCAGGTGCCCGGCGGTCAGAACGACGTCGCCGGGACGGCGGGGCGTGGCCGATCCGGTGGCTTCGGCATATCCGGAGGCGCGCCAGGCGGCGAGTCCACCGTCGAGGATGCGCACGCCGGTGACTCCGGCCCAGCGCAGCAGCCACCAGGCGCGAGCCGCGGCCAGCCCGCCGCTGTTGTCGTAGACCACGACGCGGCTGTCGGCGTTGATGCCCCAGCGGCGGGCGGCGCTCTGGAGCGCGGCGATCGACGGAAGCGGGTGGCGGCCGGCGCCGGGTTGGTGCGGTCCGGCCAGCTCGGTGTCCAGATCGACGTAGACCGCCCCGGGCAGGTGTCCGGCCCGGTAGTGTTCGGCGCCGTTCGGGTCGCCGAGCGCCCAGCGGACGTCGAGCAGCACCGGCGGGTCCGGCTCGACTGCCGCGCGGTACACCTCTTCCACTCCGGCCAGCACCGATGCCCGGGCCGCGGCGAGGACGTCCGCGTCGACGGTCACATCGTCGCCGGACGCAGCATCGACCGCATCGGTGCTCACGATGACATCGTCTCCCCTGAGGGAGGCGGCCGCGGCGACCGTCGGCAGCGTGGCGGCCAGATCCCGCTCACCGAGGGATCCCGCGGCCGTGCCGTCGATGACCGCGCGGTGCACCCGGGCCTGGATGGCCTCGTTGAGCGGCGCCGCCGCTCCGTGCAGCCGCGCCAGCAGGACGATCTCCCCGTCCAGGTAGTCGGTCTCGGGTCGGGCCGCGCGGGCCAGACTCTGCCGGGTGGAGTTGCCGACCCGTTCCCGGCCGGGGATCGCGGCGACCCCGAAACCGCTGCTGTTCGGTGTGGCAGGAACGATTCCGGCGGCGGCATAGACAGCACGGGCCTCGTCGCGCAGCGCGTCGACGGCGGCGTCGCGCAGCGGGCCCGGCTCATAGAGCGCGTCCAGGCTGTTGAACAGGTTGCCGATCAGCTTGGCGGCCTTGTGGGCGGTGATGTCCTCGACCTCGTTGACCGTGAAGCCACCCCGGCGCAGGTCGGCCGCGATCGCGGCGGAGACCTCGTCGGTTCCGGACGGATAACGGCCGAGCCACAGGACCGCCGGCACCGGGTGAGCATGGTTCACGACCTCGCCGGGTACGACGAAGGTGGCCGGAATCCATACCACGATGCCGTGGACGCGGGCGAACGAGCGCAGCGCGATCCGTTCGGTCTCCAGGCCGTTCTGCAGTGTGACCAGTGGCAGGGTGGTGGCCGCCACGCCGGCGCTCCCGTCGGCTCGCTTCACCGGGCGCCACGCCCAGTCCTGGACTGCGGCGGCGCTGTCGGTGCTCTTGGTGGCGAGGATCAGGATGTCGTCCTGGGTCAGGTCGACCTCGCCGGGGCCCGCTGTCACGGGGATGGCCAGCTGGTGGGTGCCGTCCGGGCGGACATAGGTCAGTCCTGATTCGCGCAGGGCGGCGAGTTGTGCGCCTCGCGCGACCAGGACGGTGTCGATGCCGGCGCGGTGCAGTTCGGCGGCGACGGAGGCCCCGACCGCGCCTGCTCCGATGACGATGTAGCGGCTCATGCCGCCACCTCTGCGGCGATCACGGGGAGGTCGGCGCCGAGCTTGAGCCTCTCCAGGAACAGGATGATCGTGGCGGCGGTGGTCCGGTGGGTGACGTCGTTGAGGATGTCGTGGCGGCCGCCGGTGATGCTGACCAGCCGGCCGGGGTACGAATCGCGGGCCGAGGCCAGCGGGCTGATCGTGTCGGAGTCGCCGTGCAGGCCGAGAGTGGGTATCGTCACATCACCCGCATAACCGATGAGTTCAATAGGAATTCGGGCCGAAAGAAGAGCGCCGGGACTGGCCGCGCCACTGGAGAGAACGCCGCGGTGGGCAGGGCACCCGGTACGTGCGTCGAGTTCGTCGTCCCACCCCAGCAGGTCATCGCCGGCAGACGCGGGGACCGGGATTCCGGCGAGCACGACGGCATCGAGTCCCGGTGCCGATCGACGGGCGAGCGACAGCGCGAACAGTGCCCCGGCGTCCGATCCGACGACCACCTTGGGCCCCGGCAGACCATCGTCCACCAGGAGTTTCTCAGCCTCGGCAAAGCTGGCGGCGACATCGGCGGTGACGTCGGGCAGCAGCCGCACCTTGTAGCCGTCGGCCGCGATCCGCTTGCCGAAGCGCTGATAAGCGTCGATCGTCTCGCCACGCCCGGCGGCGACCAGCACGGTACCCCGGGGAGCTATCCCGACGGGCTCGTCAAAAGCGTCAGTCATGTTTTCCTCGCACGAAGAGCGGAGCGGCTACTGTCGGTCAGCATCGCCTGATCGCCGGTCGCATGTCCAACACCGATCCCCGATCGGAACCGAACACGAGTTCTTATCAATTGATTGTTAGCGTCCGGGACATGGCACAGGTTCTGGACATCCTCGCGCTGCGCAGCCTCGTCGCGGTCGCCGACTGCGGAGGCTTCCACCGGGCGGGCGCCACGCTGCGGGTCAGCCAGTCGGCGGTCAGCCAGCACATCCGGCGATTGGAGAAGGTGATCGGTCGCCCGCTGGTCGAGCGGCAGGGGCGCGGCACCACGTTCACCCCGGACGGTCAGGCACTTCTCGGTGAGGCGCGCCGGATCCTGACGGCCCACGACGACGCCCTGCGCCGGCTGGTCGGCCCGGAGCGTCCGACCGTGACGATCGGCACCACCGAGCACGCCGCCGAGCTGATCCTGCCGGCGGTGACCGCGGCACTGCCGGACCATCAGGTTCGGTTCCGCATCGATCGCACCCGGCGCTTGGACGCGGCGGTCGACCGGGGCACCATCGACCTGGCCGTGCACCTGACCGAGGCGTCATCGGCGGAGGGCACGCCGGTCGGTTCACTGCCACTGAGCTGGTATTCCGCGAAGGCCTGGCAGGCGCCGAGCGGCCGGGACTGGCCGGTCGTGGCGATCGAGGAGCCGTGCGTGCTGCGCCGCCGGGCACTCACCGCGCTCGCGTCGCGAGGATTGGATCCCTATGTGGTGTGCGACAGCGGTTATGTGGCGGGGGTGCTCGACGCCGTCCGGACCGGGCTGGGTGTCGCGCTGCTGGCCAGCGCGGTGAACACGCCGGACGGGCTGACCGAACGTGACGATCTGCCGAGCGTGCCGCCGGCCACGATGAGCCTGCGTGCCAGGTCAGGCGCCGATCCCCGAGTCGCCGAGGCGGTCACCGCCGGTCTGCGCACAGTTCTCGGCCCAGTCCCGAGCTGAGTCAAGAGGGCACGACCGATAAGCGATCGTAATCACGTTGATCGCGGATCGTCGTTGGACACCCTTCCTAAAGACCTATTACATTGGTAGGAGTTATAGGGATGTGGCGGGCGCCGAACCGCTGCTTGAGGGGTGACTCCGCGTGGCCGTAGCGTTCATCAGTGCCGTCAACGTCAATCCGAGCAACGAGCTCAACCGGCTCGGCAGACCCGAGGTCGACCTGCCGTTCTTCATCCGGTACGTCAACGCCCTCGAGGACGCGGGCTTCGATTACACACTCTGCGCCTACGCGTCGGCCTTCCAGGACCAGTTCGCGGTGGCCAATCAGATCGTGGCCAGGAGCGAACGGGTCACCCCGATCGTCGCGCTGCGGCCCAACACCATGTACCCGACCGTCGCCGCCAAGGCCCTGGCAACGCTCGACCAGTTCGGTGGCGGCCGGGCCGTGGTGCACTTCATCTCCGGCGGCAACGACGCCGAACAGGCTCGCGAGGGCGACTACCTGACCAAACAGCAGCGGTACGCGCGGACCGCCGAATACATCGACATCGTCCGTAAGGTCTGGACCGGCACCGAGCCGTTCAGCCACGAGGGCGAGTTCTACCGGTTCGACGACTTCGTCAGCACGGTCCGCCCGACCCGCGGCACCATTCCGGTGTCGGTGGGCGGTTCGTCGGCCGAGGCCTACCAGGTCGGCGGGTCCCGCGGGGACATCTTCGGCCTCTGGGGCGAGCCGCTGGCGGACACCCGCGACCAGATCGACGCGGTGTACGAGCAGGCCGAGAAGGCGGGGCGCACGGACAAGCCGCGGATCTGGGTGACGTTCCGGCCGATCATCGCGGCCACTGAGGAACTGGCGTGGGAGAAGGCCCACCGGATTCTCGCCGCTCTGCGGCCCTTCGAGAAGCGGTTCCTCGGCGGCACGAACCCGCAGAACGTCGGTTCCCAGCGGCTTCTCGACATCGCCGGCCGTCAGGACGTGCACGACCGGGCCCTGTGGACCCCGACCGCCACCGCGACCGGTGCCGCCGGAGCCTCGACCGCCCTGGTCGGCACCCCGGAGACGGTCGCCGCCGCGATCCTCGACTACATCGACCTCGGCGCCGAACTGATCTCGATCCGCGGCTACGACAACCTCAACGACCTCATCGACTACGGACGTTTCCTGCTTCCGCTGGTCCGCCAGGAGCTGGCCCACCGGGACGCCACCGGGCAGCGCGGCACCCTCCAGGCCGACCATCCGGGAGCACTCGCAGACAGGACTGCCGCATGAGCACCTTCGACCCCGCCATTCCGGCCACCGCCTCGCCCGAGGTGGAGTTCATCAGCCTCTCGCACCTGAACCCGTCGACCGAGATCAACCCGGTCCCGTCGCGGGGCATCGACCTCAAGTACTTCCGCAGGTACGTGCGCTCCCTCGAAGAGGGCGGCTTCGATTACACGCTGCTGCCCTACGGCTCTAGCTCCGCCGACTCGTTCGTCACGGCCGGCGCGGTCGGTCAGCTCACCGAGCGGATCAGGCCGATCGTCGCTCTGCGGCCCAACACCACGCCGCCGACGGTGGCCGCGCAGAAACTCGCCACGCTGGACCAGCTCACCGAGGGCCGTGCGGTCGTGCACCTGATCTCCGGCGGCAGCGATGCCGAGCAGGCCCGGCAGGGCGACTACCTGCCCAAGAACCGCCGGTACGCCCGCACGTCGGAATACATCGACATCCTGCGTAAGTCGTGGACCTCCCCCGAGGCGTTCAGTCATGACGGCGAGTTCTACCGGTTCGACGAGTTCGGCCCCGGCTTCGCGCCGTACGACGGCCCGATCCCGATCTCGATCGGCGGCCAGTCCGACGAGGCGTTCGCGGTCGGTGGGGCCAAGGCCGACATCTTCAGCTTCTGGGGTGAGCCGCTCAGCGACCTGCGCAGCGAGATCGACCGGGTCAACGCCATCGCGGCCACCGCAGGCCGGCCGAAGCCGCGGATCTGGGTGACGTTCCGCCCGATCATCGCGCAGACCGACGAACTGGCCTGGAAGAAGGCCCACGACTACGTCGACAGGATCGCCGAGACCTTCCGCCAGGGCGCGTACGGCCAGCAGCGGCATCGCCAGGCCGGGCCGCAGAACGTCGGCTCCCAGCGGGCGCTGGCCCACGCCGGAAAGGCCGAACTCTACGACCGGGCGCTCTGGACCCGGACCGCAGCGGTGACCAACGCGGCCGGCGCCTCCACTGCGCTCGTCGGTTCCCCGGAGACGGTCGCCGCCGCGATCCTCGACTACGTGGACCAGGGCGCGTCACTCGTCTCCATCCGCGGCTACGACACCCTGGCCGACGCGGTCGACTACGGCCGCTACATCCTGCCGCTGGTCCGCCAGGAGATCGCCCACCGCAAGTCCACCGGGCAACGCGGCACCCTGCAGGCCGAGCACCTCGGCAACCACGCTCCCGAGTACGGCCGGTTCGCCGCGGCGGGACGACAGTGACCGCCCTCGACCTCTCCCCCGACGCGCTGGCCAAGGTCACCGCGGAGATCGCCGCCACGGCCGCCGAGTACGACCGCACCGGCGACCTGCCCTGGGCCGGCATCGAGGTGGCGCACCGGGCCGGGCTGCTCACCGCCACGGTCGGCACCCGGTACGGCGGCCCCGGCGCCGGCCCCCGCGACACCGCCCGGATCCTGACCGCGATCGGCGAGGGCGACGCGTCGGTCGGGCTGCTGGCCGCGAACTCGCTGAACACCCACGCCGCACAGGCCGCCTTCGGCACCTGGCCGGTCGCCGCCTACGAGGACCTGCTGCGCCGCTCGCAGGAGGGCCCGGCGCTGGTCAACGCGATCCGCGCGGAACCCGAGCTGGGTGCGCCGGCCCGGGGTGGCCTGCCGAAGACCACGGCGGTCCGCAACGGCGACGGCTGGCTGCTCAACGGCCGTAAAGCCTATGCGACAGGCGGTACCGGGCTTGCGTACCACGTGGTCTGGGCCGTGGAACCGGAGACCCAGCGCGTCGGGCACCTGATCGTCCCGGGTGACCTGCCCGGCATCACCTGGATCCCCACCTGGGATCACCTGGGACTGCGGGCGTCGAACACTCACGACGTGGTCTACCAGGACGTCCAGTTGCCGGCCGACGCGTTCTGCGAGATCCCCCGCCAGAGCGACGGCAGCTACCGTGACCCCGCCGCGGCGGCCGGACCTGGCAGTTTCGGTCATCCGGCGCTCTATGTCGGGGTGGCCCGCGCCGCGAGGAGCGCCTTCGCCGCCTATGCCCGGGAGCGCGTGCCGGCCGCCCTCGGTAAGCCGATCGCACAGACCGAGCGGATCCAGTCGGTGGCCGGCGAGATCGACCTGCAGATCGTGCAGGCCGAGACCCTGCTGCACGGGGCGTTGCTGCGCCTCGAAGCGGGTGACACCTCGATCCTGCCCGAGCTCTCCGCGATCAAGGTGGCGATCGGCCGCTCGGTGATCGCGGCGGCCCAGACCGCGGTGGCCGCGCTCGGCAACCCGGGTCTGTCCCGGCACCAGCCGCTCGAACGCCACCTGCGGGACGCGCTGTGCATCCGGGTGCATCCGCCGCAGGAGGACGCCGTGCTCCTCGCCGCGGGCCGACGGGTGCTCGGCGTCTGACCGTACCCCCGCGATCTTGATCTTGCCCTCCGCCCCTTCAGAAGGATCGAAATAATGTCTGTTTCTCGGTTTCTCAGACCCATCGCCGTCGCGGTCACCGCTTCACTTGCTCTGGCCGCCTGCGGCGGCGGAGAGGAAACCAGCGCCGCTTCGGGTACGCCGAAAGCCGGCGGCACCGTGAAGGTGTCGTTCTGGCCGGACAACCCGAACTTCTCCTGCATCGACCCGTTTCAGGTGTACTGGATCGAGCACCGGTCGATCATCCGCAACTTCGCGGACTCGCTGACCGATCAAGATCCGGAGACCGGCAAGATCGTCCCCTGGCTCGCCTCGAAGTGGGAGATCAGCCCGGACGGCCTGACCTACACGTTCACGCTGCGTGACGGCGTCACGTTCAGCAACGGCAAGAAGGTGGACGCGCAGGCGGTCGCCGACAACGTCACCGGCTGGATCGAGACGGTCAAAGCCACCAACGGAGCCGCGTTCGGCGCCTCCTACATCCAGGGCTTGACCGGCGCGACAGTGGTGGACCCGCTGACCGTCAAGCTGACCCTGAGCAAGCCGAACTCGTCGTTCCTGCAGGCCACGTCGACGACGAACCTGGCCATCACCGACCCGGCCGAGTTCGCGCTCCCGGCGGCCGAACGGTGCACCGGCAAGGGCGTGATCGGTTCCGGACTGTTCGTCCTCGATCACTACACGCCCAAGACCGAGACGGTCCTGACCAAGCGGGCCGGCTACAGCTGGGGCTCGGAGCTCTCCGAGAACAAAGGTGAAGCCCGCCTGGACAAGGTGATCTTCAACTACGTGGCCGAGGACAGTGTCCGCACCGGCAACCTGACCAGCGGCGCCATCGACGTCGCCTGGCCGCGCAACCCGTTCTCGCCGCAGGACGAGACCCTGATCGAGAAGTCCGGCAAGAAGATCGAGGAACGGTCGCTGCCGGGTGTCTCCTACACCCTGTTCGCGAACACCACTGCGGGCCGGCCGCTCGCCGACAAGCAGGTCCGGCTGGCGCTGTCCAAAGCTCTCGACCGCGCCACCTACGCCAAGACCATCTACGGCGACGGCTACCCGGTGGTCAAGGGTGCGTACAACTCGACCACTCCGTACTTCAAGAGCCAGGAGAGCAAGCTCGGGTACGACCCGGACGGCGCCGCCGAACTCCTCGACGCGGCCGGCTGGACCCTCGGCGCGGACGGGATCCGCGTCAAGGACGGCAAGCAGCTCACCGTCGACTACCCGCTGACCTCGTTCGTCGGCAACGCCGAACTGCTCCAGGCCCAGGCCAAGAAGGTCGGCATCAACCTGACCCTGCGCCAGCTCACCCCGGCCCAGCAGGCGACCTATCTGAACGAGGGCTCCTACGACCTGACCTCGACCTACTTCACCCGGGCCGACCCTGGCGCACTGCAGTTCATCCTCAACCCCGACGTGGCCAACTCGAAGGCGCTGGCCCGGCAGTCGTCCACGCCCGACGCCGTCGTCAAGGTCCAGGACCTGTTCGCCAAGGCGCTGCAGACCACCGACCAGAAACAGACCACGACCGCCTACGAGGACCTGCAGGACTTCCTGATCGACGAGGGCATCACCATCCCGCTCAACGAACGGGTACAGAAGGTGGGTCTCAGCGAGAAGGTGCACGGATTCGCCTTCACGTCGGAGAGCTTCCTCAAGCTCAACGACGTCTGGAAGGACTGACGTCGTGGGCCGGGCCGTCCACGTGGACGGCCCGGCCTTTGCGAAAGGTTGCCGATGACCAGATATGTAGTGGGTCGAGTCCTTCAGGCCGTCGTCGTCCTCTGGGCCGCTTACACCCTCACCTTCGCGATTCTCTACCTGCTGCCCAGCGACCCGATGGAACTCCAGCTGGCCGCCGCCGGGCTGCAACTGGATTCCCTGACCCCCGAGCAACTCGCCGCGGGCAAGGCGCAGTTCGGGCTCGACCAGTCGATCGCGGCGCAGTACTGGCACCACCTGTGGGCCGCGCTGCACGGCGACTTCGGCATCTCGCTGACCCAGCAGACGCCGGTCACCGACCTGATCGGCCAGCGGATCGGCAAGACTCTGTTGCTCAGCGTCAGCGCGGCGACCGTGGCACTGCTGGCCGGGTCGGCGCTGGCCTACCTCGCGACGTTCGCCCGCTGGAACCCGCTGCGCACCTTCCTCACCCGGCTGCCGGCTCTGGGCGCGTCGTTCCCGCAGTTCTTCATCGCGCTGTTCCTGATCCAGTTCTTCTCCTTCCAGCTCGGCTGGCTTCCGGCCACCGGCAGCGAGGGCCCGTCGTCGCTGGTCATGCCGGTGCTGACGATCTCCGTGCTGAACTCGTCGATCCTCGCCCAGGTGCTCATCAAGAGCTTCGACGAGACACTGTCCCAGCCGTACATCACCACGGCCCGGGCCAAGGGCCTGTCCCGCTCGGCCGTGCACCTGCGCCACGCGTTCCGCAACGCGGTGCTGCCCGCCATGACGATCCTCGGCGTGATCGTCGGCCTCACCGTGACCAGCTCGATCGTCGTCGAAACCGTCTTCACCCGCGAAGGGGTCGGCAAGCTCGCCCAGGAGGCGGTGCTGTCCCAGGACGTACCCGTGGTGCTGGCCGTCGTCACCATCGCAGCCGCCCTGTTCGTGACCGTCAACCTGATCGTCGACCTGCTCTATCCGCTGCTCGACCCGCGCATCTCGCACACCCGGACCCGCATCGACCCCGAAGTGGTGACCGCCGTATGACCGCCGCTGTTCTTCCCGACGTTCTGGTCACCAGCAGGCGTGCCGGGCTCTTCACCACCGCGCACCAGCTGATCCGTAAGCCGGCCTTCCTCATCGCGGTCGTCTACGTGCTCTTCGTGATCGTCTCCGCGTTCGCCCCCACGCTGTTCACCTCGTGGGAGCCGTACGACACCTACCCCGAACAGGCGATGCTGCCGCCCGGCGCGGACCACCTGTTCGGCACCGACGTCTACGGCCGTGACCTGTGGACCCGGGTCCTCTACGGCTCCCCGCTGACCATCAAGGCGACGCTGCTGGCGCTGACCATCGCAGCGATCGCCGGCCTGACGATCGGCATCGTGTCCGGCTTCTTCGGCGGCCGGCTCGACGCGATCCTGATGCGTATCGTCGACGTGCTGCTCGCCATCCCCGGCCTGCTGCTCGCCCTGTCGATCGTCACCGCCCTCGGCTACGGCACCCTTCCGGTGGCCGTCGCCGTCGGCATCGGCATCGTCCCCGGCTTCGCCCGCACCACCCGCGCCGAAGTGCTCCGGGTCAAGACGCTGCCGTACGTGGAGGCGGCCCGCGCGGGCGGCGCCTCCTGGACCCGGGTGCTGCTGCGACACATCCTGCCGAACTCGTGGGGCCCGGTCGCGGTGCTCACCGTCCTCGACGCGGGCGTGGCGATCCTGGCGATCGCGTCGCTGAGCTTCCTTGGCTTCGGCGCCGCCCCACCGGCCGCCGAATGGGGCACGCTGATCTCCGACGGCCGCAACTACCTGGTCACCTCGTGGTGGCTGAGCCTGCTGCCCGGCCTGTTCGTGGCGATCCTGGTGCTGAGCCTCAACCACATCTCCAAAACGCTGCAGGAGCTGACCCGATGAGCCTGGTCGACATCAAGGGACTCGACGTCGGCTACCTCCGGCACCGCACGATCACACCCGCCGTCATCGGGCTCGACCTGACCGTCGGCGCGTCCGAGGTGGTCGCCATCGTCGGTGAGTCCGGCTCCGGCAAGACCACCACCGCCAACGCCATCATCGGCCTGCTCCCGGCGAACGGCCGGATCACCGCGGGGTCGGCGATCGTCGACGGCATCGAGACGGCCGGCGCCCGCGAGCGCACCCTGCGCCGGTTGCGCGGATCGGTGGTCGGGCTGATCCCGCAGGACCCGATGGTCGGCCTCAACCCGACCAAACGGATCGGCGCCCAGGTGGCCGAGGCGATCAAACTCCGCGGCGGTACGGACGACGCGCTCGACTTCCTGTCCGAGGCCGGCGTGCCCGACCCGCAGCTGCGAGCCCGCCAGTATCCGCACGAGCTGTCCGGCGGCCTGCGCCAGCGGGCCCTGATCGCCATCGCGCTGGCCGGCAAGCCGAAACTGCTGATCGCCGATGAACCGACCAGCGCCCTCGACGTCACCGTACAGAAACGGATTCTCGACCACCTCAGTGGCCTGGTCCGCGAGCAGGGCATCTCGCTGCTGATCATCACGCACGATCTGGCCGTGGCAGCCGACCGCGCGGACCGGGTCGTCGTGATGCAGGGCGGCCGCAAAGTCGAGGAGGGCGATCCGGCCACGATCCTCTCCTCGCCCCGGGACCAGTACACCAGGAAATTGATCGCGGCCGCGCCCCGCCTCGCTCACTCCGGGCGGGTGGTTCCCCGGTTCGACGTACGCGGGGAGGATGTTCCTGATGCGGTCCTGACGCTCACCGACGTGAGCAAGACGTTCTCGGTCAGCGACACGCGGCGCGGCCGGCGCGGTTTCAACGCTCTCGACAAGGTCAGCGTGCAGGTGCCGCGTGGCCGGACGCACGCCCTGGTCGGCGAGTCGGGCTGCGGGAAGACCACCACTCTGCGGATCGCGCTCGGCCTCGAATCGGCGACCAGCGGATCAGTGGTCCTGGACGGCACCGAGATCAGCGGCCTGTCGTGGAACCAGGTCCGGCCGTTGCGCCGCAAGGCCCAGCTAGTGCACCAGGACCCGTTCGCCACCCTCGACCCGAGGTTCACCATCGAGCAGTCGATCGTCGAACCGCTGGTGTCGTTCCGGATCGGTGACCGACGGTCCCGCAAGGCCCGCGCCCGGGAACTGCTCGACCAGGTGGCGCTACCGGCCTCCTACCTGGACCGGCTGCCCCGTGAGCTCTCCGGCGGACAGCGGCAACGGGTCGCCATCGCCCGCGCGCTGGCGCTGGAGCCGGACCTGCTCATGCTCGACGAACCCGTGTCGGCGCTCGACGTCCTGGTCCAGGAGCAGATCCTGCAGCTGCTGGCCGACCTGCAGAAGAACCTCGGCCTGTCGTACCTGTTCGTCTCCCACGACCTGTCCGTGGTCGCCGAGATCTCCCACACGGTCTCGGTGATGAGCGAGGGCAGGGTGGTCGAGGAAGGGCCGGTCGCCGAGGTGTTCACCAATCCCCGCAGCGAATACACCCGGGAACTCATCGACGCGATCCCGGGACGCCGTGCCGACGCTGCCTGACACCCGGCGCGGGTCGGCGCTTCTGGCCCAGCTGGCCGCAGCCCGGGCCAATCCCGGCCCGGCGGCCGTCGCCTCGATCACCGGGCTGATCAACGGGGCGACCATGGTGGCCGGGGCGGCTGCGATCGGCTGGTCCACCGACCACCTGGTGCTGCCCGCGCTCGCCGGTGATGCCGTATCGGCGAACACGTGGTGGACCAGCGGCGGCCTGGTGCTGGGGATCTCGGCGGCACGCTGGAGCACGATCTTCGTCCGCGGGCTTTCCACCGGGCGTGTGCAGTACCGGGCGCAGGCCGAGACCCGCCGGGCCGTGGCTCGCCGATACCTGGCACTCGACCCGGCCTGGCACCGGCGGCACTCCCCCGGCCGGCTGCTCGCCCACGCGATCTCCGACGTGGACGCCCTCTGGTCACCGACGCAGTTCGCCTACTTCGCGTTCGGCATGGTGTTCATGCTGCTGCTCGCGCTCACCGAACTGTTCTTCCGCGCACCCGTACTCGGGCTTGTCGGACTCGTTCTGATCGTCCTGGTCTTCGCGCTCAACCTCACCTACCAGCGCCTGCTCGCCCCGCGGGCCCGCGACGCCCAGGCCGCCCGCGGCGTCGTCGGCGGTGTCGCCCTGGAATCGATCGAGGGCGGCCCGGTCGTGCGCAGCCTCGGCCTCACCGACGCGGAGGACGCCCGATTCGCACCCGGTGTGCACCGGCTGCGTGCCGCCGACCTGCGGATGGCAGCGATCAGTGCGGTCTTCGACCCGCTGCTGGAGCTGCTGCCCACGGCCGCGATCCTGGTCGTTCTCGCCGTCGCGGCGCCCCGGGTGCAGCAGGGCGACCTCAGCGTCGGTGACCTGGTCGGCGTCGTCTATCTGCTGCTCACCGTGGCGATCCCGCTCAACGTGATCAGCCGGTTCCTGTCGATGCTGCCGATGTCCGGCGCCGGCCGCGAACGTGTCCAGGCCGTCCTGGACTCCGGCGAGGTGCTCCGGCACGGCTCACGTGACCTCGAACAGCCCAGCCCGATGCGGGTCGAGCTGCGGGCCACCGGCGTCACCCGCGGGCAGCGGCACCTTCTGCGCGACGCCGATCTGACCCTGGAACCCGGGACCGTCACCGTCGTCCTCGGCGCTGTCGGCTCCGGGAAGACCACCCTGCTCGACGTGGCCGGCGGGCAGATCCATCCGACCGCCGGCACCGTCCTCTTCGACGGCGTCGACGTCCGTGAGCTGACCGCCGGTGTCGTCCCGGAGGCGGTGGCCGTGGTGTCGCAGAGCCCGTTCCTGTTCGCCGAGTCCCTGCGGGACAATCTCGCCCTCGATCGGCCCCTGGCCGATGCGGACCTCTGGGCTGCGCTGCGAGCCGCCGCAGCCGACGACATCGTCCGTGAGCTTCCGGACGGCCTCGACACCGTGGTCGGCGAACGTGGGGCCACCCTTTCCGGCGGGCAACGCCAACGGATCTGCCTGGCTCGTGCCCTGGTCCGGCAGCCCCGGCTGCTGGTGCTCGACGACGCCACGTCGGCACTCGACTCCCGGGTCGAGCAGCAGGTCCTCACCTCGCTCGCCGCGCTCGTCGCCGACGGCGGGCCCACGATCCTGATCAGCACCAACCGGCCGGGAGCGGTCGCGATCGCCGACCGGGTGGTGCTCGTGCGGGCGGGACGGATCGCGGCCACCGGAACCCCGTCGTCACTGATGCACGTGGAGGAGTACCGGCGGATCGTGACCGCCTACCAGTCTTCCGTCCAGGATGAGGAGGCGGCCGGCGGTGCGCGTACCCCCGTCTCCTGATCGGCAGCGGACCATCACCACCGGCCTGGCCCCCCTCGCCGGCCGTGCTTTCCTGCCGACGGCGCTACGGTTCTCGCCGCAGCTGCGGCAGGGACTGCTCGTCACCGGACTGCTGGCCCTGCTCGCCGGTGGCGGCCGGATCGTGGCGCCGCTGAGCATTCAGCGAGCGATCGACGCGGGTCTCGCGCCGGGCACGGTGACACCGGCGGTCACGGTCGGCGGTGTCGCGGTGCTGGTCGCCGGACTCTCGTCGTTGCTGCTCAACCGGCGTCTGCAGGAGAAGGTGGAGAACGCCCTGGCCGGCCTGCGCCGCGATGGGCTGCGCCGGGTGCACGACATGGCCGCGTCGACCGCCGACCGGGTGCCGAGCGCCGATCTCGTCTCCCGGCTGACCAGCGATGTCGATCAGGTGACCACCTTCCTGCAGGGTGGTGGCATTCAGTTCGTGACCAACAGCGCCCAACTGCTGATCGCCGCAGTGATCATGTCGGTGTTCAGCTGGCAGCTCGCGGTGCCCGTACTGCTGCTCTCCGCCCTGTTGATCGGCACGATGACACTGATGCAGCGGGTGATCGCACGCCGTTACGCGCAGGCACGCCGCGAGCTTTCCCGGTTGCAGAGCGTGGTCGCCGAGTCGGTCGCCGGCGCACCGGTGATCCGCTCCACAGGGACCGCGGCACGCGCCGCCCGCAAACTCGACGACGCCGTCGATCGGGCCCGCGACAGCCTGCTGCGCACGCTCGTCCCGCTGCACGGCAACACCGCGCTCGGCGAGGTCACCATCGGGGTGATGACGGTGACCGTGCTCCTCGGCGGCGTCTGGTTCGCCCTCGCCGGCGATCCCGCGCGGCCCCGGCTCAGTTCCGGCGAGGTCGTCGCCATGGTTTTCCTGGTCACCTTCTTCGTACGGCCGCTGCAATTCCTCGTGCAGAGCCTCGGCGAAGCGCAGAACGCGCTGACCGGCTGGCGCCGGGCCCTCGAACTGGCCGCCACCCCCAGGGAGGCGGCCGGTGACGGGCCGGCGCTGCCCGCCGGCCCACTGGGCGTACGGATGTCGCAGGTGTCCGCACGCTACGGGTCAGGCCCCCTGGTCCTGCGCTCGGTGTCGGTGTCGATCGAGCCGGGCGAACATGTGGCGGTCGTGGGCCGGACCGGCTCCGGCAAGTCCACCTTCGCGAAACTGCTGACCCGCCGAGTCCTCGCGTCCACCGGAACGATCCACATCGGTGGGGTGGCCCTCGACCGGATCACCTCACTGGCGGGGCGAGTGGTGATCGTCCCTCAGGACCCCTTCCTGTTCGACGCCACGATCGCCGAGAACATCCGCCTCGGCTCACCCACCGGATCCGCGGCCGGCGAGATCTCCCGGATCATGGGCGATCTCGGCCTCGACGACTGGCTGTCCGGTCTGCCCGACGGCCTGGACACCCGGGTGGGGCTGCGCGGCGAACGGCTCTCCGTCGGTGAACGCCAGCTCGTCGCTCTGGCCCGGACCGCCCTGGCCGGCCCCGACCTGGTCATCTTCGACGAGGCCACGTCCGGGGTGGACCCCGCCACCGACGTGACCGTGCAAAAGGCCCTCGCCATCCTCACGCGGGGCCGGACCAGCATCGCCATCGCCCACCGCATGATCACCGCCGAGACCGCCGACCGGGTCCTGGTCTTTGACGGCGGCCGCATCGTGCAGTCCGGCCACCACTCGGTCCTCGCCACCCGCCCCGGCCCGTACTCGGCCCTCGTCGACGCTTGGAGAACACCGTGACCCGACTCGGTTTCAACACCCGGGTGTCGTTCCCCACCGGGCAAGCGGCCCGCGGACTGCGTGACGGCATCGCCCTCTTCCAGGCTGCCGAGTCGCTCGGATATCAGTCCGGCTGGGCCTACCAGCGTCACTTCGACAACTACCTGTCGTCACCGATGCCGTTCTTCGCGGCGGCCGGCCAGCACACCAGCCGCATCCTGCTCGGCAGCGCGGTGATCCCGGCCCGCTTCCAGGAGCCGATCCTGTTGGCCGAGGCCGCCGCAACCGCCGACCTGCTCATCGACGGCCGCCTGCAGATCGCCTTCTCCAGCGGCACCGACCAGTGGGACGCGATCTTCGGCACCGTGCCCGTCTCGGCTCGTGAGGAGGGGCAGCGCCGCCTGGCGCGGTTCCTGTCCGCCGTCGCCGGCGAAACCATCCACACCGTCACCGAGCAGAAGGGCGTCGGCGGGCCACCGGTCGGCACCGAACTCAAGGTCACCCCACACAGCCCGGGCCTGCGCCAACGCATCTGGTACGGCTCCGGCAGCATCGCCTCGGCAGTCGCCGCCGCCCGCCAGGGCCTGCGGCTGATCACCGGGACGATCCTGCACGACGTCCCCGCCGGTGTCTCCTTCCCGCAGCACCAGGCCGACCTGATCGCCGCGTACCGGACGCAGTGGGCCGCCACCCACTCCGATCCCTGCCCACCGGTGGCGGTGGCGGCGTCGATCCTGCCCGGCACGACGCCTGCGCTGCGCGACCGCTACGCCGCTTACGACCTGGAGCGACGCACCAGCGGCCCGGGCGCGTCGCGGCCGCGGGGCGCCCTGACACCCACGCTGACCGCGGCCCTGCCGCCCGGGATGCTGATGAGCCCGGTTCATCACGGCAGCCCCGACGAGGTGACCGAGGCGGTTCTGACCGATCCGGGCCTGACGGCGGCCGACGAGATCGTGCTGTTCCTGCCGCCCGCGTTCGAACTCCCCGACAACGTCACACTCCTGGCCGACCTGGCCGAGACCGTGGGCCCGGCCATCGGGTGGAAGCCCGATCAGACGGGCCGGTCGCACCCGGCGGTCAGGCCGCCGGCGGCCGCCAACCCGTGAAATCCTGCAGCCGGAAGTGACTGGCCACGGTACGGAACGCGAACCAGCCGTTCGGCTCACCGACGTACCGGGGGAACCGGGTGGTGGTGTTGAGGTTGGTCGCCCTGCCGCCGCGAGACCGGCGTGCACCCCCGGGAAACAGTGACCAGGCCGGTTGCCGTGTCAGCGGCAAGGTGGCTGCCTCGCGGAAAGACGGGAAGCGCCCGAGGCCACCTCAGCCGGATCGCGGCGCCGGGCCGTGTGCCGTCGCCGGTGAAGACACACCGGCGGTTGCGGCCAGGGCGTCGATCAGGCCCGGAAAGCGAGCGTCGAGTTCGTCGCGGCGCAGCTCGATGCTGTGGGTGCGCCCGGCCACGACGGTGCGGGTCAGGCCTGCCTGACGCAGGATGCGGAAGTGGTGCGTCATGGTCGACTTGTGCACGCCGAAGTCCCAGTGCGTGCCGCATTTGCCGTGCCGCAGGCCGTCGGCGAGCGTCTGCACGATGCGCAGGCGGATCGGATCGGCGACCGCCCGCAGCAAGTCGATCATCGTCACATCGGCGATGTCGGGCATCGCGTCGTCGTCTCGTGCCACACCCTCACCCTACAGTTGGACGTTCGTCATACGGTCGTCTACGTTGACGGTATGACGGATGTCCAACAATCTGGTTCGGCCCGATGGTCCTGGGACGCCGAGGGCGTCGTCACCGTTGTCCTCGACGACCCCGGCCGTACGGCGAACATGCTCAACCGGCGCCACTACGACGGGCTCACGGACTGCCTCGACGACCTCACCCGTCAGCTGGGACGGCTGCGCGGCGTGGTGCTCACCTCGGCGAAACACTCCTTCATCGCCGGGCCCGACTTCGTGCCGAGCGAGATCACCCCCGACGAAGCGGCCGGCCTCTATGACCTGCTGACACCTCTGCGCGACCAGGCACGCCGACTGGAGAACCTGGGCCGGCCGGTCGCCGCCGCGCTCAACGGCTCCGCACTCGGCGGTGGCTTCGAGCTGGCACTGGCCTGCCACCACCGGGTCGGCACCAACGACCCATCGGCGGTATGGGCACTCGCGGAGACCGGGATGGGCATCCTCCCGGCAGGTGGCGGAACGGTCCGGGCGACGCGGATGTTCGGGATCGCCGCGACCGTGCTGGACATCGTCGGGCCCGGCACGGCCTACCACCCGGCGCAGGCACTGGCCGCGGGCCTGGTCGACGAACTCGCCGACGACGTGGTCGCCGCGGCCCGGACCTGGGTACTGGCACAACCGTCCGGGCACTACGTGCAACGGTGGGAGCGGCCCGGCCATCAGATCCCCGGAGGCACCGCGGAGCCGCCAGGGCTCGCCGACGAGGTGAGCCGCCGCTCGAAGGGTTCGCCGGTCCGAGCACTCGCCGCGGTCCTGGAGGTAGCGGTACGAAGCGCTTCGGCACCCCTGGAGGAAGCCTTCGAGACCGAGACGGCGGCTTGCCGGGCGCTGCTGAGCGCGCCCGAGTTCCCCGATCTGACTCACCTCTTCCATGCGATGCGTGCCCTTGCCACAGCGCCGGCCGAGCCGCCCGCAACAGGCATGCCGGCCGGCATGCACGAGTTCCCGCAGATCGTCGCCAATCCCCTGGCCGCGGTGTTCTTCGCGCCCGACGCCCCCGTCGTCGAGATCACTGACGCTGACCTCATCCCCGCGGTCCGCGCGAGAGGCGGCATCCCTGTGCTGATCCACAGCGGAGATGTCTCGTTCATACAGACCCTCCTGGAGGCCGGTCCCGACCCCACCGCCATGACCGACGCCGCCCACCGCGCCCTCGACGACGGCCTGCGGATCGACCCGGCCGGCGCCGACGTCGCGTCGGTCGTCGCGGCCGGCTTCCCGGCCTGGACCGGCGGCGTCCTGCACGCCGGAGGCGCCCGGTGAGGTATTCCCTGGTCGAACTCGCTCCGGTCACGCCAGGCGGCACCAACCGGGAAGCCCTCGACCGGGCCCTCGCCGCCGCAGAGGAGGCCGAACAACTCGGTTATCACCGATTCTGGTTCGCCGAGCACCACCATGTGACGGGGTACGCCGCCCAGGACCCCGTCCCGCTGATCGCGGCAGCCACCCAACGGACGACCCGGATCCGTCTCGGCTCGGGTGCCGTCCTGCTCAACCATCACAGCGCCTTCAGCGTCGCCGAACGGTTCCTGATGCTCGAATCGCTGGCGCCCAGGCGCATCGATCTAGGGCTCGGCCGCTCCACGGCCACACCGCTGATCGACCACGCGCTGCGCCGCGACCGGAACAGCCGGCCGGCCGACGACTTCCCCGACCAGGTGCAGGAGATCATCGGCTACCTGCACAGGGCCTTCGACCCGGCTCACCCGTTCACCGCGATCGACCTCACGGCCGGAATCGACACCATCCCCGAGGTCTGGGTGCTCGGCTCGTCCGGTTCCAGCGCCGGCCTCGCCGCCCGGCTCGGCATCGGCTACACCTTCGGCGGCCACATCAACCCGGGCATGACAACGCGCGCGCTCCGCCAATACCGGCAGAACTTCACAAAGACGCCCTTCGGCACCGGCGTTCCACAGGCGATGCTCGCACTCAACATCGTGGCCGCCGACGACGAAGAGAAAGCGCACCGGCTGACCTGGCCCGCACGAGCGCTGCGGGCCGGTGGACGCGACCGGCCCATCCCCACCCTCGCCCAAGCCGAGGCGGAATTAGACGCCTCGGCGAGAGCACGGCCGAGCACCGTCGTCGACGGGGTGATCCCGACGCAGATCTCCGGAACTCCGGCAACCCTGCGGGCTCAACTCGAACCGGTGATCCGGGAAGCGGGAGCCACCGAGGTCATGGTCCAGGACATGCTGACCGACTCCGCGGCGCGAACCCGATCACGCCAGATCGTCGCACAAGTCCTGCAATCCATCACAATCTGACCGCGATGAAACGAAGTCGGCCCGGATAGCACCGACTGGATGTGGACTGTCTCAGCCCCGTGGTGCCAACTATCTCGCTGGGTTCAGCAACACGGGCGTGAAGCATGCAGCCCAAGTTAGAGCGAACCAAAGGTCGACATTCGATGGCATGCATAGCCACACCGCTAAGCCGCGAGGGCGTTTCCCGGGTGTTGTGCGGTCGTACGCAGCATCCACGCGATCCTCCAAAGCTGACGAAAGCGTCCACCGGACACCGCTAGCGACGCCGGCACCGACGGCGAACATGCCGATGCCGACAAGCACCGCTTCCGGGACCTCAGTGAATGGGGCCAGTGACGGCAATCCCCTTCGTACATACGTCGTCGCCGCAAACAGCAGCACCACCACGCCGGCCGTGAACATCCAGGCGACTGCTCGTACTGAATTCGCGGTTTCGATGTCGCCTGAGCCTGTCGGGCCTCGCCGTACATCCTGCCGAAACTCGTCCAGGCCGGTGCGCCGCTCCGGCGGCATACCGCGGTTGAGCCACAACCTCAACATCGCCGGCGCCACAAGATACGCGACCCGGCCGCCGACATCCCGCAACGGCGGTCCGGGTGTCCTGGGCGACTTGCGTGCCCACTCAGGAATTTCCACGCGGCCTCCACACTGCATCTGAATGATCACGGCACTGCAGCACACGAGACGGCGGGCGCATTCCAGCAGGCCGTGACCTTGATCGAGCAGTCTGTGTACGGCCGCGTGGCGTTCGCGGGTGCGCTCGTCCAAGGGCTGGTCCGCCTTGGCCAGGTTCGCCCACAGGTGCCAGCGGTCACCGACCTGCACCGCCTGGGGCGCCCCGGCACGGATCGCCTCGGCATACGCCGCGGAACCGTCGCGGCACACGACCTGCACACCCGGATGTGTCGCACAGCTACGCGGCCAGGGTTTCGGCCTTGCGATCGGGCAGCACATCAACGCGGCGATGGGTGACCGCATCGATCAGCAACGCGGCATAGCGGCGGCCCCGCCGCAGCGCGAAATCATCCACGCTCAGCACGGCCGGAACCGGACGATCGGGGATCGGCGTCGTCATCAGCACCCGCAGCACGGTACTGCGGGAGACCCGGGCTCCTCTACCCGGGACAGCACCGCTGCACCGGCACGACCGGCGGCCACGACGGCCAGATCAGCGACCAGCGCGGTCAACTGCCGGGTCCGCCACGCCCGGCGCCTGGTCAGCATCGGCACCTGCTCCCGGAATGTCCGCCGCGGGCAGGATGACACCAGACAGACCAGGCGACGAACCCGTAGCTGCACGACCACCGCTCGACCACCGACCGGGAGATCAGCCAAGTGCCGCTGGCGATAGGCATGGACCCGTTCGCTGAGCTGCCGGCAATCCGGGCAGGCCACCGCGGTCACCGCGGTTCGGGCGACCACACCCACGATCGCCCCCTGATCGAGCACCTGCTCGATCACCAGGGAAGACAGGCCAGGAAAGATCGTCCCGAGCAGATCACACGGGCATCATGATCATGCATGAGACGGACCACATAGGACCCGGGGTCCTCGACACCGTTTCTGCGCCAGAGCCGCTTTCTTGATATTCCCCGGCCAGACGGAGCCATGTCATGAGCGGGCATGGTTGGCGGCCGGACAGTCCGTCAGCCTTGCCTCATGGACCGAGAACTGGACGGCCGCGTCGCCGTAGTCACCGGGGCCAGCGATGGCATCGGCCGGGAACTGGCCATCCGCCTAGCCCGGGCGGGCGCCGACCTGGTGCTGCCCGTCCGCGATCAGGCGAAGGGAGCAGCCGCGGCCGCCACCATCCGGCAGGCGGTGCCCGGCGTGAGGATACGTCTGGGAACGCTTGACCTGGCCGATCTCGCATCAGTGGTGACCTTCACCGACCGGCTGGTCGGTGAAGGCCGGCCGATCAATTTGCTGGTCAACAATGCCGGGGTGATGCTGCCACCGGCTCGGCAGGAGACGGCCGACGGGTTCGAGCTGCAGTTCGGCACCAACGCGGTCGGTCATGCCGCGTTGACCCTGCGCCTGTTGCCGCTGTTGGAAGCCGGGCACGCCCGGGTCACCACGTTGACCAGCGCGGCCGCGAAACAGGCGCGGATCGACTGGTCAGATCTGCAGAGCACCCGCTCGTACTCCGCGACGCGCGCATATGGCCGTTCCAAACTCGCCAACCTGTTGTTCGCGCTCGAACTCGACCGCCGCAGCAGGGCTGCGGGCTGGGGCATCTCCAGCAACGCCGCCCATCCCGGAACCACGCGAACCAATCTCTATCGCACCACTCCGGGCCTCCTGCGCGGCCTCGCCGCCCGCTTCGCGCAGCCGATCGCCCGCGGAGTTCTCCCGCCGCTGATGGCGGCTGGCCCTGCGGCGGCCGGTGGTCGGCTCTATGGCCCGGACGGATTCGGTGAGTTCCGCGGCGATCCGACTGAACTGCGGCTTTACCGCAGCGCGCAGCGCCCGGGTGACGCCGAGCGCCTCTGGGACGTCATGCACACACTGACCGGTGCACCGCAATGATCGAAAGGCACACTGACACGGTGGATCGGGAACGACTCGCGGCTTCCTGCGCAGCCGGCGCGCGGGCCTGCAGCCGTCCGATGTTGGACTGCCGCGTGGGCTGCGCCGCCGCACAGCCGGCCTGCGCCGTGAGGAGGTCGCCATGCTCAGCGACCTGTCGGTGGACTACTACACCCGCCTCGAACAGCCCCGCGGACCACGCCCGTCCGAGCAGGCGCTGACCGCGGTCGCCCGCGGGCTGCGGCTGACCCTCGACGAGCGTGACCATCTGTTCCGGCTCGGCGGGTACGTGTGTCACTGACAACATCGCGGTCGACGAGGCATGGGAGTACGGCAGATGGCGGCATCCGGTCCGATTCGAGCGCTTACGGTCCGATCTCGCACCAGCTGACGTGCCCCTCTCGTCACGGGCGTTCACCGGTAGCCGCTGATGTTGAGGCCGCTGGCCGTCAGGCGGTCGGAGCCCACCGTCCGGAAGAGCCGAACCCGCGACTGTGACACCCCGTCCACCGTTACCACCAGCGGCGGGCGGGGCCGGTGCGAGGCGACGCGGCGTTCCGCTGCCGTGAACGGTCGGTGGACGATGACGTAGTCGTGGGGCTGGTCACCGCCGGGCTCTGTGGGTAACGGGAGGCGGAGCAGCCGGGCCTGCTGCTGACGGTTGTTGCTACGTCGCCAATGCCAGCCCGCGGGTAGCGACCGTGAGGCGATCCGTTTCCTGCTCACGCGGAACGCGTCGCGCCGCAGCACGTGCGCACGTGCCGCCGACCTGGCCGCCGCGATCCGGTTCCTGCTGGGACCGTTCCCGCTGGCGCCGAGGTCCGGGCCCTCTACGGACGCATACAGCCCCACTGACGCCGCCATGGTCGGCACGCCCTGGTGTGCCGACCATGGCGGCGTCAGGTCATGGCATCGCGCGGCGAAGCAGGCGGTCGGCAGTGGTGGCGGCGAACAGCGAGCCGGGCACGGCGGCCAGCGCCCGTGCCTGCGGCGCCTGGCCGACCGGCTGCCAGACGATGTCGGCGTGCACCGGTGGGCGCTTCCACAGCTGCCCGTCGCCGGTCAGGGCGTATAGGTGGCTGTTTCCGGCCGCGAGTGCGCGTACGCCGTTCGCGTGCCCGATGTGCGTCCAGTTGACGTTGCTGAGCACGGGCGGCCGGGCCCAGAGCTTGTTGTCGGTGGTGGCGCAGTACAGCGTCCCGTCGAGCGCGGTCAGGCCGACGACGGCGTTGGCGTGCCCGATGGTCGCCCAGTCCGCGATGACCGGGGCCGCGTCCTGGGTGAGCAGGGTGTTGCCGGATGTGGTTGCGAACAGGCGGCCACCGGTGGCGGCCAGTCCGGTGACGGCGGGTGCCGCTCCGATCGGCTGCCAGTTGACCTCGGTCGTGCTCGCGGGGCGGACGTTGAGAATGCCGTCGTTGGTCGCGCAGTACAGCCGCCCGTCGGCGGCGGTCATCGCGATCACACCGTTGGCGTGCCCGGCGTCGGCCCAATCGTCGCCGTCGTGCAGCTTCTCCACCTGCAGGTAGATCGAGTAGACGCCGCGCAGGAAGGGATCGTCGGCGTAGCGGATCGATGTGATGCCGGTGCCGAATCCCTGGAGGTTGCTGGTGGCCAGGAACTCAGCGGTCTCGGCGGTGAGGGCGATGGTCACCGGGTTAAACGAGCCGCCATCGGGGTTGGCCGGGTCGCGCTGAGTCCCGATCGGGCGCCGCATGGCTTTGCCCAGCGGTGACCACAGGCCGGCCATCGAGCCGACGGTCTGGATGCCGAGCGAGACCGCGTCGAAGATCGGCTTGGTCACCGGCCAGACGTTTCCGACGATCTCCTTGGCCCGTTTGCCGTACTCGGCGTCTGCTTTGATCTGCCAGTCGAGCCAGCCGTCCCAGAATCCCGCGCCCGGGTCCCATTCCCAGATCGTCGGTGTGAGCATGACGACGCGGTCCGGGTCGAGCGGTCCTTCGAAGATGGTGTACGGCGGGAAGCGCAGCGAGTTGATCGGGCCGTGACGTCGCCACGGCTCGGGCACGGCCGGCACCTTGTCGCCGGTGATGATGCCGCCCTGACTGGAAGCGGAACCGGCCTGGACTCGGCCCGGAAGGTTCGAGGTGTCCCCCATCAGCTCGCTTTCCTGGTCCAGCCGTGTCAGCACGGTGCCGTTACGCTCCAGCACCCTGGTGTTGACGTCGATGAACACCTCGTCGTGCTTGCCGTCCCAGTTGAGTGCGTCGTCCCAGGTCTCGTTGTGGCACCGGAATCCGTTGATGGTCACGCGGTAGACGCTCGAGGTCATGACTTTCTTCTCCTGTTTCGATAAGTCGTCGGTGTATGGCAGCTGGCTCACCGGGTTGTCTGAGCGGATTCGCAGAGGGCTGCGACGGCCGCAGCCCGGATGGCATCGCCGGAGGATTCGGCCTGTTCCAGGTCGGAGAGCAGGGCGTAGACGGCGGAGGCCCGGACTCCGGCGTAGCCGCCGGCCTGGTTGATCAAGCCTGCGACGTCCTCCTCGGTGACGTTCGCGTAGGTGTCGTTGATCATGCAGGCGAGGGTGACGGTCTCCCGGGTGCGGGACGAGGCCAGGCGGCGCGCTTCGGCGTTGACGGCGCCGGCCCGGCTGCCGGCTTCACCGAGGTCGTCGACCTGGTGGGCGGGAGCGGGCAGCGGAGCACGGCCGTGTGGTGGCGGCACCTCGGCGTGTGGCGGTTTGTGGCATGCGGTGAGCAGGAGCCCGGCGAGGAGCACGGCCGCCGCGCGGTTCGTCGATCGCGGCGACCGGGGCGGCAGCGGTTCGGTCATGGCACACTCCGTTTCTCGGGTTTGCTCGAGTTGTCGCCGTGCGGGCCACCTCCGGTTCTAGATCGCGGCGGGTACGGCGGCGTCGTGCGCATCGTGTAGGAAGACGATGCGCAGCGAACCGGTCGACCTCGGCCCCCGTATTACTGACCGTTGGCGCGTCGGCGGCCCGCGGCGCACCCGGTCACGTCACCGCGTCTGCAGCTGCGGTAGCCACCGCGGCCACCACTGCGGCGGCGCACAATGCCCGGCGCGGTCCGGCGGTGCGCAGCAGCGCCGCGATTGCGGCCAGGACCCCGAGGCCGAGCAGGTACGCCAGGTGCCACATCTCCTGATCGAGCGGCTGCCGCGGTAGCAGGCCCGCGTCCGTGGATAGCCATACCGGCCACAGGGCGAACCAGGTGCGGTCGTACGGTGTGCCGGTTGTGGAAGGTTGGTAGAGCGGGACCGTGCTGATCCACACCAGGAGCACGGTCAGCGGTAGCGCGCCGGGCCGGGGCAGCCATCGGGCGACCGCGACGCCCAGCAGGCCGGCGCCCAGGACGACTGCGGGAATCTGCAGGTATTCCAATGCCGCGCGGTGGTGCACCACATCGATGGGCCGCTCCGGGTGCGCGGTGGTGAACTCTCCGATCACCTGCAACAGTCCGGTGGCCGCGAGACTCACCAGGGCCGGGCCGCGCAGCACACCGATGATCGCGGCGGCGGTGTGTTGCCGTACGCCGACCGGTGTGCCATCCAAGGGCTCATGGACCCGGGACCGGAACGTGGCCGCGGCGACCCGGTTACCGGCCACGACAGTCGCGGGCGCGTAGACGAGCAGCAGACTCAGCATCACGACCACGTACGCCCCGTTGGCGGCCGGGCCGGTCTCCCCGCTCCGGATCGCCCCGGCGACGTAGGCCGCGATATACAGCATCGCCACCGGGTACACCGGATGGCACACCAGCCGGCGTGCCTCGACCGCGCCGAGCCGCCACACGGCCGCGGCGCCGACGCTCACCGGGTCGCCTTCACCGCACGCGCGCAGTCGCCCACCAGCAGCAGGTAGCCGTCCTCCAGCGACGGTTCGACGAGGGTGGCGCCCGCCGGTGGTGAGCCGATCTGCCGCACCCCGCCGTCGCCGGTGCGCCAGGCCAGCCGGGCGCCTGGATCACGTTGGTCGGAGCGCCACACCCGGCCGGTCGCGGCGGCGGCCAGAAGGCGCGGGTCACCGTCGAAGCGGACGCTGCCCTCGTGCAGCACCACCACCCGTGGGCAGAACGCCGCCACGTCCTCGGTCTGGTGTGTGGACACGACCACGCACCGGTCCTCGGCCAGCGCCGAAATCGTATCGCGCAGGCGCAGGCGCTGCTCAGGGTCCAGGCCGTCGGTCGGCTCGTCCAGGATCAGCAGCCGCGGGTCACCGAGCAGCGCCTGCGCGATGATCAAGCGACGCTTCATACCACCGGACAGGCGCCACACCCGGCGGCGCGCCACGGTGGTCAGCCCCACGGCTTCGAGCACCCGGCGTACCTCGTCGTGCCTGGCCCGGCGATCGGTCATCTCTTTGAGAATGCCCACGTAATCGACGTACTCGAAGGCGGTGAAGCCACGCGGGAAGCCGATCTCCTGCGGCACGTAGCCCAGCCGGTGGCGGATGGCGACCCGCTCCAGCGGATCCCGCGCATCGCGGCCGAGCAACTCGACCCGGCCGGCGTCGGCTCCGGCGACGGTGGCCAGCACGCGTAGCAGAGTCGTCTTGCCTGCGCCGTTCGGGCCGAGCAGGCCGAGTACACCGTTACCGACGTCCAGGGTGACCCGGTCCAGGACCCGGCGCCGTCCGTAGCTCTTGCTCACCTCGGTGAGCTGGATGCCGGTCACCACAGGTTCCTTGTCCGCCGGGCGCCGACCAGTGCGGCGCACACGATGCCGAAGACGATGGTCGAGGACAGCACCTGTACGACCGGTGAGAAGGCGCCCAGCACGGAGCCGGTGGTTATCCGCGCTATGGCGACGCCGCCCATCCACAGCCCGGCCAGACCGGCGATCGCCACCTGGATGCCGAACAGCCGCTCGGTGACCAGGCCGAGAGCCGCCAGAGCGAGCCCGGGCAGCAGCCACAGCGCCGCCCGCGCCGTGCCCGGTAGCACCAGCCCGCCCACGGCGAGCAGCAGGGCGGTCATCGGCAGCACCGGAAGGCACCGCAGCAGCATCAGCCGCAGCCGGGGGTACGGCGCGGCGGCCACCACCTCGTGCATGGAGAACACGCCCGGTCCGTAAGCCAGCGCCACCCCGGTCAGGGGAGCCAGCGGAGCCACGGCGAGGAACCAGAGGGCCATCCCGCCGTCCATCTGCCGAGCGACGACGGCGAAGCCGGCCACCAGCATGCACCCGGCCATCCAGGCCCGGCGTGCCGCCGAGGCTCCGGTGGCCAGCCGCGCGGCCGACGGCGACAGCCCCAGCCTGGTGAGCAGCCGTTCGAAGGGGGCGGTGCGGGGCTGGTCCAGCCGGTCCAGCGTGTCGGTCCAGGCCCGGGCGATCAGCGCGGCGTCGGCGTGCGCCGCGATCGCGGTCCGGCAGATAGCGCAGCCGGCCAGATGCTGCTCGACGGAGGCTGCGCGGGCGTGGTCGAGGTCGCCGCTGGCGTATGCCGCCAGCAGGGCGTCCTCAGCGTGCCAGACGGTCATGACAGCGCCTCCCTCAACAGCATCCGGGCGCGGGCCATCCGGGTCTTGACCGTGCCCTGGGGGATCTTCAGAAGCCGGGCCGCCTCCCGGGTGGTGAGCCCGTCGAGCACCGTCGCCTGCACCACGGCGATCAGGTCCGGGGATAGCCGGTTGAGTGCCGTGGCCACGGCGGCGTACTCCACCCGTACCAGAACCTGCTCCTCGGCCGAGGCCACGACGGGGTCCGGGACACCGGCCAGCGGGCGATGCGACGGACGCTTCGCGAGCAGGTCGATCAGGCGGCGAATCGCGATACCCCACAGCCAGGCGCCGACGTCGCCGTCGCCGCGCCACCGGCCGGCGCCACGCCAGGCCGCCACGAACGTCTCCTGCAACGCCTCGGCGACCACCTCGTCGTCGGCGCAGCGCAGCCGAAGACGAACCTGCAGCCAGGGCGCATGCCGCTCGTAGAGCGTCGCCAGCGCGTCCTGGTCGCCCCGGGCGATCAACCCGATCAGAGCGGCGTCGTCGGCCATGTGGTCCTCCCCCACCCGTTCTGAAGAGTCTGTCCGCGCCGACGTGGAAGCGGTTCATGAACAGATGGCGGGGCATCGTGCCCCAGGTGCACCTCGGGACAATTGGATGGCGGAGGTCAGCCGAGCTGGAGCCAGGCGGCCACCGCGGTGACCACGACGGCACCCCCGGCCGTGACGTACAGCGCCCGGCGCGGCCCGTCGGTACGCAGTAGAGCCGCGATCCCGGCCAGCACGCCGAGTCCGAGCAGGTAAGCCAGGTGCCACATCTCCTGGGCGAGCGGCTGCCGGGGCAGCATGCCCCCCATGTCGACGAACCAGACCGGCCACAGCGCGAACCACGTCCGGGCGGGCACGACCTCGTAGGTGGTCGTTTCATACACGATGAAGTGCTGGTCGTACATGACGATGGTGCCGAGCCACAGCGCGATCGCGGTCAACGGCAGCATCCCGGGCCACGGCAGCCAGCGGGCGACCGCGATGCCGAGCAGCCCGGCGCCGAGCACGATTGCCGGCACCTGCAGGTACTCCAGCGGGGTGCGCTGATACACGCGGTCGTTGGCCGGGGCGAGTGGGGAGGCCGATTCGCCGATCATCAGCAGCACCAGCGCCCCGCCGAGCCCGACGACAACCGGGCCGAGCAGCAACCCGACGACGGCGCCCACGGTGCGCTGCCGGTCGTCGACCGGGGTGGCGTCCAACACGTCGCGGACTTGAGAGCGATAGGTCGTGGCGGCAACGCGGTTGGCCGCCACGAAGGTCAACGGCGCGTAGATGAGCAGCACGCTCACGGACACGACGGAGTAGGCGAAGTTGGCGGTCGGGCCGCCCTCGTTGTTGGCCCGGACCGTGACGGCAAACATGACGGCGTAGAGCATCACGATCGGATAGGCGGGGTGGCGCAGCATCCGGCGGGCCTCGACGACGCCGAGTCGCCGTGCGGCCGGAGTCCACGCCCTCGCACGGCCGGCCGTGGCGGCCGAGGCGGGCGGCGCGCTCATCAGGTCGCCACCTCCCTTATCGGACCGTCCTGAACAGTCTGTCCGGCGACGGGCCCGATCGGTTCATGAACATCTTGTGGAGGCCGATGGCACCAGGCGGCGTCGTACGCGTTGAGGTCGCCGACCGCGGCCTCGGTATTCCGGAAGCGGACAGGCCCAAGGTATTCGAGGCCTTCCACCCGTCGGCCAACAGCGGTAGCTACGTGGGCACCGGACTAGGGCTGGCCATATGCCGGCGCATTGTCGAACGACATGGCGGCCGCATCGGCGTCGAGCAACGTCCCGGGGCGGTAGCCGGTTCTGGTTCACGCTGCCGTTGCAGCCATGCTGATCCGCAGCGGAAGATTTTCGAATCAGACGCAAGGCCGCGCCATCCGTCGTTCTCCAGACTTACTGCTGTCTCATGAGACGCAGACCGACTCGCCAGACGTCGGAAGCGTCGGCTAGCGAGCACACGGATCGCGGCTACTTGTTTCATTGATCTACGACCGCAGCCCGGCCAGGCTTGGTCGAGGTGACCGGTGGGATCGCTCTGTCGCGGCTGTCCACCGCAGGTTTGGTGTGACTCACTCATGGCATGCGCCTGCCGGTCACCGCGGCGCGGAGTGGCTCAAGAGGGGTATGCCCAGCTCAAAGTAGCGCTGCCCTCCCGTCGACCATCGGATCGAGGGAGAGGTAACCAGATGGGCCAGGTCGTCATCGGCGTAGACCCGCACAAGCGTTCCGCCACCATCGAGGTTATCGACCAGCGCGAACGCGTCCTGGGCAAGGGCCGGTTCGGCACCGACACCGACGGTTACCAGGCCATGCTCGCCGCTGGCCGTGAACACACCGACCGGATCTGGGCCGTCGAGGGCTGCAGCGGCATCGGCCGGCACGTCGCCCAACGCCTGGTCGCCGACGGCGAGACCGTCCTGGACGTCCCGGCGAAGCTGTCGGCCCGGGCGCGGGTGTTCTCCACCGGCCAAGGCCGTAAGACCGACCCGGTCGACGCCCACAGCGTCGCCGTCGTTGCTTTGCGCACCTCTGACCTGCGGCAGGTCGTCGTCGACGACACGACCGTGGCGTTGCGGCTTCTGGTCGACCGGCGTGATCAGCTTGGCCGGGCCCGCACCGAGGCCGTGTCCCGGCTGCATCACCTGCTGCTCGAGTTGGTGCCGGGTGGGGCGAAGAAGTTCCTGTCCGCTCAGCAGGCGCGGGCGCTGCTCAACACCGTCCGCCCGCGTGACGTCGTGGGCAAGACCCGCCGCTGGCTGGCATCCGAGCTGATCCACGAGCTCGTCACGATCGACAAGAAGATCAAGGTCGCGAACGCCGAACTGACCGAGCTGGTCGACTCGACGGGCAGCCGACTGCGGACGCTTCACGGTATCGGCCCGTCCGGCGCCGCTCGCCTCATCGGCGACATCGGCGATGTCAGCCGGTTCACCGGCCGCGGTCACTTCGCGTCCTGGAACGGCACCGCCCCTATCGACGCGTCCTCCGGCGACCAGAACCGGCACCGGTTGTCGCGGGCCGGGAACCGGCGCATCAACCGGGTTCTGCACATCATGGCCGTCGTCCAGCTCCGCAACGACACCGAAGGACGCCGCTACTACCGGCGCAAACTCGCCGAAGGCAAGACCACCATGGAAGCCATGCGCGCCCTCAAACGCCGGCTCTCCGACGTCGTCTATCGGCTGATGACCGCCGACGCCAAGCGGCTCAGGACGGGCCCGGGAGGACAAGTGGGGGCGACTCTGCAATCCGGCGCGGCCGACCCAAACCCCAAGGCCGACACTTCGGAGAAGTCACTTCCCGGACCCGCCGAAGACCACCTTAGAACACCGCTTCTCACCGCCTCTTGACACAGAGGGGTGCCATGAGAGTGAACTGCTTGGCCGCAGTCCAGCCGTGCTGCTTGGCGGCAAATCCGGCCGCTAGTCAAGTCCGGATGCGGGATTCAACGGCAAAGCCAGACGCCGACTCCCTCGTATCGAGCCACTTCGCAGTCCAGCCGGCGAACGAAAAGGGACGAACCGACAATCCAGACGTGCTCGTCGGGATGCAGGAGCAGCGGTCGCGGGAGCTCAACCGCCCAATCACCGGCTTCCACCATGGTTACCAATGTCAGCCGTGCCACCGGCGCCGGATCGGTTCGGACAACTCCGCTGGAGTCATCCCCCTGACCCAGCTGCATCTGCATGCAAGGAGGCTACCGGCAGCGCTGCTTCGCCATGCAAAGACCGAGGCCATCCCGCACTCGTCCACACGTGTCAACGGTCAAGACGAAGTGGCTCTGGCACGAAGTTCGTGATTGCGGGCGGACCCCGCGACGCACGGATGGTCTGATGTGGATGATCATGTGCGCGGTGTGGCGATCATGGTCTCGGGGTTCTGCTTCCGCACCTCGCGCCGTTGCGGATCAGTCAGGTACGTGCTGGCGGACGGTCGATCTGGCTGGACGCCGACGTTCTGGCTGATGAAGCGCGGTGTCCAGGCTGCGGAGGCAGGTCAGCGCGGGTGCACAGTCGGTACTGGCGGATCTTGACGGACTTGGCAATGGGCGGTCAGCAGACGCTGCTGAAGGTGCGGATCCGGCGGTTCTTCTGCGACGACGTCAGCTGCCCTCGGCGGACCTTCGCCGAGCAGGTGCCCGGCGTCACCACGCCCTACGCCCGGCGGACTCCGCTGCTGCGCGGCGTTCTGGAGAAGATCGCCTTGGCGCTGGGTGGGCGGCCAGGCGCCCGGATGACCCGTCTGCTGGCCGCCGAGGTGTCACGCACAACCATGTTGCGGCTGGTCCGAGCCTTGCCGGTGCCCGCGGCGGGAACCGTGACCGTGCTCGGTGTCGACGACTTCGCGTTCCGCAAGGGCTGCAACTACGGCAGCATCCTGGTCGACATGCATACCGGCCGGCCCGTCGACCTGCTACCCGACCGCCTCGCCGACACCTTCGCCGCCTGGCTGCGCGAGCATCCCGGCGCCGAAGTGATCTGCCGCGACCGCGCCAGCGGCTACGCCGAAGGGGGCCGGACCGGCGCTCCGGACGCGATCCAGGTCGCCGACCGCTTCCACCTGCTACAAAACCTCACCAAAGCCGTCGACCGGGCAGTCCGTGCTCACGGCAAATGCCTCAAGGACCGGCCAGAATCCGAGGCCGTCGCCCAGCCGCGACCGGCGACGGACGCCCCCGAGGGCCGCCGGGTCGAGGTGACCCGACAGCGCCACGCCGAGATTCATGCTCTGCACGTCAAAGGCATCGGCAACACCGCGATCAGCCGGGCACTGAACCTCGACCACAAGACCGTGCTGCGCTACCTGCGGGCGGCAACCGCCGACGAACTGCTCACCGAGGTCGTCCCCCGAATCCGTGACCTCGACAAATACGTCGCCTATCTCGCCGAGCGCTGGGAACAGGGATGCACCAACGCCGCCTGGCTGACCGCCGAGCTCCGCGGACGCGGCTACCGCGGCAGCGAACGCACCGTGCGCCGGCAGCTGCACCTGTGGCGTGACGGCAGCGTCAAACCGACCGCGGTAAAAGCGGTCGCGCCCAAGCCGCGAGAGGTGACCGGTTGGATCATCCGCCCCGCGGTCGAGCGCACTGAACGTGAACAGGCTGACCTGGCCCGCATTCTGCAACGATGCGACAGCCTGCGCACCGTTGACCGGCTGGTCAGCGACTTCGGTGGCATGCTCCGCCAACGCCAGGGCCAGCACCTGGACGCCTGGATCGCTCAGGCCCGAAGCAGCGGAGTCACTCAACTCGTCGGCTTCGCCGACGGCCTGATCAAGGACTATGACGCTGTCCGCAACGGGCTCACCCTGCCCTGGAGCAGCGGCGCGGTCGAGGGCAACGTCGGCAGACTCAAGACGATCAAGCGTCAAATGTATGGCCGCGCGAACTTCGATCTTCTGCGCCGCCGCGTCATCCTCGCCGAGTAGGACACGATCACGAACTACGTGCCAGAGCCAATTCCGGTGTCCGCGAGCCGGGACCCAACTGTCCGCTGACAAGGATTCTCGCGTTTCCGCTAGCAACACGGTCGGCGGCAGATCCGGATGTTCGATGTGAGCCAGATATGTCGAGCTGGTGAGGACGGTACGGCGTTCAGGCACCATCGACCATGAGCGGGGTGGAGGACCCCGTCATACTGGCGTGATGGAGATCCACGAGTTTTGGCGGATCGTGGATCAAGCCCGCGACGATTCGGGCGTCACGGCGGGCCCGTTTGACGAAGCCGAGGTCGCCGAAGCGCTGGTCGCACGGCTGATGATGTTGTCGCCCAACGAGATCCTCGGTTTCGACGACCTTCTAGGTGAGGTCATCGGCCAGCTTGACAATCCGAGAGTCGCCCTCGCGTGTCAACTCATCACGGGTTTCCTCTCCGATGACCTTTTCTCGTCCTTCAGGGCTGGGCTCGTTGGTCTGGGGCGTCACACTGTGGAGCAGATCATCGCCGACCCCGACTGCCTGGCTGAGCACCCTGTCGTCATCGACATCGCCGCGGGGCGTTGTGAGCGGAAGTCGCTCGACGGTGAAAGCCTGCTGTTCGCGGCGTCATCCGCATATGCCCGGATCAGCGACGGCGACGAGGACGCTTTCTGGCACGCGGTCGATGCCCGCCGAGAGGCGATGGGATCCGGCGGTCTCGTGCGGCCGGCGGGGGAATCCGGTGCCGACGACGCCGAGCCCGTCCGCGAGGGACTGCCGCGCCTTTCGGCGCTTCTGCCTCCTGGACACTGGGCATCCGAATCACAACCAGCCAGGCCGGCGCCACAGGCTGATCCCGACGAGCGATGCCCGCTGTGCGGTGGTGCGTTGCGGGCGCACTCGGTCGAGTCAAGCAGCCGTCGCGAGGACGGGACTTTCCTCACGCGGGAATTCAGGCGGTGCCTAGATTGCTCACGGGTGGTTGAGCGCTTCAAGCACGCCGACAGCTGGGATGGGTGGCGGGAGTCAGACCCAGTCGAACTTGATCACCTTGTCGGCATACGGTTCTTACTCAACCAATAGCTATTTCCACGTCGTGGAATTGCAGGTAGCGAACCATTAGGAACACGGACAAAACGCACTCTTCTCGGCAGAAGCGGATAGGTGCTCAAGGTGGCGCTCAACGTCGGTAGCACCGGCGCTCGAGCCATCACACCGACATGACTAGGTACGATTCGCTGATTTGTCTACGCCTGGGCTTGCCGTCGACCGACGATCAAGGGGTGCGCGCGGCTACGGGGCTACCTTCCGCTATCGCCCCGATGCTGGCTACGCCCGGACCGGTGCCGACAGGCGAGGGGTGGGCAGCGGAGGCCAAGCACGACGGAATGCGAGCCGCGGTCAGCGCCGCCGATGGCCGCTGGCGCCTGCGTAGCCGCACCGGTCGCGACGTCTCGAGCACCTTCCCGGAACTGTCGGTGCTGCCGGAGCTGCTCGGCGGCCGTCGGGTGGCGTTGGACGGCGAACTGGTGGTCCTGGACCCTGCCGGCGTCTCGGACTTCACGCGTCTGCAGCAGCGCATCAGGGTACGCAACCCCAGCACGCGGCTGCTGCGCGCCGCGCCGGCCACCCTGTACGCGTTCGACCTGCTGGTCCTTGACTAACAGGATCTGCTAGCCGTGCCCTACACCGAACGCCGGGCGATGCTGGACGACCTGCAGCTGCACGGTGCTGGTGTGGACACGCCACCGTTCTTCGTCGACGGGGCCACTGAGCTGTACGCCGCAGCCCAGCAGCACGGCCTGGAGGGTATCGTCTGCAAGCGGCTGACCTCGCCCTACACTCCGGGTCAGCGATCTAAGACGTGGGTCAAGACGGTTTCTGTCAGACACCCCAGCTTCTTGAATGTCAAGCTGCGGCAGGTTGTGTGCGGTGTGACCAGGCAGTCGTCTGGTCGTAGCGGGTGGTGGTTTTGAGGCAGCCGTGGAGGATGCCGACGAGGCGGTTGCCGACCTGGCGCAGGGCGGCGTTGTGGCCGACCTCGCGGCCGCGGAGTTCGTCGTAGTAGGCGCGGACGCCGGGGTCGTGCAGGATCGCGGCGCCGGCCTGCATGTGCAGGGCGTCGACGAGGCGGTCGTTGTGGATGAACCGGGCGTGGACGGTCTTGGACTTGCCGGACTGCCGGGTGATCGGTGCGGTGCCGGCGTAGTTCTTGCGGGACTTGGCGTCGGCGTAGCGGCCGTCAGCGTCGCCGAACTCTGCGAGCACCCGGGCGCCGAGGATCACGCCGATGCCGGGCTGGCTGAGGTAGACCTCAGCGTCCGGGTGCTGACCAAAATGGGCCTCGACCTGCCCTTCGAGAGTGCGGATCTCGGTGTTGAGGGTTTGCAGGATCGCGACGGTGGCACGGACGGTGGCGGCGTAGGCGCCGGCGACGATGTCGGCCTGGCCCAGGTGCTCGGTGCGCAGGACCTGCTGGATCGCGGCGGCCTTGGCCACGAGGTCACGACGGCGGGCCTTCTTCAACACGGCGCTGATCTGCCCGATGGTCAGTTTCGCTGCCGCGGCCGGAGTGGGTGCCTTGGCCAGCAGTTCCAGGGCGTCCGCGCCGGTCAGCGTCAACGGCTGGTAGGCCGCCAGCGCCGCGGGGAAGTAATCGCGTAGCGCTGCCCGTAGCCGCAGCGTGTGCCGGGTGCGTTCCCAGATCAGCGTCTGGTGAGCGCGGGCCACGACCTTGACGGCCTCGGCGATGTCGGAGTCCGCGGCGACCTGCCGCAGCTGGTGACGGCGGGTTCTCACCATGTCGGCCAGGGTGTGCGCGTCGGCCTTGTCGCTCTTGGCCCCGGACAGCGACAGCAGCTCACGATGCCGGGCGGCCTGCTTCGGATTCACACCGTAGACCTGGTAGCCGGCCGCGACCAGCGCCCGTACCCACGGCCCGCGGTCGGTCTCGATGCAGACCAGCACGTCCGACGGTTTCGCGTCATCGGGCAGGAACCCGGCGACGAGCTCGTGGAACCGGGTCATCCCGTCCACGCCCTCGGGTAGCCGGGCCGCGCGTACAGCCCGGCCGTGTACGTCCTGTATCTCCACGTCGTGGTGGTCTTCCGCCCAGTCATCACCGACGAACAGCACTTGCGATCTCCGCCCTGCCACAGATCCACAACGGCCGCCTGCGGAAGACTTCAGCGCCCTAATGGACCAGTGCTCACGCCAACACCCGGCGGGCACGACACCCCATCAGCCGTTCGTCTCCCGACCACGAGCGGGGGCACGGTCTGACACCAGGACTCAACCTCGGTCCAGGCAAGGGAAGTGCTCACCCGCTCGCGGCTACCAGCTACCGAGTCTGCCAGCGGCTGACCCGGTAGCTCCCATTAGGCAAGAACCGGTGTACGCACTGAGATACAGCAGTTCACGTCAGCACCGCTCCTAGCCTGTTATCCGCGACATGTGTCGCCGCAAGCCTCGAGAGGCCTCAGAGGGTTGAAGTTTCACCCCTGACCGGGCATGCGCCGGAGGTCCATGCCCACGAGGGTAATGGGTGAAATTGCAAGCCAAGTCCGTCGCGCGATCACCGCATTGCCGCGACGCCCATGCCGCCTGATTCGCGGCTCCTGGCGTTCGCACTACGCCAGGCAGTGGCGAACCGATCCCAGCCAATGTCCTCGGCGAGGAGAGTAGAGAGGTCGGCCCTGTCCGGTACTGATCCTGACCGGGCCAGACGCAGCGCCTGTCGTGTGATGCTCGATTCCAGCAGGGTTCGCGCGGTCCTTCCGTTGGCGAACTCCGGGACATTACGTGCGGCAGCGAGGTGTAGTTCCGCTACCTCCTGAGCGCTGGCCTCAACGCGAAAGTTCTGCCGCGCGGCCATGCTGACGAAGATGTTCCGCAGCTCCGCATCGTGGTAATCCGGAATCGTGAGGTGCCGGGTGACGCGACTGCGTAGCCCGGGGTTGGTGCTCAGAAGGGCTTGCATCTGCACCGGATAGCCGGCGAGTACGCAGATGAACTCGTCACGGTGTTTCTCCATGAGCATCATCAGCTCATCCAGGGCTTCCCGACCGAAGTCGTACTGGCTCTCACCACCGACCATCAGGGAGTAGGCCTCGTCGATGAACAGCACGCCACCCATCGCCTTCTGCACCAAGGCCTTTACCTTGAGCGCGGTCTGGCCCACATAGCCAGCGACTAGGTCTGCCCTAGATGCTTCCACGACATGCCCGGATGGCAGCAAGCCGAGGGACTGGTAGATGCTGCCGAGGAGTCGAGCGACGGTCGTCTTGCCTGTTCCCGGATTGCCCATGATCGCCACATGAGAAGACATATCTACGTTCGGCAGGCCATGAGCGACGCGGTGCAGATGTACGTGCGCTAGCGCCGTCATCGCGTAGATTTCCTCCTTCACCTCGCTCAGACCCACAAGAGCGTTAAGTTGCCCGAGAACCTGGTTGACGTCCTGGCGTGGCCCGGTGCGTACCGGGCCGGGTAGGGGAACGTCGGCGGCGGTGATGATTTCAAGGTCATCGTCGAGACCGACGGCAAGACGATCGGCCTGCCGGAGCCGGACCTGATCGAAGAGGTTCCGTGCGCCCCGAGCGTTCTCGTTGCGGCCGCGCCGGATGGCATGCTCCACCAACGCCTGGACACGATGCCGCGCGTCCGGTTCGACACGGTAGCCGTCCCCGGCAAAAAGCAGATCCACGGTCTGCATAATTTCCTCGCCGCTGTGGTCGGCGAACGCCACGGTTTTCGGGAAGCGGCTACGCAGACCGGGGTTGGACGCCAAGAGGCGCTCCATCTCCGCGGGGTACCCGGCGGCGATGACGATCAGATCGCTGCGGTGATTCTCCATGCCCAGCAGCAGCGCCTCGATGGCCTCACGGCCGGAATCCTTTGGGCGCCCCTGCTCGTTCGGGCCCAAAGCGTAGGCCTCGTCGATGAACAGGACACCGCCGAGCGCCTTTTGCACGGCGGCGTCCATCCGGAGTGCAGACTCGCCCTCGCACGACCCCAGAATGTCCATCGGCCCAATCTCGACGCAGTGCCCCTTCGAGACCAAGCCGAGGCCGCCGAGGAGTTTGCCGAGGATGCGGGCCACGGTGGTCTTCCCAGTTCCTGCGTTCCCGGTGAAGACCATGTGCTGGTTCACCGGAGTGGTTGCCATACCCGCCGCCGACCGGCGTTGCTGGACTGCGGCGAGACTGACGACCCGGTGGATGTCAGCCTTGACCTCTGCCAGCCCGACGAGCCTGTCCAAATCGGCGAGGGCCGACTTGACCATGGCCGGGTCGGGCCACTGTGCAATGAACGGCGTAGCCCGTCGGCCGCCCTTACCTGAATCCGCAGTGGGCATGGTGGGACTCGGCGCATCGCCGGGTTCCGGGTTGCCGTCCAGGGCGACATTCCCATCGAGGGTGAACCGAGGAAGCGACCGGGCGTGTCTGCTGAGAGCGGCCGGGGTCTCGCAGGCGCCCCACCGCTGCACCAGGATGCGGTAGGCAGTCGTGTCCCGGCCGGCATTGGCGTCAGCCTCGGCTACCAGTCGTGCCTGCATACGCGCCGCCAAGCGGAGCGCGGCGGCGCAGTAGGCGTGCCGAGACTTTGGCATATCTCGCTGAAATAGCCGTGCCAGATGACGCGAGGGTCGAAACTTCCAGAACCGCGCCTGCTGCCACGCGGCCTCGTCGAACATGACGGGAAAGTCAGCCGTGGCCTGCATCGCCCAGTCCTCACCAGCCGGACCGGAACAACCGCTAGCGATGAAGCTGAGGTAAAGCCGCATTCCCTCTTTGATCAGGTCGAGATATGTGCCCTGATTGGTGTTGGTCAGCGGCTGCGGTGCTGTTTCGGCGGCGAACTCCGCAAGGATGGCACCAGCCTCTGCATCAAGGTTCCCTCCGGTTGAGTTGTGGACCAGCCGCAACACCCTGTCGAAGGCAGCTTCGTGCTGACCGAACTGGTTCGTCCCAGATCCGTGCAACCACATCCGGTAGCTGTCGCCGGTGAACAGCCGTTCGATCTCCGCCGCATGTCGCATAGCGTCCTGCGCAACATGCGCCGCAACATTACGAGAGGCTGCATGCGCCACCGCGACATACGCCTCGCGTAGATGTTCGCCGGCGACAGCGTCCTCTACCACGAGCATCCGGGGGAGGGCATACATCAACAGCGATTGACCGAGCGGGGACCGCCGGGCTTCTACCTCGCCCGTCAAGCCGTCCGACAACCGGGCTTGGGCGAGCAAGGCGGCCATTGCCCGGTGTGCAGGCACCGGAAGCCAGTCAATCGATCCGTACTCCTCCTCCAACGTCCAGAAGGAATCGACCATGTCGTGAGCCTGCTGCTCAAGTCGGATCCGGTCATCCATATCGAGACTGGCTAACTCGGCCTCACGCAGCAACAGACCGATCGTCTGGACAACCTCATCCATGGTGGCTCCCTCGCCCTACGACATCTCGACCGGACAGTTCTAGTCGTCATGAGCGCCAGCGACTTGAGGCTCGGGCTGCCCTGGATCTCGCGCCGAGCCGGTAGCGGTCATTCATCTGCTAGCAAGAACCGATCCCCCGAATTCAGTAAGTCGATTGCTTGCCGTGCCAATAAATAAACCGGCTTGCCTCAATCCGAAGCCAGATTGGCGATTTGACTGACCGGGCAGGGGTGTCGTGGTAAAAATAGCTTGTTTGTCGAGTGCCCGATCACCCCGAACCCGAGGGCAGCGATGCGTAAGGTGCGCCAACTGAAGCCGGGTAAGCCATCTGCGGACTTCCAATGGTTCGATGAAATACTGATGCTAACTCAGGCCGCGATCTCTGTTGCTAATACGCAGAGATGGGCTTTGTCTTGGGACTTGCCGCCGGGAGTTGCCTCGCAAGGTCGTGGCGCAGCCTATGAGGTCACCGTGGTCGATCAATTCCACCAACTCGGCCAGCGCTACTTCGCGAACCGTAACGAGACAGCAGTATGGGAGTGCCCCTTCCCTACGGGTGGAGTTGGGCGACCTCCGGCTGTGGACGTCGTCTTATACAACAACGATGGCACGATCAAGACTCGGCTTGAGTTTGGCATCTTTACTCCCAAAAAGCTGAAAGACGACGCCGAGAAGCTGCACAAAATGGCTGCACGGTTTCTGAAGGAGAATCCGAAGGCTAGGAATTTCGTCGTTCTGTGGCATGAAGAGCGGCGCAAATTGAGCGACGTGCGAATTCAGACTCAAGTGACGCAATTTGCGGATGCCGCAACTAAGGCCATTGCTGCCATCCCTGGCATGGGTATCGCTTTAGGTCTGGCATCAGGAGTGGATCTATTTGCTGCGGAGAAGGAATCGCACCGCGTTATTTACGTAGCAATTTTTGAGGTTACTTAAAGCCGTGCGGGGCCGCGCTCATCGGCCGCCGAGAAGGTGTCGAAGGAGAGGGTAGCTACGCGGTCAGTCGACCTCAGCGCCGTGAAGAGGAACCAACGGCGACGCCACTCTCGTCGTGCTCGAGCGTGATCTCAGCCGGGCGGAGATCCAGCCGTACGCGTATTAGGCGGACGCCGTGGCGGGCGCGACCATATGGGCCGTCCAGAGCGGTGTCGATCTCTACCTCGACGACGGTGGTCGGTTCGACCGGGGTGAACGCCAGCGGCTGCCGATCGGCGAAGCCTCTAGGCCGCGTTTCGTAAATGGTCCTCAAAGCCACTGGTTGATGACGGCGATGGTGACGGTGGCTTCGAAACGGACGGCGAGTTTGTCATACCGCGTGGCCATCGCCCGGTTCTGTTTGAGCTGGTTGATGCCGCATTCCACGGCATGACGCTGCCGGTAGACGACCGGATCGAATGCTGGGGGACGCCCGCCCTTGGAGCCTTTGGCCTTGCGGTGGGCGTCCTGGTCGGCCTTGCTCGGGATACACACCCTGATCTTGCGGCGGCGGGCGTACCCGCGATTGCCCCGGCTGGTATACGCCTTGTCCGCCAGGACCAGATCCGGCCGGGTACGGGGCCGGCCACCACCGACCCGATAGACCTTGATCCGTTCGAGGACCCTGATGAACTGCGGACTGTCACCACGCTGACCAGCAGTGATAACCGTCGACAGCGTCTTACGGCCTTGCTCGCAGGCCAGATGGGTCTTGGTGGTGAACCCGCCCCGGGACCTGCCCAGACCGTGATCGTCGGGTTCGGTGAACACCCCACCCGGCGGCTCCTTCTGCAGGTCACCATCCCGGCGGGCACCCCCGGCATGCTGATGGGCACGGCTGATCGTGGAGTCGACGCTCACCGCCCACTCGATGTCACCGGCCGCGTCGGCCCGGGTCTGCAGCCGCGACAGGATCGTCGCCCAGGTCCCGTCGCGCTGCCAGCGCCGGAACCAGCGATACAACGTCTGCCAGGGCGCGTACACCTCGGGCACGTCCCGCCACGGTGTGCCGGCCCGGACCCGCCACCGGATCCCATCGATGATCTGCCGTTTCGTCCATCGTGGCGGACGACCTCGTTGCGGATCGGCAGGCAATGCGGGTTCCAGCACCGCCCACTGAGCGTCGGTGAGATCGTGTCGCCTCGCTGCCGCTACCCTGAGCACGAGGTCTCCGGTTGTTCAGGTTTGCTTGGTCGCTAACCCGTCTACCGGAGACCTCACTTCGTATCGACAACCGCCACGCCGAGACCCGTCACACCTCGCCCGGACTTACGAAACGCGGCCTAGTCCACGCTGCCGGGAGTGGGGACGGCCACGGGTGGCCAGCGTGAGGTCCGCTGAAGGGAAGCCCTCGCAAGGCAGGAGCCAGGTCCCGTCGGTGCTCAGGCCGGATGGGATGAGTCCGACCGGTGTACCGGAGCATCCCAGCGTCATCGAAGCGCCCCAGCAGCAGCGCCGTCGGGTGCTGCAGGGTGCCGGTCACTCCGCCGATGACATATTCAGTGGTGTCGCGAGCACGGGCCTTCGTCCACGACTTAGCGCCGGGCCGGTATCGGTCGCTGACCTGCTTGATGACTACGCCCTCGACTCCGGCGACGGCGAGGTCTTGGAGCCACCCCTGTGCCACCGCATGATCTGTGGTCTGCGGGCAGATCACGAGCTGTGGCGGCGCTGCTCGTAGCATCCGTTCCAGTTTCGCGCGCCGCACGGACAGCGGCTGATCAAGCAACTCGGTGCCGCGTCCGTCCCGCAGGATGTCGAACGCGACAAGATGGGCCGGGTACTTGCCGGCGACCTCGGCGATGCGGCGACCGGCCGTGAGTCGCCGCTGGAGGAGGGAGAAGCTGCACCGGCCTCGCTCGACATCGCAGGCCAGTAGCTCTCCATCGATCACGACCTTTGGTGGCAGCGCTGTTGCCAACGGATTGGTGAGGTCAGGGAAGTAGCAGGTCAGATCGGTGCCCTGACGCGATTGGATGCGCACGCCATCTGAAGTCCGCCAGATGATCGCGCGGAAGCCGTCCCACTTCATCTCGTAGACCACCGGCGTCGGGCCCGGGTCAGGAAGCGATCTAACGGAGACCGCGCTGACGGGGTCGACGGGCCAGCGCAGCATGACGGTCCCTTCGCCATTGGGATCTCACGCTAGCCTCGGCGCGGTGGCCCTGACCTGCGAATACGCCGATTTCATGCAGGCCGCGTCGGTATGGCAGCGGTTCGGCCTTCGCGGGTCAGCTCTGGTGCCGGTTGATCAGGGTCATGAGGTTCCGGTTGGCTACCCGGGCTGCTTCCAGGTCATCGGTGCGTTCTTCGAGTTGATGGGTGAGGTCGCGGACTCGTTGTTCGAGTTCGAGGCACCGGTATTCGAGTTGGGCGGCCTTGTCGGGGGCGCCGATGCCGCTTGCCTGGTGGGCTTGGACGCCGAGCGCGTCGGAGAGCCTGTTCTCCAGCAGCTTGATCTGTTGAACCAGGCGGGCGTTCTGGGCTTGGGCATTCGCCAGGTCGGTGTGGAGCCATGCTGCGGAGGCGACGGCTGCCGTCGAGATGGTCGTGCTCCGTTGGGCCTGCTCTACGGCGAGGCGGAGTTCCGGATGCCGGTAGATGAAGGAGCGGTGGACGCCGGCGGCTCGGGCCACGGAGGAGATGGTGATGTCGTGTGCGGCCTCGACGAGGGCGGTGAGGGCTTGTCGCACCCGGTCGTGGCGCCGGGTGGTGTCGCCGGCGCGGGCCGCGGCGAGCGCGGCACGGGCCGCTCTCATGGTCGCCTGCCGGGTGCGGGCGGGTCGGCCGTGGGTGCGAGGACGCTGGGCATGCCGAGGGACACGTGTTGGCGGACCTGCCGGACGGTGGCGCAGGCTAGCTTGATGTGGGCTTGCTCCTCTGCGGTGAGGTTTGCGAGGTCCGATTCGACGCGTCGGATGAGATGCCGGACTTTGGTGATCTCGGTGTCGCTGGGGGTGGCTTCGGCGCGGGCCCAGTCCTCGAGGTCGGTCGTCGCCAGGACGCGTTCGCGGTCGGCGAGGAGCCGGTCGAGGTAGAGGCGGAGTTCGGGAAGGTAGGAGGCGTCGGTTCGGAAATGGCCGCAGCCGAGGCAGCGGAGGCGGTAGGGGCATGCGGTGCCGCCGGCTTTGACGTTGGAGGGCTCGGCGCACACGCCGAACGGGACGGCGACCTGGCCGACGCCCCGGCGGGTGTGTTCGCTATCGATCAGCTGGGTGATCTCCCGGGCGAGGTGCTGGCCGGTGCCGTCGTACTGGTGGGCCGCGAGCTGGTCGACGGCCTTGCGAGTGCGCTTCTCGGTGATCCGGTAGTAGATCTGCGTGGTTTCGGTCGATCGGTGGCCCATGAGCTCGCGCAGGACGTCCATGGGGGTGCCGGCGTCGGCGTGCCGCTGGGCGAAGCTGTGGCGGTAGGCGTAGGGAACCAGGTATTCGCGGGGGAACGCGGTGCCGTCGGGCAGCGTCGGCGCGGGAAGACTGTCGACCCATTGCCGGTGCGCCTGTGTCAGGGTCGTCGCTCTGATCGCTCGTGCGCCATGGGAGTTGCGCTGTCTGGCGGGCAGCAGGACCAGTTGCCGGTCAGGGGTGTTCGGGAACCGGTCTCGGGTGCGCTGTTGCTGCTCGCGGATCAGCTGGGCGGTACTGGCGGCGATCGGTAGGCGCCGCTCGACGCGGTTGGCCTTGAAATCGGTGTAGACCAGCACATGGTTGCCGTCGGCGTCCTGGTCGAGGCATTGCTGGGGTAGCCGGCAGATCTCGTCGGGCCGACGGCCGGTGTCCATGATGAGTTCCACGGCTACGCGGAACTCCCGCACGATCTGCTTCTCCAGCTCTGGCAGCCCGGCGATGAGGGCATGGAAGACCGCGGGCGGCAGCGCCCGCCAGGACTGCTTGCCAGGTGCGGGCGGGAGGTCGCCGCGGCGTATCGAGAACTCCCCTGACAACCCCGCCATGGCGTTTCCCGGCTTGGTGAGCCCGGCATCGCGACACGTCGTCAGGACGGCCTTGACGTGCCGTACGACCTTGACGTGCTGTGCCGGGGTGAGCATGTCACTTTTGTCGAGGTGGCTGAGGCGGGTCAGGAACGCCAGGATGTCGCTACGCCCCAGCTCGCCCGGCTGGACTCCCGCGTCACGGCGGTGCAGCCGCAGGCTCTCGGAAAGCAGTGCCATCGAATTCACGTGATCACGTAACACTCCAGCGGGCTTGGTCGAACGCCGCCGGTGCACATCCTCGGCCGTCCACCACTTCATGCCGGCGCGCAGCCAGGGCTGGCTGATTGCGGTGAAGTCGACCGCGCCGCGCAGTCCCAGGACGCCGAGGTCCCATACGTCGCGGTGTTGTTCCTGGTCCCAGGTGCTGATAGCGCGGCGAGCCTCGCGCCGCAACAGTTCCAGGAGGTTCCGCAGCCGGGGCAGCATGTCGCCGTCCTGAGCGGTATGCAGGCTGACAGCCTGCTGATGCCGAAGGTTGCCGATGACGAGGTGCCAGTCACCGGTGTTGACCTTGGCGCCGCTCTCGGCCAAGCGCTGCGTGGCGGCTATCATCTGGGCCCGCACCAGCCGCGGAATAGCCCGAAGGTTGATGAGGCCGGCACGCCGCAACCCCGGTTCGGTCAGGCACCAGCGGTCGAGGTCGAAGCCGGGTTGCCGGTGAACCTGCTTCCATCGACCGTGGTGCGACAGGCAGAGACCGCGCAGGTTATGGGCCAGCCGGACACAGGTCAGCACTTTGCAGTCACCCAGCGAGGACAAGGGACCGACGTCCGGCTGGGCGAGGAGCGCCGCAACGTTTTCCGGTGTGATGGAACCGAACCGGGTGAACACCAGCGAGCGATGGGTGTTGCACAGCGCGTCGGTGCTCAAGTGTTGCGGACGCGGGCACCCGGGCACCGCGCACGGCGTATCGAAGAGCTTCCAGCGGCTTCGCCCCGCTGGGATGGGCTGAGCAGCGAACTCGTCCAGAGAAACGGATCGGTCCCACCTGTTCCGGCACGCCCTGCACAGCTTGCCGTCTATGGAGCTGGTCTCGCAGTCGTTCACCAGGCAGCATGGCCATCCGAAGGCGGGGTGCTGCGGCTGCGGTAGGAGGATTCGCAGGTCCGCATGCCACCCCGCATCCGCCCAGAATTCCGCCGAAAGGCTCTCCTCAAGACGTCGCACCTCGTCTTCTCTGGCTAAACCTGGATCGAGGGAACGCGATGGAGTGAGCCGGTGAGAGACGTGACCAGCCTCGTGCGCGGGCGCGGTCATGACGGGGAGTTCCGGTAGGCGGCGGTCCGATCCACTGCCGCACGCATCCGAGGCAACGAGGGATGCAGATACGGCCGTAGCGAATCCGGGCGGGCATGGCCCAGCAGGTACTGTGCCTCGTCGAGTGCACCACCGGAGTCGAGAACGTCACTGGCGAACCCGTGCCGCAACATGTGCGGGTGCAACAACCGTTCCAACCCGGCCCGCCGAGACAGAGCCACGAGCAGCTCATTGATCGCTCCGGGGCGCATCGGCACACCGACCGGCTCGCGGAACAGGTTCACCAACACGAAGTCGCACGGCTGCGCCGCTCGGCACGCCGCCCGCTCCCACCAGTAGGCATCCCACGCCTGGACCAACAGCGCGTCCGCCGGCAGCGTCCGTTCCCGGCGTGATTTCGCGAACGCCTTCCGCGGCGACACGTCGCGCCGCACCACGTGCAGGTGCTCCTGGGCGACGTCGCAGCCCAGCGCCGAGGCGTCGAGCATGAAATGCACGTCCTGCCGGCGCAGCGATACCAGCTCGCCACGACGCAGTCCCCGGGCCAATGCCAGCACGATGAACCGGTCCCGCGCCGATCGGCACGCTCCTACCAATGCGACGACCTCGTCCTGCGTCGCCCGATCTACCTGTCGTTCGGGATGCGGAAGCCGGTGCCGTGCTCGCGCTACGGCTCGTGGTGTGACGTTCTCGCCCCGGACCTCGTCAGGTAGCCACCGGTCGTCGGATAGTTCGTACAACACCCCCAGCAGGTCAGCCGGGGCCAAGCCACATGCCACCCCGTGCTTGCACAGCTCCCGAACGACGGCGACGATCGCGTTGACCCGGGAAGCGCCGCGGGTGCCGCCATGGCGCAACCACAACATGAATCCGGTCAGCCGGTGCGCACCCTGCCACCAGTCCAGCCGGAGGCTGCGGCACCACGACGTGTACAAGGCCAACGCCCGTGCATACGCCTCAGTCGTACTCTCCGCGCAGCCCCGCCCGAACCGGATATGCCGCAGGAACTCATCGACCTCCGCGACCACGCGCAACTCCTCGTCAAGCACGGTCCAATAGACCTGTGCCGACGGCAAACGCACCGGGAACGCCTTCACCATCACCACCTCGGCCGGAACGCTACGGCCGACATGCGCCAACACGGAACACCCCGACAGAAGGGTTCAACAGGTCGTTATCCGGCCCTTAGACCGCATCTCATTTGGGGTTGTTACTGTTCAACAGGTTCAGCCTGGCCGCGCGGCGGTAGCAGATGACAGCGCAAGCCAGGCGCAGGAATCCGCGGAAGTGGAAAGCCTTACGGTCGTAGCGGCGGACCAGACGCCGGAACCGGGTGACCCACTCCAGACAACGCTCAATGACGTAACGATGCCGGCCGAGCCGGGTCGACGACTCGATGCCCTTACGCGCGATCCGGGCCTTGATCCCGCGCCGGGCCAGAGCTTGGCGGCAGGCCCGGTAGTCGTAGCCCTTGTCGCCATGCAACTTCGCGGGCCGCTTGCGGGGCCGGCCTACCGGCTGGCGCACCGGGCTGATGCCGTCGACCACATCTTCGAGGACCTTGTGGTCGTTGACGTTGGCAGCCGAGATGTCGGCGTGCAACGGGAGCCCGTTCCGGTCACTGATCGCGTGAATCTTGGAGCCGGGCTTACCGCGGTCTACCGGGCTCGGCCCGGTCAGATCCCCCCTTTTGCCGCCCGCACGTGCATGGCGTCGATACTGGCCCGCGACCAGTCGATCTGCCCAGCAGCGCCGAGCACATCGAGCGTGGCCTGGTGCAGCGCTTCCATCACCCCTTGTTCGACCCACTCCGTGAACCGCCGGTGCGTGGTGGCCGACGAGATCGGGAACGACTCCGGCAACTCGTTCCAGGCGCAGCCGGAGTCGAGCACGTACAGGATCGCCGCAAGCGCTACGCGATCGTCGATACGCCGCCGCCCGCCGCCTTGATGCCTTTTCGGGTGCTCGGGCAGCAGCGGCTGCGCAAGGTCCCACAACGATTCCGGGCAGTACTTCTCCACATCACCCACGACCAGTACAACGAGTGATGTTGTGCTGCAACAACCCCAAACGAGATGCGGTCTTATGCGCAACAGTGCACGACACCTGTACGACCCCGACAGAGGACCGTGATCCCGCACGAGGCCGACGTGGTGGTCTGCGGCTGGATCCCTGGCCGGGGCCGGCTGCGGGACACCATCGGCGCGCTGCTGGTCGGCGCCTACGACCGCGCCGGGCGGCTGCATCTGGTCGGCCGGGTCGGCAGCGGCCTGTCCGGTGCCTCCCGGCAGCAGCTGCAGCAGCAGCTTGCGCCGTTGCGCCGCCCTCAACCGCCGGCCGGGCACGCCGAGGCCATGGCCATGACCGAGGCGACCTGGGTCGACCCGCAGGTGGTCGCCCGGATCGCCTATCGGTCCTGGACCAGCGGCACCCAGCTACGGCACCCGGTGTACCGGGGTGTGCTCGACGACCGGGACATCTCGGCCGCGCAAATGCCCGAGTAGCCGCCTCGGCCCGCGCGTTACTGTGCAGGTCCTTCCCAGCCAGGGCGTCGACGGAACGGGACAAGGTGAGAGCTGGCGTCGGTGGCTTGGCGGCGTAGCGCGGTGTTCTCGGTGTGCAGCGCCGCGATCACCGTGGCGGCGGCGTCGAGCTGCGCTTGCAGCGTGCGGCGCTCAAGGGTGCTGGCGCGCAGACGTTCGCGTAGTTTTTCTAGTTGTTCATCGCGACGGCGAACGGCCAGGCCGGTAGGGCTGTCACCGGCGCGGGCGTCCCATTCGGCGAGGATGTCAGCGGCGCGGTTCATCGTGGCCCGGCTGACTTGGGCTTCACGCCAGAGGTTGTTCTTGGTCAGCGTGCCGTCGGTGTGTAGTGGTCGGCCGTTGAACAGCCGTTGCATCGCCTCACGCAGTCGTTGCCGGGTGGCGGGCGACACGCCGGCGCTCATGGGTGGTGCCGATCGAGGACGCGGTCTACTTCCTTGAGTTCGGCCTCGATACGGCGCCGGTGGTTGGGGGCCAGTTTGTCGGTGTCCAGCAGGTGGTGCAGGGACGACTGCTCGGCGCTCCAGATCGGGATGTGCGCGGGGGCGATGATGCTGTTCGCGCAGCGGCCGGGCTGGCAGCGGTCGAGCAGGGGGCCCCGGTGGCCGTCCGGCACGATGGCGTCTTCCAGGCACTTTGCCCCGGTGGGATCGTTGTCGTTCATGGTGCAGTGGTTGAGTTTGCCGAACCGAATCGAGATCCGGGTGCGGCGCAGCAGGTCGTGTTCGACGCGCACGTCGCCGCGGCGGGCTTGGTTGGTGGCGCGTAGTTGCTCGGCCTGGGCGCGGACGGCGGCGAACGTTTCGCGCATGCGGTCGGCGCCCGGGCCGAACCCGATGGCGTGACCGTCGGTGTCGGCGTCGAAGAGTTCGGTCAGACGCTCGAAACGGCGTTCGGTGATCGATTTGTCGAGTTGACGTGCCCAGGAGGGGTCGTTGTCCATGTAGCTGCTGGTGACGCGGTTCGCCAGGGCTCGGGTGGCGACGTGCTTGAGTTGCATCCCGACGGCGATCTCGGCTCCCGGAACGTCACGGGTCAGCATGGCCATGGTGCGCCGGAACATGTGCGGTGTGACCTTGCCTGGCGGGATGAGTTCCAGGCCGCTGATGTGCCGCCACCGGTTCATGTGGTTGATGAGGTCGACGATCGCGGCGATGCTGGCGAAGCCGTCCCCCGTGCGCTTTCCGGTCACTGTGGCGAATGTCAGGGTTTCGTGCTGTGACAGCCGGGCCGCGGTCTCGAGAGCGCGGGCTACGGGCGGGGTGATCCACCAGTGCTTGACCGGCAGCGCTGGGTCCAGCTTCTGCTTGGTGGATTTCACCGCGGGGCTGCCGTAGTAGTCGGCCACGGCGTCTTTAGTGATCTGCCGTAGTTCCGAGTCGCGCATCATCGACAGTGCGGCGGTGAAGACGTAGCAGGCGTTGCGCAATGTCACCTGTTCCAGCCAGAGTTCGCGGCTGCCCAAGGCGTCGTGCCAGGGCCCGCGGGTGCCGTCGGGCCGGCTCACCTCGACGAGGTCGGCGAGCAGACCCGGGCGGGTGCGTCCGGCGGCGGCCAGGCGGTCGACGGCGGCTGTTCGTCGCGGCCCGTGAGGGGTGTCGCTTTGGAAGAAGGACGGGGAGACGCCGAGGATGCTGGCGAGTATCCGCCGGTGGGGCACCGGGTTCGGTCCTTCGCCGACGTGGGGGCGGCGCAAAGGCACGGTGCTGGTGGGGTCGCTCAGCCAGGCTTGGAAGCGTTGTTCCCCGGCGCCTCGTCCGCTGGCCGGTCTGTTCTTCAGGTCGCCCCAGTGGTCGGTGGCACGGATGATGTCGGGGGCGAACACGTCGATGTAGGTCCAGCAGTTGCGCAGCAGCGGGAACCAGATGTCCGGTGGGATCGCCGGGGTCCGTAGCGGCGCGACGATCGGCTGGTTGGCCACGGCGTTGGTGGAGACACCCGGCCACGGGTCGTGGGGGATTCCCGCGCCGGTCAGGGCGGCACGGAACCGGTGCAGGGCTTTGATCAGGTGAACCCGGGGATCGGCCTGTCTCCAGCTTCAACCGGTCACTGCGATGACCAGCGGTGGGCCTCTCATCCCACACGGTTTCTCAGCGCCTCGTGGCGCACAGCCGAGCTCGTCGATGCAAAGCAGGTCGACGCGTCCGTAACGGGCGATGGTTTTGGTCAGGACTCGATCATCGGCGGCTTCGACGAGTTCGTTGACCAGCTTGGTGGCCAGGGCGTAGCGGACGCGGTAGCCGGCCATCGCGGCTTCGGTGCCCAGGGCGATGAGCAGATGGGACTTGCCGGTCCCGGAATCGCCGAGCGGTTCCTCGGGTGGGACGCTTCTCGCCATTCGACTCCGGAAAGGCAAACCCGGCACGACAGCGGGGTCCCGCCTTTACTGGGCGCCCCGAATCACATGATCGTTCCTGTGGACCCCGTTCGACAGTTGGTGAGTTCCAGCCGGTACCAGCTGTAAACGCCGGTGATCCGTTCAGCCCACTGGGCAGTTGCCCGGGTTTTCACGATCGCCCAGTTGTTCGTGTCCCGGACCCGCCAGTCACACAGAGTCCCGGCAGGCGTCGTAATGTTGATCCAGATCACGCCGTCGCCGGCAGGCACTGCGCCGGTTTCGCAGCCGCTCCACGGCACGGTGCAGAACCCGGTGGCAGCCTGCGCGGGCTGGGCGGTGACGGAAACAAGACCGGCCGTTGCCATCAGCACGGCCGCCGCGTTTAGCAGCTTTTTCATAGCCATCCCTCTTCGCTGAGGTCGAACATGCGTGAGGGCAGCGTTACGTACGGTTCTGGCATGGAGCTGTCAGCGATCTGGATGAGATCCGATCAGGTGCGGGTGCGCCGGACCTGTTCGGCCCACAGGTGCAGCTGCCGGGCGAGGTCGTCGGCCTGGTCGGGGCTCAACCGTGCGGTCATGCCGGTGCCGAGCAGGCTCACGTTGACCCAGATGTGGTCGTCGCGGGTGCCGCCGGTGACGGCGCCGCCGTGCATGCGGTCACCCCAGCCGCGTTCGTTGCCGTGTGTGCCTGCCGCTTGCCGTTCGTTTGGCCTGCGCTCCATCCGTAGACGATATGCAGGCATCTATTTCTGCACTGTTAGTGAAACACCGTCCGAACGCGCGTCTATCCGGGAACCTCGCAACCCTCACACACCGGTCGATGATCGGCTACGTCGGGTGTCTATGCGGGTTACCTCTAACCGGGGATCGACGTAAGAGGCGTGCACTGGGATGGTTCTTTCCGCCACACACAAGCCGCAACACGTCATCTTCAACACGAATGCGAGAAAACTGCACATGAGTCTGCACCTCGACGAAAACGCCGTCCGCGCCAACGCCGCCGACATCGCTGGCCGCGCCGCGAAGCGCAAGTCCCGCAAGATCTGGGCGTTCGCCGCCGTCGGCACGCTGATGGCGACCGGCGCCGCCTACGCCGCGGTGCAGCTGTTCTCGTACGGCACGATCAGCCAGGACGCGGCGACGATGAAGGAACTCAACCTCACCGAGGCGAAGCTGACCGGGTCGCTGGTGCCGGGGCAGACCGTCGGCGGTTCGGTGAAGGTGGCGAACCCGAACGACTTCCCGGTGAAGGTCACCGCCGTGATCCTGAAGGATGCGTCGCTGCAGGCGACCGGGCAGGGCTGCGACCCGGCGACCGTGTCTCCCGGCGGCTCCGTGGCCGCGTACCCGGCCGGCGGCGCCGGCCACAAGATCGTGCTGGCGGCTCCGGTGACCATCAACGCCAACGGCGGACCCGTCACCGTCACCGTTCCCGGTGCCGTCTCCCAGGCCGGCACCGCGACCGGCCTGTGCGCGGTGTCCGCGGACTTCGCGGTGGAGGCCAGCGTCGGCTCCTGATCTGCGGGCCTGCTCGAAGGGGGCATAGGCGGTGCGGTGACCTCGTGGGGGTCACCGCACCGCCTATTTTTGTGCCTGCGGACAGTAGTGGGCCGCCCGGACTCAAAGTCTCGGACGGCCCAGGCCGAGACAGGTACAACGCCACCGCGTGGGCCTTGAACTGTGCGGGATGGTGCTTGTTCGCCAGCCTGCTTCAGGACTCCTGATCTACCCGGCCCTCACGATCCGAGGTTCAAGTGTCCAAGATCAAGCGGGAAGGCCCGATCCCGCCAATGGGCATGTTCGAACATTGCTCACCTAATCCGCCGGGGCGAGCCGAAGATCGGGCTGGACCGCCCATGGCTCTTGCATTCTCGTGCAGCAACGGACTGAGCAGATATTGCATGGGCTGAGAGGTCACAACAGCCGGGTCCGGTGAGTGCACGTGAGTCCCGCACCGGCACAGCCGGCAGATCCTGTTCAAGACCCGAAGTCAGTAGTCAGGGCACGGGTCAGAACGGCCGGTACGGGATTCACGATCATTCTCACTGTCAGATCAGGAGCATGATCACCAGGAGGCCTTGCGGATGCCGGGCAGTTCGCCGCGCAGGGCCATCTCGCGGAAACGGACGCGGGACAGGCCGAAGCGGCTGAACACGCCGCGTGGACGGCCGTCGATCATGTCCCGGTTGCGGCGGCGCGACGGGCTGGCGTCGCGGGGAAGCCTGGCCATGGCGCGCATCGCGTCGGCTCGCGTCTGCGGGTCGAGGATCTGCTTCTTCAGTTCGGCGCGCCGGTCGTAATGCCGGAGGGACAGTTCGGCGCGGCGTTTCTCCCGCTCGGTGAGGCTGCGGCGGGCCATCAGCGGTCCTCCCGGAAGTCGACATGTTTGCGCGCGACCGGGTCGTACTTGCGCAGGACCAGGCGGTCGGGGTTGTTGCGGCGGTTCTTGCGGGTGACGTAGGTGTAGCCGGTGCCGGCGGTGCTGCGCATCTTGATCACGGGCCGGATGTCGGTGCTCTTGGCCATCAGATCTTGACCCCCTTGGCGCGCAGCCGGGCGATCACGGCGTCGATGCCGTCCCGGTCGATGATCTTGATGCCGGTGGTGCTGACGGTGAGCCGGACGGGGGTGCCGTCGGCGAGGCGGTAGCGGCGGCGCTGGATGTTGGGGTTCCAGCGGCGGCGGGTGCGGCGGTGGGAGTGCGACACGGCGTTGCCGAAGCTTGGCTTGGCGCCGGTCACGTCACAGACGTTGGACATGGTGGCGACTTTACAATGAAAACCGTTTCCAACAAGATGGGGGGTGTGAGTGCGAACCCGATCACCGACGCTCTGCCCGCCCGAGTGGACCAGCGGCCTGCCGTCACCGTGCTGTCCGGCTTCTCCCCCGGCGCGGTCCACGCCACCGCCCAGGCGCTGCTGCTCGCCGAGGACCGGCTCCTGGCGATCCGGCATGACCTGACCGGCATCCGCGACGGCCGGCTCCGGCGTACGGTTCGCTCGGCCACCGAGCTGATCGAGGACGTCACCACCACGCTGGTGCACGGCTGCGTCTCCTGCACGCTGCGCGAGGACGTGCTGCCGACTCTCGTACGCCTCGCCCGCACCCGCCCCGGCAGCGACCTGCTGCTGGTCCTGCCGCCCTCGGTGGAGCCTGAGGCGGTGGCGTCCGCCTCCGAGCACTGCGTCGTCGACGGCGCACCGGTCACCGACGCGGTCCGCTTCGACTCCTACGTGACCGTCGTCGACACCGAGCGCTTCCTCGACGATCTGGCCAGCACCGACGACCTGAGCGACCGCGACTCGCACGCCGCCGGTGACGACCACCGCGCCGTCGCTGAGGTGGTCGTTCATCAGGTGGAGTTCAGCGACACCGTCGTGCTGTGGAGCCGCCCCGGCGCCGACACGCTGGAGCTGAGCCGGGTCGGCGCCCTGGTCCACCGGCTCGCGCCCTGGTCCATTCAGGTGACCGTCGGCACGACCGCACAACTCGACTGCACCGGACTCAGCACACTCGTACGTCGTACCGGCCGGCACAACCCACGGCGGCCCGGCATCCTCGGTCTCGCCTTGGAGGGCCGGTCCATCGCCGTGGACGACGCCGGCTCCGACGTCACCTCGGTCCTGTTCGAGACCCGGCGGCCGTTCCACCCGCAGCGGCTGCACGACGCTCTGGAGGACCTCACCGAGCACGCCCTGCGCGGGCGGGGACAGCTGTGGATCGCCAGCCAGCCGGACACCGTGCTCGCCTTCGAGTTCGCCGGCGGCGGCGTCAGCCTGGGCACCCTCGGCTACTGGCTCGCCGCCCTGCCCGCCGAGCGCTGGACCGAGACCAGCGACGAGCGCCGGATCGCCGCGGATCTGTCCTGGGATCCCTACTACGGCGACCGTCGCACCGTGCTCGCCCTCATCGGCCTGCGCCTCGACCACGCGGCCATCACCGAGCGGCTGAACGCCTGCCTGCTCACCGACGCCGAACTCGCCGACGGCTTCGACGCCTGGCGCCGCCTGCCCGACCCGTTCGCCGGCTGCTTCCCGCTGACCGACGACAACACCATCACCGAGGAGAACCAACCATGAAACCCGGCATCCACCCCGACTACCACCCCGTCGTCTACCGCGACCGCAGCGCCGGCTTCGCCTTCCTCACCCGCTCCACCGCCACCAGCGACAAGACCGTCGAATGGGAGGACGGCAACACCTACCCGGTGATCGACGTGGAGATCTCCGCCGCCGGCCACCCGTTCTGGACCGGCAAGAAGCGGCTGCTCGACACCGCCGGCCGAGTGGAGAAGTTCCGCGCCAAGTACGCCCGCAAAGCCAGGTGATCAACGGTGGGCGGCACCGGACCGCCGCCCACCACCGCCGGTCACGAAATCGAGCAGGTCGTCGATCAGCTTGCCCGTCGACTCGCTCGGCAGCGCGTAGTAGACCCGCCGGCCCTGACGCCGGCGCTGAACGAGTCCGGCGTCCGCGAGGTGGCGCAGGTGATGCGAGATCGCGGTCGGATGCGCCGGCACGACCTCGCTCAGCTGCGCCGGGGTGGCCTCGCCGGCGCGCAGCACCATCAGGATGTGCAGGCGGTGCTGGTATGCCATGCCGCGCAGCACCTGCACCGCCCGGTCGAGATCAGCCGGATCGATCAGGTCGGCGCTCATGCCGGAACCGCCCGCACCCGTGTCCCGCACGCGATCCGGCGAGGCCGTCGCAATCCCCAGGAGGCGACCAGCACGGCAGTCGCGGCCAGCGAGACACTCGCGCCGGCGGCGATGTTCCACCGGCCGGAGACATAGAGTCCGACCAAGCCGCTCGCGATGGCGAACGTCACGGCGAGCAGGGTCGCCACCGGCAGGCGGTCCGTCCACAGCCGGGCGGCCGCGGCGGGGGCGACGATCATCGACAGGGCGAGGATCGTGCCGACGGCCGGAACCACGGTCACCACGACCAGCACGATCGTCAGCAGCAGCACCACGTCCCATCCGCCGGCGCGGACGCCCGATGCGCGGGCGCCGGCCGGATCGAAGCCCGCGTACAGCAGCGGCCGGGAACACAGCACCAGCACCAGCGCGACCACCGCCAGCACCACGGCCGTCACGACCAGATCCGGCGCGCTCACCGTGAGGATCGAGCCGACCAGGAACGACGACAGGTCGCGGCTGAATCCGCTCTGCGTGGCCACGAGCGCGGCGCCGAGCGCGAACCCGCCGGACACCAGCACTCCGGTGGCGGCGGCCGCGTCCTGGCCGCGGCGCCGGGTCAGCGCGGCCACCCCCAGCGCTACGACTGTGCCGGTCACGACGCCGCCGAGCAGCAGATTCACCCCGATGATCGAGGCCGCCACCACGCCGGGAAAGGTGGCGTGGGTCAGCGCCATCGTGAAGAACGACAGCCGCCGCACCACGACGTGCACGCCGATCAGTCCGGTCAGCGCGCCGACGAGGACGACCTCGGCGACGGCCCGGTGCATCACGTCATCCCACCAGTTCATGCGGTGACTTCCTCTGCAAGGCAATCGGCGGTACGCGGCGGCGATCTCGCCACAGCCGTACCGGCAGGAGCAGCAAGTAGGCCAGGACGAGCATCAGCACCACGGCGGAGGCCGACGTGAGCGCGATCCCGTAGTGCAGCGACGCGGTCCAGCTCAGCAGGAGCCCGAGGTAGCCGCCGGCGAGGACCAGCCCGGTGCCGATCACGGCCATCGGCACGAGCCGGTCGGTGACCATGCGGGCGGCGGCGGCCGGGACGATCAGCAACGCGACGACCAGGATCGTGCCGACCGCGCGGACGGCGGCGACCACGACCAGCGCGAGCAGGATGTTGAGCCACAGGTCCAGCCGGCCGATGCGCAGTCCGGCGGCTGCGGCCCCGGCCTGGTCGAAGGCACGGAAGATCAGCGCCCGGGCGCCGATCGCCAGGGCGATCAGGATCACCACGGCCAGGGCGACGGTCTCGGTGATCTGCCGCGGCGTCACGGTCAGCAGGCGGCCGAAGAGAAAGGCGGTCAGATCGGAGGTGTACGACGTGCGCCGTGACACCAGGACGACGCCGATCGAGAACATCGCGGTGAGCACCACGGCGGTGGCGGCGTCGTCGGTGAGCCGTGCGGATCGGGTCAGGACGGTCAGCACCACGGCGGTCAGCAGCCCGGCCACCAGCGCCCCGGTGGCCAGGCCGTCCATGCCGCCGGCGACGAACCCGACGACGACACCGGGGAACACGGTGTGGGTCAGCGCGTCGGACACGAACGACAGCCGCCGGACGAAGACGAACACGCTGACCGGGCCGCAGATCAGCGCCAGCAGGGCGATCTCGGTGAGGGCACGGCCCATGAACGGTACGGCGAACGGCTCGATCACGGCTCGACCAGCACCATCCGGCCGTCGGCCAGATCGATCGCGGACCTGCCGTACGTCTGCCGCAAGGGTTTTGCCGTGAGGGTCTCGGCGGGGGTGCCCACCGCCCACTGCCGGCCGTTGATCAGACACACCAGATCGGCCAGATCCCGGGCGACGGCGAGGTCGTGGGTGCTGAGCACCAGCGCGGTCCCGCCGGCGGACAGTTCCCGCAGCACCCGGACGATCGCCTCCTGGCTGACCGCGTCCACGCCGTTGAACGGCTCGTCGAGCAGGAGCAGCTTCGGCTGGGCGGCGATCGCGCGGGCGAGCAGCACCCGCTGCCGCTGGCCACCGGAGAGCAGCCCGAACCGCACGTCGGCCCGGTCCGCGAGGCCGACCCGGTCCAGGGCCTCGCGGACCGCGGCGCGGTCGGCGGCCCGGGCGGGCCGCCACCACCCGAGTTGCCGGTAGCGGCCCATCATGACGACCTGCCGGACACTGACCGGGAAGTCAGGGTCCAGATTGCCGGTCTGCGGCACGTACCCGGTCAGCGCCCGGGCACGGGCCGGTGTGTGGCCGAGGACGGTGGCGCTGCCGTCGAGGATCTCGGCGAGACCGAGGACGGATTTGATGAGGGTGGACTTGCCGGCGCCGTTGGGGCCGACCAGGGCGAGCCGCTGCCCCGGCCTGAGTTCGAGGTCGACGCCGGTGACCACGGGGGTGCCCGAATAGCCCACGCTGACTCCGTCCAGGCGCAGGGCGGCGGTCGTCATGTCAGCCGGCCAGCGCGTCGACGATGACCCGCGTGTTGTGCCGCTCGGCGCCGAGGTAGGTGCCCTCCGGCGAGCCGGGCGCGCCGAGGCTGTCGCCGAACAGCGCGTCCTCACCGGCGACGACCTTGACGCCGGCCTGCTGCGCGATGGCCTCGGCGGTCTTCGGCGGCAGTGAGCTCTCCGCGAAGATCGCTGTGGTGCCGGTCGCCTTGATCTTTGCGACGAGGTCGGTCAGCTGCTTGCCCGACAGTTCGGCGGATGTGTCGAGGCTGGGGATGACCGAGCCGACGAACTCCAGCTCGTAGCGCGCGATGTAGTAGCCGAACGCGTCGTGGTTGGTGACCAGCTTGCGGTCGGCCTTCGGGATCTTCGCCCAGGCGGCGGCGTTGTCGCTGTCGAGCTTGTCGAGTTCGGCGGTGTAGGCGGCGAGGTTCTCGGCGAACGCGCCGGCCTTGGCCGGCTCGGCGGCGGCGAGGCCCTTCTGGATGTTCGCCACCATGATCTTGGCGTTGCGCGGGTCGTGCCAGATGTGCGGGTCGTGTTCCTCCTCGCCCGCGTGCTGCTCGCCTTCTCCCTCGGCGTGCTCACCCTCCTCTTCCTCGTGGTGGCCGCCTTCGCGCAGGGTGACGCCCTGGCTGGAGTCGACGACCGTGCCCTTGAACCCGGCCGATTCGATGGTGCGGTCGAGCCATTCCTCGAGACCGACACCGTTCTTGACGACCAGCTCGGCGGTCGCGATGGCTTGCAGGTCGGCGGGCGTGGGCTCGTAGTCGTGCGGGTCGACGTTGGGTTTGATGATCTGGGTGACGGCGACGTCGGCGCCACCGATGTTGCGGACGAAGTCGGCGACCTCCGGCGTGGTGGCCACGACGGCGAGCTTGGGGCCGCTCGCCGTCGAGGAGGCGCCGGTCTCGGGGGTGCCGGAACCGCAGGCGGCCATGAGGGTGGTGGCTGCGGCGATGCCGGCGGTCCAGATCAGACGGTGGGCGTACTTCATCGATTCCACTCCTGTCACTGAGGAGTGGAACGATAATCATTCTCATAAACTATCGTCTAATGGCAAGGTGACGATGTATTGAAGTCACCCACCCGGCGCAGCCCCGGCATGGCGAGTCAGGCCGCGCGCCGCCCTTCGAGCCGCTCCGACCGGCTCACCTGAAGATGAAAATCGATATCGTGTTCATCGCCACCGGATCCCTACGCGACATCCACTCGGGACCTGCTAGTGTCCCGATGAAAACGAGATTCGTTTTCATTAATTTCGCGGAAGGAGACGATGCGTGAAGAGACCCTCCACAGGGGTCGCGTTCAGCCTCGCCGGCCTCGTCCTGGCAACGGCCGTCCTGTTCGGCCCCACTCCCGCACTGGCCGCCGACCAGGTGGTGCTGTCCCAGGGGCACACCGATGCCGTCGACGTGCGCTATGAGGGTGGCCAGCTGCGCCTCAAGGTCAAGGACGACACGGTGAGCCCCGCGGTGGTACGCGACCCGGCCGACGTCACGTTCCAGGTCCTGCCCGCCGCCGAGACGGTCGTGCCGGACCTACCGGCGTTCGCGTTCCTCGGCGCACCGGGCAGCAAGATCTGGATGCTTCCCCAGGTCCAGGACCCGGCCCTGCTGTGGCCGGGATGGAACACCACCACCCTGACCTCAGGCGTCTTCGCCGGTGACCGGATCAGCCTCAGTCTGGTCGGGGTCGACGGCCCCGGTGACGTGACCCTGTTCGACACCAACTCGCTCGGCACGCCGAGCATCAAGTTCCGCAGCAACGACGGCCTGCCCGACCGGCTCGACGTTCCGGTGCACACCCACGCGCACGCCGGCTGGGTGTTCTCCGCGACCGGCACGTACACGCTCACGTTCCAGGCCGATGCAACACTGGCCGACGCAAGCACGCTGACCACCGGCCCGGTCGACTACCGGTTCGTCGTCGGCGAGCTGCCGGCCGGCGGCGACCTCAGCCTCGGCATCTCCGGCATGAACGAGGGCGAGTACCAGCCGGGCGACGCCGTCACGCTGCAGGCGGTCCAGTCCCCGCAGGGGCCGCTGACGAAGTACCAGTGGTTCAGCAAGAAGCCGGCCGAGGACGAGTTCACACCGATCGAGGGCGAGACCGGCGCGTCGTACAGCTTCACCGCGACGCGGGCCCTCAACGGCACACAGTACGTGGTCAAGCTCCACGACGGTGAGAAGGTGGTCGCCACCAGCGCCGAGGTCTGGCTGTGGGTCGCGTTCCCGCCGGAAGGCAGCAGCGCCGCCAAGACGGTGACCGCCACCATCAACGCGTCCGACGGCGCGCTCGTGATCAGCGTCGATCCCGAGAATCGTGCCGTCAACCTGCCCGCTGCCGTGTTGTCCGCGGCCGGCGACCGGTGGGAGAGCACCGGCGCGCTCAAGCCGGTCACCGTTACCGACACCCGGGCCGCACAGCCCGGCTGGACGGCGTCCGGGCAGGTCGCGGACGGGTTCCGGACCGAGGACGGCAAGACGTTCGCCGGCGGCTTCCTCGGCTGGACGCCCGGCATCACCGCGCAGGGCAGCCGGCAGGGCGTGATCGCCGGGCCGGTCGCCCACCCGTACGGCACCGTGCAACCGCACACCGGTCTGGGCGGCAGCGCCGTGCTGGCGTCCGCGCCGAACGGCCGGGGCCTGGGCACCGCCCAGCTCGACGCGACACTGAAGCTCAGCGTCCCGACCGACACAGCGGCCGGCGCCTACACCGGCACCCTGACCCTGACCGCCATCTGAGACGTCGCGGGGCGGCACGGCTGTGGCCCCCCTGTCCGGCCGCCCCGCGACCCCGGTCGAACGAAAGACCCCCTCATGCGTACCCCCATCGCCGTAGCCGTTCTGGCTCTGGCCGTCCCCGTCCTGCCCGCACCCGCCGGCGCCGCTCCGGGCGACGGCTCGCTGACCTGGTCGGTGTCGCCGTCGGGCCCGAAAGGACCGAACGGGCGGCCGGCTCTGGACTACAAACTCGACCCCGGCGCCACCATCACCGACCACGTCGCCGTCACCAACCACTCGAAGCAGCCGCTGACCCTACGCGTCTACGCCCACGACGCGTTCACCACCGCCGGTGGTGGCTTCGACCTGCGCGCCGGCAACGCCGCGCCGACCGACGCGGGCCTGTGGATCAAACTGGGCCGGCAGCGGATCACCCTGCCGCCGTCGTCGCGGGTCGTCGTGCCGTTCACCCTCACCGTGCCGGCCGACGCCACACCCGGCGACCACGCGGCCGGCATCGTCGCCTCCCTGATCGCCGACACCACCGACGCCACCGGCAACAAGGTCTCCGTCGACCACCGGGTCGGCAGCCGCGTCTACCTGCGTGTCACCGGCCCCCTGAAACCGTCACTCACTGTCACCGATGTCAAGATCCAGGCCGCGACGTCCTGGAACCCGCTGAGGCTGCCGCGCGTCACCGCAACCTTCACTGTCGCCAACACGGGCAACGTACGTCTCGGCGGCGCCCCGTCGGCGCGGATCGAGGGACCGTTCGGACTCGGCGCCCGCAGCACCACGGCGGCCACGATCCCGGAGATCCTGCCCGGTGGCTCACTGACCAGTGCCGTCACGCTCGACGCGGTGCCGCCCCTGTTCCGGGAGCGGCTGACCCTCGGCATCCTCCCCGCGCCCGCCGACGGCCGCGCCATCGATCCGGCACCGGTCCGCGCGCTCTCCGAGCATGCTCTCTGGCTGATGCCGTGGCCACGACTGGTCCTCACCGCACTCGCCGCCGCCCTGCCCGCCGCCTGGCTGTTCACCCGCCGCCGACGCAACCGCCGCATGCGCGCGGCCCTCGCCGCCGCCGAGAAACGCGGACGTGAGCAGGCGGCCGCAAACCTCGAGAAGGAAGGAACCCGATGACCCACCGTCTGCACAAGACCGTCGCCGTCACCACCACGGCGGTCGCGATGGCCTTGACCGCGGGCCTGCCGGCGGGCGCCGCGCCTGCCGACGGTGCCGACCTGGTGGCGCTCTCAGTCGAATCCGGTGAACTGCGCCTCGATGTCCGCAGCGACGGCCGGACCTACACCGATCCGCATCAGGTCCGGTTCATCGCCTCGGGGCAACCGGTCGGCGTGATCCCCGACGATCCGGCGTTCGCGTTCCTCGGCCGGCCCGGCGCGCCGGCGTGGTCGCTGCAGGACGGCTCGCCGTTCTCCACGTTCGACACCACCGCCATCACCAAGGGCGACGTGACGCTGGAACTCGCCTCGATCGAGGGTCCCGGCACTTTCGCCGCGTACACGCTGTCGGAGTGGGGCCGGCCCACTCTGCTGCTGGACAGTGACGGCCACCGCAGCACCCGGCTGCCGGCCGGAAAGCGCACGGGCGGCGTCGTGTGGTTGTTCGATGCCGCCGGGGACTACCGGGTGACGCTGCGGGCGACCTCGCACACCGGCGCGCAAACACTTCGAGACGAAGCGGTCTACACCGTCTCGATACCCGCCGGGGCCCAGGCCGGCCCGGCGAAGCAGTCGCCGCCGGCGCAGCAGAGCGCCCCGGCCGGCACGACGGCCGCCGAGTCCACCATCGCGAAGAAGGCCGCAGCGGCGGCAACGTCAGCCGCCACCGTCACCGCCACCGGCAGGAAGGTCATCTCCGACGGGCACGTCGACATGGGCCCGGTACTCGACGACGGCAGGCTGACGATCCGGCTCAAGGACGACAGCACCACTCCCCCCACCTGGCGCGAGCCGGCCGACGTCACGCTCAAGGTCACCGACAAAGCGCTGATCGACGTGCCGTCCGGCGCCGGGTACGCGTTCCTCGGCAAGGCCGGCGACAAGGTTTACCTCCTGCCCCAGTCCCAGCAGGCCGGCATCGTCTGGCCGGGCTGGAACACCCAGCACGAATCCGTGGTCAAGGGCACCAAGGGAAACGTCACCTGGCGCCTCAAGCAGGTCAGCGGCCCGGGCCGGTTCAAGCTGTTTCTCACCGGCTCGTTCGGCACGCCCGAAGTCCTCTTCGACTCGGCGAAGGCGCTGCCGCAGCAGCTCGCCATCGCGCCCAACACCCACGCGCACGGCAACTGGGCCTTCACCGAAGCCGGGATCTATCAGCTCACGGTCGAGATGACCGCCACCACGACAGCCGGCAAGAGCCTGTCGGACACCAGGATCCTCACCGTTGCCGTCGGTAACTCGACCAGCACCGGCGACGGCGGCAGCTCGGGACAGAACGGCGACGGCGGAGCGGCCACCGACGGCAAGGGCAGCGGTGGTGGTCTCGCCAAGACCGGCACGGACATCATGTCGATCGCCGGCGGCGGAGCGCTGTTGCTCATCGCGGGCGTAGCCGTCGTCGTGCTCGCTCGGAGGCGGCGAAGCGAGCCGGGTCACGTGTCCACTCCCGACCCTTCCTAATGAAAATGAAAACCATTAACATCTAGATCGTTCCGGTGATCGGTCACCGGATCCATCCCAAGGAGAATCCCCTTGCGTAAACCGCTCCGCCTCCTGCTCGGCAGCGGCATCCTCGCCGCCGCCCTGCTCGGCGCCGCCGTACCCGCCCAGGCCACCGACACCGTGGTCCTCGGCGCCGGCCACGTCGACGTGGTCGACCTCGCCTACGAGGACGGCGTCCTCGAGATCGGCGTCCACGACGAGACCGTCGAGCCCGACGTCGAACGCGAGGTCGACGACGTGGTCTTCCTCGTCAAGAAGGCCGCGAAGATCGCCGTTCCCGACGACCCCGCGTTCGGCTTCCTCGGATCGCCGGGCAAGCCTGTCTGGGTCCTGCCGGAGATTCAGAACGAGGACCTGCTCTGGCCCGGCATCGCCACCGAGGAGATCGAGAACGGCGTCTTCGCCGCCGACTCGGTCACGCTGAAGTTCGAGAAGGTCACCGGCGCCGGCCGCGTCGCCATCTTCACCGAGAACGCCGTCGGCGCCCCGAACGTGCTGGTCAACAGCGGCGACGGCCTGCCCGACGCGCTGCCGCTGGCGACCGGCACGCACCAGCACGCCAGCTGGGCGTTCCAGAAGGCCGGCGTCCACCTCATCAAGGTCAGCGCGACCGCCGAGCTGGCCGCCACCGGCCAGAGCGTCACCTCGGCGCCGGTCGTCTACAAGTTCGTGGTCCAGCCGTGAGGGCCGCCGCGGTCCTCGCCGCCGCGATGAGCCTGGTGGTCGCGGCCGCCGTGCCGGCACAGGCGGCCACCGTCACCCTCACCAGCGGTCACGTCGACGTCCTCGACGTCGACTACACCGCCGGCGCCCTGGTGCTGAGCGTCAACGACGACGTGGCCGAGCGCAACCCGGCCGACGTGGTCTTCCAGGTGCCGGCCGCCGCGAAGATCACCGTGCCGGCCGGCAGCGCGTGGTCGTTCCTCGGCATGCCCGGAAGCACCGCGTGGGTGCTTCCGCAGAGCAACACCAGCGGCCTGCTCTGGGCCGGCTGGAACACCGCGGAGGTCCCGGCCGGAGTGTTCCAGAGCAACTCGGTGACGTTCCGGCTCACCAGCTTCACCGGACCGGGCCACGTCAGCGTCTACACCGTCTCGGCCGGCACACCGACCAGGATGTTCGACTCCTCCGACGGCCTGCCCGACACCCGGACCGTCACCTACAACGCCCACACCCACGCCAACTGGGGCTTCACCGCCGCCGGCACCTACACCCTCAACTTCGAGGTGACCGGCAAGCTGATCAGCACCGGAGCAACCGTGACCACCGGCGTGAAGGCGTTCACCTTCACCGTCCTGCCGTGATCCCGGTGGGTCCGCTCCAGTGGAAGTGGAGCGGACCCACCGCCCACCGTACCCGGAGACCCGTGAAACGCCTGCTCGCCGCAACCCTGCTGGCCGGCGCCGTGGCCGGCTGCGCGCCGCCGCCCGCCCTGTCCGACACCGACGGGCGCGTCCAGGTGGTCACCACCACCGGCATCCTGGCCGACCTGGTCCGCAACGTCGGCGGCGAGCGTGTCCTGGTCGACTCGATCGTGCCGGACAACGCCGACGCCCACGCGTACGAACCCACGCTGCGCGACGTGCGCAACATCGTCTACGCCGACGTGGCCTTCAGCAACTACCTGCTCCTGGAGGCCCAGAGCGTCATCAAGACCATGGACGCCAACCTCCCCGACGGCGTACGCCAGATCTCCCTCGCCGAAGGCGCCACGAAGTACGCCGCCGAGATCATCCCACTCGTCGAGGACGTCTCCCTGGACACCATCTGGCTCGGTCTGCGCGCCCGCGGTTCCGGCGCCACGCACGGGGTCACCCGGTCCTCGGACGTCCGGCTCTCCGCAACCCGCGTCGACGGCCCCGGACGGCTGTCGGCCTATCTGACCGAGTCGTTCGGCAACCCCGACATCGCCGTCGACTCCGGCGACGGCTTCGATCCGGCCAACGGCTACCGCGACGACACCATGAACCTCCCGTCGGACGCGCACACCCACATGAGCTGGGCGTTCACCGAACCCGGTGTCTACCGGCTCACCCTGCGCGCCGAGTTGGCGGTGTCCGACGACAGCAAGCCGCTGCCGATGGGCGAGCAGACCTTCACCTTCGCCGTCGGGGTGGACCCGCACACCGTGCCCGGCATGCACGGGGCCCTGGTGCTGCACGACGGGCACACCGACGTCACCGCCGACATCGACACCGGCGAGCTCTACCTGTACGGCGACGGCCACGGCGGCACCGAGCAGGTACGCCACGATCCCGCCCGCACCGTCATCGAGGTTCCCGCCAGGGCCCTCAAGGAAGTGCCCGCCGGGCCGGGTTTCCGGTTCCTCGGCCGGCCCGGAACGCAGATCTACCAGTTACCGCAGGCGGTGCTGGGCCGGCACGTGCACGGCGAGATCGACCCGCACCTGTGGCAGGACGTCGGCAACGCCCAGTCCTACGTGGAGCTGATCCGGGACACGCTGATCGCCGCCGACCCGGCCGGCACCGCCGACTACCGGGCCAACACCGACCGGTACCTGACCGAACTGAGCGCGCTCGACGCGTACGTCCAGAAACAGATCGACGCCATCCCGGCGGCGAACCGCCATCTGGTGACCACGCACGACGCCTTCGCCTATCTCGCCAAGGCCTACGACATCCCGGTCGCCGGATTCGTCACCCCGAACCCCGCCGTCGAACCCGGTCTCACCGACCGCCGCCGCCTCACCGAGACCCTGCGCAACCTGCGGATCCGGGCGGTGTTCCTGGAACCCAACCTGCGCGCCCGCTCCTCCACCCTCGTCGAGGTCGCCAAGCAGCAGAACGTGAAGGTCTGCGACATCTACGGCGACGCCTTCGACGACCGGGTCACCGACTACGTGTCGATGATGCGGTTCAACGCCGACTCCCTCCGCTCCTGCCTCTCCTGAACCACCCGAGGACCAACCTTGATCAAATCCCTGCTCGCCGTGCTGCTCGCGGCGGCTCCCAGCCCCACTCCCGGCCTCGACCAGTCACTGGACCCGGGCCAGGCCCAGGCCACCGGCCGGGCCGTGCTGGAGACCGGCCACGTCGACATCGGCCCCCGCCTGCGCGACGGCACGTGGACCATCCAGATCCACGACGACCACGCCGTCCCCTCGGTGTGGCGCGAACCCGCCGACACCGTCCTGCGGGTCCGGGACACCGCTCGTCAGGCGGTTCCCGACGACCCGGCCTACGCGTTCCTCGGCGAGCAGCCCGGCACCGAGGTGCACGTGGTGCCGCAGACCGAGAAGCAGGGCGTCGTCTGGATCGGCTGGAACACCCAGGACCCCGGCGTGATCGGCGCGATCAGCCGCGGCGTCACCATGACCCTGCGCGGCGTGCAAGGACCCGGCGCGGTCACGGTCTTCCTCCAGTCCGGCAACCTCGGCGCCCCGCAGGTGCTGTGGAGCACCACGAAACCACTGCCACAGCCGATGTGGGTCGAGACCAACACCCACACCCACGCCAACTGGGTGTTCGGCAAGCCCGGCAACTACCAGCTCGCCGTCGACATCAGCGCCGACCTCGCCGACGGCGCCACGGCCACGGCGAGCACCGTGCTGCGCCTGGCCGTCGGGGACGGCACCGAGCCCGACTTCGACACCGCGTTCACCGCTCCTCCAGCCGCCGGGTCCGCCTCGATCGCCCCAGCGGCAACCACGGATCAAGACCCTTCATCCGGTACGTGGCAGACGCCCGCCCTGATCGGCGCCGGCCTCCTCGTCCTGCTGATCATCGCGGCGCTCGTCGCCCGGCAGTCGGCGGTACGTCGCCGCGCCGAACGCGAACGCGAGAACGTCCGATGACCGCCGCGCTGGAGATGACCAGGGTCGCCGCCGATCTCGGTGGGCGGCCGGTGCTGCGCGACGTCGATGTGCGCGTGGACACCGGGCAGTTCACCGCGCTGCTCGGCCCGAATGGCGCGGGCAAGACCACCCTGATGCGAGCCGCGCTGGGTCTGATCCCGCTGCGCGCCGGCACGGTCACCAGCGGCAGTGCCGGCTATGTGCCGCAGCGCCACGAGTTCACCTGGGACTTCCCCGCCTCGGTCCAGGACGCCGTGCTCAGCGGCCTGGTCCGCCGGATCGGGCTGTTCCGCCGGCCGGGCGTCGCCCATTGGCAGGCCGTCTGGGACGCCCTCGACCGGGTACGCCTGACCGACCTGCGCAAACGACCGGTCGGGGAACTGTCCGGCGGCCAGCGGCAGCGCGTCCTGGTCGCCCGCGCGCTCGTGCTGGAACCGGCGGTGCTGCTGCTCGACGAGCCGTTCACCGGACTCGACATGCCCGCCCAGGAGACACTGACCGATCTGTTCGCCGACATCGCCCGGGAACGCGCCGTGCTGATGGCCACCCACGACCTGACCGCGGCCGCGTACACCTGCGATCGTCTGATCCTGCTCAACCGCACCGTGATCGCCGCCGGCCCTCCCTCGGACCTCAAGGACCCCGAGGTCTGGATGCGGACGTTCGACGTCGGCCCCGGCTCCCACCTGCTCAAAGCCCTCGACCTCGGGGGAGCCTGACGTGTCGCCGTGGCAGTTCCTGGCCGACCTGACCAACCCCGACCTGGCGTTCCTGCCCAAGGCCCTGACCATCGCCGTGCTCTCGGCGATCATGTGCGGAGTCGTCGGCTGCTACGTGGTCCTGCGCGGCATGGCGTTCATCGGTGACGCCGTCGCCCACGCCGTCTTCCCCGGCCTGGCCATCGCCTTCCTCTTCTCCGGCAGCCTGGTCGTCGGCGGCACCATCGCCGGAATCGTCACCGCGCTGCTGGTGACCGTGTTCGCCCAGAACCGCCGCCTCAAGGAGGACTCCGTCATCGGAATCTTCTTCGTCGCCGCGTTCGCCCTCGGCATCGTCATCATCTCCCGGGCGCCCGGATACGCCGGATCCCTGCAGCAGTTCCTGTTCGGCTCGATCACCGGCATCCCCGACCGCGACCTCTACGTCGTCGGCGGAACCGCCATCGCCGTCCTGCTCGCCGTGTTCCTGCTGCACAAAGAGTTCGTGGCGATCACCCTGGACCGCGAGATGGCCCGCGCCCTCGGGCTGCGCACCTTCTGGCTCGACCTGACGCTCTACGTGCTGGTCACCCTCGCCGTGGTGATGGCCGTGCAGACCATCGGCAACATCCTCGTGCTGGCCCTGCTGATCACCCCGGCCGCCACCGCCCGGCTGCTCACCGACCGGCTCGCGGCGATGATGGCCCTCGCCCCCGCGATCGGCGGCGCCTGTGCCCTGATCGGCCTGTACCTCTCCTGGTCCTGGGACCTGCCGGCCGGAGGCACCATCGTGCTCACCCTCACCGGCGCCTTCCTGCTCGCGCACCTGGCCGCACCACGTCACGGTCTGATCGCCCGCCTCGCCGCCTGAGGTTCCGACGAAGAGCGGCGGCTCTGGCGGCTCTCACCGTAGGGGCCGCCGTCCCGGCGCCGGGGTCTACCGCCACCGCAGCCGAAGGACCCGCACCACAACCCCGCGGCGTCCACACCGACGCCGTCTCCCCCTTCCTCGACCAGGGCCGGCCGATCCTGGCGTCGAAGGCCGACGTCGCCGAAGGCAACGGCACCCGCTGAACGGCGCGGCCTCGTCGGCGGCCGTCCCGGCTGAATATCGCCGGCGAGAGATTCGCCGGGTTCCCCGAATGGAGCATCAGGAGTCGATGAACGCCTGATCGGGCCGTCTTCATGCGTCTTTGATTGCCCGATCGGGCCAATCATCGGCGCCATTACATGCAGTTCTGACGATATATTCGTCCCAGGCGCCGATGCGACTTCAGTAGCACGGCCAGGCGAATGGACGGGGTGCCACGACGACCATCGATCAATCGATGGATCGGGCCGAGGTCACGACGAACGGTGTGCCCTGCTGACACGTTGTCACGAGGTCAGGGACCTTCCGGCCGGTCACGGCAAGTCTCGCACCGGCGCGGATCACCGTCCGATCACCACCGACCAGCAGGTATTCGCCGAGCAGCAGGCATCGGTGCTCGACCCCCGCGGTGACAATTCCGGTCAGGGTGTGCAAGCCGGTTTCCATAACGCCATCATCTCCCCCACATCAGGATCGACACGAGATCTACCAGGGCGCGATGTCTCTCAATATGATCCAGCTCAATGTGAGCTTCCTCGTTCGTACCCGGAGGACATCTGTGCCATCGAAACAACCGATCCGGATGGCCTTGGCCGTCGCGGTGTCGGCCATCCTGGCGGGCAGCGGTACCGGCGCGGCCCACGGGGCGCCGCCCACCCCGTCGGACCTCTACATTGTGCAACTGACGGCGCCCCCGGTCGCCGGCTACACCGGCGGGGTCGCCGGCATTCCGGCGACCCGACCCGGCGCGGGTGAGAAGATCGACCTCAGCACCAGCGCCGCCCGGTCGTACCGTGCTCACCTGAAGTCCGAACGTCAGCGCACCCAGCGCCTGGCCGGGGTTCCGGCGGGCCGGACCCTCTACGAGTACGACGTCGCGTTCAGCGGATACGCCGCCCGGATGACCGCCACCGAGGCCGACGTCCTGCGCCGCAGCCCCGGCGTGCTGGCGGTGTCGAAGAACGCCGTCCACAAGGCCGACACCATCTCCACCCCGCAGATGCTCGGACTGACCGGCCGCACCGGGGTGTGGCAGCGCCAGTTCGGCGGCTCCAAGAAGGCCGGCAGCGGTGTCATCGTCGGTGTGATCGACACCGGCATCTGGCCGGAGAACCCGGCGTTCGCCGCCTTGCCGAACCCGCGGCCGGACCAGCGGATCATCGACGCCAAGTGGCGCGGCGTCTGCCAGCAGGGCGAGGAGACCGATCCGGCCCGGAACATCACCTGCAACAACAAACTGATCGGCGCCCGCTACTTCACCGAGGGTTCGCTCGACGAGACGAATCCCGACGAGTTCCGGTCCCCGCGTGACTTCAACGGCCACGGCTCGCACACCGCGGGAACTGCGGTCGGCAACCACGGCGTGGACGCGGTCATCGACGGGCGTGTCGTCGGTGACGCCTCCGGCATGGCCCCGGCCGCCCGCCTCGCCGTCTACAAGGCGCTGTGGGACCAGGGCACCGGTAGTGGCAGCGGCACGACCGTCGACCTGGTCGCGGCCATCAACGCGGCGGTCGCGGACGGCGTCGACGTGATCAACTACTCGATCTCCGGGTCCACCTCGTCGTTCGTCGACCCGGTCGAGCTGGCGTTCCTCAACGCCGCCAATGCCGGGGTGTTCGTCGCCGCGTCGGCCGGCAACAGCGGTCCGACCGCGAGCACGGTGGCGCACAACTCGCCCTGGATCACCACGGTGGCGGCCAGCACGCACGACCGCGGCTACGACAAGTCGGTGACCCTGGGCAACGGGACCACCTACGCAGGCGCCGGTCAGGGCACCGCCGTGCCGTCCGCTCCACTGGTCGACTCGGAGGTGGCCGGCCTGCCCACCACCCCGGTCAGCGAGGCCCGGCTGTGTTACTCCGGTGGGCTCGATCCGGCCGTGGTGACCGGCAAGGTGGTGCTGTGTCTGCGGGGCGGCAACGGCCGTACCGACAAGAGTCTCGCGGTCCGGCAGGCCGGCGGGGTCGGCATGATCCTCTACAACAACCCCGACAACTCGGTCAACGCCGACTACCACTTCGTGCCGACGGTGCACGTCAACAGCGCGGCCGGGCTGGCGATCAAGGCGTACGCGGCCACCGCCGGCGCCACGGCGAGCCTGTCGGCGGGTACCGAGGTCAAGGTCCGCGCACCGGAGATGGGGTCCTTCTCGTCCCGTGGCCCGGCCCTGGCCGGCAACGGCGACCTGCTCAAGCCGGACATCACCGCGCCCGGCGTCGACGTGGTGGCGCCGGTCGCCCCGCCGGGCAACAACGGCCGCACCTGGGACGCGTACTCGGGCACCTCGATGTCGAGTCCGCACATCGCCGGCCTGGCCGCCCTGGTGATCAGCGAGAACCCGCGCTGGTCCCCGATCTGGGTCAAGTCGGCGCTGATGACGACGGCCGGTCAGACCGACAGCACCGGCCAGCCGATCCAGCGGGCCGGGACCGCCGCGACACCGCTCGACTACGGCGCCGGACACGTCCGTCCCGGCCGGTCGTTCCGGCCGGGCCTGGTGTACGACTCCACCTACCCCGACTGGATCCGGTTCGCGTGCGGCAGCGGCGCCAGCGGAGCCTCCTGCGACCAGTACGGTGCGATCGACCCGACCGACCTGAACTACCCGTCGATCGCGATCGGCGACCTGGCCGGGAAGCAGACGACCACCCGTACCGTGACGAACATCAGCAAACTGCCCGGCGTCTACGAAGCCAGGATCCAGGCCCCGGCCGGTACGACCGTGACGGTCACGCCGAAGCGATTCGTGGTGCTGCCCGGTAGGTCGGTGTCGTACAAGGTGACCGTCACCCGTACCGACGCGGCGATCAGCCAGTGGAGCTTCGGCTCGCTGACCTGGGTCAACAAGGCCGACCCGAAGGGCCTGACCTCCTCCGACGTACGCAGTCCGATCGCCGTCCGGCCGGTCGCGATCGCCGCCCCGACCCAGGCCGCCGGGACCGGGACCAGCGGTTCGACGGACCTGAGCGTGATCCCCGGCTTCACCGGCGCCCTGAGTGCCGCGCCGGCCGGGCTGGCCCCGTCCGTGGTGGACCGGCTGCACCTGGTCGGTTCGGAGACCGACTTCGACTCGGCTGCCCCGGCCACCGGGCCGTCGGTGGGCAAGGTGACGCTGACCGTGCCGACCGGCACCAGGCTGGCCCGGGCGGCCACCTTCGACGCCGACGTCCCGGCCGGCACCGACCTGGACCTGTTCGCCTACCGGGCCGGCACCAGCACGCTGGTGGCGTCCAGTGCGGGGTCGACGGCCGAGGAACAGGTCAACCTCACGGCCGGCTCGTACGACGTCTACGTCGTCCAGTTCGCCACCCCGCCCGGTGTGGAGGAACTCGACGTCCCGCACCACTCGTGGATCGTCGGTGACGCCGCCGCCGGCAACCTGACCGCCACCCCGGCCGGCCAGAACGTCACCCTCGGCACTCCGGCCAAGGTCACCGCGGCGTGGACCGGCCTGACCGCCGGAACCCGCTACCTCGGCCTGATCGCCTACAGCGACGGCACCGCACGCATCGGCCAGACAGTCATGTCCGTCGTCGCCTGACACGCGGCGGGGACAACGCGCACACGGCGATGTCCCCGCCGCTTCGCGCCACAGCCGCAGGCGGTTCTCCTCGTTCTTCTCGTCATCGCAGCGCCGGCAGATCGCCGCTCGGGGTGCCCGCCCCGCCGTCCAGGCCCGTTGCGCACGCCGTGGCGGCGAGCGCGGCGTGGGCGCCCCAGCGCCAGACGACGCCCGCCTCGGCGAAGCCGGCCGCGAGTGCCGCGTCGCGATGCCAGGTCACCGGCGGGGTGAACTCGGCGGGGATCCGATCGCCGAGGATCGCCTGACGTCGCTGCATCAGCGGTCGTAGCGGCTCGCAGGCCCGCAGGCCATCCCACCAGCGCGTCCAGGCCATGGCCGCGACCGCCTCGCCGGCCGCCGGGTACAACCTCGCCGTGACGCCGTCCAACCCGGCCTCGGGCATCAGATCGACGACCACCAGCAGACCGCCGGGGCGCAGGATCGCCCGGGCAGCGCGATAGAAGGCACGGACCCGCTCCGGGGGAAGATAGTGCACGGTCATGATGGCGGTCAGCAGGTCGAAGGGGCCACCGCCGGCTATCGCGTCGGTCCAGGCCGCCTTGAGGTCGGCACTGTGCACACCGATCCGGTCGTCTGCTCCGGCCGCCGCGAGAGCGAGCAGGACAGGGTCCAGGTCGACCATGCCCACCTGTGCGTCGGGCCAGCGCGCGGCCATCCTTTCGGCGAAGACGCCGGGGCCGCCGCCGAGGTCGAGGATCCGGGCGGGGGTTCCGCCGTTCACCGCTTCGGCCACCGTCATCAGCGCGGCCTCGCAACCGTCGGAGCCGGGCAGGAAGCCGGCCATCACCTCGTCCCAGGAGGCGCGCCACCGGTCGACGGTCGCACGCTCCAGCACCGATGCAAAAGGGGACGCTTGTGACGTGAGCGCCATCGACAACCTCGCGAGGATCAGCGGGACGGTGGAGACCGGGACGAGCCGATCAATTCGCCCACTGTAACGGATGTCGTTTTCAATAGCGGCGGGACGGTCCGCCTTCCTCGTCGAGGCGTTCGAGCAGTCCGAGCAGGCAATCGATCTCCTCGACGGTGTTGTACGCGTGCACGCTCACCCGTACCGATGAGGTCGTCTCTCCGCCCGCGGCCTGACAGTGGCCGTCGGCCCGGACCATGAAACCCTCCGCCGCCAGGATGAAACCGAGATCGTTGGAGCCGATCCGGTGGTGCCGGAAGGTGACGATGCCGTGCCGTTGCTGCACCGGGGAGTCGGCCGCCAGACTGCGCTGACAGCCGAGCACCTCGTAGGAGCGCAGGTGGCGCAGGCCGTCCGTGAGCCGGGCGGCCAGCGCCACCGTCCAGCGGGCTATCCGCTCGAGCCCCGCCTCCTGCAACCAGCTCATCGCGGCGGAGAGACTCACGATGCCGCTCGTGTTCGGGGAGCCGGCCCAGCCGCCCGGCACGAACCGTGGTCCCCGCTCGTTGCGGGCCCAGATCACGCCGGTGCCCGGCAGCGCCATCGCCTTGTGACCGGAGAACACCACGAAGTCGACGTCCAGGTCGGCAACCGACAGCGGCAGGTGGCCGACACTCTGGGCGGCGTCCAGGCAGATGACGACATCCGGGCCCGCCGCCGCACGGATCCTGCCGACGTTCATGTCACCGCCGTACACGTGGTGCACGTGGGTGGTGGCGATGAACCGGGTCCGCTCGTTGACCATCGGCAGGAGCGCCCGGTGATCGTAATCGTGCGCCGGGTCGTACGGCATCGGCCGCACCCGCACCGTGATGCCCTCGCGGGCCACCTCGTCGACGGCTTCCCGCCACGGCAGGGCGTTGGCCGAGTGGTCGGCGTCGGGAACGACGATCTCGTCGCCGTCGCGCAGTTGACGTGCCAGCCAGTCCCTGGCGATCAGCCGCAGTCCCTCGGTGGTGCCACTGACGAAGTGGACGCCGGACCGTTCGGGTTCCGGATCGTCGAGGAATCGGCGCACCTGCTGTTCGGTGTGCCGGATGAGCGCGGTGGTCCGGTTGGCCCAGGGATACGTGCCTCGCCCGGCATTGGCGTTCTCGCTGGTCAGGTAGTCGGTGACGGCGTCGAGGACGGCGCGGGGCTTCTGCGAGGTCGCGGCGTTGTCGAGATAGACCTGGTCCGGATGCGCGGTGATGATCGGGAAGTCCTCGCGTAGGCGACTCTGCCAGGACCGCAACTCCTCCGGGAAGGCGGCACCGTGGTTGTAGGAGGGCGCCGAGGCCACGTCAGTCCCGTACCAGTGCGGCGCCCGCGTCACGCCAGGCGATCACGCCTCCGGCCAGCGATCGCACGTCCTGGTGCCCCATCCGGGCCAGCAGCGCCGCATAGCGCGCCGACTTCTCGCCGACCGGGCAGACCAGCAGCACCGGCTGCCGGCGACCGAACGGCAGGCCACCGTGCAGCATCTCCTCGAACAGGTCGTCGACGATGTTGATCGACCGGTCGATGTGCAGCGCCCGGTAGGCGAACGGGCTGCGCAGATCCACGACCAGCGGAGTCTGTTTGTCGATCCACTCCTGGGCGTCGGCCACGCCGATGGTGTGCGCCGCGGCCAGGTCGTCGTCGGTGAGCGCATGCACCGACTGGGCCCGGGCCGGCAGCCGGAACAGCTCCGGACGACGTTCGCGCAGATAGCTCAGGTAGCTCTCGACCCGGTCACAGACGATGAACACCGCCGTACGCCGGTCGGTCAGCGTCGCGTCGACGGTACGCAGGTAGCGCACTGCCCCCTGATAGGCGCCGCCCCCGGTCGGGCCGGCCAGTGTTCCGCAGCGGCGGATCAGGGTAAGCAGGCCGTCGATCGCCTCATCCGAGCTGACCGCCTCGATCGTGTCGTAGGTGCCGGGATCGAACAGACCGACCTCGTGCACCTCATCGATGTTGCGGATGCCCGGGATGAAATCGGACTTCTGCGCCACCAGGCCCACGACGGTCACCGCCGGATCATGGGTGCGCAACGCCCGGGCCACACCGGTGGACGAGCCGGCGGTGCCGACACAGGCGATGAAGTAGTCCGGTACGCGCCCGCCGAGATCAGCGATGATCTCCGGGCCGGTCCCGAACGCGTGGGCATCGACGTTGAGATCGTTGAAATACTGGTCGGTGTGCAGGTAGCCGCCATCGGACGCGGAAACGGTGTGATACATCCGGGTGAGCGGATCGTCGGTGTCGGCCGGGTCGAGGCACTCCGATCGGCCTGGCAGCTCGTCGATCCGCGCGCCGAGCAACAGCAGCAGGTCCTTGATCTCCGGCACCTTCATCCGGTTCGTCACACTGCGAAACGGCAGGCCGTGCATGCCGGCGATCAGGGCCAGCGCCTTGGCGGTGTTGCCGCTGGACAGCTCCACGACGGTGTCACCCCGCTCGGCGGCTGCGGTGACCTGGTCGCGGACCATGTTCCACGCGGCCCGGTCCTTGAGCGAGCCGAACGGGTTGAACAACTCCATCTTCGCGTAGAGGTCGATGTTACGGAGGCCATGCACGGCGGCATCGATGCGCACCAGCGGGGTGCCTCCGATGACGTCGGTGACGCTGTCGTATCTCACGCGGTCTCCTCCCGGCCCGTGACGGGCCAGTAGTTCTCGTCGAGGCACCACTGCCAGCCGTCGTGGCCGCGGTAGGCGGCGACCGTCCGGGCGCTGGGTTGCATCAGCGCGTTGCCGGCGCTGAAGTCCATGAGATATCCGGCGGTGTTGACGAAGACCAGCAGATCACCGGGTCGGGGCCGGCCGGGGAGAAAGACCTTGCGCCGGGTGATCAGGTCCGCCTCAAGGCACAGGTTGCCGGTGAGATACACCCCCACCGGCGAGGCCGTCGCCGGGTCCGGCTGTGCACTCCGGTCGCGTGCGACCAGCAGTGGATCCATCAGAACGCCGTGCTGCTCCAAGGCGATGTCCGCGCTGTTGCCCGCGACGCGAACGAGAGTCTCGCCGTGGCCGTCGTCGCGGACCTCCTCGACCCGGGTCAGCACGGCGCCGCACTGGTCGAGCAGCGCCCGGCCCGGTTCGATGTGGAGATCGAACATGCTCTCCAGCAGCAACGTGCCGAACGGACGCCGCAGCGTCATCGACTCGGTGTCGAGCAGACGGTCGAGATAGGCCGGACCCGCGACGGCCCGGTGGGCGGGGTAGACGCTGAGTGCTCCACGGACCTTGCCGCCCTCGTTGCGCAGACCGTAGCCGTGGCCGTTCCACGTCAGCGGTGGACGGTTGCCGAGGACAGCGCCGGTCAGTTCGGTGGTCCAGGCCTCCCATTGGCTCTCCTCAGCCAGATAGCTGACGCCGAACCCACCGCCGATGTCGATCGCCCGTGGGTTCAGGCCATGGCGAGCGGCCTCGTCCATCGCGTGCAGGCAGCCCTCCAGCGCGGCGACCTTCTCCGGCAGCCCGACAGTGTCCAGGTGATAGGCGACGCCGAGGAAGTCGAGCTGGTCACCATGCCTGGCCAGCGCTTCCCACAGGGGGCCCAGGCGGGTGACGGGGACACCGAACCTGCTGGCGCGGGTCAGCACGGTGGTGCCGACGGAGGGGAAACCGGACAGCCGGGTCATCACCCGAACCCGGGGCAGGTCGTGCGTCTCGACGATGCCGGCGAGCCGGGTGAGCTCCTCGACCGAGTCGGCGTTGACGAGCACTGCGGCCCGAGCGGCGAGCCAGAGGAACTCCCGGCTCTTCGGCCCGGTCGCCATGATCCGCTCCGGTGCGAAGCCCGCGGCCAGGGCGCTCTGCAACTCGCCCAGTGACGCCACATCAATGCCCGCTTCCTCGGCCGCCAGTCTGCGGATCAGCGCCCGGGAACGGTTCGCCTTGTGCGCGAAGAAGACGTGACCGCCGAGGTGGCGGGCTCGATGGCTCGCCCGGAAACGCCGGACGTTCTCGACGGCCTGACCGGGCAGCACCAGATTCACCGGCGAGCCGAGGGCGTCCACCATCCGGTGCAGCCATGCGTGATCGTCCAGAAGAGACCGCAGCTCGCCGTCGACACGCGGTTGCAGGAAAGGCAATATCACACTCCCCGTGTCGGCGAGAATGCATATACCCCCACCCCACCACAGGAGTGCTGGCGTCGGTGTGCCGCTCCCGGCCGGCGGGTCGGCATGGACCAAACCTAATCGATGGTCCGTCCCCTTCCAAGAGGATCATGACCAAAAAGTAATCACCTGACTACTATATGCAATGTTGTGCATGCGCTCATCTCTCCCAACCGCCGAATCTGGACCCCCTGCGGGCGCTCGCAACGGAACCCCTTCCGATGGACGCAGCCGGCAGCTGTCGCGCTGCGCGCTCATCGCCGCAGGTGGCCGAGGATGTTGTCGAGTCCGAACTCGAACCGCTCGTCGAAGGCGCCGACGTCGAGGTGCGGCAGGACGCGGCGCAGCATCGGGAAGTCCCCCGTTGCCACGGCGGCGCTGAGGCGGTTCTCCTCGGGGCCGGGTGCGGCCTGCTCCTCCTGGGTGAGCCCGAGCACGAAGTAGATCAGCGTCCACGCGGTCCAGGCCGCGTCCCGGTCGGACAACCCGGCGTCCACGCAGGCGCCGATCAGTGTCTCGGCGAGGCGCAGGGTGTTCGGTTCGGCGGGATACGTGCCGACGATCAGTGCGGCGCCGTCGCGGTGGGCCAGCGCCGCGGCACGCAGTCGGCGGCCGATCTCCCGTACCCGTTGACCGGGATTGTCCGGAAGACCGTCGAGGGACACCTCGCCGGTGACCGCGTCGGCCATCAGGTCCAGCATCCGGGCCTTCGTCTTGACGTGCCACAACACCGTGTTCATCCGTACGCCGAGGCGGTCGGCCACCGCGCGGGTGGACAGGCCCTCCAGGCCCTCGTCGTCGAGCTGCTGGACGGCGGCGCGCACGACGGCGGACGTGCTGAGCCTCGCACTCTCTTGCCTTTTGGTCACTGACCAATTCTACTTGCCACTGTTCCTTGGTCATCGACCAAGGAACACGATCGGAGGACACACCATGAACAACCACGTCGTCATCGCCGGCGCCGGACCCGTCGGCCTCTGGCTCGCCGCCGAACTGCACCTCGCCGGCGTCCGGGCCACCGTGCTCGAACAGCGCACCGAACGCGACGAACGCTCCCGCGCCCTGACCGTGCACCCACGCACCCTCGAGGTGCTCGCCTCCCGCCGGATCCAGCGGCCGTTCCTGGACGAAGGCGTGCCGCTGCCCGGCGGCCACTTCGGTGTCCTGGACTCCCGGCTCGACTTCCGGCGGCTGAACAGCGCCTTCCCGTACACCCTGGCCCTGCCCCAGGCCCGCACCGAGGAACTCCTCGAAGCCCACGCGGCCGACGCCGGCGCCCGGATCCTGCGCGGCCATCGGGTCACCGGTTTCACCGAGCACGCCGAATCGGTCACCGTGGCCGTCGACGGCCCGGACGGCCGGTACGAGCTCGACGCCGCCTACCTGGCCGGCTGCGACGGCGCCCGCAGCATCGTGCGGACCGCCGCCGGCATCGGCTACCCCGGCACCGCGTCGACAGTGCTCGGCTGGCTCGGCGACGTCGTCCTGGACCGGCCACCCGTGCCCGGCTTCAGCTACTTCGGCCCGCAGGGCACCCTCATGGTGGTCCCGATGCCCGGCGGCGTCCACCGCCTCGTCGGCATCACCCCCGGCGACATCACCACCGACTGGCCCGGCGACCTCACCCTGGCCGAGCTGCGCGCCAAGACGATCGCGATGACCGGCGACGACTTCGGCATGCGCGACCCGGCCTGGCTGTCCCGCTACGGCGACGCCACCCGGCTCGCCGCCGCCTACCGCAAGGGCCGTGTCCTGCTCGCCGGCGACGCCGCCCACCAGCACTTCCCGGCCGGCGGCGTCGGCATGAACGTCGGCATCCAGGACGCCGCCAACCTCGGCTGGAAACTCGCCGCCACCCTGCACGGCTGGGCACCCACCGGGCTGCTCGACACCTACCACGCCGAACGGCACCCGGTCGGCGTCAGCCTCACCGAGACCAGCCGCGCCCAGGTCGCCCTGATGACCGCGTTCAGCCCGCCGGGGCTGAGCCTGCGCGGCCTGCTCAGCGAGCTGATCTCCACGCTGCCGCAGGTCAACGACCGGCTCGCGAACCGGGTCAGCGCCCTCGACGTGACCTACCCGCCCGCCGGCGCCGACGCCCATCCGCTCATCGGAACCCGCGTCGGCGACCCGGAGCTGCTGGCGCTGTCCCGCGCCGACGCGTACCTGATGGCCGATCTCACCCCCGGCGCCTCACTGTCCGCCCTGGCCGGCCCGCGCCTGCGAGTCCACCACCGGGCGCCCGGCGCCTTCGGCGACGCCACCGCCATCCTGATCCGCCCCGACGGGCACGTCGCCTGGGCCACCGACGAGGCCGACGCAGCCACCCGATTCGCGAAGGAGCACGCGGCATGACCATCACCCGCCTCGGCCCGCCCGGCCTGCACGCCGTGCCCGGACTGATCAGCCAGGTCGTCACGGTCACCGGCCGGACCCTGATCCACCTCTCCGGCCAAGTCGCCTGGGACGAACACGGCACACCGGTCGCCCCCGGCGACCACGCCGGACAAGCCGCGCGGATCGCCCGCAACATCGACATCGCCCTGGCCGCGGCCGGCGCCACCCGCGCCGACATCGTCAAAGAGACCATCTACGTCGTCGCATACACCCCCGACCTGCTGCAACACATCCTCGATGCGCTACGCGACGGTCATCAACCGTCACCAGCCAGCACCGTCATCGGCGTGGAGACCCTGTTCGCCCCCGACTTCCTGATCGAAGTCGACATCGTCGCCGCCGTCACCAGGCCGGCCCCCTGAACCGCCCGGGGGCGCACGCCACCGCTTCGCCCCCGGCTCAGCCCACCAGCACCATGACCCCACAAACCCCGACGGGGTACGCGCAGCAGCGGCACGCCATCTGCAGCCGACGGACCGCCCTCGGCGTCCTGCATGGGACTCGGCGCCTTCGGCGTGCCGCTGGGGATCCGTCGTCGCCGGACTGCTCCGGCAGCACTGCTGGTGGGGCTCGGTGTTCCTGGTCGACCCGGCGCCGCAGGCATCGCCGCGCCACTGTGCCCGCTGATCCCCATGTCGCCGGCCAACCCATCGGAGGCACGTGGGATCAGACAGCCGGATCGCGCCGGAATCTCCAAGCCGCTCTCTGAGCCGCAGCCGTTGGGAGTGTCAACCAGCTGTAACGGCTGACATCAGGGTGCTGTAGAACGCCGCGTGCTGCTCGGCCGCGGCCCGCCAGGTGTGCGCGGCGGCCAGTGCCCGGCCCGCGGCGACACGCGACGGCGACGGCTCGCCGATCGCGTCACGCAGAGCACGGGCCAGGCTGTGCGGGTCGCTGCCGTAGCCGACGGCGGAGCCGAAGACCTCGCGCAGCACGGGCAGATCACGGACGACCACGGGTACGCCGGCGGCGAGGGCTTCCATGGCGGCCAGCCCGAAGCCCTCCTTCGTGGAGGGGAACGCGAAAGCGGCGGCGCCGGCGACCAGGCCGGGCAGGGCGTCGTGATCGACGGGACCGAGCACCCGCGGGTGGACGCCGAGTTCGGCGGCACGCGTCTGCCAGGCGGTGCGGTAGTCGCGGTAATCGAACAGGGTCTCGCCGCCGGCGATCACCAGGTTCAAGCCGGGCAGGCCGGCCCGTAACAGCGCGTAGGCGTCGAGCAGGTCGATGGAGCCTTTGCGGGGCTCGATGCCGCCGACGGCCAGGACGTAGCGGCCGTGTTCGGTGGACGGCGCCGCGGCGGCGAACCGGTCGGCGTCGACACCGTTCGGGATGACGGTGGGGGTGATGCCCCAGCCGTCGCGGACCTCGGTGGCGACGGCGGCGGAGACGCACACGTGTGCGTACGGCCGGACGATCGCCTTCTCGTGGCAGGCCGCGAGCTCCGGCGTGGTGAACCGGTCGAGATGGTGGATGGTGCGTACGCAGCGGTCGACGGCGTTGGCGCTGATGCAGTCCTGGGCGTGGACGATGTCGTACTCGCCGGGGGTGAAGGCCTGGCGCAGCAGGTCGATGGACCGCAGGATGCGCGGGCCGACGCCCTCGTCCGGGATGTCGGGGAACGGCACGACGGCCAGCCGGACCCGCGGGTCGACGTCGCGGAAGAAGCCGCCACCGCGCCCGAGGGTCCAGACGGTGACGTCGTGGCCGAGCACGGCGAGGGCCTCGGCCAGGGACAGGGTGTGCACGACACCACCCCGCGGGCGGGTCGAGTAGGTGAGCAGCGCGATCCTCATGTGCGGTAGGTCTCCGGCCGCAGCTCGTCGAGATGGGACAGCACCCGGCGGGCGGCGCTGATCTCGGCGGTGACATCGAGCTCGGCGACGGCGAGGCCGGCTTTGCCCCAGGTGCGCGCCAGGATGTTGCCGGCCGGGCCGACCACCTTGGCCTGGCCGAGGAAACGCATGCCACCGACGGCGCCGGTCTGGTTGGCGGAGACGACGACGAGCTGGTTCTCGGCGGCACGGGCACAGTCGTACAGGTCGAAAAGCCGTGATTGCCGGTCCTGGGACATCTTGGGGGCGGCGTTGGTGAGGCTGGCCGGCCAGGCCGACAGGCAGGCGACGATCTGGGCGCCGTCGCGGGCCAGGGTGCGGGCCGATTCGGGGAAGGTCTTGTCGTAGTCGATGAGCATGCCGAGCCGGCCGACCGGGGTGTCGAAGGCGGCGAACGTGTCACCGGCACGGTAGGCGGCCGTCTCCGCGGCCGGCAGATGCACCTTGCGGTGCCGCCCGAGGATGCCGTCGCCGGTGAGGCAGAGCGCGGCGTTGTACCGGTCGTCGCCGTCAGCCTCGCAGTAGCCGACGCAGACGACCATGTCGCCGGCGAGGGCGGCGACCTTGCCGATGGCCGGGTCGTCGGGGCGCAGGGCCGGGGGCAGCGCGTGCGGGTCGGGGTGACGCAGGTCGGCCAGGTAACCGCCGATGGCCGCGTCCGGGAGCACGAGCAGCGCGGCGCCGGCGAGCCGGGCATCGGAGATGATCTTGCCGATGCGGCCGAGGCTGTGGTCGATGTCGCGGCCGAAGTGCGCGGCCGCCGCGGCGATGCGGGTGAGCGTCACGATCCGTACGTGTCCGGGCGGCGGTCACGCAGGTGACCCATGTGGCGACGGGCGGCCTCGAGAGCCGCGGTGACGTCGATGTCGGCGATCGCCATCCCCGGGACCACGCCGGTGGTGGCCAGGACGTCGCCGCCGGGGTCGACTACTTTCGCGCTGCACACGAAGCGCAGACTACCGAAGGTGCCGGCCTGGTTCGCCGACAGCCAGACGACCTGGTTCTCCAGCGCGCGGGCCCGGTCGAACAGATCGAAACGGCGGGTCCACCGGTCGTCGGCCAGGTTCTCGGGAGCGCCGGTGCGGCTGCCCGGCCAGGCCGAGACGCACACGACGATCTGCGCGCCGTCCAGCGCCAGGGCGCGGGCCGACTCCGGGAACGCCTTGTCGTAGCAGATCAGCATGCCGATCCGGCCGACCGGCGTGTCGAAGGCGGCGAACCCGTCGCCGGAGGCATAGCTGGCATCCTCGCGTAACGGCTGGTGGACCTTGCGATGATTGCCCAGGACCCGGCCGCCGCCGACGCACACGACGCTGTTGTAGCGGCGATCGCCGTCGGCCTCGCAATACCCGGCACACACCACCATGTCACCGGCGAGCTCGGTGAGCCGGGCGATCTCCGGTCCGTCGACGCGCAGCGCGGGCGGCTGCTCGGCGGCGCCGTTGAGGTCGGCGAGATAACCCCCGAGGCAGGCTTCGGGCAGCGCCAGCAGTCGCACGCCCTCGGCCCGTGCCGCCGCGATGATTTTGGCGATCCGCTCGAAGTCGCCGTCGAGGTCGCGGTCGAAGGGCTCGGCGACCGCGGCCATCCGGAGCATGCTCATGCGGCTGTTCCCAACTGTGTGACACCGGCCGGTACGGCTTCGGTGAGTTCTCCGTCCGGCCAGCGGAGCCGGACTCCGCTGCCGGTTGTCAGTTCGCCGCAGTCGGCGGTGACCGCGGGAACGGGCGGGACGTGGTGGGTGCCGGTGGTCAGCATGGCGAACCCGGGAAAACAGGTCAGCCAGTCCCCCGCGCTCACCGCTGCCGGGCGGGGCACCCGGGCCACGTCGAGGATCGCGCCGCAGCCGCTGGCCTCGGCGAGCATGCCGAGGGTGCCGGCGATCCCGGCCATCGACACGTCCTTGGCCGCCGGCGGGCGGGCCGCCGCCACGAACCCGTGCAGGGCCCGCAGCTGCGCGGGGGTGCGATGGCTGGTGGAGTCCCACTGCCGGCCGTGGTAGCCGGGCCGCCAGCCACCGGTCAGGTCGGCGGTCAGGCGTACGGTCTGCCCGGCGCTGCCTCCGCCGCCGGGGACCGGATGCGCGGTGCGGCCCAGCGCGGTCGCCGACAGCGCGGCCGGGACGCCGAGCTGGGTGTGCCCGCCGAGCACCGGCACTCCCCACGCCTGGGCGGCGCGCCGCAGCCCGCCGAGGATGCGCCCGGCGAGCGCGGCGTCGCGGGCCGCGACGGCGTTGAGCAGCCCGACCGGTACGGCGCCCATCGCGGCCAGGTCGTTCATGTTGACCAGCACCGCGCACCAGCCGGCCCAGTCCGGGTCGCGTTCCACCATCGACGGCAGGATCGCGTCGCAGGCGGCGATCAGGTCCGAGCCGGGCACCGGCGCGCCGTCGTCGCCGACCCATCCGGGCGGGGCGAGGCCGGCGACCAGGGATCCGAGGGGTTGTTTGGTGGCCGCGGCGAGCCGGGCGATGCGGGTGATCGGCCAGCGCATCAGTACGTGCGGGCGGCCGGCGACGGTGACCGGCCGGATCGTGTGCCAGCCCAGAGCCCGGAACATCCGCTCGGCGCGAGGCTGCACGGTGGCGTCGAACCGCAGCACACCGGCGTTCTCGGCGTACGCGCAGGCGGCCCGGATCAGCGCCGGCCCGATGCCACGGGCGCCGCGGGCCGCCGGGTCCACGGCCAGCCGCCCGCCGGTCCACCAGCCGATGTCGTCGCCGGGGCCGGCCGGGCCGAGCCGCACACCACCCAGCAGCTCACCGTGGCTGCCGCGGGCCTGCAGGACGACGGTGCGCGGGTCGTCGTCACGGTCGTCGTGATCCGTACCCTCGAAAAGCCCTTGTTCGTCGACGAAGACCCGGGCGCGCAGGTCACGGTAGTCGCGGGTGTCGTCGGCGCGTTCGATGAGCAGCCGTGCGCCCAGCAGCGCGGGCACCAGGTCGGCGCTCATCCGCCGGCCGCCTGCAGCACGCCGCACGCCCCGCAGGCCGCACAGCCCGCCTTCTGATCGGCGCCGAGCATGCCGGCCTCGCGCAGCAGCCGGGCCACACGTTCGCTGACGTCGCGCACCAGCGACGGCGCCGGGGCGGTGACTCCGTCCCGGCGCGCCAGCGTGCCCGGCATCGGGCGGAACGGCACCACGAACGGGTACACGCCGCGGTCGATCAGACGGGCGGCGCCGGCGACCAGGTCGTCGGGGTCCTCGCCGAGGCCGATCAGCAGATAGGTGGAGACCTGGTTGCGGCCGAACACGGCCACCGCCCGGTCCCAGGCGGCCTCGTACTCGGCCATCGGCACCGCGCCCTTGCCCGGCATCCAGCGGCGGCGGACCTCGTCGTCGAGCGACTCGACGTGGATGCCGATGCTGGCGGTGCCGGCGGCCCGCAGGTCGTCGATGACGCGCAGGTCGCCGGGCGGTTCGATCTGCACCTGGATCGGCAGGCCGGGCACGGCCGCCAGGACCGCGCTCACGCAGCGGACCAGGTTGCGGGCGCCACGGTCCGGGCCGGTGGTGGTGCCGGTGGTCATCACCATCTGGGTGATGCCGTCGAGGCGCACGGCTGCCTCGGCCACCTCGGCGAGCTGGGCCGGCGTCTTCGCGGCCACCGTCGCACCCGCGGTCAGCGACTCCTCGATGGTGCAGAACCGGCAGCGCTGGTCCTCGGCGTAGCGGATGCACGTCTGCACGACGGTGGTGGCCAGGATGTCCCTGCCGTGCAGGCGCGCGATCTTCTCATAAGGCACCCCGTCGGCGGTCTCACCATCATAAAACCGCGGCCGGCGTACGACCTGAAGGCTCAGGCCGGTGTCGGCGTCCCCGAGCCACACCTTGTCGTCGCGGACCTCGTAGGGGCTGAGCGGGTTGATCGGCAGCGCCGCGTTCTGCCCGTCGATCAGCACGTGGCCGTCGTCGCTGGGGCCGGCCCCGGCCGGGCGGCGCACGGGGGTGGGTACCCGTACGCCGCGCACGGCCAGGTCGGAACGAACGTCGATGGACATCAGATCATGTAGGTCGAGTTGATGATGGCGCCCTTGCGGGCGTAGTGGATGATCGCGTCCTGCACGTCCAGCGGGTGGGTGGGGATGACGCCCTCGATCAGGTCCTCCTCGCGGGCGCCGTGCAGCGACAGGCCGAACCGGCAGCAGTACACCTTGCCGCCCTCGGCGATGAACGTCTTCAGCGAGTTGTTGATGTTGTGCTCGCCGGGGAACGCCGACGTGCCGGTGGTCGGGAAACCGCGGGTGGCCAGGGCGTTGAGCGAGCCCGGACCGTAGAAGTAGATCGCCGATTCGAAGCCCTTGCGCAGCGCACGGGTGGCCTGCAGGATCGCCACGAAACTCACCGACGACTCGTGGGCGATGCCGTGCACCAGGGTGAAGTACGTCTCGCCGTTCTCGGCCTGGTAGTCGGGGAAGACCTTGGTGGCGCCGTAGAGGCTGGAGCCCTCGGGCAGTGACGGGTGCGGGATCTCGGTGAGGGACTTCTGCTCGAGTTCGGTCAGCTCGGTCATGGGGGGCTCCTTCTAGCCGTACAGCGTGTCGAAATTGGTGTGGAACACGGACTGCGACAGTTCGGAACCGGCGGCGACGGCACGCAGCCGGGCGGATTCCCCGGCGTGGTCGCCCCACGGTTCGTCGCTGGCGAACAGCACCCGGTCGTGGCCGATGCCGCGCCGGTCGATCTCGTGCGCGAGCCATCGCGGCGCGAAGCCGATGGCCCAGGACAGGTCGGTGTAGACCTGTTTGCCGGCGGTGATCCAGTCGAAGAACCGGCCGCCGATCAGCTTGATGTGCGCGCTCATCCCGCCGCCGAAGTGCACCAGGTGGATGCGGACGTCGTCACCGAACCGGTCGACGAGCGTGCCGACCCGGTCGATGTCCGAGGCGGCGCCGGGTGAGGTGTGCACGTGGACGGTCAGGTCGTGCTCGCGGGCCGCCTTGAAGATCGTCTGCAGGCCGGGGTCCTCGACACCGCCGCCGAGCAGGAAGCTGAGCTTGAGGGCCCGTACGCCCGGTTCGCCGGCCAGGCGCAGGGCCCGGGCGGTGCGCTCGGTGTCCTCGGTCTTCGCCGACACCCACAGCCCGGCCCGGATCCGGTCGTCGCGGTGGGCGGCCTCGACGACCAGGTCGTTGAAGCCGAACGCCACCTCCGGGTCGGGCACCCCGTAGTTGGGCAGGACCAGGGCACGTTCGGTGCCTTCGGCGTCGAGGTCGGCGATCAGCTCGTCGATGGTGGCGCGGGCGGTGGTGTCCGGATGGACCGGCGGGCCGCCGTAGAACGGATAGGCGGGCAGGACGCCGAGGTGGCGGTGGGCGTCGTTCATGCCGCGACCGTCTCCGGGGCGGTGCCGGCCAGCCAGATGACGTCCTCGGCGGCCCGCAGCCGACGCGGCGCGGTGATCCGGCCGGCCAGGTGCTCGGCGTCGCGGGCGATGCCGGCGAACCGGCCCGATCCCCAGGTCCACTGCCAGGGCAGACCGAGAAAGTACAGGCCGGGGCAACTGGTCACGCCGCGCTCGTGGGTGGGGTAGCCGCGGCCGTCGAAGACCGGCACCTGGATCCAGCGGTGATCGCGGTGGAAGCCGGTGGCCCAGACGACCGCGCCGAGTTCGCCCGGGTCGAGGGTCCGCTCGCCGGGCGGCGGCTGCCACACCGGCGTGTAGCGCTGCTCGGCCGGGGCGTCGATGCCCTGCGCGCTGATCCAGCCGTCGATGGCGTTCTTGATGCCGTCGGCCACGGCGTCCGCGTTGTCCAGGTTGGCGGCGAGATCCCCGGCGAAGGTGATGCCGCCGCCGGTGATCTCGCGCAACCGGCCGTACAGTTGCATGCCCTGCCGGGCGAAAGCCCGCAGATCGATGTCCCGGCCGCCGTCGCGGCCGGTCATGTAGTGGTTCGCGCGCAGCCGCACCTCGTCGGCGTCACCGAACTCGTCGACTCCCTTGGTGTAGTGGCCCATGGCGTCGAGCCAGGCCAGGGTGTCGCGGCCGCGGTAGCGGCGGGCGGCCCGCGGAGCGCTGCCGACCGCCAGGTGCACGCGGCGGCCGGCCAGGTGCAGGTCCTCGGCGATCTGCGCGCCGGACTGGCCGGTGCCCACGACCAGCACGTCACCGTCGGGCAGCTGGCCCGGGCGCCGGTACTGCGAGGAATGCAACTGCGCGAGGCCGGTCGGCAGCCGCTCGGCGATCCGGGGAATCGCCGGCTCGTGATAGGGGCCGGTGGCGACCACGACCTGGTCGGCGGTGAACGATCCGGCGCTGGTCTGCAGGGTGAAGACCCCGGTCGCGCCGCGACGCAGCCGGGTCACCGTGACGCCCTGCCGCAGCGGCGGGGCGAACGAGGCCGCGTACCTCTCCAGGTGGGCGACCACCTCGGCGCCGGACATGAACCCGTCCGGGTCGTCGCCGGTGTACGCGAAGCCGGGCAGGTCGACCTGCCAGTTCGGGGTGACCAGGCAGAACGAGTCCCACCGGCGGTCGCGCCACTCGTGGCCGACCCGGTCGCGTTCCAGGACGACGTGGTCGACGCCGCGCCGGCTCAGGTGCCAGCTCATCGACAACCCGGCCTGGCCACCGCCGACGATGATGACCGTGTGGTGCGTGCTCATGCCTCGATCCCCTCGACGGTCACCTCACCGGCGGGGTACCGCGCGGCGTTGCGTTCGACCAGGGCCAGCGATCGTGCGGCGTTGGAGCAGGGGAATCCGTAGGCGGCCTGAACCCGGTCGCTCGCGATTCGTAATGCCTCGCGGCAACGATTCACGAATTCGTCGACCGCGTATTCCTGCCCGGCGGTGAAATAGTCTTCCACCACCGTGGACGGTGAATAGATCCTCTGCTGCGGGCCGTGGGGCCAGCGCGCCAGCACATACCGTTCCGGCATCGGCGATGCCTCCTTGCCCAGGTCAAGCGGCTGTTGCGAGACCCAGTCAAGAAGTCGCATGTTTCGGGGTCGTGTCATCCGGAACAACGTGGCGTTAGAAAGAACTCACCGACCAGTCCGATGTCGACGGCATTTCCGACGAGTTTCCCGTGATTGCGCACCCGCACGGAAAAGGGAATGCCGAATGGCGGGCGATCCGATGGACCCCCCGCCTGCGCATTTCTGGCCGGTTATGCGCTCGGGCCGGCGACCGGCAAGCCGATCACCCCGCATCCACCAGCGCGCCGGCACGACTCACCACGCCGCCCCCGAACGGGCTGCGCTTGGTGCACCAATGGTTTGCGCACCAACTGTTGGCACGCTAACAGCCTGCGGCGACCGGCGGTAGACCTCACCCGGACAACGAGACGCCCGCCAGCCGGCGCAACCGGGATGAGCCGGGTCCGCCCACACCGGGCCGCCGACGATCCGGGACTCGGGCAGCGAGAGCGCCGGCCACTCCACCCACCGGACGCAACCGCCTGCCGGACAGTGCACCAGGCGGACCTCCGGATGCCCGGCCGCCTGGTGCACCACGTCAAGACGCCAGCCAGGCCCTGGCACGCTCGACAGCCCCGGGCAGAATCTGCCGATCGGCGTCGGCGACGAGGTCGGCAATCGTGACCGCACGCAACGAATCCCGCCACGCCCGGTCGGCGGAGTCCATCACCTTGGCGATCGCGCACGGATCGGCGCACTGCTCGGCCGGGGTCGCCAGCGGGCCGCGCTGCCGCACCTCGGTGCACCGGAACGCCGGCAGCACACCGTCGATCGCCTCGACGACGTCCAGCACAGTGATCGCCGCGGCGTCGCGCGTCAGCACATACCCACCGGCATTCCCCTGAGTCGACCGCACCAGGCCGGCCCGCGACATGAGTTGGAGCTGCTTGGCCAGATAGCTCGGCGAGACGTCGTGATATTCCGCCAACTTGACCGCGGGCACCGGCTGCGAAGCTCGGCTGAGCAGCGTACAGCAGTGCAGGGCCCACTCAACGCCCCCGGACATCTTCACCGCCCCAGCCTACAGCACTCGGATATATCTTATCCAAGTAGCTTGTCGTCGGGTCGGCCGACAATTCCTCGAGCTTTTCCACGAAACGGCGCGGGCTCCCCCGCGCGCCCGCCCTTCCGGCGCCGATTCCGCCCGGCCAGATCGGCTCGGCGGTCGTGCTCGGCGCCGGCGTCGCCAGCCTGCCGGCGGCTCGCGTTCTGAGCGATCATGCGACCGACGTGCTGGTGATCGACCACGATGACCAAACGGTCACCGGCAGCCGTCCCGGCACGCCACACCGCAATCACCTGGACCTTCTGTTCAGCGCCCGGGCTCTCGCTGATTTTCCGGATAAACCCGCGAGGCACTCGTACGTGGCGCGAACCTCGCGCCGGCATCCGTGCGGCGCAGCTATCTCGGTCACCGGCTGGGCGCTGGGCCGTCACGGCTGTCCCCGCTGATTTCGTCGTCGATGCCACGGTCCGGCCAGCCGCGTGATCGATTCGCTTTCCCGCGACGGTTTCACTCCACCCGAGATTCGCCGAGTGGGCAGCGGAGCCCATTACGCGACTAGCCTTTCGCCGGCCTTTCGCCGGGCGGAAGAGGCGCCGGACGCCGACGTGGCGCCGGCGAAGTTCGATTCACGCCGGTAGCCGAGGCCGGCGGCGCCCGCGGTGGTCGCCGTCGAGGACGACCGGTGGATGGTTCGGCCAGGTTCCGTCCGACCTGCTGCGCCGACAGTGAGCTCAATCGCGGGCCTGCGCCGGCATCTGCAGCGGGACGCCGAAGCGGTTGAACGCGTTCATCAGGGCCACCTGGACGACCAGCGCGCCGAGTTCCTCGTCGGTCATGACGTCACGGACGCCGGCCCAGATCTCGTCGCTGACGCCGTGCTCGGTCAGCGTCGTCGCGGCCTCGGCATAATCCAATGCGGCGCGCTCGGCCGGGGTGAACAGCGCCGATTCGCGCCACGCGACCAGCTGGTAGATACGGTTCGGCGTTTCGCCCAGCTCCAGCGCCTCATGAGTGTGCAGGTCGATGCAGTGCACGCAGTGGTTGATCTGCGAGACGCGCAACTTGACCAGCTCGCGGATGGCGGCGTCGAGCGGAGAGGTCCGGATGGCCTGATCGGCGGAGTAGAGGGCACGGGCCGCCTGCGGCGCCGCCTTCGGCAGGTCGAGGCGGGGCCGGCCGGTGTGCTGGTCGGTGGTCACGATGTCTCCCGGGACTGTGGTGAGCGGTCGCTCATGGGTTTTCGGCAGAGTGGAGTCGGGCGGGCTGCGGTCAGAAGGCGTGGGTGGCCGACCAGTCCTCGAAACTCGTCCGGGCGATCCGCGCCTCACCCACCGGCACCAGCGAATCGTGAACGATCGGCACCCCGAAATAGCCGACCCCGGCGTCCTGACGGATCGGCCGGCTGTCGCCCTGCGCCGCCAGAGCCGGACCGATGAACCGGGCGAACGGCGCACGCTCCGGGCCGGCGATCTCCAGCGCGCCGTCGAGCGGCGCGGACGTGGCGACCTCCGCCAGGGTGGCGGCCACGTCCGCGGCGGCGATCGGCTGAAGGTCCGCGGCGGGAAGCACGATGGCGTCGCCCTGAGCGAAACCGGCGCCGATGGTCGTGAGGAACTCGAAGAACTGCGTGGCCCGCACAATGGTGAAAGGGGTGCCCGACTGGGTGACGAGGTGTTCCTGCGCGGCCTTGGCGTCCAGGTAACCGGGGTGCGAGAGCCGGTCGGTGCCGACGATCGACAACACCACGTGATGCCGGACGCCCGCTTCCCGGCCGGCCTCCAGCAGCGTCCTGGTCGAGGTGGCGAAGAAGTCCAGGATGGCCTTGGGCTCGAAGACCATCTTGTTGGTCACGTCGACGACCGCGTCAGCTCCCTCGAGTGCTTCGCTCACACCCTGACCACTGATCGTGTCGACCCCCGTCTCGGGTGAGGCGGGCAGGACATCGTGGCCCTGCGCACGCAGCAATCCGACGACCTTCGACCCGATGAGCCCGGTTCCACCGGCGACCACCACGCGCATGACTCGACTCCTCAACTCGGACAACTTTTGTCTGCGATCCTACTCGGATAAAACTTGTCCGCGTCAAGCCGTGCGGATCGACGCGATCCCCGGAGACCGGGTGTCCTGCGACACGTCACGCCAGCCGCGCAGCGGCAACCGGGGAGGTTGACGGCGATCAAGGAGTCCTCCAGGCCGGGCGGGATCGGCGCGAGGAAGCCCCGGACGTCGGCGGGCACGATGACCCGGATCGGGATCGGGCAGACGACGCACGGCGTCGCCGCTCAGCTTGTCGTTTAACCTCCCGCTCCACCCCGACGCCGCCGCGGACGAGATCACTGCGTCATGAAAGGCGACTACGGTGCATGCTGCCTAGCGTGCTGGGCGCGGGCGACGACGGGATCCAACGCGCGTTTTCTGCGGCAGTTGAGTACGGGCTTGAGCGAACAATGTTGCCGCGCGACGCTGCGCGGTTGACCATATGCCGCGTGAACTACGTCAAAGTCGAGTTCGTGCGTTGGGTGGACGCCGAATGGCCCGGGCAGATCGAGGTGCAACTCCGCGAGGCGGACGGGACCACGACCGCCATCATCGAGAAGGTGCCCGTTCTTCTCTCAGATGAGCTATCAGCTATCGAGCCGGAGATCCCGTCCCAGATCGATGTTCCGTGCGACGTGCTGGAACGAGACCAGGACGCTGCCGACTGTACGTCCGTCCTCGTACGGCTGCACTTTCACATCCAGGACCAGCGAGGCCGCAGTGTCTTTCGCGTTCCTGCAGGCGACGTCAACGGTCCCCGTGAGTTTCCCCCGGTTCGGTGGAGCAGTTTTTCCTGCTACCGGCCGGCGGCAGGGGTGAGTGATACGGGCTCGTCCTGGCTTGCCTGATCGTGA
>NZ_FONV01000015.1 GCF_900113015.1 Actinoplanes philippinensis
GTGTTCGCCGGCATCTACTTCTGGTTCCCGAAGATGTTCGGCCGGATGCTCGACGAGCGCCTCGCGAAGATCCACTTCTGGCTCACGATGATCGGCTTCCACGGCACGTTCCTGGTGCAGCATTGGCTCGGCACCAAGGGCATGCCCCGGCGGTACATCGACTACCTGCCCGAGGACGGGTTCACCTTCCTGAACACGTTCTCCACGATCGGCTCCTTCATCCTGGGCCTGTCGACGCTGCCGTTCATCTACAACGTGTGGAAGTCGTACAAGGTCGGCAAGGTCGTCACCGCCGACGACCCGTGGGGCCACGGCAACTCGCTCGAGTGGGCGACCTCCAGCCCGCCGCCGCTGCGCAACTTCGACCGGATGCCGCGGATCCGCTCCGAGCGCCCCGCCTTCGACGTCAAGTTCCCGGAGCTGGCGGCCGGTCACTCCCTCGCCGGCCCGCCCGAGGGCGGCGCCCGGCCGCTCACCGCGGAGTCGGACGGTGGCGCGACCTACCAGGAAGACGTGGCCAGCGACCGCGATCGTTGATCACCCGTAGTCACCACGAACGGCCCGCACTCCTCGCGAGTGCGGGCCGTTTCGTTTCCTCGTCACCCGCGCGGTCCCGGCCGCCGCACCCAAGCGGTGATCCTGGCCGACGATGCGTCGCTCGTCACACCGGGCGCTTGAGGACCAGGGGCGGGGCCGGGAGCGGTTGGCTTTGTGTCGTACCCCCACGGCAGGATGTGCGGTGGAGGTCAGGATCCACCATGTCGCTCACGCCTTACCGCGAAACACTCGCCCTGCCGAAGATCACGTCGGTGCTGGTCGTCGCCACGCTCGCCCGCATCCCGATCGCGGCGGCCGCGGTGGTCCTCACCCTGCACGTCGTCGAGGGGCTCCACCTGACCTACGGTGCGGCCGGTCTGGTCGGCGCGGCGTCCACGATCGGCGGCTCGTTCGGCGCCCCGGTGATGGGCCGGCTCATCGACCGCTGGGGCCTGCGGCCGATCCTCGTCCTCACCACGGTGGCCGAGGTCGTCTACTGGCTGGTGGCGCAGGCCTTGCCGTATTGGGCGTTGCTCCCGGTCGCCGCGGTCGGCGGTTTCCTGGCGCTGCCCGCGTTCTCCGTGGCCCGGCAGGCGATCGCCGCGCTCACCCCGGAGTCACATCGGCTGCCCGCGTTCGCGCTCGACTCGATGACCACCGAATTGTCGTTCATGGCCGGTCCCGCGCTCGGCGTCCTGATCGTCACCACCGCCGGCTCCCGCTTCGCGATGATCATGCTGGCCGTCGGCATCCTGCTGGCCGGCGTCGGCCTGTGGCTGCTCGACCCGCCCGTCCGGGCCGCCCACGAGGCCCCCGTCTCGGGTGCGAGGGTGCCCCGGCGGAGCTGGCTCAAGCCCCGTTTCGTCGCCATCCTCGCCGTCACGATGGCGGCCACCCTGGTCCTGTCCGGCACCGACGTGGCGGTCGTCGCGGTCCTGCGCGAGACCGGCCATACCGAGTGGGCCGGCCTGGTCCTGTCGCTGTGGGCGCTGTTCTCCCTGGTCGGCGGCTTCCTCTACGGCATGGTCAAGCGCGGCGTGCCGATGCTGCTGCTCTTCGCCCCGATGGCGGTCCTCACCATCCCGGTCGGCCTGGGCGGCGACCACTGGGCGTTGCTGGCCCTCCTGCTGATCCCGGCGGGTTCGCTGTGCGCCCCCACCATCACCGCCAGCTCCGACGCCATCAGCCGCCTGATCCCGGCCGGCGCCCGGGGCGAGGCCATGGGCCTGCACAATTCGGCCCTCACCGTCGGCGTCGCCTGCGGCGCCCCGCTGGCGGGTCTGGCGATCGACCATTGGGGCCCGGCGTGGGGGTTCGTGGCGGTGGGCGCGGTCGGCGTGCTGGTCGCCCTCCTGGTCCTCCCGACCGAGTTGCGCCACCGTCGTGATACGCCGACGCCACCCTCGGCAGACGAGACGGCGTCTTCCGCTGTCGCCTCGGCGGAGCCGTCTGGGGTTGTCCCTGTGGCGTCTTCCGCTTCCGCCCCGGCGCAGCCGGCTGTCGCAGTTTCTGCGGCACCCTTCGCGGCCGACGCGGCGCAGCCGTCTGGGGGTTGATTCTGGGGCGTCTTCCGCTGCGGCCTCGGCGGGGCCGGCTGTCGCTGTTTCTGTGGCACCCTTCGCGGCCGACGCGGCGCAGCCGTCTGTTGCGGGTTCTGCGGCGTCGTCTGCTGCGGGCGCAGCGCAGGCGTCTGGGGTTGATCCTGGGGCGTCTTCCGCTGCCGCCTCGGCGGAGCCGTCTGTTGCGGCTTCTGCGACGTCTTCCGCCGTCGAGGCGGCGGAGCCATCGGTCGCCGATCCCGCGCCGCGGTAGGGTCCTGGTCGGGCGGGCTTCTCGGTCGCTGCTCTCGTCTCATGGGTCCTTTCGGTGGCCCGGCGGAGTCGGCTGCCGCGTTGTCGTGATGCTGCCTCTTGTCGAGAGGACGCCGTCGCCGAGCGGCAACCCTCGTCGGGACGGACCTGCCTGCTTGTGCCCGCCGACGTTCGCCCGGCATCGGAGTAGCGGATGCCATCACTGTGAGCTGACCTTGCATGGTTGATCGGCCGTGACCTCGCCTTGCGCGCCCGCTACCCCAGCAACTGCGGGAGGGAGCAGGGCCCACAACGCGAAGCAGGCTCTGCTCGACCATGCCCATCAGGGCGGTGAGCAACGAGCAAGATCGTCGAGAGCCTGGATGTTTGCGGCTGGCCACCGAGATGGCCGGCGATCGGGCAGAAAAGGGATGAATCGGGTTGGGATGCAGAGAAGCTAGGAGTTCGGGAGGGCACCTCCCCAGTCGCTTGAGTTTCGCCCTCATAGTTGGGGCTTCGTCCAGAGCCGGATTGTGCACTGTGTCCGGCCGGGGGCAGGACTTGCGGGGGACGACCGCCGCAGGGCGGTGTGACAGGGGTATGGCGCTGGGAGGTGCTAGTGCCCTGGCCGTTGTCGGGAGCGCGTGACCCGGATCGGTGTCGAGCAGTGGCACGACACATGCCGGCGTCGAGCGCCGGCACAACCCGGTGCGGGACGGCTGACGGCAGGGGGTCAGGGTGCGGTGAGGCGCAGGAGCACCGGGCCCTCGCCGGGTCCGTACTTGGCTGTGTACAGCGCCGTGACGCGGTCCAGCGTTTCCGGGGTGGCGGCGGCCAGGATCCAGCGGGTGGCGCCGGGTCCCGGGGTGGTGACCCGATGGTCGGGGTGGAAGGCGTGCGGCAGGGCGGTCGGGTTGACGTTGACCCACGGTTCACCGTCGTGGATGACGTAGCGGAGTTCGTACTCCGAGGTGTCGTCGTTGACCGTGAGCTGCAACCGCATCCGGTAGTGGGCGGCGATGCTCTGCAGGCCGACCCCGTTCCAGCGGTTCTCGAAGGCTTCGAGGGCCAGCTCGCCGAGGTCGCCGTGCACCCGGACCTCGCGCTGGGAGCTTTCGCTGACGCGTCTGTCGCGGAAGACGCCGTACGTCAGCCAGTCGTCGACGCGGTAGAAGGCGTGTGCCGGGCCGGTCGTGCTGATGCGGACCTGGAAGGCGGGGCGGTGCCGGGCGGGGAGTGCGGCGCTGAAGGCTTCGAGGCGTTCGATGTTCTGCCGGATCGCGGTGATGGCGTCGGTCGGCGCGACCTGGCGGGCCCGTTCGGCGGCGTCGGGGGACGACGGGTCGGTCAGCATGATACGGAAGCGGACACCACGGTCGAGGGCGCCGCGGACCGCTTCGGCGAAGCGGGCCTCGTGTGGGCTCTCCAGCAGCCCGGTCCAGTGTTTCCACAGGTCGACGCGGTCCTTGGCGGTTTCGATGCGATCGAGGACGTCACGGTAGTCGAGCCGGTTGCGCCGTCGCACCGCGTTGCGGCTGAGGTAGAGGACCAGCGGCTGCAGGACGAGCACGGCGAGGGTGAGGTCGATCAGGTTGGCGCCGATGCTGATGCGCAGTTCGTCGGCGAAGCCGGGGGTGTGCCGCGCGGGATGGAGCAGCGCGAACGCGGTCACGAGCAGGAGCGCGCCGATCGCCGCGTACAGATAGGACAGCCGGTATCTGCTGTCGGACAAGCGGCCCCGTCGCGCCATCGGGTCATGATATCGACGTCAACTGATTAAAAAGAAGCTGATGCAGGGGTACGCCCTCAGCCCGCCCGAGCCGACAGCGGCGCGTCCGGGGAGCCGCTGAGGCACCAGTCCCGGATCGAGGGCCAGGGGCCGTACCCCGCGTCGATGTCGAGGTGGGCGGCGCCGTGCAGGACCGTGACCGGGATGCCGAGGGGGACGCCGTAGTCGGCTGCCGCGCCGGCGGGACAGTACGGGTCGTTGTCGGAGCACACCAGGCGCGTGTGCCGGCCCGCCGCGCCGAGTTGCCCGGTGGTGGCGGGCGGCGGGAGGAAGCCGGCGATCTCCGGGATCGCCACGGTGACGTCCGGCCCGGGCGGGGCGACGAGCAGCACCCGGTCGACCGGCTGGGTGACCTGGCCGGTGGCGGCCGCGTTCAGCCAGAGCAGGCAGCCGAGGCTGTGACAGACGACGGTCCGCTCACCGGCGGGCATCGACGCCAGGTGGGCATGGAGGGCGGCGAGCCAGTCGGCGAGGACCGGCTTGTCCGGCTCGGGGAGCTGCGGGTAGACGACGTGCCGGCCGGCCGCGGTGAGCTCCCCGGCGAGCCAGTGGTGCCAGTGGCCGGGCGGCCGGCGATTTTGCCAGCCGTGCAGCAGCAGGAAGCTCATGGGCTGTCGAACTCGTGATACATCACGTGGAGGCCGACCCGGCCGTGGACCGGGTGCCGGAACGACCGCGGAACCGTGCCGATCACCTGGAAGCCCTCGCGACGGTACAGCTCGACGGCTCTCGTGTTGCTCTCGACGACCGCGTTGAACTGCATGCCGGCGAAGCCGTTGCGGCGGGCCCAGCCGACGGCGAACCGGCACAGGGCCGTGCCCACCCCACGCCCCCGTGCGCCGGCCGCCACCATGAAACTGGCGGTGGAGACGTGCGAGCCGGGGCCGGGCCGGTTGGCGCCCATCTTGGCGGTGCCGACCACCCGGCCGTCCACCACGGCGACGACGGTCAGGCCGGGTGGCTGCTCGACCCACATGGCGCGGGCCACGGCCTCGGGCATCGCCGGATCGTAGGGGAACGTCTCCTCGGCCTGGATCACGTCCTGCACGATGGCCCACACCGCCGCCCAGTCGGACTCCGTGAACGGGCGGACCTCAGGCGTCAACGACGGGGCTCCCGGTCGTCTCGATCGAGGCGGCACGGAACTGCTCGACGGCCGCGTCGGTGGTGGCGCGGGCCACCCCGGCGGTCAGTTCCAGCAGCACGGTGGTGGTGAATCCCTCTTTCGCGGCATCGAGCGCGGTCGCTCGTACACAATGGTCTGTCGCGATGCCGACCACCTCGACCTCGGTGACTCCCTTGCCCCGCAGCCACCCGGCGAGGGTCTCGCCCTCCTCCGTCGCGCCCTCGAAGCCGGAGTAGGCAGCCTGGTGCGCGCCCTTGTGGAAGATCGCCTCGATCCGCCCGGTGGCCAGCTCGGGGTGGAAGTCGGAGCCGGCGGAACCGGCGACGCAGTGGGCCGGCCAGGTGTCGACGAAGTCGGGGTGGTCGCTGAAGTGCGTGCCCGGGTCGACGTGGTAGTCCTTGGTGGCGACGACGTGATCCCACCGGTCGCCGGCCTTGTCGAGGACCAGCGAGATGCCCTTGGCGACGGCCGCGCCCCCGGTGACCGGCAGCGAGCCGCCCTCACAGAAGTCGTTCTGCACGTCCACGATGATCAGTGCGCGTGACATGGTGGCCCCCTAGGCGGTGGGAACGATGACGACCGGAATGGCGGGGTCGCCCGCGGAGAGCTTGAGGCCCTCCCACGGGATGGAGATCAGATTCTGCCGGAGGTGCTCCCGCGACTCGGCCAGGCTCGGTGTGTCGAGCACCTCGCCGCCGGCGACGTAGGTGCGCTGCAGCAGCCGGTCGTTGGTCTGGTGGTCGGGCACGCCCTGCGAGTAGATGATCTCCTCGGTGGCGGTGCCGGTGGGTTTGTGCCGGCGGATCGCGGTCTTGCGGCCGCCGACCGTCGCCTTGTTCTCCGAGCGCTTGACCACCGGGCGGCCGTCGACCTCGACGAGCTTGTAGACCAGGCTGGCGGTGGGCGCCCCGGAGCCGGTGACCACGGCGGTGCCGGCGCCGTAGATGTCGACCGGCTCGGCGGCGAGGGTGGCGATCGAATACTCGTCCATGTCGCCGGAGACGATGATCTTCGTCTCGGTCGCGCCGAGCGAGTCGAGCAGCTCACGAGACTGCTGGGCGAGGACGGACAGGTCACCGGAGTCGATCCGGACGGCGCGCAGGTCCGGCCCGGCCACCGCGATCGCGTTGCGGATGCCCTGGCTGATGTCGTACGTGTCGACGAGCAGCGTGGTGTTCTTGCCGAGCGCCGCCACCTGGGACGCGAACGCGGCCGGCTCGTCGTCGTGCAGGAGCGTGAACGCATGTGCCGAGGTGCCCGTGGTCGGGATGCCGTAGGCGCGGCCGGCCGCCAGGTTGGACGTGGAGGCGAACCCGGCCAGGTAGGCGGCCCGGGCGGCGGCGACCGCGGCGTGCTCGTGGGTGCGCCGGGAGCCCATCTCGATGATCGGGCGCCCGCGGGCCGCGGTGACCATGCGGGCCGCGGCGGCCGCGATCGCGCAGTCGTGGTTGAGCACCGACAGGATCAGGGTCTCCAGCACCACGCACTCGGCGAACTTGCCGGTGACGGTCAGGATGGGGGAGCCCGGGAAGAACAGCTCGCCCTCGCCGTACCCCTCGATCTCGCCGCTGAAGCGATAGCCGGAGAGCCATGTGGCGGCCGCGTCGTCGACGATCCCGGCCGACCGCAGGAACTCGATCTCGCCCGGCTCGAACCGGAAGTCACGGATCAGCTCGATCAGCCGCCCGGTGCCGGCCACCACGCCGTAGCGCCGCCCGGTCGGCAGCCGCCGGGCGAAGACCTCGAAGACACAGTGCCGGTCGGCGGTGCCGTCGCGCAGCGCGGCGCTGACCATCGTCAGCTCGTACTGGTCGGTCATCAGGGCCGGCGCGATCGTCTCCACGGTCATACCCTACGACGAGCCCGGCGATGGGGCGCGACGCGGCCGCTGACCTGGGGTTGGATGCCTGGTTCACCGGTTCGCCGGATCCGGTGGCACCATGGGGGGCATGGCGTTGCCTCAGGTTGCTCCCGTGGAGACGCCGGAGATCGAGGAAGTACCGGCCGAGGACCGGCCGTGGGTGACCATCGTCTGGGACGACCCGGTCAACCTCATGTCGTATGTGACCTGGGTCTTCCAGAAGCTCTTCGGCTACAGCAAGGAAAAGGCCGAGAGGCTGATGATGGACGTGCACACGAAAGGGAAGGCGGTGGTCTCCATCGGCGCGCGGGAGCGCATGGAGATGGACGCCAACCAACTGCACGGATACGGTCTCTGGGCCACGGTCGACCGCGGTTGACCGTCGGCCGGCCGGATGAATTTATCGGCGATCGGGTGGGGTAAAGCACATGTTCCGACGCAGCGGTAGCCACTGTGTTGCCACGTTCGCGCACGACGAGGTGCGGGTCTTGCGCAAGGTGGCCGCTGAGGTGGTCGGCCTGCTGACCGACGGGATGGACCACACCGATCCGGTGGTCTCCCGCCTCTTCCCGGACATCTACCCGGATCGTCCGGAGGACTCGCAGGAGTTCCGGCTCTACACCGAGGGCGATCTGAAAACCAGCAAGATCGACCAGGCGGGCGCGATCCTCGCCGCCCTTCCGGACGAGGGCGAGGGGGAGGTACGGCTGGACGGCGAGGCCGCCGAGGCCTGGCTCCGTGCGATAAACGACGCGCGCCTCGCCATGGGCACCCGGCTGGAGATCCATGCCGACACCGATCTGGGTGACGAGCTGGACCAGGCGGTGCTCGAGGACCCGGGGTCGAGCCGCGTTTTCCAGCTGTCGGTGTATGCGTATCTCGGCTACCTACAGGAGTCGCTGCTGAACGCGCTACCCGACATTCAATGATTGCGGGTGTGTGCACCGCCACCGGTCAGGTGGCGGATTGCTTCGGTAATGTGAACGCCGTGCTGACCATCGACCGAGCGATCGTTGACGCGATCGTCGCCCACGCCCGCCGGGACCACCCGGACGAGGCCTGTGGCGTCGTCGCGGGCCCGATCGACAGTGACGTGCCGGCCCGGCACATCCCGATGGACAATGCCGCCCGTTCGATGACGTTCTACGAGTTCGACTCGATGGAGCATCTGCGGGTCTGGCGCGAGATGGACGATCGCGACGAGGAGCCGGTGGTCATCTACCACTCGCACACCGCGACCGAGGCGTATCCGTCACGGACCGACATCTCGTTCGCCGGCGAGCCCAACGCGCACTACCTCCTGGTCTCGACCCGCGAGCCGGACTCGGAGGAGATTCGGTCGTTCCGTATCGTGGACGGTGTGGTGACCGAAGAAGAGGTCAACATCGTGGATGCGACGGTGAAGGCGTGATTTCCGCAGCAGTGCAGTCGTTCATGTTCGGGCAGAGCCCGGCGTCGGTCTTCTATGAGTGTCGCTGCCGCTAACGCGTGCGACCCGACCAGACCGACCCCGTTCGTCCTTTCATTTCGACTCCTCTAGGAGAAATTCAGCCATGGCCATCGAAGTTCGCGTTCCCACCATCCTGCGTAGCTACACCGGCGGCGCCAAGATCGTCGAGGGCGCCGGTGACACCCTCACCGCGCTGATCGACGACCTGGACGCCAAGCACAGCGGCCTCAAGGGCCGGCTGATCACCCCCGAGGGTGGCCTGCACCGGTTCGTCAACATCTACGTCAACGACGAGGACGTTCGCTTCCTCGGCGCGCTCGACGCCAAGGTGAAGGACGGCGACTCGATCACCATCCTCCCGGCCGTCGCCGGTGGCGCGCTCGGTTTCGCGGCGGCCGCGGCCCTGCTCGGCAGTCGGTAAGATCGATGGCTCGTTACGAGAGCCTGCTGGACGCGTGCGGGGGCACGCCGCTCGTCGGCCTGCCCCGCCTCTCCCCGGCGGTGCCCGAGGGGGCGCCGCCGGTGCGGCTCTGGGCCAAGCTGGAGGACCGCAACCCGACCGGCAGCATCAAGGACCGTGCCGCGCTCTTCATGGTGCGCGAGGCCGAGGAGTCGGGTCACCTGCGCCCGGGTGACACCATCCTGGAGCCGACCAGCGGCAACACCGGCATCGCGCTGGCCATGGTGGCGAAACTGCGAGGCTACCGGCTCGTCTGCGTGATGCCGGAGAACGTGTCGGCCGAGCGGACCCAGCTCCTCCGGATGTATGGCGCGGAGATCATCTTCTCGCCGGCGGCGGGCGGGTCGAACCAGGCCGTCGCCACCGCCAAGCAGATCGCCGCCGAGCACCCCGACTGGAAGATGCTGTTCCAGTACGGAAACCCGGCGAACGCTCGCGCCCACTACGAGACCACCGGCCCGGAGCTGCTGCACGACCTGCCCACGATCACGCACTTCGTGGCGGGTCTGGGGACCACCGGCACGCTCATGGGCACCGGCCGGTTCCTCCGGGAGAAGGTCGAGGGCATCCAGATCATCGCCGCCGAGCCGCGGTATGGCGAGCTGGTCTACGGGCTGCGCAACATCGACGAGGGGTATGTGCCGGAGCTGTACGACGCCTCGGTGCTGACCCGGCGGTTCTCGGTCGGCACGCGGGACGCGGTTCTGCGTACCCGTCAATTGATCGAGGTCGAAGGCATCTTCGCGGGCTTCTCCAGCGGCGCCATCCTGCATGCCGCACTGGCGGTGGCGCACGAGGCGGCCAAGGAGGGCCGCCGGGCCGACGTCGCGTTCGTGGTCTGCGACGGTGGGTGGAAATACCTGTCGACCGGCGCCTACGGCGGCACTCTCAACGACGCCGAAGAGGCCCTCGAGGGTCAGCTCTGGGCCTAGCGGTAGATCGTCAGGTAGACGTTCGCGGCCATCGGCGCTGCCGCGGCCAGCAGCAACACCCAGGGCAGAGCGCGCTGGTGGATGGCGAGGAACGCGGCCACCACCAGCGCCACGCTCAGCAGGGTCAGCGCCGCCAGCGCCGGCAGATACCAGACCGGCGCCCCGCTGAAGACGGCCACCACCGCATAGAGGCCGACCGCGACACCGCACAGTCCGAGTCCCGCGCTGTAGGTCGCGATCGCGAGCATCCGCCCGGCGCCCGGCGGCGGGTCGTCCGGCGCGGGGAAGCGGAAGACCGCCGGCTGCGGGGGCGCGGGCCGGACGACGACCTCCGCGGGCATCACGACGCGAGTGGTGGGGACCTGCTCGAGCGCGGTCACGTCGCCTCCATCCGATGATCTTCAGAGCACTCACCCTGAGCAACGCGAATGGATCACCGGACGTGACGGTGCAAACGTGATGAGCCTGGTCATCATGCTGTGATGTGCGTTGTCGATTTAGCGACAAATCGATCAGTTGTTAACGTCGAGCGCTGGTCGCGGCGTACGCTTCGCTCCGTGATTGACTGGTCAGACAAGTCCGGCTCGGCCAGGTTGAGGTCGGGCATCGGCCGGTCCGGTGGGGCAACCCGGTGTGAGCCAGAGGGATCGGGATGCGACTAACCGTTCTCGGTTGTGCCGGCAGTTTCCCCGGCCCCGAGTCGGCGTGTTCGGCCTACCTCGTGGAAGCCGAAGGGTTCCGGCTCTTGATCGACTTCGGTTCCGGGTCGCTCTCCGCCCTCCAGCGGTACTCGGACATGCGTCGTGTCGACGCCATCCTCCTCACTCATCTGCACTGCGACCACATGCTCGACGCGTGCACCTACGTCGTGGTGCGCCGTTACGACCCGTCCGGCCCGCTGCCGGCCCTGCCGGTCTACGCCCCGCTGGGCGCCGCCGAGCGGATCGCCGCCGCCTACAGCACCGAGGGCGAGCCGGTCGACGACGTCTACACCTTCTACGGGCTGCAGCCCGGCACCTTCCCGATCGGCCCGCTGCAGGTGACCGTCGATCGGGTCAACCACCCCGTCGAGACGTATGGGGTGCGCATCGAGCATGGGGGCCGGGTGCTGGCCTACTCGTCGGACACCGCGCCCTGTGAGGCGCTGCTGCGCCTGGCCGCCGGCGCCGACCTGTTCCTGTGTGAGGCGAGTTACCAGGACGGCCTGGCCAACCCGCCCGACCTGCACCTGACCGGCGGCGAGGCCGGCGAGGCGGCGACGAAGGCCGATGTCGGCAGGCTCCTGCTGACGCATCTGGTACCAGCCTGGGCCAGTGAGGCATCTATTGTGGAGGCGGCTACCGCCGCCTATGCGGGACCGGTCGAAGTCGTCCGTCCCGGCGCCAGATACGATCTCTGAGCCGGGCCGGGGGGTAAGGGACCGGCTGTCGTGACCTTGGAGTTGTTGCATGCGCATTGTTCGCCTGGCCAACTTCGTCACGGTTCATACCGGTGGCCTGCGGACCGCGCTGCGCCAGTTGGGCCGCGGCTATCAGGCCGCCGGCCACGAGGCCGTCCTGGTCATTCCCGGTCGTAAGTACTCCGACAAGGTCACCAAGCAGGGCCGTGTCATCACCCTGCCCAGCGCCCCGCTGCCGCGCACCGGCGGCTATCGCGTGCTCGCCGGCCGCCGTGAGCTGATCAAACTGCTGGACAGTTTGGAGCCCGACCGGATCGAGGTCTCCGACCGCACCACGCTGCGCTGGACCGGCGGGTGGGCCCGGCAGCGCGGGGTCCGGTCGATGATGGTGTCCCACGAGAGCCTGGCCGGCCTCCTCGGTGTCTGGGGCATGCCGAAACGTGACGCCCTCGCCGACCGGTTCAACCGGCGCACCGCCGAGGCGTTCGACACGATCGTATGCACCACGTCGTTCGCCGCCGAGGAGTTCCGCCGGATCGGGGTGCCCAACCTGGTCGAGGTGCCGCTCGGCGTCGACCTCGACCTGTTCCATCCGGGAAAGATGGACGTCTCGGTCCGCGCCCGCTACGCCCGGCCCGACGAGCTGCTGATGGTCTACTGCAGCCGGCTCTCCGCGGCCAAGCGGCCCGAGCTCGCGGTGGACACGGTGGCGTCGTTGCGCAACGGCAAGGTGCCGGCGGTGCTGGTGATGGCCGGTGACGGCACCCGGCGGACGGCGCTGGCCTACCGGGCCGCCCGGCTGCCGGTGCGCTTCGCCGGGCACATCTCCGAGCGGGCCGACGTCGCGGCGCTGCTGGCCAGCGCCGACGTGGTGCTGTCACCCGGCCCGATCGAGACGTTCGGGCTGGCCGCGCTGGAGGCGATGGCCTGCGGGACACCCGTGGTGGTCAACGAGCACAGCGCCCTGCCCGAGGTGGTCGGTGACGCCGGGGTGGCCGTGCCGGGCACCGCCGAGGCGTTCGCCGACGGGGTCAGCCGGATCATGGAGCGGCCGAGGGTGGAGCGGCGGGCCGGAGCGCGGGCCCAGGCCGAGCGGTATGGATGGCCGAAATCGGTCGAGGGCTTCCTGCAGGCCCACGAGGCGTACCCTGCGCCGATGGCCGGTCTCATCCGCCCGGCGGTGCCGTTCAGCGGCCTGCCGTCGCCGCGCCGGGTGAGCGCTCCCGGCCGCGAATCCGGGGCGGACGAAGCGGGAGCCGCACGCTACGCATAAGGTACGTAGCATGGCGCGACCCGACGGCCGGACGGCCGATCAGCTGCGACCGGTGACGCTGACCCGGCGCTGGAGTATCCACCCCGAAGGTTCGGTGCTGGTGGAGTTCGGAAACACCCGGGTGCTGTGCACCGCGAGCGTCACCGAGGGGGTGCCCCGCTGGCGCAAGGGCTCCGGGCTCGGCTGGCTCACCGCTGAGTATGCGATGTTGCCCAGGGCCACGGACACCCGCGGCGACCGGGAGAGTGTCAAGGGCAAGATCGGTGGGCGTACGCAGGAGATCTCCCGGCTGATCGGCCGGAGCCTGCGCGCGTGCATCGACCTGAAGGCGCTCGGGGAGAACTCGATCGTCCTCGACTGCGACGTGCTCCAGGCCGACGGGGGTACACGTACGGCCGCGATCACCGGGGCCTATGTGGCGCTGTACGACGCCGTCACCTGGCTGGCCGAGCGCAAGTCGCTGGCTGGCAAGATCGACAAGGTGCTGCACACCTCGATCCAGGCGGTCAGCGTCGGCATGCACAACGGTGAGGCGCGCCTCGACCTCGACTACGAGGAGGACGTCTCGGCCGAGGTCGACCTCAACGTGGTGTGCACCGGCGCGGGCGACTTCGTCGAGGTCCAGGGCACGGGGGAGAACGGCGTGTTCCGCCGGGCCCAGCTCGACGCGATGCTCGACCTCGGTGTGCAGGGCTGCGCCGACCTGGCGATCCTGCAGCAGAAGGCGCTGGCCGCGTGAGCGCACGGCTTCTCCTGGCAACCGGCAACAAGAAGAAGCTCGTCGAACTGCAGCGCATCCTCGACGCCGCCCTCGGTGTCGCCCAGATCGAGCTCGCTGGTCTGGGCGACTTCCCGGGCTACCCCGACGTGCCGGAGACCGGCCTCACCTTCGGGGAGAATGCGCTGATCAAAGCCCGCGAGGGCGCGAAGCGTACCGGTCTGCCCACGGTCGCCGACGACTCCGGCATCGCGGTCAACGCGTTGAACGGCATGCCCGGCGTCTTCAGCGCCCGCTGGTCCGGCACGAGCGGCGACGGCAAGGACGACGCCAACCTCGACCTGCTGCTGGCGCAGATCTCCGACGTGGGCGACGAGCATCGGGGCGGGGCGTTCGTCTGCGCCGCGGCGCTGGTCCTGCCGAACGGGCGCGAGCACCTGGTGGAGGGCCGCCAGACCGGCCGGCTGTTGCGCAGCCGGCGCGGCGAGGGCGGTTTCGGTTACGACCCGATCTTCGTCGGGGACGGCCAGGAGCGTACGAATGCCGAGCTCAGCCCCGCGGAGAAGGACGCCATCAGCCACCGTGGCAAGGCGTTCCGCGAGCTGGCCAAGGTGATCGCCAAGGAGCTGCCCCGCTAATCCTTGACCATGGTGAGGAGGCGGTCGAGGACACGTTCGTCGCGTCCGAGGCCGTCATGGGCGTACTCGTTGGTCACCCACGGCCGCACGTTGCGGATGTGACGCGCGGTGGCCAGCGACATGTCCCGGTCCACGTACATGTCGTCGAAGTAGACGGCGGCCGCCACCGGCACCTCGTTGGCGGCCAGCCGGTCGAGATCGTAGAGCGGCGCCCAGTCGGCCTTCGTGGCCAGCCGGGCCGCCGCGCCGGCGAGCGGCACCAGGGCCGGGTCCTCCTCGAACAGCCAGGGGTAGATCATCTCCCCGGTGAACCGGACCGGCCCACCGGCGTCCAGGTCGAAGGCCGGGAACTCGTCACGGACCCGGTGCGCCGCCCACCCGGTGGCCGCGCCCTGCCCGTAGATCGCCTCGTGCAGCACCGCGAACAGCGGCTGCTCGACGAAGGAGACCGCGGCGTCCACCCGCCGCAGGAACAGCTCCGACAGGTCGTCGCCGGCGAACGCCTCCTCCAGCAGGTGATGCAGCGAGTCGAAACGAGCGTTCGACCCGAGGTGGATGCCGAGCGTCTGGAACCGGCGCGGGGTGAGCCGGTCCCCGGCGGGCAGCCGGGCGTCCTGGTCCCGCAGCGCGTCGACGACCCGCCGGGCGATCGCCTCGTCCTCCGGATACCGCTCGAAATACCGCTCGTTGTGCGCCAGCACCCGCGGATAGGCGGCCCGGTAGACGTCCTCCGCGGTCGCCGTCAGCCCCGGCAGGCCACCCGTGATGATCACCTCGCGGAGCCCGTGCGGCGCGAAGCTGAGGTAGCTGACAGCGCAGAACCCGCCGAAACTCTGCCCCAGCACACTCCACGGCCGGTCGCCCGCCAGATGGGCGCGCAGCAGCTCGGCGTCGGCCACGATGCTGTCCGCCCGGAAGTGCGCCAGATAGCCCGCCTGATCCTCCACCCCAGCCAGCGTCTGCCGGGTCAGCGGCGTGCTGCGCCCGGTGCCCCGCTGGTCGAGCAGCACCACCCGGTAGTCCCGCGCCGCCCGCCGCAGCCACACCGGCAGATCCCGCGGCGACCGGTTCCCCGGCCCACCCTGCAGGTAGAGCAGAAACGGCCTGCCTTCGGCAGCGACCCCGGCCTCGCGCACCTCCCGCGCGAAGATCTCGATGCGCGGTCCGTCCGGATCCGCATGATTCAGGGGTACGGCCAGAGTGTGCCCGGCGAACACGAGCCCGGAATGACGATGAATCATGCTCCGAGCCTCCCGTATCGACGGCGGCCACCGGAACCCCGGTGGCGACCGGCTCGCACATCGAAGGCCGACCTGTCGCGAACCGAAAGCCGACATCCCGCGGATCGAAAGCTCAACTCTCGCGGAACGTAAGCCTGGCTCTCGCGCAACGTAAGCCGGGCCCTCGCGGAACTCAAGCCGGACCCGGTAGCGTGGGGCCGGTGGACCCCTCCGGCCTGCGCCCGAGACACGCCGAGCAGCTCATCGCGGCCGCCCTGGCGGACACCCGCGTCGTGCTCGTCAGCGGCGCCCGGCAGAGTGGCAAGAGCACACTGGTGCGCCTGACCGCCGGCGATCGCGCCGCCGAGCGCCGCGACCTCGACCGCGAGCAGGACCGGGCCGCCGCGCGAGCCGACCCGTCCGGCTTCGTCGCCTTCGACGAGCTCATGGTGATCGACGAGATCCAGCGTGTCCCCGACCTGCTGCTGGCCATCAAGGTGTCGGTGGACGAGGACCCGCGCCCCGGCCGTTTCCTGCTGACCGGCTCGTCGAGCCTGTTCGGCCTGCGCGCCGCGCCGGACGCGCTGCCCGGCCGGATGGAGACGGTCGAGCTGTGGCCGTTCTCCCAGGGCGAGATCGACGGCACGCCGGACGGTTTCATCGACGCGGTCTTCCGGCTCGGCCCCGACGTGCGGCACGAGTCCACGGCGACCCGCGCCGACTACGCGAGCCGCATCGTCCGCGGCGGGCTCCCGGAGGCGGTCACCCGGGCCGACGCCCGCCGCCGCGGCCGGTTCCTGGACGGCTACGTGCAGGCGCTGATCGATCGGGACGTGCGCGAGCTGGCCCGGATCGAGCAGGCGCCCCAGCTGCGGACGCTGATCCGCCTGCTGGCCGCCCGCTCGGCGTCGCTGATCGCGCCCGGCGCGCTGGAGTCCGAGCTGGGCCTGAGCCGCCCCACCATCGCCCGCTACATGCAGCTGCTCGAAGAGGTCTACCTGATCAAGCGGATCCCCGGCTGGTCCCGCAACCTGGGCAGCCGGGTCACCCACGCGCCGAAACTCGTCTTCGTCGACTCGGGCATCGCGGCCCAGCAACTCGCCGTCGACGCGCACGCGCTGCTGCGCCCGGGACAGCCGCTCGGGCCGCTGCTGGAGGGTTTCGTCGTGTCCGAGCTGGCCCGTCAGGCCACCTGGTCGCGGGAGACGGTCGACCTCCATCATTACCGCGACCACAACAAGGTCGAGGTCGACGTCATTCTGGAGAACAGGCAGCGCCAGGTCGTGGCCATCGAGGTCAAGGCCGCCTCCACGGTCCGCTCCGACGACTTCGCGGGCCTGCGCCGGATCGCCGACCGTCTCGGCGACGACCTGATCGCCGGCATTGTGCTCTACACCGGGGCGAGCACCCTGCCGTTCGGCGACCGGATGCGCGCGGTCCCGATCAGCGCTCTCTGGGAGCTGGCTTGACCTTCCCCTTGGGGCAGGGCCCAGCATCGTCGGAGCCGGCCGGGGTGGCCGGCACGAGGACACGGGGGTGGGAGGCACGGTGCCCGAGCTGCTGACGATCGGCGTGTTCGCCCGGGCGGCCCGGCTGTCGCCGAAGGCGCTGCGGCTCTACGACGAGCTGGGTCTGCTGCGGCCGGCCGCGGTCGACGACGGCTCCGGCTATCGGCTCTACGCGCCGGAGCAGCTCGACCAGGCCCGCCTGATCGCCTGGCTGCGCCGGCTCGGCATGCCGCTCGCGACGATCCGGCGGATCTGCGATCTGCCCGCCGTCGAGGCAGCCGCCGAGGTCGACGCCTACTGGCAGCGGGTGCTGGCGGAGACCGCCGACCGGGGCCGGCTCGCCACCTTCCTCGTCGACCACCTCTCCGGGAGGGGCAGCGCGATGGGAGCTCTGGGGATCCGCTACGCGGCACGGTCCGAGGCCGGCCCGGTGCGGGACAGCAACGAGGACACCGCCTATGCCGGGCCACGGCTGATGGCGGTGGCCGACGGGGTGCGTGGCGGCGCCGGTAACCGCGCGAGCGCGGCCGCGGTCGACGCGCTGAAACCACTGGAGACGGTCTCGGTGCCGGCCGAGGATCTGCTCGGCGCGCTCGCCGAGGCGGTCCGCGACGCCGGCCGGGCGGTCGGAGCGATCGAGGGCGAGGCGGCGACCACCCTCACCGCGATGCTCTGGTCCGGGTCACAGCTCGCGCTCGCCCACATCGGCGACACCCGCGCCTACCGCCTGCGGGGCGGTGCGATGAGCCTGATCACCACCGATCACACCTATGTGCGGTCCCTCGTCGATCAGGGCCGGCTCAGCGAGGCGGAGGCCGACACCCACCCACAGCGGTCCCTGCTGGTCCGGGCGCTGACCGGCCCGGCCGGAGCGGAGGCCGATCTGTCGGTGCACGAGGCCGCGGTCGGTGACTGTTATCTGCTGTGCTCCGACGGCCTGTCCGCGGCCGTCCCCGCCGGCGATCTCCATACGGTGCTGACCGGCCCGGGAGACCCACGGCAAGTGCTCGACGAGCTGATCGCCCGCGCCTATGCGGCCGGTGCCGACGACAACGTCGCGGCGGTGGTCGCCGACGTGGTCGCCGCGTGAGGGCGGCCCTCACTGACCGTCGCCCACTGGCCGTTCCGGCGTTCCGTCGCTGGTGGGCGGCGTCGCTGGTGACAGCGGTCGGCGGCTCGTTCAGTGTGGTCGCGGTCCCGGCCCAGCTGTATGCGAAGACCGGCTCGTCCGCCGCGCTCGGCGGCTCGGCGGTGCTGTCGTTCGCCGGCCTGGTGATCGGCGCGCTGACCGCCGGCACGCTGGCCGACCGCTGGGACCGGCGGGTGGTCCTGCTGGCGGCACAGTCCGGTCTCGCCATGACGTATGCGGCGTTGTGGGCCCACGCCACCCTCGACGGTCCGCTGCCGATCCTGCTGGCCCTGGTGACCTGCCAGGGCCTGACTTTCGGAGCGATCTCCACCATCGTGGGCGCGGTCCTGCCCCGCCTGCTGCCACCGGACCTGCTGGCCGCCGGCAACAGCCTGAACTCCCTGGTCCGCTACGGCGGCTGGATCCTGGGCCCACTCCTGGGCGGCCTGCTCATCCCACGCGCCGGCCTGAACACCCTCTACCTCTGCGACGCGATAGCCCTCCTGGCCGTTCTCCTCGCCGTGCACCGACTGCCCGCGATGCCCCCGATACCCCCAGCCCGTCCGACCCGAAGCGCGCTGCTGCTGAGTGGCCGCTCTGGGCGGGACGATGGCCGCTCCGGGCGGGGCGGTGACCGTCCCGGGTTGTCGACGGCGCGGGGCAATGGTGGTCTCCGCGATGGTCTTCGGCATCTGCGGACGAGCCGCCTTTTGATGGCGGTCCTGGCGGTTGACCTCGCCGCCATGGTGCTGGGCATGCCGGTCGTGCTCTTTCCGGAGCTGGCCCGCGACACCTACGGCGATGCGGCCGGCGGTGGCCCGGTGCTGGGCCTGTTCTACGCCGCCTACCCGGCCGGGGTGATCGCGGCGGGGCTCCTCTCCGGCACGTTCACCCGGATCCGTCGGTCCGGCCGGGCGATGGCCGCCGCCGCGCTCGCTTGGGGCGCAACCGTCGTCCTGCTCGGCCTGACCACCCGATTGTGGCTGGCGCTGCCTGCCCTGGTGCTCGGTGGCGCGGTCAATTTCGTGCTGAGCACCCATCGCAACGCGATCACCCAGGCGCACACCGACGACGCGCTGCGCGGACGGGTCCAAGGCCTGCTGACCGTGGTGCTGACCGGCGGCCCACAACTGGCGAACCTGTTGCACGGCGCCGCCGGCGCATGGATCGGCCCACGCCCGGCGATCATCGCCGGCGGCCTGCTCACGCTGATCTCGGTGGCGGTCACCGTACGAGCCGTCCCCGAGTTGATCATCGCCGCCGAGCCCGCCGAGCCCGCCGAGCCCGCCGAGCCCGCCGAGCCCGCCGAGCCTGCCCGGCCTGCCGGGCCTGCCCGGCCCGCCGATCCGGCATGAGCCACCACCGGTTGCGGGGATCAGCGGGCCACGATCGGCGGCCGGCGGGATGGTCAGCTGAGCGGGCCGACCTCAGCCTCGATCGCGGCGCGCAGGTCCGGACCGGCGACGACGGCGCGGGCCTGTTCGAGGATCGGGGCCAGGAAGAGGTCCGGCCCCGGTTCGCCGGCGAACGGCGCTACAGCGGCCAGCGCGGCCCGCCCGGCGGCCGACGGGCTCAGCGGGGCACGCAGCTGCAGGCCACGGACAGCGGAGAGCAGCTCCACGGCGAGCAGGCTGGTCAGGTTGTCCAGGACGGTCCGCAGCTTCTTGGCGGCGGCCCACCCCATCGACACGTGGTCCTCCTGCATGCCGCTGGTCGGCAGCGAGTCCACCGACGCCGGGGAGGCGAGCCGGCGGTTCTCGGCGACGATCCCGGCCGCGGTGTACTGGGCGATCATCAGACCGGAGTTGACGCCCGCATCGGGGGAGAGGAACGGTGGCAGCTCCCGGGAGCGGGTGACGTCGAGCAGGCGGTCGACCCGGCGTTCCGCGATGGCGCCGACCTCGGCCGCGGCGATGGCCAGGAAATCGGCGGCGAACCCGAGCGGCGCGCCGTGGAAGTTGCCGGTCGACTCGACCCGCCCGTCCGGCAGCACGACCGGGTTGTCGACCACCGACACCAGTTCCCGGGAGCTCAGCAGCGCGGCGAAGTCGAGCGTGTCGCGGGCCGCGCCGGCCACCTGCGGGGCACACCGCATCGAGTATGCGTCCTGCACCGCGTGTGCCAGGTCGTCCCGGTGCGAGTCCATGATCGCCGAGCCCTGCAGCAGCCGGTGGATGTTCGCGGCCGAGGCGGCCTGTCCGGGGTGCGGGCGGATCTCGTGCAGCTCGGGCAGGAACGGCCGGTCCGATCCGAGCATCGCCTCGATGGCCAGGGCCGCTGTCACGTCGGCCATGGTGAACAGGTGACGGGCGTCGGAGATCGCCAGCAGCAGCATGCCCAGCATGCCGTCGGTGCCGTTGATCAGCGCCAGCCCCTCCTTGGCGGCCAGGTCGAGCGGGTTCAGCCCGGCGCTGCGCAGAGCCTCCGCACCGGCGATCCGCGAGCCGTCCTTGGCCAGCACCCAACCCTCGCCGAGCAGCACGAGGGCACAGTGCGCGAGCGGGGCCAGGTCGCCGGAGGCGCCGAGCGATCCGTGTTCCGGCACCCACGGCGTGATGTCGTGGTTGAGCAGGTCGACCAGGCCCTGGGCGAGGGCCGGGCGGACCCCGGAACGGCCGAGTGCCAGCGAACGCACCCTCAGCAGCATCATCGCCCGTACCACCTCGCGGGGCATGGGCGCGCCGATGCCGGCGGCGTGCGAACGGATCAGGGCGTGCTGCAGTTCGGCGCGGCGGGCCGGTTCGATGGAGGTGCCGGCGAGGGCGCCGAATCCGGTGGAAACGCCGTAGACGGGCCGCCCGGAGGCTTCGATCCCGTCGACGATGGCCCGGCTGGTGGCCATGGCCGCAACGGCTTCAGCCGAGATCTCGACCCGAACCGGCCCGCCCGCCGGGCCGGAGCCGCCCGCCGGGCCGGAGCCGCCCGCCGGGCCGGAGCCGCCCGCTGCGCCGGAGGTGCCTGTGGGGCGGGAGGCGTCCGTTGGGCGGGAGCCGCCCGCCGCGCCGGAGCTGCTGGCTGCGGAGGTAGAGGTAGCGCCGGGGCTGCTGGCTGCGGAGGTGAGGGTGGAACCGGGGCCGTCGGCTGCGGAGGTGAGGGCGGAACCGGGGCCGTCGGCTGCGGTGGTGAAGGCGGAACCGCCCGCGGTTGTGAAGGCGGAACCGCCCGCGGTGGTGAAGGCGGAACCGCCCGCGGTGGTGAAAGCGGAACCGGCGCCGGAGCGGGCGACGGCGATGACGTCGGCCGGGGAGACGCCGGTGGAATGGACGGTGACGATCATTGCGGCACTCCGTTGTGCAGGACGGAACGGATCAGGGGAACACCCGGCCGGTAGGCCAGGTGCAGGTGGGAGGGCGCGTCGAGGACGATCAGGTCGGCGCGGGCGCCGACCGTGATCCGGCCGACGTCGTCGCGGCGCAGCGCGTGTGCGCCGCCGGCGGTTGCCGCCCATACCGCCTCGGCCGGGGTCATCCGCATCTCGCGGACGGCGAGGGCGATGCAGAAGGGCATCGAGGAGGTGTACGACGACCCGGGATTGCAGTCGGTGGCGAGAGCGACGGTGACTCCCGCGTCGAGCAGCCGCCGCGCGTCCGGGTAGGGGGAGCGGGTGGAGAATTCGGCGCCGGGCAGCAGGGTGGCGACCGTGGTGGAGTGTCCGCCGTCGGCGCACATGCAGTCGATCGCGGTGGAGGCGAGCGCGTCCACGTCGGCGTCGTCGAGGTGTGTGCAGTGGTCGACGCTGGCGGCGCCCATCTCGACGGCGAGCCGTACGCCCGGCCCGGGACCGAGCTGGTTGCCGTGGACGCGCAGCCCGAGTCCGGCGGCCTGTCCGGCGGCGAGAACGGTGCGGGCCTGGTCCTCGTCGAAGGCGCCGCGTTCACAGAACACGTCGATCCATTTGGCGTACGGCCGGGCGGCCGCCAGCATCGGCCCGACGACCTGGCCGACGTACTTCCACGGGTCGCCGGCGTGTTCGGCGGGCACCACGTGTGCCCCGAGGAAGGTGGTCTCGCTGGTCAGTTCGGCCGCGATCCGCAGGGACCGGACCTCGTCGTCGACGTTCAGTCCGTACCCACTCTTGATCTCGATCGTGGTGGTGCCCTGCCGCCGCATCTCGGTGACCAGCCGGGTGGTGTTGTCGCGCAGCACGGAGTCCGGCGCCGCCCGGGTCGCCCCGACCGTGGTGCGGATCCCGCCGCCGGTGTAGGGCTCGCCGGCCATCCGCGCCGCGAACTCGGCCGCCCGGTCCCCGGCGAAGACGAGGTGGGTGTGGCTGTCGACGAAACCGGGCAGCACCGCCGCGCCGTCCACGTCGAGGATGTCGTCGGCGGCCGGGGCACGGTGCGCGGGCCCGACCCAGGCGATCCGATCGTTCTCGGTCACCACCGCCATGTCGCGGGCCAGCCCGAGCCGGCGGTCGCTGTTGGTGACCAGCTCACCGATGTTGGTGACGAGCAGACTCATCGGAGCACCTTCGCCAGTTCTCGGGGGACGTCGACGAGCGTGTGCACACCGTCGGCGACGATCCGCCGGCCGCCGGAGATGACGTGCGTGACGTCGGCGGCGGTGGCGGCGAGGACCGCCTGCGACGGGTGGGCGCCGGTGGTCCGTACCGTGGAAAGAGAAACCGCCACCAGGTCGGCGCGCAGGCCGGGAGCGATGGCGCCGGCGTCGTCCCAGCCGAGGGCCCGGTGCGCCGTCGCCGCGGCGACCAGCGACGCGGCCGGGAAATGGCCGCGGCTCTCGCTGGCCAGCCGTTCGTTCATCTCCAGCCCGCGGATCTCCTCGAACGGGTCGATCACCGCATTGCTGTCGCTGCCGAGGCTGAGCGGCACGTACGCGTCGGCGAGCCGGCGGGCCGGTCCGATGCCGTCGGCCAGATCGCGTTCGGTGGTGGGACAGAAGCAGACGCCGGTGCCGCTGTCGCCGAGCAGCTTGACGTCACCGTCGGTGAGGTGGGTGGCGTGGATCGCGGTGGTGCCGGGCCCGAGGACCCCGTGCCGGTCGAGCAGCTCCGCCGGGGTGCAGCCGTGCACCGCCCGGCACTGATCGTTCTCGGCCCGCTGCTCGGAGAGGTGCACGTGCAGCGGGGCCCGCCCGGCGAGTTCGGCAAGCTGGTCGGCGGGCACCGCGCGTACCGAATGGATCGCCGCCCCGAGGACCGCGTGCGGTGACGGGCTCAGCGCGCCGACCCGATCGGCCCAGGCGGCGGCGTCGCCGTCGCCGAACCGTTCCTGCACGCCCTGCAGGGGCGCGCCGTCCACGCCGGCGGTCAGGTAGAGCGTGTCGAGCAGGGTGATCCGGATGCCGGCCTCGTCGGCGGCCGCGATCAGCGCCGCGCCCATCGCGTTCGGGTCGGCGTACCGCACCCCGCCGGGAGCGTGGTGCAGGTAGTGGAACTCGCCGACGCAGGTGATCCCGGCCAGCGCCATCTCGGCGTAGACGGCCCGCGCCAGCGCCAGATAGCCGTCCGGGTCGAGGGTCGCCGCGACCGCGTACATCTGCTCCCGCCACGTCCAGAAACTGCCCCGGCCGCTGTGGGTACGGCCGCGCAGCGCCCGGTGGAAGGCGTGCGAGTGCGCGTTCGCGAGGCCGGGCAGCACCAGACCGGGCAGCGGCTCACCGTCGACCGGCGCACCCGGCGTGACCGTGGTGAACCGGCCGTTCTCGATCTCGATCCGCACGTCCTCGGCCACGCCGTCGCCGATCCAGGCGTGCCGGGCGTGGAAGACCGACCTCATGTGAGGTCCTCCAGCACCCGGGCCAGGGCTTCGACACCGGCCTCGCAATCGGCGTCGGACGCGTGCTCGGCCGGGGAGTGCGAGACACCGGTCGGGTTGCGGACGAACAGCATCGCCGTCGGCACGTGCGCGGAGAGCACCCCGGCGTCGTGCCCGGCGCCGGTCGGCAGGATCGGCGCGTCGTCGAGCAGCGCGCTCAGACGGGCCGCCAGCGCCGTGTCGAAGGCCACCTCCGCGGTCACCGACTCGGGCGTCACCGACAGTGTGGTGCCGTCCCGCCCGGCCCGCTCGGTCGCCGACTTCACCACCGCGTCGACGACCCGGCCGAGGGTGCCGGTGTCCGCGGCGCGGGCGTCCAGCCAGCCGCGGACCAGCGACGGGATGGCGTTGGTGGCGTTCGGCTCGACCTGGACCCGGCCCACGGTGGCGTGCGCCCCGGAGAGCCGGGCCTCCTCGTTCGCCGCCAGCACCGTGTGGGCGAAGGTCAGCATCGGGTCGTGCCGGTCGGTCATCCGGGTGGTGCCGGCGTGGTCACCGACGCCCGCGAAGTCCATCCGCCACCGGCCGTGCGGCCAGATCGCGCTGGCCACCCCCACCGGCTCGGACAGCGCCACACCCTGTTCGATGTGCAGCTCGACGACCGCCGCGAGCCGGCCGACCCGGGCGTCCGCGCCGGTGGGCTCGGCGCCGAGCGCCTCCGCGAACGAGATGCCGTCCCGGTCGGTCAGGGCGGCGGCCCGAGACGGATCCATCACCCCGGTCAAAAGCCGAGACCCCAGGCAGGGTACGCCGAAACGCGCCCCCTCCTCCTCGACGAACGCCGCGATCCCGACGTTGCGATCCGCCGGAATGCGGTCCACGGCCAGGAACGCGCTCACGATCCCCAGCGGACCGTCGTAACCGCCCCCGTGCGGCACCGAGTCGAAATGCGACCCGGTCAGCACGGTCCCCGGCGCCCACGGCTCACCCCGCCACGCGAACAGGTTCCCGTTCCCGTCGTCGGTGACCGTCATGTCCCGCTGCGCGGCCTGCCCCCGGAACCAGTCCCGCAGCGTCAGCTCCGGCTCGGTCAACGCGAACCGCAGATAACCGCCGCTGCCGGCCCGCCCGATCGGCGAGATCTCCGCCCACAGCTTCCCGAAATCGCTCATCGGGCCATCGGGATCCGCACGCCACCGGCCGAGTGCGACTCGTAGCCGGCGTCGACGTGCCGCAGCACACCCATCGCCGGGTCGTTGGTCAGCACCCGCTCGATCTTCTGCCCGGCCAGCGCGGACCCGTCGGCCACACACACCTGACCGGCGTGGATGCTGCGCCCGATGCCCACCCCGCCACCGTGGTGAATCGACACCCAGCTCGCCCCGGACGCCGTGTTGACCAGCGCGTTCAGCAGCGGCCAGTCGGCGATCGCGTCGGAGCCGTCGAGCATCGCCTCGGTCTCCCGATACGGCGACGCCACCGACCCGGCGTCCAGATGATCCCGCCCGATCACGATCGGCGCGCTCACCTCACCACGCGCCACCATGTCGTTGAACCGCACCCCGGCCCGGTCCCGCTCGCCGTACCCCAGCCAGCAGATCCGCGACGGCAGCCCCTGGAACGCGACCCGCTCCCCGGCCATCCGGATCCACCGGGCCAGCGGGTCGTTCTCCGGGAACAGCTCCAGCACCGCCCGGTCGGTGGCCGCGATGTCCGCCGGATCCCCGGAGAGCGCCGCCCACCGGAACGGCCCCTTGCCCTCGGCGAACAACGGCCGGATGTACGCCGGCACGAACCCGGGGAAGTCGAACGCCCGCTCGTACCCCGCCAGTTTCGCCTCACCACGGATCGAGTTGCCGTAGTCGAACACCTCGGCCCCGGCGTCCTGGAACCCGACCATCGCCTCGACCTGCTTCGCCATGCTCACCCGCGACCGGTCGGTGAACTCCTCCGGCTTCACCCGCGCGTACTCGGCCATGTCGGCCAGCTCGACACCGACCGGCAGGTAGCTGAGGGGGTCGTGCGCGCTGGTCTGGTCGGTCACGATGTCGATCTCGACACCCCGCGCCAGCAGGGCCGGGAACACCTCCGCGGCGTTGCCCGCCACACCCACCGACAGCGCCTTGCGCTCCGCCTTGGCCGCCAGCGCCACCGACACGGCCTCGTCCAGCGAGCCGGCGATCACGTCCAGATAGCGGGTGTCGACACGGCGCTGCAGGCGGGTCCGGTCCACGTCCACGATCAGGCAGACGCCACCGTTCATGGTCACCGCGAGCGGCTGCGCGCCACCCATGCCACCACAGCCGCCGGTCAGCGTCAGCGTCCCGGCCAGGTCGCCGCCGTACTTCTTGGCGGCCACCGCGGCGAACGTCTCATACGTGCCCTGCAGGATCCCCTGCGTGCCGATGTAGATCCACGAACCGGCGGTCATCTGCCCGTACATGGTCAGGCCCAGTTGCTCCAGCCGGCGGAACTCCGGCCACGTCGCCCAGTCGCCGACCAGGTTCGAGTTCGCGATCAGCACCCGCGGCGCCCACTCGTGCGTCCGCAGCACCCCGACCGGCTTGCCCGACTGCACGAGCAGCGTCTCGTCGCCCTTCAGCGCATCCAGCTCACGCACGATCGCGTGGAACGACGGCCAGTCCCGCGCCGCCTTGCCGGTCCCGCCGTAAACCACCAGATCCTGCGGCCTTTCGGCCACCTCCGGGTCCAGGTTGTTCATCAACATCCGCTTGGCGGCCTCCTGCGGCCAACCCTGAGCGGTGTACGCCGTACCGCGCGGCGCCCGGATCTCCGACATCCTCGTCTCCTCCCACAACGCTCTACGCGAGAAAAATGTGCCGGCGGGCGGCAGTGGCCTCGAACTCCTCGAGCCGGCGCTGCACCGGCTCCGGGGCCGCGTCGCACATCGCCTGCAACAGCACCATGGCCATCGCCATCGGGCCGGTGTGCAGGTCGAACACCAGCTGCGTGCCCACCGCGGCCGGCAGCACCACATCGGCGTGCTCGGCCACCGGGCTCACCGCCGAATCGGTGATCGCGACCACCGACAGCCCCGCCGCCCGGGCCTCACGGACGGCCTCCACCGACTCACGCGGATAGCGGGGCAGCACGATCGCCAGCATCGCACCGGCTCCGTCCGCGCGGGCCTGATCGAGCCGGTCCAGCAGGCTCGTCCCCCCGCCGTCGAGCACCCGCACCCCCGGGAACACCTTGGCCGCGAAATACCCGAAGTACGCCGCCAGCGGCGCCGCGGCCCGCAGGCCCAGGACCGGCAGGGGACGGCTCCCGATCAGCAGGGCGGCAGCCCTCCGTACCTCCTCGGGGTCGTGCAGTTGCTCCGCGAGCCGCCGCAAGTGCTCGGTCTCCGCATGCACCGCACGCTGCATCGCGTTGCGCGCCGCCGGCTCGGCCGGCGCGTCCGCGGTCAGCGCCCGCAGCTCCCGGCGCAGCGCCGGATAACCCGAATAGCCCAGCGCCATCGCGAACCGGGTCACCGACGGCTGACTCACCCCGGCCAGCTCGGCCACCTCGGCAGCGGACAGATACGCCGCCTTCGCCGCGTGCTCGACCAGGCTGTGCGCGATGCGCCGCTGGGTGGGGGTGAGGCGCGCGCCCTGGAAGAGATCCAGCACCCGCCCGGCCGTCTTGACCGCTCCGTCATTCACCCCAGCAGCTTATGCATAATTACTTTCAGAAAACCAGACTCCACGGCCGATCAACACCCGACCGGGCGCTCGGGCACCCCCACCCCCGACGGCACTGTGACAGGCTTGCCGGCATGCGGATCAGCTCGCTCCACACGTACCCCGTCAAGGGTTGCCACCGCCTTGACCACGACGAAGCCGCCGTCGAACCGTGGGGCCTCGCCACCGACCGCCGCTGGATGATCGTCGACGCCGACGGCGTCGGCATCACCCAGCGCGAAAGCGCCACCCTCACCCAGCTGACCGCCCGCCCCCGCCCCGGCGGCCTCCACCTCAGCGCCCCCGGCATGCCCGGCCTCGACCTCGCCGAACCCGCCGACGGCCCGAAGACCCAGGTCCGCATCTTCCGCAACAAACCCCACATCCCCGCCCGCATCGCCGACACCGCCTGGGTCACCGCCTTCCTCGGCCGCGACGCGAGCCTCGTCTGGCAGGCCGACCCCACCACCCGCACCATCCCCGACTTCGCCCGGCCCGGCGACCGCGTCAACCTCGCCGACGGCTACCCCGTCCTGCTCGCCAACACCGCCTCCCTCGACGCCGTCAACGACTGGCTCACCGAAAGCGGCGACGACCCCGTCCCCATCCACCGCTTCCGCCCCAACATCGTCATCGACGGCGCCCCCGCCTGGGCCGAGGACGACTGGATCGGCCACCGCCTGCACCTCGGCGACGTCACCTTCCGCGTCGCCAAACCCTGCGACCGCTGCCGCGTCACCACCATCGACCAGGAGACCGGCGAAACCGGCCGCCAGCCACTGCACGTCCTCGGCCGCCACCGCCGCTTCAGCAACGGCCTCCTCTTCGCCGTCAACCTCATCCCCGACCTCACCGCCGGCCAGACCGGCCACCTCCACGTCGGTGACCAGGTCACCGTGCAGAGTGACGGCGTCTTAGGAGAGTCTTAGAAGATTTGCCCCCACCCCGGTCGGGCGACCAGGATGCCAGGTCGTGAGTGCTCATCGATCCCCGCTCAGCGCCCGATGGCTCGCCGCCGGCGGCGCCGCCGTCCTCGCCGCCGTCCTCGGCGTCGCCATGCTCCTGACGAACGGCGGATCGGCCTGCGCCGCCCCACCGAGCACCACCCAGAAAACCGGCAAGGCCACCTTCTACGACCTCGCCGGCACCTCCGGCAACTGCTCCCTCGAGGTCCCCGCCGACGACCTCTACGTCGCGCTCGGCCCCTCCGAGTACTCCGAGGCCGCCTCCTGCGGCGCCTACCTCGACGTCACCGGCCCCAAGGGCAAGGTCCGCGTCAAGGTCTTCGACTCCTGCCCCGAATGCCCCGCCGGCCACCTCGACCTGAGCCGCACCGCGTTCAAGAAGATCGGCAACGAGATCGACGGCATCATCCCGATCAAGTACAAGCTGGTCACGAACCCGGCCACCCCCGCCGGCATCAGCGTGCGGATCAAGGAGGGCGCCTCCCAGTACTGGTTCGCGGCCCGCATCGACAACCACGCCAACCTGCTCGCGTCGGTCAAGGTCGCCAGCGGCGGCGGCAGCTTCAAGAGCGCCCACCGCACCGACTACAACTACTGGCTCATCGACGCCGGGGCAGGTCCCGGACCCTTCAAAATCAAGATCACCGATGTGTACGGCAACACGGCCACCGTAACCGGCGTGAAGATGTCCCCCGGAACCGTCCAGAAGACCAGCACCCGCATCACCGGCGGCTCCACCACGGTCGCCACGGTCGAGAAGGCCACCGCCCCCAAGGCGAAGACCACCACCTCCGCCCCCGCCAAGACCACGAAGTCAGCGGCCCCGTCCACGTCGGCGACCCCGGCCGCCGCGCTCCCGGAGTCCACCACGGCCCCGAGCGCCGAGCCCCCGGCCGCCAACCAGCCCTTGGTCGACCTGGCCGCCGCCGAACAGGCCCCGTCCTCCTGCTGACCACCAGCTACGCCGACGGGTCGTCGACCAGGCCACTCGGCCGGGTGGACGACCCGTCGTTCTCGTAGGGCCGGCGGGACTCGAACCCGCACTGTCACGGACCTAAACCGTGTGCCTGCTGCCAATTGGGCTACGGCCCCTCGAAGGCATAAATGTACACATCCGATCGGTGTTCTTGTCGAGGCGGGAGGCGTCTGCCCAGGAGAACCCCGGTAGGGGTGACCGCCTCATCGTCGAAGACGACGTCGTCGTCGCCCTGATCCGGCAGCCGTTTGGTGTTCGCGTAGGTCGCCGTCTGGCTGTGACAGTTCGGGCAGAGGAAGCGGAGGTTGCGTGGGCGGTTGTCTAGGAAGTCACCATTGATGTGATCCACGTGAAGTGTCAGGGGTCGGCCGTTCCAATGGGTGCCGCATCCACATTTCTCGCAGTGCTCCGGTAATCCGATGCGGAGCAGTGCGATCCGTAGCCGCTTTCCCGGGATGCGGCGAGACCCCTCCGGGAGGAGCACAAGGCGTTGGTGTGGAGGCATGTTCCAGACTCCTCGGTCACCGCGGTTATGCGCTTTGCCGGTGAAGTGCGAGGTGTCGATGCCGAAGCGCTTTAACTTCCGGCTGATGTGGGCATGTGCGCCGCCGGAGGGTCGGATGCCCAGCACCCGCAGCACGCCGGCGACGCTGGCGGATTGCTCGGCTGCGGCGGTCAGGACTTCGGCGGTGTACTTCACTCTAGGCATGTAGCTACTGTACTGGAGCCGATAGGCAATGAGCAAGTTGGTATGCGCATGGTCGAGGCTGAGAATGTGATGTGGAGCGGGCTTGTCCGGCCGTGAGGCCTGGTAGGGCGGGCGGCGTATAAACCAGGGAAATCGTGCACGGCGGCCGCCTTGCGGGTTGGTACCGCATGACGGCCGCCGTGAGTCCGGGTTCCGCTTGCCGGGGGCGGGTCGTTCTCACCATCGGCCGGGGTCGCCCGGAGTTGGGGCTTTTCCGCTGACTTTTCAGTCCAGGCCCAGGTCACGACGCAGTTTGGCGACGTGGCCGGTGGCCTTGACGTTGTAGAGGGCGCGCTCGATCACGCCGTTCTCGTCGATGACGAAGGTGGAGCGGATGACGCCGGTGACGGTCTTGCCGTACAGCTGCTTCTCGCCGAAGGCGCCGTAGGCGGTCAGGGTGCTCTTGTCCTCGTCGCTGACGAGCGGGAACGTGATGGCGTCGTGCTCGCGGAACTTGGCGAGCTTGGCGGGCTTGTCGGGGGAGATGCCGACGACCTCGTATCCGGCGGCCTGCAGGGAGGCGAGGTTGTCGCGGAAGTCGCAGGCCTGTTTGGTGCAGCCGGGTGTCAGGGCGGCGGGGTACGCGTACAGCACGACTTTGCGCCCGCGCAGGTCCTTGAGCGAGAGGCTGTCGCCGGTGTCGGTGGGGAGGGTGAAGTCGGGTGCGGCGTCGCCGGCGCCGAGGCGCGCGTTGTCTGTCATGGAACCGACGATAGTGCCGGTCATCCGGGGATTCGTTGTGTGCTCCACAGTTCGCGGGCGGCGGCGAGATCGCGGGGCCATTCCTCGCCTCGGCGGGTGAGGGTGCGTTCGCTGATCCGGTAGTCGCCGACGAGGCGGTGGAATTCGTCGAGGACATCGGCTTCGCGGAACGGTTTGCAGGAGAAGATGTCAACGAAGATCTCGCGTAGGTGCGGGTAGGTGTGGATGGCCGCGTGTGATTCGGCGAGGATGACCACGGCGGATTTCCCGGCCTTTTCGGGCGGTCCGTTCTCGGTGGCGACGAGCGGGCCGGCGATGACCGTCATCCCGATACGGTCGACCAGGTCACGCATGAACCGGGTGAGGGCCGCGTCGTCGTCGAGGAGCCCGGTCCGGGTGATGTCGGAGAGCCGGAGGGTGAGTTCGTCTCCGTAATGGTCGAGCATCGTTCCTCCTCAGGTAATGCCGTGACTGAACGTTAGCAATTGTTCACGCCTCGTGTCCGTAATGGTTCATGCCAATAATCGAGCCCCGTGGATTCCGTTTCGACGGCCATTCGGAAGTCGGCTTTCGGCACATCCGAATGCGGTTCGGGAACGGAAACAACGGCGTTCCGCAGGGTGTTCTGCACATCGAGTGACAGCCTTCGCGAGAATTTCACGCCGACCGGGATGGCACCGGCGCGCCGGGCGGAAGTACGCTGCGCGGCACAGGCGTCGAGAGTGGAGATCAGCGCGATGAGCGAGGCTACGGACGGCACGACCCCGGCGGGCACCACCACGGTTTCCAGCGAGGTCGTCGAGAAGATCACGGTCGCGGCGGCGAAGGCCGTGCCGGGGGTGGCGGAGCTGGGCGGCGATGTGGCCCGCTTCTTCAACAGCGTCCTCGACAAGGTCGGGCTGGACCAGGTCGGCGACGGCAGCCGCGGCGTCACCGCGAAGGTGACCGGCAGCGATGTGACGGTCACCGTGGTGCTGGTCCTGGAGGCCGGGCGGGTGGTGGCCGAGGTGACCGCCGCGGTCCAGCAGGCGGTGACCGCGGCACTGCAGGGTTACGGCCTCAACGTCCTGGCCGTCAACGTCAACGTCGACGACATCGCGGGCGTCTGACCGAAGGACGAAACCAGGGCGGCCGGCTCGGCGACGGCGGCACGCAGGCGCGGGACACGGGGCGAGCCGGGCGCCCCGGCCCGGCGACGGCGGCGTGCAGACGCGCGGTGCGGGGAGAGCCCGGCGGCGGCGGCGTGCAGACGCGCGGTGCGGGGAGAGTCCGGCGACGGCGGCGCGCAGACGCGCCGCGCGGGGAGAGCCCGGCGACAGTGGCGCGCAGACGCTCGGCGCGGGAAGAGCCCGGCGACGGCAGCGCGCAGACGCGCGACGCGGGGTGAGGCGGGCGACGGCGGCGCGGGAGGCCGGAGAGCTAGGCGACCGGCTCCGGGACGGCGGCGCGCAGGCGCAGGACGCCGGTGAGGGCCAGCCCCGCACCGGCGCCGATCGCGCAGGCCACGGCGACCCGGGGGAACCAGGCGGGCCCGGCGGACGGGACGACGGCGGCGAAGAAGACGTCGGCGCTGCCGAAACCGGCGAAGGCGGCCAGGATGAATCCGGACAGGGTCAGGTAGAACGGCGGCTGCCACCGGAGGGCCGCGCAGGCGAGCAGTCCGGCGAGGATCGGCACGGGCGCCCAGCCGGCTCCGTCCAGGGTGGTCGTCAGGGCGTACCCCAAGGTGATCGAACCACCGAGGAACGCGAGCGGGCCCGCGGACCTGGGCCACCGCCGGGCGAGAAGGGTGACGGTGAGGCCCAGCAGGGCCGAGCCGAGCCACCAGGCCCAGGCCGCCGGGGGTGGCTCGTAGTCGATCGTGCCCTGGATCTCGAAGGTGCGTGCCTGGTCGCGCAGGGGGATGGCCCAGTCGCGCACGCGGTGGGCCGAGCCGGGGTCGGTGGTGACCGCGGGCGGGGGCGCCGGTTCGGTCCAGCGGGCGCGCTGGTCGTGCCAGCGGACGGTGGTGTCGCCGGAGACTCGCCGCCAGGTGGGCGCGGCGGTCGGGGCAGCGGTGGCGGGGACGGGTGTCTCGCCGCCGAGGGTCTGGTTGAGATATGTGGCCGGCGAGTTGACGTTTTCATAGGTGCCGTCCGGCCGCACCTCGAGGTAGGGCTCGCCGGAGTAGCCGAGGATCTCGACGGTGCGGTCGCTGTCGTTGCTGAGTTCGAGTCGCGCGCCGCCCTCGACGACCCGCACGGTCAAGCCGTCGAGGGGGCTGCTGAGCCCGGTGACGGCGACCCGGTAGTCGCTGACCGAGGTGGCGTCGCCGGCGTGGGCCGACGCGGGTGTGGCCGGCACGAGGATCGCGCCGGCCACCGCCAGGATCGTGGGGAGGAGCCGTCTCACCCGGCTGCCTTGGTGACGGCCGCGGTGAGCGCCTCGGTGGTCGGGTTGTCGAGTTTCTGCCCGGCGACGACGACCGTCGGGGTGCCGGTGTAGTGCCGGTCGGAGAACGTCTCGGTCACCTTGGTGGCCCACGGCTGGTAGGTCCCCTCGTTCACCGCGGTGACGAAGGTGTCGCTGGTCAGGCCGACCGACGCGGCCAACTCGATGATCTTGGCGTTGCTCAGGCCGTCGCTGTTCTCCTCCGGCCGGTTGGCGTAGAGCACGTCGTGGAACTCGGTGAACTTCCCCTCCTGGGCGGCGGCGGCGGACGCTGCGGCGGCGCGGGTGGAGTACTCGGTGCCGTTGGAGAACCGGTCGAGGATCGCCACCGGGTGGAACCGGACGGTGACCTTGCCGGCGCCGGCGAGATTCTTCAGCGTGGGTCCGCTGGTGGTCTCGAAGTTGCCGCAGGCCGGGCACATGAAGTCCTCGTAGACGTCGACGACGACCGGCCCGCTGCCGACGGCGAAGGCGGTGCCCTCGTCGACGGCGACGCTCGGCGTGACCAGCTTGCCCTCGTCCTTGCCGCTCATCACGGTGTAGCCGACGATCCCGGCGACGAAGAGCACCAGCACCACCGCGACCGACGTCCAGAGGGTCACGGTACGGCGCCGCTCGGCCGCTCGCTGATCGGCGACGATCTGCCGCGCCTTGGCCGCGCGGTCCTTGCCCTTGCTCATTTCTCCCCCAAGAGGACGCCGTCGAGTGAGAACCGGGTACGGGGCCGCCACACCAGGAGCCCGGAGAGCGCCAGGAACGCCAGATCACGCGCGATGTCCACGCCGTACGCGGTGCTCTCGCCGCGGCCCAGCTCGCCGCCGCTGCTGAAGCACCCGCAGTCGATCCGCAGGCCGCGCGCCCACGCCGAGGCGATGCCGGCGACGAAGACCGCCAGCAGCAGCGCCGAGATGACGGCGGTGAGCCGCGTCGACAGGCCGATCAGCAGGAGCAGGCCGAGCGCGATCTCGAGGAACGGCTGGACCGCCCCGACCACCTTGGCGGTGTCGTAGGACATCACCTGGTACGCGTTGACGGCCCGGGCCGAGGCGGCCAGATCGCCGACCTTGAGAGCGCCGGCGATCAGCCAGACCGCGGCGAGGCCGAGCCGTGCCGCTGTGCCGATCCAAGGCCACGCGACCGTCATGCGGGTCTGCCGTGAGGTTTCCATGGTCACCTTGGGGTAGTCGGAGTCCGTTCCGCTGAGGTTCCCGGCCATGGTGATTCGCAGCATCTTCACAGGACTAGGGGCGGAAGTCCTAACTCGCCCTGGCCTGTGTCACGGCGTCCATCAGCTCGTCGCGGGCCCGGGCCACCCGGGAGCGGATGGTGCCGACCGGGACCGACTCGACCTCGGCCGCCTCCGCATACGACAGGCCGAGCACCTGGGTCAGCAGGAACGCGGTCCGCCGGTCCTCACTGAGGCGGCTGAGCAGGTCGGCGCTGCTGAGCCGGTGGGCCGGGTCGGGCGCCGGCGACTCGACGACGGCCTGCGCCGCGAGCCGGGCGTCGAGCCGGCGCCGCCGCACCACCGACCGCAGGTGGTCGGCGCAGGCACGGCGGGCGATGCCGAGCAGCCAGGTGCGCACGCTGGACCGGCCGGCGAACGTGTCGAGAGCGCGGAACGCCCGCAGGAACGTCTCCTGCGTGAGGTCGTCGGCCGCGCCCGGATCGACCAGCGCGGCGGTGAACCGCCAGACCTCGGCCTGGGTGGCGCGCACGAACGCCGCCTGCGCCGCCCGGTCGCCGTCGCGGGCGGCCAGCGCCAGCGCGGTGGTCTCGTCCGTCTCTGCGTCGCCTGCCGTCACGAGGCGTCATGGTACGCGCTCCCCCTATGCGAGTGCCGATCTGGAACCATGCAGGGATGCCAGTCATGACCATGAACCGACGCCGGGTGACGACAGCGCTGGTCGGGCTGTTGATCGGACTCTTCGGGTCGCTGCTGGCAGCGGCGCCGGCGAGCGCGCACGCCGCTCTGGTGGGCAGCGATCCGGCGGCCAACTCCGTCGTCCCGGATGCGCCCAACCGGGTGACGCTGAAGTTCAGCGAGTCGGTCCAGTTGATCGCCGGCAAGATCCGGGTGCTCGCGCCGGACGGCTCCCGCGCGGATCAGGGCGACCCGACGGTCAGCGGCGCCGAGGTGACCATCCCGCTGCGCCCGGCCGGCGCCCGCGGGACGTACCTGATCACGTATCGGGTGACCTCGGCGGACAGCCACCCGGTGGCGGGCACGATCACCTATTCGGTGGGCGCGCCCTCGACGCCTCCGGCGGACGGCGGCGATGCGAGCGTCACGGTGGATCCGCTGGTCAAGGCACTGATCCCGGTCGGCAAATATCTGGGGTACGCCGGACTGGTGCTCCTGGTCGGCCCGGTGCTGGTCCTGGCGCTGCTGTGGCCGCACCGGCTGGACCGGCGCGGGCCCGGCCGGCTGGTCTGGACCGGCATCGGCCTGGTCGCCGGCAGCACCCTGCTCGGCCTCTGGCTGCAGGCGCCGTACACGTTGGGCACCGGCCTGTTCGACGTCACGGTGAGTGATGTCAGGGAGGTGCTCGGCAGCACGTTCGGGGCGGTCATGCTGGTCCGTCTCGGGGTGGTGACGGCCGCCGCGTTCCTGCTGCGCCCGCTGCTCGACGGGCCGGGTGGCGGTGAGTCGAGACTCGATCTGGCGCTGCTCGGCGTGCTCGGCGTGGCAGCGCTCGCCACCTGGCCGTTGACCGGCCATCCGACGGCTTCGCCGGTGGCCGGGGTGTCGGTCGTGATCGATGCGCTGCACCTCGGCGCGATGGCCGTCTGGGTGGGCGGCCTGGTGATGCTCTTCGGGTTCCTGCTGCCCCGCGCGACCGGGCGGGAGCTCGGCGCGATCCTCCCGATCTGGTCACGCTGGGCGATGACCGCGGTGGGGGTGCTGGTCTTCGCCGGGGTGGTGCAGGCGTTGATCGAGGTGTCCGACTTCGACGGGCTGATCAGCAGCACGTACGGGCGGATGATCCTCGCCAAGATCGGTCTCGCGGCGCTGGTGATCGGTGTGGCGGCCTTCTCCCGCAAGCTGGTGGGCAAGCGGGCCGACGACGACTCGCCCGGCCCGCTGCGCCGGATCGTCGCGGCCGAGCTGGCGATCATCGTGGTCATCCTCGGGGTGACGTCCTTCCTGGTGCAGGAGCCGCCGCCGCGGACCGTGGAGGCCGCCGAGACCGGGTCCACCAGCACCACCGTCGAGCAGACGCTCACCTCGAAGTCCATGTCGATGCAGGTCAGCATCTATCCGGCGACGGTCGGGAACAATTCGATCCACCTGTACGCGTACACGCTCGACAGCAAGCCGCTGCCGGTCGTGGAGTGGAAGGCGACGGCCGCGCTGCCGTCGAAGGGGATCGAGGCGATCGAGATCCCGCTGCTGCGGATCACCGACTTCCATGCGATCGGTGACATCGGGCTGCCGCAGGCGGGGGAGTGGACGTTCAAGTTCACCGCCCGGACCAGTGAGATCGATCAGGAGACCCTGACCATGACCGCCAAGATCTCCTGACTTCACGCGCTCGGCGAGGCCCGGCCCCCACGGGGTTCGGGCCTCGTTTCACATCTATCGGGGAACGCGTGCCGATTTGACCACTTTGGGGTTATTTGCGTCTGTATGGTGCGCGAGGTAGGGCCCGGGAAGGGGGAGAGAAGATGCGGGTGTTCCGCACGATCCTCGGCATGCTGTTACTCACCATCGGACTGCCCACACTGCTGGGCGGCGGCGGCCTGTGGGCGGTCATGCAGCATCGCGATCCCGGCGGCGCGTTCAGTGGCGAGCTCCAACGGCTCACCGTCCCCGGGCACGCCGTCGTCATCCCCGACATCGACCGGCTCCTGCGCGACCACGCCCCGTTCGCCCGCATCGACGACACCCAGCTGCGGCTCTCCGCGGCCACCGTCGAGGGCCGGGCCTTCCTCGGGCTCGCCCCGTCCGACGCGGTCGCCCGGTATCTGGCCCATGTGCCGTACACCCGGATCGACGGCATCGACATCGGCACCGGAGTCCTCCCGGTCACCGCCTCCCGCGTCGGCGGGCACGGCGCACCCACCGGAACACCCGCCCGGCAGCCGTTCTGGACCGCCAGCGGGCACGGCCAGATCAGCCTCACCCCCGCCGAACTCACCGACCGCCCGTACAGCCTGGTCCTGATGAACCCGGACGGCGCCGCCGTCCTCCGCCTCGCCGTCGTCGCCGAGGTCCGCCCCGGCTGGCTCGGCTCCGGCACCTGGGGCCTGCTCACCCTCGGCACCCTCCTGGTGATGGCCGGAGTGATCGTCCTCGTCTGGCCGGGCCGCCGCCGTGAGGTCGTCTACGTCGTCGAACCCAGCCAGGTCCCCGAACTCATGCACGCCATCGGCGCCCCCCTGCCCCTGCCCGGCGGCGTCGCCTACTTCGCCGGCGCCCGCACCGGCGGCGCCCACCGCCCCCGAACCCTCGCCGACACCAGCCCCCGCCCGCCGGCGCTCCCACAGTTCGCCTGGCCACCCAACGCCCCCGCGGCCCGCACCCCCGAACTCCCGGCAGGCGAGCCGGTCACCCTCGCCACCGCAACCCTCAACCCCACCCCCGGCGGTACGGCCACCCGCGACTCCTTCGACGACGACCCCGACGCCGGCTACCCGGCCGGCACAACGGCCGTCGCCACCCTCGTCGCCCCGGCCGTCCCGTCGGCGGGCCACCGCCCCGGTACCGCTCCGGCCGTCGTGGGCCACCGCTCCGACACCGACCCGGCCGTTGTGGGCCACCGCTCCGACACCGTCCCGGCCGTCCCGTCGGCGGGTCGCCGGTCCGCCCCGGCCGCGACCGTCCCGTCGGCGGGCCGCGGTGCCGATACGGCCCCCACCCGGACGGCGCTCGCCGCCACGTCCGGGACGGCGCACGCGGACGTTGCCCCCGCGGGTGCGCGCACCCCCGCCCCCGGCCAGCCGCTGAGCATGCTCGGTGAGGCCGCCGCCCCGGCCGCGCTCCAGCCCGGACAGGTCCCGGCCCGCCGCGGCGACAAGCGTCCGGCCGACCTGGCCGAGGTGCCGCAGTTCCAGGCCACCGCGGTCGGCGCCTGGGTCGCCGCGACCGCCCCCGAACGAGCCCGCCAGACCGAGGCCCGCGCCGCGGCCCGCCTGGCCGAGGCCGCCGCCCGCCGCAACGCCGGCAAGTTCACCCCCACCCAGCCCGGCAGCCGCAACACACCCCCGAACGTCCGCATCCCGATAGCGGCTCCCCGCCGCGACAACGGCGACCTCCCCGCCCAGACCCCGACGGACACCCCCACCCCGGCCCCGGCCGAGGCGGCGCCCCCGTCGCAAGCGGCCACCGACCCCGCGGCTGTCCCGGCCATTCCTTCGCCGACCGCTGCAGGCAAGGACCGTCCGGCCGTTGCCGCCTCGATCAGCGGCAATAGGGCCGACGTGGCTGGTGAGGGCGCCGACTCGGCTGTTGCTGCTTCGATCGTCGACGGCAAGGCTGACGTGGCTGGTGACGGGGCCGATTCGGCTGTTGCTGCTTCGATCGGCGGCAGTAAGGCTGACGTGGTTGGTGAGGGCGCCGATTCGGCTGTTGCTGCTTCGATCGTCGACGGCAAGGCGGACGGAGTTGGTGACGAGACCGCTCCAGCCGTTGCTGCTTCAACCGTCGACGGCAAGGCGGACACGGCTGGTTACGGGACAGACTCGGCCGTTGCTCTCGCGACGTCTCAGGAAGAGGGCGGTGCGCAGTCGGTCGAAGGCGACCCCACCATCACGCGCATCGCTGTGCACACCGGTCCTGCGGTGACCGACTGGATCGCCACCGGAACCAGCCGCATCGGTCCGGCCCCCGTACCCCGGCCGGCTCCCCGTCCCTCCCCGAGGCCCACCCCCACGGCGAGTGCTCCCACGAAGGCCCAGGCGCCGTCGCAGAAGCCCGCACCGGACGACTCCGTGCGGTCCTCGAACGGTGCCGTGGCCGATGACACGAGCGCGCGTTCTGCCGGAACGCCGCCCGAGTGGCCGCCGAGGGGAACGCCGGCCGTCGACGCTCCGGCCGTCCCGGCGGTAGCCGAGAAGGCCGTTCCGGCAGCAGCCGAGAAGGCCGTCCTGGCGGTAGGTGGGAAGGCCGTTCCGGCAGCAGTCGAGAAGGCTGTTCCGGCGGTAGTCGAGAAGGCTGTTCCGGTGGTGGCCGAGAAGGCCGTCCCGGCAGCAGTCGAGAAGGCCGCCACCCCGGCGAAGAAGCCCGCAGCCGCGACATCGACGGGAGCGCCGAGGCAGTCCACGCCCGGCCAGGAGGCCACCGAGCCGAAGCAGCCCAAGCCCGCACCGGCAGCAGGCGACCCTGGGCGGTCGACGCCCGGCCAGGGGACCGGAGCCACGGCACAGACCCGAGCCGCGCAGGAAGCTGCCGGGGCGAAGGCGGCGGACTCGCAAGCGGGACAGCCGAAGGAGGCCACCCCGGGACATGCGGATCCGGAGAAGAAGCCCGGCGTCCCGGCTCCCGCTCATCGGTCAGGGCCGCTGGTGGACGGCGAAGCCCCGGTGACCGGCACCGACGCGACCACGACAGCCGGATCCGCCCGTGCGTCGATCCACGCGGCGGAGGCCACGATCCCCGCAGTGCCGTCGGCGAGCGTCCCTTCCGGGCAGGAAGCCGTCGTCCCGGTCGTCGAGCGAGCGACGCCGCAGTCCGCCGAGGCCCGCCGGTCGGTACACGCCGTCGAAGCGGATGGCCCGGGCATCCTCCCGCGAGAGCCGTCGCCGGTCCCGACTCGCGGCGCCGCGGCAGCCGCACCCGGCGTCCTGGCCGGGAACCCTGCCGGAGCATCCGAGTCCGTCCCGGAAGCTGCCGCCGGAACCCCGGAGAAGAACGAGAGCAGCCCGCAACCGACGGGCGACACGAAGCCGGTTGACGCAACCGGAGGAAAGCCGAACGAGGTGAGCGAGGACGCCGTGGCGGGGGTGAAGAACGCCACTGCGGCGAAGCGGCAGCGGAAGGTGACCGGAAGCAAGGGCGGGGACGATCTGGTGGCCCGGGCTCAGGGACGGTCCGGTGGCAAGGCGACCCCGGCCCGGCCTGCGCCGACGGCACGGCGTGCTCCCGCGGCCTGGATCAAGGCCGCCGAGTCGGTGGCCGCGCGGGCCGGCCGGACGGGTGGAGAGAAGACCCCGCCCGCGCCGGACGGGGACGGAAAGCCGGTGCCGTCGCCCCCGCCGAGCCGGCTGCTCAGCTACCGCGAGGAGGCTGCCGAACTGCTGGCCGGCGCCGGAGACGGGGAACGCCGCCGCAAGCGAACGGTCGGCGGCCGGAGCCGTCCCGGATCGGAGCCGCGTACCGATCCTCCGGCGACCGGCGGGCAGGGTGACGCCGGCCCCAAGGGGTAGGCGGGGAAGCAGGCGAGTGGGTCGTCCCGGAGGATCGGGGCGGCCCACTCGCCTTTGCGGTCAGGAAGTGGCCGCAAACGAACCTACTGTCACACCATGACAGTCCTCTCCACGCGCGTCCTGAACCGGACCTACCTACGACGTCAGTTGCTGACCGGCCGGACGCCGCGGACCGCCGCCGAGATCGTCGGGCATCTGGTGGCGATGCAGGGCCAGGAGCCGGATGCGCCCTACCTGGGGCTGTGGGCGCGTTCGCCCGGGTTCGCGATGTCCGACTTGACCGGAGCGCTGCACGACCGGACGGTGGTGCGCAGCGCTCTGCTCCGCGGCACCCAGCATCTGGCCACCGCCGACGACTACCGCTGGCTGCGGCCGACGATGCAACCGGCGCTGGAGCGGATGGCGGGCCGGGCCGGTCGGCTGGGCGGCTGCGATCCGGAGGCGTTCGACGCGGCCGGCCGGGAGATCATGGCGGAGGGTGTGCTGACCCGGCCGGAGATCGCCCGGCGCCTGGCGGCACGGTTCCCGGAGGCGGACCTCGGGGAGCTCGCTCTGGTCGTACACCTGCGATTTGCGCTCCTGCACCCGCCGCCTGCCGGGACGTGGGGGCATCGCGGGCGGATCGGATGTGTCCCGGCCGGGGTCTGGCTGGGGCGTCCGTTGGACGCCGCGCCGAGCGCGGAGACGCTGGTGTTGCGCTATCTGGCGGCGTTCGGGCCGGCGTCGGCCAAGGATGTCCAGGTCTGGTCGGGTCTGACCCGCATGGCGGCGTTGTTCGAGACGTTGCGGCCGCGGCTGCGGGTCTTCCGGGGCGAGGACGGCCGGGAGTTGTACGACCTACCGCACGCGCCGATCGAGGACGGCGACACCCCGGCCCCGGTGGTGTTCCTGCCCGAGTTCGACAACGCCGTCCTGGGGCACGCGGACCGGTCGAGGATCCTGCGTCCGGGTGATCGCCCGCTGGTGATGCCGGGCGGGTCGGTGGTGCATCCGACGGTGCTGGTGGACGGTTTCGTGGCGGCGACCTGGTCACGGAAGGGCCCGCTGGTGGAGATCGCCCCGTTTCGTCCGCTGGCCGCCGCGGACCGGTCGGCGGTGGAGGCGGAGGCGGAGCGGCTGGCCGGTTTCGTGGCGCCGGGGAAGACGCCGCAGGTCCGGTGGGCATGAAAGGGCCCTCCGTGCTGCCGACACGGAGGGCCCTTTACCGGGGGGAACGGAGTAACCGAAGGGGGGCTTCGTCCGTTAAGTACACTTTACCCGGCATTCGGCGAACTGGGAAGTCGGGGCTACAAACCGGACAAACAGCACGGAGAGCGGCTGGGGTCACGTACGTGCCGAACAACGGCGTGCCGCCCGGCGTAGGCTGTCGGCGTGGCGGATCTTCTGGTGTGGATCGACTGTGAGATGACCGGTCTCGACCTGGGCAAGGACAAGCTCATCGAGGTCGCGGCCCTGGTCACCGATCCGGAGCTGAATGTGTTGGGCGAGGGCGTCGATCTGGTCATCCACGCCGATGACGAGGCGCTGGACGCGATGCCGCCGGTGGTGCGCGACATGCACGCCAAGTCGGGGCTGACCGACGAGGTCCGGCGGTCGGCGATCACCATGGCCGAGGCGGAGGAGGCGGTCCTGGCGTACATCAAGGAGTATGTGCCCAACCCGCGGACCGCGCCGCTCTGCGGCAACTCGATCGCGACCGACCGCGGCTTCCTGGCCCGCGACATGCCGGCGCTCGACGCCCACCTGCACTACCGCATGATCGACGTCTCGTCGATCAAGGAGCTGTGCCGCCGGTGGTATCCGCGGGTGTATTTCGGTCAGCCGGCCAAGGGCCTCTCGCACCGGGCGCTCGCCGACATCCGGGAGAGCATCCGCGAGCTGGAGTATTACCGTCGCACGATCTTCGTTCCCCAGCCCGGGCCGGACGTGGAGGCCGCGAAAGCGGTCGCCGCCGAGCTGTAGGTAACCCGCTCGACGACCCCCGGGGGGCGGTCGTTATGATTGTGCGGCACCACGGGGTTGGAAGACCGTCGTGGGCATGGTGGTCGTAGCTCAGTTGGTAGAGCACCGGGTTGTGGTCCCGGGTGTCGCGGGTTCAAATCCCGTCGATCACCCCATGTGAAAGGCCCCGTCTGCGGACGGGGCCTTTCGTTCTGCAAGTCTTTCGGTGGGCTCGCTCCCATATGGTGAGCGGCCGAAAAATTTCTCGTGGGAGCGCGCAACCTTTTGCGACTTCCGAGCCACAGGGGTGTGGATCACTCGTCGTCCCCAGGAGACCCCTATGCTCGCCAAGCGCATCGTCGCACCGCTCTCGGTGCCGGCCGTCGGCAGCGCGGCCGCCGTAGCCGGTGTCCTCAACGCCGCCGAGGCCACCGGCTGTTCGGTCACGTACTTCGGCGACGTGAGGATCAAGAACACCGGCGGTACGAACATCGACGGGTGGAAGCTGGCGTTCGCCTTCCCGTCGGGCCGGCTGCCGGCCGGCGGCGGGAACGGCTCCGGGCATCGGAGCGGCGCCCAGATCAGCGTCACCGACGCGGGCTGGAACCGGACGATCGCCCCGGGCGCCACGGTGACGGTCGGCTTCAACGGCGGCTGGAGCGAGGGCAACGCCATCCCCACGGTGTTCACGGTCAACGGGATGATCTGCGGCGCCGTCGCGTCGCCGGCGGCTTCCTTCTCCTCCTCGCCGTCGGTGATGCCGTCCCCATCGGTGTCGAAGACCCCGGCCGCCTCCCAGGGCGCCGAGATCTTCACCGGCTCGGGGCGGCTCGACACCAGCGCGTACTCCGTGAAGATCGCCTGATCCCGGTCGCCCCGGGCTCGTCCCCACGGCCCGGGGCGACCGTCGTTCCCCCCAAACCCCGACGGTCAGGAACGGTCCCCTTGTCCGAGATCGGTACCGAATACGCCTTCCGGCGGTTCTTCGACGACCACCACATCGACCTGTCCCGGCTCGCCTACCTGGTGACCGGCGACTCGCAGGCCGCCGACGACCTGGCCGCGGACGCGTTCGTGGAGGTGTGGCGGCACTGGGAGCGGGTCCAGGCCGCGGACAGCCCGATCGCGTACGCTCGCGGCATCGTGACCAACCTGGCCCGGCAGTGGATCAGGAAGCAGACCAGGGAACGATCCGGGCTGCTCCGGCTGGGCCTGCTGCGCCGCGAGCGCGGCGAGAGCGACACCCCCGCGGTGCTCGATGTGCGCGCGGCCCTGCAGCGGCTTCCGCAGCGCCGCCGCGAATGCGTGGTCCTGCGGTACGCGTTCGACGTGCCGGAGCGGGAGGTCGCCACGATCCTCGGCATCTCGGTCGGTGCGGTGAAGAGTCACACCTCGCGGGGCGCTGCCCAGTTGAGCGAGTTCCTGCGCGGGATGCCGCTGATGATGGGAGGCCACCATGGCTGAGCGCCCCCAGCCCGACCTGGGCACGGTGCTGCGCCACGAGGCCGACGGGCACCTGCCGGACCGGGATCTCATGCTGACCCGGATCGTCCAGCGCCGTATGGAGCCGGCGCCGAGCCGGTGGGCCTGGTCACTGCGGCCGGTCGCCGCCGCGGCGTCGGTGGTGGCCACGCTCGTCGTCGGGTTCGCCGGCATCAAGCTCGCCGGCGACCGTCCCGAAGGGGACCGTACGCCGGCGGCCACCGAGCCCTCACCGGCGCCGTCGCCGTCCCCGGCAGCTCGCAGCAAGACGCCGGCCCGCGAGGAGAAGCCGGGCCGTGCGGAGCCGCCGGAGCCGGTGGAGAAACCGCCACCACCCCCGGCCGTCGTCACCCCGAGCCGGCAGGCCGCCGACCGGTTCCTCAGCTCGGCCGCCGTCGTCGACGGGCACTCGGTCGGAACGTGGGCGCAGGGCAACGTCACCCTCACCACCACCGCGGCGGTCACCGCGCTGGACGTGGTGGTCACCGTGGCGAAGACCGCGGGAGTCAAGGACGCCGGCCGGTGGACCACCATCCCGGTCGACATGATCACCATGGCGGTGACCGAGGAGAAGGACCGGTTCGTCTACCGGTTCACGCTGAAGCAGGGCACCCTGGCGCCGGGCAGCTACGTCTTCGCTGTGCAGTACACCCGGGCCGACGCCGAACGCGACGCGGCACACGACACCTACGCGGCAGTGGCCACCGCGGGCGCCGAACAGGCCGGTGTGACCGGCGCCTTCCCGGCGAAATGACGGAGGCGGGCCCCCGGATGACCGGGGGCCCGCCTCGCACGCCGGGGGAGAAGACGTCAGCTCAGGTAGCTGCCCTTCTTGTACTCTTCCCAGCTCATGTTCCAGTTGGTCCAGCCGTCGCCGTTCTTCAGCTTCTCCTCGGTCCCGGAGACGACGATCACGTCACCCATCAGGGTCCGGTCGAAGAGCCACTTGCCCATCGCCTCGGAGACGTTGACGCAGCCGTGCGAGACGTTGCGCTTGCCCTGCACGCCCTCCGACCACGGGGCGGCGTGGATGAACTGGCCGCTGTACGTCAGGCGCTGCGCCCAGTCGATCGGCGTCTTGTAGCCGTTCACCGGGTCCTCGTCGGTGGTGTCGAAGACGGTGTGCGCCGCCTTCTCCATGACGACCATGGTGCCGCTGGCCGACGGGGTGCTGGCCTTGCCCAGGCTGACCGGCAGCGTCTTGATGACCTTGCCGTCCTGCTTGACCGTCATCTGCTTGGTCTTGTTGTTGACCGTCATGATCATCTCGCGGCCGATGCTCAGGTCGACGGTCAGGTTGGTCCGGCCGTACCAGCCGTCACCCATCTCCACGCCCTTGAGGTTGACGCTGTAGAAGATCTTCGAGTTGGGCTTCCAGTAGGTCTTCGGCCGGTACTGCACCTCGGTCGGGCTGCTCCAGCGCCAGACGCCCTCCTGCGCGGGGGTCGCCGTCACGACCATCCGGCGCTCCACCTCGGCCCGATACTTCTCCGGGATGGCCCGCCCGAACTTCATGATCAGCGGCATGCCGACGCCGACCTTCTGCCCGTCGGCCAGGAAACTGGTCGCCCGGACCACCTTCGACGGCTCCTTCATGGTGGTGAAGGTGCTGGTGGCGCTGGTGGTCTTGCCGTCCGCGGCGGGCGTGCTGACGTCCACCGTGTACGTCGTGTTCCACGCGAGGCCCTCGGCCGGGCGCCAGACCTTCGCGTCCTTGTCGACGGTGCCCTTGACCTCTTTGCCCTTGGCGGTCACCTTGACCTCGGTGTTCGCCGGGTCCTCGCTGTTGTACTTCACCTCGGACCAGAGCTCGACACTCTTCGCGTCGGCCGCGGGGGACGTCACCGCGACGGTGCTCAGGGCCGGCTGGGACGCGGGGGGCTGTGACGCGCTGGTCCCCTCGGGCGTGTTGCCGCCGCCCTGCCAGGAGGGCTTGTCGTCACCGCTGCACGCGGTGGTCAGCAGCAGTGTGCTCGCGAGCACCGCGGCCACGGCGAGACGCAGGCGCCCGCGGCGACCGGCCGGCGCTGACCGCTCTGCCGACCGAAATCCATCCATCTCCATGGTCCCCTCACGGCGTCGTTCTCCCCGGCGCCCAATAGTGCTCCAAAAACAGCGTCGCACCAATCCCGGTTTCGTGCCGTGACCGGCCTTACGCCATCGATGTACCCCGCCGGGGAGAAGAAACCACGAGGAGAACCCTAGAGGGCGCTGCCCTCCTTGAACTTCTCCCAGCTCACGTCCCACGGCGTCCAGCCGTCGCCGTAGTCCAGCTCGTCCTCGGTGCCCTTCACCACGACCGGGTCGCCGATCAAGGTCTTCTCGAAGAGCCAGCGGGCGTTCGACGGGGACACGTTGACACATCCGTGTGACACATTCGTGCGTCCCTGCGATCCGGTCGACCAGGGAGCCGAGTGGATGTACTGACCGCTCCAGGTCAGTCGCTGCGCGTACTCGATGTCGGTGCGGTAACCGGCCGCGCCGTCGGTGTCGGTGGTGTCGAAGACGGTCGCCGCCTTCTTCTCCATCACCACCATGTGCCCGCTGGACGACGGGGTGCTCCTCTTGCCCAGGCTCACCGGGATCGTCTTGACCGTCGCGCCGTCCTTGAGCACGGTCATCTTCTTCGCCTTGTTGTCGACGTTCATCTCCAGCTTGCGGCCGATCTTCACGGTCGCCGAGCGGTCCTGGTCGCCGTAGCGCCCGCCGCCGGTGGGCAGGCCGCCGACCGCGATCCGGACCTTCATCGAGGTGCCGGTCTGCCAGTACTCCGGCGCGCGGTAGTAGGCCTGCGTGCCGGCCTCGGTCCACGACCAGACACCCGGCTGGGCCGGCGAGGTCTCGACGAACATCCGCTTCTGCACGGCGGCGCGGTCGGCCTTCTTGATGCCCGGGTTGAACTCGACGACGACCGGCATCGCCACGCCGTAGGTGTTGCCGTCGAACAGGTACAGACCGGTCCCGGTCTCCCGGCCGGGCGCGCCCATCGTGGTGAACGAGGTGGTGGCGGTGGTGCTGCTGCCGTCCGCGCCGGTGGCGACGACCTTGGCGGCGTACTTCTGCCGGGTCTTGAGAGGTTTGTCGGGCACCCACGCCGACTTGTCCTCACGCAGCTTGCCGGAGACCGCCTTGCCCTTGCCGTCGGTGAGCGTGACCGAGGACACCTCGCCGCCGGTGACCTTGACCCCGATCTCTGCGCTGACCGGCACGTCCTTCTTGTTCGCGGCCGGTGTGATGGCCAGCGTCACCGGCTCGGCGGCGGTCGTGCTCTCGGTGACCGGGGCGGGCGCGCCGGAACCGGCGCCCGCGGACGGGCCCGGCTCGGCGAAGGCCGGTTCGGAATCGTCGCTGCACGCGGCGGTGGAGGCGATCAGGCCGATCGCCATGATCGTCGCCAGTGAGCGGCGGAGGACAACCATCGTCAAGCCCCGTTCTTTAGTTCTCAGCGCAGACATCCTGACGCATCGGTGCAAGCAGCGGGTCCCCCTTCCGGTGGTTAGCAGCCGATTTCAAGGATCTTCCGAGCCCGTGCTAACGTTTTCCTCGTTGCACGGCAGAGCGCTGCTAGCTCAACTGGCAGAGCAGCGGACTCTTAATCCGCGGGTTGTAGGTTCGAGTCCTACGCGGCGCACTCTCCCTGCTGACGACCGATGGGTGTGATAAAATTTCGCCCGTTGTAACGCGCTGCTAGCTCAACTGGCAGAGCAGCGGACTCTTAATCCGCGGGTTGTAGGTTCGAGTCCTACGCGGCGCACCTCTGACTGATGGCCTCACCGATCCGGTGGGGCCATCGGCGTTTCTGTGACTTGCTGTGAAGACGGCCCAGGCACTGTTTGCCGACGATTTCGTTGACAATCATGTGGCAGGTGAGACGGATTGCAGTGCTCCTGGCCGTACCCTTGCTGGTGTTCCTCGGCGCGAAGCCCGCGGCCGCGCACCCGATGCCGCACTCGGTGGTCCTGCTCGACGTGCACGAGACGTCGGTCACCGCATCGCTGGAGCTGCCCGCCGGTGACCTGGCCACCGCCAGCGGGATCGCCACCGATCTGCCCGCGCGCGCCGCGGAGTTGCGGGCCTACCTCGCCGCGCACGTGCGGCCCGCCGGAGCGGACGGCGCCGCTTGGACGGTGACCGTCGGTGACCCCGAGCTGACCGCGGCGGAGCAGACGGCCACCGGGCCCTATCAGGAGGTCGCCGTGGAGATCGAATTCGCCCCGCCGGCCGGTGGTGATGTACGGCACTTCACACTCGGCTACGACGTCATCGTGCACAAGGTCGTGACGCACACCACTCTCGTCTCGGTCCGGCAGGACTGGGCGGCGGGCCGGATCACCGAGTGCGGCGAAACCGAGCAGGTCGGGGTCATCGCCGTCGACAACCGGACGATGACCGTGCCGAAGCTCACCGTCGACCTCGGCGCGGGCAGCTCGTGGCAGGGCTTCCTGGCCATGCTCCGGCTCGGCGGCCTGCACATCCTGGAGGGCACCGACCACCTGCTCTTCCTGCTGATCCTGCTGCTGCCCGCGCCCCTGATCGCGCGACGGGGACGCTGGACCGGAGCGGCCGGGCCACGGCGGGCGATCCGGCGGATCGGCTGGATCACGCTCGCCTTCACGCTCGGGCACTCCGTGGCGCTGGTGCTCAGCGCGTTGTTCCGGGTGCAGATCCCGGCGCGGCCGGTCGAGGTGTTCATCGCGGTGAGCATCCTGATCGGCGCCGCGCACGCCGTCCGCCCGCTCTTCCCGGGACAGGAGGCGCTGGTCGCGGGCCTGTTCGGGCTCGGGCACGGGATGGCGTTCTCGTTCACCCTCGCCGGACTGCAGCTGTCCACCGGGCAGCTGGCCCTCAGCCTGCTCGGGTTCAACCTCGGCATCGAACTGGTCCAGCTGCTGCTGGTCGCGCTGGCGCTGCCCGCGCTGCTGGCGCTCGCCCGGCTGCCGGTCCAGCCGTGGCTGCGGATCGGCGGGGCGGCGCTGACCGGGGCGGCCGCGGTGGGCTGGGTGCTCGACCGGCTCGGCGTGTCCAACCCGGTCGCCGAGACCGCCGACGCGGCCGGCGCCAACTACCAGGCGATGCTCGTGGTGCTGACGATCATGGCGATGGCCGGCATCGGACGGCTGCTGATCGCCCGGAAAGCCGCCACGGCCTGACCCTTCCCGGCGGCGGGCCGGCCTCTTTCGAGCGGCGGCCGGCTTCTCCCGGGGTCTTATTTCGGGTGGCGGCCGGTTTCTCCCGGGTGACGGCTTCTCCCGGGTGGCGGCTGGTTTCTCCCGGGTGACGGCTTCTTCCGGGTGGCGGCCGGCCTTTTTCGAGCGGTGGCCGGTCTCTTCCGGGCGGTGGGACTGTTGGGATGCGGTCGGATTGCCGCCACGGTCCGAGCCCTCCGGATGGACGGCTGAGGCCCGGCGGGGTCGTATCGTCGGCGGCATGACCCGCGTCCTGCTGATCTCGGGGAGCACCCTGCCCGGCTCCCTGCACACCGCCGCCCTGCGGACCGCGGCCCGGTTCGCCCCGCAGGAGATCAACGCGACACTGTACGAGGACCTGCCCGAGCTGCCCGCCTTCGTGCCCGGCGAGACCCCGCGGGGAGTGGTCGCCGAGCTGCGCGCGATGGTCGACGCGGCCGACGCGCTGCTGTTCAGCACCCCGGAGTATGCGGGCTCGCTGCCCGGCAGCCTGAAGAACCTGCTCGACTGGCTGATCGACGGCGGGGAGCTGGGTGGCAAGCCGGCCGCCTGGCTGTCCGTGGTCCGGCCGGGCGTCGACGAGGGCGCCCGGGCCGGCCTGGAGGCGGTGCTCGATCACGGCGGCGCCCGGCTGCTGCGGCCCGCCTGCATCCGCCTGCCGCTGGAGATGGCGTCGATCGACGGCGCCGGGGTGATCACCGACGGCCGCCTGCACGTGGCTCTCCAGGACATGCTGGAGGCGCTGGTCCGGGCGTTGTCCGAGGCCCGCCCGCGCCCGCAGCCGTCGTGGCAGGCGCACTCCAGCGTCTACCCGGTGGTGCGGCGCCCGGACGGGTCGGGCGATGCGCCGTTCGGGCACGCGAGCGGTCAGAGCGCGCCGAGCTGGCTCACTTGACCGCGTCGGCGGCGGCTCCGCAGGCGTCCGCGCCGACACAGGTGGCGAGGCCGCGTACCGCTGATCGCAACGCCGTGAGCCGCTCCGGGCCGAGCGTCCCCGCCACGTTGCGGAGCATGTCCGGATCGGACGTACGGTCGAAGTACTCCACAGTTCCGTCGACGTACTCGATGTAGGTGAACGTGGCGGTGCGCAGCGCGTCGTAGGACGGCGGGATGTTCATGCTGTCCCGCTCGAAGTCCGGGTCCCGGGGATCGGTGGCCGGGTCGTGGTGCTCGATCAGCGCGGCACGGGGCCACCCGGCCGGCGTGCTCCCGGACAGCAGCGGCGTGATGCTGCGCCCGTCGGCCTCGGCGGGGGCGGGCAGGCCGGCCCACTCGGCGAAGGTGGGACGCAGGTCGACGTTCGTCACCACCGCGGCGGCGTCCCGTCCGGCGCCGATCCCCGGCCCGGCCATCACCAGCGGCACGTTGACGTCGGTGTCGAACGCGGTCTGCTTGCCGGCGGGCAGCGAGTACTCACCCATGTGGTAACCGTTGTCCGAGGTGAACACCACCACGGTCCGGTCGGCGGCGCCCGCCGTGGCCAGTGCCGACCGGAGCCGGCCGATCATCCGGTCCACCGACTGCACCGACTGGACCCGCAGCCGGAAGTCCTCGTCGATGTCCCGTTCCTGCCGCGCGGTCAGTTCCGGCTTGCCGGCCAGCCACACCGTGTCCTCGGGCGCCCGGTTCCACGCGGCGGTCCGGGGCGCGCGCAGGCCGGGGAAGAGGTTCGCGTCCCGTGGCGCCGGCGTGTACGGGTGATGCGGCGCATAGGTGGCGACCTCGATGAGGAACGGCTTCCCGGTCGTCGCCGTGGCGCTGATGAAGTCCACCGCCTTGCCCGCGAGCACGTCGGTCAGGTAGTCCTTCGGCTTCGACCCGTAGGAGACGACCCGCCCGTTCTCGTTGAGCTGGTAGTCGAAGCCGGGGTAGGCGTTGCCACCGGCGTACCACTGGTCCCAGCCCGGCGGCACGTACGGCCGGTCGCCGCCCATCCGCTCCCCGGGCTCGTACTCGTTCAGGTACTTGCCGAGGAACGCGGTCCGGTACCCGGCGCCGCGCAGGTCGGTGGCGAAGGTGGACCGTTCCAGGCCGCGACTGTGGAAGAGCCGGAACCCGCCGTCCGACCCGTGGTTCTTCACGATCCCGGTGTTGTGCGGGAACCGCCCGGTGAACAGGGACGCGCGCGACGGGCAGCAGAGCGAGTCGGTGACGGTGTAGCCGGTGAACGTGGTGCCGTCCCGCTGGAGCTTGCGCACGTTCGGCATGTACGGCACGAGGTTCATCGACAGGTCGTCGACGAGCACCAGCACGATGTTCGGCGGCGGGGCCGGGGAGGCCAGGACGGCGGGCGGCGACGTGGCGGGCGTGACGACCGGGGCCGGCGGTGCCGGGTCCGCGGTGCAGCCGGCCGTGATCAGCAGCGTCACCGCGGCGACGAGGCGCCCGAATGGCTTACCTCTGGCACAGATGATCATTAAGAAAGTCTGAACGACGGCCGATCGGCGGCCGGCACGGCGGATAGTGGACGCCTTCCCTGGAGGTGATCCATGCCAGTGGCCGATTCCGCGCAGCCCCGGGCGTACGTCGTGATCGTCGTCGCCTCGCCGGTGCCGCGACCGCGCCGTCCCCGCCGCCCTACCGCCCGCCGCCCGCACCTGCCGATCCGCCCGCCGCGGTCGCCCCGCGCGCCCCGCCGCAGCCCGGTCTGAACGCCCGACGGGGCACCGGGGAGCGGTATCGACGGGTATCGTCGGAATCCGGTTCCCGGCGGCCCGGAGGGCGTGATGACGCAGGATCTCCAGATCGATTTCACCGACCCGGCGTTCCAGAACAATCCCCATCCGGTGTATGCGCAGATGCGGCGCACCGGCCCGGTGCGACGGGTGAAACTGCCCAGCGGCCTGGAGCCCTGGCTGGTCACCCGGTATGACGACGCCCGGCGTGCGCTCACCGACCCGCGGCTGTCCAAGTCGATCCACGCGGCCGGGTCGGCCGGCGCCGGGCAGCCCAATCTCACCACGCCGATCTCCCGGCACATGCTCGCCGTCGACCCGCCCGACCACACCCGCCTGCGCCGTCTCGTCTCGGCGGCGTTCACCGCCCGGCGGATCGAGGGCCTGCGGCCGCGGATCGAGGAGATCACCACCGACCTGCTGGACGCGCTGGCGGGCAGGCACGAGGCCGACCTGATCGACACGTTCGCCTTCCCCCTGCCCATCCAGGTGATCTGTGAGCTGCTCGGCGTCCCGGCCGAGGATCAGAACGAGTTCCGGGAGTGGTCCAATGTGATCGTCGCCGGATCGCTGGCCGGTGACCGGTTGGCCCCGGCGGTGACCGCGCTGATCCAGTACATCACCGCGCTGCTCGCCGAGCGCCGCGAGCACGGCGGCGACGACCTGCTCTCCGGTCTCATCCAGGTCCGTGAGGAGGGTGACCGGCTCTCCGCCGAGGAACTGTCCTCGATGGTCTTCCTGCTCCTCATCGCCGGTCACGAGACCACCGTCAACCTGATCGGCAACGGGGTCTGGCTGCTGCTGCGCGACCGGCAGCGCTGGGAGCGGCTGCGCGCCGACCGCTCCCTGCTGCCCGCCGCGATCGAGGAGTTCCTGCGGTTCGAGGGGCCGGTCGAGACGTCCACGTTCCGGATCGCCACCGAGCCGGTGGAGATCGGCGGCGTGACCATCGCGGCCGGTGACCCGGTCATCGTGGTGCTGCTCTCGGCCAACCGCGACGAGGACCGTTTCCCGGACGCCGGCGAGCTGCGGCTCGATCGTGCCAACAACAACCACCTGGCCTTCGGGCACGGCATCCACTACTGCCTCGGGGCGCCACTGGCCCGGCTGGAGGCGCAGATCGCGTTCACCGCCCTGCTGGACCGGTTCCCCGACCTGCGGCTGGCCGTCGACGCGGACGAGCTGCCCTGGCGGCCCGGCACCCTGCTGCGTGGCCTCTACCACCTGCCCGTCCTGCTGTGACCCGTGTGGCGCTCACCGGTGTCTCGCGCCCGCTGAGACACCGGTGAGCGCCGTACCGGGGGTTGACCTGGCATGATGTCGGCCGTGCCGGAGCCTCACGATCTTCACCAGCCGACCGCTCAGCTGCCGGTGGTCGAGCCGCGCGGCGTGTACCGGGCGGCCAACCACCGGCGCGCCGGCCTGGTGGTGGCCGGCGGCGCCGCAGCCGCGTTGCTCCTGCTGGTGGTGTGGCTGTTCGCCGACGACGACGAGCCCGTCCCGATCACGGCTGCCCCGGCGCCCTCGGCGGCCGCGACCAGCGCCCCGGCGCAGCCCGAGGCGACCGGGACGGCCGGGCAGAGCGAGGAGCCCGAGCCGTCCGCGACCACCACCACCACGCCGTCCGTGCGACCGGCCCAGCCGGCCGAGCTGATCTCCGCGCTGGTGAGCGCGATCGGGATCCTGGAGGACGAGGACCAGGTCGACGACGACGACGCCGAGTCCCTGGCCCGGCGGCTCGAGCAGGCCGCCCAGCGGCTCTCCCGCGGTGACACGAAAGGGGCCCTGCGCAAGGTCGAGGAGTTCCAGCGCAAGCTCCGCGACCTGCGCACGGACGACGATCTCAGCGACGACGGCTTCCGCCTGCTCAGCCAGGGCGCCGAGCAGGTACGCGCCGCGCTGCGCCGGGGCTGACCCATGTCCAGGGATCACCTGTCCGGGGATGTGTGTGGCCTTCATCGCGTCCCGGTGACGCGCCAGGCTTGATCCCACAGGCCGGGCCGGAAGGGGCGGGGACATGGATCGGGCACAGCTCGCGGACTTTCTCCGCACCCGGCGCGAGTCGTTGCGGCCGGAGGACGTGGGCCTGCCGCGCGGGCCTCGCCGGCGCACCGCCGGCCTGCGCCGGGAGGAGGTGGCCGCCCTCGCCGGGATGTCCGCCGACTACTACGGGCGGATCGAGCAGCAGCGTGGCCCGGGCCCGTCCGAGCAGATGCTCGCCGCCCTGGCCCGGGCGCTGCACCTGAGCCTCGCCGAGCGGGATCACCTGTTCCGGCTCGGCGGGCACCCGGCGCCGCAGCGGGTGTCCCGCGACGATCACATCGCCCCGGGGATGATGCGGATCCTGGACCGGCTCGGCGACACCCCGGCCATGGTCATCTCCCGATACGGCGAGACGCTGCTGCAGACCGCGCCCGCCGTCGCGCTGGTCGGCGACGAGAGCCGGTTCACCGGGCTGGCCCGCAGCTGCTGGTACCGGTGGTTCACCGATCCCGCCGCCCGGCGGCTCTACCCGGCCGAGGACCACGACCGGCAGGGCCGGATCTTCGCGGCCCAGCTGCGCGATGCGTACGCGGCCGTCCCGCGGAGCCGGGCCGGGGAGATCGTGACCGCCCTGCTCGCGGCCAGCCCGGAGTTCGCCGGGATCTGGGCCGAGCACGGCATCGGCCTGGCGCACACCGACCGCAAGACGCTCCTGCACCCGGAGCTCGGGCCGCTCGACCTCTACTGCCAGACCCTGCACGACCCCGGCCAGCTCCAGACGCTGCTGGTCTTCACCGCGGCGCCCGGCTCGCCGAGCTACGAGAAGCTGCAGATGCTCGCCGCCGTCAGCGCCTGACAAACCCCTGCACACCATTTTCTCCGGTACGAAAGAAGGCTTCGCCATGCCCAGAATCGCTCTGATCACCGGCGGCAACCGTGGACTCGGACGGGCCACCGCCCTGGCTCTCATCGAGGCCGGCGTCGAGGTGATCTACACGTACCGTGGCGACCCCGGCGAGAAGATCGACGCCGTGGCGCTGCCGCTCACCGTCGGCGACCTCGGGTCGTACGCCGCCTTCGCGACCGAGTTGCGCCGGGTGCTCGCCGACCGGTACGACCGTGCCGACTTCGACTTCCTGGTCAACAACGCCGGTGTCGGCCATGCCGGCACGATCGCGCAGACCCCGGTCGAGGCCTTCGACGAGATGCTCGACGTGCACTTCCGTGGCGTCTTCTTCCTGACCCAGACGCTGCTGCCGCTGATCGCCGACGGCGGCCGGATCGTCAACCTCTCCACCGGCCTGGCCCGCTTCACCGGCGACGGCGTGTATGCGGCGTACGCCTCGATGAAGGGCGCCGTCGAGGTGTTCACCCGCTATCTCGCCAAGGAGGTCGGGCCGCGCCGGATCACCGCGAACGTGGTGGCCCCGGGGCCGGTCGCCACCACGTTCGGCGGTGGCGCGCTCCGCGACGACGAGCGGGTCCGCGCCCACATCGGATCGGTGACCGCGATGGGCCGGGTCGGCGAGCCCGAGGAGATCGCCGGCGTGATCGCGGCGCTGCTCGGCCCGGGCGCCGGATGGGTCACCGGCCAGCGGATCGAGGTCTCCGGCGGCATGCTGCTCTGACCCCGGCCCGGCCGGCCCCGGGGTCAGCTCACCCCGAGGTCGGCCATCCGGCGGATCTCGATGTCCTGCTCGATGGCGGTCTCCTTGGCCATTTTCGCCAGCCGCTCCTCCGAGCCGCTCGTGAAGAGGACGTCGACCATCTGCAGGGCGCCCCGGTGATGCTCGGTCATCATCGTGACGAAACGACGGTCGAAGTCCGCGCCACGGGCCGCGCCCAGATCGGTGAGGGCGGCGGCGGACTGCATGCCCGGCATGGTGGTGTGGTCGTGCGCCGGATCCGACTCGGGCTGCCCGCGGTCCTTCAGCCAGGTGCGGAGGATAGCGATCTCCGGCCCCTGAGCGGCGGTGATCCGGCTCGCGATGTTCTTCACGCCCTGATCCGCTGCCCGGTCGGGTACAAGATCTGCCATCTGCAGCGCCTGCGCGTGGTGGGCGATCATCATTTGGGCGTACGTGACGTCGGCCTTGTTGTACGGCGAGGCGTCCGGGGGCTGCACGTGATCGGCATCGGTGACCGACGCGGACTCCCCGGGCTTGCCGGGCACGAGGACCCGAGCCGGTGAGGAGGACGCGGAAGGCGCGGCCGCCGGCTTCGGATCATCGTTGGAGAACCGGGCGAAAAGGGCAATTCCCACCGTGCCGAGAAGTACCACGGTTGCGGCGGTCAGGGCCCACGCGCGTCGGTGTTGCATGTATTTCCTTTCCGGCAAGCGTCCCCATGGGAGGGTCACGACGACTATCGTAACGATCGACATCGCTATCACCGGGGGTTTACGGCGACATGACTCGCCGTGCGCTTCCGGTGTCGGCAAGCCGGAAGCAGTGCGGAAGGATCTTCATGAGGCATCCTGCCCCACGAGGGCGGTTCAAGCGCCTGACGAGCATCGGGGCGGCGGCGGTTCTGACCAGTTTCCTGGTTGCCGCACCCGCCCAGGCCGACCCGGCCACGATCCCGGGTGTGGACGAGATCGTCAGCAGCCCCAACATCAAGCTGATCGCCAACGAGCCCAAGACGGGCCCGTTCGCCCCGGAGAACGCGCTCAACAGCGACCTCGCCTTCCAGGGCAAGTATGCGTTCGCCGGCAACTACAACGGCTTCACCGTCTGGGACATCAGCAACCCGAAGGACCCGGTCCAGGCCGTCCAGGTCCTCTGCACGGGCGCGCAGAACGACGTCTCCGTCTACGGCAACCTGCTGTTCCTCGGCACCGACTCGATCCGCAGTGACGACTCCTGCAACAGCGTCGCCGTGCCGAACAGCGCGCCCGCCGAGACGCCGCGGTGGGAGGGTGTCAAGATCTTCGACATCAGCGACCCGCGCAACCCGCAGTACGTGAAGGCGGTCAAGACCGACTGCGGCTCGCACACGCTGACGCTGGTGCCGGGCAAGGGCCGGGACCGTTCGGTGTACGCCTACGTGTCCTCGTACAACCTGGACGTCGTCGACCTGCCGAACTGCGCGCAGCCGCACGACAAGATCTCGATCGTCAAGGTCCCGCTGAAGAAGCCGGCCGAGGCGGCTCTGGTGTCCGCGCCGGTGCTCTTCCCGGACGGTGGCTTCCCCGGTGACGCGGACTCGCGCACCACCTCCGGCTGCCACGACATCACGGCGTACCCGGAGAAGGATCTCGCGGCCGGCGCCTGCATGGGTGACGGTGTGCTGCTGGACATCTCGAAGCCGGCGGCGCCGAAGGTCATCACCACCGTGCGTGACGCGGAGAACTTCGCGTTCTGGCACTCGGCGACGTTCAACAACGACGCCACCAAGGTGGTCTTCACCGACGAGCTCGGTGGCGGCGGTGGCGCCGAGTGCCTGCCGTCGATCGGCGCGACCAAGGGCGCGGACGCGATCTACGACATCACCGGCCGGGGCAGCAAGCGCAAGCTGGAGTTCCGCAGCTACTACAAGATCCCGCGGGAGAACGCGGTGACCGAGAACTGCGTGGCCCACAACGGCTCGCTGATCCCGGTCAAGGGTCGCGACATCATGGTCCAGGCGTGGTATCAGGGCGGTATCTCGGTCTGGGACTTCACCGACTCGCGCAAGCCGAAGGAGATCGCCTTCTGGGAGCGCGGCCCGCTGAGCACGGACCGGCTGATCGTCGGCGGCGCCTGGTCGGCGTACTGGTACAACGGCTACATCTACTCCAACGACATCCAGAAGGGCTTCGACGTCCTGGAGGTCAGCGACCGCCGTATCGACAAGGCGGAGCGGGAGAGGACGTGGCAGTTCAACCCGCAGACCCAGACGGACTACCGCAAGTACCGGTGATCTGAGGGCTGGTGTCGACGGCGCCGGCGTGACCCTTTCGGGTTGCGCCGGCGCCCTCGTTTACGGGAAGAGAACATAAAGACATCTATCAATGTGAGTGACTCTCTTGTTTCATGGTCGTTACTGACCGGTAACGAACATTGATGGGAGTCACCTGATGGCCTCACCCGTACCTCTGCGCCGTCTGCTCGCCGCCACCGTCGGCGGCCTGCTGGCGCTCGGCTCTCTCGCCGTCCCGGCGCAGGCCGCGGCCGCGCTGCGCCAGGTGATGTTCGTCGGCAACAACTGGGAGGGCACCGTCGACGTCATCGAGCCGAGCGGCGGGTACGCCCGGATCGGCCGGCTGTCGGTGATCCCGGACCGGGCGCAGCGGCTCACCGAGATCTACCTCAACCCGATCCGGCTCGCCTTCTACCTCGGCATCCAGCAGGGCCCGGGGGAGGGCCACGACCAGCTGGTCGACGACATGTACACCACCCCGGCCGGTGACGCCCTGGTCGTCTCCCGGCCCAGCTTCGCCGACGTGGTCTCGATCGACCTGGCGACCGGCGCGCTCAAGTGGCGGTTCCCGGTCAGCGGCTTCCGCTCCGACCACATGGCGGTCTCGCCGGACGGGCGCACGGTCGCCGTCTCCGCCTCCACCGGCAACACGGTGCACGTGCTGGACATCGTGACCGGCCGGCAGCTCGGGTCCTTCGCCACCGGCGACAAGCCGCACGAGAACATCTTCACCGGCGGCGGAAAATACCTCTGGAACAGCTCGATCGGCGAGGTCAACACCGACCTGGACGCCCCCTGGCTGGACTTCACCAAGGGGGACCGGAAGATCACCATCGCCGACACCGCCACCTACCGGGTGGTCCGGACGATCGACATGCGCGACCGGCTGAACGCCTTCGGCCGCAGTGACCTCTCCGACGCGGTCCGGCCCGCCGTCTTCACCCCGGACGAGTCGAAGCTCTACTTCCAGGTCTCGTTCTTCGCCGGGGTCATCGAGTACGACGTGGCCACCGACAAGATCACCCGGATCCGTGACCTGCCGCAGAACCCGGCCACCGACCCGGACCGCACCACGTGGGTGAACGACTCCCGCCACCACGGCCTGTCGATCAGCCGGGACGGGGCGAAACTGTGTGTCGCCGGGACCATGGACGACTACGCCACGGTCGTCGACCGCGCGACCCTCACCCCGGGTCCGCTGGTCACCGCGATCAAGCCGTACTGGGCCACGGTCAGCGCGGACGGGCGGGACTGCGTGATCTCCGAGGCGGGCGCCGACCGGGTCACCGCGATCAGCTTCGCCACCGGGCAGGCGGTCGCCTCGGTCGCCGTCGGCGATCACCCCCAGCGGGTACGGATCGGTCAGGTCCCGGCCGGCTGGACGGCTCCCTGACCGACGGCCCGGTTGCGCCGCTCCCGGCGTTCGCGCTTGCGGCGGTACATGGCGGCGTCGGCCTCACGCAGCAGGCCGTCGCCGTCCCCGGGCTCACCGGCTGAGACGCCGACACTGGCCCCGACGGCGAGCAGTCCGCCCCCGATCGGCATCGGCTCGGCCAGCACGGCGCTGATCCGGTCGGCCAGCCGGGCGGCGGCGGTGGCGGCGGTTCCGGGCAGCAGCACCGCGAACTCGTCGCCGCCGAGCCGGGCGGCCAGTTCCCCGGCCCCGAGCAGCCCGGTCAGCCGGTGCGCCACCTCGATCAGCACCTGGTCGCCGGTGTGGTGCCCGTGCCGGTCGTTGATCTCCTTGAAGCCGTCCAGGTCGATCAGCAGCATGCTGACCCGCTCGGTCGCCTCCGACAGCCGCCGGTGCAGCAGCAGCCGGTTGGCCAGCCCGGTCAGCGTGTCGTGGTTGGCCTGGCGGTGCAGCTCGTCGTGCAGGGCGCGCGCCTCGGTGGCGTCCCGGGCGTTGAGCACCACGCCGCCGACGTTCGTGTTGTGCATCAGGTCGGTGGTGACCACGTCGAGCCACCGGTACGAGCCGTCCGCGTGCCGCCAGCGCACCTGGGTGCTGATCCCCGTGCCCGGGTTGGCCGCCAGCCGCCGCTCCAGGTCGGCCACCGTCGTCACGATGTCCTCCGGATGGGTACGGTCGTGCAGCGACGTGCCCACCAGCTCGCTGTCTTGCACCCCGAGAACCCGCAGCGCGGCCGGGCTGGCGTAGGTGATGGTCGCGTCGTAGTCGACGACGAGCGTGAGATCCGACGTGTTCTGCACCAGGGCCCGGAATCGCTCGGCCTGCCCGTCGATCTCGGTGAGCAGCCGCTCGTTGTCGTGCAGCGCCGCCACCTGCCGGCCCAGCACCAGCGCGGTGATCACCACGGCGCCGATCGCGACACCCCACACCCGCAGGTCGACGTCGTCCTCCCGGAGCGAGACGACGAGCAGGATCTGGGTGGCGATCACCGCGAGGTACGGGAGCCGGCTGGAGCGTCCACCCATCCCGGTCGGCGGCTTCTCGGCGAGCCGCCACACGTGCAGTTGCTGGACCCGGAACGACGCCGACGCCAGCACGCAGGGCAGCAGCTGGACGACGCTGGCGCCGCCCGGCCCGGGGTCCCCGATCAAGCCGAGCGCGACCGGCCCGGCGAAGGCGGTGCCGGAGACACCGACGGCGGCCGCGATCCCGGCCGCGCGGGTGAACGGCGCCGTGCCGCTGAGGATCAGCTTGAGCAGCCCGAACGTGATCAGCAGCATCACCACGGCGGTGGCCGTGGCGCCCCAGAGGTCGGTGGCCCGGCGCCCGCTCAGGTCGGTGGCCAGCACGAAGTACCAGAGGAACACCGCGACGCCGGTGAGCACCGTGGTCGCGTCGAACCAGAGCCGCAGCCGCTGCCGCCCGGCGCCGCCGAGCGGGTGCCGCAGCATCGCCCCGACCACCACGGCCATGCCGGTGACGACGAGCGCGGTCTGCACCGGGCTGACCGCGGTCAGAGCGGGGTCCAGCACGAGCAGGACGGTCTGATATCCGTCACCCAGCAGACAGCCGGCACAGGCGATCACGGCCGCCCACCAGAACCGCCGGCCCGCCGCCGACACGGCCGGATGGGTGGCGGTGCGAAAAGTGAAGTACGTGTTTGCCCCGTCGAGGACGGTCTGCAGCCCCCAGGAGACGGTCCGCTGGTCGCCGTAGTGCAGGAACCAGGGCACCAGGAGCACACCGACGGCCACCAGACCCAGCAGGACCGGGTCGGTGGCCACGGATCGCTTCGGCATGATGGCTCCCGTCGGCGACAGCTCCGGATGGCTTCCGGGTCAGTACTTTCCATCGGTCGTCGCCGGGTGGACGTGAGTGATCCGTTCCGGTCAGACGACACCTTAGAGGAGCGTCACACCGGGGCTGACCTGCGGCGCGGCTGATCGGACAAATAGCCTTATTAAGGTATTTTCAGGACATGACGACGGGCCGGAGCAGTGCGCTGCCACGGTCGCTGTCCGTCCTTGTCCTCCTGGTTCTGGCGCTCTTCTCGCCCGCGTCCGGGGCTCTGCCGGCGGCCTCCGGCCCCGTGATCGCCTCTTGCGCGAGTGCCGAGCGGGTGGCCCGTACCGCTGAGGAAGCCTCACCGGCCACCCTCGAACCGGGCGCCGCACCGCCTGCCGTGAGCAGTCCGGCCGCGGACCGCGCCCCCGCGCTGACCTCGCAGGACACCGCCCGCGCCGCGGTCTCCCGCGCCCCTCCGCCCGCCGTCTGAGACCTGCGGGCGCCCATCGGCGCCCGGGGCGAAGCCTGCGCTGTGCGAACCTCCCCACGAGCGGACGGAAACCGCCATGAACATCCTTGCCGAGATGCTGCTGACCGAGCCGGCCCCGATGGCCATCTGGGCCGCGTTGATGCTGCTCACCCTGCCCGCGCTGGTGGTCCTCGCGAATCCCGACGGGGTGCGTGACCCAGTGGCGGCGCTGCTGGAGGCGGTGCGCTTCGTCCGGCGGACCCGGCGGCGGCGGGCCGGGCGGCGAGCGGCGGAGGCGGCCGAGGCGCAGGCCGCGGTGCGTTTCGCGCTGGAGTTGCGGGTCGCGGCCGCGCAGGCGGCGGACGCGGTCGACAGGTGGCAGGCGCACTGGCAGGCCGCCGCCGATCGGGTGGACGCGGCGTGGGCGGCGTTCCAGGCGGCCGACGCGCGCCTGGCCCGCAGCCGGGCGACGACGGCCTTCGGCGCGCCGTGGACACCCCGAGACCCCGCGGAGTACGCCGCCCGCGAGCGCTTCCTGCACGAGGGGGTACGCGCGGCGGTGTCCCGCGCCGACCTGCCGGTGTCGGCCCTGGCCGCCGTGCTGGCCGGTGGCGGCGGGTGGGATCCGTGCCTGCACCCGGCCGAGCAGGAGATCGTGCTGCACCGGCGGTGCGCGGAGCATCGGGAGCGGGCCTACCGAGCCGCTGTCGCCGCCGAGCGGACGGCCTGGCACGACACGCAGCTGGCGCGCCGTGGCCGGGACAGTCTGCAACGGGAGGCGGAGATCGCCGAGTCACGGGTGGCGACCTGGCCGATCTTCATCACGGCTGCGGGTGACCTCCCGCTCACTGTCGGAAACGGTGGTCACCGATTGTTCCCGGCCCACTCCGGAAATGGATGACGGAATCCATTTCACGTTTCCTGAATGCGTGATCGCCCGGTCGCTGGAAGCGACCGGGCGCTGCCGTCCGGGTGCACATCGTGAAAGTCCGGGCCTCAGCTCGAGCCTTCCATCGCTGCGAACCTATCGGTAGGCTTTCACGAAACGATGTCGAATTCGCCGTCCTTGGCTGAGTCCACGAAGGCGGTCCACTCCGCCGACGTGAACATGAGGGCCGGTCCCATCCGGTCCTTGCTGTCACGGACGGCAATTCCCTGGTCGAGGAATGCGACCTCGACGCAGTTGCTGCCGCCGGTCCCGTTACTACGGCTGCCCTTCCTCCAGACAGCTCCGTCGATTTGGTGCGCGAGCAACTCAAGCACCTCCCTTCGATGTGAGATTCCGCGGGAGTGCTAAGCGACGAGCAGACCCTCGATCATCTTGATGGTCGTGCGATGGTCGAGCGCCATGTCACTCAATCGCTCGAACTCCTGCCGATACCAGTCAACCATGTCTGGTTGTTCCTCGTACAAGTCTCCCGCAAGACCTTCCATATAAACAACATCCAAATGGGTGGTCTCTCGGAACTCCAATAGCGCCGCCGGACCGCTCAGGAACGGGTGCGCACCTGCGGAGAAGGGCAGTATCTGCAGGAAAACATTTGGCAATTTAGCTATCTCGATTAAATGGCGCAGCTGCTCGGTCATGACCTCTCGATCGCCGATCACCCGGTGCAGCGCTCCCTCGTCCATGAACGCCGACAATTCGAGCGGGCGATCGCTGGTGAGCCGGCCCTGACGGGTCTGACGCAGCGCGATCCGCCGGTCGATGTGCTCCTCGGGGTCGGTGGGCCGACCGCTTCTCATCAGTGACCGCATGTAATCGGGGGTCTGGAGCAGCCCCGGGATCAGCACCGGCTCCCAGGTCCGCATCGCCGACGCGGCGGCCTCCAGGCCCACGAAGTTGCCCGGGCGCATGATGTCGCGATAGTCGGTCCACCACGTGCGCTCGCGGGACTGGCGGGCCAGCTCGACCAGCGCCTCGCGCATCGTCTGGTCCCGCACGTTGTAGAGGGTCAGCAGGTCACGGACGTCCCGCGGGGTGACCGCGACGCGCGCGGTCTCGATGCGGGTCACCTTGGCGGAGTGCCACTCGAAGTGTCGGGACACGTCCTGTTGTGTGAGGCCGGCGGCCTCCCGGCATCGTTTGAGCTCCGCCCCGAGCCGGCGGCGTCGCAGCGTCGGACCCTCTATATCGGACACCTGGACTCCCTACGGTCCTGATGAAGTCGATATTACGACCGCGCTCGCGCGATCCGGATACCCATTTCATGATCGCAAATCTCGAATGATCAAATACTGCGGGTACTGAATAAGAAGTCTAGTACTTCTTGTATTGACCTTGATGTTGGGTACATGATGCTGCGGACATCGAGTTCTGTCTTGTTTCCTACATTCCTAGGTAAAAGATCATTGGAACTTGCGTCTAAGGGGCGTGGACGGAGTGTTGGCTGACCAGTATTACCTGATCGCACACGAGGACCGCACCGGGCGGTCCCGGCTGCATCCTCGTGCGACCGGCCTGGGGCTGGCTGCCGCATTACTCGCGGAGTTGGTCCTCGAAGGCCGCATCGCCGTCAGCGACGGCGACCTGATCGTCCTCGACCGGCGCCCACCTCGCGACGCGCTCAACCACGACATCCTCGATCTGCTCAACGCCCAGCCGCAGCACCGCGACATCCGCACCTGGCTCGCCTTCCTCGCGCAGGACTCGGCGCTGCGGGTGGCGGAGCGGCTGATGCGGGTCGGCGCGGTCGAGCTCGTCACCAAGCGCCGGATGCTCGGCACCACACAGACCCTCTACATGCCCAACACCGCCCGCCAGCGCAACGCGGCCGCCTGGGCCTCCACCCGGGTGGCGAACATGCTGGTCCGCGGCATGGAGCTGAACGTCACCGACCGGATGCTCGTCGGGCTGGTGGTCTCCACCGGACTGACCCGGCACGTGATGTACGGGTTCGAGAACTACCCGCACATCTACCACGCGCTGCCCAGCATGATCGCCTCGTTGCCCGGTGATCTCCGGGAGCTGGTCGAGTGCACCGAGGCCCTCGTCGGGTCCGCGCTGGCGGTCGGTCGCCGGTGAGCCCCGGACGCCATCAACGACGACGGGACAACGTCGACCGCTGGGCCGGCACGATGCTGAACGAGCTGAACCGTGAGGCGGCCGCCAAGCGCGGCGCCCCCGGTTCGGACATCATCAGCGCGGCCCTCGCGAACAACCGGCTCGGCGTCTCGTCGGTGGTCTTCTTCGGCGTCGCCGGGGCCGCCCCGCTCACGGTGATCATCGGAGCCATCACGACGGTCTACGCGGTGGTCGGCAACACCGCGCTGCCCCTGGTCTACATCGTCGTCGCGGGGATCCTGTCGATCTTCACGGTCGGGTTCGTGGCGATGAGCCGGCACATCGTCAATTCAGGGGCCTTCTACTCGTACATCAGCCATGGTCTCGGCCGTGAGCTCGGCGTCGCCGCGGCCTTCGTGGCCCTCCCGGCGTACGCCATGATGCAGATCGGTCTTTTCGGACTGTTCGGTGTGGTCGCCGCCGGCATCCTCGGTTCACTCGGGCTCAACGTCCCGTGGGTGGCCTGCGCGCTGTTCGCCTGGGCGATCATCGCGGTGCTCGGCATGCTCTGGGTCGACCTGAGCGGCAAGGTGCTCGGCGTCCTGCTGATCGCCGAGATCGCCGTGGTGCTGGTCTACGACCTGGTGATGGTGGCCAATCCGCGCGACGGCGCGGTCAGCGTCGCGATGCTCAACCCGGCGCAGTTGCTGACACCCGAGGTCGTCGCGATGATGGTGCTCGCGATCGGCGGGTTCACCGGGTTCGAGGCGACGGTCGTGCTCTCCGAGGAGGCCAAGGACCCGAAACGGACCATCTCCCGCGCCACCCACCTCGCGGTGCTGCTCGCCGGCCTGATGTGTGCGGTGTCCGCCTGGGCGATGTCGGTCGGCGCGGGCCCGGGCCGGATCGTGGCCGACGCCCAGCGGGAGCAGACGAACCTGGTCTTCAGCCTGGTCAGTCCACATGTGCCGGACATCATGATCACCATCGGCTATCTGCTCTTCATGACCAGTATCTTCGCGGCGCTGCTGGCCTTCCACGCGGCGGTGTCGCGCTACCAGTTCGCCCTCGGCAGGGAGCGGATGCTGCCGAGCCGGTGGGGTTACACCCACCCGCGGACCGGCGCGCCGGTGGTCGGCTCGATCACCCAGAGCGTGCTGTCGCTGATCGCGATCCTCGCCTACTGGTTCACCCACGCCGACCCGCTGGTGCAGCTCTTCGGATACCTCACGGTGGTCGGCGGCCTGGGCGTGCTGATCCTGATGTGGGGCACCTCGGCCGCGGTGATCGCGTTCTTCGTGCAACACCCGAGGCTGGAGAACGTGTGGCGCGGCCGGGTCACCCCGGTGATCGCGTTCTTCCTGCTCAGCATCATCCTCTTCGCGACCGTGGTGGGGCTCGGCGACGTCCTGGGGCTGGCCGAGGACTCCATCTTCAACTGGGCCTTCGCGGCCGGGTACGCGGTGCTGGCGGTGCTCGGCGCCGGCTGGGCGGCGATCGTCCGTTACACCAAGCCCGATGTGTACGCGGTGATCGGCCGCGGTGTGGAGCGCCGGACTCTCTTCGAGTTCCCCGAGCCGCCCCGCCCGCACTCGCACTCGATGGCCTTCCAGGACCACTATTCGACGACCAGCTCAGGTAGGGAATCCCGATGACGTACGCCATCCAGGAACTCGTGATCCGCCACGTGTCGCCGTTCGACACCGAGGAGATCACCGACCTCGTGGCCGAAGCGATGTGGGACGGACCGGTCGCCCGCTGGCTGCACCCGGACGCCGCCGAGCGCCGGCGTCTGTCACCCGGCTACTTCGAGATCTTCGTCGAGTACGCGTTGCAGTACGGCGAGGTCTACAGCACCGCCGACGCCGACGACGGCCGGATGTGCGGGGTGGCCCTGTGGTTCCCGCTGACCGCGATGATCCCGCCGCCGATGGACTACGAGCGCCGGGTCAAGGAGGCCTCCGACACCGCCTTCCACCGTGTGCAGCAGCTGGACGCGGCTCTGGAGGCGGAACACCCCTTGGAGCCGCATCACTACCTGGCCTTCCTCGCGGTCCGGCCGGGCCGGCAGAACGAGGGCATCGGCAGCGCCCTGCTCGACCGGCACCACGCCCGTCTGGACCGGGCCGGCATCCCGGCCTATCTGGAGGCGAACGACCCGCGCAACCGCGATCTCTACCTCCGGCACGGATACCGGGTCCGGTCCGTGATCGACCTTCCCGACGGACCGCCGCTCTGGGCGATGTGGAGGGCGCCTATGAACCTGAGCTAGAGGATCAGGCGGCAGCTCTCAAGCTCGGTGCCGCCGGGAACTCGTAGATCCAGAACGACTGCTGGTCCAGGCACTCGGCGCGCATCGCGCCGCCGGACAGGCGCTTCAGCATCAGCCGGACGACCCGGCCGAAATTGCGCTCGTCGTCGTTGTACCGGCAGTAGTCGATCCCGATCATCCCGTTCCGGGCGGCGGCGGTCTGCTGCATGGCCGTGACCAGTTCCGAGAAGGCCCGGGTGTCACGGGCCTCGGTGCCGACCGCGGCGAAACCGACGTACCAGATGCGCTTCTGGGCGTACATCTCGGGCCATCGGCGCTCGAAGTATTCGGGTGCGATCAGGGGCACCGCATAGAGGTCGTTGGTGAACGTGGACAGGCCGCAGAGCTTGCCGTCGTCGTTGAGGCAGAGGTACTTGTCGACCCTCGGGTCGCGCATGACCTCTTCGAACTCTGACCGATACATCAGGTGACGTTGCACGGCGAGGGAGCGGAGGTCGCGGAACGCGCCTTCATAGAGATCCCAGGCTGCCTTGTGCATCTCATCGTCGGTGATCTGGTCGATGATCTTGACAAGCATGGCTGCTCCCCGCGTTTCATCGTACTCAAGGCGATCGATGATGTTGGGCTTTAGAGTACGAAGGGTTTTGGCGCCGCGACAATATGTGTTCGCGGAAATTGTGTGCCAATCCTGATTGGAGGTACGCCGTTCGAAACAGCGAGTATGCAACTTGCGTAGTTGCAGGTAGACGGCCGCATCTGACCCGTTCGAACCCTTGTCGCAGTTCTTCGCCGGAGACAGGTTAATCGGTTTACTCGAAGCGCATGATTCGGTGAGTCAGCCTTTTGGTGGAATGCACCGAGTACTAGCCTCCGCGCGCTGAACGTCGTGCGTTCGCCTTTTTGCCGAATGGTCGGCGCGCGATGAGGGATCACCCTTCGACGACGCAGCGGGTGATCGGTGCGGGCCGCACGGGACGGGCCGTCCGGGCGAGGAGCGCATCCCCCTCTCGCTCAGGCGGCCCGTCCATCGCTGTCCATCCCTTTTCATCGATTGACATAGTTTGACGTCCATACATAGTCTGCCGAGATCAGACCCCACGCGTGTCCTCCTAGGAGCGTCATGTCGCGCCTGTTCGGCAGATTGCTCGTCCTCGCCCTGCTCGCCGCCGGCCTGTCCACCGCGGGCCCCTCCGCGGCGGGCGCGCGCGAGTCCGTCCGTACCCCCGCCCAAGCCGTCGCCGCCATGCAGCCCGGCTGGAACCTCGGCAACACCTTCGACGCCACCGGCGACGACGAGACCTCGTGGGGCAATCCGCGAGTCACCCGCGAGCTGCTCGCCGGCATCCGTGACCAGGGCTTCAACAGCATCCGCATCCCCGTCACCTGGGGGCAGCACCTCAGCGCGGACCTCGTCGTCGACCCGGCCTACCTGGCCCGGGTCCGTGAGGTCGTCGGCTGGGCGCTCGACGAGGGCTTCTACGTGATGATCAATCTTCATCACGACTCGTGGCAGTGGATCGCGACCATGCCCACCGATCACGACAACGTCCTCAACCGCTACAACGCCGTCTGGACCCAGGTCGCGGCCGCCTTCCGGGACGCGTCGCCCCGCCTGGTCCTGGAGAGCGTCAACGAGCCGCAGTTCTCCGGCAGCTCCGGCGACGCCGAGAACTACGCCCTCCTGGCCGAGCTCAACACGTCCTTCCACCGGATCGTGCGCGGCTCCGGCGGAGGCAACGCGACTCGACTTCTGGTACTACCCACGCTGCACACCAACGCCGATCAAGGCCGGCTGGACGCCCTCACGGCCGAGTTCGCCGCCCTGCACGACCCCCACCTGATCGCCACCGTGCACTACTACGGATACTGGCCGTTCAGCGTCAACGTGGCCGGCGGGTACCGGTTCGACCCCACCGCACAGGCCGATCTGCTGGGCACCTTCGAGCGGCTGCGTACCTCATTCGTCAACAAGGGCATCCCGGTCATTCTCGGTGAATACGGTCTGCTCGGCTTCGACCGGCACACCGGCACCATCGAACAGGGCGAGAAGCTCAAGTTCTTCGAGCTCTTCGGACACCAGGCCCGGATCAGCAGGATCACGACGATGCTCTGGGACAACGGGCAGCACTTCGACCGTGCCGCCGGAGTGTGGCGCGACACCGAACTCTTCGGACAGATCGCCTCCAGCTGGCGCACCCGATCCGGCACCGCCGCCAGTGACCTGCTGTTCGTCCGGCGCGGCACACCGGTCACCGCCCAGACCATCACCCTCAACCCCAACGGCACCGGCTTCACCCACGTCAGGCTCGGCGCCGCGACGCTGCGCCGCGGCCCCGACTACCAGGTGTCCGGCGATCAACTCACCCTCAGCGCGGCGTTGCTGTCACGGCTTCGGGGGTACGGCGCCCGCACCTCCCTGACACTGCGGTTCTCCCGCGGCGTCCCGTGGCGGCTCGACGTCGTCACCTTCGACACCCCGGTCGTGTCCGCCGCCACCGGAACCACCGCGGCGTACGCCGTACCCACCACGTTCAACGGCGACCAGCTCGCCACCATGACCGCCACCTACGCCGACGGCACCAACGCCGGACCGCACAACTGGACCCCGTACAAGGAATTCGATCGCGCCTTCGCCCCCGACTACCCGGCCGGCGCGATCAAGCTGACTCCGGAGTTCTTCGCCGAAGTCACCGACGGGGCGCCGGTCACGCTGAAGTTCCTCTTCTGGAGCGGCGAAACCGTCACCTACCAGGTCACCCGCAACGGCGCCGAGGTAACCGGAACCCCGGCCTGACAAGCCACCGGGCGGCGGCGACGGTTGGGCCACTGTCGCCGCCGCCCGGTCCACCGCAGCCGGACTCCGGCCTGCTTCGCCGGCGGGCCTGGTCCGGGCTGGTCCGGTTTGGTTTGGGCCGGCTCATCTCCGTTTCGGCAGCGCTGGCAGCCAGCCGGACTTCGGCCTGCTTCGCCGGCGGGCCCGGTCCGGGCTGGTCCGGTTTGGTTTGGGCCGGCTTGTCACCGTTTCGGCAGCGCTGACAGCCAGCCGGACTCCGGCCTGCTTCGCCGGCGGGCCCGGTCCGGGCTGGACGTGAGGGTTGCCGTCACGGGCGGGAGACAGCCCTGAGGACCAGTCGGGTCATTAGGTGGTGGCCAGGCGCAGGCCGAGGGCTACCAGGACAGCGCCGGTAACGGCGTCGAGCGAGCGGCGCACGGCCGGACGGGACAGCACCCGGCGCAGCGCGGCCACCAGGTTGGCGACCACCACGAACCAGGCGATCGTCACGCCCACCGCCACCAGCGACAACAGCAGCACCGCACCTGCCGAGCCGTCCACCGGCGCGAACTGCGGCAGCACCGCCACGAAGAAGACGCCACACTTCGGGTTCAGCACGTTCGTCAGCAGGCCGTCCCGGAACGATCGCCACAGGCTTCCCCCGGCACGCCCGCCCGGCGTCTGGTCCGGGCCCGCGCCGCCGCGCCGGGCGGCGAGCAGCGCTGTCACCCCGAGCCACAGGAGGTACGCCGCCCCGGCCAACTTGACGACCGTGAACGCCACAGCCGACGCCGCCAGCAGAGCAGCCACCCCGAGCGCGGCAGCCACCGACCAGATGAACACACCGGCCGCCACCCCGGCCGCAGCCATCATCCCGTGCAGCCGGCCCGCCGCGACCGAGCGCCGCACCACGATGGCGAAGTCCGGCCCGGGCGACACCGCGGCCAGCCCGATCACACCCGCAAACGCCAGAGCCTGCCCCACATCACTCATGCCCCGATCCTCACCCACCGTCCCGACCCCGGCCAGCCCCACCCCTGCTTCCCGACCCCAGGCACAGAGCCACCCGCTGGCGGCCGGCCCGCGCCGTCGTGTCCCGGCTCCGGATGTAGTGTCGCCTGCTGGTCACCGGTCCGTATCGCCGTTCCCCGGTCCCGGATGTGGTGCCGCCTGCTGGCGGCCGACCCGCGCCGTCGTTTCTCGGTCCCGGATGTAGTGCCGCTTGCTGGCCACCGGTCCGTATCGCCGTTTCCCGGTCCCGGATGCGGTGCCGCCCGCTGGCCGTCAGCCCGTGCCGCTGCTTCGCGGTGCCGGATACAGCCCTGACGGCTAGCGGTTCTGGATCTTGCTCGGCTAGCGCCCAGCGCTGTATCCCGGCCGCAGTTACCGCGCTGGCTGCTGGCCGGGGTTGGCGGACCTTGCCCGGTCAGCGCGCACCGCTGTTCCCCCGGAGCGCTGGGGCTGGCCGGTGTCGATCTTGCCCGGCTGGCGCGTAGTGCTGTTTCGGTGGGGCGGATGCGGCGCTCGGTGCTGGCGGGGTTGGGCTTCGAGGGCCGGCTGATGGGGGCTTTGGGCGGGCGGGGAAGTGGGTCAGCTGAAAGAGAGGGTGGCCAGGGTGATTTCTGGGTGGCTGAACAGGACGAACAGGGCGTGCGTGCCTGTCACCTGAGGGATGGGGGCGGTCGGAGAGCCGGGGTCCGCGGGCAAGGTGGCCAGGATCGGGCCGGCGAGTGGGTCGTCGAGGCGGAGGGTGATCGTCGCTTCGGTGGAGGTGTCAGGGGCTGTGGGGATGGCGGTGGTGGGGAAATGGGCGGTCACGCTGGAGAGCGGCTGGGTGAAGGTGACGTCGTCGAAGACTGCCCAGGCGGTGGGGTGGGTGCTGCGGAGGGCCTCCCCGGGAAGGGTGGGGATGGCCACGGGGGTCGTTCCGGCGTACCCATCGTTGTCGATCATCTTGAGTGTGGACCTCGGTGACCTGGCCGGGATTCTCTCGCCGCGGACGCGCAGTGACGCGGTCCGACGCCAATCGGCGCTCGAGGAACCGACCGCGATGGTGTGCGTGGCGTCCTCGATCACCCAGCGGGAGCGTGTGACGTCCCAGAAGGCCAGGTCGGCGGCGGGGAGCAGCAGGTCCACGGTGGATCGCTCGCCGGGGGCCAGGCGTACGTGACGGTGGCCGCGCAGGCGGCGCAGCGGCTGCTTGACCCGGGAACTCTGCTGACGGGTGTAGAGCTGCACGATCTCGACGCCGGGGCGGTCGCCGGCGTTGAGCACGTCGACGCGTACCGTGACCTCGCCGTCCGGGTCGATCGTGTCGGCCGTGACGTGCAGGTTCTCGTAGGTGAACCGCGTGTAGGACAGCCCGTGACCGAACGGGAACAGCGGCACGCCCCGGAAATAGAGGTAGGTGGCGTCGCTCGCGATGATGTCGTAGTCGAGCAGGTCGGGCAGTTCAGCGGCGTCGGCGTACCAGGTCTGGGTGAGCCGGCCGGCCGGGTCGACGGGTGCGCCCGTCCGGTCGGCGCCGAACAGCACGTCGGCCAGGCCCGTCCCGTGCTCCTGGCCGCCGTGGGACGACCACAGCAGCGCGGGCAGGTTGTCCTTCGCCCAGCCGATCGCGTACGGGTAACTGCTGGTCAGCGTCAACACGGTTCGCGGGTTGGCGGCGTGTACGGCCCGGAGCAGGGCGTCCTGGGTGCCGGGCAGGTTCAGGTCGCGGCGGTCCTCGGTCTCCCGGCCGGCCACCAGCGGGTGGTTGCCCAGGGCCAGCACCACGACGTCGGATCCGGCGGCCAGCGCGGCGGCCTCGGCCACCCCGTCCACCAGCAGGTCCACGGTGAAGACGGTGGCCTCGGCGGTGGTCTCCGCGGCGGTACGGACCAGGCCGTCCCCGCCCGCGACCAGGTAGCGGCCGCTCTGCACGTGGCGGATCACCGCGCCGACGCCCGACTGCTGCAGGCGGAAGGTCTCCCGTACCTCCCAGCCGTTGGGTCCCGGACGGTCACCGACCAGCAGATGATCCTTGGGGCCGAGCCCGTCGGCGCCGACGAACCCGGTCGCCGACCGCAGGGAGAACGTCTCCTCGCCCCAGTCGAACACGTCGAAGAGGGCGGCGTCCGGAACGTCGTCGGCGGCCAGCACCCGCAACGGCCCGTCACCGGCCACGAGCAGCCCGGCCGCACACCGCAGCGCCACCCGGTCGGCACCCTCGTGGAAGGTCACCGCCTCGGCGCCGAGCCGGTCGGCGAGCGCGGCGCGCAGTGTCCGGCGGTACGGTGGCGTGCCGCTGTACCAGTCGTCGAACGTCGTGTCGCCGAGCGGCCCGATCACCGCCACCCGTCCCACGCCGGCCGGATCGAGGGGCAGGATCCCGTCGTTGGCGAGCAGCACGACCGAGGCACGGGCCGCCTCCCGGGCCAGCGCACGGTGCTCAGGGCAGTCGATCACGTCAACACCGATGCCGCGGTACGGGTCCTCGTCCGGATTGAACTCGCCGAGACGGACACGGACCGACAGGATGTGCCGGACCGCCGCGTCCACGTCGGACTCGGTGATCAGCCCCCGCTCCAGCGCCGTGGTGAACGACGTCTCGGACAGCGGCCCCGGCTCGGTCACGCAGTCGATGCCGGCCCGGAGCGCCGCCGCGAACCCGGCCGCATGATCGTCGAACAACTGCTGGTCACCGGCGAGATTCTGCACCGCGTAGGCGTCGCCGACCACCATCACGTCGTCCTCGGCCCAGCCCCGCAGCACCTCGTTGATCAGTGGGCTGAGGTGCGTGGGCCGACCGTTGATCAGGTTGTAGGACGCCATCACGGCGACCGCGGCGCCGGCCGCGATGGCCGGACGGAACGCCGGCAGTTCATACTCGTGCAGCACCCGCGGGGGCATGTTGCTCGACGTCAGGCAGCGATCGGTCTCGTTGTTGTAGGCGAGGAAGTGCTTCAGGGTCGGCGCGGTGCGCAACCAGCGCGGATCGTCGCCGCGCAACCCTTCGGAGTACGCGGTGCTCAGCAGCCCGGTCAGCCAGGGATCCTCGGCGTAGCCCTCCTCGTTGCGGCCCCACCGTGGGTCGCGCAGCAGGTTGACGACCGGCGCCCACACATTGAGCCCGACCCTCTCCGGATCACGGTGGTGCATGGCCCGCACCTCGGCGCCGACAGCCGCGCCGACCCGCCGCAGCAGGTCCGGATCCCAGCTGGACGCGAGACCGACGGCCTGGGGGAAAGCGCTTGCCGTGCCGAGCCAGGCGACGCCGTGCAAGGCTTCGGTTCCGGTGCGGAACGATCCGATCCCGAGACGGGGTACGGCGGTCTGGTGCTGATGCAGGAGGGCGATCTTCTCCGCCAAGTCGAGCCGGCCCAGGAGGTCGGACACCCGCGCGGCGAGCTTCTGCTGCGGATCGCGAAAGACGATGCGAGAGGGGGATGCGGTCACAACGTGTTCCTTCGGGCCGAGCCGCCTTGTCGAAGCGCTTCGACAGTGCGGCGAAAGAAGCCTCCGCGAGTGGTTTCGCGAATGTTTCGAACGGAGTTCCCTGAGGCTCGCACCACAGTTACGCCTCGGTCAAGGCGCAGCGGGCATGTTCGGTCATCGATTGTTACCCGCCGATCAGCCCGCACCCAGGCGGTATGCGCCCACTTCGCCCCCATTGACCCTTACCCATGGAGTGTCGTCGTCCATGGTGGGGTGGCGGTCGCGGCGATGCTGTGACCGCCCACTGTTCAAGATCGAGACGGTGGGCGCCGGTCTCGGTCGGGAGAAACCTCTCGGAGGTGGGGCCGGGTGTTTCGGCGACAGCCGCCGTCGGGGCGCACGTTGTCCGTTGGTCGGCGCGGGTCCGCGTGGTGGCGCGTCGCTGGGTGGCCGGTAAGGGTTTCAGGCGGGTGACCCGGGAAGGCGTCGGGTGGGTGGCAGGGAAAGGGTTCCAGGCGGTGGCCGGGTCGGGTGGGCGCTGGGTGTGGAGGTGTGGTCAGTGGGCCGCTGCGGGTAGGGCGCCGGTGTCGATGCGGTCCAGGTGGGTTACTGCTCCGCCCAGGGCTGCGGCGTGCAGGCCCAACCGGGAGGCAGCCAGGCGGGTGCCGCCGGCGGAGGGGGCCAAGGTGTTGCGGGTCAGTTCTGCTTCGGCGGATGGCAGGATCCACTCGGCCAGAGTGGCGTAGTGGTCGCCCAGCACGATGACCTCGGGGTTCACCAGGTTGGCCAGCAGAGCCAGGCCCTGGCCCAGATGGCAGCCGGTGTCCTGTAGCGCGGCGAGCGTGTCCGGGTCGCCGGCCCTTGCCTGGTTTGCCACCTGCTCGACGGCTGGGGTCAGGTCGGTCAGCGCTGCGGGGGTGAGGCCGGGCAGGGCGCGCCGGACCAGTTGCTCGATGCCGGCCAGGTCGGCCAGGGTGGGGGAGCCCACCGGGCCCAGCCTGAACTGTCCGATCTGGCCGGTGAAACCTCGGGAGCCGTGCACCAGGCGGCCGTCGACGACGATTCCGGCCTCTACTCCCGCCGCGCCGGTGACGTAGGTCAGGTCGGACTTCACCGCGTGATCGCCGTGCCGTAGTTCGGCGATTGCGGCGACGCCCGCGTGGTTGGTGACGGTGACGTCGAGCCCGGGCCGGCGTAGCGAACCGGAGAGCAGCTCGCGCAGGTCCACATTCTCCCAGCCGAGTGACGGTGACAGCTGGACCGTGCCGTCGTCGGAGATCAGGCCGGGCGCTGCCACGGTGATGCCGACGACGTGCCGGCCCTGCTGCCGGACCCGGGTCGCGGCACGCTGCGCCAAGGCGACCAGCGCGCTGATCATCCGGCCGGGGCGGATCGTGGCGTGGCCGCCACGCGAGCCGGGAGCGAGGCCGCCGGAAGCAGGGGCGCCGGGGGCGGAAGCAGGGCTGGCGGAGGCGGGAGTGTGGGAGGGCGGGGCCTCGGTGGCGGGGGCGCCGTCGAGGTGGCGGTGCCATAGGAGGATCTGGTCGCCGGCGAAGTCGACGGCTACCGCTGTCAGGCGGTCGGCGGTCATCTGCAGGCCGATGGCGGCGTAGGCGGAACCGTCCAGGGCCAGGGCGGTGCCGGGCCGGCCGATGCGGTTGCCGCTCGAGCCCGTCTCGCGGAGCAGCCGCTGGTCGAGCAGGGCTCCGGTCAGGCTGGAGACGGTGGCCTTGTTGAGCCCTGTCGACGCGGCGATCGCGGCGCGTGAGCTGGGGCCGTTGGCGCGCAGGTGCCGTAGGACCACGGCCAGGTTGGTGGCGCGAACGTCGGTGAAGTCGGCCGGTTGTGGGTCGGCCCGGGTGGTCTTCACATCAAGCCCCGCTCTCGGCGCGTCGCGTGCTGTCCGCCTGGTCATCTTGCCGCATCACCGCGGTTCGTCGTCTCCCCTGGTCGGTGCCGGAACGTGGGTGCGCTCCCATTTCGATGCTTGTCGGGTCGGCACCACGTCAGTTAGCTTGTCTTCGATGTACTTAGTTTAGACGCTAACCAAACTAAACCCATAACGGAAGGGTGGTGCGCCGTGGCTGGAGCGATGGAAGGCGCGTCGACGAACAGGCGGAACTTCCTCGGACTGGTCGGCCTCGGTGCCGCCTCCCTGGCCAGTGGCGGGGTTCTCGCCGGTTGCAGCAAGGACCCGAGCAGCAAGGGCTCGGCCACCAACGCCCAGCAGGCCGCCGGGCTGGTCCCGCAGTTCAAGGACTCCACCCTGGTCCAGCCGGACGTCAAGGGCATCCGGCCGATGGCGGACGGCTACGTGAAGTACCCGACGTCGCTCGTCGACGCGATCAGCGAGAAGGTGATCACCAGCGGCAAGCCGGTCACCGCGACCACCCCGTGGTGGGGCCCGGCGCCGCCGGCCGGCAACAAGCTGAACGAGGCGGTCAACGCCGACCTGGGTGGCGCGATCAACTTCAGCATCCAGGACGGCAACACATACGGCGACAAGCTCAACACCATGCTCGGCGCCCGGGACGTACCCGATCTGACCTGCATCCCCGGCTGGGAGGTGGCCAAGCTGGCCCGCTTCTCCGAGGGTGTGCACGCGCTGTTCGAGGACCTGACCCCCTACCTGGCCGGTGACAAGGTCAACGCGTACCCCCTGCTCGCCGGTCTGGAGACCGCGGCCTGGCAGGACTCGGTGTGGGGCGGCAAGCTGATGGGCGTCCCGTTCCCGACCGACGCGCCGTACCCCTCGGTGCTCTTCGTCCGCAAGGACGTCACCCAGGAGCGCGGCGTCGCGGACCCGACCACCCTGGACGAGCTCTACGAGTTCGGCAAGAAGATGACGAACGCCGACAAGGGCGAGTGGGCCTTCGGTGACATCTGGCTCGAGGTGCAGCAGATCTGCGGCGCCGGCGGCTCGGAGAACGGCTGGATGAAGGGCGCCGACGGCAAGGTCGTGCACCGCATGGAGCTGCCGCAGTACAAGCGGGCCGTCGAGTTCATGGCTCGGCTCTACGCCGAGAAGCTGGTCCACCCGGAGATCGCGGCCAGCAAGGGCGGCGACGTCACCACGCTGTTCAAGGGCGGCAAGCTCTTCATGTACGGCACCGGCGGCGGCTCCTGGAAGGAGACGTGGCGTCCGGCCGTACAGATCAATCCGAAGTTCAACATGCAGGCCGTCAAGGTGTTCGGCGCGGACAAGGGACAGGCACCGGTTCGCTGGCGGACGCGGCCGGCGATCCTCTGGACCTTCGTCAAGAAGGGGCTCGGCCAGGAGCGTACCCAGGAGCTGTTGCGTGTCCTGAACTACACCGCGGCGCCGTTCGGCACCAAGGAGTGGGAGCTGCAGAACTACGGGGTCGAGGGCACGCACTTCAAGCGGGACGCCAGTGGCGCGCCGGTCACCAACGACCTGTGGGTGAAGGAGTTCGCCAACCAGTTCATCTTCCTCGGCGGGCGCCCGCCGGTCGTCGTCGGCGGCCCGGACATCCCGACCTACGCCGCGGACTTCGTGAACTGGGGCAACGACGCCTCGAAGTATCTGGAGACGAACCCGTGGGACGGCATCAAGGTGGAGACGCCGACCCAGATGGCCGCCATCGCACAGCCCACCGAGGACAAGATCACCGACATCCTCAAGGGCCGTACCCCGGTCAGCGACTTCGACAAGGTGGTCTCGGAGTGGCGCGCCGCCGGCGGCGACGCGGGCCGTGACTTCTACGCCAAGGTTCTGGCTGACAACGGACGATGAGCGCGCCACCCGTCGCTGAGCCGCAGTCCACTGCGGTGAGGGCGAAGAAGAAGGTCAAGGCGGTCTCGCGGCAGCAGCTGTCCTTCGGGCAGCGGCTGCGGCGGGACTGGCCGCTGCTGCTCATGTGCTTCCCGGCGATGGCGTTGCTGCTGGTGTTCCACTACCTCCCGGCGCTCGGCAACATCATCGCCTTCCAGGACTACAACCCGTTCGTCGGCGACGACCCGCTGGAGGCGTTCCTCTACAGCGAGTGGATCGGGTTCGGGAACTTCGAGTACCTCTTCAAGACCCAGGCTTTCTGGGACTCGGTGACCACCACGCTGTCGATCACCGCGTTCCAGCTGGTCTTCTACTTCCCGATCCCGATCGCCCTGGCCGTGCTGCTGAACAGCATCATGTCGCCGCGGATCCGGTCGCTGGTGCAGAGCATCGTCTACCTGCCGCACTTCTTCAGCTGGGTGCTGGTGGTGTCGCTGTTCCAGATGATGCTCGGCGGGGCCGGACTCCTCGCGCAGACGCTGCGCCAGGCCGGGCACACGCCGCCGGAGATCATGACCAACCCGGACACGTTCATGTTCCTGATCACCTCGGAGGCGATCTGGAAGGACGCCGGCTGGGGCATGATCGTCTTCCTGGCGGCGCTGGCGGCCATCGATCCCTCGCTCTACGAGGCGGCGGCCGCGGACGGGGCCGGCCGGTGGCGGCGGATGTGGCACATCACCCTGCCCGGCCTGCGGTCGGTGATCGTGCTGCTGCTGATCCTGCGGCTGGGCGACGCGCTGAACGTCGGGTTCGAGCAGTTCGTGCTGCAACGGGAGATGGTCGGCCGGGAGGCGGCCGAGGTGGTCGACACCTACGTCTACTACCAGGGCATCGCGGTCCAGCAGTGGGGTGTCGGCGCCGCGGCCGGCCTGTTCAAGGCGGCGGTCGGGATCCTCCTGATCGTCGGGGCCAACAAGCTGGCGCACCGTTTCGGCGAGCAAGGGATCTATTCGAAGAGATGAGCGCAGACACCGTGGTCCGGCCGCGCCGCAACACGCTGCGGCCGGTGTGGGAGGAGCAGCCGTCGCTGCTCGGCCAGCTCGGCAAGGGCACGATCCTCACCCTGGTGGTGGCGGTCGTGGTGGTGCCGCTCTGGGTGGTCGTGGTGACCAGCCTGTCGTCCGAGAAGACGATCAACAGCGCCGGGGGGTACGTGTTCCTCCCGCGCGAGTTCAACCCGTCGGCGTACGTCGTGATCTTCTCGGGTGGGCAGATCACCGACGCGATCCTGGTGAGCACGATCGTCACGCTCGCCGGAACGGCTCTCAGCCTGGTCGTCACGGTGCTCGCGGCGTACGGCCTGTCCCGCCCGGGCACTCTCGGGCACCGGCCGATCCTGTTCTACTTCCTGCTGACGTTCCTGATCTATCCCGGCATGATCCCGAGCTACCTCGTGGTCACCGGCCTGGGGCTGAAGGACAACCTGCTGTCGCTGATCCTGCCGACCGCGATCAGCGCGTTCAACCTGGTGGTGCTGCGCGCGTTCTTCATGAGCATCCCGGGCGAGCTGTACGACAGCGCCCGCATGGACGGCGCCGGTGAGCTGCGTGTCCTGACCCGGATCGTGCTGCCGCTCTCCAAGGCGGTGACCGCCGTGGTCGGCCTGTTCTACGCGGTCGGGTACTGGAACGCGTTCTTCAACGCGATCCTCTACATCGACCGGAACGACCTGCAGCCGGTCCAGCGGGTGCTCCAGCAGTTCATCCTGGCCGGGCAGTCGCCGGCGTCGTCCGGTGCGGCCGTCGCCATCCCGGGCCTGGGCTCGACGGTCCCGCCGAGCCTGGCGATCAAGATGGCCGTCGTGGTCGTGACGATCGTCCCAGCGCTGATCATCTACCCGTTCGTCCAGCGCCACTTCACCAAGGGCGTGATCATCGGCGCCGTGAAGGGTTAGACCCGGTACGGGACGTTCGCCCGGAGGGTGACCGTCCCGGCCGGGCCGGACGGCAGTCCGAGGTGTACGGTGCGATCGACGGCGGAGGTCAGGACGGCCCGCACCGTGCCGGGGGACCAGTCCAGGTCCACGGTCACCGGGCCCCGGGCGACCAGGCCGTGGACCGAGCCGCTGGGCCAGGCCGCCGGACACGCCGGGAGCAGGTCGATCCGGGCGATGCCGTCGGCGCCGACGTCGCGGCTGCGCAGCAGCATCGCCGTCACCAGGGCCGGGGTGCCGCCGGCCAGGTCCACGTTGAACATGTGGTCACGGTTGTGGGTGGGCGCCATGTTCGGTCGCCAGTACGCCTCGGAGATCCGGGTCAGGGCCGCGTACGCCTCCTCGGCCAGCCCCAGGTGCGCGGCGGCCACACCGAGGAGCGCCAGACCGTACCCCATCTCGTCGGAGGCCTCGCTCAGCCACCACCGCAACCGGGCCCGCACCGCCCGCACCGCCGCGGCGCGCAGCGCAGGATCCTCGTCGAAGGCCGGATCCCCGCCGTAGTAGAACGGGTAGAGGTGGCTGCAGTGCCGGTGCTCGTGGTTGTCCGGGAACCGGGGGTCGACCCATTCGGCCAGCTCACCGGCGTCGTTGACGCGCATCGGGGGCAGCGCCGCGAGCAGCGACCGCCAGCGCAGGGCGTCGGGGTCGTCGAGCCCCAGCACGTCGTTGATCGTCAGGAGGCCCCGCAGCAGCGCGCCGACCGCCTGGACGTCGAGGGTGGCGTCGACGGTCGCCTGATCGCCGGAGCCGCCCGGGTCGTTCTCGGGGGAGTAGGACGGGCTGAACCGGGCGCGCCCGCCGCTGACGGAGACGAAGGACAGGTGGAACTCGGCCGCCTCGCGCAGGAACGGCAGCGCTCGCTCTCGGAGGAAGTCCAGGTCACCGGTGTGCTGCCAGTGTTCCAGGTAGAGGCGGGCCAGCCAGGCGGCCCCGGTGGTCCAGAACGTCAGGCACCAGATCGGCCCGAAGTGGTTCTGCCGTCCGTGGGTGCCGAGGTGGGCCGGCACGAACAGGCCGGGCATGCCGTAGAGGCGGCGCGCGTTCTCCCGGAAGTCGCCGATCTGCTCGTCGAGCAGGTCGAACAGCGGCGGCATCAGCTCCGGGGCGCCGGTCGGGTGCACGGCGAGCAGCGCGGCCTGCAGGTTGCCGTCGATGGTCCAGCCGCTGCGCCAGGGCGGCGCATACGTGCCGCTCCACACCCCCTGCAGCGTCGGCGGGCGGCGGCCGGTGCTGCTGACGATCGCGTACCGGCCGGCGTCGAACAGCTGCTCCGCGCGATGCCCGCCGAGGTCGAGACGGACCCGCCCGAACAGGTCGGCGTGCTCGGCGGCGTGCTCCTTCAGCAGGTCGTCGAAGCTCCCGGAGGGCAGTTCGGCGAGGGCGTCGGCCGGGGTCCGCGGTCCGGTCACGGTTCGGGCGAAGATCAAGACCCCTTCTTCGGTACGCCGTACGCGTACCGCCAAGGTCCATCCCCGCAGGGCTCCCGGCCACAGCGAACCCTCGAAGCGCCCGGTGAGGACCAGGTCGTCCCCGAGGCGGTCGACGGTGTAGTGGATCGGCCGTTCGGGAGTGCCGCCGATCGGCTCGACCCCGACCGTCCCGTCCGTGCCGGCGACCCGGACGACCAGCATGTCCGCGGGCCGGGACACGAACGCGTCGACGGTCACGCCGGTCCACTCCTGCCGGGCCACGCCGGTGCTGAAGTCGGTGCCGCGCAGGTAGCCGTCACCGGGGTTCGCCGGAGTGAAAGTCACTGTTCCCGCGCCGATCAGCGGATCTATCCAGCGCGTCTGCTCGTACCCCGGATGCTCCTCGACGGCGAGGTCGCAGACCGCGCGAGCCGCGTCGCGGAACCGGTCGGCGTCGAGCAGCTCGCGCAGCCGCGGCAGCGCCGGGGCGGTCAGCGGCGCCGGCAGCGGCTCGGTGACCGGCTGGAACAGGTCCTCGTGGGCCAGGGTGAAACGCAGCCGGGCGGGCGAGCCGTAACAGAGCGCGCCCTGCCGGCCGTTGCCGCTGATCAGCGCGCGCTCCCAGTCCTCGGTGGACTCGGCGTCACGGAACGACGGATTGACGTTGCTCTGCACGGCTCATATTTTGTTTAGAGTTCAAACTAATAGCAAGAGGTGGTCTGATTGCTCTTCTTCGGCGGCGACTACAACCCGGAGCAGTGGCCGGAGGAGGTCTGGGCGGAGGACGTCGCGCTGATGCGGCAGGCCGGGGTGAACATCGCCACGGTCGGCGTCTTCGCCTGGTCCGACCTCGAGCCGGAGCCGGGCCGGTACGAGTTCGGCTGGCTGGACCGGGTGCTCGGCCTGCTCCACGAAGGTGGCATCCGGGTCGCGCTGGCCACCCCGACCGCGTCGCCGCCGCCCTGGTTCACCCTCGCCCACCCGGAGGCGCTGCCGGTCACCGCCGACGGGATACGCCTCACCCACGGCAGCCGTGACACCTACTGCGTGTCGTCGCCCGCCTACCGGGCCGCCGCCCGCACCATCGCCGGCCGGCTCGCCGAGCGGTACGCCCACCACCCGGCGCTGGCCATGTGGCACGTGCACAACGAGTACGGCACCGACTGCCGCTGCGACGTCACGGCCGCCGCCTTCCGGCTGTGGCTGCAGAAGAAGCACGGCGACCTGAGCACCCTCAACGAGGCGTGGACCACGTCGTTCTGGAGTCAGCGCTACTCCGACTGGGCGCAGATCAGCCCGCCGCGCGCCACCCAGTACATGCCGAACCCGGCACACGTGCTCGACTTCCGCCGGTTCCTCTCCGACGAGCTGCTCGACGGGTTCATCGAGCAGCGTGACCTGCTGCGCGCCGCGAACCCGGACGTGCCGGTCACCACCAACTTCGTACAGGGCGGCTGGGTCAGCGTCGATCACGCGCGCTGGGCCGAGGAGGTCGACATCGTCGCCGTCGACCACTACCCGGACGACGCGGGCGCCGGCGCCGAGGAGCAGACCGCCTTCGCCGCCGACCTGGCCCGTGGCTGGGGCGGTGGATCGTGGCTGCTCATGGAGACCGGGCCCAACCTGATCTACACGTCCGGGCGGATGCACGCCAAGGAGCCGGGACGGCTCACCCGGCACAGTCTCGGGTACGTGGCCCGCGGCTCCGGCGGGGCGATGTACTTTCAGTGGCGGCAGCCGCGCGGCGGGGCCGAACTGTTCCACTCGGCGCTCGTGCCGCACGCGGGACCCGACACTCCCGTCTTCCGGGAGGCGATCGCGCTCGGGCGTACCCTCCGGAATCTCGACGTGGCAGCGACCGGCCAACCCACCGCGAGGGTCGCGGTGACCTGGGACGCGCCCTCGTGGTGGGCCCTGCAGGGGCCCGGTCTTCCGGCCGGGGACATCGACTACCTGGGCGCGGTGCGGCAGGCGCATCGTGCGCTCTACCGGGCCAAACTCCAGACCGACTTCGTGTTTCCCGGGGTGTCCACCGATCTCGGCGACTACCGGATGATCGTCGTGCCGCACCTCTACCTGGTCTCGGACGAAGCCGCCGCGGCGTTCCGGGACTACGTCGCCGCGGGCGGGACGCTCGTGGTCACCTACCTGAGCGGCATCGCCGAGCCGGACAGCCGGATCCGGCTGGGCGGTTACCCGGGCGCGTTCCGCGAGGTCCTGGGGATGCGGGTGGTCGAGTGGCACCCGCAGGCGCCGGGCGCCACTGTCGCGCTGTCCGCCGACCTCACCGCCGGGCGCTGGATCGAACGGGTCGAGACCGCCGGGGCCGAGACGATCAGCCTGTACGCCGACGGCCCGCTGGCCGGAGCGCCGGCGATCACCCGCAACCGGTACGGGTCCGGCAGCGCCTGGTATCTCTCCACCGCCCTGACCGACGACTCCCTGCAGACCCTGCTGCACGAGATCGCGGTGTCGGCCGGTGTCGAGCCGGTGCTGCCCGATCTGCCGCCCGACGTGGAGGCGGTCCGTCGTGGTGACCTGCTCTTCCTCTTCAACCACGGCGCCCGGCCGGCCACCGTGGGCGACGTCGTGCTGCCGCCCGGCGGGGTGCGGATCCGGTCAGCCGAGGTGGAAGGCGCGCCGGTAGGCCGAGGGTGACGTGCGCATCGCCTGCTGGAAGTGGTGGCGGAAGGTGACCGGGCTCTCGAACCCGACCGCGGCCGCCACCTCCTCGATCGGCGTCGCCGTCGTCTCCAGCAGCGCCAGGCTGGCGTGCACCCGCTGACCGATCAGCCAGCGGATCGGCGTCGTTCCGGTGGCCCGGGCGAAATGCCGCAGGTAGGTGCGCTCCGACATGTGCGCCCGCCGGGCCAGCGTCTCCACCGCGATCGGCGTGGCCAGGTTGCCCAGCGCCCACTCCATGCTGCGCGACAGCCGGTCGTCGGCGGGGTCGTCCGGCATCGGCGCCTCGATGAACTGGGCCTGCCCGCCGTCCCGGTGCGGCTGCACGACCAGGCGGCGGGCCACCAGGTTCGCCGCCTTCGAGCCGTGGTCGCGGCGGATCACGTGCAGGCAGAGATCCAGGCCGGCCGCGCTGCCCGCGCTGGTCAGCACGTCGCCGAGGTCGGTGTAGAGCACGTCCGCGTCGACCTCGACAGCCGGGTGGCGGCGGCGCAGGGTCTCCGCGTAACGCCAGTGGGTGGTGGCCCGGCGACCGTCCAGCAGACCGGCGCCGGCCAGCGCGAACGCCCCCGAGCAGATCGACATGATCCGGGCGCCCCGGGCGTGCGCTCGCCGGAGCGCGGCCACCAGCGCCGGGGACGGCTCGTCCCGGACGTCCGGCACCCCCGGGACGATCAGCGTGTCCGCGGCCGCGAAGACGTCGAGGCCGTGCTCGGTGTGCAGGGTCGCGCCGCCGACCAGCCGGACCGGGCCGGGCTCCTCGGCGCAGATGGTCAACGCATACCAGGGGAAGTCGAACTCCGGACGGGGCAGCCCGAACACCTCGGTGACGATGCCGGTCTCGAAGACGGACATCCCCTGATAGGCGAGAACGGCCACGGTGTGCATGGCGGGATCTTAGCGGTCGGTGTCGTCGCCGCCACTGGGCTCGGCCCCGCCCGGACGGCACGATCAATGCCATGACCAGCGCGATCGAACACTTCAGCAACCGGCTCCGCTTCGAGACCGACGTCAGCGACGTCCACCACGACCTGGACGCCGCCACCCCCGGCCTCGTCGTCGTCGACTCCCGCAGCACCGAGGCCTGGGACCAGGGCCGCCTTCCCGGCGCGATCCACCTGCCGACCCGGGAGATCGCCGCCCGCGCCGCGGCCACGGTGCCGGCCGGCAGCACCGTCGTCACCTACTGCTGGGGGCCCGGCTGCAACGGCGCGACCCGGGCCGCGCTCGAGTTCGCGAAGCTCGGATACCAGGTCAAGGAGATGATCGGCGGGTACGAGTACTGGGTGCGCGAGGGCTTCCCGATCGACACGGCGCACGGCCGGGAGAGCCGCCCGGTCGACGACCTGACCGCCCCGGCGCACGCTCTCACCTGTGGCTGCTCCTAGGGTTCGTTTCGGACCCTAGCCGAGCAGTGCGTCCAGCCACGGGTTGCGGAACGTCCCCTGTGGATCGAAGCGGGCGACGAGCGCGGCGAAGTCGTCGAAACGCGGGTACGCCGCGCGCAGGTCGGCAGGGGACGTCGTGAACACCTTGCCCCAGTGCGGGCGGGCGCCCAGTGGGGCCAGGGCCTTCTCCAGATCGGCGACCACCGGCAGCACCGCCTCGGTGTCGGCGATCCAGGTGAAGTGCAGGGCCAGGCTGTCCCGCTCGTGGTGGGGGCTCAGCCACAGGTCGTCGGCGGCGATCGTACGGACCTCGCACACCTGCAGGACCGCGGCGACCCGCTCGCGCAGACCGGACACCGCCGTGATCGCGGAGAGCGCCGCCGACCGGGGCAGATGCCACTCCGACTGCAGCTCCTCACCGCTGCTCGGGGTGAACTCCATCCGGAAGTGCGGCAGCCGGGCATGCCACGGCCCGGGTGTCCCGCCCTGCTCGGTGCAGTTGACCGCCGGCATGCCGGGCACCGGGTGCCGCGGGCCGTCGGCCGGCCGGGCGCTGAAGAAGTCGCCGCTCACCGGCTCGGCGCGTTTGAGCCACACCTGGTCGATGCCGGCGGAGGACCAGCGGGTGAAGAGGCTGACGCTGTAGCCGGCCGACAGGATCTCGTCGAGGTGCTCGTGCAGGGACGCCTCGGGCAGGTCCTCGTAGACGTACTGCCGCAGCTCGAAGGCGGGCACGACGTCGAGCGTGAGCGCGGTGACCACCCCGAGCGCGCCCAGGCCGACGACCGCCCCGGCCAGATCGGCATCGGACCGGTCCAGCGTCGTCACCGAGCCGTCCGCCCGCAGGATCTCCAGCCCGGCGACAGCGGTGGCCAGGTTGCCGTTGCGCACCCCGGAGCCGTGGGTGCCGGTGGCGACCGCGCCGGCCACCGAGATGTGCGGCAGCGAGGCCATGTTGTGCAGGGCCAGGCCCTCGGCGGCGAGCCGCGTGGCCAGCTCGCCGTAGCGGATGCCGCCGTCGACGCGGACGGTGGCGCGGTCGGCCGCGATCTCGACCGTGCGCGGCAGCTCGGCCAGCGAGATCAGGTCGCCGTCGGTGTCGGCGAGACGGTTGAAGGAGTGGCCGCTGCCGAGGACCCGCGCCCGCCCCGCGCCGGTGACCACCTCACGCAGCTCGTCGAGGCTGCGTGGGCGGACCAGCCGCCGCGCCTCGAACCCGATGTTCCCCGCCCAGTTGGTCAGACGCTCCGGCATTGCTACACCCTACGTGTATTGCCTGTTCACGGCCACGGCGCGGGCGATCCGGGTTATCGTCGGGCGACCCGGGGACCGAGCGATGGGGGAGCACACCGATGGCGTCGATCGTGGTCGCCGAGGACGACACCGACATCGCTCAGCTGCTGTCCACGGTGCTGAGCAACGCGGGGCACACCGTCCGTACCGCCCCTACCGGCCCGGACGCCCTCGACATGATCAACGAGGCGGGCGCGGACCTGATCATCCTGGATCACCACATGCCCGGGATGAGCGGACTGGACGTGGCCGGCCGCCTCCGGGGCGACGCCGCCACCGCCTCGATCCCGGTGATCATGCTCTCCGCCGCGGCGCCGGCCGCCGCCCGCGGGCTCTGCGACGTGACGATCTCCAAGCCGGTGCGGCCCAAGCACGTGGTCGAGGCCGCCAACGAGCTGCTGGCCGCCCACGGTGGCCAGCAGCACGACGCCACCCACCAGCTGGTCGATGTGGGGCGGCTGCTCGCCGTCTCCGACTATCTGACCCGGCCGGCCCACGCCGACATCCTGGACGCCTTCGCCGAGAAGCTCACCGAGCTGACCGGGGTCCCGGCGGCGGCGGTCACGCTGGTGCTCAACGACAGCGTGGTGGTGGCCGGGTCGCACGGCATGCCGCGCTGGGTGCGCGAGGCCGGGGGCGTGCCGGTCGAGTGGTCGCCGGACACCATCGTGGTGGCCGAGGACGTGCCGGTGCTGATCAGTGACAGCGCTGCCGACGAGGAGTACGCCGGTTCGCCGCTCTTCTCGGTCAGCGGGGTGCGCTCCTACGCGAGCGTGCCGCTGAACTCGGCCGAGGGGCACGTGGTCGGCACCCTCTGTGTGATGGACGAGAAACCCGGCACCTGCACCGAGGACACCGTCCAGATTCTGCATTCGCAGCGGGCGCAGGCGCTGGTCATGCTGTCCCGTGCCGGGTGATCCAGGCCTTTATGAGGATTTCTCCGATGTTACGGAAAGTTATCTTAGGCGATGCCTTTCCCCTGTGACGACTGTGTGACAGTCTGTGGGCTTATGTCGCCGGAAGTGCGGGTAGCCGCTCCGTCTCACGTTTGGCGTGATCCAAATCGAGATGCTGTGCACGTTCTCTCGTAACGAAACCTGCGTCACAATCAGTCACGCCCATGGCGGTGGTGAGGGCAGTATGCAGCCCGGCGGAATCGCGAACGAGAGGAACGGCGCGAGATGGCGCAGATCCATCACTTTGAATACGGAGCGCTGACTCCCACGGTCAGTTACATCCTCTCCGTGCTCGGGTCACTACTCGGACTCACCAGCGCTGTGCGGCTCCGGTCGGCGAAGACCGGCAGCGAGCGGTTCTGGTGGCTGACCCTGGCCGCGGTCGCGATCGGCGCGACCGGCATCTGGAGCATGCACTTCGTCGCCATGATGGGCTTCGACGTCGACGGCACCCCGATCCGGTACGACATCGGCCTCACCGTGGCGAGCGCGATCATCGCGCTGGTGTCGGTCGGCGTCGGCCTGTCCATCGCGCTCCTCGGGCGTACGGCCTCCAAGATCCGCATCCTGATCGGCGGCGTCCTGGCCGGCCTCGGTGTGGCGGCGATGCACTACACCGGCATGGCGGCCATGGAGCTGCGCGGCCAGATCCACTACTCGGGCCGGGAGGTGATCGCCTCGATCGCGATCGCCGTGGTCGCCGCCACCGTCGCGCTCTGGCTCACCCTGGTCGTCACCAAGCCGATCGCCATCTTCGTGTCCGCGCTGGTCATGGGCATCGCGGTCAACGGCATGCACTTCACCGGCATGCTGGCGATGTCGGTCGTCCCGGAGAGCCAGTTCGGCTCGGTCGAGGGCGCCACCGCGGCCGGCCTGCTCGTGCCGGTCGGCGCCGCGGTCGTCTTCGCGATCATCGGCATGGGCTACGCGCTGGTCTCCGCGCCGACCGAGGAGGACCGGGCCGCGGCCGAGTACCTCAAGGCCCGCATCGACCACCGCCAGGGTCAGGGCCCGGCGCCCGCTAAAGCGCCGTTCGGTGGCCGTCCCGCGGCTCCGCAGCAGCAGTCGCAGCAGTCGCAGCAGCCGGGCCGGGCCGGCCGCACCACTCTCGGTGACGGCTCGTGGACGTACCGGGATCGCGGTCGCCAGTAGACACCACTTCGGGCCGATGGCGGCCTGCCGACTGTCCGTTCTTAATCAGCCGAACCGCCACCCGATCGATCCGCACGTCACCGCCCTGCGGAACTACCTTTGCAGGGCGGTCGCGGAAACGTGAAAACGTGCGGAGAGCTGGGAGAACAGGCGTGGCGGTAGGCATTCTCGGTACCGGGTCGTACCTCCCCGAGCGGGTCGTGACCAACGTGGACCTGCTCGCTCTGGTGCCGGACGCGGACCCCGAATGGGTGTCCCGGAAGACCCTGATCGAGGCGCGCAGATTCGCCGCCCCCGACGAGGCGGCCTCCGATCTGGCGGCGCACGCCGCGCGGGCGGCGCTGAAGCGGGCCGGCGTGACGGCGGCCGAGATCGACTACATCATCGTGTCGACCTCGACCGGCGACTCCCCGCAGCCGCCGACCTCCAACCTGGTGCAGCACGCCATCGGCGCCACCGGGGCGGCCTGCTTCGACGTCAACGCCGTCTGCGCCGGGTTCGTCTTCGCCCTCGGCGTGGCGAACGGCCTGGTCCAGACCCAGCCCGACGCGCTCGTCCTGGTGCTCGCCTCGGACGTGTACTCGCGGATCCTCGACTTCGGCGACCGGCGGACCGCGGTGCTGTTCGGTGACGGGGCCGGCGCGGCGGTCGTCGGCCGGGTGCCCGACGGCTACGGCATCGTCGACCTGGAGCTGAACTCCCGGGGCGACGCGAACGACCTGATCCACGTCAAGGCGGGCGGCAGCCGGCTGCCCGCGTCGTCGGCGACCGTCGCCGACGGGGACCACTACTTCCGGATGAACGGCCGGGGCGTCCGCGACTTCGTGGCCACCGGCGTGCCGCCGGCGCTCGACGCGCTGCTGCGGCGCAACGAGTTCAAGGCCGAGGACGTCGACCACTTCGTCCCGCACCAGGCCAACGGCATCATGCTGCAGGAACTCGTGGACGCGGCCGGCCTGCAGAACGCGCACACCCACCTGACGCTGCCGTGGTACGGCAACGTGGGCAGCGCCTCGCTCCCGGTCACCCTGGACGACGCCAACCACAACGGGTCGCTGCGCGACGGCGAGCTGGTGCTGCTGGCCGGGTTCGGCGGTGGCATGTCGATGGGCGCCTGCCTGCTGCGCTGGGGCCGCGGCTGAGCCACGCCCGGGCCGCCTCCGCGCGGCTCCCGGTCAATTCCGGCTGGCTCTCCCGGTCGTCCCGAGCGTGCTCGGACAGCCCGGAGAGCCGGCCGGTTCTCATTTCGGCCGGATCAGCCACTCCCAGGCGCGCTTCAGGCCGGTGGCGCGGTTCCCGGCTTGCTCGGCGGGGGCGTCGGCGCTCGGCGTGGCCAGGCGATCGGCCGGCTCAGCGACGATCACGCCGTGCTCGAAGAGGCCGTCGACCTGGTCGCCGGCCGCGAACCGGTGCCCGTCGGCGGTCTTGATCAGAAGGCCGTGGAAGAGGTTGGCCGGCTCGTCGGCGAGGACGTGGTCGACGGTGCCGACCTCGTCGCCGGAGCGGTCGTAGACGGCCGTGCCGTTCTTGAGGACGAGGTACGACACCGGAGCGCCGAGATCCTCTGGTGCGGTGTGCTGCGTCATGTCGTCGCATTACCCCGTATCCGGGGCGATTCAGCCGAGCGCGGCAACATCATCTTTTCGGACTACCGAATCTAAACATTTTGTCCGGATTATCTTTTTGCTCCGAAACGCCGCTTAAAATAATGGCGTATGGGTGAATTCCGCATAGTGTCCGCTTTGCCAGGCCGGTCGATGGTGACCGGCGGACCCGCAGGCATGGGAGGAATCTCGATGCAGAAGACACGGCGAATCGGCGCGGCCATCGCTCTGGTGACAGCGGCCCTCGGCACGGCGACCACCGTTGCCACCACCCCGGCGGGCGCGGCTCCCCGAGGTCCGCAGCCGGTGTCGAACTGGCTCCAGTCGGTTCGCGCCGGCACCGGCAGCTGGGTGTCCATCCCCTGGCGGACCGACCGGCGGATCTGCGACGCCGAGGTCCGCGTGCGCGGTGAACGGGTCCGCGTCGAATACCCCGGAGCCCGGCGCTCGGCGTCGTTCACCCGCGGCGACACGCTGCGGCCCGGGCACACCGGCCACACCCGGGTCCGGGTCACGGCATACCGACGGGGGCCCGGTGTCGCCAAACTCTGGGCGACGATCTCCTACGACGACTGCGGCTTCCGGGCCCGCACCCAGACGCGCACGGCGGTGCTGTCGCTGCCCGTGCTGCGCCACACCGGCCCGGGCGGCCTGGACGGTCCGGGCGGTCCCGGGCACGGCCGGCCGGGCGGCCCGAACCACGACGGTCCCGGCGCCCCGGGGCACAGTGGTCCGGGCCAGGACTCGCCGGGTCCGCAGCGGCCCGCGGGTCCGGGGCAGGACGGCCCTGGTCAGCACACCCCCGGTGGTGGCCAGGGCACGTCCGGCAATTGATCGTCACGGGCTGAATCGCGGATGAGGTGACGCCCGATCGTCAATGCCGATCGGGCGTCACCTCTGGCCGTACCATTGTTGATCGATCTTTAATGCATTTCAGCGACGCGCCATGATCAATCCGGCCGGGTCGGCGCAGACCAGCTCCAGGGCCCGGGCCACGACCGCCGGGTTGTACGTGCTGGCGTGGAACGTCGCCTCCAGGTGCAGGACACCGTTCATCTCACTGGTGGTGAGGGTGATGCCCTCCGGCCCGTTCAGGGTCGGCACGCTCTGGTTGACCCGGCCGGCCGGCTCGACCGCCCACGGCAGGTCACCGAGCACGTCGTGCCGGCCCTGGTTGCTGAAGGTCAGCCGGGGCCGAGCCTCGACCGCGATCTCGGACGGGAACGGGTCCGGCATGCCGGGCGCGCCGGTCAGCAGGATCTTGCCCTCGCGCAGCAGCATCATGGTCAGGATCCGGCCGGTGGCCAGCTCCGCCTTCAGCGTCCGGTGGATGGCGAGCGGGTCGGTCAGGCTCGGCGGCGTCAGGTACGGGCCCATGCAGAAGTTGCTGTCGATGCTGACGCCCTCACCCAGGTACCGGCGGGCGTCGGCGAGGAACGTGCCACCCCGCAGGTCCGGGTCGAGACCGAGTTCGATCAGTGCCGAGGTGAACGCGGCGAAGGTGATCGCCGAGGTGGTGACGCCCGGCGCGTACTGGTCGCGCCAGGTCCGCATCTGGCCGAGCACCTGGCCGGATCGGGCCGTCGTCACCGTCAGGTCCGCCTGCCACGGGCGGGCCGGGCCCTCCTCGACGTGCGGCGGGCGGGCGAAGCTCAGCCCCTCCTTCCAGCGGGAGGGCTGCATCCCGAACTGCTTCCACCAGGCCTTCAGCAGCGCGGTGCGGTGTCGTTCCGACGGCGCGATGCGGGCCGCGCGACCCTCGTACGCCGCCTGGACCAGCTCGTGGACCAGGACGTTGACCGGGCCCGCGTCGCCGTAGGCGTGCGACACCTTGAGCGCGAAGTATCCGCCGCCGACCAGGATCCGCACCGGGTGGTGGGCCCGCGGCTCGGCCTGCAGCCGCCGGGTCATCGCGTCGAAGTCGACCGGGCCGGGCCCGAGGTCGGTGACCGCGTCCTGCACCCAGCCGGCGAACGACACGGCGTCCATGTGCTGCCACTTCGCGCCGGAACGGTCCAGCCGGGAGACCGCCCGGTGGGTCGGGTCGGCGGCGTGCAGGCCGATCAGCGCGTTACGGACCCGGTCCGCGTCGACGCCGGTCAGCGGGCCGACGGTGCGGATGTACTCCAGGGGCAGCCAGGCGCGCTCGTGCAGGGTCAGGCTGGTGGTGGACATGACGTTGACTCCCTCTCCTACCGCGGACATGTCGGCGACCGGTGCGAAGACGACCTTCAGCACGGTCGGGGCGACCAGCACCGTCTCGACGGCCATCACGACGGCCACCGCGGTGACCAGGTCGTTCAGATCGCCATGGGCGCCGGCCCACCAGGCGGCCAGCAGCTCGGCCACGCCCGCGAAGACCGAGAAGATCCCCGCGCCGCGCAGACGGTTCTGCACCCGGGAGATGGCCAGGAAGAAGTGGTGGAAGACGAACGGGACGTAGGTCAGCGACAGGATCGCCAGCGCCTCGCCCGCGGACTTCGCGTAGTCCGCGCCGAACAGGCCCATGATCTGCTCGGACAGCAGGAACACCACCAGTGAGGCGGGCAGACCGCCGCCGAGGCAGATCAGCAGGCCGACCCGGACCTTGCCGCGCAGCGCGCCCTTGTCGCCGGCGGTCACCGCGAAGAGCGTGAGCGCCACGTTGCCGGGCACCATCGCCATGAACGACAGCACCATGAACGCGGTGTAGAAAGCGGCGTTCGCCTCGGCCGACAGGGTGGCGGTGACGATCAGCGGCAGCGCGGCCCGGGGCAGATAGGTGGCCAGGTTCAGCAGGTTGTGGTCGAAGGTGGCCCGGCCGCGGCCGCGCATCAGCGACGGGCGCGGACGCAACGAGTCGATCATGCCGCGTCGGCGCAGCACCCGGAACAGGATCGCGGTCGACGCGACGATGCCGGCCACCCAGGTCAGCAGCAGCACCGGGCCGGTCAGCGCGAGACCCGGGACGACCGCCACCAGGCCCAGCAGCACCAGCTTGATCAGCGAGAACCAGGCGTTGCGCATCAGCTGGAGCGGCCCCTGCAGCAGGCCGACCATGGCCTCGTCGAGGACCAGCGTCATGGCGTTCAGGGCGATGCCGGCGATCAGCAGGACGGTGCCGGCGCTGCCGCCGAGCGCGTCGCGCAGGCTCGGCGCCCACTGGGCGGCCACGACGTAGGCCAGGCCGCCGGCGGTGGCCGCGACACCCGCGGTGAGCAGGCAGGTGGAGATCAGGTCCCACTTGCCGCGGGCGACCGTCGGGAGTTCGGAGATCAGCATGGTGCCCATGCCGAACATGCCGATCGTGCCGATCAGGGTCATCGCCGACACCGCGGCGGACGCCTGGCCGACCGCGGCCTGCGGCGCCAGATGGGCCGCCACCCACCAGTAGGCGAACCCGAACGCGGACGTGACGAGAGTCGTCGCCATCAGCGAGCCCGCGTTGAGGAACAGATCGACGTGACCCTTCAGCGCCGCGAGGACGCCGTGCCTGGCGTGCCGTGGCAAGGTCTCGGTTGCCGTCACGCTGATTCCCCCCAATGATCGACTCAGTTACCGAACCTAGTAACTCGCCGTGTTCATCGGTAGGGCGGGAAGCACGCCACCGGATACCCGTCTAGCTCGGAAAAAGACCGATTCGGCGGACGATGGCGCAATTACTTTGAGTGACTACAGCCAGCCGGACTTCTTCAGACGGTGATATACGCCACCACCGATGAGTGACATCGTGGCGATCGAGGCGTAGAAGCCGTACGTCGAGTCCAGACCCGGCATGTGTTCGAAGTTCATCCCGAAGACGCCGGCGATGACGGTCGGCACCGCGGCGATGGCCGCCCACGCGGCGATCTTGCGCATGTCGTGGTTCTGGTCGACCGACACCTGCGCGAGCCGGGCCTGCAGGATCGAGTTGAGCAGGTCGTCGAAGCTGCCCACCCGGTCCACGGCCCGCGCCAGCCGGCCCCGCACGTCCTCCAGGTAAGGGCGCAACCCGGCCGGCAGCTCCGGCGACCCGATCAGCCGGGCCAGCGGCTCGGACAGCGGCAACACCGCTCGCTTGAACTCCACCATCTCCCGTTTCAGCTGGTAGATGTGGGCGAACTCGGCGTTGCGCTCGGACGCGAAGGTCTCCTCCTCGATGCGCTCCAGATCCCGTTCCACGTGCTCGGCCACGTCCAGGTAGCTGTCCACCATCCGGCTGCCCACCGCGTACGCCACTGACCACGGGCCCTGGCGCAGCACCTCCGGCCGGCTCTGCAGCTCCTTGCGCACCTCCCAGAGCGGGCCGACCGGGCCGTGCCGCACGGTGATCGCGAACCACGGGCCGATCAGCACCGTGACGTCACCGGTCTCCACCACCTCGGAGGTGGCGGTCAGCCGATCGTGCTCGACATAGCGGGCGGTGCGCAGCACCAGCCGGGTCACGTCGCCGAGCGTCTGCACACCGGGCCGGTGGCCACCCGAGACGGCCTGCTCGACGAGCAGGTCGTGCAGGCCGAACACCTCCGCCACCGGGCGCATGGTGGCCAGGTCGGGCTCGTGCAGGCCGAGCCACACGAACGAGCCGCGCCGGCGCCGGGCCACCCGCGCCGCGTCCGCGAACGGGACCTGCGCCGCGCCGCCGTGCCGCAGCCCGCCGGCATAGACCGCGCAGTCGACGATCGCGTCCGGATTGCTGGAGCGCGCCGCCTCCTCGCCGCCGACCGGCCGGGTGAGGGTGTCCAGAAACTCCTTGAACACCCCGGGAATCAGTCGGCGTCGCATCGGCCCGGCCCCTTCCGCCTCACTTGACCTGCTCGTCTTCCGCGAGGGACAAGGTAGCGGGCCGGGGCTCGGCCGGCTCTCAGCGACCAGCCGGGTTTTTCGGGGGATCGTTCAGGCTCCGCCGGTAGGATTTGTAGCGGCCACTTCCTGACCGCAATAGCGAAGATTCTGGAGCCATGGCGAACACGAGTGCACGAATGCTGCGGTTGCTGTCCCTGCTGCAGACGCATCGCTACTGGCCGGGCTCCGAGCTCGCCGAGCGTCTCGAGGTCAGCGCCCGCACGCTGCGCCGCGACGTGGACCGCCTCCGCGAGCTGGGCTATCCGGTGGATGCCGCCCGCGGTGTCGCCGGTGGATACCAGCTGCAGGCCGGTGCGGCGATGCCGCCCCTGCTGCTCGACGACGAGGAGGCGGTGGCCATCGCGGTCGGTCTGCGCACCGCCGCGGCGGGCGCGGTCGCCGGATTCGAGGAGACGTCGGTACGGGCGCTCGCCAAGGTGATCCAGCTGCTCCCGCCCCGGCTGCGCCGCCGCATCGACGCGCTGCAGGCCGTCACCGCTCCCGGCGTGTTCGGTGGCGGCCCGGTCCTTGACGCGCTGACCCTCACCACCCTCGCGATGGCCTGCCGCGGCGAGGAGCGGCTGCGCTTCGACTACGCCCCGCGCGAGGGCGAGGCCGGCCGCCGGCACGTCGAGCCGCACCGCCTGGTCTCGCTCGGACGCCGGTGGTATCTGGTGGCCTGGGATCTGGAGCGCGGCGACTGGCGCAGTTTCCGGGTGGACCGGCTCACCGCGCCGCAGCCGACCGGCGCCCGTTTCCGCCCGCGGGAGCTGCCCGGCGGGGACCCGGTCGCGTGGCTGCGCTCGCGGATGCGGACCATCCCCAGCCGATACGACGTGTCCGTGGTGATCCATGCCGACGTCGCGACGGTCCAGGGTTTCGTCGGCGACTGGGGCCACACCGAGGAACTGCCCGAGGGCGGCTGCCGGCTGCGGATGAGCGTCGACGACCTGGGCTGGCCGGTGATGGCGCTCGGTGTGCTGGGCGCCCCCTTCACCGTCGAGTCGCCGGACGAGCTGCGTGACGCCCTGCGCCGCGCCGGGGAGGCCCTGGTGCGGCACACGGCCTGAGGCTCTCTGGACGGACCGGCGCCCCCGTGGCGCCGGTCCGCAGGCAAGAACCTACTGACGGGGTACGACAAATTCCTGTCACGTTTAAGCGGAGCCTTATACAAATCTTCCTGAACGGGGCTCAGCTGCGGCGCACGGACTCCGCGAGCTGCACGGCCTGGTCGGCGGTGAACGTCCGGGGGGTCATCACCCGGACGATCGAACGGTCCGCGAGTCTCGCCTGCACCATCCAGAAGTCCCGGCACCGGAACAGGTCGGCCGGGCGGCCCTGCACCGTCACCTTCGACGCCTTCTCCAGGCCGTCCACCTCGGCCGCCCGGAAGAGCGGGCGTGATCCCGGCGTCCACTGCACCTGGAAGCCGGTCTGCGGGTCGGCGGGGTCGCGGTACATCAGGATGCTCTCGTCCTTGAAGGCCGCCAGCTCCCAGCCGTCCGGGATCAGGCCCACGGTCACCTCGAAACGCAACCGCTGCGGCTTGTCCTGCACCTTCCCGGCCAGCTTCACCAGGGCTTCCGGGGTGCCGTACCGCCGGTGGCCGGTCAGGCTCAACCACACCCCGTCGCGGTGCTCCCAGACCAGGGTGAGCGGGGGACGACCGTCGTCGGAGGTTCCGTCGAACGGCAGCAGGCGGCCGGGGCGGCCGTCGATCTCGACGTCGACCGGCTCCCCGCCGAAGCCGGGAGCCTCCGTGGCCGTGCTGAGGTAGACGTCGCTGCGGTCGTCGGCCAGGTAGACCGCGATGATCGGACCCCCCGGGTCGGCGGTGAACGTCGCGTCACCGAGGCCGGGGATCGTGTAGGGGAAGCCGGGCGCGGTGGCGGCCACCAGGCGGATCCCACTCGTGGCGGGCGGCGCGCCGGAGGATGGTCCGCTGGAGGTGATCGCCGGGGCGGCGGTGGGCGCGGCGTCGGGTCGGGCATCCGGGCGGCCATCGGGGCGGGCATCCGGGCGCGGGACCGCCACGGCGGCGACGGCCACCGCGGCGGCCAGGCCCAGGCCGGCGAGCATCGGGCCGCGGCGGAACAGGGCCGGACGGCTTCGCGGGGCCGGTGCGGTGCTGTCCATGCCGGACAGGAGCCGGGCACGCGCCGCGGCGAGTGTCACGTCGGAGACGGGTGGAGCATCCGGGCCATGACGGTCGAGCAATTCAAGATCGTTCATTTCCCACCTCCGGGGAGTCGAACACGGTCGAGGGGCTGAGCGCGGCGGCGGAGCCGGAAGCGGGCGGGAGGCCGGATACGGCTGAGGGGCTGCGTGAGGCCGGAGGATCGGGCGCGGGATCGGATGTGAGGGCCGGTTCGAGGGCGGCGCGGGTCAGCTTGCGGGCCCGGTTGATGCGGGAGCGGACGGTTCCCACCGGGATCTCCAGGGTCGCGGCGATCTCGGCGTACGACAGCTGGGCATAGGCCAGAAGCAACAGCGCGTCGCGGTCGCCGGGCTTGAGTTTCGCCAGCGCCGCGGCCAGGTCGGCCCGGAGGGCCGCGGCGTCCACCCGATCGTCGGCCCGGTCGTCCTGATCCGGTGTGGACTGTTCGCGGGCGGCGCGGGCCAGTGCCCGGTAACGCCGTTCCTCCTGGCGGACGTGCCGGTGCAGGACGTTGGTGGCGATGCCGAACAGCCAGGGCCGCACATCCAGGCCGAGCGGCTGGTAGGCGGCGCGTCTGCGGAAGGCGATCAGGAACGTCTCGGCGAGCAGGTCGTCCGCGGGCGCCCCGATCCGGCGGGCGAGATAGCGGTGGATCGCCACCGCGTGCCGGTCGAAGAGTGGCGCGAACTGTTCCGGCTGCCGCACCGATTCCCGGATCAGCACGTCGTCGGCGAGGTGCATCGGTTGCGAGCGTAGGTCGTTCACACCCGTTGATGCCCGAACCGCCGCATCCGGTTCACGGAAGGGAAGGGCAGTCGCGGCGAGGGCCGCTGCCCGAACCTCAGCCGTGCCGGGCGGAGATGTCCCGTTGCCGGATGTGGTCGTCGTGCCACTCGGAGCCGACCAGGAACCGTTTCACCCCGACGATCTCGAAGCCGTGCTTGGCGTAGAACCTCGCGGCCCGCACGTTGCGCTGGTTGACCCCGAGCCAGCAGGTCGCGGTCCCGGTCCCGGCGGCCGCGGCGAGCGTCGCGGTCATCAGCGCGGCCGCGGCCCCGGTGCCGTGCCGCTCCGGCGCCAGATAGAACTTGCTGAGCTCGATGCTGGTGGCCTGGTCGACCACGGCGGCCACATCCGGGTCGGTGATCGGGCCGCCGACCAGCATGGAGTATCCGGTCGGCTCGCCGTCGACGGAGACGATCATGAGGATGCGTGCCGGGTCGGCCAGGTAGGCGGTGAAGCGCTCGGCCGACAGGTTCGTCACGATGAACGCGTCGATGTCGGCCTGGGCGGTCCCCGGTGGGCAGGCCAGCCCGAATGTCCGGGCGGCCAGGTCGTGCAGGACCGGTTCGTCACCCGAGCCGGCAAGACGTGTGATGGTCGTCATAGCCTAACTGTTTACAATCTTCAGAGTGAGCGATCGGATGCAGCGACTCGGCGATGTTATCCCCCGGCCGGCCTCGGTGCGGCCGGTCACGGCCGCATCGTTCACGATCATTCCCGGGGGTACGGCGGTGAGCGCCCCGCCCGCACTCGAAGGTGTCGCCGCGCACCTCGGCCTGCCCCTGGCCCCGGACGGCGCGATCACCCTCGCTCTGGACGACTCGCTCGCCGCGGAGGCGTACCGCCTGGAGATCGCCGCGACCGGGGTGACATTGGCCGGCGGCGCTCCGCAGGGCGTCTTCTGGGGTGTGCAGACGCTGCGCCAGCTCGGCACGGTGCTGCCCGGTGGCGTCATCGAGGACCGGCCGCGGTACGCCTTCCGTGGCGCGATGCTCGACCTGGCCCGGCACTTCTTCACCGCCGCCGAGATCAAGGCGCACGTCGACCTGCTCGTCCAGTTCAAGATCAATCACCTGCACCTGCATCTCACCGACGACCAGGGCTGGCGGCTGGAGATCCCCGGCTGGCCCCGGCTCACCGAGGTCAGTGGCGGCGCGGGCACCGGCGTCGACGGGGCCGGCCCGGGCTTCCTCACCCTCGCCGAGTACAGCGACGTGGTCGCCTACGCGGCCGAGCGGTTCGTCACGATCGTTCCCGAGATCGACATGCCCGGCCACGTGAACGCGGTGCACGTCGCCTATCCGGAGCTGACCGCCGACGGGCAGCCGGTCGCGCCCCGCACCGACGCCGAGGTCGGCTACTCCTCGCTGGTCGCCGGCCGGGAGGAGACGTACGCCTTCGTCGAGACCGTGCTCAAGACGGTCGCCGCCGTGACGCCCGGCCCCTACCTGCACATCGGCGGCGACGAGTGCCTGTCCACGCCGCCGGAGGACTACCGCACGTTCCTCGACCGGGTGCTGCCGATCCCGGGCCGGTTCGGCAAGAGCGTGATCGGCTGGCACGAGATCGCCACCGTCGACCTGCCCGAGGACGCGATCGTGCAGTACTGGCGGATCGAGCCCGCCGACGACGCCGTGGCCCGCGCCGCCGCGTCCGGCCGCCGGGTGATCGTCTCCCCGGCCGACCGCACCTACCTCGACATGAAGTACGACGCGGACACCCCGCTCGGCCTGGACTGGGCCGGCCACCTGAGCGTCGAGCGGGCCTACGACTGGGACCCGGCGCAGCGCCTGCCCGGTGTCGGCGAGGAGGCGATCCTCGGGGTCGAGGCGCCGCTCTGGTCGGAGACCCTGCGCAGCGTCGACGACGTGCGCTACCTCACCCTGCCGCGGCTGCCGGCCGTCGCCGAGGTGGCCTGGTCACCGCAGGACGGCCGGGACTGGCAGTCGTTCCGGGAGCGGCTGGCCGCCTTCGGCCCGCGCTGGACGGCCGGCGGAATCAACTTCCACCGCTCACCGGAGATCGACTGGCACTGACCGCCGGCGTGGCCCGCGCCGGCCGGTGATGCTCCGGCACCACCAGGCGGATCCGGTCGCGGGGCAGCGCCGGGATCCGGGACAGGGTGATGCCGGTGTCCTGCGGCGGCAGGTAGTGGTCCAGTTCGGCGAGCCGGCGCGACAGCGTGCCCAGCAGCGCGATCGTGATCTTCTCGCCCGGGCAGCGGTGGCCGGTCCGCGGATCGCCGCCGCCCTGCGGGATCAGGTCGAACTCGCCGGGCTCCCGGCCCAGGAAACGGTCCGGGTCGAAGCGGTACGGGTCGATCCACAGCTCCGGGTCGTGATGGTGCCCGTAGACGTCCAGCAGCACCAGCGTCCCGGCCGGGATCGGCTCGCCCTGGAAGAACAGGTCACGCGTCGCCCGCCCACCCAGGAACGGCGCGAACGGGTAGAAACGCCGCACCTCGTGGGTGAAAGCCAGCGTGTAGTCGTCGTCGCCGGCCCGCATCCGGGACTGATGACGCGGCCACATGTCCATGGCGTGCGCCGCGAACGCCACGTACCAGGCCACCGCGATCGTCGGGCGCAGGATGTTCAGCAGCTCGACGGCCGCGGTCCGGGGATCCACCGGTGAGCCGTCGTCGCTGTGGTGGGCGACCGCCGACAGGGCGCTCGTGGTGCGCGGCTTCGCCCGTACCCCCGCAATGATCTTGGAAAGACGGCGCTCCTGGAGCCGCCGTGCCACCAGCGCCCGCGCCGTGCGCGGACCCACCGTCGCGAACCCGTCCACCATCGCGACACAATCCCGGGCCAGGGCGAGAATCTCACGATCTTCCAGCGGTACGCCCGCCCAGCGCGACACCGCACGCGCGAGGATCCGCGCCGTCTCGTCGAACAGCCGCACCGGCGGTCCCTCCCGCCAGGTGTCGGCGGCCGCGTCGAACTCCTCCCCGGCGATCTTCGCGAGCCGGTCGACACCGTCCCCCGTCAGCAGCGACGTGAAGAGCGGTTTGCGCCGCCGGTGGGCGTCCCCGTCCAGGGTCTGCACCCCGCCCGCGCCGAAGAGCGTGTGCACCACCAGACTCGGCAGTGCCGTGTGCCGCTCCAGATTCCCCGTCCCGTAGAAGAAACGGGCCGCGGCGGTTCCGCAGATGCCCACCGCCGGTTGTCCCATCACCCGGGTGCGCACCGGCCCGCCACCCGCCCGGCGGCGCAGATCCGGCAGCCACGCGTACCCCTTCAGGGCGACGGCCAGTGTCTGATCGAGGTCAGCCATAGCGGTCGTATTACCCACAGCACGGGCACGAAACGGTTACCCAGCGTTTTGGCCCTACTCTTGGTGGCCCACCGGGCGGGAGGAGCGCGGGTTGAGCAAGGGTGCACCAGGGGCGGGGCGGTCGGCCGCCGCGCTGGCCGGGTTCCTCGTCGTCGCCGGCGCGCAGCTCGCCGCCGTCCTGCTCGCTCTCTGGGCGGTTCTCTCGCTGCTGCCCGGCGCGCTCGCGGTGCGGATCGGCGTGCCGCTCAGCCTGGCCACGTTCGGCACCTTGGCGTATGCGACGTGGCGTGCCCTGCACACCCGGCACCGCACTCCGGCCGGTGTGGCGGTCGCCCGGGACCAGGCGCCCCGCCTCTGGGCGATGATCGACGACGCCGCGAAGGCCGCCGGTGTCGCCGCGCCCGCCGGGGTGACCGTCGTCGCCGACGCCACTGCGGCCCTCGGCGAGCGTACCCACCTGCTCGGTGTGATCGGCGGCCGCCGCGACCTCTACCTGGGCCTGCCGCTGCTGCAGGCGCTCACCCCGGACCGGCTCACCGCCGTCGTCACGCACGAGCTGGCGCACGGTTCGGCGGCGCTCGGGCGGTGGGCGCCGCTCGCCTACCGCGGCCGGGTGGCGATCGGCCGGGCCATGCCGCGGATCTCCCGGCGCGGGCCGGCCGCGATCGTCCTGCGGTGGTATGCGGGGTTCTACCGCCGGATGGACGCGCCGTTCAGCCGGGCGCAGGAGCTGGCCGCGGACCGGATCGCCGCGGCGCACGCCGGGACCGAGGCCACCGTCGCGGCGCTGCGGGACCTGCCGGCGCTGGCCGGGATGCAGCGGCTGTTCCACGCCGAGTACGTGGGGCCCGGATGGCAGGCCGGCTTCGTGCCGGACGACGTGTTCGGCGGGCTGCTGCGGGTGCTGGCGGCCCGCACCACCGAGATGACCATGCTGCGGGCCCGCGACCCGGAGCCGTCGGGGCCGTGGGACACCCATCCGCCGCTGGCCGAGCGGATCGCGGCCCTGACCGCGGCCCCGTCGTCCCGGTCTGCCGCCGCCCCGTCGTCCCCGTCACCCGGCTCACTCACGGCCCCCTCGCCCGCGTCTGCCGGTTCCGTCGCCCCCGCGGAGCCGGTCGCCCCCGCGGAGCCCGTCGTGTCTGCCGGGTCCACCGATCCGACCGCATCCGTCGCATCCGTCGACCCCGCCGTGCCCCTCGCATCCGCCGACCCCGCCGCGCCCCTCGAGCCCGGCGCACCCGCCGATCCCGCGCCGCCGGCCGATCCCGCGCCGCCAGCCGATCCCGCGCCGCCGGCCGGATCCGCGGCGCCGGTGGAGGAGAGGCCGGTCGAGGACCTGGTGCCCGACCTGCCGGCGCTCGGGCGGGCTCTGCAGGTCGTCGCCTTCCCGGCCCAGGGTCGGAAAGTGGTCAGCTGGGACGAATGTCTCAGCGTGGCGCGTACCTCCGAGATGGAACGTGAGGCCGAAGCGGCGCTCGTCGCGATCTCCCGGGCGGTCGGAAGCCCGGTGCCGGACGCCGGTGAGCTGCTGACCCTGGCCGCCGACGGGCGGTTGCGGACGGCCGCCGAGGCGGTCTTCCCGAAGGCGCCGGCCGAGGAGACCACCTCCCGGATCGTCGAGCTGCTCGGCCTGATGCTGGCCCTCGCCGCCCTGCGCAGCGGTGTGGCTCGGTGGCGGCACAGCTGGACCGGCGCGGCCGAGGTGGTCGGCGCCGACGGGACCTACCTCGACCTCGCCGAGCTGGCGGCCGCGGCGGCGGACCCGGAGACCACCGAGGCGGTGCGTGCCTACCTGACCGAGGCGGGCGTGGATCTGGCCGCGGCGGCGTCCCGGCCGGGCTCGGCGCGCGCGCAGGTCCTCGGTGGACTGGTCAACCTGTCCGCCGACGGGGCGCGGACCGACGTGCTGATCACCGATCTCGGGCTGCTGCTGGTGCCGGGGCTGCCCCGCGGCCGCGGGCCGGAGTCGAAACGGCGGCTGACCAGGATCGCGGCCGGCGGTGTGCCGATCGGTGGAATGGCGGCGCCCGGGGGTGAGAAGCCCGATGCCCCGGCGGGTGACGGTCTTGCCCTTCCCGCGGGCGGCCGGTTCGTCGCGTTCGCCGACGTGGCCGGGGTGACCACAGTGCCCGGTCGGCGTAAGGGCTGGACGTTCGGCATGCGTGCGGGCGGCGAGTTGAGCGTGCGTACGGCGCTCGACACCGACGAGCTGCCGGGCGGCTGGGCGGCCTGGGACGAGGCGGTGACCTTCCTCGCCGGAACCCGCTGAGCCGACCCGATGAGGTGATCCACTGAACCCGGTGGAGGTCTCTCCCGTACCCGAAAGTGAACGCAGTCTCGTTCGCGACGGATGAGCAACCGTCGCGTCACTCGGGGTCACAATGACCTCAGCGAATTGTTCGCTTCACGTACGTCCGGAATGGGTAGGCAGGTATCCGGACGAGGCGGGACGATCGTCGGGCGAAGCGGGGGAGGGGCCGTCATGGAACGAGGGCCGGTGGCGCTCTTCGGAGCCATACTCGCGGTCGGTCTCGGGCCGGCACTGTGGCTCGGCGCCCAGCTCAGTGTGGTCGATCTCGCGCCGAGTCAGCGGCCCGCGCCGGTCGACGAGCAGTTCCCCGGCGCCGACATGGACTTCGGTGGGGCCGGGGCGGGCGAGATGCCGGACGACGACGAGCCGCTCAGCACGTATTCGTACACCCCGCTCACGTCGAGCGCCTCGCCGGTCGCGGTCCGGCCGTCCCCGGTGGCCACCCACGTGAGCGACACCGGCCGGCCGGTTCCGCCGGTGCCTCCGCCGCCCTCGTCGCCGCCGGTCTCGTCGTCGCCGTCGGCATCGGAGAGCCCGTCGCCGGAACCGTCCACGAGCGACTCGGCGACGCCGTCCACCGAGCCGAGCGGGTCCGTGTCGCCGTCACCGAGCACATGATGGACGGTCGCCGTCACCGATCGCACGAAAAAGGGGGAGCCGTCCGGCTCCCCCTTTCTTCTCAGAGGCCGAGCAGGCGGTCCAGGATGTCGCGGTAGCTGCGCAGCTCGACCCGCAGCGCCTCGGTGTCGTCGGTGCCCTTGGCGAACGAGCCGCGGTGGTCACGCAGCGCCTGGCTGAGCTTGTCCACCGCCTCGTCGACCAGGCCGGCGGCGTCGGCGGTCGCGCCCTTCGGGTCGTCGACGAAGCGGAGCTGCACGTCACGCCAGCGGTCGCGCAGCGGCTGGGTGTCGGCGGCCGGGAAGAACGGCAGCGGACCGGACTCGGCCGGCGTCTCGGCGGCGGGCTCCGCCACCGGCGCCACCACCGGGTCCGGCGTCGGGTCCGGCGTGGGGTCCGGCGTCGGGCCGGGCTCGTCCACGACAGCCGGCTCGTCCTGCACCCGATCCTCCGGGTCGCCGTCGTTCGGCGCCGCGGGGGTCGTGCCGGTCTCCGTGAGGTGCGGGTCGTCGAAGGTGCCGCGGTCGTCGAGGGCCGAGTCGACGCCGGTGTCGTCCGGGCGTACCCCCTCGTCGGTCTTGTCGTCTTCGACCGTGTCGTCCTTGTCGGGGAGCTGGTGACGGGGGGTGGTGTCGTCGGGCAGCGAGTGCTTGGGCGCCGGCTCGGCGTCGTCTCGGTCGCGGGTCACGCCGTCGCTGAACGCCACGGTCCGGTCCGCGTCGCCCCCGGTGGAGGCGCCGGCCGCGGTGGGTTGCGGGGCCGGGTCGGTGTCGTGCTGCCAGGGCGAGCCGGCCCGCTGCTGCGGGACGGGCGCGGTGGTGTCCGGGTCGGTGGGGCGGTCGTTCTTGTCGTCGACGTTGTCCTGGGCCTCGTTGGAGAAGAAGCGCATCGTCGGTGCCTCCTCAGCGGCTGGGTTCGGTGGTGGTGTCGGGGCGGGTGGTGTCCTCGGCGGCCGGCCGCGGCGCCGGGGTGGTGTGCGCGACCGGGTCCTCGCCGAGCAGGTCGGCGAAGAGGGCGCGGTAGTGGACGAGCGCCTGGCGCAGGTCCTCGGTCTCGGCCTGGCCGTCACGGCTGCGCCGGCTGATGTCGTGCGCCGAGCGGTAGTGCTCCAGGGTGGCGGCGTGCTCCACGGACAGGTCGGCGAGCCGCTCGTCGTAGTCGCCGGTCGGGTAGCCCCGCTCGGCGATCAGTCGCGTGACCAGCTCGTCAGCGGTCGAGACCGCGTCCTTCGGGTCGTCGACGAAACGGATCTGGACCTCCTCCCAGGCGGCGGAGTAGCGGGCACGGGACTCGGCGGAGAGGGGCTTCAGTTCGAGCTGCGCGTGTCGCTTGGTGCGTTCGAGCAGCTCCTTCTCCGCCTCGGTGCGGCTGCCGGTGTCGGCGACCACGCGGTCGTACTCGGGGCCGAAGGTCTGCCGCAGCCGGCGGCGGCGCGCGGCCTGGACACCGACCACGATCGCGGCCAGCACCAGTAGGACGACGACGATCAGGACGATGGTGGTGGCGGTGGACATCAGGTTCCTCCTTCTTCCGTCCCTGTATTCCCATCCGGCACCACGCGCCAATCACGCCGGCGTGGACAACGCGCACCAGGGTCGTAATCGGGCAGTGTGCGGGCGCACAGTGTCGTAAGACCGACGATCGATGAGAAAAAGATCGCGGGCCGTTCTGGCTGGACAAACAGGAGAGAGGGCAGGGATCGGACAGGCCCGGGAACTAGCTGAGACGGACGTCATTACGTATTCTTTGCCAGCGCTCGCCACGGGCGTACCGGACGTTCCCCCCGTTCCCAGGCGGCCGGTGCCACGGGCGGTCCGCTGATCGTTCCCTGCCGAACCCCTCTGGCGGAGCTTGATGAGAAGCCGCAACTGGTCGATCCGTTCGAAGATCATCGCGATGGTCGCGGTGCCGCTGTCCGCGCTGCTCGCGATCTGGATCTTCGCGACCGTGGTCACCGCCGGGCCGGCCTTCACCCTGCTCAACGCACGGGACGCGGTGCAGAAACTGGGCGACCCCGGGTTGCGGTTGATCGCTCAGCTGCAGCGGGAGCGGCACTTCTCGGCCATCTACCAGGCCACCACCCGTCCGGCGAAGACCGAGCTGGCCCGCGAGCGGGACACCACCGACCGGATCATCGACGAGTTCCAGCAGGCCGCGACCGACACCGAGATGACCGACGACCTGCGTGCCGAGGTGTCCGGCTTCCTGGTCAAGGTCGGCGAGCTGGGCCCGCTGCGCCAGGAGGTCGACGAGCGGCGCACCAGCTATCTCTACCTGGCGCAGAAGTACGACTCGATCATCGAGCTGGGGTTCGACGTCTTCCGTACCGCCGCGGTGTTCTTCGACGAGCGGGTCGACCGGGAGGTCCGTGGCCTGATCGCGGCCTTCCGTGGCCTGGAGTATCTGAGCCGCATCGACGCGCTGCTGGCCGGCGCCAACGCGGGCGGCCGGATCGACAACAAGACCCGCGAGACTCTCATCGAGTACATCGGCGTCGAGCGTTACCTGCTCCGCTCCGGTGTGGCCGACATGCCGGAGAGCTCGCAGGACGACTACGCCCGGCTGGTCATCCACCCGACCTTCATCGACCTCGACATCCTGCAGAACAAGCTGCTCGCGCAGAACTACGCGGGTGGCGCGCCACCGGTCTCCGGCACCGACTGGCAGCACGCGTACGACTACGCCTCCCAGGAACTGCGGCTCTTCGGTGAGCGCACGATCTCGCAGGTCTCCAAGGACGCCACCCCGTTCGCCGTCGACATCCTCGGCAAGCTGGGCCTGGCCGCGCTGCTCGGCCTGATCGCCCTGGGCGCCTCGGTCTACGTCTCGGTCCGTCTCGGCCGCTCGCTGGTCGGCCGCCTGATCCGGCTGCGGCGCGACGCGATCGAGCTGGCCTCCGAGCGGCTGCCCGCGGTGGTCGGCCGGCTGCGGCACGGCGAGATGGTCGATGTCGACTCCGAGACGCCGCCGCTGGCGTACGGGCAGGACGAGATCGGCCAGCTCGGCCGGGCGTTCAGCGACGTGCAGCGTACGGCCGTGCAGTCCGCGGTCGAGGAGGCCAACGTCCGGCGCGGCATCAACGAGGTCTTCCTCAACATCGCGCGCCGGAGCCAGACGCTGCTGCACCGTCAGCTGTCCCTGCTGGACAAGATGGAGCGCCGGGAGACCGACCCGCGGGAGCTGGAGGATCTGTACCGGGTCGACCACCTCGCCACCCGGATGCGGCGGCACGCCGAGGACCTGGTCATCCTCGCCGGCGCCGCCCCGGGCCGTGGCTGGCGCAACCCGGTCCCGGTGATCGACGTCGTCCGCGGCGCGATCAGCGAGGTGGAGGACTACAAGCGGGTCGACATCCGGACGATCGCCTCGTCCTCGCTCGTCGGCCGGTCGGTCGGTGACGTGATCCACCTGCTGGCCGAGCTGATCGAGAACGCGGCGTCCTACTCTCCGCCGCACACCCGGGTCCAGGTGACCGGCCAGGTCGTCCCGAACGGGTACGCCGTCGAGATCGAGGACCGTGGCCTGGGCATGACCCCGGAGTCGCTGGCCGAGGCGAACCGCCGCCTGGTGGAGCCGCCCGACTTCGACCCCGCGGACAGCGCCCGGCTCGGCCTGTTCGTGGTCGCCCAGCTCGCTCAGCGGCACAACATCCGGGTTTCCTTGCGGGCTTCGTCGTACGGCGGCGTCACCGCTGTGGTGCTGGTCCCCGGCGAGCTGGTGGCCGGCTTCGACGGCGGGTCCGACGAGCCGACCGGCGCCCTGCAGTGGTCCGGCAGCGGCGAGCTGCCGCAGATCACCGGCCCCGGCCACCGCCCGGCGCCCGACGACATCCCGGCGATCGCCGCCGCGCCGGCCACCGCGCCGGCCGAGGCGCCCGCGCTGAACGGCCATCACCGGACGGCTCCGGAGATCACCGGCCCGGCGCCGAGCACGGTCGCGGCCGAGCTGAGCGCCGAGGGTCTGGTCCAGCGGCGGCGGGTCCGCAAGCCGACGCTGCCGACACCCGCTGTCAACGGCTCGCCCCAGGCGGACCGGACGGTCGACCCGTCGGTGCTCGACGAGCTGGCCGCGGGCCTGCCGGTGGCGCCGCGGGCGGTCCCCCGCAACTCGGCGCCGGCCGTGGTGGAGCCGGATCCGGCCGAGGTCACGCAGGTGATCCCGGCGCAGGTCGAGGAGAAGACCGCCGAGATTCCCGGCGAGACCACCGGCGAGATCATCGGGGAGGACGGCCTGCCCCGCCGGGTCCGGCAGGCGAACCTGGCCCCGCAGCTGCGCAAGCCGGTCGTCGAACCGGAGCCGACCGGCCCGGCCCGCAGCCCCGAGCAGGCGCGCTCGCTGATGAGCGCGCTGCAGACCGGCACCAACCGTGGCCGCGCCGACGCGGCCCGTACCGAGGCCGACGGACACGCCGCGCCGCCTGCCGACGCGACGATCACCGATGCGGCTACCGTCAGTTTCCCGGCTTCCGCGGACTCCGCGGTGGACGGGGAGAAAGCACCATCCGGGCCGGAGGCCGGCGTGAACGGCGATCACGCCGATGGTCCCGGGGAGAACCTCATGCTGGAGAAGGACGCATAAGTGGCACAGACGAAGCAGAGCGCGAATCTCACCTGGCTCCTCGACGACCTGGTCGAACGCGTGCCAACCGCCCAGCAGGCCGTGGTGCTCTCGGCCGACGGCCTGATGCTGGGCGCCTCCGCGGCGATGAACCAGGAGGACGCGGAGCACCTGTCGGCGATGGCGGCCGGTTTCCAGAGCCTGGCGAAGGGGGCGAGCCGGCACTTCGAGGCGGGCCCGGTCCGCCAGACGGTGGTGGAGATGGAGGAGGCCTTCCTCTTCGTCACCGCCGCCGGCCAGGGCGCGTGCCTGGCCGTGCTCGCCTCCGCCGACGCCGATCTGGGCCTGATCGCCTACGAGATGGCGATGCTGGTCACCCGGGTCGGCCAGACCATGGCCGCCCCCGAACGGACGGTGCTGACACCGTCCGACGTCTACTGAGCAGCCGCGTGTGACTCACGACTGGCTGGACAACGACGCGGGCCCGGTGGTGCGTCCCTATGCGATGACGGGGGGACGCGTCGCCCCGGCGGACTGCGACTTCGACCTCGTCGCGTTCGTCGTGGCGACCGTGCCCGATCTCACCTCCGGCCAGCAGTTGCAGCCGGAGCACCATGCCATCGTGGCAGCGGCCTGGGAGCCGATCTCGGTGGTCGAGCTGGCGGCTCAGCTCGACCTGTCGGTCGGCGTGGTCCGGGTGTTCCTCGGTGATCTACGCTCAGCGGGCTTGATCTCGCTGTACGAACCCCCGGCTGCCTCGCAGCCGCATGACGTCGACGTACTCAAGGCGGTTGTCAATGGACTCCGTGCGCTCTGACCGCAACGGCGGCTCGTCGCGCATTCCCGTCGCTCTCAAGATCCTCATCGCGGGTGGGTTCGGGGCGGGCAAGACCACCATGGTCGGATCGGTCAGTGAGATCCGGCCACTGCAGACCGAGGAGATCCACACCGGAGCCGAGGGCGCCGACGACGTCTCCGGTGTGGAGGCGAAGACCACCACCACGGTGACCATGGACTTCGGCCGGATCACCATCACCGAGGATCTGCAGCTCTACCTCTTCGGCACGCCGGGGCAGGACCGGTTCTGGTTCCTGTGGGACGAGCTGTCGCAGGGCGCGCTCGGCGCCGTGGTGCTGGCCGACACCCGCCGGCTGGCCGACTGCTTTCCGTCGATCGACTACTTCGAGCAGCGCGGCACCCCGTTCGTGGTGGCGGTGAACTGCTTCGACACCCAGCACCGGTATGCCCCGGAGGCGGTGGCCCGGGCGCTCGACCTTGACCCGGGCGTCCCGGTCGTCCTCTTCGACGCCCGTGACCAGGCGGCCGCCCGCAACGTGCTGATCGAGCTGGTGGAGTATGTGGCGCGCCGCCAGCTGGCCGCCGCGGCCGCCCGCTGAAACCGCTACAGCGCGGTCTGCTCCGGCGGGACGCAGACCAGCCACGGGGTCAGCCGGCGCACCGTCCGCGCCGGCAGCAGGCCACGCTGGGCCAGCTCGTCGGGGCTGGTGAACGGGCCACGCTGATACCGGTCGAGGGCGATGTGATGCGCCTCGATCGGGCTGACACCGCGCAGCCGGGCCAGCTCCGGCACCGGAGCGTGGTTGAGATCGACCAGCCCGCCGTCGTCGAAGGTGCGTAGCAGATCGGGCCGTCCGATGCCGGCCTGTCGCGCGCCGTCCGGGTTGATCATCGCGAACTGCCGGGCCATGTACCGCTGGGCGCGCGCCTGGCGGCTGTCGCCGGGTATCGCGGCGAGGATCGCCCCGTGCACCGCGGAGACCGGGATGAGCAGCAACTGCAGCAGGATCGCGGCATCCTCGGACGGGGTGGTGTAGTCGCTCTCCAGCGGGCTCGGGTCGACCAGCCACAGGAAGATCACGGTGGCCCAGACGGCGACGTAGCACACCAGGGGGATCGCCTCCCGGAGCGCACGCCGCTGGACCGTCGCGTACGCGAACCAGGCCCAGCTGCCGAACCCGCAGGTGACGACCGGGACCAGACCGGCCAGGATCACCTCCGCCCAGGGGATGCCGTCGCGGCGGGGCGGGAGCGGGATGCCGAGCACCGGCGCCGGGTAGGGCTGCGGAGAGTACGGCTGCGGAGAGTACGGCTGCGGCGAGTAGATCTGCGGGGATGCCGGGTATGCCGCGACCGGTGACGGCGAGACCGGCGCCGGCAGGACGGGCGCCGGAGCCGTGCCGGCCGGGGGAGCCGGATCGGCGGGGATCGGCTCGTTGCGCAGGATCTGCCGGTGGGTCTCCTGGAGCCGCTCGCCCGGTTCGACACCCAGCTCGTCCAGCAGGTACTCCCGGGCGTCGCGGAAGACGGCGAGCGCCTCGGCCTGCCGCCCGCTGCGGTGCAGGGCGATCATCAGCTGCGCCCGCAGACCCTCCCGCAACGGGAACTCCTGCACCAGCCGGGACAGCTCGGACACCAGCCCGGCGAAGCCGCCACGGGACAGCTCGATCTCCGCCCACAGCTCGCAGGCGCTGGCCCGCTCCTCGACCAGCCGGGTCCGGGCGGCGTCGAAGATGGGGCCGGTCAGCCCGCCGAGCGCCTCGCCGTGCCACAGGTCCAGGGCGTCGCGGGCGATCCGGGCGGCCTCCTCCAGGTGGCCGGCGCGGCGCTCGGCGTCGGCGCGGGCCAGCCGGTTGCGGAAGTCCTCGGCGTCGAGCGCGCCGGTCTGCAGCACGTATCCGCCGTCGGTGAGGGTGAGCAGCTCGCCGGGAGTGCGCGGGGACCGCTCCGGGTCGAGGGCGCGCCGCAGGCCGGCCACGTACTTCTGGACGACGTTCGTCCCGTTCTCCGGCGGCTCGTCACCCCACACGGCGTCGACGATGCGATGCGTCGGGACCGGCTTGCCGGGGCTCAGCAGCAGCACGGCGAGGACGGCCCGCTGTTTCGCCGGGCCGAGGTCGACCGGCCGGCCCTCCCGGAAGGCCCGGACGGGACCCAGCACCTCGAACCGCAGTGGGCCGGACGCTGACTGGTCGGTCACCGGCACCCCCTGTCTGACCTGCGGTTTCCATCGACGGCAGCGGAACGGCAGCCGGCAGCAGCATAGCCGCAGCGCATCGGCAGTCGTCTCCAGGAGCCTGTGTCCATCAACGCATCGCGGACCCCGTGAGGAAAGACAAGACGATGAACGTTCTGACCAAGCGCCTGGCCCTGACCGGCGCCCTGCTGATCGCCGGCGCCGGCCTCACCGCGTGCGGCGGGACCGCCGGCACCACGCCGGAGAAGGCCCCGGCGCCGGTCTCCGCCGCTACCACGCTGAAGAAGGGGGTGCCGGGCAGCGACACCCCGGCGTTCCGTTACACGATCAAGGGCGGGCAGCAGTCGTCGACCGGCGTGCTGGACGCCCCGAACAAGTCGGTGACGAGCGACTTCTTCGAGAAGATCCCGGACTCCGAGATCACCCTGACGATGCGCTTCCTGGTCATCGAGAAGCAGGCCTGGGCGCGGATCTCGTTCGACAACGCCCCGTCCGACGCGGGCCTGCCCAGGTTGCCGAAGAAGTGGATGAAGCTGGACCAGGGCAAGCTCGCCAAGGACTCGGCCGAGGACCTCGCCTATGCGGGCGAGACCGACCCCGGCTTCGTGAGCACGCTGCTGGCCGCCGCCACCGGCCTCAAGGAGACCGGCGCCGGCACGTACGCCGGAATCACCGACCTGACCAGGTCCACCGAGGCCGGCATCGTGGCCGAGGGCACCCTCAAGGCTCTCGGCGAGAAGGCGAAGACCGTACCCCTGGAAGTGACCCTCGACGGTGCGGGCCGGGTCACCAAGGCCGTCGTCAAGATCCCGGCGGCCGGCAAGGCGAAGGCGGCCACCTACGAGGTCGTCTACGACCAGTACGGCAAGGCGGCCCCGATCAAGGCGCCCTCGGACGCCGTGAACGCCCCGGCGGACGCCTACGAGCTCCTGAACGGCTGATCGGGAGCATCCGGCGGCACCACCGTCGGCGGCGCGGGCGATCAACGGGGGTCCGCGCCGCCGGCGGTGGTGTCCTGCCGTGCGTTCCCACGGTTCTGTGGTGGGATCGACGCATGGGTTCGAGCCATGAGTACGTCTTCGTCGGCTGCTACACCGGTGACAAGGGAGGTGAGGGGGACGGCATCACGCTGTTGCGGCGTGATCCGGTGACCGGGGATCTGACCCGGCTCGGGCTGGCCGCCCGCACCCCGTCGCCCTCGTTCCTGGCGCAGCACCCCACGCTCCCGGTCCTCTATGCGGTCAACGAGCTGGATCAGGGCACGGTCTCCGCCTTCGCGGTGGCGCCGGACTGCTCGCTGACCCCGCTGACGGTGCGGTCGACCGGCGGGTCGGATCCGTGTCACCTGGCGGTCACCGCCGACGGCCGGCACCTGGTGGTGGCGAACTACGCGAGCGGTTCGGTGTCGGTGCACCCGCTGGACGCCGACGGGGTGCCGGGGGAGCGCAGCGACTCGCTGACCCTCAGCGGCGCCGGCCCGGACCCGGAGCGCCAGACCGGCCCGCACGCCCACCAGGTGGTCCCGGACGGCGCCGACGTGCTCATCTCCGACCTGGGCTCGGACCGGGTGTGGCGGTCCCGGCTGGACCCGAACTCGGGCCGCCTGGGTCTGCCCGAGGTGGCGGTCGAGGCGAAGCCCGGGACCGGCCCGCGGCACCTGCTGCGGTCGGCGGACGGGGCGCTGCTCGTGGTCGGCGAGCTGGCCGGCACCCTGAGCTGGCATCGGCCGGCGGGCGCTCCGACGCTGGAGCCGCGCGGCGAGGTCGCCGTCAGCACGGCCGCCGGCCAGGTCTTCCCGTCGGAGATCACGATGGGCCGGGACGGGCGGTTCGTCTACGTGGCGAACCGTGGACCGGACACCGTCTCGACCTTCGCCTGGGACGGCGACGGCGTCACGCTGATCGCCGAGGTGCCGGCCGGCGGGGTCTGGCCGAGGCACATGGCACTGCTCGGGGATCACCTCTACGTGACCAATCAGCGATCACACAACGTGACCATTTTCCGCATCGACCCGGAGACCGGAATTCCCGGCCTGCAGGGCGAGCCGACCGGCGAACCGACTCCTACCTGCCTGCATCGGTGGAATCCCGCGGTGATCAGGTCATAGGGAAGTTCGGACATTGCGGCGTGTCGGTTGTGAAACCATCTCGAAACCGGCACGCCGCAGGTCGAAGTTGATACCCATCGAGACGGCGTCATCACGCTCGGTGTTTTCTAGATCCGGAAACGCCAATCTGAGTAATTTTCGTCCGAACGTATATGGCATTCAGCTTCGGACATGCGCACTATGGAGCGCGTGTCTGGCCGCCATCGTAGAAACTTCAACTCAAAGGGAGCGGGCGTCGTCGGAGGTGCGATGGCGATAGTCGTCGTCATTGCGGGGACGTACCTGGGCTACCAGAATTTCGCCGACTCGGGTTGCTCCGGGTCCGTGCGTCTGACTCTGGCCGCCGCTCCGGAGATCGTGCCCGCCGTGCAGTCGGTCGCCGATCAGTGGACCAAGGCGGGTGCCGCCGTCGATGGCACCTGTGTCGCGGTCGACGTCACCGAGGAGCTCCCGGCGACGATCGCGAGCGCGGTCACGCGCGACCACTCGGTCGCCCTCATCGGCCTCAACCCGGCGCCCGAGGCGAAGCAGGTCCCGGACGTGTGGATCCCGGACTCCTCCACCTGGCTGCTGCGCATCCAGACCGAGGCCGCCGGCTTCCTGCCGAGCACCGTCACGTCGGTCGCGCAGAGCCCGCTCGTGCTGGCGATGCCGGAGCCGATCGCGAAGAACTTCGGCTGGCCGAACAAGTCGATCGGCTGGGGCGACCTGCTGACCAACTTCAGCGCCGACGAGCCGCTCCAGGTCGGCATCATGGACCCGACACAGGACGCGTCCGGCCTGACCAGCCTGCTCGCGCTCAGCCAGGCCTCCGGCGCTGTCGGCGGCGACCCGATCGAGGCCCTCAAGGCCAAGTCGCGGGCGCTCACCGCGCTGGACGCCAACAAGGCGGTGCTGCGCGACGAGCTGGTGGCCAAGTTCCCGAAGTCGCAGGCCGACATCGGGGGCAGCAACACGGTGAGCGCGGCCCCGCTGTCCGAGGAGGACGTGGTCGCCTACAACGCCGAGCGCCCGGCCATCCCGCTCAGCGCCATCTACATGGAGCCGAGCCCGGCGCCGCTCGACTACCCGTACACGGTCATGCCGCAGGTGGTCGACAAGCAGAAGTCGGACGCCGCCGACCTGCTGCTCAAGGAGCTGCAGTCCCCCGCCGCCAAGAACGCGCTGGCCACGGCCGGCCTGCGCTCGCCGGACGGCACCTACGGCGCGAACTTCCCGGCCCCGATGGGCGCCCCCAAGGCGTCGCCGGCGGTCACCCCCGCCGCCACCAAGTCGGCCGAGGGCACCGCGGGCGCGGCCAGCCTCACCGGCGGCGACCTGAGCGCCGTGGTCGGCGGCTGGATCGCGACCACCAAGCCGGGCCAGGCGCTCACCGTGTTCGACACGTCCGGCTCGATGGCCGAGGTGGTGCCGACCGCCGGTGGCAAGACCCGGGCGCAGGTCACCCAGGCGGCCGCCAGCGTGGGCCTCTCGCTCTTCAGCAACAAGTGGTCGGTCGGCGTGTGGCGGTTCTCCACCAACGAGGACGGCGCGAAGCCGTGGAGGTCGCTGGTCGGCATCACGTCGCTGACCACCGGCCGGGAGAAGCTGCAGAACTCGATCGCCCAGCTCGACCCGAAGCAGAACGGCGGCACCGGCCTCTACGACACGGTCGTCGACGCGTACAACCACGTGAAGAAGAACTACTCACCGCAGAAGATCAACTCGGTCATCCTCTTCACCGACGGCGAGAACGAGAACGCGGACGGCCTCAACAAGGAGCAGGTCGTCAACGCGCTCAAGAAGGCCCAGGACCCGAAGAAACCGATCCGCCTGGTGCTCATCGGCATCGGCGACAAGGTCAGTGTGGACGAGCTGAAGATGCTGCGGGACGCTCTCCCGAACAGCAACAGCGGCGTCTTCCTGGCCCCCGACCCGACGAAGATCACCAGCATCTTCGCCCAGGCCATCGGATCGCGAACCGGCGTCATCTAGCCACCGCAGCGCCACGGCCGCCGTCCCTCACCGAGGGCCGGCGGCCGTCGCCTTTCCGCCACCTTCCGGCCCTTCAGGATCAAACCCCCGCGGCGGTACGGTCGACGCGCCCCGCCGCGCGCAAGAGGCCTCGACACCGGCCCGTGCCCCACCGGACGCCGGGACTCCGTGACGCCCACGGCGCCCGGTCCGTCAGGAAAGGCGGCGCAGCCAGGCGGCGGGGTCCTCGCGCACCGCGCGGATGATCGTGTCCGCCGCGCCCCGCATCGCCGCGTCCGGCCCGAGCGCCGCCGGGCGCAGTGTGACCGGCGCGAGTCCCGCGGTGAGCACCCGCCGCCGCAGCTCGGCCTCGATCCCGTCGCGCAGCGAACCGAAGATCGGCGCATAGGCCCCACCGAGCACGATCACCGGCACGTCGAGCAGGTTGACCACAGCGGACAGTGCGATGCCCAGCGCGGCGGCGGCCAGTTGCTCGTCCCGGGCCAGGGCCTCCTGCCCGGCATACTGTTCGAGGCAGCCACGTGCGCCGCACCGGCACGGCCGCCCGTCGGGATAGACGGTGACGTGCCCGATCTCACCGCTCCAGCCTCGCACCCCGCGATAGAGCTCGCCGTCGATCACGAGCCCCGCGCCGATGCCGATCTCCCCGGAGATGTAGAGGAACGAACGCCGATCCCAGGGGTGACCCGGGATCGGGAGATCCCCCGCGGCAGCGGCAGCGGGGTCCGGCGCGGCGCCGGCCGGGGCGGTGACACCGGGCGCCGCGGCGGCGATGGCCTGAGCTGTGGGGGCGGCGGTGCCGGTGGGAGGCGGGCCGCCGGTGACTCGCAGCTCGCCGAGGGCGGCCAGGTTGGCCTCGTTGTCGACGGTGATCGGGAGGCCGGCCAGTTCCGGGACGGCGCGGAGCGCGGCCACCGCGTCGACGTCCTGCCAGCCGAGGTTGGGCGCTACCCGGACCACGCCGCCGGCGACCAGGCCGGGGACGGCGAGGGCGGCGCCGGCGACGATGAGCCCGTCGGCCTCGGCGGCGTGCCGGGCGGTGGCGGCGAGCCGGCCGAGCGCCGCGAGGGCCTGGGCCGGGTCGGCGGGCCGCTGGTCGGCGCGTTCGACGTGGCGGTGGCGGACGGCGCCGGTCAGGTCGACCACGCAGGCGGCCAGGTAGTCGACGTTGATCTCCAGCCCGAGCCCGGCCGGTCCGGCGGAGGTGAGGGTGAGCCCGACGGCGGGGCGGCCGGCGCCGGTACGCGGGGGCGGGTCGACCTCGACGAGGAGACCGCCGGCAACTAGATCGTCGACCAGGGCAGAAACGGTCGCACGGGTCAATCCGGTGGCCGTGGCGACCGCTGCCCGGGATGGCGGATCTGTGCTGTTTGCCACGGTGTGCAGCACGAGCGCGAGATTATGGGCGCGCACGCTCGCTTGGCGAACCGGAGTCGTGGAAGCGGCCAACACGCCCTTGACAGTGCCATACCGCGGTCAAATAATTCAACCACTAAACAATTTCCGGGAGGTTACCCGTGTCCGTCCAGCCCACACGCGACGACAAGTTCTCCTTCGGCCTCTGGACCGTCGGCTGGCAGGCCCGCGACCCGTTCGGGGACGCCACCCGCCCGGCTCTGGACCCGGTCGAGGCCGTTCACAAGCTCGCCGAGATCGGCGCCTACGGCATCACGTTCCACGACGACGACCTGGTCCCGTTCGGCGCCGACGCGCAGACCCGGGACGGCATCGTCGCCGGCTTCAAGAAGGCGCTCGACGAGACCGGCCTGATCGTGCCGATGGTGACCACCAACCTGTTCACCCACCCGGTGTTCAAGGACGGCGGCTTCACCAGCAACGACCGCAACGTGCGCCGCTACGCGCTGCGCAAGGTGCTGCGCCAGATGGACCTCGGCGCCGAGCTGGGCGCCAAGACCCTGGTGCTCTGGGGCGGCCGGGAGGGCGCGGAGTACGACTCGGCCAAGGACGTGCAGGCCGCGCTCGACCGCTACCGTGAGGCCCTCAACCTGCTCGCGCAGTACTCGGAGGACCGTGGCTACGGCTTCCGCTTCGCCATCGAGCCGAAGCCGAACGAGCCCCGCGGCGACATCCTGCTCCCGACCGCCGGCCACGCCATCGCGTTCACCCAGGAGCTGGACCGGCCCGAGCTGTTCGGCATCAACCCGGAGGTCGGCCACGAGCAGATGGCCGGGCTCAACTTCACCCAGGGCATCGCCCAGGCGCTGTGGCACGGCAAGCTGTTCCACATCGACCTGAACGGTCAGCACGGCCCGAAGTACGACCAGGACCTGGTCTTCGGCCACGGTGACCTGCTCAGCGCGTTCTCCCTGGTCGACCTGCTGGAGAACGGTGGCGTCGAGGGCGCCCCGGCCTACGAGGGCCCGCGTCACTTCGACTACAAGCCGTCGCGTACCGAGGACTTCGACGGCGTCTGGGAGTCGGCCCGCGCCAACATCAAGATGTACCTGCTGCTCAAGGAGCGGGCCAAGGCGTTCCGCGCCGACCCGGAGGTGCAGGAGGCGCTGGCCGCCGCGAAGGTCGCCGAGCTGGGCGTGCCCACCCTGAACCCGGGCGAGAGCTACAGCGACCTGCTCGCCGACCGCAGCGCGTTCGAGGACTTCGACGCCGACGCCGCGGGCGCGCAGGGCTACCACTTCGTGAAGCTCAACCAGCTCGCCATCGAGCACGTGCTCGGGGCCCGGTAATCATGGCGCTCGTCGCCGGGATCGACAGCTCGACCCAGTCGTGCAAGGTCGTGATCCGTGACGCCGAGACCGGCAAGCTGGTCCGGCAGGGCCGTGCCACGCACCCGGACGGCACCGAGGTCCATCCGGACGCGTGGTGGGCCGCGCTGCAGCGGGCGATCGAGGAGGCCGGTGGTCTGGACGACGTGGCCGCCGTCTCGGTCGCCGGCCAGCAGCACGGCATGGTCGTGCTCGACGAGAACGGTGACGTGGTCCGCCCGGCGCTGCTGTGGAACGACACCCGCAGCGCCGGCGCGGCGGCCGACCTGATCGCCGAGCTCGGCGGCGGGGCGGCCTGGGCGGACGCGGTCGGCATCGTGCCGGTCGCCAGCTTCACCCTGACCAAGCTGCGCTGGCTGGCCCGCCACGAGCCGGAGAACGCGGCGAAGGTGGCCGCGGTCTGCCTGCCGCACGACTGGCTCACCTGGAAGCTGTCCGGATCCACCTCTCTCAGCGACCTGCGGACCGACCGGAGCGACGCCAGCGGCACGCTCTACTGGTCCGCCAGGTCCAATGAGTACCGTCACGATCTGCTGGAACTCGGGTTCGGCCGGTCACTGATCGTGCCCGAGGTGCTCGGCCCCACCGGGATCGCCGGGCACCTGCCCAACGGCGCCCTGCTGGGTCCCGGCGCCGGGGACAATGCGGCGGCCGCTCTCGGCACGGGCGCCGCCCCCGGCGACGTGATCGTCTCGATCGGCACGTCCGGCACGGTCTTCGCGTCGTCGGAGGTCTCGCCGAACGACCCGTCCGGCACGGTCGCCGGGTTCGCCGACACCACCGGCCGGTTCCTGCCGATCGTGGTGACGCTCAACGCGGCCCGTGTCCTGGACGCGGCCGCCAAGCTGCTGAACGTCGATCACGACGAGCTGTCCCGGCTCGCGCTGTCCGCCCCGGCGGGCGCCGACGGGCTGGTCCTGGTGCCGTACCTGGAAGGCGAGCGGACCCCGAACCGTCCGGACGCCACCGGCACGGTCCACGGGCTCACCCTGAGGACGTCCACCCCGGCGCACTTCGCCCGGGCCGCCGTCGAGGGCATGCTGTGCGCTCTCGCCGACGGGCTGGACGCGCTCACCGCCTCGGGCGCGGTCGCCGACCGGATCGTCCTGGTCGGTGGCGGGGCGCGCAGCGAAGCGGTCCGCCGGATCGCGCCGGCGCTCTTCGGCAAGCCGGTGGTCGTCCCGCCGCCCGGCGAGTACGTCGCCGACGGCGCCGCCCGCCAGGCCGCGTGGGTCACCGCGGGCGGAGACGTCCCGCCGGTCTGGTCCGCGGACACCCCCGAGGTGTACGAGGCCGACCCCGTCCCGCGGATTCGCGAGCAGTACGCCGCCGCCCGCGGCTGAACCCCGGCCGGCCCCCAGCGCCGTATCAGCAGGCCCGATACAGCGCTGGGCGCCGGCCGCAGTTCGTCAGCCGGCCCTCGGCGTGTGTATCGGCGCGCCTGATACGGCGCCGGGATCCGGCCGGCTGCCTCTTGCGCGCGGCGGGGGGCGCGTGGACCGTACCCCGGAAAAGTTTTCGAAGTTTTTGTTGTCTCTCGCCTCGAGCGGCATCTACGTGCACAGGAACATCGGCCGTTCCCCCTCGGCCGTCATCCCCAAGCACGTAGGAAGGACCGCAGTGGCAGAGAGAAAAGCCCGGAAGCGGGCACTGCTCGGTGTCGCGGCCGCACTGGTCGTGCCCGCCGGGCTCATCGGGTATTCGGTGTTGCCGTCGGACGCGGCGACCGCTCCGGTGACCGGTGTCGCCTATCAGTTGATCGTGAAGAAGAGCGGCAAGTGCATCGACGTGCCGTCGGCGTCGACCGCGAACAGTGCCCTGCTGCAGCAGTGGGGTTGTACCGCGAATTCGACGTGGCAGCAGTTCAAGCTGGTGGCGTCGGGCGGCAATTTCTTGATCCAGAACGTGAACAGCGGCAAGTGCATCGATGTGCCGTCGGCGTCGACGACGTCGGGTCAGCAGTTGCAGCAGTACTCGTGTGTCAGCTCGCAGACCAATCAGCAGTGGAAGATCGTGGCGTCGGGCACCGACACGTTCCAGATCATCAACGTGGGCAACGGTCTGTGCATCTCCGACCAGGGCGCGTCGACCACCAACGGCGCGGCCGTCATCCAGGAGACGTGCACCGCCAACTCGAACAAGCAGTGGGCGTTCACGGCGGTCTCCGGTGGCTCCACCGGCTCGTTCACGGTGGCCGCCGACGGCACCGGCAAGTACAAGACGGTGCAGGCGGCGATCGACGCGGTCCCGGCGAACAACACGAGCCGGGTCGAGATCACCATCAAGCCGGGCACCTACCGTGAGGTCGTCACGATCCCGTCGAACAAGCCCTACATCACGCTCACCGGTGGCGGCGGCTCCGCCTCGCAGACCGTGATCGTCTACAACAACTCCGCCTACACCAGCGGAACCTCGGGCAGCGCGACGATGTTCGTCAACGGCAAGGACTTCATCGCGAAGAACCTGACCGTGTCGAACGACTACGACGAGAACACGTACGAGACCGGCGATCAGGCCGTGGCGCTCAACGTGGGCGGCGACCGGACCCAGCTCGACAACGTCCGGCTGCTCGGTGACCAGGACACGTTCCTGCTCAACGCGGGCCGTACCTACGTGCGGAACTCGTACGTCGAGGGCACCGTCGACTTCATCTTCGGCTCGGGCACGGGTGTCTTCACCGCGACGAGCGTCTACGAGAAGCGGACCACCGGCGGCCCGATCACGGCGGCCCGGACCGATGCGGCCAACCCGTACGGCTTCCTCTTCCACAAGTGCACGATCACCGGCGCGACGAACAACACCACCCAGCTGGGCCGCCCGTGGGGCCCGAACGCGCAGGTGCTGTTCCGGGAGTCGAGCCTGAGCGCCACCATGAAGACCGCCCAGCCCTGGACCGACATGTCCGGCAACGTCTGGCAGAACGCGCGGTTCCTCGAGTACAAGAACACCGGCGCCGGCGCGACCACGAACAGCAACCGGCCGCAGCTGAGCGACTCGCAGGCCGCGAACTACACCCCGCAGAAGTACCTCGCGGGCACCGACAACTGGAACCCGGTGGGCTGAGCATGAAGAAGAAGCGCGTCATCCTCGCGGCCGCCCTGCTGGCCGTCCCCGCCGGGCTCATCGGGTATTCGGTGTTGCCGTCGGACGCGGCGACCGCTCCGGTAACCGGTGTCGCCTATCAGTTGATCGTGAAGAAGAGCGGCAAGTGCATCGACGTGCCGTCGGCGTCGACCGCGAACAGTGCCCTGCTGCAGCAGTGGGGTTGTACCGCGAACTCGACGTGGCAGCAGTTCAAGCTGGTGGCGTCGGGCGGCAATTTCTTGATCCAGAACGTGAACAGCGGCAAGTGCATCGATGTGCCGTCGGCGTCGACGACGTCGGGTCAGCAGTTGCAGCAGTACTCGTGTGTCAGCTCGCAGACCAATCAGCAGTGGAAGATCGTGGCGTCGGGCACCGACACGTTCCAGATCATCAACGTGGGCAACGGTCTGTGCATCTCCGACCAGGGCGCGTCGACCACCAACGGCGCGGCCGTCATCCAGGAGACCTGCAGCGCCAACAGCAACAAGCAGTGGGCGTTCACCCCGGTGTCGGCATCCGGCCGGACCTGGGCGTCCACTCCGGACGGGTTCGCCTCCACCGGTGGCGGCACCACCGGCGGCGCGGCCGGCGCCACGGTCACCGTCACCACCCTCGCCGACCTGACCAGGTACGTCACCGCGACCGAGCCCTACGTGATCAAGGTGGGCGCGCCCATCACGATCACCCCGAAGGGCACCGAGCTCAAGGTCAAGTCGAACAAGACGATCGTCGGCGCCGGGACCGGGGGCGAGATCGTCGGCGGCGGGTTCTTCCTCGGCGAGGGCGTCAAGAACGTCATCATCCGCAACCTCACCATCCGCGACACGCAGATGACCGAGGACGACCCGGACGACAAGACGTACGACTACGACGGCATCCAGATGGACACCGCCGACCACATCTGGATCGACCACAACAAGATCACCCGGATGAACGACGGCATGATCGACAGCCGTAAGGACACCACGTACCTGACCGTGTCCTGGAACGTGCTCGACACCGGCAACAAGGCGTTCGGCATCGGCTGGACCGAGAACGTCACCTCGCGGATGACGATCCACCACAACTGGATCAAGAACACCGTGCAGCGGAACCCGAGCACCGACAACGTCGCGTACGCGCACCTCTACAACAACTACCTGCAGAACATCACGTCGTACGGCAACCTGTCGCGCGGCGGCACGAAGATGGTTCTGGAGAACAGCTACTTCGACAACGTCGTGAACCCGTTCTACAACGACACGTCGGCCGCCCAGCTCAAGCAGAGCGGCAGCATCGTCAAGAACTCGTCGGGCAAGCAGCAGACCAACGGCTCGGCCTTCGACCCGAAGAGCTTCTACGCGTACACCCTCGACGCGGCGGCCGACATCCCGGCGCTGCTGGCGACCTACGCCGGCCCGCAGGCGAACATCGGCAACTGACGGTCACCGGGCGGCGCTGCCTCCGGGCAGCGCCGCCACCCCGGCATGCACGTCGAGGAACCCTTCCACCGCTTTGGACCAGGGAAAACCTTCGGCCTGGGTACGGGCGGCCGCGCGCCGTTCGCCGGCCGGGCGGGCCAGCAGCTCCCGCACGGCAGCGGGGAAACCGTCCGGGCCGGCGGCCACCCCGGCCGGGCCGACCACCTCCGGCAGGGCGCTGACCGATCGCACGACCGCCGGCGTCCCACTGGCCAGAGCCTCCAGCGCGGACAACCCGAACGTCTCGATCGGTCCGGGCGCCAGCACCACGTCGGCGGTGGCCAGCAGCCCGCGCGGGTCCCGCACATGACCCAGGAACCGGGCGGGCAGACGACGCCGTTCCGCCGCGGCCGACAGATCCGCGCGCAACGGCCCGTCACCGGCGACCGCCAGCACCGCGTCCACCCCCTCGGCACGCAACGTGGCCAGGGTGTCCAGCGACAGCCGCGGCTCCTTCTCGGCCGACAGACGGCCGCAGTGCAGCAGCAGGACCGGCGCGGACCCGGCGAGAGCGGTCCGCAAGGCCGCGTCCCGCGAGGCCGGCGAGAAACGATCAAGAGCAACGCCGAGGGGTACGCGCACCGGCGCGGCCCCGAGCCGCAGGAACTCCCGCTGCGCCCACCCGGTCGTGCACACCACCGTGTCGAACGCCGCGACGGTCCGCGCGTTGAGCCGATCGGCGGCCCACGGTCCGGCCGGTCCGCCGGGGCCGAAGAGCCGTAGCAGCCCGTCGAGGCTCTCGTGGGACACCATCATCGACCGGACGCCGTTCTCCCGGGCCCAGCCGCCCAGCCAGCGCAGCGTGCTCCGGTCGTGCACCTCGATCCGGTCCGGCCGCAGGCGGCGCAGCACCGCCCGGACCGCCCCGTGGTTCAGCAGCACCCGGTACCCGCCGAGCCCCGGCACGGCCGGCCCGGGAACCGTGATCACCCGGCCCTGCGGGGTCTCCTCCTCGCCGGCCTCCGCGCCGGGAACGATCAGCACCGCCTCGTGCCCGGCCGCCTGATAGCCCCGGCCGAGTTCGCGCAGCGCGGTGCGCAGGCCGCCGGACGTGGCGTGGACGAAGTTGGCGACCCGGGCGATCAGCATGCCCCACGGTGACGGCGGTGGTGGACACCGCGGCAACGGCCCACTGACCACTCGCCGAACGATCGACGACAGCCGCGTGCGGGCACGCGCCCCTGCCCCGCTGGCGATAACCTTCACCGGTGATGAGCAGGGGCGGCACGGTGCACCGCGGGTACAGCGTGGTGGTCTTCGTCGTTCTCGCGGCTCTCGACAACATCGCCATCGGCATCGTCCCGCCGCTCTACGGCAGCATCGGCGCCGAGCTGCGGGTGACCGAGGCGCACATCGCGCTGGCCACCACGATCATGTTCCTGATCAGCGCGGTCGCCGCGATCGGGTTCGCCTATCTCGGCGACCGCACCGATCGGAAACCGGTGCTGGTGGCCGGCACGATCATCTGGGTGGCCGGCACCGCGTGGTCCGGGCTGGCCGGCGGCTACGGCATGTTCCTGGCCGGGCAGGTGCTGGCCGCGTTCGGGCTGGGCGGGGTGGCGTCGGTCAGTTTCTCGGTGGTCAGCGACCTGATCTCACCGCGGCGGCGGGGCCTGGTGATGAGCTTCTGGGGCCTGTCGCAGGGGGTCGGCACGCTGACCGGGACCCTGATCGGCGGGCTGCTGGGGCACGACGACTGGCGGCGGCCGTTCCTGGTGACGGCGGTGGCCGGGCTGGTCGCCACCGGGGCGTACCTGTTCACCTTCAACGTGCCGCGCGGTGACAGCCAGCCCGAGCTGGCCGGTGTCGACTACGAGGAGCGGATCCACCACGAGGATCTGCCGGTCATCCTGCGGCGGCGGACCAACGTGTGGCTGATCCTGCAGGGCGGCACCGCGCAGATCGCGTTCGGGTCGATGGTGTGGCTGCCGGTGCTGTTCCGGGCGCGGGCCGAGGACCAGGGCTACACCACCGGCACGGCGGTGCTGATCGGCAGTGTGTTCGCCACGATCTTCCAGCTCGGCGCGGCGCTGTCGATCCTCGGCGGCCTGGCCGGGGACCGGTTGCAGCGGCGTACGCCCCGGGGCCGTGCCCTGGTCGCGTCGATCGGGATCCTTTCCGCCGTACCCCTCTATGTGGTGTTGTTCTTCGTCCCCATGAGGATCACCGTGCCGGACGGTGAGGGGACCGCCGCGGTGGTCCGTGGTGTGCTGGCCAATGTGGTCACCGAGCCGACCGTCGGGATCTGCCTGGTGGTGTCGGTGTTCGCGCTGATGCTGACGTCGGCGAACTCGCCGAACTGGTTCGCCATGATCTCCGACGTCAACCCGCCGCAGCATCGCGGCACCGTCTACAGCCTCGGCAACCTGGTCAACGGCGCCGGCCGGGCGGGTGGCAACGTGCTGGTGGCGGTCGCTTTCGCGAGCCTGGCCGGGGCCTACCCGCCGCCGCTGAACTACGCGGTCGGGCTGGCCGCCTTCCAGGTCTTCTTCGTGCCGACCGGGATCATGTACTGGCTGGCCAGCAGGACGGTGGCGGCGGACATGGCCGACACGCACGCCGCCCTGCTGGCGGTCGCCTCAGAACACCGACCAGACCGTCACATCGGCGGGGATCCGCCCGTCGGCGTCGAGGGGCTCGCTGCTCAGCAGGACCCGGGCGCCGGGCGGTAGCGACACCGGCTCGGCGCCGAAGTTGGTCACCACCGTCACGTCGCCGTTGCGGAACGCCAGCGTGCCCTCGTCGCCCGCCAGCCACGCCAGCTCGCCGGAGCCCAGCTCGCGGTCGCGCCGGGTGGCCAGCGCCGACCGGTACAGCTCCCAGGTGGAGCCGGGCACGTCGATCTGGCGGTCCAGTGCGTACTCGGCCCAGATCTTCGGCTGCGGCAGCCAGCTCGCGTCGGCCGGCCCGAACCCGTAGGACGGGGCGTCGGCCTCCCACGGGATCGGGACCCGGCACCCGTCGCGGCCGCGCTCGGTGTGTCCGGACCTCTCCCAGGCCGGGTCCTCCCGGAACTCGTCAGGCAGTGTGGTGTGCTCCGGCAGGCCCAGCTCCTCGCCCTGGTAGAGGTACGCCGAACCGGGCAGCGCCAGCATCAGCAGGGTCGCGGCCCGGGCCCGGCGCAGCCCGAGGGCGCTGTCCGGCTGGGGGTCGCCGATGCCGATGCCGGGCTTGCGGCCCTCGCCGGGCGGGAACCCGAGCCGGGACGCGTGCCGCACCACGTCGTGGTTGGAGAGCACCCAGGTGGTGGTGGCGCCGACCGCGTCGTTGGCGGCCAGCGACGAGTCGATGATCTCCCGCAGCGCCGTCGGCTCCCAGGGCGCCTCCAGGTAGGGGAAGTTGAACGCCTGGTGCATCTCGTCCGGGCGCACGTACCGGGCCAGACGCTCCTCCGGCTGCACCCACGCCTCGGCGACCAGGATGCGGCCGCCCGGGTACTCGTCGAGGACGGAACGCCACTGCCGGTAGATCTCGTGCACGCCCTCCTGGTCCCACATCGGTGGCGGCGGGCCGACCGGGTCCAGGCCGCCCAGGATCACCGACGGGGCCGTCCAGTCGGTCAGCTCGGCGTCCTTGATCAGGCCGTGCGCCACGTCGACGCGGAACCCGTCGACCCCGCGGTCCAGCCAGAACCGCAGGATGTCCAGGAACTCGGCGCGGACCTCGGGGTGGTCCCAGTTGAGGTCGGGCTGGGAGACGTCGAACAGATGCAGATACCACTGCCCGTCCGGCAGCCGCTCCCAGGCGGAGCCGCCGAAGACGCTCTGCCACGAGTTGGGCGGCTGGTCGCCGCCGTCTTCGCCGTCGCGGAAGATGTACCTCTCCCGATCGGGGCTGCCCGGGCCGGCGTCGACCGCGGCCCGGAACCATGCGTGCTCGCTGGACGTGTGGTTGGGCACCAGGTCGACGATGACCTTCAGGCCCAGCTCGTGGGCGGCGGCGATCAGCTTGTCGGCGTCGCCGAGCGAGCCGAACCGGCTGTCGACGCCGCGGTAGTCGGCGACGTCGTAGCCCGCGTCGTGCTGCGGGCTGGGGTAGAACGGCGACAGCCAGACCGCGTCGACGCCGAGCCGCCGCAGCAGGGGCAGCCGGGCGGTGATGCCGGGCAGGTCGCCCATGCCGTCGCCGTCCGCGTCGGCGAACGATCGGGGATAGATCTGGTAGATGACCGCGTCGCGCCACCAGGCGTCAGTAGGCATGGCCCCACGGTAGTTCGGGTCCCGGCCCTACTCGTCGAGGATCGCGGCGAAACGCTCCTCGGCCAGGTCCAGCTGGTCCAGGATGTGCTCCTTGGCCTGCGTGGACAGCGGCGTGTCGGGCCGCCCGACGAGCTCCCGCAGTTTGGGCACGAGCGGCCGGTACTTACGGGCTGAGCTGGTCGCCTTGTCCAGCGTCGTGTGGATGACGCCGACCCCGTTGTCGGTGAAGTCGGAGATCTTGATCACTCGTGCCCACGGGTCGCGTTCCAGGTTCTCCGCGACGTGGATCCGGTACTGCTCGTGCTTGTCACGGTCCGGGTCGTACTGCGGGTTGGTGACCGACCGGACCAGCTCGGCGACCCGCGGGTTGAACCTGCGGGCCAGCTCGGCCACCGCCGCCGCGGTCAGCTCCGGGTGCGACGCGCCGGTCTCCAGCCCGGCCAGCTCGGCCGGGTGGTCCTCGACCGCGTCGTGCAGCAGCGCGGCCACCAGCACGTCGACGTCGCGCACCCCGTAGTAGCGGATGATCCGGATCGCGACCCGGAGCAGATGGTTGACGTACGGCTCGCGGACCCGGCGGTCGGCGGCGTGCAGATCGGAGGCCAGCTCCAGGGCCTCGGCGAGCTGTTTACGCTCGCCGGCGGGGAACGACTCCATCTCCAGAGCGAATCGGTCACGTAGGCCGGCTTCGCCGTACACCTCGGTGATGGCGTGCAGTGGCATCGAGAGCAGCATCCTTGGCGCCATGTCGATCAGGTATACCGGATAGCGGCTGGGGATGGGTTTCGATCAGCTGCCGGATGTGGCCGGTGGCGCGGCCTGCGCCGGAGAGGGTGACGGCCGGGGTGACGGACGTGGCCCGGGAGAGGGACGGCTCCCGGCGGCGGCCCGGCCCGCGGCGACCGCCCGGGCGGCCGGGGTCAGCCGCATCGCGCCGATCGGCGTGTGCCTCGTCGTCCACGCCGGCGGGGGCTCCGCGTGCACGCCCCGTCTCGGGCTGCCGGCCCCGTCGGTGAACTCCTCCTCGGTCATCGCCTGCAGCGCGCTCAGCGCCACCCCGACGATGGTGGCCGTGGTGATCAGGATGATCGGGACCAGCATGGTGAGCGGCCGGATCCCGCCTGCCGGCGGCGCGCCCGGGGTCAGCTCGATCGACATGGCGGCCATGCCGGTGTAGTGCATGCCGCAGACCGCGACGGCCATCACCGCGGCGGCGGCGGTGGCCCGCAGCCAGCCCCGTACCGAGACGGCGAACCAGAGCGCCACGGTGCTGGCCGCGATGGCGATCAGCCCGGACGCGACCACCAGCACGGGGGAGTAGTGAATGGTCGCCGGGATGCGGATGCCCTCCATGCCGGTGTAGTGCATGGCTAGCACGCCGGACCCGGTGAGCAGGCCGGCCACCAGGGTCCGGGGGACGCTGCGCCGGCCGTGGCCGACGATCATCAGGCCGACGCCCACGGTCACCACCGAGAAGCCCAGGCTGAGCACGGTCAGCGGCAGGTCGTAGCGGACCGGGCTGACCGGCACGTCGAAGCCGAGCATCGCGGAGAAGTGCATGAGCCAGATCCCGCCGCCGCCGATCGCGAACGCGGCGATCGCCAGCCACCGGTTGCGCCGGCTGCGGTGATGGGCGTCACGTGCGCGCCCCGCGCAGAGGAGCCCGAGGAAGGAGCCGAGGAAAGCCAGCAGGTACGCGGCTATCGGGTTGTAAGCGCCATAGGTGAAGTGATGGACGTCAGCCACGCCGGGATTGAGTCAGATATCCGCGGGCGTACATCGCACCTTGTGTGCGGCGGCGCACGAAAGAGAAGAACCGGGGCCACCGAGGCTGTGTCCGTTGAGGACCGAGCCGCGGCGACCCCGGTTCAGGATCGGGGACAGCGATTGACCGGGGGATACAGGACGATCAGGTGAAGATGCTGACGCCGCCGGGGCCCACCAGGAGACCGACGATGATCAGTACGACACCCCAGAGGATCTGCCGCCGGAACAGCGCGAGAACACCGGCGACCACGAGGATAACGGCGAGAATCCAAAGCAGAAGGTCCATGTCATCTCGGTTACCCGGCCCCTCGAAATCGGAAACCTGGGTTCAGGCCGACACGAGTTCGGAATCCACGGACTCGGAGAGCAACTGGTACACGTTGTACGCCTGCTTGATCACCGGGTGCGCGACGTTGCGGACCGGGACGCCGCCGGGGGTCCGGCCACGCTCCGATCCGTGGTGCGCGTGCCCGTGCAGGGCCAGCGCGGTCGGCGCCGAGTCGATCGCGTTGCCGAGCTGGTAGCACCCGAGGAACGGGTAGATCTCCAGCGGCTCGCCGATCAGGGTCTCCGGCACCGGCGCGTAGTGGGTGAGCGCCACCAGGGCGTCGCACTCCACCGCGCGCAGCGCCTCGCCGAGCCGCGCCGAGATGTCCTCGGTCACCCCGACGAACGTCTTCATCTCGCGCTCGCCGAAATTGCTGGCGCACGCCCCGGCGAAGCCGCCGCCGAACCCCTTGGCGCCGGCGATGCCGAGCCGGTGGCCGCGGATCTCCAGCACCGTCGAGGAGCACTCCAGCACGGTGATCCCGGCGTCGGTGAGCACCTCGGTGACCTGCTGCTCCTGGTCGCTCTGGTGGTCGTGGTTGCCGAGGACCACCACGACCGGGACGGCCAGGCCGCCGAACTCGGTGGCGAAGCACTGCGCCTCGTCGACCGTCCCGTGCCGGGTCAGGTCGCCGGCGACGAGCAGGGCGTCGGCGCGCTCGGGCAGTTGTTCGAGGGCGGGCCGGTAGCGGCCCACCACGTCCTTGTCCACGTGGACGTCGCCGACGGCGGCGATCCGGATCATGAAATCTCCTCCACGTCACTCGGGGCCTGCGCCCGGGTGATGCCGATGTCGCAGGTGATCTCGATCTCGGGGAAGTGGCTGGTGATCTGGCGGCAGATCTCGTCACGGCGCTGGGCGCTCTCCACCTCCCCGCCGAGGACCACCACGTTGTCCCGCCGCTGCACGGTGATGCCCTGCTCGGCGACACGGTCGTGTTCGGTGAGCAGGCGCTGGATCTCGGCCTCGAGATCGATCTGGTTGGTCATGTCATCCCCCTACCCTCAATTCCCTCGCCCCCGGGAACGGCACCACGTCGAGACGGTCCAGGAGCACCAGGAAGGCCTCGGCGTACGGCGACGCGATGGTCTCCCGGCGAACCCGTTCCCAGTCGATCTGCTCGCGCAGGGAACGTGCCACCGGCAGCCCGGTCGCGAAGTCGCAGTAGTGCTGGCTGTAGCTGAGCAGCTTGTGCACCATCAGCCGGGAGGCGGAGATCACCGGCATGTAGATCGCCTCGACCGAGATCTGCTCGGTGTCCCGCAGCGTCTCGTCGTCGACCGGCGACTCCACCGGCCGGTAGATCAGATCCGCCATCCGGCCCTCGTCGTAGACCTTGACCAGCCAGTCCTCCGGCGGCTGCTCGGTCTCGAACCCGACCGCGGCCAGCTCCTGCAACGCCCGTTCCTTGTCCTGTTCCCGGAGCAGGAAGTCGACGTCGTGATCGCTGGAGTAGCCGCCGCGGGCGTACACCGCGAAGCTCCCGCCCAGCGCGAAGGGGATGTCCGCGCTCTTCAACGTCGAGGCGACCCGCTTCAAGGTGATGGCCAGACCCTCGTCCACACGGTGTGGCATGCCGTCCTCCTGTCCCGTGTCCGGTTCGTGAACGACTACCCGGAGTCGTGGCACCTTGAACCCGCACGACCATTCTGGAGGACCTTTCGCGCCCGCCGGTGCGGAACGGAAGGTGCCGGCGGGCGCTACCGTCGGTTGGTATGGCTCTCCTCGCGCAGTCCGGCCCGGCCTCCGCCCCCTCCGGCGGCTCCCGCCGGATGCCGCGCACCATCGCCCTGGTCGGCATCGACGGCTCCGGTAAGACCACCCAGGCCCGTGTCGTCGCCGCCGAGCTGGCCGCGGCCGGGCACCCGGCGGCGTATCGGCAGAACGCCGGCGGCCGCCACTGGTTCGGCCGGATCGCGGTGATGACCGGCCGGGCCGACGCCGAGGACCTGTTCGGCCGCCGGGGCACGCTCGTCGTCGAGTCGGTGCTGCGCTGGCTCGCGATCGCCCGGACCCTGCTGCGGCGGGCGGTGCGCCGGGAGATCGCGGTGATGGACCGGTATGCGGTGTGCCAGTACGCGAGCCTCACCGCGCACGGCGCCCGCCCGTGGGCGGTGCGTGCCGCCCGGCTGGCCTACCGCCTGTTCCCGCGGCCGGACGTGACGTTCTTCCTGGCCGTCGACCCGGAGGTGGCCCAGGACCGGATCGAGCGCCGTGGCTACGACACCGAGACGATGGAGTATCTGCGGACCGCGGACGGCGCCTACCGGTCGCTGCGGGAGTACCCCTCGTTCGTGGTGATCGACGCGAACGGCACTCCCGAGCAGGTCACCAAGGCGATCCTGGCGGAGCTGGGTCAGGGCTGAGCGCGCGGTCAGGCCTGGCCGTACACCGGGATCCGTGCTCCGCTGGTCGGGGCGGACGCGTCGGACGCCAGGAAGACGATGGTGTCGGCGATGGCGGCCGGGGCCACCCAGCGGCTGTGGTCGGCGTCCGGCATGGCGGCCCGGTTGGCGGGGGTGTCGATGACGCTGGGCAGGACGGTGTTGCAGCGCACGTTCTGCTTGCGGTATTCGACGTCGACCGCGGCGGCGAAGGCCAGCACCGCGGCCTTGGCGGTCACGTAGCCGGCCGCGCCGGGGAACGGCGACACCGCGGCGCGGGACGAGACGCAGACCACCGACCCGCCGCCGGCCCCGATGAGGTACGGCAGAGCCGCCGCCGTGGTGAGGTAAGTGGGCCGCAGGTTGATCGTGAGCATCGCCTCGAAGTCGGCGACCGGGGTGTCCGCGATCAGGTCGGCGCCCGCATACCCGCCGACCAGGTTGACGACGGCCCGCAGCGGCGCCTCCGGGTCGCTCGCGGCGGTGGCGGCGGCGGCCCGCACGTCCGCCTCGACGGTGAGGTCCGCCTCCACGGCGACGGCTCCGGCCGGCAGCCGGCCGGCCGTCCCGGATCGCACCGGGGCCACCACCCGCCATCCCGCGGCCAGGAGTGCACTGATCGTGGCGGTGCCGAGCCCGCCGTTGCCGCCGGTCACCAGAGCCGTACGCGTCGAGATCATGGGGGCAGCTTGTCACACCGTGGTGAGTGTGCTGTTCCTCACTTCACCGCTGAACCTGGCCGCCACCTGGGAATGTTCCGTGCTCGCCCGGCGTCACCCGTGCGGGCGAGTGAACTGTGGCCTGGCGTGGCGCATTGTGACCGATGGTCCCGTTCGGCCTCCGGACCCGGGATCTTTCGCGAGGGCGTTTGTTTCAGGCTCGTGGGAGCCCGGCCGATGCTGCACATGAACCCCAGGAGCGCGAAACCCGTACTCCGGGGTGACGAGCATCGCGTAGCCCAGGGTGATGCCCGTCGCTGTGACGATGAGAGGCCGATGGTGTTATGAAGCGCGCAGAGGGTATCCGATCGTCTGCACGACGATCGCGAAGATGCCGTATTCAGCTTCCGCGCACTGGGCTCTCAGGAAGCACCCAGACATTCGTGACACTTTCGATCCACCAGCCGGAATCAGTGCGGCCAGCAATTTGTTGTGTAGATGTGTCAGCAACCGCAATGCACGAGCTGCGGACGTTACGGGAGAGGGCTGATGGACGCAGGTAATGCCCGTAACAGGGTTAGTGACGGCAATGAGGGGACCGTGGGCAACGTGGAGAAGAACACCGTGATGCGTACCGACCAGGTCGCCGAAGAGCGCGACCTCGTCGGAGTCTACCTGCACGAGATCTCCCGGACGCCGTTGTTGGACGCCGCACGGGAGGTCGAACTCTCGAAGGCAATCGAGGCGGGCCTCTACGCCGAGCACCTGCTCGAGACGGGCGAGGAGCGCCGCGGCGTCAGCCGGGAGGAGCTGGAGCGCCTCGTCACCGAGGGCCAGCGCGCGAAGGACCTGTTCATCCGGGCCAACCTTCGGCTGGTCGTCTCCATCGCACGCCGCTACGTCCGGTCCGGCATGCCGATGCTGGACCTCATCCAGGAGGGCAACACCGGCCTGGTCCGCGCGGTCGAGAAGTTCGACTACGAGCGCGGCTACAAGTTCTCCACCTATGCCACCTGGTGGGTGCGCCAGGCGATCAGCCGGGCCATCGCCCAGCAGGAGCGCACCGTCCGGCTCCCCGTCCACCTGGTCGAGGACGTCAACCGGATGCGCAACGTGACCCGGCAGCTGGTTCGCGAGCTGGGCGCCGACCCGGAGCCCGAGCAGATCGCGGCCGCGCTGGGCGTCACCGTCGAGCGGGTCAACGAGCTCACCCGCTGGGCGCAGGACACCGTCTCGCTGGACACCCCGGTCGGCGACGACGGCGACACCAACCTCGGTGACCTGGTCGCCGACAGCGACGCCCCGAGCCCCGAGGAGATCGTCCTCAACGCGCTCGAGCGGCAGCGCATCGAGGGCCTGCTGAACCACCTGGACGACCGGTCGGCCGGCATCATGCGGGCACGTTACGGCCTGGAGGACGGCCGGGAGCACTCGCTGACCGAGGTGGCGTCGCGCTTCTCGCTGAGCCGGGAGCGGATCCGCCAGCTGGAGATCCAGGCGCTCGGCCGGCTGCGTGAGCTGGCCCGGGCCGAGGGTCTGCAGGCCGCCTGACCGGCGCCTCACTGAAACGATCAAGGCCGGCGTCCCGAGCGGGGGCGCCGGCCTTTTCGTGTCCTGGCCGGGTCCGGCTGGTGCTTCGGGCTGTCCCGACGACGTCGGGACAGCCCGGGGAGCCGGCCGCTACTTGACCCGGCCGTAGCCGTTCGGGGTCATGATGTCGATCGTTCGATGGAGCACGTCCCGGCCGGCGGTGGGAGCATCGATGATCTTCCCGCCTCCGACGTAGATCGCCACATGGGCGTTGCTCCGATAGAACACCAGGTCGCCCGGTTGCAGATCACTTCGGCTGATCCGTGCGGTGGCGCTGTACTGTGCGGCGGCGTTGTGCGGCAACGACTTGCCCGCCGCCGCCCACGCCGCCATCGTCAGACCCGAGCAGTCGTACGAGCCCGGACCGGCGTCGCCGTAGCCGTACGGCTTGCCGATCTGGTTGAACGCGAAGGTGACCGCCTTGCCGGCCGAGCCCGGGATGTCCGGGATCTCGCCGGTGTACGAGCCGCTGTCCTCGGTCGCGCTGCCGTAGGCGGCCTCGCGCATGTCGTACAGCTTCTCCAGGTCGTTCTCGATCTTCTTCTTGCGGTTGATCAGCTCGGTCGCCTGAGCGGCCTGTTTGTCCTGGGTCACCTTGAGCGCGGCCTTGCGGTCGGCGAAGGTGGCCGTGGTCTGGGTGAAGGTGTCGATGTCCTGCTGGTTGGACCGGGTGATCTGGTCGAGCACCGCGAGCCGCTCCAGCAGGGTCGCCGAGTCGCCGCTCACCAGGACCGTCATCGCGCCGGTCCGGCCCTGCATGTAGGTGGTGGTGGCGATGGTCTGCACCTTGGCGGTGGCCTCGGCGAGCGCCGCCTGGGCCGGTTTGAGGGAGGACTCCAGCTTCGCCGCCTCGGCCTTGGTGGCCTTCGCGTCGAGGCGAAGCTTGTTGTACTGCTCGGTGACGTCCTCGAGCTTCTCCGAGGCGGCGTCGATCTTCTTCTTGATCTCACTCGCGGACGGCGCCGCATGGGCTGCCGTCGCTCCCGACGTCGTGATCGCGAACGCCGTCAGCGCGACCACGAGCGCCCGGAACCGGGTACGGGGGTGTGGCACTGGTCAGGGGCCTTTCTTCCGCTTGGCCGCCTACCGGGTCGGCGGGACCGTCGGGCTGGAAGAGAGACCCTGTCCGCGTGTGTATCCGGTCCGGTTGCGGCGGCCGGCGGTCCTGGGGGTGGACGCCGGATCGCCGCGTGTCATTCGGCGGCGTTGGCCGGCGCCACCCGAGGGTTTGTGGCTGCGGACCGGACCAACCGCATTAACCTATCGACGGAAGAAAAGAAATCAAGGCCTGGCCGAGTGATTTTCACCAATGGCCGGACTTGCGAGAATAGTCCCGATAACGGGCTGTTATTCGGTCGCCGCTGAGCGTTATCCCGAAGCGGCGAACGGACTATTCGACCAGTGCCGGGGCGGCCTCGGGAACCCAGTGCCGGCTCACGTGGCGCTCGGCCCAGAACGACAGGAACGGAATCGTGCCGGCCAGCATGACCAGCAGCATCCGCTTGAACGGCCACGGCACGCGCCGGGACAGGTCGAAGGTCGCGGCCAGATAGAACATGTAGAGGAAACCGTGCAACTGGCCCACCGTCTCGACCACCGTCGGGTCGTCGGCCGGGCCGTATTTCAGCACCATGCCGACGGTGAGGGCGAGCAGGCACACGCCGACGATCCAGGCGATGATCCGGTAACGGGTGAGGGCTCCCTGCACGGCGGGTGACTCCTTGACTTATGTGGTGATGCGGCCGGGGTAGTCGGACGGGCGCGCACCGGGATGGGCGGCGAGCCAGGCCAGATAGTCGTTGTAGGCGTCGAGCTCCGGATCGGGGGCATCGCCGGTGGCCTGCCCGACCGCGACCCGGACCGGGCGGCCCAGCGTGACCGGCGCGCCGCGGCCGGCGGGCGCCGGCGGGGCGGGCGGCTCGGGGGCGGTCACCGGCTCACCCGCGGCCTTGCGGCGGGCCAGCTGGACCTCACGCCACCAGATGAAGACGACGAAGCCACCGAACACCGGCCACTGGAACATGTAGCCCCAGCTGATCGCGTTGCCGTCGGCCGCACGACTGTACTGCCACCAGCCCAGGACCAGGCACCCGACGGCCAGCACGAGCGCCAGGAGATGACGGGCCACCCACGCCGGAGACCACAGCCCTTTCATACCCCCGAGACTACCGGCGGGTTTGGCGGGTGCCTCCCCGGGCAACCCGTGCAGGCGAGGGAAGCCGACACCAGCGGGAGGCGGACGACGATGAACGCGCGGAACGACGAGGGCGCCGCGGTGATCTTCGACACCGGCATCGACCCGGCCGGGCTGGCCGACGACGACCTCTTCCGGGAGTTGTCGAGCCTCTACCGGACCCGTCTCGACGCCCTGCGGCACGGCCCCGACGCGGCGCTGGAGAACCACTTCAAGCGGACCGCCGAGCTGGAGACCGAGTACATGGCGCGCTTCCCGGGCCGTGAGGTCGACCCGGACCGGCTCACCCGGGACTTCTGATGACCGTCCTGTCGCGGCTGGCCCGGGCGTACGCGCCGCACGAGCACCGGCCGCTCGACGGCTACCTGGCCGCGATCGGCGCGTTCGGGGCGATGGCCGGCGCGCTCGCCGCGGCGGTGCGGCTCAGCGGGCGCCCGCTGCCGGAGCGCCCGTCGATGGCCGACGTGGCGCTGCTGTCGATCGCCACCCACAAGCTGAGCCGGCTGGTCGCCAAGGACGCGGTCACCAGCCCGCTGCGCGCCCCGTTCACCCGGTACGCCGAGCCGGCCGGGGCGGCGGAACTCAACGAGGAGGTCCGGGACGGTGGCAGCAGCGTCCGGCACGGCATCGGCGAGCTGATCACCTGCCCGTTCTGCCTGGCCGTCTGGGTGTCGACCGGGCTCACCGGCGGGCTGGTGCTGGCGCCCCGGCTGACCCGGCTGGCCGCCACCGCGCTGACCGCCACGGCCGTCTCCGACTTCCTGCAGATGGGGTACTCGATCGCCAAGGAGAAGGCGGAGCGGGTCTGACGCGGGCGGTCAGGGGCGCAGGGCCCGCAACGCCTCGGCCGCCTCGTCCTGCGCGTACTCGCCCTCGGGCAGGGCGTCGATGCGGGTCAGCGCGGCTGCCGGAAGATCCGCGGCGATCGCCCGGCGCTGCAGGTCTCCGCTGGTCAGGCGCTCCTGGGCGTCGTAGGCGGCGTCCAGGAAGGAGTCCAGCTCACGGATGTCGTCGGTCACGGCGGGTGGTCTACCCGCAGGCGTTCCCGTCAAACCCGGGGGTGTAATCCAGGTCACAGCTGCTCATGGAATCACCGGGCGGTGCCGACGGTTGTGAACGGATGCCGGTGTGCCCAGTGTCCCCGGGCCTCACCCAACGCCTGCACGGACTACCGTTCGGCTGGAGCCGTGTTGAGCCACTCGCCGCGAGGCGACCTGCACACCGGCGTTCGCGCCGCCTCCCGGGCAACCGGGGGGCGGCGCAAAATTCTTTCCGGCCTCTCCGGCGCCGCAGATCGGACGAGACGGTTTAATGCCGCAACACTCCCCGATCGAGGCACCTGAGCGTGCGCGATTCCGGATAGACGTGGCAATATCCGTCGGGTGTCTGCCCCGAAACGTCGTGTCCCGGCCGCGCAGCGTGGCGCCCGGCTGGCCCGGCGCACCCCCGAAAACGGCACGTCATCGCTCAGCTCACCGCGCCGGGGCGCCCGGCACACGGCTCCCGCCGCTGCCGTCCCCGGCCCGCACCCGGTGGAGCTCGCCGGGCTGCTCCACGAGGTGACCGTCCGCCTGCTCACCGCGGACTCCCTCCACCAGGCTCTCGACCGGCTCGCCGCTTTCGCGACGGCCACCCTGCCGGGCGTCGTCCGCTGCTCGGTCACCCTGATCGGCGAGGGCGGGCCCCTCACGGCGGCCGCGTCCGGGCCGGCCGGTGAGACGTTCGACCGGTTGCAGTACGCCGGGAGCACCGGCCCCGCGATGGAGGCGGCCCGCACCCGCTCGGTGGTGACCGCCGGCGACCTGCCCGCCGACGAGCGGTGGCCGGAACTGGCCGGCGCCGCCCGGGCCGACGGGCTGCGGGCGGTCGCCGCGATCCCGCTGGACGTGCGGCGCACCGCGGTCGGGGCGGTCAGCATCTACCCCGACCGGGCCGGCGAGGTGGACCCGGAGGTCCTGGTGACCGCGATGGCTCTGGCCGGCCAGGCCGAGGTGCTGCTGGGGGAGCTGCACCGGCGTGAGGCGCTGACCGAGGGCGCCGAGGTCGACCGGGCGGTCGGCGTGATCATCGCCCAGCGGGGCTGCGGGGTCCAGGAGGCCTACGCGATCCTCCAGGAGAGCGCCCAGCGGCTCGGCCTGGACCGGGGGACCGTCGCCACCCGCCTGGTGGCCGCAGCCGCCCGTAACAGCTCCTGAGACGGCCGCACGGCTCCGGAGACGACCGAGGGTGTGTCCCCGTCACGGGAACACACCCTCGGCGGCGTCAACCGGCTTTCTGCACCGACTGGACGACCTCGAACTCCAGGAGGCTGGCGCCGGAGGCCACGGGCTTGGCCCGCTCACCGGCGTGGGCCTCCTTGGCGCCGCCGTTCGCCCAGTTCTGAAAATCCTCCTCGGACTCCCAGCGCGTGTAGACGAAGTAGCGGGTGTCGCCGGCGACCGGGCGCAGCAGCTCGAAGCCGAGGAAACCGGGTGAGCTCTCCACGGCGCCGTGCCGGGCCGCGAACCGCTTCTCCAGCTCGGGACCGGCGCCCTCGGGGACCTCAATCGCGTTGATCTTCACAACAGCCATGCGGTCACGCTACTGCGCGTTCCTGGGAAGGGGACGCGACGACACCGGGGGCACGGACGGTGCGCTTCGCCCGTACCCCCGCGAAATGATCTAAGCGGGAGCCTCGCTGCCCTCCTTGACCGCCGCCTCCTCGGCCCTGGCCTGCTGGGCCGAGCGTTGCGAGAGCGGGATCTCGGGCAGGAAGAAGACCACGATCAGGCCGAGGATCATCACGAAGAACGCGATCAGGTAGACCACGTGCACGCTGTCGGCGAAGCCGACCTTGAACGGGTGCGAGATCGGGTCGGCCAGCCTGCTCAGGAACGACGTGTCGCTGAGGCCGGCGCCGCTCATCGCGACCTTCAAGGTCTCGGCCTGTGACGGGTCGGCCGCGATCGCCTGCTGGAACTCAGCGGTCGGCTGTGCCGCGGTGTACGCCTTCTCGATGTTGCCGGGCAGCACGTTGAACAGCACCGACAGGAAGACCGCGGTGCCGAGGGTGCCGCCCATCGACCGGAAGAACGTGACCGCGCCGGTCGCCGTGCCGATCTCGCGGGGCGACACCGCATTTTGCACGGCGGTGATCATCGGCTGCATGTTGCTGCCCAGGCCGAGGCCCATCAGCACCATGACCAGCATGGTCCGCCAGAGCGGGGTGTCCGCGCCGACCAGCGAGAACAGGTACAGCGAGATGACCATGAAGACGCTGCCGACGATCGGGAAGATCCGGTAGCGGCCGGTCCGGGAGATCAGCTGGCCGGAGATGATCGAGCCGGTCATGATGCCGACGACGAACGGGATCATCTGCAGGCCGGCCAGGGTCGCCGAGGAGCCCTTCACGATCTGCAGGTACAGCGGGACGGTCATCAGGCCGCCGAACATGGCCATGCCCAGGATGGTGCTGGCGGTGACGCCGACCGCGACGGTGCGCTTGCCGAGCAGGGCCAGCGGCAGCAGCGCCTCGTCCTTGTAGGCGCGCTCGGCCAGCACGAAGCCGATCAGGCCGATCCCGCCGATCACGTAGCAGGCGATCGAGCGGCCGGAGCCCCAGCCCCACTCGCGGCCCTGCTCGGCGACGGTCAGCAGCGGCACCAGAGCGAGGATCAGGGTGAGCGCGCCCGGCCAGTCGATGCGGTGGTCGACCCGGTGGTGCGGCAGGTGCAGGACCCTGGCGACCACGGCCATCGCGGCCAGGCCGATCGGCACGTTGAGGTAGAACACCCAGCGCCAGCCGTCGGTGCCGAGGAGCGTGTCGGCGCCGGCGAAGAAGCCGCCCAGGATCGGGCCGAGAACACTCGCGGTGCCGAAGACGGCCAGGAAGAAGCCCTGGTACTTGGCGCGCTCGCGGGGCGGGACGATGTCGCCGATGATCGCCAGCGCCAGCGACATCAGGCCGCCGGCGCCGAGGCCCTGGATGGCCCGGAAGGCGGCCAGCTGCCACATGTTCTCGGAGAGGCCGCAGAGGAACGAGCCGACGATGAAGATGCCGATCGCCAGCAGGAAGAACGGGCGGCGGCCGTAGATGTCGGACAACTTGCCGTACAGCGGGGTGGAGATCGTCGAGGTGATCAGGAAGGCCGTGGTGGCCCAGGCCTGCAGGTCGAAGCCCTGCAGGTCGTCGGCGATGGTCCGGGTCGCGGTGGCCATGATCGTCTGATCCAGCGCCGCGAGGAACATGCCCATCATCAGGCCGCCGAGGATCGTCAGGATCTGGCGGTGGGTGAATTCCACCGGCGCGGGCGCCGGTGGGGCTGGGTGGCTCACGCAGTCTCCCGTGGGGGTGATGCCGGGTCGGTGCGCAGGTGCGCCTCGACCGCGTTGTTGAACTCTTCGAAAAGATCCGTGAAGGCGGCGACGCGGTCGGCGGGCCAGTCGGCCAGGACCTGGGTGAGCATCGCCACCCGGGCCTGTCGCACCTGCTCGCACGCGGCCACCCCGCTGTCGGTGATGGCCAGGCGCGAGGCCCGGCCGTCCGACGGATCCGCCTCGCGGCGGGCCAGGCCCGCCTTCACCAGCTGGGCGGCCTGACGGCTGACCGTCGACGGATCGGCCCCTTTGACCTCGGCCAGGTCGGTGACCCGCATGGGGCCCGTCGCGCGCAACGGTGGCAGCAGCATCAGAGCGGAGAACTCGGCGCCGAGATCTCCGGTCTTGAGCATGCCCCGGAATCGCGCGCCCATCCGGACCAACCGCGTGATTTCGTCGGCCAGCCGGGTGGATTGCTGTTCGTGCACGGGCGTCGTTCCTCCGGATCGAGATATGCGTGTAGCCTACAACTAGTTGCTTGATGAACGCATCCGCCATATGCCGGTGGTGAGCGTCTCGGTGTCCTCGAGGGTCCGCGGGACCGGCACGACGTACTCGGTCACCAGATCGAAGAGACGCTCCGGGAAGAAACCACGGCCCGGATCACCGACCAGCACCTCGGCGCCCCTCTTCCGGGCAGCGCGCAGCCGGGCCACCATCTTCGGGGCGACCACCGGGCTGTAGAAGACATCCCCGGCCAGCAGCACCTCGGGATCGTCGAGATGGCCCACCAGGGAGAGGCCGTTCGCGGACGCGTTGCGGTGCGCGGCCTCGACCGCGGCCGGATCGATGTCGGAACACGCCACCGCGGACGCCCCGGCATGGGCGGCGGCTATCGCGGCCACCCCGGAGCCGGTCGCCACATCCAGAACACGGCGACCCGACACCTCGGACGGGTGATCCAGCAGAAAACGTGCCAGCGCCTGACCGCCCGCCCAGGCGAACGCCCAGAACGGCGGCGGCCGGTCGCTGTGGAACTCACCGCCGGTCAGGTCGAAGAGGCCGACCGGCTCGGTGACGAGATACAGGGACAGCTCCGGAGCCAGCGGCACTGGCGACAGGGTGGTGGGCAGCACCCCATGATTGTGGCGGCCTCAGCCGATCGGCTGCGGCTCGCTCGCGGTGATCAGCTTCGCCCGGTACTCCGCACGGGCCTCGGCGGCCCACACCGCGTCCTCGTCCTCCAGCAGCGGGCGCGACGCCAGGAAGGCGGCCGCCGCCAGCGGCCGGGCGGCACGGGCCGGCGGGCGCTCCGCGGCCATCGCCACCAGCTGGTCGAACGTGACGGTGTCGATGTGCACCCGCTCCCGGGCCAGACCCACCCGGCCCTGATGCGACGTGATCACCGAATCACGATGGCCGACCCCGGGCTCCAGCCGGTCCCGCAGAATCCCCAGATCATCGTTGAGCGTCGTCGCGGAGACACCCAGCGTGTCGGCCAGCTCCACAAGCGACCACTCACCCCGCAACGCCAGCAGGGCGAGGAGATGACGCGGCCGGGCGCCACCGAAGTCTTCCCCGGACAGGCGGATGCCACGGGTACGGACCTCGAGAACACCGAAGAGCTGGATGTCGTGCATGATCCAGAACTCTGCTGTTTCAGCCGTACCGGCGGCAAGCCCCAAAGCGAGGGGGTCGAGTTGACCGAACGACTCATCATCGGATCCGCTCGGAGGCATCCGGGCGTCGGGCGTACGGGTGGGCAGCCTGTTGGTAGGGAAGGCAGTCCGTCGGGTAATCCTTAGACTGCGCGGAGCCCGTCGGGGGCACATCGAGGAAGGTGACGTATGGACAGCGGCGACACGATCACTGTGCTCGTCGTCGACGGTCACCAGACCTTCGCCGAGCTTCTGGGACACGCTCTTGCAGGTCAGGCCGACCTCCAATGGGTCGGGCACGCGCGGACCGGCGCGGAGGCGCTACGCCTCGCGGCCGAGCTGCTGCCCGACGTGATCGTGATGGACCCGGAACTGTCCGATGCCGACGGCATCGCCATCGCCGAACTCATTCGGGTACGACAGCCCGCCTCACGTGTGGTGATCCTCACTGCCAGCGAGGACCAGACGCTCGTCCGGCGGGCCACCACCGCCGGCGCCGCCGGGTTCCTCTCCAAGAACGGCGCGCTCGGTGACGTCCTCAATGCGCTGCGCACCGCCCACCGCGGCAGCATGACGGTCTCCACCGACATCCTCGCCCGGCTGCTGCGCAGCACCACCCCGGCGGTCGCCGGACAGCGCGGCAACGGCCTCACCGCCGGCGGCCTCACCCAGCGCGAGGACGAGGTGTTGCAGCTGATGGCGGCCGGTCTCGACGCCCGCGCCGTGGCCCGCCGGCTTGGCATCAGCGTGCACACCTGCCGCGGATACCAGAAGGCGGTGCTCGCCAAACTCGGCGCCCACAGCCAGCTCGAGGCGGTCGCCATCGCCACCCGGCGCGGACTCGTTCGACCTGACCCGCGGTAAACCTTCCGGTCACTCATCCGGAAGAGCGGTTCCTTACGTACTTCCTACGGGGGACATCGTGGGTGCGCTGCGCAGGGAGGAATCGTGGACCGTACCGCTCCGGCCGGAGGGCCGGGGGAGGACAACTCGGCCTTGCCACTTCGGCGACGGCCGGCTCGGGAGCCCGAACCCGAGGGGAACGAGAAACCCCTCGGCTGGTTCGGCGATCCGAAACCATCCGAGTCAGGGTCGATCTCGTCGCCGGTAGCCGCTCCGGGCTCGCCGGCGGTGCCGTCGTCCTCGTCCTCCTCGTCGTCGTCCTCGGCTTTCGGGGACGACACGCCCGCACCCGAGTTCGGGCCGGCGTCACCGGCGGGGCCGGGGCGGGTCTCGTTCGGGTTCAGCGACGGGCCGATCGGCGGGGCACGGGCCGGGCGGGGACGCGGGCTCGACGACACGGGTGGTCTGCGGCGGGTCTCCGACGACACGGGTGGGCTGCGGCGGGTGTCCGACGACACCGGGGGGTTCCGGAGTGTGGCCGAGGAGCCGGCGGTGGTGGGCTCCGGTGATCTGCCTCGCCGGGGACGTTCCGGCCGGGACTCGGCGGCCGTCTCCCCGTACCCGGAATCGTCGTCCGCTTCTCGCTCCGACGACCTGCCCATCGCCCGCACGTCCGGCAACGGCGCCGACGGGCCGTCATGGGGCGACCCGGAGCCGGCCGGCCCCGGATTACCGGCGGCCTCCACCGCGCCGTGGCCGGAATCGTTCGACGCCGGCCCCGTCACCTCACCGGCGCCACCGGCCGCCGGCAACGCGCCGTGGCCGTCCGACGGCTGGGAGCGGCGCGACGAACCGGCCGCCTGGACCGGCACCCTGCCGGCGACGTCCGCGCCGTCCACGCTCTCCCACGGGCCGGTCTCCGCACCGCCCGCTTCCGGCCCGCCGCGCCGGCAGTCCCGGCTCGTCACGGCCGGCATGGCGATCCTCGGCGTGGTGGCCCTGGCGGTCGTCGTGCTCACCGGCGTCATCTACTACACCGGCGACGACAACCAGATCGCCGCCGTGCTCGGCGGGGGCCGCGACCAGCGGGTCGCCAGCGGGCCCCTCGAAGACCGGACGATCGCCACCTTCGAGCTGCTCGCCGCCACCGACCGGGTGCAACTGCGGATCGCCGACCTCGGCGACGACCTGTACCGAATCAGCTCCCCCGAGGGCGCCGGAGTCCGGCCCAGCGCGGAGATGCGCGACGACCGGCTGCGGGTCGACGTGACCCGCGACTCCGCCGGAACCGGCGGCGAGGTGGAGGTGCTGCTCGCCGCGAAGGTGCGGTGGACCATCCGCTTCTCCGGATACTCCGCCGAGCGGATCGTCGACCTGAGCGCCGGCCGTGTCCGCGGGATCGAGATCGTCGGCGGCACCCGGCGGGCCGAGGTCACCCTCGCCCAGGCGGCCGGCACCGTCCCCATGAAGATCACCGGCGGGATGGAGGAGCTGCTCCTGCGGGCACCCACCGGCAGCCCCGTCCGGATAAAGGTCGGCGGCGGCGCCGGAACGGTGACAGCCGGCGCACGGACCCTGCGCGACGTGGCCCCCGGCTCGACACTCACCCCGAAGGACTGGACCACCGGCAACCGGTACGACGTCGACGCGCTCGCGCCGGTCACCCTCCTGACGGTCGAGACCACCTGACCTGCCCGGTCAGGTGGCCTCGGTCGCCGTCAGACGCGTATCAGTTCAGCACGCGCAGCCGGACCGTCTGCTCCATGTCGCGCAGCTGGTCCAGCACCTCGTCGGGGTAGCCGCGGGCGATGTCGGTGATCAGGTAGCCATACTCCCCGCGGGTGGAGAGCATCTGACCCTCGACGTTGACGTTGTGCTCGGCCAGGATCCGGTTGACCTGCGCCAGCACACCTGGCGTGTTCTTGTGCATGTGCACGATGCGGTGCATGCCGGGCAGCTCCGGCAGGGTGACGCCGGGCAGGTTGACACTCAGCGAAGTGTTGCCCTCGGTCACGAATTTCGCCAGCTTGTTCGCCACGAAGCCGCCGATGTCAGACTGGGCCTCCTCGGTCGAACCGCCGATGTGCGGGGTGAGAATCACGTTCGGCAGGCCACGCAGCTCGGACAGGAACTCGTCGCCGCGGCCCTTCGGCTCCGCCGGGAACACGTCGACGGCGGCGCCGGCCAGGTGGCCGCTCTTCAGCGCGTCACGCAGCGCCAGGTGGTCGACGACGATCCCGCGGGACAGGTTGAGGAACAGGCTGCCGGCCCGCATCTTCGCGAACTGCTCGGCGCCGAAGAAACCGGCGTTGCCGGGCCGGCCGTCGACGTGCAGCGTGACGATGTCACTCGACTCCAGCAACTCGTCCAGGCTGGCGCAGCGGTGCGCGTTGCTCAGCGCCAGCTTGTCGGCGGTGTCGTAGAACGACACCGACATGCCCAGATTCTCCGCGAGGACCGACAGCTGGGTGCCGATGTTGCCGTAACCGACGATGCCGAGACGGCGGCCGCGGATCTCGTGGGCGCCGTCGGCCGACTTGTCCCACACGCCGGCGTGCATCAACGTGTTCTTCTCGGTGAGCCGCCGGGTCAGCGCGATGATCTCGGCGATCGCCAGCTCCACCACCGAACGGGTGTTGGAGAACGGGGCGTTGAACACCGCCACCCCGCCCGCCGACGCCGCCGCCAGATCGATCTGGTCGGTGCCGATGCAGAACGCGCCGATGGCGACGAGCTTGTCGGCGGCCTCCAGCACCTTCGCCGTCACCTGCGTCTTGGAGCGGATGCCGAGCAGGTTGACTCCGGAGATGCGCTCGATCAGCTCGACCTCGTCGAGGGCGTTGCGCAGGGACTCGACCTGGAAGCCGTCCTCCTCGAGGCGGGAAACCGCGTCGGGGTGAATGCTCTCCAGAAGCAGGACTCGCACCTTGGGCTGGTCGCTCATCATCTTCCGTTCCATGATTCGGTTGGGCGCCCGGGCCGCCACGCCGAAGCCCAGTTCACGGGCGTCAAGCCTAGTCCCCCGGTGTGCGGGGCCCGGTGCGGTGTGCTGGAGGTCCCATCTACCGGTCGACCCCGTAACTGTTACGGGACGGCGGCGGGTGTGGTTCAGCCACGTTTCGGTGATGGCGGCCGGATCCGCCGCCGCCCTCGCAAACAGGAGAAACTCGCGGTGCCGCGACGGCGTCGGGTCAGTCGCCGAAAGCCTCCCGCAGCCACGGCACCAGGGCGTCGCCCTGGAAACGCTGGAACTCCCGCAGCGTCGGCAGACCGGGTGGGGCCGGCTGCCGGGCACGGTGCAGGAAGTAGCCGGCGGCGCCCGCGAAGACCCCGACGACGATCTCCCGGTCGACACCGGCCAGCAGCGGACCCGGATCACCGCCGTGCACCACCACGTTGATCGCCAGCAGCGTCGCGTCGAGCCACGCCGGGCCGGTGCAGCCCCACGGCCAGTCGATGAAGACGAACCGGCCGTCCGGCCGGATCAGGATGTTGTCGGCCCGCAGATCGGTGTGCGTGACGGTGTCGCCCGCGGCGAGCGCGGCGACGCCCCGATCGGCGGCCGCGCACAGGTCGTCGAGCCGCCGCGCCGCCCACGGGTCGAGATCGGCCGGCGGGTCGGCGGCCACCTGCCGCCACTCGCCGAACGCCGGCCCCAGCCGGTCGGCCGCGGAGGGCAGACCGGAGATCGGCGCCGGCGTGAGCGCGGCGGCCAGGTCACGCAGCGCGGCGGCGGCGCCGCGGATCTCCGCCTCGACCCAGGGAGTCCGCGGATGGGCGCCGGCCACATCCTCCAGGACCAGCACCACCCACTCGCCGTCGTCGAACCCGCCGAGCACCCGGGGCACCGGCGCGCCCACCGGCATCGCCGTGCTGATCCGCAGCTCGGCACGGGCCATCGCCGCCGAATCCGCGTTGAGAGCCGGCGTGACCGCCTTCACGAACGCCCGCCGGCCCGACTCGGTGCGGACCCGGTCGGCGGTGCCCGGCGAGAAGCCTCCCGCCTGGGACTCCGCCGCCACCACCGGCCCGCCGCCGATGATCTGCTCGATCTCCCGCCGGACCGGGCCGGGCAGATCATCCCAGCCGATCCGCACGCCACTCGCCACCACCATGCCGGCGATCGTGGCAGGAACCGGCCGTGACGCCCAACCGGATTTCCCGGCGCCTGTGGACAACGGGCCGCTGTGGACAACGGGCCGGGAGGTCACCCGCCGGGGTGAGGATGTGGGGCATGACGGAGACGTTCGCCGGCGGCGCCGGACACGACTGGCAGGGCATCCTCGACGAGCGGGTGGAGCGGGCGGCCCGCCGCCGTGAGCGGCTGGCACAGGAGCGGCGCGAGGTGGGCCGGCGGCGCGCCCACGGCCTGATCGACCGGCAGGCGGCGCGTCTCGCCCGGGCCCGCGCCGGACGCGCCGGTCCGCGGGTTGACGGCGCCGGTTCGGGGTAGGGGACGGCCGGCCGGCGGCGTTCCCGGCTCGGTATCGTCGGTGGAGAACCTGTCTCGAGGTGACGCGGTGGGATCGCTGGGCTGGGCCGTGCTGCTCTCCCTGCTGTCCGTGGCCGCCTACGCGGGCGCCGCGGTGGCCCAGGAGCGGCTCGCCGGGAGCGGGCACCGCGGCCGGTCCCGCTGGGCGACGGCGCTGCTGCTCACCGGGGCCGGCGCGGGCCTGCACGTGGTGGCGCTCAACTTCGGCACGGTCGCCGTGGTGCAGGCGCTCGGCACGCTCACCCTGCTGTTCGCGCTGCCCATCGAGGTGGTCCGGTATCGGACGAGGATCAGCGCGGCGTCCTGGCGGGACGCGGCGGCGACGGTCGCCGGGCTGGCGCTGATCCTGTCGCTGTCGGTGGAGCCGGACACCCCGGAGCTGCTGACCCGGCCGGTCACCCACCGGCTCGGGCTGATCACCGCCGCTGTGGTGTTCGTGGGCTCGCTGGGCGCCTGGCGGGCCGGGCCACGAAGCCGGGCGGTGCTGCTGGCCGCGGCGGCGGGGACCGCGTTCGGGATCTCCTCGGTGCTGTCCAAAGCGGTGCTGACCTCGTTCACGACCGGCGGGCTGGGCGCTGTGTCGGTGTCTGCGGCAATGCTGGTGGCGGCGTTCGCGGTGTGCGGTTACCTGCTCGGCCAGCTGTCCTACCGGGGTGCCGGGCTGGCCGCGCCGCTGGCCACGGTCAGCGTCACGAATCCGCTGGTCGCGGCGGTGGCCGGAGTGGTGCTGTTCGGGGAGGGGGTCCGTTTCGGGACGGGCGGGCTCGTGACGGTGGCGGTGGCGGCGCTGGTCATGGGGTGGGGCGTGGTGGGGCTGGCGCGGCGCAGCGCGGCCTCGTCGACGACGGGAGCGGCTGCGGCGGCCTGACCTGGGTGTGGCGGGCGCTGGGCGGTGATCGCCGGCTGGGCCGGGCGGTGGCCTCGGCCGGCGTGCGGCGTGCGGCGGGCGCTGGGCTGTGATCGCTGGCTGGGCCGGGCGGTGGTTTCGGCCAGAGTGTGGCACCCGCTGCGATCCACGACCCTGAGGACGGTCGATAGGCGAGGGGGAAGACTCTCGCCCCGGCCGAAGCCCTCGGCGCGGCATGATCGAAATCTTTTTCACCGCGTTGATCCGAACTGGGAGCGTTCCCGTATCGATGCCCGTAGGGTTCCATCGGGATCGGGAAAGCAGCAGGCCAATGCACCGGAAACTCGTCATCACCGTCGGGCTCGCCGTGACCATGGCGGGCGCCGGGATCGGCATCGCCTCGGCCGCCCAAGCCGCCGTGCCCACCGTCAACTGTCCGCAGGTCTACATCACCGTCGCCGTCCCGCAGCAGGCGCAGGCCGAAGTGGACAGCAACCTCCGGCAGATCGACCAGCAGATCAACGAGGCCAACAACCGCATCGCCGCCACCCAGGGACAGGGCGGCGCGAACTTCATCCAGAACGCGATCCTCGGCCCGCTGAAGGACAAGCGGTTCGCGGCGATCAACCGGATCGAGACCGCGATCTCCCGCAACGCGCCCCGGCCCAACCTCAACGCCGAACGCCTGTCGGTCTGCACGCTGAACCAGAACGGCGGCGCGCCCGCCGTCACCACCCCGGCCGCCGCCCAGCCCGGCAACAACCTCGGCATCCTCACCGACAGCTGCGACACCAGCCGCCTCGAAGCCCACGACGGCTTCCAGAAGGGCAACCGGTGCGTCTCCACCGAGTTCGGTGAAGTGGGCAACGCCGCCAACAACCCGACCCTGCTGATCACCAGCGCGCCCCGCCAGGTCAACCGGAACCAGGCGTTCACGATCCAGGTCAGCACCCGCAACCTGATCCGCGACCGGTTCCTCGCCGCCGGGCAGGGCGGCTACTACGTCGAGTCCAGCGTCCTGAAGAACGGGCTCGTCCGCGGCCACTTCCACACCGCCTGCCGGATCCTCGACAGCCAGCAGCAGGCCCCCGCGCCCGACCCGGTGCCCGGTTTCTTCGTCGCCACCGAGGACAGCCGCGGCGGCGCCACCCCCGACACCGTCGCCATCCAGGTGCCGGGACTGGCCCAAGCAGGCACCTTCCAGTGCTCCGCCTGGGCCGGTGACGGCTCGCACCGCATCCCGATGATGGAACGCGCCAACCAGACCCCGGCCCTCGACTCGGTCCGCGTCCAGGTCCGCTGAGCCCGAATCCCTGACCCGCTCAGCCCGCCTGGACCGGGCGGGTCAGGGACACCGTCCCACCCATGCACAGACCGGGCTCCTTGCCCAGCTTCTCCGCGATCTGCAGACACCGCGCCACCTGGTCGACACTCGCGTCGGTCCGGGTGATCTCCGCCCTGGTCTTCGCGTTCGCCTTGTCGATCTCCAGGTTCCGGGCCTCCAGGATCTTCTGGCCGTACGCGGCGATCGCCTGCGTCGTCGGCTCGTCGTAACGCGGCGACTCGAACGCCACCGACTTCACCACGATCTCGTCGCCCAGTTCCGCGTTCAACGCCGTGATCAGCGTGTCCTTGTACGTCTTGTTCAGATCCGGCGCCGGCGCGTCCCCACTCGTCGGATCCACCGCCCCCAGCGGATCGAACGACGCGAAGATCGACGTCATCGCACCGTTGATCTGTGGATTGACCCGCCGCTCCACGAACACCTCGAACCGGCTCTTGTCACCCACCTCCCGGTAGGCCGCCCAGTTCTCCGGCGCCTTCTCCGCCTGCGCCGACCACTCGATCTGCACCGGGATGCACGCCCGCCGCTGCGCCGCGATCGTCACCCACACACACTGGTCACCCAGATGGGCGTACGTCTGACCCGACGCGTCCCACTCGTCGATACCCTGCCACGGCAACGTCCACTGCAGGCCCGCGCCCGTGGTCCGGCCGGTCGGCTTGTTCCAGCTCGTGACGATGCCGACATTCCGCGTCGGCACCACCGTGATCGACGCCGTCACGATCGACGCCACCGCCAGGAACAGGCTCACCGCGAACGTGGCCCACGCCGGGCGGCGAACCTTGTCACTCTTACCGAAGATGACGGCCAGCAGCGCGAACACCGCGACACCGGCGAGAAGAAGACCGAAGACGAACAACGAAATCAGAACTCCTGATCAGGCAGAATCACACGACCGTGACCAAAGATGATCACGGTGTGACGATAAGCCACCCGATCAACGAGGAAGTGTTGCGCGCCCGGCAGGATTCGAACCTGCGACCGGTGGATTAGAAGTCCACTGCTCTATCCGCTGAGCTACGAGCGCTGGCCTAGCCAGCACATCCTAGGCGGTCGTGCCGGACTTGTCGTCCGCCTCGTCCGCGGCGGCCCGCTCCACCGCGGCCTCCGCCTCCTCCAGAACGGCGGCAATGCCCGGTTGATCCTCCGGCGCGGGCGGAATCTCCGCCTCCACCACACCCGGCGCCGGCAGAAAACCGTCCACCCAGCGTCCCAACTCGCGGAACACCTCGGCGCGTACGTCCTTGCCGGAAAGCGTCAGATCGTGCATGCCGCCGTCGAACTGGGCGATCGTCACCCGCGAACCCAGCCCCGGCGCCCAGCGCACGATGTGCCCCACATCCAGCACCGAATCCGTCACCCGGACATCCTCGTGCCAGTCCCGGCCCCGGAACGTCCGCGTCGAACACGCCACCAGCACCGGCACGTCGATCGCCAGACCCGACCGCAGCTTGCGCTGCCCCCGGCGGATCGCCTCCAGCCAGCCCATCGTCACCGGGAACCCGAGAATCGGCTTCCACGCCAGGTCGTAGGTCCACTCCCCGTGATGGTCACTGTGCAGACTCTTGCCGTACAAACCCAGAGAAGCGACAGGCATCTTCTTGTACGGCGACCGGCCGTTCACCGCGAGCACCAGCGACATCAACGGGCGACGCAGCAGCCACGGCAGGTTGAAGTCGAAGAACGGGCTGTTCAGGAACAGGCCGTCGACCTTGCCCTGATCCCGGCGCGCATGAGCCCACAACGACGTGATCAGACCGCCCGTCGAGTGACCCGTCACCAGCAGCTGATCGTGACCGTCGTCCTCGCGGATGACCCGGACCGCCTCGTCCAGCTCCGGGAAGTAGTCGGTCAGGCTCCGCGCGAAGTTCGGCGTCTGATGCGGCAGCAGGCTCCGCCCGTACTTCCGCAGGTCCAGCGCATAGAAATCCCAGCCCCGCTCGACGAAGAAATCGGCCATGTGGGTCTGGAAGAAATAGTCCACGAACCCGTGAACGTGTAGCACGGCCCGCCGCGAGGGAGTCTCCGCCCGGCGGCGCACCAGTGTCGCCACCACGGGGCCCTCGTCGTCACTGCCCAGCTCGATGGTGTGCCGCTCGTACGGCCATCCGAGGACGTCGGTCTCCACGCCGACAGGTTACCCATGGGTACCGGCCGTCGCGCCATACCAGATCCGTGATCCTTCACGACCGTCATCCACAATCCGCCGCCGTCCACAACCGGTCACCGCAAGATCATCGTCAGTGACGCAATCTCGAACCCGACCGCACCACCGGCCCCTCAGAGAGGAACCAACGTCGTGTTCGAAACCAACCTGGTCGTCGTCGGCAATGTGCTCACCGCCCCCGAATGGCGGCGCACCACCACCGACAACACCCTCGTCGCCAACTTCCGGATCGCGTCCACCGCCCGCCGCTTCGACCGCGAGACCAACCGCTGGACCGACGGCAACAGCCTGCGCGTCCGCGTCACCGCCTGGCGCCGCCTCGCCGAAGGCGTCGCGTCCTCCATCGCCGTCGGCGACCCGATCGTCGTCTACGGCCGCATCTACACCCGCGACTGGGTCGACGACGACAACAACAACCGCGTCTCCTACGAGATGGAGGCCTTCGCCATCGGCCACGACCTGGCCCGCGGCCGCTCCCGCTTCTACCGCAACAAACCCGCCGCCAACAGCACCATCGAAAGCCCCGACGCCGACGCCGTCATCCGCGGCGAAACCACCGTCGCCCTCGACGACGAGGAGATCCCCGTCGGCCTCGGCGACGGCCTCCCCGACCCCACCCCCGACGACGACGGCCCCACCTTCCTCGAAGTCGTCGCCGGCATCACCGACGAGACCGCCGAAGCCGGCGACGCCCCCGAAGCACCCGGCGCCCCCGGCCCCGCCGTGCCCGTCTCCGCCCCGCCCGCCGACACCCGCCGCACCCGGCGCACCACCCGCCGCGAACCCGTCGCCGCCTGAGACCTTTCCCCGAGCCGCCGCCACCGGCCACCGGATCCCTGCGGATGACCGGTCGCGGCGGCGCCCGGCGGCCCGGCCGGCACCGGGATCACGTCCCCCACCACCGCCCGGGTGGCGGGACGACCGGCCGGGCCGCCGCGGTCCCCCGAACGAGGGATGCGCACCACAACAGCCGAAAGGGCACACAGCATGGCCTTACTCGACGATCAGGCCCCCCGCCCATCGGGACCAGCCGATCAAACCCTCTGAAACAGCCACCGGACGGAGCGGCCCGGGTGGGCTTCCCGCATCACCAACCGGCAGACTGAACCCGTGCTGCTGAAGGACATCCGCGCTCTCGCGACCGAGACGATGGTGCTATCGCCGGAGGACCAGCCGGCCGAGGACGCCAACACCAACTGGTTCGGCGCCCCGCCGCACGAGCGCATGGGCCTGTCCGCGGACGAGGTCGTCACCGCGTTCGAAGAGACCGCCACCAGCCTTCGAGACCGGGTGGCCGGCCTCGGCCATCGGGGCACCGCCACCTTCTACGTCTGGCACGACGCCGTCGCCGGGCAGCTCCGCTGCTCCGCCCGCACGTGCAAACCCAGCGACCTGCCGTTCACCACCGACTACCAGATCACCGACGACCTGCGAGCCATCGTCGTCGAATTCCTCGAGGACCGCGCCCCCGGCTCCATCGTCTGGGGCGAGCTCGAACCCGTGCCGTACCCCGACGACACCGGCAACGAACCGCCGGCCCTCGCCGTCTGGGCGTTCGACCTCACCCCGTTCGGCCGCTGACGTGCCACCACGCTGGGCCCCCGACGCGGCCGGCCTCATCGCCGGATACCTGCTCGACGCGGCGCTCGGCGACCCACGACGCCTGCACCCCGTCGCCGGCTACGGCACCACCGCCGCCGCCCTCGAACGGCGCCTCCACCGGCCCACCCGTACGGCCGGAGCGCTGTTCACCACCATCGCCGTCGGCGTGCCCGTCCTGGCCGGACTCGCCGCCGCACGAGCCACCCGCCACCACCCTGCCGCCCGGTTCGCCGTCACCACCGCCGCCACCTGGACCGTGCTCGGCGGCCGCACCCTGCGCCGCGAAGCCCGCACCATGGCCCGCCATCTCGACGCCGGCGACCTGCCCGCCGCCCGAGGCCGGCTCAACCACCTGTGCGGCCGCGACCCGTCCGCACTCGACGAACCCGAACTCGCCCGCGCCACCGTCGAATCCGTCGCCGAGAACACCTCCGACGCCGTCGTCGCGCCACTCGTCTGGGGCGCGCTCCTCGGCCCGGCCGGGCTCCTCGGCTACCGGGCCGCGAACACGCTCGACGCCATGGTCGGGCACCGGTCGCCGCGGTTCGCCCGGTTCGGGACACCGTCGGCCCGGCTCGACGACCTGCTCAACCTCGGGCCGTCCCGGCTCACCGGGCTGATCACCGTGGCCGTCTCGCCGGTGGTGGGCGGGACACCGAAGGAGACACTGCGGGTGTGGCGGCGCGACCGGGACGACCATCCGTCGCCCAACGCGGGCCAGTGCGAGTCCGCGATGGCGGGGGCGCTGGGGGTGCGGCTCGGCGGGCGGAACGTCTATTTCGGACGTAGTGAGACACGGCCGTTCCTGGGTGACGGGCCACGGCCGTCGGCTGCGCATCTGCGGCGGGCGGCGCGGCTCTCGGGAGCGGTGGGGGCGGTCGCCGTCGTGCTGACGGCTGCCGTCGCCGCGGTACGGGGCACGATCACAGCCGGTGGAGGCGGCGGGGGCGGGGCGGGGCCCGAAGGGCCGAGAGCCCCGAGAGCACCCAAAGCGCCGAGAACACTCAAAGCACCATTCCGCCCGCGCGGCCGCTCATGACCGGCGGCCTCCTGATCGCCGGCACCACCTCGGACGCCGGCAAGAGCGTCCTCACCGCCGGCATCTGCCGCTGGCTGCACCGCCGCGGCGTCCGCGTGGCCCCGTTCAAGGCCCAGAACATGTCCAACAACTCGGTGGTCGTCGTGACCGCCGACGGCCGCGGCGGCGAGATCGGCCGGGCCCAGGCGATGCAGGCCGACGCGTGCGGTGTCGCCCCCGACCTGCGTTTCAACCCGGTCCTGCTGAAACCGGGCAGCGACCGTTCGAGCCAGGTGGTCCTGCTGGGCGAGGCCGTCGACACGGTGACGGCCGGTAACTACCGCACGTTGCGCCCGAGGCTCGCCGAGACCGCCCACGCCGCTCTGGCGGACCTTCGCGCCGACTACGACGTGGTGATCTGCGAGGGCGCCGGCAGCCCCACCGAGATCAACCTGCGGGACGGCGATTTCGTCAACATGGGCCTGGCCCGGCGGTTCGGCCTGCCGACGGTGGTGGTCGGTGACATCGACCGGGGCGGGGTGTTCGCCGCGTTCTTCGGCACGCTGGCCCTGCTGTCCCGGGAGGATCAGGAGCTGGTCTCCGCGTTCGTGATCAACAAGTTCCGGGGTGATCTGGGGATTCTCCGCCCCGGACTGGACATGATCACCAAGGCGTCCGGCCGGCCGGTGCACGGCGTTCTGCCGTACCACTCCGATGTCTGGCTCGACGGGGAGGACTCTCTCGCGTACGGCCGGGTCCTGGGCCGTCCGGGACCGCCTCGCGGGACCGCCTGGCTTCGCGTCGCGGTGATCCGGGTGCCGCGGATCTCGAATGCCACCGACGCCGAGGCGCTGGCCGCCGAGCCGGGGGTGCGGGTGCAGTTGACGGTGGAACCGGCCGAGGTCGCCGACGCCGACCTGGTGGTCATTCCCGGCTCGAAGGCCACCGTGAGTGATCTCGCGTGGCTGCGGGAGACGGGCCTGGCCGACGCGGTCCGCGCGCACGCCGCCGCGGGCAAGCCGCTGCTGGGCATCTGCGGCGGCTTCCAGATGCTGGCCGGGAGCATCCACGACGACGTGGAGAGCGGCCGCGGAACGGTCCCGGGGCTGGGCCTGCTGCCGGTGGAGATCACCTTCGCGGCCGGTAAGACGCTGGCCCGCTCATCCGGGCACGGTCTGGGTGAGCCGGCGCACGGCTACGAGATCCATCATGGGTACGTGTCGGCGGGCTCCCCGGAGCCGCTGCTGCACTACGACGACGGCCGTCCGGAGGGCGCCGTCGCCGGAAACGTCTTCGGCACGCACTGGCACGGCGCGTTCGAGTCGGACGGGTTCCGCCGCAGGTTCCTCACCGAGGCGGCCCGCCTGGCCGGGCGGCACGGTTTCACGGTCGCCGCCGACACCCGATATGCCCGGGTCCGGGAGCGTGCCCTGGACGTTCTCGGTGATCTCGTCGAGGAACATCTGGACACCGGCGCCCTGTGGCGGCTGATCGAGAAGGGCCCGACGCCGGGTCTGCCGTTCCTGCCCCCAGGCGCCCCGTAGGGGACTTCTCCGGGTCGCAGGCAGGGGACACACGTTGCGTCTCCGGCGTACGTTGGGCGCGGAAGCGCGGCCGGGCGCCGCGGCAGCGGCAGAACGGGGTGAGGCAGATGACGACCGAGGACGACAACCGGCCGGCACGCCGTCGCGTGACCCTGACCGGTATCAGCTCGAGGGCGTGGGAGCATCCGGCAGACCGTGGAGCGCTGTCCGCGCTGCGCGAGTTGCGTGGTTTCGACGACGTGGTGAAAACGTTTTTCGGTATGTGGAACGAGCGGGGTTTCCGGCTGATGTTCCTGGCCGGGGCGATCCGCGTCGACCACCGGCAGTATCCGAGGGTCTACCAGCTCTTCGCCGAGGCGGGCAGCACGCTCGACGTGGCGGAGCTTCCGGAGCTCTTCGTGACGCCGGATCCGCGGATCAACGGGCAGGCCATCGGCCTGGACCGGCCGTTCATCGTGATCACCACGGGCGCTGTCGACACGCTCGACGACGACGAGCTGCGCGCCCTGCTGGGGCACGAGATCGGGCATGTCCGCAGCGGCCACGCCGTCTACAAGACGATCCTGCAGATCCTGACCGGCTGGCTGGCCAGCATCAGCTGGTTGCCGGTCGGGGTGATGGCGCTGCGGGCGATCATCGCGGCGATGTACGAGTGGTGGCGCAAGGCGGAGCTGTCCGCCGACCGGGCCGGTCTGCTCGCCGGCCAGGACCCGGCCGCCTCGCTGCGCCTGCTGATGAAACTGGCCGGCGGTGGCGACCTCTCGCAGATCGACACCGCGGCGTTCCTGGAGCAGGCCGCGGAGTATGAGGGCGGCGGTGACCTGCGCGACAGCCTTCACAAGATCGGCATGACCGCGTGGAGCAGCCACCCGGTGCCGGTCGCCCGGGCCGCCGAGCTGCGCAAGTGGATCGACTCGGGGGAGTATGCGCAGATTCTCGGCGGCGACTACCCGCGCCGTGACTCCGACGGCGACGCGTCGGTCACCGAGGACGTGAAAGCGGCCGCCAAGGCGTACCGGGAGGACTTCGCCACCTCGCAGGACCCGCTGGTCGGGCTGGTGCGGCGGCTCGGCGGCGGCGCCGCCGATCTGGCCGGGGCAGCCGCCGGCAAGGCGTATGGCTGGGCCAGTGACGCGGCCCGGCGTGGGCGCCGCGACAACGGCGGAGAGGGTACACCGGACGCATGATCCATCGGTCGGGCCGGAAACCTGTCACATCTCCGGCCTACGATCGGCGGCATGAGCCTGAGTGAATCCGATCTGCGCGCCGCGATCCGGCGCGAGATGCCCGGTGTCCGCGCCGACCTGGAACGGCTGGTGCGGATCCCGGGTGTCGCCTTCGAAGGTTTCGACCACTCGCACGTGGAGCGGTCCGCGGAGGCGGTCGCCGAGCTGTTGCGCGGGTGCGGGCTCGACACCGAGATCGTCCGCCACGGTGGCCAGCCCGCGGTGATCGGCCGTAAGGCGGCCCCCGCCGGCGCCCCGACCGTCCTGCTGTATGCGCATCATGACGTGCAGCCGGCCGGTGATCCGGCGCTGTGGACGAGCGACCCGTTCGAGCCGGTCGAGCGTGACGGCCGCCTCTACGGCCGTGGCGCCGCCGACGACAAGGCGGGTGTGATGGCGCACGTCGCGGCGTTGCGCGCGTTCGGCGACCAGCTTCCGGTCGGCGTCGTCGTGTTCGTCGAGGGCGAGGAGGAGTATGGCTCCGACTCCCTCGACACGATCATCCACGAGCACCTGGAGGAGCTGCGCTCCGACGTGATCGTGATCGCCGATTCCGGTAACTGGGACATCGGCCAGCCCGCGCTGACCACCTCTCTGCGCGGTCTGGTCAACCTGTTCGCCGAGGTCAAGGTGCTGAAGAGTGCGGTGCACAGCGGCATGTTCGGCGGCCCGGTGCCCGATGCTCTGATCACCCTGGCGCGGCTGCTGTCGACGTTGCACGACGACGACGGCGAGGTCGCGGTGGCCGGCCTGGTCGGTCGTGAGGGCGCAAGCGTCGACTACCCGGCCGACCGGTTCCGGCATGAGGCCGGGATCCTCGACGGGGTGGAGCTGATCGGCAAGGGCACCATCACCGACCGCATCTGGACCAAGCCGTCGGTGTCGGTCCTCGGCATCGACGCTCCCCGCACCCTGGAGGCGGCGAACGCGTTGCAGCCGACCGCCAAGGCGAAGATCAGCGTGCGGCTGGCGCCCGGCGAGGACCCGAAATCGGCGTTCGAGGCGGTCCGGGCCCACCTGGAGAAGAACGTCCCGTGGGGCGCGAGCCTCGAGGTCACGCTGGAGAGCGACGGCTCGCCGTGCGTGATCGACGCGACCGGTCCGGTGTATGACGCGGCCCGTTCCGCGTTCCGGGCGGCGTGGGACGGCACCGACCCGGTGGACATGGGTGTCGGCGGCTCGATCCCGTTCATCGCCACCTTCCAGGAGCTGTTCCCCGGCGCCGCGATCCTGGTCACCGGTGTCGAAGACCCGTATTCGGCGGCGCACGGGCCGGACGAGAGCCTGCACCTGGGCGAGTTCGAGAAGGTCTGTGTCGCCGAGGCGCTGCTGCTCAAGAACGTTGCGGAGACTCTGACGAGGTAGGAGACGGGGTGGCCGATGGCCGAGCTGACTTGTGAGGTCCTCGTGGTGGGCGCCGGTCCGACCGGGCTGATGCTCGCCAACTGGCTGACCAGGCTCGGGGCGCAGGTGATGGTCGCGGACGGCAAGGACGGTCCGACGGCGGAGTCCCGCGCGCTCGTCGTGCAGGCGCGCAGCCTGGAGATCTACGACCAGCTCGGCATCGGCGACCAGGTTCTGGAGGCCGCGCACCGGGCCGAGGCGCTGTCGCCCGGGTTCGGTGCGCGGTCGTTCGGGCGTATTCCACTCGGGCGGATCGGCGCGCGGCTCACCCCGTACCCCTTCATCGAGGTCTTGGAGCAGAGCCGCAACGAGGAGATCCTCTACGACAATCTGCGCAAACTCGGCGGCGACGTGTTCTGGGAGTCGCCGGTGACCGCGGTGGTGCAGACCGACGACGGCGTGGAGGCGAAAGTCGGGAACCACACGGTCCGCGCCCGGTTCTGCGTCGGCTGCGACGGGGCGAACTCGGTGGTCCGCAAGGCTCGCCGGATCGACTTCGAGGGGGTCACCAACCCGCACCGCTTCTTCGTGCTCGACGCGCTCGGCGCGCGTGGCCTGACACCCGGGGCGGTGAACGTGCGCCCCGAGCGGACCGACTTCCTGCTCGGTTTCCCGATGCGCGGCGAGGGCGCCTGGCGGCTGATCGGCCTGGTCCGCGACACGAACGGCGACGGCGACCTGGACGAGGAGGACGCCCGCGAGCGGATGCTGCGCACCTACGGCGTCACCTACGACCGGGCCCGCTGGTTCGCCACCTACCGCGTGCATCACCGGGTCGCCGCCGCTTTCCGGGACGGCCCGTTCTTTCTCGCCGGTGACGCCGCCCACGTGCACTCGCCGGTCGGCGGGCAGGGCATGAACACCGGTCTGCAGGACGCGCACAACCTCGCCTTCAAACTCTCCGACGTGCTGCGCGGCACCCGCCGGGACGGCTGGCTCGACCGCTACGAGGCCGAGCGCCGGCCGGTCGCCCGCAAACTCGTCGCCACCACCGACCGGGTGTTCAACGCGATCACCTCGACCCGGCTGCCGTTGCGGGCGCTGCGGCGCATCCTGATCCCCGTGATCGCGCCGATCGCGGTGCGGGTGCTGCCCACCTCGTCCGGCGGCTCCCGCCTGTTCCAGTACGTGTCGCAGATCCGCATCCACTACCGCCTCGACCCCGACGCCGGCCCGTCCGGCCCCCGCGACCCGGTGCTCGGGCGCCGGCTGCCCTGGACCGGTGTCAACCATGCGGCCCTGCGCGCCGCCTGCTGGCAGATTCATGGGTACGGCGAGGTCACCACAGCCGACGCGCCCGACCTCGGGATGCCGGTGCACCTCTTCCCGCCGGCCCCCGAGACGGGCCTGCAGCCGGGCCTGTTCTACCTGGTCCGGCCGGACGGGTTCGTCGCCGCGCGGGCCGTCCCGGCCGAGGCCGACACGCTGTTCCGGCATGCCCTGGGCAGGTGAATTCCGGTGTCCACAGGGTGGATCAGCCCCTGGCGGCGGCGATCATTCCTGTTAGGATTCGAACATGCGTTCGATTGCCTCGCCTGCACCGAACATGCCTGCCACCAACAGGCCTGCCACGCAGCTCTCCGCTGCGCTGGCCGGTCGCGCGGCCCGGGTCACCCCCGCCGGCCCACGTGACTCGCTCGACCGACTTCGCACACGCGAGCGGATCGAGTCGATCGCCCGGCTCCGTGCCGCGGCCCGCGCCCTGGGCGACGTCGACGTCTCCGGGTGGGACGACGCCACCCTCACCGATCACCTCGACGATCTCTCCAAAGTCCTCTGCACGCTCGACGCCGAGCTGGCCCGGGTCGCCGACTCGGTCCGCGCTCGCGGTTTCCGCATCGAGGAGCCCAAAGCCGCATGATCACGACACCGAAACCAAGGTCAAAATCAGACAACTTCCCTGGGGGTACGGGGTGAGCACTCCCGCCGGGTCCCCAGCACCGTCACCCCCGCGGCTCGTTCCGCTTCTGCGCTGCTGATCCCTCGCCGGGTCTCGTGTTCGTTCCCGGCGCGGTGGGGTATCGCTGACCCGGTGCGGTCTCGTGACGAGGCCGCAGGCTCGCGTCCGGCCGGGCGTGCGCCTGCGGCCCCGGTCTCGGCCGATCGTGTTCGGCGCATGTCACGGGGCACCGGATGACGTGCTCGGCTGCCAGGATGGAGATCGTGCGGTTCCTTGACATAGCAGCCACCTCGGCCGCCGTGGCCGCGACCTCGGGCCGTAAGGCGAAGATCGAGCTGCTCGCCGGAGCGTTGCGACGCCTCGGCCCCGGCGAGATCGTGGCCGGGGCCGCCTACCTCGCGGGTGAGCTGCGACAACGACAGACCGGTGTCGGCTACGCCGCACTGCGTGACCGGCCGGAGCCCGCCGCCGAGGCCACCCTGACCGTGGCGGCCGTCGACGCGGCGATCGCCGAGATCTCGGCCGTCTCCGGCACCGGATCGCAGGCCCGGCGCAAACAGCTTCTCGGCGCCCTCTTCGCCGCCGCCACCGCCCAGGAGCAACTGCTGCTGATCGGCCTGTTCGGCGGCGAGCTACGCCAGGGCGCCCAGGCCGGCCTGCTGGCCGAGGCGATCGCCGCCGCCGCCCAGGTGCCGGCCGCCACGGTCCGGCGGGCGCTCCTGCTCGCCGGTGACCTGAAGGCTGTCGCCGAGGCCGCCCTGACCGGCGGCGCGCCCGCGCTCGCCCAGATCCACCTGCGGGTCGGCACCCCGCTGAGCCCGATGCTGGCGAGCAGCGCCCCCGACGTCGCGGCAGCTCTCCTGGCCACCGGCACACCCGCCGTCGTCGACACCAAACTCGACGGCATCCGCATCCAGGTCCACCGTTCCGGCGACGAGGTGGCCGTCTTCACCCGCAGCCTCGACGACGTCACCGCCCGTCTCCCCGGAGTGGTCGCCCAGGTCAGGGCGCTGCCGCTGCGCGAGGTGATCCTCGACGGCGAGGCCATGCTGCTCGACGAGTCCGGCCGGCCCCGCCCCTTCCAGGAAACCTCCAGCCGTGCCGCCACCCGCGGCGCGAAAGCCCCCGCCAGGCGAGCGGCCACCGGTCGAGGCTCCCGCGCGAGCGACACCGCGTCCACCCCGGCCGTCGGCATCTCCGCCGAAGACTCTTCCGCCGGCGGGTCCTCGGCTGACCCTTCGTCTGCCGGACTCTCCTCCGCGGCCCCTTCCTCCGCTGCTGTCGCCTCGGGTGGGGGCTCGTCCGCCGGCCTATCGTCTGCGGCCCCTTCTTCCGCCGGCGTCGCCTCCGGTGGGGTTTCCTCTCCGCCGGGCAGCCATGCGGCGGACACCGGCCTCCGGCCGTACTTCTTCGATCTTCTCCACCTGGACGGCGTCGATCTGCTCGACGAGCCAGGCCGGGTCCGCTGGGCTGCCCTCGCCGAGATCGTCCCGGCCGCCGCGACTGTCGGCCGATCGATCGCCGAGACCGAGGAGGAAGCAGCCGCCGCGTTCGCCGAGGCGCTCGCGGCCGGCCAGGAAGGCGTCGTGATCAAGGACCCGGAAGCGCCGTACGACGTCGGTCGTCGCGGCTCCGCCTGGGTGAAGGTGAAACCCCGCCACACCCTCGACCTGGTCGTCCTCGCCGCCGAGTGGGGCCACGGGCGCCGCCATGGCTGGCTGTCCAACCTGCATCTAGGCGCCCGCGACCCGGAGACCGGCGGATTCGTCATGCTCGGCAAGACCTTCAAAGGGCTCACCGACGAGTTGCTGCGCTGGCAGACCGAAAGGTTCCAGCAACTGGCCGTCGCCGACAACGGCTGGGGAGTGACCGTCCGCCCCGAACAGGTGGTGGAAATCGCCTTCGACGGCGTCCAGACGTCACCCCGCTACCCGGGCGGTGTCGCGTTGCGTTTCGCCCGTGTCCTTCGCTACCGGGACGACAAGCCGGCCGCCGAAGCCGACACCATCGACACGGTCCGGGCCATCGGAGCCGGCCGACCACCGTCACCGGCCTGATCAGCAGCAGCCTTCCGTCACCGGTCGACCACCGTGGTCGTCCTGACCGGGACGGGCGGAGCCGGCGCCGGCTCTCTACAGGGCGGCGAGGCTGCGGATGTAGTTGACCTGCTGGTTGATCTCGTTCACATCGTCCTCGTGCCGAACCGGGACGCGCGACACGTACTGATGCTGGCCGCTCGTCACCGTGACGCTGACCGTGCCCTGAGCGACCGCCTCCTTGAAGAGCAGGAGGAACAGGCTCAGGCCGGCCGTGAAGCAGATGCCACCGAAGGCGACGATCCGGGCCCAGGTCGGGGTGCGCCGCTGACTCAGCCAGTGATCGGTGACCACCCAGCGCGACCCGGCCAGCGGCAGATCGCCCACTGGCGTACGCACCGTCGTGGAGGTGATCTGCATCTCGGCGATCTCCGCGATCACCGGCCCGGACGGCTCCGGCGACGCCGGTGTCTCGGACGCGGGCGGGGACGACGGCACGCCCCACGGATCACCCGACGGGAAGGTCATGCCCGCGACATTAATCGGCGCCGCCCTCTGTCGCGAAACGATGCCACGCACGTCACCACAAGCAGCCGAAAGCCCCGCCGGACGGAACCGGCCGCCACCGGACGGAACCGGCCGCCACACCGGCCGGGCTAGGAACCCCCGGCGTCGGCAGCCTTGCGCTCCGCCGAGGCAGCGCGGTCCGCCGCCGCAACCCGGTCGGTCTCCACCGCCGCAGCGGCACGATCCGCGGCGGCGACCCGATCCCGGGAGCTGGCCTCGGCGGCCCGGTCGCGGGAGTCGGCCGCGACGACCCGATCCCGGGAGTCGGCGTGGGCCACCCGATCCCGGGAACGCTCCGCCGGCTCGGCCGGACGAGCGCCGCCGGACGGCTCCTGCGCCTCCTTGCGGGCCTGCCAGCCGAACAGCACGAACACCATGCCGGCGAAGAGCCACCACTGAACGGCGTAGCCACCGTTCTGCCACGAGTCCTCGTGCGGGATGGGGATCGCCACGAACGCCGGATCGGCCGCCGGGGCCTGCTCGCTCAGCAGCACATACGCCCCGTACACCGGGAAGGGCAACTCGGTCGCCAGGCGGGGCAGGCTGATCCGGCGGGTGTCCAGACGGCCGTCGCGGCGTTCCACCGGAGCGGGTCTACTTTCCGACAGGTGGATCTGGCCGGTGACCGTGACCCGGCCGGTCGGAGCTGCCGGAACCCGGGGTGATTCGAGCGCGCCGCCGGGCGGCGCAGGCACCCAGCCGCGGTCCACCAGAACGGCAGTGCCGTCGTCGAGGATCAGCGGCGTGAGGATCTCGAAGCCGACCTTGCTGCCGACCGTCCGGCCCCGGGCCTGAATCTCGTTGGCCGGGTCGTAGCGGCCGCTCACGGTCACCTTTGTCCAGGCCACAGCCTCGCCGGGATCCGGGCCGGCGGTCCCGGCCGCGGTCGGGGCGGCGAGCGCCTCGGTCAGCGGGACGGCCGCGACGCCGTTGGCGCTGTCGATCCGGGTATTGATGGCGGTGCGTTCCCGATAACGATCCAGCTGCCAATTGCCGAGCATCACCATGACCACCGAGGCGATGATCGTGAGCGCTGCGGCGCCCAGCCAGCGCGGGGTCAGCAGGAACCGGTACACCCCCTGAGGCTACCTGGCGAAGCGGTGGCTCCTGCCGCAGCCAGGTAGTCTGCGACATCCGGCAGTCGATAGAACACGTGGCGGCCGCCTGCGGAACCTCGGGGGAGACATTGATCACCGCCCAGCCTCGACTGGTCGTGAGCGCGCCGTCATCGGGTCACGGCAAGACGGCCATCGCCGTGGGACTGCTCGCTGCCCTCAGCGGCCGTGGCGTCCCGACGGCTGGTTTCAAGGTCGGCCCGGATCACACCGACGCGGCGTATCTCGGCTTGGCCGCCGGCCGGCCCGGCCGCAACCTCGACCCGCGCCTGGTCGGTGCGCAGCGTGTCGCGCCGCTCTTCGCCCACGGCGCCTCCGGTGCGCAGGTCGCCGTCATCGAGGGCGCGATGGGTCTGTTCGACAGCCTCACCGGCCAGCCGGAGATCGACGGCACCGCCTCGGTCGCCGCCGCCCTGCGCGCGCCGGTGGTCCTGGTCGTCGACGTCGCCGCGATGGGCCACTCGCTGGCCGCGCTGGTGCACGGCTTCCGGATGTTCGACGAGATGGTCCACCTCGGTGGTGTGATCCTCAACCGGGTCGCCTCGGACCGGCACGAGCAGATGCTGCGCAGCGCCATGGACGACATCGGCATGCCGGTGCTCGGCGCCCTGCACCGCGGTGACCTGCCCAATGCCCTCCCGGCCCGCACCCACGGCCTGGTCCCGGTGGCGCACCGGACCGTCGAGGCCGGGCGCGCGGTGCGCCGTCTCGGCGAGGCGGTCGCCGGTTCCCTCGACATCGAGCGCCTGGTGGCGCTGGCCTCGTCCGCGCCGCCGATCCCGGGCCCGATCTGGACCCCGTCTGAGGCGGCCGGCGAGCAGCAGTTCGATCACCGGCCGGTGATCGCCCTGGCCGGGGGCCAGGGCGCCCCCTACACCTACGTGGAGACGGCCGAGCTGCTCACCGCCGCGGGCGCGGACGTCGCGGTGGTCGATCCGCTGCGCGACGAGGCACTGCCGCCGGGCACGCGGGCGCTGGTGGTGGGCGCGGGGCTTCCCGAGGGGTACGCGGAAGAGCTCTCCGCCAACCGCCGGCTCTGCGCGGCCGTCGCCCAGTTCGCCCGGGACGGCTGGCCGGTGATCGCCGAGGGCGTCGCGCTGCCGTGGCTGGGCCACGAGCTGGACGGCCGCCCGATGTGCGGTGTGCTGGACGCCACCGCGACCACCGCCGAGCAGACCGTCGCCGGGTATCGCGAGGCAACCGCCCCCGGCACGTCCGTGCTGGCTCCGGCCGGCGCCCGGATCACCGGTTACAAGCAGCACCGGGCGGTCGTCACCCCGCGTGCCGGCAACAGCCCCGCCTGGACCTGGTCGGGCGGCAACCCGGAGGGCTTCGTCTGGCGGCAGGTCCACGCCTCCCAGCTGGGGCTGCACTGGGCAGCCGCCCCGGAGATCGCCCGCCGCCTGGTCGCCGCCGCCCACGCCGGCCCGCCCGGTTCCGGCAACTCCGGCGGCGCGTCGCAGGGCCAGTCCGGCCCGCACAGCGCCGGTGCCCACGGTCCTGCCGGTTCGCCGGGCTCCGGCGGCTCGCACGGCCCGGCCGGGTCCCCGGCCGGCCCCGGCCAGCCGAGTTCGATGCCGCCCGGCATGCCCGGTGGCCCTCCGGTGGGGATGCCGTCGGCCCCGCCCGCGATGCCGCCACAGGGGGTTCCCGTCGGTCAGGGTTCGCCCGGCGCTCCGCTCGGCCCGCCGCCCGGCATGCTGCACGAGCCCGGCTCGGTGCCTCCCGGCCAGCCGATTCCCGGCTCCGGCATCCCCGGCGGAAGCGGTCCGGGTTCGGGCATCCCGGCGCCCGGCACTGCCAATCCGGGGTACGGTCCAGCCGCCCCACCGATGCCGCCGGGCATGTCCGCCGGCCCCGGCAACGGTGTGCCCGGCCAGCAGGGCCCGGCCAGTCAGCAGCCGTTGTCCGGCCAGGTGCTGCCGCCGTTGCCGGGATACCACGGCCACTCGTCGTCCGACAGCCGGCCGCCGCTCACCGGCCAGGTGCTGCCGCCCCTGCCCGACTACCACGGCCAGTCCGATTTCCACGGGCCGGCCGGCAATCGCGACCAGTCCGAGTTCCCCGGGGACGACTTCCACGGGTCACCGGATTTCCGAGGGCAGAACGGCCCGGCGGACTATCCGGGCCAGCAGGATTTCCACGGACAGCCCGGCAGCCACGGTCCGTCCGACTTCCGGGACCGGCCGGATCTCCACGGCTTGCGGGACGACCACGGCCAGCCCGCTTTCCGCGACCAGTCCGACTTCCGCGGTCAGCCCGACTTCCCGGGCCGGCCCCCATTCCAGGGCCGACCCGATTTCCACGGCTCCCCAAGCGATCGTGACCAGCCCAGCTTCCAGCCTCGATCCGACTTCCACGGCCAGCCGGGCGACCGGGGTCCGTCCGATTTCCATGGCCAGCCGGGCGACCGGGGTCCGTCCGATTTCCATGGCCAGCCGGGCGACCGGGGTCCGTCCGATTTCCATGGCCAGCCGGGCGACCGGGGTCAATCCGACTTCCACGGCCAGTTGGGCGACCGGGGTCAATCCGACTTCCACGGCCAGTTGGGGGACCGCGGGCAGTCTGACTTCCGCGGGCCGTCCGACTACCCCGGGCAGGGCGGCGACCACGGTCAGCGCGACTTCGCGGCGCAGCCGGACTATCGCGGCCCGTCCGAGTTCCCCGGCCAGCCCGGCAGCCATGGGCAATCCGACTTTCCGGGCCAGACAGACGGCCACGGCCAGCCGGGTGGCTTCGGACCGACCGGCGGAAACGGTCAGCCCGGCAACGGGTTGTCCGGCGGAAACGGTCAGCCCGGTGGGAACGGGCAGCCGGGGCACGGGTCGTCCGGTGCGAACGGCCAGGCGGGGCACGGCCAGCCCGGCGGCCACGGACCGGCGGGCGGGCACGGTCCGGGCACGTCTCCCGGGGCGGGACAGCATCCCGCACCGGGGTCGCAGGGCGGTCCCGACGGCCACACCGCGGACCTCTCCATGCACACCTGATCGATCCGGTCGCCGGAAGCGGCCCAGCGTGCGAAAGGTCGATCCGCCACCTGAGAAATTGTCGTACCCCCCTCGTACGGTGAGGTCTACGACAACCGAAGGAGGAGATCGTGGCCGATCGTGTGCCGCTGGATTTCGACCCGCCGGTTCGTCAGATCAGAGCGCTGCTGCTGGGTGTCGACGACCGCGATCTCGCCGCGCCGACCCCATGCCCGGACTGGACGGTCGCGGCCCTGCTCGATCATCTGATGGGCCTCTCCACCGCCTTCACGATGGCCGCCCGCAAACGCGCCGGCGTGCCGGGCACCGACGGCCCACCGCCCCAGCCTTCGGCCGGGCATCTGTCACCACACTGGCGCAGCCGTCTTCCGGTGCTCCTGGCCGACCTGGCCATCGCCTGGCGTGACCCGGCCGCCTGGACCGGCACGGCACTGGCCGGCGGCGTCACCCTGCCGGCCACCGCGATGGGCGCCGTCGCGATGAATGAGTTGATCATGCACGGGTGGGATCTGGCCCGCGCCACCGAGCAGGACTACGCGGCCGATCCCCGTGCCCTCGAGGTGCTCGTCGAGTTCCTGGCCCAGGGCCCGGCCGACGGCACGCCCGGCCTGTTCGGCCCCCGGTTCCCGGTCGACGCCGAGGAGGATCTCCTGCTCAGAGCGGTCGGCCTGGCCGGTCGCGACCCGTCCTGGCGACCACCCCGCCGCCGTCCCGCGACGGCCCGCGCCGCGACCGGAGGCTGACCCCGGTCCGGCGGCGGGCGTGGTGGGCGCGGCTTCTGCGAGCTGCTACCAGACGTACTTGTCGGCGGGGGGTTTGAAATCTTCTCTCGGTTTGCCCTTGAGGGCATCACGCAAGGTCTGAGCGACAGTGTATTTCGACATGGTCGAGCGGCCCGACCCGACCAGGTGTTCCGGATTGTCCGGGTCGGCGACGAAGGCCGACGCCGCCAGCTGCGGGGTGTATCCGCTGAACCACGCGGTCTTGTTGCCGTCGGTGGTGCCGCTCTTGCCGGCGATCGGCCGCCCGATGGTGCCGTAGACCATCGACGACGTGCCCCAGCCGCCGCAGCCGCCGCGGGCCGAGCCGTATCCGGTGACGCAGCGGGCCGCGTCGGTGGCCGCACGGGCGACGTTCGCCTTGATCTCCTGGTGGCACCGGGGTTCGGCGATGAGCCGGTCCTGGTAAAGGGCGTTCGACCCGTCGGGGTTGCGGATGCTGAGGACGGGCAGCGGCTCACAGAATTCGCCCTCGGCGGCGAGGGTGGCGAAGACGTTGGCCATCTCGACCGGGGTGGCGTCGCTGACCCCGAGGGTGAAGGCGCCCCAGCCGGAGGCGTGCTCCTTGGTGGCGAGCTTGCGGTCGATGTCGGTGCGCCAGCGCAGTCCGAGACGTTCGGCCATGCGGACCGCCTTCTCCGAGCCGATCCGCTGTTCGAGCTGCACGAAATACGTGTTGACCGACTTGCCGAAACCGGTCCACATGTTCTGGTTGCCGGTCATCGACTTGCTGGAGTTCTTGGGGCACCAGTAGATGCCACAGGTGGCCGGCCCGGGCGCGGTGATGTAACGGGAGACGAACCGTTGCGGGGCGTAGAAGGAGGTGGACAGCGGCAGGCCTTCTTCGAGAGCGGCCAGCATCGTGAAGATCTTGAAGGTGGATCCGGCCTGGTAACCGGCCATGTCGCCGCCGCCGAGCAGCGGGTTCACGGTGTTCGGGTAATTGCCTTTGACGTCGTCGTCCTGACGCCAGTCGCTGTGCCGGCCGTTCTTCTCCTGGTCCAGGGAGTAGGTGCGGTTCACCGCCATGCTGAGCACCCGCCCGGTGCCGGGCTGCACGACGACCTGTCCGTGGGCGATGGCGCTGGTCTTCCTCTCCTTCTCCAGGACGTGCTGCATGGCGTACCGCTGGATCTTGGGGTCGATGGAGGTGACCACCCGGTATCCGCCGCGGCGCAGATTCTCCTCGCGTTCCAGCGGGGTCCGGCCGAAAGCCGGCTGTTCGCGCCACCAGCTGGTGAAGTAATCGCAGAAGAAGCCCCAGTCGTTGTGCTTGGGGGCGACAGAGATGCAACCGTTCGGCGGCGTGCTGAGCTTCAGTTTGATCTTCGACTTCTTGGCGGAGGTGGCCTGTTCGGCGGTGATCGCGTTGCTCTTCAGCATCTGGTCGATGACGTAATTGCGCCGGTCCAGGGCGGCCTTCTGGTTCTTGGTGGCCGGGTCGTAGGCGGACGGCGCCTTGACCAGCCCGGCGATGAGCGCCGCCTCGGTGAGGCCGAGATCACGCGGCGCCTTGGAGAAGAAGATCTGCGACGCCGCGAAGATGCCGTAGGCACGATGCCCGTAATAGGCGGCGTTGAGGTACCGCTCGAGGATCTCCTCCTTGCTGAGCCGCTGTTCCACCTCGATGGCGAGCCGCATCTCGCGGAGTTTGCGGGCGGCGGTCTGCTCGGTGGCTTCGAGAGCCTCCTGCGGGGTGCGGGCGCTGTCGCGCAACGCCATCCGGACGTATTGCATGGTCAGCGTGGACGCGCCCTGGGAGACGCCGCCGGCTTTCTGGTTGGCGACGAAGGCCCGGGCCACGCCTTTGGCGTCGACACCGTGATGCTCGTAGAAGCGGGAGTCCTCGGAGGCCACGATCGCCTTGATCACGTACGGCGACATGTCCTTGAGGGCGACGTGTTTGCGGTGCTCCTCGTAGAACATCGTGAGCAGGGTCTTGCCGTCACCGGCGTAGACGTAGGTGGTCTGGGCCGGGGGGAGTTCGGTGAGCTGCTCGGGCATGCTCTCGAGAGCTTCGGCGCCGGCCTTGACACCCATGCCGGCCAGCGCGGCGAACGGGTAGGACAGGCCGGTGATGACCAGGCCCGCGATGAGCCCGGCCCGGATCAGGAGGGCGACTCTTCCGGCTACGGTGAGGTGTCGGTTCGTCACTCTTTGACGGTATGGCCAAAGCTGCTCATGTTCGGACGGAACGGCCGAAGTCAGGCGTGCCACCGGGTCCGGCATGCTGAGCCCATGAGTTTCGACCTCGATCATCACGGCGACGCCGAGGTGGGTGCGGGCCTGATCGATCTCGCGGTCAACGTGCGGCACCAGGCCATGCCCGGCTGGCTGGCGGATCCGATCGCGGCGTCGCTGGGCTCGCTCTCGGCGTACCCGGACGAGCGCGGCGCCACCGCGGCCGTCGCCGCACGGCACCGCCGGGACCCGGCAGAAGTGCTGCTCACAGCCGGTGCGGCCCAGGCGTTCGTGCTGCTGGCCCAGGCGCTGCGCGGCGCCCGCCGGCCGGTCGTGGTGCATCCGCAGTTCACCGAGCCGGAGGCGGCGCTGCGCAACGCCGGCCACGAGGTCGAGCGGGTGATCCTGCGCGAGGCGGACGGCTTCCGGCTCGATCCGGGCCTGGTCCCCGAGGACGCCGATCTGGTCTTCGTGGGCAACCCGACCAACCCGACCTCGGTGCTGCACCCGGCCGCCGACGTGGCGAAACTGGCCCGCCCGGGCCGTGTGCTGGTGGTCGACGAGGCGTTCGCCGACACCACTTTCCGCGCCGGGGCGCCGGGAGAGCCGGAGTCGCTGGCCGAGCGCCGCGACCTGCCGGGCCTGGTGGTGCTGCGCAGCCTGACCAAGACGTGGGGCCTGGCCGGCCTGCGGATCGGTTACGCGCTCGGCCCGGCCGATCTGCTGCGACGGCTGGCCGCCGCGCGGCCGCTGTGGGCGGTCTCCACGCCGGCGCTCGCCGCGGCGGCCGCCTGCGCGTCGCCGGTCGCGGTGGCGGCCGAGCGCGAGATCGCGGGGGCCCTCGCGGCCGAGCGCGCCCACTTGGTGGAACAGCTGCGGCGAGTGCCGAGCGTCACGGTTCCCGGCGATCCAGCGTCAGCCTTCGTTGCGGTACGCGTCCCGGGCGCCCAAGATGTCCGCGCTGACCTGCGGAAACGTGGCTATGCGGTGCGCCGTGGCGACACCTTCCCGGGGCTGGGCCCGGATTGGCTCCGGATTGCGGTGCGCGACACTGCCACCACAGACCGATTCGTGCAGACTCTGAGCGAAGTGATCGAGGAGCGACCGTGACGCTGGAGACCACCCTGGCGGCCATCCGGCCCGCCGACGGCGAGGCGATGACCGCCGCCCGCGACCTGCAGGCCCGTCTCACCAAGCCGGCCGGCTCGCTGGGCGCTCTGGAGGAGTTGTCGGTGCGCCTGGCCGGGCTGGCCGGGGTGTGCCCGCCGCCGCTGCCCGAGCCGGCCACCGTCGCCGTCTTCGCCGGTGACCACGGGGTGCACGCCCAGCGGGTCAGCCCCTGGCCACAGGAGGTCACCGCGCAGATGGTGGCCAACTTCGTGGCCGGTGGCGCCGTGGTCAACGCGTTCGCCCGGCAGACCGGCGCCGACGTCATGGTGGTCGACGTCGGGGTGGCGATCCCGCTGCACGGCGGCCCCAACCTGCTGGACGCCAACGTGCGGCGCGGCACCCGCGACATGACGGTGGGCCCGGCCCTGACCCGCGAGGAGGCCCTGGCCGCTGTCGAGGTCGGCATCCGGGTCGCCGAGACACTCGTCGAGCAGGGTGCGAAAGCGCTGCTCACCGGCGACATGGGCATCGCCAACACGACACCCGCGGCCGCGCTGATCGCGGCCTTCACCGGCGTGTCGGCGGGGGTGGTGACCGGTCGGGGCACCGGCATCGACGACGAGACCCTCGCGCACAAGGTCGCCGTGGTGACGGCCGCGCTGGACCGGCACTCCCCGGACCCGGCCGACCCGCTGGGCGTGCTCGCCACGGTCGGCGGCCTGGAGCACGCCGCGCTGACCGGGTTCATCCTCGGCGCCGCAGCGTGCCGGGTGCCGGTGATCGTCGACGGCGTGATCGCCGCCTCGGCCGCCGTCACCGCCGCGGCGTTCGCCCCCGACGCGGTGGCCGCGATGGTCGCCGGGCACCGTTCGGTCGAGCCGGGCGCCGGCATCGCGCTGGCCCACCTGGGCCTGGAGCCGCTTCTCGACCTCGGCATGCGCCTCGGCGAGGGCAGCGGAGCGGTGCTGGCCCTGCCCGTCGTCCAGGCCGCGGTGCGAGTGCTGCACGAGGTGGCGACGTTCGACTCGGCGGGGGTGTCGGAGAAATGAGCGAGGGGCCGCCCGCCGGGGGCACGCGGAGCCGCCGTCGAAGGCGCGCGGCCAGTCGGGGAATGGAGCGCGTCGCCGCCGTCGTAGGCGCGCGGGGAGTGTCGGGCAGATGAGCGCGGGAGTGTCGGAGAAATGAGCATCTACCCCCTGGGACTGCGCCTCGAGGGCCGTCGCGTGCTGGTGGTCGGCGGTGGCACGGTCGCCACACGCCGGGTTCCGGCGTTGATCGCGGCGGGCGCCCACGTCGAGATCGTCTCTCCGGAACTCACCCCCACCCTGCAAGGACACGTCGACGCGGGCCGCGTGACCTGGACGCCACGGCGCTTCGCGCCCGGCGACGTCGAGGGTGCCTGGCTGGTCCATGTCGCGGTCGACGACGCGGAGGCGGCGGCCCAGGTCAGTGTCGCCGCCGAGCAAAACCGGATCTTCTGTGTACGGGCTGACGACCGCGACGCCGCAACCGCCTGGACCCCGGCCGTCACCCGGCACGGCCAGGTCACCGTGGCGGTCACCGACGGTGGTGATCGCCGCCGTGCGATGGCGGTCCGCGACATGGTGGCCACCGTCCTGGAGGCCTCCCCACCGGCCGCGCCCGAGCTCAAGGGCGTGGCCCTGGTCGGCGCCGGCCCCGGCGACCCGGAGCTGATCACCGTGAAGGGCCGCCGCCTGCTCGCGGCCGCCGACGTGGTGGTCGCCGACCGGCTGGTTCCCGGCATGCTGCTGGGCGAGCTACGTCCCGAGGTCGAGCTGATCGACGCCGCCAAGATCCCGTATGGTCCGCAGGCCGCCCAGGAGGAGATCAACCGGATCCTGGTGGACCGGGCGACCCAGGGGAAGTTCGTGGTCCGGCTCAAGGGCGGCGACAACTTCGTCTTCGGCCGTGGCGGCGAGGAGGCGCTGGCCTGCGCCCAGGCGGGTGTCCCGGTGCTCGTCGTGCCCGGCGTGACGAGCTCGATCGCGGCGCCCGCGCTGGCCGGCATCCCGGTCACGCACCGGGGGGTGGCACACGAGTTCACGGTCATCTCCGGTCACATCCCACCGGACCACCCGGACACCCTGGTCGACTGGCCGGCCCTGGCCCGGATGCGCGGCACCATCGTGGTGATGATGGGCTTGAAGAACCTCCCGAAGATCGCGGCACGCCTGATCGCCGAGGGCCGCTCGGCGGATACCCCGGTCGGCGTGGTGCAGGAGGGTTCGACGGCCCACCAGCGGTCCTTGACCAGCACGCTGGGCGCGGTCGCCGAGGAGACCGCGACGGCCGGCATCCGACCACCAGCAGTCGTCGTGATCGGCGAGGTGGTCACGGTGGGGGAGTCCTTCACCCCAGCGGCTGGCTGATCAATAACGGCCGCCGGGCCGACCCAGACGGACTAACCAGGCTGCGCGGATCGAACCGGCCCGGCGGAGTGGCCCGGCGAACCGGCCCGGCGGAGTGGCCAGGCGGCGCGCAGCAGAACGGTCGCCGGGCCGGAACCGAGTGGCCAGGCGGCGCGGAGCAGAACGGTCGCCGGGCCGGAACCGAGTGGCCACGCGGCGCGGAGCAGAACGGCCCGGGATGGGGCCCGGCGTGAAGGGTGGGGCGGTGTGGGGGAGTCCGTGTGGGTCGGGGGCGCGTTGGCCGTACCGCTGAGGGAGGACGCCGGGACGGAAACGGCCCGGCGCCCTCTCGCTGACCTCAGCCCTCGTCGACGCCGAGTTCGTCGAGGAACGAGCGCGCCCAGCGTGCGACGTCGTGGGTCCGCAGGTGGCGCTGCATCACCCGCATGCGTCGTTTCAGCTCGGCCGGCTCGGCGCCGACCGCGCGGAGCAGCGCGTCCTTCACCCCGTCGGGGTCGTGCGGATTGCACAGGAATGCCTGGCGCAGCTCGGTGGCCGCCCCGGCGAACTCGCTGAGCACCAGCGCGCCGCCGGTGTCGCCGCGGCAGGCGATGTACTCCTTGGCGACCAGGTTCATCCCGTCGCGCAGCGGGGTCACCATCATGACGTCGGCCGCCGCATACATCGCGGCCAGCTCCTGCTTGCTGACCGACTGGTGCAGGTAGTGCACGGCCGGCGTGCCGACCCGGCCGAACTCGCCGTTGATCCGGCCGACCTCGCGCTCCACCTTCACCCGGAGGGTCTGGTAGTGCTCGACGCGCTCCCGGCTGGGTGTGGCGACCTGCACCATCACGGCGTCGCCGATGTTCAGCTTGCCGTCGGCGAGCAGCTCGCGGAACGCCTTGAGGCGCAGCTCGATGCCCTTGGTGTAGTCGAGCCGGTCGACGCCGAGGATCACCGTTTTCGGGTCGCCGAGCTCGGCCCGGATCTGTTTGGCGCGGGACTGCACCGCCGGGTCGGCGGCGAGCCGCTCCATCTCCGCGGTGTCGATGCTGATCGGGAACGCGCCGGCTTTCACCTTGCGCCCGTCGACCTGGATCGACTGGCCCTCGTAGCGCAGGCCGAGCAGGTGCCGGGCGAGGCGGACGAAATTCTGGGCGGCCAGGCGCTGCTGGAAGCCGACCAGGTCGGCGCCGAGCAGGCCGCGCAGGATCTCGGCCCGGAACGGCATCTGCATGAACAGCTCGATCGGCGGGAACGGGATGTGCAGGAAGAACCCGATCTTCAGGTCCGGCCGCATCTCCCGGAGCATCGACGGCACGAGCTGCAACTGGTAGTCCTGCACCCAGACGGTGGCGCCCTCCGCGGCCACCTCCGCCGCGGCCTGCGCGAACCGGTGGTTGACCACCCGGTACGTCTCACGCCAGCGCCGTTTGTAGACCGGGGTCTCGACGGCGTCGTGGTAGAGCGGCCAGATGGTCGCGTTGGACTGACCCTCGTAGTAGCGTTCCAGCTCCTCGTCGCTGAGCGGAACCGGGTGGATGTGGATGCCCTCGAGGTCGAACGGCTCGGGCGCCTCTCCCGAGCCACCGGCCCATCCGATCCAGGTGCCCTGATGCTCGACCAGGACCGGATGCAGGGCTGTGACCAGGCCGCCCGGACTGGGCCGCCACTGCTTCTCACCGTCCGGCGTTGTGACCTCGTCCACGGGCAGACGGTTGGCGACGACGACGAAGGAACTTCGTTGGGCCACGCTGAGTACACCTCCGAGTGGTTTCTGTTCCCACCGTGAGCCTACTGTGTGTAAGCTCCCGCTCTCTCACCGGCTCCGGTCCGCCGCCGTGATCGACGGAGATGGACCCGGCTGGGGCGGGGTGCCATCCTGTGCCGGTGACCCCGCGTGATGATCATTCCCAGCGACGGCAGCCATTGTTCTTCCCTGTGGTGATCGCCACGGCGCTGCTCGCGATCATCGGCCTGATCGGTGGCTATCTGCTCTCCGAGCGGCGCGGCTCGGGAAAGCCGGTCTCCGAGCCGTCGCCGACGTTGTCACTCCTCCCCGCGTATCAGGCCTGCCTGGACCGTACCCAGGAAATGGGCGCTCAATTCGGGGCGAACGGGGAATTGCGGCAGGTCCTGCGGGTACGGACCGAGAGCCGCTCGGTGATCTGGATCTGCCAGGACGCGAGCGGTGCTCTCTTCTACCACGCCAACAAGGGCGGCGCGGAGGCCCCGTGGGTGGAGAACAAGACCGCGTTGTTCCTGGCCGGAGTGCAGTACGACGGGACGGGCTCGTTCACCGCCACGGCGAGCGACGGGGCGACCTTCACGGTCAGCCTCGACCGGCTCGTCATCACCCACAACGACGGCACGCGCGAGGAGCAGGCCGTCGTTCAGGATTGAAGTGCCCGGGGTTGCCGAACGTCCCCGGCGTGGCGGGTGGAAAGATTGTCCTTTGATCCCGGCACCGACAATCCACGATCTCGGAGGTAGGGCACACCGTGGCCCAGTACATCTACGTCCTGGAAAAGGCGCGCAAGGCGCACGGCGACAAGGTCGTGCTCGACAACGTGACGCTGAGCTTCCTGCCAGGCGCCAAGATCGGTGTCGTCGGCCCGAACGGCGCCGGTAAGTCCAGCCTGCTCAAGATCATGGCGGGGCTCGACAAGACCAGCAACGGCGAGGCCCGGCTGATGCCCGGCTACACCGTCGGCATGCTGGCGCAGGAGCCGCCGCTCAACGAGGAGAAGACGGTCCTCGGCAACATCGAGGAGGCCGTCGCCGAGACGAAGGCGAAGCTCGACCGCTTCAACGCGATCGCCGAGCAGATGGCCACCGATTACAGCGACGAGCTGATGGACGAGATGGGCAAGCTCCAGGAGGAGCTCGACCACCTCGACGCGTGGGACGTCGACTCCAAGCTCGACCTCGCGATGGACGCGCTGCGCTGCCCGCCGCCGGACGCCGACGTCACCCAGCTCTCCGGTGGTGAGCGCCGCCGTGTCGCGCTCTGCAAGCTGCTGCTCGAGGCGCCCGACCTGCTGCTGCTCGACGAGCCCACCAACCACCTGGACGCGGAGAGCGTCCACTGGCTGGAGCAGCACCTCTCGAAGTACGCGGGCACCGTCCTGGCGATCACCCACGACCGGTACTTCCTGGACAACGTGGCCGGCTGGATCCTCGAGCTGGACCGCGGCCGGGCGATCGGCTACGAGGGCAACTACTCCACGTATCTGGAGAAGAAGGCCGCGCGTCTCTCGGTGGAGGGCCGCAAGGACGCGAAGATGAAGAAGCGCCTCGCCGAGGAGCTCGAGTGGGTGCGGTCCAACGCCAAGGCCCGCCAGACCAAGAGCCGGTCCCGTCTGGACCGCTACGAGGAGATGGCCGCCGAGGCGGAGAAGACCCGGAAGCTGGACTTCGAGGAGATCCAGATCCCGCCGGGCCCGCGTCTGGGCAACACCGTCATCGAGGTCAACGACCTGGTCAAAGGCTTCGACGGGCGTACGCTCATCGACCACCTGTCGTTCTCGCTGCCCCGCAACGGCATCGTCGGCATCATCGGCCCGAACGGCGTCGGCAAGACCACGCTGTTCAAGACCATCGTCGGGCTGGAGAAGCCGGACGAGGGCAACGTGCGGATCGGTGAGACGGTCAAGCTGTCGTATGTCGACCAGAGCCGTGCTGGCCTCGACCCGGCCAAGACGGTGTGGGAGGTCGTCTCCGACGGTCTCGACCACATGATGGTCGGCAAGGTCGAGATGCCCTCCCGGGCGTATGTGGCGGCCTTCGGGTTCAAGGGCCCGGACCAGCAGAAGCCGACGAAGGTGCTGTCCGGCGGTGAGCGCAACCGGCTCAACCTCGCGATGACGCTGAAGATCGGCGGCAACGTGATCCTGCTCGACGAGCCGACCAACGACCTCGACGTGGAGACGCTCTCCAGCCTGGAGAACGCGCTGCTCGAGTTCCCCGGCTGCGCCGTGGTCATCTCCCACGACCGGATGTTCCTCGACCGGGTGGCCACCCACATGCTCGCGTGGGAGGGCACCGAGGAGGACCCGGACCGGTGGTTCTGGTTCGAGGGCAACTTCGAGGCGTACGAGAAGAACAAGGTCGACCGTCTCGGCGCCGAAGCGGCCCGCCCGCATCGTGTGACGTACCGCAAGCTCACACGTGACTGACGGTCGTTTCGTCTACGACGTGCCCGTGCGCTGGTCCGACATGGACGCGTACGGGCACGTCAACAACGCGCGCTTCCTCACCCTGTACGAGGAGGCGCGCGTGGCGATGTTCTTCGTCGGGGCCAAGGCGCACGGCCTGGGCTCCTTCGAGGAGGGCATCGTCATCGCCCGGCACGAGATCGACTACCTGCGGCCGGTCGACTTCGGTGATCCGGTCCGCATCGAGATGTGGATCTCCGAGTTGCGTGCCGCGGCTTTCACCGTCTCCTACGAGCTGTTCGACGACGGTGTCCTCGCCAGCCGGGCCAGGTCCGTCTGTGTGCCGTACAACCTGGTCAACGGGCATCCACGCCGGCTGTCCGACGCCGAGCGGGACTTTCTGCGGCCGTACACCGAGGTGTCTTGATGAACGTTGACCGGTCATGAGTGAGCACGGCCTGCTCGGGGTTCCCGACGCAGGCGCGTTCCTGGCGCGGCTCACCAGGCTCGATCCGTCCGCGCCGGTGCGGCTCCGCTCGTCCGGTGGCCGGACCGCCCTGTGGGCCCGGCTTCCATGGGAGGTGCTGGTCACCCGGGAGGTGGCCGGTCCGGGGCCGGGTGATGCCACCGTCTCGGCCGCGGACCTGCTCGCCGTGCTGGCCGCCGGTGGCGCCGCGCTGCCGGAGCGCCGTGACACGCAGTGGCGCTGGCCGCTTCCGCCGCCGGCGAGCCGGGCCGTCGAGTCGATCTCCGGCGCCGAGCTGACGCAGCTCGCCGCGGCGGCCGCCGGGACCCTGCGGGAGATCGCGTCGGGCGGGATGTCCGGGCGTGCGGTCGGCCAGAGGGCGGTACGGGACGCGCTCCTCGACCATGTGGCGATGGTGGTCACCCCGGATGCCGGCGAGCCGGTGCGGATCTCCCAGCGACTCGTGCAGGCGGTCGCCCGGATGGGTTTCCTCGGCCCGCGGGACGGGGATCCGGTGGAGGCCAGGGTTCGGGTGGCCGGTGGTTGGGTGGGAATTTCTGCACCATATGGAGTAGCGTGGCGACAGAGCGTCCACAAATTGACCGTTATGCCGATGGTGGGTCACCCGAAAGGGTGACGGTGGATCGTTCTTCTGGTCCCGCCCTCCCGTTAGGGGGATGACCTTCAGGAAGCGTGCGGGTACCGTCGGCCCTCGGATCCACTGCAACGTCCGGCGTGGGTCTGTTGGGGAGCGAGGTGCACACGATGCCGTGGTGGTCATGGCGTCCGGGATCGGCTGCGGGTAACGAGCAGGCGGATGCCGGCGGCGGCGAGGTTGCGGTGCAGAGCACCGTTCGCGTCGGTGTTCCGGCCCAGCGGGAGCCGAGCCGCTCCGGCGTCCCGTCCGATATGTCCACGACCGGCGCTTCCGATCCGGTCATGCCGGTGCAACTGGCCCGGGTCGGCAAGGCGCTCGATCTGCTCGACATCCGGTTCCTCGCCGACGGCGGGGGCAGCCTGCTGGCCATGTGGGAGCGGCACGCCGTGCTGTTCACCCTGGAGGGCCCGGAGGACGAGATCCTGGTCATGCGGGCCCGGCCACACGCGACGGTCCCGCCGGACTGGGCGGACCGCGCCTACCGCATCGTCAACGAGTGGAACCACACCCGCCGGTTCTGCAAGGCCTACGTGGGTGACCCCACCGAGCGCGGCCAGCTCCCGATCTATGCGGAGCTGCAGGTGCCCCTCGCCGCGGGCGTCCACGACTCGCTGCTCGTCGAGCTGCTCGACTGCGGCGCGGCCGTGGCGACCTCCTTCGTGGACTGGCTCCACGACGAGGGCGCACTCCTTTAGGGCAGCCGGAACATGCCGAGCCGGCCGTGAAATTCGTGGCCGAGTTCGTCGGTGTCCGAGCCGACGAGCAGAGCGTCCGGAGTCACCAGGAAGGCGCGCACGCCGACCCCGCGGGACCGGGTGGGATTCCACTCCAGGGCCTTGCCGGTGTTCGGGTTGACGGCGCCGATGCCGGGCCGTGACACCGCCCCCGGTCCGGGGCCGTTCCCGTCGGTGCCGTACGGGTTGTCGAACCACCGCTGGTGCCCGCCCAGGTAGACGGCCGGCCCGGTGATCGCCACCGCGTACAGCGAGTCCCCGCCGGTCCGCTGCACCCAGGTCGGGTTCTGCCGGCCGGTGGGCGCGCTCTCGAACCGGGCCGCCGAGTCGCACAGCTTCTGCGCCGACGACGCCCGTCCGGTGGCCGCCACCACCAGGTAGGAGCCGTCCGGCGAGAACCGGACCTGCCGCAGGTAGGTGTCGAACCCCTGCATGCAGGTCGGGGCGTACGCCTCGGTGTACCAGTCGGACAGGATCGCGCCCGGCCCGCCGACGTCGAAGAGCGCGATCTGGTTGCGGGCGGCGGTCCCCGACTTCAGGAAGGCGCCGACGGCGATCAGCTTCCGCCCGTCCGGTGACACGTCGAAGTGCTCGACCCGCGTCCGCTTCAGCCCGGGCGCGGCCAGCCGGGCGTCGAACCCCTGGTCCACCACGCCGGTCAGCGCGTTGAGCCGGACCAGCGCGCTGCGACGTACCCCGCTCACCGCCGAGAACGTGCCACCGGCGTAGAGGATGCCGTCCCGGCTCACCAGCGCTCGTACGTCACCCCAGTTGACCCGGGCGCCGAACGAGGTGAAGCGGGTGCCGTCCTGCAGCGACACCCGCGCCAGTCCGCGCTGGCCCGCGCCGTTCACGGTCTTGAACGCGCCGCCCAGATAGACCGAGTGGTCCGGGCCGGCGGCCAGCGAGTAGACCGCACCGTCGACCTGCGGGGCGAACGTCCGGATCTGACCGTCGTGCAGCCCGAACGCGAAGATGTTCTTGCGTGCCAGCGTCACCTGCCGGGCGGCGTCGGACACCTTCGTGAACGACCCGCCCACCACCACCGTGTCGCCGACCAGCGCCAGCGACCACACCGTGCCGTCGAGCACGTGCGGCGTGAAATCCACCGGATCCGCCGACACGACCGTCGGGTGATGGATGTCGGCCGACGCTGGTGGTGTGCCGGCCATCACCGGAACGGTGACGGCGGCGACGGCGGCGGCTGCGAGCAGACGACGGCGCATGGAAGAGCTCCCCCGGATTGTGAGTGACAATCCGATCAACGAGCCATCGGCCGCCGCGACACTGTCAGGCCGGAGGCTCCGCGGGATCCATCGCGTTCACCATGAAATAGGCCGCTCGCTCCAGATACTCCCAGAGCGGGGCCCGCTGCTCGGCGGGCAGACCCAGCGAGTCGACCGCCACTTTCATGTGGCTGAGCCAGGCGTCGCGGGCCGCGGCGTCGACCCGGAACGGCGCGTGCCGCATCCGCAGCCGCGGATGACCGCGATTGTCGGAATACGTCGTCGGGCCGCCCCAGTACTGCATGAGGAAGAGCGCGAACCGGTCGGCGGCCGGCCCCAGATCCTCCTCCGGATACATCGGCCGGAGCAGCGGGTCCTCCGCGACCCCCTCGTAGAACTTGTCGACGAGACGCCGGAAGGTGGGCTCGCCGCCCACGGCGTCGAAGAAGGTCGGTGCGCTCACCGTCCCATCCTAGGTCGCGCCGCCGGGCTGCTCCGGTGACGAGGCGCCGCCCCCGCCCATCCACGACGGCGGCACCGCGCTGCGCGGCAGCAGCCGGGACGCGGCGATCCGCTCGGACAGGCCGGACGTCTCCAGCGACTCGGTCAGCGCCCGGCGCAGGTCGCGCTGGATGGCGACCTGATGGTCGGCGGTGGTCTTGGCGATGGTCCGGATCACCGCGCCGTCCACGGTCAGCTGCTCGACACCGACCACATCCGGCGGCTCCAGGAAACCGGTCTCGTGCTCCGGGTCATGGGCGACCGTCTCGGCTGCGCTCTTGAGCACGGCGATCGCCTCCTCCGAGCTGACGAAGCCGATCGGGATGTCCACCACCACCATCGCCCAGCCCTGGCTCTTGTTGCCGACCCGGACGATCTCGCCGTTGCGGATGTACCAGAGCACACCGCGCGCGTCACGGACCGTGGTGATACGCAGGCCGACGCTCTCCACCACGCCGGTGGCCTCGCCCAGGTCGACCGTGTCGCCCACGCCGTACTGGTCCTCCAGAAGCATGAAAAGACCGGCGATCAGGTCTTTGACCAGGCTCTGGGCGCCGAAACCGAGGGCCACGCCGACGATGCCGGCGCTGGCCAGCAGCGGCGCCAGGTTGAAGCCGAGCTCACCCATCACCAGCAGCGCGGCCATGGTGAATATCACAGCGCTGACGAAGCTGCGCAGCACCGACGCGATCGCCTCGGCCCGCTGCCGCCGCCGCTCGGGGATGAACTGCCCCTCCTCGGCGGTGACCGTCACCTTCTCCTTCAGCGGCTTCAGCAGCGCGGGCATCGAGGCCCGCGACGTGCTGGTGGCCAACCGGGAGATCGCGCGGTGGATGAGCCACCGGATCAACAGGGCGATCAGGATGATCGCGGCTATCCGGAGCGGTTTGATGATGACCACATAGCTACTGGTGGCAAGCCATTCGTTTCCGCCGCTCCAATCCAGGATCTGGTTGCAGAGCGCATCGGACGTGCAGACCGGCGTCTGGTAGACGGCGGCCGAGCCGGACGGAGCTGGTGTGGCAGCAGTAGCAAGGAACACGGGTAGTCAAGGTACCGGGTCGAGCCGGGTGGAGACCTCAGACGTTTACCGAACGGCTACGGATTCTGCTCGCAATTTGGTCATCCATCAGGGACTATTGGCGCAACGGGCTAGTTCGGCGAGGCCCATCTCACACACGTTCGGGCTATGGGAGCGGTTTACAGCAACTGACACCGGAAGGGTGATCGCGATGCCTGACATACGACCCACGGTTGGCTCTTCCGCGTTAGTTCTCAACGCCACCTACGAGCCGCTGTGCGTCGTATCGGTGCGTCGAGCGACCATCCTGCTCCTCACCGCCAAGGCCGAGTGCGTCTCCGACGGGGACGGCATCCTGCACAGCGCCCACCAGACAGTCCCCGTTCCCTCCGTCGTCCGGCTCACGCGGTATGTGAAGGTGCCGTACCGCACACATGTCGGCCTCTCCCGCCGGGCCATCTTCGCCCGTGACGGCGGCCGCTGCGCCTACTGCCGGGGCTCCGCCGAGACCATCGACCACGTCTTCCCGCGCAGCCGTGGCGGCCTGCACGCCTGGGACAACGTCGTGGCGGCCTGTGCCAAATGCAATCACAGCAAGGGTGACAAGACCCCGGCCGAGCTGGGCTGGCGTCTGCACGCCGCTCCGGCCGCCCCGCGTGGTGTCGCGTGGCGGGTTCTCGGGCACCGTACCCCCGACCCTCGCTGGATGGACTGGCTCGACCTGCCGGCCGCCCCGCTGGAGGCGGAGGCGGCCTGACCGCTCAGACGTCGCGGGAGTCGACCAGAGAGGCGAAGACGACGATGTTGTCCTCGTAGCCCTCCTCACCCCCCAGCCACTTGCCGCCGCAGGTCATCAGCCGCAGCGACGGCCGGGTGTAGTCACCGTAGACCCGCTCGGCGGGCAGGGAGCTCTTGTCGAACTTCTCCACCGAGTTGACCTTGAAGATCGCGACCGTCCCGTCCGCCCGGCTCACCCGGATCTGCTGGCCCGCGCGCATCTCGTCGAGGCGATGAAACACCGACGGCCCGGTACGCGTGTCCGCGTGCCCCACGATCAGCGCCGGCCCGAACTGCCCCGGCGTGGGCCCGCCCTCGAACCACCCGGCCTCGTTGTGCCGTCGCAGCGGCGGCACGTCGACCGACCCGTCGCCGGCCAGCCCCACCTCCAGGATGGGCGCCGACACCCCGATCGCCGGGATCTCCAGCCTCTCCGGCCGGCTCGGCTCCAGCACCGGGAACGCGCGGGGCGGCGGCTCGTCGGCGCCCCGGAAGAGGTTGCCCAGGTCGAACCCGGTGGCGAAACCCATCCCCAGGCCGAACAGGAACAGTCCCAGGAAGAGCATCACCAGCGCGACGACCCCGATCATCCCGCCCTTGCGGCCACGGACCGGCTGAGGTTTCGGCATCCGGCCGGGCAGCGCGAGCCGGAACGGCGACCGCCCCTTGATCTCCGGGGTCGGCGGCAGCGGCCCGGTGATGGCCCCGGGCGGCGGGGCCGTGATGATCTGGGCCGGGCGCTTGCGCGCGACGGCGTCCGGCACGCGTGCGCCGGCCGGTCTCTGGTCCCCGCTCGCCACGGCGGGTCCTCAGCCGACTCGCCGGCGGCGCAGCGACACGACTCCGAGCGTCAGCCCGGCCAGCGCCAGGGCCAGCCCCCCGCCGATCAGAAGCGGACCCGCCGGGCCGGGGGCGGTGCCGCCACCACCGGTCGCCGGGCCGCGTGACGGCGCCACCCTGGCCACCACGTGCAGGACGCTGGTGGCCCCGGCGCCCTCCGGGCAGATCAGGGCGACCGGGAAGTCACCGGGCTTGGTGTCGGCGGGCACCCGTACCGTCGCGGTCAGGAACCCGAACTCCGGCTCGACGGTGACCGAGCCGAAGGGCTCGCCCCGCACCGTCGCCGATTTGAGGTTGTCGTCACACGAGGCACGGAGCGCGAACTCGTCGCCGGCCCGCACCGTGCTGGGGTTGAGCTCGACGAACACGGCCGCGGCCGTGGCCGGGGCGGCGCCCGTCAGGGCGCAGGCGAGACCCGCGACGACGGCGGGGACGAACAGGCGCATGGGATCCCCCTCCTGCCGTCCGCGACGGAAAGTACGCGGACGGCGCGTGAGGGTGATTTTCGCACCTCCGCGCACATTCCGCGTAGATCCCGACGGCGTGAGACCCCGGTTCGAGACCCGACGGTCCGGGACGACATGCGCTCCGCTACGGTGATTGATGTTCGGAATAAAGAGGAACGTTGGCGCCTGGGGGCGTTGAGTTGTCAGTAATCAGCACCGTTCTGGTCTTCGTGATCATTCCGGCCGCAGTCATCGGGACGATCGCGACACTCGTGCTCGCCGGTTCAGACCGGTCGAAGCCGGATCGCCGCTACCGCCCGGGTCGTCCCTTCGACTTCCCGGCCATGTGGTTCACCGCTACGCCGCAGCAGGTCGCACCGGCCGGCGACGGCCACTCCTCCGGGCTGATCATCGAGGACAGCTCCGGGGCACCCGTCCGGCCCGGTCCCACAGGAGGCGCAAGTGACAGTTGGTGATGTCACCCCGCTCGAGCAGCCGGTCGACAGCCCGTTCTCGACCCGGCAGCTGCTCCGCCTCGACGAGGCCCTCCGTGTCGCCGATCGGGTGACCGGCCTCAACTTCAGCATCTACCTCGGCCCGCTCGAGGACCCGTCGCGTGAGTCGGCGGAGAAGCTGCACGCGCAGACCCGCGACCCGCGGCGCGCGGTGCTGATCGCGGTCTCGCCCGAGCAGCGCAAGCTGGAGATCATCACCGGCTCCGACGCCCGCAAGCGCATCTCCGACCGGGATGCGAAGCTGGCCGGCCTGTCGATGGCCGCGTCGTTCGGCGGCGGCGACCTGGCCGGGGGCCTGATGATCGGCATCGACCAGCTTGCGTCCCACGCCGGCCGGGCCTGAGCGGCCGATCAGCGCGTCTCATGCCGGCGGGCCCTGAGCGACAGGTCAGCGCGCCCACGCCGGCCGGCCCTGAGGGGCGGAGTCAGCGCCAGGCCGCGAGGCTCACCCGGATGGGGTAGGGGCTGTCCAGCCTGGCCTGTTCCTCGGCCGTGACGTCCCGCGCGGCCCGGTAACCGCCGCTCTCCGCCAGGGCGTATGTCCGCAGGACCGGTCCGGCCTCCACCCGCCAGTACTCCGGGATGCCCGCCTCCGCGTAGACGGCCGGCTTGAGCAGCTGGTCGTAACGGCGGGTGGCCTCGGTCTCGACCTCCACGACGAGCGCGACGTCGGCCGGGTCCACCCAGATAGAGCCGGAGGAGTGTGGCCGGAGCACCGTCACGTCCGGCACCAGGTTGCTGCTCTCCATCTCGATGCCGAGCCGGGCGCACACCCACCAGCCGGGTGGGGCCGCCGCGCGCAGGGTGCCGACGATCGACTCGACGACGGAGTCGTGCTCGGTGCTCGCCGGCGGGGTGACGTGCAGGCTGCCGTCGAGGATCTCGTACCGGTGACCGTCCTGCGGGAAGAGCTGCAGGTCCGGTTGGGTCCACCGGCCGCCCGGCGCATTCCACCGCGCCGGTGAGCCATGGCTCAGCGTCGTCACGGGCCACCTCCATCACCGTGGAGTGTCAGCCTACTCACACAGAGTTGTTTCCGATGGGTTATGCGCCGGTAAGTTTTGGCATGTGAAACGGCCCGTCCCCGGGAAACGGGGACGGGCCGTGATCACCATCGGTCAGGACGCGGCCTTGTCCCGGGCTCGCGCCTTCAGCGCCCGGAGCACACCGTCGCGCCCCTCGGCCACCAGCCGCCGCAGCGACGCGGGATGCCCGTCCTGCGCCAGCCAGGCGTCGGTGAGCGCCACGGTCTCCTCGCTGATCTGGAACACCGGGTAGGCCATGGTCGCGAACTCCTGCGCCGGCTCACTGTCCGAGCGGGCCCACACGTCCGCCACCACCGCGAAGAACTTCTCCGCGTACGGCGCCGTCAGCGCCACCTGCCGGGTGCTCTGGAAGCCCTGCAGCAGCGACCGGTTCAACCAGTTCGGCGGGGCCTGCGGGCCGGTCAGCTCGGCCCAGACGCGCGCCTTGTTCTCCGCGGTCGGCAGCAGCGCGCGGGCGACCGCCGCCTCCCGCTCGCCGCTGGCCGTCTTGTCCCCGGCCAGCTCGTCGTCGATCTCCGTCTCGGCGGCGGCGCCCAGCGCGGCCAGCGCCTGCAGCAGCGACCAGCGCAGCTCGGTGTCGACCACCAGGCCCTCCGGCTTCGCCTCGCCGGACAGCCAGCCGCGCAGCACGGCCGCCTGCTCCGGGGTGCGGGCCGCGGTGATGAACGCCCGGGCCCAGGTCAGCTGCCAGCCACTGCCCGGCTCGGCCGCGGCCAGCTGCCGCTGCGCCAGCCCGGCCAGCAGCGCCCAGCCCTCCGGCGCCCACGCCGGGTCGGCGAAGCTGGTCAGCGACATCCCGGCCTGCCGCAGCGTGGCGGTGGTCAGGTTGATGTCGCTCTCGGCCGGCAGGCCCGCCACCACCAGCGCCACGTAGTCACGGGCGGCCAGCTCGGCGTCGCGCAGCATGTCCCACGCGGCCGCCCAGGACAGCGCTCGCGGCAGCGCCGAGTCGAAGCCCCCGATGTGCCGCACCAGGGTGGCCATCGATCGCTCGTCCAGCCGCAGCTTCGCGTACGTCAGGTCGTCGTCGTTGACAAGCAGCAGGTCCGGCGCCCGCACCCCGGTCAGCGCGGTGATCGGGGTCTGCTCGCCCGCCACGTCGGCCTCGATCAGCTCCCGCCGGACCAGCCGGTCGCCGTCCAGGTCGTACAGGCCGATGCCGACCCGGTGGGTACGCAACGTCGGGAACCCCGCCGGCGCCTCCTGCTGCACGACGACACTCGTGTACGTCCCGTCGGCCCCCACCTCGACGATCGGGCGCAGCGTGTTGACCTGCGCCGTCTCCAGCCACTGCGCGGCGAACTTGCGCAGCTCCCGGCCGGACGCCGTCTCCAGCTCGGTGAGCAGGTCGTCGAAGGTGGCATTGCCCCAGGCGTGCTTGGTGAAGTAGGCGCGCAGACCGGTCAGGAACGGGTCCAGCCCGACGTAGGCGACCAGCTGCTTGATCACGCTGGCGCCCTTGGCGTACGTGATGCCGTCGAAGTTGACCTCGACCGCCTCCAGGTCCGGCATCTCGCAGTACACCGGGTGGGTGGAGGAGAGCTGGTCCTGCCGGTAGCCCCAGGACTTGCGGATCGACAGGAACGTCGACCAGGCGTCGGCGAACCGGGTGGCCTCGGTGTTGCACCAGTGGCTGGCCCACTCGGCGAACGACTCGTTCAGCCACAGGTCGTTCCACCAGCGCATGGTGACCAGGTCACCGAACCACATGTGGGCGAGCTCGTGCAGGATGGTGTTGGCGCGCTGCTCGTACTCGTAGTCGGTGACCTGTGACCGGAAGATGTAGTGCGACTCGGCGTGGGTGACGCAGCCGAAGTTCTCCATCGCGCCGGCGTTGAAGTCGGGCACCCACAGCTGGTCGTACTTGGGCAGCGGGTACCGCACGCCGAACTTCTCGTGGAAGAAGTCGAACCCCTGCTTGGTGATCAGGAACAGGTCGTCGGCGTCCAGGTAGCGGGCCATCGAGGCGCGGCAGAAGACGCCCAGCTCGATGCCGTCGTGGGAGTCGCGGACCTCGTGGTACGGCCCGGCGCAGATCGCCGTGATGTAGGTGCTCATCCGCGGCGAGGTGGTGAAGTGCACCGTCTTGGCGCCGAACGCGGCAGCCTCCTCGGACTCCACCGGCATGTTGGAGACGACCTTCCAGTGCCCGGGAGCGGTCACGTGCCACGTGTACACGCTCTTCAGGTCGGGCTGGTCGAAGCAGGCGTACGCCCGCTGCGCGTCCGCCGTCTCGAACTGGCTGTAGAGGTAGACCTCCTTGTCGACCGGGTCGAGACTGCGCTGGAGCCCCTGGCCGCTCGCCGAGTATCCGAAGTCCCCGTCGACGACGAGGGTGTTCTCCGCGGCGAGCCCGGGCAGCGCCAGGCCCTTCTCCGCGGTCCAGGCGCTGATGTCGAGCGGGCTGCCGTTGAGCGTCGCGGAGTTGATCCGCACCGCGGCCGCCTCGATGAACGTCGCCGCGCCCGGCTCGGCGCACCGGAAGTTGATCACTGTGGTGGACCTGAACGTCTCGGAGCCGGGGTTGCCGTGCCCGTCGGTCAGGTCGAGGGTGATGTCGTACCCGGTCACCTCGAGCAATCGACCACGCTCCGCAGCCTCGACCTGGGTCAGGTTGTGAACACCGGCCACGTGCACTCTCCTTCGAGCTGACAGCTGATTGCTTTACCCGCAGCCTATGCGGACACGGCGACGTAACTCACCCCGACCGGGGGTCGATGAAGGTGGAAGATCGAGCCATGACTCAACGTGCCACCGTCGACATGTGGTTCGACCCGCTCTGCCCGTGGGCCTGGATGACCTCCCGCTGGCTGCTGGAGGTGGAGAAGGTCCGCCCGCTGGACGTCCGTTTCAACGTCATGAGCCTGTCCGTCCTCAACGAGGGCCGCGACGAGCTTCCCGATTCCTACAAGGAACTGCTGGCCAAGGGCTGGGGTCCGGTCCGGGTCTGCATCGCCGCCGCCGAGGCCGCCGGCCCGGCCGTGCTGCGTGACCTCTACACCGCCCTCGGCACCCGTATCCACCTGCAGAAGTACGACATCGAGGACCCGAAACTCTTCCAGGAGGCGCTGGCCGAGGTGGGCCTCGACCCGAGCCTGGCCGACGCCGCGCACACCGACGCCCGCGACGAGGCGCTGCGCGCCAGCCACAACGCCGGCATGAAGCCGGTCGGCACCGACGTGGGCACCCCGGTGATCCACGCTCCCGGGCCGACCCCGGGGGAGACCGTCGCCTTCTTCGGCCCGGTCGTCACCCCGGCCCCCAAGGGCGAGGCCGCCGGCAAGCTGTGGGACGGCGTGGTCCTGGTGGCCGGCACGCCCGGCTTCTACGAGCTGAAGCGCAGCCGCGATCTCGGCCCGATCTTCGACTGAAGGTTGCTGTTCGGGGGTAGTCGCACAGAAAAGCAACGCTTCGCCCGTCATCCGTCGTTGGATGGGGTGACCTACACCTCATCCAACACGGAGGCGGGTAATGCCGGAAATCAACTCGGCCGGAACGAGCATCAGTGTCCAGCGCGGAGTCTGGGCCGATTTGCCTCCTGAGGTGGCGATTATGCTCGCTCCGCCGGTAACCGTGACGGCACGCCCCGCCGAACGGCCGGTGAATCCGCACCCCACATCACAGTTGAGCAGGTCACGGGGGGCTATGCCGGTGGTTAGGTACCCAAGCTTCGCCGGGTAAGTTGCGTGCCATGACGGTCGTGCACCCGATCAAACTGGCCTGGATCACCAACGGAGGTACCGGGGCCCAGAATTACGACGAGTTCGCCGACGACGCCGAAATCACCGACATCATCAAGGGCAACCCGCACAGCGCGCTTGCCGTGGAGATGCCGCACCTCGCGCCCGAGTCCCTCGGGAAGTCCTTCCTCGAGTCGCTGCCGGACGCCGTCGTCCGACTGCAGCGCGACCAGGCCGAGGAGAAATACCGGCAGGCTGAGCACGTCGTGGTGCTCTACCGGATAACGGCGCCGGGCGAGGCGCCCGCCTACGGCCTGTGGAGCATGGTCGAGACCGGCCAGATCTCCACCAGCGCCGACGAGCCCGGCCTGGTCATCCGCAACGAGGACGTCTTCATCAGCAAGGTGCGCGAGCGTGTCGCTCTCGCCGAGGCCGTGGGTGCGCTGCTCTCCCCGGTGCTGCTGCTGCAGACCGGGCGCGGCGAGGAGCTGCACGCGGCGCTCGCCGAGGCCACCGACGCCGCCGGGGCGCCGGCCGCCACCGACGTGGACGGCTCCGGGCGTACCCATGCGATCTGGCCGGTCGGCCCCGGTGAGCTGCAGGATCGCCTGCTCGCCCTGGCCGGCGGCGGCGAGCTGGTGGTCGCCGACGGCAACCACCGCAGCCTCGCCGCGCAGACCGGCGGCCTGGAGCGCTTCCTGGCCGTCGTCACCACCCCGGCGTCGGTCTTCATCCAGCCTTACAACCGGCTGGTCAGCGAGCTGCCGGCGTCGCTCGACGAGCTTCTCGAGCGCCTTCGCGCGGCGGGAGCGACGGTCACCGAGCTGCCGCGCGTCGCGCAGCTTCCGATCAAGGGCACCATCGAGTTGTACGGCTACGCGCGCTCGTTCGCGGTCGGTCTCCCGTCCGACCCGGCCGGCACCTCGGTGGAGAACCTGGATCACGCCCTCGTCGAGCGGGTCCTGCTGCGTGACGCGCTCGGCCTGGACGCGGGCGACAAGCGCATCTCCTACATCGGCGGCGACTACCCGGTCGAGTGGCTGCGCGGCGAGGTCGACGCCGGCCGCGCCGAGCTGGCGATCCTGATCGCGCCGGTGACCGTCGACGACTTCGTCGAGGTCAACCTGGAGCGGCTCAAGCTGCCACGCAAGAGCACCTGGTTCACCCCCAAGGCGCGGGGCGGCCTGGTCGTCGCCGACGTCCGCTGATGCTGCACCCACAGGTCGAGGCCGCCGCCCAGCTCCGGCGGCGGCCCAGCCCCTCGGAGCTCGCCGCCGACCCGTACCAGCGGCTGCTCGGCGTCCGGGCCGCGATGGAGGAGTCGAACGAGGCCGAGACCGGCCCGGCGCTGCCGTTGCCGGTGGTCGCCGACTTCGACGCCGACGGTGTGCCCTGCCGCCTCTACGCCACCAGGGCCGGCGCCCCGGTGCTGGTCTACCTGCACGGCGGCGGCTGGTGCTACGGCAGCATCGAGACCGTGGACCGGTTCTGCCGCCGGGTCGCCGACCGCTCAGGCTGCGCCGTGGTGTCGGCCGGCTACCGGCTGGCCCCCGAGCACGTCTTCCCGGCCGCGATCGAGGACGCCGAGACCGTCCTGTCGTACCTGCGCCGGGAAGGCGCCGGCCTCGGCGTGGACGTCTCCCGGCTGGCGATCGGCGGGGACAGCGCGGGCGGCCAGCTCGCCACCGTCACCGCCCGCCGCCAGCGTGACGCGGCCACCCCGCTCGACTTCCAGGTGCTCATCTACCCGGCCCTCGACCCGCTCACCTCCGCCGAGTCGTATGACGAGGTGGGGCAGTACGGGCTGGACCGGGCCTCGATGAGACTGGCCTGGGAGACGTTCGTCCCCGACCCGGTGCGCCGGCTCACCCCGGACGTGTCGCCGCTCGCGGTGGCCGACCTGTCCGGGATGCCGCCCACCCTGGTGATCACCGCCGAGTACGACGCGCTCCGCGACGAGGGCGCCGACTACGCGAACGCGTTGATCGCCGCGGGCGTCCCGGTGGTGCACACCCGCTACATGGGTGTGAACCACGGTTTCGCCCGCAAACTGGCCACCATCGACGCCGCGCGTGCCGCGGCTGACCAGGTGGCGTCCGCCCTGCGTTCGGCCCTCACCTTCTGAAAGACTTCTGCCATGCGTCTCTACCTGGGTTCCGACCACGCCGGCTTCGAGCTGAAGAACCACCTCGTGAACCACCTGGCCAAGCAGGGGCACGACGTGGTGGACGTCGGACCGCACGTCTACGACGCCGAGGACGACTACCCGGCGTTCTGCTTCCACACCGGCGCGAAGGTGGTCGCCGACCCCGGCTCGCTCGGCATCGTGATCGGCGGCTCCGGCAACGGCGAGCAGATCGCGGCCAACAAGGTCCCCGGCGTCCGCTCCGCCCTCGTCTGGAAAACCGAGATCGCCGAACTGGCCCGCCAGCACAACGACAGCAACGTGATCGCCATCGGCGCCCGCCAGCACACCCTGGACGAGGCGACCGCTTTCGTCGAGGCGTTCATCGCGACGTCGTTCTCCGGCGACCCCCGGCACGCCCGCCGGATCGCCCAGCTCGCCGACTACGAGGTCGCTCGCGAACTGCCGGAGCTGCCGTCCTCGACGGCCACCGACTGATCCCACCCGCACCACACGGCCGGCCGCCCTCCGGGCAGCCGGCCGCCCCGTCGGCCCGCCCCCGTCGGCCCGCCCCCGTCGGCCCGCCGCCGTCTCGTCCGCCCGGCCGTCTCGTCCGCCCGGCCGTCTTGTGCGTCCCGCGAGTCCGCCTGGTCCCGCGAGTCCGCCTGGTCCCGCGAGTCCGCCTGGTCCCGCGAGTCCGCCCGGCGTCGGAGGCGGGCGGATCGTCTCCGGCGGGCTCTGGCCGGCTCCGTCCGGTCGGTTCCAGCCGTGGTTCGGCCTCGAGACCCTCAGCGGCGCGGCAGTTCCTCGCGGGGCAGCCAGTTGCGCCGGATGATCGGCAGATCGCGCTCGGCGGCGGCCAAATCCTCGTCAGTGGGCCGGGACGCGTCCCGGGCACGCAGCGCCGCACCCACGCTGACCTGTGACGACCCCGAGCCCACCAGGCCACGGAGCCCGCGCTCGGACTCCCGGTCCTCGTTGCCGCCCGCCCCGGCCCGCTTCGGCATGCCGCCGCGGCTGGGCCGACCGGTCGACCGGTCACCGGGCGTCCCGTCCGGCGTCACCACGGCCGGGGCCGGAGCGTGTGGGGGCGCCGGCACAGGTGGCGCCCCGCCAGGCGGACCGGGAACCGGCGGAGGCCCCGGCACCGGCGGATGATGAGGCGGCGCGGGAACAGCCACAGGCGGCGCGGGAACAGCCACAGGCGGCGCGGGAACAGCCACAGGCGGCGCCGGGACAGCCACAGGTGGCGCCGGAACAGCCACAGGCGGCGCCGGGACAGCCACTGGTGGCGCGGGAGGAGCCACGGGCGGCGTGGAAACGCCGGCGGGTGGTGCGGGGACGGCCGTGGGCGGGGTGGGGACAGCCAGTGGCGGCGCGGGGACGCCCATCGGCGGTGCGGGAACGGCGACGGGCGGCCCGGACGGCGCGGGAGGCCCCGACGGAGCGGGTGGTGCGGCGACGGGTGGCGCAGGCGCGGGAACAGCCGCGGCCGGGGCGGCGGGTGCGTCGGCAGCCGCCTCGGCGGTGGTCGTCTCGGTGGACGCCGAGGAGGGACGCACACGGCGGCGTCGGCGTTCGGGCTGGCCCATGGCTCCGACGGTACCGTCGTCACGGTCGCTCAGAACACCTCGGTCGGGCTCGGCAGCCGGTTCCAGCCGAGGGCTACGGTCGGATCGTTCCCGGTCAGCAGGCGGGCCCGTCCGGCGGCGACGAGCGCGCTGAGCGCGGTGCCGCCCAGGTAGACGGCGCCCAGATCGGTCACCGAGAGGGCCACGTCGGCCGGGTCGGTGGTCGCGGTGCAGGTCGCCTTGTCCGGTCCTCCGGTGAGCCGCCAGCGCCCGGTGTTCCCGGCCAGGATCGGGTCGGTCACCTCGAGGACCACGTCGACGTCGGTGGCGTACCGCCGGGCGGCCAGTGCCGCCGGCACGTCGATCACCCGTACCCACAGGCCGTCGCCGTAGGTGGCGCCGAGCCGCCGGGGTTCGTCGGCCAGGTAGAGCAGCGGCTCCTGGACGGCGGCGAGCCGCATGGTGACGCTGCGGGTGAGGTCGATACCGAGCAGGAACCGCCAGAGCGCCAGATACGTCTCCGGGTCCGCGGCGACCACCTCACGCACCTGGACCTCGGCGCTCGGGCCGTGACTGTTCCAGTCGTCCTTGACCCGCCACAGCGCATAGCCGGTGGGGCCGCCGGGGCTCTCGTGCACCACGGCGTAGCGCTTGGTGGCGCCGTCCCGATGGTCCTTCGGGTCGCCGAGGACCCACTTCCACCAGTTGTCGTCGCGGCTGGACCAGCCGACCCGGTCCGGCCGCAGGCGCTCGTACACCGCGGCCATCTCGGCGTGCAGGTCGCCCGGGTCGCCCATCCGCAGCCGGCCGGTCGGCTCCGGCGGCGGGGCGGGGAGACGTACCTCACGATTCATGATGTTGAGATGGAGCCGGGATGCGGCCGGACCGTACCCGAATCGGGGATAAATCGAGGTTTCGCTGGCCCAGAGGATCGCCACCGGCTCGCGACCGGCGTCGGCGATCTCGCGGAGCTGCCGGTGCATCATCCGGGTCAGCAGCCCGCGCCGCCGGTGGGTGGGCAGCACCCCGACGCCGGAGACGTGCGCTGCCGGGATCACCGCTCCGGGCACGGTCAGGTCACGGCTGAAGGCCTGGACATGCCCCGCCACCAGCCCGGCGTCGTCGGCGACCAGTGAGCGGTCCCGCTCGTAGACCACCCCCTCGAGATCGCGCAGCTCCCCGTCGATCTCCTCGTGGAAGACCGTGCTGAGGAGCTGGAAGATCGGTGCGAAGTCGTCGCCGGCGGCGGGGCGCAGTTGTATCTCATCCTTCATAAGCTGTGTGTAACGGACTGCTGTGTGCTGCGGCGACCGATTTGTTGGCTCGCTACGCTCGAAGTCGTCGCCGGCCGGCGACCGCAGCCGGGAGGGGAATGATGCCGGAGCAACCGCAGTGGTCCGAGCGGACGCTCGACATGCCGCCGCAGGACCCGTGGGCCGATCAGCCGACCAGGCAGACGACCCCGGAGAGCGCCGCCACCGCGCAGGTGCCGGCCCCGCACGCACCCACCTCGCCGGGGCCTGCCCCGGCGCCCGATCGGTCCCCGTTCAGCCAGGGCCGGGCCCGGGTCGGGCAGCCGACCCAGCGCACCGAGCAGTTCCGCGCCGGGCACGAGCCGACCGGCACCGGCTGGCCCGAGGAGCACTACCGGGAGCGCCCGCAGCGCAGCCTCGGCTGGCACATGAGCCAGTGGCGCCGCGGCGGCGAGTGGAGCAGCGCCGCGGTGCTGTTCGCCTTCGTCGGCTGGGGCATCTGGGCGATCTCCGAGGGCGGCGACCTCGGCGGCCCGCTGATCATCTTCCTGGTGTCGCTGGTCGTCGCGGTGGGCGTGTTCGCGCTGGCCCGCCTGGTCGGCCGGCTGGTGCTGGAGCAGCGGATGGGCCGGGTGCGGCACACCGCCCGCGGCGCGCACATGGTGACCGGCGTCTTCCTGGCCGGTGTCGGGGTCGCCTTCCTGCGCCAGACCACCTGGGTGGTCGACGCGATCGAGTGGGTGTCCGCGTTGTTCCGGTGACGGGTCAGCTGACCGGCTTGCCACCGGTGATGCCGAGCACCTCGCCGGTGGTGTAGCTGGAGTCCTGAGCGGCGAAGTAGACGTAGGCGGCGGCCAGCTCGGCGGGCTGGCCGGCCCGCCCGAGCGGGGTGTCGCCGCCGAAGGACTCGACCTTCTTCTCCGTCATGGTGGCCGGGATCAGCGGCGTCCAGATCGGGCCGGGCGCGACCGCGTTCACCCGGATGCCCTGCTCGGCCAGGTCCTCGGCGAGCGCCTTGGTGAAGGCCACGATGCCGCCCTTGGTGGTGGCGTAGTCGAGCAGCGCGCTCGACGACTGGTATGCCTGGATCGACGCGGTGTTGATGATCGCGGCGCCCGGCGGCAGGTGCGGCACGGCGGCCCGGCACAGCCAGAACATCGCGTACAGGTTGGTCTTCATGACCCGGTCGAACTGCTCGTCGGTGATCTCGGTGATCCCGCCCGGCTGGGCCATCTGGTAGGCGGCGTTGTTCACCAGGATGTCGATGCCGCCGAGCTCGGCGCGTGCCGTCTCGATGATCGTCCGGCAGTGCGCCTCGTCACGGATGTCGCCGGGCAGCCGTACCGCCTTGCGGCCGGCCTTCTCGATCCACTGTGCGGTGTCGGCCGCGTCGGACTCCTCCTCCGGCAGGTAGGAGATCAGCACGTCGGCGCCCTCCCGGGCGAACGCGATCGCCACGGCCCGGCCGATCCCGGAGTCGCCGCCGGTGATGACCGCCTTGCGGCCGGTCAGCTTGCCGTTGCCGCGGTAGCTCTCCTCGCCGTGATCCGGCCGGTCCGGCATGGCCGAGGTGAGGCCGGGCGGCTGCTGGTCGCCGCCGTCGAGCGCGGGCTTGGGGTAAAGGTCACGCGGGTTCACGTCATTGCCTCCACGGTCGGGTCGGATGTTCTCCGCATTCCCGGAAGACGTGCGGATAACCCGATTACGGGTATGCCGCCCGCCATGGGGGACTCACGAGTGAGCGTCGTCGTCATCACCTGGCAGCGACGCGAGGAGGCGCTGGCCTGTCTGGGCCGATTGCGCGAGCTGCCGGAACAACCGCACGTGGTGCTGGTCGACAACGGCTCCGCCGACGGGACCGCGGACGCGGTCCGGGAACGTTTCCCGGAGGTCGAGGTGGTCGCCCTGCCCGAGAATCTCGGTGCGGTCGGCCGCAACATCGGGGTACGCCGCACCAGCACGCCGTACGTGGCCTTCTGTGACGACGACACCTGGTGGAGCCCCGGCGACCTGTCCCGCGCCGCCGACGTCCTCGACGACTGCCCACGCCTGGCGCTGGTGAACGCCCGCATCGTGGTCGAGCCGTCCGGTGCCGAGGACCCGATCGTCACCGAGCTGCGCGACTCGCCGGTGCCCGCCCCGGACTGGCTGCCCGGCCCGGCGCTCGGCAGTTTCCTGGCCGGCGCGTCGGTGGTGCGGCGGGACGCGTTCGTCCGGGCCGGCGGGTTCAGCGAGCGGCTGTGGCTGGGCGGCGAGGAGGAGCTGCTGGCCACCGACCTGATCGCGGCCGGCTGGGAGCTGTGTTACCTGGAGGAGCTGACCGTGCACCACCGGGCGTCCCGGCTGCGCGACAGCACCCACCGGCGCCGGGTCGGGCTGCGCAACACGCTGTGGTTCACCTGGCTGCGGCGGCCGCTCGTCCCGGCCGTACGCCGCACCCTGTTCCTGGCCCGGACCGTGCCGCGCGACCGCACCTCGCTGCTCGGCGCGGTCGACGCGGTCCGCGGGCTGGGCTGGCTGCTGGCCGACCGCCGGCCCCGCCCGGCCGTGGTGGAGGCCCGTCTGGGCCGGCTGGACGAGGCACAGCGGCGGTCGACCGCGCGGCGTTACGTGGGCTGAGCGGCCGGCTCGGACACGTGGGCGTGCACGATGCGCCAGCCCTCGGGCAGCCGGACCCACGTCTGCGACTGGCGTCCCAGCACGTCGCTGCCGGGGTATCCGAACAGTGTCGTCACTACGGCGGTGCTCTGGCCGTACCCCCTGATGGTGGTGTCCTTGAGCCGGCGGCCCGGCGGCAGACCGCCCTGCGTCTGCCGCCACCTGCGTTGTTCCTCGATGCCGGCCTGCTGGTCGGCGATGCCGAACCGGATCGCCTCGGCGGCGAAGAAGCCGATGACCGTGTCGACGTCGTCGGCGACCAGCGCCCGCTCGTAGGCCTCGAACACCTCGGTGACCTGGGCGATCACCTCCGGGAGGTCGCGTTCCATCAGGCCACCGGGGCCGGCTCTTCGAGTGAGGCCTCCTCGGGCTCCGGGATCCGGGGGACCGGCCGGGTCAGCGCGAAGGCCACGCAGACCGCGGTGAGGAACAGGTAGCCGAGCGAGACCGGCCCGTCCGCGTTGAACTGCACCTTCTCGGCGTGGATGAGGCCCACGAAGGTGAGGACCGCGCCGGCGGCGGAGAAGACCGCGGCGTGCCAGAACCGTTTGTCGATGATGAACGCGACGATCGCGCCGAGCACCAGGCCGGCCAGGATCGCGCCCTCGCCGAGCGTCTTCAGGCCGTCGTAGACCACCCCCGCCCCGGCCAGCGCCTCCGTCCCGACCTGCGCCGCTGTCGTCCCGGCCGCGGCGAGCGCGTTGTCCATCTGGCCGGTCGCCCAGGACGCGATGTTCGGGATGAGCGCGGCCACCACCGCGGCGGCGTGCGCCCGCGGCGTCGCCTGGAACGCCTGCGCGCCGATCAGCAGGCCGATGTAGAGCAGGATCGGCACGATCGCCGCGGTCGGGAAGATCGCGCCGAGCAGCCCGAACAGTCCGAAGAAGCAGAGCAGGGCGATCACCACGCCGGTCGCCATCGAATATCCGGTACGGCCACCGGCCGCCTTCCACCCCGGGTGCCCCACGTAGACCGCCGGCGGGAACGGCGACCCGAGACACGAGCCGATCACCGCGCCCGCCCCGTCGGCGAGCAGCACGCTGCGCAGGTTGTACCGGTCGCCCGCGGTGGCGGCGCTCTCCACGTTGGTCATCGCCTCGGTGAAGTTGTAGACCCCCAGCGGGATCGCGGTGGCCAGCAGCGGCGCCATGTCCTTCAGCCCGTCGATCAGCAGGTCGACCTTGAGGTGCGGGAAGGCGAACGCGATGTCCCGCGCGGCGCTCTGCACGTCCGGCACCGACATGGCCCCGCCGATCCAGCCGATCGCCGTGCCGACCAGCAGCGCGGCCAGCCCGATCGGGAAGTTGAAGGGCAGCTTCACGTCGGTGAGCAGGCCGATCAGCAGCAGCCCGAGGACCGGCAGGGCGATCCACGCGTAGTTCCACATGTTGCCGGCCGGGTTCATCGAGATGAACGTGATCGAGATGCCGGCCAGGGTGCCGAGCAGCGCGGCCCGTGGCGTGTACTTCCGGATGTACGGGCCGACGAACGCGCCGATCAGCACGATCACGCCGATGATGAAGGCCCACGCGATGCCGGCCGTCCACGCCGCGATCGGGTCCTTCGTGGTCAGGTAGATCGGCAGCATGATCACGAAGATCACGATGAACATGTGCGGGACGCTCGGGCCGTACGGCAGGGCCGTCACGTCGGTCCGGTTCTCCCGTGCCGCCAGCCGCCGGGCCAGCAGGGTGTAGTAGATGTTCCCGGCGACCAGGGCGATGCCCAGCGCCGGCAGGATCACGCCGAAGACGTCGCCGGCCGGCATCTGGATCACGCCGAGGCACAGGCCGGTCAGGGTGAGCACATTGACCAGGACGTTGACGCCGAAGCCGAAGAAGGCGTTGGTGTCACCCCGGACCCAGTGGGGCAGTTTGGCCGCCGGAGCGGCTGTGGTGGCGGTCATGTCGTCACTCCTGAATCGCGGCGATCAGTGCGGGGGATTCGGCGACCCAGCCGAAGATGCCACCCTGGGCGGCGATCATCTTGAGGCCGACCTGCTGGAACTCAGGGAAGTAGGAGCCGACGCAGTCGGCCAGGACCAGGCACTCGTAGCCGCGGTCGTTCGCCTCACGAACCGTCGTGTGCACGCACACCTCGGTCGTGACCCCCGTGACGACCAGGGACTTGATGCCGTCGTTGTCCAGGATCTTGTCGAGATCGGTGGCGTAGAAGGCGCCCTTGCCGGGCTTGTCGACCACCGGTTCGCCCTCGGCCGGTTTCAGCTCGTCGATGATGTCGTGGCCGTACTGGCCGCGGATGAGGATGCGGCCGAACGTGCCCTCCTGGCCGATCATCGGCCCCCGCTTGAGCTTCGCCGGCGGACAGTCCGAGAGGTCCGGCAGGTGGCCCTCGCGGGTGTGGATGATCGGCAGTCCGGCCGCCCGCCAGGCGTTGATCAACGCGGTCAGCGGTGCGATGGTGCGCCGGAGTTCGGCGACGTCGTTGCCGAGCGACTCGCCGAAACCGCCGGGCAGAAGGAAGTCCCGCTGCATGTCGATGACGACCAGCGCGGTCTCGTGTGCTTGGAAGGTGAAGGGTCCGGGTTGAGCGTCGACAGTAGGCAAGTCATCCTCCCGTTGCCGCTATCACGTCGTCCGAAGTGGCGACGCAGCCGAAGACGCCGCCCTGCATGGTGACCATGTGCAGCGCGGCGGTGTGGTTGGACGGATCGGTGGCCCCCGTGCAGTCGCTGAGGATCAGGCACTCGTAGCCACGGTCGTTGGCCTCACGCATGGTCGTGTGCACGCAGACATCGGTGGTGATGCCGGTCAGGATCAGATGCGTGATGCCATGGGTACGGAGCACGAGATCCAGATTCGTCGCGTAGAAGGCGCCCTTGCCCGGCTTGTCGACGATGACCTCGCCGGGCGCCGGGGCGACCTCGGGCACGATCTCCCACCCCGGCTCACCTTTGATCAGGATCCGGCCGCACGGCCCCGGGCCACCGATCTCCGCCCCGATCCGCGCGGACCGCCACCGCTTGTTGGCCGGCAGGTCGGACAGGTCGGGGTCGTGGCCCTCCCGGGTGTGGATCACGAGCATGCCCAGCTCACGGACGTGGGACAGCAGTTTCGCGGTGGCCGGCAGCCCGGCCCGGGTCAGCTCGATGTCGTAGCCCATCGAGTCGACGTAGCCGCCGGGCCCGCAGAAGTCGGTCTGCCAGTCGATGCAGAGCAGCGCGGTCCGGTCCACCGGAACCGAGCCGTCGTAGGGCCAGGGATAAGGATTCGCGGGTACCGGGCCGATGCGTGCGGTCATGTGTCAGTTCCCTTCAGGCGATGGTTCCGCCGGCCGCCGCCGGCGGTGAGGTCTCGGGTGCGGCCGACGGTCATCGCTCCTCCGGCGGAAGCGACCGCGCCAGCGCCATCAGCAGGTCGTCGCTGAACGCCGGCCCGAACAACGTCAGCGAGGCCGGCCGCCCCTCCTCGGTGAACCCGTTCGGCACCGTCACCGCGGCCATGTCCAGCAGATTCGCGAACTGGGTGTAGCGGCCCAGGATCAGATTCCGGCCGATCGGGTCCGCGGCGATCTCGTCGTGCGTGAACGTGGTGCCGACGGTCGGCAGCACCAGAACGTCGATCCGCTCCCACATCCGGTCCGCGGCGGCTCGCAGCTCCTGCAGCCGGTGCTGGGCCCGGAACGCGTCGGCCGCGGTGAACCCGAGCCCGGTCTCCAGCACCCGGCGGGTCACCGGCAGCACCGACTCCGGGCGCGCCGTGAGGAACTCGCCGAGATCAGCCAGCCGCTCGGCCACCCACGGCCCGCGATAGAGCAGGTCGCCGGCCTCCAGCAGCGGCCCGACGTCCACGGTCACGTCACCGGCGAACCGCGCGTAGGCCTTCTCCTGCCCACTGTCGCCGAAGAAGTCGAGACCCGCCGCGACGCCCACCCGGGGTCGCCCGGCCGGCCGCGCCTCCCGCGGCGCTCTTCTCGACCAGGGATCCTCGGGTACGAACCCGCGCGCGACCCGCATCACGCGATCGGCCAGCGACAGCTCCCGGGCGAAAACCGAGACGCAGTCCAGGGACCGGCAGGCAGGCACCACCCCGAGCGTGCTGAGCAGCCCACGGGTCGGCTTGATCCCGGCGATCCCGTTGAACGCCGCCGGAACCCGCCCCGACCCGGCGGTGTCGGTGCCGAGCGCGAAGTCCACCGAGCCGTCGGCGACCGCGACCGCCGACCCCGAGCTCGATCCACCGGAGATCAGCCCGCCGCCGAAGACGCTCGCCGGCGCCCCGTACGGCGATCGTGTCCCGGTCAGCCCGGTGGCGAACTGGTCCAGATTCGTCTTCCCGACCACCAGCGCCCCGGCGTCGACGAGCCGCTGCACGACCGGCGCGTTCCGCTCGGGCAGATAGGCGAAGTCGGGGCACCCGGCGGTGGTCGGCAGCCCCGCCACGTCGATGTTGTCCTTGACCGCGAACGTGACCCCGGCCAGCGGTAGCCCCGGATCGACAGCGGCCGCGCGTCGGTGCAGCTCACTCGCATCGAACCGGCTGATCCAGACCGCATCCTCGTGTCCGTCCACATCGTCGATTGTCGACAATTCTGTTTCATCGAGGACCACGTCGTGTAACGGCGTGATTTCCCGCTGCTGTCCCAGCCTGTCCGCGCGGCGGTGATCAGTTCGGCGACGCGGGCAGTCAGCGAACCCTCGTGGTCCGCGAACCCGGGCAGTTCGCGAGCCGGGGCGGTCCGCGAACGCGCGTGGTCCGCGAACCCGGGCGGTCCGTAGACGTGGTCAGTTCAGATAGGTGCGCGCTCCGTGACCGCTCAGCGCCTCCAGCAGCGCCGCCGCGTCACCGTGCTCGGCGGCGGCGAACAACCGCTCGTGCCGCAGCACCCCGTCCTCCGCGCGGGCGGTCTCCGCCTCGCGCCGCATGTTGACCGCCATGTAGAGCTGGATCCGCACCAGGATCGACTCGTACAGCCCGGTGAGCTGCCGGTTGCCGCTCAGCGCCACCACCTCGACGTGGAACCGCCGGTGCGCGTTGGCCAGCTCCAGCCGGTCGTCGGTCTCGGTCGCCTTACGGATCGACTCGAGAGCGGACCGCAGCCGGCTCAGATCGCGGCCCGGGGGAGTGGTCGTCACGGCGTGCCGCTCCAGGACGTCGCGCACCTCATACAGCTCGCGCACGTCGTCGTCGGAGAGCGTGGCGACCCGTGCGCCACGCCGCGGGATGTGCTCGACCAGGCCCTGCTCGGCGAGCTGCCGCATGGCCTCCCGCAGCGGCGCCCGGCTGATCCCGAGGCGGCGGGTCAGCTGCTCCTCGACCAGCCGCTCGCCCGGATCGGTCCGGCCGCTCAGGATGTCTCGCCGCAGCCGATCGACGGCGAGCTCGACGAGACTGTACGTCTCCAACTCCCCGTCGCTCACCCGGCAAGTCTGCCAGCCCGCGCCGGTGCGGCACGGGCTGGCCCCGGCCGGGCGCCTACGCGGCGGCCATGGTCTTGCCGGTCTCCAGCAGTGACTTGAGATCGCTGAGGACCCAGGCCCATCCGCCGCCACCCTCGGCGCCGGCCTCCGGGTTGCCGCGGACCATCGCGGCGGTGGCTGGCGCGCCCGGCGTGTCGTGGGTGATGGTGAGCCGCTGCACCCCGGCGCCGGCCTCCTCGATCTCATACGTCAGCGTGGTGAACGGCTCGGCCCCGGTGGTCGGGTCCATCAGCATCCGCCACGTCTGCACGAGGCGCCGCGGCGGCTCGGCCTCCAGCACCTCGCCGTCGATGATGATCTCGGGCAGCTCGAACCCGCCGGCCGTCGCGTAGTCCTTCATCTCCCGGGTGGCGGTCGAGTAGAACCGGCCGCCCTTCGTCAGCTCGTAGAACTGGGGCGCCTGGTACGCATACTTCGCCGTCCACTCCGGGTCGGTGATCGCCTGCCAGATCTTTTCGGCCGGCGCCTTGATCCAGATACGGAAGACCTGGGTGTCGCTCATGACTCTTCCTCCAGCGTGTGCTTGAGATCGATCAGTGCGGTGACGTGCTGCTCGGTGAACTTGTCGATCCACCGGTCATGGATCTGCCGGATCGGCACCGGGTTGAGGTAATGCAATTTCTCCCGGCCGGAACGGCGCACGACGACGAGACCCGCCTCCTCGAGCACCCGCAGATGCTTGGCGACGCCGAACCTGGTCATCTCCAGCTCGCCCTCCAGCTCCGTCAGCGTGCGGCCGTCACGGGCGAAGAGCAGGTCGAGCAGGAACCGGCGGCTCGGGTCGGCCAGAGCTCTGAACACCCGATCGTCGTCCGTCATGACGCTAAGTTATGTGACCATATGGTCACCTGTCAAACCGCGGCCGGCGCCGGGACCGGATCGAACCGTGCCCACAGCGGTGGGAAGGCTGAAATCGATCACCCGTCGGGCTACGCTCCGCCCGTGTGGCCATTCCGCAAAGCCGCTGAGGAACCTCCCGGTTTCTGCCACTTCCTCGGCGACCCCGACGCTGAACGTCTCCGTTTCGTGCTGCGCAAACGCGACTGGGACACGGCCCGGGCGATCCTCTCCACCGCCGACCCGGAGCACCGCTCCTACTACGTGCGGGTGGCCGCCGGCACCCTGGGCATCGAGAAGTGGATCAACGGGATCATCCGCGAGGAGCCCGATTCCGTTCTCCCGCTCCTGATCAAGGCCGTCCACATGGTCAGCTGGTCCTGGGAGCTGCCCGGCGCCGCCACCGACGGCACGGCCACCGACGACGACCGCACGATCATGAAGGACCACCTGCTACGGGCCGAGGAACTCCTGGACGAGGTGCTGGACCGGAGCCCCGCCGACGCCGACGCCTGGGTGTACAAGCTGGAGGCGAGCCGGGCCCTGCACCTGCCGCTGGTGGAGCGGTGGCGACGGTTCGAGCGCCTGATCGCCGTCGACCCCGCACACTGGTACGGCCACGAGGAGATGCTCTGGTGCCTGCGCCCCGACTGGGGAGGCAACACCGCCGCGATGTTCGACTTCGCCCGTACCCGCGCGATCGCCTGTCCCGCCACCCACGTCCCGGCCCTGATGGTGCTGGCCCATCGCGCCCACACGTGGAATCTGGCGAAGTCCAGGAAGCCCGGCGAGCCCGACCGCACCCTGGACCTCACCTACTACGAGTCCACGAAGGTGATGGACGACATCTGGGACGCCTCCCAGCTGTCGGTCTGGCACGACGACTACCGTGAGACGCTGCTCACCCCGATCGCCTGGAACAACTTCGCCTTCGCCCTCACCTACGGCGATTTCCACAAGCCGGCCTGGAGCCTGTACGAGGCGATCGGCGAGGACTGGATCACCGAGCACCCCTGGGACGACATCGACTTCTTCGTCAAGTCCCGCGCCTACACGCGGGACAACCTGGACTGACTCGCCCCTCACACGTCCAGCAGCGGCAACGGGTCGAAGGAATGTCCCCGCCAGAGGACCCGAGAGGCCTCTTCGGGGTACGGGACGACGGCCGCCGCATCGTCGAAGACCCGGGTGAGCCGTCCCGCCGTGTCATAACCGGCCCAGCCCGGATCGCCGTCGGCCGCGAACCGTGTCCACGCCGAGCGCATCTGCGCGGACAGCTCCGCCGCGCCCGCGCCCGGGGGTGAGCCGAGCAGCATGGCCGGCTGCCCCTCGGTGAGATTGCCGAAGACCAGCGGCACGTCCAGGCCGTGACAGGCGCCCAGCACGCCACCCATCCCCGGCGCGGACCACGCGAGCTCGTAGAGGTGCGCGCGCCCGCCACCGGCCACCTGCGCCTCGGCGAGATGCAGCGACGGCATCCGGAACAGCCAGTCGGAGTGCACCAGCTCGTGGAGGCGGTCCGGTCCGGCCTCCGGGTAGGCGAGGTCGTACCGCCCCGGCGCGAAGATCGACAACGCCGTCGCGGCCTGCTCCGGCGTCACCCGGCCGAGCACACCACCCAGGAAGGCGAACAGCCGGTGCTCGTCCCGGGTGTGCCCGGCCAGCAGGTCGACGCCCCGGCCGGCCCCGTCCGCCAGTGCCCGCCATGGGGTGACCGGCAGGACCTCGCCGTCGACCACCGGAGCGAACAGGATCGAGCCGTGCGCTGCCGTACCCCATCGCCGGCTCCGTGCAGCGATCCCCGCGGCGACCGAGTCGCCGGCCGCGGTGAGCAGCGCCGGCTCCACCCCGGCGAGATCGTCGACGGTGGCGCGAAGCCCCAGCTCAGCCGCGATGGCGGCGCCGATGTCACCGGCCAGGGCGGAGGAGAGGAACGGGCCCGGCACGCTCTGCGCGATCGCCCGCCGGAACAGGCCCGCCGCGCGGGCATGGCCAGCAGCGCCGCCACCGAGCCGCCGCCCGCCGACTCGCCGAAGACCGTGACCCGGCCCGGATCGCCGCCGAACGCCGCGATGTTGTCCCGGACCCACTCCAGCGCCGCGACCTGGTCGAGAAGGCCCCGGTTGGCGGGCGCCCCCGCGATCCCGGCGAACCCCTCCACGCCGAGCCGGTAGTTGAACGTCACCAGCACGACCCGGCCGTCGCTCGCCAGCCGCCCGCCGTCGTACTCGGGCCGGCCGGCCGAACCGAGCGCGTAGCCGCCGCCGTAGATCCACACCATCACGGGCAGTGCGGCGCCGGCCTCCACGGCCGGCGACCACACGTTCACCGTCAGCCAGTCCTCGTCCCGAGCGGGCGGGAGGCCGGTGCCGAGCACATCACTCTGCGGCGCGGCCGGCCCGAAGGCCAGCGCCTCGCGGACGCCCGTCCACTCCCGTGCCGCCTGTGGAGCGGCGAACCGCAGCGGCCCCACCGGCGGCTCGGCGTAGCGGATCCCGCGGAAGACCGCCAGACCGTTCTCCCAGCTCCCGCGCAGTCGTCCGGCAGTGATGCGCACCTCGGGCGCGGCGATTCCCGTCATGACTGCGCATCATCACGGGTACGCCCGGCCCCGCGCCAACCATTTCGGACGGTCCCGGATCACCCCGCGGCGGCGGACGGCGCGGCGCTGGCTCCTCCGGGCGCCTCCTTCATGCACTCCTCGTACGCCTGCTTGTAGCCGTTGTCCGCCTGGACCTCGCCCTTGACCACCCGGTAGACCTGTCCTTCCCGCCCGTAGCCGGTCGGCGCGCCGGTGCTGGCGTCCACCGGCCACAGCTTCGTCCCGTCGGAGCACTCGATCGCCCCGATGAACTGAACCGTCCCGTCCTTGCCGGTGCAGCCCTTCTGCTCGTCGAACCCGCTGACCTTCTGGTCCGGGACGAACACCTCGCCGCACACGGGCAGCGCGCCGGCGGCCTGCGAAGCGGCGGTGGCCTCCGGCGCGGCCGGCGCGGCGGCCTTGTCCGCCGGCGCCGGGCTGGAGCAACCCGCGAGCGCGGCCAGCGCCACAGCACCCATGATGTGACGAACCCTCATCAATCCACTCCTAACGCGTGGGGCAAATGGGGCGAACGCTAATGGCCTCCCCTCGGCCCCCGGCGGACACACGGTGTGACTCGGGTGCGGTGGATGGAACGGCGTGGAACGCCTTCAGTGCGGGGCCGGTACACGCCGGACCCGGTCAACGGCAGACGGGCGACGGTCTGCGCAGCGAAGGGGATTCACGGCATGGGTCACCATCAGGACGACTCCGCGGCGGCCGGCCGTGGCGTCAGCCGGCGTCAACTGCTCCGCGGCGCGGCCGCCATCGGTCCCGGGATCGTCCTGTCCTCGGGTCCGCTCGACGGCCTCGTCACCACCACCGCCACCGACGCCGTGGCGCCCTCGGCGGCGGTTGCCGTCCCGCCGCCGATCACCTCCTGGGACCGGACGGTCCAGCGCAAGAGCTACGACAAGGCCGCCGGTTACCAGACGCTGGAGAAGGGCGACGGAGAACCGCACCTGCTCCGGACCGAGATGCGCCGCACCCCGGGCCACGTGACACTGCCGATCGCGGCGTTCGTCCAGTTCACCGACCTGCACATCGTGGACGACCAGTCGCCGGCGCGAGTCGAGTTCCTGGACCGCTACGCGAACTCCGGGCCCCCGCACTTCGGCACCTACCCGTTCGACTCGGCGTACCGGCCGCACGAGTTCCTGTCGACGCATCTCACCCACGCCATGGTCAAGGCCATCCGCGGGATGACCACCGGGCCGCGCACCAGAACCCCCCTCGGCTTCACCATCGTCACCGGGGACATGACCGACAACTGCCAGTACAACGAGACCCGCTGGTACATCGACCTGCTCGACGGCGGGCAGACGATCCTCCCCGACTCCGGGGCCATCGGCGTGGACGAGAGTGTCGGCTCCAACCTGGCCGGAGGGAACCCGAGCGGCTTCCACGACCCGGAGTTCTGGGCGCCCGACACCACGGTGCCGGACAAGTACAAGGCGCTCGGCTTCCCCGGGCTTCCCGGCGTTCTCGCGGCGGCCCGCGCCTCGTACACCTCGATCGGTTTGGGAATGCCCTGGTACGCCGCCTACGGCAACCATGACGGAGAGGTCCAGGGCAACGTGCCGCTGGACCCCGATTTCCTCTCCTCGGACAACCTGCAGCAGATCTGGACCGGCGACCCCCGCGACGTCGCGGTCGGCGGCGAGAAGATCGTCGACACCGCGGCCACGCCGCCCGACCGGTACGAGGACTTCGGGTTCTTCGACAAACTGGCCATCGCCCGGAACCTGATCAGAGTCGACGTCACCCCGGACGACAATCGCCGGTTGCTCGGCCGGCGCGCGTTCGTCCAGGAGCACTTCACCACCACCGGCGCCCCGGCGGGACACGGATTCACCGCGGGGCGGGGCGAGGCCTACTACAGCATCCCGTCTGCCGACTCCGACCTGGTCCAGTTCATCACGCTGGACACCGTGAACATCAACGGCGGCGCGAGCGGGTCGATCACCGAGGCCCAGATGGACTGGCTCGAGACCCAGCTGCGGGCCAACAGCTCCACCTATCTCGTACCCACCGAACCGCCACCGTCGATCATCATGGAGAACGGCGGCACACGCCCCCGCGAAGACCTGATCATTCCCGGACGGGGCCTCACCGACGGCGCCGGTTCGACGATCGTGAACCAGCCCGGCGTACGCGACAAGCTGTTCGTGATCTTCTGCCACCACACCCTGGACTCGATGGACAACGCGGACCTGCCGCCGCGAGGACGACCGGACCTGGTCGGCACGGTCCAGTGGCGAGGCGACGCGTTGCGCCGGCTGCTGCTCGCCTACCCGAACGTGATCGCACTGGTCACCGGCCACACCCACCGCAACGACATCAAGCCCTACCCCCGGCTCGGGCAGGCGCTCAACGGCGGATTCTGGGAGATCGGCACCGCCTCGCACATCGACTGGCCGATCCAGAGCCGCATCATCGAGATCGCCGCGAGCCCCGAGGCCCAGCAGGCGGGCGAATTCGGCGGCGCGGCCGGACCTGCCACGATCTCAATCTTCACCACCATGGTCGACCTGGACGCGCCACTGGCACACGGCGCGGACCTCAGCGACCCGATCCAGCTCGCCGCCCTCGCCCGCGAACTGGCCACCAACGACCCGCAGGAGGTCGGCGCCGAAGGCGACACCCGCGACATCAAACGCCGGATGGGACGACTCGAAGACCGCAACACCCAACTCCTGCTGCCGGCCCCCTTCCCGCTCAACGCGCCAGTTCCGGCCGGCTCGCCGATCGCGATCGCCCGCAACCTGGACGGCCGGCTGGAACTCTTCGGCATCGACGCCGCCGGCAACCTCTGGAACACCCACCAGCGCACCGTCAGCGGGGACCTGGTGCCGTGGACGAAGCTCGACCAGGGCACCGGCTGGCAGTCGGTCACCACGGCCGTCAACCGGGACGGGCGCGTCGAACTCTTCACCGTCGACGGCTCGGGCACCGTCACCCGCCGCTCCCAGACCGCGCCCAACAGCAGCACCTACACCCAGCCCCAGCCGCTGGACGGCGTCTTCGCCACGGCGGCCGCCACCACCGACCAGGCGGGAAACCTGCACCTCTACGCCAACTACGGCAGCGGTGTCATCCAGCACCGCTGGCAGGACGCCCCCGACGGCGGCACCTGGACCAACCCCTGGACCCAGCTGTACGGCGCGACGACCCGGATGGCCGTCCGGACCGGAAGCGACGGATGCGCCGTCCTGGTCGGGATCAACGAGGAAGGCCGCCTCTTCCACCGCAAGGCGTACCACCCGAACGCCCGTACCGAGGAGGAATGGGGCCCGGCCTTCCCGCTGGACGGCATGTTCGAGGCCGTCGACCTGGCCCTGAACATGGACGGCCGGCTGGCCCTCTTCGCCGTCGACGGCGACGGACGGCTCCATCAGCGCTTCGAGACCACCCCGCACAGCGGGGAGTGGGCGCCGTGGGCGGTGCTGCCGACCACATACCAGGACCGCACCCTGCGGATCCGGCACGTGGCCGCCGAGCGGAACGGGGGCCACGGGCGGATGGAACTGTACGTGATCGACGACGCCGGCCTGCTCTACCGCTGCAAGCAGAGCATCCCGAGCAGCAGCGACTGGGGCGGCGACATGGGCTTCCTGAAGTTCCGGCTACGCCCCACCCGTACCCTCACCGGCCTGTGACCGCCGGGGCTGTCCGGTAGTCGCGGCGTGGGCGAGGATGCGGCCCAGGAGATGCGTGAGCTGGTCGCGCTCCGCCGGGGTGAGGGCGGCCGTCAGTCTCGCGTTGGCCTGGTCGCCGAGTCGTTCCGTCCGTTCCAGCAGCCCGGCGCCGGCCGGCGTGATGGCGATGGCGTTCTTGCGCCGGTCGGCCGGGTCCGGGGTGCTGGTGACCCAGCCGTGCCGGCGGAGCTCACGCAGAGTCGCCACCATGTCCTTGGGGTCGACGCGCAGCACTCGGGCGAGGTCGGCCTGCGACACCGGGCCCAGTTCAGCGACGCTCGCCAGGACCGCGTGATGCATCATCCGGACGCCCTCGCCGGCCAGTGCCTGCGCGACGAGCCGGTGACCGTGGGCTGCGGCACGGCCCAGCAGCCAACTCGGCAGCACGCGGATCCGGGCCGGCGCGTACAACTCCTCGGACATCATCCGCCTCCTGCCGGAAATCCGTTGGGACATCCCAACGAAGCACCTATCGACGCCTACGCCGACTTCGTCACCGTGCCCACCGCCACCGCGAGCCACATTCCCGAGCACGCCGACAGCGTGCAGGCCGTCGCCCTGGTCCGCTCCGGGCACGTGGCGCTCGCGGCGCTGACCACCGCCGACCCGCGGCCGGACGAGTCCGTCCTCGTCACCGGGGCCGCGGGCGGGGTCGGGCACCTGGCCGTGCAACTGGCGAGGATCCGCGGAATCGGCCGGGTCGTGGCGGCCGTCGGCTCCGCGGCCAAGACGACCTTCGTCCGGGACCTCGGCGCTGACGAGGCCGTCGTCTACGACGATGTCGACTGGGGTGAGCCCGTAGACGTCGTCCTCGACGCCGTCGGCGGGGACCTGCTGCCCCGAGCGCTGGCCGGCCTGCGCCCCGGCGGACGGCTGATCTACTTCAACTCCGGCGGCGGCACCGTGCCCGCCCACACCCTGCTCGCCGGTTCCACAACCATCACCGGCATGGCGATACGACGATTCGCCACCACCCACCCCGAGCTGTACCAGCGGCACGACGAGCTGCTCTGGCAGCTGCACGCCACCGGCCGGCTGCGTCCGGGCATCCACGCCGAACTCCCGCTCACCGACGCCGCAGCCGCACTGCGAATCATCGAATCCCGCACCAACCGCGGCAAGGTCGTCCTTCGTCCATGACACCACCGTGCGGATCCGCAGGCCGGCGCGCCGAGGCCGAGCTGCTCTGATTACAGTGCGCGTCCATGGGACACGTCATGGCTCGCCTCGCCGGCTTCGGCGTGGTGCTGGTGCCGTATTGGCCGTACACGTTCGCGCGTTCCGACGCGGCGCCCGACGCCGTGCTGGTGACGAACTGGCGTGACGACGGCCCGGCCACGGCGCTCGTCGACCCGGCGGACCCGCGGTCGGCGCCCGGCATCGTCGACGTGAGCCCCGGCCCGGACCACCCGCTTTGGGTCATCGAGACCAGCCCCTTCGACGCGGCATGGCCCGCCGGCTTCGACATCGAGTGCACGATGCCGCCGTACTGCCTGGTCGGCGAGAACGACGCGTCGATCTCCGTGCAGGGCTCGGCGCATCCCATCGACCCGGAGACACTGGTCGCCGCGGGCCAGACGGTCGTCGAGCGCCGCACGATGCGCAATGACGTGCAGGTCATCGAGCTGACGTACGAGCACGAGGGCGAACAGTGGTGGCAGGGCCATTACCTGCTCCCGCGCAACGGCGGCCGCGTGCTCGTCTTCACCGCGCAGTCCCGCGAACAGGACATCGTCACCACACGCGACGGCCTGGAATGGATGCTGGCCCTGGACTGACGGATCACGGTCCCCCGAGGGACGTGCGGCAGCCCGCGGGCCCACCGATGTCGGATGGGCCCGCGGGCTGCCGTCACCGTTCGAGGAGCGCGGCGGCGGCCTGCGTGAACTCGGCCGGTTCCTCGAGATGGCCGAAATGACCGCTGGCCTTCAACTCGACCAGCCGGGAACCGGGGATGCCCCGGTGCAGCAGGGCGGCCCACCGCGGCCCGCAGATGAAGTCGTGTGCGCCCACGATGACGGTGGTCGGCGCGGTGATCTCGCCGAGCCGTGCGCGAACGTCGAAGGGCTCGGAATCCTGCCGGACGATCCACGCGCGGATACCGGCGACGAAGGACTCGAACTCCCTCCGCCGGTTCGGGAAGTCCGCGAAGTACACCGGCACCGCCTCCCGCAGCCCCGCGGTCATGGCCTCGTCGTCGGTGGCTGTCACCGCACTCTGGAAAGCGGCGGGCACCCGCGGATCGACGGCGGCGTACGCGGTCACGCCCGCCATCGCCGACTCCCAGAAATCGGGGCCGGTGACCGGTGAGGTGTCGTACAGGATCAGGCCCGCGACCCGGCTGGGGTGGTCGAGCGCATACTGCTGGACCACGAAACCGCCGTGCGAGTGGCCGAGGAGGTGGACCTGCGGCGATGCGAGGTCGTCCACCACGGCGGCGAGGAAGGACACGTAGACGTCCAGCCCGTACTGATCGAGACGACCGGAGTCGCCGGTACCCACGGGCTCCAGGTAGACCATCGTGTAGTGCTGCTCGAGCAGAGGCATCCGGAGATAGGCCGAGTCGATGCCCGGACCGCCGGAGTGCGCGACGCACACCGGACCCCGGCCCGCGACGTGATAGACCTGCCGAACATTGCTGACAGTAATGGTGTGGGTTCCTGGCGTGATGTTGGTGTTCAAGGGACTCTCCCGTCCGAGGCGTACTGGCATGACCGGATGCTCGGGAGGACCGGAAAGTTCGCTCAGTTCGAAGAAATCTCGGGATGGAACAGCGTGATGGAGCGCACTCGTTCCCTGTCGAGCGAGTGCAGCCACAGCGCGCTGGGCGGGCAATGATCAGGATCCGCGGATGGGCTGATCAGTTCCGTCTCCCAGATCAGCACGTCGTCACCGGCGACGACCGAGATCAGCCGCTGGCGTACACCCGCCTGCAGATCACAGTCCATCCCGTTGAGCGCCACATCGGTTCCACCGTGCAGGCCGGGCGATCGGGCGATGAACGAGGCGTCCGGCCACCACAGATCCTCGACGACCTGACGAAAATCGCCTCGCATCGCCGCCGCCATCGCGTCGGCGGCCTCCCGTTGCCGGGCCGCGGCTCGTGCCGAGCTGTCGGGATGTGCCTGGCCGGCGGTCGCCCGCAGAGCCGACAGCATTGTGCGGCGAGCATGGCTGAGCCGGCTACGGACCGTGCCGACCGGCAGACCGCAGAGAGCGCCGATCTGATCGTACGAGGTGGCGCCGCTGAAGTGGCGCAGCAACAGGACCACGCGATCGGCCTCCGACAGCTCGCCGATGGCATGCCACACCCAGTCGCGCAGGGCCGCCTGCTCGATCAGCTCCTCCGGCCCCGGACCGGCCGCCGGCGGCAGCAGAAGGCCCGGATCGGCGACGGGAATCGGGCGTTTGCCTCGCAGCCGCATGCGGCAGTTGTTACGCACCAGGGCCCGCAGCCACGCGCCGGCCGCGTCCGGATCCCGCACCTCCCCGATCCGGTGGATGGCGGTGACCATGGCGTCCTGCACCGCGTCCTCGGCGTCCGGCCCGTAGCCCAGCAGGCTCAGCGCGACCGCGCGCATCCCAGCCTCATGGCGCCCCAGCAGCACACCCAGCGCGGTGGCCTCGCCGTTCTGGGCGCACCGCACCAGCTCCGAGTTGTCCACCTCGGGATGGTAGTCGACCAAGATCGGCCGACTCGGGCGCGCAGTTCCCGGAAATCAGCCGTACGGCAGCATCGTCGGAGGCGCCGGTGTGTCGCGGCCGGAGAGTATCCGATTCTTACCAGTGCATCCCGGGGGCGTGCGGACCGTTCCTGTCGGTTCCCTAGCACGATCCCCATCGGTTGCCCGGTGCCCGCGGGTGTGGTCTCAGTGATCTGGCGCGGCGATGATCCGGCGGGCGTCGCTGATGAGGGCTCGGGCACGCTCGGTCAGGGCAGTTGAAGTCGCGACGAGTTCGGCGCTGAACGACACAGCACCGTACGACCCGTGCGGGCGGGTCCTGCGGCCGCCGGCGGCGAGGACGCGGGCGGGCGCCGGTTCGGGAGCCCGGCCCTTGCCGGCCGGCGTGTGCGAGACACCAGTGATGCTGAGAACGAGCGCAACGATACCGGTGGCGTTCTGGACGTGCAGGGTCGCGCCGGCGGTCGCGGCGACATCGCCGGCGACGGCTAAAGCTCTCATGGTGGCGGCGTCGATGAAGGTGACTTCAGCCAGGTCGAGGACGATCCGGGTGGGGCCGGTGACGATGACCTCGGCGACTGCAGTGGCGATCTGGTCGCAGTTGTCGCGGTCGAACTCACCGTGTGCATGGAGCTGGGCGGTGTCCGGACTGCCGGTGTCGTCGATGCGGAGACTGCCGGCCTGCTCAGCGGATGGTGCCGCGCGGCCTGCGCCGGCACCGATGCGGTTCATGGCTGCTCCCTCGGCTCGACGACCCGGCCATGACGGCGCGCAGGGGCGAAGCCAGGTCTGTCCGTCCAGCCTGATCGTGGTGGGCTGAAGGGACTACGACGAATCACGACGCCCCGGCGGCGTTCTGTGCGCTACGCGAACCCTGCGGCTGCCCGGCGGCTCCGCTGATCGGCGTGCAGTGCAGCAGCGCGGTCGCGGGCCAGGTCGGCGTCGCGCCGAGCGGCGCGGGCCCGTTCGGAAAGGTGCTCGGCGATGACCGCGCGCTGGTGAGCGCGGTCGCGGGCCCGCGCCCCGTAAGCGCGCAACGCATCGACGTGGCCGACGGTTGGGGACCAGTCGCTGCTGTCCTTCACGTCTCCATGCACACGCAGGGGTGACCTGCCGTCAACGTCGGCCCGCTTGAGGCATCGTTTTCCGGGTAAGCGTAACGGAATCCGCGCATCCTTGAGCGGGCCTTGCCGTCGAGGGCGTACGGGACGGAGGACGGTAGTGGTGACACCGATACCGGTTGTCCGCGGCGCGATGCAGTCCCGCGATCTCGGCGAGGTCCAGGAGCTGATGAGCCGGCGGTACGTCGAGCACCGCACCCGGGTGGTGGGAAGCGCTGAAAGGTTCGTGTTTCGCTCAGCGTCGGCCGCCGCAGGTCCACTGACTGTCGATCAGCTCACCTATCAGGCGGGTATGGCGATGGTGGTCCAGCCGTTCACGTCCCTGGTGGTGGTCAGCCTTCTCGATGGCCAGATCGGTGTGACCGCCGGCCGGCGACACGCGCTGGCCGGCCGCGGCGAGGCGCTGCTGTACCCGCCGCACGTCGGTTTGGACCTGCTGATGGACCGGATGACCTACCAGGTTCTGCAGCTTCCCCTATCGACGGTGACCCGCCTCGCGGCCCGGGCCGGCGTGGCCGAGGCTGATTTCCGGTTCGAGGCGATGACCGCCACGACCCCGGCCGGGAACCGGCAGTGGCTGGCCACCATCGCGTATCTGACCCGGCTGCTGGCCGGTTCCGATCAGTCGGGCATTCCTGCGCTGCTGCTCGACGCCGCCATCGACACCGTCGCCACCGCCACGCTCAGCGTGTTCCCGAACACGACCATGACCCGGGGCTACACCCCCGGACCCGGCCAGATCGCTCCGGCCGCAATCCGCCGCGCGGTCGCCTTCATCGACGCCCACGGCGCCGACCCGATCACCCTCGACCAGATCGCCACCGCCGCCGGGCTCAGCAGCCGCGCCCTGCAAGCCGGGTTCCGCCGCCACTACGAAACCACCCCGACCGGCTACCTGCTCAAGGTTCGCCTCGAACACGCCCACCGCGACCTGCAAGCCGCCGACCGGACCACCGGAGCCACCGTCGCCGGCATCGCCCGCCGCTGGGGATTCGCTGACCACAGCCGGTTCACCGCCGCCTACCGCGCCGCCTACGGCCAACTGCCCAGCCATACCCTGCGCACCTGAGACGGAGGACCCGTCATGACCACAACGGAGCGGACCGCCGTGCAGACCATCACGCTCACGGTCACCGGCGCGGACGCGATCGAGCAGTTCCTCAGCAGCACGTACAGCGCCTTGCACCTACGTACCGACATTGACCGGCCGCAGCTGCGCCACCACCGCACTGATGCCGGGGTCTTCGCGCTGGATACCGTCGATCTGTCTGCCGACGTCGACTTTCACATCGGGCCGCTGAATGCGATTGTGATCACCCGGACAATGACCTCCCCGATGCAACGCATGTGCGGCGATGCCGACCATCGCTACGCACCTGGGGACCTTTTCATGATTGCCTACCCCGATCAGCCGTACACGGCGCGGTGGCTACCCGGTGAAATCACCGACATCGTCCTCGACCCCGGCCTGCTGGCCCAGGTCGCGGCCACCGCCCCCGGCCGCCGACCCGCACCGCTGCGCTTCACCAGCCTCAACCCGACCACACCCGCAGTCGCCGCGCACTGGTGGAACACTCGACGCTACCTTGCCGACACCCTGCTCGACCCGGAAGTCGCCACCCCGCTCGTGCTCGGCAACGCCGCGCGACTTCTCGCCGCGGCCACTCTGACCACGTTCGCCAACACCGCCCTGACCGACCCGACCATCGAAGACCGCCGCGACGCTCACCCCGACTGCCTGCGCCGCGCCATCACATTTATCGACGACAACGCCAATCGCGACATCAGCGCCGCCGACATCGCCGCCGCCGCCCACGTCACCATCCGCACCATCCAGGTCGCGTTCCGCCGCCACCTCGACACCACCCCGACCGCCTACCTACGCCAAGTCCGCCTGCACCATGCCCACCGTGACCTGCAGGCAGCCGACCCCACCACAACCACCGTCTTCGCCATCGCCAGCCGATGGGGATTCGCCAACCACAGCCGCTTCACCGCCGCCTACCACGACGCCTACGGCACCACCCCATCCCGAACCCTGCGCACCTGACCCCACGCCCCCGCGTCCCAACCAGCCGGCCACTTCCTCGGACAACCCACAGAACCCGAGTACTCGCCGGATCGGACACACGCGAGAGAGCCGGGGTGGTCGAAGCGGCCACACGCAAAGCGGTGTACTGCAAGCTGCCCTCGGGCCGCTACCAGGCGCGCCACCTCGGCTCGGACGGGATCACCCGCAACGCTGACCACACCTTCGAGACCGAGAAGTCGGCGGCCCAGTGGCTGACCCTGGTCGGGTCGGAGATCATCCGCGGCAAGCTGCTGGCCGGCGGCACCATCGAGCCGCAGGCCGTGAAGTCGTACTCGCTGCTACGGGCGATCCTCGACACCGCGGTCCGTGAGGACGAGATCTTGGAGCAGAACCCGTGCCGGATCCCCGGTTACGACCGGTACCACGCGCCGGAGCGGCCGGTCGCCACCGTCGCCCAGGTCCTCGCGCTCGCGGAGCAAATGCCGCCCCGATACGTGGCGTTGATCACGGCCGCTGCGTTCTCCGGCCTCCGGTGGGGCCAGTTGGCCGCGCTTCGGCGGTGCGACGTGGATTTGGCGGTCGGGACGGTCCGCGTACCAGGAAATTGGCGGCTTTGAAGTCGGGTCTGGAGTTCGGTCCGCCGAAGTCGGCGGCTGGCATCCGGGTCGTCGCTCTTCCGGCAGTTGCCCGCAAGGCCCTGTCCGGGCACCTGGCAGAGTTCACCGCCGCCCCTCCGGAGGCGCTGGTCTTCACCGGTGACAAGGACATGCCGCTGCGGACGGGGAAGTTCCGGCGGGCGGTGAAGTGGTCGAAGGTGCTGGCGGACGCGGGGATGCCAGCGGGATTCCACTTTCATGACCTGCGGCACGCCGGCAACAACATCGCGGCGGCGAGCGGCGCGAGCACGCGCGAGCTGATGCACCGGATGGGTCACGCGAGCATGCGGGCGGCGTTGATCACCAGCACGCGACGAGCGAACGGGACCGCGAGATCGCCGAGAGCATGGACAAGCGGATCACCAAGGGCACGAAGTCAGGGAAGCCGACCAAGGATTCGGCAGGGAAGCCGGCGAAGGCCGTGGGCGGCAAGCGAGCGAAGCGCAGCAAGCCGACAGACGCCACACCTGGCACCGGCAAGGCGGCCAAGCGCGACCGAGGACCGAGGTCCGACACCTAATGGCACGCTAATGGCACGCAAGATCATCCGGGCGGGTGAATGACGAAGGCCCAGGTCGGCGAAACCACCGCTGACCTGGGCCTTCGTAGTGGAGCGGGCGACGAGAATCGAACTCGCGTAATCAGTTTGGAAGACTGAGGCTCTACCATTGAGCTACGCCCGCGTGACCCCCGGAAACCCCGGGGCTCGTGCACAGCTTACTGAATCATCTCCCGTCCGCGCGAACCGGATTCCCCAGCAGGTGACTCCAGCGCACACGCAGGCGAGCGGACCGCATACACTGGCCGACGCCACGGGGTGTGGCGCAGCTTGGTAGCGCACTCGCTTTGGGAGCGAGGGGCCGTGGGTTCAAATCCCGCCACCCCGACTGACACCAACATCCGCAGCAACAAGGAGTACGCCTGTGAAGAGCACCGTCGAGACTCTGAGCCCGACTCGGGTGAAGCTCGCCATCGAGGTGCCGTTCGAGGAGCTCAAGCCGAGCCTGCAGAAGGCGTACCGGGAGATCGGCGCGCAGGTCCAGGTGCCGGGCTTCCGCAAGGGCAAGGTTCCGGCGGCGGTGATCGACCAGCGCGTCGGCCGTGGCGCCGTTCTGAACGAGGCTGTTCAGGAGGCGATCCCGCAGCAGATCCTCGCCGCGGTCCAGGAGCACGACGTGAAGACCCTCGGCCGTCCCGAGGTGGAGATCACCGAGTTCGCCGACAACGCGCCGCTGAAGTTCACGGCCGAGGTCGACGTCCGCCCGGAGATCGTCGTGCCGGACCTCTCCGCGATCACCGTGGAGGTCCCGGCGATCGAGATCGGCGACAGCGAGATCGACGAGCAGATCAACGGCCTGCGTGAGCGCTTCGCGACCCTGAAGACCGTGGAGCGCCCAGCTGCGGAGGGTGACTACGTTCAGCTCGACCTGAACGCCACCGTCGACGGTGAGGACGTTCCGGGCGGCTCGGCCACCAACATCTCGCACGAGGTCGGCAGCAAGCAGCTGCTCCCCGGTCTGGACGAGGTGCTCGTCGGCCTCTCCGCCGACGAGGAGGCCACCTTCACCACCCAGCTCGTGGGCGGCGACTTCGCCGGCCGTGACGCCGAGGTGAAGGTCGTCGTGAAGAGCGTCAAGGACAAGCAGCTCCCCGAGATCGACGACGACTTCGCCCAGCTGGCGAGCGAGTTCGACACCCTGGCCGAGCTGCGTGAGGACCTGCAGACCCGGATCACCAAGGTGAAGAAGGTCGAGCAGATCTACGCCGCCCGTGACGAGGCGCTCAAGCAGCTCGTCGAGGCCGCCCAGATCCCCGCACCGGAGGGTGTCGTCAAGGACGAGGTCGAGGGCCGCAAGCAGGCCATGACCGACCAGCTGGAGCGGATCGGCGCGACCCTGGCCGACTACCTCGCCTCCGAGGAGAAGACCGAGGAGCAGATCGACCAGGAGCTGACCGAGGCCGCTCAGGAGGGCGTCCGGATCCAGCTGCTGCTCGACACCATCGCCGACGCCGAGGACGTGCAGGTCACGGACGACGAGTTCGGCCACGAGATCGTGCACCGGGCGCAGCGCGCCCAGATGCAGCCCCAGCAGTACTACGACCAGCTGGTGCGCTCGGGCGCCGCGGCCGCCGTCTTCGGCGACGTGCGCCGGGGCAAGGCGCTGGCCTCGGTCATGGAGCGGGTCACGATGAAGGACTCCGAGGGCAACACGCTCTCGCTGGACGACCTGCGCGACGCCGACGACCACGCGGGTCACAACCACTGATCTGAATCGCTTCTCCCCGGCCACCGCGCACCGCTCACGGTGCGCGGTGGCCGGTGTCTTTTCCGGGGGGTACGGCCACCCGATGCGCTGTCAGCGAACACCTGCCCGAGCGGGAAGCTGATGCGCATCCGACCAGTTAGGTTGGTCGTACGACGGACAACCTGCCGGCCGGACCCTTCGGCCGACACAGCAAGCTGTGAAGGGCTGCCATGACCGATCTCCACATCCCCACCGGGCCCGTGTCGCGGCGCGGCGGCGGTGACACCCTGAGTGGCAACCTCGACGACTCGGTCTTCAACCGCCTGCTGCGCGAGCGGATCATCTTCCTCGGCAGCGAGGTGACCGATGCGAGCGCCAACCGCATCTGCGCGCAGCTGCTGCTGCTCTCCGCCGAGGACCCGGAGGCCGACATCCACCTCTGGATCAACTCGCCGGGCGGCTCTGTCTACTCGGGTATGGCCATCTACGACACGATGCAGTTCATCGACAACGACGTGCAGACCGTCGCGATGGGCATGGCCGCCTCGATGGGGCAGTTCCTGCTCTGCGCCGGGACCCCGGGCAAGCGTTTCGCGCTGCCGCACGCGCGCATCATGATGCACCAGCCGTCCGGTGGCATGGGTGGCACCGCCGCCGACATCGCCATCCAGGCCGAGCAGATGCTCTACACCAAGCGGATGTTCCAGGAGCGGATCGCGTTTCACACGGGTCAGACTCAGGAGCAGATCGCGGCCGACTTCGACCGGGACCGCTGGTTCACGGCCGAGGAGGCGAAGGACTATGGCTTCATCGACAAGGTGATCACCGGGGCCACGCAGGTTCCGGACGGTGCCGGAACGCTGAACTGAGGAGCTGAACCATGACCGACCTTTCCATGCCTCCCGGGTTCGCTCCGGTGCACAACCGCTACGTGCTGCCCTCGTTCTCCGAGCGCACCTCGTGGGGCATCAAGGAGTCCAACCCGTACAACAAGATGTTCGAGGACCGGATCATCTTCCTCGGCGTGCAGGTGGACGACGCGTCGGCCAACGACGTGATGGCCCAGCTGCTGACGCTGGAGAGCACCGACCCGGACCGCGACATCCTGATGTACATCAACTCGCCCGGTGGCTCGTTCACGGCGATGACCGCGATCTACGACACCATGCAGTATGTGCGGCCCGACATCAGCACCGTCTGCCTCGGCCAGGCGGCCAGCGCGGCCGCGGTGCTGCTCGCCGGTGGCACCCCGGGCAAGCGGATGGCGCTGCCGCACTCGCGGATCATCATCCACCAGCCGGCCACCGAGGGTGGTTACGGTCAGGGGTCGGACATCGAGATCCAGGCGCGCGAGATCATGCGGATGAGGACCCAGCTGGAGGAGCTGATTTCGCACCACTCCTCGAAGCCGGTGGAGCAGGTCCGCAAGGACATCGACCGCGACAAGATCATGACGGCGGACGAGGCCAAGGAGTACGGGCTGGTCGACGTCGTTCTGGCGACTCGTAAGAAGAGCCTCCAGACCGCAGGCGTCTGACCCTGGGAGCGCGGTGTCAGGGGCCGGCCGGCTGGCGCTAGACTGGCCGACCCCTGACACGCCCGTTTTGGGGGGTCGGAGAACAGCCCCTTTGCGGGTAACGTCGAGACTGCAGCCTCAGGTGGGCGGGTCGGCGGACGATAGATGGCAACGAGGCAATCAGTCCTCGTACAAGGTCCGGTCGACGGCCGGCCAATGAACGCAGGGAGAACGTAGGTGGCACGGATCGGCGACGGTGGCGACCTACTCAAGTGCTCCTTCTGTGGGAAGTCGCAGAAGCAGGTCAAGAAGCTCATCGCAGGCCCCGGGGTCTACATCTGCGACGAGTGCATCGACCTCTGCAACGAGATCATCGAAGAAGAGCTGGCTGAGACCGGCGAGGTGAAGTGGGAAGAGCTTCCCAAGCCGATGGAGATCTGCCAGTTCCTGGACAACTACGTCGTTGGCCAGGAGCAGGCGAAGAGAGCACTCTCCGTAGCGGTCTACAACCACTACAAGCGGATCCAGGCCGAGTCGAACGGCGCGCCCGGTGGGGGCAGCGACGTCGAGGTGGCCAAGTCCAACATCATGCTGATCGGCCCGACCGGCTGCGGTAAGACGCACCTGGCCCAGACGCTGGCCCGCATGCTCAACGTGCCGTTCGCCATCGCGGACGCCACCGCGCTGACCGAGGCCGGCTACGTCGGCGAGGACGTCGAGAACATCCTGCTCAAGCTCATCCAGGCCGCCGACTACGACGTCAAGCGCGCCGAGCAGGGGATCATCTACATCGACGAGGTCGACAAGATCGCCCGCAAGAGCGAAAACCCGTCGATCACCCGCGACGTCTCCGGCGAGGGCGTCCAGCAGGCGCTTCTCAAGATCCTTGAGGGTACGGTGGCGAACGTCCCGCCCCAGGGCGGCCGTAAGCACCCGCACCAGGAGTTCATCCAGATCGACACGACGAACGTGCTGTTCATCGTGGGCGGCGCCTTCGCCGGGCTGGACCGGATCATCGAGCAGCGGGTCGGGCAGAGTGGCGTGGGCTTCGGCGCCCGCCTCCGGTCGATCTCCGAGCGCAACACCGACGACATCTTCGGCAAGGTCATGCCGGAGGACATGCTGAAATTCGGTCTGATCCCCGAGTTCATCGGCCGTCTCCCTGTGATCACCACGGTCCGTAACCTCGATCGTGACGCGCTCATCAAGATCCTGACCGAGCCGCGCAACGCCTACGTGAAGCAGTACCAGCGTCTCTTCGAGCTCGACGGCGTGGAGCTGGAGTTCGACGAGGGCGCGCTGGAGGCCATCGCCGACCAGGCCATGCTCCGGGGCACCGGGGCCCGTGGCCTCCGGGCGATCATGGAGGAGGTGCTTCAGAACGTGATGTTCGAGGTGCCCAGCAACCCTGATGCCGCCCGAGTCGTGATCACCCGCGAGGTCGTCGTGGAAAACGTGATCCCGACGATCGTCCCGCGCGAGTTCGTCGGCCGCCGCCGTCGTCCGGAGCGCGAGGAGAAATCCGCCTGACCGGCTCTCCACCGTCCCACACTGCCGTCGCCCTTCCGGGGGTGACGGCAGTGCCATTTCCGGCCCTCCGCGCGCCCGCGGGCTGGATTACCGGGGTGTTGGGGACTGGTGACAGCACCGGGGCTGAGTGGAGGAGACCGGTCCGGAACGGGACGGGTAGCCGTACGCTCGATTCATGCGTGTCGCCGTCTGCCAGCTGAACTCACGGGATGACCGTGCCCACAATCTCGCCGTGGCTCGTGATCTGCTCGAACGTGCCGCCGCCGGCGGCGCGGAGTTCGCGGTGCTGCCGGAGTATGTCGACTTCCTCGGTCGCGCCGCGGACGCCCCGAAACCGGAGCCGGTCGACGGCGAGTTCGCCGCCTTCTTCTCGACCGCGGCCCGCGAGCTCGGCCTGTGGGTGCACGCCGGCTCCTTCCACGAGACCGGCCCGGACGCCGAGCGCACCTACAACACCTCGCTGCTCTTCGGTCCCGACGGCGAGAGGGCGGCAACCTACCGCAAGATCCATCTGTACGACGTGGAGATCGTCGGCCGGGTCTCCTATCAGGAGTCGCGCATCGTGGCGCCCGGCGAGACCACTGTCGTCGCCGACGTCGGAGGCGTGCCCACCGGCCTGAGCATCTGCTACGACCTGCGGTTCCCCGAGCTGTACCGGCAGCTGGCGATCGCCGGCGCCCGGATCCTCGTGGTGCCGGCCGCGTTCATGCTGCACACCGGGCGCGACCACTGGGAGGTGCTGCTGCGGGCACGCGCGATCGAGAACCAGTGTTACGTGCTCGCGGCGGGGCAGATCGGTGATCACGAGCCGGGGCGCACCTGTTTCGGCCGCAGCATGATCGTCGACCCGTGGGGGACGGTGATCGCCCAGGCCGCGGACACTGTCGGGGTCACCTTCGCTGACCTGGACCTGGAGCGGCTGGAGACGATCCGAACCGAGGTTCCGAGCCTCGCCAACCGTAGGCTGATCAATGGCTCGTGATCTCAGGTGTATCCGGCGTCACAAACTCTCTACGAGGTAGCTGATCGCCGTCAGCGCGAGCACCGCCGCACCCAGCAGGAGTAGTGCGCCGCCCATCCGGGTGGGGCCACGCATCAGCAGCTTCCGAGCCGACACCACTACCGTGACCAGCACAAGTAGCCCGATCGCCCACTGCCAGAGCGGGACGAGCAGGCCCAGGACCGCGTCGGCCGCCAGTGTGGGAGAAGTGGCCATACCACCACTCTGTCATGGCTTGCCTCCGTCGTGTGCAGTCTCGACGCGCTCGGCAGGCATGATCGTCGATTTGCGGATGGCCGCATGGGTCGCGTAACTTTCTCTCTGCCCGCGGGAAACCGGCACGGAGCGGCACGAAAGTGACAATCCGGAAGGCGCCACGGGGGCGGTCGAGAGCGAGTTATGCTCGAACTCGGCACCGGGTGGTGCGACAGAAGATCCAAGAAATTGGATTTGCGGTTGCGAAGCCGGCCGGGTAGAGTGGCAAAGCCAGCAGGGAGCCGGGCGGATAGATCGTTAAGCGATCGTAGGCCGGTCTGCTAAGGCCACTTCCCGCATCGCGGGGAAGCTTGGGCGTTGTCGGTGAGGGTGACCTCGCGCGGCGGAAACGACCGGGTACATTTGAGCGGTTGCCTCGAGGGCGAGCCTTTAACGGGCTCGACTCTTGATGTGCGGTTGTTCTTTGAGAACTCAACAGGGTGCTTGATAAGCCAGTGCCAATTATGGCAATACCCCGGCTCATCGTTTAGGCGATGGGTGGGAGATTCCTTTGGCAACTTTTTGTTGTCGGGACGCTTTTCCAAAGATTTTGTTGGAGAGTTTGATCCTGGCTCAGGACGAACGCTGGCGGCGTGCTTAACACATGCAAGTCGAGCGGAAAGG
>NZ_FONV01000001.1 GCF_900113015.1 Actinoplanes philippinensis
CCTTTCCGCTCGACTTGCATGTGTTAAGCACGCCGCCAGCGTTCGTCCTGAGCCAGGATCAAACTCTCCAACAAAATCTTTGGAAAAGCGTCCCGGCAACAAAAAGTTGCCAAAGGAATCTCCAACCCATCCGTAGATAGGCCGGGGTATTGCCATAATTGGCACTGGCTTATCAAGCACCCTGTTGAGTTCTCAAAGAACAACCGCACACCATCAAAACGTTCCGCATTCCGCGGCCCGCCCTCCGGGGCACTCGCTCTACTCTACCCGCCGTTTCCGCCGTGTCAAATCCGCGTTTCGCAACCGAATTCACCACAACAAAAACACACCAAACCACGCGATCACCAAGACCGCTTGATCAATGCTTTGGGTTCCTCCAGGACGGCCGCGCCGGGCCCCTGAACCGGGTCCCGCTCGCTCGCCCGTCTCCCTGGCGGCTCGGTAAACATTACTCGTCCACCCCGGCAACTCCAAATCGGGGGGCCGCGACGGGCGTCACATCATCCTGTCGGGCTAAAACGCTCAGGTCAGCGGCGTTCTGCCCGACAAAGCCGGTCATTTCGTCACCGCTGCATCGGCCTGTGGACAGCGAGATGTGGGACGTGCGTGGAAGGCATATAACGAACGCATGCGCACTGACGAGCTCGCCGACCTGATCGCCGAGATACCCGGAACAGACGTCTCCGCGGTCCCCGGCATCGTCACGGTGCGGGTGCCCGCGATCGACGACACGGCACGGATCATGTTCCGGGACGTCCTCGACGCGTACGAGGTGATGGTCCCGACCGGGGCGCCCGCCGTGCAGGTCGACATCAAGCGCAGACGAGAGTCGCTGCCGCTGATCTTCACGGTCGACGACGTGGTCTTCGCCCCCACGTACGCCGACGATCTGGTCGACCCGGAGGACGAGCTGCTGGTGCCCGCGATGCCCGGCATGATCGCCTACTCGGAGATGCACCGGGACGTGCGTGCTCTCGGGAAGGCGATCGACGACCCGGCTGTCGAGCTCGACCCGGAGATGCTCGCCGCCACCCTCCTGGCGCACCGCTGCTTCATCGCCGGCGCGATGCGGGTCGGCCTGTGGCCGGTCCGGGTGGCCGCCTGGTGGGAGTACACGTCAGCCCGCGCGGCCGCCACGGTTCAGCTGGCCCGTTTCCGCCCCGACTCCCGCTGGGACGAGCTGATGGCCGACGTCACCGAAGCCCGCCGCCAGTCCGCCCCCGCCGAACTCTGATCAGCCGGACCATCCACGAGGACCGCCGATGAGACGCCACCTGACGATCCTGCTGACCGGCACGCCGGCCGCGCTCCTGGAGGACTGGCGGCGGGCCTGGGATCCGGTCATGGCCGCGGTCGTTCCAGCACACGTGACGCTGGTCTACCCCGAGGAAGCGCTCCTGAGACCGCCGGACACCCCGGGGCGGGGAGAGAAGCCCGCGGGGGTACGAATCCTGGACCCATCGAAGGTGGCGGACCTGATAGCGGAGACGGCGCCGTTCCGGCTGCGCCTGGGTGAGGTCATCACGCTGGATGAGAGGCACGGCGGCGTGTTCGTCGCGGTCCACGACGTCGACGGCACATGGGCACAGCTCCGACACCGGCTCCTCGGACCGGCCACCGAGGGGCCAGCCACCGCCGAAGGACCAGCCATCAACCAAGGGCCATCCACCGCCGAAGGGCCAGCCACCACCGCGGGACCGGCCACCAGCGGAAGGCAAGCGAACGCGGAAGGACCAGCCACCACCGAAGGAGCGGCCACCAGCGGAAGACCGGCCACGACAGAAGGGCCAGGTGTGACTTCCGGCTTCCCGCCGCACGCGACGATCCTGCATCCGCGCACGTCGAGCCGCGGCCCGGAGTGCTGGAAGGCGCATCGCGGCATGTCTCTGAACGGCGAGTTCACCGTCTCGGAGATCGTCCACACCACGACGACCGGGGAGGCGTTCGTCGTCGAGAGGCGGTTCCCCTTGGGGCAGCCGAGCCGTTCCCGCCTGCCGGACGAAGCGAAGGACGAGCCGGCGCCGACGCGGCCAGCGACGGGAGGACGACGCCGCCCAGGCCCCGGATGAGGCGGCCGGCGATCATGACGGGCAGGTCGGCGGTGAGAGGGCGCCGACGCTCATACGGTCAGGTCAGGGCACGAGGAGGATGCGGCGTTTGCCGTGGGTGCCGGCGAGCCGTCCGAGGACCGGCGCGCTGAGCGGGAAGGCGCTGAGCGGGAAGGCGGCGCCGGACGGCGTGGTGCCGCGTTCCCGCTGGAACACGCCGGCCGCCGGCACGACCGGCGACTGCGTCACCGAGTACGCGACAGTGGCGAGCCAGAAGCGTCCGAGCGCGGCCTGAGCGGCGCGTTCAAAGATCAAGACCTATCTCTTGTACGGCCACCGCCACCCCGGCCGCAACCACCCCGTCCCACCCTCCCCGCCTTCGTCACCGCCCCGTGGATCTGTCGCAGCTGCCCCGGCTGGGGTGGCCGGCGGCGGACGCGGTGGGGAGAGACACCCATGTCCCCCGGCCAAGCGGCGGACGTGATGGGGAGGGACGCCCACGTCCCCCGGCCAAGCGGCGGACGCGGTGGGGAGGAACGCCCACGTCCCCGGCCAAGCGGCGGACGCGGTGGGGACGGGCGTCCGCCGCCGGGCCCGGGGAGCGGGCGCGCTGCTGTTATCGGGTGAGCGCGCCCGTGCCGGTGGTGCGGGGTGCGGTGTTGCGGTTGGCGGGACGGGGCAGGCCGTAGTGTTCGCGCAGGGTGCGGCCGGTGTACTCGGTGCGGAAGCGGCCGCGGTCCTGCAGGATCGGGATCACCTGGTCGACGAAGGCCTCCAGTCCGGACGGGAGGACCGGGGCCATGATGTTGAAGCCGTCGGCGGCGCCGTTCTCGTACCACTGCTCGATCTTGTCGGCGACCTGGGCCGCCGTGCCGGTGAAGGTGAGATGGCCGCGGCCGCCGCCGAGGCGGGCGATCAGTGCGCGGACCGTGAGGTTCTCCCGGCGGGCGAGGTTGACGACCAGGGTGCGCCGGCTCTTGGCGCCCTCGATCTGCTCCTCCTCGGGCAGGTGCGCGGGTAGTGGCTCGTCCAGGGACAGCTCGGACGCGTCGATGCCGAGGAGGCCGGCGAGCTGGGTGAGCGCGTACTCGGGGCGGATGAGGCGTTCCAGTTCGGCTTCCAGGGCCTGGGCCTCGGCGACGGTGCGGCCGATGATCGGCACGATCCCGGGCAGGATCTTGATGTGGTCGGGGTCGCGGCCGTGTTCGGCGGCGCGACGTTTCAGGTCGTCGTAGAACTCCTGCGCGTCGGCCAGCGTCTGGTGTGCGGTGAAGACGGCTTCGGCGTACCGCGCGGCGAAGTTGCGGCCGTTCTCCGACGAGCCTGCCTGGACCAGCACCGGGTGTCCCTGCGCGGAGCGCGGGACGTTGAGCGCCCCGGCGACCGAGTAGTAGGTTCCCCGGTGCGCCGGCGGGTAGATCCTGGTGTCGTCGCCCCAGACGCCGGTCTCCTTGTCGGCGACGATCACGTCGTCGTCCCAGGAGTCCCAGAGTTTGAGCGACACGTCGACGAATTCGGCGGCCCGCTCGTAGCGCTCCCGGTGGGCGGGCAGGTGGTCGAGGTTGAAGTTGCGGGCCGCGTCGAGGCCGGCGGTGGTGACGATGTTCCAGCCGGCCCGGCCGCCGCTGATGATGTCGAGCGAGCCGAAGCGGCGGGCCAGGTTGTACGGCTCGTTGTAGGTGGTCGACGCGGTGGCGATCAGCCCGATGTGCCGGGTCGCCCCGGCAAGGGCGGTGAGCAGCAGGGTCGGTTCGAGGGCGCCGGACGGGCGGCGGCCGACCTGGTCCCAGAGGACCGGCCCGTCGGCCAGGAAGAGCGAGTCGAGTTTGCCGCGCTCGGCGATCCGGGCGAGGTTCTTGAAGTGTTCGACGCTCTGATCGGCGTACGGGTCGCTCTCCGGCAGCCGCCAGGACGCCTCGTGATGGCCGACGCTCATCAGGAACGCGTTGAGGTGGAGCCGGCCGGGACGGGTCATCACTGCACCTGCGGGGTGTAGTGGGTGGCCTCGTCGCCTTCGAGGATCCGGGACTTCTCGCCGTTCACACCGACCGGGACGTCGCCGGCGACGGTGACGCGGTGCAGCTTGCGGGGCAGGTCGCCGTAGTCGTCGGCGGCGTAGTGCTGGGTGGACCGGTTGTCCCAGACGACGATGTCGCCGACCTGCCACTTGTGACGCAGCGTGTTCTCCGGGCGGGTCACGTAGTGCTGCAGCAGCCGCAGGATGTCGCGGCCCTCGGTGCGCGACAGGCCGACGATCCCGGTGACGAAGTTGCCGATGAAGAGGTTGGGCACGCCCGAGTCGGGGTTGACGCGGACCACCGGGTGCGCGGTGCGGTAGCGGGTGGAGACGAAGACCTTCTGGTACTCGTCGACCTCGGCCGAGCGGAACTGCGGGTGCTCGGCGTAGTCGTACTCGTTGGAGTGCTCGGCCCACAGCCGGTCGGCCAGCAGCCGCAGGTGTTCGGGCAGGTCGGCGTAGGCGGCGGCGGTGTTGGAGAACAGGGTGTCGCCGCCGTACGGCGGGATGACGAGGCTACGGAGCGTGGTGGCCTTGGGCGGGGCGACCACGAACGTCACGTCGGTGTGCCAGGCGTTGGCGCGGGCGCCGGGGCCGCCGGCCACCTCGAGGACGTTGGCCTGGCCGTCGACGGACGGGACGGTCGGGTGGGCCAGGGTCAGCTCCCCGAAGAGCGAGGCGAACCGCTGGTGCTGCTCGTCGTCGAGATGCTGTCCGCGGAAGACCAGCACCTTGTGCTCGACCAGCGCGTCGTGGATGTCGGAGGCGTCGCCGGGCTCGATCGGGAGCTTGAGGTCGATGCCGGAGATATCGGCGCCGAGGCGGCCGCCGATGCGGGTGACGGTGATGCTCATGGGGATCCCTTTCAGTGGGTGGTGCGCCAGGTGGAGAACCGGCGCTCGGTGACGATGAGGAGCTGGTTCACCAGCAGGCCGATGGCGGAGATGGTGATGATCCCGGCGTACATGTCGGGGACCGCGAAGTTGTACTGCGCGTAGTTGATGAGGTAGCCGAGACCGGCCTTGGCGCCGACCATCTCGGCGGCGATCAGGATGAGGATCGAGGCGGCGCCGGCCAGCCGGATGCCGGTGAAGATGGTGGGCACGGCGGCCGGCAGGACGACCTTCTGGAAGAGCCGGATCGGTCCCAGGCCCAGCGATCGGGCCGATTTGATCAGGAGCGGATCGACGGTACGGACGCCGCTGACCGTGTTCAGCAGGATCGGCCAGGTGCAGCCGTACAGGATGATGGAGATCTTGGAGGTCTCGCCCAGGCCCAGGATCAGCACGAAGACCGGCAGGATGGCCAGGGCCGCGGTGTTGCGGAACAGTTCGAGCAGCGGGTTCAGCAGGTTGGCGACCGGGCTGTACCAGCCGATCAGCAGGCCCAGCGGGACCGCGATGAGGATGGCCAGGCCGAAGCCGGCGGCCGAGCGGACCAGGCTGGCCTCGGTGTGGCTCCACAGCTGGCCGGAGACGGCCAGATCCCACCAGGCGACGAGCACTTCGGAGAGCGGCGGCAGGAAGGTGGCGTCGACCAGTCCGAGGCGCGGGAAGATCTCCCACACGGCGGCGAGAAGACCGATGGCGAGGGTACGGGTGACGACCGCCCGGGCGACTCTGACCGCCCCGCGCGGGACCGGTTTCGGGCGGGCCACCGGCACGCTGCGGATGCTGATGCTAGACATTGACCTTCAGCTCCTCGTTGCGGGCGCGGTCGACCTCGTCGCGCAGCAGGGTCCAGATCTCGTGGCGGTACCTGGCGAACTCGGGGTCGGAGCGCAGGTCCTCGGTCGCCGAGCGGGCGTCGATCGGCACGTCCACGACCTGCTTGATCCGGCCGGGCCGGGAGGTCAGGACGGCGACCCGCCGGCCGAGGTAGACGGCCTCCTCGATGCCGTGGGTGATGAAGACGATGGTCTTGCCGGTCTTCTCCCAGATGCGCAGCAGTTCGTCCTGCAGGCCGTCGCGGGTCTGCGCGTCCAGGGCGGCGAACGGCTCGTCCATCAGCAGCACGTCCGGGTCGAAGGCGAGGCTGCGGGCGATGGCGACGCGCTGTTTCATGCCGCCGGACAGCTCGTGCGGGTAGCGGTCGTGGAAGCCGGCCAGGCCGACCAGGTCGAGGTGTTCACGGGCTCTGGCGGCGCGCTCGCGGCGGGTGACGCCCTTGGCTTCCAGGCCGAACTCGACGTTGCCCTGGGCGGTGCGCCACGGCAGCAGCGCGTACTGCTGGAAGACGATGCCGCGGTCCAGGCCGGGGCCGGTGACCGGCTTGCCGTCGACCAGGATCCGGCCGGTGGAGATCTCGCTGAGGCCGCCGAGCAGGTCGAGCAGTGTGGATTTGCCGCAGCCGCTGGGGCCGACGATGACCAGGAACTCGCCGGCACGGACCTCCAGGTTGATGTCCTGGAGCGCGGTCACCGTACGGCCGCGGGCGTCGAAGGTCTTGCCGACGTTCTCGAAGCGGATCTTGGCGGTCATGCGGCGCCGCCGGTGGCGTACGCGTTGTACTCGTTGCTGAAGATGTCGGTGGCCTTGATGTCCTTCTTCAGCTCACCGGCCCGGTCCAGCCACTCGATCCAGGTGGTGAACTCGCGCTCCTCGATGACGCCGCCCGTGCCGTTGACGCCGTAGCTCTTCCAGAACTGGGTCTGGCTGTCGTCCTCCTGGCGGCCGCGCTTGGCGATGATCTCCTTGAGCTTGGCGACGACCTGGTCGCGCGGGGTGGTGCGGGACCACTCGATGGCCTTGCCGACGCCGGAGACGAACGTCTTGACGGTGTCCGGGTTCTTCCTCAGGAAGTCGTCGCGGAAGATGTAGCTGCCCGCGGTGAACTTCCCGAGCAGGTCGTAGTCGGTGTAGAGGGCGTGGATGCCGCCCCGGTCGAGGGCCTTGTCGCGCAGCGTGCCGCCGAGGGCGGCGACGTCGATCTGCTCGGCGCGCAGCGACTGCTCGGTGTTGACCGGCGGGACCACGATCAGCTCGACCTGTTTGATCTCGTCGTCGGTGAGGCCCGCCTTGGCCAGGTAGGTCTTGGTGATCGCCTCGGAGTGGGCGCCGAGCGTGTTGACGCCGATCTTCTTGCCGATCAGGTCTCTGGCGGTCTTGATCGGGCTGTCGTCGAGGACGTAGAAGCCGTTGAAGGTGACGTCGTCGACGCCGTAGTAGCCGATGACCGCGGTGATCGGGGCGCCGGACGAGGCGAGCTTGACGATCGCGCCGTTGAAGGCGCCGCCGAAGTCGGTGTCGCCGGTGGTGGCGGCCTGGATGTCCTGCGGGCCGCTGATCGTGTTGCCGATCCAGTTGAGCTTGAGGTCGCCGAGGTAGCCGAGGTCGGCGGCCAGCTCGGGCAGTGTCACGGCGCCCACGCTGCCCTGGTAGCGCAGCTCCTTGACCTGGTCGCCCGCGGCGGGCTCGCCGGATCCACCGCAGGCGGCGAGGCCGGAGACGGCGAGGACACCGGCCAGGGCGGCGGCGAGAGCGGATCTGCGGGTTGTCATCGGAGGCTCCTTAGGGAGGGAGAGCGCATGTCATCGACCGGCGGGCCGCGGCGGCCGCCGGTGTTCACGAGGCAGGTTTCAGCGCGCCGGCAGAGCGCCGGCGGGGTCAGGGAAAGGGCTGTCAGCAACGTAAAGCGACGGCTCGCTCACGTCAGCCACTTTGTGACCCAGGCCACATACATTTCCCATAGAGTGAGTAGAGATTAGGAGACGAAAGAGGGGCGGGAGCAACCGCTCCCGCCCCTCCGACCAGGCTCTTTACTCGCCGAAGTCCTCGAAGGCGTCGCCGATCTCGTCGATCGCCTCACCGGCCAGGTAGCCGGCGGCGAGACCACCGGCGATGCCCATCGCCATGCCGCCCATGCCCGAGCCGTGGTGGCCGTGCTGACGGTAGTGGCCGTGATGGCCGTGCCCGCCGTGCCCGTAACCGGGCTGCGGGTGACCATAACCCGGCTGGGGGTGGCCGTAACCGGGCTGCGGATGCCCGTAACCCGGCTGCGGGTGGCCGTAACCGGGCTGCGGCTGACCGAAGCCCGGCATCGACTTGCGGCGGTCGACCGACTGGCGGACCCAGCCGTCGACGACCTGACGCCAGTCGGTGGTGTCGGCGTCGGCGTGCGACACCGTGTACCGCCCATACGTGTCGTGGCCCTGCGTGAACAGGCCGCCGCGCTTGTCGAACTCCAGCACCACCTCGACCTGGTGCGGGCTGGTCACGAAGGTCAGCTCGACCTCGTTGATCGCGTGAGCGTACTGCTGGGGCGGGAAATACTCGATCTCCTGGTAGAACGGCAGCGTCTGGTGGACGCCGTAGATCTGCCCATACTCCAGGTCGGCCGACTTGAACCGGAAGCCGAGCTGGGAGAACGCGTCGAGGATGCGCTGGTGGATCGGCAACGGGTGCACGTGCACCGCGTCCAGGTCGCCCTTGTCCACGGCCCGCGCGATCGCCAGCTCGGTCCGCACGCCCATCACCATGCCGCGCAGCGTCTGCCCGTAGACCGTGGTGATCGGCGTCTCCCACGGCATGTCGATGCGGAACGGGATGGACAGCTGCTGGCCGGTGTGCAGGCGCATCGGACCGGTGACCGGGACCCGCAGGAAGTCGGCGACCGTCGAGTAGTCGCTGCCGCCGCCCTCCACCTCCATCCGGGTGACCAGGCCGAGGGTGATGTGCTCGATGTCCGCGTCCTGCGTGCCGCCGACGAGGTTGACGTTGCCGGTCAGCGGAGCGCCCGGGTAGGTGCTCGGGTTCGACAGCACAGTGTCGACGCTCGGCCCACCGACTCCCAGGGCACCGAGCAACTTCTTGAAGACCACGATGTTCTCCCGCTTCGAATACGTGCCTGGTGAAACCTAGCAACGCCCGCTGTACGAACGCTGAGAAAGCGCTGGTCGGGTGCGCTTGTCGCCCCAGACGGTACGACCATCGTGCAAGGTCGTGGGGCAGGTCGGCGCTCCTGCCACGGTATTCCGCCGAACGGAGTGGCCGGGCGCTCCCCACACCGGAACGTCACGGGGTTTTCCGGGGGCCGCTCCCCGACATATTCTGCGCGGGCCATGGCCACCGTCGCGCCGCCGTATCGGCCCTCCTCACCGGGGTTCCCGCCGGTCGACTCGTCACGCCGTGACGACGGCTCGGCGATCGCGGTCACCCTGCGGCACGCTCCGCTGGCCGTCCTGCTGCGGCTCTACGCGCCGGTGCTGGAGATCGACGGGCAGGGTGTTCCGGCGTACTGGGGGCGGGTCGTGCAGTCGGTCGCCCTCGGCGAGCACCACGTGCACGTCCACGTGCCCTGCCTGCCGCGGTCCCGGCTCGGCGCCGCGGACACGACGGTGCTGGCGGTGCCCGGCCGGACCGTGGAGCTGGAGTACCGGGCGCCGATGCTGTCGTTCCTGCGCGGCGCTCTGGGCGTCCCCCCGCAGCGCTACCCGGGCGCCGTGGCCGCCGTCACGTTGCTGTTGCTCACCGCCACCCTGGCGATCTGCGGCTGCATCGGGTTGTTCGTCAAGGGCTGACCATCACGGCGGGGTACGGAGTTCGTCGTGCAGCGCCCGCATCAGTTCGGCGCTGGTGAACGGCTTCTCCAGCAGATGCACGTCGGCGGCGAGGGTGCCGTGTGTGGTGAGGACCGGCTGGGCGTACCCCGACATGAAGAGAACCCTGGTCCCCGGCCACCGGGACCGGATCGCCTCGGCCAGGTCCTTGCCCAGCATGTTTGGCATGATCACGTCGGTCAGCAGGACGTCGACGCTGTGCGTCGCGGCCAGGCGCAGCGCCTCGTCGCCGCCATCGGCGGCCAGCACCGTGTAGCCGCCCCGCCGCAGGATCCGGCAGGTCACCTCGCGCAGCGCGCTCTCGTCCTCGACCACCAGCACCGTCGCGCCGTGCCCGGCCAGCCCGGCCACCGTGTCGTCGACCGTCTCCGAACGGGCCTCGACGTCGGTGGCCGGCAGCAGGATCGTGAACGTGGTGCCGATGCCCGGCTCGGAGTAGATCTGCACGGTCCCGCCGGCCTGGGTGACGATGCCGTAGACGGTGGCCAGGCCCAGCCCGGTGCCCTGCCCGCTCGGCTTGGTGGTGAAGAACGGCTCGAACGCCTTGTCGATCACCTCCTTCGGCATGCCGGCGCCGGTGTCGGAGACGCGCAGCCGCACATACCGGCCGGTGGGCAGCCCGGCCCGGGCCGCGGCGTGCTCGACGTCCACGTCGACCAGGGCGGTGTCGATGGTCAGCCGGCCGCCGGTCGGCATCGCGTCGCGGGCGTTCACGGCCAGGTTGACCAGCACCTGCTCCAGCTGGCCGGGATCGGCCATCACCGACGGCAGGCCGGCCGTCGTCCGCACGGTCAGGGCGATGTGCTCGCCCAGCGACCGCTCCAGCATCTGGTGCACCTCGGTGACCACGGTGTTCAGGTTGAGCGGGCGGGGGCGGATCACCTCCCGGCGGGCAAAGGCCAGCAGCTGGTGGGTGAGGTCGCTGCCCCGGCGGGCGGCCCGGGCGATCTGCTCGGCGTCGACGGCCGGCGGCGTGCCGGCCGCGTCCTCGACGATGAACGACGCGTAGTTGAGGATCACCGCGAGCAGGTTGTTGAAGTCGTGCGCGATGCCGCCGGCCAGCTGGCCCAGGCTCTCCAGCCGCTGCGCCTGCTGCATGCGCGCCTCCAGGCGCTGCCGGTCGGCCTCCTCCCGCAGCCGGCGGCGCTCCTCCTCGGCGGCCAGCCGGTCCGAGACGTCCCGGACCACCGCGACGATCACCACGCCGCTGTCGGTGTGCAGGGCGCTGCACGCGATGTCGACCGGGATCTCCACCCCGCCGCGCCGGGCGGCCCGCCGGGTGGCCCAGCGCTGATCGGGCTCCTCCGCGGAACGCTCGGTGTCCAGCGGAGTGCTGTCGCCGCCGGTGCGCAACACCGCCGACACCGCCGGCAGCCCGTCCGGCAGCAGCAATTTCACCGGCATGTGCAGCAGGTCGTAACGGGGATGGCCGAACAACCGCTCCGCCTCGGCGTTGACCAGCACCACGTCACCGCCCTCGGTGACACCGAGCACCGCGTCCGGCGCGGCGTCGAGGATCGCCTGCACCCGCGCCTCGGCCCGCTCCCGGTCGCTGATGTCGCGGCAGATGCTCGTCGTACCGATGATCAGGCCCCGCTCGTCGAGCAGCGGCGACACCAGGGCGGAGACGGCTATCGTGGCGCCCTCGGCGGTGAGCCGGACGCTGCGGTAACGGTCCACCCGGCCGCCGAGGCGGACCAGCAGCCGGACCTGCTCCTCGTCGGAGCGCCGGTCGTCGGGGACGATCTCGTCGACGTGCCGGCCGATCATGTCGGCGGCGGAGTGGCCGTACAGCGCCTCGGCCCCCGGGTTCCACGACAGCACCCGGCCGTCCAGGTCGGTGGTGACGATCGCGTCGTGCGACGACTGCACGATCGAGGCGAGCAGCGAGCGGGTGCGGGCGGCCTCACGCTGCACCGTGTCGTCGCGGAGCACCGCGGTCACGTAGGTCTCCCCGTCCGGCGCGGCCACCGCGGACAGCGAGATCTCGACGGGGAAGACGCTGCCGTCCCGGCGCAGGCCGCGCAGCGGCATCCGCCGCAGAGGCTGATGAGCACCGGAGAGGTACGCCAGACGGTGCCGCGGATGCCGGACGCGCGCCTCCTCCGGCACCAGGTCGTCGACGGAACGCCCGACCAGGCGCTCCGCGCTCCACCCGAACATGTCGTGGGCGCGGCGGTTGGCCATGGTGATCGTGCCGTCCGAGCGGCTCACGATGATCGCGTCCGGGGCGGCATCGAGCAGGAGCCCCGGGATGCCGGTTGACTCCACCGATGCCTCCCACCCCAAAGGTACTTCGATACCGATATTTCGGTATGAGCTTGCCATTTTAGGGAAAAGTTGGCCTGGTGAGTACCGTACCGCTGCCTATCGATCCGAATCGTCCCAGCGCCGCCCGCATCTACGACGCCCTGCTGGGCGGGAATCACAACTTCGCCGCCGACCGGGCCGTCGCCGCCCGCGCCGCCGAGATCCTCCCCGAGATCCCGCAGATCGCCCGCGCCAACCGGGACTTCCTGCGACGGGCCGTCCGGTACGCGGCCGGCCGGGGCATCCGCCAGTTCCTCGACCTCGGCTCCGGCATCCCCACCGAGAACAACGTGCACGAGGTGGCGCGCGCGGCAGCCCCCGGCGCCCGCGTCGTCTACGTCGACCGGGACCCCAGCGCGGTCCTCTACTCCCGGCACGTGCTCGGCGACGACGAGCAGACCGCCGTCATCGAGAGCGACCTGCGCGACCCGGCCGCCGTGCTCGCCACCTCACCGGCCCGCGACCTGCTCGATCTCAACCGGCCGATCGGCATCCTGATGGTCGCGGTGCTGCACTTCCTGCCGGACGGGCCGGACCTCGACGCGGCGCTCGACGGATACCTCGAAGCCGCGGCGCCGGGCAGCCTGCTGGCGATCTCCCACGCCATACCGAGCAGCGACCCCGAGCCGACCGACCGGCTCGCCGAGCTCTACAGCCGCACCGGCACCCCGCTGGTGGTACGCGACGCCGACCGGGTGGCCCGGCTCTTCGACGGCTGGACCCTCGTCGAGCCCGGCCTGGTCCCCGGCCCGCAGTGGCGGCCCGACGACGGCCCGGTCACCGGCGCGGAACGATTCCTGACCCTGGCCGGCGTCGGCGAGAGATAGCGATCCCGGCATCGGCCGGCCGGTCGTAGCCGTCACAGCTGTCCTCCGGCTCCACCTCGAGCAGATCGAACAGATCCGGCCCGGAATGCCCGGTGTCGACCGTGCCGCCGATCAGCCCCAGCAGGGCGGCGCAGTTGCGCCCATAACCCTGCACCATCCGGTCCACCCGCGTGGGGTGCCCACAGCGGCGGCACGGGCGCATCCGCTCCGGTATCGACGCCTGCCCCATCCCCCGATTATCCGGCGTACGCCGGGACGCGGCACGCCATCCACGCCCGCCCACGGGAGGCGGTCGTCACCCTTCCCCGGGTGTGTTGGTAGGTTTGTCGACCCGTGCTCCTCGACGACATTAATACGACATCACGCCTTTAACGGCTATGGCATCTTTTTGTCGTTTACGGTATTGCGAGGGGGTATGACCCTCCGGTACGAGCTCGGGAGCAAGAGTGGAAATCGTCCGTCGTCTGGGCACCTCGCCACGGGAACGCGGCAGCATGTCGAACGCGACCTGCCCGGACATCTTCGAGTTGAGCGACGGCGACTTCGCCGTCATCGGCACCGACATGACGGACGAGTTGCGGGGCCTGCTGCCCTCGGACGCCGGCGTCGCGGACTACGAGCGCATCGTGAAGGTGTCCCGGGCGACCCTCGTCGCCGCCAAGGGGGACATCCCGGCCGCCTGAAACAGCGAGGCGGGGCCGCCGATCACGCGGCCTCCGCTTCCTTCCTGTCGTCCACCACGGACACCGGACGCAACGGCCCGGACTCGGGCGGCACCCGCCCATTGCGACGTTCGCTGCTCGCGACCGCCTCGTAGTCGCGCCACAGCCGGTCGACCTTCCGCGCGAGCCGGATCTCGTCGCTGTCCTGCGGCAACCCGGAACGGGCATATTCGGTCAGCCGCCAGTACTCCCGCATGATCGGGCTGGTGAACAGATACCGCATCGTCTCCAGCATCTCCTGCTGGCTGTCGTCCTTGACCATGAGGCCGATTCGCTGCAGCTGGTAGATGAGGTTCGCGTAAAGCAGCTGCCGGTTTCGTTCGGGCGTCACATCCGGTCCGAACTCCGGCCAGACCTCGGCCAGCGAGGGATCGTCGATGGCCATTTTGAGAATCCGGAAGTGAAGCAGGCCGACATGAGCCTCGGCGGTTCGTTGCAATTCCGAGCCCTGCTGCACGTGCAGACGCCTTTGCCGCTCGAGCTCGCGGCGTTGCTCACGCATCTCCTGGAACTGCGTCCGCGCCGTGCCGACCAGAACCACCAGCGCGAGCCCGCTGATGATCGAGCTCAGGACGCCGAAGGTCTGGCCGACGTTGCTCCACATGGCCCAGTCCGCCGCATTCCCCTGACGCCCCAGCAGGACCGCCATCCCCACCCCGGTGGCAAGCGTCAGAGCGGTGCCGACAAGGGCCGCGAACATCCACCAGAACACACGGCTCATGGTGATCCAGGATTCGGGCGCCTCCATGTCGTCCTTCATGACCGGACCACCTTTCGCACCCACCCGCGCGGCCTTTTGTCAACATAGTGACAGGGCGCCGCCGAACTCTGCCACGTTCGGCCGATGAATGAATTTCGGTGAGTGATTGCGAAAGACCGGAGCCTGCACTATGGCATTCCGACAACACGCCGACCGCCATATGGCTGATCAATTCCTCGTGAGGGCGGGACGGGCATCGCCGCCCCGCCCGCCCGGTCAGGAATCGCCTACTGCTTCGGCCAGTTCCTGCTTGTTCATCCGGGAGCGGCCGGGGATCTCCTGTTCCCTGGCCTTCTCGTACAGCTCCCGCCGGGTGGCCTCGTGGTCGCCCTCGGACGGCAGGGCGGCGCCGGTGGTGGCCTCGATGAAGCGGCGGCCCATCTCCTCGCGCTCGGCGTCGTCGAGGCGCTCGGCGAGGATCGGGAGGAGGTCCTCCTCCTCTTCCTGGACGTGGTGGCGCAGCTCGCCGGCGATCGCCGCGACGGTGCCGTCGAAGCCGGGGTCGTCACTGCTGCCGCGGAGCAGGTTCTGCAGCATCTCCTCGACCTGGTGGTGCTCAACGGCGCCGTCCTTGACCTCCTCGCCGGCCTCGGCGGCCAGGTCGCGGATGGCCGGGTAGACGAACGACTCCTCGGCCTCGGAGTGGGGCAGCAGCAGCCGCGCCACCTCCTGCATGAGGGCCGCGCTGTCGCCGTCGCCCTTCTCGGCGCGGGTCAGCAGGTCCTCGACCTGAGCGTGCTGCTCCTTGATGATCTCCACAATGTCCGGCACGGCTCCCCCTTGATCTCTCTCGAACAAGGGCCGTAATACCCGAAAACGGACGGGTCATCCCTCAGGAAACGCACATCTTCCCGGTCGTACGCTGCGGGAAGCCATGTGAGGGGAGTGTCAGGGTGCAACCGTTCCGGTTCTTCCGGATCACCGCGATCGCCGAGGCGTTCTCGTGGACCGGCCTGCTCGTCGGCATGTTCCTGAAACACGTCACGGAGACCACCGAGGCCGGGGTGAAGCTGTTCGGCCCGGTGCACGGGACGCTGTTCGTGATCTACCTGGTCGCGACGCTGTGGGTGGCGCGGGCCGAGCGCTGGTCGCCATGGCGGGTGCTGTTCGGGCTGGGCGCGTCGATCCCACCGCTCACCACTCTGATCTTCGAGCGCTGGGTGGCCAAGCGCCGCCCGGCGGCGGAGCCGGTGGCCGCCACCGCCTGAGCTCCGCCGGCGGTGGGGGCGTGTCACCCGACGCGCCCCCACACGTCACTTCACCGCTATCGGGTTCACCGGGGAGCCGACCGCGCCGGTGATCGGCAGCGGGGCCGCCGTCAGCCAGAACTCGTAGACGCCGTCCTCGGCGCAGTCCGCGGCCAGGGCGTCGAGGTCCCACATCTCGCCCAGGAAGAGGCCGATGTGCGGGATCGCCACCTGGTGCAGCGGCTGAAACGCGTCGTCGAACTCGTTGGGCCGCACCTCGAAGCCCCAGGTGTCGGTGGCGATCGCGGCGATCTCGGTCCGGTGCAGCCAGTCGGCGGTGCTGAACGACAGGCCGGGGGCGGGCCCACCGGCGTAGTCGCCCCAGCCGTCGCGGCGGGCGCGGGCCAGCTGCCCGGTGCGTACCAGGACGATGTCGCCCCGGCCTATCGTCACGCCCTGGCGTTCCGCGGCCGACGTCAGGTCGCCGGCCGTGATGGCGTAGCCGTCCGGCAGGTCACCGAAGTCGAGCAGCACCCCTCGGCCGGCGATCACGTCGGCGACCGTCTCGATGCCGGTGAACCCGTCGCCGAGGCTGGTCACCACGTCGGCGGCGCGGCGGCCGTTCCAGGCGTGGCCGTGATCGAAGATGTGGCCGAGCCCGTCCCACTGGGTGGAGCACTGCAGCGGCATGGCGATCACGTCGTCGGCGCCGCCGATGCCGTGCGGGAAGCCCTGCACGCCGGCGGCCGCGTCGGTGCCGGTGTCGAGCATGGTGTGCACCGGGTTGGTGCGGCGCCGCCAGCCCTTCTGCGGGCCGTTCGCGTCGAACGACTGGGACAGCGAGAACGACACCCCGCGGCGCACCAGCGATGCGCCCTGCCGGCGCTTCTCCGGGGTCAGGAAGTTCATCGTGCCGCGTACGTCGTCAGGGCCCCACCGCCCCCAGTTGGAGCAGCGGTGCGCGGCCGCGGCGATGGCGCCTTCCGGGTCGGTCCTGGAGAACGACGAGGGGCCGATCCCGGAGTCAGTCCTGGAGGACATCGAGGATCCAATCGGCGATGTACGTCTGCACGTGCGCGAAGTGGTCGAGCCCGATGTGCTCGGCGCCGCCCTCGGCCGGGGTGAAGATCCGCAGCTCGCGCCGGGGCGAGTTGACCGCCTGGCGGTAGGAGCGATGCGCGTACTCCAGTGGGATCTGCCTGTCGTTCTCGCCGTGGCAGATCAGGAACGGCACGGTGATCCGCTCGACGACCCCGTCGAGGTTGACCGCCTCGGCCTTCTTGATGAACGTGTCGAGGTCGTTCTCGCCCCACACCCAGAGCACGTGGTCCCAGTAGTGCGGGACCGGGTTCTCGCCCTCGCGGTCCAGGCGGCGTTTCTGCACGGCGCCCCAGTCGTGGTTCGCTCCCCAGGCGACGCAGAGGGCGAGCCGCTTCTCGAAGGCGGCCGCCCGGGGGGCGTAGTAGCCGCCCAGCGACCAGCCGACCAGCCCGATCCGCGCGGGCACCACGTCGTCGCGGGTGAGCAGGTAGTCGACGCAGGCCGCGGCCCAGTCCTCGGTCTCGACGCGGGAGGTCAGCCCGAGGAAGCGCAGCGCCTCGCCGCTGCCGGGGCAGTCGACCATCAGCGTGTTGATGCCCCGGGCGGCCAGCTCGTGCGCGAAACCCGACGCGTACATGTGCTCCTTGGTCGAGTCGAGCCCGTTCCAGAGGATGATCGTCGGCGCCGGCGCGTCCGTGGCCTTCGTGAAGTACGCCGGGAGCAGGGCGCCCTCGAACGGGATCGCGACGCGGGTGGTGTTCGGGTCGATCAGGTCGAACACCTTCTGCTGCAGGTCGAGGAGCCGCTGGTAGAACGCCTTGCGGCCGGGCGAGGTGGCGCTCTGCATCCGCTCGGCCTGGGCCAGGTAGTTGGTGGCCCGCCGATACTTCTGCCCGGCGGTACGGGTGTGCCCGGCGGCCTCGTCGGCGGCGGCCTGCGCTGCCAGGTCCTCGGCGACGGCGGCCCAGGAGGCCATGAACTCCTTGGTGCCCACGTCGGAGCCCTGCGCGGCGAGCTCCCTGATCGGGCGGCACGCGCGGTCCACCTCGTCGATCAGGCCGCCGCTGTTCAGGGTGGCGACGACGCCCAGGTTCCAGACGTAGTTGCCCGGGAAGTACTCGAACATTCAGTGCTGCCTTTCTGCGCGGGCCCGAGCCGGGTCACGGCGGCGTGCCGGCGGAAGCGATGCGGTCTCGGCTGCGGAGACGACGCGATTTCTGAGGTGGCCGAGACCTTCGACGGTCAGCGTCACCACGTCGCCGTCGCGCAGCGGTGGCGGATCCTGCCGGCCGTTGCGGCCCCACAGCTCGGCCAGGCAGCCGCCGTTGCCGACGGTTCCGGAGCCGAGCACGTCACCGGGCACGACCCGGCTGTCCCGGGCGGCCTGGGCGATCATGGTCTCGAAGGTCCAGCCCATGTTGCTGAGCAGGTCACGGCCGACCTCGACGCCGTTCACCGTGACGTCGCACCACAGGTCCAGGAAGCCGTCGCCGTCCCGGTGGGCGGCCAGCTCGTCGGCGGTGACGATCCACGGGCCGAGACTGCTCGCGAAGTCCTTGCCCTTGGCCGGGCCCAGGTTCACCTGCATCTCGCGTTTCTGCAGGTCACGGGCCGACCAATCGTTGAGGATCGTGTAGCCGAAGATGCTGTTGCCCGGCCCGGCGATCGCGGCGACCTCCAGCTCGAAGTCGCGGTTCACCGACCGGGCCGGGAACGGGACGTCGTCGTCCGGCCCGTAGATCCGGTGCGGGTTGGTGAAGTAGAAGGCCGGCGCGTCGTACCACGCCTCGGGCACTCCCCCGGAGCCGTCGATGCTGCGCCGGACGCCCTCGACGTGCTCCTCGAAGGCGACGAAGTCGCGCAGCGTCGCCGGTTGCAGCGGCGCCAGCAGACGCACGGCGGCCATGTCGACCGGATCGGTGGTCTCCACGGGAGAACCGGAGATGATCTCCAGCATGGTGGGATCGCCGCGGAACGGCAGCACCCGGTCTCCGTCGATCCGTCCCGTCCGGTTCCGGCCCTCGTGCCGGAAGGTCGCCAGTCTCATACCGGCGGGGCGACGAAGATGCCGCGGTCGACGTCGTTGAACGACTGCCTGGCGACGAACTCGTTCATCGGGTTCGCGGTCCCCCACTGGTCGCTGACGGCCGGGTCGGAGAAGTCGTAGAGGTGCGGGTGCCAGGTGTCCTCGTCGAGTTCCTCCAGCTCGGTGGTGTACTCGATGGTGTTGCCGTGCGGGTCGAGGAAGTAGGAGAACGTGTTGTTCCCGGCCATGTGCCGCCCCGGCCCCCACACCTTCTCGACGCCGCCGCGCAGCAGCCGGCCGGTGCCGCGCATGTACTCGTCGATGCCGCGCATCTCGAACGACGCGTGGTGCAGGGCGACGTGCGGGCCGCGGGCGACGGCGAGACTGTGGTGCCAGCGGTTGGTCCGCAAGAACCACATCATCGAGCCCATCCGCGGGTGCATCAGGGTGTCCGAGAGGGCGAAGCCGAGGTGCCGGTCGTAGAAGGCGACGGTCGCCTCCGGGTTCGGCGAGTTGATCACCACGTGCGAGAGCTTGACCGGGACGGACTCGCCCTCCGCCAGCTTGCGGTGCCGGCGGACGGCCACGTCGGAGGAGACCTCGACGGTACGGCCGTCGTTGTCGAAGAAGCGGAAGCCGTACCCCCCGCCCGGGGTCTGGATCCTGCCCGGCTCGTTGATCAGCCGCACGCCGGCCCGGCCGAGACGTTCGGCGAGCGCGTCGACGTCGGCCTGGTTCGCGGCGCCGAAGGCGATCAGGTCGAGCCGCTTCTCGGCGGCCTTGCGCAGCCGCACCGAGTACTGCTCGGGCGACCCGGCCGCGGCCAGGAAGGCGATGCCCTCGTCGGTGGTCTCGGCGTCCAGGCCCCACATGGTCGTGTAGAAATCGAGCTGCCGGTCGTAGTCCGGCACGGCCAGGTCGACGTGGCGCAGGTGGGTGATGAGGCGTTCGTCGGTCATCGGGGTTCCTTTCAGGCCGGCGTGGCGACGAGGTCGGCGACGCGGGCCATCAGTCCGGGGACGTCGCCGCGCTCGCGGGCGAGCAGCCAGCGGGTCATTTGCAGGGAGGCCTCGACGACCGTCCTGGCGCGGTCGAGGCGGCGGGCGGTGAACTCCTGCCACAGCCCGTCGGTGAGCGTGTCGTCGCGCAGCAGCAGCTCGGCGAGCACCGACGCGTCCTCGAGGGCCTGCGCGGCGCCCTGGGCGAGGGTGGGCGGGCAGCTGTGCGCGGCGTCGCCGATCAGGACCACGCCGCCGCGGTTCCAGGGGCCGTCGATGACGTGGCTCTCGAAGGCGGTGTAGTTGACGCGGGCCGGGTCGGTCAGGTTCTCCCGGATCTCGTCCCACGGCCCGTGGTACGCGCCGGCCAGCTCCCGCATCGTGGCGAGGGCTTCCTCCGGGGTCAGGCCGGACCGGTCCCGCACGTCCTCGACCAGGTACGCGTAGAGCGTGTCCGCCCCGGTCGGGCAGTAGCCGGCGATGTAGGCGGGCCCGCCGTAGACCAGGTCGGTCCGGGTCACGCTCGCCGGCCGTCCGGTGAACGCGCGCCAGATGCCCATGCCGACCGGCTGCGGCTCGACGTCGATGCCGAGCTGCCGCCGGGTCCAGGAGCGCAGCCCGTCCGCGCCGATCACCAGGTCGTAGGCGCCGGCCGTGCCGTCGCTGAACGTGACCGCGGTGCCGTCCAGGGAGGTGGGTCGCACGCCGAAACGGATCGCCACCCCGGCCGACGAGGCACGGTCGACCAGGATCCTGGCGAGCGTGGGCCGGTACATGCCGAGGGTGACGGGCAGATCCTCGCCGCCGGTGCGGACCCCGGTGAACTCGGCGATCAGGGTGCCGGCCGGGTCCGGGGCGCGCATGCCGAGCATGTCGAAGGCATATCCCTCGGCGGCCGCGCGCTCCCAGACACCGAGTCCGCGCAGCACGCGCAACGCGTTGCCCTGCAGGGTGATGCCCGAGCCGGCGGCGGCCACATCGGGTTGGACATCGACCAGGTCGACCGTGACGCCGCCATCAGCGAGCAGGATGGCCACGGCGGCCCCCGCCGCACCGCCACCGATGACCAGAACATTACGAACTGCCGGCACGGCGGTTTCCCTTCTGTTACCCCTGTGACTGGGACCACTGTCCGGTGGCCATGGGTCATCAGGGAAGCTCAAGTTGGTGATCGCGGCCATAGGCGAGACTTATAGTGACCGGGTGGCCGTCGACCGGATATTGGCTAACCTCGATCTCAACCTGCTCGTCACTCTCGACGCTCTGCTCCGGGAGCGCAACGTGACCCGGACCGCGGAACGGCTCGGGGTCAGCCAGCCGGCGGTCAGCGGCGCGCTCGGGCGGCTGCGGCGGCACTTCGGTGATCAGCTGCTGGTCCGGGTCGGCAACCGGTACGACCTGACCCCGCTCGCCACCCGGGTCGCCGCCCTCACCGGGCCGGCGCTGGCCGGGGTGCGCCGGGTCTTCGACGCGACCGCCGAGTTCGACCCGTCCGGGCTGGACCGGGAGTTCACCGTCGTCAGCTCCGACTACGCGGCGACGATCCTCGGGCCGTTGATCGCCCGGCGGTTCGCGGCGCAGGCCCCGGGCGCCCGGCTGCGGCTGCAGCAGACCACGCCGTACGCGGTGGACCACGCCGCCGACACACTGCGCAGCGCCGACGGGCTGATCATCCCGCACGGGTTCGTCACCGGACTGCCCTATCTGGACCTCTACACCGACCGCTGGGTGTGCGTGGTGTCCGGCGACCATCCGGACGTCGGTGACGCGCTCACCCTGGACCTGCTGGGCGAACTGCCGTGGGTGGTGATCTTCGACCGGCCGACCGCGTTCGCCCCGGCCGCCCGGCAGCTGCGGATGCTCGGCATCGAGGCGCGGATCGAGGTGGTCGTCGACGGGTTCGCGCAGATGCCGTTCCTGGTCGCCGGCACCCGGCGGGTCGCGCTGCTGCAGGAGCGCCTGGCCCGGCTGGTCGGCCCGGTCGCCGGGACCCGGATGCTGGACTGCCCGTTCGAGGTGGTCCCGGTGGCCGAGGCGTTCTGGTGGAACCCGATCCACCGCAACGACCCGGCACACATGTGGTTGCGCGACGTCCTGCTGGAGGCCGCCGCGGAGCTGCGCCCATCAGCCTGAGTTATGGGGACCATCAGCGGATCCGTCTTCCGCTGATGGCGGGCGCCCGCCGATAGTCAGGTCCACCGCGCGTGACCTGGACCACTCTCGATGAAGGGCCTTCCATGCCCGCTGTTCTCCAGCGCCGAGCCGGACTCCCGCAACTCGTCCTATTGCTCGCCGGCAGCTGCCTGTCCGTCCTCGGCGCCGTCCTCATCGCGCCCGTGCTGCCGCAGATGACCGCCCACTTCGCCGGCACGCCCGGCGCCGACGTGCTGGTGCCGATCGTCCTCACCGTCCCGGCCCTGATCATCGGCCTGACCGCGCCGTTCGCCGGGTTCATCGCCGACCGGATCGACCGCAAACGGGTGCTGATCCTCGCGATGGCCGGCTACACGATCTTCGGGACCGCGCCGCTCTACCTGGACACCCTCGGCGCGATCATCGGCAGCCGGGTCCTCGTCGGACTCTGCGAGGCCGCGATCATGACATGCTGCACGACGCTGATCGCCGACTACTGGTCCGGGCCGCGGCGCAGCCGGTACCTCGGGTTGCAGACGTTGCTCGCGTCGGTGTCGGCCACGGTGTTCCTCGCCGCCGGCGGGGCGCTCGGCTCGTCCGGCTGGCGCACGCCGTTCTGGCTCTACCTCGCGGCGGCGCTGCTGGCCGTACCCATGGCGCTGTTGATCTGGCAGCCCCCGGCCACGGCGAACCGTGAGCTGCCGCCGGCCCCCTGGCGTCAGCTACGGGTTCCGTGCCTGGTGACGTTGGCCGGCGGCATCGTCTTCTACGCCCTGATCGTCGAGCTGTCGTTCGTCCTCGACGAGGCCGGCGTCACCGCCACCGCCACGATCGGCGCGCTCAGCGCCCTGATGTCGCTGGCGACCGCGCTCGCCGCCGGCTCGTTCGCCAAGCTCTCCGGCCGCACCCCGCGGCAGCTCGTGCCGGTCGCGTTCGGGCTGTCCGCCGCCGGCCTGCTGGTCATCTGGTCGAGCGGCGCGGTCCCGGTGATCACCGTGGGCGCGGTCCTCACCGGCGCCGGCACCGGCCTGCTGCTCCCGGTCCTGGTGACGTGGGCCACCAACGGCCTGTCCTTCGCCGAACGCGGCCGCGGCACCGGCCTCTGGACCGGCACCCTCTTCGTCGGCGAGTTCCTCTCGCCGATCCTGATCACCGCGCTGGCCGGCGCCTTCGGCGGCCTCCGCCCGGCACTCGGCGTCCTCGGCATCCTCACCGCGATCCTCGCGGCGGCATCGCTCGCGATCATCCCGCGCACTGCGGGCCCGCTCGACGTCACCCACGATTGAGGACCCTTTTCCGGTACGGCCACCCGTCACCGCCCGGACCGGACACGGACTCGCGCCGGCGGCGACTGTCAGACGCCTGGCGCGCGCCACCAGCGGTCGAGCGGGGTGACCGGCAGCGCCCGCTTGTGCCGGGTCGCCAGGAACATCCGCTCCACCCGGGCCGCCACCTCCGCGGTGACCTCGGCCCCCTCCAGGTAGTCGTCGATCTCGCGATAGGTGAGCCCGAGCGCCACCTCGTCGGGCAGCGCCGGGCGATCGTCCTCCAGGTCCGCGGTCGGCACCTTCTGCCAGGTGCTCGGCGGCGCGCCCAGCTCCCGCAGCAGCGCGGCGCCCTGCCCCTTGGTCAGGCCGGTCAGCGGGGTGACGTCGACGCCGCCGTCCCCGTATTTGGTGAAGAACCCGGTCACCGCCTCCGCGGCGTGGTCGGTGCCGGCGACCAGCAGGCCGAGCTGCCCGGCGATCGCATACTGGGCGACCATCCGCTCCCGGGCCTTCACGTTGCCGCGGACGAAATCCCGCAGCCCGTCGCCCAGCCCGGCCGCGACCGCGGCGCCCACCGCGTCGGCGCCCGGTTTCACGTCGACCTCGATCGACCGGTCCGGGCCGATGAACGCGAGAGCCGCCTGCGCGTCCACCTCGTCCGCCTGGACCCCGTAGGGCAGGCGCACCGCGACGAACACGGCGTCACCGCCCTCGGCCCGCAGCTCCTCGCACGCCAGCTGGCACAGGCGGCCGGCCAGGGTGCTGTCCTGTCCCCCGCTGATGCCCAGCACGTAACCGCCGGCCGGGGTCGACCGCAGATAGTCCTTCAGGAATCCGACCCGGGCCCGGATCTCCTCCGCCGGCTCGACGACCGCCTGGACACCCAGCTCAGCGAGGATCCGCTCGCGAAGATTCGCCACCCACCCACCCTAGGCGACGCGGCCGGACACTACCGGGGGCTCACCGCGGTGGCGGGCAGCCGGCGGGCCGAGCCGTAGGAGGTGCCGGCCCGGTCGCGTTCCAGCCAGCCGGACTCGACGAGCATCCGGCGGACCGCTGCGACGTCGTCGGCGGCGGCGGCGATGCGGTCGTTGACCTCGGCCTCGCTGAGCACGCCGTCGACCGCGAGGAACCGGGCGAACAACTCGGCCATCTGCTGGGCACGCTCACTCAGGGTGGGCGGCAGGCTGGTCAGCCGGCCGTGCGAGAAGAACGACTTGAGCTGCGGATACTCCGACAGCAGCGGGGCGATCGGCTGGGTCCGGTCGAGAGCCTGGGCGGCCTCGCGCAGCACCCCGTCACGCACCCGGTAGTAGCCGTTGCCGGAGCCGGTCGCCACGTCGGCGCCGACCAGACGGCCGAGCAGCTCGGCGGCCTCGGCCTGCGGCACGTCCAGGTGGATCGACATCTCGAAGATGGTGACACCGTCCTTGCCGTGGCGCGCCAGCTCGGCGAAGGCCCGGCAGCGGATCGGGTGGGACAGCAGCATCAGCAGGCCGGCGGCGTGTGCGGCTTCAACGGACATCCCCACACCGTAGGCACGCCCCCGCCCCGCGGCACCCGATTTTCACATTGACTTAACTCTATCGATGGTCCAGGCTGTGCCCAGCACTGCCGCCGGAGCCACGCGGCGCGCGCGAGCCTGGGCAGCTCGGCGCGCACATCCACCGCAGGCGGGTCGTCGACGCGACGGCCCCGAGCTCAGGAGTGCTGAGTTCAGATGCTCAAACCCGTACGCATCAAGTTGTTGATCTCCGCTGTGGTCGCGGCGCTGGCCGCGACGCTCGCCGTCCTCGCCGCGCACAGCGGCCCGGCCGCCGCCCACGGCAACGTGGTCGGCCCGGCCTCGCGCAACTACGGTTGCTTCGAACGCTGGGGATCGAAGTTCCAGGATCCGACAATGGCCACCTCCGACCCGATGTGCTGGCAGGCGTGGCAGGCCGACCCGAACGCCATGTGGAACTGGAACGGCCTGTTCCGCGAGGGTGTGGCCGGCCAGCACGAGACGGCCGTCCCCGACGGGCAGCTGTGCAGCGCCGGGCACACCGTGGCCGGACGCTACAACAGCATGGACGTGCCCGGTGACTGGAAGGCCACCTCGATCGGCAACTCGTTCACCCTGTCCCTGTTCGACGGGGCCCGGCACGGCGCCGACTACATCCGGATCTACGTGACCAAGCCGGGCTACAACCCGGTCACCACCCCGCTCAAGTGGTCCGACCTGGAACTGATCAAGTCGGTGCCGAACACCCCGGCCGCGCAGTGGACGCAGCAGCTGTCCAACGGTGTGCAGATCGACATCCCGGCCGGCGTGTCCGGGCGGTCCGGGCGGGCCATGCTCTACACGATCTGGCAGGCCAGCCACGCGGACCAGTCGTACTACTTCTGCAGCGACGTGAACTTCGGCGGCACCACCAACCCGTCGCCGTCGAACCCGTCGTCCCCCTCCCCCTCCAACCCCTCCTCGCCGTCGCCGTCCACCTCGGTCTCGCCGAGCACCTCCACCCCGCCGGTCACCGGCTCCTGCGCCGCCACCCACACGGTGACGTCACAGTGGTCCGGCGGCTTCCAGGGCGAGGTCAAGGTGACCGCGGGCAGCGCCGCCATCAAGAGCTGGACGGTGACTCTCACCTACCCCGGCACGGCGCCGATCGCCCAGACGTGGAACGCGACCCTGACCACGAACGGCAACACGGCCCAGGCGACGAACGTGTCGTACAACGGCGGTGTCGCGGCCGGAGCCAGCACCAGTTTCGGGTTCCTCGGCTCGGGCACCGCATCGACGCCCACGATCACCTGTACCGCCACCACATGACATCTCCCCTCATCGATTCATTTTTGTTACAGTGCGATTAAGGTGGGAGCGCTCCCAAACTCCTACGCCGTCCCCCCACCGCAGAACGGAGGCAGATAACCCCCGCGTGGCACGGCTCCGTCCACGCAGTGCCTCTCCACAGGGGACCGAGGCAGCCCCACCTCGCTCCCCGACCCCTCAGGTCCCGGTTCCCCACCGGGGCTGACCTGGTCCCGGTCCCCGCCGGGGCCGCTCCGGTCCCGGTTCCCCGCCGGGATCGGCTGGTCCCGGTCCACCGGGACTCCCCGGTCCCGGCTCCGTCCCGGGGCTGAGCGCGCCGGCGGCGGCACCGAACGCGGCTTCGGCCGGTCCGGTGCCGCCGCCCAGCCGTGTCCGGATCCCGGCCTGTCCGGATCCCGGCCGGCATCCGGTGCGGCCGCCCGGCCTGTCCGGACCCCGGCCTGTCCGGACCCCGGCCGGTTTCCCGGGCTGTCGCCGCTGCGTGGCGGCAGTTCCCGGAGCCGGCCGGAGAGGGACGGCGCGGAACCGACCGTTACGACGAGAATGCGTCCATGAGCATTCACGGGGAGATCGGGAACACGGCTGTGGTCATCAACAGACCCGAGGCGCCGCAACCGGGCCGGCGAGCGGTGCTGGCCGGACGGATCGCGGCGCTCGCCGCCACCGCGGGCTTCATGCCCCTGCACGCGGTGTGGGCCGCCGGGATCCCGCTGTTCGCCGACGCCGACCGGTTCCACGTCTGGCACGCCGACGGCGGCGGAACCTATCTGTGGACACTCACCGCGCTCGCCGCCCTGCCGGCTGTTCTCGCCTTCGCCCTGATCCGGCCCTGGGGGCTCGTCTTCCCCGCCTGGACACCGTGGGGCGGCTCCCGGGTGCCCCGACTGCTGCTCGTCGTGCCGGGGTATGGGCTGGTCGTCGCACTGGGCGGGTATGCGCTGCTCGCGGTGGTGCTGACGGTGGTCCAGTGGAACTCACCGGACGTCATCTTCAGCCCATGGACCGGGGTCTACGGGATCGGGCAGTTCGCGGTCTGGGTCGTGTCCCTCGCCGTGGCCACCCGCTCCTACGCCCGCCGCACCCGGTTCCGAGGCTGAGAAACTACTCGGGTGGCCCTGCCGGCTGTGGCCACTCGGGTCCGAGCGACCGGCGGCCTCGGACCTTGGCCACCGCATACGCCCGGCGGTCGCCGGGCGGCCGCGAGTGGTCGCCCTGTCGCGGGGTAGCTCACGGTTCCTCCTCGTGGCCGTACCGGGAAAAGGTCGTCAGCCGGACCGGATCGCCTGCCTCGTCGGACGCACGCAGGCCATCCGTGCGGTCCGTCAGCGGCATCGGCCGGGAGGGCGGCGCCGTGGCCCCGGCCCGATCCATCCGGCGGCGAGCGGCCGGGTATCAGGCCTGGGGCGCCGTCACTGCTGGCCGGGAGCCCGGGCGGGGGCGCCCATGCCCAGCGTGCTCTGCTTGGGCAGCAGGCCGGAGGCGGCGATCCGGGCGGCCAGCGGGCCCGTCAGCTGGGCGAAACGGCCGGTGGCCGGGCCCAGTTCGCGCCAGGGGGCGGCGGCCAGGGTGTCGGTGCGGGATTCGAGGTCGGCTCGGGCGGCGGCGCCGGCCTCGGTGGGTGTGCCGTCGGGGTGCAGCCAGCCGCGGACGGTGAGGGAGTCCTGGGCGGCGGTCCACTCCTCGGTGGTCCAGCCCCGGCTCGCGAAGACCTCGGCCGGGGCGGCGCCGGCGGCGGCGAACGACACCAGCAGCTCGCACGGGCCGAACCCGGCCGTCAGCGCGGCCGCGATGTGGCCGTCGCCGCGGTGTTCGCGCAGCAGCGTCGCGGCCTGCCACAGGTCGACGTGCGGGGCGCCGGACCAGCCGAGGTCACGGTTCGCGGCGGCCAGCGGGCGGCCCGTCGTGTCGGCTGCCTCCGCGGCACGGCGGGCCAGGGCTGCCGCCTCGGCGACCTCCGGGCCGTCGACCGTGTCGCCGAGCAACGCCCGCAACGCGCGGTCGATCGCCGGCCACCGGCGTTCCAGGACCGCCGCCGGCGCGCTGACCCGCCACGCCGCCGGGACGTGCTCGGCGACCATCCGCGGGCTGAAGCTGTAGAACGCCGACGACACCGCAGCCGGCCCGGCCGCCCCCAGCGGGGCCGCCCGCCAGGCGAAATAGCTGGGCCAGCGGACGTCGACGGGGTAGCCGAGCTGCATCGCCTCGTCGTAGACCTCGGGCGCGTAGTAGAGGACGGCGTGCAGTGGCTCGACGATCCGCCACATCTGGCGTGCGGGATTCACGACGATCATTGTGCCGCAGCGGGCCTCGCCTCAGGGGGTGTCCAGGACCTTCTGGGCGATACGGAACGCCGTGTTGGCGGCCGGCACACCACAGTAGACCGCGGTCTGCAGGATCAGCTCCTTGATCTCGTCGTCGGACAGGCCGTTGGTGCGGGCCGCTCGTACGTGCATCGCCAGCTCCTCGTGATGTCCGAGAGCGATCAGGGCGGTGAGCGTGATCAGCGAACGGTCGCGGCGGGCCAGGCCGGGACGGGTCCAGATCTCGGCCCAGGCGTACCTGGTGATCATGTCCTGGAAGTCGCGGGTGAACGCGGTGGTCCCGGCGGTGGCCCGGTCCACGTGTGCCGGGCCGAGCACCTCCCGGCGCACCGCGATGCCGGCCGACCGCTGCTCGTCGAAGTGCTGGTCCAGCAGGAACGCGACGACCTCCGGGCTCTCCGCGGGGGCCAGGTGGGCGACACCGTCGAGGACGACCAGGCGGCCGTGCAGGACACCGTCGGCGATCGCGCGGAGGCTGTCCGGCGGGGTCGGCCTGTCGTGCCCGCCGGCCACGGCGAGGACCGGGGCGGCGATCTCCGGCAGCCGGTCCCGCACGTCGAACTCGGCGAGTGCCTCACACGCCCGGGCGTAGCTCTCCGCGTCGGTCGCCCGCAGCGCCGCCACCAGCGACTCGGCCGCCGGGGGCGGGGCGCCCGGCGCGAACCAGCGCTCACGGGCGCCGGCCACCACCGACTCGACGCCCTCCGCCCGGACCAGCGCGGCCCGGTCGTGCCACATCGCGGGTTCGCCGATCTTCGCGCCGGTGCAGAGCAGCGCGGCCGCGGCGACCCGGTCCGGCGCGTCCAGCAGCAGTTGCAGGCCGACCGCGCCGCCGATCGAGTCGCCCGCGTAGTGGAACGCCTCGCCGGGACGGATCCGGCCGGCCAGCGCCAGCACCTCCCGCGCCAGGTCCGCGATGGTGAACGGGCCGGTCGCCGGGGCGCTCGCGCCGTGGCCGGGCAGGTCCCAGCCGACCACGTGGTAGCGGCCGTACAGGCGGTCCGCGCACGCCGCCCACAGGGTCGCGGCGCTGGTCCCGACGGACGGGCCGAGCAGCAGCAGCGGCCGGCCGGGCGCGTCGGTGAAGGTGGTGGCGGTCAGCAATGCCTCTCCTCGGATGTCATCGCGGAGTGCTCCCGGCCCGGGCCAGCGCCGCGTCGATGATCTGCTCGATCGTGCCGGGGTAGGGCTCGCCGTGCGCCGCCCCCGGGGTGATCGCGCGTTGTTCGGCGTCGATGCCGGGGCGTGCGGCGGCCAGGTTCGCGGTCATCCACGATGTCTCCACCTGCAGGCCGGCCAGGAGCTCCGCGGTCTGGGCGCCGGCCGTCACGGTGCGCCGGGCCAGCGTGCGCAGCGTGGACCACTCGACGTGCCAGCCGCCGTCCGGACGCTCGTCGACGGCGGCCGCGGCGGCGGCGTGCACGGTCGCGGCCAGGAACGGCGCGGCCAGCGCGGCCCGGCGGATCAGGATCGACAGGACCGGGTTCTGCTTGTTCGGCATGGCCGACGAGCCACCCCGGCCGGGGACCGCGCCCTCGGACAGCTCGTGGACCTCCGGGCGGGCGCCGACGAGCACGTCGTTCGCGATCCGGCCCCACGCGTCGGTGCAGGTCACCAGGGCGTCGGCGAGTCCGGTGAGCGGGGCGCGGGCGGTGTGCCACGGTTCGCGGACCGGGAGGCCGAGCATGTCCGCGGTGGTCTCGGCCAGCTCGCGGGCGACGATCGGCGAGCCGGCCAGGGCGGCCGGCGCGGCGAGGCTGCCGGCCGCGCCGCCGATCTGCGCCGGCAGGGTGGCGGTCACGGCGAGGCGGTCCCGCGCGTCCAGGACTCCGGTGAGCCAGGTCGATGCCTTAAGACCGAAAGTGATCGGTACGGCGTACTGCGTCAAGGTCCGCCCCGGCATCGGCGTGTCCCGGTGCCCGTCGGCGAGCCGGACCAGCGCGGCGATCTGGAGCGCCAGGTCGTCACGGACCCGGGCAGTGACGTCCCGCAGGCACAGGACCAGGCCGGTGTCGACGACGTCCTGGCTGGTCAGGCCCTTGTGCAGCCATCGGGCGGCGGCCGCGTTGCGCGACTCCAGCCGGCTGCGGAGCAGTTTCAGCAGCGGGATCAGGGGGTTGCCGCCGGACTCGGCGCCGGCCGCCACCAGGGACACGTCGCCGGCGCCGATCAGGCCGGCCAGGTCGTCGGCGGCCTCGGCCGGGGCGACACCGTGCCGGACCAGCGCGGCCAGCCAGGCGGCTTCGGCACGCACCATCGCGGCCAGGACGGCCGCATCGGTGAACAGGTCACCGGCCCGGTCGTCGCCGGGCCACAACAGATCGCTCACGGCGTACCTCCGAGGTCGTCGCCCGTCTCGACCGACATCATCCTCCGCCTCACCGACCGTGCCCACCGCTCCCCCGCCGCGTGGTGCCGGCGTCAGGACCAGGCGTCGCGGAGGCGGGGGTAGGTGAGGAAGACGGTCTCGCCGGGACCCTGCAGGTGGACGTCGAAGATCAGGCCGTCCGGCTCCCGGGTGGTGATCAGCGTCGGGCGCCGGGCCGGGTCCACCGCGGTGAGCAGCGGCTCGGTGGCCAGCGCCGCCTCGTCGTCGGGGAGGTAGGCGCGGGTGAAGAGGCGGTCGAGCAGGCCCCGGGCGAAGACGGTGACGGCGAAGAACGGGGGGCGGCCCGTGTCGGTGGCGCCCGGTTCGAGGGTGGCGAACTGGTAGTGGCCGTCGGGGCCGGTGGCGGCGCGACCCCAGCCGGTGAAGGTCCAGCCGTCGCGGCGCAGGGAGCCGGGCCGGCGCGGGATGTGGCCCTGCGGGTCGGCCTGCCAGATCTCCAGGACCGCGTCGGGCACGGGGGCGCCGCTGCCGTCGTAGACGTGGCCGTGCAGGCGGATCGCCTTCGGGTGGCCGGGCGGGACCAGTTCGTTCATGCCGTCGTACGCCAGGCCCAGGTGGAAGAACGGGCCGACGGTCTGGCCGGGAACGGCGCTCATGCGTTGTCTTCCTCGATGTCCGATTCGAGCGGGGTGCGGTGGGTGCCGGTCAGGACGATGTCCCAGCGGTACCCGGTGCTCCACTCGGGGGTGGTCACATCATGGTCGTACTGGGCGATCAGCAGGTCCCGGGCCTTCGGATCGGTGATCGACTGGTAGATCGGGTCCAGCGGGAAGAGCGGGTCGCCGGGGAAGTACATCTGGGTGACCAGGCGCTGGGTGAAGTCGGTGCCGAAGATCGAGAAGTGGATGTGCGCGGGCCGCCACGCGTTGACGTGGTTGCGCCACGGGTACGGGCCCGGCTTGATCGTCTGGAAGCGGTACGTCCCGTCGGGGCCGGTGAGCATGCGGCCGACGCCGGTGAAGTTGGGGTCGTGCGGCGCCGGGTGCTGGTCGCGCTGGTGCCGGTAGCGGCCCGCGGCGTTGGCCTGCCACACCTCGACGAGCTGGTCGGCGACCGGGCGGCCGTCGCCGTCGAGGACCCGGCCGGTGACCACGATGCGTTCGCCGAGCGGGGTGCCGGCGTGCTGGATGGTCAGGTCGGCCTCGTCGTCGGCGACGTCACGGTGGCCGAAGACCGGCGCCCACAGCTCGACCGACTCCGGGTCGACCAGGTGGGCCGGCTGCTTGGGATGCCGCAGGAGGCTGCTGCGGTACGGGGGGTAGTCGATCTTCGGCTGGGGCCCGCCCGGCTGCTGGGCGGCGGCCGCGATCTCCCGGTTGATGTCAGCTTGTGACGACTCCATGTTCACGCTCCGGACGCTAGGCGGTCGGACGGCCGTCGGCGATAAAGTTCTTCCGTTGAGCGGAAGGGGGGCCGAGTGGGCGCCACCGTCACCTCGCGTGCGCTGGACATCCTGGGCGCCTTCGACGGCGAGCACCGCAGCCTGTCCCTCACCGATCTGGCCCGCCGGACCGGCCTGCCGCTGGCCACCGCGCACCGGCTGGTCGGCGAGCTGCACCGGTGGGGCGCGCTGGCCCGTGAGCCGAACGGGGAGTATGTGATCGGCCGCCGGATCTGGCAGCTGGGCCTGCTCGCCCCGGTGCAGAGCGGCCTGCGCCAGGCCGCTTCGCCGTTTCTGCACGATCTCTACGGCACGACGCTGGCCACCGTGCATCTGGCGGTCCGCGACGGGCTGGAGGTGCTCTACGTGGAACGGCTCGCCGGGCACGTGTCGGTGCCGGTGGTCAGCCGGGTCGGGTCCCGGCTGCCGATGCACGCCACCGGGGTCGGGAAGGTGCTGCTCGCCTACGCGCCGGAGGAGGTGCGCGCGGAGGTCCTGCAGCGCCTGACCAGGATCACGGCGTACACGGTGACGCAGCCGGCGCGCCTGCTGGAGCAGCTGCGGCGGGTGCGGGCCGAGGGCTACGCCACCACCGGCGAGGAGATGAGCCTGGGCGCGTGCTCGGTGGCGGTGCCGGTGCGCAACGGCGACACCGTGGTCGCGGCGCTCGGCATGGTGGTGCCCGATCTGCGGCGGCAGCTTCCCCGGCTGGTGTCGGCGCTGCAGGTGGCGGCGCACGGGATCAGCCGTACCCTGGCGGGTCCTTCCGTTCAGTGGAAATAGGGTCTTGTGTCCCGGCCGGGCGGGACACAACGCTGGGGGCATGCGTACCCAGGTCGCCATCATCGGCGCCGGCCCGGCCGGCCTGCTCCTCTCCCACCTCCTCGCCCAGGGCGGGGTCGAGTCCGTCGTGCTGGAGACCCGGTCGGAGGAGTACGTCGCGGCCCGCATCCGGGCCGGCATCCTCGAGCATTCGAGCGTGGAACTGCTGGAGGCGGCCGGGCTGGGTGCCCGGATCCGGGCCGAGGGCGACGAGCACCGGGGCATCTACCTGCAGTGGCCGGGCGAACGGCACCATCTGGACTTCGTCGACCTGACCGGCCGCAGCGTCTGGGTCTACGGGCAGACCGAGGTGCAGAAGGACCTGATCGCGGCCCGTCGCGCCGGCGGCCAGGAGATCCACTACGAGGTCTCCGACGTGGCCCTGCACGATGTCGAGCTCTCCCCCCACGTCACCTTCACCGGCAAGGACGGTGCGACGAGGCGGCTCGACGCGATGGTGATCGCCGGCTGCGACGGCTCCTTCGGTCCGAGCCGCTCCGCGGTGCCCTCCCCGACGGTCCACGAGAAGGTCTACCCGTACTCCTGGTTCGGGATCCTCGCCGATGTGGCGCCGTCGACCGACGAGCTGATCTACGCCTGGCACCCGGACGGCTTCGCCCTGCACTCCATGCGCTCGGCGAGCGTCAGCCGCCTCTACCTGCAGGTTCCCAACGGCACCGACCCGCGGTCGTGGTCCGACGACCGGATCTGGGACGAGCTGTCGAAACGGCTCGGGCACGGGCAGAACGGCTGGAAGCTCACCCCGGGCCCGATCACCGACAAGAGCGTGCTGCCGATGCGCAGTTACGTCCAGACGCCGATGCGGCACGGCAACCTGTACCTGGCCGGCGACGCCGCGCACATCGTCCCGCCGACCGGCGCGAAGGGCCTCAACCTCGCGATCGCCGACGTGGCGCTGCTCAGCCGGGCTCTGATCGCGACGATCAAGGACAACGATCCGCGGTACGCCGACGCGTACTCCGGCGACGCGCAGCGCCGGGTCTGGCGCTGCACGCATTTCTCCTGGTGGATGACGACGATGCTGCACACCTCGGGCGACCCGTTCGACGCCGAGCTGCAGCTGTCGCAGCTACGCTGGGTCGCCGGCAGCCGGGCGGGCGCCACCGGCCTCGCCGAGAACTACGCCGGCCTGCCCATCGGGTACTGAGCCGGCCGCGCCGTCCGGCGGGTTCGTCGCCGCCACGGTCGGCGGCGGCGGGGCGTGGTCGACGGCCTCCCGATAGGTGCCCATCGGCAGCGTGGACGGGCTGGCCCCGGGCGGGACCTGTCCGTTCGCCGCGGCCGGCTCGCGCGCCAGCAGGCCCTTGGCCAGCGACGCCACCGTCGCCAGGAACGCCACGTTGAGGGCACTCTCCCAGTCGAACGTGGTGATGTCGAAGACCCCGGCGACCATCGAACCGGACAGCGACGCCAGGAACGTCTTGGACAGCCGGGTCAGCAGGTCGGGCCAGAACGCCAGGTTCGTCAGCTTCGACAGGTACTGCACGGCGGTCAGGATCACCGACGACACGAACGCGCTGACGGCCAGGGTCAGCGAATACTTCCAGGGCAGGTCGATGACCGACCCGACCCCGCCGGCCAGCAGCGTCGCGAAGAACACCTGACCGGCCGACCAGCCGGCCCGCTCGACGAAGTCGAGGACGACGGCACGCCACTTCGGAACGACCTCAGCCATGGGATCGACATTCCTCGTTTCGGAGATCATCAGGCATCGACCGAACGGATCAGTTCCCGCAGGGCGATCCCGATCCCGGACGGTACGGCGTACCGCTTCTCCAGCCACGCGAAAGTGAAACGCGCCGCCGCCACATTGCCCGTGTACCCGGGGACCATCGCGGCGAGCGGCAGCACCTCCACCGGGTAGGCGCGCTCGATGCGCCGGGCCGGTTCGAAGGCATCACGGTACGGCGGCTCGCCGCCGCCCAGGCGCAGCAGGGCGATCACCGCGTCGACGGCCCGGTGCTGGATCAGCCGGGCCGCGGCCAGGCGCTCGCCGCGCAGCTCCCGGTGCAGGCCGATGTAGAGGCTGACCAGGGCGTCGTTGAGGTGGTAGTCCTCGGTGTCGAACGGTGGCCGCGGCACCGGTGCGCCGGAGGTGGCCAGGCCCGCCGGGGCGTCCGGGCGCTGCCACACCACCCGGGCTCCGGAGAACGGGGTACGGCCCAGGTCGGCGACGGTCAGCACCCGGTACTCGACGAGAACCCCGTCGGCATAGAGGGCCCGGCGGCCGCCGCGCTGGTGGGCGAAGAGATACGTCACCGGGCCGGGCGTCTCCAGCCAGTCCGTCCGGTCCAGGTAGCGCCAGGCCGCCCCGTCCTCGACGACCACGAAGAAGTCCAGATCGGAATGGTCGTCCAGGCGGGCCGGCTGGGCGCCGCACGAACCCAGCCCGAGCAGCGCGATCGTGTCGCCCCGTCCGCTCAGGACCGTGCCGATCTCGTCGAGCCTGCGCAGAACCGGCCGCATCGCACCTCCTCGATAGGTGAGGGCATCATTACCGAACGGAGCGGAAGATGCGAGGATCGAGTGGTGAGCCGGGTTCATGTCGTCTACGCCCATCCCTCGCCGGACAGCTTCACGCGGGAGGTGCTCGACTCGTTTCGGAGCGCGCTTCCGGCGTACACCCTGACCGATCTTTATGACGTGGGTTTTCCGGCCGTCATGAGCGCGGCCGAGCACACGCGGAAGCCGACCGACCCGCTGCCGGCGGACGTCGCCGCCGAACAGGAACGCCTCGAAGCGGCCGACGTCTGGGCGTTCGTGTATCCGGTGTGGTGGGCCGACTGCCCGGCGATCCTGAAAGGCTGGTTCGACCGGGTGTGGACGGTCGGATGGGCCTATCAGCCGATGCGGCTACGGCCGGCCCGCCGCGCGATCGTGCTGTGCACCGCCGGCTACACGGTCGAGGAACTCGAGGTCCGCGGGCATCACCAGGCCATGCGGGCCGTCATGCTGGACGACCGGATCGGCGCGCGGGCCGAGACGTCCGAGTTCGTGGTGCTCGGCGGGTCGGCGACCGCCGGGGCGGACTGGCCGGCGCTCAAGGCCCGGCATCTGGAACGGGCGGCCGAACTGGGCCGGTCCGTTCAGCAGGAGTCCGACGCCATCGGCAGGATCGTGCGGGAACGGCCCGGGCGCGGGTAGGCCTCGGCGGCCGCGGCCAGCCGGGCGGCGTGCTCGCGCTGCTTCTGCCAGTGGCCGTAGAGGGCGCCGCGCCGGGACAGCCGGTCCACCTCGCGGATGGTCTCCGGGTCGACGTCACCGGGCGGCGCGTCCCGCCACGGTGTGCCCGGCAGCGGCATGAACGTGTGCGCGTGGATCCGGGCGCCCAGATCGGCCAGCTCCCGGGCGAGCGCCAGCGAGTCACCGACGTCGTCCTGGTTCTCCCCCGGCATCCCGAAGATCATGTCGACGTTGATCCGGAAGCCCTCCTCGATCCCGAGGCGCGCGGCCCGTCGCACCTCCTCGACACCGTGCCCCCGCTTGGCCGCCCCGAGCACCCGGTCCGACCCGGACTGCGCGCCCACGATGATGTTGTTGTTCGCGCAGTACTTCTTGACCAGCCGCAACGCCTCCCGGCTGACATGCTCGGGCCGGATCTCGCTGGGAAAGCTGCCGAAGAACACCCGGCCGTCCGGGCCGATCCCCTCCTTGCAGGACGCGAGCATCTCCTCGACGGCGGCCAGGTCCGGCTCCTCGCTCTGGGTGCCCCAGGAGAGCGCGGTCGGCGTGATGAACCGGACGTCCCGCAGCCCCCGCCGCCGCATCTCGTCGACGTGCCAGCGGATGTTCTCCAGACTGCGATGCCGGAACTTCGCCGAGAACATGAACGGCGTCTGACAGAAACGGCACGCGTAGATGCAGCCCCTGGTGATTTCGAGGGCGTTGAACTTGTCCCACTTGAGGGCGAAGCCGGGGAAGTCGTTGAGGTCGCGCTGCTTCGCCTTGCCGGTCTTCTTCACCGCGCCGGTGGCGTCGCGGTAGGCCAGGCCGGTGATCCCGGTCGGGTCACCCTTCGCGTCGACCAGGCTGAGCAGCGTCGACTCGCCCTCACCGATCGCGGCCATGTCCCAGCCGGCGTCCAGGGTCTGCACCGGCTCGGCGGTGGCGTGCACTCCCCCGGCCAGATGCGTCACGTTCGGGCCGTCGGCCAGCTCGCGGATCTGACTCAACTCCTCGGCCAACGCTGCCGCGTCCGGCGAGTAGAAGGACCAGAGGACGAGAGTACGGACGTTGCCGGCCTCCCTGATGTGCTGTGCGGTCTCCTCGACGCTCTCACCGAAGCGCACCTCGTACCGGGTCGCGGTCTCGTGCTGGCCCAGCGCGCCGAGCAGCACGTGGAAGCCGTACGTCACCGCCTTGCGATAGCGCAGCACGAGGACCAGTTCGGGACCACTCATGCGGCGATTTTGTCAGCCGCGAGATCCGCGCCACAGCCGAGGCCGCCTCCGCCACTCGGCATAGCCGCCGCAGCCTCGGCCACAGCACCAGGTGAGGGTAATACGGCGCCGGACGTCGGTCACGGCCCGGCCGTCCAGTTGCACGACGTCGAGGTGGCCGACGATCAGCAGCCCGCGCGGCAGGATTCGGGCGGACACAACCTCGCACACGGTGCACATGTCGATCCCGTCCGACGGTCAGCGCGCAGGTATCGTGGACGACACGAGGGCTGGGGTCGGCTTCGGTAATCGCAGAGAGGGCACGGTGAGCGCTCAGGCTTTCGGCGCGAAGATGCCGACGCACGTAACCCTGGACGATGTCGCCAGCATGGCAGCCGCCGACGAGAACCACCGATACGAGCTGAGTCCCGAGGGAGTGCTCTCGATCAGGCCCCCCGCGGACCCGGAACACGCGCTACTGGTGACGCGCATGATCCTCTGGCTCGCCAGCCATGGCTATGAAGCCGAGCAACTCGCCGCCGACTGCGGCATCGACGTCGGCGGTGGCCGCGTTCCCGACCTGACGGTGTGGGCCAAAGGCATGCCCCCGCGTCGCGCTCGCTCAAGCTACGCGGGCACGTCCGGGCTGCTGCTTGCCGTCGAAGTAGTCTCCGGCGGGTCCGAAGTCACTGACCGGATCATCAAGAAGGCCGAGTACGCCAAAGCGGGCATTCCGCGATACTGGGTCGTCGAGCGCGACGGTGGAGCGACCGTCCACCGGCACATTCTGAACGACGTCGGCGAGTACGAACCCGACCCTGCCGGACCTCAGCCTCTCACCTGGCTGCTGACCTCCAACCCTGGCATAGAGTAATTTTCGCTGCTGCGAAGCTGATCCGTAGCCGCCGTGTGGCTCGGCGCGCCAAATCTCGCCGCAGAATCCCTGATAGGTAGTAGTTGGCGTTTGAACCGGCAGGCGTAGATGCAACCCCTGGCGACCTCCAGGGCGTTGAACCTGTCCCACGTCAGAGCGAAGCCGGGGAAGTCGTGTAGGTCGCGCTGTTTTGCCTTGCCGGTCCGGATCAGGTTGCCCGTGGCGTCGCGGTAGGCCAGACCGGTGATGCCGGTCGGGTCGCCCTCGCCGATCGCGGCCATGTCCCAGCCCGCGTCGAGGGTCTGCACCGGCTCGGCGGTAGCGTGCACTCCCCCGGCGAGATGCGTCCCGTTCGGGCCGTCGGCCAGTCCCCGGATCTGCGCCAACTCCTCCGCCAGCGCAGCAGCGTCGGGTGAGTAGAACGACCACAACACGAGAACCCGGGTGGCACCGGCCTCACGAATGTACTGAGCGGTCTCCTCGGCGCTCTCGCCGAACCGGCCCGAAGCGCCGCTGGCGCACTGGCGATTCTTCGGCCTCGATGGTTCTCATCTACGCCTGGCCGCCGATCTCTCGAACCTCGATGAGGTCATTGCCGCCGCTCTGCGAGGATTGAACAGATGACACCCGACGAAGCCGTACTCACCATGGCCAGCCACCTGAGCGGCATCAACTGGGAACGTCACGGCGACAAGGCCTGGTCCAAGGCGGTACTCCTGAAGGAATACTTCCGTCGCGCAGCGCGCTGGGCAGCAGTCTACGGGTGCGACTCCCCGGTCCCCTTCTTCGACATAGCAGCGTGCGTGGACTCCACCGTGCGTGCCGATCAGAACCTGATCGACGACGTTCTGGCGCGGGCAAACACCCGTGGAAGCCGCAGCGTCAAACGTCTACTGCCCTTCATCCTCCACTGGGCCGCCGTCCGGGCAACGCTCGACGCCGATCTCCCCTACGAACTGGAGGACCCCTTCGAACCTTTGATCCTGCTGTTCGAGCGGGACGGCGGCTTCCACACCGAGAACGGCGAGATCGACTTGGAGGTGAAGTCGGTCCGCATGGCGGGCTGGCGCAGACGGTCCGATGACCCGCCGCTACCGAGTTTCGCCCCTGATGTCCTCGACGAGATCGACCGGGCCGGCTCGATCGCCCAATTCGGCTATGTCATCGAACCCCTTTAGCCCAAGGCCGTTGAGTTACGGGCCGTCGGCAGGCGTCAAGATTGTTGATCTCGATGGTTGCCTGGTAGGTGCGGAGTCTTTTGTACGCGTATCTCGATAGTGGTCGTATTACTGCTCGGGGACTGACGCGGAGCCGGCGGGCGGGCATGAACTGGTCCAGGACGGCGCGTTCAATGGTGCCGATCAAGTCGATGACGTTCGCGGCCTGAATGACCTGGTCGCGGGTCGTTTGCAGCGCAATGCTGAAACTGGCAGCGTCAGGCCGTCGACTTCGCGGACCTGACCTGGTCCCATTTCCTCCTGCACCACCTGGCGCCGGTAACCACAGGCAACATCATCGGCGGCGGAATCATGATCGGCATCTTCTGCTGGACGGTCTTCCACCACCACGGCCACCGCACCGCCGCTCGCTCCTGACCAGGCACGGAACCGCGCCGAACAGGCGGACCATCAGCGCCGGCAAGGACCTGTGGCCGAGAGGGCCGTCCGAGGTGTTTTCCGCTGCCCAGTGGGGCATGTTCCGCCGTACGCCGTTCGAGGGCGGCAACGCGGGTAGAGCGGTGCATGCGACCATTCGCGAGGCGGCGGAAAGGGACAGCGGTGTCGACGATTGCCATGTTCGTCTTCAGTTCGATTCAGGCCACCTTGCTGCTGGCTGTCGTGCTGCTGGGGATCGCTGCCCGCCGTCAACGCGACATCGCCGACAGGCAGGCGGAACACGGCGGTCCGGTTTTCATCACCGACGAGGTGGACGTGGCGGCCGCCGAGGTCGAATCGGCCGCTGAGGCGGCGCGGCGGGCGCTGGACGAAGCCGACCAGGCACATGACCGGGCCCTGTGGGCTGCCACGACACGCGACATCGCGGAGCAGCGCCACCGGCAGGTGCTCAGACATGCCGAGGCGGCCGGCCGAACTCCTCAGCTCGTGCAGCGCGCCGCTCTGAACGCATACCAACGTGGACAGCTGTCCGTTGACGAACTCAACCTGATCTGGCGGCACGCGAACAGCACGGCGGAATCCACGCCGAACCCCGCCGTGGTGCCGCTCGGGTGGGAGTCGCGGGTGCTCGAGTCCCGGCGACGCTACGAGCAGGCCGCTGCCGCCGCGGCACAGGCCGAGGAAGAGGCTCAGCAGACTGCCGCCACCGCCGCGGCTCTCGCCGATGACGCGCGGGCTGCCGAGTCGCGCCTGTCGGCGGCGCAGCGATCCGCGAACACCGGCCTGGTCGGCCTCCTGCGGGCAACCTGGGCCGACCCGATCACCCGCTGACGACGTCGCCGGCCGGCCGTGCCTCACCGGCCGTGACGATGAACCGAGGGCGTCGGTGGTCAGCCGGGCAGCAAGCCTGATGACCCGTGAAACGCCGGACTGGCCGCACCTGGCCGGTCCGGCGTTCGCTGTTCCGTGGAATGGAATCGCGTCGACCAGGCTGAGCCGCCGCGTACTGCGCGACACCGGGGACTTGACACGATCTCAGTCGTCCAAGAATATTCAGACGTCGTCCTGAAGCGTGATGTCTAATGGAGGAACGATGTTGGACCAGGGCATGCCGACGAGCTTTCCGCTGCGCGGCCTCGTCGAGCTGGTGCTGGCCGCGCAGCCGCCGCACGCGCAGTGGAACGTCACCGAGGACGAGTTCTGGTGCCGGGTGCGCCCCGAGGACACCCCGGCGCGGGTGCAGGGCTGGAAGCTGCATCTGTCGGCCACCCCGCTGTCCGCCCCGGAGGTCCTGCACCGGGCCGCGCAGGTGCTCATCCGCAACGGCTGCGCGTTCAAGTTCGCCGGACGGGCCGAGCACGTGCTGGAGCTGACCGGGACCCGGTACGACCGGGCGCAGTGCGGCAAGTTCATCACCGCCTACCCGCACGACGACGACCAGTTCCGCGCGCTCGCCGGGGAACTCGACCAGGTCACCGCGGGGCTGCCCGGCCCGGCCATCCTCTCCGATCGCCCCGTGCGCCGCGGCGGCATCGTGCACTACCGGTTCGGCGCGTTCGACGGGGTCAGCGTCCTCACCAACGATGGCTCGTACCAGGTGCGCCTGCGCCGGCCGGACGGCTCGACCATGGAGGACGCCCGCCGCCCCGCCTTCACCCCGCCGCCCTGGGCGGACCTGCCGCTGCCCGGTCCGGAACCGACCGGCACGGCGTCCCGGCCGGTGCTGATCCGTGACCGCTACGTCGTACGGGAGGCGATCCAGCACTCTTCCGGAGGAGGCGTCTACCGCGCGTCGGACCGGCACACCGACGCCGACGTCGTGATCAAACAGGCTCGCGCGCACGTCGGCGGCGGACATACCGGCCAGGACGCCCGTGACACGCTGCGGGCCGAGGCGGTGACGCTGACCCAGCTCGCCGGGCTCGGCCCCGACCTCATCGAGATCTTCGATCAGGACGGGCACACCTTCCTGGTGGAGACCCTCGTCCCCGGCCTCAGTCTCGCCTCGTGGGTGCAGGAGCGCAGCCACGCGTACGGCACGGACGGGCTCCCGGTGGCGCAGGTGATCACCCTGGCCGAGCGGCTGTGCGACCTGCTGGACGAGGTGCATCGGCGCGGCTGGGTCTACCGCGATTTCAGCCCGAACAATCTGATGGTCGACGCCGATCTGACGGTGCGCCTGATCGATCCCGAGCTGGCGGTCCGGCCCGGCGAGTGGGTCTTCCTGAGCCATACTCCGGGGTACGCCGCCCCGGAGTACCTCGCCGCCCGGAACTTCGCCCCCGCGCCCCCGCGCGAAGCGGATCACTTCGCCCTCGGTGCGGTCCTCTTCTATCTGGTGACCGGGGTCAACGCCGGTTTCGCCCCGGACGACCCGGTCGTCCGCCCGGCGGCGGAGCGGATGGCGACGGTGCTGGGCCTGCAGGCACCGCACAATGAAGCCGCACGGCGCCTGGCTCCGGTCATCGCCGGGCTGTGTGCTCCCGATCCGGCCGCTCGGTGGGACACGGCCCGGGTCCGGCACAAATTTACCGAAACGCCGGCGCCGGCAGCGGCGCCCCCAGCGCGATGGGACGCGGCGATCCGTGATCATCTCGTGCGGGACGGGCTGGCTCAGCTCCTGCTCGAGATCGACACCGGCAACGACAAGCGGCTGGGCCGGTCGACGCCGTTCGGCGCCGGCACCGAGCCCGGCAACGTGCAGCACGGCTCGGCCGGACTGCTCAGCACGCTCACCACGGCCAGCCGGATACTTGCCGGCCCGGCGTTGCACGACGCCGTCGCCCGGGTCGCGGCTTGGACGTCCGCGCGGCTCGGCCGCACCCCGAACCCGCTGCCCGGCCTGACCTTCGGCCGTTCCGGCACCGCCTGGGCCCTGCTCGACGCCGGCCGGCATCTGGAGGACGACGCGCTCGAGAGGGCCGCCGTCGAACTGGCGCTGGCGGTACCCGTTCGGTGGCCGAACCCGGACCTCTTTCACGGTGCGGCCGGAGCCGGCCTGACCCAGCTGCACTTCTGGCGGGCCACCGGCCGGCCGGAGTTCTTGCACCGGGCCGTGGAATGCGCCGACGGCCTGCTGGAGGCCGCCGAGTATCTCGACGAGGACGTGTTCTGGCCGGTGCCGGACGATTTCGACTCCAACCTGGCTGGTCTGCGTCACTTCGGGTACGCCCACGGCGTCGCCGGCGTCGGCACGTTCCTGCTCGCCGCCGGTCTCGATGCCGGCCGGCCCGCCTACCTCGCCGCCGCCGAACGGGCCGGGTCCACCCTGATCCGCGCGGCGGAACTCGGACCGTGGGGGGCGCGCTGGCGCCCCGACCGCTCCAGCCCACCGGGCACGGGCATGCGCTACCACCTGTGCAGCGGATCCTCCGGGGTCGGGACGTTCCTGGTGCGTCTCTGGGCGCACACCAGAGATCCGCAGGTGTGGGATCTGGTCACGGCGGCCGCCGACGCGGTGCACCGGACCCGCTGGACGGCGACACCGTCGGTGTGCCACGGCCTGGCCGGGAACGGGGAGTTCCTGTTGGACGTGGCCGATATGGCAGGTACGGAGGGCTCACCGTTCCGGGATCGGGCCGACGATCTGGCCGCCGCCATGTATGCCCGTCACGCGGACCGCGGCGGACTGATGGTGCTGCCCGACGAGACGGGCCAGCGGTTCAGCACCGACTATCAGGTGGGCCTCGCGGGCAACCTGGCGTTCCTGCTGCGTCTCGGCCACGGCGGCCCGCGTCCGTGGACGGTGCCGGCATGATCCTCTCCCGGAGCGTCGTCCGCTTCTCCACCGATGGCGGCCGCGCGGCTTGCCGGGCCACCGACCACACCGGGGCGCAGTCGCTCGAGCTGTGGCAGCTGACCCCGGACGGCCCACGGCGCACCACCACCGTCGCCGCGTCCGGCGAGGCCGGCCAGACACAGCTCGTGGTGCTGGCGGACGGGCGGACCCTGCACTGCGGCTATCGGCCCGGCGAGCAGACCGTCACCCTGGTCCACCCGGACGGGCGCAGCACGCCCCTCGACGGCGACAGCGGGCCCCTGCGGTTCCTGCCGGCGCCGAACGGTTCGGGCTGGCTGGCCACCGTCCTGTCGCCGCTCGGCGACGGCACTCTGGTCAGCGCGGTCCTGGCGGACGGGGTACGGCGCGAGGTGGGCCGGCTGCCCGGCCGTGCCGGCGGCGCCGGGGTCAGCGGCGCGCACCTGGCGGTGACTGTGCTGATGGACGGCGTGCCGACCGTCGTCCGGCTGGACCCGGCAACCGGCCGGTGTACGCCGTTGCTCGCCGCCGGAGATCCGCTCAGCGGCACCCCCGCGCATCTGCTGACCACCGGGGGCGAACACGTCCTGCTGGGTCTTTCCGTCGCACGCCCGGCCGGGGCCGCCCCAGCCGGGCCGGAGCACCGGCTGGCGGTGGTGTCCGCCACCGGTCCCGCCCGGCTGATGCCGGGCGGAACCCGCCTGCCCGGCGTGACCAGGCCGATCGCCATGGATCCCGGCGGGCGGGTCGCACTGCTCACCGTGGTCCGCGGGGTTCGCTCCGAGTTGCACCGGATCGACCTGTCGACCGGTGTGGCCGGCACCATCTCGGTACCGCCCGGCGTGCTCGCCCCGGTCGGCGGGTGCTCGCCGGACGGCTGGTGGCTGCCCTTCTCGGCGCCCGGCCAGCCATGCCGGTTCGCCTGGCTGCCGCCGGGGGCCGCCGCGCTGCGCACGGCCGGCGAGCCGGCCGGTGCGGCGGGCTGGTCCGGCGCCCGGGTCGAACGACTGCCCGGGGCGGCCGGCCCGATCGAGGCCGTGGTCTACGGGCCCGACTGGCGCGGCAGCCCCGGCGTGGTGCTGGCGCTGCACGGCGGGCCGGACGCCCACTGGGATCTCGCGTTCGATCCGTTCTTCCAGCTGATGGTCCGGGCCGGGCTCACGGTGGTGGCGCCGAACCAGCGCGGCAGCACGGGCTACGGACCGGCTCACGCCGATGCGATAAACGGCGCCTGGGGCGATCCGGACGTCGCCGATGTCCTGGCCCTCGCCCACGGCCTACGCGCCGGGCGTGCCCCGCACGCCGCGCGTCCTGTCGTCTACGGCACCAGCTACGGGGCGTTCCTGGCCCTGCTCGCGGCGGCGAAGGAACCGCAGGCGTGGTCGGGCTGCGCCGCGATCGCGCCGTTCCGTTCGGCCGCGGCACTTTACCCCGAAGCCGGGCCGGCGGTCCGCAATCTCATCGACCGGCTCGGCGGCCTCAGCGATCGGTCCGCCGATCTCGATGCGGTGATCGACCGGGTCACGGTCCCGGTGTTGCTCGCGCACGGGCAGTTCGACGAGGCGATCCCGGTGTCGCACAGCCGTGCGCTGGCGGGCCGTCTGAGCGCCGCCGGCCGGTCCGTGCGCTACCTGGAGGCACCCGGCCGCGGTCATTCCGTGCTGCGGGCGAGCCTCGCCGACCCGGTCACCGCCTCGCTGCTGGCCTTCCTCGCAGATCCCGTCCGCCAAGACCCGGCCGCCCTGGAGCCGGCCGGGAGCTGGGCGCCCTGAACCGGCCGCAACCGTCGGCTGGCCCGCACCACACGCCCGAGCGCGGAAGGAGGTGAAACACATGGATCTCGATCTGGATCTCGACGCCCTGCAGTTGCTCGCCGGCGAGTCGGCACAACTGATCATCGAGCAGGACAAGGGATGCACCGTGACCTGCATGGATTCTTGCAGGTCGACCTGCGCGGCAAGTTGCCTGAACACCGGCTGATCAGTGTCGGGAAAGGACCGTGCGCCGGTCGCGGCAGGACCGCGACCGGCGACCGCACGATGCCCGACAGGAGGTGAATACATGGATCTCGATCTGGATCTCGACGCTCTGCAGTTGCTCGCCGGCGAGTCGGCACAACTGATCATCGAGCTGGACAAGGGATGCACGAACAGCTGCTTGCTGACGTGTGGATACAGCTGCGACATCACCTGCGACATCACGTCCAACCCGTTCTAGGACCGGCCTCGGCCGCCGGAGCCGGATGAACGCCGTCCGGCCCCGGCGGCCGTGTCCCGCCATCGCATCCCGAGGAGCCGCCGTGCCCGCTGACCCGACCCGTCCACGACTCATCCGGGCCGTCGCCGCCCGTACGCCGGGGCGGCTCAGCCTGCTGGCGCTGATGCTCCTGCTGAGACTGGCCTTGGGGCTGGCCGCACCGGCCCTGCTGGCCGCCGCCCTGCATGATCTGACGGCCGGGCCCGGCCGGCCGGACCAGCTCGACAGGCTCGGTGGCCCGGTCGCGGCATTGGCATGGACCGTGGCCGTCCTCGCCGCCACCGAGCTGATCATGGGGATGCTCTCCGCCACGATGGTCGCGAGCAGCGCGGTGTGGCTGCAGACCCGCGTCGTGGGACATCTGCTGCGGCTCGGCGACCGGATGCCGCTGGCGCCCGGCGAAGCCACCGCACGCGTCGCACAGGGCACCTCGACCGCGAGCCTGCCGTACACCTTCATCGCCGTCTGCACCGGACTGCTCGGCTCGGTCATCGCCCTGATCGTCCTGTGGACGATCGACATCTACGCCGGGCTGGTCTTCTCCCTGGCGCTGCCCGTGGGAGTGGTCACCGCCCGGCGCTTCATGCGGGGCATGACCTCGGCCCAGTCGACGTATCTGAGCATCCAGTCCGGCATCGCCGACACGCTGGTCGGCGCTCTCGCCGGCGCCCGGACCGTCCGGGCCTCGGGCACGGTGCGCACCGAGATCGACCGGGTCCTGGCTCCCCTCCCCGCGCTGAACTCCGCCGGATCCGCGCTGTGGCGGCGCCAGCGCCGGGTGGTGTGGCAGCTGGCACTGCTGGTGCCGCTGGTTCAGGTGCTGACGCTGGCTGTAGCCGGACTCGGGATCACCGCCGGGCGGATCGCTCCGACCGACCTGATCGCGGTCTGGGGGTATCTGGCGCTGGCGAGCGGGGCCCTGAGCCAGATCGACGCGCTGGCCGAGATCGCCCACGTGCGGGCCGGCACCGCCCGGCTGGCCGACATGATCAGCACACCGGCTCCGGCCGGCGGCGCCGGTGTGCTGCCCGCCGGCCCCGGGGCGGTGTCGTGGCAGGGCGTCACGATCGACCGGCCGGGAACGGACTCGGTCCTGGACGGACTCGACCTGGAGTTGCGTCCCGGTGTGGCGACCGCTTTCGTCGGGCCCAGCGGGGCGGGTAAGAGCCTGGCCGCCGCGCTGGTCGGCCGGCTGATCGATCCGGACGCCGGCCGGGTCCTGCTCGACGGGGTCGCGGTCACCGAGGTGCCACTGCCCGACCTGCGCCGCGCCGTCACCTACGCCTTCGACCGGCCCACCCTGATCGGGACGACAGTGCACGACGCGATCCGGTTCGGCCGGGACGATCTGACGTCCGCCGACGTGCTCGCCGCCGCCCGCGCGGCTCGCGCCGACACCTTCATCCGACGGCTGCCGCAGGGGTACGACACACCTCTGGCCCAGGCGCCGCTGTCCGGCGGGGAGAGCCAGCGGCTGGGTCTCGCCCGGGCGCTGGTCCGGCCGGCCCGGGTCTACGTCCTCGACGACGCGACGTCCGGGCTCGACACGGTCACCGAGGACGAGGTCGGCCGGGCGATCACCACGCTGCTCGCCGGGCGTACCCGGGTGGTGGTGGCTCACCGGGCGGCCACCGCGGCGGCCTGCGATCACGTGGTGTGGTTCGACCGAGGGCGGGTACGGGCAGCCGGGCGGCACTCCGATCTCTGGCTCGACCCGGGATACCGGGACCTGTTCGCGGACACGGCCGGCCGGCCGGCGCTCGGCACGATGCCGGAGGTGACCCATGGCTAGCCCGGGTGTTCTGCTGCTCAGATCGGGTCTCGCCGGATCTCGGGCCCCGATGGTGCGGATAGCGGGTCTCACCGTGCTGGAGGCGGCGCCGGCTCTGGCCGCCGGCGCGGTGGCCGCGACCGCGATCGACCACGGTTTCCTCGCCGGCCGGCCCGGGATCGGCCTCGCCTGGCTGGGCCTGCTGGCGGTGCTGCACCTGGTGCGCGCCACCGCGGAGCGCGCCGTGTTCCCACACCTCGCGGCGGTGGTGGAGCCACTGCGTGACCACCTGGTGCGCCGCTTGGTGTCGGCCACTCTGCTGCGGGCCACCGACCGGTACGGACGGCCCGAAGGCGTCGACGCCGCCACCGTCACGCGGCTGACGCGTCAGGTCGAGTCGGTCCGCTCGCTGGTGGCCGCGCTGCTGCGAACCGCCCGGCCGCTGGCCGTGTCGGTGCTGGCCGCCGCGGCCGGCCTGGCCGCGCTCAGACTGTCCCTGCTCGTGTTCCTGGCACCGCTGGTGCTGGTGCTGGCCGTCTTCCCGCTGTCGCTGCGCGTGTTGTCGCGGCGCCGCCGCATGGTGGTGCTCGCCGACGAACGGATCACCGCGCGGATCGGCGAGTCGTTGCTGGCCGCCCGGGACGTCGCCGCTCTCGACGCGGCCGGGCAGTGCCTCGCGGCGATCGACGAGGCCGGTCGTGAGGTGCGACGGACCACCATGGCCGCGGCGAGGACCGCCGGATTCCGGATCGCGATGGTGACCGTGGGGGGATACGTTCCGCTGTTCGCCCTGCTGGTGGCCGGCCCGCAACTGGTCGCCGGCGGCCGGATCAGCACCGGTGAGCTGGTCGGCGCCGCGCTTTATCTGACCGGTTACCTGTTGCCGGCGGTGCAGGCCGTCACCGGCACGGTCTCGGCCTACGTCACCCAGCTCGGCACGGCGTTGACCAGGCTCGCCGAGGCATCGGGCACCGTACCGGCCCGGACCGCGGAGACTGCGGCGGGGCATTCCGCGATGCCGGCCACCGGCGGAATCGCGGTGACGGTCGACCGTCTCACGTTCGCCTACTCGGCGACGGCCGAGCCGGTGCTGGCCGGCCTCAGTCTGGAGATCGCCGCGGGCGAGCATCTCGCCGTCGTAGGCGCCAGCGGGATCGGCAAATCCACCCTGGCCAACCTGCTCGCCGGGCTGGAGCGTCCGCGGACCGGGCGGGTCCGCCTCGACGGCGTCCCGGTCGATGAACTCGACGATCGCCGGCGATCCCGATGGGTCGCCCTGGTGCCGCAGGAGGCTTACGTGTTCGCCGGCACCGTACTGGCCAACCTCTGCTATCTGAACCCCGATGCCGAGCCACCGGCCATCGACGAGACCATCCGGCTGCTCGGGGCATCCCGGCTCGTCGAGCGGCTCGGCGGCCTCGCGGGCGAGATCACGGATCCAGCCACCCAGCTGTCGAGCGGCGAACGGCAGCTGCTGGTCCTCGTCCGGGTCCACCTCTCCCCGGCCCGGCTGGTGATCCTCGACGAGGCCGGGTGCTATCTGGACCCGGCCTCCGAGGCGGTGGCCGAGGCGGCATTCGCTGCCCGGCCCGGAACGCTGATCGTGATCGCGCACCGGCTCGCGTCGGCCGCCCGAGCGGACCGCGTGCTGATGGTGCAGGCGGACGGCGCCCGGCTCGGCCCGCACCGGCAGCTGCTAGCCGAATCCGGCGCCTATGCGGAGCTGATGGAGAGGTGGCGGGGAGGCACCGGGGTGTAGCCGGCGGCGATGGCGAACAGGTCGAGCCGCCGGCGCACATTGGTGCGCAGCGACGGACACGGCGGTGTTCCCTCGCGCCAGAGCTTGGGGCAGGCCCCACCGCACAGCGGCAGGATCGTGCAGTCGCGACAGCCGGTCTCGCCGGCGGCCACCGCTTCGAACCAGTCGTCGAACGCACCGGGCGGGCGCAGCGCGTCGGCGTCCAGCACTCCGACCTGACCCACCGGCGCATCGGCGTGAACGGGCACCAGGGGCTGCTCGGTGCAGCTGTAGATGCGCCCGTCGGGCGCGATGACCTCGCTGTGCCGGGTCACCGCGGCGCAGACAACCGGACGCGGCCGGGACGGCAGCAGCGAGAACCGCAGGCCATGACGTTGATAGGCGGCAAACCATTCGATCTCCGCCGCGGCCGACTCCGCCTGCGACAGAGCCACCGCTGTGACGTCGTTGCCCCAGGGATGGACCGGCGCCGGGTAGCAGCCCACCCGATCGTGGGCGAGACCGGCGTCGGCCAGCGCCGCCGCGAACGGTTCGGCCAGCCCGGCGTTTCCGGTGCCCACGTTCGACCGGATGACGAACCGCAGGCCCGAGAGCTCCTCGACAGCCAGTGCTGCGGCGATGACCGCGGTGATCTGCCGGAACGACCCGTGACCGTTCTTCATCGGCCGGGTGACGTCGTGCGCCTCGGCAGGACCGTCGAGGGTGACCTCGATCGTGCTGACCCGGCACTGCAGGTGCAGCGCCCGGAGTTTGCGCGCGTCCAGAAGGGTTCCGTTGGTGACGACTTTGGCGTCGTAACCGATACCGGCCGCGGCGGTGCTGGCCACGAAGCGCTGGGACAGGTCACGCAGGACAGCGAAGGCCATCAGCGGCTCGCCGCCGAACCACCTCACGCCGATCCGGTTGTAGCGGCCCGACCTCGCCGCCCGATCGACCCGCTCGGCCAGCGCGGACCGGTGATCACGGGTCACCACGGTTCGTTCGTGACGCTGCCCGCAATAGTCGCAGCCCATGTTGCAATACCCGCTCGGCATCACCACGAAGTCGCGCACGCCCTGGTCACGGGCTGCGCGACGGCCGGCCTCAAGCACTTCGGCCGCCTCGTCGCGGCTGTCGTCGACCAGCAGGCCGGCCGCGGCGAGCCGACCGTCGTGGGCGGTCTGCGCCGCCCCCGGGTCGTGGCCGGTGGCGGCGGTGTCCAGCCGGGCCGCGGTATCCAGATCGACCAGGTGAACCCGGGCGGTGGCGGTATGCAGCACCGCGCGCACCAGGTGCCCGGCCGGGTGGCGGAGGACGGTGTCGCCGACCACGGTGTAACGGCTGGGTCTTAGCGACACGACTCAGGAGCCCGGCTCGTGGCAGCCACCATCGACCCATCGCCCGTCCACGTCGGGGCCATCGATCCCGGCGGTGATCTCCTCGAGGAACAGGTGCGTCTGGTGCTCCAGCCCGTTCGCCACGGCGAGGAAGTGGTCCGTGGCATGTCGGGCCAGCTCAGCGGCATGGAGGAGCAGCCATGGCTCGATTAGCATGTGCACTCCCGATCGCAGGCGCAGGGCAACGTCCAAATTTTACGAGACGATCTAAATGAGTCAAGCGTTCGAGTCGGCCCAGTCGTCGAAGGGCATCACGACGTCACCTATCCTGGGTGGCGAAAGCTCACTGTTGCAGAGGATTCGTCCATGGCCGACGGTCGCCGTATCGTTCACGACGTCGAGACGCTCAAAGCGCTCGCCGATCCGGCGAGACTGGCGATCCTCGAACTTCTGATGGGCGACTACGCACGGACCTGGACGGCGAAGGAGCTCGCCGGCGCCATCACGATGCCGCCCAAGAAGATCTACTACCACCTCGGCTTGCTGGAGCAGCAGGGCCTGCTGGAGGTCCGCACGACGCAGGTCGTCAACGGGATCATCGAGAAGCACTACGGCGCCGGCCAGGAGAGCATCACCTTTCAACGCGGCGGCGCACCCGGCGCCGGCGCACCGGCCGAATCGCCGGAACAGATGAGCCAGCTGGTGACGACCCTGTTCGCCGAGGTGCAGACTCACATCCTGGCCGGCCTGGACTCGGGCGCGGCGGTGATGAACCGCGACGCTCCGGACGACAAGCGGATGGTGATCAGCTACACCACCGCCGGGATGGCGCCCCGGCAGGCCGGGGAGTTCCGGGACGCCCTGCTCGCCGTGATCGAGCGCTTCCGGGCCGCCAGCACCCCCGGCGCACCCGCCTTCGAGCTCCTGGTGGCCATCCACCCCCGGGGCACAGCGGCGCCGGGGGCGGATGGCGCTGACGAGACGCCGACCGCCGGCGGCGCCGCCGCGCCCTAGTCCCTCCGGCGGCGGCTCGTCAGGAGCGGTGGCGCAGGGTGAGCGGGAAGGTGCCCTCGCCGATGCCGGTGAGGGTGCGGGTGTTCTGCCTCAGGTAGGTGTCGAGGAACGGTGACCGATCGCCCTGGGTGGGCACGTCGAGGCGGGGGTTCTGTACCGCGAGGCCGATCCGGGCGCGGGTGATCTCGATCGTGTTGCCGCTCGGGGTGTCGCGCCAGTTGCCGCTGCCGATCGTGCCGAGCTGTACGCCCAGCTGGTGGCCCGGCTCGAAGGTCCAGTCCGTGGACTTCAGGTCGAACGCCACCCGGCCCGCTCGTTCGATCAGGGCCACGTTCTCGTCGAACATCACCGCGGTTCCGTCCGGGGCGACGTCCCACAGCCGCGCCATGACGTTGCCCGGCGCGCTCGCGTGCAGCGTGATCTGCGGTGTGGCAGTGATCCGCAGCCGTGACCGGACCGGTGTGGACCAGGTGAAATAGCTCGACGTCGGCGCGAGGGCACGGGCGGCGGGTGGCACGGGGTCGGTGTAGTGCTCCATGTCCCACCCGTCAGCGGTGGGGGCGGCCAGGGTCGCGCCGATGCCGTCGTCGACGTACCGGCCGTCGGCCAGGGCCGCGCTGGTACGGGACGACGGCGCCGGCCAGGTCGGCTGGGCGCGCCACGCGCCGGTGTTGTCCTCGACGGCGTAGGCCGGGTCGTGCACCGCCGGGCGGATGCCCTTCAGGTAGCGGTCGTAGAAGCGCATGACCTCGTCGAAGAAGCCGGCGCGGCCCATCAGCAACTGGCCCTGGCCGTTCGTCTCGTTGCCGCGGACGTGCTCCCACTGCCCCACCCAGCCTCGCTCGACGCCGTGGTGGTTGTCGAGGAACTCCTGCATGTCCTCGGGCTTGGTGTTGTTCTCGATGAAGCCCTGCGTGACGAAGAGCGGCGTGTTCGTGCCCCGGGCCTGGGCGGCGAGGTTGCGGGCGCGCCAGTAGGACGAGTACCGGTCGGGATTGTTGTTGTTCGTGAGGTTGTCGGCCAGGCACTCGGGGTGGCTCTGCTCGTAGGCCGCGTTGGCCCGGTAGCGGGCGGTGTCGTCGGGCAGCGGCGTCATGGTGGCGATGCCGTTGTAGGCGTTCGGGGTGCCGGTCACGTTGGGCCGCGGAACCCCGTTGCTGAACAGGTAGTTGTACATGTTCCACACCGGCTCCTGCGCCACGACGGCCTTCAACGCCGGCAGGCGCAGGTTGTTGCCGACCAGGCCGGTGGTGGCGTCGTACGACTTGCCGTACATGCCGACTCGGCCGGTCGACCACGGGCGTGTCGCCGTCCACTGGATCGCGGCCGTCACGTCCGCCTGCTCGCCCGGGCCGATCCAGTCGAGGCAGCCGGTGCTCCCGCCGAAGCCACGCAGATCGACCATGACATAGGTGTAGCCGCGGGCGAAGAGATCGGCGCCGCTGGTGAAGTCGGCGAAGCGGCTGGACGGGCCGGTGCGGGTCCACCCTTCCGGCCCGGTCTGGCCCGCGTGGTTGAAGTACGAGCCGACGGCGAGGATCACCGGCGTCCGGGCGTGCGCCGGCAGGTGCGCCGGCCGCAGGACGTCGGCGTGCAGCTCGACGCCGCTGTCATCGGCGGACGGGAAGTAGGCTTCCGTCCACACCGCGCCCTCCGGCACGCGGGGGTTCTCCTCGTGGGTGACGCCCGGCGGCGAGGCAGCGGCGGCGGCCGCCGGGCCCCCTACCGCGAGAGTGGCCACCGTGATCAGCGTGCCGGCGGCGGCCGCGGCTCGTCCGCGTAGATTCATCCGACCTCCAATATCGACCGTCCATTGAGCGATCTCGATAAGTTTGCCAGGATGACGCCATGACGACGGGGCGACGGTTGTTCTCGGCACTGTCCGTGGCGACGCTTCTGGTGGCGGGCGCCGTCAACGCCGCACCGGCGACGGCCGCGCCGCCGGCCGGGGATCCGGACACGCCGTGGCGCATGCGGCACTGGCCGCAGACCCAGCCCTGGCAGGTCGACGAGGCGGTCACCCTGGGCGGCCCGGCCGGCACGCCGCAGCCGATCGACCCCCAGCGGTACGAGATGCCGGACACGATGACCTGGGACGACTACCGGGCCGTGCCGGGCGCCGACTGGGCCGACCCGGCGGTACGCGGCTCGGAACGCACCTTCAACGGGGCGCTGGTGCTGGTCGACTACCCGAACCAGCCGTTCGTGGTCACGCAGCCGGCGAACTCGACGATCTACGGGAACCCGTCCGGCGTACAGAATCTCGATCGGTCCGAAGTGCCGGCGTTCTACCGGGACTTCCTGAACAAGCCGGGGACGCTCAACCGCGGCCACACCATCCACGAGTACTGGATGGAGGACTCGAACGGGCGCTTCGGCATCGACCTGAGCGCCTTCGGCGTCTATCAGATGCCACATCGGAGTCACGAGTACGGCGTCGAGAACTCCATGCAGCGCGGACTGGGCTGCCCGGCCGGCGACGTGTGCGGGCGTGACCTGCGGACCGACGCGCGGGCGGCCTGGATCGCGGCGGTCGGCGAGCAGGAGGCAGCCTCGTACGACTTCGTGTTCTTCCTCTCGGCCGGCCAGGACGAGTCGGCCACCTGGCAGGAGTTCGGCCCGATGAAGTTCACCACCAAGGAGGACGTGAGCGAGGAGTTCGGCCCGCCGGACGTGTCGCTGCCGAACTGGAACGCGACCCGTTACGTCGAGTGGACGTCCTGGCAGGCCTCGGCGAACATCTGGCCGAACGCCACCCAGGGCAGCTCACTGCAGGCGGAGAGTTCGGGCATGTCGACGTACGCGCACGAGTTCAGCCACATCCTCGGCATCGGCGACAACTACAACAACCCGTACTCCGTGCCGGCGCGCCGCGACTACAGCGGGCCGTGGGAGATGCTGAGCCGCGGCACGTTCAACGGACCCGGCGGCCCGCACAGCCGGTGGCTGATCCCCGGAACCGGGGGCTCCTCGATGGGCGCCCAGCACATGCTGCGCAACAAGATGAAGCTCGGCATCATCGACGACGCGGCGGTGCTGAAGCTGTCCCGCGACGCGCTCGCCCGGTCCGGCGTCGTGGTGACCCGCGTGACGGCGCGCGCGGCCGGCCCCGGCGGACACCGGCTGGCCGGCATCAACGTCACCCTGGACGGCGGCGACCGCGGCCCCTCCTGCAACCCGGCGACGGATCCGTACTGCGACGGCGGCGGATACCAGAACTACACGCTCGAAGTGGTCGACCGGATGGGCTTCGACTCGTTCACGCCGGACTCCGGCGTACTGCTGGCCAAGACGAAGGACGCGGACGCCGCACCGTTCATCTGGACCATCGACGCCAACCCGCAGGACATCGACAAGGTCGACTTCGTGCTGCCGGACGGCACGCCACAGAAGATGACCATCGGCGACTACCGGCAACTCTCCGACGCTCTGTTCCACGCCGGCACCGGCTCGGGCAGCCGGTTCGAGTTCACCGACACGGCCAACCGGCTGCACTTCTACATCCTCGACCGGCAACGGGACCGGCACGGCGTGCTCTCGTACGACGTGGCGGTGCGCTCGCTCGACGGCGCCGGGCCGTCCCCCCGCGGGGTGCGGGCCTCGCCGGCCGGCGCTCGCCCCGCGCCGTCCGGCTGGGCCCGGTGCACGATCCCGATCCGCAACACCGGCCGGGACGCCGACGTTTTCCGGATCTCGGCGCCGGGGGCGGTGCTGCCCCGGGCCGTCGTCGGGGTGGCGGGCCGTCAGCCGGCCTCGGTCGAGGTCTACGTCAAGGACGTGCGGACGGTGCCGGTCGAGATCAGGTCGGAGAGCGACCCGGCCGCGACCGCCGTGACCTCGTGCACCGTACGACGGTGACGTCCCGGGCTCGCCGCTACCCCGGGCAGGTCGGCCGGTACGCCGCTTCCGGGATGTGGGCGGCCCACTCGTCCGCCGTGAAGCCGCCACCCGCCGCCGCGCAGGCGACCGTCGCGGGCTCGTCCCGCAGCGCGATCAGCGACGAGTAGTCCCACAGCACGGCACGCCGGCTCCCGGTCTCCCCACCGGTGGCCGTCAGTGTCCGCCCGTCCGGATGTGGCACCAGCAACGCCGACCCCAGCGAGGCACGTCGCATCGCCGTCATCCGGACCGGCCCGGACGGCTCGCCCACGTCCCAGAACGCCACCGAGCCGTCCCCGGATCCGGTGGTCACCGTTCGCCCGTCCGGCCCGAACGCCACCGACCGGACCACGGCCCGGGTGCCGGTCAGGATCGCCTGCCGGCGGGGCCGGCCGGTGAGGGTCCAGACCGCCGCGGTCCGGTCGGCGCTGCCGGTCGCCAGCATGCGCCCGTCCGGGCTGAACGCCACGGCGAGCACGGCGTCCCCGTGTCCCTTGAGCGTCGTGCCCCGCACCGGCTTCTTCTGGTCGGTCACGTCCCAGAGAACGACCGACTTCCCCTCACCCACCGCGATGGTGCGCCCGTCCGGGCTGTAGGTGACGGCCTCGACGAAATCCACGCCGTTCAGAAGGGAGACCAGGGACGGCAGGTACGGCGTGGTGAGGTCCCAGAGCGTGACGAGGTAGGTCCCGCTGTCGATGGCGAGCGTGCGCTCGTCCGGACTGAACGCCATCCGGCCGTTCGCTCCCCCGCCGGGCATACTCCCGGCTGCTCTCGGCGCGCTCGGATCACTGACGTCGGTGATCGTCACCCCCGCCTGCTCCGTCAGCCCGCTCGCGGCGATCAGGCCGCCGGACGGGCTGACGGCGGCCGTGCCGATGCTCCCGTCATGGACGCGCACGGTGGCGCGCTCGATCGGGCGGGTCCGGTCCGAGACGTCCCACACCGTCGCCGTTCCGTCAGCGTGCACGGTGGTCAGCCGCCGCCCGTCCGGGGTGACGGCCGCCGTCACCGTCCGTCCGGCGGGCCGGTCCGCCTGGCCGACGGCCGCCGGCTCACCGTGCGCCGCGGCGTTCCACAGGCTCAGCGTACGGGCGCCGCCGACCGTGGCCAGCGTCCGGCCGTCCGGGCTGAACGACATCGCGCTCGCGGAACCGGCCTGGTCGTTGAGGTCGAGCATGGGCACCAGCGTGTCGGTGAGGTCCCAGAGACGTGCCGTCCCGTCGTCGTCGCTGCTGGCCATCGTCCGGCCGTCCGGGCTGAACGCCACGGCACGGGACCGCGTCGCCACCGTGTCGCCCCGCCGTGGCCTCGCCGGATCGTCCAGTCGCCAGACCACCTGGTTCCCCTCCTCGTCGTTGGTGACCAGCAGCGGCCGGACCGGGTGGACGACGACCTGCACCCAGCTGCCGGGCAACGTGCCCACCTCGGTGGGGTTGGTGCGGTCGGTGATGTCCCAGACGGTTCCGGGCGCGCCGGCGGTCACCACGCCACGGCCGTCCGGAGTGAACCCCAACGGCGCCGGATATCCCGTGGTCTGCCGGGTGAGCAGAGCGGGCCGGGCCGGGTCGGACACATCCCACAGCGACCACGCGCCGTCGTAGTCGACGACCCCGAGCGTCCGGCCGTCCGGGCTGAAGGTGGTCCAGTTGCCCCCTTCCACGGGCACGACTCCGGCGAGCACCGGATGTGCCGGATCGGACACGTCGAAGAGATGCGGCGCGAGCTCGAAGCCACCGGAGATCACGAGCATCCGGCCGTCCCCGCTGAAGACCGGCTGGGCGGTGAGGAGGAAGCCGTCGAGCGGGGCGAGCCGGACCGGGTTCGCCCGGTCGGCCACGCTCCACAGGGCGGCCGTGAAACCGGACTCGACGACGGCGATGACGTCGCCCGGCCCGTAGGCGGCGGACCAGGTGTCGTTCATCGTGCCGGCCCGGCGGGTGGCGGCTACGATTCCGGCCAGCTCGGTGCGGGCCTCGGTGCCCGGCTGGATCCGCTGGGCGGCGATGCCCAGCCGCAACGCCGTCACCGGGTCGTTGTCGAGCGTCGCCTTCGCCTGGTTGATCAGGCGCCGCCCGGTGGTGACCTTCTTCTGCTCCTCGGCGTTGGCCTCCTGTCTGCGGGCCTCCTCGGCAGCCGCTTCCGCCTTCCGCTCGTTCTGCTCGGCGATGGTCCTCTGCCGGAGGGCCTCCGCCGCGGCCAGGTCGGCCATCCGCTGCTGCTGCTGGGCGTTGCGGCGCTGCCGTTCGGTCTCCGCCGCGGCCTCCTCGGCGAGGCGTTGCTGCTGCTCCGCGATGATCCGCTGGCCAGTCGCCTCCCGCGACGACTGCCGTGCCAGTTCGCGTTGCTCCCGGGCCACCGCCTCCTGCTGCCGGGCCAGCGCCTGGGCACGTTTGGCCAGCTCCTGCTGACGGCGGGCGGCCTTCTCCTGCCGGTCCGCCTCGGCCGCCGCCCGCCGCGCCGCGGCCTGTTGCTCCCGGGCGCGTTCCTCCTGCCGCCGGCGTTCGACGGTGGCGGCGCGGGCCCGCGCCTCCTGCGTGTGCGCGTTCTCCTCGTGGCTGCGAGCCTCCTCGGCGTACCGCTCGGCCTCACCACGCTGGAACGAGGCGTCCCGCTGCTGGCGCCGGGCCTCCACCGCCGCAGCCGTCGCCCGGTCGGCGTTGCGGTCCGCGAGCACGGCGGTCCCGGACGCCACCACGGTCAGCAGGGCGACGATCGCCACCGCCACCCGGCGCAGCCGGCGGCTCTGCCGGTGGTGCCGGAGATCCTCGCTCTCCAGCTCGTCCTTGCTGACGCCGTGCATGGGTGCGGCCAGCTCCGCGATCGCGTCCCGGAACCGGGAGTCGCGCAGGTCGAGGTTCCGCTCGTCGTGCGCCCAGCGCAGGTCCAGGAAGAGCGGCTCCTCGGCGAAGACACCGCGCAGGGCGCCGGGCACGGCCGTCGAGTCCGCGGACAGGTCGCCGGCCTCCGCGTCCCATCGCCACTCGCCGCCGGTGACCACGGGCAGGATCCGGCCGGCCGGTTTCGTCGCGACCCAGTACCTGATCTCCCGGTCCACCCACGGCGACCGGGCCGCCGCCGGCGAGGCGAGGAACACGAACCACTCCGAGCCGTCCAGCGCCTTCTGGATCGACGACCACAGGCCGGGTGTCACCGACAGGCCGGTCTGGTCGCGGAAGATCCACAGTGACTGACGGCGGTACCAGGGCTTCGCGAGCCGGTGCAGTCCACGCTGAACGGCCGGCGCCAGCTCGCCGTCCGCGGTGTGGCTGTACGAGATGAAGCCGTTGAAGCGCATGCCCTGGTCCTGTCGTCCGATGTCACCGCCGACAGATTGTGCACGCCCGCTTGCCGGGGCTCACCTGCGGTAGCTGCTCGCGTCGCAGGTGCGCACGGCGCCGGCGTCCATGACGGTGCGGTAGCTGTAGTCGGCGCAGTCCCGGAAGGTGGCGATGCTGATCCGGTCCGCCGAGCGCTCCAGCGTGCCCTTGGACGGGCCGTCCGAGCCGATGCCGGCCCGGTGCACCATCCACTCGAGGTCGGCGGCCTCCTCCGTCAGGTATCGCATGACGGCCTCGTTGTCGCGGTGCTGGCCCTCGAAGCTCCGGGCCACTGTCGCGCGGAAGGCCCAGAGCAGCGGCGAGAGTCGTCGGCCCGGAACCCGGCTCAGTCCACCGGCCTGGTAGAGGAAGCGCGTGACCCCGTGCCGGCGCATGATCGGGACCAGCTCCCGTACGAAAGCGGTATTGATCATCTTGGTTTTCTGGGTCTCCTTGTCGCCGAGCATCGCGACGATGTAGTCGGCGCCCGGCACCAGGTCCGCCCAGTCGGCGGGGTTGTCGATGGACCCGCGACGGACCGTCAGGCCCGGGCTGTCCAGTGTGATCTTGTCGGGCCGCCGGGCCAACGCCCGGACCGCATGCCCCTCCCGCAGCGCCAGGGCGATGAAGTGCCGGCCGGTCTGCCCGGAGGCGCCGAACACGAGAAAGGTCTTCCGCTCGTTCATGCCACTCAAACTAGGCAGTGTCTAGAAAATAGTCAACGTCTAGAATCTAGTCACCGTCTAGACGTCGTTATGCTGGTGCCATGAAGCGGCCCTTCCATCACGGCAACCTGCGGGCGGTCCTGCTCGACCAGGCCGAGGCGATGCTGCGGGAGCAGGGCTCCGACGGGCTGTCGTTGCGCGAGCTCGCCCGGCAGGCTGGCGTGAGCCACGGCGCGCCCCGCAGCCACTTCATCGACCGGCAGGCGCTGCTGGACGCTCTCGCCGAGCAGGGTTTCGACCGGTTCACCGACCGGGCTCGGGCCGCCCTGGCCGTCCCGGGGCCGGTCCGCGAGCGGTTGCGGGCCCTCGGGCGCGCCTATGTCGACTTCGCCGTGGACAATGCCGCGCTGATGGAGCTGATGTTCGCGGCCAAGTCCAGCCAGTCCAGCGGGCCGGTCCACGACGCCGCGATGCGCTTCTTCCAGGTGCTCGACGGCGCGATGGTGGATGTGTCCGGCGCGGCTCTCGACGACGGCGTCCGGACCCGGTTCAAGTTGCTGTTCGCCGCCACCATGCAGGGCACGGCGGCCCTGATCACGGCGCGGCGGATCACCCGGGAGCAGGGCGAGACGCTGGTCGACGACGCGGCCGATGCCCTGCTCGCCTCGGAGCTGGGCGCGCGTCTGACGGCGCCGCGGGGCGAGCCGGCCGACGCGCCGGCGCTCAGCCCGTGATCAGGGCGGTCATCGCCTCGTTCTCGGCGGTCTGCTCGTTGATGACGTGCTTGGCCAGGCTGCGGATGTAGGCGTTGCCCGCCGGCAGGTCGAGAACCGACCGGGACATGACGATGGCGCCCCGGTGGTGCTCGATCATCAGCCGCAGGAAGACGGTGGGGGCCCGCGCCGGGTCCGCCCGGTCGAGTTCCGCGAGCTGGGCGGCGGTCAGCATGCCGTGTGACGCCGCGTCCGGCCCGGATCCGGCGGTGGCCGCCGGGTCGCCCGCCGGAGGACTGCCCCACGCGGTCAGCCAGGCGTCGATCTGGTCGATCTCCCGCTGCTGGTCGTGCTCGATGAACTCGGCGATCAGGCGGATCCGTTCCGGCGCCCCGCCCTTCGCGAGGAGGGTGCGGCTCATCCGTACCGCCTGGTCGTGGTGTTCGCGCATCATCCGCGCGTAGTGCCGGTCGGCGCCGCCCGGCGGCTCCCCGGCCACGGGCCTCCGATCGGGTGTGCCGGCGTCCACCCCGGCGTTCACCTCGGCGTCCGCGCCGGCGTCGCGCAGCAGGAACACGGCCAGGCCCACGGCCAGCAGGCTGAGGACAGCGGCCAGGCGGCGGATCATATGGCGTTCCTTCCGACGTACCTGTGCCGGTCCGGCCCCCGGGCGGAGGCCGGACCGGCGATTGCTCAGCCCCGCGAACCCGACGGCTGGACCCCGGAGGGCTCCGGCTCGGCCGACGGTTCGGGGTTGCCGTTCTGCCCGGTACGGCCGTCCGGCGTCAGCGGGTTCATCGCGGTGAAGTCACGGGGCACCAGGTCGAAGCCCTGCCAGTGCATCGGCATCGGGCTCTGGTCCTCGTCGCGCGGCACGTGGTGGAAACCCACCCGCACCCACATCACCGGGTCGGTGAGCGTCTGCTTGTCCTTGACGAAGTCGACGACGGTACGGATGTCCGGCGGGCACTCCGGGTCGGAGTCGTTGCCGCTCGCCCACTTCTCGCACAGGCTCTTCTCGCTGAAGGTCACGTCCGGCTTGGTCTCCGGATGACCCTGGTAGCGGTCGTTGGCGCCGGTGACCAGCTCGTACGACCGCGGATGCCCATCGGCGTTCGCGCTCGACCGGCTCGCCAGCCGCCACCAGCGCTGGTCCACCTTGGAGAAGGCGCCCTCGGTGGTGATGTCGGTCCGTGTGGTCTTCACCTTGGCGGTCATCTCGCCCTGGCCGTCCAGCTTGGTGTCGTACTGCTGGACCTTCTCACCGCCCTTGCCGTCGAGGTTGAAGTCGACCCGCCAGAACGCGTTGTGGTAGTGCATCGCCGCCTTGTAGGCGTCGCCGGAGCCGACCGGCCAGCCGCGGGCGGCGTCCGCCTCGAAGCCGGGGGCCAGGTCGCCGGTCGCGCCGAGCCGGGCCGAGATCTGGCCGTCGTCGTGCAGCCGGTACTCGGTGACGTACTCGTACCAGGACAGCTTGCTGATCGTACGCAGCACCAGGTCGTGCCCCTGCCGGGAGTAGAGGGTGCCCGGCTCCGGGCCGTTCTCGCCCCAGCTCTCCTCGCGGGCCCGGTAGGCCAGGCCGGACGGCTCGGCGCTGACGCAGAGCACCTTGCGCTGGGCCGGTTCCGCGGAGCCGTCCGAGCCCTGACGTGCCGAGCCGCCCTTGCAGTCGTCGCCGTCCAGGCTCTCCAGGGAGTAGCCGCCCATGCCGATGTCGGTGAGGTCGTCGTACTCGACGTCACCGGTGTCGTAGGGCACGTGCAACTGGGCGAGGCGGATCGAGTCCAGCACCTGCACCGGTTCCGGCTGGAGTTTCGTCGAAACGTACACCTGGGTGAGGACCAGCCCGGCCTTGTCGTGAATGCGCCAGCAGAGCTGCCATGTGGTGCCGTTCGGCAGCGTCTCCTTCACCGTCGCAGCGCTGCCGCACGTGGTCGCCGACGCGGCCGCCCGGGCGGGCGACGGAACGGTGAGGCCCAGCGCCGCCGCGGTCAGCAGCGCGGCGGCGCCGGCGATCTTTCGGTACGTCATGCTGCCGGATTCCCCGCTCACTTGAGGCGGGCGACCGTGCGCCCGGAGAGGTCGATGATGAACTCGCCGGCACTGAGGAACCGGCCGTCGGCGGTCGCCACGATCAGCTGGACACAACGGTTCCGGCCGCATTTCTCGGCGCCTTTGTCGGCGGGCCCGGCCGTGTAGACGTGTGCGGTGGGGACCAGTCCCTCGATGCCGTTCAGCGCCTTTCCGGTCGCGGCCCGGTAGGACTCCTCGAGGGTGTCGCCGGCCGGGTCGGCGATCAGCAGTTCGAGAGCGGTCCGCGACTCCTGCTCGGACGCGGGCGGCTGCATGCCGGCGGCGGAGAACGAGTTGACGAGCTTGCCGGCTTTCAGGTCGACGACCTGTTTGAACAGCTTCTCGGACCGGTAGTCGTAGAAGTACAGCTCGGCTTCCCGGCCGCCGGCCTCGGGGTCCACCTCGGCCGACAGGTACTCCGGTCCGGCCTTCCCGGTCACGTCCTCGGCGTCCGCGGCGAGCTGCGGGGTCAGCGCGATGGCGCGGGCCCGCTGGACCTCACTGCTGGTCAGCGCGTCGTTCCCACTGCCGGTGGCGGCTTCCGGGACGGGCTGCGGGTCGGACACCGTGGCCCGTTCGGCGGCGACCGTCGGGGTGGGCGTGGCCGGTGCGGCGTTCGCCTGCCACGAGGCGACACCGAACGCCGTGACCGCCGAGGCCGTCGCGACGCCGAGGCCCCAGCCCCATTTTCTGTGATGAATCACGTTCCGCCTTCCTCTGCCGATTGACAGTTCGGCGGGACCCTACGGAAGCGGAATGAGATTCCTGTGAAGACGACGTCGACGTTCTTCGAATCAGAATGGGTCCGCCCAAGGAAAATGCTGGTCATCATGACGACCAATGTCCGGACACCCGCGAAAGATTTATTTTCGGCCTCGGAGACCGGTATCCACGACGATTACCGCCGGCTCCGTGACGACGACGGCGGGACGAACGTGCCGGCGCTTCTCAACCTTTGTGCCGCCGGCTACGTCTACCCAGCATGAAGATCAGACGCCGCCGTCACAGCGACGAGACGTTCATCGACTTCGTGGCGCAGCGTTCTGGACGGCTCGTCGCGCACGCGGAGCTGCTCTGCGGCAACCACGAGCAGGCGCGCGACATCGTCCAGACGGTGCTCGTCCGCGCCTACCAGCGATGGCGGCACATCGAGCACGACGATCCCTACGGGTACGTGCACCGTGCCGTGACCAACGCGGTCACCGACTGGTGGCGTACCGCCCATCAGCGTCACGAACAGCCGGTCGGCGACGTGCCCGACCTGCCCGCCACCGCGGAGAACACCGTCGAGGACCGCGGGGCGCTGCTCGCCGCCCTCGATCGGCTGACCATCCGGGAGCGGACCATCGTGGTGCTGCGTTACCTGGACGACTGCTCGGAGCGGGACACCGCCGAGGCCCTCGGGGTCAGCCTCGGCACGGTCAAGTCCACCTGCTCGCGCGCCCTCCGCAAGCTGCGAGTCGTCCTCTCCGACGAGACGCCGTCCCCGGGGGACGGCGGCGCCGGACCGATCACCGCCCGATGGAGCCACTGATGCCCACTCACGATCACCTGAGGACAGCTATGAACGAGATGGCCCGATCCACCGAGCCGCTGCCCCCGGCCGCCGTGCTGCAGGTCGCCCGCCGCGTCCGCCGCAACCGCCGGCTGGTGGCCGCCGCCGTGACGGCGGCCGCGGTCGTGCTGGTGACGACCGGGGTGGCCGTGCTGACTCCCGGAGACAAGAAGGACGCCCTGCCGCCGGCGGCCACCGGCGACGCGATGCAGGCGCTGCACGACTCGGTGGCCGGCCTGGCCGACGGCGACTACACGTTCAGCCGGACCGGCGCGGACATGGTCGCCGACATCCGCCGCGCCGCGGTGCACCTGCCGGACAGCGTGCTGGTCGAGCACACCGACACGTACATGCTGCTGCGGACCGGATCCGGTTACTACCTGCGCTACCTGATCTACGGGAACCCCGAGCAGCGCGAGGCGTTCCGCACGTACTTCCGCCAGCACGGCAGCGGGCCCGAGCTCCAGGCGGCCGAGAAGATCTTCGACCAGCTGGACGGCACGAGGTGGGTACGCGCCGACGAGAAGAAGGTGACCGCGGCCGCCGCCGACGAGTCGCTGAGCCACCTGGACGTGATGGCCACGCTGCCGACGACGAGCCAGCCCGACGCCACCGGAGCGGTCGCTCTGGTCGGCGCGGTGACGACCGCGCAGCGCTCCGGCGACGTCATCACCGGGACGCTCGACGGCACCCGGAAGGACCCGATCATCGAGCAGCTCTTCTCCGACCCGACCTACCTATACGGGGTCGGTGCCCGGACGCTGCCGTTCCGGGCGACCCTCGACGACCAGGGCCGGCTCACCGAGTTCACGGTCACGATGCCCGAGCAGCGGATGGCCTCGCAGCCGGCCGACCCGATCGAGCCGGAGGCGCCGCTGACGATCCGGATCTCCGACTACGGCCGGACCGCCGTACAGCCGCCACCGGCGCAGACCGACGGCGAGTTGCCCGCCGACGCGTACGAGATGCTCGCCAACGACAACGACTGATCAGCGCGCCGGCGCCTCAGTCGCGCTGAGGCGCCGGCCGCCGGATCACACCGGCAACAGCTGCCGCAACGGGACGGCCTCGGTGACCCGTCCGGAACTGAGCGAGTACCGCGTGGGCGTCACCGTCAGCCGGCCGGCGCGGACCGCGTCGGCGATCAGGGCCGACCGTTCGGACAGCAGCTCCGCGGTGTGGCACGCATGCTGCTCGACCGTCTCCTCGAAGGTCCCGGCGCCGGCCAGCCGGGCCCGCACCACGTCCGGGGCGATCCGCTCGGCCACCTCGCGGATGCTGCCGGGCGGCACCATGCCCTGATCGACCATGGCGATCGCCGCGGCCACGGCGCCGCACCCGTCGTGACCGACGATCACGATCGAGGGTACGGCCAGGATCTGCACCGCGTATTCGATCGAGCCGAGGACCGCGGAGTCGACGACGTGCCCGGCCGTGCGAACCACGAAGAGGTCGCCCAGCCCCTGGTCGAAGAGGATCTCGACCGGCACTCGCGAGTCGGCGCAGCCGAGCACGATCGCGGACGGCGCCTGGGAGCCGACCAGCTCCGACCGGCGCTCCGGGCTCCGGCGCACCTGGGCGTTGCTGCGTCCCTCGACATAACGCGCGTTGCCGGCCTGCAGCATCGCCCACGGCGATCGGTTGTCGTGTGTCGGCATGGGGACTCCTGACTGAGAAGGACTGAGGACGCCGGTTCCCGACGGCCCGCTCCGGCCGTGAAGGTCGGCACGTGGCCGCCAGAAGTGAGGACATCCGCCATACGTCGGACTTCCGGCCGCCGGGTGCTGCGCCACGCGGATTTCCTTCACCGCCGCCACCCACGGCCGAATTACGGGCACGTTCAGTACGAGGATGCGGAGAGTGCATGCCCAGTTCCAGGGTCAATCCGACCGAGGCCGACGACCACCAGGCCCTCCTTCGCCAGGCGGAGGACGACCGAGGCAAGGTGGCAGCCCTCAACCGGTCACAGGCAGTGATCGAGTTCGACTTGACGGGCACGATCCTGGACGCCAACGAGAACCTGCTCGCGACCATGGGCTACACCCGTGAGGAGGTGGTCGGGCAGCACCACCGGATGTTCATGCCGGAGCGTGAGGGGCACAGCGCCGAGTACCGCGAGTTCTGGCGGGCCCTCGGCGCCGGCGAGTTCCAGGCCGGGGTGTACACGCGGGTGGCCAAGGACGGCCGGCTGGTCTGGTTGCGAGCGACGTACAACCCGATCCTCGGCACCGACGGCAAGCCGGTGAAGGTGGTCAAGTTCGCCACCGACATCACCGCCGACCGGCAGCGGACCGCCGAGTTCGAGGGCAAGATCGCCGCGGTCAGCCGGTCCCGGGCGATGATCGAGTTCGACCTGGACGGCACGATCCTGGACGCGAATCAGAACTTCCTCGACACCATGGGCTACGCCCTCGACGAGATCGTCGGTCGGCACCACCGCATGTTCATGCCGGCGGGCACGAGCGACCAGCCCGACTACATCGACTTCTGGAAGAAGCTGACGCGCGGCGAGTTCGTCTCCGGCGAGTTCAAGCGGATGGCCAAGGGTGGCCGGGAGGTGTGGCTGCTGGCCTCGTACAACCCGGTGCTCGGCGCGGACGGCAAGCCGTTCAAGGTCTTCAAGTTCGCCGCGGACATCACCGAGGAACAACACCGCACCGCCGAGTTCGAGGGCAAGCTGGCCGCGATCGGCCGGTCCCAGGCGGTCATCGAGTTCGACCTGGACGGCACCATCCGTACCGCGAACCAGAACTTCCTCGACACCATGGGCTACAGCCTCGACGAGATCGTCGGGCACCACCACCGGATGTTCGTCGACCCGGCCGAGGCCTCCGGAGCGGGCTATCTGCTGCTGTGGGAGCGGCTGGCCCGCGGCGAGTTCCAGGGCGGGGAGTACAAGCGCATCACCAAGGACGGCGAGGACGTGTGGCTGCAGGCCACCTACAACCCGATCCTGGACGCGGACGGCCGGCCGGCGAAGGTGATCAAGTTCGCCATCGACGTCACGGCCGCGAAACGGCGCACCGCCGAGTTCGAGGGCAAGGACACCGCGATCAGCCTCGCCCAGGCGGTCATCGAGTTCGACCTCGACGGCAACATCCTCGCCGCCAACGACAACTTCCAGCGGACCGTGGGATACACCGCACGGGAGCTGGTCGGCCAGCACCACTCGACGCTGTGCCCGCCGGAGTACATCGTCTCGCCCGAGTACCGCGACTTCTGGCACCGGCTGGCCGCCGGCGAGATCCACAGCGGCCGGTTCCAGCGAGTCGGCAAGTACGGCCGGGAGGTGTGGATCCGGGCCAGTTACATCCCGATCCGGGACCTGCACGACAACGTCTACAAGGTCGTCAAGTACGCCTACGACATCACCGACCAGGTCGTGCTGGAGCACCAGCTGGCCAGCAAGACCCGCGACATGAAGACCTCGGTGACCGCGCTCACCGCGGCGATCGACGAGATCACCGAGGCCGCCACGCAGGCCACCACGCTGGCCGACACCACTCACCACAACGCCCAGGAGGGTTACGAGGAGCTGCGCAAGTCGATCGACGCGATCGAGCTGATCCAGAAGTCGTCGGAGCAGATCGCGGCGATCGTCACGGTGATCGGCGAGATCGCCGGGCAGACCAATCTGCTCGCCTTCAACGCCTCCATCGAGGCCGCCCGCGCCGGTGAGCACGGCATCGGCTTCTCCGTCGTCGCCGGCGAGGTCCGCAAACTGGCCGAGCGGTCCTCCGCCGCCGCGCGGGAGATCACTCAGCTGATCCACGAGTCGGCCAGCCGGGTGAGTCAGGGCGCGACCGTCAGCCAGCGCGCGCAGAGTTCCTTCGGGCACATCCTGGCCAACGTCGCCGAGACGAGCGACACCATCCGCCGGATCGCCGCCTCGACGGAGGAGCAGCAGACGGTGTCGCACCAGGTGGCCGAGCTGATCAACGAGCTGGTCAGCAGCAACAGCGATCAGTCGTGAGCACGGCCGCGGTCTCCACCCTCTACGGCGTCTTCCGCACCGGCGAACTGCGCATGGCGTTGCCTCTGGAGGAACTCCGGGAGGTCATCGTCCGGCCATCCGAGTTCAGTGCGCTGCCCTCCGCGGGCCCCGGGCTGCTCGGGGCGGTCAACCTGCGTCACACGGTGATCCCGGTGATCGATCCGTGCCTGCTCGCCGGGCGGCCCTCCGCGGTGGAGACGGGCGAGGTCATCATCGTCGTCTCCAGCGAGGGACGGCTGTTCGGACTGCTCGCCGACGCCATCGAGGGTTCCACCCACGTCGCGGCCGAGTCTCTGCTCGCGGTACGGATGGGCGGGGGCGGGCCGGCCCTGTTCTCGCACACCTTCGAGCGCGCCGACGACCAGGCGGTCATCGCGCTGCTGGACGCCGCCACCATCGTGGACATGCCCGGCATCCCCGCCATCGCGGATCCGGCACAGCGTTCCGCCGCGAGCGAGACCGTCCGGGGGCAACGGCAGGGACCCCGCCGTACCCTGCTGATGTTCGAGTGCGACGGCACCGGCCTGTCCATCGACGTCACCCATGTGCATTCGGTCGTGCCCGACCTCCGCCTGCATTCCTCGCCGCTGGACGGCCCGATCTGCCGGGGGGTGGCGCACCTCGACGGCCACGCCGTCCCCGCCATCGATCCGCTCGCACTGCTCGGTCTGCCCGGGCAGACGGCGTCGGGCGCTCGCCGCGGTGTCGTGGTCTCCCTGCCCCGGGGGCTCATCGTGCTCACCGCGACCGACGTCACCGAGATCTCCACCGTGCCCGCGGAGGACATCCTGGCGGTCCCCGCGGTGACGAGCCCCGACCGCGCTCTGCTGGCCGGGCTGCTCACCACCGACGGGCGGCAGCATCTGGTCCTGGACGGCCGGGCGCTGCGGGAGACCGGCGACCTCGCCGCCTTCGGCACGCTGAACATCCGGCTGGACCCGCACGCCGCAGACAACGGCCCGCCGCCACCCGGCGCCGCGGACCGGGACGAGCACCGGGTCGTCACGAGCGTCCGCAAGTTCCTCACCTACCACGCCGGGATGGACGCCGCCACGCCGCTGGAGCAGATCGACGAGATCCTCCCCTTCCCCGCCGTCCGGCTCAGCCTCGACGGCGGGTCGGTGATCGGCATGTTCACCCACCGTCGTAAGACGATCCCGCTGGTCAATCTCCCTGCCCTGCTCGGGCGCGAACACACGCCGGCACCGGACGCCGACCGGGTTCTCCTGGTGACCCTCACCGGCGACACGACCGTCGGGCTCGTGGTGCCCGACCTGCGGGCCATCGAGCAGTCGGTCTGGGAGGAGCCGGAGACCGCCGTCGGTGGCGGCCGGGACCGGCGGCTGGTCAGCATCGGGACACCCGAGGACAATCGGCTCCTGCCGTACGTCGACCTGGTCGCCCTCGCCGCCGAGCACTTCGCGGGGGAGAAGGCCGGCGCGGGAGGGAGCCGGCTCTGAGGCCCCGCCGAAAATGAGGCGACAGACGGGTGCCGGGTCCGGAGACTTGCCGGGTGAGTCCGAGCGCCGTCCTGCGTCACCTGCGTCCCCCGTCCCCGCTGGCCGGGCGGCTGTCCGTGCAGTCGTTGCTGTTCGCGCTCGGCGAGGGCGCGTTCATGACCGGCTCGGCGGTGTTCTTCACCCAGATCGTCGGGCTGACGGCGGCGCAGGTCGGGCTGGGCCTGACCTGCGCCGGGGTCGCCGCGTTCCTGGCCGCGCTGCCGATGGGCAAGCTGGTCGACCGGTTCGGGCCGAAACGGATGTGGGCGGTCAGCGCGGCGGGGCAGGCGGCGATGTTCGGGCTGTGGCCGTTCATCACCGACTTCCGCGGGTTCGTGGCGATGGCCGTCGGCATGGAGGTCATCGGCGCGCTGGGCCAGGCGGCGCACGGGGCGTACACGATCGACGTCCTGCCGCCCGACGAGCGGGTGCGGTCGCGGGCCTACATGTACTCGTCGCTCAACCTGGGTTTCACGCTGGGCTCGCTCACCGGCGGCATCGCGCTGGCGTTCCACTCCAACGACGTGCTGCACGCGCTGCCCTGGTTCACCACCGTGGTCTTCCTGGTCAACGCGGCCGCGGTCACCCGGCTGCCGCGGGCCGCGCACGACAACCGCACCCCGGCGCAGCGCCGGACCAGGATTCCCGGGCCGGGTCCGCTGCGTAATCCGGGCTGGCTGCTCACCACGTTCTTCGGCGGGGTGTTCTGGACCAACCAGGTGCTGCTCAACACGGTGATCCCGCTGTGGCTGGTGGAGAAGACCGACGCGCCGCGGGTGCTGCTGGCCTTCCTGTTCGCCACGAACACGGTGATGTGCATCTTCCTGCCGATGGCGGCGGCGCGCGGTGTCGACGGGCTGTCCACCGCGCTGCGGGCGGTCCGGGTCTCGTCGGTCTTCTTCGTGATCTCCTGCCTGATCACGCTCGCCACCCACGACACCGTCGGCTGGATCACGATCGCGCTGGTCTGGCTGGGGCACGTCACGGTGACCGGGGCCGAGCTCTACCTGTCGGCCGCCGACTGGACGTTCGAGGCGGAGCTGATGGACCCGCGCCAGCGGGGCGCCTACCAGGGGACGGCGAACCTGAGCGCCACGCTCGGCAAGGTGTGGGCGCCGGCGGTGTACACGTTCCTGGCGATGAACTGGGGCGCCACCGGCTGGCTGGTGATCGCCGGCATCATCGTCGCGGCCACGATCGGGATCCACCCGTCGACCCGGCTGGCCCGGCGGTTCCTGGAGAGGCACGTCCCGGCCGAGGACCTGGCCGACGCCCGGGTCGCCAGCGGGGTGTGAGCAGGGGTGTCCCCGGTGTTCAGCGGGCCGGCCGGCTGACCTGACGGGTGGCCGTCCGCGCCGGGACCGGCGCCGGGGAGCCGTTGAGCAGCTCCAACAGCGGCTCCCACAGCGCCCGGATGTCCGGCTCGGGCATCCGCTCGGTGCCGGTGGCGGTGGTGGCGGTCTTGGTGAGCTGCGTCGAAGAAGTCATGCGAGAAGCATGGGCGCGCCGTCTCTGCACAGCCTCAAGCCGGGATCAGGGGTCGGGCAAGCCCCCGGCGGCCGTCGCGGCTCAGGAGTCACGGCGACCGGTCGAAGGGACAGACGGCAGGGATCGTCGAGGCGAGAGGCCTGTCCCTTGACCGGGAGCAAGCTGGTGGCCGCCCAGGCCGCGATCTGGGCCGCGACGATGACCGGCGTCGTGGCGTCGGCGGGCGCGGGGGCGGACTCGGTCGCGCGGATCGCCGGCCCGGGCATGCTCTGGTTCGACGTCGTCGCGGTGATCTTCGGAGTACGGGCCTCACGTGTGCCGGGCATCGACCGGCTCACCCGCCGCTTCTCGTGGGTGATGACCGCGGCGCTGTGCCTGACCCTCGGTGTCTCGCTCACCTTCGCGGTGACCGGCACCAAGGCGTTCCCGCAGGTCGGCGATGTCCTGCACATCGCCGTCATGCTCCTGCTCTTCGTGGCGATGGTGCTGGCCCCGGTGCGCACGATGGCCCGGCGCGAGGCGTGGAAGACACTGCTCGACGCCGGCACCGTGGTGCTCGGCGCGTCGATGCTGCTCTGGTACCTGGTGATCGGGCCGTCGATGGAGACCTCGCAGGTGTCGGCCGGGCTGGTGCTCGCGGCGGCCTGTTATCCGGTCGCCGACCTGCTCGTGCTGTTCGGGCTGGCGCGGGTGCTGCTGCGTGGCACCGGGCAGATCTCCCGCCGCGCGCTCGCGATGATCGGCGGCGCCACCGTCACCATCCTGATCGGCGACGTGCGGCTCGGGTACTCGCAGGCGCACGTCGAGGTCTTCGAGCGCACGGCGTTCGACTTCGGGGTGTGGCTCACCTGCCATTTCCTGGTGGCGTGCGCCGGGATCGAGTTGTGGCGGCAGGCGGTCCTGCCGGTCGCGGTGGTCGATCCCGGCCGGCGAGGGGTGGGCGGCAAGCTGCCGTTCCTGGGCATCGGCCTGGGTTACGGGCTGCTCGCCGCGGCGGCGCTGCGGGAGAGCCGGGTGTTTCCGTGGGCCGGCCTGGTCCTGGGCGGGGCCGGCATCACCGGCCTGGTGGTGCTGCGGCAGCTGGTGGTGCAGGAGGAGATCACCGAGACCGCCGAGACCGATCCGCTGACCGGCCTGGCGAACCGGGCCCGGCTGCACGACGAGCTGTCGCGCGCCCTGCGCCGGTCGGCGCGTGCGGGCCGGAGCATCGCCGTGCTGCTGGTCGACCTCAACGGCTTCAAACGGATCAACGACACGCTGGGGCATCAGGTCGGCGACGGCCTTCTGGTCGCGGTCGCGACGGCGATGCGAGGCGCGGTACGCGACGACGACCTGGTGGGCCGGCTGGGCGGCGACGAGTTCGCCGTCCTGGTGCGCCCGGTCGACGGCGAGGCGGACGCGGTGGCCGTGGCCGAGCGGGTGAGCCAGGCCATCACCGGCCCGTTCATCGTCGCCGGCCGGCCGATGAGCGCGTCGGCGAGCATCGGCCTGGCGGTCAGCGAGCCGGACGAGGTCACGCCGGACGGACTGCTGCACCGCGCCGACACCGCCATGTACGACCTGAAGCGGCGGGGCAGCGGGTGGCAGGCGTGGCGGCCCGGCCTGGCCTCGGACGCCACGGCCACGCCGGACGAGGATCCGCCGGCCCGGCGGGAGCCTGATCATTCTCGGACGGCCGATGGGCACGACGACGCCCGCCGATGACGTCGGGCCACCGCCGGCAGCCGCCGCTCCCCCGGATCGGCCGTGATTCTCGCTCCGGAGTGTCTTCGCAGGTGGTTTCAGGGAGAGTGCGCCACCGTACGCCTCCCCTGATCTCTTGAAAAGTGACTAAGCTCACCAGTAGCCGAACGTTTTCATCTACCGGCCAATGCGCGGTGACAATCGGTCGAGTTGCCGTCACTCCATGCGGTCTCGTAGTCGTACGTTCACTCGACGAACCCGTGCGGCCGCCCCGGACCGGAACTGTTCAAGGGCAACGCCGGTGTTCGTTTCCGATGCTGTCCGGAGAGCGAGTGATGATGACCGTCAGGGCACACCAGCACCAGCGCGGCCGCCCGATCAGCGCCGCGGCACGGCTGCTCCTTCCGATTCTGCTGGCCATGTCGGTGACGGCACTGTTCGTCATGGTGTGGCAGTCGGTCGACGAGCAGTCCCGCTTCGCCTCGCTCGAACGCGACGGCATCCGGTACATCCAGGAGCTGGGACCGTTGGAGATCGCGCTCACCAACGCCGGCACCGCGGCCCTCGGAGACGACCCGGCGGCCCCCGCGGACCTGGGACGGGCCGTCGCCGCGGTCGCCGCGGTGGACCGGGATCTCGGCGAGCGGCTGAGCGCCCAGGACCGCTGGGCCGGGCTGCGCGCCAAGATCGAGGCTCTGCCGGCCGACGGCACCGATCAGGAGATCATCGCCGCCTACGGCACTGTCAACGACCTGCTGCTGGCGCTGATGGACAAGGTCCGCAACAGCTCCCAGCTGGTGCGTGACCCGAGCGCCGACCTCTTCTACCTCGGCGACGGCGCCGCGCAGGAGCTTCCGGAGAGCATCGTCGCGGCGTCCCGGTACACCAACCTGCTGCTGACGCTGTCCAAGCTGCCCGCCTCCGAGCGGCCCGCGGCGCTGATCGAGATCAACACCGAGGCGTCCGGCCTGGCCAGCAACGCCCGTGACCTCTCCGACGACATCCGGCTCGCCGTGGAGGAGTCCGGCACCCAGGGGCTGGGCAGCGCGCTGCTGAGCCGGCTCGACCGTTACAACCGGGCCGTGGACAACCTGCTGCCGCTGGCCTCCGCACGCAACGGCGTCAACACCGAGCAGGTCACCCTGGCCCGCGGCGAGTTGCAGACCGCCGCCGCCGAACTGTCCGCCGCCCTGCTGACCCAGATCGGCCTCGGCCTCGACGACCGGATCTCCACGCTCGACCAGCGCCGTCTGACGGCGATCGGCATCCTGGTGGTCTCCGTGCTGGCGGCCCTGATCCCGGTCGGACTGTCCCTGGCGGGCCGGATCCGGCGGACCCGGGCCGCACGGAACTCCGGCACACCGGGCCACGCCCCGGCGCACGCCCCGGCCGGCGCCTGGCCCGGCCCCGACTCGCGGCCGGAGGCCGGCCAGGACCAGACGCTGCGGAGGCGGATCAGTGTTCCTTAGCCGGCTCCGTATCCGCGCCAAGCTGACCCTTCTGGTCCTGATCCCACTGGCCGCGATGATCGCCCTGGTGATCCCGACGGTCCGCGGCCTGGTGGCCGACGCCGAGAAGGCCGACGGCGTCAACACGGTCGTCAGCATCGCCGGACGGGTCGGCCCGCTCCTGGAGGACCTGCAGCGCGAGCGGCTGCTGTCGATCGGCTACCTGCTCGACGTGGTCGGCGAGGACGACGTGGCCCTGCAGACCGCCGCAGTGACCGACCGGGTGCGCGACGTTCAGCGGGACGTGGGCGACCTGTTGCCCGCCGAGTTGCGTGACGACATCGCCGCACTGGACGGGCTGGAGGACATCCGGCAGAAGGTGCGCGAGCGCACCGTGGGACCGGTCGGCGTGATCACGGCCTTCGACCCCGTGCTCGAGAAGATCATCGAGTCGCTCGCGCTCGACGCCGACGCCGACGCCGGGACCTCCACCGGCCGGCAGCTGATCGCCCTGGACGCCCTGCTGCGGCTGGACGAGGAGGGCAACGAGCGCAGCGTTCTGCTCGCGATGATGGCCGCCGGCGACGTCGAGCGGCTCGCTGTCGAGTACCGCGAGGTGGGCGCCCGGTTCAAGACCTTCACCGAGCGGTTCGACGCCTTCGCCGAGCCGGACCAGCGCGAACTCAACGACCTGGCGATCAAGGCCCTGCAGGACCGCCTGAGCACCGACTTCGACGCCCGTTTCGCCCTGGACCCGGAACGGACGATGGCCACGCAGCCGCTGGCCACGTTGTTCCCGAAACTACGGTCGTTGAGCGCGGTCGGCGGTTTCGCCAAGAAGCGGATCGTCGACGACGTGACCGCGGCGGTCGCCGACCAGCGAAGGCAGCAGCTGACCATCGCGTACGGCATGGGCGCCCTGGTGCTCCTGGTGCTGCTCGCCGTCCTGGCCCTGGTCGCGCTGGTGGCCCGGGCGGTGGCGGTGCCGCTGACCCGGCTCAGCCGCGCGGCCGAACGGGTCGCCGAGGCCGGCGAGACCGAGCTGCAGCGGATCGCCGACGACGAGACGGAGACGGTCGAGCCGGTGCACCTGGAAGTGCTCGACCTGGACTCGCAGGACGAGATCGGCGACCTGGCACGGGTCTTCGCCCGGGTGCAGACCACGGCGACACAGCTGGTGGAACGTCAGGTTCTCAGCCGGCGCAACGTGGCGGAGATGTTCGGCCACATCGGACGGCGTACCCAGAACCTCGTCGGCGGCCAGGTCGACCTGATCGACGAGCTGGAGAACGAGGAGACCGACCCGGACCGGCTGGCCAAGCTGTACCGGCTGGACCACATCTCCAACCGGCTGCGCCGCAGCGCCGACAGCCTCGTCGTGATCTCCGGGGCCGAGCGGGAGGAGAGCCACTCCACCCCGGTCCGGCTGATCGACACGGTGCGCCTGGCCCTGGCCGAGATCGAGGAGTACACCCGCGTCGACGTGAACGTCCCGCTCGATCTGCTGGTGGCGCCCTCCCTGGTCAGCGACATGGTGCTGATCTGCGGCGAGTTGCTGGAGAACGCGACCACGTTCTCGCCGCCGCACACCCGGGTGACGGTCAGCGCCCGCGCCGTGCCCGGTGGCGCCCAGCTGACCATCGCCGACCACGGCATCGGCATGCTCGACGACCGGCTCGACGAGGAGAACGCCCGGATCGCCCGGCGGGAACGGCTCGACCTGGTGCCGACCCAGGTGCTCGGCCTGTTCGTGGTGGGCCGGCTGGCCCGGCGGCACGGCATGGCCGTCGAGCTGTCGCACACCCCGGGCGGCGGTGTCACCGTGCAGGTGAGCATCAGCAGCGCGCTGCTCGCCGGCGACATGCTGGCCAGCGAGCTGCTGGTCAGCGAGCAGATCCCGGTCCGGGCGCCGGTCGCCGTCGAATGGGCGACTCCGCAGTCCGCACCGCCGATGATGCCGCCGGTCACCGTTCCCGCCGGGCCCGCCCCGAGCGCGTACCGCCCGGATCCGGTGCCGTACGTCGACGGCGGCCGGCGGCCCAACGTGCGGGAGGCGATCTCGCGGGTCAGTGACGTGATGAGCGATCCGCTGACCTGGAACGGCTTCGACGTGGCGCCGCAGTTGCCGGCCGCCCCGCCGGTCGTGCAGATGCCGCCTCCGGCAACCACTCCACCGGTCGCGCCGCCCTCACCGGCGGCCCCGTCCTCACCGGCGGCCCCGTCCTCACCGAACGGCCTGCGGCGCCGGGTCCCCGGGTCGCACCTGTCCGCGGAGCCCGCCGATCGGCCGGCCATCGCCGCGCAACTGACCGACACCGACGCGGACGCCGCCCGCCTCCTCGTCGAACAGCTCGAGTCGGGTGTGGCCCGTGCGCTTCACGACAACACCATCCCCTACCGACAGTGAAGATTCTCCACCGACAGTGAAGAAGGCACCACCATGGACACCATCCACACGCACCACGGCACCATGGATCTCAGCGCCGAGGTGAAGACCTTCAACTGGCTTCTCGGATCGTTCGCCACCCGGACGTCCGGGGTGCAGGAGGCCGTCGTGGTCTCCTCGGACGGCCTGCTCATGGCACGGTCGTCGAAACGGGACCGGGCCGACTCCGACCGTCTCGCGGCGGTGGTGTGCGGCATGGTCAGCCTGGCCGCCGGCGCCTCCGAATGGTACCGGCTGGGCGGCCTGAACCGGGTCGTGGTGGACATCGCCGAGGGCTATCTGGTGATCACCACGATCAGCCGGGGCTCGCAGCTGGGCGTCGTGGCGAGCCGGTCGGCGAACCTGGGCACCGTGGCCTACGAGATGACCCTCTTCGGTGCCCGGGCCGGCGCGTCGCTCACGCCCGGGTTGATCGCCGAGTTGAAGAGCGCAGCCCAGAGTTGAACGACGACCCGCGCGGCACACCGGGTCCCGAACCGATCGGGAGAATCCCCCCGTACCTGCGGGCCAATCCGTCCGGCGCCACGCCGGCCGGGTCCCCGAGCCGGCAGCAGCCCGGCCAGGCGTCGCTGCGGCCGTTCGTCCTGACGGCCGGCCGGGTCAACGCCGTCGACCGTGAGATCGACCTCGAGACCCAGGTCACCCTCCGGCCGTACGACCCACGGGCGGGCCGGCCGCCGCTGGCCTCGCTCGGGCCGGAGATGCAGGCGATCGTCGAGCTGTGCATCGACCCGATCTCGGTCGCCGAGATCTCGGCCCGCCTCCGCCTGCACCTGGGCGTCACCAAGATCCTCGTCGCCGACCTGCGCGCCGCCGGATATCTCGACGTGCACGTCACGGACACCCTGAGCCCGCTGTCCTCCGACACCATCCTGCGAGTGATGCATGGACTACGCGCACTTTCCTGACGCCCCGGTGGCCGGCGGATACGCCCCGCCCCGGGAGGGGCCACCGATCCCGGTCAAGATCATCGTGGCCGGCGGCTTCGGCGTCGGCAAGACGACCACCGTCGGCACGATCTCCGAGATCGCCCCGCTGACCACCGAGGCCGAGATGACCGCGGTGGCCATCGGCGTCGACCGGCCCCGCGACCGGAGTGAGAAGACGACCACCACGGTCGCCATGGACTTCGGCTGCGTGACCATCGACCGGAGCCTGAAGCTCTACCTGTTCGGCACGCCGGGGCAGGACCGCTTCGGCTTCATGTGGGACAGCATGGTCCGCGGCGCCCTCGGCGCGCTGGTCGTGGTGGACAGCTCCCGGCTCGACGACTGCTTCCAGGCGGTCGACTACTTCGAGCGGGCCGGGCTGCCGTTCGCCGTCGCGGTCAACGAGTTTCACGGGCACATCGCGCACGACCTCACCGAGGTGCGGTGGGCGCTCGCCGTCAACGACCGGGTGCCGATCGCCACCTTCGACGCCCGCAAGCGCGCCTCGGTACGGGACGCGCTGCTGCTGGTCCTCGAACAGGCGCTGGACAAGGCCGCACGGGCGGAGGCACGGTGACGCCGACGGGCGGTGGCCGGCTCGACACCGGTCACCGCCCGTCGGCGTACCCCTGCTGGTCCTGTGTCTCTCAGACCCGGTATTCGGCGATCTCGCGCTGCAGCTCGGCGGCCATCATCGCGAGGTTCTCCGCCGTGGCGCCGGTCTCGGTGGCGCCGGTCGCGGTGGCGCCCGCCGCCGTGGACATGCCGTTGATGTTGCCGGCGATGTCGCCCGCGCCGGTCGCCGCCTGGGTCACGCTGCGCACCATCTCGGTGGTGGTGGAGCTCTGCTGCTCCACGGCGGCCGCGATGGTCGCGGTGTACTCGTCCATCCGGGCGGTGACCGCGGTGATCTCGCCGATCGCCGCGACCGCCGCGGCGGTCTCCTCCTGGATGGTCGCGACCCGTGCCGCGATGTCGCCGGTCGCCTTGGCCGTCTCCTGGGCCAGCTCCTTGACCTCGGTGGCGACCACGGCGAAGCCCTTGCCCATCTCGCCGGCCCGGGCCGCCTCGATGGTGGCGTTGAGCGCGAGCAGGTTGGTCTGCGCGGCGATCGAGTTGATCAGCTGCACCACCTCGGAGATCTCGGTGGACGACTGGCCGAGGCGGGTGACGATCAGGTTGGTACGCCCGGCGGTCTCGGTGGCGGCGGCGGCGACCTTCGCGGCCTCGGCGGCGTTCCCGGCGATCTCCTTGATCGAGGCGCCCATCTGCTCCGCGCCGGCGGCGACGGTCTGCACGTTCTCCGACACCTGGCCCGCCGCCGACGAGACCGTGTCGACCTGGGCGGAGGTCTCCTCAGCGGTCGCCGACATCTGGGTGGCGACCGCGGACAGCTCCTGCGAGGCGGCGGCCACCTGGGTGGCGTTCTCGCCGACCCGGCGGATCATGGCGGCGGTGGCCTCGGTGGAGGCGTCCAGCGCCCGGGCCAGCCGCCGGACCTCGTCCTTGCCGGTCAGGCCGGTCCGCTGGGTGAGGTCGCCGCCGCGGATCGCGTCGAGCACCGCGACACAGCGGGCCAGCGGCCGGGTGAGGCTGCGGGCGATGTACATCCCGAAGACGGTGGTCAGCAGCAGCCCGGCCACGATCACCGCGATCAGCAGGTTGCGCGCGCTGCGGTAGGTGTCCTCGGCGGTGGCCGCCGCGGTGGCCGCCTCCCGGGACTCGATCTCCTCCAGCCCGGTCAGGGCGTCGCTGGTCTTGTCGAAGGCCGGGTCGAAGCGGGTGTCCTCCATCTCGGCGCTGCGGACGGCGTCACCGGCCCGGCTCGCGGGCAGCACGTCGCCCTCGGCGGCGGTGAAGAACTCGTCGACGGCAGACGCGAACCGCTTCTGGATCTCCCGCTGGGCGGGCTCGGCCGGGTTGGCGGCGTAGGCGGTCCATCGCTCGGTGATGCTCGCCCGGAGCTCCGTCAGCTCCCTCTCCAGAGCGCGGGAGTCGGCCGGATCGTCGGTCACGATGTGCCGCAACACGCTCGCCCGGTACTCGTTGACCTCACCGTCGATCTGCGCGAGCTGGTCCATCTGCCGGAGGTCGGTGTCGTAGATGCCGCCGCCGACCTCGTCGACCTCACCGAGGCGCAGGATGCCCACACTGCCGACGGTCACGCAGACCAGGCCCGCCATCCCGGTCAGCGCCAGGATCTTGCCCGTGGTGGAGACGTTGTGCAGGCCCCAGCGGCCGAGCGTGCTGGCTGACTCCGATGACATCGATTCCTCCGGATGTTGGGTACCCCCGGTCGCAGCGATTTCCGGCGACAATGAAAGCTTGAGCCGTCAACCTCATGGGCGGCTCAAGCGCCGGTACAGCCTTGGTCAACCCGACCGGCGATCCACCCGGCCGGGAAGGCGACACGTCATGACAGAGGTATCGATTCGTTTTCTGCGGGGCGAACCGGACGAGAAGACCCTGATCACGCTGTACGACACGGTGATCGCGCCGAGTTTCGTGGCGGCCGAGCGGGAGCCCCTGGACCGGCTGCGCCGGGTGCTGGCCGCCGACGAGCTGCGCGGGGCGATCGCCGTCACGCCGGACGGGGAGCCGGTCGGCGCGCTGTTCCTGGAGTGGTTCGCCGACATCCGGGCCGCGCTGCTCTGCTACTTCGCCGTGCGGCCCGACCTGCGCGGCGCCGGGATCGGCCGGCTGCTCGTCGCCGAAGCCGCGCCACGATGGCGTGCCGAGCTGGGGCCGCACGCGGTCTTCGCCGAGGCCGGGGATCCGGGCGCGGCCCACTCCGGCGCCGGGGGCCCGGACTACGGCGACGACGACGCGCGGCTGCGGCTCTACGCCGGGTTCGGCGCCCGCCGACTGCCTATCCCCTACCTGATGCCCCAGTTGTCCCCGGGCGGCGGCCGCCTGGCCGACCTGCTGCTGCTGGTGGTCGAGGCGGACGAGGTGGTGAGCCCGGCGCCGGACCGGATCCGGAGCGCGATCGTCGCGGACTTCGTGGAGCGCTACTTCGCCCGCCAGGAGGGCAGCCCGCTCCGGGACGACGACGGCCGACTGGGCCGCCTGCTGGCCGAGTGCCGCCGCGCCGACAGCCTGCCCCTGCACGCCTTGCATTGACACTGGACTATGCCGGACCTACCGTCGGACGGGTCTCCAAGGAAAGCGCTTACCTACAGGTCGCATCCCCCATGTCGCGGCCTGGTGAGGAAAGGACGTCCCCCATGCAACGCTCCGTCACCGCCGCCGTCGCGATCGCGGCGGCGCTGGCCGCGGTCCCCGCACCGGCCCGCGCCGCCACCTCGTTCACCGTCGCCGCGGACGGGTCCGGCAACTACACCACGATCCAGGCCGCGGTCGCCGCCTCGTCCACCGGCGGGGTGATCACCATCAAGGCCGGCACCTACCAGGGTCAGGTGCAGATCCCGGCGAGCAAGTCCGGCATCACCCTGCAGGGCGCGACCGGCAACTCCGGCGACGTGATCATCACCGGCAACAAGCCCCAGTCGACCGCCGGGACCGCGGGCAGCGCCACCGTCTACAACCTGGCTCCGAACAGCACGATCAAGGGCCTGACCATGCAGAACACGTACGGGGCGGGCAGCCAGGCGCTGGCCGTGTACGCCGCGGGCGACCGGCAGGTCTACCGCAACGTGCAGATGAAGGGATACCAGGACACCTTCCTGTCCTGGGGTGGCACCGGCTCGTCCCAGATCCGGCAGTACGTCTACAAGTCCTACATCTCCGGCGCGGTCGACTTCATCTACGGCAACGGCGCGGTGGTCATCGACAGCACCACGATCGAGTCGCTCAACATCGGCAGCAGCTCGAACAACGGCTACATCACGGCCGCCGCGACCGACGACAGCAACCCGTACGGCATCCTGATCACCCGTTCGACCCTGAAGAGCTCGGCCGCCGCGAAGACCGTCGCCCTGGGCCGCTGCTGGCACGCCGGCAACGCCGCGGACGCGATCGGGCAGGTGCTGGTGCGGGAGTCGACGATCGGCGCCCACGTCCGGCAGGCCGGCGCCTGGCAGGACATGAGCGGCTGGTCGTGGAAGACGTGCCGGTTCAACGAGTACGCCAACACCGGCGCGGGCGCGAGCGCCGGCACCTCGGACCGCCCGCAGATGAGCGCGTCCACGGCCGCCAACTACACGGCGCAGAAGTACCTGGCCGGCGCCGACGGCTGGAACCCGGTCCAGTAGGCCGATCGATCCGCCGGCGTCCACGCCTAGGATCCCTTGTGGACTGTCAGGTCAGGGGGAGGCACGGATGCCGGCGGACACCACGGTCGTGATCATCGGGGCGGGGCCCGCCGGGATGTCGCTGGCCAACTTCCTGCAGCGGCGCGGCGTGGGCTGCGTGGTGCTGGAGATGCGCGATCGGGCGTACGTCGAGGGCCGTCAGCGGGCCGGGGTGATCGATCACCGCGCCGGGGAGATCTTCGCCGAGTTCGGTCTCGACGGGCCGGTCTCCGGCGGCGGGCCGGTCGAGACGCTGCTGGAGATCCGCACCGACGGGGCGCCGCGGCTGCTCGACGTGCCGGCGCTGGCCGGCGGCCGCCCGAGCCGCCTGGTGCCGCAGCAGATGCTGGTGCGGCGGCTGATCGGCACGTTCCTGGAGGGCGGCGGCGACCTGCGCTTCGAGGCCCTCGACGTGACCCCGCACGACCTCGGCGGTGACCGGCCGCGGGTCACCTACCGTGACACGGACGGCGTCGAGCACGAGCTGACGTGCGAGTACGTGGCGGGTTGCGACGGTTTCCACGGGGTGAGCCGGCGCAGCATCCCGGACGGCGCGCTGACCACCTACTCGTTCGACCACGGCATCGGGTGGTACACGGTGCTCGCCGACTCGCCCGCCCCGCGCTACCCGTTGATGGCGGTCAGCCGGCACGGGTTCGCCGCCCAGTTCGCCCGGGGGCCGCGGGCCAGCCGGTTCTATCTGCAGTACCGGCCGGGTGACGACCCGCGGCAGTGGCCGGACGAGCACACGTGGCGCCAGTTGCGGCTGCGCCTGGGCGACGAGAGCCTGCCGGAGGGCCCGATCACCGGCCGCGAGGTGGTGGAGATGCGCAGCTTCGTGGCCGAGCCGATGTCGTACGGGCGGATGTTCCTGGTCGGCGACGCCGCGCACATCATCACCCCGATGGGCGCCAAGGGGATGAACCTGGCGATCGCCGACGCCTACGTGCTGGCCCGGGCGATCATCGACGGCGCCGGGCTCGACGAGTACTCCGCGGTCTGCCTGCGCCGGACCTGGGACTACCAGGAGTTCTCCCGCTGGTATGCGGAGATGGTGCACGACGCGGGCGACGACGCGCGGTCCGGCCCGTTCCGCCGCAAGCTGGCGCTGGCCCGGCTGGACCGGCTCTTCGCGTCGCCGCCGGCGGCCGCGGCGTTCGCCGACCTGATGGCCGGCACCGAGGTCCTCCCCTGAGCGGGCGCCCCGGCGCCGGCCGCCGCGTCAGTTGTGCTTGACGGTCAGGCTGTAGAACTTCACCTTCGCGCCGTTGGTGGTGCTCTCCGACGACGACTGGTTGTACGAGCCGGCCTTGAAGTACTGGCGGTACGGGTTGAACGCCGACGGGATCGTGTACGAGGTGGCCGTACCGTTGATGGCGAGGTTGATCTTGTTGCCGTTGACGTTGATGACGTAGGTCCATTTCACGCCGAGCGCCACGGTGCCGACCTTGTGCAGGGTCTGGCCGCTGGCGTCCGGTGAGTTCTGGGTGCCGAAGTAGATGTCGCCGTTCGGGCGGTAGTAGAGCTCGGCCAGGGGCTTGGTGGAGGTGCCGCCGGTGCCGAGCTTGACCTGCCCGACCGCGACGTTCTTCGTCACCGACACGATCCGCAGCTGGGCACTGAGCGTGTGGTTGCCGGCCAGCGTCCAGTTCGCGGCGCTGCCGTTGGCGTTCATCTCGCGCAGCTCACTACGGGCGTAGTTCGAGTTCGGCGTGGTGACGCCCTTCTCCGGCGCCCAGAACGTCATCGAGCCGTCGTTCTTGTCGGTCCAGAAGAACGACGGATTGCTGTAGCCGTTGGCGCCCTTGAGCTGCGCCGGGGAGATCGTGTCGGGGCTGCCGGGCGAGCCGGTGGGCAGCTGCAGCGACCAGACCGAGAGGTCGAAGTTGCCGCCCGGGGGCAGGCTCGGGTCGAGCGTCGCGGCGGAGGCGCTGCCGATGCCGAGGGCGCCGAGAGCGCCCGCCGCGGCGGTGGACAGGGAGATGGCCAGCAGAGTGCGTCGTCGCATGGGGATGACCTCGTTTACCGTCGGGGTAATCGGCAAGACGGTTAACAGATAACCAGTCTTACTATCGACGGACAAGAATCTCCCGGTTCCGGAACCTTAAATATCCTTAAGCGTCCCGGTCGGACTCCAGCACTCCCCCGTTCGCCACGTCGGCCCGCTCGATCTCGTCGAAGCGGATGCGCACCGAGGCCCGCTTGGCCTTGAGGATGCCGACCGCCGCGGCGGTGACGGCCTCGGCGAACTCACGGCGCTGGTCGAGGGTGCGACCGGACAGCAGTTCGACGGTGATGTTGGGCATGAACCCTCCTCGATTCCGTGGACAGGAACATTGTCCCGTTACACGGAACGCCGTCAAGGCTTCTCGCATAGACTGACTTCATTGTGTTTCATGTATTGACAAGGCGTTTCGTGTAGCAGAACATCCCTCGAAACATCCCTGTAACGCGTGTCATGCACCGGAGGGGAGCTCACGTGACCGCGCTCGACTGGGCAATACTCAGCGGATACTTCCTGGTGATGGTCGGCATCGGCCTGTGGGCCAAGAGCCGCGTGCACAACGTCGCCGACTTCTTCACCGCGGGCGGCCGGATCCCGTGGTGGCTGTCCGGCATCTCGCATCACATGTCCGGCTACAGCGCGGTCATGTTCGTGGCCTTCGCCGCCGTCGCCTACAACTACGGCCTCGCCATGTACGTCTGGTGGGCCCTCACCATCGGGCTCGGCGTCGGCATCGGCGCGTTCGTCTTCGCCGCCCGCTGGAACCGGCTGCGCTCCAAGCACGGGGTGGCGTCCCCGCTGGAGTACCTGGCCCGTCGCTACAACCTGCCCACCCAGCAGGCGCTCGCCTACAGCGGCGCGCTGCTCAAGGTGGTCGACATCGCGGCCAAGTGGGTGGCGATCTCGGTGCTGCTGCGTGGTTTCGCCGGCGTGCCGATCATCTGGGGCATCCTGATCACCGGCGTGGTGACGCTCGCCTACATCACGCTCGGCGGCCTCTGGGCGGACGTGCTCACCGACTTCGGCCAGTTCGTCATCCAGGGCTTCGCCGGCGTCGCCATGTTCATCGCGTTCCTCGCCCACCTGGGCGGCGTCTCGGCACTGTGGACGATGTGGGGCGACCTGCCGGAGGGGCACGGCGATCCGTTCAGCGGGCCGTACACCCTGACGTTCTTCCTGGCCCTGCTCTTCATCAAGACGTTCGAGTACAACGGCGGCATGTGGAACCTGGCGCAGCGCTACATGGCCGCGCCGTCCGGCTCGGCGGCGAAACGGTCCGCCCTGCTCTCCAGCGGGCTGTGGCTGGTCTGGCCGCTGATCCTGTTCCTGCCGATGTTCGCGGCGCCGCTGATCGTGCCCGGTCTGGCCAACGCCGAGCAGGCGTACGTCGAACTGGCCAAGACCCTGCTGCCGCCCGGCGTGATCGGCCTGGTGCTGGCCGGCTTCTTCTCGCACACCATGGCGATGGTCTCCTCGGACGCCAACGTGATCTCGTCGGTGGTCACCCGGGACATCGCGCCGGTGCTGGTCCGGGCGGTGCGCAACCTCAGCGAGCGGGCCGAGCTGACCTTCGCCCGGGTCACCACGTTCGCCTTCGTGGTGATCAGCATGGTCATCGCGATCAGCACCGAGGGGCAGGGCGTGGTCCTGAAGATCGTGGTCGACCTGGTCGCCGCGACGATGGGTCCGATCTCGATCCCGCTGATGCTGGGCCTGCTCCCGTGGTTCCGGCGCAGCGGCCCGACCGCGGCGATCGTCTCCTGGGCGGCCGGCCTCGGCGTCTGGGTGGTGGTCAAGTGGGTCCTGGAGGAGACCAGCCAGACCATGGTCGTCGGCGTCCCGCTGGTCACGTCCCTCGTCCTGTACGTGGCGATCGGCCTGCTCAAGCCGGAGCGCACGGCCGGGCGCGACACCCTGATCGACTCGCTCGACACCGACCCGGTGGACGAGCCGAAACCGGTCACCCTGCGACAGGAGCGCTGATGGAGTCACGACCCGCTACGGCACCGGACCAGGTGACGAGCATGGACACCGAGCAGTTGCGACGGCGGTTCCTGGTGGAGGACCTCTTCCGGACCGGCGAGGTACGGCTGACGTACACCCACGAGGACCGTCTCGTCGTGGGCGGCGTCGCCGGGACGGCCGGCCTGCCCTGCCCGGACCAGCTGCGTTCGGAGTACTTCCTGGAACGCCGTGAGCTGGGTGTGGTCAACATCGGGGGCCCGGGCGCCGTCACCGTGGACGGCGCCCGGCACGACCTGGCGTCGCGCGAGGTGCTCTACGTCGGGCGCGGCGCCCGGCAGGTGAGCTTCGACGGCCGGTTCTACCTGGTCTCGACGCCCGCGCACACCAGCCATCCCACGGTCAAGGCGACCCTCGACGACGCCGAGCCGGTGCGCCTCGGGTCGGCGGACGGATCCAACGAACGCACCATCTACAAGTTCATCCACCTCAAGGGCATCCAGAGCTGCCAGCTCGTGCTCGGCGTGACGGTCCTCGAACCGGGCAGCATGTGGAACACCATGCCGTGCCACACCCACGAGCGGCGTACCGAGGTGTACTTCTACTTCGACCTGCCGGAGGCCGACCGGATCGTCCACCTGATGGGCCGGCCGGACGCGACCCGCAACCTGATCGTGGCGCCCGAGCAGGCGGTGATCTCGCCGTACTGGTCGGTGCACTGCGGGTTCGGCACCCGCAGCTACGCCTTCGTGTGGGCGATGGGCGGGGAGAACCAGGCGTACGACGACATGGAACCGGTGGCGATCGGCGAGCTGCGGTGATCTCGCTCGCCGGCCGGCCCGACAGCGACCAGTAGGCTGATCCGGTGGTCAGGGAAGGCAGCTCCATCGACAAGACACTGGCGGTGCTCGAGGCTCTCGCCGAGCACCACCGCGTCACCGACATCGCCGTGGCGACCGGTGTCTCCAAGTCGACAGTGCACCGCATCCTGCAGTCGCTGGTCGCCTGGGGCTTCGCCCGTCCCGACGGCCTGGGCAGCTATGAGCCCGGCCCGCGGATCCTCACCCTGGCCGGGCGGGTCATGCACCGGTTCGACCCGGCGCGCCAGGCCTCCGGCGCGTTGCACGCCCTGTGTGAGGCGACCGGCTTCACCACCCACTTCGCGATCCGCAGCGTCGACGAGGCGGTGTATGTGGACAAGCAGGAGGGGCGCCGGCCGTACCAGATGCCCTCCCGGATCGGCATGAGCCTCGCCCTGCACACCACCGCCATCGGCAAGGCGATCCTGGCCGAGCTCAGCGACACCGAGGTGCAGGCGATCAGCCGCCGCACCGGTCTGCCGCAGCGCACCCCTCGCACGCTGACCAGCGAGGAGGACCTGCTCACGCATCTCGCGCGGGTGCGGGCGCTCGGCTACGCGATCGACGACGAGGAGAACGAGCCGGGCATCCGCTGCGTGGGCGCGGCCGTCTTCGACCACACCGGGCGGGTCCTCGGCGGCATCTCGGTCTCCACGCTGGCGCTCGACATGGACATGGCAGGGCTCGAGGCGCGGGCCGGCGAGGTGATCGCGGCGGCCCGGGAGGTGTCGTCGGCCCTCGGCGCGGCCGCGCCCGCCCCGGTCACGCCGCCTCTTTAGCGCACAGGTAACGGCGTGACAGCGTCAGCGACGCGATGCTCAGCGTGATGCCCACATAGACCGGGGCCAGGTGTACGGCGTCGGTGTAGCCGATCACCATGTGCACCGCCACGGCCGGCAGGAAACCGGCAGTGGCCGAGCCGGCGAGCGTCCACCACACCCAGCGGCTGCCGCGCCGCCAGCCCCACATGCTCAGCGTGACGATGGACAGCGCCGCCGCGATCAGGGCGCCGCCGAACCCCGCACGATCGTGCGCGACGAACGACCGCAGTCTGTCGTTCGCCTCCTCCAGGTGCCCGGCGTGGGTACCGAGGAAGTCCAGATCCGTGGCTACGTAGACGTCGTTGAACCCCACCACCGACACGGTCACGCCCCCGATCAGCAGGCCTGCTCCCGTCACGATCATCAGCAGCTGGCCGGTCAGGGCGCGGCGGCGCTCCGGCTCGGGGCCGTCCGGGAGCAGCGTCCACCGGGGCGGCCCGATACGCGGCGTCACCGCGAGCACGAACATCGGGGCCAGCACGATCGTGACCGCGGCGTGCAGCGGCTCCACGAAACCGCCGGTGCCCAGGAAATACAGGATGCTGGGAAACCCGACCGCGCCGGACAGCAGCAACGACCGGCGCGCCCACGGCCAGCCCTGCCGCAGGCCGCCCCAGGCGAGCCCGGCGTAGAGGATCCCGATCGCGACCATCGTGCCGGCCATGGTGATCCGGTCGTGCTGCAGGAACGGCACCAGTCTGTCGTTGAGGGCCGCGAGCTGCTCGCGTCGCATGCCCAGGTAGTCGTTGTCGTACCAGAGCAGCACCGGGCCCAGCGTGATCAGCGCCGCGCCGACGCCGCCCCCGATCATCCCCAGACCGACCAGCAGCGCCCACAGCCACGCCGGCCAGCGCCGCGGATCCGGGCCGGCGTCACGCGGCGACGGGGCGGGCCCGGCCGGGGTCTCCGCCTCGATGACCCGCTGGAACCAGCCCGGCCCGGCGGCCACCAGGAGCGCGGGGGTGGCCAGGACCACGGCGTCCGGGTCGGCCAGGGCGCGCCGGGCCGTCTCGATGTCCGGGTCGGTGAGCCGGACGACGGCCGCTTCGGTGGTGACCACCCGGTCCACGTACGGGGCGACGGCGGCGGCCGTCTCCGGATCTCCGGGGCGCGCCCACACCGGGCACCGCCGGCCGGTCGCCGCCGCGCGGACCGCCGGGACGTCCGCCGTGGTCACGGGGCCTATCTCGATCACCCCGGCGCCCTGGACGGGCAGCGCGCGGATCGCGTCGCGGGCGTGCCGGACCGGGACCGTGGCGCCGAGCCGGCCCGCCAGTCCGGGCGGGGCGGCCGGATGGGCGAAGACCGCGGCCACCGCCCGTGCGCCGGCCGGCCGGGACGTCAGGGTCGCCAGGAACCGCAACGCCGCCCGTTCGGAACGGCGGCGGCCCAGCAGGCGCGCGGTGATCGGGCGCAGCGGGTGGTACGTCCAGTCCGGCACGCGGACATGATCACACGCGAAAGCCGATCACCGATGCCATGCCCCGCAGCACCGCCTCCCCCGGCACCAGCCGGACCGCCACGTCCCGGGCCACGGCGGCGGGCGGCCAGCCGATCTGCCCGATCGTGTTGAGCCGCGCCGACCGGGTGACGATCGCCTGCGTACGGGGCCGGCGCCGCGCGTCGTAGCGGGCGAGCGCCGCGGCCAGGTCGTCCCCGGCTCCGGCTCCGGCCAGGCAGTCGGCCAGCACCACGGCGTCCTCGATCGCCTGGCAGCCGCCCTGGCCGAGGCTGGGGGTCATGGCGTGCGCGGCGTCGCCGAGCAGGACCGTGGAACCGTTGACGAAGGACGGCAGCGGCGGCAGGTCGTAGAGGTCGTGGCGCAGCACCGCCTCCGGCGCGACGGCGTCCAGCAGCGCCGGGATCGGATCCGGCCAGGCGCCGAAGCGGCGCAGCACCTCGGCGTGTTCGTCGTCGGAGGTGCCGCCCTCCGGCACGGTCGCGGTGCCGAAACAGTAGACGCCGCCGCCCTGCATCGGCGCGTAGCCGAACCGTTCGCCGCGGCCCCACAGCACCGCGCCCTCGGCCAGCTCCAGCGGCCGGGTCACCATCCGCCAGGCGGTGTGCCCCGCATAGCGTGGGCGGACACCGGGCCACAGCCGGGCCCGGACGGTGCTGCGCAGCCCGTCGGCGGCGACCACCAGATCGGCCCGGGGCACGTCGTCGACCTCCTCGCCGGGGCGCAACGCCTCGGCCGGAAGGGCGTCGAGAAGCGCCTCCAGCAACCGGCTCCGGTGCAGCACGACCACCGGGTGGCCGAAGCGGCGTTCCAGCTCGTCCGAGGTCACCCGGGTGAGCCAGCGGCCGCGGCGATCCTTCGCTCCCCCGGCGAGCTCCCGGCGGGCCCGGCTCAGCACCTCGCCGAGCAGGCCCAGCCGGTCCAGGGCGTGCAGCGCGTTCGGCCACAGCGAGATGCCGGCGCCGACCTCGGTGAACGCGGGCGCTCTCTCGTACACGGTGACCCGCCAGCCGATCCGCCGTAGTGCCACCGCGGCTGCCAGCCCGCCGATGCCGCCGCCGATGATTGCCGCGTTCCGCTCGCCCACGCCTGGACTCTAGTCATCACCATCAAACGGATAAAATTCCCATCATGACCAAGCCGACCTTTGTGTACGACGGAGACTGCGCCTTCTGCACGAGTTGCGCTCAGTTCATCGAGCGCCGCATCCCCACCCGGGCCCGGCTGGTCCCGTGGCAGTTCGCCGACCTGGACGCCCTGGGCCTGACCACCGGCCAGTGCGAACAGGCCGTGCAGTGGGTCGGCGACCGCAGGGCGGCCGGGCCGGACGCGATCGCGCTGCTGCTCAAGGACGCCGGCCGGCTGTGGCGGGCGGCCGGGACCGCGCTGGGCTCGGCGCCGGTGCGGCTGGTGGCGTGGCCGGTCTACCGCTGGGTGTCCGAGCACCGCCACATGATGCCCGGCGGCACCGCGGCGTGCTCCCTCCCGCAGGCGCAGCGCGACCGAATGACCGACACGCCGTTATAAGGGCGAATCACCAATTCGTCCTGGAAGGCGGAGCCCGGCGTGCGGCAACGGTACGGAGAACAAGGCGAGAAGCCGCAACGCGTGCTCAGGGGCGCCGTCGTCGGGCTGTGCGCGGCCGCGGCCCTCACCCACGTGCTGATGACGTTCCTGCACGTGGCCCCGTCGAACCCGATCTCCGAACGCTACCGGGCGCAGATCAACGCGTGGATCAGCCCGTACTTCGAGCAGAACTGGCTGCTCTTCGCCCCCAACCCGGAGCCGATCCGGACCCAGATCTTCGGGCGGACCGGGTGGACCGACGCGGCCGGCCGGCGGGAGACCGGCGACTGGGTCGACCTCACCGCCGCCGACAACGCCGCGGTCACCCACAACGTCTACCCCAGCCGGACGAACCAGGCCATGCTGCACCGCGCCTGGAACGCCTACGCGGAGGCGCACGGCGAGGACGAGGTCTCGGTGGACGAGTACTCGCTGCTGCGCGCCGAGAACCTGCGCAACATCGCCACCCGCAGGCTCGCCGAGCTCAGCCCGCAGCCCTTCCAGGTGATCCGGCTGAGGGTGGTGGCGACCCCGATCCTGCCGCCGGGCGAGACGACCCCGACCGACGAGAACAAGCCCTATACCAGGCTCCTGCCCTGGTGGAATGTGACGTCCGATGGCAGTTGACCAGAGCATCCGCCCGGCGCCGGCGCCGGCCACCCCGCCGGTCCGGGCGTCCGCCGGGCGGCTCTTCGACGAGGCCTACCGGCGGCTCACCGAGAAACCCCTGTCGTTGTACGCCACCGCGTTCCTGCGTATCGGCAACGGGTTCCTCTTCCTCGTCACGCTGCTCCGCGAGTTCCCGCACCGGCACCTGATCTGGGGTCCCGAGGCGCCGTGGACGGCCGAGATGGCGCGCCGGATGTTCGACCAGCTCGGTTGGTTCAGCGTGTTCACGCTCTCCGACGACCCGGCGTACTTCGAGGTCTGCTACGCCGCGACGATCCTCGTCGGCGTGCTCTTCATGCTCGGCTGGCGGACCCGGGTGACGTCCGTCCTGTTCGCCGTCGCGGCGATCTCGGTCTACTCCCGCAACGTGCTGATGAGCAACGGCGGCGACAACCTGCTGGTGCTGATCGCCGTCTACCTGATGTTCACGGCCTGCGGGCGGCGGTGGTCCCTCGACGCGCGCCGGGCCGCGCGGCACGCCCCAGCCGGGGGCTTCCGCGAGTTCACCGTCACCGTCCTGCACAACTGCGCGCTCCTCGTGATCATGGCGCAGATGTGCATCCTGTACGGGGCAGCCGGGCTCTTCAAGGTGCAGGGCGAGACGTGGGGCGACGGAACCGCGCTGCACTACGTGCTGGAACAGGACCTCTTCCGGCCCTGGCCCGCCGTCTCCGACTTCCTCGACGGGCAGCACGCGCTCCTCATGATCGCCTGCTACCTGACCGTGCTGGTGCAGGTCGCGTTCCCGTTCAGCGTGTTCAGCAAGCTGAAGTACGTGGTGCTGCCCCTGCTGGTGGCCATGCACCTCGGCATCGCCGTGCTGATGGCCCTGCCGGTCTTCTCCGCGGTGATGGTGCTCAACGACGCGGTGTTCCTGCCCGACCGGTTCTACCGGTGGGCCGCCCGGACCGTCCGGAGGCGCCCGGCCCCGTCGGCGTGACGGGGCCGGGCCGCCCCGGCCTCAGTTCCGGGTCTTCGGCAGATCGAACTGGTCCGCGCGGCGGCAGTCCTTCTGGTTGCCGATCGCGCCGCTGCCCAGGCTCTTCAGGGCCGCGCGCGCCCGGGTCCGGCCCAGGTTCCACGCATACCAGGGGTCGGGCTGCTCCAGCTCGTCGGCGATCCAGCTCAGCGTGCAGCGGCGCACCGGGTCCGGCAGATGGGTCAGCGCCGGGGTGGCGTCGGCCGAGAGCGCCCGCAGATACCAGGCGTCGATCTTGCCGGTCTGCTCGTAACGGATCGCGTTACGGCTCGCCACATAGCCCTCCGGGTCGAGAACCGCCAGGCCCAGCAGCATCACGACGGCCAGGCCCACGGTGGCCTGCGGGATCCAGCGGCCCCGCCAGCGGATGCCGGCCGCCGCGATCATCACGAAGACCGTGCCCAGCAGCAGCTCCAGCGACATCACGAAGATCCGCTCGCCGGTGAAGCTGTAGACCCGCTGGTACGCCCACATCCGCGACAGCGCCGACGCCACGATCACCACGCTCAGCGCGCACACCGGCCCGAGCAGCAGCCGCAGCACGATCCGCTCCACCGGCAGGTCACGCTTCGCCCAGCGGGCCAGGGCCGCCAGCACCGCCAGCGACAGCAGGGTGACCGCCACCAGCTGCCAGAAGCCGCTCCGGGCGTACTCGGCGTAGCTCAGGCCGGACGTCTTCAGCACGTGCCGGGCGCCACCGAACAGCACGGTGAACTGGACCCCCACGAACCCGGCGAACAGCAGCACCAGCGCGGAGACCGCCGGCGCCCACTCGACCAGGCCGAACCGGCCCCGGCCCGGAGTGTCCAGACCCGACGTCACCGGCGGAGCCGACAGCGTGTAGACGCCGGACACCGCCAGCAGGCCGCCGACGATCGCCAGGAACACCCACTCGAAGGCCGAACCGCCCTCGAAGTCCGGCACCAGGTCGTCGAGCAGCGCCGAGAACGCGACGTCCGCCGACGACAACAGACCGCCGAAGACCAGCAGCATCACGATCGTCAGCGCGGCCGAGAAGACCACCCGGCGGGCCATCCCCGGATTACGGCCGCTCGACTCCAGGTGGTTGCGCACCCACGGCAGGCCGCGCAGCGCCGCGTACGGTGCGGCGAACAGGCTGAACAGGATCGAGCGGACCTGCCTGCCGCCGACGATCGCCAGGGCCGCGCAGCCCAGGGCGCCCAGCACACTGAAGGTCACCAGCCACCACGCGTTGCGGAACGCCGGCACCAGCAGCAGCGCCAGGGCCGACGCGGTCCACCCGATCCGGGTCCAGCGGTCCGCGCGGGACAGGTCGCCCGCCCGCCGGACCGCGAACACCACACCGGCGGTCAGCGTGAGGGCCGCCAGGAACCAGCCGATGCCGACCCGGCCCAGCGGCAGGAACGCGACGAAACCGGCCGCGCCGGCCAGGACGGCGGCGGGGACGGCGCGGCCGCGGGCCGGTTTCGGGCCGGGCCAGTGTTTGTCGCGGAACTGCTTCCAGCGCGAGGGCGGCAGCGGCTGGTACGGGCCGAACGCCCCGGTGTGCTGCGGCGTCAGCCTCGTGACCGGAATCGGCCGGTCAGCGGGCGGCTCTGCCGGCGCGGGCGCGCCGGACGCGGGCGCGCCGGACCCGGGCGTGCTGGGCGCGGGCGTGCTGGGCGCGGGCGTGCTGGGCGCGGGCGCACCGGACCCGGGCGTGCCGGGCGTTGTCGCCGGAGTGGCGGAATCGTTGGCAGGGCGGGCCGGGCCGGCCGCTCCCGTGTCGGCGGGCCCAGAACTCACCCCACCCGAGTGATCCGCTTCGCCGCCGGCATTCCCGGCCTTCTTCTCGCCGCCGGCCTCGCCGTCCGAGGTGGAGGGAGAGGCGGAGGGAGAGGTGGAGGGAGAGGCGGCCGGAGAGGTGGAGGAGGGAGCGGGCTTGACGGCGGGTGACGGCGCGACCGGCGAGGTGCCGGCGGGCGCGCTCATGGCGACGGCGCCCGCGCCCTCCGGCGACGACGCCACCGGCACCATGGGCACGAACAGCGCGTACCCGCGCGTGCCGGAAGGGATCTGCACCGGGATCGCCCAGGCGGGAGCGCCGTCGGCTCCGGGCCACACGATCGACGGGATCGCGTCGGTCGGCGGCATGACCAGGAGTCGGGGCGGTTCGGCTTCCGATGGTTCTCGTTGTTCTGGCGGCTCGGCCACGGGACCCCCTCGTTCGATCGGTGGGCACACTGTAGGGCGCTCACGCCAATACGTCTACGTTGGGACGATCCCGTTTCGCCCTGACGACACAGATTGGCGGGGCAGGCCGCCGAGCGCGTTCACGACGATCGATGCGAGGGGCGTTACGATCCGTCCCGTGCAGGTCGATGTGGACGAGTTGCGGGCCGCGGCGCGGGCGTTGCGGGACGATACCGCGGAGGGTCTCCGGAGAGCCGCCGACCGGGTCCTGGTGCCGGAGCGGGAGTTCGGCGTGGACGCGGCGTTCGACAGGCACACGACAGCGGCCCCCTACCGCGCGCTCGCCGCCGCGCTGGAGCAGGAGCTCCGGGTGCTCGAACGGGCCGCCCGCGAGCTGGCCGACGCGCTGGAGCGGACCGCCCACGACTACGCACGGTCCGACGACCGGGCGGCACGCCGGCTGAGCGGTGACCGGGGGTGACCGGCGACGATCTGCGGCGCCTGCGGCACGAGCAGGGCAACATCCGGGAGGCGTACGGCCTGTGGGGCACCGACGACCTGACCGCCGGCTGCCGCGCCGGAGCGGAGGTGGCCGGCTTCGGCGGTGACCCGGCCACCCTCGACGACATCGCGGCCAACCTCGACGAGGTCCGCCGGATCGCCGGCCGGGCCGCGGACATCGTCGCCGGCCTGCGGGACCGCGGAGTCGCCGTCGGCTGGGCCGGTGACACCCAGGTGGAGGCGGCGGAGGCGGTCGAGGCGCTGCACTCCGGGGTGCACGGGCTGCTGGACACGCTCGGCTCGATCCCGGGGCGCGTCCGCGCGTACGCCATGGTGATCGAACGCTGGCGGGCCGCCGACCTGGCCGCCGCCGACGCCCTCCTCGACGTCGCGGCCAACGCCGCGCGAATGACCATGCTCGGTCACCTTCCGGATCCGTCCACCTACGACGCCGAGCGGATGTCGGCGCTGCACCAGCGGGCCGTGCGAGCCATCGACGATCGGGTGGCCGGCCATCGGGCGGTCACCGAGGCGGGCCGTGACCTCGCCTCCCGCCTGCACGATCAGGCCGCTCAGGCGCGCGGGCGGCGGATGGCCGGGGCGCCGCTGAGCGCGCTCGACGCGGTGGTGCTCACCGAGGCCGGCAGCGACTGGCGGTCGGCGGACCTGGGTGTCCTCACCCCGGCGCAGGCCGAGCGGGCGGCCGCGGCGCTGACCGGGCTGGGCGACGCGGATCGGCGCGCCATGCTCGTGCTGCTGCGCGCGGCGGCCTCACCGGAGCAGCGGGCGTACCTGATGAAGGCGCTGGCCGCGGGCTATCCGGTGGGTGAGGTGGCCGCGTTCGACGGCCTGATCGCGGCGCACGGCGACGACGGGCCGTGGCTGGCGGCGCGGCTCGGGCCGTTCGACCTGGACTCCGGCCCGGCCCCGGCCGCCGGTCCGGGCTGGTCCCAGGGGCAGCTCCCGACGTGCGTGGCCGCGTCGACGGTGGCCGCGCGTGCCGCCGTCGATCCGATCTACGCGCTGCGGCTGACCACCGGCGGCCGGCCGGACGATCCGGCGCACGACAACCCGGCGGCCTTCCGGGAGCGGTGGCGGGCCGAGCAGCTGCAGGTGTACGACGACGGGCGCGACCTGCTGCAGAAGGTCCGCGGGAGTGACGGCATGACGTCCCGGCAGTCCACGGCGATCGCGAACGAGCAGATCGGCGCGCACACCGGGGCGACCTACCGCAACGTGCCGGTGGACAGCCTGGACGGGCGCTCCGATCTGCTGCCGCGGATCGAGGCGGCGGTCGACGACGGCTATCCGGTGCCGGTCACCACCCGCGACGACGGACCCGGCCACCAGATGATGATCATCGGGCACCAGGGGGACGAGCTGCAGATCTACAACCCGTGGGGATACACGTTCTGGGTCCCCGCAGGCGCCTTCACCGAGGGCGACATCAGCCACGGTGACGCCGGGTTGCCGGGGACGCCGGTGTCGGTGCGCCTGCCGGAGCGGACCGGCTGATGCGGATCCGCACCGACGAGGACGCCGAGCGGGAGGACGTGACGGCGCTGCTGGGCGCGGGCCGGTTCGCCGACGCGCTGGTGCCGGCCGCGCTGCAGGCCGACCGGCTCGGCACGCACCCGCGCTCGCTGACGTTCCTGGCCGAGATCGTGCGGCGGGGCGGCTGCGCCACGGCAGCGCGCCTGCCGGAGCCACTACCGGGTCCCGATCAGACTCGCCTGATACGGCCATGGCTGCTCGCCGCCGGGGAGGCGCCGCCGCCCTCCCCGGCCGGCCCGTCCTTCGCGGCAGCCGATGCCCGGCTCGCCCGGTGGCTGGACGGCGTGGCCGCGCTGATCGACGCGCGGCCGCGACGCCCGACGGCGGGGTGAGCCGGTTCAGGGCCGGATGTTCTCCAGGTCGGCGAGCAGGCTGGGGTGGCGCGGTGTCCAGCCCAGAGCGGCGCGGGTGTGGGCGCTGGACGACGGCTGGTCGGTGGCGAAGATCGGGCCGAGGGGACCGAACGCCTCCTCCGGCACCGGGCGGGCCGGAAGGCCGAGCCGGCGCCCGACGACCGTGGCGATGTCGCTGACCCGGTCGCCTTCGTCAGCCACGGCGTGCCAGACGGTTCCGGCCGGCGCGTTCTCCAGGGCCAGCCGGAACAGCACCGCGGCGTCGAGGGCGTGCACGGCCGGCCACCGCTGGGCGCCGTCGCCCGGGTAGCCGGCGACACCGCTGTCGCGGGCGATCCGGGTGAGCAGCCCGGCGAAGCCTCCGTCGCCGTCGCGGTGCACGGTGCGCGGGAGCCGGACGGCGGAGGTCCGCACGCCCTGCGCGGCCAGTTGAAGGGTGGTGGTGACGGTGCGGCCGCGGCCTCCGACCGGGCCGTCGGTGGGCACCGGATCGGTCTCGACCGAGTGGCGGCCCGGCACCCAGGGCGTGCCGGAGACGATCACGAACGGGCGGCCGGTGCCGATCAGGGTCTCGCCGATCGCGGTGATGGCGGCGGTCTCCTCGGCCACCGACCGGGCGACGGCGTCGGCGGTGCTGAAGTCGTTGCCGAAGGCCAGGTGGATCACCCCGTCGGCCTTGCGGGCGCCGGCCCGGATCACGTCCAGGTCGTCGAGGGCGCCGTGCAGCGGTTCGGCGCCGGCTGCCGCGGCGGCCGCTGCGGAGGCCTCGGAGCGGGTGAGGGCGAGCACGGCGTGGCCGTTGCCGAGCAACTCGGCGACGACGGCGGCGCCGACGAGGCCGGTACCTCCGGTGACGAAGACATGCATGGGACACTCCCCAAGGTGATGGGACTCTTGTCCCGTCACCGTACCAGAGTGACGGGACAAGAGTCCCATCACTATGATGGGCACATGGCGCGGTGGGAACCCGGAGCACGTGAGCGGCTCGTTCTGGCAGCTGTCGACCTCTTCACCGAGCAGGGGTACGACACCACCACCGTCACGCAGATCGCCGAGCGTGCCGGCGTCACCAAGAGCACGTTCTTCCGGCACTTCGCCGACAAACGGGACCTGCTGGTGGCCGGTCAGGAGACACTGAGCCGCCTGCTCACCGAGGGGATCGCCGAGGCGCCGGCCGGGGCGGGGCCACTCGACGCGGTCGGCGCCGGCCTCGTCCGCGCGTCAAGCGCGATGGGGCCGTTGAACCGGGAGCTCGGCCCCCGGATCAAAGCCGCCGTCGCGGTCAGCGAAGAACTCCAGCAACGCGACGCCCTCAAGTCCGTCGGCCTGGCCGCGGCCATGACGGCAGCGCTGATCACCCGGGGGGTGCCCGATCCGGTCGCGGCCCTCGCCGCCGAGATCGGGGTGCTCGCGTTCAAGCGGGGCTTCGCCCAGTGGTCCGAGGGCGACCGGGACGACGACCACGAACTGGCGCCGTACACGCTGGCCGCGCTCGCCGAGCTGCGCGCCGCCGGCGCGGCGCTCAGCCAGGTGTGATCTTCGGGGAACCAGCCGGTTCAGACGCCGAGGCGGGTGGTGACCCAGTCGTGGAAGGCGCCGATGTGGTGTTCGGAGGGGACCAGGACGCCGCCCCTGGCGTAGGCGCGGGAGCTCATCGCCGGCTGGCAGCGTTCGCACGCGTCGAAGTCCTGGACGTTGACGCGGTGGAACAGCTCCACCGAGCGGGACACGTCACGGCCGGAGGTGACGACGTCGTGGGAGTACAGCCAGTCGCATTCGACGACGGTGCGGTCGGCGGCGACCGGGTACATCCGGTGCAGGATGATGTGGTCGGGGACCAGGTTGACGAAGACCTGCGGCTTGATGGTGATGGCGTAGTAGCGCCGGTCCTGGTCGTCGGTGACGCCGGGGAGCTTGTCGAAACCCTCCGAGCCGTCGACGGTGAAACCCTGGATGCCGCTGCCGAACTCGGCGCCGTGACCCACGTAGTACTGGGCGGCGTAGCCGTCGGCGAACTCGGGCAGCACCTCCACCAGCTCGGGGTGGATGGTGGCGCAGTGGTAGCACTCCATGAAGTTCTCGACGATGAGTTTCCAGTTGGCCTTCACGTCGTAGGTGATGCGCCGGCCGACCTGGAGGGTGTCGATCCGGTAGGAGTCGATCGCCGCCAGTGTGCCGAGCCGTTCGGTGACGGCGCCCATCACGTCGTCCTCGAAGGGTGGCGGCTCGTCGGCGAGACACACCCACACGTAGCCGATCCACTCGCGCAGGTGCACGTTCACCAGGCCGTACTCGACGCGGTCGATGTCCGGCATCTTCGTCAGGTTGGGGGCGGCGACGAGTTTGCCGTCGAGGCCGTACGTCCACGCGTGGTAGGGGCACTGGAAGGCCCGTTTCACCTGGCCGGACTCCTCGGTGCACAGTTTCGCGCCGCGGTGCCGGCAGATGTTGAGGAACGCGCGCAGCGAGCCGTCGCGCCCGCGGACGATCAGGACGCTCTCCCGGCCGATCTCCACCGACTTGAAGCTGCCGGGCTGGGGCAGGTCGGCGGCGCGGACCGCGCAGAACCACATCTGCTCGAAGATCCGCGACTGTTCGAGGGAGAAGATCGTGGGGTCGGTGTAGTAGTGGCCGGGGAGGGTGGGGATGAGACTGGCGGTCACGATGACACCTCTATCGGCGGATGCGTTCCATCTTCGGGTCGAACAGCGGCTCGGCCGCCACGGTCGCCGGGAGCCGTTCGCCGAAGTACTCGACGGTGACGGCGGTGCCGGGCACTGACAGACCGACGGGAAGCCATGCGTACGCGACGGTGCGGCCGATGGTGTATCCGTAGGAGGCGCTGGTGACGTAGCCGACCGGGGCGCCGTCGGCCAGGACGGGCTCCTTGCCGAGCACGACGGCGGCGGGATCGTCGAGCGTCAGGCAGGTCAGGCGGCGATCGCTGTGGAACGAGGCGAGAGCGGCCCGGCCGATGAAGTCGCCCTTGTCCATCCGGACCGCGAACTCCAGCCCGGCGGAGACCGGATCGTGCTCGGTGGTCATGTCGGCGCCCCAGGCGCGGTAACCCTTCTCCAGCCGCAGACTGTTGAAGGCGCTGCGCCCGGCCGCGACGATCCCGTGCTCCTGCCCCGCCTCCCACAGCATGTCCCACAGGCGCAGGCCCAGCTCGGCGCTGGTGTAGATCTCCCAGCCCAGCTCGCCGACGTAGGACAGCCGCATCGCGGTCACCGGGACCTCGCCGACGAAGGCCGGCTGTGCCCGGAAGTACTTGAGGGCGTCGTGCGAGAAATCGGTACGGGTCAGCGGCTGCAGCACGTGCCGGGCGAGCGGCCCCCACAACCCGACACAGCAGGTGCCGCCGGTGATGTCCCGGATCCGCACGGAGTTCGGGGCGTGCTGCCGCATCCAGTCCTCGTCGAGCGGCCCGTTGGCGCCGATCTGGAAGACCTGCGGTCCGAGACGTGCGACGGTCAGGTCGCTGCGGATCCCGCCGTCGAAACCGAGCATCAGGGTGTACGTGACGGAGCCGACCGTCTTGTCGAGGTTGTTGGTGGTCAGGTGCTGGAGGAACTCGAGCGCCCCCGGCCCGGACACCTCGAGCCGCTTGAGGGGCGTCATGTCGTACATCGCCACCCGCTCGCGGGTGATCCGGGCCTCGGTGGCGGCGATCGGCGACCAGTAGCGGGCCGACCATTCGTCGCGGACGGGCAGGTCCGTGGCCGGATCGTTGGACGTGTACCAGTACGGCCGCTCCCACCCGGCCCCTTCGAGGAACACGGCGCCGAGCGCGACCTGCCGTGGATGGAAGGGGCTGGTCCGCAGGGGACGCGGGCGTTCCATCGGCTGCAACGGGTGCACTATGTCGTACACCTCGATGAAGTTCTGTTTCGCTCGCTCCTCGACGTAGGCGGGCGCCAGTTGCACCTGCTCGAACCGGTGCAGGTCGGCCTCGTGCAGGTCGACGGCGGGCTGCCCGTCGACGAGCCATTCGGCGAGCGACCGGGCGACGCCGGCCGAGTGGGTGACCCAGACGGCCTCGGCGACCCAGAAGCCGGCCAGCTCCCGGTGCTCGCCGATGAGCGGGAACCCGTCGGCGGTGAACGAGAAGATGCCGTTGATGCCCTCCTCGACAGCGGTGTCCGCCAGGCCGGGCAGCAGCGCGACGCTCTCCCGCCAGGCCGGGGCGAAGTCCTCGGGAGTGAACGGCAGGACGCTCGGCATCGGCGCCTCCCCGAAGGTGCGGGCGGGCATCGGGCGGTGCCCGTAATAGCCGATGCCGATCCGGTCGCCGTGCTCCCGGTAGTAGAGATCCTGGTCCTGGTGGCGGAGGATGGGCCTGCTCGCCTCCAGGACCAGGTCGTTCACGCCGGCCATGGCGGGGACGGGGCCGGTCTTGGCGTACTGATGGGCCAGCGGCAGCAAGGGGATGGTGAGGCCGACCATCTCGCCGATCCTCGGTCCCCAGAAACCCGCCGCGCAGACGACGACGTCGGCCGGGATGAAGCCCTGATCGGTCTCGACGCCGGTGACCCTGCCGCCCTGCTGCCCGACGCCGGTGACGGTGTGCTCGCCGAGGAAGCGGGCGCCGCGCTCGATCGCCCGCCGCGCCTGCGCCTCGACCGCGCGGACCGCCTTGGCCAGCCCGTCGGTGGGCACGTGAAAGCCGCCGAGGATGCGATCGGGGTCGAGGAGCGGATGCCTCGAAGCGCACTCGGCCGGGCTGAGCAGCGCGCTCTCCACACCCCACGAGGTGGCCAGGCCGTGCTTGCGCTTGAGGTCGTGCCAGCGGGCCTCGGTGGTGGCCACCTCCAGGCCGCCGACCTGGCGGAAGCACCACTGCCCGTCGAGGGTGAGGGCGCTGAGCTTCTCGACGGTGTAGGTGGCCAGCTCGGTCATGGTCTTCGACGGGTTCGTCTGGAAGACCAGGCCGGGCGCGTGCGAGCTGGAGCCGCCGGGGGTGAAGAGCGGGCCCTGGTCGACCACGGTGACGTCGGTCCAGCCGCGTCCGGTCAGTTCGTCCGCGAGGGCGCTGCCGACGACGCCGGCGCCGATGATGACTACACGAGGGTTCATGGCAGTCCCTTGCGTTTCACAGAGCGCAACACCGCTTGGAATACGCAACAGCTTCATCGAACGGCGGGACCGCCGTCAAGGCATCGATTGTTAAAGCTAGGGAATCCAGCCCATCCTGGCGCTCACCTCGCCGGCGGCGGCGATCACCCGTTTCGCGACGGCCGGGAAGGCGTCCCGGTCGAGACGGTAGGCCGGACCGGAGATGCTGAGGGCGGCCACCACCGCGCCGTCGGCGCCCCGGATCGGCGCGGCCACCGCGTTGAGGCCCACCTCGTACTCCTCGGCGGTGAAGGCCCATCCCCGCTCGCGGGCCCGGTCCAGCTCGGCGGCCAGCTCGGTCTCGCCGGTGACGGTGGCGTCGGTGAACCGCTCGGGCGGCTCGGCGAGAACAGCGGCCAGCACCGGGGCCGGCGCGTGGGCGAGCAGGATCTTGCCGCTCGAGGTGGCGTGCAGCGGCGTCTGCCGGCCGACCCAGTTGTGGCTGGTCACCGAGGCGGCGCCGCGGCTCTGGGTGATGTTGACGGCCCGGTTGCTGTCGAGGATCGCGATGTTGACGGTCTCGCCGAGGTCGGCGGCGAGCCGGTCGCAGGCCTCGTGCCCCTGACGGCTCAGGTCGAGCTGGGCGGTGACCGCTCCGGCGAGACGGACCACGCCGAGCCCGAGGCGGTACGTGCCGCGCTCCTGGGCCTGCTCCACGAAACCCCGCGCCTCCAGGGCCGCGAGCAGGCGGAACGCGGTGGACTTGTGCACGCCGAGCTCCCTGCCGATCTCGGTGACACCGGCCCCGCGCCGCCGTGCCAAGATTTCGAGGATGCTCAATGCCCGGTCGACGGACTGGACGAGCGCCGGACCGGACTCGCGTTCGTTGCTCATAGCGCAACGATAGGGGAGCGATTTCCAGGAAGTTGCAAGACGTGACGGCTCGGTGTCGCACTCTTGACTATCGATCAAGGTGCCGGGCAGTCTGTTGCGGATCTCACGAGCTGTTTCGTTTTGCACAACGAATGGCGGTCGTTTGCGTGGAGAAAGTCGCGATTGTCGGGGCGTCCCTGGCCGGTCTCGCTGCCGTCCGTGCCCTGCGCCGACAGTCCTTCGCGGGCGAGATCGTCGTCGTCGGCGCCGAGCCTCATCGGCCGTACGACCGCCCGCCGCTCTCCAAGGACTTCCTGACCGGCGCGGTCACCACCGCCGGCCTGGCGCTCTCCCCCGACGACGAGGACCTCGGCGCGGACTGGCGGCTCGGCGTCACCGCGACCGGTTTCGATCCGCGCACCCGGAGCGTGCGCCTGGACACCGGCGAGGTGCTCCGCGCCGACGGCGTGGTGATCGCCACCGGAGCCCGGGCCCGCCCGATCGAGCACGTCGGCGTCCACACGCTGCGCACCCTGGACGACGCGATCGTCCTGCGGGAGGCGCTGCGGCAGACCGGCCGCCTGGTCGTGATCGGCGCGGGTTTCATCGGCGCCGAGGTGGCGTCCAGCGCACGGAAGCTGGGCTGGGACGTGACGGTCGTCGAGTCGCTGTCCACGCCCCTGTCCGGGCAGCTCGGCACCGAGATGGGCGAGATCGTCTCCCGCCTGCACGGCGATCACGGCGTCCGCCTGCTGACCGGTGTCCCGGTGAGCGGGCTGACCGGAACCGATCGGATCGAGGCGGTCCAGCTGGCCGACGGCGCCCGGATCGAGGCGGACCTGGTGGTGGCCGGGATCGGCGCGATCCCCAACGTGGAGTGGCTCGCCGAGGCGGGCGGGCTGGCCGCCGTCACGAGCGTCCCCGGCGTGGTGGCGACCGGCGACGTCACCGGATCGCAGCACTGGACCTTCGCCGTGGAGCATCCGGCGACCGCGGTGGCCTCCCTGCTCGGCGCCGACCCCCCGGTCGCGCGGGCGCCCTACTTCTGGTCCGACCAGTACGGCGTGATGATCCAGTTCGCCGGCCACCGGCAGCCGGGCGACACCGTCCGGATCGTCGAGGGCGACCCGGAGCAGCGCCGTTTCCTCGCCGTCTACGAGCGGGACGGGCAGCCGTCCGCCGTGCTCGGCCTGAACCAGCCGAAACTGTTCACCCGGTGGCGCCGTCAGCTGCGCTCCGTTCCGCAGGAGGCCTGATGCTGCAGCCCGTCTGCCCGCTCAGCGAGATACCGCCCGGCGAGGCGTACCGGTGGGAGACCGACCCGCCGGTGGCGATCTTCCACACCGAGGACGGCGAGGTCTTCGCGATCGACGACACCTGCACCCACCAGGACGCGTCGCTGGCCGACGGGTGGCTGGAGGGCTGCGAGGTGGAGTGCCCGCTGCACGCCTCGCGGTTCGACCTGCGGACCGGCCGGGTCGACGCGCCGCCGGCGAAACTGCCGGTCCGCGCCCACCGGGTCGAGGTGGCCGACGGTGTCGTGCACGTCGAGCTCTCGAAGGAACCACCGAACCTGCCCCCCGGAGCCAAGCCATGACCAAGTACGACTTCGTGATCGTCGGTGGCGGCTCGGCCGGCTCGGCGCTGGCCGCGCGGCTCTCCGCCGACCCCCTCAACAAGGTCCTGGTGCTGGAGGCGGGCCGTCCCGACTACCCGTGGGACGTGTTCATCCACATGCCGGCGGCGCTGACCTTCCCGATCGGCAGCCGGTTCTACGACTGGAAGTACGAGTCGGAGCCCGAGCCGCACATGAACGGGCGGCGCATCTACCACGCTCGCGGCAAGGTCCTCGGCGGCTCCAGCAGCATCAACGGGATGATCTTCCAGCGCGGCAACCCGCTCGACTACGAGCGCTGGGCCGCCGATCCGGGCATGGAGCAGTGGGACTACGCGCACTGCCTGCCCTATTTCAAGCGGATGGAGAACTGCCTGGCCGCCGAGCCGGACGACCCGTACCGGGGACACGACGGGCCACTGGTGCTGGAGCGCGGGCCGGGCACGAACCCGCTCTTCCGGGCGATGCTCGCGGCGAGCGAGGAGGCCGGATATCCGCCGACCTCCGACGTCAACGGCGAGCGCCAGGAGGGCTTCGCCCTCTTCGACCGCAACATCCGGCGGGGCCGGCGTCTCTCCGCGGCGGGCGCCTATCTGCGCCCGGCGATGAAGAGACCCAATCTGACGGTACGGACCAGAGCACTCGTGTCGAGAGTGCTCTTCGACGGCACCCGGGCGACCGGCATCGAGTACACGACGAGCCGGTGCGGCGCGCCGCACCGCGTGTACGCGAGCGAGGTCATCCTCTGCGGCGGCGCGATCAACACCCCGCAGCTGCTCCAGCTCTCCGGCATCGGCAACGCCGCGGAGCTGTCCGCGCTCGGTGTCACGCCGGTGCACCACCTGCCGGGGGTCGGTGAGAACCTGCAGGATCACCTGGAGGTGTACATCCAGTACGCGTCGACGAAACCGGTGTCGATGCAGCCGTACCTGAAGTGGCGGCACCGGCCGTGGATCGGCGCGCAGTGGCTGTTCCTGCGCAGCGGGCCGGCGGCCACCAACCACTTCGAGGCGGGCGGTTTCGTCCGCAGCAACGACGACGTCGCGTACCCGAACCTGATGTTCCACTTCCTGCCGATCGCGGTCCGCTACGACGGGTCGTCCCCGGCCGGCGGCCACGGCTACCAGGTGCACGTCGGCCCGATGTACTCCGACGCCCGGGGCAGCGTGAAGATCCGGAGCCGCGACCCGCGGGAGCACCCGGCGCTGCGCTTCAACTACCTCTCCACCGATCAGGACCGTCGCGAGTGGGTGGAGGCCGTCCGGGTGGCCCGCGCCATCCTCAACCAGCCGGCGCTGGCGGAGTTCAACGGCGGCGAGACGTCGCCGGGCGAGGCGGTGCAGACCGACGACGAGATCCTCGACTGGGTGCGGCGGGAGGGCGAGACCGCGCTGCACCCGTCCTGCACGGCCCGGATGGGGGTCGACGAGATGTCGGTGGTCGATCCGGGGACCATGCGGGTGCACGGTGTCGACGGCCTGCGTGTCGTGGACGCGTCGGTGATGCCGTACGTGACGAACGGCAACATCTACGCCCCGGTCATGATGATCGCCGAGAAGGCCGCCGACCTGATCCTCGGCAACACCCCGCTCGCCCCGGTCGAGGTGCCGTTCTTCCGGCAGGGCAGCGACCGATGACCGGGAAACGGGAGATCCGCTGCCCGGCCGACGGCAGCCTCGTCACCACGGTCGCCGACGGGTCCCGTGACGACACGATCGCGGCGATCGCCACCGCCCGGCGGGCCTTCGACGAGGGCCCGTGGCCGCTCACCCCGGCCGTCGAGCGGGGCGCGCTGCTGTTCCGGGTGGCCGACCTGATCGACCGGGACGCCGCCGAACTGGCCCGCGCCGAGTCGCTGGACACCGGCAAGCGGCTGGTCGAGGCCGAGTACGACATGCAGGACGTGGCGAAGGCGTTCCGCTACTACGCGGGGATCGCGGCCACCGACGCCGGCCGGGTCATCGAGACCGGGCGCACCGACGCGATCAGCCGGGTCACGCACGAGCCGGTCGGGGTGTGCGGCCTGATCACCCCGTGGAACTATCCGCTGCTGCAGACGTCGTGGAAGGTCGCCCCCGCGCTGGCGGCCGGGAACACGTTCGTCCTCAAGCCGAGCGAGCTGACCCCGTCCACCGCGATCCTGCTGATCCGGCTGCTGGCCGAGGCCGGGCTGCCGGACGGGGTGGCGAACCTGGTGCTGGGCACCGGCCCGGAAGCGGGCGCGCCGCTGGCCGAGCACCCGGACGTGGACCTGGTGTCGTTCACCGGCAGTCTGCGCACCGGGCGCACGCTGATGGCCGCGGCCGCCGGCACCGTCAAACGGGTGGCGCTCGAACTGGGCGGCAAGAACCCGAACGTGGTCTTCGCCGACGCCGACTTCGACACCGCCGTCGACTTCGCGCTGACCGCGGTGTTCCTGCACTCCGGCCAGGTCTGCTCGGCCGGCGCGCGCCTGGTCGTCGAGGAGGCGATCCACGACCGGTTCGTGGACGCGGTCGTCGAGCGGGCCCGCCGGATCCGGCTGGGCGGGCCGTTCGACGCGGAAGCCGAGACCGGGCCGCTGATCTCCGCGCAGCACCTGGCCAAGGTCGAGGAGTACGTGGCCGCGGGTCTCGCCGAGGGCGCCGTGCTGCGCTGCGGCGGGCGGCGGCCGGACGACCCGGCGCTGGCCGGTGGCTTCTACTACCTGCCGACCGTGCTGGACGGCTGCCGGTCCGGGATGACGGTGGTCCGCGACGAGTCGTTCGGGCCGGTCCTGACCGTGGAGACGTTCACCGGCGAGGAAGAGGCGGTCCGGATCGCCAACGACACCGACTACGGGCTCGCCGGGGCGGTCTGGACCACCGACGCCGGCCGGGCGCAACGGGTGGCGCAACGGCTGCGGCACGGCACCGTCTGGATCAACGACTACCACCCGTACGTGCCGCAGGCCGAGTGGGGCGGCTTCAAGCAGTCCGGCATCGGCCGTGAGCTGGGCCCCTCCGGGCTCGACGAGTACCGCGAGACCAAGCACGTCTGGCAGAACATCGACCCCCGCCCGCAGCACTGGTTCCGGCCCTAGACCATTTTGGAGTTTCACCATGACCACCGAGACCGTCATCTCGGTCCGGGACCTGTGGAAGGTGTTCGGGCACAAGGCGGAGCTGGTGCCGCGCTCGGACGAGCTGAAGGCGCTGTCCCGGCGTGAGCTGATCGAGCGGACCGGCTGCACGGCCGCGGTCCGGGAGGTGTCGTTCGACGTCGCGCCGGGCGAGGTCTTCGTGGTGATGGGCCTGTCCGGCTCGGGCAAGTCCACACTGGTCCGCTGCCTGACCCGGCTGGTCGAGCCGACCGCCGGGCAGGTGGTGTTCGAGGGCGAGGACATCCTCGGCGCCGGCAAACGGCGGCTGCGGGAGCTGCGGCGGCACAAGTTCTCCATGGTGTTCCAGAACTTCGGGCTGCTGCCGTACCGGCAGGTGATCGACAACGTGGCCTACGGGCTGGAGATCCGCGGCGCCACGAAGACGCAGCGGCTGCGCCGGGCCCGCGAGGTGATCGAGCTGGTGGGCCTGGAGGGGTACGAGCACAGCTTCCCCGACCAGTTGTCCGGCGGCATGCAGCAGCGCGTCGGCCTGGCCCGGGCGCTGGCCGTGGACCCGGACGTCCTCTACTTCGACGAGCCGTTCTCCGCCCTCGACCCGCTGATCCGGCGGGACATGCAGAACGAGGTCATCCGCCTGCACCGCGAGGTCGGCAAGACGATGGTGTTCATCACCCACGACCTGTCCGAGGCGCTGCGGCTCGGCGACCGGATCCTGATCATGCGGGACGGCCGGCAGGTCCAGTGCGGCACCGGTGACGAGCTGGTCGGGGCGCCGGCCGACGACTACGTGCGCGACTTCGTCCGGGACGTGCCGCGGGCCTCGGTGCTGACCCTGCGCTGGGTGATGCGCGAGCCCCGCCCGGACGACGTGCTGGACGGCCCGGAGCTGGGGCCGGACGTGATCGTGCGGGACGCCGTGCGGACCGTGCTCGCCGCCGACCGGCCGGTCAAGGTGGTCCGCGACGGGACGCTGCTCGGCGTCGTCACCGCCGAGGAGATCCTCACCGTCGTGACCGATGTGGAAGCCGCCGCCTGATGCCCTCCCTCGTCAAAGACCGGCGCCGGCTGAACCGGCCCGTGCTCGTCGGCGCGGTCCTGGCCGCCTGGGTGCTGATCTGGATCCCGACGCGCGGCCTGGACACCCTCGGCCTGTCCCCCGCCGACCTCACGCCGCTGCACCACTGGCTCAACGACGTCAACGACACGGTCGGCGCCAACCGGAACAGCAGCCCGTTCTTCCTGTACTTCGTCAACGAGATCCGGGCCGCGGTCGACAGCTTCGTCACGTTCCTGCAGGACCTGATCGCCCAGCCGTCGTACGGGCGGCCCGTCCCGGTGCTCGGCTGGCTCGGTGTGGTGGCCGTCGTCGCGTACCTCTCCTGGGCCTTCGCCGGATGGAAGCCGGCCGTGCTCGCCGCCGCCGGTTTCGTCTTCTTCGGGTTGCAGGGCCTGTGGGAGGAGAGCATGGACACGCTCGCCCTCACCCTCGGCGCCGTGGTCATCTCGCTGCTGATCGGCATCCCGCTGGGCATCTGGGCCGGGCTGTCCGACCGGTTCCACCGCCTGGTCACGCCGGTCCTCGACTTCATGCAGACGATGCCGACCTTCGTCTATCTGGCCCCACTCACCCTGCTCTTCCTGATCGGCCCGGCGTCCGCGACGATCGCCACCCTGATCTACGCGATGCCGCCGGCGATCCGGCTCACCGCGCACGGCATCCGGTCGGTGCCGCGCTCGGCGGTCGAGGCGACCGAGTCGCTCGGCGCCACCGGATGGCAGAAGCTGACCGGGGTGCTGCTGCCGCTCTCCAAGCGCACCATCGTCCTGGGCGTCAACCAGACCATCATGGCGGCACTGTCGATGGTCACCATCGCCGCGCTGATCGACGCGCCCGGCCTCGGCAAGACCGTGATCAAGGCGCTGCAGACGCTCGACGTGGGCACCGCGTTCAACGCCGGCCTGGCGATCGTCGTGATGGCCGTCGTGCTGGACCGGGTCACCACCGCGGCCGGCGACCGGGCCCGGCGGACCGGCCGGCCGTCCCGCTTCCGCAGGCCGCTGCTGGCCGTGTTCGCGGTGGCCGCGGGTGTCTGCTGCTACCTGTCGTACACGTACTTCTGGGCGGCCGAGTTCCCCGACGACGTGAGCATCGGCAGCGACCTGTCGAAGGGCGCCGACGCGGTGGCCCGGTGGGCGCAGGAGGACCTGTCGACGGCCACCGAGGCCCTCAAGAACGCGGTCACCTACGCCCTGCTGAACCCTCTCGAAGCCCTGCTCGTCCAGTCGCCGTGGTGGCTGGTCGGCGCGGTCGCGGTGCTGCTGGCGGTGCTGCTCGGCGGGGTACGGGCGGCGATCACCACGGCGGTCTGCGTGGCGCTGCTGATCGGCGCCGGCCTGTGGCAGGACAGCATGACGACGCTGGCCATGACGATCGTCGCGACGGTCATGGTGATGCTCCTCGGTGTCCTGTTCGGCGTGTGGATGGGCCGCAACCGGCTCGCCGACCGGATCGTCCGCCCGGTCCTGGACGCCGGCCAGACCATGCCGGCGTTCGTCTACCTGGTGCCGTTCCTGGCGCTCTTCTCGGCCACCCGGTTCACCGCGATCGTCGCCGCTGTGGTGTTCGCCGCGCCGGTCGCCATCAAGATCGTCGCGGACGGGGTACGGGCCATCCCGGCCGCCACCGCCGAGGCCGCGACCGCCGCCGGGTCCAGCGCCTGGCAGATGATCACCAAGGTTCAGCTCCCCATGGCCCGCTCGTCGCTCACCCTCGCGGCGAACCAGGGCCTCATCTATGTCCTGTCCATGGTCGTGGTCGGCGGCCTGGTCGGGGCCGGTGCGCTCGGCTACGACGTGGTCGCCGGCTTCTCCCAGGGACAGCTCTACGGCAAGGGCCTCGCGGCCGGCGCCGCCATCGTGGTGCTCGGGATCATGCTCGACCGGATCGCCCGGGCCTCTTCCCCCTCGAAAGGTAGTAACCATCCATGAAGCTATTGCGCCTCACGGCGACCGCGACGCTCACGGCGCTGGCCCTGACCGCCTGTGGCGGCGAGAAGATCGGTGAGACCCCGGCCGCCGGCGGCTCGGCGCCCGCGCAGGACTGCGGCGCCTTCAACCTGGCGGTCAACCCGTGGGTCGGGTACGAGGCGAACGCGGCGGTCATCGCGTACGTCGCGGAGAAGAACCTGGGCTGCAAGGTCACCAAGAAGGACCTCAAGGAGGAGATCGCCTGGCAGGGCTTCGGCACCGGCGAGGTGGACGCGATCGTGGAGAACTGGGGCCACGACGACCTCCGCAAGAAGTACATCGACGAGCAGAAGACCGCGGTCGCCGCGGGCGAGACCGGCAACAAGGGCGTGATCGGCTGGTACGTGGCGCCGTGGATGGCCGCCCAGTACCCGGACATCACCGACTGGAACAACCTCAACAAGTACGCCGAGCAGTTCAAGACGTCGGAGTCCGGTGACAAGGGCCAGCTCCTGGACGGCGACCCGTCGTTCGTCACCAACGACGAGGCGCTGGTCAAGAACCTCAAGCTGAACTACAAGGTGGTGTACGCGGGCAGCGAGGCGGCCCTGATCACCGCGTTCCGTCAGTCGGAGGCCAAGAAGACGCCGCTGATCGGCTACTTCTACGAGCCGCAGTGGTTCCTGTCCGAGCTGAAGCTGGTCAAGATCAACCTGCCGAAGTACGAGACGGGCTGTGACGCCGACGCCGCGAAGATCGCCTGCGACTACCCCGAGTACGTCCTCGACAAGATCGTCAGCAAGAAGTTCGCCGACGCCAACGGGCCCGCGTACAAGCTGGTCAAGGCGTTCACCTGGACCAACGACGACCAGAACCTGGTCGCCAAGTACATCTCCGAGGACAAGCTGTCCGCCGACGACGCCGCCAAGAAGTGGGTCGAGGCCAACCCGGACAAGGTGAAGGCGTGGCTGGCCCAGTAGGGTCCCGCCCCGCCCCGGGCGGCGACCTGCCGGAGCACCCCGACCGGCTGTGGCGCAACCCGGAGCCCAAGGCCTCCTACGACGTCATCGTCGTAGGAGGCGGCGGGCACGGCCTGGCCACCGCCTACTACCTGGCGAAGAACCACGGCATCACCGACGTGGCGGTGCTGGAGCGCGGCTGGCTGGCGGGTGGCAACATGGCCCGCAACACCACGATCATCCGGTCCAACTACCTGTGGGACGAGAGCGCCGGCATCTACGAGCACTCGCTCAAGCTGTGGGAGAGCCTGGAGCAGGAGCTGGACTACCCGATCCTGTTCAGCCAGCGGGGTGTGCTCAACCTGGCGCACAGCCTGCAGGACGTGCGCGACAGCGTGCGGCGGGTGCACGCCAACCGGCTCAACGGGGTCGACGCCGAGTGGCTCGACCCGTCCCAGGTGCGGGAGATCTGCCCGATCGTCAACATCTCCCCGGACGTGCGCTACCCGGTGCACGGCGCGACCTACCAGCCGCGCGCGGGCATCGCCAAGCACGACTACGTGGCCTGGGGCTACGCCCGTGCCGCGGACGCGCTCGGAGTCGACCTGATCCAGAACTGCGAGGTGCAGGGACTGCGGGTGAGCAACGGCCGGGTCACCGGGGTGCACACGAACCTCGGCGACATCGGCGCGGGAAAGGTGGCGCTGAGCGCGGCCGGGCACACCTCGGTGGTGGCCGCCACCGCCGGGATCGACCTGCCGCTGCAGAGCCACCCGCTGCAGGCGCTCGTCTCCGAACTGCTGGAGCCGGTGCACCCGACGGTGGTCATGTCGAACGCCGTGCACGTCTACGTCAGCCAGGCGCACAAGGGCGAGCTGGTGATGGGCGCCGGCATCGACACCTGGAACGGGTACGGCCAGCGCGGCGCGTTCCACATCATCGAACGGCAGATGTCGGCCGCGCTGGAGCTGTTCCCGGTCTTCGCGCGGGCGCACGTGCTGCGGACCTGGGGCGGCATCGTCGACGTCACCCCGGACGCCTCCCCGATCGTCGGCCTCTCGCCGGTGGAGAACCTCTACCTGAACTGCGGGTGGGGCACCGGCGGGTTCAAGGCGACCCCGGGCGTCGGCTGGTGTTACGCGCACACCGTGGCGCACGGCGAGCCCCATCCGCTGAACGCGCCGTTCAGTCTGGAGCGCTTCGTCACCGGCGCTCTCGTCGACGAGCACGGCGCCGCCGCGGTCGCCCACTGAGACACGAGGACAACCCATGATGCTCATCCCCTGCCCGTGGTGCGGGCCCCGCGACGAGTCCGAGTTCCACTACGGCGGGCAGGCCGGCGTCGCCTACCCGGCCGACCCGGCCGCCCTGTCCGACGAGGAGTGGGCGAGGTACCTGTTCTTCCGGGACAATCCGAAAGGGCCGTTCCGGGAGCGGTGGAGCCACAGCGCCGGGTGCCGTCGCTGGTTCAACCTGGTCCGCGACACGGTCACGAACGAGGTGCTCGGATGAGCCAGGAGTTCCGCACCGCGCAGGGCGGGCTCGTCGACCGGGGGACGCCGCTGAGCTTCCGGTTCGACGGGCGCGAGTACCAGGGTTTCCGGGGTGACACCCTGGCGTCGGCGCTGCTGGCCAACGGGGTGCTGCGGGTCGCCGACAGCCTCCGGCTCGGCCGGCCGCGCGGGATCTTCGCGGCCGGGATCGAGGAGCCGAACGCGATCGTGCAGATCGAGGAGCCGTTCCCGGAGCCGATGCTGACGGCCACCACCGTCGAGCTGTACGACGGTCTCGTGGCACGGTCGCTGCGCGGGCACGGGCGGCTCGCCGACCGTCCCGACCCGGCCCGCTACGACTCCACGCACGCGCACTGCGACGTCCTCGTGATCGGCGGCGGCCCGGCCGGCCTGGCCGCGGCCGCCACCGCCGCGTCGTCGGGCGCCCGGGTGATCCTGCTCGACGACCAGCCCCGCCTCGGCGGCAGCCTGCTCGGCGCCGGCGAGCACCTGGACTGGGTCGACACCGTCGCCGCCGGGCTGGCCGCCGCGGACGAGACCCGGGTGCTGACCCGGACCACGGCGTTCGGCTACTACGACGACAACCACGTCGTCGCGGTCGAGCGGCGCACCAACCACCTCGGCGCGCTCGCCCCGGCGCACCTGTCGCGGGAGCGGGTCTGGCGGATCCGTGCCAGGCAGGTGGTGCTGGCGACCGGCGCGCACGAGCGGTCGCTCGCGTTCGCCGACAACGACCGGCCGGGCGTGATGCTGGCCGGGGCGGCGCGCACCTACGTGAACCGGTACGGCGTGCTGCCCGGCCGCCGGGCCGTGGTGCTGACCACGAACGACAGCGCCTACGCGGCGGCCCGGGACCTGGCCGCGGCCGGGGTGGAGATCGCCGCGATCGCCGACCTGCGGCCCGGCGCGGACGGGTGGACGGTGGCCCGGGTGCACGGCGAGGAACGGGTGTCGGCGGTCGTCCTGCGGAACGAGGACGGGACCGAGCGGGAGGTCGACGCCGATCTGCTGCTCGTGTCCGGCGGGTGGAACCCGGTGGGCGCGCTGTACAGCCAGGCCGGCGGGCGTCTCGCCTACGACCCGGAGCTGGGCGCGTTCCGTCCGGACGGGAACTGCCGGCAGGCCCTCCTGGTAGCCGGGGCCGCGGGTGGCTCGTACGATATCGGGGTCTGCCTCGCCGAAGGCGCCGCAGCGGGTGAGCGCGCCGCGGACGCCGCCGGATTCACCGCCCGCGCGATCGTCCTGCCGGAGACGCTGGACCCGGCCGGGACGCCGCCGGCCGCCGTCTGGACGCTGCCCGGCGGGGACGCGGCGACGCAGTTCGTGGACCTGCAGCGGGACGTGACGGTCGCCGATCTGGCCCGCGCGACCGGCACCGGGATGCGCTCGGCCGAGCACGTGAAGCGGTACACCACGGCCGGCACCGCGCACGACCAGGGCAAGACCGGTGGCACGCTGACCAGCGGTGTCGTCGCCGAGCTGCTCGGTGTCGAGGTCGGCGCGCTGGGCACCACGACGTTCCGGCCGCCGTACGCGCCGGTGAGTTTCGCGGCGCTGGCCGGCCGCGACCGGGGCCTGCTCTTCGACCCGGTCCGGGTGACCGCGCTGCACGGCTGGCACGTCTCGCGCGGCGCGCTGTTCGAGAACGTCGGCCAGTGGAAACGGCCCTGGTACTACCCGCGCGACGGCGAGGACCTGAGCGCCGCCGTGCTGCGCGAGTGCCGGGCGGCCCGCGAGGGCGTGGCCATGATGGACGCCTCCACCCTCGGCAAGATCGACGTGCAGGGGCCGGACGCCGGTGAGTTCCTGGACCGGCTCTACACCAACCTGATCAGCACGCTGAAACCCGGCGCCATCCGGTACGGCGTGATGTGCCGACCGGACGGGATGGTCTTCGACGACGGGACCGTCATCCGGCTGGCCGAGGAGCGGTTCCTGGTCACCACGACCACCGGCAACGCCGCCGCCGTCCTGGACTGGGTGGAGGAGTGGCTGCAGACCGAGTGGCCGCAGCTGCGGGTGCGGTGCACGTCGGTGACCGAGCAGTGGGCGACCGTCGCGCTGGTCGGCCCGCGCTCGCGCGAGGTGCTCGCCGCCGTCGCGCCCGGCCTGGACGTCAGCCGGGCCGGGTTCGGGTTCATGACGTGGCGGGACACCGAGGTCGCGGGCCTGCGTGCCCGGGTGTGCCGGATCAGTTTCTCCGGCGAGCTGGCCTACGAGATCAACGTCAGCTGGTGGGACGCGCTCGCGCTGTGGGAGGCGCTGATCGAGGCCGGCTCGGCGCACGGGATCACGCCGTACGGCACCGAGACCATGCACGTGCTGCGCGCCGAGAAGGGCTACCCGATCATCGGCCAGGACACCGACGGCACTGTCACCCCGCACGACCTGGGGCTGGGCTGGGCGGTGTCGAAGAAGAAGGCCGACTTCATCGGCAAACGGTCCTTCAGCCGTACGGACACCGCGCGCCCCGGCCGCAAGCAGCTCGTCGGCCTGCTCCCGGACGGCGGCGAGCTGCTGCCGGAGGGCGCGCACCTGGTCACCGGCGCGCCGCAGCGGGTGCTCGGGCACGTCACCTCCTCGTACCGCAGCGCGGCTCTGGGCCGTACCTTCGCGCTCGCCCTGATCAGCGGCGGCCGGGACCTGATCGGACAGACGGTCTGGGCCACCCTCGACGACGGCCTGGCGCCGGTGACCGTCACCGGCTCCGTGCTCTACGACCCGGAAGGAACACGCCGTGACGGCTGACCGGAACTTCCGGAGGTCGCCCCTGCACGACCTCCGTGACCGTCTCGCCACCCTGAGCGGCGCGATCACCGTCACCGAGACGCCGTTCCTGGCCCAGATCAACGTGCGGGCCTCCACCCCGCCGTCGTCACACCCCGGCGACGTGAACGTGCTGGCCCTCGGACCGGACGAGTTCCTCGTCGTCGGCCCGCCCGGCGCGGAGGACCGGCTGCTCGCGGAATACCGCGCACCGGGAGTGTCCGTTGTGGACGTCTCGGCGCAGCGAACCGCGCTCGATCTGAGCGGTCCGGCCGTCCGGGAGCTTCTCGCGTTCGGATGTTCGATCGATCTGCACCCACGCGTCTTCGCGATCGGCGACTGTGCACAGACCGTTCTGGCGCACACGCCCGTGGTGGTGCAGCGCCGCGAGTCCGGTTTCCGGATCCTGGTGCGGGCGTCCTTCGCCGCGCACCTCGCCGCCTGGATCCTCGACGTGAGCCCGGAACTCACCAGCGGTCACTGAGAGCGCTCCCATATTACCGGCGGTAATGGGCGCAATGCACAAAGAGGTTGCACCATCGTAAATTTCGGTCCGCGGTGTTGACCATCAAGAAGGAAAAGAAGATTCTTGTCCGGCGATCACGGAAGATCGGATTTCCGACTCCGGGGGCGCCGCCTCGCGCTGCTTTCGATCCACTTTGCTTAACAAACTTCAACGATTCATTGTCGTGAATCGACTCGCGTGCCGGCCAGGACGGGGCCATGCCGGCAGTCGACAGAGGAGCTGATCGCTTGTCCGTCCATGCCGAGGGCGCCGAGCTGTCCGAGCCGGCCGGTGACACCGCACCGGCCCCCGGCGCCCACGCAGGTGACAAGCAGGTCCTGAGCCACCGGACCGGCGGCACGATCCGCCGGCGGGTGATCCGTACGCTGGCGCTGCCCGTCGCGACCACCCTGGTGCTGCTGACGATCGTGGCCGTCGGCGAGGTCGCCAACTACCGCGAGGCGTCCGCCACCGCCCGGGCCGTGACCATCAACGTCGCCGTCCAGGAGCTGGTCCAGGACCTGCAGACCGAGCGTGGCCTGACCGCCGGTTACCTCGGCGGCAACGAGGGTTTCCGCGACGAGATGCTGCCCGCCCGGGACGCGGTCGACCTGAGCCGCAGCCAGCTCGAGCTGCTGATCGCCGACGGCGGCGACGTCGAGGACCGGGTGGCCGCCGCGGCCCGGCAGCTGGACGGTCTGACCGGTGTCCGCGCCGGCACCGACACCGGCTCCGGCAAGCGCGACGCCACCTTCTCCTTCTACACCGCACGGATCGCCGACCTCGGCAACCTCGACTTCGACCTGGACAGCACCGGCGACGAGGAGCTGCGCCGCGGCGCGGCCGCCCTCGGATCGCTCAGCGACGCCAAGGAGGCCATCGCCCAGGAGCGCGCGTTCCTCAACGGCGTCTTCTCGGCCGGCGGCTTCAAGCAGGGCGAGTTCCTCCAGTTCGTCACCCAGCGGTCCACGAAGGACGCCGCGCTCAAGTCCTTCGACCGCTACGCCAACGACACCGAGCGGGCGTCCCGGCAGTACCTCTTCGATACCGGCCCGGCCCGTGAGGCGGCCTACTTCGAGCAGGTCGCCCTGCTCTCCGGCGACGGCCGATACCTGCAGGTCAACCCGCAGGCGTGGTGGTCGGCGCACACCACGCTGCTGGACGACATGCTGCAGCTGGAACGGCACGTCGGCTCGGTCATCTCGGCCCGCGCCAACATCCTGGAGGACGAGGCCTCGGTCCGGATGGGCGTGCTGCTCGGCGCGGTGCTGCTGTGCCTGGCCGGCTCGATCTGGCTCGCCACCGTCGCGTCGCGGTCGGTGGCCCGGCCGCTGACCGTGCTGGCCGGCGAGGCGAACCGGCTGGCCGTGCAGCAGCTGCCGGAAGCCGTGCAGCGGGCGTCGGCCGGGGACGACACGGCGCCACCGCTGCCGGTGCTCGTGCCGCGCGGCGCCAGCATCGAGGTCCGGCTGGTGGCCGACGCGTTCGACCGGATCCAGGCCACGGCGTACGAGCTGGCGACCGAGCAGGCGGTGCTGCGGCGTACCACCGCCGAGTCGCTGGCCAACCTGGGCCGCCGCAACCAGAACCTGCTGCGCCGTCAGCTCGGCTTCATCACCAAGCTGGAGCGGGAGGAGTCGAACCCGACCGGCCTGGCCAACCTCTTCGAGCTCGACCACCTGGCCACCCGCATGCGGCGGAACGCGGAGAGCCTGCTGATCCTGGTCGGCGCGTCCAGCCCGCGGCAGCTGTCCGAGCCGCTGCTGGTCTCCGACGTGATCCGGGCCGCGGTCTCCGAGGTCGAGGAGTACCGCCGGGTCACGCTGCGCCGGGTGGACGACACCCTGGTCAACGGCTCGACGGTCAGCGGCATCGCGCACATGCTGGCCGAGCTGATCGAGAACGGCCTGGCCTTCTCCCCGCCCGACGTGGACGTGGAGATCCACGGCCGCCGGATCGGCGACAACTATCTGATCGCCGTCAGCGACCAGGGCATCGGCATGACCGCCGCCGACATGGCGCGGGCCAACGAGCGTCTGCGCGGCGAGGGCGACTTCATCACCGCGCCGGCCCGGTTCCTCGGTCACTACGTGGTCGGCCGCCTGGCCCAGCAGATGGGCATCGAGGTGCAGCTCACGCCGTCGCCGGTGACCGGTGTGACGGCCCGCATCACGCTGCCCGCCGACATCCTGGCCACCGCGCCGCCGGTCGGCGCACCGCCCCGGCCCGCGGCCCGGCCGGCGTCGTCGCCGTCCGCCCGCCAGATCACCGCGACCATCGAGCCACCCACCGTCGTCATGCCGGCGCCCCTGGCCGCCATGGAGACGTCCCCGATCCGGCCGCTGCAGTCGACGGCGATCGAGTACGTGGTGCTGGACGACGCCCGCGCCACGCCGGCGACCCCGCCGCCACCGGCGCTGGAGGCCATGGAAAGCTTCACCCTCTCCGACGACACGGCCCCACGGACCGCCAACGGCCTGCGCAAGCGCACCCCCCGAGCGCAGCGCGGCGGCCAGGCGCGCAAGACCGAGACCGCGGCGCCGACCGTGGAGAAGTCGAGGCCGATCAACGACTCGCCCGAGTCGGTTCGGGACCGGCTCAACGCGCTGCGTGGCGGCATCCAGCGTGGCAGTGCCGAAACAGCGGGGTTGTCGTGACTGCTATCCCGAAATGGCCCCTTGGCAGCAACCTGGAAAGAAGAATGATGAGCGTAGACACGTCGGCGGATCGGCACCAATTCAATTGGCTGCTCGGCAACTTCGTGCACCAGACGGACGGCGTGCGTGATGCCGTCGCGGTGTCCTCCGACGGCCTGCTGATCGCGAGCTCGGACGGGCTGAACCGGGCCGAGGCGGACCAGCTGGCCGCCATCGTCTCCAGCCTGGCCAGTCTCGCCCGCAGCGCCTCCCGGCGGTACGACTTCGACGGCCTCAAGCTCATCATGATCGAGATGCATCGGGGTTTCCTGCTGGTCTCGGTCATCCGCGGCGGCAGCGTCCTCGGCGTGGTGGCCGGCAGCGAGTGCGATCTGGGCCTGGTCGGCTACGAGATCTCACTGCTCGCCGACCGGTTCGGCGACCTGCTCACCCCGGCCCTGATCGCAGAGTCCCGGCAACACCTACCGCGATGACCGGCCCGTCGTGGGGCTCCGAGCCCGAGATGATCCCGTACGCCGGCTCCCACCGGCCGTCCTCCGGGCTGCACTCGACCGACCCCGACGAGGACCCGGTGATCCGCCCGTTCATGCTCACGAACGGGCGGACCCAGCCCCTGCAGGACGGGTTGCGGATCGAGACGTTGCTGCACGCGGCCCCGGCCGCGCTGTCGGCGCCGTTGCGCTTCGAGTCCCGGCGCATCGTCGAGCTCGCGCAGTCGCCGATGTCGGTCGCGGACCTGTCGGTGGCGTTGCGTGCGCCGCTCGGCGTGGTCCGGGTGATCGTGGCCGACCTGATCACGCAGGGCTATCTGACCGTCCAGGAGTCGGTCGGTGAGCTCTCCACCAGTTTGATCGAAAGGATCAGGGACCGTGTCCGGGCGCTCTAGGGAGCCGTCGGCAGCGCACCCCGTCGCTGTCAAGATCGTTATCAGCGGTGGTTTCGGCGTCGGGAAGACCACGTTCGTGGGTGCCATCTCCGAGATCGAGCCACTGGTCACCGAGGCCGAGATGACCGAGCGGTCGATCGGCATCGACGACACCTCCGCGGTGTCCGGCAAGACCACCACGACCGTCGCCCTCGACTTCGGCCGGATCACCCTCGACGACGCGCTGCTGCTCTACCTGTTCGGCACGCCCGGTCAGGACCGCTTCGCGTTCCTCTGGGACGACCTGGTCGACGGCGCGCTCGGGGCCATCGTCCTGGTCGACACCCGGCGGATCGAGGACTCGTTCCCGGCCATCGACTACTTCGAGGAGCACGAGATCCCGTTCATCATCGGCATCAACCGCTTCAGCGGCGGGCAGCGTTTCCACCTGGAGGAGGTCCGCGACGCCCTCGGCGTCGGCGCCGGCCTGCCGCTGGTGGAGTGCGACGCCCGCGACCGCGAGTCGGTGAAGGGCGTGCTGGTGGCGCTCACCGAGGAGGTCCTGGCGAAGCGGGCCAGCCGGGAACGGGCGTCGGCGTGGTGAGCCGGTTGCTGCCGCGGCTGATCGCGGCGATCGGGCTGGTGGCGCTGGCCGGCTGCGCGAGCGGCGAGGCGGCGATCAGCCCGCCGCCCGGCGTGCCGAAGACCAGCCGGTGCGGGACCGTCACCGTGGCGGTCAACCCCTGGTCGGGGTACGCCGCGAACGTTGCCGTGGTCAGCTATCTGCTCGAGTCGGAGCTGGGCTGCCAGGTGGAGGCCGTCGAGCTGAGCGAGACCGCCTCCTGGGCCGGCCTCAACGACGGCAGCATCGACGTGATCCTGGAGAACTGGGGCCACGACGACCTCAAGAAGAAGTACATCGACCGGCAGAAGGTCGCCGTCGAGCTGGGCCTGACCGGCAACAAGGGAGTCCTCGGCTGGTATGTGCCGCCGTGGATGGCGAAGACCTACCCGGACATCACCGACTGGAAGAACCTCAACGACTACGCCGACCTGTTCAAGACGGCGAAATCCGGGGCGAAGGGCCAGTTCCTGGCGGGCGACCCGTCGTTCGTGTCCAACGACGCCGCGCTGATCGAGAACCTCAAGCTGAACTACACCGTGGTGTACGCGGGCAGCGAGGACAAACTGATCGCGGCGTTCCGCAAGGCGCAGGAGGACAAGACACCCCTGCTCGGGTACTTCTACGAGCCGCAGTGGCTGCTGTCGGAGGTGAAGCTGGTGCACATCCCGCTGCCCAACTACACGCCCGGCTGCGACGCCGAGGCGGAGAAGGTGGCCTGCGACTACCAGCCGTACGACCTGGACAAGATCGGACGCAAGGCGTGGGTCGACTCCGGCAACCCGGCCGCGACCTTCATCAAGAACTGGCAGTGGACCAACGCGGACCAGAACCAGGTGGCCAGGGACATGACCCAGAACGGTCTGTCGGCCGACGACGCCGCCAAGAAGTGGGCGGACGCGCACCGTACCGTCTGGGAGAAGTGGCTGCCCTGACTCAGATCGCCCGGTCCCGCTGCGGAAGCGGGGCCGGGCGGCCCAGCAGGTAGCCCTGGCCGAGACGGATCCCCAGCTCCAGCAGCTTCTCCCGCTCGGCCTCGGTCTCGACGCCCTCGGCGACCAGCATGGCGCCGATGTCCGAGGCGAAGCCGGCCAGGCAGCGGGCCAGCGCCATCCGGACCGGGTCGATGTCGATGCCGCTGGTCAGCGTGATGTCCAGCTTGATGATGTCCGGGCGCAGCTGCAGGATGTGGCTGAGGCTGGCGAAACCCGCGCCGGCGTCGTCCACGGCGATCCGGATCCCGTACGCGCGGAGCTGCTCGGTGATCGCCACCAGCCCCGGGTAGTCGAAGACCTGGGTGTGCTCGGTGAGCTCGACGGCGATCCGGCGGTGCGCGTGGGCCAGCAACGTCTCCTGCACCCGCGGGTCGAGGATCGCCTCCACCGACAGGTTCGTGCTCAGGTAGGCGCCCTCCGGCACCAGGTCGAGCGAGGCGAAGGCGCGCCGCATGGCGAGCAGTTCCAGCTCCACCCCGAGACCCGCCTCGTTCGCGGCGGCGAACGCGATGTCCGGGTTGAGGCAGGTGTCCTTGTGGAAGCGGGCGAGCGCCTCGTAGGCGATGACAGCGCCGTCGGACAGGCGCATCACAGGCTGGAACATCGGCTCGATCGCCTCGGAGCGCAGGACCGCCTGCAGGATCTCGATGGTGGCCGGGCTCGTGGCCGCCGTCTGCGAAGTCATGCTCGAACTGTGCGGGCCGTTTCTCAAGCGCGGCTCAGCTCGACCTCTGGATTCCCGCTGGTCAGCGGCTTGTCGTAAGCCTGATTCGGGCTAGAGGAGGGCTTGAGGTTGCGGCTCCAACGTTTGGGCCATGAACGCAACCGCCACCGCCCAGCGCATCGCCACCGTCGCCGCTGTCACCACCCTGGCGCCGGCCACCACGCCGAACCTGTGGGCCCCGGCCACCGCGGGAATCGACCTGACCGTCGTCGTCCCCTTCTACAACTGCGGCCCGGTGGTGGCCCGGACGATCCGCGACATCGCGGCCACCCTGACCGCCGCCGGCGTCGGCTTCGAGATCATCGCGGTCAACGACGGCAGCACCGACGGTTCCCAGCACCACGTCTACGGCATCCCCGGCGTACGGCTGATCGACAACCGCACGAACTCGGGCAAGGGCAACGCGCTGCACCAGGGTTTCGCCGCCGCGCAGGGCGCCTGGGTCGGGTTCATCGACGCCGACGGCGACATCGCCCCGCACCACCTCGCCACCTACCTGAAGATGGCCCGCGGTGGCGGCCACGCCGCCGTCTACGCCGACAAGCGGCACGCCGCCTCGGTCAGCGGCGCCTCGAAGCTGCGCAAGCTCATCTCGATCGTCTACTCCACCCTGGTCGCCCTGCTCTTCCTGCTCAAGGTCAAGGACACCCAGACCGGCTGCAAGATCATCCTCCGGGACGCGCTGGCCCAGCTCCTCCCCCACCTGCGGGAGCAGCGGTTCGCCTTCGACCTGGAGTTCTTCGTCGCCGCCAAGGCCGCCGGCATCGCTGACATGCACGCCGCCCCGGTCATTCTCAGCACCGGTCTCAACGGCAGCACGGTCACCACCAACGCGATCGTCCGCACGCTGCGCGACACCGTCACGATCCACCGTCGTCACCTGTCCGGCCACTACCGTCAGGCCGCCGTCTGAGCCACTCCCGCCGGTGCTCGATCACCCCGGTGACCAGCAACGCCGCCAGCGCGACCAGCGACACCCCCAGACCCAGCCGCAACCACTTCCACGGTGTGTAGCGCACCGTGAAGGCCCCGGAGCCGGCCCGGACCGCCACCGTCCCCGCCACGGTGGGCCGGGTGACCTGGTCACCCGCCGTCCATTTCGCCGACCACTCCTCGGGCAGCACCACCCATCCCGCCTTCCCCTCCGCGACCTGCCACTGGGTGGCCCCGACGCGGCTGATCCCGCCCGACGAGGTGGAGGGGACCGGACCGTCGCCGGCTCCGGAGAGCAACGTCTCCGTCCCCAGGCGACCCTCCGCCGACCAGCGCAGCGCGGCCTCGACATCCCCGGCGCGCGCGCTCACCACCCGGCCCGTTCCGTCCACCGTGACCCGGTAGAGATCGAGCTCCGGCGTACGCAGCACCGGCGTCAGGTCCCGCTGTCTGCCCAGCCAGGCGTAGACGTCGCTCTCCTGGTCCCGGGCCAGCGCGACGTACCGGACGCCGAGCGGCGCGATCAACTGCCCGAACTGGCCACCGCCGCCCTTCGCGATCAACTGGTCCAGATAGGCCATCCGGCGTGAGTTCGAGTTGGACCGCACCTTGCCCAGCTCGGTGGCGTCACTGCTGAGCACCGGCCGGCGGAAGAACGCCCCGGCCGGCGTGGCGACACTGCGCGTGGCGGTGAACGCGAACGGCTGGTACTGGTGCCAGGGCAGGAACAGCACCGACTCGTCCCCGGCGCCCATCGCCCGGTCGGCGGCATACCAGGCGGCCGGATAGTGGCTCACCCGGACACTGCCGCCGAGCCCCCAGACCAGCGAGGCGCCGAGCGAGATGTACATGCCGATCAGCGCGGGCGCGGAGGTGATCGCCACCGCCTGCAGGGCCAGCGAACGGCTCGGCCGCAGGCTCGTCATCACCGCCTCCACCGTGGCGCCGATGCCCACGGCGTACCCGAGCATCGCCAGCGCCACCCATTTCTGCTGTTCCCGCATGGCCTCGAAGAGCGGGAGGACCTCGAAGGCGATCCGGTAGACGGTGCCGAGCGGGCCGTCGACCCCCGCACCGAGCAGCATGCCCACGACGGTGACGGCGGCCAGTGGCACGCCGGTGAGCGGGTCCCGCCGGCACATCCGGCCCAGACCCAGCACCGCGGCCACCACCAGCACGATGCCCGGCGCCAGGCTCAGCGCGGCCTCCGGGCTGCTGTCCGACGCGCCCCGCCAGAAGCCGCGCAGGGTGATCACCGCCGTGGCGAGACCGGCCGAGCCCGGGTACGTCGAGTACACGTCCAGGTCCTGGTCACCGACCCGGACGGTGAGGATCGCGTTGGCCACGACGACCGCGGCGTACGCGTAGACGCATCCGGCCGACAGGATGACGGTCACCGTGCGGACCGCGTCGCGCCACCGTGGCCGGGGCAGCAGGGCGACCGCGACCAGCACCGTCGCGCCGAGCCACGCCGCGTGCGCGCCGACCGAGATGGCCAGCGCGTACCAGCCGGCCGGGCGGACCGCGATCCACCGGCCCTCACGCCGGGCGTGCACCGCGGACGCCGCCATCGGCGCGAGCAACGCCACCGCCAGCAGGAACGGCACGTGCCCGGCCTGGATCCGCTCGACCACGAACGGGTTGAGACAGGCGAACAGCGCGGCCGGGTGCCGCCGCCACCGGGAGCCGCCGGCCAGCATCGAGACCCCGCCCGCGACGATCGGGAAGTAGGCCAGGATCATCAGCCAGCTGGTCGCGCCGGAGCCGACCAGCCGCCGGATCCCGTGGGTGGCCAGCCGGTACGGCAGGGCGTCGAGCGCCGCCGGGTCGAGCCCGTACAGACCGGGGGTCAGCGCCTGGTGCGGTCCGGACACCCAGTCGAGCAGCAGCAGATAGCCGGGGCGTGTCCACGGCGCCACCACCAGCAGGCCGGCGATCAGGCCGAGGAGCACCGACTCCGCCGTCAGGACGCGGGAGCCGGCCACAGCCGGGTAGGCACGCCGCCGACGCCGCCCAGCCCGGCTTCGGCGGTCCTCGGTCATTTGCTCCACTATTGCCGCTCTTCCGAGCCTCCGGGGCCGATATCCGGCAACGTTCTCAAGCCGGGCCCCCGGTGGCCGATCTTCCTGGTCATCGCCGCGTTGGGCGGCGGACCCGGGAGGACCGATGCGCATCCTGATCCTGAACTGGCGAGACCTGAGCCACCCCGCGGCCGGCGGGGCCGAGGTCTACACCGAGCAGGTGCTGCGACGCTGGGCGGCGGCCGGCCATCAGGTCACCCTCTTCGCCGCCGCGGTGGCCGGCCGGCCCGCGGACGAACTGCGCGACGGCTACCGGGTGATCCGCGCCGGCAGCCGGTTCACCGTCTACCGGGAAGCCCGCCGCTGGTGGCAGCGGCACGGGCGGGGCCGCTTCGACGTGGTGATCGACGAGACGAACACGGTGCCCTTCCAGGCGCACGAGTGGGTCGACGACGGCGCCCGGACCATCGCCCTGGTCCACCAGACCTGCGAGGAGATCTGGCACATCAACGCCCCGCCGATCCTGGCCCACCTGGGCCGGCACCGGCTGGAGCCGAACTGGCTGCGGCGGCTCGGCGGCAGCCCGATCCTGGCGGTGTCGGCGTCGACCCGGGACGCGCTGGCCCGCTTCGGGGCGTACGACGTGACGGTGGTGCCGGAGGGCTACGAGCCGCCGAACCCGCTGCCCCGACCGGTCAAGGAGGAGCAGCCGACAGCCGTGTTCTGCGGCCGGATGGTCAGCTACAAGCGGCCCGGCGACGTGATCCGGGCGGTCGGGCTGGCGGCTGAGCGGATCCCCGGCCTGCGCCTGTGGATGGTCGGCGGCGGCCCGCTGCTGGACCGGCTCGCCGCGACCGCGCCCGCGCACGTCACCTTCCACGGCCGGGTCACCGAGGCGGAGAAGCACGACCTGATGGCCCGGGCGCACGTCCATCTGGCGGCCAGCGTCCGGGAGGGCTGGGGCCTGGTCGTCACCGAGGCGGCGGCGCTCGGCACCCCGACCGTCGCCTACGACGTGCCGGGCCTGCGGGACTCGACGACGGCGGCCGGCGGAGTGGTCGTCCCGGCCCGGCCGGAGGCGATGGCGGCCCGGCTGGCCGAGCTGCTGCCCGGCTGGCAGCGGCAGCCGCCCGCGCCGCTGCCCTACGGTGGCGCGCACTCGTGGGACACCGTCGCCGACACCCTGCTGGCCGCCGTCCGGCAGCACGCCCGGGTGCCGCGCGGCCCGATGCGGGTGGCGGCCTGACCGGTCAGACGCAGGGGGCCTCGCCCACGTCCTCGACGGTGTCCTCGGCCTCCAGCGGATGGAACGCCCACCGGTAGGAGTCCGGGCGCAACGTCAGCTTGAGCACGCCGTGGTGGTCGTAGTCGGCGTAGTCGCCCTTCACGGCGCCGGGTGCGGGCGGCAGTTCGGGACGGTAGTGCGCCTGCCCGCCGGTGCCGACGACGAACTGCCGTACCCCCTTGTCGTCGGGGCGCCCCTCGGGGTTCATCGGGTCGAACCGCTCGTAGTGCGCGTCGTGCCCGGAGAGCACCAGCTCCACCTGGTGCTCGTAGAGGGTCCGGAACAGGTCGGCGGTCCGCTCGTCGGAGCCGCCGATCCCACTCGACCAGCGCGGATGGTGCCAGGCGGCGATCACGCAGCGGTCGCCGGTGGCGGCCAGGTCGGCGGCCAGCCACGCCTGCTGCGGCGAGCCGTACCCGCAGCCGCCGGCCACCCCGGAGCAGTTGGAGTTGAGCACCACCAGATGCCACTGGCCGATCTCCTCGGACCAGAAGCCGCGCGGGTCGCGGACCCGCTCGCCGAAGTACGCGGTGAACGACGACGCGTCCTGCACCTTGTACTCCTGGTTGCCGAAGACCGGCACGGTACGGTCCCGCAGGCGGCCGAACGACGGGCCGTAGACGGTGCGGAACGCCTCGCCGGTCGGCACCTCGTACTGGACGTCGCCGAGCGCCAGCAGGTAGTCCGGGTCGAGGGCGACCGCGATGTCGGAGACCGACTGCTGGCGGCAGCGGTCGCCGGGTGGCTCGCCGGGCGGTTTCAGGTCCGGGTCGGCCGGGTCACACGCCATGTCGCCGGCGGCCACCACGGTGACCACCGACGGGGCGATGATGAACCGCCGGCCGGCCGGCCACAGCAGCACCGCCACCAGCGCCACGACGAGCGCCGCCGACGTCCAGAGGACCAGGTGCCGGCGGGCCCAGCGCATCCGCCGCCGGGACCGCGCGCCGAGCAGCCGCCGGACGATCCCGGTCATCGGCGCCACCGGGGCATCGGCGGCAACCGGGGCAACGAGGGCAGCCGGGGCAACGGGGGCAGCCGGAACCACGCGGGCCGGCGTCGGCGCCGGCGGTGCCGGACGGCCCAGTCGCCGGGGCGGCCCGGGGGCAGGCGCACCGCGTACATGAAGCCGGCCGACAGCGCCACGGTGACCGGCAGCAGGTAGAAGGCGGCCCGGGCGATGCGCGACGGGGCGTAGCCGAGGGTGAAGTCACCGGCGGCCGGCAGCGTCCAGCCGGCCATCCAGCCCTGCAGCGTCACCTTCTGCGCCCCGGCGATGCCGCTCAGCTGCCAGCCCGGCGCGGCGCTCTCGGCCAGGGCCAGCACGGTCGGGCCGGACCCGGTGACCGTGCCGGAGAACTGTGCCGGGTTCTCCCGCTCCCAGTCCACCACGGACTCGGGGCCGGGTGCGGCCTGCCGGATCAGGACGACCGCCGAGGTCGAGGCGACCGGCCGGATCCGTACGCCCCGGTACTCCACCTGCGACTGCTGTCTGCCCTCCAGGTCGCGGAGCCCGTACAGGTAGAGGCGGGCCTCGACGGTGTTCGGGTCGGGCGGGATGAGCGCCTCGTACGGCGTCCAGCCCTTGTACACCGCGACCGTCGGCAGCTTGCGGCACAGGTCGGGCCCGCGCAGGTAGAGGCAGAACTTGGGGTTGCGCAGGGCGACGCTGCGAGCCTCCATCGACAGCTCGTACAGCGACGCCCCGCCGAAGTCGATCGCGCTCGCGCCGATGCAGGCCAGGTGGCTGACCGCCTTGAGCGTGTACGTCGTCTCGCCGTCCCCGCCGACTGCCGACTCGGCGGCCAGCCCGGCCTGGTCGGCCGTCTGGTCGTCGTAGCGGTAGCAGTCCTCCAGGGGCTCGAACGAGGTCAGGATCGAGCCGGACAGCCCGCCGTCGACCCGCAGCTCGTGCCGGCCGGCGGTCAGCTCGACGGTGGTCTCCGGCACCACCGGCGGCCACACCTCGTGGCTGCCCACCTCCTCCAGCGCCTGCACCTGGACTCCCCGGTACTCCACCACGGTCGGCGAGGAGAGCCGGCGGCCCACGTCGGCGTGCAGGATGATCTGGAGCAGGCCGCCGGCGTCCATGGTCACCACGCCCTCGTACGGCGTCCACTCGTCGCTGAGGGCGGGCCGGGAGGACAGCTCACACCCGGCGGCGCCGGACTGCCACAGGCAGATCTGCGGCCGGGGCCCGGAGACGTGCCGGTACTGCAGGCGGACGCGGTAGATCTGGCCGGGCGGCGCCTTGCTGACGATGACCCGGGTGCACGCCGCGTGGTCGGAGGCCTGCAGCCGGACCGACGTGCCGTGCTTCTTCGTCTCGGTCATCTTGGCGGACAGGCCCAGCTCGCGCCACGGCCGTGGCTCGTAGTTGTTGCAGTCGAAGACCTTGCTGAACCCGCTCACCTTCGCCGGGGTCGGGTCGGCGGCGAGCAGGGTGAGCCGGGTGGCCGCGCCGACCGGCACCGGGGCCGGCTTGTCGACGTCCAGGGACACCACCCGGCGGGTTCCGGCCGGTTTGATCGCCAGGATCTCCCGGTCGGCGGGCAGCGGCACCTTCACCGGGGGCCGCCGGGACACCGCCCGCCCGTCGACCTTCACCACGGTCCGGTCCTCCAGCAGCAGCTCGCCGTCGTGGACGCGCGGGATCAGCGCCGGCGCGGCGCGGGCCCGCTGGGCCACCGTGTACCGGCCGGCCGGCACGTCGACCGTCGTGCTCGGCGAGCCCTCGTCGACCGCCGGGACCGGCCAGTGCACGATGTCCGGCGTGACCGCGGCGGTGTCGTCGACCTGCGGGCTGGTGGCCACCGCCGTGGTGTCCGGGCGGGCCGCGATCGCGGTGGACGGGCCGACCGTGCCGAGCACCGCCGCGCCCGCGTCCGGCCGGGCCGGGGCGTCGAGCACCCGGTCGTACGTGCGGACGGTCTGGCTGGAGCCGTCGCCGACCCGCCACACCTGCAGCAGGCCGTCCACCTCCAGGGTGGCGCCGGGTACCCGGGCCATCGCGGCGGCCAGCACCGCGTCGTCGGCGAAGTAGCGGTTGGGCAGGCCGTGGACCAGGTCGTGCCGGACGATCACCCGGCTCGCCCCGATCGAGTGCAGCAGACGCGGCACCGGCTCCAGGTCGCCGGCCAGCAGCGCGGCCTCGACCAGGCGCAGCGCGGCCGCGAAGCCGGGCACGTCGCCGAAGTAGCCGTCCGGCTTGGGCTGCACCACGGGATGCTTGATCAGCAGGTTCGCGATGCTGTCCGCGCCGAAGAAACCCCAGGTCGTCGGCATCTGGTAGTAGTCGTCCAGGGGCAGCACGAAGACCTTGCCGGGGCGCGGGTCGGCGTCGATGTGCTCGGCCACGTCCCACCACTCCTGCGCCACCCGGACGTGCATCGAGGGCTGGGTGGGCCGTTCGTCGGGCATCACCCCGCCGGTGTAGAGCGGGTACGGGTAGGCCAGCGCCAGCACGACCGGGACCGCCGCGACGGCCCGGCCGTAGGGTCGTCGGCGCCTCGGCAGCCGCCGCAGCCGCAACAGCAGCCCCTCGACCGTGGCGGCGAGCATCACCCCGAAGAACGAGACGAGCAGCTGGCCGAGTTTGCTCATCGGCTCCCGGAACAGCCAGAAGCCGGGGGCGTGCAGGTACAGGAACATGTTGATCGGGGCGAGGGGCGGGCGCAGCCCCTTGGCCAGGAACACGAACACCAGGATCATCACGAGCAGGCCCAGCGTGACCCGCCGCAGCCGCCGGGACGCGGCCAGCGGGGCCACGAAGACCAGGGCCGGCAGCAGGTAGCGCACCCAGATCCACCACGGCTGGTCCAGATCGGTGGCGAACGGCAGGTACTGGGGCAGGAACCAGGCCCAGTTGGCCACCATCGTCAGGATGTTCGGCGGGATGTTGTTCACCTGCGACCACGACCAGTTCGTCGGGTCGGTGAAGGTGGCGTTCGCGGTCGCCCCGCCGCCGCCGGTGAAGCTCTGCGCCAGCGGGACCAGCCACCACGCGTTCAGGCCGATCGCCCACGGCATCGCCGCGACGAACCACTTCAGCAGCCGCCAGGCGGCCCGGCGGCCGAGCAGGAGCGCGGCCAGCAGCGGGGTGCCGCCGACCGCCCAGGCGTAGGCGACCACCAGCATCGGCGGATTGAAGCTGAGGAACGACGTGGGCATCAGCGCGAACCCGGCGATCGGGGCCGGCACCCGGCGGCCCAGAGCGACCCGCATCGCCACGCCGGTGATCAGCGCGACCGAGCCCACCGAGATGACGTTGAGCGGGTTCGGCAGCCGGGTCAGGAAGAACCCGTTGAGCATGCCGAACGCGCCGGCCACCACGATGCCGGCCTGACTGCGCACGAACGCGCCGGCCAGATACGCCACCCCGAACCCGACCAGGCCGTAGATGCACGTGTAGTACAGCCACTGGGCGGAGTACTCGGTGAGTCCCACCAGCCGGCAGAGCCGGATCAGGACGAACTCGAACGCCCGGGCCATCGTGTAGGCGGCCGAGCCGGCCCCGGTGATCTGGTGGTTCCACGACCAGGTCATCTCCGGTTCCCAGCCGCGGCGGATGAACGCGCCCATGTCGCCGCCGGCGATGAACGTCCCGGTCCGGAACCAGCGGCTGACGATCAGCACGTCGAGCGCCAGCACGACCAGATACGGCCGGGCGGCGATCAGCGCCGCGCGGCGCGGCAGATCCCGCATCGGCCGGGTCCGGCCACGGAGCGCGAGCAGTCCGAGCGGCACCGCCACCGCGGCGAGGACGAGACCGATCAGGATCATCCAGAAGACCACGGTGGTACGGCCGAACGCGTGCGCCGGTCCACTCGCGGCGAACAGCACGACCGCCCCGGCGATCGCCGGACGCCACAGCTGTTCGGCCCGGGTCCGCAGGTCACGGCGTCGGCGACGGTGCCGGGAGGTCTCCCGGCGCACGGGCCGCACCGGATCCGGCGAAGGCTCCGCCCGGTCCTGAACCACCGGCGGGGCAAGATCGAGCGCCACGGCGAACCTCCGGACATCTGCCCTCGAGATACCGATCGGCGTGTTCCCGGCCGGGCTGAGCCGGTGGCCGGGACACAGGCGCCCCGGGTGCGCTGAGACACCGTTCGCTGCCACTGCGTAACCGGCTCGGCGGCAAGCTCAAGGGCTGCTCAGGAGGCGTTCATGGTTCGCTCGTCGGCGTTCCGCAGGCGGTGGCCCGTACCGCAAGCTCCTCTCATGTCGTTCCTCACCGCCTCCGCCGCCCGCCGTGCCGTCACCGTCCTGATGATCGTCCTGGCGATCTGCGGCACGGCGCTGACGCTCGACGCGAAGCCGGCCGGCGCCGCGGCGAGCAGCGACCGCCTGGTGCTCACCTGGGCCGAGGACGGCAACCGCCTGCAGGTCACCGGGGTCGGCTACCGCGCCCGCGACCTGGTGGAGGTGCGGCTCGGCAGCAACCCGATCCAGCAGACCCGCGGCGACGACAACGGCCGCATCGAGGTCAGCGTGCCGGAGACGCTGCTCGGGGCCGGGATGTCCGGCGCCAGCATCGTGCTGGCCGGCCGCTCGGTCTCCGGCACCTCCCGCATCCTGATCTCGGCGATCCCGCCGCGGGCCGCCGCGCGCGGCCCGGTCGACCTGCTCCCCTGGGCCCTCGGCGCGGTCGCGCTCGCCGCCCTGCCGCTGGGCCTGTGGCTGCGCCGCCGCACCCGCGCCGCCGCCACCGACGTCGCGCCGAGCGGCTACCGCAGCCGGCACGCCGCCTGAAACCGATTCGCACCCCGAACCCACCCGATTCCGCTCCCCGAGGGGCCCAGCCTGAAACCGATCAGCACCACGCCCGCCCCGCGCCCCGGTCCAGGGGAGCGTCGCCGGAAACCGATCCGCACCACGACGCAACCTCGCCCCGCTCCCGAGGGAGCACAGCATGAAGGCCCGGGCCTCCCCCGCCCGGCTCGCTCCCACGCGAAAGGTCTGGCATGGGATATGCAGCGCGCACCCTCATCGAGGCGATCCCCGCACCGGCGGCGATCCTGGACCTCGACGGTCGTGTGCTCGTCGCCAACGAGCGATGGGCGGTACCCGGCCGCGACGCGGAGCTCTATCCGGCCGAGGGCGGGTTCCTCAGCGCCGCGCCCGGCCCGTGCGGCGGGCATCGCGGCGTGCTCGAGGCGGTGTGGCACATGACGCCCACCGGCCCGCCGGCCCGGCTGCGCTGCGGTTGTGACGAGTCCACCGAGCGCACGTGGCAGGTGAGCGCTCTGGACGCCGGTGACGGCGAACGGCAGTGCCTGATCACGGTCCTCGCCGAGGAGGCCGGGCCGGACAACCGGGCCGAGTTCCTCGCGCTGCTGAGCCACGAGGCGCGCACCCCGGTGACCACCGTCGTGGCGGCGGTCGAGCTGCTCCGCGCGCAGACGCTGGAGCAGGGCGTCCGCGAGATCGTGGACAACGTCTACTTCTCCGCGCGGGCTCTGGAGACGCTCACCGACAACCTGCTCGACCTGGGCAAGCTGGAGACCGGGCGGCTGCGCCTGGCGCACGAGCCGGTGACCGTCCGTGCGCTGCTGGAGGGCGTGGTCGAGCCGCTGCAGCGGGAGTCGCGCAGCAAGGGCATCCTGCTGCTCACCGCTCCCGCGCCGGACCTGCCGCCGGTGGTGATGGGCGACTCCCGCCGGTTGCGGCAGGTGCTCGACGCGGTGGTCGGCAACGCCGTCAAGTTCACCAGCGCCGGCGAGGTCGTGGTGCTGGCCGAGGCGTCCGGCGACGGGACCTGGCTGATGACGGTGTCGGACACCGGCCCCGGCATCACCGAGCCGCAGCGGGCCCGCATCTTCCAGCCGTTCACCCAGGCCGACTCGTCCAGCGCCCGCCGCCACGAGGGCGCCGGGCTCGGGCTGGCGCTCGCGTCCCGGCTGATCGCCCGGATGGGCGGCGACATCGAGGTGGAGTCGGCGCCCGGCGCGGGCGCGCTGTTCCGGATCCGGCTGCCGCTGCTGGCCGCGCCGGCGCCGGTCGAGGCCGAGCCCCGCCCGCTGGCGCGCCGCCGGATCGCCGTGGTCGCGCCCACCGCCCAGTCCACCCGCGCGTTGTCCTGGCTGCTGGCCGGGGCCGGCGCCGAACCGGTGGCGGCGAAGTTCGCCGAGGTGATCCGGCCGATGGCGGAGATCGACACGGTGGTGTGGTGCGACGACTCGCACGACGCCGAGGCCGCGCACCGCGCCGACACGGTCGGCCGGGCGGTCGGGCCGGACGGCCAGGGCCTGATGATCTCCAGCACCGATCCGCGGACCGGCGTGGTCCGGCGTCCCGGCGTGCTGACCGCCCCGCTCGTCCTCAACCGCGTGGTGGCCGCCCTGAACCAGGAGCGCACCGGGGTTCGCGGCGCTCCGGTCACGGTTCCGCCGCTGTCCGGTGGCCGGGTCCTGCTCGCCGAGGACAACGAGGTCAACCGCACCGTCTTCCGCCGCATGATCGAGCTGATGGGCGTCACCTGCGACACCGTCGTCGACGGCGAGGAGGCGGCCCGGGCGGCTCTCGCCGGCCCCGAGTACGACGTGGTGCTGATGGATGTCCAGATGCCGCGCACCGACGGGCTGGAGGCGACCCGGCTGATCCGGGCGGCCGGATGCCGTACCCCGATCCTGGCTCTGACCGCGACCGCTCCGGCCGACCGGGACCGCTGCCTGGCCGCCGGCATGAACGGGCGGCTCAGCAAGCCGATCACACTGCCCGAGCTGCGGGCCGCGCTGGCGCCGTACCTCCATCCCGCGGCTACCGCGCCGCCCGGCGCCGGCGACACCACCGGTGACGCCGTCGGCCGGCTGATCTCCCGCATCCAGACCGACGACGACCCCGCCCGGGTGATGGCCCGATGACCCGCCACCAGGAAAGGCACACGGTGTCCGAAACCGTCAACATCGAGCTCGCCGGTCTCCGTGCCGAGCTGGAGCAGGAGCGCCGCCACAACGCGCAACTCCAGGCCGCGATGGACGGGCTGGGCCGGTCGGTGTCGGAGCTGCGGACCTTCGCGCGCGATGTCAGCCACGACCTGAAGGCGCCGCTCGCCGGCATCCTCGGGTACGCGCAGCTGCTGGAGCACCTCGACTTCGGGTTCCCCCGCCCGGCCGGGTACGACGAGTTCGTCTCCGAGATCAACCGCAGCGCCGACCGGATGCGGCGGCTCATCGACGACGTGCTCGCCTACTCGGCGACCAGCGACAGCACCCTGCGCCTGGCCCCGATCGACCTGTCCGCGCTGGTCGACGACCTGGCCGCGGACGCCATCGGCCTTACTCGCCCGGTGCCCCTGATCACCCGCGACACCCTGCCCGCCGTCCACGGCGACCACGGCATGGTGCGGCGGGTGCTCGAGAACCTGCTCGGCAACGCGATCAAGTACGTGCCGCTGGGCGAGGCCGCCCGGGTGCACGTCTCCGCGCGGGCGCTCGAGGACGACATGGTCCGGATCGAGATCACCGACCAGGGGATCGGGATCCAGGACGGCCAGCACGAGGCCATCTTCGAGGAGCTGCACCGGGCACACCCGGAGGCGTACCCGGGGAACGGTCTCGGCCTGCCCATCTGCCGTCGCATGGTGCAGCGCATGGGCGGGGCCATCGGCGCCGACCCGCGGTACCGCGGTGGCGCCCGCATCTGGTTCACCCTGCCACCGGCGCCCGTCGCCGGCGAGCCGCACGCGGTGCTCCCCGCACTCGACCGCACCCCGGTCTGAGATGCCGCGCCGGCCGATCCCCCCACCCCCCAACGACAGAACGAGGTCCTGATGGACTTGAGGCGACTGCTCGTCGCGGTGGGCGCAGGGACGCTCGGGTTGGTGACCTCCTCGGTCGCCCTCCCGTCGAGCGCCCTTGCCGCCCTCGCGGCGCCCGGAACACTGGCGGTGACCCGCACCGCCGACGACGTGTACAAGTTACGGGTGGTGTGGAAGGCCGTCCCCGGCGCCGACCACTACACGGCCGACATCATCGCCGGTGACGTGCAGACCGTCATCGACCTGCCGGCCACCACGACCGAGTACATGATCGACGCTCCGAATCCGTGCACGACGTACAAGGTGCGGATCGGCGCGGTCGACACCTCCGGCGCCGTCGCCAACACCGGCTACTACACGCTGAAGGCGCTGACCCCGAGCGCCGTGACCGGCATGGTGACCGGCCGCGCCGACGACGGCGGCACGGCCACCGCCAGCTGGAAGGCCCCGGCCTGGGGCGGCTACTCGCCGCTGACCGGGTACCGCGCGGTCTTCACCCGGATGATCGACAACGTGGTGCTGGCCGAGCGGACCGGCAACGAGGCGACCTTCCGCTACCCGAACGCCAGCCCGGAGCGCGCCTACACGCTGTCGCTGACCACCATCAACGCGTACGGCGCCTGCGTGACCACGAAGTCGCTGGTGGACCGTTTCCGGCCGGCCGAGCCGACCAACGTGGTCGTGCAGCGGCTCGCGGACTCGCCCGACCAGGTGTCGGTGGTGTGGAAGGCGCCCGCCGGCACACGGTCGCCGACGTACTACCAGATCGGCTACGGCACCGAGACGATCAGCCGGCTGGTGAAGGTCGACGCGTCGGCCCGGTCGGCCACCCTGGCGCTCTCCGCCGACAAGCCGTGGATCGTGGAGCTGAAGGCGTACAACGAGAACGGCGGCAGCAACGCGGTCTCCGGCGCCATCCCGGCGACGGCAGCGCCGGCCGCGCCCACCGAGGTGCCCGCACCCCCGGTGGAGACGCCCACCACGCCGGCCTCTTCGGAGCCGTCGGCCGAGGCCCCGTCGAGCGCGGCCCCGTCCGACCCCGCCCCGTCGAGCGTCGCCCCGTCCAGCGCGGCGCCGTCCGACGCGACGCCGTCCAGCGCGGCGCCGTCCAGCGCGGCGCCGTCCAGCGCGGCGCCGTCCAGTGCGGCCCCCGCCGCCTCGACGGCCGCGCCGGAGCCCACCGTCGCGCCGGCGCCGTCGGACAAGACTCCCCCGAAGATCACCGCCACGCTGTCCCAGCAGCCGGTGGACGACTGGTTCCGCAACCCCGTCACGATCCGGTTCACGTGTACGGACGACAGCGGCTCCGTCGACTGTCCCGAGCCCGTGGTCGCCGACACCGACGGCGCGGACCAGCAGTTCTCGGGCACCGCCAAGGACGCCGCCGGGAACACCACCACGACCACCGTCACGGTCAACATCGATCAGAAGGCGCCGCACATCACCGCGACCGTGGTGAACGCGCCCACCGCCACCGGCTGGCACACGTCGGTCCCGACGATCCACTACGTCTGCAGCGACGCCGGATCGCTGATCGCCAGCTGCCCGGCGGACACCCCGGTCACCACCGAGGGCCCCGAGCAGGTGGTCACCGGCACCGCCGTGGACCGGGCCGGCAACACCGCGACCGCCCGGCTGACCGTCGACATCGACACGACCGCCCCCGAGGTCAGCGCCGCGATCGACCGGACCCCGAACAGCGCGGGCTGGTACCGTACCGCCCCCACCGTGCGCTACACCTGCGCCGACACCGGCTCCGGCGTGCGCGTCTGCCCGTCCGACCCGACGGTCACCACCGACGGCGCGGGCCAGGTCGTCACCGGCACGGTCATCGACCGGGCCGGCAACACCGCCGCCACGTCGGTCACCGTCAACGTCGACCGCACCGCGCCGCGCATCACCGCCGACCTGATCGGCACGCCCAACGCGGCCGGCTGGTACCGCACCCCGCCCACCGTCCACTTCACCTGCAGTGACGCCGCGTCCGGCGTCGACAGCTGCCCGGCCGACGTCGTCGTCGACACCGACGGCGGGCGGCAGGTCGTCACCGGCACCGCCGTCGACAAGGCCGGCAACACCGCCGACGCGTCGTACGTGGTGAACGTCGACCGCACCGCGCCGCGCATCACCGCGGCCCTGACCGGCACACCCAACGCCGCCGGCTGGTACCGCACCGCGCCCACCGTGCGGTACACGTGCGCCGACGACACGTCCGGCACCGCGTCCTGCCCGGCGGAGACCACCGTCGACGGCGACGGCGCCGCCAAGGTCGTCACCGGCGCCGCCACCGACGTCGCCGGCAACACCGCCGACGCCACGGTGACGGCCAAGGTCGACCGGACCGCCCCGGCCGTCTCCGTGGTCGGCGCCACCGACGGCGCCGTGTACGGCCCGGACTTCAACCCGCGCCTCTCCTGCACCACCACCGACCCGGTGTCCGGCGTGGCCACCGCGGCCGTGCTCAGCAGGTCGGAGAACCGGGGGACGTACACGGTGAAGTGCTCCGGCGCCGTCGACAAGGCGGGCAACACCACCGCGCCGGCACAGGTCACCTACACGGTGAAGCTGACCGTTCCGTGGCTGGTCGACCTGACCCGCAAGTACGCGAGCGGCGCCTCGGCGAACACTCTCCAGCAGCTGGAGAACGACCTCACCGCCGGCCGCTACACCGCGTACATCGCCAAGGTCACCGCGATGACGAACGGCGCCAAGGCGACGCTCACGCCGACCGAGGCGCTGACACTGTCCTACTGGGCGCTGGCGCTGGCCGTCACCCGCTAGGCAGGACCACCACACGGTGGGCCGGGGCTCGTCGAGCCCCGGCCCACCGTCGTCATACCCGCACTCGTCATACCGGCACCAGGACGGGTGAAATATGGTCATACTGGGTCATGACCCGTCCTCCGACGCTCTCGGTCATCGTGCCGGCGTACAACAGCGCCGCGCTTCTCCGCGAGTTCCTGGGCTCCTTCCTGGCCTCCGACTTCCGTGACTTCGAGATCGTCGTGAACGACGACGTCCGGTCGTCCGACGACACCCCGCAGGTGGTGAAGGAGCACCGCGCCCGCGGTCTGGCCGTCCGCTACCTGCGGGAGAACCGGTCGATGGCGCAGGGGCGCCGGCGCGGCGCGGCCGAGGCGACCGGCGACATCCTGCTGCACCTCGACACCGACATGACGGTGACGCCCGGCCTGCTCGGCGAGTGCGCCGAGCTCCTCGCCGAACGGTACGACGCCCTGGTCATCCCGGAGGAGTCGTTCGGCACCACCTTCTGGGCACGGTGCAAGTGGCTGGAGAAGAAGTGCTACGACGGCGTCGAGCAGATCGAGTCGCTGCGCTGCCTGCGCCGCGACGTCTACGAGAAACTCGGCGGACATGACGAGCGGATGATCTTCTCCGAGGACAAGGACCTCGACCTGCGGGTCCGCGCCGCCGGCTGCCGCGTCGGGCGGACCCGGGGCTTCCTCTTCCACAACGAGGGCCCGCTGCGGCTCTCCAAGACCCTCAGGAAGAAGCTGGGGTACGTCGGAACGGCCGACGTGTTCGCCCAGGAGCACCCCGAGGCGTTCCGCTGGCAGATCAACATCCTGCACCGGTTCGCCCTCTACCTGCGCAACATCCGCTACCTGCGCACCCACCCGCTGCTGTACCTCGGCATGTGGCTCATGAAGATCAGCGAGTTCGGTTTCGGGGCGCTCGGCCACGTGCTGCGCCGCCTCCGCCCGGCCGGACGGGCGGTGCCCGCATGAGGGTCGCCCACGTCATCTCCGAGTTCTCCGGACGGGAGGCGATGGGGCGTACCGTCACCGAGACCGTCCAGCGGGTCCCCGGCGAGCATCATCTGATCACCACGCACGTCGTCGACGGCGGTCACGTCTTCGCCGGGACGCACGAGCTCGGCGGCTCGCTGGAGACGTTCCCCCTGGGCCGGGCGCCGGAGCTGGCCGGAGTGCTCGCCGGGATGCGCCCCGATCTGGTGCACGTCCACGCCGGCGCGCTCGGGCCGCTGCTCGCCCTGCATCCGGCGCTCCGGCCGTACCCCAAACTGCTCACCGTCTACGCCTGGCCCACCCTGCCCGGCCCGCGCGCCCTGCGCCGCGGCACCCTGACCGAGATGTGGTCGTCGAACGTGCTGCGGCCCCGGGTCGCGGCCACCACCGTGCTGCCACCGTCACTGGCCGCCGCGGCGCTGCGCCGGGCCGGCGTCACCACGATCCTCACCCCCGACCCGCGGGTCGAGGAACGGCTCGGCAGGCCGGGCGGGCCGGAGATCGTGCGGTACGCGTGCGGCGCCCCCGACGACGAGCGCCGGGCCCGTTTCGACCGGGAGTCCCCGGTGATCGTCTTCGCCGGCCGGGCCGAGACGGTCCGCGGCCTCGACACGCTGCTCGACGCGTTCGGCACGGTCCGGGAGCGGGTTCCGGGCGTACGGCTGCGCCTGCTCCTCATCCCCCGCCCCGAGCTGCCCGCCATCCTGGCCCGCGCCGGATCCGCCGGGGAGGCCATCGACGTCGTCACCGAACCCGTCCCCGACCTGCTCGGCGAGTTCGCCGCGGCCCAGGTCGGCACCTGGCCGTTCAAGTTCGACTACACCACCTCGCCGCCGGCGATGGCGCTGGTCGAGGCGATGGCGGTCGGCCTGCCGGTGGTCGGCACCGACGTCGCCTGCGTCCGCGCGGTCCTCGAGCCCGGCGTCAACGGCCTGTCCGTGCCGCCCACCGACCCGCCGGCCCTGGCCCGCGCCCTGATCGAACTGCTCACCGACGAGGTGGCCTGGCGCCGGTACGCCGTCGCCGGCCGGGAGTCCGCGCGCGACCACATGGGCTGGGAACAGGCCACCGGCCGGGCCGCCGCCGCGTACCGGGCGCTCACCGGAGGGCTTGCCCACCGCTTGACATCGGGATGAGCCGGGATTGAGCTTCGGCCGCCATCCTCAATGCATGACGAACTCGCAGCTCCTCGCCCCCGCCGCCGCCACCGCCGCCGTCGTCCCGGGCCTCGGCCAGTCCGGGGTCGACCTGACCCTGATCCTCCCGGTCCACGGCTCCGCCGCCACCGTCCGCACCGTCGTCGAGCGGCTGTCCGAGGCCCTCTACGCCCAGTGCATCAGCTTCGAGGTGGTCGGTGTCGCCGACGCCGACGCGCTCGCCGCCGACGAGGTCAACGGCCTGCCCCTGACCCGGTTCGTCCGCGCCGACGACGCGGACATCGACGCGACCCTCTTCTCCGACAACCCGGTCGCCACCGGCCGCTGGATCGCCGTCCTCGACGTGGAGGCCGCCGCCGAGATCGACGCGTACGGCTTCGTCGAGCTGCTGCACCAGGCCCGGGAGCGTTCCGCCGGACGTGCCTGAGGTCGCACCGGATCCCTGACCCCCGCACCCTTGGATCTCCGCCCGCGCGGCCGATGAGAGATCTGCCCGTCGTTCCATCGCCATCGGAGGTGCCGTGACCACGCCACGAGCGCTCGTCGTCGAGGACTCGCCCGAGTTCATGATGATCTGCCGTCATCTGCTGGAGAAGGAAGGCTTCGAGGTCGTGCCCGCCGGCGACGGCCAGGAAGCCGTGGCACAGGCGCAGAAGCAGCGGCCCGAGATCGCCATCCTCGACCTCGGCCTGCCCGATTTCGACGGCATCGAGGTGTGCCGGCAGATCCGGCAGTTCACCGACGCGTACATCATCATGGTCACCGGCCGTACCGACGAGCTGGACAAGGTGGTCGGCCTCTCGGTCGGCGCCGACGACTACGTCACCAAGCCGTTCTCCCCGCGCGAGCTGGCCGCCCGCATTCAGGCGATGCGACGGCGCCCCCGCGCCACCGTCCAGGCCCGGCGCGAGGCCGTCCGCGAATACGGCGACCTGCGCATCGACCTGGAGGTACGGGAAGTCTCCCGCACCGGCGCGGTGATCGAGCTGACGAAGATCGAGTTCGATCTGCTGGACCTGCTGTCGTCCGCGCCACGCCGCACGTTCACCCGCCCCCAGCTGCTCGAACACGTCTGGGGCGACAACTTCTTCGGCGACGACCACATCATCGACGTCCACGTCGGCAACCTGCGGCGCAAACTCGGCGAGTCCGCCTCGGCCCCCCGCCACATCCGAACCCTCCGCGGCGTCGGTTACCGTTTCGAGCCCTGACCCCGCGGCCCGGCGCGCGCCGCCCGTCCGGCTCCGCCCGACCCACCGCCTGGCCTGCGCCGCCCGCCCCACCGCCTGGCCTGCGCCGCCGGCCCGACTCCGCCCGACCCCACCGCCCGGCCCGCCCCACTCCGTCCGGTCCCTCCGCCCGGCCTACGCCGCCGGCCCGACTCCGCCCGACCCCACCGCCCGGCATGCTCGCCTCACTCCGTCCGGTCCCTCTGCTCAGCATGTCCGCCTCACCCTGCCCGCGATCTTGTGGATTTCCGCCACCCCCTTTTCCGCGGAGGTCCACAAGATCGCGGGCGGCGAGCGGTAACGGTGGGCGGTGAAGCGACGGCGAACAGCGACGGCGGACGGCAGCCAGGGTGCGGCGGCCGTCACCTTGCGCCTCAATGGTCCGAGTGCGGTACCGGTCAGGGTGGTCCGAGTCCGGTACCGGTCAGGGTGGTCCGAGTGCGGTACCGGTCAGGGTGGTCCTTCGCGGTCGAGGCCACCGGTCCATCGGTCCGGGCTTTCCGGCTCGTCCTCCGGAGCCTCGTCGTCCACCTCGGTGAGTTCGTGTTCTTCGGCGAAATCGCCGGTGTCGTCAGGATCGCCGATCGGCTCCACGAGCTGCTCCCTAGGCGTCATGGTCGCTGCTCCCTCGCGTGAGGGTCGCTGCTCCCTCGTGGTCATGGTCGCGCGACTACCCGTCGCGGCGTGCGGTAAACGTCGCCGGCCGTCACAACGCCGGGTTGGCTGCCGCCTTCCGCCACCGTTCTTCAGCGGCGGCGGCCACGAGGGCGGTGAGCCGCTTCCACGACAGCCGCGACCACGTCCGCGACTCGATCACCGGACGCCGGCCCGGACGTGTCGATCACCATCTCGGCACAGCGCGCCGGGCTCTCGGCGAGCAGAGAATGGAAGCGTTCCTGCTGTTGTCGCTGTTCGGCGACGCTGCGCTCGGGTTTCCGGCGGTGAATGACGTCGATCGGCGCATCCGGCAGCACCAGCAGATCCGGAGCAGGCACGAGCACCTCGGCGACCCGCGCCGCCGCCGACCCGGGCCACGGCGACTCCCGCAGGTCGTAGACCCACCGATCGGCGATCACCACCCGCCCGCGAACGAGCGCCGGAAGAACGTGACGCAGATACCGCCAGCCATACTCGCCGGCGTAATACCAGGCCGCCACCCGCCGCAGCCGCCTGTGGTCCAGCCCGTTCCGCCCACCGCCCTCGCCGTCCGGCCCGTTCCGCCCACCGCCGTCGCCGTCGCCGTCCAGCCTTCGCCCAACGCCCTCGCCGTCCGGCCTTCGCCCAACGCCCTCGCTGTCCGGCCCGGTACCAGCCACCGCCATCGTCGGCCGATCCGATCCAGAGCCTGTTCTCATCTCGCCCATCCGGCCCGAAACGGAACTCGTTTCCATCTCGGTAGGCCGACCCGATTCGGAAACCGATGTCGTATCCGTCTCGCTGGCTGATCCAAGGGCGGATGCAGTGGCTACCGGGGCCTGTGGGCCGGACGTATCTGCGGCGGCTGCGACCGGGCCGCCCGTCGAGGTTCGGCCCGGGCCGGCTTCCGAGGCGGCCGTCGGGGCCAGGCCATGGCCTGCTGCCGGACCAGCCGCCGAAGCCAGACCATGATCCGCTGCCGGACCAGCCGCCGAAGCCAGACCATGATCCGCTGCCGGACCAGCCGCCGAAGCCAGACCATGATCCGCTGCCGGACCAGCCGCCGAAGCCAGACCATGATCCGCTGCCGGACCGACTGACGGGGCCAGGCGCTGGCCGGCATCCACGGCGAGCGGCGGAGCGGCATCCAGGGCGAGGGGCACGGCGGCATCCAGGGCGAGGGGCGGGGCGGTGGAGCCGACGTTGAGGAGGCGGCGGGCCAGGGCCACTCCCGGCAGGTTGCCGCGGGCCATGCCGAAGTAGGCCTGGGATGTCGGGAAGCCCCGGCTTCGCAGGCGGTCGCCGAGCATGGCGGCGACCGTGGACTTGCCGGAGCCGTCGGTTCCGACCAGGGCGACCACGACGCCGCGGGTTCGGAGGCCGAGGGGGCCGGCGGACGGGCCGGCCGGCCGGATGCTGTGCCGCTGGGCCCAGGTGGCGCCGATCGTCGCGGGCGCGAGGCTGCGGGCGGCCAGCCGGAGACGGGCGCGGCGGGGCAGCCGCGGGTCGGGGAGCGCCCCGCCGGCCGCGGCGATCAGGTCGGCGGCGACCGCGGCGCCGAGTTGGGCGGTGAGCCGCCGGGCCAGCGCGGTTCGGCCGGTGGGGGTGGCCGCGGTCCAGGCCTCGCGGGCTTCGGCCAGACGTTCGGGGCCGGGGATCCGCCCGCGCAGCACCGGGCGGACCAGCAGGTCGGCGACGGCTGCCGCGCCGGTGAGCCGGTGTGCGGCCGGGTCGACGGTGACCTCGGCGGCCGGGATCAGCAGGATCGGGCCGACGCGCAGGTCACCGTGGGTGAAGTCGACCACGCCGAGGCCGGTGTCGGTGACCACCGCGACGCCGGTGTGCCGCAGGCGGCGCGGGTCGGCGGCGTCGGCGATCACGGCGCTGGGGTACGCCCGGGCGAGCGCCGCCACCGGGTCGGGCGACTGTCGGCCGGCCGCGCACCAGACGTCCAGGTCGGCGGGCCCGTTGTCGGCGACCCAGCGTTCCGGTGCGCCGGCCGGCCCTTGCCAGGCCCAATCCGTTCCGGCGTCGTCGAGGACGGCCGTGATCGTGTCCCTGATCTCGGCGCGGCCCGCGACATGGCGGCTCACCTGCTCAGCAGCTATTTTCCCGGACATATACCTATAAGTACGCCCGTCGCGCGCCGATGCGAGGAACCTTCGGGAGAATCGCGGCCGCCTCCACGAAATCAGCAGCTTCGGGACCGCCCGGCCGATACGGATCACGTGCAGATCGACCACAGGCGTGCCGGCGGCGCGCTCCTCCGGGCCGCCGGGCCGATCGCCGTGGCGGTGGCCGTGCAGAGCGCCGGAAACCTCGCCTTCCACGCCCTCGTCGGCCGGCTTCTCGACCCGGCCGCCTACGGAGCGCTGGGCGCCCTGCTCGCCGCGATGGTGATGCTCGGCATCCCGCTGGGCGCGCTGCAGACCGCCGCCTCGGCGCACGCGGCCACCCACGGGGCCGGGCGGGCCACCACCGCCGGCACGCTGCGGGCGGTCACGCTCTGGAGCCTGCCGGCCGGCGCCGTCACCCTGCTCGGCGCGCCGCTGCTCAGCGACTGGTTCCACCTCGACGGGGTCGCCGAGGCGGCACAGCTCGCCCCGTACCTCGTCGTCGCTGCTCTTCTCGCCACCGCACGCGGGCTGCTCCTCGGCGCCCGCCGGATCTCCGCGGTGGCCGGCACCTACCTGGTGGCGACGGCCGTACGCCTGATCCTCGGTGTCGGTCTGGCCGTGCCCTTCGGCATCGCCGGCGCCCTCGTCGCCACCCTGTTGAGCGAGGTGGCCGCCCTGGCGGCCGCGGTCCGGGTCCTGCTCCGCGACCGCGAACCGGGATCCGGGACCACGCTGCGGCTCGGCGCGGTCGGCGGCGCGGCCGTCGCGGTGACCGGCCTGTTCCTCTTCTCGACGGTCGACCTGTTCCTGGCCCGGCATCACCTGGCCGGTGCCGAGTCCGGGTCGTACGTCGCCGCGGCGACCGTGGCCAAGACCGTCCTGGCGCTGCCCGCGGCGGTGATGGCGGCAGTGTTCCCCCGCATGGTCGCCGCCCACGACCGGCCCGGCCGGATCCGCACGCTGCTCGGCGCCTGCGCCGCGGTCGCCGGTCCGGCCCTGCTCGGCGCGGCGGTGGCGGCGATCGTGCCGGCGCTGGTGCTGACCGTCCTCTACGGCGACGGGTACGCCGGGGCCACCACGCTCGTCCAGGTGCTCAGCGGGGTCGCCGGATTCACCTCTCTGGTGACCGTCCTGACGAACGCCGCCCTCGCCCGCCGCTCCTGGATGACACTGATCCCCTGGGCCGGAGCCGTCCTCGAGGTCGCCCTGATCCAGCTGTGGCACGGCTCGGCCGCCCAGATCGCCGCATGCTCGGCCGCCGCGCTGCTGCCCACGCTGCTGCTGATCGCGGTCGCCGAGGGCCGGGCCTGGACACGCCGTACGCCGGTTCTGCAAGGGGTCAGAGCATGAGTTTCGCAGCACGTAGCCTGGCCGACGCTCTGCCGTACCCGGCCGCGATCGCCGACGACGACGGCCGCGTCCTGGTCGCCAACGAGCGTTGGCGGCACGCCAGCCCCCGGCCGGACTGCCCGGCCCATGGCAACCTTCCCGATCTGGTACGCGACGCGGGCGCCGGATCCGACGTCGTACGGCCGTGCCGGTGCGATCCCGGCGCCGCCGCCACCGTGCGCGTCACCGGGCTGGAGAGCACGTGCGGTGCCCAGCGCCGCCTGATCACCGTGGAGAGCGCCACCGCCGGAAGCTCCCGGGACCGGCTCCTCGGGCTGCTCGGGCCGGAGATCCGCACGCCCGCCGCCGCCGTGACAGCGGCCATCGAGCTGCTGCGCGCGCAGGCGCTGCCGGCCGCCGCCCAGGAGACGATCGACGACATCCAGCGGACCGCTCAGGGGCTGGAGTCGCTGGCCGACGACCTGGCGGCGCTCGCCAGGCTGGAGACCGGGGAGCCGGTTGCGCCGGAGGGGCCGGTGGTGCTCCGGCAGGTGCTCGAAGGCGCCGCAGAGTCGATGGGCGCGGAGTGCCGGGAGCGCGGGGTCCTGCTTCTCGCCACGCCCGCGCCGGGCCTGCCCGCGGTGGTCGGGGGTGACGCCGCGGTGCTGCGGCGCATCCTCACCTCGGTCGTGGGGCACGCTCTGCGGCAGCCCGGGACCGGCGAGGTGGTCGTCACCGCCGAGGTGGACGGCCCTGACGCGTACCGCATCGACGTCACCGCCACCGGCGAGCCGCAGGGTGGTTCCGGGTTCGCTCCGGAGTCGGCCGAGCTCGCTCTCGTCGATCGGCTGGCCGGCGCCCTCGGTGGCGCCACGGGCGCGGGCCACGGCTCGCGGGCGCTGCGGCACGACGCCTTCCCGGCTCACGGGACCAGTGCGGCGCAGGAAACAGCGTCGGCGGGCGGCGGCACGACGGTGGTCACGGAGGCCGGTGGAGGGTTCCGGTGGAGCGTACGCCTGCCGTTGCACGCATTTGCGGACCGGGACGTGCCGGTGACCGCGCCGCCAGTCCAGGGGCGGGTCGCCGTCGCCGCGCCGACCTCGCGTTCCTGGCTGGCGCTGTCCTGGCTGGTCACGGCGGCCGGAGCGGAACCGGTTCGGGTCGGGCCCGGCCAGGACTCCGACGAGCAGTGGGCCGGTCTCGTGGTCCGGTGCGAGGAGAGTCCGGCGGCCGGCGGGACCGTCACGATCGGCTCGACCGGTTCGCCGGGCCGGGGCGGGACCCTGACCGCCCCGGTGACGCTCGACCGGCTCGCCGCCGAGCTACGTCGCCACCAGGCGGGACCGCGGACCACGCCGGTGACGCTCGAGCCGCTGCCGCCCGGCCGGGTGCTGCTCGCCGAGGACGACGACGTCAACCGGACCGTCCTGCAGCGGATGATCAGCGTGCTCGGCGTGGAGTGCGACACCGTCGCCGACGGCCGGGCGGCCGTGACGGCGCTGCTCGGCGAGACCCGATACCACCTGGCGCTGCTCGACATGAAAATGCCCGGAATGGGCGGCCCCGAGGCGACCCGGGAAGCCCGGGCGGCCGGCTGCACGGTGCCGATCCTCGCGCTGACCGCGACCACGCTCGCCGAGGATCAGGCCCGCTGCCTGGACGCCGGCATGAACGGTCACCTGGGGAAACCGATCACCCTGCCGGAACTGCGGCACGCGCTCGAACCGTACCTGACCGAGCCCCCGCCGGCCGCCGAGCCGGAGAGTCCCCCGGCCGCCGCCGTGCCGGACGTCCTGTCCCGCGCCCAGCTGCTCGAACTCGAGGCGCAACTCGAGGGCCGGGAACTCGTGGCGATGACCGTCAACATGTTCCTGGCCGAACTCGACGGACGCCGGGAAGCCATGGCCACCGCCCTCGCCACCGGCGGCAACGACCGGCTGGCAGCGGTGGCGCACACCCTCAAGTCGTCCAGCGCGCTGCTCGGCGCGCAGCCGCTGGCCGACGCGTGCGCCCGCGTCGAGCGGCTCGCCGCCACCCCCGTCGACGCCGCGATCCTGGCCGCCGCCGTGTCCGAGGTGGATCACGCGGCTGCGGCCGCCGCGATCGCGATGGCCGCCTACCTGGACGAGAGTTAGGCCCGGCGGCGAGCCGTCAGCCGGTGCAGGTACGCCGGTACGGAACCTCGGGAATGTAACGGGCCCACTCGTCGGCGCCGAGGCCGCGGCCGGTGATGGCGCAGGCGTACGCGGCCGGGTCGGCACGGAGCTTGTTCAGCTTCGCGTAGTCCCACAGCGTGACGGTCGCGACCTGGCTGTCGGACCGGGCGGCGACGGCCAGGGTGCGCCCGTCGCTCCTGAACAGCACCGCCCGCGCCTTGCCACCGATGCCACGCAGCGAGACGAGCCGGATCGGTCCGGCCGGGTTGGCGGTGTCCCACAGGAACAGTTCGGAGTCCTCGTCCCCGGTCACCAGGGTGCGCCCGTCGGGGCTGAAGGCCACCGCGGCCACCTCGCCCTGGTGGCCGGTCAGCGTGGCGAGCCGGAGCGGACGGGCCCGGTCGGTGATGTCCCACAGCATCGCCAGGCCGTCGGACCCGCCGCTGACCACGGTGTGCCCGTCCGGGCTGAAGGCCACCGTGGTCACCAGTCCGTTGTGGCCGGCCGGCGTGCCGGCCCGTACGGGGGTGGCACGGTCGGTCACGTCCCACAGCGTCAAGCCGCGATCGCCGCCGGTGGCCAGCGTGTGCCCGTCCGGACCGAAGGCCACCGCCGCCCCGAAGGTGACGCCGCTCAGGGTCGCCAGCAGGGCGGGGCGGGCCCGGTCGGCCACGTCCCACAGCAGCAGCCGGGCAGGGCCGGCGACGACGGCGAGGGTGCGCCCGTCCGGGCTGAACGCCATCGCGTTCGTCTCCGCCGCGGGCTCGATCCGGCCCGGGAGCACGACCCGCCGGTCCGGGTGGGCCACCTCCGTCAGCGTCACCTGTCCGTCCTGGCGCCCGACGGCCGCCGCCGTACGGCCGTCGGGGCTGAAGGCCACCGCCCGCACCTCCGCGTCGTGGAGGGACAGGTCGGCGCCCCGGACGGGCCGGGCGGGGTCGGTCACGTCCCAGGAGGTCGCCGTGCCGCCCGGACCGGCGGCGATCAGGGAACGTCCGTCCGGCCGGAACGCCGCCGCCCGCATCTGCCCGCCCTCGACGGTGAGCGCGGCGAGCGGGTCCGGAGTCCCGAGGGGCCGGACGGTCCAGAGGGTCGCCGTGCCCGACGTGTCGGCGGTGACCAGTGTCTCCGCGTCCGGGTCGAAGGAGACCGTGTTGATCGCGCCGTTGGCCCGCACGGTGATGACCGGCCTGGGCCCCTCCGCGTAGGTCATGTCCCACACCATCGCGGTGCCCTGCCCGCCGCCGGCGGCCAGATGGCGTCCGTCCGCGCTGTAGGAGATCGCGTCGACGGCGCCGGCAAGCCCGGTCAGGTGGCGGAACGGATCGGTGCTCGGCTCCTCGGGCGGCAGGGTCGGCGGCGGCGCGATCCGGTCCTGCCCGGCCTGGGCGGTGGCCGTACCCCTCATGTCGTAGAGATCCACCCCGCCGGTGAAGTCCCCGGCGGCCAGTGTCGACCCGGTCGGATCGAACGCCATCGACGCCATGTTGAAGCCGGGCATCCCGCGGAGGAAGACGGGATCGGTCCGATCGCTCAGGTCGAAGACCCCGACGAACCGGGTCTTGTTCACGACCAGGGTGGCGCCGTCCGGGCTGAACGCGAGACCGGCCACCGGATAGGGGGCCCACTCGTCCATCGTGGCGAGTTGCCGGGGCCGGGATCGGTCGGCCAGGTCCCACAGGGTCGTGATCCCGCGTCCGTCGCCCGTGACGAGGGTGGTCCCGTCCCCGCTGAACGCCACCGCGTGCACGTGGCCACCGGGCGCCACCGTGGCGAGCCGGACCGGACGGGGCCGGTCGGTCACATCCCACAGGACCGCGCCGCCCTCCCGGTCGACGACGACCAGGGTCCGCCCGTCCGGGCTGAACATCAGAGGGGTGTCGGCCGCGACCGGGTCGCCGAGGGTGGTGATCCGGTCCGGATCCGTCCGGTCGGTCACGTTCCACAGCGACACCTTGCCGTCGGCGCCCAGGGCCGCGAGGACGCCGTCCGGCCCGTGGACGGCCGCTGTCACGTCGCTGATCGTGCCGGCGTAGGCCGTCGTGCTGACGACACCGGTGACTTCGCTGCGGGTCGCGGCGTCGGGCGTCAGTTCCTGGGCGGCGGCTCCCAGCATCAGGGCCGTCCTCGGATCGCTGCCGATCGTCGCCTTGCCCTGCGTCGTCAGTCGCCGGCTGATCGCGATCCGCTGCTGCTGGTCGGCTTTGGCCTGTTGCTCGGCGGCTTCCGCGGCTGCCTTCCGGGCCTCCCGCTGCTTCTCCTCGGCGACCTTCGTCAGCCGCCGCGCCTCCGCCGCCAGCTTCTGCGCCTCCTGCTCCAGCTGCTGCGTCCGCCGGCCGGCCTTCTCCGCCAGCCGCTGCAGTTGCCGGGTCCGCTCCGCCGCCTGATCGGCGATCCGCTGCTGCCGCCGGGCCTCGGCGGTCGCCTGATCCGCCAGCCATTGCTGTTCTTGCGCCGACTGCTCCGACCGCTGCGCCTCGCTCGCCGCGGACACCGCCAGGGCCTGCTGCTCCTTCGCCACCTGCTGCTGCCGGGTCGCCTCCTGCGCGAACCGCTCGGCGCTGCCGCGTTGCACCTCCGCCACCTGCTGCTGATGCAACGCCTCGGCGGCCGCGGCCGTCGCCCGGTCCGCATTGCGCACCGACGACACGCTGGTCAGCACCGCCCACAAAGCCAGCACCAGCAGCGTCGCCAGCGCCCCGGACCCGAGCCGGCGCGCCCGGCGATGGTGCCGGACGTCCTCACCTTCCAGTTCGTCCTTGCTCACCCCGTGCATCGGGGCGGCCAGCTGGGCGATCGCGTCCCGGAAGCGGGAATGCTGCAGGCTGAGGTGCTCGCTGCCCCGCGCCCACCGCAGATCCAGGAACAGCGGCTCCTCGGTGAACACCCCGCGCAGTGCCGCGGGCACCGCCGTCGAGTCCTCGGTGAAGTCGTGACGCTCCTGATCCCACGCCCACTCCCCGTCGGTCACCACGGGCAGGATCCGGCTCGCCGACTTGGTGGCGATCCAGTGCTCGATCTCCCGGTTCACCCACCGCGATTGCGCGGCCTCGGGCGAGGAGAGCAGCACGAAGTACTCCGAGCCGTCCAACGCGGTCTGGATGGACGACCACAGCCCCGGGGTCACCGCCAGCCCGGTCTGGTCCCGGAAGATCCACAGGGCGCGCCGGCGATGCCAGGGTTTGGCCAGGCGGTGCAGGCCCCGTTGTACGGCGGGAGCCAGCCTGCCGTCCGCGGCATGGCTGTACGAGATGAAACCGTTGAAGGTCACTACGGGTCCCCCGGCGATCAAAGGCGTTCGGCGACCCCAGATTGTCGCCTGTCTTTGTCCCGTCAGGAAGGCCGAAGATCACTGTGGCCGGGATCAGGCGCGGTGGCGACCCGGGTGCCGGTAGCGGCGCACGTTGCCGGAGACGGCGAAGGCGTATCGGCGGCGCAGCCAGAGGCCGGCCATCAGCGAGCCGGCCAGGGCGACGACCCACGGGATCAGCTCGGCGGCGCCCCGGTCGGTCATCTCCGGCGGGACCGCGCCGATCAGCGTCCGCAACTCGCCGGCCGGAGTGTGCCCGCTGACCAGCACACTCGCGCCGGTGGCAGCGCTGACCGCGGCGACGCCGCCGTCCGTCGAGGCGCCGGCGGGCGCCGAGGGGCCACCGGACGGTGTGGACGCGGAACCGGACGGCGCCGGAGTGCCGGTGAGGGGTGTGGTGACGGCGGCCAGCTTCCAGGTTCCCTTGACCTTGGAGGTGCTGGTGGCGATCGTCGCGATGAAGAGCAGGTCGACAGCTCCGTACTGGTCCGCGATGACCGTCCGTTCGGCATCCGAGCCGATCCGGACCCGCACCGACGAGCCGCCCCGGAAACCGACGGCGTACACGGCCAGGCCGCGACGCTGGGCGTTCACCTCCCAGATGACGGTGAGGGCGTCGGCGTTGCCGCCGTAGCCGGGACCGTCGGCGTTCGCCGGCAGCGGCGCGACACCGGCGCCGAGCACCACGGCGGCTGCCGCCAGGCCGGCTTTCACGAGGCGGGATGCGGGGGTACGGGCTCCGGTCACGCTGCGACGATGTCATCCGTCGGTTGCTGGACGGTTGCCCGGACGGTCCCGGACGGTTGCGCGGACTCCCGAACGCCGGCGTGCCCGCGCCCCGGAGCCGGCCACGGTTCCGTCACCGCTCCGGCGCGGATCAGCCCCAGGTGCCGTCGTCGCGTACCCGGAAGGTCCGTCGCCCCTGGATCAGCGTCTCCAGCGCCTCCACGTAGGTGTCGGCGACGAACCACTCACCGGCCTGGTCCAGGTGGAAGACCCGGCCGTGCTCGTCGATGGCGAGGACCGACTCGAAGTTGACCCGGCCGAGCGGGAACAGCCGCGCCCCGATCACCCGGCCGAACTCGTGCAGCACCCCGGCGGTGTGCCGGACCGGCATCGACCAGATCTCGAAGAGCTGGACCCGCTGGTCCCGGCCGGGCGCACGGCGTTTCACCAGCAGCTTGCCGGTCAGGGCGAACGCCTCGAACACCGCGGGGAACGGCTCGTGGCGGAACTCCCCGGCCACGGCCGCGACGACGTCACCGGCCATCACCTCGGCCATCCCGTACCGCACGCGGGCCGGTGTCTCCGGTTTCCACCGGCCGTTGAGCAGCTCCGCGGCGGTCAGGTCGGAGAACCGGGCCGGATCGGGGTTGGGCCGCTCCGGCGCGACGTCCTGGATCAGCGCGGCGGTCGCGCCCCACGGCAGCAGGGCCAGCTGGGTCAACACGTACGAGCAGGTCGGGCACGGCGTGTTCGGCTCGCCGGCGCCCTCCGCGCCCGGCTCCAGGATCTGGAACGTCTCGAAGAGCGACTCGCCGAGGACCTCACGTGCCTCGTCCAGCGTGAGCGGCGGCAGGCCGTCGAGCCCGCGGCGGCGGTCCACGTCGTGCAGCGCGTCCGAGCAGACGATCAGCTCGGCGTGCCGCTCGCAGCCGCGGATCGTCTCCTGCGGCGACTGCTCGGCCAGCCGCTCCCGCACCAGCCGGTGATGGTCGAGTTTCTGATCGCCCTTGGCGCCGCGGGCGATGTAGACCCGGCCCTGCACGGTGGCGTGGGCCGCGACGCCGGGCGCCGCGCGCCGGTGGATCTCCCGCCGGAGCTGGACCTCCGGATCGGCGGTCCGCGGCGGGTCGACGACCTCGCCCCGCCGCTCCGCGTAGACCTCCCACAGCGTGCCGGACGGCCAGTTCGGCCACGTGGACACCCGGCCGGTCGCGCGGTCGATCACCCGGACGCCGGTGCCGACCCCGGACGGCGACAGCTCCCCGCCGGCCGGTGCGGTCCTCACCGCGAACCCGAGGCCGGACTCCTCCACCGTCGCCCGGTGCTCCCGGCCGCCGGCCGCCGACTCGGAGCGGGCCCACGCCGCCGCGACCGCATCGGCCTCCGCGCGAGTGATCATGACTCCTCCTGCCAGGTGCCGTCGTCACGGATCCGGGCGGCCGGCCGGCCGGTGGCCAGCGCGACGATCGCGTCGTCGAGGGTGTCGGCGATGAACCACTCACCGCCCTGATCCAGCGAGAACACCCGCCCCCGCTCGTCGATGGCCAGCACCGCCTCGTCGTAGCCCTCCCGCCCGAGCGGGAACATCCGGGCGCCGACGATCGTGCCCAGCTCGGCCAGCGGGTCGGCCAGGAACAGCAGATTGCCGCTGCCCAGATGGAACCAGCGCACCCACTGGGCGTCGCCGGTCCCGTTGCGGAACGACGCCACGTCGGAGAACTCGCGCAACGCGTCCTCCGCCACCGGGAACGAGGCCAGCGCGTGCTCCGCCCCGCGCGACCTCACGATCCGCTCGACCAGGCTTGCGCCGCGCCGGGCACTCGACTCCGGGTCGCCGCGCCAGTCGCCGGCCGCCAGCTCCCACGCGACGTCCTCGGGGAAACGGCCCGGCTCCGGATCGGTCCCCGCGGTCAGCCGCCGGATCCTCGGGTGGGCCCGCTCGGCCTCGGTGACGACCCGCAGGCCGACGAGCACCTCGGCACAGGTGAAACAGAACACGGCGGGCTCCCCGCCGAGACGGTCGCCGCTCTCCCGGATGTGGAACGTCTCGAACCGGCCCGGCGCGAGCAGGGCACGGGCCTCGTCGACGGTGAGCGGGCCGAGACCGGCCGCGGCCCGGGTCCGGTCGGCCTCGGCCAGCACGTCCGACACGACCAGCAGCTCGGCGTGCCGGGCCGCGCCGCGAACCGTGCGCCCCGGCGGGATCGCGGCCAGCAGCCCCGCGACGATCGGATGATGACGCAGCTCCTGGTCGCCCTTGGCGCCACGGGCCCGGAAGAGCCGGCCGCCGAGCGTGAGATGCGCCGCCACCGACGGGGTGACCCGGCGGAACGCCTCACGCCACAGCTCGGCGAGCGGATCGGCGGTCCGGTGCGCGCCGACCGCGGCGTCCCGGCGCTCGGTGTAGATCCGGTCGAGCTGCCCGGTGTCCACCGGCGGCCAGTGCGAGACCCGGCCGGTCTCCCGGTCGATGACGGCGGTCAGGTCGGCGCCCGGCTCGGGCCGCGCCTCCGGCGGCAGCACCATCGACACCGCCCAGCCGAGAGCCAGCTCCTCGACGAACGGGGCGCACGGGTAGCCCCGCTGGATCGACTGCCGATGAGCCCAGCCGACGGCGATGCGCTCCGCCTCGGTCCGTGTGATCATCCTGGCCCGCCCCCTTCGGTCCCCGGACTGCGAGCTTAGAGGCACCCCCCGGCGGTCACTCGGCGGAGCCCCGGGACGGATCGCGGCTGGTAGGTTCTTGCCGTCAATTCGCGAGTCCTCGGGGAGACAGCCGTGAGCAGACAGGCCGATCGGGACGTGAACCACGCTCTCCGGGCACGGTTCGACGACGTCGTGTCGCAGTACCAGCGCCTGCGCCTGGGCCTGGACGACATCCAGGAGCGCCTGTCCACGCTGGCGGTCACCGAGGAGTCGGCGGACGGGACGGTCCGGGCCACCGTCGGCGCCCGCGGCCAGCTGATCGACCTGCGGCTCAGCCGCGACGTCTACCGGCGGGGCGATCCGGACGAGCTGGCGCGCACGATTCTGCGTACCGTCGAGCGGGCCGTCGCCAAGACCGGCGACCGGGTGCAGGAGATGGTCGGCGAGTACCTTCCGGCCGGCTCGGCCGCCGCCAGGTTCCTGCGCGACGGCGACTTCGGCAACCTGCTCGCCCGGCAGGACCGGATCATGCGCGAGGCGGGTGACGACGATGGCCGGTGAGCAGCTGTACCTCGACGCGCCGCGGGCCACCGCGAGCGGCCGCGACCTCTCCGCGGCCGGCGCCCGGCTGGTCGGCATGAGCAACGGCCACGTCGCCGAGATCGCCGCCGGCAGCGCCGCCCAGCCGTGGGGCCGCGACGAGATCGGCGCCGCGTTCCAGAAGGACTACGGGCCGATGGTGCAGAGGTTCGTCGAGGCGTTCGGCAAGGTCGCCGGCTACGTCGAGGGCATCGGCGAGGCCGCGGTGCAGACCGTCGCCGACAACGAGGCCGCCGACTCGCGCGCCGCGTCCGTCGTCGCCACGTCGTACCAGGCCTGACCGTATGACGATGCTGCCGAGCCCGATCCCGCACCCGCTCGACTACTCCCCCTGGGACCTGCCCGGGTGGGCCTACGAGGCGCTCGAATGGGTGGTCGGCTTCGACTGGCCCGAGGGCAACGAGAAGACCACCTGGGACCTCGCCGACCAGTGGTACGACCTGGTCGACGCGATGGTCACGCCCCGGCAGGACGCCGCCGACGCGGCCGGGCAGTTCATCGCGGCGTACGGCGGCAGCGGCACCACGATCGACGCGTTCGTCGCCGCCTGGAAAGAGGTCGCCGACGGCGAGGAGGCCCCGCTCAACGCGCTCGTGGCGTTCGCCGGCGAGATGGGCAAGGTCGTCGACGAGTGCGCCCAGGACATCGAGGCCGCGAAACTCGAGGCGTGGATCGAGCTCGGCTTCTTCGTCATGGAGCTGATCGGTCTCGCGGTCACCGTGACGCTCACCCTCGGCGCCGCCTCGCCCGCGGCCGGCGGCCTGATCGCGGCCACCCGGATGGCGATCCAGCAGATCTTCAAACGGCTGATCGCACAGCTCTCCAAGAAGGCGATCAAGGCGACCGTCAAGGAGACCGCGAAACGCGCCGGCAAGGACCTGCTCACCAAGAAGGGCCTGCAGAACCTCGGCAAGAAGGCGCTCAAGGAGGGCCGGGAGGAGGCCCGCGAGGAGTTCCTCACCAACCTCGCCGTGCAGGGGTATCAGGCCGGCGCCGGGCACTCCGACGGCATCGACCTCGGTGACCTGGGCCGATCCACCGTCGCGGGGGCCGCGGGCGGCGCTTCCGCGCACGGCGCGATGGTGGGAGCGGGCAACCGGAGCGGGCTGTTCCGCGGTGCGGCGGCTGAGGTCCTCGGGGAGCTGGGCGGCTCGGCGGCCGGTGGCAAGCTGCCGTCGTTCGAGGACCTCGCCAAGGCCGGCACCTCCGGCGCCGCCGGCTCGGCCGTCGGCAACACGAGGCAGTCGTTCTCCGACTTCGGGGCGAGCTTCGACGGAGACCTCAAGATCGACGGTCCGGCGGCGGGTCCGTCGCCGGTTCCGGTTTCCTCCCCAGCCGGTACGGGTGGAAGCACCTCGTTGTCCGGCCTGCCCACGGGAGGTTCTCCGGACCTCGGGCCGGGCGGCTCGCATTCGTCGTCCTCCCCCGGTTCTCCTTCGTCGGGCGGCTCGCCCTCGACGTCGTCCTCCGGCTCGCACTCGCCTTTCCCGGCCGACTCCTATTCCTCGGCCTCGTCCCACTCCTCCGCGGGCTCTGCTTCCTCCGCGGGCGCTGCTTCCTCCGCGGGCGCTGCTTCCTCCGCGGGCTCTGCTTCCTCCTTCGCCGGGGCTGCCGATTCCTCGTTCTCGGGTCATCCGGCTGCCTCCGCGACCCCTGGCCTCTCCTCGGCGGCGGCCTCCGCTGTCACCGCTCCCCCCGTCGCCACCGACACGGGGCCGACGGTTGCGGCCGGCCACGTCGCATCGTCGCCCGGCGATGTCACGCTGTCATCGGTCGCGCCGCCGGTGGACGCTCCCGCCGCCGGCCCCGGCGCCCCGACGTCGACGGCACCTGCCTCGGCCGGGGCTCCCCCTGCCGCGAACGCGCAGACCAACGCACCGGTCACCTTCGCGCCGCCCCCGGGCAACGCCGGACCGGCGGGCTCCCCGACGATCGCCACCACCGGGCCGGCCATGGCCCCCAGCTCGGCTGTCTCCCCCGGCCCTTCTCTATCGCCGGGCCCTTCACCTTCGTCCAACCCTTCTCTATCGCCCGGCCCTTCACCTTCGCCGAGCCGTTCTTCATCGTCCGGCCCTTCACTTTCGCCTGGCCTTTCCCCGTCGTCCGGCCCTTCTCCTTCGCCCAGCCTCCCCATTTCCACGAGCCCGGCCACCTCCACGAGCCCTTCCGTGGGCTCGCCCGCCAACGGAACCCCTCTCGCGGGATCCACTCCGAACGGCGCATCTCCGCACCATCCGGACACGGGCACGCGCGGCAGCGATTCGTCCGTCTCTCCTGGTGTTTCTCCAGCGGCGTCGACGACCACCGCACCGCCCGCGGGCACGACCTCGCCGGGGACGGTGTTTCCGGCACGGCCGGACACCGCAGCTCCCGGACAGCCCGGACCGGTCAACCCGGGCACGCAGACCGGGCCGTCGGCGCAGACGCCCGGTCAGCCGAATCCGGGCCGCACTGATCCGGGTCGCACTGATCCGGGCCGTGCTGATCCCGTGCGTGCTGATCCGTCGTTTGCCGGGACCAGCCCCGTGTCGGTGCCGTTCCACATGCCGCCGCGGACCGCCGTGGACGACCAGCGTGAGCGGGAGTACTTCGCCGAGTTCGAGCTGAACAAGCGGGATTTCGCCCGGGACATGTACCACCTGCGGCATCAGGCCCTGACCGCGGAGGTCGCCCAGGAACGCGCCGACGCGGAGGACGCCCGGCGCAATGCTCTGCGAGCGGCACGCAACCTCGACTTCCGCGGTGTACGGGACGCGCTCAAACAGGAGGCCGACCACCGCAGGGCCGCGCGGGACGCCGGCAGCAGGCTGGACACCCTGGTCAAGGACCCGCACTCGGTGCTGGCCGGCCAGTGGAACCTGACGAACTCGTCGAGCTTCCTCCCGGCCAACACCGACCGGGGTGTCCTGTCCGGTGACCCGATCTGGAGCAACGACCAGTCGGCGATCCCCGGCCCGGCCCAGCGCCCGAACTCGCGCCACTCCCGGCCTTACCGGGTCGGGGGCGGGCTCCGCGTACCCCTCAAGATCCATCAGGCGGACCTGGAGCGTGCCGTCCCCCGCGACGCCCACCATCAGCCGGTCCGCAATCCGGACCCGCGGGGTCCGTGGCTGCGGCTCCTCAACGACGGCGGCCCATCGGCGGACCCGACCCGGGGCGTCAACTGTCTCGACTGCGCCCTGTCGTTCCTGGAGACGTACCTGCACGGCCGCCCGACCGTGTCCGCGCCGCGGACCATCGACACCTACGGCATCGGCGAGGTCGACAGGCACGTCGGCGAGTACCAGGGCCATCTGCGCGCCGAACACGTGACCGGCAGCGGCTTCACCCAGCTGGCGCCCTACCAGGGTGACGTCCGGACCGACCCGCGTCCGCCGTCCGTGGTGAAGGCGGCGGTCGACCAGGGCTTCCAGCAGATCATCGACACTCTGGCGATGGGCGGGCACGGCTCCACGGCCGTGATCATCAACGTGTGGGGCGACGGCAGCGCCCATGCCTGGAACGCCGTCAACCACAACGGCACGATCCTGTTCGTCGATCCGCAGAGCGGCCGGTACGCCGACTCGTCGAACTTCTCCCTGGCCCAGACCCGCACCCTGTACGGCCACGACGGCTCCCCGAACCCCGGCAACGTGGTCGCGCTCAACGCGCTGATGGTCGACGGCAGCGGCAACCCGATGGCCGCCCCGAACACCCCGCCGGCGCCGTTCTACAGCAACCGCGCCGCGCCGCCTCCGCCACCACTGGCCTATCAGATGCAGCAGCAGGCGCTTCAGCAGCCGCCGGTCAGCACTCAGCCGTCGCCGCTGCCTCCGCCGCCGGCTCCGGCTCCCGGTCCGGCCCCGGCTCCCACTCCCGCGCCGGAGCCCATCCCTGCGCCGGGGCCCACTCCGTCACCCGCTCCCGCGCCGGAGCCCGCTCCGTCACCGGCACCTTCGCCTGATCCGGCCCCGGCGCCCTCACCCGCTCCGGAACCCGATCCGTCACCCGCACCCACCCCCGCGCCGGAACCCAATCCGTCACCGGCACCTTCGCCTGATCCGGCCCCGGCACCGTCACCCGCGCCGGACCCTGATCCGGCCCCGGCACCGTCACCCGCGCCGGACCCTGATCCGGCTCCGGTCCAGCCGGCGCCGGTGGAGCCGGACTTCAACAACGTGCGGCCGGACGAGCTCACCACCCGCACGGACACGGCACCGGACTTCGACGGTGTGCGGCCCGAGGAGCCGACCGACCGCCCGGAAGCGGCGCCTCCGGCTCCTGCTCCGATCGTGGACGACTCCGTCCGTACCTCATCGGAATCGTCTCCCTCGAGGGACGCCGCACCGAACCGCCCGGTTTTCGACCCCCTGTCGGTGTTGGACCCGGATTCCATGGCCAGCCCCGTCAAGGATCCGCTGTCCGTTCTTGATCCGGACCATGACGCCAAGCTCGCGCAGACCGCGCCGGCACCGGATCCGACGCCGGCACCGCCCGTGACGGACGATCGGGACGCGGCGGATGCGCGCGCCCGGGAGAACTACCTCTACGAGGGCCAGCAGCGGCGGCAGCGAATCGCCAGCACGCACCGGCAGGAGATGGCCCAGGAGCTGCGGAAACAGGCCAACGACAGGGCTCTCGACGCGGAGGACCGGCGACGGTTCGCCAACGGCCACGATCTCGTGGAGTCGGCTGCCGCGGACATCGACGCCACCCGCCTGCAGCGGGAGTCCGACAACCTCCTCGACCAGGCTCGTGCCATCGAGAACGACGGTCCGATGGACGACGTCCTGCTCACCGGCAGTGACTGGGAGTTCGCCAACGACAGCGCCAGCGAGCTGGCCCCCGGCCCGGTGGAGACCACCGACAGTTCCGCGCTGACCGGAAACGATCGCCCGCCCCCGTCGGATCGATCGCGCCCGTACAACCGGCGGGGCGGTCTGCGGCCCCCGCTGAAGGTGCACCAGACCGACCTGGAACGCGCCATGCCCCGCGACGAGAACGGCGACATCGTCCGGCACGCCGACCCGCGCGAGGGCACATGGTTCGCCCTGCAGAACGACGGCGGCCCCGAACTCGACCCGACCCGTTCGAACAACTGCGGCGACAACGTATTGTCGCTGTTCGATTCCTATATGCACGCCCGCCCGAGGGTGTCGGCCCCGCGAACGTTCGACGGCTACCACAACGGCGACCCGTCCCGCCCGATCGGCGCCGAGGACGGCGTGACGGCCCGCATCGAGGACACGGTCGGCGGCCGTTTCGAGGGCCTGACCGATGCGAGCACCTTGGATCCCGACGACGCCCGGGTCCAGGTGAAGATGGCCGAAATCGGCTTGCGCACCCATTTGACGTCGCTGGGCCACGGCGCTTTCGCGTTCATCGAAACCCAGGACCAGGCGGGCCGCACCCACGCTTTCGCCGCGGTGAACCAGAACGGCACCATCCTCTACCTGGACCCCCAGACCCGCCAGGTGAGCACGTTCCCACTGAAGAGCCATTCCGGCCTGGACGTCCCCGGCGACGTAATCCGAATGGACACCCTGGTCGTAAACGGCGACGCCACCCCCACCCCGATGACCGACGGTGCCACCCCGTTCGTAACCGCCGACCCTGCCGGCCGAAACGAGCCGACCTTCCCGGTCGCCGACTCCGTTGACGGTCCAGCTCAACGGTGGGGCGTGATCAGGCTTCCGCATGCCCGGCATACCCTCTCCGGCGTCCGCTCCGGCCAGCCTGCGGAACATAACAGCGTCTATCTGCGAACATTCGAGAACGTGGCGGCTCAAGATGTAGCTGACATCGCCGCCGGTAAGGCCAAATGGATAGGGGAGGACAGTCGGTACAAAGTCAACGGCCGCACCTATGGCGTGGAGCCAGGTGGCCGCTTGTTCCCGGATTCCGGTGTAGGTCTCGCAAAGTTGGATCGCAATGAGTACGCAGCGCTGAGAGAGATCGCCAGGGCGAATGGCGACCCGGATGCGGCACCACAGTTGAAGTTCAACCCCCGATTCCTCAAGAATCCGCATGTGATCGTCAAGGCCAAGGCCATATACGACGGGACGTACCAGCAGTGAGCTATCTTCTCCTCCTTCGACGAGAAGTCGACCAGTCGTTACTCGCAGACGTTCTCGCCGAGATGTTGTCTCTTCCGGCGACGGCGATCGACGTCGGCGAGGATGGCGAGGACGAGCGAAACTGGGCCGCTCCCATCAGTTGCACGCTGACGCGTCTGGATGGCGACTTTCCGCTTCACCTTGACATTTACTTCGACGACAGTGTCGCGGCACCGTCCGAGGCCGATGCTGCCGCCTGGATGGCGGCTCGCCTGAACACTGTCGTCGCGTACAAATCTGTACCGTTGCCGCCCAGCGCCTATTGGCTGGTCGGGCCGGACGGGCAGCGTACTCGCGCCCGCCTTCTCGACGAGGACGAGAACGGGGATCTGCTGTCGTCAGGTCGTCGGGTCGCGGCCGTAGAAAGCGTGATACCGACCCTCTCCGGCGTTCCGGTCCGCCCCCTCCCCGAGGTGATCCACGAATTTCACATGCGGACGCCAATCACCGATCAGCTGAGAACGGTGCCAGGATCAGCCACCGAGTCGCCGATCGGCGACCTTTCGTATTGGGAGTCCATGGTGGTGCGGCTCGTCTCCGGATGGCCGCCGGACGGCTGGTATCCACCCGATTATTACCGGGAGGGTCTGGAGAACCGCGATGCTCTGGCCGCCGCTGAACCTGAACTACCAGAACCCGCCAGGACCGCCTTCATGGCCGCACTGATCGAGGTGGACCGACTATTCGCGGAAGCAACGGTGGACGACGGGGGTCAGGCACTCGCCTCCCTCACCGGCCCCGTGCCGGACCGTTGGTGGTGGCATCGGATCACTGATCCGGCCCCGTGGCACCGGATGCCCGGCGCCACCGGGTAGTGGACATCAATTCATCGCTCTGCCGAGTTGCTGTCGCCGCTGTTGAGACGCGTATGCCGATGCTGCGGCGGATCACCGACCCGCTTCCCTGGCAGCGCATGCCGCCTACCCTCTCTCGATGATCTGAGAATCAGACCGGGAGGGTCTCGGCCGCCGGGGTGATCGGGTCGGCGACCGGACGCCCGAAATGGTATCCCTGCGCGTAGTGGTACCCGAGTTCCCGCAGGTAATCGGCCTGTTCCGCGGTCTCCACCCCCTCCGCGACAGCGCGTAGCTCCAAGCCGGCGCAGACGTGGATGAGTGCGTCGACGATGACCGCGCGTCGCCCCGGTTCGGTGATTTCGTCCACAAAAGACTTGTCGATTTTCAGAACATCGACCGGCACGGTACGGAGCAGGCCCAGCGACGAGTGGCCGGTGCCGAAGTCGTCCAGCGCGATGCGGATGCCCGCCCGGTTCAGGGTTTCGACGGCCTCGACGGCGGTGCCGCCGCCGAAGATGGCGGTCTCGGTCACCTCGATCAGCAGGGCGGCCGGTTCGAGACCGGTCTCGGCCAGGATGCCGAGCACGACGGCCGGGAAGCCGGGTTCGCTCAGCTGGCGCGGCGAGACGTTGACGCTGATGTAGAGCGGTGCGTCAGAGCCCAGGGTGGTACGCCAGTCGGCGAGCCGCCGGCACGCGGTTCGCATGATCCACTCGCCGAGTTCGACGATGAGGCCGTTGTCCTCGGCGACGGGGATGAACGCGGCGGGGCTGACCGGGCCACGCACCGGATGGGTCCATCGCACCAGGGCCTCGACGGCGACCGTGCGATCGTCGCGGAGGTCGATGATCGGCTGGTAGACGACCTGGAAGTCGCCGTCGTCGAGGCTGTGCCGCAGGTCGGCGCCGAGCCGTTCGGCGGCTTCGGCGCGCTCGTCGAGCTCCGGCGTGTACTCGACGAGCTGGCCTCCGCTCGCCTTCGCAGCGTAGCGCGCCGTGTCGGCGCGGCGGATCAGTTCGGCCGCGCCGTCGAGTGAGACGCCCGGCACAGCGGGAGAGGCGGCGGGGACAGAACCGTTCGCGTCACCGGCGGCGATAGAGAAGGTAGAAGGCAGTGCGGGGAGAGCGGAGGAGGCGACGCCCAGGCGGGCGTTGAGGAGCAGTTCGTGCTCACCGGCGTGTACGGGGTGTCGCAGCACCTCGGCGAGACGGCCGGCGACGATCTGGCCGTCGTCGGGCAGCGTGTCGTGGACGAGGACGGCGAATTCGTCGGCGCCCATGCGAGCGACCACGTCGCCGTCGCGGAGGCTCTGGCGGAGCAGGTCGGCGACGGCTACCAGGGCCTGGTCGCCGACGGCTCGGCCGAGACGGTCGTTGACGTGTTTGAAGCCGGCCAGATCGATCATGATCATGTGACAGGAGGTGGTGGCGACGGCGAGGGCGGCGCGCTGTTCGAAGTCGCGGCGGTTCGGCAGGCCGGTGAGGTCGTCGCGCATGGCCAGGTCGCGCAGCTGGCGGGCCTGGGTGTCGACCCGGGAGATGTATCCGCTCATCCGGGTGGCGACGAGGACGAAGAGGGCCATCGAGCCGACGGCTACGGCGGCCCAGCTGACGTGGCCGCCGCCGTGTTCGCCCTGGACGAGCAGGACGGCGGGGACCAGGAGGGTGGAGGCGGTGAGGACGAGCAGACGGCTGCGTCCCAGGCTGTCGCGGTCGCCGGTGATCGGCCGGGCCATCGACGGGTGGGCGGCAGCGGCGGCCCAACAGGCGTAGGCGACGAGGTATCCGGCGTAAAGGTAGATCGGATCCACGGCGTGGGGCAGGAGGGTGTAGGAGATGTTGCCGGCGAGCGTGATGGCGCTGCCGGCGGTGAGCAGCCAGAGACTGGGGCTGCGCGGGCCGCGGCGCAGCAGGATCGGGGTGATGACGGCGCAGAGCAGCACGCCGACGGTGGGGTATCCAGCGGTCACCATGCGGATGAGGACCGGGATCGAGGAGTCGGTGACGACCGGCTCGATCATGAATGTCCAGTAGACGATGCCCACTCCGACGCCGATGATCGCGGAGTCGATGAGGTTGCCACGGAGGTAGGCGCCTCCGGCTAGGCGTTCGCGGGTGAGGCGGAAGAGGGCGACCGTGAGTATCGGGTAGGCGCCGAGATAGAGGGCGTCGGCCCACGAGGGGAAGGCGGCCGCGCCACCGACCAGGATCTGGACGGCGTAGACGACGTCGCCGAGGATCCAGGTGGCGACACCGGCGGCGAACAGGTACCAGTTGCAGGCGGCGGCCGGGCGATTCCGGCGGGTGCCGACGACCATGACCGCACACGATCCGGCCGAGATGGCGGTGGAGACGACGAGGGAGACCCATCCATAAGGCATGACGGTGTACGCGACAGCCGCGCCCAGCCCGCACATCAGCCAGGCCAGCCACCCGGGGACACGCACAAGTCTCGGCACGCCGGTCACATTCGGTCGCGCACGCCCGGAGTTGAGCACCCTCCCGAAGTCCGCAGCCCGGTCGTCCCGAGCTTCCCGCCCGGCCGCGTGCGGGACAGCCCGCGCAACCCATACCCCCGAGGCCACGCACCGGTCGAGTCCGCGCGGGTGGTTGGCACCAGCGCGCCTTGTGGAAGTTGAGCGCTCAACTTTTCCGCCGGGTCGCCGATGTGCTCTCCGCTTGAGTTGGCGGGGAGTAGGAAGTCGTGAACAAGTACAGCCGGGCGTGCCTTGCGCTTCTTGTGATGTCGGCGGTCTGGTTCGGGGTCACCGTGGTGTGGCCGGTCGGGCCGGCCTGGCTGCTGTGGGCGGCCATCCCGCTGTCGGGGGCGCTGACGTCGGCGGCGTTCGGATCGGTGTCACGGAACCCGCGCCTGGGTGCGCCGACCCGGCGGTTCTGGCGGCGGCTCGCTCCGGCGCCGGCGGTCATCGCTGCGGGACAGATGGCGCAGGCCGCTGATGTGCTGGCGCATCCGGGTGGGCGTGACTCGTACACCGGGCCCTGGATGTTGATCCTCGGGGCCTGCGCTCTGATCATCGTGATCGTCGCGGTGGTCCGGCTGCCGACGGGTACGGGGCGTCCCGGGGCCGCCGCGCTGGTCGCGCTCGACGCCGGCACCGTCGCTCTGGCCGCGGCGGTGTTCGGCTGGCACTTCGGGACCCGGCATGCGCTGGGGGCCGGGCTCACCCCGCAGCTCCTGGTGTCGCTGGCGCTCACGGTGCTCGCCGTGCTGACCGTGTTCGCGCTGGCGAAGGCGGTGATGTCGGAGTATTCGGCGATCGACGGCCGGGGGCTGCGGCTGCTGGCGTCGGCGGCCGTGCTGGGTGCGTTCGCGCCGATGCTCCAGCCACTGGCCGCGATGGCCGGGGATCGGTTGTTCGTGGCGCAGGTTCAGATCCCGCTCGTCCTGTGGCTGGGGGCGAAGGCGGCGGAGGCGCAGTGGCGGCCGGTGCCACGCGCGGGGTTCCGCAAGCGGCCGTACAGCATGCTGCCGTACGCGGCGGTCGCGGCCGTCGACGGGCTGCTGCTGGTGACCGCGTGGCAGCGGTCCGCCGACATGGTGGCGGTCGCGTTCACCGCGGTGGCGCTGACCGGGATGGTCGCCTACCGGCAGATGACGGCGCTGCGGGAGAACAGCCGGCTGCTCGGGGAACTCGATCACGCCGCCACGCACGACGCCCTGACCGGCCTGGCGAACCGCGCCCTCTTCCAGCGCCGGTTGGCCCAGTCCCTGCAGCCGACAGCGCCACCCGAGCACACGGACGACAAGCGCACGAACGACAAGCCCACGGACGACAAGCGCTTGACAGACGGGCCGATGGACAACGAGCGCACGGCTGGCGAGCGGATGGACGAGCGCACGGACTACGAGCGCGCCGACGAAAAGCAGGCGAGCAACGGACGGACAGGAGGCGGACGGACAGGCGACGGACGGGCCGATGGCAGGAGGCCGGTCAGTGAGCGGGCGAGCGCCGTGCATGTGGCGCTGCTGGATCTGGACGGGTTCAAGCAGGTCAACGACACGTTCGGGCATGAGGCCGGAGATCTGCTGCTGACCCGGGTCGCGGAGGTGCTCACCGCGGCGATTCGGCCCGGGGACACGGCGGCGCGGCTGGGTGGCGACGAGTTCGTGCTGGTCCTGCCGGGGACGACGGAAGCCGAAGCGGCCGCTGTGGCGGACCGGGTGCTGGCGGGGCTGGACGGGCCGGTGATCGTGGAGGGACAACCGCTGCGCGTGCGGGCGAGCGTCGGCATCGCCGGGGGCACAGCGGGCGACGATCCGGTGGATCTGTTGCGCCGGGCGGACACCGCGATGTACGCCGCCAAGCGGATACCGGGTTCCGCACACCTCCTGCACGACAATGACAGCGCCGCTGCTGCCTGAAACGTCACCGGAGGCAGGCGGCCCGATCGAGGCGGACGGACCGGCGGCGGACGGAGCCGAACAGCGGCCGGGCGAGCGGTCGCGGAGGAGTGAGCGCCGCGGAAAGGGTGAGCAACGCAGAGGGGTGAGCACCGCGGAAAGGGCGAGCACCGCGGAAAGGGCGAGCACCGCGGAAAGGGCGAGCACCGCGGAAAGGGCGAGCACCGCGGAAAGGGCGAGCACCGCGGAGGGGTGAGCGCCGCGGACGGGTGGGTCAGCCGACGGGGCGGCGGGCGGCGATCTTCAGGTCGGCCTCGATGGCGGCGGTGGCGGCCAGCAGCGGCGGCAGGATGCGTTCGCGGATGTCGTCGACGGTGGCTCGGGCGGCGTGGATGGAGACGTTGACGGCGCCGGTGACGGTGCCCGAGCGGTCGCGGATCGGGGCCGCGATGGCCCGCAACCCCTCCTCGAGTTCTTGGTCGACGATCGCGTGGCCCTGCCGGCGGACCTGGGCGAGCTCGGCGCGCAGTGCGTCGGGGGTGCACAGGGTCCGGTCGGTGAGCGGCTCGAGTCGGGCCCGGGCCAGGTAGGCGTCCAGGTCGGCCGGGGGCAGGCCGGCGAGGATCACGCGGCCCATCGAGGTGGCGTATGCCGGGAATCGGGTGCCGACGTTGATCGCGACCCGCATGATCCTACTTGTCGGGACACGGGCCACATAGACGATATCGTCACCGTCGAGCACGGACATCGACGACGATTCGCGGACCTCGGCGACGAGGCGTTCGAGGTGGGGTTCGGCGACCTCGGGCAGCGAGATGCTGGAGAGGTACGAGTAGCCGAGTTCGAGGACGCGCGGGGCCAGCGAGAACAGCCGCCCGTCGGTGCGTACGTAGCCGAGGTCGGTGAGGGTGAGCAGGAACCGCCGGGCGGCGGCGCGGGTGAGGCCGCAGACCCGGGCGACGTCACTGAGCGTGAGCTCGGAGTGTTGTGCGTCGAACGCGCGGATCACCGCGAGGCCGCGCTCCAGCGACTGAACGTAGTACGGTTCGCGCGGCATCAGATGATCGACCCGAATCGTTGACGTGACACGGGGCACATCATAGCGTTCTCCATGAGAACTCACGTTCGTCATGCGCACACATTTCGAAGGAGTAAATATGCGGCGACTTCTCGCGGGGCTCGCGGCGGCTGCGCTCGCCGGCTCCCTGGTGGCCTGTGGTTCCGATTCCGGCGGTGGGGCGAAGACCGAGAGCGGTGCCGACCAGGTCAAGGTCGGCGTCATCCCGATCGTCGACGTGGCCCCGATCTATCTGGGTCAGCAGAAGGGCTTCTTCAAGAACCGGAACATCGAGCTGGCCCTGGAGGCCGGTCAGGGTGGCGCCGCGATCGTGCCGGGTGTGGTGAACAACCAGACCCAGTTCGGCTTCAGCAACCTGACCTCCCTGATGATCGCCCAGACCAAGGGTCTGCCCATCAAGGCGGTGGCCGCGGGTGTCTCGTCGACCGGCGAGGCCGGCAAGGACTTCGGCGCCGTGGTCGTGAAGGCGGACAGCCCGATCAAGACGGCCAAGGACCTGGCCGGCAAGAAGATCTCGGTGAACACCCTCAAGAACATCGGCGACACCGTGACCCGCGAGTCGGTCCGCAAGGCCGGCGGCGACGACAAGGCGCTGAACTTCGTCGAGATGGCGTTCCCGACCATGCCGGCGGCCCTGGAGAAGGGCGAGATCGACGCGGCCTGGGTGGTCGAGCCGCAGCTGTCCACGATCAAGGCGGCCGGTGGCCGGGAGATCGCCTCGACCTTCGTCGACGCCGCCCCGAACCTGACCGTCGCCGCGTACTTCACCTCGCAGAAGCTGATCACCGAGAACGCCGACCTGGTCAAGCGTTTCACCGAGGCGATCAACGAGTCGCTGACCTACGCCGACGCGCATCCGGACGAGGTCCGCGCGGTCCTGGCCACGTACACCAAGATCGACGAGAAGCAGCGCGCGTCGCTGGTGCTGCCGAAGTGGCCCACCCAGATCAACAAGGAGTCGGTGCAGACCCTCGCCAGCCTGGGCGAGAAGGACGGCATCTTCACCGGCACCCCGGACCTGGCGAAGCTGCTGCCGTGACAACGGCCCGTCCGGCCAACCCGGTCCGGTCCGGCAACCCCGCTCTGCTCGGGGTCGCCGGACTGGCCGGGTTGCTCCTCGTCATCGAACTGGTGCCCCGCATCGGGCTGGTCGACGAGCGGTTCCTGCCGCCGGCCAGCACGATCGCGGGCGCCCTTGCCGACGAAGCGTCCGACGCCGCGTTCTGGGCGGCGCTGGCCGACACCATTGTCGCGTGGGCGATCGGCCTGGCCGTCGCGGTCGTCGCCGGGGTGCTGGCCGGCCTGGTGATCGGGTCGGTTCCGGTGCTGCGGGCGCTGACCGCGTCGACCGTCGAGTTCCTGCGCCCGATCCCCTCGGTGGCGCTGATCCCGCTGGCGGTGCTGATGTACGGCACCGACCTGGGCTCGACCCTGCTGCTGGTCTGCTACGCGTCGTTCTGGCAGGTCCTGGTGCAGGTGCTGTACGGGGTGGCCGATGTGGACCCGGTCGCCTTCGAGACCGCGAAGAGCTTCCGGTTCTCCGCGTGGGCCCGGATCCGGCACGTGCTCTGGCCGACCGCCCTGCCGTACGTGTTCACCGGCGTCCGCCTGGCCGCCTCGGTAGCCCTGGTCCTGGCGATCACCGCCGAGCTGGTGATCGGCTCGCCGGGCCTGGGCAAGGAGATCGCCGTCGCCCAGTCGTCGGACGCCGTGCCCACCATGTACGCCCTGGTCGTCGTCACCGGCCTGCTCGGTGTCCTGATCAACCTGCTGGCTCGGACCGGCGAGCGCCGCCTGCTCGCCTGGCACCAGTCGGTACGGGGAGAGGTGCCGGTATGAGCAACGTCCACCAGCCGGTACAGGGAGAGGTGCCGGTATGAGCAACGTCCACCAGCCGGCACGGGAAGAGGTGCCGGTATGAGCAACGTCCACCAGCCACGGGAAGAGGTGGCCGTATGAACGTGGGCGACATCCTGAAGAAGGTCGCGCTGGTGGTCGCGCTGCCGCTGGTCCTGTTCGTGGGCTGGTACGTGCTGAGCGCCGGCAGCGAGAACTTCTACGCCCCGCCGTTGTCCGAGATCCTGACCGCGTTCGGCGACACCTGGCAGACCGAGCGGCTGAAGGCCGACGTGGCGCCGAGCCTGGTGCGCCTGTTCGCCGGCTACCTGCTGGCCGCGCTGATCGGCGTCGGCGTGGGCGTGGCGATCGGCCTCAACCGGCGCCTGCGGGCCACGGTGGAACCGGTCCTGGAGTTCTTCCGGGCCATCCCGCCGCCTGTGCTGGTGCCGGTGATCATGCTGTTCGCCGGGATCGGGAACGGCATGAAGGTCACCGTCATCGTGTTCGGGTGCATCTGGCCGATCCTGCTGAACACGGTGGAGGGGGTGCGCGCGGTGGACAGCGTGGTCCTCGACACCGCACGCTCGTACGGGGTGAACGGGCCGGCCAGGCTCACCCACGTGGTGCTGCCGTCGGCGAGCCCACAGATCGCGGCCGGGCTGCGCCAGGCGCTGTCCATCGCGATCATCCTGATGGTGATCAGCGAGATGTTCGCCGCGAGCAACGGTCTCGGCTTCACCATCGTGCAGTTCCAGCGCAGCTTCGCGATCCCCGAGATGTGGAGCGGGATCATCCTGCTCGGTCTGCTCGGTTTCGTGTTGTCGGTGCTGTTCCGGCTCGCCGAGCGGCGGCTGTTGCGGTGGTACGAGGGCCTGCGCGCGGCGCAGCGCGCCGGCTAGAGGGAGCGGACGATGCTCGAAGTGAAGGGCCTGCGGAAGGTCTACCGGTCCGGGAGCCGGGAGGTCGAGGCGCTCCGCGATCTGACGTTCACCGTGGACAACGGCGACCTGGTGTGCCTGGTCGGCCCGTCCGGCTGCGGCAAGACGACGCTGCTGCGCTGTATTGCCGGCCTGCTCGACCCGACGGCCGGGGACGTCCGCGTCAACGGCAAGGCGGTCGACGGGCCGCCGGAGGGCATGGCGGTGGTCTTCCAGGAGTACGGGCGCAGCCTGTTCCCCTGGATGAGCGTGCGCGACAACGTGGAGCTGCCGCTCAAGCAGAAGAAGGTGGCCAGAGCGCGCCGGACCGAGCTGGTGGAGCAGTCGCTGGACGCGGTCGGCCTGTCCGGCTCCGAGTCGGCGTATCCCTGGCAGCTCTCCGGCGGCATGCAGCAGCGGGTCGCCATCGCGCGGGCGGTCGCCTACGAGCCGCAGACGCTGCTCATGGACGAGCCGTTCGCGGCGGTCGACGCGCAGACCCGCGCCGACCTGGAGGACCTGGTCCGCAGGCTGTGGAAGCGGCTCGGCGTGACCATCCTGTTCGTCACCCACGACATCGACGAGTCGGTGTATCTGGGGCAGCGGGTGGTGATGCTGTCGTCGTCACCGACAGTGGTGCAGGACGAGCTGATCATCGACCTGCCGGCCGAGCGTGACCAGTTGACGACCCGGGCCGACCCGGCCTTCATCGCGATGCGGACCAGGGTCTACGAACAGATCCAGGCGGCGAAGAAGAACGCCGGACAATGAAAGGAGCCCGGTCATCCGTACGGGATGACCGGGCTCTTTCTCCATGGCTCAGCGAACGCCGATCGCGTCGCGGACCTCGGCCCGCGCATTGTCGGCGGTCTTTGCCGAGAACGCCGACACGGCGGCCGGATCCGGCTGGGGAATCGGGTCGCACTGCTTGTCGGAACGGTTTCCGCGGACCCGGTCCGGCAGTTCGCCGGTGGCCAGGTAGGCGGCGATGGTGTCGTCGGTGCAGGCGATCCCGCTCAGCGAACCGGAGTGGGTGGTGCCGCCGACGCCCTCGATCAGAACCGACCGCGGGAACCGCTTACGGACCTCGATGGCCCCCGAGTACGGGGTGGCGGCGTCGTTGGTCTCGGCGATCAGCAGAACCGGCGGGACCTTCTTGCCGTTGATGTCGACGGGCTTGCCGGCCTTGGCGCCCCAGTTGATGCAGGGCGCGTTGTACCAGGCGTTGTTCCAGGTGATGAACGGGTACTTGGAATGGATCTTCCAGTTGTCCCGCTGCCATTTCGACCAGTTCGTCGGCCACTGCGTGTCGGTGCACTGGACGCCCAGGTAGACGGCGTAGTTGTTGTCGGATCCGGGCGTGCCGGGCTCGGCGTACTGGCTCAGCAGCGGCGCCGGGTCCTTGTCGTTGACCCACGCGGCGAACGCCGACGCGACGTCCTCCCAGCCGAAGACGTAGTAGCCGGCCGAGACGAAGATGTCGTTCCACTCGTCCGGGCCGATCTTGCCGGCGGCCGGGTTCTTGATCAGCGAGTAGAGCGTCGCGTAGTACTTCTGCTTCACCACCTTGGCGGTCGTGCCGAGGTGGTAGGTGGCGTCGTTCTTCGCGACCCAGCCGAAGAACACGTCCATGTTCTTGTCGAACTGGATGTCCTGGTCGAGGTTCGCGTCATACCAGACCCGCTCGGGGTTGACCACGCCGTCGAAGACGAACCGGCGGACCCGGTCCGGGTGCTGCGTCGCGTAGACCTGGCCCAGGTAGGTGCCGTACGAGAAGCCGTAGTAGTTGATCTTCGACTGGCCGAGGGCCTTGCGCAGGCTCTCCATGTCGGCGACCGAGTCGGTGGTCTTCAGGTGGTCGAGCAGGGCGCCGCCGGCCGTGTCGCACGCCTTCGCGTACCCCTTGGCCTTGTTCAGCCAGGTCTTCTCGAGTTGCCGGGTGACCGGGACGTAGAACGGCCGGTTGTAGCCGGCGTAGTTCGGGTCGCAGGCCAGCGCCGGCACGCTCGATCCGACGCCGCGCGGGTCGAAGCCGATCCAGTCGTAGAACTCGCCCGCGCCGTTCGGCACGTACTCGCCGAGCACCGCCAGGCCGAGGCCGGAACCACCGGGGCCACCCGGGTTGACGAGCATGACGCCCTGGTAGGCGGAGTCAGCGGACTTGTGCTTGATCCGCGACACCGCAACCTTGATCTTGGTGCCGTTCGGCTTGGCGTAGTCGAGCGGAACCACCAGGAACCCGCACTGCGCGCCACGTGCCTGGAGACTGGGGCGCGTACACGTACCCCAGTCGATGGCTGGCGGGGTGTAGCCGCCGGTCTTGACCGTGGCCGACGCCGCGACCGGGATCGTGCCGGCGCCGATCAGGAGACCGACGGAGGCGGCGATGGTGGCCGCCAGGATTTTTCGCATCCCTTGCCTTCCGTTGTCGGACCGCCGTCGCGGCTGATCACGCCGGGGCGGTCCCCGCAGCCTAACCATCCAGGCATGGGCATGCGTCACAGCTGAAAGTAGGTATCGATTGGTATGAACGGTTGATCGCTCTCCGATGCGATGCTTCGGGCTCTGACCGTTCCCCTCAGTACACGGAGGACCACCCCGTGCGAGCAATCTCCATCGTGGGCGTGGCCGGGCTGATCGCCTCGGGCCTCGCCGTCGCCGGCCCGGCGCAGGCCGCCGCCGCGGCGCCGGACATCCCGATCGCCAACGTCAAGGCCCACCTCGCCCAGTTGCAGAGCATCGCCACCGCCAACGGCGGCAACCGCGCCCACGGCCGGCCCGGCTACCTGGCGTCCGTCACCTACGTGAAGAACCTGCTCGACTCGGCCGGGTTCACCACCACCCAGCAGTCGTTCACCTACAACGGGGCGACCGGGTACAACCTCATCGCCGACTGGCCGGGCGGCGACACGTCCGACACGCTGATGATCGGCGGGCACCTGGACAGCGTCACCGCGGGTCCCGGCATCAACGACAACGGATCCGGCTCGGCAGCCAACCTCGAGGTGGCGCTGCAGGTCGCCCGGTCCGGCTTCCAGCCCGACCGGCACCTGCGTTTCGCCTGGTGGGGAGCGGAGGAGCTGGGGCTGCGAGGATCGACGGCGTACGTCAACTCGCTGACCTCGGCACAGAAGGCGGCGATCACGGGGTACCTGAACTTCGACATGATCGGCTCGCCGAACCCCGGCTACTTCCTCTACGACGGCGACAACTCCGACGGCACCGGATCCGGCCCCGGCCCGGCCGGCTCGGCACAGATCGAAGCCACCCTCGCCGCGTACTTCACCTCGATCGGTGTGCCCACCCGCGGCACCGACTTCGACGGCCGCAGCGACTACGGCCCGTTCATCGCCGCCGGCATCCCGGCCGGCGGCATCTTCACCGGCGCCGAACAGTCCAAGACGTCCGCGCAGGTCACCCTCTGGGGCGGCACCACCGGCCGCTTCGACCCCTGCTACCACGCGTCGTGCGACACCACCGCCAACATCAACGACACGGCGCTGGACCGAAACAGCGACGCCATCGCGTACGCCGTGTGGACGCTCGCCGACGGCGGCACCACCACGCCGCCCGGCACCACCGTCTGGTCCGACGGCCTGGAGACCGCCACCGGCTGGACCCAGGGCACGACCGACACCGCCACCGCGGGACGGCTCGAACGCGGCAATCCCGAAGCCACCACCAGCTCCGGCGTCGCCACCCAGCTGAACGCGGCGGCCGAGGGCAGCTACGCCCTGGTCACCGGGGCCACGGCGGGAGCCAGTGCGGGCGCCAACGACCTGGACGGCGGGATCACCACGATCACGTCGCCGGCGATCACCCTGCCGACCGGCACCCTGACACTCAGCCTGTCCTGGTACCTGGCCTACCTGAACAACGCGACCAGCGCCGACTACCTGCGCGTCCGGGTGGTGTCCGGGACGACCACGACGACGGTGCTCAGCCAGACCGCGGCGGCGGCGAACAAGGCGGCGGCCTGGACGACGGCAACGGCGAACCTCTCGGCGTACGCCGGACAGACGATCCGCATCCAGGTGGAGGCAGCCGACGCCGGCACCGCCTCCCTCGTCGAGGCGGCCGTGGACAACCTCGTGATCACGCGCTCCTAGACCTCGCACCGACCGCCGGGTCCGCCCGGCGATCCCTCAGCGGTCCGCCTCGCGGACCATCACCGGGTTTCCGCCCGCCGGCCCATCCGGCGGGCGGAAATCCCTCAGCTTCGGGTTTCTCCGGCCGATCAGGGACCTCAGTTCCTGCCCCGGCCCGAGAAGGAGCCCGACCATGACGCAGCCCGCCGGATGGTATGCCGATCCGAGCGGCCTGCCGGCGCGACGCTGGTGGGACGGCGCCCAGTGGACCGACCACGTGCAGCCCGGCGGCGCGCCCATGCCGCCACCCAACGGATACTTCCCGCCGGTCCCCCCGAGCGGCCCGGCAGCGCCCGGAGCCCACACCGTCGCGCCGGACAACCCCGAGCAGACTCCGCTGTACGCCGCCCAGCCGGCCGGATTCCAGCACGGCGGCCTGCCGACCGTCTCCGAGTCCCGGCCGGCCGCTCCCCCGCCGCACCCCGAGGTGCCGGCCGCGCCGTACACCATGCCCCCGGTCGACGCCGTCGCCGCGCAGCTCGGCTTCGCCCCGGCCACGCCCGCCCCCTCGCCGCCGGCCCCGGCTGGATGGCGCCGCTTCGCCGGCCCGGTGGCTCTCGCGGTGATCGCCGCGATCGTCCTGGCCCTGGTCGCCTTCATCCTGCTCGGCTGACCCCCGGCCCGGGGGACGGCCGGGCCGCCCGGGGTCAGTCGCTGGAGACGTCCCGGTAGACGGACCAGACGGCGGGTGGGATGGCGGCGGCCGTCCAGGCCAGCAGGATCAGCAGGGCCTTGACGTTGCCGGCGGAGGCCATCGCGAACGAGGCGAACGGCAGCCCGATGGCCATGCCGTTGATCAGGCCCTCGGCGAACAGCAGCCAGGCGAAGACCCCGCCCAACAGCCACATCGGATGCCGAACCACGACCGTGCACAGTGTGCCGAACACCGCCATCACCGGCGCCACCAGCACCGTCGACCGGTAGTGCGCGGCGCTCTCCCCGAGCAGCACGGCCAGGCCGCTGACGGCCGCGAGCACCACGCCGAGCACCGCCGCGGACACGCACTGGGAGATCAGGACCCGCCAGCGGTGCGGGTGGTTGAGCAGGACGAGCACCATGGTCCGGTGCTGGTAGTGCTGGGCGGTCACGGTCACCGCGACGCCGAAGGCGCCGACGCCGGCGAACAGCGACCAGGCCTCCTTGCTGAACCAGCCGACGAGCGCGGCCATGAAGGCGAACCCGATCAGCGCGAGCCACGACGACATGATGCTCACGCTGCGGTACATCTCGCTGCGGATGACGGCGATCATCGGGCCTCCGACACGCTCATGAAGATGTCCTCCAGGTGCTGGGCCTCGGCCACCAGCTCGTAGATCGCTACCTGGGCGGCGAGCGCGATCTCGCCGGCCTGCTCCGGGCTCAGTCCGCCGACGAACAGCACCGGCCCGTCCGGCGCGACGGTGGCGCCGTGCTGCTCGAAGGCCTTCGCGAGCCGTTCCGGGTCGCCGCCACGCACCCGCAGCCGGGTGGTGCCGGTGAGTTCGGCGAGCGCCCCGGACGCCAGGATGCGGCCCTCCCCGATGATCACCACGTCGTCGACGAAGTGCTCCAGCTCGGCGAGCAGGTGACTGGAGATCAGCACGGTTCCGCCGGCCGCCGTGTGCGACAGCAGCAGTTCCCGCAGCCAGGCCATGCCGGGTGGGTCCAGGCCGTTCGCCGGTTCGTCGAGCACCAGCACGGACGGTTCGCCGAGCAGGGCGGTCGCCACCGCGAGCCGCTGTCGCATGCCGAGCGAGTAGTCACCGGTCCGTTTGGTCGCGGCGTCCTCCAGGCCGACGTACTCGAGCAGCCGCCCGACCCGCTCGCGCGGGAAACCACCGAGCAGAGCCTGGGTACGCAGGTGCGCGTACCCCGATTGGCCCGGATGGCTGAGGCCCTGCTCGATGACCGCGCCGACGTGCCGCACCGGGTGGTCGAGCTCCCGGTACCGGCGGCCGTTGATGAGCGCGGCGCCCTTGGTCGGCCGGGCCAGGCCGAGCAGGATCCGCAACGTGGTGCTCTTGCCGGAGCCGTTGAGCCCGAGCAGGCCGGTGACCCGGCCGGGCGCAGCGGTGAACGTCACGTCACGGACGGCGTCCACCTTCCCGTAGGTCTTCGTCAGATCCCGGATCTCGATCATGGCGGGTATTCTCCCGGCCGGTGTCAAGGGCCCGGACGGTAACTGTTCGGTCACTGCACTGCGGATCCGCCGGATGCGATCACGGAGCCGAAGGACTAGCGTCCCGATCAGTCCCAGCCGTCGGCGGAAGGACCGCATGTCCGGAAACGGTTCCCCAGCACACCGCGCGCCGCGTTCCGTGCAGCGCAACCGGCTGATCGCGGTCGGCGCGGGACTGCTGCTGTTGCTGATCCTGCTGTTCGCGCTGCTGGCGTACTGCACGGGCCCGGACGATCCGGCGTCGACGACAGCGGGTCCGGGGCCCAGCACGGGCGCGTCCTGGACGATCTCACCCGGCCCCGGCTCACCCGGCCCCGGCGGGGCGGGCGATCCGGAGGCGGCGCCGCTGCCCGGCGGAAGCGGCACGACCACACCGGCCGACGACGTCGTCACCGGGGACCCGGCCACCGAGCCGTCCGATGACGACCCGGAGCGGGCGTCCACACCGGAGGGTGGTGTGGACGCGGGCGGGGGCAGCCAGATCGACGGCCGCCGGCTCGCGCTGCTGGTGACCGGTGGATTCCTCCTGCTGTCGGCGGCCGGCGTCGGCGCGTACTCCCTCCGCCGCCCTCTGGGCCACCGCTGAGCCGTGCCCCTGCCGCATGTCCATGACCGCCGGGCGGCGGCGTTCGCCGGCGTCCTGGCGCTGCTGGGCGCCCTGACGGTCATGCTCGGCCTGCGTACCGAGGACGCCCTGCCACCGCTTCCGGCCGGGCCGGCAGCGCCGCCGGCGACGGTGACGGCCACGCCCGGCGCCGCGCCGGTGAAGGCCCTGAAGCCGGCGCTCCCGGTGCGGCTGCGGATCCCGGCGATCGGCGTGGACACCACGGTCATGCAGCTGGGCCTGCGGCGTGACGGGTCCCTGGAGGTGCCGCCGCTGCGCGGCGACGCGCCGGCCGGCTGGTATCGCGGCTCGCCGTCGCCGGGCGAGACCGGCGCGTCGGTGCTCGCGGGGCATGTGGACACGGCGCGGGACGGCCCGGCGGTCTTCTTCCGGTTGCGCGAGCTCAAGGCCGGAGACCAGATCGTGGTACGCCGGGACGACGACTCCGTGGCGACGTTCCGGGTGTCACGGGTCGCCCTCTACGCCAAGCGCGACTTCCCGACCGCGGAGGTGTACGCGCCGATCGACCGGCCGGGCCTGCGCCTGATCACCTGTGGCGGCGCCTTCGACCGCAGCGAGCGCAGCTACCGCAGCAACGTGGTCGTGTTCGCCGAGTCGTCCCGCTGAGGGGCTCCGAAACCGCTTCCGGGACCGGTTCCACCCCTCTTTTCGGTCAGTCTGGTTCCGGAACGCGCCGGGTTCGTACCGATCTTCGCGGTATGCCGGTTCACCCTGCTTGACATGGAGCTTCAGCGATTGATTCTGTGACGGGCATCATTGCGATCTTGTTTCGGAAGGAATCCCTCCGCATGACGAGACCCCGCCCGACCCGCAGCGCCGCCGCGGCGGCGCTCACCCTCGGGCTCGCCCTCTCCCTCGCGCCGGCGCTGCCGGCGTCCGCGCACACCGGCGGGGCCGCCGGCGTACCGAACCTCGGCCCCAACGTCACCGTCTTCGACCCGGGCACGCCGGTCAGCGAGATCCAGGCCACCCTGGACGCGACCTACGCCAAGCAGGTCGACAACGAGATGGGCACGGCCCGGTACGCGTACCTGTTCAAGCCGGGCACCTACGGCACCGCCGAGAAGCCGCTCCAGATCAAGGTCGGCTACTACACGGAGATCGCCGGTCTCGGGGCCAACCCCGGGGACGTGGTGATCAACGGCAAGGTCGAGGCGTACAACCGCTGCCTCGGCTCCGACCCGGCCAACCCGAACTGCATCGCGCTCGTCAACTTCTGGCGCACCCTGTCCAACCTGACCGTCAACATCAACGGCACGGGCCAGGACGGCTGCCGTCAGACGGCCAACTTCTGGGCCGTGTCGCAGGCCGTCTCGCTGCGCCGCACCCAGTTCAACGGCGGCACGCTGTCGCTGATGGACTACTGCACCGCCGGACCGCAGTACGCCTCGGGCGGCTTCATCGCCGACTCGAAGCTGCCGGCCACCACCAACGGCTCGCAGCAGCAGTGGCTCACCCGCAACAGCGAGGTGGCGAGCTGGTCCAACGCCGTGTGGAACCAGGTCTTCGCCGGGGTCACCGGGGCGCCCGACGACTCGGCGTTCCCGAACCCGCCGTACACCACGCTGCCGACCACGCCGGTCAGCCGGGAGAAGCCGTTCCTGTTCGTCGACGCCAAGGGCAAGTACCAGGTCCGGGTGCCCGCGGCCAAGCGCAACACCGCCGGCTCCTCGTGGGACGACAAGTCAGGCCGCAGCATCCCGCTCTCCGACTTCTACGTCGCCAAGCCCGGTGACTCGGTCGCGAAGATCAACCTGCAGCTGGCCCTCGGCAAGAACCTGCTGCTCACCCCGGGCGTCTACGACATCGCCCAGAGCATCCACGTGTTCCGCCCGAACACCGTGGTCCTCGGCCTCGGCCACGCCACGCTCACCGCGGTCAACGGCTCGATCCCGCTGGACGTCGCCGACGTGCCCGGCGTGATCGTCGCCGGCGTCACCATCGACGCCGGCGCCAAGGAGTCGCCGGTGCTGCTGCGCGTCGGCCGTCAGCACGGCTTCGGCTACAGCTCGGCGAGCAACCCGACCACGCTGAACGACGTGTACTTCCGCGTCGGCGGCCCGCACATCGGCAAGACGAACATCGCGCTCGAGGTGAACAGCGACGACGTGCTGATCGACCACACCTGGGTGTGGCGCGGCGACCACGGCGTCGAGGGCTTCACCAACGGCGTGAACGGCGACACCGACCGGTGGAGGACCAACACCGGGCGGTACGGCGCGGTCGTCAACGGTGACGACGTCACCGCGACCGGCCTGTTCGTCGAGCACTTCCAGAAGTACAACACCGTCTGGAACGGCGAGCGCGGCACCACCGTGCTCTACCAGAACGAGCTGCCGTACGACCCGCCGACGCAGGCCGACTGGATGAACGGCAAGGTCCAGGGCTACGCCGGTTACAAGGTCGGAAGCAAGGTCAAGAAGCACCAGCTGTACGGCGGAGGCGTCTACGTCTTCAACCAGAACAACCCGTCGATCCACACGGCCAACGGGTTCGAGGTGCCGAGCACGCCCGGTGTGAAGCTGAAGCACATCATGACCGTCAACCTCAGCGCGGGCATCGTCGACCACGTGGTCAACGGCGTCGGCGAGGCGGCCGACACGACGAAGGTCGGCCAGCCGGTCTTCGTGACGAACTACCCGGCAGTCCCGTAAGACATGCTGGTGGTCACCCGGTTACGGGGCGGGTGACCACCAGCACCGGACGGCCCGCCTTCTCGATCAGGGTCAACGGCACACTGCCCAGCAGCCGCTGCGCCACCACCGGGCGTACGCTCGAACCGGCCACGATGAGGTCGGCCCGGTGCTCCCCCGCGAACCGGATGATCTGCTCGGCCGGCCGGCCCGGCAGGACCGCGCTCGTCGCCTCGATGCCCGCCGCCGCCAGTCGCGCCACGGCAGCGGTCGCCGCCCTCTCCGCCCGCTCGTGGTAGACACTGCGGGGCAGGGGCGCCAGATGCTCGCTCTCCAGCTCGTCCACCGCGACCACGGCGACCGTCGCGCCGGTCTGCCGGACGAGATCGGCGACCGCGTCGGTCACCCACGGCTGTTCCGTCTCGGGGTTTGCGGCGAGCACGATATGCATGTCACTCAAGGTACGCGTAACGTCACTTATCCGCAGTGGACCTTTTTCTCGGGGAGCACTCATGGCGGATGTGGCACCGGCTACTCAGCAGCCGGAACTCAACCGTGTCATCGGCCCGGCCCTCCTGCTGCTCTTCGTGGTGGGCGACATCCTCGGCACCGGCGTCTACGCGCTGACCGGCAAGGTGGCCAACGAGGTCGGCGGCGCGGTGTGGCTGCCGTTCCTGCTGGCGTTCGTGGTCGCGCTGCTCACCGCGTTCAGCTATCTGGAGCTGGTCACCAAATATCCGCGGGCGGCCGGCGCGGCGCTCTACACGCACAAGGCGTTCGGGCTGCACTTCCTCACGTTCATGGTGACGTTCGCGGTGATGTGCTCCGGGCTGACCTCGGCGTCCAGCGCGTCCAAGGCGTTCGCCGGGAACTTCGCCAAGGCCTTCGACCTGTCCCTCGGCGACGGGATCGCGCTCACCGCCGTCGCCCTCGGCTTCATGACACTGGTCGCGCTGATCAACTTCCGGGGTGTCGGCGAGAGCGTCAAGGCCAACGTGGTGCTCACCTGCGTCGAGCTGACCGGCCTGCTGATCGTGATCGGGGTCGGGGCGTGGGCGCTCGGCGGCGGGAACGGCGACCTGTCCCGGCTCACCGAGTTCAACACGCCACCCGGCGAGAGCGTGCTGCTCTCGGTCACCGCCGGCACAGCGCTCGCGTTCTTCGCCATGGTCGGCTTCGAGGACTCGGTCAACATGGCCGAGGAGACCCGCGACCCGGTACGGATCTTCCCCAAGGTCATGCTCATCGGGCTCTGCGTCACCGGGCTGATCTACGTGCTCGTGGCCATCTCCGCGGTCGCGCTCGTCCCGCCATCGGAACTCGGATCCGGCGACACCCCGCTGCTCAAGGTCGTCTCGGCCGGAGCGCCCGGATTCCCGCTGTCGATCTTCGCGTTCATCACGATGTTCGCGGTCGCCAACTCGGCGCTGATCAACATGATGATGGCGAGCCGCCTGCTCTACGGGATGGCCAACGAGCGGGTTCTGCCCACCGTCCTCGGCAAGGTCCACCGCACCCGCCGCACCCCGTGGGTGGGCATCCTGTTCACCACGGTCATCGCGTTCGGGCTGATCTGGTTCGCCGACCTGACCGCGCTCGGCGGGACCACGGCGCTGCTGCTGCTCTGCGTCTTCACCGTGGTCAACGTGGCCGTCCTGGTGCTCCGGCGCGACCCGGTCGAGCACCGGCACTTCCGGGCGCCCACCGTGATCCCGGTCATCGGGGCGGTCGCCTGCGCGTTCCTCGCCAGCCCACTGTCCGGGCGGGCCGCGGCCGACTACCGGGTCGCCGGTGTGCTGCTGCTCATCGGGGTGGTGCTGTGGGTGATCACCTATCTGTCCAACCGGTTCATTCCCGGCGCGATCTCCCGTACCTGATCGGGTGATCGGTCGTTGGAACGGTGTCCCGCACCTTTGGTGTAAAACCCCCGGACGTCGCAGGTGGTAGCTGTTCGACGTTGGTCGACACCCACGTCGAGACAGCTCATCGGGATGTGCAAAGCTGCCCGCTACCACAAGCACCCTCCTCTCCTGTCCGGAGGCCCGATATGGCATCATTCCTCTACCTTGTTGCCGGGCTCGTGATCGGCGCGATAAGCGGCTGGTTCGTCTGGGGACGCCGCACCGGCGCCACCACGACCACCGCGCCCGCCCCGGCGGCCGTCGCCGCCCCGGTCGTCGCCGAGAGCCCCGCTTCCACCGCCGACGACAACGAGGCCGCGGCGGCCCCCACCTCCTCCACGGACACCCCGGCCGCCGCCGAGCCGATCGCGGCCCCGGCAGTGGAGGACGCCCCCTCGGCCGTCGCCGAGCCGGTCGCCACCGAGCCTGTCGCAACTGAGTCCCTTGCGACCGAGCCCGCCGCCACCGATTCCGCCTCCGGTGAGCCCGACTCCGCGGAGTCCGCCTTCGGTGAGCCCGCCGCCGAGTCGGTTGCCGCCGCCAAGCCGGTCGATGACGCGGAGCCGGTCGCTGCCAAGACAGCTGAGGTCGAGCCGGCCCCCGCCATCGGTGTCGCCGCTGTCGACGAGCGGGACGCCGACGGCCCCACCGACTCCGACGAGCCGACGGTGAAGTTGTCGGACGGGAAGGCCGCCCAGGACGAGCCCACCGCGGTCATCACCTCCGAGCCCGTTTCCGTCGACGAGCCGGTTGCCGCCGAGCCGGTCGCCGCTGAGCACGTCACCGAGCCGGTCGTGACCGAGCCCGCCGCTGAGCCCGTCGCCGCGCCGGAGCCGGTCGCCGTGTCCGAGCCCGTGGTGGCGCCCGAGCCGGTCGCCGCGCCCGAGCCCGTCGCCGTGTCCGAGCCCGTGGTGGCGCCCGAGCCGGTCGCCGCGCCCGAGCCCGTCGCCGCCGCCGAGCCGGTCGCCGCCGCTGAGCCGGTCGCCGCGCCCGAGCCCGTGGTCGCGCCGGAGCCCGTCGCCGCGCCTGAGCCGGTCATTCCGGCGCAGGCCGTCATCACCGCCGAGCCGGACCTCGTGGGCACGCCCGCGCCGGTCGCCGAGCCCGACGACCTGACGAAGATCCCGGGCATCGGGCCGAAGGTGGCGATCGCCCTGGCCGCGGCCGGCATCACCACCTACGCGAAGCTGGCCGACTCCGACGTGACCAGCCTCAAGCAGGCGATCAACGCGGCCGGCATGCGTGGCTCGGCGAGTCTCGCCACCTGGCCGGAGCGGGCCCGCGCACTGGTCGGCGCCACGAGCTGAACCCCGGGCGGGCGGCACTGCCGGCCCGCCGCACGGACAGGGCGTGGCCCGGTGCACCGAGAGGCACCGGGCCACGCCCTTCGGTTGCAGGGCGGTTGTTGCCCAGGTCACTCGGGGAAGTTGCAACTGAGGAGCGGCGCGGACGATGTATCGGGCTGTCGCGAGAGATCGCAACCGTAGAGCAACGGAGGAGCCACGATGAAGGTCAACGCCGCCTCGCCCTTCAGCTACGACAGCTCGACCGCCTACAGCCGGCTGCAGAGCGCCCGCGCCCGGCTCACCACCGATCAGATGCCGTGCGCCGCGACGCCCGCCGTGATCACCGCCGACCGGGCCGCGATCGTCCGCGCGGAGGCCGAGGTGGCCCGGATCGAGGCGGCACACGCGGCGGAGGTGGCCGACTTCGGGCGCAGCGGCCGCTTCCTCGACGTCTTCGCCTGAACCGGAGCGCCCGTTCGCGACAACCGGATGCCGCTGATCTGTTGCGGTCAACGGGGCGGGCAGCCGGTGACGGGCCGCTTCGCCCCGGCGGGCGCGCCGCGGTCCGGACGGTCCGCCCGGCGTGCGGGGCAGCCCGGGTTCGCGGTGGCTGCGGTCGGGGGTGGCGTGGGGCGTACCACCGCACGGGTTTGATCTGAGTCGGACAGGAATGCGGGCGCCGGGTGACGCAAGGTTTTCGCCGTGACGCCTATCCGTCACATCGACGTCCGCCCACGTAGCGGCACCGGATCCGGTGAATTCCGGGAATTTTTCGTGACTGCGCGACCGGGCCGGATCACCATGGGAAGGCGGCCGGATTCCGCGCCGGGCCGGCAACATCATCGCAGGTGGATCGATACGCGCCCGCACCGCTCAAAGATCATGAATGCGTCACCGGAAATCGAGATCAAAAACGCTCCGCGGTGGAGAAATCGCGGTTCGTAATCTTCTCGGGGTTTCGTGTCCGGCCTCGGCATCGCACCATGGATGACGGGTGATGCATTCGATGAACGGGCGACGACTTGCGGTAGTCATCAGCGTCGAGCAGCACGAAGATCCCGTGTTGCGCCGATTCTCCGTGCCGTCGGCCGATGTTCCGGCGTTCGCGGACGTGCTCGCGGATCCGGCGCTCGGCGGGTTCGAGACGGCGCATCTGCGCGATCCGGGGGCGCGCGAGGCCTACGGGCGGGTCAAGTCCCTGTTCGAGGGGCGTGACCAGGAGGACTGTGTCCTCCTCTACTTCCGGGGCGTGATGCTGACCGGGCCCGGCGGCGGGTTGTACCTGGCCGCCTCGGACACCGTGATGGGGCGGCCCGCGGACACCGGCATCGATGTCGCCCAGATCGCCGCGCTGCTGCAGCGCAGCCGTGCCGAACAGGCGGTGGTGCTGCTCGACGGCCGCACCGGTGGCCCGGTCGACGCCGGCCACCACTTCCGGGCCGCCCGCTCCACCGAGGGACAGAGCCGCGTCGTCATCGCCGCCACCCCGCGCCCCGAGCCGCCCACCTTCGCCGGGATGATCGCCGAAGGCGTCTCCGGCGGCGCCGCCGACCGCGACCGGGACGGCTGGATCGGCATCAGCGAACTCTACGACCACCTGCGCGAACGCGACCCGAGCGTCCGGCAGTGGGTGTTCGGTTCCGGGCGGCAGCCGTGGCTGGCCCGGGTTCGCCGGCCCGGCAGCGACCAGATGACCCTGATCGCCCAGCTCGCCGTCGCCGCCGCCGGCAACGACCTGTCCCGCGCCGTCGAGGCCCGCGAAGCCCTGCGCCGCCTCGCCACCGGCGACGGCCGGGTCGCCGCCGCCGCCACCGCCGCCCTGCGCCGCACCTCGATCCGCATCGCCGAGCCGTCCGTCGACTTCGGCCGCGTCGCGCCCGGCACCCGGCAGCTCACCGCCGAGGTCGCCGTCCAGGGGCCGCCGCTGGCCGCCGCGTCCGTCGTGTCGAGCACCGTCGAAGGCCTCCACGCCCGCCTCGAAGGCAACCTGCTGCGCGTGTCGTGGTTCCCGACGGTCGGGCGCCTCGGCGGGGCGGTCACCCTCGACGGGCCGGCGGGGTCGGCGCGGCTCACCGTCACCGGCGAGGTCTCGGGGGACCTCGACACCGCCACCCCCGGCGCGACGCCGGGACATCCGGTCTCGGGGTCTCCGGCTGGTGCGGCGTCTTCCGGGTCGCCGGTGGGGGTTCCGTCGGGGCCGCCCGCGGGTGGGACGGTCGGGTGGGCCGCCAACTGGGCGATGCCCGGCCCCGAGACGGCCTGGCCGGGAGAATCCGCCTGGAACCCGGAGGATTCCGGCGGCGCCTGGCCGGGCGAGACCCCGGCGACGGTCTGGCCGGGCGAAGGGCCGCCGGTCCCGGCAGGCGATGCGGCGTCAGCTTCAGGCACTTCATCCGGTACGGCCGGAGGGGCGCCCGATCGACCGGACACGGACACGAGTTCGGGTCCGGCGAGTGGGCCACCGTCGTCGGGGGTGGTCCGGGGAGTCTCGCCGTGGGCTCCGATCAGTGGACCACCCTCCTCGGCGAACCGGTCCCCGCGCCCGCTGAGCGATCACCCCGACGCCCCGCCCGCGTGGGGCGCACCCAGCGGATCACCGCCTCGTGAGGTGCCCGCCGCGTCGCCTTCCCCCGCATCGACGGAGAGGTCCGCCGCGTCCGGGCCGCCCATCGAACCCGAACGACCGGCCCTCGTCCTGCCCCCGCCCGCCCCCGAGGCGACGCCTTCCCAGACCGCCACCCCGTCATCCCCACCCACCGAGCCCGAACGAGCGGCCGCCACTCCGTCCACCATGGACAAGTCACTGTTCCCAGCCCTTCCGGACCCGACGTCGACCCCACCCACCACCGACCGGACGCCCGCCGAACTCGGACGCCCCGGCCCCACAGCGGACAATGCGCCCGCACCAACCGACCCGCCCAACTCCCCCGCACCCGCCGGAGAGACGACTCCCTTCCCCTCCGAGGAACCGGCGCTCACCTCACCCGCGCCCAGCGCCGACCGGACATCCCTCCCACCGGGACGACCGGCCTTCACCTCCGACGCCGAGCCGCAACGTGACGAGGCTGCTGAGGGAAACCCTGTATCCGCTGCCACGGCGGGCCCGGCCGAGGCTGCGGGCGACGCCTCCTCCGGAGAGTCCACGGGGGCGCATGAGGTCGGCTACGCGGAGGCCTCGTCCGAGGATGCGCCGCTCATCGCCCCGAAGGCGACGGTCCGGGGCTCATTCCCAGTCGCTGCCTCACCAGAGACGCCGTCCGGGCCGCACAAAGAGACGCCGTCCCGGCTGCACGCAGAGACGCCGTTCGCGCCGCGCGAAGAGACGCCGTCCGTGCCGCACGCAGAGACGCCGTCCGTGCCGCGTGAAGAGAGGCCTGCCGCGTCGCGCGAAGAGACGCCTGCCGCGTCGCGCGAGGGGGATCGTGCCGGATCTCGCGAGGAAACGTCGGCCGCGCCGTTCGGCGAGGGTTCGCCGGCCGCCTCGGAGAAGGATGTCCCGCCGCGGCATCCGGGATCCGCCGGTCCGGCGGTTGCCGACTCTGCGTCCCTCACGGCCGGGGACACCGATGGCGATTCGGCTGAGGCGGGACTCTCGGAGGCCGACAGTGGCCAGGGATCGCCGGTCATTCGGCCGGAAGCGCCAACGCCGGCGACCGCGTGGCCCGAGCCGGCTTCGCCTTCGGTGAACGGGGACCATTCCGCGACGCCGAGCACCGGCAGCACGGAACCGCCGGAGAGCTTCGATCGGCAGCCGGCATCGGTGGGCTCGGAGGAGTTCTCGTCCGGTTCGGCGAGCCGGGAGGCGCGCCCTACCAGCCCGGACATCACCGCGGACCCCGGCCCGGTCGTTCATGACAGCGGTTCGGCCACCTTCGGCAGTTCCGCGGACAGCGGCCCGTCCATCCGCGAGAGCGGTGCGGCCGACGATCCGATGGGGACCGCACACGGGCCGGCCGGCTCGGCGTCCGAACCGGCAAGCTCCGCACCCGGGAAGACACGCTCGGCGGACGAATCGGAGGGCTCGACGGTCGCGGCGGGCGGTGGCTGGGGAGCGTCGGCTGGTCCGGGTTCCGGGGCGATGGCGTGGCCCGGTGGGAACTCCGGCACATGGGGACGGTCCGACCCGGACGGGATCTGGCCCGCGGCCGGACGGAAGCCGGGGCCGTCCGGTGGCTCCGAGGAGAGCACACCGGTACCGAACGCTGCTGAGCCCGGTCGGGCGACGTCCGGTGCGGGGCACGACCCGGCGACGGCCAACGGCCGGACACCCGGAGCTGTCACGGGAGATCATGACGGTTCTGCCGGCGCCGGGCGGGGAGCCGGGTTCGGCAGTATGCCCGCTGGCGGCTCGCTGGGGAACGGGGCGACGATCCCGGGACAGCGGCAGCCCGCTGAGGAGAGCGTGCGGTGGCCGGGAGACCCGGCACCGACCGGGCAGGCTCCGGTGCCCTCCGAACAGACCACATCGGCACCGCCGGAATCCGAACCGACCCCGTCGGCACAGGCGGAAGCCGAACCGACCACCTCGACACAGGCGGAAGCCGAACCGACCCCGTCGACACAGGCGAAAGCCGAACCGACCACCTCGACACAGGCGGAAGCCGGACCAACCACGTCGGCACAGGCGGAAACCGGACCAACCACGTCGGCACAGGCGGAAACCGGACCGACCACGTCGGCACAGGCAGTAACCGAACGCGTCTCGCCGGGACAGGTGGGAGCCGAACGGCCTGCGGCGACACCGGCCGATTCCGGGGCCGCGGCAGGCGGGTCCCGGGCATCCGGCCCGGGGGAACAGACCCGGGTGGGGCCGGCCGGGGACGTTCCGGGCCGGGGATGGCCCGGGGCCGAGCAGCCGCAGAGTGCTCCGGCGGGTCCCTGGGGAACGTCTCCGGGCAGTTCGGAGAGTCCTGGACGACCCGCCGCAGCTGCCTCGGGCTGGCCGGGCGAGCAGAACCCCGCCCCCACCTCGGGTGTCCCGTGGCCGGTGTCGCCGCCGGCCTCGACCGGACAGGTCCCGGACGTGTCGTGGCCGGAAACTCCCGTGGCGCCGTCCGGCGCCCCTGGCTCGAACCAGCCGGCGCGGGGAACGACCGGATCCGGCGGGACGGAAACGGGCGCGGCGGGCACGTCCTCGGCGGAAGACGGCCCCTGGCAGGTTGCGCCGACCAGCGGCTGGCCGACGTCTCCCGCGTCGCCGTGGCCGGGAACGGACGCCTGGACGGCCGCGGCCCCGGCCGGAGCGACCTACGGCCCGGACACGACCCACCCCGGCCAGTCGACCGGCGGCACACAAGGCGGCCCCGGCACCTGGCAAAGCGGCACGGGACAAAGCGGCACGGGACGAGACGGGACCGACCAAGGCTGGACCGGGGGAAGCGGCACCGGGCAAAGCGGGACCGGGCAAAGCGGCACCTGGCAAAGCGGCACCCGACAAGGTGGCCTCGGGCAGGGTGGGCACTACGGGCCCGGCGGGGGCAGGGCCGGGGGTGGACAACCGCCGCGGGCCGGCTACCCGGCGGGATACCAGGGCGGCTACGACTCCGGCGCGGGCGGGCCGGCGGCGGGCGGTGACCCGTACCCCCGGGAAAAGAAGCCGCGGCGGAAAGGCGCGCTGATCGCCGCGGCCGTCGTCGTGCTCGCGCTGCTCGCCGGTGGGTCGTATGTGGGGGTGCGTTTCGCGCTGGCCCGGGGCGAGCGGACGGAGGCCGCCCCGGAGCGGACGGTGACGCCGGATCGGACGGAGACGCAGCCGGAGGGTGGTGCGGCGAGTGTGCCGGCGACGGATCCGGCGGGGACCGAGGTTCCGGCGCCGCCGAGTCTGGCGAAGCCGGTGGTGGTCGACCGGTTCGACCTGGGGCAGGAGCCGGAGGGTGTGACGGTCTCGCCGGACAGCAAGACCCTCTTCGTGGCCGACCAGAACTCCAAGGACGTGCACATCGTCGATGTCGCGTCGAAGAAGGTCGATGTGGTGAAGGTGCCGAACACGCCACGGTTCCTGGCGCTGTCGGCGGACGGCGGACGGCTGTACGTGACGCTGTTCGAGAACAACTTCACCGGGAACGGGCTCGCGGTGATCGACACGGCGAAGAAGTCGCTGGTGAAGACGATCCGGACGGGTCCGCGGCCGTTCGAGCCGGCGGTGGCGCCGGACGGGACGGTGTGGGTGCCGATCCACAACGGGGCGCGGGTGGAGATCTACGACCCGCAGTCGCTGACCGAGACGGCGCGGATCTCGGTGCCGCCGAACCCGCACTGGATCGTGTTCACACCGGACGGGGCGACCGCGTTCACGGCCAACCACGAGTCGAGCCAGATCTCGGTGGTGAACGTGGCGGACCGGCTGGTGCGGAAGAACTTCAAGGTCGGCCGGTCGCCGCACGCGCTGGCCGTCACCCCGGACGGGGAGCGGCTGGTGGTGACGAACTACGACCTGGACACCGTCGAGGTGTACGACACCGGCGACCAGCGGCTGATCCACAAGGTCACCGTGGGTAAGGAACCACAGGCGGTGATGATCTCCGCGGACGGTGAGCACGCGTACATCGTGAACGAGGGTTCGGACACCCTGTCGGTGATCGCGCTCGATGACGGCAAGGTGGTGTCGACGGTCGGGGTCGGGGACAGTCCCCGGGTGAACGCGATCTCCCCGGACGGCCGGCGGCTGTACGTGACCGACGGCGGGGCGAAGACGGTTACCGTACTGAGAACGACCGAGGAGTGATGATTCCCTGGTAGCGTCGCGCCATGTCGACGGATTCCCGTTTAATGTCGCTCCTCGCGCGGGAGCGTGCCACCTTCGCCGACCGTCATCCGGGTTCGCGGGCCGCGTACCAGAGATCGGATCATCTCTTCGGCCGTGTGCCGATGACGTGGATGAACAAGGCCGCCGGAGACTTCCCGATCCACCTCGACAGAGCGCGGGGCAACCGGATCGTCGACGTCGACGGCAACGAGTTCGTCGACTTCGCTCTCGGGGACACCGGCGCGATGGCCGGCCACTCCCCCGCCCCGGTCGTCGCCGCCGTCACTGAGCGTGTTCAGCGTGGCCTGGCGACCATGATGCCGACCGAGGACGCGGCGGTCGCCGGCGCCGAGCTGGCGCGCCGGTTCGGTCTGCCGGCGTGGAGTTTCGCGCTGACCGCCACCGATGCGAACCGCTGGGCGATCCGCCTGCTGCGCGCCGTCACCGGCCGTTCGAAGATCCTGGTCAACAGCTACTGCTACCACGGTTCGGTGGACGAGTCGCTGATCGTGGCCGGCCCGGACGGGCGCGGCGTCTCGCGGGAGGGCAACGTGGGCGCGCCGGTCGACGTGACGCTGACCAGCCGGGTCGCCGAGTTCAACGACCTGGACGGCCTCGAACGGGAGCTCGCGCACGGTGACGTGGCGGCGGTGCTGATGGAGCCGGCGCTGACCAACATCGGGATCGTGCTGCCGGAGGAGGGCTACCTGGCGGGGGTGCGGGAGCTGACCCGGCGGTTCGGGACGTACCTGATCAACGACGAGACGCACACGTTCTCGGCGGGGCCGGGCGGGGCGACCGCGTTCTGGGGGCTCGAACCGGACGTGCTGACGATCGGCAAGGCCATCGGGGGCGGGGTGCCGGTGGGGGCGTACGGCCTGAGCGCCGAACTGGCCGACGCGCTGAGCGGCCGAGGCGACCTGGACCTGGTCGACATGGGCGGGGTCGGCGGCACGCTCGCCGGCAACCCGGTGTCGATGGCCGCGACCCGCGCCACGCTGCAGGAGGTGCTCACCGACGACGCGTTCGCCACGATGATCGAGACGGCCACCGCGTTCGCCGACGGCATTCAGAAGATCATCGAGGGGTACGGCCTGCCGTGGTCGGTGTCCCGGCTGGGCGCCCGCGTCGAGTACCGGTTCGCGAGTCCCGCCCCGCGCAACGGCACCGAGTCGGCCGCCGGCGCGAACGCCGTACTGGAGGATTTCCTGCACCTCTATCTGGCGAACCGGGGCGTGCTGCTGACCCCGTTCCACAACATGGCGCTGATGTGCCCGGAGACCTCCCTCGCCGACGTGGCACGCCACCACGAGATCTTCGACGCCGCGCTGAAGGAGCTGACCTGAGCGATCACGCCGCGGAGTGAGCCCGCCGGGCCTCGATCAGGTCCGGCAGGTGCTCCTCGCACCAGTCGCGCGCGGCGTCGATCAGGGTGAGCAGGCTGCGGCCGAGCGGGGTCAGCTCATACTCCACATGCGGCGGATTGGCCGGGAACTCCCGGCGGGTGACCATGCCGTCGCGCTCCATCGCCCGCAACGTCTCGGCCAGCACCTTCTTCGTGATCGACCGCAGCGGCACGAGCAGCTCGCCGAACCGGCGTGGCCCGCCCTCCAGACAGATCACCACCATGGCCGTCCACTTGTCACCGACCTGCACCGGCACCTGCCGGGCCGGGCACTGCGGCGCGAACATCTCCGGATCCAGGGGTTCCACCGGCCCACGTTAACGCCGGTACCGTTGCGGTAACCAGGCCCTGTGGGGTTAGCGTCCGCCGCATGACCAGCATCGTGATCTTCGGGGCCGGTGGCCGGGCCGGCCGGGCCGTGTCCGCCGAGGCGCAGCGCCGCGGCCTCCAGGTGACATCCGTCGTCCGTGACCCGGCCGAGCACCGGCTGCCCGGCCGGGTGGTGCGGGGCGACGTCCTCGACCCCGCCTCGGTCGCCGCGCTCGTCGCCGGCCACGACGCCGCCGTGAACGCGGTGTCGCCCGCCTCCGGGCCGGAAGCCCTGGAGAGACTCGGCACCCTCGACGGCAGGATCTACGTCACCGCCGCCGACAACCTCCTCGACGGGCTCGCCGCCGCCGGGGTGCCACGCCTGATCGTGATCGGGCTGTTCGCCAACCTGGTCGACGCCGGCGGCAACCCGCTCTACGACGATCCAGCGGTGCTGCCCGCACAGTTCCGGCACTTCGCGGTCGCGCACACCGCCGGCCTGGACCGGCTGCGGGCCGCCGAGACGCCGGTCGACTGGCTGGTGCTGACCCCGCCGGCGCAGCTCCTGGAGGGGCCGCGGGCCGGCGCCTACCGCACCGGGGGCGAGACCGGCGGCGGTGTCACCCTCTCCTACGCCGACCTGGCGGTGGCGGTGGTGGACGAGATCGTGACCCCGCGCCACCACCGCACCCGCATCTCGGTCTTCGACTAGAGGGCGTCCGGCCGGTTCAGGGCCGGGTGCTTCTCGCCGGCGGTCGCGAACCAGGCCGGGCCGTCCGGGCCGAGGGCCGTGCCGATCCGCAGCCGGGACCATTCGTCCAGCTCGGGCAGGGCGTCCGGCGCGAACCAGCCCACCTCCAGGGACTCGTCGTCGGCCGCTCCGGCCTCGCCGCCGACGGCCCGGCACCGGAACCACACGTTCAGGTACTCGCACCGGTCCCCGTTGGGGTAGACCACCGGATGCGACGCCACCCCGGCGAGCCGCACGATCTCCGCGCGGACCCCGGTCTCCTCGAAGACCTCCCGCACCGCGGTGTCCGCGGGCTGCTCGCCGGGGTCCACCACCCCGGCCGGAACCGACCAGCGCCCGTTGTCGGACCGCCGGGCCAGCAGCACCCGTCCGTCGTCGTCGGTGACCACGGCGCTCGCCCCGGGCAGCATCAGCAGGTCGTGCCCGATCGCGCCACGCATGCGCTTGATGTATTCAGAGACAGCCACGCCGAAGACCCTATGGCAGGGTGTGGGCATGGATGCGGTACGGAAGCGCTTTCACCAGTTGCACGCCGCCGGGACGTTCGTGATGCCGAACGCGTGGGACGTGGGTTCGGCCCGGGTCCTGCGGCACGCCGGTTTCGCCGCGCTGGCCACCACGTCCTCGGGCCTCGCCGCCGCCCTCGGCAAGCTCGACCAGCAGGTGACACGCGACGAGCTGGTCGCCCATGTGGCCGCGGTCGCCGCCGCGGTCGACGTGCCGGTGAGCGTCGACTCGGAGTGGCTGTTCGCCGAGACCGCCGAGGGCATCACGGAGACCGTCGGCCTGCTGGCGGAGGCGGGCGCGGCCGGGCTCTCCATCGAGGACTACCATCCGGTCGCGGAGAGTGTGCAGCCGCTCGCCGTCAGCGCCGAACGGGTGGGCACGGCCGCCGAGGCGGCACGGCGTCACGGGCTGGTCCTGACCGCCAGGGCCGAGAATCTGCTGTACGGCCACGCCGACCTCGACGACACCGTCACCCGTCTGATCGCCTACCGCGACGCCGGAGCCGACGTGCTGTTCGCTCCGGGTCTGACCACTCCGGACGACATCGCCCGGGTCGTCGGGGCGGTCGGCGCCCCGGTCAACGTCCTGGCCCTGCGCGGCACCCCGGACGTGGCCGAACTGTCCGCCCTCGGCGTCCGCCGGGTGTCCACCGGCGGTTCGCTGGCGTGGGCTGCCTACGGCGCGCTGCGGGACGCCGCCCGCGAACTCCTGGAATCCGGCACCACCGGCTACCGTGCCCGGGGCCTGACCCCCGCCGAGGTGAAGTCCGTCTTCACCCCCTGACGCACCCGCCCCGCGCCGGACGAAGGCCGGGCGGGGGCTACGGGACGGTGTGGTGGGTGATGGTGTTGGCGGTCAGGAACGGGAGGTCGGGGGTGAAGCCCAGGCCCGGGGTGGCCGGGACGTCGACCCAGCCGGCCGTGCAGACGATCGGTGACGTGGTGATGTCGCGGGCGTAGTACTTGTCGGAGCCGGACACGTCCGACGGCAGGGTGAAGCCCGGCAGGGAGCTGAGGGCCACGTTGGCGGCCCGCCCGATGCCGAACTCGTGCATGCCGCCGCACCACACCGGGATGCCGTGCTCGCGGGCCATGTCGTGGGCGCGGACGGCCGGGGTGAGGCCGCCCATCCGGGACACCTTGATGTTGAGGATCCGGCCGGCGCCGAGGCGCAGGGCTGTCGTCAGGTCGTCCGGTTCCTCCACGGATTCGTCGAGGCAGAGCGGGGTGTCGAGGACGGCTTGGAGGGCGGCGTGGGCGACGAGGGCCCGAGGAGCGTACGGCTGCTCGATCATCAGCAGGCCGAGGCGGTCGAGTTGCCGGAAGACGGCGACCTCGTCGGCGGGGTAGGCGCCGTTGGCGTCGACGTGCAGGGGCAGGTCGGGGAACGCGGCACGGACCGCTCGGACGGGGGTGACGTCCCAGCCGGGGGCGATCTTCAGTTTGACCCGGCGGTAGCCCTCGCCGACCCGGAGGGCGACCTGTTCGAGCAGGTCGTCGATGGTGGGCTCGATGCCGAGGGACACGCCCGCCGCGACCCGGGCCCGGTCGCCGCCGAGGGCTTTCGCGAGTGGCACGCCGGTCGTCTCGGACCACAGCGCCCAGGCGGCCATGTCGAACCCGGCGCGAGCGAAGTGGTTGCCCCGCACCTTGGCCATGGCGGCCGCCACCTCCGAAGGATGCCGCCACCCGGAACCGGAGGCGGACGACCCCGCGCCGAGGACGAGCGGGGCGAGGAAGGTGGTGGCCATCGCCCAGCAGCTGTCGACGGTCTCCGGAGAGAAGTACGGGCCGGACGGTGACGCGGTCTCGCCCCACCCGACCGCCCCGTCCGCGCTGGTCAGGGTGACGATGATGTGTTCGAGGAAGCGTTTGGCGTGGGAGCTGGTCCGGAACTCGTGGACGAGCGGCAACCGCACCCGGCGCAGCTCCACCCGGTCAATTCTGATCATCGTGCTCCGCATACAGTCCGAGCTCGGCCGCCAGTTCGTCGCGTTGGTGCAGGCGGCGGCCCGCGCCCTTGGAGCTGGCGATGGTCAGGGTGGCGAGCAGGTGCAGGGCCAGCGCCACCGAGGTCGGCGAGTTGGCGTAGGAGGCACTGCCCGCCCCGATCACGATGCTCGTGGTGGCGACGGCGGCGAGCGGGGCGTCGTCGGCGTCGGTGATCAGGACCAGATCACCGCCGCGGCGCACGTAGGCGGCGGCGACGTCGACGGTCTCGCGACGGTACCGGGACATGGACACGGCGACGAGCAGGTCGCCCTGGCGGATGTCGCTGAGCACGTCGAGGGCGCGCAACGAGCCGTCACCGACCAGGTGCACCCCGGACAGTCCGGCGCTCAGGTCGGTGGCCAGCATCGACGCGTAGGCGAGCGATTTGCCGTACCCCAGAAGGTAGCGCCGCCGGGCCGAGACGATGAGCGCGGCGGCCCGCTCGATGGCGTCCTGTTCGGCGGCCCAGGCCAGGGCCTTCTCGAACTCCTCCCGCTGCTGCTCGAGGACCCGCTGTTTGAGGACCTGCGCGGACCGTCGCTGGACGTTGCGGTCGAACCGTCCGGACGGGGTCGAGGGATGAGACGTCATGACCGGTCATTCTCGAACGTGCAGGTGACCCGGTCGGCGTCGCGGGTCACGGCGGTCCAGCGGGCGCCGGCGGCGAAGCGTTCCTCCAGGCCGGCCCGCAGCCGGTGCCGGTCGGTGGCCGGGGAGCTGACGGCGCCGGCCGGGGCGCCGGGTTTGCGGGCGTGCCACAGATCCCAGCTGACCAGGACACGGTCGGTGCCGCCGCCGTAGTAGTCGGGCAGGAACCGGACGCCGGTGGCGCCGAGGACGTTCAGGTTGAAATGGGCGTTGCGCACCGCGTACGGATCGAAGGTCCACCGCATGGTCCGTGCCCCGGTGCCGCGGGCGACCTGTGCCTGGGCGTGTTTGAGCCGGCGGCCGACGCCGAGGCCCTGGGCGTCGGCGGCGACGACCGCGGCCTGCGAGTAGTGGTAGAGCTCGCCGCCGTCGACCGCGGAGAACCCGTAGCAGAAGCCGATCATCGTGCCGGTCCGGTCGAGGGCGCCGATGACCGAGCCGGAGTTCTCCCGGAGGGCGGCGAGCAGGCGCGGGCTCACCCCGTACTCCGGCTGGTCGTAGCCGAAGACGGCTCGGTAGAGGCGGGCCGCGGCGGTCAGCTCGGCTGTCCCGTCCAGCTCCCGCACGACAACGTCCATGACACCCTCCGCCACAAAGATACGTTTCGTATATTCGCCATCCTGGCAACATCACCACTCGTTGACAACACTCTCCGAGCAACTTAGCTTTCGCATATGTTGTCTGCCACGCTCGAAGCGCTGTACCGGTACACGGTGTGCGAGTCACCCACCGGCGACGCCCGGGCGCTGGCCGCCCTGGCCGGGTTCCTCGACGCCGACGCCGCCGCGGCGGGCTTCCACACCGCCCGCGAGCGGCATCCGACCGGCGACCACCTGGTCTGGACCCTGCCCGCGCGCGGGGTGGGCGGGGATCCGATCCTGCTGCTCAGCCACTACGACACGGTGTGGCCGGTGGGCACGCTGGCCACGATGCCGTGGTCGGCCGACGGCGACGTGATCCGCGGGCCGGGCGTCTACGACACCAAGGCGGGCCTCGCCGCCCTTCTCTCGGCGGCGGGCGAGATCAGCGATCGAGAGCATCCGGAGGTACGGGTGATCGTCGTCGCCGACGAGGAGATCGGCTCGCCGACCGCCGGTGACCTGGTCCGTGCCGAGGCGGCCCGGGCCCGTGCCGTGCTCGGCCTGGAGCCGCCGCATCCGGGCGGCGGCCTGAAGACCGGCCGCCGCGGCAGCACCCGGGCACGTGTCGAGGTGACCGGGGTGGAGGCGCACGCCGCCCTCGACCCGGACGCCGGGGTCAGCGCCATCGACGAGCTGGTCGACCAGCTGATCCGGGTGCGGTCGGCGGTCGCGGCCCGCCCGGTGCTGCTGAACACCGGTGTCATCGCCGGCGGCGGGCGCACCAACGTGGTCGCCGGGCACGCGCACGCCGACCTGGGGCTGCGCTTCTCCGACCCGGACGACGAGGAGGCGGTGCTCGGCGGGCTCCGAGGGTTGCGGCCGGTCCGGGATGGGGCCGTGGTGGCGGCGCGGCTGCTGTCGCACCGGCCCACCTGGCGGCCCGGCCCGGCCGGCGACGCGCTGCTGGAGCGGATCCGGTCGATCGCCGCCGGGATCGGGCAGCGTGTCGACGGCCGGCCCGCCGACGGCGCCGCCGACACCAACACGACCGGCGCGCTGGGCTTTCCGACGATCGACGGCCTGGCCCCGCACGGTGGTGGCGCGCACGCCCGTACCGAATGGGTCTCGGTCTCCGGCATCGCCGAACGGACCGCCCTGCTCAGCGCCCTCCTGACCGGCCTCTGACGGTCTGTTCGGGGCCGGTGCCCCCGGGTTCGCCGAGGTCGGCGTCGGGTGGCACCAGCTCGCGGTCGGCCTCGGCGCGCGGCCGTGCGGCCGGGTGACGCGGCAGGTCCTCGACCGGTTGATCGGTCGGCTCTTTCGTCGGCTCTTTCGTCATGGGTACAGATTTCCCTCCTGCGCGTCGTTTAGACTCGCGGATCTCCGGGTATAAGTGCGCACTGCATTCTCCGGGAGGGGCATCGATGTTGAACGATGACGACCGGCGCACGATCGCGGAGCTCGAACGCCGGATCCACCTGAGCGATCCCGAGTTCGCCGCGCGGATGGGCGGGGCGCCGGCCGCGGAGCTGCCGTTCCCCGTGGTCGCGGTGCTGTGCGCCGCCCTCTTCATCCTGGTTCCCCCGGCGATGCTGCTCTTCGGCTGGCCGGGGCTGATCGTCGTCGTCGACCTCTTCGTGGCCGGCCTCACCGTCGTGCTGGTCCGCCGCCACCTGCGTCGCTGACCAGCTCTCTCATCCGGCTCTCATCCGGGCGTGATCCCATGGCAGGACCATGAGCGCCCGTGTCCTCGTCGTCGACGACCAGCCCAACATCGTCGACCTGCTGCGCACCGTCCTGGCCTTCCACGGCTTCACCGTCGACACCGCGGGAACCGCCGCGGCCGCCCTCGCGTCGGCGGCGGCGCACCGGCCGGATCTGGTTCTGCTGGACGTGATGCTGCCCGACGGCGACGGGATGGAGGTGTGCCGGCGGCTGCGTGCGGACGGGCTGGGCGGCGGGATCATCTTCCTGACCGCCCGTGACGCCCGCACCGATCAACTGTCCGGGCTGGCGTACGGCGGCGACGACTACGTCACCAAGCCGTTCGACGTGGAGGTGCTGCTCGCGCGGGTGCGGGCGGTGCTGCGCCGGACGGGCGCCGGGCCGGACGGCACACCCCCGCTGCGGTACGCCGGAGTCGAACTCGACCAGGAGACCCTCGCCGTCACCCGCGACGGGGTACGACTGGACCTGTCCCCGACCGAGCTGAGGCTGCTCCGGTACTTCCTCACCAACCCGGGACGGGTGCTGTCGCGGGCCCAGATCCTGGATGCCGTCTGGGACTGCGGCGCCGGCAACGTGTCCAACGTCGTCGACACCTACGTCGGCTACCTCCGGCGCAAGCTCGACCGGCACGGGCCGCCGCTGATCGTCACCCATCGCGGCTTCGGTTACGCGCTGCGGGCCGACCGGTGACCGGCCGCCGGTCCCTGCGTTTCCACCTGCTCGCCGGGGTGGCCGGGCTGACCGCGGCGGCCCTGGCCGTCACCTGGCTGACCGCGGCGGTGGCGCTCCGGTCGTACCTGCTGGATCGCGCTGACGAACAGCTCACCGCCGCCGCCGTCCTGGTGCGGCAACGGGCCGCGCTGCTCACCGCCCCGGGTGGCGCCGAGCTGCGCTCCGCGGTGTCGGTGACCGAGTACCTGATCGAGTTCCGCCGGGCGGACGGCCACACGGTCCGGCTCGTCGGCAGCACGCCGCTGCACGCCACGCCGCTGCTCGACGCGGCGCGGGCCGGCCGTGACGGGCCGCAGACGGTGCTCGGCGACTACCGGGTGCGGGTGGTGCCGGTCCCGAACGGCACGGTCCTGGTCGGGCTGCCGCTCGCCCCGATCCGGGACACCGTCGGACGCCTGGCGTGGATCGCCGCGATCACCGCGACGGTGGTTCTCGTGCTGCTCACGGCTCTGGCCCGCCGGTTGGTGGCGCACCGTCTGCGGCCCCTCGACGAGATCGCCGCCACCGCCGGGGCGATCGCCGCCGGGGACCTGCACCACCGGGTCGGCGCGCCGCACCCGGGCAGCGCGGCGGCCCGTACCGAGGTCGGCCGGCTGGCGGTGGCCGTCGACGGGATGCTGGCCCGCCTCCAGTCGGCGATGGCCGTCCGGGAACGCTCCGAGCAGCGGATGCGGGCCTTCGTCGCCGACGCCTCGCACGAGCTGCGCACCCCGGTCACGTCGATCAGCGGCTACCTGCAGCTCGTCCGTACCGGCGTGGTCGACCTGTCCCGCCGCCCCGACGTGCTGCGCCGCCTGGAGGAGGAGGCGGGCCGGATGAACGCCCTGGTCGACGAGTTGCTCTATCTGACCCGGCTGGAGTCCGATCCGCCGGCCCGCCGGGAACCCGTCGACCTGGCCGCGCTGATCGGCGATGCGGTCGCCGACGCCCGCGCCGTGGAGCCGGACCGCCCCATCGAGGTGAGCGTCTCGGCCCCGGCCACCACGGTCCACGGCGACGAGGGAACGCTGCGCCGTGTCCTGGCGAACCTGCTCGGCAACGTTCGCGCCCACACCCCGCCGGGCGCAGCGGCCCGGATCACCGTCGACCCCGTCCCGCACGTGCGGCCCGGCCCGGACGACGCAGCCGGTGAGCCGCCCCGCGCCGGGATCCGGGTATCGGTCAGCGACGACGGCCCCGGGATGACGCCGGAGCAGGCCGCGCGGGCGTTCGAACGTTTCTGGCGCGCGGATCCGTCACGGGCCGGGACGGACGGCGCGGGTCTGGGCCTGGCCATCGTCGCCGAGGCGGTCCGCGCCCACGGCGGCGTCACCGGCATCGCCACCGCCGCCCGCGGCCTCACGGTCTGGTTCGAGATTCCCATCCGGCTCTCATCCGGCTCCGGTCCGGCCGTCATCGGCCGCCGGTGACATGGGCGGGTGCGAAAACCCTCGTTCCGAAAGACCCTGATCCTCGGCGCCGTGACCGGCTGCCTGCTGGTGGCGGCCGTCACCACGGACCGCGTCGCCGCCTCCGCCGCGGCCGATCGCCTCGCCGACCGGCTGCGCTGCGCCGGCGGTCTGCCGTCCGAGCCGTCCGTGGCGTTCGGCGGCTTCCCCTTCCTGACCCAGGTGGCCCGTGGCCGCTTCGACGGCCTCCGGGTCACCGCCGCCGGCGTCCCCGCGGGCCGCTTCCGGGTGGGCGTGGAGGCCACCGCGACCGGTGTCCGGCTCCCGGAGGGCGAGGCCGTCCGGGCCGATTCCCTCACCGCCACTATCACCGTCGGGTACGACCTGCTGCGCGAGTCGTCACGCGAGCCCGGCGGCGCCGAGCCGTCCGGACCCGCCCCGATCCCCGGTGGGCCACCGGCCGGCTTCACCGGCGACGTCACCGCCGACGACGCCGGGCGGCTGCTCCTGTCCACCACACGGACCATGCTCGGCCGGGAGGTGCCGGTGACCGTGGTGGCGGCCCCGGAGATCGCCGGGACCACCCTGACCGTGCGCCCGATCGAGGTCGAGCTGCCGGCGATGGGGCTGCGCCTGCCGGCGACCCGGCTGCCGGGCCTGAGAGCCCCCCGCGTCGATCTGCCGGCCCTGCCCACCGGCCTGACGTGGACCGGCGCCGCGGCCGGGCCCGACGGTCTCCGGCTGACCGTGGAAGGCGCCGGCCTCGTCGCGGACACCCGTCCGGCACGGGCGGCGGCCGGTGGCTGCGGGGGTGCGGCATGAGCGCGGCGCGGCCGGGCACCCGTACGCACCGGCTGTTCACCGTGCTGGGCCGGGCGGCCGTGCGACGGCCGTGGTGGACGATCACCGGCTGGCTGCTGTCGGCCGCGGCGGTGGCCGCGCTGGTCGTGGTGTTCGGCAGGCCGGTGGACGACGACACCACGCTGCCCGGCAGCTCCGCCCAGCACGGCCGCGACCTGCTGGACGAGCACTTCCCCGGCGCCGGCGGAGCGACCGGGACCGTCATCCTGCGCTCGGCGAGCGGGCCGGTGGCCGCAGGCACGGTGACGGACGTGTCGGCACGGCTGTCGGACGTCGCGCACGTGACCTCGGTGGCCCCGCCGAGCGCCGCGGCCGGGACGCTGACCGCCGACGGGACCACCGGCTACCTGACGGTGCAGTTCGACGTGGAGGCCCGGGATCTCGGCCGCGACGTGATCGACGAGGTCCTGTCCACGGCCCGGACCGCGGCCGGACCGGGCACGGAGGTGCTGCCCGGTGGTGTCCTGGCCCGTTCCGAGACCGACACCCGCCGCAGCGAGGCGCTCGGGCTGGCGGTGGCGCTGGTGGTGCTCGTGCTGGCCTTCGGTGGACTGGTGGCGGCCGCGCTCCCGCTGCTCACCGCTCTGCTGACGCTGGTGTGCGGCCTGGGCGTGATCGGCCTGGCCGGGCATCTGACCGCGGTGCCCGCGGTGGCCACCACGATCGCCACGATGATCGGCCTGGGCGTCGGCGTCGACTACGCCCTTTTCATGATCACCCGCTATCGCGCGCTGCTGTCCCGCGGCGCCGCGGTCCCGGAGGCGATCACGGCCACGGTCGTCTCGTCCGGCAGCGCCGTCGCCTTCGCCGGCGGGACGGTCGTCGTGGCCCTGGCCGGGCTGGCCGTCTCCGGTGTGCCCATCCTGACCACCCTGGGCTGGACCGCCGGTCTGATCGTGCTGGTCGCGGTGACCGCCGCCGTCACCCTGCTGCCCGCCCTGCTCGCCGTCCTCGGCCCGCGCGTCGACGCGCTGCCGGTGCTGCGCCGCCGCCGGGCAGCGGCGGTCCCCGGCCATGACGCGCCACCCGGAGGGCACTCGGCCTGGGGCCGGCTCGCTGACCGGGTGACCCGGCGGCCGTGGCCGTACGCCCTGGTCAGCACCGTTCTTCTGGCCGTCGTCGCGGCGCCGGTGACCGGCATGACGCTCGGCCAGACCGATGCGGGTGACGAGCCGCCGGGTACGCCGGGCCGGGCCGGATACGACGCGCTGGCCGAGGCGTTCGGACCGGGGGTGAACGGGCCGCTCACGCTGGTCGCCGAGTTCCCCGAACCGGCCGCCCCGGTGGCCGGCGCCGCCGATCCACGGGTCGGGGCCCTGGTGACGGCGGCCGGCACGGTCGCTGGGGTGGCCGAGACACAACCGGCGCGGGTCTCGGCGGACGGACGGCTGGTCTCGGTACGGGTCGTGCCTCTCACCGGGCCGGGCGATCCCGCGACGGTCGCCACGGCCGCCGCGCTGGAACGTGTGCCGGCTCCCGGCGCCGCGGTGTACGTGACCGGCCCGACGGCGGTGAAGGCGGCGCTGGCCGAGCGGGTGGGCGCGCGTATGCCGTACGTCGTCGGGCTGGTGGTCGTGCTGGCCGCGCTGCTGGTGCTGGCCGCTTTCGGCGCCCCGGTGGTGGCCGCGAAGGCGGCCGTGATGAACCTGTTCTCGGTGGCGGCCGCCTACGGGGTGCTGACCGCCGTGTTCCAGCGGGGATGGGGTGTCACGCTGCTCGGGCTGGACGGTCCGGCGCCGATCGAGTCGTACGTGCCGATGCTGCTGTTCGCCCTGCTCTTCGGCCTCTCCATGGATTACGAGGTGTTCCTGCTGACCGCGGTGCGCGAGTCGTGGGACGCGACCGGTGACAATCGGCGGTCGGTGCGCGAGGGGCTGGCCGGCACCGGGATGGTGATCACCTCGGCGGCGGTCGTGATGGTCTGCGTGTTCGGCGGTTTCGTGCTCAGTTCGAGTCCGGTGGTGAAGATGACCGGTCTCGGGCTGGCGGTGGCGGTGGCCGTCGACGCGACCGTGATCCGGGGAGTGCTCGTCCCGGCGGCGATGGCGTTGCTGGGCCGGGCGAACTGGTGGACGCCCTTCCGCGCCCGCTCACGCCAGCACATCCACGAGGTCGCCGCTGGTCAGGACGCCGCGTAGGGCGGACAGGTCGACGTCCTTGGACTTCAGGAGATCGATCAGGCGGTACGGTCCGGTGGCGGCCGCGGCGACGTCGGCGGCGCTCATGCCGAGCAGGCGGCCGATCGCCGCGAGCTTGGTCTCGTCGCGCAGTCCGGCGTTCTCGCCGAGCGGGCCGCCGGGCAGTGGTGGCAGTGTCGTGTCCGGGCCGGCGTGGATCGTCCCGGCGATCCGTTCGGCGATCTCGTCGGCGCCGCCGGCCGCGATCTCCGGTGTCAGCCCGGACTTGATCACGCTGATCAGGTCGTCGTGCGCGACGCCCCGCTCGGCCGCGACGTCGTCGAGGCTGCGGCCGGTGTCGAGTCGTGCTCTCAGCTCGTCGGTGGTGAGGCCCAGCGCCGCGGCGAGCCGGACCATCGGGTTCTCGCGGCGGCCGGTGGCCGGGATCCATCGGTACGAGTACGAGCCGGTGGAGGCGGTGACACCACTGATCATGGCCGCGACCATCGGCGGCCGGCCCGCGATCCTGTGACTTCCGGCGACCGGATCCGCTACCGCACGGAGACCGCCGCCGGCTCAGCCCGCGGTCACGGTGGTCGCCGTGATGATGCCCTCGGAGTCGGGGACGCCCTCGACGGTCACCGGCACACCGGAGGTGATGCTGTCCAGGCCAGCGGTCTGGCTGACCTTCACGGCGGTCCGGTCGCTGGTGCGGACCGTGATCGTCTCGCCGGCCGGGGTCTGCACGTAGAGGGTGGTGCCGTCGACCATCTTGACCGTGCCGGTGGTGCCACCGGCAGTGGCCGGCTGCGCGCCGCCGCCGGGCCCGTCACCGGGTCCGCGGGAGGCGCCGCCGCCGAAGCCGCCGAAGCCGCTGGGCAGGCCGGCGCCGTTCGGGATGCCGGCCGTGCTCTGCCGGGTGCCCCACCGCTCGTGCGCCTGGACGCCGCCGAGGAAGCCGCCGGCCAGCAGCGCCACGCCGAGCAGGGCCAGTGTGGTGCGGTTCCACCAGCGGCGCGGGGCGGCCGCGGCCAGCGCCTCGTTCAGCTCCGGGTGGGTGCCGGAGGGGCGGGACAGGACCTCGGTGTCGTGCTTGGCAGGAGTCACGGGACGTTCCTCATCGGTAGGCTCACTCATAGCGGAGGGCGTCGATCGGGCGCAGCCGGGCGGCGCGGGCGGCGGGCAGGCCGCCGAAGAACAGGCCGATCAGCACCGAGACGCCGAGGGCGAGCGCGACCGAGCTGGGCACGATCACCGGCTGCACGCCGACGATCGAGAAGCGGCTGCCGATGACGGCCGCGGCGACCCCCAGCCCGCCACCGATGACGCTGAGCAGGGTCGCCTCGATCAGGAACTGGGTCAGGATGACCCGGCGGGGCGCGCCGAGGGCCTTGCGGATGCCGATCTCGCGGGTTCGCTCGGTGACCGTGACGAGCATGATGTTGGTGATGCCGATGCCGCCGACGAGCAGGCTGATCGCGGCGACCGCGCCGAGCAGGGTGGTGAACGTGCCGGCGGTCTCAGTCTGGGTCTCCAGCAGCTGGGAGGCGTTCTGCACGCGGTAGGCGCCGGACTCCAGCCGGTGGTCGAGGATCGTGCTGATCTCGGCCTGGACGGTGTCGACCATCGCCGGGCTCGCCGCTTCCACCAGCACCGAGCTGAGCGAGCCGTACCCGGCGAGCACCTGCCGGACGGCGCTGATCGGGGCGACCGCGGTGTCGTTGGCGTCCTGGAAGCCGGCCGAGCTCTTCTCCTTCAGCACGCCGGTGACCGTGAAGAGCGCGCCGCCGACGGTGACCTGCCGGCCGACCGGGTCGACGCCGGGGAACAGCTCCTCGGCCACGGTCTGCCCGATCACCACGACCCGGCGGGCCTGCGCCTCGTCGTCGGCGGTGAAGACCGCGCCGTCCGCGACCGGGAAGTTGGAGGCGGCGAACCAGCTGGGCGTGGTGCCGACGAAGGAGCTGATCTCGTGCTCGGCGCCCTCGTAGGTGAGGGTGGCCGAGGTGCTGACCACGGGCGACACCGACCGTACGTCCGGGGCGATCTCGCCGTCGTCGAGGGACTCGGCGATGCGCATGGTGAGTCCGCCGCTGCCCCGGCTGGTGCTCATCACGGTCAGCGTGTTGGTGCCGAGCGCCTCGATCCGGGAGGCGATCGCCTGGGCCGAGCCGTTGCCGACGGCGACGAGCAGGATCACGGCCGCGACCCCGATCAGGATGCCGAGCACGGTGAGCATCGAACGCAGCTTGTTGGCGCCGATCCCCCGCAGAGCAAATCGCAAAATCTCCGTAAAATTCACCCTAGACCCCCACGACCGCGTGTCGTCCGGACGGCTCCTGCCGGGAGTCGCTGGTGACCCGTCCGTCGAAGAGCCTGATCAGCCGGCCGGCCCGCGCCCCCACCTCGTCCTCGTGCGTGATCAGCACGATCGTGCGGCCCACCGCGTTCAGCTCGTCGAGGACCGCGAGCACCTCGTCGGTGGCGTGGCTGTCCAGGTTGCCGGTCGGCTCGTCGGCCAGCAGCAGCGCCGGCTCGGTGACCAGCGCGCGGGCCACCGCCACCCGCTGCTGCTGGCCGCCGGAGAGCTGGTTGGGCTCGTGCTCGGCCCGGTCGGCGAGACCGACCAGGTCGAGGGAGAACATCGCCCGGCGGCGCCGTTCGGCAGCCTTCATCCCGGCGTACGCCAGGGGAAGCTCGACGTTGGCGACGGCGCTGGTACGCGGGATCAGGTTGAACGCCTGGAAGACGAACCCGATCAGCCGGTTCCGCGCCAGGGCCAGCTGGGCGTCGCTGAGCGAGCCGACGTCCACCCCGTCCAGCAGGTACGTGCCGGTGGTCGGGACGTCGAGGCAGCCCAGGATGTTCATCAGCGTCGACTTGCCGGAGCCGGACGAGCCCATCACCGCCACGTACTCGCCCGGCTCCACCTGCAGGCTCACGCCGTCGAGGGCGCGGATCTCGGTGTCGCCCTCGCCGTAGACCTTGGTGAGCTCCCGTACGTCGAGAACCGGCCGGCCCATCAGCGACCGCCGTTCCCGCCGCCAGGGGGCGCGCCGCCACCGCCCGGGAAGCCGTTGCCGCCGCGCAGGTTGGTGGTGGTCGTGGTGGCCGTCGTGCTGGTCGGGACCACGACACGCTCGCCGGAGGCCAGCCCGGAGGTGATCTGCGCGGCGTCGTCGCCCTCCAGCCCGACCTGCACCTGGCGGATCTCCTGCCGGCCGGCGCTGTCCAGGACGGTCACGGTGTGCCGGTTGCCGGCCGTGGTGACGGCCGCTGAGTTGATCATGACGGCCTTCTCCACGCTGCCGGTGACGACCGAGACGGTGACGGTCTGGCCGGGTTTGGCGCCGTCCGGCGGGTTCGGCAGGCTGACCGTCACGCCGTAGGTGACGACGCTGTTCTCGGTGGTGGCGGTCGGGTCGACGGCGACCACCTCACCCGTGGTCTCGGCGTTCTGCAGCGCGTTCCAGACGATCGTCGCGCTCTGACCGGCCTTCAGCTCGGTCGCGTCGGCCTCCGAGAACGCCGCCGTGATCTGCAATTTCGTGAGATCGGCGAGGTCGACGAAGCCCTTGGTGGCGTCGCCGGTGACGGCGGAGGACCCACCGAGGCTGCCGTTGACGGCGACCACGGTGCCGGCCATCGGGGCGATCAGCCGGGTCCCGGCGACCGCCGCCTCGGCCTCGTCGACCGCCAGCTTCGCCTCGGTCACCGCGTGGGACGCGTTGTCGGTGTCGGTGCCGGCGTCCTCCGCGCGGTCCAGCGCGTCGCGTGCCGCCTCCAGGTTCGCCTCGGCCAGGTCCAGATCGCGCTGGGCGGCGGTGGGGTCGACCTTGGCGAGCAGGGTGCCGGCGGAGACGGTCTGGCCGACCTTCACCGGGATCGCCGTGACGGTCCCCGCGGTGGTGAAGGTGGCGGTCGCGGTGGAGGCGCTGGCCACGGCCCCGTCGGCGGAGACGGTACGGGTCACCGTGCCCTGGGTGGCGACGACCGTCCGTACGCCGGACGCGCTGGCCCGGGTCGTCTCCGAGGTGTCCCGCAGCAGGGCCCGGCCCCAGAACCCGGCACCGACGATCAGGAGAGCCAGCAGGGCGTTGACGGCCGTACTGGGACGACGCAGCGCATTCACACCGTCATCATGCCTTCCGGCCGGTTCGTGGCGTGCTGTGTTCCGGCAATCCTGTCGTTCCGGCAGTCCCGTCACTACCAGGAACGCACCACCTGGTCGCCCTGCTCCAGTCCGCCGGTTATCTCGGTGTAAAGGTCCCCGCGGAGCCCGACTGCCACAACGCGCTCCTCCGACCGGTTGCCGACCCTCAGGAGCACGGTGCCCGATCCGCCGGACACGTCGTGCACCGCCGTCGACGGCACCCGCAGCGCGCCGGACACCTCGCCGGTGCGCACCTTGACCTGGGCGCTCTGCCCGACGAGGAGGTCGGCGGGCGGGTCGGCGAAGGCCAGCACCACCCCGTAGCGGACCAGCGTGCCGTCCGACGTCCCGGCCGGGTCCACCTGCACCACCTCGGCCGTGTAGACGTCGTCGGAGTCGGCGAGGCTCACCGTGGCGGCCTGCCCGGCGGCCAGGGCGCCCGCGTCGGCCTCCGGGAAGTCGGCGCGCACCTGCATGGCGTACGTGTCGGCCAGGCTGATGAAGGTCGACCCGCTGCGGACCTGGTCACCGACCTTGCCCTCGACGGCCACGACGGTCCCCGCGATCGGCGCGGTGAGGGACGTTCCGTCGAGTGCCCGCTGCGCCAGCTCGACCGCCCGGGCCGCCCGGTTGACCTGCTGTTCCGCGGTGAGCACCGGGTCGCCACCGGTGTCCGGGTAGCCCCTGGTCGCGCACGGGGTGGCGGCTCGCGCCCCGACGGCGGCGCGGATCCCGGCGGCGAGGGCCGGTGTGGCGGTCCGTCCCGGCCGGGCGCAGGTGGTGGCGCTCGCGGTGGCCCGTGCCGCGACGGTCCGGGCGGCGCTGAGCCGGGTCCGGGCCTCGGTGAGGCTGCTCCGGGCGTCGGCGAGGTCGTCGGTGGCGTCGGTGGCGTCCAGGGCGGCGAGCTTCTGGCCCTTGCTGACCCGGCTGCCCGCGCGGACCTGCACCGACCCGACGGTGCCGGCGACGGTGAAGGCCAGGCTGCGGGTGGTGGCCGGCTCGACGGCGCCGGTGGTCGCCACGTCCACGGTGACCGCGCCCCGGTCGGCGACGGCGACGACGATCGCGGCCGGTCTGCCACCGCTGTCGCGGTTGAGGGCCCCGATCACCCCGCCGGCCACCGCCCCGCCGACGACGATCACGGCCCCGATCCACCGAATGCGCCGTTTACTCGCGTTTTGCCCCGTTGTATCGCTCACGAACGTGATTGTGGCTGTTTCCACCCGATGTCGGGCCCCGGATCCGGCAAGACGGTCAGGACGCCCGGGTCAGCTGACGGGAGATCGTCTCCATCGTCTCGCTGATCTCCCGGGCCCGTTCGTGCAGGTCGTGCAGCACGTCGCCGGTCGCCGGGTCGTGCTGGGCGCGGTCCTCCAGGTCGGCGCAGAGGGCGGCGAACCGGTTCGCGCCGAGCGTCGCCGACGACGCCTTCAGGCCGTGCGCGAGACGGGCCAGGTTGCGGGTGTCGCCGGTGGCCGCCGCCTCGTCCATGCGGTCCAGCACACCGGGCAGGCGGTCGGCGAAGTTGTGCAGGATCTCGGCGAGCCGGCGGCGGTCCTCGGGCTCGGCGTCCGGGCCGGCGATCACGTCGGCGCAGGCCCGGATCGTGTCCGGCTCGCCGTCGTCCGGTCCGGGCAGACGTCCGGCGCCGGCCAGGCGGACATCGGCGTACGCGGCCGCGGTCGCCAGAACCACGTCGAGGTCACCGGAGTCGACCGGGCGCGACAGGATCCCGTCCACACCGGCCGCCGTGAAGTCGTCCTTCTCGTCGTCGCCGGCCGGGCAGATCGCGACGATCCGCGGCACCCCGTGCAGCGGCGGGTCTGCGTGCATCAGCCGGACCGCCGCCGGGCCGTCCAGCACCCCCAGGCCCGATCCGAGCAGGACCAGGTCGTACCGGTCGCGCTGGACCGCCTCGGCCGCCGCCTCCCCGTCGGCGACCGTGATCACCCGGTGCCCGCGGCGTTCCAGCTGGCGACGGGTCAGCCGCTGATCCACCGGATCGTCCTCGGCCACCAGCACCAGCAGCTGCTGTTTGCGCCCGTCGACCGGGGCGCGGCCGACGAGGGCCGGCTGCGGCGCCTCGGCCAGCAGCACCGCGACCGTCACCGTCGTACCCCGCCCGGGTCTGGTCTCGGTGGTGACGCCGCCGCCCATCGACGTGGCGAGCCGCCGGGCCAGCCGGATCCCCGGGTCGGGCAGGCGCTCGGCCGGCACGCCGAGCCCGGTGTCACGGATCGAGAAGCGCACCTCCAGACCCTCCGGCCGGGGGTGCGCCGAGACGCTGACCGTGACCGCGCCGTGCTCGGTGGTGGCCACCGCCTGGCGCAGGAGCGCGGTCAGGATCCGGCGCACCCGCACGTCATCGCCGTGGACCCGCTCCGGGCAGCCGGCCGACAGGTGCGCGGCCAGATGCAGGCCCTTCGCCTCGGCGGCGGCCGCCACCGGGTCCATGGCCCGGCGCACGCAGCCCCGCAACGAGAACGGCCGACGGTCCAGCAGCAGGTCGCCGCTCTCGATCCGGGCCAGGTCCAGCAGGTCGTCGACCACGCCGAGCACGGTGGCGCCGCTGTCGTGGACGGTGGTGGCGAGTTCGCGCTGCCGGTCGTCCAGCCCGGTCTCCAGCAGCATCCCGGTCATCCCGGTCACCGCCGTCATCGGCGCGCGGATCTCGTGGCTCATCGCGTCCAGGAACGCCGACCCGGCTGCGGTCGCCGCGTTCGCCCGGTCGCGGGCCCGGCCCATCTCCGCCATCGCCTCGTTGAACGTGACCGCCAGCTCGGCCAGCTCGCGCGGGCCCCGGACCGGCACCGGCGTGAGGTCACCCGCGCGGGCCCGGCGGACGGCGGCGGCCAGCGTGTCCGCGGTACGGCTCACTCGCCGCTTCAGCAGGTGGCCGCCGGTCAGCACCATCAGCGTCACCAGCACCGCCACCCAGACGATCATCCAGCGGCTGTTGCGGGCCACCGCGCCGACGTCGCCGATCCGCCGGTCCAGCCGGGTCTGCTCGTGGCTCAGCATGCCGTCGGTGGCCGCCCGCAGCACGGAGATGTCGGCTGCCGGGTCGATCCGGGCGAGCAGCCCGCGGTGGACCGGGTCGTCGCCGGCCAGCCGGCCCACCTCGTCGGCCCGCACCCGCAGGAGGTCCGCGGGGGCGGTGGTGGTGATGGCCGGCGGGCTGAACGGGTCGGCGCCGGGGGCGCCCGGCACCACCGCCGCCGCGCCGGCCGGGTCGGCCACGTCCGCGGGGTCCATCGGCTCCAGCACGCCCGCCTCACCCGGCTCGGTCACCGGGCCCGGCGGCGGCGCCGGCGTCTGCGGGGGCGCCGCGAGACCGTCCACGGCGGCCCGCAGCGCGACGATGCTGTCCATGATCTCGCCGGACCGGCGCAGCTCGGCGTGGGCCTGCAGGCTCTCGTCGTTGCGCAGGAACCCGGTCGCCGCCACCGCGGCGACAGCGGTGAGGGTGAGCAGCACCGCGGCGCGCAGCAGCCGGCTCACGCTCCAGATCCGGTCCCCGAACTCCGGCACGGCCCTTACTGTAGGGAGTGATCAACGGCGCCGGGGACGCTTTGCGATCAGCAGGGGGTGAGGGTGACTTCGGTTCTCGTGGTCGACGACGATCCGACGCTGCTGCGTATCATCGAGACGGTCCTCACCTCGGCCGGGTTGCTGGTGTCGTCGCGCAACACCGGGGAGGCGGCTCTCCGCGCCGCCCACGCCCACCCGCCGGACTGTGCCGTCCTCGTCGCCGGCCACGACATGACGGCCACCGCCCTCTGCCAGGCCCTGCGCGCCGCCGAGGACACCGCCGACGTCCCGATCCTGCTGCTCACCGAACGGGGCCGCTGGCTGGAGGCGGCCGCCGCGTTCGATGCCGGCGCCGACGACTACCTGCCCAAGCCGTTCACCGCCCAGGACCTGGTCCGCCGGGTCGAGGCCCTGACCCGCTGACCCGGTCGGCGGGTCACGGGTCAGAGCCTCCTCCGCGGCTAGACCGACTTCTGATAGGCCCGGAAGGTACGGGTGGACAGGAACACCATCGCGGCCGCCGCCAGGGCCAGCCAGCCGCAGCGGACGGCGACCACACCCCAGTCCGGGCCGGCGCTCATCGCCGCCCGGGCCGCGTCGAGCGCCCAGTTCACCGGATTGCCGTGGGCGACGGTCCGCATCCACGACGGCATCAGCGCCTCCGCCATGAACGCCGACGACAGGAACGTCAGCGGCAGGAGCAGCAGCGTGTTGACGCCGATGATGGTCTCCCGCTGCCGCACCAGCATCCCGATCGTGTTCGACAGGGCGCTGAACACCGTGCCGAGCAGCAGCGCCGCGACCAGCAGCACGCCCAGCCCGGCCGGTCCGCCCGGATAGTCCGCCCCGGCCGCCAGCCCGAGCAGGATGATCGCCAGAACCTGCACGGCCGTGCTGATCCCCTGCTCGACGACGAGCGCGTTCATGATCGCCGACCGGGACACCGGAGTGGTGAGCAGCCGGTTCATGGTGCCGCGCTCGATCTCCTCGAGCACGCCCATGCCGGCCCACATGTTCGACGAGACCGCTGTCATCACCACCACACCGGGCACGATGTAGTCGAGATAGTCACCCGCTCCGAACCCGGGCAGCTCCACCACCCGGCGGAACAGATTGCCGAACAGGAACAGCCAGATCGCCGGCTGGACCAGCAGGATGACCACGAACGCCGGCTGCTTGACCAGCACCTTCAGCCGCCGCCCGGTCATCCACCAGGTGTGCGCCGCGAGAGTCGTGGCGGTGCTCATGCCGCGTACCTCCGTCCCGCGTGACGCAGGTACACGTCGTCCAGCGAGGGCCGGGCGACGGTGACGGCCGCGACGCCGATCCCGGCCGACTCCAGGGCAGCCAGGGCCGCCGGAACGGCCGCGGCGCCGTCGTCGGCCCGGGCGCTGAGCCGCCGCCCGTCAAAGGCGACCTCCCGCAAGCCCGCCACCAGCGCGATCACCTGCCGCGCCGTCGGCTCGTCCGGTGGTTGCCGCAGTTCCAGATGTACGGCGTCCCCGCGCAGCTCCTCCTTGAGCTGCTCCGGTGTCCCGTGGGCGACGACCCGTCCACCGTCGACGATGGCGAGCCGCGCGGCCAGCCGGTCCGCCTCGTCCAGGTAGTGGGTGGTGAGCAGGATCGCCATCGACTCGCCAGCGGCGAGCCGCCCGATCTCCGCCCACATGGCCGCCCGCCCCTCCGGGTCGAGCCCCGTGGTCGGCTCGTCGAGGAACAGCACGCCCGGCCGGTGCACCAGGGCCAGCGCCACGTCGAGGCGGCGCTGCATGCCACCGGACCAGCCCCGTACCACCCGGTCGGCGGCGCCGGTCAGGTCGAAGCGCTCCAGCAGGTCGTCGACCCGGCGGCGGAGCGCGGTGGCCCGTACCCCGAAGAGCCGCCCTTGCAGGGTGAGGTTCTCCCGGCCGCTGCCCATCGGGTCGAGCGCGGACCGCTGGGCGACCACGCCGATCTCCCGGCGCACCCGCTCCGGATGCCGCAGCACGTCGTGGCCGGCGACCTCGGCCCGACCGGAGTCGGGCCGGGCCAGCGTGGTCAGGATCTTGACGGTGGTGGATTTGCCGGCGCCGTTCGGCCCGAGCAGGCCGAACACCTCGCCGGGCCGGACGTCGAGGCTCAGCCCGTCGAGGGCCCGGACCCCGCCGGGATAGGACTTGCGCAGATCGTCAGCCGTCACGGCATGACTCATGGTGATCACTCCTGATCTCCACGGGCCGTGTCCGGATATCCTGGTCACTGCTACACGCCTCGGATGCCCGGACCGTTCCCGCGGTCGGTGGTGAGGTGGCGGCCCCGGCCGGTGTTCCCGCACCGGCCGGGGCCCTTCTGTCATTCGGGTGGCGCCCCCGGCCCCATCAGCTCGCTGAGGTCGGGCATCACGCCGGTCTCGTGGAACCGGCGCCACGCGCCGAGCCCCGGGACCGACCCGTCGTGCAACTCCCGGAGGAGACCGGCCAGCCAGGCCTCCTCGGCCTGGCGCATGGCCAGCGCATACTCCGCCTCGATGAGGAAGAGCCGCGGCACCTCGCGCCGGGTGGCGGTGAGCGCGGCGCGATCCGCCTCGTTCTCCGCCGTGAGCGTCCGGTGTCTCTGCCGCAGCAGCTCGATCATCTCGTCGGGCGGGAGCACCCCGGCGACCGACAGCGCCGAACGCAGCCGGGGGAACTCCTGCTCCGGCTGCCCGATCAGCTCGCGCAGCCAGTCGGCCATCTCGTGCCGGCCGGCCTCGGTCAGCCGATACACCGTGCGCTCGGGCCGACGGCCTTCCCGGACCGTCTCCGCCGCCTCGATGAACCCGTGCTTCTCCAGGTTGCGCACGACCGTGTAGAGCGAGCCCCACTGGATCTTGATGTCCTGATCCTTGCCGAAGGCCCGCAACTGGGCGGCGATCTCATACGGGTGCAACGGCTGCACGGTCAACGTCGCCAGGATGTGCAACCCGAGCAGGTTGCTCACCTTGCGCCGCTTCCCCATGGCCTTCGCTCCCGAGTCGCCGCCGATTATTCGTCCACGAGTATTACGTACGCGAGCAAGTCAGCTCAAGGCTAGGGTGCACCCATGCCGATCACCGACCGTGAACTGGCCATCGCGGCAGCCGAGGCCGGCGCCGCCGTCGTCCGCTCCCACTACGGCCTCCCACTCCCGGGGGCGCCGGCGCCGGTCCGTTTCGCGAAGGACGGCGACGATTTCGCGACGCTCGCCGACATCGAGGCAGAACGGGCGATCGTGACGATGCTGCGCAACGCGCGGCCCGGTGACCTGGTGCTCGGCGAGGAGAGCGGCCGCACCGGTGACGCCGGCAGCGACCGGATGTGGCTGGTCGACCCGCTCTGCGGGACCCTCAACTACGCCGTCAACAACCTGCTCGTCGCGGTCAACGTGGCGCTGCGGGCCGGCGGCCGGGCGGTCGCGGCGGCGGTCGCCGACCCGTTCAACGCCGAGGTGTTCTGGACCGGCGGCGACGGCGCCACCGCCCCACACGGCGCCACCGCCCCACACGGCGCCTCCGCCCCACACGGCGCCTCCGCCCCACACGGCGCCTTCGCCCGGCACGGCGGCGAGGACCGGCCGCTGGTTCCGTCGGCCGCCTCGCGTCTGGTCGACCTCAACCTGGATCCGCCGTTTCCCAACCGGCCTGGCTTCCTAGCCGCGGCGCTGCTCTCCGACGATGCTTTCATCGAGCGGTTCCGGCCCCGGGTCGTCTCCACCACGCTGGCCTTGGCGTGGGTGGCGGCCGGACGGCGGGCCGCCTACGTCACCGACGGCCACCTGCGCGACAGCGTCCACTTCGCCGCCGGCACAGTCCTGTGCCAGGCGGCCGGCTGCATCGTCACCGACCTCGACGGCGGGCCGCTGCACACCGGCCGGGGCGGCCTGGTGGCCGCCGCCGACCCGGAGACCCACGCCACCCTGCTGGCCCTGATCGCCGCCCAGCGGCGTTGACCCCACCACCGGCGGCAACGGCAAGCAACTCACCGTCCGGCGGGCCGGCTCAGTAGGTCAGGAGCGGCACGTGCAGGTGGCGGGGGCCGGGCACGCCCTCGACCCGGCGGGCTCAGCCGGTCAGAAGCAGGACGTCCAGGTGGCCGGGCCGGGCACGCCCTCGACCCGGCGGGCTCAGTCGGTCAGGAGCAGGACGTGCAGGTGGCGGGGGCCGTGCACGCCCTCGACCCGGTTGAGTTCGATGTCGCTGGTCGCGGACGGGCCGCTGATCCAGGTCAGCGGCCGGGTCGCGTCGAGGCGGGCGATCGCGTCCGGCACCGAGGCGACCACCTGCGCCGGCCGCAGCACGCAGACGTGCACGTCCGGGAGCAGCGTGATGATGCGCCGTCCCTGATCCGGTGAGGCGTCCAGCACGATGGTCCCGGTCTCGGCGACGGCGACCGCCGCGGCGGTGAGCACGGCGTCGGCTCCGGCGATGCGGTCCGGCGGCAGGCCGTCGTCGGCGAAGGCGCCCTCCGGACGCCACAGGTGCGGCAGGCCAGGGGGTACGAGCACCGCCCCGCCCTCCCCCACCAGCCCGGCCACGGTTGCGGCCACCTCGGCGGATGTCACCCGGTACACCTCGGCCTTGTAGTCGACGAGCCGGTCGACGAGCACATCGAGGTCGGCCCAGTTCGCCCCGGCGGGCCGATAGTCACGCGGCGGCTCGGGCACCACCGGCGCGTCCCGCAGCGCAGCCCGCACCCGCCCGAGAATCAGTTCCCGCGAGCTCATCGCTCATCCTCCCAGCCTGCCGACGACTCCCGGCCCGCGGACGCATCCGGGCTCGCCGACGACTCCCGACCCACCGACGACTCCGGGGCCGCCAACGACTCCCCGCCCGCCGACGACCCCGGCCCCGCGGACGCATCCCGGCCCGCCGACGAGCCACCGTCACTCCCGGACACTCCGGACGAAAAGCCCGGCGATGGCGGGTCGGCGGCGGGCCGGGCGGGGGTGTCCGTTCGCCCGGACCACCAGTCGCGGAACGTCTGCTCCGGGAACTCGGGCAGGTCGCGACCGGCCGTCCAGCCGGACAGCGGTGGGGGCAGGCCACGGCCACGCCGGCCGGCGATACGGGCCATCTTGGCGGCCCGCTGCGCGGACGCGTACCACCGGGGGCGATCCATGATCCGGGCGGCGGCCGCCATGGCCGCCTTCTCGGCCGCCGCATGGGGCGCCTTGTTCCGCAGGTGCACCAGCAGCGACGGGATGTCGATCTTCACGGGGCAGGCGTCGAAGCAGGCGCCGCAGAGGGACGAGGCGAACGGCAGCGAGGCGTTGTCAGCGACCCCGGTGAGCTGCGGCGACAGCACCGCGCCGATCGGCCCGGGGTAGACCGAGCCGTACGAGTGCCCGCCCGTCCGCTCGTAGACCGGGCACACGTTGAGGCAGGCCGAGCAGCGGATGCAGTGCAGCGCCGACCGCCCGGCGGTGTCGGCGAGGACCGCGCTGCGCCCGTTGTCGAGGAGCACCAGGTGGAAGTTCTGCGGACCGTCGCCGGGGGTGACCCCGGTCCACATCGTGGTGTACGGGTTCATCCGTTCCCCGGTCGACGCCCGCGGCAGCAACTGGAGGAAGACCTCCAGGTCACGCCACGACGGCAGGACCTTCTCGATGCCCATCACGGTGATCAGGGTGTCCGGCAGGGTGAGGCACATCCGCCCGTTGCCCTCGGACTCGACGACCCCGAGCGTCCCGGTCTCGGCGATCGCGAAGTTGGCGCCGCTGACCGCCACCCTCGTCGACAGGAACGTCTCCCGCAGGTAGCGCCGGGCGGCCGCGGCCAGCACCGGCGGGTCGTCGGTGAGCGCCGGGTCCACGCCGGGCATGGCGCGCAGGAAGATCTCCCGGATCTCGGACCGGTTCCGGTGGATGGCCGGCACCAGGATGTGGCTGGGCTTGTCGTCGCCGAGCTGCACGATCAGCTCGGCGAGGTCGGTCTCGACCGGCGTGATCCCGGCCGCTTCGAACGCCTCGTTGAGCCCGATCTCCTGGGTCGCCATCGACTTGACCTTGATGACCCGTTCCGAGCCGGTCGCCTGCACCAGGCCGGTGACGATGCGGTTGGCCTCGTGGGCGTCGGCCGCCCAGTGCACCACGCCACCGGCGGCGACGACGCGCTCCTCCAGCTCCACCAGCAGTTCCGGCAGCCGGGACATGACGTCGGTCTTGATCGCCGACCCGGCGTCGCGCAGCGCCTGCCAGTCGGGCAGCTCCGCGATCACCCGGCCGGACTTGCCGCGGATCGTGGTGGTGGCGTGCCGCAGGTTGCGCCGCAGCTGCGAGTTCTGCAGCGCGTCCCGGGCCGCCTGGGGGAACGGCCGGTCGCCGCGCAGGTGGCCGACGCCGCGCGGGGCGGTGGCCGGCATGCCCAGGAAGGTGCTCGATGATGCGCTCGCGGGCTCGCTCATGCGTACTCCGTGGAGGCCAGGATCTCGGCGAGGTGGACGGTCCGCACCCCGGTCCGCAGACGGGACAGTCCGCCGCCGATGTGCATCAGGCAGGAGGTGTCGCCGGCGGTGCAGACGTCGGCGCCGGTGGAGACGATGTTGGTCATCTTGTCGGCGAGCATCGCCGTGGACGTCTCGGCGTTCTTGATCGAGAAGGTGCCGCCGAACCCGCAGCACTGCTCGGCCGCCGGCAGCTCGACCAGGTCGAGTCCGCGGACCTGCCGGAGAAGCCGCAGCGGCTTGTCGCCGACCCGGGTCATCCGCAGGCTGTGGCAGGTCGGGTGGTAGGTGACCCGGTGCGGGTAGTAGGCCCCCACGTCCTCCATCCCGAGCACGTCGACGAGCAGTTCGGACAGCTCGTAGGTGCGGGCCGCCACCGACTCGCTGCGGGCGGCGAGCCCGGCGTCACCGTAGGCGGACGCGACCATGCCGTGCTGGTGCCGGATCGACCCGGCGCACGACCCGGACGGGACGACGATCACCTCGTACGGATCGAAGGTCTTCGCATATCGCCGGACCAGCGGCAACGCGTCCTTCTGGTACCCGGTGTTGATGTGCATCTGCCCGCAGCAGGTCTGCTCGAACGGGAACACCACCTCGTGGCCGAGCCGTTCGAGCAGCCGCACCGTGGCCTTGGCCGCCTCCGGGAAGAGCGTGTCGGCCAGGCAGGTGGCGAAGAGCGCGATCCGCACGGGTCACCTCCCTGCTCGTGCGGCCGCGGCGTCCCAGTCCTGCTCCGAGCCCGCCGGTGTGTAGCGCACGATGCGTTGAGTCTGGCGCACCAGCGCCCGCATCGCATCCAGTCCACCCTCGACGACCCCGGCGGCACGCGCCTGGACGAGCAGGTTGCCGATGGCGGTGGCCTCGACCGGCCCGGCCAGCACCGGCAGCCCGCAGGCGTCGGCGGTCAGCTGGCAGAGCAGCTCGTTCAGCGCTCCCCCGCCGACCAGGTGCACCACGCTGACGTCGCGTCCGGCCAGCTCCTGGGCCTGGCGCACCGCGCGCCGCTGCGCGAGCGCCAGGCTGTCCAGGATGCAGCGAACGATCGTGGCGTGGCTCGCGCCGGCGGGCAGGCCGGCCCGTTCGCGCAGCCGGCCCGCCATGTCGCCGGGCGGCAGGAAGACCGGGTCGTCCAGGTCGACGACGTGGGCGAGGCCCGGTTCGGCGGCGGCCGCGGCGAGCAGTTCCGGCAGGGCGGGCGAGCCCCATTCGCGCAGGCACTCCTGCAGCGGCCACAGGCCCATCACGTTGCGCAGGTAGCGGATCGTCGAGTCGACGCCGCCCTCGTTGGTGAAGTTCGCGGCGCGGGACTCCTCGCTCAGCACCGGCGCGTCCAGCTCCAGGCCGACGAGCGACCAGGTGCCGCAGGAGATGTACGCGAAGTCGTCGCCCTCGGCCGGGACGGCGACGACCGCGCTGGCCGTGTCGTGCGACCCGACGGCGATCACCGGGGTCCCGCCGAAGAGTCCGATCCGGTCGCCCGGGTGCCGTACCGGCGGCAACAGCCTGGCCCGCAACCCCAACTCGGAGATCAACGGCCAGGACCATTCGCGGGTACGGACGTCGAGCAGCCCGGTCGTCGACGCGTTGGTGTACTCGGCGCCGATCCCCCCGGTCAGCCAGTAGGCCAGCAGGTCGGGGATCATCAGCAGCCGGTCGGCCGCCGCGTACTGTGCCGTCGGCTCGGCCGCGATCAGCTGATACACCGTGTTGAACGGCAGTTTCTGCAGTCCGCAGACGTCGTAGAGGTCCTTGACCCGGTCGGCGATCCCGTCGGTGCGCGCGTCCCGGTAGTGGACCGGGTTGCCGAGCAGCGCCCCGTCGGCGTCGATCAGCCCGTAGTCGACCGCCCACGAGTCGATGCCGATGCTGCGGACCGGGCCGGCGGCGGCCAGCCCGTCGAGCACGCCCCGGTACAGCGACAGGATGTCCCAGTGCAGGGTGCCGACGACCCGCACCGGCTCGTTCGGGAACCGGTGCACGACCTCCAGCTCCAGGGTGCCGTCGTGGAAACGGCCGACCACGACGCGCCCGCTGGACGCGCCGAGATCGACAGCCGCGAACGCGTCGCTCATCGCAGGAACGCCGCGGCGACACCCGCGTCGACGGGGACGTGCAGCCCGGTGGTGTGGGTCAGGTCGCCGCCGGTGATCGCGAAGACCGCGTTGGCGATGTGCTCCGGCAGCACCTCACGCTTGAGCAGGGTGCGCTGCGCGTAGAACTCGCCCAGCTTCTCCTCGGGCACCCCGTAGACGGCCGCACGGTCGGCGCCCCATCCCCCGGCGAAGATGCCGGAGCCCCGTACCACGCCGTCGGGGTTGATGCCGTTGACCCTGATGCCGTGCGGGCCGAGTTCGGCCGCGAGCAGGCGGACCTGGTGGGCCTGGTCGGCCTTGGCGGCGCCGTAGGCGACGTTATTGGGGCCCGCGAAGATCGAGTTCTTGCTGGAGATGTAGATGATGTCGCCGCCCAGGCCCTGCGCGATCAGCACCCGCGCGGTCTCCCGCGACACCAGGAACGAGCCCTTCGCCATCACGTCGTGCTGCAGGTCCCAGTCACGGGCGGTGGTGTCGAGCAGCGACTTCGACAGCGACAGGCCGGCGTTGTTGACCACGAGATCGACCCCGCCGAAGGCCAGGACGGCCTGTCGTACGGCAGCGGCCACCGCGTCCTCGTCGGTGACGTCGAGGCTCACCGCGACCGCCACGTCGGTGCCGCCGATCTCCGCCGCCACGGTCGCGGCCGCCTCGGTGTCCCGATCGCTGACCACGACGCACGCGCCCTCGGCGGCCAGCCGCAGCGCGATCGCCCGGCCGATGCCCGAACCCGCGCCGGTGACCAGGGCGATCCGGGTGGCGAGCGGCTTCGGCTTCGGCATCCGCTGCAGCTTCGCCTCCTCCAGCGCCCAGTACTCGATGCGGAACTTCTCCGACTCGTCGATCGGCGCGTACCGGGAGATCGCCTCGGCGCCGCGCATCACGTTGATCGCGTTCACGTAGAACTCGCCGGCCACCCGCGCGGTCTGCTTGTTTGCCCCGAACGAGAACATGCCCACCCCCGGGACCAGCACGATCGCCGGGTCGGCGCCCCGGATCGCCGGGCTGTCCTCGGTCGCGTGCCGCTCGTAGTAGCCGCGGTAGTCCGCCCGGTACGCCTCGTGCAGCTCCCTGAGCCGGGCGATCACCTCGTCCAGCGGGGCGTCCGGCGCGGTGTCCAGGACCAGCGGCTTCACCTTGGTGCGCAGGAAGTGGTCCGGGCAGGAGGTGCCGAGCGCGCCCAGCTCGCCGGCCCGCTCGCTGCCGGCGAACTCCAGCACCACGTCGCTGTCGTCGTAGTGCCCGACCTGCGGGCGGTCGGTCGAGGCGAGCCCGCGGATCACCGGGAAGAGCGCGGCGGCACGCTCGTGCCGCTCGTCCGTCTCGAGTGCCGTGACCACTGCCGCGCCGAACGGCTCGCCGCGCCCGTGCTCGGCGATGTAGGCCGCCGCGGTGCTGATGATCTCGTTGGAGTTGGCCTCGCACTCCTCGCTCGTCGCGCCCCACGCGGTGATCCCGTGCCCGCCCAGGATGACGCCGATCGCCTGCGGGTTCGCCCGGTGCGCCGCCGCGATGTCCAGGCCGAGCTGGAAGCCCGGCCGCCGCCAGTCCACCCACAGCACCCGGTCGCCGAAGATCTCCTTGGTCAGCGCCGGCCCGTCGGCGGCCGTGGCGATCGCGATGCCGGCGTCCGGGTGCAGGTGGTCGACGTGCGGCGCGTCCACCAGGCCGTGCATCGCGGTGTCGATGCTCGGGGCCGCGCCACCGCGCCCGTGCAGGCAGTAGTCGAGGGCGGCGACCATCTCGTCCTCGCGCTCCACACCCGGGTAGACGCCGGTCAGCGCCCGCAGCCGGTCCAGGCGGAGCACGGCCAGGCCCTTCTCGGTGAGGGTGCCGAGGTCGCCGCCGGAGCCCTTCACCCACACCAGGTCGACCGGCTCACCGGTCACCGGGTCGGTGTCGGCGCCCTTGGCCGAGGTGTTCCCGCCGGCGTAGTTGGTGGTCCGCGGATCCGCGCCGAGGCGGTTCGAGCGGGCGATGAGCTCGGAGACTGAGGGGTTGGTCATGGGAATCCGCTCTTCGTTCGTCGGGTTCGGCGGTCACATCGTGAAACGTTTCAGAGTTACGCGTAGATTACGTGCGGCCGCCAACCCCGGTCAACCCCAACCCGGCCGGTTCTCGTAGCCGTCCCCCGTGCCGCTCGACAGCCCCGGAGCCGGCCGGAAACGATCTTGCCGGTGGTGTCTACGCGGAGGGTGGGCCGGTGCGTTCAATAGGGCGTGACGTTCGAGGAATACGCCTACGCGCGGGGGCCGTCGCTGGTGCGGCTCGCCCGGCTGCTCACCGGTGATCCGCATCGGGCCGAGGACCTGGTGCAGGATGTGCTGACCCGGGCCTACGCGCGGTGGGGCCGGATCGGCAGCACCGAACAGCCCGACCTCTACGTCCGGCGGATGCTGGTCAACGCGCACCACTCGTGGTGGCGGCGGCGCAGCAGCCACGAGGTGACGGTTCCGGTGGTCGCCGACGCGGCGGGCGCCGGCGACGAGGCTGCCGCGGTCGACGAGCGCGACGCGATGTGGCGGCTCGTCCAGGCGCTGCCGGTGCGCCAGCGCACGGTGATCGTTCTGCGCTACTACGAGGATCTCGGCGACACGGCGATCGCCGACATCCTGGGCTGTTCGACGGGCACCGTGCGTACCCATGCGGCGCGGGCCCTGACGGCGCTGCGTGCCGCGCCGCTGCTGTCACCGCCCGGACCGCCGCCCTCCCCGCCGGGTGGTCCACCGGCCCCGGCCTCTTCGCCGGCCCCCGCCTCTCCGCCCGCCTCCGCGGCGACCTGCACGCCGGGCTCCGGGCCGGGCGCGTCGCTGACCTCCGCCCTGACGACGGGAGCGCTCTGATGTCGCACGATCTCGAGGAGCGGATCACGGCGAGCCTGCAGGCCCACGCCGGTGCGGGCGTCGACGTCGGAGGGCTGGTCGAGCGGGCGCGCACGCACGGCGGCCGTCTCCGGCGGCGACGCCGGGCCGGCACCGTCCTCGGCGCGGCGGCGGTGGCGGCGATCGTTGCGGGAGCCACCGTCCTCGGCGCCGGCGGGCGCGGATCCGGGCCCGTCCCGATGGTGCTGCCGGCCGCTGCCGATCGGGCGGGCGCCTCGGCGCGGCCGGAGCTCGTCGGCACCGACGCGACCACACTGCACTTCACGGCGGCGGAGCTGACGGCCGGCGCCTCGTCCGTCACCTGGGCGGCCGGCGGCGGGGTGGAGAGCGTCGAGGTCCGGGGTGATCCGATGACGGCGTTGTTCGTGCTGGCCCGTACCGAGAAGGATCTGGCAGCGGAGACACGGACGCTCGGGGCGTCCGGTGATCCGGTGACGACGTACGACGTGCGGGTCGGCAACCGGCCCGGGGTGGCCTGGGTGGACGGGCTGCCGGGCGGCGCGGGGGTCTGGACGGTCCGGTGGCAGCCGGCCGACGGGTTGTGGGCGAGGCTGGAGACGTTCGCGCACACCCGGGAACAGGCGGTGGCGGTGACCGGGACGGTGCGCTTCGACGCCGCGCAGCGGTGCACGACACCGTTCCGGGTGCCCGGGGCGCCCCTGCTGAGCTGCAGCGTCACCCTGGGCGACAGGGGTTTCGAGGAGGGCGCGCTGCGGCTCGGTGACGACGAGCGGTGGTTCTCGCTGCGGGTGGAACGGGCCCGTCCCGGCACCCGGCCGGACGACACCGCCGGCGGTGACCTGAGCGCCGGGCCGTACGAGGTGAGACGCCGGGGCGACGGGGTGCTGACGATGGTCGTCGGCGGGTGCTCGGTGAGCCTGGTCCGGGAGGGGTGGGGCGACCGGGACGACAGCGCGAGCGAGGCCGAGGCGGTGCGATTGCTCTCCGGGTACCGCCAGGCCGGCGATCTGGACGACGTCGCCGCCTGGTAGTGCCCGACGCCCCGCGCCCGCATGTCGGTGTGGGCGCGGGGCGTCGGCGGATCGCTGCGGCGCTATCCGACGGGCATGCTCTCGCCGCCGTGCCAGGAGCGCCACAGCGCCGCGTAGGGGCCGTCGGCGGCGACCAGCTCGTCGTGGGTGCCGAGTTCGATGATGCGGCCGTCGTCCATCACGGCGACACGGTCGGCGTCGTGGGCGGTCTGCAGGCGGTGGGCGATGGCGATGACGGTACGCGAGTGCAGCACCGCCGCCAGGGACCGTTCGGCGGTGCGTGCCGCGGTGGGGTCGAGCAGCGCGGTCGCCTCGTCGAGGATGACCGTGTGCGGGTCGGCGAGGACCACCCGGGCCAGGGCCAGTTGCTGGGCCTGCGCGCCGTCGAGCGGGTGTTCGCCCAGGTCACGGTCGAGGTCGTCGGCCCAGTCGGCGCCGACGGTGCGCAGCGCCTCGTGGAGTTCGGTGTCGGGGGCGGCGACCATCAGGTTCTCCCGCAGCGTCTCCCGGAACACGTGGTGCTCCTGGGTGACCAGGACGACGTGGCGGCGCAGCTGGTCGGGCGGCAGTTCGGCGATGGGGACGCCGCCGACGGTGACGCTGCCGGCGGTGGGCCGTTCGACGCCGGCGACGAGACGGCCGAGGGTGGACTTGCCGGCGCCGGAGAGCCCGACGATGGCGAGCCGTTCGCCGGGGCGGACGGTCAGGTCGACGTCGTGGAGCACGTCGCGGCCCTCGTCGTACGCGTACCGGACGGCCCGTACCTCGATGCGCTCGTCGGTCGGCTCCCGGTCGGTCACGAGTGTGGGGGCCGGGACGGTGCCGAGGCCTTCGACGCGGGCGAAGGACGCGCCGCCGGCCTGCATCTGGTCGAGGAAGATCAGGATGGTGTCCAGGGGACTGACGAGCTGCCGCAGGTAGAGGACGGCCGCGGCGACGGTGCCGACGGTGACCCGGCCGTCGATGTGCAGCAGGCCGCCGAGGACGAGGGCGAGGACGGCGGGCACCGCGTACGACGTCTCGGCGATCGGGAAGAACACGCTGCGCAGTCCGAGGGTGATGAGCCGGGTGCGCCGGGTCTCGGCGAGCGCCGCGTCGCCGGCGGTGACGCGCCGCTGGTGGAGCCCGAACGCCTCGACGGTGCGGGCGCCGTCGGTGGTGGCGGCGATCTCGTCGGCGAGCCGGGAGGTGGCGGCGCCCTCGGTGAGGTAGGCGTTGCGGGCGCGGCGGAGGTACCAGCGGGTGACGAACCAGATGCCGGAGAACCCGATGACGCCGACGATCCCGAGCAGCGGGTCGAGGACGACGACGGCGACGATGAGGAACACCATCTGCACGAGCCCGACGAAGATCGGCGGCAGGAAGTCGCGCAGCGCGGTGGCGACGCCGTCGACGTCGGTGCTGCCGCGGGCGGCGAGGTCACCGGCGGGGGTGCGCTCGACCACGGAGGCGGGCAGGCCGAGCACCCGTTCGAGGAACGTGTCGCGGATGCGCGCGGCGGTGCGTTCGCCGAACCGGTAGGCGGCGGACAGGGCGTATCGCGACAGCAGGGTCTGGGCGACGGCGCAGGCCAGGACGGCGGCGGCGAGCCGGTCGACGTCGGTGATCCGGCCGCCGGCGGCGACGGTGTCGATGATCCGGCCGAGCAGCCAGGGGCCGCCGAGCCCGGCGAGGGCGGCCAGCGAGCTGAGGGCGAGCATGCCGGTGACGGCCCGGCCGTCGGCGGCGACCAGCCGGCGGGCGGCGAGGAGGACCTCGCGGGGGCTGGCGACGGGAAGCAGGATGTTCACCGGTCGGCTCCGAACGCGCGGGCCACGAGGGCGCGGTATCCCGGGACGGCGGCGAGCAGCTCCCGGTGGGTGCCGGTGGCGGCGACCCGGCCGCCGACCAGGTAGTGGACGGTGTCGGCGCGGTCGAGCAGCACCGGCGAGGTGGTGGCCAGGACGGTGCCCCGGCCGGTACGCGCGGCGCTGAGCCGGTCGGCGATGGCCGCTTCGGTGTGCGCGTCGACGGCCGAGGTGGGTTCGGCGGCGAGCAGCATCTCCGGGTCGGCGTAGACGGCCCGGGCCAGCCGGATGCGCTGCCGCTGCCCGCCGGACAGGTTGCGCCCGCCCCAGTCGATCGGCCGGTCCAGGTCGTCGCCGACGTCGTGGGCGACAGCGGTGTCGAGGGCCTGGCGGACCCGGTCGTCGTCGGGTTCGGCGGCTCCGGCGACGACCGCGCGCAGCGGCCCGGCGAACAGGTCGGCGTCGTGGGTGGCGACCAGGATGCGGCTGCGGATGTCGGGCTGGGCGATCCCGGTGAGCGGCCGCCCGCCCCAGGTGGCGTCGCTGGGCAGGTAGCGGCCGAGCCGGTCGAGGATCTCGGCGGCGTCGGCGGGCCGGTCGCCGGCGAGCGCGGTGAACCGGCCGGGTTCGGCGCACACCCCGGAGCCGGGGTCACGCAGCGGGGCCGGGCCGGGCGGTCCGGGCTCGCCGGCCGGGTCGTCCTCGGGCAGGCGCAGGAAGTCGGTGATGCGGCGGGCGGCGACGATGCCGCGGGTGACGTCGAACCCCACGAAGATCATCACGTTGACCGGGATGACGAGCATCGCGGTGTAGCCGTACACCGCGACGAGCTGGCCGGCGGTGAGGTCGCCGGCGACCGCGAGCCGGGCGGCCAGCCAGATCACCACGGCGAGGAAGACCACCGGCAGGCCGTCGCCGAGCGCGCCGATCCAGCTGGACGGCCCGCCGACCCGGTAGCCCTGGTCACGCAGTCTCGCCGACTCCCGCCGGTAGCGCTCCAGGTGCGCCTCCTTGCCGCCGAGCCCGTTGAGGATGCGCAGGCCGCCGATCACGTCGACCAGCCGGCCGTTGAGTTCGCCCTGGTGGTGGCGGTACCGGCCGGCGGCCCGCTGGGTGCGGCGCAGCAGCGGCGCGATGATCAGCGCCAGCACCGGCACGCCGACCAGCACGACCACGGCGAGCAGCCCGGAGATCTGCTCCAGCAGCACCGCGACCACGCAGAACGCGACGATCGAGGCCACCCCGACCCCGCCGGCGTTCATGGCGCGGCCGACGGTCCACACGTCGGAGATGCCGATGGTGACGACCTCGCCGGCGGTCACCCGGCGGGGCAGGGCGGCGCCCAGCCGGGTGGCGTGCGTCATCACCAGGTCGGCGGTCCGGAGCGCGGCGGCCAGCCGCAGCTTGGTCATGTTGCGGTGCCGCATGATGCCGAGGCCCGCGCTGGCCGCCCCGACGAGCAGGATCACCGCGGCCCAGGCGAAGAGGACACCGGCGCGGCGCGGCGCGAGGCCGCGGTCGATGGCCTGGGAGATGAGGTACGGCGTGACGGCCAGGCTGACGAACCACAGCGACCCGAAGATCGCCCCGCGCGCCACCCACCCTTTCACCTGTCGTGCCAGCCACCACAGATATCGGACGGGTCCGCGCGTATCCACCACGACGGCCATGCTGCCGCACCGCCGCCGGGGCCTGTCACCCGATTTTCACCGGCTGTTCCACCTTCGGGCGGGCCAGCAGAACCGTCATCAGGGCCGCGACCAGGGCGAATCCGGCGGCGAGGAGAACCGCGTCACTCAACCCGGCGGCGTACGCCTTCTGCTGAGGGGAGACATCCGCGACGACTGTGCCGAAGATCGCAACACCGAACGCGAACCCGAGCTGGCGGAACGTGTTGAGCGCCCCGCCGGCCATGCCGCTGCGCTCGTGCGGCACCTCGGCCAGCACCGCCGACGACAGCACCGGCAGCACCACCCCGGCACCCAGTCCGACCAGGATCAGGCCGGGGATGAGCACGGCCGCCCCGCTGTCCGCCCCGACGACCGACTGGGCGGCGTCGCCGGCCGCGATCAGCAGCAGTCCCAGCCCGATGGCCAGCCACGGCCGGGCCTGCTGCAGGAACCGTCCGGCGAACGCGCCGACCAGCAGGGCGGCCCCGCTCAGCGGCAGCGCGCCGAGCAGCCCGGCGTCGACCGGCCCGTACCCGAGCACCCGCTGCAGCCAGATCGTGGCGAACGGCAGGTACGCGAAGGCGGCGGCCTGGCACAGGAACGCGGCGACGATCAGGCCGGTGAACGCGGGCCGCCGGAACAGGGCGAGATCCAGCATCGGGGCGGCGGACCGGCGTTCCACGGCGACGAACAGGGCGGTCCCGGCGAGTCCGAGGGCGATCGGGCCGAGCACCGCGGCGGAGGCCCAGCCGTCGTCGGCGGCGCGGATCAGCCCATAGACCAGGGCGGTGGCGGCGAGGGTGAAGGTGATCGTGCCGGGGACGTCGAAGCGGCCGGCCCGGTCGGAGCGGGACTCGGTGACCGTACGCAGCGTGACCGCAACCGCGACCACGACGATCGGCAGGTTGACCAGGAAGATCCACCGCCAGCCGAAATGTTCGGTGAGCAGGCCGCCGGCCAGCGGCCCGGCGGCTGTGGCGGCGCCGTTGACAGCGCCCCACACGCCGAACGCGACACCACGATCGCGGCCACGGTAGGTGACGTTGAGGATGGCCACGGTGGTGGCGAACATCGCGGCGCCGCCGACGCCCTGCAGTGCCCGGGCGGCGACGAGCGTGTTCACGGTCGGCGCGACGGCGCAGAGCAGCGACGACAGTCCGAAGATCAACAGCCCGGTGAGGTACGTGCGGCGACGGCCGTAGCGGTCGGCGAGCGCTCCGGCGCCGAGCAGCAGGGCGGCCAGCGCCAGGGCGTAGCCGTCGAGGACCCAGGCCAGGTCGTGCGGGCTCGCGCCGAGGTGGCCGGCGATGCTGGGCAGCGCGACGATGACGATGGTGACGTCGACGAGCAGCAGGAAGGTGCCGAGACAGACGGCGATCAGGGGTGACCACTTTCGCATGCGCCGTACTCTGCCGCCTGCCCTCCGGAACACACCACGTCATCGGCGGTATGCGGCGGATCTCGACATCGAGCTAGGGTGGCCGGCGTGGAAATCGACATGCTGGACCGGCAGATCGTGCACGCGCTGCGGGTCGACGGGCGGGCCGGCTACCGGGAGATCGGCGCGGTTCTCGGCGTCTCCGACCAGACGGTGGCCCGGCGTTACCGGCGGCTGCGGGAGAGCGCCGGGGTGCGGGTGGTCGGCATGCCCAACCCGATCCGGCTCGGCTACGAGTCGTGGATGCTGCGGCTGCACACCTCGCCGGACATGGCGGCGCCGCTCGCCGACGCGCTGGCCCGCCGGCCCGACACCGCCTGGGTGAGCGTGTTCTCCGGCGGCACCGAGATCTCCTGCCTGGCCCGGCTCGCCGCGCACGAGGACCGCGAGTCGCTGCTGCTGCACAAGCTTCCGCGTACGCCGCGGCTGGTGTCGGTGACCGCGCACTGCCTGATCCACCATTTCGTCGGCGGCGCGGTCGGCCCGGACCTGCGCGACGCCGCGCTGACCGCGGAGCAGATGGCCGCGCTGGCGCCGGACGGGGTGCCGTCGCCGCCACCGCCGCCGTTCACCCTGGCCGGGCCGGCCACCGCGGGGCCACCGGCCGGCAGCACCCCGGTGCGTCTGGCCGACGGCGACGACGCGCTGCTGCAGGTGCTGTCCCGCGACGGCCGCGCCGGTCACGCCGAGCTGGCGGCGGCGACCGGCTGGCCGGAGTCGACGGTCCGCCGCCGGATGCGGGAGCTGCGCCGGTCCGGTGCGCTCTACTACGACGTCGAGGTGCATCCGCGGGTGTTCGGCTTCCACGCGCCGGTGCTGCTGTGGGTGACGGTCGCCCCGGCCCGGCTGGCCGCCGTGGGGGCGGCGCTGGCCGGGCACGAGGAGGTGGTGTTCGCGGCGGCCACGACCGGCTCGACGAACCTGGTGGCCACGGTCGTCTGCACCGACATGGCGGCCTTCTACCGCTACCTGACCGAGCGGATCAGCGGCCTGGACGGCGTCGACCGGGTCGAGTCGTCGCCGTTGCTGCGGCACGTGAAACAGCTCGGCGCGGTGACCGCCCGGATGTGAACACCCCGTTACGTTCCGGCTGCCCAGGCAACCATCGACAACCGGCGGGCGTCTTGATCGATGAGGGCGGTGGCACCGGTTCGGGCCACCGCCCTCATCGCCAGGGTCGTTCGACACGGATCGGGGTTGCCGCTCTGATCGGTCAGGGGCGCTCGACACGGGTCGGGTTGCCGCGGACCAGCTCGTCGTGGATCCGCCAACGGGCCGTCCCGGCCGCCTGCGAGGCCGCGGCGTCACCGGCCGCCAGCCGCTCCCGGATCAGCCGCAGCGCGATGCTCCGGTTCAGGCCGAACTGCCGCTCGGTGTCGGCGACCACCACGATCCCGCTGGGCCGGTGGGTGGCCCGGACCGCGGTGCTGGCCTTGTTGCGGTGCTGCCCACCGGGCCCGCCGGTCCGCGTCGGCACGATCTCCACGTCCGCCTCGTCGAAGACGGTCCGCCGCTCCTCGACGGAACACGGCCGCGCGGTCACGTACCAGTTCTTGCGCCCCGGCCCGGCCCGATACGGGCTCGGCGCCTGCCAGCACAGCGTCCCGCTCCACGACGCCGCGAACCCGGCCGCCCCGTCACCACTGATCTCCAGCAGCACCGACCGGTAGGTCCCGGCCCGTTCCCCGGCCACGGTCTCCACCCGCCGGGTCACGATCTCCCGCTTCGCGGCATCGGCCTCCAGCCGATCGACCAGCCGGGCCAGCGCCCATGAGCACTCTTGCGGTCCGCGTCCGGCAGAAACCATCAGATGTACGGCCATCGTGCCCCCCTTCCACACGGTGCGATCCCGCTCGCCCCCGTAGGTGCGACAACAGCCGCCGCCGGGGAGACCGCCGCCGTCGCCCCCGCGGCGTTCACTCCCGCCGCCGTCTCAACCGCCGCCATGAAGACCGCCGCCGTCGCCCCCGCGGCGTCCACTCCCGCCGCCGTCTCAACCGCCGCCATGAAGGCCGCCACCGTCGCCCCCGCGGCGTTCACGTCCGCCGGGGTCACGCCCACCTCCGGAAGGGGGCGATGCGGCCCGTTCCGGGCGGCCGGGACGCCGCCGCGCGGCATCCGGTGACCGATCCGGCGCCGCGGCGGGGCTCCGGCCCCGTGGGCACGGGGCGATGCCCCCAGCCGGTGTCCGGCGCGGGCCGGGCCGCTCGTTTCCACCAGCCGATCACCGGCCCTCACCCCCGGCCGTGTGCCGCGATCCACCCCGCTGCGGCGGCCGGCTGAAGAAGACCGGCCGTGGCGGACGGTCGGCGAACCGCCGCCACCGCAGCGCCGGCACACATCCGGTCCTTGCCCGCCGCGCGGACGACGTGGCTTCCGGCGACGGGGCGCCGGCTGATGCGGCCGTGCTCATCGCCGGCCTCCCTTCCGCGGCGCGAGATCGGCCGTCTTGTAGGTGACCAGCGGAACCGTGCTGACGATCGGGGTGGCGAGGTGGTGGGTGACGAGGTCACCGACGACCTGTTCGATCCGCTTGTAGGCGGTCGGCGCCTCCTCGAAGAGCAACTGCCGGTCGCCGCAGACCACGATGGAGCCCACGGCCGTACGCCGAAGCTCCTCGATCGTGTGTTTGGCCCGGCCGCGCCGCAGCGCGTCGGTCCGGGACATCTTGCGTCCGGCGCCGTGCGCCACCGAATGTCCGGCGGCCGGGCCGGCGTGGCCGGCCACCAGGAAGGAGTGGGTACCGCGGGTGCCGGCGATCAGCACGTCGGCGCCGTCGCCGGGCGCGGCGCCCTTGCGGTGCAGGTAGAGCCCGTCGCGGATCTCGACGGAGTTGTGGCAGACGTCGGTGACGGGGTCGCCGAGGTCGGCGCCGAGCGCGTCGGCGACCCGCTCGGCCATGATCCGCCGGTTGAGGTGTCCCCACCGGACGGCGTCGTCGTGCGCCGCCAGGTAGGCCGCGGGGTCGGCGGCCGGGCCCGCGCCGTGCACCTCGGTGTGGGCGCGCAGGATCCGCTCGCCGAGGCCGCGGGAGCCGCTGTGCACGATGAGGACGGTGTCCCCGGCGGCCAGGCCGAGCCGCTCGGCGTGGCCGCCGTCGAGGACCGCGCCGACCCGGGCGAGTTCGACGAAGTGGTTGCCGCGGCCGACCGTGCCGAGCTGGTCGGTGTATCCGGCGGGCACGTCGAGGCCGGTCGCCTCGGCCGGCACGTCGAGGTCGGGGAAGCGGCCGGCCAGCCGTTCCGGGACGACCCGCTTGAGCGTGAACGGGTAGACGGCGATGCCGCAGCCGATGTCGGAGCCGACGAGGAACGGGTAGAGCACCGACGAGAGCATGGCGGCGCCGATCGGGGCGCCCTTGCCGGGGTGCAGGTCGGGCATCCCGGCGACGTGGATCATGCCGTTCAGGGCGGCGACCTGGTGACACTGGTCGACGGCGCCGGACTCGATCCAGCTGGCGGGCGCGGCGAAGATCTCGACGGTGGCACGGGTGGACTGCTGCTGAGACAAAATGCTTCTTCCCATGACGGTGGGGCGCGGCCCGCGGAGGCGGGGGGCGCCGGGCTGAGGGCACGGTTCACGGCACGCCGACGAGGGCGGTGCCGGAGGCGGCGCGGAACGCCGCGACAGGGTGCGCTGGGGAAGGCCTCAGTACGTCATGCGGTCCACCCAACCGGACCGGCACGGTGACGGCAACCGATTTTCCGGCCGGGCCATATCGCGGCGGCAGGGGGCGGGCCGGGATTACCGACTTTGTTACCGGCCGGTTAACTTATCGACATCCATCGATTATTGGAGCCCCAATACCCCAGGGAGTTCCCATGCCCGTTCCTGCCCGTCTCCCGGCCCGCCGCAGGGCTTCCCTGCTGACCGCCCTGTGCGCCGCCTTCGTCCTGGCGTCGCCCGCAGTGCCGGCCGCGGCCGCCAACCCGTACGAGCGCGGCCCGGCCCCCACCAACGCCAGCATCGAAGCGGCCCGCGGCACCTTCGCGATCGCCCAGGTCACGGTGGCGCGTTCCAGCGTCTCCACGTTCGGTGGCGGCACCATCTACTACCCGACCGACACCAGCGCCGGCACGTTCGGCGCGATCGCCATCTCCCCCGGCTTCACCGCCTCGCAGTCGAGCATCGCCTGGCTCGGCCCGCGCCTGGCCTCGCAGGGCTTCGTGGTGATCACCATCGACACCCGCAGCACCCTGGACCAGCCGGACAGCCGCGGCACCCAGCTGCTGGCCGCCCTCGACTACCTGACGAACACCAGCTCGGTGCGCACCCGCATCGACGCCACCCGCCTCGGGGTGATGGGCCACTCGATGGGCGGCGGCGGCAGCCTGGCCGCGGCCCGCACCCGGCCCGCGCTGCAGGCTGCGGTCCCGATGACGCCCTACCACAGCACGAAGAGCTGGACCACGGTACGCGTCCCGACGCTGATCATCGGCGCCGAGAACGACACGGTCGCCCCGGTGTCGTCCCACGCCGAGCCGTTCTACACCAGCCTGACGGCCGCGCCGGACAAGGCCTACCTGGAACTCAACAACGCCACCCACTCGGCGCCCACCGAGGGCGGCAGCGTCACCGTCGCCAAGTACAGCCTCTCCTGGCTCAAGCGGTTCATCGACAACGACACCCGCTACGACCAGTTCCTGTGCCCGGCCCCGTCCGGCACCGCCATCCAGGAGTACCGGGACACCTGCCCGCACTCCTGAGGCCCGACCCGCAGGGCCCGGCCGGACGGCCGGGCCCGCACCGGCCGGCCGGGCCGTCGCCGCTCAGTCGGCGAGCCAGGTGTGCAGGTCGCCGCCGTACGGCGTGAACGCCACCGCCGCCAGCGCCAGCCACACACCGATCGCCAGCAGCGCGCGCCGCAGCCGCCGGCCGTCGCCGTCGCGGCGGGCGCCGGCCACCGCGAACCCGCCGAGCAGCACACCGAGCGTCACCACCGGGACGACGAGCATCGCGGTCAGCCGGGCGATCCCGAAGATCCACGCGAACGGGTTGGTCATCGAGTCCCAGCCGAACGGGATCGCGTCCTTCGGGTCCCCCAGCCGGTCCAGCCCCGGCGCCGCCAGGGCGCCCCAGTCACCGCTGCGCACCACCGCGAGCACCAGCACCCCGAACCCGCCGAGCAGGTACAGGGCGAGCAGCAAAAACTGCGCCGCACCCAGCAGCCGCGTCTTGATCATGGACGGCAACCTACAACGTGGACGGTCAGAACAGCGTGGGCGGGCCCTCCGGTTCGAGAGCGGACAACGGCGGCGGTACGGGCAGCGGCTCCAGCTGCGGCACCAGCGCCCGGACCTCGTCATGGAAGCGGCGGCACAGCTCCGGCGCGTCCGCGTTGTCCGGGGTGTGCACGAAGAACGTCGGCGACCGGCCCTCCCGCAGCCACCCGGCGACGATCGGCACCCAGCGCTGCCAGCCGCCGACGGTCCGGTCGGTGGCGTCCCGGCCCAGATAGCGGACGATCGGGCGGTCGGTGAGGGCCGCGGTGCGCAGCGGCATCCGGGGCTTCTTCAGCCACGCGTCCCGTTCGGCGTCACTGGTCGGCGGCGTCCGGAAGAACTCCGTCGTGTCGAACGGCACCCACTCGGCGCCGGCCGCGGCGAGCACGTCCTCCAGGCGGTCCGGGTCGTGGAAGAACACCGGATCGCGGACCTCCACGGCGTACCGGAAAGAATCCGGCAGGCCCCGCAGGAACCGGGAGAGAGCCGGCAGGTCGCCCGGCCCGAAGGAGCCGGGCAGTTGCGCCCACAGGGCGTGCACCCGGTCGCCGAGCGGCTCGATCACCCGCAGGAACTCCGACAACGCGGCGACGTCGGCCAGCGCGCCGCCGTGAGTGACCTCGCGCGGCAGTTTCAGCACGAACCGGAAGCCGGCCGGAGCCTGCTCCGCCCAGCCGGCGACGGTCGCCAGGGTCGGCGTCGCGTAGAACGTCGTGTTGCCCTCGACCGCGTTGCACCATCCGGCGTACGACCGGAGCCGATCCGTGCCGGACACCGGCAGGAACCGGCCCTGCCACGACTTCAGGCTCCACATCGCGCAGCCGACGTGCAGCCTCACCGCGACCCCCACCGATCCGCGTGCACGGCCAGGTCGAGGGGCCGCCGCTGCCGCCAGCCGTGCCGTTCCAGATCCGGAACCCGCTCGAGATGACTGACCGGGCCGACGCAGAGCCAGGCCACCGGGCGGATCCCGGCCGGGATGCCGAGCAGGTCGCGCAGGAAGTCCTCCCGGTAGAACGACACCCAGCCGACACCGAGACCCTCGGCGGTCGCGGCCAGCCACAGGTTCTGGATCGCCAGGCAGACCGAGTAGAGCCCGGCGTCGGCGATCGCGTGCCGGCCGAGGACCGCCGGGCCGCCACGCTGCGGATCGTAGGTGACCACGATCGACAGGCCCGCCTCCAGCACCCCGTCGATCTTGATGCGGGCGAACCGCTCGGCCTCCGCCCCGCTCAGCGTCGCGGCGAAGACGTCCCGCTCGGCGCGAACGTGCTCATGGAAGGCCGCACGCACCTCGCCCGACCGGATCAGGACGAAATCCCACGGCTGCGAAAGGCCGACACTGGGCGCGGCATGCGCGGCGGCGAGAATCCGCTCCAGGGTGTCGGGCGCGACGGCCTCCCCGGTGAACTCCGCCCGGACGTCGCGGCGGCGGTGGATGACGTCGTAGAGCCCGTGGATCACCGGGCGGACGGTACCAGCCGCGCCGCCGTCCGCCATCAGCCGCCCTTGCCCGGCGCCGGCCGGCCGGTTCTCCGCTGCAACGGACGGCCGGCCCCCTCGGCGCGGCCGGTCTTCCTCGGCGCGGCCGGTCTCCCTCGGCGCGGCCGGTCTCCCTCGGCGCGGCCGGTCTCCCTCGGCGCGGCCGGTCCCTCTCGGCGCGGCCGGTCCCTCTCGGCGCGGCCGGCCGGTCTTCCTCAGCGGCGGACGGTTCCGGTGGAAGCTCGGGCGACCAGGGCGGGGACGAAGGTGGCCTGCTCGTGGACGTGGGCCGGATTGGTGGCCTCGTCCAGCACCAGGCGGGCGGCGGTCCGGCCGAGCTCCTGCCGGGGCTGGCGGACGGACGTGAGCGGGACAGCGGCCGCGGCGGCGAAGTCGATGTCGTCGAAACCGACGATCGCCAGGTCGTCGGGGACCCGCAGGCCGGCAGTCACGGCGTGCTGCAGCAAACCCAGCGCGAGCAGGTCGTTGGCGCAGAACGCGGCGGTCGGACGGCGCCGGGACGGCAGACCGGCGAGCCGCTCCCCCGCCGAGCGGCCCTCGTTGACGGTGAGCGCCTCGGTCGGCAGATGGATCAGATCCTCCTCGGGCATCCCGAACTCGGCCCACACCGCACGCGCGCCCTGCAGACGCTCCCGGACCTGGCCGATACTGGCCGGCCCACCGACGAACGCGACCCGCCGATGTCCGCGATCGATCAGATGCTCGACGGCGATCCGCCCACCGAGCACGTCGTCGACGGCGACCGAGCAGTGCCCGCCGGCCCGGCTGAACCGGTCGACCATCACGAACGGCAACCCACGCTGGGCGAGATCGGCCAGATGCGGGGCGTCCGGGTCGACCGGGGTGATGAGAATGCCCTGGACCCGCTGCTGCAGAAGCCGGTCGAGGTGCTTGGCCTCACGCTCGGACCGCCCGCTGCTGTTGCAGACGAACAGCGACAGATCAGCGTCCTCCGCGGCGGTCTCGATGCCCTCGGCGACATCGTGGAAGAACGGGTTGCCCCCGTCGAGCATCACGTAGGCCAGGGCCCTGCTGGTGCCGGCACGCAGCTGACGGGCCGACTCGTTACGCACGAACCCGAGCTCGGCCATCGCCCGCTCGACACGCTCCCGGGTGGCGGCGCTGACCACCGCGGGCCGGTTGAGCACGTTGGAGACGGTCCCCAGAGACACCCCCGCGGCGGCGGCGACGTCCTTGACCGAGGGGGCTCGACCGTTGCGGGGCTGCTGAGTCAACACCTGGGCCTCTCTAATCGTGGCGGGGGCGGGCGCCCTGATCGTACGCACGCCGCTTGAAACATTTCAATCCCACCCGGAGGCACAGAGGCGTAGCAATGTGTATACCAGGGCCGTTGCCGACCACAGCGCCCCCTCGGACCGCGCTCCGGCCCCTCACCGAACCAGCCCCCCGACCGGCCGCACGAAACCAACCCACCGCCGCGCCTCACGAGAGCCCACCCTCCGCCGCCGGTCGCCCCTCCCCAACCCGGAGGGAGGCGAGCCGCACGCCGCTCCTCCGGCTGGCAGGAAGCCCTCGCGGTCCAGCGTAAAGGCAGAATGGCCCGCGCTCACACCTCCAACGGGATCCACGAGGCGAGACCCTTCTAGCCTTCCTCGACGTCACCGCGCGCCATCGTCCCGCCGCCCTCGCCATCGCGCCCGCCGGCCCTCACTAATCGCCTCTCGCCCCGTGGCCTTCTCCTCTGGGCCTCGCCGTCGCCCGCGGCCGTCGCCGTCGCCGTCGCCGTCGCCGTCGCCCTCGCCCTCGCCCTCGCCCTCGCCCTCGCCCTCGCCCTCGCCCTCGCCCTCGCCCTCGCCCTCGCCCTCGCCCTCGCCCTCGCCCTCGCCGAGATCATCCACGGTTCGGCTCCGGTGGGGCGGGGCGGGCGCGACGAAGGTTCGGCTCGACGAGGGGTGGTCGGGTGAAGGCGGCGTAGGTTCGGGCGGTGGCGGAGATGCGGATCGAGGACGCGTTCCCGGATCCCGCCGGAGGGACGGCGGTCACCGGGCGGCTGACGGGTGGCCCGGTTCGGCGTGGCGACACGCTGTGGCTGATCGGCACAAACGAGATTGACGCGGACAGGACCAGCGCAGACAAGGCCAGCGCGGACAGGACCAGCGCGGACAATACCAGCGCGGACAAGAACGGCGTGGCCGTCGAGGTGCGGCGGTTTCTGCGCCTGTGTGGCCGTCAGGACGACGAGGTGGCGCATCGGGAGGAGAACGCGGCAATCGTTCTCGACGGACTGCCGGCGGGTTTGACGCTCATCGGGCTGATGCTCACCAGCGTTCCACCGGGGGCTCAGCCCTAGATCGCCAGAATGCCGGGAGGGCGGGTCGGCCGAGACGCGACTCCGTTCGGGAGGCCGACCGCACGAGCGGCGGCATCGGACTGGACAGCGGTTCGGTGGGGGACGGTCAGGCAGTCAGGAGGGTGGCCGCCGTGGCTGCCAGCAGGAGGGCGGCCAGGAGCAGGCCGGCTCGCTGGACCGGGGGCAAGGTGGGGAGGGCGGTTATCCGATGGAGGATCGGGCCGGTCGGGGTGGCCAGGATCTCCACCGCCTTCACTACCCCTCGGCGGGGTTGCCGGGCCGGGATCAGCCGCACGTGGTCGCGGGGGCGCAGGGCGCCTCGTGGGGCGTCGGTTCGCAGCGTCACCGGGAGCCTTTCGCCGCCGGTCAGCCTGACCGTGAACTCCCAGACGGTGGCGGTGTCGCGGGCAATCGGACGGCGGTGGTGGGCGAACGCCGTCGCGGCCACCAGCGCGGGCGGGGTGAGGATGCCGAGCGCCAGCAGGGCGGTGCCGACCTCGCCGGTGAGAGCCCGGCCGGTCCAGGCGGCGATGCAGATCAGGGCGGCCGCGGTGACGGCCACCAGGCCGGGGGCGGCGCTGTCGGGGACGGTGGCGGCGGTGATCCGGACCTGGCCGACCACTGTCCCGGACACCGGTTCGAGAGCGGGCGGCTGGTGGATCATGCGCGCGGGTCCAGGGCGCGGGCGTCGCGGTGGTTCACCAGTTCGCCGGCCGGCGACGTGGGGACGTGAGCGACAGGCGGGAACGGCGGTTCGCCGGCCGGCGACGTGGGGACGTGAGCGGGAGGCGGGAACGCGGGAGGTGGGAACGGTACGCCGGTGATGCGCATGTCACCGACGGTAAGCGGCCCCGTACCGGGGCGACATTCATCGTCCGGGTACGGCTGGGGGCCGTCCCTCCTTCAGGGCACCGGAGGCGGACGGGCGGTAGCGGCGCAGCCGGGGGCGGGGTGGTGCGGTCGGGGAGGTGTGGCACGTACCTCCGCGTCCTGGGTCTGGAAATGCTCTTCCCGGACGTTATGGTCAGCCGGTGTGGTGGAGGTCGGGTTCGACGCCGGCGGTGCGCTGGGCCGGTGGGGCGTGAGCGTGCTGCGCGCGGCCACCCCGGCCGACATCGAGGCGATCATGGACGTGCAGCAGGAGGGCTCGGTGCGTGCGCTGTCCGGGCTCTACCCGCAGGATCGGTACCCGTTTCCGCGGGCCGCGCTGACCGGGCGCTGGGCCGCGGAGATCGATGATCCGTCGGTGCGGGTGCTGGTGATCCTCCACGATGGGCAGGTCGCCGGATATGTCGCTCTTCAAGACGATCAACTGCTGCATTTCGGTACGGCCACCAGCACCTGGGGCACCGGGCTGGCAGCGGCCGCGCACGCCGAGATCGTCGAGCTGCTCGGCGGGACCGGCCACCTGTGGGTGCTCGCCGGCAACCATCGGGCTCGCCGCTTCTACGCCAAGATGGGCTGGCGGGCCAGCGGGCGCTCGGTCCCGGACGACTTCCCGCCCCACCCGGAGCTGATCGAGTACCGCCTTCACCCGCCGGAGACGTCGCCGGCGCAGGAGGCCACGTAGACGACGTCCGGCCGGCCGCGCTCCACCGGGATCCGGACCGTCCGGACCGGCCCGACCAGGCGGGTCAGCGTGGCCGCGAAACCCGGCTCCGCGGCGGCGCTCCACACCGCCAGCGCCCCGCCGGGCCGCAGATGCTCACGCAGCATGGCCAGCCCGGACCGCCGGTACAGCCGGGTGTCGTGGTCGAACACCGTCCAGCCCGGACCGTTGTCGAGGTCCAGGCAGATCGCGTCGAACCGGTCGCTGGTGCCGGTGAACCACACCGCCAGGTCCGCGGTCACCACCCGGACCCGCGGATCGTCGAGCGCGCCCTCGCTGAACGGCCGCAGCACCCCCCGATGCCAGGCGACCACGGCCGGCTCGATCTCCACCACGATGATCTCGGTGGCGTCCGTCCGGACCGCCTCGGCCAGCGAGAACCCCACCCCAGCCCGCCGATCAGCAACCGCGGCCGCGGCCCGATCGCACCCAGCGCGGCACGCACCATGACCCGCTCCGACCGGCCGGACCGCGTGTCCATCAGGAAGACACCGTTGCTGATCAGCTCGAAGTGCCCGTCCCGGCGCCGCAGGACCAGCTCCCCCCGGTCGGTGAAGACCCGTTCCTCCATGGGCGGCAAGCCTACGCAATCGATGGACCCACGTCGATGCGATACGGTGACTCATCGTGAGCCCCGAGGACGGCATGACGGTTCCCGATCACTGCGTACAGGCCCTCGACCGGGCCCGGCGCAACAGCGTCGACACCTCCGGAGCACTCGCCGTCGCCCACACCCGCGACAGCGGCAGCGACCTCTACCTGATCGTCTACCCCGACCGGATCGAGCTCGCCAGCACCGGCGGGCTCCTGCGCACCGGCGCCGGCCGGGAACAACTTCCCTTCACCGCCATCGACAGCGTGACCGCCCGTGATCGCCTGATCCGCTCCGTACTGGAGATCACCACCGGCGGCGCCACACTCTCCTTCAGCGCCGGCCGGAGCACCGCCGCCTACCTGGCCGGCCTCATCCGCAGCCGGATGACCGCCGCACCGGACAACACGGCCCTGCTCAACCACCTGGCCGAACTCCACGCCGCCGGCGTCCTGACCGACGACGAGTACGCCGCCAAACGCGCCACCCTCCTCGAACCCTAGGCGTACAGCGCGGCGATCAGCTCCTCCGGATCCGTGCTGCGCGGCCGGTCACTGACCTGACCGTCACCGATCTCGACGATCCGCCAGCGGCCGTCGTCGCGGCGCGCCAGATCCACCGTCACGAACGGCAGGTCCACACCGCCGAGATCGGGCAGCTCCACATCGTCCGGCGGCAGCTCCCCCGGCGTGTCCGGATGGGCCGTCACCAGCCGGCACACCCCGCCGACCCACCACGTACGCACCTCGGCCCCGGTGAACGACTCGAACCGCCGCACCACGAAACCGCCGGTGAAACCGTCACCGCGCAACTCCCGGAACCGGCTCGCCACCGCCCACGCCGCCGCGCCGTCGGCGACGTCCGGAATGTACGCGGCCTCGTGCCAGTGGTGCTTCATCGACTTGGTGAAGTCACGCAGCACCGCCGGCCCGCCACCGAGCCCGGCACACACCCGCCGGAAATCCTCCGGCCGGTCACCCGTCGTCCACACCGACTCCGGCGTGTCCCCGGCGACCGCCGCATACCAGCCGGGCAGCTCGTGCGCCCGCCGATACTGCTCCGGGCCGGTCCGCACGGTCACACCGCGTCCCGCCAGGGCCCGCGCCATCGACGCGTACCGGCCGGCGTCGAGCATCCAGCCCCGGTAGACGGCCCCCTCCCCGGCGGGAACCCGCGCCACCCCGCCGTCCGCGTCACCGGTGGCCAGCGCGTCGTGGTCGACGAGCGCCACCTCGATCCCGGCATCACGGGCGGCCCGCGCCTCGTCGGCGAAATGCTCGTCCGGGCGGCGTGGGCGCAGAACGTCGGAGGGCACCAGAAGCATCACACCGGCATCATGCCGGACCGGGGCGACTACGCTGCGGCCATGCGGCGGACACTGCGCGTCGGCGCCTGTCAGACTCCCGAACTGCTCGGCGACGTGCCAGGAGCGCTCGCCCTGGTCGAGTCCTTCGCGGGCCGGCCCGCGGCGTCGGGGCTGGACGTGCTGCTCTTCCCCGAGTGCTTCCTCCAGGGGTATCTGCTCACGCCCGAACATCTGCGGGACGCCGCCATCGATCTGGGGTCACCCGAGTTCGCCGCCATCCTGCGGCGGCTCGCGCCGATCCGGCCGATCGTGGTGCTCGGCCTCATCGAACGGCGCGGGGACGACCTGTTCAACACGGCCGCGGTCATCTCCGGCGGGGCGGTGCTCGGGGCGTACCGCAAGAACCGTCTCGTCGACGGGGAACGGGTCTTCACCCCGGGCCGGGACTTCCCGGTCTTCGACGCCCGCGGAGTCCGGTTCGGCATCAACATCTGCTACGACACCCAGTTCCCGGAGACGGCGGCCGCGGTCGCCGCTCAGGGCGCCCGGGTGCTGCTCGTGGCGTCGCAGAACATGATGCGCCGGGCCGTCGCCGACCACTGGCGGCCGCTGCACAACACCATCCGTGCGCAACGCGCCCGCGAGACCGGCATGTGGGTGGTGTCGGCCGACGTCACCGGGGAGCGCGGCGAGGACCGCATCGGGTACGGGCCGACCAGCGTGATCGCCCCGTCCGGTGAGATCGTCGCCCAGGTCGCGACGGGCACCGTGGGCATGGTGACCGCCGAGATCACCGCCTGATCGGACGGTGGCCCACGTCGCCGCTCCGGGGACGGGCGAGCGGCGCCAGCGCGGCGAGCAGGATCAACGCGCCCGGGAGCACGAAGTCACGGTCGATGAGCATCGCCGCGAACCCGGCGCCGAACAGCAGCGGACTCCACGCCGGAGCACGCCGCGACGCCACCAGCAGGCCGAGCAGCGTCAGCATGCCGAGCGAGAAGAGCAGCGGGCCGGCGTTACGCAGCGGGGCGGGCAACGGTGCCGCCGCACCGGAGGCCGACGAGAGGAACCCGGTCGCCGTCCACAGGAAACAGACCGTCCCGGCCACGGTCGCGGTCACCGCCAGCGCGGCCACCAGCCGGGCGCCGGACGGCGCCAGCGGGCGGACCGCCACCGCCAGCAGGGCGAACAACACCAGCGATGCGAGCAGCGCCAGGTGGGCGAGATTCCAGGCGAGACTTCGGCCGTACGCGCCGTCGAGCCCGTCCATCAGACGTAGGAGGCCGTAGACGAGCAGGAGGATCGGCGCGTCCACCGCCGCGTGGCGGATCGTGGCCCTGCCCAGAACGGCGACACCCCTCGGGCCCGCGGCGTCGCCCGGGGCCGTCACGGGCTCGAGCAGGATCGCGCTGTTCGGTGGCATGGGCCGACCGTACGGCCGGGCGGCAAGGTGGGGGGTCCGGCGCTTTCCCCCGTCCTACCCCGATTCCACCCCCAGTCCCCACACCTTAACCCCTAGGGCATCCTAGGAACCCATCCTGAATGCTGCAGCCTGCCGGCAGTGCGGACGGCGGCGGCGAGGCGGGGGACGGCGGCCGTGGGCGGCGGGCTCCGCCCCAGGTGAGCGGACGGCTGCCGTGGGCGGCGGGCTCCGCCCCAGGTGAGCGGACGGCCGCCGTGGGCAGCGGACCCCGCCCCGCGTGAGCGGACGACCGCCACGGGCAGCGGACTCCGCCCCGCGTGAGCGGCTGGACGGAACTGGTCGGCGGGCCGCCGCCGACGGCTCGGCGAACGAGGCGCGCAGGCGCGGCGGGACGGCCGCAAATTCGGCTGGTGGGAGAACACGCGGAATCGGCATCTCGGGGAGAAGCCGTGGCGGATGGGCGAGATGACGCAACCGGTTTGGGTGATCCGCGTTTTGAGCCCGTTTTGGAAAGCTGTGATCTCCCGCCGGGCATTCTCCTATTAGCCAGATAGGAATGCTATGCTCGGCGCTCTTCCGGCGAGAAGGAGTGAGGCGAGCGTGGGCACCCTTAGCGAGCAGGCAGCCGAGGAGTTCATCGCGGCGCGGGCGTTCTCGCCGGGGCTTCCCGGGTTCGTCGGGATCGCTGTCGATCTGCTGGTCGATCCGGCCTGGGCGCCGGCCGGGCGGCGGTCGTTGCGGCACGGGTTCCTGGACGCGCGGTCGCCGCAAGTCCTCGTGGTCAGCGGGCCGCCGTCGCCGGGCCTCGAGGTAGCGCTGCGCCGGATGAACGACGACCTGGCCGCTTCGACCAGGATCGTGGACCGGCATCGGCTGACGGTACTGCCGCAGGCCGCCGGGACGGCGCATCCGGACGGGCCGCCGCACGCGTTCGGCACGGCGACCGCGGGCGTCCGCGTCGGCCTGGAGGCGGGGCTCGACGGGGGCGGGCCGCTCGGCCTGCCGCGCCGCTGGAAGCTGGCGCACCTGCTGGCCCCGGTGCTGGCGGCCGCGTTCGCGAACTCGCCACTGCGGCACGGCCGGCCGGCCGGATGGCGCAGCGTCCGTCAGGCCCTCCGGCGTGATCTGCCGGTTCTCCCGCCGGACGGGGATCCACGGGAGGCCTGGGCGGCGTACGTCATGGACACCCCCGCCGGCGCCGGGACCACGCCGCGGCAGACGCTCCGCGCCGGCGGCCGGCTGACCACGGCCGACCTGGACCGGCACATCGCCGCCCTGCGCCCGCCGGTCGCCGCCCGCGGCCACCTGGAGATCGACGCCGCCGACCGGCAGCCCGGCACCGGCTGGCGCATCCCGGCCACGGTGACCGCCGTGCTGCTGGACGATCCGCGCGCCGCCGAGGAGGCCACCGCGGCGACCGCACACCTGGCCGACGAGCCCGCCCTGTGGGACCGTGCGGCCCGCGACGCCCTCACCGACCCGGTTCTTGCCGCGGCGGCACGGGACTGCTTCCTCACCGCTTACGCGGCCCTCTCCCGCCAGGGCGTCTCCCGCGAGTTGCGCGATGCGGTCGCCGACTTCACCGAGAGGTACGTCTACCGAAGCCGCTGCCCCGCCGACGACATCCTGGACGGCGTCGCCGCCCACCCCTGACCACCGCACACCAGCCCCGCCGACACCCGGAACGTCGCCCCCGACCCTGACCCGGGACACCGGCCCTACCGGCACCCGAAACGCTGCCGCCGCCCGCCACGAGCCACCGGCCACCGGCCACCGGCCACCTTGCCGCCACCACGAGCCACGAGCCACCGGCCACCGGCACTTTGCCGCCACCACGAGCCACCGGCCACCCGGCACGTTGCCGCCCACCATGAGCCACCGACCATCGGCACCCGGCACGTTGCCGCCACCTGCCATGAGCCACCGGCACCCGAAACGTTGCCGCCGCCCAACTCGGGCCACCGACACCCGGAACGTTGCCGCTGCCCGCCCCTGATCGGCAGATTCCCGGGCGAGACGGTGTGCGCAGGCACGGCGCATCAGGCGGCCCCGCCACGGCATCCCATAACCCGTCACTCCGCCCGGCGACGCCTCGATGGCGCCCGGCATCGACAACCAAAGGCGGGACGAAGCCTGGGATGGACGCCGGCGGTGGCGTGCGCCGGAATCGCGTTACGGCGCGGATGCCGGAGAAGCGCGCAGGTCAGGAGCGGCCTCGAGGCTGGTGGCGCGAGGAGGTGGCGCGGCGACCGACTCGGCGGGAACGGCCGGCGACGCGACCGGAGGGAGGACCGGCGACAACGGAACCGGCGCGGGCGACAACGGCGAGCCGGACTTCGAGGCCGACGCGAATGACGCGGCCGGCGACAGGGCCGCGGCCGGCAGCGGCGACGAACGAAGGGCCGAAGACGAGGCGAGAGCCGAAGACGAGGCGAGAGCCGAAGACGAAGGCAATCCGGGCGACGAGGACGCAGCGAGAGCCGGAGACGTGACCAGGCCGGGCGACGAAGACGCAGCGAGAGCCGATGAAGAGGCCAGGGCGGGCACCGGGAGCGCGGTGGGCGCCGGGACCGCGCTGAGCGCCGGCGGCGTGGCCGGGCGTGGGGTCGGCGGGTCGGCCGGGGTGACGGCGCGGGCCGCCTCGGTGGCGAAGCGGGCTGCCACCTCGATGGCGCTGACCACGGTGGCGTGGCGTTCGCCCGGGTGGACGCGGCGGGCCGCGCCCAGGTGGGCGCGGAGTTGGAGCATGCGGGCGATGCAGTCGTCGAACAGGGTCAGCATCTCGTCGTGCACGTGGACTTCCCTCCCGGTCCGGGTGGGTCGCCGGGCGACGCCAAGTGGTGGGGTGCGTGCCCCGCGACGCGGCGAGTGAGGTCGAGCCTAGGGGCCGTAGTGACGCGAAGGCGCACACTTCGGTAACCACCTGTCGAGAGTACGTTTACGCATCGTTCTCCAGGGCATCCCTCTTATCTTTTGGGATTCCGGCCTTGACCAGGTCTTTAAACTTCCAGGTTGACAACCTGCGCGCCCCGGCCTACATTGATTTTCAACCAAGAAGTTGAAATGAGGGGCTGATGTCGGCGGACACGATGGAACGGGTTTTCGGCGCTCTCGCCGACCCGACCCGGCTCGACATGGTGACCCGGCTCGCCGGGGGTGACGCCACCGTCAACCAGCTCGCCGAGCCGTATCGGATGTCGCTGCAGGCGATCTACAAGCATCTGCGGGTGCTGGAGGACGCCGGCCTGGTGAGCCGTCCGCCCGGCCCGCAGCCCCGCATGGTGCGTCTGGAGACGGAGGCGTTCGACCGGATGGAAGCGTGGATCGAGCGATACCGCAGGCAGGCCGAGGAGCGCTACGCCAGGCTCGACGCCGTGCTGGCGGCCATGAACGACGGCACCGGAAACACCGCGATCAACGAGGAAAACGAGAACACCGGGACGAGCGGGAAAGAGGACCAGTCATGACCACGATCACCGAAGCGACCATCGAGGCCGACCCGAAACTGCCGATCATCCGGATCACCCGCGACTTCGCGGCGACCCCGGCGCAGCTGATGCGGGCGCACACCGACCCGGAGATCTTCGCGCTCTGGTGCGGGCCGGACTCACTGACCAACCGGATCGACTACTGGGACGCGCGGACCGGTGGCAGCTGGCGCTACGTGGCGAGCCGCGACGACGAGGAGTTCGGGTTCCACGGGTCGTTCCATCACGTGGGTCCGGACCGGATCGTGCAGACCTTCACCTGGGAGGGTCAGCCCGACGGGGTCTCGCTGCAGACCCTGTGGTTCGAGGATCTCGGCGACGGGCGGACCCGCCTGCACGCTCAGTCGCTGGTGGACAGCTTCGAGGGCAGGGACGCCTGGCTCAGGAGCGGCATGGAGGTGGGCGTCGACGAGGGGTATGCCAAGCTGGAGCGGCTGGCCGCCGAGGGCCGCGTCTGAGCGGCGTCCTCCGCCTCGTGCCGGGCCAGCACGGCCCGCACGTCGAGGAGCTGGTCGGCGCGCTCACGGGCGAACCGGTCCCGGTCCCAGCCCGGCACCGACCGCAGGGTGGCGAGCTCGGCGTCGACGTCGGCGACGGTCATCCGCAGCGGGTTGGGGGCGGGGTCGACACGCTCGCCGAACCACGCACTGATCCACTTGAACATGCTCATCCCCCGATACGACACCTCCACAGCGGAGGAGACCATATCGGAGATCGTCGTCACAGTGAATACCGGGGCCGGGGCGCATCCGATCGACGGCGCGCCCCGTACCCGTCAATGGGGTTTCTCTGCGAAGAGCTGGTCGAAGACCGCGACCCGATCGAAGGTCATGGCGTGTTCCCGCGCCCGGATCTCCAGGTCTCGCCGCTCGTCGTCGGACATGTCCAGCACCACCCGGTCCACCGCGTCGGCCAGGCCCGCGATGTCGCCGGCCTCGACGATGACGGCCGCGTCGCCGACCGCTTCGAGGACGCCGCCGGTCGTGGTCGTGATGATCGGCCCGCCTCCGGCGAGGCCCTTCTCGGCCAGGGCGATGCCGAAGGTCTCGACGAAGTCCGGCTCCGGCTTGGTGGGCAGGGCGTACGCTGCGCAGCCCGCCATCAGCAGCGGTTTCTCGTCGTCGTCCACGTCGGTGAGGAAGATGATCCGGTCGTCCTCCTTGGCCATCGCCCGCACGTGCTCCAGCGCCGGCCCGGTTCCGGCCACGACCAGCTTCACGTCGTCCCGGCAGCGCATCTGGCCGTACGCGATGACCAGGTCGTAAATGCCTTTCGCGCGGGCCACCCGGGACAGGAAGAGGACGTAGCGGTCGCGTTTGAGGCCGCGCCGTTCGAGCGCCGCGTCGACGGCGGCCGGATCGGGATCGACGAAGGCCGACGAGTCGATCGGCGGATAGCTGACGGTGACCCGTTCCCGGCACTGCGCGGCGAACGTGGTGCCGCAGTGCGCGTCGACCTCCTCGGCCGACGCGACGATCTCGTCGCGGGTGTACTCGGAGACCGCCACCACCTCGTCGCTGGCGAGGAACGTGGTGAGCAGGACGGTGGCCGCGCCGAACCGGCCCTCACGCAGGCAGGAGCGGATGACGTTGGTGACGTCGGAGCCGACCGCCTTGGCGATGGTGTGCACGTCGGGGGCGAACCCGGCGGCCCGGGCGGCGGTCACCGCGTCGTTGATCACCTGGGTGTGCGGCACCAGGTACATCGACAGGCACACGGTGGGCACCGGCTCGGAGAGCAGCTCGACCAGGCGGCCGGTGAGCCCGGCCAGGTGACGCCCGTCGGGCACGCGGTAGTCGCCGACCGCCTCGGGGCGTTCGACGGTGATGCCTGGGCTGTACGGCAGGAGCCGGTCGAGGGGTTTGAGGGGCAGCCCGGCCGCTTGCAGGGTGGGGATCGGCCAGGTGAGCAACCGTACGTCGTCGAAGCCCCGGGTGAGGGCCACCTCGGCGAGGTTGCGTGCCTCGCCGGAGTGCCCGCAGATGACCGGATCGGCGCGTACCGCGATGACGAGGCGGCGGGTCGGTCGGCTCATCGATGTTCCTTAGGGTGGGAATCTGAGAGGGATGGCGGCCGGTTCCCGTGTCCCCAGGTGGAGGGCTCGGGGCCCAGCCGCAGGTGCAGCCGTCCGCCTTGATGGACGTCGGCGGCGTTCAGGTGGGTGGCGTGCAGGGGCCTCCCGTTGAGGGTCGCGGACTGAACGTACTGGGGTGCCGGGTCGCGGTCGATGCCATCGACGCCGATCGGTGATTCTCGATGTCCCGAGGTCTCGATGACGAACTCGCCGCCCTCGACCTGAAGGGCCGCCCGCTCGAACGCGGGGGCGTTGACCAGGAACAGGTTCTGGCCGGCGACCGGGAAGAGGCCGAGCGAGGCCCACACGTACCAGGCGCTCAGGCCACCCGAGTCGTCGTTGCCCGGCAGGCCGCCGGGACCGGTGCCGAACTGCCAGGTGAGGGCGGAGTTGACGATCTCGGCGGTACGGTCCGGGCGCCCCGAGTAGTGGTACGCCCAGGGCGCCTCCATGTCCGGCTCGTTGTTGAGGCCCTCGAACCGGTTCAGGGCGTAGCCGCTGGCCATCTCGGCCGGGTCGGGGCAGCGGCCGGGCTGCTTGACCGGCGCCGCGCCGTAGCCGAAGAACCGGTCCAGCATGAAGCTGAACGCGGCGTCGCCACCGGCCAGCGCGATCCGCCCGGCCATGTCGTGCATCAGCCGGAACGAGTAGTTCCACTTGCCGCCCTCGTAGAACTCCGAGTCACGCAGCAGGCCGGTCTTCGGGTCGAAGGCGTTGACCCAGTCGCGGCTGCGCCGTTCCAGGTCGGCGGCGAGGCGGTGGTCGTTGAGGGCGCGTGCCACCTTGGCGGTGCAGTGGTGGGCGTACGACAGGTCGAGGGTGTGCGTGATCGGGTGCACCACGCCGTGCTCCCAGAAGTCCTCGCCGTACATCCGCCGCAGGTCGTCGACCATGTGCACGAGCGCCCACGTCCAGTCGATGCCGGGCCGGCCCAGCGCCTGCACGTCGGCCAGGGCGGTGTGGGCGAGCGCGCTGGCCTGCCGGAAGAACCGGTCGGCGCCGCGGGCCATCCGGTACCCGATCGGGAAGTTGCCCTCCTCCTCGCAGACCCGGATCAGCGACTCCAGCATGTCGGCGTAGCGGTCCGGCGCGATCGCCGACAGCAGTGGCATCTGCGTCTTGTAGATGTCCCACATGGTGCAGATGTCGAACGCGTACGGGCCGGGGTCGGGCCAGTTGGGGCTCTCGTCGTCGGCGATGCACGGCTTGATCAACGAGTGGTAGAGGGCGGTGCCCATCACGGTGCGCCGGGCCTCGGTGCCGCCGTCGACGCGGACCCGGCCGAGGTGATCGCGCCAGCGTGCCCGGGTGGTCTCGCGGACCGTCTCGAAGGCGGGGACGCCGGTGCCGCACTCGCGTTCCAGGTTCTGCCGGGCCTGCTCGCAGCCGCGCAGCGAGAAGCCCATCCGGACCTCGATGGTCTGGCCGGCGCGGGCCGGTCCCATGAAGAGCATCCCGAAGGGGCGCAGTGTGGTGTGCCGGATGCTGTCGAAGTCGAGCCGGGTGCCACCGGGGATGAGCCGCCGGTCGTACCAGAGCATCTGCCGCCAGCCCGGGCTGTCCACCTCGATGTGGACGGAGAGCGGGATGCCCTCCATCACGACGGTGCCCTGGGCGCGGCCGTGGCCCATGCTCTCCGCCTGGGCGCGCAGCGGCACCGTGCGCCCGAGGTCGATGGCCAGCCCGCCGCAGGACAGGTCGATGACGACCCGGGCGCTGTGGTGGTCGGGGAAGGTGTAGCGGTGGACCGCGACCTTCTCCCCCACCGTGATCTCGCAGCGCACCCCGGTGTCCAGGTTGGCCGCGTAGTAGCCGGCCTCGGCCCGCTCGTCCTCCAGCGGCCAGGACTGGCCGAGGTCGTCGAGCGGCTGGACCATCGGGGTGACCCGCACGTAGTTGTAGTACTTGCGGATCGCGCCGGTGCCGGACTGCTGGAAGTGGGTGAACCCGGAGGCCTGGTGCCGGTCGAACATCTCCTCCGGCACGCCCTCGGTGTTCTTGGCGTACCGGCCGTAACCGGTCGGGTACGCCCCCGAGTACGCACAGGCGGAGACCATGCCCAGGGGTGAGGTGGCCCCGGGGTGGGTGTTGCCCACCTGCGGTTTCGGCCACCACCAGGTGGCGGCCAGACCGTGTGCCCGGGGCAGGTCGGTGGCCGCTGTGCCGATGAAGGGATCAACGTTGTCGAGGATGGCCGGACTCTAACCGGCCACGGCGGTCCCCATGGTTTCGTGCAGGTGAACTCCCTCGAAGGTGGACCTTTCGTGGGACTGGAGCAGCATGACGTCGAACTCGGCGGCGGGAAGCGGCTTGCTGAAGAAGTAGCCCTGCACGGCCGGGCAGCCGGCGGCCCGCAGCGCCTCCCAGTCGGCGAGTTCCTCGACGCCCTCGGCGATCGTGGACATGCCCAGCGACTGGGCCAGCCACAGCACCGCCTGGATGATCGACGCCTTGCGCTGGTCCTCGGCCAGGCCGGCCACGAACGAGCGGTCCAGCTTGACGATGTCGGCGGGCAGCGACTTGAGCCAGGTCAGCGAGCTGTAACCGGTGCCGAAGTCGTCCAGCGCGATGCGCACGCCGAGCTGCTTGAGCACGGTGAGCCGCTCGCTGACGTCGACCGTCGAGGAGAGCAGGGCGGTCTCGGTGATCTCCAGGACGATCCGGGACGGGTCGAGGCCGGGCAGCCCGGACAGCAGGCTCGCGACCATCGGCACGAAGTCCGGCTCGGCCAGCTGGCGGGGGCTGACGTTGACCGAGACGTAGCCGAGCCGGTCGTGCCAGTGCAGCAGGTGCTCGACGGCCGAGCGCAGCACGTGCTCGCCGAGCGGCACGATCAGGCCGGTCTCCTCGGCGGCGCCGATGAAGTGGAACGGGCTGAGGATCTCCCCCTCCGGGGTGCGCATCCGGACCAGGGCCTCGGCGCCGGCGATCCGGCCGGTGACGGTGGAGACCACCGGCTGGAACCAGAGCGGCAGGGTGAACCGCGGGTCGGCGGCCAGTGCCCGGCGGACCCGCGCCTCGGCCGCGATCTTCTGTTGTACGGGCACCCGCAGCTCGTCGGTGTACACCTGCAGACGGTTGCCGCCGGCCCGCTTGGCCGCGTACATCGCGGTGTCGGCGGCCAGCACCACGTCGTCGGCCGAGATCGCGCCGGTGGCCGTGGTGACGCCGATGCTGCAGGCGACGGGCAGCTCGTGGCCGCCGACGGCGAGCGGCTCGCCCAGCGACGCCAGGATGTTGTCGCCGACCTGCACGCCGGCGCCGGCCGGGCCGGTCAGCGCCACGATGAACTCGTCGCCGCCGAGCCGGGCGAGCCGGGCGCCGGCCGGGACCACGTGGGTCAGCCGGATCGCGAGGGCGCGCAGCACGTCGTCGCCGGTGGTGTGCCCGGCCCCGTCGTTGATCGTCTTGAAGCGGTCCACGTCCAGGTAGATGACGCTGACCGGCTCGGTGGCGGCGGCCAGCATCTCGGCCAGGTCGTGCTCGAACGCCTTGCGCGACAGCAGGCCGGTCAGCGAGTCGTGGCGCACCTGGTGACGCAGCTCGGCCTCGTGGTCGCGGACCTCGGTGACGTCGTTGCAGTGCACGAAGATCATCTGCAGGCCGCCGTCGCGGTCGTAGAGACCGGTGGCGTGGGTCTGCACCCAGATCACCGCGCCGTTGTCGGTACGCAGGTACTGCCGGGTCATCGTGACCGGCTCACGGGTCCGGGTGAGCAGCTGGGCGTACCGCGGCTCGTCCGGCATCATCGGGCGCAGCGGCAGGTCACGGACCGTGAAGTCGGCGGGCACCTCGTCGGGCAGGCGCAGCCAGGTGCGGTAGGCGGCGTTGGTGCGCAGCAGGCGGCCGTCGGTGGCGAACATGGCCATCGGCACCGGCGTCTCGTCGAAGGCGACGCTGAGCTGGGCCTGGCTCTCGCTCAGGTGCTCCTCGGCGCGCGCCTCCTCGATCTCGTTGAAACGCCAGGCGACCAGCTGGAACGAGGCGGCCGCGAGCACCGCCGCGCCGTGCAGCAGCGCCCAGACCAGCGGGTGCTGCTGCGCCGCGTGATGGCCGAAGGTGTGGTCCGCCTCGATCACACCGAAGCCGGCGTGATGCAGCGTGGTGCCGACCAGGAAACCCCCGAACGGCACCCAGTCCCGGTAGAGGGCGAGCGCCGGGATCAGGATGAAGAACGTGAAGTGCGCCTCGGTCAGGCCGTCGCAGACGATCACGAAGCCGCCGCAGGCGGACACGTAACCGAGCGCCACGGCGAGGGACCGGACCCGGCGGTTCGTCAGGAGAGTCGCCGCCATCAGGGCGACCAGCACCAGGCCGTCGGTGCTCAGCAGCTCCTGCACGCCGGCGTTCCGGAGCACGCCGAAGACGGTGAAGAACACCATGCAGAGGCCGAGCAGCACCGTCAGCAGCCGGTGCCGGCCGGCCCAGTCCTTGTCGCTGAGCCGGCCACCGGCCGGGAGCCAGTTCCGCAGCCTCGCCATCCACGTCGCCACGAACGCAGCATCGGCCGTCCAGGGCGCCCGGCGCAGGACGAAGCGGGTTGTAGGTCAGGTGCGATCGGTCCCGAGCACCGTGGCCAGCGCCGCGACCACCCGGTCGGCGTCCCGGCCGGTGCTGCCCACGCCGAAGCTGATCCGCAGCAGGCCGGGCACGTCGCCGCACGCGCCGGTCCGGCCGGCCCCCGTCAGGCGGCGGACCAGCGGGTGCGCGCAGAACTGACCGGCCCGGACGCCGATGCCGTGCTCACGGCCCAGCCGCTGGGCGACCTCGGCCGGGTCGTGGCCGGGCAGCGCCAGCGACACGATGCCGACCCGCGGGTGGTCCGGGCCGAAAAGGCTCACCTCGGTCGCCCCCGGCACGCCGGCCAGCCCGGCCCGCAGCCGGGCCAGCAGCTCCTGCTCCTGCCGGTGCAGGACGGCCCGGTCGGCCGCGGTGAAGGCGTCACAGACCGCGGCCAGGGCCACCGCGCCCAGCAGGTTCGGGGTGCCGCCCTCGTGCCGGGCGGCGCCGGTGGCCCAGGTCAGCTCCCCGGGACGGTCACCCACCGCGGCGCTCGCGCCACCACCGGCGAGGTACGGCTCGGCCGCGTCCAGCCAGTCGGAGCGGCCGGCCAGCACCCCGGCGCCGAACGGCGCGTACAGCTTGTGGCCGGAGAGGGCGAGGTAGTCGGCGCCCAGGTCGTCGAGGTCGATCGGGACGTGCGGCGCCAGCTGGGCGGCGTCGACGACCACCCGGGCGCCGTACGAGTGGGCCACGTCGGCCAGCTCGCGGACCGGCCACACCTCGCCGGTGACGTTGCTCGCCCCGGTGACGGTGAACACCACCGGACCGGACAGCCCGTCGAGCGCCCCTTTGAGACTGCCGACCGCCTCGTCGGGCGAGGCGGGGGCGGGCAGGCGCAGCGGGTTCGGCCAGGGCAGCAGGTTGGCGTGGTGCTCGCCGTCGAACTGCACGGTGGTCGTGCCCGCGGGCAGTGCCCGGGCCAGCAGGTTGAGGGCGTCGGTGGTGTTGCGGGTGAAGACCACGGTGTCCCCGGGACGGGCGCCGACGAACTCGGCGACCACGTCCCGGGCCAGCTCGTAGGCGAGGGTGGACGCCTGCGAGCGCACTCCGGTGCCGCGGTGCACGCTGCCGTACCGCGGAAGGAGGTGGTGAACCGCGTCAGCGGCCGCCCGCACGCACGGGGCCGAGGCCGCGTAGTCGAGGTGGACGAAATCGTCGTCGGCGCCGATCACGTCGAGCGGGGAGCCGATGACGTCGAGCGGGGAAGATGGCATGACCGCGCCTCCACGGGTTCGCCGTTTGCCGCTGTCGGTCGACAACGGCCTGGTCCTCACCCGGGGCACCCCGTCGCGAACGGAAGGGTTGCCGGCCAGCAAGCCGGGGCTGTGCGCTGGCACTCATGACCTGCATCCGAAATTAGCAGATGTCACGCCGGCCGTCCATTTCCCATGCAACAAGTAGGGAATAGAGTCGTCATCCATGACGACCTCGTTCCAGCAGCAGTGGGACCAATGGCACACCGGGCACGAGCAGCGGCGCGCCGATCCGCACGGCTTCCTCGCCATCACCGGCCTGCACTGGCTCACCGAGACGCCGCAGAGCTTCGCCGACGCCCCCGGCGCCTGGAGCACCGGGCCGGCCGGGGTGACCGTCGTGCTCGGTGACGGCGAGTCGCTCGACGGCGACGCCGGCCCGATCACCGGCACCCACACGTTCGCGCCGCTCGAGGAACGCGCCGACGTGACCGTGAGCCACGGCGACGTGCGGATCGAGATCGCCCGGCGCGGCGGCTTCGACGTGGTACGGCCGCGCAACCCGGCGAGCCCGGTGCTGGCCGCCTACACCGGCACGCCCGCCTACCCGGCCGACGAGAAGTGGGTGGTGACCGGACGGTACGTGCCGTTCGACGAGCCGAGGCCGATCACCGTGGGCTCGGTGGCCGAGGGCATCGAGCACGTCTACGAGTCGCCGGGGCGGGTCGAGTTCGAGGCCGGCGGCCAGTCGCTGGCCCTGACCGCGTTCAACGGGACCGCGCCGGGGTCGCTGTTCGTGCTGTTCACCGACGCCACCTCGGGGCTGACCACCTACGCCGCCAACCGGAGCCTGTTCATCGCGCCGCCGGCCGCGGACGGCACGGTCACGCTCGACTTCAACCGCGCCACGAACCTGCCGTGCGCGTACACCGAGTTCGCGACCTGCCCGCTGCCGCCGTCCGGCAACCGGCTGGCCGTCGCGGTGGAGGCGGGCGAGCAGATCCCGGCGTAGGGTCCCTCCATGGAGCACCTCGCGGAGCTAATCGCGATCCGCTCGACCGCGGATCGGCCGGACGAGCTGCGGCGTGCGCTCGACCTGCTGCTCACCGTCGCCGGCCCCGGCTTCGGGGTCCGCCGTTTCGAGTCCGGTGGCAGGCCGAGCGCGCTGCTGACCGTTCCGGGCCGGGCCGGCCCGCCGCGGGTGATCCTCAACGCCCACCTGGACGTGGTGCCCGGCGAGCCGCACCAGTTCGTGCCGCGGCGCGACGGCGACCGCCTCTACGGCCGCGGCGCCCACGACATGAAGGCGGCCGCCCTGGTGATGACCAGGGTGTTCCGCGACCTGGCCGCCACCCTGCCGTACGGCCTGGCGCTGCAGCTGGTCACCGACGAGGAGGTGGGCGGCTTCGACGGCACCGGGCACCAGGTGGCGCAGGGGGTCCGGGCCGGTTTCGTGGTCATCGGCGAGCAGAGCGGGCTGCGGGTGGTCACCGAGTCGAAGGGGATCATCCGGGCCCGGCTGGCCGCCTCCGGCCGGACCGCGCACGCCGCCTACCCGTGGCTCGGGTCCAACGCGCTGGTCGCGGTCACCGACGGGGTGCGCCGGCTCCTGGAGCGGTATCCGGCGCCGGCCGCCGAGGCGTGGGTGACGACGGTCAACGTGGCCCGGATCGACACGCCGAACCAGGCCGCCAACGTGGTCCCGGCCGAGGCGGAGGCGCTGCTGGACATCCGGTTCCCGCCGTCCGACCCGGACCTGGCCGGGCGCGGGCCGGAACAGGTGGCCGCCTTCCTCGCCGAGGTCACCGGGCTGACCGCCACGGTCGAGGCGCTGGGCGCCCCGCACTTCGCCGACCCGGGCAGCGCCGAGGTGCTGCTGCTGCAACGGGCCGCGCGGGAGGCGGGCTACGACGGGTCGCTGCTGCGCAAGCACGGGGCCGCGGACGGGCGCTTCTACTCGGCCGAGGGCGTGCCGGCGGTGATCTTCGGGCCGGGCGGCGACGGGCAGCACGGGCCGGAGGAGTATGTCGATCTGCGCACGCTCGGGCCGTACCGCCGGGCGCTCGAGACGTTCTTGACGGGCCTAGACGGCTAGCAGGTGCTCGACGCGGGCGGCGATGGCCCGCAGGTGGGGGCGGCGGGCGGCGCCGACCTTCGCGTTCCACGAGCAGGGGCCCTGGCGGTGCAGCATCTCCGTGTAACGGGTCTCGGTGTCGACCCGCGCGCCGGCCGGCCCGACCGTCTGATCGGCGTAGGTGAGGGCGTCGGCCATCAGGCTGCGCTCGTCGGGGAACGCCGCCAGCTGCTCGCCGAAGCCGCGGGCCGCGCCCACGAAGCGGGCGCCGGAGTGGTAGGCGACCAGGCCGGCGATCCGGGCCGGCCAGCCCTCGGCGCTCAGGTGCACGGCGCCGTCGAGCGGATGAAAACCGGTCAGCGCGATCGGCTCGGCATAGCCGATGTCGTGCAGCCAGGCGGCTGCCACCAGGACGTCCGGATCGAGGTCGAGACGGGCGGCGAGCTCCGCCGCGCGCTCCGCCACTCCGGCCGTGTGCTTCCACCGGTTGCCGCTGTCGCCGATCAGCGACGCGGCGACGGACCGGGCGAGAACGGCGCGGCTGGGAGCGAGAACGGCGGTCATCGCAGGATGCTACGTCCGCGCGGGTTAACGGCGGATGGACGGACGATGACCGCTGACCGAAACCGTCAACCCACTCGCAACCTCTGCGACGGCACCCCGGCCGCGGCGAGCTGAGCAGCGAGAGGACCGCTGGGATTGTCGACGAAGACGGCCACCTGATGGTCGTCGCCGAGTCCGCACGCGGCGGCCACCGAGCCGAGATTGATCGGGTCGAGCTCGCGGACGTGCGCGAGATCGACGATCAGGCGCAACGGCCGCACCCGCCGGACCGTGTGCACCAGGAGCTGGCGCAGCTCCACCGCCTCGTCCGGGCCGACCGCGCCGTGCGGCTGGATCACCACACTGCCGTCGGCGCTGGTGCTGACCTCGACAACCGAGCCACGCATCGCACTCGCCTCTCGTTAACCGTGCGTTCAGGCGTCTGACCACCATAGGCGCGGCCTTGTGTTCACCCGGCACAACGAGGCATGGACATCGGGTGAACTGTGGGAGCCGCGGCGGGCCGATCAAATTCAGCCGAACAGGCAATTTGCCGATCCTGATACGTCTGTTTACCTCTATGGGCCCTCCATATCGATGAAGTGAGACCCCATGTTGCGAAAAGTCACCGCCGGCATCGTCAGATACCGGAGGCGGCTACTCGCAGCCGTGGTAGTGACACTCTCGGTCGCCCCGCTCGCGTTGATCAACGGCAACGCCACGGCCGCCGCCGCGCTCGCCCCGCAGCCGGGGAACTTCACCGGGTACGGGTTCGACGCCTGCACCGCCCCGTCCAGCGAGACGATGGCCGCGTGGCTCGCGTCGTCGCCGTACCGGGCGGCCGGCATCTACTTCGGCGGCAACAACCGGGGCTGCACCCAGGCCAACCTGACGCCGGAGTGGGTCCGCGAACAGGTCACCCGCGGCTGGCGGCTGATCCCGCTCTACGTCGGCCCGCAGGCCAGTTGCACCACGGTCACCCGGAAGAACCTGATCGACGACACCCAGGCGTGGGCGCAGGGCCGGGCCACCGCCGAGGACGCGGTCCGCCAGGCCACCGCGCTCGGGCTGTCCCCGGAGAGCGTGCTGATCTACGACATGGAGTCGTACGACAGCAAGAACACCGTGTGCCGCGACGGCGTCCTCGCGTTCATGAACGGCTGGACCGCCCGGCTGCACGACTTCGGCTACTTCTCCGGCTACTACAGCAGCACCGCGACCGGCATCGCCGACCAGGTCGCGGTCTACGACAAGCCGGGGTACGTGCGGCCCGACTACGTCGACTTCGCCCGCTGGGACCAGGTCGTCACGGTCACCGACAAGGTGATCCCGGCAGGCCACTGGACCCCGAAGCGGCGGATGAAGCAGTACCGCGGCGGGCACCAGGAGACCTGGGGCGGCGTCACCATCAACATCGACAACGACTACCTGGACTTCGCGCGGCTGCCCGCCGCCAAGCTGTCCGACTGGAACCGCAACGGCTGGTCCGACGTGATGGCCCGGACCACGTCGACCGGGAACCTGTTCGCCTACCCGGGCAACGGCACGTACATCTCCGAGGGCGCCCGCAGCAAGGTCGGCGTCTACCCGTCGGCGAACGCGCTGCTGCGGATGGACCTCAACCGGGACGGTCTCACCGACCTGATCGTGCGGACCAAGGCCGGCGCGGTCTTCTTCTACCCCGGCGTGAGCAGCGGGAAGTTCGGCGCCCGCAAGCAGCTGTACAAGAACATGAGCCACCTGCGGGAGCTGACCGCGATCGGCGACTTCAACCGGGACGGCTACCCGGACCTGCTCGCGTCGCAGACCAGCAACGGCAACGTCTACCTCTACCCGGGGCAGAAGGGCGCGAAGTTCGGCAAGCGGGTGGCGCTGGCGTACGGCGACTGGAACAACCGCAGCGAGTTCGCCGGCGTCGGCGACTTCGACCGGGACGGCGTCCCGGACCTGCTGGTCAAGATGACCAGCTCCGGGACGCTGTACCTCTACCCCGGTAAGTCCGGTGGATTCAAGGCGGCCGTGAAGGTCGGCACCGCGAGCGGCCTGCGCGACCTGCTCGGCGTCGGCGACTTCGACCGGGACGGGTTCACCGACCTGGCCGCGGTCCGGGCGTCGACCGGCGCCCTGCTGATCTACCGCGGCACCGGCAAGGGCTTCCGCGCCGGGTTGCAGGTCAGCACCGGTTACAAGGGCCGGTCACCCCTCTTCTGAGAGGTCCCGGCCGGGCAGCGTGAACAGCACGGTGGTGCCGCCGCCGGGTGTCTCCTCCACCCGGATGTCGCCGCCGTGCCGTTCCACGATCCGCCAGCAGGTGGAGAGCCCGATGCCGTGCCCGCCGGCGGCGCCGGTGCCGAGCCGGGTGAACATCTCGAAGACCCGGTGCCGCTGCTCCGGCGGGATGCCCAGCCCGTTGTCGGCGACCGCGACGGTCCAGCCGGCCGGGCCGTGCTCCGCCGTGACCGTCACCCGGCAGGCCCGCGACGGGTCCCGGTACTTGACGGCGTTGCCGATCAGATTCTGCAGCAGCTGCCGGATCAGCACCGGGTCGCCGTCCACGGCCGGCAGCGGCCCGCCCGCCTCGATCGTCGCCCCGGCGGCCTCGGCGGCCGGGCGCAGGTCGACGCGGACCTGCTCGAACAGATCGGCCAGGCCGGCGGTGACCCGGCGCACCGGCGCGCTGCCGGCCTGGGCGTAGCCGAGCAGCGACCGGATCAGGTCCCGCATCCGGGTGACCGCCCGCGACGCCGCCTCCACCCACTGCCCGGGACGGCCGTCGACCTCGTCGCCGATCAGCTCCAGGTAGCCGCCGACCGAGGTCAGCGGCGCGACCAGGTCGTGGCTGACCGCACCGGCGAAGTTGCTCAGGTCGGCGTTGGAGCGGCGCAGGTCGGCGTTGGCGGCGGCCAGCTCACGGCGGGCCTCCTCGATCTGCCGCTGCTGGGCGCGGGCGCTCGTCACGTCGTTCATCGCGACGACCGCGCCCTGCGGCACGCCGGCCGGCCCGATCAGCGACCGGCCGCTGACGCTCACGTGCATCAGCGTGCCGCCGGGCCGCTTGATGATCATCTCGGCGTCCTTGACGCTGCCGTCACGCAGGGCACGGCACAGCGGGACCCGGTCCGGGGCGAGCGGGGTACGCCCGTCGGTCTCGAACAGCTCGTACCGGCCGGGCAGGGTGTCGAGTCCGTGCCACTCCCGCGCCGCCCGGTTGAAGAGGGTCAGCTCCCCGTTCTGGTCGGCCGCGACCACCGCCACGTCGATCGTCTCCAGCAGCGTGTCGGTCCACCGCTGCCGCTCCTCGGCCAGGGCCGCCAGCTCGGCGTTGATCCGCGCCTGCCGCCGCCGCTCGAACAGCGCGAGGATGATCTGGGCCAGATCCTGGAGCCGCTCGATCTGGCCGTCGTCCAGCTGCCCCGGCTCCAGGTCGAAGACGCACAGCGACCCGAGCGCGTGCCCCTCCGGCGTGACCAGCGGGAACGAGGCGTAGAACCGGACGTCGGAGAGGACCCCGGTGACCCACGGGTTGTCCCGGTAGATCGGGTCCAGGCTGGCGTCCGGCAGGTAGGTGAAATGGCCGGACTCGAACCGGACCGCGCACATCGAGTCGACCCGGTCGGAGTCGGCGCCGTCGAAGCCGACCGTGGTGAGCTGGCACTGCCGGTTCTCGTCGATCAGGTTGAGCGAGGCGTGCGGCACCCCGGCGACGGTGGCGGCGACCCGGACCACGGCCTCCAGCTCGTCCCCGGCCGGCGAGTCGAGCAGACGGTACTCGTGCAGCGCGGCGAGCCGCAGACGCTCCCGCTCCCGCTCCGACAGCCGTTCAGCCAGATCCACCCTTGTCCGATCGGCACCGCTACCGGCGATCTGACCCTTTCTCCGGCAGCGTGACCGTGACCGTCGCGCCGCCGCCCGGCGTGTCCCCGATCGTGATAGTCCCGCCGTGCCGCTCCACGATCCGCAGGCAGCTCGACAGCCCGATGCCGTGCCTTCGCGCGACCTGCCCGTCCACCCGGGCGAACATGTCGAAGACCTCCTCGCGGCGCGACGGCGGGATGCCCACCCCGTTGTCGGCGATCCGCAGCGACGGCCCGTCGGCGGTGATCTCCACCCGCGACGGCCGGCCCGGGTCGCGGAACTTCACCGCGTTGCCGATCAGGTTCTGCAGCAGCTGCCGGATCAGCACCGGGTCGCCGACCACCTCCGGCAACGGCCCCGGCACCACGACCCGCGTGCCGGCCGCCGCGATCTGCGGGCCCAGGTCGTGCAGCACCTCACCGATCACCCCATCGAGGGGTACGGCCCGAGCCCGCACCGGGGCACTGCCGGCGCGGGCATAGCCGAGCAGCGCGTCGATCAGGTCCCGCATCCGGGCCACCGCCTGCGCCGCCGACGTGACCCACCCGGCCACCCGTGGATGGCCCGCCGTCTCGTCCGGGTCGGCGAGCAGCTCCAGGTAGCCACCGACCGCGGCCAGCGGCGCGACCAGGTCGTGGCTGACCGCCCCGGCGAAGTTGGTCAGGTCGGCGTTGGACCGGCGCAGCTCGGTGTTGGCCGCGGCGAGCCGCTCGTGCGCCTCCTCCAGGATCCGCCGCCGGGTGTGCTCCGCGGTCACATCATGCAACGCGACGACCGCCCCGTCGACCCGGCCGTCGGCGGCCCGCAGCGGCGCCGCGTTCGCCAGCACCGACCGCGGCTCCCGGCCCGGCACCCGGATCATCAGCTCCCGCCCCTTGACCGGGACGCCCTCGCGCATCGCCACCACGAGCGGCACTTCCTCGTCCGAGATCGGGGTGCGCCCGTCCGGCTCGAACAGCCAGGAGCGGGCCGCCGAGCCGTCCGGGCCGGCGCCGAGGACGGCATCGGGGTGCAGGCCCTGCGCGGCCCGGTTGATCAGGGTGACCCGGCCCGCCGGCCCGGTCGCGATCACCGCCTCGTCGAGGCTGTCCAGCATCGTGCGGGTCCACTGATCCCGGGCCTGGATGGTCTCCCGCAGCCCCGCCGACACCCGCGCGAGCCGGCGCCGCTCGAAGAACGCCACCGCGATCCCGGCCAGGTCCTCGAGCCCGCGGATCTGCTCCCGGCTCAACTCCCGGGGCCGCCCGTCGAAGACGCAGAGCGTGCCCATCACCAGGCCGCCGGGGCTGATCAACGGCGCCGACGCGTAGAACACGACCCGCCCGAGCCGCCCGGTCACCCACGGGTTGTCCCGGTAGTCCGGCTCCTTCCGGGCGTCTGGCAGGTGCACGAAGGCGCCCTGGTCCAGGCGGACCGCGCACATCGAGTCGGCCCGCGAACACTGCTGCCCGGCGAACCCGACAGTGGTCAGCTGGTACTGCCGGGCGTCGTCGAGCAGGTTCAGCGTGGCGGTGGGCACGCCGGCGACGGTCGCGGCCACCCGGACCACGGCCTCCAGCTCGGCGGCGGGCGGGGTGTCGAGGAGGTGGTACTCGCGCAGGACCGCGACACGCCGCCGCTCCCGTTCGCTCCCCACCTGCCACCTATCGGCAACCGGCCCCGGCAATTGACCCGAATCCCACCGCCGGCCGGGTCAGAACCAGCGACGCCGGTAGTGGCCGTGGTGGCGGTAGTGCCCGTGATGCCGGTAGTGGCCGTGGTGGCCGTACGCGCCGGGATGCCCGTAGGCGCCCGGGTGGCCGTACGCGCCGGGGTGGTGGCCGTGGCCGTAGGGACCGGGGTGGCCGTGGCCGTACAGCTTGCGGTTGACCTCGCGGAGCATGCCGTCGGCGATCGGGTTGTGGCGTTTGTAGGACATCCGCTGAAGCTTCGACGCGACCATCGAGAGCACGAACCGTTTGACGAACCCCACCGAACGTCTCCTCCACTGACCGGCCCGCGACCCGCGAGCCGTCCGGATTCCAGAGTAGGCCGCCCGTTCCACCGCTGACCTGTGTGAATGCTGTTCGCTTCCGGGGCGTCCCGGCGGAGTCCGGCGCCTCAGCGGCGGTCCAGCTGCTCCTCGAGGTGGAAGACCTGGTCGAGGACGAGCATGCCCTCGTCCGGGCGGGACTCGCCGAGGGCCGGGAAGAACTCGGCCATGGCGGCCTGCCAGCGGGCGTTCACCTCGGTACGGGCCATCGCCTCCTGAGCGGCGGCGAAGTCGTCGGTCTGCAGGGTGCCGACGAGCAGGCCGTCCGGGCGCAGGAAGAGCCGGTAGTCACGCCAGCCGGTCGCGGCCAGCGCCCGCAGCATCTCCGGCCAGACCGCCTCGTGGGCCTTCCGGTAGGCGTCGAGCTTCGACGGGTCGACCTGCAGCGTGAAGCACACGTACGTCATGCCGGTCATCCTGCCCCGCCACCGGTAACGTTTCAATCCTCCCGTGCGGCCCTCCCCTGGCCCACCGCCCCGGTCGCGGCGACTGCGCCATCCCGGCACCTCCCCGGCCACCGTACCCCGTGCTAATTTATGTCGCATGCGAAATAGTTCGATCGAGGTGGACGGGCTCGCCGGGACGCTGTTCGAGCCGGCGACCGAGCCCGTCGCGGCGCTGGTGGTGCATCCGGCCACGGCCACGCCGGCCGGGTTCTACACCGGGTTCGCGTCGTTCCTCGCGGAGCACGGGTTCGCCGTGATCACCTACGACTACCGGGGCACCGGGCGGTCCGGATCGCCGCGGGACCACCGCGAGGTGGGCATGCGCGACTGGATCGAGCAGGACGTGCCGGCGATGACCGGGTGGGCGGCGCGGCGGTTCCCCGGTCTGCCACAGCTCGCGGTGGGGCACAGTGTCGGCGGGCACGCGCTTGCCCTGGGGCGCGGCGGCCCCGGCCTGACCGCGTTCGTTCTCGTCGCCGCCCACGAGGCGTCGATCGCCGCCATTCCCGACCGGGCCGAGCGCTTTCGCGTACGCCTCGTGCTGTCCCTGATCGGACCGGCCCTCGCCGGCGTGCTCGGCTACGTCCCGGCCCGCCGCCTCGGCCTCGGCGAGGACATCCCGGTGGCCGCCGTGCGGCAGTGGGCGGCCTGGGGCGCGCTGCCGCACTACCTGTTCGACGACCCGGTGATGAAGGGCGCCGAGCGGGCCGCCGCCGTCACCCAGCCGGTGCTGGCGATCGGGATCGCCGACGACCCGTGGGCCACACCCGCGCAGGTCGACGCGCTGGCCGCGCGACTGCCGAACGCCGCGGTCGAGCGGCGCACGCACACCCCGGCCGAGGCGGGCCTCCCCCGGATCGGCCACCATGGGTTCATGCGACGCACCGCCCGTGACACCCTCTGGCCCGAGCTGCTGACCTGGTTGCAGAAGCAGGTCGCCGGCGCGTCCCGATGAATCACCGGCTCGTCCTGGAGATGATGACCGCCGAGCGCGCGGTCCGGCGGTGGATCGACGCGCGCTCCGGCGACAGCGGCATCGGCGCGGCCGGCGCGGGGGTGCTGTTCCACCTGGCCGGGCACGACAACGCGCTGGTCGGCGACGTGAGCGCGGCCCTGTGCGCGTCGCCGTCCGGGATCAGCGGGCTGGTCAGCCGCCTGGAGAAGGGCGGCTTCCTGGCCAAGACGCCGGACGCGGCGGACGCCCGGGCGGTCCGGCTGTCGCTGACCCCGCTCGGCCGGGAGGCGGTCGGCGTCGCCCGGACGGTGGTGACGGAGCTGAACGCGGAGCTCTCCGACGGTTTCACCGGCGCCGAGCTGGCCGTGGTGGCCCGCTGGCTGGGACATATCACACAGCGTCTGAGCTGACGGTACTTCCGCTCGGGGCCGGGGCATACCAAGGTGGTTGCCAGGTGCCCTGAAGCGAGGGAGTACTGATGAGCCATCGAGTGGTAGTGGTGGGGGCGGGCTTCGGCGGCCTCTTCGCGATCAAGGCGCTGCGCCGTGCGGACGTCGAGATAACCCTGATCAACGGTACGGCGTACCACCTCTTCCAGCCGTTGCTCTATCAGGTCGCGACCGGGATCCTGTCCGAGGGCGAGGTCGCGCCGCCGATCCGTGAGGTGCTGCGCCGCCAGCAGAACGTGGACGTGCGCCTCGGCTGGGTGCAGGACGTCGACGTGGAGCGCAAGGTCGTGTCGGTGGCCGGGCCGGGCATCGACTACACGGTGCCGTACGACACGCTGATCGTCGCCGCGGGCGCGTCCCAGTCCTATTTCGGCAACGACGAGTTCGCCGACCACGCGCCCGGCATGAAGAGCATCGACGACGCCCTGGAGCTGCGGGCCCGGATCTTCGGCGCGTTCGAGGTCGCCGACCTGCACACCGACCCGGCGACGGTGGAGGCGTGGATGACCTTCGTGGTCGTCGGCGCGGGTCCGACCGGCACCGAGATGGCCGGGCAGATCGCCGAGCTGGCACACCGCAACCTGCGCGGCCAGTTCCGGCACATCGACTCCCGCAAGGCGCGGATCCTGCTCGTCGACGCGGTCGGGGCGGTGCTCAACACGTTCGGCGACCAGCTCTCCGCCAAGGCCGAGAAGCAGCTCGACAAGCTCGGTGTCGAGGTGCGGACCAACACGAAGGTGGTGGCGGTCGACGCGAACAGCATCGAGGTCGAGTCGAACGGCGAGCGCGAGCGCATCCCGGCGATGACGAAGGTGTGGGCGGCCGGGGTGGCGGCCCCGCCGCTGGCCGCGAAACTGGCGGCGGCGACCGGCGCGAAGACCGACCGGGCCGGCCGGATCCTGGTCGAGCCGGACACCAGCCTGCCCGGCCACCCGGAGATCTTCGCGCTCGGCGACATGATGAGCCTGGCCGGCGAGGACGGCAAGCCGCTGCCCGGAGTGGCGCAGGTCGCCATCCAGAGCGGCCGGCACGCCGCCGACCAGATCAAGCGCCGCCTGGCCGGCAGGGAGACGGGTCAGCCGTTCCGGTATTTCGACAAGGGCAGCCTGGCGACGATCTCCCGCTTCTCGGCCGTGGCGAGCATCTGGAAGCTGCGGCTGTCCGGCTTCCCGGCCTGGGTGGTGTGGGTGGCGGTCCACCTGTTCTACCTGGTCGGCTTCAAGAACCGGGTGACCGCGGTGCTGCACTGGTTCGTCAGCTTCCTCGGCCGGGGCCGTTCGGAGCGGGTCGCCACCCAGCAGCAGGCGTTCGCACGTCAGGCGATCCGGGCGTACGGCGATCCGTTCCGGCGGCCCTCGGAGCAGACGGAACAGGTCGGGTAGCGTGTAGCGGCCCGCGCAAGTCCTCCAGGAAGGCTCACCTTGGTCCCGGTCACCGTCAGCGCCCCCGTCGTGTCCCGCGCCAGGACCCTTGCTCCGGTCTTTCACGAGCTGACGCTCTTCCACGGCAGCATGGGGGCGGGCAAGTCGACGCTCGCCCTGCAGAACGCGTACAACCGCCGGCAGGCCGGCCGGCCCGGGATCCTGCTGACCAGCATGGACCGGGCCGGCGCCGGGGTGATGTCGTCGCGGCTCGGGGTGGCCGCCGACGCGATCGAGGTGACCGACGGCACCGAGCTGACCGCGCTGATCGCCGACGAGGTGCCGGCCGGCGGGTTCGTGATCGTCGACGAGGCCCAGTTCCTCCGCCCGGAGCAGGTGGAGCAGCTGGCCTGGGCGGTCGACGAGCTCTGCGTCGACGTGGACTGCTACGCGATCTCCACCGACTTCATGTCGCATCTGTTCCCGGGCGCGCAGCGGCTGCTGGAGCTGGCCGACAACATCGTGTCGCTGCAGGTCGAGGTGACCTGCTGGTGCGGGCGCCCGGGCCGGCAGAACGCACGGATCGAGGACGGCCGGGTGGCCCGCTCCGGCGCGCAGGTGGCGGTCGGCGACACGTCGGACGCGGCCGAGGTCACCTACCGGGTGCTGTGCCGCCGCCACTGGCGCAACGGGGATGCCGGCCCCGCCTGATCCTCACACCTCGGGGTAGATCATCCAGGCGCGCAGGTCGCCGTGCACGTCGAAGAGGTAGCCGCCGTCGCCGACCGCGTGGTTGGCCGGGTCGACGTTGGTGAAGATCGGCTTGGTGAGCCCCCAGTACTTGTGGGTGGCCGTGTTCTTCCCCTTGCCGATGTGGACGTAGACGTCGCCGCCGGCCGGGACCACGGTGCCGGCCGGGAAGGTGTAACGGCGCAGCCCGGAGTCGCGCACCCACCAGCCGGCGATCGGCACGGCCGCCGCCGACGGGTTGTGGATCCTGAACCACTCGCCGTTGAGGTTCTTCTCGTCGAGGCCGTCGGCGTCCGCGTTGACGGTCAGGGTGAGGCCGCTGTTCTGGGCCGGCCCGGGCTTGCAGCTGTCGGTGTCGTAGAGTTCCCGGCCGGCGGCCGCGGCCTCCCGGGCAGCCCGGTGGTAGGCCTCGTCCATCGCCCATTCGCCGGGCCACGCCTGCCAGAGCGTGTAGCCCTCGCGGACCATCTGCTCGCCGACGTCGCGCCACTGCCCGTCGATCTTCACGGCGACCGAGCGCAGCGGGCGGCCCTCGCTGCGGCTCGACGCCTTCAGCGAGGTGAGGCGCACGTAGTTGCCGCCGGCCGCGAGCAGCTCCTCGAGGCGGGAGTTGGCGGCGATCGCGTGGCAGTCGCCCCTGCGCCGCTCCGGGTAGTGCGAGTAGGTCTTCATCTCCATCGCCTGGATGCCGAGGATGCGTACCGACACCAGGTCTTTCGTGCCGTCCCCGGCGAGGTCGACACGGATCGTGTCGCCGTCCGGAGCCCAGTCGACCTTGCCGGTCCACACCTGGCAGCGGGGGCTGCCGGCTTCCGAACGGCAGGCGGTGGTGGTCGCGGCCCGGGCGGGCGTCGCGAGGCCGGTGGCGGTCAGGGTGGCGGCGGCGGCGAGGGCGGCGAGACGGCGAAGCATGCCGCTTCCATCGACCGGGGAAACGCGGGCTTGAGAAGACAGGATAGTTAGCTAGGCTAAGCACTATCCTTGGTGAGGAGAACCGCTTGAGCGCCACCCCGCGCCGGGCCCCGAAGGCCGGCATCCACCCGGACCCCACCGCCCCGCGCCGGACATCCCGGGCCGGCATCCACCCCGATCCCACCGCCCCGCGCCGGGCGCCCCGGGCCGGCATCCACCCCGATCCCACGAAAAGCTGGTTACGCCGCGCCTGGCCCCTCGTCCGTGCCCACCGCGCGCTCCTGATCACCTCGCTGACGCTGTCGTTCGTCGGCCTCATCGTGCAGGTGCAGATCCCCGACCTGGTGCGGATCGGCATCGACCGGGCTCTCGTCGACCGGGCCGACGGCCTGGAGAAGTACGTCTGGCTGATCGCCGGGCTCGCGATCGCCCAGGGCGTCATCAACTTCCTGGCCCGGCTCTACCTGCTGCGCACGGCGTACGAGATGGAGTACGACCTGCGCAACCTGGTCTTCACCCATCTCATGCGGATGTCGTACGGCTTCTACGACCGGGTCCAGTCCGGCGAGCTGATCTCCCGCGCGACCAGCGACATCCGGGCCGTCCAGATGTATCTGGCGTTCGGCCCGTCCATCCTGGTCCAGTGCACGATCGCGGGCATCGCGTTCGCGCTGATGGTGTCGATCAACGCGCCGCTGGCCGTGGTGGCGATGCTGACCATGCCGGTGATCGCGGTCCTCGGCGTCCGGATGCGCAAGGCGATCTTCCCGGTGTCGTGGCTGATCCAGGCCCGGCTGGCCGGGGTCGCGACAGTGGTCGACGAGAACATCCAGGGCGTCCGGATCGTCAAGGCGTTCGCGGCCGAGAAACGGCAGATCGACACGCTCGCCCGGGCCGCCGACGGAGTGCGCTGGGCTTACACGACCGACGCCCGGATCCGCAGCCGCTGGATGCCGGTGATGGACAACCTGCCCCGGCTCGGGCTGGCGCTGGTGCTGCTGGTCGGTGGGCTGATGGTGCTCGACGGGCACGCGACCGTCGGCACGATCGTCGCGTTCAACTCGTACGTGCTGATGCTGCAGCCGCCGTTCCGGATGCTCGGCATGATCATCATGATGGGGCAGCGGGCCGCCGCGTCCGCCCAGCGCATCTACGACATCCTGGACACGCCGACCGAGCTGAACGACCCGGCCGAGCCCGTGGTCCCGCAGCCCCGGGGCGACGTGCTTTTCGCGGGGGTGCGGTTCGCGTACCCCGATGGCACCCTCGGTCTCGACGGTCTCGACCTGCACGTCCGGCCGGGTGAGACGGTGGCGCTGGTCGGCGCGACCGGCAGCGGCAAGAGCACGGTGGCCCGGCTGGCCGCGCGCTTCTACGACGCCGACGCCGGGCGGGTGCTGATCGACGGCGCCGACGTGCGCGACTACCCGCTCGCCACGCTGCGGGACCGGGTCGGGATCGTGCCCGACGAGCCGTTCCTGTTCTCCATCTCGCTGCACGACAACATCGCTTTCGGACACCCCGCGGCGACCCGCGAGCAGGTGATCGCCGCCGCCGTCGCGGCCGGCGCCGACGGTTTCATCGGAGAGCTTCCGGAGGGGTACGACACGGTCGTCGGCGAACGCGGCTACACCCTCTCCGGCGGCCAGCGGCAGCGCGTCGCTATCGCCCGGGCGCTGCTGGTCAACCCGCCGGTGCTGATCCTCGACGACGCCACCAGCGCCGTCGACGTCCGCGTCGAGCACGAGATCCACGAGGCGCTGCGCGACCTGATGCGCGACCGCACCACCATCGTGGTCGCGCACCGGCTGGCCACGATCGGCCTCGCCGACCGCGTCGTGCTGATCGAGAACGGTCAGGCCGTGGCGACCGGCACCCACACCGAACTGTTGGCGACCGAGCCCCGCTACGGGCGGGTCCTGGCCACGGAGGTGCACGCGTGAGCATGTTCGGAGGCGGGTTCGGTGGCCCCGGCGGCGGGCCCGGCTCGGGGGCGATCGCCGGGATGGGCGGCACCGGCACCCGGCGCCAGGGCAACACGCCGTTCGCCGGGGTGCCGGCCGAGCTGGCGGCCGGCGTCACCCTCCTGGAGGCGAGCGAGCCGGACCATCCGGACCCGGCCGCGACCTTCAGCCACACCCCCGACACCGGCCGGCTCACCCTGTGGTCGCTGCTGTCCGGGCGGCGGGCGCTGCTGGTGACCGCGGCGGTCGCGGTGGGAGTCGAGGCGCTGCTGCTGCAGTCCGGGCCGTACCTCGTGCAGGTCGGCATCGACCACAGCATCGTCGCCCGCGATGTGCCGGTCCTGGTGATCGCCGCCGTGGCGTTCCTCGCCTCGGTGGCGCTGACCGCGCTGGCCACCGCCGTGCGCATCCGCACCAGCGGACGGCTCGCCGCCTACAGCACCCGGGACCTGCGGGTACGCGTCTTCACCCAGCTGCAACGGCTCAGCCTCGACCACTACACGACGGAGAAGGCCGGCGTCACCATGACCCGGATGACCTCCGACGTGGAGGCGTTGCAGCAGCTGCTGCAGGAAGGGTTCGCGCAGTTCCTCATCCACGGGCTCACCATGGTCGTGGTCACCGCCGTGCTCGTCCACTACGACGCCGGGCTCGCCGCGATCACGCTGCTCCTGGTGGTGCCGCCGCTGCTGCTGCTCACGCTCTGGTTCCGCAGGGCCGCCGACGTCGGCTACAACCGGCAGCGCGACACGATCGCGGGACTCTTCTCCCACCTCACCGAGAGCCTCAACGGCGTACGCGTCATCACCGCCCACAACCAGCAGGACCGCAACGTGATCGCCCACCGGGAGGTGGTCGGCGCCTACCGCGACGCCAACGACCACACCGGCCGGATCAACGCCGTCTACGGCCCCGGCACATCGGTGATCGGCCTGCTCGGCCTGGCCGCGCTGTTGCTGATCGGCGGCCGCAAGGTCCTCGCCGGCACGCTCACGATCGGCGAGCTGACCGCCTTCGTGCTCTACCTGAACGCGTTCTTCCAGCCCGTGCAGCAACTCGTGCAGCTCTACACCAACTATCAGCAGGCCCGCGCCGCGCTCGGCAAGCTCCGCGGCCTGCTGCGCACGGTCCCCGCGGTCCGGGAGAAGCCCGGGGCGTTGCCGCTGCCGCCGGCGTCCGGCGGGATCGAGCTGCGCGAGATCACTTTCGGGTACGACCCCGCGCGCCCCGTGCTCCGCGGGGTCAACCTGCGGATCGCGCCCGGCGAGACGATCGCGTGCGTCGGCCCGACCGGCGCCGGCAAGTCCACGCTGGCCAAACTCGTGTCCCGTCTCTACGACCCGGACGCCGGGACGGTCCTCGTCGACGGCCACGACCTGCGTGACGTCACCCTCGACTCGCTGCACCGTCAGGTCGGGGTGGTGCCGCAGGAGCCGTTCCTGTTCGCCGGGACGCTGCGGGACAACATCGCCTTCGCCCGCCCCGAGGTCTCCGACGAGGTGGTGCTCGCCGCCGTCGAGGCGGTCGGCCTGCGCGACCTGGTCGACCGCTCCCCCGACGGCCTGCAGACGGTCCTGCACGAACGCGGCCAGTCCGTCTCCTCCGGCGAGCGCCAGCTGATCGCCCTGGCCCGCGTCTTCGTCGCCGAACCGCGGGTGGTCGTCCTCGACGAGGCGACGTCGAGCCTGGACCTGCGCTCGGAGCTGCGGGTGGAGGCCGCGATCCAGCGGCTGCTGGAGGGACGGACCGCGATCCTGGTCGCCCACCGGTTGTCCACGGCCCGCCGGGCCGACCGGGTGATCGTCGTCGACGACGGCGACATCGTCGAACAGGGCACCCACGAGGCGTTGCTGGCCGCGGGCGGCCGTTACGCCACCATGTACGCCACCTGGGAGTCCCACACCGCCACCCCCTGAGGTCCGGGTGCCCCACGCCGCCGACCCGTGTTTCGCGCGGCCCCTGACGGGTGAGCCCGGCCGGTTCGCGTCCCCGGGGTCCGGTCTCCAAGATCGAATACTCGGGGTCGCGAGCCGGAATGACCCGAACGGTATGGCGACACGCCCGCATCGATCATTGCGCATGTGTCGATCGACCGGAGAGGGTCGGGACATCCCAACGGAGGTGCTTTGTGGACCTGTCACGAACGCTGGCCGGCGCCGGCGCCGCGCTGCTCGCCACGGCTCTGCTCGCCAACCCCGTGTCGGCGGCGCCGGGAGGCATCCCGGCTTCGACGACGCCGGGCAACAACTTGGTCTCCGCGGCGCGGGGTAGCGACCCGCTCTCCGCGGCGCGGGGCAGCGACCCGGACTCCGGGGCGCCGGGCGACAACCCATCGACCCGCGACTTCGGCAACGGGCCGGAACGCAACACGATCGCCGCCCTCGGCGGCTCCGCCGTCGACAGCGCGGCGCTCGGCGCGTCATCGGCGGGCCCGCTGTTCGCGGAGGAACCGGCATCCGCGTGGACGATCACGCGGCGGAAGGGCTACCCGCGGCAGAACGACCTGCCGGTCTGGCCGGTGAACCCGGAGGACCGCTCGATCAAGCTGGGGCTCGTCCCGTACCACCTCATCGCTCCGAAATTGAACGCCCTGCAGGAGGCCTCGGACCGCGTCTCCGCGGAGATCGTCGGGCACTCGGCCGGAGGCCGTGATCTCTATCTGGTGACCGTGACCGCTCCCGAGTCGGCCGCCGAAGCCGCCCGGCAGGACCGCTGGCGGGAACTGATCGAGGAGGACCCGGCCGCCGCGAAGCGCGATCGGGCCCTGAGGACCGGCTACAAGACACCGGTCTGGATCAACGCGAACATCCACGGCAACGAGTGGGAGGGCACCGACGGCGCGCTGCGCGTCATCGAGCGCCTGGCCACCGCCACCGACCCGGCGACCCGGGACCTTCTCGAGCGCACCCGGGTCTATGTGACGGTCACCAACAACCCGGACGGGCGGATCGCCGGCACCCGGGCGAACGGCGCCGGTTTCGACATCAACCGGGACCACGCCACCGGCTCGCAGCCGGAGTCCCGGGCGGTACGCGACGTGGTGATCGCGACGCAGCCGTTCGTGATGCTCGACGAGCACGGCTACACGGGCACGACCCTGATCGAGCCGGCGACGCCGCCGCACGGGCAGAACTACGAGTACGACCTGTACATCAAGCACGCCCTGCCGAACGCGCTCGGCATGGAGAAGGCCATCCAGCGGCTCGGACACCCGGAGACGACCCGCGCCGACATCCCGTTCCGGGACTACGCCCCCGGCGACTGGGACGACTGGCCGCCGATCTTCACCCCGATGTACGCCATCTACCAGGGCGCGGTCGGCCACACCGTGGAGATCCCGCTGCAGGTCAACAACTCCGCCTACAACGACCTGCCGGTTGAGGAGTTGCAGCGCCGGTCCCGGATCAACACCGACGTGGCCGCGGCGACGATCGAGGCGGCTCTCACCTACGCCGACACGAACCGGGGCACGCTGCTCGCCGACCAGATCGAACTGTTCCGACGCGGCTGGGCCGGTGAGCCGTCCCCGGTGATCCCGGACGGTTTCGTCGACGGGTTCGGCCCGGAGGACCGCTACGCGACGACGTTCCCGCGCGCCTACGTCATCCCGGCCGGCAGTCCCGCCGCGGCGCGCCTGGTCAACCATCTGATCGCGAACGACGTGCGGGTCACCGCGGCCCGGACCGCCTTCCGGGCCGGCGGGCGCCACTACGGCAAGGGCACCTACATCGTCGACATGCACCAGCCGAAACGCGGCCTCGCGAACGTCCTGCTCGAAGCCGGCCGGGACATCTCCGGCCTGGTGCCGCAGATGTATGACATCTCGGGCTGGAGTCATGGCCTGCTCTGGGGCGCCACGGTCGACAGCAGCCTCCGGTCACTGCCGCGCGTCCTGGTTATCAAGGTGACCGAGGCGGCGGCGACCGGGTCCGTCGACGCGCCGCGTGGGCGGGATCTCAGCCTGTCGCTGCGCGACGGCAACGATGTGCGGGCGGTCAACGAGCTGCTCACCCGGGGTGTCAAGCTGCGGCGCACGGACGCGGCCACCGTCGTGGTCCCGGCCGAGGCGCGGCCCGAGGCCGTCTCTCTCGCCAGATCCCTGGGAGTACGGTTCACCGCCGCCCCCGGTCGCACGAGAGGCGACGTGATCGAGCAGCCCGTGATCGCGGCGGCCGTCTCCGCCGACGAGCTGTTCGCCCTGAAGGAGATGGGCTTCACGGTCCGCCCCGTCTCGACGGCGATCCTCAACGCCGGTTTCGACCTGTCCACGGTTGACTCCCTCATCGTCTCGTCCGGCCTCTCGTATGCGAATCTGACCGCCACCGCCCGCGCCGCCGTCGACGCATACCTGGCCCGCGGCGGCGGTGTCCTCACCCGCGGGGCCACCGGCGCGAACTTCAACGCCGCCGCCGAGGTCCTCCCGGTCACCGCGACAGCCGGCCGCGGAGACGCCAACGGGGTGGTCACGGTGACGAACGAGGGCCGGATCGTGGGGAGCGGCTCCCCCGTGCACTCGTTCATCTACTCCCCTCTCTGGTTCACCGGTGAGGGCGTGACCGTCGAGCAGCGTTACGGCACATCCCCGCTGGTGGCCGGCCACTGGCTGCCGACTGACGAGGGCACGGACGGCCCCGCCCAGGCGGCGGGCCGGGCCGCGGTCGTCTCCGGCACCACCTCCGGCGGCGGCCACGCGGTCCTGTTCGGGACCGAGCCGTTGTTCCGTGCTCACCCGAAGGGCCTGTACGCCGAGTACGCCCGGGCCCTCTTCTGGACCGCCAGCTAGCGCGATCCCCGGCCCTGTCGCCCACCGCGACAGGGCCGGGAGGCAACCCTCGGCTCGCGGGACAGCGGCCGGTGATGCCGGTTCGTGCAGCCGTCAACCACGACGGCCGATCCGCGCGGCGGGTGGGCTATGGCCGGAGGAGGACCTTGACGGCTCGGCGCTCGTCCATGGCGGCGTAGGCCTCGGCCGCCTCGGACAGCGGCAGCTCGACGTCGAAGACGCGACCGGGCTGGATGCGGCCGTCGAGGACCTCGGGGAGGAGTTCCTCGATGTAGCCGCGGACCGGGGCCACACCACCGCGGACACCGACGTTGGTGCTGAACATCTGCTGGACCGGGAGCTCGGGGCCACCGGCCGGGACGCCGACGAAACCGACCTGGCCGCCGGGGCGGGCCGAGCGCAGCGCCTGATCCATCGACTCCTTCGTGCCGACGCACTCCAGGACGACATCGGGGCCGATGCCGCCGAACATCTCCTTCAACCGCGCGATGCCCTCGTCGCCGCGCTCCGGCACGACGTCGGTGGCGCCGAACTCACGAGCCAGACGCTGCCGGGACTCGTGGCGGGACATGGCCACGATCCGGGTGGCGCCGAGACGTCTCGCCGCGATGATCGCCGACAGGCCGACCGCGCCGTCGCCGACGACCGCCACCGTCGAACCCTGCCGGACTCCGCCGGACACCGCGGCGTGGTGCCCGGTGCACATCACATCCGACAGGGTGAGCAGCCCCGGGACCAGCGCCGGATCGGGCTCACCGCCGGGGACGACGACCAGTGTGCCGTCGGCCAGCGGGACACGCACCCGCTCGCCCTGGCCGGCATCGGCGTAGCCCTCGTCCTTGACCTCAGAGCCCCACCAGCCGCCGTTGAGGCAGGAGGTGCTGACGCCGTTGCGGCAGTTGGCACACTCACCGCAGCACACGTAGAACGGGGCGATCACGAAGTCGCCCACCTTTACCTTGCCGACCGCGTCACCGATCTGCTCGACGACGCCCACGAACTCGTGGCCCATCCGCCGCTCGCCGCCCCCGCGGACCCCCCGATAACCCCAGAGGTCGGAGCCGCAGACGCAGGAGGCGACGACACGGACGATCGCGTCCCGCCCGGAGGCCGAGGGCCCCGACGCCAGGACCGGATCGGGCACGTCCTGGACCCGGATGTCGTGGTCGCCGTGCATGAATACCGCGCGCACTTCACCATCTCCTTGCTTCGGCGTCGTTCGCCATGACCCCACCCTAGAAAGGCCGGAGGCCGTCAGGGAGGCCCTGTGAAAACCCCTCTGTTCCTAGTAGTGGCCCATGATCAACAACGTCGATCCAGGGCCACCTTCCGGCCGGGCGAGCGGGCTAAGGTCCGGATGTGACCGACGAACTGTTCACCGACTTCGTCCGGGCCGACCGGGAGCAGGCACTCGGGGCGTATGGGATCCACGTCCACCAGGAGGGCCGGCCACCGGTCGAGCACCGGTTCCGCTCCGATGACCGCGTCAACCTCTACTCGGTGGCGAAGACGTTCACCGCTGTGGCCGTCGGGATCGCCGAGTCCGAGGGGCGCCTCGGCGTCGACGATCGTTTCCTCGACCATTTTCCCGAGCTGCGCGCGATTGCCGCCGACGGTTTCGAGCACGTCACCGTGCGGCATCTGCTGACGATGACCAGCGGCAGCGGCCACCTGTGGTTCGCCGACCGGCGTGTCGACGCGCTCGATCTGCTGCACGAGTTCGTCGCGGAGCCACTCGTCGCCGAGCCGGGGACGCGTTTCGCGTACACCGGCACCGGCTTCTATGCTCTCGGCCGTCTGATCGCCCGGGTGACCGGGGCCGATCTGCGCGCCTACCTGCTGCCTCGCGTCTTCGGGCCGCTCGGCCTGCACAATCCCGCCTGGCACTGCTGCCCACTGGGTTTTCCGTTCGCCGAGAGCGATCTCTTCCTGAAGACCGGCGAGCTGGCACGCTTCGCACGGCTGCTGCTGCAATCCGGCGTGTGGGAGGGCAAACAGGTGGTTCCGCCGGATTTCGTGGACCGTATGACCACCGACCGGGTCGACATGAAGGAGGGCGACGCGCACACCGACGGTTACGGCCTGGGCGTGTGGCTGGAGCCAGGCGGCACCTACCGCATGCACGGCGCCTACGGCCAGCTGGCGATCATCGACCCGGCCCGCCGAGCCACTGTCACCGTGACCGCCCACACCGATGACGACACGCCGCTGCTGGCGGCCGTTCACGACCTGGTCCTGCCACGCCTCGGCTGACCCTGGGCGTGGCATCAGGCCGATGCCGGACGGGACACCGGGTGTCCCGGGACTTGATGTCGGCACGGGTGAACAACGCCTGGCAGAAGCGCACCTGTCCGTTTCGGAGCCGTCCGAGGCGCAACGGCGCCCGCAGCTTCAGGTCATGTCGTCCGAGCAAGCGCAGGCCGTGACTCAGGTCCACCACCGGGACCCGGCACGGGGTGTCCGAAGGCTCGGGGAGGGCTGACCGCCCCTACGCGGGTGGACCGACGTGGTGGTCCAGCCAGGCGCGCAGGGGGCGGCTGGTCCGGAAGAAGTCGGTGATGCGGTCGCGGGCCTCGGAGGTGTCCATCCAGGGGGCGGGCTCCCACTCGCGCCAGGTGGTCAAGCCCTTGTGGCGGAGGAGGTCGATGCGGGGATGGTCCTTCGGGAAGCCGCGTGGCGCCGTCTTCAGGGTGCCGTGGCCGTGGACGGTGACGCCGGCGGCCTCGATGCCCGCGATCACTGTCACCAGAGAGGGGCCGAGATGATCGTCGACGATCGTTCGACGGTAGCGTTCCAGCTGGTCGGAGGACATCTGGTACATGCCGCAGCCGGCCGCGAGACCGTCGGCGCCGAGCTGGATGTAGCCGCCGAACTCCAGCCAGATGCCGAGGTGGTCCTTGTACGGCGTCTTGTCGTGACTGAAGCGGACGTCCCGGTAGGGCCGGAAGATCTTGCCGGGGCCGAACTCCGGCTCCAGGTCGGCGAGCAGGGCCAGGGCGGGCGCCTTCACCCGCTCCTCGTAGACCGGCAGGTGGGCGGTCCAGTACGTCTTCGAGTTGTCGGCGACGAGACCCTCGTAGAACTCGAGGGCCTCGCTCGGCCAGCCGCGGAACGTCACTCCGGCAGTCTGCCACCGGCCACCGCCGGGACGCTGCGTGCCTCGCGGACGACGGACGGGCCGGCCACCCGGCCGCGGGCGTCCACGGCACACGCCGCCGCCCGCGGATTCGAAGCGTTCCGTGAGGTCACTGCCGTTCGCCGCCCGTCGGTTCGTCGGTTCGTCAGGGAGGAGGGGCGAAAACGTCGTGGACGACAGGTATCCGAGCCGAATGAATGCAGGCCCGGCCGCGAAGGCTCAGACGCTTGGCGCCGCGACACTCGCGGAAGCTCAGACCCTCGGCGCCGCGACACCCGCGGAAGCTCAGACCCTCGGCGCCGCGACACCCGCGGAAGCTCAGACCCTCGGCGCCGCGACACCCGCGGAAGCTCAGACCCTCGGCGCCGCGACACCCGCGGAAGCTCAGACCCTCGGCGCCGCGACACCCGCGGAAGCTCAGACCCTCGGCGCCGCGACGCTCGCGGACGACGCGACGGTGCGGAGGAGGGTCGACGGGTTGCCTGCCGTACGTCGGGATGATCGGGGGCTCTGTGCTCCTCCCCGGAGGGCTCGGAGTCGCCGAACTCCGACGGCGACACCGATGGCGGCCGCTTCAACCGGGCCGGTGGCCGAGCTGCGCGCTGATCCGGGCGGCCGCCGCGAGCAGGCCGGTGACGGTCTCCTCGGTGTCCGGCCTGAACCGCAGCGCCGGGCCGGCCAGGCCGATCACGGCGACGACCCGGCCGTCATGGTCGAAGATCGGGGCGGCGACCGACGCGGCTCCGGCCTGACGCTCGCCGAGCGACGTCGCGTACCCCCGTTTGCGAATGGCGGCCAGATCCTTGCGCAGCCTCGCCGGGTCGACAATGGTCTTGTCGGTGACCGCCTCGAGCGGGTGCCGCGCGATGTAGGCGTCCACCTCGAAGTCGGGCAGGAACGCCAGGAACGCCTTGGACGAAGCGCCGGCGTTGAGCGGGAACGGGATGCCGAGGCTGACCTCGAGACGCAGCTCCTGGTCGGAGACGACCTGGTCGACGTAGAGCCGGGTGTCGCCGCGCCGCATCGACAGCGTCGCGGTCTCGTGGGTGCGCTCGGAGAGACGCTTGAGCTCGGGGGCGGCCATCGCGCGCACGTCGGTGCGGGCGAGGTAGGCACGGCCCAGCGCGACGGCGGCGTGGCCGAGGGCGTAACGGCGGGTCACCGGATCGACGGTGATCAGTTCGCGGCTGCGCAACGCGGTGAGGATGCGGTGCACGGCCGCCTTCGTCAGGCCCAGCGCGGTGGCGATCTCGGTCACCCCGAGGTCGGGCTGATCGGTCCGGCCGAAGTGGAGCAGCACGTCCATGGCACGCTCGACGGCGGCGATGGAGCGTGACTGGCTCTCCTCCTCGGGAGATCCGGGAGACGAAGGCGCTGGCACAGCGAAACCCCCATGGAACAGGTACCGGACGAACCTCGCCGAACTTTAGCGTGCCATTTCGCACAGCGGAACGCTGTACCACTCCGCGGTCGGAGGGCATCGCGACGGGTCCGGGCCGGCGAACTCAAGGGCAGCGGAACGCTGCACCACTCCGCGGTCGGAGGGCATCGCGACGGGCCCCTGCCGGCGAAGTCAAGGGCAGCGGAACGCTGCACCACTCGGCGGTTGGCAAGGCATCCGGGTGTCGCGGGCCGGGTCCGGGCCGGCGAGGAAAAGGGCAGCGGAACGCTGTACCACTCCGCGATTGGCAAGGCATCGGGGCGTCGCGGGCCGGGTCCGGGCCGGCGAGGAAAAGGGCAGCGGGGTCGTCGATCGTGAGGCTGCACCTGTGCACGCCACGACCCGTCGCGCGCCCGTCCGGATGCTCCGAAAAGGGCACCGCCGAGACGCTCCGCTTCTTCACCGATGCGCCGCTGATTGGCGTCGAGGACGGTTTCGCGCTACACAGCCGGTCATGACTGCTTCCGCATTGCGAGCGATCCTCGCCTCCGACCGGGTCACCCACGCGCCCGGCGTCTACGACCCGGTCACTGCGGCGCTCGCGGCGGCAGCCGGCCACCGGGCCGTGCACCTGTCCGGGGCGGCCGTGTCGGCGATTATGCTGGGCCGGCCCGACCTCGGGTTCGTGCACGGCACGCAGATCGCCGACCGGGCGTCCACCCTGGTCCCCGCGCTCGGCGACATCCCGCTGATCGCCGACGCGGACACCGGCTACGACAGTGCGTCGCAGGCGGTGTGGACGGCTCTCGCTTATGCGCGGGCCGGCATCTCCGGAGTGCATCTCGCGGATCGGGGCGACCTGCCGCGGCACGGGCCCGTGGCCGGCAGGGAGATCATCCCGATCGGTGAGGCCGCCGCGAGGATCAGCGCGCTGGCCGACCAGGTCCCGGACATCGTGGTGATCGCACGGACCGACGCGTTCGCGGTCCGCGGACTCGACGAGACGATCGTGCGGTGCCGGGCCTACGCCGAGGCCGGGGCGGACGCCGTGTTCCCCGAAGGGGTGGACGATCTCGAGGAACTCAGGCTGGTCCACGAGGCGCTTCCGGGCGTACCCCTGGTGATCGACCGCAGCGAGGCCGGCGGCAACCGGCCCATTCTCGCCGACGCAGACCTCGCCGCGGCCGGCGTCCGTCTCGTCCTGCACCCGGTGGCGGCGCTGCTCGCCGCCATGCGCGCGGCGTCGCTCGCTTACCGCGCGATCGCCGACACCGGCTCCGCCGAACCCGTCGACCGGATGCCGTGGGCCGCGTTCACCGCCCTCGCCGGCCAGGACGAGGCCCTCGACCTCGACGCCCGCTACGTCCCCGGGAGATTGCAGACATGAACCGCATCCTCCGAACGATGGGCCCTGGCGTTCTGCGTTCCCGGACAATATCTTTGCCATCGAGATACCCCCTGTCGTTCAGCGGCACCCGAGTGTAAATTTCGGGAAACGCCGTTTCGCTGGGGGGAACCCGATGTCCGGTGCTGTAGGCCACCATCTGTCCTGGTACGCGTCGCGCGCACTGATCGGAGCACCCCGATGACCGACGCCCTCGGCTGGCGACGCAAGTTCGGCGTCCTCGTCCCGTCCACGAACACCATCGTCGAACCCGACTTCTACGCGATGGCCGTACCGGGAGTGACCTCGCACTTCTCCCGCATCCACATCCGCAACCAGGACCTGTCCGACGACGCGGGCCTCGAGAACCTGCTCGTCCAGATCCGCGCCGAGATCGGCTCCGCCTGCGAGCGGGTGCTCACCTGCGAACCCGACTACATGGTGATGGGCATGTCGGCGGAGACGTTCGGGGGCGGCGTCGAGGGCAACCGCGCATTCGTGGCGCAGATCCGGCAGCTCACCGGGCTCGACGTGGCGACCGGCGCGGAGGCCTGCGAACGGGCGCTGAAACTCTACGGGGCCCGCCGGATCGGGGTGATCACGCCGTACCAGCCGGTCGGCGATGCCAACCTGGTCCGCTTCTTCGGCGAGATCGGCTTCGAGGTGGCCGCCATCGAGGGCCTCAAATGCCCGACCGCGGTGTCCATCGCGCACGTCGGCGAGGACGAGCTGCGCGCCGCGATCCTCGACGTCAACACCCCCGACGTGGACGCCATCGTGCAGTGCGGCACCAACCTGTCCATGGTCCGCCTCGCCGACGAGGCGGAACGCTGGCTCGGCAAGCCGGTCATCGCCATCAACGCGGCGACCTGGTGGATGGCGCTGCGGGACAACGACATCAAGGACAAGGTGTACGGGGCGGGCGCCCTGCTCCGCGAATACTGATTCGCCCCGATTCGGTGCTCCCGATAAAGTCGCGTCGCTTGATCGGGAATCACCACGGGGGAAAGTGTGCCGACGAGGTCGTTGCGGGCGCGAGGCGCCGTTCTGGTGTCAGCAGCGCTGTTGCTCGCCGGCTGCGAGCGGCCGGAGGCGGGGACACCGTTTCCGGCACCGTCCGGCGCAGGGGCGGCATCGACCTCGGGGACACCCTCGGGCTCCGTGATGCCGTCGGCATCCGCGGCGCCCGACAACGGTGTCGCGGCGCTCGAACCCCGGGCGGTCCTGGCGAGAACGATCGCCGCCCTGAAGGGCGAGAGGTCGTACTTCTACGACGGCTGCCACTTCAACCTCGACCCCGATGTGTGCGCCAAGATTGACATCGTCGGCAAGGACTTCACCGGCACGATGACGATGGGCGAGGGAAGGGCCGACGTGCGATACGTCGGCGGCCGCAGCTTCCTCCGGGCCGATCTGGCGTTCTGGAGAGTCCTGTTCACCGACGACACGGCGTTCGACAGGGCGGCGGCGACAACCGCGGCGGCTCTGAACGACACCGGCCGGTGGATCGAGATGCCGTCCGCGTACCGGATTCTCGGCGCGGACTTCGGCGGGGCGTCGATCTGGACGGAACTGCAAGCGGCCGAGGTGGTCCACCGGATCGGCCCTCTGCAACTGGAGGGCCAGGGCCCGAGCGTGGTGATCGGCATCGGCTCGGAAGGCCGGGTCTTCGTCGCCATGACCGGGAAGCCCTACCCCATCCGGATCTCCACGGAGAGGACCACGGCGATGCTGAGCCGATTCGGCGCTGCCGCCGCGGTGAAGGCGCCACCGGCGGCGGACGTCGTCGCGCTGAACGACCTGTTCAAGAAGCGCGACACCATACGAGCCTGACGACCGCGCGAGCGCGGTGCGTAACACCTTGATGACTTTGTGACATGGCTTGCATTCGCCGCCCAAAGGTAATCGATTCGTTGCCCGGCGCCGATAAGTTTGCCCAGCTCAATAATGAGAACCGCGCGGCGCGGGGGTCCACGCCGCGGTGATGAGAGAAGATCGATGACGAAGATTGCCTTCCGGGCCGGCCTCGCTGCCCTGGCCACCGCCAGCATGCTGCTCTCCGGCTGCGGCGGATCCGACAGCGCCGCCGAGTCGAAGGGCGGGACGCCGACGACCGCCGCCTCGCAGGCGCCGGCCGACAACGGCGTGGCGGCGCTCGCCGCCGAGGAGATCCTGACCAAGGCCAAGGACGCCCTGACCAAGGCCGGCTCGTTCCACATGGCCGGCTCGGCGACGACCGACGGCGAGACCATGTCGCTGGACTTCAAGGTCTCCGGCAAGGACTTCGCCGGCAAGATGTCGATGGGCAAGGATGCCGAGGTCGAGATCCTGTCCGTCGGCGGCAAGCAGTACATGAAGCCGAGCGAGGGCTTCTGGGCGATGATCGCGGGCGCCGAGCAGGCCAAGACGATGGTCAAGGCGACCGGCGGCAAGTGGGTGCTGGTTCCGGCGAAGGACCAGATCAGCGGCCTGTTCGCCGCCGCCGACGTGAACGAGCTGCTCAAGCCGGGCGGCGCCCTGTCCAAGGGTGAGGCCACCAAGGTCGGCGAGCAGCCGGTGATCACCCTGAAGGACGCGAGCGACGCCGACGCTCAGGTGTTCGTGGCGACGACCGGCGAGCCGTACCCGGTTCGCATCGGCAAGTCCGCCACCGGCGAGGGTGTCACGTTCAGCAAGTTCGGCGAGAAGTTCGAGGCCATCGCGGCCCCGGCCGCCGACCAGGTCATCGACCAGAACAGCCTGGGCAAGTAGGTCATTCGGCGGTCCGGGGGCAGCCTGCCCCCGGACCGCCGTCGCCTTCACGGTCATCGATAGTCTGGGCCGCGATGACGACGACGATCCTCCGGGCCGGTCTCACGGCCCTGGCCACCGCGACCGTGTTGCTCTCCGGTTGCACCGGCTCCGGCAACGCCGCGCCGCCCGCCGCGACCCCTCCGGCTTCACCGTCGCCCACCGGCAACGGTTTCGCCACGATGACCGCCGACGAGATCATGACGAAGGCGCTGGAGGCTTCCGCCGCGGCTCGCTCGTACCACGTCAAGGGCACCTCCGCGGCGGACGAGGAAATGGGCGCGGTCACCATGGACATCCGGGTCGCGGGCGACGACCTCGCGGGCAGGATCACCATCGACGGGACCGCCGAGATGGAGTTGCTGGCCGTGGGCGGCAAGCAGTATTTCAAGGGCAACGAGGCCTTCCTGGTCTCCGCCCTGGGCGCCGAGAAGGCACGGACCATGATGGCGAGGGCCGGCGGCAAGTGGGTGGCGGTCGCCGGGAAGGATGACCTGAGCGGGATGTTCGGCATCGCGGACATCAAGAAGGAGCTGTCGCCCAAGGGGCTCCCGATCAAGGGAGCGGTCACCCAGGTCGAGGGCACGCCGGCGATCATCCTGTCCGACAATCTCTCCGACCTGCAGATCTTCGTGGCGATGACCGGCGAGCCGTACCCGCTCCAGGTCCTCTCGCCCGGCGCCGGCGAACGGTTCACGTACAGCGAGTACGGGGCGACGTTCCCCGAGATCACGGCACCGGCCGCAGACCAGGTGGCCAATCCGTAGGTGATGGACGACGGTCGACAGCGCGTGGCTCAGCCGCTGACGGCGGCGCGGACCGCGTCGTCCTCCTTGGCCATCGCCTCCTGGCGGGCCGGCTCCTCGCGCAGGACGGCGGCGTTCAGCCACTCGTCGGGGATCGCGAAGGCGTCGACCAGCGTGCCCAGGTGTGGGCGCAGCTCGCGCAGCAGGTCGTTGACGACCGCGGTGACGGCCTTGGAGCGGGCCGGTGTCAGGCGGCCGTGCTCCAGGAACCACGCCTTGTCCGCCTCGATCGTGGTCAGGGCGTAGAGGTCGCACACCTTCGACAGCAGTGCCCGGGCGGCCGGGTCGGCGGCGCGCTCGATGCCAGCGACGAAGGCCTCCAGGGTGATCCGGTCGATGTGGGCGGCGGCGGTGGCCAGCACGTGGTCCTGGACGTCGTTGAAGATGTCGAACGGGCGGTCCTTCTTGGTGGCGGCGCCGCCCCGGAGCCGGCGGATCACGGACTCCAGCAGGTGCTTCTCCCGGTCCTCGAAGACGGACAGGTGCCAGCCGCGGTCGGTGACGGCGACCTCCTCGTCGCGGCCGGGGACGGCGGCGACCAGCCGCTGGATCAGCGAGCGGGCAGCCGTACGCTCCAGGACCATCTCTCTGACCTGGTCGGCGACGAACGTCGCGCGGCCCCACCCGTCGAGCGACCCGAAGGCGTCGCGATATCCGGTCAGCAGGCCCTTGGCGACCAGCTGCAGCAGCACCGTGTTGTCGCCCTCGAAGGTGGTGAAGACGTCGGTGTCGGCCTTGAGCCCGGCGATCCGGTTCTCGGCGAGGTAGCCGGCGCCGCCGCACGCCTCCCGGCACATCTGGATGGTGCGGGTGGCGTTCCAGGTCTGCATCGCCTTGAGGCCGGCCGCACGGGACTCCAGCTCGCGCTGGCGGTGCTCGTCGGGCTCGGTGAGGGCGAAGACCTCGCTCATCGTGACGGCGAGTTCCTCCTGGGCGAAGACGTACGCATACGAGCGCGCCACCGCCGGCAGGAGTTTGCGCTGGTGGGCGAGATAGTCGTTGAGCACGATCTCACGCTCGGCGCCGGGCGCGGTGAACTGGCGGCGGCTCTCCCCGTAGCGCACCGCGATGGTGAGGGCGTTACGGGTGGCCGCGGAGGCGGCGGCGCCGACGGTGACCCGGCCCCGGACCAGGGTGCCGAGCATGGTGAAGAAGCGGCGGGTGTCGTTCTCGATGGTGCTGGTGTAGACGCCGTCCGGGGCGACCTGCCCGTACCGGTCGAGGAGCATGTCGCGCGGCACTGTCACGTGGTCGAAGGAGAGCCGCCCGTTGTCGACGCCGAGCAGCCCGGCCTTGGGCCCGGCGTCGCCGATGGTGACCCCGGGCATCGGGTTGCCGTCCCGGTCGCGGATCGGGACCAGCCAGGCGTGCACGCCGTAGCTCCGGCCGCCGGTGATGAGCTGGGCGAAGACGACCGCCATCCGCCCGTCGCGGGCCGCGTTGCCGATGTAGTCCTTGCGGGCCGCCTCGTGCGGGGTGTTCAGCACGAAATGCCCGGCCTCCGCGTCGTAGACACAGGTCGTGCGCAGCTGCTGCACGTCGGACCCGTGACCGGTCTCGGTCATCGCGAAGCAGCCCATCAGGTCCGCCGAGATGATGTCGCGCAGGTAGGCGTCGTGGTGCCGGGCGGTGCCGAGCGCGACCACCGCCCCGCCGAACAGGCCCCACTGCACCCCGGCCTTGACCATCAGCGACAGGTCGACCTGGGCGAGCATCTCGGCGGCGACGGTGGAGCCGCCCGGGTCGTCGGAGCCGCCGTAGCCGGCCGGGAACGCCGCGGCCACCCCGACGTCGGTGGGCAGCTCCCGGATCAGCCGGCTGACCCGCTCGCGGGCCTCGTCGCCGGTCTCGCCCGGCACGGTGACGAACTCGGCGCCCAGTTCGTCGCGCACGGCCTGCCGGATGTGCGCCCACCGGCCGTCGAGCACCTCGGCGAGGGAGGCGGAGACACCATCGATCATGGCGCTATATTACCCACGGGTAACCGAGGTTGACCATGCGCCGGTGACTCAGAGGAGCCAGCCGTGGTCGGAGGCCAGGCGGACGGCCTCGGCCCGGGTGCGCGCGCCGGTCTTGCCGATCACGGCGGACAGATGGTTGCGGACGGTGCCGTCGGAGAGGCGCAGTTCGCGGGCTATGTCGGCGACCGTGCCACCGTCGCGGGCGGCGCGCAGGACGTCGGTCTCGCGGTCGGTCAGCGGGGAGTCGCCGTGGGCGAGGCTCTGCGCGGCCAGGGCCGGGTCGACGACGCGAAGCCCCTGGTGGACGCGGCGGACGGCGTCGGCGAGCTGCCGGGCCGGGGTGTCCTTGACGACGAACCCGCCGGCCCCGGCGGCCATCGCCTGGCGCAGGTAGCCGGCCCGCCCGAAGGTGGTCACCATCAGCACCCGGCACTCCGGCAGCTTCTCGGCGAGCTGCCGCGCCGCAGCGATGCCGTCCAGTCCGGGCATCTGCACGTCGAGCAGCGCCACGTCGACGGCGTTGTCGCGAGCCGCGTCGACGACCTCGTCACCCCGGCCGACCTCGGCGACCACGGTCAGGTCGGCCTCCAGGTCGAGCAGAGCGGCCATGGCGCCCCGGACCAGCGCCTGATCGTCGGCGAGCAGCAGCCTGATCACGTACGAACCTCCACCCGAACCTTCAGTCCCGGAAGACGCCGGTCCCGTCATGCGGCCGGCGCCGCCCGTACCAGGAAACGTACCGATCATGTGGGCACCTCCACGCGGACCAGGAAGCCCGGCGCGCCGGGGCGGCTGCCCGCGGTCAGCCGGGCGCCGGCCTCCTCGGCGCGGCGGCGCAGGCCGGCCAGGCCCTGGCCGGTGGTGACGGTGTCGCCGTGGCCGCAGCCGTCGTCGACGATCTCGACGCTGTCGGGGCGCAGGCGCACTTCGGCGTGCCGGGCGCGGCTGTGCCGGACGATGTTGGTGACAGCCTCGCGGATCGTCCAGGCGAACAGCTCCCGATTGCGGGTGGGCACCTCGTCGGCGGTGCCCGGCAGATCGGCGCTGACGTTGGCGGCGGCGAGCGCGGCCCGGGCGGCGGCGATCTCACCGGGCAGCGAGATGCCGCGCATGCCGAGGGCGGTGGCGCGGACGTCGGCGAGCGCGTCGCGGGCCAGGGATTCGAGGTCGCGTAGTTCGCCACGGGCCCGGTCGACGTCGACGTCGAGGAGGCGCTGGGCGAGTTCGGCCTTGACGGCGACGACGGTGAGCGAGTGGCCGAGGATGTCGTGCAGGTCGGCGGCGATCCGGGCGCGTTCGCCGCTGATCGCGAGGTCGGCGATCTCCTGCTGGGCGTGGACGAGACGGACCTGCCGGTCGAAGGCGACCCGGATTCCGCCGGTGGCGGCACCGGCGAACAGGACGGCGAGGGCGTATCCCTGGCCGCCGGCGGTCCAGCCGGGCACGAAGCGGATGGACAGTTCGACGACGACGGCGAGCACGACCGCGACCGGCACGCCCTGCCGCAGTGGCAGTCCCATCACCGCGACCGCCGCGACGTAGACACCGCAGACGAGCGTGTGGTGCCCGGCCGCGGGGACCTGCAGCAGGGCGAGGCCGATCAGGGCGAGCAGGCCGAGCCAGACGTGGACGGTGGCCCGGCGGTCGGGGACGGACGGGTCGGCCCGCCGGATCGAGACGGTGAGCAGCAGGAACGCGATCGCGAAGAGGACCAGGGCGGCCAGGCCCACGTCACGCCACGGGCCGGGCCGGTGCTGGAGCAGCGCGTTGAGGCTCTCGCCGAGGTAGAACAGCCAGATCGCCGGGAACACCCAGCCGTGACGGAAGCCACGACGGGGTGTCCCGGGTGCCGATGTCATGTGCCGAACCGTACCGGCCGGTCAGACCCGTGCGGTGTCGCGGCGGAACCGCCACATCGCGCCGGCCGCGAAGAGCGCCGTCCAGGCGGCGACGTTGAGAACGGCCAGCCACACGTCGCCGCTGTGGGTGAGCGGGTAGCGGGCCAGTTCGCCGACGCCGTAGACCGGGGTGAACTTGGCGATCGTGGCGAAGGTGCTGCCGAGCTGATCGGCGGGGACGAACAGGCCACCGGCGAAGGACAGGACGGCCAGCACCGGGCCGAGGATCTGCATCACGTTCTCGCTGGGCAGCAGGTAGCCCATGAACAGCCCGAAGGCGGCGAAGACGAGCGCGCACGCCCAGGAGAGCAGAGCGCAGCCGATCCAGGCGCCGACCGGCATGTCCGCTCCGGCGAACGCGCCGACCACGTTGACCACGACGACCGAGACCGCGCCGATCACCATCGCGATGATGATCTTGACAGCGACGTACGCCGCGGGCTTGAGCGGGGTGAGCCGCAGTTGCCGGCTCCATCCGGCGGCCCGCTCGATCGACACCATGGCGCCGCCCGAGGTGGTGGCGAGCATCGCGCCGTACACCGCCATGCTGATCAGGACGTAGGCGGTGACGTTGCCGTCGCCGGCCCGCTCGTCCTTGTACGCCGAACTGGTGCCGAAGAGCAGGAAGAACGCGGCCGGCATGACGAGCGTGAAGATGACGGTGCGCTTGTTGCGCATCAGCCGGCGCAGTTCGAGGGCGATCATCCCGGGGCTGAAGCCGCCGAGGCGGGGCAGAGCGGTGGTGGTCATGCGGCGTCCTCGGCGGTCAGGGCGAGGAACGCGTCCTCGAGGTTGCGGGAGGTGATCTCCAGGTCCCGGGCCTCGGTCCGGGTGAGCAGGTGCCGGGCGATCGCGTCGGAGTCACGCCCGGACAGCAGGACGGTGTCGCCGCGGACCTCGGCCGACTCGACGCCGGGCACCTGCGACCAGTCGACGAGCGACGCGCCGGCCACGGTGGCACGGACGGTCCGGCCGGCGGCGAGCGCCTTCACCTCGGCGGCCGTGCCGTCGGCGACGATCTTGCCGCGGCGTACGAGGACGATCCGGTCCGCGTACGCGTCGGCCTCCTCCAGGTAGTGGGTGGCGAAGATGACCGTCCGCCCGCCCTCCGCGTCCTGGCGGATCGCGTCCCAGAACTCGCGCCGCCCGCCGACGTCCATCCCGGTCGTCGGCTCGTCGAGGATGAGCAGGTCGGGGTCGGGCAGCAGGGCCATGGCGAACCGCAGGCGCTGCTGCTGGCCGCCCGAGCACTTGCCGACGAGCCGTCCGCCGATCTCGGCGATGCCGGCCCGCTCCAGGGCGGCGGCGACGGCGGAGCGTGGTTTGCCGAAGAGCACGGCGGTGAGCCGGACCGTCTCCTCGACCGTGTAGTCCTTGAGCAGGCCGCCGGTCTGCATGACCGCGGAGATGCGGCCGAGCGCGACCGCGTCCTGCGGCGGCAGTCCGTAGATCTTCGCGGTCCCGCTGGTCGGCTTGGACAGCCCGAGCAGCATGTCGACCGTCGTCGTCTTGCCGGCGCCGTTCGGGCCGAGCAGGGCGACCACCTCTCCGGGGCGGATGCGCAGGTCGATTCCGTCCACGGCGGTGACCGTGCCGAATCTCTTGACCACGCCGTCCAGATCCACGGCCAACTGCCCCGTACCGGTGGCCGCGGTATCGCTTGAAGCGGTGAGCGTCATGGATGAATCCTCGCCCGCCCCGGGTGTCCCCTCCCCCGCCGTCCGTCACGTTCCGCCCATGACAAACGTCATGGGCGGAAGCCGGATGGGTCAGTCGTCGTAGCCCGGCACGGTGAGCGGGTGCCGCTCCTCGTCGCGCGCGGCGATGCCGGCCATCGAGCGCACGTACTGCCGCCGGGTGATCTCCCCGTCCATGAGCTGGGCGCAGAGCACCCCTTCGAGGCTCTGCGGAGCGAAGAGCGCCTCCGGGATGGTCAGCGGCTCCGCCTCGGCGGAAGCGTCCGCACGCACCCCGCGCACCGCGAGCACGCAGGCGGCGGCCAGGACCAGGATGAGCAGGGACAGGATCAGCATTGCCACCGCCTTGTCGGGTCATCGCGGGACGTTCGTGCCCCGCCTGACAGAGAGAACGGATCACAGGGCGTGTCGGTTCGACGATTTCTGTCACTGACCGCAACGAAGTTCCGGGCCTGCGACCGCTATGACACGACACGAACGAGGTACACGGTATGCCCGGATTTTACGAATTCTAGCTATCTTGCCTCTGTGCCCGGAAAGAGTGTTGTATCCCGTCTGCCGGATTATCCCGGTTTCAGCCGGCTCGCCGGCGACGCCGAACCCGTCCCGGACGGCGACGGCTACCGGGTCCGGCTGCGCCCGCTGTCCCGTCGCCGCCCGGTCCGCTCGCTGCTGATCGCGGTCTTCGCGTTCGCCTTCGAGGCCACCTTCTTCGGATGGCTGCTCGCCGCGGTCCAGCTGCCGGACCGGCGGATGCAGACCGGGCTGTTCCTGACCACCGGGTTCATGATCGGCGCGATCGCGCTGATCGAACTGTTCCGGCTGGTCAACGTGGTGACCCTGTGCCTGGCCACGCTGCAGGCCCGGGACCCGGTGCCGGTGCCGCCGGACGAGCGGCTGCGAGTGGCCTTCCTGACCACGATCGTGCCCGGCAAGGAGCCGATCGAGATGGTGGAGAAGACCCTGCGGGCGGCCATGCGGATCCGGCATCCCGGCCCGTTCGACGTGTGGCTGCTCGACGAGGGCGACGACCCCGAGGTCCGGGCGATGTGCCGGCGGGTGGGCGCGTACCACTTCAGCCGCAAGGGCGTCCCGGACTGGAACACCGCGGCCGGAGCGTTCAAGGCGAAGACGAAGCACGGCAACTACAACTCCTGGATGGACCGGCACGGCGACCGGTACGACGTGTTCGTCTCGGTCGACCCGGACCACGTGCCGCTGGAGAACTTCTGCGAGCGGCTCCTCGGCTACTTCCGCGACCCGGACGTGGCGTTCGTGATCGGCCCGCAGATCTACGGCAACTACGACAACGTGATCACCCGGTGGGCCGAGTCGCAGCAGTACCTGTTCCACTCGTTGCTGCAGCGGGCCGGCAACCGGCTGGGCATCCCGATGCTGGTCGGCACCAACAACGCGGTCCGCATCGCCGCGCTCCGGTCGATCGGCGGCCTGCAGGACTCGATCACCGAGGACATGGCGACCAGCCTGGCCCAGCACGCGCGCCGCAACCCGGCGACCGGGCGGCGCTGGCGGTCCGTCTACACGCCGGACGTGCTGGCCGTCGGCGAGGGACCGTCGTCGTGGACCGACTACTTCAGCCAGCAGCACCGCTGGTCACGGGGCACCGACGAGGTGTTCGTGGCCGGGTTCGCCCGGATGGTCCCGCGGCTCGGCCTGCTCCGTACGCTGCACTACTCGCTGCTCATGGCGTACTACCCGCTGACCGCCGTGGCCTGGCTGCTCGGCGCCGCCACCGCGACCCTGCACGTGGTGCTGGGCGTGCAGGGCGTCCAGGTGCCGCAGCAGGTGTGGCTGATGCTCTACGTCGACGCCGCCCTCTTCCAGGTCGGCCTCTATCTGTGGAACCGGCGGCACAACGTCAGCCCGCACGAGGAGGCCGGCTCGTCCGGTCTCACCGGCATGCTGCTGTCCACGCTGTGCGCGCCGATCTACGTCACCTCGTTCCTGCAGGCCGTGCTCCGCCGGCGGGCCGGTTTCGTGGTGACGCCGAAGGGTGACTCGGCCAGCCCGGACCGGCTGCTCACCTTCCGTACCCATCTGCGGTGGGCGGTTTTCCATGCCGCTCTGCTGGCCGTGGCCGCGGTGACCGGCCACGCGCACGGGTTCATGTGGCTGTGGCCCTCGCTCAACCTGGCCCTCTGCCTGACCCCGCCGGCGATCTGGGCGCTGCAGGCGCTCGGCCGCACTCCCCCGGCCGTCACCGACGACGACAAGGAATCGATAATGATGGAAATCGCGGCATGACTGCGCGACGACGTCCCACCCTGGCACGCCGGCTGTTCACGATGGCGGTGTCGCTGCCCCTGATGGCGGCGGTGGCCGTGGTCAACAAGCCGATCGTGGTGTTCGCCGCCGAGCGCTTCCACGAGTTCAGCATCAACCGGCCGTCCTACAAGCAGCAGTACGGCCACTGGTCGCTCCTGGACGTGCCGGCGAAGTTCCGGATCAACGCCATCCACGCGGCGCTGCTGCGTACCGGAAAGGTCCTGATCGTCGCCGGGTCCGGCAACAACCGGGACAACTTCGAGGCCGGCACGTTCCGCACGGTCCTGTGGGACCCGCGCACCGACGCGTTCACGAACATCCCGACGCCCACCGACCTGTTCTGCGGCGGCCACACCTTCCTGCCGAACGGCAATCTGCTGGTCGCGGGCGGCACCAAGTCGTACGAGGTGCTGGAAGCGGACATCACGCACGCCGCCGGCGTCATGAAGATCAAGAACGAGTCGCCGGACAACGGCTCGCGCACCTTCCCGAAGGGCACCCGGCTGCTCGGCGGGAACGGCCGCGCCTATCTGACCCGGGCCGACGTGACGGTGCCGGCCGCCGCGAAGATGTCGCACGGCGGCCAGACGATGGTGCACGCCGGTGAGGTCGAGGTGTGGGTGGACGCGGCCGACGAGGGCGACCTGCCGATCGTCACGCAGCCGGCGCAGTACTCGATCGCCGGGCTGACCGGCGCCGACAGCCGCAACCTCTACGGCATCTCCGACAAGATCACTCGGGAGAAGCAGGAGTACGGCGGGGACCGGACGTCGTACGAGTTCGACCCGATCGCCGAGCGCTACGTCCGTACCGGCGACATGACCGAGCACCGCTGGTACCCGACCCTGTCGACGATGCCGAACGGCGACGTGATGGCGGTGTCCGGGCTGGACGAGTTCGGCCGGATGCTGCCCGGCGTCAACGAGCGCTACAAGGTCGCGCAGCGCAAGTGGGTGGCCGCGCCCGAGCTGCAGCGGGTCTTCCCCACCTATCCGGCGCTGTTCCTGACCCGCGACGAGCGGCTGTTCTTCTCCGGCTCGAACGCCGGCTACGGCTCGGACACCGAGGGCCGCACCCCCGGGCTGTGGGACGTGGAGAAGAACAAGTTCGCGGTCGTGCCCGGCCTGGAGGATCCGCAGATGACCGAGACCAGCGCGTCGGTGCTGCTCCCGCCGGCCCAGGACCAGAAAGTGATGATCATGGGCGGTGGCGAGGTCGGCGACTCGCCGGTCGCCACGGCCCGGACCGCGATCGCCGACCTCGACGAGAAGGAGCCGCGCTACCGGCCCGGCCCGGACCTGCCCGCCCCCACCCGGTACCTGAGCTCGGTGGTGCTGCCGGACGACTCGGTGTTCACCAGCGGCGGCTCGTCCGGGTACCGGGGCGGGCCGTACCAGGGGCGCGCCCGCAGCGACCTGCTGACCACGCAGCTCTACGACCCGCGGCGGGAGGTGTTCCACGAGGCGGCGGCGCCCACCGTGGGCCGCAACTACCACTCCGAGGCGCTGCTGCTGCCGGACGGCCGGGTGGTCACGCTCGGCAGCGACCCGATCTACGACACCACCGGCGTCAACCCGGGCACCTTCGAGCAGCGGATCGAGATCTACAGTCCGCCGTACCTGTTCCGGGGCGAACGGCCGGTGGTCGGTGGCGGGCCGCGGACGGTGAAGCGGGGGCGCAGCGCCGCCTACGCGACCACCGACGCCGACCGGATCACCGGGGCCCGGCTGGTCCGGCCCAGCGCGGTCACCCACGGCACCGATGTCGATCAAAGGTCCATCGAGCTGGGGGTACGGCGTACGCCCGGCGGAGTGACGGTGTCCGTGCCGGACGAGCCCGGCCTCGTGCCGTCCGGCTGGTACATGCTGTTCCTGGTCGACGGCGACGCCCGGCCCTCGAAGGCCCGCTGGGTCCGGGTCGAATGACAGCGGGTGGTGGCGGCTAGTTGGTGGCGAGCCCGAGGGCGTACTCGGGCCACCACTGGCCGGCCGGCGGGGCGTCCGGAAGACACGCCCCGTCGGACTCCCCCGGCCGTTTCACCCACAGGTACGCGTCGACGCGCGGCACCCCGGTGTCCTCGGTCGGCGCCGGCCCGAGGGCGCGGCCCGGCGGGTTGCACCAGTGCCCCTCGTCGTCGCGCTCGTCGACCGGCGCCGGCCCGTTGCCGTTGCGGCTGGTGTCGATGACGAACGGCTTCCCGCCGAGCCGGTCGGAGATCGCGGTGCCGTAGGTGATGTTGTCCGCGGTGGTCTCGAAGTTGGACACGTTGAGGCTGAACCCGTCGGCGTCGTGCACCCCGGCGTCCGCCAGCGCCGACGCCACCCGGTCCACGTCCTTGATCCAGCCCGGGTGGCCCGCGTCGAGATAGACGCGTACCCCCTCGCCCTGTTTGAACGCCGTGATCGCCTCGCGCAGCAGGGTGAGCCGCTCCTGCGCGGCCGGACCGGTGACGCAGCCGTCCAGCACGTGCGGGACGGCGTCCGGCTCCAGCACCACGATCGCCGGGCGCCCGCGCACGGCCGCGGCCAGCTCGGCGATCCACGCCCGGTACGCCCCGGCGTCGGGCGCGCCGCCGCCGGAGTGGCCGCCGCAGTCACGCTGCGGCACCCAGTAGGGCACCAGCACCGCGGTCCGCCCGGCCGCCCCCGCCGCCATGATCAGCCGCCGGACCCGATTCTGGTAGCCGGGGACGGCGTCGGCGAACCAGACCGCGTTGGGCTCCTCGGCGATCCGCCGCAGCGCCGCCGCGTCCGCGGTGCGGCCCTGCGCCTGCCAGGCCCGCGCCTGCCGCACGGCCGGCGCGTCCGGCTCCACGTAGAACGTGGACGAGCCGATCGCCGACGGACCGGCCGACGGGGCCGGCGCGGGACGGGACGGGGCGGAGGTGCAGCCACCGAGGACGACGACCGTCGCCAGGCAGCCGAGTGCGGCAAGCTTTCTCATCCGGACGAACGGTACCGACCGCGCATATCCGATCGCGGCTCAGCGCACCGGCCGGATCACCGCAATCGCCTCATCGGGTGTCCGGATTCCCCCGTCCGGGACGGACCCGCCGCTACGCCGCGTCGTCCGAACGGCGCATCACGTCGAGCACGAACCACTCGTCCTCGTGGTGCACGACGTGCTCGAGACCGGCCGTGGCGAGCAGGGCCTGGTGCGCGTTGAAGCCGTCGTAGCTGCCGCCGGCACGGTCCCGGAAGTGCACCGAGACCAGGTCGCCGCCCGGCTCCAGGCGCCGGGTCAGGCCGTCCAGGGTGGCGGTCAGGTCATCGCCGGACAGGTAGTAGAGCAGGTCGCCGATGACGACCAGGTCGAAGACGCCGTCCGGCAGGTCGGCCGGCAGCTCGGCCCGCTCGACCCGCACGTTCGGCAGGTCCGCGGTGTTCTGCCGGGCCAGCTCGACGGCCTCGGGGACGCTGTCGGTGGTGAGCACCTCGTCGCAGCGGGCGGCGAGCATCCGGCTGAGCGTGCCGATCGACGCGCCCGGCTCGTAGCAGCGGCGGTAGCGCTCCCGCGGCAGGCTGGCCACGGTGACCGCGAACTTGCGCCGGTCGTGCCACTTGGTGGCCACGTCCCACGGGTCGTCCTTGGCCTCGTAGAGCCCGATGAAGTGGTCCAGGGAGACGGAGGTCTCGGGTGGCGCCGCGTCGCCTGCTGCTCGTGTCACCCGGCGATTGTGCCCCCGTCCCGGCCCTCGGCCACGGTCAGGGTGCCGACGCCGTTCTCCGCGACCAGGTTGATGCCGCCACCACCGGAGCCCGCGGTGAACCGGCTGCCCCGGTTGACGCCCTGCCTGCGGTCGCCGTACAGGTCGACGACACCGGCGCCGCGCTCCAGGACGGCCCGGACCGGGGCGCGGCCGCCGGTGCTGACCCGCCAGTCACGGACGCCGCCGGTCATCGCGATCGGCACGACGGTGTTCTGCCGGGGCAGCGCCAGGTCGATCGCGGCCGCGCCGCCGATCAGGTCGACCCGGCCGACCTTCGCGCCGGAGAGATCGATGGCGGCGGTACGCACGCCGCCGAGCATCAGCACCGACCAGGTGACCTCCGGGCTGAGCACCACGTTGACCTCGGCGGTCCCCGGGTCGGCGCCGTCGGTGACGAAGACCCGCACCCGATCGCCCTGCACCTCGGTCCGGGTGGTGATGCCGCTGCCGACCGGGCTGGACACCCGGAACCAGTCGTCGCCGGTGTCGCCGATCCGCACGTCGAGGGCGGTGGTGCCGTCGGCCAGCTCGAAGGTGGCCGCGGCCGGGGCGGGGGCGGCCGGGGCGCTGGTCCCGATGGAGACCGGCGGGTTGGCCGGGGCCTCGGCGGCCGGCCCGGTCGCGGTCGGGACGGTCAGCACCGGGGCGGCGGTCGGGTCGGTGGGGCGGGTCGCGTACCAGGCCAGGCCGCCGGCCAGCAGAATCGCGGCGGCCAGGGCGGCGATCGGCTTGCCGGAGGCGGCACGGCGGCGGCTCTCGGCCAGGTGCAGCTCGATGGTGGGCCGCTCGACGGTGGGACGCTCGGCGGGGCGCGTCGCGGCGCGGGGCGCCCAGGCCGGCTCGGTACGGACCGCCTCGGCGCCCTCCGGCTCGTAGTGGTCGGCGGGCGGCCCCACCCGGTGCGGCGCGTCGGGCCAGTACTCGGAGATGTCGGGCAGGCTCGGCCCGCTCTCGGAGGGTCCGGTGATGACCAGCTCGACGACCGCTGGGTCGTCACCACCCGGGCGGTCGGTGTCAGAGACGGCAGGACTGTCCACGTAGCTCTCCTCGAGGCGCACGGCAGGACTCCACGCCGGTGATACGGATGTGCGGCCCGTTCGGTTCGATTGGAGCGCTCCCAACAAATTAGGACATCGTTTCCTCTTGCCCTCAGATGCCCCGAGCGTGTAGATCCTTATCGAATCCTTAAGTGATTCTCTGTGAACGATCCCCCACGGAAGCGAAATTGATGCCGGAAGACGACGCCCGTAACGGTCTACGGGTCGGCGGCTGGATTCCGCCCTATTCACCCGGCGGCGGCGCCGCCGGGCCGATCCGGCCCACCGCCCGCCCCCACACCAGCGCCCCGTACGCCCGCGACCCCTTCCCCCGCCTGCGTGGCGAGGGCACGTGGCGGCCCCGCCTCGTCCTCGCCGCCGCCCTCTGTCTCGCCTGCGCGGCGACCGCCGCGATAGCCGTGGTCCTGGACGCCTCCCGGGGCACCGAGCCGGTCGCCGCCGAGTTCACCGTCCCGTCCGCCCCGGATGACGGCCTGCCGGCCTTCCCACCGCCTCCGGCCTCGGCAGAGGTGCCGGTCAGCGTGCAGCCGTCGATCACGAGCACGACGCCGCCGGACACTGTCGTACCGCCTGATCCGGCACCGCCGGAGACGTCGCCGGTGGCGACGCGAACCACCACGAAACCACCCGCCACGACGCAGCCCACGACACGGCCGCCGGCCCCGCCGCCGGTCCGGCTAAGCGTCGGATCGACGGTCGGGCTGGAGGCGGCCGACCGGCCCGGGCACCGGGTGCGGCACCGTGACTTCCGCGGCCGGCTGGAGGCGGTGAGCGCGTCCGGCAGCGCCGACTCGGCCTTCCGGGTACGCACCGGACTCGGCGACGGAAGCTGTGTCTCGCTCGAATCCGTAAACTTTCCCGGGTATTATCTGCGCCATCGAAATTTCGAAATACGGCTAGACAGGAACGACGGCTCCGCGCTATTCCGCCAGGACGCGACTTTCTGTCCCGTGACGATTCGACAGGGCGCCGCACTGGTGCTCCGGTCGACGAACTATCCGCGCCACCACGTGGTCGCCGACAACGGTCTGCTGAAGATCGTCCAGACCGCCGCGGAACAGGCCACGGCCTTCATCCCGCGGAACGCGCTCTGACCGACCCCGGCCGGCCCATCCGGCCGGGGCCGGTCAGGCCCCTCACTGCTTGCCGATGACTGTCACCCCACGTGGCGGGAGGATCCCGGCGCCCGGCAGGTCGCCGAGATCCACCGGCTCATCGGTGCGGTTGATCAGGAACCAGTGGTCGCCGCGGACCGCCAGCTCGACCCGGCCGCCCAGCCCGGCGGGCAGCTCGCTGCGCACCCCGGCCGGGCCGAGCAGGCCGGGCAGCAGCGCGCCGATCCCGTCCGGGCCGAGACGGGTGGAGACGTACGCCGCCGACCCGGGTCCCACCCGCCGCCGGGTCACCGCCGCCCGTTCCGCGTGGTCCCCGGTCTTGTACCGGGCCAGCACCTCCACCCCGTCCCCGGTCACGTCGATCCGGTCGGTCCAGATCGTGCCGGTCGTGCCGTTGTCCAGCTCGGCGCTCTCGTGGTCGAGCAGCGGCCCGAACTCCTCGATCCGGATGCCCAGCAGCTCACGCAGCGCTCCGGGGTATCCGCCGAGCCAGACGTGGTCGTTCTCGTCGACGATCCCGGAGAAGTACGTGGTGACCAGGTGCCCGCCGCCGTTCACCCAGTCCCGCAGCCGGCCGGCCAGCGCGGCCGGGACGACGTGCAGGATCGGGGCGATCAGCATCCGGTACTCCTCCAGCGGCCCGCCGGCCGGGAGCACGTCCACCCGGATCCCGGCGTCGAGCAGCGCCGTGTACCAGTCCAGCGCCTCCTGCCGGTAGCGCAGCCGCTCGGTGGGGTGCGAGTCGTGCTCGGCCACCCACCACGACTCCCAGTCGAAGACGATGCCGACGGCCGCCCGGGCCCGGTGCGAGCCGGCGATCGGGGCCAGCTGCCGCAGCCGTTCGCCCAGCGCGGCCACGTCGCGGAAGACGTCGCTGTCGGTTCCGGCGTGCGGCAGCATCGCCGAGTGGTACTTCTCGGCGCCGGCCCGCGACTGGCGCCACTGGAAGTAGCAGACCGCGTCGGCGCCGTGCGCGACGTGGGTGAGCGAGTCCCGTTCCAGCTCGCCCGGCTTCTTCGCGACGTTGACCGGCTGCCAGTTGACCGCGCTCGTCGAGTGCTCCATCAGGAACCACGGGCGCCCGCCGGCGATGTTGCCGGTCAGGTTGGCCGAGAAGGAGAGCTCGTCGCGGGCCTGCGGGCCGGGCAGCACGTAGTGGTCGTTGGAGACGAAGTCTAGCTCGGCGGCCCAGTCGGCGTAGTTCATCCCCTTCGTCTCGCCCATCACCATGAAGTTCGTGGTGACCGGCACGTCCGGGGTGAACCGCCGGAGCAGGTCGCGTTCGGCGATCAGGTGGTCCTTCAGCGCGTCCGAGGAGAACCGCTTGAAGTCCAGCTGCTGGGTCGGGTTCGGGTACGAGGCGGCCAGCCGTGGCGGCAGCACCTCCTCGAAGTCGTCGTAGCGCTGCGACCAGAACGCGGTCGCCCACGCCTGGTTGAGCGCTTCGACGGTGCCGTAGCGGGCCCGCAGCCAGTGGCGGAAGGCGGCCGCCGCGTCGTCGGAGTAGTCGTAGACGTTGTGGCAGCCCAGCTCGTTGCTGACGTGCCAGGCCACCAGCGCCGGGTGGGCGGCGTACCGACCGGCCAGCTCACCGGCCAGCCGGAGAGCGTATTCCCGGAAGACCGGCGACGTGGGCCGCCAGTGCTGACGGCCGCCCGGCCAGAGCGTCTCGCCGGTCCGCGTCACCGGCAGGATCTCCGGGTGCTTGCGGGTCAGCCACGGCGGCGGCGAGGCGGTGGCGGTGGCCAGGTCGACGGCGATCCCACCGGCGTGCAGCAGGTCCATCACCTCGTCGAGCCACGCGAAGTCGTACTCGCCGTCGCGGGGCTCGAGCCGGGCCCAGGAGAAGATCGCGAGGGAGACGATGGTGACGCCGGCCTCGCGCATCGCCCGTACGTCGTCGTCCCAGACCTCGCGGGGCCACTGGTCGGGGTTGTAGTCCGCGCCGAACTCCAGACGCGCCGACCCGGCGCGGCGAAGCCAGCGCCGGGTCGTCTCGTTGCTTTGCGTCATTTAACTGTGAAGCCCTGTTCGGTTCCGTACTTGACCGACGCGTCCTGCCAGGCCTTCAGACCGTCGGTCAGGCTGCCCTGGCCGATGTACGCCTTGCCGACGGTGTCGCCGTAGATGCTGTTGGCGTAGACCTGGAAGGGCAGGTACGACCAGCCGGTGACGACCTGCCCGGCGGAGGCGGCGAGCACCTCGTTGACCTTCTGGCCGCCGAAGTACGGGAACTCCTTGTTCTGGAACTCCGGGGCGGCGAGGTGCTTGGTGGTGGCCGGGAACGCGCCGTCGTCGATGCGGGTCTGCGCGCCCTCGTCGACCGCGGCGTACTTCAGGAACGCGTACGCCAGGGTCTTGCTGGCGCCCTTCTCCGGGATGGCGAGCGAGCTGCCGCCGTTCTCCGCGGTCGCCTTGCCGCCGGCCTCCCACTGCGGCATCGGGGCGACCCGCCACTTGCCGTTCGCGGGCGCCGCGCCCTTCTCCAGGTTGCTCGGCATCCACGCGCCGGTGACCAGGGTGGCGATGGTGCCGTCGCCGAGGCCCTTGTACCACTCGTCGGTCCAGCCCGGGACCGGCGAGAGAAGCTTCTTGTCGATCAGCTTCTGCCACTGCGCCGCGAACTTCTGGGCGCCCGGGTCGGACGCGAAGTTGACCGTGACGTCGGTGCCGTTGACCTGGTACGGCTTGCCGCCGGCCTGCCAGATGAGGCTGGTGGTGAAGCCGGCGTCACCGGAGTCGCTGGTGATGTACGCCTTCGGGTCGGCGGTGTGCAGCTTCTCGGCGGCGGCCGCGTACTCCTCCCAGGTGGTCGGCACCGCGATCTGGTGCTTGTCGAACACCTCCTTGTTGTAGAAGAGCGCCATCGGCCCGGAGTCGATCGGGAAGCCGTAGATCTTGTCGCCGGCGTGGACCGCGTTCCAGGTGCCCGGGGTGAACGTGCCGTTGAGCGCGGCGGCGCCGTACGTGTTCAGGTCCACGACCGACTTGGCCAGCGCGAACTGCGGGAGCGCGTAGTACTCGATCTGCGCCACATCGGGAACACCGGTGCCGGCCGTGATCGCGTTCTGCAGGGCCGTGTACTGGTCGTTGCCCGTACCCGCGTTGGTGAGGTTGACCTTGACCTTGGGGTATTTGGTCTGGAAGTCGGCGGCGACCTTGGTGATCGTGGTGTCCCACGCCCACACGTTGATGGTGCCCCCGGCGTCCAGCGCGGCCTTGATGTCGGCCTCGGAGACGCTGGTCGGGGCCGCCGTGCCGTCCGTGCCCTCATCGGAGCTCGAACAGCCGGTGGCCAGCAGGGTTATCGACATGGCGGCGCCGAGGAGCGCGCGCCGGCGGGTGATCGACATTGACGCAATCCCTTCCGTTATTGCTTGACGCTGCCCGCGGCCAGACCTGACTGCCAATAACGCTGGAGCAGCAGGAACGCCACGGTCAGGGGGACGATGGTGAGCAGCGAACCGGTGATCACGAGGTCGTAGACGACGTCGCCGCCGACCGTGGTGGCCTGCCTGCTCCACTGGTAGAGACCCAGCGTGAGGGGGTAGAGGTCGGCATCCTTCAGCATGATCAGCGGGAGGAAGAAGTTGTTCCAGGTCGCGACGATGTTGAACAGCAGCACCGTGACCAGGCCGGGAGCGAGCAACGGCAGGGACAGCTTGAAGAAGCTGCGGAACTCGCCGGCGCCGTCCACCCGGGCGGACTCGAGGATCTCGTTGGGCACGGCCTCGCTGGAGTACGTCCACATCAGGTAGAGGCCGAACGGCGACACCAGCGACGGGATGATGATCGCCCACGGGGTGTCGGTCAGCCCCATCTTCGCGAACATCAGGAACGTCGGCACGGCCAGCGCGGTCGGCGGGACCGCGATGCCGCCGAGGATCAGGGCGAACACCGCCCGGCGGCCGAGGAAGTCGAACTTCGCCAGCCCGTAGCCGGCCAGGGCCGCCAGCAGGGTCGCTCCCCCGGCGCCGACCAGCACGTAGAGCACGGTGTTCAGCAGCCAGCGGCCGAAGATGCCGTCCTGGTAGGTGAACGCGCGCCCGATGTTGTCGAACAGCGCGAAGTCGCCGGAGAACCAGAGGCCGAACGTGCCGAGCAGATCCGACTGCGTCTTGGTCGAGCTGATCAGAAGCCAGATCAACGGCAACAGGGTGTACGCCAGCATCAGGCCGGTGACGATCGTGAGGGTCACGCTGCGGCGTGGCCTGCTGACCGACGCCCGTACGGTGACCGGTTTGCGGGAGCGGCCCGGGCTCTGCGCCGCCGCCCGGACGGTGGGCGTGGTGGACACTCAGGCCGCCCCCTTCAAGGCACGTCCCTGGAACAGGTACGCCACGACCATGGTCGCCAGACCCATCACCAGGGCGACCGTCGCCGAGTAGTTGACCTGCTGCCCGGCGAAGGACAGCTGGTACGCGTAGATGTTCGGGGTGAAGTAGGTGGTGATCGAGTTGGGCGCCAGCGTGTCCAGGATCTGCGGCTCGTTGAACAGCTGGAAACTGCCGATGATCGAGAACACGGTGGCCACCACCAGCGGACCCCGCAGCGCCGGCAGCTTGATGGCCCGGATGATCCGGAACTGCCCGGCCCCGTCGATGGCGGCCGCCTCGTAGAGCGCGGTGTCCACGACCCGGAGGCCGGAGTACAGGATGAGCATGTTGTAGCCGACGAACTCCCAGGTCACGATGTTGCCGATGCTGGCCAGGATCAGGTCCGGCGACAGCGGGTCGGGCAGGGTGATCCCGAACAGCTCGTTGATGTTGCCGACCAGCCCGAACCGGGTGCCGTAGAGGAAGCCCCACATCAGGGCGGCCACCACGGCCGGCACGGCGTACGGCAGGAAGATCGCGACCCGGAAGAACCCGGCCCCGTAGAGCCGGCCGCTGTCGATCGCCAGCGCCACCAGCAGGGCGAGTCCCAGCATGATGGGCACCTGGACCAGCAGGAACAGCGAGACGCGGGTGAGCGCCTCCCAGAACTGCGGGTCGCCGAAAACCTTGGTGTAGTTCTCGAAGCCGACGAAGCTGGTGCCGCCGACCAGTCTGGTGCGGAAGACGCTGAGGTAAGCCGCATACGCGATGGGCGCCAGGAAGACCAGTCCGAAGACCGCGAGGAACGGACCGGTGAATTGCCACCCGATCCATGAACGACGGGTCACGCCTGCCCCCTCCCGAGGATGTTTACGTAAACATGAGCGTCATGTTTACGTAAACATGACTGCCGTATAGTGGCACGGGCCACAAATCACGGTCAAGGAGATGATCACGATCGAACCGCCCCGGCTCCGTGCCGCCTCGGACGTCCCCGGCGGGCGTCGCAAGCAGCGCGTCTCCATGGCCGACGTGGCCCGCCTCGCCGGAGTCTCCTCGCAGACCGTCTCGCGCGTCGCCAACGGCGCGGCCGGCGTCGTCGACACCACCCGTGAGCACGTGCTCGCCGCCATGAGCGAGCTCGGCTACCGGCCCAACAGCGCGGCCCGGTCGCTGCGCTACGGGCGCTTCAACACGATCGGCGTCATCCTGTTCGGGCTGTCGTCCATCGGCAACAGCCGCACGGTCGAGGCGATCGCCACCCACGCCGCCGCCGAGGGCTACGCGATAACCCTCATCCCGGTCGGCGCGGCCACCCAGGACAACGTCATGGGAGCGTTCACCAGGATGGGTGAGCTCGCCGTCGACGGGGTCGTCCTGATCATCGAGGTGCACCTGCTCGACGCGTCGGCCGTCGCCATCCCGCCCGGCGTGCACGTGGTCGTCGTCGACTCCGACGCGGGCGACCGCTACCCGGTCGTCGACACCGACCAGGCCGACGGGGCGCGGCAGGCCGTCCGGCATCTGCTCGCGCTCGGGCACCGTACCGTCTGGCACGTCGCCGGCCCCGCCGAGTCGTTCGCCGCCGAGCGGCGCGCCGGCGCCTGGCGCCGGGTCCTCGAGGAGGCCGGGCGGCCCGTCCCGGCCCCCGAGCGCGGGGACTGGTCGGCCGACTCGGGCTATCACGCGGGGCTGCGGCTCGCCGCCGACCCGGACTGCACGGCCATCTTCGCCGCCAACGACCAGATGGCGCTCGGCGTGCTGCGGGCCCTGCACGAGCGTGGCCGGCGGGTGCCGGCCGACGTCAGCGTGGTCGGGTTCGACGACATCGCCGACGCCGGGTCCTATCTGCCCCCGCTTACCACCGTCCACCAGGACTTCGCCGAGGTCGGGCGGCGCTGCGTGGACGCGCTGCTGCGCCAGATCCACGACGAGCCGACGGGCGCCGGCACCGATCTGGTCGCCACCCGGCTGGTGATTCGCGGGAGCACGGGGCCGGTCGGGTCGTGATCGGGGCTGCGCCGGTTGACCGGCTGACGGACCCTGGGTGGAGGACTTCGACACGAAGGGTGTTCACCATGCCGTTCAAGCCCAGCGCCACCGAGATTCTCGAGCACGCGCGGACCGGGACCTCCACCGCGGGACGTGTCTTCGGCGAGCCGATCGAACGGGACGGCGTCACCGTCGTCCCGGTCGCGGTGATCCGCGGCGGCGGGGGCGGGGGCGCCGGCAGCGGCTCCCCCGAGGGCGGCGACAAGGTCGACGGGGAGGGCTCGGGCGGCGGGTTCGGCTTCACCGCACGCCCGGCCGGGGTGTTCGTGATCCGCGACGGGGACGCGCACTGGCGTCCGGCGCTCGACGTCAACCGGATCGTCGCGGGTGGGCAGCTGCTGGGCCTCGCCGCCATCCTGGTCATCGGCACCGCCCTGCGCCGCCGCCGCTGAACCCGGGCCGGGTCCGGCCCGGACCCGGCGGCGTCCGGCTGTTCAGGCGGTTCGTTTGTTGCGGCGGCGCTCGCCGATCTCCCAGGCCAGGATGTACTGGCGGATCGTCCGGGCCAGCTCCTCCTTGGTGTCGAACGTGAGGATCAGGTGCTGGCCGGGGTCGCCGTGCGGAGCGTCCCGGACGTTGTGGACCACACCGCTGAGCTTCGCCTCGGCGGTGCCCAGCCACACCGTCGCCTCGACCCGGTCGCCCTGGGTGAGCGAGGTGGCCTCGTCGATCCAGCAGCGCAGGCCGCCCTCGCTGATGTCCAGCAGGACACCCTCGGCCGGCTGGCCGCTGACCTCGGCGTCCAGGTGCACGACGGCGCCGGCGCCGCCACGGACGAACTCCCGGCGGTTGTCGTGCCGGGCGGCGCCCGACGGGGTGAGGATCCAGCGCAGCGGGGCGCTGCCGGACACCACGACGAGGCGGCAGGGCAGCACCACGCGGGTCCGTGGCGGCGCCCAGAAGATCTCGAACTCCTGGCCGGGCTCGAACATCGCGAGGCCGGTGGTCTCCAGCGGGGCGGCCACGCTGAACGTGTCGCCGTCGATCGACTCGAGCTTCGACCGGAGGTTCACTCCGTCGCCGAGGACCAGGAAGACGGGGTCACCGATCGCCGGCAGCTCGACGCCGGCCAGACCTCCGGCCCCTGGAACCGACATCACTCCAGCTGCACCGTTGCTCATCATTCACCTCTCCGGGACGCCCGTTCACGGCTGGTCGGGTCGGCCTCTCTCATCGGCAGCCGGCGGCCGTACGTGAACATCCCGGAGGTCCGGGGACGGCCGTCACGTACGCTCGTTGGAAAATCTCGGGAAGGGACTGCACAGATCGTGGCCCGGATGCGTCCATGGGGAGTGACCTTCGAGCAATTCGCGTTGGCCCGCCTGCCAAGCCTGCTCCGGTACGCGGTCGTCCTCACCGGCGACCGGGATCTGGCCCAGGATGTCGTGCAGGAGGTGCTGGCGCGGGCCCAGGTCCGGTGGAAACGCATCAGCGACGCGGAGTCGCCCGAGGCGTATGTGCGGCGCATGGTGCTCAACGAGTACCTGTCGTGGCGGCGCAGCTGGGCGGTGCGGCACATCCACGCGGCCGGGGAACGCTTGATCGAGATCGACGACGCTCGCGGCGGGGTCCGCGACCACGCCGACGGTGTGGTCGAGGCCGACGCGCTCTGGCACCGGCTTGCCGCCCTCGGGCGCAAGCAGCGGGCGGTGCTGGTGTTGCGCTACTACGAGCAGCTGGACGACGACGCGATCGCCGATCTGCTGGGGTGCGCTCCCGCCACGGTGCGCAGCCACGCGTCGAGGGCACTGCAGATCCTCCGGCTCGATCAGCAGTCGGAGATTCGAGTCCACGCCGAGGAGAGGTCGTGAACGAGCACGGAGACCGGCTGCGCGAAGCCTTCACCAAGCACGAGACCGAGACGCCGGACCCCGCAGCGGTCTACGCCCGCGTCGAGGAGCTGGCGAAGAAATACCGGTGGCGCCGGTTCGGCGTGCAGGCCGCGGGCGGGGTGGCGCTGAGCGCCGGCCTCATCGCGGGCATCACCCAGCTCCCGGCGATCCTGCCCGCCTCCCCGGCCGCGACCAACGCGCCCGCCTTCGAGGTCGCCGCCCCGATCGCGACGATCGACCCGGCCGCGCCGCTCACCGACGAGGAGACCAAGGCGGGTCTCGCCGCCTACTTCGAGGCCGGTTTCGGCTACGACAACGCGGTCGAGCTGGCCAAGCTGTGGAACCTGCCGGGTGACCAGATCGCCCAGGTCAAGGCCGTCGCCGGGCGCAAGCTGCTGGCCAACGAGACACTGCCGGTCACCGCCAAACCCAACACCGACGAGCCCACCACCGGGGAGCCGGAGGACACTGAGCTGTCCCGGCAGACCGAGGAGTTCTTCCTGCAGGGCTACGACTGGGACGACGCGGTCGTGCTGGCGAAGCTGTGGAAACTCGACGACCCGGGCTCGGCCAAGGCCGAGGCGGGCAAGCGCCTGCTCGCCGGGGAGACCCTGCCGGGCGGGGTCAAGCCCGACCCGAAGCAGGTCGAGGAGGGTAACAAGGCCCGCCTGGCGAACGTCTTCTGGGACGCCGGCTACGACGGCGAGGACGCCGAGAAGCTGGCGAAACTCTGGAAACTCGACGACACGTACGACGCCAAGGTCGAGGCCGGCCGACGGATCCAGGCCGGCGAGACGCTGCCGATCCAGCCGTGACCCCGGAGCTGCGCCGGCGGATCGGCTTCGAGATCGAGCTGATGGCCCCGCCCGGGGTCAGCCGACGCACCCTGGCCATGGATCTGGCCGGACGCTGCGGGGGCAGCGTCCGGCCGGTGTGGCACCACGACAGCGAGCCGTCGCTGGTTCCCGGGCTGGGACGGTTCCTGCATCTCACGCAAGGTTTCGAGGTGCGCCGGCCGGGCGGGGAGCTGCTCTGCACGCTCGTCGACGACGTCACCCTGCTGCACGGTCTCGACCCGCGGTCCCCGGCCGTCCCGGGCTGGCACCGGATCCTCACCGACGACACCCGGCTGCTGCGCCTGCTCGCGCTGCAGTGCGATCCCGGCGCCCACCTGCCCGACGTGCTCGCACCGGCGGCCCGCCTGTGGGGCACCACGGTCCAGCAGCACGGCCGGATCTTCCGGCTCGACGACCCGGCCGGCGCGACGGTCGCCCTCGCCTCCCCCGCCGGCGGCGAACGCGAACGCCCCTGCGAGATCGTCACCCCACCGATCGCCGCGAACCATCACGCCGCGCTCGCCGAACTGCTCGAACCCGCCCGCGACCTCGGCTTCACCGTCCCTCATGAGGCGGCCGTGCACCTGCACGTCGACGGCGCGCCGTTCCGCGCGGCGGACGCCCTGGCCAACGTGGTGCGGCTGTTCGCCCACTACCGGGAGGCGCTGCGCGAGGTGCTGGCCACCAACCCGGCCTGCCGCCGGCTCGCGCCGCTCCCGGCGCCGCTGGTCACCGCCGTCGCCGGCAGGCCGACCACCGAGGAGTTGCGCCGAGCCGCCACCGACGGCGGCCTCACCAAGTTCTTCGACGTCAACCTCACCCAGGTGCTGACCGACACCCCGATCCGCGACACCGTCGAGATACGCATCCTGCCGGGCGCCCTCGACGCCTCCGCGATCATCCACCGGGCCGCCCTGATCGACCTGCTGCTGGCCCGCTGCGCCGATCCGGCGCCGATCCCGCCTCCGCCGGACCCCGCCGCCGCGGTGGAGACGTTGCTGGACATGGCCGCCGAGACCCATGCGGGGTACGGCCACTAGGACAACCGTGAGCCACACCGCGAGACGGGCGGCCCCTCGCGGCCCGGCCGCGCGCGCCGGGCTGCTGCCCACCTCCCCGACGGCCGGATCCGTGCACCCCGCGGCTCAGGGGGTGGGGCGCCGGGGGATCAGGGACTCCAGGACGTCCCGGGCGGCGGGGGCCACGCGGGGCCGGATGCCCAGATCGGTGAGGAGTTCGGTGGCGGCGGCCATCTCCTCACGGCGGCGGACGGCGTGCTTGCGGGAGCCGTCGACCAGGCGGTCCAGGGTGCCGGCGTCGCTGCGGACCAGCTCGTCGCGGACGATGTCGCGCAGCCACTTCTCCAGCCCCGCCGCCCGGGCCGCTTCCAGTGCCTCGATCACGGCGGCGGCCATGCCCTTGTAGAAGACGCTGCGCAGCAGTTTGCGAGTGGCGGCCGCGCCGACCGGGCCGTCCAGCACCTCCACCGACGCGCCGTATCCGCCGAGCACGCCGGCCAGCTCGGTGGCGGCCGGGCCACTGGCGGTCATCGGGGTGCGCAGGCCACGGCCGGGGACCGGGGACATCAGGGCCACGTCGACCACCCGTACCGTCCGGCCGCCGAGTGCGGCGAGTCGTTCCTTGAGGCCGGGCGCCGCGGTGTTGAGGTCGGCCCAGATCACGCCGGGGGCCAGTACGGGCAGCGAGTCACGCAGCGCGTCCACGGCGTCGGCGGCGCTGTTGACGCTGAGCACGATCGACGCGCCCGCCACGGCGGTGGCGTCGCTGTCCGCGGCTCGCACCCCGGCCGGCGCCGGCGTCGCCGGGTCGTGGCCCTGCACGGTCGCGCCGGCCGCCACCAGGTCGGCGGCGATCAGGCTGCCGGCCTCGCCGAGCCCGAGGACGGCGATCACCGGCCCGGCGGGAGTTCCGGAGACCGTCATGACAACGCCTCCACCGGAACGCCCGGCGCCTCGGAGACCGGCACGGCAGAGCGTCCCGCGTGCCGGAAGCCCGTCGTGAAAGGGCCTCGACCAGGAGGCTCTGCCGGTAGGAGGCCGTCAACTCGGGAGGGCCGGGTGAGGGCTTTCATGGTGGAGCCTCCTGACGTGGGGCGGGCCGGCACCCGTGGTGGCGCGTCGCCGGGACAGGCGGCCGGGTGTCGGGTGGTGCCGTGGCGGCGCCGGGAGCCGGTCGCGAGTGTTCCAAGGCGGCGACACGATTGTCAACAATTGTCGCGACGACCGGGGTGGCCTACGCTCGGCCACGGAACCCGCGCCTCAGGCAATGCTCCTCCGCGCGGATCGTCGACAATTTTGCTGGAAATCGGATGGGAAGACGCGATGACCGATTCGACAGTGGTGCTCACCGCTCACCCCGGTGACTTCGTCTGGCGTGCCGGCGGCGCGATCGCCCTCGCGGCGTCCCGTGGTCAGCGCGTGGTGATCGGATGCATGAGCTTCGGCGAGCGCGGCGAGTCGGCCTCGCTCTGGCGCAAGGGGTACACGCTGCAGCAGGTCAAGGACCATCGGCGGGCCGAGGCCGAGCAGGCGGCGAAGGCGCTGGGCGCGGAGATCCGGTTCTTCGACGCCGACGACTACCCGCTGGTCGAGACGCCGCAGCTGCTGCAGGGCCTGATCGACCTGTACCGGGAGGTGCAACCGGGTGTGGTGCTGACCCACGCGGCGGCCGACCCGTACAACGGTGATCACGCGTTCGCCCACGCCATCGCTCTGAAAGCCCGCGTCCTGGCGCAGGCGCCCGGTGTCGAGGGGCCGGGCGAGGTGATCGGGGCGCCGCCGGTGTTCAGTTTCGAGCCGCACCAGCCGGAGCAGTGCGGTTTCGTGCCGAACGTGCTGCTCGACATCACCCCGGTGTGGGAGGTCAAGCGGGCGGCGATGCAGATCCTCGCCGCCCAGAAGCACCTGCACACGTACTACACCGAGCTGGGCAGCCGGCGTGGCCTGCAGGCGTCGCGCAACTCCGGCCCGAACCTGGGGCTGCCGAACGACACCTACGCGGAGGCGTACATGCGGCTCTACCCGCAGGTCACGCGGGAGCTGTCGTGACGGCGCGGCACGTGGTGGTCCGGACCTCGAAGCGGGTGCCGGCCGGTGTGCTGGCCGGGCTGGCCGAGGCCGGGGCGTCGGCCGTGCACGAGGCGGACGGGCGGCGCGGGGCGGTCTCCCCCGGGCTGCGGCCGATCCAGGCGGGGGCGCGGATCGCCGGGAGCGCGGTGACGGTGTCCTGCCATCCCGGGGACAACCTGATGATCCATGCGGCGGTGGAGCAGGTACGGCCCGGTGACGTCGTGGTCGTCACGACCACGTCACGGTCGGCCGACGGGATGCTGGGCGACCTGCTCGCCACGTCGTTACGGGCACACGGCGCGATCGGGGTGGTCCTCGACGCCGGGGTACGGGACGTGGCCGAGCTGCGGGAGATGGGGTTCCCGGTGTGGTCCCGGGCGGTCAGCACCCAGGGGACGGTCAAGGCCAGCCCGGGGTCCGTCAACATCCCGATCGTGGTGGGCGGGCAGACGATCCGTCCCGGTGACGCGATCGTGGCCGACGACGACGGTGTCGTGGTTGTCCCGCACGAGCGCGCCGCGGACGTGCTGGAGGCGGCGCGGGACCGGATCGCGAACGAGGCGTCCAAGCGGGCCCGGCTGGCCGGCGGGGAGCTGGGGCTCGACATGTACCGGCTGCGGCCGCTGCTGGCCGAGCTGGGCGTCGTCTACGTGGACGAGCCGTGAGCGTCCCGGTCGTGATCATGCGGGGCGGGACGTCCAAGGGGGCGTACTTCCTGGCCTCGGACCTGCCGGCCGGCACGGCGGACCGGGACGCGCTGCTGCTGTCGGTGATGGGCTCGCCGGATCCGCGGCAGATCGACGGCATCGGGGGCGGGCACCCGCTGACCAGCAAGGTCGCGGTGGTCAGCCGGTCCGGCGATCCGGAGGCGGACGTCGACTACCTGTTCCTGCAGGTGCAGGTGGATCAGCCGCGGGTCGGCGCCGAGCAGCCGTGCGGGAACATCCTGGCCGGGGTCGGGCCGTTCGCGATCGAGCGCGGCCTGGTCCCGGTCGCCGGTGACGTCACCCCGGTCCGGGTCCGCATGGTCAACACCGGAGCGCTGGCCGTCGTCTCGGTGCCCACCCCGGACGGGCGGGTCACCTACGCCGGGGACACGGCGCTGAGCGGGGTCCCGGGGACGGCGGCGCGGATCGAGGTGGAGTTCCGGGACACGGCCGGGTCGGTCGCGCCCGGGCTGCTGCCGACCGGGCGGGTCCTCGACGACCTGGACGGGGTGCCGGCCACGCTGATCGACAACGGGATGCCGGTCGTGCTGATGTCCGCGAGGTCGCTCGGAGTCACGGGGCGCGAGACCCCGGCCGAGCTGGAGGCGGACACCCGTCTGTGCCGCCGGGTGGAGCAGTTGCGGAGGACCGCCGGCACGCTCATGCAACTGGGCGATGTGAGCGCGACGACCGTACCGAAAATGTGTTTGATCTCGCCGCCGGCGAACGGTGGCTCGCTCGCCACGCGGATGTTCATCCCTCGTCGCGTGCATGCCTCGATCGGCGTTCTCGCCGCGGTGACCGTCGGCGCCGCGGCCGCCATGCCGGGAAGCGTCGCGTACACCGGCGCCACCGGTACGTTCCGGCTGGAGCATCCGACCGGTTTCACCGACGTGGTCATCGACCTCGAGGCGGGCCGTTCGGCGATCGTCAGCACCGCCCGCCTGATCATGGAGGGGCGGGTCCATCCCCGTCGCAACACGGAAGGAGCCATCGTCCATGGCTGAGAAGATCCGCGACATCGCGCACGTCTCCGCGGTGGAGCTGCTGACGCCGGTCCTCGACGACACGGTCCGGTTCTTCACCGACCAGATGGCGATGGAGGTCGTCGAGCGCCGCGGCGACAGCGCGTACCTGCACGCCTGGGACGACTACGAGAGCTTCACCGTCAAGGTCACCGGCGCGGGCACGTCCGGCATCGGCCGGACCTGGCTGCGGGCCCGCAGCCCGGAGGCCCTGGAGCGGCGGGCCGGCGACATCGAGGCCGCCGGCCTCGGGCAGGGGTGGAGCAGGGACGAGCCGGGGTACGGTCCGGTCTTCCACTTCACCGACCCGGACGGGCATCCGTTCGGCCTGTACTACGAGACGAAGCGGTACGTGGCGTCGGACGCGACCCGGCCGTCACTGAAGAACCAGGCCGCGCGCTTCCCCGGCCGGGGCGCCAACGTGCGGCGGCTCGACCACGTGAACTACCTGGCCCGGGACGTGCCGCGCAACGAGGAGTTCCTGGCCGGGGCGCTGACCGGGCGGGCCAGCGAGCAGATCGTGCTCGACGACGGGACGAAGGCCGCGGTCTGGTACACGTTCACCGACAAGTCCTACGACCTCGTCTACACCCGCGACTGGACCGGCTCCGAGGGGCGTCTGCACCACGTGGCGTTCGCCACCGACACGCGCGAGGACATCCTGCGGGCCGCCGACGTGTTCCTCGAGGCCGGCGTGCACATCGAGACCGGGCCACACAAACACGCCATTCAACAGACCTTCTTCCTGTACGTGTGGGAGCCCGGCGGCAACCGCATCGAACTCTGCAACGCCGGCGCCCGCCTGCTGCTCGCCCCGGACCATGAGGTGATCACCTGGACCGAGGCCGAACGGGCCAAGGGTCAGGCATGGGGGCTGAAGACGATCGAGTCGTTCCACACCCACGGCACCCCGCCGGTCGCCTAAGGGTGGCCGCCGGTCTCCTCGAGTGACCTGAGGACCTCGATGACGCTGGCGATGTGCTCGCGCATCGCCGTCTCGGCGCGGGCCGGGTCGCGCTCACGGATCGCCGTGATGATCCGCTCGTGCTGCGGCAACGACGTCTGCGGGCGGCCCGGCAGCAGGGACAGCATGAACTGGTGCCGGGCCAGCTGGGCGCGCAGCGTGCCGATCAGGCGGTCGGCCGTGGCGTGGCCGGCGATGGTCCGGATCAGGCCGTGCAGGCGCTGGTTGAGGTCGCTGTAGCGGCGGAACTCGCCGGACTCGACGGCCCGGCGCATCAGCAGGCCGATCTCGTCGAGCTCGCTGGCCTGGGCGTCGGTCACCCGCTCGGCGGCCTGGGCGGCGACCAGGCCCTCCAGCACCATCCGCACCTGGGTGATCTCGATGGTCTCGGCGAGCGAGATCTTGCGGACCTGGGCGCCGCGGTTGCGCTGAATCTCCACCAGGCCCTCGCCGGAGAGATCCTGCAGGGCCAGCCGGATGTTGAACCGGCTCACCCCGAACCGCTCGATCAGCTGCGCCTCGACCAGGCGCTCGCCGGGCATGTACTCCCCGGACAGGATGGCCGTGCGCAGCTCGTCGCGCGCGGCCGCCTTGTCCTTGCCCTCGCCGGTGTCCCGTGCGCGCCGCACGCTGGTGAGGTTCTTCTCCGCAGACATGTGATCCCGTCGCCCATTGCCGTTGGACTGCTGACGTTCAGGCCTTCCGGCCCGTCGGTGCGGAAACGATACCGCGCTTGGGCCATCAAGATCTGCGAGCTTCGCCGCGCTCCGTCACTTCTTTGTTGACAATCTTGCGCGAGATCTTGTCTCCACCCGGCCGGCGGCCTCCCGGACGGGGACGGATCGGGGTCAGCGTGTGTTGAGGAAGGTGATCAGCTCGTCGGCGAAAGCCGGCTGCCGTACCGCGCCGAGGTGGTCGCCGTCGATGACGCTCAGGCGAGCGTTGGGGATGGCCTTGGCGAGAAGCTCGGGCCGAGTGGCCAGGACGTCGTCACGACCGGTGATCAACAGCGTGGGCACGGCGATCGTGTCGAGCGGGAGAGGGCCGGCGTGGATCGCGGCGGCCTGGGCGGCCAAGGCGGCGCGGTCACCGCCGACCGCGTCCACGAAAGCACGGAAACCGGCCGCTGCCGGATGGGTGATGGTCGACGGATCGTCGGTGCGGAAGGCCTCCCGGAACGCCTCGGCCGGGATGATCCGGGTGTCGACGCCGCCCAGCTCGACGACCGCCGAGCCGATGCCGCCGATGACGAGACGACGCAGGCGGGGGTCGCTGGTGGCGAGGATGAGGGAGACGATCGCGCCCATCGAGTATCCGGCCACGTCGACCCGCTTCACCTTCAGCAGGTCGAGCAGCGTGATGACGTCCTGAGCCATCCGGGTCTCGCCGTAGAACGCCGGATCGTGCGGCTTGCCCGAGCGGCCGTGCCCCCGGGCGTCGATGGCGATCACGCGCCGGCCCGTCGCGGTCAGCGCCGCGACGATGCCGGGCAGGACCCAGTTGGTCCGGCCGTCGGCGATGAAACCGTGGTGCAGCAGCACGGGTGGCAGATCGGCGTCACCGTCCCACTGCTCCCAGTAGATCTCCACACCGTCGGTGGCCTCGAAGGTCGGCATCGGCGGATTCCTCTCCGGTTCGGCTCGGGCGCACGACAGCGTATGTGCGGAACGCGCCCCCGGTATCGGTGAGATCGCCGGTGTGGTCACCATGTGCGACGTGGGGGGCACTATCGATGTTGATCGCGATACATTGCGGGCTGTGACCCCCACACAGTTGCGTGCCTATTCCGCCGTCGTCCGATGCGGCTCGGTGAAGCAGGCGGCGGCGCAACTCGAGGTCTCCGAGTCGGCGGTGTCCCTGCACATCGGACAACTGCGCAAGGAGCTCGGCGACCAGCTCTTCTCGCGCACGGCGAACGGGCTCACCTTCACGCCGGGCGGGCTGCGGCTCGCCAGCCGGGCCACCGAACTGCTCGGGCTGCAGGACATCACGGTGCTCGAGGTGAGCGCGGCCGGCCAGGGACGGCGGCTGCTGCGGGTGGGGGCGTCGTCGCTGTTCGCCGAGCACTCCGCGCCGGGGTTGATCGAGCTCTTCGCGAGCCGGGCCGCCGACCTGGATGTCGAGTTGAGCGTACGCAATCCGGGCTCCTTCGCCGAGGCGCTGATCGAGCGCAGCATCGACATCGCGATCGGGCCGCCACCGGCGCTCCCCGATCCGGCGGTGCGCTGCCGGCCGGTCATGCACTACAAGGTCGTCGTCGTGGCCGGACCTGACCATCCGCTGGCCGGGACCCAGCCGTCGCCGCGACAGCTGCGCGACCAGACGTGGCTGCTCGGGCCGTCGGCCGCGGCCGACCGCGGGGCCATCCCGACGCTGCTGCGGCGGCTCGGGGTGCCCGACGACCGGCAGCAGATCTTCCAAAGCCACGCGGCCGCCATCGAGGAGGCCAAACGCGGCCGGGGGGTGGCTGCGGCACTCTCCTTCACCGTTGCCCCCGAGGTACGCAAAGGGCATCTCATCCAATTCTGTGGGCCGCACGCAGCGCTGGAGGAGGTCTGGCACTCGCTGACACTGGCCGAGGCGGAGAAGCCGTCGGCAGCCGCCGAACTGGCCCGTTTCGCGTCGACGCCCCGCGCCATCCAGGCGATGATGCGTGGCAGCGGGGTGAACGTGGCCCGTTTCAAACCGTCGATCCACGTCACCCTCTGGAGCTGACGCGGAACCGCCCGGCCCGGGCGGCGCCGCCGGCTGATCGCCTCACCCACCCGAACCGTCGCCAGGGTCGTCCGGCCTCGGCATCCAGCGCCAGCTGAGCTCCGCCCGGGTGGGCGCGGGGCCGGGAAGACTCACGCCGGCCCGCAGCCCGTCGAGCAGCATCGCCAGATAGCGCCGGCGCAGCGACGTGGTGCGCGCCGGGTCGGGCACCCGGACCGCCGCGCACATCTCCAGCAGCATCGTCAGATCGGCCGGGACCACCTCGGCGCGCATCCGTGGCCGGGCCCGCTCGAAGAGGGCGGTGGCCAGCTCGTCGGCGCGGACGGCGTCGGCGCTCATCTCCTCGGTCGGTGTGAACGTGCCGGCCAGATGCACGGTGAGCGAGTGGACGTCGGCCTCGACGACGCCGAGCACGAACGTCTCGAAGGCGGCCCAGTCGTCGCGCTCGGCGGAGGCGCGCTCGGCCTGCTCGATGAAGGTCAGCAGCCCGTCGTGGCAGAGCTTGCGCAGCAGATCCTCCTTGCCGGCATAGCGCCGGTAGAGAGCGCTGATGCCGACACCGGCGCGCTCGGCGACAGCGGCGACAGGCGCGCGCTTGTCGGCCAGGAAGACCTCTTTCGCCGCCGCCAGGATCGTCACGTCGTTGCGTGCGGCCTGGCGGGCGCGGCCGGACGTCGGGCTCGTCATGCCGCCGAGTATAGCGGATCGGAATGATCTGTTCCGTTCGGCGCGGGAGTCTGCTACGTTAATTGCGGAACGAATCATTCCGTTCCGAGGACAGAGAGGAACCGGCATGACCGCGATCCGCCCCTTCCGCATCGACATCTCCGACGCCGACCTTCAGGACCTGCGTGACCGGCTGGCCCGGACCCGCTGGACCCCGGAGATCCCCGGCCAGGGCTGGCAGCGCGGTGTCCCCGTGGACTACCTGCGTGGCCTGGCCGCCTACTGGGCGGACGAGTTCGACTGGCGGACAGCCGAGGCCCGGCTCAACACGCTGCCCCAGTTCCTCACCGAGGTCGACGGTCAGACCCTGCACTTCGCGCACGTCGAATCCACCGATCCGGCGGCGATCCCGCTGCTGATCACTCACGACTGGCCCGCCTCGTTCGCTCTCTACCTGCCCGTGGTCGAGGCCCTGCGCGAGCACTTCCACCTGGTGCTCATGAGCAACCCGGGCATCGCCTGGTCCGGGCCCCTCACCGCTCCCGGCTGGACGACCGGGCGGACCGCTGCGGCGTTCCACGAGGTGATGTCACGGCTGGGTTATGAGAGGTATGGCGTTCAGGGCACCGGCGGAGGCGGCGCGACCGCCGTCGAGATGGGCCGGCAGGAGCCCGCGAAGGTGATCGGCGTGCACGTCAACGGGCACATCACCATCCCGTCCGACGATCCTGCCGACTTCGCCGGCCTGACCGAGGCCGAGCAGGCCCGGCTTGGCCGCTTGCAGGAGTTCCGCGACGACAAGATGGGCTTCAACATCATCCAGTCGACCCGGCCGCAGACCCTGGCGTTCGGATTGCACGACTCCCCCGCCGGTCAGCTCGCCTGGATCATCGAGAAGTTCCAGGAGTGGACCGACCCGGCCGTGACCCTGCCCGAGGACGCCGTCGACCGGGACCTGCTGCTCACCAACGTCAGCCTGTACTGGTTCACCGGGACGGCCGGGTCATCGGCAAACCTCTACTGGGAGGTGGCGCACGACCCGGCCGCATGGGCGCCCAAGCCGAAGTCGACGGTCCCGCTCGGTGTCGCGCTCGGCGTCACCGACGTCACGATCCGCCGCTATGCCGAGCGCGACGCCCCGGTCACCCACTGGACGGAGCTTCCCTCCGGCGGCAACTTCCTCCCCGCCGAGCAGCCGAAGCTCTTCAGCGACGACGTGCGGGCCTTCTTCGGATCGCTCTGACACCGTGCCGCCGGCATGGCCGGGGATCCCTCAGGGACACCCCGGCCCGGGTGTTCACCCGGCCGAGGCGACAGCCCGGAAGACGACCGTGACACTGAAGGTGGCGCCGTCCACCTGGTAGGCGTAGCACCCCGGCCCCGCCACTGTCGTCCTTGCGGGCAGGTCGTTGTTCTCCCTGATCAGGTAGGCATAGTGGCCGCCGTCGCGTTCCTCGCCGACGTAGGAGAAGGTGGCGCCGGCCGCACCAGGGGCGTCGATGCGGGCCGCACGTACCAGGACCGGACCGGCGTATCCGGCGCCGAGCCAGCGGACCTTCTTCTCGTACGTCCCGTTCGGCTGCCGGTCGTCGGGGCGCAGCTCCAACGTGGTGCCGTCCCGAAAATAGTCCGCTATGGGATGGAGCGGCGGCGGTCGCCCGGCTGAGGTGTGGCATGTCCGCAGTATTCGCCGGTGTCCTTCACGAACGCGACCCCGCGGTGAGGAGGAATTCGCGCGATGGGCCACGCCGCCGAAGGCCGCATGTCAATGGTCGTCAGCGCACGCTCACGAACAACGGATGCAGCGGCAACGGACCAGGGAAGCGGTGGGAGTGCGGGAGGTCGTGGGGCGGGTGAGATCGCGTAGGAGGTGAACGGCTTCGGTGAGGTCGCTGAACGTGGCGGCCGGGAGGAGGTGGTCGCAGAACGGGAGGGCCGCGGCCAGGGCGCCCACCTGGGGGGTCCAGCCGGGAGTTCCCGCTCGGGGGTTCAGCCAGAGGATCCGGTGTGCGCGGCGACGCAGGCGGGTCATCGCGGGGGTCATCGCCTCGGGAGGGTCGCTGTCCCAACCGTCGGAGGCGATGATGACCACCCCTCCGCGGACGATGTCGCCGTGGTGGGAGTCGAGGAGGGCGGTGATGTTGGTGGCGATCCGCGTGCCGCCGAAACGGTCGTCGACGGCAGCGCCGGCCCGGTCGATCGCCTCCCGGGGGGAGGTGTGCCGCAGCGGGACGGTCAGGCGGGTCAGTCCGGTGGCGAAGGCGAAGACCTCGGCGTCGGCGACCGTCGTGAACGCGCGCATCAGCTGGAGGTAGGCGGCGGCCTGGGCCCGCATCGACTCGCTCACGTCGCAGAGCATCACGACTCGGCGTGGTCTCGGGAGCGGTCGTTCACGGACCACGGTGATCGCCTCCCAGCCGGTCCGGCGAGCGCGGGCGATCGTGGCGCGCAGGGCTGTCCGGCGGCCCGCCGGGTCGGCGCGATGGCGGCGGCCGCGGCGGTGCGGCCAGTGGGTCAGGGCTGCCCTCAGTGTTGCGCCGAGCGCCTCGGTCTGGTGCTTGTCGAGTTCTTCGAAAGGGGCTTCGGCGAGAGCGGCCAGTGCGCTGGGGCGTAGCTCGGGGAGATCGATGCCCTCGTCGCCGGGGTCGTCACCGGTGGCCACGGGGGCGGGCAAGGTGGCCCAGGGCAAGCCCTCGCCTCCGGCGGTGGCCTCGTCGCCGGTTCCGGGGACCGTGACGTGCACGGTGTTGTCGCGGCTTCTCGGGGGTACGGCTGAGCGGCTCAGCGGCAGCGGTGGGGTGTCGTCGAACACCGTGGCGAAAACACGGTCGAAGACGGCGAGGTCAGCGTGGCGGCGCACCAGGGTCACCCGGGCCGTCCAGTAGAGGACGGTCCGGGATGTGGGCGGGCTTGCGGCGAGTGCGCGGACCAGGTCGTCGGTCTCGGTGATGCCGACCCGCAGGCCGGCGCGGCGCAGACGGGCCACGAACGCGACGGCGAACGCGGCCCGGTCCGTGCCGCGCAGCAGCACCGGGGCGGGTTCAGCCGCGGGCAACGAACCAGACGATCACGGCGGCGGCCACGACGGCGCCCACGGCGACCGGGATGACTCGCTTGTAGATCGAACTGCCGGCGACGGCGAGAAGGTCGATCGCTTCCGGTTCCTCCGTCTGCAGGGTTCGCTCCGTGACCGCCGCCGGCGTGGAGGTGGGGGGCCCGGACGTGGCGGCGAGGGCCGTGGTGGCCTCGGAAAGGTCGGCCCCTGGGACACGGAGGGGAGAGAGCGGCTCGGGAGTGCCTTCGGCGGTCTCCAGGCGACCGGCGGCCGGCTCCACCTCGCCCGCGGACGGGTCCGGTGCGATCGCGGGCGCGGCGGTGGCGGCGCTCTCGGGGGCCGCGGGCGCTACCTCGCCGAGGGCTGTCGCGGCATCGGGGGCGGTGGCTACCGCAGCCTCGGAAACCGGCGGGGCCGGCGCGGCAGGAGAGGACGGCTCAGCATCGGGGGACGAGGCCGGCACGCGGGAAGCGGATGTGGGCACAGCGGAAGCGGCCGCCGACGCGGCAGCGGCAGAAGCGGGCGCGACAGCGGCGGGAGCAGCAGCACCGGAAGCGGGCGCGGCAGAGTCGGCAGCGGCAGCGGCAGCGGCAGCGGCAGCGGCAGCGGCAGCGGCAGGGACGGGATCAGCGGCGGCGTCGGGGGCGAGTCTGGCTTCCAGATTGGCTACGAACTGGGTCAGCAGCTTGGCGGACACCTCCTTGATCATGCCGCTGCCGAACTGGGCCAGCTTTCCGCTGATCTTGAGGTCGGTGTCCACGGAGACCCTTGTCGCGGACCGGCCCTCGGGGGTCAGGGAAGCGCTCACCGTGGCGGAGGCGTTGCCGGCGGAGCGGGCGTCGCGGCCCTTGGCGTCGATCACGGCGTGGTAGGTGGATTCGTCTCTGGTGGTGAACCGGGCGGTGCCGGCGAAGTCGGAGATCACCGGGCCGACCTTGATCTTCACCTTGCCCTGGAAGAGCTCGCCGTCCACGCCGGTCAGCTGGGCTCCGGGCATGCACGGGGCGATGGCCTCGAGGTCGGTCAGGAGGTTCCAGGCCTGGTCGATCGGGACCGGAACGGTGAACTCGTTGGTGATCTTCATGGGTGGCTCTCCTGGGGTACGGCCGCGGCGATCGTGAGACGGTCGTCGGGGGTCTTGGCGATGGTGCCCAGAGTGCGCAGGGTGTCGCCGGCGACCAGTTCGGTGGCGCCCAGCGCGGCCAGGGCGGAGACCCAGTCGATGGTCTCGGCCAGGCCGGGCGCCTTCTCCAGGTCGAGGCCGCGGACCCGGCCGATGAACTCGGTGGCGTCGCGGACGAGCGGGGCGGAGGCGGCCGGCACGGCCCGGCGCACGATCGCCGCGGCCTGGACCGGCTGCGGGAACTCGATCCAGTGGTAGAGGCATCGCCGGCGCAGGGCGTCGTGCAGGTCGCGGCTGCGGTTGGAGGTGAGCACCACGACCGGTGGGCGGGTGGCGGCGAACGTGCCGAGTTCGGGGACGGTGACGGCGGCCTCGCCGAGGAACTCGAACAGCAGCGCCTCGAACTCGTCGTCGGCCCGGTCGATCTCGTCGATCAGCAGCACCGGCGGGGTGGGGCCGTCGTGCCGGACGGCGCGCAGGATCGGCCGTTCCAGCAGGAAGTCCTCGGTGAACAGGGACGCGTCGTCGGTGGCCTGCCCGAGCCGGATGTGCAGGAGCTGCCGCTGGTAGTTCCACTCGTAGAGGGCTTCGCCGGCGGTCAGGCCCTCGTAGCACTGCAGCCGGATGAACGGTGTGTCCAGGGCCTGGGCCAGGGCTTTCGCGGCGGCGGTCTTGCCGACTCCGGGCTCGCCTTCGAGCAGCAGCGGCTTGCCGAGACGCAGGGCCAGGAAGACGGCCATGGCGAGGCCCTCGTCGGCCAGGTAGTCGACGGCGTCCAGACGCCGGCCGACCTCTTCAGGACTCTTCATTCGCCAGTAGCCGCTCGTAGTCTTCCGGGGTGTCCACGTCGACCGGCACGGTGCCGGCGGTGGCGATCTCGCGGACCGGGTGCCGGCCCGAGTGCAGCAGCTTCCACACCGCTTTGTCGCCGTGCAGGGTGGCCAGGTCGTCGTACACCGGGCGGTGGAAGACGAACGGATGCCCGAGACCGTCGGCGTAGCGGCACACGCCGATCGGGGTGTCGACCAGGGCCACCCGCCGCACGTCGAACGGTGACACCAGCGGCTGGTCGCCGAGGAGCAGCACCAGCCGGTCGGTGTCGATGTGGGGCATCGCCGAGCGGATCGACGACCCGCATCCGTCCTGGTAGGAACGGTTCTCGACGACGCGTACGCCGGAGAGGTCGACGTTGTCGCGGATCTCCTTGGCCGAACCGCCGAGGGTGACCACCAGGTCGTCGAGGTGGCAGGACCGGGCCATGTCGAGTGTGGCGTCGAGCAGGGTGCGGCCGCGGAACGGCAGCAGCTGCTTTGCCTCACCGAGCCGCCGTGAGCCACCGGCGGCGAGCACCAGGCCGGTGACACTCATGAGTTGCGGCCGCGGGTGTGCTTCTTCAGGCAGCCGGGGCAGCAGTACCAGAAGTCCTGGCCGTCGACGACGGCGTGGTGGGTGTCCGGGCCCACCACGACGGTCATGCCGCAGATCGGGTCGGTCGCGGTGGCGGCGGGTGTCTCGACGGTGAACGTGGCCGGCCCGACGGGCAGGGCCGGGCCGGCCACGAACTCGGGTTCGGCCTGCGCGAAGGCGGCGGCTTCGGCGTGCGAGGCGGCCGAGGGCACGGCCGGTGCCGGAGACGCGACCGACGGCGCGGCCGAGGCTGAGGACACGGCCGGCGAGGCGGCCGCGGAGGAGGACGAGGCCGCGGACGAGACCGAGGCCGACGGTGCCGCCGGGGGGAGGGTGGCGGTGAGGCCGCCGGTGCGCATCTCACGGACGATCTCGGCCAGGACCGACAGGGCGATTTCCTTGGGGGTACGAGCACCGATGTCGATGCCGGCATGCGGACGTATCCTGGCGCGCTCGTCCGCGGTGAGCCCCATGGCGTCGAGCAGGATCGCCGAGCGGGTGTGGCTGGCCACGAGCGCGACGAGGCCGGCGCCGGCGTCGAGGGCGGACCGGATGGCGCGTTCCTCGTCGCGGCCCAGGCCGGCCACGACGACAGCGGTGACGCCGTCGTAGGAGCCGGCCACCTCGAAGTCCAGGAAGGCGGCGAGTTCGGCGACGGCCCGGCTGATCGGGCTCTCCCCCGCCACCGCGAGCAGCGGTTTCGGCAGCACCGGCCGGAGGAAGATCTCGATCGCCCCGCCGGAGTGGCAGGGGTTGACGACGACGAGCGCGCCGGGCGTCTCGGGGAACTCGGCCGAGTCCCCGGGCAGCACCCGCAGCAGCATGGAGTTGCCGTCACGCAGCGTCTCCATGGCGGCGGCACGCACCGACGTCTCGGCGCAGACCCCGCCGACGAAGCCCTCGATGGACCCGTCGGCGAGGATCACCGCGTCGTCGCCGGCCCGGGCGGAGGTGGGTTCCTGCGCCCGGACCACGGTGGCGTGCACGAAGGGCCGGCGCAGGGCGGTCAGTTCCCGCGCCCGCTCGGCGGTGCTCGTCGTCATCACGTACTCCCCTGGGTCGGTCAGATCGGCGGGGTGGCCCGGCCGCGCATGGCGTCCCACACCCGGCTGGGGGTGAGCGGCATGTCGGCGTGCCGGATCCCGAAGGGCTTGAGCGCGTCGACGACCGCGTTGACGATCGCCGGCGGGGAGCCGACGGTCGCGGACTCGCCGATGCCCTTGGCGCCGATCGGGTGGTGCGGCGACGGGGTGACGGTGAAGCCGGTCTCCCAGTCGGGAACTTCGAGGGCGGTCGGGATCAGGTAGTCCATCAGCGACGCGCCGAGGCAGTTGCCGTCCTCGTCGAAGCTGATCATCTCCATCAGGGCCATGCCGACGCCGTCGGTGAGGCCGCCGTGCACCTGGCCCTCGATGATCATCGGGTTGATCCGGGTTCCGCAGTCGTCGACCGCGATGAACCGGCGGACCTTGACCTCGGCGGTGCCCGGGTCGATGTCGACGACGCAGATGTACGCCCCGTGCGGGTAGGTGAGGTTCGACGGGTTGTAGCAGATCTGCGCTTCGAGACCGCCCTCGACGCCGTCCGGCAGGTCGCCCGCGCCGTGTGCCCGGAAGGCGATCTCCTGGATCGTCACCGAGCGGCCCGGGTCGCCCTTGACCTGGAAGGAGCCCTTGACCCAGTCGAGGTCGGCGACCGACACCTCGAGCATCGCCGAGGCGATCAGCTTCGCCTTGTCGCGCACCTTTCGGGCCACCAGAGCGGCGGCCGCACCGGAGACCGGTGTGGACCGGCTCCCGTAGGTGCCCAGCCCGAACGGGGTGTTGTCGGTGTCGCCGTGCAGGACGTCGATGTCAGCCGGCGGAATGCCCAGCTCCTCGGCGACGATCTGGGCGAACGTGGTCTCATGGCCCTGTCCCTGCGTCTTCACCGAGAGCCGGACCACGGCCTTGCCGGTCGGGTGGACGCGCAGCTCGCAGCCGTCGGCCATGCCGAGGCCGAGGATGTCCATGTTCTTGCGCGGGCCGGCGCCGACCGCCTCGGTGAAGAACGCGATGCCGATGCCCATCAGCTCACCACGGGCGCGCTTCTCCGCCTGCTCCTTGCGGAGCTCGTCGTAGCCGGCCATCTCCATGGCCAGGCGCATGGTGGGCTCGTAGTCGCCGGAGTCGTACACCCAGCCGGTCTTGGTGGTGTACGGGAACTGCTCGGGCCGGATGAAGTTCTTCAGCCGCAGCTCGGCCGGGTCCATCCGCAGCTCGTAGGCGAGCGCGTCGACGATCCGCTCGACCAGGTAGACGGCCTCGGTGATGCGGAACGAGCAGGCGTACGCGACACCGCCGGGCGCCTTGTTGGTGTAGACGGCGGTCATCTTGCAGTGCGCGGCCTGCAGGTCGTAACTGCCGGTGAACACGCCGAAGAAGCCGGCCGGGTACTTCACCGGGGCGGCCGTGCCGTTGAAGGCGCCGTGGTCGGCCAGCACGTTCGTACGGATGGCCAGGATCTTGCCCTCGCTCGTGGCGGCGATCTCCGCGCGCATGATGTAGTCACGGGCGAAGCCGGTGCTGATCAGGTTCTCCGACCGGTCCTCCATCCACTTCACCGGTCTGCCGGTGACGATGGAGCCGACGATGCTGTGCACGTAACCGGGGTAGATCGGCACCTTGTTGCCGAAGCCGCCGCCGATGTCCGGCGCGATCACCTGGATCTTGTGCTCGGGGATCCCGGCGACGATCGCGTAGAGGGTGCGGTGCGCGTGCGGCGCCTGGGTGGTCGACCAGAGCCGCAGCCGGCCCTCGACCGGGTCGAAGTCGGCGACCGAGCCGCACGTCTCCATCGGGGCCGGGTGGACCCGCGGGTAGACGATGTCCTCCTTGACGATCACGTCGGCCGCGGCGAAGACCCGGTTGGTCTCCTCCTCGTCACCGGTCTCCCAGTCGAAGACGTGGTTGTCGGTCTTGCCCTCCAGGTCGGTACGGATCACCGGGGCGTCCGGCGACAGCGCCTTGCGCACGTCGACGACCGGTTCGAGCACGTCGTACTCGACGTCGATCAGTTCGAGCGCGTCCCGGGCCTGGTAGCGGTCCTCGGCGACGACGAACGCCACCTCCTGGCCCTGGAAGCGCACCTTGTCGGTGGCGAGCACGGCCTGCACGTCGTTGGAGAGCGTCGGCATCCACGCCAGGCCGAGGCCCTTGAGGGTCTCGCCGGTGACGACCGCCCTCACGCCGGGCGACGCCTCCGCCGCGGAGGTGTCGATGCTGACGATGGTGGCGTGCGCGAACGGCGAGCGCAGGATCGCCAGGTGCAGCATGCCGGGCAGCTGGACGTCGTCGACGAACCGGCCACGGCCGCGGAGCAGGCGCGCGTCCTCCTTGCGCAGCATCCGGCCGTAACCGACGGGCTGGAGGTCGTTGTTCTCGAAGACCTGGGTCACGGCGCCACCGCCTCTTCCTTCGTCGCGGCCGCCGCCGCCTCGTGCGCGGCCGTCCACTGCACCGAGCGGACGATCGACGAGTAGCCCGTGCAGCGGCAGATCTGGCCGGAGATGGCCTCGCGGATCTCGCCCTCGGTCGGGTCGGGGTTCCGGTCGAGCAGCGCACGGCAGGTCATCAGCATGCCCGGCGTGCAGAAACCGCACTGCAGGCCGTGGCACTGCCGGAAGCCCTCCTGGATCGGGTCCAGCTCGGCGCCCTCGGCGAGGCCCTCGACGGTACGGACCTCGTGGCCACCCGCCATGGCGGCGAGCACGGTGCACGACTTGACGGGCTCGCCGTCCAGCCACACCACGCAGACGCCGCAGTTGCTGGTGTCGCAGCCCCAGTGGGTGCCGGTCAGGCCGAGGACGTCCCGCAGGAAGTGCACGAGGAGCATGCGGCCCTCGATCTCACGGGTGTGCTCGGTCCCGTTGACGGTCATCGTGACCTGCATCAGTTCAGCTCCTCGCCCGTTCCACAGCCTTGCGCAGGGTGCGCCGGGTCAGCTCGTCCGCCAGGTGGCGCTTGTAGTCCGCGCTGCCGCGGGTGTCGGTGACCGGGTCACAGCTGCGCGCCGCGATCGCGCCGGCCAGTTCGTAGAGGCTCTCGCCGGGCTCGTGGCCGCGCAGGGCCGCCGAGATCTCCGGGATGCCGGTGGTGTTGGGGCCGACCGCGGCCAGGCCCACCCGCGCGTCGACGATGCGGCCCTCGTCGAGCCAGACGGCCGCGCCCGCGGACACGACCGCCCAGTCACCGGCCCGGCGCTCGACCTTGGCGTACGCGCTGCCGGTCCGGAAGCTCTTCCGGGGGATCCGGATCTCGGTGAGGATCTCGTTGTCGGCGACCGCCGTCTCGTACGGCCCGACGTGGAACTCCTCCATCGTGACGACCCGCTCCGCGCCGCCGGGGCCGCGGATGACGCAGCTGGCGTCGAGGGTCGTGCACACCGCCGACAGGTCCTCCGACGGGTCCGCCTGGCACAGCGATCCGCCCAGCGTGCCGCGATTGCGGACGATCGGGTCGGCGATCACCCTCTCGGCGTCGGAGAAGATCGGGAGGACGGAGGCCAGCACGTCCGACTCGAGAAGCTCCCGATGCCGGGTCATGGCGCCGATCCGCACCTCGTCGTCGCTGAGCCGGATGTAGCCGAGTTCGGCGTGCAGATCGTTGATGTCGATGAGATATTCGAAGTTGGCGAGCCGGAGCTTCATCATCGGCAGCAGGCTGTGACCACCCGCCACCAGCCTTGCCGAGCTGCCCAGCCGCTCCAACAGTCCAATGGCCTGATCCACGCTCGTGGCGCGTTCGTACTCGAACGGAGCCGGCACCTGCACCCTGCACCTCCCGTGAAGTCGCGCAGACCCTCCCGCCGTCACGGTCCAATGTCAACAGCGACCTAAGCGATGTCTTAACTCACCGTTGACGATCCGGATGCGGATCACGGAAGGTGCCGGTATGCGCGAGATCGTGGACGGCCTGCTGGCCTGGCGGGCCGCCGGCACGTCCTTCGCCGTGGCCACGGTGGTGCACACCTGGCGGTCGGCGCCCCGGCAGCCGGGCGCGGCGATGGCGGTCAGCGAGCACGGCGAGGTCATCGGCAGTGTCTCCGGCGGCTGCGTCGAGGGCGCCGTCCACGCGGCCGCGCTGGAGGTCCTCCACACCGGCAAACCGCAATCGCATACGTACGGCGTGAGCGACGGTGACGCCCTCTCGGTCGGGCTCACGTGCGGCGGAACCATCGAGATCATGATCCAGCCATCCGCCGGCCTCCCTCTTCTCGACTCGGTGCTGTCCGACATATCGGCCGGTTCACCGGTCGCCACCGTCTCCCTCCCGGACGCGCAGCTGGTGGTCCGGCCGGACCGGATCGAGGGCACGCTCGGCGACGACGAGCTGGACCGGATCGCCGGTGAGCAGGCCCGGGGCCTTCTCGCGCACGGCCGCAGCGCCATCGTGACGGCCTGCGAGCAGGAGGTGTTCGTCCAGTCGTGGGCCGCCCCGGCCCGCATGATCGTCTTCGGGGCGATCGACTTCGCGGCCGCCGTGTCGCGGATCGGGAAGTTCCTCGGCTACCGGGTGACCGTCTGCGACGCGCGGGGCGTGTTCGCGACAGCGGCCCGGTTCCCGGAGGCGGACGAGGTGGTGGTCGACTGGCCGCACCGCTACCTGGAGTCCACCGATGTCGACGAGCGCACCGTGCTGTGCGTGCTCACCCACGACCCGAAGTTCGACGTACCGCTGCTCCAGGTCGCGCTGCGCACCCCGGCCCGCTACATCGGGGCGATGGGCAGCCGGCGTACCTGCGAGGACCGGGCCGGCCGGCTGCGCGAGGCCGGGGTCGGCGAGGAGGCGCTGGCCCGGCTGCGGGCGCCGATCGGGCTGGACCTCGGCGCGCGCACCCCGGAGGAGACCGCGGTGGCGATCGCGGCCGAGATCGTCGCGTCGTCCTGGGGCGGCTCGGGCTCGCCGCTCACCGGGCTGACCGCCCCCATTCACGGGCCGGCCTGAGACAGGTCAGCCGGCCCACGGTCCCCGGCGGTCGTGGTCGGCGAGGATCTCGCCGATCACCCGCTCCTGCTCGGCGGCGCCCGGCCGGTCGCCCTTCTCGATCGCGCCGACGAGGATCAGCATCGCCTTCCACAGCGCCCAGCCGCGAGCCCGCGCCCACGTGCCCTCGTCCTGGCCGACCGCCCGCCGGAACGCGGTGCGGGCCGGACCGGAGAACATGGTCCAGGCGATCACCAGGTCACAGGCCGGATCACCGACACCGGACGTGCCGAAGTCGATCACCGCGGCCAGGTCGCCGTCGACCACCAGCAGGTTTCCGGCGGCGATGTCACCGTGGAACCACACCGGATCGCCGCGGTGCTCCATCACCAGCGCGGCGCCCCAGACCTCGGCGGCGCCGGCGGTGTCGATCCGGCCGTCCAGCAGCCGCAGGCAGTGGCGGGTCTCGTCGTCGTAGAAGACCGGCGGCGCGCCCCGATGCCAGCTGTGGTCACCGGCCGCCGGGCCGCCGCCGGCGTCGCACCCCTGCAGCGCCCGGATGAATCCGGCCACCGACTCCGCGAATCGGTCCGGGTCCGCGATCGGCGCCCGCAAGGCGGTGTCTCCCGGCAGCCAACCCCGGACCGACCAGGGGTACGGATACCCCTCCCCCGGCACACCGGTGGCCAGGATCGGCGGCACCGCGACCGGCAGGTGCGGCGCCAGCCGGGGCAGCCAGGTGTTCTCCTTGTCGACCGCGGGCACGTAGCCGGGCGCGGTCGGCAGCCGGACGGTCATGTCGTCGCCGAGCCGGTAGGTGCGGTTGTCCCACCCGTCCACCTCGACCGGCGTCACCGGACGATCGGCCCACTGCGGGAACTGCGCCCGGATCAGCCGTCGTACCAGCGCCGCGTCGATCCCGGCGCGCCCGTCCGTGAAGGTCATCCCCGCATGGTGTCCGGAGCGGCGGTGCCCTCAAACCTGTTCGCCTCGACATCCGCCCACCACGTGACGATGCGGTCGACGACCGGCTCCGGTGTGCGGGCCCAGCCGGTGTGGCCGTTGCTGGCCCCGGCGGGCACGTCGGCGTGGGCGTAACGCCACACCGTCACCGACTCCGGCGCGAAGAACCGGGCGGCGAAACTCCGGACCGGCCTCTCCGGCGCCAGCCGGTCCCCTTCCAGGGCGACCATGAGGGCCGGGGTACGGATCGGCGGGCACTCCGCCTGCGGTCCGGGGGCGGGGAACGGGGTCCGGCCGGTGCGGGCCATCCGCGCCCACTCGCGCATCTGGGTGCGGGCGCCGGGGCCGCCGAAGGCCGGTTTCGGCAGGTGGCCGAAGAGGGCGGTGAGCAGCGGGACGATCACGCCGGCCTGGATCAGCAGCGGCAGGCCGCCCAGCGGGTAGTCGCGGTGGTGGGGCAGGCAGCCGCCGACCGACACCAGGCCGTCGGCGGGCGGGTGGTGGAGCTGGTGGCCGGCGGCGAGCTGCGCGCCGAGGCTGTGGCCGAGAAGGATCACCGGCCGGTGCGGGGCCTCGGCGCGGGCGGCGGCCACCGCGCCGGCGATCACGGCGATCTCATCGGCGTACGACCAGTCGTGCGCCCGGGACGCGCGGGCGTCCTCCGGCTCGAACCCGCGCCGGGGCAGGGCCAGCGCCGACCAGCCGCGGGCCCGGAACGCCTCGGCGAGCGGCCGGTAATACCGCGAGCCGATGCCCATGGCGGGCGACACGAGGACGAGCGGGGCGGTCTGCGGCATGTCCGCACTCTTCGGGGCGCCGATCGGCCCGGACAAGTGGTTATGGCACAGATCACCGCGTTCACCCGGTTAGCTGAACCGACGCCTGCGGCGGGCGTGGTGTTCATGTCCTGTTCGGACCGGCACCGCATGGTGCGGTGCGTGGCTGACAAAGCGATTCTCGCGTCCGCGGCCGCCGCGCTGCTCCTGGCTCCGGCGGTCCCGGCACACGCGACACCTCCCCCTGCCGACCGGGCCTGCTCGACCGAGGCGTCGCTGCTCGGCTTCTCCGACGCGCTCGACAAGACGACCTTCGCGGGCACCCCGGTGGCCGGGCTGTCGGCGCTGGCGCCCACCGGCGCCGACCGTGCCCTGGCGCTCGTCGACAACATCGGGACCACCCCGGCGCGGCTCTACTCGGTGAACCTGGCCACCCCGGCGGTCACCGGCGTCACCCTGCTGACCAGGGCGGACGGCACGCCGTACACCGGAGGCGATTTTGACGGTGAAGGTCTGATCGCCGAACCGGGCGGCCGGACCGTCCTGGCGAGCTCGGAGAAGGAGCCGTCGATCCGGCGGTTCCGGCTCAGCGACGGGCGGGAGATCGCCTCGCTGCCGGTGCCGTCGCGTTTCCGGGTCACCCCGGCCGGGGAGGCCGCCGTCAACCAGACCTTCGAGGCGCTGACCGCGACGCCCGACCATCGGGTGATCTTCGCGGGCATGGAGGGCGCGCTCGCCGCCGACGGGGCCGGCAACAACCGGATCCTGCGCTACACCGGCCGGGCCGGCGGCGCCTACACCGTCGCCGAGCAGCTCGCCTACCGCCCCGACCCGGGCCTCGGCCTGGTCGAGCTGGTGGCGCTCGGCGGCGACCAGCTGCTGTCGGTGGAGCGGGGCTTCACCGCGGGCGCCGGCAACACCGTCCGCGTCTACCAGGTGTCGGCGACCGGCGCCCCGGACGTCACCGGCGTCGCGTCGCTGTCGGCGGTCACCGATCCGCGGACGTGGCTGGGCAAACGGCTGATCGCCGACATCGCGAACTGCCCGCCGGCCGGCGCGACGGCGAAGCAGCCGCAGCCGAACCCGCTGCTCGACAACATCGAGGCGGCCGCGCTCGGCGCGACGCTGCCCGGTGGCCGCCGGGTGCTGCGGCTGCTCTCCGACGACAACGGCAGCGCCACCCAGATCACCCGGCTCTACACGCTCGCCGTGACGATCCGGCCGGAGGCGACCCTGCGGAGCCGGGCCATCCTGCCGGCGACCGCCTATCAGCGGGGGCCGGTCTCCGGCACCCAGCTGCCGACCGCGCCGGTCAACGGGATCGCCGCCCCGTTCCCGGGACAGCCCGTCCCCGGTTTCTCGGCGGTGCTGCCGCTCGCCGGCGACCGGCTGCTCGCCATGCCGGACAACGGGTTCGGCGCGAAGAACAACTCGGCGGACTTCCTGCTCCGGGCCTACGACATCACCCCCGACCACCGCCGCCACCGGGTGACGGTCAACGGGTTCGTCAGCTTCCGCGACCCGGACCACAGGGTGCCGTTCCCGATCGTCAACGAGAACACCCGGGACCGGCTGCTGACCGGCGCAGACTTCGACATCGAGTCGCTGGCCCGGGACGCGCGGGGCAACCTGTGGATCGGGGACGAGTTCGGGCCGTACCTGATCAAGGTGGACCGGACCGGCAAGGTGCTGCAGGCGCCGATCCCGCTGCCCGACGGCGGGAAGTCGCCGCAGTCGCCGGACCTGGCCGCCGGCGAGACCGCGACCGTGCCGGCCAGTCGCGGCTTCGAGGCGCTCGCCGCGAGCCGGGACGGCCGGACGCTCTACCCGATCCTGGAGGGCGCCCGCACCGACGACACGAACCAGCGCCGCCGGATCGTGTATGAGTTCGACGTACGCAAGAACCGCTACACCGGCCGGACCTGGTCGTTCCTGGTCGACGACCCGTCGCTGCTGGTCGGTGACGCGGCGGTGCTCGACGGGCGGCGGCTGCTGCTGATCGAGCGCGACAACGGCATGGGGCAGCAGTCGGTGGTCAAGCGTCTGGTCGTCACCGATCTCGACAAGGCCGCCGCGGACGGGACACTGCCCCGGCGTACCGCCGCCGACCTGATGCGCATCGCCGACCCGAAGAGCGTCTCCACCCCGGCGCGGCCCGGCGAGTACGGCGTGGGCGAGCTGTTCTCGTTTCCGCTGCAGTCGGTCGAGTCGGTGCTGCCGCTCGGCGGGGACCGGGTGCTGGTCGCCAACGACAACAACTTCCCCGGCAACGACGGCCGCATCCCGGGCCGTGCCGACGACACCGAGCTGATCGTCATCGACGTGCCCGGCCTGCGCTGAGCGACGTCAGCCCGCGGGTGGCCCCTGCTGCCCGGCCAGCCAGCCGGCCACCTGCGTGCGCGAGGTGAACCCGAGCTTGCTCAGCAGGTTCTCCACGTGCCCCTCGGCGGTACGCTGCGCCACCACCAGGCGGGCCGCGATGTCCCGGTTGCTCAGCCCCTCGGCGATCAACACGGCGACCTCGCGCTCCCGCCTGGTCAGCCCGGCCCCGGCGGCGACATCGGCCGCCGGCTCCGGCGCCTGTGCCCGGGACGGGCTCTCCACCGCCATCGTGATCGCGTCGGCGGTGGAGAGCCCGGAACCGCGCCGGACGGCCGCCGAGAACACGTCCGCGCCGAGCCGCGACCGCACCTGCTCCACCACCTGGTCGTGCCACTCCTGCAGGACCCGGAACGGCGCCAGCGACGTGTGCATCTCCTGCCACATCCGCCGGGACACGCCCAGCAGTGTGGCGGCCCGCTCGTCGCGGTGCTGGTGGGCGGCGATCCAGGCCAGCGACTCCACGCCCAGCCCGACCGCGAACTGCTCGCCGTCGACCGCCTCGCCGACCGCCAGGCACTCCTTGGCGGCGGCGGTCGCGCCCGCGTGGTCGCCGTCGCGCCAGCGCAGCACGCTCAGCGCCCACAGCCCGAACGACTGCCACCACACCTCGCCGGTGGCCGCGCCCAGGTCCTTCGCCGCGATCAGGTCCGGATAGCCGCTGGACGGCCGGTCGGCGAGGCCACGGCACAGGCCCAGAACGATCAGCGTCCACAGCTCGCCGTTGCGGATGTTCAGCTCCCGGAACGCGACGAGCGCCCGCTCCAGCAGCGGCAGCGCCCGCCCGTAGTCGCCGGGCCACAGGTGGAAGACCCCCTCGATGAGCGGCAGGTACGCCCGCTCGGGTGACGCGGGCAGCGTGCCGGCCAGCGCGGCCGCCTCGGCCAGCAGCGGGCCGGCCCGGTCGGCGTCGCCCTGGATGCCGGCGATCCACGCGGCCACCCGCAGCGCCTTCACCCGCGTCCAGTGCCGGGGCGCCGGCATCGCCAGGGCCCGGTCGAGCCAGTGCCGGCCCTCCGAGAAGTAGCCGCGGACGAACCAGTGGTTCTGCAGGTCGGCGGCGAACCGCAGCGCCGTCTCCGGCGGGCCCTGCGTGGTCGCGTGCTCCAGCGCCACCCGCAGGTTGGCGCGCTCGTGGCGCAGCCGTTCCATCACGGCGGTCTGCTGCGGGCCGACCCAGATCCGGTCGGCGTGCGCGGCGAGCTCGGCGAACCACCGGCAGTGCCGGCGGGCCATCTCCGCGGCCTCCCCGGCGGCCGACAGCTCGGCGGCGCCGTACTCGCGGGTCACCTCGAGGATCCGGTAGCGGGCGGTCCCGGTCCCGGCCCGGATCAGCACCGACTTCTCCACCAGCGAGCCGAGCACGTCGAGGACCGTGTCGACCGGCAGCCGGTCGTCGGCGCAGACCGCCTCGACGGCGTCCAGCTCGAAACCGCCGGAGAAGACCGACACCCGCGACCAGAGGATGCGCTCGGGCTCGGAGCAGAGGTCCCAGCTCCAGTCGACGAGCGCGCGCAGGGTCTGCTGCCGCGGCGGAGCGGTCCGGGCGCCGGTGGTGAGCAGACGGTACCGGTCGGTCAGCCGCTCCAGGATCTGCTCCAGCGACAGCACCCGCAGCCGGGCCACGGCCAGCTCGATCGCCAGCGGCACCCCCTCCAGGGCGCGGCACAGCCGGACGATCGTCGCGCAGTTGTCCTCGGTGACCCGGAAATCCGGCAGGACCGCGGCAGCCCGGTCCACGAAGAGCCCCGCCGACTCGTATCTCTGCAGGTCGCCGGGGGTACAGGCGTCGGTGGGGCCGGGCACCGACAGCGGCTGCACGGTCCGGACCGACTCGCCGTCGGCGCGCAGCGCCTCCCGGCTGGTGGCCAGGATCCGCAGGTCGGGGCAGGCCCGCAGCAGCGTCTCGGCCAGGCTCGCGCAGGCGGCGACCAGGTGTTCACAGTTGTCCAGGATCAGCAGCGCCTGCCGGTCGGCCAGGAAACGCGCCAGCCCGGCCGGGTCCAGGCCGGTCATGTCCTCGTGCAGGCCCAGCGTCTCGCCGACGGTCACCGCGACCAGGTCCGGGTCGTGCAGCTCGGCGAGCCCGACGAACCACACCCCGTCGGGGAAGGCGCGCCGCAGATCGGCGCCGGCCCGCTGCGCGAGGCGGGTCTTGCCGACGCCGCCGGGACCGGTCAGCGTGACCAGCCGGCTGGTGGACAGCATGCGCCGGATCCCGGCGACCTCCTGCCGCCGGCCGACGAAACTGGTCAGTTCGGCGGGGAGGTTTCCGGCCGGTCCGCGCGCGGACGTGGCGGTGCCCATAGAGGCACGGTAGTGGGTCGGCCGGGGAGATCCACGTAGTGATCCGGGTAGTTTCCCCGTGTTCCCGGCGGGACCGGTCGAGCATCATGGGCGGCTGCACGCGTCCTCGATCGCTGAAGGAGTCCGGCATGGGCCGCCACGCCGCCGCGTCGAACCGTGCGGCGGAGGAGTTCGAACGGATGGTCCGGCCGCACCTGCCGGCCCTGCACGCCTACGTGCTGCGCCACACCGGCGGTGACGAGACGGCCACCGAACAGGTTCTCGACGAGACCCTGTCCCGGGCCGCGCGCGAGCCGCGACGTGACCTCGGGGTCCGGCCGTGGCTGCTGCTGACCGCCCGCACCGTGCTCCGCGGCGGGAACCGCCGGGCCACCATGCCTCCCGCCGCCGTCGTCGCGGCGATGCGCGAACTCGCCCCCGCCGACCGGGAGCTCATCGTGCGGACCTACTACGGCGGCGCCTCCCTGGCGGAGCTGGCGGCCGGCCGGGGCGTCCCGATCGCGCGAATCAAGTCGGACCTGTTCTTCGCCATGCGCGCCGTCCGGGCCGTACTGGACCAGCAGGTGCCGAAGTAGGCAATCGGTGCCGACGCGCGCGACCGGCCCTCCGGCACATCGTGAGACGGTGTACGGAATCCTCATCCTCACCGATCTCACCCTGGCCGTCGCGACCCTGATCGTCGCGCCCGTCGCCGGGGTCCGGGCCACCCGCCCCTGGCTGTACTCGCTGGCCGCGCTCGCCGTGGCCCGCCTCGCCGCCGCGCTGCTGCTGCTGACCGGAGGGCTGCTGCTGGCCGACGCGCGGCTGAGCGTGCAGATCCCGCTCGCGCTGCTCCCGGCCGCCGGGGCTGCCGTGCGCCCGGGCCGCACCGCCGCCCACGTGGCCGCGGCCGGCTCGGCGCTGTCGGTGTGGTGGCTGCTCGCGCCGTTCGCGCCACAGGACACCGTGCCGGTGCTCGCCGGGTCGGCGGCGGCGCTCGGGGTGGTCGCCGCGCTGTCCACGACCGTCACCGCCCGCCGCGACACCGGGTCCCGGGCGGCCCGCCTGCCGTGGCTGACCGCCGCGTTCCTGCTGGTCCCGGCGGTCACCCTGGTCGTCGCCGGTCGCGCGAACGCGACGGCGGGCGGACACCGGCACGGCGACGCCGGCCGGATCAGCGTCGCTCAGCTCACCGGGCCGCAGAACCAGATCCCGGCGGTACGGGTGACGCTGACCGCCGCCCGGTCCACGGTGACGCTCGCCTCCGGGCGGACGGTGGACGCGCTGACCTTCAACGGCTCCTCCCCCGGCCCGGAGATCCGCGCGGTCCGCGGACAACTGCTCGAGGTGACACTGGTCAACACCGATGTCGCGGAGGGTGTGACGGTGCACTGGCACGGCGTCGACGTGCCGAACGCCGAGGACGGGGTGCCCGGCGTCACCCAGGACGCCGTCGCGCCGGGCGGGCGGCACGTCTACCGGTTCGTCCCGACCCGGGCCGGCACCTTCTGGTACCACACCCACCGGGACGCCCTGCGCAACGTCGAGCGCGGCCTGTTCGGCGCGCTGATCGTCGAGGAGCCGGGCGCGGTGGCCGAGCAGGTGGACCGTACGGCGTTCGTGCACGCCTGGCCGGCCGGCGGCGCCGAGGTCGTCGCCCTCGACCGCGACGACCGGCCGGCCCGGCAGGACGCCGCCGCCGGGCGCACCGTGCGGCTGCGCCTGGTCAACAGCTCCGCGGAGCCGCAGACCATCCAGGTGTCCGGCACCCCGTTCACCGTCGCCGCCATCGACGGCAACGAGGTCCAGGGCGCCACACCGCTCGCGCCGGGCACCGAGCTGCCGCTCGCCGCGGGTGGCCGTCACGACGTCACGTTCACCATGCCGGACGGGCCGGTCACCGCCGCCGTCGGTGACACCCCCGGCGCCACGCTCACGCTCAGCCCCGGTGGGGCGTCCGGGCCGGTGACCGCGGACGCGGGCGGGCGCTTCGACCCGCTCACCTACGGCGCGGGCCCGGCCGCGGAGACCGGCGCGTACCAGCGGACCTACGACCTGCGGCTGGACGACGGCTTCGGGTTCAGCCAGGGACGGCTGTCCTACGTCAGCAGCCTCATCAACGGGCGGCTCTACCCGGCCGTGCCCACGCTGGAGGTCGCCGAGGGTGAGCTCGTCCGGATGCGGATCGCCAGCCGCAGCGTCGTCGAGCACCCGTTCCACCTGCACGGCCACCGGGTACGGGTGCTGGCCCGCAACGGCGAGCCGGCCACCGGCAGCCCGTGGTGGACCGACACGCTCAACATCAGCACCGGCGACGTCTACGAGGTCGTCTTCCGCGCCGACAACCCGGGCATCTGGATGGACCACTGCCACAACTTCCAGCACGGCGCCAACGGGATGATCATGCACCTCGCCTACCGGGGCGTCACCACGCCGTACACCGAGGAGCACGCGCCGGAGTAGCGCCCGTTCCGGAAGGGCCGCGGGCCCGCGGCCCTTCCGGACGTCCACACGACGCCCCATCACCGTCGAGCCAACCGAAGGCAGGGGATACCGGGCCACCCGGCACCCTCTCAGGTTCATGATCGCCTCATCCGAGGAGTGAGCGGAACTGCACGGACGAACGCGCCGTGCCGGCGGTCACGGGTACCGGTCCCTTGAGCGCCGGCCTCGACGAGCCTTGAGGAGTCATTACCGACCGTGCGTGCGGCTCAGGCGAACCGGGCCGCCAGTGTCCGCGCCCGGTGCAGCTGACCAGCGCGTGCCTGCTTACGGGCGTACCAGCGCACCGGCGCGGCAGCAGTCAGCGTAATGGTGTCGTCGGCCGTCGCCCCCTCGGGCGCCGGGCTCAGATCGGTGACGATCCGCACCTGCACTCCGCCGCGGGTGTCGACCTCCATGATGAACCGGCTGCCGTCCTTTTCACTGCGCACGCGGACCTTGAGCGGGCTGTGAAAATGGAAGCCCAGCAACGGCAGGCGCTCGATCGCGGTGTACGCGGTGGCACCATCCTCCTCACGAATGTCACGAACGGCGACCACCAAGCCGTTGAGCCCGACATAGCTCTGCGGTTGCATCAAATGGGACACAACCGCCTCGGGCGTTGCCGGAATGGTGAACCTATGCTGCAGTTCGTCACTCTTCACATCGACATGGTCCCATGGGCGGGCCACGGTCAGCCGGGCGGCAGTGGGCGAGGAGGAGGTCATCCGGCTTCGGCAGTGCCGCGCCGGCGGAACCCCTTCCGCCCACGGCGATCGCTTGCCGGCGCGGGCCGGCCCGGTTGGGCTAGAGGCCGGGATGGCCACGCAGCTGGGACCGCGCGGTCACGCCCAGCTTGCGGAAGATCGTGCGCAGGTGTGCGTCGACCGTCCGTTTGCTGATGAACAGCTGGATCGCCACCTCCTTGGAGGTGGCGCCGGCCGCGACCAGCCGGGCCACCGCGATCTCCTGCATGGTCAGCGTCTCGTGGGCGGCCCCGGCCGGGCGGGCGGACACCCGCTCGCCGGTGGCGCGCAGCTCGGTGGCGGCCCGGCGGGTGAAACCTTCGGCGCCCGACCGGGCGAACATGTCGTGGGCGGCACGCAGGTGCACCAGGCAGTCGCGGCGGCGGTTGCGGCGGCGCAGCCACTCGCCGTAGAGCAGGTGGGCCCGGGCGCGGTACAGGATCAGCGGACTGTCGGCGAGCTGCTCAACGGCCTCCCGGTGGTGGTCCTCCACCCCGGTGAGCAGGGCCCGCGCCGATGCCGCGACGCCGAGGCCGGACGGGGTGCCGGTCGCGCGTACCCGTTCGGTCAGGTCGTCGAGGGCATCGGCGGCGAGTGCCCGCTCGTCGCAGCGGACCGCCGCCTCGATCAGCTCCGGCAGCACCGGCACGCTGAGGAAACGGTCGCCGTGGGCGTCCGTGCGGCGGGCCGCGGCCAGCGCGGCGGGGTGGTCGGCCAGGCCGTTGTGCAGCAGCGCCAGGGTCCAGTGCAGGTTGGTGACGTGCCCGGCGCCCCGGGTGGCGGCGCCGGCCAGGGCCAGCATCTCGTCGCGCCGGCCGCGGTGGGCGGCCAGGTGCAGCCGGTGGTAGAGCAGCGGGGTACCGCCGGTCGCCTCGGCGATCGCCTGCTCCTCGGCCGTCGCGGCGAGGGCCCGCCCGAGGTCGCCGGCCAGGGTCGCGGTGACCACCGTCTGCCCGAGGCCCAGCCGCAGAGCCGCCGGGGAGCCGGATTCCCGGCCGGTCGCCACCAGCCAGTCGGCGATCGTGGTGAGGGTCGGCACGTCCCACAGCTCGGCGGCGATCATCGAGGCCAGCGCCGGCCGCCGGGTCCACAGCCCGTCCAGGGCGGCCCGCAGCAGCGGCTCGGCCGCCCGGTGGCCCTCGGTGGCCAGCACGATCAGCGCCTCCAGGACGTCCGGTGCGGTGGGCTCCGGCGCCTCCGCGCGTACCGTGGTCATGATCTGGCCGATCAGGCCGCCCGCCCGGCCGATGACCAGGCCCATCTCGACCGCGTCGAGGAAACATTCGCGGGCCCGGTCCGGGTCGGCTCCGGCCAGCCGGCGGGCGGCGCGCACCATCAGTGCCGGGCCGGTGTCGTCCTCGGACCGGGTGAAGGCGATCCGGCCGCGCAGCACGTCGGCCTCGGCATGCCGCCGGTCGTCGAGGGCTGCGGTGTCGACGGTGCTCAGCAGTTCCGCGGCGGTGTCCGGGTGTCCGGCGTCGGCGTGTGCCTGGGCCGCGGCCAGGGTGCGCGCGACACGCCGCTCCGGGTCCAGCGACAGCGCAGCAGCCCGCTCCAGGAACACCGCGGCTGCCGCGACCCCGCCGCGGGCCTGTGCCCGGGAGGCGCAGCGCTCCAGCTCCTCGGCTACGTCGTCGTCGGGGCCGCCGCAGGCCAGCGCCCGGTGCCAGGCCCGGCGGTCCGGTGCGACGGCCGGGTCGGTGGCGGCGGCCAGCGCGGCGTGCACGGTGCGCAGCTGATCGGCGGGCGCGGCCCGGTAGACCGCCGACCGGGCGAGCGGATGGCAGAACCGGATCCGGGTGGTGAACTCGGCGAGCCCGGTGGCGGCGGCCTCCGCGCTCGCCCGGGACACGTCGGCGCCCAGCTCGGCGGCGGCCGTCCAGAGCAGGCCGGGGTCGCCGGTCGGGTCGGCGGCCGCGGCGGTCAGCAGCAGGCGCGCGCCCGGGGTCAGGTCGGCCAGCCGGGCCTGGAAGCCGCGTTCGACCAGGGTGGGCGCGGAGGAGGTGGCGGGGGGCGCGAAACCGCCGGCGCGGGGCAGTTCGAGCAGCGCCAGGGGGTTGCCGGAGGCCTCGGCGACCAGTCGTTCGCGGACCCGCTCGTCCAGGGGGAGCGGGTTGCGGGCGGACAGCAGCTCCCGGGCACTGTCGTCGCTGAGCCCGGCGACGGTCAGGACCGGCAGACCGGCGAGCTCGGCCGGGATCCCGTCTCCCACATACGGCGCGGGCGAAGGACGGGCGGCGACGATCAGCGCGATCGGGTCGGCGGCCAGCCGGCGGGCCAGGAACGTGAGCACCCGCGCCGAGGCCGGGTCGAGCCACTGCGCGTCGTCGACCAGGAACAGCAGCGGCTGCTCGCGGGCCGCCGCGGTGGCCAGCTCCAGCGCGGCCAGGCCGATGCGCAGCAGGTCGGGGGCGCCGGTCGTCAGGCCGAACGCCACCCGCAGCGCATCACGGTGCGGGGCGGGCACGGCGTCCAGCAGGCCCAGGATCGGCACGCACATCTGGTGCAGCCCGGCGAACGGGAACTCCCGCTCGAACTCCGACCCGGACGCCTCCGCGATCCGGAACCCGGCGGCGGCCCGGGCGGCGTGCTCCAGCAGGGCACTCTTGCCGATGCCCGCCTCGCCGGTGAGCAGCAGCGCCCCGCCCTGACCGGACCGGGCGGTCTCGACCAGGGCGGTGACCCGACCGCTCTCGGCGGCCCGGCCGACGAGGCGACCGGGGTCAGGGGCGTATGCGGACATGTCGTGACGATAGCGGCCGCCCTCGCACGACCGTCACCAGGATCTATGCCAGCAGCAGCCAGCGACCTCGGTGCCCGCCCGCGGCGACGTTCGCGTAGGCGGCCGCGGCCCGCGCCAGCGGCAGCCGGCCGGCCACCCGCAGCTCCAGCACGCCTTCGGCGGCCAGGGTGAGCAGCTGCGCCAGGCGTACCCCGTCGGGCTGGGAACCGGTGTGGGTGACCGTGACGCCCCGCTCGGCGGACGCGGGGTTCGCCGAGGTCAGAGCGGACAGCGCGCCACCGTCGCGGACCGCGCCGAGCGCCGCGCCGCCCAGCACGGCGGCGTCCACCACCGCGTCGAACGACCGGTCCGGCAGCACGGTGAGCAGGTCGCGGGCGCCGGCCCGGAGCACGAAGCCGCGGTCGGCGTCGCGAGCCAGAGCGGTGACCGTCCAGCCGGCCCGGGCGGCGAGCGCGACAGTGAACCCGCCGACCCCGCCGGCCGCCCCGGTCACCAGCAGCGACCGGCCCGCGGCCGGGCCGAGCCGGTCCAGCAGCTGGGCCGCGGTGAGGCCGTTGAGCGGCAGCGACGCCGCGTCGACCGGGTCCAGCACGAGCGGCAGCAGCGCGGCCGCCGTCGCCGGGACCACCGTCTCCTCGGCATGGGCGCGGGCCTCGGCGGTGAAGTCGGGATGCGCGGCGGCCACCGTGTCACCGGGCGCGAACCCGTCCACGCCGGCGGCCACCTCGACGACCGTCCCGGTCAGCGACGCGCCCAGGCCGACCGGGCCGGCCAGCCCGAAGGCCGCGTGCCCGGCGCCGCCGGCGAGGAACAGGTCGATCGGGTCGACGGAGGCGGCGATCACGCGGATGCGCAGCTCGCCGGGGCGCAGCGCGGGCACTGTCACGTCGCGCAGGACGGGTTCGCCGGCGCCGGGCACGGAGACGAGCGCGAGCGTCATGAGCGGCCGTCCGGGATCAGGACGACCTTGCCGGCCACCGTACGGGACTCGGCCAGCACCATCGCGTCGGCGGCCCGGCCGAGCGGCAGACGGGCCGCGATCTGCGGGACCAGGACGCCCTCGGCCAGCAGCCCGAGCACCGCGGTGAGGTCGTCACGCAGGCGGGCCCGGAACGTGTCGCGCTGCTTGACGCCGTCCCAGAAGTTGTAGAGGTGGGCGCGGCGCGCGTTGGGCGAGTAGTGCCACTGCTTGATCCGGGCGTAGGCGGTCAGGAACGGCAGCCGGGCGTTGCCGTCGTCGTTCTTCGCGGACGCCGCCCCGTACGACACGAGCGTGCCGTCGCGTCGCAGCGTCTGCCAGGACTGTTTCAGGCCCGGCCCGCCGACGTGGTCGAAGACCGCGTCCGCGCCGCCCGGCACGAGCGCCCGGATCTTCTCGTACATGTCCGGGTCCCGGTAGTCGACCGGGGTGGCGCCGAGCGCGCGCACCAGGGCGTGATGGCGTTCCGCCGCGGTGCCGATCACCGTGATCCCGGCGTGCCGGGCCAGTTGCAGCAGCGTCGAGCCGACCCCGCCGTTGGCGCCGAGCACGACGATCGTCCCGCCCCGGCGCACCTTCGCCAGGCCGTGCAGCATCTGCCACGCGGTGATCCCGTTGACCAGGACGGTCTCCACCTCGGCCGGGTCCAGGCCATCCGGCACCGCGACCAGGTCGGCGGCGTCCAGCAGCAGGTGGCTGGCCCACGCGCCGGTCTTGGTGACCGCGGCGAACCGCCGGCCGGTCAGGTCCGGGTCGACGCCCGGCCCGGTCGCGACGACCGTGCCGACGACGTCGTAGCCGGGCACGAACGGGAACGGCGGCTGGTCGTAGTAGCGGCCGAGGCGCATCTGCTGCTCGGCGAAGGACACGCCGGTCGCCTCCATCCGCAGCGTCACCTGCCCGGCCGACGGGGCCGGCAGGTCGATCTCGCGTTGCTGGAGCCCGTGCGGTTCGACGGGGCCGGGCATCACGATCTGCGTCGCGGTGACGGTCATCCCCGCACTCCTCGAATGTTGTGGTTCGTACACCGCACCACTGTCGATCCGGGCGGCCGCCGCCCGCGTCGGCACTCGTTGCCTAATCGCGGGCGGCGCGGCGGTTAGGCAACGAGTGCCGATGGACGCGGCCCGCCGCCCGGACAGGATCGGTGCCGCAACCGCAGATCGAGGAGAAACCGATGATCCACCACATCGTCCGGATGAAGCCCAAGGCGGACGTGACACCGGAACAGATCGACGAGGTGCTGGCGTGCCTGCGTGAACAGGGCCGGGTCATCCCGGCGGTGACGTCGTTCACCGTGGGCCGGGAGCACGGCACCGGCTTCGACTTCGGCGCCGTGTTCGTCATCGAGGACCTGGACGGCTACTGGGAGTACCTGATCCACCCGGCACACACCCACACCGACCGGGTGGGCCTGCCGCTGGCCGAGCGGATCGAGACGTACGACGTGTCGGACGACGAGGACCCGGACTTCGGCCCGCGGATCGCCGCCCTGCACCACCGCCGCTACGCCGCCGACCCCGAGCTCGCCGCCCTGGTCGCGGCCCTGCCGGCGGCCGGCCGGTGAAGCGGTTCCTCTGGGTGCTGCTGACCGTCTCGGCACTCGGCATCACCGCCTATTTCGTGCCGCCGTACCTGGTCGGCGGCACCACGGTGCCCGGGCTCGACCGGAGCATCCCCGGCTACTACACGAGCCTGGTGATCCACGCTCTGCCGGCCGGCACCGCGCTGGCGATCGGGCCGTTCCAGTTCGTGACCCGGCTACGGACCCGGTTCCCCCGCGCGCACCGGATCGCCGGGCGGGTCTACCTGATCGCCGTCGTCGTCGCGTCGCTCGCCGCGACCTGGTCGGCGGCGGTCACCAGGAGCGGCTTCGCGTTGCAGGTGGCGTTCTTCGCCCTGATCGCGGCCTGGCTGTACACGGCGGCGCAGGCGTACCGGACCATCCGCCGCCGGGACGTGAAGGCGCACCGGGTGTGGATGATCCGCAACTACACGCTGACGTTCGCGGCCGTGACGCTGCGGATCTACCAGTTGATCCTGCTGCAGGTGTGGCCGCTGATGCCGGACCTGGAGTATGCGGAGATCTACACGTCCAGCGCGTGGCTGTCGCTGGCCGGCAACATCGCCGTCGCCGAGTACTTCATCGTCCACCGCGTCCTGGCGCCCCGGACCCGGCGGCCGGCCACCGTCTGAGAGGGGTGTGCCCGGGAGCCCGGGCACACCCCTCCACACCGGATCAGTCCAGCACGGCGAGCACCGTGCCGGCGGCGACCGTGCGATTGCCCTCACGGACCGCGAAGCCCATGCCCGCTTCCAGGGCGATCGGCTTGCCGAGGGTGACGGTCACCTCGTCCAGCGTGTCGCCGGGCATGACGAGGTCGAGGCCGCCCAGGTCGATCCCGCCGGACACGTCGGTCGTGTGGAAGTAGAACTGTGGACGGTAGTCGGCGGCGAACGGCGTGTGCCGGCCGCCCTCGGCGCTCGTCAGGGCGTACACCCGTGCCGTGAAGACCCGGTGGGGCCGCACGCTGGACGGCGCGGCAAGGACCTGGCCGCGCTGCACCTGCTCGCGCTTGACCCCGCGGAGCAGGACGGCGGCGTTGTCGCCGGCCTGCGCCGACTCCAGCACCTTGCCGAACGTCTCCAGGCCGGTGGCGACGCTGGCGACGGTCGGTCCGAGGCCGACCACCTCGACCGGCTCGCCGGCGCGCAGCTCGCCACGCTCCACCTTGCCGGTGACGACGGTGCCCCGGCCGGAGATCGACAGCACGTTCTCGATCGGCATCAGGAACGGCTCGCCCAGCTCCCGCGGCGGGATCGGCACGTAGCCGTCGACCGCGTCGAGCAGCTCGGCGATCGAGTCCACCCAGCGCGGGTCGCCCTCGAGCGCCTTGAGCGCGCTGACCCGCACCACCGGCACCGCGTCACCGGGGAACCCGTACTGCGACAGCAGCTCACGGACCTCCAGCTCGACCAGGTCGAGCAGTTCCGGGTCGTCGACGGCGTCGCTCTTGTTGAGCGCCACCACGAGGTACGGCACACCGACCCGCCGGGCCAGCAGCACGTGCTCCCGCGTCTGCGGCATCGACCCGTCCTGGGCCGACACGACCAGGATCGCGCCGTCCACCTGCGCCGCACCGGTGATCATGTTCTTCACGTAGTCGGCGTGGCCGGGCATGTCGACGTGGGCGTAGTGCCGGGACGCGGTCTCGTACTCGACGTGGGCGATGGTGATGGTGATGCCGCGCAGCGCCTCCTCCGGCGCCTTGTCGATCCCCTCGAACGCGACGTACCGGTTGGAGGCCGGGTCGCGGTCGGCGAGGACCTTGGTGATCGCGGCGGTCAGGGTCGTCTTGCCGTGGTCGACGTGACCCATCGTGCCGATGTTCAGGTGCGGCTTGTTCCGGACGAACTGGCTCTTGGCCATGATGGATTTTCCTCACTGGATGCGAGGCAGAAGGGTGACGCGCGGGCCCGATGCCAGCCGGGTCGCGCCAGAACCACGCACGGAGCAGCGACCCCTCCCCCGGGTTCTGCTGCCAACGGGAAGGGGTCAGATTCGCGAATCGTGCTCGATCAGCGCACGCACGGGAGCCACCGCGAGGGGCAGCTGCAGACCGGGCGTGAACATGTCGACGAATCTAGAGCCCGTCGTCGATCAGCGCGACCGATTTACCGCCAGCAGCCCGTCGGCGAAGGTGCGCCGCCAGTTGACGTAGTCGTGCGATCCGGCGTACTCGGCGTAGTGCACGTCGTAGCCGCGGCCGCGCAGCGCGTCGCGCATCCGGCGGTTGACCTCGACCTGGGTCGCGCCGGTCGGGCCCGGGGTCGTCTCCGAGGCGCCGACGTCGAGGTAGAAGCGCACGTCGGCGCGGGGCCGGGCGGCGACCTGGCCGGTGAGCCACTCCGGCTCGCCGTCGGGCCCCCACCAGAAGCTGCCGGACTGGCAGATCGCCCCGCCGAACACCTCCGGCAGCTCGAGCGCGAGATAGGCGGCGGCGAGGCCACCGCGGGAGGCGCCGGCGACGATGTTGCGGCCTCCGGTGTCCGGCGTTCCCCAGGTGGTACGCGCGAACGGCATCACCTCCGACGCGATGAAGTCACGCAGCGCCGGGACGGCGCCGAGCTCGTCGTCGCGGGCCGCCTCCGGCAGGTGCACGAAGATCGCGGTGCACGGCGCGATCCGCCCCGCCGCGACCAGGTTGTCCAGGGTCTCCGGGATCCGCAGCACCTCCCGCGAGTTGTGCCCGTCGAAGACCACCAGGGTGGGCAGCCCCGTGCCGGGCACTCCGGCCGGCCGGTGCAGGACCAGGTGCCGGTCACCGCCGAACACCGCACTGTGCAGGGTGCGCGTCTCGCGCGTGCCCGGGGTGACGCCGGGCCGGCGGCCGGTCCACGGCTCGGCGGGGGCGCCGGGCAGCCGCAGCACCGAGGCCCACACGTCGTGGTCGGTGGGGTCCAGCGGGTCGGCGGGAAAGTGCTGGCGGATCGGGTTCCCGGGGTCGACGTGCGCGGCCCCGGCGCCGGACGGGTCGCGGGGCATGGCGTCGCCGTCGCCGTGGGCCAGGTAGTAGACGGTGTGCGTGGCGGCCGGCATCACCCGGGTCAGATGCCAGATGTCGGTGCCGGGGATCCGGGTCAGGTCGTCCCAGAGACCCCAGCAGATCCGGGTCCGCTCGGCGTCGCCCCGCCACAGGAAGGTGACCCGCACGTGGTCGTCGTCCCACGGCTCGACGAGGGGCGTTCCCCCGGCGGAGAGGTCGGCCCAGAGCCCCGGGTCGGCTTGCAGCCGATCGATGATTCCCACCTCGGCGAGCGTTTCAGCGGGCCGGTGACATGTCAATACGTCGATGCAACCCCGAGCGCGCGAACAGCAGCGACGACCCGGCCGGCCGGCAGCGGGTCGAGCCAGTTGGGCCGGACGTCGGCGAAGCGGACCAGGCCGGACCGGTCGACGACGACGACCGACGCGAACGGCAGCACCGAGCGGCCGGTGCCGAGCGGCTTGTCGGCGCCGGGGCTGGTGAAGCCGATCCGCAGCGCGTCGATGAGCACGTGCCGCGGATCGGCGGCGACGAGGAACGGCAGGTCGTCACGGTGCTTGAGATCGGCGAGCCGGCCGGGGGCCTGCGGGCTGACCGCGACCAGGTGGGCGCCGAGGTCGGTGAGGGCCGGCTCCAGCTCGGTCGCGTAGGCCCGGAGCAGGTCCTCGCACCAGGCGGACCCGGCATAGCGGACGAAGACCAGCACCAGGGGGCCGGTGCCGAGGAGCCGGTCGAGGTGGATCGGGCCGAGATCCACCTCGTAGAGCGGCTGGATCGGCAGCCGGTCGCCCACCGTCACCATCCGCTTCCAGATCGCGTTGCGGTCGAGAAGCTGCCGGAACGCTTCGCCGTCGACCCGCCGCAGGTCATGCACGGTCGTCATGATGTCTCCCTGTCGTAGAGGCGACCAGCATAACCCATTAAACACATAGGAGATATAGGGACCTGGGTCAGGCGACCGACCGGCTCACGTCCCAGTGCTCGACGATCAGGCCGTCCTCGAACCGCCAGATGTCGACCACGTCCTCGTTCGGCCCCTCGGCCGGGATCAGCGTGTAGTGCGCCACCACGAACTCGGCGTCCGCGATGACGTGCTGGATCTCGATCTGCGCGGTCGCGATCGGCGAGGCGAGGATGAACTCGATCCAGGCGTCCCGTCCGGGCGGGGCGCCGACCGTGTGCGACACGAAATCCTCCCGGATGATCTCGCGCAGCACCTCGATCTCCCCGGCCGCGAACCGGCCGAACGCATCGAGGAAACGTCTCTTGTTCTCTTCAGCGGGGTCGATGTCAGTCATGCCCTCACCGTGGCATCGCCGACGGTCCGCTGTCGAGGTTCTTAGCATTGATCCGATCGATCCGTGCCCGCTTTGCGAAAGTCTGCCCAGAAGGCCGGGGCGCGTGCGCCCGGACGGGCAATTTACCCGTTCCGCCCCCCACTGGCAGGCGTTTCCCTCGCAATATCCCCTGCGCTGTCCAACTGGTGAATCGTACGTTTCTCCAAGCGCATCCGGCAGGCACAAGTCTGCCCGCCGCGCGCATTTCCGTACCCATTTCCGCGCACCATTCCAGGAGGCACCCGATGCTGAACGTGATCGCCGCCGGAGCCATGCTGCTGTCGACCCTGGGCGGCGTTCCCGCCCCCGGCACGCACATCGTCGAGCCGCCCGACGACATGACCATCTCGGTGGTGTCGGCGAACGGATCCGGCTGCCCCCAGGGCAGCGCCGTGGTCGAGGTCTCCCCCGACAACAAGGCGTTCACCGTCTCGTACAGCAAGTTCGTCGCCGAGGTGGGCCCGCAGTCCGGTGCGCTCGACTACCGCAAACAGTGCCAGATCGCGCTGAACGTGCTGATCCCGTCCGGCTACACCTACGGGATCGCGCGCGCCGACTACCGCGGATACGCCCGGCTCGAGGAGGGCGCCACCGCGTCCGAGACGGCGTTCTACTACTTCCAGGGCATGTCGAAGACGGGCGTCAGCAAGTACCAGTTCAGCGGATTCATGGACGACTCGTGGCAGGTCACCGACGAGATCGAGGTGGAGGCGATCACCTGGCTCCCGTGCGGTTCCTCCCGTTATCTGAACATCAACACCGAACTCAAGGTCAACCGCGGCTGGTCGAACAAGTCCACCACCAGTTTCATCACCATGGACTCGTCCGACCTCAATCTCGACACCATCTACCGGGTCGCCTGGAAGCAATGTCCCTTCTGATCCGCGACCGTTCTCATCCCCACCCGTTCTCGTCCGCACCCCGTTCCGGCCGTCATCGCGGGCGGACCAGTCCCGCGTTGAAGGCGGCGATCACCAGCTGAGCACGATCGCGGGCGGACAGTTTCGCGAGCAGATGCGTGATATGCGTCTTCACCGTCTTCACCGAGATGACCAGGGCGGCAGCGATCTCGTCATTGGCGAGACCGTTTCCGATCAGCGCGAGAACCTCCACCTCGCGTGGCGTGAGCCGTCGCAGCGCCCCGGCCGGACGTTCCGGCCGGGGCGCGGCCACATAGTGCGCGACCAGCCGCGTCAGAATCGACGGCGCGAACAGCGACTCACCCCGGCACGTCCGCCGCACCGCATCGGCCAGGTCCTCCGGCCGGCTGTCCTTCAACAGGAACCCGGACGCGCCGGCCTGCAGCGCCTCGTACACGTACTCGTCCAGCTCGAACATGCTCAGCACCAGCACACGGGTGCCGGCCAGCGCAGGGTCGGCGCAGATCCGCCTGGTCGCGGTCAGCCCGTCCAGCCCGGGCATCCGGACGTCCATCAGCACCACATCCGGCCGGGTGGCCCGCGCCCGCACCACCGCCTCGGCACCGTCCCCGGCCTGCCCGACAACTTCAAGATCAGGCTGATGTCCGATAACGACCGCAAGACTGCGCCGCAGCAGCGGTTGATCATCAACAAGCAGAACCTTCAGCGGTACGGCCACCGCTCCCCCACCCGCACCCTGCCCGTCCCCGGCTTCGCCGCTACCGCCCACCCACACCCCGCCCCACCCTCTCCCCAGCCCTCACCCACAACTCCCCACCACCGCCCACCGCGAGCACGCCGGCTTCGGCGGTACGACCCCGGCCGGTCCCGGCGGCGTCACGGGGGCTCGTCGGGGATGCGGGCGACCAGGTGGAAGCCGCCGTCGACGCGTTCGGTGGTCAGGGTGCCGCCCAGGCTGCCGACTCGTTCGCGGAGGCCGGCCAGACCGTGACCCGCGCCGGGCGTCGGCCGCCAGCCGGGGACGGGGCCGCTGTCCGAGACGCTCACCACCACGTGCGAACCGTCCCGGCGCATCCGGACCGCCACGTCCGCGGGCCCCGCGTGACGGGCCGTGTTGGCCAGCCCTTCGCGGACCGTGCGGCAGATCGCGACCTGGACGCCGGGCGTTACCTCGCCGAGTTCGCCGCTGGTCAGATCGACCCGCAGCCCGGCGGTCAGCGCGGTTCGGATGATCTCCGGCAACGCGTCGAGACCCTCGGTCGGGGCGCGCGGGCCGGGTGCGGCCGGATCCCGCAGGACGGTGAGCATCCGGCGCAGCTCGGCCGTCGTCTCCCGGCTGGCGGACTCGATGTCGTCGAGAGCTGCCCGCATCTGGTCCGGCCCCGGCTCGTAGCGGGCGGCCGCCACCCGCACGGTGATCGACCCCAGCCCGTGCGACACCAGATCGTGCAGGTCACGGGCGATCCGCAGCCGCTCGGCGAGAACCGCTTCGGTGGCCGCCCACGCGGTGAGACGGCGCTCGTATTCGGCACGGTCGGCACGCCACCGCCGCACCGCCCAGACCGCTGCGGCGACGGCCCCACCACCGATCAGCACCGGGATCACGCGGGCCGCCGGCCCTTCGGCCCCGACCGTGCACATCGCCATGATCAGCACGGCGACGACCACCAGCACGACCGGAACCGCCTTGCTCCGCCAGGCCGGCCGCTCGAACGCGTTCACCGCCATGACTGTAATTCTCCGACCAGGGTCGTAGACCCGCCCGCCGACAGGCACCGCCCGCGCCAGCAGGACTGCCCGCCCGACGACAACGACGCCGACGACAACGACTCCGGCCGACCGGCGACGACGGAGACGAGGGGCGAGGACGTCGACGGGGACGAGGGGCGAGGGCGAGGGCGGCAGCGACAGCGACGCGGACAGCGACAAAGCGATGAGGGTAACGACGGCGCGAACCACGCCGACAGCGACAGCGGTGCGGACGACGCCGCGCGCCGCGGACAGCGACAGCGAGGGCGGGGGCCGGGGCGAGGGCTGGCGCGAGGCGAGGGCGAGGACGTCGACGGGGACGAGGGGCGAAGGCGAGGGCGGCAGCGACAGCGACGCGGACAGCGACAAAGCGATGAGGGTAACGACGGCGCGAACCACGCCGACAGCGACAGCGGTGCGGACGACGCTGTGCGCCGCGGACAGCGACAGCGGGGGCGAGGGCGGGGGCCGGGGCGAGGGCTGGCGCGAGGGCGAGAGCGAGAGCGAGAGCGAGAGCGAGAGCGAGAGCGAGAGCGAGAGCGAGAGCGGCGACGGCAGCGGCCGGACGCGGCGACGGCAGCGGCGACCCGGTGGGTTCGTGGCTGGGAGCTGGGTGGGAGTTCGGTGGTATCGGACCTGGGTCTCAGGGGCGGCGGGGAAACCGGAGCACGGTCCGATGTGGTCGGCGGGCGGGGCGGCTTGACTGGGGTGATGATCACTATCGAGGGTGTGAGCCGGGTTCGGGGGCGGGCCCGGATTCTGCACGAGGTCAGTTTTGAGGCTCGGGCCGGGCGGGTCACCGGGTTTCTCGGGCCCAACGGGGCCGGCAAGACGTCCACGCTGCGGGTGCTGCTCGGGCTGGACCGGGCTCAGGGTGGGCGGGCGCTGATCGACGGGCGGCGGTACGTCGATCTGGACCGTCCGCTGACCGTGGCCGGGGCGCTGCTGGACGGCAGCGGGGCGCATCGGGCGCGGACGGCGCGGGCGCATCTGCGCTGGATGGCGGCGAGCAACGGGCTGCCGAAGCGGCGGGTGGACGAGGTCCTGGAGCTGGTCGGGCTGGCGGGCGAGGCCGGGAAGCGGGCCGGGCGGTACTCGCTCGGCATGAGCCGGCGGTTGGGGCTGGCGGCGGCGCTGCTCGGTGATCCGCCGGTGCTGATCCTGGACGAGCCGGTGAACGGCCTCGATCCGGCGGGGATCCGGTGGATGCGGGCGTTCCTGCGGGACAGCGCGGCGGAAGGGCGGACGGTGCTGCTCTCCAGCCATCTGATGGGCGAGCTCGCGGAGACCGCCGACGACGTGGTGATCATCGATCACGGCGTGGTGAAGGCGGACGGGACCCTCGCCGAGGTGGTCGGGAGCCACGCGACGCTGGAGGACGCCTTTCTGGCCCGGACCGCCGGCGAGGGGGCGTCATGGTGAACGGCCACGGCGCCGCTGGGAGAGGCGGAGCCGTCCAGGGAAGAGGCGGAGCCGTCCGGGGGAGCTGGGGATGGCCGGTACGGGCGGAGCTGCGCAAGCTGCTGAGCCTGCCGACCGCCTGGGTGGGGCTGGTGCTGGGGCTGGTCGCGGCGCCGCTGCTGGTGTTCGTCAGCGCCGGCGGCACCCGGAAGGCCATCGAGGAGGGGTTTCACGCGGACCCGTCGGATGCCGCGTTCCAGCCGCTGGGGATCGGGCTGCTCGGCGCTCTGATTCTCGGGGTGGTGGTGCTGAGCAGCGAGTACACGTCGACCGGGGAGGATGCGCCGGGGGCTCGGCAACTGCAGGCCACGCTGGCGGCGATGCCCCGCCGGGGGCGTCTGCTCGTGGCGAAGGGGGTGGCGCTGAGCCTCCTCGTGGCGGCTCAGGGGGCGATCACCTCGGTGGTGACGCTGACGCTGAGCCGGATGGTGCTCGGCGACCTGGTGCCGGCGGCGTCCCCGGGGCGGGCGGCGGCCGTGGTTCTCTACTGGGTGCTGCTGGGCCTGCTGGCGTACGCCCTGACCCTGATCTTCCGCAGTGGGGTCGTCACGCTGACCGTGCTGATCGTGAACAGCTCGGTGGTGTCGGTGTCCTACCTGCTGACGAAGGTGACACCGCTGGCCGCCTACCTGCCGGACATCGTCGGGGCGCACATGTTCCTCCACCAGGTCGGTGACGTGCACATCGCCCCGGTCACCGCGGGTGTGGTGATGACCGCCTGGGTGGCCGCCCTGCTCATCCTGGGCGGCTGGATGTTCCGCAGGCGCGAGCCGTGAACCCGGGACCGAAGCAGGCGCGAGCCGTGATCACCGCGACGCGGGCCGAGGTGATCAAACTCGCCACTCTGCCGTCACTGAAAGTCACCGCGGCGCTGACGTGGGCGGTGACGATCCTGCTGCGGCCGGCCGGCCCGGAGCGCGGCGCGGTCCCGTACGCCCAGATCGGTGTGCTGGTCCTGGGCGTGCTGGCGGCCGGTCACGAGTATCAGGGCGGCGGGCAGATCCGGGCGGCGCTGCTGGCCGTGCCGCGGCGGCCGCTGCTGGCGGTGGCGAAGGCCGTCGCCCTGCTGGCGGCGGCCGGGCCGGTGGCTCTCGTCGCGGCGCTGCTGGCGGGTGAGCCGGGCGCGACCGGCGGGCTGCTGCTCGATCTGCTGCTGGCCGCGAGTGTGGCGACGATCATGCGGAACCCGGTGGGCGCCACGGCGGCGGTGCTCACCGCGTACGAGATCGTCCTGCCCCTGGTCCGCGCCCGGCTCCCGGAGGTCGCGCTGCCGCCGGCGCCGGTCGCGGTGGCCGCGGTCGCCGTGATCGCGACAGTGATCTTTTCTAGACAAACCGTTTGAGGGTTGGCGTTGTTCGACGTCCCGGTGTTGAATGCCGGGGCAAGGCGGGGGCCCCCTCATGTGCATGTGTCATTCACCCGCACTCCCCCGCGCTGTACACCTCGAGGAGTAATAACGATGGCGCAGCGCCCCTCGCTCGCGGAAGTCCGTGAGCGTACCTATAAACGCCGGGACGCCTGGTGGACCGTGTGGCTGGTGGATCCGCTGGCCGGCCCGCTGGTGCGGCTGGTGGCGCCGTGGAAATGGGCGACGCCGAACTTCCTGTCGCTGACGGCGTTCGTGGTGGGCCTGGGTGCGGCGGCCTGCTTCTGGCAGGGTGAGTACCAGTGGCTGCTGGCCGGCGCCCTGCTCTTTCATCTGGCTTTCGTGCTCGACTGCATGGACGGCAAGATCGCCCGGCTGAACGGCAACGGGTCGATCTTCGGCAGCTGGCTGGACTACGTCTTCGACCGGCTGCGGGTGATGACGTGTGCGCTGGCCATGTTCGGCGGCCAGTGGCACCTGACCGGTGACACGCTCTACCTGTGGCTGGCCACTCTGGTCATCTTCCTGGACATGTTCCGCTACCTGAACGCGCTGCAGATGCAGAAGGTCAAGCTGACCATGAAGGAGAAGCTGCTGGAGGCCACCGGCGTGCACGCGACCGACTACGTCGAGGAGAACGAGGACGAGGTCGTGGCGCAGGACGACCCGGTGAAGGCCCGCGTCGACGTGCACGGCGACTTCCGTGCGCGGTTCGGCCTGTTCCTGCAGATCCGCGACTTCCTGCAGCGCAACCGCATCCGCCCGCACGTGTTCAGCGGCATCGAGTTCATGATGTTCGTGTTCATCGTGGGCCCGGTGATCAACCAGATCGTGCCGGTGACGATCCTGTCCGGGGTGCTGATGCTGGCGTTCGAGGCGCTGCTGGTCTACAAGCTGTGGACCACGACCAAGACGTTCCAGAGGCGGATGGCCACGGTCTGACCGCACCACCACCGAAAGTCGGCGGCCGTTCCCCGAATCCGGGGGAACGGCCGCTTTTCGCCCTTTTCGTCCATAGACTCGGCACCACTGGACGAAATGAGGAGAAACATGTCAAACGCGACGAACCAGCAGACCCGGACGACCGGCTGGCTGGTGGCCGAGCTGCACCGGATCCGCGACGTCCTGGCCGTCCTGCCGCTGCCCGACGAGACCGCCGCGGCGGCCCACCGGGACCTCGGCGAGGCGGAGAGCCTGCTGGGCGACGCCGAACCCGACCGGCGGCGGCTCGGCGGCACCCTGGAGCGCCTGACGCTCGTACTCGCCGCCTCCGGGGCCCTCCAGCATGCCGGTCAGGCCCTCGCCGGGCCGCTGCGCACCCTCGCCGACTGGGTGGGCGAGCCGGCCCGCACGATCCGCCAGCTGCTGGCCTGACCGGCCGCCCGGACGAGGCGCGGACCGGCGCCCGGCGAAGTACGGACCGGCGCTCAGACGACGCGGACCGGCACCACGTCCGGGGCGCCGAGCCGGGCGGCGTCGGCCGTCTCGTCGTCCTGCTGCTCCTGGGAGGCGCGCTCGGCCTCCACCCGCAGCCGGTAGTTCTCCACCTCCCGGTCCCGCTGCTCCGGGCTCCAGCCGAGGACCCGGCCCATCAGCTCGGCGGCGTGCGGGGCGGCCACCACACCCCGGTCGAAGGTCTCGATCGAGATCCGGGTACGCCTGGTCAGCACGTCCACCAGATGCCGGGCGCCCTCGGCGGCGGCCGCGTAGACGAACTCGGCCCGCAGGTAGTCGTCGGCGCCCTCGATCGGCCGGGCCAGGCCCGGGTCGTCGCGGATCAGGGCGAGCAGCTCATGGACCAGCGAGCCGTACCGGCCGAGCAGGTGCTCGACCCGGGCCACGTGCAGCCCCGACTCGGCGGCCAGCAGGCCCCGCCGGTTCCACAGGGCCGGGTAGCCGTCCGCGCCGAGCAGCGGCACCCGGTCGGTGACCGAACGCGGCACGCTGCGGGCCAGGCCGTGCACGCAGGCGTCGACGGCGTCCTTCGCCATCACCCGGTACGTCGTGTACTTGCCACCGGCCACCACCACCAGCCCCGGCACCGGGCTGCTGACCGAGTGCTCCCGGGACAGCTGCGACGTCGACTCGGACTCGCCGGACAGCAGCGGCCGCAGGCCCGCGTAGACGCCCTCCACGTCGGCCCGCTCCAGCGGCCGGGCCAGCACCTTGTTGACCTCGGTGAGCAGGTAGTCGATGTCCTTCGCGGACGCGGCCGGGTGCGCCTTGTCCAGCGACCAGTCGGTGTCGGTGGTGCCGACGATCCAGTGCCGGCCCCAGGGGATCACGAACAGCACGCTCGACGCGGTCCGCAGGATCAGGCCGGTCGTCGAGTGGATGCGGTCGCGGGGCACGACCAGGTGGATGCCCTTCGACGCGCGGACGTGGAACTGGCCCCGTTCGCCGACCAGGGACTGGGTGTCGTCGGTCCACACCCCGGTCGCGTTGATCACCTGCCGGGCGCGGATCTCGTACGTCCGGTCGTGTTCGAGGTCGTGCACCCGTACCCCGGTGACTCTCTCGCCCTCCCGGAGGAAACCGACCACCTCGGCCCGCGTCGCGACGTGGGCCCCGTGTGACGCCGCGGTCCTGGCCAGGAACATCGTGTGCCGGGCGTCGTCCATCTGCGCGTCGTAGTACTGCAGGGCCCCGACCAGCGCGTCCCGGCGCAGGGCGGGGCAGGCGCGCAGAGCGCCGCGACGGGTGAGGTGCCGGTGCCGCGGCAGGGACCCGGCCAGCGCCATCGTGTCGTAGAGGGTGACGCCGGCGCCCGCGTAGAGCCGTTCCCAGCCGCGGTGCCGGAGGGGGTAGAGGAACCGGACCGGGCGGGCCAGGTGCGGCGCGAGGCGCTGCAGGATGAGCCCCCGCTCCCGCAGCGCCTCGCGGACCAGCCCGAAGTCGAGCATCTCCAGGTATCGGAGACCGCCGTGGATGAGTTTGCTGGACCGGCTGGACGTGCCGGAGGCGAGGTCGCGCGCCTCGACGAGCCCCACGGTGAGTCCCCGTGTGACCGCGTCGAGCGCGCACCCCGCCCCCACCACTCCCCCACCGATCACCAGCACGTCGACCTCGGTCGTGGACAGCGCGTCGAGGGCGGCGTCCCGGTACGAAGGAGAGAGAGCAGTCATGATCAGTCCACGTCCACCCAGTCGAGGGTTCGCTGCACCGCCTTCTTCCACCTGCCGAAGCCCTGGTCGCGCTGCTCCGGCGACCACTGCGGCTGCCAGCGCTGCGACTCGTTCCAGTTCTCCCGCAGCTCGTCGGTGTTCTTCCAGAAACCGACCGCGAGACCGGCCGCGTAGGCGGCGCCCAGGGCGGTGGTCTCGGCGACGACCGGGCGGCTGACCGGCACGCCGAGCACGTCGGCCTGGATCTGCATGCAGAGGTTGTTGACGGTGATGCCGCCGTCGACCTTCAGCACGTCGAGGGTGACGCCGGAGTCCTGGGCCATGGCGTCGACCACGTCGCGGGTCTGGTAGCAGATCGCCTCCAGGGTGGCCCGGGCGATGTGCGCGTCGGTGTTGAACCGGGACAGGCCGACGATCGCGCCGCGGGCGTCGGAGCGCCAGTAGGGGGCGAACAGGCCGGAGAACGCCGGGACGAAGTAGACGCCGCCGTTGTCCTGCACCCGGGCCGCCAGCGACTCGCTCTCCGCCGCCGAGTTGATGATGTGCAGCTGGTCGCGCAGCCACTGCACGGCCGAGCCGGTGACCGCGATCGAGCCCTCCAGCGCGTAGACCGGGGCCGCGTCGCCGAATTTGTAGCAGACCGTGGTGAGCAGCCCGTTCTCCGAGCGCACCAGGTTCGTCCCGGTGTTGAGGAGCATGAAGTTGCCGGTGCCGTAGGTGTTCTTGGCCTCGCCCGGGCTGAAGCACACCTGCCCGACGGTGGCCGCCTGCTGGTCGCCGAGGTCGCCGGTGATCGGCACCTCACCGCCGAGCGGTCCGGGCACCCGGGCCACGCCGAACCCGGTCGGGTCGGACGACGGCCGGATCTCCGGGAGCATCCGCCGCGGGATGCCGAAGAACGACAGCAGCTCGTCGTCCCAGTCGAGGGTCTCCAGGTTCATCAACATGGTGCGGCTGGCGTTCGTCACGTCGGTGACATGGTTCCCGGTGATGTTCCACAGCAGCCAGCTGTCGGTGTTGCCGAAGATCGCGTCGCCACGCTCGGCCGCCTCGCGGACCCCGTCGACGTTCTCCAGGATCCACTGGATCTTGCCGCCGGAGAAGTAGGTGGCCGGCGGCAGCCCCGCCTTGCGCCGGATCACGTCGCCACGGCCGTCCCGGTCAAGGGCGGAGGCGATCCGATCGGTACGGGTGTCCTGCCACACGATCGCGTTGTAGTAGGGCCGTCCGGTGTTCCGGTCCCAGACGACGGTGGTCTCCCGCTGGTTGGTGATGCCCACCGCGGCCAGGTCGGACGCGCTCAGCCCGGCCTTCTGCATGGCCGTGCGCACGACGGTGACGGTCCGGTCCCAGATCTCGATCGGGTTGTGCTCGACCCAGCCTGCCTGCGGCAGGATCTGCTCGTGCTCCAGCTGGTGCCGGGCCACCTCGTTGCCGCCATGGTCGAAGATCATGAACCGCGTGCTGGTCGTTCCCTGGTCCACTGCGCCCACGAAGTCAGCCACGGGTCGCCTCCACTTCTGCCTCGTCCCTCGGTGTCGGGACACGTCCGGCCTCCGGCTCCTCGGCCGACGGCAGGAAACGTCCGATCAGAGTCTGGTACAGCCCGGCGCCCACGACGCCACCGATGATCGGCCCGACGATCGGGATCCAGAAGTAGAGATACCCCGTCTGGTCGCGGAACGCGCCCCCGTATCCGGTCAGGAAACTGGCGAGCCGCGGGCCGAAGTCACGGGCCGGGTTGATCGCGTAGCCGGCGTTCGTGCCCCAGGCCATGCCGATCGCGACGACGAGCAGGCCGACCACGACCGGGCCCAGGTTGGCGGCCGGCGGGCTGTTGGCCATGTCGGTCAGCGCCAGGATCACGAAGAGCAGGATGGCCGTGCCGATGATCTGGTCCCGGAAGGCGCCCCACTCGCTCACCGGGAGCGTGCCGTTGCCGGGCAGGGTCGAGAAGACGCCCTGCGTCTTGATGGTCAGATCGGGGTCGGCGGCGCGCAGCACCTCGGTGTAGTTCCAGCGCACCAGCAGCGCGGCCACGAACGCGCCGAGAGTCTGGGCGATCGCGTACGGCGCCACCTTCCGCCAGGAGAAGCCCTTGAAGACGGCGAGGGCGACGGTCACCGCCGGGTTCAGGTGCGCGCCGCTGATCCGCGCCGCGACGTAGACGCCGAGGGTGACGCCCAGGCCCCAGGCCCAGGCGATGCTGTCGTGGTCCCCGATGCCGGCGGCGGCGACCTGCGCCACCACCCCGACACCGAAGAGGATCAGGATCATCGTGCCGGCGAACTCCGCCGCGAGCTCGCCGGCGAGTCCAGGAACTTTGAGTCGTGTAGCCATGCTCCCTCCTCTGCTCGTTGCCTTGGACGCTAGGAACGGGTCCGGAGTGGGGCAATGAACATCGGTCGGCATTGTCGAACATCAATAACGGCGAGTTGTCGCACGGTGGCATAGAGTCCGAAACATGCCCGGGACGGTGCAGTCCATCGAGCGAGCGGCCGCGATCCTCCGGACGCTCGCCGGTGGTCCGGGCCGCCTGGGGCTCACCGAGATCGCCCGGACGCTGGACCTGGCCAAGGGCACCACCCACGGCATCCTGCGTACCCTGCAGCTGGTCGGGTTCGTCGAGCAGGACCGGGTCTCCGGGCAGTACCAGCTCGGCGGCGCCCTGTTGCACCTGGGCACCAGCTACCTCGACATCAACGAGCTGCGGTCCCGGTCGATCAACTGGGCCGACCCGCTGGCCGCCCGCAGCGGCGAGTCGGTCCGGATCGGCACCGTCCTGGAGGGGCGGGTCCTGGTCGTGCACCACGTGTTCCGGCCGGACGACACGTTCCAGACCCTCGACGTGGGCACGCTGCTGCCGCTGCACGCCACGGCCCTCGGCAAGGTGCTGCTGGCCTACCGGGCCGGTGGCCCGCCGCCCGACCTGGAGGCCTTCACCCGGCTCACCCTCACCGACGCGAAGGCGCTCGGCACCGCCCTGGAGGGGGTACGCGACGCCGGCTGGGCCGGTGAGGTCGAGGAGTTCCTGCTCGGGCAGGCCGCGGTGGCGGCGCCGATCCGTGGCTACGGCGGCCTGGTGGTCGGCGCGATCGGCATCTCCGGCCCGGTCGACCGGGTCTGCGACAGCCGCTACCGGCCACGCCCGCACCTCGTCGGCTACGTGCGCGACGCGGCCCGCGCGATCTCTCGCGATCTGGGGGCGGCCCGATGACCGACCGGTATGTGGTGGCGATCGACCAGGGCACCACGTCGACCAGGTGCATCGTCTTCGACCGGCGCGGGCAGCTCGTCTCGCTCGCCCAGCAGGAGCACAAGCAGTACTTCCCCCGCCCGGGATGGGTGGAGCACGACGCCATGGAGATCTGGCGCAACGTGGAGCGCCTCGCCCCGCGCGTCCTCTCCCGCGCCGGGATCGGTCTCGGCCAGGTCGCCGCGGTGGGCATCGCCAATCAACGGGAGACCACCGTCATCTGGGACCGGGTCACCGGCGTCCCGATCGGGCGGGCCATCATCTGGCAGGACACCCGCACCGACTCGCTCGTGCACACGCTGGCCTCCTCGCCGGCCGCGAAGGACGTCTCGGAGACGTCGGGCCTGCCACTGGCGACCTACTTCTCCGGGCCCCGGCTGCGCTGGATGCTCGACCACACCCCGGGCCTGCGGGAGCGCGCCGAGCGCGGCGAGGTGCTCTGCGGCACGATGGAGACCTGGCTGATCTGGAACCTGACCGGCCGCGCCCAGCACGTCACCGACGTCACCAACGCCAGCCGCACCATGCTCCTGGACGTCCGGTCCCTCGACTGGTCGGAGCGGGCGCTGGACTTCTTCGGCATCCCCCGCGCGATGCTGCCGGCGGTGCGGCCGTCGATCGGCGGTTTCGGCACCGCGTCGGAGGGCTTCCCGGGGGTACGGATCGGCGCCGCCCTCGGCGACCAGCAGGCGGCGCTCTTCGGGCAGACCTGCTTCACCCCGGGCGAGGCCAAGTGCACGTACGGCACCGGCAGCTTCCTGCTCCTGAACACCGGCGCCGACCTGATCCACCCGGAGAACGGGCTGCTCAGCACGGTCGCCTACCAGATCGCCGGGGAACGGGCCGTCTACGCGCTGGAGGGCTCGATCGCGATCACCGGCTCGCTGGTCCAGTGGTTCCGCGACCAGCTGGAGCTGATCTCCAGCGCCCCGGAGATCGAGACGCTGGCCCGGACCGTCGCCGACAACGGCGGCTGCTACATCGTCCCGGCGTTCTCCGGGCTCTACGCGCCGTACTGGCGCAGCGAGGCGCGGGGCGTCATCGTGGGCCTCACCTCGTACATCACCAAGGGCCACCTGGCCCGGGCGGTGCTGGAGGCGACCGCCTGGCAGACCCGCGAGGTGGTCGACGCGATGAACGCCAACTCCGGCCTCGCCCTGACCACGCTCAAGGTGGACGGCGGGATGACCGCCGACAACCTGCTCATGCAGATGATCGCCGACGTCCTCGACGTGCCGCTGGTCCGCCCGCTGGCCGTGGAGACGGTGTCGCTGGGCGCGGCGTACGCGGCCGGCCTGGCCGTCGGCTACTGGCCCGACCTGGACGGGCTGCGCCGCAACTGGCACATCGCCGGCCAGTGGATGCCGGCCATGGACCCGGCGGTGCGCTCCGCCGAGTACGCCAACTGGCGCCGCGCGGTGGAGCGCACCTTCGACTGGATCCAGCCGGCCTGACCATCAGGCGGCGACCAGGCGCGGATCCGCCTTGCGGAAGGCCTGGCAGTGGCCGCAGACCACGTAGTGGGCGGCCGGTTTGACCGGGAAGAGCGGGATGAAGAAGAGCGTGAACCTGGTCGTCCGGCGCAGCAGGTGCTGGGGCGCCTTCCAGCCGCAGACCTCGCAGGTCATCACCCGGGCGCCCATCGGATGGTCCTTGCTTCGCAATCCGAACAACAGGAACACCGGACTCTCCTCGCCTCGCCGACTCGCTTATCCCATGCTCTTACCCACTGGCAAGCGGTACGTGCTGGCGGTCACGAAACCGGCACCGGGAGGAATCGGGGAGCCGGGCCGGGAGTTCGCGAAAGGTATGACGACGATCGGACTCATCGGCAGCGGGAACATCGGAAGCACCGTGGCACGGCTGGCCGTGGCGGCCGGGCACGATGTGGTGCTGAGCAACTCCCGCGGGCCGGAGACGCTGCAGGAACTGGTCGGCGAGCTGGGCCCGAAGGCCCGCGCGGCGACCCCCGCCGAGGCGGCCGCGGCCGGTGACATCGTGGTGGTGACCGTGCCGCTGAAGGCCTTCCGGGACGTGCCGGCCGGGCCGCTGGCCGGCAAGGTGGTCATCGACACCAACAACTACTACCCGGAGCGCGACGGGGTCTTCGAGGAGCTGGAGAACGGCTCCACCACCACCGGCGAGCTGCTGCAGGGCCACCTCGCCGAGTCGCACGTGGTGAAGGCGTTCAACAACATCTACTTCGAGCATCTGGCGTCGCTGGGCCGGCCGGCCGGGGCGGCGGACCGGACGGCGCTGCCGATCGCCGGTGACGACGCGGCGGCCCGGAAGACGGTCGCCGAGCTGCTCGACAGCCTCGGTTACGACACCGTCGACGTGGGGCCGCTCGCCGAGAACCGGCGCACCCAGCGGGACACGCCGGTCTACGTGACGCCGTACGGCGCGTTCGGTGGACCCGCCACCCCGGCGGACGCCGAGACGATCCGCGCCGCGGTCGCCGCCGCCTGACCTCCTCCTGATGGCGCCCCCGCGCGCCGTCCGCCCGTGATGGACCGGAGATTCTTCCGATGTGCCACGCCGGTCGCTCTCGGTAGCGTCCCCGGCAGGGTTACGAACGGGTGGGGAGGGCGCGTGCAAGACCATCTGGTGGACCTCACCGTCACCGTGGAACGGACCGGCCCCGGCGAGCTGCTCGTCGGGGTGGCCGGTGAGCTGGACATCCGGACCGCCTCGCCGATGCTGCGCACGCTGGGCGGCCTGCTCGGCGAGGACGAGTTCGCGGTGATGCGGCTCAACCTGTCCGGGATCGAGTTCTGCGACCACGCGGGGCTGCGGGCGCTGCACGCGCTGGAGGTGGCCGCCGGCCCGGACCGGGTCCGGATCGTGGCCGCCCACCCGTCGGTCGACGTGATCCTGCGGCTCTGCGGCATCGCGACGTTCCTCGGCCACCCGGCCGGTGCGGCGACCTGCGCCGGCTGATCGGCCGACCCCGGAAGTGCCTGTCCGGGAGCCCGCGGACCGGCACATGATGGACGGGTGGGCCCACCTCCCGCCAGTGGGCGGATCACTGCCGAGCTGCTGCGGGCCGCGGCGATGCCGGGCGGCGTACGGCAGCGTGCCGAGGCGCTGATCGAGGCGCTGCGCCCGGTGCTGCGGCACGACGCGGCCTGGCTCAGCCTGCTCGACCCGGAGCGGTGGGTGCAGCAGCCGGTCGCCACGGCCGGCTACCCGGACCGGGTGCGCGGCTATCTGGCGTCCCCCTCGTTCATGGCCGAGGTGGAGCGGGTCGGCATGCACCGGGGCCGCCGCCCGATCCGGGTCTTCGACTCGCCGGTCCACGTCTCCGAGCTGCCGGTCTGGGTCGACTACTTCCAGCCGTCCGGGCTGGCCGAGGGCGTGTCGATCCCGGTGGTCACCGCGGACGGCCGGTACCTGGGACTGCTCGGCTCGCACACCGAGTCGGCGGAGCCGCTGAGCGAGGAGTCCCTCGACCTGCTGATCTCGCTGACGCCGCTGATCGCGCACGTGGTCGACCCGCTGCGCGCGCTGACCACGCTGGCCGCGATGGTGTCCGACGCGCGGGCCGGGGTGGTGCTGACCCGCGCCGGGCGCGTCGAGGAACTGCCGGGCCTGCCGGGCGCCGCCGCGTCCGGGATGGACGCGGCCACCCTGCGCCGGGCCGGGTCGCTGCTGACCCCGGGGCGGACGTGGGCGCGTTTCCTGGTGCCGGCCGAGGACCCGGCCGGGCCGGGCGCGCTGCTGCAGGTCACCGTGCTGGCGTGCCCGCCGGAGCCGCCCGGCCACCACCGGGCGCTGGTGCTGTCCGGGCCGCAGCCGGAGACGTACGGCCTGACGCCCCGCGAGCTGCAGGTGCTCGGGCTGCTGGTGGAGGGGCGCAGCAACGCGGCGATCGCGAGCGCCCTGCGGATCACGGCGCGGACCGCGGTCGGGCACCTGGAGCACATCATGCTGAAGCTGGGAGCCGGGTCGCGCACCGCGGCGGCGGTCCGCGCCGACCGGCAGGGCCTCTACGTGCCGGCCGGTTTCCTCCGCGCCTGAGGTCCGGGTCAGGCACGCAGCAGCGCCCACACGATCTTGCCGGCCCGGGTGGGCAGGGCGCCCCAGCCGTTGACCGCCGCGTCGACGATGCGCAGGCCGTACCCCCGCTCGGTCAGGGGGTTCTCCATCTCCAGCCGGATCGACGGCAGCGCCGGGGAGCCGTCGACGACCGCCAGGTGCAGCAGCCGGCCCGCGTCGCGACGGGAGATCAGCACGTCGATCGGGGTGCCGGCGTGCTCGGCGGCGTTGACGACCAGCTCCGACACGACCAGCCGGGCCCGGGTCACCAGCGGCTCCATCCCCCACCCCGTGCAGGCGGCGGTCACCATGTGCCGGGCCCGGGCGGCGGCCGCCTCGTCCGGGGGCAGGTGCAGGCGCACCCGGTCCATCCGCGGGCGGCTCACGGCGAGGAACGAGCGGGCCAGCCGCACGGTCGGGAAGGCGGGCACGAGGCGGCCGGCCACGACGGTGCCGAGCCGGGCGGACAGGTCGGTCCGGTCGGGCAGGCACGCGGCGACCCGGACCACCGGCTCCATGCGCTCGCCGTGGGTGGCGGCGGTGAGCCAGAGCGGCGCGCTGATCGCCCCCGGGTCCTGCAGGTGGCGCAGGTCGAGCAGCAGCCCGGCCGGGTGGTGGGACAGGCACTTGTTGAGCAGGCCGAAAGTGGCCGGCCACAGGGCACGCTCCCAGACGCCACGCACGGTGAGCTCGACGACCCAGGTCTCGTCGTCCACCACGGCTGTGACCGATGGGCCGGACATCCCCTCGTCCCGTTCTCCGCAAAAGCTACCGAGGAAACTATCCGGGCCTGCGGCTCGATGCCAGTCGGCCGGTCAGCGGGCGGAGATCAGACGGGCGACGGTGCGCTGCTTGAAGGCGAAACCCTGCTTGGCGGCGTCACGCAGATGGGCGACGAGCGGCGAGCGGGAGCGGCGGGCCCACGGGACGGCGACCTCGGTGGTGCCGTACTTCTGCTTGTACGCGTTGCCGCCCACGAAGTCGAACTCGGTGAGGCCGCGTGCCTTGGCCCATCGCAGCGCATGCCAGATCAGCGTCTCGTTGGGACGCAGATGCTGCCCGGAGCGGTAGCTGGCGCCGCCCCAGAAGTACATCGCGCGGTGGTGCCACGGCAGGATCGCGGTGGCGATGCCGCGTCCCTCCGCGTCCCGGGCGCGCAGCAGCAGGACCCGTCCGGCCGGCCCGAGGTGACGGATCAACGACCGAACCCTTTCCACCGAATAGGTGGGTACCAGATTCTGTTTGGCGAATACGTCCCGCAATTGATCGTAGAATTCGTCGGCGAATGCGGGATCGGGGTCCACCTCCTCGACGGTGACGCCCGACTTCGCGGCCTTGCGGATGTTTCTGCGGCACGCGCTGGCCATCGCGCCGAACAACTCGTCCTCACCCGGATTCAGATCGATCACCGCGGTGGGCGCGGAGTCCCAGCGCAGGCCGAGGCCGCCCAGATCGGCCGGCGTGAGGCCCCGGTCGCGGATCTCCAGGTGCGCGGCGCCGGCCTCGCCGAAGGCGAACGGCATCAGGGCGCCGAGCGCGGCCCGCCGGGACACGTCCGGGTGGAGGGTGAACCCGAGGTACGACGTGGTCCAGCCGGCCATCGGGCTGCCCAGGATACGCATGCCGAATCGCCTGCTCAGGAGCCCGGTGAAGTGCCCGACCGGCTGACCGGCGTCGGTGACGGTGGCGAGCAGCGGCTCGGCGTTCTGGCACTCGGCGATGAACCGGAGCCACTCGGGAGTGTGGAAGATCAGCCGATCCGGGTAGGTCGCCCGGTCGGCCCAGAGGGCGGCGTCAGGCTGCACCCGGTGCAGTCGCAACATGAGGGGTCCCCGATCGAATCATTGGCCGGCGGGCCTGATGATGCTCAACCGGAAGTCCATTCCGCAAGGAGCCGATCGGGCTATTCCTTATTGACGCGAATAATACTCGCGTTCCTTATGACAATTGCTACTGACGCTTCCCCGCACGCATTTGCGAAGGTGGGTCGAGAGCCGCGGGACGACGTTCCGTGGCCGCGACCTGTCGACCGAGCGGGAGGGTGCCGATCGCATGCAGACGGCGATCAGACGACGCCTGAACGAGCTGGGGCTGCGCAGCCGCCTGCGGGCCCGGCCCCGGCTGCAGGGACGGATCCTCGCGCCGGCCGGGCTGCGGCGCCGGCTGCCCAGCACGCCCGGCCTCTACTTCCCCTTCTACCACGACGTCCCCGCCGAGTACGCCAAGGACCTGCGCCACCACCTGCGCGCCCTGCAGCGGATCGGCCCGATGGTCGCCTGGGACGAGGCGATGCGCATCCTGACCGGCACGCAGCCGCTGACCGGCCCGGTGTTCTGCCTGTCCTTCGACGACGCCCACCTGACCTGGCGGGACGTGGCCGCGCCGGTGCTGCTGGAGATGCGGGTGCCGGCGATGTTCTTCCTGACCTCCGGCATGGTCGGCCGGCCCGGAAACCTGACCTGGGACGACTGCCGGGCGCTGGCGGCGTCCGGGTTCGACTTCGGCTCGCACACGGTCACCCATCACCGGCTGGCCGACCAGGACGACGAGACCGCGGCCCGGGAGATCGTCGACTCGAAACGGGAGATCGAGGACGAGCTCGGCGTGGCGGTCCGGGACTTCGCGGCGCCGTACGGCCACCCCGCCGTCGACTACCGCGAGCGGGACGTGGCCGTCGCCCGGGAAGCCGGGTACCGCAGCTTCGCCAGCACCCTGCGCCCGGCCATGCGTCCCGGCGACTCCCCGATGTGCATCCGCCGGCAGGGTCTGCACCCGGCCTGGCCGATCCTGGCCGTGAGGACCCGCGTCCATGACTGACACCGAGACCGGCGCCCGCATCTTCCTGTCCCCGCCGGACGTCACCGACCTCGAGCGCAAGCTGCTGCTCGACGCCTTCGACTCCAACTGGGTGGCCCCGGTCGGCCCCGACCTGGACGCCTTCGAGGAGCAGGTGGCGCACCGGGTCGGCGTCCGGCACGCGGTCGCGCTGAGCAGCGGCACGGCCGCGCTGCACCTGGCCCTGATCGCGGCCGGGGTACGCCGTGGCGACACCGTGCTGGTGCCGTCGTTCACCTTCGCCGCGACCGCGAACGCCGTGGTCTACCTGGGCGCCCGGCCGGTCTTCGTGGACTCCACCCCGGACAGCTGGAACGTCGACCCGGCGCTGGTGGCCGAGGAGCTGCGGGCCCGGGCCGAACGCGGGAACCTGCCCCGGGCGGTGATCGCTGTCGACATGTACGGCCAGTGCGCCGACTACGACCCCCTGCTGGAAGCGTGCGACCGGTACGGCGTACCCCTGATCGAGGATGCCGCCGAAGCCCTCGGGGCGACCTATCGCGGACGGGCGGCCGGGTCGTTCGGGCTGGCCGGGGTGCTCTCCTTCAACGGCAACAAGATCATCACCACCGGTGGCGGCGGGATGCTGGTGACCGACGACAGCCGGATCGCCAAGCAGGCCCGGCACCTGTCCACCCAGGCCCGGGAGCCGGTCGCGCACTACGAGCACCGGGCCGTCGGCTACAACTACCGGCTCAGCAACCTGCTGGCCGCGGTCGGCCGGGGCCAGGTGCAGCGGCTGGATCAGATGATCGCCGCCCGCAAGGCGACCTTCGCCTACTACCGGGATCAGCTGCCCGGCCTGACGTTCATGCCGGTCGCCGGCTACGGCGAGCCCAACTGGTGGCTCACCTGCGTGCTCACCGAGGACGAGAGCAGCCGTGATCGGATGCTGGCCGCGCTGAACGGCCGCAACATCGAGGCCCGCCCCGCCTGGAAGCCGATGCACCTGCAGCCGGTCTTCCAGGACTGTGTGACCCGCGGTGGCGGGGTGTGCGCCGATCTGTTCCGCCGCGGGGTGTGCCTGCCCAGTGGATCCGCTCTGACCGACCACGACCGGAGACGCGTCGTCGACGCGGTTCGGGAGGGCTGAGGCCATGCACATCGTCTACATCCACCAGTACTACTGCAACCCGCAGATGACCGGGGGGATCCGCTCGTACGAGCAGGCCCGCCGGCTGGTCGCCCGCGGGCACACGGTCGACGTGATCACCACCGACATCACCCCGGGGGCACGCAAGCTCGGCTGGACCACGACAGTGGAGGACGGCGTGACCGTCCACTGGTTCCGGGTGCCGTACCACAACAGCATGTCCTATGCCCGGCGCCTGCGGGCCTTCGCCGAGTTCATGGTGCTGGCTGCCGCGAAGGCCACGAGACTGCGCGCCGACCTGGTCTTCGCGACCAGCACGCCGCTGACCGTGGCGGTGCCCGGCGTGATCGCCGCGAAGCTGCGCCGGGTGCCGTTCGTCTTCGAGGTGCGCGACCTGTGGCCCGAGGTGCCGATCGAGATGGGCGCGCTGCGCAACCCGGTGATGCGCCGGGCGGCCGGTGGCCTGGCGAGCTTCGCCTACCGCAACGCCGAGGAGGTCATCGCCCTCTCCCCCGGCATGGCCGCGGGCGTCACCGCCCGCCGGCCCGGCACCCCCACCACGGTCATCCCGAACGCCGCGGATCTCGACCTCTTCCGGACGGATCCCGAGGAGGTACGGCGGTTCCGTGCCGCCCACGACTGGCTCGGTGATCGTCCGCTGATCGTCTACACCGGCGCCCTGGGCGCGGTGAACGGCGTCGACTACCTGGTCCGCGCGCTGCACACGGCCACCCGGGTCGACCCGGACCTGCGGCTGCTGATCGTCGGGCACGGCAAGGAGTGGGAGCCGACCCGGGCGCTCGCCGCCGAGCTGGGCCTGCTCGACCGGGTCGTGCACATGTGGGAGAAGGTGCCGAAGTCGCGGCTGCCGCTGATCCTCGGCGCGGCCACCATGTCCAGCAGCACGGTCCGGCCGATCCGCGGCCTCTGGGACAACTCGGCGAACAAGTTCTTCGACGCCCTGGCCGCGTCCCGGCCGATCGCCATCAACTACGGCGGCTGGCAGGCCGACCTGCTCCGCGAGACCGGGGCCGGCCTGGTGCTGGACCCCGTCGACACCGAGTCCGCCGGGGCCGCGCTGGGCCGGCATCTGCGCGACGAGGTGTGGCTGAAACAGGCGCGGGACGCCGCACACCGGCTCGCCGTGGAGCGGTTCTCCCGCGACCTGCTCTTCGAGAAGTTCGAGGCCGTGCTCAACCGGTCGGCCCGGTACGCCACCGAGCCGGCCCATTCCTGACGTGATTGCGGGGGAACCACCGTGGAACTGCGTGCGTACGTCCGGGCCTGCCGCCGCCGATGGCTCTGGCTGCTGCTGCCGGTGCTGCTCGCGGCCGGTGTCGCGGCCGGGCTGGCCCTCTCCGGGTCGCCGGGCCACCGGTCGTCGATGGTGCTCTACGTCAGCTCGGGCAACGCCGACCCGGACTCGGGGGCGCGACGGCTCAACTCGTACATCGCGCTGCTGACCGGCCCGCGGGTGGCGCAGGCCGTGGTCGACCGGCTCGGCCCGGACGTCACCGTCGAGCAGGTGCAGACGAGCCTGTCCGCGCAGATCCGGGAGGGCACCGACCTGCTGGAGATCGCGGCCGTCGACAGCGACGCCGGCCGCAGCGAACAGATCGTGACGACGGCCGCGTCGGTGCTGGTCGGGCTGGCCCGCCAGATCGGCGCGCCGGCCGACCCGGACGCCGGCCCGGCCACCCAGGTGTCGATCGTGCAGGACGCGGTCACCGTCGAGGAGCCGGTCGACCTGGCCCGCAACACCGGTTTCGCCGCGGTGCTGGGGCTGCTGATCGGGGCGGCCGCGGTCGCCGCGAAGGAGGCCACCGGCCGGACCGTCGCCGACGAGGACGACCTGCGCCGGCTCGGCCTCGACGCGGTCGGCACGATCTCGATCGGCGGCCGTTCCCGCGGCGGGCATCCGGACCAGGCGCTCGCCGAGGCGTTCCGCCGGCTGCGCAGCCTGCTGCCGGCGCTGGCCGAGCAGCCGGCCCCGGCGGTTCCGGCGCGAGGCCGCTCGCTGCTGCTGACCGGCTCCGGCCGCAAGGAGGGCACCACCGCGGTCACCTGCGGCCTGGCCATAGCGATCGCCGAGACCGGCGCCCGGGTGGTGCTGGTCGACGCCAACATGCGGACCCCGGGGATCGGCCGGTACCTGTCGCTGGACGCCTCGCCCGGCCTGGCCGAGGTGCTGGCCGGCACGGCGCGGATGCCGGACGTGCTGCAGGACTCGCTCGGCGGCCGGGTGACCGTGCTGCCCGCCGGGGAGCACGCGCCCGACCCTGGTGAGCTGCTGGCCTCGCCCCGGCTGGGCGCGACCGTACGGACCCTCACCGAACGCTACGACATCGTGCTCGTCGACGCCCCCGCGCTGCAGGGTGTGGCCGACGCGACGGTGATCGGCCGGGTCACCGACAGCGCGCTGCTGGTGGTGCGCGCCGGGCGGACCCGGACCGCCGACGTGGAGAAGTCGATCGACCTGCTCCAGCGGGTCGGCGCGAGGCTGGCCGGCGCGGTGCTGAACGCGCTGCCGCGCAAGCTGCCGGCGAACGGCACGTGGCACGGCCCGGCCGAGGTGAGCACCGGCGCGGACAGCCCCGACCTGGTCTTCGGGCTGGACCCGACCCAGTCGCCGCGGCTCGACGACACGTTCGTGTCGCTGCCGGTGGTCGGGACCGCGCGCGGCCGGGCCAAGGTGGCCGACAGCGACGACGAGCAGGCCCCCGAAGTGCCGGCCCAGCGCACCGGCGCCGACGACGACGCCGACGAGGAGCAGCAGCGCAGTGAGTGACCTACGGATCGGGATCCGGGAGGCCGGTCCGATCGCTCTCGCCGGGCGGGTGCTGCGGGAACCGTCCGTCCAGCTGCTCGCCTCGCAGGTGCTGACCGGCGCGGTGGCGATGGCCGCGAACATCCTGATGGTCCGGTCGCTGAGCCCGGCCAACCGGGGTGAGGTCGCGCTGCTGCTGCAGGTGGTCTACCTGGCCACCCAGTTGCTGCTGCTGGGCACCGAGCGCAGTTTCGTGGCGGCCTACCACAACGTGTCGCCGGCTCCCGCCGTCCGTGCCTACGCGCGCCTGCTCGCCGTACCCTGCCTGCTGTTTCTCGCCGGCGCGGTGATCTGGCAGCTGGCCGCGCCCGCGCGGCTCACGCCGGGCCCGCTGATCGTCGCGATGCTCGCCTGGTTCGCCCTGATCGAGGCGACCAGCCTGGCCACCCGGTCGATCGCCATCGCGGTGGGCCGGGTCCGGGACTTCCTGGTGGCCCGGGTGGTCGAGGCGCTGCTGCTGTTCACCATGCTGGTCGCCCTCTACGCGGGTCACGCCAGCCACCCGGAGTGGTGGTTCCTGGCCTACCTGATCGCCGGGGCCACACCGACCGTCGTCTACCTGGTGATCTGGCTGCGGCTGCCGGTCGTCGCGGACGCCGGCCCGGTCCGGCCGGAGCAGAACCGCCAGGTCCGGCGGGAGGGGCTGGCGCTCTTCCCCGCCGCGCTGTCGAACATGGCGATGCTGCGGGTGGACCGGCTGGTCATCCCGGCGCTGGCGTCGACCGCGGCGCTCGGCCACTACACCTCGGTGGCGACCATGACCGAGCTGCTGGCGTGGCCGATCCGGGCGTACGCCGACTCGCGTCTCGGCCGATGGCGGGCCTCGCACAACGACGGCGCCCTGCGAGCCGCGCCGATCATCGCGGCCGCCGCGGTCTACGTGCTGGTGGTGGTGCCGCTGGTGGCCGGCGGCCTGTACCTGCTGATCGAGCCGCTCTTCGGTCACGAGTACGCGGACGCCAAGGTGATCGTGCTGCCGCTGGTGGCCGCGGCCGGCCTGTACGCGGTCTCCCGGATCAGCCTGGGCCTGCTGATCGCCAAGGGGCACGGCGGTCTCGTGTCGGCCGCCGAGATCGCCGGGTTCGTGGTGAGCTTCGCCGCGTACCTGCTGCTGATCCCCCGGCTCGGGATCCTCGGCGCGGCCTACGGGTCGCTCGCCGGGTACGGCGCCTGCCTGGTCTTCGCGATGGCGGCGAGCCGGATCGTGGGCCGGCGGTGAAGAGGGCCTTCCTGGCGCCCGGCCTGCTGCTGATCCTCGTCGCGATCGGCGGGCGCTACACCCTGGACCGGGCCGGCCTGCTCGACCTGGCCTGGGTGGATCTGCGGGTGATCGGCCTGGTCGTGGCGCTGGTGGTCCTCGGGATCTCGGCCGGTTTCAAGGAGCGGGCGACAGTCGACCGAGAGGGCTGGCTGGTCGCGGCCCTGCTGTTCTTCCTCTTCCAGATCGCGTCCTCGCTGTGGGCGCCGCCGGCCGCCCGGGTCGGCCCGCAGACCGTGGACCTGGTGCTGCTCGGGGTGCTGGTGGTGGCGTTCTACCGGTACTCGCTGTCCGGCCCGGAGCGGGTCGTCCGGTTCACCTTCCAGCTGTTCTTCGTCGCGGCGATCGTCTACGCGCTGGCCGCCATCTTCGTCAGCGGGCCCGGCGAGCAGGGCCGGTACTCGGCCTTCGGCGGCGGCCCGAACGTCTTCGCCCGCATCGAGGTGCTCGGGGTGATCAGCGCGGTCGCCCTGTTCATGCTGACCGGGCGGGTCGTGCCGCTGCTGGTGATCCCGCTCTTCCTGCTCGCCACGGTGCTGTCCGGGTCGCGGGGCACGCTGCTGGCCGGCGGTGTGGTCGGTTTCGCGGCGCTGCTCAAGCTGCGGCACCGGCTGAGCGGCGCGGCGATCGCGGCGGCCGGGCTGGTGGCGGTGGTCGCAGCCGGCGCCGTCTGGGCTCTCGCCCCGCCGGAGTTCACCGATCTCTTCCAGGAGCGATTCGTTGAACAGACCGTGCAGGAACAATATCTCTCCGGGCGGACCGACATCTGGATGGCCGCCGCCGACATGTTCATCGACTATCCGATCGCCGGCTCCGGTGTGGACGGCTTCTACGGCCTGATCGGCGTCAACCAGGCCGTCGAGTATCCGCACAACTACGTGCTGGCGGTCGCCGCCGAGGGTGGCCTGGCCGGGCTCGGCCTGCTCACCACCTCGATCGTGCTGTGGACCCGGATCGTCCGGGGCGGCGGCGAGCGTCCCCAGCTGACCGGCCTGGCGGTGGCTGCGACCGTCTTCGTGGCGCTGTCCGGGCTGTTCTCCGGCGACTACTACGACTCCCGGCTGGCCTGGATGTTCGCCGGTCTGGCCGCGGCCGCCGCGCTCGTCCCGGCGCGGTCCGCCGACCGGGCGCCGGTGATGGCGCGATGAAGCGGCGCACGATCCTGGCCGCCGGGCTGGGCGGGGCGCTGATCGCCGGCGCGACCGGGCTGCACCTGGTCCGCGGCGACTCCGGCGAGGAGGTGCCCGAGGTCCGCGAGCCGATGCCGGCGAGCCCGCCCGCGGTCGAGGAGGTGTCGAAGATCAAGCCGGTCGCGTACTGGACCGGGATCTTCATGAAGAGCTGGGACTTCGCGCTGGGGAACGCGACGCCGCTGAGCCGGTCCCAGGACAGCCGGGACCACTACGACCTGGCGTACGACATCGACGCGTGCACCGCCATGTTCCGGGCCACCGGCCAGCACCGCTTCCTCGACCGTGGCCTGACCTGGATGGAGAACGTGGTCGCCACCTCGGTCCCGTCGGCGTCGCTGGCGAGAAGCTCGTTCCGCGACCGGTACCGGGGGTGGGCGTCGAGCCGGGCCGGCGGGGGCGGCGACGAGGTGCCGCTCTACGAGTCCTATCTGTGGCGGTACGGCACCAACCTGCTGATGGCCATGAAGGACCTCACCGACAGCGGCTACCGGGCCCGCTATCAGCGGCTGCTGGCGTTCGCCGAGAGCAACGTCTTCGACAAGTGGTTCACCCGCGGGACGAAGAGCTACGTCTACCGGGAGCGCACCCACATGGCCGCGCACTGGGCGCTGATCGCCATGAACATCGCGCACCTGACCGCCGACCAGTCCCGCAAGGCGCACTGCAACACCGTCGTCGACCACATCAGCACCCAGCTGCGCGGGCAGCTGCGCCGCAACCCGGCCGAGCCGACCGCCTGGTTCTGGAGCGACGAGTGGGACTCGGCGAAACGGCCCGGCCAGGACGTCGGCCACGGCAACGGGGTGGTCACGTACGTGGTCGAGGCCCGGGACCGCAACCAGGGCTGGTCGGCGGCGGACGTGGCGGCGTTCTCGTCGCTGCTCACCAAGGTCATCTGGCCGGGCGGGACCACGTACCACGCCTACGTGGACGGCACCGGGACGGACAACGGCTGGTGGTCCGACGGATTCGTCAAGCTGGGCCGCTACGACCCGGCCGTGCAACTGCGGCTGGAGAGACACCAGGTGGTGAACGATCAGTTCGCCGCGAACATGGCGCTCAACGCCCGCCTGCTGCGGGCCTGAGCCTCGGAAGGGGACACCGGATATGACGGCATCGCTGCTGGAACCGGCGGCACGCGAGTGGAAGGAGACGCTCCAGCAGGTCAGCCACGACATGTACCACGTGCCGGACTACGTCGTCCTCGACGCCCGGCTCTACGGCGGCGAGCCCGCCGCGTTCCACTACGAGCGAGAGGGGCGGTGGTTGCTGATCCCGCTCATCCTGCGGGACATCCCGGGCACCGGCCTCAAGGACGCGATCTCACCGTACGGCTACCCGGGCCCGGTCGCGTCCACGAGGGATCGCGTCTTCTGGGAGCAGGCCTGCGCCGCGATGGTGCAGACCCTCCGCGAGGTCGGCATCGTGTCCGCGTTCGTCCGGCTGCACCCGCTGCTCGCCGCGCCGGTGGTCGCCTCCCACGGCACGCTCGTGTATCACGGCGAGACCGTGTCGATGGACCTGACCGTCTCCGAGGACGAGATGTGGAAGCAGACCCGCGCCGACCATCGCAACCACATCAACCGGGCCAAGCGGGCCGGCACCGAGATCGTGTTCGACGACTGGGACCGGCTCGGCGAATGGGTCGAGGTCTACCACGACAACATGCGGCGGGTCGGCGCCACCTCGTACTACTTCTTCACCCGTGACCACCTGCAGGCGCTGCACGACGCCGTCGGCGACAAGATGCACCTGGTGGTGGCGCTGGAGGACGGCGAGGTGGTCGGGGGCAACACCTTCTTCTCGTACGACGGGATCGCCACCGGATACGTGTCGTCGACCCGTCGCGCCCCGAAACGGTACGCCGACGAGTTGCTCTACGACTCGGTGCGCCGCTGGTGCAAGGCCCGCGGCGACCGGGTGTTCCACCTCGGTGGCGGCAAGGGCGGGGCGAACGACTCGCTGTTCTCGTACAAGGCCGGGTTCTCCCCGAGCCGGCACGCCTTCCACACCTGGCGGGTGGTCGCCGACCCGCCCGTCTACGAGAGGCTGGTCCGCGAACGCCGCCCGGACGCCGACCCGGCCGACCTGACCACCACCTTCCCCGCCTACCGTTAGGAGCCCGGCGTCATGCGGATCACCTGTGTCGGCGGAGGACCGGCCGGACTGTACTTCGCCACGCTCGCGAAGCTCGCCGACCCCGGCAACGAGGTCACCGTGATCGAGCGCAACCCGGCCGGCGTCACCTGGGGCTGGGGTGTGGTCTTCTGGGACGACCTGCTCGACGACCTGTTCCGGTACGACCCGGTCAGCGCCGAGCGGATCTGGGAGGCCGCCCGCAAGTGGGACGAGTACGAGGTCCGGGCCACCGGCAAACCCACCACCCATCTGGCGGGGTACGGGTTCAGCCTGGGCCGCCACAAGCTGCTGGAGATCCTCTCCGCCCGGGCCGTCGAGCTGGGCGTGACCATCACGTGGTCCGACGAGCTCACCGACCTCGCCGATCTGCCGCCGTCCGACCTGGTGGTGGCCTGTGACGGGGCGCGCAGCCGGATCCGGCAGGCGCACGCCGAGCACTTCGGCGCCGAGGTGGAGGTGGCCCGCAACAAGTACATCTGGCTGGGCACGCCCAAGGTGTTCGACACGTTCACCTTCGGGTTCGAGCAGACCCCGGCCGGGTGGATCTGGTTCCACGCCTACCCGTTCAACGACGAGACCAGCACCTTCATCGTCGAGTGCACCCCGCAGACGTGGTCCGAGCTGGGCTTCGACACCCTCGGCGCGCACGACGGCGCCGAGCGGCTGCGGCAGATCTTCGCCGCCCACCTGGACGGGGCGCCGCTCATCGACCATCGGGCCGAGGTCGGGCGTACCGGCTGGCAGAGCTTCCACCGGGTCACCGCGCAGCGCTGGGACCACGGCAACGTGGTGCTGATGGGCGACTCCGCGCACACCACCCACTTCGCGATCGGCTCCGGCACCAAGCTGGCCATGCAGGACGCGATGGCGCTGGCCGACGCGGTCGCCTCCGGAGACGAGCTGGCGGTGGCCCTGGAACGCTACGAGCACCGGCGCAAGGCCGCGATGGCGCCGTTGCAGCGGGCGGCGCGAGCGAGCAGCGCGTGGTTCGAGAGGATGCCGGAGTACGCCCATCTGCCGGCCGGCCGGTTCTCGTACGCCCTGTCGAACCGGCGCGGCGAGTACCCGACCTGGCGGTACCTGCTGCACATGGCGACACAGACGTCGATCCCGCGGGTCCTGCTCCGGTGGACGCTCAGCGCCCGCCGCTGGAGCCGCGCCCGCCGCCGGAGCGACGCCGGCCAGGTGACCACCGGCCACGCGATCCTGCCCCACACCGCGTAGCCCGCCCGGGAGATGACCCAGCCGGTATGACCGGCCGGAGATCAACCACAGGTCATTCATAGGCTTCAATGTTTTGCTGCGGTCTCCCCCAACGGCAGAAGGAGGAAACCATGCAGGACAACGAGGCGTTCGTGCGCGAGGTGCACGACAAAGGGCTCGCCTACGACCTACCGGTGATGACCCGGCGCCGCATGCTGACCGCGGTCGGCGGCGCCGGGGCCCTGGCCGTGGCCGGCGGCGCGCTGCTCGGCGGATCCGCCGACCCGGCGCTCGCGGCGTGCGCGGCCGAGGTCGACTCGGAGACCGCCGGACCGTACCCGGCGGACGGCTCCAACGGGCCCAACGTCCGCGTGCTGTCCGGAATCGTGCGCAGCGACATCCGGTCGTCGTTCGGCACCTCGACGACCACCGCGCCCGGCGTGCCGCTGCAGTTCTCGCTCACCGTGCTCAACTCGGCGTGCACCCCGACCGTGGGCGCGGCGATCTACGCCTGGCACTGCGACCGGGCCGGACGGTACTCGCTCTACTCCTCGGGCGTGACCAACCAGAACTACCTGCGCGGCATCCAGGTGACCAACTCGTCCGGCACGGTGACGTTCACCAGCATCTACCCCGGCTGCTACGCGGGCCGGTGGCCGCACATCCACTTCGAGGTGTACTCGTCCCTGGCCGCGGCGACCAGCGCCTCCGGGCCGATCAGGAAGACATCCCAGATCGCGCTGCCGGAATCGGTCTCCCGCGCCGTCTACGCGGGCGCCACCGGCTACGCGCAGAGCGTCACCAACCTGAGCCGCATCACCCTGGCCAGTGACATGGTCTTCGGCGACGACCTGGCCGCCACCCAGATGGCCACCGTGACCGGCTCGGTCTCCGCCGGTTACGTAGCCAACCTGACCATCACCGTCCCGTAGCCCACACCTTCCCCCCGGACCGAACGGCCGTCGCCCTCCTCCTCCCGCGGCGGCGGCCGTTCTCCACCCACCCGGCCGACGCCCAACGCTCCCCGCAGCACCGACTCCACCGGCATGGCCCGCACCGGCGTCTCCACCGCATCGAGACACCGCTGCCAGCCACACCGCCCGTCCCGCCACGCCTGCGGAACTGTCGAACCCGCACCGACAACCCCGGACCCAGCCGGCGCTCAGGGCTGCCCTGACGGCACCGCACCGGCGGCCACCCGAAGAACGCCCACCGTCAGCGAGACACGAGAGCCGGCCCGCGCTCAGGACCGTCCCGACGGCACCGCACCGGCGCCCACCCGAAGAACGCCCACCGTCAGCGAGACACGAGAGCCGGCCCGCGCTCAGGACCGTCCCGACGGCACCGCACCGACGGCCACCCGAAGAACGCGCACCGTCAGCGGGACACTAGGCCCGGCCGGAGCTCGGGGCTGTTTCGGCGGAGCCGGGACAGCGCTGGTGGCCGGCCTGAGCGGGTAGGTCAGACGGTGACTCCGGCCGTGGTAGGGGCCGGCTCGGTGGAGGCGAGGGTCACGCGGGCGGGGGGCTCGTCACGGGGGAGCGGGGCCGCGCCGGAGCCGGCGGTCGGGCGGGGGCGCCGGGGCTGGACCCGGCCGGCGCTGCCACCGCGGCCGCGGTAGATCAGCAGGCCGTTGACCGGGTCGGGGGCCGCGTCCAGCGCCGCGCGGACGGCGGGCAAGGTGAGGAACTCGGGCCACATCTGGTCGGAGTCGTAGGCGATCTCGAAGAGGACGCCCCATCCGAACACGTGCCAGGACCACTCCTTGGCACCGAAGGAGACCGCTGCGGAAACCATCGTCTCCTGGTACGTGTCGCGCCATCGAGCAGCGGACGAGTACGGCCCGTCCAGAATCTCGATCGACCACCAATACCGACCCATATCGACCACCACCATGGCATTCGGGTGCCACCGATGCTACTGCGCGGCAGGACCCACCCGGCCGTTTCCGGCACATCCGGCCGAGAAAGTTGGCATCCCACGAAGCCCGCGACCGGGCGGCGGACCCCGGGACCGACAAGGCTCGCGGCCAGGACGCCGGCCCGGCAGCGGAACTGCCGGACCAGCGGAGCACGCGGCCACGACGGGGGTCGGGGCGGCGTAGCCGAACGGACCCTCGAAGGCCGGGGCGAGGCAGGGTGGGCGGCGGCGCTGACGCAAGCGCGGAGCGAGAGACGAGGCCGGGTCGGCCGGCGGCGCTGACGCAAGCGCGGAGGGGAGGGACGAGGCGGGCCGGGCGGCGGCGCTGACGCAAGCGCGGAGGGGAGGGACGAGGCGGGCCGGGCGGCGGCGCTGACGCAAGCGCGGAGCGAGAGACTACGCCCCGGGTCAGGCGGCGGAGCTGCCGGAGCGGCGGGGGGACGGCAGGGCATGGCGTGGGGTGGCCGGGCGGCGGGGGCGGTGCAGAACCGGCTGGGGGCCGTCTGCGGGGGCGGTGCGGGATTCGGGCAGCTGGGGGCCGGCCCAGGCCGGGATGGCGTTCGGTGGGGTGAGGGTGCGGTCGGGTGGGATCCACAGCGGCTGGGGGGTGGTGGGTGAGCCCCACCAGCGGAAGGAACCGTAACCGCGGACCAGCGGGGGCTGCAGGGCCGGCCAGTACGCCTCGGCGGGGATGGCCAGGCGCCACGCCTCGGCGGGAAGCAGGGCGCCGGCCCTCGGGGGCGGGACGACCACGGCGCCGCCGTGCAGGTGGGCCGGGACCGGGTCGTCGCCGGCGGGGGCGACCGCCGCGGGGGCGGAGGCCAGGACTATCGCGGAGCCCACGGTGACCAGGCCGGCGGCGAGGGCGGGCAGCTCCCAGCCGGGGCGGACGGTGTCGCCGATCAGGGTGAGGGCGATGATCGACGGGAGGACCACCTCGCCGGTCCAGTGGACGGCCGTCACCCGGCCGACCTCGCCGCCCTGGAGGGCGCTCGCATACAGCAGCATGCCGGTCAGGGCGAACGCGATCATCGTCCAGAGGACCGGCTCGGACACCACCGCGACGGCCCCGGTGGTGAACTCGCGCATCTCCTCCTCGGGGAACTGCAGGGCGCGGCCGGAGATGGCGGCGCCGCCGAGGGAGAAGCCACCGATCACGGCGATCAGGCCGGGGCGGCCGGTCTTCGTGGCGCCGTAGCCGAGCGCCCAGAGCAGCACCAGCGCCGACGCCAGGCCGACGCGGACCTCGGTGGACGGCAGCATCTCGTGCTGCTGGCCGGCGGAGAGGGCCAGGACGCCGAGGGCGCCGGTGGTGCAGACGATGGCGGCGACGTCACGGCCGCGCAGCCGGGAGCCGAGGAACAGCCAGGCGGCGACGGCGGTGACGGCCAGCGACCCGGCCAGGACCGACTCGACGACGTAGACGGCCAGGTGCTGCAGGGCGACGATCGCGCCGATCCAGGCGACGATGTCGAAGACGATGCCGATCAGGTAGAGCGGGTGGCCCAGGGTGCTGGCCGTGCTGTGGCTGCGTTTGGCGCCGATCGCCTGGAGGATCGACCCGGTCGCGTAACTGAAGGCGCCGAAGACGGCCATCCCCAGTGCGAACCAGCTCATGGAGGTCATCGCCCACCTCCCACAAGATCACTCCGGGACTGATCACCCCGTGTGGACCGGCAAGTCACTCTCGGATCATATTGCTCCGGAAAGATCCATGCGAGCGAATCCCTCGATCGACTCCACGATGCGCTGGAGATCGGCCGGTCCGCAGCGGTGGTCGACCGGCAGCGTGAGCATCCGGCCGGCCAGGGCGGCGGCCTCCTCGTCGCCGCTCCAGAACCCGTCGCGGTCCTGCCGCCAGTGCACAGGGGCGAAAATCCCGATCCTTGCGAGGTACGCGAGAAGCACGTCCCGCTCGGACTCGGAGGCGAGCACGAGTTGCACCCGGAAACCTCCGGCACCCAGCACCCGGTCCCCCAGCGCCGTGGCCACCTCTTGCGCGTTGCGTGAGCTCGACGACCGTATCCCCTCGATGTCCAGGAAGGGCAGCAACGCCGCGGTGACCGCCGACGTCTCCGCCGCACTGCCGAGGATCTGCTGCTCGCCCTGCTGCTGCAGGGTGCGGAAGCGGTCCTTGGGGATCGGCCGGCCGTCCTGCCAGGCGGTCTTGAGCAGCATCGCGGCGAGTTTCAGCCCGGCGGCCCGCTGCGACCCGGTCCCGAAGGGCCGCGGCAGGTCGTGGCCGGACGGTGACCAGAGCAGGCCGCCGTCCGGGAGGGGCAGGGTCTTGCGCAGCGAGGCGACCGCGTAGGCGGCGGTGCTGGTCCGCGCCCAGTCGCTGAACGGGTCGTGCGAGTGGTCCTCGATCACCGTCACCCGGGGGTGCGCGCGGGTCCAGTCGTGCCAGCCGGTGCCCTCCTCGCGGCCGAAGAGGTTCTGGGCGAGGACGACGTCGCCGTCGGCGGCCCGCAGCGTCTCCCAGCGCGGCCCCTCCTCCGGCAGGTGCCGGTAGAAGACGACCGGGAGCTGGCGGGCGAGGAACTCGGCGACGCCCATGCAGAAGTAGCTGGGCACGTGCAGCCGGCCGGGCGGCGCGAGCGCGCTCAGCAGGCTGCTCAGCGCGCCGGACGCGGTGGCGAACAGCTCGCGCCGGGCGGGGAGCCAGCGGGGCAGGCCGCCCCGCTCCGGATCGAGCAGGACGGCCGGGTCCCAGTGGAACTCCGAGCCGATCTCAGGCGGCACGGCTGACTTCCTCGTCGGCGACCTTCTGCCGGCGGGCGACGTTGAGCTGGTCGACGTGGACCGGGGGCTCGTCGCGGTTGACGGTGACCGCGGTCCGCCACAGGATCTTCAGGTCGAGGGCGGGCGACCAGTTGTCGACGTACCAGCGGTCCAGCACGAACCGCTGCGCCCAGTCGATCTCGTCGCGGCCGTTGACCTGCGCCCAGCCGGTGATGCCGGGTCTCACCTCGAGGCGGCGGGCGTCCTCCGGCGAGTAGCGGGCCACCTGCGGCAGCACGTCGGGGCGGGGGCCGACCAGGTTCATCTGGCCGCGCAGCACATTGATCAGCTGGGGCAGCTCGTCGAGGCTGGTGCGCCGCAGGAACCGGCCGCACCGGGTGATCCGCGGGTCGTTCTCGATCAGGCCGAACGGGTCGTCGATACCGAGCTTCGCGCTCATCGCCACCGAGTCGTGGACCATCGAGCGGAACTTCAGCATCCGGAACGGGACGCCGTCCTTGCCGGCCCGGTCCTGGACGAAGAGGACACCCCTGCCGTCGGCGATCCGGATCCAGGCGGCCACGGCCAGCATCACGGGTGCGAGCAGGACGAGCATGACCAGGGCGGTCAGCCGATTGAGACAGTTCCAGAGCAGACGCACGGCTACCTCTTCTCTTACAGAGACTCGACGGTGGGACCGGTCAGGCGATGCCTGGTGTCCAGCACGTAGGAGGCGTGTTCCAGGACCAGGTCCAGGTCGAAGTCGTCGTGGTCGGCGAGCAGCACGACGGCGTCGGAGGCGGTGACCTGCTCGGCGGTGAGCGGCACCATCCGGACCCGGCTGTCGACGTGGGCGTCCTCGACCACGTGCGGGTCGGCGGCGCCGACCTCGGCGCCCATGTCCAGCAGCAGCGACGCGACCCGGCGGGCGGGCGACTCGCGGGCGTCGCCGCTGTTCTTCTTGTAGGCCAGGCCGAGCAACAGGATCCGTGACCCGTTGACCGCCTTGCGCCGCTTGTTGAGGGCGGCCACCAGCCGTCGGACCACGTAGTCGGGCATGTGGTTGTTGATGTCGTTGGCCAGCTCGACGAAGCGGAAGCTCTGGCCGAGGGTCCGCTGCACCCGCCACGACAGGTAGGACGGGTCGATCGGCAGGCAGTGGCCGCCGACACCGGGGCCGGGCACGAACCGCATGTAGCCGAACGGCTTGGAGCTGGCCGCGCCGATCGCCTCCCAGACGTCGATGCCGAGGTCGTGGGCGTACACCGCCAGCTCGTTGACCAGGGCGATGTTGACGTGCCGGAAGGTGTTCTCGAGCAGTTTGGCCAGCTCGGCGACCTTCGGGTCGGAGACCGGCACGGTGGTCTCCACCACCGACGCGTAGAACGCCTGCACCATGGCCAGCGACGCCGGGTTCACGCCGGACACCACCTTCGGCGTGGTGACCAGGCTCCACTCCCGGTTGCCGGGGTCGATGCGCTCGGGGCTGTAGCCGAGGTGGAAGTCGACGCCCGCGATCAGCCCGGAGCCCTCCTCCAGCAGCGGCGCGACCAGCTCGGACGTGGTCCCGGGGTAGGTGGTCGACTCCAGCGCCACGGTGGCGCCGGGCCGCAGGTAGCGGGCCAGGGTACGGGCCGACTCCTCGATGTAGGTGAGGTCGGGGCTGCCGTCACGCAGCGGGGTCGGCACCGCGATCACGGCCACGTCGAAGCCGGCGCACGAGCGGGGGTCCGACGACGGGTGGAACGAGCCGGTCGCCAGCACACGCTGCAGGTCGGCCGAGGAGATGTCGTCGACGTAGGACTCACCGGCGGCGAGGCGTTTGATCCGCTCGTCGTCGACGTCGAACCCGACGACGGTGTGCCCGACCTCGGCGGCGCGGACCGCGAGCGGCAGCCCCACGTAGCCCTGACCGGCGATGACGACACGCATGGGGGTGTTCTCCTTCGTGGGTGGGGTGGCGTGCCGGGCCTTGCGCCGGCGGCTCATGGGCGCGTGCCGTACGGGACGGCGGCGGCCGACTCGGCGCGGCGCTGCTTGCCGGCGAAGACCGGGTGCGGTGACTTGGGCAGCGCGGGGCTGTCGGCCAGCCAGTGCAGGACGGCGATCAGGTCCTCCCGCGGCGACGACGGGTCGAGCAGCGACAGCACCGCCCCGTCGAGCGGGGGCACCGGCGCCTGCGAGATCAGCGGATGGTTGGGCCGGCGGTCGGTCTCGTTCGGCCCGAGCAGCACCTCGGCCAGCTTCTCGGCCGGCCGCAGACCGGTGTAGACGATCTGGATGTGCTGGTCGGCGGCGTCGGCGATGCGCTTGGCGACGTCGGCGATGCGTACCGGCTCGCCCATGTCGAGGATCAGCACCTCGCCCTTGCTCTCCAGCGCGCCGGCCTGGATGACCAGCCGCACCGCCTCCTGGACGGTCATGAAGTAGCGGGTCACGTCCGGGTGGGTGACGGTGATCGGGCCACCGGCCTCGACCTGGGCGGCGAACGCGGTCAGCACCGAACCCCGCGAGCCGAGCACGTTGCCGAACCGGACGCTGCAGTAGGTGCCGGTGGCGGCGGCGTCGGCGGCCGCGGTCAGCCGCTCGGTGATCCGTTTCGAGTAGCCGAGGACACTGCACGGATCCGCGGCCTTGTCGGTGGAGATGTTGACGAGGCGGTCCACGTTGTGGCGCATCGCGGTCTGCAGGATCTGGTACGTGCCGATGATGTTCGTCTTGAGCGCCTCGGACGGGTGCATCTCCAGCAGCGGCAGGTGCTTGAGGGCCGCGGCGTGGAAGACGACGTGCGGTTTGTGCTCGGCGAACACCTCGTCGAGGCGCTGCTGGTCACGGATGTCGGCGACGACCAGGTTGCGGTCGTCCAGCTGCCCGCGGCCGTCGATCGAGAGTTGTACGGCGTGCAGCCCCGACTCGTCCCGGTCCAGCATCACCAGCTTCGCGGGGTTGAACCGGGCCAGCTGGCGGCACAGCTCCGAGCCGATCGAGCCGCCCGCGCCGGTGACCAGCACCCGCCGGCCCTCCAGGTAGCCGGCGACGGCGGCCAGGTCGATGCCGACCTCGCGGCGGCCGAGCAGGTCCTCGTGGCTGACCGGGCGGAGGTCCTCGACCCGGACGGTACGCCCGAACAGCTCCACCACCGGCGGGACCACCTTGAGGTCCACGTTGAGCGGCTGGGCCAGCTCGGTCAGCGCCCGGATCAGGTCGGCGCCGGCGCTCGGGATCGCGATGACCACGGCGTCGGCCTTGAACCGGCGGACCACGTCGGCCATGTCGTGGCGGGTGCCGCAGACCGGCACGCCCATCACCCGGAAACTGCGTTTCGCCGGGTCGTCGTCGAGCAGGGCCACCGGGACGTACCGGCTGCGCGGGCTGCGCAGCATCGCCCGGATCACCTGGGTGGCGCCCTCCCCGGCGCCCATCACCACGACCCGGCCGCCGTGCTCGGGCGACGGGCGCAGCCGGCTGTCCTGCAGCGAGCGGGCCGTGTAACGCACGCCCGCGGCCAGGACCAGGGCGATCAGGCCGGCCGCGATGATCGCCGAGCGAGGCACGAGACGGCCCAGCACGGTGTCCAGGGCGAAGAGGGCCGGAGTGGTCACCACCGCCGTCCGCACCAGGGCGGCGATCTCCTCGAAGCAGCCGTACGCCCAGCGCCCGGTGTAGAGCCCGAAGTGGATGCCGGCCGCGGTGTGCACGACCGCGGCGACCGCGGCCAGCACCACGAGACCGGTGAAGTCGACCTCGCCGACGTGGCCGTCGTGCCGCAGCAACGTCGCGATCAGCAGCGCGGCGGCCAGGGCCACCGCGTCGGCGGCCGCGCGTGCCGCACGGCCGGGCAGGGTTCGGCGGTACCACGGAACCGGGTGTGGGCCCCGGCCGCGCCAGTCGCCGGGAGTCGCGTCGGCGCTGCTGCCGCCGGACGCTCGTCGCCGTACCTGCATGGAATCCCCCTCGTACGATGCCTGCCGCGGTTCGTCGCCCGAACAAGGAAAAGCGAGCCGGCGAGAATGCATTTCCGGACGAGAAATGCCGCTGCGGCTCCCTTTAGTGAAATTAGCCTTGCAGTCACCGGTGGCGGATTACAGTAGCAATTGTCATACGCTACGCGAGAAAATCTCACCTTCACTGATCGGCATTTTCCGGCGATCCGTACGGGTGCCCCGGCATGGCCATTCGGCGGAGAATGTCATAGCGACGACGAGAAACTCTCGCCTTAGGCGTGACATCTGCGACTTCCGTTGCGACGCACTTTCCGGCAGCGTCTTCAGGGCGGGTGTCGCAAGCGTTCTGTCGAGAATGCGACCGGGGGACAAAGGATGAGGGTGCTGCACGTCATCAGCACGCTGGAACCGGGTGGAGCCGGGAGTCAATTGCGGTTGCTGGTGCGCCGGATGCCGTACGACAGCGAGGTCGTCACGCTCGGCGCGGCCGCCCCGATCGGCGTGCCGGTGCACCGGATACCGAGCGGCCGCGACCACGACCCGTCGGCCGTCCTCCGCCTGCGGCGGCTGATCCGCCACGGCCGGTACGACCTGGTCCACACCCACCTGCACCGGGCCTGCGTGCAGGGCCGCATCGCCGCACGGCTGGCCGGCGTGCCGCACATCGTCGCCACCGAGCACCACCTCGACGACCCGTCGTCCGCCCTCTACCGGCTCGGCGAGCGCCTCGGCCAGATGACCATCGCCCCGTCCCGGGCGGCGGCCGAGCGGCTGCGCGCCTCCGGCGTCCCGGACCGGCGGATCGTCACCATCCCCAAGGCCATCGACCCGGCCGAGTTCCGGTTCGACCCGGTCCTGCGCGCCGCCGCCCGCGCCCGCCTCGGTCTCGGCGACGAGCAGCCGGTCATCGGCAGCGTCGGCCGGCTCGCCCCGGACCGGCGGGTCGACCTGCTGATCCGGGCGATCGCCGAGGTGCCCGACGCGATGCTGCTGCTGGCCGGCGACGGCCCGGCCCGCGCCGACCTGGAGCGGCTCGCCGAGATCGTGGGCGTCGCCGGGCGGGTCCGGTTCGCCGGCCCGGTCGGGCACCCGCGCGAGACGCTCTGCGCGATCGACGTCTTCGCCTCACCCGACCAGTCGGCCTTCGGCCTGGCCACGCTGGAGGCGGTGGCGGCCGGGCTGCCGGCCGTCTACGGCTCCTGCGTGCCCCTCGAGGAGCGGGCCGCCGCGCGGGCGCCGGTGCACGGCACCCACCGGCTGTCCCAGGACCGCGAGTCGCTGCCGCGAGCCCTGCGCGCCGAGTTGCTCTGCCACGCCGAACGGCGCGGCGCCCGGCTGCCGGCCCGGAGGGCGGGGGCACGGTACGACGCGGGGCACCTCGCCGACGCGGTCCGGCGCCTCTACGAGCGGGTCGCCGCCCGCCCGGTCCGCCGGCTCATCGGGCTGCCGCCGTGGCATCGTGGCCGGCTCGGACCGGCCGGCCGGCCCGGCCGAGCTCGACCAGCCGGCGGAAGCGCTCGTAACGCATGAGCCGCCAGAGCAGCACATACCCGAACGCGGCGCCGAACGTGTTGGACATGACGTCGTGGACGTCCGCCCAGCGCATCCCGTTCAGCGTGAGCAGCAGGGTCAGCTGGGTCAGCTCGATGGTCACGCTCAGCAGCAGGCCGGTGCGCACCACACGGCCCCACTCACGCACCCCGAACACCAGGTAGAGCACGGTCGCCAGCGGCACCGTCATCAGCGTGTTGAGGACGAAGTCACGCTTGCGCATGTCGACGATCGGCACCCACAGGATCCGGGACACGTCCGGCGGCGCCGCGTCCGGCCCCCAGGCCAGGCTCATCGGCAGCATGGTCGCGCCGACCACGGCCACCGCATACCACCCGGCCAGCCAGAACACGGCCACCCGCGGAACGGTCAGCTCGCCGCGCCGATGCAACACCACCACGGAAACGACCATCAAAAGGACGCCCAGGGGCAAAAGAACGGGCAGCGCCGGAATGTCAAGCCGATGAATCAGCATCTGTTCCCACCCTACCCGGCCCGTGCCGGGCTCAGCGCAACCAGCCCTGCTTCCGGGCGATCCGGATCGCGTCCAGCCGGTTCCGCGCGCCGGTCTTGGAAATGATCGCGGAAAGGTAATTGCGCACCGTGCCGCCGGACAGATAGAGACGGCCGGCGATCTCTTTCACCGACTCGCCCTCGGCGGCCAGGCCCAGCACCTCCAGCTCGCGCGTGCTCAGCCCACGGTCGGTGTTGAGCGAGGCGGCCTGCAGCATCGGCGACACCACCCGCTCGCCGCGCGCCAGGCGCCGCACCGTGTCCGCCAGCATCGCCGGGGAAGCGTCCTTGATCAGGAAGTTCAGCCCGCCGTTCCACCGGCGGGGCGGCAGCATGCCCCGCTTCGACGGGTCGCAGAGCAGCAGCATCGAGCACGACGGGACCGCGGTGTGCAGCTGATCGGCGACCGGCAGGACCTGACTCACCATGTACTGCGTGTCGATCACCACGACCGCCGGCCACAATTGCGCGGCGCGCTGGGCCAGATCACCGGCGAGCGGCAGGGTGTCCACGTAATGCATGTCCGGTTCGGTCTCGAGGAACGTGCGCACCGGGACACCGAAATATCCCTCGTCTCTGACCACAACCACCCGGATCATCACACCACCCTCGTCGATGGACGCCCGGCGCCGGCCGGTTGTCGACCTGTCAGGAACGCTGGATGCACATACCTTTCTAGCGCCCCGTGTCCATTCCACGGACCGCGGGGCGACAGATCTTCCATTGATCCGGGAAAACGGTCGTCGTCCCAGTTCACAGGCATTTCGCACCAACGGAGATCACCATTGGCCACACACTTAACGTAACGGGCCGGAGCACTCTGCGCACCTGCCCATAGCCGATCGAACGAGTCAGGTATGCCGGATCAACGAATCCGGGGGCCGAAATGACCAGGACATGGATCATTTACCGAGGGGAAACCTATGTGATGTCTGGATATTTCCGGACTCAAGGTACCGCAAAATGATCGATTCTCGCCATTCCGATCACCTGAAAGTGACAACGATTCCCCCTCCGCTGCCGAACCGTTATCCGGACCATTCATGATCCGTTCCGAAACCGAGCGGCTCTCATGCGCCCCGAAGGCGTCCGCGGCCGGTCTTCACGCGGCTGTCACGCCCGTCCTCATTCACCCTTCATTCGTCCGAAAAGGATTACGCATTCCTTCCGTCGGGTGACCCGGCAATCAGTCCACGGCTCCCGTTCTCAATCGTGTCATTTACCTCATTCTCCCCATTTGGTACGGGCCTCTCCGTTCTCTACCGCACCCACCACGCCCGCCGAGCCCCGCGACGCCCTCCCGGCGCAAGATCGTTCCGCGCCCGCCGGGCCGAATGCGGCACCACCCGCCGGCTCCTCCACCGCCCGGGCCCCTCACCGCCGCCCGAGCCACCGCCCCGGCCCCGGACCCGCTGCCTGTGGGGCGGAGCGCCGGACCACTGCCGGTGGGGCGCAGCGCCGGACCACTGCCGGTGGGTGGCGACCCCGGTGGGTGGGGCGGTGTGGCGGCGGGAGTGGGGTGGGGTGAGCCGTTGGGGCCGCATTCGGCCCGGCGGGCGCGGAACGATCGGGAGGTCGGCCTGCGTCGCGGGGGAACCACGGGACGGCATCGTGCGGTTGGGGAGGGTTTGCGGCGTACAAAAGCGGCATGGGGTTTGGGGTTGGCGGGGTTGGGGTGAGCATGTACGCTGCCCGGCAATGGATACCTTCGCTTGTGGATCGGGGGTCTCGTTCGCGCAAGGTGAGTGCTGATGCGCTCCTTGATCGCGGACGGGAAGGCCCGTCTTCTCAGTTGGCGGCGCGTGCGGGAGTTCGCCGTGCCGGCCTCGATGATCGAAACTGCGACCGTTCGCCGGAGTGCCGGGGACTGGGCCGGGGCGTGTGCTGCCGCGCACGTCGACGTGGATCTCGACCTTCGTGTCGTGGCGTCGGGGTATGGCCGTGAGTTCGCGGCGCTGGTTCGCGCCGATCTGCGGCGGCTAGCTCCCGACCTGCTGCGATGGCACCTTCCGCGGACCGTCTCGGACGGGCTTCTGCGGCCGGGGCTGACCATGTCGCTGGCCCGGTATGCCTGGGGCGAACACCACGTGCATCTCGTTGCCCGGACCGCGCCCAGCTGGGCCGATGCCGGGCAGCGGGTCAGTCTTGCGCTGTGGGACCCCGTCGTGCCCGATGCCGGGCCGCATCCGCGGCCACGGCCTGACCAGCGGTTCCGGCTCGACCTGCACCCCCATCTGTGGGCCGCTGATCGAGCCTTCGAGCTGCGGGAACGCTGCGGCCTCCCGGCGCTGGGCGGAGAGCCGGCCGCCGTGGCGGTCACGAGCGCCTCCCCGGCCCTGGCCGGTGAGCCCGAAGTCGATGGTTCGAGCGTCTTCTCTGCGGCAGACGGCGTCCTGGGCGCCTTCTCCGCCGCAGCCGGCGACCCAGACGCCTTCCCCGCGGCGACCGGCAACCCCGGCACCTTCCCCGCGACAGCCGGCGACCCAGACGCCTTCTCCGCGGCGACCGCCGCTCCGGCGCGGGACGGCCGGGCCCGCCGGGCCGGCTGGATCGGTGACGTGCCGGATGGGCGCGGGTTCGCGGTGCACCGGTGGACGGCCGAAGCGGCGATCCTCCGCGCGGCCGACGGTTACGCCGGACCGGTCGCAGTGCGGCTCGGCAACGGTCGGCGCCTCCTCCTGTCGGCGAGCGGCGGCACGGTCGTACGCCGGGGGAACCGTGAGCCGGTCCTCCCCTACGCGGCCATGTGGATGTCGCCCGACCTGGAGCTTCTCCAGGCCGGGATGATCACCGCCGAGCTGCTGCACCCGCTGGTGGCGGAGGCGCTGACCTCAGGCGGCGGCCGTGGGCCCGCTCCGGCGGCGGACACCCCGGAGCCGTCGGCGTCCCCGGGACGGCTGGTGGAGTGCTGCGGCGAGACGCACCGGCTGGGCCTGGTGGACGGCAGGCTGACGCCGCTCGATCACGGCGACGACGAGCTGCGCCGTGAGGAGTTGCTCGCCACCCTGGGTGGTCCCCCGCTGCCCTGCCTGCGGGCCGTCACCGAGGCCACCCGGCATCCGGAATGCCTGGACGAGGTGCGTACCCGATTGGATCACGGCGACCATGCCGGCGCGGCCGCGCTGGTCGCCGGGCTGCTCGGCCCCGGCGTCGAGCCCGGCGGCGCGCTGCGTGAGGCGTTCACCGATGCCGAAGAAGCCCTGATCGAGCACCGCCTCTATCGCGCCGGGCTGTCGGCGCACGTCCCGGCCGGGGTGACCGCGCCGATCGGGCCACGCAAGGACCGCGCCGGCCGTCGTGGCCGGCATCACCGGCTCCCCAAGAGGGCTGCCTGACCTCCTGATGGCCGCTGCCATCCCCGACTCTTCCCCAAAGGTGACCACTATGATGCTTTCTGACCGTAATATCCCGATCGCTGACGACCTGATCGCCCTGCTCACCGCGACCGGAACCGAACCCCGGCCGGACAACCAGCTCGAAGCCCTCACCCTGGCGGTGGCCGCCGACCTGCCGGTGCTGCTGTGGGGCGAGCCCGGCATCGGCAAGACGGCCACCCTCGAACAGCTCGCCACCGGGCTCGGGCTGCCGCTGACGACGGTGATCGCGAGCGTGCACGAGCCGTCGGACTTCGCCGGCCTGCCGGTCGTCGGCGACGATCCGGCTGCACAGGGCGTCCCGATGGCGCCGCCGGACTGGGCGGTTCAGCTGGTACGCGCCGGCAAGGGCCTGCTGTTCCTGGACGAGCTGTCGACCGCCCCGCCCGCGGTCCAGGCCGCGCTGCTGCGGGTGGTCCTGGAGCGCCGGGTCGGCGCGCTGCGGCTGCCGCCGGGGGTGCGGATCGTGGCGGCCGCCAACCCGCGATCGTCGGCAGCCGACGGGTGGGAGCTGAGCGCGCCGCTGGCCAACCGGTTCGTGCATCTGCAATGGACGTACGAGCACGAGGTGGTGGTCCGCGGCCTGAACGGCACCTGGCCACGGGCGGTGCTGCCCCGGCTCGATCCGGATTCGCTGCCGGGCGCGGTGGCGCGGGCCCGCCGGGCGGTGTGCGGATTTCTGGAGGCCCGGCCGACGCTGGTGCACCGGCTGCCCGACAGCGAGGCCCGCCGTGGTGGCCCGTGGCCGTCGCCGCGCAGCTGGGACATGACGTTGCGGCTGGTCGCGTTCGCCACGGCGGCCGGCGTGTCGCGGGAGGTGCTGTCGATGCTGGTCCGCGGCACGGTCGGGGACGGGCCCGGCCTGGAACTGCTGGCGTTCATCGACCGGCTCGACCTGCCCGACCCGGAGACGCTGCTCGCCGACCCGGCCGCCGCCGTCCTGCCGCAGCGCGGCGATCTGCGGCAGGCGACGCTCGACGGGGTGATCGAGGCGGTCCGCAAACGGCCGGACCGGGCCCGGTGGGATGCGGCGTGGGCGGTGCTGGTGCGGGCACTGGAGACCGGCGCCCCGGACCTGGTGGTGGTGCCGGCCTCCACGCTGGCCGCGCTGCGCCGCGACGAATGGCCGGTCCCGGCGGAGCTGGAACGCCTGGCCCCGGTGGCGACCCTCCGGCGGCGGGTGGCGGCGGCCCGATGAAGACCCGCATCCCCCACGGCCGTCCGGCGGACGGCGCCTCACCGCTGGCGGCCTCCCACGGCAGGCGTCCGGCGGACGGTCGCGGCTCACCGCAGGCGGCCTCCCACGCCAGGCATCCGGCGGACGGTCGCGGCTCACCGCGGGTGGCCTCCCGCGACGGGCGTTCGGGAGACGGCGGCGGGGCGCCCCGGGCGGCGTTCACCCGGGAGGAGACCGAGCGGTTGTACGCCGCCAGACTGTTCGCCGCCGAGGCCCGCCCGTATCTGGCGACCGCGTTGTACGCGCTGAAGCCGGTCCTGTCGTGGACGGTGCCGACGATGGCCGTCGACCGGTACTGGCGCTGCTACATCTCCCCCGCCTTCGTGGCGGCGACGCCCGTCGACGAGCTGGCCGGCGTCTGGGTGCACGAGGTCTCGCACCTGCTGCGCGACCATCACGGCCGGGGCGAGCGGCTGGCCGCCGAGAAGGATCTGACCGGCCCGGGCGACCGGCTGCGGATGAACATCGCCGCCGATTTCGAGATCAACGACGATGTGTACGGGGAGGGCCTGCCCCGCCCCGACGGCGCCATCGGCCCCGAGCTGCTGGGACTGGCCCCCGGCAAGCTCATGGAGGAGTACCTTCCCATGGTCGCGATGGGCCCGTACTTCCGGCAGCTGTCCTGGCTGGACTGTGGTGGCGGCGCCGACGGCTCGGCCCGGCCGTGGGAGCTGGGTCCGGACGGCGCGCACGGCCTCGACGCGCAGGAGCGGGCGCTGGTCCGCTACCGGGTGGCGCAGGGTCTGCTCGGTCGCGGCGACGCCCCCGGCGGCTGGCAACGCTGGGCGGAGAAGGTGGTGCACCCGCCGCAGCCGTGGCGGGAACTGCTGGGCAACGCGGTCCGTTCGGCGGTGTCGGCGCCGGGTGTCGGCGAGGACTACGTCTACCACCGCCCGTCCCGCCGCTCGTCGAGCCTGCCCGGGGTGATCCTGCCGAGCCTGCGCCGCCGCCCGCCCCGGGTCAGCGTGGTGATCGACACGTCGGGTTCGGTCAGCGACAGCGAACTCGGCACCGCCCTCCTGGAGGTCGCCGCGATCACCCGGGCCGTCGGCGGCCGCCGCGACCTGGTCCGCGTGGTCTCCTGCGACACCGCGGCCCACCTCGCCGGCGAGATCTGCGAATCCGAGGGCATCCCGCTGCTCGGGGGCGGCGGCACCGACCTGCGCGCGGGTTTCGCCAAGGCCCTGGCCACCCGGCCGGCCCCCGACGTCATCGTGGTCCTGACCGACGGCCAGACCCCGTGGCCGTCCCGGCAGCCACCATGCCGGACGGTGATCGGCCTGTTCCCCCGGCCGCTCTCCGCCGGCGAGGACGACCCCGACTTCGAACTGGACCTCCCCCCGGACTGGGCCCGAGTCGTGCCCCTCGGCTGAGCGCCCCGGACTCGCACCGCAGCGGAAAGGCCGCGCCGGCACAAACCCGCACCACCACCGCCGCAGAAAGCCGCGCCGCCACGAACCCGCACCACCACCGCCGCAGGGAGGCTGCGCCGACACGAAAGCGTGACGTCACCGCTGCGAGGAAGACGTCACCGCTGCGAGGAAGCTGCGGCCCGCACGGACTCGTCGCCAGGGTCGCTCACCCGCAACGTCACCGTTGCGGGAAACGGGGGGTGGCCCTGGCGGCGCCGGGTAACCGGCTCAGGAGACGGCGCCGCGGATGAAAGGCGTCACGGCGGCAGCCAGCCCAACGGCCCCGGCGTCGGTAAGCAAGGGGCCGACCCTCAGAAGACGGCGCCGCGGATGAGAGGCGTCACGGCGGCAGCCAGCCCAACGGCCCCGGCGTCGGTAAGCAAGGGGCCGACCCTCAGGAGACGGCGCCGCGGATGAGGGGCGTCACGGCGGCAGCGAGCCCAGCGGCTCCGGCGGCGGTGAGCGAGGGGTCGGCCCGCCGGATCTCCAGCGCCTCGCCCAGCCCGTCGAGCTGTTCGCCGCCGACCCGGGTCAGGAAGGCCCCGAGGAACGCCGTTGCCGCGCCCGCGTGCGGATGGCCGGGGTCGGCGGCGACCTGGGCGATGATGACGGCGGTCAGGCACACGTCCACGGCGGGCCGGCCCTCGGCCGCGTTGTGCCAGTCGATCACGACGGGGCCGCGGGTAGTGAGCATGACGTTCTCGGGGTGCAGGTCGCGGTGCAGGATGCTGTCCCGGCCGGACCGGGACGGCAGCCGATGCAGGTGTTCGTGCAGGCCGGCCAGGATCGCGGCGCCGTCGTCGACGCCGAGGTGCCCGGCGGCGAACGCGTCGGCCATGGTCGGCCCGTCGAGCCGCTCCATGATCATGTCGGCGCCGTTCGCCGAGTGGACCTGCGGCACCGGGAAGCCGTGGGCGGCCAGGTGGCTCATGAGCCGCGCCTCGGCCGTCGCGTCGTCGCCGCGGCGGTAGCGCCGCAGCACCCGGCCCTCGCCGATCGCATAGACGTCCGCTTCCCGCCCGGAGCCGAGGAGATCCATGCCGGTCACGGTACCGACACGGCGCGAGGCCGCCCGGCCGGAGCCGGACGGCCTCGTGGCCGCTGCGGGAGACGATCAGTGCAGGATGACCGGGGTGGCGCCCTTCTCCTCGTCGAGGAGGTGGGACTCCTCCTTCTTCCGCGGCAGGAACAGCGCCGGGATCAGGGTGAGCAGGGTGAGGACGAAACCGACGGTGAACGTGGTCGCGAACGAGTCGGCCGCGAACGCCAGGCCGCGCTCCAGGAGGCCCTGGTCGGGGAAGCCGGCGACGACCTCGGGTTTCATCTGGCCGGCGATGGCGAGGCCGGCCTCGGTGACCGGGTCACCGCTGGGCGGGACGGGCAGGCCGGGGACGGGCGGGGAGTCGTTGAGCTCGGAGGTGAGGATCACCGACATCACCGCGCCACCGACGGAGCCGGCGATCTGCTGCAGGATGTTGAGCAGGGTCGAGCCGCGGGCCACCTCGTGGCTGGTGAGGGTGCGCAGCGCGGACGTCATGATCGGCATCATGGTGCCGCCCATGCCGAGGCCCATGACGAACAGCGAGCCGCACAGCAGCACATAGGACGTGTCCGGGCCGACCTGGGTGAAGGCGAAGAAGCCGGCCGCGATCAGGAGCAGCGCGAACGGGACGGTCCGCCCGACCGGGATCTTGTCGGCGAGCATGCCGGCGATCGGCATGGTGACCATGGCGCCGATGCCCTGCGGGGCCATCAGCAGGCCGGCGTGCAGCGTCGACTCGCCGTGGATCTGCAGGAAGTAGCTGGGGAACAGCAGGCCGGCGCCCATGAACGCGACGGTGAAGACGGCCAGCGTGATCGACGCGACGGTCAGGTTGCGGTTGCGCAGCAGACGCAGGTCGAGCAGCGGGTGCCGCGGCTTGAACGAGTAGAGGACGAACCCGATCACCAGCAGGGCGCCGGCCAGCATCGGCGCCCACACCTTGGTGGCGGTGATGGTCTGCTCCTCGGGCAGGGTGGAGACGCCGTAGAGGAAGAGCGCGAGACCGGGCGACAGCATGAGCATGCCGATGAAGTCGAACGACTCGGACGGCTCGGGGGTGTCCTTCGGCAGCACGATCTGGGCGTAGATGAGCGCGCCGAGACCGATCGGCAGGTTGATCAGGAAGATCCACTTCCAGCTGTACGAATCGATGAGCCAGCCGCCGAGGATGGGGCCGCTGATCGGGCCGAGCAGCATCGGGATGCCGAGGACCGCCATGAGCCGGCCGATGCGCTCCGGGCCGGCCGCCTTGGTCATGATCGTCATGCCGAGCGGCATGAGCATGCCGCCGCCGAGGCCCTGGAGCACCCGGTAGGCGACGAGCTGGCCGATGTTGTCGGCGGTGGCGCAGAGCACCGAGCCGAGGGTGAACAGCAGCAGCGCGGTCATGTAGAGCCGCTTGGTGCCGAACCGGTCGGCGGCCCAGCCGGTCAGCGGGATGACCGTGGCGAGCGCCAGGGTGTAACCGGTCATGGTCCAGGCGACCTCGGCATACGTCGCGCCGAACTGCGCCTGGAAGGTCGGGATCGCCACGCTGACGACGGTGACGTCGAGGATCGACATGATGGCGCCGAGGACGACAACCCCGGCGATTTTGAGTACGGCGCCGTCCAGTTTCGCCGGCGCCGAGGTCTGACTGCTCACAACATCTCCACAGGTAGGACGGCGTTCCGGAGCTTAGTGACGGGGTACGACACGGTTCTCAGGATTTATCAGGGCCGCCGGAATCCGTCCGACCGGATCGGCGCACCCACGCCGAAGCGAGTATTCCCAGGCCATTGGCGGTCCAGTGGAGGACGAACGGGGCGAGGACACCGCCCGAGACGGCCCGCAGAATGCTGAGAAGTACCCCCGCGAGGGTGGTGAACGCCACTTCTCCGCTGTCCGGAAGATGCCAGAGCCCGAAGAGAATCGCCGTGATCGCGGTCGCCCAGCCCACTCCGTGGCCGTCGGCGATCAGTGCCCACAGCACGCCGCGGAACGCCACCTCCTCGAAGATCACCGTGGCGAGCGGCACCCCGACGAGGGCTCGCCGGAGCGGGTGGTCGTAGGAGCGGGCGGCCAGGGCACGGCGCCCGGCGGGGACGAGGAGCACGATCCCGTACCCGGCCGCCGTCAGCAGGGCCGCGCCCAGCGCGTACCCCCAGCCGTGGAGGGGAAGGGCGACCCCGGAGACCGCGACCAGCAGGGCCGCGGCGAGCGGCCCGGTGAAGGGCTGGGCCCGGGCCGGCCCGCGGTGGTTCCAGACGCGGACCGCCGCCATGATCAGCAGGACGACGGCGATCGTCGGCATGACCGCCACCTTAATCGTTCGACGCCGATCGGCGCGTTCTCGTACCGTTGCGCCATCACCGCGACCCGGAGAGGAGACCCGGCCATGCGTTACCGCACCGCCGTCGTCATCCCCGCGTCGCGTTTCGAGCTGATCCTCGTGTCTGGCATGGCCGGCTCCGGCTGCGCCACCGGGGCCGGTTGCTGCCTGTGACAGGCGCGGTCCGCCTTCCGTTCAGACTCGAAAGAATCCACGATCATGCATGTCCGCAATCTCGGCATCCTCGCCCACGTCGACGCCGGCAAGACCACCCTCACCGAGCGGATCCTCTTCGCCACCGGTACGACCCACCGGACCGGCCGGGTCGACGACGGCACCACCGTGACCGACTTCGATCCACAGGAACGCGACCGTGGCATCACCATCTTCGCCGCGGCCGTGAGCTGTGACTGGGCCGGTCACCGGATCAACCTGATCGACACGCCCGGCCACGTCGACTTCTCCGACGAGGTGGAGCGGTCGTTGCGCGTGCTGGACGGCGCGGTCGCCGTCTTCGACGGGGTGGCCGGTGTCGAGCCGCAGTCGGAGACGGTGTGGCGCACCGCCGACCGCTACCGGGTGCCCCGCATCGCCTTCGTCAACAAGCTCGACCGGGCCGGCGCCGATCTGGACGCCGCGGTGGCCTCGATCCGTGCCCGGCTCGAGGTGGTTCCGCTGGTGCTGCAGGTCCCGGTCGGCCGGGAGGGCGGCTTCACCGGCGTGATCGGCCTGGTCGATCAGCCGCCGCCGTCGGTCGCCGAGGCCCGGCGGGCGCTGGAGGAGGCGGTCGCCGAACTGCATCCCGACGCGCTGGACGAGCTGGACGACATGTCCGACGCGACGCTGAAGAGGGCGATCCGGGAGCTGGTCGGAAACGGTCAGGCGGTGGCCGTCCTGTGTGGCTCCGCCTACCGGGACATCGGTGTGGAACAGCTGCTCGACGCCGTCGTCGACTACCTGCCCGCACCGGCCGGCGACAGCACCGGCGATCCGGTGGCGCTGGTCTTCAAGAAGCGCGACCGGCTCAGCTACCTGCGCGTCTACCAGGGAACGATCACGAAGGGGGATGTCCTGTGGGACGCGCGCGACGGCCGTACCGAAAGAGTCTCGCGCATCCTCCGGGTCCAGGCCGACCGGCACACCGACATCGACCGGGCGGTGGCCGGCGACATCGTCGCCGTCACCGGGCTGAAGGCCGTCCGCACCGGCGCCACCCTCTCGACCAGGGAGAACCCGGTCGTGCTGGAGGCGCCGCGGGTGACCGAGCCGCTGGTCTCGGTCGCGGTGGGGGCCCGCACGCGATCCGAGGCGCAGCGTCTGCCGGGCGCTCTCGCGGCGCTGGCCGCGGAGGACCCCTCGCTGCGGGTACGCACGGACGCCGAAACCGGTCAGACGGTGCTGTCCGGGCTGGGCGAGCTGCATCTGGAGGTGGCCGTGGAGAAGCTGCGGCAGTCGACCGGCCTGACGCTGACCACCGGCCGTCCGCAGGTCGCTTACCGGCAGGCGGTGACCCGCGGTGTCACCGGTTTCGTGTATCGGCACGTCAAACAGGACGGTGGCTCGGGCCAGTTCGCGCATGTCGTCCTGGACGTGACGCCGGTCGACGGCACCGGCTTCGTGTTCACCTCGACGGTGACCGGCGGCCGGGTGCCGGCCGAGTTCGCCCGCGCGGTCGAAGCCGGCTGCCGGGAAGCGCTCACCGACGGTGAACATCCGGTGGTGGGTCTGCGGGTGACGCTGACCGACGGCCAGACGCACGTGAAGGACTCGTCGGAGATGGCGTTCCGGGCGGCGGGCCGGTTCGGGCTGCGGCAGGCGCTCCTGGGCTGCACGCTCACCCTGCTCGAACCGGTCGCCGAGGTGACGGTCAGCGCGCCGTCGGACGCGATCGGAGCGGTGCTCGGCGACCTCGCCGCGCGGCGCGCCCAGGTCACCGACTCCTCGGTACGCACGGTGACCGCCACGGTTCCGCTGGCCGAGCTGTTCGGGTACGCGACGCGGCTGCGCAGCCGTACCCACGGGCGGGGCACGTTCACCAGCCGTCCGGCCGGTTACCGCCCGGCGGCGTGAGTGACGGGCGGGCCCGGGATTCTCCCCCGGGCCCGTCTCATTCGCGGTCCAGTGCCAGCGCGAGCCGCCGCTGCCAGTGCACGGCGTCTCCGGGCACCCCGGGGTACTCGGCGACGAAGTTGTCCCAGTCCACGTCGTGCCAGCTCAGCGGCGTGGCGGCGGAGAACTCCAGGGCTTCGTCGCCGAGTTCGGGCAGCAGCAGGTCGCGGACCAGCTCGACGTCGACGGTGGTGTGCTCGGCGAGCAGCGCCGCGTCGTACAGATCCTTGCCCTGCGGGTATCTGTCGGTGGCCAGCCACAGCAGTTTCCAGGCCAGGGACAGCTCCGCCGTCGCGGCCAGGATCAGGGCCGGCACACCCGGGAGCGCGACCGGCTCCGGCTCGATCGGCAGGCGCTCGCCGAAGACCACGTCGATCTGGACGCTGCCGTCCGGCAGGTCCGGCGTCGAGAACGGGATGACCAGACGGCGGCCGTCGGCACGCTCGTACGTCCAGATGGCGGACTCGCCGGCCTCCCCGGGCCGCAGGCCGGCCTCGGACGCCGCCGCCTTGATCCCGTCGAGCAGGTCCCGGGCCGCCCGGCTGTCGCTGGTGATGTTCGAGGGTGTGACGACGAAGTCGAGGTCACCGGGCCGCCGGGCGTCGGCGCCGACCCAGGCCCGCATGACCGCGCTGCCGCGCAGCACCAGGTGCTCCGCCCACCGGCTGCCGCCGAGCACGGTGAGCAGCTCGTTCATTCTGGTCTCCCGCGCCGCCCGCCAGCGCCGGCCGGTCGGCGGGTCGGCGAAGACCGGCTCCCCCGGCCGGTAGGCGTTGCCGAACTGTTTGAGCGCGGGGTCGAAGGTCAGCAGCTGCTCGATCTCCCGGCCGCCCGGCACCGGCCGGAAGGTGGCCGGCATGCCGCGGCGCAGAGCCCCGTCGATGACGCGGGGCGGGTTCTCCGGCACGCGGGCCTCTGTCAGCCAGCCGTCGTCCCAGCCGGGATTGCTGTCGTGCCGGACCACCCAGCGCCGGATCGAGACGAACTCCAGACCGAGCCCGCGCAGTGCCGCCGACAGGGTGGCGAGGCTCGCCAGGGCGGCGTCCGGATCGGTGTCCGGGCAGCGCTGGACGATGATCGGGCGCGGGTCACGGCACAGTCCGGCTCCGCTGACCTGGAGAAGGTCGGTGAGCGCGAGGATCACGGCCACCCGGGACGGCTCCGACCGCAGCTCGATGTGGTGCTCGAAGTCGCGCTCGGCCGGCCGGGCCTCGTCGGCCGGCGCCAGCGTGCGGGTCCGCATCGGCGTCAGCCAGGGACGGCCGGACCGTTCGATCTTCTCGATCCACTCCCGGATGACCGCCGCCCCGCCGGGCGCCACCAGCATCGGCTGTGAGCGGTGCCGGCCCCGCTCCAGCCGGACATGCCGGAACTCCACGCCGTGGCCGGCGGCGAACTCCGCGAGGGCATGATCCATAACGCGTTCCACGGTGATGCTGCTGATCACGGTCATCGCGGCAGGTCGATCTGGTAGAGCAGGCTGCGGTGGGTGGGGCGGTAGCCGAGCGCATCGTTGACCCGGCGCATCACGGTGTTGCTGTCGGCGGTGTCGGCGAGCAGCCCCTCCAGCTTCGGGAACCGCGCCCGGATCTCCTCGATCTGCGCCGCCTTCAGCCACCGGGCCAGCCCGCGTCCGCGGTGCTCGGGCAGCACCCCGGTCCCGTAGTGCTGCCCGTCGCCGGCGCCGTCCCCGGCCACCACGACCTCGGTGAACCCGGCGATCTCCCCGTCCGCCCCGATCGCGGCGGTGGTCAGCAGGATCTCGCCGCGCTCCGCGACGGCGGCGGCGACCCGGTGCAGCCGCTCCACGTCCCACACGTCCGGGGTCCAGGCGGCGTCGTCCATCGGCATGTCGTCCATGGCGCGCCGCGACCGCGCGTAGGTCCCGGCCAGCTCGTCCGGCACCGCGCCCGCCCAGTGCACGAGCCGGTAGCCGTCGACAGCCCCGGCTTCGCCGCGGAAAACAGCGAGATCAAGGCGGGTGTACGTGAGAGCCAGCACCCGCCGCATCCCGGACGCCACGCAGAACGACTCCCCCGCGGAGCCCTCCTCGACGGCCGGTCCGAGCAGCCCCGGCAGGCCACGCTCGGTGGCCGACCCGACCGCGGCGTGCAGCAGCCGGGTGCCGACGCCGGTCCGGCGTTCCGCGGGATGCACGGTGATCCGCAGGTCGGCGGCCCCGCCTCCGGCCGGGATGAAGAGGCGGGCGGTGCCGAGAGGACGTCCGTCGTCGCCCTCGGCGATCCAGACCGGGTTGTCACCGGAGGGGTCGGTGAGCGCGTTGATGCGAGTGACCATGCGACGCATTGTCACCTGCCTGGCACATATGGGTGCCATCATTTTCGGATGCGTTCAACGGTGGCGGCAGTGCACGACGTGGTGACCAGGCTGGAACCGGCCGACAATCTGGAGGGCGAGCACCGTGGGCACGCCCTCGGCTGGCTGCGGAGCACCGACGACGTGTTCCGCCGGGTGAAACCGGCCGAGCCGTCCCGGCATCTGGTGTCCTACGTGGTCCCGGTGGATCCGGACGACGGGGACGTGCTGCTGGTCGAGCACGTCAACGCGGGTCTGTGGCTGCCCCCGGGCGGGCACGTGGAGGTGGACGAGGATCCGTACGAGACGGCGGCCCGCGAGATCGAGGAGGAGCTGGGCGTGACCGCTCCGGTCTCCGCGGCCCCGCTCTTCCTGACCGTCACCGAGACCGTCGGCGTCGACGCTGGGCACGTCGACGTGAGCCTGTGGTACACCGTCGAGATCCCCCGTGACCAGCCGCTGCGGCCGGACGCCGGCGAGTTCCACAGTGTCCGCTGGTGGAGCCGCGACGAGATCGTCAAGTCCGATCCGGCGCTGTTCGACAGGCACCTGGGCCGCTTCCTGAGGAAGCTGCCTAACGCAGAACGCGGTAGGTGAGGTGGGTGACGCCCCGGCCCTCGATCACGCGCGGATCACTGAGCCGGACCGGCGTCACCACCTGATCGCCGAAGAAGCTGGTGCCGGCGCCGAGCAGGACCGGCACCAGCGACACGGTGATCTCGTCGAGCAGCCCGGCGTCCAGGTACTGCTGGGTGAGAGTCGGCGTCGACACCGACACGGTCCGCTCCCCCGCCGTCTTCTGCGCGGCCTCCAGCGCCGCGATCGCGTCGGTCCAGAAGGACGTCTCCGAATCGTCGCGCGGCCATCCGCCCGGCACCGAATGGCTGACCACGAACACCGGACATCCGGCGGGATGCCGGCCGCCCCAGCCGTCGGTGTTCTCGAAGAGCCGGCGCCCGCAGATCAGGGCGCCCGTCTCGCAGAGGGCGGGCCGCAGAAATCCGGCGCTCGCCTCGGTCACATGAAAAATCCAGCGCGGATCAGCACCCGGCACCTCGACGTCACCGTTCTGGTACCACCCGAACAGCTCGGCCACACCGTCGTGCTCATCCGCGACGAACCCGTCCAGCGACATGGACAGGGCAGCGACGACCTTGCCCATGGCAGCCCTCCTCACGCGCATCCCTTCTTCGCAGGCTTCCCCTTCGGAGCGGTTCACGCAACCCATTCATCTGCGCGTTCGCCCAGGTGAGGACTCCGCGCGCAGGCCTCCGCGCGATGCACTCGGCCCACTCCGAACGGATAATGTCTAGTTGACACAAACACTCGACAGGGTTACTGTCGAGAAGACATCAAGGTCGATGACATCACAGCGCGGCCGACGTCACGCTCCTCGATGCGGTCAGCCCTGATCGCCCGCATTGCCATCGGACGCCGACCAACAGACCACCGAACGACCCGTTCAGCCGAGTCCGCCCTTAATGGTCCTCAGTGGACCATTTCCGGTGCGGAGCGCCACGGGATTCCCCGCCGATCGCCGCCGCCATCGGGATCGATTCTGCAGCCGGCGACGCCTCAGTCAACATCCGCGCACATCGCACCGAAGGAGTACCGGTGTCTCAATTCACCACGCACGCACCGACGCATCCGGGGCCCAGACCGGAGGAGCCCTATCCCGTCGACCCGCTGACCGCGACGCGGCACCTCTGCGCCGGCGCCTATCTCGACGAGACCTTCCGGAACGAATGCCTGCGCGAGGTGTATTACGAGCCGAAGCGCATCGTCGCGCCGTCGTTCGGTTTCGACGCCGTACCGGTTCTCGCGCATTGTGTGAAAGCACGGAACGGCGCGCTGATCCGGGACGCCGTCATCGTCGGCACGGTGCTGGTCACCCTCTGCGCGGCGCCGGCCTCGCTGTTCCTGGTCCTGACCGCGATGGCCGCGCTCCATTCCACGATCGTCACCTACCGCCTGGCCAAGGAGTGCTTCCAGCGGCTGCGGGCCAACGAGCCGATGGCGCTCGGCCCGCTGATCATCCGCCTGTTCTTCCTCCTCATCGGATACTGCGTGGTGTTCCTGCTCTTCTGGCTGGCCGTGGCCCTCGCCGGCACGGCCGCCACGACCACCAGCGCGAGCAGCATCGAGGGGTTCATCGCCGCGCTCGGGGCCGGGGCCTTCCTGGTCGGTGTGCTGATCTTCGGCGGATCGCTCGGTTTCCACCTGTGGCGGCAGTCCGTGCTGGACCGGATGATGCCCGGGGTGGCGCTCACCCAGCCGGTGCACAACCAGCGGCTCGAGGAGGTCGCCCGTCAGCAGCGGGGCAACACCACCGTCTACAGCGGCTTCCGGTCGTACGTCGGCTCCGGGGACGTCGCCGGCAGCTCGGGCTTCGCGATCCGGCTGGTCCGGGCCGTCAACCCGGCCGCGCGGCAGCTCGACGGGGTGATCGGGCGGCACGCCGACGGCTCCGGCGACTCCGAGCAGCGGCGCGAGTTCGAGCAGCTGCCGTTCGCCGCGCAGCAGCTCGTCGACCACGTCCGGGAGCGGCTGTCGACCCTGCTGCCGCAGCGCGCCGCCGAGGAGCAGATCGCCGGGCTGACCGTCGAGGACCGGGTGTGCCTGGCCGGCACCGAGGTGAGCCAGCTGCTGCCGTACACGCCGCCGGACGTGATGGCCGCGGTGATCCGCCACCCGACCTCGCCGGCCCGGCACTACCTCGCGTGCCAGGTGTTCGCGTGGGGCGGCCAGCTGATCCCCACCGTCTACGTGCACGTGGCGGTCCAGGGCCGCTCGCTCTACCTGGAGATGACGACGACGGTCCTGCCGCCCTGCGACGAGCGGTTCCGCATCGTCGACTCGGTGGACGGGCACGGCGCGGCCGCGTGGTGGCGTGCCGTCAAGACCGGCGTGGCCGACGCGCCGCGCGCGATCTGGCGGGCTCCGGTCCATCTGGCCAGCACCCTGATCAACATGGTCGCCGGGCAGAGCAGCGGCCAGGCCGCCGTCACCCGCGGGTTCGACTACGGGGCGCGGGTCGGCATCCGGGAGCTCGGCAGCGACACCGACGTCCGGTACCTGGCGCAGTCGCAGGACATCGCCAAATACCACAAGCTGATCGAGCGTCGCGTGTTCGCCTCGGTCCTGGACTACCTGGACAGCCACGACATCGACACCTCCGAGTTCCGCAGCCGCGCGGCGTCGGTCCTGAACATCAGTGGCGGCGTCTTCGCCAGCGCCGACTCGGTGACCTTCGCCGGCCCGGTCGCCGGACGGGACATGAACGGCGCGGGAGAGCAGTGATGACCGATCACTCGGGGGGCATCCACGTCTCCGGGACCACGGTGAACTTCGGCGGCCCGGTCGCCGGACGCGACATGACGTACCACGCGGCGCCCCAGGCCGGACCCGGCGCGACCGGGTCCGCCCGGCCCCGCCGGTCCGCCGACGTCGCCGTCCTGACGATCATCGACGAGGAGATCCGGGCGGTCCAGGCGACGCTGCAGCGGATGCGTGACTACCGGGAACGGCGGCTGTCGTACGGCCCGCTCGCCCGGGAGGCCTGGCTGCCGGACGCGGAGAACCGCCCGATCCGGGTGGCCGCCGTGCAGACGTACACACGCGGCACCGACTCGGCCGGGCTCGCCTACCGGGAGCTGGTCGCCGAGTACAACCCGGCCGTGGTGCTGCTGGTCGGCATCGCCGGTGGCGTCAACCCGAAGGTCCGGGTCGGCGACGTGGTGATATCCGACCAGGTGATCGCCTACGACGCCCGCCGGGAGGCGGCGGGCCACACCTACCGGCGCGGCCAGGCGCAGGCGATCGCCCGGCCGCTCGGCGACCGGCTCAACGACTTCATGTCCAAGACCACCGCCGAGCAGGTACGCCCGGACGGCGAGACCTTCCACATCCGGCGCGGCCCGATCGGCTCGGGCAACGCCGTGGTCACCGACGCCCGGTCGGAGATCCGCCGCTGGCTGGCCGAGTTCAACGAGAAGGTGATGGCCGTCGAGACCGAGGCGGCCGGGGTGGCGCAGTCGTTCCACGAGAGCGCCCAGCAGGACGACAGCCCCCGCGGCTGGCTGACCATCCGTGGCATCTCCGACACCGCGGACAAGAAGAAGGGACACTCCTACCACGACCTGGCCGCCCGGCACGCGGCCGAGGTGATGGCCCTGATCCTGCCGTTCCTGGTCTTCGACGAGAAGTAGCCCCTGCCCCGGCGGGGACGGCCGCGCGGTGGCACGGCCGTCCCCGCCGGGAACCGGGGCTGCTGTCGGGACGTGGAGGCAGGGGTGGGATTCGAACCCACGATTTCCGGCTTATGAGACCGGCGAGGACGACCGAACTCCTCCACCCTGCGAGTGCGCCGCCGGGGACTCGAACCCCGAACCTGCTGATTAAGAGTCAGAAGCTCTACCCATTGAGCTAGCGGCGCTCGTCGTGCAGTCGGGTCGGCGGGATTCGAACCCGCGTCCTCTCGCTCCCAAGGCGAGCGCGCTGACCAAGCTGCGCCACGACCCGTTCGTACGTGTCGCCGGGTGGTTTCGAACCACCGGCCTCCGCCTTATGAGGGCGGCGCTCTCGGCCCCTGAGCTACGGCGACGGAGCGGAGAGCGGGAGATTCGAACTCCCGGCAAGAGTCATTACCCCTGCTCCGGATTAGCAATCCGGCGCCTTCGGCCACTCGGCCAGCTCTCCACTGTGTTACTGCGTGGACCCGGCCGGACTCGAACCGGCCACCTTCCGCTTGCAAGACGGATGCTCTACCTGATGAGCTACGAGCCCTTGCGTACCCGGAGAGGGATTCGAACCCCCATCCTCCGCACCCTGAATGCGGCGCCTCTGCCAGTTGGGCTACCCGGGCCTGATCTCCTGCGTGCCCTCGGCGCGATTCGAACGCGCACCGTCCAGATCCTCGGTCTGGTGCCTCTGCCGTTGGGCCACGAGGGCGAAACAGTGTCCCCGGAGAGATTCGAACTCCCGACACCCGGATCCGTAATCCGGTGCTCTTTCCGCTGAGCTACGGAGACATCGTCATATCGCTTTTCAATTGTCAAAGAAGGCACAACGAGAAACGCCGCCCGGTTCCGTGAGGAAGGGCGGCGCAGAGATCGCTAGCTGGTTGCTAGCTGCGCCACCGGCCCAGAAGTCGGGCGAGACCTCGAACGGGGAGACTCGGCATGGCCTGCATCGTGGCGGACATCGTCTCCCCCTCTCTGTGTTTCGCGGCCCGGCCGGGTCGGTGTTGATGACAAACATAGGCGGCCTCGCGGCACCCGTCCAACGAATTAATCGAGGAAACTGAAGGACATGATCTACCGGGTTCTGGCCGAGGCCACGATGGTCGTGCACTTCCTGTTCATCGCGTTCGTGGTGACCGGCGGTTTCCTGGCGTGGCGCCGGCCGCGGCTGATCTGGCTGCACCTGGCGGCGGCCGTGTGGGGCCTGTGCATCGTCGTGTTCGCCCTGAACTGCCCGTTGACGTATGTGGAGAACTGGGCGCGGGAGCGGGCCGGCCAGTCCGGATTGGAGCGCGGGTTCATCGACACGTACCTGACCGGCGTGATGTATCCGGAGCGCTACCTGGACGAGGTGCGGCTGCTGATCGCCGTGGTGGTGGCGGTCTCCTACGCCGGGGTGGTGATCAGGTGGCGGCGGCGACGGGGATGATCGCCGCGACCGTCCGCAGCACGTGCTCGGGGGCGGGTGGCGGCCCGGTGCGGTCGGCGAAGAGCAGGTGGCCGGTGCCGATCAGGATGGCGCCGAGCGTGGCGGTGTCGGCGCCGGCCGCGATCCGCCCGCGGGACCGCTCGTCCTCCAGGTAGGCGGCGAACAGCTCGGCGGCCTCGGTGAGCACCGGGACACCGGCCGGCCACGTCTCGCGCAGCCGGGCGCGCAGCCCGTCGCGGAAGGTCACGAGCGCGACGATGGCCACCGCCACCGAGCCGAACAACGAGGTCAGCGCCTCCGCGACGGCGGTGGTGACGGATCCCTCGCCGGCGCGCAGGGCGACGACACGGGTGTCCATCCGGGTGGAGCGATCCAGAACGTACTCCGCGAGGAAGTCGTCGAAGTCGGTGAAGTGCCGGTGCAGGACGCCCTTGGCACAGCCGGCGCCGTCGGTGACGGCACGGCTGGTGAGCGCCTCGGGACCGGAGGCCAGCAGGATCCGGTCGGCGGCGTCGAAGAGTTGGGCCCGCACGTCTCGCAGGGCCACACCGGTCGGCACATCAGGAATCTAGCCGAGTGGGCGAGTGCCCACTTATAGTGGGCGCATGCCCACTACACCTGATCCCCGGCGGATCGCCCAGTCGTTCGGCGTCGACGCCGCGCGCTACGACCGCGCCCGGCCGCGCTATCCGGCCGCCCTGATCAGCCGTCTCGCCGAGAGCGGCCCCGAGGTCCTCGACGTGGGCACCGGCACCGGCATCGTGGCCCGCCAGCTGCGCGACGCCGGCTGCCGGGTGCTCGGCGTCGAGCCCGACCCGCGGATGGCCGAGGCCGCCCGCGCACACGGCCTCACCGTGGAGGAGTCCCGGTTCGAGGAGTGGGACCCGGCCGGGCGCACCTTCGACACGGTCGTCGCCGGGCAGACCTGGCACTGGGTGGACCCGGCCGCCGGCTCGGCGCAGGCGGCACGGGTGCTGCGGCCGGGCGGCCGGCTGGCGCTGTTCTGGAACGCCTACCGGCCGCCCGCCGAGCTGGCGGCCGCGTTCGGCGAGGTCTACCGGCGGGTCGCCCCGAGCCTGCCGTTCGACCCGTGGCAGGTGGCCGACCCCTACGCGACCGTCGCGGAGAAGACGATCGCCGGGATCGGGCCGGAGTTCACGGCGCCCGAGGTGTGGCGGTACGAGTGGGAGCACGAATACACCCGCGAGGAGTGGCTCGACCTGGTGCCGACCGCCGGTGGCCACACACTGCTGCCACCGGCGGAGCTGTCCGCGTTGATCGACGGCCTGGGCGAGGTGACCGGCGAGCGGTTCACCATGCCCTACACGACGGTGGCGGTCACAGCGGTAACGGCAGGGTAGGGCCGCTGGAGCCGGCCGGGTACTCGCGCAGCGGCACCGCGCCGGAGTGCCACGCGTCGATGACCGGCTCGACGATGCGCCAGCACTGCTCGGCGGTGTCCGCCCGGACCGACAGGGTCGGGTCGTCGGCGAAAACGCCGCGCAGCACCTCCCCGTACGCCGGAAGATCGCCCTGACCGAAGTCGGCGCCGAGCGTGACCGGATCGAGCTCGAACGGATCACCCGGGCCGTTGATGTTGAAGTCGAGGGCCAGGTGGTCCGGGCCGAACCCGATCCGCAGACGATCCTGCTGGTCACAGCCGCGCAGGCCGTCCGGCACCCGCGGGGGCCGCTTGAAGGTGATCACCGCCTCCTTGCGGCTGTCGCCGACCGCCTTGCCGGACCGCAGCCGGAACGGCACGCCCGCCCAGCGCCAGGTGTCGACGGCCAGCACGATCTCGGCGAGCGTCTCGGTGCCGCGCGACGGGTCGACGCCGGGCTCGTCGGCGTAGTCGGGCAGCTTGCGCCCGTCCAGGTCACCGGCGGTGTAGCGGGCGCGCAGGCTGCTGGTGGCCGGGTCGTCCCACAGCCGGGTGGCGCGCAGCACGTCGGCCTTGCGGTCCCGGAACTCGGCGGCGGCCAGCGTGAACGGCGCCTCCATGGTGAGCAGCGCGAGGATCTGCAGCAGGTGGCTCTGGATCATGTCGGCCAGCGCGCCGGCCTTGTCGTAGTAGCCGGCCCGCCCCTCCAGAGCCAGGTTCTCGTCGAAGACGATCTCCACCGACTCGACGTGGGTGGCGTCCAGGACCGGCTCGAAGATCCGGTTGGCGAACCGCAGGCCGAGGATGTTGAGCACCGTCGACTTGCCGAGGAAGTGGTCGACCCGGTGCACCCGCTCCTCCGGCACGAGACGGGTGAGCAGCGCGTTCAGCTCGGCGGCCGCGGCGCTGCCGGTGCCGAACGGCTTCTCCAGCACCAGCCGGGTGCCGGGCGGCAACTCGACGCCGAGCAGCGCCTCGCAGGCCTTCGCGGTGACCGCCGGCGGCAGCGCGAAGAAGATCACCGCCGGGCCGCGCGCCTCGCCCAGCAGCCGCCGCAGGTCGTCGGTGTGGGTGACGTCGGCGGTTATCCAGCGGGCCCGGCCGGCGACGTCGACGGCGGCCGGGCCGGCCTCGCCGAACGAGTCGTGGACGCGCTGCCGCCAGCGCGCGTCGTCCCAGTCGTCGGTGGCGGCGCCGATCAGCGTCAGGCCGGGCACGTGCCCGGCGGTGAGCAGCGCGCCGAGGCCCGGCAGCAGCAGCCGGGCGGTCAGGTCGCCGCTCGCGCCCAGGATGATCAGGGTCTGGTCCGTCATGGACCGTGGGTACCCCCGGAGGCCGGACGGTACTCGACCTCCGGGCGGCCCGGTCCGCCGTACCGCGGGCTGCGCACCACCCGGGCCGCGTCGGCGAGATGCTCCAGGTAGCGGCGCGCGGTCACCCGGGACGTGCCGGTGCGCGCGCCGACCTCGGCCGCCGACAGCCCGGCCGGCGCGGCGGCCCGCAGCGCGGTCAGGATAAGGTCGAACGTCTTCGGGTCCAGTCCCTTGGGGAGGGTGTCCGGCGGGGCGCCGCGCAGGGTCGCGAACACCCGGTCCACCTCGTGCTGGGCGGCCACCTCGGCCGACCCGGCCAGCTGGCGGCGGTACTGGGCGTACCGGTCGAGCTTGTCGCGGAACGCCGCGAAGGTGAACGGTTTCAGCAGGTAGTGGGTCACCCCGAGAGCGACCGCCTGACGGATCATGGCGATGTCCCGGTTCGAGGTCACCGCCAGCACGTCGGTGCCGCTGCCCGCCGCGCGCAGCGCCCGCGCGACCTCCAGACCGTGCTTGTCGGGCAGGTTGAGATCCAGCAGGACCAGATCGACCGGGTGGGCGCGCAGCCGGGTCATCGCGTCCCGCGCGGTGTGCGCCACCCCGACGACCACAAAACCTTCGACCTTCTCGGTGTACGCGCGATGCGCCTCCGCGATCAGCGGCTCGTCGTCGACCACCAGGACCTGGATGGGTGCACGATCGCTCGCGAGCTCGCTCATGACGGCACCGGCAACCGGACACTGATCACGGCTCCACCCTCTCCGGCGGTGTGGATGTCGTAGCTTCCGCCGTACCTCTCCGCGACCTGCCGGACCAGCGACAGACCGATGCCGTGGCCGTCCCCCTTGGTCGACCAGCCGCGCCGGAAGGCGCTCGCCGCCTGATCGGGGCTCAGCCCCGGGCCGTTGTCGCGGACCCGGACCAGCACCTCGCCGTCCTCCTCCCGCACCAGCACACCCACCCGGCGTGGCAGCGGCGTCTCGGCGACCGCCTCGAGAGCGTTGTCGATCAGGTTGCCGACCACCGTGATCAGGTCGCGGCCGCGCAGCAGCGAGCCGGTCAGCCGGGACTCGCCGTCGATGGTCAGCTCCACGCCACGCTCACCGGCCTGCGCCGACTTGCCGAGCAGCAACGCCGCCAGAGCCGGCTCCTCGACCGCGCCGACGACCTGGTCGGTGAGCTGCTGCGCGACCGCCAGCTCGGCCGTGGCCAGCGCGATCGCCTCGTCGGCGCGGCCCAGCTCGACCATGGTGAGGACGGTGTGCAGCCGGTTCGCGGCCTCGTGCGCCTGCGCCCGCAGGGCCTCGGTCAGCCCGCGCACCGAGTCCAGCTCGCCGGTCAGCGAACGCAGCTCGGTGTGGTCGCGCAAGGTCAGCACGGTGCCGAGGGTGCGGCCGTCGAACCGGGTCTCCCGCCGGCTCGCCACCAGCACCCGGTCACCGATCAGCACCGGCTCGTCCACTGTGGGGCGACGCTCGGTGATCAGGCCGGCCACCTCCGGCGGCAGGTCGGCGGGCCCGTCGGCCTCCACGCCCAGCAGACGGCGGCCCTCGTCGTTTATCAACGTCACCCGGCCGTCCCGGTCGACGACCACGAGACCCTCGCGGACGGCGTGCAGGACGGCGTCGTAGTACTCGTACATCCTGGTCATCTCGGCCGGCCCGAGCCCGTGCGTCTGCCGTCGCAGCCGCCGGCTGAGCAGCCACGACCCGCCCGCGGCCAGCAGCAGCGCGATGCCGGTGGCGATGCCGACGACCGGCAGCTGGGCGAACAGCTCGCGGTTGATCTCGTCGGTCTTGATGCCGACCGAGACCAGCCCGATGATCGCCCGGCTGCCCGGGTCACGGACCGGCACGACGGTGCGGACCGAATCGCCGAGACTGCCCCGGTACTCCTCGACCACCCGCCCGCCCCGCAGCGCCTCGTCGACCGAACCGGCGAACGGCTGGCCGATCAGGCTCTCCGTCGGATGGCTGTACCGGGTTCGGTCCGGGGCCATCACCACGATGAAGTCGGTCTCGGTGGCGCTCCGGGTGGCCTCGGTGAACGGGCGCAACGACGCGGCCGGATCGGCGGACCGCAGCGCGCCGATCACCGACGGCGAGTTCGCCAGGGTCTCGGCCACGGCGATCACCTCGGCCTCCGCGGCGGCCTGCGCGTCCCGGCTGGCCAGCAGCACCGCGCCGGTCGTCCCGATCGCCACCAGCAACGTCACCACCAGCACCTGGAGGGCGAAGAGCTGCCGCGCGATGCTCCATCGTCGTGACAAACCCGGGCCTCGATTCGTTTCGTTCGGGTGAACAGAATGAACGTAACGGTGAAAGCCGCTGAGACCCAGGCCACATTCTCGGCATGACTACCGCTACCCCGCCGGTCAAACGCGACCGCACACACTACCTGTACCTGGCGGTCATCGCGGCCGTCCTGCTCGGCATCGGCGTCGGCCTGCTCTGGCCGGACACCGCGGTCGAGCTGAAACCGATAGGCACCGGCTTCGTCGACCTGATCAAGATGATGATCGCGCCGGTCATCTTCTGCACCATCGTCCTCGGCGTCGGCTCGATCCGGCAGGCCGCCAAGGTCGGCAAGGTCGGTGGCCTGGCGCTCGGCTACTTCCTCACCATGTCGACCGTGGCGCTCGCCATCGGCCTGGTCGTCGGCAACATCATCCACCCCGGTTCGAGCATGCACCTGGACGCCTCGACGGCCGCGGCCGGCCAGAAGGCGGTCGGCACCGAACCGGCCAAGAGCACCGCCGACTTCCTGCTCGGCATCATCCCGGACAGCCTGCTCACCCCGTTCGCGTCCGGCAACGTGCTGCAGACCCTGCTGGTGGCGCTGCTCGCCGGGTTCGCCCTGCAGAGCCTCGGTGAGCGGTCCGAGCCGGTGCTGCGCGCCATCGGCCTGTTCCAGAGGCTGGTCTTCCGGATCCTGGCGATGCTGATGTGGCTCGCCCCGATCGGCGCGTTCGGCGCGATCGCCGCGGTCGTCGGCGCCACCGGCGTGGACGCGCTGATCAGCCTCGCCCAGATCATGCTCGGCTTCTACGTCACCTGCGCGCTGTTCGTATTCGTGGTGCTCGGCTCGCTGCTCTGGGTGGTCGCCCGGATCAACATCTTCAGCCTGCTCAAGTATCTGGGCCGCGAGTTCCTGCTGATCCTGTCCACGTCGTCGTCGGAGTCGGCGCTGCCCCGGCTGATCGCCAAGATGGAGCACGTCGGCGTCAGCCGCCCGGTCGTCGGCATCACCGTCCCGACCGGCTACTCCTTCAACCTCGACGGCACCGCCATCTACCTGACCATGGCGTCGCTCTTCGTCGCCCAGGCGATGGGTGACCCGCTGTCGGTGAGCGAGCAGATCTCGCTGCTCCTGTTCATGATCATCGCCTCGAAGGGCGCCGCCGGAGTCACCGGCGCGGGCCTGGCCACCCTCGCCGGCGGCCTGCAGAGCCACCGCCCCGACCTGGTCGACGGCGTCGGCCTGATCGTCGGCATCGACCGCTTCATGTCCGAGGCCCGGGCCCTGACCAACTTCGCCGGCAACGCGGTCGCCACCGTCCTGATCGGCATCTGGACCCGCGAGTTCGACCGCGAACGCGCCCTGCTGGTCCTGGCCGGCAACGACCCGTTCGACGAGCAGACCATGCTCGACGACGACCACGGCGCCCCGCCCGCCAAGCCCGGGACCGAGCCGGCCACGGCCACCTCCTGATCGCCGGAACCGCCGCCCCGTCGTGTCCCCGGACACGACGGGGCTCCCGTCGAGGGCAACGCCATCCATCCAAGCAGGCCGATCCCGGCCGGGCGCCGGCCCGGGGAGGCGGGCCGGGGGGTTGCCGGTGACGCCCACCTCCGGCGCCGATTTCCCCCGGACGGCACCTGCGTGGAGAATCGATCGGCGCCGACGATCGAACGCGGGGGGCCGGCATGACTTTCAATGGCTTCATCTCGTACAGCCACGCAGCGGACGGGCGGCTGGCGCCGGCCGTGCAGCGTGGGTTGCATCGGCTGGCAAAGCCGTGGAACCGCCGTCGCGCGCTGTGGATATTCCGGGATCAGACAGGTCTGTCGGTGACCCCGGCGTTGTGGTCCTCGATCCAGGAGGCGCTGGACGGCTCGGAGTGGTTCGTGCTGCTCGCGTCACCGGAGGCGGCCCAGTCGCCGTGGGTCAACCGGGAGATCGAGCACTGGATCGCGACGAAACCGGCGAACCGGATCCTGCCCGTGCTGACCGACGGCGAGTGGCGGTGGGACCCGGTGCGCGGCGACCTGTCCGCGGACTCGACGGCCGTGCCGGACGCGTTGCGCGGGGTGTTCGCCGAGGAGCCGCTCTTCCTCGACCTGCGCTGGACCCACGACGACCCCGCCCTCAGCCTGAAACACGCCCGGTTCCGCGACGCGATCGCGCAACTGGCCGCCCCGATGCACGGCCTCAGCAAGGACGAGCTGGAGGGCGAGGACATCCGGCAGCACCGCCAGGCCCGGCGGCTGCGCCGGGGGGCGGTGGCCGCGCTGGCCTTGCTGACCGCGGTGGCGTCCCTGACCGGCGTGGTCGCGAACCGTAACGCCGACCGGGCCGCCTCCGCCCGGGTCGAGGCCGAGCGGCAGACGGAACTCGCCTCGCAGGAGCGCGGCAATGCCGGCCGGTTCGCCGAGGAGGCGCGACGCCAGCAGGAGAACGCCCGCGCGCAGGAGGCCCGGGCCCGGGCCGCCGCCGTGGAGACGAAGACACAGGAGAAGCAGGCACGGGACCAGCGGGCGGCGGCCGAGCGGGCGGCGGCCGAGGCGAAACGGCAGCAGGAGAACGCGCGGAAGCAGCAGCAGCTGGCAAGCCGGTCGCGGGCGCTGGCCGAGGAGCAGCGGGAGGTGGCCCGCGAGCAGCGGGAGCTGGCCGGGCAGGCCGCGCGGGCGACGGAGGGCCAGCGGATGATCGCGGAGCAGCAGCAGCTCCTCGCCGCGCAGGCCACCGCCGAGGCCGAGAAACAGCGGACCATCGCCCGGCGCCAGCAGTGGCTCGCCGAGCAGTCCGCGGCGGAGGCCCGCCGCCAGGAGGCCATCGCCCGGGCGAACGAACAAAAGGCGAAGGAGGCCGCCGAGGAGGCCCGCCGCCAGCAGGAGAACGCCGCGGAGGAGAAGCGGATCACGCTGGTCCGGCGACTGTTCAACCGGGCCACGGCCGCTCTCGACAACGACCCGGCGATGGCGCTCCGGCTCGGGATCGCCGCGGACAAGATCCAGCCCAGCGCCGAGACCCGCGCCGAGCTCGCCGCCCTCGTCACCTCCACCCGCAAGCTCGGCGCGACCGATGAGGTGGTGGCCATGGCCTACGGGGCGAACGACATCATCGCCGTCATCGGGGCCGACTACACCCTGTCACTGTGGAGCGTGGCCGACCCGGCCGTGCCGGTTCGCCTCGTCACGCTCGACGACTTCCCGGTGTTCTCCTTCCTGTCCTTCGGCCGCGACGGCAAGACCCTCACCGTCGTCGGCGGCTGGGACCTCCAGCCGATGCTGCTCGACGTCTCCGACCCGGCCAATCCGGTCACGATCTGCACGGTGCCCACGACGGACGCCGTCCAGGCCGTCCTCAGCCCGGACGGGCGGACACTCGCCGCCGGCGACTTCGACGGGCTGTGGACCCTCTGGGACGTGGCCGACCGGGAGAGCCCCGCCAAGCTCGGCCAGGTCCCGGGCGACGGCCTGACGCCGATCGTGTTCAGCCCCGACAGCCGTACCGTCGTGGCCGCCGGCTTCTCCACCGTCACCGGGAAGGTCTGGGACATCACTGATCGGATGAGCCCGACCCCGCTGGCCACGCTGGACGGCAAGGTTCGGAGGGCCGCCTTCAGCCCGGTGCGGCCGCTGCTGGCCACCCACGACCCCGCGGGAAGCCTCTCGATCTGGGACATGGGTGACCCGGCCAAGCCGAAGAAGCTGTCCTCGCAGGCGGCCCGCGCCATCGAGGTGACGTTCAGCAACGACGGTCTGACCCTGGCCACCAGCGACATCGACGGAACGGCGCGCCTGTGGGACATGACCACGGACACGCCGGTCCACCTCGTCGACGTGAACAGCAACGACGGCGCCGCACTGACGATGGCGTTCAGCCGGGACGACCGGATCCTGTCCACCCTGGCGATCGACGGCACGCTGAGCCTGTGGACCGTCGAGGCGCACGGCGCCCCGAAGGCCGTCGGCCGGGCCACCGGCGAGACCCGGGACGGGGTGATGGCCGCTCTCAGCTCGGACGGCCGGCGCCTGACCACAGCGCACGGCGACGGGACGGCGAGCATCTTCGACGTGTCGAACCCCGCCCGCCCGGTCGAGCGCGCCACCGTGCGGGTCACTCCCAAGATCCTCAACGCGGCGGCGGTCAGCCCCAGCGGCGACATCATCGCCGCCCTCGGCTGGGCATCGGAGGGCTTCGTGACGCTGACCGATCTCAGTGATCCGAGCGCGCCGGCCCCTCTCGGCCGGCTGCCCATCGGGCCCTTCGGTTCACTGCTGACGTTCGGTCCGGACGGCAAGACCCTGGCCGTCATCGAGGGACGCGACGTGGTGCTGTGGGACCTCACCGACCCGCGCAACCCGGTCCGGCTTTCCGAGCTGCCGGGCGGCCGGCTGGCCGGGCCGATGGCCTTCAGTCCCGACGGCGGCACCGTCGCCGTCGCCGAGGGCGAGACGGTCAGTCTGTGGAGCCTGGCCGACCGGTCGAAGCCGGTGCAGACCGGGCGCCTCAAGGGGCACTCCGCCTACCTGACCTCCCTGGCGTTCAGCCCGGACGGGCGGACCCTGGCGACCGGCAGCTCGGACAAGACCGCGGCCTTGTGGGACGTCACCGGCCCGATCCGCCGGCGACAGGCGATCCTGACCGGTAGTACCACGGACGTCGACGTGGTGGCCTTCGACCCGGACGGCCGCACCCTCGCGACCGGCACCAGGGACTCCGTGCTGACGCTCTGGGACGTGGCCGAGCCGTCCACCCCCCAGCGTGTCAGCGGCCTGAAGCGGGCCGAGCTGAGGTCGCGGGCACTGCTCTTCCATCCGGACGGGCACACCCTGTTCACCAGTGGCATCGACACCAGCGGGACACGGGCCGTGGTGTGGGACTACTCGGCCCTGAACGCCCTGCGGGCCGCGCCGTCCAAGACCGCCTGCGCCGTCGCCGGTGGCGGCTTCACCCCGGACGAGTGGGCCGCCTACGTCCCGGAGACGGCGTACCAGCCGACCTGTCCCCGCTGAGACAGCGGAATGTGCGGGCCGTGCCAGGCCGGTGTGCGCGCCGTGCCAGGCACGGCCGTCAGTCTCGACGGCATGGGAACGGAAGATCTGGTGGTGCGCGCCGAAGGGCTGCGCAAACGGTTCGGGAGCACGCAGGCTCTCGACGGGGTGGACCTGCGGATGCGGCGGGGCACCGTGCTGGGGGTGCTCGGGCCGAACGGCGCCGGGAAGACGACAGCGGTGCGGGTGCTGGCCACGCTGCTGCGGCCGGACGAGGGGTCCGCGTTCGTGGCCGGGGTGGACGTGTTGAAGAACCCGCAGGAGGTCCGCCGCAAGGTCGGGCTGACCGGACAGTACGCGTCCGTGGACGAGGACCTGACGGGCGTACAGAATCTGGTGTTGATCGGTCGTCTGCTGGATCTGAGCGGGCGGGACGCGCGGCGCCGGGCCGACGAGCTGCTGGCGTGGTTCGATCTGACGGAGGCCGCGCAGCGGCCGGCGAAGACGTATTCGGGCGGCATGCGCCGGCGGCTGGACCTGGCGGCGAGCCTCGTCGGCCGGCCTGAGGTGATCTTCCTGGACGAGCCGACGACCGGGCTGGACCCGGCGAAGCGCGAGGACATGTGGGGTGTGGTCCGCACCCAGGTGGCGAGCGGCGCGAGTGTGCTGCTGACCACGCAGTACCTGGAGGAGGCGGACGCGCTCGCCGACGAGATCGTGGTGGTCGACCACGGCAGGGTGATCGCGCACGACACCCCGGACGGGTTGAAGCGCAAGGTCGGCGGGCAGACGCTGCGGGTCCGGCCGGCCGATCCGGGCCGTCTGCCGGACGTGCTGCGGCTGCTGGACCTGCTGGCCGCGCCGGGCACGTCGGCGAGCCTGGACGAGAGCGCCGGGTCACGGCCGGGCGCGGTCTCGGCGCCGGTGACGAGCGACGAGTCGCTGGACAAGCTGATCCCGGCGCTGCGTGGCGAGCGGATCGAGGTGACCGAGCTGGCGCTGCATCTGCCCAGCCTGGACGAGGTTTTCCACGCGCTGACCGGACGCACCAAGGCGGAGGAGCTGGTATGACGACGTTGGCCCCGCCGCTCGCGCGGCACAGCGCTGCCCTGGCCAAGCGCAGCCTGATCAAGACGATGCGCACGCCGGAGGCGCTGATCGACGTCACCATCCAGCCGGTGATCTTCCTGCTGCTGTTCACGTATCTGTTCGGCGGCGCGATCACCGGCGACCGCCACACCTACCTGCAGTTCCTGCTGCCCGGCATGCTGGCGCAGTCGCTGGCGATGGGTGGCGTGGCGCTCGGGCAGAACCTGAACGCCGACATCGAGAAGGGCGTGTTCGACAGGTTCCGGTCGCTGCCGATCTCCCGGGCCGCGCCGCTGGTCGGGGCGGTGCTGGCGGACGTGGTGCGTTACCTGAGCGTGTGCGTGGTGCTGCTGCTCTTCGGCTCGATCATGGGCTTCCGGGTGGAGACCGGGTTCCTGCCGGCGGTCGCCGCGGTGGCGCTGTCGATCGGGTTCGGCCTGTGCTTCTGCTGGATCTCGGTGTGGGTCGGCATGATGGTCCGCACCTCGGGCGCGGTGCAGGGCGTGATGTTCCTGCTGGTGCTGCCGCTGACGTTCGGCTCGCCGGTGTTCGTCGCGACGGACACGCTGCCGGGCTGGCTGCAGGCGTTCGTGTCGGTCAACCCGATCACGCCGCTGGTCAAGACGATCCGGGGACTGCTGATCGGCGGACCGGTGGCCGGCCCGCTGACGACCACCCTGATGTTCATGGCCGGGCTGCTGGTGATCTTCGTGCCGCTGGCGCTGCGCGCCTACTCACGCCGGGCCTGAGCCGATGGCGAGCCGCGCGGGGTCGATCAGGCTCTGCGCGGCTGCCGTCTCCAGGTTCCAGCCGGCGGCGTACGCCTCCCCGAACCCCTCCTCGCCCAGAGCGGCCCGGACCCGCGTGGCCACCGTGGTCACGTCGAGGGCGGTGTGGTCGTGGGCGCCGCGCAGCCGGGCCGCCGCGCCGAGCAGCGCCGCCGCCTCACGGGGCAGCCCCCGCTGCACGGCCAGCCCGCCGGCGGCGACCGCGACCAGCGCGAGGATCGGCATGTCCTGCGTCTGCACGGCCGCCGGATAGGCCATGGCCAGCGCCTTCTCGGCGGTGTCGAGATCGTTCCGGCGGACCGCGAGGGAGGCCCGGACGGCGCCGACGATCGCGCAGCCGTGATCGCCGCCGAGCAACAGCCGCATGTCCGCCTCCTCCGGGCCGTCGATGCCCATCCCGGCGCCGGCCCGGTCGATCAGCTCGGTGGCCCGGTCGAGGTCGCCGAGCCAGATCATCATCCCGGCTTCGAGGGCGTCGACGAGCAGCCGCATCTCGCCGGAGTCGGAGCGTTCGGCGCGGCCGCGGGCCTGCGCGATGGCGGCGCGGGCCTCGTCCGTCTCGCCGCGCCGCATGTGCAGGTCGGCCCAGCGCAGGTCGATGAAGATCTCGTCGGCGATGTCGAGGGAGCCGAACTCGGCGGCCAGGCCACGCGCGGCCCGCAGGTCGGCCAGCGCCCCGTCGAGGTCGCCGTCGTACTGCCGGACCAGCGCGCGCAACGGCAGCACGGTGGCCTGCCCCCAGCGGTCGCCGAGAGCGCGGAACCCGTCCAGCGCCGCGGCCGCCTCCCGGCCCATCTGGTCGACGTCGCCGTTGTTCTCGGCGATCTGGGCGCGCATCATGTGCGCCATCGCCGACAGCCAGCGGTCCGGTCCGCCGATCAGGCGGTTGACACGCTGCTCGGCCAGCTCGTTGTCACCGGCGAAGTAGAGGATGAACGCGGCGATCGCCCCGGCCGGGCCGGGCAGCTCCGGGTGCGCGGCGAGCCGGTCGGCGAGGGCCCGGACCCGGTCGCGGCGCTGGGCGGCGGTCTCGGTCAGCAGCCCCGGCTCGGTGCCGGTGCGGTTGAGCACGAGGACCGCCTCGGCGCTGTCGACCGCCACCGGGTCGGCCTCGCCGGGCACGGCCAGCGCCTCGGCCAGCCAGTAGGCGGCGTCCGCGTGCCGGCCGAACATCTGCCAATACCACCCCAGGTCGAGCGCGAGCGACAGCGCGGCCCGGGCGTCCTCGATGTCGCAGAAGTGGCGCAGCGCGGCGAGCGTGTTGTCGTACTCCGCGCGCATCAGCCGTAGCGCCTCCACCTGGGCCGCGGTGCGCAGACGCCGGTCGTACTCGCTGACGAGCACGGCCAGGTGCCGGGCGGCCAGGTCGCGGACGGACTCGAGGGCGCCCTGCTCGGCGAGACGCCCGATGCCGTACTCCCGGATCGTCTCCAGCATCCGGTACCGCCCGCCGGGCGCGAGCTGCAGCAGTGACCGGTCGACGAGCGCGGCGAGCAGGTCGGTGACGGTCGCGGCGTTGCCACTGAGCGCGGCGGCGGTCGAGACGGTGACACCGCCGGGCAGCACGGCGATCCGCTCGGCCAGGGTCCGCTCGTCGTCGGCGAGCAGGTTCCAGCTCCAGGTGATCACCGCGTGCAGGGTCCGGTGCCGCGGCTGGGCCGTCCGGTTCCCGCTGGTCAGCAGCCGGAACCTGTCGGACAGGCCGGCGGCCAGGCCGGCCAGGCCGAGGGTGCGCAGCCGGGCCGCGGCCAGCTCCAGGGCGAGCGGCAGGCCGTCCAGCCCGCGAACGATCCGCACCACGTCACCGACGGTGACGTCGTCGACGGTGAAATCCGGCCGGACCGCGGCGGCCCGCTCGGCGAACAGCCGCACCGCGGGCGCTGCGGCGGCCTCGGCGGCGCCGTCACCGATCGCCGGCAGGCCGAGCGGGCCCAGCGGCACCAGCGACTCGCCGTCGACGGCGAGCGGCTCCCGGCTGGTGGCCAGCACCCGCAGCCGCGGGCAGCGCACGAGCAACGCGCTGACCAGGTGCGCGACCGCGTCGATCAGGTGCTCGCAGTTGTCGACGACGAGCAGGATCTGCCGCCCGTACAGCCCCTCGGCGAGCACGTCGACGTCACCGCGGCCGTCGGCCCGGAGCCGGTTGGGGGTCTCGAACAGCGCCGACCCGCGCAGCCCGGCCGCCGCGACCACGGCGGCGCCGACCTTCGCCGCCTCGGTCACCGACGCGAGATCCACCAGCCAGACACCGTCACGGAACGCGTCGGTCCGGCGCCGCGCGGCCTCCACCGCGAGCCGCGTCTTCCCGGCGCCGCCGGGGCCGAGCACGGTCACCAGACGCCCGGCGGCGAGCAGCGCGTCGATCCGCGCGAGATCGTCGGCCCGGCCGACGAAACTGGTGAGCGGTTCCGGCAGGTTGGTCGGCGGCGGGTCGAATCCCTTCTCCGGTACGGCCGTCGCGCCCCCCGGTCGCGCAAGAGGCGGTGTCCCGCGCAACAGCGTGAGGTGGCGGTCCCGCAGCGCCTCCCCCGGGTCGGCGCCGAGCTGATCGCCGAGCGCGGCCCGCACCCGCTCGTAGACGGCGAGCGCGTCGGCCTGCCGCCCCAGGGCGGTGAGAGCGTCGATGAGCAGCGCCGCGAGCCTCTCGTTCAGCGGGTGCTCGGCGATCGCCCCGGTCAGCCGGGCCGCCGCCCGCTCCGCCGAGCCGAGCGCGATCTCCGCCTCGGCCAGGTCGGCGACCGCCTCGACGAGAACCTGCCCGAGCCGGACCGCCTGCGCCGGCGCGACCTCGGCCAGCTCCGGCGCGAGGTGCCCGCCGACGACGGCCTCGCCGAGCGGACCGGCCGCGCCCGCCGGATCACCGGCCCGCAGGCACTCCCGGCCGGCCGCGGCGAGCCTCTCGAACCGCAGGACGTCGACGTCGTCGGGCTGAACCGCCAGCCGGTAGCCGCCCTCGGCCTGGGTGACGGTGTCGCCGCCACCGAGCATCCGCCGCAGCCGGGAGATCAGCGACTGCAGCGCGTTGGCCGGGTCGGTGGGCTGCTCCTGCGGCCAGAGCGCCTCGACGAGCAGCCCCGGCGCGACCGGCCGGCCCCCGGCGACGGCGAGCCGGGCGATCAGCCCGCGCAGCCGGGCGCCCGAGATCGGCAGCTCAGCGCCGCCACGGGTGACCCGCAGCCCGCCGAGCAGCCGCACCCACAGCCGGTCCCCGTCCCCATTCACGACACCGATCCTGCCGCGCCGCGTCCACCCACCCCAAATCGGGAGCCCCGGTGAGAGCACCACCGGCACTTCGTGCGGGCGTTCATAGCGGGCCGGATGTTCCGGGAGTTCGTGACCGCAGGTTCCGGAAAGGTCGCCCGGACCGGCGGTTCTGCGGCGATCAGGCCTCGGCCGGGCGTCCCGGCTTCCTAGGCTCCACCGCATGCGAAGGATCATTCTGGCGGTCGCCGCGACCGCAGCCGTGACACTGCCCGCCGCCCCCGCGTCCGCGGGGCCGCCCACCCTCGACGACCTGCGGAAAGGGCTGCTGACCGAGGCCGAGGCGCCGGCCGGGTGGCACTCGCTGGGCGAGCCGTCGAACGAGCGGCTGCCCATCCCGCGGAACCGGAGCCTGTGCGAGGACGATCAGCCCGCCGGGGAGGAGTCCGCGACCACGGCGGCGATCGGGTACTTCTCGGAGGACGACGGGACGAGTCTCGCCATGGGCGTCGCCGCGCCGGGCGCCTCCAACGCCCTGGCGTTCATCCAGGCGCTGGAGAAGACGATCACCCGCTGCCCGTCGCAGGGGTCGGGCGACGACCTCACCACGATCACCCGGCTCGAGGTGCCGGCCTTCGGGGACGCCGCGACCGGGGTCCGCGTCGAGGAGACCGGCGACGGCGATCAGGACCGGGACCTGACCGTCGCGGTGACCGACGGCGACGTGCTGGTGGTCTTCGAGATGATCGACGGCGACCGGGCCGACGAGACGGACTTCCTGGCCTTCGTGGACGCGGGGATGCTCAAGCTCGCCGAGGCCGGTGGCGGTCAGTTCTCGGCGGCGTAGGCCTCGACCTTCGCGGTGTCGCCGGCGACGATCAGCACCGCGTTCTCCGGCACCACGGTCTCGGGCCGGGCGTACACGAAATCCTCGCCGGGCCGTTTGGTGCCGACCACCGTGACGCCCCACTTCGACCGCAACCCGATGGCGGCGAGGGTGCGCCCGGCGGCGCCGCGCGGCGCCCGGACCTTGGCGATGGCGAAGCCGTCGTCGAACTCGATGTAGTCCAGCATCCGGCCGGAGATCAGGTGGCCGACCCGCTCGCCCATCTCCGTCTCGGGGAAGACGACGTGGTCGGCGCCGACCGAGGCGAGGATCTTGCCGTGCTTGACGCTGGTGGCCTTGGCCCAGATCTCCGGGACACCGATCTCGGTGAGCGTGAGCACGGTGAGGACGCTGGTCTCCAGGTTGGTGCCGATGCCGACGACGGCCCGGCCGAACTCGTGCACCCCGAGCTGGCGCAGCGCCTCCTCGTCGGTGGAGTCGGCCTCGGCGACCTGGGTGAGACGGTCCGACCAGTCCTGGACGATGCGCGGGTCGGAGTCGACGCCGAGGACCTCGTAGCCGAGCTCGATCAGCGACTCGGCGACGGCGCCGCCGAACCGGCCCAGGCCGATCACCGCGACGTGCGAGCCCGCGGGCAGTTTCTCGTCAGCCAACGAGGGGTCTCTCCTCCGGGTAGCGGTAGTGGCGGCGCCGGGTGTTCAGCGCGATCGCCGTGCCGACCGCGATCGTGCCGACCCGGCCGACATACATCAGCACGACCAGCACGATCTGCGCGGACGGGGGCAGGCCCGGGGTGACGCCGGTGCTCAGGCCGACCGTCGCGAAGGCCGACGTGACCTCGAACAACGCCCGGTCGAACGGGATGTCGTCGGTCAGCGCGTCCAGCGCCACGGTACCGGTGGCGACCAGCGCGACACCCATCAGGGCCACCGTGACGGCCTGCCGCTGGGTCTCCTCGGCGATCCGGCGTTTGCGGATCACCACGTCCGGCTCGCCGCGCATCTCCGCCCAGATCACGTAGCCGAGCAGCATGAACGTGGTCAGCTTGATGCCGCCGGCGGTGCTCGCGCTGCCGCCGCCGATGAACATCAGCCCGTTGGTGACGGCGATCGTCTCGCTGTTCATCCGACTGAGGTCGACGCTGTTGAAGCCGCCGGACCGGGTCATCACGTCCTGCGTGAACGCGGCCAGCATCTTGCCCGGGGTGCTCAGCGGGCCGAGCGTGCCCGGGTTGCGCCACTCGAAGGCCAGGAAGACCAGGAAACCGACGGCCGACAGCACCAGGCTTCCGGCCACCGTCAGGAAGGTGTGGGTCGACCAGCATCCGGGGGTACGCCACTCGCGCGCCAGCTCGAACAGGACCGGGAAGCCGATCGACCCGGCCAGCACGCCGAACGCCAGCGGCAGGCAGATCCACGGATCCGTGACGAACCGGATCAGGCTGTCCGGGTAGAGGGCGAACCCCGCGTTGTTGAACGCCTGCACGGCATGGAACACGGCCTCCCACAACGCGCGGCCGAACGAGTAGCCGTACCCCGCCCACAGACGGACCGTGACCACGACGGCGATGAGCCCCTCCGCGACCGCCATGACCGCCGCCACCCGGACCAGGACGCCGACCATGTTGCCGCCGGTGAGGCCGGCGCTCTCGGCCTGCGCCAGCAGGCGGCCGCGGAGGCCGAGCCGGCGCGAGACCAGCAGGCTGAGCAGGGTGGCCAGGGTCATGATGCCGAAGCCGCCGATCTGCGACAGCACGGTCAGCAGCACGTGGCCGAAGGTCGACCAGTAGGTCGGGGTGTCCACCACCGAGAGGCCGGTGACGCACACCGCGGACGCGGCGGTGAACAACGCGGTGACGAACGGCGCGCTGCCGGGCTCGGCGCGGGCGGCCGGCAGCATCATCAGGCCGGTGCCGGCGATGATCAGGGCGAGGAACGCGAGCGGCACGATTCGAGCCGGGTGCCGCCAGGGTGATCGCGCCCGATGAGTCATATCACCCGATGTGCGCCCGCGCTCGGCGAGGCGTCCCGATCGGCTGGTCACTGCCGCTCCGGGCGGGTGCCGGCTCGACAGCGACGCTACGATGCGGGTACGGCGTCGCGGGCGGTCCCCACCGGCTGCGACGGTGGACACGTCGCGGTCGGTGACCGGATTTCACATTCGCCGGTTATCCTCCTCCGCCGGGGAGGACAACACATGAAACTCGTACGGGGGATGCTCGCGGGCATTCTGGGCATCGCGGTCGGTGCCGGGCTCACGGCCTGCGGGCCGATCGGGGTGCCCGAGTCGAAGCTGGTCGAGCCCGGCGGCGACGCCGAGTTCGCCCTGGACGGCCTGGTCCGCTTCAGCGTGCCCGACGGGGGCGGCCGGGGCGACATCAGGGTCCGCTTCGGGGTGGAGCCGCTGCCCGCGGACCGCCCGGCGCCGCCCGGGATCATCACGGTCGGCGACATGGTCACCATGACGGCGGAGGGTGACCTGACCAGGGGCCGGATCGCCATCGACTACGCCGAGCTGCCGTCCGGGGTCCGCCCCGAGATGCTCAACGTCTTCGGCTGGTCCGCCGACCTCGGTGGCTGGGTGCCACTGACCGCCTCGGTCACCGACGCGGTCGATCGCACGGTCGCCGGCGACACCGTCCTGTTCGACAGTTTCGTGATCGGCACCTGGCGGCTCACCACCGACGCGACCGGTGACTCCGTCACCACCCACGCGGGTGCGGTCCTGCCGATCAAGGCCGGCACCGACCGGACCTTCTGGGCGTACGCGCGGGCCGCCGCGGTCACCTCCCTGGCCGACGCCGTCGAGCACCTGGCCGGGCCGCCGGAGCCGATCTCCTGCGACCCGAAGGCCCCCGGCATCACCGTCAAGGCAGTCTCCACCCCGGCCGGCCGGATCGACGCGTGCGTGCTCGCCGGCACCGGATCCCAGCAGGTCCGGGTCCGCAACCGGCTGCCGTTCCCGCTCCTGCTGGACCTGCCGGCGGACGGGCGGGTCCGCCCGGTCGTCGACACCCAGGCCGCCGCCGACACCCCGGACGCGCTGGACGGCATCCGGGACACCATGCTCACCTACCTGACCGGCGCCGTCGCGGTCGGCGGCGGCCAGACCGTCACCCTGGAGCTGCAGCCCGGCGCCCGCGGCCCGGTCCAGCTGACCGGCCGCCTCGACTGGTCGGTGGTCGCCCTGGAGGCCGGTCTGCGCCAGCTGGACCTGTTCCTGCCGGACAGCCGGGCGCTGCGCCCGCGGACCGCCGAGGCGCTGCTGCTGGCCCACACCGAGCACGGGGCCGCGGCCCGGGACGCGCTCGCCGCCGGTGACGCCGCCGCGCCCGCCGTGCAGGACCTGCTGCGCGCCGCGGGCCTCACCGGCGCCGGCCGCAGCGTCGCCGACCTGTTCCAGTTCGGCTCGTGCGTGCTGGACCGCACCGCCACCGCGGCGGGCGCGAGCCAGGACGTGCTGGTCGCGCTGCGCACCGCCGGGCCGACCGTCACCGTGTTCACCAGCGAGTGCCTCAACCGGATCTACGAGAAGTACCTGCCGGAGGCGAGCCGGTCGATCAAGTCGATCCAGGACACGCTCCGGGCCACCACCGGCGCGATCCGCAACGCCGTTCCGAAGGCCGACCGCAAGCGGGGGAACGGGCAGGTCACCATCACGCTGACGCCGCGCTGACCGGATCAGCCGGTGGATCCGTCCCCCACCACGGCGCCCTCCCCCGGCCACTGTTCCCCGGGGGAGGCCGCCGCCCGGCCGGCCCGCTGGTGACCGTCGAACCGGGCGACGGCGTCCCGCAGGCGAGCCGCGAACCAGGGGTCGGCGCCGATCCGAGCCCTCGCATCCGAACGGGCCAGCCGCCGGTCGAAGGCGGCGAGCAGATTGCCCGGCTCCCACGAACCGGCCACCGGCAGAGCCTCCAGCAGGCGCAGGCAGGCCTCCGGCGACAACTGTTCGGCCCCGTCCGCCGCCAGGTGCATCCCGAGACTGATCAACGTGTCGTGGGCCGGATCCAGCTGTTGCCAGAAACCTGCCAGGCATTCCAGGAACAGCGCCGCCTGGACCGGATCCGCGAACGTCAGCCGGTCCAGCAGGCGCATGGTCTCGACGGCCGAGAAGTACAGGCAGTCCTGGACGAGCCTCTCCAGATAGATCGTCGTGCAGCGGGAGAGGCCCGGCGGCGACACGGCACGGTCACCCCATCGGCTGAGCGCCACCGTCACGCGCTCGTGGGCCGTCAACAGATCCTGCCGGGTCCAGGCGTGCGACCGGACCACCAGGAGAAGCCGGACGAGGCTGCGTGCCACCGACTCCACCCGTCCCTGCTCGTGCTCCACGAAGGTGGCCATCGCCGGCCACAGCAGCTCACTCAGGATCGGGTCAGCGGCGTGACGCAGCACGTCGTCGCTGAACGCGCCGGACAGGTCCATCATGGCCATGGCCGGAGCCAGCGGGAAATTCTCACTGAAGCCGTCGATGACCCCGGAGGCGGAGAATCGCCAGCTCGGGCCGAACTGGTTCGACCACATCGGATCGACGGCGGCGCTGACGGGCTCGTCGGCGAACTCCATGATCAGGTCACGACGCTCGTCATCGGCCCAGGTGCGGGTCACCTGAACGGAGGTCAGGCCGTCGAGCAGCATGCCGCCCGGGACCGCCGCCCGCCATTGCGAGGCGGTGTCCCGCAACCAGCTCGCGGGATCCCGGGCGTGCTGATAGAGCTCGGAGGCCCGGACCTGACCGCCGCAGCACAGGACGAGCAGCGCCAGGTTGAAGGAGTAGGTGGCCATCCAGTGGTCCAGGCGCTTGTCGACCGGCTGATAGGCGCGTGGAGTATGCGTCGGCCGGGTGACGGCGACCCGCAACTTCGCCAGAAGCCAGTCCCGGGACCCGGTGCGGAGCATCTTGCGGAGGAACGGGACCACGGTGCTGCGGGCACACAACGGGGTGAAGCCGAGCAGGTCCCGGAGGAGGGTGTCGTCCTCGGCGTGACCGAGACGGCCGGTCCGTGCCCGGGAGAGGGCCACCCCCTGATCCACCGCATGGACCACCAGACGGGCCACCAGATATTCGCCGAAGGTGGCATGCAGGAACTCGTACGTCTGCCGGGTCTGATCCTCCTGGACCGCCTGGGTGCGCTGGATGAAGAAGAACCGGCCGACCATCTCCTCACCCGCGGTGAAGGCGCGGTGGAAACCCTCGGTTTCCGGGGCGCCCGACGCCCGCAGGCCGAGGCCGGTCAGATCGGCGTCGAGCTCGTCGGCGGTCGCCCACAGCCGCAGGCGGTGGAACATCGCGAACGCCACCACCGACAGGCGCTCCAGCTCGTCGTGAACCAGCTCCCGCCGTTCCCGCTCGGGATGGTTGGCGCCGTGGACGCGGCGCACCTCGCGCTCGGCGAAATCGTGCAGCAGGCGCTCGTACAGCTCGCCGGTGTCGAAGTCCTCGGCGGACTGGAGGGCGTTCGCGCCGGCGTCGTACAGGGCCAGCATGAGCAGCAGGAGCGGCTGGGCCGCCAGATCGGGGAACCGCAGCACGACGTCGCGGGTCAACGGCCGTAGCCCGGTCCCGGCCCAGTACCGTGCGTTCGCCGTGTTCCAGAAGTCCAGCCAGCGGTCGACCTGTGGTTCGTCGAACGGCTCCAGGCGCGCCACCAGCCCGCCGGCCGGGATCCGGGCCCGGTCCGCGACGGCGACCCGGCTCGTCACGATCACCGCGGCCGGACGGCCGAGGAGCTCCTCACGACGCTGGAACGCCGCCACCCGCTCCAGGTAGTCGGACTGGTGCACCCCGGTCGCCTGCAACAGCTCGTCCAGGCCGTCGAGCAGGATCACCGGCATCGCGGCGTCCGCCGACCCGGCCAGCTCCGCCCACGCCACCGTCTCGCCGATCGTGCCGCGCAGCGCCTGCTCGATCTGGTCCTGGATGGACGCCTCCGCCCGGACCTCGCGCAACGCCACCCGGACCACCAGGTAGTCGGCGGCCGGCAGGCGGGCCGCGAGGATCCGGGTCAGCGACGACTTGCCGCCGCCGGGCTGGCCCAGCAGCACCAGCGGCACGGCGGCCGCCTGCGGGGTGGTGAGGTAGGTGGCGAGGAACGTGTCGAAGTCGGAACGGACCTCGGCGCCGGCCCACCAGTCCTCGTCGGCCGGGCGCAGGCCCGGGGCGCCCGGCCGCACCCGGAACCGGGGGTCCAGATAGGCGGAGGCCAGGCTCGGCATGGTCAGCTCACCGGCGTCGCCGCCCAGGATCGGCTCGTCCAGCTCGGCGCGGCAGACGCGGGCCAGCGCCGCCCGGTGGCGGGCCGGATCCCGGTGCGAGGTGGCCCGGAGCAGCGCCGACTCCAGGCCCTCCAAACCCCGCGACACCGCCCGCGACTCCAGGCGGGCCAGCCAGATGCCGAACTCCGGGACGTCCTGGACCAGACGGCGGACGACCTCCTCGTAGCGGTCGGCGGCGATCTCCGGCAGACCACCGGTCAGCAGCGCCTCGGCGGCACGGCGGGCCCGGTCGTCGGCGGCGTCCCAGGCCGCCAGGCCGGTCAGGTGCGCGGCCATCTGCCGGGCGCGGGCCGCGAACCAGCCGAGAAGGTCGGCGCGGAGACGGTCGCCGGTACGGTCCGGGCCCGGGGCCGGGATGCCGGCGTCGAGCAGGTGCGCCTGCCAGGAGCCGCCGGACCGCGACGCGGCCAGGAAGCGGAGCTGGTCGTCGCGGGTGAAGGCCGGGTTCGCGAGTCCGGCGGTCTCCAGGCAGTCGTCCAGCGATACGAAGAATGACGAGACGACCAGGACGCCGTGGGCGGCGTGCAGGCGCTGGCTGCGGTTGTAGCGGGTCTGGTCGCGTACCACATCGGTGATCCGCTCGGCCACCAGATGCCCGAGCCGGACCGCCTCCGTCTTGGCGTCGAAGAGGCTGATGGCGGCCTCGCTGCCGCCCGCCGTCGCCACCGCCAGCACCCCGCCGAGGAGGTTGTCGGCGGCCTTCATCAGCGGGCCGGAGCCGCCGAGCAGTTTGACGGCATCGGTATAGGTCAGCCCCTGAGACACGATCCCCACTATATGGACGGTGTCGATCGGAGCGTCCTGGCCGGGTTCACGGCAGGAGAGCGCGAAGTTCCGCCATCTGTGCGACCCGTTCGGCCCGGGTGGGAGCGAGCGGGGACGCCAGCACCGTGGTGACGCCGGCCTCGGCCAGGGCGTCGAGTCCTCGGCGGACGTCGTCGGGGCGGCCGGCCAGGGAGGTGGCGGTGACCAGGTCGCCGGGGACGGCGGCGATCGCCTCGGCGCGGCGGCCGGACAGGTAGAGGTCCTGGATGCGGGTGGCCTCCTCGGCGTAGCCGTAGCGGCGGACCAGGTCGTTGGAGAAGTTGCGGCCGCGAGCGCCCATGCCGCCGAGGTAGAGCGCGAGCTGGGCGCGGTGCCGGGCGAGCAGGTCCGGGCCGGGGTCACCGAGGACGAAGGGCACGGGCACGCTCACGTCCAGCGGCGGCAGGGCCGGGTCGCGCCGGGACCGCCCGTCGGCCAGGGACTCGCCGAAGACGCGGGCGGCGGATCGCGGGTCGAGCCAGAGCGCCTGCCAGCCCTCGGCGATCTCGGCGGCCAGCGCCACGTTCCGCGGGCCCATGGCGGCCAGCAGGATCGGGACGCGTGGCCGTACCGGATGGTTGATCAGTTTGAGGGGTTTCGCATAGTCGCCGGGGAGCGGGATCCGGTAGTGGCCGCCGTCGAAGGTCAGGGTCTCGCGGCGCCAGACGCGGCGGCAGATCTCGACGATCTCGCGGGTGCGGGCGATCGGGGCGTCGTAGCGGACCCCGTGGAACCCCTCGATGACCTGGGGTCCGGACGCGCCGAGGCCGAGGTTGAACCGGCCGCCGGACACGTGGTCGAGCCCGGCGGCGGTCATCGCGGTCAGCGTAGGAGTGCGAGTGTAGAGCTGCATCACACCGGACGCCAGATCCATGGCACGCGTACGGGCGGCGAGATACCCCAGTTGGCTGACGGCGTCGAAGCTGTACGCCTCCGGGACCACCACCAGATCGACGCCCGCCTTCTCGAACTCGACCACCTCGTCGACCGCGCTCGCGAAGCCCTCGCCGCTGTAGCCGAGCTGGACCCCGAGCCGCATCAGTCGTTGACGATCACTTGGCGGATCACGTCGCCGCTGCCCAGCGCGGCCAGCGCCGCCCCGGCCTGGTCGAGGCGCAGGCGGTGGCTGATCATGCCCTCGATGTCGAGGCGGCCGGCCCGCCACAGGGCGAGCAGGCGGGGGAAGTCGCGGTGCGGGTCGGCCGAGCCGTACAGCGACGGGACGATCGTCTTGCCCTCGAAGAGCAGCTCGAACGGGCTGAACTCGACGGTGTCCTCGGCGCGCCCGGCGCCGACGATGACGACCTGGCCGCCGCGCCGGGTGGCGGTCCACGCGGTGCGCAGCGTCTGCGGCACGGCCACCACGTCGAAGGCGTGGTCGAAGCCCTCCGGCACCACCGCGGCCTGCAGGTCGCCCAGCTCGTCGGGGGTGGCGGTGTGGGTGGCGCCGAACCGGCGGGCCGCCTCGTGCCGGGCGGGCACCGTGTCCACGGCCATGATCTGCGCGGCGCCGGCGAGGCGGGCGCCCTGGATGGCGGCGATGCCCACGCCGCCGCAGCCGATCACCACGACACTGTCGCCGGGCCGTACCCTCGCCGTGTTGATCACCGCACCGACGCCGGTGGTGACGCCGCAGCCGACCAGGGCGGCCACCTCGTACGGGACGTCGTCGTCGATCTTCACGGCGCCGGCGCGGGGCACCACCATCTCCTCGGCGAACGAGCCGCACCCGGCCATCCCGAAGATCTCCAGGTCACCGGCGGCGAACCGGGGGATCACGTAGCCGGCCATCACGTGGGTCATGCACAGGTGGTCCTCGCCGCGGCGGCAGTGCGTGCACACCCCGCAGGCGGGCAGCCAGTTGACCGCGACCCGGTCGCCGGGCGCCAGGTCGTCGACGCCGTCACCGACCTCGATCACGTCGCCGGCGGCCTCGTGGCCGAGGACCGCGGGCACCGGCTGGGGCAGGGCGCCGCGCAGGGCGGACAGGTCGGAGTGGCAGACGCCGGCGGCGCGGACCCGCAGGCGCACCTCGCCCGGCCCGGGGCCGAGGACCGTCACGTCGTCACGGAAGTCGAGTTTGTCGTCCCCGATCGTGTGCAGCACCGCCGCGCGCATCCCGGCACCCCCTCGAAATTAGAACGCGTTCTACGCTATCGATGAGCCGGATACCAAGCAAGCGTTCGGTCAAGAGAGATAATCGGCCGGTGACACAATCCAAGAGCCCGTCCGAGCGGCGCGCGCATCTGGTCCGGCTGGCCGGTGACCTCTTCGCCGAGAAGGGGTTCCGGGCGACCACGGTGCGGGAGATCGCCGACGCCGCCGGGATCCTCTCCGGCAGCCTCTACCACCACTTCGACTCCAAGGAGTCGATCGGCGACGAGATCCTCAGCGCCTTCCTGGAGGACGTTCTCGCCGGTTACCGCGAGGCGGTCCGGGACACCGCCGACCCGCGGACGGCGATCGAGCAGATCGTACGGTCCAGCACCGCCACTCTGAGCCGGCACCGGGCCGCGCTGACGATGCTGCAGAACGACTGGAACTACTTCAGCGGCCAGCCCCGCTTCGCGTATCTGCGTACCGCCATGAAGGAGATCGAGCAGACCTGGATCGAGCAGCTGGAGCGCGGCCGGCAGACCGGGCAGTTCCGGGCCGACCTGGACACCCGCCTGACGTACCGGCTGCTGCGCGACATCCTCTGGCTGCCCACGTCGTGGCGCTCGTCGGCGACGTGGAGCACCGAGCAGATCATCGACGGACTTCTCCGCCTTCTGTTCGACGGCATCCGGGCGTAGCCTCCCAAGCAAGCGCTTGGGAGGTTGCGATGGGGCGACTGGACGGCAAGGTTGCGTTGATCACCGGCGGGGCGCGGGGCATGGGCAAGGCTCACGCCCGGCACTTCGCCGCCGAGGGGGCCCGCGTGGTGATCGGCGACGTGCTCGACGACAAGGGGCAGCGGGTCGCCGACGGTCTCGGCGCGGACCTCTGCCGGTACGTGCATCACGACGTGACCAGCGCGGACGACTGGGCCGCCGCGGTCGGCGCGACGATCGCCGCGTTCGGGCGGGTCGACGTGCTGGTCAACAACGCGGGCATCCTGCGGCACGCGCCGGTCGCCGAGATGGACCCGGCCGAGTTCCGGCAGGTCATCGAGGTCAACCTGATCGGCACGTGGCTCGGCATCCGGCAGGTGGTCCCCGCGATGATCGACGCGGGCGGCGGCTCGATCGTGAACATCTCCTCGATCGAGGGCTTCGCCGGGGCGTCCGGCCTCTCCGCGTACAGCGCGAGCAAGTTCGGCGTCCGCGGCCTGACCCGGTCGGCCGCGCAGGAGCTGGGGCCGCTCGGCATCCGGGTCAACTCGGTGCACCCGGGCGGCGTGATGACGTCGATGGCGCTGGCCGCCGCGCAGACGATGACCGAGGTGGACGGCGGCGGGTTCCTCAAGGGCCTGCCGATCGCCCGGTTCGCCGAGCCGGTGGAGATCTCCCGGCTGGTCGCGTTCCTCGCCTCCGACGAGGCCTCCTACACCACCGGCGCCGAGTTCCTCGCCGACGGTGGCCTGCTCAGCGGACCGGGCTACTGAGATGGCGGCCCTCGACGGGCGGGTGGCGATCGTGACCGGGGCCGGGCAGGGGCTCGGCGCGGCCGAGGCACGGGCGCTCGCCGCGGCCGGCGCCCGGACGGTCCTCAACGACCTGCCCGGCGCGGCCCTCGACGAGGTCGTCGAGCAGATCCGGGCCGACGGCGGCGAGGCGGTCGCGTGCCCCGGCGACGTGGCCGACTGGGCGACCGGGGAGGCCCTGGTCAAGACGGCCGTGGACACCTTCGGCGGGCTGCACGTGCTGGTCAACAACGCGGGCGTGCTGCGCGACCGGATGATCTTCTCGATGTCCGAACAGGAATGGGACACCGTCGTCCGGGTCCACCTGCGCGGCCACTTCGTCACCACCCGGTTCGCCACCGCCTACTGGCGGGAGCGGGCCAAGGCGACCGGCCTGCCGGGCTACGCCCGGATCGTCAACACCGCGTCCGAGGCGTATCTGCTCGGCTCGGCCGGCCAGCCCAACTACGCGGCGGCCAAGGGCGGGATCGTCTCGCTCACCCTGGCCACCGCGCGAGGTTGCCTCAAACACGGGGTACGCGCGAACGCGATCTGTCCGCGCGCAAGAACCGCCATGACCGGCCCGTTGATGGGAGCTGCTCCGGACGGGCCCGACCCGATGGCCCCGGAACGGGTCGCGCCGCTGGTCGTGCACCTGGCCGGGCCGGCCGGCGAGCGGATCACCGGCGAGGTGTTCGTGGTGCACGGCGACGTGGTGGCGCTTCTGGGGCCACCCACGGTGCGGGCCGTCTTCCGCGCGGCCACCGGGCAGTGGACCGGCGCCGAGCTCGACGCCGCCCTCAGCACCGAGTTCGCCGCCGGCCCGCCACGTCCCGGGTACGTGTGCGAGGAGACGCTGCCCCTGGCCGCGTCGACGTTCGGGGAGGCGCCGTGAAACAGCGGGACACGGTCACGATGACCGACGACGAGGTGGGGGCGCTTCTGGCGTACCGCCGCAAGGTGCAGATAGCGACGATCAACCCGGACGGCACGCCGCACCTGGTGACCATGTTCTTCGCGGCGGCCGGGGGCCGGATCGCGTTCTGGACCTACCGGGCCTCGCAGAAGGCCCGCAACCTGGCCCGCGACCCGCGGCTGACCTGCCTCGTCGAGGACGGCGAGGACTACTTCGAGCTGCGCGGGGTGCAGGTCAACGGCACGGTGACGGTGATCGCCGACCTGCCCGGCGTGACCGGGATCGGCCGGCTGATCGCGGCCCGGATGCCGGACATCCCGGCCGGCGCCCTCGACGCGTACGTCGATCACACCGCCCGTAAGCGCACCGCCTACCTGGTCGAACCGGTCCGGATCACCAGCTGGGACCATCGCAAGCTGCTGGCGTGACCATCCGGGGCCGGTGGCGCATAGACTGACCGCCGGCCGGATCGGGGTGGGAGGGCGCATGTCAGTCGGTGCGACGGTGGGCCGGCCCCGCGACCCCGAGGTCGACGAGCGGATCACCCGGGCCGCCGCCGAGGTGTTCGGCGCCGAGGGCTGGGCCCGCTTCTCGGTCGACGCCGTCGCCCGCCGCGCCGGGGTCGGCAAGGCGTCCATCTACCTGCGCTGGCCCAACAAGGAGGCGCTGCTCGTCGCGGTCTTCGCGTCCCGGCTGTCCGGCGTCCGCGACATCGACACCGGCAGCCTCCGCGACGACCTGGTGGCGCTGGCCCGCCAGGTGCTGCACGCGTTCCTCGACGAGTCCGGCGGCGCGGTCCTGCGCCTGATGCTGGAGGCCGGGAGCATCCCCGCCGGCCAGGAGCACCTGGACCGTTTCCTGCAGTCCCAGGCCGCCGCCGCCCGGGCCATCGTCCACCGCGGCAAGGACCGCGGCCAGCTACGCCGCGACATCAGCGTCACCCTGCTCCTCAACACGATCAGCGGGGGCGCCCTCAACCACGCCCTGACCACCCCGCCGCGCTCCCGGGCCAAGGTGGCAGCCGCCGCCGACCGCTACGCCGAGGAACTCGTCGACTTCGTCCTCGCCTCGGTCACCGCCCCCTGACCGTCCGCCTCGGTCACCCTCCCCCTGACCGGCCGCCTCGGTCACCGCGCCCTGACCGGCCGCCTCGGTCACCCTCCCCCTGACCGGCCGCCTCGGTCACCGCGCCCTGACCGGCCGCCTCGGTCACCGCGCCCTGACCGGCCGCCTCGGCTTCCCGCGGCCCTGGGCCGACCGGTGAGCCGCCCGTCCGCCGCGCACACCGGTTCTCCGCGACCGGCGACGGTTCAGCGACCGGCGGCCAGGGCGCCGGCCCGGAGGTGGTCGCCGTCGCGGGTGAGGTCGCCGGTGCGGATCAGCAGCTCGACGTGGGCGGCGGTCTCGGCGACCGCGCCGACCAGCATCGGGCCGATCTCGTCCCACGGGCGGGACCAGGTCAGCCGGGACGCCACCTGCCAGATGGTGGCCGCGCCGAGGCGTTCCACGGTCTCCAGGATCTCGCGGCAGCGCTCGCGGTGGTGGCCGTCCAGTTCGGCGGCGCGGGCCGCGAGGCCGCGGAACCGGTACTCGTGGCCGGGCAGCGCCTCGCACTCGTCGTAGGCGGCGACCTTTCCCAGCGACTCCAGGTAGAGCCCGAGCGGGTCCTCGCCGCCCAGTTGCAGGCCGATGTTGGGGCTGATCCGCGGGAGCACGTGATCGCCGGTGAGCAGCACCTGGGCGTCCGGCTCCAGCAGGCAGAGGTGGCCCGGCGTGTGGCCCGGCGTCCACACCGCCCGCAGCCGCCGACCGGTCAGCGGCACCAGGTCGCCGTCGTCGAGCATCACGTCGGCGTCGGCGAGCGGCGCGAAGTGCAGATCCACCGCGGCCCCGAACCTGCCGATCAGCCCGTCGATCTCCGCCTGCGGCACGTGCAGGTCACGCAGCCAGCCGGTCAGCGCCGCACTCGGCGCGGTCGCCCGGTCGCGCAGCATCGTCGCGTGCTCGGCCGGGTGCATCGCCACCCACGCCCCGGACGCCTCCCGCAGCCGCGCGGTCAGCCCGTGGTGATCCGGGTGCACGTGGGTGAGCACCACGCCGGTCACGTCGGCGGCGGTCGCCCCGGCCACGGCGAGCCCGGCGGTGAGCGCCCGCCAGCCGGCGTCGCTCGCCCACCCCGGGTCGACGACGACGAGCCCGTCGTCCCCCGGGACCAGGTAGCACAGCGTGTATCGCAAGGGGTTGTCCGGGATCGGCACCGGAACCGACACCAGCCCACCGGCCAGCCTCTCCACCGGCGGCAGGATCTTGGCCCGCCAGGCTTCCCGCTGCACGTCCATCCACCAGCCCCTTTCCTAGACGATTAACGTCTAGGAAAGCGACCATATCGTGAACGGATGCCGTTCAGCAATCACCACGAGCGTCCTACATCATCTCCTCGGTGGTGGGGATCAGGACGGTCTTGAGCTCGGTGTAGGCCTCGATCGACGTGCGGCCGCCCTCGCGGTTCAGGCCGGACTGGCCGTACCCGCCGAAGGCCACGTGCGGCTCCAGCTGGTAACCGTTGACGCCGACGGTGCCGGCCCGCAGCGACCTCGTCAGGCGGAAGGCGCGCTTCACGTCGGCGGTCCAGACGGTGGCGGCCAGGCCGTACGTGGTGTCGTTGGCCAGCCGCAGCGCCTCGTCCTCCTCGGTGAACGGGACCACCGCCAGGACCGGGCCGAAGATCTCCTCGCGGGCGATCGTGGCGTCGTTGGCGACGTCGGCGAACAGGGTCGGCTGGACGAAGTTGCCGGTCGCCAGCTCGCCGTCGGGGCGTCCGCCGCCGGTGACCAGCCGGGCGCCCTCGGCGCGGCCGGACTCGATGTAGCCGAGGACCCGGTTCAGCTGGCGTTCGTTGATCAGCGGGGAAGCGGTGGTCTCCGGGTGGAACGGGTCGCCGTAGGTGACCAGCGCCGCCATCGCCTCGGCGATCGCCAGGAACTCGTCGTAGACGTCCCGGTGCACCAGCGCCCGGGTGTGGGCGACGCACGCCTGACCGGAGAGGCCCATGGTGACCGTGCCCATCGTGGTGGCCGCCGCGGCGTACACATCGGCGTCCGGGAAGACCAGTGACGGGCTCTTGCCGCCCAGCTCCAGGCTGGTTCGCTTGACGCCGTTCGCGGCGGCGGCCAGGACCTTGCGGCCCACCCCGCGGCTGCCGGTGAAGCTGATCTTGTCGACGAGCGGATGGTTGATCAGGGCGTCGCCGGTGGTGTCGCCGGGACCGGTGACCACGTTGAGGACACCCGCGGGCAGGCCGGCCTCCTCGATGAGCCGGGCCAGGCGCAGCGCGGAGAACGTCGCGTACTCGGACGGCTTCAGCACCACGGTGCAGCCGGCGGCCAGAGCGGGGGCGATCTTCTGGGCGGCCAGCAGCAGCGGGCCGTTCCACGGGATGATCGCGGCGACCACGCCGACCGGTTCGCGCAGCGTGAGCACCAGGTGGTCACCGCCCTGGTAGCCGGGCAGCGTCTCGCCGGCCAGCTTGTCCACCCAGCCGGCATGGTGGTCGAAGATGTCGGCCACACACTCGACGGACATCGCATACGTCTCGCCGAAACTCACCGGAACCCCGTTGTCGAGCGCGACCAGCGTCTGCAATTCCACGGCGTTCTCCCGGATGGCGTCGGCGATGCGACGCAAGATCCTGATTCGCTCCTTCGCCCGGGTACGCGGCCAGGCGCCCTCGTCGAACGCGGCGCGCGCGGCCCGTACCGCCGCATCGACGTCGGACGCCGTGCCCACAGCGAACGTGCCGACCTCCTCGGCGGTCGCCGGATGCAGGTGGCTCCAGGTGCCGCCGTCCGCGGCGGGACGCCAGGCGCCGTCGATCAGCAGTTCTCCGCCGGCGAGGCCGACCTCGTCGCGTTTGGCCTTGATCGAGAGCACCATACCGACCTCCGGGCGCGCGAATTGGAACAGGTTCTATTTCTGGGCACGGTACGCCGTGTCCCGGAGGTCCGCCAGATACGCCGGCCATTCACCGCCACCATGGACCGCGAGTGAGGCGCCGCTGATGTACCCGGCCAGCGGGGACGCGAGCAGCAGACAGGCGCTCGCCACCTCCCCGGCGCGGGCCGCCCGCCCCATCGGCACGGCCCGGGCCACCGTCGACGCCGCCGCCGGACGGTCTCCCGCCGCAGCCGCGGACGACGGCGGCCCGGACGTGGACGGTTCCACCGGGCCGACGACGAGGGTGTTCACGCGGACGCGGGGCGCCCACTCGGCGGCCAGGCTGGTGGCCAGGTGGTGCAGGCCCGCCTTCGCGGCGCCGTAGGCGGCGGTTCCGGGGGACGGCCGGGTTCCGCTGACACTGCCGATCATGAGGATCACGCCGCCCGTGTCCTGGTCGCGCATGACCGCGTTGGCGGCCTGCGCGACATGCAGCGGGGCGATGAGATTGAGTTCGATGATCTTCGCGTGCAGGCGGGGTGAGGCCGTCCCCGCCGGGACCTCCGGGCTGCCACCCGCGTTGTTGATCAGGACGTCGATCCGCCCGAAACGAGCAACCGCCGCATCCACCAGGGCCGCGGCCTGTGCCGGGTCACGCACGTCCGCCGGGAAGAATGCGAGAGCGGGCACCCCGGTGGCGAGCGGGGGCCCGGAGCAGGGAGAAGAGGAGGCGCGAGCGGGCACGGCCGGGTCGGGCGGGGTCCGGCCGCAGACCAGGACGCCGGCGCCGGCGGCGTGGAAAGCGGCCGCGACGGCGGCGCCGATGCCCCGGGTGCCGCCGGTGACCACCACGGCGCGGCCGGTGAAGTCGAGGGGGTCCATGGACGTCGATGCTAGCCACCCAAGCAAGCGCTAGGTTAGCCTGACCGCCGTGGGGATCGATCTGCACCGTGGCGCGATCGCCGAGGTGATCGTGGATTTTCCGCCGGTCAACGCGCTGCCGGCGGCCGGCTGGCACGCCCTCGCCGACGCGGTCGGCGCAGCGGGGGCCGAGGAGCAGACTCGCGTGGTGGTGCTGGCGGCCGAGGGCCGCGGGTTCTGCGCGGGCGTGGACATCAAGGAGATGCAGCGGACGGCGGGGCACGAGGCGCTGCTGGCCGCGAACCGGGGCTGCGCGGCGGCGTTCGCGGCCGTCTACGACTGCCCGGTTCCGGTGATCGCCGCGGTCCACGGGTTCTGCCTGGGCGGCGGGGTCGGTCTGGCCGGCAACGCCGATCTGGTGGTGGCCGCCGACGACGCCACGTTCGGGCTGCCGGAGGTGGACCGGGGCGCGCTGGGGGCGGCGACGCATCTGGCGCGGCTGGTTCCGCACCAGCTGATGCGGACGATGGTCTACACCTGCCGGCCGGTGACGGCGTGGGAGCTGCACCGGTTCGGGACGGTGCTGGAGGTGGTGCCCCCGGCCGGGCTGCGCCGGGCCGCGCATCGGGTCGCGGAGGAGATCGCGGCGAAGGATCCGCTGGTCATCCGGCGGGCGAAGGAGTCCCTGAACGGGATCGACCCGATCGACGTGAAGCGCTCCTACCGGTTCGAGCAGGGCTTCACGTTCGAGCTGAACCTGAACGGCGCCGGCGACCGGGCCCGCCGGAGATTCGTGGAGGGCCGGTAGCGGTGAGAGTCAGCATCGAGGACGCCGTCGGCGAGGTTCGCGACGGGATGACGATCGGGATCGGCGGATGGGGATCCCGGCGCAAACCGATGGCGATGGTACGGGCGCTGCTGCGATCCGGCCGGAAGGACCTGACACTCGTCAGTTACGGCGGCCCGGATGTCGGCCTGCTGGTGGCCGCGGGGTGCGTACGCCGCATCGTCACCGGCTTCGTCTCCCTGGACAGCATCCCGCTGGAACCGCACTTCCGGGCGGCCCGCAGCGCGGGCGCCGTCGAGCTGACCGAATATGACGAGGGCATGCTCTACTGGGGCCTGCTGGCCGCCGCGAACCGGCTGCCGTTCCTGCCGATCCGGGCGGGTCTCGGCTCCGACGTGATGCGCGTGAACCCGGGCCTGCGCACGGTCCGCTCCCCCTACGCCGACGCGACCGAGCTGGTGGCGATGCCGGCGATCACCATGGACGTCGCGTTCGTCCACCTGAACCGGGCGGACGCCGACGGCAACGGCCGCTATCTGGGCCCCGACCCGTACTTCGACGATCTGTTCTGCCTGGCCGCGAAGCAGCGGTTCCTGTCGTGCGAACGGATCGTCAGCACCGGCGAGCTGCAGGAGCAGGGGCCGCCGCAGACGCTGCTGACGAACCGGTCGATGGTCGACGGGGTGACGGAGACCCCGCACGGCGCCCATTTCACCAGCTGCGTCCCCGATTACGGCCGGGACGAGGAGTTCCAGCGGGAGTACGCGACGACCGGCTGGGACACGTTCCGCGCCCGCTATCTCGACGGCGACGAGACCGACTACCAGAAGGCGGTACGACGGTGAGCCGGGCCGAGACGTGTGTGGTGGCGTGCGCGGAGGCGTGGCGCGGTGACGGGGCGGTGCTGGCCGGTTCGGCGGGGGTGATCCCGGGGCTGGGCGCCCGCCTGGCCCAGCTCACGTTCGCGCGCGAGCTGCTGGTCACCGACGGGGAGGCGACCCTGCTGCGGGACGGGCGGGTGGAGGGCTGGCTGCCGTACCGCCAGGTCTTCGCGATCGTGGCGGCCGGGACCCGGCACGTGATGATGGGCGCGAGCCAGCTGGACCGGTTCGGCAATCAGAACATCTCCTGCGTCGGCCCGTGGGAGCGGCCGGCGTCGCAGCTGCTGTGTGTGCGGGGCGCGCCCGGCAACACGGTGAACCACCCGGTCAGCTACTGGGTGCCCCGGCATTCGCCGCGGGTGTTCGTCGAGCGCGTCGACATGGTGTCCGGGGTCGGCCACGATCGGGGCGCGCACGAGATCCGGCTGGTCGTCACGAACCTGGCGGTCCTCGACTTCGCCACCCCGGACCGGTCGATGCGGCTGCGGTCGGTGCACCCGGGCGTCACGGTCGACGAGGTGATCGCGGCCACCGGCTTCGAGCTGACCGTTCCTGATCAGGTCCCGGAGACCCGTGAACCCACCGCGGACGAGCAGCGGCTGATCCGGGAACGCCTCGACCCGGACGGCCGGCGGGAGCGGGAGGTCCGGTGAGAACGGCGCTGACCGGCCTGCTCGGCTGCCGGCACCCGATCGTGCAGACCGGCATGGGATACGTCGCCGGGGCCGGCCTGGTCTCCGCGGTCGCCGAGGCCGGCGGTTTCGGCATCGTGGCGTCCGCGACGATGACCCTCGGCCAGCTCGAAGCCACGATCAGGGAGATCAAGGGCAGGACCGGAAATCCCTTCGGGGTCAATGTACGGGCGGACGCGCCCGACGCGAGCGAACGCATCGACCTGCTGATCCGGGAACGGGTGAAGCTCGCGTCGTTCGCGCTGGCGCCCCACCGCGACCTGATCCGCCGGTGCGCCGACGGCGGGGTGCTGACCATGCCGTCGGTGGGGGCACGGCGGCACGCCGAGAAGGTAGCGGCCTGGGGTGTCGACGCGGTGCTGGTGCAGGGCGGCGAGGGTGGCGGGCACACCGGGCCGGTGCCGACGACGCTGGTGCTGCCGCAGGTGGTGGACGCCGTGGACATCCCGGTGGTGGCGGCCGGTGGCTTCTTCGACGGGCGGGGGCTGCTGGCCGCGCTGGCCTACGGGGCGGCCGGGGTGGCGATGGGGACCCGGTTCCTGCTCACCTCGGACAGCCCGGTCGGGTCCCGGGTGAAGCAGCTCTACCTCGACGCGGACGTGACCGGCACGGTCGTCACCACACGTGTGGACGGGGTGCCTCATCGGGTGCTGCGGACGGCGTACATCCAGGGGCTGGAGAGCTCGGGACGGGTGACCGCGCTGCTGCGGGCGGCCCGGCACGCCGCCGCGTTCCGGCGTCTCGCCGGGATGACCTGGCCGCAGGTGGCGCGCGCCGGGCTGGCGGCACGGCACGGGCGTGACCTGAGCTGGGCGCAGACGCTGATGGCGGCGGGCACGCCGGTGCTGCTGCGCACGGCGATGGTGGAGGGCCGTCCGGAGTACGGGGTGATGTCGGCCGGGCAGGTCGCCGGGGTGATCGACGACCTGCCGTCGTGTGCCGAGCTGATCGCGCGGATCATGACAGAGGCCGAGGCCGGGCTGGAGCGGCTCACAGCCGTTCGATGATCGTCACGTTGGCCTGGCCGCCACCCTCGCACATGGTCTGCAGGCCGTAGCGTCCGCCGCAGCGTTCGAGTTCGTGCAGCAGGCTCACCATGAGCCGGGCGCCGGTCGCGCCGAGCGGGTGGCCGAGGGCGATCGCGCCGCCGTTGACGTTGACCCGGCCGGGGTCGGCGCCGGTCTCTTTCAGCCACGCCAGGGCCACACTGGCGAACGCCTCGTTCACCTCGAAACGATCGATGTCGTCGATACTCAGGCCGGTCCTGCGGAGAGCGTGGGCGGTCGCCGGGATCGGCGCGGTCAGCATCAGCACCGGATCGTCACCGCGCGCGGAGAGGTGGTGGATGCGCGCTCGCGGGCGCAGGCCGTGGTCGCGGACGGCCCGTTCACTCGCGACCAGAAGCGCGGCGGCCCCGTCCGCGATCTGACCGGCCATCGCGGCGGTGGTGACGCCGCCTTCCCGGAGCGGCTCGAGCGCGGCGATCCGCTCGGCACTGGTGTCCCGGCGCGGGCACTCGTCCACCCCACCCCACCACCCAGCACCGCGTCCGCCGCCTCCCGCGTCTCGCACGCCTCCCGGGCCTCCGCCGAGAATCTCCCGTGCGAACAGCCCGCCATCCAGCGCCTTGACCGATTTTTCGTGACTTGTCAGGGCGTACGCCTCCATCGCCTCTCGGCTTATCGACCAGCGAGCGGCGATGTCGTCCGCGCTCCGGAACTGCGAGACCTCCTGGTCGCCGTACCGCGACGCCCAGCCCGCGCTGCCCGCATAGGGCCCGCCCGGCGCCATGGCGCTCCCGATCGGGATCATGCTCATGCTCTGCACTCCCCCGGCCACGACCAGATCGGCGGTCCCGCTCATCACCGCCTGCGCCGCGAAGTGCACCGCCTGCTGCGACGACCCGCACTGCCGGTCCACGGTAACCCCGGGAACGTGTTCCGGAAATCCGGCCGCGAGCCACGCCGTACGAGCGATGTCCCCGGATTGCGGCCCGAGCGTGTCGACACAGCCGAGGATGACGTCGTCGACGGCCCCCGGATCGACACCCCGGAGGACTTCGCTGATCACCGCCGCGCCCATATCCGCTGGATGCACCCCGGAGAGGAGGCCGCCCCGGCGACCGACCGGGGTGCGCACCGCGCCGACCAGATAAGCCTCCATTGTTGACGCCTCCCGCCACAACGAGTAGAACGTGTTCTAACTTACCGGGATCGGGGTGGCCCATGCACGTCGGATACACACCCGAGCAGGAGAAGCTGCGCGCCTCGCTGCGGGAGTACTTCGCCGACCTGATGACACCGTCGCGCAGAGCCGGTCTGACCAGTGGCGACGGCGAGTACGGCGACGGCGCGACATACCGCGAGGTGGTCCGCCAACTCGGCCGCGACGGCTGGCTGACGATCGGCGGCCGGTCCCGCCTCGATCAGCTGATCTTCGCCGACGAGGCGGCGCTGGCCGGGGTGCCGGTGCCGTTCCTGACGCTCTACACGGTCGGCCCGACGATCGCCCGGCACGGCACGGCCGAGCAGAGGGAGCGGCTCGTCCCCCGGATCGAGGCGGGCGAGGTGCACTTCTCGATCGGCTACTCGGAGCCGGGCGCCGGCACCGACCTGGCCGCCCTGACCACGCGGGCGGTCCGCGACGGCGACCACTACGTGATCACCGGCCAGAAGATGTGGACGAGCCTGATCCAGTACGCCGACTACGTCTGGCTGGCCTGTCGCACCTCCTCGGAGGAGAAGCGGCACCGCGGCCTGTCGATCATCATGGTGCCGACCGACTCCCCCGGCTTCTCGTGGACGCCGGTGCGGACGGTGGCCGGGCCGTCGACCAGCGCCACCTACTACGACGACGTGCGGGTCCCGGCGTCCGCCCTGGTCGGCGAGGAGAACCAGGGCTGGCGGCTGATCACCGACCAGCTCAACCACGAGCGGGTCGCCCTCACCTCGGCCGCGCCGCTGCAACGCGCGCTGCGGGAGGTCCGGGACTGGGCGGTCGAGACCGGCCGGATCGACCACGAGTGGGTGCGCCTGCACCTGGCCCGGGTGCACGCCGGGACCGAGGCGCTGAAGCTGTTCAACTGGCGGGCCTGTGTCTCCGGCGGCACCCCGGCCGCGTACCGGGCCTCGGCCGGCAAGGTCTACGGCACCGAGCTGGCGATCGAGGCGTACCGGCTGCTCATGGAGGTCATCGGGCCGGCCGCGACGATCCGGGAGGGCGAGCCGGGCGCCGTGCTGTCCGGCCGGATCGAGCGGATGTACCGGTCGTCGCTGATCCTGACCTTCGGCGGCGGCGCCAACGAGGTGCAGCGCGACATCATCGCGGCCGCCGCGCTCGGCCTCCCGATCCGGCGTTGAGGAGCCGCTCATGGACTTCGAACTCAGCACCGAGGCCGTCGAACTGGCCGGCCTGACCCGCGAGCTGGCCGGCTCGGGGCGACCGCTCTGGCCGGCGCTGGCCGAGGCCGGGATCCTCGCCGCGGCCCTGCCGGAACGGGCCGGCGGCGACGGCCACGGCCTGGTCGAGCAGTGCGCGATCCTGATCGAGCTGGGCCGGCACGCCGCCGACGTCCCCTACCTGACGTCGATCGTGGTGGCCGCCTCGACGATCGCCGAGTTCGGCACCGACGAGCAGGTCGAGACCCTCGCCGCCCCGGCCGGGCGCGGCGAGCTGGTCCTGTCCGGCACCGACGTCGCGCCGGACCACGCGAAGCGGCGACTGGTCCTCGGCACCGCCGCCCAGCAACTCGGCGTCGTCGAACGCGCCCTGGAGATGACCGCCGAGTACGCCCGCACCCGAGTCCAGTTCGGCCGCCCGATCGGCGCGTTCCAGGCCGTCTCGCAGCGGCTCGCCGACGCGTGGATCGACGTGGAGGCGTTACGGCTGGCCGTGTGGCAGGCGGCCGGCCGGCCGGAACCCGCCGAGGTCGCGACGGCCGGGTTCTGGGCCGCCGAGGCCGGGCACCGGGTGCTGCACACCGCCGTCCACGTGCACGGCGGCGTCGGCATCGACCTGGACCATCCGCTGCACCGGTACTTCCTGGCCGCCGAGCACCACGAGTTCCTGCTCGGTGGCGCCACCGCCCGACTTCTCGACCTGGCCGAGGTGCTCTGATGAAATTCACGCTGGGGATCGCGCTGAGTCCGCTCGACCAGTTGACCGAGCTGGCCCGTACCGCTGAGGAATGTGGTTTCGCCTCGATCGCCCTGCCGGACTCGCTGTTCTATTCGGAGCACGTCTCCGCCGCCTATCCCTACACGCCGGACGGCAGCCGTTTCTGGAATGCCGACACGCCGTGGCCGGACCCGATGGTGGCGGCCGGCGCGATGGGCGCGGTCACATCCGTGATCCGGTTCTACACCCAGGTCCTGAAACTGGATCCGCGTAATCCGCTGCTGCTGGCCCGGCAGGTCGGCACGGTCGCGGCGCTCACCGGAAACCGTTTCGGGCTCGGCGTCGGACTGGGCTGGTCGCCGGAGGAATCGCACTGGTGCGGTCAGCCGTTCAAAGATCGCGGCGCACGCGCCGACGAGTCGATCGAGATCCTGAAAAGGATTCTGGGCGGCGGCATGGTGTCGTTCCACGGCAAGCATTTCTCGTTCGAGAAACTGCAGATGAGCCCGGCGCCGGCCGAGCCGGTGCCGTTCTACGTGGGCGGGCACTCCGAGCCGGCGCTGCGGCGGGCGGCCCGGATCGGCGACGGCTGGTCCTCGGCGATGATCGGTTTCGACGACCTGCGGTCCACCATCGCCCGGCTCGCCGAGCTGCGCGCCGAACACGGCCGCGCCCACCTGCCGTTCGAGATCCAGGCGGTCTGCATCGACCGGCCCGGCCTCGACGGGTTCCGGCAGCAGGCGGAGATCGGGGTCACCGACGCCATCGTCGTCCCGTGGCGCCGCTTCGACGCCACACTCCAGGAGAAACGCGACGCGCTGCGCCGCTTCGCCGACCGGTTCATCGAACCACTAGCCTCGGCCGGGTGACGTCACCCGCTGCCCCGCCACGCCCGCAGTCCCGGCCGGTCGAGCTGCGCCCGGTCGGCCGCGCCGACCGCGCCGTGCTGACGAATCTCGGTCAGCTGTTCCGGCACGACCTGTCCGAGCCGTACGGGCACGTGCCGAACGACGACGGCACCTTCAACGACCGGGTCGTCGACCTGTTCCTGGCCGGGGCCGCCCCGGACGCCCGCGGCTGGCTGATCACCGCCGCCGGCCGTACCGGCGGATACGTCCTCACCGCGGCGGATCCCGGCGGCGGGCGTACCATCTCCGCGTTCTTCGTGGTCCGCGCCCTGCGCCGGACCGGCGTCGGCCGGATCGCCGCCCTCGAGGTGATCCGGATGGTGCCGGGCCGCTGGGTGATCGGGTTCCAGCGCTACAACCCCGGCGTCGAGCGGTTCTGGTCCGCGGTCGCCACCGAACTGACCGGCGACCGGTGGGCGATCCACGACGAGCCCGCCCCGGCGTCACGTCCGCCGGACACCTTCATCACCCTTGATCTGGAACGAGCACCGTGGCCGGGCAACCGCACCTCCTGAGCTTGCCTTGAAGATCGCTTTGCTTCAGTTCCGCCGGGTCGCGCCGATGTGGCGGCAGTGACCCTGGACCTCGCCGCCGAAGTCGACGACCTCGAGAACCACGCGGGCCACGACGTCGCGGCCCTGCTCGAGCGGGCGACCGCCGCGGTGGACGAGGCACAGCGGCTCGACGACGTGGTGCTGGGGCACCGGGCCCGGCTGGTGCAGGCCGACATGCGCCGCCGGCAGGGCGACGTCGACCACGCGGCCCGCGTCTTCCTGGCCACGCACCGCTGGGCGGAGCGGCACGACTGCCGGCCGCTGCTGGCGCGCAGCCACTTCCACCTGGCGCTGACCTTCCACTACCTGGGCGACCACGCGACCAGCCTCGATCACGCGCTGAACGCGGTGGACCTGCTCGACGACGACGCCCCGGGCGGGCTGCGGGTCATCCATCTGGTGCGGCTGGCGAACTCGCTGGCCGAGAACGGCTCGACCGAGGCGGCGCGGGCCCGTTACCGGCAGGCGGAACGGATCGCCGCCGACATCGGTGACCGGACCCGGCAGCTGCTGGTGCTGAACAACCTGGCGTACACCGAACTGGAGGCCGGCAACCCGGCGACCGCGCTCGCCGCGGTCGAGCGGATGTATCAGGCGGCCCGCGCGATCGGCCGGGACCTGCTGATCATCGAGCGGGACACGGTCGCGAACATCCACATCAGCGAGGGCCGGTACGACGAGGCGGAACGGATCCTGCAGAACGTGTGGGAGGCGCCGCCGTGGTTCGAGGCGCACGACGCCGCGGAGGCCGCGCTGACTCTCGCGCTCGCCCAGCGGCACCGGGACGCCCTGGACCGGGCGCAGGCCAGCCTCGACCACTGCCGGCAGCTGTGCGCCGAGCATCAACTGAATTCGGTCGGGGTAAGGGCCATGGCCGAACAGGCCGAGCTGCACGCCGCCGCCGGTGACCATCGTGCCGCGTTCGACGAGTACAAGCGTTTCCACATCGCCAGTGAGCAGCTGCGTTCGGCCCAGCAGGAGGCGAAGGCCCGCGCCCGGCAGGTGATGTTCGAGAACGCCGAAGCCCGCCGGGACGCCGAACGCTACCGGGAGCAGGCCCGTCGCGACCCGCTGACCGGTCTGTGGAACCGCCGGTTCGTCGACGAGCACCTGCCGGAGACCCTGGCCGGCGCCGCCGCGGCCGGGCGGCCCGTCATCGTGTCGGTGATCGACATCGACCATTTCAAGCGGATCAACGACACGCTGTCGCACGACACCGGCGACCGGGTGCTGATCGCGGTCGCCGAGCTGCTCGCCGACGAGCAGGACCGTCTGGCCGCCGACGGGTTCACGGCCCGGATGGGTGGCGAGGAGTTCCTCATGGTGCTGCCGGGCGTGCCGGCCGCAGAGGCGTTCGAGCGGCTCGACGCCGTGCGGCGGCGGATCGCCGGTCACCGCTGGCAGCCGGTCACCGGGGAGCTGCCGGTGACGATCAGCGTGGGCGCGGTCGCCACCGGCCAGGCGAACCGGGATCGGGCGCAGTTGCTGGCCGAGGCCGACCGCCGCCTTTACACCGCCAAACGGGAGGGGCGCAACCGCGTGGTGAGCTGAGGGCCGGCTCCCCGGGTTGCCTCCGGGCGGGCCTCAGGGCGCGCTGGGGACGGGTTCGCTTCTCCGGCGCGCTTTCGCGGCGTACATCGCGGCGTCGGCGCGGCGCAGAACGGCCTCGGTGTCGTCGCCGGTCTCGCGGGTGGCGATGCCGATGCTGCCGCCGACGGTGACGGCCGCGCCGCCGATGGTGAACGGCTCGTCCAGCCGGGCGGTGATCCGCTCGCGGAGGCGGTCGGCGTCGCCGGGTCCGGCGTCCGGGCCGAGCAGGATCGCGAACTCGTCGCCGCCGAGGCGGGCCACCAGGTCGGTGGCGCGGGTCTCGGCGCGCAGCCGGGCCGCCACCTCGATCAGCAGGGCGTCGCCGGCGGCGTGGCCGAACCGGTCGTTGACCGGCTTGAACCCGTCGAGGTCGAGGAAGAGGACGGTGAGCGAGCCGGCCGGCCGGTCGGTGGCCCGCTCATGGAACAGGGCCCGGTTGGCGACGCCGGTCAGCGGGTCGTGGTAGGCGAGATGCCGCAGCTGTTCCTCGCGTTCGCGCAGCTCGGCGACGACCCGGTGCAGGTCGCGGCTGAGCGCCGAGTTGTCCCGGAGCGCGACCAGCTGGCGGGCGAGCACCAGCAGCACGACCGCGCCGAGGACGGCGGCGGAGAAGGTGTCGAGGTGGTCGCCGGAGGCGACCCGGTCGATGGCCGCGAGGATCGCCAGGGCCAGCGGAAAGTACGGCAGCCAGAGCAGCACCGGCAGCGCCGGGGCGGACACGTGCGGCCGCCGGGCGGGTGCGGCCACCGCGGCCAGGCCGAACAGCACGAACCCGGCGACCCAGCCGGTGTCGATGACGCTGCCGCAGGTGTAGGAGCTGTGCTGGTTGAGGTAGGCGAACCCGAGGTCGGCGGTACTGAACGAGACGGCGCCGCCGACGATCAGCGCGGCGGTGCGGCGGCGGCCCGGCCCGGCGTGCGGGAGCAGGATCAGCGCGACCGCGGCGATCAGCACGTCGCCGAGCGGGTAGGCGGCCGACACGGCTTTGGCCAGCGGGGTGAGGTTGCCCGCACGGTAGACCGCTTCGAGGACGAAGACCCAGCTCAGGAAGAGCAGGGAGCCGGCGATGACGAGGCCGTCGAGGACGACGCGCAGCAGTCCACGTCGGACGCCGAGGAAGGCGATCAGGGCGGTGACCGTGCACGGGACGATGAGCAGGAACCCGAAGTCGCCGATGTTCGGGAACGGAGCGGTGATCCGGCGGATCGACACGTAGTACGCCCACGTCGACTCGCCGAACGCCCAGCCGGCCATGCCGGCCGCGAGGACAGCCCAGGCCAGGCGGGACCGGCCGGCGCTGCGGCGGGCGGTGACCGTCGCGGCGGCCGCGGCGAGCAGGGCCGACAGGATGAGCACGGCGACACTGAAGTCGGTGGCTGTCTGCGAGCCGGGCGGCAGCGCGCGGAGCACGCCGAAGTGCCCGACGACCAGGGCGGCGCCGAGCAGCACGAGAAGCATCGGCATGTCCGCCTCCGTCGCGACCGGGTGGTGTCCTCAGGGTGCCGGGGGGCGGTTGCGGACGGGGTATCAGGACGGGTGCAGTCGACCGTACGATCTTGCGATGTTCTTCCTCGCCCGTTACCTCGTTCGCCGCATCATCGGTGGCCCGCTGCCGCCCACTCCCGAGTTCGACGCCGACGTGGACCTGATGATCAGGGACGCGGTGCTGCGCGAGGCCCGGCAGCGGGTGCTGCGCGACGGCGACTGGCGGGCGGCGAAGCAGGCGATCGAGGCGGCCGGCACGGACTGGGCGTTGCGCGGCTACCGGCTGGGCGTGTTCGCCGGGCTGGCCGGTGACGACGACACCTGGCTGGACGCGTGGATGCGGGCCGAGCCGTCCGACCCGTCGGCCGCGCTGATCTGGGCGAAGGTGCTGGCCGGGCGGGCGGGCGCGGCGCGGGGCGGCGCGTCGGCGGCGAAGACGTCGCGGGAGCAGTTCGACAGTTTCCACGTGCTGTCGGAGAAGGCCGCCGACGCGAGCGTACGGGCCCTGGAGCTGGCCGATCCGCGTGATCCCGGCCCGATGATCCGGCTGATGTCGTCGTGTTTCGCCGCCGGGGCGGATCGGCTGAACGAGTTCTACGCCGAGGCGCGCAGCCGCGACCCGCACAACTTCGAGACGCACGAGCTGGCGGTGATGCTGACGTGCCAGAAGTGGTACGGCTCGCACGAGCGCATGTTCGCGGTGGCGCGCACGGCGGCCGAGGCGGCGCCGCCCGGGCACAGGACCACCCTGTTGCCGTTGTTCGCGCACTTCGAGTACGCGATGCGCGAGTTCGCCTGGGAGGACCGCAGCAAGGAGTCGCAGAAGGCGGTCCGCAAGTATTTCCGCACGCCGGAGGTGCAGCGCGACTGTGACGCCTGGATCGCCAAGTTCCGGTCGGCGCCGCCCACCTCGGAGCAGTTGTCGAAGGTCCGGCAGTGGATGGCGGTCTACTACAGCCTGATCGGGCGCCGGAGTGCCGCGAAGGCCGTCTTCGACGAGCTGGGCCCGTATGTCAGCCGCCACAACGAGTGGGGCTGGTTCTGGGGCGACATGGAGTACGGCTACCTGAAGAGCTGGTGGTGGGCCAACGGCGTCGGCGGGGTGTAGTCAGGGAACGATGACGGCGCGGCCGGTGAGGGCGCCGGCCGCCAGTTTCGCGTAGGCCTCGCCGACCTCGGTGAGGGCGAACTCCTCCACCTGGTTGCGGATCAGTCCGGCCCCGGCCAGGGCGATCACCTCCTGGGCGTCGGCGATCGACGAGCCCTGGAAGGTGAACACCTCGCCGTCGCGGGGCAGTGTGGAGAACCAGGGGCCGCGCAGTCCGCCGCCGGCCGAGCCGATCAGGCCGTACGCGCCGCCGGTGCGGACCGCCGCGATGCCGGCCGCGATGGTCTCGTCGGCGCCGACGAAGTCGAGGACCACGTCGGCCCGTCCGGACACCTCCGGCACGCCGTCGTGCGCCCCGATCTCCGCGGCGTAGGCCAGCCGGGCCGGCGACGGGTCCACGGCGACGACCCGGGCCGCGGTCAGCACCCGGACGAACTGGATGGCGAACGCGCCGAGTCCACCGGCGCCGATCACCAGGACCGTGCCACCGGCGGGAATCCTGGGCAGAGCCCGCCGCACCGCGTGATAGGCGGTCGCGCCCGCGTCGGTCAGCGGCCCGGCGTGCCGCGGGTCCAGGTCGCCCAGCGGCAGCAGCGCCCGCCGATCGCTGACCAGCACGTACCGAGCCAGTCCGCCGTCGCGCCCGTAGCCGCGGCCGGCGCGCCCGTACGGGCAGCCGCTGTCCCAGCCGCGCACGCAGTACCGGCAGACGCCGCAGGACGTCGGCGAGACCAGGGCGACCGGCTCGCCGGTGCCGTCGATCCAGCCGGCGACCTCGTGGCCGAGCGTGAACGGCATCGACCAGCCGAGCCGCTCGCCGACGGCGGCCGGGAGGTGCGGCATCGTCAGGTCGGAGCGGCACAGCCCGCACCCGGCCACCCGCACCAGCGTCTCCCCCGGGCCGAGCGCCGGATCCGGCGCCTCGACCAGTTTCGGGGCCGCGCCCCACTCCGTCATCCGATACGCCAGCACGCCCTCCAGAGTGGAACCTGTTATCGCACCGGGTCAAGGAAAGATTGACCAGAAACTAGAACGAGTTCTATCGTCGGAGGCGTGCTCACCACACCGTTCGCGGAAGCGATCCAGGAGGCCGAGCGGGTCATCACCGGTGCCCCGCACGTGCGCGACGAGCTAGATCTCGTCGAGGGCTACGACTATCTGGCCGGCAGCATCCGCGCGTCGGTGCAGATGGCGTGGGCGTACCAGCGGGACTTCCCCTACTTCGTCCGCTCGACCGGGCCGTACACCAAGATGGGCCTGGACAATCCGGACACCCTGTACTTCCACGCGTGGCTGCGCGACGACGCCGAATACGTGATCACCGGCGAGCGCGGCAGCACCGTGGACCTGAGCTTCCAGATCCTCGACGGCGACTACTCGCCGATCCAGGTGCCGGGCAGCCTGGCCGCCTTCGACGACCGGGAGATCGAGATCGGGCCGGACGGCTCGTTCCGGATGTTCGTCGGGCCGGGCCTGAAGGGCGCCGGAATGCTCGTGGTCCGGGAGGTCTTCAGCGACTGGGCCGCCGAGCGGCCCGGCATGCTGCGCATCCAGCGTGCGGACCGGACCGGTGCGGCCCCACCTCCCCCCACGCTGGATGCGCTGACCAAGCGGTACGGCGTGGCCGGAAAGATCCTGATCAGCCGGCTGCGCACGTTCCTCGCGTTCGCCGAGCGGTTCTACCTCGGGCTTCCGGTCAACACGCTCACCGCGCCGCGGTCCACCCCGGGCGGGCTGACCACCCAGTTCTCCTCGGTCGGCCACTACGACCTCGGCGACGACCAGGCGATGATCGTGACGGTCCCGGTCAGCGACGCCCCCTACCAGGGCATTCAGCTCGGCAGCATGTGGTACGTGTCGCTCGACTACATCAACCACCAGACGAGCCTCACGCGTGATCAGGCGCAGATCGACCCGGACGGCATGATCCGTTACGTCATCAGCGAGCGGAACCCCGGCGTCGTGAACTGGCTGGAGCGCACCGGTCACCGCCGCGGCTACGTGCAGTTGCGCTGGCAGCGGCTGTCCCGCGAGCTGACCGCCGACGACGGGCCCACGGTGGACATCGTGGCCGTCGACGACCTGCCGAAACTGCTGCCGCACCACCGGCGGATCGGGCCGGAGGCGTGGCGCGAGCGGATCGCCGCACGGCAGGCCGCGGTCGCGGCCCGGATGCTGGGCTGAGCCGGTGCTGCTCGACGGCAAGGTGGTCGTCGTCGCCGGGGTCGGGCCGGGGCTCGGCGCGTCGGTCGCGGTGCGGGCCGCCGGGCAGGGCGCCTCGGTGGTGCTCGCCGCCCGTACCCCGGAGATCCTGAACGATCTCGCCGCGAAGACCGGCGGGCTGGCCGTGCCCACCGACCTGACCGACGACGCGGCGGTGCGCCGGCTCGCCGAGGCCGCCACCGACCGGTTCGGGCGCATCGACGTGCTGGTGCACAACGCGTTCGTGATGCCGCCGATGCAGAGCCTCGGCCGGGTGGATCTGGCCGAGGTGGGGACGTCGTTCGAGGTCAACGTGCTGGCGGCGCTGCGCACGATCCGGCATCTCACGCCCGCGCTGATCGCGGCGCGGGGCGCGGTCGTGGTGGTCAACTCGGCGGTGCTGCGGCACTCGCGGCGGCCCTTCGGGCCCTACCGGCTGACCAAGGCGGCGCTGCTGGCGGCGACGCAGAACCTGGCGAGCGAACTCGGGCCCAAGGGGGTACGGGTGAACTCGATCGCGCCCGGCTGGATCTGGGCCGACCAGTTGCGGGGCTGGTTCGAGTTCCAGGCGGCGCAGCGCGGGGTGCCGGCGCGGCAGGTTTACGACGAGGTCGCCGCGAGCACCGACCTGCGCAGGCTCCCCGAGCCGGACGAGATCGCCGACGCCGTCCTGTTCCTCGCCTCGGACATGGCACGCGGCATCACCGGCGCGTGCCTCGACGTGAACTGCGGGGAGTTCCACCATTGACGACCTCCGCGCGGACCGATGTCGGCAGCTTCGACGACCTGCACGCGTCGGCGAGCCGGCTCACCGGGCTGCACGACTTCGGGGGCGGTGACGACTACGCCGACGGTCTCCGGGCGCTGCTCCGGTCGTACGCCCAGGAAGCGGGCCTGACCCCGGCCGGCAGCAAGCGGACTCGCGGCCTGTTGCGCGGCGCTCTCGTCTCGCGCCTGCTCGCCGAGGCCGCCTGGCGGGAGTTTCCGCAGCACGCCGGGGTGACGATCGAGCGGCCGGTGTTCGTCACCGGCCTGCCGCGCACCGGGACCACCGCCCTGCACCGGCTGCTCACCGCCGACCCCGCGCATCAGGGCCCGGAGCTGTGGCTGACCGAGATCCCGCAGCCGCGGCCGCCGCGCGCCGAGTGGGAGTCGCATCCGGTCTTCGCCGCGCTGCGCGAGGCCTACCAGGGCATCGGTCTCGACGGCGTGCACCACATGCGACCGGAGCAGGTGGAGGAGTGCTGGCGGCTGCTGTGCCAGTCGATGACGTCGGTGTCGTTCGAGTGCACGGCGTACATCCCGGGCTACTCGGCCTGGCTGGACGCGCACGACTGGACCGCCGCCTACGCCCGGCACCGCCGCAACCTGCAGCTCATCGGCCTGCACGACCAGGGCCGGCGGTGGGTGCTGAAGAACCCGAGCCACCTGTTCGCGCTCGACGCCCTGTTCGCGGCCTACCCGGACGCCGTCGTCGTGCAGACGCACCGCGACCCCGGCACCGTCATCGCGTCGGTGTGCAGCCTCAACGAGCGCGCGTCGGCCGGCTGGTCGACGGTCTTCACCGGGCCGGTCGTCGGGCGGGCGCAACTCTCGCTGTGGTCGCGCGGACTGCGGCGCTTCCGCGCCGACCGGGCCCGCCACGATCCGGCGCGGTTCATCGACGTGCGGCACGCCGACCTGGTCACCGACCCGATGGGCGTCATCGAGACGATCTACGACCGGCTCGGGGCGCGGTTGAGCGGATCGGCCCGGACCGCGGTCCGCGAGGCGAGCTTGCGGGGTACGCCCAAGCCCGCGCACGTCTACAACCTGTCCACCTTCGGCCTCACCCGGTCCGAGGTGGCCGCGGCCTGCTCGTCGTAACTTTCGGAATTGTGGCCCGTAACATTATCGGAGACCACTTGTCCAAACCTGATTGAAACGTTTTCTAGCTGGGATTTTGCGTGATCAGGCTTCGCTGTTGCTTCCGGTATGTTTCCGAAAGTTGTTGACACTGTGGCGCACGCGACCTAATACTCGCTGGCGAGAGGGATTGCTTCCCGTCGATCCTCTCGACCCCGGCCTGGGTTCCCCGCCAGGCGTCATCAGGTCGTCAGAAGGACAAATGCCATGTCCAGAATCCCCACCCCCACCCTGTGGCGACGCTTCACGGCCATCGCGCTGACCGCCGGAGTCGCCGCCGTCGGGTTCGTGCTCGCCGACCCCGCCGCCCGGCCGTCCCACGCCGCCGCCTGCAACGGCTACGTCGGCCTGACCTTCGACGACGGCCCGTCGGCGAGCAACACCCGCACCCTGCTGACCGCCCTGCGCAACAACGGGCTGCGGGCCACCATGTTCAACACCGGCCAGAACGCCGCCGCCAACGCCGCCCTCGTCAAAGCGCAGGTCGACGCCGGCATGTGGGTCGGCAACCACAGCTACACCCACCCCCACCTGACCCAGCAGAGCCAGGCCACCATCGACTCGGAGATCTCCCGCACCCAGTCCGCGATCGCGGCGGGCGGCGGCGGCACGCCGAAACTGTTCCGCCCGCCCTACGGCGAGACCAACGCCACCCTGCGGTCGGTCGAGCAGAAATACGGCCTCACCGAGATCATCTGGGACGTCGACTCCGCCGACTGGAACAACGCGAGCACCGACGCGATCGTCAACGCCGCCGGCCGGCTCACCAACGGCCAGGTCATCCTGATGCACGACTGGCCGGCCAACACGGTCGCCGCCATCCCGCGCATCGCCCAGGGCCTGGCCTCACGCGGCCTGTGCGCCGGCATGATCTCGCCGGCCACAGGACGGGCGGTCGCCCCCGACGGCTCCGGTGGAGGTGGCGGTGGCGGCGGGAGCGCTACCTGCACCGCAACGCTCTCCGCCGGACAGTCGTGGGGCGACCGTTACAACCTCAACGTCGCCGTCACCGGCTCCAACAACTGGACCGTGACCCTCAACCTGCCGTCCCCCGCCAAGGTCATCAACACCTGGAACACCACGGCGAGCTGGCCGTCCGCCCAGCAGATGGTCGCCAAGCCGAACGGCAGCGGCAACAACTTCGGGCTCACCGTCCAGCCCAACGGCAACTGGAACTGGCCCAGCGTCTCCTGCACCGCCACCTGACCCCGACCCCCGTTCCCCACCAGCGGCGCGGCGGCCTTTCCGGCCGCCGCGCCGCGACCCTTCCGGCACCCGCGCACCGCCGGGCGCCGCGACCTTCCAGCGCCCGCGCACCGCCGGGCGCCGCGACCTTCCAGCGCCCGCGCACCGCCGGGCGCCGGCTCTCCACCCGAAACCGTTCCCGGCCCACCGCCCGGGTCGACCGGTCGACCGCGCCGTCACCCCACGACCGTTCCCACCCACCGCCGCGACCGCCGGACAGCCCTGCCTCCCCCGGCAACCGCTCCCGACCCGCCGCCCGGGCCGGCCGGACGACCGCGCCGTCACCCCACGACCGTTCCCACCCACCGCCGCGACCGCCGGACAGCCCTGCCTCCCCCGGCAACCGCTCCCAGCCCACCGCCCGGGCCGGCCGGACGACCGCGCCGTCACCCCACGATCGTTCCCGCCCACCGCCGCGACCGCCGGACAGCCCTGCCTCCCGCGGCAACCGCTCCCGGCCCGCCGCCACCGGACAGCCACGCCGTCACCGGGCCGCGACCCCCGGCCGGCATTGGACAGACACCATTCCAGGCCGTCGGACGCCGCGCCTCGGCCCCGCGGGCCTCTCCGGCGACCCGGCCTCGCGTGCGACGCCGCCTCATCGGCCCTCCCACCTCGCGTGATCCGGCGGGTCGGCTCCGGAGGGCCGGAAAAGATCGGCCCCGCCCGTCATCAGGCGGAGTCGCGCCACACCGTGGTGGTGGGGAGGATACGGCCGCCCGGGTCGACCGGCTCACCGCGGAGCTGCCGCAGGACCAGGTGTGCGGCGGCGGATCCGATCTCCTCGATCGGCTGGCGCACCGTCGACAGCCTGGGCTGCGACCACACGGCCCACGGGCTGTCGTCGAAGCCCACGACGCCGACGTCACCCGGCACGGCGCGTCCCGCCTCCCGGAGCGCTTCGAGAGCGCCCGCCGCGAGCACGTCGGACGCCGCGAACACGCCGTCGATCGCCGGCTCACGCTCCAGCAGCAGGCGCATCCCGTCGGCGCCGCAGCGGTGGTCGTGGCCGGGAACCCGGACGACGAGGTGTTCCTCGAAGGCCGGCCCCATCGCCGAGCGGTATCCGGCCAGCCGGTCGGTGCACGAGTCGCGGTCCTGTGCCGCCGCGATCATCCCGGTCCGTCGCCGGCCGGTGGCGAGCAGCCGCGACACGATCTCGCGGGCGGCGGTCTCGTTGTCGATGCCGACGTACGGCACGGCGTCGCCCAGGTCGGGCGGGTGGCCGACGACCGCCGCGGGCAGGCGCAGGTCACGGATCACCTTGATGATCGGGTCCCCGGCGCGGGCGGACACGACGATCGCCCCGTCGACGAAGCCGCCGCTGAGGTGGCGGGCCACCCGTTCGGTGTCGCGGGGGGACTCCAGGAGCAGGTTGACCATCTGGTGGTCGGCGCCGGAGAGCACCGCGTTGGCGGCGAGCATCACCGCGCCGATGTTGGGGTCGGCGAAGGCGCCCGCGTGCTGCCCCAGCGCGACGAACGCGACCGCCTGCGAGCGGCGCGTCCGCAACGTACGGGCGGCCGTGTTCGGCACGAACCCGATGCCGGCGATCGCCTCCTCGATGGCGGCGCGCGCCGCCGCGGAGACGTACCCGCCGTTGAGCGCCCGGCTGACGGTGCCGCGGGACACGCCGGCGGCGGCCGCGATGTCGTGCACCGTCGTACGTCTCTGGGGCTCGGAGGGGGCCATGGGTGCACGATAGCGCCGCCGCATCGACCGATCTCGCTTCTGATCGGGTGCCCGGCCGGTTGCCGCGGGGCGCCCGCCCATGACAATGTTTAGGTAAACATTGATCATGCGGAGGAGCGTCGACTTGCGCGGGGCACGGGTTCTCACGACGGCCGGCGACGGCTTCCTGCTCGATGGCGAGCCGTTCCGGATCATCGCCGGGGCGATGCACTACTTCCGCATCCACCCTGATCAGTGGGCCGACCGGATCGAGAAGGCGCGGCTCATGGGCCTCAACTCGATCGATGTCTACGTGCCGTGGAACGCGCACCAGCCCCGCCCCGGGGAGGTCGTCCTCGACGGCATCCTCGATCTGCCCCGCTACCTGGAGCTCATCGACCGCGCCGGGCTGCACGTGGTGTTCCGGCCCGGCCCGTACATCTGCGCCGAATGGGACGGCGGCGGGCTGCCCGCGTGGCTCAGCACGTCCGGGGTGCGGCTGCGCAGCAGTGACCCGGCGTACCTGGAGGCGGTCGACGCGTGGTTCGACCGGCTGCTGCCGGTGGTCACGCCGTACCTGGGGAGCAACGGCGGCCCGATCATCGCCGTGCAGGTCGAGAACGAGTTCGGGGCGTACGGTCCGGAGGACCCCGATTATCTGCGGCACCTCGCGGACGGACTGCGCCGGCGCGGGGTCACCGAGCTGCTGTTCACCTGTGACCAGGCCGAGGGCGACATGCTGCGGCGGGGTGGGCTGGACGGCATTCTGCGTACCGTGACGTTCGAGCACGCCGACGGCGCCCTGGAGAAGCTGCGCCGCCACCAGCCGACCGGTCCGCTGATGTGCGCGGAGTTCTGGGACGGCTGGTTCGACCACTGGGGCGGGCCGCACCACACCCGGGACGCCGCCGACGCGGCCGCCGATCTGGAGAAGGTGCTGTCGGCGGGCGCCTCGGTGAGCCTGTACATGTTCCACGGCGGCACCAACTTCGGCACCACCAACGGCGCCGACTACAAGCACGTCTACCTGCCCACCATCACGTCGTACGACTACGACGCCCCGCTCAGCGAGGCCGGTGACGTCACCGCGAAGTACCGGCTCATGCGCGAGGTGATCGCCCGGTACGCGCCGGTGCCGGACGAGCCGCTGCCCGGCCCGGCGGCCCGGCTCGACCGCGCCGGCATACCGCTGGACGAGGTGGCCGGCCTGTTCTCCGCCGCTCCCGGCCTCGGCACGGCGGTGGCCTCCGAGTCGCCGCTGACCATGGAGCAGCTCGGCGAGCACAACGGTTTCGTGCTCTACGAGACGGCGCTGCCGTCCGCCGGGCCGATGGTGCTGGCGATCGAGTCGTTCGCCGACCGGGCGCAGATCTTCGTCGACGGCGCCCCGGCCGGGATGCTGGAGCGCGGCCGTACGGAACGCGCGCTGACCATCGCGGCCGGCCGCGATGGGGCGACGCTGAGCGTGCTGGTGGAGAACACCGGCCGGGTCAACTACGGCGTCCACATGAACGACCCGAAGGGCCTCCTCGGCCCGGTCCTGGCCGACGGCCGGACGCTGACCGGCTGGACCCAGACCGCGCTGCCGCTGCACGATCTCACCGGCCTCGCCTTCGCCCCGGCGGGTGACCGTCCGCCGTCCGGGCCGGCGTTCCGCCGCGGCACCGTCGACATCGACGAGCCGGCCGACACGTTCCTGTCCCTGCCCGGCTGGGAGCAGGGCATGGCCTGGGTGAACGGCTTCGCCCTCGGCCGCTACTCGGCCCGGGGACCGCAGCGCACCCTGTACGTCCCCGGCCCGGTGCTGCGCCCCGGCCGCAACGAGATCGTCGTCCTGGAGCTGAAGGCGGCCACCAACCGCACCGTCGACCTGGTCCCCACCCCCGACCTGGGCTGACGCGCGGGTCTTCACCGTCGCCGACCCGGTGGACGTGGCCAACTACTTCGTCTGGCGGCAGCGGGACGCGGTACGCAACTCGATCGCGATGGCCGCGCAGGCTCACTTCCCGCACCGGCGGCTGCAGGGTGTGCACAGCGGCGGGATGCAGGAGCTGTTGTGGTCCGAGGCCGGCGTCAACTGGAACGACTACCCAGCCGGCGTCAAACGGGGCCGGGTGGTGACGAAGGTGAGCGGCGAGAGGGCGGTGACCTACACCGACCGGCGGACCGGCGTCACGCAGACGACGACGGCTCTGCGCAGCTGGTGGGAGGTCGGGGACGCGCCGCATTTCACCGCCGAGGGGCTGGCGCCGCTGATCCCGGCGATGCGGCGGTGACGCTTCCGCGCCGCTGGGACAGCCCCGGGGACCAGCCGGGGTGACCGGGAGCGGGCAGCAGCCCGGCGGTGAGGCCGGGCGCCGGGCCGGGACCGCGTCGCTCCGGTAGCGGAGGGCGCCGGGCGGGCTGCGGTCGGGGAGGTGTGGCCGTACCGCTGAAATTGCCTTGACCTCAACCCGACGTGAAGTGGGACCTTCGGGCCATGAGTATGGAAGTCGCGGCCTGGAATTCGATGTGGCATGCCATGAACCGGCAGGACGACAAGCGGCCGTTCTCGCGGGCGACGTTACGGCGCATCCTCGCGCTGGCCCGGCCACAACGGCGGGTGCTGACGGCGTTCCTGCTGCTCAGCGTGGTGACGGCGGTTCTCGCGGTGGCGACGCCGGTGCTCGCCGGGCAGGTGGTGGACGCGATCGTCGAGGCGCGGGAGGCGCGGCTCGTGATCACGCTGGCGATCGGGATCGCGGTGATCGCGCTGAGCGAGGCGGGGCTCGGGCTGGTGCAGCGGTGGCTGTCGGCGCGGATCGGTGAGGGGCTGATCCTCGAGCTGCGGACCCGGGTGTTCGATCACGTGCAGCGGATGCCGGTGGCGTTCTTCACCCGGACACGTACGGGCGCGCTGGTCAGCCGGCTCAACAACGATGTGATCGGCGCGCAGCGGGCGTTCAGCGACACACTGTCCGGTGTGGTCGGCAACCTGGTGGCGCTGGTCCTGACGCTGATCGTGATGGTCGGCATCTCGTGGCAGATCACCGTGCTGGCGCTGCTCCTGCTGCCGGTGTTCGTGCTGCCGGCGCGCCGGATGGGCGGGCGGCTGGCCGGGCTGCAGCGGGAGGCGGCCGAGCACGACGCGGCGATGAACACGCAGATGACCGAGCGGTTCTCGGCGCCGGGCGCGACGCTGGTGAAGCTGTACGGCGACCCGGCCGCCGAGTCCGCCGAGTTCGCGGCCCGGGCCCGGCGGGTGCGTGACATCGGGGTGCGCACCGCGATGGCGCAGTGGTCGTTCCTGACCGCGCTGACCAGCGTGTCGGCGGCGGCGATCGCGCTGGTCTACGGGCTCGGCGGGTTCTACGCGCTGCAGGGGCGGATGGATCCGGGCGCGGTGGTGGCGCTGGCGATCCTGCTGACCCGGCTGTACGCGCCGCTGACGTCGCTGGCCAGCGCCCGGGTGGAGGTGATGAGCGCGCTGGTCAGCTTCGAGCGGGTGTTCGAGGTGCTCGACCTGAAACCGCTGATCGAGGAGAAGCCGGACGCGCGGCCGGTCCCGGACGGGCCGGTGTCGGTGGAGTTCGACGACGTACGGTTCGCCTATCCGTCCGCCGACAAGGTGTCGCTGGCGTCGCTGGAGGAGGTCGCGACGCTCGACACCCGGGGTGGCGACGAGGTGCTGCACGGTGTGTCGTTCACCGCCGCGCCGGGGCAGATGGTGGCGCTGGTCGGGTCGTCCGGGGCGGGCAAGTCGACGATGGCGAGCCTGCTGCCGCGGCTGTACGACGCGGGCGCCGGCGCGGTCCGGCTCGGTGGGGTCGACGTGCGGGACCTGAGCGCGGCGTCGCTGCGGCGCACGCTCGGCATGGTCACCCAGGACGGGCACCTGTTCCACGAGTCGGTCCGGGCGAACCTGCTGCTGGCCCGGCCGGACGCGACCGACGGCGAACTGTGGGACGTGCTGCGCCGCGCCCACGTCGCCGACCTGATCGAGTCGCTGCCGGACGGGCTGGACACCGTCGTCGGCGAGCGCGGATACCGGCTGTCCGGCGGGGAACGGCAGCGGCTCACCATCGCCCGGCTGCTGCTCGCGCGACCGCGGGTGGTGGTGCTCGACGAGGCGACCGCGCACCTCGACTCGACCTCGGAACAGGCGGTGCAGGCCGCGCTCGGTGAGGCGTTGAACGGGCGTACCGCGGTGGTGATCGCGCACCGGCTGTCGACGGTCCGGGCCGCCGACCAGATCCTGGTGATCGAGGACGGCCGGGTGGTGGAGCGCGGCACGCATCCCGAGCTGATGGCCGTCGGCGGGCGTTACGAGGAGCTGTACCGCACCCAGTTCAGCTCAGCGACGACGCCCGCCGCACCGCGCTGATCAGCAGGCGCTGCGCGACGGCCGGGTCGCCGTCGGAGGTCTCCCACCCGTTGTCGGCGACCACCACGACGGCCCGGCCGGTGCGGGCGACCGCCACGTACGTCTGATGGGTGACCTCCTCGCCGACGTGCTCCCACCGCTGGGTCCAGCGCAGGGTGAGCCGGCCGGCCGCGCTCTCCTCGACCCGCCAGTCCGGGCACCCGTCCACCGCCTTGCGCAGTTTTCGCAGGTAGCGGCCGGCGTCGCGGTGCACCGCCAGATACTCCATGATCGACTCGGGGGCGCCGTCGACGTCGATGACGGCGGCGACGGCCCGGTCGGTGACCGGCGCGGGCACGCCGGCGCCGCACGGGCGGGGTGGGCGCAGCTGCGGCCAGTCGTCGCCGTCGGTGGCGTGCGGCGTGACCCCGCCCAGGTCGGACGCCTGCAGCAGCGCCTCGTCGGGGATCCCGGCGGCGCCGGCGGCGGGTGTCGCGGTCACTCCGGCGAGCACCACGATCGCCGCGGCGAGAAGCCCTCGGATGACGTACATGCCACCTCCAACGACCGATACGGAAATTCGACCCTACGCTCCGGCGGACGCTTCCTCCCGGCGATTCCCGTTTCGTGTGTTAGGTTGGGCGTGTTGCAGTTTTGATTTCCAAGAATTAGCGGGGAAATTCTCGTCTCTGCCCGGGTTCCGGGGGTCATCAACGCGGCGGCGCGAGATGCCGCACGGTGCGGCGTTCCTCATGGTCGGCAAGGAGAATTCTATGGCCACCGGTGTCGTGAAGTGGTTCAACAGCGACAAGGGCTTCGGTTTCATCACGCAGGACGGTGGTGGACCCGATGTGTTCGCCCACTTCTCGGCGATCGCGTCGAGCGGATTCCGGTCCCTGGAGGAAAACCAGCGGGTCGAATTCGAGGTGGCACAGGGCGCGAAAGGCCCGCAGGCGGAGAATATCCGCACCATTTGATCTTCCGTCGCCGGGAAAGGCGCGGAAAAAGCGAGAGCGTGTGACCGTCCGGTTCGGACTGTCACACGCTCTTTCTCGTCTCGGCGCCGGCCATGCTTTAAACTGCTAGGTTGAAAGCATGGATGCTACGGAAGGATGCCGCCGATGCCACTGACCGACCTGTCAGCCGCCGAACGCCACCGCCGGATCGCCGCCGGCTTCACCGCCCGTGTCGAGGGCGTCAAGGACTGGGACGCCCCCGCGCCGGTCGAGGGCTGGACCGCCCGGGACGTGGTCCGTCACCTCGTCGAGTGGCTTCCGGGCCTGCTGTCCTCGGGCGCCGGCGTGACCCTGCCCGCCGGGCCGGGCGTCGACACCGACCCGGTGCGCACCTGGGCGGTGCACGTCACCGCCGTGCAGGAGCTGCTCGACGATCCGGGCGGCCGCGAGCTGACCAACCCACATCTCGGGACGCTGCCGCTCGACCAGGCGATCGACCGCTTCTACACCACCGACGTGTTCATGCACACCTGGGATCTGGCCCGCGCCTCCGGCCAGGACGAGACCCTGGAGACGGAGATGTGCGCGGCGCTGGTCACCGGCATGGAGCCGATGGACGAGATGCTGCGCGCCTCCGGCCAGTACGGTCCGGCCGTCCCGGTCCCGGCCGGCGCCGACCCGCAGACCCGCCTGATCGGCTTCATCGGCCGCGACCCGTTCTGGTCGGCCCCACGCTGACATTCGTCCAAGACGCCGCGACGCCGGCAGGCGCACCGTAGCGGGCATGAGGCATGGCATCCATGTGGTCCGGGACGGCCCGTCGTCGGCGCCGCCGCTGCTGCTCATCCACGGCTCGGGGGCGGGCTGCGCCGTCTGGGGCCCGTTGATCCCGGCGCTCGCCGCCCAGCGCCACGTCATCCGTGTCGACCTGCCCGGCTGCGGGAAGTCGCCGCCCGTGACGTCCTACGACGTCCAGGGCCAGGCCGATCGGGTGGCCGCCGTGCTCGACGACCTGGGCCCGCGACCGGTGACGGTGGCGGGGCACTCCAGCGGAGGCTACGTGGCCACCGCGCTCGCCGAGCGGCGTCCGGACCTCACCGGCGCGCTGGCGCTGATCAGCACCGGGCCGGATCTCGACGCGTTCCGGCCCCAGCCGCTGCTCCTGCGGATTCTGCTGGGCCCGGTGCTCGGCCCCATGCTGTGGCGGGTCCGCACCGACGCGATGATCCGCGCCGCGATCGCGGCCACCTGCGCCGGGCACACCGGGATTCCCGACGCCGCGGGGACCGACGGCGGCGTCCGGACGGTGGCCGCCGGGAGCGGTGGCGCGCCGGCCCGGGCACCGGTGATTCCGGATGATGTGGTGGCCGACCTGCGCGGCATCACGTTCCGGACCATGTCGGCGGTGCTGCGGGCGAACACCGGCTACCTTGCCGAGCGGGGGGGTTCCGGCCCGCCTGGACGCGCTGGGCCGGCGGGCACTCGTGATCTTCGGGGCGGCGGATCCACGCTGGGAGCCGTCGTCGGCGCACCGCTATGCGACGTCGCGGGTCGTGCTGCTCCCGGGGGGTGGGCCACCTGCCGATGATTGAGGACCCGGCGACGACGGCCGCCCTGCTGCTGTCCGCGACATAGAGTGGTCGGCGTGCAGTGGTCCGGCGTGGACGTCGCGATGCCGGGTTTCCGGCTTCCGGGGATCGACATGGCCGGGTTCCGGCAACGGTCCCCCGCGTTCTGGGACCTCGGCATGGTGGCGCACCCGTCGGTCACGCTCCTGATCGACCTCAGTGACGGTGCGGGAGCCGCCTACGAGACCCCGGCCGGACGGCAGCACGGCAGTGTGATGGCCGGCCTGCTGCCGGGACCGGTCCGGGCGACCGGCTGGGGCCGCGTCGAGTGCCTGCAGATCCGTCTCGCACCGGCGGTCGCCGCCGCACTGTACGGCGGGTTCGCGGACCTCAGCACCACGGTGGCGCCGCTGAGCGAGATCTGGGGCCGGCACCTCGGCCGCATCGAGGACGGACTGCGCGCCGCCCGTTCCTGGGACGAACGGTTCACGATCGCGGCCGCGGCTCTCACCCCGCGGCGATCCGTCGCCCCGGAGATCGCGCGCGCCTGGGAGCTGACGGTCGCGGGCCGGGGTCGCGTACGGGTGGCCGACCTGGCCGGCGAGGTCGGGTGGAGCCGCCAGCGGCTGTGGTCCCGTTTCCGGGCCGAGGTCGGCGTCACCCCGAAGGTCGCGGCCCGGCTGTCCCGGTTCGATCACGCCGCCCACCTGCTCGCCGCGGGCCGGCCGGCAGCGGTCGTCGCCACCGAGAGCGGGTTCGCCGACCAGTCACACCTGCACCGCGAGACGAGACGGTTCGCCGGGATGACCCCGGCCGCCGTCGCCGCCTCCCCGTGGCTGGCCATCGACCACAGGGCCTGGCCACGGAGCTCTCCCTAGAGCAGCTTGTGGATCCGGGTGAGGGTCTCGTCGGCTTCGGCGACCAGGTCGGCGACCACCGCGGCCACCGGGCGGACCTCGTTCATCCGGCCGACGATCTGGCCGACCGGCATCGGCACCACGGTCGGGTCGTCGGAGGCCATCAGACGGTCGTGTGCCTCGGAGACCAGCAGGTTCTGCAGCGGCATCGGCAGCGCGGCCGGGGCGCCGTCGGCCGCCCACGCCTCGGTCCAGCGGTTGCGCAGCAGACGGGCCGGTTTGCCGGAGTAGATGCGGCTGCGGACGGTGTCGCCGGAGGTGGCCCGCAGCAGCGCCTCCCGCAGGCCGGGGCTGCTGCGGTATTCGCTGGTGCCGAGCCACACCGAGCCCATCCACACGCCGCGGGCGCCGAGGGCGAGGGCCGCGGCGATCTGCCGGCCGCTGCCGATGCCGCCGGCCGCCAGGACCGGCACGTCCACGGCGTCGACGATCTCCGGGACGAGCACCATGCCGGCGATCTCCCCGGTGTGGCCGCCGGCCTCGTAGCCCTGGGCGACGACGATGTCGACACCGCTGGCGACGTGGCTGCGGGCGTGGTCGGCCCGCCCGGCGAGCGCGGCGACGAGCAGGCCGTGGTCGTGGGCCTGGGCGATCACGTCGGCCGGTGGCGGGCCGAGCGCGTTGGCGATCAGCCGGACCGGGTGCCGCAGCGCGACCTCGACGTGGCTGCGGGCGACCGAGTGCAGCCAGCCGAGGACGCCCGGCCGGCTCGACGCGGCCTCGAGCGGCGGCACGCCGAGCCGGAGCAGGGTCTGCTCGACGAAGTCACGGTGCCCGGCAGGGATCATCCGGGTGAGGTCGGTGACGGCGCCCTCGGTGGGCTCGTGACCGGGCATGACGACGTCGACGCCGTACGGCCGGCCGCCCGTCGCCTCGTCGAGCCAGGTGAGCACCGTGTCGAGTTCGCCGGCGTCGTTGAACCGTACGCAGCCGAGCACCCCGAGCCCGCCGGCCCGGCTGATCGCGGCGACGACGTGCTCCGACGGGCTGAACCCGACGATCGGGTGCTCGATGCCGAGCGTCTCGCAGAGGTCAGTCCGCATCGTGTTCCTTCACGTAGGAGTGGGCCCAGCGGTAGTCGGCCTTGCCGCTGATGGTGCGGTTGATCCGGTCGACGAGCCACACGCCGCGGGGCGCCTTGTAGCCGGCGATCCGCTGCCGTACGTGGGTGTCGAGCTCGCCGAGGTCCAGGGCGGCGCCGGGCCGGGACTGGACGAGGGCGACGACCCGCTGGCCGAGCCGGTCGTCGGCGGCGCCGATGACGAGGGCGTCGAACACGTCGGGGTGGGCCTTGAGCGCCCCCTCGACCTCCTCGGGGAAGACCTTCTCGCCGCCGGTGTTGATGCACGTGTTGCCCCGGCCGAGCAGGGTGATGGTGCCGTCGTCCTCGAGCCGGGCCAGGTCGCCGGGGATCGCGTAGCGGACGCCGTCGACCTCGGTGAGCAGGGCGGCCGTCTTCTCCGGGTCCTTGTAGTAGCCGAGCGGCACGTGCCCGCCGCGGGCCAGCCGGCCGATCACTCCCGGTCCGGCGCGGCGGCCGTGCTCGTCGATGACGATGGTGTCCGGGCCGGGCATGACGCGCGGGCCGTCGACAGCGCCGCCGTCCACCTCGGCGACGATGCCGATGCCGGCGAACCCGGTCTCCGACGAGCCGACCGCGTCGGTGACCATCACGTCCGGCAGCGCCCGGAGGTACTGCCGTTTCACCGACGGGGAGAACAGCGCCGCGCTGGACGAGACCGCCACCAGCGACGATCCGTCGTAGTCGCCGGCCAGGTAGGCCTCGATGATCGGCCGGGCCATCGCGTCGCCGATCAGCACGACCACGTTGATCTTGCGGCGTTCGATGGTGCGCCACACCTCGTCGGCGTCGAAGTGCGGCAGGAAGACGACGGTGTCGCCGGCGAAGAGGGCGGCCAGCGCGGCCCACTGGGCGTTGCCGTGGATGAGCGGGGCCAAGCAGAACCTGGTCATCGGCGGCATCCCGGCCCGGGTGCTCTGCGCCCACTCGTCGTCGAGGGGGACACCGGTCATGAAGTCGATGCCCCCGCCGAGGACCCGCCAGACGTCCTCGTGGCGCCAGATCACGCCCTTGGGATAGCCGGTGGTCCCGCCGGTGTAGAGCAGATAGACGTCGTCACCGGAGCGCTCCTCGAAGTCGCGTTTCGAGGAGCCAGCCGACAGAGCCTCTTCATAGGAGATGTCTGGAAAGTCGGATGCCGAGCCGTCCGGGAGCGCCACGATGGCCCGCATGTCGGACACCACCGCTGTGACCCGAGGCGAGAATCCACGGTCATGGATCAGCGCGACCAGACCGGCATCGTCGAACAGATACTGCAACTCGTTCTCGACGTATCGATAGTTGACGTTGACGACCACGGCACGCAGTTTGTACACGGCGATCATGGCCACCACGGCCTCGATCGAGTTGCCCGCGTACAGCCCGACGTGGGCGCCTTTGCCCACTCCTCGACTCTGCAGGAAATGGGCCAAACGGTTGGCGGTCTCCTCCAGCTCCGCGTAGGTGGTCTCACGCTCGCCGCAGGCCACCGCCACGCGATCGCCGAAGGCGTCGACCGCGTGCTCGAACAGGTCCGCAATATTGGCCGCCATCAACGCAAAGTAGAACCTGTTATCGTTCCGGGGCAAGGGCTCTACAGAAGGAGGAGAACCGGGTGGACGCTCTCGTCGAACAGCGCGGACCGATCCTGATCGTCACGATGAACCGGCCCCGGGTCCGCAACGCCCTCTCCGCCGAGATGATGGCCGTGATGCGCGACGCCTGGGACCGCGTCGACACCGACCCCGGGATCCGGGTCGCGATCCTCACCGGCGCGGGCGGCGCCTTCTGCGCGGGGGCCGACCTGCGTGCCATGACCGGCGACCATCCGGGCGACGGCTTCCGCACCGGCGGCGCCGACCTGTCCCGCATCGACGCGCTGCTCAAGGGCCGCCGCCTGACCAAACCGCTGATCGCCGCGGTGGAGGGCCCGGCCGTCGCGGGCGGCACCGAGATCCTGCAGGCCACCGACGTGCGCGTGGCCGGCGAGAGCGCGCGGTTCGGCGTCTCCGAGGCGCGCTGGGGGCTGTTCCCGCTCGGCGGCTCCGCTGTCCGGCTGCCGCGCCAGCTGCCCTACACGGTCGCCGCGGAGCTGCTGCTCACCGGCCGCCACATCACCGCGCTGGAGGCGCTCGCGATGGGCCTCATCGGACACGTGGTCCCCGACGGCGAGGCGCTCACCAAGGCGCTGGAGATCGCCGGGACGATCGCCGCGAACGGCCCGCTCGCCGTCCAGGCCATCCTGCGCACCATCCGCGAGACCGAGGGCCTCGCCGAGACCGACGCCTTCGCCGTCGAATCCCGCATCGGCATGCGCGTCTTCACGTCCGACGACGCCAAAGAGGGCCCGCGAGCCTTCGTCGAGAAGAGAAAACCCCAGTTCAAAGGCCTTTGATGGTACGGCCACCCCGCACCGGGAAACAGCGGCGGTCCCGGCGTCCACCACGCGGCGCGGGCGCGGGGCCCGGACCGCGGCGCGCCCGCCGGGCTGAGGGCGACGGGTCACCGGAACCCGTGCGCCGGCCGACGCCGGCGCACGGGATCGGTCAGCTCAGGCCTTGCACTTGTGCTTGGCGTTCCACGACTTCACCGCGGCGGCGGGGCTCTTCTGGCCGCCCTTGCGCCACGAGGTGAGGTAGGTGGCGGGCCACACGACGCCGCGCCGGACCTTCCAGTCGCCGGTCTTCTTGCAGGCCGGGGAGATGCCGTAGTGCACGTGGCAGACGCCGCTGGAGTTGCCGGTCTTGCCGACCTTGCCGACCTGCTGGCCGGCCTTGACGCGGACGCCCTTGTTGATGCCGGTGGACACCACGCTCAGGTGCGAGCCGTAGTAGCGCACGCCGTCGTCACCGAGGATCGAGACGAACTTGCCGCCGTTGTACGGCCCGTCCGGCTTGCCCTTCTTGTACTTGTCGACCCGGCTCACCTCCAGGACCACACCGCCGGTCGTGGCCAGGAACGGCTTGCCACAGGCGGCGAAGATGTCGGTCGCCGGGTAGCCGGAGTGGGTCTTGTGGTACGAGACGTTCGTCGCCTTGACCGGGAAGACGTACTTGGACTTGGTCGTCGCCGCGACCAGCTCCACGTCCGTCGTCACCGTCTGCTCGGCCGGCGCGACCACGGCAGCGGCCGGAGCCGGCTGCCGGGCCGCGGGCGCCACCGGCTCGCCGGAACAACCGGCCAGGCAGGCGAGGGCGGCGATCCCGGCCAGGTAGGGATGGATTTTCATCGCGCCACCATAGGCGTCACGGCCTCCGCGGCGCTGTCCTCGAAAGGGCGGCTGTCAGCTATCTCTCTCCCCGCGGATCCCCATGATCGGCCGATCGTCACGGGCCGACCACGCCGGGTCGATCCGACGGGCTAGATGGCCCGGTCGCGGCCGGACCAGTACGGGTCGCGCAGGTGCCGTTTGTAGAGCTTGCCGTTCGGGTCGCGGGGCAGTGACGACACGTAGTCGATGGTGCGCGGCAGCTTGAAGCGGGCCAGCCGGCCGGTGAGGAACGCCTGCAGCTCGGTGGTGAGCGCGTCACCGGGCGTGACCCCGGGCGCCGGCTGGACGACCGCCTTGATCTCCTCGCCCCACTCGTCGTGCGGGATGCCGAAGACCGCCACGTCGGCGACCGCCGGGTGCACGCTCAACTCGTTCTCGATCTCGGCCGGGTAGACGTTCACCCCACCGGTGATGATCACGTCACTGGCCCGGTCGCACAGGTAGAGGTAGCCGTCGTCGTCGAGGTAGCCGATGTCGCCGACGGTGAACATCCGGTCCCGCCAGGAGGCGCGGGTCTTCTCGGCGTCACCGTGATACTCGAACGTGGCGTCGCCCATCTGCAGGTAGACCGTGCCCGCCTCGCCGGGCGCGCAGTCCTTGCCGTCGTCGTCGAGCACCCGGATGCGCGAGCCGGGCCACGGGCGGCCCACCGAGCCGGGGCGCTCCCGCCACTCGGCCGCGGTGATCAGCGCGCCGCCACCCTCGGAGGCCGCGTAGTACTCGATGACCACCGGGCCGAACCAGTCGAGCATCTCCCGCTTCACCGGCTGCGGGCAGGGCGCCGCGCCGTGGATCATCGCGCGCATCGAGGACACGTCGAAGCTGGTCCGGACCGAGGGTGGCAGGGCCAGCAGGCGGCGGAACTGGGTGGGGACCATGTGGCTGTGGGTGACCCGGTGCTGCTGGACCAGCCGCAGGAACGAGCCCGCGTCCCAGTGGTCCATCACCACGACCGTGTGCCCGAACTGGAGCGAGATGACGGCGAAGTTCATCACCGCCGTGTGGTAGAGCGGTGAGCAGCACAGATGCACGTGGTTGTCGAACGGGCGCAGGCCGAACAGGCCGAAGAACCACAGTGACACCGGGGGCACCTGGTCCGGGTCGAGGCCGAGCAACGGGCGGCGGACCCCCTTGGGGCGGCCGGACGTGCCGGACGTGTAGACCATGAGCGCGCCGAGCGTACGCGGCGACGGCCGTCCCGAACCGCCGGCGCCGAGAACGGCCAGCGACCGGAAGCCGGGGATGTCGCCCACCGCGTAGCGGCCCTCGGCCGGAAGGCCGGCGTCGTCGGCGGCGCCACGGGCCGTGTCGGCGAACCGGTGGTGGGCGAGGAAGGCGCGGGCGCCGCTGTCGCGCAGGATGTAGCCGAGTTCGGCGGCGGTGAGATGCCAGTTCATCGGCACCACGTGCAGTCCGATCTGGACCGCCGCGAAGTAGGCGGCGAGGATGTCGGCGCCGTTGGGCATCAGCAGGGCCACGGTGTCGCCCTCGCCCAGGCCCGCCTCGATCAGCCCGCGGGCGATCCGATCGGCCTCGCCGGCCAGCTCGCCGTAGGTGAGGGTGCGGCCGCCCGGCTCCACGACGGCCGTGTGCTGCGGCCGTTCCGCCGCGATGGTCCACGTCCCGATCCCGGTCATGTCAGGACTCTATAACTCGTTTCATCAATGTAAAAGCCGCTGCCACCGCGTTCTTGCCCGGCAAAGTTGGAACGTGTTTCACTCAGTCTCGTGGATACGCTGTCGGCCCCGCTGACCATCGCCTTCGACTACACCCGCTCGCTCGGGCCGGTCCTCGGCCGGTTCATGGCGGGGCTGCGCGACCGCCGGGTGCTGGGCGGGCGCACCGCGGACGGGCGGGTGCACGTGCCGCCGCTGGAATACGACCCGGGCACTCACGAGCCGGTCACCGAGCTGGTCGAGGTCTCCCCCGCCGGGACGGTGATCAGCTGGACGTGGATCGACCGGCCGCTGGAGGGACAGCCGCTGGACCGGCCGTTCGGATGGGCGCTGATCCGTCTCGACGGCGCGGACACGCCCCTGCTGCACGCCGTCGACGCCGGCGCGGCGGGCGCCATGAGCACCGGCATGCGGGTGCGGATCCGCTGGGCGCCCACGCCGTCCGGCCACATCCGCGACATCGAGTGCTTCGAGCCGGGAACCGGCGAGCCGGCCGGCGCCACCACGGAGCCGGAGCCCGTCACGATCATGACGACGCCGATCCGGCTGCACTATCGGCACAGCACCTCGGTGGAGGAGAGCGGGTATCTGCGCGGGCTCGCCGAGGGGCGGATCGTGGGGCGGCGGTGCCCGGACTGCCGGAAGGTGTACGTGCCGCCGCGCGTCTGCCCGGCCTGCGGGGTGGCCACCGACGAGGCCGTGGAGGTGGCCGACCGGGGGACGGTCACGACGTTCTGTGTGGTGAACGTGCCGTTCGCGGGGCAGCGGCTGACCCCGCCGTACGTGGTGGCGCAGGTGCTGCTGGACGGCGCGGACATCCCGATCCCGCACCTCATCCTCGGGGTCCCGGCCGCGGACGTGCGGATGGGGCTGCGGGTGGCGGCCGTGTGGCGGGACCGGGCCGACTGGTCGACGACGCCGGAGAACATCGACCACTTCGAGCCGGCCGGGGAACCGGACGCGCCCTACGAGACCTTTGCGGAGCACCTGTGAACGGGACAGCGGAGAGCCGGGTGGCGGTCATCGGTTTCGCCGCCGCCGATGTCAGCGTCACGACGAGCGGGGTGGAGACGCTGGCGCCGGTCTTCGAGGCCGCTCTCGGGCAGGCCGGACTGGAGCGCCGGGAGATCGACTTCTGGTGCTCGGGGTCGTCGGACTATCTGGCGGGGCGGGCCTTCTCGTTCGTCAACGCGGTCGACGCGATCGGGGCGGTGCCGCCGATCGCCGAGTCGCATGTGGAGATGGACGCGGCGTGGGCGCTGTACGAGGCGTACATCAAGATCCTGGCCGGGGAGGCGTCGACAGCGCTGGTCTACGGGTTCGGCAAGGGCACGGCCGGGGATCCGGCCCGGGTGCTGGCGCTGCAGCTCGACCCCTACACGGTGGCGCCGCTGTGGCCGGACTCGATCAGTGTGGCGGCTCTGCAGGCGCGGCTCGGGATCGACGCCGGGCTCTTCAGTGAGCGGGACCTGGCAGCGGTGGCGGCGGGACGCGAGGAGGCCTCTTGCGTGGAAACGCTGCTCGATCGACCGTACCTCCGCATGCCCTTGCGGGAGCACGACGTCGCGAGAGTCGCGGATGGGGCGTCGGCCGTCGTCCTCGCCGCGGCCGACCGGGTCGGCGGGAGGCGCGCCGCCTGGATCTCCGGCATCGGGCACCGCGTCGATCCGCAGGGGTTCGGGGAGCGGGACCTGACCGCCGTGCCGTCCGCGTCGGCCGCCGCCGTGGACGCCGGCGGGCTCGACGGTGTGCAGGTGGCGGCGTTGCATGCCCCGTTCACACATCAGGAGCTGCTGCTGCGCCGGGCGCTGGGGCTGCCGGACGCGGTGCGGACCGTGGCGTTCGGCGCCGATGCGATGTTCTCGGCCGGGCTGTCGCGGATCGGGGCGGCGGCCGGGGAGGTCATGGCGGGGCGGGCGTCGGTGGCGGCGGCGCATGCGACGGCCGGGCCGCTGCTGCAACAGAACCTGGTCTGTGTGCTGACGGCGGAGGTGGCGGCATGAGGCGGGCGGCGGTTCTGGGGACCGGGCAGACGCATCACCGGACGCGACGGACCGACGTGTCGATGGCCGGGCTGTGCCGGGAGGCGATCGATCGGGCGCTGGCCGACGCGGGGGTCGGCTGGGAGCAGATCGACGCGGTGGTGCTCGGCAAGGCGCCGGACCTGTTCGAGGGCGTGATGATGCCCGAGCTGTTCCTCGCGTCGGCGCTAGGGGCGGCCGGGAAACCGCTGCTCCGGGTGCACACGGCCGGGTCGGTGGGCGGGGCCACGGCGATCGTCGCGACGAGCCTGGTCCGGGCCGGGGCGCACCGGCGGGTGCTGGCGGTGGCGTTCGAGAAGCAGTCGGAGTCGAACGCGATGTGGGCGCTGTCGATCCAGCCGCCGTTCTCCGCGCCGATCACCGCGGGCGCGGGCGGGTACTTCGCGCCGCACATCCGGTCGTACATCCGCCGTTTCGGCGTTCCCGGCCACATCGGCGCCCTCGTGGCGGTCAAGGATCGCCGCAACGGGGCCCTCAATCCCTACGCCCACCTGCGGCAACCGGAGATCACTCGGGAGTCGGTGCAGGCGTCGACGATGCTGTGGGACCCGATCCGGTACGACGAGACGTGCCCCTCGTCGGACGGCGCGTGCGCGGTGGTGATCGGGGATCAGCAGGCCGCGGAGGCGTCGGAGCGGCAGGTCGCGTGGATCCGGGCGACCTCGATGCGGACCGAGCCGACCTTCTACGCCGGCAAGGACCACGTCAACCCGCGGGCGGGCGCCACCGCGGCGGCCGCTCTCTGGGCCGCGGCCGGCATCAAGGATCCGCTCGACGAGGTCGACGTCGCCGAGCTCTACGTGCCGTTCTCCTGGTTCGAGCCGATGTGGCTGGAGAATGTCGGCTTCGTTGGACAAGGGCAGGGTTGGAAACTTGTTGAATCGGGTGAAACCGCGCTCGGCGGCGCACTGCCGGTCAACCCCAGCGGGGGCGTCCTCTGCTCGAACCCGATCGGCGCCTCCGGGCTCCTGAGGTTCGCCGAGGCCGCCATGCAGGTGATGGGCCGGGCCGGGGAACACCAGGTGGCGGGGGCGTCGACGGCGCTCGGCCACGCCTACGGGGGCGGATCTCAGTTCTTCTCCATGTGGGTGGTCGGGAGGAATCCATGAAACGTCGAACCCTTCTCCAGGCCGGCGCCGCCGCCGCGGTCGCTCCGGCGCTGAGCCTTCCGGCCCTGCAGGGCCGGACCGCGATCGTCATCGGCAGCGGGTTCGGTGGCGCGGTCGCGGCGTGGCGGCTCGCGCAGGCCGGGATGAGCGTGACCGTTCTCGAACGTGGGCGGCGCTGGGATCTCAACAGCTCGGGGACCACGTTCTGCACGATCGGCAACCCGGACTGGCGGTGCGCCTGGTTCGCCGACAACCCGCCGCTCGGGCTGGACGTCAGCAAGACCATCACCCGCGGGGCCGGGCTGATCCAGAAGCACGCCGGCGACGGCATCCAGGTGATGTGCGGGTCCGGCGTGGGCGGCGGGTCGCTGGTCATCGGCATGTTCATGCCCCAGCCGCGGCGCGCCGACTGGGAGAGCGTCTACCCCGCCCAGCTGTCGTACACCGCCTTCGAGAACACCTACTGGCCGCGCGCCCGGCAGAACATCGGCACCGCGACGATCCCCGCGGACATCCAGAACCATGCGGCGTACGCGGGGGCGCGCTCGTGGCTGCAGTACATCGGCGAGTTCGGCAAGACGGCGGTGCCGGTGCCGTTCGGGGTGAACTGGGACGTCATCCGCGACGAGCTGGCCGGCCGGGCGCCCGCCTGCCACACGATCGGTGAGGGGCCGTTCGGCAGCAACTCCGGGGCCAAGAACAGTGTGGACAAGACCTACCTGAAGTGGGCGGTGGCGACCGGCAACGCACGGATCCTGCCGCTGCACGAGGTCACCGAGATCCGCGAGGTGTCCGGCTCGGCGGTCTTCGAGGTGGCCTGCCGGCAGATCGACGACACCGGCGGCGCGCTGTCGAACCCGGTGTTCACCGCCGACTACCTCTTCCTGGCGGCCGGGTCGCTCGGCAGCACGTCGCTGCTGCTCAGGTCACGGGCGCTCGGGAAGCTGCCGAGGCTGACCAGCACCGAGGTGGGCAAGGGCTGGGGCAACAACGGGGACTTCCTGGTGGCACGGCTCAACCTGCGCCGGACCGTGGGCACGGCCCAGGGCGGGCCGGGCAACGTGCGGTTCTACGACGACTCGAACCCGTACGCCAAGGCGGCGATGGCGTGGGAGGCCGCGCCGATCCCGTCGTGGCTGCCCGGCACCAGCGCCCACCTGATCACCAGCCTGGCGCCGGAGCGCGGCGAGATCCGCTACGACGCGGCCACCGGCACCGGGAAGGTGTACTGGCCGTACGCGGAGATGGAGACGTCGTCGGACAAGGCCGGGCGAGACCTGGCGACCCGGCTGTGGTGGGCGACCGAGGGTTCGAAGGGCTCGCTGCTGACCGGGCTGCCGTCGTACGACCGGAACACCGGGATGGGGCTGGGCTCGCGGAACACGTACCACCCGCTGGGCGGCCTGGTCATGGGGAAGGCCACCGACTTCGGTGGAAAAGTCGCCGGATATCAGAATCTGTTCTGCGTGGACGGCGCGCTGCTGCCCGGAACCGCGTGCCTGGCCAACCCGGCGATCACCATCACGGCGAACGCCGAGCGCTGCCTGGACCTGTTCCTCGCGTCATCGGCGTGACCCATTCCTGCAACAAACCTGCAAATGGATTCCGTTGACTCGCTGATATGCCCGGTGGCAGATTCCATCTCGGAACAATTGTTGGCAGTCCGCCGGACCATCCCCAACGCTGCATTGTGCCGCGGTTCGCGAAATGCGTTCCGCGGTCGGTGCGGCGTGTCCGGCGGATCAATTTGCGACAAGGAGCCCATCCCCCATGGCACCTCATCCCCGGGGCCGTACGCTGCGCCGATCCCTCGGCGCAGCCGGTCTCTCCGGCCTGGTGGCGGCCGGTCTCTTCCTCTCCATCGGCACCGCTGAAGCCGCCACCCTGTTCAGCGCGGACTTCGAATCCGGCAGCACCGGTGGCTGGTCGAAATCGGGCGGAACGTGGTCGGTGGCAAGCGACGGAACGTCAGTTCTGCAACAGTCCGACACCGGGAGCGAGCGGGCCCGCCAGTTCGCCGGAAACACCTCCTGGACGAACTACTCGGTGCAGGCGCGGGTCAAGGCGACAGCCTTCGGATCCAGCGCCGGAGTGGTCGCGCTGACCGGCCGCGCGGCCGGTTCCACGAAGATGTACCGGCTGTCGCTGACCGGCGCGAACAGGGTGCAGCTGGAGACCATGAACGGCAGCGCCGTGACGGTCCTCGGCAGCCTCGCCCAGACCATCTCCACCAGCACGTACTACACGTTGAAGCTGTCGTTCAACGGGACCACGATCAGCGGCTCGGTGAACGGGACCAGCGTCGGATCGGCCACCGACAGCACCATCACGGCCGGGCGGATCGGCCTGCTCACCGAGTACGCCGCCGGCCGTTTCGACGACATCGTGGTCGACGACGGGGTGTCCACACCGCCGTCCAGCGCCTCCCCCTCGGCCTCGGTCTCCCCCTCGGCGTCCACCTCGGTCCCGCCGCCGTCGTCCAGCGCCCTCTACGTGGCGCCGGGCGGCACCGACAGCGCGGCCGGGACGATCGGAGCGCCGACCACGCTGACGTCGGCGATCACCCGGATCGCCGCGGGCGGCACGATCTACCTGCGCGGCGGCACCTACGCGCACGCGTCGACGGTCACCATCCCGGCCGGCAACAACGGGTCGTCCGGCGCGCTGAAGACGATCTCGGCGTACCCCGGGGAGAAGCCGGTGCTGAACTTCTCGGCGCAGGCCGAGGACCCGGCCAACCGCGGTCTCGCCGTCAACGGCAACTACTGGCGGATCTACGGGCTGACCGTGGAGCGGGCCGGCGACAACGGCATCTTCGTCGGCGGCAGCAACAACATCCTGGAGCGGACGGTCACCCGCTTCAACCGCGACACCGGCCTGCAGCTGTCCCGGATCCTGTCGACCACCCCCAGCTCGCAGTGGCCGGCGAACAACCTGATCCTCAGCGCCGAGTCGCACGACAACGCCGACTCCGACGGTGAGGACGCGGACGGTTTCGCCGCCAAGCTGACGGTCGGCGCCGGCAACGTCTTCCGGTACGCGGTGTCGCACAACAACATCGACGACGGCTGGGACCTGTACACCAAGACCGACACCGGCGCGATCGGCGTGGTGACGATCGAGGACTCGCTCGCCTACGACAACGGCACGCTCAGCGACGGCTCGCAGGCCGGCAACGGCGACCGCAACGGCTTCAAGCTGGGCGGCGAGGACATCGCGGTCAACCACATCGTGCGGCGGACCATCGCCTACAAGAACGGCAAGCACGGGTTCACCTACAACAGCAACCCGGGTTCGCTGGCCGTCTCCGACAACCTGAGCATCGACAACGCCGAGCGCAACTTCAACTTCGACGCCGGCACGTCGGTCTTCCGCAACAACACGTCGTGCCGGTACTCCAGCGGCACCAACGACCGGATCGTCGGCAACTCGGACACGACCAACCAGTTCTGGTCGGGGACGAACGGCTCGCGGTGCTCCTCCTACAGCGGGGCGCTGGCCTGGTCGTACGCCTCCGACGGACGTCTGGCCGTCACCATCGGCGGGGTCGCCGTCTCCCTCTGATCCGCCGCACCGCCCGTCGCCCGTCCGCCGTCACCAGCGGGCGGGCGATCGGTCGGCGGCGGCGCCGCTGTCGTACGCGGCGTGTGTGTCGGCCGCCCCGGCCTCGGTGGCGGGCGCCCGGTCCTCCCCCACGGCCGGCTCGGCCTTGAGCCGCCCGCGGCGGGTGTCCCACAGGTCGCGGGCGAGGATCTGCACGATGCCGGCGACCGGGATCGCCAGCAGGGCGCCGAGGATGCCGGCCAGCTCCACGGCGAGCAGGATCGCGACGAGCACGGTCAACGGGTTCAGTCGCACCGTCCGCGCGAAGATCATCGGCTGGAGCAGGTGGTTCTCCAACTGCTGGTAGACGACGAAGAAGACCAGGACGACGATGCCGGCGGTGGTCGACTGGACGAAGGCGGCGGCGGTCGCGACGACCGCGCCGAGGGTCGCGCCGACCAGCGGGATCAGGTCGGCGAGACCGACGAACAGAGCGATCAGCCCGGCGTACGGCACCCCGGTCAGCATCAGCGTCAGGTAGGTGAGCGTCCCGCAGATCACGCTGATCAGTAGATTGCCGGTGAGATAGCCGGTGACCGTCTTCGCGCAGTCGTGCCCGACCCGGCGGATGTGCCCGGCCCGCTCCGGCGTGAACAGCGCCAGGAAACCGTCGACGATCTTCGGGGCTTCGAGCACCATGAGGTACGCCAGGACGACGATCGTGGCGATGCCGGCCACCCCGGTCGCCACCGAGCGCAGGAACGCCAGGGTCGGCGCGCCCAGCCCGGAGGCGTACTCCCGGATCCTGTCGGCGTTGTCCCGCACGTGCTCCAGCAGATGGAACCGTTCGATCAGCTGCCCGGCCGGCCCGCGCCCGTTGCGCAGGTCCTCGACGATCCGAGGGAAGTCCGCGGCGACCTGGGCTCCCTCCCGGGCCAGCGGCGCCACGAAGAGCGTGATCATGCCACCGATCAGCGCGGTCGCCGCCACGAAGACCAGCAGCGTGGCCAGCCAGCGCCGGCAGCCGGTCACCTTCCGCGTCAGCCAGTTCACCGCCGGGTGCAGCGCGACCGCGAAGAACGCCGCGATGACGATCCAGGTCAGCACCCGGCGCGTCGCGTAACCGAGGAACAGCACGGCGCCGGTGGCGAGCGCCAGTCCCAGCACGATCAGTGTCCGGCGTGCCGTCAGAGCGTTGTCGGTTTCCCCCATATGTCACGGATTACCCCGCCGTGACCTGCGGAAACGGGGCTCAGTCCGGGAGCGTGTAGTCGGGCGGGTAGAGCCGGCACGGGACCGGGTCGCCGTCGACCAGGCTCGTCATCACGCTGCGGGCGGGCTCGCCGGTGTCCTTGTTGATCTGCTCGAAGATCACGAAGTGCAGGGTGGATCCGGGCGGCATCAGGTCACGGCGTACGGCATAGGTGTTCTCGTCCGGTTTCGCGGGGGTGTGGCTGTTGGGCATCACGTCGTAGAGGTCCGGCAGACCGGCCTGGCCGTTCTGACAGCCGGCGACCTTCTGCTCCACCGGCACCTTGATGAACTCGACCAGGGCCGGGATGCCCGCCCTCTTGAGGGTGGCATTGAGCGCGTCGGCGTCGGCCAGCTGCCGGATGGCGAAGATGACGGTGTCCTCCTGGCGGGAGTCGACGCTCCAGGCCGCCACCTCGGTCAGGCCGTGCACCGGCTCGGCGGGGCGGTTCAGGGTCAGGCCGGCGGCGACTCCGGCGGCCAGGACGGCGACGCCGAGGGCGGTGGCCGCGTGCCGGCGGCGGCGCAGGCCCCGGCCACGGCCGGTGATGTCGTCGAGGCCGGTGGTCAGCCGCACACCGTCGAACTCGGTGCGGACCCGGGCGTACAACAGGTCGTCGTCGTTGTCGATCACAGCTTCTGCTCCTGTTCGAGGACGGGCGTCAGGTGTTCCCGGAGGGCACGGGTGGCACGGGCGAGATGGGCGGTGACCGTTCCGGCGGCGATGCCCAGGGTCCGCGCGGTGGTCTCGCTGTCGAGGTCGAGGAAGACGCGCAGCACGAACACCTCGCGCTGGCGGGTGGGCAGCGACCGCAGCGCCGCCATCACCCGCGGGTCGGGCATGCCGTCGGTGTCGTCGCGGCCGGCGTCGGGCGCGGCCGGTTCGGACACCTCCCGGCGGCGCCGGCGCCACCAGGAGATGTGCGTGTTCAGCGCGGTACGGACCACCCAGGCCCGTGGCGACGGGTGCCGCGCGACGGTGGACCAGGAGGCCCAGGCCCGGGCGAACGCCTCCGCCACCGCGTCCTCGGCGATCTGACGGTTGCCGGTGGAGGCCGTCACCGCCCGGAGGCAGTCGTCCCGCGCGTTCTCGTAGAAGGCGGCGAACTCCGCCCGTTGTCGTCCCACGCCGGTATTACGCCAGAGCCCCGCCATCCGCTTACCCTCGCGCGGAAAAAAAGTGACAGCACTTATATAAGTGCTGTTACGGTTGGCGTCATGACCGACGACTGGCTGGCCGACCCGACCGAGGAGAGCGTGTGGCGGCCGTGGCGGCTGCTGCAGGCGGCGATGGATGCCGAGATCGCGCGGGTCTACGCCGACGCGCGGATCGACGGGCTGAAACCGACCTGGGTGATGGAGCTGCTCCGGCTGCGCCACCACGGGCCGATGACAATCACCGAGCTGGCCGGTTCGGTGCAGATCACCCACTCCGGGATGAGCCAGAAGGTGTCCGCCATGCGGGCCGCGGGCTGGGTGCGTACCGTCGCGGGGACCGACGCCCGGAGCAAGAAGGTGGAGCTGACCGCCAAGGCCGAGGCCGTGGTGCGCCGGCTGGCCGCCGAGTGGCGGGCCACCGAGGCGGCGATCGCCGAGATCGAGGCGGAGATCCCCTATCCGCTGAGCCGGGTGGTCCGTGACATCGAGGCGGCGCTGGAGCGGCGCAGCCTGCACGCGCGGATCACCGAGCGACTCGCCGGAGACCCGGCGTGGGGGTGAGCCGCGCGCTGCTCGACGTGACACCGCTGCGCACGTCGCCGCACTACCGGCGGCTGTGGCTCGGCGGGTTGCTCTCCGGCCTGGGCGGGCAGATGGCCCTGGTGGCGGTGCTCTACCAGGTGTGGGAGTCGACCCGCAGCACGATCTGGACCGGGGCGGCGGGGCTCGCCCAGGCGCTGCCGGTCATCGCCTTCGGGCTGTTCGCCGGCGCGCTCGCCGACCGGGCCGACCGGCGCCGGTTCTACCTGATCACCAAGACCGGACAGGCGGTCTGCGCGATGCTGCTGACGGTGCAGGCTTTCGCGGGCGGCTCCGCGGCGCTGGTGCTGGCCCTGGTGGCGGCGCAGTCGCTCTTCGTCGCCGGGGGCGCGCCGGCGTCGCGGACGTTCCTGTCCCGGCTCCTCCCGCCCGAGCAACTCGGCGCCGGTCTGGCCCTGAACCGGATCTCGTTCCAGGGCTCGATGCTGATCGGCCCCGCGCTCGGCGGGCTGGTCATCGGCGCGGTGGGAGCCGGCGGCTGCTTCCTGATCCACACGGTCACGTTCGGGGTGGCACTGTGGACGGCGGTGCTGCTGCCACCGATGCCCGCGTCGCCGGCTCCCGGGCTCACCGGGGTGGCGGCCGGGTTGCGGTTCCTGAGCGGCAACCCGGCGGTACGCGGCGCGCTGCTCACCGACCTGGCCGCCACCGTGCTGTCCATGCCGATCAGCCTGTTCCCGGTGGTGAACGCCGAACGGTTCGGCGACGACCCGCGCACGCTCGGCCTGTTCCTCACCGCGATCGCGGTCGGCGGGGTGGCCGCCTCGGCGCTGTCCGGCACGTTCACCCGCGCACGCCGGCCCGGCGCGGTGATGCTCGCCGGCTCGCTGACGTGGGGTGTCGCGCTCGCCCTGTTCGGCGTCGCCCCGGCCGCGTGGGCCGGGCCGGCGCTGCTCGCGCTGGCCGGGGCCGCCGACACGGTCGCCGTGGTGGCCCGCAGCACCGTGGTCCAGGCGCACACCCCGGACGCGTTCCTGGGCCGGGCGGCGGCGGCCGAGCAGATCGTCGGGCAGGCCGGCCCGGATGTCGGCAACCTGCGCGCCGGCCTCGTCGCGGCGGGCAGCTCGGCGACGATCGCGCTGGTCAGCGGCGGCCTGCTGTGCATCGCGGCGGTGGCGGCGATCGCGGCCCGCACACCGGCGCTCCGGGAGCCCGCCCCGACGGTCCCGGCCCGCACACCGTGACCGAAAGGCGCGCACACCGGCGACCCGAAGGGCCGGCCCGCGCGCCGCGACCGAGAGGCCACCCCGGCCCGCTCACCGCGACCGAGGCGCGCACACCGGCGACCCGAAAGCCCGGCCCGCGCACCGCGACCGAGAGGCCGCCGCGGCCCGCCGGAAGCCCGGCTATACGGTGGGTGTGATGCGTATTCCGACCGACCTCGAGATCCGGGCGCTGCACGAGCGGTTCGCCCCCACACCGGAGGCCTTCGAGCTGGTGTGGACGCACTGCCGGATCGTGTGCCGGATCGCCGAGCAGTCCACCGGCGCCGCCGGCCTCGACATGGCGCTGGTCCGGGCCGGGTGCCTGCTGCACGACATCGGCGTGCACCGGCTCCGGCCGGGCGACCACTACGTGCGGCACGGGCTGCTCGGCTACGAGTTGCTCGGTGAGGCCGGGCTGCCGGAGACGCTGCGCCGCTTCTGCTCCCATCACACCGGGGTCGGCATCACCCGCGACGACGTTCTGGCGCAGCAACTGCCCCTGCCGGACTGCGACTTCCTGGCCGAGACCGGTGAGGAGGAGCTGGTCATGTATGCGGACAAGTTCCACAGCAAGAGCACCCCGCCGCGGTTCCTGACAGCGGCCTCGTTCTCCGAGCGGGTGAGCCGGTTCGGCGACGACAAGGTCAAACGGTTCGCGTCATTGGTGGAGCGCTTCGGGGAGCCCGATCTGGGGCCGCTGGCCGCCGAGTTCGGCCATCCGATCACCTGATCGGACGGGGCACCGGCCACTCCGCCGACGCCCGGGGAGGCGTCGGCGGAGCGCCCGGCATGGTCAGCTTCGGACGACGAGCGTGTTGCAGATCTTGTCGGCGAAGGTCTGCTTCTTGTCGTCCCAGAGCGGCCACAGGAAGCCGATGTAGCAGGACAGCCCGTCGAGGATATGGGCCAGATCGCGCACGAAGGCGCCCCCGGCGCCGATCGGCCCGCCGGTCGCCTCGTTGAGGAGACGGATGTTCAGGGCTTTACGTCCCCAGCTCTGCCCGGTCCGGCCGGCTTGGAACCACCTGTTGTACCCGGCCACGACGAACCCGAGGATGAGGAACAGGAAGTAGGAGGCGTTGAACGACGGCAATCCGGTCGCCGGGTCGACGCTCGAGCCGAACACGGCCGCGAGGATGCCGAAAGGCGCGACGCAGAGGCTGTCGATCAGATAGGCGCCGACACGAGAGCCCCAGCCCGCGTAGGGGGCGGGCTGGCCGTACGGCGACTGCCCGTACGGTGGCGGGGGGAACTGGCTCGCGTAGGGGTCGCCAGGCGGCGGATAGGCCATCTCACTGGTTCCTTAAAAGAGATCCGGCTGGAGCCGGTGCATTTGGAAGAGCCAACTCGCGACGGCGAGCAGACCAGCCGCTCGGCCCGCCCGGCGACGCTGCGCGGACGACCACGGGCGAGGCGGAGCCATCACACCCGCCGCACGCAGCGCCACGAGGACGCCGGATGCGACAGTGCACGCCGCCAAGCCGAAGATCAGGGGATTCGCCAGGAAAGCCGGACCGATCCGGCCATGCACCAGCGCCACCGCAGCGGTTGTCAGGCCACAGGCCGGGCACGGGACCCCGGTCACTGTCCGCAACAAACACGGTAGCGCCATGCCCGTGCCCGCGGTGACCGTCGGCCAGATCGCCGCCCCGACGGCGGCGAGAGCGCCGAAGCCGCCCAGCCGCTCGGGGACGGAGAACTCACGCATGCACCCACTCCTTGATCTTGCGACAGGCAGAGATCATAGGGGTGAAGTTGATCCATGGCGAGCCTATGAGCAGGTAAAATAAGACGTCTCGCGGATCGCGGCCGCCGGGCCGACGCTCGGTCACCGGAAATGGCGCCGCCCGTCCCGGTGCGCGATCGATGGCCTGCTATCGCTGAGCCACCGGCGAGGAGAGCGGCGAGAACGTCCCCGCGTCGCGCCGTCACAGACGGTTACGCCGCCGGTCGCGGTCGAGGCAGGGGCCGAAGCGGCCGGCAGGTCAGCGGTAGCGGACCGGGAGATGCTTGATGCCGTTGATCCACCCGGAGCGCAACCGCTGGGCCGGGCCGGCGAGGCTGATGTCCGGCATGTGGTCGGCGATGGCGTTGAAGATCAGGTCGATCTCCAGGCGGGCCAGGTTGGCGCCGAGGCAGAAGTGCGCGCCGCTCCCGCCGAACCCGAGGTGCGGGTTGGGGCTGCGGGTGATGTCGAAGGTGTACGGGTCGGTGAAGACGGTCTCGTCGTAGTTGGCCGACCCGTAGAACATGGCGACCCGCTGTCCCCGCGGGATCGGCACCCCGGCCAGCACGGTGTCGTGGGTGGTGGTGCGCTGGAAGACGTTGATCGGGCTGCCCCAGCGGACGAACTCGTCGACTGCGGTCCGCGGCCGGGACGACTTGAACAGCTCCCACTGGTCCGGGTTGGACAGCAGCGCGTGCATGCCGTGCGAGATGGCGTTGCGGGTGGTCTCGTTGCCGGCGACGGCGAGCATCAGCACGAAGAAGCCGAACTCGTCGACCGACAGGTGCTCCCCGGCGATCTCGGCCTTGACCAGCGTGGTGACGATGTCGTCGCGCGGGCAGGTCTGGCGCTCGTCGGCCATCTGCATCGCATACCCGAGCAGGCCCATCGCGGACTCCATCGGGTCGGCGCCGCTGAACTCGGGGTCGTCGTACCCGATCATCGAGTTGGACCACTCGAAGACGTTGCCGCGGTCCTCCTGCGGCACGCCGAGCAGTTCGGCGATCGCCTGCAGCGGCAGCTCGCAGGCGATGTCGGTGACGAAGTCGCCGGACTCCGTGCCGACCGAGCCGACGATCTGCGAGGCCCGCTCCTGCAGCGCGGCCCGCAGGCTGTTGATGGCGCGCGGGGTGAAGCCCCGCGACACGATGGCCCGCTGGGCGGTGTGCTGCGGCGGGTCCATGTTGAGCAGGATGGCCTGCTGCATCTCGATGCCCTCGCGGGTCATGTCCGGCTGGAACCGGGCGATCGCCGTGTTCTCCCGGCTGGAGAAGGTCTCGCTGTTGCGGGACACGGCCATCACGTCGGCGTGCCGGGTCACCGCCCAGTAGCCCTCGTCGTCGAAGCCGGCGCTGCCGCGAACCTGCGGGATCCAGCAGACCGGGTCGTCGCGGCGCATCCCGGCGAACTCGGCATGCGGGATGCCGTGCAGGTAGATGTCCGGATCGGTGGGGTCGATGCGGGTGCGCGGCTCGGCCACGGCTCCTCCTACAGCAACAAGTTCTACCGATTCAAGCACGCGACCTGAGACCTTTGGTAGGTTAAATCGAGAACACGTTCTAATTGGAGGTCGCGGTGGGCACACCGGTGATCGTCGATGCGGCGCGGACCCCGATCGGCAAGCGGGGCGGCTGGCTGTCCGGCCGGCACCCGGCCGAGCTGCTGGGCACGGTGCTGACCCGGATGGCGGCGTACGGCGAGGTCGAGCAGGCCATCGGCGGCTGTGTCACCCAGGGCGGCGAGCAGTCCAACAACATCACCCGTACCGCCTGGCTGCACGCCGGGCTGCCGCACACCACCGGCTGCACCACCATCGACGCCCAGTGCGGCTCGGCGCAGCAGGCCGCGCACCTGATCGCCGGGCTGATCGCCACCGACGCGATCAGCGCCGGGGTGGCCTGCGGGATCGAGGCGATGAGCCGCGTGCCGCTGCGGGCCAACCTCGGCGACGCCGGCCTGCCCCGCCCCGAGTCGTGGAGCATCGACCTGCCCGATCAGTATGTGGCGGCCGAGCGGATCGCCGACCGGCGCGGCCTGACCCGCGCCGACCTGGACCGGTTCGGGGTGCGCTCGCAGGCGAACGCGGCACGGGCGTGGGCCGAGGGCCGGTACGACCGGGAGATCGTCCCGGTCGGCGAGGTCACCCGCGACCAGGGGCTGCGGGAGACGACCCTCGACGGGCTGTCCGGGCTGAGACCGGTGCTGCCGGACGGGCGGCACACGGCGGGCACCTCGTCGCAGATCTCCGACGGGGCGGCCGCGGTGCTGCTGATGGACGCCGATCACGCCCGCGCGCTCGGGCTGCGGCCGCGAGCCCGGATCGTGGCGCAGTGCCTGGTCGGGGCCGAGCCCTACTACCACCTGGACGGGCCGATCGCGGCCACCGACCGGGTGCTGGCCCGGGCCGGCATGAAGATCGACGACCTGGACCGCTGTGAGGTGAACGAGGCGTTCGCCAGCGTGGTGCTGTCCTGGCTCGCCGTGCACCGCGCCGATCCGGACCGGGTCAACGTCAACGGCGGGGCGATCGCCCTGGGCCATCCGGTCGGCAGCACCGGCGCGCGCCTGCTGACCACCGCACTGCACGAGCTGGAGCGGTCCGACTCGACGACGGCGCTGGTCACCATGTGCGCCGGCGGGGCGATGTCGACCGCGACGATCATCGAACGCCTGTAGAGGAGCCGACCGTGGTCCCGTTCAGATACCTGCTGATCAGCGCGGTCCTCGCGGCCGTCCTGGCGGCCATCGGCGTCACCGCCGTGATGGCCGCGCTCAACCCCACCGCCACCGAGGTGGCCGGCAGCGTCACCGGCAACGACCCGCTGGTGCCGCCGGAGTTCTACGGCACGCGATAGTTCACCGGCCACGCCGGCCGTGACCCACGGGGCGTGGGGCACGGCCGGCGCTCCGCGACGTCTTCTACGAAACGGGGGCCGGCAACGGCCGAGTCGTGTCGGCGGTCCGGTGCCCGCCGCGCGGGGAGGAGCCGCCGGCCGCCAGCAGGAGCCCGAGGACGATCAGGACGAGGCCGAGAGCGGCCAGGCCGATCGGCGTCCAGAACCCGAGCAGGTTGAGCCGGCTGCGCCCATCCGAGGCCTGTTTGCCAACGGCGTCCAGGGTGGCCTTGTCGTACTGCAGGTCGGCGTCGAAGATGACGACCCGCGCGCCGGTGTCCGGCACCAGCTCCCGGTGCTGCTGCTCGCGGTAGCCGACGATGGCCCCGGTCTGCGGCTCGATCCACAGGGTCCGGGTGGCCCGGTAGGAGATGGTCCCGCTGGTGGCGCCGGGGGCGAGGAAGGAGAGGAGCCCGCTGAGGCTGTCCGCGTCCATCCTGGCCGGCTGCTCGGGCACGACCTGCTGGAACCGGTACGTGGGCAGGTTGTTGAACTCCTCCTCGGCCTGGTATTCCAGCGGCAGCGCCTGGCCGAGGGTGGAGTCCCAGTACCGGTAGGTCTTCTTCTCGGTGCCGAACGGGAAGAGGTAGAGATGCCCGGCGAAGGTCACGTTGCCCGCGACGCAGGGCGCCTTCTCCTCGACGTGGCACTGACCCTCCCAGGGGACGGCCTCGCCGGTGGACCGGTCGAGCGCGACCCGGCTCTCGGCGCTGTTGATCACCTCGTTGGTGTCGGCCCGCCGGGTCGAGTGATACACGTTCCAGACCAGGGTCTCGCCGTCGAGTCCGGCGGCCGCCGCGAAGTCGGGTTTGATGCCGGTGGCCGAGCGCAGCCCGGCGTTCTCCACGACCACCTGGGGCGTGCCGTTGGGCAGCAGCTTGGCCTGCACGAACGACGCGTCGGCGGTCTCCACGACGACATCGGGGGGCACCAGATCGAGCGGGACCTTCCGCTGGGACGGCACGATGACCCAGGCCAGGGCCATCGCGAAGAGCAGGCAGAGTGTGCCGAGTCCGAACAGTGCCGCGCCGGTGATCCGCCGCATCGCGTCCTCCCAGGAAAGCCCTCCCAGAAACTAGAACGCGTTACAATCTACTGCCCCGTAACATCGATGGAAAGGGTTACGGGTGCTGGCTGCTCACCGAGATGACCTCACCGGTCAGGTAAGACGCGTAGTCACTGGCGAGGAACGCCACCACGGTCGCCACCTCCCACGGCTCGGCGGCCCGGCCGAACGCCTCCCGCCGCGCCAGCACGTCCAGCTCCTCGGGGCTCATCACCTTCGCCAGGAACGGGTGCGCCGCGAGGCTGGGCGCGACCGCGTTGACCCGGATGCCGTGCGCGGCCACGTCCAGGGCGGTGCACCGGGTGAACGCCATCACCCCGGCCTTCGCCGCCGCGTAGTGAGCCTGCCCGGCCTGCGCGCGCCAGCCCAGCACCGACGCGTTGTTGACGATCGCCCCTCCCCCGCCCTGCGCGATCATCTGCCGCAGCGCGGCCCGGGTGCAGCGGAACGTGCCGGTCAGCGTCACGTCGAGGACCAGGTGCCACTCCTCGTCGTCGAGCTCGGTGACCGGCCGGTTGCCGCCCAGCCCGGCGTTGTTGACCAGGACGTCGAGACGGCCGTACCGGGTGACGGCGCCGTCGATCAGCCGCCGCACCGCGGCCTCGTCGGTGACGTCGCACGGCACCGCAGACACCCGGTCCGGATACGCCGGCGACAGCAGGTCACGGGTCTCGCCGAGCCGCCGCTCGTGGCTGTCGCCGAGCACCACCCGGGCGCCCTCGTCGAGGCAGCGCCGGGCAACCGCCGACCCGATCCCGGCCCCGGCCGCCGCGGTGACCACGACGACCTTGCCGTCCAGGAGCCCACGGCCGGCCGGGCCGGTCATCCGCGGGCCTGGCGGGGCAGCCCGAGCACCCGCTCGGCGACGATGCCCCGCTGGATCTCGTTGGAGCCGCCGTAGATGGTGTCGGCCCGGCTGAACAGGAAGTACGTCTGCCAGCGCGCCACCGCCTCCGGTCCGGCGTCACCGTGGGCCAGCACCTCCATGGCCAGCTCGCCGAGGCCCTGCCGCCACCGGGTCCAGAGCAGCTTGATCACCGAGGACGCGGCCGGCTGCGGGTCACGCAGCACCCGCAGCGTGTGCGCGCGCAGCACGGTCAGGTCGATCCAGGCCCTGGTCAGCCGCTCGCGCAGGGCCGGTACGGCGTCCGCGCCGGTGCCCCGCGCCACCGCGACCAGGTCGTCGAGGTCACGCTGGAAGCCGATCTGCTGGCCGACGGTGGCCGCGCCCCGCTCGTACGCCAGGGTGGCCATCGCGACCCGCCACCCCTGCCCCGGCTCGCCGACCACGAGCCCCGCCTCGGTCACCGCGTCGTCGAAGAACACCTCGTTGAACTCGCTGTCCCCGGTGAGCTGCCGGATCGGGCGCACCGTGATCCCCGGCTGCCGCATCGGCACGAGCAGATAGGACAGTCCCGCCGAGCGGGGCCCGCCGGCCGGCGCCGGGGCGGTGCGGGCCAGGACGAAACACCAGTCGGCCACGTGCGCCAGCGACGTCCACACCTTCTGCCCGGTGATCACCCAGCGGTCGCCGTCGAGCCGGGCGCGGGTGGTGACCCCGGCCAGGTCGGAGCCGGCGCCGGGCTCCGAGTAGCCCTGGCACCACAGCTCGTCGACCCGGGCGAGCCTCGGCAGGAAGCGGCGCTGCTGCTCGGGCGTGCCCAGGTCGATCAGCGTCGGGCCGACCATGGTGGTGCCGATGTGGTCCACCCGGCTCGGGGCGCCGGCTCTCGCGTACTCCTCATGGAAGATGACCTGCTGGGACAGGGACGCGCCGCGCCCACCGTGCGCCACCGGCCAGGCCAGCGTGCCCCATCCGGCGGCGGCGAGCCGCCGGGTGAAGGCGAGCCGCTGCTCGAAGGCCTCGTTCTCCCGGCCGACCCCACCGGCGCCGCGCACCTCGCCGGTGACCTCGGCGGCCAGCCACTCACGGATCTCCCGCCGGAACGCATCGTCGTCGGTCACTGGCGTCGCCTCCCCGATCACGCGTAGGCTCACGCTACCGACCAAGCACTTGCTTGGTAAAGGGGAGGTCCGATGGAGACCGTTCCGGCGGTGGTGGCGCACGCGGCGCGCGAGTTCGGCCGGGAGCCCGCGCTGGTCGATCCGTATCAGCGCCGGTGGAATTTCGCCGAGCTGCACGACGAGGCGCGGACCGTGGCGCGGGCGCTGATCGCGTCCGGCATCGAGCCCGGCGACCGGGTCGCGCTGTGGGCGCCCAACAGCGCGCGCTGGGTGCTCGCCGCTCTCGGCGTCTGGTGCGCCGGCGCCACGCTGGTGCCGGTCAACACCCGGTTCACCGGCCCGGAGGCCGCCGACATCCTGGCCCGCAGCGACGCGAAAGGCCTGATCGTCACCGGCCCGTTCCTCGGCGTCGATCGCCTGGCGTCGCTGCCGGCCGGGTCGCTCCCGCCGTTCGTGCTGCCCCTGCCCGACTGGGACGCCTTCCTCGGCCGCGCCGGCGAGGTCACCGCTGCGACCGCTGCCGGGAGAGCCGCGGCGGTACGCCCGGACGACGTCGGTGACATCCTCTTCACCTCCGGGACCACCGGGATCAGCAAGGGCGTGATGAGCGCGCACCGGCAGTCGCTCGGGGTGGCCCGGGCCTGGGCCGGCATCGGCGGCGTCGGCGTCCGGGACCGCTACCTGGTGATCAACCCGTTCTTCAACAGCTTCGGCCTGAAAGCGGGGCTGCTGGCCTGCCTGACCAGCGGGGCGACCATCGTGCCGCAGGCCGTGTTCGACGTGCCCCGGGCCCGGGAGCTGATCGAGCACGAGCACATCACCGTGCTGCCCGGCCCGCCGACCCTCTACATCGGGCTGCTCGACCATCCGGGGCGGACCGGCCGGACCTCGTTGCGGCTGGCCGTCACCGGGGCCGCGACAGTGCCGCCGGCGCTGATCGACCGGATCCGTGACGAGCTGGGGATCACCACCGTCCTCACCGCGTACGGGCTGACCGAAGCCGTCGTCGCGACCATGTGCCGGCCCGGCGACGACACCCTGACCGTCGCGCACACCAGCGGGCGCGCCGCCGCCGGTTTCGAGGTGCGGATCGCCGAGAAGGACGGCGAGGTGCTGCTGCGCGGGCCGAACGTGATGCTCGGCTACCTCGACGACCCGGCGGCCACCGCCGCGGCGATCGACCCGGACGGCTGGCTGCACACCGGGGACATCGGCCGGCTCGACGACCAGGGCAACCTGACCATCACCGACCGGCTCAAGGACATGTACATCTGCGGCGGCTTCAACGTCTACCCGGCCGAGGTGGAACGGGCCCTCGCCGGGCTGGCCGGAGTCGCCGAGGCAGCCGTGATCGGGGTGCCGGACGAGCGGCTCGGCGAGGTCGGCCGGGCGTACCTGGTGGCCCGCCCCGGCCACGAGCTGCACCCGGACGCGGTGATCGCCTGGTGCCGGGAACGGCTCGCCGGATACAAGGCGCCCCGCTCCGTGCGGATCCGGGCCGAGCTGCCGCACAACGCCAGCGGCAAGGTCCTCAAATACCTGCTCCGGGAGGCTCCATGAGCGAGGTGGTGCGCTACGAGCGGCGCGGGCCGGTCGCGCTCGTCACCATGAACCGGCCCCGCTACCGCAACGCGCAGAACTCGGCGATGACCTACGCGCTCGACGACGCCTTCACCCGGGCCGTCGACGACGACGAGGTGGCCGTGATCGTGCTCGCCGGCGCGGGCGACCACTTCTCCGCCGGGCACGACATCGGCACCCCCGGGCGGGACGCCGACACGTCCTTCCCCCGGCGCGCGGTCACCTGGTGGGATCACACGTCCAGAACCGGGGCGGACCGGCGGTACGCCCGGGAGAGCGAGGTCTACTTGGGCATGTGCCGGCGCTGGCGGGACATCCCGAAACCGGCCGTCGCCATGGTGCAGGGCGCCTGCGTGGCCGGCGGCCTGATGCTCGCCTGGGTGTGCGACCTGATCGTCGCCGCCGAGGACGCGTTCTTCGCCGACCCGGTGCTGCGGATGGGGATCCCCGGCGTCGAGTACTTCGCCCACCCGTGGATGCTCGGGCCGCGGTTCGCCCGGGAGGTGCTGTTCACCGGGGACCGGTTCGGGGCGCGCCGGGCGTACGAGATCGGCATGGTCAACCGGATCGTGCCGCGCGCCGCGCTGGAGACCGAGACCCTCGCGCTGGCCGCGCGGATCGCCGAGATGCCGCCGTTCGGGCTGGCGCTGGCCAAACGGGCGGTCAACCAGTGCGAGGACCAGATGGGCCTGCGCGCCGGGATGGACGGCGTGTTCGGCCTGCATCACGTGGCGCACTCGCACAACGCCGAGGTCAGCGCCGATCCACTGGCCGGGCTGGACGCGAAGGCGATGAAGAGGGCGGCCGGATGAACCTCGACCTGGACCCGCCGGCGGCCGCGTTCCGGGACCTCGTGCGGGAGTGGCTCGCCGGGCACGTGCCGCGGGCGCCGCTGCCCTCGCCGGACACCGAGGCCGGGAGCGCCGCGCACCGGTTGTGGGAGGCGGCCCTCGCGGAGGCCGGTCTCGCGGCCGTGTCGTGGCCCGTCGAGTACGGCGGACGGGCCGCTCCCCCACTGCACGCGCTGCTCTTCGACGAGGAGTACTTCGCCGCCGGCGCGCCGGCGCGGATCGTGCAGAACGGGCTGTTCCTGCTGGCGCCGACCCTGCTCGCGCACGGAACGCCGGCCCAGTGCGCGCGGATCCTGCCGCCGATGGCGCGGGGCGAGCAGGTGTGGGCGCAGGCCTGGTCCGAGCCGGAGGCCGGCAGTGACCTCGCGGCCGTCCGATCCCGGGCGCGGCCCGTCGACGGCGGCTGGCTGCTGTCCGGGCAGAAGACGTGGAGTTCCCGGGCGGTCGTCGCGGACCGGGCGTTCGGGTTGTTCCGCAGCGGCCCCGGGGCACGTCACCGGGGGCTGACCTACCTGATGTTCGACCTGCGGGCGCCGGGCGTCACCGTACGGCCGATCCGCCAGCTCGACGGCACGGCCGGGTTCGCGGAGATCTTCCTCGACGACGTGTTCGTGCCCGGCGACGACGTGATCGGCGCGCCCGGCGACGGGTGGCGGGTGGCGATGAGCACCGCGGGGCACGAGCGGGGCCTGACGCTGCGCGGGCCGGGCCGGTTCACGGTGGCAGCCGACCGCCTGGTGGGACTCGCGTCCCACGGCGACCTCGGCGGCCGGGTCGCCGACGCCTGGATCGGGGCGCGGGCCTACCGGATGCAGGCGTACGCGTCGCTCGACGAGCCGGTCGCGCCGAGCGCCACCAAGCTGTTCTGGTCCCAGCTGGACGTCGCCCTGCACGAGACCGCCCTCGACGCGCTCGGGCCGCTCGCGGAGATCGACCCCGGATGGACCGGCGGCTACCTGTTCTCGCTGGCCGGGCCGATCTACGCCGGGACCAACGAGATCCAGCGCGACATCCTCGCCCAGCGCGAACTCGGGCTGCCCCGATGAGACTCACCCCCTCCGCCGAGCAGCGCCGGTTCACCGAGGTCCTGGACACCCTGCTGACCAGGGCGGATGTTCCCGCCGTGGCCTCCGCCCGGGCGGCCGGCGATCCGGGGCCGCTGCGGCGGCTGTGGTCGTCGCTCAGCGACGCCGGGGTGACCGGGCTGCTCGTGCCGGAACGCTTCGGAGGCCTCGACGCGGGAGTCGACGACCTGGCCGTCGTCTGCGAGACGCTCGGGCGGCACGCCGTCCCCGGCCCGGTCGCCGAGTCCATCGCGGCGGCGCCCACCCTGCTCGTCTCCGGGCGCCGGCTGCCGGAACTCGCCGACGGCCGGATCATCGCCTCGGTGGCTGCGCCACCATCGCTGCCCCTTGCCGCCGACGGCGACGTGGCCGATCTCCTCCTGCTCACCGACAACCAGGTGGTACGGCTGGCAAGCCCCGGCCCGGCGCGGGATTCCCTCGACCCGTCCCGGCGGCTCGTCGAGGCCCTCCCCGGTGAGATCGCCGAGGAGACCGCCCCGATCGCGCGGGCCCTCGACCTGGGCACGCTGGCCTGCGCCGCCCAGCTCCTGGGAGCGGGCGAGGCCCTGCTGTCGATGACCGTCGAACACGCCAGGACCCGCACCCAGTTCGGCCACCCGATCGGCTCCTTCCAGGCGATCCGCCACCGGCTGGCCGACGTGGCCGTGGCCCTGTCCTTCGCCCGCCCCTTGCTCTACGCCGCCGCCGTGGCCCTCACCGCCCCGGACCCGGCGGAGCCCACCCCGCCTGTCGCCCCCACACCTTCCCGCTCCAGCACACCCGGCCCCGCCACCACTTCCGGCCGCGCCCCTGCCTCCGCCGGCCCGGCGACCACCCCCGGCATCGCCCCTGCCTTCCCCTCGGCCACCCCCGGCATCGCCCCTGCCTTCCCCTCGGCCACCGCAGATTTCGCCCATGCCCTTCGCACTCCCGCTACCGCGTCCCGTTCTGCCGACAGCCCGTGGGAACGCGCGGGCACCGTGCCCGGCTTCTCCGGAGGCACGACTCAGTGGTCCACCTCGGTGCCGACCAGCGCGGCCCGGGACGTGTCGGCGGCGAAGGTCGCCTGCGGCGAGGCGGCCCTGCTCGCGGCCCGCACGGCGCTACAGGTGCACGGGGCGATCGGATACACGCGGGAGCATGATCTCGGGCGCTACCTGACGCGGGTGCGGGCGCTGCACCTGTCGTGGGGCACCGCCGACTGGCACCGCCGCCGGATCCTCACCGAACTCACCGCGGCGGCACCCGCCGCCCCTGCACCTGTCCGGCCAACGACCCCGAAACTCGCTCACCGCGCCACGGCGGAACACACCGAGCTCACCGCGGCGACACCCCACACCCCAGAACCCACCCAACCCACAACCCCGAAACTCGCTCACCGCGCCACGGCGGAACACACCGGGCCCACCGCGGCGACACCCCACACCCCAGAACCCACCCAACCCACAACCCCGAAACTCGCTCACCGCGCCACGGCGGAACACACCGGGCCCACCGCGGCGACACCCCACACCCCAGAACCCACCCAACCCACAACCCCGAAACTCGCTCACCGCGCCACGGCGGAACGCGCCGGGCTCGTCGGGACGGGACCTGGAGCGGCCGCCGGGACCGCGGTGCATGAACGGTGTGGCTGTCAGCGGTGTGTCAGCGTCGCCGCGACACCGGTGACAGCCACACGGACCTCGGGACCGGTGGGGAACGCGGGCGGGACAGCCGGTGACCACGGGCCTCAGCCCGGCGGGCGCGTTTCGGCCCGACACCGGGAGGACGCCGCGGGGCTGCCACGGGACGGGGATCGTTCGGCGGGGGCGGGTGTGGGCCGTACCGAGAAGGAAGGTCTTGATCTTGATGGTTGAGGAGCGTGCGGCGCTGCGGGCGGCGGTGCGTGGCCTGCTCGGCGGGCAGATCGCGGCGGAGGGCGGGTGGACGCGGCTGTGCAAGGAGATCGGCGTCGGTGGGCTGACGGTGCCGGAGGAGTGCGGTGGTTCGGGTGCGACGCTCGGTGAGGCGGCCGTCGTGCTGGAGGAGTTCGGGCGGGTGCTGAGCCCCGCGCCGATGCTGGGGACCGTGCCGGCGGTGCACGCGCTGCTCGGCTCGGGTGACGACGACGCCCGCGCGCGGCTGCTGCCGGCGATCTGCGCGGGCGAGACGGTCGTGGCCGTCGCCTGGCAGGGTTCCGGGGCGGTGTCGGAGGACGGCCTGGTCAGTGGGGTCTTCCCGGACGTTCCCGCGGCGGACGTGGTGCTGGTCGTGGTCGACGGCGCGCTCTACGAAGTGGACACCGGCATCGAGGTCGCCGCGACGCTCGATCTCACCCGGCAGCTGGGGACGCTGCGGCTGCACGGGGTTCCGGGGCGGCGGCTGGACGGGCCGGCTCCGGAGTTGCGGGACATCGCCTGCGCCGCGCTCGCCGCCGAGCAGCTCGGCACCGCCGAACGCGCCCTCGAACTGACGGTCGCCTATGTTCAGGAGCGGCATCAGTTCGGGCGGCCGATCGGGTCGTTCCAGGTGCTGCAGCACCGGCTCGCCGAGGCGTACGTGCGGGTCCAGGCCGCCCGGTCCGCCGCCGAAGCCGCCGTGCAGGCCGTCGCCGACGGCGCCGCCGAGGCCCCGCTGCTCGCCGCGGCGGCGAAGGTGACCTGCTCGGAGACGGTGCGGGCGGTCGCCGCCGAGATGGTGCAGATGCACGGCGGCATCGCGATCACCTGGGAACACGACGCGCACCGATACCTGCGGCGGGCCTGGGTGACGGCGCAGATGTTCGGAACGCCCGAGTCTCATGTCGCGCGGCTCACTCCCATGCTGCTGTCCACGGCCGACTAGCATGATCCGGTGCTTTCACCGGGAGACGTGCTCAACGGCCGCTATCGGCTGACCCAGCGGATCGCCGCCGGTGGCATGGGCGAGGTGTGGCGCGGCGACGACCTGCTGCTGCAGCGGGAGATCGCGGTGAAGGTGCTGCTCCCGGCGCTGATGTCCGATGCGGACTTCATCACCCGGTTCCGGTCCGAGGCGCGGATGATGGCGGCGCTGCGTCACCCCGGGATCGTGCAGGTCTACGACTACGGTGAGAACGCGCAGGTCGGCGCGCACGGGCTCGACTACCTGGTGATGGAGTTCATCGACGGGACCCCGCTGTCGGCGCGGATCCAGCGGGCCGGGCGGCTCGGGCCGGCCGACACGATGGCGGCGGTCGCGCAGGTCGCCGACGCCCTCCAGGCCGCGCACGACGCCGGCATCATTCACCGGGACGTCAAACCCAGCAATCTTCTGGTACGGCCGGGCGGCGCCATCGTTCTCGTCGACTTCGGAGTGGCCCGATCGACCGGCGTCACCGGGATCACCAGCACGAACGTGGTTCTCGGCAGTGCCCACTACATGGCCCCGGAACAGGCTGAGGGCCGTCCTGTCACCGCCGCCACCGACATGTACGCGATCGGCGCTGTCGCGTTCTGCTGTCTCACGGGGCGGCCGCCGTACGTCGGGGACAATCCGCTAGCCGTCCTGGCTCAGCTGGTGCACGGGCAGCCTCCGGTGCTGCCGCCGGACGTGCCGGCGGCTGTCGGCGCCGTGGTGATGCGGGCGCTCGCCAAGGATCCGGGGCGCCGGTTTCCCAGTGCGGCGGCGCTGGCCGCGGCGGCTCGGGCGGCGGCTGGCGCTCCCTCGCATCCCGGTGGGCGGCGGGCGGGGGCTTCCGGGCCGCTCGTGGCGGGTGGGCCGTCGCAGCCGGGGTCGGTCAACGGTGGCGGTGCGGGGCCGAATCCGGGCGGACGGACCGGTGCGGTTCCGGGCGGACAGACCGGGGCGGTTCCGGGCGGACGGACCGGTACCGGGGATTTCCCAGCCGGACAGTCCGGTGCCGGGTCGGTTTCGGACGGACGGTCCGGCACTGGGGCGTTTCCTGCCGGACGGTCCGGTGCCGGGGTGTTCCCTGCCGGACGTGCGGGTGCCGGGGCGTTTCCAGCCGGACATGCGGGTGCGGGGGCGTTCCCAGCTGGCCGTTCCGGTGCTGAAGGATTTCCGGCGGGGGTCGGGCCGGTTGGCGGCTTTCCAGCGGGGACCGGACCTGCGGGCGGGTCGGGCTTCCCGCCGACGGGGGCCGGGTCTACGGCCGGGCCCGGAACGGCCGGGCGAGGGATGGCGGCCCCGCACGGGTTCGCATCCGGCGCAGCCTCGGTCGGCGCCCCCGGGAGCGGGTCCAACGGAGGATCGATGCGGGGCGGCGGCGGGGCCGGGTCCGGGTACGCGGCCGGGCCGGCGTCCGGCGGCACGGCGGGATCCGGATACGCGACCGGGCCGGCGTCCGGCGGCACGGCGGGATCCGGATACGCGACGGGCTCGATGTCGGACGGTGCGGGCGGGCGCGGTTTCGCGACGGGCGGGGCACCGGTGCCCGCGGGTGACGTCACCGGGGCGGCTTCGGGGCGGCGGCGCAATGTCACCGTGGCGCTCGCGGCCGCCGCGGTCGTGGCGCTGCTCGCGGGCGTGGCGATCATCATCGGCACCCGGACGGACGATCCGGACCCGACGCTCGAGGCGCAGGACACCGGGTCGCAGAGCAAGCAGGTCCCGGCGGGTGCCGCGGCCGACAAGCCTCGCGGCCAGGTCACCGGTCGCCCGAAGGCGTCGCCGAAAGGTAGCGCCGCTCCCGGGAAGACCAAGGCCGGGCAGGACGATCCGGTCAACGGGCCGACAACCACCGGTCGGCCGGCCGCGACAGACGATCCGGCCACCACCGGACCGGCGACGAACCCGCACGGTGACCCGGCTGTGCTCTGCGGCAACGGATACCAGGTGATCGACTCGAGGACGCTGACCACATCGGACGGGGCACAACGCGGCACTGTCTATCTGCTCTTCCGGGCGGCGGGCGGCAAGAACTGCGTGGTCACCATCAAGACCGACACGCTGGACGAGAAGACCTCGATGTCCGCGAGGCTGGAGGTGCAGGGCGGCGCGCCGATCGCCGACACCGGCTCGTATCAGTATTACGCCGGGCCGGTCGACGCCCCGGCCGCGAAGACCTGCGTCAAATGGGGCGGCTCGATCGGTGGGCTCTCATACACGAGTGATTTCTCGCATTGCACGTGAGCTCACATCCGCTCGATCTCAGTGAGGTCGATGTCGAGCGGAAACGGGTCGGGCAACTGCACCCGCTCGCGGAAGATGGTGAGCGGCGTGTACTCACCGATCGCCGGGTCGAGCGCGTAGGCGTACACCACCGGTTTTCCGTCCCTGTTCTCCACGCGCCAGAAATACGGGATGCCCGCCTCGGCGTAGAGCTGGGGTTTGCGGTGCCGATCACGGATCAGCGACTCCGGCGAGACGACCTCGATCGCGAGAACGACCGCCTCCGCCGGATACCATGAGGCGTCGTCGTCGATCTCGGCATCCGCGTGAATGACGATCAGATCAGGCTCCGGCCGCTGCCTCGGGCCCAGAACGACCGACATCTCACGACTGACGAGAAATCGATCCCGTGGCGCACACTCGGTCAGGGCATTCTCGAGCAGACGCAACATTCTCATGTGGAAACGCTTTTGCGGGCTCACGAGTATGAGGCTCCCGTCGATGAGCTCGGCATGTGACGGGAGATCCGGAATCTGATCAAGGTCATCGGCGGTAAACCCCTCCGCGGGCGGTCGCTGCCACTCAAACGCTGACTCGGCGCTCATGGACCGACCTCCTCTGCGGGCGAATTCCCGTCTCCGCAGCCTACCCATGCGGACACCTCCTCAGTGGCGATCGACTCCCACAGACCTTGCCCATGACTATAGGCGCTAGCCAAGTTATCTCCAAGCAAGGGTGCGCTCGATCGGGTGCAGGTTCTCATCGCCGATGGCGGATTCTCAGGATCTTGACGGCCGGGTTGGCGGATCCGCCAACATCGTGACAATGACCCACAGTCGGTTGACCGCGTACCTGCGGCGAACCTGGCAACATCTGGGCATGTCACACGTCGCTTGGCCGGGTGAACCGGTCGATGTGCGTTATCGGCGTGCGGACGGGAGTCCGGCGGCGTCAAGGTTGGATCGGGCCGCGCTTGACGTGTTGGTCGACGGCCTGCCGGTGCGGGAGCGAGTCCCAACTTGAGAGCCGGATCCGACCCTCCTCACGCAACGTTTCTACACATCTCGATCTTGCGGCTCGGCTTCCAGCCATGCGTCGCCAACGCACCCCTCCTCATAGTCCCACCAGCCATCACGGGCACCGTCGCGCAGCTGCCGCTTGACCGCCGCGAGATCGGCATCAGGTGGCACGTCAAGGGCGACCATGCCGAACTGTTGAAGTCCCTCACCGGTGACTCCAAGCGGCGCGAATAGGTCAAGAACCCGTTGCCGCGACCCGCCAAGCGCACCGTCCGCGAACGGGATGATCCGGATGGTGCAGTTGCCGGACCACTCCAACCGTTCGTCGGCCACCAACTGACCGTCCTCGCTGCGGTGAACCCGGAAAAGATCACCGCTGGCCACATTGCGTGCGAACCAAGGCGTGTTGTCCAGCCGGACCGTGTCCGCCGTGACCGGCACTGCCCATAGGCCCTCCCGGCCCACCGGCGGCCATCCGTCGTCGTCCTGCTGCAGCTCGAACACGACTTTCACGAACTGCTCGTTCGCGCCGGTCCCCGAATCCGCCTCACTCACGGCGACAGCATGCCTGACCAGGACTTGAACGCGGCGCTTGGGTGGCTCGCCGCCGGAACTCCGGGGCGACTGCGACAGATCGTTACCGGACCTTCGGAACAAAGGTGAGGTGGCCCGCTCAGATCCAGTCGGTGTGGCGGGGCCAGGACAGCAGGGTGTCGACGACCTCGGGTGGCTCGTACGGCGAAGTCGGTGTGGTCGTGGTGTATCGGCTGCGATGGAAGAGCAGCGGAGTGACGTCACGGCACGGGCCGAGGGTGGTGACCAGGCCGGTGACGATGGCGTGGTCGCCGCCCGGATGCACCGCCTCGACCCGGCAGTCGGCCCAGGTCAAGGCTCCGGTCAGGACCGGCGCTCCGGACGGCGCCGGCGTCCAGTCGAGGGTGGCGAACCGGTCGGCGCCGCGGGTGCCGAAGAGGCGGGAGACGTCGCGCTGGTCGGAGGCGAGGATGTTGACGCAGAAGGTCCCGGTGGCCCGGATCCGGCGCCAGGTCGCCGAGCCGTTCTGCGGGCAGAAGAGCACCAGCGGCGGGTCGAGGGAGAGCGGCGCGAAGGCCTGGCAGGCGAATCCGGCGGGGCCGTCGGCGTCGGCCGTGGTGATGACGGTGACCCCGGTTCCGAAGTGACCGAAGACCCGGCGGAACGGCGCGGACACCGGCACGGACGGGCGGGTGGTCAATGCCCGCCGCCGGAGAAGAAGCGGTGGCCCCAGATGCTGTGCGCGGTGGTCTGCCGGGCGACCCAGGTGTCGTCGTCGACGGTGAGGCCACCGTACCCGTACTCGATGTCGAATCCGCTCGGGGTCCGGACGTAGAAGGAGACCATCTCGTCGTTGGCGTGCCGGCCCAGGGTGGAGATCATCGGGGCCTTGTTGCGGGCGCACCGGTCGATGGCACGGCCGACGTCGTCGAGGGTCTCGGTTTCGATCATCAGGTGTACGAGGCCGGACGGCGCCGGAATCGGTGCGAGAGCGACGCTGTGGTGCCGTGGACCGCACCCGAGGAACCGCATCCACAGCGGCTCGTCGCTCGCCGGCAGCCCCAGGTGCTCCGGGACCAGCCGCATCGAGTCGCGCAGCCGGAAGCCGAGGACCTCGGACCAGAACCGCATCGACGCGGCGTCGTCGCGGGCCGGCAGGACGACGTGGCCCATGCCCTGGCCGCCGGTGACGAACCGGGTGCCGTAGGAGCTGAGCGACGGCCGGCTGTCGAGGGCGGCGCCGCAGAAGAACTCGAGGCGGTTGCCGGCCGGGTCGTCGGCGCTGATCAGGTGGGAGACACGGCGGTCGGCGAGCTCGTCGGCGCCGGCCGGCTTGACGGCGATGCCGGCCTCGTCGAGTACGGCGGCGAGCCGGTCAAGGGCGGCCGGACCGGCGAGCTCCCAGCCGGAGGCGGCGAGCCGGTCCCGCTCGCCGGGCACCACCACGATACGCGCCGGCAGCTCGTCCATGCGCAGGTAGACGGCGTGCGGGTCGGGGCCGCGGCCCTCGGTCATGCCGAGCACCTTGACGCCGAAGTCACGCCAGGCGGGCAGGTCGGTGGCTTCGACACGCAGGTAGCCGAGGGATCGGACGAGGTTGCTCACGGGCGTGTCCCCTCTCACAGAACCAGGACTCGGGGCGGGCGCGATAGAGGAGGTGAAGGGCATCGGGAGGCTCGATCAGGAGGCTCGATCAGGAGGTGAGGAAGTCGATGGCCAGGCGGTTGAACTCGTCGAATTTCTCCAGGTGGGCCCAGTGGCCACACCCGCCGAAGACGTGGAGGCGGGCGTTCTTGAGGACCTTGAGGGCGACCAGCGCGCCGTCGAGCGGGTTGACCCGATCCTCGCGGCCCCAGACGAGCAGGGTCTCGTGGCGCAGGCGGTGGGCGTCGCGCCAGAGCATCCCCTCCTCGTATGTCCGCGGGTTGCTGAAGGAGGCGCCCATCTCCTGCATGGCCCGCATGGCGGCCGGGTCCGCCGCGGCCCGGAAACGTTCCTCGATCAGCTCGTCGGTGATCAGGGACGGATCGAAGACGAGGGTCCGCAGAAAGGCCGCGAGCCTTGCGCGGCTGGGATCCCGGCCGAACGCGGCGAGGCGTTTGACCCCCTCGGTGGGGTCCGCGGAGAAGACGTTCAGGGACAGTCCACCGGGTCCCATGAGGAGCAGCCGCCGGGCGCGTGCCGGGTGGAGCAGGGCGAAGCGGACGGCCGTCCCGCCGCCGAGCGAGTTCCCGATCAGGTCGACCTGGTCGATGCCGAGTTTGTCGAGCAGGGCGGCCAGCTCGGTGGCGGCGTGGGTGAAGTACTGCCCGGTGATCGGGTCACCGAGCGACCCTCCGTATCCGGGCTGGTCGACCGCGAGGACGTCGAAGTGCGGGGCGAGCGCGGGGATCGTGCGCCCGAAGTTGCTCAGCGCGGACGCGCCGGGTCCGCCCCCGTGCAGCAGGACGACCGGCGAGCCGGCGCCGTCCCGATGGAAGGCCAGGGTCATGTCACACCATCGCGTCGTTGAGCGGCAGGCCGAACTCGCCTCGGCCGTACATGGACAGGGCCCGTTCCGGGTCGTTGATCGCGTGGACGCGGCCGGAGTGCGCGTCGCGCCAGAAACGCTGGATGGGAGTGCCGACGGCGAGCGCCCGGCCGCCGGAGCTCTCGAAGAGACGGTCGACGGCGCGGATCGCCAGCGCGGTCCCGCGGACCTGGTCGCGGCGGATCCGCAGCCGCAGCGGCATGGGGAGCTTGGCGCCGGCGGTGGTCAGGTCCATGAGCTCGCGCATGTTGGTCTGCAGGGCGTACCAGGCGGAGTCGATGTCGGCCGCGGCCTCGGCGACACGCACCTGGGCGTGCGGGTCCTCGGCGGCCTTGACCCCGGCGTAGGCGGCACGGACCCGTTCGCGGGTGTAGTCGACGTGCGCGCGGTAGGCGCCGGTCGCCATGCCGATGATCGGCGTGGTGATCGCATAGGTGAAGATCGAGGCGTAGGGGATCCGGTACAACGGTCCCGGGTTCTGCTCCTGGCCGGGGCAGACGCAGCGTGCGGTGTCGTTGAAACTGAGCGACCGGTGCTCGGGGACGAAGGCGTCGTCGACGACGATGTCGTTGCTGCCGGTGCCGCGCAGGCCGACGGTGTGCCAGACGTCCTCGATCGTGTAATCCGAGGCCGGCAACAGGAAGGTCCGGAAGTCGGCGGGTGTGCCGTCGTCGCCGGGCGGGACGATGCCGCCGAGCAGCACCCAGGTGGCGTGGTCGCAGCCGGACGAGAAGCTCCAGCGGCCGTTGACCCGGTATCCGCCGTCGACCCGGCTGATCCTGCCGGTGGGCGCGTAGGACGACGACATCCGGGTGCCCGGGTCGCCGCCCCAGACGTCCTGCTGGGCGCGATCCGGGAAGAGGCCGAGCTGCCAGGCGTGCACGCCCACCACCGAGGCGACCCAGCCGGTCGAGCCGCAGGCCGAGGCGATCTCACGCACGCAGGTGAGGAAGTCGAGCGGGTGCGCCTCGTGGCCGCCGAAACGGGCGGGTTGGAGCAGGCGGAAGAAGCCGGTCTCGGCGAGGGCCTTGACCGTCTCCGGGGCGAGCGAGCGCCGGTCCTCGGTCTCCTGCGCGTGCTCTCGCAGAACAGGTAACAGTTCCCGAACTCCGGCGAGGACCGCTTCCATGTGATCCCTCCAGGCTGGTTGGCCGCGTGTCGAGCGACCCCTATACTAGAACACGTTCTACCTAGGGACCAGGAGTGGGACATGAGCATCAGCCAGCAACCGCGCACCATCGATGCCGGCAGACCACCGGCGAGGTTCGCCCGGGGGTGGCACTGCCTGGGGCTCGCCGACACGTTCCGCGACGGGCAGCCGCACGCGATCGAGGCGTTCGGCACGAAACTCGTGGTGTTCGCCGATTCCCACGGCCGGATCAACGTGCTCGACGGCTACTGCCGGCACATGGGTGGTGACCTCACCCAGGGCACGATCAAGGGCGACACCATCGCCTGCCCGTTCCACGACTGGCGGTGGAACGGGGAGGGCCGCTGTGTCGAGGTGCCCTACGCGCACCGGATCCCGATGCGGGCGCGTACCCGGGCGTGGACGACCTGTGAGCAGAACAGGCAGTTGTTCGTGTGGAACGATCCGCAGGGCAATCCCCCGCCGCCCGAGGTGGCGATCCCGCGTATCGAGGGTGCCTTCTCCGAGGAGTGGAGCGACTGGACGTGGGATTCGGTGCTCATCGAGGGCGCCAACTGCCGGGAGATCATTGACAACGTCGTCGACATGGCGCACTTCTTCTACATCCACTTCGCCTTCCCGACGTTCTTCAAGAACGTGATGGAGGGGCATGTGGCGGCGCAGTTCCTGCAGACCCGGCCGCGGCCCGACGTGCCGGCCTCGGCCAGCCAGTCGGGTGACGCCACGCTGCGGTCGGAGGCGGCCTACTACGGGCCGGCGTACATGATCGACTACCTGTACAACGACTGGCACGGCGTCAACATCGAGTCGGTGCTGATCAACTGCCACTATCCGGTCAGCCCGACCTCGTTCGTGCTCCAGTGGGGCCTGATCATGAAGCGGCTGCCCGGGCTCAGCACCGAGCAGGCAGCCAAGGCGGCGGCCAAGTTCGCCAAGGGCATCGGCGTCGGGTTCCTGCAGGACGTGGAGATCTGGAAGAACAAGACACGCATCGACAACCCGCTGCTCTGCGCCGAGGACGGGCCGGTCTACCAGCTCCGCCGGTGGTATGAGCAGTTCTACGTCGACGTGGAGGACATCACCGACGACATGGTGGCGCGCTACGAGTTCGAGGTGGACACGACACGGGCGGTCGAGACGTGGGAGGCCGAGGTCGCCGCCAACCAGGCCCGGGCCGCCACCTCATGACGGCCACCGGCCTGGCCGGCGGCGACGCCACCCCTGGTCCCGATGCCACCCCTGGCCGCGCCCCGGACCCCGACACCGCCACAGACCGCGCCACGGACAGTCGCCGCACGCACAGGCTCGGCGCGGACAACCGTGCGGACGGTCGCAGCGCTGACAACCGCGGCACGGACGATTGCGGCGCAGACCATTGCGGCACGGACAGCCGCGCCGTGGACGATCAACGCCTGGCAAGCCGCACCGCGGACGGGCACGCCGTGGACGAGCGCAGCGCGGACCGGCGCAGCGCGGACGGGCACGCCCCGGACGAGCGCGGCACGGACGAGCGCGGCACGGACGAGCGCGGCACGGATGGGCGGATCGGCGGCGCTCAGGGGCGGGATGTCGCTGAGCTGGAGGAGTATCTGGCCGGCGGGCTGCGGGAGGTGCGGTGTGAGGCGTGCGGGCGGCGGGTGCGGGCCGGGAAACGCAGTGCCATGCAGACCAGCGTGCAATGGTCCGGGCCGGCGTGCGAGCGGCTGGCCGCGGTGGCGGGCGGGCGGCCGACGGCGCTCGTCCCCACCTGCCCCGAGCTGCGGGAGAGCATCGACCGGGCGGTTCGTGAGGGTCGTCTGGAGGTGAGCTGATGCCCGACTTCCAGCCGGTCCGGATCGCCGCTGTGGTGCCGGAGACCGCGGATGCCTGTTCGCTGGTGCTGGAGACGACGTTCGACTACCGGCCGGGTCAGTATCTGACGGTGCGGACACCGGCCGGGGCACGCTGCTACTCGCTGTCCACCGCGCCGGGGGTCGACGACCGGCCGGCGGTGACGGTGAAACGGGTGCCGGGCGGCCAGGTGTCGAACTGGATCTGTGACCACGTCCGGGCCGGGGACACCGTCGACATGGCGGGGCCGGCCGGGTCGTTCACGCCGGACTCGTTCGACGACGACCTGTTGTTCCTGGCCGCGGGCTCGGGCATCACGCCGATCATGGGGATCCTCAAGGCGCTGCGCGGTGACCCGGTGCTCGTCTACGCCAACCGGGACGCCGAGTCGATCATCTTCCGGGACCGGCTCGACGCGATGCTGCCGGTGATTCACTGGCTGGACAGTGAGCGGGGTGTCCCTACCGCGGAGTCACTCAGGGAGTTGACAACGCCGTACGTCGGCAGGGAGGCCTTCATCTGCGGACCGGAGGCCTTCGTCGCCGTCGCCGAGAAGGCGCTGCTCGCGGCCGGCATGGCGGCCGCGAGCATCCGGGTGGAGCGATTCGAGCCGGAACCGGTCGAGAGCCGGGCCGCGGTCGCCGAGGTGACGATCGACGGGCAGACCCACGTGCTGCCGTGGGCGCCGGGCAAGCGGCTGCTCGACGTCATCATCGACGCGGGACTCAATCCGCCCTATTCGTGCCGGCAGGGTCAGTGCGGAGCGTGCGCGGTTCGCCTGGTCAGCGGCGAGGTCACCCTGGTCAACAACGAGATCCTCGACGAGGAGGACTTCGCGGAGGGTTACACCCTGGCCTGCCAGGCGGTTCCGTTGTCCGACTCGGTCACGGTCACCTATTACTGACGGGCGACGGATCACGGGCGGCAGACGACGGACAGCGGGCGGCGGACCACGGATCACGGACAGCCGATCACGTAAGCGGATCACGGACGGCGGGCGGCGGACCGCGAGCGACGGAGGCGCACGACGGGCGACGGACCGCGGACGACGGACCGCGCACGACGGGCGACGGACCGCGAGCGACGGACCGCGCACGACGGGCGACGGACCGCGAGCGACGGGCGACGGGCGGCGCACGACGGACGCGCACGACGGGCGGATGCCGCCTTTCGTTGCTTCTCGCTGAGCGATCCGGGGGAGCTTCGCCCCGCGGGCTATCCGTGGGCGGCGAGTTCCCTGGCGATCGTGATCAGCTGGTCCTCCTGGCCGCCGACCAGTCGCCGTTCACCGGCCTTCACCAGGATCTCCGCGCCCGAGACCCGGTAGCGTTCGGCGAGTGCGTACGCGTGCATGAGGAAACTGGAGTAGACCCCGGCGTACCCCATGATCAGGGCCATCCGGTCCAGCTTGCACTCGTCGGTCATCGCCGGGCGTACCACGTCCTCCGCCGCGTCGACGATCTTGAAGAAGTCGACTCCGGTGCGGATGCCGAGCTTGTCGCAGACGCCGACGAACGCCTCGACCGGGGTGTTGCCGGCACCCGCCCCGAACCGCCGGGTGCTGCCGTCGATCTGCTTCGCCCCGGCCCGGTAGGCGAGCACCGAGTTCGCCACGCCGAGCCCCAGGTTCTCGTGCCCGTGGAACCCGACCTGCGCGTCGGCGCCCAACTCGGCGACGAGGGCGGCGACCCGGTCACCGACCTGGTCGAGGACGAGCGCCCCCGCCGAGTCGACCACGTAGACGCACTGGCAGCCGGCGTCCGCCATGATCCGGGCCTGCTCCGCGAGGCGTTCCGGCGGTGACGAGTGCGCCATCATCAGGAAGCCGACCGTCTCCAGGCCCAGGTCGCGGGCGATGCCGAAATGCTGGACGGCGATGTCGGCCTCGGTGCAGTGGGTGGCGATCCGGCAGACCGTGGCGCCGTTGCCGGCGGCGGCCCGGATGTCGTCGAAGACGCCGACACCGGGCAGCATCAGGAACGCGATCTTCGCGCGGGTGGCGGCACGGACCGCCGCGCTGATCAACTCCTGTTCGGGGGTGTGGCTGAGCCCGTAGGTGAACGACGACCCGCCCAGTCCGTCACCGTGGGTCACCTCGATGACGGGGACGCCGGCGTCGTCGAGGGCCGCCACGATCGCGGTGACCTCGGTGACGGTGAACTGGTGCCGTTTCGCGTGCGACCCGTCCCGCAAGGACGAGTCAGTGATCCTGAGATCGCGCAAGTTCCTCACCCACCCTGGTAGCCGCCGCGGTCATGATGTCGAGGTTCCCGGCGTACGGCGGCATGAAGTCGCCGGCGCCCTCCACCTCGACGAAGATCCCCACCCGTGTCCGGTCGCCGGCCTGGTCGAACTGTGGCTCGTCGAGCAGGCGGTAGCCGGGCACGTACGCCGACACGGCGGCGGCGACGTCCACTATCGACTTGGTGATCGCGCCCTGGTCGGCGTCCGGCGACACCGCGCAGAAGATCGTGTCGCGCATGATCAGGGGCGGTTCCGCCGGGTTCAGCACGATGATCGCCTTGCCGCGCGCCGCGCCGCCGATCGTCTCCAGCCCGCGGCTCGTCGTCCGGGTGAACTCGTCGATGTTCGCCCTGGTCCCGGGTCCGGCCGAGCGGGAGGCGACGGTCGCCACGATTTCGGCGTACGCGACCGGCGTCACCCGTGACACGGCGTGGACCATCGGGATCGTCGCCTGCCCGCCGCACGTGATCAGGTTGAGGTTCGGCGCGTCCCGGTGCTCGCCGAGGTTCACCTCCGGCACCACCGCGGGCCCGGCCGCCGCCGGCGTCAGGTCGACCGCCCGGATCCCGGCCTCCGCATAGCGCGGCGCGTTCGCCCGGTGCACCGCCGCCGACGTCGCCTCGAACACCAGGTCAGGCAGCGGATCCTGGGCCAGCAGCCAGTCCACGCCGGCGCTGCTGGCGGCCAGCCCCGCCTCCGCCGCCCGCCGCAGGCCCGCACTCTCCGGATCGACGCCGATCATCCACCGCGGCTCGACGGCCGGCGATCGAAGGAGTTTGTACATCAGATCCGTTCCGATGTTCCCGGATCCGACGATCGCCGCGCTGAGCGTCATTCCCGCTCCCCCTTTTTGACATCGGCAAACGCCAATCGCACTTCGCCGAGCCCGCTGAATCCGGCCCGGAATTCGTCGCCCGGCCGCGCATCGACGGCACGCGCACAGGCGCCCGGCAGAATCAGATGCCCCGCCTTCAGCCGCACCCCGAATCTCGCCACCTTCCGTGCCAGCCACGCCACCGCGGTCACCGGATTCCCGAGCACGGCGTCCGAACGCCCGGCCGCCACTTCCTCGTCGCCACGCCACAGGACCGCGGCGATGCCGCGAGGATCAACGTCTTTCGGGGGTACGCGCTGAGCACCCACCACGAAACCGGCGGAAGAGGCGTTGTCGGCGATCGTGTCGGCCAGGCTGATCCGCCAATCGGCGATCCGGCTGTCGATCAGCTCGATCGACGGCGCGAAGGCCGCCGTGGCAGCGAGGACGTCCTCCTCCGTGCAGTCCTCGCCGGGCAGGTCGTCACCGAGAAGAAACGCCACTTCGATCTCCACCCGCGGACAGCAGAATCGCGTGGCGTCGACCGGCTCGGTCTCGGACAGTCGCATGTCGGCGAGCAGATGCCCGTAGTCCGGCTCATCGACCCCCATCATCTCCTGCATCGCTTTCGAGGAGAGTCCGACCTTGTGCCCGACGACAGCGGCACTCCGCCGCCGGATGTTGTACAGCTGAATCGCATAGGCATCGTCAGCGGTGAGCCCCGGATTCCGCTGGACGAGCGGCGCGACGGGCGCCCGGTCCCGCTCCGCGTCCCGAAGCCGGTCAGCTAGGATTCGCAGTTCAGTCTCGTCGATCATGCTCTTCTCCCGACTCGGAAGCCGCACCGACGACAGATCCAGCGGAGGCGACAACGGCGGCTGCGGGCGCGGCGGAATCGGAAGCCACACCGACGACAGAACCAGCAGACGCGACAACGGCGGCTGCGGCCGCGGCGGAATCGGCGGTGGCGGCATGACGGCCCGCGCGCCGGCCGGAGAAGACGCAGTCGGCCAGTGACAGGCCACTGACATACGACGCCGAGCAGATGCCGACGGCTGTCCGGCCCGCCGCGTAGAGGCCCGGGATCGGTGCTCCTGCCGGGGTCAGCGCCAGGCCGGTCTCCTCGTCGACGGTCAGGCCACCGAGGGTCAGCATGGGAGCTGGGGCGGCACGCAACGACACGTCGATGAGCGAGAACGGCGCCGTGACCAACGGCCGGACCAGCTCCATCGGCTTACCGGCCTCGTCGATGCCGGCGCGGCGGGCCAGCGCGGCGGCGTTGTCGGCGGCCACGGCGGCCTCGTCGATGCCGGCGCGGCGAGCCAGCGCGGCAGCGTTGTCGGCGGCCACGGCGGCCTCGTCGATGCCGGCGCGGTGGGCCAGCGCGGCAGCGTTGTCGGCGGCCGCGGCCTCGTCGATGCCGGCGCGGTGGGCCAGCGCGGCGGCGTTGTTGGCGGCCACGGTCCCGGCCAGGGCGGCCTCGTCGATGCCGGCGCGGCGGGCCAGTTCGGCGAGGGTCCGTGCTGAGGTGCGCCGCGCGGCGAACAGCCATCGGCTCTGCCAGCGCTGGAACCACAGGGTCTGTGACGCGAGCTGCCGCCGCGCCTCGCGGAGCACGTCCGCGTCGACGACGAGCCAGGCCTTCCCGCCGGGACAGGCACGCACGGCGTCACCGATCGCCGCCCCGTAGCGGGACTCGTCACCGACCCGCCGGCCGTCCCGGTCGACGAGGAGGCCACCGAGCAGCGCCGACGGCGGAGTCAGGAACCGCCACAGCGTGACCCGGTCCAGGTGCCGGGTGCCCGCGCCCACCGAGGTCCCGAGCCGGATGCCGGAGCCGTCGTCTCCCGGAGTTCCCAGCCGCAGCCCGCGATGTCCGGGCGCGTGCTCCCGCATCATCTCCCGGTCGAAGACGAACCCGCCCGCGGCGAGCACCACCGCATCGGCACGAATCTCCAGCTCCCGCCCGTAGCGCTGCTCGATCCCGGCGACCATCCGGTGCAGCGCCCGCCCGGCCCGCGGCACGTAGACCCCGGGTTTGACCGACCACCGGTGCAGCCACCGATGCGCGACCCGGGCCCACGCCGGAGCCCCGCCCAGAGTCCGGCAGACCACCCCCACAACTCTCGGCCGGTCCGCAGAGCTGCCTCCGGCGCCCTCGGACAGCCCCGCGGGCCGGCCGGACGAAACGCCCGGCGGCTCGGCCGCTGCGGGGGGAACGGGCGGGTGGCTGCCGGGCGGCCCGGCGGAAGGCGGCTGGCTGTGGGGGCTGCCGGAGGGGGGACGGGAGAGGGCGGGCGGGGTGGCCGTACCGCTGCGGGGGTCTGGGGGTGTGGCGACGAGAAGGGTGACGGCTCGGGATTGCGGGAGGAAACGGACTCGTCGCGCGGCGGCGGCCGCCGCCAGGCGGGTGTGGAGGGTGCCGCCGGAGGTTCCGGGGGCGTGGGTCCGGTGACCGCGGGGCGCCGGCGACGGGTGGGCGTGTTCGCTGCCCGACTGGTAGAGGTAGTGGCGGTCGGTGGGATACGAGGTCTTGTACGGGCACAGGCTCGCGTCGAACGGCACGCCGTGGTCCTCGAGCCAGGCGAGCATGCCGGCGGATTCGTCGCAGAAGCGGCGCAGGGTGGCCGGGGAGACGGCGTCGCGGACCTCGTGGCGCAGGTATTCGTACATCGCGGCGGGGGTGTCGTCGACGCCGGCGGCGCGTTGCTGCCGGGTGCCGCCGCCGGCGTAGACGACACCGCCGGAGATGGCGGTGGCGCCGCCGCCGGTGAAGCGGTCGATGACGAGGACGTCGGCTCCGGACTCGGCGGCCTCGATGGCGGCGCAGGCGCCGGCCGCGCCGAAGCCCACCACCACGACGTCCATGCGGGCCTCCGGGAGGGACGGGGAATAGCGCCGGGAACCGGATAACTATAACCTGTTCTAGTGTTGCGCGAAGAGAAATTCGACGTCGTTGTGGTGGGGAGCGGCGCGGCCGGGATGACCGCCGCGCTCGCCGCCGCGCACCATGGGCTCAGCGTTGTGGTCCTGGACGGCGCGGAGGCGTACGGCGGTTCGACAGCCCGCTCCGGCGGGGGCCTGTGGCTGCCCGGCCCGGAGGCGGCCACCTACCTGAAACACGTTGCAGGTGATGAGGTGCCGTCGGCCCGGCGCGATGCGCTGCTCGAGCACGGGCCGGCGGTGCTGGCGTTCGTCACCCGGCACACGCCGCTGGAGTTCGCGCGGGTGCCCGGCTATCCCGACTACCACCCGGAGGCGCCGGGCGGGCTGGCCGAGGGCCGCACGGTCGAGCCTCGGCCGCTCGACGTGCGCCGGGTCGCCACGGACGTCGGCGCGCTGGCCCCGCCGTACCGGGCGGCGCCGAGCGGGATGGCGGTGACCGCCGTCGACTACCGGTGGCTGTCGCTGGGTCTGCGGCATCCGCGGTCGGCGCTGACCGCGGTCAAGCTGGCGGCGGGCCGGTTCCGGGGGCGGCGGCTCACCATGGGGCAGGCGCTGGCGGCCGGTCTGCGGGCCGGGCTGCGGTCGGCGGGGGTTCCGGTGCGGCTGGGTACGCCGATGACCGCCCTGGAGACGGCGGACGGCCGGGTCGCCGGGGTGCGCACGCCGGACGGGCCGGTGCGGGCGCGGCGCGGGGTGGTGCTGACGTGCGGCGGGTTCGACCACAACGAGCGGATGCGCCGGGAGCACCAGGATCTGGGCACCGCGTGGACGGTCGGCGCGGCCGGGAACACCGGGCTCGGCATCGAGGAGGGGCAGCGGCTGGGCGCGGCGCTGGACCTGATGGACGAGGCGTGGTGGGGCCCGTCGCTGCCGCTGACCGGTGGGGCGTACTTCTGCCTGGCCGAGCGCAACCTGCCGGGCAGCCTGATCGTCGACGGGACCGGGCGGCGGTTCGTCAACGAGGCGGCGCCGTACGTGGACGTGGTGCACGCCATGCTGGGCCGCACCGGCAGCGGGCCGCATCTGCCGGCGTGGCTGGTGGCCGACCGGTCGTACCGGGACCGGTACCTGTTCGCCGGGCGGGCGCCGCGGGCCCCGCTGCCCCGGCGCTGGTTCGACGCCGGGATCGCGCACCGGGCGGACACCCTGGACGAGCTGGCCGGGCGGATCGGCGTGCCGGCGCAGGCGCTGGCGGCGACCGTCGAGCGGTTCAACGGGTTCGCGGCGGGCGGGCGGGACGAGGACTTCGGGCGGGGCGAGTCGGCGTACGACCGCTACTACGGCGACCCGCGTCAGCGGCCGAATCCGTGTCTGGGCGCTCTGCGGCAACCGCCGTTCCTGGCGTTCGCGCTGGTGCCAGGGGATCTGGGGACCAAGGGCGGGTTGCGGACCGACGAGCGGGCCCGGGTGCTGCGCGACGACGGCACGCCGATCCCCGGGCTGTACGCGGCCGGCAACACGAGCGCCTCGGTGATGGGCCGTGGTTACGCGGGCGCCGGCGCCACCCTGGGCCCGGCGATGACGTTCGGCTACCTGGCGGCGCTGGACCTCGCGGCGTAGGTCCCCGGCCGGCTCCGAGGGTGTGGACGCGGTTCCCTACCGTGACGGTGTCGCCGTATCGTGGCCGTCCCACATTGATCACCCGGGGGTGTGCGTGCCGACCCAACTCGCGCCTGCAAGAGAGCTCGCGCCGCCCGGACGGGAGCGACTGCCCACGCCCCGGCTGTACTGGCTGGTCGCGGCCGGGCTGGTGGTGCTGGCGCTGGTCACCGGAGTGGCCGCGGTCGCGGACGTGCGGGAGCGGTCGGCGCTGCTGACCGACGTCGCCGAGGTGAAGGCGCCGATCAGTGTCGACGCGCAGACGTTGTACCGGTCGCTGGCCGAGGCCGACGCGATCGCCGCGACGGCGTTCCTGTCGACCACTGGCGAGTCCGCCACGCTGCGGACCCGGTATCTCGACGGCATCGCGCGGGCCAGCACGGCGCTGACGGTCGCGTTGCGGGACGCCGACGACGACGAGACGGCGCGGCTGCGGGTGGTGGCCGAGCAACTGCCCGTCTACACCGGCCTGGTCGAGACGGCCCGGTCCAACCAGCGTCACGGGGTGCCGCTGGGCGGGGCCTACCTGCGGGAGGCGTCGGGGCTGATGCAGCAGACGATCCTGCCGGCCGCGGCGGGGGTCTTCGACAGCACCCATCGGCGGCTGGTCGGCGAGCAGGAGGAGGCCGACGGGTTCCCCTGGCTGGCCGCGTTCTTCGGGGCGCTGCTCGCCGCGGCGCTGCTGTGGGCGCAGGTGCTGGTGGCCCGCCGCAGCCGGCGCACGTTCAACCTGGGACTGGTGGCGGCGAGCGGCGTCACCGTGCTGGCGCTGCTCTGGTCGGTGGTCGCGCTGGGCGCCTCGACCGGGCGGCTGGAGACCGGGCCGGGCAGCCCGGCGAAGCAGGTGCTGGTGCTGGCCAACGCGGGGCGGGCGGCGCTGCAGGCGCGGGCGAACGAGTCGCTGACGCTGGTGGCGCGCGGCGGCGGGGCGACGTTCGAGACGGAGTTCGTCAGCCAGCTGGACGAGCTGATCGGTGTGGACGGGCAGGGTGGACTGCTCGCCGCGGCGCTGGCCGAGACCGAGGCCGACAGCCGGGTGGCCGTCTTCATCGATCAGGCCCGCACCGAGGCGAACCAGTGGCGCAAGCTGCATCAGGGGGTACGGGCGGCGGACAACGGCGGCGACTGGAACCGCGCGGTGGAGCTGGCGACGGCGACCGGCGAGCAGGACCTGCCGGCGGTGTTCACCCGGCTGGACACGGCGCTGACCGGCGCGCTGGCGGCCGGCAATCAGCAGGTGGACGGGCAGACCGGCGGGGCGGGGAGCGCCCTGACCGGCCTGTCGGCGGGATTCGTCCTGCTCACGGTCGGGTTGATGGTCGCCGTCGGACTGGGTTTCCGCCCACGGATCGGGGAGTACCGATGAGGACGAGGACCGGGGCGGTTGCCGCCCTGTTGACGGTGGCCCTGGTCGCGGCCGGGTGCGGCACCTCCGACGAGCCGTCGCGGCCGGTGGCGGCGGACGCCACGGCGACGGTGCCGCGGCCGCTGAACGTGCAGGACCCGGCGGAGGTCCCGGCGCCGTCGGCGGCGCCGACCTGCAATCCGCGGGCCAGCCTGCGGCCGCCGGCGTCGATGCCGAAGCCGGGCGCCATGCCGGCGAGGAGCACGATGGCGGACATCGCGCAGCGGGGCCGGCTGGTCGTCGGCATCGACCAGAACGCGTACCTCTTCGGGTTCCGTGATCCGGGCACCGGCGAGCTGGTCGGCTTCGAGATCGACTTCGCCCGGGAGATCGCGCGGGCGATCTTCGGTGACCCGTCGAAGGTGCAGTTCCGGGCGATCACCACGGCCGAGCGCATCCCGAAACTGCAGAGCAAGGAGGTCGACCTGGTCATCCGGACCATGTCGATGACCTGTGAGCGCTGGCAGCAGGTGTGGTTCTCCACCGAGTACATCCCGTCCCGGCAGCGGCTGCTGGTCCGTAAGGCCGACAAGATCAAGGACTTCGCGGACCTGCGGAAGAAGAAGGTGTGCGCCACCAAGGGCAGCACCAGCATCGTGACGATCGCGAAGCAGCCGTACGAGCTGGTCCCGGTCAGCACCGACAGCACCCTGGACTGTCTGGTGCTGCTCCAGCAGGGGCAGGTGGACGCGGTCTCGACCATCGACATCCTGCTGGCCGGGCTGGCCGCGCAGGACCCGATGACCGAGGTGACCGGGCAGGCGGTGTCCGACGAGCCGGCCGGGATCGGCATTCCGAAGGGGCAGGAGGACATGACCCGGTTCGTCAACGGGGTGCTGGAGAGGATGCGCTCCGACGGCACCTGGACGGACATCTACGATAAGTGGCTGGAGCAGCGGCTCGGCCCGGCGGATCCGCCCGCGCCGGTGTATCAGGACTGACGTCCGATCATCCGGCAGTGCAGGTGGACGACAGGGGGGACGGCGCGTGCTGACCGCGACGGTGGTGTTCCTGGTGATCGGCGGCGTGGCCGTGGCGGTCCTGGCACTCGCGCTGATCGGCGGCGAGCTTCTGCACTTCGGTCATCCGGAGGCGGGCGGGCCGGTGTCGACCGAGGTGGCGGCCGGTTTTCTGGGGGCGTTCGGGTTCGCCGGCGCCGCCGCGGCCGAGGTGCTCGGCGCCCGTACCGCCGGATCGATCGTCATCGCGGCGGCCGTGGGCGCGCTGGCCGCCGTGCCCGCCGCCTGGCTCGCGTGGCGCCTGTCGCGGGCGGCACGGAACATGCGCACCGACGCGACACCGCAGCGGCAGCATCTGGTCGGCTCGATCGGCGTGGTGGTCACGCCGGTGCCGGCCGGCACGGGCTACGGCGAGGTGCGGGTCCGGCTGGGCGGTCAGCCGGTGAAACTGAACGCGCGCGCCGACCGGGCCATCCCCGCGGGCGCCGAGGTCTTCGTGATCGAGGCGCCGAGCGACACGAGCGTAATCGTCGAGGAAACACCATAGGGAAGGCTCAGATGCCTGGATTGTTGATCGCGATCGGCGGCGGAGTGCTGCTGGTCGTACTACTCGTGGTTTTCATCCTGTCCCGGATCAAGGTGGCCGGGCCGAACGAGGCGTTCATCATCACCGGCCGCAAGGGCAAGGTGACGCAGGGGCTGGACGGCACCAGCAGCACCGACCTGTCCGGGCAGAAGGTCGTGATGGGCGCGTCGGTGTTCGTGCTGCCGGTCGTGCAGAAACTGCAGTCGCTGGACCTGTCCAGCCGCCGCATCGACGTCGGCATCAAGGGCGCGGTGTCGAAGCAGGGCATCCGGGCCGAGCTGCACGGCGTGGCGATCGTGAAGGTCGGCGGCACCGAGGACGCGATCCGCGCGGCCGCCCAGCGGTTCCTGCACCAGCAGTCGGAGATCGAGGACTTCACCCGTGAGGTGCTGGCCGGCGCGCTGCGGTCGATCGTCGGCCGGCTGACCATCGAGGAGATCATCCGGGACCGGGCGGCGTTCGCCAGCGCGGTCGCCGAGGAGGCCGAGCACTCGATGACCAACCAGGGTCTGGTGCTCGACACGTTCCAGCTGCAGGACATCCTGGCCGAGGGGTCGTACCTGCAGGATCTGGGCCGTCCGGAGGCGGCGCGGGTGCTCAAGGACGCGGCCATCGCCGAGGCTCGGGCCCGGCAGGCCGCCGAGCAGGAGCGGCTGCTGGCCGAGGAGGCGATCGCCGAGGCGAACCGGAACCTGTCGCTGAAGCAGGCGGCCATCCAGGCCGAGATCGACGCGGCGAAGGCCCAGTCGGCGGCGGCCGGCCCGCTGGCGCAGGCCGAGCGCGACCAGAAGATCCTCGCCGAGCAGCAGAAGGTGGCCGAGCAGAACGCCGAGCTCAAGCAGCGTCAGCTGGACACCGAGGTGCGCAAGCCGGCGGACGCCGCCCGGTACCGGGTGGAGCAGGAGGCCGAGGCGTCCCGCAGCGCCGCGGTGCTGCACGCCGACGCGCAGCGGCAGGCGACCATCGCCGGCGCGCAGGCGCAGGCCGAGCAGGCCCGCCTGACCGGTGAGGGCGAGCGGGCCCGGCGTGCCGCGCTGGCCGAGGCGCACGCGATCGAGGGCGCCAAGGAGGGTGAGGCGGAGCAGCGGCGGCGGACCGCGATCGCCGAGGCGATCGAGCGGGAGGGCGCGGCCGAGGCCGCGGCGATCCTCGCGAAGGGCCAGGCCGAGGCGGAGGCGATGGCGAAGAAGGCCGAGGCGTTCGCGGCGTACGGCGACGCGGCCGTGATCGACCTGCTGGTGAAGGTGCTGCCGCAGGTCGTCGAGGCGGCCAGCGCCCCGCTCGGCAACGTCGACAAGCTGACCGTGATCTCCACCGACGGGGCGACGTCGCTGACCAAGTCGGTGGCCGGCAACGTGGCGCAGGGTCTGCAGATCGGCACCGACCTGACCGGCATCGACCTGACCGGCCTGCTGGCCCGGCTCGGTGGCGGCAAGGTCAACGGCGACCACCCGGCCGTCGAGGGCAGGGTCCAGGACTGATCGGGTCACCCGGCCGGCAGGCACTTGCCGGCCGGGTCGTTCCGCAGCCGGAGCTGGGTGAAGTCGGTGCCGACCAGCTTGAAGGCGAACACCAGCCGGTCCTTGGGGCAGGTCTTGCTGTCGTCGTCGATGGCGTGGCCGTTGGCCTTGATGACGATCTCGCCGGCGGTGACCTCGACCCCGGTGACCCACGGGCGCCGGAGTTCGGCCGGGGGTCCCTTGAGCAGCGGCTGATCGATCCGCCAGGGCCGCTGCGCCGGGGAGGAGCCGTCGAAGACCTCGACGGTCCCCACGTTGTCGCAGGTACGGACGACGAGCGCGTCGGCGATGCCGTCACCGGTCACGTCGCCGGTCACCACCTGCTGGACGATCGGCTCCTGCGTCTTGTCGTCGCACGGCAGGACGAAGGTGTCCCAGTCGGCGTCCTTTCCGGCGCCCGCCAGGTTGCCGCCGGGCGCCTCGGCCTCGGGCAGCTCGTCGGACGTCTCCGGTGCTGGTGACGCGGACAGTGACGGCTCCGGGTCCGGCTCGGCCTGCTGCGAGGTGCAGCCGGCGAGCAGGGCCAGCGCCAGAATAGGGACAAACCTCATCATTACAGACTAGGGGCGAGGACCAGTCCGCTCGTCGGAACGCCGGTTCCCGCGGTGACCAGCACCGGACCGTCACCCGGCACCTGGTTGACGGCGGTGCCCCGGATCTGGCGGACCGCCTCGGCGATGCCGTTCATGCCGTGGATGTACGCCTCCCCCAGCTGCCCGCCGTGCGGGTTCACCGGCAGGCGGCCACCCAGCTCGACCCCGCCGTCCGCGATCAGGTGCCGGGCCTCACCCCGGGCGCAGAACCCCAACTCCTCCAACTGCATCAGGACGTACGGGGTGAAGTGGTCGTACAACACGGCGGTGCGCACGTCGTGCGGCCGGAACCCGGACCGGTCCCACAGCTGACGCGCCACCACGCCCATCTCCGGCAGCGCGCCCACCTCCGGCCGGTAGTAGCTGGTCATCACGTACTGCCCGGGGCCGCTGCCCTGCGCCGACGCCGCCACCACCACCGCCGGCGGCCGGGGCAGGTCCCGCGCCCGTTCGAGCGAGGTGACGACGACGGCCACCGCCCCGTCGCTCTCCTGGCAGCAGTCGAGCAGCCGCAACGGCTCGGCGATCCACCGGGACGCGCGGTGGTCGTCGAGGGTGATCGGGCGGCCGTGGAACCACGCGTACGGGTTGGTCGCCGCGTGCCGCCGCGCCGCCACCGTGACCCGGCCGAAGTCGTCGGCGCTCGCCCCCGAGTCGTGCAGGTACCGCTGGGCGACCATGGCGACCTGCGCGGCCGGCGTGGCCAGTCCCATCGGGGCGTGCCAGCCGGAGTCCGGATCCGGTGACGCGAAGGCCTGCCCGAACCGGCGGCCGGACCGCTCGTTGAGCGCGCGGTAGCAGACCACCACGTCGGCGAGCCCGGCGCCGACGGCCAGGACCGCCTGCTGCACGACAGCGCACGCGGCGCCTCCGCCGTACCCGATCCGGGTCAGGAAGGTCAGCTCGCCGATGCCGAGCTCCCGGGCGACGGCGATCTCGCTGTTGTTGTCCATCGTGAAGGTGACCAGGCCGGACACGTCGGCGGGACGCAGGCCGGCGTCGTCCAGGGCGGCCCGGATCGCCTCCACGGCCAGGCGCAGCTCGCTGCGGCCGGAGTCCTTGGAGAACTCGGTGGCGCCGATCCCGGCGATCGCGGCGGTCATCTCCGCACCTCCACGGCTCCGGTGACGTGCACCCCGGCGGCGGTCCGGCCGACCACGTCCACCCGATCGCCGAACACCTGGCCGGTGAAGGTCAGAGTGTCGTAGGCGTGGCACGGCGTACCCAGGCGGATCTTGATGCTCTTGATCGTGACGGCGGGGCCGAGCCGGTCGGTGACGAAGCGCTGGACCAGGCCGGTCGTGGTGAGGATGTTGACGAAGATGTCCCGGCCACCGAGGCGGACGGCGGCGTCCCGGTCGTGGTGGACGTTCTGGAAGTCGCGGGTCGCCAGCGCGGTGCTGATGATCATCGTGGGGGTGACGTGCAGCTCCCAGGGGTCCAGGGTGGGCACGTCGGGGCGCCAGACCGGCAGCCCCGAGTCGAACGCCACGCGCACCGGGTCGCCGATCGCCGGGCGCGGGCCGCGATACTCGGCGACCATCCGGGGGCCCTCCTCCAGATCGACGAGCGCGACGGTGTACGGGGCCCGCCGCCCCGGGACCGGCGGATGGTGATGCACGGTCCAGCTGTGGATCGTGCCGGCGCCCGTGGCCACGATGTGCTCCGGCTTGAGGGAGCCGCAGGCGGGGCAGGCCGGGCCGGGCGGGTGCCGCCGGGCGCCGCACTCCCCGCAGCGCTGGATCCGCAGCTCGCCGGCCTCCACGCCGGCCCAGAAGAAGGAGTTGTCGGCCGTGATCACCGGCTGGATCGGCGCGGCCGGCGGTGTCTCCGGCCGCGGCTCCGGCCGGTAGCGCAGTATCCGGAAGGTCATCTCGGCGACCGGCTCGTCCCCCACCAGCCACCTGGTCGCCGTGGTGATGAACCAGCCCTCGCCCAGCGCGGTTCGCTTGGGGCCGTCGACCGACTCCAGCCGGCTGCGAACGGTGACCTCCTCGCCGGCCCGCAGGTATCGGTGGTAGGTCTGGGCCGAGTCGGTCGCCACCACCCCGACCAGCCCCGATCTCTCGCAGAGATCGGACATGGCCTGGAGCGGGTCGCCGGTCGACGGCGGGGCCAGCCCCCGCATCGTCCAGACCTGGATCATCGCGGGTGGCGCGGTGCCGTCGCGCTCGTAGGCCGGATTCGCGTCCCCCATCGCCTCCAGCCAGGACCGGATCATCGGCAGGTTGACCGGATCACGTCCCGGTTTCGCCGCGGTCTCCCCCGCCCGCCGCAACTCGTCCGCCGCCGCCCGCAACTCCGCCGCCGCAGGGGTGCTCTCCGCTGTCATCGGCTTCACCTCGGCACTCTCGGCAGGCCCAGGCCCGCGCTCGCGATGATCTCCCGCTGGATCTCGTTGACCCCGCCGCCGAACGTCAGCACCAGGTCGCGCCGCTCGTGCACGTCGAGCCAGTCGAGCAGCTCGGCCGTCGCCGGATCGCCCGGATCGCCGTGCCGGGCGACGACCTCGGCCAGCTCCTGCCCGAGCCGCAGCACCTGCTCCGACGAGAAGACCTTGGTCGCCGACGCGTCCGCCGGGCCGGGCGCGTCCCCGGCGATCTGCCAGTTGAGCAGCTCGTTCACGCGGCGTGCGGCGTGGGTGCGGGCCAGGGCGCGGCGGACGTCCGCCTTTCCCTGCACCCCCGCGGCGTACGCCCAATCGCGCACCCGGTCGAACAGGGCGCCCACCCGCCCGGCCGGCCCCAGCATCACGCGCTCGTGGTTGAGCTGCGTGGTGATCAGCCGCCACCCGTCGCCCTCACCGCCGACCCGGCGCGCGACCGGCACCCGTACCCCGCTGAGATAGGTGGCGTTGACGTGATGCGTGCCGTCGCAGGTGATGATCGGCGTCCACGAGTAACCGGGATCGCGCGTGTCCACGATCAGGATCGACAGCCCGCGGTGCCGCTGCGCCACCGGGTCGGTGCGGCACGCCAGCCACAGGTAGTCGGCCTCGTGCGCACCGGTGGTGAACGTCTTCTGCCCGTCCACCACGTACTCGTCGCCGTCACGGACGGCCCGGGTCCGCAGCGCCGCGAGGTCGGTGCCCGCCTCGGGCTCGGTGTAGCCGATCGCGAAATGCAGCTCCCCCGCCAGGATCCGGGGCAGGAACTCGCGCCGCTGTTCCCCGGAACCGTGCGCGAGCAGCGTCGGCGCGACCGTCTGCAGGGTGACGGCGGGCAGCGGCACGTCGGCGCGGGCCGCCTCGTCGACGAAGATCTGCTGCTCGGCGTGGCCCAGGCCGCGTCCGCCGTACTCCTCGGGGAAACCCAGGCCCAGCCACCCGTCGCGGCCGAGGCGGGACACCAGGTCGCGGAACGCGGCGCCATGCCGTTCCCGCAGCAGCACGACCCGCTCCGCGGGCGTCAGGACCCCGCGGAGGTACGCCCGGAGCTCGTCGCGCAGCCTGGCCTGATCGTCGGTCAGCTCGATGAACACACGCGCTCCCCCAGGACGGTCAGCCGGTGCTCGCCGCCGCCGAGGAACCGGATCAGGTCCCGGATCAGCGCGGTGTGCCGGTGCAGTGGGTAGTCGGCCGACAGTCCGAGCCCGCCGTGCAGGTGGTGGCAGGTGCGGGCGGCCTGCGGGGCCTCGGCGGTGAGCCACTGGGCGGCGATGTCCAGGTCGTCGCCGGCGTCCCGGCCGGTGCCGAGCCGCCAGAGCGCGCTGGTCACCGCGAGGTGCAGGGTGCGGCTCGCCACGTAGACGTCGGCGATCTGCTGCGCGACGGCCTGGAAGGTGGCCAGCGGCCGGCCGAACTGCTCCCGTGTCCGCACGTGCTCCGCGGTCAGCGTCAGCGCCCCGGCCAGCGCTCCGTCGCCCAGCGCACACGCCCCTGCGAGTGCGAGGCGATGCAGGTCGGCGTGGCAATCCGCAGACGCCACGGCTCCACCGCGCTCCCGCGCCCCGCCGCGCTCGGCCGCCTCGCCCCGGGGTGGTCCGGACCCGTCGCCGCCCAGGAGCTGTACGGGGGCGTCGTGCAGGTAGAGGATGCCGCCGGTCAGGGTGACGCCGGGAGCGGCCGGGTCGACGATCACGACGGCCGGGCCGGCGACCGTGACCAGCAGCCGGTCGGCGGCGGTGACGCCGGTCTTGACGCCGGTGACCGTGCCGTCCGGGCCGAGCGTGGTGCGGGGCGCGGCCGGCAGCGGGTCGCCCGGCTCGGCGATCGCGGCGCCCAGGGTGCGGCCGGTCAGCAGGTCGTCCTGTTGCGCCGGGGCGCCCCAGCGGGCGACCGCCGGGACGCCGAGCGCCAGGTGGCCGAGGGCGGGGACGTCGACGGCGCGGCGGCCGATCTCGGTGAGCACGAGCGCGGTCTCCAGCACGCCGAGACCGGCCCCGCCGAGACGCTCCGGAACGGCGAGCGTGAGGAGCCCGGCCTGCCCCAGATCGGCCCACGGCTTGTCACTCCCGGCCAGCACCTCGGCCGCCAGACGGGCGATCGCGTCCTGCGTCTCGTCCAGCCGGAAATCCATGAGACTGATTAGAACACGTTTCAGTTTACGGTCGCCACCGCCGGGCGACACAGGGAAGCAACGTGCCGTTGCTAGGCTTGATTCACCGAGAAGGAGTGGCCATGGCAGCAGCGAGAACGGGTACCACTACGCGCAGTGCTCTTGCGGGCTCTGACGTCGAGCAGGGTTCGGCCGCACAGCGTGACCGGCGGCGGCGGATCCTCGAGGCGACGCTCGCGCTGGCCTCCAAGGGCGGTTACGACGCGGTGCAGATGCGCACGGTCGCGGAGCGGGCCGGGGTCGCCCTGGGCACGCTCTACCGCTACTTCCCGTCGAAGATCCACCTGCTCGTGTCGGCGCTGGCGTCGGAGTTCGAGACGATCCAGGAGAAGCTCGGGCGCAAACCCATTCCGGGCGATACGCCGTACGACCGGATGATCTTCGTTCTCGGCCGGATGACCCGGGCCATGCAGCGGGAGCCGTTGCTCGCCGAGGCCATGACGCGGGCCTTCATGTTCGCCGACCCGTCGGCGTCGGCCGAGGTCAACGCGGTGGCCCGGCTGATGGAGGACATGTTCACCCGCGCCATGCACGCCGACGCCGACGTCGAGCCGTCCGCCGACGACCGGGCGAAGGCGCGGGTGATCGGCGACGTGTGGCTGTCCAACCTGGTGGCCTGGGTGACCCGCCGGGCGTCCGCCAACGACGTGGTCAACCACCTGGAGCTGGCCACCCGCCTGCTGCTGCACTGACGGTCCCGCGCCACGCGCAGCCCACCCGGCCCGGCCTCGAGTCGCGCCGGGCCGGGTCCGGGCCGCGCCGCCGTCAGGCGACCAGGGCGGTCAGCTTCTCGAGGGCCTGCTTGGCGGCCGGGCCGGCCTGCTTCTCCAGCATCGCGGCCATCGGGCCGTTCAGGGCCGGGCCGGCGAACTCCATCTCGTAGGTGATCTTCGAACCGGCCCCGTCGGGCTCGATCAGGAAACGGTTCTTGGCCTTGACGCCCATCGGGCCGTCGCCGGCCATCTCCAGGTGATGCGGGGCGTCGGCCGTGACGACCTTCCAGGCCATCTCGGCGGGCATGCCCATCAGCTTCACCTTCTGCTTGTACGTGGCGCCCTCCGTCACCGCGGCCGGCAGGTCACCGGTGAAGCCCTGGTGCATGCTGTTCCACTCGGGGGTCCGGGGCAGATCGGTGACGACCTGCCACACCTTGTCGGGCTCGGCCGCGGAGTTCGCCGAGACGGTCACCTTGGGCATGATGTTCCTCCTGTCGATCGCTGACGGTCAGGCGCCGGCCGCGATGTCGAGGCCGGCCACGTGTCCGAAGGTCATCGCCGGGCCGAGGGTCGATCCGGCGCCGGCGTAGCTGTGGCCCATGACGGCGGCGCTGGCATTGCCGGCCGCGTACAGGCCGGGGATGACCGTGCCGTCGGGGCGCGTCACGCGGGCGCGGGCGTCGGTGAGCAGGCCGCCCTTGGTGCCCAGATCACCGGGGACGATCTTGAAGGCGTAGTACGGCGGCAGCCAGATCGGCGCGAGGCACGGACTCGGCAGGTTGACCGGGTCGGCGAAGTAGGCGTCGTAGACACTGTCCCCGCGGTGGAAGTCGGGATCACGGCCGGCCCGGGCCTGCGTGTTGAACCGGCTGATCGTCGCGCTCAGCGCCGCCGCGGGCACGCCGATCTTCGCGGCCAGCCCGCTTATCGTCCAGTCCTTGACCAGGGCGCCCGAGGCGTACCAGTCGTCGGGGTAGGGCAGCAGCGGCGCCAGGTCCTTGAACAGGTACCGGTTGCGGTAGTCCTGGTCGGTGATCATCCAGCAGGGCACGTGACCCTTGGCGTACATGGTGTGCACGACGTCGCTGTAGGGGGCGGCCTCGTTGACGAACCGTTTCCCGGCCTGGTTGACGAAGACGGTGCCGGGCAGGGTGCGCTCGGAGAGGCAGAACCACGGCTCGCCGGGCAGCGGGATCATCGGCCCCCACCAGGCGTCGTCCATCAGGGCGAGGGCGGCGCCGGCCCGTTCCCCCGCCTCGATGCCGTCGCCGGTGTTGGAGCCGGCGCCGATGGTCCAGTCGGTGCCGATCGGCGCGGCCTGGAACTGCTTGCGCATCCGCTCGTTGTGCTCGAACCCGCCGCTGGCGACGACCACGCCACGCCGGGCCCGGATCAGCGTCTCGGCGCCGTCGTGGCGGGCCAGCACCCCGGTGACCCGGCCGTTCTCCACGTGCAGGTCGAGCAGCGGGGTGTCCAGCCAGACCGGCACGCCGGCCGCGATCAGCCCGGCCCGCAGCCCGCCGGCCAGCGCCTGGCCCATGGTGACCGGCTTCTGCCCCTGGGCGGCCGCCTGCAGGTAGCGCCAGAGGATCTCGGTGGCCACGGCCAGGCCGCGCGGGTGGCGGGCGACCAGGGACAGCCACTTGTAGTCGACCGTGTAGACCACGGTGCCGGCCGGGCTGGCCTGGTAGGGGCCGTTGAGGCGGGCCAGCTCGTCGCCGAGGACGTTCGCGTCGAGGGCCTTCGGCTCGATCGAGCGGCCGTTCGGCATCCCGCCGGGCAGCTCGGGATAGTAGTCGGGGTAGCCCTCCATCCACGCGAACCGCAGTGGCGTCCACTTCTGCAGGTAGGCGATGGCGCGCGGGCCGTAGGTGAGGAAGGCCTGGCGGCGGGCGGCGGGCACCTCGGGCCCGACCACGGCGGCCAGGTAGGTGTCGGCCTTGGCGAACGTGTCGGGCACGCCGGCGGCGAGCAGGACGTCGTTGTTCGGCACCCAGATCCCGGAGCCGGAACGGGCCGACGATCCACCGTAGACAGACGCTTTTTCGATGAGAACCGTGTTCAGCCCGGAGCGGGCCGTGGTCAGCGCGGCTGTCATGCCGGCGGCGCCGGCACCCACCACGACCACGTCGTACTCCACGGTGACCGCCATGGCATCCCCATCCGCCGTGTCGTTTACCCCTCCGCAATAACTAGAACAGGTTATAGCAGTGTGATGAGATTCACTAGGTCCGATGGCGCGGCGTATAGCAGCCTGTTGCTGTGAGCGAGATCGAGAACGGCCAGGGACTCCAGGCCCGCCGGGCGGCCATCACCGACCTGGGCGACGCGCTGCGGCTGCTGATCGAGCAGGCGACGGCCACCGAGGCGCCGACCGCCGACCTGCTCCGGGCGGCCGCGCTGATCCGGCAGGCGGGGGCGCCCCTCGGCGAGCGGGCACGGGGCCGTTTCGAGACCGCGTCCGCCGACGACCTGCTCGGCGGGGTGCGCCTCTACAACCCGGTGACCGGGGGTGGCAGCGCGTTCGCGCCGCCTCTGGAGATCCACCGGGACGGTGACGTCGCGGTCGGCTCGTGCACGCTCGGCCGGGCCTTCGAGGGGCCGCCCAGCTTCGCGCACGGCGGGGTCAGCGCGATGCTGCTCGACCAGATGCTCGGCTACGCGTGCGGCATGTCCGGCCACCCGGGCATGACGGTGCAGCTCGACACCGCCTATCGGCAGCCGGTGCCGCTCTACACGCCGCTGCGGCTGACCGCGCGGGTGGCCGCCGTGGACCGGCGGGTGATCACCGCGACCGGGACTATCGCCACCGCGGAGGACCCGGCGTCGATCCTGGTCAGGGCGACCGGCACCTTCGTGGCGCTGCTGCCCGAGCAGGCGCAACGACTGTTCGGCCCGGTGATGGGCCGCGGCCGCTGACTACTCCGCCACCCGGCGCATGAGGTCGACGCCGTCGGCGTCACCGATCCGGGCCAGCGCGCGCTCCCGCAGCTCGGGCGGCAGAGCGGTGCGCTCGGTCAGCCACGTCACCCAGGCCGGCAGCAGGGCGAGCAACTCGTCGGCGCCCTCCCGGTACTCGTCGCGGATCTGGTGCGACACCGACGCGATCCGGTGCGGCGAGCAGGTGTCGAAGAGGGCGGGCGCCGCCGCGGGCCACGAGTCGAAGATCTCCTCGGCGAGGCCCTGCAGACCGGCCGGCTCGGGCGCCCCGCCCCACTGCCGCCACCACCCGACGAACTGGTCCGGGCCCAGGTCGAGGGCCGTCTCCCGGACGTCGAGGCGCAGCACCGGCGGCAGGTCCAGGACCACCTCGGCCAGGCGGCGGCAGCGATGGTACTCGGTGAACTGCTCGGCCGACTCGCCGCCGAGCGCGGAGATCTCCCGCGATCGGGGCAACAGGTCGGTCAGCAGGCCCGAGTCGTCGACCCGCCGCCACGACGTGCCGCCGGCCGCGAAGGCGCCCACCCCGACCTGCCAGGCGGCCAGCGCCTCCTCCGGCGAGGCGTAGAAACCGGCGTGCACCGTCAGCGGGACGAAGGCGCACGCGTCGATGTCCCACAGGTACCAGCGGACCGGGCCCTCCGGCGTGACGAACGGGGCGAGCACGGCGAACCGGCTGCCGTACCGGTCGTCGGTCCAGCGGATCTCGCCGGCCACCTCCGGGTCCGGCGACTCCAGACCGGTCCGGGCCAGCAGCGGCGACGGCAGGATCCCGGCCAGCGTGGCCAGCACGCGCCGGGCCGGCTCGTCGTCGCCCGCCTCGGTCAGGACCGCGGCCAGGGCGGTGACCAGGTGGTCCGGCCCGACATACTCCTCGACGGGCCGCGTGCCCAGGCCGGCGAGCAGCGGGCCGAGCCGGGCGCACAGCTCGTCCTCCAGGGCGGTGCCGGCCCGCGACGAGGTCCGCAGGGCGGCGGCCAGCGCCGCGGCGTGCGGGCGGGCCAGCTCGGTACGCATCACCCAGCCCTGCTCGTACCCGGCGGCCACCTCACGCAGCGACTGCGCCATCCGCACCTGCCGGGTGTGCGCGCGCCGGCGCTCGGCCCGGACCGCGGCGGTGGACTTCGACGACTTCTTACGTTTCCGAGAGACCGGCACCGGCCGAGAATATGTGGCGTTCTCGGCCCGGTCCCGTCGTCGTCACCCGCACGGGCGTCTATCCGCTTTCTAACAGCGCTCGGGCTTCCACCCGTCCGGGCCGCGCAGGAACGCCTCGATCGTGCTCGATGCGGCCTGCTCGCCGGTCAGCTGCGGGCGGTTCGCCGAGACCAGCGCGCCGGGACCGTGGTTGCGGTACTCGGCGAACCGGGCCTCCTCCCACGGCCACGTGCCGAAGGCGCTCCAGGCGAGGTCGGGGATGTGCGTGCCGATCCACGACCGCCGGATGATCGTCTGCCCGATCGCGTTCGGGTCGTTGTTCGGGTGCCACGGCCGGCCCAGGAACACCGTCCCGGCGGGGGCGTCCGAGGTGAACCGGCAGTGGTCGAAGAGGAGCCCATGCGGGTTGCCGATGTCGGTGCTCGGGGCGGTGACGTACCCGTTCGGGGTGCTCCCCCGGTTCAGCGAGTGGATGCGGCAGCGGTCGAACACCGCGGTGGCCCGGCCGAAGATGAAGTCGACGTCGCCCTCCACATAGCAGTCGCGCAGGTAGACCCGGGCGATCACGCCGGCCGCGCTGCTGTTGACGTAGAGGGTGTCCTGATTGGCCAGGAACCGCACCCGCTCGAAGACCAGCCGGTCGGCGCGGGTGAGCATGGCGACCGCCTGCCGGCCGGTGATCTCCGGGTGCGCGGCCTCGTCGAAGAGGTTGGCGAAGGTCAGGTTCGAGGCCCGGAACCCGGCGCCGTCCACGGTCACCGACGCGCTGCCCGAGGTGCCCCAGGTGCCGCCGCCCGGTTTCGGGGTGCCGTTGGCGCGGTCGTCGGCGATCACCACGTCCTCCGGGCGGCGGCCCAGGCCGCGCAGCTCGATCAGGGTCTTGGCGGACGGGACGATCACCTGCCCGAGGTACGTGCCGGGGCGTACGCCGATGACGAAGGGCTCGGTGGCGCCGGCCGGCGCCGCGTCGATCGCCGCCTGGATCGCGGTGTGGTCACCGGTGCCGTCGGCCGCCACGACCAGGTCCGGGCGCCGCCAGCCGGCGGAGGCCGGCGCCGGCAGCAGGCCGGTGGCCACGATTCCCAGGCCGGAGGACATGCCGAGGAAGGTACGCCGTCGCATACCACTCTCCTACTTGACGATGGGGATTGCGCTGGGGGAAAGCGCTTTCCTCAGCACGTTAGGGCAGCCATCGGCCGACGTCAACGAAATCTTCGGACCAGTGACAGCGGTGGATAGAGTGGGGCGATGAGCGAGCCGGTGACGCGAAGGGCCCTGCTGTTCGGCGCGGCGGGAGGGGTGACGGCCGCGGCCGTCGGCTCCCCGGCCACCGCCGGATCCGGCGCCGGGGTCCCCCGCCTCGTGCGGGAGCTGGAGGAGAAGATCCGGGCCGGGATGGCCGCCTACGGGATTCCGGGGGTGTCCTACGGGCTCCACCACCGCGGCCTGGAGTATGTGGGCGGCTTCGGGGTGACCGACGTGTCGGCGCCGCAGCCGGTCGACGGCGACACCCTCTTCCGGATCGCCTCGACCACCAAGACCTTCACCGGCACGGCGATCATGCGCCTGGTCGAGCGCGGCCGCCTCGATCTGGACCGGACGGTGCGCGGCTACCTGCCCGGGTTCCGGACCGCGGACGCGGCGGCGTCCCGGCGGGTCACCCTGCGCCAGACGCTGAACCACAGCCCGGGGTGGCTCGGCGACTCCTTCGTGGACACCGGCTCCGGTGACGACGCGCTGGAGCGGTATGTGGCGGCGATGGCCACGCTGCCGCAGCTGACCGAGCCGGGGCGGGTGTTCGCCTACAACAACGCGGCGATCGGGGTGGCGGGGCGGATCCTGGAGGTGGCGACCGGGCAGGTCTACGAGGACGCCCTGCGATCACTGGTGCTGGAGCCGCTGAGCCTGCGGCAGAGCGCGTTCGCGCCTCAGGACGTTCCGGGGGCGCGCGTGGCCGTACCCCATGGATTTGATCAAGAGGGAAACGTCGTGGCCGTGCCGGAGGCGCTGGCCATCCCCCGCAGCCTGCATTCCTTCGGCGGGTTGTTCTCCAGCGCGCGGGACCAGCTGCGGTGGGCGCGTTTCCATCTCGGCGACGGCTCGCCGCTGCTGCAACGGCGGTCGTTGCGGGCCATGCGCTGGCGTCCGGGGCCGGCCGGCGTGCTGTTCGTGGAGATCGACGGGGCCGGGGTGACGTGGATGCTGCGGCCGACCGCCGAGGGGCCGCGGGTCGTGCAGCACGGCGGTGACCTGGGCGGGCAGCACTCCGGTTTCCTGTTCGTGCCGGAGCGTGACTTCGCGCTGACCGTGCTGACCAACTCGGAGGGCGGGCCGCAGCTGCTGGCCGAGCTGTTCGCCGACGACTGGGCGCTGAGCCGGTTCGCCGGGCTGCACAACCTGCCGGCCCGGCCCCGGGCGCTGACCCCGGCGGAGCTGGCGCCCTACGAGGGACGCTACGTGGCGCAGCAGATCGGCACCGACGGGTCGCCGGCCTCGCTGGAGCTGGAGCTGGTCGGCGCGGGTGGGCGGCTGAGCGCGCGGGCCGGCGGGCAGGAGGCGCTGGTGCTGCCGTTCTACCGCCGTGACCGGGTGCTGGCGTGGGCCCCCGACGGCGCCGACACGTACACCCGCGGCGACTTCGTGCGGGATGCGGACGGCTCGGTGGGCTGGTTCCGGTTCAGCGGCCGGCTGTTCCGGCGCCACCCGCTCGGCACGGCGTCCCCGCGGGCCGCGGCGCCGGCGACGCTGGTCCCGGGCACGCTGCCGCACCCGCCGCTGCGCTGACCCCCAGTTCGTGAGCCGGCCGGCTCAACAAGCAGCCCGGCCGGCTCACGAGCCGAGAGTGAACACCTTGCCGTTCGCCTTGAGCATGAGGAACTTGGGCACGGTCCGGGTGCCGTCGGCGCGGAAGCCGACCTTGCCCGAGAGGCCCAGGTAGTCGGTGGCGGCCAGGGCGGCCCGCAGCGCCTGGGCGTCGGTGCTGCCGGCCCGCCGGAGCGCGTCGAGCGCCACCATCACGGCGTCGTACGCCTCAGCCGTCGACGGCCCCGGCTCCTCGTGGTAGGCCGCCTGGTACCGCCGCGCCCAGTCCCCCAGCTCGGGCATGAACTCGGGGACGAGCAGCGCGGTGCCGTACACGTCGCGGCTCTGCTCGGCGGTCAGGTCGGTCAGCAGCGGGCCGTCGGTGGCGCCGTCGCCGACGATCACCGTGCGGGTGTAGCCCTCCGCCCGCAGGTCCTTGATCAGCTGGTTGGCCTCGCCGTAGTAGCCGGTGTAGTAGACGATGTCGGCCTTGCTGCCGACGATCGAGCGGGCGATCCGCCGGTAGTCGCTGGAGCCCTGGCTCAGCTTCAGCTCGCTGACCACGGCCGGCGTGCCGACCTCGCGGGCCCGCGCGACCGTCGACTCGGCCAGGGTCACCGGGAAGCTGGTGCCGTCGTGGGCGACCGCCAGCCTGGTGCCGCCGAGCTTCTTCATCCAGTCGACGGCGAACTCGGCCTCGGCGGTGACCGTGCCGCACATCAGGAACACGGTGTCGTAGCGGGGCGCGATCAGGTCGGTCGAGTTGGCCTGCGCGATGATCATCGGAATGCCGGCGTCCCGGAAGATCTTCAGGGTGGGCACCACGGCGCTGCTGCAGTAGCCGCCGACGGAGAGCACCACGTTCTTCTTGAGCACGGTCTGGGCGGCGGTGACCGCGGTGCCGGGATCACAGGCGTCGTCCTCGACCACCAGCTCCACCTTGCGCCCGAGCACCCCACCGGCAGCGTTGGCCTCGTCGATCGCGAGTTTCGCGCCGTTGAGCATCGCCTCGCCGGAGTAGCTGCTGCGCCCGGTGATCGGCAGGAGGCTGGCGAGCCGGATGGTGTCGGCCGATGCCGCCGGGGACGCGGCCGTCTCCGGTGCGCCCTCCGCGCCGCAGGCGGACAGACCGGCCAGCAGCACGACGGCGGCGAGGGCGGCGAGGCTTCTGGGCACGGCCTTCTCCGATCGGTGGTCTCACCGGTCCGATCGACGCGCCCGGCCCGAACCTGAAGCGGTTTCCTTGAACCGGTCGGCCGGCTGCCGAAAAACAGGATGTGTGGGGGCGCATGCGTGGCCGGGGCCGCAGCCTGCTGACGACGGTGGCGCTGGCCGTCGTCCTGCTGGCGCTGGCGGGGTACGTGCTGCAGGGCACGATCAACACCACCCGGGCGACCGGCATGCAGAGCGACGCGCTGACCGTGGACATGAAGTTCACCGAGGCCCGGATCGCGGTCGCGATGCAGGAGGTGAACCTGCGCCACTACCAGGTCGAGCCGTCGGTGGCGGTACGCAAGAGGTTCGACCAGATCGCCGCCGAGGCCGAGCGGAACCTCGCCGACATCGCCGGGTCGTCCGGCGCGCAGACCCGGCAGGACGCGCAGCGGCTGCTCGCCGGGCAGGTCGCCTACCGGGAGCTGGCCGAGCAGCTGATCGCCAAGGTCGCCGACAGCGACCCGGACTTCATGTCGTTCGACCGCCTGCAGGTCACGCCGGCGTTCTACGCCCTGCAGAACGACGTGGACGAGGTGTCGCGGGCCTACCACGACTACGCGCAGCAGCAGGTGACGGCGCTCGGTAAACGACAGGGCCGGCTGCTGGCCGGCACCGCGCTGGGGTTCGGCGTGGGCCTGACGCTGGTCGCGATGATCATGCGGATGGTGCTCGGCTACCAGCGGCGGCTCGTCGCCCAGGCGGCCGACAGCCGCCACCGGGCGCTGCACGACCCGCTGACCGGGTTGCCGAACCGGGCGCTGTTCCAGCGGGACCTGCACCAGGCCCTGGAGGGCGGGCCGGCAGCGCTGATGATCATCGACCTGGACGGGTTCAAGGCGGTCAACGACACGATCGGCCATCATGCCGGCGACCAGGTGCTCGTCGAGGCCGGGCGGCGGCTGGCCGCGCACGTCCAGGCGCCGGGCGTGGTGGCGCGGCTCGGCGGCGACGAGTTCGCGGTCCTGCTGCCCCGGGTGTCCGGTCTGGCCGAGGCGACCACGCTGGCCGACCGGCTCGTCGCCGAGCTCAACCGCGACTTCACGGCCGGTGGCCGGCCCGCCGCGATCAGCGGAAGCCTGGGCGTCGCGCTCAGCCCGGCGAGCGGCCCCGGCGACGCCGACGAGCTGTTCCGGCACTCCGACGCCGCCATGTACCGGGCGAAACGGCACGGCGGCGGGGTCGCGGTGTACGACCCGGGCACCGACGCCGATCAGCAGGACGACCGGATGCAGCTCTTCGCCGATCTGCGGCTGCTGCTGGAGACCGGCGACCCGGACGGCTGCCTGCGGCTCCACTACCAGCCGCAGGTACGGCTGAGCGACGGCCTGGTCACCGGCGTCGAGGCGCTGGTCCGCTGGCAGCACCCGGCCCGGGGGACGGTCATGCCGGCCACCCTGCTGCCGGTCGCCGAGCGCGGCGGGCTGGACGCGGCGCTCACCTATCACCTGCTGGCGCTGGCCGCGCGGGAGGCGGCGGACCGGCTGGCCGGCGGATGGCGCTGCCGGGTGTCGTTCAACGTGTCACCGGGGGCGCTCGACGACGACGGTTTCGCCGAGACGGTGCTCGCCACGATCGGCGCGGCCGGGCTGCCACCGGAGCTGCTGCGGCTGGAGCTGCCCGAGACCGGCATCATGGCCGACTCCGGCACGGCCGTGGACATGCTGCGCCGGATCAGCAGCAGCGGCGTGACCGTGTCGATCGACGACTTCGGCACCGGGCTCAGCTCGCTGTTGCAGCTGCGTGACGTGCCGGCCGACGAGCTGAAGATCGACCGGATCTTCCTGGGCGACCTCACGCCGGGCACCCCCGACGAGGTGATGGTCCGCAGCTCGATCGACCTCGGGCACAACCTGGGTCTCGAGGTGGTGGCCGAGGGTGTGGAGGACACCGCGACGCTGGTCCACCTGCGCGAGATCTCCTGCGACTACGCCCAGGGATTCGTGCTGGCCCGGCCGGTTCCGCCGGACGAGCTGCCGGCCGCCTGCCGTGCCGCCGAGGCGACGGCCGCCGAGGTGCTCGGTTACGCGGCCTCCTCGCCGGCCCTCTGACGGCGCTTGAGCCGCAGCTGCTCCAGCCGGCGCCACCGGTTGTAGACCTCCACGGCGGCCTCGACCGGCTCCGGGGCACGGCCGGCCTTCCAGGGACGGGGCAGGAACGACTCGGCGCCCAGCCACAGCAGGTCGCTCATCGGGACCGTGCCGCCGTGCATCCGCATCAGCTCGGCGGCCACCTCGGCGGCGTGGTCGCTGCGCCGCCACTGTTCCACCACCGAGCCACCATTCAGTAACTCTTTGTGATCGTCTGGATGCAGCTCCATGTGCGGCAACCCCTCGCGGCGTAAAGAAATACCAGGTCAGGCTGGCACTCTGACGGCGAACTGCCGAAACTGTCAAGACCACGCAGCGTAGCGATGGATGAAATCACGCTGTTCGAGCCGCAATCCTCAGGCGTCCACGGGCGGAGCCGATAGTCCCAAGGTGATGGGAAGCGGATCGATACGGCACGACCCGGTGCTCGCGGTGGCCACGGCGTGGACACTGCTGGGGACAGCGCTCCTCTTCATCCTGCAGGGCCACTCGGACGCCCAGGTCAACGTGTTCTGGGCCTTCCAGCCGCCGCTCGACCTGCTGCTGGCGTACTCCTCCTGGCGGGTCTTCCGCATCGCCACCGGCTCGATCCGGCGGTTCTGGCGGTTCATGACCATCGCGGGCACGCTCTTCACGATCGGCGACACGGTGCAGGTCGTCCAGTCGTTCTGGGAGGGCGGCCAGTGGTCGACCGCCGGCGGGACCGTCCAGTCGGCCTGCTTCGGCGTCGGTATCAGCCTGATCGTCATCGGCATGCTGATCCACCCGCACGCCGGGCGCAGCGGCCGGGAACGTCTCGCCTTCTGGCTCGACTCGGCGACCGTGCTGGTCGGCGGCGCCGTCGTGGCGTGGTGCTTCGCGATCAACACCGAGGACCGCGAGACCAACCTGATCGGCGCGCTGTTCGGCGCCGCGCTCGTGCTCACCTCGGCGTTCGCCGCGGTCAAGATGATCCTCAGCGGCAACGCGCCGATGCACCGCAACGCCGCCGTCCCGCTGATCGTCGCGGCCGTCGTCAACGCGGGCGGCCTGTTCGCCGCCCCCGAGGCCGACGGATCACTGCCGGCCTACGCCTACGCCATCCGGTTCCTGCCATCGCTGTTCATCGCCGTCGGCCCGCGGGTCCAGGAGATCATCGCGCAGTTCGACGAGTACGCGTTCGGCTCGCGGCGGCGCAAACCGTACAGCCTGCTGCCGTACGGATCGATCCTGGTCGTCTTCTCCGTCATGATCGTCATGCTGTCGCAGAACGAGAACAAGGACGCCCGCCTGTGGGGCACCGTCGGCGGCCTCGGCGTCATCGTCAGCCTGGTCGTCGCCCGGCAGCTGCTCGCCTTCCACGACAACAAGACCCTGATCGGGCAGCTCGACAGCACCCTCACCGAGCTGCGGGAACACGAGACCCGGCTGCGGCGGCAGGCGCTCTTCGACGACCTGACCGGACTCGCCAACCGCACCCACTTCCGCGAGGAGGTCGACGCCACTCTCGCCGACGCCGAACCCGGCACCGTGTCGGTGCTGCTCATCGACCTGGACGGGTTCAAGGGCGTGAACGACACGCTCGGCCACGCGGCCGGCGACGCCCTGCTCGCCGGGGTGGCCGAGAAGCTGCGCGCCTCGGTCCGCGCCGAGGACCTGCCGGCCCGGCTCGGCGGCGACGAGTTCGCGGTGCTGCTGCGCGGCTGCGACACCCGCGACGCCGAACGCACCGCCCAGCGGATCCTGCAGGCGATGACCGTGCCCATCATGATCGACGGGGCTCCGGTGTGCGCCAACGCCAGCATCGGCGTGGCCAGCTGCGAGGCCGACGACGACCTGCGCACACTGCTGCACGCCGCGGACACCGCCATGTACGCGGCCAAGCACGAGGGCAAGGGCACCTGGATGCGTTACGACCACAGCATGCTGGCGGCCTGACACATTCTCCATGATCAGTCGTTGCTGTCGTCGTGAGCTTCTCGTTCCGGCACGGCGACGTGGCCGTGCACATCACCGTCGACGCGGCGGACGGCCACAGCGTCTGCCGCCCGCCGGCCGGCTCCGCCCGCGGTGAGACCGTCCTCTACCCGCCGGAACACGCCGACCTGGTGCTGCCGGTCACCGACCCCGGCGACGTGGAGCTGCACTACCGGGCCGGGCTCGGCAGCTGGCGTTCCGGCCTCAGCGAGAGCGAGTTCAGCCGCTACGCCGGCATCCCGTACGGCCTCCTCGGCCGCCACCTGGTGATGTTCCTGTGCACCGAGGCGTTCCGCTGCCGCACCCGCACGATCACCCTGCACCCGCACCGCGTCTACGCGTTCCTGGCCACCGTCGGCTCCCTCTCCGAGCAGACCGTCCGCGGCGGCTGGTTCACCGCGCTCGAGGGCCAGCTCCAGCGCACCCTGCGCCACGGCTGGATCGGCGAGCACCCCGGCCCCAGCGGAACCCTGATCACCAGCCACCTCCGTCAGAGCCACGGCCTCCTCGACTCGGCCGGCCCGCCGCAGTCGATCACCCTGGACGCCGAGTTCGCCAAGTCGGCGCTGCGCTGGATCCCCCTCGACAGCGAGGTCGTGCGCATCCTCAGCCGGCACTCGTGCACGGCCCTCGACGTCTACGCGTGGCTCACCTACATCGGCACGTACCTCGACGACGCCCGCCAGTTCAGCTGGGAGTCGGTGCAGGCCCGGTTCGCGCTGCCGGCCGCGGATCCGGCGGCCTTCCGGCCCGCCTTCGAGGCCTGCCTCGAGGAGATCCGCAAGGTCACCGCCATCCCGTCGGTCACCGCGGACGCCTCCGGCGTCGAGATCCGCCCGCCGTCCGGGTGCGCGGGAACGTTCCGCAGCGCGTGGCCTGTCGCTCGCTGACCCCATAGGTGGTACGGCCACGCAGCGAACCGTCCCCTGCACCGCGACGCGGTCCCGCCACCGGATCACAGCGCGGCCGCCGGGCTCATGCGACGGTCACCGCCCCGCCCGCCCAGCCTCCCGCCACCCCGCCACCACCTCGACGCCGCCGCCCGTCACCACCGCCCGACGCCGCCGCCGCCCGTCACCACCGCCCGACGCCACCCCGACGCCGCCGCCCGTCGCCACCCCGACGCCGCCGCCCGTCGCCACCCCGACGCCGCCGCCCGTCGCCGCCGCCCCGTGGTTGGCGTCGTCTCGCGGGCGGCGTCCGTCACAGGCGGCGGAAGACGCTGACGACCTTGCCGAGGATGATCGCGTCGTCGGCCGGGATCGGCTGGTAGGCCGGGTTGCGGGGCACCAGCTCGGTGTGGCCGTCGCGCCGGCGGAAGACCTTGACCGTGGCCTCGTCGCCGATCATCGCGGCGACGATCTCCCCGGTCTCGGCGACCGGCTGCTGCCGGATCACCACCACGTCGCCGTCACAGATCGCGGCGTCGATCATCGAGTCGCCCCTGACGTTGAGGGCGAACAGCGTGCCCCCGCCGACCATCGCGGCCGAGACGGTCAGATGGTCCTCGACGTGCTCCTCGGCCAGGATCGGCGCACCGGCGGCGATGGCGCCCAGCAGCGGGATCCGCACCAGCCGCGCCTCCTCCTCCACCGCCTCGGGCGCGGGCCGGCACAGCTCGACGGCGCGCGAGTTGTTGGGCTGCCGGCGGATCAGGCCGTGTTTCTCGAGGACGCCGAGCTGGTAGGAAACGGACGACGGCGAGACGAGACCGACGGCCGCGCCGATCTCCCGAACCGTCGGTGGGTAGCCACGCTCCCGGATCCACTCCTCGATGACGGCGAGGATGCGCAGCTGGCGTGCGGTGAGAGGCGGACGCGGACCTGCACCGCTGTCGATGCTCATGGCCGCACCTTACCCCATGATTAGATCAGATGTACTAATCGTGACCGGGAAACCGCACGTTCGGGGGACACCCGGCCCGGCCCGACGACCGATGCCCCACGGCCGCCGACTCGCCAAGATCATCCGATGCCGACCATCTGGGAGTACGCGGACCAGGTCGCGGCGGGTGACACCGGTTCCTGGCTGGCCGCCACCCGGCGCGCCGCCATCCTGCTCGCGCCGACACACCCGGTGATCCCCCTGCCCCGGCGGGTCCCGGTCCATCAGGTGCTCGTCCAGACGACGTCGCTCGTCGTCTACGGGCGCACGTTCGGCACCCGCGACCCCGGCCACATCGTCTCCGGCCCGGAACTGGCCGCCTGGGTCACCGAACACGCCCTGCCCGGCCCCGACACCGCGCCCGGCAACATCGCGGCCGCGGTCCGCCGGCTGCTCGACGCGGTGGCCGCCATGCTCCGCGCCGCCGGACATCGCGTACCCGATCCGGGTCTGCGCTCCCTGGACCGGCACTCCCGGGACCCGGTGATCCAGCAGTGGCACGACCTGACCGACGTCGACGACGCCTTTCCCGGTCCGCTGCTGTGCCTCGGCGTCGCCGCCATGTCCGACACGTTCGGCCCCGCCATCGTCTGAGCCCGGCGCGCCGGTTCCCTATGCTGCGCTCATGACACGGTTCACGGGGATCGACGACCTGCTGGGACACGTGGAGCTCGGCGCCAGCGGCTGGCACACTGTCGACCAGTCCCGGATCGACCGGTTCGCCGAGGTCACCGGGGATCGGCAGTGGATTCATGTGGACCCGCGGCGGGCCGCGGACGAGGGCCCGTTCGGTGGCACGATCGCGCACGGGGCGCTGACCCTGTCGCTGTGCGTCACGTTCCTGACCGAGATCCTGCAGGTCGACGGGGTGAACTTCGTGGTCAACGGCGGCTTCGACAAGGTCCGGTTCCAGGCGCCGGTCCGGGCCGGGTCACGGTTGCGCGGCGTCGTACGCCTGCTGGAGTCGCGGCCCCTCGGCTCCGGCGCACGAATCGTGGTCCGTACCCGCGCGGAGATCGAAGGCGAGAAACGGCCCGCGTGCGTGGCCGACCAGGTACTCGCCCTCTACACCGACCAGGGCTGACAGCAATGGGCTGGCCGCTGGTTCTCGGCGTCCTCGAACGGGAGCGCCTGCACGACATCGTCGTCGTGGCCCTGCGGGATCCGGACGGCCCCGACGAGCCGGCGAGCGCGTTGGGTGACGTCTTCGTGCAGGTCGACAGCGGTTTCCTGGAGATCACCTCGGTCGGCAACCACGGCGGGATGCTCGTCCGCCACCTCGACCGGATCGACCTCGCGGGCTATCGGGCGGAGTTTCCCGATGACGTCCCGATTCCGGTGGCGATCGGCAGTCACTTCCTCGGCGGGGCGTTCGCGGTCCGGTGTCTACGGGTGGAGTACACCACCGACGTGGACTCCGACCTCGCGCGGGGCGTCGTTCGCGGTCTGGAACTGTTCCTCGAGCATGGTCAGCGGATCGTCTTCGACCCGCTGAACACCTGGGGCGTCCGGGTGGGCAACACCGGCGCATGGCCGAGCCGGGTCCAGGACGGGCCGTGGCCGGTCCAGCGACACACGGTCTCGTTCAGCCGGTCCGGGCCGGTCAGGCCGCCTGGAGCGGGCTGATCCGCAGAACCTTCACGGTGATGCCGTCCCCGTCGGCCTCGGGGAGTTCGGCCACGTCGGCGGCCACGCCGGTGGACTCCCGGTCGGCGATGAACTGGAACGCCACACCGACCCCGCAGCCCGCCCGGCCCGCGGTGCAGGTGTCCCACTGAAGGCCGGACCGTGCGGTCGCGCCCGGCTCCAGGACGATCGCCGGGCCCTCGGCGCCGACCTTGCGGGTGGGCACCCGGACGACGTCGCCGGGCGGGGTGACCAGGGCGACGTCCGCCCAGCCCCGGATCTCGCAAGCGTGCCCGGAGGTGTTGGTCAGGGTCAGCACCGCCTCGCGCGGGCCGGAGCCGGGGCGGCCGGTGACCGTTCCGTCCAGGTCGTCGGTGAGGCAGGCGGGGCTCGGCGGGGCGGACGGCACGGCTCCCGCGGAGGCCTCGCTGGCGCGGCCACCGCCGACGAGCCCAATGGCTACGCCGGTGACGAGCAGGGCCGGGGTGAGGGCCATGAACGTCCGGAGGACGAGGGAGCGGGAACGGTTCCGTGTCATGGCGGCTACTCTTCCGCTACCGTGCGCCACGTGATCGTCTCCGCGCGAGGGCTGGCACGATCCCGGGATCGGCGGTTCTCCGGGACACACGACCGGGACCGGATCGCGATGAGTCCTTCACAATCCGCCCCCCGGAACGGTCAGACGGGGACCGCCTCGTCCAGAGTGGGCGCACGGCGTACCGCCGGACTGAGGGTCGCCGCGATCGCGGCGGCCAACATGATCGCGGACAGTGCCCACAGCGAACCCGTGGTGCCCGTCCACGTCAGCATCAAGCCGGCCGCCAGGGAGGCGATCGGCATGACGCCCCAGGTCAGCGTGCCGGCCGCGCTCATCACCCGGCCGAGCAGCTCGTTCGGGACCACCACGCCGGCGTAGGTCATGATCACCACGTTCCAGAGTGGGCCGACGAACGCGCTGAGCGCCCCGATCAGGCCGATCTGGAGGTGGTTGGTGGCCAGCAGGTTCAGCGGGAGCAGAACCGCCCACACCCAGTTGATGCCGATCAGGACGGTACGGAACGAGAAGTGCCGATGCAGCCGGCTCGCGGCCACTGCGCCGAGCAGACCGCCCGCACTGTACAGGCCGAGCATCACCCCGATGTCGGACGAGGTGGCGCCCCGGTCGCCGGCCAGCACCACGATGACCAGGATCAGCGCCTGGAAGACCAGGTTGCTGACCGCGATCAACAGCATCGACACGCGGATCAGGGGCTGGCGCCACACGTACCGGATACCGGTGATCGCGGACCGCCACAGCGGCTCGGCCGGACCTTCCGGCGGTTTCTGCAGGTCACGGCGGAGGAACAGCAACCCCGCGGCGGCGATCAGGTAGGAGATGCCGTCGACGAGGAACGGCGCGGCCCGGTCCAGGCCGAACAGGAACCCACCGATCGGCGGGCCGGCCAGTGTGGCGCCCCGGCTGCGGGCCTCGTTCGCGGCGATCGCCGTGGCCAGTTGCGCCGAGGGGACCACCATCGGCAGGGCGGCGTCCTGCGCGAGACCGAAGAAGACGAAACACAGGCCCTGGACGAACGCGACCACACACAACTGGGCGATCGTAAACACGCCGAACCAGATCGCCGGCGGCACACTGAGCAGCGCCACGGCGGCGACGATCTCGCTGATCAACAGGACGAGGCTACGATTCCACCGGTCGATGAGCGGGCCGGCCGGCAGGTTGGCGATCAGGTGCGGCAGGGTGCCCGCGGCGCCGACCAGACCCGCGTCGAGCGGCGAGCCCGTCGTGGCCAGGACCAGCAGCGGGGTGGCGGTGCTGCTGATCGCGGCACCCAGGCTGGAGATCACCTGGCCGCTCCAGAGCAGCGTGAAGTCGCGGTTGCGCCACAGCGGCGTCATGACGGCGTGGGGAACGCGTTGAACAGGACGGTGATCGGGCGGGCCCCGTCGGAGGCCTCGGCCGGGTAGCGATGCCAGCGGCTCATGAAAGCGACGTACTCCTCGGAGAATCGGGCCAGTTCGTCGGCGGTGAGGGTGGTGCTGCTGAACGAGTGCATCGCCGCCTCGCCGAACGCGCCGAACGCACCCCGGTCGGCCAGGTAGGCGCGCAGGTCCCGCTGCCCCTGGTCCAACCACTGCCGCCCGATCGCGTCGGCCGCGGCGGCGATGGCCGGGTCGTCCGACTCGTAGGGCAGGCGCAGGTCCAGCGGAATCGCCTTCCAGTAGCGGCGGCGGCCGGCGGACCGGTCGGTGTCCTCCTCGACGAACCCGAACCGCTCCAGTTGGCGCAGGTGGTAGCTGGTGGCGCCGCGGTCGGCCTCGAAGCGGTCGGCGAGGTCGGCGGAGGTGGCGGATCCGAAACGGTTCAGGTGCGTGAACATCTGCTGCCTCAGGGGGTGCGCGAGCGCCTTCAGCGAGTCGATGTCGGTCAGGTTGCGACGCATGAGTGAGAAGATATCTATGCAAAGACTTCTTCTCAATACTTCTGTCAATGAGAAGTCAGCGAAGATCTCGGGAGGACCGGCGTCTCCGGTCCGCTACGTCACCGGCACTCGCCGGAAGCAGCGGACCCGGCGGGGATCACGCGAGGGCCGCCCGAGCGGCAAACAATCCGGAGACCGCGGGAGGCCGGCGAGCCAACAAACTTATACCGCGGATCGCGGGAGACCGGCGGGCCAGCAGACTCACACCGCGGGCCAGGGGAAGCCGGTTGGCAGCGAACTCTCACCGGGGACCGCGGGAAGCGGGTTCGTCAGCGGACGAACAGAAGGAACAGGCCGGCCCAGGTACAGAGGATCATGAAGAGGACCAGCGGGAGTTCGTCAGCGAGCACCGCGAGTGCGGGACGTTGCGCCGCGGACTCCAGCGCGTGGTCGTGGGCTACGAACACGCCGATCGCGTGACCGATCAGGATCAGCGCGATCTGGGCTGTGGCGATCACGGCGGGGGTGGGCTGCGGATCCCAACCGGCGGTGGACTCGCCCAACAGCAGCAGGACGCCGCGCGGGGCCTCGACGATCAGCACGGACAGGTAGTGGGCGAGCGTGTAGCCGACCGCGATCGGGATCAGGGACAGAGAAACGTCGGTGGCGCCCGCGGTCCGGCGGAGGGCCAGGAAGACCACGGTGCAGACCAGGATCAGGGCGGCGGATCCCAGTAGCAGAGGGTGACCGGCGCGTTCGGTCAGGCCGGTCCAGAACGGTGACGCCGAAACACTGTCGAAGACGGTCGATCCCCACCAGATCGCGATGAAGCCGGCCAGCCCGGCCGCGACGAGTGGTGGCCGTCCCGTCTCACGACCGGCTCCCGGCCGCAGCGCTGCGGAGATCACACCGCTCGACGAGGACGCGCCGGACTGCGGCAACGAGCCGTCCGACAAAGCCGCCCCAGACGGCGATGACGTGCCGCCCGGCAAGGACGCGTCCGGCAACGGCGAGGGGCCGTCCTGGGTCGAAACGGCAACCGAGGACGTCCGCTCCGGCGAGGAGGAGGGGGCGCCCCGGGGCGGGGCTGTTGGGGTGGAGCGGGGCACGGCGGCGGGGGCCAGGCCGGACAGGGCCTTGCGGTGGCGTAGTGGGCTCAGGCGTCCGGCCAAGTCGGAGTAGACCTCGAAACAGTCGCCGCGGGCGAACCACTCCTCGCCCCGGTAGAGCGCGATGATCATCTGGCTGAGGGCGTACCCGAGAATCCACAGACCGACCGTGACCGGATCGCCGTGGTGGGGCGCCAGCAGTTCGAACCAGACGAACGCCAGCAGGAACGCCGCCGCCGGCCAGGACGATCGCGGATGCCCGGGCGGAAGTGGCCGCAACCCGCGGCGCGGCAGCCCCAGCAGGGTGAAGACGGTGCGCAGCGGGTTGACCGCGCGCCACACCGGCCCGAAGACGACACTGATCGGAATCAGTCCCACCCAGAGCCAGACGAACAGTGCGTGCGCGGCCGGGTTCCCCTCGCGGGGGCCGGCCAGCGCGAATCCGGTGACATACAACGCCAGGGCCAGCACCGGGTAGCGCAGCCGGCGCGCCACACCGAATCGGCGTGGTTCGGAGGGTTTCAGGCGCGGCGTCCGCCATCCGAACGCGGCGATCAGGAACGACACCATCACGGTTGCGGCGCCGGCCTGCAGCACCAGGTCGAGTGGCAGCGGCAGCCCTTCGGCGCTGCCCACCCCGTGCGCGAGCGGCCCGGTCGTGGTCGCCGGCCCATGCGTGAGCGCGACGGTCATGGTCCCCACCCCGGCGCGAGCGGCCCGGTCACGGTCATCGCCCATCCCTGCGCGCGTGGCTCGGTCACGGTCATGCGTCGCCCGTCGTCGCTGGGGTGTCGCTAGGGGCCGCCTCCCCGGCCAGCCTCCGGAGGACGCCTGCGCCGGCCACTGCCACGCCTGTGCCCAGGCCGAGGGCCAGGATGACCAGGATGCGTTCGAGGGCGGCCGGGCCCTCGAACGGGAGGACCGGGCGGTGGAACGACGTGACATCGGGCAGTACGAAGATCGCGGTCAGGGCCGCTCCGCCGCAGACTGCCAGGACTCCGGCTGCGCGGCCGCGGAAGGCGGTCACCGCGCCGCCGATGATCAGTGGCCAGGCGAGCAGGTTGATGCCGGCGGCGTTCAGGAACGTTCCCGCCGGTGGGGCCGACTCGACGGCCAGGGTGGAGCCGACGACGTGGGTGATGGAGGCGAGGGCCGCGATCGTTCCGGACGTGGCCAGGAGCAGGTCGGCTCGGCGGGTTCGCCGGGCTGCCAGGATCACCAGCAGGCCGGTGGCCGTCGCGGCCAGCCACCACAGTGCGGCGAGCGGACGCTCCTCCCCCACCAGCGTGCCGGTGACCGTCACCTCGGCGCCGCCGACGTCCAGCGGGACGGTCCACCGGACGGTGCGGCCCGCGGCGACCGACCGGCCGTCGGGGGTGGCGCGTGCGTCGATCCAGGTCAGCTCGCCGCCGGGCGGGATCACGGCGGGTGTGGCCGTACCCCCGCCGGGTTTGATCGTCACCGGATCCGGTGTGCCGTTGCGCAGCCGCAACCGGGCGCCGTCCTCGATCGCGGTGATCTGCAGGCCGGGAACCGCCGGGGTCACCGCGACCACCCGCCCTCGGGCGTCGCCGGCCGTCAGGCCTCCGGCGTGCGCCGACGCCGGCGCACCGGTGACGGTGAGCGCCCCACCCATCGTGACCAGCAGCGCCACCAGCCGGGCAAACCGGCGGGCCACCGCCGACGCTGAGCCCCGGCGGCGAGCCGATCCGTCGGTGCTGCCGCCCGCCGCCTCGCATGGATCTCGAACGATCGACCACCGCAACCGTTGCCGGATCGTCCGAGATCCGGCGCGGGCCACCGAACAGGCGAAAGCCACCGGCGACCGCGGTATGACGGAGAAGATCGCCCACCGCGAAGCTAAAGCTGCCGGCGACCGCGACACGACGGAGAAAATCGCCCACCGCGAAGCGAAGGCCACCGGCGACCGCGGTATGACGGGGAAGACCGCCCACCGCGAAAGCTGGCGAATCATCCAAGATCCGGCACCGGCCATGGTCCACGACGTTCCCTCATGCCGATCCCGGCCGATCGGCCACCGCGTACGGTGTTCGATCGGCGCGGGTCCGGCGCCGGGAACGGTGACCGCGGCCGGGAGGTGGCGCTCGGTCACCTGGGCAGGTGCTGGACGCTGCGGGCGACGAGCACGGTGGCGGCGCCGGTCAGGGCGGTCAGGGTGAGCAGGCCGGTCACCATGTGGATGTTGAACCCGGTGCTGCCCTCCTGGATCTTGCCGACCAGCAGGACCGTCCCCCACGCGACCGGCGGCGTGAGCAGGCCGAAGAGGATCCAGCGGCCGTTGGACGGAATCTTCAGCAGCGGAGTGGCCAGGCGCCAGACGGCCTCGATGGCGAAGGCGGCGGCGGCCAGGGTGAGAGCCGGCCACCACTTGTCGCGGGAGTCGAACATCAGGTGCATGAGCACGGCGATGATCGCGACCAGGACGGACGGCAGGCCCAGCGGGAGCGGCCAGCGGCGGCCGATCACGATGAACGGCAGGAGCAGCAGGATGGTGCTGAAGATGTAGCCGTGGACGAGCTGGGCGTCCGGCGAGAAGACCGGGACCGGCTCGTGGCCGCTGCCCAGGTGGCGGAAGCCGATCGACGAGGCGTGCAGTGTGTAGATGTGCACCGGCAGCACGGAGAACAGGGTGGAGACGCCGACCAGGAAGCCGCCGCTCAGGCCGAGGCGGTCGCCGGGGCCGGCCGCGAGCATCAGCGCCGGGCCCATGGCGACCAGGGCCATGCCGAGGATGATGAACTCGTGGCTGGGGCTGACGAAGATCTCCATGTCGCGCTCGATGCCCCAGATGTTGTGCCACAGCGTGTCGACGCCGCCGCCGACCAGCAGGAACGCCATGCCGGCCAGGGGCAGGCGCAGGGCGTTGGGCAGGGCGAGCACCGACCGGTAGGTGGGGATGCCGGGCAGCCGCGATCGCATGATCCACAACAGGGTGAACCCGGACACCGCGATGCCGGAGTAGAGGACGCCGTGCCACGGGGTCCAGAACGTCTCCAGCTCGGGCGTGGTCGCATGCGCATAGGCGTCGAGCTGCAGCCCGATGACGAGCCAGGCGCTGGCGACCAGCAGCAACCACCGCTCGCGTGCGGTGAACGACGCCCCCGCGTCCTCCGTGGGCCGCGCCCGTTCCACGGATGTCGTCACGATAACCACTCCTCTGATTCGGTCTCGGCGACCGTAACCTACATCGCCCGTGTTACATGATTCGATCCCATCGTGCCCTCTTTTGATCAACACCGGATTGATCGCGTTCCACCAGCGGGAAAGCGCTTGCCTACATCGACGTTGCTTGATTCAATGTGTCGTCATGCAGATTCAACGGAGAACGTTGCTCCGCGCCGGCCTCGGCGGGACGATCGCCGGGGCCCTCACCGCCGCCGCGCCCGCCGCCGCCGGCGGCCATCGGCCCACCGTCTTCGTCGCCGGGGACTCGACCGCCGCCACCTATGCGGTCGCCGACCATCCCCGGGCCGGCTGGGGACAGGCCCTGCACGTCTTCCTGCGCCACCATGTCAGGGTGGTCAACGAGGCGCTGTCCGGGGCGAGTTCCAAGAGTTTCGCCGACCTGGGCCGCCTCGACCGGATACTGACCGCGATCCGGCCCGGTGACGTGCTGCTCGTGTCGTTCGGCCACAACGACGAGAAGACCACCGACCCGGCCCGCGGCACCCTCCCGTGGACCACCTTCCAGGACTGCCTGCGGCTCTACCTGGACGGGGCACGCGCCGCCCGGGCCCGGCCGATCCTGGTCACGCCGGTCGAGCGGCGGCGGTTCACCGCGGACGGCGTGCCCTACCTGTCGCACGGCGAGTACCCCGACGCGATGCGGGCCCTGGCCGAGGAGACCCGGACGCCCCTGATCGACCTGACCGCGCTGTCGTTCGCGCGGTGGGGAGCGCTGGGCCCGGAGGCGACCAAGGACGAGTTCCTGTGGCTGGACACCGGCGAGTCACCGAACTATCCGGACGGCGTGCAGGACAACACCCACTTCCAGGCGCACGGGGCGATCGAGCTGGCCCGGGTCGTGGTCGCGCACGGCCGTGGCATCCCCGGGCGGGACGAGCGCGCGCTCCGGCGTACCACCATCCCCGACGACGTGCTGCGCTGGCCCGCCACCCGGCCTGCGGAGAGCTGATGTCGCGCGGGGCCGTCACGGCCCCGCGCGCCGGGTTAGGGTCGGTCGCATGACCCAGCCCGTGACCCACACCCTGGACGCTCCCGGCGCCGTCATCACCTACGACGTGCGCCCGCCGTCGGCGCCGTCCGGCGGCGCGCCGCTGATGCTGATCGGCTCACCGATGGACGCGAGTGGTTTCGTCACCCTGGCCGGCCACTTCAGCGACCGGCCGGTGATCACTTACGACCCTCGGGGTACGGGTCGCAGCACCCGCACCGACCCGGCCCCCGAGTCGACGCCCGGGCAGCACGCCGACGACGTTCGCCGGGTGATCGAGGCGGTCGGCGGGCCGGTCGACCTGTTCGCCAGCAGCGGTGGCGCGGTCAACGCTCTCGCGCTGGTCGCCGCCCATCCCGGTCTCGTCCGCACGCTGGTGGCCCACGAGCCGCCCGCGGTCCGGTTCACGCCCGACCACGAGGACGCCGAGGCCGCGGTGCGCGGCATCCGCGGTCTGTACGAGAAGTCCGGTCTCGGCCCCGCGATGGTGAAGTTCATCCAGATCGTCTCGCTGAAGGGCCCGGTGCCGCCCGGTTTCGCCGACGAGCCCGGCCCCGACCCGGGCACGTTCGGCCTGCCCGCCGAGGACGACGGCGCCCGCGACGACGTGCTGCTCGGCCAGAACCTGGTGACCTGCTGCCTCTACGAGCCCGACTTCGACGCCCTGCGCGCCGCGCCCACCCGGGTCGTCGTGGCGGTCGGCGCAGAGTCGGCGGACGAGCTGGCCTGCCGCAGCGCCCGCGGCGTCGCCGAGCGGCTGGGCCTGTCCCCCGCCGTCTTCCCGGGCAACCACTCCGGTTTCCTCGGCGGCGAGTACGGCCAGCACGGCGACCCGGTCCCGTTCGCCGCCACCCTCCGCGAGGTCCTGGCAGGCTGAGTCAGGCGATCTGTCGGCGGTCGTCGCCGTAGTCGAAGATGATTCGCATCGTGGCGCCCAGGGCACGGGCGTAGCGGCTGAGGGTCGCGACCTCGTTGACGTCGAGGTCGCCGTTCTCGATCTGGCTGACCCGCCCTGGTGTGACGCCCATCAGGTCGGCGACCTGCCGCTGTGTCAGGCCGACACGCTTGCGCTCCTCGGCAAGGTGGAAAGCGCTGATCCACGCTTCGGTCCGGGCGCGTTCCGAGACCAGCGCCGCGTCATCGCCGTCGTGCAGTTCCGCACGGATGTCGTCCCAGTCATGAAACTCGGTCATTGCCCGTCCCGCCGTTTCCGTTCCGCCGCGAGCCAATCGCCGAAAGCTGCCTCCGCCGCGGGTATCGCTTCCTGATACCAGCGCCGCCAATCGCCCGCCTTGTTTCCCGCCACCAGAAGAACCGCCTGCGACCAGGGGTCGAAGACGAAGATGATGCGAATCGCCAAGTTCGTCCATCGTCGGCTCGGCTGGTCAGGCACCGACAAACTATAGCTGGAGCTAAACACACCCGGCCCGCGATGTCAGGCGTTCGGGTCTGCCGTTCTCCGGAGGCGGAGGGCGGGGGCCAGGCCGCGCGGCAGGTAGAGGACGCAGACGATCAGCAGGACGGCGTAGACGGCGTAGGACAGGACGCTCGGGGCGTAGTCCGGCATGCCCGGCAGGGTGCCGAGAGTGTTCAGGAGCTGGACCAGCAGGACGATCACGGTGGCCCCGACGACCGGGCCGGCGATCGTGCCCAGGCCGCCGACCACGGCCATCACCACGAACTCGATGGAGAGCAGCACCGGGAACGAGCCCGGTGACAGATAGCCGAGATAGAAGGCGTAGACCCCACCGGCCAGGCCGGCCATCGCGGCGGACAGGGTGAAGACGGCCAGGCGGTGCCGGCCGACGGCGACACCGCTGGCGGCGGCCGCCGTCTCGCTGGTCGCGGCGGCGCGGAGGGCGCGGCCGGGGCGGGAGTCGACGACGTTGCGCGCGATCAGCAGGGCGGCGGCCAGGACGAGCCATGCGGTGTACGCGTAACCGACGTCCCGGAGCTCCACGCCGACGATCGTGAGCCGGGGAACGCCCTGCAGCCCGATGGCGCCGCCCGCCCAGTCGGCCTGGGCCAGCAGGGACAGCAGGATCAGCTGGACGGCGAGGGTCGCGAACGCGAGATGGTGCCCGCGCAGCCGCAGCAGCGGGGCGCCGAGCAGCACCGCCGCGACGGCGGCGGCCACCGGGGCGAGGGCCAGGCCGAGCAGTGTGGGCACGCCGTGGACCGCGGGCAGCGCCGCCGCGTACGCCCCGATCGCGTAGAAGGACGCCTGTCCCAGCGAGACCTGTCCGGCGTACCCCATCAGCAGGGAGACGCCGACGGTGACCGTGGCGGCCAGCAGGAGCAGCACGAACGTCGCGAGATGACGCTCCGGCAGGAGCGGCGGCAGCGCCAGCGTGACCGCCGCGACGGCCCCGATCGTCCAGCGGTTCATCGTGCCGCCTCCGGGACCGGGCCGGTGCGGGCCGCCTGGACGATCATGACGGTGAGCATCAGCACCAGGGCCACCTCCAGCTGGTAGGCGCCGCCGCCGTACCCCGCGACGACGGTCTGGGTGACGCCGAGCAGCAGGCCGCCGGCGAGCGTGACCATCGGGCGGGACAGGCCGCCGAGGATCGCCGCGGCGAACCCGTTGACGATCAGGGTGACGTCGCTGTCGAAGGTGACCTGCTGCACCGGCGTGGTGAGGACGCCGGCCAGGCCGCCGAGCGCGCCGCCGAGGGTGAACGCGAGCAGGCCCATCCGGCGCACGTCGATGCCGACGACTTGCGCGGCGTAGCGGTTGGAGGCGCACGCGGTCAGCGCCCGGCCCGGATCGGTGCGGGCGAAGAACCACGCCATCAGCGCGAAGACGACGGCGGTCACGGCGAGGATCAGCAGGTAGTGGGCGGGGACCCGGGCGTCGCCCACCTCGGCCACCCCGGTCAGGCCCGGGAAGGATCGGGGCTGGTCGCCCCAGATCAGGACCTCGATGGCGTACGCCAGGACGCCCAGCCCGAGAGTGACGATCAGCGAGGTTCCGGGGCTGGTGCCGGGGCGGCCGATCGCGATCACTCCGACGACGAGGCCGGCGAGCGCGCCCAGGGCCACGCCGCCCGACTCGGCCACGCCGTGCGGGAGTCCCGCGCTGAGCAACGTCGACGTGAGGAGGGCGGCGAGGACCGCGAAGCCCCCCTGCGCGAAGTTGACCACCCGCGTCACCCGGTGGATGGCCACGAGCCCACTGCCGACCAGCGCGAACCCGGCCCCGATCCCGAGCCCCGTCAGCAGATACCCGATCAGGTCACTCATCGGTCACCTGGATGTGGCCGCCGAGGTAGGCGGCGGTCACCCGCGGGTCGCGGGCCAGGATGGGGGCCGGACCGTGCAGGGCGATCCGGCCGGACTCCAGGACGTAGGCGTAGTGGCACAGGTCCAGGGCGAGGCGGGCGTTCTGTTCGATGAGCAGGACCGACAGGTCGCGGGTGGTGTGCAGGGTGACGAGGTGGTCGACGAGCGACGTGACGACCATCGGGGCGAGGCCGAGGCTCAGCTCGTCGACGACCAGCACGTCCGGGTCGGCCATCAGGGCCCGGCCGATCGCGACCATCTGCTGCTGGCCGCCGGAGAGGGTGCCGGCGCGGCGGGCGCGCAGGGCGGCCAGGCCGGGGAACAGGTCGTAGATCGCGGCGGTGTCGCGGCGGCGGGTGCGCCAGCCGCCGAGACGCAGGTTGTCGTCGACGGTCATGTCCGGGAACATCTCGCGGCCCTCGGGGACGTGGGCGATCCGGCCGTCGACGGTGATCGTGCCGTGGTCCGGGCGGATCAGTCCGCACAAGGCTTTGACCAGGGTGGTCTTGCCCGCGCCGTTGGCGCCGATCAGGGCGGTCAGGCCGTGGTGCGGGACGGTCAGGCTGACGTCGTCCAGGGCGGTGGCGCCCGCATACCGCACGGTCAGGGCGCTGATGTCGATGGCGCCGGTCACTCGGCGACGCCTCTTGCGTGGAGGTGGGGCTCGTCCGGCCGTACCCCCAGATATGCGGTTTGGACCTTGGGGTTGGCCCGGACCTCGGCGGGGGTGCCGTCGGCGATGACGCGGCCGAGGTCGAGGACGGTGATCCGGTCGGCGAGGCGCATGACGAAGGCGACGTCGTGCTCGACCAGCAGCATCGTGAGGCCTTCGGCGCGCAGGCGGGTGATCAGGTCGGAAAGCAGCTCGCGTTCGCCGGCACGGAGGCCGGAGGCCGGCTCGTCGAGCAGGAGCAGGCGGGGCTCGCCGCAGAGCGCGCGGGCCAGTTGCAGGGACCGCTGCCGGCCCAGCGGCAGCTCCTCGGCGGGCCGGTCCGCCCAGTCGGCGAGGCCGGTCCGGTCGAGGCAGACCATCGCCTGCTCGCGGATGCGGCGTTCGTCGCGGTGATGCCGGGGCAACCGCAGCGCGGCGGCGAGGAACCCGGCGCGGGTGATGGCGTGCGCGCCGACCATCACGTTCTCCCGGACGGTCATGCCGTGGAAGACACGCGCCGCCTGGAAGACGACGCCGATGCCGCGCCGGTGGGCGGGGCGGCGCTCGACGCGGACACCGTCGAGCGCCACCGTGCCGGCGTCCACCGCGAGCTGGCCGCCGATCAGGGCGAACAGTGTGGACTTGCCGGCGCCGTTCGGCCCGATCACGGCCCGCAGCTCGCCGGCCGGCACCGTCAGGCTCACGTCACGGACGGCGTAGACGCCCCCGAACGCGCGGGACACGTTGCCGACGGCCAGCTCCACCGTCACTTGAACCGGCCCTTGGTGAAGTCGGTGGGGGTGAACTTCCCGCCCTCGATCGTGTTGATCGCGATGAAGTCGGTGGTCAGGCCGGAGTGGTCGGTCGCGGAGTAGGTGTAGGTGCCGTTCGCGGTGGTCAGGGTCAGGCCTTCGAGCGCGTCGCGGACCTTCTTCCGGTCGGGGCCGCCGGCCTTCTCGATCGCGGCGGCCAGCAGGTGCACGCCGCTCCAGCCGTCCTGGGCGAACTGCGGGGGCGGGTAGCCGTACTTGCTGGTAAAACTGCTGGTCAGCTCGTCGACGGCGGTCTTCAGTGGACCGGCCGGGAGGTGCTCGCCGACCACCCCGACCGAGCTGGCGATCACCGCGCCGTCGGCGGCCGGGCCGGCCGGATCCAGGAACAGTTTGCTGGCCTGCGAGCCGGTCAGCACGAGCGGAACGGTCAGGCCGGACGCGGCGTAGCCCTTCGTGATGGCGACGGCCGGCGCCCCGGTCCCCCACAGCATCAGCGCCTGCGCGTCCGACGACCGGACGTGCGTGAAGATCGCGCTGAACTCGGTGGCGGTCGTCTGGAACTCCTCGACCGGGGCGAGGGTCACGCCGTACTGCCCGGCTTTGGCCTGCAGTCCTTTGAAGCCGGCGACCGCGTAGCTGCTCTTGGTGTCGTAGGCGACCGCGACCTTCGTCAGTTTCGCCGACTGGAAGTACTGCAGGGCGGCCTCGGCGTAGGTGCCGGACAGGGCGGGGACGACGAAGACGTACGGGTGGATCGGGTTGACCTGCTCGTCGGCGGGGGTGAGCGAGACGTACGGGATCTCCTCCCGGTCCACCAGCGGGATGGTCGCGAGCGCCGAGTTGCTGAACGGCGACCCGATGATGGCGTCGGAGTCGTCCTTCAGTTCGTTGAACGCGAGCACGGCCTGGTCGGGCAGGCTCTTGTCGTCGCGGACGGACAGTTCGATCCGCCGGCCCCCGATCCCTCCGGCGGCGTTGATCTTGTCGACGGCGAGGGCCACGGACTTCTGGTTCTCGGTGCCGAGCGGCGAGTAGTTGCCGGTGAGCGAGACGATCTGGCCGACCCGGATCGGGTCGTCGCCGTCGCTCGTGTCGTTGCCGCACGCGGTCAGGGCCAGGGTGAGGGCCAGTAGGAGCGGCCCGGTTCTGCGCATGAGGAACCTCCTCGGTGAGGTTCATCGAAGTTAGGCTCTGTCTTCGACGGCCGTCAAGAAAGTGCCTAACATCTAGCGCATGCCGCCGAAACCATCGACCCTCCTGCTGATGCTTCTCGGAGACTTCGTCCTCGACCGGGACGTGTGCGTCTTCTCCGGCAGCGCCATCGACGTCCTCGGCCGGCTCGGCGTCTCCTCGCACGCCACCCGGTCCACGCTCGCCCGCATGGTCAACCGCGGGCTCCTGCGCCGGCAGCGACACGGCCGCAAGATGTACTTCGGCCTCACCGATCGGGCCGCGGCGATCCTGCACGACGGGCGAAGCCGCATCTGGGAGACCGGCGCCGTCAACGACGACTGGGACGGCACGTGGACGCTGCTCTGCTTCTCCCTCCCCGAGTCCTGGCAGCGGCAACGGCACGACCTGCGGTCCCAGCTGGCCTGGTCCGGGTTCGGGCCGTTGCAGGGCGGGCTGTGGATCGCGCCGGGGGTGGTGCCCGCGCAGGCGATCGTCACCGGGCTCGGGCTGTCGGCGCACGCCCGGGTCTTCCACGCCCGGGCCGACGAGCTCACCGATGTCGGCGCGATGGTCCGGGACGCGTACGACCTCGACGAGCTCGCCGGGCGTTATCAGGCGTTTCTCGCGCGGTGGGAGGGGGCGTCGCCGTTCGGGGATCCGCTGGCGGCCCGGCTCAGCCTCGTCGCCGAATGGCTCGGCGCCATCCGGCGCGATCCGCGGCTGCCGGTCTCGCACCTGCCGCCGGACTGGCCCGCGGTGCGGGCCCAGCGGGTCTTCCGCGACCTGGAAGCGGCCTCACTGCAGCCGGCGCGCGACCTGGCCGCGTCCGTCCTGGACCTCGAGCCCGACGAGGTACGGAGGTGAGCCGGGCCCCGCGCCTCCGGGCGCGAGAGCGTTGACCGCCGCCAGGGACTCGCCGTGGGCGGCGGGAACCACGGGGGCGGCCGGCGGCCGGTGGGCGGCGAGGGGGTCGGGGAGGGCGGTTCCGTCGGCGGTGTAGTAGACCTCGGCGAAATGGCGGGCCATCCGGACCCCGGGGCGGAACCCGAGGGGCGCGACGGCAGTACCCGGATCGAGGACGGCGGACAGGAAGGTGCCGACGACGTCGGCGCCCGCGGCGAGGGTGAGCGGCAGGCCGCCGGAGAAACGGGGGTTGACCTCGACGATGGTGGCCTCGCCGGAGTCGGTGACGAAGCCCTGCACGCCGGCGGGGCCGGTGTGCCGGACGGCGCGGAGGGCCGCCGCGACCACCTCGGTGACGGCGAGTGAGGCGAAGGTGGTGCCGCGGGTCTCGTCGCGCCAGCGGGGCACGCAGGCGAGCAGGGTGCCGTCCCGGGCGACGAGGGCATCGGCGGTGAACTCACGGCCGGGCAGGCGGGTCTGGACGATGGCGGCGGGGACGGTGGCGAAGGCGTACGGCAGGTGGGCGGGGTCGTCGACGAGGATGACGTCGCGGCGGCCGCGGCCGCGGGCCGGTTTGACCACCCACGGGCCGGGGACCTGGGTGGCGGCGGCGGCGGTCCAGGCGGTCACCGGGTGGGGGACGCCGGCGGCGTGCAGCGTCGTCGCGAAGGCGATCTTGTCGAGGCACAGTTCGGCGGCGGCCGGGTCGGGCAGCCAGGTCCGGACGCCGAGGGCGTTGACGGCCGGCTCGAACGAGGCGAGCACGTGGTAGTCCTCGGCGACGGTGCAGATCAGCGCGGCGGGGCGGTGTTCGCCGAGGACGGCGAGCAGGGCGGTGGAGTAGCCGGGGTGGTCGGCGCGGGGCACGACGGCGCCGCGGCCGGCGAGGCGCAGGCCGACGGCGTCGGGGTCGGCGTCCAGCGCGAGGACGTGGTCGCCGGCGGCCTGCAGGGCGCGGATGACGGCGACGCCGGCCGGGCTCCCGGCGCCGGTCACGGCGATCAGGCGGCCGGTCGTCTCGGCGGTCCGGTACGGCGCGCGGCGCGCGAGCGGGATCTCCCGGTGTACGCCGGCGGCTGCCTGTGCCCCCTGATCGCGGCGCTCCTCGGCGGGCTCGGCCGGGTGTCCGGGGCGGGCCCGGCCGGCACGACGCGCGTCGTACATCGTCAGCCCGATCATGATGAGGAGGCCGACGAACGTGTAGGCGAGGTTGAGGACCGCGCCGATCCCGTCGTGGAAGAGGACCAGCGCGTCGACGGCGAAGTAGCGGGCGGCCAGCAGGGATCCGAGGAGGCGGAGCTGGTTGGCGGCGAGGACGAAGGCGGCGGCGAAGAGGAAGCCGATCAGGGCGTGCGGCCGCCGGCGGAGCGCGACGACGGCCAGTGCGGCGAGGGCGAGGACGCTGCCCCACATCGAGCAGAGGCCGGTCATCTCGGCGACGACGGGCTCCAGCTCGGGTCCGAAGACGACGAACGAGTCGCCGAGGGCGCCGGAGATCCGGTCGACGCCGAGCCCGTCGATGATTCTCGAGGCGAGGCTGACCTCGAAACGGCGTACCGGGTCGATGAGCAGCAGATATCCGCCGACCCACGCGGCCACGGCGCCGATCGTCTCGAGAACGACCAGCCGTCGCCGTACCGTCTTCTCCCGGTGCCGCGAGGGGGTGGCGTCCCGGTCTCCGGTCTGCCGCGCCCCGGCCGCGCGGTGGTCGGCCGGCGTCCCTTTGTGGCTGAGATCGATGTCGCCGGAGTGCGCCCCGACCGGCGGCACGTCGCGCATCATGGCGTGCCGGCCGCCCTGCGCCGGCGCCGGCCCGCCACGACCGCGGCGATCACCCCGGCGGCCAGGAACCCGAGGATCGGGCCGAAGCCGTTGCCGCCGGTCGGCAGGCTCACGTCGTCGCCGCAGGCCGGGCGGTTCCAGTAGGCGGCCACGCTCTTGCCGCCGACCTGCCAGGTGACCCGGGTGTCCCTACTGACCCAGCCGGTCGCGAAGGCGGCCCTGTGGGTGCCCGGCGAGAAGCGGGCGGCCACTGTGGCGTCGGTGGAGGTGGTGCCGCCGGAGAACACGAGCCTGTTGTTCGCGCCGGCCGCGATGGTGCCCGGCCCGCTCGCGTCGCTGACATATCCGAAGACCGCCCGGTACCGGCCGGTGCTGCTGTCCTTGACGATGCAGTCGCACGTCGGGCTGCCGGACAGGGTCTGCCAGGTCGCCGCGGACGGGCCGGTCTTCAGGAACAGCGCGGTCGTGATCGCCGCGACCAGCGCGACGGCACCGGCTGCGACAACGGTGCGCCGCCTGCGTGCCGGCAGGACGAGACGCATGACGGGAACCTCCGCGGTCCGGGCGGTGTGTGATGGCGCGACGTCCTTGATCGGCCGCGCCACCGCCGGAGTTGAGGTCCCTTACTCGTTCACGTGCTTGTCGAAGCCGATGTACAGGCGCGCGGACGCGTTCGCGCCGAGCGCGCCGAGGGTCTCCAGCTCCCGCAGCCGCAGCAGGGCCGGGTGCTGCGCGTACGCCTCGGCGGCGTCGGCGAGGCGGCGCAGGGCGTCGACCTCGGCGTCGGCGCGGATGCGCTTGGCCTCAGCGTCCGCCTCGGCGGCGAGCCGTGCGGCGTCGGCACGCGAGGTCGCCTCCAGCAGTTCCCGGTCAGCCTTGGTACGGGCCTCGACCATCTGTGCCTCGGCCAGACGCTGCGCGGTGAGCACCCGGTTCATGACGTCCTGGAGGTTGCCCGGGAACACCAGGTCCTTCACGTCGGCACGGATGATCTGCACGCCGTAGCCCGCCGACACGCCCTCGACGTCGCGCAGGATGTCCTCGGAGAGCTGGTTGCGGTTGGTGAGGATGGCCTCCAGGGTCATCGACGCGAGCGACCGGCGGGCGGCGAGCTGCACGTCGCTGTAGACGCGGTCGCTGTAGTCGGACACCCGCTCGACGGCGGCCACCGGATCGGTGACCCGGAAATGCGTGATGATGTTGACCCGGACGGCGACCTTGTCGGCGGTCAGGATCTCCTGGCCCTTGATGTTGAGCTCACGCTCGCGCAGGTCGATCTGGACGACGTCGACCGTCGCCACCCGGCCGCCCAGCCGGCGGCGCCGGGGCAGCTCGTACCGGCCCGGCTCCAGAACCTGGTCGAACCGGCCGTCGACGTAGCGAAGGCCACGGAAACCACTACGAATGATCACCTCGTCGGTCATCGGGGAACACCTCATTACCTGTTTCACAGAAAGCATTGACACAAAGAATGGGAGGCCCCGTAGCGGTTCCGATGGGAAGCATCGGTCGCGGATGATGGCAGCGGACAAGCCTGGTTTGATCGCCTGTGCGCCCGCTGCTGGCGCGCTTTCTTCTGAAACCGCCGGGGCCGGTCACCATTCTTGGGTACGGCGCGGCCGGCTCACAACGCAATTAACCGGCGCGCCGCCCGGCACCTCGCTGCGCCCGTCAGCGCAGTTTGGCGCCGTAGACGTGGTCGACCGCGAGGGCCATCAGGACCCGGCGGTCGTCGACCATCACCTGCCGGTACTCGTCCCAGTCGGGGTGCTCGCCGGCCGCGCCACGGTAGTAGTCGACGAGGGCCTGCACCTCGGGGCCGTTCGGGTCGTCGCCCGGGCCGGTCAGCGTCACCGTGCCCTCGGCCGTCGCCCAGGCCCAGCCGTCGGGGCTGGTCACCTCCAGGGCGGCGCGCGGGTCGCGGCGCAGGTTGGCGGTCTTCGCGCGGTTCGCGGTGATCGACACGTAGATGGTCTCGGTGGTCCGGTCGTACCACGGGGTCACCGGTGAGAGCTGCGGCATCCCGTTGGCCTTGATCGTGGCCAGGACACCGATCCTGGTGCTCGCAATCAATTGACGAGGGTCGAACGAGGAGTCGGTCATACCCCTGCCAATCCGCGGGGCGGGCACGGTATTCCGGGTTGCCGGTGGCTTCGCGTGAGCAGGTGGAGCGCGTTGCCCGCACGCGCGGAGGTGCCGGCTACTTTAAGAGATCCTTAAGTCTGCCCGGGGGAGGAAACCGCTTTCTCGCAGGATCCGTGCCTATGGAGAGAAACCCGTCCCTCCTAGCGAAAGGCACGTGATGGCTGATTCCCGGCGTATCAGAGGAAGAGCGATCGGGGCGGCGGTGATCGCTCTCGGACTGGGCGCGGCCGTCGTCTTCACGAACCTCGCGTCGGCGGCGGTGCCCGAGGCTGCCGGAGAGCAGGTGGTGACCGAGACGATCGAGGTCAGCGGGGTGTTCGACGGCGGGAACAAGCGGTTCATCGGCGGTGGCGCGCTGGGTGACGGCGGACAGGACGAGGGACAGGACGCGCTGTTCGAGCTGGCCGACGGCGCGACGCTGCGCAACGTGATCCTGGGCAGCCCGGCCGCCGACGGGGTGCACTGTTCCGGCAGTTGCACGCTGTCCGGGGTGCACTGGGAGGACGTCGGTGAGGACGCGGCGACGTTCCGGGGCACCAACGCGACGGTGGTGATCGAGGGCGGCAGCGCGGCCAAGGCCGACGACAAGGTCTTCCAGGACAACCGGGGCGCGGGCGGCTCGGTGACGATCCGCGACTTCGAGGTGTCCGACTTCGGCAAGCTCTACCGGTCGTGCGGCAACTGTTCGACACAGGCGGCACGGACCGTACGCCTGGAGAAGATCGTCGCGACCGCGCCCGGCGACGTGCTCGCTGGCATCAACACGAACCTCGGCGATCGCCTGACGATCGACGGCGTGACGCTGGTCGGCGACGAGATCGAGCTGTGCGACCGGTTCGAGGGCAACGACACCGGCGACGAGCCGACCAAGATCGGTTCCGGTCCGGACGGCGTGAGCTGCGTCGCGAGCAATGTGACCGGTCCGTGAGACTCCCGCCGGGGCGGACGGTCCCCCAGTTACCTCTCGGCCGCCCCGGCGGGCCCCTGTCCTGACAACGCGGCGCTCGGCCGTTGATCAGCCGGACCAGCGCGGCGTGTCGGCGCCGGGCCACCGCCTCTGATTCGACGCCGGATCAGCGCCGCGTGTCGATGCCGGGCCACCGCCGCGGTTTCGACACCGGATCAGCGCCGCGTGTCGGCGCCCGGCCACCGCCGCTGATTCGACGCCGGATCAGCGCCGCGTGTCGATGCCGGGCCACCGCCGCGGTTTCGACACCGGATCAGCGCCGCGTGTCGGCACCGGGCCACCGCCGCGGTTCGATGCCGGATCAGCGCCGCGGTTCGATGCCGGATCAGCGCCGCGGTTCGGTGCCGGGTCGGCGATTCCACCGCAACGGCCCTGGGTGTACGGACCACCACACCCGCCGCCACCACGACCGTCGTTCCCGGAGCGCCGCAGCGTAGGCGACCACCTCGTCCCCCGCCCGCTGTGCCTGCCCCACATCGGCGGCCTCCGGCGCGAACCCGGCCGTGTTGACCGCGTCCACCAGCCCGTCCAGCCCCGGCAACGGCGTCTCGTCCTCGACCGGCGTCTCCACCGGCGGCGTCTCCACCGGAACGGCCCGCCGCAGCAGACCGGCACGCCGCACCGGCGGTGGCAGGACGGCCGCGTGCCGTACCGCCTCGGTCGCCGACAGATGCGCCGGGACCGGCCGCCCGGCCAGCCGCAACGCGTCGGTGAACTCCAGCCAGGCCCCCGCGATCCGCTGCTCCGGGCTGCCCGTGAGCCGCCGTCTGCGCCGGCCGGCGCGCATCCCGGCGATCGCACCGGCCGCCCCGGCGAGGAGCAGCAGCACCCCGCCGGATGCGCCGGAGGCGACGATCACCGCCGACGGCCCGGCCTGCGCGGGTGGCGCCGCGATCGGTGCCGCCGCCGGCTCCGAGCCGGTGGCGGTGGGTGGTGGCGGCTCCGACTGGGACGGTGGCGGGCTGGGGGTGGGCGGCGTGAAGTCCTCCTCGACCGGGCGCACCTCGTCGGTCTTGGGCATCGGGTCGAACGCCACCCAGCCGAGCCCGTCGAAGTAGACCTCCGGCCAGGCCAGCGCGTCCCCGGCGGTGACCTGGCCACCGGCGGCGGGCGCGGTGAACCCGACGACGACCCGGCTCGGCAGGCCGGTCAGCCGGGCGAGCACCGCGTACGCCGCGGCGAACTGCTCCGACGTGCCCTTCTGCCCTCCGATGTCCCGCCTGCCGAACAGGAAGTGCCGCAGGTTGGGATAGGCGTGCCCGCTGGGGGCGTCGGCGACGTGCTGGTAGTGCTCGGCGAGGAACGCCTCGATGGCGACGGCACGGTCGTACGGCGCGCCGTTGCCCTCGGCGAGGTGCTGGGCGAGCTTCTCCACCTGGTCGGGGGTGCCGGCGCTGATCGTCAGGTAGCGCTGGACGGCCTCGCCGGACGGCACGTCGGCGATCGGCAGCTGGTTGAGGTCCGGGTTCTGGACCTGCGACACCGCTGTGTAGTGGAGTCCTTCGGCGAGTCCCTCGGGCCGGATCAGGGTGCCGCTGGCCGCGTCGAAGGCGACCCGGGCCCCGGTGATCCGGGTGGGCGTCGGCACCGCCGGGAGCAGCCGCCCGGTCAGGCCGGTGATGGTGATCTGCTGCTGCGACTCGGTGACACGTGCCCCGGCGGGCACATCGGGTGACGGCAGCACCCGGCCGGCGTTGCGGTAGACCCCGCCGACCTTCCAGGTGACGCCGTCGTAGTCGGAGAGGACGGCGAGCCGCAGCCGTACCGTGGGCCTCGGCGCCGCGCTCTTCGCCGGCGCGGGTCTTCCGGACGCGGACGGCGAGGGCGCCGGGGCCGGGGCGGCGGCGGGATCGCCGGGGCGGAACTCCAGCAGCGGCTGCTTCGGGTCGAGCGCCCATCCGGAGATCCGGTTCAGCGGGCTCTCGTCCAGGCTGTCCACGCGGGGCGGCTGCACGTACCGCCGGGGGTCGACCGGTGTCGCGGTGACGCGCTCGCCGATCCACGGGCCGGCCGCGGCGATCACGCCCAGCAGCACCACCAGGCCGGCGACCGCCCCGCCGGCGGCGCGCACCCGCACGGCCGCGGGCGTGCCCGAACCGATCCCGGAAGCCGCGGCGAGCGCCGCCACCACCAGTCCGGCGAGGGCGAGCGTGAACCCGGTGGCCGCCGACGCGTTCGGCCCGACGACGTAGAGCGACGCCGCGTACACCGCCACCGGTGGCACGCAGCCGAGCAGCACCCGCCCGCTGCGGACGGCGACCTCGGTGGCGGCGAGCCCGGCGATCCAGATCGCGGCGACCGCGACGACCACGGTGTCCGGTGCGGTCTCGACCGGGATCATGGCGGTGAGCAGCCGCGGGATGCCGTTGGTGAGGGCGTCGCGGGCGACCGTGACGGACAGTCCGGCCGGCCCGGCGGCCAGGTGCAGGGCGAACGCCAGATAGCCACCGAGCAGGACGGTGGAGATCGGCGCGACCGCCCACGACGGAAGCCGGCGCATCGCGGCCCCGGCGCCGACCGACCCGAGCGCCGCGCCGGCGGCCAGCCGGAACATCAGGTCGTCCGCGTAGATGCGCCCGAGCACGGCTGCGGCCAGCACCAGCATCCCGGCGAGCGCCAGCGGAACGAGGGCGCGGCGCATCATTCCCGCTACCCCGCCCATGGCACACCCCCGCCCGCCGTTGTCACCATCCGCGCATCCCGTCCCAGGCGGCGGCGAACTCGGCGCCGTCGGCGGCCTCGATCACCAGCAGGCGGTCGGTGGCCGCGGCAGGCGACGAGTCACGGTCGCCGAGGATTCCGGCAAGAGCGATGGGGTACGCGCTCCGCAGCCCACTGACGGCGCCGAGATCGTCACGCCCGCCCGGCCCGGTCAGGAAGATCAGCGTGTCCCCGATCTTCTGCGCCCGCAGTCGTCGCAGGGTGGCCGCGAGGTCCCCGTCGCCGAGCACCGCCTCGGTGAGCACGTCCAGGTGCGGCCCGGTGGCGCTGCCGCCGACCAGGTGCAGGCTGACCGGCAGATCCTCGCGGACGGCGGCGACCACGATCGACGCCGCGGCCTCGCACGCGTCCTCGAAGCTGTCGCCGTGATGGGCGGCGGCCCGGTCGTCGAGGAGCACCACGATCGTCGGCTCCGCCGTGTCGAGTTGCTCGCGGACCATCAGCTCGCCGACCTTGGCGCTGCTGCGCCAGTGCACCCGCCGCAGCTCGTCGCCCGGAACGTACTCCCGCAACGTGTCGAACGTGATCGTCCCGTGCGGCACCTTGTCGACGTTGCCGTCCAGGCTGCGGGTGAGCCCGGCCGGGGTGGCACGCAGCGGATGCACCTTCGGGTGGACCCGCACCACGATCGTCTCGCCGTAGCCCCGGGCCAGGGTGATCAGCCCGAGCGGGTCACGGCGGGTGACGTGCAGCGGCCCGATCGGGACGAGCCCGCGCCGGTGGGTGGGCACCGGATAGGTCTCCACGGTATCGTGGCCGGCCCGCAACCGCAGCAGCGGCACCTGCACCGACTCCGGCCCGCACCGGTCGGTGGCGACGAGGGTGGCCGCCCGCATCCGGCTGGTGTTGCTGATGGTGAGGGTGACGTCGGCCGGCTCGCCGCGGGCGACCCGGTCCGGATCGGCGACCCGGGTGACGCCGAGACGGGGCCGCCAGAACGCGAAGATCACCGCCGCGAGCACCGCGAAGCCCGCGGCCGCGCCGAGCAGCGCCAGGTCCGGGTACCCGTATCGGAACCCGGCCACGAGCAGCGTGACCGACCCGGCGATCAGGCCGATGCCGCGGGCGGTGAGCCCGGAGCGGGTGGTGGAACGGCGCACCGGATCAGGCCGGGACATGCTGGTCGGGCAGCGGAACGGGCACCGAGCGCAGCGCGTCGGCGAGCACCTCGGCCGGTGTCACGCCACGCAGCTGCGCGTCGGCGGAGAGCAGCACGCGGTGGGCGAAGACCGGCTCGACCAGCTCCTTGAAGTCCTCCGGCAGGACGTAGCCACGACCGTTGATCAACGCGTACGCGGAGGCGGCACGGGTCAGGGCGATCACGCCGCGGGGGCTGACGCCGACCCGGACCTGCGGGTGGTTGCGGGTGGCGGCGGCCAGGCGTACGGCGTACGCGTAAAGGGGGTCGGCGATGTGCACCGCCGCGACCATCCGGGTCATCTCGCCGATCATGTTGGTGTCGGTGACCGGTTCGAGGCTGTCCGGTGACCGCACCGCGGCGCCGCGCAGCACCTCGATCTCGACGTCCTCGGACGGGTAGCCGACGGACAGTTTGACCAGGAACCGGTCGAGTTGCGCCTCGGGCAGACGGTAGGTGCCGTCCATCTCGACCGGGTTCTGGGTGGCCACGACGAGGAACGGCTGCGGCACCGGGTGGGGCATGCCGTCGACGGTGACGCGGCGTTCCTCCATCACCTCCAGCAGCGCCGACTGGGTTTTCGGCGACGCCCGGTTGATCTCGTCGGCGATCACCAGATTGGCGAAGACCGGCCCCGGATGGAACTCGAACCCGCGGTTGGCCTGGTTGAAGACGGTCACGCCGGACACGTCGGAGGGCAGCAGGTCGGGCGTGAACTGGATGCGCCGCCACTGCCCGCGGATCGACGCCGCCATCGCCCGGGCCAGGGTCGTCTTGCCGACCCCGGGCACGTCCTCGAGCAGCACGTGCCCCTGGGCGAACATCGCGGTGAGCGCCAGCCGGACGACCTCGGGCTTGCCGAGCACGACGGTGCCGATGCGGGTGGCGAGCTCACCGGCGACGTCGGCGAACCCCTGGATGTGGGCGGGGGTCAGCACGTCGACAGGTCCGCCAGGTCGTCCCCGCCGTCGAGGTTCAGCCACGCCCACGGGATGTACGTCTTGCCCTCGTAGTCCACCTGGATCCACCACGTGCTTCGCTTCTTGTCGTTGTAGACGAACGCGTAGACCTCTTCGCCGGCCTTTTTGCAGTACGTCTTCAGTCTCGTGCCGTTCTTCACCCAGCCTGCCTGCTGGCTGTCGTCCTGCCGGGTGACCTTGAAGATCTCGTTGCCGTTGCGGCCGTCGACGTCCTTGTCGCAATACGTCTTCTGGTCGCCAGAGTCGCCGTTGATGCAGGTGGCGGTGCCGTAGAGGGCGTCGGTCGCTTTCGCCGACCCCTTGGCCACGCTACCGGCCGCGTTCTTGGCGGTGACCGTGAACGTGTAGCTGGTGCTCGGCTTCAGCCCGGTGGCGCTCAGCGACGAGCAGCTGCCGGTGGAGCCCTTGCCGCCGCCGGACACGGCGAGCGTGCACGTGGTCGTGCCGCCCCCGTTGTTCACCGAGAACGTCACCTTGGCCGTGTTGTACGTCGGGTCCACCCCGGTGACGGTCAGCGTGGGAGCCGCCACCGTCCGCGCCGAGGCGGTCGCCGCCGCCCCGGGCCCGGCCTCGTTCACCGCGGTCACCGTGACCTGCACCGTCGCGCCGTCGCCCAGCCCGGTGAGCGTGGTCGCGGTCGCGGTGACCTCGGTCTCCTTGTCGCCCGCCTTCACCACGTACTTCGTGATCGGCCGGCCGTTGTCCGGCGGCGCCGTCCACGTCACCGACACGGCGCCCGCCTGCCCCGCGACGGTGGCCGCCGCCAGGTTCTCCGGGGCGCCCGGCGCGGCGAACGGCACCACGCTGTTGCTAACCGCCGACGCCTTCGACCCGGCGCCGATGTCGTTGATCGCGACGACCGTGAACGCATACGCCTTGCCGAACTCGATCTGGTTGGCCGCCACGGTCAGCTCGGTCCCGGTCGCCTCACCGATCGGGGCGGTGCCGCCCTCGGTGACAGCGGTCACCGCATACCGCGCGATGTCGTGGCCCTGCCCGTTCGCGGCCGGCCAGCTCAGCGCGATCGTGCCGTCCGGCCTGGCCTCGGCGACCGGCGTGCCCGGCGCGTCCGGAACCTCGGCGGTCGGCATGACCTCGTTGCTGGACCGCCCCGGCCCGTCGCCCTTGCGGTTGACCGCGTGCACCTCGAACCGGTATTTCTCGCCGTTGGTCAGCTTGTCGACCACGAGCGAACGCTGGTCGGCGCCGACCTGGAAGGTGCGGCCCGCGCCCTCCACCACGTACTTCGTGATCGCGGCGCCGTTGTCCGGGGCCGACTGCCAGGAGACCCGGACCTCGGCGTTCCCGGCCGCGGCCCGCACACTGCGCGGGGCGCCCGGCTTGTCGGCCTGCGGCTTCTTCGGCTTCTCCTGCTTCGGCGGGGCGGGCGGCGCCTTCACCGGCGGCGGATCCCCGCCGAGAACGTTGTCGTCGTATTTGTCGACCGTCCGGACCTCGTGGTTGTCGTCGACGACACGGGCGGTCGAGGAGCCCGGCGCGTTGATGAACAGCCGGTTCTCCCGGACCTCGAGCTCCAGGTCGCCGCCGGGCCGGTCGATGTCGATCGGCTGCTGCTGCCGGCCCTCGGCGTCGAAGACGTGCACCGTGCCCTCGTCCTCCGGCACATACAGATAACCGTCGTAGGTGACCGCCGGTCGCAGCTCGCCACCCGCATCCGGGACGGTGACGTCACGCACGCCGGCCGCGGTCACGGTGTAGACCTTCCGCTCGTCCGGCACGGTCACCGCGATCATGTCGCCGTCGGAACGCGGCGGCAGCTCCCCCGGCGAGCTCAGCGGCAGCGTGGCCGGCTGGCCGGCGCCCTTGTCGTCGACGCGGACCAGCGCGTTCGTCGTCCGGTCGAGCACCGCGATGCCCTTGTCGAGGGCGGTGACCGCGAGGTCGTGGCTGGGCGCCGCGACCGGATCGGTGCGCAGCCGCGACGCGCCCGTCTCGGCGGCCTGGATCGAGGTCACGGTGCCCTCGCTGGGCACGGCGATCCACAGCTTGCCGGCGCCGTCGAAGAGGCCACCGCTGATCCCCGGCGGGAACTGCAGCGGCTCCCCCACCGGCTGCACGCTCGCCGGATCGATCTGCTGCACCTTGCCCTGCACCGCGTCGACCACGAACGCGTCGTCGCCGTGCAGCGCCACGCTCACACCGAGGCCCGGCTGGGACGGCGCGTTCCAGAAGACCCGCAGGTCGGTGAGGTCCATCGAGGCGATCGAACCAGTGTTGACGTCACGCAGCAGCACGAATCGGTCACTCTGGCTGACCTGCACCTGATGCCGCAGCGCCTGTGGCACGTCGGCCCGCGTGTCGATGCGGGCGCTCACCCCGTTGAGCCGGGCCAGCTCGCCGGCCCCCTTGCTCCACACCCAGGAGGCGGCATCGAAGCTGGCCAGTGCGTCATCGGCCGCGCCGAGCCCGCGCACGGTCAGCCCGAGACCGGCCAGGAGCGCGGCCACGGTCGCCATCGTCACCATCTGGCCACGGCTCGGCATCCGCCTTCCACGCCCCGGTGTCGTGGCGTCAGTGCTGGTCACTGCGGCTGCCCTCCCCGTGTCGGCGCCTCAAGGACGCTGGCCACCATAGCGAAACGGGGCTCTCCGTCGATACCCGTGTCCCACGGCCTGTGGATAACTCACTTACGCCCGAGGCACACCTGGTTCGAGCTGGCGAATCTGTCGGACGAATAGACGGCCACGACCGCGAAGCAGTACTCCAGGTTCGGGTTCAACCCCGAGATCGTCGTCTTGGTCCGGCCCAGGTCGACCCGCGCCATCGAGCTGTGTTGCTGTCCGTTCCGGGCCATCGTGACGATGAACGGCACCTTGCCGTCGCTCGGGTCCTTCCAGGTCACGTCAACCGACGCGCCCCGATCCTTCAGCTTCACCCCGGTCGGCGGGTCCCCCGCCAGCTGCGGAACACCGGCCGAGGCGGTGGCCACCGGCGTCACCGGCCCGTCGTCGTCCCGGCCGACCAGCACGAACACCAGGGCACCCACCGCGGTCAGCGCGACCAGCGTCGCGACAACGGTCAGACCAACGGCAAGACCACGACCCTTCCTCCGGTACGGGCCACCCGCCGCCGAATCCTGCTGAGGTGACGTCGACCACCCGGTGCTCTGCACGGTCCCGTGGTGCTGTTGCGGATATCCGCCCTGGTGAACGGCGTGCGGGTTATCCACAGTGCCGTATCCGCCCTGGTAGGCGTCATGCCGAACGGGCGGAGGGCCGACGTGCCGGGACTGCGGTACGACGTCGTGGCCGTGTCGTTCCACCGGCGCCTGCCGCTGCACCGGAACCACGGGAGCCGCATCCCACGGGTTGCCGGCCCGCTGCACCGTCACATCCGGCTGCCCGACGAACGTCGTCTCGGCCCGCTGCGCCGGCGCCGTGCGGGTGACGGGGAGGACATCGGTGGGCCGCTCCAGGGCGGACCGCGCCCCCGGCCCTTCGCCGCCGGCGGTGTCCCGCGCCATGTGCCCTACCGGGCCGTCCTTGGACACAGCAGGCGGCAGGTGGGTGAACGGCGGCAGTGGCGCAGGCCCATGGCCGACCGAAGTCACAGGCGGACGCACGTTGGCGGCCGGCGTCACGGGCGGCACGTTGGTGACCGGCGCCACGGCCGGCGGGGTGTGAGTGACCGGCGCCACGGGCGGCGCGGTGTGGGTGACCGGCGCCATGGGCGGCGGGGTGCTGGTGACCGGCGTCACGGGCGGCAGGGTGCTGGGGAGCGGCGTCATCGGCGGCGGAGGGCCTGCGACAGGCGTCAGGGCCGGCGGCGGGCTGGTAACCGGCGTCACGGGCGGCGGGGTGTGGGTGACCGGCGTCATGGGGGGCGGCACGTCTGCGGCCGGGGTCACGGGCGGTGGTGGCGGCGCGGGAGCCGGAGTCGTCGTCGGCTGGATGGTTGGGGCGTCCGGCCGTACCGTCGCTCCTGAAGGATCCTCGCCCAGGTAGGACCGTGCCCGGACCACGAACTCATGGCCCTCGCCGAGGGCCGCAGGCCCGTTGGCGGCCACCCGGCCGAACGCCTTCCGCGCCTCGTGCCGGTTGCCCAGTTCCTGCGCGACGATCCCCAGATCGTGGGAGATGTGCAGCATGACCGGATCGCCGTCGCCGAGCCGCCACTGCCCCGCCGCATAGGCGTCCTCCAGCACGCGCCGGGCCGCCATCGGATCATCCGACCGCAGAAAGACCCCGGCGAGCTCCCGCTGAGCGGTGAGAACGTCCGGTTCGTCCTCCCCCAGATTCTCCCGCCCGAGTTCGACGGCCCGCTCCAGCAGAACCTGAGCCGACCCGAGATCACCGGACGCGATCAGGGCACGCGCACGTTCGATGGCGGGGGTGAGGGGGGACCGAGACACGTCCGCCATGCTCCCCTTTTCCCAGGCTCGGCGCCACACCCCCGGTGACGACCGGCCCCCGCTTCGGCCTGGGTCGGGGGCCGTATATAGTTCTGTCCGTGCAGCCGACAGGGCAGCCAAAACCCAGGTGAAAGCCAGGGCGACGGTCCCGGTAAGCTGTGCGGAGCAGGTCCGGGTGGCGGAATGGCAGACGCGCTAGCTTGAGGTGCTAGTGCCCTTTATCGGGCGTGGGGGTTCAAGTCCCCCCTCGGACACCAGTTTTGGCGGGATCCCGCGGTAAGCGGACATCCTTCCCGCCAGCGGGGGCGATCGAGCCCTGCGCGTAGCACTTGTCGACGGCAACGGGTTCGGCGGCGGTGGCACGTCGAACCGTCTGACCTTGCTGTTTCCTGTCGTTGCGATCTCCGGCTCGGTCGACGATGAGCGGCATGGGCTCGTCGCACCAGCAGCCGCCCGGCACCCGTCCCGAGCAGCTGATCGGCGCGCTGGTTCCTCCAACAACACGGCGTCCGGCACCGACAGTCCCGCTCGGGGCACCGGCGCTACGACGACGCGGCTGGCTGACCGACGTCACGGCGGAGCCAGTCCTGTTCGACGTGGCACGTATAGATACGTCCGGACGGTTCTGCGCCCGCGCACTGCTGACAGCACTACGGTGGGAGCCGGGGCACCGCCTGGACCTCACGGTCGAGACCGACGCCGTCGTCTTCGGCTCCAGCCCGGCGGGCCGGCAGACGGTGGGCCGCCGGGGCGAGCTGACCGTGCCGGTCGCCGCGCGGTCACTGGCCGGCCTCGACGCCGAGGCGCGGGTCATGCTGGTCGCCGTGCCCACCCGGGATCTGCTGGTCGCGCACCCTCCCGCACTCGTCGCCCACCTGCTGGCCCGGCACTACGCCCACCAGGCAACCGGCCACGACGATGGCTGACCCGGGACACATCGCGCAAGCACGCCAGGTTCTGGTGCAGCTCGGCGTCACCATCGCTGACCTACAGGCCACCGAGTCGGCACCGGCCCTGATGCCGACGCTCGCCGAGTACCTGCCGCAGGTCATCGCCGCCGCCGGGCCCGGCGCCCGACGTACGTACGGCAACTACTGGAATCGCATGATCCTGCTGTGGGGTGATCGGCGACTCGACACGATCGCCGCGACTGACATCGAGGCACTGCAACGCGAGGCCGCCGCCACCGCCGTGTCGCGGCGTAACGGCCGCGGCGGCCGGCACGCCGGCGAACACGTCATCGCCGCCGCCCGCGCCTTCTTCGTCCGGGCAATCGCCGACGGGCTTATCCCGGCGTCGGCCAGCCCGGCCCATCAGATCGCCAAACCACGGCGCCTGCCCAACAGCCGCCGCGCCCTGACCCCACGCGAACTCGACGAGATCAACCAGGTGGCCCGGACCAGCGGCAACGACGCCATCCTCGACGCACTACTGCTGCGCCTGCACACCGAAACCGCCTGCCGGCGGGGCGGCGCCCTCGCCCTGCGCCGCACCGACCTCGACTCCGACCAAGGTCTCGTCCGGCTCCGCGAGAAAGGCGAAACGCTGCGCTGGCAGCCGATCAGCATCGACCTGGCCGCCCACTTGGTCGACCACGCCGAGCACCGCGGCGCCGTCCTCCCCACGGATCAACTACTGCGCTACCGTGACGGCCGGCCGCTCACTTCGCGACGTTACGACCACCTGTGGAAACGCGTCGGCGACCGGCTGCCCTGGGTCGCCGCCCAAGGCATCTCCACCCACTGGCTACGCCACACCACACTGACCTGGGTCGAACGCAACTTCGGCTACGGCATCGCCCGCGCCTACGCCGGACACACCGACAAAACCGGCCCAGCAACCACCACCTATATCAAAGCCGACCTGCAAGCCGTCGCCACCGCCTTGGCCGCCCTCACCGGCCAGCCCCATCCCCTCGCCACCAGCATGCAGGAGCTCGGCATCCGCACCTGATCCACACGCGGGTGGTCCATAGTGGTGTCCAAGCCGACGCGAAACCACGCATGGAGGTCGATATCCGCCCGGTCGCCGAGTAGTCGTGGTAGCCGGCGAGTACGCCAGTGAGGCACGTGCGCCACGGTGGTAGACGCCCGCCGGGCCGGTTGGGCGAGGCGCCGAAGGCTGGTTCGGCGTCAGGGACCTCTTGCCGGGATCGGCGAGCCTGTCGGATCAGCACCGAAAGTGGCGAAGATTTGCCACTTTTGGAGTAACTGGTGCTGATACACGCATGTACCCGTAAGGCGGCTTTGACTTCGGACGGGGGCGTAACGTCTCCACATCGGGATCGCATTGCGTAAGGATTCCATCATGCTTCGGTCACGGCTTAGGCAAGTCGACTTCCGCCATCGGATGGGCGTCGCGACGCAGTCGATCGACTACGCCGCCACATCACGTGTGCGGCGCGTTTGCCGAGGCGAGCCTCCGCTCGAGCCTCCCAGCGGCTCCAGGAAGGCCCGACTTTCAGGGCCAGGCCGCACTTCGTCTTGTCGAGTGTGGGCATGAGACAGCAACGTCGCACGGGTGATAAGCCGCATCGGGCATCGAGCCGACGGTCAGGTGGAGGAGATCAGCTAAATCAGGTTCTACTCGCTGCGGCGGAGACCCTCAACGAATGGCGGAGTCTGCATCCGCGACGCAGGCCAGGGCGCGCCGTGTCGTGGCTCGTGCCGTCGTGGCCGTCCGGGCTGCTTCTATCCAGGTATGGCCAACGGCTGGCCGAAGGGCTCGTAGCTGATCGAGTGTTGCGGGAACACGCTCGGGCGAGGGTGGGACTCTCCCTGCTGACGCAAGACGACCGAACGACCCTTTTTGAACTTTCCCAGGCTGCTGCAGTTTCGATGTCGGGGGATTCCGATGACGACATATCAGGATCCGGTCATTCAGAGCGAGCGGTCGCCAGCATGTCACGACAGCTGATCGCTCGCGCCTTGCTCGATCCAAATGACGCCACCGCAGCAACGGGAGCCAGCCTCTTCCGTCGACTCCCCGTCGGTTCGACCGGTATGCCGTCCCAGCAGAACAGCGAGCCTTCCGGCGCAGGCGTGACCGCGGGTTTGCAATCTGAGTCTGCAGCTGCGCCAAGGGCCGGCCAAGGAAGGCTACCTAGGCAGCGTCAAGATTCGGACTCCCGGGAGCTGCGACGACTTGTCGGGACATCGGCAAAAGAGCTGACCCGTGCTCGCGCCGAGCTATCAAGCGCACAGGCCGAGGTTGAAGCGCTGAAAGCCACGTTGGTTCGTCTCACGCAAGAACGAGATCAGGCGCGTGCAAACCTCCCATCGCGGCAGCAGCGTCAGCGGCTCGAAAATGCGATCCAACTGGCCGCTGATCTTCGGAAGGCACGCAAGCAGTTGAGCGATCTGCGAGAGGAGCGTGTGGCGCAGAAACGAGCTCATTCGGCACAGGTCGGCGAACTTGAGGATGCCGTTGCCGCTGCTCAGGCTGAGCGCGACAAGGCAACCGATGCACGCCACCGCCTGGAGGATCGACTCGGCGATCTACCAGGGCGAGCACACTATCTGCAGAATCTACTCAAAGGCCGGATATCTCGGCTCGAAGCGGACCTGGAAGATCTACCGCGGAATCAAGCTCGGACTCGCCTCGCACGGGAAGTCACCCAACTCCGTGAACTCTCTGAACACCTTGACCGGGTGCTACCAGCCACTGGTGTTGACAGCGACCCACAGATAGGGACTGGTGCCGCGCAGGTAGCTACACACGAGGCAGCCGGCGCTCAGTCCGTCGATCGTGCCGAATATCGGCCAGTGGCGTACGCGAGTGCGGATCGCGGTCTACGGGTTGAAGTGCTTGGCGGCGGCCATGAGATCGGCGGGTCAGCGGTGCTTGTCGAGGCTGGTAGCACCCGAATACTCGTAGATGCTGGCGTTCGACCCAACGCCGACAGTCCTCGTCTGGCCGCACCGCCCCGTATCGCACGAGCCCAGGAAGGGCGGCTCGACGCAGTTGTCGTAACGCATGGACACAACGACCATGCGGGATTCGTGCCGAAGGTGATTGCTGACCAACCGCGGGCGGCCACGATCTGCACACCTGCTACCGCTGCCCTCATGCCGGAGATGTGGGCCGACGCTAAGAGGGTCATGGAACAGCAAGCGAACGACATGGCCGAATACGGGTGGTTGGCTCCGCTGTATGGAGAGCCTGAGGTGGAGGCTGCCGAGAAAAGCCTGCGCCCCCTCACCTATGGCCGCCCTCACAACATCAAAGATCTCACCATCCAGCTTTTCGACGCCGGTCACATCTTGGGAGCAGCCGGGGTAGTGATCACAGCAGGCGATCAACGAGCTGTGATCACGGGCGACATTTACAACCTTCCCCAGCTGTCGGTCGGTAGCGCTCAGCTGCCGCCGAAGTTGGCTCGTGAGGCAGACCTTCTCGTGATCGAGTCGACCTACTGCGACCGTCGCCACCGTGATCGAGCTTTGCAGATCCAAGATTTCGTTCGTGCCATCGCGGAAGTCGTTGGCGGCGGCGGCAGGGTCTTGATTCCGGCGTTCGGGCTAGGCCGCGCCCAAGAAGTAGCACTCATGCTCCGACAGCAACTGCCCGATGTCCCTGTACTCGTGGACGGCCTCGCCAGGGCAATCAGCGACATCTATGAACGCGAAGCGCACCTGGACATCTTCGGTGGCAACGTTCAACGCGTCGACAACCGGCAGCGCTCGCGACTCATGCAAACGTTCCAAACGGGCGTCGTGATCACCACATCAGGCATGCTGACCGGCGGTTTCGCAGTGCCCTGGGCACAGCAGATCCTGCCCGACCCTCACTCGGCACTGTTTGTATGCGGCTATCAGGACGAGGAATCTGCCGGCCGCGCACTGCAACGACTCGCCGAACGAGACGATCCGACCGTTCCGGCGACTCTGCCGCTCCAAACCCAAGATGGACCAGTCGCGGTTCCCGTCGCGGCGCGCGTCGAAACCTACAGCCTCAGCGCTCATGCTGACCGGGACGGTCTGACCGAGATCATTGATGAGCTGGCGCCAGCGCGGACGATGCTCGTGCATGGGCTCGGGCGCGAACAAAAGAAATTTCGCGAGACCCTAGAGCGCGCACGCGGTAGGCGCACTGTACGCAACGATCTGCCGTGGAGCGGTTTGGCATGACCACTCGGGCTGCCGGATCGAACGTCCCCGACTCCAGCGACGACCCGCCCGCACCAGGGAACGGATCGTCGGAGAATCCCGACCGAGCGGCACGGCGATGGGCAGCTCCGCCAGAAACGGCCCTAGGGTACGCACGCCGCTCTGCTCGGTTCATTCCGCTGATCCAAGCATGGACCTTGGCTGGTCCTGAGCGCGCGGCCTTGACCGTGGCAGAACGCGACCTCCTCGTCGCCATCCAGCTCAGCGTTCGCCGCAAGACGAATCTACTTATCCGACTGCCAGGCGGAATTCACCGTCTTCCCTTACTGGCCGCTGTGATGATCGCCGCAGAGACGCTTCACCTCCCCCAGGGGGAACTGAGTCGCATCTCGGGTACAGAACCGCCACCAGGCCCAGTGGCATTAGTTACCCCGCGACTGGTCCGGCGCGCCGAGCTGGACCGACTCGATGTTTCCTCGGCGCCTGTCGCACCGGCTCTTCACCCTCACCGACTTCGCGGAGATGGTCTCGCCTCGCCTTTACGTGGCGGCAAGCCGTGCCTGGTGACCGGTGCGGCGCGGCTATTGTTCGTCTCCCCGGCAAGCGGATTTCCACCGGTTGTCGGCATGGGACCGCGCGTGGTTATCATCGATGCCTCAGCCGAGCCGGGCAATGACTGGATAGCTGCCGCGAGCAACTGGGCTGCCGCACATCAGAGCCTTGTCATTACTGTCCTCGACCTACACGAAGAAGTCAGCACCCGCTTTCCCGTCGCGAGTCGTGAGGGCGGATGTGAAAGTGCAGAAACGGCCGGTAGCCACAACACTTGGATCGCAGATTGGCCGTGGCTCGGAGCAACAAGCGATCGCCTCGCTGGAGGGCCACCGGGGCTCTCCAGCGGCGGACCTCGCCGCGTACCGGCCGGCAAGCGAGGACAGGCGCACCTGCTCGCAGTGGACGATGTCAGCCTCTCAGGGTTAGCTGAGGTCCGGGAGCGGCTACGGCGCCTTCGCGACCCGCGCGGAGGACCGGCACCATGGCCAGTCTGTCGGGCGGCTCGTCTCGCCCGCCTGCTGACAGAGTTGCCTACTCGGACTGCCGACTACGATCGCGTCGCACCACGACATGGCGGCCGGACACTCCGGCGCTTCCTCGACGACGTCCTCGACGCAGACAGCCGCAACGACTTCCCCGCGTCGTGGCGCGCCCGCGTTGCCGCGGAATGGGGCGCGGTCCGCGTCGCCCTTGTGGCCGTTTACGACGCCCTATCTGAGCACAATCCAGTCACCGACATTATCGCGGATCTGGTGGAAGACGCCGCGCGTCGCGGGCAGCAACTAGACGTTGTATGTGGTTCGCGCACCGCCCGGGACGCCCTCACAGGACGGCTCGTCAGCATCGGCTCGTTGCCAATCCACGACACACCGCCGGCAACCATCCGCAGCATCAACATGATCGATGCGGCCGGCTCGCACCAGTCGACACTGTTGATCGGCGTTCCCGCAGTGGCCTGGCGCCGCCGACTTGCGGCCGCAGACATCGGCCAGCTCATCGTTGTGGGACGGCGCGGCGACGAGGGGAGGCTCTACCAAGCGCTCCGCGGCGCCTTCGAGACTCCAAGTCGTCGGACCTCCCTCGATACTCGGTGCGCGACGCTGGCAGCACTGACCGAAGTCCCTGCCGACGAGGACGAACTCGACGGCTGGGAACTGAATCTTCGTCTCACCACGCAGGCGATCGCCCATGACCGTGATGCCCCCGTGAGCCTGCCGGATCACCGAGCGCTCCTAGCTGCAGCCATGAACGAACCAGACCACGATGTCGACCTGGACATCGTCGGTCTTGAAACAGAATGGGACGACGCGCCCGGCCTTGATGATCAGGATGGTCCGGTGCGGGGCCGCTCCGTGGTCGCTGTTCCTGTTGTGGTTCAGTCAACGGCTGATGAAAAGCGCATCCAACCTGCCACCGTCTTTCTGCTCGCGTTGGCGACACGTGTGCAACGCCTTCGCGATGACCGAATTCGCCTCGTCCCTATCACCGAGATTACGGCGGGGATGACGCTCATTGGAATATCGGAGCCTGAACGTCGGTCTCTCTTCGAGCGCATTCGCCCCACGCTAGCCGACCAACGGCCGCAGGTTGTCGATCTTCTGTTGCAACTGTGGCGGGTTGCGCTCAACGACGCCTTGGCCATCAGCGGATCAGCCGTCGACCTAGCCGAACGACTCACCGCTCTGGGCGCCGACATCACGTCATCCGCGGTCGCTCAGTGGGCGGACACGAGCCGCATCGGGCCGATTGATCCACGAAATGTCGCACGGATCGGCTCGATAGCCGGCAGCGCAGTCGTTGCCGGAGAAGCCGCGCGCATAGCTGCCGTGATGCGCGCTGTTCGCATTCACCATTCCACTGTCGGCGCGGCTCTTGTCAAGCTCGCGCGGTGGCATGCCGACGGTGATCAGAACGCTTTGGATCATGTGGCCGAGACCCTTGGGCCCGACATCGCTGAAGTCGCGGCAGAGCTGACCGCCTGGAAGGTCATCGCAGTCGGAGAGGCTGTACGAGCACCCGTGTCGGGGCTCCGGCGGCCCTGGAGCCTCGCGGAGGCTGCCCGATTGACCAGGCCAATCGGCGATCGAGGCAATGCTGGGGATGCGTCTGACAACCCTGCCACCGCGACCTCGTCTCGTCGAGCCGACCTCCGCCATGGCATAGCCATACCTGAGCAGGAGGACGAGGGTTATCCGGTAGCTGACAAGGACCAGACCGGCTCATTCACTTTCACGGTTCCGAGTACCGACGTCTGACTGATAGAACAAGGTCGCGTGACGCGGCACCAACTCGATCATCTGGAGTACGCCTGTGACCGTCAACCCGCGAAACCTCGACTCCGAACTCCGTCCAGGCGATCAACGAACACGCATCGGACCCGAGGAATCCATGACGACAGCAGGCGCCACATCGGAAATGCCGACGACATCAGATGCGACTAGGCACGCACACCGAGTCGCTGCCCACGCCGACCAGGAACGACTCGTACGCCGATTCATCGACGTATCACATCAACGGCTTGCCGGTCGCGATCCAGGTGCACGCCGCCTGCGTTCTCGCCAGCCGAGAGAGCGTGTCGTTCTCGGCGTCCTGGCCCCGCAGGACCCTCCGGTCGTTGATCAGCCTGTAATGGCCCAGGATCTGCCAGCCGAGCCGGGTGTACCTGTCGACCAATTGCCCGCCAGCGAGTTTGGCCTGACCTGCCTCGTCGAGCCGAGTGAGAAGTACCTCACCATCGACGTCAAGCTGCATGTCGCTCTCTATCTACAGCACTTTCCGACGTACGACGAACAGCTCGAGCACGCGGCTCTCGTCGCCAGCATCGAGCGAGAGCCGGAGGAGGCGTCAGCCGCATCGTTGCCGGACGCGCGCGAAGACGATCAGATTGTTGAAGATCACCAGCCCGAGGGCCGGGCCGGGACCGGCGAAGAAATCATGGCTAGCCCAGAGTCCCTACTGCCGGGATCAGACAGAGCGGCAGCGCACGTCGAGTTCGTTGTTGACTCACGGTCAAAGAGACGCAAGAAGGAGGCCAGCGATCCGACCCTCCTTGTCTACGAACGCTACGACGTGAACGCGACGATCCAGCTGACCGTTCCGGTGCCGCAGAGCAGCATTCCGGTGACCATGGATGATCAAGGCGCCATTCGTTCGGCTGTCGAGCATGCGCTCGGCGGGCGTAAGGCCTCTGCCGCTGGGCCAATGGCAGCCAAATCTGCCGGCGGACCGTACCGTCTGCTCGACAGCGCCGGTCAACGTATACCGCGCGCTGCCATGAGTGATTCCGAGACATTCGACGCGTGGCTCACCGCCCACGGCGACACAGGCTGGACAGCCCCGACCGCCGCTCCAGAGTTCTCAGCGACAGCCCACCGCGATCCGACCGGCCGCATCCGGCTGGCGCTCACCCTGTCTAACACCGCTGTCCGCGCGCCCAGGGATCGCGGCTTCCTCCCCGAAGTATCTGTCTATGACGCGAGCTTCGAGGCAACGATCGCCGGCGGTCAGCTAAGGAACATGGGATACCGCATCGTCGACGCTGACTACCGCATCGCGCCGGAGGTTTACGCCCATGGTCGATTTTGCTGTCTCGACGACGACGCGTCCGATCCGGCCGTTGGCCGCCTCGTCACCACCGCCTTCCCGACCTTCCGGCAGGCCGTGTACGAATCCCGCCCCGATCTGGAACCTACGTTTAAAGATCTTGCACACGATCCTGTACCGGTTCTCACGCGTATCGCAGACCACATGCAAGGTTTTCTCGATCAATGGAACGGGTACCTCGACGGCGCGCCACCCCTCACCGACGAGGCGATTGAACAATGCCGGTCGGACCGCGACGCGTTCGCGGATGAACGTCGGCGCTTCGTCGCTGGCATCGGCCTCATCGAGTCGGATCTGAGCAGCCCAAACCCGAGCGGAATCGGCCTCGCATTCCGTTGGATGAACCAGGCGATGCGCCGCATGGATGCTCCCGGTGGTGTTTACACGCCATCCGGTCCTCCCACCGTGCGTGGCTGGCGACTGTTCCAAATCGTATTTATTGTGCTCCACCTGTCCGCCCTTGCGGCCCGTGAACCATCCGGCGAAGCCCTCCGAGACGAGCTGAACCACGCGGATGTCCTTTGGTTCCCGACTGGCGGCGGCAAGAGCGCAGCGCTCTACGGCATCACCGCAACCGCCATGTTCTACGACAGGTTACGCGGGAAGAGCTTCGGCACCACCAGTATCATCCGGTTTCCCCTACGGATGCTTTCCGTTCAGCAACTCGACCGCATCCTCCGGTTGATCGTGTGCTGCGAACTCGTCCGTTCGCTCTACCATGATCGCCCGCGTGATACGAACATTGGCGGCACTTGGGACCTCGGGGAACCGTTCGAACTGGGATACTTCGTTGGACGCAGCAACACCCCTAACCGGCTGACGGATCCAAACGACTCGAAGTGGCGGGACATCACCGCCATGGCGAAGCAAAACGCCTCTTGGCGGCGCGAAAATGTAGTTCTTCCAGCCTGCCCGTACTGCGGTTGCGAACAAGTCGCGCTGCGGCCCGATACAGAAAAAATCCGTCTCCGCCACGCTTGCCCTAATTGTGGCCGAGACCTGCCCGTGTCGATCACCGACGACGAAGTTTACCGCTACCTGCCGACGATCGTCGTCGCCACCGTAGACAAGCTAGCGACCATCGCCTTCAATCCGCACTTCTCACATCTGACCCACGGCCCCGCCCGCCGATGCCCGGACCACGGATTCGTCACATTTACCCAAGGCAGCCGAAGCGACCCGCGGTGTCTTGCTCGCAATCATTGTGACCGAAAACCACGAGAATGGAGTTCTGTCCGATCGCACGACCCGGCCCCGGCGCTCGTGATCCAGGACGAACTACACCTTCTCGCCGAGGAACTTGGCACCTTCGCTGCCCACTACGAGACTCTTTGGCAGCATCTATGCCGCACCGGATCAGGACTCCCCAGCAAGGTTCTGGCCGCAACGGCGACCATCAGCGATTACGCCAACCAGGTACGACAGCTGTACGCACTGCGGCCGCGCCGGTTCCCGAGCGAAGGCTGGATCGACGGGGAGTCCTTCTACGCTCGCCGACACGATGACCTGACGCGACGCATCTTCGTTGGTGCCTTGCCGTCGCTCATGGACACCAGCACGTTCTCGCTTGTCAGCGGTGACGCGGTGCGCCGCGAGCTGGAACGGCTGCGCGGCCTGGACCCAGGCGAGGTCATTTCAGAACTCGGCCTCACCACCGTCACACCGGACAGGATAGACGAATGGCTGTTCGCCTATGAACTCCAGCTCTACTACGTCAACCGGAAGACCGACGCGGACCGAGTCCTCACCTACGCCTCCCGTGTCGGCGCGGATGCGGACCCAGCGCCGTTCCAGGCACAACGTCTCACCGGAGCGAACCGGCTCGCCGAGATCAGCGAAGTCATCCGCCGCGTCGAACGGGAAACGACCGCCACACCCGCAGGTCGCCGCCTTGCCGTGATCGCAGGCACCAGCCTCGTCAGTCATGGCGTCGACCTCGCCCGGCTCAACGTTCAATTCGTGCTCGGGATGCCGTCAACATTGGCCTACTACGTACAGGCGACCTCCCGCGCCGGACGATCGCAGGTCGGCCTCATTTTCACCGCCCTGAACCGATACCACCTCCGCGACCGCAGCGTATTCCATTTCTTCGATCCAACGCACCGGCACGTCAACGCTCTCGTCGAACCCGTCGCGCTCAACCGATTCAGCCTCCACGGACCACGAAAGACCACCAGCGGTCTCCTCGCGGCCCTGCTGCTCAACGAGGTTGGGCGTGACTCAAACGCCCAAGGCGCTGTCGGGGCTACACCCGTCGACTTCGGCAAGGCAGCACATGCCGAAGCATGGCTGGCCGCCGCCGGCGAAGCCGGCGAACTACGCCTACGGGAATCTGTGTACCGGGCGTTCGGGCTGCGTAGCGAGGTGTTGGACTCCGTCGTCGCCGAAAGCTTCCAAAGACGTGTCGACCATGCGCTCGACGAGCTATTCGCGTCGCTGTCCGGCACCGACCCTCAGCTGCAACGACGGCTACGGCCGCGGCCCCCCACGAGCTTCCGAGACATCGACGCTCCGGCGGAATTCAGCGCGCTTGGAGGAATCGCCTCACGGATGCTCACGATGCTCGGCGGCGACGACTCCAACGACGACCTGCCAGACATGGCCGACGAATACGGCAACACCTAATCCGATAGCCCAGCCTGCGGCTGGCCCACCTGCGACAGATTCCTGGAGCCATACAGTGCAACGCTCACGCGTCACCGTCCAGTACGGACACATGCCGAGCCAGGTATTCGAACATGAATCCGACGGCGTCTATTGCGTCACCCAGGACATCAGCGGCACCCGTCCTGACATCCCGATCGAACAGGTTCTGGAAGCCCTCGAACTGCAACTGACCAAGTGGCGAGCTGCGGGCGGAGACGCATCCGGCTTCCCGATCAACGTCATGGAGCATGGGGATACGTTCCGCCTAGTGAGACCTGAATTGGTCAGGTGGGACGTCTGGCCTACCCGATTGTTTTGTGGGAGCTGCGGACATGTCCTGCTCCTTCGAACGAGCCGCCAGGCCGGTACCGAAATCCCAACCTCCCGCAGGTGCGGGGCATGCCGGACGGGAAACTATCGCCAGCTTCCCTACTATCAGGTTCACGCATGCGGTCGACGGCTACAAATTCAACTCCCGCAGTGCCCAGAGCATCCAAATGACGAACGACTGTTCGAGGACACCGGCTCCTTCGTCACGGCGGGATTCCGCTGCAGCCGGCCAACGTGCAGGCGCTGGCTGGGTATGCGGTTCGCAACCTGCGTGGGTTGCACCTTCGCCGCGGCGGACCCTGAGAACCGCACCCGGAACCTCACTCCCGTCACGGCGCGGGATACGCGCGCCTACTACGGGCACCATCTCACACTTATCAATGTAGACGCACAGATGCGCCAGGCCCGCAACAACGACAGAGCCGCGGTATACGCTCTCGGTCACTACATGGGCACAATCGGCGACCTCTCCGGGATGCTCGCCGCGGGCCGTGGCGCCGGTGCGCCTAGTCCCAGCTCACAAGCGTCCAGCCTGCTAGACCTGATTCGCCAGCGCTATCCCAATGACGTCGAGGCGATTGCTCAAGCTCAGAAGATGGTCGACGCGACCCGCGGAGACGAGCCCGCCCTGGAGCGAACACGGACTATGCTCACGGCAGCTACCGTAGAAGCGGCCGCCGCCGATCGACGGACCTTCGAGCGGGCGTTTCTCCACGCTCGCAACTCCGTCGACGACCTCGCAAGCGTCGCCATAGCTCTCTCATCGGCTGGAAGCAACGCGCTGGCCGACAGGATCGACACCGGACTTGCGACCGCACACCAGCTCGGCCTAGCCCGTATCTCACTGGTGCGTGACTTTCCCATCGCCCTTGTCGGATACGGCTTCAGCCGCGTGCACTCAGACGTACGAGCGCGCCTGCTTCCTCTGGACCCCACCCGCGACACTGAGCAACTGCCGCTTATAGCCGTCGACGCCGACACCGAAGGCCTACTTATCGAGGTTGACCCTCTGATCTTGTGGCACTTCTGCCTCGTCAACGGCTGGACCTCACGATGGTCCACAGCTCAAGAGCCAACGCCAGAAGAAGCCCGAGCGTGGGTACTTGACACCAGCTTCTCGGCGGTCTCGACCGATGCCGCCGATGCCATCCGGCGAGTGACCCACGTGTGGTCGCATCTTCTGATGCACGCCCTTGCATATCACTCCAGCTTCTCCGCCAACTCTGTTGGGGAGTACCTGCTCGAACGGGCGGCCAGCACGCTGATCTTCGTCGCGAAGTTCAACTCATTCAATCTCGGAGCCCTCGGTGCACTCGCCGAGCAACACCTTCGACTATGGCTCATGGACGCTGCCGAGGCAGCCGCCAGCTGTGTCCACGACCCGGTCTGTTTGGCTGAGCGCGGAGGCTGTCACAAATGCCTCGCCGTTGCATTCGGCTGCGAGAGATTCAACCGCGGGCTCGACCGAGGTTACCTGGTAGGAGGTGGCCGCCTCGCCATCCAGGAAGGCTTCCTTCACACCGCCGCCCGCCTAGCGCGCCGTTGATCGTGCGGCAGGAGCCGGCCGACTGCTGCGTCCACGGCTGACGGCCGGCTTACGCAACACCAAGACGGACTCGCGACTCGGTGAGGCGGATAAAGATCGCTGTTGGGACGCCACTCCTTTCGCCCGCACAACCCACAGCTCACGCACTTCGAGCCCGCTACTACGAGCCAGCTCGGCGAGCAGCAGATCCGTCGGCAAATGCTGACCCAAGTACGTCTGTGTCCCCACCACCAAGCCGACAGACCCACCCGGCCGTAGCGCTTCGCTCAGCCGATCAAGCACATCGGCCATGTCCTCAAAGAAGCCGGCCACCATGCGCAGAATTCGGCCTGACTGATCACCCATGGCTCGGCTGCCGTTAACAGCCGCCAGGAACTCACGCAGCGCCGGCAAGTTCACGCGGTAGGCATCCCTTGGTGGCGCCTCAAGGTGCGAGCGCAACAACTGCTTGCGCACACGCCGCAGCCCCGCAGCATCGGAGACGAAGTCCCCGAGGGCGAGTTCCAGCTGATAGACGGCCGAATAATCGTATCTATTCGGATAAGGCGGACTGAAAACGACAACACTGCACGTCCCAGGAGCGGGTCGCCACTGACGGGCATCCGCGCGGACGACCATCACCTGCGAGATGGAAGGTGCCGGAGTCCGGGGCGACGTCGCCCCAGAACCCTCGAGTTCATCAACGCGAGTGACCTCCTTGGCAGATCCAAGCAGAGACAAAGAGCTGCCATGTTCAAGGTCAGCGACGATGGAATCGATGCGTTGCCGCACTCCTGCGACCACGTCCGTAGCGTCCATCGCGCGCCGTTGCTGTCCTGGACGACCCGGTCGGGCGGGACCATCTGGCAGTCGCCGCCGCAGAGATGTGCCGTCCTTAACCGCGTAGCTGACTTGTTCGACCGCGGATAGCACTCCTAGGCGAACCAAGTCTCGGTTCACGCCGACGGGCGCGCGATCGACCGCACGAATCAGCTTGGTGAGCGTCGTAAGGATCGACGGCGAGAAGGCCCATTCCGCCGCGGGCACGTCCAGGCGGTCACGCCCAGCAAGGGAGGCATAGTCGGCTAACGCGTCGTCTGCGATCTGTTGCACGATCTGGGGGTCCGCTCTGCTCCACCCGGCCAATGTCGCTGAGAGGAAGGTGGCGTAGGGCAAGAGATCGGCGCCGAGGGCGGGCAAGCCTCGTTCGGCTGCTACCAGCAACGACGTTCCCGATCCCACCATGGGGTCGTACACCAACGGCGCTTCCGCACCCGGCCGGCCGTGTTTCCTCGGGAGCAGTTCATCGAGCATCTCCCGCACCAGGCGCGGCGAGTATGCCTCCTTGTACCGCGCCCAGCGGTAAATCGGCTCCTCGGACCGGGGAACGACGCCCGCGTGGCGGCCGAGATCAAGACGTTCCTTCGTGAGCGGCTCATACTCGCGCATGAGGCGCGTTCGCGCAGCGTCGCCCACGGCCGTCGGCAAGGCTCGCCGAAATTCGCGCCACGCTTCGTCACTCACCAGCAGAATCTTGCCCTAGCGTAAAGATCACCCTGTCGGCGACCCGCCCTATGCACGCTGTCGTGAAAACTGACCCTAAATGTCTAGATTTGCAAACATTTTCCCCGAGCTACAGCCGAGACCGCGAACTGATTTCGCCTCCTGACCAGGTCGGCTTTCGCAACGAACTTCACCGACGTCACCATGTGTAGAAGGGTGACCCGGCAGAGAAGCCGCGAGACGGGAGGCCACCAACTTGGCTGGCGACGACGAGCCACCGAACCTTGCCGCCCTATATCTACGCAATAGGGAGACAATGCTGCGCGCCGCACATGCGATCTTGCGCAACCAGCACGATGCGGAGGATGCCGTATCCTCAGTTATCGTCAAGGTCGCCGCTCGATTCGCCGAAGGCCGCTTCCCGGACAACCCAGTCGCATACCTAGTGCAGTCTGTACGCAACGCAGCGCTCGACCGCCTACGTGCCGCCTCCCGCCAGCAACAAGTCCTGCCAGACGAGTGCTCCGGAAGCCATGTCCAGTCGCGGGCCTGGAGCCGCGGCGATCTGGAGGACATCGCAGAAACCAGCCCAGATGTCATCGATCAGATCATCGAGCGACAACGCAGTCACGAGGTCAGCTCTGCGATACGACGGACCGTCGACGGGTTAGCCCAACGCGAAGCGGCCATGCTGTTATCGCTGTTGGCCGGCAACACACGAATCGAGATTGGGGCGCAACACAGCGTTTCCGGTCAGCGAGTGGGACAACTCCTCAAAAAGCCAATCTCTGACCTACTTGACGAACTTGGAGTCAATCAACCACAGCCGGAGACCCGTCGAACTGCAGGAGATGGATCATGAAGGCAGGCAGATGGCTCGGGACCGAGCTGGGGTGTTCTACGCGTCGTGCGAATGGCACACTCGAACCCACCATTGCCTTCAAGGGCTCGGCGTCATGACGAATGATGACCGTTCGCCAGCCGAAAGGAGCCTGGAGGTGTCTGACGAATCGAACGCAACTCAGCCGCGGCAGCGTGCTCTTTCGGAGGGCGATCTCGTTGCTCAGCTCACGCTGGACTATCTAGATCTGTTGAACGGTAGGCAAGGCGTCCTGCCAACGATCGACGATCTCGGCACCGAACTTCAGCGCGCAGTATTGGATGCATGGAGCATCGTTGACCGCCTCATGGTCACCGAACCGCTTCCACCCCTCAGCGAGGATCCTATAGCAATCGCCCTCGGCGCCGCCCCAGCCGAACTCCTCGATCCGACGGCGCTGCGCGCAGCACGACAGATGCAGCAGCGACGGCCCTCCAACATTGCCGACGCGCTCCAGCGACGTGGGTGGTCAACTACCACTTCTGACGTCTTTCGGTGGGAACAACGTGCCGAACACATTCCCCCAGCGCTCTTGGCCGATCTCGCATTAACGCTCAACGTCGCCACTGAGACACTCATGCTTCCTCGCTCCGAGGCACCGTCAGGGGTAGCTGAACCAGTTGGTGTTGACGACGGCATAAATCCGTTCCTGCAAGTCTTGTACAGCGACGAACTGAGCGAGATTGTCGATCAGTGGGCGCGCCTTCAAGGAATTACCATGGTCGCCGCCCGCGATGACCTACACCAGCGCCTTAACACAGTCGCACACCGCGGCGAACGCACGCTCACGACTCGTCAGTGGAAGGCCGTCCTGGTCGTACTACTCGCCAACGAACGCGCCCGTCTTGGAGAGCCTAACGACCCAATCACTGGTACCTGATCGGGGATGACACTTAAGCGGCATGCAGCCAGACTCGCAGCAACGGTACCGGCTAAGATTCGGGAAGAACTGGCGATCGAACCCGCAGACGCGCTAGTACGCCACTTCGGCATGAGGATCGTCCCATTAGATCAGCTCCGAGACAGCCGTGGCGCCGGCGGATGGTGTGACGGAGTTTCACTTACGAACGATCGTGTCATCTGCTTTGCGCCATCCCCTAATTCACGGCGCCAGAACTTCACGCTTTTACATGAACTAGGTCATTTCCTTGCGAACGAAGACGATGACGTCCTCGACTGGCTCGCAGATAAGAACAATCCTGCTTCCGACCTCGAACGTCTCTGCGACACAGTCGCAGCTCAGATTCTCCTGCCCGAATCAACGACTACACAGGTCCTCGGCGGACGCCAGCCCGCCCCCGAGCACCTCCGTCAACTCTACTCCGCCAGCATGGCCAGCGAAGAAGTGTGCGCCATAGCCCTAGCGGGTCGCCTCCGCACACGCGGAGCAGTGGTTCTCATTCGCCGTCGAACAGCATCAGTTGCCTTCGCTGCTAGCACCGGCTGGCCGCCCCTGCTCGTTCCTCGCGGACTGGAAGTGCCCCAACACCACCCGCTGCGAGAACTAGGAATCCGGCAACGCTGGAGCGGCTGGACAACGTCAGATCTACGTCTCGGGATAGCAGAACCATTCCTCGAGATGACAATCCCGAACCTAATGCGGACCTGGGCTCAAGCCGGCCCAAATCGCACTACGGCAATATTGATGGATACTCGCGAAGATGACGGACCAGAATTGCCGAAAAGCGCAGATAATAGAATCACCTCCCACAGGCAAGTCGGACACATATTTCCATGCAATCATTGTGGCCACGGACTTAATCCGAATACCTACCCATGTGAAGACTGCAGAATACCTCCATGTTGGCAATGCGGTCACTGCCGATGTCGGTGAAATCGCCGCCCAAGAGTCCGACCGGACTGACCGGGTCCAGTCACAGTACGGAATGTCAGGGATGATGGGGCAGAGCCGGCCGAGAGGACATCCGAGGTGATCAGCGCAGCATGGCCAGCTTGGCGGGAAAGGCTGTACCCCGGTGACCGACTCACAGGTGCACAATTCCGCTACGCTCACTGCGGGATGGCGGCCAGAACACATGGCGAGCGGCGTCGAACCCGTCAAACGATGAGCTCGACCCAGGATCCTGCGGGGCCGCCAGTTAGTTCTTTCCCGCCTGGGCCCATGAGCCTCAGCGGGTGAAGGAGGGGGACGTTGACCGTCGGCGCGAGCAGCGTCATCGATCTTCTCACTGCAGCCGTAGATGACCTTGAAAAGTGCGTCGTCTTCCACCCCGGTATCGCAACACCGAGTCATACCGTCGTCTCCGTCACTGGGGTGGACTCGGCCCAGGTGCCCCTTGCCCTTGGCCGATACCTGGTCGGTGCCTTGTCCGGTGCGGTCCAGCTGGATGCCCAACTGTCACAGGACATGCTGGCCGAAGGCGTCGACCGGCGCGAGGAGATCAACCGAACTGTGCAGTCGCTGATCGGCAGTCATAACTTGTTCGTGACAAGGGAAGAGCGCAGGTTCCGCGACACCCGCCGCAACGCGTGGATCGGCGAAGGTGTCGCTCACGCGCTGCTGGCTCTTAGCGCCCGGCGTGAAACATCGTGCGTCGACGGGCAGATATGCGCTCTCAGCGAAGTGCACGAGACGCCGAACCGGCAAGGCTTGGATTCGGTGAGCACCTACGTGCAGGCTGGTGTGCTTGGCGTAGCGATCGGCGAGAGCAAGTCCACCGCTTCTAACGTCAACGCCAACCTCGGGTCCGCCGCCGACCTGTTCATCGATGTGGAACTAGGAAAGCACGGGCCCGACCTGCGGTCGAAACTGATGGCCTTCCGGCCGATCCTCGCTCCCGGGCTCAAGGAGCAGGTCAAAGACTCGCTCTGGAGCGAGAACGCCTCCTACCTGCCAATCATCGTCTACCAGGACGCTGGCGACTTCACCGCGAGCAGACCCAAGTTCAACCAGCTCAAGACACCCCGGCATCGGCGCCGGTTCATCGTGGTTGAACTGGCCGACTTCCACAGATTCTTCGATTCGGTCGCCGACGCGATGCGCCGGGCGGTCGCGGAGGTCGTCGTCTAGTGTTCAACCGAGGCATCGACGCCCTGCTAGCAGCCCTTCCCACCATCGCCGGCCTCGACGCCGGCCAGATCCGCCGGATGCTCACCGCCGCCTGGCTCGATGCCACCGCTCCGCGGCTCGGCGCGGACAACGCCACGACCGTCCCAATCGAGACCTTACGGCGGCTGGCGACCGCCTTGGAGGTTCATGCGGTTCTACCCGACCAAACCGCCCCTGCGATGATCCGCGCCTGTGCCTTCGTCGCCGCCGAGGCCCTCACCATCGCGCACGATCGCGCTGCCACCGACACCACAACGGCCTCCGTCGACAACGACGGCGGGGTCCAGTTCTGGCTGTTCGGAACCGTACGCACTTTCGAACGGGTCGAGTGTGCCCTGCTCTATCTAATCGCCGGCTACGACGCCAATGCCGCTCTGACCGTCACCGACATCAGCGGCGAGGATCTGGAGGACGGCAGCGGCGAAGGCCCGATCGTCCTGTGGGCGGTACAGCGGATCCTGCAGCTGTGCCGACTGGCCCCGGCTGCCAGCGATGATCCCCCCACCTTGGCGACGCAGCTCCCATCAGCCCGGCTACGGGTACGCCACGAACTCTGGCGCCGCATTGGTGTGCACGTCACCGAACACCTCGGCTGGCTCATGTTCCGCGGCGAAGCCGATCCTGGTGCCGGCAACGCCTTACGTGCACTCGCCGGCAGGCTCGAGGATCGCGACCAGGTTCCCCCACGACCGGCCGCACACGCCGACTTGTACCACCTACTACTCCTGCTGGCCGCCGCATGCGACGAGACCGGAGGGCGGGCACTACGCGCGGTCCCCCCACCGCCGGACGACACCGGCGACCGCTTCGGCACCTACCAACGTCACCGCGCCCCCAGCCGCCCGCTGCTCTGGCCAGCAGCCCAGGAATACGCCAACCACGCACTACCCGGGCCGCACGCCCACGCGGTAGTGGCCGTGCCGACTAACTCCGGCAAGTCAGCCGTCGCCGAACTGGGTATCAGCCAGGCGCTCTCCCGAGGCTGGGTGCTGTACCTCGCGCCGACTAACGCGCTGGTCGGCCAAATCCGCCGACAGGTCGCTGACATATTCGGTCGGTCGGCGGTCCGCGAATTCCTCGGCGGGGCCGAATACACCCAGCTCACCGGAGAATCCCTAGATCAGATCGAGGACCAGCAGGTCCTCGTCATGACGCCGGAGAAGTGCTCACTGGCGCTGCGGCAGAACCCGGAAGCCTTCACGAACCTGGCGCTCTGCGTGTTCGACGAGGCCCACCTGCTCGGTGACCGCACCCGCGGCGTCATCGCCGAACTGGTGCTCGCGGAGATCATGCACCGAGCCCGGCAGGCACGACTGCTGCTGATGTCGGCGCTGATCGCCAATCCCGCCGCACTCGGCGAGTGGATGAGCCAAGCGACCGACACCCCGGCCATCGTGATCGACGAACCATGGAGGCCAACCCGGACCCTCCGTGCCATCGCCGGGATTGATCGGACGCGAGGCACCACCGCAGCCCAAGCCGCCTTGGACCAGCTGCAGCAGCTGGGCGAGCACCGCAAGAAACAAGGCTTCGACGTGCCGGTCGCTCTGCTCGCCGGCCTGCAGGGAGCCTGGGCGAGCCAGACGGCCGAGGATTACACCCTCCTGCAGACCGACATCGGCGCCCCGATGACGGTGACTCGGCAGGGTAACTGGGCCGCGGACGGATACTGCACACCTACAACAGCGGCGATCGTGCAGCGGCTTGGCGACCGCGGCGACAAAATTCTTGCGTTCCTGCCCCGTAGCAAACACGACAGCTTCACCGCCGCCCGCCTCACCGGATTCAACACCATGCCGCTCGACGCCGTCGTCGAAGCACTCTTGCACCTAGCGGACCTGGAACTCGGCGCTCCGTCAGCACTACGCGCCCACCTGCAGCGAGGAGTAGCGGTACACACCAGCGCCCTGCTCCGCGAAGAACAACGCGCCAGCGAGGTCGCTTTCGAACGCGGGTTCGCCATCGCGATGTACGCCACCGGCACCATGGCCCAAGGCCTCAACCTGCCGGCAACCGCAGTCGTCATCGGCGGAACCGAAATTGGCTACGACACCACGAGCAGCCTGCAACAGCGACGAGAGCAAACCCGCGCACAATTGCTAAACGCAATTGGCCGGGCCGGCCGCGCCCATATCGCGCCGCGCTCGATGGCTGTCGTAGTGCCCAACAAAGCGCTCCTGCTCAGCTCCACGGCCGACGCCAGCAACGCGGTCCGCCGGGCGGAGTTCCTCCAAGACGAGGACGCCTCCTCCGAACTCGCCAGCGCTCTGGACGGCCTCATCGCCAACGTCATCTCCGGCGACCTCGCCGTCGACACTCTGACCGCCTCAGAACACACAGCTTTCAGCTTCCTGACCTTTGAAGACAGCGACGAAAACGAGACTCGACAGGTCGTCGGCAAGAGCTGGGCTGTCCATCGAGCGCATGCTCAGCTCCTGGTCCCGGAGATCACCCGTTCGCTTGCCGCAGCCGGCAACGCCTTCCTCCAAGCCACTGGAGTACCCAAGTGGGTGGCCCTAGCGGCCCACCAATCCGGCATCGCCCTGCCGGAAACAGCCTCGCTCTACCGAGGGCTGCGAGATCACCTCACCGCGGCCCGTGCACCGAACACCATCTCTGGCTGGGCCGATCTGATGCTGAACCTGATCAGCCGCCTTCCGGGACCTCAACTACAGCGACTGCTGACGAACACCCCGTATGGCTCCAGCCGGCTGGCCAATATCTACGCCGACGAACCCGACCGCGCCCCATCGTGGGCCGCCTACCGGGCCACGCTGCACGCTTGGCTCGCGGGCGATCCGATCATCGCGATCGCTGGCCACATCCAGAACAAGCCGGTCAACGCCAACGCCAAGCGGGGGCCCCAGGACCCCCTACCACGGACCATCGCCATCACTGGCGACGCCTTCAAGTTCGGGCTCCCCCTCGTTGCCGGCGCCCTTACCGCACTCACCACGCTCGGCCGGGAGCACGACCCGGACGGACCCTGGTTCCTGCCTGACGATGCCCTCAGGACACTCAGCCTGCTCCCTCTCGCCATACGCTCAGGTGCCGACACACCAGAAGTCCTGGCGTGGATCCGCGCCGGAGTCCACACCCGCGTTGCGGCCCACCTGCTGCACCGGCTGCTGCCAGCCCCGGCTGGTCAATCCGACGAAGACCTCCGACGCTGGGCATACGGACGGCTCCACGAAGTCTTTGACAACGCATGGTCCGGGCTGGGCACTCCCGCACAAGTCCAGACCATCCAAGCTCTACGCATTGTCCGGGAAGCCAGATGAGCCGATTCCTACCATCAATCTGCGGATCCCTGGACCGGGCATCGGTGCCCCCGAACCGCGATCGTGACTATCCTGCTGGCAGTTGCGTAGCGGCGATCACGGAGAGTGGCCGTGGTCCGCGTTCGTATTGCGTGTCAATATCGCTATACTCATCGCATGAGCACCCAGGATGAATACGGGTGCTACGCGTGGGGGTTCAATTCCCCCCTCGGACACGTTAACCCCCACCAGAGTCATCCATTCAAGTGGTGATTGTGGTGGGGTTTCCTGTATTCCTGGTCAATCGGCTCTATGTCGAGCGTGTCCATACCGCAGACAACAACCAGGCGACGCTTCCGAAGGTGATCGAGTAGATCACCTGTATTCGCGAGGACCGGCAGCTCCCCGGCATAGCCCAGCTGATGCAGCAGCCCATCGATGATCTGCTTTGGGGCCCGCGCAGATCACCAGCCCGGTCAACAGATACCGGCGGACCCCCTGGCCCCTCGGCGCGGTGATCCTGTGACCTGCTGCACCGCCAGGAAGTCAGCCTCGCTGACCAGAGCGGGATGCCGGCTGTTCGGCGATCACCCACTCGCTCCGCGGATTCCACACCCGGCATACTCCCAGGCTGGTGCTCTTGTCACCGGGGACCGTCTCGTGACGAGCGGTGCGCTGCGGGGACACACGATGATGTCCGAATCCGCATATGTCGACGGCCTGGCACCGGTCACCGCGACGACTCGCCAGCGTGCCGACCATCAGAACGCTTCCGTCAGATAGTTTCTCCAGAAGAACTATCTGCCACGATAGTGTTTTGGCCGATACCATCTTTCAGGAGGCGTTGTGGTCGCTTTTGTCGGCAGAGAGCGGCAACTCGCCGCGCTCAACGCCCTACTGGCCGACATCGGACCGCGCGGAAACGATCCGTCGCCAGGTCAGTGCCTCCTCATTCGGGGACGGCGCCGCATCGGCAAGTCCAGCCTCGTGGAGGCGTTCGTCGATCGTGCGGGCGTGCCCGCGGTCTTCTTCACCGCCGCCGGCGCGTCCACCGACATCGAGTTGGAGGCGTTCAGCGAGGCGGTCCGATCGTCCACGCTGCCGGAGCGGGCGGTTTTCGATGACGCGGCCCCCGGCAACTGGAGTGCTGCTCTACGTCAGCTCGCCGGCGTCCTGCCCGACGACCGGCCGAGTGTCGTGGTGATCGACGAAGTGCCTTACCTGGTCGATCGAGTGGACGCCTTCGAGGGGATCCTGCAGCGCTCCTGGGATCGTGAGCTGAGCCGCAAACCGGTCCTGCTCGTGCTGATCGGGTCCGATCTGTCGATGATGGAAGCTCTCGGCTCCTACGGCAGGCCGTTCCATCAACGGGGCAGGGAGATGGTTCTCGGGCCGCTGAATCCGGCGGAGGTCGGCGAGATGCTCGGGCTGGACCCGGCCGAGGCCTTCGATGCGGCTCTGGTGACCGGCGGCCTTCCGCTGATCTGCGCCGGCTGGCGGCCGGGTACGGATCTCTGGCAGTTCCTCACCACCGAACTGGCCAATCCGGTCTCACCACTACTGGTCTCGGCCGAGCGGTCCCTGGCCGCCGAATTCCCCGACTCCGCGATGGGCCGAACGGTCCTGTCGGCGATCGGAAGCGGCGAGCGAACGTTCACCAACATCGGCCGGGCCGCCGGGGGCATCTCACATTCGACGTTGACGCGAGCCACCCAGGTGCTCGTCGACAAACGTATCGTCGCGGCAGAGCTGCCGATCTCCACCGCTCCCTCGAAAGAACGACGCTATCGGGTCACCGACCCGTACCTGCGCTTCTGGCTCACCTTCGTCGGTCCCTACCTGGCCGAGATCGAACGCCTGCGAGGCGACCTCACCCTGCAACGCGTCAAGGCGGGCTGGACCACCTGGCGCGGGCGGGCGGTGGAGCCGCTGATCAGAGAGTCCCTGGCGCGCCTGCTGCCGGACGGCGATCTGCCCGCCGCGCCGGCGATCGGCTCCTACTGGACGCGATCCAACAGCATCGAGATCGACATCGTCGGCGCCGATCGCGAACCCGTGGCGAAGCGCCTGCTCTTCCTCGGCTCGATCAAATGGCTGGAGAACTCGGCCTTCGACGACCACGACCTGCTGGCCTTGCAACGACACCGCACAGCCGTCACCGACGACCCCGTCCCACTGGTAGCCGTCAGTCGCGGTGGCATGTCGGCCACCGGCCTGAGCGCCACCTACGGCCCTGCCGAACTCCTTCAGGCATGGCAGTGACCAGCCCGCCATGGGGCCTCCGCCCACCATGAGGCTCACGAGCCGGCCGGGGACGGCACGCTCAGCCTGCGAAGCCGCCGACTCCACCAGCACCTCGGAGATACGCCGGCCGCCCTCGATCGCGGATCCAGCGCACCTGCGGCGCGGGGACCGGATCAGGATTCAGCGGGTGCCGGGCGCGTCATCGGCCGGTGTCCGGCTGGACCACGTCGGGGCCGCCGCGGTGCGGGACGGGCACGTGATTGCGGGCCGGCGCGGGCAGCGCGTCGACGCACTGCTGCGAGCAGGCGTTCACCAGGAACGGCCACACGTCGGTGCCGGCGCCGCGGGAGATCCACACCTGCCGGAGCTCGTCGCCGATCGGCTGGTCACAGACGCTGCACGTGCGTACCCCCTCGGTGCCGTGAACGTAGGGGTCGAGGTCGGTGAGGTCGCCGCGGGTGATCGCGCGCAGCGCGGGGAACGGCGGCCGGTTCTTGTAGTTGCCGTAGATCGCCCGGGTGCTGACCGTGCTGTCGGCCAGGGCCGTGCACCGGGTCAGTTCGTAGGGGAACCAGTGCAGGCGATACGAGGTGTACGGCTCGAACACCTCCAGGCTGCGCATCAGCCCGATCTCCGGTGGGATCCGCACCAGATTGCTGCCGTACAGCACGAACTGCTTGACCCGGGTCAGCCGGCCGATGCTCCGGGGCAGGGTGATCAGGTCGTACCGCTGCTCGGCGGTCATCTCGACCAGCGGCCGGAACACCTCCCGCCCGTCGGCGGCGGCCTCGTCGATCAGCTCCAGCATCCGCCGCCAGCCGGCCGAACCGGTGTCCTGCCGCTCGCCGTGGAACGCCACCGCCACCGGCCGGGTCGCCTTCGAATAGCCCACGCACCGGCACAGCTGGCGGGCCCTGCCTTGCGGGCCGGGCCCGACCGCATCGGCGAACCGGTTCACGAACACCCGCGGTGGTGACTCGTCCGACGTCATCGCCGCAATATATCGACGGCCGCACAGGATGCTTGGTCCGCCGGTTTCCCTCAGGTCGGCATTCGGTTGCCGATGCGGTGGCCCGTGACCGAACCACCCGAGTTCTCCCTGCCCCGATGGCTGCCGCTCGCTGCTGCCACCGCCGTGGGCGTCGCCGGGATCGCCGCGGCCGCCGCTGTCGCCTGCCGCCGGCAGCCCGCCACCGTTGTCGAGGACGTGCCCGAACTGCCACCACCGACTCCGGTGCCGCCCGTCGAGAGGGACAGACCGCCGCGGTCCGGTGGGATCCTGCTCATGATCGTGGCCGTCGTCGCCGCGGTGTGGGCGCTGATGGTCATCTGCGACGACCTGAACGCGGTTGATTGCGCGAGGGCCCGCAGTTCCTCCTACAGCGTGGGGTCCGGCCGGCCGCTCGGCGAGGTCCACAGTGTTTCCGGCGACTGTGCCGAGCGTTGATCATCGGCCGGATGCCGGGGCCGGTTTCCTTCAGGTTGGCGTTCGGTTGCCGATGCGGTGGCCCGTGACCGAACCGTCCCTGTTCCGCCTGCCCCGTTGGGCGCCGTTGGCCGCGACGGCCGCCGTGGGGGCCGCCGGGCTCGCCGCCGTGGCCGTGGCCCGCCGCCGCGAGCCGGCCGTCACCGAGGCGCCGCTGCCACCATCACCGCCGCCACCGCGGCCGGAGGCGGGGACACCGAGTCCCTTCCGTTTCCGGGCGATCCTCGTGGCGATGGCGCTCGGGGTGCTCGCGGTGTGGACGTTCGCGATCCACACGAACGCGATGGCCGAGGTGGCCTGCGTGGAGGCCCGTGAGCGCGCGGACTTCCGGGACGACGACTGGCGGACGGACTACCGTGACGGCAGTGGCCTGGGCCTCACCTTCTCCTACGACGTCCTCGCCGCCTGCGTCTACCGTCGCTGAGCGGGGTCTCCCGAAGTGGTTTCCTTCAGGTTGGCGTTCGGTTGCCGATGTGGTGGCCCGTGACCGAACCGTCCCGGCCCGCCCTGCCCCGATGGGTGCCGTTGGCCGCCGCCACCGCCGTGGGAGTCGCCGGTCTCGCGGCGGCGGCCGTCGTGGTCGCCTGCCGCCGCAAGATCGTCGAGGAGCCCGTACTCCCGCCACCACCACCGGCCCCGGATCGCCCACGTCATCTCGAGAGTCTCGTGGGTGTCCTGTCGGCTGAGAAGCCCGCCTCGCGGCAGCCGCCGCCCCGGGTGGCGTCGCCGCTTCCGCCGGTGGACCCGAAGGCCCGGCGGAACCACGTGATCCTGCTGGTGATCGCCGCCGTCGTCGTCTGGGCGTGGGTGGCCGGGTACATCGTCCACGCGTCGGCCGGCCCCACCTACGATCCCGGTCCCGCGTCGACCACCGACTTCGACCCCGGGTACCTGAACGATCTCCGGGTCGTCCATCCGGACCGGTACTGAGCGGTGCAGCGGAATTGGCATCGGCGGCGGCCCGGCGGCGGCGCGAGGCTGCTCACGCTGACCGGCCGGACCGGGCCACCGCCGCAGGTTGCCGAGGACTACGGGGCCTGGACCAGGCCCACCCCGCGGTCGGCCGGGTCGACGCCGGGCGCGAAGGTGTTCGTCGTCGCGCTCGCGAGCAGTTTGGCGACGACCGCGGCGCGGGCCGTCGTCGCGGGGACCGCGGTGGTGAGGATCTGCTCCCACCACAGGGCGGCGATTCCGGCGACGTGCGGCGCGGCCATGCTCGTGCCGCTGAGGCTGAGCAGGCCGCCGCCGAGCCTGGCGGAGACGACGCCGACACCGGGAGCGCTGATGTTGGCGAACGTGTTGGAGAAGGGGGCGACCCGCAGGGCCGTGGCCGGTTGCTGCAGGGCGGCCACCGAGATCACGCCGTCCGCGGCGGCCGGCATCTCGACGCCGATCTCGAAGTCCGGGTTCACCTGGCGGCGGCTGGCGTTTCCGGCCGCTGCGACGATCACGCTGCCGTTCTCGAACACCTCGCGGCTGCGGATCATCTCCATCAGCGCGTCGAAGGCCCGCACATTCGCCCGGTACGCCTGCAGCGCGGCCGAGGCGGCCAGATCCGCCGGCATGCCGCCTTCCACCTGCTGGCGTACGAATCCGGGCAGGTCGATCCCGATCGACATCGAGATGACGTGGGCGTTCTGCTCGACCGCCGCCCACTGGATGCCGCTGAGGATCCCGTCGGTGCTGCCACTGCCGTCGTCGCCCAGGACCTTGCCGATGAGCGCCCTGGTGACCCCGCGCGCCACACCGATCCGGGTGCCGTCGACGTCGCGGCCGAAGATGGTGCCCGCGCAGTGCGTACCGTGGCCCTGCTTGTCGCCGTCGCCGGACCCGGTGAAGTCCTTCTGCACCAGCGTGACCCCGCTGAACGCCTGGTGCCCGGCGTCGATCCCGGTGTCCAGGACACACACCGTGACGCCCGAGCCGGTACGGGTCGAGACGTCGGCGCCGACCGCCTGGACGCCCCAGGTGGCGCCGGTCGCCGCGGCTTGCGGTTCCGGCTGGGCGCCCTCCATGTCCACCGGCCGGACCAGTGTGACCGGCATGACCGGCGCGATGGCCCGGACCTGCGGATCGCGAGCGAGGGTGCGGATGTCCCGCTTGTCCAGCGACTCGACCTCGATCCGGGCGCTGCTGGGCGCGGCGCCCTCCCGCTCGGAGATCGCGGCCTCGAACGGGCCCGCCACGTTCTGCCGGCTCATATCGCGCAAGATCGTGTACTTAGCCATATTTTGCCCTTGCCTGTTGTGTTCCAACTGTTTGCCTATAAAAGGTATAAAAGGTACGAGTCATCCGGGTCAGCGGGGCGAGGTGTAGACCCGTTCGAGGACTGATCGCGAACACCCTCACCGCGGCGGTACGGGCCGAGGGCTGACTCCCGGACCCGGGATTCGCCCCACGATCTCCCACTCCCTGCGGGAGACCGGGGACGGGACGCAGTTCGCGATCGTCGACGCGCACACCGGCCGTCTCCTCGGCACCGTCGGTCCGAAGAAGACCGACTGGCACGGCTTGGTCAGCGAGATCGGCTACCTGGGTCGCCCCCTGGGCTGCGCAATGCCGGCTCGACCCACGCCGGCCGCGTCGATCTGGTTCTCTTCTCGCTGACACCGGACGACCTCGCGGCGGACGACCTCAAGGTGCGGTCTGAGCCGCCGGGGATTACGTCATCCGACGCAATCTGAGCGGGCCGTCAGTTTCCTAGCCTCGAGCCCATGACAGCCCTCTCGACAGGTCCTCGCGTCCCGGTCGACCTGCGGATCCTCGGTCCGCTCCAGGTGCTGCGGGACGATCGTGAGGTGGACGCCGGGCCACGTCAGCAGCGATGCCTGCTCGGGCTGTTGCTGGTGCGCGCCGGGCAGCCGGTCAGCATGTCCGAGCTGATCGAGATGATCTGGGGGTCCGGGCCGCCCGCCACCGCGATCAACGTCATTCACAAGTACGTCGGTGCGGTACGCCGCCTGTTCGAACCGGGCCTGCCGCCACGCGCCGCCAGTGCGTACCTGACGCGGCACGGCAACGGGTACCGGTTCTCGGCCGGTCCGGAGACCCACGACCTGGTGCGGTTCCGCCGGCTGATCGCGGAGGCCGGGAACGCCGCCGCCCGCGACGAGCCGGACGAGGCCCTCGACCGGTACGTGGCGGCGCTGCGGCTCGGGCGGGGCCGCAGTGGAGACGGGCTGGCCGACACCCCGGCGGCGCGGGCCGCGTTCGCTGCTGCCGACCGGGAGTTCACCGAGGCGGTCCTGGCCGCCGCCACGGTGGCGATCCGGTTGAACCGGCCGTCGACGGTGCTGGAGCCGTTGCGGCAGGCCTCGGAGATGGACCCGTACAACGAGCAGGTGCACGCCGGCCTGATGCGGACGCTCGCGGTCGCGGGCCACCACGGCGAGTCGGTGGCCGTCTATCGGGCGGCCCGCCGCCGGCTGGCCGAGGACCTGGGCGTCGAGCCGGGGCCGGAGATGAGTGAGGCGTACCGCCGGGTGACGGGGCGGACCGTGGGCGGCGCCCCTCCGGCCCCACGGCCGGCGCAGTTGCCCCCCGGCCTCCCGTCGTGGGGCGGACGCTCCGCCGAGCTGACCGAGTTGACCGGTCTGGCTGCCGGGCTCCGTGACGGGCGGCGGACGGGCCCGCTGGTGATCGCCCTGGACGGCCGCCGGGGAACGGGCAAGTCAGCGCTCGCCGTCCAGTTCGCCCATCGTGTCAGCGACGGGTTCACCGACGGGCAGATCTACCTCGACCTGCGCGGCGACCGGGCCGAGGACGAGGTCGTCACCGTCCGGCACGCGCTGCGATCGCTCCTGCACGGGCTCGGCCTACCCTCCCCGAACCTGCCGGCCACCATTGACGCCCAGGTCGGCGCGTATCGCAGCCTCACCGCCGGCAAGCGGATCCTGGTCCTGCTGGACAACGTCCGCGACGCCGATCAGGTACGCCCGCTGTTGCCCAGCTCCCCGCGGAGCCTCACTCTGCTCACCAGCCGGCGGCCGCTGCTGGACGTGGCCGCCCGCCACGGGGCCCACCTGGTTCACGTCGACGTCCTCGACTCCCGGGCCGCCCGCGCGCTCCTGCAGAACCGGATCACCGGACGCCCGCGTGACGTCGCGAACATCGCCCTGCTCGACGAGATCGCCGACCTGTGCGGACGGCTGCCGCTCGCCCTGGCCTACACCGCGGCGCAGCTCACCGCGTCCCCGGATCTGCCGCTGGCCGTCGTCGCCGCACAGTTGCGTCAGGCCGCCCGCCGCCCGCCGCGCTCCCGGATGGGACGGTCGACGGTCCACGCCCGGCGCGCCGACGATCGATCGCCGCACGAACGGCCCTTCACCCCGGGGCGGGCGGGTCGAGGATCCGAGCCAGCTCGGCCCGGGACCGGACGTTCAGCTTCGGATAGATGCGGTACAGGTGGGTGCTGACCGTCCGGGGCGACAGGAAGAGCCGCTCGCCGATCTCCCGGTTGCTCAGACCGTCGGCTGCCAGCCGGACGATCTGCTGTTCCTGTGGGGTGAGCGCGTCGATCGCGCCGGCCGGCCCGCGCCGGGCCTCCCCGGTGGCGCGCAGCTCGGCGCGGGCCCGGTCGGCCCACGGGGCGGCGCCGAGCGCGTCGAACGTGTCGGCGGCGGCCCGCAGCAGTGGCCGGCTCTCGGCCGCACGGTACGAGCGGCGCAGCGACGCCCCGTGGAACAGTTGCAGACGCGCCCGGTCGAACGGCCAGGCGGTCAGGTCACCGGCCAGCGCCGCCGCGTAGTCGCCGGTCAGCACGGCCCGCGCGAATCCGAGCCCGACGCGCAATGCGGGCGACCCGCTCTGCGCGGCGATCGGCTCCAGCTCCGCCACCACCGGGGCCAGCTCGTCCAGGAAACCGCCGAGCATCGCCGCCTCGGCCAGGTGGCCGAGCAGCAGCGTCCGCTGATGCCCGTGGTATGCCGGGTCCTCCGGGTCGAACGCCCGCATCAGCTGCCGGAACGCGTCCTCGGCGTGCCCCTCGGCGAGCGCCGCGACACCCCGGGCACGCTGCACCCCGGACAGCATCGGGAACCGGCGGGCCGCGGAGAACACCCGCTCGGCGACATCGGCGCGCTGCCGGGCTGACACCGTGTCGCCGCGCAGCGCATCGGCCAGCGCCGCCATCAGCCCGGCGCCGACCGCCCACATCGGCTGCCCGACCTCCTCGGCGAGGGCGATGCACTCCAGGGCCAGCGGCAGGGCGGTCCGGGCATCGCCCATTCCGGCGTACGCCGCCGCGGCCGCGACCAGCGCCTGGGACAGCGTGCCGATCCGGCCCTGGGCGCGGAGCTCGCCCGCGGCCGACATGGCGAACGTGGCGGCCAGGTCGAACGCGCCGACGGCCCGCGCCGCGTTCGCCAGCTCGTTGCGCCACGTTGGTGGCAGGTCGGTCCGGTCGACGAGCCGTCGCATCTCGTCCAGCCCGGCAGCGCCGTACTCCACCGGCGCGACCAGGGCCAGGATGCCGATCCGGCGCGGATCGTCGGCCGGCAGCCGCAGCGTGACCTCGACGAACCGGTCACGGATGGGCGGCGGCACGTTGGAAAACCAGACCCGCAGCGCGACATCCATCATGGACTGTGTCGCGAGTTCCGGATCGCCGGCCCGGAGCATCGACTCGACCAGGTCGGCGTAGCCCAGGGTGCGCTCCGGGCCGGTCCAGGCGCCGCCGGCGTAGGAGTCCCGGATCCAGGCCAGCCGGGCCCGCTCGGCCGGCCGCAACGCGGTCTCGTCGATGTCGCCCATCCGCTGCCGGATGCCCGCGATGTCACCCTGCTCGTGCGTCAGGTGCAGCGCCCACAGCTGACGCCGGGCGCGCTCGGACGGATCCTGGCTGAGCTGGACCGCCCGGTCGACAGCGGCCAGCGCGATCGAGACGGCCTGGCCGTCGGCGGCCCGCTGAGCGGCCTTGGTGAGCTCGCGGGCCAGTGTCTCGTCCGGGCCGGACGCGGCAGAGGCACGGTGCCAGACCTCCCGCTGCGGGCTGCCGGAGAGCGTCTCGGCCAGCGCCGCGTGGACCCGGCGGCGCCGGCCGGGCGGGGCCTGCTGGCGCAGCGCCGACCGCAGCAGCGGATGCCGGAACCGCAGATCGTACTGCTCGTCGACGGTCACCAGGCGGGCGGTGACGGCGGGCTGGATCGCCTCGGCCGGCACCGGGGCGCCGGTCATGACCCGAGCCGCCGCCAGGGTCTCGTCGAGGTTGGCCCCGTCGTTCAGGGCCGCGATCAGCAGCAGATCCCGGGTGAGCGGCGGCAGGTCGGCGACCAGCCCGCCGAAGGTCTGCTCCACCCGGGTGGTCAGCGGCAGGGACGACGGGAGCAGCGCGGCGGACCCGGACCGCGCGGCCGCCGATCCGAGCTCCACCAGGCCGAGCGGGTTGCCGGCCGCCTCGTCGAGCACGCGGGCCCGCAGGGCCGCCAGCAGGTCGGGCGCCGTCCGGTCGAGCAGCGTCCCGGCGTCCTCCGGGGAGAGTGGCTCCAGCCGCAGTTCGCGCAGCGCCGCGACGGACAGCCGCCGGTCGATGTCCTCACCGTCACGGACGGCCATCACCACCGCGACCCGGTCCGACTCGATGCGCCGGCACAGCAGCGTCAGCGTCTCCCACGTCGCGTCGTCCAGCCAGTGGGCATCCTCGATCGCCAGCAGGACCGGCTCCTCGCGGCGGCTCAGCAGATCAAGAACGTCAATCGCTCGACGGTACGGCGAACTCGCGGCCGCCACGACCGGGCGCAGGGGCCGCAGCAGGTGGTCGAGACCGGCGTACGGTATCTGCCCCTCCGCCTGCACCCCGGCGACCCGCAGCACCCGCATCCCCCGGCCCCGGGCGGTCCCGATCGCCCGGTCGAGGAGCACCGACTTGCCGATCCCGGCCTCGCCGCGCAGCACCAGAGCGGAGCCCTGCCCGGCGATCGCGTCGTCGAGCAGCGCCTCGATGACCCCGACCGGAGCGGCCCGCCCGACGATGTCGCTCACGATCGGAACCTGCCGTTCGTCGTTCACCGGAGGTCACCGGCCGAGGGCAACCGGTCCGCGAGGCGGCACGGACCGGCCCGCAGGCGCCGGGGACCGCCGTCCTGGAACGACCGGAGCACGGCGCCGGCCTCGACATCGCCGCGCCACACCCGCAACGGCCCCATGATCAGGAGACGCACCGCACCCGGATAGGTCAATCGCTGTTCCATCGGGCTCCAATGATGCCAACGGCACAGGATCCCGGCGATGTCACGTTCGACACCGACACGACAGCACGGGTGGTACGGAACCCGCGCCGCCGCCGTCTCCGCGTTCCGCCGGTCAGCGCCGGGCGGGGGCGGTCGCTGACCGGGTGATGTGCTCCTGCAGGACCGCGGCCGCGTGGTCGGCCCGGGTGGCCTTCGCCGCGTAGGCGCCCGCGGCCGCCCGGTCACCGGCCGTCCGGGACCGGGTCATCAGCTCTTCGACGATCATGGACTTCTCCTGCACGGCGCTCACCGCGGTGCAGGTCGCCTCCTCGGCGTCGTCGCTCCGGATCGCCAGCAGCGACTGCGGGGAGTACGAGTGGCCGACGGGACAGGCCGGCACGGTGGCCGGTAGGTCGGCCGGCAGGCTCGCCAGGATCCGGGCCGGCGGTTTGTGCGAGCCCGCCGACCCGCCGATCACGACCGCATCCCGATGCATCAGGGCGGCGTTCCCGCTGCGGGCGCCCCCCACGCCGGCCGGCGTCCCTCGCGGTGCCGGCCCGGCTGGGTGAGCGCCGGCCGACCGGACGCCGTGCCGGCCGGGCTCGGGCCGCAGGGTGGTCCGATCCGTCGCGATGATCCCGCATCTGCGGCCCTGCCGTGCCGATAACGTCAGCACAGGGACGAGCCCGCACGGAAAGAGCCGACGACCATGATCAGCACCTCTGAGAAACCGCAGCCCTGGGCTGTGCCGATGGTGAGCGTCTCGATCGGCGGCGGGCCGGCCCAGACCTGCCGGGTCACCCGGGAGCCGGACGGCACGCTGCGCCTGGGGATCACCAGTTTCGCCATGGTCGGTGTCGACGCCACCCTGCTCTGGACCCAGAACGGCCGCGGCTTCAGCATCGAGGGCACCGTCGTCCCGGAGCCGGCGAACAGCATCCCCGGCGTGTACCTGCGGGTCGACGAGACGGCCGGCGGCATCGAACGGCGCCGCAACCAGCGGGTCGCGGTGCACGTGCCGGTCGTGGTGGTGCTGCCGTCGGGTCACCTCTTCCCCGGCCGGACGATGAACCTGTCGATCGGCGGGGCACACGTCGTGGTGGACCTGGACGAGGTCGGCGACGACGCGCTGATGACGCTGGCCGAGGAGCTGACCCGCGGTGGCCAGGTCACCGTCGAGTTGCTGCTCCCGGACGGGCCGGTGGACCTGACCTGCCAGGTCGGCGGCGGCGGTGACGAGCCGGGCGACGTGCGGCTGCTGTTCGTGGAGGTGGCCCCGCAGACCCGGACCAGGATCGGGGCGTTCCTGCGGACGGTGTGACGCGGCGCCGCCCGAGCAGGCACGCATCGTGCACAATCGATGACCGTGCCGTACAACGGGTTCATCTCCTACAGCCATGCGGCGGACGGCCGGCTCGCGCCGGCCGTGCAGCGGGGCCTGCATCACCTGGCTCGGCCGTGGAACCGCCGCCGGGCACTGTGGATCTTCCGGGACCAGACCGGGCTGTCGGTCACGCCCGCGCTGTGGTCGTCGATCCAGCGGGCGATCGACAGCTCCGACTACTTCGTGCTGATGGCCTCGCCGGAGGCGGCGCGGTCCCCCTGGGTCAACCGGGAGATCGAGCACTGGGTGGCGACCAAGTCGGCGGACCGGATCCTGCCGGTGGTGACCGACGGCGAGTGGCGGTGGGACCGCAGCCGCCGCGACTTCGACGAGGCGTCGACGGCGGTGCCGCCGGCCCTGCGGGGCGTCTTCGACGAGGAGCCGCTGCATCTGGACCTGCGCTGGGCCCGGGACGACCGGCACCTGACCCTGCGGCACTCCCGCTTCCGGGACGCGATCGCCCAGCTCGCCGCCCCGATGCACGGGGTCACCAAGGACGATCTGGAGGGCGAGGACGTACGGCAGCACCGTCGCGCCGGCCGGCTGCGGTGGGCCGCGGTCACGTCGCTGGCGCTGCTCGCCCTGCTGACGTCGGTGTCCGGCGTCTTCGCCGTGCACAACGCGGAACAGGCCAACGCGTCGGCGCGGGAAGCGGTCCGCCAGCAGCAGGAGGCGACGGCGCAACGCGGGAGCGCGGCGAAGTTCGCCGGCGAGGCGCAGCGCCAGCAGGAGATGGCCGAGCGTCAGGAGGCACGGGCCCGGGACGCCGCCGACGAGGCACAGCGGCAGCTGACCCGGGCGGACAGCGCGGCGGCCCGGGCGGCCGAGCAGCAGCGGCTCGCGGAACGGCAGAACACCCTGGCCCGGGAGTCGGCCCGGGAGATGCGCCGCCAGCAGGAGCGCGCCGAGGAGCAGGCGCGGATCGCCCGGGCGCAGCAGCGGCTGGCCGGCACGGCGACCACCGAGGCGCGCCGGCAGCAGAAGATCGCCGCGAGGCAGGAGAAGCTGGCCGAGGAGGCCGGCGCCGAGGCCCGCGAGCAGGAGAGGATCGCCCAGGAGCAGGGGAGGCTCGCCGGGGAGGCCGCCGCCGAAGCCCGCCGGCAGGAGAGGATCGCCCGCGAACAGGAGCAGCGCGCCGAGACCGCGAAGGCCGACGCCGAACGCGAGAAGGCCAACGCCGAACGGGAGAAGACGAACGCCGAGCGCGAGAAAGCCAACGCCGCGCGCGAGAAGGCCAACGCCGACCAGCAGCAGCGGATCGCCATCAGCCGGCGTCTGGTCAACGAGGCCCGGGCCATCCTGCAGGAGGAGCCGCAGAACGCTCTGCGGATGGGGATCGCGGCGCAGCGGATCCACCCGGAGGCCGAGACCCGCCGCGCGGTCGCCAACCTCATCGCGTCGACCCGGTACGCCGGCGCCATCGACGGCGTCGCCGAGGCCGAGCACGGACCGGGCAACCTGCTGGTCACCGTCGGCGACACCGGTGTCGTGTCACTGTGGGACACCACCGACCGGGCCGACGCCGCGCGGCTCGCCACGATCGGCACGCCCGGCCCGCTGAACAACGACATGTCGCTCAGCCGGGACGGGCAGGTGCTGGCCCTGGCCCGGGACGGTGTGGGCGAGTTGTGGGACATCAGCGTCCCGGCCCGCCCGGCGCTGATCACCACGCTGCCCGGCGACCGCTACTACCATTCGGTGGCGCTCGGCCCGGACGGCCGCATCCTGGTCACCGGCGACCGCACCGGCCCGGACGGCTACGCGACGCTCTGGGACGTGTCCGACCGCGCCCGGCCGCGGGAGCTGTCCACCCTGACGGGCAGCGTCTCCTCGGGTGACGGCTTCGTGTTCAGCGCCGACGGCCGGACCCTGGTGGACAGCGTCAACGGCACCCACGTCTGGGACATCAGCACCCCGGCGGAGCCGGTGGCCCGCGCCACCATCCCGGCCGCCGGCAGTGTCTTCGCGCTGGCGTTCAGCCCGTCGCAGCCGTTGCTGGCGATCGGCACCAGCCTCGGCGACCTCGACGTGTACGACCTGACGAACACCGCCAAGCCGGTACGGACCGCGCAGCTGGAGTACGACGCCACGACCCTGATGCTCTCGCTGGCGTTCAGCGCCGACGGCAGCGTGCTGGCCTCCGGTGACAGCGACGGGCGAGCCGTCCTGTGGCAGATGGGCGCCTATCCGCGCAGGATCGCCGACATGACCGGCACCGGCGGCATCGAGGCGCTCGCGTTCAGCTCCGACGGGCGGACGGTCGTCACCGCCGACAGCGCCGGCACGGCCGTGCTGTGGAACACCACCGAGTTCGCCGCACCGCAGCGGCTCTCCGAGTCGGCCGCCCACGACGATCAGCTGCAGGCCATGGCGTACACGTCCGGCGGCCGTTCGATGATCACCACCGGCGCCGACGGGAACGCGGTGGTCTGGGACGTCACCGACCGGCGGAGCCCGGTCCGGCGGGCCACCCTGCCGGTTCCCGGGTTCGGCGGCTGGGGCCGGACCGCGATCGGCCCGTCCGGAACCGTGATCGCCGGGTCCGGCGCCGAGGACGGCGTGGTGGTCCTGACCGACGTCACCGACCCGGCGGCCCCGGCGCACCGGGCCACGCTGCACACCGATGTCGAGTCCCCGACCACGCTGGCGTTCCACCCCGACGGGCGTACCGTCGCGGTGGGCGGCAACGGCCGCCTGGAGCTGTGGGATCTCGCCGGCCACCGGATCAGCATCCTGACGTTCACCCTGTCCTCGGTCGGTGACATCGCGTTCAGCCCGGACGGCCGCACCATGGCCGTCACCGCGATCACGACGGTGAGCCTGTGGGACGTCACCGATCGGGCCGCGCCGAGACAGCTGTCCGTTCTCACCGGCCACGGCAGCACGGTGCTCGCGGTCACGTTCAGCCCGGACGGCAAAACGGTGATGACCGGCAGCTACGACCACACGGCGATGCTGTGGGACGTCGAGAACCCGGCCGCGCCACGTCGGCTGACCACCCTGACCGGTCACGAGTACAAGGTCGGCGCGGTGGCGTTCAGCGCCGACGGCGCGACCGTGGTGACCGCCGAGGACGGCTCGTGGGCGATCCTGTGGGACGTCTCGCAGCCGTCGAAGCCGGTGCAGCTGGCCCGGATGCGGCTCGACCAGTACCACAGCCCGGTCGACATGGTGTTCAGCGCCGACGGGAACACCCTGGCCATCGGCACGAACTACGGCTGGGACGGGCGGCTGACCCTGTGGGACCTCACCGCGCTGACCGGCCTGCGGACCGATCCGGCCGCGCTGGGCTGCACGATCACCGGCCGCGGGCTCACCGCCGAGGAGTGGGCGCGGGAGGTGCCGGAGCTGCCGTTCCAGCTCACCTGCGGGCGCTGACACCGGCCCGGGGAGGCGTGTCAGCGCGCTGTCAGAACGCCGTCAGGGGCGGCGGTCATGGTCGGTGGGTCAGCACGATCCACACAGCAGGGAGACCATGATGCACACGTACGACACCGCCGCCCCGGTCACCGTCGTCCTCGACATCCCGGCCGGCAGCATCGCGATCACCGCCGGCGACGACCGGCAGGCCACGGTCGAGGTGCACCCGGCGGACGACGCGAAGGGGCGGGACGTCAAGGCCGCCGCGCAGATCACCGTGGGGTACGCCGACGGGGTGCTGCGGATCGAGGCGCCCACCGCGCGGAACCAGCTCTTCGGCAACTCCGGTTCAGTCGCCGTGACGGTCCGGGTGCCCGCCGGGTCACGGGTCGAGGGCCGGGCCGCCGCGGCCGCGTTGCGGGGTGAGGGCCGGTTGGGTGAGGTCGTCTTCGACACCGCGCAGGGGCCGATCGTGATCGCCGAGGCCGCCGCCGCCCGGATCGGGGTGGCCGCCGGGGACGTGTCGATCGGGCGGCTCACCGGCCCGGCGGAGATCACCGTCAGCAAGGGCGACATCCGGATCGACGAGGCGGTACGGGGCGCTGTCGTGCTCCAGGCGCAGGCCGGGGCGATCGAGGTCGGCGTGGCGGCGGGCGTGTCCGCGACCCTGAACGCGGGCGTCTCGAACGGCCGGATCGACAACCGCCTGAAGAACGACGGCGCCACCGAACTGGAGATCCACGCGACCACTTCGTACGGCGACATCGTCGCCCGCAGCCTCTGAGCCACGGGTGGACGCCCGGTATGCGATCCACGTCGAAGGCCTGGTCAAACGGTACGGGCCGGCCGTCGCGCTGGACGGCGTCGACCTGCGGGTGCCGGCCGGCAGCGTCGCCGGGGTGCTCGGGCCGCCCGGCTCGGGCAAGACCACCCTGATCCGTGTCCTGGCCGGGCTGACCCGCCCCGACGAGGGGCGGGTCACGATCTCCGCGCCGCGGGGAGCCCGGCTGGGACCGGCCGGGCCGGAGCGGGACCCGACGGCGGTGCTGCTCTTCGACGAGCCCACCGCCGGCCTGGACCCGCACGGCCGGGACCGGCGGTGGGAGGAGATCCGCCGGCTGGTGCGCGACGGGGCGACGGCGCTGGTGACCACCCGGTTCCCGGAGGAGGCCGACCAGCTCGCCGACCGGATCACCGCCCTCGACCGGGGCCGGGTGGTCGCCGAGGGCCGGGCCGGGGAGCTGCGCCGGCGGATCGGCGGCCGGGTGCTGCAGGTGCGGGTCACGGTCGCCGCCGACGGCGACGCGGTGGCCCGGATCCTGCACGAGCTGACCGGCACGATCCCGGACCGGGATGCCGGCACCGGCCTGCTCACCGTTCCGGCCGGCGACGTGATGCTGGTGTCGGCGCTGGTCCGGCGGCTGGACACGGCCGGGATCCCGGTCGACGAGCTGGGCCTGCGCCTGCCCCGCCTGGACGAGGTGTTCAGATCGCTGCGGTGAGCCGCCGCAGCGCCTCCTCCCGCGGCAGTCGCGCGCCCCGCTCGTACGCCGCCCGGTAGGTCTGGTCACCGAGAGCGGTGACCAGACCGGCCACCAGGTCACGCAGCACCGGTTCGCCCCGGTCGAAGGCGCCGCGGATCGCCCGGCTCCAGCCCAGCGCGGTGGCCGCGTCGGCCGGCCGGTCCTCCAGGGCCAGCAACTCGCCGACCTGCTCGGCCGCCCAGGCCAGGCCGTTGCTCTGGTTACGGGTGATGTTCGGCCGGACCGCCCGCGGCAGCAGCTCGCGGGCGGCGGCGGGGTCGCGTGCGGCGAGCCGGTTCATCATCCGGGTGCCGTCGATCAGATCAAGGGCCATCCGCTCGGGGTACGGCAGATCGTGCACCCGTTCCAGCAGCGTGTCGAGGGTGCGCTCGGCCGCGGCGAGGTCACCCGACCGGCGTTCCCAGGCGGCGACCCCGAACAGCAGGGCCGCCTCGCGACGACGGCCCAGCCGGCCGGCCCGCTGCTGCATGGCCAGCAGGTCCCGCCGGGCGCCGACGAGGTCGCCGCCACGCATCCGCTCCCGGGCCAGCCGGTTGCGTGACCAGTACAGGTAGTCCTCGGTGCCGAGTTCGGCGCTGATCGCGACGGCCCGTTCGAACGCGGCGATCGACGTGCCGTAGTCGCCGCGCAGCGACGGGAGCCGGCCGATCGCGAGCAGGCTCATCACCAGGCCCCACCGGTCGCCGGCCTCCTCGAAACCGCGGACCGCCTCCTCCCGGGCGCGGGCGCCGCCGTCCAGGTCGCCCTGCTCGACGAGGGTGAAGTTGTGCGCCCAGTTCGCGCTGGCCCGGGTCCACGGGTCCGGCGAGGTCAGCGCCTGATCGAAACCGGACTCGGCCGCGGGGGAGAATGCCTGCTGCGAGATCCACAGCAGACGTGCCGGGTGGACCTCCCGGGCGCGCAGCGTGGTCCGTACCAGAGCAAGGGCCTTGTGGGCGCCGTCCGGCGCGATGGCGCCGAGCTCGCACAACGCGGCGAGGAACGTCTCCAGCTGGGCGTTGAGCCCCCGGTTGGCCCAATACCAGAACAGGGCCTTGATGAAGCGGTACGTCCGGACGGCGTCCCCGGCGTCGAGGACCGTGCGCAGCGCGGCGGTGATGTTGTCGTGCTCGGCGTCCAGCACGGCGAACGCGCCCAGCTGCGCACCGGTGCGCAGCCGCGGCTCCAGGCGTTCGGCCAGCTCCAGGTGGTGGTCGGCGAACCGGTCGGCGATGTCGTCGCCGGCCGCGGCCAGTTGCTGCGCGCCGTACGCCCGGACGGTCTCCAGCATCCGGTAGCGGCCGCCGTCCTGCTGCACGATCGACTTCTCCACCAGCGCGTCCAGCACGTAGAGCACGTCCGCCGCGGGCAGCGTCGCGTCGGCGCAGACCGCTTCGAGAGCGTCCGGACCGGCCCCGCCGGGGAAGATCGACAGCCGGCGGGCCAGGGTCCGCTCCGCCTCGTCGAGCAGGTCCCAGCTCCACTCCACCATGGCCAGCAGGGTGCGCTGCCGGGGCATCGCGGCCCGGCTGCCCGACGTCAGCAATCGAAACCGGTCGTCGAGCCCGCTGACGATCTGCTGCACCGCCATCGACCGCAGTTTGACGGCGGCCAGCTCCAGCGCCAGCGGCATCCCGTCGAGACGCCAGCAGATCTCCACCACCGCGTCGACGGTCCGCTCGTCCAGGGCGAACCCGGGGCGGACACCGGCGGCCCGGTCGACGAAGAGCCGCACCGCGGCGGCGCCGGCGGCGGTCGCGACGTCCGGCTCCCCGGCGGGCAGCGCCAGCGGCCCGAGATGGCACAGCGCCTCTCCGGTGATCGCCAGCGGCTCCCGGCTGGTGGCCAGGATCCGCAGCGTCGCCACCCGGCCCAGCAGGTCGTCGGCGAGCCGGGCGGCAGCGTCCACCAGGTGCTCGCAGTTGTCCAGGATCAGCAGGGCGTCGCCGACGTCGAGCAGCTCGGTGAGCCGGTCGATCGCCGTCTGCTGCCCGCTGTCGTAGAGCCGGCCGTGCGACGAGCCGACCACCGCGAGGACCGCGTCGGCCAGCTGCTCCGGGTCGCCGATGCCGGCCAGCGGCACGAACCACACCCGCCCCGGATCGTGGGCGGGGTCCCGCCGGGCCGCCTCCAGCGACAGCCGGGTCTTGCCGGCGCCGCCGGGACCGACGACGGTGACCAGCCGGGCGGCGCCCATCAGCCGGGCGATCCCGGCCAGCTCGTCCTCCCGCCCGACGAAAGTGGTGACCCCGGCCGGCAGGCGGCTCGACGGCGCCGCCGGGACAGCGGGGACGGGCCGCTCGAGCTGGCCACGCAGCAGCGACAGGTGCAGCTCACGCAGCTCCGGGGACGGGTCGACACCCAGCTCGTCGCCGAGCCGGGCCCGGATCTGCTCGTAGACGGCGAGCGCGTCGGACTGGCGGCCGGCCGCGGTCAGCGCCCGCATCCGCAGCATGGCGAGCCGTTCGCTGAGGGGCCGGCGCACCGCGGCGGCGCTCAGGTCGGCCAGGACCTCGGCGTGGCGGCCCAGCCCCAGCTCCGCCTCGAAACGGTCCTCGGCGGCATCGGCCCGCAGCTCCTCCAGACGGGCCGCCGCGTTGCGGGCGAACGGGGCGTCGAGGACGTCGGAGAGCGCGCTCGTGTGCCACAGCGCTGCCGCCGCGCCCAGCGTGGCGGCGGCCTCGGCAGTCCGGCCGGCCGCGAGCTGACGGCGGCCTTTGGCGGCGAGCTGCTCGAACCGGTGCGCGTCGACGTCGTCGGTGCCGATCGGCAGCCGGTAGCCGCCGGCCGCGAAGTCCACCGTCGCCGTGACGCCGAGAACCCGGCGCAGCCGGGACACCAGGCCCTGCAGCGCCGCAGCGGCGCCGGCCGGCGGGTGCTCGCCCCACAGGTCGTCGATGAGCGTGTCGGCCTGCACCGGACGGCCGGCGGCCAGCGCGAGGCGCGCCAGCAGCATCCGCAGCCGGGCGCCGGGGACCTCCACCGGCACGCCGTCGTCCGATGTGGCCGTCACCGGACCCAGAACCACAACCCGCACCGGAGCATGATCGCAAAGTGCCCGGGGCGGCGTGGCCCCGGGCACTCACCGTCGTCAGTCCGTCACGGCGCCGTCGACCGGCGGCAGGAAGACCGGATCCCACGCGCCGGGCAGGAACAGCAGGCCCTCCAGCCGGGTGTGCTCGGTGCCCTCGGCCTCGCCGTCGGCCACGGTCGGCACGCTGAACCGCACCGACGTCGTGCCGGTGGGGACCTCCAGGAACGGCTGGAGACCGGAGGCCGACAGTGGCCGGGACGGCTCCGGATCCTCCCCGCTGTTCTCGGTGAACCACTGCGGATCGACGTCGGCCGACGACAACTCGGGGGTGGAGGCCGGCGGCTGCGGCAGGAAGATCAGGTACGTGAAGTCGTCGACCGCCGCGGACAGGGTGATCGTCCAGGTCAGCGGTGACCCCTCGGTGGCCGTGGCCGCGGGGGTGATCGTGACGTCCGGCGCGGGCTCGTCCTCCCGTACCACGACACCGCCGTCGTAGTCGCCGACCACCGCTCCCCGGATCGCCTTCGCCGCCACCGTCCACCGCCGGTCACCGCCGTAGGTGGTGTTGCCCGGCACCGAGACCGGCACCGGGATCCGGGTGGCGCCCGGCTTCACCTCGGCCACCCAGCTCGTCGCCCGGTAGGTACGCCCGTCGATGACGAACAACCGGACCGCGGCCGTGCGCGGCCCCTTCGACGTGACCTGCACCGTGTAGGCCGCCTCGCCGGAGTCGCCCTCGTCGACGGTGATCTCCCCGACGTCGATCCGGTTCAGGTCGGCGGGCCGCGGCGCCGGGGCGCCCGGCCGCCAGCCCCAGGCGTCGATCAGCCAGGCCGGTCCGTCGCCGCGCGGGGTGATGTCCAGCCGGGCCACCGAGCGGACGCCCGCCGGCAGCGGCAGCCGGACCTCCTGCGCCCAGTGCGACCTGGTCCAGTCGCTGCCGGGCAGCCCGGCCACGGTGGCCGTGCCGAGGTCGGCGCGCCGGCCACGGTCGTCGGTGACCGTGACGGCGAACCCGGTGGGCGGCGCGTTCGGCGGGACGATCAGCCGCATCGCCAGCGCGCGGGAGCCGGCCACCGGCAGCGCCTTCGCCGGGGTCAGCGTGGCGGTGACGCCGCCGTCGAGCGCGACCACCTTCCGGCCGGGCTCCGGCACCGTCAGGGACACGAAATGCGGTGACCGCGTCACCGGATCGTCCGGGCTGATGCAGGTGTCCTCGGCCGTGGCCGGGACCTGGTCGCAGAGCCGGGCGTTCCGGACGCCCAGGGTCTCGTCCGGAACGACGGCGGCCGTCCGGTTCGCCCCGATCGCGTGGCTCAGCACGCGAACGGGACCGGCCGACGGCGCGCGTACCCCGGTGCCGTCCAGCAGGGGCCGGGCCCGGTCGTCACCGAGCGCGAAGAGCCGGGCCGCCGCCGCGATGTAGGTCGCGCCGGCCGTCTGCTGCTGTGCCGCGGTGAGCCGGACCGCGCCGGGCCCGGGGGTGCACAGCGGATCGCCCTCACGCCGGAAGTCGTCGATCGCCGGCCCGGCCGCCTGTCCCGGCGTCCACTCGGTGTTGAAGAAGTTGTGGTTCGCGCCGACCATGTAGAGCGCGCTGTGCAGCGCCCGGCCGGAGCTGACCCCGCGGGTGGCGTCGACGAACATCTGCCCCTGCAGGTCGGAGACGTCACCGTCGCAGCCCGGCAGGATCGTCGCCGACGGCACGTCCGGCTGCGGGTTCTGACCGAACAGGGTGGGCCCGACCAGCAGCAGGCCCCGGATCGTCCAGCGGACCCGGCCCCGGTAGTCGTCGTGCGCCGGCGGGTCGAGGCTGTCGACGGCGGCCCGGTTCACGCCTTCGCCACCCCGCGAGTGGCCCATCAGGAAGACCCGGGACAGGTCGGCCCGCGGCGCCGCACGGACGATCGCCGGGGCCTCGGCGCGGCCGCCGCCGGACCAGTCGGCCCAGCGGTCCAGGTGCATCCGGACCAGCGAGGAGCGGGCCTGCGCGCCACCGTCGGTGTCCGCGAGGTCCTGCGCGTTGACGCCGTTCGCGGAGATCGACACGGTGACGTAGCCCTGCGACGCGAGCAGCTCCTGGGCCTGCAGGTAGCCCCGGTGGCTGGGCACCGGCCGGGATCCGGCCGGGCACGGCCACTCCAGGCTGATCGAGTCGAGGTCGTCGCCGGCGAAACAACTCCAGTGCCGGCCGTGCAGGAACACCGCGAGCGGCCGGGCGCCCGGCGCGCCCTTCGGCGCCACCACGACGGCCTGCATCTCCACCGGGGACGGGTAGGTCGACAGTTTCACGCCGGGCAGCGTGTACTCGCCGGTCGTCGTCGCGTACGGCCCCTTGACGCCCGGGTCCACCGCGGCGGCCGGCAGCTCCGGCAGGGTCGCGGGCGCGGGCGCGGCCGGTCGCTTCGGTGTCGGCGCGGCCGCGTCGACCCGTTCACCGCCGATCCGGACCTGCAGGTCGGTCAGCCGCCCGCGGGCGCCGCCCGGGAGGACGAACGTGCGCAGGCCGGCGGTCGGACGGGCGTGGCCGAGCAGCCGGTCACCGGACCAGAACTCGACTCGCGCGTCACCGGGCGGGACGACGTCCTCGCTGGTCCAGGTCAGCGATCCGGCGGCGAACGACCAGCCGGGCGGCAGCACGCTCGGCACGGGCTCCGGCGGATCCGCGGAGGCGGGCGCCGGTGCTCCCAGCAGCAGGGTGCTCGCCGCTACGGCGGCGACCAGAAATCTACGCATGCATTCCGTCTTAGTCGATGCATGCAAATATTCCTATTGCTGATGATTCTCAGCCGGAGAAACGGCTCTTCCGGGCCATCCTGCGGTACGCCGCGAGCGCCTCGGCGTCGCTGTCCGGCCGGAAGTTCCGGGACGTGCCCTTCTGCTGATCGGTGTCGAACCAGACCACCGCCCCGATCGACGGCGTCGCGTCCACATAGGCGGAGAGCTTGCGGATCCACGGCGCCTTGGTGTTCCGGCCGTGGCCGATCGCCGCCGTCTCGGCCAGCACGATCGGCTTGCGCTTGCCGTAGGCGGCGACGATCGGGGTGAACAGCGTCCGCGGCGACTCCCGGGAGAAGTTGTAGCCGGACACCCCGACCCAGTCGACGTAGGCGTCCCCCGGGTAGTAGCGCTGGAACCTGTTCCACGACACGTCCGGGCCGGAGTTCCAGTTCGGGCCCCACACCCACGCGACGTTGGTGGCGCCCTCCTCCCGGAAGATCCGGTGCATCCGCCGCCACGATCGGACGTACCCCGCCGGCTTCCGGCCGTTGTGGGCGCCGTCCCAGTCGAACCAGTTGCCGTTCATCTCCCAGCCCCAGCGCAGCATGACCGGACGCCGCATGCCGGCCAGACGGGTCGCCATCAGCGCGATGTCCCGGTCCGACCTCCCGCTGGTGATCCGCTTGTGGAAGGTCCCGTGCCAGGACACCATGAGCACCGCGCCGGACGGCACCTCCGGCTCGCTGACCGGGGCGTAACCCGTCCACGGGTAGTAGCGGTGCACGATCCGCTGGTCCCGGCCCAGCTGGCGGCGGCGCAGCTCCAGACTCTCGGTCAGCGTCCGGCCGCGCAACGAGAGGTACGAGCCGAGCATCGCCCGGCCCCGCCGGAACCGGACCGGGCCGCCCCACGCCGACGCCGCCTCCACCGGCGGGGCCGCATCGGCCGCCGTGGCGACGCCGCTGGTCAGGGTCGCCGCCGGCACCGCCATCGTCAACAGGCTCAGCGCCCGGCGCCGGTTCATCCCGCCACGCTGCTCGTCGTCCACGCGCCCAGCGTGCCCGGCGAGGCCACCCACCGCCCTCCTCCCGCCAGCCGACAAAACCGGTCCGACCATGTCGAATCAGACAGGGATACCGCGTTCGTGCCAGCTCCGTCCCGGCCCCGGCGGCGACGCGCCGGATCGGGCAGAGTACGCCCTGTCGATCTTTGCTGCCTCACGATGGAGACGGAATCCCCATGCGCGCCCTCACCACGGTCCTTCCCGGCCTGCTGCTGATCACCGCCCTCGCCGGCTGCAGCGAACCGGCCCGCGACACGACCACGGCAGCGCCGCCGAGCACCGGGCCGGCCGCCACGGCGCCGTCGGCGGCCGGCGCCGGATCCGCCGCGCCGGCCGCTCCCCCGAGCGGCGGGAAGGCCAAGTGCACCGTCAAGGACGTGGCCGTCACGATCACCGCGCAGCCCGGGGACGATCCGAAGGTCCAGCGTGGGCTGGTCGCCGTCACCAACACGGCGAAACAGGCCTGCACCGTCCGCGGGTGGCTGACGATCACCCTGGTGAACGCGGCGGACGAGGCGGTCGCCGTACCGACGGAGACGGTCCCGGAGCCGGGCCCGGACGTGGACGTCGACCTCAAGCCGGGCACCACCGGCTTCGCCGGGATCAAGTGGACGACATGCGACAAGAGCGAGACGTCCTGCGGCGCCGGCAACACGATCCGTTTCAACTTCACCAAGTCGACCACCGGTCCGGCGGCCCAGCTGGACGGCTTCCCGGCGGCCACGAAGAGCGACATCACCATGAAGTCCCTGCAGGTCGGCAGCCTGCAGCCGGCCACCCAGGGCGTCGTCGCCTGGTGACCCACGGTGCGTCAACCGGGGAGGCGCAGGCGGGCCTGGACCGGCAGGTGGTCGCTCGGGAACTGGCCCGCCTGCTCGTGGGTGTTGATCAGGGCGGCCAGCGCGGTGACCCCGGGGCTGGCGAGGATCCAGTCGTCGCGTTCGCCGTCCGGGATCAGCGGCTCGTAGTTGTGGATGGTGCCCCAGGCCGGACCGCGGACCGCGGCGGTCCAGGTGTCGCGGAGCCCGGCATCGACGGTGAGGATGCGGTAGACGTCGGCGGACGGTTCGGCGGGACTGTTGAAGTCGCCGGTCAGCACGATCGGCAGCGGGGCGAACCCGGCCAGCCGGTCGGTGATCAGGCGCGCCGACTGCAGGCGTGCGATCTGGCTGACGTTGTCGAGGTGGGTGTTGACGGCGTAGAAACGGCGCCCGGTCCGCCGGTCGGCGAACAGCACCCAGGTCACCATCCGGACCCGATGCGAGTTCCAGCTCGTCGATCCCGGCACGTCGGGGGTCCCGGAGAGCCAGAAGTGGCCCTGCGACAGCGGGTTCAGCCTGGTCCGGTCGTAGAAGATCTCCATGTGCTCGCCGAGGCCGCCGGGGTCACGGCCGACGCCGATGCGGTCGTAGTCGGGGCCCAGGTCGCTCTCGATGTCGCGTAGCTGGATGGGCAGGCCCTCCTGGGTGCCGATCAGGTCCGGGTGCTCGGATCTCAGCAGGGCGCGGGTCACCGGGCGGCGCTGGCCCCAGGAGTTCGGTGGGGTGATGCTCGCGTACCGCAGATTGAAACTCATCACCTCCAGGTCAGCGGGGGCGGCCGGGCCGGCGAGACGATCGATGGCGGAGACCGGCGGGACGGTGACCGACGGGGTGACGGCCGACGGCGACGGGGCGGGGGCCGCGCCCGGCCGGCGGGCCGGCTCGCGGGTGACGATCACGGCGCTGAGCACGATGAGCGCGACGAGGCCGGCCACCCGCATTCCGCGCATCGGTCGACGATAGCAAGGGGATGACTACGTACCGTGACGTCGCGCTCGCGATGAGAGCGGGCCACCGCCGCTCCGATACGGTCTGGCGGACCGACGGGGAGGGCGGGAACGATGGCGGGCAGCGGGAACAAGCCGATCGTGATCGAGGGGCTGTTCTGCACGGACGAGCCGGTTCTGGTGTGGGCGGACGGCGAGCGCGACCGGTGGGCGGCCCGGGCCGCGGCGCTCGATCACGGCCGGGAGCAGGAGTCCTGGCCGCTCGCTGTGACCAGCGCGAACCGGCTGTCGGACCTGACTCCCGCGCAGATCTCGTGGCTGATCGCGAAGGGGCCGGACGGCCCGGCCCGTGCGCTGATCGCGGATCCGCCGATGCTGCGTCACCGGCAGCGGATGGATCTGGGGCGGGTGGCGGTCGCCCGGTTCGAGCTCGATGCCCTGCCGCTGGCGCTGAGTGAGGCCGGGGAGAGCGCCGACGTTCTCGGGCTGCTGATGCTGCCGTTCCGTGCTCCCGAGGCGGCCGGCCTGGTGGCGGGCTGGTTGCGGCACCTCGGTTCGGCGCGGCTGTGGGCGCGCCTCTGGCTCCACCGGCACGCCGAGGCCGCGGCGCGGGCGCTCATCCCGGCCGCCGTGGGCCGCCCGGGCCGGGCCCGGCAGAACGCCGGAGACGCCCTCCGCTATCTCACCGCGACCGGTCAGGGGCCGTTGATCCAGAAAACCGCGGAGGGGTACGGCCACGGGGCTCTCGCCGTGACAGGTGCCCTCCTGGGGCTGGAGGCATCACCGAACGAGCAGCTCACACTCCTGCCGCCGCCCTCGGCCGCCGGCGGACAACTCGCCGTCCGGCCGTCGACGGGCACAGCGGCCGGCGAGCGGGAGGCGGCGGGGGCGGGGCTGCGGGACGCGGATGCCGGGGGGCGCTCTGCGACATCGTCCCCGGCGGCCGGGAGGGATCCTGGTGTCGGCGGGCGGGCGTCGACCGTACCCCCAAGGGGTTGGTATGGGCCGCAACCCGGGCGGAAAGGGAAAGCACCGCATTGGGCGCGCCCGGAAGGGCTGCCGCCGGTGCGCCGGGCCGATGGCGGCGTGTTCTCCGCCGAGGAGACCGCCGCGCTGGTCGGGGCGTTGAGCGGGGCGCGCCTGGCGGATCCGCCGGAGCCCGCGCCCGGTGATCCGGATCGGTCGCGGCCGGTGGTCGTGGAGTCGTCGGCGGCCCGGCAGCCGCTGGTTGCCGGCCTCGACGAGGAGGCGCGGCGGCTGGTGGCGGCGGGTGAGCGGGCCGGTCTGGCGGTGTTCGGGCGGGCGCTGCTGGACGCGTGGCTGGCCGACGGGATGCCGGCGGCGGAGTCGTGGGTGCTGGTGGCGCAGGCGCACCTCGGTGACGACGCCACGATGGAGCAGCTGGGGCCGCTGGTCCGGTCGTGGCCGGCGAAGAGCCGGTATGCGCGGGCGATCGACGGGTTCGCGGTGTTCGCCACGGTCGGCTCGGATGTGGCGCTGCGGCATCTGCTGGCGATCGAGGCGAACATGTCGGGCGGGTCGACGAACGAGCGGGCCGTCGACTATCTGACGCAGGCCGCCGCGCGGCGGGGGCTGTCGGTGACGCAGCTGGCCGACCGGCTGGCGATCACCCACGGGCTCGACGCGGGACCGGCCGTCGACTACGGGCCGCGGTCGTTTCCGGTCGTCGTCGACGAGCATCTGACCGCGCACGTGACCGGGCCGGACGGGCGGGTGCTGGCGCGGCCGCCGAAGCCGGGCGTGAAGGACACGAACGCCGGCGCGTACCAGTGGTTCCTGCAGTTCAAGAAGGATCTGCGGGCGACCGCGGCGGCGCAGACGGCACGGCTGGAGCGGGAGATGCACGGGCGCCGGCTGCGCCCGGCCCGGGACCTGGCCGGGGTGCTGCTGCCGCACCCGATCCTGGGGCCGATCGCGCGGCGGCTGCTGTGGGGCGAGTACGACACGGCGAACCGCCTGGTCCGCGCGCTGCGGGTGGCGGAGGACGGCAGTCTCGCCGACGTCCACGACACGACGGTGATCGTCGGCGGGGACACGCCACTGGGGATCGTGCACCCGGCCGATCTCGGCGACGAGCTGGCCGGATGGGCGCAGATCATCGCCGACTACGAGATCCTGCAGCCGTTCCCGCAGCTGGACCGGCCGGTGGTGGCGCTCACCGGGGAGCAGCGGGCGTCGACCGCGCTGGCCGGGTTCGGTCCGGTGTCGCCGGACGCGATCGAGGCGCTGATGCGCGGGCGCTGGCACGGCAACGGGTACGAGACCGGGACCAGCACACACACCCAGCTGCGACGTGCGCTGCCGGGCGGGCTGGCGCTGCTGGCCGAGCTGGATCCGGGGGTGCCGACGTCGACGTATCTCACTCCGGCCGGGGAGCAGCGGATCACCGAGATCTGGGTGGACGACGTGTGGTCGGATCACTGGCAGCGGGAGCGGCGGATCCCGCTGGGGGCCGCTGATCCGGCGGCTCTGTCGGAGTCGCTCGTCGAACTCTATGCCGTGCGGTGATTTTCCCGTGCGCAAATAACGGTCTGGTGACGCCGACAAAGGCGTTCAGGTTGCTGTCAACTTCCGGCACCTGACCGGCGACTGATCTTTGCTACCGTGACGTGACATACACGACTGTCGACGTGACGCGGATGGCGTCATTCCACCAGAACTGCGGAAGATCATTTCGAGTACGGGGGACACGAATGTCGCACACTGCATGCATTAATCGAATGAGATCGGCCCGCGACGGGTTCGCCGTCGTGGGCCGCACCGCACTCCCCCAGCCCGCTACCGCCGCCACGCGGTCGTGATCCGGCTGGGGATCGTGGCACCCCGCGCACTGGTCCGGGCCGGCCTGTCCGCCGCCCTGGCCAGAGCCGAGGTCACGATCATCGAGGAGGCCGCCGACCTCGACGACGGCGACCTCAAATTCGCGCTGGGCGAGCTGGACGCGGTCATCGTGGACGCGTCCGTGCTGGTCAAGTGGACCGACGGCCAGCCGGTGGCGGCCGCTTCGCTCTCCGCCGAGGTGGGCCTGCGGGTGGGGCTGCGGCTGTGGCGCGAGGCGATCGGACGGATCGATCTGCTCAGCGTGCGCGAGCGCGAGGTGCTCGGCCTGATCGGCGACGGCCTGTCCAACCACGCCATCGCCTGCCAGCTCGACCTGGCCGAGCGCACCATCAAGGCGCACGTCGGGCGCATTCTCACCAAGCTCGAGGTGGAGTCGCGCCTGCAGGCCGGCCTGGTCGCCATAGCGCATCGGGCGAGCACCGGCTGAGCGCAGCCACCCACGGAAATGAATGCTCCTCGCCTTCGCGGACTACTACTTTGGTCCTATTCACACTCGCACACCGGACGTGCCGTTCTGGAAGTTCTCTTTCCCGGGCAGAGTGGAAACCCGGGATTCCGCACACGGGGAGGACAGAAATGAAATTGCACGCCCGGTGCATTTCCGTGACGCCGGCCGGCCTCACGACCGTGCCGGCCGGGCAGGCCGCCGTCCGGCGCGGCGGCCCACCGTCCTTTCGTCACATCCGCGCCGCAGGGCACCGACCAAGGGACGCACCCCGACCGACCAAAGTCCGATATGGATCCTCCCGAAGCCCACATAGAGTGATTCCCAGAAGGACGGAAAATGGCGACTCGCGGCCGCCGGGACATTCGTCCGAGGGAGCACTGCAGGCTCCTCGCAGGTAAGGGAAAAATTCCGAGCAACCCTTTACGGGGAGGATCTGACAATGACGAACGACCTGGCGATGCGGACCGGCGTGGCGCCGTACCTGATGGCCGCGAAGTCGCGCTTCGACGCCGCCGTGATGCGTTACGACGCCTGGTTCCTGGTGTTCACCGCGGTCATCCTGGCTCTCGGCGCCACCGTGGTGCTCGGTGCCGCCGTCTGGTGCATCACGAAGGGCCACGGCTCCTTCACCGGCAGCTTCTCGTTCAAGAACTTCGGCCTCAAGGTCAACCTCGAGTGCCGATAGTCCGGCATTGAAAAAAGGCCGGGCGGCTATTCGGCCGCCCGGCCTCCGGCACAGGAGCGAAATGATGGATCCCGTTCTCTCGGTCACCGGCGTGACCTTTTCCTACGGACTCGGCAATGTAGCGCTCGACAACGTCGGCCTCCAGGTCGAGCCCGGTGAGATCGTCGGTCTCGTCGGCCCGAACGGTTCGGGGAAGTCGACGCTCATCAAGCTCATCTTCGACCTTCTCGAGCTCAAGTCGGGGACGATCGGCGTGTCCGGTAATGATCACCGCACGCACGCGGCGAAGCAGGACGCCCTCTACCTGCCCAGCGACGACTACCTGCCCGAGTTCCTGTCCGGCCGGGAGTACATCGAGCTCGTCACCAAGCTGTACGGCGCCGCGCGCCCGTCTCCCGACGACATCGAGTCGCGGTTCGAGACGTTCGGCATGCGCGGCCGCTCCCGTGACCTGATCGAGGACTACTCGCACGGCATGCGCAAGAAGGTCCAGCTCATGCTGGCGTTCCTGCTGCGCCGGCCGATCACGGTGATCGACGAGACGCTCAACGGCATCGACCTGGACGCGGTCAAGGCCTGCAAGATGCAGATGCTGGAGCACCGCGAGGACGGGCCGGCGTACCTGGTGTGCACGCACGACTTCAGCTTCCTGGAGGACGTCGCCGACCGGGTGCTGGTGCTCGCGCGGGGCGAGATGCTGGACTGTCTGGACGTGCCGGCGCTGCGTGACGGCGGCGAGCGCCTCGGCGACGTCGTCGACCGGCTCGTCTACGGGGGACACTAGATGCGACTGTCGCACGTCTTCGCCCTGGCCCGGATGTTCCTCGTCTACTTCTTCCGGCGGGTGCTCTCCTACGGCCCGCTGCGCAACCCCGCCGCCCTGTTCGGCCTGATCGCGCTGGCCGCGGCGACCGGGGTCGGCATGTTCCTGGTGGCCTACCAGTTCCTCGACTCGCTGATCGGCCCCGAGTCGCTGGAGCTGCTGGCCCGGCTCAGCACCGTGTCGACGATCTTCTGGACGCTGATCGCCTTCCTCTTCATCAAGATCCTGTTCATGAAGGCGGACCGGCTGCTCCAGTTCACCCTGCAACTGCCGGCCAGCCACCGGGAACGCACCGCCGCCCTGATGATCTACGAGGCGGTGATGGTGCTCAGCGTCATCGGGGTGCTCTTCCTGCCGTTCTCCAGCGCCCTGGTCGCGCTGCTCGGCCTCGGCAGCATCCCGCACATCGCCACCGGCCTGGCCATCCCGGCCGTGCTGACCTACCTGCTGGCGTCCACGTCCTTCAACGTGATCATGTCGGCGCTGCTGCGGATCGGGCTCGGCCGGCAGGCGCACCTGATCACCGCGGTGATGATGGCCCTGAGCATCTTCATCTACAACGCGAACTTCACCACGCTGGTCCGTGACATCAGCGAGGACTACCTCGGCAACCGGGTGAGCAACCACTACGTCGACGTCTTCGTGTACGTGTCGGCGCGCTGGGGACAGCCGGTGATGTGGCTGGCCTTCCTGGGAGTCGGCGGGCTGCTGCTGGCGCTGGTGGTGGCGTCGTCACCGCACCGCTATCCCGAGGTCCACAAGTTCACCCGGACCCCGATCCCCGGTTTCGTGTCGCCGGTCTGGCCGTACCTGGCGGCGCTGACCCGTCGCTGGGAGAACTGGGTGACGGTCGCGGTGGCGTACGTCTGCGCCGGCATGCTCTTCGTCCGCGGCGACGGCGGCACCTTCCTGTACGCGCTGGGCCTGCTGGTCACGCAGGGCATCTACGCCTATTCGGCGACCGAGGCGCTGCGGCGGCTGCCCGGATTCGGCCGGCGCGCCGGCTCGGAGGTGACGATGCTGCTCTCCGCCCAGGCGATCCAGCTGGCGGTCGCGGCGCTGCCGATCCTCGCGCTCGTCGCGGCCCGCCCGGAGACGCTCGCCGACGCCGGCAAGGTGCTGGCCGCGTGCGTCAGCGCGATCATCCTCACCACCCTGGTCGGCATCCTGTTCCCGCACGACCGGGACAACCCGTTCTCGGCGTTCGTCAGCTACGCGGTGTGCGTCCTGCTGATCGTCTCGCTGGGCATCATGGTGACCGTCCTGCAGCTGCCGGCGCCCGCGCTGTGGGCCGCGGTCGTCATCGTGCACGTGCTCGCCGTCTTCTACTCGGTTCTCGGGATCCGTTCCCTCCAACGAAAGGCACGTCATGCGTCGGCTGCTGTTCGCCCTGCTTAACTGCTCGCTGATCACGGCGCTGGTGACACTCGGCGCGGCCACTCTCAACCTGCTCTACCTGATGTTCTCCAGCGACACCGAGGTGGCCAGCAAGACCGGCATGTTCGGCGCGGTGTCGTTCGAGTCGGTGAAGAACGCCGACGGCTCCCTGTCGGTCCAGGCCGGCCTGGAGAGCTGGACTCCGCTGATCGTCGTCTGGGTGATCCTGACGCTCGGGCTGTTCGCCAGCTTCCTCACCTACCGCTGGCTCAAGGGTTACAAGGCTCGCCTGATCGAGGCGTCGAAACGTGGCTGAGACCCCCCGCCGGGCGGCCCGGGCACTGGCCCGGGTCGCCCGCTGCGTCCTGACCGGGTTCTCGTGGGCGCTGGTCCCGGTCGCGGTCATGCTGGCGGCGGGCGCGGCGTACCGGGCGGGCTCCGGCGAGAGCGGGCTGCTGAACCTGGCGTGGCTGCTGGCGCTGCACGTGGCAGGCGGCGCCGCCGGGTCGTACCTGCTGCACGAGGGTGGTCACGTGCTGGTCCTCAGCGCCTGCCCGGGGGTACGGGACATCGGGATCCACAGTGGGCTGCTGCGGTTCTCGGTCGTGCCGCGGGGCGAGATCACCCGTACCGAGAGCATCCTGACCGCCCTGGCCGGTCCCGGCCTCTGCGGCCTCGCCGGTCTCGCGCTGCTGGCCGGTGGCTCGCCTCTGGCCTGGTGGTATCTCGCGCACCTGGCCTTCCTGCTGCCGGTGTTCGGCGACGGCCGGAGCATCGTGCGGGCGGTCCGCGGCGCCCGGGATCAGGCCGCGGTGGCGCCGGACGTGCCGAACCGCTGACCGAGCCAGGAGAAGCCGCGCCCCGGATCAGGCCGCGGTGGCGCCGGACGTGCCGAACCGCTGAGTCAGCCAGGCGAACAGGTCGGGCAGGACCGCGTTCCAGGTGGTGAAGTTGTGGCCGCCCGGCCGGTCGGCGACGATCCGGGCGGTGTCCGGCGCGTGCACCAGCGGCGCGAAGGCCCGCAGGTCGCGCAGAGCGGTCCGGTCGTCGAGCCCGGCGGTGAGGAAGAGGCTCACCGGGGCCGGCCGGGGCCGCCCGATCAGGATCCGCGGGTCGTTGGCCCGGCGCAGCTCCAGATCACCCTCGTAGAGGTCGCCGGTGGACCTGTCGATCAGCGGGCGGAAGTAGCCCGCCAGGGAGCCCGCCGCACCGAACCGGTCCGGGTGGCGCAGCGCCAGGTTGACCGCGCAGAAACCGCCCGTCGAGTAGCCCACCAGCGCCCAGCTCTCCCGGCTCCGCGCGGCCCGGAAGTGACGGTGGACGACCTCCGGCAGGTCGGCCGACAGGTAGGTGTCGGCCCGGCTGCCGTGCACCGAGTCGACACACTCGCTGTCCCGGCCGCGGACCGGGTCCTGCTCGGCCATCACGGCGATCACCGGGGGCAGCCGCCCGGCGCCGATCGCCTCGTCCAGCGCGGCGCCGACGCCCACGCTGTCCAGCCAGCTGTAGACGGTGCCGGGGTAGCCGGCCAGGAACATCACCACCGGCAGGTCCCGCCCGTCGCCGCGGTAGCCGGCCGGCAGGTAGATGTGCGACGGCAGCGCGTAACCGGTGGCGGCGCCGGCCAGGGTCGCCGGGATCACCGTGCCGCGGCCCGGCACGGCCGGGTGCTCGGCGAGCCAGCGGTCCAGGTCCTCGGCGCCGCCGCCGTCCGCGGACAGTCTCGGCGAGCCGGCCGGGAGCGTCTGGGCGTACGTGTCGCTGCCCTGCCCGAACAACTCGCCGAACGTGACGTAGAAGTTGGCCTGCTGGTTGATCACCGCGGCCAGGCTCACCAGGAGCAGCAGCTGGACCAGGAGCAGCCCGATCGCGCGGTGCACGACACGGAAGCGGCCCCGGTCCCAGAACGCGGCGGTGGCCACGGCGGCCGCCACGGTCAGCCCGATCAGCAGGCCGACCACCCAGCCGCTGGTGATGACGACGCCGCTCACCGGGGGCTCCCGATCGGCGCCCGCTCGCTGTCCAGGGTGGTCACCGGCCGGCGCGGCGACGGCGCCGCGGCGCGACGGCGGCCCGGGGTCGTCACGAAGCCCTCGGCCATGGCGGCGGCCACCGCGACCCGGGGGAACGACCGGCCCCGCGGGTAGCAGAGGAAGCGGGGCTGCCAGGTCGGCTGGTACTTCTGGTTCGCCCGGTACAGCGACTCCAGCTGCCACCAGCGTGACAGCAGCTTGAGCAGGCCGTACCACAGGCGCAACAGCGGCCCGGCGCCGAGCCGCTCGCCACGGGCGAAGGACGACCGGAACATCGCGAAGTTGAGCGACAGACGCTGCACGCCCATCGGCCCGGCGGCCGCCAGCAGCTCGACGATCATGAACTCGATCAGGCCGTTCGGGCCGTCCGGGGCACGGCGCATCAGGTCGAGCGAGAGACCGCCGGAGCCCCACGGCACGAACCCGAGGACGGCCACCGCCCGGCCCTGCTCGTCGCGGGCCTCGACCACCACGTACTCCAGGTCGTCCGGGTGGGCGAACCGGCCGAGGGCCATCGAGAAGCCCCGCTCGACAGGCCCGTCGCGCCACCGCTCGGCGTGTTCGGCCAGCTCTTCCATGGTGCTCGGGGCGACGTCGCCGACCCGGTGGATGCGCACCTGGTAGCCGGCCCGCCGGACACGCTGCACGGCCTGGCGTACGGTCCGCATCGGCCGGCCCTCCAGGGTGAACTCGCCGGTGTTCACGATCGCCTCGTCGCCGATCTCCAGCACCCGCAGCCCGGCCCGCGCGTAGGCACGTGCCCCGGCCGGCCCGGCGCCGAGCACCGCCGGGGTGCAGCCGTGCGCGGTCGCCTCCGCCAGCCACGCCGCGATGGCATCCGGCCACTCCGACTGGGCGCCGATCGGGTCGCCGGTGGCCAGGCTCACCCCGTTGACCAGGCGGTGGCAGACGGCCGCCTTGCCGCTGGGCGAGAAGACCGCGGCCTTGTCCGGGCGCAGCGCGAAATAGCCGAGCGAGTCCTGCTCGCCGTGGGCCGCGAGGAGCTCGCGGACCCGCGCGGCGCCCTCGCCGTCGTCGTCGGCGACCCGGCGGCTGGGACGCAGGCTCAGCCACGCGGCGAGCACGACCACGGTCGCGCCGGCCAGCCCCACGGTGAACGGGATCCACGCCGGCGGGGCCGCGTCGAAGTGCGGCTGCCGGATCCCGACCAGCCAGCGCACCAGGAACCAGGCGCCGCAGAGGGCCCGGCGCAGGCCGCCGGAGGACGTGCCGGGGCTGAACACGGTCAGCATCAGCCAGCCCGCCAGCGGACCGACCGCCGCCAGCGAGACCAGCAGCACCGTCGTCGACCGGCGGGGCCGCCGCCGCCCGGCGGTGAACTCCGAGCCGGCCGCCACGGCCACCGCCAGCAGCAGCGCGCCGACCCCGACCCGCAGGGTCGCGCCGTGCCGCAGGGTGTGCGCGGTGTCGGTGACGATCCCGGCCGCCGCCAGCACGATCTGCAGCGTCAGCAGCGACACCAGCCACAACCAGGCGGTGTGCTCGCGGCGGCTCAGGCCGCGCGCGACGATCAGGTAGAGCACGCCGCTCGCGGCCGACGTCATCGCCGGCAGGCCGGTCCACAGTGACGCGTCACCGGCCAGCCGTACCCCCACGGTGCCCACCGCGGCCAGGATGCCCAGGACGCCGACGACGGCGTAGAGCATGCCGAACGCCATCGGCACCCGGCTGCGCCAGTCCCACGGCTTCCGCCCCTGCTTCTCGGCACGCCTGCGCGCCACGTCGCCTCCCCCGTCCGGCCGTGCCCGCATCGCCGGGCCGTTGAGAGACTGCCATCGCCGCGCAACGCCCGGATCCCCCCGCGAGCGGACGGCGCCTCTACCTTTCGGTATAGGCCGGTACCGTCCATGGATGCGTGTCTTTCTGACCGGGGCCGGCGGCTTCATCGCCCGCGCCACCGCCGCCCGGCTGCGGGAGCAGGGACATCAGGTCTGCGGTGTGGACCTGCGCGCCGACGGCGCGGCCGGGGTGGTGGCCGGCGACATCACCGCCGACGGCCCCTGGCAGGACGCGATCACCGGCGCCGATGTGGTGATCCACACGGCGGCCGTGGTGTCGAACGCGGTCGGCCTGGACGGGCAGTGGCGGGTCAACGTGCTCGGGACCCGGAAGGTCCTGGATGCGGCGGTACGCAACGGAGCCGCCCGTTTCGTGCAGTTGTCGTCGATCCGCGCCTTCTCCGACCTCGGGTTCCCGGACGGGGTGACCGAGGACCACCCGGTACGGCCGGACGGCAACCCGTACGTCGACACGAAGATCGCCGGCGAGCAGGTGGCGCTGCAGGCGCACGCCGAGGGCCGGATCGCGGTGACCGTGGTGCGGCCCGGTGACGTCTACGGGCCCGGGTCACGCCCGTGGACGGTCCTGCCGGTGCAGTTGATCCGTCGCTACCAGTTCCTGCTGCCGGCCATGGGGCACGGCGTCTTCAGCCCGGTCTACGTCGACGACCTGGTCGGCGGGCTGCTCCTGGCCGCCTCGTCACCGGCCGGCGCGGGACAGGTCTTCACGCTCAGTGGCGGGGCGGGGGTGCCGTGCCGGGAGTTCTTCGGCCACTACTACCGGATGCTGGGACGGCGCGGCCCGGTCGTCGCGCCCACGGCGGTGGCGGTCGGGGTGGCCCGCGTGGCCGGGCGGCTGATCCGGCTCACCGGGGCGGAGACCGAGGTCAACGCTGTCTCGATGCGCTACTTCGCGCGTACCGGAACGTATTCGATCGCGAAGGCGCGGCGGCTGCTCGGCTACCGGCCGGCGGTGGGCCTGGCGGAGGGGATGACGCGCACCGAGGCGTGGCTGCGTGCCGAGGGCCTGCTGTCCTGAGGCGACCTGTTAGCGTCCGGTCCATGCCGGATCGTCGTGCGTTCATCAGGGCCAGTGGGGTCACCGCCGCGGGCGTCGCCGCCGCCACCGTGGCCTCGCCCACGCCGGTCCTGGCCGCGGCCGCTCCCGTCGAGGGGCATCTCGGGCTCAGCGTCAAGGACTTCGGCGCGCTGGGCGACGCCGTCACCGACGACACCGCGGCCGTCCAGGCCGCGCTGGACGCGAGCCCGCCCGGGGGCATCGTCTCCCTGCCGGTCGGTGAGTACCGGACGTCGGCGCCGCTGGTCGTCCCGCCGGGCGTGACCCTGCAGGGCACGCACGGCAACCACATCGACGAGGGCGACAGCACGTGGGTGCAGACCCGGTCGCGGATCAAGCCGCTCGCCTCGTTCCAGGGCGAGGCCTGCATCCGGATCGTCGACAAGGACACCGGCGGCTATCCGGCCGACTCGGCCGAGCAGCGGCTCTTCCACCTGACGCTCAACGGGTCGGACCTGCCCGTCCCCGGCACCGTCGACGGCATCCAGTTCTACGGCAAGATCCACGGCGTGGTGGTACGCGATGTCGCGATCTACCGTTTTCCCAACCACGCGATCACCACGACCTACCACACACCGTCGACCGGCGGTCCGCAGGCGTTGTACTCGTCACGGTTCGAGCGGATCGCCGCCAAGGGCTGCCGCGGCATCACCTACAGCTTCAACAACACCACCGACTCGCTCTTCACCGACCTGGAGTCGATCGAGGGCGGCAGTCACGGGTTCTTCATCTCCGGCTGCGGCAACTCGTGTTTCACCAACTGCCGGTCCGAGTGGAGCAGGTATCACGGGTACGACCTGCGCGGCGGCTTCGGCATCGTCGAGCTGCTCGGCTGCAGCACCGACCGCAACGGCTTCAACGGGGTGAACATCGACGCCAACAGCAGCGCCGAGGGCGTCATCGTCCTCAACGGGCTGCGCCTCAACCGGGACGGGCGCAACAGCGGCTCGGGCGGTGGCGGTTACGCCGGGCTGCGGGTCACCGGCGCGAAGACGGCGGTGCTGATCAGCGCGGCCGCCGTGGAGACCGGCATCGACGACGACGGGACCAGGGCGGTCAGCCCGCAGTACGGGGTGAGCGTCGACAACGCGGCGTGCGTCGCGCTGGAGAGCGGCATCCTGCGGGGCGCCTCGGCGGGGCTGCGCGACGGCGGCGGCAACACCCAGTTCAAGATCGGCACGACCGTCATCACCCGGACCTGAGCGTGCGCGACGCCGGTCCCGCACCGGCGCCGCGCACCCGGGGTGACGGTGCTACACGGCGCCGGGACGGACCGGGCCGGCCGTGGCGTACGCCGCCGAGCCGATCAGCTCCATCGAGACCTGCAGGCGCTCCAGGCTGATGTTCTCGGCGATGGTGTCCTCCGGGCTGTGGTAGGGCGGCTCCAGCAGCGCCGGGCCGGCCTCACCCCGCCAGGAGAAGTTGGCCGCGGCGATCCCGGCCTCCTGGAACGACTGGTGGTCGCTGGAGCCGCGCAGCGTGACCGGGGAGATCCGGGGCTCGTAGCCGAGCCGGGTCGCGGCCGCCGTCACCTCGTCGGTGGCCCGGTTCGCCAGGCCGGTGAACGAGAGCAGCCAGTACCGGGTGGCCGGGTCCCAGCTGGTGGCGACCATGTCGTTCTGGTAGACGGCCACGATCCGGTCACGCTCGGCCTGCGGCAGCTGCGCCACGTAGTGGCGGGAGCCGAGCAGGCCCTGCTCCTCGGAACCCCACAGGCCGAAGCGCACGGTCGCCTCGGTCGGCAGTTTGCGCAGCACCCGGGCCAGCTCCAGGCACAGGACCGTACCGGATCCGTCGTCGTTGGCGCCGGGCGCGCCGATCACCGTGTCGTAGTGGGCGCTCACCATCACGACCGGGCCGCCGGTGCCCGCGCGGGGCCGCTCGGCGAGCACGTTGTACGAGGTCAGGCCCCGGTGCGCGGCGGTGGACACGGTCAGCCGGAGCCGGCCCGCGGCGAGCCGCTCCCGCAGCCGGTGCTTCTGCGCCTGGGCCACGCCGACCACCGGGATCGGCACCGGCGTGGTCGCCGAGCCGGGCAGGGTCGGGCTGAACGCGGTGGCCCGGCGCGGCTCGACCAGGTCGGCGGGCAGGAAGATCACGGCCGCGGCGCCACGCGCGACGGCGGTGGCGACCAGGGCCTCCCGCTCGGCGGCCAGGTAGTCGATGAGCACGATGCGGCCGGTCACGTCGGCCGGGTAGTCGGCGGGCGCGCCGGCGTGGACGTCCACCACGTCGCCACGGACCCTCGTGTCCAGGGCGGCGTGCGCCGAGGCGCCGGCCTGCCAGCAGAGGTCCCGCGGCAGCCCGGGACGGGCCTCCAGCTGGGCCAGGAACTTGTCGGCGACGGTGAACGGCTGACGGGTCACGGCGTACCCCAGACCGTCGAGCACGCCGGAGAGGTGGTCGGCGGCCTTGTGCTCGGAGCGGGTGCCGCCGATCCGCGGGCCGATGCGCTGCGAGAGCACCCGCAGGTGATGCAGCGCCCGCTCGGCCGAGACCCGGGCCGCGACCCGTTCGTCGGCTCCGGTCAGCGCCGGTGGGCGCACCGCACCCGGCCGCTGGTCGCCGACCGCCCAGGCGGGCGCGGGCAGGGCCGCCCCGGCCGCGCCGCCCAGGGCGATCGTCAGCATCCGCCGTCTGCTCAGTGAAGAATTCCGGCCTGGTGTGTCCAAGACTCCCCCTCGCTGAAGGAGATCGCCCGTCCCGGTCGGGATGACGATCATCGCAAGAGAAAGACTATGGTCAATATTTACCGAGGACAATCACCCTTGGAAGCTGACCGCCGTCGGACGGACCACGTAGACGACCCGATGCGCGACGTCGCCGGGCGGCAGCGGGATGTCGAGCCGGTAGCGGGCGGCGAGCTCGGCGAAGAACACGCCCTCGGTGTCCGGCTCGATCCGCTCGACAGTGCCGCGCACCTCGAGATAGCGGTACGGCTGATCCGGATCATTTATCGACAGGCTGACCCGCGGCTCCCCCATCACATTGCGGTACTTACGCCGCGTGGTCGTGTTGGTGAACCGCAGGAACTCACCGTCGAAGGCGAACCACATCGGGTTGACCTGCGGCTCCCCGTCGTCGCGCACGGTGCCGAGATGCCCGAAGAGCGGCCGCTCCAGCAGATCGAGGTAACTGTCCGGGATGATGCTCATGTGACAGAACTCTGTCATAGGACAGTGCACGACGACAACCCGCCGCCGTGGCAGAATGCGTCACATGAGCGCGATCGACGACCGGCTGGGCCTGGTCATCAAGCGTGCCGAACAGGCGCTGATCGCCCGCAAGACGGCCGTGCTGCGCGAGTTCGGCCTGACCGTCCCGCAGTACGCGGCGCTCCTGCTGCTCTCCGGCGGCGACGGCATGTCCGCCGCCCAGCTGGCCCGCGAGTCGCTGGTCACGCCGCAGACGATGGCCACCGTGCTGACCAACCTGGAGACCAAGGGCCTGATCGAGCGCGACCAGTCCCCGCTGCACCAGAAAGTCGTGGTCAACCGGGTCACCCCGGCCGGCGCCGCGCTCCTCACCGGCGCCGACGCCGCCGCCGTCCGGGTCGAGCGGTCACTCGCCGCCGCCTACACCGACACCGAGCGCAAGCAGCTCGCCGAGTTGCTCGAACGCGCGATCACCACCCTCACCACCTGACCACCCGTTCGTAGTACCTGTTCCGAACGGGCCGGGGCCGAACCTGAGGTGGCGCGCCCGCGGCGATGTTGTCGCTCGTTAGAGGTGTTGACCCGATGTTGGCGTCCGTCAATCCTGACCCGCGTTGCGAAGAGCCCCGATCGACGGGGCCGCATCGACGGAGGAGGACGGATGGCTCGGAGCGGTCGAACGATCCGGGGTCGCATCGTCCGGATGCTCGCCCTGCCCCTGGCTGCCATGCTGGTGCTGCTCGCCGTGATCTACGGCAACGAGATCGGGCGCTACCGGACCGCCAGCGGCACCGAGCAGCGGATCACCGTCATCCTCGCGCTGCAGAACCTGGTCCAGGAGCTGCAGAACGAACGTGGCCTGACCGTCGCGGTGCTCGGCGGCAACTCCGCGTTCCGCGGGCGCATCGAACCCGCCCGCGCCCGGGTCGACGCCGAACGGACCGCCGCACAGACCGCGCTGGCCGACGGCGACCTCGCCGCCGACGCGGCCCGGTCGCTGGAGGAGGTCGACGGGCTCGCCGCGGTCCGGGCCGGCGTGGACGTCGGCGACGCCGACCCGGACGAGACGTTCGAGTTCTACACCGGCCTGATCGAGAAGCTCAGCGACGACACCCGGCACCTGGAGATCATCGACGACCTGGACCTGCGGCGCGGCGCCGAGTCGCTGGAGATGCTCACCGAGGTCAAGGAGGCGACCGCGCAGGAGTGGGTGTTCCTGGACGGCGTGATCAACAACGGCAAGTTCGCCGCCGGCGAGTTCTCCGAGCTGCTGAACATCGTCGCGTTCCGGGACCTGGCGCTCGGCGAGTTCGACGAGTTCGCCGACGAGTCCGCGGCGGCCGCCAAGACCAAGCTGCTGGGCAGCGCCGCCGCGGCCAAGGCCCGCCTCGTGGAGCGCACCGCCCTGCACGCCGGCGACCGGCAGCCGCTGACCGCCAACGCCGGCGAGTGGTGGGCCGCGGTCGCCACGATGCTCGACGACATGACCGGGCTGGGCCGGCAGATCGGCGCCGACACGCTGAGCCGGGCGCAAAAGCTGCGCGAGGAGGCCACGCTGCGGCTCGGCCTGCTCTCCGGTGTGGTGCTGCTCTGCCTGGCCGGCTCCGCCTACCTGGCGACCGCCGCCACCCGCTCGCTCGCCGAGCCCCTGGCCGCGCTGGCCGGGGAGGCTGACCGGCTGGCCGGCGCGCGCCTGCCCGAGGCGGTGCTGCGGGCCGCGGCCGGCGACGACACCGGCCCACCCGACCCGGTGCCGGTGACCGCCGGCGCCAGCGCCGAGGTGCGCCGGGTCGCCGACGCGTTCGACCGGGTGCAGACCACCGCGTACGCCCTCGCCACCGAACAGGCGCAGCTGCGCCGGGCCGGCGCCGAGTCGCTGGCCAACCTGGGCCGCCGCAACCAGAACCTGCTGCGCCGCCAGCTCGGCTTCATCACCCGCCTGGAACAGGAGGAGTCCAGCCCGACCGGCCTGGCCAACCTGTTCGAGCTCGACCACCTGGCCACCCGCATGCGGCGCAACGCGGAGAGCCTGCTGGTGCTCGTCGGCGCGGCCAGCCCGCGTCAGTGGTCCCGGCCGCTGCCGCTGACCGACGTGATCCGGGCCGCGGTCTCCGAAGTCGAGGAGTACCGGCGGGTGTCGCTACGCCGGCTCGACGAGGCGATGGTGTCCGGCGCGACGGCCAGCGGCCTGGCCCACATGCTCGCCGAGCTGATCGAGAACGGTCTTGCGTTCTCCCCACCGGACCTCGACGTCGAGCTGCACGGCCGGGTCGTCGACGACGGCTACCTGATCGCGGTCTGCGACCAGGGCGTCGGGATGAGCGAGGACGAGCTGGAGGTCGCCAACCGGCGGCTGCGGGGCGAGGGCGACTTCCTCACCGCGCCGGCCCGGTTCCTCGGCCACTACGTGGTCGGGCGGCTCGCCGCCGAGATGGGCGTGGGCGTGCAGCTGGCCCGGTCGCCGGTGACCGGGGTGACCGCCCGTGTCACCCTGCCACCCGAGATGCTGGCCACGCCGGCCCCGTCCCTGGACCGCCCGGCCGCGCCCGCCGAGGCCGCCCCGGGCCCGGCCGGCGCCGACGGCACGGTCCGGAGCACGGCCGTCGTGGCGGGCGTGCCGGCCGTGCCCGGCCCGAAGCCGGTCGAGCTGCCGTCGCTGCAGCCCCCGGCGAACCGGTCCCGGCCGCTGCAGGTCGACTACGTGGTCCTGGACGAGCAGCCGGCCGTCCCCGCCCCCCGCCTGCCCGCCGAGGCCATCCCGGCCACCGCCGGGCACACCGTCAACGGGCTGCGCCGGCGCACACCCCGGTCGCAACGGGCCGACCGGACCGAGCAGTTCCCCCGGATCCCGGCCGAGCCGACCGTCCCGATCGCCGACTCGCCCGAGGCGGTCCGCGACCGGCTGACCGCTCTGCGCGCCGGCATCCAGCGCGGCGCCGGCCACGGCCGGCTGTTCCAACCCGAGAGCGAGCCCCCGTCCCGGCCCCGCCACCGGGACATGAGCTCAGTCACTGAGGAGATTCTGTGAGCGTCGAGGCCCCGGCCGATCGGCACCAGTTCAACTGGCTGCTCGGCAACTTCGTCCATCAGACCGACGGCGTACGCGACGCCGTGGCGGTCTCCTCCGACGGCCTGCTGATCGCCGCGTCCGACGGGCTGGCCCGGGCCGAGGCCGACCAGCTCGGGGCGATCGTCTCCAGCATGGCCAGCCTGGCCCGCAGCGCCTCCCGCCGGTACGACTTCGACGGCCTCAAACTCATCATGATCGAGATGCTCCGGGGCTTCCTGGTGATCTCGGTGATCCCCGGCGGCAGCTGCCTGGGGGTGGTGGCCGCCGGCGACAGCGATCTCGGCCTAGTCGGATACGAGATCTCGATGCTCGCCGAACGGTTCGGCGACCTGCTGACCCCGGCCCTGATCGCCGAATCGCGGCAGCAGCTCCCCCGATGAGTCCTCCTTCGATGAGCCACGAAGCCGAGGAACCCGTGGTGCGCCCGTTCATGCTGACCGGCGGGCGCACCCAGCCACTGCACGACGATCTGAGGATCGAGACCCAGCTGTACGCCGCCCCGGCCGCCCTGTCCGCGCCACTACGTTTCGAGGCCCGGCGGATCGTCGAGCTCTGCCAGCGCCCCCAGTCGGTGGCCGACCTGTCGTCGGCGCTGCGGGCCCCGCTCGGCGTGGTCCGGGTGATCGTCGCGGATCTGATGACGCAGGGCTTGTTGCAGGCCGGTGAGATGCCCGGTGAGCTGACCACCGCGTTGATCGAGAGGATCAGGGATCGTGTTCGGGCGCTCTAGCACGGTGGCGGCGCCGTCACCGGTCGCCGTCAAGATTGTGATCAGCGGCGGGTTCGGGGTCGGCAAGACCACGTTCGTCGGCGCGATCTCGGAGATCGAGCCGCTGGTGACCGAGGCCGAGATGACCGAGCGGTCGATCGGTGTCGACGACACGTCGGCGGTCGCCGCGAAGACCACCACGACGGTCGCCCTGGACTTCGGCCGGATCACCCTGGACGAGTCGCTGCTGCTCTACCTCTTCGGGACGCCCGGCCAGGACCGTTTCGCGTTCCTCTGGGACGACCTGGTCCACGGGGCCCTCGGCGCGATCGTCCTGGTCGACACCCGCCGCATCGAGGACTGTTTCCCGGCCATCGACTACTTCGAGGAGCACGACATCCCGTTCATCATCGGGATCAACTCCTTCGAGGGGGCGCGCCGCTTCGAACCGGCCGAGATCCGCGACGCGCTGGGGGTCGCGGAGGGCATGCCGCTACTGGAGTGCGACGCCCGCCGGCGGGACTCGGTGAAGACCGTCCTGGTGGCCCTCACCGAACGAGTCCTGGCCCGCCGCCTGGCCCGCCAGTGAACCCGGCTGGCTCGCGGTGCTGTCCCGCGGGTCGCGGGACAGCACCGGCGACCAGCCGGGGTTGCCGGGCGGCGCAGCCGCCCGGTCCGGCCGCGGGCGGTGAGCCGGCCAGCGACGGCGCGGCCCACCCGGGTGTCGGGCGGCGCAGCCGTCCGGCCACCGCATACGCCCGGCGGGCGCGGTGGAGGCCGGGAGTGACGCCGGCGTCGCGGAGGTAGGGGACAGTGCTCTTTGTAGCCGTACCCCGTCAACGCTCGGTGAGGATGCCGTCTTCCTCGACGTATTCGGCGGACGTCTCGGGGCAGACCCAGAGGTTTCCGTCTTTGGCGACCAGCGGGCGGCCGGCTCGGCCGACCCAGCCGACGCGGCGGGCCGGGACTCCGACGACCAGGGCGAAGTCCGGAATGTCCTTCGTGACCACCGCGCCGGCGGCGACCAGCGCCCACCGTCCGACGGTGACCGGCGCGACGCAGACCGCCCGCGCACCGATCGCCGCGCCCTCACCGATGGTGACGCCGACGGCGGTCCAGTCGTCACCGGTCTTGAGGCGGCCGTCGGGGGTGACGGCGCGCGGGTACTCGTCGTTGGTGAGCACCGCGGCCGGGCCGATGAAGACGCCGTCGCCGAGGCGGGCCGGCTCGTAGACGAGCGCGTGGTTCTGCAGTTTCACGTTGTCGCCGATGACCACGCCGGGGCCGACGTAGGCGCCGCGGCCGACGTTGCAATCCGTGCCGAGTGTGGCATTCTCCCGGATCTGGGCGAGATGCCAGATCCGCGTGCCGGCGCCGATCGAGGCCCTCTCGTCCACATCGGCGGTCGGGGCGACATTGACGGTCATGGGGAGCCTTCCGGATGATCGGCGAGAATCGGGCACAGGCTAGCTGCTGAGACTCCGATCCGATGTCAGCAAAACGACGATCCGCGACGTTCTGACCGTTGGGTTGCGTGATCGCTGACCGACAGGCGTACCCCGATTGGCCGAAGGGACGCGATGACCCCGCAGCTCCGTCGGAAATCCACTCACCGACTGGCGCTCGGTTGCGGCGGATCGATAGCTTTCCCGACGGACTGCGTCGGCACCGTCCGTCCACTCTGCGCGGACGTGTTCCCGCCCAATCTCCGACGAAACGGATGCTCGTGACTTCTCCGCTCCCCGCTCCCATCGGTGTGGCCGTCGTCGGCGCCGGTTACTGGGGCCCCAACCTCGTCCGCAACTTCCAGAGCAGCCCGAACTTCCGGTTGCGCTGGCTCTGTGACCTCGACGTCGAGCGGGCCCAGCGGGTCCTCGGCGGATACTCGACGGTCCAGGTGTCGGCCGATCTCGACGAGGTCCTCGCCGACCCGTCGGTGGACGCGGTGGCGATCGCCACTCCGGCCGGCACCCACCTGCCGGTCGCGATGGCCGCCCTGCGCGCCGGCAAGCACGTGCTGGTCGAGAAGCCCCTCGCGGCCACCCACGAGGAGGGTCTGCAGCTGGTCGAGGAGGCCGACAAGCGCGGCCTGACGCTGATGTGCGACCACACCTACTGCTACACCCCGGCGGTGCTCCGGATCCGCGATCTGCTCGCGGCGGGCGAGCTGGGCGAGCTGCACTTCCTGGATTCGGTACGGATCAACCTGGGCCTGGTCCAGCGGGACATCGACGTGATCTGGGACCTGGCCCCGCACGACCTGTCGATCCTGGACTTCGTGCTGCCGCCGTCGGTGCGCCCGGTCGCGGTCGCCGCCCACGGGGCCGACGGGATCGGCGCGGGCCGGGCCTGCGTGGCCTATCTCACGCTCCAGCTGAACACCGGTGCGATCGCCCACATCCATGTCAACTGGCTCTCCCCGGTGAAGGTCCGGACCGCTATCTTCGGCGGGTCGAAGCGGACCCTGGTGTGGGACGACCTGAACCCGAGCCAGCGACTGTCGATCTACGACCGTGGGGTGGACGTGGCCTCCCCGGAGGAGCTCGGCGACGAGCAGCGGCGGGACATCCTGGTGTCGTACCGCTCCGGTGACGTGGTGTCCCCGGCGCTCACCGAGCGTGAGGCGCTGCGGACCATGGTGGACGAGTACGCGCGGGCCATCACCACGGGCGCTCCGGCCCTGACCGACGGTCGTTCCGGCCTCCGGGTCCTGGAGATCCTGCAGGCCGCCTCGCGTAGCCTCGCCGAGGGCGGGACCATGATCAAGCTGAACGAAGGGCACATGGCGTGACTGGCGTATCGATCGAGGGCAGCAAAGCCCTGGTCACCGGCGGGGCGGGCACGATCGGCTCGCACGTCGTCGACGAGCTGGTCCGTGGCGGGGCCGCGGAGATCGTCGTACTGGACAACTTCGTGCGCGGCCGGCGCGAGAACCTGGCGTGGGCACTGTCGCAGGGCGACACCGTGCAGCTGGTCGAGGGCGACATCCGCGACCGGGAGCTGGTCCGCTCCGTCACCGAGGGTAAGGACCTGGTCTTCCACCTGGCGGCGATCCGCATCACCCAGTGCGCGGAGGAGCCCCGGCTCGCCAACGAGGTGCTCGTCGACGGCACCTTCAACGTGATCGAGGCGGCCGCCGAGGCCGGTGTGAAGAAGGTCGTCGCGTCGTCGTCGGCGTCGGTCTACGGCCTGGCCGAGGAGTTCCCGACCACCGAGCGCCACCACCCGTACAACAACGACACGTTCTACGGCGCGGCGAAGGCGTTCAACGAGGCCACCCTGCGCAGCTTCAAGGCGATGAAGGACCTCGACTACGTCGCGCTGCGCTACTTCAACGTGTACGGCCCGCGGATGGACATCTACGGCCTCTACACCGAGGTGCTGATCCGCTGGATGGAGCGCATCGAGTCGGGCACTCCCCCGCTGATCCTCGGCGACGGCCTGGCCACCATGGACTTCGTGCACGTGGCCGACATCGCCCGCGCCAACATCCTGGCCGCCCGGGCGGACGTCACCGACGAGGTCTTCAACATCGCCGCCGGCGAGGAGACCAGCCTCAAGGACCTGGCCGCCGCGCTCAGCGCCGTGATGAAGTCGGACCTCGTCCCGGAACACGGCCCGGCCCGCGCGGTCAACGGCGTCACCCGGCGCCTGGCCGACATCACCCAGGCCGAGCAGAAGCTCGGCTGGAAGCCGCAGCTCAGCCTGCACGAGGGCCTGCAGGGTCTCGTCGACTGGTGGCGGTCGTCCAAGTGATCCCGGTGATGATCCCCGACCTGGGGGAAGAGGAGGCCCAGGCCGCGGCCGAGGCGATCCGCTCCGGCTGGGTCGCCCAGGGCCCGCGGGTCGCGCGGTTCGAGCAGGAGTTCGCGGCCGCCGTCGGCGCCGGGCACGGTGTCGCCGTGTCGTCCTGCACGACCGGCCTGCACCTGGCGCTGGTGCTGCTCGACATCAAGCCCGGCGACGAGGTCATCGTGCCGTCGCTGTCGTTCATCGCCACCGCGAACGCGGTCCGCTACGTGGGCGCCACGCCGGTCTTCGCCGACGTCGAGCTGGCCACCGGCAACGTCACCGTGGAGACGGTGGACGCGGTGCGTACCGAGCGGACCCGGGCGGTCGTCGCGGTGCACCAGGGCGGTGTGCCGTTCGACACCGCGGCGCTGCGCAAGGCGGCCGACGGCTGGGGCGTCGGCCTGGTCGAGGACGCCGCGTGCGCGGCCGGGTCGACCGCCTACGGGGCGCCGGCCGGCACCGGGGCCCGGGTCGCCGCGTGGTCGTTCCACCCGCGCAAGCTCATCACCACCGGTGAGGGCGGCATGGTGACGGTCGACGACGCCGCCTCGGCCACGCGGCTCAAGCGTCTTCGTGAGCACGGCATGAACGTGTCCGCCGCCGACCGGCACGCGTCGAAGCAGCCGGTGCTGGAGGCGTACCTGGAGACCGCCTACAACTACCGGATGACCGACATCCAGGCCGCCGTCGGCCTGGTCCAGCTCGGCAAGCTCGCCGGGCTGGTCGCTCAGCGGCGGCAGCTCGCGGCCCGCTACCAGGAGCTGCTGGCGGACATCGACGGCCTGGTCCCGGTGCGTGACCCGGCCTACGGGCAGACCAACTACCAGTCGTTCTGGGTGCTGCTCGACGGCTTCCGGGCGAGCCGGGACGAGGTGCTGACCGAGCTGGCCGCCCGCGGGGTGTCGGCGCGGCGCGGCATCATGGCGGCCCACCTGGAGCCCGCCTACGCCGACGCCACCCCGGGGCCGCTGCCGGTCACCGAGCGGATCACCCGCGAGTCGCTGATCCTGCCGCTGCACCACCGGCTCACCGAAACGGACCAGGACCACATCATCGGCGTGCTGCGCGAGCTGGCCACCCGGTGAAAGACCTGGTCATCGTCGGGGCGGGCGGGTTCGCCCGGGAGACGGCCGCGGCCGCTCTCGCGGGCGGCCGGCGGGTCCTCGGGTTCGTCGACGACAACCCGGACCTGCACGGGACCGTCCGCTCCGGCCTGCCCGTCCTCGGCCCGGTCGACCACGTGACCGGCCTCGACGCCGACGTGGTGGTCTGCGTCGGCAACCCGCGCGACTACACCGTGCGGCAGCGGATCGTGGAACGGCTCGGTCTGCCCACCGAGCGGTACGCCACGGTCCTGCACCCGTCGGTGTCGGTCGGCGCGGGCAGCACCGTCGGCGCGGGCACCGTGCTGCTGGCCGGCACGGTGCTGACCGCCGACGTGACGGTGGGCGCGCACGTGGCGGTCATGCCACAGGTCGTGCTCACCCACGACGACCTGGTGGGCTCCTACGCCACGATCGCCTCCGGGGTCCGGCTCGGCGGCGGGGCGGTCCTCGAGACCGGCGCGTACGCCGGCTCCGGCGCCCTGATCCGCGAGGGCGTGACGGTCGGCGCCTGGGCCCTGGTCGGGATGGGCTCGGTGGTCCTGCACGACGTCCCGTCCGGTGAGGTCTGGGCGGGCAGCCCGGCCCGCTTCCTGAAGAACGTCCCGACCCTCCCGGCCGCCCCGCCGGTCCCGTCCGTCCTGGAAAGGCAGACCTCATGACCCGCATCCCGCTCGTCGATCTCGCCGCCGCCCACGCGGAGGTGGCCGAGGAGGTCGAGGCCGGCTTCAAGCGCATCATCGCCGAGACGGCCTTCATCGGCGGCGCGGAGGTGGCCGCGTTCGAGAGCGAGTACGCCGCGTTCTCCGGGCTGCCGCACGCGATCGGCGTGGCGAACGGCACCGACGCCCTGGAGCTGGCGTTCCGGGCCGTCGGCGTGGGGCCGGGCACCGAGGTGATCCTGCCGGCGAACACGTTCATCGCCACGGCCGAGGCGGTCGCCCGTACCGGCGCGCGGGTCGTGCTGGTGGACTGCGACCCGGCCACGTACCTGATCGACGTGGACGCCGCGCTCGCCGCGATCACGCCGCGGACCCGGGCGATCGCGCCGGTCCACCTGTACGGCCAGCTGGCGCCGGTCGACGAGCTGCGCAAGGGCCTCGCCGGCCGGGACATCGTGATCGTCGAGGACGCCGCGCAGTCGCAGGGCGCCACCCGGCACGGGCTCGGCTCCGGCGTGGACGGCATCGCCGCGACCAGCTTCTACCCCGGCAAGAACCTGGGCGCCTACGGTGACGCGGGCGCCGTGACCACCGCCGTCGAGGAGTGGGCCACCACGGTCCGGACCCTGGGCAGCCACGGTGGCCTGCGCAAGTACCACCACGACCTGGTCGGGGTGAACAGCCGCCTCGACGGCCTGCAGGCGGTCGTGCTGCGCGCCAAGCTGGCCCGTCTGGCCGGGTGGAACGAGCAGCGCCGCGCCGCCGCGGCCCGCTACCACGAGCTGCTGGCCGGCCTGGAGCAGGTGGTCCGCCCGGTGACGCTGGACGGCAACGTCCACGTGTGGCACATCTACTGCGTCCGGGTGCCGAACCGCGACGACGTGCTGGCCCGGCTCAACGCCGCCGGCGTCGGCGCCGCCATCCACTACCCGATCCCGGTGCACCGGACCGGCGCGTTCGCGGACCTGGGCGGCTCGTTCCCGAACGCCGAGGCGGCCGCGCCGCAGATCCTGTCACTGCCGATCTACCCGCAGATCACCGCCGACCAGCAGGCCCGGGTGGCCGAGGAGCTGGCCAAGGCGCTGAGCGCGGCCTGAGGAGGATCATCAGATGGCAGACGCTGCGGTCGTCGCCCGCGGCGGTGACCGCCGGCTCCCCTCGCTGACCGGCCTGCGGTTCATCGCGGCGTTCGCCGTCTTCGGTTTCCACGTGTCCGTCGCCGACCTCTTCGCGGAGGACGGCGGCGTGCCGGGGGTGCTGGACGAGATCTTCCGGCAGGGCGCGACGGGGGTGTCGTTCTTCTTCGTCCTGAGCGGTTTCGTGCTCTGCTGGTCGGCCCGGCCCGGTGACACCATGCGGCGCTTCTGGCGCCGCCGCGCGGCGAAGGTGTACCCGAACCACCTGGCGACGGCGTTGTTCGCGCTGCTGGTCGTGGCCGTCGCGGGCACCGCCGTCTCGGTCTGGCCGGTGGTGGCCAACCTGCTGCTGCTGCAGGCCTGGGTGCCGGACGAGGCGGTCTTCTACGGGCTGAACACCCCGAGCTGGTCGCTCTCCTGCGAGGCCTTCTTCTACCTGTGCTTCCCGCTGATCCTGCGCGCCGTCGACCGGCTGCCCCGGCGGTGGCTGTGGCCGCTGACCGGCGTCGTGCTGGCCGCGGTCTGCCTGATGCCGGCCGTGGCGCTGGGCCTGCCGGAGGATCTGCGCTACTGGTTCATCTACGTCAGCCCGCCGGTGCGGATGCTGGAGTTCGTCGTCGGCATCCTGCTGGCCCGGATCGTGCGCGACGATCTCTGGATCCGGCTCACCGTGGCGCCGGCCGCCGTGCTCGCCGTCGTCGCGTACTTCGCCTCCGGTTTCCTGCCGCTCGGCTTCGCCTACGTGGCCGGCACCGTCGTGCCGCTCGCGCTGCTGATCCCCGCCGTCGCGGTCAGCGACCTGCGCGGCACCAGCTCGTTCCTGCGCCGCCGCACGATGGTCTGGCTCGGTGAGGTGTCCTTCGCCTTCTACCTGGTCCATCAGCTCGCGATCCGCCTGGTGGAGCGCGCGCTCGGCGGCCAGGGCTGGTCGCAACCCGCCGGGATGCTGGTCGCAATCGCCATGCTGGCGCTGTCCATGGTGGGAGCATGGGCGCTGTACCAGATCGTGGAGAAGCCCGCGATGCGGTGGTTCTCCGGCAGCAGGAGCCACCCGGTGCGGACCCCGGCACCGAGCACCATCACGCACTGATCAGGAAGAAAGCACCATGTATGTGAGTTTGCGGGACCGGCCCGGCGCCGACGACGGAAAGTCCGGGGCGGCCGTCCGGCGGGTCTCGTCGACCGTCGTGCTGCTCGGCGTGGTGAGCCTGCTGACCGACGTGTCGTCGGAGATGGTGGCGTCGGTCCTCCCGCTGTATCTCACCGCGGCGGTCGGGCTGAGCCCAGTCGCGTACGGCTTCCTGGACGGCATGTATCAGGGCGTCAGCGCCTTCCTGCGGATCGCGGGCGGCTACGCCGGGGACCGCGGGGGCCAGCCCAAGTGGGTCGCGGTTCTCGGGTACGGCGCGTCCGCCGTCAGCCGCATCGCTATGCTCGTGGCGACCGGTTTCGCCGCCATCACCGCCGTGGTGACCGTCGACCGTCTCGGCAAGGGGCTGCGCACCGCGCCGCGTGACGCGCTGATCGCCGAGGCGTCCGACCCGAGGATGCTCGGCCGCGCGTTCGGTGTGCACCGCACCCTCGACACGATCGGCGCCGCCCTCGGCCCTCTGGTGGCGTTCGCGCTGCTCGCCGCAGTGCCCGGCAGCTACGACTCGATCTGGGTGGTGTCGTTCGCGTTCGCCATCGTCGGTGTGGCGGTGCTGGTCCTGTTCGTACCCAATCTGCGCACCGCCGCCGGCGCCGCGCGGATCGGCCTGCGACGTACGTTCCGGGCGGTGGCCGGCCGCCGGCTGCGCCGCCCGCTGATCGCCGCCGGGCTGCTCGGCCTGCTGACGGTCGGGGACGGCTTCCTCTACCTGTCCCTGCAGGAGCGCGACGACTTCGCCGCCGTCTACTTCCCGCTGCTCTACGTCGGCACGAACATCGCGTACCTCGCTCTCGCGGTGCCCCTGGGCCGGCTCGCGGACCGGGTGGGCCGGGCCCGGGTGCTCGTCGCCGGGCACGGCGCGCTGCTCGCCTGCTACCTGATCGCCGCGGTGCCGGCCGGCGGGCTCGGGCTGACCCTCGTGGTCCTGCTGCTGCTCGGCGTCTTCTACGCGGCCACCGACGGCGTCCTGCCGGCCCTGATCAGCCGCCTGGTGCCGGGTGAGGCGCGGGGCAGCGGCATCGCCGCGGCGCAGACCGTCGTGGCGCTGGCCCGGTTCGTCTCGTCGCTGACCTTCGGTCTGCTCTGGAGCCTGCAGGGGCCGGGCTGGTCGCTGATGCTCTTCGCCGGCCTGCTGACCGCGGCGATCCCCGCGGTGGCGTGGCTGCTGCGTGGCGTCGACGCGGAGGAGACCGCGTGAGCGCCCGTAATCGGGTCATCATGCTCGTCGCCGTCCTGCTGGCGGCTCTGGCCGGCGCCGGAGGATATGTCTGGAACGTCCGCAAGAGCCAGGCCGAGACGCTCGCCGCGGCGCCGGAGGTGGCCCAGGGCGGTGATCTGCAGTCGCTGCGCGCCCAGCCGCACATCGTGTTCCGCAGCAACGCCCTCGGGGAGAACTACGGCCGGGTGGCGGTGGTCCCGCTGACCGCGCCGAACGGGCCGCGGGCGTTCACCCCGGCCTCCTGCGAGCGGGTGTACGCCACCGCCGCCGACACGATCTGCCTCTCCGCCCAGCGTGGACTCGTCACGACATATCAGTCGCGCCTGCTCGATCCGAGCTGGAACGAGTCCCGGGAGCTGCCTCTGACCGGCCTGCCGAGCCGCGCCCGGCTGTCCCGGGACGGCTCGCTGGTCGCCACCACGACGTTCGTCTACGGCGACTCCTACGCCAACCCGGGCCAGTTCTCCACGAGGACGCTGGTGACCCGTACCGACGGCGCGGTCGTCGGCGACATCGAGAAGTTCAAGCTGGTCGTGGACGGCCGGGTGATCACCGCGGCGGACCGGAACCTGTGGGGCGTGACGTTCGCCGACGACGACCGCTTCTTCGTCACCGCCGCGTCCGGCGGGAAGACGTGGCTCGCCGAGGGCAACCTGAGCACACGGACAGTGACCTCGATCCGGGGCGATGTGGAGTGTCCGTCGCTTTCCCCCGACGGGACGAGGATCGCCTTCAAGAAGCACGGCGACCTGCCCGCCGGTAAGTGGCGGCTGGCTGTTTACAATCTCCGGACCGGAACGGAGATCGAACTGGCCGAAACGCGCAGCATCGACGACCAGGCCGAGTGGCTGGATGATGCGACAGTCCTGTACGGCCTGTCACACACCGCTGACGGCTCGGCATCCAGTGATGTCTGGAAGGTGCCCGCGGACGGGTCCGGAAAGCCGGAAGTGCTGATCAGCGACGCGTGGTCACCGGCGGTCGTCCGATGAGGTGAGGGGCTCTTCGTGTGATGCGGTACAGCCGAACGGATGATCAACAACGGCCGGGCGGCGTCCACATCGAAAGCCCTCACCGATGTCTGAGCAGCGCTGGATCTCCTATTTTCACACTGCACATCCGGGCTCTCACCGGCGAATCGTGCGCGTTGATTCCCTTTGGAAAGGTTGGTGTCCGGCAGAAATGGACAAACAGGGGGCGGAACCGGTGGCACCAGGGGGAGCCGGCGCCCCGATGCCATACAGATTACGCAGAGTCAGCCGACGGCACCGGCGCCCTCTGCTCGCCGCTCTCGTCGCCGTGACGGTCGTCGCGGCCTCGCTGGTCGGCGGCTCGACACCCGCCGCGGCGAACACCTGCGGCGAGAACCCGATCGTCTGCGAGAACGCTTTGGACGGCAACCCGTCCGCCGAGTGGGAGATCGACGGCGCCGGCGACCCGACGCTGCAGGGCTTCGCCACCGACATCAGCGTCAACGCGGGCCAGCGGATCGACTTCAAGATCAAGTCTGAGGGCTCCTCCTACTCGATCAAGGTGTACCGCCTCGGCTGGTACGACGGCGACGGCGCCCGGTTCATCACCGAGGTCGACCCGACCACGTTCGCGCCGCAACCGCCGAACTGCATCACCGACGACGACCTCCAGCTGCTCGACTGCGGCAACTGGCACGTGTCGGCGCACTGGAACGTCCCGACCACGCAGGTGTCCGGTGTCTACATCGCCCGGCTCAAGCGCACCGACATCGCCACCACCGAGGCCAGCCACATCACCTTCGTGGTACGCAACGACAGCAGCCACTCGGACCTGTACTTCAAGACGTCCGACGCGACCTGGCAGGCGTACAACCTGTACGGCGGCGCCGACTTCTACCAGGCGCCGGTCAACGGCCGCGCCCTGAAGCTCAGCTACAACCGGCCGTTCGCGACCCGCGGCTCCGACTACGGCCGCGACTTCCTGTTCAGCAACGAGTACCCGATGCTGCGGTTCCTGGAACGCAACGGGTACGACATGAGCTACACCACCGACGTCGACACCGACCGGCACGGCGAGCTGATCAAGAACCACAAGACGTTCCTCTCCGTCGGGCACGACGAGTACTGGTCGGGCGCCCAGCGCGCCAACGTCGAGGCCGCCCGTGACGCCGGCGTGAACCTGGCGTTCTTCAGCGGCAACGAGGTCTACTGGCGGACCCGCTGGGAGACCAGCAAGGACGGCTCGGGCACGCCGTACCGGACGCTGGTCTGCTACAAGGAGACCTGGGGCAAGGACAAGATCGACGACACCTCCCCGGAGTGGACCGGCACCTGGCGTGACCCGCGGTTCGCCACTCAGGAGCAGGGCGCCGGCCTGCCGGAGAACGCGCTGACCGGCACGCTCTACATGGCCAACTACACCGACCTGGCACTGCAGGTCCCGGCCGCCCAGGGCAAGCTGCGGCTGTGGCGCAACACCGGGCTGGAGGACCTGGCCGGCAACACCACGGCCACCCTGGCGCCGCACACCATCGGTTACGAGTCGGACGAGGACCTGGACAACGGCTTCCGGCCGGCGGGCCTGATCCGGCTCTCCACCACGACCGGACCGACCCCGGAGTACCTGCAGGACTTCGGCAACGTCACGCTGGCCGGCACCACCACGCACCACCTGACGATGTACAAGGCCGCCAGCGGCGCCCTGGTCTTCGGCGCGGGCACCGTGCAGTGGGCCTGGGGCCTGGACCAGAAGCACGACGGCGTGGACCCGCAGCCCGCCGACGAGCGGATGCAGCAGGCGACCGTCAACCTGCTCGCCGACATGGACGTCCAGCCGGCGACCCGGATGAGCACCCTGGACGCGGCCACCAAGTCCACCGACACGCAGGCGCCGACCGTGACCGTCACGAGCCCGGCCAACAACACGAAGGTGGCCAACGGCTCGCAGGTCACCCTGCAGGGCACCGCCACCGACGCCGGCGGCGGCAAGGTCGCGGGCGTCGAGGTCTCCACCGACTCGGGCTCCACCTGGCACCCGGCCGACGGGACCACGTCCTGGTCGTACAGCTTCTACACGAGCGGCGCCGGGCTGCAGGCGGTCCGGGTGCGCGGCATCGACGACAGCGCCAACATCCAGGAGCCGTCGACGGTCGTGAACCTGAAGCTGACCGGCCCCACCACGATCTTCGGCAACAAGACGCCGGAGAACGCGGCGGTCGACGACACGGCCGCGATCGAGCCGGGCATCCGGTTCAAGGCCACCGACGACGGCTACATCACCGGCATCCGGTTCTACAAGGGCGCCGGCAACACCGGCTCGCACACCGGCAGCCTCTGGTCGGCCGACGGCGACCGGCTCGCCACCGGCACCTTCGCCAACGAGTCGAGCGCGGGCTGGCAGAAGCTGACCTTCGCGGACCCCGAGCCGATCCAGAAGAACAAGGTGTACGTGGCGTCGTACACCGCCCCCAACGGGCACTACGCGGCCGACGGCTCGGCGTTCAGCCTGACCGGGGTGGACTCGTCGCCGCTGAACGTGCCGAAGTCGACGCTCACGCAGGGCAACGGCGTGTTCGCGTACAACGCGGGTTTCCCGACCCACTCGTACAACGACACCAATTACTACGTGGACGTCATGTTCATCTCCAGCGACAAGGGCGCGCCGTCGCCGGTGTCGCTGTCGCCCGTGGCGAACGCCACCGTCGTCCCGCTCAGCGCGGAGCCGTCGGTGAAGTTCAGCCGGGCGCTCGACCACGACTCGATCGAGTTCGGGCTGAAGACGGCCGCGGGCGTCGCGGTGCCGGGCGGGTTCTCCTACGACGCCGACGAGCGGCGGGTCACGTTCTCGCCGAGCGTCCCGCTGGAGGCCTCCACCAAGTACACCGCGACGGTGCTGGCCAGCGACACCGGAGGCACGCCGAGCGACGAGCCGACGGTGTGGTCGTTCACCACGGACGCCACCGCGCAGATCGACACGCTGTTCGCCGACGACGCCACCCCGCAGGTGGCGGCCGACAGCGACAACAGCGCGATCGAGCTGGGCGTGAAGTTCGTCCCCACCAAGAACGGCAAGGTCGTCGGGGTGCGCTTCTGGCAGGGACCGGGCAACGGCGGCACGCACACCGGCACCCTGTGGTCACCGACCGGCGGCATCATGGCGCGCGCCACGTTCTCCGGGGAGAGCGGGTCCGGGTGGCAGAGCGTCCGGTTCGACTCGGCGGTCACGGTGACCGCCGGGACGACGTACACGGTGTCGTACTTCGCGCCCAACGGCCACTACTCGGCCACACCGGGGTTCTTCAACTCGCTGTGGACCCGGGGGCCGCTGACCACACCGGCGACGACCGCCAACGGCGTCTACCGGTACGGGACGAACGGCTACCCGACCAACTCGTACGGCTCGACCAACTACTGGGTGGACGCGCTGTTCGTGGCGAACGCCGGTGCGGACCCGGACCCCGATCCGGACCCGACCACACCGCCGGACGGCAGCACGGTCGGGATCTTCGCGGCCGACGCCACGCCGGACCACGCCAACTGGGACGACAACGACTCCATCACGGTGGGTGTCAAGTTCACCGCGGACGTCGCCGGCAAGGTGACCGGGATGCGGTTCTACAAGGGCCCGCAGAACACCGGCATCCACACCGGCACGCTCTACAACAGCGCGGGGTCACCCATCGCCAGCGCGCCGTTCACCAGCGAGACGGCGTCCGGCTGGCAGAGCGTGACGTTCAGCCCGGCGATCGACGTCACCCCGGGTGAGACGTACACGGTGGCCTACTGGTCCTCCGCGGGCCGGTACGCGGTGAACCTCAACCAGTTCGCCTCGCAGGGCCTCGACGCGCCGCCGCTGCACGTCGAGACCCGCGGCGGGGTGTACCGGCCGGGCGACGGGTTCCCGCAGACCGCGACGAACCACAACTTCTGGGTGGACGTGAAGTTCAAGCCGAACAGCTGACCGGCTGACACGAGAGAAGGCCCTCACCTTGCGGTGAGGGCCTTCTCTCGTTGCCGGTGGCTCAGAGCTTGGAGTCGATCAGCGCCGCGAGGGACTTGAGGGTGTCGAACACGTCGGCGGTCACCTCGTCGTCGTCGATCGTCACGCCGAACCGCTCCTCGAGGGCGGCGACCAGCTCCAGCACCGCCATCGAGTCCAGCTCGGGCAGGTTGCCGAGGAGCTGGGTGCCGGCGTCGATCGTCGCGGCGCGGTCCTCGATGCCGAGGACGGACACCAGCACCGCCTTGACGTCGTCGATCGTGGTACCGGTCGGGGCCATCTACTTACCTCCGGGGAGTGTCACAGGAGCACCTCGGCGGGCGCCGGGTGGCTCAGGAAAGCGGTGGGGCTGGCGGTCAGACCGTACGCCCCGGCCTGGTAAAGGACGACCAGGTCCCCCACACCGGCCTCGGGCAGGGTCACGTTGTCGCCCAGCAGGTCGAGCGGGGTGCAGAGACAGCCGACCACGGTGACCTGTTCGGCCGGCTCCCGGTCGATCCGGTTGGCGACCGCGATCGGGTAGTTGCGGCGGATCACCTGTCCGAAGTTGCCGGACGCGGCGAGCTGGTGGTGCAGGCCGCCGTCGACGACCAGGTACGTCTTGCCGCGCGACTCCTTGCGGTCGACGACACGGGTCACATACACCCCGGCCTCGCCGACCAGGAACCGGCCCAGCTCGGTCACCACCCGCGTCTCCGGCAGACGGGGCCGCACCTCGTCGCGCATCAGCGTGGCGAGGTTCTCGCCGATCACCTCGAGATCAAGAGCAACGTCCTTCTCGGTGTACGGGATACCGAACCCGCCACCGAGGTTGAGGTACCGCACGGGCGCCACCGCGTCCTCGGCGAGCCGCAGCAGCAGCTCGACGGTGCGCCGTTGCGCCTCGGCGATGATGTCCGCCTTCAGGTTCTGCGAGCCGGCGAAGCAGTGGAAGCCGAGCACGTCGAGGTCGGTGCTCGCCAACTCCTTGAGCAGCGCGGGAACCCGTTCCGCGTCGACCCCGAACTGCTGCGGGCCGCCGCCCATCCGCATGCCCGAGCCCTTGACCGAGAAGTCCGGGTTGACGCGCACCGCGACCCGCGGCCGGATGCTCAGCTCGGAGCCGATCCGGGCGACCCGGGCCGCCTCGTTCTCCGACTCCAGCTCGATCGTCACCCCGGCCGCGACCGCCTGCCGCAACTCCGCGTCGGTCTTGCCGGGCCCGGCGAAGCTGATCCGGTTCGACGGCATCGTGGTGTCCAGCGCGACGCCCATCTCGATCGACGAGGCGACGTCGAACGAGTCGACCAGGCCGCTCATGTGCTGCACGACGGCCGGCATCGGGTTCGCCTTGATCGCGTAGCTGAGCTGAAGATCCGCCGGCAGGTGGCGGCGCAGCAGGGCGACCCGCTCGGTGAGCAGCCGCCGGTCGTAGGCGAAGAACGGGGTGCTGCCGACCCGGGCGGCGAGGCGGGACACCGGCACCCCGCCGACCGCCAGCTCGCCGTCGATCTCCTCGAAACCCCGGGTCACGCGCCCAACTCCTGACGTAGCAGATTGCGGTCGAACTTGCCGTTGGGCGAGCGGGGCAGCTCCGGGCGGACCAGCACGTCCTTGGGCAGCATGTAGAGCGGGACCTCCCGCTTGAACGCGGCCCTGACCGCGTCGACGTCGAACTCGCCCTCGCCGGCCGGGCTGACGATCAGCACGATCCGCTGGCCCAGCTTCGGGTCCGGCACGCCCAGCGCGACAGCGTCCCGGACCAGGCCGGTGGCGTACGCGACCTCCTCGATCTCGGTCGGGCTCACCCGGTACCCGGAGGTCTTGATCATCTCGTCGGTGCGGCCCACGAAGTAGAGGAAGCCCTCCTCGTCACGGACCACCGAGTCGCCGGAGAAGACCGCCAGCTCCGGGTTGAGCGCGCCCTCGGCGCCGGGCAGCGGCTTGAACCGCTCGGCGGTACGGGCCGGGTCGTTCCAGTAGCCCAGAGCCACCAGGGCGCCCCGGTGCACCAGCTCGCCCTCCTCGCCCGGGTCGCAGACACTGCCGTCCGGCCGGAGCACCAGGATCTCCGCGTTCGGGATGGCCTTGCCGATCGAGTCGGGACGCCGGTCCACCTCGGACGGGTCGAGGTAGGTGGAGCGGAAGGCCTCGGTCAACCCGTACATCAGGAAGGGCCTGGCCTCGGGGAAGATCGACCGCAACCGGTCCAGGGTGGTCTTGGGCATGCGCCCGCCGGTGTTGGCGAAGTAGCGCAGCCGGCGCCCGGTCTCCTCCGGCCACGTCTGGTCGGCGATCTGCAGCCACAGCGGCGGCACGCAGGTCAGACCGGTGACGCCGTGCTTCGTGCAGAGCCGGACCACGTCGCGCGGCAGCAGGTAGTTGACCAGCACGACGTGCGCGCCGACCGCGAACGACGTGGTGAGCTGGCTGAACCCGGCGTCGAAGCTGAGCGGCAGGGCGGCCAGCACGACGTCGTCCGCGGTCATCTCCAGGTACGAGCTGACGCTCTCCGCCCCGGCCAGCATGTTGCGGTGCGAGAGCACCACGCCCTTCGGCTTGCCGGTGCTGCCCGAGGTGTAGAGGATCGCCGCCATGTCGACGTCGATCGCCGGGCTCTCCGGCAGGTCGCCACCGCCGAGCAGGTCGTCCCAGGCGGTCACCGGGAGCCGGCCGCCGGCCTCTCCGCCGCCGACCAGGATGATCCGCTCGAGCGACTTGACCTGCTCCAGCTCCTCGCCCAGGGCCTCCAGCCGCTCGGCCGTGGTGACCAGCACACGCACGTCGCAGTCGGCGAGGATGTAGGCCACCTGCCGGGCCCGCAGCACCGGGTTGACCGGGACGAACACGCCGCCCGCGGCCGACGTGGCGAAGATCGCGGTGACCGTCTCGACCCGCTTGTCGAGATAGACCGCGACCCGCTCGCCGCGCGCGAGGCCCAGCTCCCGCAGCCCGGCGCCGGCGGACCGCACGTCGCGCCAGAGGTCGGCGTAGGACAGGGTGTCGTCGCGGTACGTCACAGCCGGGGCGTCGCCGGACCGGCCGGCGGCGCCGGCCAGCAGGTCGTGCAATCGGATGCGCATCTGTCGGGTTTCCCCCATCGGTGTGTCGGTGGTACGCCGGGCTGCCGTCACCAGCTCAGGCAGGTCAGCTCGCTGTAGAGGTAGTCGATGTCGCGCTCGGTCAGGTCGGCGCTGAGGAACATCTTCCGGCGCGGGGTCCCGAGCATCCGCGACAGTGCGGGACGGTGACCGACCACCCGCAGCTCGGCCAGCATGGCGAGGATCCCGTGCCGGGTCAGCAGGTGGCTCTGGAAGCGGCGCCGCATCGCGCGGAACAGCCCGGGGTCGCTGACGTACAGCACCGAGGCGAAGAACGGCAGGTCCTTGCGGCGGTCGGTGCGGAAGATCACGTAGCAGTACCGGTCGCCGCGGGTGAGCACGACGTGCCGCGCGGCGGCGGTGCCGGCGTGGTCCCGGTAGATCTGCAGGTCCTCGCCGGTCAGCGTGCGCTCCAGCACCGCCGGGTCGGCGCTGACCCGGCCCCGGCCGGGCACGGCGGGCCACGGCAGGTTGGGGGCGACAGCGGTGGCGGTGTCCAGGAAGGTGAATCCCAGGCGGGTGTTCATCGGCACCACGTTGCCGCTCGGCGACAGGTCGGTGAACTCGTAACCCTCCTGCTTGAGCAGCGCCTTCAGCAGCTTGAGGCTGTGGAACCGCTGCTCCGGCAGCACGCACCAGGCGCCGAGGTTGCAGAACCGGCGTGTCTCGCCGCGGATCGTGCGCTCGGAGTAGAACGCCAGGTACGCCCCGACGACCGCGCCGTGCTCGTCACGCAGCAGGAAGCCGTGGTTGGGCGCGGGCGCCTTCCAGGGCACCTGCACCGCCCGCTCCCAGGCGTCCGCCGGGACACGGCTGTTGAGGTTGGTGTGCAGAAACCGGGCCACCGCGGGAACGTCGACGGTGGTGATGGGCTCGACCCGGACTGCCATCAGACGGCCCATCGGACAAAGCCGACGCGGTCGGTCACTTGTACTCCCTGACATTTACCGTGGAACCTGCCGCACGACGATAACGTCCGTGCCCGCGGGACAGGCCGTTGTGGCAGATATTGTCATAGGGTTTGAACCGATATCCGCTCGGGCCGTCCTGACCGGACGCGCACTCCGACCCGAACAGCCGCTTGACACCGCGTTCGGCGGTCTGCGCGGAGACGACATGTGTCAGATTCCGGTCATTGCGCCGCAGGTCGGATCCCTATTTGACACGAACTATCCGCGCCCGCATTCCACATTGACTCGAGCAGGTTGCTCCATCGGCCACCCCGAAACGTATTATCGTCCGAGCCGGTCGGCTGACTGACTCGAGGAGCACCCCGAAATGAAGCACCGCCGCAGCCTGTTCACCGGGACCCGATTGCGCCGGGCCGTCACCGTTAGCGCGGCGTTCGGCATGGTAATTCTGATTGCCGTCGGATTCACCTGGTATTCGACCGGACGCGACGACGCCACGCCGGAGAACGCGGCGCAGGCCGACACCACGCTGCCCGCGCCGGACGGGCAGCTCCCGTCCGTCCGGTCGATCCCGCCCTCCGCGGCCACCGCCTCCGCGCCGGTCTCGGCGTCCGCGTCTGCCCCTCCGTCGAAGAAGCCGGAGAACGGGGCGACCACGAAGGCCGTGTCGAAGGGCGGCTGCGCCCTCCCGGCGTACCCCACCGCGTCCTGCACCGGCGTCCCGGCCGGCTGGTTGCCGCAGAAGACGGTCCAGGGCGACCTGACCGTCACCAAGGCCGGCACGGTCGTCTCGGACCAGCTCGTCACCGGCAGCATCCTGGTGCGGGCCGCGGACGTGACGATCCGCCGCACCCGGGTCTACGGCACCATCGACAACTTCATCGGCGACAAGATCTACGGGCACCTCACCATCGAGGACACCGAGGTCGTGCCGAAACCGGGCGAGGGCATCTCCAGCGTCCAGCAGTACGCGTTCGGCGTCGCCAACTACACGTGCCGCCGCTGCAAGGTGATGAACCGCATGGAGGGCTGGCGGGTCGGCGCGGGCAGCTTCGCCGGCGCCGGGCAGGTCGTCATCGAGGACTCGTATGCGCAGCTCGCCGTGCCGGCCGGCATGTGCGCGTCGTCCGACCCGCACGGGGACGGCATCCAGGGCTACGGCGGCCCCACCGCGACGATCCGGCACAACACGATCGACCAGCGCGGCGACGACTGCCCGACCTCGCCGATCTTCATCCCGGACCAGGACAACGCGGGCGGCACGGTCACCGACAACGTGCTGGCCGGCGGCGGCTACGCGCTGCGCCTGTCCGGTGGCTCGTTCCCCACGGTGACCGGCAACAAGATCGTCACCAAGAGCGCGGAGTACGGGCCGATCGACGTCGACTGCTCGAAGATCGGCACCTGGTCGGGCAACGCGGAGGTCACCTTCGACTTCGACCGCGGTGTGGTCCTCAAGGAGACCAAGAAGCTCAACAATTGCTGATCGGCACACCACCAGAAATGGCCCCGGCATCCGCCGGGGCCATTTCTTCAGGGATTCCTCAAATGCTGAGGATGCCGAGCTTGCGGGCCAGCCTCAGCGACCTGTCGAAAATGAACAGACCGCCGCCGAGCATCACCGTGCACATGACGGCCAGCACGATGATCGAGAGGCTGACGCTCAGCTCGCCGGCGGGCGGCGCGGGCATCAGCAGCTGACGTTCGGCGCTGATCACGTAGGTGTGCGGAATCAGATAACTGGCCCACCGGATCCAGTCCGGCAGCGTGCTCACCGGGAACAGCGCGCCACCGAGCACACTGGCCGCCAGATGGAACAGCATGACCACCGGGTCGCCGCGCTTGAAGAGCACCAGGAAGCTGGCGGCGAGCGTGCCGAGGGCGTTGCAGGCCAGGATGCCGAGGAAGAGCACGACCACGCCCAGCGGGATGCCGGCCGGGTCGACCGGCATGCCCAGCAGCCAGCCCACGAAGATCATGAAGCAGGCCAGCAGGCCGCCGGTGAAGCTGCGCCACAGGTTCATGGCGATCGGGATCAGCACCCACGGCACCGGCTCGACCAGATAGGTCTCCAGGGTGCCGCGCTCCATGGCGAAGTTGAGGCGCGCGGTCAGCTGGGTGAGCGCGTCCTGCAGGCCGGCCGTCACCGCGGTGCCGATCAGCATCACCGCGAAGACCTCGGGCCCGGCGCCCAGGAACGAGCTCTGGTAGAAGTACAGCAGCACCGGGAAGACCACGGCGATGTAACGCATGATGCTGGTCGCCGGGAACATCCGCTCCTCGACCAGGTCGAGCCGGATGTAGGCGCCGAGGGTGTCGACCACCTTGCGGCCCCGGCTGCGGTTGCGCACCGCGCTGGGGTAGACGTGCGCCGTCGTCACGCGGCACCCCCGGCGGCCGGGTTCAGCCGGTAGACGTGGGCGATGAGGTCCCGCAGGGGCATGGGTGTCTCCCGGATGTGCTGGATCGACGCGGCCGCGCCGCCGAGGCGGCCGAGGACGGCGCCGATGGTCAGGTCGCCGACCAGCTGGCAGGTGAGGGTGAGGCCGTCCACGGTGACCTCCAGGCCCTGCGCGTGCAGGCCGTCGGCGACCAGGCGGGCGTCCGCCTCGGTGGCCAGGACCAGCTCCAGCTGGGGCCGGTCCCACTGCCGGCGCAGGCTGTCCAGGTCGCCGGAGTACTTGATCCGGCCGCCGTCCATGAGCAGCGCCTTGGACTGCAGCGCCTCGATCTCCTCCAGGCGGTGCGAGGAGATCAGGACCGCGAGGCGCTCCTGCTTGACCAGATCCATGATCAGGTTGAGCAGGCCGTGTGCGGCGATCGGGTCGACGGCGCCGGTCGGCTCGTCCAGGATCAGCGCGCGGGGGCCGGGCAGGAGGGCGCGGGCGAGGCGGACCCGCGCCTTCATGCCGGCCGAGAGGCTGGCGATGACCACGTCCGTCTGCGGGGTCAGGTTGACCGTCTCCAGCACGTACGGGATCCGCGCCTCGAGCTCCTTCGGGGTCATCCCCTGGAGCCGGCCGTGCAACTGCAGGTTCTCCCGGACCGTGGCGCGCATCAGCAGGCTGCGGTCCTCGGCGGGCATCCAGCCCACCACCTGGCGGATCTGCTCGGACTCACGGGCCACGTCGAGGCCGAGCACGCTGCCGTGCCCGGAGGTCGCCTCGGTGAGCCCGATGATGATCCGGAAGAGGGTGGTCTTGCCGGCGCCGTTCGGGCCGACCACGGCGCAGATCTCGCCGGCCCGGACGACCAGGTCGATGCCGTCGAGCGCCTTGATCGGCTGGGTGAGGTGCGACCGTGCGAAGACGCGCATCCACTTGGGGGTCGGTTCGTACAGTTTCGTCAGACCGGACAGGACGATGACGTCGTCCTCGTCGTGTTCGGGGCCGCTCATGGCAGCTTCACCGCGCTCTCTACTCCGTTACGCCGCCAGCGCCGCCACTCGACGTGATCGCGTACCCGCTTATTGAAGGCGCTGACACCGCGCGGGACGAGAGGACCCTTGCCCTCCGCGTCGCGCTGGGCCAGTCGCCCGTACCGTTGCCGCAGCCGGCTCGAAGCCGCCGGCGGATAGATCTCCTCGGCCAGCGCGACCAGGCGCCCGGCCAGTGCCCGATCGTCCTCCGACGGCCCGGCCTCGATGAGGGAGCAGGCGATGGCCAGCGCCTCCCGGGCCACGGCGAGGCTCGCGGCGCTGCGGAGCCCGTCGACGTCCGGCACCGAGCCGGCGTCCTCGTCGAAGAAGATCTCGAAAGCCTCGTGCCGCTTGCGCAGATCGGTGTCCGCGCCGGCGAACTGGGACGTGTGCATGTTGTTGCCGTGCACCCGGTAGTACGCCTGGTCCACCCCGTTGACCCGGCCGATGCCGCCGAGCGCCGCGGCACGCAGCCACATCAGGAAGTCACCGGCGTGCGGGGCGCGAGTGTCGTACCCGCCGAGCTTGCGCATCGTCTCGTTGCGCAGCATCACCTCGGGTGTGGCCACCGGGTTGCCACCGGCCCGGCACACCCGGCCGATCCACTCCGCGCCGGGCCACACCGTCCACGACCGGACCTCGGTGCGCGCCGGTGGCGGCACGTCGGTGAACGTACGCGCGAAGCCGTGCACCATGACCACCTCGGGGTGCGCCTCCAGCAGCGCCGTCGCCCGCTGGAACGAGCCGGGCGTGACCAGGTCGTCGGCGGAGAGCAGCACCACGTAGTCGCCGTCGACGGCGGCCAGGCCCTCGTTGTAGGTGGCGATGTGACCCGCGTTGACCTCGTGCACGATCACGCGGACCCGTGGGTCCTCGGCGGCGAGCCGGCGGGCCACCTCGGCGCTGCCGTCCGGCGAGCAGTCGTCGACGATCAGCACGTCGACGTCCACGCCGTCCTGGCTCAGCACGCCCTGCACGCAATCCGGCAGGAAGTGGCCGTAGTTGTAACAGGGAACCACCACGGAGACCCGTGGCCGCCCGCGGAGGGGTTGCGGTCGGGTTCTCGTCACCATCGAACTTCCATCAGCCTTCCAAAGTCGTGTTACTCGAGGAGACGTCGCACCGTGGACGTCCGGACTGTTCGAGCCGGATGGGTCAGACGCCAGACCGCTCCGCTCACCCCGGTGAGCAGGGCGAGGGTGAACGAGAAGGTGGTGAAGCCCAGCGAGTCGAAGGTCAGCGCCACGAGGATCGCGAGGATCTGGGTGGAGATGAGGGCCGCGCCGAGATGACGGTCCTCCTCCGAGGTGGACCGCCGGAACCCGACCACCGCGAGCCACAGGGACGTCAGATGCAGCGCCGCCAGCGCGACGACGCCGACGATCCCGCCGGTGACCAGCGTGAGCAGCCACTGGTTGTCCAGGATCATGTAGAGGTCGGGGATCAGGGTGCCGGGGCCGCGGCCCAGCCACGGCCGCTGGGCGAACCAGGCGGAGACGTGGGCGTAGTCCTCGGTACGGCCGTCGACGCTGGGGTCGGCGTCAGCCCAGAGGAACATCGAGCGCAGCGTGCCGAGCAGACCGGGGCGGCCCACCACGAGCACACCGGTGAGACCGGCCGCCAGGATCAGGAAGTTGTAGCGGAAGCGCCAGTTCCAGGCCAGCGCGAACATGATGGCCATCGAGACGCCCAGGGCGAGGATGCCGGTACGCGAGATCGCCATCGGCACGGCCCCGGCGATGACGAAGGTCAGCAGGCCGTAGAAACGGCGGGCCGCCTTGCTCCGGGCGTAGCGGGCGAAGTGGATGGCGTAGGGCATCACCATCGCCAGCACGGCGCTGAACTCGATGGAGTGCACCGTCGTCGAGGCGACCCGGAACCGGCCTCCCTCACCACGTGCCTGGAAGTCGGTGAGGGTGCCCTTCAGCTCCAGTCCCGGCACGACCAGCCACTGGGTGACGTCGTACGCGAAGATCGACTGCAGGATGCCGAGGAACGCCATGAACGCGGCCGCGCAGACCAGGATCTTCAGCACCATGCGCAGCCGGCGCCAGTTGGGGATGCCGTCCGCGACCATCAGCATGAGCCCGAGGAACTCGAAGGTCATCAGCACCGTGAAGTCCTGCCGGTTCGCCTCCAGGGTGGGCAGTCCCCGCACCAGGCCGGCGACGTACGACAGCAGGATCGACATCAGGTAGATCAGCGCCACCCAGCGCAGCGGCTGCCGTCCGACCATCAGCAGCGACGGGCTCAGCCGGGCGATGAACCACCAGGCGAACAGGCCGAGCGAGAGCAGCAGCGCCGGCCGCCCGGCAAAGGTCATCTGCGGGACGATCAGCGGCGCCGGGATGCAGTACAGCAGGATGATGACCACGCTGCAGATCGCGGCGACGTCGACGCGCAGGGACGCCCGGCGCGAGGAGTACAGGTTCGGGGCGATCAGGGACGGTTCGAAGTCGACGGGATGCTCCGCCGGCATCGTCGATTGGCTCATATCGGTCGAACTTCTAGGCGGCCGGCGTCAGCAGCGCGGAGTAGAAGGTGGACAGGTCACCGGTCAGGCCCTCGACGTCGTAGCGGCCGAGGACGGCGGCGGACGCCTTGAGGCGTACCGCGTCCATCTCGCCGGGACTCTCCTGGTACCGCCGGATCGCGTCCTCGACGGCCACGCCGTAGGCGTACAGGTCGCACTCCGGGACCGGTGTGCAGTACGCCGGGTCGAAGAACTCGGCGCCGCCCAGCGAGCTGTAGCCCACCACGTAGCAGCCGCTGGCCATCGCCTCGGCCGGTGGCAGGCCGAACCCCTCCCGGAACCCGAAGGAGAGGAAGATCGCGCACTCCCGCATCGCGGCGGCGACCTCCGCCTCCGAGCCGCTGATCGGGGTCAGCTCCCAGCCGGCCGGCACGCCCCGCGAGCGGAGCATGTGCAGGAGCATCTCGCGCTCCTCCGCCCGGCGCCCGCGGGACAGGTAGCCGATCCGGCGCGGGCGCGGCCCGGTGCCCGGGTGGAAGACCGCCCGGTCGACGACCGGGCGCGCCCGGTGGACCGGCAGCGACGGGAAGGTCCAGCGCAGCAGCCGCTCGCCGTCCTCCGAGACGGTCAGCAGGCCCTCCAGGCCCGCCACCCCGGCGTACGGCGCGCCCGCTCCGCTCTCCTCGTACGGCGTCGCGTCGAACGTGCAGTACGGCCCCTGGTTGAACACGATCTTCCGGACCGCGGCGGGCAGCGTGTGCAGCCACGGGCCGTGCCACTCGGTGACGACGAGCACGTCGCTGGCCCGCAGCCGGACGTCGGCGGCCGCCTCGACGCGGGTGTCGTTGGCGAACCAGGTGCACCGGAACCCGCTGCGCGAGTGCACCACCGCGGCCTCGATGCCGAGGGAGTCGAGCACGTCGGCGTGGCGGTAGATGGTGCGCACGCCGCCGCTCGGCTTGTCCAGATCGGGCGACAGGTAGTAGACCCGCGGCGGCCCGCCGGTGTCCTCGGCGGCGCCGAAGCGGGGCGGACGGCGGCCGGCCAGGTCACGACGGTCGCGCGCGGCGCGCAGCATCTGCGATGCCATCGCCATGGGTGCTGGGGTCACCCGTTACCCCTTTCACGGTGCCGCCATCGGTGGGCACGAATAGCCGAAAGATCAGGACGAACGTAGCGTGTAGCCGGATTTCCACACAGGAGCCTGTCGGTTACGCGACGTGGTCCGCCAATCCAGACAGGAATGGCCGTAGGAGGCGCCGGACGACCCGAGGATCGGGCCCGCGGTCAGCCGAACGGACGAGAAGCAGCCGGTCAGGCCCGCTTGCCGTGACGGTTCGGATAGGACGGTGACGGAATGACGATGGTGGCGTCCAGGGACTCCTCCTGACGCGCGACCGGTGGCGCGACCTTCGGCGCCCGCCCGGACGGGCGGGCAGCTCCCTGGGGCTTGGCGCCGGATCCGTTGCGCTCGGCCGGGAAGCCGTTGGTCTGCCGCGGCTGCGGCCGCAGGACCTGCGTCCGCTCCGTGTCGTCGGGCGGGCTGGTGCGGACCGGCTGCGACTTGGCGGTCGCCACCGGCTCCGCGGGCGGCGCGCCGGACGAGTCCTTGTCGTCGCCGTCGTTCCTGGACTTGGACCGCCGGCGCAGCCAGTAGTCCAGGATGATCGTGGAGGCGGTGGTCACCAGCACCCCGAGGCCGGCGGCGACGATGAGCACCCGCTTGCGCATGCCGGTGTCCTGCAGCGGAGCACTGCCGTCGTTGATCACCAGCGTCGAGATGGTGTCCTCTTCGAGGGCGCCGTACTGGCTCTGCTTGGCGGCGATGTCGTCCTTGAGCATCTTGATGACCCGCTGGACCGTCGCCGTGGCCTGCTGCTCACTGTCGCCGATGACCTCGATCTCGAAGAGGGGGGTCCGCTCGCTGAGCACGACGGTGACGCTGTCGGACAGACCCTCCTTGTCGAGCTTCTCGATGTTCGTCGGGTCGGTCACGGTGATGGCGGCGGCATTGCCCAGCGCGGCATAGCCCAGGTCCAGCCAGGGGTTGGCCGGCTTGGGCTTGGCCTTGGGGTCCGGCTGCTTGCCGGCGCTGGGCGCCGGGATCAGCTGCATGTAGCCCATGGCCTTGTAATCGGGCGCCACCGATTTGGCGGCAAGCACCACCACGCCGACCGTGACCAGCAGCATCGGCACGGCGAAGTACCACCGGCGGAGCAGCAGCCTGGTGAGGTCCCAGAGGTCCACGGTTTCCCTCTCGTTGAAAACGGGCCTGCACGACCCTGCACGACTCAGCGCGAGCCGTCCATCCGCCATCGATCTTAGGCACGCCGCCGTCCGTACTGAATCGCGTGCCTTCGCAGAGCCTGTCATAAAACCGACATGCAGTTTCGCTCGGGTGCATGTCCGTTCTACGGGCTGAACAAAATGGACTATAACCCCAAGATCATCTCAATTTGAACGGACATACCTCTCGATCCGGGTAAATGCTTCAGAAAATCTTAACGGTACATTCAACACAATTACCGCCCTGGATATAACGGATGACCCTTAGGTTGCCCTAATGGCCGGTTGCTGTCAGGTCATGTCATCCAGCAGTGTCTTCACGGTCCGGAGTAACCGAAGGAGACGGACCGCAACGATGGCCCGTAACACCCATGTCACCATCCTCATCGCCAACCTGCCGGCCGAACGTGACCGCCGCGTCATCCGCGAATGCCTCACGCTGGAGGAGAAGGGCTTCGAGGTCACGGTCATCGCGCCACGGGGCGACAAGACCCTGAAGACCCTCCCCGGCAGCCGGAGCACCCGCCTCAAGCCGTACCCGGTCAAGGTCTACGGCAGCGGCCTGCTCACCTTCGCTGTCGAGTTCGGCTGGTCCTTCCTCTGCATCGCGGTCCGCCTGATCGGCGAGATCCTGGCCGGCCGCGCCCACGCCGTGCAGGTCTGCAACCCGCCGGACGTGTACTGGCCGCTCGCCCTGCTGCTGCGTGCCCTCGGCCGGCCGTGGGTCTTCGACCACCACGACCTGTGCCCGGAGGTCTACATCTCCCGCGGCGGCGGCGAGCCCAACCGGTGGGTGCTGCGGGTGCTCAACGCCCTGGAGTGGCTGACCCTGCGCACCGCGACCGAGGTGGTCGCCACCAATCAGTCGTTCAAGGACAACGCGGTCCGCAAGGGTGTGCACCCGGACAAGGTGACCGTGGTCCGCAACGGGCCGTCGCCGGCGGAGATCGCCGTCGACGGCGACCCGCAGGAGCCGGTCGCGGCCGACGGCCTGCACCGGATCGTCTACCTCGGCGTCTTCGGCCCGCAGGACAACGTCGAGGGGGTGGTGCGCGCCGCCGACGAGCTGATCAAGCGGCGCGGCCGCGCCGGCTGGAAGGTCGTGCTGGCCGGTGACGGCGAGAGCATGCCGTCGGTTCGTGCCCTGGTCGCGGAGAAGAACCTTTCGGACGTGGTGGAGCTCACCGGCTGGCTCAACGGCACGCAGGTCGACGAGGTGCTGCGCTCGGCCACCATCGCGATCCAGCCCGACCTGCCGACCCGGATGAACCAGCTGTCCACGATGGCGAAGACGGTCGAGTACGTGGGCCGTGGCCTGCCGGTCGTCGCCGCCGACGGGATCGAGACCCGGCGCACCCTGGACGAGGCCGGCGCGTACGTGCCGACCGGCGCCCCGGAGGAGTTCGCCGCGGTCATCGACGAGCTGCTCGACGACCCGGCGCGGCGGCAGCAGATGCGCAAGCTGGGCCGCGACCGGTTCCTCAACCTGCTCTCCTGGGAGCACCAGGCCGGGCCGTACGCAGCGGTGTTCCAGCGGCTGCTGGCCAAGCGCCTGCCCGCGCCCCCGGCCGAGGCGCCGCGGATCCCCCGCCAGCGCACCGGATCGGACACGCCCTCCCGGGTGGAGCAGCCGTGACCAGCATCGTCATCGCGGCCCACAACGAGGGCGCCGTCATCGGACGCTGCCTGGACGCGCTGCTCGCCGACGCGAAGCCCGGTGAGCTCGACGTCACCGTGGTCGCCAACGGATGCACCGACGACACCGTGGCCGTCGCCGGGGCGCGTCCGGGCGTACGCGTGCTGGATCTCCCCACACCGGGCAAAGCCGGCGCCCTCAACGCCGGCGACGACGCCGCCACCGGTTTCCCGCGGATCTATCTGGACGCCGACATCGTGCTGAGCACCGCCGCGGTCCGGGCCCTCACCGAGGTGCTGGAGTCCGGGACGCCGTCGGCGACGGTCGGGCGCGAGCTGGACGTCAGCGGGCGGCCGCTGCTGGTGCGGGCCTACTTCGCGGTGCACGGGCGGCTGCCGGTGATGCGCGACGGGCTGTTCGGGCGCGGCGTGGTGGCGCTGTCCCGGCAGGGGCGGGCGCGGTTCGGCCGGTTCCCCGAGCTGGTCGCCGACGACCTGTTCCTCGACTCGCAGTTCGCTCCCGAGGAGAAGGCGCACGTGAACGCGTACGCCGCCAAGGTCGCCACCCCACGGCGCACCGGTGACCTGATCCGCCGCCTGATCCGGGTCCGCGGCGGCAACGCCGCCATGCGGGCGGCCGCCGCCCGCGGCGAGATCACCGTTCCGGTACGCCCGGCCGCGCGCAGCTCCTGGCTGCGTGACGTGGTCCTGCCCCGGCCCTGGCTGGCCCCCGCGGCGGCCTGCTACGTCGGCATCACCGTGTGGGCCGCGCTGGCCGCGAAGCGGGCCGGTGACGGCGGGGCCGCCTGGGGACGCGACGAGTCCTCCCGGATCGCCGACGGCGAGTCCGCGGCACAGCGATAGGAAGTCATGAGCGACGTCATCAACATCTGCTTCCACGGCATCGGCACGCCGCAGCGTGAGATGGAGCCGGGCGAGGACCGTTACTGGATCAGCGTCGAGCTGTTCCACGCGGTGCTCGACGAGATCCGCACCTGGCCGTCGGTCCGGGTCAGCTTCGACGACGGCAACTCCTCGGACCTGGAGATCGGCCTGCCGGCGCTGCTGGAGCGCGGGCTGACCGGCGAGTTCTACGTGCTGGCGTCCCGGTTCGGCAAGCCGGGCAGCCTCAGCGAGGAGGACGTGCGGAAGCTGCACGGCGCGGGCATGACGATCGGCACACACGGCATGTGGCACCGGCCCTGGCGCGGCATGGACGCCGCGACCAGCCGGGACGAGCTGGAGACGGCCCGCCGGCAGATCGAGGACGCGGTCGGCGTGCCGGTCGACCAGGCGGCCTGCCCGCTCGGCCGCTACGACCGGCGGCTGCTCAGCCGGATGCGCGCGCTCGGCTACCGGCGGGTCTTCACCAGCGACCGGCGCCGGGCCCGCGCGGAGGACTGGCTGCAGCCGCGCTACAGCCTGCGCCGCGAGGACACCGTGGACGGGCTGCGCGCCGAGGCCCTGGTCGGCCCCGGCGCGCTGACCCGCCTCAAGCTGGAGGCGGTCGGAGTCGTCAAGCGGCTCCGGTAGCTCCCCTACCGCCCGGCGGCACGGGCGGCGTCGCGCTGGACGGTGTCCGGTCCCGGCGTCTCCCGCAGCCGCGCCGGGCTGAGCAGGGCGCGGGCCGCGAGCTTGCTCGGGCCCTTGCCGAGCAGCGCCCGGCTGCCCTCGCGCACCAGCAGCGCGGCCCAGAACGCGGCCCCGAGCAGCGCGTTGTGCCGCCGCCGGTAGAGCCGCACCTTGTTCAGCGTCAGCAGCGTCCACAGCGCCGGCGACACCTTCGAGTCGCCCTCCAGGTGCACCGCCCTGGCGGCCGGGGTGAACCGGGTCGCCAGGCCGGCGTCACCGGCCCGCAACGCGAAGTCGGTCTCCTCCGAGTAGAGGAAGAAGGACTCGTCCCACGGCGCGATCCGGTTCCAGCAGTCGGCGCTGATCAGCACCGTCGAGCCCTCGGCCCAGTCGGCGACCCGCTCGGCGGTGTAGAGCCGCTCATCGGTCACCATCTCGCCGAACGCCGGGTAGCGGCCGGCCCGGACCGCGCCCATCAGCGCGTCCCCGATCACCCGCCGGACCGACGGCTCCCGGCGCATCGTGTGGATGAGCTCCCCGTCGCCGTCCTCCAGCAGCGGCACCGCGATGCCGGTGCCCTCGGTGCGCAGCACCCCGAGCAGGGTGCGCACGCAGCCCGGTGTGAGCCGCACGTCCGGGTTGAGCACCAGGACCGCGGTGAACGGCCCGGCCTTCGCCACGGCCGCGTTGATGCCCGCGGCGTAACCCGCGTTGCGTCCCATCTCGACCACGGTGGCGTCCGGCGCGAGCCGCCGCACCGCGCCCACCGAGTCGTCCGCGGACGCGTTGTCCGCCACGATCAACTGCCAGTCGACGCCCTCCAGGCCCGGCCCGAGCGACGCGATCAGATCCGGGATCAATCGCTCGCTGTTGTACGTCACCGCGACGACCGCCACAGTTTCGGGCGTGCTGTCCAACTTGTCCTCCCCAGGTCTTCCGGACGCCGATCATCCTGCCGTCCGCACGGAAGCGCCGGTACCGCCGGTCGGCCATCGGGAGTGTCGGAATCCGTCATCCCGGTACGGCCCGGACGGACCCGGATACCCGAACGGGCGGGGGCTTCGATCCGTTCGGTGAACAGTCGAAACAGGTCAGTGCGAGACGTCATCCGCCGACAGGATCGATCAGGCCGAGAGGCCCTTCGGTGTCGGCAAAGCGATAGATATGTTCAGCCCTCTATCTAGATGATCGCCCTAAGCTGCGCCGGCCGGGGCCGGCTCTTTCTGTCTACGGCCGCAGCGCCGGGCGCGCGGCGGGGAGGCGATTCCCTTGCGAGATCTCAGGCTCTTCCGGCAGCGGTCGCTGCTGGTTCTCACTCTGGTCGCGGCGGCGCTGTTCCTGCCGTCCGCCGGCCCGGCCAGCGCGGCCGACCCGTGCGCCCCGGTGGTCAATCCGATCGCCTGCGAGAACACCAGGACCGGCACACCGAAGACCACCTGGGACGTCAGCGGGTCGGGCAGCGCGGCGCTGCAGGGCTTCGCCACCGAGATGAGCGTCAACGTCGGCGAGACGGTCAACTTCAAGATCGACTCCACGGCCACGTCGTACCGGCTGGACATCTACCGGATGGGCTACTACGGCGGCAACGGGGCGCGGTTCATCACCACGGTCAACCCGGTCGGGCGGCAGACCCAGCCGGCCTGCATCAGCGCGCCCACCACCGGGCTCGTCGACTGCGGCAACTGGGCGGTCTCCGCCTCGTGGCCGGTGCCGGCGACAGCGGTGTCCGGCATCTACTTCGCGCGCCTCGTGCGTACCGACGGCACCGCCGGCGCCAGCCACGTGATGTTCGTGGTCCGGGACGACGCGAGCCGCTCCGACCTGGTGTTCCAGACCTCCGACACGACGTGGCAGGCGTACAACACGTACGGCGGCAACAGCTTCTACGTCGGGTCGCCGGCCGGCCGCGCGTACAAGATCTCCTACAACCGGCCGATCACCACCCGCGGCACCGGGCCCGAGGACTTCGTCTTCAACGCCGAATACCCGATGGTCCGGTTCCTGGAGGCCAACGGGTACGACGTCAGCTACATCTCCGGCATCGACACCGACCGGCGCGGGTCCCTGCTGCGCAACCACAAGTCGTTCCTGTCGGTCGGGCACGACGAGTACTGGTCCGGGCAGCAGCGCGCCAACATCGAGTCGGCCCGCGACGCCGGCCTGCACCTGGCGTTCTTCAGCGGCAACGAGGTGTTCTGGAAGACCCGCTGGGAGACCAGCGTGGACGGATCGGGCACCCCGTACCGGACCCTGGTCTGCTACAAGGAGACCCACGCCAACGCGGCCATCGACCCGAGCACCGAATGGACCGGCACCTGGCGCGACGCGCGGTTCAGCCCGCCGAAGAACGGCGGCCGGCCGGAGAACGGCCTGACCGGCACCTCCTTCGAGGTCAACTCGGGCACCGTCAACCTGCAGGTCCCGGCGGCCGACGGCAAGATGCGGCTGTGGCGCGGCACCACCGTCGCGAGCCAGGCGTCCAATGCCACCGCCACCCTCGGCACCGGCACACTGGGGTACGAGTGGGACGAGGACCTGGTCAACGCGGCCCGCCCGCAGGGGCTGATCCGGCTCTCCACCACCACCGCGAGCGGCGTCGAGATCCTCACCGACAACGGCTCCACCTACGCCTCCGGCACCGCCACCCACAACCTCACCCTGTACCGGACGGCGAGCGGCGCGCTGGTCTTCGGCGCCGGCACCGTGCAGTGGTCGTGGGGCCTGGACAGCAATCACGACCGGGGCTCCGGCGCCGCCAGCACCCCGATGAAGCAGGCCACCGTCAACCTGTTCGCCGACATGGGCGCCCAGCCGGCCACCCTCCAGTCCGGCCTGACCGCGGCGACCGCCTCCACCGACACCGTCGCGCCGACCGCGGTGATCACCGCGCCCGCCGCGGGCGCCACCGTCTCGGCCGGCACCCGGGTCACCGTCTCCGGCACCGCCACCGACACCGGCGGCGTGGTCGGCGGCGTCGAGGTCTCCACCGACGGCGGAGCCACCTGGAAGCCGGCCGGCGGACGGGGCACGTGGACGTACTCGTTCACCACCCCGAACGCGCCGGGCGCCGTCGACATCCGGGCCCGCGCGATCGACGACAGCGGCCGGATCGGCGCGGCCGTCAGCCGGTCGATCACTGTCGGCCAGCAGACCTGCCCGTGCAGCCTGTGGACCGTCGACGACGTGCCCGCCACCCCCAGCGACCCGGACAGCACCGGCACCGAGGTCGGCGTGAAGTTCCGCGCCGACGTGGCCGGCAAGGTCACCGCACTGCGCTTCTACAAGGGCTCCGGCAACACCGGCACCCACGTCGGCAAGCTCTGGAACGCGGCCGGCACCCAGCTGGCCTCGGTCACCTTCACCGGGGAGAGCGGCACCGGCTGGCAGACCGCCACGTTCGCCACCCCGGTGTCGCTGACCGCCGGCGCCACCTACGTCGCCTCCTACTACGCGCCGAACGGCCACTACGCCGGGGACGTCGGCTACTTCGCGGCGAACGGCGTGGACAGCGGCCCGCTGCACGCGCTGCGCGACGGGGTCGACGGCGCCAACGGCGTCTACCGGTTCGGCGCCGGTTTCCCGACCACGTCCTGGGAGTCCGCCAACTACTGGGTCGACGTCGTCTTCACCACCGACGCGACCGGGCCGGACACCACCGCGCCGACCGTCACCACCCGCTCCCCCGCCGCCGGGGCGACCGGGGTGGCCGCCGCGAGCACCGTGTCGGCGACGTTCAGCGAGGCCGTCTCGGCGGCGGAGGTCAGCGTGAGCGGCCCGTCCGGCGCGGTGGCCGGCAGCACGAGCGCCGGCACGAACACCGTCACGTTCACCCCGTCGGCCGCGCTGGCCGCGTCCACCACGTACACGGCCACCGTCAGCGGGGCGCGCGACGCCGCCGGCAACACGATGACCAGCACATCCTGGACGTTCACCACCGCCGCCGCGACGACCGGGCCGAACTGCCCGTGCTCGGTGTGGCCCGCTTCGGCGACACCCGCATCCCCCGCCGACAGCGAGACCGCCGCCGTGGAGCTCGGCATGAAGTTCCGCTCCGACGTCGCCGGCCGGATCACCGGGATCCGGTTCTACAAGGGCAGCGGCAACAGCGGCACCCACGTCGGGCGGCTCTGGTCGTCGGCCGGGACCCTGCTGGGCAGCGTGACCTTCAGCGGCGAGACCGCGACCGGCTGGCAGCAGGCGACGCTGGCCACCCCGGTCACGATCAGCGCCGGCGCCACGTACGTCGTGTCATACCACGCGCCGAACGGCCGCTACGCCTTCAACGGCGGGTTCTTCGCATCCTCCGGCGTCGACAACGGCCCGCTGCACGCGCTGCGTGACGGCGTGGACGGGGTCAACGGCGTCTACCGATACGGAACCGGCGGCGTCTTCCCCACCGACAGCTGGCAGTCGAGCAACTACTGGGTGGACGTCGTGTTCACCCCGGCGAGCTAGGAGCGCGTCTTGACCCTACCGAAACTCCGGTCGTTCCTGTTGTGCCTGGTGCTGGCGGCGACCGTGCTCATCGTCGCGCCCGCGGCTCCGGCCGCGGCCGCGACCTGTCCGTGCACCATCTTCAGCGCGTCGTCGGTGCCGGCCAGCCCGTCCGACTCCGACACCAGCGCGGTAGAGGTCGGCGTCAAGTTCCGGTCCGACGTCGCCGGGCAGATCACCGGTGTCCGGTTCTACAAGGGCGCGGCGAACACCGGCACCCACGTCGGCAACCTGTGGAACTCGGCCGGCGGCAACCTGGGCACCGTCACGTTCACCAACGAGACCGCGTCCGGCTGGCAGACCGCCACGTTCGCCAGCCCGATCACGATCAGCGCCGGCACCACGTACGTCGCGTCCTACTACGCGCCGAACGGCCGCTACGCCGGGGACAGCGGCGCGCTGCTGTCGGCCGGCGTGGACAACGCGCCACTGCACGCGCTGCGCAGCGGTGAGGACGGCGGCAACGGCGTCTACCGGTACGGCACCGGCGGCGGCTTCCCCGACAGCACCTGGCAGGGCGCCAACTACTGGGTCGACGTGGTGTTCACCTCCGGCGTCACCGACACCACGCCGCCGACCGTGACCAGCACCAGCCCCGCCGCCGGCGCGACCGGGGTGGCCACCACGGCGGCGGTCAGCGCCGTGTTCAGCGAGGCGGTGCAGACCGGCACCCCGGCCCTCACCGTCGCCGGGGTCACCGGCACGACCGCCTACAACGCCGCCACCCGGACGGTGACGTTCACGCCCGGGGCGCTCGCCGCGTCCACGAGCTACACCGCCACCGTCTCCGGCGCCCGCGACACCGCGGGCAACCTGATGAGCCCGCTGTCCTGGTCGTTCACCACGGGCGCCGGCGGCGGATCCGGCTGCCCCTGCTCGATCTGGCCGGCCACGGCCACCCCGGCCACCGGCACGGTCAACGACAACTCGGCGGTCGAGCTGGGCGTCAAGTTCCGCACCACGACGGCCGGCTACATCACCGGGCTCAAGTTCTACAAGGGCAGCCAGAACACCGGCACGCACACCGGCTCGCTCTGGTCGAGCGCCGGCACCCGGCTGGCGAACGTGACCTTCACCGGCGAGTCCGGCTCCGGCTGGCAGACCGTCACGCTCCCCGGGCCGGTCCCGGTCACCGCGAACACCACCTACGTTGCGTCGTACCACACCGACACCGGCTTCTACTCGGTGACGGCCGGCGGCTTCTCCTCGGCGGTCACCCGTTCTCCGCTGACCGCCCTGGCCAACGGCACGGACGGCGGCAACGGCGTCTACCGGTACGGCGCGAGCGGCTTCCCCACCAGCAGCTACCAGTCCACCAACTACTGGGTCGACGTCGTCTTCGACACCACCGCGGCGGACACCCAGGCGCCGTCCCTGGCCGGCCGCGCCCCGGCCGCCGGAGCCTCCGGGGTGGCCACCACGACCGCTGTGACAGCGGCGTTCACCGAGCAGGTCACCGCGGCCTCGATCGTGCTGACCGGCCCGTCCGGGACCGTGGCCGGCTCCACCACCTACGACGCGACCACCGCCACGGCGGTCCTCACCCCGTCCACGGCGCTCGCCAACTCCACCTCGTACACCGCCACGGTGAGCGGGGCCCGGGACGCCGCGGGCAACGTGATGACGCCGGTGACCTGGTCGTTCACCACGTCGGCGCCACCTCCGCCGCCACCGGACCAGGGCCCGGGCGGCCCCGTCCTGGTGATCAAGTCGGCGGTCTCCGGCGCCAGCGGGTTCACGTCGTTCGCCGCCGAGGTGCTGCGCGCCGAAGGCCTCAACGAGTTCGCCACCGTCGACCTGTCCGCGGTCACCCCGGCGCTGCTCGCCCAGTACGACGTGGTCCTGCTCGGCTCCACGCCGCTCACCGCGGCCCAGGTCAGCACGTTCACCACCTGGGTCACCGGCGGCGGCAACCTGATCGCCTTCCGGCCGGACAAGCAGCTCGCGAGCCTGCTCGGCCTGACCGCCACCACCGGCACCCTGGCCGAGGGCTACCTGCGGGTCGACACCACGACCGCGCCGGGCGCCGGCATCACCGGGCAGACCATCCAGTACCACAGCACCGCCGACCGCTACACGCTCTCCGGCGCCCGTTCGGTGGCCACGCTCTACTCCACCGGCACGACGGCCACCGTCAACCCGGCGGTGTCGCTGGCCGACGTCGGCTCATCCGGCGGGCAGGCCGCGGCGTTCACCTTCGACCTGCCGCGGTCGCTGGTCTACACCCGTCAGGGCAACCCGGCGTGGGAGAAGCAGGACCGGGACGGCCGCGCGCCGATCCGCTCCGACGACCTGTACTTCGGCGGCGCCGCCACCGACTGGGTCGACCTCACCAAGGTCGCCGTGCCACAGGCCGACGAGCAGCAGCGCCTGCTCGCCAACCTGATCGGGACGATGAACGCCGACCGCAAGCCGCTGCCCCGGTTCTGGTACTTCCCGCGCAGCCTCAAGGCGGTCGTCGTCGCCACCGGTGACGACCACGCCACCGGCGGCACCGCGGGACGCTTCGACCAGTACCTCGCCAACAGCCCGGCCGGGTGTGTGGTCGACGACTGGCAGTGCCCGCGGTTCACCTCGTACATCTTCCCGGACACGCCGCTCACCAACAGCCAGGCCACCACGTACCAGAACCGCGGTTTCGAGGTCGGGCTGCACCTCAACACCGGATGCGCCAACTGGACGGCGGCGTCGCTCGCGGCCAACCTCACCGACCAGCTCGCGGCGTTCCGCGCCAAGTACGGCTCGGTGCGCGCCCCGGACACCAACCGCACCCACTGCATCGTCTGGTCCGACTGGTCCACGCAGGCCAGCCTGCAGAACGCCAACGGGATCCGGCTCGACACCAACTACTACTACTGGCCGGAGACCTGGGTCGCCGACCGGCCGGGCTTCATGACCGGCTCCGGCATGCCGATGCGGTTCGCCGACACCAACGGCGGGCTCATCGACATCTACCAGGCCGCCACCCAGATGACCGACGAGTCGGGACAGAGCTACCCGTACACCCCGGACGCTCTACTCGACGCGGCCCTCGGCACGCCGGGCTACTACGGGGCGTTCACCGCCAACATGCACACCGACTACGCGACCACCTACGACAGCGACCAGGTGCTGGCGTCGGCGCAGCGCCACAACGTGCCGCTGATCAGCGGCCACCAGCTGCTCACCTGGCTGGACGGGCGCAACGCGTCGTCGTACTCGAACATCGCCTGGACCGGGAACGACCTGACGTTCGCGGTCAACGTCGGCACCGGCGCCAACGGCCTCACCGGCATGGTGCCCACCGCCGGACCGGGCGGGCGGACACTGTCCACCCTGACCCGGGCCGGAGTCGCGGTCCCGTTCACCCGGACCACGATCAAGGGCGTCGAGTACGCGTTCTTCACCGCCGCGCCCGGTGCGTACACGGCCGGTTACGCCGCCGCGGCCACCGCGACGCTCACCGCTTCGGCCGCGGCCGAGGCCGGCGGGACCAGCGCATCGGTCACGGTCGCGACCAGCACGGCGACGAAAACCATCATCGAGTACGGGCTCCGCGCGACCGAACTCACGCAAAAGGCAGTCGACGGCTCGCAGACCGGCAAACGCACCGTCACCCTGTCCGGACTCGAGCCCGCCACCACCTACTGGTACCGGGCGAAGGTGACCACCCCGGACGGCCGGACCACCACCGGCCCGCTGCAGAAGGTCACCACCGGCGCCCGCGACCGCACCGGCCCGGCCACGTCCGGGGTCACCGTCACCGCCCGCCCGGACGGCACCGCCCAGGTGCAGTGGAAGTCCAGCGAACCCGCCGACGCCACCCTGCTCGTCGGCGCCTCGGCGAAGTCGCTGGCCAAGTGGCCCGGAACCCGCGACGCGACCCGGCTCAGCGCCGTGGTGACGGGTCTGGAGCCGCGCACCACGTACCACTACCGGGTCCGCAGCGTCGACGCGGCAGGCAACGTCTCCACCTGGCCGGCGCTGGACAAGCCGGCGGCGACGTTCGTGTCGTCCGCCACCGGTGTCGCCGACCACACCGCCCCGCAGCAGCGGACCGGTGTCGAGTCCGGAGTCACCGTCGGCGACGACGGGGTGCGGCTCGCCGGGTCCGCCCGCAGCGGCACCCTGGTGTCCCGGGTGATGGACGCCCAGCAGATGGTCCGCTGGGACCGGCTCACCTATCAGGGCAGAGTGCCTGCGGGGGCGACCCTCACGGTGTACGTGCGCACCGGCAGCACCGCGGTACCGGACGGCACCTGGAGCGGGTGGACCGCCGTCGGCCAGAACGGCAAGGTGCCCGGCGGATCCCGATACATCCAGTACCGGGCCGAACTGACCCGCACCGCCGCCGGCGACAGCCCCGTCCTGCGGGGCGTGGGCATCACCTCCGACGGCCGTTCCCTGCACCACCCGACCGAGAAGTAACACCCCTCCCCCAGCCGCCCCGGCGCCCGTCCCCACGGGCGCCGGGGCGGTCCCCGTTCCCGCCCCGCCCCAGCCGCGCCCCGCCGTGCCCCACCCCGGCCGGAAACCAGCGCCGCAACAGCACGGGCGGATCGGCCGGCGGTCAGCGCGGTATCAAGAGCCCGGAGACAGCACTGGAGGGTGGGTGAGCGGGGTGGTGCCGGGGGCTGGTGTGAGAGGTGGGACGGGGCTCTGAGGCCGTGTGGGTGGGGGCGCGTGGCCGTACCCGTGAAAGGAATTGAGCTGGACCGGGAACGCACAGTGGCCCAGGGAGAGACTCCCTGGGCCACCGGTACAGGTGGGTCAGTAGGCGCCTGAGCTGCGGACCACCGCGCTGACCGTGCGGAAGAGGATGGCCAGGTCCATGGCGAGTGACCAGTTCTCGACGTAGGTGAGGTCGAGGCGGATCGACTCCTCCCAGGACAGGTCGGAGCGGCCGGAGACCTGCCACAGGCCGGTCAGGCCGGGCTTGACGACCAGGCGGCGCAGCATGTCGGCCGGGTAGTCGGCGACCTCCTTGGCCAGCGGCGGGCGCGGGCCGACCAGCGACATGTCCCCTTTGACCACGTTGATCAGCTGGGGCAACTCGTCGATGCTCAGGCGGCGCAGCCACTTGCCGACGGGGGTGATCCGCGGGTCCTCGCGCATCTTGAACAGCGCGCCGTCGGTGTCGTTGAGGTTGCCGAGCTCGAAGAGGCGGGCCTCGGCGTCGACCGTCATGGTCCGGAACTTGTAGAGCGTGAACGGCTTGCCGTCGCGGCCGACGCGCTCCTGGGTGAAGATCGCCGGGCCGCGGCCGCCCTTGCCGTACCGGACGAGCAGCGCCACCACCGCGAGCACCGGTGACAGCAGCATGATCAGCAGGATCGCGCCGACCCGGTCGAAGATCTCCTTGACCACGCGGGCGCTGCCCTTGAGGCGTGGGTGCTCGACGTGCAGCATCGGCAGGCCGTCGACGGGGCGGATGGTGGTGCGGTCGCCGGCCACGTCGACCAGGGTGCTGGCCACGATGAGGTCGATGTCGTCGCGTTCCAGCTGCCAGGCGAGGCGGCGGACGGCGGGGCCGTCGATCTCCGGGCAGGAGAGCACGATCACGGTGTCGGCATCGGACCTCGCGACCGCGGTGGCCACGTCGTCGAAGGTGCCGTAGATCGGTGGCATGCCGGTGACCGCGTGGCTGCGGACCATGCCGGGCGGCAGGCACGCGCCGATGACGCCGAGACCGTGGAAGCGCTCCCGGCTGAGCCGGCGGGTCATGTCGAGGACGGCCCGCTCGTGACCGACCAGGACCACCCGGTGCAGCCGCCGGCCGCGGGCCCAGGCCCGGTGCAGGCGCTGCCGGAAGAAGAATCGTGCGCCGAGGTCGACGAGGATCGCCAGCGGCATCACGATGCTCACATAACCGCGGGCCAAACGGAGGTCGAAAGCGAAGGACACAATGGCGAGACCGGCGGTCAGGGCCAATCCGGCACGGAATACCCGCGCATACTCCTCGGTGCCGACGAAGAGGTGACGGGGCTCATATGCGCGGTTGAACGCCAGGCAGGCGATCCACGCGACCGGCAACAGCAGGGTGAGGAGCAGGTAGTCACGCTGATAGGGCGCGATGCCCTCGCTGCCGAAGCGGATCAGCAGCGCCCACGAGGCGGCGCTCAGGCCGACCACGAAGTCTAGGAGATAGAGCGTCAGCGCATAGCGGCTCTGCCAGCCCGCTCGCGCCTTCGTCGCCCGGGAGCGCGCCTTGAGCTGCGCGGCCGTCGCCGCCAGGTCAACGGTCTCCACGGATTCAATTGTCTGCACGCCAGGCCCCCAACATCGGCTGCGACCGACTCATGATGATCCAGATCTGTGGTGTGCTCGGACACACCCGACCACGAACGCCCCATGCCGGAAACCACCGAGACACAACAGACAGACTGTCAATGCGACCCCGATCGCGCTACATCTTTCCGTTCGACAGCCATGGCGATTCGGATGATGCCGGATCCAGGATTGCGAGAGTGTCCAAGTAGGACCGCCGGAGCAACAGCTCTATCGACTGTCGTCAATCTGACGCAATGATTCGACAAAGCTGTGAACAGCGTCGTAACGCGGCAGCAAACCTTTCGCGCCGGCGTCGGCGAGACTCGGGGCCTCGGCATCCTTGCCGGACAGTACGGGGTCTGATACCGGCCATGCAATCCCGAGTTCGCGGTCGAGCGGATGCACTCCGTGTTCATGACCGGGGCGATAGGTCGAGGAGCAGAGGTACGCCACGGTCGCGCCCTCGGTCAGAGCGCAGAACCCGTGCCCCAGCCCCTCGCCCAGGTAGACGGCCCGGCGGTCCTCGTCGTCCAGACGCACCGCCTCCCACGTGCCGAACGTGGGCGACCCGACCCGGATGTCCACGATGACGTCGAGCACCGCGCCCGAGACACATGTCACGTACTTGGCCTGCCCCGGCGGGACATCGGCGAAATGAATGCCGCGCACCACGCCCTTCGCCGACGTCGACAGGTTGGCCTGCGCCAGATCGAGCCGGTGCCCGACCGCCTCGGCCAGGGCGTCGAACCGATACCACTCGAGGAACCGGCCGCGGCTGTCACCGTGCTGCACCGGGGTCACCTCGAAGGCGCCCTTGATGCCCAGCGGGCGGATCTTCACCGGAGACCACCGTCCAGCAGGCGCACCAGATACTGCCCGTAACCGCTCTTCAGCAACGGCTGCGCCAGCTCGCGCAGCTCGTCGTCGGAGATGAAGCCGAGCCGCCAGGCCGCTTCCTCCACACAACCGATCTTCAAACCCTGCCGCTCCTCGATCACCCGGACGTACTCCGAGGCCTGGACCATGGACTGGAAGGTCCCGGTGTCCAGCCAGACGGTTCCCCGGTCGAGAACCGTCACCTCGAGCCGTCCCTGGCGTCGATACTCCTCGTTCACCGCGGTGATCTCCAGCTCGCCCCGGGCGCTGGGCTCGAGATTCTCGGCGATCTTCACCACGTCGGCATCATAGAAGTACAGGCCGGGGACCACGTACGTCGACTTGGGATGCTCCGGCTTCTCCTCGATCGAGAGCACTTTGCCCGATTCGTCGAACTCGACGACGCCGTACCGCTCCGGGTCGGCCACCGGGTACGCGAAGACCCGCCCGCCGTCCACGTCGCCGAACCGCGCGAGCTGCCGGCCCAGGCCCACCCCGTGGAAGATGTTGTCGCCGAGAATCAGGGCAACCGGCTCATCGCCGATGAAGTCGGCACCGATCCGGAATGCCTGGGCGATCCCGTCGGGCTTGGGCTGCACCGCGTACTGAAGGTCGAGCCCGAACCGGCTTCCGTCGCCGAGCAGCCGCTCGAAGTGCGGCTGATCCTCCGGCGTGGTGATCACCAGGATCTCCCTGATCCCGGCGGACACCAGCGTGGTCAACGGGTAGTACACCATCGGCTTGTCGAAGATGGGCATGAGCTGTTTGGACATGGCCATGGTGATCGGCCAGAGCCGGGAACCGGTACCACCGGCGAGAAGAATTCCGCGCACCGGCTGACCCTAAACAGTCGCCGCCTACGTCTACACTCGCCACCCGTGCAGATTTTCGTAACCGGTGGTGCCGGGTTCATCGGATCGGCCTACGTCAGGGCCCTCTTGCAGGACGAGTACGCAGGTGCGGCGGGTGCCTCGGTGACCGTTCTGGATCTGTTGTCCTATTCGGGGAATCGTGACAACCTCCCACTGTCCGATCCCCGACTGCGATTCGTGCAGGGCGACATTTCCGATTCCGACCTGTTGCGGGAACTACTTCCGGGACACGACGCCGTGGTGCATTTCGCGGCCGAATCACACGTGGACCGGTCCATTTCGGGCGCTATGCCGTTCGTCACCACGAATGTGCTGGGCACCCAGGCCCTTCTCGACGCGGCCCGATTCGCGGGAGTCGGGCGATTCGTGCACGTCTCCACCGACGAGGTGTACGGCTCCATCGACTCCGGCTCGTGGACCGAGACGTGGCCGCTCGCGCCGAACTCGCCGTACGCCGCCTCCAAGGCCGGCTCCGACCTGATGGCACTGGCCGCGCACCGCACCCACGGCATGGACGTCGTCGTCACCCGGTGCTCCAACAACTACGGTCCGCACCAGTTCCCGGAGAAGGTGATCCCCCTCTTCGTGACGAACCTGATGGACGGCAAGCAGATCCCGCTCTACGGCGACGGCGGCAACATCCGTGACTGGCTGCACGTGTCCGATCACTGCCGCGGCATCCAGGCGGTCCTCGAGAAGGGCCGGGCCGGCGAGGTCTACAACATCGGCGGCGGGACCGAGCTCACCAACCGGGAACTCACCGAGCGCCTCCTCGAGGCATGCGGGGCCGGCTGGGACATGGTGCGGCCGGTCACCGACCGCAAAGGCCACGATCGCCGCTATTCGCTCGACATAACCAAAATCAGCGAGGAGCTGGGGTACGCGCCACAGGTCACCCTCGACCAGGGACTCGCGTCGACCGTCGCGTGGTACCGCGACAACCGCGCCTGGTGGGAGCCGCTGAAGTCCCGGGCCGGCCTTTGATGACCTCCCCGTCCTCCGCTTCCGCTCCATCGCCGTCCTCGTCGCCTTCCGTCCTCCTCTCGCCCGCCTCCTCGGCGGCGCCCGCCTCGGCGGCTTCCGGGCGGCTGCGCTGGCTCATCACCGGGGCCGGGGGAATGCTGGGGCGGGATCTGCAGCGCGTTCTCGCTGAGAACGGTGAGACCGACGTGGTCGCCGCCACCCGGGGCGACCTCGACATCACCTCACCGGCACAGGTTCGTGAGGCGGTCGCCGGCGCCGACATCGTCCTGAACGCGGCCGCCTGGACGAACGTGGACGGCGCGGAGAGCGACGAGGAGGCGGCCACCGCCATCAACGGTCACGGTGTGAGCGTGCTCGCCGCCGAGGCCGGACGCCGTCTCATCCACGTCTCCACCGACTACGTCTTCGACGGCGCCGCTACCACGCCGTACCCCGAGGACACCCCGCACGCCCCGCTCAACGCCTACGGCCGGGGCAAGGCGATCGGCGAGCGGGCGGTGCTGGCCACCGGCGGCTACATCGTCCGGACCGCGTGGCTCTACGGCGAACACGGACCCAACTTCGTCCGCACCATGCTGCGCCTGGCCGCCGATCGCGACACCCTCGACGTCGTCGACGACCAGATCGGCCCACCCACCTGGTCGTACGCCCTCGCCCAACTCCTGGTCGACCTGTCCCACGCATCGATCGCGGGACGGGCGGCTCCGGGCGCCTACCACGGCACCGCGGCCGGGTCGACGAGCTGGTTCGGTCTGGCGCGGGCCGTGTTCATCGAGGCCGGCCTCGATCCCGACCGGGTCCGGCCCACGACGAGCGACCGTTTCCCGCGACCTGCCCGGCGGCCGGCCTACAGTGTGCTCGGCCATGACCGCTGGGCCGGCACGGGTGTGGCGCCGCTTCCGGAATGGCGCGGCATGCTCACCAAGGCGATGCCGCTCTTCCTCCCTTGAGTTCGGGTCTCCTGCCGCGCCCGGAATCTCCCGCCATCGCCGGGTGGGCGCCTGGCGCGGCAGGAAGCGGTTGCGCCGCCGGTCCGCACAGCCCTGCATTCGGATCGGCCCACTGCGAACCGTGCCGAATCGGGCCCACGAACCGAGTTACACCTTCACCCCCGCAAACAGGCCACACCCGACTCCCGAAGCCCGCCCACGCTTCGGCCTTTTGCCTCGAGTTCAAATCCGCGTCGCCCCGTCGAAGCCAGCCGGCTTCACGTCGACTTTCGGCTGGCCTCTTCAACTCCCCCGGGCGCCCGCTTCGGCGAAGTCGGGACATCCGCCTGCGTGACAGTGATGGGGATTGCTTCCAGCCGTACCGAATGAACTGTCCTCTCCGCCGGGAGGCCGGGGTTGTCCGTTCTTCATCGGCCGATTCGTCAGCGATGTGGTGGCTTGACCGCCAGGACCGGGCGGCCGGCGTTGAGCAGGATCTGCTGTGCGGTGCTGCCGAGGAACAGCTTGCCCACCGGACTCCGGCGGCGGAGACCGATGACGATCACCGAGGCCCCGGCTTCGTCCGCGGCGGCCAGCAGGGTGTCCGAGAACTCCCCGCTGTGTGAGATCTGGCGGATCTCCAGCGGCACGCCCGCTTCGACCGCCTTGGCGCTGAGGTGGGCGAGGTCGTCGGGCGCGGCGACGTCCGCGCTGATCGGCGCGCCGCCGCGTGGTGAGTTGATCAGCAGTAGCGACTCGGATCGGCGAACCGCCTCATCGAGAGCGGCAGCGAAGGCCGCGTCGCCTTCCGGGGTAGGGAGATATCCGACCAGGACGGTCATTCCGGCTCCTCAGTATGGCGGTCACGGTGGACGGGCTGGGTGACGGGAGCACCGGACTGCCCCGGCTCGTCATGAGGACGACCGGCCGCCTCCGTGCTCGTGGTGGCGGTCTTGTCGCGAACGGCGTGTTCCCCGGCCGCCTCGCCCGACGACTCAGCTGAGGCTGTTCCAGGCGACTCAGCTGAGGCTGTTCCAGGCCCCTGCCGCTCGCCTGACGTCGCAGCCGAAGGACCGGGGGCGACTGCGGCTCCCGTGTCACCGGCCTCAGGCGACGCTGGACCGAACGGGTCTGCGGCGGCTCCTGAGCCGACGATCTCGGCCGAGGCCGACGGGCGGGAAGCAACTGCCGTGACTGCAGGGTCACCTGGCTCGGTCACGGCAGAACCGGCTGGGTCGGGGTGACGTCGGCGTAGCAGGGTTCGAGCCAGGGGAAGCAGGATCACGGCGAGGAAGGCGGCGGCGAGGACGCCGGAGATCGGGCGGCTCAGGAAGCCGGTGAGGTCGCCGTCGAACAGGAGCAGTGAGCGTCGCAGGGACGTCTCCAGCAGGCTGCCCAGGACGAACGCCAGCACCATCGGACCCGGGTCGAAGCCGGCTTTCTTCATCAGGTAGCCGAGCACGCCGAATCCGATCACCAGGCCGATGTCGAAGACGCTGTTGTTGACCGTGTACGCGCCGACCAGGGTGATCAGCACGGTGATCGGCGCCAGGACGGCGGCGCGAACCCGCAGGATTCGCACGAAGACGCCGAGCAGCGGGATGCTCATGATCAGCAGCAGGACGTTGCCGAGGTACATCGAGTTGACCACGCCCCAGAAGAGCTCCGGGTGCTCGGTGACCAGTTGCGGCCCGGGGGTGACGCCCTGGATGAGCAGCGCCCCGAAGATCACCGCCATGGTCGCGTTGGCCGGGATGCCGAGCGACAGCAGGGGGATGAACGACGAGGTGGCGGCCGCGTTGTTGGCGGTCTCCGGTGCGGCGACGCCCTCGATGGCGCCCTGGCCGAAGCGTTCCGGGTGCTTGGAACGGCGTTTCTCCAGGGCGTAGGCGGCCAGGGAGGAGAGGACCGCGCCGCCGCCGGGCAGGATGCCGAGAACGAAGCCGATGACCGAGCCCCGCCCGATCGCGCCGGACGACTGCCTGAGGTCGGCGCGGCTGGGCCAGACGTTGGTGACCTTGGTCGGCGCCTGAACGGCGCGATGGCGCTCCTCCAGGTTGTAAAGGATCTCACCGAGACCGAAAAGGCCCATCGCGATGGGTACGAAGTCGATGCCGTCGGCCAGGGAGAGGTTGCCGAAGGTGAAGCGTTCGGCGCTGGTGAAGTCGTCGCGGCCGACGGTGGCGAGCAGCAGGCCGATCGCGGCGGCGGTGAGCGCGCGGATCCGGCCGCCGCTGCTGATCGTGCTGACCAGCATGATGCCGAGCAGGGCGAGCACGGTGTACTCGGGTGGGCCGAAGTCGAGGGCGAACCCGGCGACGACCGGAGCGACGAGGGTGAGCGCGATGATCGAAAGGGTGCCGCCGACGAAGGAGCCGATGGCGGCGATGCCGAGGGCGGCGCCGGCTCTGCCCTGGCGGGCGAGGGCGTGGCCGTCGAAGACGGTGACGACGGAGGAGGCCTCGCCGGGCAGTCGCAGCAGGACCGAGGTGATGGTGCCGCCGTACTGGGCACCGTAGAAGATGCCGGCCAGCATGATCACGGCGGTGACCGGTTCGAGGCCGAAGGTGACGGGGAGCAGGATCGCGATGGTGGCGGCCGGGCCGAGGCCGGGCAGGACGCCGATGAGCATGCCGATGACGACGCCGACGAGGCAGTAGAGCAGGTTCGTCGGTTCGAGGACGACCGCGAAGCCGTCGATGACCGAGGACAACGGTCCTCCAGAGGATCAGAACAGGTGGGGGATGGTGACGTCGAGCGCGCCGACGAACAGCGCGTAGAAGACGACGACGATGCCGGCGCTGACGGCGATGGACGTACGCCAGCTCTCCCGGCCGAGGAAACGCAGCCAGACGAAGGCGAGCAGCAGGGTGGGGATCTCGAAGCCGATGGTGGCGATCACCGCGACGTAGGCGATCATGCTGGCGACGGCGGCGACGACCAGGAGGCTGCTGCGGGTGAACCGCTCGGGGGGCTCGGCGCGACGGGACTGCACGGCGAGGATCAGGCCGAGGATCACGAGGGCGACACCGATGACCATCGGCCAGGTGCCGGGGCCGGACCCGAGGCCGGCGGCGCCGGTGACCGCCACGGCGCCGAGGGCGATCACGACGCCGGCGGCGATCAGGTTCGCGGACGGACCGGCCGCGGGCGGCCGGTCGTCGGCGGGCTCGGTGGTCACTTGGCGCTCAGATCGATCTTGTGCTGGGCGACGAGGCCACGGTATGTCTGGAGCGAGCCGTTCCACTGCTGGAGCAGCGCGGCTCCGTCCACCTCGTTGGCGGTGAGCAGCCGCTTGGCGTTGAAGTCTTTGTAGGCCTGATCCGCGAACCCCTTCTGGAAGGCCGTCCGCAGCCGGTCCACCACCTCCTTGGGGGTGCCCTTCGGCGCGACGACGGCTCGGGACTGCTGGACCGGCACGTTGAACCCGGCCTCGGTGGCGGTCGGGATGTCCGGCATGTAGCTGGGCCGCTGGGTCGCGAAGGTGACCAGCGGGACCGCCTTGCCGGCCTCGATCTGCTCCTTGGCCTCGCCGAGTTGCACCGCCGCCACGTCGACCTGCCCGCCGAGGACGGCGGTCAGGGCTGGGGCGCCGCCGTTGAACGGCACGGCGGTGGCCTGCACACCGGCCTGAGCGAACAGCAGGGTCTGGGTGAGCTGGCTGCCGGTGCCGACGCCGGTGGTGGCGAAGGTGATCGGCCGTTTCGCGGCGACGATGCCCTGAACGGTCTTGAACCCGGTCCGGGGGTTGGCGACGAGGACGAAGTCGTCCTGGGAGATCCCGGTGACGACCTCGTAGTTGTTGACGTCGACGGCCTGGTCGGCGGGCACCGCCAGGGGCGTGATGTAGGCGAGCGACCCGACGAAGACCATGATCGTGTACCCGTCGGGTTTGGCGGCGGCGAGCTCCTTGGCGGCGACCGCCCCGTTGGCGCCGGGCCGGTTCTGCACGGTGATCGGCTTGCCGAGGTCCTTGCTCGCGGGATCGGCGAGGGCGCGGCCGATGAGGTCGGTGCTGCCGCCGGCGTCCTGGCCGATCAGCAGGGTGACGGCACGTTCCGGGTAGGCGGCGGTGGAGCCGCTGTCGCCGTCGGAGCCGAGGTTGCCGCCGCAGCCGGCGAGCACGAGCAGGCCGGCCAGGCCGAGTGCGGGGAGCGTTATTTTCATCGGGAATCTCCCGCTTGTGAGGGGGGTCACTGGTGCCGCGAGCCTATGACCCTGCAGTAATGCATGTCCAAGCCAATTAGTGCATCGATTGATACCTTGGCGGCATGACGTACTCCCTCGAACAGCTTCGGGGTTTCATCGCGGTCGCGGAGGAACTGCACTTCGGCCGGGCAGCCGTCCGGCTGCGGATGACGCAGCCCCCGCTGAGCAGGCAGATCCAGAAACTGGAGGCGGCCGTCGGGGTGCAGTTGCTGGAGCGGGACAACCGGCGGGTCCGCCTCACGCCGGCCGGCCACGCGTTCCTCAACGAGGCCCGCCGGATCCTGGCGATCGCCGAGGCCGCTCCCGCCCTGGCCCAGCGGGTCTCGTCGGGCATGCGCGGCGTGCTCAAACTGGGCTTCACCTCGGCCTCGACGTTCGGTCACCTGGGCCGGATCCTCGACTATCTCAATCTGGAGCTGCCGGAGGTGCACATCGAGCTGTTCGAGATGGTCACCCGGGAGCAGATCGACGCGCTGACCGCCGGGGACATCGATCTGGGCCTGGCCCGGCCGCCGTTCGACCCCGAGCTCTTCGAGTCCCGGCTGCTGCACCGGGAGGCGCTGCTCCTGGCGGTGCACGAGGATCATCCGCTGGCCGATCTGCGCCGTGCCGTGGTGCCCGCCGACCTGGTGCGTGAGCCGCTGATCTTCCACTCCCAGCAGAAGGCGCGGTACTTCTACGACCTGGTCGTCAGCATGGTGCCGCTGGCGCAGGAGCGGATCATCCACACCGTCAGCCAGGTGATGACCATGCTCTGGCTGGTGTCCCGCGGCCGGGGGGTGGCCTTCGTGCCCGAGTCCGCGGGCATGATCGCGGTGCCGCACGTCGAGTACCTGCGGATCGACACACCCATCCCCGAGCCGGTCGAGCTGCACGTGCTCTGGCCGCGGAAGTCCGACAACCCGGCGCTACCGCGAGCGATCTCCGCCCTCAGCTTCATGATGCACTGACAGTATCAATCGATGCCGAAACAATCTTGGACAGGCATCGTCGTCGCTTCCTACGGTTGCTTCGTGAACGCGATTCCCCCTCTCGACCTGGCCGCCCGCCTGGCCTCGGGCCTGCTGTCGTTCCCCGTCACCCACTTCGACGACCGCCTCGCCTTCGACGAGAGCCGCTACCGCGAGCATCTGGCGTGGCAGGCGAGTTTCGGCGTCGCCGGCCTGTTCGCCGCCGGCGGCACCGGCGAGGGCTTCTCGCTCACCAGCTCCGAGATCGACACCGTGGTCCGGGCTGCGGTGGACGAGGTCGGGGCACGTGTTCCGGTCATCGCCCCGGCCACCGGCAGCACCGCGCAGGCGGTCGCGCAGGCGCAGGCCGCCGAGGCCGCGGGCGCCGCCGGTCTGCTGCTCTTCCCGCCCTACCTGACCGAGGCCAGCCAATCGGGCCTGATCGCGCACGTCGACGCGGTGTGCCGCGCCACCGGCCTGGGCGTGATCGTCTACAGCCGGGCCAACGCCGTCCTGGAGGACGTGACGGTCGCCGAGCTCGCCGACCGCAACCCGACACTCATCGGCCTCAAGGACGGCGTCGGCGACATCGAGCGGATGACCCGCACCTACGCCAAGGTGGGTGACCGGCTGATCTACGTGGGCGGGCTGCCCACGGCGGAGACGTTCGCGCTGCCGCTGCTGCAGCTCGGGGTCAGCACCTACTCGTCGGCGCTCTACAACTTCCTGCCCGAGTTCGCGCTGCGCTTCTATGCGGCGGTGCGCGCCCAGGACCGGGCCGCCGTCTACGGGATGCTCAACGACTTCGTGATCCCCTACCTCGACATCCGCGACCGGGCCCGCGGTTACGCCGTGTCGATCATCAAGGCCGGGCTGACAGCGGTCGGGCGTGACGGCGGGCGGGTCCGGCCACCGCTCACCGACCTCACCGCGGACGAGCGCTCCGATCTCGGGCGGCTGATCGACAAGGTGCGGCCATGAAGCCCACCGTCGAGCGCGTCGAGGTGGTGCCGGTCGCCGGCCACGACAGCATGCTGCTCAACCTCAGTGGTGCTCATGGGCCGTTCTTCACCCGTACCGTCGTGGTCCTCACTGACAGCGAGGGCCGCACCGGCCTCGGCGAGGCGCCCGGGAGCGCAGCGATCCGCCAGACTCTCGAGAGCGCCGGTGAGCTGCTGCTCGGCAGGCCGGTCGCGGAGTTCGCCTCGCTGCTGCGCAGCTTCGCCGAGATCCATGCCGGCCAGGATTCCGGGGGCCGGGGCCTTCAGACGTACGATCTGCGCGTCACGGTCCACGCGGTGACCGCTCTGGAGTCGGCGCTGCTCGACCTGCTCGGCCAGCAGCTCGGGGTGCCGGTCGCCGAGTTGCTCGGCGAGGGGAAGCAGCGGGACAGCGTGCCCGTGCTCGGATACCTCTTCTACGTCGGTGACACCGCCCGCACCGAGCTGCCCTACCGGCACGAGGCCGCCCCGGCCGACGACTGGGAGCGGTTGCGCCGCGCGCCCGCTCTGACTCCGTCGTCGATCGTCGCGCTCGCCGAGGCGGCCCAGGCCCGTTACGGTTTCCGCGACTTCAAGCTCAAGGGTGGTGTGTTCGCCGGCGAGCGGGAGATCGAGGCGGTGCATGCGCTGGCCGGGCGATTCCCCGACGCCCGGATCACCCTCGATCCGAACGGTGGCTGGCTTCTCGACGACGCCATCGCGCTCTGCCGTGACCTGCAGGGGGTGCTCGCCTACGCCGAGGACCCGGTCGGCGCCGAGGGCGACCTGTCCGGGCGGGAGACGATGGCCGAGTTCCGGCGCGCCACCGGGTTGCGGACAGCGACGAACATGATCGCGACCGACTGGCGGCAGATGGCCCACGCGGTGCGCGCCCACGCCGTCGACATCCCGCTCGCCGACCCGCATTTCTGGACGATGCGGGGTTCGGTCCGGGTCGCGCAGCTGTGCCACGACTTCGGCCTCACCTGGGGCTCGCACTCCAACAACCACTTCGACATCTCGCTGGCGATGTTCACGCACGTCGGTGCGGCCGCGCCCGGCGAGATCACCGCCCTCGACACGCACTGGATCTGGCAGGACGGTCAGCGGCTCACCCGCGAGCCGTTCCCGATCCGGGACGGCGCCATCACCGTGCCGTCCGCGCCCGGCCTCGGTGTCGAGCTCGACCGTGACGCCCTCGCCGCCGCCCATGAGCTCTTCCGCGAGCACGGGCTCGGCGGGCGTGACGACGCGACGGCCATGCAGTATCTCCTTCCCGGTTGGCGCTTCGACCCCAAGCGCCCCTGTCTGGTGCGGTGACCCATGACTGACCGAATCACCGGTCTCACGCTCTCCTCCGTCACGCTGCCGCTGAAGCACGCGATCAGTGACGCCAAGGTGTTCACCGGGCGGCAACGACCGATGACCGAGGTCGCCTTCCTGTTCGCCGAGGTCCGTACCGAGTCCGGTCTGGAGGGTGTCGGGTTCGGCTACAGCAAGCGCGCCGGCGGGCCGGCCCAGTTCGCGCACGCCCGCGAGGTCGCACCCGACCTGATCGGCGAGGACCCGAACGACATCCAGCGTCTCTGGACCAAACTCGTCTGGGCAGGCGCCTCGGTCGGCCGGAGCGGCGCGTCCACCCAGGCCATCGCGGCGATCGACGTGGCCCTGTGGGACCTCAAGGCGAAACGGGCCGGGCTTTCCCTGGCCAAGCTGCTCGGCGCCCATCGCGACTCGGTGCGGTGCTACGACACGTCGGGCGGGTTCCTGCACGAGCCGATCGAGCAGGTGCTGGCCAACGCCACCGCGTCCCTGGCGTCCGGCATCGGCGGCATCAAGATCAAGGTGGGTCATCCCTCGGCGGCCGTCGACCTGGCCCGGGTACGAGCGGTCCGCGAGCACATCGGCGCCGAGACACCGCTCATGGTCGACGCCAATCAGCAGTGGGACCGGCCGACGGCCCAGCGGATCGGGCGGGCGCTGGAGGAGTTCGGGCTGGTCTGGATCGAGGAGCCGCTGGACGCGTATGACGCGGAGGGCCACGCGGCACTGGCCCGCAGCCTGGACACCGCGATCGCGTCCGGTGAGATGCTGACCAGCGTGGCCGAGCATCACGAGCTGATCCGGCACGGCGCCGTCGACATCATCCAGCCCGACGCGCCGCGGATCGGTGGGATCACCCAGTTCCTGCGGCTGGCCGGCCTGGCCGAGCACGCCAACCTCATCATGGCGCCACACTTCGCCATGGAGATCCACGCCCATCTGGCCGCCGCCTACCCACACGAGCCGTGGATCGAGCACTTCGACTGGCTGCACCCGCTCTTCGACGAGCGTCTGGAGATCCGCGACGGCCGTATTCACCTCTCCGACCGTCCCGGCCTCGGCGTGACCATCAGCGACCAGGCCCGCAAGTGGACCGTCGACCGGGCCGACCTCGGCGCCCCGGTATGACCGCCGGGCCGTCACCCATCACCGCACCTCGCGGGGCTGTCCTCGATGCTGTGGTGACAACCGATCCGTGCACCGAAGCCACCCGCAAGCCCACCGATCGCGGACCCTGCTGCCCGGTGGCCAGGTGCTCGCGTGGCGCATGGCACCGTCTTCGGACGAGACTGGTGCGAGCAACGGCAACTCCGACGTGTCGGGGCACCGGGCCCGGCCTCGAACCCCAGTTAATGGAGGGCACAGAATGACCGGTGTTCCCAGCATCGATCCGCGCAGCGGCGCGACCGTGGAGATCGTCACCGAGGAGACGACGGCCGAACAGGTCGACGCGATCTGCTCGGCCGCTCTGACCGCCGCCGGGCCACTCGAGGATCTGGGCCGCGACGGGCGGGCGGCCCTGCTCGACGACCTGGCGGCAGCGCTGGAGTCGCACCGGGACCGCATCGTCGAGATCGCCGACCGGGAGACCGCGCTCGGGACCGCCCGGCTCAACGGGGAACTGAGCCGGACCTGCTATCAGCTGCGACTCTTCGGCGACGTGCTGCGCGACGGCGGTTACCTGGAAGCGACGATCGACCGTCCCGGGGACACTCCGATGGGGCCGCGCCCTGACCTGCGGCGGATGCTCGTGCCGATCGGGCCGGTCGCGGTCTTCGGCGCCAGCAACTTCCCGCTCGCCTTCTCGGTTCCCGGCGGTGACACCGCGTCGGCCATCGCCGCGGGCAGCCCGGTCGTCCTCAAGGCCCACCACTCACATCCGGCGACGTCGCAGCTCTGCTACGAGATCCTCGCCGAGGCCGCCCGGAAAGCGGGCGCCCCCGACGGCACGTTCGGCATCGTGCACGGTCTCCAGGCAGGCGCCGACCTGGTCGCCCACCCGGCGATCCGTGCGGTCGGCTTCACCGGCTCGGTCACCGGTGGCCGTGCCCTGCTCGCGATCATCGAACAGCGTCCCGAGCCCATTCCCTTCTACGGGGAACTGAGCAGCCTCAACCCGGTCGTCATCACTCCCGGGGCCGCCGCCGACCGGGCCGAGAAGATCGGTGCCGAGTTCGCGGCATCGTTCACCCTGGGCGCCGGCCAGTTCTGCACCAAGCCGGGCCTGCTCTTCGTCCCGGCCGGGGCCGACGGCGACCGCCTGGTCACCGCCGTCCAGCAGGCAATCGCCGGCCTGGACCCCATGGTGATGCTGAACTCGGGTATCGCCGCCGCCTACCAGCGAGGAACCTCCACACTCGCAGCCGCCGGGGAGTTGTCGGCAGCCGGAGCCTCCCCGTTCGCGGCCGAGACCGGCGGATCCGCACTCACGGGCGTCGGCGGCGATTCGGGACCCGAGACAGCGAGCGCCCCTGGCGCAACCGCAGAGGAGCAGCCGGGTCGGGCCACGCCTCTGTTGTTCACCGCATCCGCCGCGGCGCTGCCGCCCGAGGCGACCGAGGAGTGCTTCGGGCCGGTCGCCGTGGTCGCGCGATGGGCCGATGAGGCAGAGCTGTTCACCGCGCTCGACGGGCTGCCATCGTCACTGACCGCGACCGTGCATCGAGCGCCCGGCGAGACGGAGTTGCCGGGCGAGCTGGGCCGGCGGTTGCGGTCGCGTACCGGGCGGCTCGTCTACGACGGCTACCCGACCGGTGTGGCGGTCGCCTGGGCCCAGCATCACGGTGGGCCATGGCCGGCCACCAACACACAGCACACGTCGGTCGGCGCTACCGCCATTCGCCGGTTCCTACGGCCGATGACCTGGCAGAACGCTCCTGCTGACCTGCTCCCACCAGAGCTGCGTGACGAATACGACAGCGTTCCGCGGCGGATCGACGGGGTGTTACGCACCAAACTCTGAAGGTGCAATTCGATCATGCTGCGCTGCTGGTGGCCGGAGGTATCGGTTCGGGGTTGACCGGTTCGATGGCGGGGCTGGCCTCGCTCATCAGCTACCCGACGTTGCTCGCGGTCGGTCTTCCGCCGATCGCGGCCAACGTGACCAACTCGGTCGGGTTGCTGGCGAGCGGCGCCGGTTCGGCGGCGGGGTCACGGCTGGAACTCCGCGGTCAGGGTCCCCGTATCCTGCGGCAGAGCGTGTTCGCGTTGCTGGGTGGCACCACCGGCGCGATCCTGCTGATGAACACGACGTCAGCGGTGTTCGAGCGGATCGTGCCGGTGCTGATCGCCCTCGCGGCGGCCGTCCTGCTGCTGCGTGATCGGCTGCGCGACTGGTACACGCGACCGAAGGCACGGTTCGCGCAGCCGCCGATCGGGCCGGCGATCTTCCTGATCGGCATCTACGGCGGCTACTTCGGGGCGGCGGCCGGTGTGCTGATGCTGGCTGTCATGTCGATGTCGATGGCCGAGCCGCTGGCGGTGACCAATGCGGTGAAGAGCGTCGTCCTGGCCGCCTCGAACGCTGCCGCCGCGATTCTGTACGCCTTCGTCGCACCCGTCCACTGGACCGCCGCCGCGCTGCTCGGCATCGGTTGCCTGATCGGCAGCTGGATCGGTCCGGCCCTGGTCCGCCGCACCCCGGAACGCCCGCTGCGCATCGTGATCGCCCTCGCCGCCCTCGGCTTGGCGGTCTACCTCTGGCAGGACGCCGGCGCCCAGTAGACGGCCAGGGCACCAGCCTGCGATCCGGGAACCACACAGGTTCGGACGGGCCGCCCGCGCCATGATTTCGGCCGGCTGCTCGCCGTCGTCGGCGGCCGGGCCGCCAGGCGCCGTGCTCGGCGAGCCGGTCGATTCCGCGGGTCGAGAAGGTCCGGGCGACGTGCTCCTGTTCCTGCCCGAGCACGTGCACCGCCACGGTGCCGGCGGCTTCCACCGCGGGCCACGCCGAGGCCGACTTGGCCAGGCAGAACGAGACCGGTGGCGGGTCCAGGGAGACCGAGGTGAACGAGGTCGCGGTGAAGCCGGTGGCCGGCTCGCCCGGTGCGGTGATCACCACGACGGCCGCGGCGTGCCGGCGCAGCAATGGGCCCGGTGGCGATCACCTCCACGGACTGGGCCCGGGTTTCCCCGCAACACCTGTGACAAGTGTGACCATGGGGGGCATGACGATCCGGGTCGCTATGTGGTCAGGTCCCCGCAACATCTCGACGGCGATGATGCGCAGCTTCGGGTCACGCGCCGACACCGTCGTGTCCGACGAGCCGCTGTACGCCCACTACCTGGCCGCCACCGGCCTCGACCACCCCGGCCGCGACGAGATCCTGGCCTCCCAGCCGCAACGCTGGGAGGACGTCGCCGACGCGCTGACCGGCCCCGTCCCCGGCGACCCGGCCGTCTTCTACCAGAAGCACATGACCCACCACCTGCTCCCGCAGATCGGGCGCGACTGGCTGGGCAAGCTCACCCACGCGTTCCTCATCCGCGACCCCGCGCACGTGGTCGCCTCCTACGCGAAGGTGCGCGGCGAGCCGACCCTGGACGACCTCGGCTACCCGCAGCAGGCGGAGATCTTCCGCACCTTCGGCGGCCCGGTCGTCGACTCCGCCGACGTGCTCCGCGACCCGCAGCGCACTCTGCGGCTCCTCTGCGAGGCCCTCGGCCTCACCTTCGACCCGGCGATGCTGTCCTGGTCCCCCGGCCCGCGCCCGGAGGACGGCGTGTGGGCGCCCCATTGGTACGCGTCCGTCCACGCGTCGACCGGTTTCGCCCCTTGGAACCCCACGCCGGCCGAGGTCCCGGCCCGACTCCGTCCGCTGGTCGAGGCCGCCCGCCCCTACTACGAGGAACTCGCCGCCCACCGCCTGTAGCCCGGTCGTCCGCTCGCCTCCGGCCCGGCCCTCACCGCTGCCGCCTCGCTACCCCTCCTCTCCCGCCTCGCCGCTCTCCCCTCCGCCTCGTCACTCCCGCTCCGCCTCGCTGCTCTACCTCCCGCCCGCCTCGCCGCTCTCCCCTCCGCCTCGCCGCTTCCGCTCCGCCTCGCCGCTCTACCTCCCGCCCGCCTCGCCGCTCTCCGCTCGCCGCCGTCCGCCGTTCCGCCGGCCCGCTCCCACCCGGCGTTTCGCCAGGTGTGCAGCCCTCGGCGATTTGGTCATCCGGCGTCCCTGGCCGGGAGCGGCGGGTGGGGAGCCGCCGCGTGCGATGATTCCGCATCCATCGATCGAGGGGACGGGCATGGGCTACAGCGGGGGCATCTACGTGGCGAAGGCCGAGCGACCGGCCGCGCTCAGCGAACTGACGGTTCTCTGGGAGAAGAGCTTTCCCGGCGGCTGGTACGAACTACAGCTCGACGGGTTCCCGGAGAGCGGCGCACTTCGTGAGGTGGTGACCGCGACCGGCGCGCCGGCACTGGTGGCGGTGGTGCTCGACAGCGACATGGCGCACGTCCAGGCGCTCAGCCCGGCAGGGGTCGCCTGGGCCGCCTACCTGCACGCCGACAATGCGGAGGCCTTCGGCGCCCCGGAGTTGCCGCACTCCCCGGACGAGATCGTCGATCTGGCCGTGGCCTGGTCCGCGGAGGCCGGCCTGGACGCGGACCCGGAGACGGTCCGGGCCGCACTGAACGCCGAGAACACCTTCGCCGAGGAGACCTTCGCCGGCCTGCTGGCCGCCCTGGGCATCAGCGAAGACTGACGTCGAGCCGGCGGCGCGGGACGGGTGGGTGTCCCGCGCCGGGCGGTCCAGGGTCAGGCGTCGAGCCGCCGGCGCGCGACGGGTAGGTGTCCCGCGCCGGGCGGTCCGGGGTCAGGCGTCGAACCGGCGGCGCGGGACGGGCGGGTGTCCCGCGCCGGGCGGTCCGGGGTCAGGCGTCGAACCGGCGGCGCGGGACGGGCGGGTGTCCCGCGCCGGGTGGTCCGGGGATGCTCAGGCGTCGAGGAGCCGGACGCCGTTGGCGGCGGCGTGCTCCTGGTAGATCTTGGCGACCCGGGCGGTGAGCGGACCCACCGAACCGTCGCCGATGCGGCGGCCGTCGATGGTGGTGACGGCCGCGATCTCGCCCATGGTGCCGGTGCAGAAGACCTCGTCGGAGGAGTACATCTCGGTCAGGGACACGTCGCGGACCACTGCGGGGATGTCGTGGCGGGCGGCCAGGTCGAGGACCGTCTGGCGGGTGATGCCCTCGGGGCAGGCGGCGGTCGTCGGGGTGACCAGGCGGCCGTCGATCACCGCGAAGAGGTGGGTGGCGTTCGTCTCGGCGACGAAACCTCGCTGGTCGAGCATGAGGGCGTCGTCGGCGCCGGCGGCGTTCGCCTCGATCTTGGCGAGGATCGAGTTGATCAGGTTGTTGTGGTGGATCTTCGGGTCGAGGACGTCCGGGGACGGGCGGCGGATGCTCGACGTGGCCAGGGTCAGGCCGCCGGTGTCGTAGACCGGGGGCTTGTGCTCGGCCAGCACGATCAGAGTCGGACCGGCCTGGTTGAGGCGTGGGTCCATGCCGCTCGTCACCTTCACCCCGCGGGTCAGGGTGAGGCGGATGTGCACCCCGTCGACCATCTCGTTGGCCCGCAGCGTGGCCGTGATCGCCGCGATGATCGTGTCGTCGGACGGGATGTCGGTGAACCCGAGAGCCAGCGCGGACCGCCGCAACCGGGCCAGGTGCTCGGTCAGCCCGAAGATCGCGCCGCGGTAGAGACGCAGGCCCTCCCAGACCGCGTCACCGCCCTGGACCACCGAGTCGAACGGGGAGAGTCCGGGCTGGTCACGGTGCAGCAGGTTTCCGTTGACCCAGTACTGGATGCCGGCGTTGCGCTCGTCGTACCGCTGAAGCATCGGCCCAGCCTACCGGCGGGGATGCCGAGCCGATCCCGCACCGGGCGGGACCGGCTCGGCGCGTATCCCGGTAAAGCTTGCGCGGCGGGCGACAGGCCACGACACCGCGAACGGTCACGGACCACCAGACCGCGCCGGGCGACGGGCCACCCGATCGCCAGGCTCACGGAGACTGCGGGTGATGCCGGTGCGGGCGTGCACATCCCCGGCCCGACGAGGCCTCTTGCGCTGGGCAGCGGGCGAGTGCCGTACCGCCGCCTGGGGAATTAGGCCCGGCCGCCGGGGACCGAGACCTGACGGCGGGCCAGGTCCTGCAGGATCTCGCTGGTGGCGGACGTGCCGAAGCGCGTCACGCCGACGCCGGCCATCGCGATCATCGCGTCCAGGGTGCGGACGCCGCCGGAGGCCTTGACCTGCACCTTCGGGGAGACGGCCGAGCGCATCAGCGCGAGGTCGTCGATGGTGGCGCCCTTCGGGGCGAAGCCGGTGGAGGTCTTGACGAACGCCGCGCCGGCGCGCTCGGCGGCCCAGCAGGCGGCGAGTTTCTGCTCGTCGGTGAGGTACGCCGTTTCGAGGATGACCTTCACGTGGGCGCTGCCGGCGGCCTTCACGACGAGGCCGATCTCGTGCTCGACGGCGGCGATGTCGCCGGAGCGCAGCCAGCCGATGTTGAGCACCATGTCGATCTCCTTGGCGCCCTGGTGCACCGCCAGCTCGGTCTCCGCGATCTTGACCGAGGTGGGGGTGTCGCCGTGCGGGAAGCCGACGACCGTGCCGACCATCACGTTGGTGCCGCGCAGCAGATCGACCGCGACCGTCACGTCGCAGGGGCGGACGCAGACCGAGGCCACGTCGTACTTCTTGGCGATCGCGCAACCCTCGCGCAGGTCTTCCAGGGTGAACTCGGGCCGGAGGATGGAGTGGTCGATCATCTTCGCGATCTGCGGCACGGTGAAGTTCATGGCAGGACGGTAGCTGTATAGACAGGTGGTTGTCTAGACAGTCCGAAGGACTCGGTAGGGTGTGCCACATGTCCGGGGATCCCGATTTCTCGCCGCGCTACTTCCGCATCGAGCAGGCACTGCGCGCACAGATCGCGAAGTCCCGGCCGCACGACCCGCTGCCCTCCGAGCCGGAGCTGGCGCGCGAGCACGGCGTCAGCCGGATGACCGCCCGCGCCGCGGTGACACAGCTGGTCAACGACGGTCTGGTCTACCGGGCGCCGGGGCGGGGCACGTTCGTCGCCGTGCCCAGCGGGCCGCGCCGCGCCGACCATCTGATCCGGCTCAGCGAGGAGATCCGCAAACAGGGCAAACGACCATGGGCCAAGGTGGTCGTCGCCGAGCTGCGCCCGCCCACCGCCATCGAGGCCACCCGGCTGCGGCTGCGCAAGGGTGACGTGTTCGCGATCCACCGGGTGCGGTTCGCCGACGACGAGCCGATCGCCTTCGAGCGGGCCATGTATCCGGGGACCGTCGGTGACCTGCTCGCCGCCGACCTGTCCCGGTCGGTGCACGAGGCGCTGGTCAAACTCGGTCACACCCCGGTGCACGGCACGTCGACGATCCGCGCCGAGGCCGCCACCGAGGAGGACGCCCGGGAGCTGGGTGTCCCCGCCGGTTCGGCGCTGCTCATCGAGGAGCGGCTGATCCTCGACCAGAACGAGCGGCCTCTCGAGCTGAGCGAGTCCCGGTATGCCGGGGACCGGTACCGGCTAGACGTCGCGTTCGGTGTCGAGCCGCTCGTTCAGTAGGTGCAACGGCGCCGGGCCGATCCCGGCGGCCTCCAGCGCGTCCCAGTAGGCGGCCGCCTGCTCCGGCGTCACCGGGCCGTCCACCAGGGGCAACCCGGGGACGGCGGCGTGCAGCAGCGACTCCAGGCGGCAGGACGCCATCGTTCCCGGCAGGTGCCGCGCGAAGGCGGGCAGGCCCGGCGCGCTCTCGTGTACGGTGTCGCCGCAGCCCAGCAGGCCGCCGCCGGTGATCAGGACGTCGCCGGCGGTCCGCATCCGGGCCAGCGCCGCCGGCACGTCGAAACAGTGCGGGAACGAGTCGTCGACCAGGATCGTGCCGGGGCGCAGGCGGTTCACGTCCAGGGTCCGGGGGCCGCTGCTGGTCGCGGCCACGATCACGTCGGCCCGGTAGACCGCGTCGGGAGCGGTCGCCACCTCGGCCGGAACATCCAGCGACGCGGCCAGGGCCACCAGGCGCGGGGTCGCGGCGGGCAGGTCGCACAGGATCACCTTCGCCGGTGGGTCGGTGCGGGCCAGCAGCAGGCTCAGCGACGCGGCGCCGATCGAACCCACGCCCAGCACGGCCACGACGCAGTCCGGCAGCTTGCGGTCGCGGGCGGCCAGGGCCGCCATCACGGTGCGGACCACAGCGGTCGCGGTCACCGCGTGGCCGGTGGTGAGGTGGGCGTCGCTCTGCCGGTACGGGTGAACGGCCGTCCCGTAACCGGTGTGCGCCGGGATCATCCCCGCCAGGGAGACCGTTCGCGCGCCGTGCCCGGCGGCCAGGTCCACGGCTGCGGCGACGAGTTCCGGCAGGCTCGGGCCGGGCGCGCCCGCGGTGGCCGGGCTCAGCTCGTCGGCGAAGCGGGGCACCGCGATGAAGCCGGAGCGGCCGAGGCCGGTGTCCACCGTTTCGAGCAGGCGCGGCCGGCCGCCGGGGAAGACCATGCGGCGGATCGCCTCGCGGTCGAGTCCGGTCACCAGTTGCCGGATCTCCTCCGGGAGTGCCGCGGTCAGGGCCGGAAGGTGATCCGGCGCGGGGAGATAGCCGACGAGTCCGGCGTCGAGGCGGCTCCGGCCGGTGCCCGTGGCGGCTCTGCCTGCGGAGCGATCGTCGAGGGCATCGGCGAGTGCGGCCGCGAGGCGGTCGGTGGCCGGCTGCGGGAGGCGGCTCCGGAGGGTCAGCCGGAGCCCGTCGTCGATCGGGCGGACCGCCAGCAGGACCTCGGTGCCCGGCGGTACGGCGAGGTCGGCGTCCGCGTCGTCCCAGGACAGCCGCAACGTCGTGTCCCGAGGTGCGCCGAGCGCGCCGAAGTCCAGGTGGGTGAAGAAGTGCTGCCAGCCCTGGGGCGCGGTGAACGTCCTGGTCCGGGCCTCGGTGACGGCTGCGGCCACCTCGGCCGGGCCGGCGTCCGGTCCGGGACGGACGGCCACCGCCGTCGCGCACGGGCCGAAGATCCGGCTCAGGCCGGGCATGGCGTGATCGCGACCGGTCACCGCCACGCCGATCACCGGGTCGGGACGGCCGGTCACCGATGCCAGCGCCCGGTGGTAGGCGGCCAGCACCGGGGCGAACGGTGTCGTCCCCGCGGCCGCGGCGCGTTCCCGCAGGGCCGTGGCGGCGGCCGCGTCGACGGTGAGCGTGGCGGTGGCGATCGCCCCGCCGAGGCGTATCGGGCCGCCGTCGTGCGGGGCGATCTCCGCCGGCATTCCCTCCAACCGCGACACATATTCCCGGAATGTCGCCCGCAACGGCGGGAGTTCGGCGCCGTCGTACAGGGCCAGCAGTTCCCGCATCAGCAGGGCCACGCTGTAACCGTCGCCGACCAGGTGATGGGCGTGCACCAGCAGGACGTGCTCCTCCGGCCCGTAGCGCAGCAGCCGCAACCGCACCAGCGGCCAGACCGCCGGGTCGAACCGGTGCTCCCGCTCGGCCGCCAGTTCCTCGCCCAGAGCGCGGGGCGTCGCCTGGTAGCCGATCTCCGCCGTCGCCGTCAGAAGCTCCCGCTGCACCGGTGGCCGCGCGCCGCCGGGGAAGACGGTCCGCAGCATCGGATGCCGGGCGACCAGCACGTTCACCGCCCGCCGGAACCGGTCCACGTCGAGCGGGCCGTGCAGTCGCGGCGCGGCCAGCCAGGTCGACGGGGCGCCGATCGCGTCCGCCAGCAGAAAGCCGCGCTGGGTCGGCGTCACGGGGAAGTCGCCGAGCGCCACGGAGCCGGTCGCGGCCGGACCCGGCGGGGTCTCGTCGATCACGGCGGCCAGTTCGGCCAGGGTCCGGTGCCGGTAGAGGACGGTGGGCCGGGGCAGCGCCGTCCGGTGCTCGGCGAGGGCGGTGAACAGCTCCAGTACCCCGATCGAGTCCCCGCCGAGGGCGAAGAAGTCGTCCTCCGGGCCGACCGACCCGACACCCAGGACCCGGCGCCACAGCTCGGCCAGCAGCCGCTCGGTGTCACCGCGCACCGGCCGGGACCGGTCGATCTTCCCGGTCACGGTCAGCGGCAGCTCCCCCACCACCTCGAACCGGGCCGGCAGCAGGTAGTCCGGCAGCCGGTCCCGCAGGTAAGCCCGGAGCGCCGCCGCGTCCACCGAGGACGACTGCACCCGGGCGGTGAGCCGCCCTCGGTCGACGACGACGGCGACCCGGTCCACCGCCGGATGCTGCCGCAGCACGGCCTCGATCTCACCCGGCTCGATCCTGTGGCCGTGGAGTTTCACCTGGTCGTCGAGGCGGCCCCGGAACCACAGGACCCCGTCGGCGTCCAGTGTTCCCCGGTCGCCGCTGCGGTACCAGCGCTGCCCGTCCCGTTCCACGAACGCTGCAGCGGTCTGCTCCGGGTCGTCGAGATACCCGTCGGCGAGCCCGTCGCCACCGATCCAGATCTCCCCGTCCGGGCCGGTCACGTCGATCACCGCCCCGCCGACCGGGCGGCCGATCGGCAGGCGGGTCACGTCGTCGGCCGGGCGCTCGGTGATCAGGTGCCAGGTCGCGTTGATGGTGGTCTCGGTGGGCCCGTACAGGTTGGTGATCCGCTGGCCCGGCCCGGCCAGGTCGAACCAGCGCCGCACGTGCGCCGGGGACAGCTCCTCGCCGCCGACGTGCACCCAGCGCAGCCCGGACAGGTCGGCGCGGCTCCTCTCGGCGGCGGTCAGCAGCCGCTCCCACAGCGTCGGCACCGAACTCCACACCGTCACCCGGTCCCGGATCAGGCGGTCGACCAGCAGCTCCGGATCCCGAACCGTGTCCCGGTCCCAGCACACGACGGTCGCCCCGGCCAGCAACGGCGCCAGGATCTGGCGTACCGAGGCGTCGAAACAGATCGACGCGGTCTGGGCGAGCCGATCACCGGGCCGGTACCCGAAGGTGGTGATCGCCCAGTCGAGGTAGCCGGCCATCGCACGGTGACTCACCGTGACACCCTTCGGGCGGCCGGTCGAGCCGGAGGTGAAGATGACGTACGCCGTACCGTCCGCCCCGGCGGTGTCCGGCGGCGGCGCGTGCTCGCCCGGAGCGTCGGCGTCCACCAGCGTGAACCCCGGCCCGAGCGCCTCCGCCGCGGCGCGCGTGCCGGCGTCGTGGACGACCTCCGACACTCCCGCCCTGGTCAGCAGGCTCGTCAAACGCGCCGGCGGGTGCGCGGCGTCCATCGGCACCCACGCGGCGCCGGCTTTGAGGATCCCGGTGACACCGATCACCGTGCTCGCCCCCGGGCCGGTCAGCAGCCCGATCCGGCGCGATCCGCCGGACGCGAGCCGCCCGGCGAGCCGGTCCGACGCCACATCGAGGTCACGGTAGGTGAGCGGCGCACCGTCGGTCAGGACGGCGATCGCCCCGGGGGCACGGCGGCACTGCTCCCGGATCCGCTCCACCACCCCGGCGCGCGGCCGGGCCAGCGCGGTGATCTCCGCGAGGTGCTCCTCGGCGAGCCGCGCCACGGCCGCCTCGGTGCGCCACGTCACCGGATGATTCCACGAGAAGTGCAGCGTGCCGTGCGCCTCGAAACACACCAGCCCGAGCCGGGTGGCCGCCGACGCGGTGCCGGCGGTCGTCGCGACGACACCCGCCGCGGTCGTCCCGGCGTTCGGGAACCGGGCGAAACTGAAACTCGCCGGGCTCGCCGTCCGTGGCCCGGCGCCGTCCGCAGCCAGCGCCCTGGCGAGATCAATAGTGGACACCGAACCGTGCTGCTCAGCCGTCAGCCACAGCTCACGGATCCGCCCGGCCAGCGCGGTGGCCGACTCCCCCGGCCGGGTCCGCACGAGCAACGGCAGGGTGTCGGCGAACGGCCCGACCATCCGCTCGACACCCGGCAGCCGCGCCTCACGACCCGCCCGGGCCACCGACACGGGCACCGCATCCTGCCCGCTCCAACGCGCCAGGCAGCGAACATATCCGGCGAGGAGCAGATGGAAGAGCGACACCCCGGCGTCCCTCGCGGTCGCGGTCAACCGCCGGGTCACTTCCGGATCAAGAGCTTTCTGATGTACGGCGTACGGGCCCCGAGGCTCGTAGGAGGCATCCCCGTCGCCGGGGAGAACGAGTCGAGGGAACCCTGCCAGCGCCGTACGCCAGTAATCGACATCGGTCGCGCTGGGTCCTGTGCGCATCGCCTCGTGCTCGGCGAACGTGGCCACCGGAGCGGGCGGCAGCTCCCCACCGCGGTAGAGCGCCCACAGCTCGTCCCCGAGCACCGCCAGGCTGTAGCCGTCCACCGCCGCGTGATGCGCCACCACGACCAGCCGCGACCGCTCCCCCTCGACCGCCAGCACCGCCCGGATCGGGCCCTCCGTCCCCAGGTCGAACACCCGGTTCCGCAGGTCCGCCTCCCACGCGGGTTCCCCGTACGGTTCCCCGTCCGGGACACCGGCGTCCGGAGCGACAGTGAACCAGGCCGGCCGGCCCGGGACCGGGGCGGCGACGTGCTGGCCGTCCGGGCCGAACCGGACCCGCAGCATCGGGTGACGCCGTTCCAGCTCGGCGAACGCGTGGGCCAGCCGCTCCGCGTCGACCGGGCCGGTCAGGATCTGCCGCACATACGCGTAGGCGGGCGCCTCGGGATAGAGCCGGCCGGTGGTCACGAACGCCCGCTGCACCGGACCGAACGGGAACCGCACCGGGCCGGCGAGGTGATCGGCCAGCTCGCCGATCGTCCGGTACTCGAAGAACAACGTCGTCGACAGTGTCCGGCCGAGCCGTTTCTCCAGCTCCTTCACCAGGTCCACGGCGGTGAGGGAGTCGAGGCCCAACGCCAGGAACGGTTCGTCCAGTCCGATCCCGTCCGGTTCCCGCTCCAGTGGCCCGGCCAGCAGCTCCCGGACGGTCGCCACCAGCTCGTCCCGTCCCGACGCCGCCGGGCCGGCCTGCTGCCGGCCGGGTTCCAACGGTGGAGGCTGCCGCTGCGGGGCGGTTGCCGCCGGGAGCGTGCCGATCCGGTCGAGGGCCGCGGCCGACGACGTGACCAGCACCTGCGCGGTGCCGAGGGCGGCCGCCGCCCACAGTGTCTCCGGGACCTGTCCGATCGGCAGCGCACCGCCGGCGGGGGTGAGGCCGTGCGCCGTGGCGAGGCCGCCGCCGGTCACCGCGGGCAGGGCGACGGCGACGAACGGGCGGCCGGCGGCACGTTCCGCGGCGGCGAACGTGTCCAGGAACGCGTTGCCCGCGACGTAGTCGCCGACGGCTCCGGCCAGGCCCGGGAGGGCCGAGGAGATCGAGGACAGCGCGATCACCAGTGGCGGCCGGGGACCGAGCGCCCGGCTGAGCATGATCGTTCCTCGGACCTTCGCGGCCACGCCTGCGGTGATCTCCGCCGCGGACTTGGCACGGAGGCTCCCCGGGCTGACCACTCCGGCGGCCTGGAGCACGACGTCGAAGTCACGGCCGGCGACCAGGGCGGCGACGTCCGCTTCGACGGCCACGTCGGCGATCCGGTAGTCGGCGGTGGCGCCCAGGGCTCGGAGTTCGGCCAGGAGGGCGGCGGGTTCGGCGGAACGTCCGGCAAGCAGCAACGTCGGCCGGCCACGGCGGGCCAGATGCCGGGCGATCTCCGCACCGATCGCCCCGGCGCCCCCGATGATCAGGTAGCTGCCGTTCCGCGGGGCAATCGGCGCTTCCCCGGCCGGCCGGCCGGCGGCAGCGGGAACTCGCGGAACGGAATACTCCCCCGTCAAGCCTTGCGGGGCCGGGGTGAATGTGCGGGTCAAGCGGTGGGTGGAGCGCCGGGCGATGATCTCGGCGGGGCCGGGGACCGGTGGGCGGGTGATCTCCTGTTCCAGGGCGGACCGGTGGGCCTCCGGCGAGTCGGCGCAGCTGAGGTCGAGGATCCGTACCGCGGCGTGGGGGTTCTCGTCGGCGAAGGCCATCGCCAGGCCGGACCAGATCGCATGCCCGGGATCCGGAGGATTGTCGCCGGTGGCGAAAAGATCGCGGGTGACCAGCAGCAGGAAGCCGTCCCGGGGCACGGTGGTGATCGCGTTCAGCGCGTCGCCGGGATCCGCGGAACCGGCGATCACCACCGTCGCGTGGCCCGCGCCCGTCTCGGCCGGCAGGGGCGCCGCGACCCAGGTGGGCAGCGACAGGACGGGCGGCGTGGGTGGGGTCGTCGGCCAGTGGCGGCGGCGCTGGAACGGGTACGGCGGCAGGGGCACGCGGCGGGTGCCGGTGTCGAGGTGCGCGCGGTTCAAGGGGGCGCCGCGGAGCCACAGCTCCCCGGCCGTGCCCAGGATCTCGGTGATGTCGTCGCCTGCCGGGAGGACGGTGGTGGCCCCTACCAGAGGAGCCAGGGTGACCGTCGCGCCCACCTCGACCATCGTGTCGAAACCGTCCGTGCGCAGCCGGGCGACGGCCTCGGCGAAGCGGACCGGCCCGACCGCGTGAGCCGCCAGATAGGCGCCGTCGAACGACGGCTCCCACTCCACCGTCACCGTGCTGAGCTGCGGAATCACCGCCACACCCGCGGGTGGCGCCAGGCCCGCCAGGGCCTCGGCGACGGGCGTCATCGCCGGCGAGTGGAACGCGTGCGAGACGGCGAGCCGCCTGGTCCGGTGGCCCTGCCGCTCCAGGTGGGCGGCGGCCCGGTCGACGGCCGCCTCCGAGCCGGCGAGGACGACCCGGTCGGGGGCGTTCACCGCGGCCACGACCACACCGTCCAGCGCGATCTCCGCCGGGGAGGCGGCCACCGCGAGCATGGCGCCCGGTTCGGTGAGAGCGGCGGTACGGCGGCCCCGCTCGACAGCCAGCCGGACCGCCTCGACCGCTGTCAGCCGGCCGGCGGTGACGGCGGCGGCCAGCTCGCCGATGCTGTGCCCGGCGACGGCGGCCGGCCGGACCCCGCACGCGACGAGCTGCGCGGCCTGCGCCACCCCGAACGCCACGACGAGCGGCTGGGTGACCTCGGTCCGGGCCAGTTCGGCCGGCGGGACGTCCGGGTCGGTGCACCAGGCGACCACGGAACGCCCGGCCACCGGACCGGCCGCCGCGGACACCTCGTCGAGGACGGCGCGGAAGACCGGCGCGGTGGCGTAGAGGCGGGCGCCCTGGCCGGGACGCTGCGAACCCTGGCCACCGAAGAGGAACACCACGCGGGCGGGGCGTGGCGGGAGCGGTCGCGGTTCGACGGTGGCAAGCCGTCCGGCAAGGTCGTCGTGGGTCACCACGGCCAGGCGGTACGGGCCGTCGTCGCGCGCTGTCGAAGCGGTCGCGCACACGTCCGCCGGCCGGAGTTCGGGATGGTTCCGCAGGTGGGTCGCCAGTCGGGCGGCCACCGCCCGGAGCCCGGCCTCGGAAGGGGCCGACAGGGTCAGCAGATGCGGGCCGTCCCGGGGCGGGAGCGGCTCCGGGGCGGGAGCGGCTGCCGTGAGGATCACGTGCGCGTTCGTTCCGCCGAAGCCGAACCCGTTGACCCCGGCGACCAGCGGCCCGGTCCACGGGCGTCGTGCGGTGACCACCTCGAACCCGGCCGCCGCCAGGTCGAACCGCGGCGACGGCCGATCGTGGTGCAGGGACGGCGGTAGCTCCCGGTGCTGCAGGGCGAGGATCACCTTCACCAGGGCGGGCAGGCCGGCCACATTGAGCAGGTGGCCGATGTTCGTCTTCACCGAACCGAGCAGCCGGGCACGGCCGTCGGCGCGAGGCGGGAACGCGTACGCCAGGGAGCGGGCCTCGATCGGATCCCCGACCGCCGTGCCGGTTCCGTGCGCCTCCACATAGGTGACGTCGGCCGGATCGACACCGCACTCCCGGTACGCGTCGGCGATCACCTCACGTTGGAGCAGCGGATTCGGGGCCATCAGACTCAGCGAACGGCCGTCGTTGTTGACGGCGCTGCCGCGTACCACCGCGAGCACCCGATCGTCGCCGGCGTCGGCGAGCCGGGTCAGGACCAGCGCCGCCCCGCCCTCACCCGGCACGAAGCCGTCGGCGTCCGCCGCGAACGCCCGGCACCGGCCCGTCGGCGACAGCGCCTGCGCGGCGGTCAGCAGGGTCTCGCCGGTGCGGGTCAGGTTCAGGTTGACGCCGCCGACGATGGCCACGTCACAGTCGCCGGCGGCCAGGCTGCGGCGGGCCAGATGCACCGCGACCAGGGCGGAGGAGCAGGCGGTGTCGACGGTGATCGCGGGGCCGCGCAGGTCCAGCAGGTGCGCCACCCGGGCGGCGATCAGGTTCCGCAGGCCGCCGGTCAGCGTGAACGCCCCAGCCGTTGATCCGGCTTCGGCCTCGGCGACGATCTCGGCGTAGCCGCTCTCTCCGACCGCGGCGAAGATGCCGATTTTTCGGGTCTTGCGGCGTGGGCCCGCGTAGCCGGCCTGTTCCAGCGCCTCGTGGGCGAGCTCCAGGAAGATGCGCGCGTGCGGGTCGATCAGGCGTGCCTCCTCGTCGCTGATCCCGAAACACCCGGCATCGAAGGCGGCGGGATCGTCCAGGAACGCGCCGTGGCCACCGCCGGGCCATCGGCTCACGCCGGTGACGCTGTCCCGCCCGGCCACGAGGTTCGCCCAGAACTGCTCGGGCGTATCCGCATCCGGGAACCGGCACGCCATCCCGACGATCGCCAGCGCTCCCCGGTCGTCCCCGGCGGCGGCCGGAATCGCGGTGCCGGCCGGGGACCGTGGGCCGTCGGCGTCCGCAGGCTCAGCCTCGGCACTGTCGCCGGGCCGGGATTCCGTGGCGGAGCGGCGGCCGCCCGGAGCCCGGCCCTCTTCCGGAAACCCGTCCAGCAGCCGATCGGCGAGGGCCGGAACTGTCGCGCAATCCCGGAGCATCGCCGGATCGAGGGTACGGCCGAACGCGTCCTCCAGCTCCGCCAGCACCTCCATCGCCTTCAGTGAGGATCCGCCGATCGCCAGGAAACGGTCGTCCGGTCCGATCGTGCCGACCGGCGTCCGGAGCACCCGCGCCCAGATCTCCCGGACGATCCGCTCCACGTCGGCCCGCCGCAACGGTTCCGTCGTCCCGGCCACGGCCATGGGCTCCACCACCTCCGAGGACAGCTCCGGCCGCACCTCCGGAGCAGATGATCCCGGCGCGGCGGCAGGATCGGGCGGCGGCGTGGGGGCGGTGGCTTCAGGGGTGGCCGGGGCTGTTCCGAGGCGCTCGCGGAAGGGGTGGCGGCGTAGCTTGCCGCTGGTGGTTCGGGTGAAAGCCGTCGTGGGGACGACCTCGACGTGGACGTCGTCGTGGGCCAGGGCCTCGGCGACCCGGGCCCGGATCCGGGCGGGGAGATCGGCCGGGGCGGAGCGGACCGCCGGGGCGGCGACGAAGACGGTCACTCGTTCGCGGCCGGAGGACGGGTCGGTGGCGCCGACGACGGCTGTCGGGCCGGGAGCCAGGCCGGGGGTCGCGGCGGCCACCTCCTCCAGGTCGGCGGCGTGGAAGTTGCGGCCGTTGATGAACAGCACGTCCTTGTGGCGGCCGGTGATCACCAGGCGGCCGGTGCGGAGGAAACCGATGTCACCGGTGCGGAGCCAGTCGCCGTCGAAGGCCGCGGCCGTCGCGGCCGGGTCGCGGTGGTAGCCGCGGGTGACGTTCGGACCGCGGACCTGGAGGTGCCCGACGAGACCGTCCTCCAGCACGGTGCCCTGATCGTCGACGACGCGCAGCTCGCAGCCGGGCACCGGATGACCGACATCCATCAGCAGCACCACCCGCGAGTCGTCCGGCAACGACGAGGGCAGGGCCGGCGGCGCCGGGACCGACGCGGCCGGGTCCGACGCGGCCGGGTCCGGCGAGGGCGTGGGGGACGGCGAGGGCGCGGAGGGCGGCGGGGACACCGGGAGGGCCACGCCCCGGGCCAGGGCGGCGCGGCTCAGCGCGACCGGCACGGCCGGCTCGCCGAGGGGTGGGCACGCCACGGCCACGGTGGCCTCGGCCAGGCCGTAGACCGGCTGCATCGCTCCCGGGCACAGGCCGGTCGGGCGCAGGCGGGTGGTGAAGGTCTGCCACACCGACGGGGAGATCGGTTCGGCGCCGACCATCAGCAGGCGGACGCTGCTCAGGTCCAGGGTGTCCAGGAGCGGCTGCGGGACACGGCGGTTGACCAGGGCGAGGGCGAAGTTCGCGGCGGACAGGACGGTGGCCCGGTGCTCGGCCGCGGCGCGTAACCACAGTTCGGGGCGTTTGGCGAAGGCCAGGGGGCTGATCCGGACCTGGCGGCAGCGGGCGTACAGCGGGGCCAGGTGGGTGCCGATCAGACCCATGTCGTGGAAGTACGGCATCCATGTCACGAACACGTCGTCGCTGGTCAGGGCACCTGCCCTGGCGGCCTGGGACAGGTTGGCGAGCACGTTGGCGTGGGTCAGCTCGACACCTTTCGGCGTTCCGGTGCTGCCGGAGGAGAACTGCAGGAACGCGAGGTCGTCCGCCCGTACCGGATGAGGGGTTGTCAACGGGGACGCGGACCGCAGGTCGCGGGGGGACAGCAGGGTGCCGCCGGGCGTCGCGGTGTCGCCCGCCAGGGGCGGGCGGTCGAGGTGACGCCAGACGGCGGCGAGGCGGTGCGGCTCCGGCGGCAGAGGCACGGGTACGGCGCCCGCCACGATCGCGCCCCAGAACAGCGCGAGGAAGTCCCCGCCGTCGCCGGCCACGATCGGGAGCGGGTCGCCGGGCGCCACTCCCGCCTCGCGCAGGCCGCCGCCGATGCGCAGCGCGTCGCCCAGAAGCTCGGCGTAGCTGACGAAACGGTCCGCGTGAACAACGCCCTGACCTGGCACTTCGGTCGTGGCACGGAGCAGCAGATCGGTCAGCGTCATGATCATGACCCTATCGACGGACGCAACCCTCAGTTCGTCCGGCGAGTGTCCGATCGTGAGGACGTGCCGCAATTGTTCCTGCTGGCCAACGTCGTGATCATGGTCGCGTACGCGGCGATCATGGTGTCGATCGTGGTGCCCGTCCACCGGGCCGGGCAACTCGGGTCGAACAAACTCGCCACCGCGACCGCGATGATCTTCTTCAGTTGCGCGGTCGGGCACGGCCTGCACGCGGTGATGGCGTGGCAGATGCTGAACACCCTGGACGACCTGCACAGGCACGGCGGGCCGGTGTGGTCGTCGGCGTCGGCGGCGTGGGACGCGTGCACCGCGGCGGTCGGCATCTACTACTGGTCTCTGCGACGTGGGTACGGCGTGCTGCTGCAGAAGGGCGCCATCTACATCGACCCGTGGGGGCAGTGGCGGCTGAACGAGGCGGACGCGCGGGAGCGGGCGGCCCGGGACCTGGCCGAGGCACACCAGGCGACGCTCGCCACGATCGTCGAGGACAGCGCCGACGCGATCATCGGGCTCACCCCGGACGGCACGATCACCGCGTGGAACGGCGGCGCGGAGCGGATCTTCGGCTGGGCGGCCGCCGAGGTGCTGGCACGTCCGGCGTCGACCCTGGCCGGACCGGACGGCGCCGGGCAGCAGGAGGAGATGCTGGAGCGGATCAGAGGCGGGGAGGGCAGCTTCTCGTACGAGGGACGCCGTCTGCGCAAGGACGGCAGCCCCGTCGACGTGGCGTTCACCGTCACGCCGGTCACCGACCCGGGCGGCACCGTGATCGGGGTGTCGGTGATCGCCCGGGACGTGTCCGCCGAGAAGGAGGCCGCGGAACGTCAGCGAGCCATCCAGGAGCGCAGTGACCAGGCGAAACGGATGGAGAGCCTGGGGAACCTGGCCGGCGGGGTGGCGCACGACTTCAACAACATCCTGGCGATCATCGCGAACTACACGGACTTCGTGATCGAGGAGACCCGGGAGCTGCCGCACGTGCAGGCCGATCTGGCGCACGTACGGACCGCGGTGGACCGGGCCACCAGCCTGACCCGTCAGCTGCTCACCTTCACCCGCGGCGACGCCATCCAGTTGCGCGACGTCGATCTGAACGCGTCGATCGCCGAGGTGCAGGCGGTGCTGCAGCGCACCATCGGCGAGCACATCACGCTGATCGCGGTGCCGGCGCCGGCGCCGGTGTCGGTGCACGCCGACCCCGGCCAGGTGCATCAGATCCTGCTGAACCTGGCGATCAACGCGCGGGACGCGATGCCGGACGGCGGCACCCTGGTGCTGGAGGCGAACGTGGCCACCCTGGACGGCGACGAGCTGAACATGCAGCCGCCGCTGTCCGCCGGGACCTACGCGCGGCTGCTGGTCAGCGACACCGGCGAGGGCATGGCGCCGGAGACCGCGGCGCGGATCTTCGAGCCGTTCTTCACCACGAAGCCGCGGGGCCGCGGGACCGGGCTGGGGCTGGCCACCGTCTACGGGATCGTCGCCGAGGCGGGCGGCAGCCTCAACGTCTACTCCGAGCTGGGGGTGGGCACCACGTTCCGGATCTATCTGCCGATCTCGGCGGCCACCGGGGCGGCGCCGGCGGCGACCCGGGCGGAGAGCCCGCCGCACGGGGACGGGCAGACCGTGCTCGTGGTGGAGGACGAGGTGGCGCTGGCCCGGATCATCACCCGGATCCTGACCGACGGCGGCTACCGGGTCCGGACGGCGGGTGACGGGGCCGAGGGGCTGCGCGTCTTCCAGGAGCACGGCTGCGATCTGCTGCTCACCGACGTGATCATGCCGGAGATGACCGGGCCGAAGCTGGCCGAGCTGGTCCGGCGGGAGCGGCCGGAGCTGCCGGTGCTGTTCATGTCCGGGTACAGCAACGGGCTGCTCGGCACGACGCATGTGCTCGACGACGGGATCGCGTTCATCGAGAAGCCGTTCACCAGCGGCGACCTGCTGCACAAGGTGGCCGCGACGCTGCACATGACATCTGTCATGGATGATCGCTGACTACGGCGACTGCCCGTCACGTCCGCCACCGCGAACCATGGGGGCATGAGCACACAGACGATCGAGGTGGACGGCCTCCGGCAGCGGTACGGGGATTTCGAGGCCGTCCGGGGCATCGGCTTCAGCGTCGGCGCCGGCCGGCTGTTCGCCCTGCTCGGCACCAACGGGGCCGGCAAGACCACCACGATGGAGGTTCTCGAGGGTTTCCGGCCGGCCGCGTCGGGGAGTGTGCGGCTGCTGGACGCGGACCCGTACCGGGACCGGCGGGCGTTGCGTCCCCGGGTCGGGATCATGCTGCAGGAGAGCGGCCTGATCGGGGATCTCACCGTCGCCGAGACGGTCGGCCTCTGGCGTGACCTGCACGCCGACCCGCTGCCGGCGGACGAGGCGCTGAAGAAGGTCGATCTCACCGACAGATCGGGCATCGCGGTACGGCAGCTGTCCGGCGGGCAGAAACGACGCCTCGACCTGGCGCTCGCCATCGTCGGACGGCCCGAGGTGCTGTTCCTCGACGAGCCGACGACCGGCATGGACCCGGAGGCCCGGATCGGCACCTGGCGGCTGATCCAGGAGCTGGTCGCGGGCGGTACGACGGTGCTGCTCACCACCCACTACCTGGAGGAGGCGGAGCGGCTCGCGGACCGGATCGCGATCATGCATCGGGGGGAGATCCGGGTCGCGGGGACGGTGCCCGAGGTGGTGTCCGGGCACGGCGACCGGATCGCCTTCCGGGTGCCGGCGCACACCCCGATCGACGCGTTGCCGCTGCTCGACGGCCGGCCTGCGGAGATCGCCGTGACCGACGGCCTGCCCACCGCCCGCTGGACGGTCAGCGGCGGCGACCCGGACGGCCGCGCCCACCGGGCGGTGGCGGCGCTCGTGGCGTGGGCCGCCGAGCGCGGCGTCACCCTGGACCGGCTGTCGGTCCGCCCCGCCTCCCTCGAAGACGTCTTCCTGAGCATCGTGGAGTCCCGGTGAAGACCGACCTCGCCCACATCCAGCGGCTGGCCCGGCTCGACCTGGCCCTGATCTTCCGCAACCGGTCGGCGCTGACCAACGCCGTCCTCATGCCGCTCGCCGTCGCCGCGTTCCTGGTGTTCACCGCCGACCAGGGCGGCCGGGACAACGTCGAGTTCGTGCTGACCGGCCAGATCGCCGGCCTGCTGATGTTCGCCCCGCTGGTGAACCTGGCCGGCTTCTACACCAGCCGCCGCGAGGAGCTGGTGCTGAAACGGCTGCTCGGCGGGCCGGCCTCGGCAGCCGCGATCCTCGGCGGCAGCGCGGCCGGCGCGACGGTGGTCTACCTGCTCCAGGCGTTCGCCGTCGGGGTCGCGGCCGTGGTCCTGGGTTTCGGGCTGCCCGGCAACCCGCTGCTCGTGGTGGTCGCGGCGCTCGGCGGGGCGGCGGTGTTCGCGCTGCTGTCGATGGCGATCTCCGGGGTCAGCGCGTCCGGTGAGCTGGCGCAGCTGGCGACCGTACCGGTGATGCTGATCTGCTTTGTCCTCTCCCCCGTGATCGTGCCGCCCGGTGCCTTCCCGGAGCCGGTCCAGCGGGTCGCCGACTTTCTGCCGCTGACCCCGGTCGCCGATCTGGTGCGCGCCGGGTACGGCGCGGCGTTCGACTGGTCGTCGCCGGCCCTGCTGGCGGCGTGGGTGGCGGTCGCGGCGGTGCTGGCCCGGCGGTTCTTCCGCTGGGACCCGCGGCGCGGCTGAAACGTAGGGTGTCGTCATGACCGGCGCCATCCAGCGGGCCCAGCGCATCACCATGTGGAGCCTCGGCTTCAGCCTGCTGCTGGCCTGGATCGGTGGCGCCGCCGGCGTCGGCCTGGCCGTCACCGGGGGCCGGGTGTCGCCGCCGCGGCTGGCCGTCGCCGCGGTGGCGCTGCTGATCTTCAGCTGGTCGTCGATCCGGCTGGTCCGGGCGCTGTCGGTGTTCTGGCCGCGGCAGGCGCGCCGCAGCCGCATCGAGACCGCGATCTCCGGGGCCGCCGCGCTGACGATCCTGCTCGTGCAGGACGCCAACCCGGCCTCCTGGGGGATGGTCCTGGTGGCCTGGCTCGGCCTGGCCGCGGTCCGGACCGGCCGGCTGACGACCCTCCTGCTGAGCCTCGGCGCCATCGCGGCCGGGGTGATGATCAACGCGGTGAATCCGGGCCCCGATCCGGTGGGCGTCGAGGTCGCGCTGCTCATCTACGGAGTGCTGTGCCTGACCGTGCCGTACGCGAACAAGCTCTGGATCTGGATCCTCGACCTGACCGAGCAGGCGCACCACAGCAAGGACGCGGAGGCCCGGCTGGCCGTCACCGAGGAGCGGCTGCGGTTCGCCCGTGACCTGCACGACCTGGTCGGCCACAGCCTGTCGGTGATCGCCGTGAAGAGCGAGCTGGCCGGCAAGCTCACCGCCATCGACGCCGGGCGGGCCGCCGAGCAGATGGCCGAGGTGCGTGCGCTGGCCCAGGACAGCCTGCGGCAGATCCGCTCGGCCGTCCGCGGATACCGGGTTCTCGACCTGGCCTCCGAGATCGCCAGCGTGCGGGCCATCCTGGAGGCCGACGGCATCCGCTGCAAGGTCGATCTTCCGGACGACGCCGTCGCACCGGCGGCCGCCGGACCGTTCGCCTGGGTGGTCCGGGAGTGCGCCACCAACATCCTCCGGCACAGTACGGCCACCTGGTGCACGGTCACCCTGTGGGTGGCCGACGGGTCGGCGGTGCTGGAGGTCGTCAACGACGGCGTGACCGCGGCCGTCGATCAGGCCGGCACCGGCCTGGCCGGACTCGCCGAGCGGCTCTCCGCCGTCGGTGGCGCCCTCACCGCCCAGCCCAGCGGTGACGGCCGGTTCGTGGTCCGGGCGACCGTCCCCGCCGCCGTCTCCTCCTCCTGGGAAGTCGCATGATCCGTGTCCTGCTCGCCGACGACCAGCACCTCATCCGGGAGGCGCTGGCCATGATGCTCGATTTCGAGGAGGACCTGACGGTGGTCGCCCAGTGCGGCCGCGGCGACGACGTGCTGCCCGCCGTCACCGCCCACGACCCGGACGTGATCGTCCTCGACATCGAGATGCCCGGCCTCGACGGCCTCAGCGTCGCCGAACTGCTGCCCGGCCGGGCCATGCTGATCCTCAGCACGTTCGCCCGGCCCGGATATCTGCGCCGGGCCATCGCCGCCGGGGTCCGTGGGTTCATCCCGAAGGACGCCTCCAGCGCCGAGCTGGCCGAGGCGATCCGCCGCATCCACGCCGGCGGCCGCTACCTCGACCCGGAGCTGGCCGCCTCCGCCATGATGGCCGGCGAGAGCCCGCTCACCGACCGGGAGCGGGACGCTCTCGCGCTCGCCGCCTCGGGCGCCTCGGTCGCCGACATCGCGTCCCGCCTGCACCTGACCGAGGGCACGGTCCGCAACTACCTGTCGAGCGCGATCACCAAGCTCGGCGCGCCCAACCGGCTGACCGCGATCCACCAGGCCCAGCGCATGGGCTGGATCTGACCCGGCCGGTCGTCAGGGCTGTCCCGGCGGGCCGGGGACAGCCCTGGGCGCCGGCCGGTCCTATGCGGGTTTCAGCTCGACCGGGATGCCGTTCAGGACGCTGTTGCCGGAGAGCGGGTCGATGACCAGCTCGTCGGTGAGGATGTTGGAGTTGACGCCGGGCGCGGTGGCGGCGACGGAGAGGCGCGTTCCGGGTACGTCGTGACCCCAGCCGTGCGGCAGGCTGACCACCCCGGGCATGAGCCGGTCGGTGACCTCCACGCGGACCGTCAGGGCCCCGGCCCGCGACGTGACCTGCGCGGGCTCGCCGTCGACCAGCGACAGACGATCGGCGTCGGCCGGGCTCACCTGCAGCGTGCACCGGTCCCGGCCCTTGATCAGCGCGGGCACGTTGTGCATCCAGCTGTTGTTCGAACGCAGGTGGCGGCGGCCGACCAGCACCAGGTCGTCGTGGCGGCGGGTCAGGGCGGCGTGCAGCCGGGCGGTCTCCCCGGCCAGCGGCGGCGCCACCAGCTCGACGGTGCCGGACGGCGTACGCAGCACCGCCGGGATCCGCGGCCGCAACGGCCCCAGGTCGATGCCGTGCGGGTTGTCGAGCAGCTGCTGGAGGCTCAGGCCGTACGCCCCGGTGCGCAACGCCACGTCCAGGAGCCGCTCGGCCGGGTGGTCGCCGGTGATCCGGTCGTGGATCTCGGCCGGCGCCTTCCGCAGCGCCTGCTGGAGCAGCATGTCGTGCAGCGGCGCCGGATCGGTGTCCGGCCGGCCGGAGATCATCAGGGTGAGACGGGCCAGGATGTCGCACTCGTCGGGCACCGACGGATCGGGCGGCAGGACCGGCGGGGAGTACGCCGCGAAGTTGCGCACCGACAGGGCCAGGAACGAGAAGTCGTAGTGGCCCTTCCGCGCCGCGTCGGTCGGCGGGAGCACCACGTCGGCGTGCCGGGTCGTCTCGTTCAGGTAGGGGTCGATGCTGACCATGAAGTCGAGCCCGCCCAGCGCACGGTCCAGGCGCCCGCTGTTCGGAGTGGACAGCACCGGGTTCCCGGCGATCGTGAGCAGCGCCCGGACCTGCTCGTCGCCGGGCGTCTCGATCTCGTCGGCGAGCGTCGCGACCGGCAGCTCACCCTTGACCTCGGGCAGGTTGCGGACCCGGCTGTGCCAGCGCCCGACCCGGAAACCCGTCCCCCGTTTCGCCTCCTCGGCCAGGTGCGGGGCGAGCGGGAACATGACACCGCCGGGCCGGTCGAGATTGCCGGTCAGAATGTTGATCACGTCGACCAGCCAGCTCGCGATGGTGCCGAACTCGACGGTGCACGTGCCGATCCGGCCGTAGACCGCGGCGGTCGGCGCGGCGGCCAGCTCACGGGCCAGGCCGCGGATCCGCTCGGCCGGGATCCCGCAGGCGTCGGCGACGGCCTCCGGGGCAAAACCGGCGGCCAGCGCACCGACCTCGTCGACGCCGGTCACGTGCTCCGCCAGGTCACCGAGGTCGACCAGGCCCTCGGCGAACAGCGTGTGCACGATGCCGAACAGCAGGAACGCGTCCGCGCCCGGCCGGATGAACAGGTGCTCGTCGGCGTGCGAGGCGGTCACCGTACGGCGCGGGTCGACGACCACGAACCGGCCGCCCCGGGCCTGCAGCGCCTTCAACCGGCCCGGGAAGTCGGCGGCGGTCGCCAGGCTGCCGTTCGACTCCCACGGGTTGGCGCCGAGGATCAGCAGGAAGGCGGTACGGTCCACGTCCGGCACCGGGATGATCAGCGGATTGCCGAACAGGTAGCCGCACGACACGTGTTTCGGCATCTGGTCGACGGTGCTCGCCGAGTAGACGTTGCGGCTGCCGAGCGCGCGCAGCAGCGGGGTGACGTAGAGGCCGCCCGACATGGTGTGCGCGTTCGGGTTGCCGAGATAGACGGCCAGCGCATTCGGGCCGTACCTCTCGAGGATCGGGCGAAGACCTGCCCGGACCGCGTCGAAGGCCTCGTCCCAGGAGGCCTCGCGGCCGTTGACGAGCGGCTGACGCAACCTGTCCGGATCGTGGGTGAGCTGCCCGAACATCGCACCCTTGGGGCAGACGAAACCCTGGCTGAAGACGTGCTCACGGTCGCCGCGGGCGGCGGTCACCCGGTCGCCGTCGACGGTCAGCGCGAGACCGCAGGCGGCCTCACAGAACGGGCATGTCCGGTACGCGGTCCGCATGGCTCTCTCCCGACGCTGAGTTACCGGTCAGTATCCTTGCACTGGCCGTGAAAAAACACCCCGCCGGCCCGTGAAAGAACCGCCCCCGTGCCGGACATGAGACAGGGTGGACCCCGTGAACGTGGACTCGCGCCGGGCGCGGTTCGAGACCCTGGCGCCGGCGGTGATCGACGCGGTCCGGCGCTACCTGGCCCGGCGCACCGACCCGGCGACCGCCGACGACGTGCTCTCCGAGACGCTGCTGATCTGCTGGCGCCGGCTCGACGAGATGCCGGCCGAACACCTGCCCTGGGCGTACGGCGTGGCCCGCCTCTGCCTGGCCAACGCCGAACGCGGACAGCGCCGCCAGTTCCGGCTGCTCGCCCGGATCTCCCGGCTCGACCCGCCACCGCAGATCGTCGACGGCCCGGGCCCCGCCGACGACGACCTGGCCGCGGCCCTGCGCCGGCTCCGGCCCGAGGAAGCCGAGATCCTGCGGCTGTGGGCGTGGGAGGACCTGGCCCCCGCCGGCATCGCCGTCGTCCTCGGCATCACCGCCAACGCGGCGTCGATCCGGCTGCACCGGGCCAAGGAAAAACTGCGAAAGACCATGACCGCATCCGGACATGAGGAGTCGACAGAGGGGAGCCGGCCGTGACCGACGACGACGATCTGCGGGCCCGACTGCGGCGTACCGACCCGGCCGCATCGCTGGAACCGGCATCCCCCGCCCAGGTCGCGCGACTCGTGGAGGAAGCCATGTCCCGCAACACCCGACGGTGGGCGCTGCCCGTCGCCGCCGCGCTGGTCCTGATCGCCGGCGGTGCCGCCTGGGCGGTGACCAGGCCATCAACTCCGATCAACCCGGTGGCCGCGCCCACTACGACAGCGTCGGCAGCCGTCGTCTCCCCCGGCCCGGCCGCCTCGGCGGCGGTCGTCTCCCTCACCGCCTCCGGCGCGCAGGCCAAGTGCCGGGCGCCGGAACCGCAGCGTCTCGCCGAGTCCGCCGACTTCGCCTTCGAAGGAACGGTGGAGACGATCGAAAACGGTCAGGTCACCTTGAGCGTCACCCGCGTCTTCCGGGGTCGGCCGGCCGACCGGGTCACCGTCGCCCAGGAGGGTGAGACGTCCGAGACCATGCTCGGCAGCGGAAAGTTCGAGAAAGGCACGGACTATCTCGTCTCGGCCGCCGACGGCAGCATCCTGATCTGCGGCTACAGCGGTGAGGCCGACGCGATCGGGCTGCGCGAACTCTACGAGAAGGCCTTCTGAGCCGTCCTACGACGCGGTTGGCGCCGGCTCGTCGCCGGTCACCGGATGACGCAGGCCCGGGTGGTCCGCCGGCAGGTTACGGCGGATCACCCACCAGCTCACCGCCAGGCACGCGGCGACCAGCGGCCCGGACAACGCCACCCGCGCCGTCGCGAGAGCGGCGATCTGCCCGGCCTGATAGAGCGGCACGAACACGGCAAGCCGGATCACATACTGCACGACCCACACCCAGCTGCCCCGCGAATACGCCTTGAGCAGCACGGGATCACGCCGCCACCGGGTCCGCTGCCCGAGCACCGTACCGACGACGACGCCCAGCAGAGGCCACCGCATGACGATGCTGATGATCCAGGCGAGCGCGCTGGCCCCGTTGCTGAGCAGCTGCAACAGGAAGAAATCCTCCGCCCGCCCGGTGTGGAGCGCGATCAGCGCGGCCACACACACCACGAACAGCCCGATCAGCACAGCGCGCGGTTTATCCCCTTTACGCAGCCGCCAGACCGACAACCCGATCGCCACGACCACCGCCGAGACGGCCCCGCCCCAGATCGACTCACCGAAGGCCAGCCACCCACCCCCGAACCCGACCGCGGGCAACGAGGCATCCACCGCCGCCCGTCGCCCGTTCAGCAACTCCGCCAGCGATTCCGGCTGCGCCATGTCCACCCGCCCCTTGTGAGGTTAGGGCAGCCTAACCCGCGCGTCCGGCTCCGTCGACGTCAGGTGGGCGTGTCTCTCACCCCTTCTCCTCGTACGCCCACCCGCCCACCAACAGCCGCCCGCCGCCTGCCGGCCAGCGCTGTCACAGCCTGAAACAGCCGTGGGTGCCGGCCGGGCGGCGGCCAGCCACCCGGGGTCGTAACGGCCGCCGCGAAACAGCCGGGGTCTTCCCGGCCGGCGGACAGAGCCGTTTCAACGCGGGTCAAACAGCTGTGCGGGCCGGCGGGGGTGATCCTCAGTGGGTTTGGGGTAGCAGGCCCGCTGAACGCATGGCGGCGCGGAGCGGGTCGAGTGGTTCGCCTGCCGGGGCGGTCAGGGTGATTCGGCTCGGTCGGTTCTTGTCACCGTCCTGTGCCGGCTCGCCGCCGTCGAAGTGGGTCGGGAAATCCGTCGGTGATCCGGTGGAGGCGGCGAACGAGCCGCCCATCGGCGAACCTGTCGAAGCGCCGAACGGGCCACCCAGCGGTGAACCCGCGGGAGTGGCGAACGGGCCGGTCATCGGTGGGCCCGCGGAGGTGCCGAACGGGAACGGGCCGGCCGGCGAGGTGCTGAAGTGGGGGGCCGGCGGGGTGGCCAGGTGGGTGGCCATGGGGGGCGGCAGGTGGGTGGGTATCGGCGGGGGCAGCTGGGCGAAGTGGGCGTGGGCCACGGTGGGGACGCTGACCGGGATGAGGCCGGACTGGGCCATCATGGTCCAGAGTTCGGCCAGGATGGGGTGGGCCGGTGGGCTCGTGGTGACCGGTGGGACCAGGCCGAGGGCGGCGACCGCGTCGGGAAGGCCGGCGCCGCTGCGGGTCGGGTCGCCCAACGGCAGCGGGCGGCAGCTTCCGCGGATCAGCTCGAACAGGTGGTCCACGCGGGCGCTGTCGCGGGCCGCGCCCCGGAAGTCGGGGTGGTGGGCGAGCAGCAGGGCGGCGAGGCCGGTCACGTACGGGGCGGCGCACGACGTGCCGTCCCAGGCGGCGTATCCGGCGGCCGGGACCGACGACACGATCGCCACTCCGGGCGCGCACACGTCGATCTCCGGGCCGTGGCAGGTGAACGACGCGGAGAAGTAGCCCTCGACGGTGGGTACGCCGTACACCCGGGTGGCGTGGTAGCTCTCCGGCGGGTAATCGCCGAGCCGGCCGATCGCCGCGACCGCCAGCACCGTCGGCAGCGACGCCGGGAACATGACCGGGCCGCCGGAGCTGCCGGCCGCCGCCACGCAGGCGATCCCGGCCTGGCGGGCCTGTTCGATGCGGCGGGCCACCAGGGGTGACGGCTGCGCGTTGCCGAGGCTGAGGTTGATGACGTCGACGTTGTCGGCGATGCACCTGTCGATCGCCTCGATCAGATCGCTGAACCGGCCGTCCGGCAGAACCCGGTAGGAGTGCAGCACCGCTTCCGGGACCACGCCGACGATGCCGTGGCCGTCGTCGGCGCCGCCGATGATGCCGGCGACGTGGGTGCCGTGGCCGAGCGGGTCCTCCCACTGGTCGCGTTCGCCGACGACCCGGCCGGCGAGGTCGGGGTGTTCGACGGAGGCGCCGGAGTCGACGATCGCGATGCGTATCCCGTCGCCGCGGAACGTCGGCGGGAGGGCGTCGAACCGCATGGCCCGGCGCGCCCAGCCGTCCAGCGGCCGCTGCGGGAACCCGGGGAACGTCTCGGCGAACGACGGGCAGGTCACCAGGTTGGGCGCGTCGGCGGTCAGTTCGGGACGGCCCAGCCAGACCGCCCAGTAGTCCTGACGGGGTTTGACGTGCACCCCGTCGAGGGCGTGCAGCACTCCGGCCGGGGCGTCGATCGTCACGGTGCCGTCCTGGGCGGTCACCCCGCGCAGCAGGAACGTCTCGTTCATCAGGTAGATCTCGGCGCCCTCCAGGGGGCGGCCGTCGCTGCCGGTGACCAGGAACGGGACCCGGGCGACGCCGCCGGACGGCGAGACGGACGGGTCGGGCATCGGGCTCGCGCAGCGCAGCGGCAGGTCCGGTTCGACGTGGGCGGCGCCGGAGGCGGTGAGCATGGCGGCCCGGTCGGCGTCCATCTCGACCACGGCGAAGCTGGGCGCGGTGGAGACGACACGGTGGACGGTGGTGGCGGGGTCCTCGCCCAGCCGGGCGAGGAGGTGGTCGGCCTCGTGCGGGGCGCCGAGCGGCGCCACCAGGTAGCGCTCGCGCCGCGAGCCGACCGGGACGGCGGAGTTGTGGTCGGTCATCGAAGACTCGATTCGGTTCGTGAGGGTGCGGCCGGATCCGGTGAGCGGATCCGGCCGCGGTGGTTCGATGCGTTACAGAGCGGGCAGGCCCGGGACGGTGGCGCGCAGATGCTGCACCGTCTGGAGCACCGCGACCGATTGGTGCAGGCTGGCCGCGTACTGCTGTGCCGCGTACTGCTGAACGGCCGTGACCAGGCCCGGCGCCAGGGCCGCGACCTGCGGCAGGACCGGTGAGGCCGCCTCCAGCCAGCGGTAGCACCGCTGAATGCTCGCAGCCGCCGGTTGCCGCATCGCCTCGACGGGAGGTTCCGCCACGAAAGGCCCGAACGGCATCGTGCTGATGTAGGTCACGGCCGGCTCCGGGTCAGTTCCACATCTGCTGGCCGTACGGCGAGCCGAAGCCGCCGTAGGCGCCGGGGTGGCCCTGCTGCCAGTGCCGGGCGATGGCCTGCTGGATCATCTGCTGCTGGATCTGGTGGGCGATCGCCTGCTGGATCTGCTGCTGCTGCACCTGCTGCACGATGGCCTGCTGGATCTGTGCCTGCTGCACCTGCTGGGCGATGGTCTGCTGCACGTGCTGGGCGATCGCCTGCTGGAGCTGCTGCTGCTGGAACGGGTTCTGCTGCTGGAACGGATTCTGCTGCTGGAACGGGCTCTGCTGCTGGAACGGGCTCTGCTGCTGCAACAGACCCTGAAGCGGGTTCTGCTGCTGGAACGAACCCTGGAACGGGCTCTGCTGCTGCAACAGGCTCTGGAGCGGGTTCTGCTGGTACAGGTGCGCGGCGCTCAACTGGCCGTACTGCTGCCCGTACTGCCCCATCTGCGGGTCGAGCCCGAACCCGGAGCGCATCGGATCTCCGAGCGAGGTCGCCGGATTGGTCGGTGCGTACGTCGCCGTGCTCATGGAATGTCTCCCCTCGGTCTGCGGGCGGATCCCCGATGACCTGCCCGCGTGCCGAAACGCAACGTATTCGAAACATTTCGGACCGTCTCGGGAGTCCGGGAAAACCCAGCGCCGACGGCACCGGGCGAGGACACTGGACGCGCTGCCCGGGGGTGAGGCCGCAACCGAACGCCTTCGCCCGAAAGGCGCGCTGACGGGCGGGACCGGACGCCCGCGTCGCGAGGTAGGCCCGGGAGTGGGTGGTTCGGCGGGCGGGGTGGACCGTACCCCTAAGGGGTCTTCTCCGCCGGAAGCAGCAGGGTGGGGCTGGGCCGCTCCCAGACGCGGGCCGGGTCGTTGAGCGGGTCGACGTGCCAGAGAAGCACCGGGACGGTCGCCTTGACCAGCCGGCCACCGGTGACCGTGGCCATCGAGCCGGTCGTGGACAGCTGCAGATCGGTGACCTTCAGGCCGGCCAGATAGTCGGCGGGCGCGGGCCGGCTGTCGCGGCCGGTGTTCGGCAGCAGCGCGTCGGCGAGGACGACCGCGTCCCAGGCCGGCAGCAGGAATCCGCCCAGGTCGTTGGGCAGGCAGGGCTGGCTCGTCATCTTCGCGGCGGCGTCGAGCGTGCAGGCGTCGCGCAACTCGCCGCTCGCGGCGGCCTCCGGCGCCCGGTCGGCGCAGGTGAAACGGTCCTCCTTCGCCATCCCGAACAGGTCGTGGAAATGCTGGATCTGGCCGGTGAGGACGGTCAGCGACGACTCGGTGAGCGCGGAGCAGCCCGGACCGCCGACGTAGTAGTCGACCGGCCAGTCGGCCATGCTCACCGCACGCATCTGGTAGTTGGCCATGAACCGGCTGACCGAGCCGTCGGCGATCACCAGGCGCGGGCGGGCGTGGCCGCACACCTCCTTGATCCGCTGGACGAAGTCGGCGAACCGGGTCCAGCGGTCGGCGAAGTAGACGACAGTGGGCGGGCCGTCGGTGTCGTCGCAGATCGTCTCGTCGATCCGGTCCAGCGCCGGGAGGTGCCGGGTGCTGGCCCTGTCGTTCGGCGCGACCGCGGCCAGCAGGTCGTTGACCAGCGACGTGGTGTAGAGGTCGGTGGCGTTGGGCTGCTGGTAGATGTCGAGGCGGTAGCCGTCCGGGAACTCGTCGGAGAGGCGGACCGCGGTGTCCGTGGCGTACTCCAGATTGGGCGGCGCCAGCTGCAGGTAGCCGGCCCGGTCGACGAACGGGCGGCCGGGCGCGCCGAAGTCGGCCAGCAGGTTCGGGGCGATGAACGGGATCCCGGCGCCGAGCAGGCTGCTGATCGCGGTCTGCGTGGTGTCCCGGCTGTCGCCGCCGCCGATCACCACGAGCCGCGGGCCGAGCGCGTCACGCTGCTCGATGATCATCTTGGCGATGTCGCCGGCGTGCCGGACGTCCTGGGTGGCGTCGGCGATCACCACGTGCAGGCGGTGATCGGTGGTGTCCTCGATGTGCTTCTGGGCGAAGAGCATGGCCCGCAGCTGATCGCGTTCGGACGGGTAGTCGCGGCCGTCCGCACAGCCGGTCCCCCCGCCGGGCGGCGGGTCGCAGGAGAGCGCGCCCAGCCAGACCACCGTCAGGTCGGCGGGCTCCAGCGGCCTGTTGGCGGCCAGGATACGGCGCTCCAGCGCGGTGGTGACCGGGTCGCGGCCGAAGGCGGTCGCGGCGAACACCCCGGCGTCGGCGGTGTCCAGCAGGCCGTAGCAGCGGGTGCCGTCGGCGGTCGCCCGCAGCACGGTGATGCCGGTCGAGGTGGGCAGCGTGTAGCAGTTGTGCATGACGCCGGGCAGCCAGTCCGCGCGGGTCCAGCCGAGATAGCCGAGCAGCAGCGTCAGCACGGCCAGCACCGCCTGATGCGTGATCGTCAGGGCGGGCTGCTTGAAGAGGCCCACCAGCTTGTCGGAGACGAGCACCGGCAGGATCACCGCGGCCAGCGACACGGCCAGCGCGCGGGCCTCGGTGCTGCCCTGGAAGAACGTGGCCACGAAGACGGTCGCCGCGGCGAAGACCACGGCCGTGGTGCCGAGCACCAGGACCAGCCGCAGGTTGGGGCTGAGCAGGGTGGCGATCGCGGCCAGCGCCACGGTCACCAGGATGGTCCAGACCCCGACATAACCGGTGATGCCGGCGTGCACGATCAGCACCAGCAGGGCGAGGATCGCGGCGAGCCGGGAGCGGGGGCGGTCGGCGATGAACGACGGCAGGCTCGGCGCGTCGGCGGTCGCGTCGGCCAGCACCGACCGTACCCGCACGCCGAGCCGCAGCAGCGCCCACAAGGCCGCCGCCGACGCCAGGACCAGCACGATCGACCAGAGACCGGCGGCGCCGGCGAGCAGCGAGCGGATCACGATCAGCCCGGCCAGCACCACGGCGGCCAGGCGGAGGAGCACGTCCGCGGTCAACAGGGAGCGCAGCAGTCGACCGCGGCCGGACATCGATTCCCCTCCCTGTCGACGTGACGCCGATGGTAGGGGCAGGGTGCTACTGAAGCCGGGACGCCTCCGCCTCGATCGTCGTGTCGTCGCCGTGGCCGGTGTGCACCACCGTCGACGGAGGCAGCGCGAACAGCCGCTTCCGGATCGAGTCGACGATCAGATCGGCATCCGAGTACGACCGGCCGGTCGCGCCCGGGCCGCCGTTGAACAGCGTGTCACCGGTGAAGACCTCGCCCAGCTCGGCCGCGTAGAGGCAGACCGCGCCCGGAGCGTGACCCGGCGTGTGCAGCACCTCCAGCGTCGACCCGGCCACCTCGATCCGGGCGCCGTCGGCGAGATCGATGTTCCACCACACGTCACGGCCGTGGGTCAGCTCCCACAGCGGCCACTCCGCCGGGTGCAGCAGGATCGGCGCGCCGGTCCGCTCGCGCAGCTCGGGCGCGACCCGGACGTGGTCGTCGTGGGCGTGGGTGCAGACGATCGCCACCAGCCGGCGCTCCCCCACCACCGCGAGGATCGCGTCCACGTCGTGCGGGGCGTCGATCACCACACATTCGTCGTCGTCGCCGACCACCCAGATGTTGTTGTCGACGTCGAAGGTCTGACCGTCCAGGCTGAAGGTGCCGGAGACGACACCGTGATCCACACGCAGCATGCTCCGATTGTCCGCCACACGCGCCGGCGGGGAAGCGGCACCCGCGAACGCTGATCAGTCGTCGGCCCGGATCCGCAGCCGCGGCGTCCCCTGATCGCACCCGGTCAGCTCGACCTTCACCCGGTCACGGCCGCGGACCGCCCGGAACTCGCCCTCGTCGTCGTCCTGCTCGTGCACCTCGAACCCCTGGGCCGGCGACAGGGACAGGATCCGGTCGCACTCGGCGACCACGATGCCGCCCGCCGTCGGGAAGGACCGGGCCGTGCCCTGGTCCGGCGACGGGGGCGAGGACGGGGACGGCGACGGCAGCCGCGACGACGACGGTTCCGCCGAGGTCTCCTCCAGCGCCTGCCGGACCTCCTCCTCGGTGACCGCGGCGCCCTGCCGGGGCGTCAGCAGACCCGAGCCGACCAGGCCGATCCCGACCACGCCGACCATCACCGCGAGGAACGCCGCGACGATCCAGCCCAGGACGATGACCAGGGGAAGCCGGCCCAGCCGGTCGATGAGTCGCACCCGGTCACTATCCGCCGCCGGACGCTAAGCCGGGCACCGGACACCGCTAAGGGAAGGTTAAGAACGGTGGATCCGCCCGGCTCAGGGGCTACCGTGCAGCCGTGGCGAGACTCCTGCTCATCGAGGACGACCCGGCGATCCGTACCACCCTGCTGCGCGCGCTGCGGGACCGCGGGCACGCCGTGGCGGCGGCCGCCGCGGCGATGGAGGGACTGCAGACCGCCCTCGCCGAACGGCCCGACCTGATCGTGCTCGACCTGGGCCTGCCCGACCTCGACGGGCGGGAACTGCTGCGCATGCTCCGCGCGGTCAGCCGGATCCCGGTGATCGTGGCGACCGCCCGCGACGAGGAGACCGAGATGGTGCGCCTGCTCGACGCGGGCGCCGACGACTACGTGGTGAAACCGTTCACCGCCGCCCAGCTCGACGCGCGGGTCCGGGCGGTGCTCCGGCGCGGCGGGGGTGGCGGCGCCGAGGCCGCCCCGGTCCTCGAGGTGGGCGGGCTGCGCATCGACCCGGCCGCCCGCACGGTCACTCTGGACGGCACCGGCGTCGAGCTGACCCCGCGTGAGTTCGACCTGCTGCATCATCTGGCGCTGCGGGCCGGGCAGGTGGTCACCAAGCGGGAGCTGCTCAGCGAGGTGTGGCAGGTGCCGTACGGCGGGGCCGACAAGACCGTCGACGTGCACCTGTCGTGGCTGCGCCGCAAACTAGGCGAGACCGCGCAGGAGCCCCGCTACCTGCACACCGTCCGCGGGGTCGGCGTCAAGCTCAGCGAGCCGGCGTGAGAGCCCGGCTGACGCTGCTGGTCGCGGCGACGACGGTGCTCATGCTGCTGGCCTTCCTGGTGCCGCTCGCGGTGCTGATCCGGCAGGTCGCGCAGGATCGGGCGCTGGGCCGCGCCGACGACGTCGTCCAGTCGATCGTGCCGCTCGCCGCCACCGGGGACACCGGGGCGCTGCGGCTCACGGTGGAGGCGCAGACCGTACCCGTCACGGTCTTCCTGCCGGACGGCGACGTCCTCGGCGCCCCCGCCGAACCCACCCCCGCCGTGCTCCTCGCCGCCGCCCGGCACGGCTCGCTGACCGTCGCCACCGCCGCCGGCCGGGAACTGGTCGTGCCGGTCGTCGGCGCGGGCGGCGCCACCGTGGTGATCCGCACCCTGGTCACCGAGGCCGAGCTGACCCGCGGCGTCACCCGCGCCTGGGCCACGCTCGCCGCCCTCGGCGTCACCCTGGTGCTGCTCGGCCTGTTCGTCGCCGACCGTCTGGCCCGCGCCATCATCCGGCCGATCAGTGAACTCTCCGCCGTCTCGCACCGCCTGGCCGGCGCGGAGCTGACCGCCCGCGCCGAGGAGTCCGGGCCACCCGAACTACGCGAGGTCGCGGGGGCGCTCAACCATCTCGCCGGCCGCATCCAGGACCTGCTCGCCGCCGAACGCGAACGGGTCGCCGACCTGTCGCACCGGCTGCGCACGCCGCTCACCGCGCTCCGGCTGGAAGCCGAGTCGCTGCGTGACGCCGACGAGTCGGCCCGGGTCGCGGCCGCCACCGATCAACTGGCCCGCGCCGTCACCTCGGTCATCCAGCAGACCCGCCGGGCCGACGCCCCCGTCCGGCTCGCCGGCTGCGACGCCACGGCGGTGGTCGCCGCGCGGGTCGCGTTCTGGGCCGTGCTGGCCGAGGACACCGGGCGGGCCCTCCACCAGGAGCTGCCGTCCGGGCCGGCCCCGGTCGCGGTGCCCGCCGACGATCTGGCGGCGGCGCTGGACGCGCTGCTCGGCAACGTGTTCGCGCACACGCCGGACGGGACGGCGCTGTCGGTCGGCCTCGCCGCCCTGCCGGAGGGCGGGGCGGTGCTGACCGTCGCCGACGACGGGCCGGGGTTTCCGGCGGCGCTCGCCACCGGGCGGGGGGCCTCCGGGGGTGGCTCGACGGGGCTGGGCCTGGACATCGCCCGCCAGGTGGCGGCTGCCTTCGACCTGAGCCCGCCGGGCACACCCGGCGCCGTGATCCGCCTGACTCTCACCGCCCCCTGATCCCGCCGCCGGCCGGCTCCCCTCCAAGCAGCCACAACCAGCCCCCGGCCGGCTCGAGCGGCGGAGCGGGACCGGCCCCGCGGGGAGGCGGGGCCGGATCGGGGGGAGGTCAGTCGTCGCTGCCGCGGCCTCGGCCGCCCTTGTCGTCGCCGCCCTTGTCGTCGCTTCCCCGGCCGTGGTGGCTGCCGCTGTCGTCACGACCCCGGTCGTCGCTGCCCCGGTCGTCGCTGCCACGACCACGGTCGTCGCTGCCGGAGCTGCCGCGGCTACGGTCGTCGCTGCCGCTGCCGCTGCGGCCGCGGGAGCCGTCGGTGCGGTGGCGGGTCACCTCGCCGGTGGCGGCGTCCACGTCGATGTCGTGCTCGACGCCGTTGACGATCACGTCGACGTCCCAGACCAGGCGGCCGTGCTCGGTCTCGCGTTCGACGGATTCGACCCGTCCACCGCCGGCCGCCCGGATCGCGATCAACTTGGCCTGCGAAGCCGTCACCGCCGTCCCGCCTGCGGACGACGAGGACGAGTCATCGGAGGGGGAAGCGGAAGAGGAGGGAGAGGACGAGGAGGGAGACGGGGACGAGTCATCGGAGGGGGAAGCGGAAAAGGTGGGAGAGGACGAGGAGGGAGACGGGGACGGGGACACGTCCACCGAGTCGTCGGCGGTGGGCGACGGGCCGGCCGACGCCGACGGGCGGATGTCGTCGGAGCCGCCGGAGGCGAACGCGACGCCACCGAATCCGAGGGCCGCCACCACACAGGCAGTCATCATCACCGCGGCCATGTTCTTCTTGAGCTTCATCGTTCTTCCCTTCGACGGTTCGTGCGTCCGGTGTTCCGGACCGGGAGAACAATCGCGGGAAGATCACTATGGGCGCGCTGTGTGAACGTTAAGGCCGCGCTAACGCCGCGGTCCTCCGGCCGAGCCGTGCGAAGATCCAGGCGGCCGGCGCCAGCAGACCGGCGGACACCAGCAACGCGACCGGGATGGACGTCCGCCCGGCCAGCGCACCGAGCGGCGGCCCGCCCGCGACCTGCCCGATCGCGTCGAACTGGCTGTTCACGGAGAGCACTGTGGCGCGGGTGGACGAGTCGATTCCCCGGTTCAGCCAGGCGGATTCGAGCGGCCCGGACAGCGCCCGCGCCGCGTTGCGGGCCCACAGCGCGCCGACCGCCGCCCACAGCGCCCCGGCGAGGGCGAAGCCGATCATCCCGGCGACCTGCACGAGCACGAGGATCGTCAGCAGCCGGGGCAGGTGACCGGATTCGGTCAGCCCCGCTCGTTCGACGGCGTAGTTGGCGCCCAGCCCGATCAGCTGGCCGACGATGGCCAGCCCGGCGAACCAGACGGCCGGGGACGACACCCCGAGCACCGGCGGCAGCGCGAAGACGTCCAGCAGGTGCGCCGTCCACAGCCTGTCGAACGCCTCCCCGGACAGCCCGACGAGCAGGCTGACCAGCAGGAACGAGCGGACCAGCGGCCGCTGCCGGGCCTGCCGCACGCCGGCTGTGAAGGTGGCCCGCATCAGGCCGAAGGTGAGGCGCTCGTCCGCGGCGGCCGGCCGGAAGCGCGGTTCCCGCATCAGTGCCACGAGGACCACGGCGAGCAGGAGATAGCCGACACCGGCGAGGAGCATCGGCAGCCGCAGGCCGAGCAGCCCGACCGCACCCGCGGCGGCCGATCCGAGGACCATCGCGCCCAGCTCCAGCCGTTGCCCGCGCAGGAACACGTGGGTCAGCCGCTCCTCGCCCACCTCGTCGGCGATCCACGCCTCGATCGCCCCGGACGTGAACGTGTACCCGATCCCCCACACGACCTGCGCCGCCAGGATCCAGCCGAACGTCGGCAGACCACCCTGCAACAACAGCGAAAGACCGATCAAAATCAGCCCTAGTTGTACGGACAGAGTGCGCGACCGGGCATCCGCGAGCACTCCTGTCGGCACCTCGCCGAGGAAACAGGTGATCTCCATGACGGTGCCGACGAGCACCAGCTGCACCGGCGACAGGTGCGCCACCTGCACGTGGAAGACGAGCAGCAGGGTGAACGCGAAAGTCCACAGGAAACCGGAAACCGCGGTGAGCAGGTAGTAGACGCGCTGCTGACTCAACCGGCGCTCATCTCATGGTTCGGGGCCACGGCCGACACCTTAGCCGGGCTATCCTCCCCGTACCCATGAATATCTCCGTCTTGCGCCCGCTATCGCCGATCGTCGCGTTGGTCCTGCTCAGCGCCTGTGCGCCGCCCGGCACCGTGCCCGTTCCGGAGACCGGGCGGTCGACTCCGGCCCGGCCCGTGCCGTCGGCGTCCGCGGTGCGGCTCCCCGATCCGGTGCCCCGGTGTGTCGACGGGCGGGAAATCTCGGTCGGCGAGGGGGACGCGGCGTCCGGGCTGCGCGCCGTGGGGATCCGGCTGCGCAACTGCGGCGATAACGCGTACCAGATCATGGGTTATCCGGACCTCGGCGTCCTCGACGAGGACCGCAAGCCGCTCGATGTGCGGGTCCTGCACGGTGTCGGCGAGGTGACCGCCCTGCCGCCGTGGCAGGTCGAGCCGGCACGGCTGACCGTCGAGCCCGGTGAGACGGTCCACGCGCTGCTGGTGTGGCGCAACCTGACGACCGATGCGGAGACGGTGGCGGTCGGCGAGTTCGTGAGCGTCGCCGAGAAGACCGGGCAGCCGCGGCACCTGCTCGCGTTGCACATCGACGCCGGCAACACGGGCAAGGTCGCGATCAGCCCGTGGACCAGTCAATCCTGACCGGGAGAAGATCTACTGTGGGCAGCTACGCCGAGCTCGGCGACGCCGTGACACCGGCCGAGGAGGACCGGCACGGCGACCTGACGCCCGGTGAGATCCGGCTGCGGCGTCTCCTGGCGGCCGCCGGGGCCGTCGCCGTGGTGGTGGGCCTGCTGGTGTTCGTGCCGCGCCTGCTCCGTGACGAGCCGCCCGCGCCGTGGAACCCGCCGGACTGGTCGGCGCCGGTGTTCCCGTTCGAACCGTCCTACCTGCCGGGCGACCCGGCCGAGCCGAACGTCTTCCGCAGCGGCCCGGAGCTGACGGTCCAGTACGTGTACGGCGGCGGCTCCAAGACGCTCAGCGCGGAGGTGAGCACGCAGAGCCTCCGATGGGGCGCGCCCCTCACCGAGGAGCACCCGGGCGACGTCGGCGGCCGGGCGGCCACGATCCGGACCGCGCCGAACTTCGCGGGCGTGGTCTGGCAGCTCGCCGACGGCCGCCGGATGATGGCTCACGGCTGGGGCGGCTGGACCGAGGAGGAGGTGCTGCGGTTCGCCCGCGGCCTCGTGCCCGGCTCGGTGCCGTCGTCGTCGCCGTTCACGTTCGCCGAGGTGCCGCCCGGTCTCACCCTGCAGCAGCAGAGCCCGTGGAACATGTGCCTGGCCCCGCCGGAGGTGGCGGCCCGGACGGTCCCGCCCACCGGCCTCTGCGTCGAGCTGCCCCGCTCGGCCGCACGGATCAAGCAGCTCCCGGACGCCGAGACGGTCACCGTGGCCGGCCGCACCGCGCGTTACCAGAAGGACCGGACCGGTGGCGAGTTGCAGATCGACCTGGACGGCGGGCGGACCCTGCTGATCCAGTGGGACGAGAGCATCCGCCTGAAGCGCGACGACGTGATCCGATTCGCCGCGGCGACGACACCCGCCGGATAGGTAAGCGGATCCTGCTCCCCGGCGCGTCCTAGGTGTGACGGACGAACCGGCGGCGGGAGAGGCAGTGCACAGCGGCTTCGAGGACTACGTACGGGCCCGCGGGGATTCGCTGCGCCGGTTCGCCTATCTGATCTGCGGTGACCGGCACCTCGGCGAGGACCTCGTGCAGGAGGTGCTGGTCAAGGCGTACCGCCAGTGGCGGCGCATCGAGGCCGACCAGCCGGACCGCTACATCCGGACGGCGCTGGTCCGCTCGCACGTGTCGTGGCTGCGCCGCCGGTCCAGCGGGGAGCGTCCCGGGACCGTTCCCGACGAGCCCGCCGCCGGTGACTTCACCGAGGGGCAGGCGCTGCGTGACGAGCTGTGGGCCCGGCTCGGCGGGCTCACCCGCGCGCAGCGGGCCGTCATGGTGCTGCGCTACTACGAGGATCTCGACGACCGGCAGATCGGCGACGTGCTCCGGTGCTCGCCCAGCACGGTCCGGGTGCATGCCGCCCGCGCCCTGGCCCGGCTGCGGGCCGACCTGGCGACCGCCACGATCGAAGAGGTGAGGCCATGACCCTCGAGGAAGACCTGCGGGTCACCCTGCACGACCGGGCCGCGGCGGCGAGGCCACCGGCCGCCGATCTCCTGACGGAGGTGACCTCGGGGGTACGCCGTGACGTGCGCCGCCGGCGGCTGACAGCGGGCGGGGCGGGCGTCGCTGTGGTGGTGGCGGCTCTGGCCGTACCCCTGATGCGTCACGACGCCGACCCGCCGCGACCGCAACCGTTGCCGGCGGCGTCTCCCTCGCTGCCGGTCGGGTGGGAGCGCAGCATGTGGGCGCCGGCGCCGTTCTTCCCGCTCCGCCCGACGTGGGTGCCCGCCGATCTCGGGACCCGGCCGGAGGTCCTCCAGATGGGGCCCAACGAGGTTCTCCGGTACGAGCGGAACGGTGACGTGCTGACCGCCGAGATCGGTGTGGTCGATCCGGCGTGGGACGCGGAGACGACCGGCGAGCACGCCACCGAGGTCAACGGCGTTCCGGCGACCGTGCGTACGGCCGGCGCGGGCCCCGGCGACCGGTATGTGTCGGTGCGATGGCAGATGCCGGAGGTCGGCGGCTGGGTGCAGGTGACCAGTCGCGGACGGCACACCGAGGCGGAGGTGCTGCGGTTCGCCCGCGGGCTGGACGGCGGCATGGGCTCGATGGCGGGGACGAGCCTGGCGCCGTTCGTGTTCGGCGTCCTGCCGGTCCGCGTGAGCACCCAGTACCAGAGTCCCGACCAGGTCTGCCTCACCGACCGGGACGTGACTCGGCGGCGGGAGCCCGACGGCCTGTGCGTCCTCGTGGCCGACGAGCCGTTCGTGGGCGGCGGGGAACGGGTCACCGTCGCGGGACGTGCCGCGTCGCTGCGGCTCGACTCCGGTTCGCTGGTCATCGACCTGGGCGGGCGGGTGCTCACGGTGACCTGGGATCCGGGGCGGTTCCCGCTCAGCCGGGACGAGGTGCTGGCCTTCGCCGGTGGCATCACGTACCGGCGCTGACCCGTGCCCGTCCGCTTCTCCGAGCCGGAACCGATCCGTTGGTCGCTGGGCCGGGCCGTGGGCGTGCTCGACCCGTACCGGCCGTTCACGGTCCTGCGGGAGATCAGCGTGGTGGCCGAGAGCGAGCCGGCGACCGGTTTCGGCCATGCGGTACACACCCGCGGAATGATCAAGTTCGGTCGCCCGGACCTGATCATGGGGGTTCCGGAGGCCGGGATCGGCGAGGCCGCCCAGATCCTCAACCAGCTCGCCGCGATGCTCGCCGACGGTCACGTCCTCCACCCGGGCCGGCGTCTGCGCGTCGACGGTTCCCGGTCGCTCACCGCCGTCCCCTACGAGCCCGGCGACCGCATCCCCGACGTACGCCTGATCGGCGACGGCCTGCTCCTCACCGACGAAGCCACGGGGTGACGCGGGACTGACTGGAATGGGTGGCCGGCGCCCGGCGGGCGCGCCGGGGCCGGGAGGGGAAACGGGCGTCGCGGGGGAGCTACCGGACGGGGTGGGAAGGCGGGGCGGGGTCAGCCGTACCGCGCATGGGTTTTATCCAACGATGCAGCAGGTAGGCGGCCAGGAGACCGGAACCACCGACGGTGACGGCCGCCGTGGCGAGGCTCGCGGCGGCGGTGATGGCGCCGATCAGGAGCGGGCCGCCGCCCTGGCCGACGTCGGAGCAGAGGCGCCAGGCGCCGAGGAACTCGGCTCGGCCGGCGGACGGTGACGCGTCGGCGCCGAGGGTCATCACCAGGCCGGCGCTGAGGCCGTTGCCGACGCCCATGAGCAGCGCGACAGCGGTCAGGCCGGTGACGCCGCCGGCCAGCGGCAGGAGGGCGTGGGCGATGCCGAGGAGGGCCATCGCGGGTACGGCGGCGGCTCGGCGGCCGTAGCGGTCCATGAGTTTGCCGGCGGGGTAGAACAGCAGCATGTCGATGCCGCCGGAGACGCCGTAGATCAGGCCGATGGTGGCCGGGGACAGGTCCAGGGCGACGCCCCACAGCGGCAGGATCGTCTGGCGGGAGGCCCGGAGCGCGCCGACCAGCAGGACGGCCAGGCCCAGGGTGCGGAGGGTGCGCTGGTTGGCGCGGAGGACCTGGCGGAGGGTGGGGCGTTCGGCGCCGGGTGGGACGGCTCGATCGTGCGGGACCGGGGGCAGGAAGATCAGCACGGCGGTGGCGAGGCCCACGCCGGCGATCGCCACCAGGTAGGCGCCGTCGAGGCCGGCCGCGTGCATGGCGGCGGCGCCGAGGAACGGGCCGGTGAACGTGCCGATCCGGCCCACGCCGCCGAGGGTGGACATGGCTCGGGCGCGCAACTCGGGGCGGACGGCCTCGGTCAGGTAGGCGTGCCGGGACAGCGACCAGGCCGAACCGCACACGCCGAGGAGCGCCACGGCGGCGCCCAGCAGCAGGATGCTGGGGGCGAACATGCAGGCCAGGAGTGCGGGTACGGCGAAGGCGGACGCGGTGAGCATGGTGCGGCGCTCGCCGGCCCGGGAGATCAGCATGCCGGCCGGGAGGGAACCGCTGATCTGGCCCAGCCCGAGCAGGCCTGCCACCACGGCCGCGGCGGCCGGGGAGGCGCCGAGGCCGGTCGCGGTCAGGACGATCACCGGGGCGACCGCGCCGATGCCGGTGGAGTAGACCGCTGACGGCAGGTAGACGGTGGGGCCGAGCTGACGCAACGTCTGCCCCTGGGCGGCGGCCTCGGTCACGGACGCGCCCGGACGAAAGCCACAGGCTGCCCGGAACCGGGCGCCGCGCCGGCACCGGAGCCGCGGGCCGCGGACACGCAGGCCGCCGGAAAGCCGGAGCCGCAGGCTGCGGGGACACCGGGACGGAAGGTCACCCGCGCACCATAACGGGAAAATGTAACGGCCGAGCGAGGGGCGCTCGGGCCCGGCGGGGGACCTCCGCCGGGCCCGAGCCGGGGGTTAGTCCAGCTGGCCGTCGTAGTCCGGCAGTTTGAAGGTGCGTTCGGCGTGCCCGCCGCCGAGGTCGGTGGCGCTGTTACCGACGTTGGCGACGATGGTGTAGCCGCGTTTCTCGATGTCGGTGCGGGCCTTGGTCTTGAGGGTCTGGTTGTCGGAGAAGTCGAAGGTGGGCCGGGTGTAGAGGTCGGTCCACTGATATCCGACGATGCTCAGGTTGAGTTCGGTGGCGGCTTCGATGATCTCCGGGCGGGCGGTGATGAAGAACACCGACGCTCCGTCGGCGCGGGCCTGGCGGGCGAGGGCGAGGACGCTGGGGGTGGCGTCGTACGGCTTGTATCTGCTCTGCAGCGCGGTGTTGTCGATGTCGAGGACGATCGCCGCTTTGATGCCGGTGGCGGGGAGCCGGGTGTCGAGGTAGGCGGCGGCCTGGTCGGTGACGGCCTGGACGTCGGCGAGCCAGGTGGCGCGGGACGGCAGTGCTGCGGCGCCGGCCGGGGTGGCGGCGGCTCCGGTGGCCACTGCGGCGGCGACGGTGGTCACCAGGATGCGGAGGGAGAGGGTTCGCATGCGCCACATTATCGATGATCATAGATGAACGGGAACTGAAATCCGTTTTGTCTCGCTGCGAAGATGACGTTCATGGAGAAGATTCCCACGCTGTTCCAGCGCGACCCGAACGACCGCAAGCGCGTGCTGCCCGAGGCCAACCCCGTCTGCCAGTGGGTCCTCGACGGCGAGGGGATCGCTACCCGCAAATACGACGGCACCTGCGTGCTGCTCGACGAGGACGGTGTCTGGTGGGCGCGGCGCGAGGTCCGGCCGGGGCGCACGCGGCCGCCCGGCTACCGGCCGGTGATGACCGACGAGAACACCGGCAAGACCGTCGGCTGGGAGCCGATCGAGCAGTCCAGCTATGCCCGCTACCACGCCGAGGCGGTCGGCGGGTCGCCGCAGGCGCGGCGGCCCGGCACCTACGAGCTCATCGGGGAGAAGATCAACGGCAATCCCGAGGAGGTACGGGGACACGCGCTCGTCGCCCACGCGGACGCCGAGCGCCTGGACGTCCCTCGCGACCTGGACGGACTCCGTGCGTGGCTGCTCGCGCACCCGAAGCAGGAGGGCATCGTCTGGCACCACCCGGACGGCCGCCGGGCGAAGCTGAAGTACCGCGACTTCGTCTAGGAACGCCGGCCGGCGGGGTCGGACGGGCGGATCGCCAGGTAGGAGAGCCAGCCGACGCCGATGATGAAGCCCAGGGTGATCAGGCGGTAGAGGACGACGACCGCGATCGCGATCTCGGTGCCGATGCCGCCGGCGATCAGGCCGAGGATCAGGGCGCCGTCGATGATGCCGAGGCCGCCGGGGACGATGGTGATCGTCCCGGCGGCCATGCCCGCGCAGAAGGCGAGCAGCAGCTGCCCGGCGCTGATCGTGCCGCCGCCGACGGCGATGCAGCAGAACCACAGGCAGGCCGCGTCCAGCAGCCAGTTGAGCAGGGCGAAGACGACGGCGGCGGCGCCGTGGCCGGGGGTGAGCCGGGCGGCGCGCAACTGTTCGAGGAAGCCCTGCACCCGATCCTGCCCGTGGTCGGCGGGCCGGCGCCGGAGCCGGTTGACCAGCACCAGCACCGGCCGGGTGACGGCGGTGAGGCTGCTCGGGCGCCTGGTGAGCCGGCGGACGCCGATGGTGGCGAGCAGGGTGGCGACGGCGAGGCCGGCGAAGGTGTGCCAGTCGGGAGCGCCGTTCGCGGTGACGGCGCTGAACGCGGTGATGGCGGCGAGCGCCGCCGCGGACAGGATGCCGGAGAGCGCGATGCACCAGGACGCCACCGCGGGTGAGGCCCCGAAGCGGCGCATCTGGCGGTAGTTGAAGGCGGTGGAGAACGCCGGCCCGCCGGGCAGGGTGACGCTGAGCGAGTGGGCGGCGTAGGCGAGAGCCACGTGCCGCCGCAGCGGGACCCGGACCCCGGCCGAGCGCAGCAGGTGCAGCTGCATCCGCGCGTAGGCCTGCATGGCGGCGGTCTCGACGAGCAGCGCGGCGGCCAGCCAGCCGAGGTGGGGTGTGCGCAGCTTGGCGACGGCGTCGGCGAGGGGCTCCCAGCCGAGGACGAGCTCGGCGGCGAGGACACCGGCGACGATCGCCGTGACGGCCCAGCGCATCCGGCGCGGTGACTCGGCGGCGACGGTGGTCATGCGCGATCCCCTGGTAAACAAATGTTGACTTAAAAACCGTACCGGCGTACGGCATATTCGGTCAACAGACGTTTACGTCACATCCACACGCCGGATAAGCTGGCACAACAGAGCGGAAGGAGGGCTGTGGCAGCGACTACACCGCGCCGCAGGGATGCCACCAAGACCCGGCAGTTGTTGCTGGAGGCGGCCCTGCAGCGGTTCACACGGGATGGTTATGCCGCGACGACGGTGCGCGACATCGCCGACGACGCGGGTGTCAACGTGGCGCTGATCAGCCGGTACTTCAAATCCAAGGAGGGTCTCTTCGAGGCCTGCCTGACCAGCAGCGTCGACGAGATCCGGCGCACCACCGGCGACACCCCGCTGAGCCGCACCCCGGAGGCGATCGCCCGGCAGATCGCCGGCCCGTGCACCGAGGGCCTCCCCCACCACCTCGTGCTGCTGCTGCGCTCGTCCGGCGACGAGGCCGCCGACCGGATCCGGCTCGACCTGCTGCGGTCCTACGGTCAGCGGCTCGCCGTGGCCGCCGGGTGGCCCGAGGACGACGAGACCATGCTGCTGCGGGCCCAGATCGTGCTGGCCGCCGCGACCGGGATCGCGCTTCTGCGTACCAAATCGGGGTTGGAGCCGTTGGCCTCGGCCACCGCCGAGGATCTGGTGGCGCCGTTGCGGGACCTCGTCGACGCCCTGATGAGCAAGCCCTGACGCAGAAGCCGGTCAGGGCTTGGTGATCCAGACGTCGTCGAGCGCCCCGTGGAACTGGTCGTTGTCGCCGTGGGCGCTCTTGCCGCCGAGGTTGAGTGACATGGCGTTGTCGATGCGCAGCGCCGCCGGGATCCCGGCGGCGGCCCGTGGCGCCCCGTCGACCAGGATGGTCAGGGTGTCCCGGCCGCGGCGGCAGCCGATCGTGTGCCACGCGCCGTCGGCCACCCCCACGTCGGCGACGGCCACGTGGATGGCCCGGGAGTCCTCGCCGACCAGCACGCAGCTGGGGTGCCCGGCGAGGCCGTCGATCTGCAGCTTGTACTGGCTGCCCTCGGCCGCGTAGCCCTTCTGCAGCACGTTCTGGCCGTCGGTGGTGTCGCGCGGGGACAGGCGCACGGTCGCGCCGAAACTGAACAGCGCCCGGCCCGGGTTGAGCGCCGGCCGGCTCAGCGCCCGCAGGATCATCCGCCGGCAGGGCTCCCGATGGCACGGGGCGGGGAACCGGACGGCCACCCCGTCACCGTGCGGGATCCGGCGGGCCTGGGCGCCGTTACGGGTGAACGGCGTGAGGTCGCCCCACGGCTGCGCGCCCTCGAAGCCGTACCGGGCGATCGTCACCGCGGGCGGCCCGCTCGGCACCATCCACACCGCGGGGACCGTACGGCCGGGCCGGCGCACGGTCACCGCCACGGCGGTCGACAGGGCGATCAGCAGGGCGGTCACCAGGAACCGGCGGAAGAACCTCACACCCGGTCAAACGCCGGCGGCGCCACCCGGGTGTCGGGGACCGGGGCTGACCAGGCCGGTGTCGTACGCCACGATGGTCGCCTGCACCCGGTCGCGTGCGCCGATCTTGCCGAGCAGGGCGTTGACGTGCACCTTCACCGTGCCGGTGGTGATGCCGAGCCGGGCGCCGATCTCCGCGTTGGACAGGCCCTGCGCGATCGCGATCAGCACGTCCCGCTCGCGTGGGGTGAGCGCGTCGATGCGGGGATCCGCCTCCGGCGCGGCGGCGACCGTGCCCGCGGCGAAGGCGTCGATCAGGCTGCGGGTCACCGCCGGGCTGAGCATGGCGTCACCGGCCGCGACGGTACGGACGGCGGCCACCAGCTCAGCCGGGTCGGAGTCCTTCAGCAGGAACCCGGACGCGCCGGCCCGCAGCGCCTGGAAGACGTACGCGTCGTGGTGGAACGTGGTGAGCACCAGCACCCGCGGCGGATTCGGGCCGGCGGTGAGGCGGGCGGTCGCGGTGAGCCCGTCCACGCCCGGCATCCGGATGTCCATCAGGATCACGTCCGGCCGCAGGGTGGCGGCCAGCTCGACCGCGGCCGCACCGTCGCCGGCCTCGCCGACCACGTCGAGATCCGGCTGCGAGCCGACGATGGCGGCCAGCCCGGCCCGGACCATCACCTGGTCGTCCACGACCATCACTCGGACCGCGATGACGGCACCTCCTGCACGTCGGAAGCCTGCACCTCAGCCGGCGGCGAGCCGGAAGCCGCGGACGCCGGGCCGGGGGCAACGACCGGGACGGGAGCCGGCGCGGGGGCCGGCTCCAGAGCAGGGACCGGGACGGGGGAAGGCGCGGGGGCCGAGGCCGAAGTGGGCGCCGGGGCCACAGCAGGGGCCGGGGCGGTGGGGACGGCCGTGGGGGCCGTCTCCGGGCGGCCGCCGAGGCCGTCCAGCAGCGCGCGCATGGCGGTGAGGGCCCGCCGCGCCGAGCCGAGCACACCGGCGAGGTCGCCCCGCTCGGCGGCGCCCGGCACCTCGGCGGCGTGGCGCAGCACGTCCTCGTGCAGGCCGGCGGCGATCCGGCGGCGCTCCAGCAGGGCGTGGAAGGCGGCGTGCTCCAGCTCGGATGCGAGCCCGTCGGCCTCCCGCGCCCGCATCCGGTCCCGGCGGCGGCGCCCGGCGAACCCGACGCCCCAGCAGGCCGCCGCCGGAACGGCGAACAGGATCGCCATCAGCGGCGTCATCACGGCGACGAAGGCGAGCCGCTCGGCCATCCCGTTCAGGGCCAGCTCGGGGTCGGAGTCGTCGAGCGACAGCAGCACGGCCGCCACGAACGCGACCGATCCAGCGCCGGCCGGGACGGCGAGCCACGTCAGGCCGGGCCGGGCGCCGCGGACGGCGACCGCGTGAACGGCCGCGAGGTCGACGACACAGCTGAAGAGGAACAGGTAGCCGTACCTGGCGGGCACCGGGCCGGGCTGGACCAGCAGCGGGCCGAGCAGCCCGGTCAGCACCACGGCCGCGAACGCCCACCACGCCGACCGCCGCCGCCACAGCAGCGGCACGGCGTGCGCGATCTGGGCGAGCAGGATCAGCGCGGCCGCCGTCCGGGGCAGCGTCTCCTCGTCGGCGACCATGATCACCGCCTGCACCAGCACCAGGAGGACGACGAGCGCGGCGGAGGCCCCGATCGGACCGCGGAGCCAGGGGTACGCCGTCCGCACGGTCCCGTCCGCTCCCGGCAGGACGGCCCGCACCCGCCAGCCGCCGCCCTCGCGGGGCCCGGCCGTGCAGTCGCCGCCGAGTGACTGTGCCCGCTCCCGCATCCCGCTGACGCCCCGCCCGCCGCCGAGCCCGGTGACCTCCGCGCCGCCGCCGTCGTCCTCGACCAGCAGCTCCGTCGTGGTGTACCGGACGAGAACGTGACCACCCGGCGCGTACCGCAGAGTGTTCGTCAGCGCCTCCCGGACGATGCCGTAGATCGCCGCGGCCCGCTCCGGTGGCGGGTCGCCGTCCGGCAGCTCGACGGTGATCCGCTGCCCGAGCGCCCGGAAGCCGTCGGCCAGGTCACCGAGCGACGGGGTGTCGTCGCGTCCCGTCGTGGCCGGCAGGATCGCGACCAGCCGGCGCAGCGCGTCGAGGGTCTCCCGCCCGGTGCGCGCCGCGAAGTCGAGGGCCTCGGCCCGCAGCTCGGGCCGCTGGTCGCCGAGCATCTCGGCCGCCGACGAGTTGACCACGATCGAGGTCAGGTGGTGTGCGGTGACGTCGTGCAGCTCGCGGGCGAGGCGGCGGCGCTCGGTGTCGGCGGCGCCGAGGTTGGCCTGTCGCGCGGCGTCCAGCCGGCGGGCCGCCTCGGCGCGCTCGGCGTGGAAGCGGCGCCGCCGGCGGCCGAGGAGGATGACCAGGCCGTAGAGGGCCAGCGACGCGACGACCGCCTGCGCCTGGTAGACCCAGTCGACGCCCGGCTCGCCGTCCTGCACGACGGAGGTGACGGCCTGCTCGGCGACCGCGCCGGCGACAGCGGCGGGCAGCAGCCGGGCCGGGGCGTGGACGGCGACGCTGAACAGGGCGACGATCGCGAAGATCGCCATGATCGCGGTGGCGTCGCCGGTCTCCACCCACTGCGGGCGGTCGGGCGCTGCGAGGACCGCGATCACGTTGCCGGTGAGCACCCCGACGAGCGCGGGCAGCGGCCGCTCCCGCCGCCAGGCCAGGGCCGCACCGGAGAGCAGGCAGGCGCCGGTCACCACGACGGCGGCCGGCACGCTGACGCCGTCGTGGTCGAGCAGCGGCAGGCCGGGCCAGTAGAGGAGTTGACCCGCGACGAGCAGCACGGGAAGCATCCACCTGGCCATGACCCGGAACTGTAGCGAGACCGGGCGGCCGCCACGTTGCGACCCCGGCGGGGCAGGTCGCGACGCGGCGGAGGTCAGGCCCCGTCGAGGGGGCCGGTCGGCAGCTCCCGGCGCAGCAGCTTGCCGGTCGGGTTGCGGGGCAGGTCGTCGACGAAGACGACGTCGCGCGGCACCTTGTAGCGGGCCAGGCTGGCGCGGACGAACTCGCGGATCTCCTGCGGGTCGCGGGCGGCGTTCTCGGCCGGCACGATGAAGGCGCGCAGCCGGGTGCCGAAGTCCGCGTCGTCGACGCCGATCACCGCGGCGTCCATCACGTCGTCCCGTTCGGCGAGCAGGTTCTCCACCTCGAGCGGGTAGACGTTCTCGCCACCGGAGATGATCATGTCGTCGTCGCGGCCGTCGATGTAGAGCAGGCCCTCGGCGTCGAAGTGCCCCTGGTCGCCGGTGGCCATGTGGCCGTCGATGACCTGCTTGTGCCGGCCGTCGGTGTAGCCCTCGAACGGGATGCCGGTACGGACGAAGATCCGCCCCTTCTCCCCCACGGTGGTGACCGGCTTGTCGTCGGCGTCGTAGAGCGCCACGTGCACGGTGACCGGCGGCCGGCCCACGGTGCCCGGCGATCGGCGCAGCTCGTGCGGCTGGGCGACGGACGCGACGGCGACCTCGGTCGAGCCGTACACGTTGTACAGCACGTCACCGAAGACGTCCTGGAAGCGGGTGCTCAGCTCGGGTGCGAGCGCCGACCCGGCCAGGAACACGGTCTTCAGCGACGACATGTCGTACTTGGCGATGACGTCCGGGCCGAGGGCGAGAATCCGGTTCAGCATGGTCGGGACGGCGACCAGCATGTGCGCCCGGTGCTCGGCGATCGCGGCGAGGATGCTCTCGGCGTTGAAGCGGCGCAGCAGCACGGCGTGGTTGGACAGCGACAGCCCGACCGTCCACGCGCCGAAGCCGGTGCTGTGGAACAGCGGCGACGCGATCACCGCGGTGCCCTGCCGGGGGAAGTCGATCCGGTCCGCGATCAGGGCGCTGGCCAGCGGCGACACCTTGGTACGGGGCGCACCCTCGGGCAGGCCGGTGGTGCCGCTCGTGAGGATGATGAAGCCGCCCGGCTTCTCCGGGATCGGCAGCGGCACGGTCGTCGGCTCGGCGGCGGTCAGCTCCTCGACGGTGAGCACGCCCGCGGGCCGCTCGTAGTCGTCGTCGGCCCAGCTCAGGTATCGCGGGATGTCGTCGGGCAGCAGGTCGACGGCGGGGGCGAACTCGCTGTCGTACATCAGGAACCGGACGTTCTCCCGAGTGATCACCTCGGCCAGCTGGGAGGCGGCCAGGCCGGTGTTGAGCATGGCCAGGCGCAGGCCCGCGCGGGCGGTGCCGGTGATCGCCAGCGCCAGGCCGCGGTGGTCCCGGGCCAGCACCCCGATCACCGACTTCGGCGGCAGGTCCACCTTGCGCAGGGCGTGGGCGAGGGCGTTCGACCGCTCGAAGAACTGCCGGTACGTCCAGGTGCCCCGCTCGTCGGTGAGGGCCGGCAGGTTCGGGTGCTCGTTGGCGGCCTTCTCGGTGAGGGCCGCCTGGGGGCCGAGTCTCGCGTTGTTGCCGGCCGCCTTGATCAGCCGGTCCGGTCGCAGGAGGTTGACGATGCCTATCTGGTGCATCCGCAGAACCGCGTGCAGGTGCTCGAGCGTGCTCACGATCAGCCCTTCCAGGAGGGGGTCCGGTGCTCGGCGTAGGCGCGGATGCCCTCCTGAGCGTCCGCCGAGCCGATCACCTCGCCGGCGATGTCGGAGAGACGGTCGAAGGCCTCCGCGGCGCCCCAGTCGCGGTGTTCGTCGACGATGCGTTTCGAGAGCAGGACAGCGAGGGGCGCGTTCGCGGCGATGTCCCGGGCCAGTCGCAGCGCGGTGCCGAACGCTTCGCCCGGTGACGTGACGCGGTTGATCAGCCCCAGCTCGTGCAGCCGGCGCGCGGGCATCGGCTCACCGGTCAGGGCCAGTTCCAGGGCGGTGCTGCGGGGCAGGCTCCGGGCGAGCCGGAGCACCCCGCCGGCCGCGGCGACCAGGCCGCGTTTGACCTCGGGGATGCCGAACACCGCGTCCTCCGCGGCCACGATCAGGTCGGCGGCCAGCGCCAGCTCGCAGCCACCGGCCAGGGCGGCGCCCTCGACGGCGGCGATCAGGGGCTTGGCCGGCGGCCGGGCGGTGATGCCGAGCAGGCCGCGGCCCTCGGTCACCGGGAACTCGCCGCGGGCCGCTGCCTTGAGGTCCATGCCGGCGCTGAACACGGTGTCCGAGCCGGTCAGGATCGCCACCCGGGCGTCCGGGTCGGCCTCGAAGGCGTCGATCGCCCGCTCCAGGGCGCGGGCGGTGGTCAGGTCGACGGCGTTGCGGACCCCTGGCCGGTTGAGCCGGAGGACGGTGACCGGCCCGTGCCACTCCACGATCAGCGGCGGCTCGGGCGGCTCCGGCAGCTCGGCCCGGGCTGCCTCGGCGGCGACGAGGGTGGTGCCGGCCAGGTCGATCCAGCAGCCGACCAGGCCGGAGATCTCGGAGATGCCGCTGATCGAGGCGTCCCCGCCTGCGCGGAGGAAGGGGTCGTCGGTGAGACGGAGGACGACCCGGTCGCCGTCGGGAGTGATCGCGGTGATGATCGTCGCCTCGGGCACGCCGTCGCGGCCGTAGGGGACGGTGTAGGCCTCCAGGACCGCCGGCCCCGTCCAGGAGCCGAGGGCCCGGCGGGCGGGCGGCCGCTCCAGCCGGTGATCGACGTCGATGTCGCGGTATCCCGGGCGTGGCGGGCGAGCCGACAGGAGGGTCGCGGCGTGCTTGGTGAGATACCAGCCGAGGGCGGTCGCGAGGCCGTAGCTGTCCGGGTCGGAACGCAGCAGCGGCACCAGGTTGGCGATCGCGTGGCTGGCGTAGTTGTTGCCCGGCCCACCGGCGAAGGTCAGCCCGCCGGTCACGGTCAGCGGCCGTTCCGGGTCGTCGATCGGCACCCCGAGCTCCAGAGCGGCGATCTGCACCGCCGAGGGAAAGCACGCGTACAGGTCGAGGTGCTTCACGTCGTCGATGGCCAGGCCGGCGTGGGACAGCAGGGCCGCACCGATCGCCCGGATCGCGGGTGACGCGGCGAGATCGGCACGCTCGGTGACGTGCCACTCGTCGGTGGCGTGGGCTCCGGCGTGCAGGAACACCCACCGGTCCTGCTCGATCCCGGCCTCCCGCGCGGCGGCCGCACTGCACACGATGATGCCGGTTCCCTGGTTGACCTGCACGTTCGCGGTGAGCAGCTTGGGGTAGGGCGCGGAGATCATCCGGTTGGCGGCGGTCGGCTCGGCGAGTTCGGCGGCGGTGTGCACGGCCGGCTGCCAGGCGTGCGGGTTACCGGCGGCGATCTCGGAGCAGCCGGCCCAGAGCCGGGTGATCCGCTCCCGGTGATCGGCCGCGCCGAGCCCGAGCCGGGCGCGGACCGCCGACTCGATCAGCGCGTAGAGGTAGATCGGGGCGACCAGCCCGGCCGCGGTCTCCGGCTCGTTGTTGGCCGGGGCGTCGCTGCCGACGATCCGGCCCGGTTCGACGCCGTCCGGCTGCACCGGCCAGTCCAGGGGCCGCCCGGCCCGTTCGGCGGCCGCCGCGGTCGAGGCAGCCTCGGCGCCACCGACCAGAGCGATCGAGGCGTGACCGGAAGCGATCGTGGCGGCCACATCGTTGAGCAGTCGCAGCGAGCCGTCGCCGCCGAAGATCGTGGTCTGCACGGTCTGCCGCGGGGTCGCGCCGACGTCACTCGCGATCAGCGCGGCGCCGTCCGGGTATTGCCACGAGACGCTGGCGACGTACCCCGCAAGGTCTGCCTTTTGCAGGATCTCCGGCTTCCCGCAGTCGCCGGCGGCGAGCCGCAGCGCCCGCACGGCGAGGGAGACCGGGTCGCCGCCGGCGGGCTCGGTGGATCGGTCGGAGACCTGCCCGACCCCGACGATCACCGGGGTCCACGCATCGATCTCCTCACCGGTGCGACTGAAAACGATCGGCGCGGGCTTGGGGCCGGGCGGTGGCGGGGCGGTCGCGGCGGTGGGGTGAGACGTGGGTGCGGACCCCGCGGCGGTACGCCCGGACGACGCGCCCGCCGCCACCCGTGCCAGCTCGTCCAGGGATCTGCGCATCGCGTCGGCGAGGTTGCGGGCGACCATCGCGCCCAGCGGCCCGTCCGCCGGCCCGCCCTCGACCCCACCGTCGAACCGCACCACCGACCCCGCGCCGGCCGGGGTGACGGAGAGGTAGAAGCCGACCGCGACACCCATCGGCGCCGTGCCCTCGAACCAGACGGCCCGGCCCGGCACCACCCCGGTGACCGTCCAGCGGACCTCGCTCGGCGTCCCCATCAGCGTGATCCGCTGCCGGAACCGCTCCCCCTCGGCGAACGCGGCGGGCGGCCCGCCGATCCACCCGGCGTGCTGGAGGACCCAGTCGGGCATCCGCGCCGGGTCCACGAGCACCGCGAACACCCGGTCCGCGCCGGCCATGGCGGTCACCTGCGCGCTGCACGGGTGGGCGAGGCGGCGGGGCGGTTCGACGGCGGCCGGCGGGGCGGGCGGCGCGGGGCGGGCGCGGCTCAGCAGGCTCCCGGCAGCGGCGCGCACGACGGCGAGGCCGGCACGCAGCCGGGGTGGGACAACAGCGGCCATCGACGCTCCCCTAACAGTCTGACGTGACGGTAAAGGGGTGACCTGGGTCACGGCAAGAGCCTGCCGATCACTGAGAACAACCTGGATGGACGCAACTAACCGTCAGGCCGTACGGTAAATGGCGTGAAGCGAACGCAGGCGCAACGCAGCGAGGCCACCCGCGGCAGGATCCTGGAGGCCACGCTGCAGTGCCTGGTCGAGCGCGGCTACGCCGAGACCACCACGGCCGAGGTCCTGGCCCGCGCCGACGTGCCCCGCGGCACCCTGCTGCACCACTTCCCCACCAAGGCGGACCTGCTGGTCGGCGCCGTGCACTACGTCGCGGGCCGGCGGGTGGAGGCACTGACCGCCGAGCTGGCGGCGATCCCGGCCGGCGCCGACCGGCTCGATGCGCTGATCGACATCATCTGGCGGCACTTCTCGTCCCCGCTGTTCTGGGCGGCGCTCGAGTTGTGGAACGCGGCTCGCACCGACGCCGAGGTGCGCACCGCGCTGCTGCCGGTGGAGAAGGAGATCTTCGCCGTCCTGCACGACCGGGCCCGCACGCTGCTCAGCGAGAGTTCGCCCGGCGATCCGCGGGTCCCGACCGTTGTCGAGTTCAGCTACGAGGTGCTGACCGGCCTGGCCATGACCGGCATCGTCAGCGGCGATCTGGGCCGTCGTGAGCTGCTCATCCGCCGCTGGAAACGGGCGGCCGCGATCCTGCTCGGCCGCCGTGACCCGGCCACCCTCGTCGAGCGCGCCCGCCGCGATCCACCCGCCCCCGCCCCCGCCGCCGACCGCGCCCGCTCGAAGGAGAGCCGATGACCCTGACCCTGGAACGCCTCGCCCTCGCCGACTCGATGCGGCAGTTCACCGCCCGTGAGATCCATCCGCATCTGCCGGAGTGGGAGCGGGCCGGCGAGATCCCCCGTGACGTGCACGCCCGCCTGGCGAAGGCCGGCCTCTACGGGATCGGGTTCGCCGAGGACCTCGGCGGCGACGGCGGCGACAGCGTCGACACGGTCGTCGCCACCGAGGCTTTCCTGGAGGCGGGCGGCTCGTCCGGGGCGCACGCCGCGCTCTTCACGCACGGGATCGCGCTGCCGCACATCATCGCGTCCGGCGACGAGAGCCTGATCGACAGGTTCGTCCGCCCGACCCTGGCCGGCGAGATGATCGGAGCGCTCGGCATCACCGAGCCGGAGGCCGGGTCGGACGTGGGCTCACTGCGCACCACGGCGGTCCGCGACGGCGACGCGTACGTGGTGAACGGCGCGAAGATGTTCATCACCTCCGGGATCCGGGCCGACTTCGTGACGACCGCGGTGCGTACCGGCGGGCCCGGCGCGTCCGGGATCAGCATGCTGGTGATCGAGAAGGGGACGCCCGGGTTCACCGTGTCCCGCAAGCTCGACAAGATGGGCTGGCTCTGCTCGGACACCGCGGAGCTGTCGTTCGCCGACTGCCGGGTCCCGGCCGCCAACCTGGTCGGCCCGGAGAATTCCGGGTTCGCGCTGATCGGCCGGGCGTTCGTGGCGGAGCGGATCATCGCGGCGGTCCATGCGTACTCGGTGGCCCAGCGCTCGCTCGACCTCACCCTGGAGCAGGTGCGGAGCCGGGAGACGTTCGGCCGTCCGCTGATCAGCCGTCAGGTGGTCCGGCACAAGCTGGTCGACATGAGGATGCGGATCGACCACTCCCGGCAGTACACCCGCTGGGTGGCCGAGCGGCACGCCGCCGGCGAGGCGATGATCGGCGAGGTCTGCCTGGCCAAGAACGCCGCGGTCGAGGCCTGCAAGCACGTCGTCGACGAGGCCGTGCAGTTGCACGGCGGGATGGGCTACATGCGCGAGTCCGAGGTGGAGCGCAATTACCGGGACAGCCGGATCCTCGGCATCGGGGCCGGCGCCACCGAGATCATGACCGACCTGGCGGCGAAGATGTTCGGGTACCACTGACCTCGGCCGGGGCGGCCTGCACCAGGGCGTCGATCAGCTTGTCGATGGTGCCGGGGAAGGCCGAGTTGTACATCGACGGCAGGTGCTCGCGGACCAGGTGCACGTTGGGGTAACCGTCGGCCGGCAGGGAGGTGTAGACCCGGGACCACGCCTCCTGCTCGGCCGCCTCCTGCTCCTCGGTCAGCTCGGCGGCGTCGACGGCGGCCACCGCCAGCACCGTGTCGACGAAGTCGCGGTAGTGGCGCACCGCGTCGGCCGGGGCGAACCCGGCGCTCAGCATGATCCCGATGCCGGTGTCGACGACCCGCATCTCGTGCGGCCCCGCGGTGACCCGGATCGCCCGCAGGTGCGCCAGCCGCGGGTGCAGCCGCATCGACCGGCGCAGCGACGCCGCCAGGTCACGCAGCGAGTCGGCCCAGTGCTCGCGCGGCACGAACTCGGCGAACGCGTCACCGATCAGCCGGTCGGCGAGGGCCAGCAGCAGCGCGTCCATGTCGCGGAAGTAGCGGTAGACGGCGGTCGGGTCGGCGCCCAGCTCGGCGCCGAGCCGGCGGACGCTCAGCTTGTCGCCGCCGGGCGCGTCGATCAGGCGGAGGGCTGTGTCGACGATCATGTCCGCGGTCAGCACGACGCCGGTGCGGGTCTTCCGGCGTCGTGCCCCCACGCTGCGCACACGTTCCGTTCCAGGCACCCCACCACCTTAGGCGGTTCTTATGTCAACGCATTGACATAAGCGTGCGGGGGGCGGTTTCATCTGTTCACGAGATCTCCACGGGCCGACACCCGAGAGGTCTCGAGAGAGTTGAAGGGACTCACCATGGCGGTCACACCCCCCGCTTACGATCTGGCGATCCGCACCGACGAGCAGCGCATCCGCAAGGCCCTGGCCGGCGCCGCCCGTACCCCGTTCTGGCTGGAGGACCCGGGTCGGCCGGCCCCCCAGCCGGCGCTGAACGGCTCCACCGACGCGGACCTGCTGGTCGTCGGCGGTGGCTACTGCGGGCTGTGGACGGCGCTGATCGCCAAGGAGTCCGACCCGGCGCTCGACGTGGTGCTCGTCGAGGGCAACGAGATCGCGTGGGCCGCCAGCGGCCGCAACGGCGGTTTCGTCGAGGCCAGCCTCACCCACGGCACCGAGAACGGGCGCCGCCACTTCGCCGACGAGCTGCCGATCCTGGACGCGCTCGCCGCGGAGAACTTCGCCGGCTTCGAGGCCGCCCTCACCCGGCACGGCATCGACGCCGAGTTCCAGAAGGAGGGCGTGCTCGCCGTCGCCACCGAGCCGCACCAGGTCGACGAGCTGCGCGAGGCGATCACCGACGGCACCACGTTCTACGAGCGCGACGAGCTCGCCACGCTGGTGAGGTCGCCGCTCTACCGGGCCGGCCTGATGCAGCACGAGGGCGCCGCGCTGGTGCACCCGGCCAAGCTGGCCTGGGGCCTCAAGGCGGCCTGCCTGCGCCTGGGCGTGCGGATCTTCGAGAACACCCCGGTCACCGACATCAAGGACCAGGGCGCGACGGTACGGGCGGCGACCTGGGCCGGCAGCGTCCGCGCCGGCAAGGTCGCGCTGGCCACCAACGGCTTCCCGTCGCTGCTCAAACGCAACCGCCTGCTGACCGTGCCGGTCTACGACTACGTGCTGATGACCGAGCCGCTGACCGGCGAGCAGGTCGCCGCGATCGGCTGGACGAAGCGTTTCGGCATCTCGGACACCTCGCGGCAGTTCCACTACTACCGGATGACCGCCGACAACCGGATCCTGTGGGGCGGCTACGACGTCGTCTACCACAAGGGCGGCGCGATCCGGCCCGAGCACGACCAGAACCCGGAGACCTTCACCCGGCTCGCCGATCACTTCCTGCGCACGTTCCCGCAGCTCGGGGACGTGAAGTTCAGCCACGCCTGGGGCGGCATGATCGACATGTGCACCCAGCTGGCCGCGTTCCAGGGGCGGGCCATGGGCGGCAAGGTCGCCTACAGCAGCGGCTTCACCGGCCTGGGCGTGGCCGCCACCCGCTACGGGGCGACCGTGATGCTCGACCTGCTCGACGGGCGCGACACCGTGCGTACCCGCGTCAAGATGGCCAAGAAGAAGCCGCTTCCCGTACCGCCGGAGCCGGTCCTCTACCCGGCCGTGCAGGTGATCCGCAACGCGATCGCCCGCTCGGACCGCAACGGCGGCCGCGACGGTTTCATCCTGAAGGCGGCCAACGCCTTCGGCTTCTCCTTCGACTCCTGAGCGCCGGCGGGCCGGCCTCGACGAGGCCGGCCCGGCATTCAGCCCTCACCGGGCCGTTCCTCATCGAGGCGGGCCGGCCGTGACCAGGCTGTTCCCATCGGCCGGGACGACCGTCACCGGGGCGCGCCGGACGCCCGGAATCCGGGCTCGACCTCGCGGACGCAGTGCTCGGCGTCCTCCGCCGGCACCCCGCGCGCGGTCAGCGCCGCCATCGCCTCGGCCGGGCGCGCGCCGCCGTCGACGACGCTGATCCCGCCGCCGCTGCCCCGCACGAGATGAATCCGGTACCGCGCGCCGGTCCACTCCACGCGCGCCGCGGTCACCGGCCCTTCGGCTGCATCGCTCATGCGATCAACCTACCGACCGCTCTCCGATGACCTGCACCGAGTCGCGCTCCGGTCGCGTGGATCACTGGCTCAGAAGCGCGCCGAGCAACCCCCGCAAGGCCCGTTCGAAGAGATCGGCGCGGGGCGCGCCCGGGTCGCCGAAGGCGGCGATCAGATGGGGGTACGCCGTGAGGTCGAACCCGGTGAACGCCGGGGGCGGGGCGGCCCGTTCCTGACGCACGAAGAGCGTGACGACCCCGGTCATCATCGCCAGCGCCTCGAACTTGGCGGCGCTGGAGCACCGCACCGGCCCGAGGACCCGCAGGCAGTGGTCGAACCAGGCCAGCCCCTCGGGCCCGATCCCGCTGGGCCGGGTGAGCAGGTCGATCAGCCAGGGGTGACGGCGGTAGAGGCCGAGCTGCCGGCCGGCCAGCTCCAGCAGCGTGTCCATCGGGTCCGGCCCCGGCTCGGGATAGGGCCGCAGCTCGCCGATCACCCGGTCGGTCATCAGGTCGAGCAGATCGTCCCGCGACGACAGATAGCGGTAGAGACTGCCGGCCCCGGTGCCGAGCGCCCCGGCGACCGCCCGCATCGAGACCGCGGCCAGCCCGTCGGCGTCGGCGAGCGCGACGGCCGCCGCCACGATCTCGTCCCGGCTGTGTCCCGGCTGCGGTCCGCGGCTGCCGCGTTCGGGCCGGGTCCAGATCGGAGATGCGTCGCTCACGTGCACTACTGTAAACTGCGAACAGCGTTCGCGGTTTACCGACGGAAGGTACCGAGATGATCGAGATGAGAGACGGGGCGAGGATTCCGCTGCACACCACGGGCAGCGGACCGGATCTCGTGGTGGTGCACGGCGGCGGCGTGACCATCGACATCTACCGGCGGCTGGCGTCGAGGCTCGCCGACCGGTTCACCGTCCACCTCTACAACCGCCGGGGCCGGGCCGACGCCCCGCCGCGCAGCGTTCCCTACTCGATGCAGGAGGACATCGACGACCTGGCCACGGTGCTGGCGCACACCGGCGCGACCGACGTGCTCGGCCACAGCGGCGGCGCGGTCGTCGCGATGGAGGCGGCCCGGCAGCAGGTGCCGATGCGGCGGCTCGCGGTCTACGACGTCCCGCTCCAGGTCGACGGGCTGTTCCCGGTCGACTGGCTGCCCGGCGCGCGGGCGGCCGCGCGGGCCGGCGACATCCCCCTGGCCCTGGCACGGACCGGCGCCGGGCTCAACCCTCAGCTGGCGGCGAGCAAGCTGCCGATGCGCATGCAGGTGGCGATGGTCAAGCTGTTCCTGCGCACGCCGATCGGCCGGATGATGGGCGAGCTGGTGGCCATGACGCTCGACGAGTCGGCATCGATCGACGAACACGGCGGACCGGCCTCCCGCTGGTCCGGCATCACCGCTGAGGTGTTGCTGGTCTGCGGCGCGAGCGGCCCGCCGTATTACCCGAGGATCCACCGTGCGCTGGCCGAGGCGATCCCCGGCGCCCGCACGCTGGAGGTCCCGGGCAGCAACCACGACGGCCTGGCCCGCGCGACCCCACGACTCGTCGAGCACTTCGCCGAGTTCTTCGCCCGCCCCTGAGCCGATCCCGTGGCCGCGCCTCCCCACGCTCCCCGCGGCCCCGCCCGCGACGACGGTGCGCCGGCAGCACGGGATCCCCGCGGCCGGCGCCGACCTCGCGCCCCCCGCCTGCGACGACGGTGCGCCGGCAGCACGGAATCCCTGCGGCCGGCGCCGACCTCGCGCCCCCGCCTGCGACGACGGTGCGCCGGCGGCACGGGATCCGCGCGGCCGGCGCCGACCTCGACTCCGCCAGGGCACCCACCCCTGGCGGAGTCATCCTGATGGTCGTCGCCTCGGACGGGGCCGGGCGATCGCTCCCGGCGAGACCGAGACGGCTGATCGACCGGTCGGGGCCACCGCGCAGGACCGCAACTGAATCGCTTCAGGAGGCGTGACTCGCCTGCCGGGACCGCCCGGGCGAGGAGTGCTCACCCGGGTGCCCCATGAACAGGGAGCAGTCGAGCTCGTCCCGGTTGACGACGGGGGCGGACCCGCGGCCCGGGCACCAGGTGTACGGGTTGATCTCCGAGGCGCTGAGGGTCCACTGGATCCACCACATCGTGGCGTCGACCTGCTGGCCGAGAGCGGCGTGGGAGCCTTCGTGGCCGAGTTCGAGTTCGCAGCCGAGTTCCGACTGCACGCTCGGCGCCTCGGCGGGGAGCGCGTCGAAGAAGGCCAGCTGTGCCGCGTCGAGCGTGACACGGGCGGGGCAGGTCACCGGGTCTCCACTATCAATCGACATGCGTACATGGGTTCCCTCGATGCGCCCGCCCTACACCGGTTCACTGAACCGGTTTTGCTGAGGATCCCCGCGCCACGGCGGTCCACGCGTCGCTGACGCAGCCCTCCTCGTAGTCCCACCAGCCGTCGCGGGCGCCCGCCCGGAGCACCCGCTGGACTCCGGCCAGGTCGGCGGTCGGCGGCACCTCGAGGGCGACCAGCCCGTACTCCCGGATGCCCTCGCCGGTCACGCCGAACGGCTCGAACGCGTCGAGCACCCGCTGGTGGGAGCCGCGCAGGGGCCCGCTGTGCGAGGGGACGACCCGGATGGTGCAGCTGCCGGAGCCTTCGAGATGCTCGGCGGCCCAGAGCACGCCGTCGGCGTCGGCCTCGACCCGGACCAGGTCGCCGCTGGACACGCCGCGCACGAACCAGGGCACATTGGTCAGCCGCACCACGTCGCCGCCGACTGTCTCACCCCAGAGGCTCTCCACCTCGACCGGCGGCCAGTCGTGACCGTCGCGCGGCAGATCGAAGTGCACCTCGACCGCTGCCATCGCCACCCCGTACCCGACCTCACCCGTTCGCACGGGAACGTAGTGTCCCAGAAGATCAGGTGGTGCCGGGCTCGGGCGTACGGCTGAGTGTGAGCCATTCGTCGCGGGTGATCGCATACTCCACCTCGCCCTCCTCGGACCCGGGGATCGGCGGGTAGTCGGGGAAGAACGTCCGCTGGTAGCGGAGCCCGGCCTTGGCCATCACGGCCCGGGAGCCGGCGTTGACGGTCATGGTCTGGGCGATGATCCGGCTCTGCCTGGCCGTCTCGAAGCCGTGCCGCAGCAGTTCCCGGGACGCCTCCACGGCGTAGCCACGACGCCAGTGCCGGCGGGCCAGCCGGTAGCCGAGCTCGGCGACCGACTCCTCGCCGGCCGGTGGCAGCATCATGACGCCGATGAAGTCGTCGCCCGGCCCGAACGCCACCCAGTAGCCGAGCCCGTCCACCCGGCGGCCCAGGTCCATCCGCTTCGCGTGGTACTCGACGACCTCCTCGCGGGTGCGCGCCCGGCCGTCCAGATAGCGCAACACCTCCGGGTCGGCGTCGAGTTCGACCTCCAGTTCGAGGTGCTCGTCGGTGAGCGGCAGGAGGATCATCCGCTCGGTACGCAGGACTGGTTGCGGCATCCGCACACGATCACACACGGCCGCCGCGCCGGCGACGGGTTTACCGGGGTGCGGGGCACGCCCACCGTGCCCCGCACCCGGGCTCATCTGTCGCAGATGACGCCGTTGTGGTCCGGGTCGAGCCCCTGCCGGTCCTTGGCGGCCACCTTGACCGCCTGGTATCCGTGGTCGCGCAACCAGGCGCACTTGTCGGTGACGCCCTCCGGGAACCGCACCGGGATGCACTGGGCGACGGTGCCGTAGTTGCGATCGCAGCCGTCGACCGTCGGGGCCACCTTGACCGGGGCTGTCGGCTTGCGTTTCGCCTTCTGCCGGGTGACGCCCGGCTGCGCGGCGAAGGTCTGCACGAACGGCGCCGGGGTGGCGTGCTTCCCCGCCTTGCCGGGCGCCTTCTCCGTCACCGCCGGCGCTTTCTCTGTCGCGGGCGGCGCCACGGAGGACGGCACGACGGGTGACGGGCCGGCCGGAAGCGTCTGCTGCGCGGCGACCTCGGTCGTCCCGCGGCCCTCGCCGAAGGTGGCGGGCGCCGGCCGGGTGGTGAGCGCCCACGTCGCGCCGCTCACCAGGGCGGCCGCGGCGAGGCTCAGCGCGGCGATACGTGTCCGGGTCATCCGACCTTCACCCACTTCGCAACCGACGGGACGCCGTTGGTGCCGACCACGAACAGCATGTACCAGCCGGGCGGCGCCAGGTTGGGGTTGCTGGTCAGGTTCAGGCTGATCGAGTTGCCGTTGACCGTCATCGGCAGGTCGACGAACCGCTGGTTCGGGTCGCTGGAGTGGGTCACGGCGGCCGGGCGGATCAGCTCGGCCTTCAGGATCGGGCCGTCCACGGTGATCGTGTTGGAGCTGCCGTACGCCCAGTTCGGCGTGGACAGGCCGGTGATCTGCGGGCGGGCGCCCTTGAAGAGGTACGGCGGCGAGTAGACCGAGACGCGTTTGTCGAACGTGCCGTTGCCCGGGTTGTCGCCGACCGCCATCACCCGGCCGTCGGGCAGCAGGAACGCCGACGAGTGGTAGCCGCGCGGCACCGGGTCGGTGGCCATGCCGGCGGTGAACGTGTTGGTGGCCGGGTCGTACATGGACGCCTCGTAGACGGGGTCGGCCCGGTTGTGCAGCGCGCCGCCGGTCTCGAAGACCTTGCCGTCCGGGAGCAGGACCGCGGACACGTACATCTTGCCCTGGTCTCCGGTCTGCGCGACGCCGCCGGTCATGGTGCCCTGCGGGATCTGCGGACCGGCGGTGTACGCCGGTGAGGCCTGCTTGAGGTCGATGAGGTCGGTGAGCCGGTGCGCGTCCGGGTTGGTCTCGATGTTGCCGCCGCCCATGGTGAGGACCTTCTGGTCCTGGGCCGGGGGCAGCAGGACGCTCATCGACTGGTCGCGTTCGTCCTTCTTGCGCAGCCCGGGGACCGGCGTGATGGTGCTGGTCGGGTAGTCGTAGATGGACGCGCCGCTGCCGGGGGTGCCGTTGCCGAAGACGTGGCTGCCGGTGTAGAAGAGGCGGCCGTCCTGCATCAGGATCATCGACGGGTAGAGGCCCCAGAAGTTCCAGGTCTGGTTGGCCTCGTTGAGCCCGAGCCAGCGCTGCTGGGCGGAGTTGAAGTACTGGGTGGCGACCATGCCGTGGGAGTCCTCGCCGAGCCCGCCGAGCGAGATCACGTCACCGTTGCCGAGGACCGTCGCCGACGGGTACCAGGAGCCGGCGGTCATGTCGTTGACCCGGGTGTAGGCGCTGGTCGCCGGGTCGAAGATGTACGAGTTCTTCAACCCCTTGTAGCCGTGGCTGCCGTCCGCGGCCGGGTAGTCCTTGTTGCCGCCCATGACCAGCACCCGGCCGTCCTTGAGCTGCACGTGCCCGGAGCAGAACAGGTCCTCGGGCGTCGGCACCGCGGTGAACTGGCCGGTCCCGGGTTTGTAGATGGCGGTGGTGAACGTCTTGGCGGCGAACGCGGCCGGGTCGTTGCCGGAGCCGGCGATCAGCAGCACGTTGCCGTTGCGCAGCACCACGGCGTGGATGGCCCGCACCGACGACTGGAACGGCATGACCTGCCAGTCGCCCTTGACGCACTTGTCGCCGGCGCTGCACGATTCGTCCGGCACGGTCTGGGTGGCGTCGACCATGGTGTAGTCGTCGGTCTTCAGGGTGCCGTTGCCGTAGATGGTGACGCCCCAGACGATCTGGTCGGTGTTCGCCGGGATCTGCGGGGTGCGCACGGTCCGCTTGGTCCAGGTGGTGGTGACCGGGAGCGTGGCCAGGTCGGTCCAGTAGACCCAGCCCTGTGCGACGTCGTGCCGGAACACGGTCATCACCGTGTTCGCGGTGGTCGTCTTGTACCAGGCGGACAGGTCGTACTGGTGCCCCGGGGTGACGTTCGGCGCGCAGGAGGTGTCCTCCAGCATCATCGCCTTGCGGTCGCCCTGGCCGGCCGTGGTCAGGGTGACCGACATCGATCGGGCGCCGCTGTGCGCGTCGGTGCTCAGCGCGAAGGTGTGGCCGTTGGCGCCCCAGCCGGACTGCTCCCAGCAGACCGGGAAGCCGTCGGCGGCCAGCGATTCCAGGCCGGGGTTGGCGATCAGGTTGGCGCCGGCCGAGGCCGGGCGGTCCGGCAGGGCCAGGAAGAGTACGAGCGTGAGCACCAGGAATTGAGCTATGTGGAGCCGGTTGCTGCGGCTCATCAGCGGTCGTGATCGGTTCATGGCTTCTTTCCCGCTCGGTAGATCACCCTGTCGGAGATCAGGAATCGGACGACGAAGGACGCGACGAGGGTCAGCAGGTTGCCGGCCAGCACGCCCAGGTGCAGGCCGCTGACCAGGAGGGCCAGCAGCGGGATGCGCAACAGCAGGTCGGCGTTGCCCATCAGGAAGAACCGCGCGAACCGGCCGGCCGGGCCGCGCCGCCGGTGGTTGCGGTAGAGCAGCGTGTCGGTCAGCACGAAGTTCCAGCCGACCGCGACCACGTTGGCGGCCACCGCGGCGGCCGTGTAGTGCACGTCGGTGAGGTGCAGCAGCGCCCACAGGATCGCCTGGTTGGGCAGCAGCCCGGAGAGCCCGATCAGCGCGAAGGCCAGCATCCGCAGCCGGGCCGGGCCGAACCGCAGCCCGGCGACGTGCTTGAGGAAGCGGACGCCCTCGGCGGCTGTCGACTTGGACTCGCCGGCGTGGCGGGCCTGGAAGCCGTAGGGCACCTCGACGATCCGGCCGGGCCGGTTGCGGACGATCAGCTCCAGCAGGATCTTGTAGCCGAGCGGCCGGAGCGTGGTGGCGTCCAGCGAGCTGGCCCGGATCGCGAAGAGGCCGCTCATCGGGTCGCTGACGGCCAGCAGGCTGTTCCGGAACAGGGTCTTGACCAGCAGCGTCGAGCCGCGCGACACCAGCTTGCGGTAGCCGTCGGCCAGTCCGCCGGTGTCGCCGCCGCCGGCGTACCGGCTGCCGACGACCAGGTCGGCACCGTCGCGCAGGCCGGCCGCGATCAGGTCGGGCACGATCTCCGGCGGGTGCTGCAGGTCGGCGTCCATCACGACGACCCACTCACCGCGGGCCAGGCGCATGCCCTCGACCACGGCGCCGCCGAGACCGCCCTCGCCCTGCTCCCGGTGATGGACGGTGATCGCGATCGGACAGTGCCGGGCGGCCTCCTCGATCGCCTCCGGGGTGCCGTCGGTGCTGTCGTCGACGAACACGATCTCGGTGCCGTCGTGCGGCAGGGCCGCGGCGAGCCGGGCCAGCAGGGCGGTCACGTTGTCGCGCTCGTTGTAGGTCGGAACGATGATGCTCTGCCGCAGCGTGGCCGGGCCGGGCCGGACGCCGATCTCGCCGGGCAGCACCGCCCGGGTGCGCCCGGACGCGCGGTACCCGGCCAGCGACAACGTCTTCTCGCCGGGTGTGACGGTGGCCTGGTGCGGCACGCCGACGGCCGCCCGGCCCTGTGCCTGGGTGGTCATGCGGGATCCTCCTTGTCGATGCGGCGGATCTCGATGCGCGCGTCGGCCGGGCCGAACGAGGCCTCCAGCGTCGAGTGCGTCAGCAGGGCGGTGACCAGCGGCAGCGTGCTGGGGTCCTGGCGCAGCGCGGGCGTCGAGATCAGGTAGTCGACGTCGCGCCAGCCGTTCGGCAGGCGGGCCTGCACGGCCGGGTCGAGGTCGAGCTTGTAGAACCAGATGACCTGCTCCCGGGGGATGCCGGCGTCGACGCAGTCGAGCCACAGCACGTCGTCGGTGACCACGGTGGCGTTCGCCCGGTCCGGCAGGGACGTGTGCAGGTACTCGGCGGCGGCCGTGTAGCCGGCGTTGTCGTCGACGGTCAGGTTGCGGTGGTTACCGGCCACCCAGCGCGGTCCGATCAGCATCGCGGCGAGCAGCACGGCCACGGTCGCCAGCGCGGGACGCCACCAGCGGCGATCGCGGGGCACGGCCCGGGCGGCTACGTCCAGCATCCCGGCGGTGACGATCGCGAAGAACGGGAGGAGCTGGACCACGTACATGGCCGGCAGGTAGCCGCCGGGACGGATCGCCACCAGCACGAGGATGAGCGCGGCGACGGCGGCGGGGCGCAGACGGCGTACGAACAGCGCCGCCGCCGTGGCGAGCAGGCCGGCCACCAGGATCACCGGGTCGTAGAACAGCCACGACTGGACCAGCTCGTACGACCCGGAGCCGGGCGTGAACACGCTGCCCGTGCCGGACCGGTTGGCGAGCTGGAACTGCCAGGCGCCGATCAGCGACACGTGTCCCGGCCCGGGGAACAGCTCGCCGCGCAGCACCGCGTAGAGCGGGTAGAAGACGCCGACCAGCACGAGACCGCTGAGGTAGCCGCCGACCGCCCACGGCCGGGTGGAGCTGCGGGCCGCGTTCTGCCACAGGGCCACCGCGACGGCGGGCAGCGTGACCAGCATGGTCTCCTTGCTGAGCACGGCGATCGCGGTGGCCGCCCCGGCCGCGGTGTAGTGCCACAGGTTGCGGCGTGGCGACAGCACCAGGGCGAGCGCGCCGAGCATCCAGGCGACGGCGAAGCTGTCCAGGTAGATCTCGCGGTACATGGTGATGGTCAGCGGCGACAGGCCGAAGATCAGCAGGCCGATCGCGGAGGCGCGGATGCCCATGCCGAGCCGGCGGCAGATCAGGTAGACGAGCAGCAGGCAGGCCGCCACCACCGGGATCATCGCGACCCGGCCGGCCGTGACCGCCGGGCCGGTGACGCCGAACAGGTCGGGGATCCAGGAGAGGGCGGCCAGCTGGATCCAGGCCAGGGGCGGGTGGTCGTACCAGTAGGTGTAGTGGGCCAGGCCCTTGCCGGTGGCGACCGCCCAGGCCTGCGCCAGGTAGGTGCCCTCGTCGTCGCTGGCCATCGGGAAGCCGCTGATGTTCACCGTCAGGACGACGATCACCAGCGTGGTCAGCAGGCCCGCGAGCAGGCCCTCGCCGCCGGTGAGCTCGCGGCGGCGTACCACCCGGGGCGGGACGACCGGGACCAGCTCCCGCGTCGGCGACGTCCGGTCCAGCGTGCCTCGCGCCTTGGGGATCAGCGATGTGGTGGTGGTCATGCGGCACCCGCCTCGGCGTTGGCGTTGATGTGGGCGCCGACATGAGTGGTCAGCTCCCAGTTGCGGCGGCCGGTGTACTCACGCCACACGGCGCGCAGCGCGGCGACGCTGAGGACCAGCGCGTACGGCAACGCGCCGAGGATGAGCCGGGCATAGTGGACCGGGGTGATCCTCAGGTCGTACTGCTTGCCGAAGTCGCGCAGGCCGACGGTCTGGAAGACGATGTTGGCGGCCATCGGCACCACCGGCACGAAGGTGGCCAGGGCGATGCCGATCGGCAGGTCGGCGAGGATCGCGACGGCGATGCCGATCGGGATCGCGATGCCGGAGAACGCCTGGAAGAACGGGCCGAGCAGGGTGTATCGGGCCAGCAGCCGCTGGCCGAACGACGGCAGCCGCCGCCACTCCCCCTTGCGCAGCACCTGCAGGAAGCCCTGGTTCCAGCGGGTGCGCTGCTTGAGCAGGCTGCCGATGGTGTCCGGGGTCTCCTCGCGGGTGACCAGCGACGCCTCGTAGGCGACGGTCACCTTGGCGCCCCGGCTGGACAGCCGCACGCCGAGGTCGCAGTCCTCGGCCAGGCAGGTGCCGTCCCAGCCGTTGGCGGTGCGCAGCACGTCGGAGCGGACGAAGACGGTGTTGCCGCCGAGCGGGATGAAGCCCTTGTCGGCGTGCAGGTGCAGGCGGCTGCGGAACCAGAAGAAGTACTCCAGGCAGTTGTGCAGGCTGTACCAGCTGGAGTCGAAGTTGATCAGCTGCACACCGCCCTGGACGACGTCGGCGCCGGTCGAGCGGAACGCGTGGTCGACGTGTTCCAGCAGGTCCGGGTGCACCTGGTCCTCGGCGTCGAAGACACCGACCACGTCGCCGCGGACGAACGGCAGCGCGGTGTTCAGAGCACGGGGCTTGTTCTTCACCTCGTTGTGGTCGGTGACGACCAGCACCCGGCCGGGCGCCTTCGCGGCCGCGGCGTGGGCCACCGCCGCCGTGTCCGGGTCGTCGTGCCCGACGATGACGATGATCTCGTAGCCCTGATGGGTGGAGCGGAGCAGACGCTGGATGGTGTGTTCCAGCACGGCCTGCTCGTGCCGTGCCGGAAGCAGCAGGGAGAACGTCAGCCGGTGGTCACCGTCCGGCTCCGCGAAGCGGGTGGCGGCGAGGGTCTCCGGGGTACGCCACGCGTGCATCGTCCACCAGAGGGTCACCGCCGCGAACGTGGCCAGCACGGCGGAGATGAGAATCATGACGGCGGCAGCCAAGGTCGTCGCCTTTCAGCAATGAGGGAATACGACTCCAAAAATGGAGCGGGCCGACCCTATCGCGAATGCCGGCGCTCAATTCAAGTCGATCTCGGCGATTCCCGCTTTCCGGTGAGCCGCCTCGAATGTGATTCTCTCGAAACAACTGTCGGAACGGCGACGGACATCATTGCCGAAAAACAATGTCCGGGTACGCGGAACGCCCCGTCGCAAGCGTCGGGACGCGACCGGGCGACGGCCACCGGGACCGCTGAAAGAACATAAGACATGTCGGCTCTTTCCCGCGTCACGCGTCCGGGGGAATGATGGTCATGCCCATCGAAAAAAGCACCATGCGCCCGATTTGCCGACTATTGCAGGATCTGCATGTCTTGATCGCGATAGTTACTGGGCGTGGTTGATCATCGGGAGCAAGATGGGGCCGTCCCTCTCTCTTTGGAGCACACGATGCTGGACTCATCGCTTCGCCGCCGGTCGTTCTTCGCCGTCGGCGGCGCCCTCGCCGGATCGATCGCCCTGGCGCCGGCCGCCCGGGCCGCCCATCCGGCGACCACCCTGGAGCAGCTCCTGGCCGGCAACCGCCGGTTCGTCACCGGCCACGGCCGGCACCCCCATCAGACCCCGGCCCGGATCCGCGAGGTGGCCGCCGGCCAGCACCCGTCCGCGATCATCCTGGGCTGCGCCGACTCGCGGGTCGCCCCGGAGATCCTCTTCGACCAGGGCGTCGGCGACCTCTTCGACAACCGGGTCGCCGGCAACATCGTCGACGACCTGCTGCTCGGCAGCATCGAGTACGCGGTCGAGGAGTTCGCCCCGCCGCTGATCGTCGTGCTCGGTCACGAGCGCTGCGGCGCCGTCTCGGCCACTCTCAACGCCATCCGGACCGGCGGCGAGGCCCCGGGCCACATCGCCGCCGTCGTGGACGCGCTGCGCCCGGTCGTCGCCCCATTCGTCGACGACCCGGACGGCGTGGACAAGGCGGTCGTGGCGAACATCCGGGCGCAGGTGTCAGCCCTGGTCACCCGCAGTGAGATCGTGGCCCACAGCGCGGCCCGGGTGGTCGGCGCCCGTTACGACCTGGAGACCGGACTCGTCACACTTGTCCACTGAGGTCGTCGGCCCAGGCCGGCGCATACAGAGTGTGCGGAACGGGTGACGGCTCGCAGAGGCCGGTCATGGCCAGCGCCTGCCGCACATGGCCCTGAGCGTTGACGATGTCGTAGCCGTGGCCACCACGCATGGCGCGGGTGTAGCCGATCAGCAACAGCTCGATGCATTCACTGCCGATCGTCTCCACCCGCGTCATGTCGATGATCACACGGTGACCGCGCCGGCCGGAGGCGAACGCGTCCCGCATCCCGGCGCGCAGCACCTTGTGGGCGTCCCGGTCGAAGGCGCCGATCAGGTGCAGTTGGACGGTGGATCCGTTCCGGTGGTTGGTGCGCTCGATTTCGTACCGTGGGTCGGTCATACCTGAAGTCGTACCCGGGAAATGTGTCCGGGAGCCGAAATCCCGATGACACCGTGACCGAGCCAACAATGGCGCACCTCAAAACGGAACACAGACGAGCTCACTGTAGAGAAGATCGATCTGATGCGGCTGCAGGGAGTCGCTGCGGAACATCCGGCGGCGGTCGGTGGGCACCCGGATTGCGCCGCGCGGCCGGAAACCGGCGACCCGCGGCTCCAGCAGCGTCACCGGCAGCCCGTGCCGGATCAGCAGGTGACCGGTGAACGCCCGGAACATCCGGCGGAACACCCGCCGATCGCTGACGTGCACGAGCGAGGCGAACAGCGGCAGGTTCTTCGGACGGTCGTGCCGGAACACCACGTGACACACCCCGGACCGGTCGGCGAGCACCACATGCCGGGCCGCGAGCGCCTCCCGGTGATCCAGATAGAGCTGCAGATCATCACCGGCCAGCAGGTCCTCGATGCGGCGCGGATCCGACGTGACCACCCGCCCGGGCAACGGCAGGGACAACGGCAGATGGGGTACGGCGAGCAGCTCGCTCTCCAGATGCCGGAAACCGAGACGCTCGTTGATCGGGATCACGCTGCCGCTCGGCGTCAGATCGGTGAAGTGGTAGCCCTCCTGCCCGAGCAGGGCCCGCAGCAGTTTGACGCTGAGCAGCCGGTATCGCGGGAGCACGCACCAGCCGCCCAGGTTGCAGAACCGCTGCCGGGTCCCGCCGACCGTGCGCTCGGTGTAGAAGGCCAGGTAGACACCGACCACCAGACCGGCGGCGAGGAGCATGAACCCGTGATTGGGGGCCGCCGACTTCCACGGCGGGGTGATCGCGCGGGCCCAAAGGTCGGCGCTGAGCCGGGTGTTCAGATGGGCGTGCAGGAAGTGGGCGACCCGGGGCACGTCGGCGGACGTGATCGGCAGCACCTGGACGTTCATCGAACCAGGATCCCAGCCTCCCGGGGTGCGCCCACAGTCGCAGAAGTCATGTCATAGACGAGACGGAGTCACAAACCGGCCGCCCACGCCAGCAGTTCGGTGCGGACGGCGGTCAGGGTGGCGGCCGGCACCGTCGCCGTGTCGGAGGCGTTGACCACCAGCGCCACGTGCACCCGGCCCGGCGCCGACCCGGTCGCGTCGAGCAGCAGCCGCCGGGCGGTGGCCGCGCCGACCTCGGTGGTCACCGCGACCGGTCCGCTCGCCGGCACCCCGGCGACGGCGCCGAGATCGGAGACCACGACGGTACGCGCGGACGGGAACGACCCGGGCAGGTGCAGCTCGGTCGGCGCGCCCGGCGGTGCCGCCGGCTCGCGCCAGACCAGCACCCCGTACTGCCGGCCGGCGACCAGCCCGGCGATCGCGGGCAGCCGGGACGGCACGGTCAGCCACGCCTGCTGCCGTCCCGCGCCGGCGAACCCGTCCCGGGCCAGGTCCTCGTAGGCGAACGCGATCGTGCTCCCGGCCACCGCGCTCGGGTAGAGCCGGTCCAGCACCCGCCGGTCCAGGCGCAGCGCCCCGTTCGCGATCACCGAGTGGTCCTCGCCGTTCCACGCGTCCCCGGTGGTCTGCACCTTGTCCGGGTTGAAGTTCATCAGCTCCCGATGCTTGCCGCTGTAGACGTCCCAGTGCCACTGGGTCGACGACAGCACCTGCCCGGAGCCGGCCGCGCCGTTCCAGAACGAGGCGCCGGACAGCCGCGAGTCGAGGCCCTGATACATCGAACGGACCATCCACGGGGTACGGGAGCTGCTGCCCGTGCCGGACACGGCGTTGCCGAACTCGGACACGAACGCCGTCGTCCCGAGAGCGGTGGCACGGTCCCGGATCCGGTTCATCGCCACGGTGTACGTGCCGTCTCCCGCCGCCGACGGGTCCAGCGTCATCCGTGAGCCGTCGTAGTAGTGGCTGTTGAACACGTAGCGCGAGCCCAGCTGACCGGCCGTGGACAGGCCGCCCTGCTCGAAGAACCCGGTGTTCCAGAAGACCAGCGGCTCGGCGTAGAGCGGCAGCGACGACCAGCCGGTCGCGTCCATCACGGCCCGGAACCGCTGGTAGAACGGCAGCAGGTAGGTGGTCTCCCAGGTGGTCCCGGAGCCGCCGTCCAGCCCGCCGTCGAACGGCTCGTTGAACGGGTCGACACCCAGCATCATCGGGTAGTCGACGCGGGACCGCAGGTGGGTGAGGGCGGCGCGGGCCTGCGTGAGGTAGGCGTCCTGCACGCCGGAGCGGTTGCGCCAGAAGTCGTACGCGGCCGCCCGTACCGCGCCGTTGTTCATCATGTTCTGCCCCCACAGCAGGCAGATGCCGCACGACTCGTCGGGGTAGGCCGCGGCGTCGATCACCCACTTCGGCGCGCCGTCGCCGGTGTACCAGCTGTCCGGGTCGAACAGGTGCGCCGAGTACAGGTCCTGGTGCCAGTCGAGCAGCACCCGGATGCCCCGGCCGGTGAACTGGCGGATCTGGTCGGCGGCCCGGTCCAGGTAGGCGGTGTCGATCCGGTCGCGGGCCGGCTGCACCCCCTCCCAGCTGATCAGGAAGCGGATCGCGTTGGCGCCGGTGAGCTCGCGCATCTGGGCAGCCGCGGCCGCCGCGTCGGCGGTGCTGCGGAACGGGAGGAGTCCGTTCTCGTACAGCTTGGTGCTGCCCGAGACGTTGAAGCCGCGCAGGACGATCTCGCGACCGTGGATGTCGGTGGGTGCGGCGGCGGCAGCCGGTCGCGCCGGCGCCGCGAGACCCGCGACCACCAGCAGAAGTGCCAGGAAGAAGGCCCGCATACATCGAAGGTAATCACTTGTTCACCATCGGCAACCACTATGCCGGGCGCTGCGTATACAGACAGCCCGCCGACGTGCCCAGCTTGCGCAGCCCAGCCAGGTCACCGGCGCCCCACACCGCCTTCTTCGAGGTGATGGTGTGGAACATGATCTGGTTGCGGTCGTTCTGCTCCGGGTGGGCCAGGCCGATCGCGTGGCCGATCTCGTGCATCAGCACCGCGCCCGTCGTGCCGCTGCCCGACGCCCCGAAACCACGGGCCAGCGACTTCACCGACGTCGCGTTCAGCACCACCGAGCCGGAGAGCATCATCAGCGCGTCACCGCCGGACGCCGAGTACGCGGTCTGCCACGAGCCCCCGCCCATGCCCAGCACCCGGGTCCCCGCCGGCAGCCATTTGCTGTGCTTGCCGGGCGTCGCCCAGGCGATCACGATCTCGGTGCCCGCCGGGTACGCGCCCCGGTAGCCGGAGTTCGCCTGCGGGATCACGTCGGTCGTCCCGGCATAGCGGAACGTCAGGCCGGTGGCCGCAGCGATCCGGCTGAACGTCGTCTTCACCTCGGCCAGCGAGCCCTTCGGCGCCCGGTCCAGGTTGACCCGGTAGTCGATGGCGCCGCCGCACGGGTTCCACCGGGCGATCAGGCCGCTGCCGTGGGCCTGGCTCATGAAGGCGTACGCCTTCGCGCTGCCGGCGGCCGCCAGAGCCACCCCGGGCTGGGCCGCCACCAGGGTCGACACCGCGGCGAGCAGGAGCAGTACGCGCTTCATACGGGGGTCCGATCGATCGAAGGGAGGACCCATTCTGTGATCGCCGGGGGTGCCGTCCGGGGTGGCCGCCGGGTGCAGACCGGTTGCCACGACGGTCAGCTCCGGACGTACCTCTGCACGGGCTTCTTCTGCAGGTAGAGACGGGCGTCGGCGGCGGCGTAGAGGCTGTCGAAGTCGTCGCCGTCCACCCCCAGGACAGCGGCGCCGACGCTCACACCGGTCCGCTCGCCCAGCACCGTGCGCAGCTCCGCGGCCACCCCGGACGCGTCGCCGCCATCGGTCAGCAGGACCACGAACTCGTCGCCGCCGAGCCGCCCCACGATGTCGTGCGCATGCACGCGGGCACGCAACGTCGCCGCCACCCAGCGCAGCAGGTCGTCCCCGGCGGCATGCCCCCGCGCGTCGTTGAGCTGCTTGAACCCGTCCAGGTCGAGGACCAGCAGCGCGGCGTCCCGGCCGATCCGCCGGCTGTGCGCCACCTCCGCCGCGAACCGCTCCGCGAAACCACGCCGGTTCAGCACATCGGTCAGCACGTCCACCCGCGACAGCCTGGTCAGCATCCGCCGCTGCCCGGCCGCCGCCCGGCCCTGCAACGCGCACGCCGTCGCCGCGGCCGCCATCTCCAGCATCTGCACCGCCAGATACCAGCCGTCGACGTCACCGACCCGCAGCCCCACCAGCAGATACAGCCCGCCGGCGGCCAGCGCCACCGGCCCGGCCACCTCCGGCCGCATGCCCAGCATCAGCAGTGGAATCGAGATCAGCACCCCGATCCCCACCGGCTGATCCACCCCGCCGTCCAGCGTGGCGATCGCCGCACAGCTCACGAACGCGCTGAGCGCGAACGCCAGCATCAACGGCCGGGCCAGACGCGACCGGCTCAGCCAGTCGGCGCCCGCCACCACGGCGAGCCCGGTCAGGAAACCCCACAGCGACAGCGCCACCATGCCGGTCCGGTGCGGGTGATCGTTCCCGCCCAGCACCACATAGACCAGCGCCACCACCGTCTGCGTCATCGACATCCAGCCCGGGTCGGCGATCGAGTGCCGCCGCCGCTCCCGCGCCTCCACCGCCGCGACCGGACCGGACGGGCGGACCCCGGAACGCGCCCCGGCCACCGCCGCGGCCGTCGGCGCCCGGCGCACCCGGGCCGCCTTGTCCCGGTACAACCGCTGATCCGCGGCCACCAGCAGCCCGGCGAAATCGGCCGCGTCACCGGGGAACGTCGCCGACCCCAGACTCGCCGGCGCGCACCCGCGCAACCGCTGCCGCAGCCGATCCACCACGATCTCCGCGTCCGCCGCGTCGGTCCCCGGCAGCAGCATCGCGAACTCGTCGCCACCCAGCCGGCCCACCGCGTCGTGGGCGCGCAGATCCGCCCGCAGCTCCTGGCCGGTCCAGGCCAGCAGCTCGTCACCGGCCCGGTGGCCGTGCGTGTCGTTGACCTCTTTGAAATGGTCCAGATCCAGCAGCACCAGGGTCACCGGGCCGTCGCCGCGCTCCGCGTCGGCCAGCTCGGCGGCCACCCGCTCGTCGAAGCCGCGCCGGTTCAGGCAACCGGTCAGCGGATCGGTCCGCGAACTGTCGGCCAGCCGCCGCCGCAACGACGCCAGCACCGCCGAATGCCGCAGGCACAGATACGCGACGCAGGCGAAAGCCAGGCCATGGACCAGCGGATACCCCGGCGGCGGCGGATCGCCGAAGAGCAGCACGCAGCCGTACGCCGAAACGCCCAGCCCGGCCGACACCAGAAACGCCCGGGGCGGGACCACGATCGCCAGCAGCACCACCGACAGCGGGATGAACGTGCCCAGCGGCCCCGCCACACCCCCGCCGAGAATCCCCAGGGCGGCCGAACCGGCCAGGTTGACGGCCGCCGCGGTCAGCTGGATCCAGATCCACCACCGGGTCCGCGCGACGCGGCCCGCCATCGTCCAGCCGAACGCCGCAAGCCCCACCATCGCCACCGCGACGACCAGCATCGGCGCCCGTCGCGGATCACCCCAGGTGCCGGCCGCATAGGCCGCCGCCAGCACCGCCGGAACCGCCCCGTAGGCGGCCGACGCCCGCAACGACTGCCGCCGCGACCGCTGCACCACGCCAAGGGATTCGCGCTTCACGACGCGGCACCTCCCTGGCTGAGCTCGACCCCGCAACCATCGGCCCGCTCAGGCGCGGCTTGAGCTTTTCTTGAACCACGCCGACCCGCGGCCACCCCCGCACCCGGCCGCTGTCACCGTTCGCCGGTAGCGGTCGGGGCAGCCGAGCCGGACCGGATCACCCGCGTGGACAGCGAATCACCCGCACGAGACCACCCGTTCCCGGACGGTTCGCACCAGGCTGGGTAGGTCCGGTGACACACGCGAGCACGACAGGGGGACCGCGCATGCAGAGCCGCCTTCGACTCGCGGGCCACGGGATGCAGCCGTTGCTGCTGATGTTCCCGCTCGGCCTCTTCTGGATGGCCTTCGTCCTCGACCTGGCCACCGTGCTCGGCGCGCCGGACCTGCTCGGCACGGTCGCCTTCTGGAACCTGGTCGCGGGCCTGGGCGGCGGCCTGCTCGCCACCCTGGCCGCCGTCGCCGACGCCATCGCGGCGACCGCCCCCGCCACCGTCCGCCTCTTCGTCTCGGCGCTGCTCCTCGACGTCGGCGTCCTCCTCGTCTTCGCCGTCCTCACTCTCATGCGCGTCCGCGACCCGAACCGCACCACCACCCCGAACCTCCTCACGGTCGAGATCGCCGGCCTGGCCGCTGCCGCTTTCAGCGCGTGGTTCAGCGGCCGGCTGGCAGCCCCGGGCGCCCCGGTGTCCGACCGCCGACGCCACCATCCCGCCGGCGCCCAGCAGCGGGCGGCCACCCTCCCCACCGACCTGAACCGGCTGCTCACTCCCCCGGCCCCACCCCCACCACGCCGACCCCCGACAACCGTCACTCCCCCGGCCCCACCCCCACCACGCCGGCCCCCGACAACCGTCGCTCCCCCGACAACCGTCACTTCACCGCACCAGGCCCCACCGCAGCCGCCTCCGCGACCAACGGGAAGCCCACGCCGAACCGCCCCTTCCCCGCGAGCAGCCCCAACACAGACACCGACACCCCCAACCGCGGGCCGGCCGTCCCCTGCTACCTCACCGCAGGCAGCACCACCCGCACCGGCGGACCGCCGCCCGCCGTCCGCCACCTCACCGCAAGCAGCACCACCCGCACCGGCGGGCCAGCCCTCGGCCGCGACCTCGCGGCGAGCGGTGCGACCAACCGGAACAGGCGATGTCCCCGGGGCATCGTCTCGGCCCGCTGCTGCCCCGCCACAGCGATCACCCGCCGAGCGTTACGCCGTCGCCGGGCGGAGACGTCGGGGCGCAACGGTCACCGGTGTGGCGGTGGGTGTCGTGCGGCTTGCGATCACACGGCTGCTCCTCGAACGTGTGATCGGAGCCGCCCGGCGGATCGGTCAGGCGAGCGCCGGCCAGGCGGAGCGGATCTCGGTGTGGCGCAGGCCGCCCGACTCGGTGATGTGGCGGAACCAGGCCGCGCACTCCGGGACGGACGCGGCATCACGGGCCGCGGTCTCCGCCTCGGCACGGGTGCGCCAGACCAGGACATCCAGCCAACCGCCGTCGTCCTCCCTGGTCAGGTAGGCGGCGACACAACCGGGGAAGCGCTGCCGCAGCGCCTCCACCATGGATGGTCGCTCGGCGAGCAGCCGCTCCTCGGAACCCTCGGCCACATGAAAACGGGCCAGCTCGATGACCGGCACGGTGTCTCGGCTCTGCTCGGGATCCGTCATGCCGCGCACGCTACTCGGGGGCTACGACATTCTCGGGCCGCCGACAGCCGCCCTCGACGGTGACGGCCGCTACAAACGGCAACGGTTACGACGAACGGTCGCTGTGAGCAGAGGATGACTGGTCGCAGGGGCCGAACGGTCGTTACGGGCAGAGGATGACGGGCCACAGGAGCCGGACAGTCGCCGTGAGCAGAGGATGACGGGCCACAGGAGCCGAGCGGTCGCTGTGCGGGTAGGGGCGACGGCTACGGCATGCGCAGACCGGTCGCGGGATGCAAGGGAACGGCTACGGCGGGGGCGGGTCGGTGGCGGCGAGCATACGGGTGGCGATGTTGCGGGCGGCGGTGACGATCTCGGGGCCGCCGAGGATGCGGTAGGGGACGGGGATGGCGGTCAGTTGGCGGGCGTACCAGTAGGGGGCGCTGGTGGTGCCGGTCAGCAGGGTGGTTCCGGGGTGGGGGCCGGGAGTCAGCGTGCCGAGGGCGGTGCCGGCGCTTTCGGCCACCTCGCCGGGGGTGGCGTCGATCAGGATCTCGGCGGTGTATTCCCAGCCGGTGGCCAGGTGCTCGTCCAGGACGGCGACCGGGTCCAGCCCGGACGGGGGGATGAACACGGTGGGGAGGATGTCGACGCCGGTGACCCGGTCGATCCGGTAGGCGCGGCGGGCGGCGGGGCGGTGGGCGTGGCAGAGCAGGTACCACCGGCCGTGCCGGACCACGATCGCCCACGGGTCGGCTTCGGTCGTCGAATCGTTGCCGGCCTCGGAACGGTAGCTCAGCCGTACCGTCTGATTCTGGGCACAGGCCTGCACCAACCGTGACGTGATCTCGGGGTCGGGCCTGGCCGCCGAGCGGTCGGGCGCGGGCGCCGCGGTGCGGCGGACCGCCTCCACCTGGGTGCCGAGAGACTCCGGCAGGACCCGGACGATCTTGCCCAGCGCGCTTCCCACCGGATCGGTGGTGTCACCGGCCGCGTGATGGCCGTCGAGGACCGCCATGACCAGGCCCAGCGCCTCCGCCTGGGTGAAGATCAGCGGCGCGGGGCGGGCGCCCCGGCCGACACGGTAGCCACCGTAGGGGCCGCGGACCGACTCGATCGGGATGCCCGCTTCGCGGAGGATGGCGATGTAGCGGCGGGCTGCCCGTTCGGAGATGCCGCCGAGACGCTCGGCCAGCCGGTCGGCGGTGATCCCGGGGCTGCCCTGCACTGCTTCGAACGCCATCAGTGCTCGCGCGGTCGGGCTTTCCACCAGTCTGCCGCCCTTCCGTCAGCTCACCACCGCGATCACTGCCGCCCTCACCCAACAGCCACCCACGACCGCCGCCGAGACCACCAGCCCACCGAGCCCGCCGAGGCCGCCGACCTGCAAGAGCATGAGCCCGCCAAGAGCATCAGCCCGCCGAGACCGCCGTCGCCGGTGAGTCGAGGCCATCAGCTCACTGCAGGCCCGCGGGCGGTGGGTGTCGCGGTTGTCACAGCCCCAGCCAGCATGCCGGGTGGAAAGACCGGCGGTGGTTGGCAATTCCGGCAGTTGATCGTCCGGAATTGAGGTTAGCGTGCGGGCATGATTCCGATGGGACCGCCCGCCGCGGGCACCGAGGTGGAGACGTTGGTGGGTTCGCTGGAGCGGCAGCGGCGCATCCTCGCCTGGAAGACCGGTGGGCTCGATGAGGCCGGGCTGCGGGCCACGACCGCGGCCAGCACGATCACGCTCGGCGGGCTGCTCAAGCATCTGGCGCTCTGTGAGGACCTGTACTTCTCGATCCGGCTCGGGCGGCAACCGGCGGCGCTGTGGCGGGACGTCGACTGGGACGCCGAGACCGACTGGGAGTGGCGGAGCGCGGCCGAGGACAGCCCGGAGTTCCTCTATGCGCTGTGGCAGGAGTGCGTGGAGCGCTCGCGCGCGAACATCACCGAGGCGATCGGCGCGGGCGGTCTGGACACGCCGGCCGATTTCACCTGGCCGGACGGGCGTACGCCGAGCCTGCGCCGGATGATGATCGACATGATCGAGGAGTACGCCCGGCACGCCGGTCACGCCGACCTGATCAGGGAGTCGATCGACGGCCTGACCGGCGAGGACCCACCGGAGTAGGACAGAGCGCGCCGCACCCCGGAAACCCGCGCCCGAGAAAGCGGGCGGAAGACAGACCGGCGAAAGGCACCGCGAGGCAGACCAGCGAAAGGCGCCGCAAAGCAGACCGGCGAAAGGCGAGCCGGCGACAGGAGCCGAGAGGCGGGCCGGCTCAGGCGCCCGGGATCTCGAAGATCATGCAGCTGGACGTGGCGTGGGCGATCAGGCGCCCGCCCGGGTCCGTGATGCGGGCCTCGGCGAGCGCCGTCCGCCGCCCGCGCTGCAGCACGCTTCCGGTGCAGGTCAGCCGCCCGGAGGCGATGGTGGCCGGGCGGAGGAACTTCACGTTGAGGTCCATGCTCGTATACCCCACCCCGGCCGGCAGCGTGGTGTGCACCGAGCAGGCCGCCGCGGTGTCGAGGAGGGTGGACAGGACCCCGCCGTGGACGGTGCCGAGCGGGTTGTAGTGGAACTCCTGCGGGTCGAGCTCGAGGGTGACGCTGCCCTCCTCGACGCGCATGCCGAACAGGTCGATCAGGTGCATGATCGGCGGCGCCGGGAACTCGCCGGCCGACATGGCCCGCAGCAGCTCCAGTCCGCTGCGGCGGCCGATCTGACTCGCGTGCTCGGCCGGATCGGTCCAGCCGAAGGTCCGGGTACGAACGTCGTCCTGAGTCTGCGTCATGGATGCAGGTTTCCAGAGACTTGATGAGTCTGTCAACGAGACTTAGCCTTCCTCACATGACCACACCTCCCGCCCTGAACTGGTCCGTCGACAACTGCACGATCGAACGCGCGATGGGCATCCTCGGCGAGAAGTGGTCACTCGTGGTGCTGCGCGAGGTGTTCTCCGGGATCCGGCGTTTCGACGACATGCGGGTGCGCACCCACATCCCCCGCCAGGTGCTCACCAACCGTCTGAACAGCCTGGTCGAGAACGGGGTGCTGCGCCGCGAGCCGTATCGTGAGCCCGGCTCCCGGGTCCGCCACGAGTACCGGCTCACCGAGAAGGGCTTCGACCTCTACCCGGTGATGATCGCGCTCGCCGAGTGGGGCAACCGCTACCTGGCCGACGCCGAGGGCCCACCCATCCAGTACGTCCACCGCGACTGCGGCGCCGAGCTGCATCTCGCCGTGACCTGCGCCGACGGTCATCTGATCGAGAAGCAGCGTGAGATCCAGCCACGCCCCGGCCCGGGCACCCGGCCACGCTCGCCCGATGCGACGGCGTCGATCCGAGAGTCCTGAGCGACGGCCGGCGCCTGAGCATCGCCTCGACCGGCGGGCGCGGCCGGGGCCCGGGACCGTCCTGGCCGGAGGCGCTGCGCCCGGTCGACCGGCCGGCCCGCTGGTCCACCGAGGACGACGCGCCGGCCGGAACCTGCCGGGCCGTGGACTGCTCAGCGTGAGGAGCTGAGCGGCAAGGCGCGCACCAGCATCCGGTGCGGACGCCAGCCGGGGAACGGGATCAGGTCCCCGACGTGCTCGAACCTCAGGCGCTGCAGGGCGTGCCACACCCGGGTGTTGGTCTCGGCGACCGCGAGCGAGACACGTTCCTCCTTGCGCTGGTCCAGCAGCTCGGCCACCATCCGTACGCCGAGCCGGTGCCGCTGCTGGGCCGGGTCGACGAACGCCTCGCAGATGGCGAACGTGCGACCGTCCCATTCGGCGACCAGGTCCGGATCGTTCACATCGGTCATGTCGCGCCACCAGAGCGTCTCCGGCGGCAGTGGACAGCCCATGACGGATCCGACCAGCTCACCGTCCACGTAGCCGAGTGCGGCCTGGAATCCGGGCGCCTCGGCCGTCCAACGCAGACGGTCCTCAACCGACGGGTCACTGTGGTCGGTCAAGTGGAGATCGGCCGCGTGGACCCGTCGATATACCGCGGCAAGCTCATCGATGTCGACCTTCTCGGTAAGGACGACCGAACCTCTATTTTCAGACATTTCGAATCACGCGTGCCCCCACGCCTGAACCTCCGTCAACTTGATAAGGTAAGCCTTACCTAATCAGAGAGGTATTCGCGTTGGCAAATCAGCTCTCCTGCTGCTCCCAGCCCCGGTGCGCCTCGAAAACCCGCGGCCACAGGACGGCCCGATCGGCAGGCGGCAGGACGATCCCGAAAATGTCGGCCAGCGCAGTGAAATAGGTGACTTCATCGCCGAGTACGGTCTTCGATGAAACCGTGCCGATCCGGGACAGGGTCAGGCCGCGCACCACATCGACGCCCGTCGCGTCCCGGCGGGCGGCCATCGCGACCCGGACGAAACCCGACTCCGGCGAGGTGATCAACTCCTCGTGCTTCTCCCGGAAGTCCGACATACGGGCGGGACCCGCTCGGAAGTCCATGCCACGGAAACCGCACCGAGGGTCGTGGTCGAACCGCCACCCACCCCGCTCGACCACTGACGCGCGTAGCCCGTACCGAAAAGGGCCGTCGGTGTGGTGACCCTCGACCAGCGGAAGCGGACCGTGCAGGCCGTCGCCCATGCCGAGATCGACAAGCCAGTCGCCCTCGGGCGACTCGGCCGACGGCAGGCCGGAGACGGTGAGCACCAGATGGTTGCCGTTGATCGCCGGCGCCGGATCGGCGCGGCCCTGCACCCCGGCGACATGTCGCGTCACCCGGTAGCCGAGCGCCCGCAGCAGCGCCGAGAACGCGCCGTTCAGATGGAAGCAGTAACCGCCCCGGCCGGCCACGATGCGGCGCACCGACTCGGCCGGGCAGACCGTCGTCGGACGGCCCAGGTGGATCTCCAGACACTCGTAGGGCACCCGCTCGGCGTGTGCGCGGTGCAGCGCCCGCAAAGCCGGGACGGACGGCTCGTGACCGGCCAGTTCGGGCAGGCCGAGACGGGCGAGATAACCGGGGACGTCGATGGTGTCGGGCATGCCGACACGCTAGCCGCCTAGGATTCACGGGTGACGATCAGCGACACCCGGGCCCGGCGGCCGATCATCACCGTCCTGGTCGTCTGCCAGAGCAGCATCGGCCTGATCTTCGGCGGGATCGGGCTGTTCCTGCCGCTCATCCGCACCGACCTGGGTCTCACCTTCACCCAGGCGGGCACGCTCGCCGCCGCCAGCAACCTGACCTATGCGCTGATGCAGGTCCCGTCCGGCTACCTCGCCGACCGGTTCACCCCACGACGGCTGTTCATGATCGGGCTGTTCGGCATGAACCTGCTGGCCGTGCTCTTCGCGGTGCTCGACTCGTACCCCCTGCTCCTGATCGATCAGGCGCTCGCCGGGTTCTTCCGGGCCCTCGTCTTCACCCCCGGCATGCTGCTGATGACCGCGCAGTTCCCGCCCGGCCGTCGCGCCACCGCCATGGGCCTCTACGTGGTCGGCGGCTTCTCGTCGAACATCCTGCTCAGCGCGGTCGGGCCACTCCTGGTCGGGCCGCTCGGCTGGCGGCTGCTGTTCGCCCTGTTCGCCGGTTTCGGGTTGCTGTCGCTGGGCCTCTACCGGTTCCTGGCCGGTCCGGCTTCGGGCAAACCCACTTCCTCGACGGTACGGTTCAGAGAACTGCCCCGGTTGATCCGGAAGCGGATCGTGCAGCTCACCGGTGTCATCCAGTTCACCCGGCTGGCCGTCGCGCAGGGGTTCACCTTCTGGCTGCCCACCTATCTCGTCGTCGACCGCGGCCAGTCCCTGGCCACCGCCGGCCTCGTCGCGGCGGTCGCGTCGGCGATCAGCGCGCCGGTCAACTACCTCGGCGGCTACCTCTCCGACCGGATCAACCGCCCGCTGCTGGTCATCGGCGGTTCCCTCACCGTTCTGACAGCCGGATTGGCGCTGCTCACGTACGTACCCGGAATGCTCGGGGTCCTCGCCGTGGTAGCCCTGATCTCCCTGGCCATCCAGGTCTACTTCGGCCCGCTGTTCGCCCTCCCCCTCCAGGTCCTCGGCGACCGGAACGCCGGCCTGATCAGCGGTTTCGGCAACTTCTGCGCCAACCTGGGGAGTTTCGCCTTCGTGTACGCCCTGGGCGCCGTCAAGGACGCCACCGGCTCCTTCCGGGCGGGTTACCTGAGCCTGGCCGCCCTGTGCCTGCTGGCCCTGCTGGCCACCCGCCTGATCCGCCCCCTGCTGCGCCCCTCCCCGCAGCCACCCGCTTGACCCACCTCCTCGAACTTCAGGCCATCTCCGGCCCGCCTTCTCGGGGCACCCGCCTGGCGCCCGGCCTTCCGGGCCACCCTCGCTGACCTGCGGCGGATCCACCACGATGCGAATGGGAGCGCTCCAAGTTAGTCTTGTGGCGGGACGCTGACCGAAGGACGGACACCCATGCTGATGGCCCTGCTGCTCGACGCCGCCAACATCATCGGCGGCTTGCTGCTCGCCATTCCCCTGCTCGGCCGGTTCCCCGTGATCGCCCGTGTGACCGCCCGGATCGCCCCGTGGCGCTGGCTGATCGGCATCATCGCCCTCGTGGCCGGGGGCTACTTCCTGATCGTCCACCTGATCTCCGGCCCGCACCTGTTCCACTTCGAGGTGGTCGGCATCGCCGTCGGAGTGATCCTCGCCTGGGAACGCCTCACCGGCCGCCGCCCGCTGGCCCCCGCCACCCCGGTCCCGGCCTCCACGGCCCCCGGCGCCACCTCGCACGAGCCCGCGACGGCCCCCACACCGGCCCCCAACCCGGCCGACCTCTCCGGCCCGGCGTTGCTGGTCGCCGTCTTCGGCATCATCGCGATCATCGTCGGCCTCCAGGGCCTCTTCACCCCGAACTGACCACCCCGTCGTCCCGCGGCGCGTCGTCTTACGGGCCGGCAGATCGCGGTAGGCGTGTTGCCGATCCCGGAGCATCGGCACCGCTTGCCCACTCAAGGCCCCAATGAGCAGCCGGAAACCCGGCCGGCGCACAGCGCGACAACAACGGCGACGGAACGCCGCCGGACCGGGTCGGCGACACGGCGGGCCTGTGAACGCGTTACGGACCCCGTCGTCGCGGCAGCGGTCGGGGCGGCGTAGGCCCGGCACCGGGATGTGCCCCGGCGGGCGCGTTGCGGTCTGGAGTTGCGGCTACGTCGCGGGGCGGTCCGGGACGGTCACGGTTCGGGGGACGGGGTCGGCCGTACCGTGAAAGGCCTCCGCGTCAGGGTGTCGGGAACGGGTGGCGCAGCGGGTTGTAGGTGTCGCGGTAACCGCGCGGGCCGATCATCGGCATCAGCGCGTGCCGCAGCCATGGGGGCAGGGCCGCGGTGCGGGCGAAGCGGTCGGTGGCGGCCTGGACGTGGGTGACGCGGTCGCGGCGGAGGCGTTCGTAGTGGCCGCCGACGGCGTCCCAGTCGCCGGTGGCCAGGAGGTCGGCCAGGACCAGGCCGTCTTCGACGGCGAGGGCGGCGCCCTGGGCCCAGACGGGGGCGGTGGCGTGGGCGGCGTCGCCGACGAGGACGCAGCGGCCGGCGGACCAACTGGGGGTACGGACCTCTTCGATCGGTGAGTGGTAGAGATCGGTGACGCTGTCGACGGCGCGGCGGACGGTGGCCGGGTAGTCGCGGAAGGATGTCCGGAGCCAGGACGCGTCGGCGCTGACCTGGCCGCCGCCGGTGGCCGAGGCGTAACCGTAGACCTGGTGGTCGTCGACGGGGATGAGCAGGAACGCGCCGCCGGGGCCGGACCACACGGTCCAGCAGTCGACGCCCGGGTTGGGGGCCATGAATCGCCAGCTTGCGGCGCTGAGCAGGGACGCCTGGGTGGCGGTCGCGCCGATCGCGGTGGCGCGGACGACCGAGCGGACGCCGTCGGCGCCGGCGACGAAACCGAACCGTTCGCCGGTGTCGTCGCCGAACTCGACGTCGGCGCCGCCGGCCACCGGGCGCACCGAGGTGACCGGGAGTGATCGGCGGACGGTGGCGTCGAGGCCGTCGGCGAGGAGGGCCAGCAGGTCGGAGCGGCGTACGCAGCGGGGCCGGGCTTCGGGGCCCCAGAAGGCGTCCTCGTCGACCTGGAAGAGGAGCCGGTCGCGGCTGGACCGGTACTCACGGCGCCCGGTCGGGCGGCCGATCTTGTGGAGGCCGTCGGTGAGCCCGAGCGCCGCGAAGGCGGCTATCGCGTTGCCGGGCAGGTTGATCGCCAGGCCGCCGGTGTCGTCGTCGCTGCGTTCGGCGACGGTCACCGGCACGTCGCGCCGGCGCAGCGCCCGGGCCAGGGCGAGGCCCGCGATGCCGCCACCCACCACAAGTACGTCCATGACGATCCAGAATCCCCTTCATCGACCGTCATCGGATCGTAGTGCCGACAACCGGACAGCCGGCACCCCACCGCCGGCCCGGCCCGGACGAGATCAACCGGCCGCCGGCCCGTAACGCCGCCGACCAGGCGCCGCCGCGGGGACGGCGACCGGGGCGGCGCCGAGGAGCGCGGTGGGGAGAAGACGTTTCACCAGACCAGGGCGCCGGCGGTGAGGGCGGCGGCGGCGAGGGGCAGCGCGACGCGGAGCGCCCCGTCCTGGGAGAGCACGCGCAGCCCGGCGACGATCATCATGAGGATCACGAGGACGACGGCGGCGGCGACGCCGAGCGGTGGCACGGCGAGGCCGGCGGCGAGCCCGAGACCGCCGAGGATCAGCAGGCCGGAGACCTTGCGGTATTCGGAGAGGGAGACCCCGAAGTGGTACGCCGCGGCGCGCTGATGCTCCGGGGCGGCGCTCAGCCGGGCGATGCCCTGGACGCCGAAGAAGACGATGACGATGCCCGCCAGCACGGTGTTCACACGAGCAGGCTAGTTTTCATGCTCAGCGGTGTGCAACATCCTGTGACATGGCTCGCCGGATCGCCTCCTCCGCGGCGGGCGCCGGCAGACCGGCCGCCACCAGCACCGCGGTCGCCGCGCGGGTGCCGTCGTCGGCCCACAGCTCGTCGTTGGCGGCCTGCATCATGGCCAGCGTCATCGCCTGCAGGGCGGCGCTCAGCACCGGCAGCGGCAGATGGGTCGCGAACCGGCCGCTCGCCCGGGCCCGCTCCAGCAGCGCGAAACTCTGCGCGGCGATCGGATGCAGCAGCTCGCGCAGTCCGGCCATCCCGAGGTTGCTCTCGGCCAGGGAGATGAGCAGGCGATACTGCTCGCCCGCGGTCCACAGCGTGATCGCGAAATCGGCCAGCGCGACCTCGGGGTCGAGACCGGATCTGTCGGTACGGCTGAGCGCCTCCAGCAGATCCGCCGAGCACTTGTCGGCCAGCCCGGCGAGCAGCTCGTCACGGTTGGGGAAGTGGGCGTAGACCGTCCGCCGGACCACGCCGGCGGCCTGGGCCAGGTCGTCCATGCTGGCCGCCGGGTGCCGGGCGAGCAGGGTCCGCGCCGCCCGCAGGATCCGGTCGCGGTTCTCCTCGGCGTCGCGCCGCCGCCCGCGCGTGGTCACTCGGCCGCCTTCTTCCCCGGCCGTCGCTTGTCACGGATCCAGATGATCGCCGGTTTGCCGTCGCCGGAGTCGCGCCGGTCGATGTCGAACAGCCCGATCGCGGTGACCAGCCCGCCCAGTTTCGGGTAGCCGTAGCTGCGCGGGTCGAAGTCGGACCGCTGTTTGGTGATGATGTGCCCGACCGCGGCCAGCGGCGCCCAGCCGTCGTCACCGGAGGCGGCCTCGACCGCGGAACGGATCAGGTTCATCAGGCTGGTGTCGCCGCGGAGCTGGGCGGACGCCGAGACGGGGCTGGGCGGCGGCGCGGGCACGTCCTCCGGCTCGGACAGGTTCTCGGTGTAGATGAACTTGTCGCAGGCGGCCACGAACGGCTTCGGGGTCTTGCGCTCGCCGAACCCGTACACGGTCAGGCCGGACTCGCGGATGCGCGACGCCAGCCGGGTGAAGTCGCTGTCGCTGGAGACTATGCAGAACCCGTCGAACCGCCCGGTGTACAGCAGATCCATCGCGTCGATGATCATCGCGGCGTCGGTGGCGTTCTTGCCGGTGGTGTAGGAGAACTGCTGGATCGGCTGGATCGACTGGGCCAGCAGCTGGTCCTTCCACCCGCGCAGGCTGGTGCCGGTCCAGTCGCCGTAGGCCCGCTTGACGTGCGCCGTCCCGTATTTCGCCACCTCGGCGAGCAGCCCGTCGACGATCGACGCCTGCGCATTGTCCGCGTCGATCAGAACGGCCAGTTTCGCCGAGTTGTCATTCACCGCCACACCGTCCGAGGATAGGCCCCGCCCCGGCCACCCACCCGCCGACGTCGTTATATCGACGAGTCTCGAATTCGGACGGTTCGGCCAGTATCGTGAGTAAATGGCGCCCTGGACGACTCCCGGCCTGCGGGCCCTGCTCGACGAGGCGGGGCCGTGCGGCCGGGCCGAGGCGCTCACCGAGCTGCGGACCGCGCTCGCCGGCCGGGAGGCGGCCCTGCCCGCGGCACTCGGCCCGGCGGACGCGGAGATCGCCCGCATCGCCGCTCTGCTCGTCGACGATCTGGCCGAGCCGCACCTGCTGCAACTGCGCTCGGTGGACCGTCCGGACGAGACCCGGCTGGTCACCACGCCGGCCGGCCGCGCGTTGCGGGCCACCCAGCTGCACCACGCCGAGCGGATGCGCCGCCGGGCCGTCGGGGTGTTGTGCGCCGAGCCGCCGGACGTCCCGGCGGCCACCCATGTCCGCTACCTGACCACCGCCACCGGCATGCTCGCGTTCGGTGACTACTACGAGCTGATCGCGCTGATCGTGACGTTCCCGTTCGACGACGCCGACGATCCGCGGGCCCAGCGCGGCGCCCGGGACATGGCGATGGCGAGCCACGCCACGGCGGCCACCCGGATGCTGTTCGAGGTGGACCTGACCGCCCCGGCCCTCGACGTGACCTACCAGTCGATGTGGGTCCGGATGATGGCCGACGCCCGTGAGCGGGAGCTGCTGCCCGCCATCCGGCAGTGGCGGCGCTGGGCGGGCCTGGCGCGGTGAGGCGACCGCAGCGAGGCGACACAGTGGAGAAACAAAGGCCTGACAAGTTCTTGACGCCACGGCTGTGAGCGCTAACACTCTGGCAACACCCCCGTTACCCGCCCGTCGATCGTGGATCGACGGGAAAGTCGTCCTCGGCTGGGAGAAACATGCAGATGAGCAGGCGCTCCGGGCGCCGCAGCGCCTATTTGTTAACGCCCCTTACCGCATTGGCCGTCGTGGCCGGCTCGCTGACCGTCCCGTCTCCGGCGGCAGCCGCCGACGGACTGGTCCTCTGGTACAAACTCGACGAGGCCTCCGGCGCGGTGGCCGTGGACTCGTCCGGCAACGGGCGGGACGGCGCGGTCGTCGGCACGCCCGGCTGGCAGTCCGGCCAGGGTCTCGGGCTGAACGGCTCGGACACGTACATCAAGGCTCCGAACGATCTTCTGAAGTCACTCGACGCGGTGAGCGTGTCGTTCGACGTGAAGGTCGACCCGGCGCAGGCCACGCCGTACTTCCTCTACGGGCTCGGCAACACCGACACGGCGACCGGGGCCGGCAACGGCTACCTGTTCGCCACCGGCAACGGCTACCGCAACGCGATCTCGCTGGGCAACTGGACGGGCGAGCAGAACACCCGGCCCGCCGACGGCCACAACCTGGCGCGCGGCACGTGGAAGACGGTCACCTACACGCAGACCGGCACGACCGGCACCCTCTACGAGGACGGCGTCGCGGTGGCCACCAACACCGCGGTCACCGTCCGGCCGAGCGCGATCGGCGGCGGCACGACGACGGCGAACTACTTCGGCAAGTCCAACTACACCTCCGACCGGCTGCTCAAGGGCCGGCTGCGGGACGTGCGGGTCTACGACCGGGCGCTGACCGCCGGCGAGGTGGAGACCTTGGCCGCGGGCGCCAACGCCGAGGCGGTGACGGCCGACTCGGGGGCGCTCGACCTGGGCGACACGAGCGGGCTGACCGCCGATCTGAGCCTGCCGGCGACCGGCCCGTACGGCTCGAAGGTCTCCTGGCGCTCCAGCGACGGTGACGTGATCAGCGACGCCGGGAAGATCACCCGCCCGGCCGCCGGCGAGCCGGACGCGCACGCCACCCTGACCGCGACGCTGCGCCGCGGCAACGCCTCCGGCACCAAGACCTTCGCGGTGACGGTCGAGGCCGCCCTCGACGACGCGGCCAACGCGCAGGCCGCGGTCAAGGCCTTGACGATCCACGACCTCGATGACGTACGCGGAAACCTGACCCTCCCCGCGCAGGCGAGCTGGGTGTCCAGTGACCCGGCGACGATCGCGGCCGACGGGGTGGTGCACCGCCCCGCCACCGGCCAGGCGGCGAGGACGGTCACGCTGACCGCCACCGTCACCGTCGGCGCGGCCACCGCGACCCGCGACTTCACCGCGACGGTCCCGCCGCTGCCGGCCCGGGAGCCGTACGAGGGTTACCTGTTCAGCTACTTCACCGGCGAGGGCTACTCGAACGGCGAGCAGGTCTACAACGCGCTGAGCAACGGCAACAACCCGCTGAGCTGGCGTGAGATCAACAACGGCAACCCGGTGCTGACGTCGACACTGGGCACGCAGGGCCTGCGGGACCCGTTCATCATCCGCTCGCCGGAGGGCGACAAGTTCTACCAGATCGCCACCGACCTCAAGATCTACGGCAACGGCGACTGGGACGCGTCCCAGCGCACCGGCAGCCGGTCGATCATGGTGTGGGAGTCCACCGACCTGGTCAACTGGACCGACCAGCGCCTGGTCAAGGTCTCCCCGGACACGGCCGGCAACACGTGGGCGCCGGAGGCGTTCTACTCGAAGGAGCTGGGCGCCTACGTGGTCTTCTGGGCGTCGAAGCTCTACGCCGAGAACGACCCGAACCACACCGGCAGCACCTACAACAAGATGATGTACGCGACGACCCGCGACTTCCGCACGTTCAGCGAGCCGAAGGTGTGGAAGGACCCCGGCTACTCGGTGATCGACTCCACGGTGATCGAGAACAACGGCGTCTACCACCGGATCACCAAGGACGAGCGGAACAACTCGTCGAACTCGCCGTGCAGCAAGTTCCTGATCCAGGAGAAGTCGGCCGACCTGCTGAGCACGAACTGGGACTTCCAGGCCGAGTGCATCGGGCAGGGCGCGCTGAGCCAGGGCGAGGGGCCGCTGGTGTTCAAGTCGAACACCGAGAACAAGTGGTACCTGTTCATCGACGAGTACGGCGGCCGCGGTTACGTCCCGTTCTCGACGACCGACCTGAACTCGGGCGTGTGGACTCCGGAGCCGACGTACACGATGCCGTCGCGCCCGCGGCACGGCACGATCCTGCCGGTCACGAAGGCCGAGTACGACCGGATCTCGGCGAGGTACGAGGAGCCGCCCACCCCGTCGGTCGGCCTGCGGCTGCGCTACCAGTTCGACGAGACCAGCGGCACCGTCGCCCGGGACACCTCCGGCAACGACTTCAACGGCACCTACGTGGGCACCCCCGCGTGGGGCGCCGGTGTGCAGGACGGCTCGTTCACGATGTCCGGCGGTTCGAGCTCGCCGTACGTCACCATCCCGAACGGCGTGCTCAAGGGCGCGAGCGCGGTGACGGTGTCGGTCTGGGCCAAGTGGACCGCGTCGACCACGATCAACCAGTGGATCTACGGTCTCGGGCCGGACAGCAACAAGTACCTGTTCACCGGGCCACGCAACGGCAGCAACGTGCTCTTCTCGGCGATCACCACCGGGTCCTGGCAGGCCGAGAAGCAGCTGTCGCACAGCGCCGCGCTGCCGGGCGGCAGCTGGCAGCACCTCGCGGTCACCATCGACGGGCCGAACGCGGCGATGTACCTGAACGGCACGAAGGTCGCGAGCGCCACCGGCGTCACGGTCAAGCCGTCCGATCTGTACGACGCGTCGAAGAACTACAGCGGTTATGTCGGGCGTTCGCTCTACGCGGCCGACCCGTACTACGCCGGTGAGGTGGACGACTTCCGGATCTACGACGTGGCGCTGCCGGCCTCGGAGATCCTGGAGCTGGCCGGCCGGACGACGAGCATCGGCGGGGTCACGCTGCCGGAGCTCAAGGCCGACGCGATCGTCGACGACGCCGCCGCAACGGTGAAGCTGCCGGTCAAGCCGGGCACCGACGTCCGGTCGCTGGCGCCCTCCTTCACTCTGGCCCGGGGCAGCAGCATCGACCCGGCGACGCCGCAGGACTTCACGAAACCGGTGACGTACACGGTGACCGCCGCCGACGGGACACGACGGTCGTGGGTGGTCAGCGCCCTCGTGATGAAGTCGCCGATCATCCCCGGCCTGTACGCCGACCCGAACATCTCGGTCTTCGGCGACACCTTCTGGATCCACGCGACGACCGACGGGTTCGCCGGCTGGTCCGGCACCCAGTTCCACGCGTTCTCGTCGAAGGACCTGGTCAACTGGACCGACCACGGGGTGATCCTGGACCTCGGGCCGGACGTGAGCTGGGCCGACAACAGCGCGTGGGCGCCGACGATCGCCCAGCGCAACGGGAAGTACTACTTCTACTTCTCCGGCGGGGCGGCCACCGGCAACACGGCCAAGCACCTGGGCGTGGCGGTCGCCGACTCCCCCGCCGGCCCGTTCACCGACGCGCTCGGCAAGCCGCTGGTCGCGGGCGGCACCTACCCGGGGCAGATGATCGACCCGGCGGTGTTCACCGACGACGACGGCAAGTCGTACCTGTACTGGGGCAACGGCGCCTCGTACCAGGTGCCGCTGAACGACGACATGGTCTCGTTCGACCCCGCGCTGGTGAAGACGTACAAGCCCACGAACTACAACGAGGGCAGTTTCGTCATCAAGCGCAACGGCGTCTACTACTTCATGTGGTCGGAGAACGACACCCGGAGCGCCGACTACCGGGTGGCGTACGCGACCGGCTCGTCCCCGCTCGGGCCGTGGAGCGACCGGGCCGGTGTGATCCTGTCGAAGGACGCGTCGCTGGGCATCCTCGGCACCGGCCACCACTCGGTGGTCCGGGTCCCGGGCTCCGATGACTGGTACACGGCCTACCACCGGTTCGCGATCCCCGGCGGCGACGGCACGCACCGGGAGACCACCATCGATCACCTGGAGTTCGCGGCGGACGGGGCGATCAAGCCGGTCGTACCGACGCTGGAGAGCATCGCCCCGGTGACCGTCGCGGGGGCCGGACCGGACACCGGCGGCCCCGAGGGCAGCCCGATCGCCCTCGCCGGCACGGTCTCCAACAGCGCCAACCGGCCGACCTGGACGGTCGACTCGGCCGCCTGCGTCCTCGCCGACCCGCACGCCGCGGCGACCACGCTGACCTGTGCCGACAACGGTGCCCACACGGTCACGCTGACCGCCGGGAGCAGCAGCGACACGGCGACGATCACGGTGGTCAACGCGGTCCCGGCGGTCACGGTCCCGGGCGGTCACCCGGCGCCGGACGCGCCGATCGCGATCCGGACCGAGATCGTCCGGAAGGTTCCGGTCCGTGACCCCGGCGCCGCCGACACCCTCGGTTGTACGGCCACCTGGGGCGACGGATCCACGTCGAACGGGACGGTGGCCGCGGGGGTCTGCACGGTGCGGCACACCTACACGGCCGCCGGACTGTACCGGCCGTCGGTGACGGTGCGCGACGACGACGGGGCGACAGCGAGTGGTGTGCTGCCGTTCGTGACCGTCCACCAGCCGAAGGCCGGTCAGGTGGCGGGCAGCGGCTGGAGCGGGACGACGGACTTCGCGTTCCTGGCCCGGTCCGGCAGGACCACCGGGAAGGCGTGGATCAGCACGCCCAAGGGTGTCTTCGAGTCGTCGAACCTGACTCCGGCGCTGGCCTGCGGGCCGGCCGGGCTGCTCCTGGGCAGCGGCACGTGGAACGGCGCGGCCGGCTACAGCGTGCTGGTCACGGTCGTCGACGGGCGGAAGGACTCGATCCTCGTCCGGATCTGGAACACCCGTACCGGAAAGGTCGTCCACGAGGTGACCGACACCGACCTGGACGGCGGCGGCATCGTCGCCTGACGCGGCGGGAGCGGGTCAGGGGCCTCCCTGGCCCGCTCCTCGTTGACATCCACATCGCCAAATGTTTACGTAACCATTCCACCGACAACCTAGGACTTCGATGAAGATTCGAGCGCTCCTGACGGCCACGGTGCTGGCCGTCTCCCCTCTTGCCACACCGGCGGCGGCCGGCGCCGCCGAGGCTGCCACCGCCGCCACGACCATCGGCATCGACCCGAGTTACCACGGACCCGAGTGGGAGGGCTGGGGCACCAGCCTCGCCTGGTTCGCCGACGTCACCGGCGGCTACCCCGACGAGATCCGCAACAAGCTCGCCGACATGCTCTTCGGCCCGGACGGGCTCGACCTCAACATCGCCCGCTACAACATCGGCGGCGGCAACGCGCCGACGGTCACCCCCTACCTCCGGCCCGGTGGCGCCGTGCCGGGCTGGTGGAAGGCCCCGGCCACGTACACGCCGGTGGACAAGGACTGGTGGGACCCGGACAATCCCGAGCACTGGAACTGGCAGGCCGACGCCAACCAGCGCTGGTGGGTCGACAAGATCAAGAAGCGGGTCGACCACTGGGAGACGTTCAGCAACTCGCCGCCCTGGTTCCAGACCGTCAGTGGGTACGTCAGCGGCGGCTTCGACCCGAACACCGACCAGATCCGGCCCGAGACGGTCGACGACTTCGCGACCTACCTGACCCGGGTCACCGAGTTCCTGGAGAAGACGCACAAGATCACGGTCGACACCATCGAGCCGCTCAACGAGCCGAACACGAACTACTGGCGTACCACCCTGGGCTCCGACGGCCGGCCGACCGGAGGCCGTCAGGAAGGCGCCCACGCCGGACCCGCGTCGCAGGCCGCGGTGATCGAGGCGCTGAACCGCGCCGCGCCGGGCCGGGCCATCGCGGCGCCGGACGAGACCAACCCCGGGACCCTGGTCACCGACTGGTACGGCCTCACCCCCGCCGCCCGGGCCGCAGTCGACCGGATCAACGTGCACACCTACGGCACCGGGCGCCGGACCAGCGTGCGTGACATCGCCAAGGCCGAGCAGAAGCCGCTGTGGATGAGCGAGGTCGAGGGCAGCTGGGGCAAGGACTTCACCAGCATGGACTCCGGCCTCGGCATGGCCCAGCGGATCATCGACGACCTGCGTGAGCTGGAGCCGTCGGCCTGGGTGCTGTGGCAGCCGGTCGAGGACGCCGAGAACATGATCGCCGAGGGCAACCTGCAGTGGGGCGCCATCCACGTCCCGTTCGACTGCACGGCGACGGACACCCTGGCCACGTGCCCGATCCAGACGAACACCAAGTTCGACACGATCCGGAACTTCACCCACTACATCCGCCCCGGCGACCACCTGGTGAAGGTCGACGGCACCCGGAGCGTCGCGGCGCTCTCGGCGGACGACGGCCTGACCGTCGTGCACGCCAACCCGGCCACCACCGCGGAGGACGTGACCATCGACCTGTCGAGATTCCACGTCGGCAAGCGCGCGACGGTCACCCCCGTCGTCACCAGCGCGAGCGGCAAGCTGGTCAAGGGCGCCGCGGTGGGGGTCACCGACAAGCGGGCCACCCTCACCGTCCCCGCCCAGTCGGTGACGACCTTCCTGGTCAGCTCGCTCACCGACCCCGGAACGTCACACCTGCGGGAAGGTCGCACCTACCGGTTCGAGGGGGTGCCCAGCCGGCGCTCGCTGACCCCGTCCGGCACCGGCCTGGTGATCCGCGACAACAGCACCGCGGCCACCGACCAGCTGTGGACCGTGCAGCCGGGCGACGGCCACGAGCAGTACCAGCTGATCAACGCCGGCACCGGGCAGCGATTGGCGGTCCGGGACGGCAACGCCGTGGTCGAGCCCGCCGGCCCCGACGACGACGCCGCGCTGTGGCTCCTCTCGACCACCGGCGACGGGTCGTACACGCTGATCAACGTGGGCGCGCGACGGCTGCTCGACGTGAACGGCGAGTCGACCACCGACGGGTCGCGCGTCGGAACCTACCTGCCCACCTCCGGGGCGAACCAGCGGTGGACGCTCAAGGACGAGACGGTCGGGGACACCGACATCGCCCTCGCCCACACCGTGCCCGGACAGGCGCCCGCGCTCCCGGCGACGGTGAACGCCCTCCTGCCCAGCGGCGAGAACCGCGCCCTGCCGGTCACCTGGACCCGGCCCGACGCGTCCGAGTGGCGCGAGCCGGGCACCGTCCTCGTCCGGGGCACCGCGACCGACACGCTCGGCCGTGCGGTCGACGCGACCGCCAAGGTGGCCGTGGACGTGTGGACGTGGACCGGGCCGGCGCGGGCCAAGACCTACGCCGGCGGTCTCCCGCAGATGCCCGCGACGGTCACCGCGTACGGCCGGAACGGCAGCCTGGCCACCCTGCCCGTCACCTGGGGCACCGGCGACTACAGCAGGCCCGGCGTGGTGACGGTGACCGGCACCGCGACGGTGGTTCCCGGCCAGACCCTGCCGGCGACTGTCCGGGTGCAGGTCACCACGCCGTCCGAGGGGCTGCTCGCCGGGGTCACGGTGGGCGCCTCGTTCACCGAGCCCGGCTACTCGACGATCGGCCTCACCAACGGCAACCTCACCGACAAGGCCTGGTCGAACTGGAAGGGGTCGGGCCGCAACCCGGTCGAGACCCTGACCGCGACCCTGCCGGCCGGTGGATCGGCGGGCCGCGCGGTGCTGCACTTCTACCCGGACAACTCGTCGGGCGGTGGCATCGCCGCCACCGTCCAGGCCGGCACGCCGGTCGACGGTGGCGGCTGCCAGGTCGCCGGGTCGCCGATCAAGGTCACCTCGCCGATCGTCGACATCCCGCTCACACCCGGCACCACCGGCGCGTTCTGTCTGCGGCTCACCCCGTCGCCGGACGGCTACCTGACCGTTTCCGAGCTTCAGGTGTACGCCAAGGCGCCCGGCGCCGGCAGCGACGCGTCAGCCGCGGCGATCCTGGTCGACGACGTGCCGATCCCGGACTTCGACCCGGCCGTCACGACCTGGCGGGTGCCGGCGGGCGAGCCGAAGCGTGCCCTGGTGACCGTGGAGACCACCGACCCGTACGCCACCGCGACGGTCACCGGCTCGGGCGCCACCCGCACCGTCGTCATCACCGGCGAGGACGGTTCCGCCACCACCACCTACCGCATCACGCTCGTCCACAAGCGCTGACCCGTGACGTGGGCGCCGGTCCTCGGGCCGGCGCCCACGACCGTCAGTTGAGGCAGAGGCAGAACGGGTGCCCGGCCGGGTCGAGGAACACCCGGAACGTGGTGCCCGGCTGGTGCGGGTGCCGGGTGGCGCCGAGCGCGACCACCGCGGCCTCGGCCGTGTCGAGGTCGTCGACGACCACGTCGAGGTGCATCTGCTGCGGCACCTCCTGCTCCGGCCAGGCCGGCGCCCGATAGTTCTCGACCCGCTGGAACGAGATGCACTGGCCGTAGTCGGCCTTGAGGTCGACCCAGTCCTCCGAGGGTTCGGCCTTCCAGTCGAGCATCTCGCCGTAGAACTTCGCGAGCGCGGCCGGGTCGGGACAGTCGAGGACGATGGTGGGGAAACGTGCGATAGCCATGCCGCCGATGCTAGGAACCATTCCGGACGATCCGGTTCCGGTTTCCGCTTCGATTTCTACTCCGGCGCGGCTGTTGCTACTGCGGCGCGGCTGCTGCTATTCCCGCGGCTGCTGCTACTCCGGCGCGGCTGCGCGAAGGCGGCGCGGCTCGGCGACCGGCACCGGCACCGGCGTCTCCACGACGACGGCCGGGATCTCCTCCTCGGCCCGCGCCTGCTCGGCGACCGCCGGCCGCGGCCGGATCAGCAGGAGAAACACCGTGTCCCAGAGGGTGTGCACGATGATCGGGAGCACCAGGCTCATCGAGCTCAGGTAGAGCATCGTGAAGATCAGCCCGAGCAGACCGATCGTGAACAGCGCTCGCCCGCCCTGGTAGACGTGCGCCGCGACGAACAGCGCCCAGCCCAGCACGGCCGCCACCCACAGCGGCAACCCGAGAAGCTCCGTCCCGGCCGCCAGCAGCAGCCCCCGATACAGGAACTCCTCACCGACCCCGAACGCGACCGCCGCCGCCCCGGCCAGCAGGCGCTCGCCGCCGGTGCGGGGCAGCAGCACGGTGGTCCCGGGAGACAACGGCCCCTTCCGCGACCGCAGGTAGACAGCGATCAGGAGGACCAGGATGTACGCCGTGTAGAGGTAGTCCGACCAGTTCCCCTCCGGAAGCCGCCAGCCCACGTCAGCGGCCGTCAGATCCGGGTGAACATCCACGGCGATCGAACCGACGGCGACGAGGACGGCGAGGTTGACGATGCTGTTCCGAAAGAACCGGGCGCGCTGCTCAGCCATCACCGCCAGGATCCGCTGCCGCCGCCACACCCCCACCACAGTGTTGACAAGCAGAAACGCAAAGATCATCACGATCAGCACAGAGCCGGCGGCCGTCATGACGCATCATGATGATCGATCACCCGCCCGAACGCCACCCGCCTCCCCTCACGCTGCCCGCGGCGCCCGTTGTCGTCGCGCCGCCCCGTTGGCGCCGCGCCGCTCATCGCCGTCGCGCCGCAACCGTAGCCATCCGATCAGGCCCAGCGGCAGCATCAGCCAGAACGAGACCAGCCGGTAGAGCAGCACCACCGCCGCCCCGGTCGCCTCGGGCAGCCCGGCCGCGGTGACCCCGGCCAGCATGCTCACCTCGATCAGCCCCACGCCACCGGGAGTGAGCGGCACCTGCCGCACCACCTGAACTGCCAGATAGATCAGCGCCAGCCGGCCCCACCCGATCTCCGCCCCACCGGCCGCAGCCGCCGCGGCCAGGCACACCATGTCGAGCAGCCAGTTGACGACGGCCGCGCGAAGGGCCCCGAGCCAGCTACGCCGCGGCAGGTCACGCACCCCGCGCGCGGCCACCCCGAGGGCCGGCCACCGCAGCGCGATCCGCCGGGCCAGGGAGGCGATCCGGTCCCGCTGACCCCGCACGATCAACCCCATCAGGGGTACGCCCAGAGCACCGCCCACCACCACAGGACCGAGGTGCCCGGGATTCGCCACGAGCCAGCCCGCCCCGTAGAGCAGCCCGAGCGCCGCCACCGACAGCAGCCCCGACACCGCCGTGACGATCGCCGCGACGGTTCCGCTCGCCCCGTGCCGCCGATAGATCCGGAACGCGAACGCCGCCGACACCGCCGACCCGGCCGGCAACGCCATGCTCATCGCCGATCGGCTGACCGTCAGCGCCACCGCCCGCCGATGCGGCAGGTCCACGCCGAGCCCGCCGAGAAGCCGCCGCTGCTGCAGAGCGAACGCCACCTGAGACACCAGAGCCGCCCCGACCGCGGCCATCGTCCACCACGGGTCGGCGGTGAGCAGGATGGCCCCGACCGTGCCCGGATCCGGCAGCCGCCCCCGCAACACCACCACGGCCACCACCGCGACCAGCGGAACCAGCCCCACCCGCAGCCACCGCCACCGGCCCGGCGACACCCCGCGAACGGCACTCCCCACCATCGACGTCACGCTGTTCAGCCTGCTCGCCGGCCCCCGTCCCGTCGTCCTCCCAGCGCGGGCACCCCGGATACCGCGGGCGCGGTACATCTCAGCCCACTCTCAGCCCGCCCCACACGCGCCGCCACCACATCGGCTGGTCACCGGGACTGCCGCGCCACGCAGCAACAGCCCCGACAACCAGCCTCCGGAACGGCCCCCACCACCCCGGCCACGGGGTTCAGCGCAGGGGTGGGAGATGCAGTAGGCCGGTGGTCGTCACGACCAGGCCCAAGGCGGTCACCAGGGCCGCCGAGAGCAGGGGTAGGCGGGTGAGCAGTGGGCCTGCCGCGGATGGGGTGGCGGCCGTCATGCGGTCTCGGGCGGTCACCCGGGTCAGGGCCAGGGCCACCAGGACGGCGGCCAGGCCGGCGCCGAAGGAGATGATCATGATCAGACCCAGCGCGGTCCGGTTCAGGCCGGTGGCGAGGATCAGGACGCCGAGCGCCTCGGGGCACGGGATGATGCCGCCGGCGGCGCCCATCGCGATCAGCTCGCGCATGCGGGTCTTTGCCGGAGCCGCGTCGAGGACTCGCACGGTGTGGCCGTTGACGTGCTCCGAGTGGGCGTGGTGGCGCGGGTGTCCCCCGGCGTGACGACGCAGGCGGACCGGCGGGTGGTCCTGGTCATGGGAGTGCGGATGGGTGCTGTCGTTCCCGCGGGATCCGGCGCGCCGGCGGAAGGCGGTGGGGTGGTGACGGGGCAGGTCGGTCCAGCGGCGGCGCAGCAGGCGAGCGCCCAGGATCAGGACGATCAGGCCGGCGGCGGCCTGCCGGGCGGGGGCCAGGACGCCGGGGACCAGGTAGTGGCCGGCGGCCAGGACCGCGGCGCCGATCAGCAGGACCCAACCGGTGTGGGCGACGGTGATGACGCCGGCCAGGGTGAGCGCCTGCCGCGGTGTGCGCCGGGAACCGACCGGGCAGGTGGCGGGCATGGTCTTCCCGTGGCCCGGGGTCAGAGCGTGCAGGCCGCCGAGGACGGCGCACGCCCCGATCAGGAGCGGCAGCGCCCACGGGGACGACAGAGGTTCCCTCAGGGCGTCGAGCATGCTGTCACCCGTACCACCGCCGGACAGGACGAGCCGCACGCTGATCGCACGCCCGTTCTCACTGCGGGTGATGTCGCCCGGCCCTCGGCCGGCGGTCCGGTCCAGGACGACGTTCATCTGGACGCTCGTGGGCTGCCCCGGATCGTAGCTCTGGGTGACCTCGAATGCGCCGGCACCCGTCGGCATCGGTGCGGTGGCGAGCGAGACAGCGGGATACAGGAGGGCGCCCAGGGCGACGCCGCCGGCGATCGCACCGAGTGACCGGAAAAGACCAGAGAAGAGCACCTAACATAACGTAGTAACCGAAATGCCACTGAATGGCCGTACAACGGCGATGGCGTTCTTCAGAGTGACGCCACATATCACTTATGACAGACCGATTTCAGCCGGTGGCCATCGACGCCCGCCTTCTCTTACGGTGATGCGAGCTCCACATGGGACAGGAGAATCCGTAGATGAGTCACGACGACGTGGCGCCGACCCGGCGCCGTTCGATCCGTGCCCTGAGCGCGGCGGCGATCGCCACCGTGCTGACCGTCGCCCCGGCCACCGCCGCTTCAGCAGGCGGCCACGGGCACGGGCACGGGTACGACAAGTGCGCCAAACAGGTCAACGACACCTATGCCGAAGTCCTGAAATGCGTGACGGTGGACGGGGTGCTCAAGCACCTCAAGGAGTTCCAGCGGATCGCCGACCGGAGCACCGACCCGTATTACCCGGGTAGCCGCGCGGCCGGCACGAAGGGCTACGCGGACAGCGTCAGGTACGTGTCAGGTCTGCTGCGCAAGGCCGGCTACCGGGTGACGCTGGACCCGTTCGAGTTCCAGTTCGCGTTCCCGGCCGTGCTCGACCAGATCACCCCGGCGGCAGCGTCGTACGAGACCGGCGCCTTCACCAACAGCCCGGCCGGCGACGTCACCGGCAAGGTGATCCCGGTCGACATCAACCTGACCGGCGACCGGGCCTCCAGCAGCGCCTGCGAGGCCGCCGACTTCACCGGGCTGGACTTCAGCGGCCCCGCCGACATCGCCCTGATCCAGCGGGGCACCTGCAACTTCATCGTCAAGGCGCAGGCGGCCGAGGCGGCCGGCGCGGAGGCGGTGGTCCTGTTCAACCAGGGCAACGACCCGACCCGGGAGGCGCTGATCGTCGGCACGCTGGGTGACGACCCGGGCGTCACGATCCCGGTGGTGGGCGCCAGCTTCGCCGACGGCGCGGCCCTGGCGGCGGCGGGTTCGACGGCGCACGTGCGGGTCCTGCCGACCGAGACCCGCACCGACGTCAACGTGATCGCCGAGCTGCCCGGCAGGAACCGGAACAACGTGGTGATGGCCGGCTCGCATCTGGACAGCGTGACCGCGGGCCCGGGCATCAACGACAACGGCTCCGGTTCGGCCGCCATCCTGGAGACGGCGCTGACCCTGGCCCGGACGAAGCCGCAGAACACCCTCCGGTTCGCCTGGTGGGGCGCCGAGGAGGACGGTCTGCTCGGCTCGGCGGCGTACGTCGCAGAGCTGTCCCAGGCGGAGAAGGACCGGATCGCGCTCTACCTGAACTACGACATGGTCGGTTCGCCGAACTACATCTTCCAGGTGTACGACGCGGACCAGTCGTCGTTCCCGGCGCCGGTCGTGGTGCCGGAGGGCTCGACCGCGCTCGAGGACCTCTTCGAGTCGTATTACACGTGGAAGAAGCTGCCGTACGACGATGCCGAGTTCTCCGGCCGCAGCGACTACCAGGCGTTCATCGAGGCGGGCATCCCGTCCGGTGGCCTGTTCACCGGCGCCGAGGTGGTCAAGACCGAGCAGCAGGCCACGATCTGGGGCGGCACCGCCGGGGCGTCGTTCGACCCGAACTACCACGAGGCCGGTGACACCATCACCAACCTGGACCGCAAGGCCCTCGAAGTGAACAGCGACCTGATCGCGTTCGCGCAGCTCACCTTCGCCTACTCGACCGAGGCGGTGAACGGGGTGAAGGGCAAGCCGGTCCCCGGCAAGCCGATCCGGCTGCCCGCTCCGGCGGGTCCGCAGGGCACCTTCAACACCGGCGACGGCGGCCACGCGCCGCACCATCCGGAAGCCTGACGGCGGATGGCCCGCCCCGGAGACGGGGCGGGCCATCCGAAGGAACCGTCAGATGTCGCGGCCGCCCGGCTCGGGCGCCGCGGTCAGGTCCATCAGCTGCTGCTGGACGTGGTTGGTCAGCGCCTCCTGGTAGCTGGTGGCGAGCTGGCCCAGCCGCTCGATCTCGTCCAGCGCCGCGGCCCGCTTCTCGACCAGGCTGTCCATCGCCTCGGTGTGGTTGCGCCGGGCGTCCGACTCGATGGTCGCGGCCTTGATCTGGGCCTCGCTGACCAACTGGTCGGCCTTGCTCTGCGCGCCGGTGATCAGCGTCTCGGACTCGCGCTGCGCGTCACGCATGTGCTCGTCGGCGGTCCGCTGGGCCATCATCAGCACCCGCGAGTTGCGGTCGTCGTCGGCGGCGTTGAGCGCCGGCAGTGCCCCCGACGGCGCCTGGCTGCGGGCGCGCTGCAACTGGTCCTGCACGTTACGGGCGTTCTGCTCGGCCCGGGCCCGCGCCTCCTGCAGCCGCTCCAGCTGGGCGGCCAGGTCGGCGAACTCGTTGTTGAGGACCATCGTCGCGGCCGGGTTGCCGCCGCCACCGCCACCGCCGCGCTGGAGCTGGTCCTTGAGAGCGCCGTTCTCCTCCAGGAGCCGGGTCAGCTCGGACTCGACCTCGTCGAGGAAGGCGTCGACCTCCTCCTCGTCGTATCCACGCTTCCCGATCGGCGGCTTCTTGAACGCCACGTTGTGAATGTCTGCTGGAGTGAGCGGCATCGTGCTCCTCGGTTCCCTTGGTTGGGTCGTGCGGCCAGAAATCCTACGCAACGGCCCGGTGCCCCTGCCGTGGGCGTGATCTAGCGGGCCTCCTACCCACAAGAATCCGACCGAGACTACCGGCGCTCGCCGCGACGCGCACGCCCACGCCGTCCGCATCACACTCATTCGCGGGTTCTACCGTTCGCCGCACAGAGGGCGACCGGGCAGCGTAGATTCTGAAGGTCATGAAAGCGAGACGATTCGGCATCGCGCTACTGCTGGTCACAGCGGTTCTCAGCCCGGTCGCGCCGGCGCCCGCCCTCGCCGCGCCCGCCGACGGGCGCCAGTTCAAGCAGGGCTATCAGGACGGGTTCGACCGCGGCCTGGAGGCCGCCCGGACCGACTGTGCCAAGCCGGCCCGGGCGCAGACCTATGAGGCCAACGACTACACCCGCGGGTTCGACCTGGGCCTGGAGCGGGGCTTCGAGGCGGGCGCGAAGGAGTACTGCCCGCCCGCCTCGCGTCAGCGAACCTAGTGCCAGAAGACGGCCACCGCGGCGTTGACCGCGGTCAGCGTGATGATGCCGATGAAGTGGCCCTTGTTGACCTCGTCGCGCTTGCGCGGGATGAACACCATGATGAAGATCAGCACGGCGAAGAGCAGTTTCACACCGAGCTTGATCGGGTCCGGCTCGTGGTCGCCGCCGCCACGCAGCGGCGCCGACAGGGCGATGCCACTGGCGAGCTGGATGATCGAGCCCCAGAGGATCGCCGGGTTGATCCGGAACTTCCCGGACACGAACTGAGTGACGGCGCCGCCGAGCAGCAGGGCGAAACCGACCAGATGAATGAAGAGAAGAATCAGCCGCAATGCTTCCACCTGCCGAAGCTTGCCAGGGCGATCACCTGCGGATGACCTCGGGGGTACGCCCGGTGAGCAGCGGTTCGGCCAGGAAGAGGGCGAGCGCGGCCAGGGCGAGCAGTCCCCCGGCGAGGGTGGTGACCCGTGCGCCCTGGCTGTCGAGGACCGCCGCGCCGAGCAGCGACCCGGCCGCGATGCCGACGTTGAAGGCCACCGAGTTGCCGGCCGACGCCATGTCGGTGCCGCCCGGCGCCACTTCGAGGACCCGGTTCTGCAGGGCCGGGGTGAGCGCGCCGATCGCGAACCCGGTGACCGCCAGCAGGACCACGGTGGCGGCCCGGTCGTCGACGGCCAGGTACATGCCGATCAGGGCGGCGGCGAGCACGGCCACCGCGCCGGCCACCGAGCCGCGCTGCCACCGGTCGGCGGCCCACCCGCCGGCCGCGATGCCGCCGAAGTCGGCGATCCCCCGCGCGAGCAGCAGCGGGGCCAGGGCGGCGGCCGCGAAACCGGCCGCCTGTGTCAGGAACACCTCGGTGTACGTGAACGCCGTGTACAGCCCGGCGACCGACAGCGTGGTCACGGCGACGAGGATCGCGTACCGGCGGCGGTCGGGGCTGGTGCCGGTCGCCGCGTGGGTGGCCCCGACCTCGACGTCCGGCATGCCCACGATCAGGGCGGCCAGCGCGGCCAGTGACGGCACGGCCAGGGCGAGGAACGCGGCCCGCCAGCCGAACTGCTGGCCGATCCAGGTGCCGGCCGGCACGCCCAGCATCGGGCCGAGCGACGCGCCGGCGAAGACCACGGCGCTGACCCGGCCCCGGACCGAGACGTCGAACATGGCGGCCACCACCGGGGCGACGACGGCCCAGAAGATCGCCTGGGAGAGGGCGGCCAGCAGGCGGGCCGCGAGCAGGACGCCGTAGGAGAAGGCGAGGGCGGAGAGCAGGTTGCCCAGCACCAGAACGGCCAGCAGGACGATCATCAGGCGGCGCCGGGGGACGTTCCGGGTGGCGAACGTCAGGGGGATGGTGATCACGGCGACGGTCACGGCGTACCCACTGATCAGAAGACCGGCCGCCGGTGGTGAGACGCCGAGGTCTCCCGCGATGAGCGTCAGGATGCCGATGGGCATCGTCTCGGTGGCGACGTAACAGAACGCGGCCGCGGCGAGCGCCAGGAGATTCCCCACCCGGCCACCGTATTTTCGCTGCTCAATACTGTGAAGCGATAATCGTCGACGTCTGATCGACAGATCCGCACGCAGGCCGTATGTTAGTCGGCGTTCTCGGGGTTCGGACGAGGTGGGGGTCGCCGCGGTGCAGGCAGAGGACGGCACGGATCGCGGCGCCATCACCGGGCGGCACCGCGCCGGGCACCGCTGGTGGCGTCTGGCCGCGGCGGCCGCCGTCGTCGTGGTCGCCGCGGTGACCACGGCGCAGATCGCCGGCGCCGGCGACCCGGTGGCCGCCCCGGAGCCGGAGCTGCCGCTGTGGACCGGAGCGCCCTGGACGCCGCCGCAGAACCCGCCGGTGTCGATCGCCCCGCTGCCCTCCCCCGCACCGTCGAAGATCCCGTCGATCCCGGTCGCCGGCCAGGACCCGCCGGCGTCGGCGACCCCGCCCCGCTCCCCCGCCGAGCCGGTGACGCCGACGGTGTCCGTCACCGCGGCGCCCGTCCCCGCGGTGGTCGACCTGAGCGCCGAGGGCCGCCGGGACTGGGCGCACTGGGGCCTGACCGACGCCACGTCGCTGAACCGTCGTCGCGGCGCCGGCGTCATCGAGGACCTGGGCGGCACGCCGCGGGGCCGCTACGACAACAACCCGCAGCGCTACACGTGGACCGGTGGCGGCCCGACCGGCGCGGTCACCGGCACGCCGACCGGTGTCTACAGCTGCGGGCAGGGCGCGACCATGAGCCTGCGGGCCCCGGCCGGGCCGGCCGTCCGTACGCTGCGGGTCTACGCCGGAGTGTGGATGGCCGCCGGCCGCCTGACGGTCAGCGTCCCGGGCGCCACCGCCACCCGGACGCTGGAGAACCGCGACGGCATCAGCACGAACCGCTTCGAGATCCGCTATCAGGCGGCCGCGGGCTCGACGGTGACCGTCACCTGGGCGGCCACCGCCTCCTACCACCCGACCTGCGGCAACATCGACCTTCAGGCCGCCACTCTCGCCTAGGGTCCCCTTGCCGGGCATGGATACGCTTCGTGGTCACGGGGTTACCGATGACGGTGACGGGAGGATCCGATGACACCTCGACCCTGTACCGACGGCACCCTGCGGCATCTGTCCGTCGATCTCGACTTCGGGCCCGGCGAGGACGGCGGCCTGACCGGCTACGCCCTCTGCTCCACGCCCGAGCGCAGGGTCTGGACCGAGGACCAGTCGGCCATCTGGATCGGGTACGACATGGGGCTTCGTAAGGACGACACCAACATCGACCGGCTGCCGCCGTGTGCCGAGTGCCTGCGGGTGGCCGAGCTGCTGGCCGACCCGGAGACGGCGCCGCACGTACAGCTGCAGCTGCGCCCGCCCCGGCCGACGACCGCCGCCGAGTTCGACGGCGACGGGATCCGCAACGTCCTGATCACCGATGTCTTCACCGGCGCGTTGCCGGGCCGGGCGGCCGCCGTGTATCTGCTGATCTTCACCGCGGTCCCGGACCGGCCCGGGTTCGGCGAGCTCGTCGAGATCATGGACCTGCCGTGGGACATGGGCGCCATCGTGCGCATGGGCCAGGTCGGCGACTGGGCGGCGGTGGTGGGGTTCGCGGCGTCCGCCGACGTGCCGGAGCGGGACCGAAGGCTGATCGCCCTGGCCGCGCGCCTCGCCGGTGAGGAACCGGTCGGCCCGGAGGCCGCCGCCGAGTTCGCCGGCGATCCGGAGGCCGCTCAGCGGGTGACCGACGCGCTCGACGCCGCCACCGGCCGCCGGGAGTACCGGAAGATCAACTGGCGCAGGCCGTAGGCAGGAGCAGCGTCTTCCCGGGCAGGCGGCCGCTCTCCGCCTCCTCGTGGACGGCGGCGAGATCGGCCAGGGGCCGCCGTCCGGCGATGTCGATGCGCAGCGCCCCGGCCGCGACCAGGTCCAGCATCGCGGCGAGATCGCCGGTGTCGTTGCGGACGATGAAATGCACCGCCCGGAAGTCCCCGCGCGGCAGCTGATCGGCGGGGGTGGTCACCGAGACCAGCACACCACCGGGCCGGAGCAGCGCGGTGTGCCGGGGCGCGGCCGGAACCAGATGCAGGACGGCGTCGACCGGCCCGGCCGGGGTGACGCCGCCCGACCGGGAGACGACGGTGACGTGCGCGCCCGCGTGCCGGGCCAGCTGCGCGGCGAACCGGCCGATCGCACCGGTCCCGTTGATCAGCACCCGCTGCCCGGCGGTCACCGCGGCGTGCTCGACGACGGCCTGCCAGGCGGTCAGCCCGGCGATCGGCAGGGCGGCCGCGGCGGCCAGGTCCACCCCGTCCGGGACGCGGACCAGCACATTCGCCGGGGCGATCGCGAAATCGGCGGCGGCGCCACCGTCGAGACGGCCGATCACCCGGTCCCCCGCGGCGAGCCCGCCGGTCGCGGTCGCGACGACGGTTCCGGCCACGTCGAGACCCATGGTGTACGGCAGATCGACCGGCACGATCGACCGCAGCAGGCCACGGCGCAGACCGGCTTCGGACGGGTTGAACGTGGTGGCCGCCACCCGGAGCAGGACCTCGCCGGGACCGGGCACGGGCCGCTCGATCTCGTCGTCGTGGATCATGGACGGTCCGCCGTACCCATGCATGCGCATCGCTCTCATGACACGCACAGTAAGCGGACCGCCCCGAGACGATGAATGCTTCAGAATCCTGATTTCCCATGCGATCGTCCTCGGATGGACGTGCTCAGTGACGTGCTCGCCGTGATGCGGACCGGGCGGCCGCGATCGGCGCTGGTGGCGTGGCAGGCGCCGTGGGCGCAGGAGTTCGCGCCGGTGCCCGGCTCGGCCGGATTCCACGTGATGCTGCGCGGCTCCGGGGTGCTGCTGCGCGACGGCGCCGAGCCGGTGCGGCTGGCCGAGGGCGACATCGTGTTCCGTGTCCACGGCGACGGGCACGCGCTCGCCGACGCCGCCGGGACCCGGCCGATCGCGCCGGCCTGCGACCCGGTCACCGCCGGGGATCCGCCGCGCCGGGCGGGCGCCGGTGACACGGTCACGCTGTGCGGGGCGTACGAGCTGGATCCGGCACTGACGCATCCGCTGATCCGGGACCTGCCCGACCTGGTCCACATCCGCTCCGGGCGGGAGCCTCGGCTGGCCGCCGTGGTCGATCACCTGGCGGCCGAGCTCACCGAGCCGGGGCCGGGCAGCGACGCCCTGGTCCCGGCGCTGCTCGACACGATGCTCGTGCACCTGTTGCGCACCTGCCTGGCCGGTGACCACCCGACCGGCTGGGCGGCAGCCCTGGCCGACCCGGTGACCGCCGCCGCGCTGCACGCCATGCACCGCGAGCCGGGCCGGGAGTGGACGGTCGCCGCCCTGGCAGCGGTGGGCGGGCTGTCGAGGGCGCCGTTCGCCCGCCGGTTCACCACCCTGCTGGGCCGGCCGCCGCTCACCTACCTCACCTGGTGGCGGATGACGGTGGCGGCGGGGCTGCTACGGCGTACCGACATGACGGTCGGCGCCGTCGCCGGACAGGTCGGGTACAGCTCCGAGTTCGCCTTCGCAGCCGCGTTCAAGCGCCGTTTCGGGGAGCCGCCGGGTCGTTACCGCCGGGTCAGGGCCGGGCGGGCGCCGGACCGAGCGGCGCCGGGCCGTCGCCGGCCGAGGCGGGACCCGGCTCCTTCAACTCGATGAAGATGCCGTGGGTGGCGGTGTCGCCGATGTTCTCCCCGGTGTGCTCCTGGGCGCCGAGCCAGCGGGCCTCGCCGGCGCCGAGGGCCAGCTCGACGCTGTGGCCGCCGGAGGAGACGCGCCGCCGGAAGGCGCTGAGCGTCACCATCACGCTGTCGGGGTGCCGGTGCGGCCGGGTGCGGTCGCCGGGCTCGTCCCGATACTCCAGGACGCGCACCCGCTCGTTCTCGAACATCACTCGGTAGAGGCCGGGGTTGGTGACGGCCGGGTCGTCGTGGCTCATCGTGCGCTCCTCCCGGAGGCTTCATGGGACTGCAGTCCCATATGGGACCACGGTACCATGATGGGATGCCGATGCCCTATGAGTCGACCGGTCGCACGGCACAGAAGTCACGCACCAGGGAGGCGCTCGTCACCGCGACCCGCGAGCTGCTCGCGGCCGGGCAGACGCCCAAGGTGGAGGATGCCGCCGAGCGGGCCGGCATCTCGCGGACCACCGCCTACCGCTACTTTCCGAACCAGCGCAGCCTTCTGCTGGCCGCCCACCCGGCCATCTCGCCGGACTCGCTGCTGCCCGCCGACGCGCCGGCCGACCCCGGGGCCCGCCTCGACGCGGTGATGGCCGCCTTCACCGACTACAACTTCACCTGGGAGCCCCAGCTCCGGGCCTCCCTGCACCTGTCCCTGCAGCCCGGCACGGACCGGCCGGTGCTGCGCCAGGGCCGGGCCGTCGGCTGGATCGCCGACGCGCTGGAGCCGCTGCGCGAGTCGCACCCGGGGCTCGACATCCGCGCGCTGGCGGTGGCGATCCGGTCCGCCACCGGCATCGAGACCCTGATCTGGCTGCTCGACGTGGCCGGTTACACCCGCGAGCAGGCGGCCCGGGTGGTCACGTCGACCGCCCGGGCCCTGCTGACGGCCGCGCTGACCGGACCGGACCGGTCAGCCGGCCGGGCCGGTCAGGCGATCGACTGATAGACGGGGACGAAGCCGAGGCTGGCGCCGGAGGCGGAGAACACCTCGATCTTGCTGACCACCTTGCCGGGCGTGGCTGCCGCAACCGCGTTGCCGACACCGAGGCCCTTGGTCGCGAGCAGCCGCCCGCCGACGGTGAACTCGCCGGCCGCGCTGCGGTAGAGCAGGGCCACCGAGGCCGGCGCCTGGTACGGCGTGCCCGCCACCACCTCGTTTGCCGCCACTGTCACGTCGGTGGCGTCGCCGATCACGTAGACCGCGGGGAAGGTGGGGTGGGCCTGGGTCGCGTGGTTGCCGACGACCGAGACGTGCGAGCTGCCGACGTTGACCGCGATCAGGCTGGCGGCACGGGCCGCCGAGGTGTTCGCGAGGCGGTTGCCGACGACGCTGACGTCCCGGGCCCGGACCAGGTTGATCTGGCCCTTGCAGTCGACCACGGTGTTGCCGCTCACGGTCACGCCGACCGCGACCCGGCTGCCGCCGTCGACCTCGATGCCGCGCAGCTGGCAGCCGGTCACCGTGTTGGCCGAGACGACCAGGTTGGTGCAGTCCTGGGTGTAGACGCCCGCCTGGCCGCACTCGGTGATCGTGTTGCCGGTGACGGTGGTCCGGTCCGAGCCGGTGAGCACGTTGATGCCGTCGTAGTAGTCCGACGGGGCGCTCCACACGCCGCCCTTCGCCGCCGCCTCCGCGGTGGACGGCCAGTACATCGCCACGTGGTTGCCGATGATCCGGACGTCGTGCCCGTTGGTGGAGATGCCGAACCTGGTCCCGACGGCGGTGCAGTTGATGATGGCGATGTCGGTGGAGGCGCCCGGGGTGGTGTCGAAGACGCCGAGGCCGGTCCACTTGACGCCGTACACCGACACGCCGTTCAGCGTGCCGCGGCTGCTGCGGGCGATGCTGACACCGTTGTACGGCTGCGTGCGCTCGTTGTCGACAACGGTCAGCCCGGACACCTCGAACCGCTCGCTGTCGGTGATCTTGAGGACCGCGCTGGCGCCCGGCGTGGTGGCCGCCGCCCCGGTCAGCGTGAGCGTCGCCCCGTGCCCGCTGATGACCGCGTCGTTGAGCCCGCTGACCAGGATCTCCCGGTTCACCACGTACTCCCCGGGCGGCACCAGCACGCTGTGCACCGGTCGCATCGCGGTGGCCGCGTTGATCGCCGCCTGGATCGCCCCGGCGTCGTCGCGCTCCTGGCCCTGCGCGTCGCGGTAGTGGTCGAGGACCGAGACCCAGCCCTTGCCGCTCGCGGCCGCGGAAGCCGGCCCGGCCGCGACCGCGACCCCACCGGCGACCCCGGCGGCGACCACGCCCGCACGCAGCATGTTCCGCCTGTTGATCATCTCCATGAGACTCCCCCGTCGATCGAAGATCACGGAAACCTACCACCGTGGACCGGCGAGGGAGACCCGGCGTCAGGCGATCAGCGGCCCGGTGAAGGCGGCTGGGACGCTCTCCGGCTCGATCGGCCGGCACAGGTGGTATCCCTGGCCGTAGTCACAGCCCAGCCGGCGCATCGCCACGTGCTGCTCGGCCGTCTCGACGCCCTCGACGACGGTCCGCAGCTTCAGGGTGCGGGCCAGCTCGACGACGGTCCGGATGACGGCCAGGTCGGCGGTGGTGGGCTCGGCCCGGCTGATGAACGCACGGTCGATCTTCAATTCGTCGACCGGCAGCCGCTGCAGGTAGGACAGTGACGAGTAGCCGGTGCCGAAGTCGTCGATGGCCAGGCCGACCCCGAGGTCACGCAGGTCGGTGAGGCAGGCGACGGCGGTCCGCGGATCGCTCATCAGCACCGACTCGGTGAGCTCCAGGGTGACCGCACCGGCCGGCAGCCCGCAGTCGGCGAGGGTCCGTTCGACGGTGGCGGCGAAATGCGGGTCGACGAGCTCCCGCCCGGACACGTTGACGTTGAGGGTGAGCTCGGGGATGGTCGCCCGCCACCGCGCCGCCTGCTCGCCGGCGGTCCGGAGCACCCACCGGCCGATGTCGGCGATCATGCCGTTCTCCTCGGCGAGCGGCAGGAACCCGGCGGGCGGCACGTTGCCGGTACCCGGCCGCGACCAGCGGATCAGCGCCTCGACGCCGGTGGCCCGCCCGCTGTCGAGCCGGATCAGCGGCTGGTAGAGGAGCCGGAACCGGCCGGCGGTGAGCGCGTGCTGCAGGTCGGCGGTGAGGGTCAGCCGGGCCAGGGCCTCCGCGTGCATCGCCGGCTCGAAGACGACGACCTTGCCGGGCCCGTCCTTCTTCGCCCGGTACATCGCGACGTCGGCGTTGCCGAGCAGGTCGTCGGCGTCGAACCCGGCGGTCCCGGTGGCGATGCCGATGCTCGCGCCGATGAAGACGTCCCGGCCGGCGATCCGGAACGGCCGGCGCAACGCCTCGATGATCCGCCACGCGACCGGGCCGGCGGTGTCCGTGGCGGTGTCGTCGAGCAGCACCGCGAACTCGTCGCCGCCGATCCGGGCGCCCGTGTCGGCCGGCCGCAGGCAGTCGCGGAGCCGGGCCGCCACGTGGCCGAGCAGGTCGTCGCCGGCCCGGTGGCCGAGGCTGTCGTTGACCGCCTTGAACCGGTCCAGGTCGATGAAGAGGACACTGGTCGGCGCGGGCCGGCACAGTTTCTCGGCGAGGATCTCCAGGAACAGCACCCGGGTCGGCAGGCCGGTCAGCGAGTCGTGCCGGGCCTCCCGCAGCGACTGCACGAGGGCGAGACGTTCGGCGGACTCGCGCTCACGCTCCTCACGCAACCGGCGTTCCGCGGTGAGCAGGGCGATGTTCGACAGGGCCAGGCCCAGCGTCTGCGCCATGGCCTGCAGCAACTGCCGTTCCTCCGGGTCGAGCGGGTCCCCGGCACGGGCCACCATCAGCGATCCGCGCGGCTCGGCGCCGAACCGGGCCGACCAGATGTTGAGGTCATCGAGCCCGGGCAGCGACAGCAGGGCCTCCGGAGCCGCCGGCAGGGCCTCGTCGAGCAGGTCCCGGTCGACGCCGCGGGCCACCTCGACCCGGTCGCCGCGCAGGACCGCCCCGACCTCCGCCTCCAGCACCTCAGCGGCCCGTTCCACGGCGAGCGTGATCGCGGCGCGCTCGTCCCGGGACTCGCAGACCGCGGCGAAGAACTCGGTGAGCTGATGCGTTGACCAGTGGTTCACGTCGACCCCCTTCAGGACAGCGCGAGCGTGACCACGGTGAAATGGTGCATCCCCAGCGCGCCGCGGACCCGGGCGATCTCGCCGGTGCTGTAGAAGCCGCCGAACGGCACGTCCGGCATCGCCTTGACGAGGCCGGCGTTCTCCGCGGCCACACCGTCCTCGCCGATGGTCACCCGCCGGGCCGCACAGTCGAAGACGAGCGCCCCGAGCGCCGGACGGCCGGCGAGCGCCTGCACGGCCCGGTCGCCGGACTGCCCGGCCGCGTCGGTGAGCGAGCCGGGGTCGCTCTCCATCAGCCAGACCAGGCCGCCCTGCGGAACGTCGGCCAGGCAGAACAGCGACCGGTCGGCCCGATCCCCGTCGTGGATGACCCGGATGTCCTCGCCGCTGCGCCGGGACAGACCGAGCGGATGCAGGAACGCCGCGTGCCGGAACGCCTCGGTGTCGTCGAGGATCGACTCGTCGAGGCCGAGCCGCCGCAGGAAGACGTCCAGGGCCGGTTCGCCGTCCAGCTCGTGGACGCGGCCCTCCCGGCTGCTGGTCACGATCATCGCGTCGCCCCGCTTGCGCCAGCCGTGCGCGACGCCGACACCGAGCGGCACGTCCGAGCCGATGGCGACGCCGACGACCGCGTCGGAGAGGATCTCGACGCCGTCCCGGCCGCCGTGGAACTGGTAGGTGCGCACGTAGGTGAGGTGGTCGCCGGCGCAGCCGCCGACGAGCGGCACGACGGCGCCGGCCACCGAGAAGGCGCCGCGCACGACCTCGTGCTGGTTGCCGGTCAGCCCGTCGCAGAGCATCAGCAGCGCGCGGTGCGGCTGGTCGACGGCGCCGAGGCAGCTCGCGGCCTCCACCCCGGCGTCACGCAGGCGGTCCGAGACGTTTCTCGAGACATGCGTGCGTACGGTGAACCCGTCCCCGCCCCATGCGGTGACCGACACCCCGTCCCGGCTGACCGTACCGCCGCCGAGCTGCCCCGACGTCGTGCAGCCGACGATCACCGTGTCGGTGCCGGCCCGTTCCCGGATGCCGTCGAACAGCTCCGGCACGTGATAGCCGACGGAACAGAACACGAACACCACAGCGGGGGTACGCCCGTCGAGCGCCGCGGCGGCCGCCTCGGCTCCGGCCGCGGCCGGGTCGGCCAGGGTGCTGTGTCCCGAGCCGAACCAGCGGCTGTCCAGGTCAACGCGATCCATGCCGCGAGGAATCGGCACCCCGGGGCCGGACCTGAGACAGCTGGAAAGGTCAGGCGGCGGGGGCGTCGTAGCGGTCGCGGACGAAGCGGCCCAGCCGTGCGGCGAAGCCCTCGATGGTGGTGGCGGCCGCGTGGCGGGAGTCCCAGACCGCCCGCAACCGGATGGAGAGGTCGCGGCCGTCCGTCTCCACGGCCAGCGGGACCAGGCCGAAACGCGGGTCGTCGGAGGCGATGGCGATCCCGCGGCCGGCGGCGGCGAGGGCCTGGGCGACGGTGCCGTTGGCGGCCTCGATCCCCTCGTGCGGGAATCCCCGGACCGCCGATTCCCAGGCCTGGCGAGCGGTGAACGCCGGCGGCAGCAGGATCAGCGGCTCCGGGAGCAGCTCCGCGAGCCGCACCCGCTCCCGGCCGGCCCAGGGGTGATCAGCGGGAACGTACGCCCAGACCGGAAGCACCGCGAGCGGCATCGCGTGGAACGGTGCGGACGCCGGGATCGTCCCGACGGCCAGATCGGCGCCCTGCCGCAGGGTGTCCGCCGGCGACAGGCCGTCCGCGCCCAGCACGTCGGTGGTCGGATCGTCCGGCGCCAGCGTCGCGATGAACGGGGCGACCACGTCGGTGAGCGTCACCGTGGGCGCGCCGATGGTCAGCCGCTCCAGCCGGCGCAGCTGACGGGACAGGCCGGGCTGGGTGAGGTGCAGCCGGGTGGCAGCCCCGCTGACCGTGCCCGCTTCGGCGGTGGCCACGAAGTATCGCAGACGACGCAGCTCCATCATGCCTCCCAGGCATATTCAGGCTGCCACAACGGTAATGGACGGGCATGGCCGGCGGCCCGAGACTGGACGCCGTGAGCATCGAGCGACAGCGCCGGCCGGGCACCGCACTCCCCGGCCCGCGATCCCGGGAACTGATGGGCCGCAAGACGCCGGCGGTCGCCGGCGATGCCGCGGCGGCCGGGTTCGAGGAGATCCGATGACGTTTCCCGTGGTGGACCCCGCGACCCTGGTGGAGATCGCGACGGTCGAGGACATGGACGTCCCCGCCGCGCTGCGGGCCGTCGACGCGGCGGCGGGCGCTTTGCGGGCCTGGTCGACGACGCCGCCGCGGCGGCGTTCCGAGATCCTGCACCGGGCGTACGAGCTGATGATCCGGGACCGCGAGTTCCTGGCCGGGCTGATCAGCCGGGAGAACGGCAAGTCACTGTCCGACGCGGCCGGCGAGGTGACGTACGCGGCCGAGTTCTTCCGCTGGTTCGCCGAGGAGGCGGTACGGCCCGGCGGTGACTTCGGCGAGTCTCCGGCGGGCGGCGCCCGTACCCTCGTCACGCACCGCCCGGTCGGTGTCGCCGCGCTGGTCACGCCGTGGAACTTCCCGGCCGCGATGATCACTCGCAAGATCGGGCCGGCGCTCGCGGCGGGCTGCACGGCGGTGGTCAAGCCGGCCGCCGAGACCCCGCTGACCGCGCTGGCCGTGGCCGCGCTGCTCACCGAGGCGGGCCTGCCGGACGGGGTGATCACCGTGGTCACCACCACCGACGCGGCCGGCGTGGTCGGCGCGTGGCTCGACGACGAGCGGGTCCGGAAGATCTCGTTCACCGGCAGCACCGCTGTGGGCCGGGTGCTGCTGCGGCACGCCGCCGGCCGGGTCGTCAACTCGTCGATGGAGCTGGGCGGCAACGCGCCGTTCATCGTCGCCGGCGACGCCGATCTGGAGGCGGCCGTCGCCGGGGCGATGATCGCCAAGTTCCGCAACGGCGGGCAGGCGTGCACCGCGGCGAACCGCTTCTACGTGCACCGGTCGATCGCGACCGGGTTCACGGCCCGGTTCGGGGCGGCGGTGGAGAAGCTGACCGTCGGCCCGGCCGCCGGTGGGGCCACGATCGGGCCGCTGATCAGTGCCGCCGCGCTGCGCCGGGTGACCCGGACGGTGGACGAGGCGATCGCGGCCGGGGCGCGGATCAGCCATCGGGCGACGCTGCCGGACGCGCCCGGCCACTTCTACCCGCCGACGGTGCTGGTCGACGTGCCGGCCGACGCGGCCGTCCTGCGGGAGGAGATCTTCGGGCCGGTCGCGGCGATCACCACCTGGTCCGACGAGGACGAGCTGCTGGAGCTGGTCAACGACAGCGAGTACGGCCTGGCCGCGTACGTCTTCTCCGGCGATCTGGCCCGCGCGCTGCGCCTCGGCGAGGCCATCGACGCCGGCATGGTCGGCATCAACCGTGGCCTGGTCTCCGACCCGTCCGCACCGTTCGGCGGCGTCAAGCAGAGCGGCCTGGGCCGGGAGGGCGCCCGGGAGGGTCTGCGCGAGTTCCAGGAGACGCAATACCTGAGCGTGGACTGGCCCGCACAGCTTTCCCACAGCGGCGGCCTGTGGTCTTCGTGACGTAGGTCGCCGCCGCGATGGTTGGCTTTGCGACCGTTCGGTCGGATAGCGTCCCACGTATGACGCGGTACGTGGCGATCGGCGACAGTTTCACCGAGGGTCTGGGCGACACGCTGCCCGACGGCACCGAGCGCGGCTGGGCCGACCTGGTCGCCGCCGGCCTGTCCGAGATCGCCGGCGGTCCGGTGGAGTATGCGAATCTCGCCATCCGCGGCCGCCTGCTCGAGCCGATCGTCAACGACCAGCTCGAGGCCGCCCTCGCGCTCTCCCCGGCGCCCACCATGATCACCTTCAACGGCGGCGGCAACGACATGCTGCGCCGTGGTGTCTCGCTGGATCGTCTGGTCGAGCTGACCGAGCACGCCGTGCGGCGCTGCGCCGAGTCCGGGGTGCGCCTGGTCGTGCTCAGCGGCGCCGACCCGTCCGACCATCTGCCGTTCGGCAGCACGTTCCGGCAGCGCGGCGAGACCCTCACGGCCGCGGTGTCCGAGCTGCTCCCGCGTTACGACGTGACGTTCGTCGACTGTTTCCGTGACGTCGAGCTGCGCCGCCGGGTCTACTGGTCGTCCGACCGCCTGCACCTCAACGCCGCCGGCCACCGCCGGGTGGCCTCGCTGGTGCTGGGCGCGCTGGGCCACCCGGCGCCGCCGCACACCCTCGACCCGGGCCCGGCGCCCGCGTTCCACCTGCTCAACGAGGCCCGCTACTACGGCGAGCACGTGCTCCCGTGGATCAACCGGCGGCTGCGTGGCCGGTCCTCGGGTGACAACCGGGTCCCGAAGTTCGCGACCTGGACGCCGATCACCGCCTGACGCTCACCCCCGCGCCACCGACTCGTCGCCCAAGCTGCGTTGTCGTGTCCTCCATCGACGCGAAACCATGCACGCCAACGCGACAATCGGAGGACCGATGTCAGGGCTGCGCATTTCCGTGGTCATTCCCGCGTACAACGAAGAGACGATGATCGGCGCCTGCCTGGAGTCGGTGCTGACGCAGTCCCGGGCCGCCGACGAGGTGATCGTCGTCGACAACAACTCGACCGACCGTACGGCGGAGATCCTGCACGGTTTCCGGGGCCGGGTGATCGTGCTGGCCGAGGGGCGGCAGGGGGTCCAGCACGCCCGCAACCGGGGGCTGAACGCGGCGACCGGCGATGTGATCGTGCGCATCGACGCGGACACCCGGCTGCCGGCCGGGCATCTGGCCGCGGTGGAGGAGACGTTCCGCGACCCGTCGGTGGACGCGGCGACCGGCCCGGTCCGCTACTACGACGTGACGCTGCCGCGGGTGGCGGCGCGGGGTGACGCGATGATCCGTGGGCTGTGGACGGTGCCGAACGGCCGCCTCGACTGGGTCTTCGGGGCGAACATGGCGATCCGGCGGCCGATCTGGCACGCGGTGGCGGCCTCGCTCTGCGCCGACGAGCGCTTCCACGAGGACCTGGACCTGGGCATGCACCTGCGGGCCGGCGGCTACTCGGTGCGGTATGCCCGGACGCTGGTGGCGGGCACGTCGTCGCGCCGGGTGAAGGGCGACTTCACCGGCTTCCGGCATTACCTGCTGATGACCGAGCGGGGGTACGCGCAGCACATCGGCCGGGTGCGGCGGGGATCGTACGCCCGTGCCGTTCTGACCGCCCGTTTCCTGCTGGCGATGTATCCGATGATGCGCTGGCTGCACACCAGCCACCACCGCCGGCACGAACTGCCGATGGTGGCCGCCCGGAAGAACCCGATGTCGAGCGTCGGCGATCAGGGCATCGGGGCAGGTCGCTGAACCGAGGACACCCCCGCTCACGTAACAAACTCCGTCGGCTTCCCCCGACCGTCGGCGCACAAAGGAGTGCATCGTGAGCCCTGAGCAGCACATCTCCGTCTTCGACCTGTTCTCCGTCGGTATCGGCCCGTCCAGCTCACACACCGTGGGCCCGATGCGGGCGGCCCGCCTCTTCGCCGCACACCTGACCGGAAACGATCAGGTCACCATGGTCCGTGCCGAGATGTTCGGGTCGCTCGGGGCCACCGGGCACGGACACGGCACACCGAAGGCCGTGCTCCTCGGGCTCGAAGGCGACAACCCGGAGACGGTGGACGTGATCACCGCCGACGCGCGCGCCGCACGGATCCGGGCGGACGGCCGGCTGCGGCTGCTGCGCGAGCGCGAGGTGGACGTCGACCTGGTCCTGCACCGCCGCAGGACGCTGCCGGGGCACCCCAACGGGATGCTCTTCACGGCGCTGCGCGCCGACGGCACGGAGGTGGCACGCAAGACCTACTTCTCGGTCGGCGGCGGGTTCGTCGTCGACGATCGGGCCACGGGGGTACGGCCGGAGCAGACCACCGTCCCCTACACCTTCGGCACCGCCGCCGAGCTGCTGAAGCACACCGACGCCACCGGGCTGTCGATCTCCCGGCTGATGCTGGCGAACGAGGGCGCGCACCGTACCGAATCGGAGATCCGTGCCGGGCTGCTGGACATCTGGCAGGTGATGAGCGACTGCGTGGACGCCGGCCTGTATGCCGAGGGTGTGCTCCCGGGCGGCCTGCGGGTGCGCCGCCGGGCCGGGGCCACGGCCCGTCAGCTGCGGGTGGCCGGCGACCGGGCCGAGCTGGCGATGGAGTGGCTGACCGTCTACGCGATGGCGGTCAACGAGGAGAACGCGGCCGGCGGCCGGGTGGTGACCGCGCCCACCAACGGCGCGGCCGAGATCATCCCGGCGGTGCTGCGCTACTACCTGGACTTCGTGCCCGGCGCGGACAAGGAGGGTGTGGTCCGCTACCTGCTCACGGCCGGGGCGATCGGCATGCTCTGCAAGCGCAACGCCAGCATCTCCGGGGCCGAGGTGGGCTGTCAGGGTGAGGTCGGGTCGGCGTGCGCGATGGCCGCGGCCGGGCTGGCCGAGGTGCTCGGCGGCACCCCGGAACAGGTGGAGAACGCCGCCGAGATCGGCATGGAGCACAACCTCGGCCTGACCTGCGACCCGATCGGCGGGCTCGTGCAGATCCCGTGCATCGAACGCAACGGCATGGCCGCCGTCAAGGCCGTCACCGCCGCGAAGATGGCGCTGCGCGGCGACGGCCGCCACCACGTCTCCCTCGACAAGGTCATCAAGACCATGAAGGAGACCGGCGCCGACATGAAGGACAAGTACAAGGAGACGTCACGCGGCGGTCTCGCGGTGAACGTCATCGAGTGCTGAGGGTTTCCTCTGCTTGACAACAAAGTTACGGGCATCAACACTTCGAAACATTCCCCCCGTGCGTTAGCGCTAACAATCGGAGTTCTCGATGCCCCGAGTTTTCAGCCGCATCAGCGCGTTCCTGGCCGCCTTCGTCCTCCTCGTCGCCGGCCTGGCCGCCCCCGCCAGCGCCCTCGACCCGTTCACCGGCTACCTGATGGTCCACTTCATCGGCGAGTCGGCCCAGGGCGAGCAGATCTACCTCGCCCACAGCAAGGACGGCCGCAACTGGACCGACCTCAACGCCGGCGGCCCGGTGCTGCTGTCCACGGTCGGCACCAAGGGTGTCCGCGACCCCGCCATCGTCCGCTCCCCCGCCGGCGACAAGTACTGGATCATCGCCACCGACCTGCGGATCGCCAGTGGCACCTCGTGGGGCGACGCCTCCAGCAAGGGCAGCAAGAGCCTGGTCGTCTGGGAGTCCAGCGACCTGGTCAACTGGTCGGTGCCCCGGCTGATCAACGTGGCCGGCGGCATCTCCGGCGCCGGTGACGCGTGGGCGCCGGAGGCCATCTGGAACCCGGCCACCAACGACTACGTCATCTACTGGGCCACCAACTCGGCGCTCAACGGCGTCACCAAGCACCGCATCTGGTACGTCCGGACCAGCGACTTCCGTACCGTGACCGCCCCGCAGCTCTACATCGACCGGGGATCCGGCCAGGGCATCATCGACACCCAGATCATCGAGGTGGCGAACAGCCTGGGCGGCTACCGGTACTACCGGGCGTCGGCCGACGGGCAGATCACCGTCGAGGGCAGCAACACGATCCTCGGGACCTGGACGAGGATCGGCGACCTGCAGCACCTCGGCATCTCCAACGGCGCGACCGGCGGCAACGTGGTCGAGGGGCCGATGTGGGCGCAGACCAACGGGGCCAACGAGTGGCACCTCTGGGTCGACCAGTACGCCACCGGCCGGGGCTACATGCCGGTACGGTCCACCAACCTGGGCAGCACCGCGAACTTCGCGACCCGTACCGACTACAGCCTCGGCGCCACCAAGAAGCGGCACGGCTCGATCCTGAACCTGACCGCCGCCGAGGAGACCCGGGTGCTGGCCAAGTGGGGCGCTAGTGTGCTGCGCCGGAAATTCGGCTACAAAATCGGGCGAGTGATTCGAGGATCTCTTCGGCGGTCTTGGTCCAGATGAACGGTCGTGGATGGG
>NZ_FONV01000017.1 GCF_900113015.1 Actinoplanes philippinensis
ATCTCCAACCCATCCGTAGATAGGCCGGGGTATTGCCATAATTGGCACTGGCTTATCAAGCACCCTGTTGAGTTCTCAAAGAACAACCGCACACCTTCAGTCGACCCGCTTTCGCAGCGTCGGCCCCCGGGGCACTCGCTCTACTTTACTAGGCCTTCGCGGTGTTGTCAACCGGTATTTCCCGGTTGGCCCCGATCTGCCCTAGTATCTCCGCACTAAGGCGCACGGCTAGGCCGTGATCCGAAGTTCGAAGGTTTTCCGTCAGGACGGCCGGCCGGGCCCCAAAGTTCAGGTCCCGCTCGCTCGCCCGTCTCCCTGGCGGCTCCCAAAACATTACTCGGTGGTTTCCCGCCCTCCAAATCGGGGGTCACCCTTAGTCGTTTCCGCAGCTCAGAGCGGCCACACAGCCTCACTGAAGTCCTCCGCGTGGGAGGAAGACACGCGGAGGAATGAAGATCCGAACAGACGAGGACGGGCGAGCGCGGAGGAAGGCAGGAACAGACGACGCAGGATTCAGGGCCGGCGGACTTCGACCATGCCGTCGAGCACCCGGACCGGCAGCACCGGCTGATCGTTCCCGGCCGGGCCGTGGATCACCGCACCGTCGGCGACCCGGAACGTGCTTCCGTGCCACGGGCACACCACACACCCGTCGACGAGCTCCCCCTCGCTGAGCGGCCCACCCTCGTGTGAGCACCGGTCGACCAGCGCACTGACCTGGTCACCTCGGCGAACGAGCAGCACCGCGGTGTCCCCCACCCGGCGGGCGGCCGGCTTGCCCTCGGGCAGCGAGGCGAGCGACCCGGCCACGGTCCACTCCTCCGGCACGCGCGCCACCTCGGGCGCCGCGTGGCTGATACCGCCACCCTGGGCGTACGACAGATGCCCGCCCAGGAAGGCCCCGGCGCCCGCAACCGAGAGACCGGCGAAAGCCAACGCCTTCCCCCGCGTGGATCGCCCGGTGAGCCGGGCGATCAGGGAGCCGGCGTAGAGCCCGGTGGCCACCAGGTTGGTGACGGCGTGGACGAGCCCGACCCGGCGCCGGTCCTTGGTCATCTCGGACCAGTCGACCCAGCCGGCGACGGCGGCCGGGAGCACTCCGGCCAGTCCGACGCCGATGAGCGCGGTCGGGGCGTGGGAGCGGGAGGGGCGGAGGTCGAGGACCGCGGCGGAGAGGAAGGCCCCGACCGGGACCTGGACGAGCACCGGGTGGAGCGGGTGCCCCATCCAGCTGCCGTGCAGGAGGTCGCGCAGGGTGCGCGGCCGGACCGCGGAGGTGACCGCGGCCTGCAGCTTGTCGCTGGCGCCGTCGAGGGCGTCGGCCTGTTCGATCCGGGTGAGTACCTGCCGCAACATGGTGTGACGGTGCCCACCCGGATCCGGGTCAAACCTCAGAGAGCCTTGAGCGCGTCGCCGATGCCGCGGTGGAAGGTGGGGTACGCCCAGATCTGGCTGAGCAGGGTGCTGATCGGCACCTCGGCGTGGACGGCGACGGCCAGGGCGCCGATCATCTCGCCGCCGGCCGGGCCCGCTGTGGTGGCGCCGACCAGGACTCCCCGGTCGGCGTCGGCGACGACCTTGATGAAGCCCTCGTTGCCGGGCCCGTGCACGAAGCCGCGTGAGGTGGAGCCGAGCGGGACGTGGCCGACGCGCACGTTCGTCAGGGAGGCGCGCGCCTGTGCTTCGGTCAAGCCGACGGCGCCGATCTCCGGGTCGATGAAAGTGACGCGGGGGCGCGCGCGGTAGTCGGCGCCGGGTCCGCCCTGGCCGAGGATGTCCCGGACGGCGATGTCGGCCTCGTACATGGCCATGTGGGTGAAGGCGCCGTTGCCGGTGACGTCGCCGACCGCCCAGATGCCGTCGGCGGCGCGCATCCGGTCGTCGGTGGTGAGGAAGCGGGCCGCCGGGTCGAGGCCGACGGTCTCCAGGCCCAGGTCGCCGAGGCGGGCGGCGCGGCCGGTGGCGACGAGGAGTTTCTCGCCGGTGACGGTGCTGCCGTCGGAGAGTTCGACGGTGAAGGCGCCGTCGTAGGAGACCTTCGAGGCGCGGACGCCGGTACGGATGGTTGCGCCGATCACCGACGCGGCCACCTCGGAGGACTCGGGCTCCTCCATGGCGAGGATCCGGCCGGACCCCTCGATGATCGTGACCTGGACGCCGAACCGGACGAAGACCTGCGCGAACTCGCAGCCGATCGCGCCGCCGCCGAGGATGACGAGGGACTCGGGGAGGGTGGTGGTCTCGACGGCTTCGCGGTTGGTCCAGTACGGGGTGCCGGCGAGACCGTCGATCGGCGGGATGACGGCGACGGTGCCTGTTGCGACGACCAGGCCGCGCGAGGCTGCGTACGCCTGCTCTCCGATTTTGATCCGACCCGGACCGGTGATGGTGGCCCGGCCCCGGACGAACGTCCCGCCTTTGCCGGTGAAACGGTCGACGGCGACCTTGTCGTCCCAGTTGTCGGTGGCGTCCTCGCGGACGCGGCGGGCGACCGGCGCCCAGTCCGGCTCGACGGTGGCCGTGCCGGCGAGGCCGGGGATGCGGCGCGCCTCGGCGAGCGCCGATCCGGCCCGGACCATCATCTTCGTCGGGATGCAGCCCCAGTAGGGGCATTCGCCGCCGACCAGGTTGTGTTCCACTCCGACCACGTCGAGCCCGGCTGCGGCGAGCCGCCCGGCGGTCTCTTCGCCGCCCACGCCGAGTCCGATGACCACCACGTCCACGTTTCGCACGTCACCCATGGGTCTCAGCTAACCACTGACGGGTTTCCTCATGTGGGCGGCGCGGTGGCCGATTCTGGACGGTCGCGGAAGCGGGTCACACCGAGGAAGCGGCGGCCATGAGGGGGCGATGGCGAGCGTTGGCTGGCGCTCGCCGTTCTCATGGCCGCCATCGGTGTTTCCGGAAACGAAGACCCGCCGGAGGTGGTGTTTGACGGACGCAACCGCCGGCGGGTCCCGATCAACGCAGCCAGACCGCCTCGTCCCGATGTGACTCGAGCGGGCCCGGGTAGTCGAGGCTGCGGAATTCCGACGCGGGGAGACGCCACGGCTGGTGCACGGCGGCGCCGTTGATCCCCTTCAATTCAGGTACGTAACGACGAACGTACACGCCGTCGGGGTCGAATCGGAGCGCCTGGCGGATCGGGTTGAACCGCCGGTAGGGCCGGGTGTCGTTGCCGGTGCCCGCGGTCCACTGCCAGTTGCCCGAGTTGTTCGGCACGTCTCCGTCGAGGAGCCAGCGGAAGAACCAGGCGACGCCGAGCCGCCAGTCGATGCCGAGGTGTTTGGTGAGGAAGGCCGCGGTGATCAGGCGGGCCCGGTTGTGCATCCAGCCCTCGTCGCGCAGCTGGCGCATTCCGGCGTCGACGACCGGGACGCCGGTGAGCCCGTCCTTCCAGTGCTGCAGGGCGTCGTCGTCGTAGCGCCAGTCGTTGTCGGCGCCGGGCCGCAGGGCGTCGGTGGAGATCCCCGGAAAGACCCGGGTGACCTGGTAGTAGAAGTCGCGCCAGCAGAGCTGGCGGACGAAGGCGTCGGCGCCACGGTCGCGGGCCGCTTCGGCGAGGGCGAGGGGCGAGAGACAACCCCAGCGGAGGTACGGGCTGAGTCGGCTCGTGCCGTCGCCGGGTAGATCGTCGTGGGCTTCGGCGTACCCCGGAAGGTCTTGCCGCATCCACGTGGTGAGCCGGCGCCGCGCCTCGGTCTCGCCGCCCTCGCAGGCGTGCGGTGATTCTCCGGCCGGCGGGCCGGGCAGGTCGCCGGCGGTGAGCCCGTCCGGCAGGGCGACCCGTTGTGGTGTCTGGGCCTGGCCGCGCCATGGTGCCGCTGACCAGGACCGGAAGTAGGGCGTGAAGACCCGGTAGGACTCTCCGCCGCCGCCCGGGCGGACCGCGCCGGGTTCGACGACGGTGACGCCGGGGTGGAGTTCGAGGGCGATGCGGTGGCGTTCGCTCTCCTCCCGGAGCCGGCGTTCGCGGCGGCGGGCGTAGCCGCTGACGTCGGCTGCCAGGTGGATCGTCCCGGCGCCGGTCTCGCGGGCGACGCGGATCGTCTCGGCGACCGGGTCGCCCTGGCGCACGACCAGGTCGCCGCCCTTGGCGCGCAGTTGTCCGCGCAGGTCGGCGAGGCATTGGTGGAGGAAGCGGGTGCGGTTCGGGGAGAGTCCGGCGAGGGCCGGGTCGAGGACATAGAGGGGTACGGCGCGGTCGGCGGCGCAGGCCGCGGCGAGGGCCGGATTGTCGTGCAGGCGCAGGTCCCGGGTGAGCAGGACGACCGCGGTACGCATCAGGCCGCCAGCTGGACCGGGGTGCCGGGCCGGGTGAGCAGGCTGCGTACGGCGACGGCGGCCCGGCGGCGGTTGGGGACGGTGGCGCGGCGGCCGAAGACGTCGTGGTCGAGGGCCTCGATCTCGTCGAGGATGCCGCCGTAGAGCTGGAAGGCGGTGCGCATGCAGGCCTGCGAGGCGGGTTCGAGCAGGGGGATGCCGGGCGCGGCGAGGGCGTAGTGCTCGCGGGCCCGGGCGACCTCAGCCTTGATCAGCGCTTTCACGGCCGGGGTGGCGACGCCCTCCTGGAGGGTGCGGCGGGTGACGCCGAACTCGGCGAGGTGCTCCTCGGGCAGGTAGACGCGTCCGCGTTCGAGGTCTTCGGCGACGTCGCGGATGAAGTTGGTGAGCTGGAAGGCGAAGCCGAGCTGGCGGGCCGGCTCGCGGGCGGCGACCGGGTCGGAGGAGCCGAGGATGGGCAGCATCATCGTGCCGATCACGGCGGCCGACCCCTCCATGTAGTCGAGGAGGTCGTCGTAGGTGCGGTAGGTCGTGACGGTGATGTCCATCGTCATGCTGCGCAGGAACTTCTCGAAGTCTTCGAGGTCGAGGTCGAAGACCGCGATGGTGTGCAGGACGGCCGGCAGGAGAGGGTCGTCGGTGGGTTCGCCGCGAAGTCCGGCGAGGAACTGGTTTGACCACGCGGTGAGCAGGGCAGCCCGCTCCGCGGAGGGTCGGGACTCGGTCCGGTCGACGATTTCGTCCGCATATCGGGTGAATCCATAGAGGGCATGGACATGTCGCCGCTTCCAGGCCGGTAGCAACCGGGTCGCCAGGTAGTAAGTCCGGCCGTGCTCGCGATGCAACTCACGGCAGCGCTCGTAGGCCGCTGCCAGATCGGTTTCCACTCCGGACCTCCGGTTAAATCGACGCACGAATCGACGCAACTTCCGAAAGTTAGGGTACGGTACTGAGCGTGGCCAATCACACCCTCGAGGGAAATCGCCTCGAAGCGATCCCTCGCCAGCCGGTCTCGCACCGAGCGCTGATCGGCGCCGTCGAGGGCACGCTGGCCGATTTCCTAGCCGTCCAGATCGCCTCCCTCGACACCGTCGACCCCGCCCTCGGTGGATTCGCTCGCACCGCCCGTGACCTGGTCATGGCCGGAGGCAAGCGGATCAGGCCGACCTTCGCGTACTGGGGCTGGCGCGGCGTCGTCGGTTCCGCCGAACCGGTCGAGGGCGTGTTACCCGCCCTCGGCGCTCTTGAACTCATGCACACGTTCGCGCTCGTCCACGACGACCTGATGGACCGCTCCGCCACCCGGCGCGGCCGGCCCACCGCACATCGCCTGTTCGCCGCCCAGCACGGCGAGCAGTTCGGCGACTCGGCCGCCATCCTGGTCGGCGACCTGTGCCTGGTCTGGGCCGACCAGTTGCTCGCCCGGACCACGCTGCCCCCGGCCACCCTCCTCGACGTGCGCACCCGCTACGACCGGATGCGGGTCGAGGCGGTCGCCGGGCAGTATCTCGACGTGCTCGGCGAGACCGATCCGGCGAACTGGTCGGTGGAGCGGGCGCTGCTGGTCGCGCGGCACAAGACGGCCAGCTACACGGTGCAGTGGCCGCTCGGGTTCGGGCTGGCCCTGGCGTCCTCCGGCGGCGATCCCGCGCTGGAGGAGGCGTACCGGATCTACGGCCTGGCCGTCGGTGAGGCCTTCCAGCTGCGGGACGACCTGCTCGGTGTCTACGGCGACCCGGCGGTCACCGGAAAACCGGCCGGCGACGATCTGCGTACCGGCAAGCCCACCACCCTGCTCATGCTGGCCCGCCGGATGGCCAGTTCCGCGCAGCTCGACGAGCTCGCGGTGGCCGACGTCACCCGGCAGGCGGAGATCATCACGGCCACCGGCGCACCGGCGCAGGTGGAGGAGATGATCCGGTCCCGCGTCGACGAGGGCGTCGCCGCGATCGCCGGCGCTCCCGTCCGCCCGGACGCCCGGGCCGCACTGATCGAGCTGGCCACCGCGGTCACGCACCGCCCGGCATGATGTTCTTCCTCCCCCTCTTCTTGGAGCCGTGACGTGCGAATAGTGACCGGACCCACCGATCGGGTCGTCATCGTCGGGGCCGGGCTGGGCGGTCTCGCCTGCGCCCTGCACCTGGCAGCGGCCGGACGACAGGTCACCGTCGTCGAGCGGGAGCCCGTTCCCGGCGGCCGCGCCGGACGGCTCTCGATGAGCGGATACGACTTCGACACCGGCCCGACCGTGCTCACCATGCCCGAGCTGATCGCCGAGCCCCTCCAGGCGGTCGGCGAGAACCTCGACGACTGGCTGGAGCTGACCTCGCTCGACCCGGCGTACCGGGCTTACTACCCGGACGGGTCCACGCTCGACGTACGGACCGACACCACCCGGATGGCGGCCGAGATCGCCAAGGTCTGCGGCGCCCGCGAAGCCGACGGCTACCTGCGGTTCGTCGATTTCACCCGGCAGCTGTGGCAGCTCGAGCGTGACCACTTCATCGACCGGAACCTCGACACCCCGGTCGACCTGATGAACCTCAACCTGCTCAAGCTCCTCGGGATGGGTGCGTTCCGGCGGCTCCAACCCAAGATCGACCAGTATTTCCGCGATCCCCGTACCCAGCGGATCTTCTCGTTCCAGGCGATGTACGCGGGTCTCGCCCCGCACGACGCGCTCGCCATCTACGCCGTCATCGCGTACCTCGACTCGGTCGCCGGGGTCTACTACCCCAAGGGCGGCATGCACGCGGTGCCCAAGGCGCTGGCCGGCGCCGCGGAGAAACACGGCGTCACGTTCCGCTACGACACCACTGTCGAACGGGTCCTCACCTCCAACGGCCGCGCCACCGGTGTGGTCACGACCGGCGGCGAGCACATCCCGGCCGACGTCGTCGTGCTCAACCCCGACCTGCCGGTCGCCTACCGCGACCTCCTCCCGGCTCGCCGCCTCCGGCGACTTCGTTACTCACCGAGCTGCGTGGTCCTGCACATCGGCTCCAGCCAGGCCTATTCCAAGATCGCCCACCACAACATCCATTTCGGTACGGCGTGGAAGGGCACCTTCGACGAGATCATCAACAAGGGTCTCCTGATGAGCGACCCGTCCCTGCTGGTGACCAACCCCACACACACCGACGCGGCGGCGGCACCCGACGGCCGGCAGACCTACTACGTGCTCGCCCCCACGCCGAACCTCGAGTCCGGGCCGATCGACTGGCGCGGCGGCATGGACCGGCGATACGCCGACGAGTTGCTGCGCGTCCTCGAAGGCCGCGGCTACGTCGGGTTCCGGGACGGCGTCGAAGTCCAGCGGATCATCACCCCCGCCGACTGGGCCGACGACGGAATGGCCGCCGGCACGCCCTTCGCGGCCGCGCACTCGTTCACCCAGACCGGCCCGTTCCGCCCGTCCAACCTGCACCCCACCCTGCCGAACGTCGTCTTCACCGGCTCCGGCACCCAGCCCGGCGTGGGCGTGCCGATGGTCCTGATCTCCGGGAAGCTGGCCGCGACCCGGATCACCGGAGGCTCCGCATGAACGTCCCCAGCTCGTCCCACGCGGTCTCCGCCTCGTGCTCCGGCGCCACCGGCCGGCCGGCTACCCGCGAGGCCGAGCTCGTCGAGCTGGTCGACCCGGCCGGCGGCGTCACCGGGACCGCCACGGTCCTCGACGCGCACGAGGCGCCCGGGATGCTGCACCGGGCCTTCTCGGTCTTCCTGCGCCGGCCCGACGGACGGGTCCTGCTGCAACAGCGGGCCGCCGTGAAGACCCGCTTCCCGCTGCGCTGGGGCAACACCTGCTGCGGACATCCGGTGCCGGGCGAGGCGGTGGCGATCTCCGCCGGCCGGCGGCTGCGCGAGGAGCTCGACGTCACAGCGATGCCGCTGCGCGAGGTCGGCGTCTACGTGTACTTCGCCGAGGACCCGGTCACCGGGCGGGTGGAACGCGAGTACGACCACGTGCTGCTCGGTGACGTGCCGGCCGATGTGGAGGTCCGTCCCGATCCGGACGAGGTGGCGACACTGCGCTGGGTGACCGTCGACGACCTGCTCCGGGAGATCGAGGGCTCGCCTTCGGCGTACGCCCCCTGGCTCGAAGGGGTGACCCGGCGCCTGGCCGCCCACCTCGACCACCAGCCTCCCTTCGCTTCCGGGGCGTCCTCGACGTCCGCCGGGCCCTCGGAGTCCTCCGCATCGTCCGCGGCACTGGCCATCACGGATTCCTCTGCGACACTGCCCATCACGGATTCCTCCGCGGCGCTAACCATCGCGGATTCCTCCGCGGCACTGCCCATCGCGGATTCCTCCGCGGCGCTAACCATCGCGGATTCCTCCGCGGCACTGACCGGAACAGACTCCTCCGCGGCACTGACCGCCTCGGCACCGGAGCGGTCGGGTGGCAAATGACGGCCTGAGCGCCGGAGCCGCCGCGCGCCGCCTCGGCGTCGCGGTGACCACCTTGCGCACGTGGCATCAGCGGTACGGTCTCGGGCCCAGCCGGCACGAGCCCGGACATCATCGGCGCTACACCGTCGAGGACATGATCCGTCTGCAGGTCATGCAGCGGCTCACCGCGCAGGGTGTGGCGCCCGCGGAGGCCGCGGCCTGGGCTCGGCGCTCACCCGGCCCCGAGCCGGACGCCATGACCGCCACGGACGTCGCTCCGGCCTCCGAATCGCCCGAGCCAGCTTCCGGGGCATCTGCCCCGCTCTCCGGATCGGTCTCTGGATCGGCCTCTGGATCTTCCGCGCCCGACCCCGGATCACCTGGCCCGGCCTCCGGATCACCCGGGCTGGCTTCCGGGGCGTCCGCACAGGCTTCCGGGGCGTCCGCACGGGCTTCCGGGTCGCTCGCGCCGGGTGACTCGGCCGATCCCGCTCTTCGGGCCGCTGCTGCCGCCGCCCGTGAGTCGATTCTGGCGCTCGTCGAGTCGGGGGCCATGATCGCCGACGTCGGCCTCGGTGACGGCCGGGCCGGAGGCGGGCAGACCATCGCGCTCGGCCCCCGCGTCGATCCGGCCGCCCGTGGACTGGCCCGGGCGGCGATGCGCCTGGACGGGCCGTCGATGCGCTACATCCTCGAGTCGGCGGTCACCCATCGCGGCGTGATCTCCGCCTGGACCAACGTGATGATGCCGGTGCTGATCGGCATCGGCGAACGGTACGAGGCGACCAAACGGTTCATCGAGGTCGAGCACCTGCTGTCCCGCGCGATCACCGAGGCGCTCAGCATCGTGCCCCGGCCGCCCCGTGAACTGGCTCCCCGAGTCCTGCTGGCCGCGGCCGACGAGGAGCAGCACACCCTGCCGCTGGAGGCGCTGGCGGCCGCACTGGCCGAGAACGGGGTGCCCAGCCGCCTCCTCGGTGCCCGGGTGCCGTCCCGGGCGCTGGTGGACGCGGTGGACCGTACCGGGCCGGCCGTGGTGGTCCTCTGGTCCCAGTTGCCCGGCACCGGCAACGTGGCCCAGCTGGAGTGCCTGATGGCCCTGCCGCACCCGCCGCTCGTGATCGCGGCCGCCGGACCGGGCTGGCCACTGGCCGATCTGCCCCCCACGGTGACCCCGTTGAGCGGCCTGGCCGAGGCGGTACGTGTGGTCCGCTCCGCCAACGCCTGACGTTTCCCCTGGTCAGAGCCGTGTTTGCAAGAAAGGGGGATACCGATTTGAAGATCAGGACGGGCATCGCATATGCTTTGCATGCCTCAAGCGGGGGGCGCGGTTGGGGCCACAAACCACCAAGCGTTGCCGATCGCGCAGCCAGCGCGATGTGCAATGATGGCGGAAGATGCCCTCATCGTCTAGTGGCCTAGGACGCCGCCCTTTCAAGGCGGTAGCACGGGTTCGAATCCCGTTGGGGGTACTGGTAAGTTAGTGGTCGCAAGCCACTGGCGAGCCAAGCAAGACAGTTACATAGCAAGGTCCTGTGGAGCAGTTGGAGTGCTCGCCGCCCTGTCAAGGCGGAGGTCGCGGGTTCAAGTCCCGTCAGGACCGCAAGTAAGTTCACGGCCAGGTAGCTCAGTTGGTACGAGCGTCCGACTGAAAATCGGAAGGTCGGCGGTTCGACCCCGCCCCTGGCCACCGTCACCGAAACTCGGTACGAAAGCCCTCACCTGCGGAAACGCGGCTGGGGGCTTCGTCCATTTCCCGGGGTTCGACGGTGAGCCGGAAGCCACGACGGCGCCCGGCCGCCAAAAGCGATCGTCACTGCCCGACACCGTCCCTACAGTGACAGGCGGGTCACGATCAGGAGGTCCGACGATGGCCATACCGCGCGGCGGCAGCCGACTCATCACCGTCGACGGCACGGTCTATCGCTGGGCGGTCAGAGCCAAACCGACCTACGACCAGGGACTCAACTGGGCGCCGCTGACCTTCGCCGTCGAGCTGGCTGACACGCCGGGCCAGGTTCTCTCCGTGCAGACCGGTTCGCCCCGGCTGGACAACTGGCTCGGCCTGCCGGGGACGCCCGTCACGCCTCTGACTGTCGAACAGAGCATCCGGGCAGCCCTTGCCGCAGGTTGGCAGCCAGATCGCAGCAACGGCTTCTTCAAGCTCACGCTGGACGCCTGAAAAGCCGGTGCGCCGGGCTGGAACAGCGATCGGTGTGGGGGACCGCACCTGAGTGGCGACCCCCACACCGATCGGCTGGTCACTGGATGACGAAGGTCCGGCCGGTGGCCGAGGAGGACTTGCCGAACTGGTCGCCCGCGAACTTGGCCACCAGGCGGTACTTCACCTTCTTGTTCGCTGAAGCAAGGCCGATGTAGTAGCGGCCGGAGGCGTCGAGGGGGAAGTCCTTCGCCTGCAGGGTCTTCCACTTGCTGCCGGACTTGCCCTGCAGCACGGCGGTGATCCAGCGGCCGTTGACGGGTGAGGAGACCGCCACCTTGATGACGATGTTCTTCTTGTCGCGGAAGTAGGCGACCTTCTTCACCGTCTTGTACTGGCCGGAGAGGGTGACCGTGGTGGTCGTGACGGTCTTGTAGGCGGCCGTGGCGGACGACGGCTTGTTGCTGTCGTCGCCGTCGTAGTAGGCGGTGATCGCTCCGCCCGCCGGCGCCGGGATGTCGACCGTCGCCGCGCCCGACTGGTTCGTCGTGGCGGTCACGGTCAGTTCACCGGCCGGGCTGGAGCGGACGAACCGGACCGTCACGCCCGGGTGGCCGGGCACGGTGGCGGTGGCGCGGACCTTGGCACCGGCCTTCGCGGGCGCAACGAGCTTCAGTTCGGTGGTCGTCACTGCCTGGGCGGGGGGCGTCTCGAAGCCGGCGGCCAGGTAGTAGACGTTCGGCTGATCGGAGCGGCTGTTGAATTCGTCGAGGATCGCGTAGAGGCGATTGTCGTCGGCGGACCAGGTCAGGGTTCCGGACAGGGGTGCCGGGCGGTTGTAGGCGGCCTTCGGGTGGGCGTTGCCGGAGAAGACCTGGGTGCCAGCGGCGACGTCGAACGCGACGATGTTGCCGCCCGGCCCGTAGGCGCTGTCGACCCCGCCTCCGATCATGGTGCCGTCGTGCGAGTAGGCGACATCGGTCGGGTATGGGCCGGTCTCGAACGATCCGGCCACCGACAGGGTGGCGGCGTCGTACTGCGCCAGGTGGTACGGCGAGCCCGCGGCCGTGGCGACCTTGCTGCCGTCGGGGCTGATCGCGACCCGGTCGAGGGAGCTGCCGGTGTCCTTCTGTGCCAGCTCGGTGACGGTCGCCCCGTCGACGCGGTAGGTGAAGACCGGGCCGTTGCTGATGCCGCCGACTCCCGCCACGAGAGTGTTCCCGGCGCCGGCGAGCAGTGGGGCGGCGTACATCCTGGTGGTCTTCACGGTCTGCGGGTCGGCGCCGGTGGTGGCGTCGACCGAGCCGAGGCTGCCGTCCCACTGGTCGCAGCCGGCGCCGTAGAACAGGCGGGACCCGGCGAAGGCGAGGTGGACCGGGCATTCACCGGTCGGGTAACGCCCGATCTCGGTCAGTGTGCCGGTGTCGAGGACGGCGATGGCGCCGGCCTGGCTGAGCGCCACGTACACCCGGTCGCCGGACGGTGACGCGAGGACGTCGCGCGCTCCGAACATCCCGGTGACGCTCTTCTGGGTCACGCCGTCGGTGCCGAGGACGGCGACCGTGTTGCCGTCGGAGACGAACAGCTTTCCGTTCGCCGCCGCCATGCTCTTCGGCGTGGCCAGTGTCGTGGGCTTCGTGGTGGTGTCGGTCACCGCGACCGCTTGTGCCGGTGCGGCGGCGATGAGGGTGGCGGCGACGACACCGGCGGTGGCCAGTGCGGCAGCTGCCGGGCGGGAGCTCAGAGGCATTACGCGGGGGTCCTTAGGTCAGTCGCTGGGGGTGCGCTCTGCGATCGGCGGCGGAGCGACTGTCCTTTAGGAGAACCGGAGGCTCGGCGGTCAAAGGGGGGAGAACGGTGGATGGACTTGCTTGACTGCCCCTCCAATACTCTAGGGATGGACGTGAATACGGGGAGTGGCATTCCCGAGATGCCTGCGGAGGTCGTCGTCGATCTGACGGCCGCCGAGGCTGCGGCGGGTACGGCGAAGACGGTGGCCGTACCGCCGGACGGCACGCCCGTCATGATCTATTTCCCGCCCGGCGCCCGGGACGGGATGGTGCAGAACGTCGAGTTGCCGTGGGTCGATCCGGCCACCGGTGCGACCTCCCGGCGGACGGTGGCGGTCGCCATCCGGGTGGTGGCCCCCGCCGGCGCCGTGCCCCCGTACGGAACACCGCCTCCCGCTCCCGGCTATCTCGGGGCCGGTTATGCCGCGCCGCAGCAACGCCGGTTCAGCCAGCGGGCCAAGGTCGTCGCCGTGGCGCTGGGCATCGTCCTCGTCGGCGGCATCTGCCTGGTGCCGACGCTCTTCCGCGGGAGCAACGCCGACACCACCAAGAACGCCGCCGGTGACGTCACCACGACGACCACGACGCCGGCGACCGAGGTGACCACCACCGCGGCAGCGGCGCCGCCGCTGGACCCGGCCGCGTTCCAGAGTTCGCTCGACGCCGCCGACAAGGAGCTGGCCGCGGCGCTCGGCAACCTGCGCAAGGCCAGCACTCCCCGGGCGGTGTCCGGCGCCGCCGACGCTTTCGCGCAGGCGGTCCAGACGCAGGCGTCCGCGCTGTCCGGTGTGACGGCGCCGGCCGCTGCCACCGCGGCGCACAGCGACCTGGTCTCGGCCCTGTCGGCGCTGGAGAGCGAGCTGACGTCGGTGTCCAGTTCCGCGGACAGTCGCAGCGTCTGCACCGGCGGCTCGGCCAGCGCCGCGCTCAGCCGGGCCGACGCGGCCGCCGATCTGCGGTCCGCGATCACGGCTCTCGCCGCCGCCGATCCGGCCGCGAAGTACCGGTTCGGCTCGTTCCTGCCGGCCGTCACCAAGGATCAGAACCGGCGTAAGGCCAACGGCACCTACCTGAGCCGTACGACCGGTGGCAGCGGCGAACTCAAGATCGACAACGGCAACAATGTGGACACCGTGATCAATCTGGTGAAGTCGGGTTCCAAGAAGCCGTCCGTGTCCGTCTACATCCGGGGGAACAAGAAGGTCACCACCGGCCGTATCAAGGACGGCACCTACCAGGTGTTCATGTCGTCGGGCACGGACTGGGACGGCAAGCGGTTCTCCCGCGACTGTCAGTTCAGCAAGTTCGACTCGCCGTTGAAGTTCACCACCACGTCCCGGCAGTACACGATCTGGGAGCTCAGCCTGAAGGTACGGCTGGGCGGCAACGCCAGCTCGTCGGAGGTCGACCCCGACTCGTTCCCGAGCTGAGCACACGACACGAAACGGCCCGGCCATCTGGCCGGGCCGTTTCGGTGACGGTGACGATCAGGGCTTGATGGCGAGGCTGCTCACGCCGCTGACGTTGATGTAGTCGGACCACTTCTTGTACTCGCAGCTGGAGTACTTGGCGCCCTTGAGGGCCAGGCACAGGTCGACGCTCGATCCGCCGTACAGCTTGTCCTTGGCCTTGGCGTTGCCGACCGGCTTGACCTTGCTGTTGATCTGCTCGCCGATCAGCAGGTCGGCGCCGGAGTCGCCCTTGAGGGTGTCGTTTCCGGACTCGCCGAACAGGGCGTCGGAGGAGCTGCCGCCGGAGATGGTGTCGTTGCCGGTGCCACCGTAGATCTCGTCGTAGCCGGACTCGCCGTAGATGGTGTCGTTGCCCGAGCCGCCCCAGACGGTGTCGCCGTTGTAGTCGGCGTCCGCGCCGGAACCCGCGTAGATCTTGTCGTTGCCGGACTGGCCGTAGATCTTGTCGAGGCCGTTCGCGCCGTTCAGCAGGTCGGCGCCGGTGCCACCGTAGAGCGTGTCGTTGCCGTCCTGGCCGAAGACGCGGTCGTTGCCGGCGCCGGCCGAGATGCTGTCGTTGCCGCTGTAGCCGTAGATCTTGTCGTCGCCGGCCTGGCCCCAGATGGAGTCGTTGCCCGCGCCGCCGTAGACGGTGTCGTTGCCGGTGCCCGCGTCGAGCCGGTCGGCCGCCGTCCCACCGGTGATGGTGTCGTTGCCGGTGCCGCCGTTGGCGACCAGGCGGACCGACGTCTGGTTCTTGACCCAGTCGTTCAGGTCGCCGAGGTTCACGGTGATCGCGGAGGCCGGGTCGGTGGTGGTGCAGGCGACCTTGGTGGCGTCGCCCGCGATGGCGGCACAGCCCTCGCCCGCGGTGATGGCGACCTTGTCGTCAAGGATGACGACCCCGCCGGAGATGGTGATGGCGAGGCCGTTGGCCTGGCCGGCCGCTGCGGTGAACTCGACTCCGCTGGTCCCGACGACCTTCGCGGTGCCGGCCGCGGCGGCCTGAGCCGGGGCGGAGAGCAGGGCGGTGGAGCCGATCGCCGCCGCGGTGGCGCCGATGACGGACAGGGCCCGGCGGTTGAGCAAGAACATGTGTGTTCCCCCGTGTCGAGGTTGGCGCGATGATCCGGCCGACCGAGGTCACGAGCGTAGAACGCTACCGTTTCGACGTCACCAGGCAATTCCGTGACCTGAATCACTTTCGGACACGAAACGGCCGATCGGAGGAGGGGACGTCAGTCGATCGGAGCGGCGGGCATGAGCCGAGTGGCGACCGCCGATTCGTCGGTGACCACAGCGGTGAACCACTCGCACCCCGTCGCGGTGCCTTTGGTCGACGACCGCAGGCAGATGTCACCGACCGACGCGTCGGCGCCGGCATCGAGGCGGTCCACCGCGGCCTCCGATCCGGACGACACACCTTTATCCCCGTCCGCCGTGTAGACCTCGCCGACCAGGATGTCGTCGTCCGAGTCGCCGGTGAGGGCGTCGTCACCCCCGTCACCCATCAGGAAGTCCTTCCCGGGGCCACCCGAGATCAGGTCGTTGCCGCCCCAGCCCCGGACCTGGTCGTTGCCGGCGCCCGCGTAGATGGTGTCGTCGCCCTCCTGGCCGTGGATCAGGTCGTCGCCCGCGTTGGTGGTGATGGTGTCGTCGCCCGCGCCGGCGATCACGTAGTCGTACCCGCTGCCGCCGACGATGCGGTCCGCCCCGGAGTCGCCGAACAGCTCACCCTGGCCGTCGCCGCCGAACAGCCGGTCCGCGCCGGGCCCGCCCTGGAGCTGGTCGGTGCCGGAGCCACCGATCAGGGTGTCGTCGCCGGTGGAGCCGTCGGCCAGCATGAACACGCCGGTCCGGTTCTGCACCCGGTCGTTCCCGTCCCCCAACGCGATCTTGATCGTCGCGGTGGCCTCGGTGGTGGTGCACCGCACCGTGGTCGGGCCGACCGACCGGCAGCCCGTGCCGGGCCGGATGGCGACGCGGTCGGTGAGCGTGACGGTACGGCCGGAGATGGTGATCGAGACGTTGTTGGCCTGGCCCATCAGTGCCCGGAAACTCACGGTGCTCCGGGCCGCGGCCGCGAATCCGGCCGAGGCCGCCCACGCCGGCGCCGCGACGAGCGTGGTGGAGGCGACCGCCGTGGTGACGGCGCCCAGTGTGGCAAGAGCTGTACGGTGCTTCACGTTCATCGAGCCCCCGTTCGAGTAGTGGTCTCCGTCCCGGGGCGCCCGGTCAGCACCCCAGTTCGGCTCCCGGGCGGCCACCCTCGGATCGCATCACGATCCGGATCCGGTCGACACCGGCCATCTTCCGGATCGATGGCAGCGGCCCACAGTCGAAGTCTCGACCCACAGTGGTCAGATGCAGCGACTCCGGCATCGTGGCGGCCTCGATTCCCTCCATCTGGGTAGGGTCACCGCCCACACGCCGGCGAAATTTCTCGTACGCCTGCTCGCGCGTCTCCACCCGTACCCCGTCGACGGCCGGCAGCTGCCCCAGCCTGCGCTGCACCGCCTCGCGCTCGCCGGTGTCCGCGTCCGGCTCCATGAAGACCGCGACGGTGAACTCGCGCTCCGGTGTGTACCGCCAGCCGGCCAGGAGCATCACCGCGGTGGACGCGACCGAGCCCAGCACCAGCGCGGCCGCGGCCACCGCCAGCAGTTGCAACGAGCGCCGACCGGATGGGAGGGGGTCGTTTGTCGTCTGTGGAACGGTCATGATCCGCAAGCTATATCAACGGACGGTGATGCGCTTGTCCACACCCGTCACGAAAGGCCTTGAAGGCTGTCGCTCGGTGCTACAGAGTGTCGGGATCGGTCACAACCTCGGATGCAAGGAGGAGCCGCCGTGAACGGGTTCTCGAACGATGCGGAGAACGCGGCCTACACCCTGGCCGAGGCGCTGAGTCAGAAGGCCCTCTCGTGCATGAAGCAGGCGGAGGAGGCCGCCGAGGCGTTCCGCTCCGGGCGGGTGGCGATGCGCCGGCAGTTCAAGGCGCGGGGGCTCTCCGAGGCGGAGGCGGACATCCGCTGGGCGGGTACGTCACAGGCGTCCCGGGCGATCGCCGACAACGAGTTCTTCATGTCGCAGGCGTCGATGTACAACAACGCGGCCGCCGCCCAGTACGCGAAGGCGCTCTACCTCAGAGGCAAGTAGCGGGGCTCACGCCGCCCGGTGGCGCAGTGTCGCGACCGTGGACCCGGCGAGGGCCAGCAGGCAGTCGGGCAGTGTGCCGTCGGCGATCGCGGCGCCGAAGAGGGCCTCACCGGTGGGGAAGTCGCTGTTGACGTAGGCGCTGACGAACCGGGCCACCCAGCGCTTGTCGTATCGGGCGTCGTCGATGCCCGGGAATTCGAGGGTCCACGCTCCGCCGGGCGGGACCTGACCGACCATGGTCGCGGCGAGACACCACGCCACGTCCCACGCGCCGACCACACCGTCACGATCGACCACCGCGTCGAAGGTGTCGGCCACAGCCGCGGTGTCGCCGCTGAGCGCACACTGCAGAACCTGCGCGGCGTCGTCGAATGCGTGCTGTGGTACGTCGGTCACGTTGGAAAAGGTACGTCGGGCGGTCAAGGTACGCACGGCGACGTGGGAATTCAGGCCCCCCGGAGCAGGCACGTGATCCGGGCCGTGCACACCCGGTCGCCGGACTCGTCGGTGAGGACCACCTCGTACGTCGCGACGGCCCGCCCCCGGTGCACGGGAACCGCGACACCGGTCACCAGACCCGACCGGGCCGCCTTGTGATGAGTGGCGTTGATGTCGACACCGACCGCGAACGGCCGGTCCACGGTCTGCCCGTGCAGCACCGCCCCGACCGAGCCCAGGGTCTCGGCGAGCACGCAGGAGGCGCCGCCGTGCAACAACCCGTACGGCTGGGTGTTGCCTTCGACAGGCATGATTCCTACGACCCGTTCAGCGGTGGCCTCGGTGATCTCGATACCCATACGTTCTGCGAGAGCACCGCCACCGCCGCTGGTGAACAGGTGTTGCTTGCCGTCCTCAGCGATATCCACGTCGGCGTACCTTACGCCCGTTCAGGACCGGCACCAGCGACAACCATCACAGGATCGGGGACTGTTCGATTGATCCGCTGGGTACAGACGGGCACACCGCCGGGCCCTGGCGGCCGACGAGAGGAAGCAGTATGAGCGAGCCGCAGGAGGTCATCGAGACGCGCGGTGACGACCGTGTCGACCTGCTGAAGAACGACGCGAACGGCGACGGCCGTACCGATGTCTGGGTGTCGGACACCGACGGCGACGGCAAGCCGGACCTCTACCAGTTCGACACCGACGGCGACGGCAAGGTCGACGTGACGATGGTCGACCTGGACGAGGACGGGACCCCGGACCTGATCGTCGACGGCGACGGCGGGCTCCCGCCGGCCGGAACGGTCTGAGACGGGGACTCAGCCACCCCCCAACGCGGACAGAGTCACCCAGAGGACCGCGATGGCCACCACCGCGGTTCCGACGGTCGAGGCGGTGTGCCGCCAGGACCGTGCGCCCTCGACCGCCTCCGGATGTCCCAGGGCGGCGAGGGCGGCGCGGCGTTCCCGGACCTCGGCGGCTCGCGCCTCGGCGGCGTCGTCCGGCACGTCGGCCTCGGCACGGCTCAACTCGACGGCCAGGCCGGCCTGGGCGCGCTGCAGTCGTCGTACCCCGGTCCGGGCTTTGTGCCCCGCGCTCGCCGCAGCGTGCCGCCGGGCCGCACCCCGGCGCGAGTGTGACCCGAGGACCCGCAGCTCACCCTCGGTGATCAGGGCCGGATCGCGGACCGTGGCCAGAATGGCCACGTAGTAGGCCGCCTCCCGGTCGTGCGCCCGCCGCACCAGGTAGAGGACCAGCAGCAACGGCGGCAGGCCTTTGAAGAGCAGCCCGGCGAGCAGGGCGATCGCGCTGTCCCCGAAGCTCTCCCGGAACAGCGGCGAGTTCCACAGCGAATGCGAGGCCCACGCTGCGGCCAGGGCGAGACCGGCCATCGCGATCCGGCGGGCCCGGGTCCGGTCCCGGTTGACCACGAGATAGCCGATGCCCGCGCCGGCCAGCGCACCGAACAGGGTGTGGCTCCAAACGCCGGCGAGAATGCCGCGCACCAGGAACGTGGTGATCACCGGCTGCACCCGGTCCCCGCCGCCGGCCTGCTGAACCGCCCCGACCGCGAAGACCACGTCCTCGACGATCTGGAACCCCAATCCGACCAGGGCGCCGTAGACGATGCCGTCGAGCACGCTGTTCACCTGGGAGCGGGCGATCAGCACGATGGCGACCACGCCGAGCGTCTTCGCGATCTCCTCGACAGTGGGCCCGGCCAGGGCGGCGCCCCACTCGGCGGCCAGGTCGGTCGATCCGAGTTTGGCGATCAGGTTGTCGAGGGCGGTGCTGCCCGGGATGGAGACGCTGGTGGCGACGAGGCCGCCCCAGGCGAAGGCCAGGATGCGCAGGCTCGGCGGCTCCCGCTCCAGGAAGTCGAGCTCGGCGAGAAAGAGCCAGAAGGGTACGGCCAGCAGCCCGAAGAACACGACCGCGGTGATCGTCGCGATCGGAAAGCTGTCCAGGAAGAGCAACCCGATCTGGGCGATCCGGACCGCTCCGGCGGCGAGCAGGGCGACCACCACCCAGAACGCGGGCCGACGGAGGAGCACTGCCACCCGGGGCGTCCCCGGCCGGACGGGTTGGCTCATGAATTCTGCTCGTAGCGCAGGGTTCGGGTGCTGGCCTCGATGTCCGGCAGGACACCCGCCAGGTCGGTGTCGTCTCCGCTGACGATGACCTCGATGGTGAGCCCGTTGGCGACGAAGACGGCGTACCGCCCGTCCCGGTCGCCGGCGGTGTAGCCGCCCTGCACCCCGGCGAATCCCCCGGCCGTGGAGACGGCGAGCTGGGTGCCGGTGATCCGGTGTCCGTTGATGCCGGTGATGCGCTGCCGGAGGCGGACGGCGGCGGCGGTCAGGTCACCGTCGAACGGTTCGACACCTATCGCATACCGGACCATGCCGAGCCGGAACAGCACCGTCCCGCGGTCGCTGCCGGGCCGGGTGCCAGTGACGTCGAGCACCGCACCGGGCGGCGGCACCACGGTGACCCCGGCGCCCACCGGATAGGGCCGGCCGGACGCGACGGCTCGCTCAGCCGGCACGGCCCGGTCCAGCGCGGGAAGACCGAAGGCGAGGACGGCCAGGATCGATGCCATCACGAGGGCGACGGACAGACCGAGGGTGCCGGGAAGGTCGGTGAGATGACGCCGAGTGACCCTCCCCATCCGTCCAAGTTAACGGCGGTCCCCCGCCGCTGTCCGGCGAACCGGTCACCGGCCACAATGGATGAACGGTCGACCTGGCAGATTACGGATTTGTCCGTTTTATCGAAAGGTGCTGTGACGGCACGGACGCGGTGAGCCATACCCCGTTGTCACTGCGGTGGAAGACGTGCCCCTCCTCCACCATCACCCCCGCGGCGACGCTGAACACCACCACGTCCGGCGAGCGGCGGCGGCCGACGGTCACCGCGGTCGGCAGATCAACCGAGAGGTGTACGTGGTGCCGGCTCCGTGGACGAAGCCCCTCCCGCAGGATCGCCTCGGCGTTGGCCCGCGGTGTCCCGTGGAACAGCTCGGCCGGCGGGTTGGCGGGCGGCAGGCCGAGATCCACGGCGACCCGCCGGGAGTGGCCCTGACTGGCACGGATGCGGTCGACGCCGTCCGGCCCGGTCTGCACGGCGAACCGTGACTTGTCGTTGTGCGCGACCACGAGGTCGAGCTCGGCACGGGTGATGCCGAGGGCGGTCAGCAACTCGCCGACCGGCACCCATCCGTTCGCGTCGAGGGTGAGCCCGGCCGACTCCGGCCGGTGCCGCAGGACCAGGGACATCCGCCTGCTGAGGCGCACCTGGTCACGGCTGAGATCGGTCATTCCATCAACTCCATGACCGCAACGTAGTACGGCCGATCCTGCTGGTCGATCGATTTGAGCCGCCACGACGTGCCCGAGAGCAGGGACTCCAGCTCGCTGACCGAGCAGTTGAGGTAGTCGAACCAGTCGGTCGCCAGCTCCCTGTACCGCAACCGCAGGCGCAACTGCCCACCCAGCCGCCCGCGGGCCCGGTTGCTCTCGTGATAGCTCACGTGCAGTGGGTCGGTCGTCCCGTACGGGTCCGCGCCCTGGGCCACGATCCGCGCGCCGGGCGCCGCCAGCCGGGCCAGCGCGGCCAGCAGGACCGGAGCACGCTCGGCGCTCTCCAGCAGGCCGAGGTTGTTGCCGAGCAGGAGGAAGGTGTCGTATCGGACGGTCGCCCGGGAGAACTCGTCGACCGTGGCCAGCACGGTGTCACGCAGGCCGCGCTCGCGGGACACCTCGATCGCGCCGGCCGACGTGTCCAGGCCGGTCACCGCCATGCCCCGGCGCTGCAGCTCGATCGCGATCCGGCCGGCGCCCACCCCGATGTCGAGGACCCGGCCGCGGGAGAGCCGTACCGCCCGATGGTCGAAGGATCGCCACTCGTCCGGCCCGCTCAGGTAATGGGCGGCCGGGGCGCCGTTGATCAGCCCGTCCTCACGCTCGATCACCTCGATCACCGGCCGCGGGTACCGCCCGCCGGCCAGCGGCCGCCGGCCGACCCCGGTGTGCACCGCATACGCGTCGCGGATCATCTCTCCGAAGGCGTCACCGATCGCCGGCTGTGTCATGGCCAATACTCTTCAAGCATGACCGCATTGGAGCAACTCGGCTCGGAGAAATACGTCCTTCTCACCACATTCCGCCGAGACGGCCGAGCGGTCGCCACCCCGCTCTGGGTTGTTCCGGACGGCAGCGGCCTGGCCTTCTGGACCATGGCCGGCAGCGGCAAGCTCAAGCGGATCCGCAACAGCGGCCGGGTCACCGTCGCCCCCTGCGACATGCGGGGCACACCCACCGGCGAGGCGATCGAGGCGACCGCGCGGATCGGCGACCACGCCGACCGGCTCCGGGTCGGCGACGGCATCAAGAAGAAGTACGGGATGGTCGGCCGCCTGACCATGCTCGGCAGCCGGTTGCGCCGGGGTGTCGACGGCACCGTGGCCGTCCTGGTGACCGGATAAAGAAAAAGCGCCGGCATCTGCCGGCGCATTCTCTCTCTACGAAGAAGGGGCGATCGCCTTCCCCAGCGTTCGCCCCTTGCGACGTGTCTCGGTCGACTCGGTCAGTCGCCCTGGCGCTGCGTGGGGATCTGCCCCTGCAGCAGGGCGCGGACCTCCGACTCCCGGTAGCGACGGTGGCCACCCAGCGTGCGAATAGCGCTGAGCTTGCCCGCCTTGGCCCACCGGGTAACGGTCTTCGGGTCGACTCGGAACATCGACGCCACCTCGGCCGGCGTTAGTAGCGGCTCAGGATCGTGCGTACGCGATGCCATCGGTCACTCCTCCACAGGTGCCTAAAAAACATCGGCCGGGGTCCCGCCGGCCGGTGCGTCTCTCATGGTCCGGCTAGTCCCCGATGTCCGACATGGGCCGAACGGACGAACGTCCCCAGATAGACGGATGAAGCATGCCCGATTTTTGCGCGTTTTATACGCCAGATAGTGTCTCGTTTGGCCCGATTATCACGCTTAGACGACCCGTGATTACGAAGAGTGTTCGCTTCGGGAGCGCTCCCGCGGACGGGGGAAAGTGGGTGCTTGTCCCATTTCCGCAGGTCAATTGCACCGCTCGAGAAGTTGGACGATGCGCCAACGCGCCACCAACTTCTCGTAAGCCTCACTTGCTGACTCAGCGTCACCGCGAGAAAGTGCCGAAAGTCCGGCTGCCACCAGTCCGGGGGAATCGTCCTCGGTCAGGCTGTCCTCCGGCAGGAGGTTGACCAGGCCGCCGTAGTCGAGCTCCACCACCGACCGTGGATGGAACTCCTCCAGCCAGCGCGTACCCTCCTCGACCGCCTCGGTGATCGGCGCGTCGCCGAGCGACTTGCGCAGCACCGACACCGCCCGGTGCGCCCGCCGCCGGGCCTTGGAGATCTCGGTGCGGTATCGCAGCACCTTCCGCCGGCCGGACAGCGCGATCTCCCGCTCCTCCAGGTCGACGAACGCGAACCAGCGCAGCGGGACACCCCACGTGGCGATCTGCTCGTGCACCCGCGGCACGCCCTGCTCCAGGACCTTGGCGCCGCTACGCCAGTCCTCCACGACCGCTTTCGCCTGGCCGGCCAGCACCGGCGGGACGAACGCGTCGGCGAGCACCGCGGGCACACCGTCCCGCGCGTTCAGAGCGGCCTCGGCGACCCGCAGCCGTAGGTTCCAGGGGCAGACCAGCACCGCGCCGTCCCACTCCAGCACGTAGGCCTCGTCGGGCAGGTCGGGCAGCCTGGTCCAGCCGGCGCCCAGCGCTTCGAGCACGGCGGTCCGCTGCCGTGCGGGACCCTCGACCAGGCCCAGATCGCGGCCCTCGCGCGCGTACTCGCGCCAGAAGACCTGCCGCTCCCGGTCGAAGGCGGTCAGTGGCTCGTAAACCCGTAGGTACGACGCGAACAGTGACGGCACGGCGCGATCCTTTCACGAATCCGGCCCGCGGGAACTTCCCGGCGCGACGTAATCGGCGCGCCATTCGCACGACTACGCTCGGCGTAACCGGCTCACCCTGCCGGGACCATGGCCCCACGAAGGCCTACGCAGAGATCAGGAGAACCCACCATGGACGTGTTCGACAGCGACGGGCACGAACAGGTCGTCTTCTGCCAGGACCGGGACACCGGCCTGAAGGCGATCATCGGCATCTACTCGACCGCTCTCGGCCCCGCGCTCGGCGGCACCCGCTTCTACCCGTACGAGAGCGAGGAGGCCGCCCTCGCCGACGTGCTCAAGCTGTCCCGCGGCATGGCCTACAAGAACGCCATGGCCGGCCTGGACCTGGGCGGTGGCAAGGCGGTCATCTGGGGTGACCCGGCAAAGCTCAAGAGCGAGGCCCTCCTCCGGGCGTACGGCCGGTTCGTCGACTCGTTGCGCGGCCGCTACTACACCGCCTGCGACGTCGGCACCTACGTGCAGGACATGGACGTGGTCGCCCGCGAGACGCGGTATGCGACCGGCCGCAGCGTCGAGCACGGCGGCGCCGGGGACTCCTCGGTCCTCACCGCCTGGGGCGTCTTCCAGGGCATGCGCGCCGCGGCCGAGCACACCTGGGGCGCCCCGTCGCTCGCCGGCCGTACGGTCGGTGTGGCCGGTCTGGGCAAGGTCGGCAAGTACCTGGCCGGCCACCTGCTCGACGACGGCGCCACGGTGGTCGCCACCGACGTCAACGAGTCGGCCCTCGCCTGGGCCAGCGCGACCCACCCGCAGATCGAGCTGGTGGCCGACACCGACACCCTGATCGCCTCCGACATCGACGTGTACGCGCCGTGTGCCCTCGGCGGCGCGCTGAACGACGACACCGTGCCGGTGCTGCGGGCGCGAGTGGTGACCGGCGGCGCCAACAACCAGCTCGCCCACTCCGGCATCAGCAAGCTCCTGGAGGACCGCGGCATCCTCTACACCCCCGACTACGTGGTGAACGCGGGCGGCGTCATCCAGGTCGCCGACGAGATCCACGGCTTCAATTTCGAGCGCGCCAAGCTGCGCGCCACCGGAATCTTCGAGACCACCCGGCGCCTGCTCCAGCTGGCCGTCGACGAGGGTGTGCCGCCGGCGGTGGCGGCCGACCGGCTCGCCGAGCGCCGCATGGCGGAGGTCGGCCGGCTGCGCTCGATCTACCTCGGCTGAGGCCTTCGTGACGCTGCCGCGCGCCGCCGAAAAAGGTCAACCGCGACGCGCGGCAGTGTCACACGCAACCCGAGGTGCCGAACTAGGCATCGTCCATGTACCGTAAGACCCACGAGAGATGCCTGACGTCATCGGGGCCCAGCCTTCGGGCTGCCCCGAATTCTGTGCGAGGGGGTCGAGCCATGGGGCGCGGCCGTGCTAAGGCCAAGCAGACGAAGGTGGCCCGGGAGTTGAAGTACCACTCCCCGAACACCGACCTCACCGCCTTGCAGCGCGAATTGGCGGGAACCCGCCAATCGGACCGTCATTTCGACGACGACAACGATGAGTTCGTCGACGATGACGAGGACGACGCTGCAGAAGACCAGGACACCTGGGGTGACCAGGACTCCTGGTCTCCTTCAAGGCGGAGCTGACCCCGTTCTCCACAGAGCACGCGGCTTTACCGCGTGCTCCCGTGTGTCACGGGGTCACAAGTCCTACGGTTGAACGACTGAAGCCCACGCGGTTCGTCCGCGTGGGCTTCAACCGAGCCGCGTCGATCTTCAGCGTGGGCGGTTGTTCCAGTTGTAAAACGTAGGAATGTTCTCGAAGTGGTTCCAGGCGCACACCGCCGAGCCGCCGTCCTCCGGTGACTCCTCGGCGCGCTGTTGCCTGGCTACTTCCGCCTCCGCGATGAGCGCGGCCAGCCCGGCCCGAGTGTCGTGCACCCGTGCCGTCACCGGATCCGTCTCCACGTCCTCAGACAGCCGTGGCTTCGTGATCTCGGGCATGGTCCAGCACTCCCTCCAATAGGCGAATCTTGCTGTTCCGGCAGTGGTTCGTTTCGGTCACGTCGAACCTGCCGTGTTCGAAGTACCGGTTGGCCGCGTGTGCTCCGCCACAGAAGCCGAAGTACGGGCAGGTGCCGCGGCACGCCTCGATCCCGGCCAGGAACTCGCGGATCCAGAGCGTGTCCTCCGCGCCGGCGAGGATCTCGGGCAGCGGTGTGGTCAGCACGTTGCCGCTGGAGAAGTCGCCGTACCGAGGGTCGTGGAAACCGGCCAGCTCAGGCGAGAGCAGCACGACCGAGCCGTCGTGGGCGATCGTCGGGATCGGATCCAGCCGCCGGGGCAGCAGGTCGTCGGCATTGCCGTCCAGGACCGCCGACGCGTACCTCAGCGACCACTCCACCTCCCGCAGGTGGATCCGTGGGTTGCGGCGCCACGCGGACACCAGCTCCGCCCAGAAGGCGCTCACCGCGGCCGGGTCGTGGCTGTTGAGCCGGGTGTTGACGCCCTCCTGCTCCTCGACGTTGATGCCGAGCACCTCACAGCCGAGCGCGAGGAAGTAGTCGTACAGCTCGGTGGCGACGCCGGGCCGGGGATCGCCGACCACGCAGAGGGTGGAGAACGGGATGTCGTGCGCCCGCAGCCGCTCGATGCCCCGCACGATCTGGTCGTAGGCGGGCTTGCCGCCCCGGTCCACCCGGTCACCGTTGCGGCCGCGAGGGCCGTCCACGCTGACGCTGACGCGGACGTCGCGCTCGGCGAAGAACTCGCACCACGCGTCGTCGATCAGCGTCGCGTTGGTCTGCACATGGTGCTCCACGGCCGCGCCGAACGGCGCGAACAACGCGGCCAGGTGGTCCCGGCCGGCGGCGAGCGGCTCACCGCCGTGCCACACCACCGAGAATCGTCCGGTACGGGCGAAGCCGGCCACCCCCGCGGCGACAGCCTCCGCGACCGCCACCGGCATCCGCAGGTTCTCCCGGCGTAACGGCAGGTAGCAGTACCCGCAGGCGAGATTGCAGAGAGTAGTGGGCTGCATGACGACGTACCCGGGTTCTGCCGAGATGCCCCGCATCCCGCTCCACGCAACCGTCATGTCCCCGCACACTCCCGTCCGGCACTGGTGTGACTCAGGTCAGGCTAGGCCTCGCGCTCCACAGTCCATGCGAAAGATCCGCATGTGCCGGACATCGACACACACGGATCATTTCACGTTCGGACTATTGCCAACCAGAATCACTTTCCGGTCAGCCCCGGGTGTACGACCCCATCATCTGCACCTCGCCGGAGCCCTCGACAACCTCGCCGACCTGCCACGCCTCGACACCACGGCCGGTCAGGTAGGCCATCGCCCGGTCCGCGTCGTCGGAGGAGACGATCGCGAACATGCCGACACCCATGTTGAAGGTGGCCTCCATCTCCGAGTCCTCGATCCGACCCTTGGCCTGGATCAGGTCGAAGATCGGCTGCGGACGCCAGGTGGAGCGGTCCACGATCGCGTCCATGGTGGTGGGGAGCACCCGGTTCAGGTTGCCGGGGATGCCGCCGCCGGTGACGTGCGAGAACGCCCGGACGTCGGTCTCCTCGATCAGGCCCAGGCAGTCCTTGGCGTAGATCTTGGTGGGGGTCAGCAGCTCCTCGCCGAGGGTGCGCTGGGTGCCGAAGTCGTCGACCACGGTGTCCAGACGCATCCGGCCGGCGCCGAGCAGCACGTGCCGGACCAGCGAGTAACCGTTGGAGTGCAGGCCGGACGAGCGCATCGCGATCACCGCGTCACCCAGCTCGACCCGCTCCTTGCCGAGGATCTCGCTCTCCTCGACCACGCCGACACCGGTGGCGGACACGTCGTACTCGTCGGGGCGCAGCACACCCGGGTGCTCGGCCGTCTCGCCGCCCAGCAGGGCACAGCCGGCGTAACGGCAGCCGTCCGCGATACCGGCGCCGATCTCGGCCACCTTGTCCGGGACGACCTCGCCGCAGGCGATGTAGTCGAGCAGGAACAGCGGCTCGGCGCCACAGGCCACCAGGTCGTCGACGACCATGGCGACCAGGTCGATGCCGATCGTGTCGTGGATGTCGAGCTGCTGGGCGATCACCAGCTTGGTGCCGACGCCGTCGGTGGACGACGCCAGGATCGGGCTCTTGTACTTCGCGGTGTTCAGCCGGAACAGGCCGGAGAAACCGCCCAGGTCACCGATCACCTCGGGGCGGGAGGTCTTCTTCACCTTCGCCTTGAGCAGCTCGACGGCACGGTCACCGGCGTGGATCGAGACACCCGCTTCCGCGTACGTGGCCGAGCGCTTGCGCGGTCCGCGTCCTGAGCCGGCCGTCCAGGGCTGACGGTCGCCTCCCTCGGCGCCGTTGGATCCGGCACTGTTGCGCTCGGACACGTGCGTCACGGTTCTCCCCTTAGCGGTTCTGTGTAACTGAAAGGATCACGGGTGGTGCAGCGCTGTCGCGCCGCCAGGGCTGGCCACCAGCGGCTCCGATGCCGGGCGGTCGTCTGTCGCGAGCTCGCGGGCCTCGTAGTCGCTCTCGAGGTCGGCGACGGCGGCGGTGGCCGCCTCCGGGGTGGCGCCCGGCATCGACGCCCGGCGGCCCACGCCCTCCAGGACGTGCTTGCCGATCAGGTCGCCGGCCGGCAGCTCGATCGGATACTCCCCGTCGAAGCAGGCCATGCAGAGCCGGGATTTCGGCTGCTCGGTCGCCTGGACCAGGTTGTCGAGCGAAACATAACCCAGGCTGTCGGCGCCGATCGAACGGCGGATCCCGTCGATCTCCAGACCGTTGGCGATCAACTCGGCCCGGGTCGCGAAGTCGATGCCGTAGAAACACGGCCACTTCACCGGCGGCGACGAGATGCGGACGTGCACCTCGAGCGCGCCGGCCTCGCGCAGCATGCGGATCTGGGCGCGCTGGGTGTTGCCGCGGACGATCGAGTCGTCGATCACCACGATCCGCTTGCCGCGGACCACCTCGCGCAACGGGTTCAGCTTCAGCCGGATGCCGAGCTGACGGATGGTCTGCGACGGCTGGATGAAGGTCCGGCCGACATACGCGTTCTTCATGAAACCGGCGCTGTACGGAATACCGGAGGCCTCGGCGTAGCCGATCGCGGCCGGGATGCCCGACTCGGGCACGCCGATCACCAGGTCGGCCTCGACCGGGTGCTCCTTGGCCAGCTTGCGGCCCACCTCGACGCGGGCCGAATAGATGTTGCGGCCGGCGATCGTGGTGTCCGGGCGAGCAAGATACACATACTCGAAGAGGCAGCCCTTGGGCTCGGGCGCCGCGAACCGGCTGGACCGCAGGCCGTGCTCGTCGATGGCGATTATCTCGCCGGGCTCGACCTCGCGGACGAAACTGGCGCCGGTGATGTCCAGCGCGGCCGTCTCGCTGGCGACCACCCAGCCCCGCTCCATCCGGCCCAGCACCAGCGGGCGGACGCCCTGAGCGTCACGGGCGGCGTAGAGGGTGTGCTCGTCCATGAAGACGAAGCTGAAGGCGCCCCGCAGGGTCGGCAGCAGCTCCATGGCGGCGGCCTCGACCGACAGATCGGGACGGCCGGCCAGCAGAGTGGTGACCAGGGCGGTGTCGGAGGTCGAGTCGCCGACCTCGAGACCGCGGTCGGCCACCTCCTTGGCCAGCTCGGCCGTGTTGACCAGGTTGCCGTTGTGGGCCAGCGCGATCGTCGTGCCGGCCGGGGTGGCCCGGATCGTGGGCTGCGCGTTCTCCCAGTTGGAGCCACCGGTCGTGGAGTAGCGCGCGTGGCCGATCGCGAGGTGGCCGCGGAGGCTCGCCAGCGTCGGCTCGTCGAACACCTGGGAGACCAGGCCGATGTCCTTGTAGACCACCACGCCGGACCCGTCACTCACCGCGATGCCGGCGGCTTCCTGCCCCCGGTGCTGCAGTGCGTAAAGCCCGAAATACGTGAGTTTGGCGACCTCCTCCTCGGGGGCCCAGACGCCGAAGACGCCACAGGCATCCTGGGGGCCGCGCTCCTGGGGGTCGAGATCGTCGGTCAGTAGGCCGTCGCCTCGGGGCACCTGCTCGCTCCCTCATGTCGGGGTCTGCACGAACCGCGAAGTCGCTGGTCCGTCCGACCGACCAGTGTACGCGAGCCCATGGGAAGGGCACCCGGGCTCGTCAGCCGAGAAGTGGCAGGTAGTCGGTGAGATCGGTCCGTACACCGCTCGCCCGGAGACGTCCGTCACGCACCGCGTCGTCCCACGGGAGGCGGCCGGTGGCCACGAGCAGCCATGTCATCGGATCCGTTTCGACCACATTGGGCGGTGTGCCACGTGTGTGCCGCGGACCGGCGACGCACTGAATCGCGCCGAAAGGTGGAATCCGCACCTCCACCGAACGGCCAGGAGCGCGAGCGGACAACTCGGTCAGCAGTGCTCGCACGGCATCGCGCAGCACCGTACGGGCGGGCTCGACACCCCGGTCGACCGCGTCCAACGCCTCGGCCACCGACTCGGATTTACTGTGCGCAGGAGACATGTCGGGACGATACGACCCGACTTGAGGAGAACGGCACACCGCCCTGGGTCGCGCGAGTGACGTATGACAAGGCATAGTTGCCGACGGTGTACACGTCGTGGGATCCACCGGACATCGAAGGAACCGGGGACCGCGCGACCGGAAGGCGGTGGACGTGACAACGCACCTACGTGCCCGGACGGCCCAGGCCGGTGCGTTCCTGGCACTGGTCTCGGGACTGGTGGCCGGCATCCCAGCGGCTGCTCAGGCTGCTGCCCCAGGCGTGACGATCGACTCTGTGTCCGAGCGTACGGTGTCGTCGGGCTCTACTGTAACCATTTCCTACACCGTAAGTAACCTGGGTGGCGAGGGTGAACCCGGCAACAACCGGTTCAACACCGATGTGACCACCAGTGCCGGTCGGTGCAACAACGGTTGCAGCCCGAGCGACACGATCACCCAGTCGAAGACCTACCAGGCGACGCTGACCGCGCCGACCGTGGCCGCCGGTCAGAAGCAGACGATGACGATCACCGTCGTCTCCAAGGACCAGACCGGCGCGGCCAGCCAGGCGGCCACCGAGACCATCTCGGTCGAGGGCCCCGCAGCGCCGACGACGGTGCGGCAGGTCTCCGGGCGGATCAAGGACGACGGCGGCGCCCGGGTCTCCGGTGTGCAGGTCGTCATGAAGGACAGCCAGGGCCACACCTACACGACCACGACGGACGGCAACGGCGGTTACACGTTCAACTCGTCCGACTCCCAGCCGATCGCGGCCGGCGCCATCCAGGTCGCCGCGGCGAAGACCGGCTACGAGGCCGCCGACGTGACCGTGCAGGGCGCGGCCGGCAGGACCGTGAACGTGCCGCTCACGATCAAGAAGACGGCCGCCGCGACCTCGCCGACCCCGTCCACGAGCACGTCGGCGACGAGCAAGCCGACCGACGAGGCCACCGACGACGAGTCCGCCGAGGGCGACCCCGGTGTCAACAACATCGGGGGCAACGACACGCAGCAGGCCTCCAACAACACCGACGACGGCGGCAGCAACTGGCTGCTGATCGTCATGGGTGGTCTGCTCGTCGCGGCCGGCATCGGCGCCATGGTGCTGGTCTGGATGCGCCGCAAGAAGGCCGAGGAGCTCAGCTCGGACACCGGCATCGGCCAGGCCGTCCCGGCGGGTGTGGGCGGCGGGTTCGACGCCACCCGGGTGGCCGCGCCGGTCGGCGCCGGCCGCGGCAACGACGCCACGATGATCGCTCCGGCCGGCGGTATGGGCGTGCGCCCCGGCGCAATGGGCGGCGGGATCGGCGACGCTCCCACGGTGATCCACCGGACCCCGGTCGAGGACGAGTTCCCGGACCCCTACGGCGCTCCGCTGCCGTCGGGTGGCAACTACGGTGGCAACCAGTGGGACGGCCAGCAGGGCGGCGGCAACTACGGCGCCACGCAGACCTACGGCCAGCAGGGTGGCGGTTACGGCGCGGCGCAGGGCGGTGGCGGCTACAACGACGGCGGCCAGCAGCGCTACGACGAGCACACCAACCTGTACCAGCCGGAGCAGCCCCAGCGGTACGACGAGCACACCAACCTCTACCAGCCGGAGCAGGGCGGTGGTCAGTACGGTGGCGGCCAGTACGGCGGTGGTCAAGGCGGCTACGACCAGGGTGGCTACGACCAGGGCTGGAACGGTCAGGACGCCGGCGGCTACGGCCAGCAGGGCGGTTACGACCAGGGTGGCTACGGCCAGCAGGGCGGTAACTACGACGGTTACGACCAGGGCGGGTATGACCAGCAGCAGGGCGGCTATCCCCAGCAGGGTGGCAACTACGGCAACGGTTACCCGCAGCAGGGCCAGCCTCCGCAGCAGGGTCGCGGCACCTACGGCCAGCGGCCGAACCGGGACTGGGACGACAACTGAGGTCCTGAGCTGAAAGAAAGGCCCCGCGCGATCGCGCGGGGCCTTTCTTCATGCGATGCCGATCAGGCGGGCGGCTCGATGGGGCCGCCCGGCGCCTGCGGGCTCAGCTCCAGCGTCACCGAACGGACCTCACCCGAAGTCACCGGCGCGGGCGGCTGCTCGGCGGGGCCGCCAAACAGGTCACGCAGCGTCGACGACCAGGCCGTCCGCAGCTCCTCCAGCGGGATCGTGAACTGACCCTCCACCTCCAGTGCCGCCTCCTCAGAGGTGACACCGAGCGGGGTGACCGGCACACCGTGCTCGGCCGCCAGGGCGAGGAACGCCTTGTCATGCCCGCGCGGCACGGCCACCAGGGCACGGCCCGCCGACTCGCTGAACAGGTGGACGAACGGCGAGTTGCCGTCCTCCGGGAAGGTCACCTTCGCGCCGACGCCGTGCCGCAGCGTGCTCTCCACGAGCACCTGGGCCAGACCGCCGTCGGAGAGGTCGTGCGCGGCACTGACCAGACCGGATTTCGACGCCTGGGCCATCACCTTGCCGAGCGCCTGCTCGGCGGCGAGGTCGACCTTCGGCGGGCGACCGCCGAGGTGCCCGTGGGTCACCCAGGCCCACTCCGAGCCGGAGAGCTCCACGCGGGTCTCACCGAGCAGGAAGAGCAGGTCGCCGCCGGCCTTGGCCGGCCGCGGGAAGCCCATCGGGACGCGGCGGGCCACGTCGTCGAAGACACCGAGCACGCCGACCACCGGGGTGGGGTGGATCGCCGCGGCGCCGGTCTGGTTGTAGAAGCTGACGTTGCCGCCGGTCACCGGAGTGCCCAGCTCCAGGCAGCCGTCCGCGAGAGCCCGGCAGGCCTCGGCGAACTGCCACATGACGTGCGGGTCCTCGGGCGAGCCGAAGTTGAGGCAGTCGGTGACCGCGACCGGCTCGGCACCGGTGACGGCGACGTTCCGGTACGCCTCGGCGAGCGCGAGCTTGGCGCCCTCGTACGGGTCGAGGCGCGCGAACCGGCCGTTACCGTCGACGGACAGCGCCACCCCGAGGCCGGTCTCCTCGTCGATCCGGAGCACGCCGGAGTCCTCCGGCTGGGCCAGGATCGTGTTGCCCAGCACGTACCGGTCGTACTGCTCGGTGACCCAGGTCTTGTCGCACAGGTTCGGCGACGCGGCCATCCGCAGCACGGTCTCCCGCAGAGCGTCGCCGGTGGACGGACGCGGCAGCGTCTCGGCCCGGTCGGCCTGCAGCAGCATCACATCGTTCGGCTCACGGATCGGGCGCTGGTAGACCGGGCCGTCGTCGGCGAGCGAGCCCGGCGGCACGTCCACGACGACGTGGTCGTTCCAGGTGATCACCAGCCGGCCGGGAGTGCCGTCGGTGGACGCGGCGGTGACCTCGCCGATGGCGGTGGCCCAGACGCCCCACTTCTCGGCGACCTGCAGCACGGCATCCAGATTTTCCGGCGTGACGATGAGGAGCATCCGCTCCTGCGACTCGCTGGCCAGGATCTCGGTCGGCGACATCGAGGCCTCACGCAGCGGCACCCGCTCCAGCCAGACGCGCATGCCGGTGCCGGCCGCGGCGGCCGTCTCGGTGAGCGCGCAGGTGAGGCCGGCGCCGCCGAGGTCCTGGATGCCGGAGACCAGACCGGCGTCATACAGCTCGAGGCAGCTCTCGATCAGCAGCTTCTCCATGAACGGGTCGCCGACCTGCACCGACGGGCGGCGCTGCTCGGCCTCCTCGTCGAAGGTGGCCGACGCCAGGACGGAGACGCCGCCGATGCCGTCACGGCCGGTCCGTGCGCCGAGCAGCACCACGATGTTGCCGGTGCCGGTGGCCTCCTTCTTCTGGAGGCGCTCGACCGGCAGGACACCGATGCTGAGAGCGTTGACCAGCGGGTTGCCCTGGTAACACGGGTCGAAGACGATCTCGCCGCCGATGTTGGGCAGGCCCAGGCAGTTGCCGTAGCCACCGATGCCGGCGACCACGCCGGGCAGCACCCGGGCGGTGTCGGGGTGGTCGTGCGCGCCGAAGCGCAGCGGGTCCATCACGGCGATCGGCCGGGCGCCCATCGCGAGGATGTCGCGGACGATGCCGCCGACGCCGGTGGCCGCGCCCTGGTACGGCTCGACGTAGCTGGGGTGGTTGTGCGACTCGACCTTGAAGGTGACCGCCAGTTTCTCGGAGATCTGCACCACACCCGCGTTCTCCCCGATGCCGGCCAGCATCCGGGTGTTCTGCGGCGCCTTCTCACTGAACTGCTTGAGGTGCACCTTGCTCGACTTGTACGAGCAGTGCTCACTCCACATGATCGAGTACATCGCGAGCTCGGACGCGGTGGGACGCCGGCCCAGGATCTCACGGATCTTGGCGTACTCGTCGTCCTTGAGCCCCAGCTCGGCGTAGGGCTGGAGCTCGTCCGAGGTCTTCTGCGCCTGCTCGACGGTGTCGGGACCGTCGGAGCCGCTGACGAGCACGTCGGTCGCAGCGAAACCGCTCGGCTTCTCCTGCGTGGTCACTGTTGTCCCCCTGCGAGCTGACCGTCCGTCGCCAGGCTGCGCAGGACGGAGGTGAAGAAGCCGAGGCCGTCGAGTGACGGGCCGGTCAGCGCCTCCACGGCGTGTTCCGGGTGCGGCATGATGCCGACGACGTTGCCGGCCTCGTTGGTGATCCCCGCGATGTCGCGCTGCGAGCCGTTCGGGTTGCCGTTGATGTAGCGGGCGATGACCCGGCCCTCGGCCTCCAGCGCGTCCAGCGTCTTGGTGTCGGCGACGAAGCAGCCCTCACCGTTCTTCACCGGGATCAGGATCTCCTGACCGGGGGTGAAGCCGTTGGTCCAGGCGGTGTTCGTCGCCTCGACCTTCAGCCACTGGTCACGGTTGCGGAAGTGCAGGTGCTGGTTCCGGGTCAGGGCGCCGGGCAGCAGATGTGCCTCGCACAGGACCTGGAAGCCGTTGCAGATGCCGAGCACGGGCAGACCGCCCCGCGCCGCATCGATGATGGACTCCATCACCGGCGCGAACCGGGCGATGGCGCCGCAGCGCAGATAGTCGCCATACGAGAACCCGCCCGGGAGGACGACCGCGTCGACGCCGTGCAGGTCCGGATCGCCGTGCCAGAGGCGCACGGCCTCGGCGCCGGCGATCCGGGCGGCGCGGGCGGCGTCCCCGTCGTCGAGCGAACCAGGGAAGGTGACCACACCGATCCGCATGGTCAGGCGACCTCCGCCGCAGCGCTCTCGACGCGGATCTCGAAGTCCTCGATCACCGGGTTGGCGAGCAGCTTGTCGGCGATCTCACGAGCCCGGTCGAGGTCGGGCTCCCCAGTGAAATCGATCTCGATCCGGCGGCCGATGCGGACAGAAGAGACATCGGTGACGCCGAGCCGGGGCAGCGCATTCGCCACCGCTTGACCCTGCGGGTCCAGGATCTCCGGCTTGAGCATGACGTCGACCACGACGCGAGCCACGGGCACTCCTGACTGATAGGTGTAAGCAGGCGAAGCCTACCCGGTAGGCCCCGTGGACGAGCCGGGGGTCGGTGTCGGCAGCCCGACCCCAGCGTCATTGAGCAGGGAATGCGCGTTTACATCGGGGGCATCAGTCAGTGATATGTATCAATTGGACTGTGGGCCTGCCAGCGATCCCGTCTTAGTTTGCATTCGTCGATTTCGATTAACGTTCCCCCGAAGGAGATCTCGACGTGCGCATTCGACTCCTGGCCGTCCTCGCCGGCGCGGTCACGGCCCTGCTCGCCCCCACCGCCGCCTACGCCGACGAGCCGGTCACCCCGAACATCATCGGAGGCGGCACCGTGTCCTCGGCGCCATGGGCCGCGGCCGTCTTCAGCAACGGCAGCTTCACCTGCTCCGGCACGATCATCTCGGCCAACTACGTGCTGACCGCGCGGCACTGCGTCAGCGGCACCATGTCGGTACGGGTCGGCAGCGTCACCTACGCCTCGGGCGGCGTCACCCGTACCGTCGCGTCCTCGACCACCCGCTACGACCTGGCCCTGCTGCGGCTGAGCAGTTCGGTGAGCACGTCGTACATGCCGCTGTCCAGCGCGTACCCGCCGGTCGGATCGACGAACAGCATCTACGGGTGGGGCATGACCTGCTACTCCGGCTGCTCGGCGTCACCGACGCTGAAGACCGCCACGGTGCAGGTCACCTCGACCAACCAGACCGACGCGTACGGCGGCCGGGCGATCGGCAGCACCCGGATCAACGGCAACGCGTGGCGTGGCGACTCGGGCGGCCCGCAGGTCTACAACGGCGCCCAGGTGGGTGTCGCGTCGACGGCGGACGGCACGAGCCGCCAGTACTACGGCAGCGTCGCCTACAACCGGGCGTGGATCACGTCGGTCGCGGGGGTCTGAGAAAACTAGAGGATCGGCGCGGGTGCGTACGCCGCCGCTGACGGATGCTGGGCCACGATCTCAGCGACCCGATCGGCGACCGCACGCACCTGCGCCGGCGCCGCGCCGACGAAGGCGGCCCGATCCGCGACCAGGGTGTCGATCTCGCCCCGGGAGAGCTGCAGCCGCTCGTCCGCCGCGAGGCGGTCGAAGAGGTCGTTGACCGCCACGCCCTTCTCCCGCATGGCCAGCGCCACGCCGACCGCGTGCTCCTTGATCACCTCGTGCGCGACCTCCCGGCCGACACCCTTGCGCACCGCCGCGACCAGCACCTTGGTGGTGGCCAGGAAGGGCAGGAAGCGGTCGAGCTCACGGCCGATGACCGCCGGGTACGCCCCGAACTCGTCGAGCACGGTGAGGAACGTCTGGAACAGGCCGTCGGTGGCGAAGAACGCGTCCGGCAGGGCCACCCGGCGCACCACCGAGCAGGAGACGTCGCCCTCGTTCCACTGGTCGCCGGCCAGCTCGCCGACCATCGACAGGTAGCCGCGGACGATCACCGCGAGACCGTTGACCCGCTCCGAGGACCGCGTGTTCATCTTGTGCGGCATCGCCGACGAACCGACCTGGCCCGGCTTGAAGCCCTCGGTGACCAGCTCCTGGCCGACCATCAGCCGGATCGTGGTGGCCAGCGACGACGGGCCGGCGACGATCTGGGCCAGCGCCGAGACCACGTCGAAGTCGAGCGACCGCGGGTAGACCTGGCCGACGCTGGACAGCACCCGATTGAACCCGAGGTGCTCGGCGACCTTCTTCTCCAGGTCCGCGGCCTTGTCGAACGAGCCGTCGAACAGGTCGAGCTGGTCGGCGGCCGTGCCGACCGGGCCCTTGATGCCGCGCAGCGGGTAGCGGCCGATCAGATCGTCCAGCCGCTCATACGCGATCAGCAGCTCCTCGGCGGACGAGGCGAACCGCTTGCCGAGCGTGGTGGCCTGCGCCGCGACGTTGTGCGACCGGCCGGTCATCACCAGGTCGGAGTGCTCGACGGCGAGCGCGGCCAGCCGGGCCAGCGTCGCCACCACCCGGTCGCGGATCAGCTCGAGCGACGCCCGGATCTGCAGCTGCTCCACATTTTCGGTGAGGTCGCGCGACGTCATCCCCTTGTGGATCTGCTCGAAGCCGGCCAGCTCACTGAACTCCTCGATGCGCGCCTTCACATCGTGCCGGGTGACCCGCTCGCGCTCGGCGATCGACGCCAGGTCGACCCGGTCGAGCACCGCCTCATACGCCTCGACGGCACCCGCCGGGACGTCGACGCCGAGGTCACGCTGAGCCTTGAGGACCGCCAGCCAGAGCTTGCGCTCCATCCGGATCTTCTCCTCCGGGGACCAGAGGCTGACGAGGTCGGCGGAGGCGTACCGGGCGGCGAGCACGTTCGGGATGGTCACGGCACCGATTCTGTCACGGGCCGCGGCCCGTCCTGCGGCAGCCGGTGACGCAGGGTGCGGACGGCCCGGCTGCTGAGCATGCCGGCCACCGCGAGGGTCGCGACCGTCCCGGCGCCGATCAGGGTCACACCGAGCCCGGCCTCGTGCGCGATCGGCCCGACGGCCACCTCCCCCAGCGGCATGGCGATGAAAGAGCCGACCATGTCGTACGAATAGACGCGCGCGAGCCGGTCCGCGGGCACGTGCTCCTGCATCGAGGTCTCCCAGGCCACCCCGAACTGCTCCAGCATCAGCCCGGCCGTGAACGTCGCGAGCAGCAGCGCCCACAGTCGCGGGTGGAGCCCGAGCACGAAGAGCGGCAGCGCCATCCCGAAGCAGCCGATCACGCCGACCAGCAGCAGCCGGTGCAGCCGCAGCCGCATCGCCAGCAGCCCGCCGACGATCATCCCGGCGGTCTCCCCGGCCAGCACCAGACCCCACGCCGAGCGGCCGATGGTGTCGTCGGCGACGGCCGGGCCGAGCACGAACATGCCGCCGCTCCACGCGGCGTTCAGCAGGCTGAAGCCGGCCACCACCACCCAGAGCCAGGTCCGGGAGCGGAACTCGGACCAGCCGAGCCGCAGGTCGGCAAGCAGATGCGACCGCTCGGCCGGCCGCGCCGGGCTCCCCACCTCGGCCACGCTCGCCTCGTGGGCCGCGCTCGCGACCTGGGCCGGGCTCACCTCGTGGCCTGGGCTCGTGGCCTGAGCCGCGCTCCCGACCCGGGCCGGGCTCGCCACCCGGACTCCGGCGAAGCAGGCGGCGGCGATGACGAAGGTCACGGCGTCGATCGCGATGCCGATGCCCGGGCTGGTGACGGCGACGACCAGGCCGCCGACCGGGGCGCCGATCACCATGGCGCTGTTCAGGAAGATGCGGCTGAGGGCGTTGGCCTGGAGCAGCAGGTCGGCGTCCACGGTCTGCGGCAGCAGGGCGGCGCTGGCCGGCAGCGCCAGCGCGGCGGCCATGCCGTTGAGCACCGACAGCCCGACGAGCAGGGGTATGGTCGCGCCGCCGGTCAGCACCAGGGTGGCGACCCCGGCCTGGACCAGCCCGGCGGCCACGCTCGACCCGACCATCAGCAGGTGGCGTGGCAACCGGTCGGCCAGCACCCCGCCGAAGAGCAGGCAGAGCACGTTGGCCAGGGTCCGGGCGCCGACGACCAGGCCCAGGTCACGGGTCGAGCCGGTGAGGTCGAGGACGGCGAAGGCCAGAGCGATCGGCGCGAACGAGTTGCCGAGCGCGCTGATCGACCGTCCGGCCAGCAGGAACCGGAACGGGATGTGCCGCAACGCCGTCACGACGGCTCCTCCCGGCTCTGGAACATCGCCACGGTCGTGCTCGTCCGCACCGTGCCGGGGGTGCGTGGTGGCTGCGCGGCCTCGTGCAGCTCGACGACCGCCGCGGAGATCTTGTCGCGGATCCGCACCCACACCTCCGGATCGACCCAGAAGTCGCCGTCGCTGAGCAGGCTGCGACGCTCCGCGAAGTGGGCCGCCGAGCTCCGCCGGATCAGCTCGTGGGCGAGCGCCGCGAACTCGGCCCGGCGCTGCTCGTCCGGCCGGGCGCCGGCGAGCGGCTCGCTGTGCGCGTCATACCGGTACCGCTTGGCGACGCCGCCCCGGATCTTCTCCTCGCCGGCCGCCACGATCAGGCCACCGGCCAGCAGGTTGCGCATGTGGTAACTGGCGTTGGCGTGGGTCAGCCCGAGCTCCCGGGCGACCTCGGCCGCGGTCAGCTCGGCACCGGTCAGCAGCGACATGATCTGCAGCCGGACCGGATGGGCCAGCGCCCGCAACGCCGCCTTGTCACCCTCTCCCAAAGACATGTTGGGGAGTCTAGGAGCAGGCCGACCCGACTGTCCAATGTTTGTTGGGGAGTGGCACACTGCACGGGCAGGCGGCAATCTCGCTAAAGTTACCGGCGAGTAGACCGGTGGACGCCGAAAGGAAGACCTGATGACTGATTTCAGCCCCGAGGCGCTCGCGTCGATCGGTCCGAAGGAGTTCACCCAGCTCGTCAAGGCCACGCCGGATGCCAAGATCTCCCAGGTGATGGCCTCGGAGAAGCGTACGAAGATCCTCGACGAGGTGTTCCACCGGATGCCCACGCTGTTCCGGGCGGACCGGGCCGGCAACACCGCCACCGTCATCCACTGGATCATCTCCGGCGGCCCGGGCGGCGCCTCCGACACCTACGAGACGGTGATCGAGAACGCGACGTGCACCGTGACAAGCACCCCGGTCCGCGAGCCGAAGCTGGCGATGACCATGGACGGCCTGACCTTCCTCAAGATCGTCTCCGGCACCGGCAACCCGGTGACGCTGTTCATGACCGGCAAGATCAAGACCAAGGGCGACATCACCCTCGCCACCAGCATCCCCAAGCTGTTCGACATCCCCAAGGGCTGACAACCCTCTTGGGGTACGAGGTGAGAGCCCCCCTAGAGAAAGCCGTGGTCTCGGGCGTAGATGGCGGCCTGCGTCCGGTCCCGCAGGCCGAGCCGGGCCAGGATGTTCGAGACGTGGTTCTTGACCGTTCCCTCGCTCACGTAAAGCTGCGCGGCGATCTCCCGGTTGGTGGCGCCCCGGGCGATCAGCCGCAGCACGGCCCGCTCCCGGTCGGTCAGGTCGGTCCGGGGCGTGGCCGCCACCGGGCTGCGGTCCAGAGCCGTCACCAGCCGCCGCAGCACCGCGCTGTCGTGCTGGTCGACACCGGCGCGCGCCAGCCGTACCGCCTGGGCCAGGTCCTTGGGTGGAAGGTCCTTGAGCAGATAGCCACCGGTGCCGGCCCGCAGCGCCCGGACGACATACTCCTCGTCGTCGAAGGTGGTCAGCATCAGCACCCGGCAGGCCGGCAGCCGCTCCCGCAGCAGCTCCGCGGCACGCAGGCCGTCCAGGACCGGCATCCGGACGTCCATCAGCACCACGTCCGGGGTGGTCGCCAGGGCCAGCTCGACCGCGGCCCGGCCGTCGGCCGCGGTGCCCACCACCTCGATGCCGGGCTCGATGCTCAGCAGCGACGCGATGCCCTCGCGGATCAGGGCCTGATCGTCGGCGACCAGCACCCGCACCGGCTGATCGGTCACCGGGCCACCGCCGGGACACGCGCCACGATCCGGGTTCCGTGGCCGGGCCGGGACTCCACCCGCACGCTGCCACCCAGCGCCGCCAGACGCTCCCGCATGCCACTCAGCCCGCCGCCGGACGTGCTCTCCGGCTCGAACCCGCGCCCGTTGTCCTCGACCTCCAGCACCGCCTCGGCCCCGGCGCCGCGGACCGCCACCCGGACCAGATCGGCGTCGGCGTGCCGGCGGGCGTTGGTCAGCGCCTCCTGGGCGACCCGGTAGAGCGCCTCCGCACCCGCCCGGCCCTGGTCGAACTCGGCGTCACCCAGGTCGAGGACCACCCGGAAATCCGGGTCGTCCAGCCCTTCGACCAGCGCGTACAAGGAGGCGACCAGGGAGAACGGCTCGGCTCGCAGGGCGCCCACGGACTCGCGTACCTCCTGGAGGGCACGGCTCGCAGCCCGCCGCGCATCGGCGACCGCGCGGTCCGCGGCCTCCGGATCCCGCTCCCGGAACGCCTCCGCCTTCGCCAGCTGCACGCTGATCGCGGTCAGGTGGTGGCCGACACTGTCGTGGATGTCGCGGGCCAGCCGGTTCCGTTCGCTCGCGGCGCTCAGCTCGGCGACCCGCTCCTGCGTCGCGGTCAGCTCGGCCACCAGCCGTTCCGCCTGCAACCGGCTCCGGCTCTGCTCGACCGCGACGGCAGCGGTGGCGACCGCCAGAACCAGGCCGATGAAGAGCATGAACAACTCGGAGACGACCTCCGGGTCGGTCCGGGCGCCGGTGACCGTGGAGGCCCGGGTCAGCGCCATCACCAGGTAGAACGTCGCCAGCCCGATGCCGGCGGCTCGGCCCAGCCAGAAGTACGCGAAGAACGGCACCAGCACGAAGAGGGCCCGGGAGAATCCGGCGCCGTCCGCTGCGTACACCGTCTCCAGCAGCACGATCCGGATCAGGAGCATGGCCATCGACCACCGTCGCGTACGGGGCCGCCGCCAGTCCACCTGCTCGACCACGAGCAACGCGATCAGGCCGCCGAGGTAGACCGCCAGCTCGACGCGCGACCAGCCCGGGGCCAGGCCGGCGCTGACGTAGTACAGACCGGTGAGCATGACGGCGGTGTAGAGGAGCGAGGCCATCCAGCGCAGCGGCGGAGCTTCCACAGCCATGCCGCCACGCTAGGTGACCACCACCGCCCCGGACCAGCGCCGGCGTCGATGTCTGGCCGGAGGTCATGTGCCGGCCGGCCGGCGCCGGACGGCGACTGCCGGCCGCGCGGCACTGTTCCGGACCGGGCCGCCCCGGCCACGGTGTCAGGCATCCACTCTCGAAGGAGCCCCACCGTGTCCGATCGGATCCTCTACCGCCTCGCAGCGCTGGCCGGGCTGGCCGGCGGCGTTCTCACCCTGGTCGCCGCCGCCCGCCGGGCCGGCCTGGTGCCGGAGAACGCCGTCACCCACGCCCTGGCGCCGCCCGCCACCGCGCTGCTGCTGCTCACCCTCACCGCGCTCTACCTGTGTCAGCGACGTGAGTCCGGCCGGCTCGGGCTGGCCGGGTTCGTCCTGAACCACCTCGGGCTCAGCGGGTTGTTCGCGATCGAGTTCCTCACCCACGCGGTCTTGCAGTATCAGGACGCGGCGGCCCGGGAGGCGGTGCTCACCGGGCCGGGCCGGCCGTACTTCCTGGTGGTCGCGCTGGTCTTCCTGCTCGGCGTGGTGCTCTTCGGCGCCGCGTCGTGGCGCGCCGGAGTGCTGCCCCGCGGCGCGCTCGCGCTCTACGTCCCGGGGCTGTGCGCCGCCGCGCTCCGCGCCTCGGCCCCGGAGTGGCTCTACCTGAGCGGACTGGTGATCGGTTCGGCCGGCGTGCTGTGGCTGTCCGCGGCGCTGCTGCGGACCGCCGACCAACTCGTGCCGGTCAGAGCGTGATCTCGCCCCGGACCGCCTTGAGCCCGATGTCGGTCCGGTACTGAGCACCGTCCAGACGGATCCCGTCGACCAGCGCGTAGGCCGCCTCGCGGGCGCCGGCCAGGTCGGAGCCGGAGGCGGTCACACTGAGCACCCGGCCACCCGCCGAGACCAGTGCGCCATCGGCGTCACGGGCGGTGCCCGCGTGGATCACGCCGGGCCGCTCGGCGCCCTCGATGACGTCACCGGTCCGCGGAACGCCCGGGTAGTTGTGGCTCGCCACGACGACCGTGACGGCCGAGCCCGGCTTCCAGGTCAGCGGGGCGTGCTCGGCCAGCGTGCCGGTGGCGGCCGCGTGGAGCAGCCCGGCCAGCGGCGTCTCCAGCAGGGCGAGCACCACCTGCGTCTCGGGGTCGCCGAACCGGGCGTTGAACTCGATCACCTTCGGGCCGTCCGGGGTGAGCGCAAGGCCGACGTAGAGCAGGCCGGCGAACGGTGTACCCCGTTTGCGCATCTCGGCGAGGGTCGGCTCGACGGTCTCCCGCAGCACCCGCTCGGTCAGATCCGCCGGCGCCCAGTCCAGCGGGGCGTAGGCGCCCATGCCGCCGGTGTTCGGGCCCTCGTCGCCGTCGAGCAGACGCTTGAAGTCCTGCGCGGGCATCAGCGGCGCGACCGCGGCGCCGTCGGTGACCACGAAGAGCGAGACCTCGGGGCCGGGCAGGAACTCCTCGATGACGACCTTGCCGCACGCCTCGGCGTGGATCAGGGCCTCGTCGAGGTCGTCGGTCACGACCACGCCCTTGCCTGCGGCCAGGCCGTCGTTCTTCACCACGTACGGCGAGCCGAGCTCCTCGAGAGCCGCCTTGGCCTCGGCGACCGACGAGCAGTCGAACGACCGTGCGGTCGGAACGCCGGCGGCGGCCATCACCTCGTTGGCGAACGCCTTCGAACCCTCCAGGCGGGCCGCGGCGGCGGACGGGCCGAAACACGCGATGCCCTTGGCGCGGACCGCGTCGGCGACACCGGCGACCAGCGGGGCCTCCGGGCCGATCACCACGAGGTCGGCGCTCAGCTCGACGGCGAGCGCGGCGACCGCGGACGGATCGGTGGCCTTCACGTCGTGCAGCTCGGCGAGCTGGGCGATGCCCGGGTTGCCCGGCGCGGCGGCCAGGTAGTCGACGGACGGGTCGGCGGAGAGCCCGACGGCAAGCGCGTGCTCGCGCCCACCGGAGCCGATCAGAAGTACGCGCACGACGGCCCATCCTACCTGCGGCGGCGTCGCGTAAACTTTCGCAGTACCCGGACTCCTCCAGGTACGACCTTGGGGAAAGGCATATCTAAAAGTGCCGGTGATCGTGTTGGTCGGCGCCCAATGGGGCGACGAGGGCAAGGGTAAGGCCACGGATCTGCTGGGTGACCGGCTCGACTACGTGGTCAAGTTCAACGGTGGCAACAACGCGGGCCACACCGTCGTCATCGACGGCGAGAAGTACGCGCTCCACCTCCTCCCCAGCGGGATCCTCTCCCCGGGGGTCGTACCGGTGATCGGCAACGGCGTCGTCGTCGACCTCAACGTGCTGTTCCAGGAGATCGACGGGCTCGAGGCCCGGGGCATCGACACCTCCCGGCTGCGCATCAGCGCCAACGCGCACGTCATCGCCTCCTACAACCGCACGCTCGACAAGGTCACCGAGCGGTTCCTCGGCTCCCGCCGGATCGGCACGACCGGCCGCGGCATCGGCCCGACCTACGCCGACAAGATGAACCGGGTCGGCATCCGGGTGCAGGACCTCTTCGACGAGTCGATCCTCCGGCAGAAGGTCACGGCCGCCCTGGGCTTCAAGAACCAGGTGCTGTCGAAGATCTACAACCGGACCGGGGCGAAGGTCGACGACGTCGTCCAGGAGCTGTTGTCGTATGTCGAGCGCCTGCGGCCGTACGTGGCGGACACCGCCCTGGAGCTGTCGAACGCGATCGACGACGGCAAGGTCGTGCTCTGCGAGGCCGGCCAGGCGACGCTGCTCGACGTCGACCACGGCACCTACCCGTTCGTGACCAGCTCGAACGCGACGGCGGGCGGCGCCTGCACCGGCTCCGGCATCCCACCGACCCGGATCGACCGGGTGGTCGCGGTGCTCAAGGCGTTCACCACCCGCGTCGGCGAGGGCCCGTTCCCGACCGAGCTGCACGACAAGTTCGGTGACTACCTGCGTGAGGTCGGCCACGAGTACGGCACCACCACCGGCCGCCCGCGCCGGATCGGCTGGCTCGACCTGGTGATCGGCCGGTATGCGCAGCGGATCAACGGCGTCACCGACTTCGCCATGACCAAGCTCGACAACTACGACGGGCTGGACGAGATCCCGGTCTGTGTGGCGTATGAGGTGAACGGCGTCCGGCACGACGAGATGCCGGTCAACCAGACCGACTTCCACCACGCGCAGCCGATCTTCGAGACGCTGCCCGGCTGGAAACAGGACATCTCCGGCTGCCGCAAGTTCGAGGACCTGCCCCAGGAGGCACAGGACTTCGTCGAGTTCGTCGAGGCCCGGATCGGCGCCCGCATCTCGATCGTCGGCGTCGGCCCGGGCCGCGAGGCGGTCATCGAGCGGCACTCGGTGCTCGGCGGAGTCTGATGTACGACGTCGTTCTCCTGAGCCTGGCCGAGGGCTCGGGCGATTCCTGTGGTTCCGGCGACTCCGGTTGCGGTGGCTGCAACGCGGTCTGCGCCACTCCGCGTACCCCCGTCCTGGCCTGTGCGGACGCCCTCCGCGAGGCCGGGGCACGGGTGGAGACCGTGCAGGCCGGCTCCGATCAGGAGATCGACGCGGTCCTCGCCCGGTTCGACGGCCCGGCCCGGCCCGACGGCCTGACCTGGCCCGACGCCGATTCCAAGGTGCGCCTCGTGGTCGCGTCGGCGACCGACAGCCAGCTGCGAGCGGTGATGCGCCGGCTGGTCCGGCGGTATGCTCCGCCGCCCAGCAAGCGGCCCGACGACCTGCTCGCCGGCCGGACCGTTCCGGACCTGCCGCCGGTCGCGATCCTGCCGCTCGACCCGGGCAACACCGAGGACCTGGCGGCTCAGCTCGGCCTTCCCCGGACACCGGCAGCCGTCGCGGCGGCCGTGATGAACGGCACAGTCCGGCGGCTCGACCTACTCCGCAACGACGGCGGCTCGGTCACCCTGGACGGGGCGCTGCTCGGTGGGGCCGACGACAACGGGCGGGCGGTGCCGTGGCGCGGCCGGGTCGAGGTCGACGACGCGGTGCTCACCGACGGCGCCGAGCCGGTGCTCGCCTGTGTGATCGGCAACGGCGCCGGCTACGCCGAGTTCGACGGCCTCCGGCTGCTCGCCGACGGCGATCCGACCGACGGCCGGGTCGAGGTGGCCGTCGCGGTCCCGGTTGTCGTCAAGAAGCTGTTCAAGGGCACGAGGGTACGGGTGGAGGTGCGCCGGGTCCGCGGACGCGCGGTGTCCGTCCTCCCCCGCGAGGGTGACCTGCAGTTCCTCGACGACGGAGTGGCCGGGTCGACCAGTCGCAAGCGTTCCTGGTGGACCGAAGCGGGCGCTTGGGCGGTGTACGCGGGCTGAGGTCCGTGCAACTCTGGACTGGCAGCCGAGCCAAGATTTCGTGATACCGGAGGTCTCATCCGTGGCGGACGAGAACGCCGACCGTGTCTACGTCCCGGGAGCCGACGCGACGCCGCCGGCCCGGGACGTGGAGCCGTTCTGGGCCGACGAGCCCGAGACCCCGGTGCACGGCCGTGCCGTGCCCGTGGCCGATCGTCTGCCACCGGTCGGGATGGTCCAGGTCGAGCCGGGCGTGTTCCGGCCCGCCGACGGGCCACCGCTGCCACCCGGCGTGCACGTGCCTTCCTCACGGCCCCCGGCCGGCGCGCCTGCCGTGCCGCCCCCGGCTGGCGCGCCTGCCGTGCCGGTTGCGCCTGCCGCGCCTCCGCAGTCCGAGCGGAAGCAGCAGCCGGAGCGGCCGTTGGGGCCGTTCGCGCCGCCGGAGGGGCACACCGCCGCCGATTCACCATGGGCGCAGCCGCTGCACCGGCCGGGTCAGGTCACGTCACCGCAGGTGAGCCCGCATCCGGTCGATCGGCAGGCGGCGTTTCCGGCGTTGGGCGGCCCGTCACCGACACCGCCGCGGCCGGACGAGACGCAGCCCGCCTTTCCGTCACCGAACAGCCAGGATCAGCGGACACCGGTCCCACCGCCGGGCGGCCAGGACCAGCCGACCGCGTTCCCGCCTCCGACCGGCGCGGACCAGCGGGCACCATTCTCACCTCCGAGTGGGCCGGACCAGCCGACCCCTTTACCGCCTTCGGGGGGTCAGGACCAGCCGACCCCCTTCCCGCCTTCGGGGGGTCAGGACCAGCCGACCCCCTTCCCGCCTTCGGGTGGCCCGGACCCGAGGGCTACTGCACAGGCGGCCGGGCGGGACCCGCGGGCTGCGGTGCAGCCGGTGGACCGGGATCGGCAGGACGCTTCTGCACAGGCAGGTGACGGGCGGCCCGGCGGTCAGCAGCCGGTCACCCGTCCCGTCTCCCCCCAGCCGTCCGGCGGTGCCTGGTCGACCGGGCACACGACGGCCGTACCCCCAAAGGCGCAGCCCACCCCGCAGCCACCGCATGCCGCGCCGGTGACGCCGCCCACAGCTCACGCCGCGCCGGCCGACGGTGGCCGAGGCGCCAATGCGACATTGCCCACCGCAAACGCCACGCCCCCGCACGCCACGCCCCCGCACGCCGCGCCCTCGAACGCCGCACCCCCGAACGCCGCGCCCGCACCATCTGCGCACGCGGTTGGCGGGCAAGGCGCCGGGACAGCCTGGCCGCCCGCGCCTCCCGCGTCGCCGACCGCACACACCCCGCCGCCCTCCTCGCAGGCGCCCCACCAACCGCAACCCGGGCTGCCGAACCCGCCGCAGGAACGGCAGTCGCCCGCGGGTGAGGCGGATCCGTTCCAGGAGTTGAACTGGATGGTGGACGGGACGCCGACCGCCGAGGAGTTCGCGCGGCGGCGGCTTGCCCGGCCGGCTCAGCAGAGCGCCACGATGGGGGCGCGGGCGATGCTGCAGAAGGGCATGTTCGGGCTGGTCAAGCTGGCTCCCGGGCAGCGTGAGCTGGAGTACAAGCAGGACGTCGAGATGGTGCGGCGCAACTTCGGCGGGCTGCGGCAGGTGACCGTGGTCAACCCGAAGGGCGGCGCCGGCAAGACGGTCGCGGTGCTGCTGCTGGCGATGACGTTCGGGCAGAAGCGCGGCGGGTACGTGCTGGCCTGGGACAACAACGAGACCCAGGGCACTCTGGGCATGCGTGCCCAGCAGGACTTCCACGCGCGGACGGTCCGCGACATGATGCGTGATCTGCATCTCTTCCAGGGCGCACAGGGCCGGGTCGGTGACCTGTCGCAGTATGTGCGGGCACAGGGCGAGGGCATGTTCGACGTGCTCGCTTCGGACGAGTCGGCGACCGCCGGTGAGATGCTGACCGCGGCCTCGTTCGCGGAGATCCGCGACGTGGTGAGCCGGTTCTACAAGTTGATCTTTGTGGACACCGGCAACAACGTCCGCGCGGAGAACTGGCAGGCCGCGATGGACGCCACCGACCAGCTGGTGATCACGATGTCGGCCCGTAACGACTCGGCGGAGACGGCGGCGCGGGCCCTCGACCATCTGGAGCAGAGCGGCCGGCGGCGGCTCGTTCGCCAGGCGGTGACCATTGTCACGATGCCGCCCACCCGCAAGGACATCGACCTGCAGTGGATCCAGCAGCACTTCGCGGCCCGGACCAGGGCGGTGCTGGTCGCCCCCTACGAGCGGCTGATCGACTCGGGTGAGCCGATCCGTTACGGCGAACTCTCGGCGAACACCAAGGACGCCTGGCTCAAGATCGCCGCAGCGGTCGCCGACGGTCTCTGACCTGCGCGGTCTGCCCGCCACCCCCTGATGTGGCGGCGGGCAGACCGTCGGCCGGGCCGGGTTACGTCAGGGCGTCCGCGGCGGCCGGGTCGCTGTCACGGAGGAACTGGGCACAGCGGGCCGCCTCGTCGGCCTCACCGATCTCGGCGGCGGCCTGCGACAGGGCATGCAGGCAGCGAAGGAAACCCTGGTTCGGCTCGTGCGCCCACGGGACCGGGCCGTGGCCCTTCCAGCCGTTGCGGCGCAGCGCGTCGAGGCCGCGGTGGTATCCGGTGCGGGCGTACGCATATGCGGTGACCGGCTCGTCGGCGGCCAGAGCGGCGGCGGCCAGCGGCGCCCAGGCGGCGCTGTAGGCGGGGAACCTGGCGGCGACCGCCTTGAAGGCCTGCTCGGTGCCGGTCGTGGCGGCCTCGGCCAGGGCTTTGTCGGCCTCGGCGTCGGCGGGCAGTCGGGTGGCCGGCGGCTCGGGAAGGAGGTTCTGCATGCCCCCATTCAACCCGTCCGGACTCCTTTCATTCCGTCGCCACCACATTCCGGTCCATCCGGGTTTCCGGTGTGGCTCTCACCGGTCAGTCCCAGGCTCGGCCCAGGCGGAACAGGCGGTCGGCATACTCGATCTGGGTCTGCCAGTCGGCGGGCCAGGCCGCCAGGCCCAGGGCCGCGCCGGCGAACGCGCCCGCCAGGCAGGCGATCGAGTCGGAGTCGCCGGAGGAGGCCGCGCCCCGGCCGAGGACCGCGACCGGCTCGTCCGGCGAGACCAGGTAGACGTAGAGCGCGGTGGCCAGCGCCTCCTCGGCGATCCAGCCCGCGCCGGTGCGCAGGCACGGATCACCGGTGTGGTCGCCGCCGGCCAGCGCCTCGGCCACCCGGTCCAGGGCGGCCGCGCACTCGTCCCAGCCCCGCGCGATGAACTCCTCCGGTGAGGTCACCGCGGGCCGGTGCCACAACTCGCCGAGCCAGTCGCCGCGGTAGACCTTGCGCTGCTCGGCGCAGCGTTCGCGCAGCGCCGCGAGCAGGCCGGACGGCGCGAGGCCGCCCCGGAGCCAGAAGACGGCGTACGCGGTGAGCTCGCTGGCCGCCAGTCCGGTCGGATGCCCGTGTGTCAGTGCCGCCTGGAACTGTGCCGCCCCGGCGCGCTGGTCGTCGGTGAGCCCCGGCATCAGCCCCACCGGGGTGACCCGCATGTTGGCCCCGCACCCTTTCGAGTCGGCCTGGGTGGCCCGCGCCCAGGGCCGGCCGTCGGCGAGGTTGCCGATGGCCCGCAGACACGTCATGCCGGGCGCCCGATCGTTCTCCGGGCTGGCCGCCCACTCCAGGAAGCGCCGGCGCAGCACCGGCTCGAGAGACCCGGGGGTGATCGACGTGGCCTCGCGCAGCGCTTCACCGACCGCGAGCGCCATCTGGGTGTCGTCGGTCACCAGGGCGGGTTCGCCGACCAACTGCCGGGGTCCGCCGGGGCCGTAGCGGGCCACGATCGTCGCGTACTCCTGGAACTCGGTCGGTTTCCCGAGCGAGTCGCCGTAGGCCAGACCCAACAGTGAACCGGTCGCAGCGCGCATGGGCCAACTCTAGGTAGTACGTCAACGACTCGCTCGGGTCGAGCAAGATGGACGCATGCCCGACCCCCTGCAACCAGTGCTCGGCGGGGACGCGCCGTTCGACGCGACCGCCGACGAGATCGAGACCCGAGCCGAGCTGGACGTGCATCTGGCCAAGAACACCCTGGCCGGCCTCTGCGTCCTGGGCCTGCGACTGGACCGCGACCCGCCCGACCTGACCGGGGTGGATGTGCGCGACACCATGTTCGTGGGCTGTCACCTGGCCGGTCCCGAGGTGGAGTCCGACCTGATCCTGCGTGGGGCGCACGTGGTCCCGCCGTTCGACGGCCGGCCGTACCCGACGCATCCGGCGCTGCTCTACACCCCCGAGGACCTGTCCGCCGGGTTCACCGAGCACGGCTTCGCCGGCATGTTCGACACCGTCGTCTACGAGCACTTCGTGGCACATGGCGGGGCGGTTCCGGACATCCGTGAGGCACTGGCCCAGCGGCTGCACGACGCGGGGATCGACAACGCGCTCGGCAAGGCGCTCAACGAGTGGGCGGCCGTGCAGGGGCCCGGCGGGGCGATCGGGATCATGGGCGGGCATGCGGCGGCACGGGGCTCGGAGCCGTACCGCATGGTGGCGGCCCTGACCCGTCGCCTGGCCGCCGCGGACCGGCTGATCGTGACCGGCGGCGGCCCCGGGGTGATGGAGGCGGCGAACCTGGGCGCCTACTTCGCGTCGTTCGATGAGGCCGAGCTCGCCACGGCGATCGACCGGCTGGCGGTGGCGCCGCACTTCATGGATCACGAGCCGTATACGGCGGCCGCGCTGTCGGTACGGGCCGCGCATCCGCTGCCGCCGCTCGACGTGGCCGGGCGGCTGCGGCACGGCGGTCTGGCATTGCCCACCTGGTTGTACGGCCACGAGCCGGCCAATCTGTTCGCCGGGCAGATCGGGAAGTACTTCTCCAACGCGGTACGGGAGGACTCGATCCTGCGGCTGGCGCGTGGCGGGATCGTGTTCGCGCCCGGCTGGGCCGGCACGGTGCAGGAGATCTTCCAGGCCGCCACGAAGACGTTCTATGCGACCGACGGGCCGTCCGGGGCGTACGTGTTCCTCGGTGTGGAGCACTGGTCGCGGCTGCCGGTGGCGGATCTGCTGGGGCCGCTGCTGGCCCGTTCGCCGCACGGGGACCTGTCCGGCCTCATCGTGGTGACCGACTCCCTGGACGAGGCCGTGGACGCTCTCTCGGGATAGTGGCTCCGGGTAGTGGCGCGGCTACCGCACACTGCTGCCATGGAAGCCTTGTTGTTCGTCCCGGTGATCCTGGGCCTCGTGATCGCGCTGTTCGCCGTGGTGTTCGTCGTGAAGCTGATCAGGCACAACACCAAGGCCGCGTACCACGAGGGCCGGTCTGGCAAGAGGCGCTCCCGCAGCGGGTCGTCGCACTACTACCACCACTCCGACGGGAGCAGCGGCACCTGGGACTCGTCGAGTTCCCCGGACTCGTCGTCGTCCTCCTCCGACAGCGGTGGCAGCTGGTGGGGTGGCGGTGACAGCGGCGGGTCGTCGTGGGGTGGCGACAGCGGCAGCTCGTTCTCCGGCGGTGACAGCGGTGGCGGCGGCAGCTACTGACGCCTACGCCACGTGCACCCGGCGCCAGTGTGCCGCCGGCAGCTCACCCTCGGGGACGTCGGTGATGCCGTTCTCGTCCATGGCGTTGTAGATCGCGAGTCGCGCGCCGTCGAAGAGGAACTCGACGGCGTGCAGCACCCGGGGCCGCCAGTCGGCGGGGGTGGTCCGCTCGAGGACGTTGACCGCCCGGAGCGGCCGGCCCCGGGCTTTGCGCAGCGCGGCGTGCGGGTCGGGTCGCCAGTCGAAATGCTCGTAGAGGTCGACCGGGAGCGTCGTGTCGATCTGGTCCCAGGTGATCGCGCACTCGTCGAATTTACGGTGAGTGATCTCCACACGACTCAGTCCGAAGTCGAGGATCACCGGACCGTCAGCGAACCATCCACGCTCAGCGACATCCCACATCAGCCAGCTTGATCGAAGTTTCTTGCCGATGAGCCGCACGAACATGTGTCGATGGGTCGCGGCGAGGGCCTCGGCGTCGTGATGCCACTCGGGTTTCCAGCCCTCGATTCCGAGCACGATCACCGTCCAACCGATCTTGATCGGTCGATGGTACCCATTCCTCTGTGTAGTGCCGCAACACGAGAACGGCCGGTCCCCACGAAGGGGACCGGCCGTCACCGCTGAATCGGGTGCTTCTTACTTGCCGAGAGAGGTACCGGTCGAGCGGAGGTGCTCGGCGGCCTCGACGACCCGCTTGGCGAGGCCGTTCTCGGCGAGCTTGCCCCAGGCGCGCGGGTCGTAGGCCTTCTTGTTGCCGACCTCGCCGTCCACCTTCAGCACGCCGTCGTAGTTGCGGAAGAAGTGGTCGGCGACCGGGCGGGAGAACGCGTACTGCGTGTCGGTGTCGATGTTCATCTTCACCACGCCGTAGTCCAGAGCGCCGTGGATCTCCGACAGCAGCGAGCCGGAGCCGCCGTGGAAGACCAGGTCGAGCGGCTTCTCCTTGCCGTACTTCGCGCCGATCGCGTCCTGGATCTCCTTGAGGATCTCCGGGCGGAGCTTGACGTTGCCCGGCTTGTAGACGCCGTGCACGTTGCCGAAGGTGAGGGCGGTCAGGTAGCGGCCCTTCTCACCCAGGCCCAGGGCGGCGGCGGTGGCCAGGCCGTCCTCGACGGTGGAGTAGAGCTTGTCGTCGATCGCGGCGGAGACGCCGTCCTCCTCGCCACCGACGACGCCGACCTCGATCTCCAGGATGATCTTGGCGGCCGCGGTCTTGGCCAGCAGCTCCTCGGCGATCTGGAGGTTCTCGTCGAGCGGCACGGCCGAACCGTCCCACATGTGCGACTGGAACAGCGGGGCCTGGCCCTTGGCCACGCGCTCCGCCGAGATGTCGATCAGCGGGCGGACGAAGCCGTCGAGGTGGTTCTTCGGGCAGTGGTCGGTGTGCAGCGCGATGTTCACCGGATACTGCTTGGCGACGTGGTGGGCGAACTCGGCCAGCGCGACAGCGCCGACGACCTTGTCCTTGATGGTGGGGCCCGAGACATACTCGGCGCCACCGGTGGAGATCTGGATGATGCCGTCGCTGCCGGCCTCGGCGAAGCCCTGAAGGGCCGCGTTGAGGGTCTGCGAGGACGTCACGTTGATCGCCGGGTAGGCGAACGCGCCGGCCTTGGCGCGATCGATCATCTCGGCGTAGACCTCGGGAGAAGCGATAGGCATCGGGTGCGCTCCTTGCTCTTTTTCACGGGCAGCAGAGGGCAGGACCGCGCTGTCCTCCAGCAGGAAGTATTCCGCAGTTGCGGTGCGTAGTGGAAACCGCCTCGAAATCAGAACCCAAGCATGCCCGTTTGTGCAGCATGGGTCCGGATTACGTCGCACTATGGAGGTCTGGATGGCGCGTGCGGGAGGGAGCCGAGGATGACGTACCCGATGGAAGAGATCGACGTGGAGACGCCCGAGGTCGACGCCGCCGAGCAGGCAGCGATCATCCCCGGCTGGCAGGACGACGAGAACGACCAGCCGGACCGCGAACAGGACCGGATCGTCGAGTTCGACGACGACTACCGCTGAATTCGATCGCCTGGTAACGCACCCGCTGTCACGATCGACGGGTGCTGCTCACTCTGACGACCACCCACCGGCCCGCCACCGATCTGGGCTACCTGCTGGTCAAGCACCCCGGCAAGGTGCACTCCTTCGGCGTGCCCACCGGTACGGCGTACGTCCTCTACCCCGAGGCGGACGACGACCGCTGCACCGCCGCCCTGCTGCTGGACGTCGATCCGCAGCTGCTGAGGGCGCATCGGGACGCCTTCGAGTTGAGCCAGTATGTGAACGACCGGCCGTACGCCGCCTCCAGCCTGTTGTCGAGCGCTCTGGCCAAGGTCTTCCGGACCGCGCTGCGCGGTGTCTCCAAGGACCGTCCCGAGCTCGCCGGGTCCGCGATCCCGCTGGAGATCCGGGTGCCGGTGCTGCGGGGCACGCCGGATCTGGTGACCCGCCTCTTCGCGCCGCTCGGTTGGTCGGTGACGGCCACGCCGATCCCGTTCGAGCCGGAGATCGGCGGTGACAGCCGCTACGTCGACCTGACTCTGACCGGTGAGGTACGGCTCGCCGACGCCCTCAACCACCTGTACGTGCTGCTCCCGGTCCTGGACGACGGCAAGCACTACTGGGTCGCCCCGGACGAGATCGAGAAGCTGCTGCGCTCCGGGGAGGGCTGGCTGGCCGCGCACCCGGAGAAGGTGCTGATCGCCCGCCGCTACCTGGCGCACCGCAGGTCTCTGGCCACCACGGCTCTGCAGCTGCTGGAGGCGGACCAGCCGGTCACCGAGGAGGAGGCCGAGCTGCCGGTGGCCCGCCGGGCGCCGCTGGCCGAGCAGCGCCGGGACGCGGTCGTGGCCGCACTGACCGAGGTGGGCGCGGCCCGGGTGCTGGACCTGGGCTGCGGCGGGGGCGCCCTGCTCGCGGCCCTGGTCAAGAACCGGGCGTTCACCGAGATCGTCGGCGCCGACGTGGCCACCCGCTCGCTGGACCAGGCCGCCCGCAAGCTCAAGATCGAACGGCTGGGTGACCGGGTCCGGCTGATCCAGACCGCGCTCACCTACCGTGACGACCGGCTGCGCGGCTTCGACGCGGCGGTGCTGATGGAGGTCATCGAACACGTCGACCTGCCGCGGCTGCCGGCGCTGGAGTCGGCCGTCTTCGGGCACGCCAAGCCTCGTGCCGTGATCGTGACCACGCCGAACGTCGAATACAACGTGCACTACGAGGGCCTGACCGGGATGCGGCATTCGGATCACCGCTTCGAGTGGACGCGCGCCGAGTTCGCCGGGTGGGCGTCCAGGACGGCGGACGAATACGGCTACACGGTGACCATCCGTGGTGTCGGTGAGCACGACGAGGTCACCGGCGCTCCGACCCAGCTCGCTCTCTTCCGTACCCAGGAGGTGTCCGCATGATCCTCGACGTTCCCGAGCTGTCGCTGGTGGCCCTGGTCGGCATCTCCGGCTCCGGCAAGTCGACCTTCGCCCGCGCCCGGTTCAAGCCCACCCAGGTGCTCTCCTCGGACTACTTCCGGGGTCTGGTCGCCGACGACGAGAACGACCAGTCCGCGTCCGGTGACGCCTTCGACGTGCTGCACTACGTGGCCGGCAAGCGGCTCGCGGCCGGCCGGCTCACCGTGGTCGACGCCACCAACCTGCAGTCGCACGCCCGTGCCGGCCTGGTCAAGGTGGCGCGTGAGCACGACGTGCTGCCGGTGGCGATCGTGCTGGACGTGCCGGAGTCGGTGGCGTGGGAGCGGACCGAGGCGCGCGAGGACCGTACGTTCGGCCGCCAGGTCCTCACCCGGATGCACCGTGACCTGCGGCGCTCCCTCAACCAGCTGGCCAAGGAGGGCTTCCGCAAGATCCATGTGCTGCGCGGGGTCGACGAGATCGCGGCGGCCGAGATCCGCTACGAGAAGCTCTTCAACGACCGGAAGGACGAGCACGGGCCGTTCGACATCGTCGGTGACATCCACGGCTGCCGTGCCGAGCTGGAGGCGCTGCTGACCAAGCTCGGCTGGGCGCTGATCCGCGACGAGCGGGACCGGCCGGTGGACGCCGTGCACCCCGAGGGGCGCAAGGCCGTCTTCGTCGGTGACCTGGTCGACCGGGGGCCGGACTCGCCGGGTGTGCTGCGCCTGGTCATGGGCATGGTGGCGGCCGGCAACGCGATCTGTGTGCCGGGCAACCACGAGCAGAAGCTGGCCCGCAAGCTCAACGGGCGCAACGTGCAGCTCACCCACGGCCTGCCGGAGACGCTGGAGCAGCTGGAGGCGGAGGATCCGGCGTTCGTCGCCGAGGTGCGGACCTTCATCGACGGCCTGGTCAGCCACTACGTGCTCGACGACGGCAAGCTCGTGGTGGCGCACGCCGGGCTGAAGGAGGCGTACCACGGGCGGGCCTCCGGCCGGGTGCGCAGCTTCGCGCTCTACGGCGAGACCACCGGCGAGACCGACGAGTACGGTCTGCCGGTCCGCTACCCGTGGGCGCGCGACTACCGCGGTTCGGCGGCCGTGGTCTACGGGCACGTGCCCACCCCGCAGCCGGAGTGGATCAACAACACCATCTGCCTGGACACCGGCTGCGTTTTCGGTGGCGCGCTGACCGCGCTGCGCTGGCCGTCCCGGGAGATCGTCGCGGTGCCGGCGGCGAAGGAGTACTACGCGCCGGTGCGGCCGTTCGCCGCGGTCGCGGCGAAGCCCGAGCAGGGTCTCGACATCGCGGACGTCATCGGACGACGGCACATCGATTACGGGTACGGCCAGACGACCGTGCCCGCCGAGAACGCCGCCGCCGCGCTGGAGGTGATGGGCCGGTTCTCGGTCGACCCGGAGACCCTGGTCTGGCTCCCGCCGACGATGGCCCCGTGCACCAGCTCGACCGTGGAGGGTTACCTGGAGCACCCGTCGTCCGCCTTCGCCGATCTGCGGTCGGCCGGGGTGGACCGGGTCGTGTGTGAGGAAAAGCACATGGGCTCGCGGGCCGTGGTGCGTGTCTCCACGTCCGGCGCCGGGGACGCGATCTGGACCCGTACCGGCCGGCCGTTCTTCGGTCCCGAGCTGGACGAGCCGCTGCTCGCGCGGGTTCGTGCCGCTGTCACGCCGATCCTCGCCGAACTGGAGACCGACTGGCTGCTCCTCGACGCCGAGTTGCTGCCGTGGTCGGCCAAGGCGGGCAGCCTGATCCGGGACCACTACGCCGGGGTCGGTGCGGCCGGCCGGTCCGCCCTGCCGGCGGCGCTGTCGGTGCTGGAGCGGGTGGCCGGGCGCGGTCTCGACGTGGGCACGTTGCGAGACCGGCTGGAGCTGCGGGCGGCCGAGATCGACGGCTACTCGGCGGCCTACCGGTCGTACGTGAAGCCGACGGACGGCCTCGCGGGAGTCACGCTCGCCCCGTTCGTGTTCCTGGCCGGCGCGGGTGTCTCGTACGCCAAGAAGGATCACGACTGGCATCTCGCGCTGGCCGATCGGCTGGTCGCAGCCGACCCGGAGATCTTCACGCCGACCCGCCGGATGGTCGTGGACCTGGCCGATCCGGCGTCGGAGGCGGCCGCGACCGAGTGGTGGCTGACCCTGACCGGGGCGGGTGGTGAGGGCATGGTGGTGAAGCCATGGGCCGGGCTCGCGGCGGTCGACGGGAAGGGCCGTCTCGTGCAGCCGGGTGTGAAGTGCCGTGGCCGTGAATACCTGCGGATCATCTACGGCCCGGAATACACCCGTCCGGAGCAGCTGGACCGCCTGCGGCAGCGCAACCTCGGCCGGAAGCGCTCGCTGGCGCTGCGTGAGCACGGGCTCGGGCTGGCGGCGCTGGACCGGCTGGCCGAGGGCGCCCCGGCCTGGCGGGTGCACGAGCTGGTCTTCGCGATCCTGGCCGCCGAGTCGGAGCCGGTCGACCCCCGACTGTGACCGCTGGGTTACTTCTTGGAGTGCACAGCATTCATACAGGTACCGGCCTTGGCCAGGCCGGTACCCTGGCTCCTCGTGGACATCCATGTGCTCGCGGAGCAGCTCGCCCTGAACCCGCTGGACCCGAAGGACCTGCTCGGCGCCTTCGGGCTCCCGGGTGTGCTGGCCATCCTCTTCGCGGAGACCGGCCTGCTGGTCGGCTTCTTCTTCCCCGGTGACTCCCTGCTGTTCCTGGCGGGTGTGGCCGCCTCCGAGGTCGCCAACTCGATCTTCGGCGAGGGCGCTCAGCTGTCCATCGTCGCGTTGCTGATCGGCGCGCCCATCTGCGCCATCATCGGCGCGCAGCTGGGCCACTGGCTCGGTGCGAAGTATGGGCGGCGGATGTTCGACAAGCCCGACTCGCGGCTCTTCAAGAAGGAGTATGTCGAGAAGGCCGAGTACTACTTCGAGAAGTTCGGGCCGGCCAAGGCGGTGGTGCTGGCCCGGTTCATCCCGATCGTGCGGACCTTCCTCAACCCGGTCGCCGGCACCCTCGGCATGCCCGCGAGGCAGTTCCTCCTGTGGAACATCGTCGGCGCGATCCTCTGGACCGACGGCATCATCCTGATCGGCTACCTGCTGGCGGAACAGATCTACAACGCCATCGGCGACAAGATCGACCGCTACATCCTGCCGGTGGTCGTGCTGATCGTGCTGATCTCGGTGCTCCCGATCCTGATCGAGATCCTCCGCGAGCGGAAGGCCAAGAAGAAGGGCCTGCACAACCCGGACCCGGCCGCCGCGATCGGTGTGGTGGCCGCGGCCAGCGTCGCGGGTCTGGCCGACGCCGCCCGCGAGGAGTTCCACGAGCACTTCGACAACGACCAAGACCAGCAGCAGGGGTACGGTCAGCAGCCCCCGCAGTACGGCCAGCAGGGATACGGCCAGCCGGACTACGGTCAGCAGGGGTATGGCCAGCAGGGATACGGCCAGCAGGGGTACGGTCAGCAGGGGTACGGTCAGCAGCCCCCGCAGTACCAGGATCCGCAGCAGCCGGCCTATCCGCAGCAGGGGCACCACCCGACCCCGCAGAGCTACCCGCCGCAGCAGCAGTACCCGCCGCAGCCTCCGCAGGACTACCCGCCGCGGAACTACTGAGCGAAAAGGCCGGCCCATCGGGCCGGCCTTTTTCGTGGCTTCGTCACACCGAGACGGCGCTGTTTCCGGAGAGCCGGTCGAGGAACTCCTCCGGGCACTCCCGCAGATTCTCCAACCGGCCGGCCGTCAGCGCCCGGTAGGTGAGCGACGCGGCCTCCTCCAGGTTGCGGGCCCGCTTGTGCGCGAGCTCCACGGAGTCGCCCATCACCACGCACCCGTGCTGGCTGAGCACCAGGCAGTCGGTGCCGTCGGCGGCCATCGCGGCGGTCAGTGCGGCCAGCTCGGTGCCGCCCGGCAACCGGAACGGCACTGTCGAGACCCGCCGCAGGTAGTACGCGTGATCGGTGGTCACGATCCGGATGTGCTCGCCGAGCGCGTCCAGCAGCAGGGCCGTCTGCGGGTGCAGGTGCACCACGGCGTTGACATCCGGCCTGGCCCGGTAGAGCGCCAGATGCAGAGCCAACTCGCTGGTCGGCTCGGTCCGTGACGGCGGGGCGGCGCCGACGGTGGCGGGGGCCCCGTCGGAGATGCGCACCGCGGTGAAGTCCTTGCGGCTGAGCCGTTCCAGCCACGTGCCACTCGCTGTCACCCAGATGGCGTCCTCGTCGGGAATGCGGGCGGACAGATTGCCGCCCGATCCACACACGAGGCCCGCCTGCACCACGTCGTAACCCACGTGCGCGAGCTGGTCACGCAGGTCACCGGGGACGTAGTTCACCCGTTCCTCCTCAGGTCCGCCGGCCCGTCCGTGGGCCGGGGTCCTCCGCCTGGCGTCACGCCCCCATAGTCAATGACGCCAGGCATTACCGCGTTCCCGAAGTCGTGATTACGACTTCAGCGGGCCTTCTTGGTGGCCCGCTTCCGCGGCGGAGTCAGCAGGTCGGCGATGGTGGCGATGGCCGTCGGCACCAGCCGGTAGTACGCCCAAACACCCCGCTTCTCCCGCTCCAGCAGACCCGCCTCGGTCAGGATCCGCAGGTGGTGACTCACGGTCGGCTGCGAGAGGCCCAGAGGAGCCGTCAGGTCGCAGACGCACGCCTCGCCGTCCGTAGCGGACTGAATGAGGCTCAACAGCCGTAGCCGAGCCGGGTCGGCGAGCGCCTTGAGCACTCCCGCCAGGCGCTCAGCGTCAGCGCGTTCAATAGGCTCGCCGGCAAGCGGCGAGATCTGAGGCATGGTCATTTCCGCCAACGCAGTTCCCACGATCTCCATCCTTCCACCAACTGCATCGATTCTCCTGCATGTGAGCAGGAACGAACCGGCTAACTTTCAGGCCGTAAGGCCGACATCGATCGCCGAGTCGGTCGACCGGACACCCTCATCCGGGTCGACCGTTCGCGCGACTACGACTTCGGTCTCTGCCTCCTGCAACGCCTCAGCCGCCATCTGGTCGCTACCCATCCGTGTCGAGGTCTCGATCCCCGCCCTCGGAGTGAGGCCGGCCACATTGTCAATTCGTCGATTTGTTCGCCACACAGATCCTCGACGATGACTCGGCACTGAACGCGTCGAGACCATCACGCCACACTGCGCGATCACCAGTTCGTCCACACCCCCACGACCCGATGAAAGCACGACGCCACGCTGCGCGACGGACAATTCAGTGATGAATTTACCCAGGTCGTGCCGTGCTCTCATGACATCGAGCGTACTGGCTGTACGAAAACCGGAATCTTTCGCCCCGGCAGGGCGGAACGGAACTATTGACGCGGGGCTTTGGGGGCATCTGTAAACAAGGTTTACCGATCGGCCATCTGATCTCGCTCCTTCCTCGGAGCATAGATGCTGCTCAAAGCAGTTACCGCCGGTACGGTACCCGCGCAACCCCCAGGATCACCTGGTGGTCGCGCTGTGAAGAGTCTGTGAACCGACCAAATCACGTTTGTCCGTCCGGGCGAAAACACCCACCGTCCGGCCGATCTCGATCTATCCGGACAGCCGATCGAGTGACAGTGACAGAAACCGACAGTACCCGTTCGAGTGACCCACAGTCGTCGATACGGAACCGCTCACTCGTGCGGTCGTGACCAGAACTCGTCTTCCAGGTTCGACGTGGACTTCGGCGCGACGGCCGGACCCGAGAACTGATCGGGTTCGGACCCGCCGGTAACAAAAGGCTTCGTTTGTGGGTTTGCCCACTCGGGTGACGCGGAATGGCCGAAGAACTCTCTCGGCGACACCAGGACCAGGACGCCCACCACGAGGTAGGCGAGCACCTGGGCGGAGGCCACGATCACGTTGAGCACGATCCACCCATCGGGGTACGCCGAGTTCAGCGCCGCGCTCAGCGTCCCCGGCGCGGCGTCACCGGCCCGCTGAGCGGCCAGGATGGCCAGCGTCCCGCAGCCGGTCAGCACGCCGAGCGCGGCCACTCCGAGCGTGACCCCACGGCCCAGCCGGCTGCCCCGGCGCAGCGCGATGCCCAGCACCACGAACAGGGCGGTCACCAGCAGGCTCAGCACCAGGGCGAGCACCGCGACCAGCCACAGCACGGCGACGAACCCGTCGGCGGCGTCGGAACCGGCGGCGGCGTCACGGAACCGGCCCACCACGCCCGGTGTCACGGCAACCATGCCGATCGCATAGGTGAGTCCGGCCGCGGCCATGGCCCAGAGCAGGGCCACCGCCGTGGCGACGGGGACCGGCCGGCGAGCGGGCGGCGGCGCGGTGACGAGCGGTGTCGGAACGGCGTAGGACATCGATGCTCCCGCGAGGTTCGGCTGGCAAGAACCTATCGCGTACAGCCCCCGGAAGTGAGCGGACCGGCCCACCCGGTGAAGGGCGAGCCGGTCCGAAAGCGATCAGGCCGGGTCGGCGGGCGGCCGCGGCGGGGACGAGTCCCCGCCGGACGACGGCGGATCGGACGGCGGCGGATCGGACGGGGCGGGCGGCACCGGCGGCGTCCCCCACGGGTCGGAGGACGGCGGCGGGGCCCAGGGATCGGGCTGCTGCGGCGCGGCCGGCGAGCCGGTGGGGCCCGGGTAGGGCGGCGGGGTGGTCGGCTCGCCAGCGCCCGGGTACGCCGGCAGGCCCGGCGCCGGCTCACCCGGCTGGCCGTACTGCTGCGGCGATCCGAAGTGGCTGGGCGGTGGCGGGTAGCCCGGCTGACCGTACGGCGCCTGCGGATACCCCGGCTGGCCGTAGGGCGACTGCGGATACCCCGGCTGACCCGGGTAGCCGGGCTGACCCGGATACCCCGGCTGGGCCGGATAGCCGGGCTGACCGGGGTATCCCGGCTGACCCGGATACCCCGGCTGTCCCGGGTATCCGGGGTAGGGCATCCCCGCGTTCCACGCCGGCTTGCGGAACCACGCGTTCGAGGACGGCACCGCCAGCAGGATGATCGCGCCGAGCAGGGCGAGCACGGTCACCAGAGCCGAGATCATCAGCACCGGCTCATACCAGCCCGGCATCGCGTCGGCGATCCGCTGCTCGAGCTGGGTGGTGTTGACCCCGGTCTCCCCGGTGCCGCCGGCCGCGATGCCACCGGCCGCGCCGCCGCCCAGGCTGAGGACGTTGCAGCAGAGGCCCAGGCCGGCGAAGACCCAGGTGACGATCCGCGATGCGTTCTTGCCCTGGCTGTTCAGGATCGCCAGGACGGCGACGCCGCCGCCGATCAGGAGATAGATCACCACCATGAAGATCAGAACGAACTGCATGAACGGCGCCGCTTCGGCGAGTTGCGGGTCTTCGATCGTGAGGGCATCCCGATAGGCGTCGACGGCGACACCCATCGTCGACAGCAGCACGACCGCGTTCAGGACCTGCATGGCCACGACTAGATACAGAAGAATCGATGAGACGGTCACCGACACCGGGCGACTCGGCGCCGCCGGGTTCGGAACCGGATATGCCGGTACGGTCACGCTGCCCTCCAATAGATCAATTCACGGTACTTGTCGCGGGCCACATCGCGCGACCGGGCCGCACCGTTCGCGACGATGTGGCAACATCAGGCAACGATGGCCCCAAATGACCGCAAAACGTTCGCTCATTCGGGGGGCGACACGCTTGGACACGCCCCCTAGACTTCGATGACGTGGCGTCCACCTGGAAGCAGAAGGCTCCAGCGGCACGCCGTGCCCGCACGAGTCGCCCGCCCCGCGCACACACCCCCGGGGCCGAGGCAGACCGGCTGACGGCGCCACTCCGATTGCGCAGGCCGCGTGACCACACCGCGGCCGCCCCAGACCTGACAAGGACCGGTGAGTCCCATGCCCCACGCCGACACCCTGGACATCGTTCACCATGACGACACCCGGACACGATTCAAAGACGTCCGGTATCAACTCCATCGCAACGGCATACGGATCTGGTCCGCAGAGGGCGAGCACGCCATCACGGACGTACTGATGACACAGGCCTACCGGCGACGGTCGGCCGACAGCTGAGAAAAGGGCCCCGGGCAGAGACCCGGGGCCCTTTTCCGTACCCGTCACCTGATCGTGAGGCCGTCCTTCGCGTCGCTCAGGTCGATGAGCACCGTGGAGCCGTCCCGGACCCGGCCGGCCAGCAGCGCCTTCGCCAGCAGGTCACCGATCGAGGACTGGATCAGCCGGCGCAGCGGGCGGGCGCCGTAGATCGGGTCATACCCGTGCTCGCCCAGCCAGTCGACGGCGCCCTGGGTCACCTCCAGGGTGAGGCGCCGCTCGGCGAGCCGGTCCCGCAGACGGGCCAGCTGGATGTCGACGATCCGGGTCAGATCGCTCTTGGTGAGGGCGTGGAAGACCACGATGTCGTCCAGCCTGTTCAGGAACTCCGGCTTGAAGTGCGCCCGGACCGCGGCCAGCACCTCGTCGTGGCGCTCCTCGTCGCTCATCGTGAAATCGGAGTTGGCGGAGCCGAGGTTCGACGTGAGCACCAGGATCGCGTTGCGGAAGTCGACCGTACGCCCCTGGCCGTCGGTGAGCCGCCCGTCGTCGAGCACCTGCAGCAGCAGGTCGAAGACGTCCGGATGGGCCTTCTCCACCTCGTCCAGCAGGACCACACTGTACGGCCGGCGCCGCACCGCCTCGGTCAGCTGACCGCCCTCCTCGTAGCCCACGTAGCCGGGCGGAGCACCGACCAGCCGGGCCACTGAGTGCTTCTCCGCATACTCACTCATGTCGATGCGAACCATCGCGCGCTCGTCGTCGAAGAGGAACCCGGCGAGCGCCTTGACCAGCTCGGTCTTGCCGACACCGGTCGGGCCGAGGAAGAGGAAGCTGCCGGTCGGCCGATCCGGGTCGGCGATCCCGGCCCGGGCCCGGCGCACCGCACCGGCGACCGCCTCGATCGCCTCGCGCTGCCCGATCACCTTGCCGGCCAGCGAGTCCTCCATGCGCAGCAGCTTGGCGGTCTCGCCCTCCATCATCCGGCCGGCCGGGATGCCGGTCCACGAGGAGACCACCTCGGCGATGTCGTCGGCGCCGACCTCCTCCTTGACCATCGGAGGCTCGGTGTTCTCCTCCTCCTCGGACTCGGCGGCCCGCTGGATCTCCCGCTCCAAGGTGGGGATCACCTCGTAGAGCAGGCGGGAGGCCTCCAGCAGCTCGCCGTCACGCTGGGCCCGCTCCTGCGCGGCCCGCGCCTCGTCGAGCTCCTTCTTCAGCTCACCGACCCGGTTGAGCCCGCCGCGCTCGCGCTCCCAGCGGGCGGTGAGAGCGGTCAGCTCCTCCTCCCGGTCGGCGAGGTCGGCGATCAGCCGCTCCAGCCGGGCCATCGACGCCGGATCGGTCTCCTTCTCCAGCGCCAGGCGCTCCACCCGCATCCGGTCCACCTGGCGATGCAACTGGTCCAGCGCGACCGGCCGGGAGTCGATCTCCATCCGCAGCCGGGAGGCGGCCTCGTCGATCAGGTCGATCGCCTTGTCCGGCAGGAACCGGTCGCTGATGTAGCGGTCGGAGAGACTGGCCGCGGCGACCAGGGCCGCGTCGGTGATCTGAACCCGGTGGTGGGCCTCGTAACGGCCCTTGAGGCCGCGCAGGATGCCGATGGTGTCCTCGACCGTCGGCTCACCGACCACGACGGGCTGGAACCGGCGCTCCAGGGCCGGATCCTTCTCGATGTGCTCCCGATACTCGTCGAGCGTCGTGGCGCCGACCATGCGCAGCTCACCGCGGGCCAGCATCGGCTTGAGCATGTTGCCGGCGTCCATCGAGCCCTCGCCCTTGCCGGCGCCGACGACCGTGTGCAGCTCGTCGAGGAACGTGACGACCTGCCCGTTGGACCCGCGGATCTCCTCGAGCACGCTCTTCAGGCGCTCCTCGAACTGCCCCCGATACTGCGCGCCGGCGACCATCGCGCCGAGGTCCAGCGAGACCAGCTTCTTGTCGCGCAGCGACTCGGGCACGTCACCGGCGACGATGCGCTGGGCGAGGCCCTCCACGATCGCGGTCTTGCCGACACCCGGCTCGCCGATCAGGACCGGGTTGTTCTTGGTACGCCGGGAGAGCACCTGCACGACCCGGCGGATCTCCGCGTCCCGGCCGATCACCGGGTCGATCTTGCCCTCGCGGGCCAGGGCGGTCAGGTCGACGCCGTACTTCTCGAGCGATTTGTAGGTCTGCTCCGGATCGGCCGTGGTGACCCGGCGCTCCCCGCCACGGACCTGCGGGAACGCGCCGACCAGCGCCTCCTCGGTGGCGCCCGCGTCCTTGAGGACCTGGGAGACCGCGCCGCCCACCCGGGCCAGACCGGCCAGCAGGTGCTCAGTCGACACATACTCGTCGCCGAGCGGCTTGGCGATGAGGTCGGCCGAGCCGATCGCGTTGACGAACTCGCGGGACAGGCTGGGCTCGACGGTGCTGGCCCCCCGGGCGGAGGGCAGCTGCTCGATCGCCCGGACCGCGGCCCGGCGGATCTCGGCCGGGTTGGCCCCGACCGCCCGCAGCAGCGCGGTGGCCGTGGAGCCGCCGGTGTCGAGCAGCGACTGCAGCATGTGCCACGGCTCGACCGTGGCGTGGCCGCGGCGGCCGGCGTCGGCGACGGCACCGGTGATCACTTCGCGGCTCTTGGTGGTCAAACGTTCGGTGTTCATCAGCTCCCCTGAATGCACCGGCAGACTTGAGCGTGTGCCACTCAACTCTAGCGCGACGGAACCACGGTGACAGTCACCACCGGGCAGGGTCTTGAATCGGAAAGAACCCGTAACGTCGGGAGTCGTGTCACTGTCCCGCCGGCTCCTCCCTCTCGGCCTGGTCTTCCTCACCGTCGGCATCGCCACGGCGGTGGTCGGCCCGTTCCTCGGCCTCTTCCTCAGCACCGCCGTCCGGGCCAGTCCGGTCCAGGTCACCTTCTTCCTGGTGACCGCCTCACTCTCGGGCGTGGCCATGTCCTGGGCGATCGGCCGGATCTCGGACCGGCGGCCGATGCGGCGCACGATCCTGATCGTCGCCGCGCTCGCCGGCTGCGCCGGAAGCGGTCTCACCGCGGTGGTCCGCGACTTCTGGGTGCTTCTCGCGCTCACCGCGACGGCCACGGCGATCGCCGGATCCCTCTTCCCCCAATCCTTCGCGTACGCACGACAGGTGCTCCAGCAGGACGATCCCAGCCGGGCCGCCATGGGCATCAGCACGCTGCGCACCGTCTTCTCGATCGCCTGGGTCGGCGGCCCGTCCCTGGCGGCGTTCCTGCTGGAGGCCGGCGACTTCCAGTACGTCTACGGCGCGGCGGCCGTGTTGTACCTGGTGGCAGCCCTGCTCGCGGCACGATGGCTGCCCGAGGTCGAGGCGCCGGCCGCGCCCCGGGAGGGTGAGACCGTCTCGACCCGGGCGCCGTGGCAGGTCTACCCGATCCTCGCCGGGTTCGTGCTGCTCCAGACCTCCATGGTGCTCGGCGTCCAGGCGATGCCGCTGTATCTCAGCACCGAGCTGGGCGGCTCGGTGGGCGACGCCGGCCTGATTCTCGGCATCTGCGCCGCGCTGGAGATCCCGCTGATGCTGGGCTTCGGCAAACTCTCCACCCGGATGCCGCTACGCCGGATCATCCTGTTCGGGGCCGTCTGCGGTGTCGCCTACCAGGCCCTGGCGACCGCGGCGTCGTCGGTCTGGATGCTGGCCGCCGCCCAGATCCTCAACGCGATCCTGATCGCCGCCGCCTCCGGCCTGGGCATCTCCTACTTCCAGGACATGATGCCCCGTTTCCCGGGCCGCGCGTCGACGATGTTCTCCAACACGTTCCCGCTCGGCCAGATCCTGTCGGCCCCGCTCTTCGGGCTGGCCCAGGAGTACGGCTTCCGTCTGGCGTACAGCCTGAACCTGGTGTTGTCAGTCCTCGGCCTGATCCTGCTCGTGACTGTCCGGCCACGCGCGGGCGAGGACGGAGAAGCCCGGGTGACAACGGACGCAACCGCCGCCGATCCGGGCTGATCAGCGATCCGTTCTCCGCTCAGGAGGGCAGGCCGGTGCCGAAGTTCGACTCGGCCGAGGCGCCACCCGGAAAGTCTGCCCCGGAGAAGAAGTACCCGTTCGGGCGCGCCGCGCCGCCGACCGCTCCGGGCAGCACGACGACCGCGCCCTCCGAGGCGTAGGTGACCTTCTCGCCCCAGGAGGTGGCGAGAGAAACTCGGGCGAGGATACGATCCCGTAGCGTCGTAACGAGAGGATCATCGCAGGATTCCCGGTGTCGAGCGAAGGATCTTTCACCCCACTACTGTGAGATCGTGCGCGTACGGGTGGAACAGACTCCGCTGCCGGGAATCGGCGTCCGCCATGACCTGGTGACCTCATCGGGCCGGACGGTCGGGGTGGTGTCGCATCGCAACGGGCGGCGCGATCTCGTGCTGTACGACGTGGACGACCCCGACTCCAGCCTGGCGTCGATCCCGCTCACCGACGACGAGGCGGAGGCCCTGGCCGACGTGCTCGGCGCGTCGCTGATGCTGGGTCAGCTCGCCGGTCTGCGCCAGCAGGCGGCCGGCCTGCTGACCGAGCAGATCGCGCTCCCGGCCGGCTCCCCGTTCGTGGGCCGGCGCCTCGGTGACACCCAGGCGCGTAGCCGTACGACGTCCTCGATCGTGGCCGTGCTCCGCGACCGGGAGGTGATCGCCTCCCCGGGCCCGGAGTTCCGCTTCGAGGCGAACGACGTGGTGGTGGCGGTCGGCACCCGGCACGGCCTGGACGGTGTCACCGCCATCCTGGCCGGCGACGACGACGGCTGAGCGCGGTGGAGCACCACACGACGATCCTGCTCATCGAGATCGGCGCGCTGCTGTTCGGCCTCGGGATGCTCGGGCGCCTGGGCCGTCGCTTCGGTCTCTCCCCGATCCCGCTCTATCTGCTGGCCGGCCTCGCGTTCGGCCAGGGCGGCCTGGTCTCGCTCCGGGCCAGCACGGAGTTCACCGCGGTCGGCGCCCAGATCGGCGTGGTCCTGCTGCTGGTGATGCTGGGCCTGGAGTATTCGGCCGACGAGCTGGTCGGCAACCTGCGCTCGGCAGCCCCGGCCGGCCTGATCGACATGCTGCTCAACGCCCTGCCCGGCGCCGCGTTCGCGCTGCTGCTCGGCTGGGACTGGAAGGCCGCACTGGTGCTGGCCGGCATCACCTGGGTGTCGTCGTCCGGCGTGATCGCGAAGGTGCTCGGCGACCTGGGCCGGGTCGGTAACCGGGAGACCCCGGTGATCCTCTCGGTGCTGGTCATCGAGGACCTGGCGATGGCCTTCTACCTGCCGGTGGTCACCGCCGTGCTGGCCGGTCTCGGTCTGGCGAGCGGCCTCAGCACGCTGAGCGTCGCGGTGGTCACGGTGGTCGCGGTCCTCGTCGTGGCGATTCGGTACGGCGGGGAGATCAGCCGGTTCATGTCGGTAAAGGATCCCGAGGCCCTGCTGCTGAGCGTGCTCGGGCTGACGCTGTTCATCGCCGGGGTGGCCGGTGAGCTGAAGGTCTCCGAGGCGGTCGGGGCGTTCCTGGTCGGCATCGCGATCTCCGGCCCGGTGGCGCACCACGCCACCCAGATGCTCACCCCGCTGCGGGACCTCTTCGCCGCGGTGTTCTTCGTCTTTTTCGGACTCTCCACCAACCCCGCCGACATCCCGCCGGTGCTGCTGCCGGCGCTCGGGCTGGCCGTGCTGACCATGCTGACGAAGGTGCTGACCGGCTACCTGGCGGCCCGTCGGGCGGGGATCGCGCTGCCCGGCCGGGTCCGGGCCGGGCTGGCGCTGATGCCACGTGGTGAGTTCTCCGTCGTCATCGCCGGTCTCGCGGTCGCCTACGGGGTGGATTCCCGGCTCGCCCCGCTGGCCACGGCGTATGTGCTGATCACCGTGGTGACCGGTCCGCTGCTGGCCCGGCTGCCCGACTACGCCTGGTTCAAGGAGATCATCAGGAAGCGGATGGCGGCTCAGCGGGCAGCTCAAAAGCCCCTGCCATCCATGGAGTGACCTGCGTCTCCATTCAGGAAGCCCAAAGTTACTGTCCAGTATCTGAATGTGAAGCCTTGACACTTCCGTCGGTCGACTTCGCACGCTACCGTTGCGCGGCGACGACTCTGAGTATTGGGACGTTCGCCACTATGGCCGGCGAGTGACGCTTGCCGTATGCGGACGGTTGAGTGAGGCGGCGACGTGAGCGTGCGTGAAGCTACATTCCTCGGTTTCGGCAACCCGGTCGACCCTCGACCCGACGAGTTGCAGACCTGGGCATACAACCCTGAGTCGGTTCCGCTGAGCACCATGCCGAAGGACTGGGATCTGCTGATCTCCGGCGACGTGCTCGGCCCGACGCTGTTCGAGCTGGCCATGGACCGGCAGTGCCCGGCCCGGCGATTCGCGCAGCACTGCATGTACATCTACGCCGCGGACGGTCTGCGGCAGAACGCGAGCGGGCAGCGCAAGCGCCGGCTCAAGAAGTACGTGGAGCGCGCGGAGGAGGTCGGCGACGAGCCGATGCAGATCTGGGCGCACAACTGCCGGGTCCTGATGACCCGGCCGGAGCTCTTCGACCACCACGACTGGATGGAGGGCGGCCTGGTGCGTTACCCGCGCCGGCTGGGCCTGTTCAACCGCCGCTGAGTGCGGAGAGTATTCACACAACTACTACAAGCAGTGACGGCGGCTCCCGAGGGGGCCGCCGTCACTCATTTGTCCGGAGAGCGCCGTGGGCGCCACACCACCAGAGCCGTCGAGGGCCTCTGCTGGCGGACCAGATCACGGCTCCCGTACGGATTGGTCATCGCCTCCACCTGAGCCATCCGGGTGTACGCCGACTCGAGCTCCTGCTCCAGCTCGGCCACCCGGTGCTGCAGGTCGCTGACCAGCTGCTCCAGCCCGATGATGCGCTTGATGCCGGCCAGGTTGACGCCGTCCTCCTGGCTCAGCCGCTGCACCTCACGGAGCAACGCCACATCACGCTCGCTGTAGCGCCGGCCGCCACCACCGGCCCGGCCCGGCTGCACCAGCCCGAGCCGGTCGTACTGCCGGAGGGTCTGCGGGTGCATCCCGGCGAGCCGTGCGGCCACCGAGATGATCAAAACCTTCGCGTCGGAGGCCTGTTCCATCGAGATGCTGATCTCTTCATACATGTGCCACCTCCCGGGAGGGTCCTAACCGGCAGCCCGGCGCAAGCGGGCCTCGATCCGATCCCGCGCCGGCGGCGGGGTCAACTTCGTGAACTTCTCCAGGAGATCCCGGGCCTCGCCGGTCACTCCCGCCGGGATCTGCACGTCCACGGTGACGATCAGGTCGCCGGCCTGGCCCTCCTTGCGAACCACGCCCTTGCCGCGGGCCCGCAGTTTCCGGCCGCCCGGCGTGCCCGGTGGCACCCGCAGGGTGACCGGACCGTCCAGGGTGGGCACCTTCAGGTCGGCGCCCAGCACCGCCTCGGCGAAACTGATCGGAACCGTGAGCGTCAGGTCGTCGCCGCTGCGCCCGAACAGGTCGTCGGGCCGCACCTTGACCTGCACATACAGGTCGCCGGCCGGGCCACCGCGGTCACCCGGCTCGCCCCGGCCGCTGAGCCGGATCCGCTGGCCGTCGGCCACCCCCGCCGGGAACCGGACGTTGATCGTGCGGGTCTTGGTGACCCCGCCACTGCCCCGGCACTCCGGGCACTTCTCGTCCACGATGCTGCCCGAGCCCTGACAGTCACGGCACGGCTCGGAGAAGCTGAACGAACCCTGGTTGCTGGAGATCAGGCCGGTGCCGTGGCACTTCGGACAGGACCGGGGAGTGGTGCCCGGCTTGGCGCCGCTGCCGTGGCAGGTGTCGCAGGCCCCGGGCGTACGCAAGGTCAACGGCAGCGTCGTGCCCCGAACCGCCTGGGCGAAGTCGAGGGTCACCTCGGTCTCCACGTCACGCCCGCGCTGCGGACCACGCCGTGCCGCCGCCGGACCCGCGCCCGGCTGCCCGCCGGAGAAGATCGAGCTGAAGATGTCGGAGAAACCGCTGCCCCCGAACCGCCGGTCGGCGCCCGGCCCACCGGCGCCGCCGGAGAAGCCGCCGAACAGGTCGGACGGGTCGAACTGGGTGCCGCCGCCGCCCCGCGCCCCACGCCGGAACGCGCCCGAGCCGAACAGCGAGCGCATCTCGTCGTACTCTTTGCGCTTCTTGTCGTCGGCGAGTACGTCGTACGCCTCGGAAGCGGCCTTGAACTTCTCCTCCGCCTCCTTGTTGTCCGGATTGCGGTCGGGGTGCAGATCGCGGGCGAGTTTCCGGTACGCCTTCTTGATCTCGTCGGGGGAGGCGGACCGGTTCACGCCGAGCACGGCGTAGAAGTCCTTCTCGAGCCAGTCCTTCGAGCTCATTCAGTCCACCTCCTCGACTTTTCGGCGACGTCCCGCCCACCGGAGACCGGCGGGCGGGACACAGTCACTGATTTCACTCCGGATCGGCGACGGCGACCAGAGCCGGGCGCAGCAGCCGCTCGCCCAGTGTGTAACCCCGGCGCATCACCTCGACGCAGGTCGGCTCGTCGACGTCCGCGGACGTCTGGTGCGCGACCGCCTCGTGCCGGTTCGGGTCGAAGGGGTCGCCCTTCTCCCCGAAGGCCACCAGGCCGAGCTTGCCGGTCACCGCGGTGAGCTGCTCCGCCACCGAGGCGAACGGCCCGACCAGGTCACCGTGCTCACGGGCCCGGTCGATGTCGTCCAGGACCGGAAGCAGGTCGGTGAGGACCTTGCCGGTGGTCTGCTCGGCCGCGGCGCCCCGGTCACGGTCGACCCGCTTGCGGTAGTTGGCGTACTCCGCCGACACCCGCTGCAGGTCGTGGGTCCGCTCCTCCAGCTCGCCGCGCAACGCCTCCAGCTCGGCGCCGAGACCGGGCTTGGCCGCCTCCTCGGCGGCCGGCGCCACGTCCTCGTCCTCCTCGCGGGCGCGGTGGGCGCCGGCCGGCTTCGGCGACTTCTTCTTCGCCGGCTCCTCAGCGGAGGTCGCCTCGGCCGCCGAGTCGACCTCGTCCTGGATGACGTCCCGCTCGGCCGCCGGACCGTCGATCTCGTCGTCCTTGGCACTCACTTCTTGTCGTCCTCCACGATCTCGGCGTCGACCACGTCGTCACCACCGGCCGCCGGGCCGGTCGAACCGGCGCCCGCGCCCGGGGCGCCACCCGCGGCGGCCTGCGGGGCCTCACCCTGCGAGTAGAGCAGCGAGCCGGCCTCCTGGGAGACCTGCGACAGCCGCTCGTGGGCCGACTTGATCTTCTCGATGTCGGTGCCGCCGAGGGCGCCACGCAGCTCGCCGAGCGCCTCGCCGATCTTGTTCTTGCTGTCCTCGGGGAGCTTGTCGCCGCTCTCCGCCAGGAACTTCTCGGTCTGCCACTGGAGCTGCTCGGCCAGGTTGCGGGTCTCCGCGTCCTCCCGGCGCTTCTTGTCGTCGTCCGCGTGCTCCTGCGCGTCGCGCATCATGCGCTCGATGTCGTCCTTCGGCAGCGCGGAGCCACCGGTGATCGTCATCTTCTGCTCCTTGCCCGTGCCCAGGTCCTTGGCGGACACGTGCACGATGCCGTTCGCGTCGATGTCGAAGGAGACCTCGATCTGCGGGACGCCGCGGGGCGCCGGGGCGATGCCGCTGAGCTCGAAGGTGCCGAGCTTCTTGTTGTTCGCCGCCATCTCGCGCTCGCCCTGGTAGACCTGGATCAGCACGGAGGGCTGGTTGTCGTCAGCCGTGGTGTAGACCTCGGAGCGGTGCGCCGGGATGGTGGTGTTGCGCTCCACCAGCTTGTGCATGATGCCGCCCTTGGTCTCGATGCCGAGGGACAGCGGGGTGACGTCGAGGAGCAGGACGTCCTTGACCTCGCCCTTGAGCACACCGGCCTGGAGCGCGGCGCCGACGGCCACGACCTCGTCCGGGTTGACGCCCTTGTTCGGCTCGCGGCCGATCAGGCTCTGCACCAGCTCGGTGACGGCCGGCATACGGGTCGAGCCGCCGACCAGGATGACGTGGTCGATGTCGGAGAGCTTGACGTCGGCGTCCTTGATGGCCGCCTCGAACGGACCCTTGCAGCGGTCCAGCAGGTCCTGCGTCATCCGCTGGAACTCGGCGCGGCTCAGCGACGTGTCCAGGTGCAGCGGGCCGTTCGCCCCCGCGGTGATGTAGGGCAGGTTGATGCTGGTCGTCGTCGCGGCGGACAGCTCGATCTTGGCCTTCTCGGCCGCCTCGCGCAGACGCTGCAGCGCCATCTTGTCCTGGGAGAGGTCGATGCCGTGCTCGCCACGGAAGCTCTTCACCAGGTGGTCGATGATCCGCTGGTCCCAGTCGTCGCCGCCCAGGTGGTTGTCGCCGGAGGTCGACTTGACCTCGATGACGCCGTCGCCCAGCTCGAGCAGCGAGACGTCGAAGGTGCCGCCGCCGAGGTCGAAGACCAGGACGGTCTGCTCCTTGGAGCCCTTGTCCAGACCGTACGCCAGAGCGGCGGCGGTCGGCTCGTTCACGATCCGCAGGACGTTGAGGCCCGCGATCTCGCCCGCCTCCTTGGTGGCGGTGCGCTGCGCGTCGTTGAAGTACGCCGGAACGGTGATCACCGCGTCGGTGATCTGCTCGCCCAGGTACGCCTCGGCGTCACGCTTGAGCTTCATCAGCACCCGCGCGGAGATCTCCTGCGGGGTGTACTGCTTACCGTCGATGTCCATCGACCAGTTGGTGCCGATCTCCCGCTTGACCGAGCGGATGGTCCGGTCGGGGTTCGTCACCGCCTGACGCTTGGCGACCTCACCGACGAGCACCTCGCCGTTGCGGGCGAAGGCGACGATCGACGGAGTCGTCCGGGAGCCCTCCGCGTTGGCGATGACGGTGGGCTCGCCTCCTTCCAGAACGCTGACGCAGGAGTTCGTGGTGCCGAGGTCGATGCCGACCGCACGTGCCATGGTGTTCCTCGCTTTTCACAGCTTGGGTTCGCGTACGAAGGTTGAGTGGAACAGACTCAATGATGCCACGGCGACGCACATCGTCAAATCGAAGTTGAGCCCCTCGGGCGCAAGCCGGTGACACCAGGAGCACCGGCACATACCTGTCAGGTCACGGCATACCGGGACCCTGTTGTCCTGGATGCATCGATCGTGCACGCTTTACCGGTGACGACGCACGGAGACGCGGTCGGTCCGTCGGCCCTGTCCGCCGTCCCCGCCCAGCCCAGTGAGAAGGACCAGGTCAGCGTGGCCACAGGTGGCCCACCAGAGCGTACGGGGGCGAGCCCGATCCGTCCGGAAAACCACGGAAACCGCCCTGAACCGGTCGAAGCCCCTCCGGCGGTCGGCCGATTGGCGACGGCCCTGAGCCGCTTACGGGCGGCGCTCGGCGCGGTCTCGTACCCCCTGGTTCTTCCCTCCGCGGAGGAGGCACGGCGAGTCGGCTCGGCCCTGACCGCCCAGCTCGACGACTATCTGCTCCCCCGGCTGGCCCGCCTCGACGCCCCGCTCCTGGTGGTCGTCGGCGGGTCCACCGGCGCGGGCAAGTCGACGCTGGTCAACAGCCTGGTCCAGGCGCCGGTGAGCACGGCCGGCGTGCTGCGGCCGACCACCAGATCGCCGGTGCTGGTTACCCACCCCGACGACGTGCAGTGGTTCGGGCGCGGCGGGTTGCTGCCCGGCCTGACCCGTACCGGGCAGCCCAGCACCGCGCACGACGCCCTGCAGGTGGTGGCCACCCCGACGATCGGTCCCGGACTGGCCCTGCTGGACGCACCGGACGTCGACTCGGTGGTGGACGAGAACCGGAAGCTCGCGGCCCAGCTGCTGGCCGCCGCCGATCTGTGGCTCTTCGTCACCACCGCCGCCCGGTACGCCGACGCCGTCCCGTGGGAGCTGCTCACCACGGCACGCCTGCGCGGCACGGTGATCGCCCTGGTCCTGGACCGGGTGCCGGTCGACGCGGCCGCCGAGATCGCCGCGCACCTGGGCGAGATGCTGACCGCCAACGACCTCGGCTCGGCGCCGCTCTTCGTCCTGCCCGAGACCGAATTGGATCAGCGCGGCCTGCTCCCGGACGCGGCGATCGGCCCGATGCGGATCTGGTTCGCCCAGCTGGCACACGACGCCGGCGCCCGCGGCACGGTGGTCCGGCAAACCCTGGACGGTGCGCTCGGCGCCCTGACCCCCGCGCTCAACGGGCTCGCCGAGGCCGCCGACGAGCAGGTCCGGACCGCACACGCGCTGGACGAGCGGGTCGAGTCGGCCTACCGCAACGCTCACCACGTCATCGAGGAGGGCCTGCGCGACGGCCGGCTGCTCCGGGGCGAGGTGCTGGCCCGCTGGCAGGAGTACGTGGGGACCGGCGATCTGGTCCGCAATCTGGAGTCCCGGGTCGGCCACCTGCGTGACCGGCTGTTCGCGGCGCTCAGCGGCCGGACCACCCCGGCGCAGAACCTGCGGGTGGCGCTCGAGTCCCAGCTGGTCACCCTGTTGCGGGGAGTGGCGACGGACGCGGCCGAGCAGGCGTACGCCGCCTGGCAGGCCCACCCGGCCGGCGCCGCCCTGCTCGCGCCGAACCTGCAGCACGCCTCCGCCGACCTGCCGGAACGCGCCGACCGCCTGATCCGCGACTGGCAGCAGTGGGTGCTCGAACTGGTCCGCACCGAGGCGTCGGACAAGCGCGCCGTGGCCCGGGGCGCCGCCTACGCGGTGAACGGGGCCGGGCTCGCCGTCATGATCGCGGTCTTCACCGCCACCGCTTTCATCCCGACCGGGCTGGAGGTGGCAGCCGGGGCCGGCAGCGCGGTCGCCGCCCAGAAGGTGCTCGAAGCCGTCTTCGGCGACCAGGCCATCCGCAACCTCGCCGGCCGGGCCCGGACCGAACTGCTCGACCGGGTGGAGAAACTGCTCGCCGCCGAGGCCGCCCGTTTCACCGAGCGGACCTCGACGGCACGCCTCGAAACGACGCATGGCACGCTTCTGCGCCAGACCGCCGCCGAGGTGGAGAACGCCAGGAAGGAATTCGCTTTGACCGGGTCCGGGTCATGAACTTGGTACAGAAGACGCGCGACGAGTCCGTCGACGCGGAGTCGCTGGCCCGGCGGCTGGAGGCGCTGGCCCGATTCCTGCGGGTCGCCGACCCGTACCTGCCGGACGGTGAGCTGGTGGCCGCGCACACGCTGGTCGAACGGGCCAGCGGCCGGCTCACCCTCTCTCTGGAGCACACCGTGGTGGCGCTCGCCGGCAGCACCGGCAGCGGCAAGTCCAGCCTGTTCAACGCGCTGGCCCGGTTCAAGCTGTCGCCGGTCGGGGTGCGACGGCCGACCACCGGCACCGCGCACGCCGTGGTCTGGGGCCCGCTGGAGCCGGCGAACCGGCTGCTCGACTGGATCGGGGTGCTGCCCCGGCAGCGGTTCGTCCGGGAGAGCGCTCTGGACGGCGACGACGAGGCCACCCTGCGCGGGCTGATCCTGCTCGACCTGCCCGACTTCGACTCGATCGAGCGCGCGCACCAGCTCGAGGTGGACCGGCTGCTCGGCCTGGTCGACCAGATCGTCTGGGTGGTCGACCCGCAGAAGTACGGCGACCGCGTCCTGCACCGTGCCTACCTGTCCCAGTTCAGCACGCACGCCGGCGTCACCATCGTGGTCCTCAACCAGGCCGACCGGCTCACCCCCGGCGACACCGAGGTGGTCCGCAACGACCTGGTCCGGCTCCTCGAAGAGGACGGGCTCACCGGCGCCCCGGTGATCGCCACCTCGGCCAAGCAGCCGGGCATGCTCAGCGACCTGCGGTCGGCGCTGGAGTCCACGGTCGCCAACCGGCAGGCCGCGCTGCGCCGGCTCGCCGCCGACCTGGACGTGGTCGGTGACGAGCTGGGCGCCATGATCGGGCCGCCGGCCGCCGAGGACGAGGTGGACCGGGCGACAGTGCGGCAGCTGAGCGACGCGCTCGCCGACTCGGCCGGGGTGCCGGCTGTGGCCGACTCCACCGCTGCGGCGTACCGCCATCGGGCCGCGGCGGCGACCGGCTGGCCGCTGGTTCGGGGACTGCGTCGGCTGCGGCCGGATCCCCTGCGCAAGCTGCATCTCGCCGAGCCGGTCAAGACGGACTCGGTGTCGACGGATGTCGTACCGCGTACCTCCGTGCCGGAGGCCGACGCCGCGCAGAAGTCGGCGGTGAGCCTGACCGTCCGCGCGGTCGCGGCCCGCGCGGCGGCGCCGTTGCCCGAGGTGTGGTCGCCGGCGCTGAACAGCGCGGCCCGTTCCAAGGCGGCCGACCTGCCGGACGCGCTGGACCGGGCGGTGGCCCAGACCGACCTCGGCCTGGAGAAGCCACCGGCCTGGTGGCGGGGCGTCGGCATCCTCCAGTGGGTGCTGCTGGCGACCGCGACGGCCGGCCTCAGCTGGCTGATCCTGGGGTACGCGCTGGTCGCCCTCGGCCTGCCCGAGGTCGACGGCCCGACCGTCGGCGTCGTCCCGCTGCCCACGCTGCTGCTGCTCAGCGGCCTGGTCGGCGGTCTGCTGCTGTGGCTGCTGCTGAAGCCGGTCATCGAGGCGGGTGCACGTCGAGCCCGGCGCCGGGCCGAGCTGCGGCTGCGGGCCGCGGTCACCGAGGTGGGCCGGGGGTACGTGGTGGCGCCGGTGCGTGAGGTCCTGAACGCCTACGCCCAGGCACGGGAAGCCCTCAGCATCGTCCGAGCGGAGTAGTCCGGTGGGTGCCGCGGGCGTAGGCTCGCGGCATGCCCGCACCCCGGACGGTCTACGACGCCGTGCTGCAAGCAGCCCGTGACGTCAACAAACTGGGCTGCGCGCTCGATGCCGAGATGCTCGGCACCGCTCTGCTCGGCAGCGTCTACGCGGTCGCGGCCGACGATCGGGCCGCAGCCGTCCGCGACTTCGTGGGCCGGTTCCTGACCGCCACCGTCGACCCGGACACCCCCGCCACCGCGACGATCCGCGAGGTCTTCGCCACCCTGGTGCCCGACGCCGACGGCGCGGCCGAGGTCGGCCACGCCACGCAGGCGCCGTCGTGGGCCACGCAGCTCGGCCGGGTCCGGCCCACCGGTTGCTGGGCCTACGGTGATGTGTATGGCGACCAGACCTCCTACCTGGTCACCTTCGCCTACGAGGACAGTTCCGACGGCGGGCCGGAGCACGCCGTGGTGGCCCTCGTCGACCACAACATCGGCATCACCAAGGACGTCTTCGTGGCGACCTCGGCGACGCCCCTGCTCGCCCAGGTGCGGGAGATCTGCGACGCCGACGAGCTGACCTGGTTCCGCAGCGAGGACCCCGGCCGGCTGCGCGACGAGGTGGGCCGTCACCTGCAGGTCACCGACGAGCTGAGCGACCTGCCGTCGGACGGGTCACTGGCCACCGACCGGGCGCTCGCCTCGGCCCGGCTGGCCCTGCTGCCGGCCGTGACGACGCCGCCGCTCACCGAGCCGGCTGGCCCGACCGGTAACGACCTGGTCCGTGACTTCCTGGCCTCGCCCGAGGCGGCCCGCTACGAGTTGCCGGCCGGCGCCGGGGCCGCCGCCGACGTCGCGTCCATGGATTTCTGCCTCAGCCTGGTGCTCGACCACGCCGCGAGCCTGCCCGGCGGTGACCCGTTGCGCTGGAGCCCCGCGGTGGCCGGGCTGTTCCTGCTCGACTGGGTGCACCGGCGGGCCGTGCTGGACCTCGACGACGCCGCCATGATGCCCCGCGTGGTCCGGGCCTGGTCGGCGTATTCGACGGGCCGGCGCAACCTGCCGGCGGCCGCGGTCCGGGAGACCGAGGAGGCGCTCGAGGAGCTGATCCCGGAGTTCGCCCGGCTCTACACGACCGGCGAGCGGCGCAGCCCGGCGACCGCGGCGGTGGCGCAGCTCATCTCCGAGGGCGTCGACCCGAGCGACACCGCCGCCATCGACGCCTGGCTGGAAGCCAACCGAGACGACTGACCCCACCCGCCGCTGACGACCACCCCGTCGTTCCGGTATGGCTCTCCCGGTGTCTCAGCCGTCGTGAGACACCGGTGACGGTCGTACCGGGGTCAGCGGCGGTTGATGTAGTGGGCGTCGGGGTTGGGGTCGGCGTGGTGGCGGCCCACTCGGGTGCTGCGGTCGTAGGAGGCGGCTCGCTCGTCCGGGTAGTTGGTGTGCTCGGCTCGGTGCATGCCTCGGTAGGGGCGGTTCGAGAGCCGGCTCTCCTCCGAGTTCGCGTCGGTGAGCAGGCGACGGACCATGTTGAGGTTGCCGTCGGTGTGGCTCTGCTCGAGGATCCGGGACGGACGGATGTTGTACGGGCGCTCGGCCACTGCAGACCTCCGGCTGTGTCGGGACCGATCCGCGGACCGGCGATCGTGAACGGTGGAGCGGTCGTGCCGGGGCGGATCTCCGGACGCGCGCTGGGCGGCGCGGCCGGAATGCCACCGGCTGGAGCGTTCATGCGCGGGGGTGGCCTTCTCACAGACAGGTTTCCCCGGTTCATCCGGTTTATGCGGTTCATCAGAGTTACCGGAATTATCGCGATCATTGTCAGTCGGTGAACGCGATTCATCAGGAATGTCCGGAAGATCAGGCACGGTGGGAAAGTCGGTGGGCAGGACCGGCTCCGGAAGCGCGTCCTCCTCCGGGACGAGCGGGAGATCCGGCACCTGCGGAATCGGACTCCGCCTCGGCGGATGTGGACCCCGCGACGCATGCGGCACATCTCGTCCCGTATTCGGTACGTCTCGTCCCGCATGCGGCGGCGCGTCCTGCGGTATCCCCCGCCGGGCACGTGGCCGGTCATCCGGCTGACCGCCGGCACCGGCCGTGACATGCGGAGGCTCTACGGCATCACGCCTGGCGGACACCCGCGCCGGCGGCGAAGAGGGTCGGGGAGAGGCGTCAACCGGACGCGAGGAAGCACCGGCCCGATGCGCGGAGTCACCGGTCGAACCCGAAGACGCGCCGGGCCGATCCGGAGAAGCGCCGCCGGGCCGATTGGCAGAGGCGCCGGGCCGGGCCGGAGACGTGCCGGTCGACCCGGGGGACCCACTGGGCCGGCGCGGAGAGATGCGGGCCGGGCGGGGAGAGGCGGCGTCGGCGGGGCCCGGGGAGGTGGAGGGTGCGGGGCCGCCGGTTTGCGGGGGCTGGATCGGGCCGGCCATGGCGCTCGGGGTGGTGACGGCGCTCGGGGAGGAGGGCGGCAGCGGGCTTTCGCCGTACCCCTGAGTGGTCTTGATCGGTGGGGACGGCGTGCCGGGAGCCGGCGGAAGCGGTGCCGGACGCACCGGTCCGGTCTCGGGTGGCGGCAGGAACGGCACGTCCATGGCGCCGGGCCGATCGTCTCCGGTGATCTCGCTGGACCCGGTGGTGAGGATGGCGAGGGTGGGCAGCGAGGCGAGGCCGACGAGCATCGCCACGACGAGCACGTAGCGCCGGGTCGGGCCGGAGAAGCCCAGGTCTTCGCGGTACACCCCGTTGAGTCGCTTGCGCAGCACTTTGAGGGGCCGCGCGAAGTCGTCGTCTCCGGGCAGGTGCGGCACGCGAAGCTCCTCCAGACGCAAATCGAACGACAGACCGGACCGAACAGCGGCCGGACCGAGTGGGGACGGGCCGGGCGACGGACGGGCCGGACGACGAGCGGATCGATGGGCAGATGGAATCCGAACGCCGGACGGGACCGGAACGAAAAGATCAACTTGGATCCGTTCCGGTCATTGGGGATGAACGACGGCACGGACGGGAAGGAGCGGCATGAAAGGGGTATTAGTACCGAAGTGACTAGACAAAACCGTATAAAAAAGACAAATGCCCAGGCAAGAAATCTGGATTCGTGATCCACGCAGCCTGTAACGGTGGTCACTCTCTCTGTCAGGATGGGGACGACGGCACTGTCGCTGTCGCCATCCGCCGACAAGCGGGGCCGCGGCGGCCGTCCCGGCTGTGAGCCGGTGTTCGCCGCGCGGCAACCCACACCCGGGCCAGGCGCGGCACCCGAGAGGTTCAGCCGCGTGGCCGGGAGACACCCGCCGCGGGCGCACGAGACAACAGGAGACACGGATGGCGAAAGGCGAGAGCGTGGCCGGGACCGACATCCCGCCCGGCGGCTTCGTCCAACTGCTGACCCCCGACGGCGAGCGCATCGACAGCGTCACCACCGCTGACGGGACGACGTATTCCGTCGACTTCACCGACGAGGAGTTCCGCGAGCTCTACCGGGATCTGGTCACCGTCCGCCGCCTCGACAGCGAGGCGGTCGCCCTGCAGAGACAGGGTGAGCTGGGCATCTGGGCCAGCCTGCTGGGCCAGGAGGCGGCTCAGGTGGGCTCCGGGCGGGCGCTGCGCCCGCAGGACATGGCGTTCCCCACCTATCGCGAGCACGGCGTCCTCTACTGTCGCGGGATCGACCCGATCATGCCGTTCGGCCTGTTCCGGGGCGTGGACCAGGGCGGCTGGGACGCGAACGAGTTCAAGTTCAACCAGTACACGATCGTCATCGGCTCGCAGACGCTGCACGCCACCGGCTACGCCATGGGCGTCACCATGGACGGCAGGACCGGCTCGGCCGACGGCGAGGCCGTGATCGCCTACTTCGGTGACGGCGCGACCAGTCAGGGCGAGGTCAACGAGGCGTTCGTCTGGTCCGGGGTGTTCAACTCCCCGATCGTGTTCTTCTGCCAGAACAACCAGTACGCGATCTCCGAGCCCCTGGAGCGGCAGACCCGTGTCCCGCTCTACCAGCGGGCCGGCGGCTACGGTTTCCCGGGCATCCGGGTGGACGGCAACGACGTGCTGGCCACCTACGCGGTGACGCGGGCGGCGCTGGACAACGCTCGCAACGGCCAGGGCCCGACGCTGATCGAGGCGTACACGTACCGGATGGGCGCGCACACCAGCTCGGACGACCCGACCCGCTACCGCATCTCCAGCGAGGTCGAGTCGTGGAAGGCGAAGGACCCGATCAGCCGGTTGCGGGCCTTCCTGACCAAGCAGAAGATCGCCAAGAAGGACTTCTTCGCCCAGGTCGACGAGGACGCCAACCGGAAGGCGCTGGACCTGCGGGAGCGGGTGCTGGCGATGCCCGACCCCGAACCCGTGGCACTTTTTGATCACGTGTATCCCCACGGTTCGCCGGAAGTCGACGCGCAGCGTGCAGCGTTCACCGAGTACCAGGCGTCCTTCGAGGGGAGTGGGCACTGATGATCACCCTGGGCAAAGCTCTCAACCACGGCCTGCGCCGCGCACTGGAGGACGACCCCAAGGTCGTGATCATGGGAGAGGACGTCGGCAAGCTCGGCGGCGTCTTCCGGATCACCGACGGCCTGCAGAAGGACTTCGGCGAGAACCGGGTCATCGACACGCCGCTGGCCGAGGCCGGCATCGTCGGGACCGCGGTCGGCCTGGCCATCCGCGGGTTCCGGCCGGTCTGCGAGATCCAGTTCGACGGGTTCGTCTTCCCGGCGTACAACCAGATCGTCGCCCAGGTGGCGAAGATGCACTACCGGTCCAAGGGCAAGCTCCGGCTGCCGATCACGATCCGGATCCCCTACGGCGGCGGCATCGGCGCGGTCGAGCACCACTCCGAGTCGCCCGAGGCGTACTTCGCGCACACCCCCGGTCTCAAGGTCGTGACCTGCTCGAACCCGGTCGACGCGTACACGATGATCCAGCAGGCGATCGCCTCCGACGACCCGGTGATCTTCTTCGAACCGAAGCGGCGGTACTGGGAGAAGGGCGAGGTCGACCTGGACGCGCCGCTCAGCGGGGCGTTCCCGCTGCACTCGGCACGGGTGGTGCGGCCGGGAGGCGACGCGACGCTTCTCGCGTACGGCCCGATGGTGCGGGTGGCGCTCGACGCCGCCTCCGCCGCCGCCGAGGACGGCCGCGAACTCGAGGTGATCGACGTCCGCTCGCTCTCCCCGATCGACTACCCGGTGATCTTCGAGTCGGTCCGCCGGACCGGCCGCGCCGTCGTCGTCCACGAGGCGCCCGGCAACGTGGGCCTGGGCGCCGAGATCGCCGCCCGGATCACCGAGGAGTGCTTCTACTCACTCGAAGCGCCGGTGCTACGGGTGACCGGATACGACATCCCCTACCCGGCCGCGCGGATCGAGGAGGAATACCTCCCCGACCTGGACCGGGTGCTGGACGCCGTCGACCGCTCCTTCGGCTGGTGACCGCGATGTCCCGGATCAAGGAGTTCAACCTGCCCGACCTCGGCGAGGGTCTGACCGAGGGCGAGATCCTGGCCTGGCTGGTCAAGGTCGGCGACACCATCGAGCTCAACCAGCCGATCGTCGAGGTGGAGACCGCGAAGGCGGCCGTCGAGATCCCGGCGAAATGGGGCGGCGTCGTCACCCGGATCTTCCACGAGGCCGGCGCGGTGGTCGAGGTCGGCCGGCCGATCATCGCCATCGACACCGACCCGACCGCCGGGCCCGCCGGCACCTCACCCGAGGGCGAGACCGAGGCCGGCCTCATCGGAGGACCGGCGCCCGGCGGGCGTACAGCGGTGCTTGTCGGTTACGGCCCGAAGACCACGACGGCGAAAAGACGACCCCGCAGCGGTACGGCCACCGCTCCCACAACCGCGGCCACGCCAACCCCGCCTCCGGCGGCTGCCGCGGTCGTCGTGGCCGCACCGGTGGAGCCGGCTCCCGTGGCGCCGCCCGTCCGGACCGGGCCGGTGCTCGCCAAGCCGCCGGTCCGGAAGCTCGCCCGTGATCTCGGCGTGGACCTCGCCGGTGTCAACGGGACGGGGCCGCTGGGGTCGGTGACGCGGGACGACGTACAACTGGCGGCTTCGACGTCTCGGACGCGGACCGAGACCGTCCCGGCGCCCTCGGTCTCGGACGGCTCCCGCGAGCAGCGCATCCCGATCAAGGGGGTGCGGAAGCTGACCGCGGCGAACATGGTCGCGTCGGCGTTCACCGCGCCGCACGTCACCGAGTTCCTCACGGTGGACGTGACCCGTTCGATGAAGGCGCTGGAGAAGCTGAAGGCGCGGCCCGAGTTCGCCGACGCCCGGGTGTCGCCGCTGCTGCTGGTGGCGAAGGCGGTGCTCCTGGCGGCGAAACGGCACCCGATGGTCAACTCGTCGTGGTCGGGCGAGACCGGGGAGATCGTGGTCAAGGACTACGTGAACCTCGGGATCGCGGCGGCGACCGAGCGCGGCCTGATCGTCCCGAACATCAAGGACGCCGGCCGTCTCAGCCTGCGGGAGCTCGCCGTGGCCCTCGACACGCTGGTGAAGGTCGCCAAGTCCGGGAAGACGCCGCCGTCGGACATGGCCGGGGGCACGCTCTCGATCACGAACGTGGGCGTCTTCGGCATCGACACCGGCACGCCGATCCTGCCTCCGGGCGAGTCGGCGATCCTGGCCTTCGGTGTGATCCGGCCGACGCCGTGGGTGCACAAGGGAAAGATCAAGGTGCGCCAGGTCACCACGCTCGGGCTCTCCTTCGACCATCGGATCATCGATGGCGAGCTGGGCTCGAAGTTCCTGCGTGACGTGGGTGCGTTCCTGACCGACCCGGAGGCCACTCTGCTGAGTTGGACCTAAGGACCTTCGGTTCCGTCCGGCAGATGACTTTCGATCCTTAGGTACATGACCCAGCTCACCCCCTAATTCCCTGGCCGCGGACCCGTTGTCGTCGGATACTTGAGTCGACAACGGGACGCGCGCCGAGGGGGTCCGCCACAAGCGGTCCGGCGACGCTCGTCAGAGCCAGACCCGCCACCGCGGGGGAAGTGAGCAGTGCAATGAACATGATCGACCGCATTCGCCGGCACCGGATGATCAGCCGCCAGAACCGTGCCATCGAGCGCGCGATGCAGTCGGCGCCCACGCAGGCCATGCGCGACGAGATCGCCGTGATCGCCCAGCGCCGCTGGACCAACTGAGGCAGTCCGCCTCCTCGCACACGACGTCGCAGCCCGTCCGGATCACCCGGGCGGGCTGTTTCGCATCCATCCGGCGATCTGGCCGGTTTCTTTCACGTTTGTCCGTGGATCAGGTCCCCAGCGCTCCCCGTCACCCGGATACTCCCTCGTCGCGTCTCGACTCGGCCTCGAAGATCGGCAGGAGGTCCCCAAGGGGCGTACACCGGGATTCCTCCCGCCGCGCCCGCCCGGTACCGTGGGCACGGTCCCCGAACCGGCACGGCCGGTCGGCGAGGGAGACCGGGGCCACCCGGGCAGCGACAACGCCCGCGGTCCCAGCACGGCCAGGCCGGAAAGCTGGCACGACCCCTGGCGGAAGGTCGTCGGTGGAGTCGCGTCCGTGCAAAGCTGGCACGGCCGCATCGATGAGGAGGCGCGTATGACGTCCGAGGGGCAGCACGCCGGTCAGCCGGCCGAGGCCACGTCGGGCGGACCCACGTCGGGCGGGTTCCCGCCCGACCCCGACGCACAGCGGATCGCCGGCCGGGCATCGGCCCAGCCACCCGCTGAGGGCTTCCCCAACTCCTACGGACCACCGCCGACCACCGCGCCCGGTGGCGGCTCGCCGTTCGTCGTGCCCGCCGTGTCCACCTTCGGCGCCGGCTCCGGCCAGGGTGGCACCAACTACGGCTCGGCCCGTGTGCCGCAGCCCGAGGCGTCGCCGTATGGTTCGGTCGCGCCGTCGCCCGATCCGTATGGGCAGCCTGGCACGCCACCGCCGCCGTATGGTTCGGCCCCCTCCGCTCCGGCCTCGGGCGCCGCGTCCGTCCCGGCCTCCGGCGCGGCTCCCGCGCCGCTCGACGCCGGCTGGGCTCCGCCCGGCAGCGCCACGCCGGGCTCCGACCCGCAGTCCAGCAGCGCCGGTCTCCCGCAGCAATCCGGCGGCGCTGGTCTCCCGCAGCAGTCCAGCAGCGCTGGTCTCCCGCAGCAGTCCGGCGGCGCTGGTCTCCCGCAGCAGTCCGGCGGCGCCGGTTTCCCGCCGCCGCCTGGGCACGCCGCAGCAGCCCCGCCCGCGTCCGGCCCGGAGGCATCCGGCGGCCGGCTCACCCCGAGCGGGCTGCCCACACGGACTCCCGGCGCCTCCGCGCCCGAGGACGGTGGCCTCGGCCGTTCGTTCTCCGCCTTCGGCGACCAGCCGGTCCGGGTGCCCGGCGCCAGCCTCTCCGACCTGCCGGACAACTCGGCGCCCGGCGCGTTCAGCACCGGCCCGGCGCAGAACAGCTGGATGCAGAACGTCCGCACCCCCGAGCCCCCCGCCGACGGCGCTCCTCCCGCTCCGGCCAGCACCAGCTTCCCGTCCCGGCGCGGCGAGGGCGGCGGCTTCCCGCTGCGCGCCCCGGCCGGGCCCGGCACCGAGTCACCCTCCGGCAGCCAGCCGAGCCTCGACCTGCCGGTTCGGGGGCAGCAGCCGTTCAGCGGTTTCTCGTCCCCGGCCGACAACCAGCCGTTCGGCAGCCCCGGCGGCCCAGGCACGTCCGGCAGCTCGGGTGCGCCCGGCGGCTCGAGTGCGCCCGGTAGCCTCGGTGGCCCAGGCGGCCCCAGCAGTTCTGGCGGGTCCGCCGGCTCCTTCCCGCCCCCGGCTGACAATCCGCCCTTCGGTGTCTCCACGGCTGGTGGATCGTTCCCGGCCGGCGACAACTCGCCGTTCGGCACCCCTCCCGGCGGATCCTTCCCCGCCGGAGACAACTCGCCGTTCGGCAGTCCCGCGCCCGGTGGGTCCTTCCCGCCGCCCGCCGACTCGCCTTTCGGTAGCCCCTCCCCGAACGGATCCTTCCCGGCCGGGGACAATTCGCCCTTCGGCGGTGCTGCCCTTGGCGGTTCCCCTCACGGCAGCACTTCCCCCGGCGGATCTGCCCCTAGCGGGTCTTTCCCAGCCACCGACAACTCGCCGTTCGGTAATTCCCCCAGCGGGTCCTTCCCCGCCGGAGACAACTCGCGTTTCGGTGGTTCCGCGCCCGGTGGGTCCGTCCCGGCGCCCGCTGACAACTCGCCGTTCGGCGGGCCGGCCTCGTCCGGGGCCTTCCCGCCGCCCGCTGACAACTCGCCGTTCGGCGGGCCGGCCTCGTCCGGGGGTTCCGGGGCCTTCCCGGCGCCCGGTGACAAGCCTGCTTTCGGCGCCTCGGGTGACCGTCGCGAGCCGTTCGCGCCGGAGGCCTCCGCCACCCCGCGCGACGGTGGCGAACCGCAGCTGTCCGCCGCCGGGTATCCGCAGCGTGTGCCCGGTGCGGCGCTCTCCACGGGTGGCGCCCTGCCCCCGTCCGCCTCGGCCGACGAACCGCAGGGCGGCGCCGCGGTCCCGCAGCCTCGTGACCCGGCGAAGAAGCCCGCGGTCGGCTCGGCCCGACCGGTCACCGCCAGCGCGTCGGTCCCGGGCGTCCGGGTCACCCCGGCCGAGGCCGCCGAGCTCCCCCCGCAGTCCAACGCGGCACCGCAGGCCCGCGTCTACGGCCGTCCGGCCGCCGCCCCGGCGGACAACTCCGACGAGCCTTCGACCACCGACGAGTCCCCGTCCGGCGCTTTCGGCACCTCGCCGTCCAGCGGTTCCCCGTCGCCGTCCGGTGGCTTCGGCGGCTCGCAGTTCGGCGGACAGCCCGGCGCTCTGCCTCAGCGCGGCGGGGGTGATTCGGCTTCGCCGTTCGCCCCGAGCCAGCCGAACGGTCTGCCGCAGCGCGACGAGAGCCCGTCCGGTGGTTTCGCCCCGGCCCCGACCTCGCCGTTCGGCGGCCCCTACGGCAGTTCCTCCCCGCAGGGTGCCCCGCTCAGCGGGCCGCCGCAGCAGGGCGGCGCGTTCGGCGGTTCCCCGCAGTCGGGCGACCCGTTCGGCAGGCCGTCCCCGCAGGGCGATGCTTTCGTCGGCCCGTCGCAGCAGGGCGGTTCTCCACAGTCGAACGACCCGTTCGGGGCGCCGTCTCAGCAGAGCGACCCCTTCGGTGGGCCGTCCCAGCAAGGTGGTCCCTCGCAGCAGGGCGACCCCTTCGGTGGGCCGTCCCAGCAGGGTGATGGTTTCGGTGGCCCCACGCAGTTCGGCGGTTCCGGCCGTCCGGGTGAGCCGCTCGGTGGGCGTTCCTCGGCGGGCGACAGCCCGTCCGGCAGCTTCCCGCCCGCACCGACCTCGCCGTACGGCGGCCCGCAGGGCGACAGCCCGTCGGGCGGCTTCCCGCCCGCACCGACCTCGCCGTTCGGTGGGCCGCAGGGCGACAACGCGTCCAGCGGCTCGGCTTCCCCCTATGGCACCCCGCGGGGAGACGGCCCGTCCGGCGGTTTCCCGTCGGCGTCCTCCGCGCCCTACGGCACACCGCAGGGCGACAACACCTACGGCACGCCACAGGGCGACAACACCTACGGAGCACCGCAGGGGGACAGCCCTTCCGGCGGCTTCCCGCCCGCTCCCACGTCGCCGTTCGGCGGCCCGCCGTCCGGTGGGTTCGGCCTTCCGCAGCGAGGCGCCGACGACCGTGGGTCCTCCGCGGAGGAGTCGCCATCGGGCGGTTTCCCGCCGCCGTCGACGGCGTTCGGCGCTGCGGCCCCGTTCTCGGGCACACCCTCCAACGATGATCGTTTCCAGCCACCGTCCGGCGACGGCGGCGCGGCCAGCCTCAGCGCTCCGGGAGGTCCGGGCGCTCCCGGTGTCGCCCCGCAGTCGCCGGCCCGGGCCACCGCCCGCGCCACGGCCAGCGCACGGGTCGCTCCGCCGGAGACGCCGCCGGGTGGCGGTTCGCCGTTTGCGATGCCGGGCTCTCCGCAGTTCCCGGGTGGTGACGCGCGGGGTGGCCAGTTCCCGGGTCCCGACGCTGCGGGCGCCTCGCCGTTCCCGGGGGGTGGGCCGGCGATGCCGGGTTCGCCGCAGTTCCCGGGTCAGTTCGGTGCTCCGGGCGACCCGTCCGGCCCGCCGTACAGCGAGTTCACCACGGATGTCGCCGGTCGCGGCGCCGGGCCGGGTGGCTTCCCGGACCAGTACAACGAGCACACCACCGATGTGTCCGGCCGGGGTAACTCGTCGCCGTACGTCCCGGCTCCGGCTCTGCCTCCGATGCCGGGTGAGCAGCCCGGCGGCGGGGTGTATCCGAGCAGCCCGGCGGCTCGTGCCACGGTGACCCCGCCCGGTCCGGAGGACACCACGAGCTGGCCCGGCCCGGCCGACGAGCAGGGCAAGTTCGACCAGTTCAAGGCCGACCCGCCGGCGCCGGCTCCGGCTCCGTCGGGGAAGGTGAACGTCCGTACGATCCCGGTGGCCCTGGCCGTCGTGCTGGGTGCGGCGCTGCTGCTGAGCCTGGTCTTCGGGCTGGTCTACCTGATCTCGGGTGACGACTTCAGCGTGGCCCAGGGTGACTGTGTCCGGCGGGAGGGCACCACTCCGGTGGTGGCGGCCTGCACCGAGCCGGACACGTTCCAGGTGGTGTCGATCGTGACGGTCAAGGAGCAGTGCGGCGACGTGTCCCAGCCGTACATCGTGGTCCCGAAGGATGACGGTGACCAGGTGCTCTGCCTGAAGAAGAACGGCTGATCGACGTTTTCGTGAACGGCCTCACCGGTTGGTGAGGCCGTTCTGCGTCGGGAGGCCGGGCGAGGCACCATGGCGGGATGGAATTTCGCGTGCGTGCGCCCGAACTCAAGGGTCGCGGTTGGCTCAACACCGGCGGTAAGGCCCTCACTCTGGCCGATCTGCGCGGAAAAATCCTAATATTGGATTTCTGGACCTTCTGCTGCATTAATTGCCTGCACGTCCTGGACGAGCTGCGGCCGATCGAAGAGAAGTACGGTGACGCGATCGTCGTGATCGGCGTGCACTCGCCGAAGTTCGAGCACGAGCGTGACCCGGTGGCGCTGGCCGCGGCCGTGGAGCGGTATGGGGTGCACCACCCGGTCGTCGACGACGGCGACATGCACGTGTGGCAGCAGTATGCGGCGAAGGCGTGGCCGACCCTGGCCGTGGTGGACCCGGAGGGTTACCTGGTCGCGTCGATGGCGGGCGAGGGCCACGCCGAGGGTCTGTCCCGGCTGATCGACGAGCTGATCACCGTGCACCAGGCGAAGGGCACCCTGCACCGCGGTGACGGGCCGTATGTGCCGCCGCCCGCTCCGGAGGGCCTGCTGCGGTTCCCCGGCAAGGTGATCGAGCTGCCGAGCGGCAATCTGCTGGTCTCCGACTCGGCTCGGCACTCGCTGGTGGAGTTGACGCCGGACGGCGAGACCCTGGTCCGCCGGATCGGCAGTGGGGTCCGGGGTGAGCCGTTCAGCGAGCCGCAGGGCCTGGTGCTGCTGCCACCGCACGCCGCCGAGGTGGCCGGTTATGACGTGGTGGTCGCCGACACGGTGCATCACCAGTTGCGCGGGTTCAATACCGCGACGGGCGAGGTGACGCTGGTGGCCGGGTCGGGGCGGCCGTGGCGCTCCGCGGTCGACGATCACGCGCACGACGCGCTCGCCGCCGACCTGTCCTCGCCGTGGGACCTGGCGTGGTTCGACGGGAAGGTCGTCGTCGCGATGGCGGGCATCCACCAGCTGTGGTGGTTCGACCCGATCAAGCGCACGGTCGGTGTGTACGCGGGCACGACCGTGGAGGCGCTGCGGGACGGCCCGATCCCGGATGTGTGGATGGCGCAGCCGTCCGGGCTGTCGGTCAGCGCGGAGGGGACGCGGCTGTGGATCGCGGACAGTGAGACGTCGGCGCTGCGCTGGATCGAGGACGGGGTGATGCACACCGCGGTCGGCCAGGGTCTGTTCGATTTCGGTCACGTGGACGGGCCGGCGGCCGAGGCGCTGTTCCAGCACCCGCTCGGTGTGGCGGCTCTGCCGGACGGCTCGGTGCTGGTGGCGGACACGTACAACGGCGCGGTCCGTCGTTTCGATCCGGCGTCGGGCGAGGTGTCCACGGTGGATGCGGGCCTGGCCGAGCCGAGCGACGTCCTGGTGCTGGCGGATGGCACGGTGGTCGTGGTGGAGTCGGCCGCGCATCGGCTGACCCGGCTGGCTCCGGGCGTGGTGAAGCGGGTCGACGGCGAGCGGCACAAGACCGAGCGGCCGCCGTCGCACCTGGCGCCGGGTGAGGTGACCCTCGACGTGATCTTCACTCCGGCGCCGGGGCAGAAGCTGGACAGCCAGTTCGGTTCGCCGGTACGGCTGGTGGTGTCGGCGTCGCCCGCTGAATTGCTCCTGGCGGGAGAAGGCACGACTACTGATCTGTCACGGAAAATCGTACTCAATCCGGATGTTCCGAAGGGTGTTCTGCAGGTCGTGGCGCAGGCGGCGACGTGCGATGTGGACGCCGAATTCGGCGCGTGTCACCTGACCCGGCAGGACTGGGGTGTGCCGATCGTGATCGACCCGGCCGGCCCGGACCGGCTCCCGCTGATCCTGCGCGGCCTGGATGCGTGAACCCATCATTGACGGGGCATGGGAAGCGACAGCGGGCCGGGTGGCGCTGGCTCAGAAGGCCTGAACCGTCAGGCGGCCGGCTAGCCCGTCCCGGACCGCCCGGGCCAGGCGCACCGCTCCCGGGGTGTCGCCGTGCAGGCAGATCGACCGCACGCGGCACTCCACGGTGGAGCCGTCGACGGCCGTGACGGAGCCGTCCACCGCCATCCGCACGACCCGGGCGACCACCTCGTCCGGGTCGTGCACCAGCGCGTCCGGCCGGGACCGGGGCACGAGCCGGCCGTCCGGCAGGTAGCCACGGTCGGCGAATCCCTCACCGACCACGGTCAGACCGGTCTCGGCGGCCCGTCGGGCGAGCACCGAGCCGGGCTGGCAGAGCACCGGCAGGCTGGTGTCGTAGGCGACGACGGCCGCCACCACGGCGGAGGCCTGCAGTTCGTCGACCGCTGCGGTGTTGTAGAGGGCGCCGTGCGGTTTCACGTACCGCACCCGGTCGCCGGCGATCCGGCAGAAAGCCTCCAGCGCCCCGATCTGGTAGACGATGTCGTCGCGCAGCTCGTCGTGAGCGTAGTCGATCCGGCGCCGCCCGAAACCGGCGAGGTCCCGGTAGCCGACCTGCGCGCCGATCGCGACGCCTTTCTCCACGGCGCGCCGGCAGACCGTGGCCATCGTGGACGGATCGCCGGCGTGGAACCCGCAGGCCACGTTTGCCGAGGTCACCACGTCGAGCAGGGCGTCGTCGTCGCCCAGGCGCCAGGCGCCGAAGCCCTCGCCCAGGTCGGCGTTCAGGTCAATCGAGTTCACGGAACCTCACCGTAGTGCCGGGGCGCGCCTGCGCCAGGGGTGTGACGTCGTCGACCACGCCGATCACCGGATAACCGCCGGTCGTCGGATGGTCGGCGAGGAAGACGATCGGCTGTCCGTCGGCCGGCACCTGCACGGCCCCGAGGGTGACGCCCTCGGAGGGCAATTCGCCGGCCTTCGCGCGGGTCAGGGCGTTGCCGGCGAGCCGCGCGCCGACCCGGTTGCTCAACGGGCTGATCCGGTACGCGGAACCGAACAGCCCGTGTGCCGCGAACCAGTCGTCGCGCGGCCCGAGCCGGATGCCGAGCACCAGCTCCCCGCCGATCCGGGCGGCCTCGCCGACGAGTGGGGCGGCGCCGGTGGGCATGCCGACGGGCAGTGTGGCGCCGTCGGTGAGGCGGGCCGGCCCGAGCCCGGAGAGCGTGTCGGTGGACCGGCTGCCGAGCACCGGCTCGACGGCGATCCCCCCGGCCACGGCGATGTAGGAGCGCACGCCACGGCTGGCCCGTTTGATGTCGACGATCCCGCCGGCCGGCACCTCGAAGAGCTGGTGCCCGTGCGGGCGTTCGGCGGGGCGTCCGTTCACGTCGACCTGGGCGACGGCTCCGGTGACGGCCACGAGGGCCGCCTCGGCGAAGCGGAGCGCGCAGCCGAGCAGGGTGGTCTCCAGGGCGGCGGCGTCGTCGGGGTTGCCGACGAAGCGGTTGGCGAGACGCAGGGCCGGTTCGTCGAGGGCGCCGGAGCGGGGCACGCCGAGGTGCGCGTATCCCGGCCGGCCGAGGTCCTGCACGGTGGTCAGCGGCCCGGCCCGCAGCACGGTGATCATGCCGTCACCAGCCGGACACGAGTCCCGGGGGTGAGGAGGGCGGGCTGCTTCCGCCGTACGTCGAAGAGGTTTTGATCGGTGTGGCCGACGAGCCGCCACCCGCCCGGGGAGGCCGTGGGGTAGATGCCCGCGTAGCCGCCGGCCAGCGCGACGGCGCCGGCCGGAACGCGAGGCCGCGGAGCGGCGAGCCGGGGGACCGCCCAGGCGTCCGGGAGACCTCGCAGATAGGCGAATCCGGGTGCGAAGCCGGAGAAGGCGACGTGCAGGGGCGTTTCGACCAGACGGTGCACGACCTCTCCGGCGGAGACACCCCAGAGTTCGGCGACGGGTTCGAGATCTTCACCGTCGAAGACCGTCGGGATCTCCACGAGGGGCCCTTCGGACTGAATTCCGCCGCGCGCCGGCTCCCAGAGCGGCAGCAGTTCGGCGGTGCCCGGGGGCACTCCGTCGATCAGGACGGTCCTGGCGCCGGGCACGATCTCGGTAGCTCGCAGTTCACCTGTCTCGCGGCGTCGCCACAGCTCAGCCCGCCAGTCCTCGACCCGGTCGGCGTCATCGCACTCGATCAGTAGCCCGGCCGCTCCCACCCGTCGTATCTTCATGTGGAAATCATCCTGCGGTGTCAACCGTATCCGGCATCACTACCGTCCAGTAACCTACGGTGCCGTAACCTAGAACGCGTGACGACCTCAGCCCCGTTCCGGATGAAGCCGACCGACCTCGGCAAGCCGCGACTACGCGGCCGGTTGCATCAGTACGCGTTCTTCGTCGCGCTCGTGTGCGGCATCGTGCTCAGCTCGATAGCGCTGAGCCGCCCCGGCATCTCGCCGTTCCTCAGCTGTCTGCTCTACAGCATCACCGTGTGCGGCCTGTTCGGCATCAGCGCGCTCTATCACCGCAGGGTGTGGAGCGAGCGCGGTTACCAGATCATGCGGCGCGCCGACCACTCGATGATCTTCATCTTCATCGCCGGCAGCTACACGCCGTTCTGTGTGCTGCTGCTCGAGGGCACCCAGCAGGTGGTCCTGCTCAGCCTGGTGTGGGGCGGCGCCCTCGGCGGTGTCGCGCTGAAGATGATCTGGCCGCATCTGCCCCGCTGGGCGGGCGCGCCGCTCTACGTGGCCCTCGGCTGGGTCGCGGTCGCGATCATCCCCGAGGTGCTGCAGGTCGGCGGCGTCACCTGCCTGGTGCTGCTGCTCGTCGGCGGCGCCATCTACACGATCGGCGCGGTGTTCTACGCGCTGCGCCGGCCCAACCCGTGGCCGACCGTATTCGGCCATCACGAGTTCTTCCACGCCTGCACGCTGGTCGCGGCGATCTGCCACCACATCGCCGTCTACTTCGCTCTGTACGCCTGAGAAACCGGCCCGGACTTCGAGGAGAAGTCCGGGCCGTCGTACGTCAGGAGTACGCCGGGGGAGGCGGCGGCGGGACGTCGTCCCGACGGACTTCGCGAACCTCGGTGTAACCCGCGCCGGCGACCGGCTGCTGCGTGCGGGTCACCACGGTCCGGCGACGGTTGCTCCAGAACGCCAGCGTGATGACCAGGCCGGCCAGTCCGGCCAGCATCAGGATCCAGCCGATCACGCCGATGTCCAGTCCGCTGATGTCCGCCTCCACGGCGAACGCCAGGATCGCCCCCAGAGCGAGCAGGAAGATGCTTGCACCGATGCCCATCGGACCCTCCTCGGGTGTCCGCCCGGCCGTGCGAGCCCGCTCGACCGTGATGAATGCGTTGATCGGGCGTTTACCCGCACAGGCCGAATCCCAATCAGGCAAGCTGTACCGATGACCACGCGGACGCTCATCCTGCTGCGCCACGCCAAGGCGGAGACCCCCGGCGACTTCGACGACTACGACCGCGCCCTCACCGACCGGGGTGGCCTCGACGCCGACGCGGCCGGCGCCTGGCTCGTCGACGAGCGGCTGCACCCCGACCTGGTGATCTGCTCGCCGGCCAAACGCACCCGGCAGACCTGGCAGAATGCGGCGATCGCGCTGGCACAGGGCCGGTCCGGGCAGGCCGCGCCCGAGGTGCACTACCCGGAATCGCTCTATCTGGGCCGCGGCGGCGAGGTCTTCGATCTGCTGCACGAGGTGCCGGACACGGTCCGTACGGTCCTGGTGATCGGCCACAACCCGACGATGTCCGAAGTGTCCGCCGTGTTGCTGCCGGACGACCAGTACACCGGCACCGTCGTCGAGATGAAGACCTCCGGCCTGGCCGTCCACACCGGCGAGAAGCCGTGGTCATCGGTGGAACCGGGCTCGATGCGCCTCACCCGGTCCCACACCGCCCGCGGCTGATCTACTTCCGGTACCAGGTCCGGGTGCTCGTGTATTTCACGTTGCCGAGCTTGTCGTACGCCCGGACCTGGACCTTCATCGTCTTCTTCAGCTTGGTCGCGTTGAAGGCGAGCACGTAGCCGGCGGTGCTGTCCCGGGCCACCACCTTGCCGTTCACGAGCAGCTCCACCCGCGCGACGCCACTGGGATCGGACGCTTTCACGTACACCCTGGTCGTGCCCTTGATCTTCGCCTTGTTGGCGGGCGCCTTGCTGATCGACACCGACGGCCCGGCGTTGTCCGCGATCACCCGGCGGGAGTAGGTCCGCGAGTTGCCCGCCACATCGGTCAGCTTCCAGACCAGATCGACGTTCCCGGAGTACGCCCCGGTGGCCACCTTCACCGAGTACGGCGCCGTGGTGTCCCGGCCGACGAGCCGGCCGTTGGCCCAGAGCTCGGCCTGCCCGACCCCGGAGACATCGTCCTTCACCCCGGAGATCGTCACCGTCGCGGTGCCGCGGATCCGGGCGCCCGATCCCGGGCTGATCGAGGTGGCGGTCGGCGCCGCGTCGTCCACCCTGCCCTCGAAGGCCGCACTGCCGCCATTGCCGGCCGCGTCGTAGGCGGTCACCCCGAACAGCGGGCCGGCATTGTTCCGCACCTGGATCGTCGCCTTCCACCGGTCGGTGCCCGGCAGCCGGGTCATCGGCATGCCGTTGGCGTAGACCCGGGTCGCCTCGCCGGTCACCGTGGCGACGACGTCTACCGGGTTACGCAGGAACGGCGCCGGACTCGGCGAGTCGATCGTGACCGCCGGTGCGGAAGTGTCGAAGGTCACAGTCGTGGCCTTCTCGCCGACGTTGCCGGCGTAGTCATGAGCCCGGACCGTGATCGTCCGCGACCCGGCGCCGCCCACCGAGGGGTCGATCCAGACGGGCTGGTCCCAGGGCCGCGACCGTTCCCCGATGAGGATGCCGTCCACCAGCACCTCGACACGCGCCACCGCGTGGTCGTCGGTCACCGTCGGACGCACCTCGATCCAGTCACCGAGCGCCTGGCCGTCGGTGAAGCCGGTCGACACGACAGGGGCCGTGGTGTCGGCGCCACCGATCGCGTTCAGCACATAGGACGCGTCGAGGATCGGCGGGTCGTAGGACTGCTCCGGGCTCGGGATAGCGCCCCGGATGACCGCGTCGCGCACCTGGGCGGCGGACACGCCGGGTTTCGCGGCGAAGGCCAGACCGGCGACGCCGGCCACGACGGCCGCCGATGCCGACGAGCCGGCCAGGTAGCGGCCCGCGACGTACAGGTTGTCGGCGGCCGCGACGTCGATGTAGAAGGCGTTGTTCCGATTGGTGTTGCTGCTCTTGCGCCCCGAGCCGTCCACCGTGCTGACCGTGAGCACGTCACCGTAGTTTCCCGGGTGCTGGGGCTGCACGATCCCGGTGCTCCCGGACCCGTTCACGATCAGCGCGCCCTTGGCCTCGGCGTGCGCGACCGCGTCCTTCAACAGGTAGGTGGGGAAGTCGGTGGTCCCGGTGACGGCGATGACCCGAGCGCCCTGGTCGGCGGCCCAGACGATGCCGGCGGCGAGGTCCACGGCGTTCCCGTCGGCGACGCCGCCCTGCACCCGGACCGGAAGGATGTCGCAGTCAGCGCAGACGCCGCTGTCGCCGGTCCCGGCGATGACTGCGGCGACCGCCGTGCCGTTGCCGTCCTCGTCCGCCGCGTCTTCGTCGCCGCCCACGAAGTCGCGGCCGGGCCGGATACGGGCGGCCGGCAGCTCCGCGGCCGGGCTCACGCCGGTGCCGACCACCGCGACGAGGACACCCGCACGCCCCGGCCCCCAGGTGCGCGCGCCGGCCACCCGGTTCGTCTCCAGAGACCCGGCCTTGGCGGCGTCGCCCGGCACCACCCCGGTGGTGACCTTCACATCGGGCTGCACGTGCCGGACGCCGGCGCCGCGTGCCCGGTCACCCGCTTCGATACGCCTGTCCGCCGGAACGTCGACGACGATGGCGTTCAGCCCGGGCACCGGACGGCTGCCGAGCGCGAGGTCGCCGATGCGGGCGAGAACGGTGTCGGCGCTGCCGGCCGGGGTCAGCCCGACGACCAGACGGCCCGGCAGGATCCGGTCCTCTGTCGCAGCCGACGCCGGAGCCGCAGCCAGCCCCACCATCAAGGCGGCGACCAGGGAAGACGAGACGATACGCATTCAGGCCCCCGTGCCGGAAAGATCCACTCTGGAATTCGAAGGTGATCATACGGCACGTCGATACGTTCGCGTAACGCCGAAAAGACTCGGGCCCGGCGGACGTCGTTGTCCGCCGGGCCCGAGTCTTTTTTCAGGAGAGTGGGAAAAGTCTGATCAGAACGCGTCCTCGTCCAGATCCATCAGGTCGAGGGTGGTGTTCTCGATGATCCGGCGGTCGGCGCCGATCCGCGGCAGGATCTCCGCGACGAAGAAGCGGGCCGCGGCCACCTTGCCGGTGTAGAACTTCTTGTCCGCCTCGGAGACCTCGCCGTTCAGCGCGATCAGCGCGACCTCGGCCTGGCGCAGCAGCAGCCACGCGAGGATCACGTCGCCGAGGGCCAGCAGAATGCGGCGGGAGCTCAGGCCGATCTTGTAGAGCTCACGGGCCTCACCGTTCTGCACGGCCTGCAGCCAGCCCAGGGTGACACCGAGGATGTTCTGCATCTCGCCGAGCGCCTTGCCGAGGGCGAGCCGCTCGTTCTTGAGCTGACCGTTGCCGGCCTCGCTCTCGACGAAGCCCTGAATCTCGGCGGCGACAGTGCCGAGCGTACGCCCGCCGTCCTTCACGATCTTGCGGAAGATCAGGTCGAGGCTCTGGATCGCGGTGGTGCCCTCGTAGAGGGTGTCGATCTTCGCGTCCCGGACGTACTGCTCCAGCGGGTAGTCCTGGAGGAAGCCGGAACCGCCGAAGGTCTGCAGCGACTCGGCGCCGAGCAACTCGTACGCCCGCTCCGAGCCGACGCCCTTGACCAGCGGCAGCAGGAAGTCGTTGACGTGGCTGGCGATCTTCGCGGCCTTCTCGTCGCCGGCGGCCTGCGCGATGGCGACCTTGTCCTGCCAGGTCGCGGTGTAGATGACCAGGGCGCGAAGGGCCTCGGCGTACGACTTCTGGAGCATCAGCGAACGGCGTACGTCCGGGTGGTGGGTGATGGTGACCCGCGGCGCGGCCTTGTCGGTGTTCTGCACCAGGTCGGCGCCCTGTACGCGGTTCTTCGCATACTCCAGCGCGTTGAGGTAACCGGTCGACAGGGTCGCGATCGCCTTCGTGCCGACCATCATCCGGGCGTTCTCGATGATCATGAACATCTGCCGGATGCCCTGGTGCACCTCGCCGAGCAGCCAGCCCTTGGCCGGGGTGCCGTGCTCGCCGAAGGTCATCTCGCACGTGTTGGAGACCTTGAGGCCCATCTTGTGCTCGACGTTGGTGGCGTAGACGCCGTTGCGCTCGCCGAGCTCACCGGTGGCCGGGTCGAAGTGGTATTTCGGCACGATGAAGAGCGACAGGCCCTTGGTGCCGGGGCCACCCACGCCCTCGACGCCCACCGGGCGGGCCAGGACGTAGTGGATGATGTTGTCGCTCAGGTCGTGCTCACCCGAGGTGATGAAACGCTTGACGCCCTCGATGTGCCACGAGCCGTCCGGCTGCGGGATCGCGCGGGCACGGCCGGCGCCGACGTCCGAGCCGGCGTCGGGCTCGGTGAGGACCATGGTGGAGCCCCACTGCTTCTCGACGAAGAGCTTGGCCCACTCCTTCTGCTCGTCGGTGCCCTCGATCCACACGACGTGGGCGAAGGACGGACCGGACGAATACATCCAGACCGGGGCGTTGGCACCGAGGATCTGCTCGGCGACGGCCCAGACGAGGCTGCGCGGCGCCGGGGTGCCGCCGAGGCCGGTCGGCAGGTCGAGCCGCCAGAACTCGGACGCCATGAACGTCTCGTAGGACTTCTTGAACGACTCCGGCAGCGGCGCGGTGTTCGTCGCGGGGTCGAAGACCGGTGGGTTGCGGTCCGCGTCGGTGTAGCTGGCGGCGAGATCCTCGCGGGCCAGCCGGTCGACCTCGACGAGCACGTCACGTGCGGACTCGAGGTCGAACTCGTCGAACGGCGCCTGGCCGAGCGACTTCTCGGCTCCGAAGACCTCGAACAGGTTGAACTGGAGGTCACGAAGGTTGCTCTTGTAGTGCGTCATGGTGCTTGGCCCCGCTCTCCGGACGCGAGTTACCCGTCAGTAACCCCCACTCTATTACTCATCGGTAGCCAGCGACAACCCGGCCAGGATTTCTGGGCGAACCCAGCGGGAAGGGGCGCATGTCCGTCGTTTCGTGGGGCGGAGGTCCCCGATCGGGTGGCCGTCGATACAGCCGTTCGGCCATTTGCCTACTTCGACGCGCTGATCACGTATCGAAGCCCGGTAAGGCTCGTTCTAAGGGATAGACAGCTACGAACAGGGGGGACGCCATGTTCGCCACGCTCAAGAACCTGATCCCGGAGCCGCGTCAGGCCAACCAGCCGCGCAACTACGTCGGGCGGCATCGCCAGCCCGAGCAGGCACCACCGGCACCCGCGCCGACCTCACCGGCCGCCCCGGTCGAGCCCGAGGACAGCGCGGCCTGAGGTCAGCTGCCCGCGGCTCCGACCTCCCAGCTGGGCACCGAGACGGCAGCGTCGCCGTCCGGACCGGCGTACTCCAGCAGAACCAGTGCGATGTCGTCCTCGAGACGCCCGTGGACCCAGTCGACCAGGGCCGTCTCCAGCGACGCCAGACCGTCCCCGACCGTGCCGTGGCCCAGCAGGCGCCACGCACGGTCGGCGGTCGGGAAGAACTCACCATCCCGGCGGGCCTCACCCAGACCGTCGGTGAACAGCAGCAACCGGTCACCCGGTTCCAGCCGCTCCACCCGCGCCTTCACCTCGGGCATGAAGCCGAGCGGCGGCGCCGGCGCGGGCGGCTCCAAGGGAATGACCTGGCCGCGCCGGAGCAGCAGCGGCGCCGGATGTCCACAGTTGACGATCGTCAGCGTGCCGCCCCGCTCCTCGACCAGGGCCGCGGTCACGAAGTCCTCGTCGCCGACACTGCGGGCCACCGCCCGGTCCAGGTCCTGCACCATCGACTTCAGATCGGCACGCTCGTACGCCACATGCCGGTACGACCCGAGCACGATGCTCGCCAGGCGTACCGCGTCGAGGCCCTTTCCGCGTACGTCCCCGATGATGATCCGGACGCCGTAAGGCGTGTTGAGGGCCTCGCAGAGGTCCCCTCCGATGTCCGCCGCGGCGGTCGCCGAGATGTACCGGCCGGCCACGGCCAGCGCGCCCACCTGCGGCCCGATCGGCCGGAGCACCGCCTGCTGGGCCACCGCCGCCAGCCGCAACAGCTCCGCGATCTTGTCGGCCTGCCGCTGCCGGATGGTGGCCCCACCGGCCGCCACGCCGGTGGCCAGCACGACGCCCATCAGATTGACCAGCCCGGCCAGCTCCAGATTTTGTATGGCCGCATGGTCCGGCGGCAGCCCGGCGGCAGCCGCGGAGGGCGTCAGCGCGACGAAAAGCGCCCCGACCGCGGTGGCGACCACTCCGGCGCCCAGCACCAACTGCCAGACGGCGAAGATCGCGGCCACGAACGGCACGGCGGCGAGCAGCCCCACGAGCCGCGGATAGGGGCCCTCGGCCAGCTCCACGGCGGACACGATCGCGAGCAGCACGAGGGCCGCACCGATCCCGGCGCGGTTCCCTGGGCTCAGCGGGTGTCGTCCCGCCATGAAAGTAGGCATGGTTCCGCCGAACAGCATGCCCGATCGACCTGTCGTCGGGCATCAACTTGACCCGTAGGCTGAGTCGGTTCTGACCCACCGTAGGTACCGCGGTCATTCGGTCGGTCCAACGAGAACGGCGGCCGGTGACAGGATGTCTGCGTGACCGACGATCTCCGTGATCTTCTCCGATCCGCCTTCCGCTGGACCGACCTCGGCCCCGGCCACGACTACATGGTCAGCGACCGCTCCGGATGGTGGCGTGACCCGCGCATCCTGGACGGACTCGGGCCGGCCCTCGGCGACCTGTTCCGCGCCGACCGGCCGACCGTCGTGGTCTCGCCGGAGGTGACCGGATTCATGGTCGGGCCGCTGGTGGCACGCGCGCTGGGGGTGGGGTTCGTCGAGGCGTACCGGGCCGGGGCACGCCGCGCCATCGCCGAGCCGATGATCTGGGCCGACGTGCCCACCGACCATCGCGGCGACGTCCAGCGGCTCGGCGTCCGGGAGAGACTGATCGGCCCCGGCGACCGTGTCCTCGTCGTCGACGACTGGGCGGCCACCGGGGCTCAGGCTCGCGGCCTGCGCGAACTGCTCGGCTCCCGATACCTGGGCGCGGCGGTGATCGTCGACGAGTGCCCGCCCGAGGTCTCCGCCGAGTTGGCGATCAGAGGTCTGCTGACCGGAATGGACCTCGACCCGTAAACAAATTGGACTATCGGGCGCGCTGGTAACCGGCGAGCACGCCCCGGGTCGGATGCCAGCCGGTCGCCGCGTAGGAGGCCAGGCCACGAACCACATACGGGTCCGTGGCCATCACCTCGTGCGCCTCGGCCTCGGTGTCCACGTCCAGCAGGATGATGCCGCCGGTCGGCGGGTCCATCCGGCCGGCGGTGACCGCGTAGCCCGTCTTCTCCAGCTCGTCGACGAAGGCCAGGTGGTCGGCACGCGCCGCGTCGACCTCGTCGAGCGGCTTCAGGTACGTCGAAATCATGAGATACACGCCGCCAATCGTAGAACCCCCGTCGGCCACCTGGACGGTGTCGATCCGCGCCGGGCAAAAGGTACTTTTCTGGAGTGCAGATCCAGATCACCGCGGTTGCCGATCCGGCGCTGATCGCCGCCGCCACCCGGCACGGCCTCCGTCGCCCGGTGCTCGCCGCCCGCTTCACCGGGTGGGCGTTCCTGCTGGTCGCGGCACTTCTGCTGGGAGTCACCGGCGATCTCAGCGCGGGCCTGCTGGCCGGCGGGGCGGCGCTCGCCGTGCTCGTGCCGGTGATCCTGCTCAACCACACCGCGCGCGGCCTGCGGGCCGGGCGGCTCACCACCTACGAGATCAGCGAGGGCGGCGTCGCCAGCTCCGACGCGGAGGCGCGGCACGCGTACGCCTGGCGGGCCGTCCGATCCGTCGAACATCTCTCCGGGCAGTTGCTCTTCCGGCTGCGCGGCGCACGGTTCCTGCCGGTCCCGACGGCCGGGCTGAGCCCGGCACAGATCGAGCAGGTCCTCGGCACGGCTTCGGCGCGCGGGTTGCCGGTCCGGCGGCTGGCTTGAAAACCTTCGGGGGTACGGCTACGTGCTCACCGACGACCGGGGCGGGTCCGCGTCTCGCCGGTCAGCCTCAATGGGTCGGCCACGTCCGGAAATTCTGCGCCGAGCGGCTGGCCGTCGGACCGCGCTGCCCCTGATAACGGGACCCGTAGACGGCCGAACCGTACGGGTGCTCAGCCGGGCTGGACAGCCGGAAGATGCACAGCTGTCCGATCTTCATCCCCGGCCAGAGCTTGATCGGCAGGTTGGCCACGTTGGAGAGCTCCAGCGTCACGTGCCCGGAGAACCCGGGGTCGATGAACCCGGCCGTCGAATGGGTCAGCAGACCGAGCCGCCCCAGACTGCTCTTCCCCTCCAGCCGAGCCGCCAGGTCCTGCCCGATGGTGATCACCTCGAGCGTGGACGCCAGCACGAACTCGCCCGGATGCAACACGAACGGCTGACCATCCTCCACCTCCACCGGGGCGGTCAGCTCATCCTGCTGCTCGGCCGGGTCGATGTGGGTGTAGAGGTGGTTGTTGAACACCCGGAAGAACCGGTCCAGCCGCACGTCGACGCTGGACGGCTGCATGAGCGACGGCTCGAACGGCTCGAGCGAGAGCCCACCCGCCTTGATTTCGGAGACGAGGTCACGGTCGGAGAGCAGCATCGCCACACCATACCGACCAGCCTGAAGTCACCCGGATCAGCCACCCATCGGCGTGTTCGGTGGCCGGGTCGAACATATGTTCGATAGGATGCGGTCATGGCTTCCTGGTCCGATTTCGCCGCCGCCGAGCCGGCGCTCGCCGACGGCATCCGTGCGCTCCTGCAGCAGTACGGTCCCGGCATGGGCTACCTGGCGACCATCCGCCCCGACGGCGGCCCACGGGTCCACCCGGTCTCCCCGGTCTTCACCGTCGACGGCCTCTACTGCTTCATCGTCGACTCCCCGAAGCGCCGCGACCTCGAACGCGATGGACGTTACGCCCTCCACGCCTACCCACCGGAGGACAACGACGACGAGGCCACCCTGACCGGCAGAGCCGTCCCGGTCCGAGACCCGCGGATCATCGCCCACCTGGCCGGCACGTTGCACGCTTCGCCCGACGTCGACTGGCGCTTGTTCGAGCTGACGATCGACAAGGCCATGCTCCGCCGCCACGGCCCAGCCGGCGCCCTCCCGCTGGCCGCCACCCCATTCCTGCCGGCTTACGCCCAGACCTGGCGCGCCCCCCACCCGAAGCCCAACCTGCTGGCCGTCGCCAGCTGACCACGCACCCTTCCCACGACCGCGTGCCGACACCGGCGACGACCCCATCACCGGAGGCATGCCGCCCGTCGCCCCAGCCCAGCCCGACCGCTCGCCCGCGCGCGGGCCGCCCACGCCGGCCGCCGCCGTGTCATCGCCTCGCGGATCACCCCCGCCAATCGTGGGGCCGCGCCGCCGCCGACTCGGATAATCAGGTACAGTGGGGCAGCTTGCGGGTGTAGTTCAATGGCAGAACATCAGCTTCCCAAGCTGACAGTGCGGGTTCGATTCCCGTCACCCGCTCAGAGGCGGAGGCCCGTGTTCGCGGAAAGCGCGAACCGGGCCTCTTCGCATATCTGCCCGAGGGCCGAGCCCTCGGACACCGCGTCACGGTGCTCGCCAAATGCGGCCACGTCACCGAGACCGCTCGCCTCCTCGCACGAGCGCATCGACGATGGCGAGCACGCCGGTCGCCCGCAGGGCGGCGAGCGCACGCTCCGGCAGTCCGGTTAGCGGCATCACGAACCCCGGAACAAGAAACCTCAGCCGGCCCCGAGCGGCCTCCAGCACATCGGAACAGGACGGGACGGTGGGCTGGAGGGGCGGGCCTCGGGTGGGGCTTCAGCTGCCGATGGCGATGAAGACGTCGTCTATTGCGCCCGCGAACTGGTCGTTGCCCGGGGCCGGCCCCTTGCCGCCGATGCGAAGGGGCTCGGCGTTGGCGATGGAGAGCTGGGACGGGATCGGCACCCAGGCCCGGGGGACGCCGTCGACGACGGTGATCAGGCGTTCGGGGGTTCGGCGGCACTCCAGGTCGTGCCAGTTGCCGTCGGCGACGTTGAGCCAGGGTTCGGCCCGGTAGATGCCGGTGCGGGGGCCGGCGACCACACAACTGGGATGGCCCTGCCGATGGTCGACCTGGAGTTTGTACTGGCTCGTCCCACCGACCGAGTACCCCTTCTGGAGCACGTTGGCCCCGTCGGCGAGGTCGGCGTGGGTCATCCGGATGGATGCGCCGTAACGCAGCGCCCGGCGGCCGGGGTTGAGGCTGTCGTCGCGCAAGCCTTCGAGGATGGCCCGGGGGCAGTCCCGTTCCCGGGGGAGGGTGCACCGGTCCGGGTAGGCGACGGCAAGACCGGATCCTTGGGGTACGAGCCGGAGCGCGCCCCCGTTCTGTCCGAGGGGCCGCAGTTCGTGCCTGCCGGTGAGGTCGGAGATGGGCCGGCCGACACCGCCGTCGAAGTCGTACCGGACTTCGAACGGCGCTGCGGCTATCCGGATCTGGCCGGGTGTGACAGGGGCGGAGAAGGCGCTGACGTTGTCGAGGAATCCGGGCACCGCCCGGGACGCCATGGGCGTGGGCCCGGTGGGGAGTGGCGCACCGGAGGTGGCCGGGACTGTGTTGGGTACGGAGCTGACGGGCGGCCCGGCGACGGACGGGGTGCGCTGGAGGATGAGTGACACCCCGGCCAGGACGAGAGCCGCAGACAGGACACCGATCGGTACGACGCGCCGCCGGAAGTGAAGCATGCGCCAATTGTCCGGAATGATGCCTAAGTCGCGAACGGGCGCACCGAAACCGCCGAAAAGCACTCGAAAGCGGTAGACCGAACTACCGACTCCGAAACGGGGTAACGCAGATCACCGCATCCGTGACGCCGAATGCGCTGCTCCGGACGGTTCGCCGATCACCGCGTGCAGCACGTCGTCGAGAGTGATCACACCGAGCGGCCGGCGCCCGTCGCTGACCAGCACGATGTGCAGGCGGTCGCGGCGCATGGTGAGCAGCAGATCGGCGAGGCTGCGGTCCGGCGGCACCACCGCCAGCGGGCGGATCACTTCGGCGGGCACCGGGAGGCGGCGCTGGGCTCCGCCGTACCCCAGGATGTCTTTGACGTGCACGAATCCCAGCACCCGCCGGGTGTCGCGCTGGACCACCGGAAACCGGGACCGGCCGCTGCGGGTGGCGACCGCTTCGAGCGTCGCGGGCGACACGTCGGCGGCCACGGTGGTGACCCGTGACCAGGGCAGCAGGGTGTCGGCGGCGGTGCGGTTGCTGAGGCCGAGCGCGGCGTGGATCCGGGCGTACTGCTCGGAGCCGAGCAGCCCCTCGCTGCGGGCCTGGGTGACCATGCCGGCCAGCTCCTCGGCGGTGAAGACCGTCTTGACCGCGTCGGTGGTCTCGATCTTCCACAGCTTGAGGATGTTGCGGGAGGCCCAGCGCATCGCGTTGAGCAGCGGTTTGGTGGCGATGCAGAAGGCCAGCATGAACGGGCCGAGGATGAGCGCGGACCGCTCCGGACCGGCCAGCGTGATGTTCTTCGGCACCATCTCGCCGACGACCGTGTGCAGGAACGTCACGATCATCAGCGCCAGCACGAAGGCGATCGGGTGCACCGCGTTGTCCGGCAGGCCGATCGCATGGAACGGCGTCTCCAGCAGGTGCGCGACGGTCGGCTCGGCGATCGCGCCGAGGACCAGCGTGCAGATGGTGATGCCGAGCTGGGCGCCGGCGATCATCAGCGGGATCTGGCTCATCGCCGACAGCGCCCAGCGGGCCGCCTGCGAGGTCTCCGCCAACGGCTCCAGCGCGGTACGCCGAGACGCGATCAGTGCGAACTCGCCACCTACGAAGAGACCGTTTCCGATCAGCAGAACCGCGACGAAGAGCAGCTCAGTCATCGGACGGCTCCGGCGGGGCGACCACGCGCACCTGCTCGATGCGGTGCCGGTCGACCTCCATCACGGTGAACTCCCACCCGTGCTCCTCCAGCGACTCGCCGGCGACCGGGATGTGCCCGAGGCGGGCCAGCAGGAAGCCGGCCAGCGTCTCGTAGGGCCCCTCGGGCAGCCGGAAGCCGGTCTGCTCGTGCACCTCGTCCTCCCGGAGCAGCCCGTCCACCAGGAACGTCTTCTCCCCGCCGGGGGCGGTCAGCTCCTGTGTGCCGGTCTCGTCGAGGTCGGCGTCGTGCTCGTCGGCGATCTCGCCCACCAGCTCCTCGACCAGGTCCTCGATCGTGACGACGCCGTCGGTGCCGCCGTACTCGTCGACCACGATGGCCAGGTCGGCGCCGGCCGTCCGCAGCACCTCGAGCACCTTGTCCAGGTTGAGGCTCTCCGGCACGTAGACCGGCTCCCGGGCGAGGGTGGAGACACGGGTCGCGGCCCGTCGCTCGGGTGGCACGCCGAGAGCGTCGTTCACGCCGACCACTCCGGTGACCACGTCGAGCGTCACCTCGTACACCGGAAATCGGGTGTGACCGGTCTCACGCGCCACCGTGATGAGGTCCGCGACGGTCGCGGTGGTCTTGAGCCCGACGACGTCGACCCGCGGGGTCATCGCCTTGGCCGCCCGTTTCTCCCCGAACCGGATGGTCCGGCGCAGCAGGGTGGCGGTCTCGGCGGGCAGCGCGCCGGCCGAGGCGCTGATCGCGGCGAGCAGGCCGAGCTCCTCCGGGGAGCGGGCGCTGGCCAGCTCCTCCTGAGGCTCGATGCCGAGGCGCCGGACCAGCCAGTTCGCCGTGCCGTTGAGCGCGGCGATCAGCCATTTGAAGACGATCGAGAAGGTACGCAGGGGTGCCGCCGTGCGCAGCGCGATGCCCATCGGCCGGGCGAGTGCCGCGTTCTTCGGCACCAGCTCACCGAAGAGCATCGAGACCAGGGTGGCCACCACCAGGGCGATCACGTGTGTGACGGTGTCGGTGGAGGCGCCGGCGACCGGCTCGATCAGCGGGATGAAGAGCTCGGAGAGGGCCGGCTCGGCCAGGTATCCGGTGAGCAGCGCGGTGAGCGTGATGCCGAGCTGTGCGCCGGAGAGCTGGAAGGACAGCTCGTGCAGGGCGGTCCGGACCCGGCCGGCCGCTCGATCGCCCGCGGTGGCCCGGGTGTCGATCTCCGCACGATCGACGGTCACCAACCCGAACTCGGCCGCCACGAAAAACGCGTTGCCCGCCGTGAGCAGCGCAAAGGCCACCAACGGGAGCACCGCGGTCAGGAGCAGGCCGTCCATGATCGCTTCACCTCGGACCTCATTGTGCCGGACCGGGGCCATTCGCCACCAACCGTGCTGTCACCGGTCCGGCGTAAACAGGTGTGGCCGGCAGCTGAGCTGCCGGCCACGGACGAGAGAACGATCAGGCTTCCTGTTTCAGCGAGCGGAGCAGGACGGTGGCCACGTCGACCACTTCGACCTCTTCCTGCTTGCCCTTGCCGGTGACCCCGTCGCCGATCATGGTGTAGCAGAACGGGCAGCCGACCGCGATCGTCTTGGCGCCGGTGGCCAGGGCCTCCTCGGTCCGCTCCACGTTGATCCGCTTGCCGATCCGCTCCTCCATCCACATGCGGGCGCCGCCGGCGCCGCAGCAGAAGGAACGCTCCTGGTTACGCGGCATCTCGATCAGGTTGGCGGCCTCACCGAGCACCTCCCGGGGCGCGTCGAAGACCCGGTTGTGCCGGCCCAGGTAGCAGGGGTCGTGGTAGGTCACGTCACCGTCGATCGGCTGGACCGGGGTGAGTTTGCCCTGCTTGACCAGGTGGGCCAGGAGCTGGGTGTGGTGCACCACCTCGACCTTGAGGCCGAGCTGCTCGTACTCGTTGCCCAGGGTGTTGAAGCAGTGCGGGCAGGTGGCCACGATCTTCTTGACGTTGGCCTCCTGCAGCGTCTCGACGTTCTGCTGAGCGAGCATCTGGAAGATGAACTCGTTGCCGATCCGCCGGGCCGGGTCGCCGGAGCAGGTCTCGCCCTCGCCGAGGATCGCGTAGTTGACGCCGGCCTCGTGCAGCAGTGTGGCCACCGCGCGGGTGGTCTTCTTCGCCCGGTCCTCGAACGCGCCGGCACACCCGACCCAGAACAGATATTCGAAGTCCTCGACCTCGCCGACTCGCGGCACCTCGAAGTCGAGACCCTTGGTCCAGTCCTCGCGGGTGTTCTGCGGGGCGCCCCACGGGTTGCCCTTGTTCTCCAGGTTGCGCAGCATCACGCCGGCCTCGGAGGGGAAGCTCGACTCGATCAGCACCTGGTAACGGCGCATGTCGACGATGTGGTCGATGTGCTCGATGTCGACCGGGCACTGCTCGACGCACGCGCCGCAGGTGGTGCAGGACCAGAGCACGTCCGGGTCGATGACGCCCTGGTCCTCGGCGGTGCCGATCAGCGGGCGGTTGCCCTCGGCGAGGGCGAGGACGTCCATGTGCGCGAGCTGGGCCTCGGTGGCCTTCTCCTCGCCCATCAGATCTTTCCCGCCTCCGGCGAGGAGATAAGGGGCTTTGGCGTACGCGTGATCGCGCAACGACAGCACGAGGAGTTTGGGTGACAGCGGCTTGGCAGTGTTCCACGCCGGGCACTGCGACTGGCAGCGGCCGCACTCGGTGCAGGTGGAGAAGTCGAGCAGGCCCTTCCAGGTGAACTGCTCGATCTGGTTGACACCGAAGAGGTCCTTCTCCGGGTCGGCCTCCTCGAAGTCGAGGGGCTTGCCGTCGCTCATCATCGGCTTCAGCGCGCCGAGACCCGAGCCGGCCGGCTTCTCCGGGCTGCGCTTGAAGTAGATGTTGAAGAACGCCAGGAATCGGTGCCAGGCCACACCCATCGTCGGGTTCAGCGAGATGGTGATCAGCCAGGTCATCGAGATGCAGATCTTGATGAGCGCCATCCAGGTGGCGCCGTCCTCCCAGGCGGGGAGGATCGAGCCGACCGCGTGGCTCACCGGGGTGGCCCACAGCGGGTACTCGAAGTGGTCGGTGGCGACCTTGAAGCCCCGGATCAGGAAGCCGAAGATCAGCACCCCGACGATGACGGCCTCGACGAAATACGCCTGCCACATGGTCGAGCCCAGGAACCGGCTCCTCTTGACCACGCCCGGCTTGTTCCGCTGCCGCACGAAGATCAGGTAGAGGATGCCGATCGTGCCCAGGATCCCGAACCACTCGGTGACCAGCCCGAAGATCGTCCAGTGGCCGATGACCGGCAGGCCCATCGCCGGAGCCACGACCTCGAAGTAGGCCTCCAGCACCAGCAGCGACAGGATGATGAACGAGAACATCACGAACCAGTGCGCCGCACCGATCGCGGACCACTTCAGCATCCTGGTGTGACCGACGGTCTCCGCCAGCATGGTTTTCGTCCGCGTCGCCGGCTCGGCGAACCGGGCCGGATCGGGCTGACCCTGCCGGATCACCGCGGTGATGGTCATGACGGCGCGGACCGCCAGGTAGACGGCCACCGCCGTGATTGCCCCGGCCAAGACGGTGGCGACTATCTGCGCGATGCCCATGTGGTGCCTCCTCGGTCGGCGGTGCGCCAGCCCATGTTACCCACGAGTAATAGAGGGTGCGCGACAACCGGTCAAGAGGAAGCGCCCCACGCCGAAAGCGCACCCCAGGACGAGCAGGGGTGCGCTAACTTTCGGAGATTTTCACGTATCTGCGGCGGAAAGGGAAACAGCGTTTCAACGCCAGCGAGAGAGCAGGCCCAGCGACGCCACCATGCAGCCGAAGCCGACCGCCAGATTCCAGTACTCCCAGCTCGCGACCGGCCACTGCTGTGACGACAGGTAGTAGACGACGAGCCAGGCGATGCCGACGACGATCAGGGCCACCGCGCTGACGGGCACCCAGACCGGACTCGGCTTGTTGGACGCACCCTTCACCGCCGGGTTGATGTCCGACGGCGGGGTGTAGACCTTCTTCTTGCGAACCACTGACTTGGGCACGGCGATCTCCTGAGGGCAACAAGTGGTGAACAACCCACCGCTGAGCGGCTCCGGAACTCCCGAATGCTGCCCGTGGCGAATACTGTTCGACCGCTAGCGTAGTCAAGGCGGTACGCAGACAGGCACCCGCCGGGGCGAGAAAATACCCCGAGCGTCTGTTCTTGAGGGGGCTGGGTGGCTTTTCGAGGGGTTGGCGGCGTTCAGAACGACGCCGGTGGGGCCTCCTGGCGGCTCGTGCTCCGGCGCGTCGCACGCGGCCTCCGGCCACGGCGTGACCGCCGCAGATCGATCTGGTCCGCGGGGGTGCCGCTGATCGCGCTGGCGGCGGGTCTGCTCTTCACGACGTCGGCGACCACCGCTGACGGTACGGCACTGCGCGACGACCGCCGGCCGCGTTTGACTCAACTGATCGCCGAGAAGCGGGACCGGCTGGCCACCAACGAGAAGAAGGCCGCCGACCTGCGTGCCCAGGTCGACCAGCAGACCAGCCGGCTGGCCGCGCTCGATCCACCCGCCCAGGACCAGGCCAACGTGTTACGCCAGTCGGCCGGATTCTCCGATCTGCAGGGCCCCGGCATGACGGTGACCCTCAACGACTCCCCCCGCCGCGGCAGCGACTTCGGCGACAACGCCCCGGACAACGACGATCTCGTCGTCCACCAGGGTGACGTGCAGGCCGTGGTGAACGCGTTGTGGGCAGGTGGCGCGGAAGCCATGACAATCATGGATATCCGTGTGATCTCCACGAGCGCGGTACGCTGTGTCGGCAACACGCTGCTCCTTCACGGCCAGTTCTTCTCACCGCCTTTCAAGATCACCGCGATCGGCGAACCCACAGCGCTTGATCGCGCGTTGGACTCGTCAGAGGGAGTCAGGCAGTTCCGGGAGGCCGTCACCGACTTCGGGCTCGGTTACACGGAAAAGGTGGAGAAGAACGTGACAGTGCAGGCGTACGACGGATCGACCGACCTCCGATCGGCGCAGGCTGCCCGGTGATGGTTCCCCCGGAGTACCCCGCGAACCCGTCCGGCTCGGGCCGGCACCGCGCGCCCGACGGCGACGCCCAGACCGCGTACATCCCGCGGATCACCGACACCGCACCCGACGGCGTCCCCGGCGGGCCGCTCACGTCCCCCGCCGGCCCCGGCACCAACGTCGACCCCCACCCGCCGGCCTCGCCGCCCGCCCACGACGAGATCAGCGCCGCGGCCGCGGCGGCCCGGCGACGGGCTGCCGAGGAGGCCGCCGGATCAGCGGCCCTCAGGGACGATCTGGGCAGCCGTGGCGCTGTTTCGCCCACCGTGACCCCGGTCGGGCCGTCCGGGCCGGTCAGCGAGCCGCTCAACGGGGCGCAGGCGGGTGGATACACGCCACGCCGCGCCGCGCCGCACTCGGAGCCGGTGTCGCCGCCCGCGCAGCCGTCATGGAACGCGACCCCGACCGCCAGGATCGACACCTCGCTCGCCGCCGCGACCCTGCGATCGGGCGCCCCGACCCAGCCGGTCGCCCCGGGCGCCGCTGCTTCCGCGCCGGGTTTCCCGGCTCCGGCCAGCACGCCGGGGTCTCCCACCCCGGCCGGCGCGCACGTCCCCACCACCCCGGCCGCCGCCAACGGCTTCCCCGCCCCTGCCGCCGCCAACGGCTTCCCTGCCCCGGCCTCGGCTGGCGGCTTCCCTGCTCCGGCCGCTGCCAACGGCTCTCCCGCCCCGGCCGCCGCCAACGGCTCTCCCGCCCCGGCCGCCGCCAACGGCTTCCCCGCCCCGGCCTCGGCTGGCGGTCACGGACTTTCGACGCCGACCGCTGCTACCGGCTCCCCGGGCTCGGCCGGCAGCCACGGATTCCCCGGCCCGGCGGCAGCGTCCAGTCCTGCGCCGTCGGCCGCGATGCACGACACCAGCACCCCCGCCTATGCCAACGGCTTCCCCGCCCCGGCCGGAGCGACCGGCTCCCAGGCGTCAGCGTCCGGCTTTCCGGCCTCGACCGGCGCTCACGGGTTCCCCGGCTCGGCCGGCACCAATGGCTTCCCTGCCCCGACCGCTGCCACCGGCTCACCGGCTTCGGCCGGCGGGCACGGATTCCCCGGCGCACCGGGCTCGGCCGGCGGTCACGGTTCGGCTGTCGCAGCGGCCACGCAGGCGCTTCCGGTGGCGACCTCCGCGGTTGCCCATGGCTCCTCGGTTTCGACCACCGTGCCGGGTGCCGGAAACGGTCATCCCGCCCAGCCCCCGGCGCACGGCGCATTGAGCATGCCCGCACCGTCGGCCGCGCACGGCGCGTTGAACATGCCCGCACCATCCGCCGCGCAGGGCACATTGAACATGCCCGCCCCGTCTGCCGCGCACGGCACCTTGAACATGCCCGCACCATCCGCCGCGCATGGCACATTCAGCATGCCTGCATCGTCCGCCGCGCAGGGCACGTTGAATATGCCTGCACCGTCTGCCGCGCACGGCGCGTTGAGCATGCCGGTTCCCGCGCCGCCCCGGAATCAGACCGCCCCGGCACCGTCCGTGGCGACGGATCCGCTGGCAGCGCCCGCGGGTTCGCACCCTCAGGCGCTCAACACGGCGGGCTCCTACGACGGCGCGACGACGGCGTGGGCGCCCACTGCCGATCAGCAGGGCCGCGCGCAGCAAGGCTGGTCTCGGACCGATTATGGATCCGGCACCGGCTGGCCTCCCCCGGAGCAGGCCGGCACTCCAACTGCCCCGGCCGATTGGCTGCCCGGCGACAGGCAGGCCGGTGACAGGCAGGCCGACGACCGGCAGGGTGGCGACCGGCAGGGTGGCGACCGGCACGCCGGCGAAAAGCAGGCCGGTGACCGGCTGCCCGGCGACTGGCAGGGTGCCGACCGGCACGCCGGCGAAAGGCTGCCCGGCGACTGGCAGGGTGGTGACTGGCAGGGCGGCGATCGGCAGGGTGAGTCGGCTCCGGCGTGGACGGCCGGGCCCACGCGGGATCCGAGCGTGACCGCTGTCATCCGTACCATCGATGCTCCGACCGGGATTCTGCCAGCGGTGACTCCCGCCCGCCCGGCCGCGCCCGCAGTTCCTCCGCCCGGCGCCGCAGCGCAGGCCGCGCGTGATGCGGCCGGTCCGGACGCCGCTCTGGGAGCCGCGTCGGTGTCACCCGCCGCGGCGCACTCCGGCGGCGTTCCCGAGGAGACCGAGGCTGAACCGGCCGAGGACACGAAGGCGAAACGCGGTGAGCGCGTGGTCAAGCTGCGCCCCGAACAGACCGACGAGGGCTACAAGAGCGTCTACTCCGAGCTGACCCGCCCGACCGTGGGTTCCCGGATCCGCACCGGCATCCGCACGTCCGGCGAGCTGATGATCACTTTCGGTCTCGTGGTGCTGCTCTTCGCCGGTTATCAGGTCTTCGGCAACTCGGCTGCGGTCGATGCCGAGCAGGACACTCTCGGCTCGGAGCTGGATCAGGCGTGGGCCGACCCGACGGTGGCCCCGACCGCGAGCTCGGCCGTGAAGGCCCCGAAGGCGCCCGGCGCCGATCTGGTGGGCCGGCTCTACATCCCGAAGCTGGACAAGAAGTGGGTGGTCGTCGACGGCGTCCAGCCCGACGACATCCGGTACGCGCCGGGCCACTACCCGGACACCGCGAAGCCCGGCCAGGTCGGCAACTTCTCGGTCGCCGGTCACCGGGTCCGGAAGATCTTCTGGCGGCTCGACGAGTTGCAGGACGGCGACGTCATCGGTGTAGAGACGCGGGAGAGCTGGTACGTCTACCACGTCTACCAGCAGGAGGTCGTGAAGCCGAACCAGGTCGAGGTGGTCGCCCCGGTGCCGGGCAAGCCCAAGGCCAAACCGACCCAGGCGCTGCTCACGCTCACCACCTGCAACCCGAAATTCAACAACTACGAGCGCCTGATCATCCACGCCGAGCTGGTCAAGACGGTCCCCCGGGATCAGGCCCTGCCCGACGCCGGCATGCCGGCCGAGATGAAAGCCCCCTGACGGCGATGTACGCGTGGATCTGGCGCAAGCTGCCGGGCGGCGTCTGGAGCAAGCTGTCCTTCTCGCTCGTGCTGATAGCGACGATCGGGACCCTGCTCTGGTATGTGGTCTTTCCGTGGGCCACCCCGTTCCTGCCGTTCGACGACGTGCAGGTCGAGGCCGGCACCGGGGAGGACTCCGGTGCCACCATTCCAGGCGACGAGGGTCCCGACGAGGTTCCCTACGACACCACCTCCAACCAGCCCCATCCGAGCCCCAGCAGGTGATGACGTGCGCATTCTGGTGATCGACAACTACGACTCGTTCGTGTTCAACCTGGTGCAGTACCTGGGTCAGCTGGGCGCCGAGTGCGAGGTGCGCCGCAACGACGAGATCTCGGTCGCCGACGTGGCCGGGTTCGGTGCGGCCGGCATCCTGCTCTCGCCGGGCCCGGGCGAGCCGACCCGCGCCGGGATCATGATGGATGTGATCAAGGAGTACGCCGGGACGATCCCGATGTTCGGCGTGTGCCTCGGCCACCAGGCGATCGGCGCCGCGTTCGGGGCGACCGTGGCCCGTGCTCCGGAGCTGCTGCACGGCAAGACGTCCGAGGTGCACCACAAGGGCGCCGGCGTGCTGGCCGGTCTGCCGGATCCGTTCACCGCGACCCGCTACCACTCGCTGGCCGTGCTGCCGGAGACGCTGCCGGCCGAGATCGAGGTGACCGGGACGACCGACTCGGGTGTCGTCATGGCGATGCGGCACCGTGAGCTGCCGATCGAGGGCGTGCAGTTCCACCCCGAGTCGGTGCTGACCGAAGGCGGTCACACCATGCTGGCGAACTGGCTCGCCTCGTGTGGTCTGCCGTCGGCGCTGGAGAAGGCGCCGCCGCTGGCCGCCGAGGTGGAGAGCCGTCGCCGGGCCGCCTTCGCCACCGCGTAACCGCCGCGACCGTACGAGAAAGGCCGGTGTCCCTCACGGGTCACCGGCCTTCGTCGTATCAGTCGGTCAGGGCTGTTCCTCGCCGCCGCCCTCGCCGGTGCCGCTCGACGAACTCGGGTCCGGATTGGGGTCGGGCTCGCCGATCACGGTGAGCTTGACCTTCGTGTTCCGTTTGACTTCCTTGTTGGGCTTGATGTCCTGGCTGATCACGGTGCCGGGGACGCCGTCGGCCTGCACGAAACTCGGCTCGGCGATCAGATCCTGGGCCTCGAGGAGCGCCTGTGCGCCCTCGAACGGCTTGTTCTCCACGTCCGGCACCTTCACCAGCGCGTTGTTGGAGACCTTGACGGTGATCGTGGTGCCCGGGTCGACCTCGGATCCAGCCTTCTCGACGTCGAGTACGCGGTCCTTCTCGGCGGAGCTGTTCACCGACTGGATGTCGGCCCGGAGACCGAGACTGGTCAGTCGCGCCTCGGCGGCATTGGCGGTGCCACCGATCAGATCCTTCGGCACCTCCACCGGGTCGGGCGCGTTGCAGACCTTGTAGCTGACCTTCGCGGTCTTCTCGACCGTCGCGCCCTTTCCCGGGTCCTGACCGACGACCGTGCCGTCGCAGTCGTTCTTGGTCTCCGGGGCCTGGGCGGTGAATTGGGTCAGACCCACCCGGGTGAGTTCGGCCTCGGCCTCGGCGGGTTTCAACCCTTTGAGGTCCGGCATGACGGCGGTCTCGGGCGTGTTGGTCTTGTTGTTGTCGTTGTTGTTGGACTTCGACATCGCCAGGGCGACGCCGAGAACGACCACGACCAGGACCGCGAGACCGGCGACCACCGCCATCACCCACGACGACCGGCTCTCCGGCTTTTGCGGAGCGCCCATCGACGCCGGGATCGGCCGCTGGATGGTGGTGGCGCCCTGCGGCGGCCACTGGCGCGGGCCGCCCTGCATCGCCACGGTCTCCGCCTGGCTCATCACCGGGGTCGCCATCACCGGGCGGCCGGAGACGGCACGCAGCGCGTCGGCGCGCATCTCCTGGGCGCTCTGGTAGCGGTTCAGCGGGTTCTTGGCCAGGGCCTTCAGCACGATCGCGTCGATGTCCGGCGGGATCTCGCGGTTGACCGAGCTGGGAACCCGCGGCTCCTCGCGGACGTGCTGGTAGGCGACGCTGACCGGGCTGTCGCCGACGAACGGCGGGTGCCCGATGACGAGTTCGAAGAGGACACAACCTGCCGCATAGACATCCGAGCGGGCGTCGACGGACTCGCCGCGCGCCTGCTCGGGGGAGAGATACTGCGCGGTGCCGATGACCGCGCTGGTCTGCGTCATGGTGGTGGCGCCGCTGGCGAGGGCCCGGGCGATGCCGAAGTCCATCACCTTGACCTGGCCGTTCTGCGTGATCATCACGTTGCCGGGTTTGATGTCCCGGTGGATGATCCCGTGCCGGTGGCTGAACTCCAGTGCGGCGCAGATGTCGGCGATGATCTCCAGGGCGCGGCGTGGCTGCAGCCGCTGCTCCTGAGCGAGCACCTCCTTCAGGGTCCGCCCGTTGACGAACTCCATCACGATGAACGGCAGCTTCTCGCCGGTCGCCGAGATCTCCTCGCCGGTGTCGTAGACGGCGACGATCGCCGGGTGGTTCAAGGCGGCCGAGTTCTGTGCCTCACGACGGAACCGCTCCTGGAACGTGGCGTCGCGGGCCAGGTCTGTCCGGAGCATCTTGATGGCGACGTCGCGCCCGAGGCGTAGGTCACGCCCCCGGTGCACCTCGGCCATGCCGCCGTATCCGAGCAGCTCACCGACCTGATACCGGCCACCGAGCAGGCGGGCCTGCGCCGTCATAACGTCTGTCGTCCTTCGTTCGGTCGGATCCAGCCGAGCTGGGTATCGGCCTTTCTAAGACGGTACGACGCCACCGACACAGGGTCGACGACCACGCCCGAGCGGAGGATAGCCCCAGAGCTGCTGTGATGACCCAGCGTGCTGCTTGGGGCGGCGATGCCGTTGCCATGTCGTAACAGGAAAGAGATGACCCCGGCGCAGAGCAGCACCAGCAGAGCCAGCACCACGGCGAGGACCACCAGCACCTGACGACCGAAGGAGCTCTCCGGCTTCGCGGCTGACGGCTGTGGATGGTACGCGTTCGCCGGCGGCGCCGACTGCGGCCGGTACGGCGGAGGCGCCGGCGACATCGGCTGGGAGACCGGCGGAGCCGACGGCACGGATGCCGCGCCCCGAGCACCGGACACCGGCCGTGGCACCGCCGCACGTGCGGCGCCCGACGTGGGCCCACCCGACTGCGGACGGTTCGGCGGCGCGCTCGTCGGATGCGAGTTGTGCACCGGCGGAGCGGACTGCGGGGCGACCGGCTGCTGCGCGGTCGTCAGCGACGACGCCGCCTGCCGGGCCACCGCGGCCATCGCCGAGGCGCTCGGCCAGCGGGCGGCCGGGTCCTTGGCCATGGCTCGTTCCACGATGGCGCGGACCGCGGGCGGTATGTCGGCCGGAAGCGGGCGCGGCGTCTCCCGCACGTGCTTCATCGCGATCTCGATGGGGGTGGCCCCGTCGAACGGGCGATGACCGGAGAGGCACTGGTACGCCACGACGCCGAGCGCATACACATCGGACGCTGCGGTCGCGACGTCACCGGCGGCCTGCTCGGGAGAGATGTACGACGCCGTGCCGAGCACCGCGCCGGCCACCGTCAGCTGTCCGACCAGGGCGGAACGGGCGATACCGAAGTCGGTGAGGACCAGGGTGCCGTTCGGCCGTACCAGAAGATTGCCTGGTTTGACGTCTCGGTGAACGATGCCGTTGCCGTGCGCCGCCTGCAACGCGTCGGCGGCCTGCGCGACGAGCGCCATGGTCCGCGCCGGCGTCAGGCGGCCGACCCGGCTCAGGGTCCGGGAGAGTGCGTCGCCCTCGACATACTCCATGACCAGGAAGGCGATCTGCTGGTCACTGCCGTAGTCGTAGACGTCCACGACGCCGGGATGGTTGATGGTCGCCATGGTCCGCGCCTCGCCACGGAACCGTTCGGCGAAGCCCGGCTCGTCGAGCAGCGCGGGCAGCAGGATCTTGACCGCGACGGTCCGGCCCAGCACGTCGTCCGTGCCGCGCCAGACATCGCCCATGCCACCGCCGGCGATCCGCTCCTCCAAGCGGTATCGCCCACCGAGCATGACCCCGGGCCGGATCATGTCAGTCCCCTCCCCGGCCCGCCGCGGCCTTCATGATGAGCCCGGCGATCCGGGCTGCCTCGCCGCTGGCATGGCCACCGGGCACGTTCTCCAGCATGACGCACACCGCGGACACCGCCTTACCGTCCTCGTCGTACGCGAAGCCGATGAACCACCCGTGCGGATTCGCGCCTTCGGACGTGTCCGCGGTACCGGTCTTGCCGCCGACGGTGAAGCCACTGATCTGAGCGCTCTTGCCGGTGCCGTTCTCGACGACACTGATCATCATCTCTTTGAGGCCTTCGGCTACGCCGGAGCTGGTCGGCTGGCGAAGCGGTTTCGGGTTGGCGGTGTAGATCGTCCGCCGGTCCGCGTCGAGCTGCTGTTGCACCAGGTAGGGCCGCATTTGCGTACCGTTGTTGGCGACCGTCGCGGCGATCAGCGCACCCTGCAGCGGGGTCATCCGGACGTCCCGCTGACCGATCGACGACTGGGCGAGCGCGGACTTGTCGACGGTGCCGTCCTCGTTGGCGATGGGGCCGGTCCGGCTGGCCGCCACCGGCAGGCCCTTGTCGGCCGCCTCGAGGTCGCCCACGTGCAGCGCCTCGTCCTCGAAGCCCCACTTCTTCGCTGTGTCGATCACCACATCGCGGCCGAGCTTCACGCCGAGCTTCGCGTAGCCGGTGTTACAGCTCTGGGTCAGCGCGGTCTTGAGAGTGACCTCGCTGTCAGGGCAGATCTCGTCCTCGGCGTTCTTGATCGTCGCGCCACCCTCCTGGTAGACGCCGCCCGCCGGGATCTCGCTGTCGACGTTGTAGCCGTTCTCCAGGGCCGCCGCCGAGATCAGCACCTTGAAGGTCGAGCCGGGTGGCAGGGTGTTCGCCACGGCCCGGTTCAGCAACGGCTGGTCCTTGTCGGCGTCGAGCTTCTTGTACGCCTCGAACGCGACCTTGTCGTCGTGGCTGGCCAGCGGGTTCGGGTTGTAGCTGGGCATCGAGACCATCGCCTGGATCGCGCCCGTGTTGGGGTCGATCGCGACCGCCGCGCCCTTGGTCACGCCGCGCTGGTTGTTGGTCATCTGCTTCCAGGCGACCTCCTGCGCACGCGGGATCAGCGACAGCACGATGTTGCCGCCACCGGTCTTGTCACCGGTGAACATGTCGCTGAGCCGGTCGGCGAAGAGTTTGTCACTGGAGCCGGAGAGGATGTCGTTCTCGAACTGCTCGACCCCGACCGCGCTCAGATTGACCGGCTTGTAGCCGAGCACCGGCGCGTAGATCTCCTTCTTCGGGTAGATCCGCTGGTACTTGAGCTCGCCCTCGGTCTCGGTGTTCTGGGCGACGGTCTCGCCGCCGGCCGCCTGGATCACGCCACGGGGCCGTTCGTACTCGGCGATCTGGACTCGCTTGTTGCGGGCGTCGTTGCGGTACTCGTCGGCCTTGTACGCCTGAACCCAGTTCAGTTTGCCGAAGATCAGCGCGAACAGGACGAGGATGACGACACCGGCACGTCGGAGAGGGGCGTTCACGGCTTGATCACCTCCGTCATGGCGCCGTGCAGCTGGGTGGGGGCCTTCTTCGGTCCGCTGGCTCGTTCCGCCGGGGTGTTCGCGGGCCGGCGTGCCGCGTCGGAGATCCGTAGCAGCATGGCGATCAGCAACCAGTTCGCCATCAGCGAGGAGCCACCGGCGGAGAGGAACGGTGTGGTCTGGCCGGTCAGCGGGATCAGGCCGGTGATGCCGCCGAGGATCACGAAGACCTGGAGGCCGAGGGTGAAGGCCAGACCGCCGGCGACCAGCTTGCCGAACGAGTCACGCACCGCCAGGGCCGCGTGCAGGCCGCGCTCCACGATCAACAGGTAGATGATCAGCAGGGCGGCCAGGCCGAACAGGCCGATCTCCTCACCCAGGCCGGCGAAGATGAAGTCGGTGCGGACCTCGGGCACCTTGAACGGCGATCCAGCCCCCGGGCCGGTGCCGAACAGGCCGCCGGTGCCCAGACCCAGCAGGCCCTGGACCAGCTGGTAGCTGTTCCCGCTCTCCCGCTCGTAGTTCTTCGCGGCGAACGGGTCGAGCCAGATCTCGGCCCGGTCGTAGAAGTTCGCGAACGGACCGCCCACCGTTTCGCCGAGCAGATACGCGACGTAGACGCCGCCGAAGAACAGGACCAGGCCGATGATCAGCCAGCTGGACCGCTCGGTCGCGACGTAGAGGGTGACGACGAAGAGGCCGAAGTAGAGCAGCGCGGTGCCGAGGTCCTTCTCGAAGACCAGCACCAGGAGGCTGAACAGCCACACCGTCAGAACCGGGCCGAGGTCGCGGCCGCGCGGGAAGTCGACGCCGAGAACCCGGTGGCTGGCCAGCGACAGAACCTCGCGCTTGCGGACCAGGTAGTAGGCGAAGAACGACACCAGGGCCAGCTTGGCGAACTCACCGGGCTGGATCGTGACCGGACCGAGGCGGATCCACAGCTTCGCGCCGTTCACCTCGGAGAGGCTGGCGGGCAGGACCGCCGGGATCATCATCAGCACGATGCCGACGAGGCCCAGGGTGTACGCGTACCGCGACACCACCCGGTGGTCGCGCAGCAGCAGGAGCAGCACCGCCGCCAGGATCAGCGACAGCAGCGTCCAGGCCAGCTGACGGCCACTGGTCTCGGCGAAGAATCCCGGGATGGCCAGCTTGTTGGCGATCGCGTTCTCGAGGTCGAGACGGCGCAGGAACGCCACGCCGATGCCGTTGATCAGCGCCACCGCCGGCAGCAGCACCGGGTCGGCGAACGGCGCGGTGAACCGCACCACCATGTGCAGGCCGAAGAACAGGATGCCGATCAGGCCGGCCGGCACCCAGAAATTCGCCCGGATCTCGTCGAACTGGTTGGCCTCCACCGTCGCCCCGAACGCGGCGACCAGCAGCATGGCGAACACCAGCAGACCGAGCTCGGCGTTGCGGCGTGTCTTCAATCCCCGGATACGCGACATCTCGCCCGTGGAAGCGGGCGGTGGAGCCGGTACGGCGGACGCGGTCAAGAATCTTCCCCAGACTGTAGGCCGTGCTCAGTCGACGGTCCGGCACCCGACCGGATCGACCGTCGGCGGAGCACTTTCGGAAGCAGCCGGAGCGGAGGCGGACCCGCTCGGTTTGGGCGCGGGACTCGACGAAGCCGCGGTCGAGGGCGCCGTGCCGGCAGCGGTGCAGATCGGCTTGAGGTTCGGGTTTGACGGATCCTCGCTGGTCAGGTCGGCCAGAGTGGTCCGGGCGGCAGCCTGGTTCTTGGCGTGGATGCCCTCCTCGACCCGCTCCTGGGCGGCCGTCGTGAGGTCTTCGAGCCGAACCGTGCTGGTCTCGCTCACCGTCGACAGGTCCAGGCCGGCGATCTGGCCCGGCACGCCCTGGAAGATGGCGAGCTGACCCTGTTCGGTGGCCCCGACATAGTACTGATCCTGGGTGTACCGCCAGCCGACCCACAGGCCGCCGCCGAGCACACCGAGCAGGGCCAGCAGCATCACGGCGGTCCGCACCGGGTGACCGGTCGGCTCGGCGTCACGCTCGTAGCCGGTCGGCTCCGGCTGCGCCGGTCGGGGCGGTGGCTTCAGCGCCGCGGCCCGGGCCGCCGAGGTGGAGCTGTCCGCGACAGTGGTGTTACCCCGGTCGAGTGACGCGGCGCCACCGACGATCGGCGCCTGCTCCATGATGTCGGCGTCGGTGGCATCGGCGATGATGACCGTGATGTTGTCCGGCCCGCCGCCGCGCAGCGCCAGCTGCACCAGCCGCTCGACACACGCCTTCGGATCGGCGAGCTCGCGCATGGTCTGCCCGATGGTCTCGCCACTGACCACGCCGGAGAGCCCGTCGCTGCAGATCAGGTAGCGGTCGCCCTTGAGGACCTGGCGAACCGAATACTCCGGGTCGATGTCGCGGCCGTCCAGCGCCCGGGTGAGCAGCGAGCGCTGTGGATGGCTGCTCGCCTCCTCCGGGCTGACTCGGCCCTCGTCGACCAGCATCTGAACGTACGTGTCGTCCTTGGTGATCTGCGCGAACTCGCCCTTGCGCAGCAGGTAGGCCCGGGAGTCGCCGATGTGCACCATCCCGAACTTGCTGCCGGAGAAGAGGACCGCGGTCAGCGTGGTCCCCATCCCCTCCAGCTGCGGATTGGCGTCGACGGTGTCGCGGAGCTGCTGATTGGCTGTCCCCACGGCATGCCGCAGAGCGTCGACCATGGCGTCCCCGGGGACGTCGTCGTCGAGATGGGCCATCGCAGCGATGACGATGTTGGACGCGACGTCACCAGCGGCCATGCCGCCCATGCCGTCCGCGACAGCAAGAAGTCGCGGCCCGGCGTAGACGGAGTCCTGGTTCAGGTCTCGGATCAGACCGCGGTCGCTCTGAGCGGCATAGCGCAGGGTCAGGGTCATGGCCGTAACTCGAGGGAAGTGCGCCCGATCCGGATCGGAACGCCAAGGGGGACTGGAGTAGGTCCGGAGACCTTACCGCGATCAAGGTACGTGCCGTTGGTCGAGCCGAGGTCCTCGACGAACCACTGGCCCTCACGAGGCACCAGGCGGGCGTGCCGAGCCGACGCGAAGTCATCGGTGATGACGAGCGTCGAATCCTCGGCTCGCCCGATCGTGATCGGGGCCTCACCGAGAGTGATCCTCGTGCCGGCCAGGTTGCCGGCAGTCACGACCAGTTGCCGCGCTGCCTTACCGCGTTTCACCTTCGCCGGCCGGCCCTGCAGCACCGCGCCACCCACCCCCCGAGGGCTGGCGACGATGCTCTTGGTCCGGCCGCCCGCGAAGAGATCCCGCCGGATCACCCCGACAACCGTGAACACGAAGATCCACAGAAGGATGAGAAATCCGAACCGGGCGACGGTGAGGACGAATTCGGGCAAGGTCGCTAGCCGTCCACTCGGAAGGTGAGCGTGGTGGTCCCGAGCTGGATCATGTCGCCCGGGTTGAGCGCGACGGCGGACACCCGCTGGCCGTTGACCATGGTGCCGTTCGTCGAGCCGAGGTCGGTCAGCACGACCTGGTTGCCGTCGTAGTCCAGCCGGGCGTGCCGGCGCGAGATGCCGACGTCGGGCAGACGCAGGTTGGCCTGGTCGCCACGGCCGATCACCGTCGAGCCCATCTGCAGCGGGTAGGTCCGCCCGTCACCGGAGACCAGGCCGACACTGCGCGGACCGCCGTGGTGATGCTGCTGGTAGCCACCACCCTGCTGGTCGTAGGGCGAATACTGCGGGCCGGCGTCATACGCGGGCTGCTGCACCGGGGCGACCTCGCCACCCGTGTACACCTCCGCGGTGACACGGAACATGCCCGTGTCCAGGCCGTCGCCCCGCTCGATCTCGACGATCACATCGCCATACACGGTCCAGGCCTGCTCACCGATGAACTCGGCCTGGGACTGCGCCAGCTCCTGCGCCAGCGCGGCGGCATAGGGCGCCAGCCGGCTGTGGTCGTAGGGCGACAGATCGATCACGTAGCGGTTGGGCACGAGAGTGCGACCACCGGCCAGGATGGCCTTGTGCGCCTCGGCCTCCCGCTGCATGGCATTCAGAATCTCCACAGGGTGCACGACACCCTTGAAGACCTTGGCGAAGGCCCCTTCGACCAGGCCTTCCAATCGCTTCTCAAAGCGCTGCAGCACGCTCACCGGCTCCTCCTCGGGTTCCGAGGACATGATGGTATCCGGCGACCGCTTGCGCATCTGTAGCCCAAGAGCAGCCGGCACTTCTGACCCTCGTATGGCGCCCCGGAACGCCGTGCTAGTGTTTCCTCCGTTGCCGGGGCGATATCAACTCGCTAGGTGACGTGCGACAGCGTAGTCTGTCGCAGCCAGTAACAAGAAGCAGGCCCGACCGGCCGGCTTCAGCCGAAAAGGTCAGATGTATGATCTTGGAGGCAAGTCACATGGGGATGTGGCGGAATGGCAGACGCGCACGGTTCAGGTCCGTGTGTCCGAAAGGACGTGGGGGTTCAACTCCCCCCATCCCCACGAGAGCGAATTGGGCGACCCTGTCCGCGGAAAGCGCGGACCGTGGTCGCCCTCGTCTTTTCTGCTCCGGGGGCCGAGCCCCCGGACACCCCGCATCACGGTGGGCGCGGCGGGTGGGCACGTGGCGGTTGGTGGGTTGGTCACGGTTACCTCTTCAGGGGCAGAACCTTTGGGGGTACGGCTACGTGTCCCGGGTTCGGGCCTGAGGCTTCGTCGCCTTTCGGGTGAAGGTGGTAGGAGCGTTATGCTCGCGGCTTTATTCGGTCTTCAGGGTGGAGTGCGGTCGTGACGGCGACTGGTGCTGGTGTCGGGCAGGGCAAGCGCAACGTTCTCGGTGTGCTTGTGGATGCCACTGACTATGCGACTGCTACGGCTCGGATCATCGAGGCGGCCCGCGAGCAGCGGCCGTTCGCGGTCACCGCCCTGGCCGTGCACGGCGTGATGACCGGGGTCGAGGATCCGGCCCACAACGCGCGGCTCAACTCCTTCGACCTCGTCACGCCGGACGGGCAGCCGGTCCGGTGGGCGCTCAACCTGCTGCACCGGGCCGGGCTGACCGATCGGGTGTATGGGCCCACTCTGACCCTGAAGGTCGTCGAGCAGGCCGCCGCCGAGGGCCTGCCCATTTATCTGTACGGGTCGACCGAGCCGACTCTGGAGCGGCTGGTGCCGGCACTGCAGGGGATGTTCCCGGCGCTGAAGATCGCCGGCGTCGAGGCGTCCAAGTTCCGTAAGTCACAGCCGGGGGAGCCGGAAGCGATCGCTGAGCGGATCAAGGCATCCGGCGCCCGGGTCGTGCTCGTCGGGCTGGGGTGCCCGCGGCAGGAGGTCTTCACCTACGCCATGCGGCCGCTGCTCGACATGCCGTTGCTGGCGGTGGGTGCGGCGTTCGACTATCACGCCGGCCTTCTCAAGAACCCGCCCGCGTGGATGCAGAAGTATGCGCTGGAGTGGCTGTGGCGTCTCGGCCTGGAGCCCAAGCGCCTGTGGCGGCGCTACATCCTGCTGAACCCGGCCTACCTGAGCCGCCTCGGCGCGCAGAAGCTCGGCCTGTGGAAGGCGACCCCGCCGGCCCCGTCGACCGTCCCGGTGCACGAGTTCGCCGTCTGACCGCTCGGATCTTGTTTCCGACAGCGTGTCACAGGTCACTCACAGAGCGCCCGCCTTCGTCCACATAGTCCGTGAAGTCATCCACAGTGTGCAATTGACCACGTACACAACGTGACACCGAACCCGTAGGGGTACCGCTTCCGGGCATATCCCGGTTTCGCAACCGTCACGAACGGTGAACGCTGTCGATGTGAACACCGCTGTGGACGTCATCCTGATCGGCATCCTCGCCGCCGTCTGGCTCACCGCCGGGCTGCTGGCGGACGGCATGCCCACCGCCGGCAGCGCGCGCCAGCTCCGGCGCCGTGCCGGGCTGCTCTCCGCGCTGGTCGGCGCGGGCGTCGTGGTGTTCGCCGCGGTGCCACTGGTCTCCGAGCTCATGCCCGGCGTGTCGGCGGCCCCGACGGCGGCGCTGCTCCCGGCCGTCCCGGCCCTGCTCGTGCTGACCGCGACCGTGCGGCGGCTCGGCTGGGTCCGGCGTGGCGCCGGGGCGTTCTCCACCGCACCGCGCACGCCGGTGCCACCGGCTCTGCGGGCGGCGGCCGCCCACCCGCTGCTGGCCGCGCCCCTGCAGATCACCGGCCTGGCCGCGCTGGTCGGCCTGCCGATTGCGGCCGGCCTGGTGGCGCTGCCCGGCGGGCAGGCCACCGCGACGGCCGGCATCGCCGCCATCGCGATCGTGCTGGCAGTGGCCGTGATCGGCATCCGCGCCGCCCTGCGGCACAGCCGCCTGGCCCCGCTCGTGATGGCGCCCCTGAAGCGCGACCGGGACCGCGCCCCGGTCGGCGCACGCTGATCGCGGTGCCGCAATGCCGACCGGTGTGGCTCTGACCGGTGTCTCAACGAGTGTGAGACACCGGTCAGAGCCACACCGGGTTCGACAGTCTTGTCAGTGGCGCTTGGCCTCTTGCACGTAGAGCAGCTCCAGGATGGAGCGCGCCGCCTCGAACCAGCGGTCCAGCCACTCGGACGGCGGCAGGGTGCCACGGGCCGGGAGTTCCAGCAGCAGGCCGCGCAGCAGCGGGTGATCGGCCATCGACTGGCTCGACGAGTCGGCCCAGCCGGCCGACAGGACCGGGTCGCTGAGGCCCTGCAGGTCCAGGGACGGCAGCCGCGAGGACCGGTCGAGGGAGCCGGACGGCTCGATGCTGGTGTGGTTGCGCCCGGGGGACCGGGTCGGCAGCCCCGCGGCGTTACGCGATACCAGATCGCTGTCGTTGTCGGCCGCCAAAGCCTCCCGCCGGCCCTGCCGGTACGCGCTCACCCCGCCGCTGAATCTGTCCTGCGCCGTCGACGAACCGTTGCTGAGGTTGTCGGAACCAATCGTCATCTGTCTGCCTTGCCTCGTTCGGGCTGGCCCTCAGAGCTGTCTCAGAGGGTCTGAGGCAGCTCTGAAAGCCAGCCGGTGATGTGTCCCGGCCCACAGCGCGGTCCGGTCCGCGCCCGGCCTTTTCAACGAGGCGACTCGCACACAGCGACGCCGAATCGGGCAAATAGCAACGGCCGGCCCGTACCGGGCCGGCCGTGCCGACGTTCTCAGAGGTCGAACTCGCCGTCCTTGGCTCCACCCACGAACGCGTCCCACTCGGCCGTCGTGAAGATCAGCGCCGGTCCCGACGGATTCTTCGAGTCCCGCACCGCGATCGCCTCACCGACGAACGCGACCTCGACACAGTTGTCGCAGTTGGGGCCGCTTCGCGTGCTCTTGAACCACCGAGCGCGGTTCAGATCGACTCGGAGGCCCTTCGCCTCGATTTCCACAATGGCTCCTCTACCAGCACTTTGATCATCTTGCGGGACGAATCCGGATCGAGCGCGGCAGCCCGGATGGTGTCGAACACCTCCCGGTACGTACGGATCTCGTCGTCCTTCTCCAGGAAGAGCCCGCCGGCCGCGTTCTCCGCGAACACCAGGTCGGGGTCACCGTCCGAGGGGAAGTCGAGGATCGCGAACGCGCCGTCCATGGCGGCGTGTGCGCCGACAGCGAACGGCAGGATCTGGAGAGTCACGTTCGGGAGAAGAGTCACTTCGAGCAGGTGCAACAGCTGCTCGCGCATGACCTCGTCACCACCGACCGGACGACTCACCACCGCTTCATCGAGTACCACCCAAAGATCGATTGGATCGTCCTGAATCAACAACGACTGGCGTTGCATGCGGACGCGGACGCGTTGCGCGATTCTCTGGTCGGTGTCATCCCATCGGGCGGATCCAATGAGAGCGAGTGCGTACTCCTCGGTCTGCAATAGGCCGGGAATCACCTGCTGCTCGTACGTCCTAATTGATCTAGCTTCGGCTTCGAAACCCACATAAGTGCTGTTCAGGACGGTTGAATACGGATGCCACCAGCCTCTCTGGCGAGCGTCTCGAGCAATTCCGACGAGACTCTCCGCTATGTCCGGATTCACACCATAAAAAGCCAACATGTCGCTTACGTCGGCCGTCGTGGCACTGGTATGTCCGGTTTCGATGCGGGATATCTTGGATGGCGAACAGCCCAGCCGCTCCGCCACCACGTCGATGGTCACGCCGGCCGCCTCACGAAGTCTGCGCAGTTCCACACCGAGGCGGCGTCGACGAAGGGTGGGACTGCGGCGTCGATTCACCAGCCCAGTCTTCCGACCCGTTCATGATCGTTCAAGCACAGTGGATGATCACAGAGAATCACGGAAGCGTGACATGCAACTTGCATCGACAGGACTGGTGGTGCAATCTTTCCGTATGGCCAGCGTCACTTAATGTTCTTGAGGGACGGGGTCAAAATCGACAAAACGCACCATACGACGTCCATCACGGGGCGCCGAGCCTTTGGCAGTCCCCTGTGGACTTCCGCCCCGACACGGGTGGGGCTGTTCGGCGATAGTGACGTTCCGCAACCTCCTTCGATGGTCAAATCCGTCGAAGGCTTGCAAAAGTGCATCTAGACGGCAAACTGATGCACTTGTCACCATCCACATCCCACACGAGTCTCAGGGCAGGAGATGACGTGGTTTTACCTCGGTCCGGTGATGTCATCCACGTGACGAAGGCGGCGAGCGTTCAGTTCGCATCACCGATGTTGTTCCGGGTCATCCGGGTGCACGACTGGCCGACCTACGAGGGTTGGGTCTGGCTGGACGGCTACGAGCTGAACTCGGCCGGTGACGCGGTCGAACGCCGATCCATCTTCGTACAGGTCAACGGCCTGCGGCCGGTCGGAAAGGCGCCCGATCCGCGGGCGCGTAACGGCCGTCAGCCGGGACCCCGTCCGGGAGTGGTGCCGACCCGGACGATCCGCACCACGAATCGCTAATCAGCAGCGCCGCTCGAGGGCGCGGTGTTCACGGGCGTCGACGTGGTCGGCGCGCCCGCCCTCGCCGACGCGACTATCAGGGTCACCCTGGTGTCCGACGGCACCTGCTGGCCCTCCGCGGGATCACAGTCGATCACCGTGTCCGGTTCGGCGTCGCTCTCCCGGCGGAGCACCCGCCAGCCCAGACCGGAACGCTCCAGCGCCGCCTGCGCATCCGCGAGAGGCATGCCGCGCAGCGCCGGCACATTCGCCTCCTGATCAGCCGCATCGGTCGTCGGCGCAGCGCTCGTCGCGGTCGCCACCGTCGGCGTGGCCGCACCCCCATCGTTCACGGCCGGCGGCTGAGCGGCCGTCGGGGTGGCACCGGGAGTATCCACATCGTCACCGGAGCTCTGCATGATCACCACGACGCCGAAGCCGAGCAGCGCCAGCAGAGCGACCGCGACGGTCCCCACCGCGATCGGCGTCCACCACCGACCGGAGGGCTCGATCTGCGCCGGATCGGCCCAGTCACCCTCTTGGTCGTAGGTGTTCCGCGGCACCGCGCCGTACGGCCGGACGCCGGCCCGCCCGGTCCACACCTCACCGTCCCGATCGGCTGATTCGGAACGGTCGGCAGTCGGGTCCGGATCGTGCTCCTCAGGCATCACCGGGTTCCCTCCGCTCCGTACATCCGCGCTCATCGCAGCGTCAAGGTACCGAATCTTGCTTGGTCGAGACGGTTTCCACCAGCGGAAAGCGCATTTCACAGACATCGGCGAGGAGCAGTACAGTGCCCGGCATGGCCGAGAAGGGCTGGACAACACAGGCTGCCACGGCGGCCGGGATCGCGGCCGGCGCCGGCGCCGCGCAACTGGGTCTTGGTTATGGGCTGGGCGTCATCGCGTGGCCGGTGACCGCAACCGAGGCGGACAGTGTCTGGCTGGGCAGCCTCGGCTGGGCGACCTGGATCACGGCGAGCGCGACAGTCCTCGGGGCGGTGATCGCCGGGCGGATGCGGGCCGAGCGCTCGGACCGCTGGCGTGGACTGTGGCGGTTCGCACTGTCGGCCGCGGCGGCGCTGGGCGCCCTGGTGATCGTCGCGCTGGTGGCGCTGCCGGCTCGTGACGCGGTCCGCACCGGCTCCCTGTCCCCCCAGGCGGTCGCCGCCGGCTACGCGACGGCCGGTCTGCTGGCCGGGCTGGTGGTCGCGTTCTGGGCGGTCTCGTCCGGCCCGGTCGCGACCAACCTGATCGGGACCGCGCTGTGGCTGTGGGCGCTGGCGATCGCCGGTGTGGTGGCCGAGCTGGTCACCGGGCGCGACTTCGCCACCTATCTGACCAGTTGGCAGTTCGCCGAGTCGGTCAGTCCGGTGCAGTATGGCGGGATCTACTGGCCGAGCGCCCTGCTGACCCTGGTCGCGGCGTTCGGCATCGGCCTGGTCGCGGCCGTCCCGGCGGCGTGGCGGGGCGAGCTCGGGCTGGGCACGGCGATCTCCGGCGCGGTCGGGCCGCTGCTGGTGGCGTTCTCGTTCCTCACGCTGGCTCCACTGTTGACCGAGGCGATGGGGCCGATCGAGTCGGCGTATCTGATCGCGCCCTACGCCGTCCTGGCCGGCCTCGGTGGCTCGGCCCTGACCGTGGGGGTCGCGAGGGGCCGGCGCAACCGCCTCGACCGGAGGGAGCAGCCCGCCCTGCCGTCCGCCGAGACCTCGACGGACAGGACGACCGAGCCGCCGAGGGACAAGGTCGCCGGCCGCGCCACACCGGCACAGCGGACGACCGCCCCACCGAAACCGGCCACACCCGCTCCCGCCCCACTGAAAGCGGCGGCACCCGCCCCACCGAAGGCACCCGCGCCCGCCCCGCCGAAAGCGCCGGCACCTGCCGCAGCGCCGAAGCCGGCCGCGCCACCCGCCGTCGATCCGGAGATCGCCGCGGCTGCGCGGCCCACCGGCCGGGCTCCGGCGAAACGCAAGAACGGCAACGGCGAACCGGCCCGTCCCACGATCACGCCGCCACCGGCGAACCCGACCGTGGCCAGGATCAACCCCGACAAGCCGCAGTCCGGGAAGTAGCACAGACAGGCTCAGAGCGGCCAGGTGTGGACCGGCTCGTTGGTGCGCTCGTGATCCACGTAGTGCTGGGTCATCTCGCGCAGCGCCGCCGGCCGGCTCAGGCCACGATCCTCCGCGGCCCGGACCGCCGCGGTCTGCCACGTCGCCCCGTTGCGGCCGGTCCGGCAGCGGCCCTCGATGATTCCCAGCAGCCGGTCGCGCTGGGCCGGGCACACCCCGAGCAGGTCGAGGCCGGTGTACGCCTGCGGCAGCAGCATGTCGAGCATCAGCGTGGCGACCGGCACCTCGCCCACTCCCGGCCAGGTCAGGGACGCTTCCATGCCGTACCGGGCACCGGCCCGGAAGTTCGCCTCGGCGGCGGCGAAGCCGAGACGGGACCAGACCGGCAGCTCCTCCTCGGCGAGGGCGCGGACCAGTCCGAAGTAGAGCGCCGCGTTGGCCACCAGATCCGCGACGGTCGGCCCGGACGGCAGCACCCGGTTCTCCACCCGCAGGTGGGGCCGGCCGCCGGACACGTCGTAGACCGGCCGGTTCCAGCGGTAGACGGTGCCGTTGTGCAGGCGTAGCTCGTACAACTGAGGGGTTTTGCCGGAATTGCGGACCGCAACCGGATCCTCCTCGCTGAGTTCCGGCAGCAGGGGTGGAAAATATCGGACATTCTCCTCGTAGAGGTCGAGGATGGAATCGATCCACCGATCGCCGAACCAGACCCGCGGGCGTACGCCCTGCGCGCTGAACTCGTCCGGCCGCGCGTCGGTGGCCTGCTCGAAGAACGGGATGCGGGTCTCCGCCCAGAGTCGGCGGCCGTAGAGGAAAGGCGAGTTGGCGCCGAGCGCGACCTGCACCCCGGCGATGGCCTGTGAGGCGTTCCAGTAGCGCGCGAACCGGTCCGGCGCGACCTTGATGTGAAACTGCGTACTGGTGCAGGACGCCTCCGGAGCGATGGTGTCGCTGCTGGTCACGAGTCTTTCGGCGCCACGGATGTCGATGTGGAAGTCGTCACCGCGGGCGCCGGCGATCTCGGCGTCGAGGGCGCGGAACCGCTCGTTGTCGGAGAGGTTGGCCGGCACGACGTGCTCCTGGGTGAGCGTGGGCAGCATGCCGACCAGCACGAGACGGCTCTCGTCCTTGCCCGCGCAATCGGCGGCGCCGCGCAGGGCGTCCAGTATGTCCTGTTCGAACTCGGCCAGGCCCTCCCCGGACAGCCCGCGGGGCGGCACGTTCAGTTCGAGGTTGAAACGGCCCAGCTCGGGCTGGAATCGTGGATCACCGAGGGCGGCGAGGATCTCCGCGTTGCGCATGGCCGGCTGGGCGTCGGCGTCGACGAGGTTGATCTCGATCTCCAGGCCGGCCGTGGGGCCGTCGGCCTGGAACGGGACGGTGTCGAGCATGCCGGACAGCACGTCCAGGCAGCGGCGCACCTTTCCACGGAAGAGGACCCGGTCATGCGGCGTGAAGACGGCGGTCACCAGATCCTTGCCCATGATCCCTCCCGGGGACGGCTGAGGACGAACCGGACGTCGATCACCGCTCTGTGAACGAACGCATGCGTTCGGTTAGCCTGCCATCTCACGCGGAGGACCGCCAGACATTCGAAAAGCGCCGCCCGGCGTCCGGGCGGCGCTCATCGAATGTGGATCGTCAGGCGGCCGGCTGCTGCAGGACGGCCTCGCCCTCGATCTCGATCTTCACCTTCTTGCTGACCATGAAGCCGCCGGACTCGAGGGCGACGTTCCAGGACAGGCCCCAGTCGTCGCGGTCGATCTCGGTGTGCGCGCTGAAGCCGAAGACGTGCTGGCCATACGGGCTGGTGGTGGCACCCTCGAACTCGACGATCAGCTCGACCGGCCGGGTCACGTCCTTGATGGTGAGCTCGCCGTCGAGAACGAACTCGGCGCCGGCGTGCGACTTCACACCCGTGCTGCGGAACTCCATCGTCGGGTACTTCTCGACCTCGAAGAAGTCGCCGGTGCGCAGGTGGTTGTCGCGGTCGACCTGGCCGGTCTCGACGCTGCCCGTCTTGATGGTGGCGCTCACCGAGGAGTCGAGCGGGTTCTCCCCGACGACGATGGTGGCGGTCGCCTCGGCGAACTGGCCACGGACCTTGCTGACCATGAGGTGCTTGACCACGAACCCGACCCGCTTGTGCGCCGCGTCCAGCTCGTAGGTGCCGGCGGCGGGGATCTGGAGGCCTTCGAACTCACGGGTGCTGACGGTCATGACACTGCCTTCTCTCGGCGTCGTGGGGATGCTTGTCTGACGGAGCAACTATATGCTGGGCAATATTCCCTCTGTCAAGTGCCTGGTAGAGTCGACATCGTGAACGAAGATCTGGACGACCCACGCCTCACCGCAGTCGGACTGTTCGCCGAGGCGTACACGGGATTGATGAACCGGCTCGCCGCGCAGATCGAGGAGCACCGCCTCTCCCAGGTGGAGTTCGAGGTGCTGATGAGGCTCGCCCGGTCCCCCGGCCACCGCCTGCGGATGACCGACCTGGCCGGTCAGACCACGCTCTCCACCAGCGGCGTCACCCGCGTCGTCGATCGCATGGAGCGCTCCGGCCTGGTCCGGCGGGAGGCCTGCCCGAGCGACCGGCGCAGTTCGTACGCGGTGATCACCGACACCGGCATGCAGCGTCTCTCCGACGTGTTGCCCGGGCATCTGGAGCTGGTCCAGCGGTGGTATGTCGGCTTGCTCCCTGAGACGAAGCTCACGGAGTTGCTCGACGCGCTGCGCACGATCCGCGACGCGGTCAACCCGTGCGCGACCGCGGGCAGCGCGGAGAGCGCACTGCCCGCGTAGCGGGCGATCAGAGCCCGAGGCCCCGGGCGATGAGCATGCGCTGCACCTCGGAGGTGCCCTCGCCGACTTCGAGGATCTTCGCGTCGCGGTAGAAACGGCCCACCGCCGACTCGTTCATGAACCCGTATCCGCCGTGCACCTGGGTGGCCCAGCGGCTGTTCTCCATGGCGGCGTTGCTGGCGTTCAGCTTGGCGATCGCCGCGTAGCGCTTGAAGTCGTCGCCGGCCAGCATCCGGGCCGCCGCGTCGTAGTAGCCGAGCCGGGCCGTGTGCGCGCGCAGGTCCATGTCGGCGATGAGGAACTTGACCGCCTGGTAGTCACTGATCGCGTGGCCGAAGGCGGTGCGGTTCTTGGCGTAGGTCACCGACTCGTCGACACAACCCTGGGCCAGGCCCACCGACAGCGCCGCGATCGCGATCCGGCCCTCGTCGAGGATTCGCAGGAATTGGGCGTACCCCCGGCCGCGCTCGCCGAGCAGGTTGGCCGCCGGCACCCGGACGTCGTCGAAGGACAGCTCGTGGGTGTCCGACGCGCACCAGCCGACCTTCGAATACCCCGGGGCGACCGTGAAACCGGGCGTCCCCGACGGCACGATGATCGTCGACAGCTCCTTGCTGCCGTCCGGGTTCGTGCCGGTCACCGCCATGACGTTGACCAGGCAGGTGATGTCGGTACCGGAGTTCGTGATGAACGCCTTCGTCCCGTTGATCACCCATTCGTTCGTGCTCTCGTCGAGCACCGCGCGGGTCAGCGTGCCCGACGCATCCGACCCGGCGCCCGGCTCGGTCAGGCCGAAAGCGGCCAGCGCCGCACCGCTGGTCAGTCGGGGCAGCCACTGTTTGCGCTGCTCCTCGGTGCCGAAACGGTAGATGGGCATGGCGCCGAGCGAGACCGCGGCCTCCAGGGTGATGGCGACCGAGCTGTCCACCCTGGCCAGCTCCTCCAGGGCGATGCAGAGCGCGAAGTAGTCACCGCCCATCCCGCCGTGCTCCTCCGGGAACGGCAGGCCGAACAGGCCCATGCTGCCCATCTGGCGAATGACCTCGTACGGGAAGGTCTTCTTCTCGTAGTGGTCGGCGATGACCGGTGCGACCTGCTCACGTGCGAACTGCCGCACGCTGTCGCGCAACTCCTCGTACTCCTTGTCGAGCCGGAAGTCGACCATCTCAGCCTCTCTCTACACAGGATTGACGCCGTGCCGGCGCCGTGAGAAGGAGCGGTCCCGGCCCTGCGCGGCGGCGAACCGTCGCACCAACTCGGCCCGCAGGTCGCCCGGCTCCACCACGGCGTCCACGACGAGCTCGCTGGCCAGGCGCATGATGTCGATGTCGCGCTCATACTCGGCGCGGCGCTCGGCGACGAACGTGGCCCGCTCCTCCGGGTCCTCGATCGCCGCGATCTTCTTGGCATAGACGGCGTTCACCGCCGCCTCGGCGCCCATCACCGCGATCTTGGCGGTGGGCAGGGCGATCGTCGCGTCCGGATCGAAACCAGGACCGGCCATCGCATAGAGGCCGGCGCCATAGGCCTTACGGACCACCACGCAGATCTTCGGCACCGTGGCCTCCGAGATCGCGGTGATCATCTTGGCGCCGTGCCGGATGATGCCCTGTTTCTCCACCGCGGTGCCGACCATGAAACCGGGCACGTCGGTGAGGAAGAGCAGCGGCACATTGAAGGCGTCACAGAGCTGCACGAACCGGCTCGCCTTGTCGGCCGAGTCGACGAACAGCACCCCACCCTTGAACATCGAGTTGTTGCCGATCACGCCGATCACCTCGCCGTTGAGACGGGCGAATCCGACGGTCAGCTCACGGGCCCACAAAGCCCAGATCTCGAAGTACGAGTTTTCGTCGACCAGGCCTTTCACGTACCTCCGCATGTCGAAGGCCTGGCGCTCGGAAACCGGGACCAGACCGGCGAGATCGACCTTGGCGGGGTTGGCGGCGGCCGCCGCCGGAGGCTTGGCGGTCCAGTTGGACGGCAGGTAGGACAGGTAGGTGCGGACCACGTCGAGCGCCTCACGCTCGGTCTTGCAGAGGAAATGCCCGACACCCGACTCGGTGCAGTGCACACGGGCGCCGCCCATCGCCTCGAGCGTGGTCTTCTCCCCGGTGACCATCTCGACCATCCGGTCGGACCCGAGATACATGCTCGCGTTGCCCTCGACCATGGCGACGACGTCACAGAAGGCCGGAATGTACGCCCCACCGGCGGCCGACGGCCCGAATAGCGCGCAGACCTGCGGGATCGAGCCGGACGCCTTGACCTGGGTGTGGAAGATCTTGCCGGCGCCACGACGGCCGGGGAACAGGTCGACCTGGTCGGTGATCCGGGCGCCGGCCGAGTCGACCAGGTAGACCATCGGGACGCCGGTCTGGTAGGCGCGCTCGATGATGCGGATGATCTTCTCGACCGTACGGGCGCCCCAGGAGCCCGCCTTGACCGTCGAGTCGTTCGCCATCACACACACGTCGCGCCCGTCGATCCGGGCGGCTCCGGTGATCACGCCATCCGCGGGCAGGCCGTCGGCCAGACTGTTGGCGAAGAGGCCGTCCTCGACGAAGGAGCCCTCGTCGACCAGCAGAGCGATCCGCTCACGGGCGAAGAGCTTGCCCTTCTCGGCGTTGGCGGCGTGGTAGCGCTCCGCACCGCCCGCCAGCACCCGCTTGCGCGCTCCGGCCAGAGCCTCGCCGTCCATGCCGCCTCCACATCCGTAGCGGGCGATTTGCTTAACGAGCGTTAGGTTATCTCACCTGATGGACCGCAGCAATGGCGAACGGGAGTCCCCGGAACTCGGGAACTCCCGTTCGTTTTCACTGTCACCGACGCTGTGGAGGAGCGCCGGCAGTCACCGGCCCCAGAGGAGCCGATGCGAGTCGCGCCCGGGACCGGCGCAACCCGGTCTTTCGCCGCGCTCGATCAGCGCAGGTTGCCCAGCATGTCGAGGGTGCCCAGGGCGCCGAGGCCGCGGGTGAAGCCGGTCGCGGTGAACCTCTCCTCGTCACGGCCGCCCGGCTTCACGCCGTACTGGTCCGGGCTCTCGTAACCGGCGTCGTCGACGTCGGCCGGAGCCTCGTCCTTGTCACGCGCGCTGCCCTGGTCGTACCCGGCGTCGCCCTGCACGTCACCCTTCGGGCCCTTGTCGGCGTTGCCCTGGTCACCGCGGACGTCGCCCTTGGGACCCTTGTTGCCCTTGTTGCCCTTGTGCACCTTCGGGCCCTGGACGTGGACCTTGCCGACGTTGTTGTCGCCGTAGCCGTAGCCGTAGGCCGGGGCGGGCGCGCAAACGCAGTCGGAGCCACCGAGGACGTACGCCGGGGTGGTGTAGACCGGAACGACCGGGACCGGCTCCACGTACTGGACCGACTGGCTGTAGACGACGCCGGTGTCGACGTAGTTGCCGCAGGTGCCGTAGGCGCTGGCGTACCCGAGCATGCCGAGCGAGTTACCGCACTGGTCGACCGGGATCGCGACCGGCTCGACGTACTGGGCGGCGTCGTAACCGGCGACGACATCGACATCGCCACCGCAGCCGGAGTCGCAGCCGGCGTCGTAGCCGGAGACCACGCCGGCGTCGTAACCGCCCACGACGTCCACGTCGTAGGCGGCGGCGCCACCGCCACCACACGGGCTGGCCGCCACGTAGGCGGAGCAGCTCGAGTAGTTGTCGGACCGCACGAAGTGCTTCCTGACCGGAGCGACGATCGTGTCCACGGCCTGGCTGACGTAGCCGAAGCCACCGCCGCCACCGCACGTGCCGTACGAGCTGGCCGCACCGAGCAGGGCCAGCGAGTTGCCGCAGGCGCTGGTCGGGATCGAGATCGGCATCGCCACCTCGTTGCCGTTCAGGGTGCCGAAGTTGCCGAAGCTGACCTGGCTGACGCCACCGACGATCCCGCCGAGCAGACCCGACGCGATGGCACTGGCGCTCTCCACCCGGTTCTCGGCGTAGCCCTCCGCACTGGAGTCGCCGAGCAGGGACGTGGCGTTGCCGGCCACGTTGATCGGGAGGGTCACCGGCGCCGCGAGCTGGTTGCCGTTCAGCAGGCCCTCGTTGCCGCCCGACATCTGGTGGGTGCTACCGCCCCCGACCTGGTTCGAGCCGACGCCGAAGCTCTGCGCCGAGCCGAGGATGCCGAGCGAGTTGCCGACCACGTTCACCGGCACGGTCATCGGCATGGCGAGCTGGTTGCCGTTGAGGGCGCCGAGGTTGCCGAAGGTGGCCTGGTCGATGTCGGCCTGCGCCATGGCGGCCGGCGCCAGCAGCAGGGCGCCCGCCGCGAGGATTCCGACACTCAGAGTCTTACGGACCCAAGTCTTCTTCATCAGAAAAGGGAAGCCTTTCAACAAATAGGCAGCGTGATTTCTTTTTGGGCATGGTGAAGCCCATGGGCGTTTCGGGTGAAGGTCGGGCTCTCGTACGATTCGCCGCCTGTGCGCAAACGGTTCAGGAATCGTGTGGGCCCGGTGAAAGTGGAACTACGCCACCGGTCAATCGGGGGATACGGTCGGCGCCACGGCGTCATTGCGCCGGGCCTCGACATCGGCCGCGACCGGGAGCCGGTGACAACCCACCGCACCCTTCGCGACCCGTGCCGGAAGGACGGCCGTCGAGCCGCCCTTCGGGAATGCTCCCGGCACCAGGGCCGGGGCGCCAGTGACCGCTCCGGGCGCCCGCCACGGAGCGAGCCCGTCATCATCGGGCCGGGGGGTGCTCGACGCCTGAGCCGTCCGGGCCGGCCGATCCGCCGTCGCATCGGCGGACTCGGGATCCGGGACGGCCTCCGGCGGCACGGGCAGCGTCCGGTCGTCCACCGTTCCGCCGCTGGTGCGCGGGGAGGAGGACGCCGTACGCGGCAGCGCGCCGGCCGTCTCGTCGAGCGTGACCAGCGACGTCGTGAGAATCGGACGCCGGTGGTGTTCCGGTGCGACCTCCGGCGGCTGAACGGCCGCTTCAAGGAGTTCGCCGACCGCGGGTTCACATCCGGCAGCCGTCGCGACCTCGTCCGACAGGGATCCGAGCGCCGCCCCGGAGGGTCCCGCGCCCGGATCCGCGGCCTGCGCGGCGGAACCGGTGAGCAGCCAGGCCACCCCGGCCAGCCCGCCGACGACGAGTGCACGCAGGAGCAACCGGGATCCGGTGCGTCCGGCGCGGCGCTCCGGCCGCCGCTCCGCCCCCTGGCTGTGGGACGGCATGAGCGGGGAGCCGCCGTGGGGGACCACCGCGGACCGGCGTGCCGTGCGCTCGACGCGCCCAGCCTCGCAGTCCGTCATGATCTACCCCTCGTCGTCGACAGGTGACCGATTTGGTGCGCATTGGTCACTCGGTATTGGTAACGACGGGGTAGAGCCGGAGTCACGCCGAATATCGGGAAAATGGCTGCATTAAAGAGCGCTGAGGCGTGTTCGCGGGCCGGCCCGGAGAACACCGGACGGCAGTGGGCGACCGACCAGGCGTTCGGCCAGAACGGCCGCTTCCAGTAAGGCGTCCAAATCAATTCCGGTGTCTATGCCCATGTCATGCAGCATGTGCACGACCTCCTCGGTGGCCACGTTGCCGGAGGCGCCCGGGGCATACGGACAACCGCCGAGGCCGCCCACGCTCGCGTCGAACTCGGTCACGCCCAGGTCCATGGCGGTCAGGATGTTCGCGAGTCCCGTACCCCTCGTGTTGTGGAAGTGGAGCAGGTCGGGCCGCACCGCGGTGAGAAGATCGCGAACCCGCCGCGGTGTGGCCATGCCGGTGGTGTCGCCGAAGGCGATGCGATCCGCGCCGTCCGCGCGCACCCGGGCCACGATGCCGGCCACCCGGTCCGGATCGATGTCACCCTCGAACGGGCAGCCGAAACTGGTCGCCACGATCACTTCGAGCGTCGCGCCGGCCCCGTGCACCAGCGGGATGAGCTGGGCGATGTCGTCCAACGACTCCTCAGTGGACCGATTCAGATTGCGCCGGTTGTGGGTGTCGCTCGCCGACACCACCACCTCGATCTCCCGGAAACCGGCGGCGAGCGCGCGCTGAGCGCCGCGGGAGTTCGGAATCAGCGCCGAATAGCGCACGTCCGGGTTGCGCCACGCCTTCGCCCACACCTCGTCGGCGTCGGCCATCTGCGGAATCGCCTTCGGGTGGACGAACGAGACGGCCTCGATCCGGGCCACGCCGGTACGGCTCAACGCGTCCAGCAGCTGAATCTTCGCCTCCGCCGGAACCGGCTCCTCGTTCTGCAGGCCGTCGCGGGGACCGACCTCCCGGATCGACACGCCTGTCATCGCATCCTCCCGACGATGCCGGTGTCGTAGTCACCGGAGAGGAACTCGGGATTTTCCAGCAGCTCGGCGAAGAACGGCAGATTGTTCTTCGGACCGGCGATCTCGAAGCCGGCCACCGCGACCCGCGCCTTGGCGATCGCGTCCTCCCGGTCGAGGCCGTGGACGATCAGCTTCGCCATCAGCGAGTCGTAATTCTGACTGACCGTGTTGCCCGCGGTGAAACCGGAATCGACACGCGTCCCGTCGCCGGCCGGCTCGACCCACGTGGTGATCTTGCCGGGTCCGGGGAAGAAACGTTTCGGGTCCTCGGCGTTGACGCGCAACTCGATCGCGTGGCCGGTCCGCGCGGTGTCCACGGTGATCGCCTCACCCGACGCGATCCGCAGCTGCGCCTCCACCAGGTCGATGCCGTGGATCAGCTCGGTGATCGGGTGCTCGACCTGCAGCCGCGTGTTCATCTCCAGGAAGAAGAACTCGCCGGTCGCCGGGTCGAGCAGACACTCCACTGTGCCCGCATTGCGATAGTTGACCGCTTCGCCGGCTTTGACAGCGGCGGCCAGCATGCGCTCGCGCAACTCGGGGCTCACCGCCGGGGACGGGGCCTCCTCGACCAGCTTCTGATTGCGGCGCTGCACCGAGCACTCCCGCTCGGAGAGGGCGATCACCCGGCCGTCGGCCAGCCCGAGGATCTGCACCTCCACGTGCCGCACGCGGGGGAAGTAGCGCTCGATCAGCACGTCGCCGCTGCCGAACATCCGCTCGGCGAAGGTGCGGACCTTGTCGTACTGCACGGCGAGCGCGGCCGGATCCTCGGCGACGGCCATGCCCATCCCGCCACCGCCCGCTGCCGCCTTCACCATCACCGGGTAACCGATCGCCTCGGCGGCCGCCAGCGCGGCCTCGGCGCTCTCCGCCGGATCCGGCGATCCGGGAGCGACCGGCACGCCGGCCGCGGCCATCAGATTCCGGGCATTGATCTTGTCGCCCATCGCCGTGATCGCATCGGCGGCGGGTCCGACCCACACCAGGCCATTGGCTTCGACGGTACGGGCGAAATCGGCATTTTCACTCAGGAAGCCATAGCCGGGGTGCACGGCTTGAGCCCCCGTCGACTTGGCGGCGGCGAGAATCGCCTCGGTGTTGCGGTAGCTCTGGGCCGGGTTGGCCGGGCCGACACACACCGCCTCGTCCGCTTCCAGGACGAACGGCATGTCCGCGTCCACATCGGAGTGGACGGCGATCGTGCGGATGCCGAGACGTCTGGCGGTACGGATGATCCGCCGGGCGATCTCGCCGCGGTTGGCGATGAGCAGTGACTCGATCATGAGCGCTCTCTCCGTTGAGGTAAGACTGCCTTGTGGGCGCTTCACCCCGATTGTTTAGTTTTGCTGTCGTAATTTCTCAGCGGCCGATCAGTGCATGGATGGTGGCGTCCCGCAACAGGGCGGCCCGGCGCACCCGATCCACCTCACCACCCAGGAACGGTGTCGAGTTCATCAAGCCGAACGCCGCGTGGGCGAGCACCCGGGCCTCCGGGGCGGGCAGCTCCGGGCGCACCCGGGACAGCACACTCACCCACTCCTCGACATAGAGCCGCTGAAGCCGCCGGATCTGCCGGCGCGGATCCTCCGGCAGCCGGTCCAGCTCGTGCAGGTGCAGCGCGATCACCGCCGGGTTGGCCAGCGCGAAGTCGACGTGGAAGTCGATCAGGTCGGCCAGCGCCGCCTGCGCGTCCTCCGGATGCCGGGCGACCCGCTCCTTGCCACCCGCCAGCAGGCCCTCGCTGACCGGGATCAGCGCGGCGACCAGCATCGCCTCCTTGCCGGCGAAGTGGTGATAGAGCGCTGGGCCGGTGACGCCGGCAGCCGAGCCGATGTCGTCCATCGACACGCCGTGGTAGCCGCGGGACGCGAACAGCCCCACAGCGATTTCCAGAATCTCGTCGCGGCGCGACCGCCGCCTCGGCGCCGGCGGGGTCGTCCGGTGCCGCTGATCTACCGTCGTCACCTCGCCACTCTAACCCCTCACCACGGGCATGCTTAACGGTCGTTCAGCTGATTCGTGGCCTCGTCGTAAAGCTCACTCGCCAGCTCACGGGTCGGAGCATCCGGCCGCATCCGCTTCAGCAGAGCCCCCAGGATCCGCTCCGCCTCCCTCGGCGAACCCGACCGCAGCAGCGCCTCGGCGAGCATCCCCTCCACCCGGTCGGCGTCGTCGACGGCGCCGATCTCACGCAGGCGTTCCGGCGCACCGTACAGGTGCGGAAGGGCCTCCGCATAGCGGCCACGGCGCATCAGCAGGTTGCCGACCTCGAAGGCGAAGACCGACCGGCCCCAGATCACGCCGGGCTCCGCGGCCAGCTCGGCCGGCAGCTCGGCATACCGACGCGTGGCCAGCTCGATGACCTCCTCCGCCTCCGGCACCTCGTCGGCGTAGTTCAGCGCCATCAGCCGACGACGCAGCAGCCGCAGCTCGCCGACCAGGTCACCGGCCTCACGCAGGGACTCGGCCGCCGCCCGGAAGGTCAGCGCCGCCTCACTGTCCCGGTCGACGTCGTAGAGCAGCTGACCGGCCTGCTCGCCGACCTGGCCTCGGCCGGCCGGATTGCCCTCCAGCTTCTCGATCAGGTCGCGGTAGATCGCCAGCGCCCGATCGGCGTCCCGCAGATCCCGGTAGACCGCGGCGAGCAGGAACCGGGTGTCCGCGGCCGGCTCCTCGAAGCCCAGCCGGTCGAACCCGAGCAACGCCTCCTCGGCCACCTCCGCCGCCTCCACCGGGCGACCCGCCTGGTGATAGGCCTGCGCCAGCTCCTGCCGGGCGAACAGGCCACCCTCGGTCTGCTCCGCCTCCGCGCAGAGCGCCACCGCCTCGACGAAGTCGTCGATCGCCTCCGCCGCCCGATCCAGCCGCATCAGCGCCCGGCCACGGTTCGCCCGGGCCGGCAGCTGCGCGCCCTCCAGGCCGAACTCGATCGGCGCGGCGAGTGCGGAGACCGCCTCCTCCGGATCGTCGGTGATCTGGCCCAGGACCATGCCGGCCTCGGCGGCCTCCCGGATCGGGCCGTGCTCGCGGTAGAACACCCACGCGGACCGGGCCGCCTCGACCGCCTCCTCGCCGCGGCCGGCCATCGCCCGGTTCTGCGCACGGACCATCCCGTGATAGGCGAGACGGCGCTGGTCACCGGTCTCCGCCGCACACCGGTCGGCGCGGTCGCCCGCCTCGTTCGCCTCGTCGAGCCGGCCCAGCAGCCGGTAGACGTGCGACAGGCGGATCAGCGCGCTCGCCCGGCCGCTCGGGTCGCCGTGCTCCTCCTGCACCGCCACGTCCGACTCGATCAGCGACAGCACCTCGGCGCTCGGCTCCCCGTCGCGTGCCTGATACAACGCCAGCCGGGCGCGCACCTCACTCGCCCGGACCATGTCGCCGGCCTCGGTGAACAGGTCGGCCGCCCGCTCCCAGGCCGCCGTGGTCTCCGCCACCGCGTCGTCGGGCATGACGTATCCCCGCAGCGTCCACAGGCGGCCGGCCAGCGCCGGATCCGCCGGGTCGTCGTGCCGGGCGTCGAAGGCCGCGAGAACCGCGCGGAGCGCGTCACCCCGGTCGTCGCGGTAGTGCTGCTCCGCCAGGTCGATCAGCTCGGCCGGCGTGGCCGAGTCGTCGACCTCAACCACCGGCTCCTCGACGACCACCGGCGCCGGGGCCGGGACGGCGGCCGGAGCGCGCCGGGCCGTCGGGGACAGTGGGACCTGCACGCCGTACGGCTCGGCGGCCATCGTCCCCCGGATCACCTCGCTCTGGTGGCTGGTCCCGTTACGGGCGTCGAACCGGGCCGCCAGACCGGTAGCGAACGTCTCCAGCTCGCCGGCCAGCTCGGCCGCGGTGGTGTCCGGCCGGCCCGCCCGGCGCACCGGGGAGTCGCCGTGCCCGATCGCGGTCACCCGGCGCAGCAACAGCACCGCGCTCGCCGCGAAACTCATCGCGGCGGCCGGCGAGGGCGCGCGGTCCAACCAGTCGATGTGCCGCTGAAGGATCTCCAGCCCGCGGTGCTCGTTGCCGGTCCGCGCACAGAACTCGATGTGGTCGCCGATGCCCCACAGGTCGGCCAGATTGTTCCGCTCGACCAGGTACGACCGGCGGTGCGCGTCCGCCGCCTCCTGCAGACGGCCCGTCTTCAGATAGACCACCATCAGCTCGCTCAGAATGCTCTGCGGCTGCTCGGTGCAGGACAGGTCACCGGCCAGCACAGGGGTGGCCAGCTCGACCGCCTCCTCGAAGCGGCCCTCGCCGGCCAGGTGGTTGACCAGGCTCGTCGGGTCGCAGCCGGCACAATCGGACAGCGAGTTACGCGGCGCGGCCTGCCACTTGCGGAACCAGTCGTCGGCCTCGTCGGTCAGCCCGACATGCTGGGCGACCAGGTAACGGTGCTTGAACACCGGCTGCAGGCCGTGACCGCTCTCCCGGTAACGGCGCTCCATGTCGTCGAGCACCGCATACGTCCGCTCCAGCGGCAGCTCCGGGAACCTGGTCATCGAGTGGACCATGTTCTTGAAAAGCCACAGCAGGTTGTGCATCCAGCGTTCGTGGTACGGGCTCGGATTGCGGTCGAAATCGGCCACACACCAGGAGAAGGTCGGGAACGCACGGACCGGCTCGCCGCCGTAGATGTACGCGGTAGTCGCGAACAGGCGCGCGGAGAACCTCAACGCCGCGTCATCGGTCGTGTCGACGTGCCGGAGCAACTGGTCGACCAGGGCGATCTGGGCGGCGCCGTAGGGCAGTTGCTGAGCCTCGTGGAGCAGATCCCAGAGGTCCTGAGCTGTCTTCATCGGGTCTCCTCCCCGGCGTTGCCACCATCGGGCACCGCTCTGTCCAGCAGGCCCAGGAAAGACGTGGTCAGCAGGGCCGCGTCAGCGGGGCGGATCGGGTGGTGGCCGAGCAGCAGCGCCTGGCCGTAAAGGGACTCGACGGCCAGGCCGGCCAGCTCGGCGTCACCCAGCGCGGCCACCCGGCGGACCAAGGGATTGCGATGGTTCAGCACCAGCTGTGGCCGGTCCGTCGGCACGGTCCGGGACAGTGCGTCCAGCACACCGCCCCACAGGTCATCGGCCTGGTCACGGCTCGCCGTGAACTCGTCGTGGAAAGCGGCGGCCCGGCTGACCAGGTAGAGGGCCGGCGTTGTCACCGGGTCGAAGGCGCGAACCACGACCTCGCAGCCGAGCCGGTCCAGTCGGCGCTGGGCGGCCGCCAGGAACGGGCGCATCTGCAGCTCCGCCTCGGCGTCCACAGTGGTGAACCGGGTCGTCAGATCGGTCGGGTCGAGACGCTCCGCCCGGACCTCCGCATCGATCGCCGCGAGCCGCTGGATCAGCTCGGCGTCATAGACGTAACCGCCGTTGATCAGGCCCATGTCCTGCGCCGCCGCGACCCCCGCCAGCTGCCGGAACTCATCCGCGGTGGCCGCATAGCGCAGCACACCGTGCCGGGCACGGAACTCGGCCAGCGTGACCTCGCCCATGTTCGTCTGCATCGGGTACCACTGCTCGACCAGGCGCAACATCTCGTCGTCGTGCAGGGCCAGAGCCTTCACACCGAGGTGGTGGATGCTCAGGAACTCGCCGAGCCGGCGCGGATCCGTCGCCGACAGCCGCACCAGCCAGCCACGGAGCTGATCGGCGATCGCCTCACGGGTCTCGGCGAGCATGCCGTCGTCGTAGAGCGCCTCCCGGCTCGCGGTCGGGCGCAGCTCGGTGCTGTCCACGACACAGCGGGCGAAGAACGCCCACTCGGGGAGCAGGCCCTCGACGGTCTCGGACAGCAGCATCCGCTTCAGGTAGACCCGGTGGCCGCCGCGGCTCGCCGGATTGACCGGGGTGGGCAGCACGAACGCGGCGCCGGTCAGGCCGGCCGCCGGCACGTTCAGCTCGATCACGTCGAACGGCCGGAAGCCGAGAGTCCGCTCGGCGTAGCTCAGGCGGGACTCGGTGGGCAACTCCCACGGCACCGTGCCGGCGGTCACCTTGCGGCCGTCGACGGTCACCGTGAAAGGCAACAACGATCCATAGGTACGGGCCAGCTCGGTCACCGTTTCACCGGTCAGATAGTGCTCGGCCCCGCGCCGCGGCAGCAGCGTGACAGTGGTGCCCGGCTCTCGCTCGTCACCGGCCCGGACCGTGTAACGCCCGTCCGAGAACCCGGTCCAGAGCACCGGAGCGGCGCCCTCGCGGCGGGTGTGCACATGGATCTCGTCGGCGACCAGGAAGCAGGAGAGCAGCCCGATGCCGAACTGCCCCAGGAACTCGTGCCGGGCGAACCCCAGCTCATCCCGTTTCGAACTGCGCCCGATGGTGGCGAGCAGCTCGTGCACCTGCGCCTCGGTCAGGCCGATGCCGTTGTCGTCGATCCGCAGCGTGCCGTCACGGGTGCCGTCGGAGGAGACGACGGAGATCACGCCGGAGTGCTCGGGGCCCACCGCGGTGATCGCGTCGACGGCGTTCTGCAGCAGCTCCCGGACGTAGACGCGGGGGCTCGCGTAGAGGTGGTGGCTGAGCAGATCGACGATGCCCCGTAGGTCGACCTGGAACGTGTTGCTCACGCGCGGCACGGTACCGGTTACCACCGACAAAATCCGACCGATATCACTCGGTGAACCACCTCCACCTGAACGTGCCCATCCCCGACCGCGACGACCCCCGTCGGCCCGGTCACCCAGGCGCGCCGTCGCACTCGGGCCGAGCCGCCCACACCCGCTCGCCGCTGCCCTGCCATCACCTTGCCGCACCGCCGGCCGCTGCGCTGCCGTCCATCTCGCCTCACCGCCGGCCACTGCGCTGCCATCCACCTCGCCGCACAGCCAGCCGCTTCCCTGCCCTCCATCTCGCCGCACCGCCGACCACTGCGCTGCCATCCACCTCGCCGCACAGCCAGCCGCTTCCCTGCCCTCCATCTCGCCGCACCGCCGACCACTGCGCTGCCATCCACCTCGCCGCACAGCCAGCCGCTAGGCTGCCGTCTACCTCGCCGCCCCACATCAGCCACCACCTCCAGCCGCTGCCGCCCCTCGTCGCCGCTGACTGTCAGGCGCTCGCTGGGCTCGGCGACTCGCGGTTGGCCAGCAGGAGGATCAGCGTGGCCAGCACCAGGGCGACCGGCCAGCCATGCTGCGCCGCGGTCCAACCGGCGGGTCCGGGCATCGCCCATGGTGATTCCTGCCCGGCGAAGAACAGGCTCCCCACCAGCAACACTCCCTGCACCGCCGGCCCGGCCAGAGCGCCGGTCGCCGTGTCCCGGTGACGGGCCCCGACCGCCGCGGCCGCGATCGGCAACAACCCACACACCGCCGCCTGGAGGATCACGAACCCCTCCGGCCAGGTGAGTTCCGGTTCGACGGCCTCCCGCACGCCGACGTAGATCAGCACCCAAACAAGCACCGCCGGCAGCAGCACCAATCCGATCCGCAGCCACTGCCGCACCCACCGGGGCACCGGAGTGATCACTGTGGACCCCATCAGATCCGGCAGAGCGAACCCAGCTCCGGCGCCGAGCGCTCCCGCGGCCAGCCACAATCCGGACAGCACCGCCCAGCCGAGCGGTTCGTCGGCGAAGACCGACACCTGAGCCAGCACCGCCAGGACCACGGCCGCCCCGAACGGCCACCACGGCACCGCACGCGCCAGGTGAGGAATGAGCAGCCTGACCGTCATCGGCAGACACCACCTTCACCGCGGGACTCGCCCTGCGACTCAGCCGTTGGCAGCGTCGGAGGGGTCAGCGTCACCCCGAGCCCGGCCAGGGCCGTCGACGACGGGTCACGCAACTCCGTCCAGTGCTGCGCCAGATAAGCGGCGACCTCGGCATACGGCCGGTCCAGCAGAGCCACGGCTGCCGCCAGCTCCGCCTGGCCATACCGCACCCGGGGCATCCGTAGCTCGCCTCTGCGCACCTGGGCGACGCCGTCGGGCAGGCTCTGGGCGAGCAGCCACAGCCCGGCGGCGGTGCGGTGCTGGCCGGTGGCGTCGCAGTCGGAGTACAGAAGCAGGTCCGTGTAAAGCCCGACGGCGGCGCCCACGTAGTCACGGGTCATCCTCGTCCGCGAATCGGCCGCCCATCTCCCGGTGCGGCCCCACGAGTCAGAGGCGATGATCTCCGGGATGCCGGGAGTAATCGGCTGTCGGTCATAGGCCATGCCGATCTGCCTGACCGTGGGCCGGGGCGCATTGGCGGGCAGATGTGCCGCGACCGGCTCCACCGCCTCGCGCCAATACTCGATCCAGCCCTCGTAATGCGGCAGTGCGCAATAGCGGACCTCGTCATGCGTCTGGCAGGTCAGAACCGCCGGCCCGGTGTACTGGTTGACCAGGTCCATGCTGATGACCTGTGTTTCCGCCGCGGTCTGCCGCTCCGCCGCCACACCGGCACAGGCCACGGCCGTGATCAGCACAGTCACCGACGCCCTGGGCCATGCCCGCCAAGTTACGGCGGCGGCCAGCGCGACCAGCACGCCGAGCAGATAGAGCAGATGCCATCCGGTCGGCCGGGGCGCTCCGACCTCCCACGACGGCTCGGGAACCGGCCACAGCGCCGAGGCGTAGTCCTGCGGATAGTTGGGCAGCGCCAGCAGTGCGATCAGCATGGCGCAGAGCGCGGCGGTGGTGAGCGGCCCGGCCGCCACGCCGGGGAAGACGCGACCCACCAGGGCGCCGATGACCGCGCCGATGGGTGGGATCAGCAACACCACGGCGGAGGCCCACGGGTCCAACTCCCCGACCGGCCAGGCCGGGAGCAGGAGAAGCAACGACACGAGATGAACCGCCGCGCCGGTCGCCACCGCGATCGGCACCGACACCAGCATGGCGAGCCCTCGGCGGGCGGGACCGGCCGGCATGGTCCGGGTGCTCTCCTCGGCACCGGCCCGCTGATCCCGGCCGGCGGCCAGCTGGGTAGCGATCAGCAAGCCCGCTGCCAGCACCAGGGAGCTCATGCCGCTGTTCTCCGCGAAGGTGGCCCAGGTGGGCATCCTCGTCCAGGACCAGGCGACGCCGAGAGCCGTCGCCAGCAGCGCCCCGCCCCAGTAGAACGGGCTTCGCACCAACCGACCGGCCTCGGCCCGGCCCAGTGCCGTCGTCGCCGCCAGCGGGGTGGGAACCCGATGCGCGGAACGCTCCATGATGGCGGTCATCGGGCCACCTCGGTGGTCACCGCGTTACCGAGCAACAGCAGATACCCATCTTCGATGGACGGCCTGGCCGCCTCGGCACCATCCGGTTGCCGCCCGATCGTCCGATAGAAGCCGTCGGCATTCCGCCAGTACGCCGCATTGCCCACCGGTGGCCGCTCGGAGAGCCACACCTGCCCCTCGGCGATCACGGCCAGCTCGCGGGGACTGCCGTCGAAGACCACCCGGCCGCCGCTCATCACCACGACCCGCTCGCACAGGGCGCCGACATCCTCGGTCTGGTGGGTGGAGAGCAGCACGGTCCGCCGCTCCCCGAGCCGGGAGATCAAGGCTCGGAACAACATCCGCTGCTCGGGGTCGAGCCCCACGGTCGGCTCGTCGAGGATCACCAGCTCCGGGTCACCGAGCAGCGCCTGGGCGAGGCCGAGTCGCTGACGCATGCCGCCGGACAGTTTGCGAACCTTGGTCCTGGCTCGATCGGTGAGCTCGACCTCGTCCAGCACACGCCGCACCTCGGCCTTACGCCGCCGGCTGTCCGTCATCTCCTTCAGCACGGCGACGTAGTCGAGCAGGTCGTACGCCGTGAAGTTCGGATACAGCCCGGGATTCTGCGGCAGATAGCCGATCCGCCGTCGCACCTCGGTCCGCTGTGCCGCCACGGCGGGGTCGAGCCCTCCCACCCGGATCGTCCCGTCATCGGGGGCCATCGCCGTGGCCAGGCAGCGCAGCAGGGTGCTCTTGCCGGCGCCGTTCGGCCCGAGGAGACCGGTCACCCCGACCTCGATCGTCAGGTCGACGGCATCGAGCGCGACCGTCGCCCCGTAGTGTTTGCCCAGGCCCTGAACGGTGACGGTGGTCATCGGCTCTCCCCGAGGTCGAAGCGGCGGCGCCGCAGGATCAGAACGGCGGCAGCGAGGGCCGCGGACAGTAGGTAGGCCAGCTGTGCGGTGGGACCGAACATCGATGCCACGACCTGCTCCTGACTCGTGCCGACGGCGGCCAGCACGCCGGTGACCCAGAGCCCGCCGAGAACCGCGGCGGCGGTCGGCAGCGACACGACGGTGGCCAGCGCCAGCGTGCCGGTGCAGAGCAGCAGGGCGGGCAGCAGCCAGGCCGCCGCATACCACCCCGGGCCGGGCAGCAGGACCGCCGCGACGGTCGCCATCAGGACGGCCACTCCGATCACCGAGACGGCCCGCCACAGCACCAGCGCCGGACCCGCGGCCGGCGTGGTGCCGGTGATCTCGTGCATCGGGTCGGCGGGTGGACCGTAGGCACCGGAGACCGCTGTCACCGGCAGGATCGGCGCCGCCATCAGGAACGCCTGGCCGATCAGCAGGGTGCCGTCGCCGCTGAACCGGGCGGCGGCGACCGCGAGCATCAGCACGGCTGCCGTCGCCAGCAGCCACGACCAGCGCAGCGCCGGGGTGGCGGTGAGCAGGCGGAAGCGGTGCTCGGGCAGCCCGGCACGGGCGAGAAGCCGCTGGATCGGGCTGACCGGCGGGGCATGGATGTCGTCGTAGACGGCCGACCAGCTGTCGGCCAGCCAGGCGTCGTCGGCCGGGATGAGCGCCCGGCAGTCGGCGCAGGCCAGGAGGTGCGCCTCCACCGCCATGATCCGGCTCGGCTCGAGAGCACCGGTCTCATACTGCTCGATCAGGCCTGGGTCGAGATGCCAGTCGGTGGTCATGTCAGCAGCTCCCTCAGCCGGGTCCGGGCGCGCATGAGACGTGTCTTGGCGGTGCCCTCGGCGATGCCGAGCAGTTTTGCCGCCTCCCGAACCGAGAGCCCGTCGAGCGCGGTGGCCTCGATGAGCCGGCGGAGCTCGGGGGAGAGCCGGTCGAGGGCCGGGCCCAGGGCACCGTGCTCGACACCGAGCAGCACCAGCTCTTCGGCGGACGGGGTGGTGGCGGTGTCGGGGATCTCGTCGGTGGGGCCGCTCAGCCAGCGGTGGGCCGGCCCGCGCAACGTGGAAAGGAGTCGCCGGACGGCGATGGTCCAGAGCCAGGCAGCGGCGTCGGCGGTCGTCTCCTCATACCGATGGGAGTCTTTCCAGACCGCGACGAACGTGTCCTGAATCGCGGCGTCGACCGCATCGGGGTCACTGCAGCGCCGTCGCAGCCGGGCGCGCAGCCAGCCGGCGTGCCGGTGGTGCAGCAGGCGCAGCGCCGCCGTCTGCCCGGCGGCGATGGCCTGCAGCAGCTCGGCATCGCTGCTCTGCTCGCTGACCGGGGGTATCGGTCGCTGTCTTCTCCGTCGCACATCTGGACTATCGCCGACGGCCCCGGATTTGGTTCACGAAAGCGGCGCCGCCTGTGGAAAAGCGGCGCCGCCAGAGAAGGACAGGTGTGAGATCAGCTGAGCCCGCCGGGCTCCGTCCCCTTGGCGATCGGGGCGCGGACCAGGTTGCCCCACTCGGTCCAGGAGCCGTCGTAGTTACGGACCTGCGGATAACCGAGCAGGTGCCGCAGCACGAACCAGGTGTGGCTGGACCGCTCACCGATCCGGCAGTACGCGATGATGTCGTCCGCCGTCTCCAGCCCCAGTTCGTCCCGGTAGATCTTGATCAGCTCGTCGTGCGCTTTGAACGAGCCGTCCTCGTTGGCCGCCGACTTCCACGGCTTGCTCACCGCGCCCGGGATGTGCCCGCCGCGCAGCGCGCCCTCCTGTGGATAAGCCTCCATGTGAGTGAGCTCACCGGTGTACTCCTGAGGAGAGCGCACGTCGACGAGCGGCCGCCCGGTGGAGATGTGGCCCATCACCTGGTCACGGAAGGCGCGAATCTCGGCGTCGTTGCGGACCGGTGTCGGATAGTCGGCTGCCGGGCGGACCGTCTTCTCCCTGGTCAGGGGACGGCCCTCGGCCGCCCACTTCTGCCGGCCGCCGTCAAGCAGCCGCACGTCGCGGTGGCCGAAGAGACTGAAGACCCACAGCGCGTACGCCGCCCACCAGTTGAAGTTGTCGCCGTAGAAGACGATCGTGTCGTCGCGGCCGATGCCCTTGGCCGCGCACAGCTCAGCGAACGCCGCCGGGTCCAGGTAGTCCCGGCTGACCTGGTCGTTCAGCTCCAGGTGCCAGTCGACCTTGACGGCGCCGGGGATGTGGCCGGTGTCGTAGAGCAACACGTCCTCGTCCGACTCGACGACGACCAGGCCGGGAGTGTCCAGATTCGCGGCGAGCCACTCGGTGGTGACCAGTTTGTCAGGGTGCGCGTACGCCTGAAGCGCCTGCGCCGGATCGTTCGGAACGGACATGCCTGTCACGCTAGCGCTAATCCGCAGCCGATCGCGGCCAGGCCACGGATCGCCGGGCTCTGCCGCCGGGTCCCGGACCGTGACGCTGGTGACATGTGGATAACCGGATGATTTCGTCGTACCCGGTGCCTAGGCTCGCTCCATGTTGCTTCGGATGTCCACCTTGCTGCTCAAGACCCTGCGTGAGGAGCCGGCGGACGCGGAGGTGCCGAGTCACCGCCTCCTCGTGCGCGCCGGGTTCGTCCGTCGCGCCGCTCCGGGCGGCTACACCTGGCTGCCGCTCGGCAAGCTGGTCCTCGATCGGGTCGCCGCGATCGTCCAGGAGGAGATGGCCGCAGCGGGTGGCCAGGAGATCTCGTTCCCCGCGCTGCTGCCCAGAGAGCCCTACGAGACGAGCGGCCGCTGGACCGAGTATGGCGACGACATCTTCACGCTGAAGGACCGGCGCGGCGCCGATCATCTGCTGGCGCCCACACACGAGGAGATGGTGACGCTTCTCGTACAGGACATGACCGGGTCCTATCGGGACTTTCCGCTGATCCTCTTCCAGATCCAGACGAAGTTCCGCGATGAGGCACGCCCGCGGGGCGGTCTGCTGCGTGGCCGCGAGTTCCTCATGAAGGACGCCTATTCCTTCGACCTCACCGACGACGGCCTGGTCGAGGCATATGCCCGGATGCGTGCCGCCTACCAGCGGATCTTCACGCGGCTCGGCCTGGAGCACACGATCGTCTCTGCCGTGTCCGGTGCGATGGGCGGCTCGGCGTCCGAGGAGTTCCTGGCTTCGGCCGAGGTCGGCGAGGACACCTACGTCGGCTGCACGGCCTGTGACTATGCGGCCAACACCGAGGCGGTCGTCACCCCGGCCCCGCCCGCCCGCGAGGTGACCGCGCCCCCGCTCGCCGTGCACGACACTCCCGAGACGCCCACCATCGCCTCCCTCGTCGACCTCGCCAACACCCGGGCGCTCGGCGGCCGCACCGACTGGACCGCCGCGGACACGTTGAAAAACGTGGTGGTCACCGTGCAGCATCCCGGCCGCGAGCCCGAGTTGCTGGCGATCGGCCTGCCCGGCGACCGTGAGGTCGACCTCAAGCGGCTCAACGCGGCGCTGGCCCCGGCGACCGCGGTCCTCTTCGACGGCTTCGACTCCCGTCCCGACCTGGTGAAAGGTTATATCGGGCCGCAGGACATCAAGATCCGTTACCTCGCGGATCCTCGCGTCGCGCCAGGCACCGCCTGGCTGACCGGCGCCAACGAGCCCGGCAAACACGCCACCGACGTGGTCTGCGGGCGCGACTTCACACCCGACGGCACCGTGGAGGCGGCCGAGGTCCGTCCCGGCGACACCTGCCCGGCCTGCGGCGACGGCAGCCTCACGATGCGCCGAGGCATCGAGATCGGGCACATCTTCCAGCTCGGCCGCCGCTATACCGACGCCTTCAAGGTCGACGTGCTCGGCGCCGACGGCAAGCCCGCCCGACCGACCATGGGTTGCTACGGGATCGGCCTGTCCCGGGCGGTCGCGGCCATCGCCGAGCAGCACCACGACGATCGCGGGCTCACCTGGCCGGCCGCGATCGCCCCGGCCGACGTGCACATCGTCGCGGCCGGCAAGGACGGCCAGGTCGAGGCGGCCCTCACCCTTGCCGGCTCACTGTCGCGGGCCGGGCTGCGGGTCCTCGTCGACGACCGGCCCAACGTCTCGGCGGGCGTCAAATTCACCGACGCCGAGCTCATCGGCATCTCCCGGTGCGTCGTGGTCGGCCGCCGTCTTTCCGAGGGGTACGTGGAAGTACGCGACCGGCGTACACAGGACCGGAGGGAAGTGCCCCTTGTGGACGTGGCTGGTGTAATCACGACGGAGCTCGGGTAACCCCGTGAGGCAACGGCGGGCGAGGAGCAGAGCAATGGTCAGGTTGGTCGCGGACGCGATGACGCGGCGGGTCATCTACCTTCCCGAGGACACTCCGCTCGTCGAGGCCGCTCAGGTGATGAGCGACCAGGGCATCGGCGATGTCGTCGTCACCGAGGGCCCAGCCATGGCCGGCATCGTCACCGACCGGGACATCGTGGTCCGGGCGATCGCCGAGAAGCTCTCCCCCGCCACGACGACCCTGGGCGCGATCGCCACCCGCGAGCTGCTGATGATCGAGCAGAGCGCAACGGTCGAGGAGGCGGTGCAGGCCATGCGAGATCGAGGCGTCCGCCGTCTCCTGGTCTGCGACGCCGACCGCAAGCTGGTCGGCATCCTGAGTCTCAGCGACATAGCACTGCTGCCGACTTCCTCAGCCGCCGCCTGACCCGGGCCCGCCGCCCTACTCCCTACCGTCACGAGCCCGCCACTCCCGCCTCCACGGGCCTGCTGCCGTTCCGGGATGCATGACTCGGCGCCCCTACCGCCGGCTGCCCGCCGCTCCTGCCGACGCGGGCGCCCGCCGCATGCCACGGGATCCGGCGGGGTGAGGCAGCGCACGGCGGGTGGTCCGGAGATCGGCGCGTAGGGTCGATGGTGTGAGTGACATGCCGCCGAAGCTTGCTGAGATCGTCGATGAGTTCGCGACCGCACCTCGTGACGTCGTGCTCGAGATGCTGCTCGAGTTCGCCGATGCGATGCCACCGCTGCCCGCGGAGCTGGCCGGCCATGAGGGCATGGAGCAGGTCCCGGAGTGTCAGACCCAGTTCTTCCTCAAGGCGATCGTGCAGCCGGACGGCAGCGTGACGTCGCTGTTCGACTGCCCGCCCGAGGCGCCGACCACGCGCGCGTTCGCCGGCATCCTGGCGGAGGGCTTGGCGGGGGCGTCAGCGGCGGAGGTTCTGGCCGTACCCGATGATCTTTATTCTCGGATGGGTCTGGCGCAGGCGATCAGTCCGTTGCGGGTGCGCGGGGGCACGGCGATCCTGGCCCGGCTCAAGCGTCAGGTCGCCGAGCAGGTCGTTCCGCATCAGGCGGGGTGACGTGGACATTCAGGTCTGGTCCGATGTGACCTGCCCGTGGTGCTACATCGGCAAGGCACGACTCGAGAGGGCGCTGCGGCTGTTCGACGGCGCCGTGACGGTCACCTATCGGGCCTACCAGCTGAACGCCGCACCGGTCCCCGAGCCAATCCCGGTCAGGCAGGTGATGACTGAGACGCTCGGCGGGCCGGAGCGCGCCGAGGAATTGTTCACGCGAGTGACGGCGATGGCCGCGAGTGAGGGATTGAGGCTCGACTTCGATCGGGCTGTCGCCGCCAATACGTTCGCCGCACACCGGCTGATCGCCTGGGCCGCGACACAGGACCGGCAGGCCGACATGCTCGATGCGCTGCAGAGGGCCCACTTCTCGGAGGGCATCGACATCGGCTCCCTACTGGCGATCGCCGGGGTCGCCGGCTCGATCGGGCTGGACTCCGCGGCTGCGCTGGCCCACCTCGAGTCGGAGGCTGCCACCATCGCGGTCAACACCGACATCGAGGAGGCCCGGGCGCTCGGCATCAGCAGCGTCCCGACGTTCGTGATCGACGGGAAGTACGCCCTCCCAGGCGCTCACGACACCGCGACTCTGCTGTCCGCCCTTGAAGAGATAGCCCGTCGCGAGAGCGCCAACGCCGGTCTATGACGTTTCACGTGAAACGACATAGATGATCGTCACAATACTGGAGGTGCCGGACGAGCCAGGCCGTCGATGACCTCAGCACCGGGAAGAGCGCCGAGAGCCGGGCCGGCAATGGCGATCTTGCTGTGCCGCACACCCGAACCGATGATCACGTGCGGCGCGGCCACGACACGGGAATCGACGAGGATCGGCCAGTCGACCGGAAGCCCGATCGGGGTGATCCCGCCATGCTCCATCCCGGTCAGCGACACCGCCTCGTCCATCGGCGCGAAGCTGGCTTTACGCACGTCGAGATGCCGCCGGATCACACCGTTCACGTCGGCCCGGGTGGTGGCGAGGATGATGCATGCCGCGTATCTGGTGACCCCGCTCCGACTGCCGGCCACGATCACGCAGTTGGCGGACTCGGCGAGGCTCACACCGTACGCCTCACAGAAAGCCGCGGTGTCCGCCAGCCCCGGATCGATCGGCGCCACCAGCACCTGGTCGGCGTCGATGGGCCCCTCGGGCGGCCAGACCGCCAGCGCCTTGGCGACCGGCGGGGCGAGCAGATCAGGTCGGGACTGGGCGGGTTCGGTCTGGAGGCTTCCCATCATCTCGCCATCCTCACCCACGCCGTTGATCACGGCACGCCGGACCACCGGCTCGGATCACGGCAGTGACCGAACCGAGGAACAACCCGATGGGAAATGGTTACACCGACAACCGAGACAACGCACAGGCACCAGCCAAGGTCGCAGCGAGCCAGGACCACTACACAACGCCCGTTCCACGCCGAAGGAACACCTACATCGCGCGACAATATCGACAGTAATGAATCAATTGTCATGGCGCTCAACAGCGCCCCGGCGGCAAGAGACGATAACGCCCACCGGACAGTAGTCCTGAAAAGCACCAGACGCAGCCATTTCCACAGCCATGACAGCGCCCCACGCCAGAAAGAGCCGCGAAAGCGCTCAGATTCGACCGGATCATGCCGACCGTCAGGGGTTGTGGAGGATCGTCGGCAAGCGCGCGTAGGGACCGTCAGTGGCCTCGCGTTGATGACCGGCGCCACGGCACTGGTAGCCGTCTCCGGCGGCCATCATTCGATCTTCGCCGTCCTGCTGCTGGGCCTGCTGGCACTGGTGATGGCGCACGCTCTCGTCGTCGAGATCCAGCGTCAGGCCCGCCGCCGATCGCAGGTTGTCTGGTATCACACGGACACCGTCAACACCATCCTGCTGGGCTGCTGGGCACTCATCGCGGCCGCCACCACCACGACCCCGTTCCCAGCACTGCCGGTGCGCGCCATCAGCGCCCTGCTGGCCGCCGGATACACCGCGGCCTGCTTCTACTTCGTCATGGAACGCCGCCGGGCCGTCACGTCCCCGTCGCGTCCGGCGCCCGCCCCCGCACCGGCCGTCGATGCGAGGGATCCGCTCGCGGACTCGACCCCGTCGGTCTGACCGTCGAGCGTCGGCAGCACCACCATCAACGGCGGCACCGGCACACCGTTGGTCTCGATCGGCAGCTCGGGCACCGGCAGCCAGTCGACCCCGAGCTGCTCGGGCCCGAAGCCGTCATCTCGCCCGACCCGCGGCTCGCCGTCGGCGACGGTCACCGCGAAGACCGACGTCATGCCCGACGGGTAGGGCATCTCAAGCACATAGCGGGCGTTGCTGACAACAAGGCCGGTCTCCTCGAAGACCTCGCGCCGCAGAGCCTCCTCGGCCGTCTCACCGGGGCGCAGGCCGCCACCGGGAAGGGTCCACCACTCTCCGCCACCGGATCGCCGGCTGCGCTCGTGCACCATCAGCACACGGCCGTCTCGGACGATCACGGCGGCGGCCCGTCTTCGTTCATCCACGACATGCAGGCTAACCGCATGAACGGTGCCGCGCAGGCTCTCGTCATTCCTCTGTGGATAACCCGGCACATACCGTTAACGGTCGAATACACATCTATGGCTTCGGAACGGCTACCAGCAGATATGACAAAGTCTTCAGCCATTCCTCAGCAAGCTTGATATGGGTGCGGGCGGCGAGGAAGGTGAGCGCCGCCGGCGTCGGTTCAGCCGGCCCGTTCTTGCCGGACAAGCCCGCTGCCAGCAGATCCGGCCGCATCTCGTCGACCTTGCTGCCGATGGCGCGCTCCGGAGCCGAGGTGTCGAGATCAAGTGCGAGATCTCCGTCACGGTAGATCATGAGACGCCCCGGTTTTCCGCCCCCACCCCGGTATCCGAATACCCACCGCTTGGCGGACAGCGGCTGGACGATCTGCGGGGTGACGCCAAGGGAGCCGTTGTCCTCCACGACGACCGTCCAGTTGCCGGTCCGGATCATGCCGACGAAGAACCTGGTCCGCACTCCGGCTTCGCCGTCGCCCGGCCCGAGGACCCGGGGCCACTCCACCCGTTCCAGCTCCTCGCCGTGCAGTTTCTCAATGAGCGGGTACGGCGTGATCCCGCGCACCAGAGTGAAACAGAACCCGCTCGTCAGGCCGGGATGCCGATCCGGCCAGCTGTAGTCCAGCGGGGCGGCGGTGGACGGACGCGGCTCGGCGACACCGGGTGAACCACACCCGGCGAGGGCGGCAAGCGGCGGAAGGAGCAGGACCGAGCGGCGTTTCACCTACCTAGTAGATCAAAGATCGAAGGTGCGTAACGCCCCCGTCATGGTTGACACCTGCCATTCCACGGTGAGTGAGCAGGCGCGACGAGATTTTTCGCAGTTTCCGGCCGACAGGGCCCGCTGCGAGCCGGAGTGCCCTGCCGGTATCCCGACTGCAGGGCCGGCGGCCGCCAGGCCTTCACCGTTGCGCTGAGCCCCCATGGAACAAGGCTGAGCCCCCATGGACAAGAAAGCTGAAGCCTCCGAACGAGAAGCGGAGGGGCCCTCGGGCAGGAAGCACGAGAACCGGCTCGGGAACAAGAAACGCCGCCCGGCATCCGGACGGCGTTCGAGAATGGGTGGTGGAGCCCAGGGGACTTGAACCCCCAATCCAAGATCATGGATCAAGGTACGGTCAAATCATCCCCTGAGCTGGCGTTCCTTTAGATCATCTTCTGACGTCTGACAGCACTTTGCGGGCTCATGTGGTCCCGATGTGGTCCCGTTGATCTTGTGGCACGGTTAGCCCTGCGTCGCGCAGCGCCCCGGCACCACTCGCCACCAGAACCACCATTCCCGGTGGCAAGCCGCGAAGCGGCGCGGCAGCAACTTCACGGTGACCATTCGGCGTGCGGCAGCACGCTACCTTCGTGAATCATTCGTACCGATGGTCTTCGAAGTTGGTGGTTCGTGGGCGCTAGAAGTGGGTCGCCGGATGCGCGATCGGCTGTTCGTTGACGAGCAGGCCGCGGTGTCCATCGACAAGCGGACCATCGATAGAATTCCGGCATGATTCGGTACTGGTCGATATTCTCTGTGGGGGTGGCACTGGGGGCCCTAACAGGCTGCACCGCCCATGAACAGCCCAACCCAGCGTCGTCGTCGACGACGACCAGCCTGCCTTCGTACTTTTCATCGTTGGGAACGGAGTGCCCGGTTCTCAGTTCTCCGGAGTCCACGAGATTCACCGGGTCCCGGACGGGCCAATGGATGCTCCTCCCGGAGAAGAGCGCCATCATCGACTGGGTCGACTGCGGCTGGCGCCCACCGACAGGTGCTCCATGGGTCACCGTGAACATCCGCATCCATCTGGACGGTTCGACACCCCACGACACCGCGTACGAATATGCCGAGCGTGATTTCACTAAAACTCGCGACCAGTCCCTGAACATGGCACGAACGGATCCTTCGGGTGCGGTCCGGGCCGCCGAACGCACGACGCCGTCCGGCGCCGCTGTCGTGATCGTCGACGCTGGCGATGACCGGGTGCCGCCGGAGGTCGACGAACTGAGGCAGACGATCCGCATCGGGAACGCCCTGATCACGGTCAAGCTGTACGAAGCACGAGAGACAGAAGAAGCCCATCCTGACAAGCTGATGACCGATCTGGTCGCCACAGCCGACGCGATCACAGCCGAGTTCGTCGAGCATCTGGCACGGCAGCAGACAGCACCAGCGTAAGAAGACCCAGCGCTGAACTGTGGATACGGTTCTATCCACCATCGGCGGTAACGACTCAGCGTTGCTGGCGTCTCGGCGCGTGCAGCCCGTCGTTCAGGTCAGGTCGCCGTTCTCGCCCAGATCAACACCGGACACAATGAGAAGTGGCCGGTGCGCCGGCCGATGCCGGGCGGAGCCCGCCAGCAGGCCGAGCGCATCCGGCCAGCGCCGCGCTTGCGCGGCGCCTTGATCCATAACAGCACAACTCGGCAGTACGAAGGGTCAATGTGAGCCTGCACGACCCACCCGACAGACACGCGTCTGACCTGGTGCAGGTGTCGACAACGCGCTTTGTTAGCGGCAGGAGAGTGCAGCTCGCGCCAAGTCCACGAAGCCGGTCATATCGGATCTGGCATTGTGGAACGCGTGGATTACAACCCAGAGCGGGTGACGATTGTTCGAGCGCGCTACGGCGGGCTCTATGAGCCCGGGACCTGGGTAGCTTTCGCGTGCTGGCCAGAGGATCTGTCGCCTGATTGGAATGCCGATGACGCGACGTGCGCCGGCTTCTTCGCGGAACGGGCCGACGAGACCGGCGGCGGAGACTCGCCCCAAGAGGCATACGCGGACCTCCTGCAACGACTGGCTGCACGACGAAAGCGCCTCAGATAGCGATTGCGCAAATGCGGACGCTGGGTGGCAACGCGCGACTCGCGGCAGTTGAGTGAACCTCGTCCTGACACCAGGATGTCGCATCCTGGTGCGATGATCAGCAGGTGGATGAGGAGCATGCGCGGGTCTTGGCTCGTCGCGGGAACTTTGCGGTGACACAGCTGGATGGCCGGGCATTCCCAGGAGTTCACGTCCAAGGCGACACCTTCGCCGAGTTGTACCGCCAGCTCCAGGATGCCGTGAGCCGGCTACACGATGCTCGGGATGACGCTGACTCATGGGGCGATCTTGAAGACGCCGTCAAGGAAATGGCGAGTGTGTTGCGCTTCTACGAGGAGGCGCTGGAAGCCAATGGGATCCGGCGACCTTACTCCCATCAAGCCGCCGACTGAGGTTCTTGCGACGCACTCAACTCGGCATGTGAGTTAACGTCGCGTCCTTCATGGGGGGGGCATGACAGAGCGGATTAGACGTGTTGTAGTGCCAACTGCCAGGGGTAGGTCGCCGAGGCGTTGCCTCCGGTGCCTGGTTCGTGGGGTTCGAACTCTTCAGGTCCGTACAGCACGCGGATTCCGGTTTCTTCGCGGAGTTGCTGGATGCTTCGGCGGAAGGGTGCGCGGGAGGCTAAGGCGCTGTTGACGAAGGGCAGGATGACGACCGGGATGCCGAGTCCGGGGGCTTCGGCGAGGAGGCCGAGGGCGTAGGTGTCAGAGGTGCCCTGGGCGAATTTGTTGATGGTGTTGTAGGTGGCGGGGGCGACGATTATGGCGTCGGCTCGTGGGCTTCGTGGTTCTCCTGGTTTGCGGTACTGGCTGCGGACGGGGCGGCCGGTCTGTTGTTCCAGGGCGGGGATGTCAATGAAGTCGAGGGCTGGCGGGGTGGCGATGAGTTGGACGGTCCACCCGTCGTCCTGCGCGAGTTTGACCAGAGTGCCGACCTCGCCGGCGGGGCCGGCGGCGCAGACGATGATGTAGAGGACTTTCGGGTCGGTGGTCATGCGGCGATTCCCAGGCTGTCGGCGAATTCGCGGGCTTCGCGGCGGATGCTGATCGGGGCGGTGGCGACCAGGTCGCCGACGAGTCGGCGGGTGTTGGGGCGCCGGGTGATCTCTTCGGGGGCGATCTGTTCGGCGGCGCGGATCATGTGCAGGGCCTGCTCGTGTTTGCTCCACATCAGGAACGCTCGGGTGGCGTCGAGCAGCAGGGCTGCCTTGCGCTCGTTGATGGGCAGGGCATCTAGGTCGACGCGGCGGGCGTAGTCGATGGCGGTTCCGGCGTCGCCGAGTCGGATGGCGGCGTTGACGCGGTGGCAGAGCACGTTGTTGGGGCCGAAGGCGGTCCACATGTGGTTGCCTTCGTGGCCGAGACGGTGGCCGGCTTGTTCGGCTTCGTCGAGTAGTTCGGTGGTGGTGTGCCGGTTGCCGTCGTGGGCGGCTGCGATGGCGCCGCGTAGCAGCAGGGAGCCGTAGACCGAGAGGTCGTCGTCGGTGGGCTGCGTCAAGGCTGCGTTCATGCGCTGGGCCGCGGTGCTGGCGTTGGTGGCCGCAGCTCGGTGGTGGCCGCCGTCCATGAGTGCGTGCGTGATGATCCGGGCGCTGGAGCCGATCATCAGGGGGATCTCGGTCTGCTCGGCGGCGTGGACGCTGCGGTCGGCGGCGAGCCAGGCCAGGCCCTTGTCACCGTGCTTGATCAGGATGGATGCGGCGACGTGGTACGCCTCCGCCGACAGGGCATGCGCCTCACGCCGGTGAGTGTCGTTGACGGCGACGGATGCGGCACGCAGTGATCGCAACAACGGCGGGAGCATGGTGAGTACGTCTCCGTACTTGCATGCCTGGTAGTCGCGCTTGGCGGTGCCGACCGTGGCCGACAGGCGGTTCAGGTCGGTGGGGCCGGCGGGCGCTATCGGGTGCTCGGTCAGAACGGTGGCCAGGTCGTTGAGGGTGCTGCCGGTGGCGGGTACGGGGGCCACGTCGGCGCTGGCCAGGATGGCACCGAAGAGGCCGGCTCCGGTCAGGCCGACGAACTCGCGACGTCGCACGGCGTTGTCCTCCTCCGGTCGCCGATCTCTTTCCACGCTACGCGCGGGACGCAGAGTGCCCGGTGATCTAGAGGCGGAACCATCACCGGCTGGGATATGGCGGGGCGCGAGTCCGAGGGTGGTGCGGGCCGAGTCGGGCAGTTGGAGGCCGTCGGCGATTCGTTCGTACACCTCAAGGGTTGTGACGTGCTGGCTGCCGGCCATGATGCCGCTGACCTTGCCCTGGCTCATGCCGATCAGGCTGCCGATCGCGGTCTGCGAGAGGCCGGCGTGCTGGCGCACGAGTTGGAGGACACGGCCCATCGCGCGGGAACGCAAGGCGGTGACCATCTCGGGCCGGTTCCACAAGGAGCCCGGAATCTCGGACCTCAATGAAGTTTCCCCCCGAAACTGCGGCAATGTCGCGTAGAGATCCATCGTGGACCACCGATAGCCCATCCCGTCAAGGGATACCGCGCTGCGATGGGCGTAAAGGGTCATTCGATCGAGGCTGTACGCATGACGAGCGATCAGGTCAACGAACACATCTCTGGATCGTGTCGTGGTTGCGAGGGCCGCGGCTGGCGGCTTGCGTCGCAGCGTCGGGTGATCCGTACCGACGAGATGGTCATGCGGATGGTGCGTCGGGCCTGCCCCGATTGTTCAACGATGCGCCCCGCTCGGACGTCCCGGTCACGCGGATCGCTGTCCTGAGAATCGCCGATCTGTTGTTCCGGCATTTCCACGCCCTGCTCGTGCTGACAGTTCCACTCCGGGTCATTGAGGCGCTCGTGGGTTGTGCCGGGCTCCACTGCGAGCGGAGGAAGCCGTGATGCACCGTAAAGCCCGTCGGATCTGGTTTCGTCGTTCCCGTTGTACGTGTGGGTTGCCGTGGCCGTGTCTGGAGTTGCGGCTCGCGCAGATCCGTTCCCGGCCTGCGCCGCAACCGCCGGGCTGGGCGCGGCCGACCGAGGTGTTTCCTCAGGTCGGGCGGGTCGGGCGGCTGACCCCGGCGCAGGAGTACCGGGCCGGCGGCCCGCGGCGGCGGTCGGCATGACCGATCCCCTGGCCGCGGGAGCGGCTCATCAGCCGGACCCGGCGACGTACGCCTGTCTCGCGTGCACGTTGCCGTGGCCGTGCACGCCGGCGCGGGATTACCTGGTCGCCTCGACTCCGGACCGGGTTCAGTTGGCGATGCGGATGTGGGACGAGTTGGAGAAGGTCGCCGGGCTGGACGGCCAGCATCCCGCGGACCTGTTCGACCGGTTCCTGCGATGGATGCGATGAGCCTGGACGAGTGGCCAGGTGCCGAAGACCTGCGCCGGCAACTGAAAGCCCAGCTCGCGCTGGAGGCACGGTTTCCGGGCTGGCAGGTCCTGCACGCGATGAACGAGCGATGGGTGCGCTACGTGCGGATCCCGCGGGACTCGTTTTATGCCGTCCATGATCGGCTCGGTGAACTGCCCCTGGTCGGCGTCGACCTGGACCAGCTGGCGGCCCGGATCGAGCGCCGCGAGCATGAGCGCCAGCGAATCATGCAGTGGATTGCCCGGTCGGACCTGGCGGTCATCCTCTCGATGATCCGCCGCCTCCCCTGACCGTGCTGGACGCCGTCATGGTCGAACCGCAGGGCGGTGGCCTGGTGGTGGCGGTGACATCCCAGCGGTGTTCCTTCGGCCTGCATCTTGCTTTACTGTGTTGACAAGTCGAGTTGTTGCCTCAATGAGTGGGCGGAGTAGTCGAGTGGCCATCAACGTGCCGCCGCCGAAATACGCGGTCGTCGTCAACGCGCTGCAAGAGCGCATCGAGGACGGCACCTACCCACCCGGCACCGCCATCCCCAGCGAAACCCAGCTCACCGCCGAGTTCGACACCTCACGCCCCACCGTCGTGCGTGCCCTGGGCATCCTGCAACAAGACGGCTGGATCGAATCCCAGCAAGGCAAAGGCCGCTACGTCAAAGGCCGGCCCCCCACCGCCAGCGGCCAGCACACTCCGGACCGCACCCGGCAACTCATCGACCAGGGCGAGGACGGCACCGTCACCCTGCTGCGCGTCGGCGCGATCCTGCCGCCGAACCGGGCCGCGACCGCTCTCGACCTGGAACCCGACACCCCGGTCATCGTGCGCCGCCGCCTGGTCACCGCCGAAGTCGGCGCCTGCGAACTAACCGCCGTCTACATCCCCGTCGAACTCGCCGCCGGCACCGACCTCAGCCGCCGCGAACCCCTACCCGACGGCGTCCTCAAACACCTGACCAGCCGTAAAGCCGTCACCGTCGACCACGCCACCGAACGGATCTCCGCCCGGCTGCCCACCGACGAAGAAGCGGAACTCCTCGGCATCACCAGCCACGACGCCGTGCTCACCCTGCTGGTCACCGTCTACGACCGCACCGGCACGCCACTGCTCGCCATCGACAGCATCATCCCCGCCAACCGGCAAGAGATCGAAAGCACCTTCCCACTCCGCTGATCGGCAATGGGGCTGGATTAAAAGTCACGTCAAGAATTCTACGAGAGAATTTCTGAATCACGCCACGCCATCAATGATCTTCCATCGGTGATCGTCATCGAGTCGGCAGTGGTAGAGCGTGATGCGAGCACCTGGCCCACCGCTACGAACCCCATCGACGTCAAGACAGAGTTCGCTCTTGTCGTTCACGATCCAGCCGTTTGACCCCAAGTAGAACGCCTGATTGTCGCGACTCGAACGATCGCAGTGGTATTCGCTTACCAGCGTGCCCGCGGATACCCGCTCGAAGCCCGGGACGTCGAGGCAGAGCCCATCCTTCACATTGCGGATGGTGTAAAGCGTGCGGCTCGACGAGTTTGTTCCCGCATAGTCGAGGTAGAACAACTGGTTATCGGAATTTGTCAAGTTGCAGTAATACTGCAGAACTGGCCCGTCGATGGTTCCGGGACCGAAGTTCGGAATGTCTACACATTCGTTGGTGACCATGTTGTAGATAGCCTTTGGGCCTGGTCTTGCGCCCGTTGCCCACCCCGACGTCGAGGACGCGGCGGGATCAGGCTGCAAGGCGATCACAACAATGGCAGCCGCAACTGTCGCGAAGGTTTTAAGAGTCGTGCGCATAATCTATTCCTTGACGGTTGACGAATCTTACCCGCCTTCTAAAGTAGGCCATAAAACTGCAAAAATCTGCCATATAGGGACAAATTTCCCACCCAGGCGGGAGCTCTCGACGGTCGCCAGCACTTGGCTCCTGGACGCCAGCAGCAACATCGCTGCACCAATCCAAGAATTCCCGGCGAGCGGGGCCTGCGTCCTACCGTCGATCAGCCTTCGACGAGCCATAACCAAGAGCTTGGCCACCGCCGGAGGACAGTGTTATCGGGCTTCCAAATCCACCAGCCCCACAACGCACCCCAGCCAGCCCGCATCCCTCATCGACGGGCACCCAGAAGCCTCAACCTCGAAGGCCACAAGCCCAAGTAACTTTATCGATGCCCTTGACGATCGCCGTGCGCGAGCTAAACTCGTCTAAACACGACAAGTCAAGTTGACGACTTGACACTCTGACGGAGGTTTAAGTGGTTCCCAACTCGATCAAGGTGCCGGTGCCGTGGGACTACGTGGCGCCGCATGGCGTGCTCTGCCTTGGGGTGGAGCCGGCCACCGACTTCGACAAGCGCGGCCAGGGCGACGACCAGCTCCGCGACAAGGACACCGGCGAACGGGTCTGGCTGGTCCGGGTCCTCGACCTGGACCCGGAGGCCGGGAAGTTCGGCGCGTCCAAGGAGTTCAAGGTCAAGGTCGTAGCCGCGCAGCAGCCAGTTCCGCCCGCGTCGGCGGTGCCGGGTTACCCGCCGATGGTCGAGTTCACCGACGTCATGTTGACGCCGTACGTGGACTCGCAGCGCTGCAAGGGCGGCGCCAATAAGTGCCGGTCGCGGCTGGCCTGGTCGATCAAGGCCAGCGCCATGACCGCACCGCAGCAGCAGGCCAGCCGTGCGCAGGCCGCCTGATCAGAGAAGTCGCGTCCGGGAGCGGGGCCAACAACCGCCAAGAAGTCATCCCCGCCCCGGGCGCTCAACCACCCACCTGCAAAAGGAGACGGCTGTAATGGCCAAGGTAGTCGACGCTGCCCGCGTCACCACACCGAGCAACACCGTATGGCGTACCTGCATCGGATGCAGCCAGACCAAGCCCCTGACCGCGGACATCGACCGCTGCGACGACTGCGAAGACGCCGCCGATGAGGAGGCCCTGCGGGAGCACGCGCTCTCCGGCTGGGAGCACGTCAGCCGTTATGCCGGGGCGATCGGCCGGATCGAGGCGTGGGCGCTGCTGATCCCGAACGTCACCGACGCCGAACGCATCGCCAGCATCCGCGAAGTCCTTGCCACCCTCAACGCCGGTGACGACAAGGCGGTGAGCTGACCATGCCGCTGATCAACATCATCCGCGGCGAGACCATCCCGGTCGCTCCGCTCAACGTCCGCACTCCGGTCTTCCGGCTGCCGATCTGGGCAGTCGTCTTCTGGGAGACCATCAAGGCCCTGTCCTGGCTGGTCGCCACCTACGTCCGCCACTGGTACGCCACCCTCCCCGCCACCGGCCTGACCTGGCTCTACCTCGCCCACGGCTGGCAGACTCTCGCCGGGCTCGCCGTCGGCACCACGGTCGTCGCGCTCGGCTGGGCGTACGGGCATCGGCCAAGCTGGTTGCGGTTCGGCTGGTGGCCGATCCTCGCCCGTGTCCGCAGGTTGGTGTACAGGCGGCGGTGGATGGCCGCGATGGTCACCGCGAAACTGTCGGTCTCCTACGACAAGCGCACGATCATCCCGCAGATCCGCCGCGTGCGCTGCCGCGCGGGCTGCGATGAGGTCACGGTGCGGATGGTGACCGGGCAGATCCCGGACGACTTCGCCAAAGCCTCCGAGCGGCTGGCGCACACGTTCGGGGTGCGGCAGGTCAAGGCCATGCCCGGCCCGACCTACGCCACCGTGGTCCTGGTCCTCATGCGCGGCGACTCCCTCCACCAGACGGTCGAACCGTTGCCAGTGCCGGACCGGCCGGACTTCACCGCCCTGCCCATCGGCGTCCAGGAAGACGGCGAGGAATACCGGCTGCGGCTGTTCGGGACGCAGGTCCTGATCGTCGGTGCCACCGGGTCGGGGAAGGGCTCGGTGATCTGGTCGATCGTCCGCGCGCTGTCCGGTGGCGTAGCTGATGGTCTGGTCGAGCTGTGGGGCCTGGACCCCAAGGGCGGCATGGAGCTGGGGATCGGCCGGCCGTTGTTCGCTCGGTTCGCCTCTCGGGACTTCGCCGAGATGGCCGCCATGATCGAGCAGGCGGCGGCCACTGCGCAGGAGCGTGCGGCCAGGTTGGCGGGTCAGACGCGTCAGCATGTTCCGACGGTGAGTGAGCCGTTGATCGTGCTGGTCATCGACGAGTTGGCGAACCTGACCGCCTACCTGACCGAGCGGCAGCTCAAGGACCGGATCAAGGCCGCGCTCGGCATCGTCCTGACCCAGGGCCGCGCCGTCGGCGTCCACGTCGTCGCCGCGATCCAGGACCCCCGCAAAGAGGTGCTGCCCGCCCGTGGGTTGTTCCCGACCCGGATCGGGTTGCGGCTGTCGGAGCCGGGCGAGGTCGACATGGTCCTCGGCGACGGCATGCGCGACCGCGGCGCCCTCTGCGACCGCATCCCCCAAACCCAGCCCGGTACCGGCTACGTCGTGCTTGAGGGCGACCCGACGCCGATGCGGGTCCGGCTGACCTACTGCGACGACGACACCGTACGGGATATGGCCCACGACTACGGCCGGCTGCGGCTGGTCGACGCGAAGACTGCGGGAGGTGCGGCGTGAAGCTCAACGCCGATCGCGTGGAGGGCCTGACCCTGACCGTGATCCTCACCACCGTCGCCCTGGCTGCCGGGTGGGCGTCGTTCTCCCACGTGCACGACTGGACCATGCGCCACGCCCCGGCCGGGACGCCGGACGCGTTCGGCTGGGTCAACGCCGTGATCTCCGAACTCGTCCCGGTGGCGGCGCTGCTGACGATCAAGCGGCGGCGCCGGACCGATGGGCCGATCGGCTACCCGCTGTTCCTGCTCGTCGCCGCCGGCACCCTGTCGCTGTCCGCGCAGCTCGCCGTGGCGCAGCCAAGTCCGTCGGGGTGGCTGCTGTCCGCGGTGCCCGCGCTGGCGTTCATGGCCCTGGTCAAGCTCGTCTTCACCAGCCCGGCAACGACTCCTGAGCTGGTCGCCGCCCCGGTCCCGGCCACCGTCCCGGCTCCGCCGCCTGTGCCTGCCGTGGTGCCGACAGTGCCGGTCCGGCCGATCACCCGGCCCAACGGGGTGCCGGTCATCGGGCAGGTGACCCGATGACCGTCACCACCCTGCCCATCCCGGCCGAGCCACCGACGCCTCGGCCGGGCTCCCGGGCCGCCCGCCTCGCCCTCCCCCGCGCCGTCGACGCCCTCAAAGACCTCGCCATCGACCACGGCGTCTGCATCCATCCGGTGGCGCTCCGCCGGACCGACCTGGCCACCGGCAGGACCGAACTCGTCGACCTGCCCTGCGGTGCCACCCTGGAAGCCAAATGCCCGCCCTGCGCCAAACGGGCACGACGGCTACGGCAGGTGCAGATCCGCGAAGGCTGGCACCGGGCCGACGAACCGTTGCCCGGTCCAGCGCCGGCCACACCCCGTCAGCGGGACCTGATCACCGCGCGGGCGCATCTCGAGTTCGAGCGGGCCGCGCTCCAGCTCACGACCATGGACCCCGACGATCGCGCGGCGGAGCTCGAACGCATCGACACGGCGATCGGCGCGGTGGAGCAGGAGATCGCCGCGGAGGGGTTGCGGGGCAGCATCGCTCCGGGCCGGTCTCGTGACGCCCAGGGCGACGAGGACGGCGGGCCTCGGCGGGTGCGGTCGACGAAGCGGCGGCAGGACGTGCCGGATCTGCCCCGGCAGAAGGTGGAGGCGCGCACAGTCGGCCGAACGTACGTCGGTCCGGACGGTGTCGAGCACCGGCCGTCGATGTGGCTCACCCTGACCCTGGACAGCTACGGCCCGGTCCACTCCATCCACCCGGGGCGGCCGTGCTCGTGCCGCCGCTGGCACACCGACGGCGATCCGCTGCTCGGCACGCCGGTCGACCCGAGCAAGTACGACTACCGGCGCGCCGCGTGGGATGCGGTGCACTTCCCGCGCCTGCTCGACCGGTACTGGCAGAACCTCCGACGGGCGGTCGGCTGGAACGTCCAGTACGCCGGATGCGTCGAGCCGCAACGGCGCCTCGCACCGCACGCGCACTTCGCCATCCGGGGCACGATCCCACGGTCGATGCTGGAGCTGGTCGCCACCGCCACCTACCACCAGGTGTGGTGGCCCGCGGCCGACCGGCTCCGCTACCCCATCGACCGGCCCCCGACCTGGGACACCAAGGCCGAGACGTGGGTGGACCCGGACACCGGACGGCCGCTGGCGACGTGGGCTGAGGCCCTGGACGCCATCGACGACGACCCGGACGCTGAGCCGGCACATCTGGTCCGGTTCGGTGCCCAGGTCAAGGCCAAAGGCGTCGACCCCGGCACCCGCGATGCCGAGCGGACGATCGGCTACATCACCAAGTACGTGACCAAGTCCGCCGCCGACTGCCACACCACCACCAGCGACCCGCAACGCGCCCACCTCGACCGGCTCTGGCACGAGCTTCGGGTCACCCCATGCTCGGAGCGGTGCTCGAACTGGCTGCTCTACGGCGTCCAGCCCAAGAAGGCCCACGGGCGGCTCCGGCCCGGCCACTGCAAAGGACGGGTCCATCAGAAGACGACGCTCGGCATCGGCGGTCGGCGGGTGCTGGTCTCGCGCGACTGGTCCGGCAAGACGCTGGCCGACCACCGCGCGGACGCCCACGCCTGGGTCAAGGCGCTGCTCGGCATCACCACCGAGGAGCCTGCGCCCGACACCGAGCAAAAGCCGGCGGTCGCCTGGGAGATGGCCCGACACGACGATCCCGACCTGCCCGCACTCGAACACCGGCTCTTGCGAGCGATCTCCGAACGCATCCATCGCCGCGCGCAGCTCAACGCAGCTCGGCAACGCGCCAGCGGCGACCCGCCGCGAGATGTCTCGGCAACTGCGAACACCAACATGGGGGAGACACGATGACCAGGCACCTGACAGTGGTTCCAAGCCCAGACAGCACGCCAGACGGCCCGGACGAACTGTGGTCGATCAACGATGCCGCCGCCTACCTGCGCGTCCCTCCCGGCACGCTCTACCAGTGGCGTCATCGCCGCAAGGGTCCGCCGGCCTTCAAGGTGGGCAAGCATCTCCGCTACGACCCGGCCTCGGTCCGGGCCTGGGTCTTGGGGCAGGTGGCCTGACGTGGGCGTGCACGATCTCTGGTACCTGTCCAAGAAGGACGAGAACAAGAAGCCGATCAAGTCGGGCAAGTACGGGCGCGGCAAACGCTGGCGTGTCCGCTACACCGATGCGACCGGTGAGACCAAAGACAGGGTCTTCGCGCGCAAGACCGATGCTGAGGCCTTCGACCTGGCCTGTCGGGCAGGCACTGCGCCGGAGGCCAGTCTCGACCAGAGTGAGAAGTACCTCACATTCGCCGCCTACGCGGACCGTTGGCGTCAAGCAAGGGTCATCGGCTGGGCGCTGGAGACTCAGACCCGGATCGAGTCGAACATCCGGCTGCACCTAGTGCCGGCGTTCGGCAAACGTGCTCTCCGCTCGATCACTCAGACAGATGTGCTGTTGTGGCTGGCGGAACGCCTCAGCGACGGGATGGCGGCGTCCAGCCTGCGCCTGTACTTCGAGTTGTTCGACGCGGTGATGTCCGGTGCCGTCACCGACAAGATCATTCCGGACAACCCGTGCGACGGGATCAAGCTGTCCCAGGTGTTCCGCGGGCTGAGTCGTGCCCCGAAGTGGGTTCCGGAGCGGGACGACGTGCTCCGTCTTTTCGGCAAAGTGCCCGAGCGGTATCACGGCCTCCTCTGGCTCGGGGCGGGCGCCGGCCTTCGCATCGGCGAGGCACTCGGCTTCGAGCAGGGGCCGCGCTGCCTGGACGCGGGCAACGAACAACTACACGTGGTCCAGCAGCTTCGGTACGCGCCGAAGGAGTACGGCGGGTTCTATCTCAGCCTGCCCAAGGGCGTGCGGACGTTCGATCCGGCCGCGGGGGCTGTGGACCTGGACCCGATGGTCGCAGCGGCCTTGGCGTACCACGTGAAGGAGTTCCCGCCGGTCGAGGTCGAGATGCCCGACATCACCTCCGGCCCCACGGTTCGGCGCCGGGTACCGCTGCTGTTCACCACCGTGCATGGCAATCCGTTCACGGACCGTACATGGTCGGCGGAGTGGGTGAAGTGGCGTCGGGCGGCGGGCTGGCCGGAGGAGCACGGCGGCTTTCATGCGCTGCGGCACTTCTTCGCGACCACGCTGATCACGAATCACGCGGACCCGAAGGACGTTCAGCGGGCGCTACGGCACTCCACGCTGTCGATCACGCTGGAGACGTACGTCCACTTCTGGCCGCGCCGTGAGCGGCGCAAGGGGATCGTCGGCGAGGCTCTTAAAGAAGCCGTCGCGGGCCGGTGGGACCTGGACTGAGATGGTCCCGATGTGGTCCCCACGATCTTGGCCTTACGTTTGGCCTGGTGAGAGGCCGGTTTTGTGGAGCCCAGGGGACTTGAACCCCTAACCCCCGCCTTGCAAAGGCGGTGCTCTGCCAGTTGAGCTAGGGCCCCGTGACCCGCACTATCGCAGGTCGGGAGCGGTCGTCGCCTCGTGCCAGAGGGCACGCTCGTCGCTGGAGGCCTTGACCTTCTTGACGACCAGGGCCGCCACGCCGACAACACCAGCAATGATCAGGAGCTTCTTCAACACTGAACCGCCACCCCTCAAGCATCCGGCCAGACGAGACTAACCCCGTACAACAGTAGATTGCCGCAACCGTTCGCGGAACGATCACCGCAACCACCGTGACGCGGGGTCTGGGGGCTCGGCCCCCAGGTTAGCCGAAATGACGAGTGACCCCGGCTCGCGCTTTCCGCGAACAGAGGCCACCTGGTCATCTCGTGGGGCTAGATGGAATCGAACCATCGACCTCAGAGTTATCAGCTCTGCGCTCTAACCGACTGAGCTATAGCCCCTCACCTGCGAACAGAACGTTACCGCATCGGGTTGCGGGTCTCCAAAGCGGGGTACCCGCAACCCGACAGCGGCTCGTCAGTCGCGTTCGGCCAGCGTGAGCTCGATGCCACCGACCAGGTCGGCGCAAACGTTGTAGATGAACGCGCCCAGAGTGGCGAGTGCAGTGAACAGCACCACATTGACCGCGCCGATCAGCATCGACGTTCCGATGACGCCCCAGGCGGTGATCCGGAAGGCGCTGGTGGTGCTGCCCTCGGTGCCACCGCTGGCGGTGACCAGCTCCTGCAGGTTGCCGTTGACCGAGCTCCACACGCCCATCGTGTCGAGGGCGAGGTAGAGCACCGAGGTCGCGACGACCACGACGATGAAGAGCACGATCGACACGGCGAACGAGAACTTCATCACCGACCAGGGGTCGATGCGCTTCAGGTTCAGCCGGGCGCGCCGTGGTCCACGCGCGGCGGCCGACGACACCGTGGAGCGAGCCGATCGCACAGCCTCGGAGACACGTGCCGCACCCACCGCTGCCGCTCCGCCGGCGGGCGGAGGCGTCGACCCGGTGCGCTGCTTCGCAGCTCCGGGCGTGGTCGCCGGCGGCGCAGGCGGGGTGGTGGTGGAGGTGGGCCGCTGCGGCGTCCCGGGGGCTGCCGCCGGAGCACTGACCGGGGTACGCCCGGAGGTCGTCCCCGGAGCCGCACCCTTGCCCTTGGTGACGACCGGCACAGAGGCCGAGCCCTTCACCGGTGGCTGCACGCCTGGGCGTTTGTCGGCACCGTCGGTGTTGCCGGCGGCCGGCTCACCGGGCGGCGGGGCCATGCCCGGCGCCCTGGTGAACTTCGGCGGGGACGGGGCATCGGCGGGGACAGAGGCACGCCCTGTGGTCTCGCGACCGGCCGGTGCGGCAGCGTCTTTCTTCGCCGCATCGTCCGGAGTCGCTGAGGTCCCGGGGCCCCCCGACTTCGCCTGTGTCTCCGGCATCAACTAGTCCTGTTCGTCAGGCTCGTCGGCATTGCGAGCAAGCGCCACGATGGTTACACCTTCTGGGAGGTCCATCAGCTTGACCCCCATTGTGTTCCGATCCCGTGTGCGCCGTACAGGCTTCACGGGAGTCCGGATGACACCACCATTGCTGGTGATGGCAAACAGTTCATCCTCCGGGCTGATCACCAGAGCGCCGACAAGTCCACCACGCCGCTCGGTGATCTTGGCGGTCAGGACCCCCTTGCCGCCACGCCCCTGCACCGGATACTCCTCGATGGGCGTGCGCTTCGCATACCCACCATCGGTGGCGACCAACACATCCATGTCGGCCAGGACGACCTCCATGGCCAGGAGCTCGTCGTTGTCACCGAAGCGCATGCCGATGACACCGGACGTCGCGCGGCCCATCGGGCGCAGCGCCTCGTCGGTCGCGTTGAAACGGATGGCCTGGGCTTTCTTGGACACCAGAAGCAGGTCGTCCTCCGGAGCCACCAGCGCCGCGCCCACCAACTCGTCATCCTCCCGCAGGTTGATGGCGATGATGCCACCGCTGCGGTTGGAGTCAAATTCCTCCAGGCGCGTCTTCTTCACGAGCCCATTCTTGGTGGCGAGAACAAGGTAGGGCGCGACCTGGTAGTTCGGGATCTGGATGACCTGCGCGATGTGCTCGTCAGGCTGGAAGGCCAGCAGGTTGGCGACGTGCTGCCCCTTCGCCACCCGGTTGGCTTCGGGCAGTTCGTACGCCTTCGCCCGGTAGACACGGCCCTTGTTCGTGAAGAACAGGATCCAGTCATGTGTCGAGATGACGAAGAAGTGCGAAACGATGTCGTCCTGACGCAGAGATGCGCCGCTCACGCCCTTGCCGCCACGCTTCTGCGACCGGTACATGTCGGTCTTCGTCCGCTTGGCGTAACCGGTACGTGTGATGGTCACCACAACGTCTTCCCGAGCGATGAGATCCTCCATGGAGACCTCGCCGTCGAACGGGATGATCTGGGTGCGCCGATCGTCGCCGAACTTGGTGACGATCTCGGCCAGTTCGTCCGAGATGATCGCCCGCTGCCGCTCCGGCTTCGCCAGGATGTCCTTGAAGTCGGCGATCTCCAGCTCGATCTTCGCCAGCTCGTCGATGATCCGCTGCCGCTCCAGGGCGGCCAGCCGGCGCAGCTGCATGTCGAGGATCGCGGTCGCCTGGACCTCGTCGACGTCGAGCAGCTGCATCAGGCCCTGGCGGGAGTCCTCGACGGTGGGCGAGCGCCGGATCAGGGCGATGACCTCGTCCAGCATGTCCAGCGCCTTGACCAGACCCCGCAGGATGTGCGCGCGCTCCTCGGCCTTGCGCAGCCGGAACGCCGTACGCCTGCGGATGACCTCGATCTGGTGGTCGACGTAGTAGCGGATGAACTGGGCGAGGTTGAGCGTCCGGGGAACGCCGTCGACCAGCGCCAGCATGTTGGCGCCGAACGTCTCCTGCAGCTGGGTGTGCTTGTAGAGGTTGTTCAGCACCACCTTGGCGACGGCGTCGCGCTTGAGCACGAGGATCAGGCGCAGACCGGTACGCCCGGACGACTCGTCGCGGATGTCGGCGATACCGGTGAGCTTGCCCTCTTTGACCAGCTCGGCGATCCGCTCGGCCAGGTTGTCCGGGTTCACCTGGTACGGCAGCTCGGTCACCACCAGGCAGGGACGGCCCCGGGCGTCCTCCTCGACCTCGACCACCGCGCGCATCCGGATCGAACCGCGGCCGGTCCGGTACGCCTCGGTGATCGCCGTCTGCCCGACGATCAGGCCCTTGGTCGGGAAGTCGGGTCCCTTGACCAGCTCGAGCATCGCCTCGAGCGCGGTCGCCTCGTCCGACTCCGGGTTGTCCAGCTGCCACTGGACGGCCGCGGCGATCTCGCGCAGGTTGTGCGGCGGGATCTTCGTGGCCATGCCGACCGCGATGCCCTCGGAGCCGTTGACCAGCAGGTTCGGGAACCGGGCCGGCAGGATCGTCGGCTCCTTGGTACGCCCGTCGTAGTTGTCCTGCATGTCGACGGTGTCCTCGTCGATGTCCCGCAGCATCTCCATGGCGAGCGGGGACAGCTTCGACTCGGTGTACCGCATGGCGGCCGGCGGGTCGTTGCCCGGCGAGCCGAAGTTGCCGTTGCCGTCGATCAGCGGGTACCGCAGGGACCACGGCTGACCCATCCGGACCAGGGCGTCGTAGATCGACGAGTCGCCGTGCGGGTGGTAGTTGCCCATCACGTCGCCGACGACACGGGCGCACTTGACGTAACCGCGGTCCGGGCGGAAGCCGGCGTCGTACATCGCATAAAGGATCTTGCGGTGCACCGGCTTGAGGCCGTCGCGGACGTCGGGCAGCGCGCGGCCGACGATGACGCTCATCGCGTAGTCGAGGTACGAGCGCTGCATCTCGACCTCGAGGCCGACCGGCTCGACGCGCTGGGTCACACCACCGCCGGCGTCCTGTGTGGTCTCGTCGCCGTCCGGGGGTTCGGGAGTGTCAGTCACTTTTAACCCTTACTCAAGGTGATGCCAGGCAATTGCGGCCAGAACGGGCATATCACTGTGGATAACGTTGTGGAAAGGCGGTGCACGCTGTGGATACGGCTCGCCGGACTCAGATGTCCAGGAACCTGACGTCCTTGGCGTTGCGCTGGATGAACGACCGCCGCGCCTCCACGTCCTCACCCATCAGCACGCTGAACAGCTCGTCGGCGACCGCCGCGTCGTCCAGCGTCACCTGGCGCAGCGTGCGGGTGTCCGGGTTCATCGTCGTGTCCCAGAGCTCGTGGAAGTTCATCTCGCCGAGGCCCTTGAACCGCTGGATGTCGTCCGGCTTGGCGTTCGGCTTCTTCTGCTGACGCAGCGCGATCAGACCGTCCCGCTCGCGGTCGGAGTACGCGTACTGCGCGTCGTCGCCCCGCTTGTTCCACTTGATCTTGTAAAGCGGCGGCGACGCCAGGTAGACGTGCCCGTGCTCGACCAGCGGCCGCACGAAGCGGAACAGCAGGGTGAGCAGCAGCGTCTGGATGTGCTGGCCGTCGACGTCGGCGTCGGCCATCAGGATGATCTTGTGATACCGCAGCTTCGAGATGTCGAACTCGTCGTGGATGCCGGTGCCCATGGCCGTGATCAGCGCCTGGACCTCGTTGTTCTTCAGCACCCGGTCGATCCGGGCCTTCTCCACGTTGAGGATCTTGCCGCGGATCGGGAGGATCGCCTGGATACGGCTTTCCCGGCCGGACTTGGCCGAGCCGCCGGCCGAGTCACCCTCGACGATGAACAGCTCGGTCTCACGCGGGTCGGTCGACTGACAGTCGGCCAGCTTGCCGGGCATCGAGCCGGACTCCAGCAGCGACTTACGACGGGCCAGCTTACGGGCCTGCTGGGCGGCGATCCGGGCGCGAGCGGCCTGGTCGGCCTTGGTGATGATCAGCTTGGCGTCCGCCGGGTTGCGGTCGAACCAGTCGGCGAGCTGCTCGTTGGCCACCTTCTGCACGAAGCTCTTCATGTCGGTGTTGCCGAGCTTCGTCTTGGTCTGGCCCTCGAACTGCGGCTCGCGCAGGGTCACCGAGATGATCGCGGCCAGGCCCTCACGAATGTCCTCACCGGACAGTTTCTGGTCGCCCTTGAGGAACTTCTTCTCGATGCCGTACTTGTTGACGATCGTGGTCAGCGCCGCGCGGAAGCCCTCCTCGTGCGTGCCGCCCTCGTGCGTGTTGATCCGGTTGGCGAAGGTGTAGACCGACTCGCCGTACGACTCGTTCCACTGCATCGCGACCTCGACGCCCATGCCGGCGTCGTTGTCCTCGGCCTCGAACTGGATCACCGTCTTGTGGATGGCGCTCTTCGTGGCGTTGAGGTGCCGCACGAAGTCGGCGATGCCGTCCTCATACATGAAGGTGACCCGGCGGGGCTCACCGTTCTCGTCGGCCGCCTCGGCCCGCTCGTCGGTGTAGTTGATCGTCAGGGCGCGGTTGAGGAAGGCCATCTCCTGCAGCCGGCGGTAGATCGTCTGGTAGTCGAACTCGACGGTCTCGAAGATGTCCGGGTCCGGCCAGAACTGCACGGTCGAGCCGAGCTTGTCGGTCGGCTCGCCCTTCACCAGCTCGCCGGGGATGGAGTAGTCGTACTTCTGCCGCCACCAGAAGCCGTCCTTCTGGATCGCGACGGCCATCCTCGTCGAGAGCGCGTTGACCACGGAGACGCCGACGCCGTGCAGACCACCGGAGACCTTGTAGGCCTGGCCGTCGAACTTGCCACCCGCGTGCAGCACGGTCAGCGCGACCTCGACACCCGGCTTCTTCAGCGTCGGGTGCAGGTCGACCGGGAAACCACGGCCGTTGTCGGTGACCGAGACGCCACCGTCGGCGAGCAGGACCACGTCGATGGTGTCGCAGTATCCGGCGAGTGCCTCGTCGACCGCGTTGTCCACAACCTCCCAGACCAGGTGGTGCAGACCGCGCTCGCCGGTGGAGCCGATGTACATACCGGGACGCTTGCGGACCGCTTCCAGGCCTTCGAGCACGGTGATAGAGCCGGCACCGTATTCCTGCTGATTCTCTGACACCCTCGGCCACTTTCTCGCGCCGGGCCGGGAGGCCCCGCAACGGGGTTGGCGGGCTCGCCGACGGCGGCACGCGCGCACGGGGGACCAGAGATGACACCGCAGAAAGACAGCGGACCACCGGTGGAACCGTGCGCGCCGGTCGCCGCGGACGGCCCGCGGATCGTGATCGGCTGGAAAAACCGCATAGCGTGACGATGTAGGTCGGCGCAGTAGCCGACTCGACCGTCAAGCACAGTTTTCCCGGTCGCTGTCGATTCTACTCCGCCGGAACGAATCGGCGAGGGTCCGGCACCCCTTCCGGGTGCCTGAGACTGCCGTAGCGCGACTTGAGGCGCTACCCACGTAATCCCCTACACGGCACAGTCGCCCCACGCAATGGCAAACGATGCGGCAGTTCCCGCGGTCGGGCGCGCCTGCCGTGCCCGGCCCACACTCACTGCGACACTGCTCGACAACGTCCCGCGGCCGTGTCGTAACCTCGCCCGCGCGGGCCGGAGATGGCCGGGTGGTCGCAGGGCAGGTCGAGGAGGGGTGGCCCCAATGGCGCACGACAAGGGCCTGGACAACGTCGCGGTGCACTGGCCGCGGACGAACCAGTATTACGACCCGGTGGCTCCCGCCGAGTTCGTCGACTTCGGAGCGATCGCCGACCGGCCCGAGATCGCGGCGCCGACCGGGGCGCTCGCGCTGCACATCGCCAAGACCGGCACGGTGCGCGCCACGGCGTACACCGAATTGATCGATCTTCTGCTCGGTCTTGAAGGTGTGCTCTACGCCACCGAGGCCGCCGCCGAGGACGAGGACCCGGTCATCGACCCGGACGGCTGCGCGTGGATCGCCGGCGGCCTGGAGCGTTTCGTCGAGGGGCACGAGAAGTTCGGCGACCTGGTCACCTTCGACACGGTGACCGAGGTGCTGCGGACCGCGATCTCCGCCGGCCGGCTCGCCGAGCAGCAGTTGCGCTGGCTCGACCAGCGGCTCGCGGCGCTGCGCGACGACGCCGGCAACTCGCCGCACTGGAGCTTCGCACGCACCGAACTGGCGGTGCTCGCCGGTTTCTACCGCCGGTGCGCCGAGCGGGGCTTCGCGATCTTCGCCGACTACTAGGACCGGCGGATCAGCCAGGTCACCCCACCTGCGACGACGAGCAGGACGAAGACCGTCCCACCCCAGAAGACCGTCCGGGTACGGTCGCCGCCGCCGTGCCCGGCCGACAGCAGCTCGTTGCCGTCGCACGACCAGGTCTGGCCGCCACTCGCATACACCCGGTACTGGCCGCCCTCGACGAACTCATATCCACAGGACGCGCTGTCCTTCATCGTGACCAGCGTCACTGTGTCACCCGGCCGGCCCTTGAGCACCGACTCGACGGAGAACTCGACCTCCACCTCGCTGCCGAACCAGTCCGGGTCGACCTGGTCGGCCACCCCCACGAACGCCACCTCGGCCTGCTCGAGCGGGTCGAAGCCGGTCGCGCACGAACACGCCCAGGCCGGACGGGCGGCGACCGGGATCGGGGCCAGGACGAGCAGCAACAGGACCAGGACGCGGCGCAGATGCGGAGTCATGCCGGTCCGACGCGAGACATCGCGGATCGGTTTCAGCCGTACGTGTCTCGGGGCCCGCGCCCCTGCACCCGCCGCGGCCCGCGACTCCACGACGGCGCCGCCGGACCGTGAATGTTGAGCCTGTTCACGACGTTGTGGCCGACCTCGCCGGCGATCTTGCGAAGCAGGGTGGCGGTGAGCATCCGCAGCTGGGTGGCCCACGCGGTGGACTCGGCCTCCACGGTCAGCACCCCACCCTCCAGGCGCACCGGGCGGCTGTGCGCCGCGATGTCCGGCCCGACCACCTTCTCCCACGCCCCGAAGACCGTGGCCTCGGCCTTCGGTTTCTCCCAGCCACGGGCCTTGACCAGGCGTTCCAGCATCGCCCCGAACAACTGCGGATCACGAGGGTCCGGCCCCGGCCCGGAATAGCCGCGCAGCCGGCGACCACTGCCCTGACCGCTTCCGGCCCGGCGTTTCGGCGCCCGGGCGGCCGCCTCACGCCGCCGCGCCAGCGCGGCATCGAGCACGGCACGGGCGAGATCCGGCCCGGCCAGGTCCGCGTTATCCACAGGCTGTGGAGAAGCATCAGGCGGGGTACGGCCGGCGCCAGGCCCACCCGGTGGAGGCGAAACGACCTGAGCGCCCCGTGAAGCGCCTCGAAGCTCCCGGTCCTCATCCACCCCCGCCCAGAGATCCCCGAGGGCGTCAGCGAGCCGCTCAGGCGGCTGCTCCGGCAGGCGTGGCTCACCACCGGCCGACCGATCGCGATCAGCGTCAGGAAACACGGCTCACCGCTCCCGTCACGACGTCGAAGCGCGCGCCCCGCAGGCTCGCCGGCACATCCTCCGGAACCGCGCACGTCACCAGCAACTGTGCCGCGTCCGAGACCAGCCCGGCCAGTCGTTCCCGCCGCGACCCGTCCAGCTCGGCGAAGACGTCGTCGAGCACCAGCACCGGCTCAATGCCGTCCGAGCGCAGCAGGTCGTAGGCGGCCAGCCGCAGCGCCAGCGCGAACGACCAGCACTCGCCGTGACTCGCATACCCCTTGACCGGCAGGTCGCCGAGGCTCAGCGCGAGATCGTCACGATGCGGGCCGACCAGGGTCATGCCGCGCTCGATCTCCGCGACCCGCCGCTCCTGCAGCCGCTCCAGGATCGCCGCCTCCAGCGCCGGCCGGTCCGCCTGCAACGCCTCACCCAGCCGGGACGCGTACGCGATCGCCGCCGCACCCCGGCCCGGAGCCACCGCGTCGTACGCCTTCGTCAGGTGCGGGGCCAGCGCGGCCGCCAGCTCCAGACGCCCGGCCAGCAACTCGGCGCCGTGATGAGCGAGATGGTGATCCCAGACCGCCAGCGTCGACAGGTCCTGTCCACGGGTGCCGCCCACCTTGCGGTTCAGGTAGGCGTTGCGCAGCAGGGCGTTGCGCTGTTTCACCACCCGGTCGTAGTCGGCCCGCACCCCGGCGAACCGCGGCTGCCGGGCCACCAGCAGATCGTCCAGGTAACGCCGGCGCTCCGACGGGTCACCGCGGACCAGCTCCAGATCCTCCGGCGCGAACAGCACCATCCGCAGCGCGCCGAGCACCTCACGCGGGCGGCGCACCGGCGACCGGTTGAGCCGAGCCCGGTTCGCCCGGCCCGGCACGATCTCCAGCTCGACCAGCAGCTCCCGTCCCTCGTGGACGATCGCGCACCGGATCACCGCCGACGCGGCGCCGGCCCGGACCAGCGGCGCGTCGGTGGCCACCCGGTGACTGTCCAGAGTGGCCACATAGCCGAGCGCCTCGATCAGGTTGGTCTTGCCCATGCCGTTCTGGCCGACGAGCACGGACACGCCGGGATCGAGATCAACCGCCACCCGCTCATACGAACGGAAGTCGGTGAGCTCGACCCGGCGTACGTGCATGGATCAGCGCTTGACGGCGTGGCCACCGAACTGCTGGCGCAGCGCGGCGACCGCCTTCATGGCGGGCGAGTCGTCCTGGCGGGACTGGAAACGCGCGAACAGCGACGCCGCGATGACATGCGCCGGCACCGCCAGCCGCACGGCCTCGTCGACGGTCCAGCGGCCCTCGCCGGTGTCGTCGGCGTAACCCTTCAGCGCCTCCAGCTCCGGGTCCTCGTCGAGAGCCCGGTCCAGCAGGTCGAGCAGCCACGACTTGACGACGCTGCCCTCCCGCCAGCTCTTGATCACGGCCGGCACGTCGTGGATGTACTCCGACGCCTTGAGGATCTCGTAGCCCTCGGCATACGCGTGCATCAACCCGTACTCGATGCCGTTGTGCACCATCTTCGCGTAGTGGCCGGCGCCGTGCGTGCCGGCGTGCGCGAACCCGAACTCACCGGCCGGCTTGAGCGCCTCGAAGATCGGCTTGCAGTGCTCGACCTGCGCGGCATCGCCACCGACCATCAGCGCGTAGCCGTTCTTGATGCCCCACACGCCGCCGGAGACACCGACATCCAGGTAGTGGATGCCCTTGACGGCCAGGCGCTCGGCCCGCGGGGCGTCGTCGGTGAATTTCGAGTTGCCGCCGTCGATGATGATGTCGCCGGCCTCGAGGACCTCGGCGAGCTGGTTGATCGTGTCCTCGGTGATCTTGCCGGACGGCACCATGGTCCAGACGACCCGCGGCGCGGCCAGTTTCTCGGCCAGCTCGGCCAGGCTGGCAGCGTCGCTTACTTCCAGGTTCTGGTCGTATCCGACGACTTCGTGCCCCGCTGCACGCAGTCGTTCCCGCATGTTGCCACCCATGCGGCCGAGACCGATCAGGCCGAGTTGCATGGTGATCTCCCTAGATGAGCGATTGGTTCAAGCTCAGTATCAGCGAGTTACCCGGATCGGCATGATCAGATAGCGGTAACCCGGGATGATTTCTCCACTTTCGCCAGCGGGCGAGATCACAGCGGGCTTGAACGCGTCGACGAACGAGAGCATCGCCGTCGGAGCGCCCAGGTTCTGCAGACCATCGATCAGATACTGCGGATTGAAGCCGATCGTCAACGGCTCACCGGTGAACTCGGCCTCCATCGCCTCGCTGGCGCGCGCCTCCTCGGTGCCACCCGCCTCGACCACGAGACCGTCCTCGCTGAAGCTCAGCAGCACCGGAGTCGTGCGCTCGGCGACCAGCGCCACCCGTCGCACCACCTCGACCAGAGCCGACACGGCAACCCGCGCCTCGGCGTTGTGCGAAGCCGGGAAGAGCGAACGCACCGGCGGATAGTTCGCACCATCGAGCAGACGGCTCGTCGTCCGGCGAGCGCCACCCGCGAAACCGATCATGCCCTCGCCGGCGCTGCCCTGAGCGAGCGCCAGCGTCACCGCGCCACCGATCGGGCCGAGAGCCTTTGCCGTGTCGTTCAGCGTCTTCGCCGGGACCAGCGCGTTGAGGCTGATCTCCGGGTCCTCCGGGGTCCACTCGATCTCGCGCATCGCCAGCCGATACCGGTCGGTGGCCAGCAGCGCGATGCTCGAACCGTTCAGCTCCAGGCGCACACCGGTCATCATCGGCAGCGTCTCGTCCCGACCTGCGGCGATCGCGACCTGGGAAACCGCTGAGGCGAACGTGGCCGCGTCGATCGTGCCCGCGCTGGACGGCATCTCCGGCAGCGTCGGATAGTCCTCCACCGGCATCGTCGGCAGGGTGAAACGGGCACTGCCGCAGACCAGCTCGAGATGAGCGCCGACGGCGGCGATGTCCACCGGCTTGCCCGGCAGCGCCTTGGTGATCTCGGCGAGCAGGCGGCCGGAGACCAGGGCCGCGCCGTCCGCGTCGGCCTGCACCTCGACCGTCACCTGGCTGGAGACCTCGTAGTCGAAGCCGGACACCTGCAGGCGGCCGTCGGTGACCCGCAGCAGGACACCGGCGAGCACCGGCACCGAGGGCCGGCTGGGCAGGCTCTTGGCTGTCCACGCCACGGCGTCGGCGAGCGCGTCTCGCTCCACCCGGAACTTCATGCTGTCCTCCGCGATGCGTCCTCATACAGGGGGCATGGACCCCACTGAACTCTATGGCTCCCGCGCTGCCGTTGCGTGCCCGACCCCGGTCCGCCTTCTTACACCGACAAGACCTCGGGACCCCAACCCTGCTTCTCGGTGCCTCTTGAAGGCCGGCCCACTGCGAGCCGCGAGGCGCGGATCCACACCTTCCACAACGCTGATGATTGGTTTTTGTTTTCTTAGAAGAGATAACTAGTCGTCTTCATAGGTCCTGTGCATAGTGTGGAGAACCCGAGTTTTCCCTGGTCAACGAGTTATCCACCGGTGATTCACATGTGGGTAACCCGGGTACAACTAGGGCTCTGCGTCCACAGTTCCCGACGCGGGGAGCGTTGTCCACCGTCGTCCACAGGCTATCCACCGGTAATCCACTGGTTCTGTCCCCTGCGCTGTGGATTACGCAGGAACGCTACCGGCTCGTCGTCCCCAGATCCTTCAACAGGTAATCCACACCCGTCCACAGGCTGTGTGATCTTTTGTCACCCTCCGTGTCTGTCCACATCGATTTCCCCAGGGTTGGTCCACATCTGTGGACGAAGCTGTCGGGAGATTTCCACCGTCTGGGGATCCGCCCTGTGGATGCCTGTGGATAGGTGTGGACAACGTTGGCACGAAACTGTCACGTCGCGACGTTGACAAACGGGCATTGAGGTCCCTTGAAGTACGGCATAGACGGATCCCGATACTCCTCAGATCCGTGGATGATCTGGGTATAACCTGTGGACAACCCCGTGCAGAACCGGTGGACAACTCCGAAAACCGCATGTTTCTGCAGCTCAGGGTGCATTCACTCGTTCGTGAATTGCCTGTGGGAAACCGGTCCAGCCGTCGAAGCTCGTCCCTGCGGTGGCCATTCCCCTCGGGCGCCATCCGGGCCGGCGATGAACTGCGGGCTGTGGATTGTGGAAAACCCGCGCCGGGTCACTGTTTTCCCAGCACTCCGGCTTTCGAGCACACCCATCGGGTACGGGCAGGGCCCGTTGAGCCTTTCCACAACTCCCGAGCCTGTCGGCGCGATCACTTGCCCGATCCCGGCCGAAACGCGGCTGCCGGGCTGAGGCCGTCGGTCACCGATGCTGCGCTCCCGCCCACACCGCTCGCCGAAGTCACGACGGCCCGCGCGCCGACGTGCCGCTCACGGACGCGGCGGCCTCGCCGAACGCCTCCGCTCCGAACGCCTCCGCTCCGAACGCCTCCGCTCCGAACGCCTCCGCTCCGAACGCCTCCGCTCCGAACGCCTCCGGGAGCTGACGCCTTCGCTCCGGACGTCTCCGGGAGCTGACGCCTCCAGGCGGACGCCTCCGGGAGTGGACGCCTCCGGGAGCGGGCGCGGCGGTCACGTGGATGCGGCGGCGTCCCGGCCACCCGTGGCTGCCGCGATCGAACGGTGAAGTGACGGTGAGTGGGCAGCAGCCCGGCGGCTGCGGGGGACCGGGACCACGCAGCCACGGTGACAGCGCGAGGTGAGAGCGATGTGGTGCGGTTGAGAGCGCCTCACCCGTACCACCTCAGGTGTTTTGTTTGATCCTGTTGGTGAGCTCGGCGATCTGGTTGTAGAGCGACCGCCGCTCCGCCATGTGTTGGCGGATCTTGCGGTCGGCGTGCATGACCGTGGTGTGGTCGCGGCCGCCGAAGGCCTGGCCGATGCGCGGCAGGGAGAGGTCGGTGAGTTCGCGGCACAGGTACATCGCGACCTGGCGTGCGTTGACCAGGACCCGGCTGCGGGAGTGCCCGCGCAGATCTTCGAGGCTGACGCCGAAGTAATCCGCGGTGGAGACCATGATCTGGTCGGCGGTGATCTCCGGGCCGGCGCCGTCGGGCATGAAGTCCCTCAGCACCTCCTCGGCGAGCGACAGCTGCACCGGCGAGCGGGTGAGGCTCGCGAACGCGGTGACCCGGATCAGGGCGCCTTCGAGTTCGCGGATCGAGTTGGAGACTCGCGACGCAATGAATTCGAGCACGTCGTCGGGGGCGTACATCCGCTCCTGGGCGGCCTTCTTCTGGAGGATCGCGATACGCGTCTCCAGGTCGGGCGGCTGGATGTCGGCGAGCAGGCCCCACTCGAAGCGGGTCCGCATCCGGTCCTCGAGCGTCGCCAACTGCCGCGGGGAGCGGTCCGAGCTGATCACGATCTGCTTGTTGGCGTTGTGCAGCGTGTTGAAGGTGTGGAAGAACTCCTCCTGCGTCCGCTCGCGGTTCTCCAGGAACTGGATGTCGTCGATCAGCAGGATGTCGACGTCGCGGTAGCGGCGCTGGAACGCCTGCGTCTTGTCGTCGCGCAGGCTGTTGATGAAATCGTTGGTGAACTCCTCGGTCGACACGTAGCGCACCGAACGGGCGTGCCCCAGGGTGGTGGCGTAATGCCCGATCGCGTGCAGGAGGTGGGTCTTGCCCAGCCCGGAGCTGCCGTAGATGAAGAGCGGGTTGTACGCCTTCGCCGGGGACTCGGCGACCGCCACCGACGCGGCGTGCGCGAAACGGTTGGACGAGCCGATGACGAACGTCTCGAACATGTACTTCGGGTTGAGCCGGTTGCCGTCCTGTCCGCCGGGCCGCGGGGACGTGCCCGGGCCGCGCAGGTCGATCGGCGGGCGCCCGGGGCCGTTGTCGCCGGCTCGCACGGGCATCTCGTCGCGCCGGTCCGGGCCGGGCATCGGCCGCTCGTCCGGATGCCGCCGGTTGTCGCGCAGCTGGGCCGCGTCGGCTGCCATCCGGTGCGCGACGGCGTCGTTCGGCGTTTCCTGCTCGGCCGGGCGTGTCGCGGGCGACCGATTCACCGGGGTCTGCGGGACCTGCTGCGGCATCGGGTCGGCGAAGAGCGCCTCCTGGCCGTCGCGGGCGGTCGGCACCTGCCGCGTGTACGGCGCCTGCGGTGCCGAATGCTGCGCGGAGCCGGTCGGGTAAGGCTCGGGCGCGTGCTCGGCCGGACCGAAGGCGGCCTGCTGGTACGGCGGCTCGGGCATCCGCTGCGGCCCGGAGTAACCGGGCAGCTCGGGCTGGTAGGGACCGGGCTCGGCATAGTGCCGCGGCTGGGGCTCCACGATCGGCGGCGCCTGCTCGGCCGGCGTGCCGTAGACGGTGCCGGGCATCCCCGAGCCGTCCTCCGGGGGCCGGACCGTGACCGCCACCTGAATGGGCCGGTTCAGCCGTTTCGTCAGAGCCTCGGTGATCGCCGGGCGCAGCCGGGACTCGATGATGTCCCGCGTGTACGTGTCCGGAACCGATAGGAGAGCGGTGTCCTCGACGATGGCCCGCAGGCGGGTGAACTGAAGATAGGCGCGCTGCTGCCGTGACGCGATCTCGTCGGACAACTCGTCCAACGTGTCACGCCACAACGTGCCCAGGTCGACCTGATCGGCCACCGCCGCGCCACCCCCATCGCCACCGACCCCCGGTGGGCCTTGTCCGGCCTTTCGCCTGTGCCTGTCGGCTCCCCCGAACCCAGCACAGTTAACGTGCTGAACACGCACGGCGCCAACCGGCTATCCACAGGTTATCCACAACCCGTGGCGGTGCCGGTGGCCGCTCCCGGCCGGACGGTCGGCAGATTTACCGGAGCCTGTGGTGGCGCGGGCGGTAAACAGGCTCACCGTGGCGAACGATCCACCTGCTTGTCCGGTTTTGGCCGCCGCCCCGCGGTCTGCGAACGGCCGGTAAGACCAGCAACCGCGCACGCTAACAGCGGCGAGAGGTCGACTACAACCGCCGTCCGGACCATCCCCTGCCCAGAGCTAAGAAAAGATTCACTTTGTGCGTGGAAAGACCTGGTCGGCCGAGGGTGGCCAGCCATGTCGGCGTGCCGACCCAGGATATGGTTGACCGTCCCAGGGGGCCTGCGTAGGGTTGGGCGGTTGCTCCGCCGCGCTCTGCTAAAGTGGCGTCTTGCAGCGCATGATGCCCCCAGAGTCGTAGTACGAAGACGGAGTTTTGACGTGAGCAAGCGCACCTACCAGCCGAACAACCGCCGGCGTGCCAAGACCCACGGCTTCCGGCTGCGCATGCGCACCCGTGCCGGCCGCGCCATCCTGTCGGCCCGCCGGGCCAAGGGCCGCGGCGAGCTGTCGGCCTGAGCCGACCGCTAGTCCGGTCGGAATGCCCAGGTAGTCGTGCTGGCCGCGGCGCAACGACTGCGGCGTAGCGCGGACTTCGCCGCAGCGATTCGCGGTGGCCGTCGAGCCGGCCGCGAAACCCTGGTCGTCCACCTGCTTGTTGACGAGCCGGCGTTCGCCTCCACGGCGCGCGCCGGCTTTGTCGTATCCAAAGCGGTGGGCAACTCGGTCGTCCGCAACCGGGTCCAGCGGCGCCTCCGGCACCTGGTCCGGCCACTGCTCGACGATCTACCGGCAGGAGCGACAGTGGTGGTTCGAGCACTGCCGCCCGCGGCTGCGGCCACCTACGAGACTTTGGCCACCGACCTCACGGGCGCGCTCGCGTCCGCTCGCAGACCTCGGCGGCCGCGATGAGCCTGGCTGCCCGGCTCCTGACGGCTGTGGTCGTCGCGTACCGTCGATACTTGAGTCCGGCGCTGCCGGCACGCTGTCGGTTCTACCCCTCGTGCAGTGCCTACGCCCAGGAAGCCCTGGCGCGGCACGGCGCCCTGCGGGGGACGGGCCTGGCGATCTGGCGGCTCCTACGATGCCATCCCTTCCACCCTGGCGGGTATGACCCGGTGCCTGACCCGATCCGTCACCGTCCTGCCGATGTGACTGGAGCTTAGATTGAGTCTCGACCCGATCTACTACGCCATCTCGTGGATTCTTCTGCGCTGGCATTCCCTGTGGGATGCGATCGGCATACCCGACGAGCGTGTCCTCGGTACCACCTGGGCCTGGATTCTCGCGATCTTCTTCCTCGTGGTGACTCTGCGGGTCATTCTCTTCCCCGTCTTCGTCAAGCAGATCAAGAGCCAGCGGGCGATGCAGGCGCTGCAGCCCAAGGTGAAGGCGCTGCAGGAGAAGCACAAGGGTGACCGGGAGACGCTCCAGAAAGAGATGATGGAGCTGTACCGGACGGAGAAGGCGAACCCGTTGATGGGCTGCCTTCCGATGTTCCTGCAGATCCCGGTCTTCTTCGGCCTCTTCCACGTGCTTCAGCACCTGAAGCCGGGCCTGTCCGACGAGAGCAAGCAGCTGTACGGCTGGCCGCTCGAGCAGTTCAACAGCGCCATCGACGCGCACCTGTTCAACGTCCCGATCAGCGCCAAGTTCGGCTCCACCTCCGCCGAGCTGGCCGCCCTCGGCGCCGACGGCACCACCGTGAAGATCCTGGCTGCGGTCCTGGTCCTCGTCATGATGGCGACCACGTTCCTCACCCAGCGCCAGATGATCCTCAAGACCGGCTGGGCCGAGGACCCGCAGCAGCTGATGATCCAGCGGCTGATGCTCTACGGCATCCCGTTCACCCTGCTGTTCTCCGGCGCGCTGTTCCCGATCGGTGTGGTCATCTACTGGGTGACGAACAACCTGTTCACCCTGGCTCAGCAGCAGTGGGTGCTGCGTAAGTTCCCGCCGCCGCAGATGGCCAACAAGGGCGGCGCCGGTGCCCGCCCGGCCGCCGGCACCAAGGTTTCGGGTGGCCCGAAGAGCCCGGTGCAGCCCGCTCGTACCGGTGGCCTGTTCGGCCGCAAGTCCGAGCCCGAGCAGGTGAGCCCGGTCGTCGACACGAAGGCCCTCGCACCCAAGCCGGGCGCCAAACCGGTGAATCCCAAGAAGGGCGCCCGACCGGCGAACAAACCCAAGGGATGATCGCGGCTCGGGCGTTCTCGGGCGCCCGAGCGCTCTCCCTCGGTTTTCAGTGACCTCCCCGCGTTTCACGACGCGGGAAACAGCGGACCGACTTAGGTCCGGCCCGAACACAACGGAGATGAGACCGTGACCGACACCAGCACTCCCCCTTCCGCCGACTCGTCAGCCTCCGCTGTCGAGCCGGCTGCCACCGATTCGGCCGTCACCGCCGAAGAGGGCAAGAAGTCGGAGAGCGTCGCCTCGGACGGCGACCTGTTCCGCCAGAGCGAGATCGCCGCGGACTACGTCGAGGGCCTGCTGGACATCCTCGACTACGACGGCGACATCGACGAGCTCGTCTCCGCGGGCCGGCCCATGGTCGAGGTCGTCGGCGGCCGTCTCCAGCCGCTCGTCGGCCAGCGTGGCGCCACCCTGGAGGCACTCCAGGAGCTCACCCGGCTCGCGATCTTCCGGGCCACCGGATCGCCGAGCCGGCTGCTGCTCGACATCGGCGGCTACCGGGCCGCCCGCCGCAAGGAACTTGCCGCGGTCGCCCGCAACGCGGTCGAGAAGGTCAAGGAACACGGCGATGCGGTACGCCTGGAGCCGATGTCGGCGTTCGAGCGCAAGTGCGTGCACGACGTCGTCAACGCGATCCCGGGTGTGCAGAGCGAGTCGGAGGGCGTCGAGCCCAACCGGCGCATCGTGGTGCGTGCGGCGGACTGATCGTGACGGATACCCGCTACGGCGCGGGTGACTCCGGCCCGGGCGATGTGATGCCCGGGCCGTCGTCTTTCCCCGCCTCCTCCGCTGAAGGTCCTGCCGTGGATCCTGCTTCGCCAGCCGACGCCGGTGTGGTTCCCGCCTCGCCCGCCGTTGCCGCTTCGGTTTTCGGGGCGCGGCTCGGGATTGCCGAGCAGTATGCCGGGCTTCTCGCTACCGAAGGTGTCGTTCGCGGGCTGATCGGGCCCCGCGAGACGCCGCGCCTCTGGGACCGGCATCTGGTCAACTGCGGCGTGATGGCCGAGATGATTCCGGCCGGCGCCAGCGTCGTCGACGTCGGTTCCGGTGCCGGGCTGCCCGGTCTCGTGCTGGCGATCGCACGGCCGGATCTCGCGGTCACCCTGGTCGAACCTCTTGCCCGGCGTACCTCGTTCCTCGAGGAGGCCGTCTTCGTTCTCGGGTTGGACAACGTGACCGTCCTCCGTGGGCGGGCCGAAGAGGTCGTCGATCAGCTGCCCGGAGCCGACGTGGTCACCGCGCGTGCGGTGGCGGCGCTGGACAAGCTTGCCGGGTGGTGCCTGCCGCTGGCCGCGGTCGGGGGCCGGCTTCTCGCCATGAAGGGTTCGTCGGCTGCGGAGGAGATCGCTGAGCATGCGGCTGCGGTCGAGGCGCTCGGTGGTGGGGCGGCGGAGATTCGGCTGTGCGGTGACGGGCTGATCGATCCGCCCACCACCGTTGTGGAGATCGTCAAAGAACGGCATGTGTTGCCGGGGCGTCAGCGAGGCGGTTCGGGTGCGGCCCGTGGGGCTTCACGGTCTTCCCGTTCCGCTGGTACGGGCAATCGCGGCGGCGGGCGAGGCCGGTCACGTCGCGGGTGATCGGGGTGGTTCGGGGCCGCTTGGCGGGGTTTCGGCGTCGCCGACCCCTCGCGTCGCTGTTTTCTGGGGTTGCTTTCTCTCGACGGCCTCTGACTCTTGGAGCTTTGCGTAGGCCTGAGGGCTTCAGAGACTCGTTCCGGGTCTTCGGGTGCCTCGGTGCCTGGGCTCCTGTCCGTTGAGTGCTCAACGTGAGGCTCAGCGGCTTGGCGGCGGCCGTGCTTCGGTCGTACCCCCCTCCGTGGTGTTGATTTTGAGGAGCGAAGCGATCCGTGGGGGTGAGAGCGTGCGAGGGCGGCACGCTTGTGCGCGGCGTCATGGTGTGTTTGGGGCGTTGTTGGAAGACGATGGAGCGACAATGTGCTCGCTTCATCGGACAGACGACCATGGCGACACATGCCCGACACCCGTAGGCTGGCCGGATGTCGATAGTGTGGACCGGATCTCCCCTGCCGGAGCCACGTTCTGCCGGCCAACCCCTTCCTAGCCATCAGGGATGAAGCGGTGCATGAGTACGGTGTTTCACGTGAAACCGAGTCGCCTCTCGACAGGCCGTCGGGAGTGAGCGTCGGCGGGCCGCACGCGGGCGATGTTCCACAGCCCCGACCGGGTGGATTCGGCCCCCCATCCGCGTACGAGTACGGCACGCCGATGCCCCATCAGAGTGCCGCTACGGCTTCGTCCTCAGGGCTTCCGGTCGCTCCGTCCTCGGGTGTGCCGGTGGCTCCTTCTTCAGGGGTGCCGGTTCAGTCGACCGAGCATGTTTCACGTGAAACGCCAGCGGCGGATGAGGACGATCCGCCCCTTGCTATGGAAGCGTTGCGAGCTGTGCAGATCCTCAACCCGAGCGGCGAGATCATCATGCCGCGCCCAGACCACCCGCGGGTGATTTGCGTCGCCAACCAGAAGGGCGGCGTCGGGAAGACGACCACGACGGTCAACCTGGCTGTGGCGCTCGCGCTTCACGGCAACCGTGTGCTGGTGGTTGACCTGGACCCGCAGGGAAATGCGTCCACCGGTCTCAACGTGCCCCACCACGCCGGCGTGCCCGACGTCTATGACTGCCTCATCGACAACGTGCCGCTGGCTGAGGTTGCGCAGCCGGTCGAGGGCATCCCCAACCTCTTCTGCGTGCCGGCCACGATCGATCTGGCCGGCGCCGAGATCGAACTCGTCTCGGTCGTTGCTCGTGAATCCCGCCTGGCGCGGGCCATCGCGGGTCATCCCGAGAAGTTCGACTATGTCTTCATCGACTGCCCACCCTCGTTGGGCCTGCTGACCGTCAACGCCCTGTGCGCGGCGCAGGAGGTGTTGATCCCGATTCAGTGCGAGTACTACGCGCTGGAAGGTCTCAATCAGCTGATCAACAACATCAACCTGGTGCGTCAGCACCTCAATCCCACCCTCGATGTCTCTACGATCTTGCTAACGATGTACGACCGGCGTACGCGGCTGGCAGATGCGGTGGAACAGGACGTGCGGAATCACTTCGGTGCAAAGGTGCTGAACGCGGTGATCCCCCGAAACGTGCGTGTATCGGAGGCTCCGAGCTACGGCCAGTCGGTGATGACCTACGATCCGGGTTCACGAGGAGCCACCAGCTACTTCGAGGCTGCTCTGGAACTCGCCGTTCGCGGGGTCAATACAGGAGGCACGGCATGAAGAACCGGCGGGGTGGCTTGGGCCGCGGCCTGGGCGCACTGATCCCGACGGCGCCCGCCGGCGATACGGCAGCAGCTCCGGTCGAAGTGCTGCCGGATCCGATCACCGAACCGTCGGCACCGTCGGCACCGGCCCCCGTGCCCGCGCAGTCCGTCGTTGCCGCGCCCCCAGTGCCGGAGACTCCCGCTGTGCCGGCGGAGCCCGATCTGGCCCCGGTCCCGGGCGCCCGCTTCGCCGAGCTGCCGGTCTCCGTGATCGAGCCGAACGCCAAACAGCCGCGGCACGTCTTCGACGAAGAGGCGCTGGAAGAGCTCAAGACCTCGATCCAGGAGGTGGGTTTCCTCCAGCCGATCGTCGTTCGTGAACTCGGCGATGGCCGGTACGAACTGGTGATGGGCGAACGCCGGTGGCGCGCGGCCCAGGCGGTCGGTCGAGAGACGATTCCGGCGATTGTTCGGGACACCCCCGACGACGCGATGCTCCGGGATGCGCTGCTCGAGAACATTCACCGGGCCAACCTCAACCCGCTTGAAGAGGCGGCCGCGTATCAGCAGCTGCTTGAGGAGTTCGGGGCTACGCACGAGGAGCTGGCTCGGCGGATCGGGCGAAGCCGGCCGCAGATCTCCAACACGATCCGGCTGATGAACCTGCCGGCCGCGGTGCAGCGCCGGGTGGCCGCCGGGATTCTGTCGGCGGGGCATGCTCGGGCGCTGCTCGGGCTGGACAACAGTGCGGCTCAGGATGCTCTGGCTGAGCGGATCGTTCGGGAAGGGCTCTCGGTACGGGCTACCGAGGAGATTGTGCATCTCGCGACGTCGGAGGAGTCGACGGCCAAGAAGGCGGCGCCGACTCGGCGCGCCAAGGTGCACGCGCCGGCGCTGAACGATCTGGCGGAGCGGCTCTCGGATCGGTTCGACACCCGGGTGAAGGTCGACATCGGCCGGAACAAAGGGAAGATCACGATAGAGTTCGCGACCGTTGACGATCTTGAGCGGATCGTCAGCATGATCGGTGTTGAAGAAGAGGGTGCGGTCCGAGAGGGCGGCGCGGCTGAGGAGTAGACCTCCCAATTCCGGCAAGGGGTGCATGAGTGATCATGTGCCCCTTCCTCGTTTTCTCGAACAAGCGGGTATAGCTCACGTTTTGAAGCCGTGATCCGTGCCTGTGGCTTGATCTCGAAATCTCAGGAGAATCGTTCTGACAGAACCGGTCCGAGTCGGTTTCACTTCTCTTTCGGAGCCTTGCGTAGTCGACATCCTTGCTTCCGTAGTGGCCCGCCCCTGAGACCGTCGAACTTCTCAGTAAGCATCCACCGCGCCTGGTCCCTTTGCTCGCCGACGGCGTTGCACCTGTCGTTCAGGAGCCGGGTTACCTTCGCTCCGCGGCGTACTGGTCGGTCGGTGCCTACGTCGATCGTTCACTGGTTGGCGGTCTCGCTTCTTCATGTCCTCGGAGGCGCGAGCTCACGACCCATGCCGTGACGAGGATCCGGGGCCGTGAAGTTTCAGGGAGCGTGCCCGACAATCGGAACATCGCTGCGGACCCGCGTAGGGTTGGAAGTCGTCTGACTCTTCGGATGCATGAGCGAACATGCAGACGGCAACGGCGACAGACCTTTCTGTCGAACCGAGAGCGGCTCCATCGCCTCCGAACCTCACCCGGCCTACTTCGGGTACTACCGCAACGAGCATGCACATTCGCAGTTCAGGTTGAGGTGCTCCAGACTCGGGCGAGATCGAGACTCCGGCAGAAGATCGCGCTGTGGCTCCGGCGGCTTCACCCACTCCATGACCGCGTGCTGCGTTGCTGCCGATACTGCTAGCGCGACGTAGCAGGGTGACCCGAGCACGTTCGTATGGCGGGCCAGCGCGCCAACGGTGGCAGACCGCAACTATGGGAGCACCCCAGATCCGGCCGACAACACGCCACGATGACGTAGCGCGGCTGCTGCTCAGGTGTGGGGCGAAGTCAGCAAACTCTGTCGTGCGAAGAAGTACCTGAGGCACCAACAGCATTTCACCTCGGCGGTCGGCCGGAGCCGTTCCCGGAGTCGTGCGGTAGGCCGGCCTGATCCCCGACAGGTCGGCGTATCCAAGTGCCGAGTCTTGTCCCTGCCATGGCGGGCGTGATCATGGATGAGGCGTCTGCAGTCGAGATTGCTACCTTGCTCTGCTGAGAACGTGGAGGAATAGGACCTGTCTACAAGCCGGGTATCTGACGATCAAGGCGACCGCCTTTGATCATGGACGGGCGCGGCGGTGCCGTGCTGTTTCACGTGAAACCGGGTGGTGCGCTCGCCTGGACGCCTGCCGCGCTTCCACATGCCGATCACAACGCGACGAACCACGGCAGAAACATAGAGAGAGTTGTTCCAGCCGTTTGCCGATCACCTATTGCAAGGATCGGTATGGGAAGTCACCATCGCCGAGCCGAGCCGAGCCGAGCCGAGCCGAGCCGAGCCGAG
>NZ_FONV01000018.1 GCF_900113015.1 Actinoplanes philippinensis
TCACGATCAGGCAAGCCAGGACGAGCCCGTATCACTCACCCCTGCCGCCGGCCGGTAGCAGGAAAAACTGCTCCACCGAACCGGGGGAAACTCACCCACCGTTGGACCACAGGACGTTTCCGGGATGAAAGTCCCGGTGCAAGAATTTGCCGTCGTAAACCGGGACAGGTTGCGCCAGTAGTGCGAACGCTTCGTTCCATAGCTCCGGTTGCTGCGCCCAGGTCGGTACGACTCGCTTACCAGGAGAAGCCCAAGATTGGTACTCACGCGGCTTGCCGCCCTCGGGCTCGAATCGGTGGATGTCGGTGAGAACGCGCGCCAGCGCGGTTACGACGTCGTCCGCAGCCTCGTGGAGGCGCAGTTTTCCAGGAAGCCGTGACATGAGGTGGGCGGGCGCCCCAGCGTGGTCCCCGGACAGGTCCAGGGCGAGGCTCCTGGGAGCAGGAATCGGGGACCCGGCCAACTGGCTTTGCACAGCCGACTCCCGGGCGAGCAGGCCCGGCGCGTGCCGGCGCCACGGCTCCTTGGTCATCATCCGAAGGACAGACTGCTCCGCGTCATCGCCGGTCAGAAGCAGCATGGTTGACGTCCATCCTCCAGCCAAGGGCTGGACATCAACGACCCGCCGCTGCCAGACCGTCTCGGCCCAGCTGACCCCGACACGGGCGATAGTATCCACGCACTTGATCGTGTCAGTAGTAGGTCAGATACCCCATCATGGGGTCGGAAGTGGTTAGATCGCAGAGGACACACGGTTGCCCTAACGCGTTGTCTCTCGGCTTGCCCACGAGCCGAGCTGATGAACCAGAGATCATGCTCCGTAGTGATCGGATCGCGGCAGTGCAGTCCCTCTCTTGGCGCACCGTATCGATGCGGGCCATCGAGCGCTATAGGCAACGGACCAAATGTCGTAACGTCAGAGTTGCTGGTCGAACATGGGAAGTTCGATCGAAAGTGGGTGACGGGTTGAAACGCACCGCTCGGTGGTCGATAGCGATCGGCTCGAGCACAGCCCTAGTGGCTGCGACCTGGCTGATCTGCCAATTGTGGGCTGGCCTGGACGTTCAGACCTCCGCGACTGTCGCGGCCCTGGTTCTGCCCGTGATCGGCGGCGCGCTCGCAGCGTGGGCGGGCCATTCAGAGCCACGAGGAGCCGCAGCGGCCGTCGAACCGTCACGCGAGGTCCAAGACCGTCCTCCCCTCCGGAATCTACCCCCGCGGAATCCATCTTTCATCGGACGAAGCACGCATCTCATCACGTTGGCCGGGGGCCTCGAAGAACAAGGATCGATGATCGTCCAAGCGCTGCACGGTCTCGGCGGTGTCGGAAAGACGACGCTGGCCATAGAGTATGCATATCGTTACGCGAGGCGATACGACCTGATCTGGTGGATTGACGCAGAGCTTCCTGCATTGATCGGCAATCAACTCGCATCATTTGGTGTTGCGGCGGGATGGATTAAGGCACAGCTTGATATCCCCTCGGCCGTTCGTGAGGTGAAGCTCCGCCTGTCGCAGATCGATCGATGGCTTGTCGTCTTCGACAACTCAGAGGAGCCGGATTCACTGCACCAATGGCTACCTCAGGGCGCTGGCCATATCGTCATCACATCCCGGAATCCTAACTGGGGGATGGTGGGAGTCCCGCTCTCTGTAGATGTCTTTCCGCGTACGGAGTCCGTGGCGCTGTTGAAGCGCCTGATGCCAACTCTCGATGACGAAGACGCGAGCCGAATCGCAGACCGAATGGAGGATCTGCCGTTGGCAGTGGTACAAGCTGCTTCCGTGCTGAACGAGACAGGCATGACTGCGGCGGAATATCTGTCCGAGCTTGCCCATCACGGTAGCGCGCTACTGAAGGATGGCCGGCCGCCGACGTACCCGAAACCATTGACTGAGGTTGTGGTCACCTCAATGCAACGTCTTCAGGAGGTAAATCCCGCATCGGTCCAGCTGCTGGAGATCTGCTCGATGATGGCTGCGGAGCCCGTCCCCGTCCGATTGTTCTCTGCGTCATTCGACCGCATCCTGGATGAACCGCTCGCGGCACAACTCAAGACAACACTTGGGATGCGGCGAATCTTAGGCTTGGTTTCGCGGTTCGGCTTGGCCCGGGTGGACTCATCAGTCATCCAGTTGCATCGGCTTGTTCGCTTGATCATCGCCGACCTGATCGAGGTTAAACGACGCGGATCCGTCCGTCGTTACGCAGATGAAGTCCTGGCAAAGTCGTGCCCTGCCGACAGCAAGGACACCGCTTCGTGGGACGAGTGGGACTGCCTTATGCCGCATTTGCTCGCAACCGATCTCGTCGCGACACAGTCGACCGCCTTGCAATCAGTTGCATGCAAACTGGCTTGGTATATGCTCGAACGTGGCGATTTTGAACGCGGTCATGAGCTTGCCGTCTCGCTGTACGAACAATTGCGAGAAACAGTTGGCCCTAACGATGTTCGCACCCTCATTGCCGGACACACTCTGGTCAGCGCGCAGCGACGTCGAGCCCAATATGCGGAAAGCCAGAGCTTGGCACTCGAGATATTCAAGCGGAGGCGCCGCATTCTCGGGCGGAACCATCTGGACACACTCAACGCGGCAGACCACGTGGCTTCCAACCTCCGAGAGCTAGGAAAGCCCCAGGAAGCCCGTGCGCTGCATGCGGATACCTTGAAGCGAAAGGCGAAACTTCTCGGCGACGAGCATTTGGAGACCTTGGGAACCGCCCACAACCTGGCCTTGGATCTTCGCGCTCTAGGCCTTAGTGCGGATAGCCTGACATTGAATCGAGCTACCTTGCTGCATCGACGCACGACCCTCGGTTGTGACCATCCACACACCCTGCTTTCGGCGCATGACGTGGCGGTCGATCTGGAGGCTGTCGGCTACGTCGACGAGGCTGCGATTCTGTGTCGAGACACCTTGGCAAGGCGGCAGCGCCTGCTGGGGGGAAGACATCCGGCCACGCTGGAAACGGCAACCCTTGCGGCTCGCCTCGATGTTTCCCCGCCGCGCCGGGCGGCCCTGAGGACCGCTGTGCCACCTGAAGGTAGCGAACGCTCGAGCGCATCTTGATCAGTGCAGCATCTGCGCTGGAATTTCTCGAGCAAGGCGACGACGTATGTGCCCGACCACGGCCTTTATGTCTTCGCAGTAGACGCTCGGCTGGTTGAAACCCCTCCTGGCCGAATACCTATGTGCGAGCAGGCCGCCGCCGCAAACATTGAAAATCGGGCAGGATAAACACTCGGCCGCCGCCGAAGCGGCCTTGTCAATGGCCGCTCGCAGAAGCGGAGACTCTTCGGCTTCTCGAACCTCATGGTGCCAGACGTTTAACCCAGTTGATGTCACGCCTTCGTATGCCGACTTAAGGGTGTCGGAGGCATGGTATCCGCCGTCGGTCTCAACGACGAGTACACCGAGACTGTTAGCGCCGAACGACTCATAACCGAATCGGCCACCGAGCAAAAGATGCATGATCACCGCAAAAGTGCGAATCTCAAGCTCATCCGGCCGATCAATCCAAAGGTCAAAGAGCTCGATCATCCACTGCGCGACCGCGCCGCCTCGATAGTTCGGTGGAATTGTGTCGTGGTTGAAATCAGGAAGTAGGACATCGAGGTTGGCCACCCCCAAGCCCGCGAAGAAGGCCAGAAACTCGGCGGGCAGTATGTCGATGTGCGCATAAGATAGTAAGCCCCCGAGGATGCCTTCCTCTTGCGTCGCGTCGTGTAGCCTGGACAACCCGGCAATGGTCGCCCTTGATGATCCTATCCCGTATTTGTCGACACGGTGACGATCGTGCGCCTGGGCGGGGCCATCAAGGCTAACACCGACTCCAACGTTGTATTCTTGAAACAATTCGATAAATTCGCCGTTGATCAGGGTTCCATTGGTTTGAACTCCGAGACGCAGAAAGCATCCGGATCGCCGAAGCGAATCGTCGATCACGGCCAAGAAGTCCCGCAGGCGTCCCACTCCCATAAGTAGCGGCTCGCCACCGTGTGCGACCACTGTTAGAGAGGACAGTTCGCGTTTAACTGCATAGGTGGCCAGGCGCTTGCCTAAAGCATGCGCCGTGTCGGCGCTGATAAAACGCGGCTGGTCAACCCAACTTTGATCAGTCATCTCATACATGTAACAATATGTGCAAGCCAAGTTACATCGGCTGGCCACCTTCACGACGACCGTACCGATGGGATGCCCTTGCTGTGCGCTCGGCCTATAAGCCAGTGTTTCGCGCAGGTCTGCCTCCACTCCGACGCTTACGTGCAGGAGTTCAGTCGGCTTTCTCAAGAGTCACCATGCCAAAGCCGTCGTTTTTGTTGGACTCGCCGACGAATGCGTAACTATTGAAGGCGTTGAGTTGTCCCACTCCCGTAGCTTCTCGGCGCAGCCCTTCGAGTGCCCGTCGCACCTTCGGGCTCAATCTGACGAGATCATATTCGGGCTCGATGGTCCCCGATCGTTCTTCGAGCATGTGACCCTCCATATGACTGCGGCCCTACCCAAGTGGAACGTATCGATCTTCTAATGTCCAGGGCGTACATGCGCCCGACCCCGTCAAGTCAAGCCGGGAAGGAAGTGGTGTGTGCCATGCGCGAACTCGCAGGATGGGCGGGGAAAGCAGTCATAGATCTTGCTGGACAGCTTGTCTGGCCGACGCTGCTGTGCAGCGAATCATGCGCACTCAATTCGGCAAATCCGTGCACTTGTAGGTCCCGCCGCCGAGCCGCCCGCCTGTTACTCAGCTTCATCCGGTGCCCGGGTAGGTGACGCTTCGGAATGCTGACGCCTGCGGAGCCATGTCCGCGCCTATCGATGATCGTTGTGGCGGCCGTGACGGGCAGGGCGGAAACGATCGATGTGTTGGCGAGGTTCCGTGAGCAGCTCCACCGATGCATGACCCGGCGGGCGGACGCGTTGTTCGAGCTGACGGACGCCCTTTTGTGCACCGACGGGCCGGTCAAGACGCTGGTCGGGCTGTCCTGCTGCGGAGCACCGGCGTGGCCACGGCGCCATGTACGACGCGCTCAACGCCGGGCGCATCGACGTCGAGTCGCTGCGCCGACAGCTGGCCGGGTTGCCCTTGCCGCGGGCCGGGGAGGGCCACCTGGTGCTCGCGGTGGATGTCTCGCCGTGGCTTCGCCCGGACGGCAACTGCAGCCCGCAGCGCTCGTTCGGCCGTGGCAAGGACGAACACCGGATGATCCCCGGCTGGCCGTACTCGATCGTCGCCGCCCTGGGGACCGGCCGGACCTCCTGGACGGCGCTGCTGGACGCCGTCCGGCTGCCGTCGGCCGCGGACGTCACGACGATCACCTGTGCGCAGATCCGGCAGCTCGTCGGTCGGCTGACCGACGCGGGCCAAATGGAAGGCCGGGACCGCGACATCTTGATCGTGCTGGACGCCGGCTACGAGGCCCCGTGTGTCGCATGGCTGCTGCGGGACCTGCCGGTGGAGATCCTCGGCCGGATGCGCTCGGACAGGGTGCTGCGACGTGCGACCCCGCCAAGGATCTACAACCCTGACGGCGGCCGTCCGGCCAAGAACGGCGGCGAGTTCGTCTTCGGCGACCCCGGTACCTGGAACGCCGAACACGCGGTCACGCACACCGACACCCGGCTCTACGGCCAGGTCCGGGCGCAAGCCTGGGACCGGCTGCACCCACGACTGACCCACCGCGCTGCCTGGACTGACCATGACGGCTCGTTGCCGATCATCGAAGGCACGGTCATCCGGCTCACCGTCGATCACCTGCCCAGCCGTGGGGAACCGAAGCCGCTCCGGCTGAGGTGGTCCAAGATTGACGCCACAGATGCTGATCTCAACCGGTGCTGGCGGGCGTTCCTGCGCCGCTTCGACATCGAGCACACCTTCCGGCTGCTGAAGCAGACGCTCGACTGGACCGCACCGCGACTCCGCGAGCCCGCCGCTGCGGACCGCTGGACGTGCCGGGTCATAGCTGCGCATACTCAGCCGCGTCTCGCCCGGCCCCTCGCCCAGGCCTGCGCCGGCCCTGGGAACGCCGGACGGCCCGGAGCGGCTCACCCCGGCCCGGGTGCGCCGGGAGTTTGGGAACCTGCGCGCGCCTAAAACCGAGTCGGCCTGGCTCTGGGCGGCCGCCCAGGATGCCGCAACCGGGGCACCGCTACCTGCTACGACGTGGGACTCATCCTGGTGACCGGCCAGGCCCACCAGCGACCGGCCCATCACAAGAAGGGCACCAAGCCCCGCCGGTCTGGTTGAACGACAAGGTCAGGGGCTGTCCGGGGCGGCGAGCTGGGTCAGGACCCGGGTGGCCTGGGCGATCAGCGGGGAGTCGTCGTCGGAGCGGGTGGCCAGGGCCAGGTCGATGCGGGCGGCCGGGTCGGTCAGGGGGCGGTAGGTGGCGCCGGGGACGCCGAGCTGGGCGACCGGCTCGGGGACGATGGCCAGGCCCAGGCCGGCGGCCACGAACGTCACCAGGGTGGACGTCTCCACCACCTCGTGGCGGATGCGCGGCTCGAAACCGGCGCGATCGCAGAGACGGCGGACCACGCCGTACATGGCGGAGTCGCGTTCGGCGTGGATGACGAAGTCCTCGTCGCGCAGGTCGGTGACGTCGAGGCGGGTGCGGGCGGTCAGTGGGTGGCCGTCGGGCAGGGCCGCGATCAGGGCGTCGCTGCGCAGCGTACGGACGGTGATGCCGGGGTCGCCGGCGGGCGGGCGGAGCAGGGCGATGTCGATGTCGCGGCGCTGGAGGGCGGCGACCTGCTGGGCGCCGAGCATCTCGCCGCGGAACGCGACCTCCACGCCGGGCAGTTCCTCGCGCAGGCGGCGGGCGACGGCGGGCAGCAGGCTGTAGGTGGCGGACCCGACGCAGCCGACGGACAGGCGGCCCTGCAGGCCGGCGGCCACCCTCCGGGCGACCTCGCCGGCGTCGTCGACGGCGGCGAGGACGGTGCGGACCCGGTCGAGGTAGGCGGCGCCGGCTTCGGTGAGGTCGACGCGGCGGGTGTTGCGATGGAGCAGTTGTACGCCCAACTCGCTCTCCAGCTGCCGGATCTGCTGGGACAGCGGAGGCTGGGCCATGTGCAGGCGCGCGGCGGCCCGGCCGAAGTGGCGTTCCTCGGCGACGGCCAGGAAGTAGCGCAGGTGTCGCAGCTCCATCGTCTGATACTTCCTGAGTCTCAGTCCCGGCGGAACGGGTATTTCTGAATATCAGAGCTGCTTACTAGCGTGGAAGCCATGGCTGACTCATTCGTGTACGCCGCCGTTCGTACCCCGTTCGGCCGTTATTCCGGCGCGCTGGCCGACGTCCGCCCGGACGATCTGGCCGCGACCGCCCTGACCGGGCTGCTGGCGAAGGCCCCCGGCCTGGACCCGGCCCGGATCGACGACGTGTACTGGGGCAACGCCAACGGCGCCGGCGAGGACAACCGCAACGTCGGCCGGATGGCGGTGCTGCTGGCCGGGCTGCCCACGTCGGTCCCGGCGTCGACGGTCAACCGGCTCTGCGGCTCCAGCCTGGACGCGGCGATCATCGGGTCGCGCGCGATCACCGCCGGTGACGCCGAGGTCGTGGTGGCCGGGGGTGTCGAGTCGATGACCCGGGCGCCGTGGGTGCTGCCGAAACCGTCGCGGGCGTTCCCGGCCGGCAACGTCGAGGCGGTGTCGACGACGCTCGGCTGGCGGCTGACGAACCCGAGGATGCCGGCCGAGTGGACCGCGTCGCTGGGTGAGTGCAACGAGCAGCTCGGCGACAAGTACGGGATCTCCCGTGAGCGGCAGGACGTGTTCGCCGCCCGGTCGCACGTGCTGGCCGACCGGGCGTGGAACGACGGGTTCTACGCCGATCTGGTGGTCCCGGCCGGCGATCTGGACCGGGACGAGGGGATCCGGCCGGACAGCAGCGCCGAGAAACTGGCGCGCCTGAAGCCCGCGTTCCGGCCGGACGGGACGATCACCGCCGGCAACGCCTCTCCGCTCAATGACGGCGCGGCGGCCCTCCTGCTGGGGTCGGAGCGGGTGGCCGTACAACTGGGGGATCCCCTGGCTCGCATCGCCGGACGTGCCGCACACGCCGTCGATCCGCAGGCCTTCGGGTTTGCGCCGGTCGAGGCGGCCGAGAGGGCGCTGCGGCAGGCCGGGATCACCTGGTCGCAGGTCGGCGCGGTGGAGCTGAACGAGGCGTTCGCGGTGCAGTCGCTGGCGTGCGTGGACGCGTGGGGGGTGGACCCGGAGATCGTCAACACCCGCGGCGGGGCGATCGCCATCGGACATCCGCTCGGGGCGTCCGGCGCCCGGATCCTCGGCACGCTCGCACACGTGCTGCGCGAACGCAACCAGCGCTGGGGTGTCGCGGCGATCTGTATCGGCGTGGGCCAGGCGCTGGCCGTGGTCCTGGAGAACCAGGCATGAGGACCCGGATCGTCGACGCGCTGACCGCGGTCGAGGAGGTCAAGGACGGCGACACCGTGCTGGTCGGCGGGTTCGGCATGGCCGGCATGCCGGTCGAGCTGATCGACGCGCTGATCGAGCACGGCGCCGGCGACCTGACCATCGTCAGCAACAACGCCGGCAACGGCGACACCGGGCTGGCCGCGCTGCTGGCGGCGGGTCGCGTACGCAAAATGGTGTGCTCCTTCCCCCGGCAGTCCGATTCGTGGGTCTTCGACGGCCTCTACCGGGCCGGGAAGATCGAGCTGGAGCTGGTGCCGCAGGGCAACCTGGCCGAGCGGATGCGGGCCGCCGGGGCGGGGATCGGCGCGTTCTACTGCCCGACCGGTGTCGGCACGCCGATCGCCGAGGGCCGTGAGACGCGGGTGATCGACGGCCGGGAGTATGTGCTGGAGTACCCGATCCGCGGTGACGTCGCGCTGATCCGGGCGCATGTCGCCGACCGGCTCGGCAACCTGGTCTACCGCAAGACGGCCCGCAACTTCGGCCCGGTGATGGCCACCGCCGCGACGATCACCATCGCGCAGGTGTCGAAGATCGTCGAAGTCGGCGAGCTCGATCCGGAGACCGTCGTGACCCCGTCGATCTACGTGAACCGTCTGGTGGAGGTGGCCTGATGGCGCTGGACAAGAACGAGCTGGCCCAGCTGGTCGCCGGCGACATCCCGGACGGGGCCTATGTCAACCTGGGCATCGGCCAGCCGACGTCGATCGCCCGCTACCTGAGCCCGGAGAGTGGCGTCATCCTGCACACCGAGAACGGCATGCTCGGCATGGGCGAGGTGGTGCCCGCCGAACGGGCCGACTGGGATCTCACCAACGCCGGCAAGCAGCCGGTCACCGAGCTGCCCGGGGCCGCTTACTTCCACCACGCCGACAGCTTCTCGATGATGCGCGGCGGCCACCTGGACGTGTGCGTGATGGGCGCGTTCCAGGTGTCGGCCGGCGGCGATCTGGCGAACTGGCACACCGGCGCCGCGGACGCGATCCCGGCCGTGGGCGGGGCGATGGATCTCGCGGCCGGCGCCAAGCAGGTCTGGGTGATGATGACGCTGTTCACCAAGTCGGGCGAGCCGAAACTGGTGCCGGCCTGCACCTATCCCCTGACCGGCAAGGCGTGTGTGACCAGGGTCTACACCGAGGTCGCGACATTCCACATCACACCCGAGGGGGTACGGGTGACCGCCACCTACGGCATCGGGATCGAGGAGCTCGCGACCCGCCTGGACATGCCGCTGCTCGCCTAGCGGTCCACGTCGGCACAGCCGAGGGCGAGCCCTTCGACGGCCTCGGCGCGGGTGTCGTCGTCAGCAGCAGCGTCAGCGCCTCCTCGCGCAGCTCCTTGAGCTGGCTCAGCACGTCGGCGGCGAGTTCGCGGTGCGCGGGGTCATCGTGTCCGGCGAGGCGGGTGGCGGCGTGGAGGGCCTCCCGTCCACCGTGTCGGTGCAGGTACGCCACCAGCTCCCAGCGCCGGTCCTCGTTATCGGCCCGCAGCGCCTCGTCGAAGGCCTCGGTCACACTGAGGTCGGGTGTCGGCATGGCGGTCATCCTGTCCGGCCCGGTCGGCGGGTACAACCGGTTAACGGTGGCGGCCACCGGTGCTGATCGCACCGGTGGCCGCCGGGTTCACGCTGTGGTCGCTACCGGGTCAGGGGTACGCGACGACGTTGCGCGGGGTGGTGTTGCCGGCCGGGTTGGGGACGGCGCCGCCGGTGTCGTTGACGACGTTGGCGATGGTGCCGACGTCACCGAGGGACACGGTCAGCACGCTGCGCAGCTGGACGCCGGACCGGTTGGGCACCTCGAACGCCCGGTCCACCCGCACCGCGGGGTTGACGTTGAAGTAGCAGTACGAGCCGCCACCCCACAGCTGGTGGTCGGTGACCGCGTCGGCGACCTTGTAGGCCGCGTACCCGTTGCCGCGTGGACCGATCCAGGCGGCCTGGTTGGGCACGTCGTACGGCTTCTCGTTCTGGAAGAAGATCGTCTTGCCGCGGTTGCCGTTCCAGATCACCTCGTACTTCTGGTAGTGCTCGACGAACAGGCCGGTGGCGAGGACGTCGTCGCCGTTCACCAGCAGGCCGGTGTCGCCGGTGTTGACCGCCCAGCCGGTGGGCGCGCCGCCGTGGTCGGCCCGCCAGGCCCAGATGTGGTCGATGATCGTGTCGTCGCTGTGCACGGCGAGCGTGGTGGTCGCCTTGCCCTGGACGCTGCTGCCGATCCGGAAGAACACGTCCTGCAGGCTGATCGGGTTCGCGGCGTGGTCGGTGTGGACACCGGACCGGCCGACGCTCATCAGGGTCGGGCTGTTCGTCGTACCCGCGTCGAAGGTCAGGCCGCTGACCTTGACCCCGTCGACGTCGGCGATGTTGAGCGCCTCGACGCCGCCGGACGGGATCAGCGTCGGGAAGCCGATGCCGGTGACCACCGTGTTGGCCCGGGTGACCCGGATGGTGTCGTTGAGGGTGTAGGTGCCCGGGGTGAAGAACAGGTTCAGGCCCTGGGCGAGCGCCTGGTTGATCCGGGCGGCGGTGTCACCGGGCTTGGCGACGTAGAACTCCCGCATCGGGATCGAGGTGCCGGCCGCGTTCGGCCAGGTGGCGCCGGCCGAGTTGCGGCGCAGGGCGGGCACGAAGACGCGGTAGAGGCCGGCGCTGTCGACGTACAGGTACGGCTTCTCGCGGGTCACCGGCGTGGTGGCGAGGGTGGTGTGCGGCGGGTTCGGGAACGCGTTGGCCGGGGCGCCCTGGACGCCGGAGTAGACCATGTTCCAGACGCCGCCGTCCCAGCGCGAGATCCGGCTGTCACGGGTGTACCACTGCTGCTGGGAGCCGGAGGAGACGACCCCGTCGACGACCGAGTCGGCCAGGTAGCCGCCGCTGGAGTAGCCCTGCCCGTTGTCCTGGTTCGACGGCGCGAGGGTCAGGTTGCCCTTGATGTGCACGCGGCGCATCGGGGCGGCCTGGGAGACGGCCCACCGGTTGGTGCCGCCCTCGGGCACGATCGACAGGTTCTCCATGCTGCGCCAGAAGTTCTGGGTCGCGTTCTTCTCGTCGCCGTAGTTCCAGCCGGAGTCGACGTTGACCGCGCCGTTGATCGTCACGTCGTCGGGGTTGAGGCCGAGGCCGGCGACGGTCGTGTAGAAACCGACGTTGGCCCACACCCGCCCGTACGTGCCGGGCTTGAAGAGGAACACGTGGCGCTGGGTGCCGAACTGCGCGGTGGGGCTGCGCAGCTGCGCGTTGAACGCCGAGTCCACCGCCGACTGGATGGTGGCCGCCGCGGTGCCCGGCTCGAAGATCCGCACGTTGGCGCCGAAGTCGGGGGTGTCCGAGGTGGGGATGGTCGGCGTGGTGGTGGTGCCGAAGACCTGGAACTCCCAGAGCGAGTAGCCGTACGGGGTGGCCCGGGTGGTGCCGCTCATCCGCACGTACCGGCCGCTGCCGGAGACGTTCAGGGTCTGCACCCCGGCCTGGCCCGCCGTGACCGGGCTGATGTTCGTCCAGGAGGTGCCGTCCGCCGACGTCTGGATGGTGAAGGCGGAGGCGTACGCCGCCTCCCAGTTCAGCACGACCTGGCTGATCGTCTGGGTGCTGCCCAGGTCGACCTGCAGCCACTGCGGGTCGGCGAACGTGCTGGACCAGCGGGTGCCGGTGTTGCCGTCGACCGCGTTGGAGGCCGGGAAGGCGGTGCTCTCGACGGAGGAGGCGGTGGCCGGCTTGCCCTGCGACAGCGGGAGGTCGGCGGCGCTGGCGGTGCTGGTGACCGAGGCGACGGTGATGCCGAGGGCGGCGGCGAGGGCCGCGCTGAGGACGACCCGCCCGCGGCGCCGGAGTTTCGGCCGCGGGGAGGTGAGGGTGGGGGGTGTCATGTTCCTGCCTATCGGACGGGGGCGAGGGTGACCATGAAACGCAACTCAGAGAGCGCTCTCCGGCAAATTGTCACTTCGCCGTCTTCACCCGTCAATATGTCGGCAACAAATGCCGGTTCCGGAACCGTCGCCACTTTTGGATATCGACCTGATTGTTTTCCGGAAAACTGTTATCCGGCGCCTCGCGCACACTCCATCCGGGGCGCCCGGGCCCCGCGGGGCCGCTTCCGGGCCGCCGGACGCCCATGAACGCCCATTAATCTTGCGGGCGTGCCTCGATCATCGTTGACCGCCGTCGTCCGTCCCGCCGCCGCCACCGACGTGGCCGCCATCGCCCGGATCTGCTCCACGGCCTACCGCGACGCCTACCGTGAGCTGCTGCCCGAGGGGTACATCAACCGCAGCGTGGCCGAGTTCTACAGCGAGCAGCGCATTGCCCGCGACATCGCCCCGTCGCTGCCGGACTGGTTCGGCTACCAGGTCGTCGAGGAGGACGGGCGGGTCCTCGGGGCGGCCGGCGGCGGCATGACCGACCCGTCCACCGGCGAGCTGTCGCTGATCTATCTGGAGTCCGCCGCACAGGGCCGTGGCCTGGGCACTCTCCTGCTCGACCGGGTGACCGAGCAGATCCGGGCGGCCGGCGGCGCCGAGATGTGGGTGTCGGTGTTCCTCGGCGACTCCGGGGGCATCGGCTTCTACCGGGCGCGGGGCTTCCAGCCGATGGACACGGTCCGGGCCACACTGTCGCGCGAGGACGACCACATCCGCAGTCTGCGCATGCGGCGGTTGACGGCGGGCACCGCGACGCGTTAGATGGGCAGGCCCAAGATCTGTCCGTAGCGCAAGTCGGGGGACTTCCGCCATGTCGTTGCCGCAGCCGCCCGAACGGGCGGCGGAGTTCGGGCGGGATGCGCTGATCGTCTGCGACAACCTGGTCCGGATCTACCAGACCGGGTCGATCGAGGTGCAGGCCCTGCAAGGGCTGGACCTGCTGGTCGGCGCCGGCGAGATGATCGCCGTGGTGGGCGCCTCCGGGTCGGGCAAGTCGACGCTGCTGTCGATCCTCGCCGGGATCGACGCGCCCACCGCCGGGCGGGCCCGGGTCGGCGAGGCCGATCTGCTCACCATGTCCCGGCGCGACCGGGTGCGCTACCGCCGGCACACCGTCGGGTTCGTCCGCCAGCAGACCGCGTCGAACCTGATCCCGTACCTCACCTCCCGCGAGGTGATCGAGATGCCGATGGTCGCCGCCCGCCGGCCGGCCCGGGCACGCCGGGCCCGCGCCGACGAGCTGCTCGCCGCCCTCGACGTCACCGACTGCGCCGACCGCAAGCCGTCCCAGATGTCCGGCGGACAGCAGCAGCGGGTCGCGATCGCGGTGGCGATGGCCAACGAGCCGCGGGTGCTGTTCGCCGACGAGCCGACCGGTGAGCTGGACACCGCCACGTCGGCCGGGGTCTTCGAGGCGCTGCGGCACGTCAACCGGGAGTTCGGGGTGACGGTCGTGGTGGTCACCCACGATCCGGAGGTCAGCGGCCAGGTGGAGCGCACCGTCGCGATCCGCGACGGCCGGACCAGCAGTGAGGTGCTGCGGCGCACCGAGACGTCGTCGAACGGGGACACCCACGTGATCGCCGAGGAGTACGCGGTGATGGACCGGGCCGGGCGGGTGCAGATCCCCCGCGAGTACCGGGAGGCCCTGGACCTGACTCGGCGGGTCCGGCTGGCGCTGGAGGCCGACCACGTGACGATCCACCCGGACCCGTCGTGACCGCGCTGGTCTCGGTGCGCGGCGTGCACCGGCGCTTCGGCAGCGGCCCGTCCACCGTGCACGCGCTGCGCGGCGTCTCCTTCGACGTCGAGGCGGGCAGCATGGTGGCCCTCGTCGGGCGGTCCGGGTCGGGCAAGACGACCCTGCTCAACGTGGTCGGCGGGCTGGACCGGCCGGACGAGGGCTCGGTCGTCGTCGACGGCGACGAGGTCACCGGGCTCGGCGAGGACGGGTTGTCCCGGCTGCGGCGCGAGAAGGTGTCGTACGTGTTCCAGACCTTCGGCCTGATCCCGGTGCTGTCCGCCGCCGAGAACGTGGGCGCGCCGCTGCGGCTGGCCCGTACCCCGGCGGCCGACCGGGAGAAACGGGTCGCCCTGCTGCTGGAGCTGGTCGGGCTCTCCGGCCACGCCGCCCAGCGCCCCGGTGAGATGTCCGGCGGGCAACAGCAGCGGGTCGCGATCGCGCGAGCCCTGGCGGCGTCGCCGCGGCTGCTGATCGCCGACGAGCCGACCGGCCAGCTCGACGCCGAGACCGGCCGCTCGGTGATGGCGCTGCTGCGGGCCGTCGTCGAGTCGGAGGGCGTCACCGCCCTGGTGTCGACGCACGATCCGGTGATGATGGCGCTCGCCGACCGGGTGATCCGGATCAGCGACGGACAGGTCGACGCGTAGCCGTGCGGACCCTCATCCTCCGGCGGGCCCGCGCCCAGTGGCCGCTGCTCGCCGCGGTGCTGGCCGTCGTCACCATCGGCGCCACCCTGCTCGGGGTCTGCGCCCTGCTGGTGACCCGCACCTCGGACCGGGCGCTGGAGGTCGCGGCGTCCCGGGCCGTCCCGAAGGACACCGCGGTCACCGCCTACACCGTGACGATCGCCCGCGGCGACGTCGCGTCGGTGGACGCCGACACCCGCTCGGTGCTGCGCGAGGCGGTCACACCGTTCGGCAGCACGATGGCGGGACGGATGTCGACCGAGATGCGGCCGATCGAGGCCGGCCCGCAGGCGGCGCGCAGGCTGGCGTACCTCTCCGGGGTCGAGAATCTGCCGGACCGCGCGACCCTGGTGACCGGGCGATGGCCGCGCCCCGGCGCGGGCGAGGCGGTGCTGCTCGAACGGACCGCGCGGGCGCTCGGTGTGCAGCCCGGCGCCCGCGTACGCCTCGGTAAGGAACTCGTCCGCGACCCGGCCCCCGGACTGACCGTGACCGTGGTCGGCGTGGCCCGCGCCGGCGCCGGCGGCGGCTGGGACCGTGACCCGCTCGAGGGCGCCGGCTACGTGCCCGACTACCGGGACGGCTCGCAACTGACCGCGGAGGCGTTCGGGCCGTTCCTGATGGACTACCGGGACCTGCTGACCGGCGGCTCGGCGGTGAGCCGTCTGGAGATCACCGCCCAGCCGGACCTCTCCGTGTCGAGCCCCGCCACGCTGGACCGCCTTCGCCTCGGCGTCCGTGACGCGGACGGCCGGCTGTCGGCGGTGCTCGGCGAACGGGTGCAGATCGAACGCATCGCGTCGCGCCTGCCCTCGGTGCTGGCCGCCACCGCCCGGCAGCAGCGGGTCACCTCGTCGGCGGTCATCGCGGTGGCGGTGCTCGGCGCGGTCCTGACCGCCGCCGCCCTGCGGCTGGCCGGGCGGCTCACCGCGGACGTCCGGGCGGCCGAGTCCGCGCTGCTCTCCGCCGCCGGGACCAGCCGTCTTCAGATGGCCGGGCTGGCCGGCGCCGAGTCCGCGCTGCTCGCCCTGCTCGCGGTGGCCGTCGCGGCGCCGCTGTCGTCGCTGGCGCACGCCGCCCTCACCCATCTCCCGCCGCTCACCGCGGCCGGCCTGACCGCCGACCCGGCGGTCAGCGGCGCGCAGCTGCTCGCCGTCGTCGCCGGTGCGGCGCTGCTGTTCCTGCCGACACCGGCACGCTCCGGGCTGGCCCGCTCCGGCGCCGACCTCGCGCTCGTCGTACTGGCCGGCGGCGCCTGGTTCTCGGCCCGCTCCGAGGACGCCGACGCCCGCCTCGACCTGGTGCGGATGCTGGTCCCGGCGCTCGCGCTGGCCGCCGGATGTGTGATCGCGCTGCGCCTGGCCCCTCCGGTGCTGCGCGCCGCCGACCGGTGGACGAGCCGGGCGCGCGGGCTGGCGCTGCCGCTCGCGATGTCCGAGGCGGCCCGCCGGCCCCGGGCGATCGCGGCCGGCCTGCTGGTCACTCTCGGCTGCGCGGCGGCGACGTTCGCGGTGGCCTTCGACGCGACCTGGCACCGGTCCCAGCTCGACCAGGCGAACCTGGCGATCGGCTCCGACCTGGTCCTGACACTGGGCGCGCCCGCCTCGGCCGGGCAGGGCGACGAGGTCGCCCGGGCGACCGGGGGCCGGGCGCGGCCCGCTGCCGACCGCGGCGTGTCGATCGGCCAGTGGCTCGGCGCCGGTGACAACCCGCCCCGGCTCGTGGCGGTCCGCGGACCGGCCGAGGCCCCGGGCGTCCCGGTCACCAAGAACGCCGCCCTCACCGTCACCGGGCGGGCCACCGGCGGCCACCAGCTCTCGGCGACGCCGCAGCTCGTCCTCGAGGACGCCGCCGGGCTGAGGACCGCCTGCACCGCCCCGGCGGTCCCGCTCGACGGGCGCCCGCACCGGCTGCCGGAGTGCGTGCCGGTCGACGGCATGCGGCTGGTCGCCGTGATGCTGCCGGTGGTCGCCGAGGGCTTCGACTACGACAGCGACCGCACCAGCAGGATCACGGTGGACCTGTCGGTGCCGGGCGGCGACGGATGGGCCGCGACCTCCGCCGAACCCTACTCGGGCCAGCTCACCGCACCGGCGGTGACGGCCTACGGATCGTCGCTGCGGATGACCGCCGACGTCGCCCTCGGCGGACCACCGGACGCCGCCCGGCGGCTGGTGGCGACGGCGTTCGCCGACCCCGGACCGGTGCCGGCGACCGTCTCGGAACTGCTCGCCCGCCAGCTGTCGGTCGGCCCCGGCGACCAGGTCCAGATGATGGCCGGGCTCACCGCGGTGCCGATACGCATCGAACGGATCGTCACGACCGTGCCCGCCGCGCCCGGCGCCGCCGCGATCTCCACCGACCTCGACACCCTCTCGCGGGCCCTGCTCGTCCGCGGTGAGCCACAGTTCCCGATCGACGCCTGGTGGGTCACCGGCGCCACCGACGCCTCCGCGACGGCGGGCCTGCATCTCGGTGACATCCGCACGCGTACGGGCGAAGCAGCCCGCCTGACCACCGGCCCGGTCCCCGCCGCCCTGCCCGGATCCCTGCGCCTGCTGGTGCCCGCCGCCCTGTTGCTGCTGCTGGCCGGCCTGATCCTGCACGTGACGTGCGATCTGCAGGCCCGGGCCGTCGAGGTGGCCCGCCTCCGCGGCCTCGGGATGACCCGCCGCGAGATCCGGACCACCCTGCTCGGCCAGCACACGATCGTCCTGCTGCCACTGCTGGTCGCCGGTGCAGCCGTCGGCGCCGCCGCGACCTGGCTGGTCAGCCCGCTGCTGGTGCGTTCGGAGACGGGTGGCGTGCCGGTCCCCACGGTCGCCCCGGTGTGGCCGTGGGCAGCCGAGTCCGTCCTTCTGGCGCTGCTGCTGGCCGCCGCGTCGCTGGCCGTCGCCTCGGTCGTGGTGGTCCAGTCCCGCCGCGCCGACGCCGCTCACCTGCGGGTCGCCTCATGAGAATCGCTGCGATCACCGGACTGCACGGCGCGTCGATCCGTGGCCGGGCCCGCGCCGATGCCGGGCCGCTGCTGCTGTCGGCGCTGGTGGTGGTGCTGGTCAGCCTGCTCGCCGGGGCGGTGCCGGGGCTGATGGAACGCACCGCCGACGAGGCGGTGCGCGACGGGGTCCGCCGGGGCGGCGACGCCGCGAAGGTCATCGTCTCCGCCCGGTTCGAGCCCGACGACACCCTCAACGGCCGGGCCCGCGTGCCGCGCCTCGCGCAGGCCCTCGACGACCTGCGCCTGCGCGCCGTGGACGAGCTCGGGACCGACCTGCAGCGGATGTTCCGGCCACCGGTCGCCTCCGTCATCAGCCCCAGCCTGAAGGTCACCGACGGCAGCGTGCTGCGGACCTTCCGGATGGCCTACCTGTCCGGCGGCGCCGGGCCGGAGGTCGTCTGGTCCGCCGGTTCCGCGCCGGCGGCGAGCGGCGACGAGACCGCCGAGATCGACTGGTACGGGCCGCCCTGGCTCGTCCAGGTCGGCGTCTCCGAGACGGCGGCGAAACAGTTCGGGGTACGGCCGGGCGCGTTGCTGAAACTCGCCGACGAACGCGGGAACACCAGGAGCGCCCAGGTCAGCGGCATCTTCCGGGCCGTCGACCCGGCCGATCCGGTGTGGGCCGAGGCGCCGTGGCTGCTGAATCCGGCGGCCGGCGCCGACGGCATCGGCACCACCCGGTTCGGTGGCCTGCTGAGCGCCGAGTCCCTGCCCGACGCCCGGCTCGCGTTCCCGCCGGACGAGCTGAAGCGGACCGTGTCCTTCGCCCCCGATCCGGCGGTGCTGACCTGGGCGACCGCCCAGTCGCTGAAAGCGACGGTGGTCACCCTCCAGGCCCGGTCGGCGTCGTCGAGCACCTATGACACGGCGTCCACCTGGAACACCGGGCTCGACTCGGTCCTCGACGAGGTCACCGCCCAGGTCGAGACGGCGCGGGTGCAGGCGTCGGTGCTGCTCGCGGCGATCGTCGCCGGGGCCGTGCTGGTGCTGCTGCTCGCCGCCGACCTGCTGGTACGGCGCCGTTCGCCGGCCCTGGTGCTGGCCCGGCAGCGGGGCGCCTCGCTCACCGCGCTCGGGCTGGAGCTGCTCGCCGAGTCGGCGGTGCTGGCGCTCGCCGCAGCCGGGGCCGGGTGTGCCGCGGCGATCCTCACCACCGGGGGTGTGGCCGCCGGGTGGGTGGCGCCGGTCCTGGTCACGGCGGTCGCGGCGGTTCCGGCGTACGGCATCCTGACCGCCGCCGCGGCCACCCGGGACCGCAGGTCGCCCGCCAACCGCTCGGCCCGCCGATGGGCGCGGCACACCGCCGTGCTGCGCCGGGCCGCCGCCGAGGCCACCGTGGTGCTCGCCGCGGGCGCCGCGATCGTCGCCCTCCACCAGCGGGGACTCGGCTCGGGCCTGCCGGTGCTGGCGCCCACGCTGGCGGTGCTCGCCGGGGCGGTGCTGCTGGTCCGTCTGCTGCCGCCGCTCACCGGGCTGGCGCTGCGCTGGGCGGTGCGGTCCCGGCGGCCGCTCGCGGTGTTCGGCACGGCGCAGGCGTCGGCCGCGTCCGGGCGGGCACTGCCGGTCGCCGCGCTGGTCACCTCGGTGGCCCTGGCGACGTTCGCGCTGGTCACCGCCGCGACCGTGGAGCGCGGGCTGGCCGGTGGCGCGCAGGAGACGGTCGGCGCGGACGTGCGCGTGGACCTCACCGAGGACACCGCCGCGTCGGCGGACGAGACGGCCCGCCGGATCGCCGCGGCGCCCGGTGTGACCGGCGTGCTGACCGGGCACGTCACCGACTCGGCGCAGATCGTCGTGGACGGGAAGCTGACCCCGGCCCGGCTGATGATCGTGGACAGCCGCGCCTACACCGGCACGGCTCTCCAACCCGACCAGGCCCTGGTCCGCTCCGCGACCGGCGCGCTGCGCGAGGGCATGACCGTGGAGATCCTTCAGACCGGCAAGCCGGCGGTACGGCTGACCGCCTCCGGCTCGGCCCCGGCGATCGGCGGATCGGCCGAGGTGGTGATCGTCGACGTGGCGGCCGGGCTGCCGGACCCGCCGAACACCCTCTGGGTCACCGGCCCCGGCGCCGTGCAGGCCACCGACGGCCTGACCGTGGTCTCCCGCGCCGAACTGGCCCGGTCCCGGCGGGCCGCTCCGCTGGTCTCCGGGCTGATCTGGCTGACCTGGGCGGCCGCGGCGTTCCTGCTGGTGGCGGGCCTGCTCGGCTTCGCGTTGACGGCGGCCGCCGGCGCGCCCGCGCGATGGCTGACGGTGAGCCGGCTGCGGACGCTCGGATTGACGCCCCGGCAGGGACGGCTGGTCGCCGCCGGGGAACTGCTCCCGGCCGCGGCGGCCGCGGCGGCCGGCGGAACGGCCCTCGGCGCGCTGGTGGCCGCGGTGACCACCGGGCCGCTCGGGTTGCGGCTGCTGACCGGCCAGGTCGGTGACCCGGCGACGGCGCTGCCGTGGGCCGGGCTGGCCGCGGTGGCGGCGCTGTTCCTGGTGACGGCCCCGCTGCTGGTCCGGGCCGAGGCGGCGCTGCGCCGCCGGCAGCGCCTGGCCGAGGTGCTGCGGGTCGGCGGCCCCGCCTGAGCGCCGGCCGGATCGACTACTTGATGCGGCGGGTGGACCGGGCCACGAACTTGTCGTAGCCGGGGTTCTTCTCCAGCCACTCGGTCAGCAGCGGGCACATCGGCACGACGGTCCGGTTGCGGCTCCTGGCGTCCTCCATGACGGCGCGGGCCAGCAGCGCGGGGACGTCGCGGCCCTCGAAGCGGGGGTCGACAGTGGTGTGGGTGTAGACGACGATCGGCCCGGTCACCTGATACGTCAGCACACCGGCGAGCTCACCGGCCTCGTCCCGCGCTTCGAACCGTTCCTTCTCGGGCACCTCGCCCACCGTGATCGTCACCCCGCCATCCAACCACGGGGCTTCCGACCGGCTGCAGGGACCGCTCCGGCGGAAGGATTCGAACCTTCACCTGTACGCATTAACAGTGCGCTGCCCTGCCGTTGGGCGACGCCGGATCACGCAGCGCGGACGGGATTCGAACCCGCACATGTCCCGGGTGAAAGCCGGGCGACTCTACCTTTCGTCCACCGCGCCGAAATGCTGCGTGTCGCCGGGTGGGTTCGAACCACCGGCCTCCGACTTATCAGGTCGGCGCTCTGACCAGCTGAGCTACGGCGACGGGTGTGGCTTTAAACAAAAAGAAAACCGCCCTTTCCGGGTACGGAATGGGCGGCGCGAACGAACGCTGAAGCGATCTATCGGCACCGCCGGAGAATGTCTTCATTGATCGCGTTCATCTCGGTCTCCCGTTCGTCCGGTGTGCGGCTGAGAGAGACGTTAAGCCGCTCGCCGAAACCGGGCAACGCATTTATCGTGACGGCGTGCAGCCAGAATTCGTGCCCGGCCTGCGACTGTGCCGGGCCTTCTACACCGAGGCCGTCCGCCCTCTCCTGGACGAGGCGTATCCGGGACTGCCGCACGCGGCCGCCCGGATCGGGCCGGGCTCGGAGGTGCTCGGCTTCGACACGCCCCGCTCCGCCGATCACGACTGGGGGCCGCGGCTCGAGCTGTTCCTGTCGCCCGAGGACGTCGCCCGCCATGGCGCCGGCCTGTCCGCGCTGTTCACGGCACGACTGCCGAAGCAGGTCGGCGGGTGGCCGACGAACTTCGAACCGGCCGGCGCGCGGGTCCGGGTGATGACGCCGACGACCGGGCCGGTCGCGCACCGGGTGCAGATCACCGACGTGGCGGCCTGGTCGGTGCGGCAGCTCGGATTCGACGCGCGCGACGAACCCACCACCCTGGACTGGCTGGCCACGCCCACCCAGCGGCTCGCCGAGACGACCGGCGGCGAGGTGTACCACGACTCCGTGGGCGAGCTGACCGCGCTGCGGCGGCGGCTGCGCTGGTATCCGGACGACGTGTGGCGGCGGGTTCTGGCCGCCCAGTGGACACGGATCTCGCAGGAGGAGGCGTTCGTCGGGCGGGCCGCCGAAGCCGGGGACGAGCTGGGCAGCCGTATCGTCGCCGCCCGGCTGGCCCGCGACGTGATGCGGCTGACCCTGCTGCTGGCGCGACGGTTTCCGCCGTACGGCAAATGGCTCGGTAGCGCCGTCGCCGCCCTGCCGGAAGCGGCCGGCATCGTCGCCGCGCTGCACCACGCCCTCGCCGCCGATGACGCGCGGCAGCGCCAGGCCTCGCTCTGTGACGCCTACGAGGCGGCCGGTGAGTGGCAGAACCGTCTCGGCATCGCCGAGCCGGTCGACGCGACCCGGCGCCCCTACTTCGACCGGCCGTTCCCGGTGATCGGCGCGGGCCGGTTCGCCGCCGCGCTGACCGGGGAGCCGGCCGGGTTCGGCAGCGTCGACCAGTTCGCCGACAGCACCGACGTGCTCGACCATCCGGAGCTGACCCGCCGGATCATGCGGGGCGTGAGCGCCCCGTAAGGCCGAAGTCCGTCTCGATGCCTGCCGCACGGAACGCGGCGGCCGTAGGGTTTGCCGATGAGCGTTTTGAAGGCCCTGTTGTCCGGTGTCGGCGACGGCTCGATCGAGGTCGTCGATCTGACCGCGCCGCTGTCCGCGGGGACGCCGATCCTGCAGCTTCCGCCGCCGTTCGCGAACACCATCCCGTTCGGGCTGGAGGAGATCAGCCGGTACGACGACCGAGGCCCCGCCTGGTACTGGAACAACATCCACACCGGCGAGCACACCGGCACCCACTTCGACGCGCCGATCCACTGGGTGACCGGCCGCGACGGCGAGGACGTGTCCCAGGTTCCGCCGCGGCGGCTCATCGCCCCGGCCGCCGTCGTCGACGTCACCGAGCGGGCCGCCAAGGACCCCGACTTCCTGCTCGAAGTGGAGCACCTGCAGGAGTGGGAGACGGCGCACGGACCTCTTCCGCGCGGCGGGTGGCTCCTGGTCCGTACCGGATGGGATTCCCGCTCCGGTGACCAGGAGGCCTTCCTGAACGCGAACGAGACCGGTCAGCACACGCCGGGCCTCTCGGTCGAGGCCGCGAAGTGGGTCGCCGAGGAGTCGCCGGTGATCGGCATCGGGGTGGAGACCGTCGGCACCGACGCGGGCGCCGCCCACTCGTTCGACCCGCCGTTCCCGTGCCACTCCTACCTGCTGGGGGCCGGCAAGTACGGGCTCACCCAGCTGCGGAACCTGGACCGGCTGCCGCCCACCGGCGCCGTGGTGATCGCTCCCCCGCTGCCGATCACCGGCGGCTCGGGAAGCCCGGTCCGCGTCCTGGCCCTCGTGGAAAAGTGAGCGACCGGACCGTAGCCGACATCGTCGGCGAGACCCTTGCGAAACTCGGCGCCGACCTGGTCTTCGGTGTCGTCGGCAGTGGCAACTTCCACGTCACGAACGCGCTCGTCGCGCACGGCGCACGGTTCGTCGCCACCCGCCACGAGGGTGGGGCGGCGACCGCGGCCGACGCGTATGCGCGGGTCAGTGGCCGGCCCGGCGTCGTCACGGTGCATCAGGGCTGCGGGCTGACCAACGCGATGACCGGGATCGCGGAGGCGGCCAAGAGCCGGACCCCGATGGTCGTCCTGGCCGCCGAGCCGGCGGCGTCCGCGTTGCGGTCCAACTTCCGCGTCGACCAGGACGCGCTCGCGCACGCGGTCGGCGCGGTCAGCGACCGGGTGCACGGCCCGGCGTCGGCCGTCGCGGACGCGACCCGCGCGTGGCGGACCTCGGTGCTCGACCGGCGCACGGTCGTGCTCAACCTGCCGCTGGACGTGCAGGCCGCGACCGCCGAGCCGGCCGAGGTCCCGCCCGCCCCGGCGAGTCAGCCGCCCCGCGCGTCCGACGATGCGGTGACCGCTCTTGCCCATCTACTCCGGGGCGCCGAACGGCCGGTGTTCATCGCCGGGCGGGGCGCGGTCACGGCGGGCTCCGAGCTGGCGGAGCTGGCGGCGGTGTCGGGCGCGCTGCTGGCGACGTCGGCTGCGGCCAAGGGGCTGTTCGCCGGCGACGAGTGGAATCTGGACGTCTCCGGCGGGTTCGCCACGCCGCTGGCGGCCGAGCTGATCCGCTCGGCGGACGTCGTCATCGCCTGGGGCGCGTCGCTCACCATGTGGACCACCCGGCACGGGTCGCTGATCGGCCCGGACGCGGTGGTCGTCCAGGTCGATGTGGACCCCACCGCCTTCGGCGCCCACCACCGCCTCGACCTGGGCGTCTGCGGCGACGCACGATTGACGGCGATCGCCGTGGCCGCCGCGCTCCCCGGCCGGCGGGAGGCCTTCCGGACCGCGGCGGTACGAGCGGAGCTGCGCGACCGGGGACGCTGGCGTGACGTCGCGTTCGACGACACCGGCGACGACAGCCGCATCGACCCGCGGACCCTCGCCATCGGCCTGGACGACCTGCTTCCCGCCGAGCGGGTCATCGCCGTCGACTCGGGCAACTTCATGGGATATCCGTCGATGTTCCTGTCCGTTCCGGATCATCACGGGTTCGTGTTCACGCAGGCGTTCCAGTCGATCGGGCTGGGGCTGGCCAGTGCGCTCGGGGCGGCCCTCGCCAGCCCGGGACGGCTGCCGGTCGCGGCGTGCGGTGACGGCGGGTTCCTGATGGGCATCGCCGAGCTCGACACGATCCGGCGGCTCGGGCTCGGCATGCTGATCGTGGTGTGGAACGACGAGGCGTACGGGGCCGAGGTGCACCACTTCGGGCCGGCCGGGCATCCGCTCGCCACGGTGGTGTTCCCGGAGACGGATCTCGCCGCCGTGGCCCGTGGACACGGGTGCGCGGCGGTCACCGTACGCACGCCGGAAGATCTTGATCCGGTCCGGGAATGGCTGGCCGGGCCCCGGGACGTGCCGCTGGTGATCGACGCGAAGGTCACCGCCGACCAGCCGTCGTGGTGGCTGGAGGAGGCGTTCCGCGGCCACTGACGGCAGGGCCCGGTGATCAGTGCGGTCACCGGGCCCTGCCGTCTCCGGTCAGCTCGCGAAGGCCTTCACCTCCAGCAGTCCGACGGAGGCGGCGCCGCTGGTCAGGGCCACCCGGAGCCGGGTGGTGCTGACCTGGCCGAAGGTGACGGTGTTGTACTGGCCGCCCGCGACGGGGTAGCCGCCGGCCGACGGCACGTCCACGTAGGCGGCGCCGTTCCAGTACTGGAGCTTCCACGACGCGGGCAGATCGATGCCCTGGCCGTCGTCGAAGAAGTACACCTGGGCGGAGCGCAGGTTCTGTGCCGCCGGCCAGGTCAGCTCGGCCCACTGCTCGCCCTGGTTGGGCCAGGTCCCCCAGCGCGGGTTCACGGTGTCGTTCGACGACGGTGGGTCGATGCCGTCGTTGATGGCCGCGACGCTCTCCCACGATGACGTGTACGAGGCGCTGGGTGTCGCCGCGGTCGCCAGGTTGGGGTTCGGATCCGGCGGTACGGTGCTCTGGCCGTACACCTTGATCTCGGTCAGTCCGGTCTTGGATGTTCCGGACGGCTGCGTGAACTGGACCCGCAACCGTGTCGTGCTGACCCCGGTGAAGGTGACCCTGTTGAAGTTGGACTGCGGCGTGCCGGGCGTCTTGACCTGGGCGGCGGCGTTGACCCACGCGCTGCCGTTCCAGTACTGGACGTTGTAGGCGGTGGGCGGCCGGTACCGGTTGCCGGCGCGGTCGTTGCGGAAGTAGAGCCAGGCCTCGTCGACGGTACGGGCGGTGCTGCCGAAGTTGAGCTCGTACCAGTCGGTGGCGTTGGCGCTGCCGTAACTTCCCCACAGCGGAGCGTTGGTGGGCAGCCCGTCGATCGCGCCGGTCACCGAGGTGCCGGAGGTGGTGTACGACGCCGACGCGGTCGCTCCGGCGGCCAGGTCGGGCCGGGTCGAGGTGAGGTCGACGCCCGCCTTGGCGAAGATGTCGACCACCCGCGACCCGCTCTGCACCACGTTCTGCGGCGCCTGCAACGACGCGAACGCCGTGCTGAACGCGACGGTCCCGGTGGTGGTGACCGCGCCGGTCGCCGGGTTGTAGGTGAACGGGATCAGCTGGTTGAGGGTGGCGACCCGGGTCCCGTTCAGGTAGATCGAATATCCCTGCGGCACCCCGGGGTACCGGGTCACGCCGTCGGCCGGGTCGTCCCAGACGATCGACAGGTCGGCGTTGCGGTAACGCAGGTTGTTCACCGCGAAGTGGCTCCACCCGATGGCGATCGGCGACAGCTGGATCTGGGCGTCGTTGCGCGGCCGGAGCCCGGCGACGTCCTCGATGATCGTCCAGTTGCTGCTGCCGAGGATGTTGTGGTGGATCCACGAGCGGTACGTGATGGCGCTGCCGTTCCAGTCGGCCCAGAACTCGTTGGCGTCCGGCCAGTTGGTGTCCCCGCCGACGTACTGCGCCCAGGCGTTCCAGTAGAGCAGCTTCTTGTAGTCGTCGTTGGTCATCCAGGTGTTGGGGTAGTTGCGCAGCACCGACGAGTAGAGCCGGAACTGCACCGTGGAGTTGATGGTGGAGAAGTTGTTGCTGCCCGGGTTGCCGGCGGCCGCGGCGGCTGCCTTGTCGACCTGGTTGGCGGTGTAGAACGGGAAGATCGGGTACTGGGCGGGGTCGGCGAACAGGCGCAGCGCCTCCCGGTACTGCGCGGTGTTGGGCATCAGCCCGACCGAGTACGGGTAGTAGTTGTTGATCTCCTTCCACGGCACGAACGCGTTGGTGGAGACATGTTTGTGCTCCAGCAGCTGCCGGTCCGGGTTCCACAGCGTGGAGATCACGCCGTTGCGGATCCGGTCGGCGAGCGTCTGCATCTCGGCGGCCTTGGCCGTGTTCCCGGCCAGCGTGTAGGCGTCGCGGGCGGCGTTGGCGGCGCTCCACACGTAGGCGCTCTCGGCGCGGTCCAGGTTGCCGGCCCGCCAGTGGAACGACACGGCGTCGGCGTCGTTGCCGGTCATCGCGCCCCAGTCGTACTCGATGACGCCGTTGTTGTTGGTGTCGTAGGTGGCGAGCTGGCCCTTGGCGTCACCCTCGGCGTAACGGGCGAAGTTGGTCAGCATCGCCGGCTGCCCGCCGTGGATCTGGTAGGCGCGCCACGCCGCCTCGGCGATGTACTGGGTGTACGAGTTCGACCAGTTCTCCGGGTCGCCCGGGTTGTCGACGAAGCGGCCGTTCGCCGAGTACTGGCCGACCGCCAGGTACGGGCCGTAGGAGTACTCCGGGCTGCGCAGGTACTTCAGGTCGTCGATGTGCATCGGCTGGGTGAGCGCGATCGCGTTGTTGTAGCCGGTCACGCCCTCGATCGACTGCGGGAACTGGAAGTCCTGCCCGGGGATGTCGGCGTCGAGGTGGTTGAAGCGCATCAGCCACCAGCGGTAGTAGATGTTCTTCTTGATCGCCGCGTCCGGCACGTCGATGTAGGGCACGTTGTCGGCCCACCACCTGTTGTAGGCGCGGACGTGCGTCGCGAACGCGTCGGCGGGGGTCCGGGCCCGGTAGGCGTCGTACTCGGTGCGTGACGCCGGGATCTCGGTGGCGACCCAGCCCAGCTGCACCTTGACCGTGACCGTCTGTCCCGCGGCGACCGTCACCGATCGGCTGAGCGCGCCGTTGGCGGCGGTGAACCCGTCGCCGGAGAACCGCGGGTAGAGGGTCGTCAGGTTGTTCTTCACGGCGCGGGTGCCGGTCAGTTCGGCGCCGGTCACGGTGGTCGCGTAGGGCGACGTGGCGTTCAGCGTCAGCGTCGTCGAGGCGCTGCCGTTGTTGACCACGGCGACGTTGGTGACCAGCACGTTGTTGTCGGTGATGAACTTCGTGACGTCGAGCCGGAGCGAGCCGCTCGTGTGCACGCTGCGCCAGTGGCTGGGGGTCTGCCGGCGCTGGGCGGCCTGTTCGGTGAAGGTGCCGGTGGAGGCCGTGATCGCGTAGGCGTTCTGACTGGAGATGTTGTCCCAGTAGGCGGCGTTGCCACCGAAACCGATCACCGACGGGTTGTGCGTGTTCATGTACGCGGCCCGTCCGCGCGTCATCAGCCAGGTGCCGGCCGGGTCGTTGCCGGTGCGGGCGAGCAGGCGGTCCATCCAGAAGTCGGTACCGCTCGACTCGGCGTCGTAGATGGCGCGCATCGTGTCGCCGGTGGAGTAGCCGACCGGCGGCGCCGGAATCGACCCGGCGTTGCCGAAGACCGGAAACCCGATGGTCTGCGCAGCGAGGGCCGGCTGCGGGTGGACCGACAGCGAGGCCACGATCAACGTCAAACTCAGGGTGTACGCCCACGCGCGCCGTATGGTGCGGAGCACCCGAACGGCCGGCCGTGGTGTGCCGAAAAGTCCCCGCAAGCCCGGCCTCGCCAACCGCGGCCTAGCCAACCCCGGCCCCGTCAGCCTCAGCCCCGGCCCCGTCAAGCCCGTCCCCGTCAGCCTCAGCCCCGGCCCCGGCCCCGGCGCCGGCCCCGACCCCGACCCCGTCAAGTCCGGCTCCGTCGGACCCGTCCCCGTCAAGTCCGGCTCCGTCGGACCCGTCCCCGTCAAGTCCGGCTCCGTCGGACCCGTCCCCGTCCAGCCGCGCCGCGTCGAACCCCGCCGGCTCATGACCGGAACGCCTTCCACTCGAGGACGCCCGTCGACAGTCCACTGCGAGAGGTGATCTGCAGGCGCAGCCGCGTCGTGTTGACTGCACTGGTGAACGTGTTGACGTTCTCAACATTGCCCGCGACGCCACATGTTGACTGCAGTTGAACTGGTACATATTGACTGCCGTTCCAGTACTCCAGTGCACATGACGCCGGCAGATCGATGCCCTGGTTGTCGTCGAACCAGTAGACCGAACTCTTGTTGATCGACTGCGCGGTCGGCCATGTGTACTCGATCCACTGCGTGCCCTGTTGCGGCCAGTTGCCGTAGGCAAGGTTCGACCGGTCCTGCGAGTTCGCCGGCGTCCCGCCGTTGTTGATCGCGGCGAGGCTCTCCCACGACGACACATAGGACGTCGACGCGGTGGCTGACGGTGCGATGTTGGTCCCGCTGCCGCCACCTCCACCACCCGGGTTCGGCGGCGGCCCGGTGGTCGTCTGCACGACCGGCTGGATCGTCCCGTCAGCGTTGAAGTACAGCCGGTCGACCGCCACCGACCTGCGGAAGTTGCCACCGCCGGGCGCGTTCGCGTTGTGGTAGACGATGTACCACTGACCGTTGAACTCGACGATTCCCGCGTGGTTGGTCGTGGACGACACCTGTCCGAGCACCACACCGCGGTGGGTCCACGGCCCCATCGGGTTGCTCGCGGTGGCGTACCGCTGGCAGGCGTAGTTGGAGTCGGTGACACAGCCACTGGTGTCGTTGGCGGCGTACATCATGTAGTAGAGGCCGTTGCGTTTGAACATCCACGGGGCCTCCCAGTAGTTGGTGAGCCCCGTCGGCGTGACGACCGGCCCGACCGTGTCGATCATGTTGCTGGCCAGGCGCACGGCACGCGGTCCCCAGTAGCCGCCCCAGTACATGTAGGCCTGCCCGTCGTCGTCGACGAAGACGGTGGGGTCGATGTTGAGGCCGGACGAGTTGGCGGTGCTGTCGCTGATCAGCGGCCCGCCCTTGGCGTCGGTGAACGGGCCGAGCGGGCTGTCACCGACGGCGACGCCGATGTTCATCCAGCCGGCGCCGTTGCCGTTGATCGACGTGTACCAGTAGTACTTCCCGTTGCGCGGTTCGACCTCGCCGGCCCACGCGTCGGCGCCGGCCCACGGGAACGTCGCGATGGTGGCGCGGGCGCCGTTGTCGGTCCAGTTCGCCGCGTCGGTGGACGACAGCACGTGCCATTCGCGCATCACGAAGTTGCTGCCGCCGGTCGGCGCCTCGTCACGGCCGGCGTGGATGTACATGGTGTTGCCGACGACCAGGGGCGCGGGGTCGGCGGTGTAGATGCTGGTGATGATCGGGTTGGCGGCCTGCGAGGGGGTGGCGACGGCTGTCGCCGCGACCGCGGTGACCAGCGCGCTGAGCAGCGCCGCTGATCGTCTTCTTCGGGACATCGAACTGCCTCTCTCACTGTCCGGTGGAAATGTTCACTGTCCGGTGGAAAACAGTTGAGCGACCTCGGCCGCGGACAGCGCCCGGCTGTGGATCCGGAATCCGTCCACGGCGGCGGTCAGATACGGATCGGTGGCGTACTGGGAGCGGCCGATCCAGTTCTGGGTGGTCGACGGCAACGCGGACGGGCGTACCGTGAGGGCGGTGTTGCGGGCGACCTCGGCGCCGTTGACGTAGAGGACGCCGAGGTCGCCGGTGTGGGTGACGGCGACGTGGGTCCACGCGCCGGTGGGGAGCGCGGCCGGGGCGTTGATGCGCTGTTCGGCGCCGGAGCCGCCGGTGCTGATCGCGTAGCGGGCGGTCCCGGAGCTGCTGCGCGGGGTGAGGAACAGGTAGGCGCCGGTGCCGGTGCCGAAGTCGAACACCCGGGTCCAGCTGGCGGCGGCGTCGATGCGGAGCCAGGTGGCGATGGTGAACGCGGTGACACCGGCCAGGATCCCGCCGGGCAGGCTGACGTATCCGTTGGCGCCGTTGAGCAGGACCGCGTTGCCGCTGCGCCCGGCGGTGCGGGTGACGCCGCCGATCAGGGCGCCGTTCCAGCCGTTGCCGGTGGCGTCGGCCGCGACGGTCCCGGACGTCTCGTCGAACGGGTAGCGCGCCTCTTTCGGAGCCGTGCCCGTGACGTCCCAGTAGACCGAATAGCGCTGGCCGTGTGTCTTGTAGAACGGCCGCAGCAGGACCGATCCGGCGGTGTACTCCAGTGGTGTGCCGGTCGCGGTCAGCGTGCCGGGGTCGAGGGCCGGCAGGCTGCTCAGGTTGCTGGTGCCGAACTGGCCGGCCAGCACGATCGGCCCGTGTCGGACGGCACGCACCGACGGGTTGTCCGGAGCGGCTTCCAGGGTGAGGGCCATCGGGAGGCTGACATCGACGACGTCGCCGGTGGTCCAGGTCCGATTGATCGAGAGGTACGTCCCGGGCGCCGGCGTGCCGGTGGGGACGCCGTTGACGCGCACCTGGGCGCCGCTGGTCCACGACGGGATGCGGATCCGCACGTCGAGGACACCGGCGCCGGCGGTGACGGTGAGCCGTGTGGACGGGCTCTCCGGATACGTGGTGTCCTGCCGGATCGTGACGCCTTGACTTGACCAGATCAATGTTGACGCGATGTACAGATTGACGTAGAGCGTCGTGTTGACTTGGAAGTAGATGCTGTCGACGAACTTGGTGTTCGTCTCCATGCCGGTGCCGTGGCAGCAGGTGAAGTTGTCGTAGTCGTTGCTGTACGTCTTGATTCCGCCGGCCCGCAACGGCACGTAGTAACAGTGGTGCCCGTGCGCCGAGTTCGGATTCTGCGCGCCGAGCAGGTGGTTGTAGAGCGCCTTCTCGTAGAAGTCCATGAACTCGGCGGCCCGAGACGGGTCGGTGAAGAACAGTTGCCGGGTCAGCTTGAGCATGTTGTACGTGTTGCAGCACTCGCACGTGGTGTCGGAGAGCTCCGACGCGATCCGGTTCGGCGCCTGGAAGTACTCGCCGTTGGAGTTGCCGCCGATCGCGTACGAGTGCTGGCGTACCACGAAGTTCCAGAAGTTGACGGCGATGTCGCGGTACCGGGTGTCGCCGGTCGCGTGGTATCCGCGGATCGCCGCGATCGCCTTCGGGATCTGTGTGTTGGCGTGGAACCCGGCGAGCGCGTCGACCCCGGCGGCGAGCGGGTCGAGCACCTGGGCGTGATCGAAGTACTGGGCGGTGAACAGGTGCACCGGGTCGTCGGTGAGCTGGTAGAGGTTGAACAGGGTTTCGCCGATGCCGCCAAACTCGACGCGCAGCATCTGCTGGCGCTGGACGTGGGTGAGCCGGCTGTTGCGAGCCTGCACCCAGGCGGCCTTGCGCTGCAGGACGGCGAGGGCCTGGGCGCTGCCGGTTAGCAGGTGCCAGTCGAGCAGGCCCTGCACGATCTTGTGGAGGGTGTAATACGGCGCCCACACCTGCTGGCCGGTCTCGACCCGGTCGATGAACGACTCGGGGAAGGCGGAGAGGAAGCCGTTCGGGCGCTGGCAGAGCGCCAGCTGTGCGACGAGGTAGTCGCCTTTGGACCGGTAGGTGGCGTCGCCGGTGCTCGCCCAGGCCTGGGCGAGCGCGCTGAGCACGTGCCCGATGGAGTGGCCGCGCAGTTCGGTGGTGGGTGACTCCCAGCCGCCGCACGGGGTGGCCGACGACGACAGGCCGGCCGTCACCCGGAACATGTGCAGCAGCCGGTCGGCGTCGAGGAAGCGCAGGTAGCTCTGGGTGCGTCCGGCGTTGTCGGCGAACGGGCCGGCGTCGAGGCGGACGGCGGTGAGCGGGAACGGATACGCCGAGACGCCGGCGTCGAGGCGGGCGGCGCGGGCCGGTGACGGGGGCAGCAGAACACCCGCGGCCCCGGCGGCGCCGGCGATCAGGACGGTACGACGGTTGAAACGCATGAGGACACCTCTGCAATCGAGTCATGTCGATGCATGGGAAGCGGAGGCGCCCGGGAAAGATGCAGCGTGCGACACCCCTGAGCGGCCTCGGCGGACCCGCCCCCGTGATGCGGCTCGCCTGCGGCACACGCTGCCTTACGAAAACGTTTTCGGCAAGATGTAAGGCAGGTTACGGCGAGATTTCGGTGAGCCTGGACTCTTAGGCGAAATTTATGATCTTCTATCTTCTACGAAACCCGGAGCGCCTAGGGTGAATCTCCAGATTGTCCACTTCGGCGACAGAGGAGCATCTATTGTCTACCCCGCGCGTGAACGAGATCACCTGGCTGCTGTTCCGGGTCGTCGTCGGTCTGCTCTTCACCTGCCACGGGCTCGCGTCCGTGTTCGGCCTGCTCGGTGGCAGCCGGGGCACGGGCGAGCCGGTCGCGGTCGGCCTGTGGCCCAACTGGTATGCCGGTCTCATCCAGCTCGTCTGCGGTGCGCTGGTCCTGGTCGGGCTCGGCACCCGCCCGGCCGCGATCCTGGCGTCCGGATCGATGGCGTACGCCTACTTCGTGGTGCACCAGCCGGAGGGCCTGATGCCGATCGAGAACGGCGGCGTCACCCCCGCCCTGTACGCCTGGTCGTTCCTGCTGATCGCCGTCGTCGGCGGCGGGCCCTGGTCGATCGACGCGCTGATCCGCAACCAGCGCGCCTCGGACCCCGCCGTCACCGAGCCGAAGGCGACCGCGAAGGCAACCGCCTGACGAGAGAAGGCCGCACGAGACACAGCGGGACCCTGGTGGCCAGGGGACGGTCAGGCCGCCAGGTCCCGCTGTCGCTCGACCAGGGCGGCGACCTCCTCCGGCGGCACCGGCCGGGAGTACAGGTAGCCCTGCCCCCGCTCCGAGCCGAGAGCCAGCAGCTCGGCGGCCTGGACGTCGGTCTCGATCCCCTCGGCCACGGTGGTCAGCCGAAGGATCTGGGCCAGCCGGATCACCGCCTCGGCGATCGCCGCGCCCTCGCCGGTGCCGTCCAGCCGCGCCACGAAACCACGGTCGATCTTGAGGACGTCGACCGGCAGGCGGGTCAGGTACTGCAGGGACGAGTAGCCCGTACCGAAGTCGTCGATGGCGATCCGGACCCCCGCGGACCGCAACCGTCGCAGCGCCGCGACCTCGACGGCTTCCTCGACCATCGCCGACTCGGTCACCTCGACGATCAGGTTCCGCGCGGGCACCCCGGCCCGTTCCAGCGCGCCGAGCACCTCCCGGGCCAGGTGCGGCTCCTGCAGCTGGCGCGGCGAGACGTTGACGGTCACGGTCAGGTCGGCGCCGGCCTCGCGCCACGCGGCCACCTGCTGGATCGCCTGTTCGAGCACCCACCGGCCGATGCCGACGATCTCGCCGGACCGTTCGGCGACCGGGATGAAGGCGGACGGCGAGATCGCCCCGTGCAGCGGGTGCCGCCAGCGCAGCAGCGCCTCGGCGGCGACCACCCGCCCGCTGGCCAGGTCGACGATCGGCTGGTAGAGGACGGTGAGCTCGTCACGCTGCTGGGCGCCTTCGAGCGCTTCGGCGAGGGCCGCGTCCACCGCCCGGCGGTCGTTCATCGACAGCTCGTGGATGGCGAAGGTCGACGCCGGTGACCGGACCGCGTGGCTCATCGCGATCTCGGCGTTGCGCAGGACGGTCTTGGCGGGCTCGCCGATCCGGGCGACCGCCACGCCGATCGAGCACCGCAGGTCGTCGTCGTCCGCGGCGGCGAGGATCCGCTGCGCCGCGATGGTCGCCTCGGCGGCCACGCCCGCGTCGGTGAGCAGCACCCCGAAGGCGGCCGGGCCGATCCGCGCCACCAGGTCGTCGGCGCGGACGTTACGCCGCAGGATGCCGGACATGCGGTGCTGGTCCCTCGGCTCGGCCACCGCGATGACCAGGACGGCGAACGGCTCGCGTCCGCGGACCACGGCGGCGAGCGCCTCCTTGAGCGCGGCCCGGGTGGCGAGCCCGGTCTCCGGATCGCGGCCGGCCCGCGCCCGGCTGGTCCGCAGCGACAGCCAGTAGCGGAACGTCACCGCGGCCAGCATCGCGGCCATCGCGACGACCAGGCCGCTCCAGCGCTGCCAGCCGGAGGTCCGGACGATCACCACGAGCAGCAGCGCCACGCCGGTGACCAGCGCGGCGAGCGGGAGGTAGGCGACCCACCGGGGCGGGTCGGCCCGGCGGGCCCGGTCGGTGACGCTGCCGATGCCGGACGCCGACATCAGCGGGGAGAGCGTGAGCAGCAGGTGGGCGGTCACCACGAGGGCGCCGCCGGACGGTTCGACCAGGCGTTCCACGCCGCCCGGCAGGCTGGTCGCCCACCTCGTGTCGGCGAGGATGGCCAGCACCATCCCGCTGATCAGCACGGTGATCGGGTCACGCCAGTGGTTGACCATGCCACGCAGCAGCATCGCGGCGATCGCCATGGCCAGCATGAGGTCGGCGACGAGCAGGCCGCCGACGATGCTCCAGGCCGCGCCGGACCGGCCGGACATCAGCGCCGGATCCAGGCCGGCGAACCAGACCACCATCACCGCGGCCGCGCCGACCGCCACCATCTCGGCGGCGAACGCCTGCCGGTGCGGCCCGCTGAGCCGCAGCAGCGGGCCGATCACCGTCGAGAACCCGAGCAGCGCCATGCCGCCGACGTGTGTCGCCACCGCGGCCCACCACAGCCAGGCGGGCCCACCGGCCAGCCAGGCCGTCAGCGCCACCGCGTTGCCCACGCCGAGCCCGCGGGCGACCGCGGCGATCCGGCAGGGCAGCGCGTTGAGGCCGAGCCGGGCGACCCGGGTCAGGTAGTGGACGCCGAACGCGTCGAGCACGGCCAGCGAGATGCCCAGGATCATCGGATACCAGGACGGGACGATCCAGCCGGCGACCTGGGCCGGGAGGATGGCGGCGAGGGGCAGCAGCACACGACGGGGCACCGGCCTCGCGCGTACCACCGAACTCCGCCTCACCTCCGCACTGTCGGCGAGCGCCGGCGGTAGATGAGACAAACTCTTGCCCCGCGGGGCCGGAAGCCTCAAGCTGATCGATTGTTACCGGCGGGTAAGCCGCCGGCCGATCGCGGTTGTGGTGTTCGCCGAGCGTTGATCCCCGCGCAGCCCGGTGGACGCCTCATCACCCGGGCGGCCGTGCGGAAATTCGGCGGAACGATTCCCCCCGATCGATACCGAGGAGTCCGATGTCCCCCACTGCTCCCCGCCGCCGGGCGTTGCGTTCGGCGGTCGTCGCCGGCAGCGCGCTCGCCGTCCTGGCCGTCACGGCCGCTCCGGCGTTGGCCGCTCCCCCGGCCGAGCTGCCCGGCAACGCCGAGGCGATCGAGACCAAGTGGCAGCCGGCGTACGACTACGACACCGACGGCTGCTACCCGACCCCGGCGATCGGCCCGACCGGCGTCGTCAACGGCGGGCTCAAACCGACCGGCTCGCTCAGCGGCGACTGCCACGACAACGCCGACCTGGACAACACCAACGGGTATTCGCGGTACAAGTGCAACAACGGGTGGTGCGCCATCGCGTACGGCCTGTACTTCGAGAAGGACCAGGCCCTGCCCAACAGCTCGATCGGCGGGCACCGGCACGACTGGGAGCACGTCGTGGTCTGGGTGCAGAACGACGTGGCCAAGTACGTCTCCACCTCGGCGCACGGCGACTTCGACATCGCGGCGGCGAGCAGCGTGCGGTGGACCGGCAACCACCCGAAGATCGTCTACCACAAGGACGGGGTGGGCACGCACGCGTTCCGGCTGGCCGGCACCGGCGACGAGCCGCCGGAGAACGGTTACGCCGCGTGGCAGTACCCGTCGCTGGTCGGCTGGAACGGCTTCCCGTCCACCGCCATCCGCACCACGCTGAGCAACTACGACTTCGGCAGCGCCAACTTCGGGCTCAAGGACGCCGGCTTCGTCAACCTGATCACCGAGGCGATGCCGGCCGGCATCACCTTCAACCCCTCGGCCTGAGGTACGCCGTCCGCCCCGCCTGCCACGGGCGGGGCGGACGACGGTCACCGATCAGTTGCCGGATCCACTGCTCTCGATCGGGAACTGCACCTCGGTGAGCAGGTCGGCGGGCGCGACGGTCTGCGGGTCGTTGAGGTAGATCTCCCGTGGCGGGCCCGCGGGCCGGCGCCCGTTCTCCTCGATCCAGGCGGTCACCGCGTGGTACGCCGGGGAGATCTCCGGGTAGGGGCCACGGTGGACGGTCGACGCGACGATGCAGCCGGGCATCTGCGGGAACCCGGCGGCGGGCACGCAGATCTCCACGTCGCCTTCGGTGACCTCGTCGATGACGTCGTGGTAGACGACGAAGGGCGCGCCGTTCGGGGACGCTCCGGCCGTACCGATGACTCCGACGACCGCGCCGAAGCCCTCCCGGACGGCCTCGCCGATGGTGGCCAGGCCGGCCCGTCGCGTCACACTCGCCACCGTGACCGGCGGGACCACCTTGACCGTCACCTCGTAGGGCATGAGGTTTCCTCCTCGATCGATGAGACGTTCGAGGAACCGCAGCATCCGCTCCTGCTCGGCGAGCCGGGCCCGCAGCCGCTCCCGGTGCGCCGCGAGACGCTTCCCGACCAGCTCCGGATCGTCGTCGGCGAGCAGGTCGCGGATCTCCCCGACCGGCATGCCGACCGCCCGTAGCACCCGGATCGCCTCGGCCCGAGCCGCCTATCCCCGCCGGTAGTAGCGGTATCCGGACGACGGATCCACCCATGCCGGCACGATCAGCCCCTGCTCGGCGTAGAAGCGCAGCGCCTTGATCGACAACCTGCTCATCCGAGAGAAACGACCGATGGGGATCAGGTCTTTCGCCACGGTTCCTCCTTCATGACCCAACGCTCGGATCTCCCCTCACGGGAGAGTCAAGCCCGCGTCCCCGAACGGTCGATCAGAGCCGGGCGGCGGTCGTGACGCCGTTCACCCGCGGCGCCGGGATCTGCGGGTCCACCGGGGCGCCGGACTCGGCGAAGGTCGGGCCCTTGCCGGCGGTGAAGCCGCAGGCGGTGATGGTGTGCTGGCGCAGCAGCAGCGACGTCGGCACCGGGGCGATCTCCCGCCAGGCGAAGCACGCGCGGATGATCGGCACGTTCTCGCCTCCGGTGATCTCCCGGTCGGCCTGCAGCAGCGCCCGCAGGATGCCGTGGTAGGTGAGGAAGTCCGGGGAGAGGTTGCTCCACGTGACCGCGAGCAGCCGGCCCAGATAGTCGCGGGCGCGCAGCAGCGCGTCCTTGAACGCGGCCTCGTTGCCGGTGTACGCCGCGGTGAACTCGGCCTGGATCTCGTCGAGGTCCTGGGACGTGCCGGGCAGGTTCGTCGACCGGGTCCGCAGATCCTCGCTGATCAGTTTCCGGGCGACCAGCTCCTGCTGGAACACCTCGACCATGGTGTCGAAGATCGCGCCGGTCAACGGCAGCGACCGGTCGTGCGGCTCCTCGCCGACGTCGGACATGCGGCGCGAGTTGAACGCGACCCGGATCTCCCGGCTGTCCGACAGCTCACCCACCCGGTCGAGGCCGTTGATGGTGAGCAGGTTGCCCTTCGTCGAGTCGAGCAGCAGGTCGACGACCGAGTGGAAGTGCAGTGACGCCACGATCGCGACCAGGTCGCCGGCCGACTCGTGCATGCCGCCGTAGTCGATGCCCTCGTCGCGCGGGCTGGCCGGCACCCCCACCTCGGCGAAGATGATGCTGTGCCCCAGCTCGTGGGCGAGAACGTCGAAATTCTCACAGTACGGCCGGTCGTGATCGATCGTGCCGTTCGGCTTGCGCCCGAATCCGAACTCCAGGAAGCCGTAGCCGGACTGGGCGTTGTCCCATTCGATCAACGGGATCATTTCGAGGCGCGAGAAATCAGATTCGAAATGCCATTGAATGGTACGCCCGAAGTAGTCCTCCCAGATGTCGAGGACGCGCCGGACCGTCGCGTACATGGTGGCCGCCGAGAATTCCCGGCTCGCCGGATCGAGGTGATCGAAATGACCGTCGTCGCCGGCCGCGACCGGTGGCCGGGCCTCGCCGCGGAAGGGCGGGCGGAAGAACCGGTTGTACGGCAGCTTCCCGATCGCGTCGACCACGAACATCCGGTCGTCACCGGGCCCGGCCTGCATGGCGCCCGGCTCGACGGAGATCGTGACCTGCTCGGGCTCGGGGAAGAGCGGCCCCGATCCGTCGGCCTTCTGCAGGAATCGGGGCTGCGGGAAGATCCGGAACCGGGTACCGGTCTCGGCCAGCCTGCGGTCCAGTTCAAGGGACATGAGCGCCTCCACCCACTGGTGATTCACTTAGGAGGCCTTCATGCGATTCCCTTACCGCCGTCAAGTCAATGTCACTGTCCAAGAACCATCCCAAAGAAGCGGCACGCGAGACCCGGACGGGCGGGGGCAGTGAGTCCGCCCGTCCGGGTCCCGCATCGGCGACAACGCTACGGCCACCCGGCCGGCCCGGGCGGGTGAAAAGCGGTACGGGTGAAAATACAGTCACTTATCCGACGTCGACCGCAAGGTGCCCGACAAATGCAGCCATCGCTCGACGCCGATCTCGGCCAGGAACCGCTCGTCGTGGCTGACCACCACGAAAGCGCCCTGATAGGCGTTCAGCGCGTTCTCCAGCTGGCCGACGCTCACCAGGTCCAGGTTGTTCGTCGGCTCGTCGAGCAGCAGCAACTGCGGGGCCGGCTCGGCGAACAGGATGCACGCCAGGGTGGCCCGCAGCCGCTCACCGCCGGAGAGCACCGACACCGGCAGATGCGCGCGGGCGCCCCGGAACAGGAACCGGGCCAGCAGGTTCATCCGCTCGGCGTCGGGCAGCGCCGGAGCGAAGGCGGCCAGGTTCTCGGCCACCGTACGGGCCGGATCGAGCAGGTCGAGGCGCTGCGACAGGTAGGCGACGCGGCCCACGGCGCCCTTCTCGATCAGCCGCAGCAGCGTCGACTTGCCCGCGCCGTTGGGGCCGGTCAGCGCGATCCGCTCCGGCCCGCGGACGGTCAGGTCCACACCGGAGAAGATCTCCCGCTCCCCGTAGCGCGCCGTCAGCGACTCGCCGTGGAAGACGGTGCGTCCCGCCGGCACGTTCGTGCCGGGCAGGTCGAGGACGATCCGGTCGTCCTGCTTGGCGGCCCGGCTGGCCCGGTCGTACCGCGCCTGCGCCTGCCCGACCCGGTCGCCGTGCACGTCGGCGGCGCGGGCCGCGGACACCTCGGCGCCGCGTTTCAGGTTGCCGGCGTGGATCCGGGCCAGGCCCGCGCTGGCCAGGTTGCGCGACGCCGTCGACGCGCGGCGGGCCGCCCGCTCCCGCGCCTGCTGGGCCTCCCGTTTCTGCCGCTTGAGATCCTGCTCGGCGCTGCGCACCTGCCGCTCCAGGGTTTCCCGGCCGGCGGCCACGGCCTCCTCGTAGGACGTGTAGTCGCCGCCGTGCCACTCCACGTCGCCGTGGTCGAGGGCGGCGATCCGGTCCATCTCGTCGAGCAGCTCCCGGTCGTGGCTGACCACCAGCAGCGTGCCGGTCCAGGCTCGGACCACGGCGATCAGCCGCTCGCGGGCCACGCGGTCGAGGTTGTTGGTGGGCTCGTCGAGCAGCAGCACGTCGGGCCGTTTCAGCAGCTCGGCGGCGAGACCGAGGGAGACGGCCTGGCCGCCGCTGAGGGTGTCGAGCCGGCGGTCGAGGGTGACGTCGCCGAGGCCGAGCCGGTCCAGCTCGGCCCGGCTGCGCTCCTCGACGTCCCAGTCATTGCCGACGACCGCGAAGTGCTCCTCGGCGGCGTCGCCGCCCTCGATGGCGTGCAGGGCCGCGATCGTACGGTCCACGCCGAGCACCTCGGCCACGGTCTGCTCGGACGCGAACGGCAGATGCTGGGGCAGATAGCCGAGCGTGCCACGGACCGTGATCGTGCCGGCGGCCGGCCGCAGCTCACCCGCGACGAGCTTGAGCAGCGTGGACTTGCCGGCGCCGTTGATCGCGACGAGGCCGGTGCGGCCCTCCGGGACGGTCAGGGACAGACCGTCGAAGACCGGGGTGTCGTCCGGCCAGGAGAAGGAGAGCTCGGAGACGGAAAAAGACATGGTGAACCCCACTGAAGGAATCGGATTTCAGGGCACGACGAAGGCAGCCGCCACGCGGGCGGCCGGGGCGGGGTCTTCACCCCGCGATGTCGTCGTCCCCTGCCATGTCTTTCTCCAGCCTTGTGAAAGGTCGTCGGCAACAATAGCTCAATCGCCCCGGACGGATGCACTCGTTTGTCACTGACCGCCCACAAGCTCGCCGTAGGTTCCGGCGTCGTCGGAACACAACGGGAGGTACTCATGTCCGAGAAACCGGTGGTCGTCCTGGTGCACGGCGCGTTCGCCGAGTCGGCCAGCTGGAACGGGGTCGCGGCGAAGCTGGCCGAGGCGGGGGTCACCACGCTGGCCGTGGCGAACCCGCTGCGCAGCCTCTCCGGTGACGCCGCGTACGTGCGGGACGTGGTCGCCTCGCTCGGCCGCCCGGTGATCCTCGTCGGTCACTCGTACGGCGGTCAGGTCATCACCGCCGCGGCGGCCGGCGACGAGGCCGTCAAGGCGCTGGTCTACGTGGCCGCGTTCACCCCGGACGCGGGCGAGAGCGCGCTGGAGCTGTCCGGCAAGTTCGAGGGCAGCACCCTCGGCGGCGCCGTCGTCCCCCGCACCCTGACCGGCGGCGGCGTCGAGCTGTCCATCGAGACGGCGAAGTTCCCGCAGCAGTTCGCCGCCGACGTCGACCCGGCGACGGCCGCGCTGATGGCGGTCACCCAGCGTCCGGTCACCGAGGCCGCGCTCACCGAGGGACTGGCCGAGGGCGAGCCGGTCTGGCGTACCCTCCCCGGCTTCTTCATCTGGGGTGAGGCCGACCGCAACATTCCCGCCGAGGCCATGCGGTGGATGGCGAAGCGGGCCGAAGGCCGCGTCCAGCGGGAGATCCCCGGCGCCGGCCACGCCCTGCCGGTCTCCCAGCCGGACGCCGTCGCCGAGACGATCCTCGAGGCGGTCGCCGCGGTCAGCTGACCGCGGGCAGGCCGAGGACCCGCAGCAGCGCGCCGGTGAGATGGTCGGCGGCCTGCTGCGTGGTCCAGCCGAGGGTGCGGGTCAGGTCGACGACGACCCGCTCGTCGAAGATCGTGACCCACATCAGCACGGCGAACCGGACGTCCTGCGCGGGCACGGCGCCGCCGTCGACGGCCCGCCCGACCAGCCGGCCGAGACGCTCGTAGAGGCCGCCGACGAACGAGTCGGCACGCCGCGCCAGCACGCCGCGCGGGGATCGTACGTGCACCGCCGCCGCACCCCACCGGGACGCCTGCGCCACCCACTCGCCGCACGCCGCGCGGATGTCGGCGACCGGATCGGCCGTGGCCGGCAGCCGGTCGAAGGTCTCCAGCAGCTCGCCGCTGAGCTCGGCGTAGAAGGCGTCGATCGCGCTCGCGGTGTCGGAGAAGTTCCGGTAGGCGGTGGCCGTCGAGATCCCGGCCAGCCCGGCCGCCTCGGCCAGCGAGAATCCGGGGCCGCGCTCGGCCAGCAGCTCTCCCACCGCGGCCAGCAGCGCGGACCGCCGCATCCGGGCGTCACCGCGCCGTGGCCTGTCCGTCATGCCGGTGATCCTATGAGTGGGGCGGATCACCGAGGGTTTTGCGGTGGCGTAACACCGCCGAAAAGGATCTCCCGGAAACTGGGAAGTGAGAAAACATTCTCAGTTACTTCGGGAGGCTGGTTCATGTCCACAAGACGGACCCGCGTCGCGGTGATCGGGGCCGGCGCGGTCGGCACGGTGGTTGCGGCTGCTGCGGTAGACGCCGGGCACGACGTCGTCGTCTGCGCACGGCGGCCGATCGACCGCCTGGTCGTCGAGCGCGCCGACAGCGTGCGGGAGATCGGCGTCGAGGTGCTCGTCGACCCGTCCGCGGCGACCGAGGTCGACTGGGTGCTGCTGGCCACCAAGGCGCAGGACGCGGCCGGGGCGGCCGCCTGGTTCGGGCCACTGATCGGCCCCGGCACCACCGTCGTCGTGCTGCAGAACGGCGTGGACCACGCCGAGCGCATCGAGCCGCTGGTGCCGCGCGGCACACGGGTGCTGCCGGCGCTGGTCTACGTGGCGGCCGAGTCGCTGGGCCCCGGGCACGTGCTGCACCGGATGGGCGCGCGGATCACCGTCCCCGGCGGGCCGGGCACCATCGCCGAGACCGCCCGCGCGACCTTCGACGAGCCGTCGGCCACCGGCGCCGGGCGGATCAGCGCGACCGCGACCGACCCCGCCGACCGGTTCGCGGCCCTGCTCGACGGGTCGTGGCTGCACGTCGAGCGGGTCGCCGACTTCTCCACGGCGGCGTGGCGCAAGCTGCTCACCAACGTCGGCGCCAACCCGGTCACCTCACTGACCATGAAGCGGATGTCGGTGATCCAGCACGAGCCGGCGGTCCGCGACCTGACCCGCGCCCTGCTGGACGAGGCGATCGCCGTGGGCCGGGCGGCCGGCGCGCGGCTCTCCGACGCCGACATCGACCACACCCTGGAGATCTACGACGGTTTCGCCGCCGACGACGGCACGTCGATGCTGTACGACCGGCTGGCCGGCCGCGCCACCGAGCACGAGCTGATCACCGGAGCCGTGGTGCGCCTCGGCGAGCAGCACGGTGTGCCGGTCCCGCTCAACCGGGCCATCCTGGCCCTGATGCACGGCGTCAACCACAAGTGAGCGTCACGGCAGCCTGATCGAGACGGTGGCCCGGACCGGACCGGTGGTGACCCGGGTGATCTCACCGGTCCGGACGTCCCACGTGATCAGGCCCTCCAGGTCGGTCTTCACCAGCAGAGTCTGGTCGTCGATCCAATCGAGGGCGGCACAGCAGCTCTTCCAGCGGTCCACGCCGAGGTCGAGGAGCCGCTCGACCAGGCCGTTGGCGGTGTTCACCACGGTCACCATCTGCACGCCGCCGAGATGCCGCACGCCCTCGGCGGGCGTGTGGTCGCCCCACGCGGCGGCGGCGACGCGTCCGGTCCGATCGGGGATGGCCGGACCGTACCACTCACTCATCGCATAGCCGGACGGCCGCACCAGGCCGAGGTCGACCGGAAGCTCGCGGACCGGCCGGGCGTCGCCGGGCCGCCACACCCGGACCTTCCGGCCACCTTCCGCGCCGATCAGCTCGGCGATGTCGCCGGAGGCGACCGGGCTGCCGCCGCCGTGCCAGGCCGACATCGCGGCCGGCTCCGGTGCGACGGTTCCGGCGGCCCAGTCGACCCGGACCACACCGGCCGACCCCTGGCCAACCAGGACGATCGCGTCGCCGGACCACATGACCTGCTCGTTCAGGCCGGGCACCGGGATCCGGTGGGCCTTAGCCGCGGGCAGGTCGATCACCACGAGCGCCTCCGGCTGCGGCACGGCGACGCGGCGGCCGTCCGGCGAGAGGGAGGTGGGGCGCAGCGGGTCCGCCTCGTTTCCACCCCCGTCGTGGGTACGCCCGAAGTCGCCCACATCGATCCGGACCCATGCGCCCGCCGCGTCCAGGACGTGCAGTGGCCGCATCGACTGGTCCGCCGACTCCGGGTCGTACTCCTGGACCACCGCGACCGCCCGGTCCACCGGATGCCCGGACAGTTTCGGGGCGTCGGCCGGGATCGTGAAGTCGGCGGGCAGCGGCGACACCGGCCGCACCACGGGCGCCGGGGGCACCACATCGACCCCTCCGGTCACCACCCGCGCCGACGGCACGGGCACCGACGGCGCCGGGGCGGGTGGGGCCGGCCGGAAGTCGTCGCGGTCCCGGCCACGCACCGGCACGGTCACCGCGACGACAGCGGCGAACGCGGCCACCGTGGCCAGCACCTGACGCCGGCGGCGGACCCGGCGGGCGGTCGCCCACGCGGAGGCGGCGAACGCGGGCGGTGTCACGTCCGCGGACGTCTCCTCGAAAAGCTCGGTGAGCCGGTCAGCCGTCATCGTCATTCCCTTCCGGCCATCTCGCCGAGTTCGGGCGCCAGCTCGCGCAGTTTGCGCAGGGCCGCGCTGGCCTGGCTCTTCACCGTGCCGACGGTGACGCCGAGGATCTCCGCGGTGCGGGCCTCGGTGAGGTCGTCGAAATACCGCAGCACCAGCACCGCCCGCTGCCGTGGCGGCAGCCGCCGCAACGCCGCCTCGAAGACCAGCCGGCCCGGCACGTCGTCACCGCCGGCCGCGCGTTCCGGCGGGGCGTCGATCAGGCGCTCCCGGCGGAACCGGCGCCACCACGAGACCGCGTCGCGGTACATCACCGTGCGCAGGAACGCCTCCGGGTCGCCCTCCCGCACCCGGCCCCACCGCAGGGCGAGCTTGACCAGGGCGCCCTGCAGCAGATCCTCGGCGAGATGGTGGTCGCCGCAGACCAGGTACGCCGAGCGCAGCAGCCGATGCTGGCGTGCCTCGACGAAGGCGGCGAAGTCGCTGTCCACACCAGTCGAACGCATGGGCACCCCGGAATGGTTGGTCGGACCGCTCTAGATCGATAAAGTCGAATCTCCTGGCACCCGTCTCAGGAGGACCGTAGTGAAAATCGCCGACGCCCGGGTGATCGTGACCTGCCCCGACCGCAACTTCGTCACCCTCAAGATCGTGACAACCTCGGGGGTGTACGGGGTGGGCGACGCGACCTTGAACGGGCGCGAGCTGGCCGTCGCGGCCTACCTGCAGGAGCACGTGATCCCGGCGCTGATCGGCCGGGACGCCTCGCGGATCGAGGACACCTGGCAGTACCTGTACCGGGGGGCGTACTGGCGGCGCGGGCCGGTGACCATGAGCGCCATCGCCGCCGTCGACACCGCGCTGTGGGACATCAAGGGCAAGGTCGCCGGGCTGCCCGTCTACCAGCTGCTCGGCGGCCGGTCCCGGGAGGGCGTGACCGTCTACGGCCACGCCAACGCCGACACCGTCGACGCCGTGCTCCCCGAGATCGCCAACTATGTGGACCTCGGCTACAAGGCGGTCCGGGTGCAGACCGGTGTGCCGGGGCTGGCCAGCACCTACGGGGTGTCGAAGGACCGGCTGTTCTACGAGCCGGCCGACGCCGCCCTGCCGACCGAGAACACCTGGTCCACCGCCCACTACCTGGACCACGTGCCGGAGGTGTTCGCCCGGGTCCGCGACGAGTTCGGGCCCACCCTGAAACTGCTGCACGACGTGCACCACCGGCTCACCCCGATCGAGGCGGCCCGGCTCGGCAAGAGCCTCGAACCGTACAACCTGACCTGGATCGAGGACCCGGTCCCGGCCGAACTGCAGGAGGGGTTCCGCCTGATCCGGCAGCACACCACCACCCCGATCGCCGTCGGCGAGGTCTTCAACACCGTCTGGGACTGTCAGCAGCTGATCAGCGAACAGCTCATCGACTACATCCGGGCGACCGTCGTGCACGCCGGCGGGATCAGCCATCTGCGCCGCATCTTCGACCTGGCCAGCCTCTACCACGTCCGCAGCGGCTCGCACGGCGCCACCGACCTCTCCCCCGTCTGCATGGCCGCCGCGCTGCACCTGGACCTGGCCATCCCCAACTTCGGCCTGCAGGAGTACATGCGCCACACCGAGGCCACCGACGCCGTCTTCCCGCACGGGTACCACTTCGCCGACGGCTACCTCCACCCGTCCGAGGAGCCGGGGCTCGGCGTCGACATCGACGAGGAACTGGCGGCCCAGTACCCGTACCGCCCGGCCGCCCTCCCGGTCAACCGCCTCGAGGACGGCACCCTGCACAACTGGTGAACACGCCGGTTGCCGCGCCGGTCACGCCGGGATCGTCTGCCACGGGACCTCCTCCCAGACCCGGCGCAGCAGGGCGGTCAGGTGGCCGTACGCCGGGAAGCCGGTCTTGTCGATCGAAAGGATCGCCTGGTCGGGGAGATGGGAGTTGGTGGCCGCCGCGGCCGTCAGGCCGGTTGTCCCGCTCAGCGGGAGCCGGCGTTCGACCTGTGGGACGGCCATGTCGGTCATGGTGCGGCGCAGCGCCTGCATGGTGATGCCGGCCAGCATCGGCGCCTGCGGCCAGACGATGTGGTCGCCGTCCCAGAAGACCACGTTCCACACCGAGCCCTCCAGGATCAGGCCGCCGTGGCCGACGAACAGCACGTCGTCGAAACCGGCGCGTCTCGCCTGCAGGGCGTGCTGGGTCTGCGCGAGCGTGCCGCGATGCTTGAGATGGGGCAGGTCACGTTCGTAGCGGACGGCGCGCACGCGCAGCGGCGGTCGCGGGACGTCCGGGACCGGCTCGCTCACCGACACCAGGACGTCCATGCCGGGCAGCACCGTCACCCGCACCGAAGCGTCCCGCTCGTCGCGCAGCGCGTGGCCGATCAACTCGGCGATCGTGCCGTCCGGCGGCGCGAGATCGTCCGGGAACAGCTCCGCGGACGCCTCCCGCAACCGGGCCAGGTGCAGGTCGAGCCCGGCCACCGCACGCCCGCGCACCTGCATGGACGTGTAGTGGCCGAACCCCTGGACGACTGCCCGGTGCAGCGCCTCCGCGGACGGGACGCTGCCGTTGATCTCGACGTGGGTCACACGCCTACCAGATCATGTCGACCTGCCGTTCGAACGTGCGGTATCCGGCGCGAGCGAAAGCCGCCGCCATCGGCACATTGCCGACATCGGTGGCCGCACGGATCCGCGGCACGCCCTGAGCGGCGAGGACACGGGTCCCCTCGGCGAGCAGGTCGTCGATGAGGCCACGGCCGCGATGCGCCGGGACGACCCCGATGTAGGCGATGATCGGGTTGTAGCCGTTGTGCCCCGGGATGACGAACCCGGCCGGCTCGCCGCCGGGCAGCTCCGCGACCCGCCACCACTCCTGCGGGCTCGGATACTTCAGCAGCTCACCGTGGAACTGCTCCTCGGCACACTCGCGCGGGGTCATCCGGGTCAGCTCGTCGCGGGTGTGCGCGTCCAGCGAACCCTCCACGACCAGCGTCATCAGGTCGATCAGCTCACCCTCGCGAGGCGGGCGGAACGTCAGCCGGCCGGTCGGCGCGGGGATCGGCGTCCCCGGCTCCCACTGCAGGCGCAGCCGCTCCACGAACGGTTTCGCGCCACAGGCCTCCAGCACCGCCATCCAGCGGTCGTCATCGGACCGCCGCCACTGCGGAGGAAGAAACCTGGTGAACTCGGGCGCCGGATCGGGCAGCGCGGCCGTCACCAGCTGGATCGCGTCGTCGACATGACCGTCGGCCACGTCGAGGATGTCCATGACCAGCGGATGCGCGTCGCCGGGACGCGACCACCAGGCGGCGCGGGCGACCACCCGGTCACCGCGCAGAGCGAGCCACAACCACTCCGGGCGGCGGCGCCCGGCGGTCAGGTCACCGATGATCTCGCTGTTCAAGGGGTACGGGAAAGAGTTGAAGAGATCCAGCTCGCCGGGCATGACGGCGGGTCGGACGGTCAACGGTGTCAAGGCGTTCTCCCAGTGAGAGTCGCCCACCCCGTGGTGCCGGGCGGCTGGTCAGCCTCGTGCCCGGCCGGAGGTGAGCGTGGTAGACGTGCGGTACATGGCTCGTCCTCCTTTCTCGGTCTCGTTCCCGGCCGTGTCCGGGCCGGGATCCCTGGTCGCTTACTTGCCGGGCCCCTGGCAGCCTCCTGCCGAGAACCCTTGTCGTTCTCTTGCCGGGCCCTGGCAGCCTCCTGCCGGAAGCCCTTGTCGTTCTCTTGCCGGGCCCTGGCAGCCTCCTGCCGGAAGCCCTTGTCGTTCTCTTGCCGGGCCCTGGCAGCCTCCTGCCGGGATCCCTGGTCGGGGATTCCATCAGCCCGGTGGCCGCGGCGCCACTCATTTACCGCCGCCCACCAACCGGTGCGTCTCGCTCGACGGGTCCGGCTCGCCCACCTCGGCCGCCCAGTGCTCGGCGTCGTCGCGCGGCTCGTAGCCGATCGCCCGGCCACCCGCCCGGGACCACCAGCGGCGAGTGTTCGCGGAGACACCCCAGACGAGATGCCAGCCCGTCGCCGTCAAAGACGCCTCGACCAGCCGCGCCATGTCGTCCGGTGACAGCCACACCGCCAGGTCACGCGGGTTCGAGGGGTAGTCGGCGCACCGGCCGATCCGCAGGCAGACGACGTGGAGCCCGAACCGGTCATGATGGAACCGGGTCAGCGACTCGATCGCCGCCTTGCTCCACCCGTAGTACGAGTCGGGCCGCGGCGGCACATCGTCGGGCAGCCCGTCCGGGCCGGCCTCGTCCCGCGACCACAGGCCGGCCGCATGATTGCTGGAGGCGACGACCACCCGCGGGACACCCGCCCGGCGAGCTGCCGAGAGGATGCGCTCGGTGCCACGCACGTTGGCGTCCAACACATCCTCGAACGGCTGCTCGTCGGCAATGCCACCCAGATGGAGTATCACGTCGACACCCCGGGCGGCCCGCTCCACGGCGTCGCCGTCGGTCACGTCCAGCGCCGCCACACCGTCCCCGTCCGGGGACAGGTCGGTCAGTCGCAGTTCGTGGTGGGCCAGCCGCTTCCGCAGCTGGCTGCCGATCCGGCCGGACGCCCCGGTCATCAGTATCACCGCCATGCCGTCAGGATTCCCCGACCCGCCCGCGATCAACATCCGCCGGTACCGCAGCGCCCTCCCGTAGCGCCGATCGAGCTCGCTGGTCGAGCTTTCCCCACGCGGACGCCGCCTGATCATCGCGCCTTTCCCTATGCGATCGCCGCCTGGTCAACGACCGCCGCATGTCCAGCAAGCGCCCCATGGCCAATGAGCGCCCGTGGTCAACAAGGGTCGCGTGCTCAGCGGGCGCCGGTGCGTTCGGCACCGATACCGGCCGTGACCACCAGGGCGATGCCGGCAAGGGCTGCCCAACCGGGGGCTTGGTGCAGCAGGACGAAGCCGACGGCCACGGCGATCGCCGGTTCCAGGCTCATCAGTGTGCCGAAGGCGGCAGTCGTCAGCCGTCGCAGCGCCAGCAGCTCCAGGACGAACGGCACCACCGGCACCAGCACCGCCACGCACAGGCCCACCAGCACGATCTCAGGAGTCAGGAGGGTGATTGCCGACGGGGCTGCTACCGGAGTGGCGACCAGGCCCGCCACCGGCATGGAGATCGCCAGCCCCCGGATCCCGGACACCTCGTCACCGACACGCTGGGTGAGCAGAATGTAGGCGGCCCAGCAGACGGCCGCACCCAACGCGTAGGCGACGCCGAGCAGATCCACGTCGCCCCGCCACGGCGAGGTCAGCAGCAGCACTCCCGCACCGGCCAGCAGCGGCCAGAGCAGACGCCGGCCACGGAAGACAGCCACACCGAGCGGACCGAGGAACTCCAGAGCGCTTGCCGTACCCAGGGGCAACCGTGTCACCGCCGACATGAACAACAGCATCAACGCAGCGGTGACCACGCCCAGAGCGATCGCCGCCCTCAGCCCCGCTCGACTGATCGGGCCACCATCGACGCGTTGACTCGCTCCGAGTCCGGCTCCAGCTCCGAGTCCGGCTCCGGCTCCGGCTCCGGCTCCGGCTCCGGCTCCGGCTCCGGCTCCGGCTCCGGCTCCGGCTCCGGCTCCGGCTCCGGCTCCGGCTCCGGCTCCAGTTAACCGGCGGGCCGCGACGCGGATCCGTGCGGTCACGGCGGGGTGGGCCAGGATCATCAGGAGCAGACCCGCCCACGCCAGGCGAAGCCAGCCGACACCGAGCGCGCCGATCTCGCCGGCAAGGCCGACCGAGGCGGCCAGGCCGAGTTGCACGCAGGTCATCGAAGCAACGGCGAATCCGACACCGGTACGAACGGCGGTTCGGGGTGGCATGGCGAGGGCGGTCATGCCTGGAAGTAGACGACTCTCCTACCGTTCGCGTCCACGTGACAATCATGTACACACCGTTCGTCGTCACTTAACAATGAACCCATGGACGTCCGCCGCCTCGAGACTCTCCTCATGCTGTCCCGGCTCGGATCGATGCGTGCCGTGGCCGATGAGATGTACACCACCACCTCGACGGTGTCGCAGCAGATCGCCGCCCTGAGTCGCGAAGCCGGAACCCCGCTGACCGAGCCGGAGGGCCGCCGCGTCCGGTTGACCCCGGCCGGCCGGCGGCTCGCCGAACACGCGGTGACCATCCTCGCCGCACTCGAAGCCGCGCGACTCGACCTGGACCCGACCGCCGAACCCGCCGGAACACTGCGCGTCGCCGGTTTCGGCACGGCCATCCGCCGGTCACTGATGCCGGTCGCCGCCTGTCTGGCAGTCGACCATCCGAAGGTACGGATACGGATCCACGAACACGAGCCCATCGAAGCCCTGTCCCTGCTCGCGTCGGACGACATCGATCTGGCCCTGACCTACGACTTCAACCTCGCTCCCGCTCCTCTGGACCGCTCAGTCACCTCCCGCCCACTGTGGTCGGCGCCATGGTCTCTCGGCGTGCCGGCCACCGATCCGCCACTGGACGCACCCGCCCCCGAGGTCTTCGCCCGCTACCGGGATGCCGAATGGATAGCCAACTCCCGCGGCTCCGCAGACGAAGAGGTGATCCGCACGATCGCCCGCATGGCCGACTTCGACCCGTTGGTCACACACCGCGCCGACAGCCTGCTCCTCCTCCAGGACCTGGTGGTGGCCGGCCTGGGCGTCGGCCTGCTCCCGGCAGATCAGCCCACTCGCCCCGGCGTCCGTCTCCTCCTCCTGCGAGACCCCCGGCCGGTCCTGCGCACCTACGCAGTCGTCCGCGCCGGCCGCACCGGTTGGCCGCCCTTGGCCCTCCTCCTGAACCTCCTCCAAACCGCCCCGCCACCTCCCACCTGACCGATCAACCCCGTGGCCGCTTCCGCCGCATTCCTCCCCCGCCACCGACAAACTGCTCACAACCACCGGTCGTAGGTGAGCCGGCCGCTCGGGACCTCGTCCGCATGGCCCACCGCCCGCGTTCGGACCACGCCCAGCCACGTCCGGATCGCTCCTCAACCGGGACGGCACCGTGCGCACCCCTCGCTGCCGCAAGCGCATGACCCGGCACCCGCAACCGGGCCACTCCGGACCAGCCGCCGCGACCCCATCAACCCGGCACCCACCACCGGACCGCTTCCCACCCCGTCCGTCCGGACCACTAGCCGCCACAACCCATCAACCCGGCACCCGCCACCGGACCGCTTCCCACCCCGTCCGTCCGGACCACTAGCCGCCACAACCCATCAACCCGGCACCCGCCACCGGACCGCTTCCCACCTCGGCCGAACCGCTGCCCGCAACGACCCATCACCCCCGCACCCGCCACCCGACCACCTCGTCCAGAGACCGTTCCGGCTCAACCGGATCACTCGCGGCCCCTCTTCGGATCACGCCGCCTCGCCTCCCTCTTCAGGCACCGTCCGGACTGGCCCGTGGGCCGGCCGACTGCACCGCCTCCCGGACAGCCGGGACGATCTCCGCAGCCCAGCGGGACAGGGAGACCGGATCCGGGGTGCCTCCGGACGGCGAGAACAGCAGGAACCCGGAGGCTTCGTGCTCCAGGACCGCCGAGGTGAGCTCGTCGATCCACTGGCCGGCGGAGCCTCCGACCCAGCGGCCGTCCCGATCGCGCGACGCCGCCAGCGGACGGTCGGTGATGCGGCCCGGCAGGTTGAAGATCGTGCGGATCTGCTGCGGGTCGCGACCCACGGTGGCCGCAGCATCGTCGATGATCGGCCGCGACTCGCGATAGCGGGCGCTGAGCCAGTCGGCGGCGTGACCGGGAATCCAGCCGTCGGCGACACGACCCGTCGCGGCCAGAGACCGTGGGCCGACCGAGCCCGTCCACACCGGGGCGGCGTCGACCGGAGCGGGCTCGATGCCCTCCACCCGGTAGTGGCGGCCGTGATGGCTCACCGGAAGGCCGCCGCCGGAGAGCTTGCGCACCAGGACGATCGCCTCCTCGAAGGCGGCCACGGCCTCCCCCGGCGACAACCGTGGCACACCCATGTCGCTGATCCGGTCCCACCGGCCGCCGGCGCCCATGCCGAGGATCACGCGACCGCCCGACAGGGCCGACAGCGACGTCACGGTGCGGGCCAGCACGGCTGCGGGGCGGGTCGGCAGGTTGGTGACGTTGGCGAAGCCGGCCAGCCGCCGGGTGCTGCCGAGCACGAACGCGATCGTGGCATACGCATCCAGGCGGCTGCCCAGATAGGGATGGTCGGACAGGGAGAAGACGTCGAGGCCGTCGCGGTCGGCCAGCTGAGCAAGCCGGAGCAGCTCCGGCCCGTCGTCGATGTCGGTGTGTGCCCCGAAGCCGAAGATGAGTCCGTCGTTCATGGATCGAGACTGCGCCTCCCGGAAGCCGTTGTGGAGGCCCTGCTGAGGGTGGTACCAGGAGGGACACCTTGAGGGTCCGCGGCGTTGTTACGGTCGGATGGTGGACGACAACGAACTCGGACTATTCCTGCGGACGCGCCGGGAGGCGATCACTCCGGACGAGGTCGGGCTGCCCGCCGGCCCACGCCGGCGTGCCCCAGGTCTGCGCCGTTCCGAGGTGGCCGCGCTCGCCCGGGTCAGTGTGGAATATCTGACCCGGTTGGAGCAGGGTCGTGATCGTCGGCCGTCCCCACAGGTGCTGGCGGCGCTCGCCGGCGCCCTCAAGCTGTCCGCCGGCGAGCGGGCCCATCTGCTGCGGCTGACGAAGGTGTCCGATCCCGCCTACAACTGCCTGGGCGGTGACACCCTTCCGGCGCGCACCGTGCGTCCGACGGTGCGGTCGCTGCTCGATCGGCTCGATCCCACGCCGGCGGCGCTGCTCAACCGCCTCGGTGACATCCTGGCCCACACGGCCGGCTACGAGCGGTTGATGGGCCCGATCGGGTTGCTGGACGGCGTTCAGCCCAACGTTGCCAGGTTCGTGCTCACCGACGAGCGGGCGCGTGTGGCCTATCCCGATTGGGAGCACGTCGCCGACGAGGAGGTCGCGGCGTTGAAGCAGGGGCCGTTCCGGGCTGACCCCCACATCGCCGCGTTCGCCGACGACCTCACCGTCACGGCCGGCGAGGTCTTCACCCGGCGGGTCGAGACGGTTCCGGGGCTGCCCGGGTCCAGTGGGGTGCTGCGATTGGTCCATCCGCTGGCCGGGCATCTGCGGCTGGACTACGAGGTCATGGATCTCGCCGCCGACGACGATCAGCGGCTGGTCGTTCTTCTGCCGGCTGATCTGGAGACGACGGCCGCACTCGATGGGCTCGCGGCGCCACCGGTTCATCTGCTGGCCGGCTGATGCCCCCGGCACCGGAAAAGCTACAGCCGGAAGGTAGGTGGGCTGCGCCCGACGAAAGCACTTCGCGGGATGCCCCGATGGTCGACGCCGAGAAAGACGACGAGGCGAGGACGGGGACGAGGCGGCGACCACCGGGCCAACAGAGAGTGAGTCGAGGACGAAGCGAGAACCAGGACGAAAAACGTCGAGGAGAACGGGGCCGCCACCCACGACGCGCAGGAAGGAGCGTCAGAACTCGTCGACCCGGGCTCGCTGGTTGAGGCAGGTGGTGTCGATGGCCAGTTTGATCAGTTCGCGGGCGGTGGCGTGATCGGTGGCCTCGGCGTCGAGGGTTCCCAGGGTGCGGGTGGTGTCCACGATCTCGTCGGTGGAGTTGCCGGCGGCGAGCGCGGCGCAGGCGGTATCGGCAATGGCCTGGATCTCCGCGTCCTGCCGGCCGGCGGCGATGTCGGCGAGTTGGGCGCGCACCACCCGCACGAACTCGCCCGACGTGCCCGACGAACCAGACGCCGGGGAGCCGGTGGAGGAGGAGCCGGCTGAGGACGAGCCGGCCGATGAAGAGGACGGATAGGAGGACGCCGCAGAGGAGGAGGCAGCCGAGGAGGGCAGGGCGCCAGACGAGGAGGACGAAAGGCAACCGGTCGTCGACAGCAGGCCCGTCGCCACCAGGGCCACTACCGGCCACGTCTTCATCTCGCCCCCACCACGATCCGGCCGGAGCCGGCGCCCTCACAGTGCAAATTTCAAGATTTCAGGAGGGAGCCTAGACCAGCTCACCTCACCGGTTTGGTGACACGTACGGGCCAGGCGTGGTAGCCAGATGGCAGAATTCGCGAGCCGTTCAGGATCGGGCACCCATCCACCGCCGAGGTGGCTCCGAACCCCACCCGGACGAGTCGATGCGGGATGGAGAACGATGGCAGAGCGTGGCGTCGGGGATCGGCCGGAGTATCTGACTCCGGTGCCGTCCCCGGAGACGGTGCCGGATGCGGGGCTGTTGCTGGGGTCGGTGGCGCGCGGCGACGAGAAGGCGTTCGGCAGGTTGTACGACCTGGTTGCGCCACGTGTCTACGGCCTGGTCAGGCGGGTTCTGCGGGATCCGGCGCAGGCCGAGGAGGTGGCGCAGGAGGTTCTGGTCGAGGTGTGGCGGACGGCGGCCCGCTGGGATCCGGATCGGGGATCGGCCACCGCGTGGATCTTCATGATCGCGCATCGGCGGGCCGTGGACCGGGTGCGGTCGGAGCAGGCTGCCGGTGACCGGGTCGCCCGGGTGGGCGCCGCCTCGGTGGACACCCCGTATGACGAGGTCGCCGACGAGGTGGCAGTGCGCTTGGAGCGCCAGCAGGTGCGGCACTGTCTGGATGTGCTGACCGAGGTGCAGCGGCAGGCGGTGACGCTGGCGTTCTATCAGGGCCATTCGTATCCGCAGGTCTCCGAGCTCTTGCGGGTGCCGTTGCCGACGGTGAAGAGCAGAATGAGAGACGGCCTGATCAGGCTTCGCGACTGCCTGACCCCGGAGGTGGCGGCATGAGCGCGCCCCACGAGAAGCGCGAGCGCAACGATGTCCACTCGCTGATCGGCGCCTACGTGCTGGACGCGCTCGACGACATCGATCGGGCCGCGTTCGATCGGCATCTGCGGGACTGTGACGTGTGCCGGCTGGAGGCGGACGAGTTGTTCGAGGTTACCGCCCGGCTGGCGGACGGCGCCTGGTCGGTTCCGCCGCCGCGGCTGCGCGACAACGTGCTCGCCGAGATCAGCAACACGCGGCAGCTGCCGCCGGCGGTTCCGCCGCGCCCGCGGGCGCAGGACCGGTCCCGGCGGGGTCTGCGCCTGGTTGCCGCGGCCGCCGCGGTGGTCGCCGCGGCCGGGGCCGGCGTAGCCGTCTATCAGGTGCAGGATTCGCGGGTACGCGACGCGCAGTCCCGCCTGGAGGCCGCGCGGGCGAGCGAGGCCCGGGTCCGTTCGATCCTCGGCGCCCCGGATGTGCAGACGCGTTCCGGGGAGTTGAGAAGCGGCGGGCGGGTGACCGTGTCGAGTTCGCGGCTGCAGAATGCGGGTGTCATCATGCTCACCGCCGACAGCGCTCCGGCCGCGGGCCGTGTCTATCAGATGTGGACCATTCAATCGGGCGCTCCCACGTCGGCAGGCGCCTTGCGCGAGGGCCAGTCGGCGGCTGTGCAGGTCGTCGAGGGCCTGCCCGCCATGTCGAATGTGGGCATCACCATCGAGCGGGCCCCCGAGTCGCCACAACCGACGGCCCCGCTGGACGCCTTGGTGGATCTGGCCTGACCCGGACCCCCGAGTCGGCACAACCGACGAACCCGCCGGACGCCCTGACGGATCTGACCCGACCCGCACCCCCGAGTCGCCACAACCGACGAACCCGCCGGACGCCCTGACGGATCTGACCCGACCCGCACCCCCAAGTCGCCACAACCGACGAACCCGCCGGACGCCCTGATCGAACTGGTCTGATCCTGGCCCATCCGCGGCCCGCCCGGCTCCGAACCCCCATCGACGACGAGATGGGGGTTCGGACATGGCTGGGGAGTTGGCCGGCCGCTATCGGCTGCTCGAGGTGGTCGGTTCGGGCGGGATGGGCCGGGTCTGGCGGGCCGAGGACACGCTGCTGCAACGGACGGTCGCCATCAAGGAGCTGACCAACCCGTCCTGCCCGGTGCGGGAGGCCCGGGCCGCCGCCCGGCTGGACCATCCGGGTGTGGTGCGGGTTTACGACGTGTTCACCACCGAGGAGCGGGCCTGGCTCGTCATGGAGCACGTGCCGTCGCGTTCGCTGTACCGGGTCGTCACCGAGGACGGCCCGATGGCGCCCGCCGAGGTGGCCGCGATCGGGTTGCGGCTGGTGGCGGCGCTGCGCAGCGCTCACGCCGCCGGGGTCCTGCACCGCGACGTCAAACCGGACAATGTGCTGCTGCAGACCGGCAACGACGCGGGGTACGGCCGGGTGGTGCTCACCGATTTCGGCCTGGCCGCGATCGGGGGTGACGGCCCGGACCCGCGGATCGGCTCGCCGGGTTACATCGCCCCGGAGCGCCTGCTGGCCCGGGAGGCGGGGGTCGCCGGGGATCTGTGGTCGCTGGCGGCGACGCTGTATTTCGCGGTGGAGGGCCGTCCGCCGTACACGCGGGGCGACGGCGGCGCGGCGATGCGGGCGCTGTTGAGCGAGCCCCCGGATCCACCGGTGCTGGCGGGTCCGCTGGCCTCGTTGCTGCTCGCGGTTCTGGATCGTGATCCGGCCCGCCGTCCGGACGCGGACACGATCGAGGAGCGTCTGCATGATCGCGGCCGGCAGTGGTCCGTTGCCCTGGCCGGTCCGCAGAGGCGGTGGTGCGGCCTGATCACCCGCCGGAGGTGATCAGGCCGCGGCGCCGGTCACTGGTAGACGCGGACGTAATCGACGAGCATCTGGCTGGGGAACGGGGTGGTGGCGTCGATCGGGCCGGGGAAGTCGCCGCCGACGGCCAGGTTGAGGATCAGGTAGAACTTGTGGTCGTAGATCCACGGGCCGCGGGTGTTCTCCACGGTCTCCTTGGCGGCGTCGAAGACGAGACGACCGTCGAGGAAGAAGCGGATCCCCTTGCTGTCCCATTCGGCAGCCCACACGTGGAAGTCCTGGGACAGGTCGACTGTCGCGTACTTCTGGCCGTACCCCCCTGCTCCGTTGTAAGCCGGCGCGTGCAGCGTCGAGTAGGCCTCGCTGGTGTTGCGGCCGAGAACCTCCATGATGTCGATCTCCCCGTTGTACGGCCAGGGCCGCCCCTGCAGGAAGTCGTCACCCATCAGCCAGAACGCCGGCCACAGCCCGTTGCCCTTGGGCACCTTGACGCGCGCCTCGATCCGGCCGTATTGGACGCTGAACTTGTTGCCGGTGTTCATCCGGTGCGAGGTGTACTGCCGGCCCTGGTAGTCCTGCCGGCGTGCCTCGATGACGAGGGAACCCTGCCCGTTCATCGACGCGTTCTCGCTGTTCGGGGTGTAGTACTGGATTTCGCCGTTCTGCGGGACGCCCGGGTCGTACGTCCACTTGGCGGTGTCGGGTTTGCTGCCGGCCGCTCCGTTGAACTCGTCGGAGAAGACGAGGCGGGTGGCGGGGAAGGTGGGGTCGGCGGGTCGTGCGGGCGGGGCGGTCGGGTTGCCGCCGGTGCCGTAGACGCTGAACTCCCACAGCGAGTAGCCGTAGGCGCTGCTGCGGGCGGTGCCGTACATCCGCACGTACCGTCCGGTGCCGGTGGCGTTGACGACGTCCTTCAGACCGTCACCGGTGGTGGTGCTGTAGAAGGTGGTCCAGTTGACGTTGTCCGGCGACACCTGCAGCTGGTAGGAGCGGGCGTACGCCGGATCCCACTGCAGCACGACCTGGCTGATCTGGGCGGTGGCGCCCAGGTCGACGGAGATCCAGCCCGGGTCGACCCAGCCGTTCGTGGAGCTGGTCGCCCAGCGGCTGGCCGGGTCGTTGTCGAACGCCTTGTCGGGGCTGCACGGGTTGCAGTTGACGTCGTTCTGCCAGGTGGAGGCGAGGGCCGGCTTGCCGTAGGAGAGCAGCCGCGTGGTCCCGTCCGGCGGCGTGTCGCCGTTGCCGGAGTAGACCTGGAACTCCCAGAACGAGTATCCGTACGCCTCCAGCGCCCGCTGTGTCAGGTTGATCCGCACGTACCGCGCGGTGCCGGAGACGGTGATGCTCTGCTGGCCGCCGGCGCCGGTCGTCGTCGCGTACGCCTGGGTCCAGGTGCTGTTGTTCGTGGAGAACTGGATGGTGAAGGCGCGGGCGTAGGCGGCCTCCCAGTTGATCGCGATCCGGCTGACCGCGGTCGAGGCGCCGAGGTCGACCTGGAACCACTGGGTCGCCGAGTACGCGCTGGCCCAGCGGGTGCCGTTGTTGCCGTCGACGGCTTCGGACGCGAGGTAGGCGCCGGCCGCCTCGGTGGACGACGCGGTGGCCGCCTTCCCTTGCGAGACGAGCACTTCGGCGGCCGATGCGGGGCCGCTGGTCACCGCGACGAAGCCGGCCATCAGGCCGGCGAGACCAACGGCAAGGGCAATCCTTCTGGTACGGCCGGAGCGCGGCCGTTGTCGGGCAGGAGTGATCATGGGACGGGACTCCTCGGGGTGTGACGAAGCGGTTTCCAGCGGGGGAACAACCTGTGAAACCGCTCTCTTGCCCGCCACCGTCGCAGCCTCGTAGAGGGGTGTCAATGCCCTCCGAAACCGGTTCCGGCACCGGTTCCGCGTTAGCGCTGCTCAGAGCCGGTTCACCCGGGAAGTTCCGGAACCGTACTGCCTCCTGCCGCCGGTCGACGGCCGTACCAGAAATGCCTTTATTGCCCGGCTTGCACGATGAAAGCGCTTCACCGCGAGGAGCCGGGACGGCCGGATTCAGGCAGCGCGATGTCGGCAGTCGGCGCGGTGGCCGTGGTCAGCCCGATTCAGCCGGCGCGGTGTCGACAGCCGGCGCGGTGGCCGTGGTCAGGCGGAGACGGCGGCGGCGCCCTCGACGAGCAGATGGTTGATCTGCTGCGGGGTCATCGGCTCGGCGGGCAGCGGGGTGCCGGCCGGGGCGCGCAGACCGTCCAGCATGAAGCCGACCGCCCGCCGCCACGCGTCCGAGCCGGCAGCAGCCGCGGCCCGGGCCAGCGGCGCGTGCGAGGCGAGGAAGAACAGCAGGTCCGAGGCGGTGAAGTCGGGCCGCAGGGAGCCGTCCCGGCGGGCCCGGTCGATGATCGACTCGGCGGCGGCGAACGAGTTGTCACAGACCGCCATGAGACGGCTCGCATCCGGGAACCGACGGGTCAGCACGTCACCGAGCGCCGGGTCGGTGGCCTGCAGCTCACACACCTCGGTCACGTATCCGGCGAAGCCCTGCCACGGATCGGGACAGGCCAGCGCCGCACGGGCGGCGTCGCCGAGGCGGGTGGCGGCCAGGTCGGCGATCACCTCGTCGATCAGCGCCTCGCGCGAGCCGAACAGGTTGTAGAGCGTCCCATGGCTCACCCCGGCGTGGCGGGCGATCTCCTTGAGCGACACCTGCAGGCCGCGCTCCTGAAAGAGATCGGCCGCGGCGGCGCGCAGCCTGGCCGCGTTGCGCTGCGCGTCCGCTCGCATGCCCCTCCGTAACTTGACCCGGTGGTCAACATGTCTGCTACCGTTGCCGGGACAAGTTGACCGCAGGGTCAGGATAGCGGAGGAGCGGCCGTGCCGGAGACCCCAGCCGAGCAGATCGACGACGAGCAGACCCCCGCCGAGGAGCTGCCCCCACTGATCATCCTCGAGGGCGCCGAGGACGCGCCCGTCTGCGAGAACGGAGTGTGCCTGTGAGCATCCACATCGACGTCTGGTCCGACGTGGTCTGCCCGTGGTGCTACATCGGCAAGCGGCGCCTGGAGACGGCGCTCGGCCGGTTCGAGCACGACGTGACCGTCACCTGGCACAGCTTCCAGCTCGACCCGACCATCCCGGCGGGCACCCGTGAGCCGGTCCACGAGATGCTGGCCAAGAAGATCGGCGCCCCCGCCTCCCAGGTGCGCGCGATGACCCACCAGGTCACGCAGCTCGCCGAGGCCGAGGGCCTGACCTACGACCTGGGCCACGCCATCTCCGTCAACACCCGCGACGCGCACCGGGTAGCCCACCTGGCCGGCCAGCACGGCCTCGGCACCGAGATGCACGAGGCGCTGCTCAAAGCTCACCTCTCCGACGCCGCGGTGGTCGACGACCCGGACACGCTGGTCCGGCTCGCGGCCGAGGTCGGCGTCCCCGAGGACGAGGCGGCCGACGTGGTGCGCGGCACCAAGTACGGCGCCGAGGTCGACGCCGACATCCGCCGGGCCCGGCAGCTGGGCATCAGCGGCGTCCCGTTCTTCCTGATCAATCAGAAGTACGGGATCTCCGGCGCCCAGCCGGCCGACGCCTTCCTCAACGCCTTGCGCAAGGTCCACGCGGAGAGCTGACGAGCGGCCCGTCCCCACGGTGAACCGGCCGGCGCACAACGCCTCCCCTACGGCGGGCCGGCCGCCGGACTCGCCTCACATCGCGAACCGACCCGCGGACAGGCCGCCGCACACGTCCGGCAGCGGCCGCCTCACACCGCGGGCCGGACCGCGACGGGCCGCCTCACCCCTCCGACCGCGGGCCGCCTCACCCGTCCGACAGCGGCCGCCTCACACCGCGAGCCGGACCGCGACAGGCCGCCTCACCCGTCCGGCAGCGGGCCGCCTCACACCGCGGGCCGGCCCGCGGACAGACCGGTCAGGAAGTCGTCGCCCGCCGCGAGCAACCGGTCGAGGTCGGCCGCGCCGCTCAGACTCGTGTAGAGGAAACTCGCCCGGCCGTCGGCCACGTCGACGGCCGGGTTCTGCACACCGGCGAGCGCGGCCAGCACCTCGGCGGTGACCAGAGCGGACAGGCTGCCGGTCACGTCGTAGCCGGCCGCGCCGGGCCGGGCGTCCAGCCGCAGGTCGCCGGTGAGTTCGGGCGTCTCCATGGTGATCACGAGAGTCAGCACCGTACTGCCGTGGTCGATCTCCAGGTGCGAGGTGAAGCCGGACGGCACCACCGCGGCCAGCACCGCCACGGTCGCCTCCCGCTGCCGGAACCGGCCGTGCGCGGCGCCGCGCTGCCGCACGTCCGGCAGGCGCTCCATCCGGCCGATCGGCACGGTCGGCGTTTGCGCGGCGGGTTCCCAGGTCCAGCGACGGGCGAGGGCCTGCTCCCGGATCCGCCGCACGGACTGGCCGGACTGGCGCAGCTTGCCGGCCTCCTGACCGGCCTTGCCGAACGCCACCACACCCTGCACGATCAGGGCCGCCAAAGCCACCATCGCGCCGATGACCGTCCAGTCCATCGTCACCCCCTCCATCCGCCTACCAGCCATTGGTACCGAAGACGGTCAACCCCGCCGATCTTCGGCCGGCCGGCTGAAGGGCAGGCGGGCCGAGCGTCCGACGCGCCTTCGCCAAGGTACGGCTGGCCGACGGCCATACACGTCCGGGGCCTGCCGACACGCCTGAGGTCAGGCCGACCGAAGGTCCAGCAGGTCGAGGGCTCCGGTGACGCGGACTGAGGTGCGGCCGACAGACGGTCAGGCCGGTCAGGGAGCCTGAGGTGCGGCCGACCGACGGTCAGGCCGGTCAGGGGCCTGAGGTGAGGTGGCTGAGGCTCGGCCGGCCGAGGGTCAGGCGGGTTTCGGGGGCGGGGAGCGGCTTGCCGTAGAGCCAGCCCTGGGCGTAGTCGCAGTCGTTGGCGCGTAGCCAGTCGCGCTGGACGACGGTCTCGACGCCCTCGGCGACGACCCGGTGCCCCATCGCGTGGGACATCGCCAGGACGGCCCGCACGATCGACTCGTCGGGGCCGCCGTCGCCGACCCCGGTGACGAACGCGCGGTCGATCTTGACGATGGAGACGGGCAGGCGCTGCAGGTAGCTGAGCGACGAGAAGCCGGTGCCGAAGTCGTCGATGCACAGGGTGATGCCGAGGTCCCGCAGTTCGTGCAGGGTGTGCAGGCAGGCGTCCGGGTCGTCCATGAAGCCGGACTCGGTGACCTCCAGCCACAGTCCCTCCGGCGGGAGCCCGGTACGAATCAGGATCTCCCCGACCCGTTCGGCCAGGCCGGGTTCGCGTAGCTGGCGGACGGCCAGGTTGACCGACACGTGCACGGGGGCGGTCGCGCGCCATTCCCGGGTACGGGCGGCCGCCTCCTCCAGCAGCCACGCCCCGGCGGTGACGATGAAACCGGTGTCCTCGGCGATCGGGATGAACTCGACCGGGGAGACCGGCCCCAGCGTGGGGTGGGTCCAGCGCATCAGCGCCTCGAACCCGTCGACCCGTTCGGTCGCCAGGTGCACGAGCGGCTGGTAGTGCACGTCGAGCTGGCCGCCGTCGAGGGCGCCGCGCAGCGCGCGTTCGAGGATGACCCGGCGTTGGAGGCGTTCGCGCAGGCCGGGGTCGAAGACGGCGTAGCGGTTGCGGCCGGACTCCTTGGCCCGGTACATCGCGGTGTCGGCGTCACGCAGCAGCTCCACGGCGCCGGTGCCGGCGTCGGCGGTCGCGATGCCGATGGACGCGGTGACGTCGACCGGCCCGACCGACAGCGGCAGCGGCTCGTCCAGGGCGGTGAGGAGGCGTCCGGCCAGACGTTCGGCCGCCGGGTCGCCGTCGGGCGCGGTCAGGGCGACCACGAACTCGTCGCCGCCGGCGCGGCAGACCAGGTCGCCGGCGCGGACGGTGGCGGTGATGCGGGTGGCGGCGGCGCGCAGCATCTCGTCGCCGACCTCGTGGCCCCAGTGGTCGTTGACGAGTTTGAACCGGTCCAGGTCGATGAGAAGCAGGCTGATCCGGGTGTCCGGGCCGGTCCAGCGGGCGACGGCGGCGGCGAGGCGTTCCCGGTTGGGCAGGCCGGTCAGCGAGTCGTGTTCGGCGCGCCAGCGGGCCTCCTGTTCGGCGCGGGCGCGGGAGTTGTTGGCCCGGACCACACGGGCGACGACGACGCCGATGAGTGCCAGTGAGAGCGCGGCCCGTACCAGCAGAAAGGTCTGACCTCGCGGCGGCGCAGCCACGCCGAGGACCGTCGGCACGCACAACGTGGCCGTGATCATCGCGATGCGGCCCCGGCGCAGCTCGTGGGAGCGGGTCAGCACACGTTCGGTGAGGACGGGCACGGTGGGGTGCAGCACGCAAGCGGCGTTGGCGAAGTCGGCGGCCAGGACGAGGGCGCCCATGGTCTTGAGCGGGATGCCGTCGGGGCCCTGGACGAACCAGCCGCGGTTGGCGAGCACGATGTTCGCCGCCAGCAGGGCCATGCCGCTGGTGACGAAGAACCACATCGCGGGGGCGCGGGCGCGGCCGAGCAGGAGCACCGGCAGGGCGATGGTGACCAGCAGTGCAGGGGCCAGGGGCAGGGCCGCCGCGACCAGGTTCTGCCAGCGGGGGTCGCCGGCGGTGATCCACGGTTCGATCCACAGCGCCCAGACCAGGAGTGCGGCGGCGACGCCGATGAGGGCGGCGTCGACGCGCGCCGGGTCGTCGGCGGTGGCCCGGGTTCGCCGGACGAGGTCGGCGACGCCCGCGGTGAGCAGCAGGTAGATGGGTAGCAGGGCGATGTCGGGGAGCATGGCGAGCACGGTGCCGCCGGGGGCGAGCACCCGGGTCGACTCGCCGGCCAGCGACATCACCATGGCGGCCAGGATGAGCAGCCACGGGCGGCGGTGGCCGGCGGGGAGGTTGTGGCGGATGCCGACGGCGCCCGCGATCACGCAGACGAGGACGCCGGCCAGGTAGGCGTAGGTGGCGGCGGGAGGAGCGGCGACGCCGACGAACACCGCGGTCGGCATGCCCGCGCCCAGCAGCGTCCAGGAGGAGACGGCCCACCGGTCTCTCACCCTGGTCCCATCGGCCTTTCCGTACGGCGGCTTAGCGCCTGCGCCGGGACGGAGCAGGCGGTGACACAGGACTCCGCGGCCATCACCCGAGGGCGATGACCGCGGAGAATGCCGTCACCCGAGCTCTGTCAGAGAGTCAGGGTCCAGCTGTTGATGTAGCCGGTGTCGGCGCTGGCGGCGTCCTGGACCCGCAGGGTCCAGGTGCCGTTGGCCGCCTCGGAGGAGACGTTGGCGGTGTAGGTGGTGTCGATGTTGTCGGCGCTGCCACCGCTGCGGTTGCGCAGCGTGTAGACGCTGCCGTCCGGGGCGACGAGGGCGACGACCAGGTCACCGACGTAGGTGTGGACGATGTGGATCTCCACGGTGCTGGTCGACGAGGCGTTGCGGGCGCAGCCGCTGATCGCGATCGTCGAGGTGACGGTGGTGTTGTCCGGGATCGTCACGTCGGTGGCGTTGGTTCCGGAGCAGCTGCCGCCGGCGCCGTTGACGGTCAGCGAGAACGTTGCCGTCTTGGTGGCCGCGGTGCCGGTGCCGGTGATGGTGATGGCGTAGGTGCCGGGGGCGGCCGCGGTGGTGGTGGCCAGGGTGAGCGTGGAGCTGGCGCCGGCGGTGACCGACGACGGGCTGAAGCTCGCGGTGACCCCGGACGGCAGGCCGGAGGCGGTGAGGGCGACCGTCTGGGCGCTGCCGCTGGTGACGGCGGTGGCGATGGTGGCGGTCGCCGACGAGCCCGGGTTCACCGAGGCGGAGGCAGGGCTGGCGGTCAGCGAGAAGTCGTTGCCGGTGGAGCAGGTGGCGTCGTTGCCGGCGACGTTGACAGCGGTCCAGGCGGCCTGGACGGCCTTGTACTCGGTGGAGCACGAGCCGTACAGGTCGGTGGCGGCGCGCAGGGTGTAGGCGCGGGCCGTGTTGGCGAGGTTCGACGCCAGGTAGTAGCGGGTGTTGGAGGTGAAGTACGAGTCGAGGGCGCGGAACCAGATCTTCTCGGCCTTGGCGCGGCCGATGCCGGTGACGGCGGGGGCCGAGCCGCAGACGGGCGAGGTGCCGTACGCGGTGGCGCCGGTGCCCTCGGCGAGGTTGAAGAAGAAGTGGTTGCCCGGGCCGGACGAGTAGTGCACGTCGATGCTGTTGGTGTTGGAGGCCCAGCAGCCGTGCGACGAGCCGTCCAGGGTCGGGTTGTACATGTACCGCAGCGGCGTGTTGTTGCCGTTGATGTTGATCTTCTCGCCGACCTGATAGTCACCCGGGTCCGCGGAGGTGTTGGCGTAGAACTCGACCATGTTGCCGAAGATGTCGCTGGTGGCCTCGTTGAGGCCGCCGGACTCGCCGGAGTAGGTGAGGCCGCCGGAGACGACCGCCTCGGTCACGCCGTGGGACATCTCGTGGCCGGCCACGTCGAGGGAGACGAGCGGGCGGTTGTTGCCGGAGCCGTCACCGTAGGTCATCTGGGCGCCGTCCCAGAAGGCGTTGACGTACGCGCTGCCGTAGTGGACCCGGGACGGCACGCCCGCGCCGGTGCCGAAGATGCCGTTGCGGCCGTGCACGTTCTTGAAGTAGTCGAACGTCTTGGCGGCGCCGAAGTGGGCGTCGACGGCGGCCGACTGGCGGTTGGAGTTGGCGCCGGTGCCCCACGTGTTGTCGGCGTCGGTGAAGGTGGTGCAGGTGCTGGTGCCGTTGTTCATGTCGCAGGTACGCCCGTTGCCGTGCGACGGGTCGATCATGCTGTAGGTGGAGCCGGAGAGCGTCGTGTCGACGGACACCGCGCCGGAGTAGACGCTGTTGCCGGTGCCGGCGACCGTCTCGATCTCGTCGAACTCGCCGATGTAGGCGCCGGTCTGCGCGTCGCTGATGACGTGCAGGCGCGACGGGGTCTGCTTGTCGGGGGCCCAGCCGCTGACGACGGTCTCCCAGGCGAGGCGGCCGTTGCCGGTGCTCGCGTCGACGAACAGCTCGGGGGCGCCGGTGGCGGTACGGGTGCCCTCGAAGTTGGCCTCGGCGGTCTTGGTGGCCTTGGCGGCGCTGACCTTCGGGGTGACGCTCAGCGAGAGCGGGGACAGCAGGCCGACCGAGGCGCCGTCGTAGGCGCCGCCGGGCTTGCTGTGCACGACGAAGTCACCGCCGTAGACACGCAGGCCGTGGTAGAGCCGGTCGTAGCGGACGTGCGCGGCGCCGTTGGCGTCGACCAGCGTGCGGTACACCCGGTAGCTCTCGCCGTCGGCGGCCACGATGTCCGCGGGGCGGCCGGCGATGTGACTCTCCGCCCGGGCGGCGGCCTGTGCCTCGGACGGCGGGGCGACGGGGGACGGCGGTGCGGCTGAGGTGCTCGTGGCGGTGGCCACGAGCGCGCTACCGACCAGCAGGGTGGCGCTGGTCAGCGCAAAGGCTCTCTTCACTCGGTTCCTCCCCGAACCTGATATTCACACATGACTATGTGTGGCGTTCAGTATGGGGATCAGTAAACGACAGACGTATATATCTCTACGGTCATACCGTGGACATACGTCCAGCGTGACGGCGTGCTGACGGACGGTTTCGCGGCATCAGCGACTTGGGCCGTTCCGTCACCACCCCGCTCGGACGGGGACAGTCCTGCGCGATCCGGCTCTGCGGCCCGGCAAGATCGGCGCATGCATTACGCGGTGGCGACGCCGGCCGGGGCGTCGATGGCCTATCAGGATCTCGGCGCCGGCCCGGAGGTGCGGGTTATCGTGGCCGAGCCCAACCTCGACCGCGGGGCCGCGCCGCTACATCAGCGGCGAGCTGTCCCGGGAGGAGCTCGCGCCACTGCGCGACGCCGGCTGTGACGTACGGGTGGTCGCCGGCGCCGGGCACGTGCTGATGTGGGACAACCTGGACGGTTTCGTCGAGGCGCTGCGCTGAGCGGCACAGCGCCTGTACCGGGAGCCGGCGCGGGAGCTACGGGTGATCACACCGCGGCCCGGCCGCACGGGGTGCGACCGGGCCGGCCGGCGAGCGTGGCGATCAGCGCCAGGTGTCGGTCAGGGTCACCTGGCCACCGGCCGGGACCGTGGCGGTCCGGTTGCTGCCGGACTCCCAGGTGACGCTGCCGTCGGTGTTCTTGCGGATGTACTTGTACTCGAACGCCGTGCCCGCGGGCAGTGACACCGTGCCCTTCCACACCGGGTAGGAGGCGGCGGACAGGGCGACCGCGCTCGCCGGGGCCCAGTTGCCGAGCGCCGCCTGGTTGCCGACGACGAAGATGTTCTGGCCGAGCGTGGTGGTCGCCGTGACGTTGAAGCCGGCGCCGGCCGTGGCGGTGCCGGTCGGGGTGGGCGAGACCGAGGTGGTCGGGGTCACGCCGCTGGCGCCGACGTAGAGGGCGACCGCGTCACCGGCGGCGATCGTGGCGGTGAACTGGCCGGACGAGTTGACGGCGTAGGTCGTACCCGTGCATCCGCCGTTGGCCGTGGGGTCGCCGTGCTGGACGTCGCAGTAGGTCCCGGCCGGAAGAGACGTCTGGAACGTTCGCGTCAGCGAGGCGCCCTCGTGGTTGATGGCGACGTAGCCCTTGCTGCCACGGCCGAAGGCGATCTGGTCGGCGCCGTTGGACCACCAGTTGGTGACCGCCGTGCCGCGGGTGGCGTTGCGGAACCCGACCATGTTGCCGATCTGCCGCCACGCGTGCTGGCACTTCCACCCGTCGGCGTAGCAGGCGCTGACCGCCCCGTTGTTCGGCGGGCCGGCGTCGTTGTTGCTGAACTCGTAGCCGGAGTTGACGTCCGGCGCGCCGTACGGCCAGGCCAGCGTGAAGACCTGGGCCAGCGTGTACGCCGAGCCGTTCTTGTAGCTGAGGGTGTCGCCGCCGCGCTCGGTGTCGTGGTTGTCCACGAAGACGGCCGCCTGGTTGCTGGGCAGGTAGCCCCACGCCGTGCCGAAGTTCGACAGGTAGGCGAGGTTCTCGTTGAGGAAGACGCGCTTGAGGTCACGGGCGAACCGGAACTCCTGGACGTCGCCGGTGCCGGTGTACTCGGTCGGCTGGACCGCCTCGCCGGAGCCGAAGATGACCTCCTGCTTCCAGTACGCCCCGGTGTTGCTCAGCTTCGCCTTGATGCCGGACAGGTCGCCCGCGGCGATGTGCTTGGCCGCGTCGATCCGGAAGCCGTCGACGCCCAGTGACGCCAGGTCGTTCATGTACCCGGCGATCCTGCCGCGGACGTAGTCGCTGCCGGTGTTCAGGTCGGACAGGTTGACCAGCTCGCAGTCCTGCACGTTGCTGCGATTGGCGTAGTCGGTGATCGCGGTCCGGCAGGAGTGGAAGTCCGCGTCGGAGTAGACGCCCGGGTAGTTGTACTTGGAGTACGAGGTGCCGCCGGTGCCGGTGCCGGAGCCCGCGGACATGTGGTTGATCACCGTGTCGACGACGACCTTGACACCGGCCGCGTGGCAGGTGTTCACCATGTTGGTGAAGGCGGCGCGGTTACCGAGGCGGCCGGCGATCTGGTACGACACCGGCTGGTAGGAGGTCCACCACTGGCTGCCCTGGATGTGCTCCTGCGGCGGGGAGACCTGCACGTAGCCGTACCCGAGCGGGCCGAGGGTGGTGGTGCACTCGCGCGCGATCGAGGCGAAGCTCCACTCGAACATGACAGCGGTGACGTCCTTCTCGCCGGGCGGCGACGCGAAGGCGTCCGGGCCGGTGAGCACTTGGGCGACGCCGAAGCCGCCGACGCCGACGGCGAGGGTGGCGGCGGCCAGGATGCGGGTCAGACGTCGCCGCCTGCGGGGACTGTCCACATCTACCTCCGGGCAAAGGGGGGAAGGTTGCAAGCCCTTGCAGCAACAGGCTTGAAACTTTCTGAAAATCTTTGCGGCAAAGATAGATACCAGCGAGTACAGCCGTCAAGACATCCGCCGGAAACAAAAACGCCGCCCCGGAGGGCGGCGTCTCTGTCGACGAACCTAGCCGAGGCCGTTCTCCGAGAGGAACGCCTTGGCCACCACGGTGATGTCCTTCTTGTCCACCTGCACCTGGGCCAGGTAGCTGGTCAGGTTCTCGGTGGTCAGCTTGCCGGAGACCGCGTCCAGAGCGCCGGTCACCGTCGCGCTGTTCGCCTCCTTGCGGATCAGCGGGATGATGTTCTGCGAGGTGAACAGGTTCTTCGGGTCGGCCAGCGTGACGAACTTGTTGGTCACGATCGACGAGTCGGTGGAGAACAGGTTGGCGACCTGGATGTCCCCGTCCTTGAGAGCGTTGACCGTCAGCGGGCCACCCGGGTCGAGCGGCTTCCACTCCTTGAACTCGACGCCGTACACCTCCTTGAGGCCCTTGAGGCCCTGCTGACGCTCGGAGAACTCGGGACCGCCGCCGGCGACCAGCGTGGGGGCGACCGCCTTGAGGTCCTCGATGGTCTTCAGGTTGTTCTTCGTGGCGGTGTCCGCGCTGACCGTCAGGGTGTCCTTGTCCTCGGCGGCCGACTGGGCCAGCACCTCGGTGCCGGACGGCAGCACCTTCTTCAGCTCGGTGAGCACCGCGTCGGGGCTGCTCACCCCGGCCGGGATCCCGTTCGGGGAGAGCGCGGCCAGCAGGGCGCCGTTGTACTCCGGGAGCAGCGAGATCGAGCCGTCCTGCAGCGCCTTGAGGTAGACCTCGCGGGCGCCGATGTTGAACTTGCGGGTGACCTTGACGCCCTTGGCCTCCAGGGCCTGCGAGTAGATCTCGGCGAGCAGCTGGCTCTCCGGGAAGTTCGCCGAGCCGACGGTGACGGCGCCACCACCGGCGGCGCCGGACGAGGCCGGTTCGTTGGACAGCGGATCAGAGTTCGCGCCGCACGCGGTGAGCGTGAGCGCCATGGCGACTGCAGCGACGATGCGCTTCATTCTCTACGAGCCTTTCAATCCGGGTGAGACGATCAGGCGCTGGATCAGCGCCAGAAAGAGATCGACGAGTACGGCCAGGGCGGCGACGACGATGGCGCCGGCCAGCACTCGGGAGTAGTCGTTGACGGCCAGGCCGTCGATCAGCAGCCGGCCCAGCCCGCCCAGCCCGACCGCGGCCGCCACGGTGGCGGTCGCGACCACCTGCAGGGCGGCGTTGCGGAAACCGCTGAGCATGATCGGCAGCGCCATCGGGAGCTCGACGCGGGTGAGCACCTGCCAGGGGCGCATGCCCATCCCCCGGGCGGCGTCGACGACCCGGTGGTCCAGGTTGCGCATCCCGGCGTACGCCGAGGTCAGGATCGGTGGGATGACCAGGACGGTCAGCGCGATCAGCACCGGCAGCAGGCCCAGCCCGAGCAGGGTGACCATCAGCATCAGCAGGCCCAGGGTGGGCAGCGACCGGCCGGCGTTGCCCGCGTTGATGGCGATGAACGAGCCCTTGCCGGTGTGCCCGATGTAGAGCCCGACCGGCAGGGCGATCACCGCGCCGATCAGCAGGGCCAGCGCGGTGTAGCCCAGGTGCGACAGGATCAGGTTCGGGATGCTGCCGGGGTTGCTCGGGTCCCAGTGGGCCGGATCGGTCAGGTAGGAGAAGTTCATGCGGCACGCGTCCACGGGGTGACGGCCCGCTGCACGAGCACGATGATCAGGTCGGCGATGGCGGCGAGCACCACCGACAGGATGATGCCGACCAGGATCGGCTCCAGGTAGAACAGCTGGAAGCCGCGGGTGAACAGCTGCCCGAGGCCGCCGATGCCGATCAGCGAGCCGACACTGACCAGGCTGATGTTGGAGACCGTGGCGACCCGCAGACCGGCCAGGACGACCGGCAGCGCGATCGGCAGCTCGACGTCGATCAACCGGCGGGTACGGCGGTAGCCCATCGCGGTGGCCGCCTGCACCACCACCGGATCGACCGAGCGCAGGCCGTCCGCGACCGTACGCGCCAGCAGCGCCACCGTGTAGACGGTCAGCGCCACCACCACGTTGACCGGGGACAGCACCTTGGTCCCGAGGATGACCGGCAGGAACACGAACAGCGCCAGCGACGGGATCGAGTAGAGCACCCCGAACGTGTTGATCAGCGGGTGGTAGAGCCACGAGAACCGCACCGCCAGATAACCCAGCGGCAGCGAGATGGCGAACCCGAACAGGATCGGCAGCAGCGCGAGATACAGATGTTCCTGCAACGCCTGCCAGACGATCTCGTGGTTGTTCGTCAGATACTGGATCATGAGCGGCGGCTCGCCAGATAGTCGGCCAGGTCGTGGTGGCTGACCAGCCCGTCGGCGGCCCCGTCCGGCCCGACCCGCACCGCCACCCCGCCCGGCGAGCTGATCACCAGGTCGGTGACCACGCGCAGCGAGTCGTCCTTGGTGAAGACGCCGGGCAGCCCGACCGGCCGGCCGGCGTCGTCCAGCTCGATGCCGTCCACCGGGCGGACCGGCAGCTCGGCGGCGCTGTCGAAGGAGAGGCTGCGCAGGCCGCGGTCGCGTCCCACGAAGGAGGCCACGAAGTCGTCGGCCGGCGCGGCCAGCAGCTCCCGCGGCGTCGCGAACTGGGCCAGCCGGCCACCGGTACGGAGCACCGCCACATGGTCGCCCAGCTTGATCGCCTCGTCGATGTCGTGGGTCACCATCGCGATGGTCTTGCCCAGATCCTGCTGCAGGCGCAGGAACTCGGCGTGCAACTGGGCCCGGACCACCGGGTCGACGGCGCTGAACGGCTCGTCCATCAGCATGATCGGCGGGTCGGCGGCGAGCGCCCGGGCCACCCCGACACGCTGCTGCTGACCGCCGCCGAGCTGGGCCGGGTAGCGCTTGGCGAAGTCGGCGGTCAGGCCCACCCGCTCGAGCAGGCCGAGCGCGGCCGTACGGGCCTCCCGGCGGGTCTTGCCGAGCAGCACCGGGACGGTCGCCACGTTGTCCAGCACGGTCCGGTGCGGGAACAGCCCGGCGTGCTGGATGACGTAGCCGATGCCCCGCCGCAGCTGCGCGGCGTCCTGCTGGGTGACGTCGCGGCCGTCGATCAGGATCCGGCCGGAGGTCGGGTCGACCATCCGGTTGATCATCCGCAGGGAGGTGGTCTTACCGCAACCGGAGGGCCCGACCAGCACGGTGATCTTGCCGGTGGGCAGCTCGAGACTGAGGTGGTCCACCGCCGTGGCGCCGCCGGGGTATACCTTGACGACGTCCTCGAATGTGATCATGGCACTCCCAGTTGATCTTATGAATCATACTATTCATACTCGCTAAGTAGTGAATAATGTGTCAACGTTCGGTCACGGTTCTGGAGACTTCGTGCAGGTCCGGCTAGATGGTCACTCCCTGACGATCCCCGAGCTGGAGACGATCGCCTCCGGCACGACCGGGATCACCGTCGATCCCGCGGCCCTCACCCTCGTCGACGAACGGCACAGCGGGCTCCGCGGCGCGCAGGCCCGGGGAGCCGTCTACGGCGCCAACACCGGCGTCGGCGCGAACCGGCACGAACAGGCCGGCGACCCCGACGGTCATGCGCTGCGCCTGCTGCGCAGCCACTGCGCCGGCGTCGGGCCGGAGGAGGACGACCGTACCGCGCGGGCGGTCATGGCCGTACGCCTCAACCAGCTCCTCGCCGGCGGCTCCGGCGTCTCCCGCCGGGTCGCCGAGGCGCTCGCCACCGCCCTGCACGACGGCGCCGTGCCCACCCTGCACCGCTGGGGCGCCATCGGCACCTCCGACCTGTCTGCGCTCGCCGAACTCACCCTGACCCTCGCCGGGGACCGCCCGTGGCGCAGCGGCGCCGCGCCGGCCGTCGAGCTGGACGCCACCGACGCCCTGCCGATGATCAGCTCCAGCGCTCTCACCGTCGCCACCTCCGCCCTGGCCGTCTCGGACGTCCACCGTCATCTACGCGCCTCAACGATCATCGCCGCGCTTTCCTTCCTGGCGCTGCGCGGCAACCCCGAGGCCTACGATCCTGCCGTGCACGCCGCCCGCGCGCATCCGCACCAGATCGCCGTGACCAACACGCTGCACACCCTGGTCAGTGGAGCCTCCCCGGCGCTGCGTCTCCAGGACCCGTTCGGCCTGCGGGTGGTCCCCCAGGTCACCGCCCCGGCCCTGCACGCCGCCGAGACGCTGACCGCCGCGGTCACCGCCGAGATCAACGCCGCCGTGGAGAACCCGCTGGTCACCGCGGACGGCGTGCACCACCACGGCCAGTTCCACACGGCCGCCCTCGCCGCCGGGCTGGACGCGGTCCGGGGCGCCTTCCTGCCGGTGATGTCGCTCTCCGCAGCCCGGCTCAGCCTGCTGATGCGCCCCGACATGACCGGTCTGCGCGCCTTCCTGGCCGACGGGCCGCCCGGCAGCTCCGGGCTGATGATCACCGAGTACGTGGTGCAGGACCTGCTCGCCGAGATGCGCGTCACGGTCCAGCCGACCGTGTCCGGCACCGTGTCGATCTCCCTCGGCCTGGAGGAGCACGCCAGCTTCGCCACCCAGGGCGCCCGCACGCTGCGGACCATGACACGCCTCGCCCCGACCCTGCTCGGCGCCGAGCTGGTCGCCGCCGTCCGCGCCCTGCGCCTCTCCCCCGAGCGCCTCACCACCGGCACCCTGCGCGAGGCGTACGACCTGGCCGCGGCCCAGCTCTCCGACGACCTCACCGACCGTCCCCTGGACACCGACCTCACCCGGGCCGCCGCGCTGCTGCCCACTCTCGCCGCGCTCCTCTGACACCGTCCCGGTCACGGGCACAGACGCCGCGGGCCGGTTCCCGGGAAATACCGGTCCCAGTCCACGGCGAGCGGCCGGGCCGCGCACACCTCCCGGATCACCCGGGCCAGGTCGCTGTCCAGATGCCACAGCTCGCCCCGCCCCTGGAGCACGGCGAGCCGATCGTCCTCGATGCGCGGCGAGAACAGACCCAGACCCCGGGTGTCGATCGACATCAACGTCTCCCCGGACGCCACACTGACCAGCCGCACGCGGTCCGAGGCGGTCAGGGCCACCGTCCGGCCGGCCGGATCGAAAGTGACCATGGGCGGATAGCTCACCCCCTCGATCCGGGCGATCGTGCGCACGGCAAGCGGGTCGCTCGCGTCCAGCAGCAGCACCTGGCCGTTCTCCTGGACCGCGGCGATCAGGCCACCGGGTCCGGCGAACGGCGTCATCGAGGACGGCGCCCGCAGCAGTGTGGCGACCCGGGAGCCGTCGAGCGTCCACTGCTCCAGCAGGAACCCGCTCTCGTCGCGCCGGCACAACACGATGCCCGACCCGTCCGCCAGCACAGCCGTGCCGGTGACACCGGTCGCCGGCAGACGCCGCAACGCACCGTCGCTGACCTGCCACACCAGGGCCGCCTTGTCGTCGGACACACCGGTCAGCAGGGAGCCGTCGCGGCCGAGATCGTTCACCATCCGCAACTGGCCCGGCACCTCGATCCGGCGGGGGCGGTCCGGATCGGCGAGGTCCCAGAGGATCGAGCGGTCGCCACCCCAGTAGAGCGCCCGGCGCTCGTCGGCGCTCATCGCGTACAGGAAGGAATTCTCGCCGGTGGGCAGCTCACCGGCGGGTGTCCACGAGCCGTTGCTCGGGCGCCACAGCTGTTCGGTGGCGGGCCGGTCGCCGAAGGCCGGCTGCATGGTGATCGCGATCCGGCCGGGGGTGGTCACATAGCCGAGGCCGAGGGTGCCCGCCTCGGCGGCGGCGTGCGCGAGCACCAGCATGTCACGGGACTCGGCGGTGGGGGCGATCCGATAGGCGGCCAGCGCCAGCGCCTCCGCCTCGTACGGCCGTGACCCCAGCAGTCCACGGGCCGCGTCGGTGGCCCGCAACGACAGCGCCTCGTTGCGCTGCAGCGTGGCCGACCGCTGGGCGGCGACCGCGACGATCGACGTGCCGGCCAGCAGCACGGTGAGCACGGCCAGCCCGATCATCAGCATGCTGCGGCGGCGGGCCGACCGGCGGCGGGCGACCGCGACCGCGCGTTCCGCGGCCAGGCCGGCGTCGACGAACGCGGCCTCCCGCGCGGTGAGCCGCTCCCGCAGCCGCGCGGCCTGCTCCAGCCGGGCGCCACGATAGAGGGTGTCCGGGTCACGGCCGTGCGCCTCCCAGACCGTGGTGGCCTCGGCGATCCGGTGCTGGGTACGCAGATCCTCCCGGTCGTGGGCGATCCAGCCGGCCAGCCGGGGCCAGGCGTGCAGCAGCGCCTCGTGGGCCGGCTCCACACTGTCCCGGTCGATGCTGATCAGGCGGGCGGCGGCCAGCCGTTCGAGCAACTCGTCCGGCGTGTCCAGGTCCGACCGCGGCACCCGGCGCTTGGTGTCCTCGGTGCCGTCGCCGGGCACCACCAGGCGCAGGAACAACCGCCGGGCCGCGGCCTGGCCCGGCTCGTCCAGGGCACCGAAGGTCTCCTCGGCGGTACGGGCCAGCGCGTACCGGATGCCCCCGACGTCCTCGTAGCCGGTCAGGGTGAGCGCCAGCCCGCGCCGCCGCCGCCAGGCCTCGGCGAGCGTGTGCGACACCAGCGGCAGCGCGGCCGGCTGCCCGGCCGCATCGGAGACCAGCCGGGCCACGAGCGCGGTCTCCAGCGACGCCCCGGCCCGGGTGGCCGGCTCGGTCACCGCCCACCGGAACTCCTCGATGGACATCGGGCCGACCAGCACCTGAGCCCGGTGCAGCGCGGCCACCAGATCGGGGTGGGCGCCGCAGTGGCCGTAGAAGTCGGCCCGGACCCCGATCACCACCCGGCTGCGCGGCCCGGCCGCCAGGGTCAGCGCGCGGATCAGCCAGTCCCGCCCGGTGTCGTCGCAGAGCGTGAAGCACTCCTCGAACTGGTCGACCACCAGCAGCAGGTCGTCGGCGGCCTTCGCCAGCCAGCCGCGCAGCGCCTGCGGGTCGGCCGCCAGGTCGTCGCGGACCCGGCCGGCCGGCTCGTCGGCGAGCGCGGCCACCGCGACGGCGAACTCGTCCACCGGATCGGCGCCCGGCGTGACGACCAGGGCCGCACGCGGCGACCGGGCGGCCAGCCCGGCACGCAGCAGCGACGACTTGCCGGCGCCGGACGCGCCGAAGACACCGACGAACGGCCGCTCCTCGACCAGCGCCAGCAGCGTCTCGGTGAGGGCCTCCCGGCCGAAGAAGCGATCGGCGTCCTCGACCTGGTAGGCGGCCAGCCCGACATACGGCGGCGGCGCCTCCCCCGGCGCGCCCGGCTGCCCGGCGGCCAGCTCCCGCCAGCGGGCGCTCCACGCGTCGGCGTCGCCGTCACAGGCGCGCACGAACGCGACCGTGACGGCGAGGCTGGGCAGGCGCCGGCCGGACACCGCCTCGGACAGCGCGGCGGCCGAGTAGTTGGTCCGCCTGCCGAGTTCCCGGTACGTCGGCTCGCCCGCACGCCTGCGCAGCCGCCGCAGATCACCGGCGAACCGCAGCAGCGGCGAGTCCTCGGACTCCAGCGGACGTTCCCGACGCGGCACACCTGCTGTATATACGACGCCCTCAACTGGGGCGACAGCGACTGGGACCGCTCCCACGAATCGACGTTGTTCAGGGTTCTTTGTTCAGCGCCGACGACCGAACACGAACAACGCACGGCTGCCTAACGTCCAGGACGTTTCCCCTGAATGTCGACCTGCGAAGGAGCACCCATGCGCTCGAAACACACCCGTCGCGCCTTCCTCGGCCTCGGCGCCGCCGTCGCCGGCGGAACGCTGCTGTCCGCGTGCGGCGGCGGATCCGCGTCCGGAGGCGGCAAGCTCAAGTTCTGGGACATGCCGTGGGGACAGGCCGACTACACGGCCGCGGCCCGCAAGCTCACCGAGGCGTACCAGCCGGCCGGCGACCTGCCCGCGGCCGGATACCAGGAGATCCAGTGGGCGAACTTCGCGCAGACGTTCTCCTCGGCGATCGCCTCGAAGACCGGACCGGCGGTCAGCACCGGCGGCGGCTTCCAGGCGTTCCAGTTCGCCGACCAGGGGGCCATCGCGTACGCCGACAACGTGATCGAGCAGTTCCGCAAGGACGGCACGCTCGACGACTTCCTGCCCGGACAGGTCGACGCGATGAAGACCGCCAAGGGCTACGCGGCGGTGCCGTGGCAGCTCGACTTCCGCGTGTGGTGGTACCGCAAGTCGCTGCTCGACGAGGCCGGCGTCGCCGTGCCGACCACCTGGGACGAGCTGCTGACCGCGAGCCGGACGCTGGCCGCCAAGGGGATCTTCGGCTTCGGCACCGGCACCGGCGCCGGCAACAACCTGGGCAGCCAGGGCCTGCTGCTGATGATGCTGAACAACGGCGGCGGCCTGTTCGACCCGGACGGCAAGGTCGACGTGGTCACCGACGCCAACCTCGAGGCGATGCGGTTCGTGCAGGAGCTGGTCAAGGCGAAGGCGGTCGACCCGGCGTCGATCAGCTACACCACCGACAACCTGATCACGCAGTGGAAGATGAAGAAGGTCGCCATGGGCGTCCACACCGCCGGCCTCGACACCGACACCGGCGAGACCGACGGCGACCTGCGGGTGATGAGCCCGCTGACCGGGCCGAGCGGCGCCAAGGCGGGGCTGGTCTTCCAGAACAACATCATGATGTACGCCAACACGCCGTCCACCGCCGGCTCGGAGGCGTTCCTGTCGTACTACATCCGCAACATGAAGGCTCTCTGGCAGCAGAACGTGGTGGCCGGCCTGCCGGTGCTGAAGTCGATCGTCGCGCTGCCCGCTTTCCAGAAGCAGACCCAGAAAGCGAAGATCATCGCCGAGTGGGCGCCGGTCGCCAAGACCTTCGCCAGCCGGTCGACGACCCTGTTCGGCGGACTGGCCGCGGTCGACTCCAGCCAGCCGCTCACCCAGTTCGCCCAGACCGTCCTGGCCGGCGGCGAGCCGAAGGCCGCGCTGAGCACGCTGCAGGGCGCGCTGCAGGCGATCGTGAAGTGACCCGGGCCCGGCGGACCCTGCTCCTGCTGGTCGCGCCCTCGCTGGCGCTGCTGGTCCTGATCAACGCTTATCCCCTGGTCTACGCGGCCGTCCAGTCGGTACGCGACGGCACCCTGATCGACCCGGGTGACTTCGTCGGCCTGGACAACTACCGGGACACGCTGACCAGCCCCGCGTTCTGGCGATCGGTCCGGTTCACCCTGATCTTCACCGCCGTCGGGGTGTTCGGCAGCTGGCTGGGCGGGCTCGGCCTGGCCCTGCTGCTGCGCACCCGCATCCCGGGCCGGACCGTGTTCAAGACACTGCTCCTGCTGCCCTGGGTGGTCCCGGTCGTGGTGTCGTCCACGGCGTGGAACTGGCTGGTCGCCACCCCGCAGAGCCTGCTGCCGACGCTGGTGCACGCGCTCGGCCTGGGCACGCCGCTGTTCCTGGCCGACCCGGTATGGGCACGGATCACGGTCTGCGTCTTCAAGGTGTGGATCAGCGTCCCGTTCATGATGATGATGATCAGCGCGGCGCTGACCGGCGTGGACCGGGCCGTCTACGAGGCAGCGGACGTCGACGGCGCGACCCGGTGGCAGCAGTTCGCACACATCACGCTGCCGATGATCGCCCGGTCGACGTACATCTCGTGGATCCTCATGACGATCTTCTGCGTCAACGACTTCCCGACCATCTACCTGCTCACCGGCGGGGGCCCGGTCGACGCCACCACGTCGCTGGTGGTGCTCTCCTACCGCACCGTCTTCCAGAACTTCCAGGTCGGCCCAGGCGTGGCGATCGCCTTCGTGATGACCCTGAGCCTGGTCGTCGTGTCGGTGGCGCTGTACCGCCAGATCAGAAAGGCTCATGCATGAGGACCGCTGACAGCCGCGGCCAGTGGTGGCGGTTCGGGTTGCTCCTGGTGATCACCGGGGTCGTGCTCGTGCCGGTGGCGGCGGTGCTGGTGCTGGCGTTGCGGCCGGGCGTGGCCTCGGGCAGCACCGCCTCCTTCGGCATCGCGAACTTCACCCACGTCTTCACCGACGTGCCGACCCTGATCTGGCTGGCCAACAGTCTCGGGGTCACGCTGGCGACCGTGCTGGTGTCGGTCGCCGTCGCCGCCCCGGCCGGGTACGTGCTGTCCCGCGGCCGCAGCCGGGCCGTGTCGGCGTACTCGCTGCTGCTCTTCGTCGTGCAGTCGCTGCCGGTGATCACGGCGGTGATCCCGCTGTTCCTGCTGTTCGCCGAGATCGGCCTGGTCGACAACCTGATCGGGCTGGGCATCGTCTACGTCGGGGCGTCGATGTCGGTGGCGGTGTGGATGATGGCCGCCTACATCGACACGATCCCGGTGTCGTTGGAGGAGGCGGCCTGGATCGACGGCGCGTCGCTGTTCACCGGGTTCACCCGGATCGTGCTGCGCAACTCGCTGCCCGGGGTGCTGTCGACGGCGATCTTCACGTTCCTGGTGTCCTGGAACGACTACCTGGTGGCGATCGTCTTCCTGCGGTCGGAGGAGCGGTTCACCCTGCCGATCGGGGTCCAGTCGTTCTTCCAGCAGAACGGGACCGACTGGGGCTCGGTGATGGCCCTCGCGGTCGTGATGATGCTGCCGCCGGTGATCGTCTTCACCACGCTCAACCGGTACTTCAGCGTCGGCGGCATCGGCGGGTCACTCGCGGGCACCTGAGGCGGCACGCAGGCGGGTGACGACGGCGAGCAGCGCCACCACGGCGAAGGCGGCGGCCGTCCAGCCGATCCCGATGGCGTCCAGCCACGTGGTGACGGCGCCCTGGAGCTCCCCCACCGCCCCGATCACCGGGTCGGCGGGGGAGCCGCCCGCGGCCAGGCGCAGCTCGTACCAGCCGTAGTAGGTCACGTAGAGCCCGGCCGCCAGCAGGAACGCCCCGGACAGCCGGGAGATCCAGGGCAGCACGGCCCGGGTACGCCGGACGGTCGCCTCCCGGGCGAACGCGACGAGCATCGCCAGCAGGCCTACCACCAGCCCCATGCCCACGCCGTAGGCCACGAACGCGGCCACCCCCGACCGGAGGTCCGCGCCGCCGGAGACCAGGCCGGTCACGGCCAGGAACGGCGCGATCGTGCAGGACAGCGACGCCACGGCGTAGGAGGCGCCGTAGCCGTACAGCGCCAGCACCGAGCCGGCCGGGGACCCGGCGGCCGGCCGTGGGAGCGGGACCTGCAGCTCCCGCCCGGACAGCAGCCAGGCGCCCAGCAGGACCAGGACGCCGCCGGTGACCACGGCGGCCCACGGCAGGTGCCGCTGGATCGGCACGGTCGTCACCGCGAGCACCACCCCGATCAGGCCGAAGACGGTGACGAAGCCGGCCGTCATCGCCGCCGACAGGCGCAGCGCCCGCAGCACGCCACCGGGACCGGCGACCAGCAGCGCCAGGAACGACGGCAGCAGCGCGAACCCGCACGGGTTGAACGCCGCGAGCAGCCCGGCCGCCAGCGCGAAGGTGATCGTGTCGTAGTCCACGACCGTGCATACGGCTGCGGACCGCCCTCCGGATTACCCGCTGGGCCGATCCGCACGGCTGAGCGGGGTTTCGGCCGTTCGACCAGGAAAGTCCGGTACGCCGACGGGCCCCGCCGGGCGCGGGCACGATGGTCAGCGACTGTTCGGCGACGACCTGAAACGGGGACCGGCAATGCGAAAGAACATGATCGCGCTCACCGCCACGACGATTATGGCGGCCGGCGCCATTCCCGCTGTGAGCGCTTCTCCGGCGTACGCCGACGGCCGGTTCGGCTGCGATTATCCGCGGGTCTGCTTCTACCTGACCAGCGCGGACTGGCTCGCGCGTAAACCGACGTCGGCGTTCCGCGACATCACCCGGCATTTCCAGAAACTGGGGCCGAGGGCCCGGTACGCGTATGCCGCCTACAATTCCCGGATCGACGACTCGGCGTGGCTGGAGATGTCGGACGGATCGCAGACGTGTCTGGGCCCGGACGACACCTGGTTCTTCGATCAGGCCGACGGACCGCAGACGGTGATCGGGGTCCAGATCGTCGACGAGAACGAGTGCTACCGGCCCTGAGTCAGCCGGGCTGGGTGAAGAGACGGCGCCACCACGGGACGGGGACCGGCGCGGGCGGCTCCTCCGGCGGCGGCGGGGCCGGTCGGGTGGCCAGCCAGCCGGCGACCACCGGCTCCGGGTCGACCTTGCGGACGAACAGGCCGGGCTGGGCCGGCAGCCGCCACGACTCGGTGATGCGCCTGTTCAGGTCGGCGACCGCGGCCCGGACCTTCTCCTCGGTGGGCAGGTCGTGGACGGTGGCGTCGAGGGTGTCGGCCTCCTTGCGCAGCAGCAGCGGCAGGGGCAGCGCGGCGTCGGCGGAGACCTCCTCGCGCTCCAGGTAGTCGCGGAACCACCAGTCCTCGTCGTCGGCGCCCGGGGGCAGGGCCTTGCCCGTGCCGGGCAGGTTGTCGAAGTCGCCACGCTCGGCGGCCTCGGTGATCTGCTGGTCGATCCACGACTCGTAGCTCATGCCGAGTGGTTTGCGGTCGGTCATCGGCGGCCCCCGAATCCATCGAGAGTGGTGACGTCCGTCCAGCGTAACCGTCGCATACGCCCGGCGGCCGCGCTGTCGGCCGGGAGCGGGCAGCCCCGTCGCGGGGCCGGCCCGGGACAGGGTGGAATGCGGTTGGTCAGGTGTGGTTCGTACCGGATGAGGGGTCTTGCAGTAGGCGGGACGGGTTCGCGGTGAAGTAGCCGCCGTGGAATGCGATGGGGTCCAGCGGCTCGGCGTAGGGCCGGTCGGAGCCGTGCACGACGGCGGCCGGGCCGACGACGCGGGCCACGGCGGCGATCGCGTCGGAGTGGTAGGACGACGTCTCGTAGTAGACGTCCGGGTCGGGGGTGAAGGCCGGGCCGCCGCGGGCGGCGAGGCGTTCGTGGTGCAGCGGGGCGAGGCCGGCCAGGGCGACGAACGCGATGCGCAGGGTGGGGTGGCGTGCCCGCCCGGCGACGTGCCAGGCCATCCAGGAGCGGTGCATCTGCGCGACGTACGGCACCAGCGCCGGCCACCAGCCGGGCAGCTCACCGGCCTCGACGGGAGCCGGCCCCGGATGCACGAGCAGCGGTTTCCCGGAGCGTTCGAGCACCTCCAGCAGCGGCGCGACGTGACCGAGGGCGTCCGGGCTGCCGAGCGCCGTGGCGGGCAGCTGCAGGCCGGCGACGCGGTCCTCGCGGAGCACCCGGGTCAGGGCGGCCGGGTCGGGTTCCGCCACCGACGCGGCGGCCCAGAGGTGGAACGGGTCGGGCAGGCCGAGGGCGCTCGCGTGCCAGATGTCGATCAGCTCGGCGCCGTCGGGGGCGTGCTCGATGCCGAGCGGGCTGGAGAGCGAGACGAGGACCCGGTCGGCGTGCTCGGCGGCGCGCCGGCGTTCCACATCGTGGGCGGCCGGGTCCACCCGGTACGGGTTCTCGCCCGCCAGATACAGCGTCCAGTCCCGCAGATACGGCAGGGCGTCGCGCTCGCGCAACGCTGTGACCAGCGCCGGAGGCCAGAGGTGCTGGTGACAGTCGTAGCGCATGCCGGTGAGCCTACCGACCGAGGTGAGCGTTAACAGCGACCGCTTATCTGGCACGATGAGCGCCCATGACGAGTATCGACAGGGTGACATTCGGCGAGCTGGCCGACGGCACGGGCATCGAGAAGTGGACGCTGACCAACGCGGGCGGCGTGTCCGTGTCGATCCTCACCTGGGGCGCGACGATCCAGTCCGTGCTGGTGCCGGACCGCGACGGCAACCTCGGCAACGTGACGCTCGGGTTCGCCGACCTCGCCGGGTACACCGATCCCGCCTATCTGGCCGGCAACCCGTTCTTCGGCGCGACGGTGGGGCGGTATGCGAATCGCATCGCGGGCGGCGGTTTCACGCTCGACGGGGAGAGCTACAAGCTCGCGCAGAACGAGGGCCAGACCACCCTGCACGGCGGCTCGCACGGTTTCGACCAGCGGGTCTGGTCGGCCACCGAGGTGACGAACGGCGTGCGGATGAGCTACACCTCCGCCGACGGCGAGCAGGGCTTCCCGGGGACGCTCCAGGTCAGCGTCACCTTCACCCTCGACGAGCGGGACGCGCTGCGGCTGGACTACGAGGCGACGACCGACCGCGCGACGGTGGTGGCGCTGACCAACCACGCCTACTGGAACCTGGCCGGCGAGGGCAGCGGCAGTGCCGAGGGCCATCTGCTGCGTATCGACGCGGAGCACTTCACGCCGGTGGACGCGACGCTGATCCCGACCGGGGAGATCGCGCCGGTGGCGGGCACGCCGTTCGACTTCCGCGAGTTCCACCCGATCGGCGAGCGGATCCGCGGCGAGCACCCGCAACTCGGGATCGGCCGTGGTTACGACCACAACTACGTGCTCAACGACGGCGACGGGCTGCGGGCGGTGGCGGTCGTGCGTGACCCGTCGAGCGGGCGTGAGCTGACCATCGAGACGACCGAGCCGGGTCTGCAGTTCTACTCGGGCAACTTCCTGGACGGCAAGCTGCGCGGCGGGGCCGGTCTCACCTACCGTCAGGGCGACGCGTTCGCGCTGGAGACGCAGCACTTCCCGGACAGCCCGAACCAGCCCGGCTTCCCGTCGACGGTGCTGCGGCCGGGCGAGACCTACCGATCGACGACGGTTCACGTCTTCTCACTGTTCGCCTGACCTGCCGGCCCGACCCTGGCCATTCTCTCCGGTCGATGGTATGACTCTGGGAGCGCTCCCAGAAATCACCCGTTTCCCCATCCCCCGGAGTGATCAGATGGCTAGGTTCCGCCTCCTCGTCCTCACGATGGCGGTGGTGGCCCTGGGCTTGATCGGCAGCCCAGCCACCGCCGCCACCACACCCGCCGTGACCACCGGCTACGCACACACCTGCACCATCCCCGCCGACGGCTCGCTGTGGTGCTGGGGCGGCAACTACACCGGCGCCCTCGGCGACGGCACCACCACCCACCGGACCACCCCCGGCCGCGTCGGCACCGCCACCGACTGGGTCACCATCGACGCCGGCTTCCTGCACAACTGCGCGGTCCGCACCGGCGGCACCCTATGGTGCTGGGGCAACAACTTCCGCGGCCAGCTCGGCGACGGCACCACCACCACCCGCAACGCGCCGGTCCAGGTCGGCACCGCCACCAACTGGGCGACGGTCAGCGCCGGCGACAGCCACACCTGCGGCGTCCGCACCGACGGCTCGCTGTGGTGCTGGGGCTTCAACCGGTCCGGGCAGCTCGGCGCCGGCGGTTACACCGAGACCGCCCCGGTACGCGTCGGCACCGCGAGCAACTGGGCGAAGGTGACCACCGGGTTCGCGCACACCTGCGCCCTCCGGACCGACGGGACCCTGTGGTGCTGGGGCGACAGCACGACCGGGCAGCTCGGGCTGGGCATCCTCAACTACCGGGCCGCGCCCGAGCAGGTCGGCACCCTGACCACCTGGAGCAGCATCACCGCGGGGTACGCGTTCACCTGCGGCACCCGGACCGACGGGACCCTGTGGTGCTGGGGCGAGAACGGGTACGGGCAGCTCGGCCAGAGCGGGACCTTCCAGACCACGCCGGTCCGGGTCGGTGACGCCGCCACGTGGACCAGGGTCACCGGCAACGACAACTCGGCGTGCGCCTCGCGTACCGACGGGAGCCTGTGGTGCTGGGGCAACAACATGGAGGCCCAGCTCGCCGACGGGACCACCACCAACCGGTACGCCCCGACCCGCATCGGCACGGCCACCGACTGGACCGGTGACTTCGCGATCGGCTACCACGGCTGCGGCCTGCGGACCGGCGGCGCCCTGTGGTGCTGGGGCAACAACGCCAACGGGCAGCTCGGCGACGGGACCACCACCCGCCGTCCGGCCCCGCAGGCGGTGGCCCTGCCCAACTGAGTCGTAGGCCATTAACATCCGTCTATGACCTACCGGATCGGCGGGAACCTGGCCGGCTCATCGCGGCCGGCCGGGTTCGCCGTCGTGACCCTCGCCTACGTGGCGGCCGGCCTCGCCGCGTGGGCGGTCGCCGCGCTCGTGACCGGGCCGCACCCGCTGCCGGTCACCTTCTACGCCGACCTCACCGCCACCGTCGTGGTGTTCCTGGCGAGCCTGCTGGTCGCCAACGCGAGCCTCTACGACCCGTACTGGAGTGTCGCCCCGGCGGTGATCGTGATCGCCTGGGTGCTCTCCGCGCCACCCCTGACCGGCCGGCAGATCGCGGTGCTGCTGCTGGTGCTGGCCTGGTCGGTCCGGCTCACCGCCAACTGGGCGCTGTCCTGGCGCGGCCTGAGCCACGAGGACTGGCGCTACGTGCAGTTGCGGGAGCAGCGCCGGCCCGGCGTCCCGTGGTGGCTGATCAACCTGGTCGGCATCCAGCTGATGCCGACCCTCGTGGTCTTCGCCGGCCTGCTCGCCGTCTGGCCGGCCACCACCGTCACCGGCCGCCCGTGGAGCCTGCTCGACGTCGCCGCGACGGCCGTCACCGCCGGCGCGATCCTGCTGGAGGCCACCGCCGACCGGCAGCTGCACCGGTTCGCCGGCGACCCGGCCAACCGCGGCGCGATCATCGACCAGGGCCTGTGGCGGCACTCCCGGCATCCCAACTATCTCGGCGAGATCGCCTTCTGGTGGGGGATGTGGCTGTTCGGGCTGGCCGCCGCCCCGGACTGGTGGTGGACGGTGGTCGGCCCGGTCACCATGGTGCTGCTGTTCACCTTCGTCAGCGTGCCGATGATGGACCGGCGGTCCCTGATCCGGCGGCCCGCCTACGCCGAGCACATGCGGCGGGTCCCGGCGCTCCTGCCCCGGCCGTCCGGTTTCCGGATCCGCGGTTGAGGCCCGCGTTCCGGGGCACACGGGCGGCATGACGACTTCAAGCGAGAACCGGTTCGCCGTGATCACCGGAGCATCCAGCGGCATCGGGTACGAACTGGCCCGGCAGCTCGCCGCCCAGGGGTTCGACCTGCTGATCGTCGCCGAGGACGCGGGCATCGAGGAGGCCGCCACCGACCTGCGCCGCGACGGCCGCAACCAGATCACCGCGGTCCGCGCCGACCTCGCCCGCCACGACGGCGTCGAGCAGGCCTGGGCCGCCGTCGAGGCGACCGGCCGGGACGTGGACGTGCTGGCCCTCAACGCGGGCCGCGGCATCGGCGGCGAGTTCGTCGGCGGCACCGCCCTGGCCGACGAGCTGAACGTCATCGACGTCAACGTCACCTCCACCGTGCACCTGGCCAAACGCGCCCTGCCCGGGATGGTGGCCCGGGGCCGCGGCCGGGTCCTGATCACCTCGTCGATCGCGTCGATGATGCCCGGGACCTACCAGGCGGTGTACAACGCGTCGAAATCGTTCGTGCAGTCGTTCGCCGAGGCGGTGCGCGCCGAGCTGAAGGACACCGGCGTGACGGTGACGTCGCTGATGCCCGGCCCGACCGAGACCAACTTCTTCCACCGCGCCGAGATGGACGACACCCGGGTCGGCGCGAGCGACAAGGACGACCCGGCGCAGGTCGCCGAGCAGGCCATCCGGGCGCTGCTCGACGGCCGGGAGAAAGTGGTGGCCGGCTCGGTGAAGACCCGCGCCCAGGGCGTCGTGGACAAGGTCGCACCCGACCGGGTCAAGGCCGCCCTGCACGGCCGGATGGCGGAGCCGGGATCGGCGGCACACTGAGTGCCTGCCGGGCCGGCCGGCGAACCGGCCGGCCCGGCAGGCCGGCGATCAGTCCGCCTTCGCACCGGCCCGGGTCCGTCGCAGCACCGTCAGCACCGCCGGCCCGGCGGGCTCGGTCAGGGTGACGGTGAAGTCGGCGGGACCGTGCCCGGCGAACAGCGCGTCTCCCGCGCCGGCCACGGTGGGGTAGGTGACGAGCCGGTACTCGTCGATCTCGCCGGCGGCGGCCAGCGACCGCACCAGGCTCAGGCTGCCGACCACCACGACGTCCCGGACGGCACGCTCCCGCGCCGCCCAGCGCACCGGATCGCCGTCGATGGCGGCCGAGTTGCTCCAGGCTCCGGCGTCGATGCCGGTCCGGGTGGCGACCCGCTTCGGGACGGTGTTCATGAGCCGGGCGAAGTCGCCCTCCCGGCCGGGCCACAGCCGGGCGAAGTGCTCCCACGTGCGGCGCCCGTAGAGCTGGACTCCGGCGGCCATCCGCTCGCCGAGCCGGAACCTGTCGTCGCCCACCGGCCCGGTCCCGTGCCGGAAGGCCCAGCCGCCGTGGCCGGTCCCCCACCGTCCGTCCGGATCGGACACCACACCGTCCAGTGTCACGAACTGGGTCACGATGACATCACCCATCAGGGGTTCCCTTCTGCCGCGGCGGCCCGCCCACCGGGCCGCCCTCACCACGCACATACCGGCGTCACGCCGCGAACTCATCGGCGGCCGTAGGCTGGGGCGGATGGACGACGCCTTCGAGATGTTCCGCGGCGACCTGCTGGCGCACTGCTACCGGATGTCCGGCTCGTTCACCGAGGCCGAGGACCTGGTGCAGGAGACGATGCTGCGGGCCTGGAAGGCGGCCGACCGGTACGACCCGTCGCGGGCGTCGGTGCGGACCTGGCTGCACCGGATCGCCACGAACGTCTGCCTCACCGCGTTGGCGGGCCGCTCCCGGCGGCCACTGCCGAGCGGCCTCGGCCCGGCCGGCGATCCGCACACCCCGCTCACCCCGGACCCCGGCGTCACCTGGCTGGAGCCGTTTCCGGACATGCGGCTCGGTGACCCGGCCGACACCGCGCAGCAGCGGGCCGGCCTACGGCTCGCCCTGGTCGCGGCGCTGCAACTGCTGCCCGCCCGGCAGCGGGCGGCGCTGGTGCTGCGGGAGGTGCTCCAGTTGCCGGCGGCCGAGGTCGCGATCGCCCTGGACTGCACCGTCGCCGCGGTGAACAGCGGCCTCCAGCGGGCGCGGGCCACGCTGCGGCAGGCCGGGCCGCTGCTGGACGAGATGCGCGAGCCGGCCGACCCGGGCGAGCGGGCCACCGTCGAACGGTATCTGGCGGCCTTCGAGGCGGCCGACGTTCCCGGGTTGACCCGGCTGCTCGCCGAGGACGTGGCCCTCGAGATGCCGCCGGTGCCGCTCTGGCTGACCGGACGAGCGCACTACGGCACGTTCCTGGACGGGGTCTTCGGCCGGCGCGGGACCGGCTGGCGGATGTGGCCGGTCCCGGCGAACGGCGCAACCGCGCTGGCCGCCTACGCTCCCGATCCGGCCCGCGGTGACCTGCTCCGGGCGCACTCGCTGCAGGTGTTCACGGTCGCCGGCGGGCTCGTCACGCGATGCGTGACCTTCGTCGAGCCGGCCCGGTTCGCCCACTTCGGGCTTCCGGCGACCCGGCCGGCCGGAGGCGTGTGACGATTCGCGGCGGGCCGGTTCGTCATCAGGGTGACGGTTTCCGAACTGCAGGGAGACGAACATGCGGTACGCGTTGCTGATGCACCACCACGAGCCGGCCGACGGGGAGCTCGACGCCGCGGTGATCGCCGAGGCGCAACGGGCCTTCGCGACCTACGCGACGGCGCTGGAGCAGGCCGGTGTCCTGCTGTCGGCGGATGTGCTGCAACCGACGGTGTCGACGACGACCGTCACGCGGCGCGACGGGACGCCCCGGGTGCAGGACGGGCCGTTCGCGGAGACGAAGGAGGCGCTGGCCGGGGTGTTCCTGATCGACGTGCCGGATCTGGACGCGGCGATCGGCTGGGCACAGCAGAACCCGGCCACCCAGTGGGGGGTCGTGGAGATCCGGCCGGTGTCGACCTCGTTCCTGAACGGTGGATGGACCCGCTGACCGAGGCCGCCGCGGCCGCCCGTGACTGGCACGGGCGGCTGCTGGCCCTGCTCGCGGCCGGGTCGGGCGACATCGCGGCGGTGGAGGACGCGCTCGCCGACGCGTACGAGGCGGCCGTGCGGACATGGCCGGAGCAGGGGGTTCCCGGCAATCCGGGCGGCTGGCTGCTGACCGTGGCCCGTAATCGGCTGCGGGACCGGTGGCGGACGGCCGAGTTCCGGCGGACCGTGGCGCTCGACGTCGACCGGGACGCGCCGGAGCACCGGGACGACGTGGACGTGGACGCGATCCCGGACCGGCGGCTGGAGCTGATGCTGGTCTGCGCGCACCCGGCGATCGACCGGGCCATGCACACGCCGCTGATGCTCAACACCGTGCTCGGGTTCACGGCCGAGCAGGTCGGGCGGGCCTTCTCGGTGCCGGCGGCCACCATGGCGACGCGTCTGGTGCGGGTGAAGAAGCGGATCCGGACGACCGGGATCGCGTTCCGGATACCGGATCGGGCGGACCTTCCGGGCCGGATGACGGCGGTGCTCGAAGCCGTCTACGGGACCTACGCGATCGATCGGGCCGAGGCGCTTCACCTGGTGGGGGTACTGGCCGCCCTGGCGCCCGACGATCCGGAGGCGCACGGGCTCGCGGCGCTCGTGCAGCTGTCGGCGGCCCGGGCGGCCGCGCGGACCGGCGCGGACGGGCGGTTCGTGCCGCTGGACGAGCAGGATCCGGCGCGGTGGGATCGCGGGCTTATCGCGCGGGCGCACGAGCATCTGCGGGCGGCGCACCGGCTCGGGCGGCTGGGCCGGTTCCAGGTGGAGGCGGCCATCCAGGCGCTGCACTGCTCGGGGGCGGCGAACGTCCGTACCCTGCTGGAACTGCATTTGATCTTGAATGATCTCGCGCCGTCGCTGGGTGGCGGGGTGGCGCTGGCCGCGGTGACCGCCGAGGCGGACGGCGCGGAGGCCGGGCTGGAACGCCTCGACGACGTGCTGGCCGCGGCCGGTGCGGCCGGTGACCGGTTCCAGCCGGCCCGGGCGACCCGGGCCCACCTGCTGCGGCGTCTCGGCCGGCACGAGGAGGCGACGGCCGAGTACGACCGGGCGATCGCCCTCACCGACGACGCCGCGGAACGGGAACACCTGCGCAGCCGCCGGGCACACTAGGAGACGGTGAACTCGGCGAGCCGGGACATGTCGCCGACGCCGTTGCCGGCCAGGGTCAGGAGGCGCAGCGCCTTCACCTGGTGTGGCGGGAACGTGCTGGTCCGGGTGGTCGCCGTGTTGCCGCGGACGGAGGCGACGGTCTGCCAGGCGCCGGTCCACACCTGCACGTCCCAGTCGCGCAGGCCGCCCTCGGCCGGTGTCCGGACCTCGGCGCGGGAGACGGTGACCGAGGTGTGCCAGTCGAGCTGGAACCAGTCCGGCCAGACCCGGTTCGTGCCGTCGGTCCAGAAGGTGGCCGGGTCGCCGTCGGCGGCGGCGCAGATCGGGTTGGTGGCGCGGAACGACGCGGCGGTCACCTCGGCGGCGCGGGTGGTCAGGCCCGCCGTGGGCGGCGGGGCGGTCACCGTGACCGGGACGTCGGTGTGCTGGTCGCCGCTGCTGACCCGGATCCGGTAGTCGCCGGGCGGGGTGCCGGTGGCGGCGCTGACCCGGACCGGCACGGCGCTGGTCCAGCCGGCCGGCAGCCACGTCGACACCAGGGTGCGCTGCAGGTGCAGGGCGTCCGGCGCGGTGAGTTCGGCGTCGGCGTACACCGGCGTGGTGGAGGTGTTCGCCAGCCGTACCGACAGATTGCGGGCATTGCACGGGCCGGTGGTGACCGGAAGGGATTGCGGGCTCACCGTCAGGTGGACCGGGCCCGGCGCGGGCAGCGCCGGCAGGAGCGCGCAGAGCAGCGCGGCCGTGACTCTCATGCCGTGACCAGCCCGGGCCGGGCGCGCTCGGAGACGAACGTGGCGCGCGTGGTGATCGGCGCGCCCGGGCGGGTCACGTGCGGCAGCACCCGGAAGTCGGCGCGCAGCGTGTCCCGGGTCAGCTCGCAACGCACGTAGCCGCGCTGCCCGTTGGTGAACCGCAGGTGCGGGCTGTACCGCTGCTGCTGCTGGAGTTTCGGGACCGCGTCGAGGCCGTCGCCGCCGCTGGTGACGGAGGTGCCGACGAGTTCCACGGCGACCGGCGGGGTCTCCGGGCGGCTGAAGTCGGTGCGCAGGTCGGCGGCGTAGTTGAAGTGGATGTCGCCGGTCAGCACGACCGTTCCGGGGACGCGGGCGGCGGTGGCCAGGATCGCGGCGCGGTCGCCCGGGTAGCCGTCCCACTTGTCCATGTCGAGCCGTCCGGCCTCGCCGCCGTAACGGCACTCGGCCATCATCACCTGCTGGGCCAGCAGGTTCCACCGGACCTCCGACGTCGCCAGGCCGTTGAGCAGCCAGGCCCGCTGGCCGGGGCCGAGCAGGGTACGGCCGCGCTCCTCCCGCTGCCGGCAGCCGGCCAGGATGCCGTCGCCGCACGCCTGGTCGGTGCGGTACTGGCGGGTGTCGAGCACGTACGCGTCGGCCAGGTCCCCGAACCGGAGCTTGCGGTGCAGGGGCATGTCGGGCCCGGCCGGCTGGCGGGGCCGGCGCAGCGGCTGGTTCTCCCAGTAGGCGCGGTACGCGTTGGCGCGGTGCACCAGGAAGTCCGCGGCCGGGACGTCGTCGTGCCGGGACGCCGCGGCCGCGTAGTTGTCCTCCACCTCGTGGTCGTCCCAGGTCAGCGCCCACGGGACCGCGGCGTGCGCGGCCTGCAGGTCCGGGTCGGTGCGGTAGAGGGCGTAGCGCATCCGGTACAGGTCGAGGGTGTCGGTGGCCAGCTCGAAGGTGTCCGGCAGCCGCAGTGAGGCGTCGTCGCGGTCACCGCCGTGGCGCGACACGGCGCCCTCGTAGATGTAGTCGCCGAGGAAGAACAGCACGTCCAGGTCCTCGGCGGCCAGGTGGCGGTGGGCGGTGAACCAGCCGTCGGTGTAGTTCTGGCAGGACGCGACGGCGAACCGCAGCCGCTCCGGTTTCGCCGTCCGCGCCGGGGCGGTCCTGGTCCGGCCGGCCGGGCTCACGTGCCGGTCGGTGCGGAACCGGTAGAAGTAGTCGCGGCCCGGCCGCAGCCCGTGCACGTCGACGTGCACCGAGTGGCCGTAGGCGGCGGCCGCGGTGGCGGTGCCGTCCTTGACCACCCGGGCGAACTTCTCGTCCTCGGCGACCTGCCACTTCACCGGGTAGTCGGCCCTCGGCAGGCCACCGGTCGGCTCGAACGGCCGCGGGGCCAGCCGGGTCCACAGGACCACACCCTCGGGCAGCGGATCCCCGGAGGCCACGCCGAGGGTGAACGGGTCACCGGCCGGGGCGGCCCGGGCCGGCATCGGGGTCATCGCCGCGACGAGGGCGGCGCTGCCCGCGGTGAACAGCCCACGACGACCGAGCATCCCCATTCCTCCCCCGTTCACCAGGAGAAACGTACCTGCGGGCGGTCAGCTCGGCAGGCGTACGGTGAACACCGTCCCGACCCCCCGGGTGCTCGCCACCTCGATCGTGCCGCCGTGCGCCTCGACCAGTTTCCGGGTGATCGCCAGGCCCAGGCCGCTGCCGCCGGTGGCCCGGCTGCGGGACTCGTCGGCCCGCCAGAACCTGTCGAAGACACGGGGCAGATCGTCCTCGCTGATGCCGATGCCGGTGTCGCGTACCGTGATCGTGCTCTGTGATGCGGAGACCGTGACCGACCCGCCCTCCGGGGTGTAACGGATCGCGTTGGACACCAGGTTGCCGACCACCTGCCGCAACCGGACCGGGTCGGCGCGCACCACCGGATCCCCGTCGACCAGCGTCTCCAGCCGCACCGGCCCGGTCCCCCGGTGAGCGTCGGCGACCTGCTCGACCACGTCGCGGACCCGGATCGGCTCCGGATGCACCCGCAGCGTGCCCGCGTCCACCGCGGCCAGGTCGCCCAGGTCGTCGATCAGGTGCTGCAGCAGCACCGACTCCTCGTGCAGCAGGTCCACCAGCTGCGCGTCGGTGGGCGCGAGGTCGTCCTGGGCGGCCTCCAGCCAGCTGCGGATGTTGGTCAGCGGGGTCCGCAGCTCGTGCGCCACGTCGTTGACCATGGCCCGGCGCTGTTCCGCCGACGCGTGCAGGGCCCGGGCCAGGTGGGCGATCTCGTCGCGGCCGGAGATCACCACGGGCGCCTGCCGGTCGGCGGCCTCGGTGAGCGCCCGCAACGGCCGGACCAGGCGGCGGCCGGCCAGGACGGTCACCACGATGGTGGCCAGCAGGACCGATCCGGTGACCGTGACGATCCGGACGGTGTTCTCCCGGGACAGCGTGAACCTGGTCTCGTCGACGCCGACGTCCGGGTCGGTGACGAACAGCAGGGCGGGCGGGGCGACGTACGGCTGGAGCTGGGCCCGGCGCGACTTCTCCAGACACGACTGGACCCGGGCGGAACGTCCCTCCGTCGCGCCCTTGTGATCCGAGGGCAGCAGCGGCACCACGATCCGGCCGGCCTCCTCGGCGGACAGGATGAACGCGCTGAACTGCGGCGACACCAGCACGGTTCCGCCGTTCACGCCGCCGAGACAGGCGCTGGTCAGCTTGCCGAGCGTACGCAGCGCCTTCTCCTCGGTCCGGGTGGGCGTCTCGGTGAGGTCGGCCGTGCACCGGGCCAGCGCCCCGGTCGTGTCCGGCGCGACCGTCTCCACCAGCGGACGGCCGCTCGGGGTGGTCACGACCCGGCCGGACACGCCGACGTTGTCCAGGCAGTCCATCGCCTTCACGACGGAGGCGCGCAGCTCGTTCCGTTCCGCGGCGGGCAGCAGGTACGGCCCGACCGCGCGCGAGTCGATGCGATCGGTGCCGCCGGTCAGGCCCAGGTCGAGGTCGAGCGGATCGATCTCGGCCGACGGGCGGGCCGCGGCCAGCGACGGGCCCGGCCCCGAGTCGATGATCACCTGCCGGTCCTCGGTCATCAGGGTGATCCGCCGGTCCAGCTTCGCGGCCCGCTCCCGGATCAGGTCCGGCGCCTCCGACCAGTCCGGATGCGCCGCCGCGTAGGCGATCAGCATGTCGTAGACGCCCTTGTCGTCGGTGAGCGACCGGCCCTGCTCCTGGCTGATCGCGCGGGTCGCGGTCCGTACGGCCAGCCAGGCGGTCGCCCCGATCGCGGCGATCGCGATCAGCACCGACGTGGCCAGCAGACGGGTCACCAGGCTGTGCCGCCACGGCACCCGCGTCACGCCGCGCCCGCCGTCAGCCGGTAGCCCACCCCGTACACCGTGAGCAGCTGCACCGGCCGCTGCGGATCCACCTCGATCTTGCGGCGCAGGTTCATCACGTGCACGTCGATGGTGCGCTCGGTGGAGCTGCGGTCGATGCCGCGGGTGTGGTGCAGCAGCTGGGCGCGGCTGAACACCCGGTCCGGCTGCTCGCACATCGCCGCCAGGATCGCGAACTCGCCGCGCGTGCAGACGATCGGCTCGCCGTCGACGGTCACCCGGTGCGTGGCCGGATCGAGCGTCACCCGGCCGATCGTGTGCGACGGCCTCGGCGCCGCCGACCGGTTCGCCCGGCGCAGCAGCGTACGCACCCGGGCCATCAACTCCCGCGGACTGTACGGCTTCGTCAGGTAGTCGTCGGCGCCCAGCTCCAGGCCGAGCAGCAGATCCTCCTCGCCGGTGCGGGCGGTCAGCATCAGCACCAGCACGTCCGACTCCTCGCGCAGCGTCCGGCACACGTGCAGGCCGTCCAGCTCCGGCATCATCACGTCCAGCACCAGCAGGTCGGGACGCAGCCGCCGAGCCTGCTCCAGCGCCTGCCGCCCGTCGTGCACGACCGTCGCCTCGTGGCCGGCCGCCAGCAGGTACCGCCGGATCACCTCGGCCTGCCGCGAATCGTCGTCGGCGACCAGCACATGTGCGCACATGGCGGCGACTATAGGTGCGCCTGCCGCCTCTCAGCCCGTCACCGGAGCAGACCTGACAGCTTTCTAAAGATCTCCGCACAGGCTCTGCGCCATGTCTGCTCACTCTCATCTCCGGCGGGCCGGGCTCGGGCTCGTCCTGCTGCTGCTCGTGGCCGCCGGGATCTTCGTCCTCACCCGGCACCGGTCCGCGGCGGCCCCCGCGCCCGGCCCCTCGGCGGCGGTCGCGACCGCCAAGCTCGAGCGACGAGATCTGAGCACGTCGAAGACCATTTCCGGGACCATCGGGTACGGCAACCCGCGCGCCGTGGAGGGGCATCGGCAGGCGACCGTCACGTGGCTGCCGGCGCCGGGGGCGAGCATCAAGCGGGGACAGCAGCTGTACCGGGCCGACGACCGGCCGGTGCCGCTGTTCTACGGCGGGATGCCGCTCTACCGCCCGATCGAGGGCAAGGGCCTGGTCGGACGCGATGTCCAGATCGTGGCGGACAACCTGGAGAAGCTGGGCTACTCACTCGGCTACCGGCCCCGCGCCGGGGAGTGGGTGACGCCGCCCGCCGCACCGGCGCCCTCGCCGTCGTCCACTCCCCCGCCGGCTCCGCCCGCCGTCAAGGTCAAGAAGGACGAGGGCGTGCTCACCGCCGCGATGATCACGGCGATCAAGAAGTGGCAGCGCGACCAGGGCCTGCCCGAGACCGGCACGATCGCTGTCGGTGACGTCGAGGTGCTCTCCGGCGCCGTCCGCGTCGAGTCGGTCGCCGTGCAACCCGGCGCCCCGGCGAACGGCCCGCTCATGTCGGTCACCCCCACCCGCAAGGTGATCACCGTGGCGGCGAGCCTGTCCGAGGCGGCGTCGATCGAACGCGGCGCGGCCGTCACCGTGATCCTGCCCGACGAGAAGGAGATCCCGGCCCGGGTGCTGTCCGTCGGCCGGGCCCTGGCCGCCCCCGAGGGCAGCGTCGGCGACACCACCCCCCAGCTGACCGTCACGGTCACCGTCAACGACCCGGCCACCCTGTCGAAGATCGACTCGGCCGAGGTGACCGTCGGATTCGCCGGGAAGGCGCGCGAGGACGTGCTGGCCGCGCCGGTCGAGGCCCTCATCGCGCTGGCCGAGGGCGGGTACGCCGTACAGACGCCGACCGGTCTCGTCGCCGTGACCACCGGGATGTTCGCCCAGGGCTGGGTCGAGATCACCGGCGACGGGCTGGCCGAGGGCACCGACGTGGTGGTGGCGTCATGACCCCTCCGGTACTCGCGGTCCGTGACGCCGGCATGATCTACCCCGGCGGCGTGACCGCCCTCGACGGCATCAACCTCGACATCCACGCCGGCGAGTTCGTGGCGATCGTCGGCCGCTCCGGCTCCGGCAAATCCACCCTTCTCAACATCATCGGTACGCTGGACCGGCCCACGTCCGGCACCGTCCGGATCGCCGGCCAGGACGTCACCACCCTCTCCGACCGGCGGCTGTCCGAGCTGCGGGCCCGCGAGATCGGCTTCGTCTTCCAGCAGTTCCACCTCACCGACGGGCTCAGCGCCACCGACATCGTCGCCACCGGCCTGCTCTACGCCGGAGTCCCCCGCCGCCGGCGACGCGGCATGGCGCTGCAGGCCCTCGAACGTGTCGGCCTCGCCCACCGGGCCGGCCACCGCCCGCACCAGCTCTCCGGTGGCGAACGGCAGCGCGTCGCCATCGCCCGCGCCCTGGTCAACAGCCCCGCCCTGATCCTCGCCGACGAGCCGACCGGCGCCCTCGACACCGCCACCGGGCAGACCGTGCTGGCCCTGCTGCGCCGGCTCAACCAGGAGGGCGCCACGATCGCCCTGATCACCCACGACCGGGAGATCGCCGCCGCCCTGCCCCGCCGGGTGGAGATCCGCGACGGGCGGCTGGTCGCATGATGAACCCCGTCGACCTGCTCAGCCTCGGCGTCGTCGGACTGCGGACCCGGCCGCTGCGGGCGCTGCTCTCCGGACTCGGCATCGCCATCGGCATCGCCACCATGATCGTGGTGACCGGCATCCCCGCCTCCAGCCAGGCCGCCCTCGTCCGCGAACTGACCGCGCTCGGCACCGACACGCTGCAGGTGATGCCGGTCCCCGACCAGCAGCCGCCGGCGCGGCTGCCGGAATCAGCGGTCGCGATGGCGAAACGGATCGGCCCGGTCCGGGCCGCCAGCGCGGTCGGCAACACCCATGCAGCGGTACGCCGCAGCGACCGCGCCGAACCCACCAGCGGCACCGGGCTGACCGTGCTGGCCGCCCGCCTCGACCTGCCGCCGGTGATCAACGCGCGGATCGCGTCCGGCCGCTGGCTGACCGCGGCCGGCGCCGAGTTCCCCACCGTCGTCCTCGGCTCGGTCGCCGCCACCCGGCTCGGCATCACCGCCGTCACCGCCGGCCCGCAGGTGCTGATCGGCGACCGCTGGTTCACCGTCGTCGGGATCCTCGCCGCCACACCCCTGTCGCCCGACATCGACCGCTCCGTGCTGATCGGCTGGGACGCGGCCCGCACCGAGCTGCGCTTCGACGGCCGGCCCACCGTCGTCTACCTGCGCGCCGACGAATCCCAGCTGGAGACCGTCCGGTCGGTGCTCGCCGAATCGATCAACCCGGAACGGCCCGGCCAGGTGCTCGTCACCCGCCCGTCCGACGCGCTCGCCGCCAAACGGGCCACCGAGAACAGCTTCTCCGTGCTGTTCCTCGCCCTCGCCGCGGTCGCGCTCGTCATCGGCGGGATCGGCGTCGCCAACACGATGGTGGTGTCCGTCCTGGAACGCCGCTCCGAGATCGGGCTCCGCCGCGCCCTCGGCGCCACCCGCGGCCGGATCCGCGCCCAGTTCCTCACCGAGTCGATGGTGCTGTCCACCGCCGGAGGCCTCGCCGGCACCGCGCTGGGTCTGGTCGCCACGGTCGCCTACGCCCACTGGCAGAACTGGCCGATCGTGGTGCCCGTCCAGTCCGCCGTCGTGGGCGTGGGCGGCGCCGTCGTCATCGGCGTGCTGGCGGGGGTGTATCCGTCCGTACGCGCGGCTCGCCTGCCTCCCGCACAGGCCCTGCACTGAACCGTCACGACAACGGCGGCCGGGTCTCCCCCGGCCGCCGTTGTCGTCGCGTCTCAGTTCTTCGCCGCGACCTCCCGCTCGCAGTCCGGGATCCGGTCCATTCCCAGCGTGATCGACCGCTTGTCGTTCTGGTCGCCGCCCAGCGCGATCGAGATGCCGTCCTCGCTCACCTCGACGAACTTCACGCCCTCCCGCTTCAGGCACTTCACCACGTCCAGCGCGAAGTCCCGCGCCTCCGGGTTCGCCGGATCCTTCTCCCACGGCGGCAACGGCAGGTACTGCGGCTCACAGATCTGGTTCGCCTTCTCCACCTTCTTCTCCGCGTCCGACCCGGGCACCGCCACCTCGCCCTTCGTCCGCGAATCGCGCGGATCGAAGCCCTGCTCGCGCATGCACTTGTTGTACGGCTCCAGCAGCGCCTCGTACTCCTCCGGCGTCATGTCGAGCCGCTCCCGGGGCCGCTCCGCCTTCTTCGACGGCGCGGACGCGGCGCCACTCTGCAACGTCGCCACCCGCGGCGCGGCCCCCGACTCCGGCTTCCCCGGCTCCTCCGCCGAACCACAACCCGGCAGCACGGTGAGCGCAACCGCGGCGAACATGAGCGCGGCATTCCTGCGCATGGCAACCTCCTGTCCGGCGAGGACGATCCCCGCCGCGCCGGACAGCCTGACGAGCAATGTTGAGGAAGTCGTCAGATTCGATCAGGGCAACGCCACCGATCGCCGTCAGGACGGCCCGGTCCTCCCGATATCGCGGATACTGCTCCCGGTCGACATGATCACTCATCCTGCCGGCGCGACGGCGGGCAGCGAGGGAGAGGCGAACGCCATCCAGTACTGGGGCACCGGCTACGGCCCGCACATCGACGAGGAGGACGGCCGGCTGGTCTACTCGCTGCTCGTCGAGTCGAGCTACGTCACCATGGGATTCCGTTTCGACATCGAGCGCGCCGACCTCACGGTCCTCGCCACCGACCGTTACCGGCACGCGGCCCTGTACGTCGTCCTGCACACCCTGCTGCAGACGACCTTCGGCCCGAACGTCAGCCGGCCGAGGAGATTCACCCAGCAGGAGTTCACCGACGTCGTCGCCAGGGTGCTGCACAGCTCCGCCGAGAGCCTGGCGACCTACCTGGACGAGTTCGACCACACCTGGAGGATCGTGACCCGCTACTACATCGACGGGTTCCTTGCCGACGGCGTGCGGGACAGCTGATCATCCGCACCTACGATGCCCACCTGGTCGCGCAGATCATCACCGCCGGTCGCCTTCAGTCGTCGAACTCGAACCCGGTGGCGGCCGCCAGATCAACGAGTTGCCGCAGCCTGCTCTCCTCTGTCGCAACCTTGTGCAGTCGAACGGCCAAGTCCTGGAGCACGGCGAGGTCGTCGCTGTAGGCGCAGAAGGCTCCGCCTTCCGGATCGGGCGAGAACCGCCCCGCGAGACCCGGTGCTTCAGAGGCTACGAGCAGTTCGGCGACCCCCTCCCAGAAGTAGCTGTTCGCCTCGTGGCCGAGTTCGCGGATGAGCCCGTCCACGTCGGTGGTGCCGGCTTCCAGCCAAAGGCTGTACCCGCCCGACTCCGTCGGCTCGATCTCGATCGGATCCACGGACCGATCTTGTCACATGGCTCTTGCGGGAATCTACTCGGTCAATTTGGCATGATCTACTTCTTACACTTCCGGACAAGGCTTCGGGAGAATTGATGTATGAGGCAAGGGTCGCTTTTCAGCCGGGCTGAGATTGCTGGGATGCGGGATCGGACTGCCGCTCGGAATTATTCTGCCGAGCGGGAGGATTTTCGGCGGGAGCATGAGCGGCGACGGTTCTGGGGGCTGCGGCGGCGTCATGCCGAGAAGCTGCGTCGGCTTCATGGCGGCGGGGATGGTCAACGTGAGAGCGTTAGTGATTCGGGTCGCCGGGGTGGGGCCGGGGCTGGGGTTCCAGTCGTTGTCGGCGGGTCGGATGCGGTCGAGTCCGGTCGCCCTTCTGTGGTTGCGGTCAAGTCTTCAGGACTGTTTTTCTCCGCAGCGTTGGCATTGAGTGGGGCAGGGTGTTTGTGGTGTTGTTCTGCTCAGTCCGCTTTCTTTCATGATTGTTCTGACGGCCTGTTCGAAGCTTGCGTTTTCGGGGATTATCTTCTCGTTCGGGATGCCGAGCAGGTCTGTTTTGGTGTACCACTCCTGCATCATCTCCGGCGTTACCGGGATCGGGTCTTCTCTGGTCCGGTGGCGTCTCACCGTCTCCTCGAAACCGATGTCCATGTAGAAGCAGGCGGTTCGGCCGGGGTGGGACGCCACAAGGTTCCGCAGCGGGAGGCCGTATTCGCCGGTGTGCAGGATGCCTTCGAGGATGACGTGGTATCCGGCGTCCAGGGCCGCTTTCGTGGTCGCCACGATGAAACGCGGGGCCAGTGCCTCGTCGCCGAGGCCGCCGTGTTCTCGCAGGATGACCCGGCGCAGGTGGTCCTGTTCGATCAGGGCGCAGCCCCGGCCGTACCGTCGCCGGGCCTCTCTTGCCGTTGTCGTCTTGCCGCTTCCCGAGTTGCCTCGCAGGATCACCAGGGTGGGGGTCTCAGGCATGCGAGATCTCCTGGGGGACGGGCGCGGGGCGGCGACGGGCGGCCAGGGCGAAGGCGGCGCCGCCGGCGGCCACCGTCACGCCGCAGAGGACCAGGGTTGCCCGGTGTCCGAAATGTTCCACTGCCACGCCGGACAGGATGCCGGAGACCAGCAGGCCGGTGGTGGATGCGTTGGAGAAAAGGCTGGTGGCCCGGCCTGTCGCGGGGGCCAGGTAGTCCTGGAAGTAGCGGATCCCGGCGGTCGCCACGATCGCGATGCCGATGCCTCTCAGGACCTGACCGGCGATCAGCAGCGGCATCCCGGTGGCCGCCACCGTCAGCAGGTGATAGGCGGCGAACGTGGCGAAACCTCCGAGGATCAGCGCCACCTGGCTGATCCTCGTGGGGAGGGCGGCCAGGGCCAGGGTGGCCACCACCTCCACCGCGGCGCACACGCTGAAGAGGATGCCCATCGTCGCGGACGGCTGGTGCAGGCCCCTCGTGACGAAGAGCGACAGGGCCAGGCCGCCGGCGAACATGGCGGTGAAGAACAGGGTCACCGCCAGGGTCAGCAGGACGGGGGTGTCGCCGCGGGTCGACGACGGGGTGGCCGTCACCGGGCCGGGACGGGGCACCACCAGCACCGTCAGCGCGGCTATCAGGTAGGCGCCCGACGCCGTCCACATCAGCCAGGAGTAACCGCCACGCGACAGGATCAGCGCGCCCAGCAGGGGGCCGACCGCCCAGGCCAACGACCACGCCGCCCGCAGGAACGGGGTCGATCCGCCCTCACCGAGCGTGGCCCGGCCCAGTGCGAAAAGCTGGGGGAACGCGGCGCTCACCGCTCCGAAGACGGTGGCCGCCATCAGCAGCAGCACGGGGTAACTGGTCACCTGCGGCAGCACCAGATAACCCGCCGAACCGAGCAGGATCACCCCGATGGCGTACGCGCGAGCCGGGCGCCGGTCGAACAGGTGGCCCAGGGTCCAGCTGATCGTGATGCCGCCCAGGGCGTACACCGAGGTCCAGGCGCCGAGCTGCAGTGGTGACATGCCTGCCACGTCGGCGCCGAACAGGACTATGTAGGAGTTGACCATCGAGTCCGCGATCCCGAAGACGAGGATCGCGGACGCCAGCGTCAGAAGGGGCACGAAGACTTCGTACCGGTTCGGGGCTAGGAACGCGCGTGAATTCTCTCCTGGAGCAACTGGACGAGGTGGACTCCTGTCACACCGGCCAGGTCGTCGGCCTGCGTGCGGCAGGAGAAACCGTCGGCGAGCAGGATGTCGCCGTCCTCCGCCTGCTCCAGCGCGGGCAGCAGCTGCTGCTCGGCCACCTGCACGGACACCTCGTAGTGGCCACGCTCGACACCGAAGTTGCCGGCCAGACCGCAGCAGCCGCCCAGCCGCTTCACCGTCGCGCCGGCCCGCTTCAGCAGTTTGGCGTCCGCGTCCCAGCCCATCACGGCGTGGTGATGACAGTGCGGCTGCGCGATCACCCGTACCCCCTCGAGGTTGGGAGGGGTGTAACCGGGAGTGGCGGCAAGCAGCTCGGCCACCGTCATCGTCGCCTCCGCGACCGCCTTGGCGGCCTCGTTGTCGACCAGCTCGACCGCGTCCTGGCGCAGCACGCCGGTGCACGACGGCTCCAGCCCGACGATCGGGATGCCCTTCTTGACCGACTCGTGCAGCTCGGCGACCGTGCCGCCGAGGATCCGCCGGGCCGCGTCGAGCTGACCGGTGGAGATCCAGGTCAGGCCGCAGCAGGCCTTACGGCTCGCCACCTGCGGGGCGTAACCGGCGTCGACCAGCACGTCCACGGCGGCGCGGGCGATCTCCGGCGAGAAATGGTCGGTGAAACTGTCGACGAACAGGATGACCGGTTTGCCCGTCTCGGGCGGGGTGTAGGACGACCGGAACGTCTTCGGCGCGAACGCCGGGATGTTGCGGCGCTTGTCGACACCGGCCACCCACAGCGCCAGCCCGCGGATGCCCGGCAGCGACGTCGCCAGGTTGGCGAGCGCCGGCATCTTCGAGGCGAGCCGGGACCAGCGCGGCAGCCAGCCGAGCGAGTAATGCGACCGTGGCCGCACCCGGCCCTTGAAACTCTGGTGCAGAACCTCGGATTTGTAGGCCGCCATGTCGATCCCGGTCGGACAGTCCGACGCACAACCCTTGCAGGAAAGACAAAGATCAAGCGCATCGTGTACGGCCGGAGCCCGCCAGTCCGGAGCGAGATCCCCGTCGAGCATCTCCTGCAGAACCCGGGCGCGCCCCCGGGTCGAGTCCTTCTCGTCCTTCGTGGCCAGGAACGACGGGCACATCACCCCGCCCAGCACCCGGGTGTCGACGCGGCACTTGCCGACGCCGGTGCACCGGTGCACGGCCTGGTTGAAGTCGCCGCCGTCGTGGTGATAGGCCAGCGCCAGCGGCACCGTCACCTTGCGCGCCTGCGACACGCGGATGTTGGCGTCCACCGGATCCGGGTCGACGATGTTGCCCGGGTTCAGCAGGTTACGCGGATCGAAGACGCCCTTGATCTGCCGGAACAGGTCCATCGCCGCCGGCGAGTACATCCGGGCCAGCAGCTCCGAGCGCGCCCGGCCGTCGCCGTGCTCGCCGGAGAGCGACCCGCCGTAGCTGACCACGAGGTCGGCGGCGTCCTCCAGGAACGCGCGGAACAGCTTCGGCCCGTCCGGCTTGTCCAGCGGGAAGTCCAGGCGGACGTGGACACAACCGTCGCCGAGATGGCCGTACGGCATGACGGAGAGACCGTGCCGGGCCGTCAGCGCGTCGAAGTCACGCAGGTAGGCGCCGATCCGCGCGGGCGGGACCGCGGCGTCCTCCCAGCCGGCGTGCGCGGGCAACCCGGACGGGGCCCGGCCGGCCAGGCCCGCGCCGTCCTCCCGTATCTTCCACAGCGGGGCCGCCTCCGCGACGTCCTCCACGATCCGGTGATCGACCGCGCCCGCGGCTTTCACCAGGCGGGCCGTCCGGTCGCGGACATCGTCGAGGTCGTCACCGGCGATCTCCACCATCAGCCACGCCGTGCCGGCCGGCAGCGGCGGCACCGCGCCCGGACCGCGACGGGACCGCACGACGTCACAGATGCGGTGGTCCAGGCCCTCGCAGGCGGTCGGCTGGAACTCCAGGATCGACGGGATGACGTCGCCGGCGGCGCCGAAGTCGGGGTAGCCGAGCACGATCAGCGTCCGGTGGGCCGGGTCGGCGACCAGCCGTACCGTCGCCTCGGTGATCACCGCGAGGGTGCCCTCGCTGCCGACCAGGAACTCGGTGAGGTTGAAGCCGTTCTCCGGCAGCAGGTGCTCGACGGCGTAGCCGGAGACCTGCCGGCCGAACGTCGCGAACTCGGTGCGCCCGATCGCCAGGTGCGCCCCGATCACGTCCCGCAGCCGGTCGACCGTCTTCGACGTGGACAGCTCCTCGCCGTCGATCGTGAACGCCTTCAGGCCGAGCGTGTTGTCCGACGTCCGGCCGTAGCCGAGAGTGCGGGCGCCGCACGAGTTGTTGCCGATCATGCCGCCGATCGTGCAGCGGGTGTGCGTCGACGGGTCCGGCCCGAACCGCAGCCCGAACGGCTTCGCGGCCGCCTGCAGCGTCGCCTGGACCGTGCCGGCCTGCACCCGCGCCGTCCGCGCCGCACCGTCGACCTCGAGCACCCTGTTCATGTGGCGGCTGAAATCCAGGATGATGCCGGGGCCGATCGCGTTGCCGGCCACGCTCGTGCCGGCGCCCCGGGCGGTGATCGGCACCCCCGACTCGCGGCTCACCGCCAGGGTGGCCAGGACGTCGTCGTCGTGCCGCGGACGGACGATCACCTGCGGCACGATCCGATAGAGAGAGGCGTCACTCGCATACGCCGACCGGTGCGCCGCATCGGTGAGGACGTCGGTGACGCCCGCCCGGCTCAGCAGGGCGGCGAGGTCGTTGCTCACGCGGATCTCCAAGGCTGTCGGCGTGCTGGTCCGCCTTGGCAGCGTGCGGCGGTGAACCTGCTTCGGACGTCGCCGTCATGGTAGTCGCCGCCGATTCCAACCCTGAGCGACGCCGGTTTCACTGTGAGATCGGTAATCGACGGGACCACTGTTGGCAACTCGACAAAAGGGCGATAACCTCCTGGCCGTACGTTCCACCGATGATCGGATTCGAAGCGCCGCAAGGAGACGCGTGTGGGGCGGATTGAGCCTCCCTCGGACGAGGGCCAGCGTCCTTCCGCGCTGAGGGTCGGTGGATACGTCAAGAGCCGCCGGGCAGCCCGGCATCGGGCGCCCGAGACCGACGAGCAGCAGGTACGCCTGCCGGACATCGCGGACTACTGGCCGGACGCGCCGCACCGGCTGCGCTCCTCGTGGGAGGGGTTCCTGCCGCTGCCGCCGAACGCCGTCACCTCGGTGGCGGTCGAGACACGGCGGCCCGGCAGACTCGACCGCCGGTGGCCGATCGTGCTCACCGGGGTGCTGGCCCTGTCGGTGGTCGCCGGGACGATGCTGCTGGCCCGGCCGCTCGCCGAGTCGGAGATCCGCCAGCAGCGGGCCGCGCTGCCGCCGTCCGCCGTCGCCATCGAGCCGCAGATCACCGTCGCCCCGATGCCGCCGCCGCTGCTTCTCTCCCCCACCCCGCCCCCGTCGACGTCGCCCACCCCCACCGCGCCGGACGTCAGCTCGGCGCGGCTCGAGTTCGTCACCGGGGTCACCGACCTGTCGGTCCGGATCGCCGACCTCGGCGACCAGCCGTTCGAGGTGACCGCGCCGGACGGGTCACCCGTCGACGCCGCCACCACGTTCACCGACGGGGTGCTGCGCATCGAGATCGAGTCGGCCGGCTCCCACGGGTCCGTCGAGGTCCGGCTCAGCAACCGCATCGTCTGGGGCCTCCAGCTGTCGGCCGGGGTGAAATCGGCCCGCTTCGACACCACCGCGGGCACGGTCAGCCGCATCGACCTGGACGGCGGGGCGGAGAACTTCAACCTGGTGCTCGGCAAGCTGTCCGGGGTCGTGCCGATCCGGATGACCGGCGGAGTGAGCGGGTGGCACATCTGGACCGACGGCCGCGTCCCGACCCGGGTCACCGTCGGTAACGGCGCCGGAAACGTCACCGTCTACGGCGACGAACACGGCGGCACCGGCCCCGGCACCGTCTACCGATCGGGCGACCTCGGCGGCGGCACCGGCCTCGACATCGACGCCGCCGCCGGCATGGGCTCGCTGGAGATCAGCTCCACGGACCAGTCCGGCCGAGGCCGGACCCGCCGCTGACCCAGCCGGCCTACCCGCCCGCCCCGCCGGCCAGACCCAACGCTGCATCCCGACACCGGAAACAGCGCTGCACGCCGGCCGGCGAAGCGCGGCCAGAAGCCGGCGCTGCATCCGGACGGTGGATACAACGCTCAGCGCCGGCCCGCGGTGAGGCTACTCCTGCTGGAGAGCCTCGGCGATGCGCTTGATGCGCTGCAGGCGGGCGTCCCACGCCGCACCGACCGACGACAGCTGGGCCACCGCGCGGGCCAGCTGGGCGTCGTCGACCCGGTAGCGGCGTTCCCGGCCGGCGGCGGTGCCGTGCACCAGCCCGGCCCGCTCCAGGACGACGAGGTGCTTGGCGACACCCTGCCGGGTGACCGACAGCCGGTTGCCCAACGTGGTCGCGGTGCCGTCGCCGTCGGTCAGGAGCAGGTCGAGCATCCGGCGCCGGGTGGGGTCGCCGATCGCCGACCAGAGATCGTCGTCGACGATCACGAGCGCACTGCCAGGTTTTCCGCGTAGGGCGTGAGCCGCGGCAGGAAGAAGTCCCAGCCGTTGACGTGGTCACGCCAGGCCTCTTCGGCGACGGCCTCGGTCCAGCCGCGCTCCCGGAAGCCGGTCTCGCTCATCCGCAGCAGCGTCCCGTCACCTTTCGGCGTCAGGTCGAAGGTCACCAGGAACGAGTTGCCGACGGCGGCGGCCTCGTCCTGCGGGTGCGTCCACCGGAACGCGAACGACCGCGGCGGCCGCGCGTCGACGACGGTGAACGTCTCGGACTTGTCGCCGAACGAGATGCGGCCCTGCTCGCCGGGAACGAGCGTGTAGTCGGCCTCGTCGGGCCACCACTGCTTCACGTGGCCGGGGTCGCTCACCACCTGGAAGACGATCTCCGGCGCCGCCTCGATGTAGATCTCACGCTCGATGCTTCCGTACTCCATCTCAACCTCCCGCAACCATTGGTTGCGTGTCACTCTATGCCACCTCGGCGCCATGCGCAACCAATAGTTGCGCGAAGGGAGGGCCGTGCCGTCCCGCGACGACACGGCCCAGGCTCCTCAGCCGAGAACGTCCCCCTCTCTCAGACGATCACCCGGTGGACTCCGCCGGACAGTTCGGCGTCGTCCCGGCCGGGCAGCGACAGCACCCCGGTCACCCCCGCGGGCAGGGTGACGTCGACGGTGAGCTCACCGTCGCCGAGGCGCCAGGACACTTCGATGCGGCCGTGCCGGGTCTCCAGTCCGGCCCGGCTCCAGGTCAGCCCGCCGCCGGGGCGCGGCGCGATCAGCACCCGCGAGTAGCCGGGCTCCAGCGGCGCGATGCCGCCGATCACCCGGTGCATCCAGTCGGCGACGGCGCCCAGCGCGTAGTGGTTGAAGCTGGTCATCTCGCCCGGGTTGATCGAGCCGTCCGGCAGCATCGAGTCCCAGCGTTCCCAGATCGTGGTGGCGCCCATCGTCACCGGATACAGCCAGGAGGGGCATCCCCGCTCCAGGAGCAGCCGATAGGCGACATCGAGGTGGCCGGTCCGGGTCAGAGCGTCGAGGATGTACGGGGTGCCGGCGAACCCGGTCGAGATGCGGTATCCGCTGTCGGCCACCAGCCCGGCGAGCCGCCGCCCGGCCGTCGCCTCGTCGTCGACCAGCCCGAACACCAGCGCCAGGGTGTAGACGGTGGCGCAGTCGGAGACGATCGTGCCGTCGGCCGACACGTACTGCTCGTTGAACGCCGCCCGGATCCGTGCGGCCAGGTCACGGAACCCGGCCGCGTCCTGCTGGCGGCCCAGGACGGCCGCGGTCTCGGCGGTGATCGTCGCGGACCGGTAGCAGGCGGCGGTCGCGACGACACCCGGGTCGGCCTTCGCCTTGGCCGGGTTGTCCGGCGGCGCGTCCGGGTCGAGCCAGTCGCCGAACTGGAACGACGTGTCCCACACCCCGGCCGGGGACAGCAGCGTCTCGACCCGGCGCACGTGCGCGGTCATCGAGTCGTACTGGTGCTCCAGGATCGTGCGGTCGCCGTAGGCCTGCCAGAGGGTCCACGGCACCCAGACGGCGGCGTCGGACCAGAAGGCGGTGCTGTCCGGTGCGGGGAACTCCGGCACGTCGGGCAGGTATTTCAGCACGTCCGGAATGACGAACGGGACCAGACCGCCGGCGGCCTTCTGCTCGGCGGCCAGGTCGGCGAGCCAGTCGGCGAGGAACGGGCCGGTGTCGAAGAGGTAGGCGGCCGACGGGGCGAAGACCGCGATGTCGCCGGTCCAGCCGAGACGCTCGTTGCGTTGCGGGCAGTCGGTCGGCAGGTCGAGGAAGTTGCCCTTGGTGCTCCACACGACGTTGCGGTGCAGCTGGTTCAGCAGGTCGTCGGAGCATGCGAAGGTGCCGGTGCGGGTCAGGTCGGTGTGCACGACCACGGCTTCGACGTCGAGGGCCTCCTGCTCGGACAGGCCGGTGATCTCGGCGTACCGGAATCCGTGGAACGTCATGGTCGGCTCGAAGAAGTCCTCCGCGCCGCTGAGGATGAAACGGTCCGTGGCCTGCGCGTCGCGCAGCGGCCGCGCGCCCAGCTCGCCGTCCTCGAGGACCTCGGCGTGCCGGATCCGGATCTCCGATCCGGCCGGTCCGGTGGTGGTGAAGCGGATCCAGCCGACCAGGTTCTGTCCGAAATCGACAAGGGTCCGCCCGGCGGGCGATTTCCAGACCTTCACCGGCGCGAGGACGTCCTGCCTGGTCACCGGAGCGCTGAGGTACGGGGTGAGCACGCTCGCGTCGAAGTCGAGTTCCTTGACCGGCAGGAACCACTCGGGCTCACCGCCGGCCACGTGCCACTTCGCGGAGCGCCGCCGCGCGTCGACGGTCTGCCCGTCGTAGAGGTCGTCGGCGAGCACGTCGGAGCCGCCGGCCGTCCACGTCTCGTCGGTGACGACGGTCTGCCGGTGCCCGTCGGCGAAGGTGATCTCCAGGTCGGCGATCACCCCGAGCCGGTCGCCGTAGAAGGCGCGCCCGCCCATGAATCCGAGCCGCCCCCGGTGCCAGCCGTTGCCGACCAGCACGGTCAGCACGTCGTGGCCGGTCAGCAGCGCGGTGACGTCGTGGGTGAGGTAGCGCAGCCGGTGCTCGTAGGAGCTCCAGCCGGGGCTGAGCACGTCGTCGCCGACCGGCCGCCCGTTGATCCGGGCCTCGTGCACGCCGAGGCTGCTGATCCGCAGCGTCGCCGCGGTGACCGGCCCGTGACCGTCGTCGAGGGTGATCTCGGTGCGGAACAGCGGCGCGCTGCCCAGCTCGCTCACTCCGGTGATCATCCGACCTTGCAAGGCACTCATCCCTTCACCGAGCCGGCCACCATGCCCGACACGATCTGACGCTGGAAGATCATGAACATGATCAGCGGCGGGACCGTGACCAGCAGGATGTCCATGAACAGGAGGTTGTAGGAGTTGGTGTACTGGCCCTGGAAGTTGAAGAGCGTCAACTGGACGGTGGCGTTCTCGTCCCCGGGCAGGAAGTAGAGCGGGCTGGTGAAGTCGTTCCAGATAAACACCGTCTGCACGACCACCACGGTCACGATGATCGGCCGCAGCAGCGGCAGCACGACCCGGAAGAACAGGCTCAGCGGGCCGGCGCCGTCGATGGTGGCGGCCTCGTCCAGCTCCTTCGGGATGCCCGCGATGAAGGCCTGGAAGAGCAGGACACAGAAGGCCATGGCGTACGCGATCTCGACCAGGATCAGGCCGGGCATCGTCTTGAACAGTCCCAGCCGCTGCAGCACCCAGATGGTCGGGACGACAGCGGGCGGGAGCACCAGTCCGGAAAGGATCACCAGGTTGACGGCCTTGGTCAGCCGGGTCCGGCGGCGTTGGAGGACGAACCCGGCCATCGCGGCCAGCACCACGACCACCGACACGCTCGCGACGGTGAGGATCGTGCTGTTGATGAACGCGATGATCAGCAGGTAGTCGCGGGCCTCCACGACGGCCTGGAAGTTCTCCGCGAACGCCCACCGGGTCGGCCAGGAGAAGTCGAGCAGCGCCGACTCGGGCGCGGTCTTGCCGGCGGTGAGCAGGATGAACGCGAACGGGACCAGGAAGACGACCCCGAACACGACGATCGTCAGGCCGCTGAGCGGATAGTTGGGCCGGGTCCTCACGCGTCCTCCTTCCGGTTGAAGAACCAGAACAGCGGCAGCGCGATCAGGATCACCAGCAGGAACAGCACGACGTTGCCGGCCGTGGAGAGCCCGTAGAAGCCCGCCTGGTACTGCTTGTAGATGACCGACGCCATCACGTCGGAGGTGAAGCCCGGCCCGCCCTTGGTCATCGCCCAGATCAGGTCGAACTTGCGCAGCCCGCCGATCAGCGACAGCAGGATCACCGACACGGTCGCCGGCCGGGCCAGCGGCAGCGTGATGTTGCGGAAGCGGTGCCAGGCGCCCGCGCCGTCCATCGTGGCGGCCTCGAAGTACTCGCCGGGGATCGACAGGATGCCGGCCATGTAGATGACCAGCGCCAGGCCGACACCCTGCCAGACGTCGACGAACGCGACCGACAGCAGCGCCCAGTCCGGGTCGGCCAGCCAGGCCGGGCCGGTGATGCCGGCCAGGTCCAGCGCCTGGTTGATCACGCCGCGGGTGGGGTGCATCAGGATCTGGAAGGTCAGGCCGACCCCGATCGTGCTGACCAGCACCGGGAAGAACGCGACCGACCGCATGAAGCCGCGGCCCAGGATCGGCCCGGTCAGCAGCACGGCCAGCGCCATCCCGAGGACCACCTTCAGCCCCGAGGTCACCACGGCGTAGATCAGCGTGTGCCACAGCCCGGACGCCAGCGCCGGCTCCCGGAAGAACTGCACGTAGTTGTCGAGGCCGATGAATTCCTGGTCGAACAGGGTCCAGCGGGTGAGGCTGAACCAGAACGCCATCACCGACGGCACCAGGAAGAAGACGGTGAAGATGACACCGCCCGGAAGGATGAACCAGTACGGGTACGGACTCCTGCGGCGGACCGGCTCCGGGACCGTGGTCGCCGGAGCCTCTGTCACCGCGTCGGTGACGGTCGTCATCACCAGCCCTGGAGCCCGAGCTGCTGCGCCTGCTTCTTCACGTCCTCGTCGTAGAGCTTCGCCCCGTCGGCGGCGGGACGGATGCCGGAGCCGACCTCGACGGTGATCTGCTCGAGGGCCGGGCCCTTGATCGGGGACAGGAACTCCAGCGCCGGGCTGGCGGCGCCGGCGTCCACGTACACACTCAGGTCCTTGACCGCGGTGGCCACGTCGTCCGGCAGCTTGCAGGTCTTCACTGCGAACGGGCCGCCCAGCGACGTCGCGCTCGCCTCGGCCGCGCAGCCGTCCGGCGTGGCCAGGAACGCCTGGAACTTCTTGGCCGCGGTCAGCTTGTCGCCGGTGGTGCTCTTCGGGATGTAGAGGCCGGACGGCTCCCACAGGGTCACGCCGTTCTTGCTCGCGTCGGTGCCGGGCAGCGCGAAGAAGCCGACGTCGTTGGTCTTGCCGGGGGCCGCGGTCTCGATGGCGGTGACCGCGAACGTGATCATCGGGTAGTGCGCGGCGGTGCCGTCGGCCACTGCCGCCAGGCCCTCGTTGTACTTGGCCGACGCGTAGTCGTCGTTCCAGTAGCCGGCCTTCTTCAACTCCTCCAGGTGCTGGAAACCGGCCAGGGCGGCGGGCGTCGTCGCGTACTTCGCCTGGTTGTTCGTGTATTTGTCGGCGAAGCCGGGGTCGGCGGCGGAGACGTTGTGGAAGTCGGCGAGCACCAGGATCTGCGACGTCCAGGTCTCGCTGTAGGTCTGGGCGACCGGAGCCGTACCCGCGGCTTTGATCCTGCTGTTGTTGGTCATGAAGTCCGCCCAGGTCTTGGGCGGCTGGAGACCGAGCTTGGCGTAGAGCGGCTTGTTGTAGAGGATGCCGCCGCCGGAGATGGTCTGCCACGGCGAGCCGTAGACCTCGGCGCCGCTGGAGACGACCTTCTTGAACGTGTCGTCCAGGTCGCCGGCCCAGGCCTCGCCGGTGACCGGCGTCAGGTTCGCCGACGGGGCGATGGCCTGCAGCAACGAGCCGGAGTTGTACTCGAAGACGTCGGCCATGTCGCCGGTGGAGAGCCGGGTCTTGACCAGGTTGTCGCCCTCGCTGCCCTGCGGGCGGGTGTCGAGCTTGACGTCCACGTCGGCGTTCTTGGCCTCGAACGCGGCGATGACCGCCTCGGCGACCTTCACGTTGGCCGGGTCGTTGTTGGTCAGGAAGGTGATCTGGGTCTTGCCGCCGGCCGCGTCGTCACTGGACCCCAGGGATCCGGCGCTGCAGGCCGACAGGGAGAGGACGCCAGCGAGCAGCACCGCCGCACCGAGCCTCATATGAACCTCCGGTTTCGCGCATGTTTGTAGATCGGTCTCCGCGTGTAACAGCCGTCACAGTAGACCGATCTACGGCGGGCACACAAGACGCAACTCGAAACGTTTCAAGGATTGGTGAACCCGCTGTTCCGGGGTGCGGAGAACGGTCTACAGTGAGGCATATGTCGATCACGAGGGGCCGGGGCGTCACGATCAGTGACGTGGCCGCGGCCGCGGGAGTCTCCCGGGCCGCGGTGTCGAAGGTGATCCGCAACGCGTACGGGGTGAGCCCCGCCATGCGCCGGCGCGTCGAAGCCGCCATCGAGGAGCTCGGCTACCGGCCCAGCGTCGCCGCCCGGGCCCTGCGCGGCTCCAGCTACCGGCTCGGGCTGGAGATCCCCTACGTCAGCGCGCGGTTCATGAGCCAGATCGTCGAGGGCGCCAACCGGGCCGTCGCCGGCACCCCCTACCAGCTGGTTCTCGCCCCCGCCGACGGCCCGGAGTACAGCACGCTCGAGTCGCTCGCCGACGGCCTCGTCGACGGGATCATCGCCGTCTCGCCCCGGGTCGACCCGCCCTGGCTGGAGGAGCTCGCCCGGCGTGTGCCGATGGTGATGCTCGGCCGTCACGACGACCCGGTGGCGTACGACACGGTCGTCGGCGACGACGAGGCCGGCGCCGGCGCCGTGATGGACCACCTGCTCGCCCTCGGCCACCGGCGGATCGCCCACCTCACCGAGCCGGAGGCGGTGACCCTCGCCACACCGGTCACGCCGCACGTCGTCCGGGTCGCCGTCTACCGGTCGCGGATGGCCGCGGCCGGGCTCGCGCCGATCATCGAGGTGGCCCGCTGGGAGGACGGTGACAGCGGCGTCCGGGAGGCCACCGCGCGGCTGCTGTCGCTGCCCGACCCGCCGACCGCGATCTTCGCCGGGCACGACGACATCGCCCTGATCGTGCTGGCCGGCGTCGCGGCGGCCGGGCGGCTCGGGGAGGTCTCCGTCGCCGGATACGACAACACCGACATGGCGCAGCACCCGCTGATCGACCTGACCTCGGTCGACCAGCAGGGCGCCGAGATGGGCGCCCGGGCGGCGACGATGCTGCTGGAACGCCTGCAGGGCCGGACCGAGCGGCGGCAGCACGTGGTGGCCACCAGCCTGCGGGTCCGGGGTTCCACCCGGCCGCCGCTGTCCTGAACGTCACCGGCCGCGCTGCGCGACCCCGGTCACGCCCCGTCGCCCTGGCGATCTTGCGGTTCCGGTCACGCCCCGTCGCCCCGGCGATCCTGCGGTCACGTCCCGTCGCCCCGTCGCCCCTTCGCCCCTTCGCCCCTTCGCCCCTTCGCCCCTTCGCCCCTTCGCCCTGGCGATCTTGCAGTTTCCGGTCACGTCGCCCGGGCGATCTTGCGGTTTCCGTCACGCCCCGTCGGCGCGATGTCACAGGACCGCTATGACAGGTCAGGCGGCGGGCATTCCGTCGTCAAACCGACATGGACGCGGTAACCAAGAAGCGTGATCACCTTGAGTAGACTCCCGGGGCGCGACGGCCCGAAGGGATGAGAACCAGATGAACATGCCGCTGCGTCCGGGTGACCCGGTCGCCCTCGGCCGGTACGAGCTTGTCGAGCGGCTCGGCGAAGGCGGCATGGGGACGGTGTTCCTGGCCCGCGACCCGGGCGGCCGCCCGGTGGCGATCAAGATGGTCCGGCCCGAGTTCGCCAACGAGACCGAGTTCCGGGGCCGCTTCCGCAGCGAGGTCACCCGGGCCAAGCAGGTGCCGCCGTTCTCGACCGCCGAGGTCCTCGACGCCGACCCCGACCACGAGCCGCCGTACCTGGTCGTCGAGTATGTCGACGGCCCGAGCCTGGCCGCCGAGATCAAGGCGAAGGGCCCGCTCTCCGGGGCGGCGCTGCACGGCGTGGCCGTCGGCATCGCCACCGCGCTGACCGCCATCCACGGCGCCGGGGTCATCCACCGCGACCTCAAACCGGGCAACGTGCTGTTCGCCCGCGGCGGCATCAAGGTGATCGACTTCGGCATCGCCCGGGCGTTCGAGGCGACCAGCCAGCACACCCGTACCGACCAGTTGGTGGGCACGGTGGCGTACATGGCGCCGGAACGCTTCGACCCGGTGGACGGGCGGCCCGTCACCGCGGCCGCCGACATCTTCGCCTGGGGCGCCGTCGTCGCCTACGCCGCGACCGGGCGTACCCCGTTCGCCGCCGAGTCGGCGCCGGCCACCGCCATGCGGATCCTCACCCAGGCGCCCGACCTCACCGGCCTGCCCGAGTCGCTGCGCGGGCCGGTGTCGCGGGCGCTGTCCAAGGAGCCGGAGAACCGGCCGACCGCCCGGGAGCTGCTGGACCTGCTGCTGGCGGGCGTGGCCGTACGGCCGCCGGAGGCCGACACCATGCTGCTGGCGACCGTCACGCCGACGTCTCCCTCGGCCCCGTCGCCTTTCCCTGCCCCGTCGGCTCACGGGTCACCCCCGGCCGCGCCGCCTTTCCCTGCCCCGTCGGGTCCCGGGTCTCCCCCGGCCGCGCCGCCTTTCCCTGCCCCGTCGGCTCCGGGGTCTTTCCCGGCCGCGTCGTCGTCGGCCGCGCCCGTTCCGGCGTCGCCGGCACCGTCGTCCTTCGCGGCCACGCCTGTCCCGGCCGCGCCCTTCCCACCGACCGGACCCACCGCGGTCACCGCCGCGCCCGGCCGGCCGGCCCGCCGCCGCCGCCGGACCGTGGCAGTCGCCGCGACCGCGGTAGCCGTGCTGCTCGCCACCGCGGTGGGCGTCCTGATCAGGTACAACGGTCTGTCCACTCCGGACCGCACGGCCGGTGGTCCCGGCGGCGGCTCCGCGTCCGCGCCGGCCTCGGGCGCCGCCTCGGCCCCGCCTCCGGCCTCCCCGAACACGGGTCGCACCCCGACCGCCGAGGAACGGCTGCACGCCATCAAGACCGGCAAGAACCGCACCCTGATCCACGTCGCCGAGATCGACCGGGATCTCGCGCTCGAGGACCATTACGTCGAGCTGGGCGCGGGTGACGGCACCGGGCCCAAGTCCGAGTTCGCGCTCATCCCGATGGGCGTCGACTACATGATCCGGTCCCTGTACGACCCGGCCGACGAAGAGGTCTGCCTGGGCATCCGGCTCAAACCCGACGCGTCGGCCAAGGTGGTCTCGGCCAAGTGCGAGACCAGTGTCGGCACCCTGTTCGAACTCATCGGCACCAAACTCAAGGACGACAAGAACCGGCCCCGTTTCCACATCTACAACGACACCTACGGGTTCCTGCAGTGGGACGCGGACGCCAACGAGGGCACCGGCGGCTTCTACGTCGAACAGGTCGGCGACGCCCCGCCGCTGACCACGTTCAGCTTCGTCGACCGCGGCCCGCTTCCTTCGCCCTCCCCCAGCTGAGGGTGTAGGCGACCGGCGGGTTCCGTGGAGATCCCGTGTGCGATCGGCTCCACAGCCGGTGACCGTCCTACCGTGCGGGCATGAGCACGCTCGGATGGATCAGGATGTGGCTGGCGATCTTCACCGGAGGACTGGTGATCAGCGGGGTGACGGCGTTCCCGCTGGTCACCGAGATGCGGGTGCTGGCCGATCTGCTGCACGCCCTGCCCGCCACGCCGGACGGGGTGATCGTCTGGGTCGAGCGGGTCCGCGACGGGCTGGTGGTCACCGGGCGTGACTTCCCGTTCATCGCGTACGGGACGGACTGGCTCGCCTTCGCCCACCTGGTCATCGCGGTGGCGTTCTGGGGGCCGTGGCGTGACCCGGTGCGCAACGTCTGGGTGATCGAGTGGGGCATGATCTGCTGTGCCGGGATCATCCCACTGGCGTTGATCGCCGGGCCGGTCCGTGGGCTGCCGTTCGGGTGGACGCTGCTCGACATGTCGTTCGGCGTGGCCGGCGTCGTGCCGCTGGTCGTGGTGCGGTCACTGGTCAAGCGCCTGGCGCCGGCGCAGGAAGGGACGGGCGAACAGGTACAGCCCGGTGATCATCAGCACGGCCAGCGGGAGCAGCGGAACGTAGGACACCCAGACGATCGGGTCCTTCTGCGCGAGGGCGACGAACGTCAGGACCACGGTGGCGATGAAGACCGCGGAGGTCCAGCGGTGGAGGGTACGGATGCGGTTGGTCCAGGTCATGAGGGAACGGTAAGGACGGGCGCGCCGTCACGGCTTCTCGATTCCTGACCGGTTCAGGCGTGACGGCCCGCGATCAGCTCGGACAGACCGCCTGCCCACGCCGGACCAGCTCACGCATGACGGCCCGCGATCAGCCCGGACAGACCGCCTCCCCACGCCGGACCGACTCACGCATGACGGCCCGCGATCAGCCCGGACAGACCGCCTCCCCACGCCGGACCGACTCACGCATGACGGCCCGCGATCAGCCCGGACAGACCGCCTCCCCACGCCGGACCGACTCACGCATGACGGCCCGCGATCAGCCCGGACAGACGACTTCCCAACGCCGGACCGGCTCACGCATGGTGAACCGTGGTCAGCTCGGTCAGGCCGGAGATCTCGAGCAGCGGGGCGAGCAGTGGTCCCGTTCGCAACTCGATGTGATCGGCCTGCGCGAAGAGCGCCGAGAGACCCGCGCTGTCCAGATATTGGACCGCGGTGAGGTCGACCACCAGCCGGGCGCCCGCCGCGCCGGAGACCGCCCGGGTCAGCGCGCCGGCGAACGTCTCGGCGTTGCTCATGTCGATCTCGCCGGAGGCGGTGAGGACGACGGCACCGTCCGGGCCGGGGCCCGTCGTGAGAGTGAGCTCGGTGGTCATCAGGTAAGCCTCGCCTGCATGTCGACGACGGTGCCGGTCGTTCCGGAAGTGACGGTGACAGTGTGCATGAAGGCGCGCATGAGCTTGAGACCCCGGCCGCGGTACGGCGCGGCGGACGGATCGGGCGTCTTCCAGCGGCCACTGTCGGAGACCGTCAGGCGCAGATCGGCGGCGGTCGCGGCGGCACGCAATCGGATCCGCCCGCCCGGGTGCTCACGATGCCCGTGCTCGATCGCGTTGGCGCACGCCTCACCGGCGGCGACCAGCACGTTCTGCACGGTTGCGGCGTCGATGCCGCAACGGTCGAGCCAGCCCCGCAATGCGGACCGGACCGGGGCGAGCCGGGTCGACTCGGCGGGGAACTCGAGCTCCAGCGGCCCCGGGTGCCGGTAGAGCAGCAGCGCCACGTCGTCGTCGTAGCCGGAGTCGGGAGCGAGCCGGCTCATGATCTCGGTCGCCAGGTCCTCGATCGGGGTGCCCAGGCCGTGCTGGACGGCGACGCTCGCCTCGCCGATGCCGGCGGACAGCGGGCGGCGGCGGCGCTCGACCAGCCCGTCGGTGTAGAGCAGCAGCGTGGCCCGGGGTGGGACGAGGTACTCGGCGTCCGGCCGCTCCAGGCCGGGCCGCACCGCGACGGGCCGGGACCGGCCGCCGTCGAGCAGGTGGGTGGTGCCGTCCGGTCGGCCGACGATGGCCGGTGGGTGGCCGGCGCTGGAGTAGACGAGGTGGCCGGTGCCCGGGTCGAGGATCCCGCAGAACACCGTGGCGCAGCCGGCGCCGGGCAGCATCGCAGCGAACCGGTCCAGCGCCATCAGGGTGTGCGCCGGGCTGGTGTCCTGCAGCAGCAGTGCCCGGCAGGCGCTGCGGAGCTGGCCCATCACGGTCGCCGCCTGCAGGCCGTGGCCGACGCAGTCGCCGACCACGATGCCGATCCGGCCGTCGGAGAGCTCGACCGTGTCATACCAGTCGCCGCCGACCTTCAACGGCCGGGTCGCCGGCTCGTAGCGGACCGCGAACCCGCTGGGCAGGTCGTCCGGCCCGAGGATGGCCCGCTGCAGGGCGAGCGCCGTCTCCCGCTGCTGGTCGATCTGGTCGATGCGGCGCAGACCCTGGCTGAGCCGGCCGGCGAGCAGGGCGAGAAGGGTCTCGTCGGACCCGGTGAACGGGCGGTGCGGGCCCGGCTCGATCCACAGGGTCATGGTGCCGTGCGGATGGTCGAGGACGATCCCGCTGCCGGACGGGGTGAACGCCGGACGGTCGCGGAGCGCCAGGATCGAGCGGCGGCGGTCCTCGGGAAGGGTGTCCCAGGTGAGGGACGCGTCGGTGGCGGTCACGACCGGGTCGGCCCGGTCGGCGAAGACGGTCGCCACCACATACGTCGCCTGCCAGATCTCCTGGATCTCGCGCAGCACCGCCTCGACCGCGCCGCCGAGATTCTCCGCCTCGGCGAGCCGCATGCCGAGAGCCGCCAGGGCGCTGTCACGCTGAATCGCGTAGTGCTCGGCGGTGACGTCACGGAACGTGCCGACGATCACCCGTTTGCCGGTGTCCGGGTCACGGACCTGGTTGTACGAGGCGGCCGCCCACAACCGCCGCCCGTCCCGGTGCACGACCGGGATGGTGTAGGTGCCCTGTGGCTCCTCGAGCAGCATCGCGAACGCGTTGACGACCGCCCGGTGCGCCTCCGGATCGGTTGCGGCATCCGGCCACCACGGATGGGTCGGCAGGTACGGCAGCGCCTCCGGCCCATACCCCAGAATGTCGGTGAAAGCGCTGTTGATCTCGATGACCGCGCCGTTCTCGTCGCAGACGAAGAAGGCCTCCTGCAACGAGTCGATCAAGGCGGTCCGCCAGCGGGTGTGATGGTTGCGCAGGCGGGCCAGCTCGACGTTCGCCCGCACCCGGGCCAGCAGCTCGGCCGCGGAGAACGGCTTGAACAGGTAGTCGTCGGCGCCCGCCTCCAGGCCCTCGATCGACGCCTCTTGACCGGCTCGGGCGGACAGCAGCAACACCGGTGTGCTCGCCGTCCGTGGATCGGCGCGCAGAGCCGCGACCAGCTGCAACCCGTCGAGGCGGGGCATCATCACGTCACTGACGATCAGGTCGGGGGTGAGGGTGCGGGCCGTCTCCAGAGCCTGCTGCCCGTCGACGACAGCGGTGACCCGGTGCCCGGCCGCACGCAGCAGCCGCGACAGGTAGTCGCGCATGTCGGCGTTGTCGTCGGCCACCAGCAGCGACGCGCCGCCGGCCGGCACGACACCCGGCTCGGGCGTCACCATCTGCTCACCGTCGTCCGGCAGCCAGCGCAACGCCTCCTGCAGGAACGAGTCGGCATTGCTCTCGCCGGGCGAGCTCCGGGTGTCCGCCGGAAGGTGCGCGCTGCCGAACGGAAGCCGGATCGTGAACGTCGTGCCCCGGCCGACGGCGCTCTCCGCGGTGATCGTGCCGCCGTGCAGCCCGACCAGCTCACGAACCAGCGCCAGGCCGATGCCGCTGCCCTCGTTGGAACGGGACCGCGAAGTCTCGATCCGGTGGAACCGCTCGAACAACCGCGGCATCTCGTCCTCGGCGACACCCACCCCGGTGTCACTCACCGTGACGATCGCCTCGTCGCCCTCGGCCCGTGCCGTCACCCGGATGCCGCCGTCGAAGGTGAATTTCAGGGCGTTGCTGAGCAGGTTGAGAACCACCTTCTCCCACATCCCGCGATCCAGGTGGACCGGGTGCGGCAGCGGCGGGCAGTCGACCTCGAAGGTCAGCCCGGCCCGCTCGATAGCCGACCGGAACACGCTGGCCAGCTCGGCGGTGGCGGCCGACAGGTCGGCGGTCTCGAACCGCGCCTGCATCTTGCCGGCCTCGATCCGCGAGAAGTCGAGCAGCGTGTTGACCAGCTTGCCGAGGCGCAGCCCGTTGCGGTGGACGACCTCCAGGTCCGCCCGGGTCTCCGGCCCGGCGACGGCGAGGAGATCCTCCACCGGCCCCATGATCAAGGTCAGGGGGGTACGGAACTCGTGGCTGATGTTGGAGAAGAAGGCGGTCTTCGCGCGGTCGAGCTCGGCCAGCTCCTCGGCCCGGCGCTGCTGCGACTCGTAACTGCGAGCGCCGGCGATCCCCGCGGCCACGTGGCCGGCGGTCAGCTCGACGAAACCGCGGTAGCCGTCGTCGAGCGGCCGATACCGGTTGAGCCCGGCGACGAGGAAACCATACGGGGTGTCGCCCTGGCGCAGCAGCGGCACGGCGAGCGCCTGCAACGGCGGGCCCGCCCAGTCGCCGGCGGGCAGCCCGTCCCACCGGCCGAGGTCGGCCAGCACCGGCTCGCCACCGGCCAGCCGCGCCGCGGGCCACGACTCCGGCGCCGCGGCCGGATGCCCGACATCGATGCCGGTCGACGCCGCCAGCCGGGCCGAGCCGTCCTCGCCGAACAGATACGTCAGCGTGAACGGCAGATCGCGCCGGTTACGGTCGAGCTGCCCGCCGACGAAGGCGAGCACCTCCTCCTGTGTCCGCACCACGCTCGGATCCGAGCCGAGATCACGCAGCGTGGCCATGCGGCGCTCGCCGATCACCCGATCGGTCTCCTCGCTGACCACGCAGAGCATCCCGACGAGAGCGCCGTCGTCGTCGCGCAGCGGGCTGTAGGAGAAAGTGTGATACGACTCCTCCGGGTAACCGGAGCGCTCCAGGAACAGCAGCAGCGCCTCGTCCCAGGTCGCCTCCCCGGTGCGCAGCACGGTGTCGATGCGCGGCCCGATGTCGCCCCAGATCTCCGCCCACACCTCACTCGCCGGGCGGCCCAGCGCCCATGGGTACTTCCGGCCCAGCGTGTTGCGGCGATAGGCGTCGTTGCAGAAGAACGTGAGCTGCGGGCCCCACGCCATCCACATCGAGAAGCGCGAGGACAGCAGGATGCTCACCGCTGTCTGGAGGCTCTGCGGCCAGCCCTGCGGCGGCCCGAGCGGGGTCGCCTCCCAGTCGACCGCGGCGAGGTCGGCGCCGACAGCGGGGTCGGCGGAGAAGTACGCGGGAGACGGCCGGTTGTCATCACCGTTCATCGCGTCCGCTTGTCCCCCTGCCGCAGGCCGTCGAAACCACCACGACCGTAACCATTGACACCATCATCCCGATATCCGGGTCAGCCGTTTCGCTGAACCCGTGCGTGGCCCTGCTGTTCACCCGCCGACCGCTTCCGTCCGCCGCCATCGTGTCCTGCCATCTCCGCCTCCCGGCCCTCTGGTCGCTCCAGCTTCCCCCTTCGTGCCTCGGCGGCGTTCAGCGTGGATTCAGGATGGGTGGGCAATGATGGCCGGCATGCGTGTACTCGTCGTCGAGGACGAGAAGCGGCTCGCCTGGTCCTTGCGGGTGGGTCTGGAAGCCGAGGGCTTCGCGGTCGACGTCGCCACCGACGGCGTCGACGGTTTGTGGCTGGCCAGGGAGAACGACTATGACGTGATCGTGCTGGACCTGATGTTGCCGAAGCTCAACGGCTATCAGGTGTGCGCCGCGCTGCGCGCCGAGGAGGACTGGACACCGATCGTGATGCTCACCGCCAAGGACGGCGAGTGGGATCAGGTCGAGGGCCTGGACACCGGCGCCGACGACTACCTCACGAAACCGTTCTCCTATCCGGTGCTGGTCGCCCGCCTGCGGGCGGTGGCCCGCCGCGGGGCCCGGGAGCGACCGGTCCAGCTGACCGCCGGCGATCTGCGGATCGACCCGGCCGCGCGCCGGGTGTGGCGGGCGGAGACCGAGATCGACCTGACGGCCCGCGAGTTCGCGCTGCTGGCGTTCATGGCCCGCAACACCGGCGATGTGGTGTCGAAGCAGCGGATCCTGGAGGCCGTGTGGGACGCCGATTTCGACGGCGATCCCAACATCGTCGAGGTGTATGTGCGGCACCTGCGCAACAAGATCGACCGCCCGTTCGGGCGCGAGGCGATCCAGACCATCCGCGGCGCGGGCTACCGGCTGGGCGGCGACGGTGGTTGAGCGTGCCTCGATCCGGCTGCGGACCACCGCCCTCGCGGTCCTGGTGATGGGCGTCGCCGTGGTGATCGGGTCGGTCACGCTGGTGTTCCTGACGAGGGCGTCGCTGCGGGCCGGTATCGAGGACGCCGCCGAGAACCGCGCGTCCGCCCTCGCCGCACAGATCGAAAGCTCAGGCCTGCCCGCGATGCCGCCCACCGCCCCAGCTCTGCCGTCCGCCGCGCCGGTTCTCCCCTCCACCCCGCCAGTCCTGCCGTCTCAGGTTTCCGGTTCGCCCTCGTCCCTCACTGATTCACCTTCCTTCGCTCCTGGCCTTCCATCTCCCGGTGCCGACTTGTCCGCTCCGGCCTCCGGCATGCCAACGACCGGCTCCGGGCTGCCTCCTTGCACTCCCGGCCAAGCGTTCTGCGGGTCCGACGAGGACGATGCGGAGGACTTCGCGTGGGAGATCCGGGATGCCGGTGGGACCGTCGTCCGGGCGTCGCCGGGGCTTGATGATCGGTATTTGCGGGTCACGGAGCGCGCTGGGCCGTACACCGTGGTGGTTTTCGGGTCTTTGGAAGAAGTCGACGATGCGACGAAAGCGCTCGCCACGCCTCTGCTGATCGGTGTGCCAGGGGCGATGATCCTGGTCGGCGGGGTGACCTGGGTGGGGGTGACGGGGGCGCTGGCGCCGGTCGAGCGGATTCGCCGGGAGGTCGAGGAGATCACCGGGGAGCGGCTGGACCGGCGGGTTCCGGAGCCGGTGGCGCGGGACGAGATTCATCGGCTGGCGGCCACGATGAACCGGATGCTCGCCCGGCTGGAGGACTCCCGGGAGCGGCAGCAGCGCTTCGTGGCGGACGCGTCGCACGAGCTGCGATCGCCGCTGGCCGGGATCCGGCAGGCGGCCGAGGTGGCGCGTTCGCATCCCGGGGCGTTGTCCGAGGGTGAGCTGGCCGAGGCGGTGCTGGAGGAGTCCGGCCGGATGGAGCGGCTCGTGGAGCAGTTGCTGCTGCTCACCCGGACCGGTGGGGCGGGGCCCCGGCATCTGCGGGACGTGGACGTCGACGATCTGGCGCTGGCCGAGGCCCGGCGGGTGCGGCGGGCCGGGCTCACGGTCGACACGTCCGGGGTCGGAGCCGGCCGGGTTCGGGGGGAGGCCACGGCGCTGGCCCAGGTGGTCCGCAACCTCACCGACAACGCGGCCCGGCATGCCCGGGACACCGTCGTGGTGGCCGTCGCGGCCGATCGTGGCGAGGTGGAGCTGGTGGTCGAGGACGACGGCGCGGGCATCCCGGAGAGCGAGCGGGAGCGGGTGTTCGAGCGGTTCGTGCGGCTCGACGAAGCCCGTGACCGGGACGCCGGCGGCAGTGGGCTGGGGCTGGCCATCGTCAAGGAGATCGTGGCCGCGCACGGCGGCACGGTGGAGGTCACCGCGTCGGCGCTGGGAGGGGCTCGTTTCGTCGTACGTCTGCCGGGTTCCTGAAAAGCCTTTCAGGCAGGTTCAGGTGAGATTCAGGGACCTCGGCGCACGCTGTTGCCGTACTCGTTGGTTCGTTCCTCGCCCGGTTCGCTCCGTGCCTGGTTCGTGCCTCGTTCGTTCGAGAAAGGCGCAGATCATGGACACCAGCAAGCTTCGCAGCAAGCGCACCGTCATCGGCGGCATCGCCCTCGTGGCGGCCCTCGGCGCCGGCGGCACGGTCTGGGCGACCGCCGCCAACGCAGACGGCCGGCCCGACGCCGATGATCGTGTGCTCTCCGCCGAGGAGCGCACCTCGGCGGAGAATGCCGCTCGGGTGGCCGTCCCCGGATCGACGGTGCTGGAGGTCGAGGCCTCCGACGACCAGGGCGTCGCCTACGAGGCGGAGGTCCGCGACGCGGCGGGTCAGGAGTGGGATGTGGATCTGGACTCTTCCTACCAGGTCGTGACCAAGACCGCGGACACCGACGAAGACGGCGACGACGACTGAGTTTCCGACGAGGGTCTTTCCTCTTTGGAGATCGAGCGGTAAAACAATCTTCACGGTTTCGGCACTAGCAGTGCTAATAGATACGCGTTCTCCTCGCCGTGGCCGGCTTCCCGCGGCTCCCGCCGCACCCCACGACAGCAGGAGACGAAGATGTCGACCCGCTCCCGTCACTGGCAGTGGCTGCTGGTCATACCGACCGCGGCCCCACTGCTGACGCCGTTCGCCAACCGGATCGAGCCGACCCTGTTCGGCGTGCCGTTCTTCTTCTGGTATCAGTTCGCCTGCGCCCTGCTGGCGATGGTCGTGATCACGGTCGTCTACCTCGCCACCCGCGAGGACCGGCCGTGACCGACCGGGACGTCGAGGTCGGCGTCTTCCTGATCCTGATGGCCGGCGTCGTCCTGCTCGGATTCGGCGCCGCCCGCTGGCGCCGGCCCGCCGACCCCTACCACCTGGAGGAGTGGAGCGTCGGCGGGCGGGCGTTCGGCAACTGGACCATCTGGTTCCTGCTGGGCGGCAGCATGTACAGCGCGTATACGTTCATCGCGGTGCCGGCGCTGACCTACGGCGTCGGCGCGATCGGGTGGTTCGCCGTGCCGTTCGCGATCGTCACCACGCCTCTGACCTTCATCTTCACCACCCGGGCGTGGTCGGTGGCGCGACGGCACGGCTTCCTCACCCACAGCGAGTTCGCGGCTGCCCGATTCGGGTCGCCCGGGCTCGGCGCACTGGTCGCGGTCACCGGCATCCTCGCCACGATCCCGTATGTGGCGGTGCAGCTGATCTCGTTGCAGGCGGTGCTGCGCACGGTCGGCTTCGGCGGCGAGTGGCCGCTGCTGGCCGCGGTGTCGCTGGTGTCGATCTGCACGTTCCGATCCGGGCTGCGGGCGCCCGCCCTGCTCTCCGTGGTCAAGGACGTGCTGCTCGCCTGGATGCTGATCACCGCGGCGCTGATGGTCGCCATGTACGGGGGCTGGAGCAGCGCCTTCCGTGGCGCCTCCGCCCGGTTCGCCGCGACACCCAACCCGGCTGACGGCCTGCTGCTGCCGGAAACCGGGCATCTCGGCTTCATCACCCTGGTCGCCGGGTCGGCACTGGCGATCTTCGCCTACCCGCACGCGCTGGTCGGGATGCTCGCGGCCAAGGACCGTGACACCGTCCGGCGGAACGCCGCGGCGCTGCCCGTCTACTGCATGGCGCTCGGGTTGATGGCCATGCTGGGGATCTTCGCCCTGTCCCGGGGCGTGACACCGGCGGACGGCGACCTCAACACCGTCGTGCCACGGCTCATCCACGAGTATTTTCCCAGTTGGTCGGCCGGTGTGGCGTATGCCGCCCTCAGCATCGCCGCCCTCATCCCAGCCGCCGTCATGTCGATCGCGGCCGCCAACGCGTTCACCCGCAGCCTCTACCGGACCTACTTACGACCGGACGCCACCGCGTCGTCGGAGGCCTGGGTCAGCCGGTGGGTGTCGCTGATCGTCAAGTTCGGCGCGGCGGCGCTGATCCTCGCCGTCGATCCGGCGTTCTCCGTCGACCTGCAACTGATCGGCGGGGTGCTCATCCTGCAGACCATCCCGGCCGTCTTCCTCGGCCTGCTCACCGCCTGGTTCCACCGGGCGGCGCTCATCGCCGGGCTGGTCAGCGGGCTCGTGACCGGTCTGATCATGCTCTGGGACATCCCGAAGGTCGACGCCACCGGCCGGGTCGTCGCCGAGCATTTCGGCGGTTCCAGCTGGTCGATCGGCGACGGGCGCAGTGTTTATGTCGGCGTCGTCGCGCTCGCCGTCAACCTCGTCGTCACGGTCGCGGTCACGCTGCTCGTGCGGGCCGCCGGGATCCGCTACGGCGACGACACCACCCGGCCCGACGACTACCAAGCCGACGCCGGAGATCCGTACCTCAAACGTCTGGACGAGCTGATCGACGGCCTGCCAACCGGCGGACCCGGTTCGTCGCCGCATCGCGCCTCGCCGGCTGCGCTTCCCACGCAGGCCGCCCGCGCCGAGCCGGCACACCGGTACCGGCAGGGCACTCGGCTACCCACTCAGGCGCCGCATCCCTGACGACACCGCAGCCCGGACGGGCAGCCTCCCGGACGGGCAGCCTCCCGGACGGGCAGCCTCCCGGACGGGCAGCCTCCCGGACGGGCAGCCTCCCGGACGGGCAGCCTCCCGGACGGGCAGCCTCCCGGACGGGCAGCCTCCCGGACGGGCAGCCTCCCGGACGGGCAGCCTCCCGGACGGGGAGCCTCCCGGACGGCGCGACGGATCCTCAGCGCCGTGGACCCTCAACGCCGTGGGTCCGCAGTCCGTGGGTCCGTGGGTCCGTGGGTCCGCAGGTCCGTGGGTCCGCAGGTCCGTGGGTCCGCAGGTCCATGGGTCCGTGGGTCCGCAACACCATCGGCCAGCAACACCATGGGTCCGCAACACCGTGGGTCGCACCAACGCCGGCCCGCGGCACCCTGGGTCCGCACCACCGTCGGCCCGCGGCACCGTGGGTCCGCACCACCGTCGGCCCGCGGCACCGTCGGTGCGCAGAACCGTCGGTGCGCAGCTCCGTGTGCCGGGCTTCGGTCTCGCCGTCGACCCGGGCACGCGGGTCTTTCCTGGCTCGTTTGGTTGATCTTCGCGTGGCTGTCGGGCGCTGGCAGAAGCACAAATAGGGGGCTTCTTCCTCTGGCCCGATGGCGATGGACGCTCACGATCGGGTTTCCGTTTGCGCAGGTCGTAACGATGAGTGGCAGTGACGGCGAAGAGGGAGTGGCACGGTCAGCGAACCTGCGCGCCGGTCATGGCGGGGTGAGACGTCAGGACAGTGGCCAGCCATGAACGATCGCCGTGGGCGGCTCGAGCGAAGCGAGTTGACGCAACCCTGAATCGCCCGGACAGCGCATGCTGCCCAGCAGCCTCAGAGACAACGACCGCCCCCGCGAGCACATCGGACGGCTCCATCGAACCCGAGCACCACACCGGGTTACGCGGCGCGCGAAAGTGTCGGTGGGGACTGCTAGGTTCTCGGCACTGTTCCGGTGAGCGTCAGTGACAGGCTAGGGGAGTCCTGTGGGCATTTACGAGCACGTGGAGATCTTCGCGGGGTTGCCCGTGGTCGATGCCGGCGACGCGGAGGCGACCGTCGCCGATCCGGGCGCCGTCGCCTGGCGGATCAGCATGGAGGAGTTCGAGGCTCCGCCGGAGGAGTTCGAGGCCGCGTTCGAGCAGCTGCTGCAGCGCACCGGCCCGGCCGGCCCGACGGCGCTGGTGGTCGGCGAGTGGGGGTCCGCCTACGACAGCCCGTTCCCCTATCAGCTGCTCGTCGACAACGTGGTCCGGCTGAGCGGGCTGCGGGCGCTGTTCGTCGGTGATCTGACCGGCGAGGAGTGTGAGATCTCCTGGATCGATCAGGCCGACATCACCCCGGTGATCGAGGCGTTCCCGGCCCTGGAGCGTCTGTGGATCCGTGGCTCGGAGAGTCTCGAGCTCAAGCCGGTGCGTCACGAGGGCTTGCGTGAGCTGGTCTTCCAATCCGGTGGCCTGCCCGCCGAGGTGGTCCGGGCGGTCGCCGCGAGTGACCTGCCCAACCTGACGCATCTGGAGCTGTGGCTGGGTGTCGATCAGTATGGTGGCGACGCCCGCGCCGACGATCTGGCCCCAATCCTGGCCGGCCGGTCCCTGCCCGCCCTCACCTACCTGGGCCTACGTAACGCCGAGATCGCCGAGGAGGTCGCGACGGCCGTCGCCGCCGCGCCGATCGTCGCCCGGCTGACCGATCTTGATCTGTCGCTGGGTGTGCTCGGCGACACCGGCGCGGAGACTCTGCTGGCCGGGCAGTCGCTCACCCACCTACGCCGGCTCGACCTCAGCCACCACTTCATGTCCGCCGAGATGGCGCAGCGGGTGGTCGACGAGTTGCCCGGCGTCGAGGTGGACGTGTCCGACCCACAGCAGGAAGAGGAGTGGGGCCGCTACACCGCGGTGTCCGAGTAGTGCGCCTCGCCGTCGTCGGAAACCCGGACAACCGCCGGGTGACCATGTTCACCGAGGCCGTTCTGCGGGCCGGCCTCCCCGCACCGGCTGTTCACCCGTGGCGTGCGGTGCTGTCGTCCGGTCTCGTCCCCGCCGTCGATCCGGGCACGTTCGTGCGGATCGAGTCGCCCGGCGAGGATGCCGAGGTCGACCGGCTGCTGCGCGAGATCGGCGGCGGCCGGCCCGCGATGCCGGCCGAGCACGGCGAGATCGTGGGGTCGGCGGCGGCGTTCGCCGGGCTGCGGTGGGCGCTCGACCGGATCGCGGCCGGCGGTGGCCTGTTGCTCAGCCGGCCGGCCGACATCCTGACGATGAGTGACAAGCCACGCTGCCACGCGCTGCTGTCGGCGGCCGGCCTTCCGGTGCCTCCCGCGCTGCCGCCGGTCCACGACTACGCGTCGCTGCGGGCGGCGATGGCCGACGCCGGCTGGAGCCGGGTGTTCGTGAAACCCGCGCATGGTTCCTCGGCGTCCGGTGTGCTGGCCTTCGCGACGGCGGGGCGGCGGGTCACCGCGGCCACGTCGGTCGAGATCAGCGGTGACAAGATCTTCAACAATCTGCGGGTACGCCGTTACGACGACGAAGCGTCGATCAGGACGGTCGTCGACCGGCTCGGCCCGGACGGTCTGCACGTGGAGCGGTGGTTCCCGAAAGCGGCTCTCGGTGACCGTGTCCTGGACCTGCGGGTCGTCGTGATCGCCGGCGAGCCACGGCACGTGGTGGTCCGCACCAGCCGTTCCCCGATGACGAACCTGCACCTCGGCAATGCCCGCGGCGACGTGCCGGCGGTCCGGGCCGCCGCCGGTGAGCGCGCCTGGGCCGCGGCGATGGAGACGTGTGCCCGGGTCGCGGCGTGTTTCCCGGGCACCCTGCACGCCGGTGTGGACCTGATGTTCCGGGCCGGCTGGCGCGACCACGCGGTGGCCGAGGTGAACGCGTTCGGCGATCTGCTCCCCCGGGTCTTGGCCGGCGGCCTCGACACCTACGACGCCCAGGTGGCCGCCCTGGCCCGGGGCTGGTCACCCGTTCGCGAGGGGGTGGCGGTTCCGTGCGGGGGCTGATCGGGAGTCATGACCTGCTGTTCGTCACGCTGGACACGTTGCGGTATGACATCGCCGTGGAGTGTCTGGAGGGCGGGCGTACGCCGTACCTCCAGAAGGTTCTGCCCGGCGGGATGTGGGAGCGGCGGCACACTCCGGCGAGTTTCACCTACGCCGCGCATCATGCGTTCTTCGCCGGGTTCCTGCCGACGCCGGTGACGCCGGGGCCGCACGAGCGGATGTTCGCGGCGAGGTTCGGTGGCAGTGAGACGAGCGGTCCGGGCACGTTCGTCTTCGACGCCCCGGATCTGCCGACCGGCCTGGCCGCAGCCGGATATCACACGGTCTGCCTGGGCGGTGTCGGTTTCTTCAATCCGGCGGCGCCGCTGGGCCGGGTGCTGCCCGGCCTGTTCGCGGAGGCGCACTGGGAGCGGGCGTTCGGGGTGACCGCTCCGGACTGTCTCGGCGCCCAGATCGACCGTCTCGCCATGATCATCGAAGGGTTGCCCGTGGAGCGTCCCCTGTTCACCTTCGTCAACGTGGCCGCCCTGCACCAGCCGAACAAGCATTACCTGTCCGGCGCCACGGACGACGGCCCGGCCACGCACGCCGCCGCCCTGGAGTATGTCGACGGCCGCCTCGACCGCTTGTTCGCCCTGGTCACCAGCCGGGGGCGGCCCTGTCAGGTGATCATCTGCTCCGATCACGGCACGCTCTACGGCGAGGACGGCCACACCGGTCACCGTGTCGCCCACGAGGCCGTGTGGACGGTTCCGTACGCCGATTTCATCCTGGACGCCCGGTGAACCTCGACTCCCCCTATCAGGGCTACCTCTACGCCTATCCGCACAAGACCGCCTATCGGCGGCTCGACCCCCGGCCGCTGCTGCGGGACGTGTGGGCGGACGAGCCGCAGGACTCCCTCTTCGGGTACGTGCATCTGCCGTTCTGTGAGATGCGGTGCGGCTTCTGCAACCTGTTCACCCGCGCCAACCCGCCCGCCGAGCAGGTCACCGCCTATCTGGCCCAGCTGCGTCACCAGGGGGCCGCGATCCGTGACGGTCTCGGCCCGTCGGCGTCGTTCTCGCGCCTGGCGATCGGCGGCGGCACCCCCACCTACCTGACCGCTCCCGAGTTGGAGGAGCTGTTCACCGTCGTGGCCGGCGTGTTCGGCGCCGGGCCGGTGCCGCTGTCGGTGGAGACGTCGCCGGCCACGGCCACCGCGGACCGGCTGGCGGTGCTCGCCGCCCACGGGACCACCCGGGTCAGCATCGGGGTGCAGAGCTTCCTCGACGCCGAGGCGCGGGCCGCCGGCCGGCCACAGCGGCTGACCGAGGTGATGGCCGCGCTGCAGACGATCCGCGACGCCCGGATCCCGGTGCTCAACGTCGACCTGATCTACGGCATCGACGGGCAGACCGCCGAGACGTGGCAGCACTCGCTGGACGAGGCGCTGCGCTGGCGGCCCGAGGAGCTGTATCTGTATCCGCTGTACGTGCGGCCGCTGACCGGGCTGGGCCGCCGCGCCCACGCCCGCGCCGACTGGGACAGGCAGCGCCTCGACCTGTACCGGCAGGCTGTCGGCGTGCTCACCGCCGCCGGTTACGTGCGGCACTCGATGCGCCAGTTCCGCCGGGCCGACGCGCCCGTCCCGGACGGCCCGGATTACTGCTGCCAGGACGACGGCATGGTGGGGCTGGGCTGCGGCGCCCGGTCGTACACGACGAATCTGCACTATTCGTTCGACTACGCGGTGGCGGTGCCCGAGGTCCGCGCGGTCCTCACCGATTACCTGTCCCGGCCGGCCGGCGATTTCCGGTACGCGGAGTTCGGTTTCCACCTCGACGAGGTCGAGCAGCGGCGCCGATGGCTGCTGAAGTCCCTGCTGCGGGCCGAGGGGGTCGACGCCGCCGCCTACCGGAAACGGTTCGGCACCGACCACACCGGCGACTTCTCGCAGCTCAACGAGCTGGTCGACCGCGGCTGGCTGGACGAGACGAGGACCGTGCTCACCGCGGCCGGGCTGGACCATTCGGACGCCGTCGGCCCATGGCTGGTCTCCGGCGACGTCCGCGCGGCGATGGGAGCCTACGTCCCGCGATGACCACGTTCCTTCCGCTGCTGCCGGTCCGCGAGGATCTCTACGTGCTGTACCGCGGACCGCTCGCGAGCTGCAACTACGACTGCCCGTACTGCCCGTTCGCCAAGCGGGTCGACCCACCGGAGCTGCTGCGCGCCGACCGGGCCGACCTGGAGCGCTTCGCCGGCTGGGTGGAGGCGACCACCGACCGGCGGCTGTCGGTGCTGTTCACGCCGTGGGGCGAGGGCCTGACCCGATCGTGGTACAGGGAGACGATCGTCCGCCTGTCCCACCTGCCACACGTCGCGAGGGTCGCCATCCAGACCAACCTGGCCGCCCGGACCGGCTGGCTCGCCGGCGCCGACCCGCGGGTGGCGGCACTGTGGGCGACCTATCACCCCGGCCAGGTGACGAGGGAGCGGTTCCTGGCCCGATGCCGTGAGCTCCTCGGGCTGGGCATCCGGTTCTCGGTCGGCGTGGTCGGCCTCCCCGATCATCATGCCGAGGCGGTCGCGTTGCGGGCCGCGCTGCCACCGGAGGTCTACCTGTGGGTGAACGCCGCCGAGGGGCACGTCTACACCTCCGCTGAGGAAGCGCGTTGGACCGCCCTGGATCCCCGCTTCGGCGACAGCGTCCGGCCGCACCCGTCGCTGGGCGAGCCGTGTCACGCCGGCGAGACCGCCATCTCGGTCCTCGGTGACGGCACGGTGCGCCGCTGCCACTTCATCAAGACCCCGATCGGCAACCTCTACGACGGTACGTGGCGCGCCGCCCTTCAGCCACGCCCGTGCACCAACGGGCTGTGCGACTGTCACATCGGCTACGTCCATCTGAAGCCCCTGGAACTACGGGACGTCTACGCCGACGGCCTCCTCGAACGCATCCCGGCCGTCTGGCCGCAGCCGGCCACGCGTCCCTGATCGGTCGCCGGTCAGGGACGCGGGTTGCTGGTGGAACGCACGATGATCTGCCAGGCGTGCCCGGCCGGGGCGCCGGCCGGGCCTCATGTCTGGACCAGTGGCTGGTACTCCTCGGCAGTCAGACCGAACGTCCAGGCCACGCCCTCGCGGGCGCTCCTGGTGCGAGGTGGGACGCGCAGCCAGTAGATCCGGCTCGTGCCGTCGGGCTCCGGCGTCGAGTTGACCACCTCGACCATGACCAGGGGCTCGTCGCCGGGAAGATCGAGATACCACAAGGTGCCGGTCTCGTCGGAGCCCAGTTTGCGGGCGCCCGCGTCACGCAGGTAGCGGTCGTAGCCGTAGTGCTCCAGCATCACCCGCCGGATCTCGGCGTTGCCCTCCGACCTGATCCGGTCGATGGTGAGGGCCGGGAGCTCGGAAGCCAGATCGGCGGGAATGGGCATGCCACGCCACGCCCAGAGGCCGTAGCCGTCGCGGAACTCCAGGGCCGCGCCCTCACCGCGGTGCAGGCGGCCGACGTTGTCGCGGGTCAGGGTCGTGGGGCGGTCGGTGAGCACGGCGGCCGTCTCGTTCGCCCACCACCAGCCGGCGTTCCGGGCCACCGCTGCCAGGCCCGCCAGACCGGTCATCAGCCCGGCCTCCGGGAACAGGCGGTCGGCGGCCTCGAAGGTGGACAGCCACGGGCCGTCGTGCTGGCCGTAGATGGCGTCGAGCACCGGCATCCGTGCCGCCCGGCCGTCGTCGCCGGGGAAGGCCGCTGCCAGGTCCTCGCCGAGGCGCAACCGCAGCCGCCCGGCGATCAGGTCCATGACCAGTCCCCAGGACCGGCGGCCGGCGGCGGCGCTGAGCTGCGCCCAGCCGTCGCTGCCCAGGGTCTCGACAGCCGCTCTGCGCGCGGCGGCCCACGGCTCGGTCCGCACCTGACGGCGCAGCGACGGACCGGCCGTCTCCCCGGGGACCCATCCCTGCCGCAGAAGCTCGCCGACCACCTCGGCGAGCAGGTCGGCGCCCGGCCCCGAGCCACCGGATGCCGCCGAGCCGGGCGACGCAGCCGCCACGACACGGGCGGACAAAGGCGCGGAGGAGGCCGCCGGCGGCGCGGCAAACGCAGCCGACGACGTGGACGGAGTCGACGACGACGCGGCAGTGACGGCGACGGGGTCAGCAGAGGCGGCGGGAGGCGTGACGGCGGGAGGCGTGACGGCGGGTGGGAGATCGGGCACGGACAGACGACCGGAGAGCAGGGCGACCGCCACCGCGCCGGCGCGTGGGGAGCCGAACCAGTAGATCCGGTCGGGGGCCTCATGTCCGGCCAGGAGATACGAGTCCCGTACCCCCTTTTCGGCGGCCTCTCGTGTCGCATCGCCGGTCTGGACCGCGGCGGCCAGCCACTGGTCCTCGATGGCGGCCGCCATCGCCTCCTGGGCGTGGGTCAGCTTCATGTCGCGCTCCCTCAGTCCGCCACCGGGCGGAACGCACCCGGAATGTACTCACGCTGGCGCACCACCCGGTAGTGGCCGGAGGGCAGCGAGATCGGCCCGTGCTCCTCGTGGGTGACCCGGCCGTGCGACGGCACGTCGAGGAACATGCTGTCCGGATCGTCGAGATCGGCGAGGAGCTGCAGGCCGGGGCCGCCGACCACGTGGGCGTGACCGGTGGCCTCACCGCGGGCCAGCACCATCCGGCCTCGGCGGTCGCGGGGCACCGGCGCGCACGCCGGCACCTCATCCTGCGGCACCGGAATGATCAGCACGTCACCCTGCCGGTACATCCCCGGCCTCCCCTCGCTGCCCCTACCCTGACGCGCGGAACGCTATCGCCGGGGTATGACATTTAGCTTTGGTGTTGGGCCTTGAAGATCGATTCGGGGCTTCGTAGGGTGCGTCGGGTCGGGTTCTTCCGGTACGGCTCGGTATACGACTGGTAGCACCGCTTCGCGGTGACTCCTGATTAATGATCGATCGGCTGGCAGGGCCGCCCGGCGCACGTGATCCCTGTTCGGAAACCCGCGGCCGCGACACGAGCTTCGATGGACCGCTGCTACCGAATGTCTGGATGGCACCCCTGCGGAGCGTGCGCGGCGAGTCGTGACGGACAGGCCCCGACCGTGATGACACGCCGGAAGGGAAAGGTGACGTGCGGCTGCGTTTGGGCATCGACGTGGCATGTAAGGCAGCGCACCAGGTGAGCTGCACCGACGAGACCGGCCGGTTCCTGTTCTCCGGCCGCCGGTTCCGGACCACCGTCGAGGACCTGGAGAAACTGTGGGTGAGCCTGCCGGCCGCCGACGAGGTCCTGGTCGTGCTGGAACCCACCCGCAACGCATGGGTGCCGCTGGCCGCGTGGCTGCGCGCTCACGGGGCGAAGGTGGCCCTGGTCCCACCGGAACAGTCCGCTGACCTGCGCGACTACTACCACAAGCACACCAAGAACGATCGCCTCGACTCCCGGGTGCTGGCCCGGCTGCCGCTGCTGCACCCGGAAGGGCTGAGGGTCCTCGGCGACGACGAGCTCGGCCCGGCTGACCCGCTGCGGCGAGCCACCCGGCGGCGCCGGTCGCTGGTGAAACGACGCACGGCCATCTACGCGCGTCTGGATGCGCTGCTGGAACTGCTCGGCCCACACTGGGCCGACACTCTCGGAAGCGGCGAGTACTCCAAGACCGCCCTGACCCTGCTGGAACGCACCGGCGGCGACCCGCACGCCCTCAAACGACTGGGCCGGAAACGGCTGACCGCCCTGCTCGTGCGGACCAGCCGCGGCCAGTGGCGTGACGACCACGCCGAGACGATCCTGCACGCCGCCGAGCAGAGCCTGCGGCTCTGGGCCGCCGGCGGCCTGGACTTCACCGAACTCAGCCACGACCTGTCCGGTGAAGCCCGCCTCGCCCTGCAACTGAGCACCGAGATCGACGGCCTCGACGACCGGATCGGCGTGCTCTACGAAGAAGCCGACCCAGCCGGGCTGCTCACCACCGCGCCCGGTCTGGCCGTCACATCCGCCGCCACAATCCTGGCCGGGCTCGGCGACCCGGACCGGTTCACCACCCTTGCCGGGGTCCGCTCGTTCACCGGCCTGGTCCCCAAACTCGACGAATCCGGCACCAGCAGCCGCTACGGACCACCCACCAAAGCCGGCGACCCCGCCCTGCGAGAGGCCCTGTTCAACGCCGCCGACCGGGCCCGCAAGACCGACCCCACCCTGGCCGCCCGCTACCAACGCCTCATCCAGGCCGGCAAACACCACAACTCAGCGTTGTGCACTCGCGCCGCCGTGCTCGTCACCCGGCTGGCCGCCTGCTGGCGCTCACGCACCCCTTACCAACTCCACGATGTCGACGGCCGGCCCATCACCGCCGCCGAGGGCCGCACCATCTGCGCCACCCGCTACCAGGTCACCGACGCCGACCGCGCCAAAAACCGGTCCCAACGCGCCGCCCAAAGGCAGAAACAAGGAACAGGCCGGCGCAGAAAGGAGTCGCGAAGCGCTCCGGCAGCCGGCCCGTCCACGAACCACATTAACCACCTGCCGGCAGCTTGACATCCGTTAGGAACTCATTTTCGGCCGCCGGCCCCGGGACCTGCGGAAATCCGGGGCTCAGTGCAGGTTCAGGCGGGCGACCGCGGTCACCTTGCCACCGCGGATGGTGACCAGGGCGGGGAACGGTGACGGCTCGTCGAGGGTGGAGAACTCGTCGAAGCTCACCTCGCACGTCCCGGCCAGGGTCGCCGGGTCGGTGCATCTGCGCTCGTTCGGCCGGAAGTCGAGGTAGACCGGCCGGGCGGCGATCGGCAGGCTGGCGCGGAGTCCGCTGGTCACCGGCACGTACTTGTTCTGGCATTTCGGCGAGGTGAGTTCGAGGCGGCGACAGTATTCGGCGCCGGTCGGGTATTCGGCGGGTTCGGCGATCGCGACCCGGCCGCGGTCGTAGACCATGTGCATGGCGGCCACGAGTTCGGCGTCGCCGGTGAGGAAGCCGGGCGCCGGGGGTATCGCCGGATCCGTGCCGGACCGCAGCTGCGCGTCGGCATAGGTGACCGACCCGCCCGTCACACCGAACAGCACCCGCCCGCTGACCAGCGACGACTCGTCCAGCGGCCCGGTCAGGACGGTCTCGCCGTCGATGCTCACGGTGGCCTGGCGTTCGGCGGCGACCACCTGCAGGAGGTGAGCCTTGCCGGTCGCGGTGGCCCGGTCCGCACTCGCGACGGGTGTCGCGTCGCCGTCGATACGGGCCGCGAGACCGACCCGGTCCGGGCAGACGGTGACCTGGTAGGCGCCGGGGAACGTTTCCTCGGTGCCGGCCCGGAACCAGATCGTGGCGCAGGACCGGGCGTTTCCCAGCGTCGCGCGCACGCTGATGTTCTGGCTCGGCGGGAAGACGATCTGCTGGTAGTCGCCGCACATCATGGGATCGGCAGAAGTCGATGTCACACGCAGACCGCCACCGGCGTACGCGCAGCGCCCGGCCTCGTTCCCGGCGACACTGAACAGGCTGTCGGTGCGCAGCGAGTCGAAGACGGCGGGGCCGGTGACGACCTCGGGAGCGGCCGGTGGCGGATCCTCGGAGAGCGTCGGCCGGAGGGCGAGTCCGGCGACCACGGCCACCGCGACCACGGCCGTCGCGGCGGCGGCGGCCGTCACGAGCCGGCGGCGCCCCGGGCGACGGCGGTGCCCGGTGGTGAACCGTCCGGACTGCTGAGCGGCTTCGGCGGAACGCTGGATCTCGACGGGCAGCGGCGGGGCGCTGGGCGCACCGGTGACGAGCAGGCGATCGAGGAGTTCGGGAGCGGTGGGCCGGTTCGCCGGCTCCTTCTCGAGGGCGGCGGCGACAAGCTCGGCGAGGTACGGCGGAAGGTCCCCGACCCTGGGTGGCTGGGTGAGGATGCGCGCCGCCGTGACCGCCGGGCTGTCCCCGCCGAACGGGGTGCGCCCGGTGCCCGCGAACGTCACCACGGCACCCCAGGCGAACACGTCGACGGCCGGCGTGGGCAGGCGATCGGTCTCGGCGTCGAGGCGCTCCGGGGCCATGTAGGCGAGCGTCCCGACGACCTGGTCCGCGCGGGTGTGGAAGCTCGTCGGGTCGAGCGGCCGGGCGATCCCGAAGTCGATGACCTTGGGGGTGCCGAGGGCGAACAGCACGTTGCGCGGTTTCAGGTCACGGTGGACGACACCGGCCCCATGAATGGCGGCGAGCGCGGCCGCCACGCCGACCGACACGCCGTGCAGGCTCCCGCCGGTCAGCGGACCCTGGTCGGCGACGACCTCGTCGAGGCTCGGGCCGTCGACATACTCGACGACGAGATACGGCGTGTCGTGGTCGGGGTCGGCGTCGAGCACCTCGGCCGTGCAGAACGGCGGCACCTCGCGCGCCCGGTTGACCTCGCTGCGGAACCGGGCCCGGTACTCGGGCTCGTGAGCATACTCCGGGCGGATGACCTTGACCGCGACGAGCCGCCCGGCCGGGTCCTCGGCCAGGTACACGGATCCCATCCCGCCCGCACCCAGACGGCGCAGTGTCCGATAACGGCCGATGGACCGCGGATCGGTGGGTCGCAGTGGATCTGCCACGGGTTGGCAACCTACCGCACGCCGCCCGGCGATTTAACCTTCGGTAATGGAGTTCACGGATGCGACATGGTTCGTCGGGCCTCGGCGCCTCACCGTGACGGCGGGCACCGTCGTCGGTAATCGCTACCCCGCCAACTTCGACGTCCTGCATCTCGACGCGGCACGACCACTCGCGGTGGTGGCCGACGGGATGGGCGACGGGCCGGGCAGCACGGCCGCGGGACGCACCGCCGTCGAGGTCTTCCTCCGCGAAACGACACGCGAGACCGGCCGGGCGGGCATGGAGGAGCCGGCGACGGCGAGCGGGCCGGCGACGGCGAGCGGGCCGACGACGGCGAGCGGGCCGACGACGGCGAGCGGGCCGACGACGGCGAGCGGGCCGACGACGGCGAGCGGGCCGACGACGGCGAGCGGGCCGACGGCACTGCGGGCCGCGGTGGCCGAGGTGCAGCGGGCGGTCCGGGAAGCGGGCCGTGCCATCGCCGGATTGACCGGCTGCACGCTGACCGCTTTCGTCGGTGACACCGACGGATCCGCGTGGCTGGTGCAGCTCGGTGACTCGCGGGCCTACCGGCTGCGGGACGGCGTGTTCGAGTTGCTGACGTCCGACCACACGGCGGCCTGGCTGGGACTTCTCAACGCGTGGTATGCGGCGGACTCGCGGGAGGCCTACCGCGACCGGCACCGTCTGACCCGCTTCGCGGGACATCCCGGCATGCCGGAGCCCGATCTGATCAACGTCAGCCTGCGTCCGGGTGACCGATTCCTTCTGTGTACGGACGGAGTCTCCGACCAGATCCACGACCGCCGTCTGGCCGAGGCCCTGACCGAGCGGATCACCGTGACCGAGTTGCTGGCCGAGACGCTGGACCACGGCGGCGACGACAACGCCACCGCCGTGATGATCGTGGTCAGCTGATCCGGCGCAGCACGAGCACTCCACCTATCCCGGGGATCAACGCGAGAAGCCGCGTGCGCATCGGCTGCATCCTCAGGTTCAAAGTCAAGATCACGACGATGAGGTACGCACACCCGTGCACCGGTCCACATGTTGACGTGATCGCGTCAACATGTACGGTCAACATATTGATCAACAATGTTGACAGCGAGACGAGTTCAACCCACGCGGCAATCCGCATCGTCATGCTCCCGTCGTCGAACCGGGCCGCACGATCATCAACACTGTGACGGTCGCCCACAACAGGTTGAAAATCCCGGTGAGCATTCCGAGCCGATCCGCCTGGCCGTCAACGAGAGCACGCTCCTGACCGGGAATGATCAGCAGCCCCAGGATCAGCGCGGCGACCAGGGTGAGGCCGATCGAGGTCAACAGCCAGGCGTCGCCGAGTACGCCGAGACTGCTCGCGGTGGCCAGTCCGAACACCGGAACGGCCACCCCGACCACGCCGTAGACCCGGCAGATCCGGTGCAGCAGCCGCAGGCGGTCACCCGTCCCGTCACGTCGTGCCACGGCCGGGAACATGCTGGCGGCGACAGTGACCGGACCGATCGCGACGATCGCGGCGAGCACGTGCAGAGAGAGGAGCAGTTTCGTCACGCCGGGGACGCTATGCCCGTTTCCCGACCGCCGGAACTGGCAGGATTGCCCACCCTCAACGGATTCTGGCCAGCAACGTCGCCATTTAGGTAGCCGCCCCTGCCGAAGCACCGCCGAGCCACCCGACATCGGTCACCACCGCCGACGCCACCCATGGATGCCCTGGCCACCGTTGATCCACCCGACGGGCGCCACCGTCGCCATCGACCGATGCGGCTCGGGGTTGACGGGAGTCCACGGGGCCGGACGCCGACGCAAGGAGGCCAGCAGGCGAAACCAGCATGAGAGGCGACGGCGCCGGACACCGACGCAGAGAGGCCGGCGTGAGCGGCAACGGCAGCAGACGCCGACGCAAGAAGACACCAGCATGAGAGGCGACCGCACCGGACACCGACGCAGAGAGGCCGGCGTGGGCGGCGCCGGACGCCGGCGCCAGGAGGCCGGCAGGCGAGACCAGCATGGGCGGCGACGGGGCCCGAGGCCGACGTAGGGAGGCGGCATGAAAGGCCGACGTAGGGTGGCCGCATGAAGGATGTGCACGTCGTTGCTGTGCTCGCTCTCGACGGGGTCATCCCGTTCGACCTGTCGACGCCGATCGAGGTGTTCAGCCGGGTGCGGGCGGCCGACGGCGGCATCCCCTACGAGGTGCGGGTCTGTGCGGCTACCCCGTCGGTCGACGCCGGGGTGTTCCGGGTGGAGGCGCCGTGGGGGCTGGACGTGCTGCTCGAAGCGGACACGATCATCCTGCCGGGGTGTGCCGACACCGGGGTGGCCGTACCGCTGGAGGTTGTCGATCATCTGCGGAAAGCCGCCGCCGCCGGCGCCCGGATCGCCTCCGTCTGCGCCGGAGCGTTCGTCCTGGCCGCCACCGGGCTGCTCGACGGACTGCGCGCGACCACCCACTGGCTGGCCGCCGCCGAGCTGGCCGCCCGGTTCCCGGAGATCGACGTCGACCCGGATGTGCTCTATGTCGACAACGGGCAGTTCCTGACGTCGGCCGGTGCGGCTGCGGGCCTTGATCTGTGTCTCTATCTGATCAGGCGTGATCACGGTTCGGCGGTCGCGGCCGATGCTGCCCGGCTGTCGGTGATGCCGTTGGAGCGTGAGGGTGGGCAGGCGCAGTTCATCATTCCGGCGGCGCCGCCGACCCCGCGCGGCGCCGGGCTGGAGCCGTTGCTGCAATGGATGCAGGACAACACCGATGTCGATCTCACGCTGAGCGATCTGGCCACGCGTTCCGGCATGAGTGTCCGGACGTTGAACCGCCGCTTCCGGGAGCAGACCGGGACGACGCCGCTGCAATGGCTGCTCCGTGCCCGGGTCCGGCGCGCCCAGCACCTGCTCGAAGCCACTGATCAGCCCGTCGAGACGATCGCCGCCCAGGTGGGTTTCGGCTCGCCGACCGCTTTCCGGGACCGTTTCAAACGCATCGTCGGCACGAGCCCGCACGGGTACCGTGCCACGTTCCGCAGCCGGGCCACCGCCACGCGCTGAGACGGCTCGCCCAGGGCCGCGTCACCACGCACGCCGCCGGGGGCTACGAGCCGTCAGGAGACGGAGACCGTCAAGGGACGCAGACCGTCAAGGGATGAAGACCGCCCGTACACAATCGTCGTCCTTGTCCTTGAACATGCGGTAACCCCGCGGCGCCTCGTCCAGCGGCATCACGTGGGTCGCCAGATGCTCGGTGACCAGTTCACCCTTGGCCATCCGGTCGAGCAGCATCGGGATGTAGCGCTGTCCGTGCATCTGCGCGCCGCGGACGGTGAGGCCTTTGTTCATCAGCGCGCCGAGCGGGAACTTGTCCACGAACCCGGCGTAGACGCCGAGGACGAAGACCGAGCCACCCTTGCGGCAGGCGTGGATGGCGTCGCGGACCGCGACCGGCCGGTCGGTCTGCAACCGCAGCTGCTGTTTCAGCTGGTCGTATCCGAACTGCGGCCCCGGCGAGTGCGCCTCCATGCCGACCGCCTCGATGCACACGTCCGGTCCCCGGCCGCCGCTGCGTTCGCGCAGTTCGCCGGCGATGTCGTCGCGTTCGTAGTTCAGGGTCTCGGCGCCGGCGTGCTGCCGTGCCTGGGCCAGCCGGTTCTCCAGCCGGTCGATGACGATCACCCGGTCGGCGCCGAGCAGCACGGCGGCGCGGGCGGCCATCTGCCCGACCGCGCCGGCGCCCCACACCGCGACCACGTCGCCGGGTTTCACCCCGGACAGGTCGGCGCCCATCCAGCCGGTGGACGCCGAGTCGGAGGCGAACAGCGCCCGCTCGTCACTGACCGCGTCCGGGATTCCGAACGCTCCGACGTCGGCGAACGGGACCCGGATGTACTCGGCGTGGCTGCCGGCGTTGCCGCCCATGGCGTGCGAGTACCCGAAACAGCCGCTCGGCGCCTGCCCCCACAGCGTCTCGGTGATCGCCGGGTTGGTGTTGCCGTTGTCGCACAGCGAGTACAGCTTCTGGTCGCAGTACCAGCAGTTGCCGCAGGAGATGAAGGACGACACCACCACCCGGTCGCCGGCCCGGTGGTTGCGCACGTCCGGGCCGGTCTCGACGACCTCGCCGATGAACTCGTGGCCGAGGACGTCACCCTTCTCCATGAACGGGATGTACCCGCCAAGCAGGTGCAGGTCGGAACCGCACGTGACGGTCCTGGTGACCTTGACGATGACGTCGCCCGGGTTGCGCAGCTGCGGGTCGGGGACGGTCCCGACGGCCAGCTTGTTCACACCCTGCCACTGCAGCGCTCTCACAGCAGACCTCCTTCACGTCCGTGCTGGGTGGCCATCTGCAACGGCCGGTTGAGCGCGGTCGGCACGGTCGTCGGCGGACCGGACGGCAGCAGGACGTCGCCGGCTTCCAGCAGCGAACGGGTCTCTCGCAGAGCGCGGCGCACCTCGCCGTCGGTGACCGAGGAGCCTTCGGGGATCCGTACCGCGATCTCCGTCCCGCGCCCGCCCGGCGCTTCCGCCAGCCGGATCTCGACGCCGTCGGTGATCTCTTTCAGGGATCCCGGTAGTTGGGTGACCTCCAGCTCGGCCAGCGGCCGAAACACCGTGACCACATGACTGCGCCGGTGCGGCCGGCGGCGGCCGCGACGCTGGACGGCGACCACCGCGGCCCCGGCGGCGACCGGCCCGGCGATCATCAGAAGCTTTCCGGTTCGATTCATCCGCGCCGCATACCACCCCTCCGGCCGGCTAAACGGCCGGGAATGACGCGGCCACCGCCACTGCGGTGGCGGTGGCCGCGCTGGGGGGCCGGGTCAGCCGAAGATCGAGGCGACCCACTCCGGGTGGTCGATGAACGGGTTCCGGTTGTGCTGGTACGTCGAGTAGATGAGCTGGTTGCGGGCCTTCTCCGCGCTGTCCGGCGGGTCGGCGTTGTGCCAGGCGATCAGGGTGGAGAGCTTCCCGGTGTACGGGACGCTGCCGTTGCCGGTGACGTTGTTGACCTCGAGGTCGGCGAAGCCGTCGTCACCGGAGTAGCGGACCGCCATGTAGAACAGCATCCGAGCCACGTCGCCCTTGACCGCGGCGCGGGGTTCCCACGAGTCGGAGTCGGAGTAGTTGCCGGAGGCGCCGGAGACCGCGCTGCCGCCGTTGTCGAAGTCGAGGTTGCCGCGGAGCGCGTTGATCGTCACGTCCTCGGGGCGCAGGTGGTGCAGGTCGGTGCCGGGGCCGGCGCCGGTGCCGAAGTCGCCGTGCGACTGGGGCCAGACGTGTTCCCGGTTCCAGTTGCCGCTGCTGCCGCCGTTGAGGGTCTTGGAGCGGCTGATGCCGGAGTAGAACAGTTTGACGTTCGACGAGTTGGACGGGTCCTGGTCGGTGACCTTGAGGGCGTCCCAGACCCCGTCGTACGACAGCTTCGTGATGCCGCTGGACGTGATGGTGTGCAGCGCCGATTTGAGGCTGGTGCCGGACTTGCCGAGCGCCGACGCGTAGTAGGTGTCGGTGGTGCTGGTGGCCGTCGGCGTGGCGGTGGCCGTCGCGGTGGGGCTGGTGGTGGAGCCGGTTCCGAGGCTCATCGCGGTCGGCGACTTGAGGCCGGCGTGCGCGAAGTACGCGGTGAGCGTCCCGGTGACGGTGAGCTTCTTGCCGATCAGCGACGGGTTGGTGAGCAGCCCGAACGATGCCCGGTAGGAGCTGGTGACCTGGACGTACAGCATGCTGCCGGTGCTGGTCGTCGAGGCGCTGTCGGCGAGCGCGAGGGCGGTGTCGCCGGTGAAGCCGCTGAACCGGACCGTGTCGGTGGCGGTGGGCTCGCCGACGATGTATCCGGTGACCGTGGCACTGGCGCCGGTCTGGCTGCTGATCGCCTGCGCGACGGTCAGGGTGGCGGCGGCCGCCGGCCGGGGGAATCCGAAGACGGTGATCGACGCGACGAGGATGCCGGTGAGGGCGGGGATCATCAGCGCGACGATGCGCCGATGTCGAGGTACGGGACCGGGCATGGGGGGCTCCGTTCGCCGAGCTGTATAGACAGGCTTCAGTGTGGGCGAACCGTCCCCGAGGGGTCTCATACCACTTCGGTCATACGCGGAATCCTGTGAAAGTTCTGCCGGATGTTCTGCCTGGCCCGCCCGGTGAGCCGCTGATTCGATGAGGGGACAGCGACAAGGGGAGCACACACCGATGAGCACGATCGTTCTGATTCACGGCCTCTGGGTCACGCCGCGCAGCTGGGAACACTGGATCCCGTACTACCGGGCCAAGGGGCACACCGTCGTGGCGCCCGCCTACCCCGGCTTCGAGGTGGAGGTCGAGGCGCTGCGGGCCGACCCGACGGTGATCGCCGAGCTGACCGTCCCGGAGACGGTCGCCCACCTGGAACAGGTGATCACCGCGCTGCCGGAGAAGCCGATCCTGATCGGGCACTCGTTCGGCGGCACGCTGACGCAGCTGTTGCTGGACCGGGGCCACGGCGCGGCCGGCGTGGTGATCGACTCGGCGCCGCCGGAAGGCATCCGGGTGACACCGCCGTCGCAGCTGAAGTCGCTGTTCCCGATCCTCAACAACCCGGCGAAGCGGCACCAGGCGGCCGGGTTCACGCCCGAGCAGTTCCACTACGCGTTCACCAACACGCTGCCCGAGGACGCGGCGCGGGAGACCTACGACCGGTACGCGATCCCGGCGCCCGGCAGCTGGGTGTGGAGTTACGGGCTGATCGCCAACTTCAAGCCCGGCAAGCAGGAGACCTGGGTGGACTTCCACAACGAGAACCGGGCGCCGCTGCTGTTCATCGCCGGCGGCAAGGACCACATCATGCCGCCGGCGGTCAACCGGTCGAACGCCAATCATTACCAGGCGCCGGGCACGGTCACCGAGTTCCACGAGTTCCCCGAACGGTCACACTGGACCTGTGGCGAGCCGGGCTGGGAGGCCGTCGCCGACTACGCCCTGGAGTGGGCGCTCAAGCACGCACGCTAGGCCCGGAGGGCCCCGGCGAGCTGGGCTCGCCGGGTCACCCCGAGTTTCGGGTAGATGCGGTACAGGTGCGAGCCGACCGTACGGTGCGACAGGAAAAGCCGCTCGGCGATCTGCCGGTTCGTCAGGCCCTCGGCGGCGAGTGCGGCGATCTGCAGCTCCTGCGGGGACAGCCGCTCGCGGGCCGACGACACCCGCCGGCTGCTGCTCTCGCCGGTGGCCCGCAGTTCGGCCCGGGCCATCTCGGCCCACGGCACGGCGCCGAGCTCGTCGAACGTGTTCCGGGCGGAACGCAGCAGGTCACGGGCCTCGGCGGTGTGGTGGCGGCGGCGTTCGACCCGGCCGCGATGCAACTGCAACCGGGCCCGATAGAGCGGCCACCGGGAGACGGCCGGCCCCAGAGGCGCGTCGTCGAGGACGACGGCGGCGTACTCGGCGGCGACCTCGATGATGGGCGCCCGGACAAGATCAGGCAAACCCGCGATGAGGGTACGGACCTCGGGCACCCGTTGTGCGGCCAGAGCGGCGTCGAGCAGCTCCGGAACCAGCCACCACCGCATGTACCGGTGGTACGTCGGCGACGCCGGGTCGAAAGCGCGCGCCAGTACGGCGTACGCCTGCTGATTCTCCCCGCGGAAGAGATGGACCAGACCGCGTGCCTGGACCCGCGCCGAGTGGATGTAGCTCATGCCCGCGGCGAGCGGGCTGGTCGCGACCTCGTCGAGGAGCCGCTCGGCGGTGTCCAGGTCACCGCGCATCGCGGCGATCGCGCCGGTGCTGGTCCGGGACGCGACCGCGTAGAACGCCTCGCCGGTCTCCCGCGCCAGCACCCCCGACTCGGTGAGCTCGGCGATCGCCTGGTCCCAGTCACCGAGCCACAGACGTCCCCAGTTCGCGCTGGTCAGCAGCCGGACGATCACCGCCATCCGGCCCTGGGCGCGGGCGTCGGCGACGGCCGCGTCCAGCCACGCCGAGCTGCGGCCGAAGTCGCCGAGCACCAGGGCGGCGCTGCCGAGGAACCGCAGCGTGTCCGGCCCGCCGCCGGCCTGCGCCACCCGGTGCAGCCGGTCCAGGATCTCCGCGCCGCGTTGCTCCGGCACGGTGTAGGCGATCAGCGCCAGCGCGAGCGGGTCGTCGCCCTCGGCGTCGGCGAGAGCCGCGATCCGGGCCCGCGCCTCGGCGGTCTCCGGGCCAGTCGCCTGGAAGAAGCACCGGGACGCGGCCCGCCACAGCAGCTGCAGACAGACCTGCGGGCTGCCGGCGTCACGAGCGGCGACCGCCCGGTCGATCAGCTCCCGCACCCGCTGCGCCGGATCGCGGAACTGACCGAACCGCACCACCTCCAGCACGTTCGCGAGCCGGGCCTCCTCGACCGGGCCGAGCGCCGAAAGATCACTCTCGGTGAGCAGGCGTTCGACCTCGTGGCGGGCGCCGACCTCGCTGGCCAGCTCGGCGGCCCGCAGCACCAGCGCGGTGGCCGCGGCCGGCTGCTCGGTCAGCTCACCGGCCCGGTGCAGGGCCGCCACCGCCGACATGGTGGCGCCGCGCTGCCGGGCCTGCCCGGCGTAGCGTTCCAGCTCGCCGGCCAGGTCACGGTCGGGGCCGAGGGTGGCCGAGGCGAGGTGCCACAGCCGGCGGTCGGGGAAGTCGGCGAGCTGGCCGGCCAGGCGCCGGTGCACGTCGAGCCGGGCCGCGAGCGGCGCCCGCTGATAGACGGCCGACCGCATGAGCGGATGCCGGAACCGCAACGCCGGCCCGGCCACCTCGATCAGGCCCGCGTCGATGGCCCGCTGCGCGTCACCCAGCGTCACCGGCTCACCGGCCACCTCGGTGGCGGCGGCGAGCAGCCGCGGCACATCACACGCCGCATCCGCGGCCAGGGTCAACAGCAGAGCACCCTCGCGTACGCCCAGACCGCTCGCCCGTGCCGCGAACGCCGCCTCCAACCGGCTGTTCAGCGGCAACGGACCCGCCGTGGCGATCACCGGCGCGCTGCGCGGCAGCTCCACCAGCGCGAGCGGGTTGCCGGCCGCCTCGGCGAGGAACCGCTCCCGCACCGACGGCGACAGCTGCGGCGCGTGCGTGTCGAGCAGCGCCGCCGCGTCCGCCGCGGTGAGCCGGCCCAGCTCCAGATCGGGCAGGTCGGTGCGGCGCTGCGGGTCGTCGAGCGCCACCGTGCGAGTGCCTCCCACGGCGAGGACCGCGTCGCTGCCGACCCGCCGGCCGACGAACGCCATGACGTCGGCGCTCGCCTTGTCCAGCCAGTGCAGGTCGTCGATGACCAGGACGATCGGCTTCTCGGCGGCGGCGTCGACGATCGCGTCCAGGGCGGCCAGGGCCACCGCGTACAGATCCGGCTGCCCCGGCTCCAGGCCGAAGGCGGCCCGCAGCGCCGCGCGATGGACCGGCGGCAGGCCGCCGATCGCGGCCGACAGCGGATACAGCAGCTGGTGCAGCGCGGCATAGGGCAGGCGCGACTCGCTCTCCACACCGGCGGCGGCCAGCACCCGCATCCCACAATCCTCAGCGGTACGGGCCAGCCAGCTCAGCAGCGCCGTCTTCCCGATCCCCGGCTCACCGCGGATGACCAGGGCGCTGCCCCGCTGCGCGGCGGTCTGGTCCAGCAGGCGGCCCAGCAGCGCCACCTCGCCGTCCCGTCCGACCAGCCCCGCCATCCGCACCCGTGCATCCTGCCATCCGGTCGTTACCGCATTGCGCGGCGCGCAGTCGTTCGACTCAAGCCGGTGACCGCGACCGTCGCCGACGCTGGTGGCCATGACGATCCCGCTGTTCGCCACACTGCTCCGCGACCACCGGCGTACGGCCCGGATGACCCAGCACGAGCTGGCCGCGAAGTCGGGGGTCAGCGTGCGGGCGATCCGCGACATGGAACGCGGGGTCAGCGCGGCGCCGCAACGGCGTACCCTCGATGCTCTCGCCGACGCCCTCGGTCTCGACCCGGTCCGGCGGTCGGCGCTGGCCGAGACCGCGCAGGCGGGCCGCGACGTCCCGTCCGGGGTGTGCGCGCTCCCCCGCGACCTGCCCGACTTCACCGGCCGCCGCGCCGAGCTGGCCCTGCTCGCCGACGCCTGCCGGCCGGGGTCGATCACCGTGGTGCACGGCCCGCCCGGCGTCGGCAAGACCGCGCTCGCGGTGCACGCCGCCACCCGCTCCACCGGCCGGGCGTGTTTCGTCGACTGTCGCGGCAGCACCCCCGGGCCGGCCACGCCGCGCGAGGTGGCGGACCGGATCGCCCGCGTCGGCGCCCCCTGTGACCTGCTGATCCTCGACGACGTGACGGATCCGGCGGTCCTGCCGCCGATCGCCGGACCGGCCGTCGTGATCACCGCGCGGCGTCCGCTGCCCACCGCCGCGACCGTCATCGGGTTGCGCCCGTTCACCGTCGACGAGTCGCTGCGGCTGCTCACCGCGATCACCGGGCACCCGGCGTCCCGGCACGCGCGGGAGGTCGCCGGGCACTGCGGCCACCTGCCGCTGGCCTTGCGGGCGGCCGCGAACCGGCTGGCGATCCGGCCCGCCTGGTCGATGGCCGACCTGGCCGAGCGCCTGGCCGACCGGGATCGGCGGCTCGCCCTGCTCAGCGTCGGTGACCTGTCGGTGTGGCGGCGGTACGCGTCGGCACACGCCGGGCTCTCCCCCGACGCACGCCGCGCGGTGCACCTGCTCGCCGCACCCGGCATGGAGGTCCTGGCCGAGCTGGGCTTCGTCGACGAGCTGGCGCACCTCTACGCCCGGTCACTCACCGGCGGCGACCGGCTCCCGCCGGGATGACAGCGACTCGTCCGCCGGTCGGCCGGTCTCCGATCCGGTCACCGAACGGAGACGGAGGTTCTGACGCCGGTCGTCGTCGCGTACCGGGACGGTCTTGATCGCCCTTGGTTCTCAGGGTCTGATGAAGGACAGCAGCGCGTCGGCGGTGAAGGCGGCGCCGCGATCGGTCATGTGCACCAGGTCGTCGCAGTAGAGGCCGTGGGTGTTGTCCGACGACGGCGACGGCTGGCGGGCCGCGAGGTCGAAGTAGGCGACCCCGCTCGCGCCGCCCGGCCCGCCGGTGTCCTCGGCGGCGATCTCCCGCCAGGCCTCGGTGAACCGGGTGTGATCCTGGATCCGCCGGTCCGCGCCGACCCGCGGCGTGCCGTAGACGACGAACGACGGGTCGGTGCCGGAGTTCACCCGGACCGTCTCGATGATCGTCAGAAGGTTACGTTTCATCTCGGCGGCGGGCACGCCGATCCGCCAGTCGTTGATGCCCAGCTGCAGGATCACCAGGTGCGGGCGGATCGATCGCAGCCGCGGCGCCCAGGCCGCCGCCCGCTCGGCGAAGTCGCCACTGGTCCGGCCGCCGTGGCCGCCGTTGAAGACCTGGATGCCCTTCTCCTCGTCGCCGTCGAAGGTGACGAACCCGTGGATCCGGCCCGGCCCCCGGACCACGACGGTGCCGCCGTCCACCACGATCTCCGGGGCGCCGTCGTGCCACACCTGCACACTCGTGCCGCTGAACCGGTAGGTCAGGCTCTCCTCCGGGCCCGCCAGATCGACCGCCTTGAGACCCCAGCCGGCCGTGTCGACCCTCGTCCCGCCACCGGTCACCGGCCACCAGCGGGGCGTTCCCCAGGCCGCCACATAGTTCGCCCCGCCGGCCGCCCCGGCCACCGGGAACGCGGTCCGCAGATTCTCCGCCAGCACCGGGACGTAGCCGCGGCCCGGGCCGGACGCCCCCACGCCCTCACTGCTCGACGAGCCCAGAACCGCGACGACGGCCGGGGCGTATCGCCGGTTCGCCAGGGCGGCATGCCAGGTGAGCAGCGGCAAACTGGTGGCCGGCGAGGACGCGCGGGCCGGGCCGGACGCCGCGGCGGTCACCGCTACACCGGTGGCGAGCAGGCCGCCCGCTCTCATGAAGGTGCGCCGATTCGTCACGTGTCCCCCGTACGCTCTTGCTCGTCCGCTTTCCTTCTCATTCGAGCGGACGCGTGCAACCGCCTCCGTCCACCACCCTCCGCCCGCGGTGCGGACGGCGGGCGGTTTTGTCGTAGGGGGCGGCTAGGTTGTCCGCCATGGTGAGCCTGTCGCAGTGGGAGTCGTGGATCCGTGCCGGTTCCTGCCGCCGCCGGCCGCCTGTGACGGCCCGTTCGGCCCGGCGATGGCTCTCTGTCTCGCCTACGGCATGAGCGCCGGCCGTCCCGAGGGCCGCCTGGCGACAGCCGACGCTTTCGCGGACCTGGCCGGGCGGGGACTCCTCGACGGCACCCTCGTCGGCGGTGAACTGGCCACCATCACGTAGCCGACCGCCCGCACGGACCGCGGATCAACGGCGGCGGACGGATCGCGGTGCACCGGCGCGCCCGCGGACGGCCGATTCATCGCGGGCGCCGGGAAGGCGGCAGGATCGCCGGTGACGAGCACCGGCGAGCCTGCCGACGATGGGTTGTGGTGCCGGGCGGGACCGTCGGGCCCGCCCGGCCCAGGGGCGGGTTATCGGGTGAAGGCCTGGAACTCGGCGATTCGCACGTTCAGCGCCTGCGGGCTCGCCGTGGCGCAGTCGGTGTTGGCGCGCGGGTCCCGGTCCTGCTCACCGGCGTAGTCGGGGCCGCCGGTGCACTGGTTGGTGACGGCCTCGATGCGGAGATGCGTGGCCGTCACGTCCGGGATGTCGAACGACTTCACGATCAGTTCCGGGGCCCGGGGGCGCGGGGAACCGGACGGGAAGGCGTCCCGGCGGCTGGTGTAGACCGTCTTGAAGTCGGCCGGGGCCGAGCACGTGACGGTGGCCGTGGCCGTACACGCCAGGACCTTGAACTGGCGCAGCGCGGAGTAACGGCTCTGCGCGCCGGCGTCGGCGTCGCCGGTGATCGCCGGGCGGAGCATGGCGCTCACCTGCACCCGCCGGACCCGCTGCGCGTCGCCGGCCAGGTCGACGGTGACACCCTTGCCGGCGACCGCGCTGCCGACGGATGCCCAGTTGGTGGCCTCGTCGTCATCGACGAGCCGGATCTGGTTGACGCCGTCACCGGTCGCGGTCGCGCCGTTGGCCGCCGAGGCGACGTTGCGCGGCAGCTTCACGGTGAGCGTGGCGGCCTTGCCGGGCTTGAACCACTGCGGCGACACGCGGGCGTGCCCGTGGCCGGGGGCCTGCGCGACGAACGCATACGACCCGGAGATCAGGTTGACCGTGTCGGGCAGGGCGGTCGCCGGGTCGGTGTCGGCAACCGCGACGGCCCGTGCCTGGTAGTCGCCCACGTAGAGCTTCGCGCCCGTGACCGGCTTGCCGCGCTCGTCGACCGGGCGGAACGTGACAGTGGACTCCTTGGCGTACGGCGAGCTGAAGCTGGGCGTCGGGTCGGCGTCGGCAGCCCCGTTGCTGACCGCGCCCTCACCGAGACCACGCTTGGCGAACGCGTTCCAGATGATGTCCTGGTTGGCGCCACCGAAGCGGACCCGGTCGGCGCCGAGCAGCGCGTCACGGGCGTCGACCTGGCTGTTGGCGCTGTTGGCCAGCAGCAGGAACGAGTCGAAGACCAGCTGGATCCAGCGCCGGTTGCCGGGGCACGACGTGACCGGCTTCTTGCCGAGAGCGCAGGCCTTCTGCAGCGAGCCGGAGCCGTACCCGTACCGCTTGATGAACGCGGACCGGACGTCGTAGTTGGTGGCGCTCCACACCTCGCCGGAGGCGTGCACCTGCAGGCCGACGAAGTCGTAGTCGACGGAGCTGTAGTTGAGCCGGTTGTTGCTCATGTTGTAGTTGCGGATGCCGGCGACCTGGTCGCTGGTCACGTACTCGCCGACGGTGAAGCCGCGGGCGCCCTTCGGGGCGTAGCCGTTCTCCGCGAGGTACTCGACGGCGAGCAGGTCGGACCAGCTCTCGCTCATGCCCTGCGGCGAGCTGAGGCCACCCTCCGGGCCGGCGATCATGCGGTTGGTGATGGCGTGGGTGTACTCGTGACCGATGACCGACATGTCGTAGTCGCCGTCGGCACACGCGCCGTAGAACCCGCCGGCGACCGGCTGCCACAGGTACATGTTGGTGATCGGCGCCTCGCCGTCGGGCGGGGTGATCTGGTTGGCGTTGTTACGGGCCGCGAAGTCCGGCGGCCCGCCGGTGATGCCACCGGCCTGCGCGTTGCCCTGCTCCGGGTCGCCGCCGTCCTTCTCCATGTTCCAGGTGGCCTCGGTGAAGCCGAGAAGGTACGCCCAGTCGTGCATCCGGTTGTGCTGGACGAACAGGTTGGCCCGGGCCGCGTCGATGTCGTTGCGGGCGGGCGAGTCGAAGACCGTCGGCGAGCACTGCTCCCGGTGCCACTGGTTGGTCCACGGGTACGTGTAGTCACGCGTCGGGCTGGGCGTGGCCGGCTCGGTGCCGACGGTGAACGGGTCGTTGGACAGCCAGTTGTGCACCGCGAACGAGTTGTTGCCGCTGGTGGTGTTGGTGGACGTGCCGGTGGCCGGGTCGACGTCCCACGCCAGCGGCGACGCCGGGCCGGCGACGGCCTCGTCACAGCCGCGCTCGCGGACCCAGCAGAACGTCTGCCGGGTGTCGCGCGACGAGTAGTCGGTACGCGGCGAGTTCGGGAAGACGTCCCACTTGGGGTTGTCGGAGTCGTGGTCGACGATGTCCTCGCGGACCAGGACGCTGCCGTCGCGGGCGTCCACCCAGGTGGTGTAGGCCTCGGGGTCGGCGCTGGTCAGGCCGGCGCCGAAGGCGACCTGGTAGGCGGCACGCGCGCCCTGGTCCGGCGTGGGCACGGCGACCAGTTTGGTGCCGAGCGAGGTGGGGTTGCTGATGCCGGCGTGCTGGGCGGCGATGCGCTCGGCGTCGGCCGCGGTCAGGGTGGCGGGCTGCGGCGCGGCGGCGTCACGGGCGAGCGAGGAGCTCACATACCAGGCCTTGCCGTCGCGCAGGCCCACCGAGAGCAGGCCGTCACGGCCGGCTTCGAGGTCACCGAACTTCTGCCGGAGCAGGACGATGCTGCCCTCGCCGACCTTCTGTGTGGTGAGGACCTCGAGGGAGGCGGCGGCCGCCGCCGTGATGCCGAGAACGTCACGGTTGCCGTCGACGTACGCACGGGCCGCGGCCACCGGGTCGGCCGGGAGCCCCGAGGCCAGCGGCTCGGCGGTGACGGCGGTGAGGCTCGCCGGTGTGCCGAACGCGTTCCACCGGGCGGAGGTCTTCGTCTTGGCGGCGAGGCTGCGCTGCGCCGATGTGGGCGCTACGGTGCCTTTACGGTTGTCGATGATGTCGGCGTGGTCCTGGTCGCCGTGCACCTCGGGGGTCCCGGCCGCCTGGGCCGGGGCGGTTGGAGCCGCGCTGCTTCCCGCACCGGGGGCAAGGACGAGCGCGGCTGCGACGAATGCTGTGGTGGTGGCCGCCATCGCACGGGATGGTGTGCGCACGGAACCTCCTCTATGGACGGTCGTTACCGGTCTTCTCGCATCCGATCGCACGAACGCATGATCACGGGATGGGCCGAACGTCCATAATCGAGATGTTTCAATCAGATCCTGATCGATGCGTCACGAGGGACGACGACCCAAGTCCAGGATGGAGTCCCGAAGGTGGAGCCGGCACTACCCCCGGGTCCGGCCGGCGGCCGCCTCCGGCCCGGCGATCCGCTGGGCCAGCCAGACCGGCAGCACCGACAGGACGATCAGCACCGCGGCGACCACGTTGACGATCGGCGCCTGGTTGGGCCGGAACAGGTTGTTGAAGATCCAGATCGGCAGGGTGGTGACCCCGGGCCCGGCGGTGAACGTGGTCACGATGATCTCGTCGAAGGAGAGCGCGAACGCCAGCAGCCCACCGGCTAGCAGCGCCGACCGGACCAGCGGGAAGGTCACGTACCGGAAGGTCTGGAAGCCGGAGGCGCCGAGATCGGCCGAGGCCTCCTCCAGGTTGACGCCGGTCCGGCGCAGCCGGGCCAGCACGTTGTTGTAGACGGTGACCACACAGAACGTGGCGTGCCCGACGACCACCGAGAACAATCCCTTGCCGATGCCGAGGTCACCCATGACGGATCGCCAGGCGCTGTCGAGGGCGATGCCGGTGACGATGCCCGGCAGGGCGATGGGCAGCACGATCAGCAGGGACACGGTGTCGCGCCCGAAGAACCGGAACCGCTGCACCGCGAACGCGACCATGGTGCCGAGCACGAGAGCGATCGCGGTGGCGCCGAGCCCGGCCTGGACCGAGGTGAGCAGGGCCTGGCGGGCGCCGTCGTTCTCCCAGGCGGCGGCCCACCAGCGGGTGGTGAGGTCGTGCGGCGGCCAGGCGAACGTGCGGTCGCCGTTGAACGAGTTGACCAGCACGAGCAGCAGCGGCACGTAGATGAAGGTGAGCCCGAGCGCCATCACGGCGCGCAGCACCCAGCGGGCGGACGGGGAGAGGATCACAGCTCCTCCAGGGCGCCGGAGCGGCGGACCGCGAGCAGGTAGACCACCATGATCAGGACGGGGATGGTGGCGATCGCGGCGGCGAACGGCAGATTGTTGGCGGCGCCGATGTTCGCGTACACGAGGTTGCCGATGAGCTGGGTCTTCCCGCCGACGATCTGCACGGTGATGTAGTCGCCGAGCGACAGCGAGAAGGTGAAGATCGAGCCCGCGAAGATCGAGGGGAGCAGAACCGGCAGAACCACCGACCGGAAGGTACGCCCACCGCGCGCGCCGAGGTCGGCGGAGGCCTCCAGCAGCGAATCCGGAAGGCGTTCCAGTCCCGCATGGATCGGCAGGATCATGTACGGCAGCCACATGTACGACAGCACCAGGATCGTCGCGCCGATCCCGTATCCCGGCCCACCGAAGACCGAGTCCATCGGCCCGTCGTTGGCGAGCAGGATCCGCCAGGCGTACGCCTTGACGAGATAACTGGCCCACAGCGGCGTGAGAATGGCGATGACCAGGGTGTTCTTGAATCTGGAGACCTTGGCCATGAAGAACGCCATCGGCACCGCGAGGACCACGCAGATCACCGTGACCGACGCGGCCACCCCCAGGCTGCGCAGGGTGACGTTCCGGTAGACCTCCTCGGTGAGGATGGTCCGGAAGTTCGCGAGCGAGAACTCCCGGACCACGTCTCCGGTGAAGCCGTTCACGGTCCAGAACGCCGACACCAGCAGCACCGCGAGCGCGCCGAGGTAGGCGACGACCAGCCAGAGCAGGGGCGCCGAGAGCAGGCCGGCCAGGCGCAGGCGCGGGTGCCGGTGCAGGTACGAACCGAGACTGGTCACGCTATCCCTTGATCGTCGTCCAGGCCTGGGTCCAGGCCGCGTAGTCCTTGCAGGTCACGTCGGTGCGCCCGTCGACGCACTGGGCGAGCGGGGTGGTCCAGTACCAGACCTGCTCGAAATACTTCTCGTCCTCGGCGTGGAACGTGGCGCAGTGGTTCTTGTCGCCGGTCTGCGCGCAGGACAGCTTGTTGGCGGGGGCCTCACCGAACCACTCGGCGACCCCGGCGTTCGCCTTGGGGCTGATGATGTGGTTCATCCATAGGTAGGCGCAGTTCGGGTGCTTGGCCTTGGCCGCGACCATCCACGTGTCGGACCAGCCGGTCGCGCCCTCGGACGGCAGGATCGCCTCGACGGGCGCACCGTCGGCCTTGCTCAGGTTGGCGATGACCTGCCAGGTGGTGCCGAGCACCGAGTTGCCGGCCTTGAACGCCTGCACCTCCTTGGTGTAGTCGGACCAGTACTCGCCGATCAGCTCGTTCTGCTGCTTGAGCAGGTCGACGGCCGCCTGGAACTGGGTGTCGTCCAGCGCGTACGGATTGGTGATCTTGAGGTCGGGCTTGGTCTTCATCAGGTAGAGGGCCGCGTCGGCGATGTAGATCGGCGAGTCGTAGGCGGTGATCTTGCCCTTGTACGGCGACGCCGGGTCGAACACCGCGCTCCACGAGGTGGGTGCCGGGGTGACGTTGTCGGTGCGGTACATCAGCAGGTTGGCGCCGCGGCCGTGCGGGACGCCGTAGGGCTGGCCGTCGACCGAGTTCCACTTCTGGTTCTTCAGCCCGTCGAAGACGTCCTTGTAGTTGCCGATCAGGTCGGTGTTGACCGGGGCGACGTCACCGCCGTAGATCAGCCGCAGCGACGCGTCACCGGAGGCCGACACCACGTCGTACTCACCGGTCTTCATCAGGGTGACCATCTCGTCGGACGTACCGGCGATCTTGTTGTTGACCTGGCAGCCGGTCTCCTTCTCGAACCCGGTGACCCAGTCGACGGCCTTGTCGGTGCTGCCGTCCTCGACGTATCCGGCCCAGGACACCACGTTGACGGCGCCCTCGCCGGCGCCGAGCGACGCGAGCTTGTCGATCTTCGGCGCCTTCAGGCCGCCGGGGCCCGATCCGGCCGGGGTCGTGCCGCCGTCGCCGCCGCACCCGGCGAGGGTGAGCACACCGGCGGCGAGGGCTGCGACGACAATTCTTCCGCTACGCATCCGCGGTCTCCTTTGCAACAGGGGGGATCTCGACGACGTGCTCGTCGTGCCACGACAGATGGACGCGGTCGCCGCGAGCGACGAGCGGCGAGCCGTTGTGACGGTTCTGCGAGACGACCACGGCACGGCTTCCCGCGTCGAGGTCGACGACATATCGAGTGACAGGACCCGCGTAAACGACCTCGGCGACGACTCCGGGGGCGCCGTCGGACGAGATGTCGATCTTCTCGGGGCGGATCGAGAAGACGCCGTCACGGGCGAACAGCGACCGTGCGGTGTCGCCGGTGAAGACATTGGACGTTCCGACGAAGCCGGCGACGAACGGGCTGGCCGGTCGTTCGTAGACCTCTTCCGGCGTACCCACCTGGGCGATCCGTCCGGACTCGAAGACCGCGACGCGATCGCTCATGGTGAGGGCCTCGTCCTGGTCGTGGGTGACGAAGACGAAGGTGATGCCCACGTCGCGCTGGATCTGCTTGAGCTCCACCTGCATCTGCTCGCGCAGTTTCCGGTCGAGCGCGCCGAGCGGCTCGTCGAGCAGCAGCACCCTGGGCCGGTTGACCAGCGCCCGGGCGAGAGCGACGCGCTGCCGCTGCCCGCCGGACATGGCCGACGGCTTGCGCCTGCCGTAGCCCTCCAGGCGCACCGAGGCCAGCGCCTCCTGGGCCTGCGCCCGGCGGGCGGCACGAGCGACCCCGCGCACCTTGAGGCCGTACTCGACGTTCTCCTGCACGGTCATGTGCGGGAACAGCGCGTAGTCCTGGAAGACGGTGTTGACGTCCCGCTCGAAGGGGGCCAGCCGGGTCACGTCCTGGCCGGAGAGGAACACGCTGCCGGCCGTGGGCAACTCGAATCCGGCGATCATGCGCAGCACCGTGGTCTTCCCGGAGCCGGACGGCCCGAGCATCGAGAAGAACTCGCCGTCGGCGATCTCGAGATCGACGCCGGCCACCGCGTCGACAGCGCCGAACGACTTGCGGAGCCCGGTGAGCCGGATCGCCGGGGTGGTGGCATCAGTCACGTGATCGACTTTCTGAGAGGTCCCTGAGTGCCGGGTGCCGAAAAGGTATGGCGTCAGACTTTAAAGGTCAAGACGGCCCGGTAACCGGTTCGTTAACAGCCGTACGGAAGAATCAAGCCCCATGGGTACGGACCGAGCGAGCGCGCGATCAGTGGTGTTCGCACCCCTGGAGCCCCACAGCCGCGCCGAGACCGTGGTCCGGCGGCTCACCGACGCCATCACGTTCGGCCTGCTCACCGACGCGGAGCAACTGCCCAGCGAGGCGGACTTGGCGGCCCAGTTCGGCGTCTCCCGGGTGACCGTGCGGGAGGCCCTGGTCGCCCTGCGCCAGCAGAACCTGGTGGAGACCCGCCGCGGCCGGGGCGGCGGCAGTTTCGTGCGCGCGCCCGCCGCCCGCCACGACGTGCACTCCCGCCTCGCCGAGCTGAGCCTGCCCACCCTGCGCGACACCGCCGACCACTACGCCGCCGTCGCCGGGGCCGCCGCCCGGCTGGCCGCCCAGCGCGCCGACGCCGACGACATCCTGCGCATCGAGGAGGTCGACGCCGACGTCGGGCGGCCGTTGCACCGGATGGAGCGGGCCTACCACCTCGAGGTCGCGGCGGTCGCCCAGTCGGCCCGGCTGGCGCGGGAGGAGGTGCGCTTCGCTACCGAGTTGGGAACAGTCCTCTGGTCGCCGGTTCTCCCGAGCGACGACGGCGCATATGATCCGCACGCGGACCACCGGGCCATCACGGCCGCCATCGCGGCGGGCGACGGCGACCTGGCGCGCCGGCTCACCGAGGACCACATCGAGAAAGCCGTGGAGCGGCTGGTCACCCTGCACCTGACACTGATCGAGCAGTGAAGGCGAGTCTCGTGGGACAGACGACCACAGTGGAAGCCGCGGCACTGGCCACCGACCTCGCCGAGCACGCCTTCGCGATCGCCGACGACCTCCGCGCGCAGGCGGAGCGCCTTCTCCGTACCCATGCCGATCTGTCGCACCTGAGGCCCGCGGTGACCGCCGCGCTCGGCGGGCTGATCAGCGGCGCCGGCGTGATCACCGCGGAGCGGCCGCAGCGCCTGGAGTGGTGGATGGGCGCCGACCCGGCGCAGCGCACCCGCCTCGATCTCGACCTGGACCCGGCCAGCGACACCTTCGTCGACGTCGGCCGGCAGCAGTGGTTCGCGGTCCCCCGCGACACCGGCGTCCGGCATGTCACCGGGCCGTATGTCGACTACGTCTGTGCCGGGCAGTACGCGTTGACCTTCACCGTGCCGATCTCCCACGACGGCCGGTTCGGCGGGATCGCCGGCGCCGACGTGTTCGTCGCCGACTTCGAGCGCGCGCTGCGCCCCGCTCTGCGCGCTCTCGGCAGCCCGGCCGCGCTGGTCAACACGCACGGGCGGGTGGTTGCCGGCACCACCGCCCACCATCTCGCCGGCTCGCTGATCCGCGACGAGCAGATCCGGGCCGCCCTGCTGACGCAGACACCGGCGACGGTGCCCGGCGGGGTCACTCTCACCCCGTGCGGCACGCTGCCTTTGGCGGTCCTCACCTGGTAACCACCAAAACGTGAAATAGTCTGAAATATGCGGACGGGCTGGCGCTTCCTGGCCGCGCCGCTCGCGGTGTGGCTGGTTCTGAGCTGTGCCGGCGCCGGTGTCCTGATCTGGGTCGAACGCACCACCAAGAACGCCGTGATCCAGCGCTATGACTGGCGGGCCGGCCTGGCCGCCGACTTCGTCGACGCCATGGTCACCGACCTGCTCACCCGGCAGGGCACCCAGGCGCGCGCCTTCCTCAGCGACGAGACGGTGGACCCCGGCGACTTCACCCGCTCGGTCGGCGGCTTCGGCTACCCGGCGGCCGTGCTGCTCGACGCCGACGGCCGGCTCCTGCAGGTGATCCCGGAGAACCCGGCGCTGCTCGGCCAGAAGATCTACGAACGCTACCCGCACCTGCGCACCGCTGTCGTCGAGGGCCAGCCGGCCGTCTCCCCCGTGGTCGCGTCCGCCGCCGAGAAGAGGCCGGTCGTGGGTTTCGCCGTCCCGTTCGACACCCGGTACGGCCGCCGCGTCTTCTCCGGCGCGGTGTCGGTCAGCCACGGCCCGCTGACGTCCTACCTGGCCACCGCGGTCCCGTTGGATCGGGTGAAGGTGCACCTGGTCGACACCGCCGGCGCGATCGTCGCCGCCAACCACCCGCACCCCGACACCGTCACCCTGCTCACCGACGAGGAGCCGGAGCTGACCCGCGCCCTGACCGGAGCCGGCGCCGGCGTCTACCGCGACGACGGGGAGTCGTGGCGGTACACATCCCGCGACATTCCCGGCACGCCGTGGCGGCTGAGCGTGACCGTCCCCGAGGAGGTGCTCTTTGCCTCGACCGCGGGCAGCCGGGCCGCCGGACGTGCCGCCCTGGTCACCGCCTCGATCGTCGGGCTGCTCGTGGTCGCGGCCGTCGCCCGGGCCCGCCGCAACCGCCGCGAGCTGCGCTCCAGCGAACAGCGGTTCCGCAAACTCTTCGACAACTCGCGGATCGGCATGGCCATGGCCGACCTCGAGGGCCGCTTCTTCCGGGTGAACCCGGCACTGTGCACGATGCTCGGCACGGCGGAGGAGGAACTGGTCGGCAAGCTGTTCACCGAGATCACCCATCCCGACGATCTGCCCGCCTGCCTGCAGAGCATCCAGGACTGCCTGTCCGGGCGGATCGACGGCTTCGACATGGAGAAGCGGTACCTGCACACCGACGGCCACGCGATCGAAGTGGTCATCACGGCCGGCCTGCTGCGCAGCCGCACCGGCCGCCCGCAGTACTTCGCCACCCAGATCATCGACGTGACCGAGCGCCGCATGCTGGAACGCGGCCGCCGCCACGACGCCGCCGAGCTGACCCGGCACGCCGAACGCCTGGAACGCGCCAACGAACAGATGGCCGACTTCATGGCGATGCTCACCCACGACGTACGCCAGCCGCTCACCACCATCGTGTCCGCCGGCGAGCTGCTGATCGACGACTGGACCGGCATGCCCGACGACACGCGCCTGCACTACGTACGCCGGATGACCACCGCCGGCCACCGCGCCGACCAGCTGGTCACCGAGATCCTCACGCTCGCCCGGCTGGACGCGGGCGCCCTCACCGCCCGCCCGGCGCGGCTGGACGTCACCCACGCCGTCCGCGAGGCCGTCGCCTCACTGGGCGCCGAGCCGCGCACGATCACGGTGACCGGACCCGACCACGTCAAAGCGTTCGCCGACCCGGTCCACCTGCACCTGCTGCTGGGCAATCTGCTGGCCAACGCCGTCAAGTACGGCGCCCCGCCGGTGCAGGTCACGGTCATCCCCGACCGCGACCGCGTCCTGATCCGGATCGCCGATCACGGCGAAGGCGTCCCCGCGGCCTTCATCCCGCACCTCTTCGAACGCTTCACCCGCGCCGAGACCGGCGTCGCCACCACCAAACCCGGCACCGGCCTGGGCCTCTACCTGGTCGCCCGCCTCGCGAACGCCTCCGGCGCCACCATCACCTACCAGCCCAACGAGCCGCACGGCGCGGTCTTCGTCCTCTCCCTGCCGTGCCCCGCCGACCCGGCCCAGGTCGCCAGCTCCGCACCCGCGCCGCCGGTCCCGGTCGCCTGAGCGCTCCCGCTTTCCTTCTTTTTCAGTGGTACGGCCACTCCGCCCCGCCGAACCACGCAGTCCCCGGCCACCACGCGACGTCCGCCCCTCCTCCCGGCCGCACCGCGACCGCCGGGGCGTGGCGGCCCCTTCCGGCAGCGCCGACCCGGCACGACCCGCCAGGCAACCGCAACGGCGTCGTTCCCGACCGCACCCCCGCCCGCTTCCAGGCAACCGCGGCGGCGCGTTCCCGACCGCACCCCTGCCCTTCTCCAGGCAACCGCAGCGGTTTGCTCAGGCGGCGTCGCTCCGGGCGGCCACCGCATCGGCCCACGCGCGGAACGCCAGGTACCGTGACGCCGGGAAACGGCTGGTCGCGAGCAGCACATCGGAGTGGCCGTAACCGGCCCACTCCCAGGTCGCCAGGGTCAGCGCCGTCATCCGGACGTGCACGCGGCGGCGGATCGACCGGATCTCCGCGTCGCTGAACCCCCAACCCGACAGACGGCCCTCAGCCTGCGCGCGTGTGGCGTCGTCGTACTCGGTATCGAGAAACGGCTCCAGCAGATCGGCCCAGACATCGGGCCGGCGGCGCAGCGGCACTCCGGCGGCGGCCAGCCCGGCGGTCAGCTCGTGGTGACGGTCCCGGCCGATGAACACCGTGCGGCACGGCCCGTCGCCGACACGCAGCTCGGGCGGGTAGGCGTCCGGATCGGCATCCCGGATCTCCGACCACCTGATCTCGGTGCCGCTGTAGCCGGCCTCGGGCGATCGGCGCGGCCAGACCAGCGTCAGCCCGGCCGTGCCGATCCGCACATCCTGGGGAAACGGCCCGCTGATGATCACCGGTCAGACATCGATCGGGAGCGGACGGCCCACGACCTTGCGCGCATCGCCGTCGACCAGCCCGAACAGCCGCAGCAGGCTCACCGCGAGCCGGTCGGCGGCCCGGTCGACCTCCGGCTCGCCGGTGTCGAGGCTGTGGTGCAGCACCCCGAGCAGCGAGCCGTTGACACAGGCGAACGCCACCTCGTCGTCGTCGTAGCAGAGCCGCCCCACGTCCCGCGCATGCCGCAGCGCATCGATCGGATACGCCGACGGGTAACGCACCCCGACCCGGTCGATGATCCGCGCCAGGTCCACATGAGTCCGGGGGAACCGGCCGGTGACCCGCACCGCGACGGCGAGCACCTCGGCCGGATCGGTCAGCCCGGCGGTCGCCGCGTCGATCAGCGCCCGGTGCTCGGCCGCGACCGTGGCCACGGCGAGGTCGAACAGCTCCTGCTTGGACGGGAAGTGATTGTAGAAACTCCCGAACCCGACATCAGCCGCCTCGGTGATCTCCTGGATGCTCACCCCGGCCGGATCCCGGCTGGTCAGCAGCGAGCGAGCGGCGTCCAGAAGCGCGGCGCGGGTCTGCGCCTTGCGCCGCTCCAGTCGCCCACCGTTCATGCGCCCAGTCTAAGCCCGCTCGAAACTGATGAATTCCTCAGCTATGATGCGGTCCTCATTTCCAAGAGTCGCGGGAGCATCCGATGGCGATCCTCAGAAACGTGGGTCAGGCCCTGCTCGGGGCGGTCCTGGCGTTCGCCGGCACCACCCACCTGACCGTCGCCCGCAGCGAGTTCCAGGCGCAGGTGCCCGACTGGTTCCCGCTCGACGCCGACCTCGTGGTCCTGGCCTCCGGCATCGTCGAGATCACCCTCGGCGTGGCGCTGCTGACCGTCTGGCGGCAGCCGGCCCGCGGCTACCTGGGCGCGATCGTGGCCACGTTCTTCATAGTGATCTTCCCGGGAAACGTGGCCCAGTGGCTCGAACACAAGGACGGCTTCGGCCTCGACACCGACACGAAACGCTTCGTCAGGTTGTTCTTCCAGCCCTTGCTGGTCCTCTGGGCCCTGGCCGCCACCAGCGCCATCAGCACCCTGCGCCGGCGGTTCACCGCCTGATCCACCGCCGACGCCGCGGCCGGACGGGCGCTTCAGCGCTCGAGGTCGTGGCGCCGGTGCACGATCCGCTCGACGATCCCGGCGGGAAGCAGGCGTTTCAACGCGAAGACAGCCGGAGCGTTGCTGCCCACCGCGTACCGCGCTTTCGGCCGCTCCGCCTCGATCGCGGCGACGATCGTCCGCGCGACCCGCTCAGCGGTGATCCCGCCACGCTCGTTGCGGTCGAGAGCCGTCAGCATCCGCGCGAAGTCCTCCCGATAGGGCGAGTCCTCCCGGATGTACTGCGTACGCCGCTCACTGATCCCGGTAGCGATCGACCCCGGCTCCACCGTCGTCAGCCACACACCGAACGGCGTCAGCTCCTGCCGGGCCCCGTTGCTGAACCCCTTGATCGCGGCCTTCGACGCCCCATACGCCGACCGGTAGGCCAGCGGAAACGACGCCAGCATCGACCCGACCATGACCACCCGCCCGTACCTACGCTCCCGCATCCCCGGCAACGCCAGCTGTGCCAGCCGAACCGGCCCGAACACGTTCACCTGGAAGATCCGCCGCAGGGCGTCCCCCGGCAGCTCCTCGATCGGCGCGGACTGGCTCTCCCCCGCGTTGTTGACGAGCACATCGACACCGGCGAGGGTCCCGGCGAGAGCCTCGACGGACGCCTCGTCGCCGAGGTCGAGCGCCAGATACTCGACGCCGTCGGCCCGCTGCCCGGGCTTCAGACGCTCCGGATCACGGCTGGTCCCGAACACCCGGAACCCCCGGGCGACCAGAGCCGCCGCAGTCGCCAACCCGATCCCGGACGAGGCGCCGGTCACCAACACGGTCCGTTCCATCGGCAAACCCTAGAGCCGGCCACCCTCACTTGGTAACTCCGGCCCGCCCCGTGATCGCTTTCACCGGTGTCCCGGGCAACGTGCGGCGCCGGCGGGAACCACACCGACATTGGTGTCGTTGCGGCGTCGTGCGTGCGCAGCGGCCTAGGGTTGGGGCGTTATGACTGCGCAGGAATCCGAAGCCGAGACCCGTCCCTGCGGCCACTGCGGCCGCCCGGTGCCGCAGCGTTCGTCCGCGGGGCGGCCGTTCCGTTATTGCCGTGACAACGACGGCGAGTGCCAGCGTGCCTCGCGCAACGTGCGGATGCGGCACCGGCAGTCGCCGGGCCTGGCGGGGCAGGTCGCCCGTACCTGGGAGGTGGTCGATCGTCTCGATCAGCTCGTCGGGTCGCTGACCGAGGCGTTGCACTCGGAGATGTCCCCGGCCGGGGTGGAGCGCCAGGTCGCCGAGGTCCGGGCGGAGACGTCGGGGCAGGTGGCGGCCGCGCACGCGGAACGTGACGACGCCCGCCGGGACGCCGAACAGGCGACGACGGCGGCCGCGGCGGCGCAGCAGATCGCGGGAGCCGCGACGGCCGAGCGCGACGAGGCCCGGCAGCAGGCGGAGGAGGCGCGGCGCACCGCGGAGGAGGCCGGACGCCGGGCCCAGGAGGCCGCGGCGGCGCGGGACGAGGCGGTGCGCACGGCCACGGCCGCGGCGGCGCTGCGGGAACGCGCCGAGGCCGAACGCGACGCGGCCGCCGAGGATCTGGAGGCAGCGCGGCGCGAGCTTCAGGACGTGCGGGGCGCCCGCGACACCGCCGAGCGCGACCTCAAGACCGCGATCCAGGACGCAAAAGACTTCCGGGGTACGGTCGAGGCAGCGCAACGCCGCGCGCAAGAGGAGCTGACGGCCGCCCGGGGACAGGTGGAGCAGCTCTCGGCCGACGCCGCCCGGGAGGGGCAGCGGGCCGCCGCCGCCGAGCGCGCCCGTGACGAGGCCGTCGAGCAGGCGCGCCGGGCCGAGGCGGAGGCCGCCGCCGCGCGCGAGTCACTGGCGACGGTCCTTGCCGAACGGGACGCTTTACGGCGTACCACCGAAGATCTGGAAAGGTCCGCCGACCGTGCCTCGCGGGACCAGGCCGACCTGGAACGCCGTCTCGCGTTCGCCCGGGCCGACGCGGACGCCGCACAGAACCGTGTCGCGCAACTGACCTCGCAGGTCAGCGACCTGGCCGCGGCCCTGGCCGCGCTGGGCGCCGCCCGTCCGGCCGCCCCGGCCCCGGCGCAGCCCGCCCCGACCGACAACAGTTGACGGGTGTGGGGGACGCCTTTCCGGGTAGGAATTCTTGGCACCTGGCGTGAACATTCTCACGTCAGGAGCCGAGCGGAGGAGCAGCGTCGGAAGACTTCAGCACGTGGCGCACCAGCCGATCACTACGGTATACGCACCGCCCTGTGACCGAAGGTGCCGTGAATTACGAGTGAATCTGATCGAGTGACCGACATCGCACCACCCGAACAAGCGTCAAAGACCCATAAAGTGGACCAAGGTCCACTCGGACGTCGGTTCGGTTTGCAGGCTGGGGTGAGTGGCCGGTTACGCTCATAGCGTTAACACCGCCGATACAGCGGTGCGGACAGAAAACTCAGGCGGCCGGCGGGCTTCCCGGCGGAGGAATCCAGCGGCCGCGCCTTTCGTTACACCAACGAGAGCAGCACCACGAGCGAGGGGAAAGCCGATCATGGGCGAACGCATGCTGCGCGGCAGCCGTCTTGGCGCAGTCAGCTACGAGTCCGACCGTAACACTGAGCTGGCGCCCCGACAGACCCGCGAGTACCTGTGCGTCAAGGGTCACCAGTTCGAGGTGCCGTTCGCCGTCGACGCCGAGGTGCCCACCACCTGGGAGTGCAAGTTCGACGGCAGCGTCGCCCGACTGGTCGATGGCAGCGAGCCGGAGCAGAAGAAGGCCAAGCCGCCGCGCACCCACTGGGACATGCTTCTGGAGCGGCGCTCGATCGCCGAACTGGAGGACATCCTCAACGAGCGGCTGCAGGAGGTTCGCACCCGCCGCGGTCGCTGAGGTAACCGATTACGGAAAGGGCCGCCCGATGGGCGGCCCTTTCCGTGTCCCCGGCCACCGCCGCCGGCACCGGTTGGGCGACCCGGCAGTGGCAGCGCGACTGGCATGGCGGCGATGAAGCCGCGGCGCGGCGCAGGGCGGTGACGGCGCGGTGACGGCGCAGGGCGGTGCGGTGCGGTGACGGCGCTGCGCGGTGCGGTGACGGCGCGATGCGGTGACGGCGCGGCGCTGCGCGGTGCGGTGACGGCGCGGTGCGGCGACGGCGCGGCGCAGTTCGGTGCGGTGACGGCGCGGTGCAGTGCGGTGCGGTGACGGCGCGATGCGGTGACGGCGCGGCGCTGCGCGGTGCGGTGACGGCGCGGTGCGGTGCGGCGGCGTGCGGTGCGGCGACGGTGACAGCGCGATGGCGACGGCGCCGCCCGGCGCGAACATTCCGGCCGAGGTTCGCGCAGCGGAGGCCGGGACCGACTGGCTACCGGAACAGGACCGCGACCGGCGACGCACCAAAGCCGGCGCCCCAACACGAACAGCAGAAACCGGCTAGCGCTCAGGGCTCCCAGACACCGCCGGGACAGCCCTGGCAGCCAGGCCGGATCCAGGTAGTTGGGATGGACGGCGGCGGCCAACGAACCATCGCGCCCGAGACGACACCGGACGGCAAGCAACGACCCGGGCCAACGAACCATCGCGCCCGAGAAAGCAGCGGGCGGCGCGCGACGGGGTGGGTCAGCGGACGATCTCGCCCTCGATGGCGCCGGCCGGTGGGGTGGGGCGCTGCTCGTCGACGACGACCACGGTTACCGGGTCGCTCTGGTGGACCCGGACCCGGCGGGGGCCGAACAGGTCGCCGGTGGCGGCGCCGCCCAGGCGGCGGGCGGCCAGGCGCTCGATGCCGCGCCGGGCCAGGAGGCGGCTGGGCGGCAGGAGCAGCAGGATGCCGGCGACGCCGGTGATGAAACCGGGGAGGGCCAGCAGCAGCGCGCCGGCCAGGCCGATCAGGGAGTTGGTGACGCCGGCGGCGGGCGGGCGGCCGTCGCGGGTGGCCTCCTGGAAGGCACGGAAGCCGCGGATGCCCTCGCGGCGCAGCAGCAGGACACCGGTGACGCTGAAGGCGGCCGCGAGGAGGGTCGCCCAGCCGAAGCCGATCGCGTGGGCCACCGAGACGAAGGCCAGGAACTCAGCGAACGCCAGCAGCGGGAACACTAGGGGTAGGTAGGCCAGTCTGCTACGGCGCATCGTCGATCCTCCGGGAGGGTGCCACGCGAGCCCGCCTCGCGACGGGCTCGCTCAAGCATGACACCTCGAAGCTGTGTGAATCCTTAGCGCGGTTTGCGGCCGACCAGGTTGCTCAGGCTCTCCTTGCGGGCCTGCACACCCCAGACGGTGACCCTCAGCAGCTGTTCCTTGAAGATGTTGCCGCTCATCTTGCTGACGCCGATTTCGCGCTCGGTGAACGTGATCGGCACCTCGACCATGCGGAAGCCCTGCCGGTACGACCGCCACGCCATCTCGACCTGGAACGAATACCCGGTAGACGCGATGGTCCCGACGTCGATCTTGTCGAGGACGCCGATCCGGTACGCCCGGTAGCCACCGGTCGCGTCCTTGAACGGCATGCCCAGCGCCATCCGGATGTAGATGTTGCCACCGCGGGACAGCAGCAGGCGCCGCATCGGCCAGTTGTGGACGCTGCCGCCGGGGATGTAGCGGGTGCCGAGGACCACGTCGTGGTCCTTGAGCGCGTCCAGCAGGTTGGGCAGCTCCTCGGGGGCGTGGGAGCCGTCGGCGTCCATCTCGACGACCGCGTCGTAACCCTTGTCCTTGCCCCACGCGAAACCGGCCTTGTAGGCGGCGCCGAGGCCCTCCTTGCCGGCCCGGTGGAGCACGAAGATGTGGTCGTCGGCTTCGGCGAGCTCGTCGGCGATGGCGCCGGTGCCGTCGGGCGAGTTGTCGTCCGCCACCAGGATGTCGACGGCGGGAGTCGCCTTACGCACCCGATCGGTGATCAGCCGGACGTTGTCCGCCTCGTTGTACGTGGGGATGATCACGAGGACCCGTCCCACTCCCGGGTAGCCTTCGGCCTCGCTCACCGTTCCTCCGAAACTGTCACGTCGTCACTGTCGATTCTCGTCTTACGGCGGCGCAGGGGCAGCACACCGATGAGGGCGACGACCGTACCAAACACGATCACCGCCTCGGGCCAGACGCCCGAACGAGTCGCCAGCGTACGCGGTCCCTCAAGGAACATGTCACGGACCACCACCGCACCGGTGTTGAAAGCGGTCGAACCGTGCACCTTGCCCTCTCCGTCCACGAAACCGGACACGCCGACGGTGGAGACCATCAGTGCCTCGCGGCCGTGCTCGACGGCCCGCAGCCGGACCATGGCGAGCTGTTGCAGGGCCTCGGCCTCGTTGAACGTGGCGTTGTTGGTCTGCACGGTGAGGATCTGCGCGCCGCCCTCGACGGTGTCGCGGACGATGCCGTCGTAGGCGACCTCGAAGCAGATGACGTCGCCGACGACGGCCGAGCCGGTGTCGATCACGCCGGGGTGGTCGCCGCCGAGCATGTTGCGGACCAGGTCGACCTTGTCGGTGACGAGCCGGGCGATCGAGCGCATCGGCATGTACTCGGCGAACGGGACGGGGTGGCGCTTCTCGTACTGCTGGGCGAGGTCGGGGCCGCCGCCCGCGGGGCGCCACAGGATGCCGACGTTGTAGATGTCGCCGGGGGTGTCGGTGCGCTGCAGGGTGCCGACCAGGATGGGCGCCTTGACGGCGTCGGCGGCCGACTGGATGAGGGCGGCGGCGTCCTCGTTGCGCAGCGGGTCGATGTCGCTGGAGTTCTCCGGCCAGACGACCAGGCCCGGCTGTTTCTGGCGGCCGGCGGTGACGTCGGCGGCCAGCGCGATGGTGGCGTTGACGTGGTTGTCGAGCACGGCCCGCCGCTGGGCGTTGAAGTCGAGGCCGAGGCGCGGCACGTTGCCCTGCACGATGGCGACGGTGGTGGCCGGGCCGCCGGGGCTCTGCAGGGGCAGGGCGGCGGGACCGGCGAGCAGGACGGCGGTGAGGGCGGCGAATCCGGCGGCGGCCAGGACGCCGGAGCGCCGCCAGGCCAGCGCGAGCAGGGCGCCACCGGCGACCGCGACGACGAAGGTGACCAGGGGCGCCCCGCCGTACGCCGCGAGCCGCAGCGTGGGGGCGTCGCCCTGGGTGAACGCGAGCCGGCCCCACGGGAAGCCGCCGAAGGGGGTGCGGTCGCGCAGGAACTCCTGCCCGCCCCAGATCACGCCGGTGAGCAGTGGCCACAGGGCCCGCCACCGGTCGGCCAGCGGCGACGTCCACGCCCCGGCCAGGCCGGCCAGCCCGAGGTAGGCGGCCTGCGCGAGGCTCAGGATGATCCACGGGAGCCAGCCGGCGCCGATGGTGGTCCACTCCAGCAGCGGGACGAAGAGCACCAGGCCGGCGAGGTAGCCGAGGCCGAACCCGGCCCGCAGGCGCCGGCGGTGCACGGCCGCGGCGAGCAGCGCCACACCGGCCGGGGCGAGCCACCACAGACCGTACGGAGGGAGGGCCAGCAGCAGCGCCACGCCGGAGGCGGCGGCGAGCGCCACGGCCACCGGCAGCCGGACCGGGGGCCCGGGCACGTCGGCCGCGGGGCCCGGCTCGGTGAGCGCCGGCGGGGGCAGTGTCATTTCCACGCCAGGCAGGCTACCCGCCGATATGCAGGGACGACTGAGGGGCGCGGTCTCGACTTGACCACGCCCCTCGGGTGCTCCACACCTGTTGCGGCCGGCGGAACACCGGCCTGTGGCGAACGAAATCCGGCGACCTCGTCATGACCTTCGGACCGACCCGCCGCGTGCCGGCTGCCCGCGTCGTGCCGTTGTCTACTGGCCATGAGCCCGGCCCCCGGAGGGCCACCCGTGCGTGGCCCGTCTCGTGCCGCCTGCGTCGCGGCGCCCCCTGGACCTGGCAGAACGCGCGACCCCTGCGGGGACTGCGGCCAGTGGACGACGAAACGTGGAACAGGACCTGAAGACGGTACGTCCCTCCCCCGCCCGTCTGTCAACCGTGGTCCCCGTGTCGCGGCGTGTCTCGTTCATCGGCGTGTCATCGCCGATCACCGGATCGAGTTACCCAGCAGTCGGGTGGCGACGTCCGGATGGTCGGCCGCGAGCAGGCCCGCAGCGGCCACAATGTACTGCTGATCGACCAGGGCACGAGCCCGTTCGGGTGGGGCCCAGCCACCCCCGACGTCGGCCAGGACGGCCCGCAGGACGGCGTCGCCGCCGCCGTGGCGCAGCACCCCGCCGGAACCCAGGACGAGACGTACGTCACGTAGGCCGGGACGGCCGCGGGCGTGCCGGCGCAACGCGATCACCGCGGCCGTGGCGGCCAGTTCCCGGTCGTCGCCGGGGACGGGCAGCCGCTCGGCTTTCGCGGCCTCGCGGGTGCCGTCGGCGCCGACCGCCACGCCGAGGTCGCCCTCGACCGTGCGGGCCCGCCACAGGGTGCCGGCGACGTCACGGCGCGGTCCGGTCTCGGACTCGGCGTCAGGGACGAGCGCGGAGTAGACGTCGGTGGTGGCGCCGCCGACGTCGACGACCAGGATCCCGTAGCCGGTCAGGTCGGCGAGCAGCTCCACGCCGGCCAGCACGGCGTCGGGGGTGGCGGCCCGCACGAGCTGGGCGAACCGGCGGCCCCGGGACAGCCGTTTGCCGCCGATGACGTGCCTCAGGAACACGTCACGTATCGCGGCGCGGGCCGGCAGTGGGTCGAGGACGCCGATGCGCGGCAGCACGTTCGCGGTAGCGGTGACGGGGACTCCGCGTCCGGTCAGAACCGTGAGCGCGTCGTCGCGTACCTCCTGATTTCCGGCCAGGACCACCGGAATCCGGATCCGGGCCGCGGCGAGTCGTCTCGCATTGTGGAGAAGGGTTTCGGCGTCGCCGCCGTCGGTGCCGCCGGCCAGCAGCAGCACGTCGGGGCGGGCGGCGCGCAGCCGGGTCAGGTCCGGGCCGGTCATCGGGCCGGCGGCGACGTGCACCACCTGCGCGCCGGCGGAGAGGCCGACGCGGTGGCCGGCCTCGGCGGTGACCAGCTGCTCGTAGCCGATGACCGCGAGACGCAGGCCGCCGCCCGCCGAGGAGCAGACGAGGAGCCGGTCGCCGCCGCCCACGGCGGCGACGGCGGCGTCCAGGCCGTCCAGGACGTCCGAGGAGGAGGTGGTCGGGACCTCGGCGCGGCGGATCAGTTCCGCGCCGTCCAGATCGATCTTGGCGGCTTTGGTGTACGTGGACCCGACGTCGACGCAGACGGCTGTCGTCACGGCTTCGGGGGGACCACGACCGTCCCGACCGCGGTGGTGGCCACGATCGGCTCGTCGAGGACTGTCGCACCCGAGCCTGACGTGCCGCGGCAGACCACCCGCACCTCGAAGGAGATCTTGCGCGAGCGGGTGCCCATGGCGGTGACCGTGCCGGCGATCTCCAGCACGTCCCCGGCCCGGACCGGCGCCTTGAACTGCACGTCGTCGTAGGAGGCGAACAGGCCCTCGTCGCCGTCGAGCCGGATGCAGATCTCGGTGGCCACGTCGCCGAAGAGGCCGAGCGAGTAGGCGCCGTCGACGAGGTTCCCGGCGTAGTGGGCGTGCGCGTAGGGCACGTAGCGGCGATGGGTCACGGTGATCACTTGCTACCTCCGGCGAGGGCGTGGACGAGATAGGAGGCCACCTCGCGCGGGGTGGTGCCGCGGCTGAAGATCCGGTCGACGCCCAGCTCGGGGGCCATCAGCTCGTCGAATCGGGGGCCGCCGACGATCAGCAGCGGGCGCTTCCCGGCGGGCAGGGCCTCGCGGAACGCCGCCGACATGGCCCGGGTGTTCTGCAGGTGCGCGTCGCGCTGGGTGACCACCTGGGAGACCAGCACGGCGTCGGCCTTCTTCTCCCGGGCGGTCTCCACCAGGTCGGGCACCGAAACCTGGGCGCCCATGTTGGTGACCGACAGCTCCGAGTAGTACTCCAGGCCCTTCTCCCCCGCGATGCCCTTGAGGTTGAGGATGGCGTCGATGCCGACGGTGTGCGCGTCGGTGCCGATGCAGGCGCCGACCACGGTGAGCCGCCGCCGCAGCCGCCGTTTGATGGCCGCGTTGACCTCCTTGGCGCTCAGCAGCGGGAAGTCACGCTCGACGACCTGCACCTTCTCGGTGTCGACCAGGTGGGCGACCTTGCCGTAGACGACGAAGAACGTGAAGCCGTCGCCCATCTGCTTGGCGTGGACCAGCATCGCCGGGTCCATGCCCATCTTGCCGGCCAGCTGGAGGGCGGCGCCCTCGGCCCGTTTGTCGTGCGGGATCGGGAGGGTGAAGGAGAGCTGCACCATGCCGTCGCCGGTGGTGTCCCCGTACGGGCGAACGATCATGACTCCACCACCGGGTTGTAGTAGTCCTCATCCATCCTGGCCACGCCGTCGAGACCCTTGCCGCGGTCGGCGGGGCGCTTCATGATTCCGAAGGTGCCGTCGGCGATCGCGTTGAGCATGCCGTCGTCGACGATCTTCTCCAGCAGGTCGATGGCCTCGCCGAGGACTTGATCGGCACGCCCCCGGATGAACGGCCCGGGTGTGAAGTCCTCGTGCAGGTTGCCCGCGCCGTTGAGGACGTACCGGACATTTTGCAGGGCGATGTCGCGGTCGGACAGCCACGGGGTCACGACGGCTTCGGTCATCATGCCGACCAGCAGGATGCCCTGGCCGGTGAGAGCGCCGGCCAGGTTGAAGAAGCCGTCCAGCAGGTTGCCGCGGAACACGTCGCCGGTCATGTGCTTGGTCGGCGGCATCCACTTCAGGGGCGCGTCCGGGAACAGTTCGCGGGCGAGCAGCGCGTGGGCCAGCTCCAGCCGGAACGAGTCCGGCAGGTCCGGATTGATCTCGAAAGCGTGCCCGAGCCCCAGCTGCCAGTCCTCGAGGCCCGCCTCGTGGGCGAAATACTCGTTCATCAGCTGCGACACGGTGACGGTGTGGGCCGCGTCGACAGCGTCGGCGGTGGTCAGGTAGTTGTCCTCGCCGGTGTTGATGATGATCCCGGCGCGGGCGTGGATCTGCCGGGAGAACCGCTGGTCGACGAAGGTGCGGATCGGGTTGATGTCGCGGAACAGGATCCCGTACATCGAGTCGTTGAGCATCATGTCGAGGCGCTGCAGGCCGGCCAGCGTGGCGATCTCGGGCATGCACAGGCCGGAGGCGTAGTTGGTGAGCCGCACGTAGCGGCCCACCTCCTTCGACGTCTCGTCCAGCGCGGCCCGCATCAGCCGGAAGTTCTCCTGCGTGGCGTAGGTGCCGGCGAACCCCTCCCGGGTGGCGCCCTCCGGCACATAGTCCAGCAGCGACTGGCCGGTCGACCGGATCACCGCGATCACGTCCGCCCCGGCCCGTGCCGCCGCCTGCGCCTGCGGGATGTCCTCGTAGATGTCCCCGGTCGCGACGATCAGGTAGATCCACGGGCGCTGTTTCGGATCCCCGAACCGTTTGATCAGCCGGTCCCGCTCGGCCCGCCGCCGGTCGATGGTCCGCAGCCCGGCCGCGGTGGCCCGCCTGGCCCGCTGTCTGGCCTTTCCGGCCCGAGCGGGGATGTCGAAACGGATCGACCCGGCGGCGGCCTTCTGGGCCAGGACGGTCACGTCCTCGACACCGGCCGTCTCCATCGCGTGGAACACCGGGACGGCCACCCCGTGACCGAGCCCGACGTCCGCACGCACCGCGTCGACCAGCCGGTTCACCCACGGGATGCCGTCCGGGTCGGCGCCGGTCACCCCGGCCAGGCGCAGCACCGCACGCTCCACCGACACGGTGGTGTGCGACCGCGCCAGGTCGACCACCGGCTGCCCCGCACGCGCCGCGAGCGCCCTTGCCCGCGCCACGACGGCAGGATCCAGATCCAGCTTCCCGGCCAAAGAAAACGCCTCCTGTTACCTCTCGAAAATCGTGTCGCCGTGCAGCACGGTGCGCAGGCAGACCGGCCGGTCCGGCTCGGCGCCGTCGACGTCCGGCAGCAGCCTCGGCAGCCCGCCGTCGACTCCGCCCGGGGTGTCCCAGGCCGCGAAGGTCGCCGACGCTCCCGGCTTGAGCACACCGGCGCCGGTGATCGCGGCGGCCCGCCAGCCGCCCGCGGTGCTCGCCGCGAACGCCGAACGCACACTCATCCGGAAACGGGGGTTGCGCGGGGCGGCGGCCGCCACCACGATCGCCCACGGGTCCAGCGCCGTCACCGGCGAGTCGGAGCCGAACGCCAGCGCCACCCCGGTCGCGTGCATCGCCCCGATCGGGTTGCTGGCCAGCGCCCGCTCCACGCCGAGGCGCTGGGCGTACATCCGGTCGGCGCCGCCCCACAGCGCGTCGAAGATCGGCTGCACCGAGGCGATCACCCCGAACTCGACCATCCGGGCGATCATCGCCTTGTCGATCAGCTCGACGTGCTCGATGCGGTGGTGGCCCTCGCGCAGCCGGTCCACGCCGACGGTCTTCGCCGCGATCGCGAAACCCTCCAGCACGGTCTCGATGGCCGCGTCGCCGATCGCGTGGAAACCGCCCTGGAACCCGACCCGGACACAGTCCAGCAGGTGCTCGGCGGCCTGCTCGGCGGTGAGGAAAGCCTCGCCGCAGCCGTGGTCGCCGTCGTGGTACGGCGCACGCACCGACGCCGTCCGCGAGCCGAGGGCGCCGTCCGCGTACAGGTCGCCGGCCGCGCCGTGGGCGCCCAGTTCCCGTGCCCGGTCGGCGCCGCCCAGCTCACCCCAGAACCCGAACACCTGCGGCAGCCCCTGACCGGACAGCGCCAGCACCGACCCGAAGTCGGCCTCGCTGGAGGTGCCCGGCCCGGCGCACTCGTGCACCGCCGCGATGCCCATCGACGCCGCCCGCGACAGCGCGGTCCGCTGCGCCGCGGTCCGCTGCTGCGGTGTCAGCGAGCCCAGCGCGATCGCCCGCACCGCGTGGTGGGCGGCCTCGCGGACCCAGCCCGACCCGTCGTAGCCGTCCACCCCTCGCGCGGCCGGGAGCAGCGACGACGACGCCAGCGCCGAATGCACCGACGCCTGCGACAGGTACACCCGGCGGCCGGCCGCGGCCCGGTCCAGCTCGGCCGCGGTCGGCGGGGTCTGGTCGGCCCACGTCGACTCGTCCCAGCCGTGCCCGTGCACCACCCCGTCGGCCGGGCGGGTCACCGCGAACGCCGCCACCCGCTCCAGCAGCTCGCCCGGTGACCGCACCGCCGACAGGTCCAGCCCGTCGAAGGCCAGGCCGGTGTCGGTGGCGTGCAGATGCGCGTCCACGAACGCCGGCGTGACGAGGGCGCCGTCGAGGTCGACGGTCACGTCGGCGGACGGGGCGTCGGCGGAGTCGCCCAGCCAGGCGATCGTGTCGCCCCGGGTGACCATGGCGGTGGCGCGGGGTTCCGCAGCCGAGTAGAAGCGGCCGTTGACGTAGCGGACCGAGGGAGTGTTCGTCATGCCGGTCAGTCTGCCGCGATCCGTGCCTCGAACATCGCCCGGACCGCGGGAACCTGACGCAGCAGATCCACCGCGAACTCGGCGTGACCAGGCACGTACCCGTTGCCGATGAGCATTGTCACGTCCGCGGCCAGGCCCTCGGCGCCGAGCGCGGCGGCCGGGAAGCTGGTCGCCATCGAGAAGAAGATCACCGTGCCGCCGTTCGCGGTCGCCAGGATCGCCCCGTGCTCGCAGCCCGGCACGTCCACGCAGACCACCGTCACGTCCGCGGGCTCCCCCACGGCCTCGGCGACGGCCACCGGATTGCGGGCGTCGGCGATCGCGACCTCATCCGCCAGACCGGCTTCGACCAGCGCGTCCCGCTCCGTTTCACTGACCACCACGGCTTGGGTACGCGCACCGGCGCGCCGCGCCGCGGCAAGGGTGAGCGACCCGCTCTTGCCCGCACCGCCGAGCACCACGACCTTCGCTCCTGCCGGATATCCCCGGACCACCCGGTCGGTCAGCGCCGGCGCGCCGCACACGTCGTAGACCGCGAGCGCCAGCTCCGGCGGCAGGTCGTCGGGCAGCACGCCGACGATCGAGCGCCCGAACAGGATCGCCGTGCCCTCGGCCGGCGCCTGCTCACTGAGCCCGTCCCACCCGGCCAGCCCGTCGGTGATCCGCAGCGGGGTCAGCGTCAGCGACACCAGCGTGGCCACCCGGTCCCCCGGCTTGACCGGCAGCGGCGACTCCGGGCCGACCTCCTCGACCACGCCGATCAGCATGCCGCCCGAGCCGGTGACCGGGTTGTGCATCTTGCCGCGGGTCCCGATGATCTCCAGCACCTCGGCGCGGATCGCGTCGCCGTTGTGCGCGTGTTTCTCGGCGAGCTGCCGATAACTGGCGGCGTCGAGGTTGAGCCGCTGCACCCGGATCCGGGTCTCGTCCGGCCCGATCTCCGGTGACGCGTCGAGCCGCCAGGCCGCCTGCGGCAGCACACCGGCTGGTTCCACTACCCGCCGCAACCCCACCATGCTCATGCTCCTCACGATCTCCACGCGTTAAAAACACTCTCACAGAGCAGGCTTCACCGTAAATCCTGCGTATACATGGTTACTAGGCCGGAGATTCTCCGGTACCTTGATCCGAATCCAACGAGGGAGGATCTCCGGTGGCGGACGACCTGGCAGGCCAGCCGTACGAATACCAGCGGCGCGAGCTGATCGAGCCGGACTGGACCCGGTTCCCCGGCTGGCGCGACGTGACGGCCGCGCAGTGGCAGTCCGCGCAGTGGCAGCGGGTCAACTGCGTCAAGAACATCAAGCAGCTGCGTACGGTCCTCGGCGACCTGGTCGACGACAGCTTCTACACCGACCTGGAAGCCGACCAGCAGCAGCTCGCCACGATGTCGATGCTGATCCCACCCCAGATGATCAACACGATGGTCCCGGACCGGGCGCCGGACACCGCCTCGTTCCTCGCCGACCCGATCCGCAACTACATGATCCCGGTCGCCGGTGACCGCCGGCGGGACTGGCCGTCACACCCGCACGCCGCCCGCGACTCCCTGCACGAGCACGACATGTGGGTCGCCGAGGGCCTCACCCACCGCTACCCGACGAAGGTGCTGGCCGAGTTGCTCGCCACCTGCCCGCAGTACTGCGGGCACTGCACCCGGATGGACCTGGTCGGCAACAGCACCCCGACGGTCGCCAAGCTCAAGCTGCTCCAGAAGCCCGTCGACCGCTACGAGGCACATCTGCAATACCTCAAGGCCCACCCGGGGGTACGCGACGTGGTCGTCTCCGGCGGGGACGTCGCCAACGTGCCGTGGAAGCAGCTCGAGGCGTACCTCATGGGGTTGTTGTCGGTCCCGACCGTCCGGGACATCCGGCTCGCCACCAAGGCGCTGATGGGGCTGCCCCAGCACTGGCTGCAGGACGACGTGGTCGAGGGCATGCACCGGGTCGCCGTCACCGCCGAGCGCCGCGGCGTCAACCTGGCCGTGCACACCCACGTCAACCATGTGAACTCGTTGACGCCGCTGGTCGCGAAGGCGGTCCGCACCCTGCTCGAGGTCGGTGTGCGCGACGTGCGCAACCAGGGCGTGCTGATGCGCGGGGTCAACGCCACCACCGGTGACCTGCTCGACCTCTGTTTCGCGTTGCAGGGTGAGGCCGGGATCCTGCCGTACTACTTCTACATGTGCGACATGATCCCCAACGCCGAGCACTGGCGGGTGCCGGTCCATCACGCGCAGCAGTTGCAGCACGATCTGATGGGATACCTGCCCGGATACGCCACCCCGCGGATCGTCTGCGACGTGCCGTTCGTCGGCAAACGGTGGGTGCACATGGTCGCCGAGTACGACCGGGAGCACGGCATCTCGTACTGGACCAAGAACTACCGCACCTCCATCGAGGCGAACGACAGCGAGGCCCTCTCCAAGCTGTACGCCTACTACGACCCGATCGACACGCTGCCGGAGACCGGCCAGGACTGGTGGCGCAAGCAGCAGCAGACCGCGGAATGACCTGAGGGGGAGGCGCTGAGTGCCTCCCCCTCACACGGTGCCGCCCGCCCTAGTGGAAGGCGTCGCGGACGTCGCGACCGGCGTCCTTGACGTGCTCGCCCGCTTGCTTGGCGTGTGCGGCCGCCTCCTGCGCCTGGCCCTCGGCGTAGAGGCGCTCGTTGTCGGTCGCCTCGCCGATGCCCTGCTTCGCCTTGCCCACCAGTTCCTCGGCCTTGTTCTTGGCCTTGTCGGCGATGCTCATATGCGTCCACCCTCCGTAGGTCCTGGTCTCGCACTTGCTGCCGATCAACTGGTGCCCGATGCGGCCGATTCCGAAACACCGTCGTGCGCCGTGCGGCTGGCCTGCACCTCGTCCATGTGCGTCTCGGCCCACGCCTTCAGCCCGCCCATCATCGTGTGCAGCGACAGCCCGAGGGCGGTCAGCTCGTAGTGGACCGTGACCGGCACGGTCGGCGTCACCGCGCGGCTGATCAGCCCGTCGCGCTCCAGGCCGCGCAGCGTCTGGGTGAGCATCTTCTGACTCACCCCGGCCAGCAGGCGGGACAGCTCCGAGTAGCGCATCGGCCGCGGCTCGCCGGCACAGTCGGGGCCGCTGCCCAGCGCGGAGAGGATCAGCACGACCCACTTGTCGGAGATCGTGTCGAGCAGCCGGCGGCTCGGGCACGCCGCGATGAACGCGTCGTACTCCACCTTCGCCGCCGCGCGTTTCTGTGCCGCCGTCGCCATCCGCGCACCTCCGGGTATGTGACGCACTTGCAAGTACGTACTTCCTGTGAGGAAGTAACTCTCCCATAGTGGTGTGCATGGTCACCACTTCACTTCCCGGCGGCACCTGGACGCTGGGCGATCTCACCGTCACCCGATTCGGCTACGGCGCGATGCAGCTCGCCGGCCCCTGGGTGTTCGGCCCACCCGCCGACCACCAGGGCGCGCTCGACGTCCTGCGCGAGGCGGTCCGGCTCGGCATCACCCACATCGACACCTCCGACGCGTACGGTCCGCACGTCACCAATCAGCTGATCCGCGAGGCGCTCCACCCGTACCCCGAAGGTCTGCACATCGTGACCAAGGTCGGCGCGAACCGTGACGACCAGGGCGGCTGGCCACCGGCCCGCGATCCGGCGAGCCTGCGCCGCTCCGTGCACGACAACCTGAAGAACCTCGGCGTCGACGTGCTCGATCTGGTCAACCTGCGGCTCGGCGACGCACAGGGGCCGCGGCCGGAGTCCGCCGCCGAGGCCTTCGAGACCCTCGCCGGCCTGCAGCGGGAGGGGCTCATCCGGCACCTCGGGGTGAGCAACGCGACGGCCGAGCAGATCGCGGAGGTACGGTCGATCGCGCCGATCGTGTGCGTGCAGAACATGTACAACCTCGCCCACCGGCAGGACGACGACCTGATCGACGAGTTGGCCGCCGACGGCATCGCCTACGTGCCGTTCTTCCCGCTCGGCGGGTTCAGCCCGCTGCAGTCGTCGGCGCTGTCCGCGGTCGCCGGCCGGCTCGGCGCCGGCCCGATGTCGGTGGCCCTGGCCTGGCTGCTGCAACGGTCCCCGAACATCCTGCTGATCCCCGGCACGTCGTCGGTGGCCCACCTGCGCGAGAACGTGGCCGGCGCGGGCCTTGCCCTCTCCACCGCCGATCTGGAGGAGCTGTCGGCCATTGGTTAGCGCTCACAACGAACGATCGATCCCGGCCGAAACGTGCCCTTGACAACTCGGTAACAACTACGAGAATCGATGTGAGCCATCACATCCCCATCCCCCGGAGCAGCGCCGACCCCTCTCCGGCACTGCCGTATTCGTACGCGAAAGGCTCCTGATGGGTACCCGATTCTCCTGGCGTACGGCCATGGCCGTCGCCGCCACCGCCGTCCTCACGGCCACCGCCCTCGTCACCACCGGCAGCGCGGCCGGCGCTGCCGGCACCCTCCCCTGCGACATCTATGCCGGCGGCGGCACCCCCTGCGTCGCCGCGCACAGCACCACCCGGGCGCTGTTCGGCGCCTACAGCGGATCGCTGTACCAGGTCCGCCGCTGGTCCGACGGCGCGACCACGAACGTCGGCGTGCTCAGCGCCGGCGGTTACGCGAACGCCGCCACCCAGGACTCGTTCTGCTCCGGCACGTACTGCACGATCGTGCGCATCTACGACCAGACGTCCCGGCACAACGACCTGACGATCGCTCCCGGCGGCGGCGCCAACCCGACCGCCGACCAGGGTGCGAACGCCGCCGCGCTGCCGGTCACGGCGGGCGGCCGCAAGGTGTACGGCGTCTACATCTCGGCCGGCAACGGCTACCGCAACAACGCCACCAACGGCATCGCCACCGGCAGCCAGCCGGAGGGCATGTACATGGTCACCGAGGGCACCCACGTCAACGACCGGTGCTGCTTCGACTACGGCAACGCCGAGACCAACAACATGGACACCGGCAACGGCGACATGGACGCCATCTACTTCGGCAACCTGTGCTGGTTCTCGCCCTGCTCGGCGGGCCCGCGGGTGGCGGCCGACCTGGAGAACGGCCTGTTCGCCGGCGGCAACGGCTCCTGGACGGCGAACACCGGCCGCAACAGCGCGTTCGTCACCGCGGTGCTGAAGAACAACGGCACCTCGACGTACGCCATCAAGGACGGCAACGCACAGTCCGGGGGACTCGCGACCCGCTACAACGGAGCGCTGCCCACCCAGTCCGGCTACAACCCGATGACCAAACAGGGCGCGATCATCCTCGGCATCGGCGGCGACAACAGCAACGGCTCGGTCGGCTCGTTCTTCGAGGGCGTGATGACCAGCGGATACCCGAGCGACGCCACGGAGAACGCGGTCCAGGCGAACATCGTCTCGGTCGGCTACGGCAAGAGCGTCACCTTCCCGGTCAACGGCGCCACCTACCGCCTGACCAACCTGCAGAGCGGCAAGGTCCTCGACGCCACCAACTGCGGCACCGCCAACGGCACCACCGTCCAGCAGTGGCAGTCGCTCGGCAACACCTGCCAGCAGTGGCGGTTCACCAGCGTCGGCGCCAACAAGTGGACGATCACCAACGTCAACGCCGGCAAGGTCCTCGACGCCGTCAACTGCGGACTCGCCCTGGGCACCGCGGTCAACCTGTGGCAGTCCCTGGGCAACACCTGCCAGCAGTGGGCGGTCATCCCGGCCGGCAACGGCCGCTACGAGCTGGTGGTCGAGAACAGCGGCATGGTCCTCGACGACCAGGACTGCGGCACCGCCAACGGCACCCCGGCACGGCTGTGGATGTGGCTGAACAACACCTGCCAGCTCTGGTCGATCGCCCCGTAACACTCCCGGCCCCCACCGCGTTAGGGTCCTGATCATGGACGTGGTCGTGGTGGGGGCGGGAATCGCCGGACTGGCCTGTGCCCGGGCACTCCTCGACGGGGGCGCCCGGGTCCGCGTCGTCGAGCGGGGACGGGTCGTCGGCGGACGGCTGGCCAGCAAGCGGATCGACGGGCGGTATGTGGACATCGGAGCCGCCTACTTCGTGGCCGACGATCCGGAGTTCGTGGCCCAGGCCACGGCGTGGGAGGAGCGCGGGCTGGCCAGGCCGTGGACCGACACGCTGCGCGTCTTCCCCGGCGGCGGGGAAGCCGCCGGGCCGGTGCGCTGGGCGGCGCCTGCTGGGCTGCGCAGCCTTGCCGCCGATCTGGCGGACGGGATCGACGTGCGGCTGGAGACACCGATCGAGACGGTGCCGGAGGATGCGGACGCCGTCGTGCTCGCCATGCCCGGACCCCAGGCGCTGCGACTCGGTCCGCCGCCGGCCGTCGCGGCGGCGGCGCGGGCGCAGACCTGGCAGCCGGTGATCGCCGCGATCCTCACCTACCCGGAGCGGACGTGGGGTGACCTGCGCGCGGCGTTCGTCAACGAGCATCCGGTGCTCGCCACCGTCTGCGACGACGGCGACCGCCGCGGGGACGGCGCGCCGGTGCTGGTCGCCCACTCGACGGCCGAGCTGGCCGCCCGGCATCTCGGCGACCCGGCGGCGGCCGGGCCGGTGCTGGCCACCGCTGTCGGCGAGTTGCTCGGGCTCACCGCCGAGCCGCAGGTGCGGGTGCACCGGTGGACGTATGCGCAGCCCTCCCCGGGCGACGCCGGCTACGCCGTCGACGGGCGGGTCTGGTTGTGCGGCGACGCCTTCGGCCGGCCACGGGTCCAGACCGCATGGCTCTCCGGGCGCGCGGTGGCCCGGGCCCTGCTCGCCGGAGGCTGATCCGTTCGCCTGCCACCGTCCTCACCGATCCGGACGGCCACGTGCTGTGCCTGGTGGCGCCGGCGCCGTCCTGAGCACCGCCGCTCTCCCCCTCGGTCACCTGTCGAGAGCGGCCTTGAGCTTCCAGTCGGTCAGGCGGGGGCGGTCCGGCAGGGCGATGCGGCCGGTGCACCACAGCAGCGCCGCCGACGGGTCACCGGGCGGGGCGTCCGGGAACAGGCGGGCCAGGACACGGGCCGACAGGTCCGGCGGCGGGGTCCAGCCCAGGTTCAGGCCCCGGGCGATGTCCCAGGTGTGGATCAGGGTCTCGTTGACGCCCAGGGCCGCGAAACCCGACGGGTCGGTCGGGCCCCAGTGCCAGGCCCGCACCTCCGGGCCGGCCGCGCGCAGCGCCAGCGAGAGCAGGCCGGCGCAGGCGGCGACGACCTGCAGCACCACCCGGGGCGGGGCGTCCGGCCGGACCTCCAGGTCGAGCGGCAGATATCCGCCGCCGGCCCGGGAGACCGGCGCCTCCAGCCAGGGCGGAAGGCCGCGGGCGGTCAACTGGGTGGCATACGCGATCAGGTCGTGGGCCAGGTGGACCGCGGTGGCCCGGCAGTCCCAGTCGAGAACGCCCGCCCGCACCGTCCAGTCACGGTCCTGCACCGGGGTGAGCAGCCGCAGCGTGCCCGCCACGGCGGTGTCGAGGTCTTCCGCAGTCATCGCATCCACGTGCCTCATCATGGACCGCATGCCCAAGAAGGTGGACGAGCGGGAGCGCCGCACCCTGATCGCCGACGCGTTGATGCGGGTCGCCGCCGAGCAGGGGCTGGAGGCGGTCAGCCTGCGGCACGTGGCGGCCGAGGCGGGCGTGTCGGCGGGCATGGTGCAGCACTGGTTCCGCACCCGGGACCAGATGATGGAGTTCGCCATGGAGGTGGTGCGGGAGCGCAACGAGGCCCGGGTCACCGAGGCGGTCGCGGCGCTGGGTGACGCGCCGGAGCCACGGGAGCTGTTGCGGACGATCATCACGACGCTGCTGCCGCTGGCCGAGGAGAGCCGGGCCGACGGGCGGGTGGCCCTGGCGTTCCTGGCGTACACGGCGGTGCGGCCCACGGCGTCGGCCCGGCTGCGGGAGGAGACGGCGCAGCTGGCCGGCTTCATCGGGAGCCTGTTGCCCGTACCCGGCAAGGCTCTGGGTCTTCTCGCCCTGATGGAGGGTCTCGGGGTCTACCTGCTGGGCGGCCAGACGACACCCGACGAGGCCCGGGCGGCCCTCGACGCGCACCTGGACCTGCTGTTCGCCGTGCCATAGTGCGGGAATTGGCCGTCCCCCTCCCGGCCGGGATGTGACAGGCTGCCCGGACACGACGGTCGACCCGGTGGGAGAGTATTCCGTTGACTTCCTCTCCCTCCTGAGGGAGGGGGATTCACTTCGGCCTGGCGGCCAAACCGGTCTACGCCGGACGCCTCGCGGCGCGGGGTTCCTGCTTCACAGCCGACCGCAGAAGGGAGGACCCTTGCTGTCTGACATCAGCTCCACAGGCATCGCCGGAGGTGTCTCCGGCTACGGCTCGTCCAGCCGCAAGAATGTTCTTGGCCGCGTTGATGTCCCGATCGTGGCGGGTGCGGCAGGCCGGGCACGTCCAGTGGCGTGTCCCGAGGTCCAGTCTGGGAAGCAGGTGCCCGCAGTGGGAGCAGGTCTTGCTGCTGGGGCACCAGCGGTCGATGACGATCAGATGGCGTCCGGCACGGGCGGCTTTGTACTCCAGCATGTCGCGGAATTCCGCCCAGCCGACGTCGGAGATGGCCTTGGCCAGGCTGCGGTTGCGGGCCATGTTCGCGACGGCGAGGTCTTCGAGCACGATCGTGTCGGCCTGTGCGATCAGGGCGGTGCTGGTCTTGTGCAGGAAGTCGCGGCGGGCGTTGCGGACTTTGCGGTGCGCGACCGCGACCTTGGTCCTGGCCTTGCGCCGGTTCGCGGAGCCGCGCTGCTTGCGGGCCATTCGCCGCTGGTAGCGGGCCAGGTTACGGGCCTTGCGAGCCAGGTGCCGGGGGTTGGCGATCCGGTCTGCGTCGCTGGTCACGGCGAAATCGGTGAGCCCGAGGTCGATGCCGATCTCATGGCCGGTGGCGGGCAGCGGGTCAGGCTGGTCGACGTCCACGGCGAAGGTCACGTACCAGCGGCCGTCGGCCTCGCGGGAGATGACCACCATGGTCGGGTCCAGGACGGTCAGGTCCACGTCCGGCCAGGACCAGGCCACCGTCAGGGAGCCGTCGGTCTTGGCGACGTGCAGCAACCCGTCCTTGATCCGAAACCCGGAGCGGGTGTAGTGCGCGGACTGCTTGCCGGTCCGGGACTTGAAACGGGGATACCGGGCGCGTTTGGCGAAGAAGTTCGCGTATGCGGTGTGCTGATGGCGCAGCGTCTGCTGCAACGGCACCGAGGACACCTCGGACAAGAACGCCAGGTCCTCGGTCTTCTTCCACGCCGTCAGCGCGGCGTCGGTCTGCTTGTAGCTGGTGCGCTCACCGCGCTGCAAGAACGCGGCGTGGCGCTCGACGAGGGTCTTGTTCCAGACCAGGCGCACACACCCGAAGGTTCGGTTGAACACCGCAACCTGGTCGGGGGTCGGGTAGGCCCGGCACCGGTAGGCCGTACGCACGTTCGAAACCTTACACAGAGGTGACCATGAGTAAAGTTCAGGCATTCCCGGCTCCTGACGGAGCCGTCATTCCCGCCCGCCCTGAAGGGTGGGGCATCCTGGCGGTGATCCGGTGAAGCAGGCGCAACGGCTCAAGGCGGTCCGGTACGACATTCGCGGGCCGGTGTTGCGCCGCGCACAGCAGCTGGAGGACGCCGGGCACCAGATCATCAAGCTCAACATCGGCAACCCGGCGCCGTGGGGTCTCGCCACCCCCGAGCCGATCATGGCCGACGTGGTGCACAACCTGGGGTCGGCGACCGGTTACAGCGACGCCCGGGGGATCTACTCGGCGCGGGTCGCGGTCGCCCACAAGTATCAGATCCAGGGCGCCATCGACGTGCAGCCGGAGGATGTGATGCTCGGCAACGGCGTCTCCGAGCTGATCGTGATGTGCCTGCAGGCGCTGCTCGACACCGGTGACGAGGTGCTGGTGCCGAGTCCCGACTACCCGCTGTGGACCGGCGCGGTGTCGCTGTGCGGCGGCCGGGCGGTGCACTACCGCTGCGACGAGGGCAACGGCTGGCAGCCCGATCTGGAGCACCTGGAGTCGCGGATCACCCCGGACACCCGCGCCATGGTGATCATCAACCCGAACAATCCGACCGGCGCCGTCTACTCGCGCGAGGTGCTGGAGGGGATGCTCGACATCGCCCGCCGGCACGGGCTGCTGGTCTTCGCCGACGAGATCTACGACCAGATCATCTACGACCGGGCGGTGCACCACACGGCGGCGGCGCTCGCCCCGGACGTTCCGATGATCAGCATGGGCGGGCTGTCGAAGACGCACCGGGCCGCCGGGTTCCGCTCCGGGTGGCTGGCGGTCACCGGTTTCGGCCCGCAGGACACCGACTACCTCGAAGGGCTGCAGCTGCTGGCCAACATGCGGCTCTGCCCGAACGTGCCGGCGCAGCACGCGATCCAGACCGCGCTCGGGGGTTACCAGAGCATCAACGCCCTGGTCACCCCCGGCGGGCGGCTCTACGAGCAGCGGGAGCACGCGTGGCGGTCGCTCACCGCGATCCCCGGCGTGGAGTGTTTCAAGCCGGAGGGCGCGCTCTATCTCTTCGCCCGGCTCGACCCGGCCGTCCACAAGATCCACGACGACGAGCGGCTGATCATCGACCTGCTCGAAGCCAAGCAGCTGCTGCTGTCGCACGGCACCGGCTTCAACATCGACACGACCGACCACCTGCGGATCGTCTTCCTGGCGCCGGTCGACGTGCTCGACGACGCGATCGGCCGGCTGCGCTCCTTCCTCGCCACCTATCGTCAGTAGCGGTCATGCCGGCTCGCGCACACCGCCCTCGTCCCCGTCGTCCGGCATCGGCTCGACGGGGGCCGGCGGCAGCGTCTCCGGCGTGTCGGGAAGCAGTTCGCCCGGATCATCGGGGACCGGCTCGCGCGGGTCGATCGGCGGGTACTCGTCGGGGTCAAGTTCCGGCTGAGACATGACCCCATTGTCCGGCATCGCGACGGATGTCGCTCGGGCCTTCGGCGCCGGAACACCGACGGGTGCGATGGTCCGGGCCGGCGGGGGCGTCTCGCATGCGCTGTTCCGGCTGACCACCACCACCGGGCGGTACGCCGCCAAGCGCCTCAACACCGTCGACGAGCAGTGGTGGTGGGACGCCTATCACGCGGCGTCGCGCATCGAGGCGTCCGCCCGGTATCCGCTGTCGTCGTGGCACGAGTGGCTCGACGAGCAGGACATCGCGTTCACCCGGGAGGTCCGGGAGCACCTGCCGACCGTGGCCGCAGCCCTGGACCATCTCGCACGACCCGGGCCGCCGCTGACCACGGTGGCCTCGCACCGGGACGTCAAACCCGACAACGTGCTGCTCACCGCGGACGGGCCGATGCTGCTGGACTGGGACAGCGCCGGGCCGGAGATCGCCGAGCACGAGATCCTGCGGTCGGCGCCGGCCATGGGGTTCGAGGCGCGACGGGCGTTCGAGCGTACGATCACCGCCTATCTCCGGGCCGGAGGCCGGCCTCTCCCCGCCGATCCGGCGGTGTTCCACGGGATCGTCGACGCGCAGCTGCAGACCGCCGAGTGGCTGCTGTGGCGGGCCCTCGGCCACCGCGGCGACGGCCCCGGCGAGCGCGCCCGGGCCGCCGGCGAGTGCCTGGCCCGGTTGCGGGGCGCGGCGAAGAGCCTGCGGCGCATCCCGGAGTGGACGCGCCGGCTCGGGCAGATCCTCGGCTCGGCCGGATCGCCGTCGGGGCCGGATGCCGGCTCGGCCGGATCGCCGGTTCGGTCAGATCGCCGATTCGGACGGATCGCCGGTTCGGTTAGATCGCCGGTTCGGACGGATCGCCGGTTCGGTTAGATTCAGCCGGTGAGCGATGATTTCTCCCCGGCGCCGGGGACCTGGAAGACCCTGCAGTGGGCGTACGAGATGGGCGCGGCGACGCTCGGCGAGGCCTACGACATGCTGGAGCAGTTCGAGAACAGCAACGACGTCGCCGAGGTGCTCGGCGAGGACGACACGATCGAGGCCGTCCGCGAGGACATCGAGTACGGTCTGGAGACCGTCGGCCCGGACACCGCCCTGGACGCGGTGCTGTAGGGCGGTCACGGCCGGGTGGCGGCGCCGGGTTCGTCGAGCCCGGCCGGGGAGAGCGTGTCGCGGCGCAGCACCTGCAGCAGATCCTCGTAGGGGCCGATCAGGTAGGCCCGGTCGCCCGAGGCGAACCGGGTGTCGCGCCGCGGCGGGTGTTCCAGGACGCCACGGTCGGCCGCCCGGCTGATCGCCACGACCCGGGTGCGTGCCGAGAGGTCCTGCATGGCCAGGCCGTCGAGACCGCCACCGGCCGCGACCGTGAGCCGGCCGAGGAGCATCAGCTGCGAGCCGACGTAGAAGGTCGCGATCACGTCCAGGCCGAGCGCGGCGCCGACGAACCAGGGCGCGGCCAGCGCGGCGGTGGACCGGGCCTGGCCGAGGCCGAAGTTGCGTTCCACGGTGGCGGCCAGCGTCCGGTCGAACAGACGCAGCACCACCGGCGTCCCGGCGCCACCCGAGCCCAGATGGTCCCGGATGGCCAGCCCGGTTTCGAGGTTGACCAGGTCGTCGCTGGTGAGCACGGCGACGGCCCGCGCGGCCGGCAACTGGACCCGGTGCAGGGTCTGGGGCAGGGTGGCGTCGGCGAAGACGACCGGCACACCGCTGGCGCGTACCTGGGCGGCGTACCGGTTGTGCTCGTCGCGTTCGATGACGACCACCTCCGTGCCCGCGCCGGAGAGCAACTCGACCACCCGCACCCCCACCGATCCGAGACCGATCACGACCACGTGGCCGGTGAGGTGCTTGAGCCTGCGGTTGCCGAGCGCCTCCTCGATCCGGATGGTCACGAGCACATTGGTCAACAGGGCGAAGAACGTCGTGGCGAGCAGCGCGCCGAGCAGCATCAGCGAGATCGCGAAGCCGCGGAGCCAGGGGTCCTGGCTGCGGAAGTTGAAGTCGCCGAAACCGACGGTCGCGATCGTCTCGACGGTGAAGTAGGCGGCGTCCAGCAGGGTCATCCGGGTGCCGTCGGGTTCGCGGTAGCCGAGGCGCAGCACCACGATCGCGACGGTGGCGAGCGCCATCAGACCGCCGAGGGCGTAGGCCAGCCGCCGGTCGACCTCGCTGATCAGCGAACGGGCCAGGTGCCACTTCTCGCGCAGCCGGCCCGTACGGTCCGGCGCCGGGCCGTCCGTCTCCCCGTCCAGCCCGGCCAGGGCCAGCTCCTCCGCGGTGCCGAAGAGGGTGACCAGATCACCGGGGCGCACCGGGTGGTCGCGGCCGGGGCACACCACCACGTCACCGCCGTCGGGACCGGTCACGGCGAGGGGGGTGTCCCTATGGGTTCTGTCAAGCGGCGAGGGCGAGGTTCTCTGCCGGTTTGTGCTGGTAGGGGGTCCGGGTGCGGAGCATGGCGTGCAG
>NZ_FONV01000014.1 GCF_900113015.1 Actinoplanes philippinensis
CTAAGCCCTCCAGCGCCGATGGTACTGCACTCGGGAGGGTGTGGGAGAGTAGGACGCCGCCGGACTCAACGTATGGAAAGGCCCACCCGGGTGACGGGTGGGCCTTTTCTTTTTGCCCTGACACGAGCGAGACACCCTCCTGGCCGGCGGTAGCGGCGCAGCCGGGGGCCGGGTGGATGCGGTTGTGGCAGCGGTGGCACGTACCGAATATGGGTTTTGAAAAGGCCGGGCCTCTCCGTTGAGAGAAGCCCGGCCTGATTTTGTTGGGTCAGGAAGGGAGGCCCAGGGAACGCCAGTCGACGAACTTGAAGTTCGTGCTGGTGCGGTCCTCGTTCGGGGTGTTCTCGCCGTCGTGGAGGACCAGGAGGCCCTTCGGGTAGCCGGGGAGGGCGACCGCGGTGACGGCGGCGCCGTCGGAGTGCTGGACGCCGTCAACGGTGCGGCCGTCGGTGACCGAGAAGATGGTCAGCGGCTTGTTGGTGCGGCGGTCGTAGACGAAGAAGCGGCTGTCGCCCTGACTGGAAACGATCAGGTAGCCGCTGCGCTTGCCGGTCGGGTAGATCGTGGCGCCCTCGACGTCGGCGGTGATGCGGCCGCCGAAGTTGTTGAGGTACTCGACGGTGCACTCCTCCGTCTCCGGGTCGTAGGTGGCGGGCTGGCCGAACTCGCGGACCCGCTCGACGACCCGCGGGATGCTGCTGAACGTGCCGCCGGCCAGGTTGATGCGCCAGAGGGCGACGTCCTCCTGGGCGGCGTAGAGCACGCCCGCCTCGGCGTCCACGACCATGCCCTCGACCTGCGGGTCCTCACCCGGCTCGAGGCAGGGCGTCCAGCGCTCGCCGTTGGGCAGGCGGAACTCGCGGGGCAGGTCCAGGGTGTCGGTGGTGCGGTAGGTGACCTTTCCGTTCTTCTCTTCGAGTCGGAAAATGCCCAGCCGCGTGCTGTGCCGGCGGCTCACCACCGCATACCGGTCGTAGACGGCGATGCCGTAGCCGGTCGCCTGCTCCTCGACCTCGGCCTCGTCCTTGGAGAAGAGCAGTGGGGCGTCGGCCGAGGTGATGTCGGTGAGGCCGTTCGCCTCGATCTTGTAGATGCGGAGCTTGTCGAGGCCGCGGTCGGTGACCACGGCGATGTCGACCCTCTTCTTGCCGAGCTTGAAGCCGGAGAGGACGTCGACGTTGTTGAAACGGCCGCCCTCGGGCGTGGCGATCGACTGGATCTCCCGGCCCCTGAGGTCGTACACGCGCAGGCCGCCGTTCTTGGCGGTGCCGATGACCAGGCTGCGGCCCTTGTCGGCCGGGTTGATCCAGATGGCGGGGTCGTCGGCGTCCGCGTCACCGCCGGCCTCGTCGTCGAAGAGGCTCGGGGTCTCGATGGTGGCGGTGATCTGCCGGGGCGGGCGCTCCGCCGCATACGCCGGGAAACCGGCGGCCAGAGTGGTCAGGGCGACGAGCGCGGCAATGCCGGTGGTCCGTTGCATGACCGGTGACGATTCCCGATCCACCTGACCGGGGGGTGGCTGATTGTTGAACACCGAATCCCCCGTTACCTATCCGTGACCGTGAATCACGGACAACAATCGTCGCTTTCCGCATCGCACCTGATGACGGATTGAACAGTAGCCGAGGGTGGGTAACAAGGGATCTGCTGAATGAGCCTCGCGATCGTGATCCTTCGGGATCCGCCGTCACAGGCGGGCCGGGCGGGCCGGATCGCTCGGCAGGCGGTGAAGACGGGTGTTCGGCATCGAGTGACCGTGATGTCACCTTTCGTCGACAGTGGTCGACGCGGATGTCACCTGTCCTCGCCCGCACGGGGAACTAGAGCGTTCAGACTATTTCGCCCAACGCGTGGGATCTATAGCATCGGCGCCTGATTCTTCTCAACCTGAGCTTCAGGTTGGAAGGACTGTGGGACGATAACGGGTGGCGCAGACTTGGGGGCACTCGTGTCCGCGCCGAACGCGTCGTCGCATACGAGACCCAACCGAATCCAGCCGGCTCAACTCTCGTTGAACGACAGCGTGACCGGCCGCGAGACTCGGTCCTTGATACGAGCTGGAGAAATCGTGAACACCGAAGTCGCGACCATGGACACTCTGGTCGGGCCGCTGGCCACCATCAAGAACGCACCCCTTCGGGAGATCAAGGCCGAGGACGCCGATCGGGTGGTGCGCCGGATCGTGGACAAGGAATCGTTGCTCCGGCGGCTGGATGTCGCCGCGTTCCAGTCTGCACACTGATGCCCGGCCGGGCGGGTGGTGAGTCCGGCGGGCCCCATCCGCTGAGCCAGTTCGTGTTGAAGGTGCACAGCCGGTGCGACCTCTCGTGCGATCACTGCTACGTCTATGAACACGCTGATCAGAGCTGGAGATCCAAGCCCAAGGTCATGTCGCCGGAGGTGGCCGGGGCCGCCGCCCGCCGGATCGCCGAGCATGCCGAGACGTGGAGTCTGCCCCGGGTGCGGGTCGTCCTGCACGGCGGTGAGCCGCTGTTGCTCGGGCCGGCCAGGCTGGACGAACTCATCACCCGGGTCCGCGCGCCGATCGAGGCGGTGACCCGGCTCTCCTTGATGATGCAGACCAATGGCGTGCGATTCAGCACCGAGGTGGGCGACGTGCTGAAGCGGCACGGCGTCCGGGTGGGTGTCTCGCTCGACGGTGATCGCCCGGCCAACGACCGGCATCGGCGCTTCGCGAACGGCGCGAGCAGCTTCGACCAGGTTCGCGCCGCCCTCGCGTTGCTCCGCCGTCCCGAGTATCGCGAGCTGTACGCCGGGATCCTCTGCACCATCGACGTGCGCAACCCACCCGAGCAGGTCTACGAAGCGCTGCTGGCCGAGCGCCCGCCGCGCATCGACTTCCTGCTCCCGCATGCCACCTGGGACGAGCCACCGTATCGTCCGGGGGACCGGCACACGCCGTACGCGGACTGGCTCTCCGTCATCCACCGGCGCTGGCTGGCCGACGACCGGCCGATGCGGATCCGCCTTTTCGAGGGCCTGCACTCCACGGCGCGAGGCGGCCCGAGCGGCAGCGAGCAGCTCGGGGCGGACGCCGTGGACCTGGCCGTCATAGAGAGCGACGGCAGCTACGAGCAGGCCGACTCGATGAAGACCGCCTACGACGGAGCGCCGGCGACAGGCCTGAGCGTTCTCACGCACACCGTCGACGACCTGTCCCGGCTGCAGCCGATCGCGGTACGGCAGAACGGCATCCGGAATCTGTGCGATGTCTGCCGGTCCTGTCCCGTGGCCACGCAATGCGCCGGCGGGCTCTACGCGCACCGCTACCGTACCGGGCACGGCTTTGCCAACCCCTCTGTCTACTGCCCCGACCTGCGTGTTCTCGTCGAGAGGACAAATGAGGAGAGCAGCATGTACGACGCCGGCAAGCCGCAGGAGACCGGCACCGCCGAGGTGATCGCCCAGCTGGCCTCCGGCTTCGGCGACGAGGCGACGATCGGTTGGCTGGCCGAGCAGCAGCGTTCGGTCACGCGTGCGCTGCTGTCCGCGACGATCGACCAGCACGGCGGGACTGCAGGCTGGGAGGTGCTGGCCGAGGTGGAGGCGGAGGATCCGGAAGCGGTCAGCCGTGTGCTGGCGCATCCGTACGTGCGGGCGTGGGCGGTCGGGATGCTCCGCACCGAGGACCCGTCCGGAATGCCGTACCTCGGTGGCCTCGCCGCCGCGGCCGGGGTGCACGCCGATGTGCGCGTCGAGACTGAGGTGCGGATCGACAGGGGTGTGGTCACGCTCCCCACGATCGGCACTCTCTACTGGCCCGGAGAGGTGACGGCCGGCGCCCGGATCACCGTGGATCGTGGGAAGCTCTGGCTCACCGGCCCCGACGACCGGACGATCACGGTGGACCTGGCCCAGCCCGGTGGCTCCGCGACCTGGCAGCCGGCTCGCCGTATCACCGTGGACGGCTGGAGCGTTCGTATCGAGGACGGCGACCCGGCCCGCGACTGTCACGGCTGGACGCCGGCGGGACGGCTCGACGACGTGGCCGCCGCCCGCTGGCGTGATGCGCTGGCCGGCGCGTGGCGCCTGATCGTCGCCGACCTGCCCGGATACGCCCCGGCGCTACGAGCCGGGTTGCAGGTGATCATGCCGTTGGAGGCGGACCCGGCGGGCAGGCAGCGGGCGGCCACCGCCATGGACGCCTTCGGCTCGATGGCGGCCGCACCGGTGGGGCCGGCCGAGCTGGCGGTCCTGCTCGTACACGAGTTCCAGCATGCCAAACTGGGCGCGCTGCTCGACCTTTACGACCTGCATGACCGGAACTCCGATGTGCGGATCATGGTCGGCTGGAAGCCGGAGCCCCGGCCGGTCGAGGCCGCTCTCCAGGGGGTTTACGCTCACGCCGCGGTCACCGACGTGTGGCGGACACGGCTGGGTTCGGACCCGCGCGCCGCCGAGTTGTATCCGATGTACCGCCGCTGGACCACCGACGCGATCACCGCGCTGCGCTCCTCCGGGGCGCTCACCCCTCTCGGGGCGGACTTCGTCGACCGGATGGCCGCGGCCGTGGCAGCCTGGGACGCGTGACCGGCCGCGCGCTCACCCGGAACGCCCTCGTCGCCGACCTGAGTGGACTCGGTGTTCCGGAGGGCGGCATCCTTCTCGTTCACTGCTCGATGCGCCGGCTCGGCTGGGTGGACGGCGGCGCCGCCACACTGCTGGCCGCATTGCGTGCGGTGTGCGGTCCGGCGGGCACGCTCGTCATGCCGGCGCAGACGCCGAACAACTCGCTGACCAGCCCGGTGTATCGAGCGGCCACGGCCGGCATGACCGACGCCGAGCGGCTGGCGTACGAGGACGGCATGCCGGGATTCGATCGGGACGTCACACCGTCGTACGGCGTCGGTGGTCTCGCCGAGCACCTGCGGTCGCAGCCGGGGGCGCTGCGCAGCCGGCATCCGCAGACCTCGTTCGCGGCGCTGGGGCCGGCCGCCGGAGAGGTTGTCGGCGTCCACGACCTCGACTGTCACCTGGGCGAGCGATCTCCGCTGGGCACGCTCTACCGCCTCGGCGCCACGGTGCTGCTGCTCGGTGTCGGCATGGACAAGTGCACCGCCCTGCACCTGGCCGAGTACCGCCTGGACCGGCCCGTCCCGACCATGGAGTACTCCTGTTTCGTCGCCGAGGACGGGCGCCGTGTGCTGACCCGGTTCACCGCCCCGAGGCTGAACGACAGTGACTTCGGCGCGGCGGGCGCCGACCTGCTCCGGCGCCCGTGGGCGGTCTCCGGGCCGGTCGGTGAAGCCGAAGCGCACCTTCTGCCGCTGGCGCCGGCCGTGGATCAGGCACGGGAGTGGTTTGCCGCCCACCGTTGACCCGACAGGGAAGCCGATCGATGACAGAGTGGAGTTGGACAACTACTCTGAATCTCCAGACCGGCGACCGGATCGGGGACCGAAGTGGACGTACGCGCTGAGGAGAGCTGATCGTGGCCCCGCCCGATCTCTACTTTGCGTTGATCTACGCTCGTACCTCGACCCCCAATCAGTGGGTCGAGGCGTTCTATCACCGCCTCAGTCTCGAGGTGCAGAGCCGTGCCGCGCCGATGCCCGGCCTGCGTTCGGGATCGCTTTACTTCCCCACCGCCGGCGAGGCGCTGCGTGCGCTCAAACTCGGACTTCCGCGGGTGCGCGTACTGGTGCCGCTCTATACCCGGGAGTTCCTGCACGATCCGCCGCCTGACTTCGGTGACCGCCTCTACCGCGTCGGTGACCCGACCAAGCTGCCCTTCGTGCATCCGGTGCTCTGGGAGGCGCACCTGCCGGCGCGACGGGTGAACGGCCTGGCCCAGGCCACCTCGTTGGGCAAATCGGTTCAGGAGTATCTGGACTGTGGCATGGCCGCGATCTGCCGGCTCAACGCGTACACAGTGGAACTCAAACGAATCGTCGAGGAACTGGCCGATCGCCTGGTCTCCGCCGCGGAGAACCCGGACCGGCCACCGGTCTGGCTCGTCGCCCGGTCCGAGCCGCCGGTCCTCGCCCGGGCGCCCGAGGTGCGTTTCCTGATCACCGTGGTCCGGGCGGACCGGCGGACCCCCGACTGGTCACCGTTCGGCACCGGCTCGCTGGCCGAGCGCGCCAAGGACGCCGCGCAGCGGCTCTCGTTGCTGCCGGAGATCGTGCTCGCGACGACGTCGCCGGCCTCGCCCAACGGTTTCCGTGAGGCGGCCGGTGTCCTGTTGCTCGACTCCGGCGTGCTCGACGACCCGCTCAGCCGGCCCGCCGCCGAACAGATATTACGCACCATGCCCCCGTGGATGACGGTGGTGATGGTGATCGCGCCGGACCACGGTGACCACGCCGCCCGTGCCCACGAGCTGGCCGCCGAGGCGCGGACGCTGGCGCCCAACAGCGTGCAGGTCGCCCGCGACGACCGGGAGTTCCAGCGGGCCGTCGTCGAAGCGGTCGCCAAGGCCCGCCGCAATTTCATGCACCGCCGGCAAACGAGCAGACCGTGGGAGGACCTGCGATGACCAGGGGCCGCAACGGACAGGTCGTCACGTTCTACTCCTACAAAGGTGGAACCGGCCGCACCATGGCGCTGGCCAACGTCGCCTGGATCCTGGCGGCGAACGGATACCGGGTGCTCGCGGTCGACTGGGACCTCGAATCGCCGGGCCTGCACCGCTTCTTCCAGCCGTTCATGGACCCCCGGCTGCTGGCCAGCACCCGTGGTGTCGTCGACATGATCAATCTGTATGAGTGGGACTCCTCAAAACCCGGATGGGACCCGGCACAGGTCGACGGCTACGCGGCGGTGCAGCAGCACTCCTCGTCGCTGAACTGGGACCACTTCCCGGAGGGTGGCACCCTGGACTTCCTCTCCGCCGGTCAGCAGAACCCGGTGTACGAGGGCGTCCTCACCAACATCAACTGGGATGACTTCTACCAGAGCGGTGACGGCAGCGGTGGCCGCTTCTTCGACGCGATGCGCGCCGACATGAAGGACCGCTACGACTTCACCCTGATCGACAGCCGGACCGGGCACAGCGACATCGCCGGGATCTGCACCAGCCACCTCCCGGATGTGCTGGTGGACTGCTTCACCTTCAGCGACCAGGGCATCGAGGGCGCGGCCCGGATGGCACGCCAGTTGCACAGCGTCCGCGACATCCGGGTACTACCGGTGCCGATGCGGGTGGACCCCGCCGAGAAGGGCAAGGCCGACGCCGGGAGGGCTGTCGCGCTCCGCGAGTTCGCCGACCTGCCGAGCGGACTGACCGATGCCGATCGCCGCGCATACTGGCTCAGCGTCGAGGTGCCTTATCGGGCGTACTACGCATACGAGGAGACACTGGCCACCTTCGGCGATGAGACCGGGGCGAGTGGCACCCTGCTGAGCTCCTACGAAGCCTTGGCCTCATACATCACCGACGGTCGCGTCTCGTCGCTGCCGCCGATGAACCAGAACCTGCGCAAGCAGATCACGCTGCGGTTCGAGCGCAAGGTCTTCTCCGAGGCCGACGCCGTGCAACTGTCCGGCGCCAGCGTCGACCAGGTGTGGATGGAGTGGGTCGAGCACGTGCTGTCCAACGGCGGCTTCCGGGTGGTGAACGCGGCCGACGCCGCCGACGACCCGGACGTCCCGTCGGAGAACGTCCAGCACCTGAAGATCATCTCGCGGGCGGAGGGCATCGACCAGTTCTCCGGTGCGCCGGGCATTCCCGGTGTCGAGCCGGAGGTGCGCGCGATCTACACGGCCGACATCACGCAGTGGCGCAGTATTCCCGCGGAGCACTCACGGTTCATCACCGGGCTCGGCTCGGCCGCGGCGGCCGCCCAGATTCTGGAACTCGTCGGCCGGCCCGCCGGTGACCTGGACGGCGTGCTGGCCGGCGCCCCCCGCTACCCCGGCGACGAGCCGGACCTGGTGGTCAACCTGCCGGCCCGCAACGCCCGCTTCACCGGGCGCGAGGCCGGGCTGCGCGCCCTCCGTGAGCAGTTGCGCTCCGGCTCGGCCGTGGTGCTCTTCGGCACCCAGGCGATCGCTCTGCAGGGCATGGGCGGTGTCGGCAAGACCCAGATGGCGCTGGAGTACGCGTATCGCTACCGGGCCGCGTACGACGTGGTGGCCTGGCTGAACGCCGACTCCGAGGAGAGCCTGCAAGGGTCGCTGCGAGACCTCGGCGGCCGGCTGAACCTGCAGTCCGAGCAGTCCGGGCCGGACTACGCCCGCGCCGTCGTGCAGGAGCTCAGCCGGGGCAAGCGGCGCTGGCTGCTGCTCCTGGACAACGCCGACGAACCGGATGCGGTCCGGTCCTACCTGCCGCACGGCCCCGGGCATGTCCTGATCACCTCCCGGAACAAGGCGTGGGGCGAGCAGACCCAGCCGTTCGAGGTCGACGTGTTCACCCGGGACGAGAGCATCGAGCACCTGGTGCAGCGCGTCGACGGGATCGGCCGGGACGACGCCGACCTGGTCGCCGAGCAGCTCGCCGACCTGCCGATCGCGGTCGCTGCGGCCGCCGCCTGGCTCGACGAGACGCACACCGCGGTCAGCGACTACCTTCGGCTGATCCAGGAGGAGGGGCCCAGCGCCGTGCTCACCGCCATGAGCGATCGGCCGATCGCGCGTACCTGGGACCTGTCGCTGAACCGGCTGCGGGAACGGGACCATGCGGCGTACCGGCTGTTCCAGCTCTGCAGCGTACTGGCCCCGGAGATCCCGCTCGAGCTGGTCTTCAGCGATCAGATGGCGGAGTACCTCAAGGCGTACAACCCGGCGCTCTCCGAACGTCTGCTGCGCGGATCGCTGATTCAGCAGATCAATCGCCTGGCGCTGCTGCGCCTGGACCAGCGGCCGAGCTCCTCCGGTGACGGTGAGCGCAGCGGGCGGATCCTCATCCATCGTGTCGTGCAGAACGTGGTCCGTGACCGGATGACCGAGGAGGAACTCGCCCAGGCACGGTTGGAGGTGCACCAGGTCCTCGCCAAGGCCCGGCCCGAGGGCGAGGTCGAGGACCCGCAGTACTGGCCGCGGTTCCGCCTGCTCTGGCCGCATCTGGATGCCTCCGACGCCGAGCACAGCACCGAGGAGGCGGTCCGCCAGCTGCTCATCGACCGCGTCCGTTGGTACTACGTCCAGGCGGACCCGGTGACCGGCCGCGGGCGATCGGAGCGGGTCGCCCGGATCTGGGAGCGGCAACTCGCCGAGATCATCGACCCGCAGCAGGCCGCGACCCTGCTGCGGCAACTTCTCCAGCTGCGCTTCAACCTCGCCAACCTGCTGCGTGACCTGGGCGAGTTCGAGCGCTCCCGGCAGGTGGACGAGGAGGTGCTGGCCGAGCAGGTACGCCTGCTGGGGCCGCAGCACCCACACACCCTGATGACCCGGGGAAGCTACGCGGCCGACCTGCGCGGGCTCGGGCGTTATCCGGAAGCGCTCAAGCTCGACATCGAGACCTATCGCTCCTGGCAGGACATGTACGGCGAGGACAACCCACGGACGCTGGCCGCCCGGAACAACCTCGCCGTGTCGTACCGGCTGATGGGGCAATTCTGGGAGGCCAGCGAGCACGACAAGGAGGCCTGGGAACGACGCCAGGAGGTGAACGGCGAGACCAACCTCTGGACGCTCGCCACCGCGGCGTGCCTGGCCCGGGACTGGCGCGACGCCGGTGACTTCGATCGCTCGGCCGCGCTTCTGAAACAGACGCTGGGCCACCTCGTCAACACCCGTGGACCGGACTCCCGGTCGACACTGACCACCAAGTCGAACTACGCGGTCTCACTGCGCAGCCTCGGACAGATCAACGAAGCTCGGCAACTGCACCAGGAGGCCTACGCCCGGCTGCTCGAGCTGTTCGGCGCCGACAACCCGGAGACGGTGGCCTGCCGCTTCAGCCGCGCGCTCACGCTGCTCACCGCGGGCGAGGGCGACCAGGCGGTGGAGGAACTGCTGGCCATCCTTCAGTTCTGGGAGCGCCGGCTCGGCGACAAGCACCCGTACACACTGGTCTGCCTGAACGACCTGGCGATCGCGGAACGCCAGCTCGGCCGGCTGAACGAGGCGCGTACGCGGATCAGGCCGACCGTGGAACGGCTCACCGAAGTCCTGGGGCCGGACCATCCGTACACGCTCTCCGCGCAGATGAATTACGCCATCTGCGAGGCCGAGCCCTCCGAGGCGGGCGGCGCCGACCCCGCGAAGGCACGGGAGACGCTGCTCTCGATCGGCGAACGCGTCCGGCGGGTGTTCGGGCCCGAACACCCCATCGCCCTCCGGTACGAGGCGAACCTCACCCTCGTCGAGGACGCGCTGGGCACCGAGGCCACCGACGATCGTCTCGCCGCGATCCGCCAGCGCATCGTCGCCCGGCTCGGCGCGACGCATCCGATCGTGAGCGGCCTCGACCGGCGCCGCTACCTGTACCGGCTCATCGATCCGCACCAGTTCTAGGGGATGGACCCATGGCGAACTCGGATAGCACCATCACGTCGCTGATCCGAACCGCTTGGCGCACCGCGCCGCCGGTGCTGCGCCGGTTCGCCTACGGGGTCTGGACCGTCGCGCTGGTGGCGGTGGTCCTCTCGGGTGTGGCCGACGCCCGCAACTGGTGGGGTGGACTGCAGTTCACCACGAACATCATCGCCGAGCTGGTCTGCGGCCTGTTCGCGCTGCCGGCCGCCCTGGTGATCATCGCCAGGCTGGCCGACTACCAGGTGCAGGAACTCGAACGGGTCCGCCTGGAGGCCAGGTACGGGGCGGCACTGGAACAGCTGACCAGCTCGGTCCGCACCACCGGCGACTACGTCCAGGAACTGGTTCAGGAGGTGACCGACAGCACCAACGCCTTTGTGACGGCCGTACGCATCGTGAACGGCGGCCTTGCCGATCCGGACGCCGCGATCGAGTCGGCCCACCTCCTGCAGGCACAGATGGACCGCCAGCAGTGGCTGTTCTACGAGCGGGTGGTCACTCCCCTGCGAATCGACGGCAACCAGCTCCGGGCGGTGTTCGGCGAACTCGTCCGCCACGGCGAGCAGACCGCCCAGGCGGCCCAGTTCGAACGACTCTGGAACGACATCGAGGCTGTGCTGCGGCACCACCGGCAGACCATGGCAGCCGGTTACCAGGAGTTCGCCCGGGGCGGCACACCCACCGCGAACCGGGCCACCCGGATGCGCAATGTCGCGATCGAACACCTGCAGAGCGTCGACCACCTGCTGCACCTGTGCGACGAACTGAAGGCGTTCGCCAACGAGGTGCGCCCCCAACTGGCGCGCGCCGACCTCTCCGTGGGCCGGCCCGGCCGATGACCGGCGGCGGTCAAGCCGTCAGCCACGCCAGGATCCGCGGCAGCACCTCCACCGCGCCGAAGTGGGCCGCGTCGTGCTGCACGTGCACCTCGGAGCGCGGGATCCGCTGCGCCAGCCACCGGCTGTGGCTGGCCGGCGAGAACGTGTCATGTGCGCCATGCCAGAGCCGGACCGGCGAGACGATCGAGTCGAGCGTGAACCCCCAGTCGCGGCGAAACGCCAGGATGTCGTCGAGCCAGCCGTACGGGCCCACCCGCAGTGCGTCGGCGTAGCTTTTCGCCAGCAACCGCCGGTACAGCACGCTCTGCATGAAACGCACGTCCGGCCCGGACATCTGTGCCTGCAACACCTCGAGGAGACTCTCCGGGTCGGCGGCGGTCTGCTCGGCCAGTGCGCGCAGCTCACCCAACTGATCGATGGTGCCCTGCTCGGCGGTGACATGAGCGCGGACATTCGACTCCGCCATACCCTCGTACCAATTGAGGCCGGCCGCGTCACGCGGCGCGAGCCCGACCAGGACCGCGGCACGCTCCACCCGGTGTGGCAGCAGCGCGGCACACGCCAGCGCATGCGGGCCGCCGCCGGAGCGGCCCACCACGGCGAACCGCTCGACTCCGAGCCGATCGGCGATGGCCCGCACGTCCACGGCGGCGTCCACCACATTGCGGTCCGGCAGTCGGGTGGAGCCGCCGTAGCCAGGCCTGTCATAGCTGATCAGCCGGATGCCCAGCCGGTAGAGAACGCTGTTGCGGGGGCGCGGGCCGGCGCTCGAGCCAGGGGTGCCGTGCAGCAGGAAAACCGGAGCCCCGTCCGACGCGCCGGACACATCGACCGAGAGGACCCTGGCGCCGACCCCGACATCAACTCGCGTCATCAAGGCCATCCTCATCTCCGAAGTACCGGTCAAGTCTTGACGGAGGTCGCTCGGCTCGTCCATCGATCGTAGTCGTGACAAGGAGGCATCCGAACAGGGTTTCGTGTCGGCCTCGCGCTTGGGTCACCTGCCCTCCACCGGGCTGCCGTGGGGGGATGGCCAGCTCTTCCAGCGAAAGCGCCGTCGGGGCAGGACCCACCCGACCCTGTTCGGGACCCGCCGAGGTGATTTCACGCCATGAACCGTTCTGGCCCCGGTCGGAGCGCAGATCCGGCCAAGGTCCTACCCGTGCCCGGTACCGCCTTGAATGGCAATTGAGCTGCGGAAACATGCACTTCGGGGTATCCCGGTGGGCGTCGAGGTCGTGCGCCGGTACTCTGTCTGCTGCGGGCTGCTAGCTCAATGGCAGAGCTGTGGACTTTTAATCCATAGGTTCAGGGTTCGAGTCCCTGGCGGCCCACTGTTACACCTGGTCAGCGCTGGTAATCCGGTGCTGGCCAGTTCCATATTCGGGGTCGTACAGCGCGAGCTTCTTGGCAATTGCTCCTTCTACGACGGCCAGGGGTCTGGAGCAGGGCGGCGGGGCCACTGTCAGGCGAGGTCCAGCAGGTGCATGTCGCCGCTGCGGATCATCCAGTCGTCCCAGTAGCCGAGGCGGCCGCAAGTGACGCAGCGGCTGGTGATCGCCAGGGCCCGGATTCCGTCGCCGCCGTCGTACAAAGAAAACCCGACCGCGATGTTGAAGTCTTCCTCGTCGGCGTCGCCGTCGCATTCGCAGACCATGATGCCGGTCTTGGTGTCGTCCCAGTACTGGCCGCTGTCGGCGATGCAGTGCTCCCCGCTGCAGCCGCGGCACAGACGCTTCGCGGTCTGCTGCTCCAGGTCGCCGTGGAGGCCGAAGACCTGGCCGCCGCATGTCGCGCACCGGCACAACCGGATCTCGTGGACGTCATAGCCCTCGGCGCCTTCGGCTCTCGCGTACTCGATGAGGTCGTTGACGTTCTGCCCGATCTTCCAGTTGCCGGCATCACGGATCACCACGACGACGATCTCATCACGGGAGGCGCCGGATGTGGCAAGCGGGCGGCCGTTGCGATCCGGTCAATTGGGACTAAAAGTATGGGTCGTAAATTTCGGGCTCACCTTTGGGGTGTATTCGCTTGGGGTGTGGGGCTTTGCGTGCCAGGGTCGGAGGCGGGCCGCAACGGGCGGTCGCGAGATCGGAGAGTGTCTTGGCGGTTTATGACCCTGGACAGCTGCTGGCCGGCTATCGGTCCATGACCATGCTGGCAGGGCTGGTCGAGCGGGGTGGCCGGCCGGCGGCGGTGAGCCCCACGGTGCCGCTGTGGGCCGGGGAGAAGCAGTATGGATGGTTTCCGGTGGACCTGGTCGGCGGTGATCGGCTGCTCGCCGTGGTCACCAACCGGCGGCTGATGCTGGGCGACGAGTCGTTCTCGTTGCGGGCGGTGACCGGGCTGCGGCCGCGGCCCGACGAGTGGGCGCTGACGCTGGACATCCGCGGGCACGGGACGGTGGAGATCGTCGGGCCGTGGGTGCCCTGGCTGGGTGTGGTGCTGTGCGCCGAGATCCATGGGGCGGCGTGGCCACCCGGATACGCGCCGATGATTCCCGCGCCGCGTCGGGCCCGCCGGCTGGAATCGGTGCGGTGAACGCCTCAGTACACCCAGACCCGCGTTTTCAGGGGAATGGCGTCGTTCTTCCACAGCCAGTTCATCGCGGAGACCGAGACGCGCGCACAACCGTGTGAGGCGGGATAGGGCGGCACGCTCGGGGCACCGTGCACCGCGATGCCGCCGTTGAAGTACTTGGGGCGCCACAGCAGGCCCAGCGGGGCGTTGCGCCAGCCGTCGATCTGGCGGCCCACCGTGAACCTTCCCCGCGGGGTGTTCGCCAGATAGGTGCGACCTTCCTGCTCGTAATACTCGTTCGAGCCGGTCGACGTGTTGAAGGTCTGGGTGATCCGGCCGTCGGTCACCAGGAGCAGCAGCTGCCGTTTCAGATCGATCTCGATCATTTTCCCGGTGGCGGAGCGCGCCTTCGGGCGTACCCCTTGATCCAAGGCTTTTTGGGTTTTGGGGCCGACCGTGCCGTCACGGTTGATGCCGGCGGCTTTCTGCAACGCGAAGACCGCCTGCTGAGTGGTCGAGTCGAATTTCCCGTCCATCTTGCCGTTCCAATAACCCAGCTCGGTGAGGCGTTGTTGCAGCGCCAGGACGTCGGGGCCCTGGAGACCGCTTTTCAGTTTCCGTTTCGGCCCCGGCAGGGCCGGGGCCGAGGAGGCGGTGGGCGCGGGAGCCGGCTGCGACGGCGATCCGGTGGTCGAGGCCGGCGACGACGATGACGGTACGCCCGAAGTCGGCCCCGCCCCGGTCGGTGTCCTCGACTCGCAACCGGCGGCGAGGGAAAGCGCCACCACGGCCGCGATCGTGGTCGCCAGAGCTCTACGCACAGGTGAAGTCTAGAGACTCATTCACGACCATCCACCGATGAACGGCAATCGTCCACTCGCTCGGGTGGCGTTCCGCGCACACGGGAAAAAGAGCCGAGTAGGCTTTGGGTATGTCATGGAAGGCCAGCGCGCGGCACGGTGTACGGGAGGCGCCGGGTGGTTTCGCTCTCGTGCAGGAGTTGCTGAACACTCGCCCGGCAATGTCGTATGCGCCTGATCTGCTGGCCAGCGTCGAGGACGCCCAGTGGTGGGTGACCGACGCGCTCGGGTTGTGGTCGCACGTGTCGGGGCTGCCCGGGCCGACTCTGCTGCTCTCCGTCGCCGATCTGCGGTCGATGCGCCGGCTGCGCACCGCTTTCGAGCATGTGGTGACGGCGGGGGCTAGCCCGGAGATGGATGAGGCGTTGCTGCCGCCGGCCGACGTCCAGGTGAGCCTGGTGCCGGACGGGGCGGGCTGGGTGCGGGTCGTGCCGACCGGCCGTGGGGTGCGCTGGCTGGCGTCGGCGCTGTGGGCGGAGGCGCTGCTGGCCCAGCAGGCGGGGATGTGGCCGCGGCTGAAGCTGTGCAACAACCAGGCGTGCCGTGCCGCCTTCTTCGACACCTCGCGCAACAACAGCGGCGTCTGGCACGACGTCAGCACCTGCGGCAACACGGCGAACCTTCGTGCTTTCCGGGAGCGGCGCCGGATGCTCGGTCACGAACATCAGTGAGCCCCGGCGGGAACTCGGGCGGCCGCGCAGGCGACTATCAGGTCATGGCATGTGAGCGGTGGCGCGAGATGCTCTCCGCGCAGCTGGACGGCGAGGACGACCCGGCGATGCGCCCGCTGGTCGACGAGCACCTGACCGGATGCGCCGGCTGCCGGGACTGGCTGGACCGGGCGGCGGTGGTGAACCGGCTGACCCGGACCGCCCCGGTGCCGGAGGTGCCGGACCTGACGGCCGCGATCCTGGCCGCGCTGCCCGCGCCGCCGGCCCATCGCCGGTGGCGGCTGCGCATGCCGAGAGCCGGTCTGCTCTACGTCGCGCTGGCGCTGGTCGGCGCCGTGCAGCTGATCCTCGGGCTGACCCAGGTCGGTGGCGGGGCGACGGTGGACCACGCGCACAACGGGCTGGGCGCCTCTCAAGGGCACCTCTGGCACGAGTCGGCCGCGTGGAACGTCGCCGTCGGCGCCGGCTATCTCTTCATCGCGCTGCGGCGGACCCGACCGACCGGTCTGGTGCCGATGCTGACCGCCTTCGTCGGGATGCTCCTGCTGATCTCGGTCACCGACCTGACCGGCGGGCGCGTCGACGTCGGCCGACTGGTCGGCCACGGTTTCGTGATCGTCGGATATCTGCTGGTGGTCGCCCTGTCCCGCGGCGCCGGTGGGGAGGCCCGGCCGCCCGGCGCCCGGATGGGGGCAGGCTGGCGGGCACGTTTCGACACCGAGGTCCACGAGGAGGCGCCCCGGCCGGGGCTCAGGCTGCTGCCACCGCCGCGCGGCCCGCTGACCGCGCGGCATCAGGACGATCACCGGGCTGCTTAGCGGTCGGCCGGGCGGACCGAGAGCTCACGCCACTCGTCCGGGCCGGAGAGCAGGGCGCGGATCATGTCGAGGGCCGCGTCCTCGCTGTCGTACTCGAAGAAGTGCGACACCCCGTCCGAGCCGCCGGCGCGCTGCTCGACATACCACTGATCACCGCTGGTGCGTAAGTAGACGTCCTTGCGGGCCAGCCGCCCCCACTTGCTGTTCCACCAGTGCTTACGCTGCTCCATCCCGGCACTGTATCGAACATCTGTTCGAACGGTGCCGGGAGGGCGGATCTTTTGAGATTTCAGCGGGGCTGGTCGGGGTGCGGCCGCTTGAGCACGTCGTCGAGGGCGCTGTTGGAGACCTGGTGGCCCTGGCCGCGCAGCAGAGCGTCGCGGATCTCGGTGAGCAGCTTGACCTCCTCGCTGGGCGCCTTCGGCGGCGGCTCCTCGCCGCGGCGGCGGCGCTCGGCCAGCACGTTCAGCGGCATGACCACGAGGAAGTAGAGCACCGCGGCGGTCAGCAGGAAGGTGATGACCGCGTTGAGGAACGAGGCGTAGTCGAACGGAACACCGTTGACCTTGAAGGTGCCGGCTTCCAGCCCCTTGCCGCCGCCCATCAGCTGGATCAGTGGCTTCAGGAATCCATCGGTGAACTTGGTGACAACCGTGGTGAACGCGGCACCGATCACGACGCCGACCGCGAGGTCGACGACGTTGCCGCGCATGATGAAGTCTTTGAAGCCTTGGAACATCTTGCTCACGGGCACACTCCTGGGGCCGAGGTCAGTCCGGCGACGGGGTGCCCGTCACCGGTCGACGACAAACTACGCCGACCGGATCTCAGTCGAGCGCAGGCTCGTCGGCGGCGACCGCCTCGTCGACCGTGGGATAGGTGTGCAGCACCTCGACCAGGCCGCTCACCTCGAGGATGCGGAGCACCCCGCGCTGCGGCGCGGCCAGGCGGACGGTGCCGCCGGCGTCGTCGGTGCTGTTCTTCGCGCGGACGAAGACCGACAGGCCCGTCGAGTCGCAGAAGGACACCTCGGCCAGGTCGAAGACCAGGCGGGTCCGGCCCTTCTCCAGCAGGTCACTGATCTGATCCTGCAGCTGGGGGGCGGTTGCCATGTCAAGCTCACCAGCGACCGACACGACCACCATGTCGTCACGCTGTTCCGTTTGTACCGTCAGGGACATTCGCCGACCTCCAGTTATTGCTGAACGGTACTCCACGTACCCCGGGGCGCGCAGAACGGGACGCGCCTTTGACCCTCGGTCCGTTACTTGGCTTACAGCAACTATTGGACATGCTGATGGTAAAGTCCGGCCGTTGCGCAGGATCGCTGTAGTTGGGGGAGGCACTGATGCCGCTCAGTCCGGACGAGGCGAGGCGCTTCGCCGCGCTGCTGGAAGGGCAGGCGGAGCAGCTGGCGAGCCGCTGGACCGAGCTGGTCGCCGCCGGCCTCCGTGGCCGGCTGAGCAGCGCCGAGCTCCGTCGACAGACCACCGACCTGCGGCGGGCCTTCCAGCAGGCGTTCGCCGGCGGGGCCACTGATCTCGGTCAGGATGCGGCCGCCGAGTTGCGTGCCCAGCTCACCGAGCTGTCCAGCGGCCGGGCGCGGCAGGGGTTCAGCGCCACCGAGACCGCCGTCAGCATCTACGCGTTCAAGGACGTGACGCTGGAGGTGCTCGGAGACCAGAGTGATGCCGCCACCCTTCGGGACTACGTGGCCTTCTCGAGCTTCGTGGACCAGGCCGCGCTCTTCACCTTCGACAGCTACGTGCGGATCCGCGAGTCGATCATCGCGGACCAGGCCGAGCAGCTGCTCGAGCTCTCCACGCCGGTGGTCAAGCTCTGGGAGGGCGTCGTCGCCGTGCCGCTGGTCGGTACTCTGGACTCGGCACGTGCCCAGGTGGTCATGGAGCGCCTCCTGCAGACCCTGGTGGACACCGGCTCGCCGTACGCGATCATCGACATCACCGGTGTGCCAGCGGTCGACACCCAGGTCGCGCAGCACATCCTCAAGACCGTCGTGGCGGCCCGCCTGATGGGCGCCGACTGCATCATCTCCGGCATCCGCCCGCAGATCGCGCAGACGATCGTCGCTCTCGGCATCGAGTTCGGCGACATCGCCACCAAGTCCTCGCTGGCCGACGCGTTGCGTTACGTGATCAGCCAGAACAAGCGGTCGGGACGCTGACGTGGAGCGGGTCCCGGTCCTGAAGATCGGTGACATCCTGCTGGTCTCCATCCAGATCGACATGGAGGACCAGGTCGCCCTGCAGCTGCAGGAGGACCTCGCCGAGCGGATCGTCGCGACCGGCGTGCACGGCGTGATCATCGACATCAGCGCGCTGGACATCGTCGACTCGTTCGTCGGGCGTACGCTCGCGACCATCGCCTCGGTCTCCCGGGTGCTGGATGCCGAGACCGTCGTGGTCGGCATGCGCCCGGCGGTGGCGATCACACTGGTCGAGCTGGGGCTGTCGCTGCCGGGGATCCGGACGGCCCTCAACGTCGAGCTGGGCATCGCGATGCTCGGCAGCCGCGAGGACGACGGCGAGCCCGAGGACGACGAGCCCGACCCGGTAGTGGTAACCGAATCGTGAACGACGAGAGCCAGCGCCTTCCGGTCGTGACCGACCAGGACGTCGTCCGGGTCCGGCAGCTGGTGCGTACCGTCGCGGTGGCCGTGAAGCTGTCTCTGGTGGACCAGACGAAACTCGTCACCGCGGCGAGTGAGCTGGCCCGCAACACGCTGGTCTACGGTGGTGGGGGCGAGGTCGAGGTGACCCGCGTCCACAACGAGCGGCGAGGCGGCATCCGGATCGTCTTCGCCGACCGTGGTCCCGGCATCGCCGATCTGGATCTGGCTCTCACCGACGGCTACACCACAGGTGGCGGCCTCGGGCTGGGGCTCAGCGGCGCACGACGGCTCGTCGACGAATTCGACATCGACACCGAGCCGGGCAAAGGCACGACCATTACGATCGTCAAGTGGTGCCGATGAGCGGAGGCGCGGTGGCGTCCCTACCCGAAGGACTCCTGGACGGAGGGGTCTGGTTCCGGGTGGAGGAGCCGGGGACGGCCTCCGCCGTGCGCCGGGCCGCCGAACGCCTCGCGGCCAGCCTGGACATGCCCGAGCAGCGCATCGGCGACCTCTCCATCGTCGCCGCCGAAGCCGCCGGCAACCTGGTCAAACACGCGGCCCAGGGCACGATCCTGGTGCGGGTGATCCGGGCCGCCGACGAGGCCGGGGTCGAGCTCATCGCGATCGACAGCGGGCCCGGCATGATCGACGTCCAGCGGTCCATCGGTGACGGGCACTCCACTGCCGGGACGCTCGGCATCGGGCTCGGCGCCATCCTGCGGCAGGCCAGCCGGTGGGATCTGCACTCGGTGCCCGGCAAGGGGACCGTGCTGAGCGTGCAGGTGTGGCCCGGCGCGGCGCCGAATCCGGGCTGGGCGGCGGGCCTGACTCGTCCGTTGAACGGCGAGACGGCCAGCGGCGACGCCTACGCGGTCCGCGAGATCGACGGCCGCCGGCAGCTTCTGCTCAGTGACGGGCTCGGTCACGGCGGCCTGGCCGCGGCGGCGTCCCACGAGGCGGTGCGCGGGTTCCACCAGGCGCCGGCGGTCCGGCCCGCTCAGATGGTGGAGGTGTTGCACCGCATGCTCGGGCACACCCGCGGCGCCGCACTCGCCGTCGCCGAGCTGGACGCCGAGGCCGGGGTGGTCCGCTATGCGGGTCTCGGCAACATCTCCGGCACCGTGCTCGCCCCGGACGGCGGGCGGCGCGGCATGGTCTCCATGCCCGGCATCGCGGGGCACCAGCGACGACAGGTGCGGGAGTACGACTACCCGCTCGCACCCGGCGCGATCGTGGTGATGCACACCGACGGGCTGGTCGACAGGTGGAACCTCGCCGACTATCCGGGCCTGGTCACCCGTACGCCCGAGGTGATCGCTGCCACCCTGCTGCGGGACGCCGGAACCCGCCGGGACGACGCCGGTGTGCTGGTGGCGCGGGTCTCATGACCGCCGAGCCGCTGATGCGCATGCGCCTGCGGGTCGAGCAGGACATCTTCGTGGTGAGGCAGCTCGGCCGCGAGGTGGCCCGGACGGTCGGTCTGGAGTCACAGGACCAGACCAGGATGGCGACGGCGCTCAGCGAGGTGGGCCGGGTCCTGCTGAGCCTCGGACGGCCCGCCGAGGTGACGTTCACCGTCGAAGCGATCGGGGTACCTACTCTCCACGTAGCCATGACGCATCCGGCGCGCGGGGAGGAGTCCCGCCTTGCCGGACAGTTACAGCAGGTCGGCCGCCTGGTCGACACGATGGAGGTCGACAATGGTGAATCCGGAACGGTCGTCCGGATGGCCCGGCGGTTGCCGGCGGGCGCCCCGCGGCTGACCCCCGAACGGATGGACGAGATCCACGCCGAGTTGGCGCGGCACGTACCGGGCACCCCGCTGGACGAGCTGGCGGTGCAGAATCAGCAGCTCATCTCCGCCCTCGACGAGGTGCGCGCGCAGCGTGACGACCTGGCCCGGCTCAACGCCGAACTCGAGGAGACCAACCGCGGCGTGATGGCCCTCTACAACCAGCTCTCCCAGGAGCTGGAGGAGACCAACCGTGGCGTGGTCGCTCTCTACGCCGAGCTCGACGAGAAATCTGCACAGCTCGCGGCGGCCAGCGAGGCGAAAAGCCGGTTCCTGGCCAACGTCAGCCACGAGCTGCGGGCCCCGGTCACCGCGATCATCGGCCTCGGCCGGCTGCTCACCGACTCCGGCTCCGACGAGCTCACCACCGAGCAGCGCCGCCAGGTCGACCTGATCCGCGGCTCGGCCACCGACCTGCTGACCCTGGTCAACGGCCTGCTCGACCTGGCCAAGGCGGAGGCTGGCCGGATCGAGCCGACGTGGTCCGAGGTGGATCTGAAAGCGGTCTTCGGTCAACTGCGCGGCACCCTGCGCCCGCTCGCCACCCGGCCCGAGGTCGATTTCACGGTGGAGGAGCCGGGCCTGCCCACCCTGCGCTCCGACGAGGTGCTGCTCGCCCAGGTGCTGCGCAACCTCCTCACCAACGCGCTGAAGTTCACCGAGGCCGGCTCGGTCCGGCTCAGCGTGCGCCGGATCGACGACGATGCCGAGTTCGTCGTCGCCGACACCGGTTACGGCATCCCGCCGGAGCTGCAGGAACGCATCTTCGAGGAGTTTTACCAGGTGCCGGGGAGCAAACCGGTCAGCGGCAAGGGCACCGGCCTGGGCCTGCCATACGCCCGGCGGCTCGCCGGGATCCTCGGTGGCGCCCTGCGGGTCGACTCCACCCCCGGCGAGGGCAGCACCTTCACCCTCCGGCTCCCGCTCGCGTCATGACACCCGCCACCGTCCTCGTCGTAGACGACAGCGCGACCAAGCGATACCTGCTGGTCAACTGGCTCAGCCGGGCCGGTTTCACAGTGCACGAGGCGGAGACCGGCGGAGCAGCGCTGACCCGGCTCCTGGAAGGAGAATTCGACCTCGTCGTCCTCGACGTGAAACTGCCGGACATGAGCGGTTTCGACGTCTGTGAGACGATCAAGAGCGATTCGCGGTACGGCGTACTCCCCGTGATCCACGTGTCGGCACACGCCGTCGACGTGGTCGACCGCACCCAGGGGCTGAACCGGGGCGCCGACGCCTACCTCGTCGAGCCGATCGAGCCGGACGAGCTGATCGCCACCGCCCAGGCCGTGCTCCGCTATTACCGCGCCCGGCAACGCGCCGAACTGCTCGCCGAGCGGATGGTGCGGCTGGCCGAGACCACCCTGGCGATCAACTCGGCGCCCACGCTGCCGGCCCTGCTCGCGGCCGCCGCCGAGGGAGCGGTCGACATCTTCGGCGGACCGGTCGCGGTGGTCGCCGAGACATCCGAGGGCGAGAGCCTCACGGCGACCGGCAAACCCTCGACGGTACGCCGATGGGCCGTCCCCGGGCATCGGGTGGCCGTCGGATCGCTCGTGCGCAGCGACGAGCCGGCCGACTGGGACGTCGTCGACTGGCCGGCCGGCGAGACCGTCGCCGTCGCCGCGGCCCGTCTGCGCGCCGACCGGCCACCCGTTTACGTCGCCGTGCCCGGCAGCTCGCAGACCCCTGGTTTCCCCGTGCTCCGGCAACTCTCCCAAGCGGTCGCCGCGGCCGTGGAGGCGCAGCGATCCTTCGACGAGGAACACCGGATCGCGGTCACCCTCCAGCGCAGCCTGCTCCAGTCGCGCCTGCCCGAGGTGCCCGGTGTCGACCTGGCCTTCCTTTACGAGCCGGCCAGCGCGCAGACCGAGGTGGGCGGCGACTTCTACGAGCTCACGATGCTCGACGACCGGCTGCTCGTCGCGATCGGGGACGTGGCGGGGCACTCGCTGCACGCCGCCACGGTGATGGCCGAGATCCGGCACGCCGTCCGTGCTTACGCCGTCGAGGGGCACTCGCCCGGCGCGGTGCTCGAACTGGTCAACCGATTCATGCGGACGGTGCTGCCCACCGAGTCGGCCACGCTCTGCCTGCTCACCCTGGAACCGGCCACCGGCCGGATCCGGATGGCCAGCGCCGGGCACCCGCCGCCACTCGTGCACGCCGACGGGGAGGTGCGCTACCTCGCCCCGCGCGGAGCGCTGCTCGGCATCGCCGCGCCCCGCCGCGCCGAACTCGAATACACCCTGCCGCCGGGCGGCACCCTGGTGCTTTACACCGACGGCCTGATCGAGCGCCGGGACGCCGACCTCGACCAAGGGCTGAACGCGCTCGCGGCCGGCGCCGCCCACATCGAGGACGATCTCGACGCCTTCTGCCGGCGCCTGCACACCCAGCTCACCGGCGCCCGGGAACAGGCCGACGACATCGCCGTCGTCGCGCTGCGCCGCTCGGTCTGACATCGAATCCTCCCCGCGGTGGTGGCTTGACGGCGGCTATTCACTGAGTGAATAGTAGCGCCCATGTCCACGGCGCATGTGCTCCTGGGGTTGCTCGCCGGGGGCCCGCGACACGGTTACGACCTCAAGCGGGCCCACGACGAGCGGCTGCCACAGGCCAAACCATTGGCGTATGGCCAGGTCTACTCCACGCTCGGGCGGCTGGAGCGGGACGGGTTCGTCGAGCAGTCCGGGCAGGAGCAGGAGGGCGGCCCGGAGCGTACGGCGTACACGCTGACCGACTCCGGCCGGGAGCGGCTCGCGCAATGGCTCACCGAGATCGAGCCGCCCGCTCCCTATGTGACGAGCACCCTCTTCGCCAAGGTGGTGGTCGCCCTGCTCGCCGCCGACGCCGACCGGGCCCGGGACTATCTGGCCGCCCAACGATCCGCCCACATGACCCGGCTGCGCGAGCTGACCGCCGTCAAGTCCGCGCCGGGCGCCACCGTCGGCGACGTGGTCGCCGCCGACTACGCCATCGGCCACCTCGACGCCGACCTGCGCTGGTTGCAGACCACGCTGGCCCGCGTCGCCGACCTACAGAAGGAAGTGACCGCGTGACCGCTCCGCTGCTGACCGGGACAGGAATCACCAAGGACTACGGCGCCACCCCAGCGCTGCGCGGCGTCGACCTCAGCGTCGCCGAGGGCGAGATCGTGGCGGTCACCGGCCCGAGCGGCTGCGGCAAGTCCACCCTTCTGCACTGCCTGGCCGGGATCCTCCGGGCCGACCACGGCTCGGTGGTCTTCCGCGATCAGAACATCGGGATGTGGTCCGAGGCGGCGCGGTCCCGGCTGCGGCGCAGCGAGTTCGGGGTGCTGTTCCAGTTCGGGCAGATGGTGCCCGAGCTGACGGCCGCCGAAAATGTCGCCCTGCCGTTGCTTCTCGCCGGTTCGGGGCGGCGAGAAGCACGGGAGGCGGCGCTCGCCTGGCTCGACCGGTTCGGGGTCGCCGACGTCGCGGACCAGATGCCCGGTGCGATGTCCGGCGGGCAACAGCAGCGCTGCGCGGTGGCCCGGGCCATGGTGACGCGGCCCCGGGTGCTCTTCGCCGACGAGCCCACCGGCGCGCTCGACCAGCTCAACGGCGAGCAGGTGATGCAGGCGATCGTCCGGGCGGTGCGCGAGGAGGGCACGGCGGTGGTGCTCGTCACCCATGAGGCGCCGGTCGCGGCGTATGCGGATCGGGAGATCGTGCTGCGTGACGGTGCCGTCGACCCGACCGGCCTCGGCGTGGGCGCGCCGTGAGAGCGGCCACCCTCATCCGGCTCAGCACCGCCGGAAACAGGACGGACACGTTACGGACGGTGCTCACGGCGATCAGCGCGGCCCTCGCCACCACCGCGATGCTGGCAGCCGCCACGGTCGCCGCCATCCGGGGCGGGGAGCCGGTGGACCAGCCGGACGGGAGCAACTGGCTCGCGCCCGGTGCGGAGCACTACACCAGCCCGCTGCTGCGTGAGCCCGGTCTGCGTCTCGGCGTGATCTTCGGGTTGCTGCTGCTCACCCTGCCGGTGCTGGCTCTGGCCGGGCAGTGCATCCGGCTCGGTGCGCCGGCCCGTGACCGGCGCCTGGCCGCCATCCGGCTGGCCGGCGCCACACCCGGGCAGGCCGTCCTGATCGCCGTCGCCGAGACGATCGCCGCGAGCATCCTCGGTTCCGCCGCGGGCTTCGGCCTCTACCTGGCCGTCCGGCAGGCCCTGCATGCGCCCGGCCCGGACGGGCGGCTGAGGCTGCCCACCGACATGTTCCCCACGCCGATGTCACTGGCGGTGGCTGTCGTGGCGGTGCCGGTTCTGAGCGGCCTGATCGGGTTGCTCCTGATGCGCGGCGTGGCGGTCACTCCGCTCGGGGTGGTGCGCCGGCAGCGCAGACACGGGCCCCGCCCCTGGCCCGGGCTCGCCATCGCGGTCGGCATCGTCCTGTTCAACGTGCCGGTCTGGCTGTCCGAGCGGATGGTGCTGTCCAGCTACGTCTTCGGGGCGTTGATGCTGCTCGGCACGGTGCTGGTGATGATCGGCGTGGTGGTCGGCACCGGGTGGATCTCGTACACGGCCGGCCGGCTGCTGCACCGCTTCGGGCGCGGACCGGTCACCCTACTGGCCGGTCGCCGGATGATGGCCGACCCGTGGAACGGGAGCCGCACCCTCGGCGCGCTGCTCGGCGCCGCCGTGATCGGCGGCGCGGCCATGGGCTACCACGCCCTCTTCGTGAGCCAGGGCCGCGCGGAGGATCAGTTCGGCGTCCTGATCGGGATGCCGGCCGACCCGGAGCACGCCGCCTTCTATGTGAACAGTGCCCGGCTCGTGCTGGTCGCGGTCGGTGTCGGCGTGGCCGTCTCGGCGGCGGGCATGCTGGTGGCGCTGGCCGAGAGCGTGGTCGCCCGGCGGCGCACCAACGCCGCACTGACCGCTGCCGGCACACCCGGCCGGGCCCTCGCCGGGACGCTGCTGTGGCAGACCCTGGCGCCGCTCGTCCCCGCGCTCGGCCTCGCCGTCGTCTCCGGGCTGGTCCTGGTCCGGTCGATCTACCACGAGGTCACGGTGGGCGGAGGAACCACCGAGACCTGCACCGACCCGGCGGCCGACCTGGAGACCTGCGCCCGGACCGTCGTGACCGACCCGGTCGTGACCCTGCCCGTGCCGGTGCCGTGGGAGCAGTTGGCGCTGCTCACCGGCGGGACCATCCTCGCCATGACGGTGGTGGCCGGGATCGGGATGCTGGTGCTCCGCAGCAGCACCGACCTCGAAGAGATCCGTGCCGCATGACCACGACCGTCGCTCCCGGAAGACATGACACCCTGACGGACTCCCCGATCCGGCCCGCGGTGCTGTTTCGCCTGGCCACAGCCGGTGGCCGGGCCGACCGGATCCGGACGGCGCTGACCGCGGCCAGTTCCGCGCTGGCCGCCGTGACCCTGCTCGCCGCTGCCACGGTCGCGGCGATCCCCGACGGCGACGCCCCCTACCGGATCGAGATGATCGCCCGCGGCGAGCAGCGGGCCGCGGTGATCGCGGCGCTGCTGCTGGTGGCCGTGCCGATCCTCGTGCTGGCCGGGCAGAGCATCCGCTTCGGTTCGCCCGGCCGGGACCGGCGGTTCGCCCTGCTACGCCTGGTCGGCGCGACGCCGGGGCAGGCCGCGCGGCTGGCGGTGTGGGAGACGGTGCTGGCCGCGACGCTCGGATCGGTGGTGGGTCTCGGGCTCTACCTGACATGGCGGGCGGTGCTCGATCGACAGGCGCAGGACGGCAGCCGGGCTCTGCCCACCGACGTGCTGCCGTCGATGGTGATGACGGGTTCGGTTCTGCTGCTCGTGCCGGTGCTGACCGCGGTCGGTGCGGTGATTCTGCTGCGGCCGGTGATCGTGACACCGCTCGGGGTGGTGCGGCGGGTGCGCGATCGTCGACCGGCCGGCTGGCCGGGCCTGCTGATCATCGGAGGGGTCCTGGCGCCGGTGGTCGTCGATCCGTTCGGCGGCTGGCTACTGGACAATGCCGACGAGGCCGAGCCAGGTCCGGGCCTGGCGGCGCTCACCCTGGCCGCGGTCGTGCTGCTGGCCACCGCCGGAGTGCTGATCGGGTCCGGCTGGATCGCCTATACCACTGGTGAGCTGCTGCAACGGTTCGGGAGACGGCCCGGCCTGCTGCTCGCCGGGCGGCGGCTGACAGCCGACCCGTGGAGCGGCAGCCGGCTGCATGCCGCGCTGTTCGCCGCCCTGATCGTCGGCGCGGGCGCCAGTTCGGTGCGTGCCTATGTGGTGGCGATGCAGGATGCCGGCGACCGGATGGCCGGCCTCAGTGGGCGGCCACCCATTCCCGGCGGGGAGTACCACCTGAACCCGATCACGCTGATCGACCTGGCGGTGGCCGTCGTCATCGGGCTGGCCGCGGCCGGCATCCTGGTGGCGCTCGCCGAGGGCATCACCACCCGCCGGCGGGTCTACGCCGCGCAGGTGGCGGCCGGGGTGCCGCGCCGGGTGCTCGGGGAAGCCATCGCCTGGCAGGCGCTCGGGCCCGCGGTGCCGGCCGTGGTGATCTCGTTGACTCTCGGCTGGTCGATCGTGCGGTCCCTCGGGTCGACTGTCACGGTCGGTGAAGCCGACGAGCCGGGGCTGCGGGTGACCATTCCGATCGAGGTGCCGATGGGGGACCTGCTGCTTCTGGGTGGCGGCGCGGTGGCGGCGTTGGCCCTGGTGGCGGGGATGGGCGTGCTGCTGCTCCGGATGAACACCGACTTGGAGGAGATTCGGGTGGGCTGAACGGGACGGGCCGTGCGCTCGCATGCGCCCGGATGCGGGCGCTGTGATCCGGTGATGCTGCTACGTCGCCTGGTAGCTGCGGGACGGTCTGGTTCGGTGGGACGGGGTGGCCGTACTGCCGAATGGGTTTGATCGTGCCCCGGCTGACCGCGGCGATGACGGGGTCCGGCGCGCTGAAATGCCGCGGTGCCTGGCGGGTGGGGCGTTTCGGGCGCCGCGGCATTCGCGGGTGCGGATGCCGCGGCGGCCGGGTTCGGTCAGGCGGGCTGCAGGACGTCGAGGACCCAGGCGAGGTTGAAGGCCTCTTCCTTCCAGGCGTCGTAACGGCCGCTCGGGCCGGCGTGACCGGCGCCCATCTCGGTCTTGAGGAGGTAGGTGCCTTCGGGAGCCACGGCACGCAGCCGGGCGATCCACTTGGCCGGCTCGTGGTAGAGGACCCGCGTGTCGTTGAGGCTGGTCACCGCGAGGATCCGGGGGTAGTGCTGCTTGGTGACGTTTTCATACGGGCTGTAGGCCTTCATGTAGGCGTAGACCTCGGCCGACTCGATCGGGTTGCCCCACTCCTCCCACTCGGTGACCGTCAGTGGCAGTGACGGGTCGAGGATCGAGGTGAGCGGGTCCACGAAGGGAACTTCGGCGAGGACGCCGGCGAACGCCTCCGGGGCGATGTTGGCGATCGCGCCCATGAGCAGGCCGCCGGCCGAGCCGCCGCGGGCCACCAGGCGGTCGGCGGACGTCCATCGGCTCCGGACCAGAGCCTCGGCAGCCGCCACGAAGTCGGTGAACGTGTTGCGCTTGGCGAGCATTTTGCCCTGCTCATACCACTGCCGACCCATTTCGCCGCCACCACGGACGTGGGCGATCGCGAAGACCACACCACGGTCCAGCAGGGACAGGCGGGCGATCGAGAAATACGGGTCGATGGAGTGCTCGTAGGACCCGTAGCCGTAGAGGAGCGCCGGCGCCGAACCGTCCCGTTTCACGCCCTTGCGCGCCACGAGCGAGATCGGCACGCGAGTGCCGTCGGGGGCTGTCGCCCACTCACGGAACTGCTCGTAGTCGTTCGGCTGGTAGTCGCCGAGAACGGGCTTCTGCTTACGCAGCGTCATCGAGCGGGTGACCAGGTCGACGTCGTAGACCGAATCCGGCGTGATCAGCGAGGTGTAGGAGATCCGGACGGAGTTCGTCTCGTACTCCGGGTTGCCGGCCAGGCCGACGCTGTACAGCGGCTCGGGGAACTCCATGTCGTAGGAGGCCGTGCTGCCGTCGGCGATCACCCGCAGGCCGGTCAGACCGTCGCGCCGCAGTGAGATCACCAGGTGGCGGGAGAACGCGTCGACAGACTCTAGGCGGGTACCCGGCTGGTGCGGGATCATCTCGATCCACTCGCCGGGGTTGTCCACCGAGGTCCAGGCGACCGCGAAGTCCTCGGCATCCCGGTTGTGCAGGATCAGGAACCGGTGGCCGTGGTGCTCGATCGAATACTCCACACCCTGCCGACGCTCGGTGATCAGGGTCGGCTCGGCATCCGGCATGTCGGCAGGGATGACCCGTACCTCAGAAGTGATCTTGCTCTGGGTGTCGATGACGATGAACTTCTCGCTCCGGGTGAGGTCGACGCCCACCCAGAACCTCTCGTCCGGCTCCTCGTAGATCAATGTGTTCTCGCTGCTGCCGACCGTGTGCCGCCACACCCGGTAGGGGCGCCACGCCTCGTCGACCGTGATGTAGAACAGCGTCGTGCCGTCGGCGGACCACGCGCTGCCGTAGAAGACGTCGGTCACCTCGTCGGCCAGCACCTCGCCGGTCACCAGATTCTTGACGCGCAGGGTGAACCGCTCGTCGCCGTCGAAGTCGGTCGAATAGGCCAGCCAGTTGCCGTCCGGGCTCACGTCGAAGGTGCCGAGCGCGAAGAACTCCTTACCCTCGGCCAGCTCGTTGCCGTCGAGAAGCACCTGCTCGCCGGGCTTGTCGGCGGCCATCGGCGGGTCCGTCTCCCCGGCGGCGACGGGGACGCGGCAATGAATCCCGTACTGCTTGCCCTCCTCGGTGCGGGTGTAATACCAGAACCCGCCCTTACGGCTCGGAACCGACAGATCGGTCTCCTGGGTGCGGCCCTTGATCTCCTGGAAGATCTTTTCTCGGAGGCCCGCCAGGTGCGCGGTCGCCTGCTCGGTCCAGGCGTTCTCCGCCTCCAGATGAGCGATGGTCGCCGGGTCCTCCTTGGCCATCAGCCAGGCGAACTCGTCGACGACCGTGTCGCCGTGGAAGGTGCGCTCGGTGGGCGCCTGGCGCGCGGTGGGTGGGCCATCAATCGTCACCGGAAACACGTTACCGCCCGGATTTCCCGGGCACACGAACCTCGGTCATTCGAACATGTGTACGATGTGCCAGAGTGGACGATCTTCGCTGTGGGGAGGCATCGGAGTGAGCGGTTCCCTTCTCGCCGAGCTCGTGGAGATCTGCGGTCCCGGCGCCGCCCGCGTCGCGCGCAGTGACGATCGAGTCGCCGGTCGCCATGCCGACTACGTCGCCGCGCCGGCTACCTCCAACGCCGTTGCACGGCTGATGCGCCTTGCCTCCGAGCGCGGGCTCGGCGTCCGGCCACGCGGTTCAGGCAGCAAAATCGATTGGGGTACGAGACCGGGGCGCCTGGACATCGTCATCGACACCGTCCGTCTTCACGGTATGTGGGATCACGACGGCTCGTCCGCGATCGTCGCCGCCGGCACCCCGGTCGAGGCGGTGCAGGCCGCCCTCGCCCGGCACGGCAGACGCCTCGCCATCGACCCGCCATCACCCGGCGCCACGATCGGCGGGGTGCTCGCCGTCAACGAGTCCGGTCCGCTGCGGCACCGCTTCGGCTCACCGGCCGGGCAGGCGGTCAGCGTCGCGCTCGTCGATCCGGCCGGGGAGCTGGTCGATCTCGCCGAGTGGGAGAGCCCGGCTCCCGGCGTGATCACGTCGGCGGTGCTGCCGGTCGAGGACCTTCCGGCGGAGCGGCGCTGGGTGGTCCGGCCGGTGTCGACGCCGACGGAGGTCAACGACCTGACGACCCGGATCGTGGCGCAGGAGTTCGGGCTGAGTGCCGTCGAGGTGGACATGCCGGCCGTCGGGGCGGGGTCGTTCGCGATGCTCCTCGAAGGCACGGCCGGGTTCGTCGCTGCCGGGGCGGGGCGGCTCGCCCGCGAGCTGGGTCCGCTCGCCACCATCCGCACCGAGGCGCCGGAGTGGTGGGGGAGCTATCCGTTCCGGCCGTCCGATGTGGCGCTGCGGCTTCGGGTGCGATCGCGTGACCTGCATGCGGTCGGGTTCGTCCTGCGCGACGCCGTCGGGGCGGCGGTGGCCGTGCGCGGGTCGGTCGGGGCCGGGGTGGTGCATGCGGTCCTGCCGCGAGGCCTGAGCCCAGCCCGTATCGGCGACATCGTCACCGGGCTCGAACAGGTGCTGATGGCACGCCGTGGCCGGGCTGTCATCGTGACCGCACCACCCGACTTGGCCGAGCGCATCCCGATGGCCGAGCCGGAAGATCTTTTCTGACCTGGTACGGGTGGCGGCCGGCTTCGTTCCTGCCGCCGGTTCCGGTGACCTGCTCTCGTGACGGGTTTCGGGAGGGGGTGAAGCCCCGCGGGGGGCCTGGTGGTGGCCGTGACCGGGAGCGCGGTGCGGCCCTTCTGGAGGCTTTGATCGTTCCGTGACCGGGAATGGGGTCCGGCCGTTCGAGAGGCTCGGTCGGCTGTGACCGGGAATGGGGCGCCGTCCGTCCGGAGGCTCGGTCGGCTGTGACCGGAACGGGGCGCCGTCCGTCCGGAGGCTCGGTCGGCCGTGACCGGAACGGGGCGCCGTCCTTCCGGGACTTGATGCCCGCGCCGGCCTGAGGGTCAGAAACGGGCGGGGATCAGGGCCGCTGTCTCTGCGGCTAAGTGACGGCCCATGCGGGCTACGTCGCCTACCGCGTAGGTGAGGTAGGCGAACTGGCCGACCTCGCGGACGCCGGTGAGGATCAGGTCGTCCACCAGCAGGCGGCGGCGCAGCATCGGGGTTCCCTCACCGAGGATGGCCGGGGCTATGCCGAGGATGATCTCGTCGAGCAGGCCCTCGGCTACGAACTGGCTCACCAGATTGCCCCCGCCGGCCAGCCAGACGTTCTTTCCCTGGGCCGCTACGACCATGGCCTCGTGCACCCGGCGGACGTCGCCACTGATCATGAACACGTTGGCGTCCGGCACCGGCGGCAGGTCGCGGTGGGTGAAGACCCAGCACGGTACGTCGCCGTACATGTCGTGCCAGTTCTCTGGTTCTTCGAGCAGATTGTCGTTCTTGAGGACCCATTCGTAGGTGGTCGCGCCCATGGCGAACGCGCCGACACCCTCGAAGAACTCACCGAACGGATTGTCGGTGCCCTCGTCGACCTCGAAGAGCCAGTCCAGCGAGTTGTTCTCGTCGGCGATGTAGCCGTCGATGCTGGTGGCGGTGTAGTACTGCGTCTTCGCCATGACAATCACCATGCCACGCCGGGACCGGCAAAAAGGGCAGATCGATCAGGAACGGCTCGGCCTCTCCACGCCGGATCCAACCGGTGATTCGTTCGGCGGCCCGCCCCGGATCGGTCGTCATCCTCAGGCCCATCGAGCACGGAATCCGAGCCACCGGGTTCACGTGAGAACCGGGATGCTGCGCCGCATCGGAGGCTGTTGTGTTGCGCCGGGGTTCGGGGCGAGCCGGGCTTCCCGGTCAGCCGAGGAACCTGCGTTGGCCGTGGGTCTCGCGCTGCCGGGGTCTTGCGCTGCCGGCGTCTTGCGCTGCCGGGGTCTCGCGCTGCCGGCGTCTTGCGCTGCCGGGGTCTCGCGCTGCCGGCGTCTTGCGTTGCCGGGGTCTTGCGCTGCCGGGGTCTTGCGCTGCCGGCGTCTTGCGCTGCCGGGGTCTTGCGTTGCCGGGGTCTTGCGTTGCCGGGGTCTTGCGCTCTCAGGAGAACTGCGCCGCATCGAGGAACTCATGATCAGGAAAACGGGGGGTGCCGGTGGCGGGTGGGGTGTTGCCGCACCCAGCCCGCCACCGTCACCGGCTCGACGCCGCGGCCTTGGGAATTCCGGCTGCGGGGTCCCACACCGTACTCCAACGGACGGGGCCGCGGGACCGACTCTCACATCTCGGATCGGCGTCGGTGGTCGACGTGTCCACACTGCTCAAACGCGCGAGGACGCGCGAGTTCCACGGTGCTGTCGCGGCTTTCCTCGGGCATCCGGCGGCCCGATGAGGGCGCAGAAGGCGAAGGCTCGCATGCCGGGCGTAAGGGCGGTGGCGGTGGCGGTCGAGGCTGGGGAACGGTGGCAGTCAAGGGAGGGTGAACGGCCAGCGGGGAACAGGGTGGCGCCGGTGGGTGAGGAAATCCAGGGAGGGGTCGTGGGCGCAAAGGAGCCAGGAACGAATGGACGCTTGTGAGCTGGAGCTTGCGGAAAGGCTCTGGACCAGCCGGACGCGGGAGGGCGCCGTGAACTGACCGCGAGGAGCTCGGCGCGGGAAAACACCGGGAAAGACGAAGGGACTTGAAGGAGGGATCCGGCCGCGCAGGCGGTGGACGGGGTGGGAGGGCTGGACCGGTGGGTGATCAGGGTGGGAGGGCTGGACCGGTGAGTGATCAGGGTGGGAGGGCTGGACCGGTGAGTGATCAGGGCGGGAGGGCTGGACCGGTGAGTGACCTGAGCGGGAGAGCTGGACCGGTGGGTGGACGGGGTGGGAGGGCTGGATCGCTGGGCGATCAGGGTGGGAGGACTGGACCGGGTGGGTGGACGGGCGGAGGACTTGGCCGACGGATGGACGGGACGTGGGCTACGTCGATGGATGGACGGGGTGTCAGCTACGCCGGTGGTGGACCGGTGAGGGCTACGCCGGTGGGTGGACGGCGTAGGTGAGGTAGGCGAACTGGCCCAGCCGGCGGACCTCGGCCAAGGTGTATCGGGAGGATGTGATGCGGCGCGGTAGCACGGGGGCGCCGGCGCCCAGAGTTACCGGGGCCACGCCGAGGATCACCTCGTCCAGCAGGCCGTGGTCGGCGAAAGTGGCCACCAGCTCGCCGCCGCCCACCAGCCAGATGTTTCGTCCGGCGGCGGCCGACACCATGTCGGCGTGGACGGGGCGGACGTCTCCCCGTACGAAATGAAGGTTTGCTCCTGGAATGACCGGCAGCTCACGGTGAGTGAAGATCCATGCTGGTGTGTCGCCGTAGGGCTCCAGCCAGGCGGACGGATGCTCCAGCGCCCTCTCGTGGGCCAGCACCCACTCGTAGGTGGTCGCGCCCATCGCGAAAGCGCCGACACCCTCGAAGAACGACGCGAACGGATTTTCGCCGGCCTTGTCGCCCACCTCGAAGAGCCAGTCCAGCGAGTTGTGCTCGTCGGCGATGTAGCCGTCGATCGTGGTCGCGGTGAAGTACTGCGTCTTCATGCCCACGACCCTGCCACGAGGGTCTGACAGAAACAGATGCGGCGGCGGGAGCCGTGTGAGCAAGAGAGAACGCAGCAAGGGAAGGCGGGAGTGCCCGAGCGAGGCCGGCGGGAAAGGATCAGGCGTCGTTACGCAGGACGAGGATCGCGATGTCGTCGCGGGGCTCCTCGACCGAGAAATTGATCGTCGTGGAGCGGAGCCGGGCCGCCATCACGTCTGCGGGGTAGCCGGCCAGTGGGGCCGACGCCTCCTTCAGCCGGGCCGAGCCGAAGAGTTCGCGTCCGCGCCGCCGCTCGGTGACGCCGTCGGTGTAGAAGATCAGCGAGTCGCCGGAGTTGAGGGTGATCGTCACATCGGGCGAGGTGATGGTCTCCAGGAGGCCGAGTGCGGTACCGCCTTCGCCGACGAACATGGTCTTGCCGTCGGCCCTGACCAGCACTGCCCGATCGTGGCCGGCCAGGTGCAGGCAGACGGTGAGCGCCCCGGTCGGCTGCCGGGTCACCGAGGCCATCGCGAGCGTGCAATACCGCCCGCCGCCGCGCTGGACGAGGGTCCGGTTGACCCGCCAGAGGATCTCGCCGAGCGCCTTGCCGTCGTCGACGAGGATCCGGATCACGTCGCGGACCAGGCCGGTCACGGTGGCCGCCTGCACGCCCTTGCCGGAGACGTCGCCGACCACCACGAGCCACTGGTTGTCGCCGGACGGGACCACGTCGTAGAAGTCGCCGCCGACCTCGGAGCCGGTCGGCACGTATTCGGCGGCGAAGCCTATGCCGTCGACGCGCGGCAGGGCCGGGGGCAGGAGCGAGGCCTGCAATGTACGCGCGACCGTGCGCCGCTCGTCGTGGATGCGCGCGTTGTCGATGGCGAGTGCCGCCCGCCGGGCCACATCCTCCAGCACGGCGACCTCGTCGGCGTCGTGCCGGTGTTTCGGGTGCTGGCCGACGGCGAGGGTGCCGAGGCGGGCGCCCCGGGCCACGAGCGGCACCGCATAACCCTCCAGCGGCGAGTTGAACATCACCTGGGTGCCGAGCCGGGACGACTCCTCCAGCCGGGCCAGCAGTGACTCGGGGCCGGGCTCGGCGAGGGTGGCGTGCAGCTGGGCCAGCGCGGACTCGTCGGCGTGGGTGGCGGCGGCGAGTTGCAGGCGGCCCCAGGCGTCGGTGGTGTGCACGGCGCACCACTGGCCGAGCCGGGGCACCACGAGCTGCGGGATCAGGGCCATCGTGAGGTTGACGTCGAGGGACTGGGCGAGCAGCTCGCTGGCCTCGGCGAGGAACGTGATCCAGGTCTGCCGGCGGATGTCGGCGCGGCGCAGCCGGTCGTTCTCCAGATGCAGGGCGAATCGCTCGGCGACCATCGTGGCCAGGGCCAGGGCGTATCCCTCGGGGGCGGCATCGAGCTCGAGCTCGCCGGCATACGGCCGGTGGACGGCCAGGGGCACGCGGATGGTGTCGGCGTTGTCGCGGGGGGCCCGGCCGTACCGCGCGAGAAGTTGCCGCCCCATCCCGTCGCCCCGGTCGAGCCGGACCACTCCGCCGGCCGCGCCGGTGAGGCGCGCCAGCCGGGAGAGAAGGTCGGCGGCGAGGTCGGCGAGGCCCTCGTCGGAGTGCCGGTCGGTGCCGCTGCGCAGCAGCCCGGTGAGCGCGCCGAGGCTCGGGGTCTCGGAGGCGTTGGGCAGGCGGACCGGGACGCCGGCGCCCTCACGTTGATCGAGCCGGAACCAGACGCCTTTGCCGTCACCCTCGTGGACGGTGCCCCAGCGGCTGGCGAAGTGGTCGACGAGCAGCAGGCCGCGGCCGCGCTCGGCGACCTCGCCGATCTCCGAGCTCTCGTTCTTGGGGCCGATGGTGAGCTGCTCGACGGGCCCGGAGGCGAAGTCAGTGACGGTGACGGTGAGCCCGCCCGGGTCGGCCGAGACCTCTATCTCCAGCTCGGTGTTGGCGTGCACGACGGCGTTGGTGGACAGCTCGGTGGTGAGCAGCAGTGCCTCGTTGAGCAGGCCGACCAGACCGGTCTCCTCGAGCACCGAGCGGACCAGCGCACGGGCCGCCGCGGGGGTGCGCCGATCGTTGGGCAACCTGGTCCGGCGCACCAGCGCCTCGGACGGGGCTCCCGATGGGATGCTCGTCCTGATTCCGACCTCGGCTGGCACCCATGCATCCTCTCCCGTCGAAGGGTGGATGCACAAAGTCGTGTCTCGCATTGACCCGGTCGGGCGAGAGAGGATAAGTAGCCCCCCGGCAGCGGACAGCAGGTGAGGACAACATGACTGCGGCAAAAGAGGTCGATGAGACCGTACTGCTCGGCGAACTCGCTGACGCATTGCGCCGGGTGCGACGCGGTGACCTCAAGGTCCGCCTGCCCCGGCGAGGTGGCGCGGCCGGGGCGGTCGCGGAGGCGTTCAACGAGGTCGTCTCGCTGCAGGAGCGGCAAAATCTGGATCTGCGCCGGATAAGCCGCATCGTCGGGCGTGACGGCCGGCTGACCGAGCGGCTCGACGAGGAGGGGCTGGACGGCTCCTGGGAGGACAGCGTCCGTTCGGTCAACTCGCTGATCGACGACCTGGCCCGGCCCACCACCGAGATCTCCCGGGTCATCGTGGCGGTGGCCGAGGGTGATCTCTCGCAGCACATGGCCCTGCAGATGGACGGGCGTCCGCTGCGTGGCGAGTTCCTCCGGATCGGCCGCACGGTGAACACGATGGTCGATCAGCTGTCGTCGTTCGCCGACGAGGTGACCCGGGTGGCCCGTGAGGTGGGCACCGAGGGCGAGCTGGGCGGTCAGGCCGACGTGCGGGGTGTGGCCGGCACCTGGAAGGACCTGACCGACTCGGTGAACACGATGGCGTCGAACCTGACGCATCAGGTGCGGTCGATCTCGCAGGTGGCGACTGCGGTGGCCCGGGGCGACCTGTCGCAGAAGATCACCGTGTCGGCGCGGGGCGAGGTCGCCGAGCTGTCCGACACCATGAACGGCCTGACCGACACGTTGCGGCTCTTCGCCGAGCAGGTGACCCGGGTGGCCCGCGAGGTGGGCACCGAGGGCAAGCTGGGCGGCCAGGCCGATGTGCCGAACGTGGCCGGCACCTGGAAGGACCTCACCGACTCGGTGAACTCGATGGCCTCCAACCTGACGAGCCAGGTGCGCAACATCGCCCAGGTGTCGACGGCGGTGGCCAAGGGTGACCTGTCGCAGAAGATCACGGTGGCCGCGCAGGGCGAGATCTTGGAGCTCAAGGACACCGTCAACACGATGGTCGATCAGCTGTCGTCGTTCGCCGACGAGGTCACGCGGGTGGCCCGTGAGGTCGGCACCGAGGGCCGGCTCGGCGGTCAGGCGCAGGTCCGCGGCGTCTCCGGCACCTGGCGCGACCTCACCGAGAACGTGAATCAGCTGGCCGCGAACCTGACCGCCCAGGTTCGGAACATCTCGCAGGTCTCCACGGCGGTGGCCAAGGGCGACCTGTCGCAGAAGATCACTGTCGACGCGCGCGGCGAGGTCCTGGAGCTGAAGAACACCGTCAACACGATGGTCGACCAGCTCTCGTCGTTCGCCGACGAGGTGACACGAGTCGCGCGTGAGGTCGGCTCGGAGGGCAAGCTCGGCGGACAGGCGCAGGTCAAGGGCATTTCTGGTACGTGGCGCGACCTCACCGACAACGTGAACTACATGGCGTCGAACCTGACCAGTCAGGTGCGCAACATCGCCTCGGTCACCACGGCCGTGGCGAAGGGTGACCTGTCGCAGAAGATCACGGTCGACGCGCGTGGCGAGATCCTGGAGCTGAAGTCGACGGTCAACACGATGGTCGACCAGCTGTCGTCGTTCGCCGACGAGGTGACCCGGGTGGCCCGCGAGGTGGGCACCGAGGGCAAGCTCGGCGGTCAGGCGCAGGTGCGGGGTGTGGCCGGCACCTGGCGGGACCTGACCGACAACGTCAACTCGATGGCCTCCAACCTGACCAGCCAGGTGCGTAACATCGCCCAGGTCTCCACCGCGGTGGCCAAGGGTGACCTGTCGCAGAAGATCACGGTCGACGCGCAGGGCGAGATCCTGGAGCTGAAGAACACCGTCAACACGATGGTCGATCAGCTGTCGTCGTTCGCCGACGAGGTCACGCGGGTGGCCCGTGAGGTCGGCTCGGAGGGCAGCCTGGGTGGTCAGGCACAGGTGCGTGGCGTCGCCGGCACCTGGCGGGACCTGACCGACAATGTCAACTACATGGCGTCCAACCTGACGGCCCAGGTCCGTAACATCGCGTCGGTCACCACGGCCGTGGCCAAGGGTGACCTGTCGCAGAAGATCACTGTCGACGCCCGCGGCGAGATCCTGGAGCTGAAGAACACCGTCAACACGATGGTCGACCAGCTCTCGTCCTTCGCCGACGAGGTGACCCGAGTCGCGCGCGAGGTCGGCTCGGAGGGCAAGCTCGGCGGACAGGCCCAGGTCAAGGGCGTTTCCGGTACGTGGCGCGACCTCACCGACAACGTGAACCAGCTCGCCTCCACGCTGACCATCCAGCTGCGTGCCATCGCCGAGGTGTCCACCGCCGTGACCCGCGGTGACCTGACCCAGAGCGTCGCGGTCGAGGCGCAGGGCGAGGTCGCCGAGCTGAAGGACAACATCAACCGGATGATCGTCACGCTCCGCGACACCACGAAGGCGAACGCGGAGCAGGGCTGGCTCGACTCCAACCTGGCCCGGATCGGTGGCCTGCTGCAGGGTCAGCGTGACGTCGGCGAGGTCTGCCGCATGATCATGACCGAGGTGACACCGCTGGTCGACGGCCAGCTCGGCGCGTTCTTCCTGGTCGACAACGAAGAGGCGGTCATGCGCCTGCGGCTCAACGCCGCCTACGGCTATGTGGCCAGGGACCACGACGTGATCTTCGGGCCGGGGGAGGGCCTGGTCGGCCAGGCCGCCGTCTCTCGCCGGACCATCCGGGTACGCGCCACGCACGACGGAATACTGACGATGCGGTCCGGGCTGCTCGCGATGCCGCCGAACGACCTGGTGGTGCTGCCGGTCCTGTTCGAGGGCGAGATGCTCGGTGTGATCGAGTTCGCGTCGGTGGCCGCCTTCAACGGGTTGCACCTGACGTTCCTGGAGCGGCTGGTCGCGACGATCGGCATCGCTCTCAACACCATTCAGGCCAACCGGCGTACGGAAGAGCTGCTCGCCCAGTCGCAGCGGCTGGCCCGGGAGATGCAGGACCAGTCGGCCGAGCTGCAGCGCACCAACGCCGAGCTGGAGGACAAGGCGAAACTGCTCAGTGAGCAGAAGGCGAACATCGAGCTGAAGAACCGGGAGATCGAGCTGGCCCGGCTCGGCCTGGAGGAGAAGGCGCAGCAGCTGTCCCGGGCGAACACGTACAAGTCGGAGTTCCTGGCCAACATGAGCCACGAGTTGCGTACCCCGCTGAACTCGCTCCTGCTGCTGGCCCGGCTGCTCGCCGACAACACCGAGCGCAACCTGACGAGCAAGCAGATCGAGTTCGCCAAGACCATCCACAGTGCCGGCTCGGACCTGCTGTCGCTGATCGACGACATCCTGGACCTGTCCAAGATCGAGGCCGGCCGGATGGATGTCGAGGCGGACGTGGTCGACTTCGACGGCATCCGCAGCTACGTCGAGCAGGCGTTCGTGCCGCAGGCGGAGATCAAGGGCCTGGACTTCCGGGTGGACGTGGCGCCCGAGCTGCCCGATTCGATCGTCACCGACCCGCAGCGCCTGCAGCAGATCCTGCGCAACCTGCTGTCGAACGCGGTGAAGTTCACCGACAACGGCTCGGTGACGCTGAGCATCTACTCGACCCCGCTCGACTCGGACGTCGACGCGCCTCCGCTGCTGCACTCGGCGCAGCAGGTGGTGGCGTTCGCGGTGAGTGACACCGGCATCGGCATCTCCGACGAGAAACTGGCGATCATCTTCGAGCCGTTCCAGCAGGCCGACGGCACCACCACCCGTAAGTACGGCGGCACCGGCCTGGGCCTGTCGATCAGCCGGGAGTTCGCCGCCCTGCTCGGTGGCACGATCACGGTCTCCTCGGTGCCGGGTGAGGGCTCGACGTTCACGCTCTACATGCCGGAGGCGCTGACGCCGGACGCGATCCCGATGCCGGTGCTGCCACCGGTGCCGGCGAAGGCGGTCTCGGTCCGCCCGGCGGCCTCCCTGGGCCTGCCGCTGATGGAGATGCCGCCACGGGTCGAGGAGAAGCCGGCGGTGAGCCCGGCCGGCCGGAAACTGGAGGGCGTCACGGTCCTGATCGTGGACGATGACGTGCGTAACGTCTTCGCTCTGACCAGTGCCCTCGAGATGCATGGACTCAACGTGCTGTACTCGGACAACGGGGTGGACGGTGTTCGGATCCTGGCCGAGCATCCGGAGATCGACATCGTGCTGATGGACGCGATGATGCCGGACCAGGACGGCTACGAGACGACTCGGGGTATTCGGCGCAATCAGCGTTTCCGGGACCTACCGGTAGTGTTCCTCACGGCGAAGGCGATGCCGGGAGACCGGGAATCGGCCCTCGCGGCCGGGGCGAGTGACTACATCACCAAACCGGTCGATCTGGATGAACTGATCGAGTTGATGGACCGCTGGGTGAACGCGGAGGGAACCGGGACCCCGAAGGAAGGCTGAAACCGGCCGAAACGGGGTAGCGCCATGGGAGGGGAACTACCGGTGGGTGAGGTGAGCACGGGTGGGTGAGCGTGCCAAGGCGCTGCTGGTCGACGACCGGCGGGACAACCTGTTGGCTCTGGAGGCGATCCTCCAGGGTCTGCCCGTCACCGCGGTCGCCGTGGAGAGCGGCGAGGCCGCGCTCAAGCAGCTGCTCACCGACGACTTCGCGGTGATCCTGCTGGACGCGCACATGCCCAACATGGACGGCTTCGAGACGGCGAGCCACATCAAACGCCGCGAACGTACCCGGCATGTCCCGATCCTGTTCCTGACCGCCGCCGACCGGGATGCCCAGCTGGCTCTGCGCGGTTACGCGGTCGGCGCCGTCGACTACCTGACCAAGCCCTTCGACCCGTGGGTGCTCCGGGCGAAGGTCTCCATCTTCGTCGAGTTGTGGACGAAGAATCAGCAGCTCAAGTCGCAGGCCGAGGCGTCCAAGGAGCGCGAGGCCCAGTGGCTGCGGCTCACCGGGACGGTCGACGAGGCCGCCCGGGTGCTGCGGGCCGGCGGCGAGAAGGCCGCCACCGAGGCTCTCGACCTGCTGGAGAAAGCCCGCTGGGGGGACTGATCCCGGGGTCAATTGTGACCTGGGTCACTGCCGGCAACCTTGCCGGGCAGCCGCACCACTACCGGGGCGTGATCGCTTGATCATGCGACGCCACCCCTGAGTAGGAGCAACATGCGGCACGCAATGCCTAGCGCGACCCCGAGCCGGCGGCGCCGTCGTCTGGTCGCCGGTCTCGGTGCGGCCGGTGCGGCCGGCGCCGTCACCGCGCTGGTGGCCATCCTCGTCCCGTCCGCCTCGGCCAGCACGCTCTTCAGCGACGACTTCGAGAACGGCGCGGGCAACTGGTCGAAGTCGGGCGGCGCCTGGTCGGTGGTCTCCGACGGATCGAAGGTCTACCAGCAGGCCAAGGCCGACAGCGAGCTCGCCCGGGTCTTCGCCGGTGAGGTCACCTGGACCGACTACTCGGTCGAGGCCAAGATCAAGGGACTCGACCTGAGCAAGGGCCTGGCCGGTGTCGCGGCCCGGGCCAGCGGCTCCTCCACGATGTACCGCCTCGCCCTCACCTCGGCCGGCAAGGCCGAGCTGCAGTCGGTCAAGGGCAGCGCGATCACCGTCCTCGGCTCGGCCGCGGTCAGCGACCCGGCCGCCTGGCACACCGTGCGGGTCGACGTCTCCGGCAGCAGCGTCAGCGGTTTCGTCGACGGCGCCAAGGTAGCCTCCGGCACCGGCTCGCTCACCGGAACCGGCCGCATCGGGCTGGTCACCAGCTTCGCCTCGGCCGAGTTCGACGACGTCGCGGTGAACCCACTGAGTGCCGGAACCACCAGCCCGACCGCCACCAAGAGCGCGACGGCGAGCCCGACGCCCACCAAGACGGCGAGCCCGGCCCCCACCAAGACGGCCAGCCCGACCCCCACCAAGAGCGCCGGCGCAACACCGACCGCGACGGCCACCCCCGCGCCGACCAGCGCGTCCACCGCCTGGCCCAAGGCGACCGGCGAGAAGGCGGTCACCGCCACCATCCCGGTCTCCGGCACGCTGGACGGCGGCAACGTCCGCTACTTCGGCAGCGGCGCCCTGGGCAGCGACTCCCAGGACGAGTCCCAGGACCCGATCTTCAAGCTCGCCGACGGCGCGGTCCTGAAGAACGTCATCCTCGGCGCCCCGGCTGCGGACGGCATCCACTGCTCCGGCTCCTGCACGCTGATCAACGTGTGGTGGGAGAACGTCGGTGAGGACGCGGCCACCTTCAAGGGCGGCACGTCGGCCGCGTACACGGTGGACGGTGGCGGCGCCAAGGGCGCTGACGACAAGGTCTTCCAGCACAACGGCGGCGGCACGCTGACCATCAAGAACTTCCAGGTCGAGGACTTCGGCAAGCTCTACCGTTCGTGCGGCAACTGCTCCACCCAGCACAAGCGCGCGGTCATCGTGCAGAACGTGGTCGCCACCGCCCCGGCCGGCAGCCTGGTCGGCATCAACAGCAACTTCGGCGACACCGCCAAGATCTCCGGCGTCACCGTGATCGGCAAGAAGAGCCTGGACATCTGCGTCAAGTTCACCGGCAACAGCTCCGGCAAGGAGCCGACCAAGATCGGCACCGGCCCGGACGGCGTCAACTGCATCTACAACGAGTCCGACATCACCTTCAAGTGATCGCCCGTGGCCGCCGGGGGGCTCTCGCCGGCGGCCACGGCCCGGAACCACAGGGATGCTGATGCGCGACGCCGCCTTCCGTGACTACTTCGAGCGGCACCACGATTCGATGTCCCGGCTCGCCTACCTGATGACCGGCGAGGCGGAGATCGCCGACGACCTGGCAGCCGACGCGCTCACCGAGGTGTGGCGGCACTGGGACCGCGTCACCGCGGCGGACGACCCGGTCGCCTACGGCCACGGCATCCTGATGAACCTGGCGCGCAACTGGGTCCGCCGTCGCAGCCGGGAACGGCTGCTCACCCTGGAACCCCTGCGCCGGGCCCTCGACCCGGACGTGCCGGCCGTCCTCGACGTGCGCGGCGCGTTACGGCGGCTCCCGCACCGGCGACGGGCCTGCGTGGTCCTTCGCTACTCGTTCGACCTCTCCGAGAAGGAGGTCGCGACGATCCTCGGCATCTCGGTCGGAGCGGTCAAGAGCGCGACCTCGCGCGGCGCCCGGCAACTCGCGGAACTACTCGGCGGCAGCACTGTCGCCCTCGCACGAATCGACGGTTGGGAGGCGGCGCGATGACGCTCATCGAATCAGAGCTGCGCGCGGCACTGCGCGCCGAGGCGGCGACGCACCGTCCCGACCGGGAGGCGATGCTCGACCGGATCACCGAGACCGCGATGCGCAGCCGGGCGGCCAAGGAACGGCCGGGCCCGCGCCTGCGGATCGCCGGCGCCGCGGTGGCCGTCGCCGCGGTGCTCGGCGGTGGCGGCTTCGCCCAGTGGGCCGTCGCCGGCGACGGTGAACCCCAGCCCGAACCCACGCCGAGCGTGGTGGTCTCGGTGACGCCGGCGCCCAGTGAGGCGCCCTCGCCCAGCGCGACCGGGCCCACGGCCAAGACCAGCAAAACGCCCCGGTCGCGGCCGCCCAGCCGATCGCCCAGCCCGTCCACGGAAGCCGGCGGCACGACCACCGCCCAGGGGGCGCTCTGGTCGGACGGCTCGGTCGCCCCGGACGGTGACTCCCAGGGCAGCAGCGTGGTGACGGTGAAGACCAGCGAGCGGCTCACCGCGCTCGAGGTGACGATCCGCCTCAACCGTACGGACGGCCTGACGGCTCGCGGTGGCAGCCAGCAGGTGCCGGGCGCCAGCGTGACCAGCACCGTCACCGAGGAGCCCAGCGCGTACGTCTACCGCTTCGTGCTCTCCTCCGGCGACACGCTCGACCCGGGGACGTACACCTTCTACGCGCGATACACGCACCCCGACGGTGGCCGGGATGCCGGCGGCGACACCTACGCCGCGGTGGCCACGACCGAGGGTGGGGCGGCGCCGACGGTCAGCGGCGACTTCCGCTGAGGATCTGCTGAGACTTTCCCCGGCCGTCGGGATCCGGTCGGGGGAAGTCTCAGTTCGAACTGATCATCAGGGCCGAACGCAGGCCCGTGATGTCGAGCACACGCATCAGGAAATCGCCGACGTTCGCCAGAGCCAGAACGATCTGCGCGTGCTGTGCTCTGCGACTCAGAACCACGAGCGTGCCGAGCCCCTGGGAGTCACAGAACGTGACACCGGACATGTCGAGCACGATGCGATTGAGCTGGTCATCGACCACCAACTCGTTGACGACCGTGGACAACTCGGTGACCGTGAGCACGTCGATCTCCCCGGCGAGCTGAATCGTCACCTCGTCGGGTGCGCGCTGAACCGCGATGGACAGCTCCGGTCGCTCCACGACGGTCAGCCTATCCTCTTCGGGGCGAATCAGCCCGTCCGGCGCGGTCAGACCAGGCGCTTGACGGCGATCATCCGGTGACGTGAGGAACCCTCTCGCAATACTCGTTCCATGCCGCTGACAGAATGGGGACCGCTGTGACCACGACATATCCCACCGCGGGACTTCCGTACCCGGAGGACGCCCCGGTCTCCCAGGCCCTGTTCGACCGCGCCCAGGCCATCGTGCCCGGCGGGGTGAATTCACCTGTGCGTGCGTTCCGCGCTGTCGGCGGCACACCCCGGTTCATGGCCTCGGGCTCCGGCCCCTGGCTCACCGACGTGGACGGGCGGCGCTATGTCGACCTCGTCTGCTCCTGGGGCCCGCTGATCCACGGCCACGCGCACCCCGCGGTGATCGAGGCGGTGCAGCGGGCCGCGGCCCTGGGCACCAGCTTCGGCACGCCCACGGCCGGTGAGGTCGACCTGGCCGAGGAGATCGTCCGGCGTACGTCGATCGACGAGGTCCGCCTGGTCAACTCGGGCACCGAGGCGACCATGACCGCGATCCGGCTGGCCCGTGGCTACACCGGCCGGTCCAAGGTGGTGAAGTTCGCCGGCTGCTACCACGGCCACGTGGACGCGCTGCTGGCCGCGGCCGGGTCCGGCGTCGCCACGCTGGGGCTGCCCGACTCGCCCGGCGTCACCGGCGCGGCGGCCGGCGAGACGATCGTCCTGCCGTACAACGATGTCGCCGCCGTCGAGGCGGTCTTCGCCGCCGAGGGTGGCGAGATCGCCGCGATCATCACCGAGGCGGCGCCCGGCAACATGGGTGTGATCACCCCGCGTGACGGCTTCAACGAGGCGCTCGCCGAGATCGCCCACCGGCACGGCGCCCTGCTCATCATCGACGAGGTGATGACCGGCTTCCGGGTCTCCGCGGGCGGCTGGGCCGGGCTGCACCCGGTCGACGCCGACCTGTTCACCTTCGGCAAGGTGATGGGTGGCGGTCTGCCCGCCGCGGCCTTCGGCGGCCGCCGGGAGATCATGTCCCGCCTGGCCCCGGCCGGCCCGGTCTATCAGGCCGGCACCCTCTCCGGCAACCCGCTGGCCTGCGCGGCCGGCCTGGCCTCGCTGCGGCTCGCCGACGAGGCCACCTACAAGCGGCTCGACGAGCTGTCCGGCACGATCGGCTCGCTCTGCGCCGACGCGCTGGCCGCTGAGGGAGTGCCACACCGGCTGCAGTACGCCGGCAACATGTTCTCGATCTTCTTCACCGACGCCGAGGTCGTCGACTACGACTCCGCGAAGACGCAGGACGCGGGCGCGTTCAAGGCGTTCTTCCACACCATGCTGGCCAACGGCGTCTACCTGCCGCCGAGCGCCTTCGAGTCGTGGTTCGTGTCGACGGCGATCGACGACGCAGCGCTGGACCAGATCGCCGCCGCGGCGCCGCTCGCGGCCCGAGCCGCCGCGGGGGCCGAATCATGACCGAACCGACCAGGACGACAGTGCACGTGCTGCGGCACGGCGAGGTCCACAACCCGACCAAGATTCTGTACGGCCGCCTGCCCGACTTCCACCTGTCGGAGCTCGGCAACCAGATGGCGAAGGCGGCCGCCGAGGTGCTGGCCGGCCGTGACATCACGCACGTGGTGGCCAGTCCGCTGGAGCGTGCGCAGGAGACGGCCGCCCCGTTCGCCGCGGAGTTCAAACTGGACATCGCCACCGACGTGCGCCTGATCGAGAGCGCCAACTACTTCGAGGGCAAGCGGGTCTCGGTCGGCGACGGCGCGTTCAGCAACCCGCGGCACTGGTGGGTGCTGCGGGACCCGATCACCCCGTCCTGGGGCGAGGCCTACCTGGTGATCGCGCAGCGGATGTTCGCCGCCGTGCAGGCCGCGCGGGTGGCCGCCGAGGGCCACGAGGCGGTCTGCGTCTCGCACCAGCTGCCGATCTGGACGCTGCGACGCTACGTCGAGGGCAAGCGCCTCTGGCACGATCCGCGTAAGCGCGAGTGCGGACTCGCCAGTCTCACGTCGTTCCGCTTCGAGGGGTCCAAGGTGGTCGGCATCGACTATTCGGAGCCCGCCGCCCACCTGGTCGCCATGTCCGCGACGGCCAAGACCGCCAAGGGGGCCTGATGCGTCGCCTCGCCGCCGTCACCGTCGCCGCGGTCACCGCCGCCGGGCTTCTGACCGGCTGCGGCGGCGAGGAGAACTGGGCCAAGAAGTGCTCCACCACGAACATGGTGGTGGAGTGCGCCCCGGAGCAGCGGCCGCTGGTCTCCGACGTCACCGGCGAGCTGCTCGCCGGCGGCACCTACGACCTGGCGAACGACCGCGGCAAGGTGGTCGTGGTCAACTTCTGGGGCTCGTGGTGCGCGCCGTGCCGGGCCGAGGCCGACGACCTGGAGAAGACCTACCAGGCGACCAAGGCCAGGGAGGTGACCTTCCTCGGGGTCAACACCCGCGACGACAAGGACTCGGCGAAGGCGTTCGAGCGCGGCTATCAGGTGACGTACGGGAGTGTCTACGACTTCCGCGGTGAGGTCGGGCTGAAGTTCGACGTCACGCAGAACGCGATCCCGAGCACGCTGATCCTGGACCGGCAGGGCCGGATCGCCGCCGCCATCCGGCGGGCCACCACGGCCGACGAGTTGCAGCCACTGGTCGAGAAGATCGCGGCGGAGGCGACCGGCTGATGGGTGACGCCTTCGAGGGTGTGGTGACCGACGGGCCGATGCTCCTGGCGGTCGGCGCGGCGTTGATCGCCGGGCTCGTCAGCATCTTGTCACCGTGCGTGTTGCCGCTGGTGCCAGGCTACCTCGCGTATGTCACCGGCCTCGCCGGTTCCGACATGGAGGCGGTGATGGGCCGGGGCGGCGCCACGACGAAGACCCGGACACTGGCGCTCAAGAGCCGGGTCCTGGCCGGCAGCGGCCTCTTCGTGCTCGGCTTCATGGTCGTCTTCACGCTGACGGTGGTCCTGGTGTCGAACATCGCGCTCCAGCTCACCAGCCACAAGGAAGTCCTGAACACCGTGGTCGGCGCGGTGATCATCGTGCTCGGCCTCGGCTACCTGGGCTGGATCCCGGGTTTCCAGCGGGAGGCGCGGATCACCAGGCTGCCGGCGGCCGGGCTGGCCGGGGCGCCGGTCTTCGGAGCGATCTTCGCGCTGTCCTGGATCCCGTGCATCGGCCCGACCCTCGGCGCCGTGATGGGCCTGGCGACGACCACCGGCCAGACCGACCGGTCGATCATCCTCGCGATCGCCTTCAGCCTCGGGCTGGGCGTGCCGTTCGTGCTGTTCGGGCTCTTCTTCCGCCGGCTGCTCGGGGTCTTCACGGTGATCCGCCGCAACAGCCGCTGGGTGACCCGGGTCGGCGGCGGGCTGCTGCTCGTCGTCGGGCTGGCACTGGTCACCGGGGCCTGGGACCACTTCCTGATCTGGCTGACGACCGTCGTCGACTTCACGGAGGTGCCGGTGCTGTGACCGTTGTCGAGGACCGGCCCGCCACCGCCGACGCGCCGCCGCCGAAGCGCGCCAACCCGGTGTGGGCACTGCTGCGCAACTCGTGGCGCCAGCTCACCAGCATGCGGACCGCGCTGATCCTGCTCTTCCTGCTCGCGGTCGCGGCCGTGCCCGGCTCGATCTTCCCTCAGCGCGGCGTGAACCGGGAGAACGTCTCCGAGTACTTCACCGAGCACCCGAAACTGGCGCCGGTGCTGGACCGGTTCTTCGCCTTCGACGTCTACTCGTCACCCTGGTTCGCGGCGATCTACCTGCTGCTGTTCACCTCGCTGATCGGCTGCGTCGTACCTCGCCTCCGTGATCATTTTCGGGCGCTCACGACCGTACCGCCGGATGCTCCGAAGCGTCTGGACCGCCTGCCGCACCATGTCGACGGCGGGCGACGGCCGGAGGAACCCGCGGCCGCTGCCGCGGAGATCGCGAAACTGCTGCGTCGCGGCAGGTTCCGGACCCGGGTGCGGGAGACGGCGGACGGCTGGACGGTCGCGGCCGAGAAGGGCTTCCTGAAGGAGACCGGAAACCTGCTCTTCCACTTCGCCATGCTGGCGGTGCTCGTGGGGGTCGGTTTCGGTCAGTGGTACGGCTGGCACGCGAACCGTCTGCTGATCGCCGGCGAGGACCAGGGCTTCTGCAACGCCGTCACGCAGCACGACGAGTCGGTCCTCGGCCCTCGGGTGGACGCCTCCGATCTGCCGAACTTCTGCCTGTGGATGACCGATTTCAGCTCCACCTTCCAGGACAACGGCATCCCCAAGTCGTTCCGGGCGAACGTGCAGGTCAACGAGGACGGCGGCGCCTACCGGCAGACGTCGTTCTCGGTCAACGACCCGCTGCGCCTGGACGGGGCGAACATCAACCTGATCGGCCAGGGATACGCGCCGGTGCTGCGTTACACCGACCGGTTCGGCGCGACCCAGGAGAAGGTGGTCGCGTTCCTGCCCACCGACAACATGCTGACCAGCGAGGGCGTCGTCCAGTTCCCGGACGTCAACATCGACCCGGCCACCAACACCCGCGACCCGAAACTGCAGATGGGCTTCGAGGGCGTCTTCCTGCCGACCGGCGGCGCCGACGGCAGCGCCAAGTCGAAGTATCCGGCGGAGGACAATCCGGTGCTCTACCTGGCCGCCTACCGCGGTGACCTGGGTCTCGACTCCGGCAAACCCGGTTCGGTGTACGCGTTGAATCGTCGCCAGATCCAGGACGGTGACCTGAAGAAGGTCAGCGGCGAGCGGCCGTACGCGCTGCGGCCGGGCGAGAAGTGGACGCTCGACGACGGCACCACGCTGGAGTTCGTCGGCACCCGCCGGTTCGCGACCATCTCCATCCGCCACGACCCGACCCAGTTCCTGATGCTGATCGGCGCGGTGCTCGGTCTGGCCGGGCTGATGCTCTCGCTCGCGGTGCACCGGCGTAGGGTCTGGTTCCGGGTGGTTCCCGCGGAGGGCGGCAGCGCGATCGAGGCCGGCGGCCTGCCCCGCACCGACTATTCAGGTTTCGGCGATGAGTTCGCGGCGCTCACCCGGCACATCAAGGAAGGGACGCCCTGATGGCGGAGTTGTCCAATCAGCTTATGGCGCTGACCGTGCTGGCCTACCTGACCGCCATGGTCTGCTACGCCGGGGAGTATGCGTTCGGCAAGCGCAGCCACATCGGCCGGGCGGCGAGCCGTCAGCTGGTGGGCGCCGGAGCCTCGGTGCCGGACGAGGTGCCGGTCGCCGAGCCGGCGGCCGGCAAGGGCGAGCTGGTCGGCCGTGTCGCCGTCGTGCTCAACCTGATCGGCCTGGCTCTGCACCTCGCCACCACGGCCACCCGGGGGATCGCCGCCGAGCGCATGCCCTGGGGCAACATGTACGAGTACATCCTCTCGGCGACCCTGGTCGGCGCCGCGGTCTGGACCGGCGTGCTGTTGCGTAAGCCGGCCGTGCGTCACCTGGGCCTGTTCGTCTCGCTGATTCTGGTGGTGCTGCTCGGCGCGGCCGCGCTGGTCGCCTACACCCCGGTCGGCCCGCTGGTCCCGGCGCTCAACTCGTACTGGTTCGTCTTCCACGTCTCGACGATCATCATCTCCTCCGGCATCTTCCTGCTCGGGGCGGTGCCGGCCGCGATGTTCCTGATCAAGGACGGGTGGGACGCGGGCAGACGCGGTTTCCCCTACACGCTGGGCCGTCGTGTCGGTGACGCCGGCTCGCTGGAGCGGCTCACCTTCCGCCTGCACGCCTTCGCCTTCCCGCTGTTCACGTTCGGCGCGCTGATCGCCGGGCCGTTGTGGGCCGAGGCGTCCTGGGGCCGTTACTGGGGCTGGGACCCGAAGGAGGTGTGGGCGTTCATCTCGTGGATCGTCTACGCCGCCTACCTGCACGCCCGGGCCACCCCGAGCGTCAAGCGGACCACCGCGACCTGGATCGCGATCATCGGGTTCGTGACGATGCTGATGAACCTGTTCGGCGTCAACCTCTTCTTCGAGGGCCTGCACTCGTACGCCTAGGGCGCGCAGTCCCCGGCGCTCCAGGTGTCGTAACGGGTCTTCCAGTCCAGGCAGAAGCCGCCGCGTGAGGGCGCTGCGGCCTCCGTCTCCACGTCCTCACGCCAGTATCGTGCGGGTCCGCCTCCGGCCGGCCGCAACTGCACGTTGTCCACGGTCACCGTCGGCATGTCGATCTTGGCCTGGCGGGACGCGTCGACGTGCACCTCGACGTACTGCTCGATCCGCGCGCTCGGGCCCAGCGGCAGCCGCTGCTGGGTGAGCAGGTTCCACCGGTTGTTCCACCACAGCCAGGCCCGCCACAGGCCGGTCCGGTCGGTGTTGATGTCCAGCCACACCTGGTCGCCGGGGCGCACCGCGTACTGGTCGTAGAACCGCCACCGGTTGGTGTTGGTGTCGAAGGTGTAGATGTGCTGGCGGCCCGGCGACGCCCAGCCGGTCTCCGACCATCCGGCCTCCAGCCATGCGATCCGCCCGCCGCCCAGGTCCCGTTTCGCCATGAACCGGCCGACCACGAAGTCGTAGGTCTGCGGCCGGATCGAGCCGTCCACCACCGAGAAACGCCCGGACACCCCGCCCCACTCGCCACGCGTACCGGCCCCGAGATGGTGGTAGCCGCTCGGGGTGAACGCGAACTTGTCGGACTCCAGGGCCGGATCGCCGCCCCGGCAGGCGCCCGGGCTGTCCACGGTGGCCGGGCCGGTCGGCGGGGTGGTCGAAGCCGGGCCGGGTACGCCGCAGGCGGGCAGCCGGGCCGTGGAGGACGAGGCCGCCGGGGCGGCGACCGCGAGAGCCGCGGCCAGACCGGTCAGCAGACACCATCGGGTCACGTTCCGCAGCTTCATGAAACGCCCAACGGGACTCCCGGATCTCCAGTGACGGACCCTGGTGCCAGACTGGGGGTATGGCGCCGCGTGGATTCCCCTATGCCGATCTGCAGAGCTTCATCGCAGCCCTCGAGGCCGTGGGTGAGCTGCGACGAGTCACCGTGCCGGTGGATCCGACGCTGGAGATCAGCGAGATCGTGACGCGGACCGTGCGGGCCGGCGGCCCGGCGCTGCTCTTCGAGCGCCCGACCCGGGGCGACATGCCGCTGGTGATCAACCTGTTCGGCACCGAGAAGCGGATGGCCATGGCCCTCGGCGTGGACCGGCTCGACGAGGTCGGCGAGCGGATCGGCGCGCTGGCCAAGCCGGAGCTGCCGGTCGGCTGGTCCGGGATCCGCGAGGGCATCGCCAAGGTGCTGCAGCTCAAGTCGGTCCCGCCGAAGAAGGTGAAGAGCGCCCCCTGCCAGGAGGTCGTGCTCAAGGGTGACCAGGTCGACCTGGGCCTGCTCCCCGGCCTGCAGGTCTGGCCCGGTGACGGCGGCATCTTCCACAACTTCGGGCTCACCCACACCAAGCACCCGGAGACCGGCAAGCGCAACCTCGGCCTCTACCGCCTCCAGCAGCACTCGAAGAACACGCTCGGCATGCACTGGCAGATCCACAAGGACTCGACAGCGCATCACGCGGTGGCGGAGCGGCGAGGCGAGCGACTTCCGGTCGCGATCGCCATCGGTTGCGACCCCGTGGTGACGTACGCCGCAAGCGCCCCCCTGCCGTCCGACATCGACGAATACCTGTTCGCCGGTTTCCTCAAGGGGGAGCGGATCGAGATGGTCGACTGCGTCTCCGTCCCGCTGCAGGTTCCGGCCGAGGCGCAGATCGTGCTGGAGGGCTACCTGGAGCCCGGCGAGCGCCTGCCGGAAGGCCCGTTCGGCGACCACACCGGCTACTACACGCCGGTCGAGCCGTTCCCGGTGCTGCACATCGAGACGATGACGATGCGGAAGAAGCCGATCTACCACTCGATCGTCACGTCGAAGCCGCCGCAGGAGGACCACGGCCTCGGCAAGGCCACCGAGCGGATCTTCCTGCCGCTGGCCAAGATCCTGATCCCGGACATCGTCGACTACGACATGCCGGCCGCCGGCGTCTTCCACAACTGCCTGATCGTGTCGATCCGCAAGCGGTACCCGAAGCACGCGCAGAAGGTGATGAACGCCATCTGGGGCGCCCACCTGCTCTCCCTGACCAAGCTTGTCGTGGTGGTCGACGAGGACTGTGACGTCCACGACTACAACGACGTGGCCTTCCGGGCCTTCGGCAACGTCGACTACGCCCGCGACCTGCTGCTCACCGAGGGCCCGGTGGATCATCTCGACCACTCGTCGTACCAGCAGTTCTGGGGTGGGAAAGCGGGTGTCGACGCCACCCGTAAGCTGCCGTCCGAGGGCTACACCCGGGGCTGGCCGGAAGAGATGACCATGTCTCCCGAGGTGGTCAGCCTGGTCGACAAGCGGTGGAAGGAATACGGGCTGTGACCGCTCTTCAGGAGCCCGGCAAGGTCAAGGCGTTCCTGCGGCTGGTGATGATCGAGCACTCGATCTTCGCGCTGCCGTTCGCCTACCTCTCCGCGCTGATCGCGATGGCGCAGCCGGCCGGTGACGTGACCACCGACGGCCGGGTCATCCTCGACCTGCCGTCCGGCACGCCGGTCAGCTCCGGCGTGCACTGGATGGACCTGCTGCTGGTCACGGTCGCCATGGTGTCCGGGCGGACCTTCGCGATGGCGGCCAACCGGATCCTCGACCGCAAGATCGACGCGCTGAACCCCCGCACCCAGAACCGGGAGCTGGTCACCGGCGCGGTCAGTCTGCGGACCGCCTGGACCGGCGCGGGCATCTCCCTGGTGCTCCTGATCGTGGCGGCCGGGCTGCTCAACCCGCTCTGTCTGCTGCTGTCGCCGCTGGCCGTGGTTCCGCTGATCATCTACCCGTACGCGAAGCGGTTCACGAACTTCCCGCACTACGTGCTGGCGCTGGCCCAGGCGGTCGCCCCGGTCGGTGCGTGGCTCGCGGTCACCGGCACGTTCGCCGGCTCCTGGCCGGCCTGGGTGCTCGGCGCCGCGGTCGGCCTGTGGATCGGTGGGTTCGACATCATCTACGCCTGCCAGGACATCGAGGTGGACCGGAGGATCGGTGTGCACTCCACCCCGGCCCGATTCGGCGTCCGGACCGCCCTGCACATCTCCACGGTCACGCATGTGGTCTGTTTCGCGCTCTTCGCGTGGTTCGGTCATCTCGTCGGTCTCGGCCTCTTCTGGTGGATCGGCCTGCTGATCACCGGCGCCGGTCTGGTCTACCAGCACGTCGTGGTGACGCCGAACGACCTCTCCAAGATCAACCGAGCGTTCTTCACGGCGAACGGGTTCATCGCGATCGCCCTCTTCCTCTTCGCCCTCGTCGAGTTGATCGTCGACGGACGTTTCGTTTCGTTGTTCCTCGTCGCCCCGATGTAACCGGTCGCGCCACCGCCTCCGTCTTACCGCCGTGAGCGATAGAGAGGCCGGATTCCGCGAGTTCGTCGCCGCGCGCATGGAGCCGTTACGGGGGCTCGCGTATCTGACCTGCGGCGACTGGCAGGTGGCCGAGGACGCGGTGCTGTCCGCCCTGGCCAAGCTGTACGTGAAGTGGAACCGGGTGGACAACCCGGAGGCGTACGCGCGGACCGCCGTGGTGCGGGCCGCCATCGACGAGACCAGGCGCCCGTGGTGGCGCCGCGAACAGGCCCGTAGCCACGCCATGCCGGACTCGGCGCTGTCCGACGACGCCACGGGGGCGATCGACGAGCGGTTACGGCTACGGCAGGCGTTGAGCGGGTTGCCGGCCCGGCAGCGCGCGGTGCTGGTGCTCCGCTTCCTGGAAGGGCTCAGCGTCCAGCAGACGGCGGCGGCCCTGCGATGCCCGGAAGGCACCGTGAAGGTCTACACCGCGCGTGGTCTCGGCGCGCTCCGCCAGATCCTCGGCACCGAGTTGGAGGCCGGTCATGAAGCAGCTGTCTGATCTGTTGCGGGAGGCGAAGGCGAACCCACCGGCGGCCCGCTACGGCGTCGATCAGGTGGTCGCGGCCGGGCGTCGTCGCCGTCGTCGGCGGAACGGCGGATGGGCGGTCGCGGCGGCGGTGGCGGTGGCCGTGATGATCGGTGTGCCACAGGTCATCACCCGCGCCGGCGGCCGGCCTCCGGTCCCGGCCGCGCCGGCCCCGGTCACGACGTACACGTTCCGCGGCTACACGGTCGACGGGTACGTGGTGAAGGACCCGTTCATCCTCGACGTCGGTGCGGTGGTGGCCGGCGTCGGGCGAAGCGGGGCCGGCGAGAAGTCGAGTGTCGGATCTCTCACGGTCTATCGGCCCGGTGTCGCACCGGAACATCCGCTGACCGGCCTGGCCGCCGCCGAACCGATGGCCGGGCGTACCGCCTTCTACCGCACGGTCGACCACCAGAAGATCCTCACCTGGGAGTACGCCGCCGAGGCGTATGCCGAACTGGCGACCCCCGAGGGCGAGGTCAGCAAGGCGGACGCCTATCGGATCGCCTCCCGTCTGGTCATGGGCGGCGGGGCGGAGCCGAGGATCGCGCTCCGGGTCGGGTATGTGCCGGACGGCTATCGCGTGATGGAGACGTGGAGCAGTCCCGGCGAGGTCACCCGGTTCGTCAGGTCGATGACGAACATCATGCTCGCGCCCGCCGCCTCGCAGAAGGCGCTGTTGACGAACCCCGGCCGCATGTTCAACCGCAACGGCAGCGCCCCGGAGGGCGAGCAGAGGTTTCACGACCAGCTCGTGATCGGGCTCTACCCGGCGGGCCGGACACGCGAGCAGATGCCGCCGGAGCCCTGCGATGAGAAGTCCTGCATGCGTGTGCTGGACGACGACGTCAGCATGCTCATCGTCGGCGGCGATCTGCCGATCGAGGAGATCCGCAAGGTGTACGAGTCGGTCACGGTCGTCAGCGACTTCACCGACGATGCCGGGTGGTATCCGTTGAGCGCGGCGGTCCCGCCCTCGGCGCGGCTGGTCGTCGAGTAGCGGCACACTTGACCACATGCGTGAACCATGGATCGTCGGCGTCTCCGGAGCCTCAGGAACCCCCTATGCCAAGGCGGTTCTGACCGCCCTGCTGGACGCCGGCGAGTCCGTCGATCTCGTGATCTCCCGGGCCGCCCGGCTGACGCTGCTGGACGAGACCGGAGCGACGGTACGGGACGCGCACTGGAAGGACGACGTCGGCGCCTGGCTCGGCCGGGACCTCGGCGATCTGGCCTACTGGCCCGCCGGGGATCTGGCTGCCGGCCCCAGTTCCGGGTCCTACCCAGCACGTGGGATGGCGGTGGTTCCGGCCAGCACCGCGGCGTGTGCCGGGATAGCCGTCGGATTGTCGAAGGACCTGCTGCAGCGAGCGGCCGAAGTGAATCTGAAGGAGCGCCGGCGGACCGTGGTCGTGCCACGGGAGACACCGGTCACCCGCAGTCACCTGGAGCATCTGATCGGCCTGCACGACGCCGGTGCCGTGGTGCTGCCGGCCAGCCCCGGATTCTACGGATCCGGGGCCGGCGCGACAGCACAACAACTGATCGACTTCGTGGCCGGAAAGGTGTTGGACGCTTTGGGCGTACCACACACGCTTTTTCGCAGATGGACCGGTGAATTGGGCGAGAGGAACGCTTAGCGCAAGCCGTTGGGCGGGCCGAAGCCCGACCCGGGATTGCTCGGACCGTTGTTCCGCGGCTTGTTCGCGGCGTCGTCCTCGCGCATCTCCTCGATCACGCCATCGCCCTCGAGCAATGCGCGAACTTCTGACTCACGGAATCGGCGGTGTCCACCCGGAGTACGGATACTGCCGATGCGCCCGGCGGCGGCCCAGCGTGTGACCGTTTTAGGGTCGACGCGGAACAACGCGGCCACCTCCCCCGGTGTCAGCAGACGATCTCCAGTGTCCACAACCCCCTCCTCGGTTTGGTTTCTGGAGCGGCCGTGGTCACGGAGAGTGTCGGCGTGCTCGATCGGGACGTAAAGTCATTAGAGCACCGCCCCCGAACCAAGTCCGTGAAATGCGGAAAAAGCCCCGATTGCGACAGTGGTCATTATCCTGCCGCCCATTCGCCGCTACCGGGCGTGAAGGCGTGAGCGCCACCCGATTAGGGTTTCAAGCATGGACTCCATCGACCTCAGGCTGATCGACCTGCTACGGGAGAACGCGCGCTCGTCGTACGCCGAACTCGCCCGCAAGGTCGGGCTCTCCGCCCCCGCCGTGCACGAGCGTGTGGGTAAGCTCGAGACCGCCGGAACCATCCGCGGCTACCGGGCCGACGTCGATCACGAGGCGATCGGGCTGGGCGTCACCGCGCTCATCGGCATCATCGAGGACTCCGGTGCCGACACCGACGACGTCCTCGCCGCGGTCCGAGCCATGCCCGAGGTGGAGAGCTGCTATTTCATGGCTGGCGTCGAGTCCTATCAGCTCACCGTGCGAGTCGGCACGATCGCCGAGCTGGAGCAGTTGATCGTGCGAATAAACCGGACACCCGGGGTCGCCTCGACCCGGACCGCGATCGCGCTCTCCACCAAGTGGGAGAACCGTCCGCAGCCCGGTCTGGGCTGAGGCCGGGGATGGACCTCACCAAGCTCGACCGCTCGGACAACGTGGCCCGGGACTGGGCGCGCGACGCGATCGCCCTGGTCGAGGCGGATGCCAACCGCTCCGCCGACACCCACCTGCTGCCGTACCCTCTGCCGATCTCCTGGGGCATCGACCTCTATCTCAAGGACGAGTCGTCGCACCCCACCGGCTCGCTCAAGCACCGCCTGGCCCGGTCGCTGTTCCTGTACGCGCTGTGCAACGGCTGGATCGGCCCGCAGACCACCGTCGTCGAGGCGTCCTCCGGGTCGACAGCGGTCAGTGAGGCGTATTTCGCCCGCATGCTCGGCCTGCCGTTCATCGCCGTGATGCCGGCCGCCACGTCGCCGGAGAAGATCTCGCTGATCGAGTTCCAGGGTGGTCGATGTCACCTGGTGACCGACGCCACCCAGGTGGTGCCGGAGGCCCGGCGACTCGCCGCCGACCTGGGCGGGCACTTCATGGACCAGTTCACCTACGCCGAGCGGGCCACCGACTGGCGTGGCAACAACAACATCGCCGAGTCCATCCACAGCCAGCTCGCCCTGGAACGGCACCCGGTCCCGGCATGGATCGTGGTCGGCGCCGGCACCGGCGGCACCAGCGCCACCATCGGCCGGTACGCGAGATACCGCCGCCTGGACACCAGAGTCTGCGTCGTCGACCCCGAGGGGTCCGCGTTCTGGCAGGCTTACATCGCCGGTGACTGGGCCACCGTGACCGGCCGGGGTTCACGCATCGAAGGGATCGGCCGGCCCCGGGTCGAACCGTCGTTCCTGCCGTCGGTGGTGGACCGCATGATCCACGTGCCGGACGCCGCCTCGCTCGCCGCCATGCGGGCCGGGTCGGCGACACTGGGCCGGCGCCTCGGCGGGTCGACCGGCACCAACCTGTGGGGCGCGTTCCGGCTGATCGCCGAGATGCGCGCGGCCGGGCGTACCGGATCGGTGGTGACGCTGATCTGTGACGGCGGCGAGCGCTACGCCGACACCTACTACTCCGACGACTGGGTGGCCGCCCAGGGGCTCGAATTGTCCCCTTACTCCGGGGTGATTGAGCGATTCATGGACGGCGGCGACTGGCCGGGCTGACATGCATCGACGCACCATGATTAGATCCGGCTCGTGGAGGACGACCTCGATCATCGATCGAGCTGGGACTGGGTGGCGCGTGCCTTCGGGGCCTTCGGTGTGTTGCTGCTGGCCGTCTCCGCCGCCGCCGTGGTCTTCTGGCCCCAGCCCCGCCAGGCCAGACCGGCCACCGCGGCGCCGGCCGTCCTCGACCTGCCCGCCCTGCTCGAACGAGAGGTCCAGTCGGTCCTCCGGGGCCAGGTCGATGCCCTGCTCAACGGTGACGAGAAGGGCTGGCTGACCCCGGTCGACATCGTGGCGCAGAGCCGTTACCGGGCCATCTACCGCAATCTGCGCAAGCTGGAGATCAGGCGGGCCGACTACGGTGTGGAGATCCGCGAGCCGAGCACCGAGAGCACGGTCCACGCCCGCGTCATGATCAGTTACTGCCTCGGCGGCGCGACCTGCCCGGCCTGGGTCGACCGGGTCGACGAGGGCGCCCCGAAACTCCTCTACGACCTGACCCTGACCCGGCGCCGGGACGACTACGTGGTCACGAAGATCGCCGACGTCGAGGACGGGAACTATCTGCAGCCCACCCCGTGGGAAAATGTCGAGCTCCGGTTCGCCCGCGGCAAACGGGTCGTCGTCGCCGGCCCGCCCGGACAGGCGAAGAACCTGCGGAGGGTGCTGGCCGCCGCCGAGAAGGCCGCCACCGTCGTCGACCGCTTCAGCAGCGAGCCGCCGGGGCGCTACCGGATCTACCTCGCCGACGACAAATCATGGAAACGGTGGTACGGCGGACAGCTCTCCACCTGGGTCGTCGGATACCACCTCGCCCTGAACCAGACCGGCAGCGACATCGTCCTCAAGGCGAGCCAGGTGCTCGAATCCGACCGCCAGCTCGCCCTCACCGTCCAGCACGAGATGGCACACGCGGTCACCATGGTTCCGTCGTACAACCGGGATCCGGACGACGACCTGTGGCTGATCGAAGGGGTCGCCGACTACATCGGGTTCTTCCCCGGCAAACCACAGAACACCGAGAGCCGGTACGCGTTGCGCAACTGGGTCGACGAGCGCGGCGCCCTCAGGTCGATCGTCCGGCCGGCTCTCACCGAGAAGTCCGACGACCTGACGGTCAGCACGCTCTACGCCACCGGGCACTACGCGGTCGGCTGCCTGGTCGACGGCTACGGCAGGGCGCGGATGCTTGACTTCGTCAAGCGGGTCGTCCGGGACGGTCAGGAGCTCGATCCCGCCGCCCGAACCTCCTTCGGGAAGCCCTTCAAAACCGTCGACAAGGCGTGCGTCAGCTGGATCACACAACGGATCTGACCGCCGGCCGGTATTGGGATAGAGCCGGGTCGAACCTCGTGGTTAGATCCTCGATCATGGATGAGACGCCCGCGTCGATGCCGTCGTCCGGGCCGTCGCCCGAGCCGCCGTCATCACCCTCTTCAGCAGCCCCCGTGCCCAAGCCCGCGGCGACCCCTTCACCCACGTCTTCTCCTGTGGACGAGCCCTCTTCTGTTCCCGCTGACGAGCCCACGTCTTCTCCTGTGGACGAGTCTGCGGCTGCGCCGGTGGTCGAGTCTGCGGCTGCGCCGGTGGTCGAGTCTGCGCCCGCGGTCGAGTCTGCGGCTGCGCCCGTCGTTGAGCCCGCGCCTCTCGTCGCGGCTGTACCCCCGTCATTTCTCGCGGCCGCGCCGGACTCTTCGGCGCCACCCGCGCCCGATGCCTTCGCAACGCCGACTCCGGCGCCGCGGAAGACCTCGGCACTGCTTGCCGGCCTGACCGCCGTGGTGTTGGCCGCGGGTGTCGGCGCGGTCGTCTTCTGGCCGGATCGCCAGGAGCCGGCCACCGCCACTCCGGCGCCGTCGGTCTCGATGTCGCCGTCGGCCTCGGCAACCCCGCTCACTCCGTTGCAGCAGGCCGAGGTGGCCCTCGCCGGCCAGGTCCAGGCGTTGCTGAAGGGCGACGAGGCGGGCTGGCTGGCGCCGGTCGACGCGAAACTGCGGTCGCGATACCGGACGATCTTCCAGAATCTGCGGGCGCTCGAACTCACCTCCGCCGACCTGACGATCGAAGGTCAGCCGAAGATGACCGGCGCCGTGATGAAGATCCGCGTCGACCTCAACTACTGCTTCAGCGGCGTGGAGTGTCCCGCTCACCGCTCCGACCCGGGGGCAGGCGCCCCTATGATGATCAACACACTCACCCTGACACCCCGTGACGGTTCCTACGTGATCACCGGGATGGCCGCCTCCGGGGTAAAGAACTATCTCCAGCCGACCCCGTGGGAGTCGTCGGTGCTGACCGTGGCGCGCGGGCAGCGAGTGATCGTGGCCGGTCCGAAATCGCAGGCCAAGAACATCAGCAGGGTCCTGCCGCTGGCCGAGAAGGCCGCCGCCGTCGCCGACCGGTACGGCACCCGGCTGCGCAACGAGCAGAAGAAGTACCGGGTCTACCTCGCCGACGACAAGAGCTGGCGGACCTGGTACGACGGATCCGCCCCGCCGTGGTCCGTCGCTTACCACCTGCCGCTCAACGGCGTCGGCAGTGACATCGTGGTGAAGTCCGGTGAGGTGATGTCCGTCGGCGACGCACAGGTCACCGAGATCATCCAGCACGAGATGGGCCACGCCGTCACCCTGAACGACACCCGGAACTGGGACGACGAGGACGACCTGTGGCTGATCGAGGGCGTCGCCGAATACATCGGTTACCAGCCCCGCAAGCCGCAGAACAGCTACAGCCGTGACGCGCTGCGCTACGTCCAGTCCCGCAAGGGGCCCATCAAGACGATCGCTCTGCCGCCGCTCAGCGCCAAATCCGACGACCTGACCGTCACCCGGCTCTACGCCACCGGCCATTTCGCGGTGGGCTGCCTGGCGGAGAAGTTCGGCGAGGAGAAGATGTTCAACTTCGTCGCACTGGTGCTGCGCGAAGGAGTGGAACCCCGATTCGCCTCCGAGGCCGCCCTCGGCAAACCTTTCAAGACGGTCGACAAGGCCTGCGTCAGCTGGATCAAGCAGAAGCTGTGACCCGGCGGGCCAGGCCCGGCCGGTCCGTCACGAGGCCGTCACCGTCGAAGATCAGGTCGACGCTGGCGGTCTCGTCGGCGAATCGCACCCGCCCGTCGCCCAGCGGCGTGTAGATCTGGTCCGCCTGCACCACCTCCAGGCTCGGCAGCAGAACCCACGCCACGCTCAGCCGGTGCGACACACCCGCCTCCGACCCGAGCAGGCCCAGCCGGCGGACCGGCAGAGTGGCGGACAACGCCGACCCGCCGAGGCCGACATCGAACGCGCCATACAGCAGATCGGGATCGGCGCATCCGGGTAGCCCGGCCCGCGCGTGACCGCTTCTGGTCAGTTCGGCATCGAGATCGCCCTGTTCAGAACCGGTCACCCGCCAGCGGCCCGCCGCCAGCTCCAGCCGCACGCCGCGCGCCCAGCCGGCACCCTCCGTACGCGCGTCCAACCGAACGGTCGCCCCATCCGGCCCGGTGCGCACCTCGTAGTGGCAGGCGAACGGAACCGGCACGGCGGCCAGCAGAGTGCCCCGCGCATAGAGGCCGTCGCGCGTCTCCAGCAGGGCATGCTCGGCACCGGGAACGTCGCTGCGCTCCCAGAACACCACGTTCGGCAACGGCATGCCGGTAACCTACCTGATTTCCACCATTTTGTACGGCCTACACCAGTCCCGAAGCCACCGCGCGACGCAGGCGACACTCCCGCCCACCACTGCGCCTCACGGGCGAAAGCCGCTGGTCACCACGCTACGCGCCCCGCCGTGACGTCGACTCGAACCCCCGGTGGGCTCACCCCGGTGTCTCAGCGCTGCTGAGACACCGGCGACGACCATACGGTGATCCGGGACTCGCCCGTGAGACGCGCTGTGACCGCGGGCATCGCCTGCGTCGCGGGGTAGCCGGGCGACCTTTTGTACGGCGTACCTCATAAAAGGCCGAAGCCCCGACCGCCTGGAGGCGACCGGGGCTTCGGTGGGGTTCATCAGTAGCTGCGAGCCGGGCGGGAGGTGCCGTAGCGGCCACCCGGACCCTCGCGACGGTCGCCGCGGCCGTCGGTGCGGTGACCCTCGCGACGCGGACCCGCCGGACGGTCACCGAAGCGGTCGCCCGCCGGACGGTCACCGAACGAACGCTGCGGACGGTCACCGGACGGCCGGTCGCCGAACGAGCGCTGCGGACGGTCACCGTAGGAACGCTGCGGACGGTCACCGGAGGGACGGTCGCCGAACGAGCGATCCCCGTACGGCCGGTCGGAACGCTGACGGTCGCCGAAGCCACGGTCACCACGGTCGCCGGACGGGCGGTCGCCGTAGCCGCGGTCACGGTCACCGAACGGGCGGTCCGAGCGGGGACGGTCACCGAACGAGCGGTCACCCGCCGGACGGTCGCCGTAGGAACGCTGCGGACGGTCCCCGAAAGGCCGCTCGTTGCGCTCACCGAACGACCGCTGCGGGCGGTCACCGTAGGAGCGCTGCGGACGGTCACCACGAGGGCGGTCACCGAAACGGCCACGGCCGCCACCGGACCGCTCACGACGCGGCTCCGGCTCGTCGACGACCGGAACACCGCTGGGCTCACGGGCGCCGGTGATCTCCGACAGCTTGTCGTCACCCAGGCGGACGCGGGTCTCGGCGGGAGCGACCCCGGCCTTCGACATCATCGCCTGCGTGGTCCGGCGCTGCTTGGGCAGCACCAGCGTGACGACCGCGCCGGACTCGCCGGCCCGGGCGGTGCGACCGGCCCGGTGCAGGTAGTCCTTCGGGTCCTTCGGCGGGTCCACGTGCACGACCAGCGAAATGCCGTCGACGTGGATGCCACGGGCCGCCACGTCGGTCGCGACCAGGACGTTCGTCCGGCCTTCCTTGAACTCGGCGAGCGTACGGGTACGGACTCGCTGCGTCTTGCCGCCGTGCAGGGCGCCGGCCCGGACACCGACCGCCGCGAGCTGCTCGACCAGCCGGTCCACGCCCATCTGGGTGCGGGCGAAGACGATGGTCTTGCCGTCCCGGTTCGCGATCCACGAGGTGATCGGGAACTTGTCGGCCGGCGGGATCAGCAGCAGGTGGTGATCCATGGTGGACACGCTCGCCTCCGCCGGGGCGGTCGAGTGCGTCACCGGGTCGTGCATGAACCGCTGCACCAGCGCGTCGACGTCACCGTCCAGAGTGGCCGAGAACAGCAGGCGCTGCGCCTTCTCCGGGGTCTTGGCCAGCAGATCGGTGACCTCGGGCAGGAAGCCCATGTCCGCCATCTGGTCGGCCTCGTCCAGCACGGTGATCTCGACGTCGTCGAGCTTGCAGGCGCCCCGCTCGATCAGGTCGGCGAGCCGGCCCGGAGTGGCGACGATCACCTCGACGCCGCGGCGCAGGGCGTCCATCTGACGGTCGTACGGAACCCCGCCGACCGCGGTCTTCAGGAACACGCCGACCGACCGGCCCACCGGCATCAGCGAGTCGGCGACCTGCATCGCCAGCTCACGGGTCGGCACCAGGATCAGAGCCTTCGGGTGATGCGGGCGAGCCCGGCCACCCTGCGCGGTGCGAGCCAGCACCGGCAGACCGAACGCCAGAGTCTTGCCGGAGCCGGTCTGGCCACGGCCCAGGACATCCCGGCCGGCCAGCGCGTCCGGCACGGTCGCGGCCTGGATCTCGAACGGGGTGGTGATGCCCTCACGGTTGAGGACACGCACGATCTCGGACGGCAGGCCGAGGTCGGCAAAGGTCTTGACCGGCGCGGCGGCGGGCTCAGCCGCGGTGCCGGTGGTCTCGGGGGTCTCGTTTTCCGAGGTGGTGCTGTCGAAGACGGACGGGAACGTGCTGGCATCAGCGAAAGTGGTCAAGAGAACCTCTCTACGGGGGCGCATGCTCGCGAATGGCCCGCCGCGGTCATCGGAGACCGCTCGCTGAAATGCCCGCAAGAACGCCCGTGGCGTGCACCGGGTGGGCACGCCGCGTCAATAACTACCATCAGTGTACGGGTGAACGTCTGAACCGCCGACCGCATTCCGGCCGGGTAGTGGGCATGCTCACCCCGAAGCGCAACCGCGCCAGCTTAAATGTTCGAGGCCCCGGGCGGCAAAACGCCGGGGCCACGTGGCACTGTCGGGACTGCGTCAGTTGCTCACTTGCCGGTCAGATTACCGATGAAGTCGGTGAACGCGTCACCCGCTGTGAACACGAACACCAGGCTCACCGTCACCAGAAGGCCGAGCACCGCGAGCATGGCGATGACCACCTTCAGGTTGCTGCGGCGCTGATCGACCGGAGCGTCATACCACCCCTGGGCGAGGATGTGGCCGGTCAGCGACCCCGAATTCTCCACCGGGTCCGAGACCGGCATCGTCATGTCGATCGCCGGGTAACCGCCCGTGCTGTACACCGTGCCCTGGCCGCGCTGCTGCGGCACGCCGCCACCGACCGGGCTGATCGGGGTGGTCGGCGGGTTGCCGTACTGGGACGGCTGTGGAGTTGCGGCCGAGACCGGCTGGGTCATCTCGATGTTCTCCGGTGACGACGGGAAGCCCCGGTACGGCGTTCCACGAGGAGCGCTCTGCGGAGCCGGCGGCAGGCCTGCCGAGGCGGCGGTGGGCGGCAGGGTGTAGCTGGGCAGACCGTTTCCGGTCGGCGGGCGGGTTCCGGCTCCCGGGCCGTTGCCGGCTGGGCCACTGCTGGCTGGGCCACTGCCGGTTCCCGGGCCGTTGCTGGCTGGGCTACTGCTGGCTCCCGGGCCGTTGCTGGCTGGGCCACTGCCGGTTCCCGGGCCGTTGCCGGCACCCGGACCGTTGCCGTCCGCGGCGTTGTTTCCGGGGGTCAGGCTGTTTCCGATCATCGGGGCCGGAGGGACAGGGCCGGGAGGGACCGGTCCCGGACCCGGCGGGATCGGGCTGGGGCCAGGGCCGGGCGGCACCGGGCTGGGACCGGGGCCCGGCGGGATCGGGTTGGGCCCGGGACCGGGCGGGATCGGGCTCGGCGGGATCGGCGTGGGCGGGACCGGGCCCGGGGGCACCGGTGTGGGCGGGATCGGGCCTGGAGGAACCGGGCTCGGCGTCGGTGTGGGCGCGGGCGGAACCGGCCCGGGGCTAGGCGCTGGTGGGACAGGATTCGGCGCGGGCGCGGGCGCGGGCGTGGGCTTGGGCACCGGGAACGGCGTCGGCGGCTTGGCCGGCTCGGGCTGGGCCGGTTTCGGTGGGGCCGGGCGCGCGGGCGCCGGTTGCGGGTTCGCCGGCTCGGGATCGGCAGGGTCAGTCGGCTTCGGGCGCTCGCCGGGCTCGGGCTTGGCCGGTTCAGGCTTCGCGGGTTCGCCGGGCTGGGGTTTGACGGGCTCGGGTTTGACAGGTTCACCGGGCTCGGGTTTGGCCGGCTCGGGTTCGGCGGGCTTCGGCTCGTCCGGCCGGGAGCCGGGCGGATCGGTCGGCTTCGGCTCGTCCGGCCGGGAGCCGGAAGGCTGGGAGCCGGAAGGCTGCGGATCCGTTGCCTTGGAGCCGGCGACGTTCCAGTCGGTTGCCTTGGGGCCAGCCGCGTTCGGGCCAGCCGCGTTCGGGTCGGCTGCCTCCGGGACGGCCGACTTCGGTTCAGAAGGCTGGGGGCCGGAAGGCTTCGGGCCGGCGGGCTTCGCGGGTTCGGCCGGCTTCTCCGGGGCGGAAGATGTGACGTCGGCGACAGCGGCCGAGCCGGTTGGTCGTGGTGCTGAACCGTAGACGGTCGGCTGGCCCGCGGCACGAGCCGAGGCCGGAACCTCGTCGGCAGCCGGCCGAACCACGCCGGGCACGGACACCCGCGCGGCTCCCGCTCCGGGCACCGCCGAGACCGGCCGTGCCGACGACCCGCCAGCCGCGAGCGAGACCGGACGACCACTGGATGCCGGCGGCGTGCTGGAAGCGGACGGGGCCGAGGTTGGCGTGCCGGGAGCGGGCGCTTTCAAGGGAGACTCGCCGGCGGGCTTGCCGGACGTGGGCGCCGAGCTCGGGGAGTAGGTGGCTGGGGTGCCCGAGGTCGGCGCTGTCGAGGGCGGAGCGACGGCTGGGGTGCCCGAGGTCGGGGCTGCCGAGGGCGGAGTGACGGAAGCGGACACCCGACTGGCGGGCGCTTGCGAACCCGCTGCGCCGTCGGCTGGGGCAGCGACGGAGGCGGAGGCACTCACTCGGGGCGCGGACGGCGCGGACACGGGCACCGAGGCCGAAGCCCTGACAGCAGACGCCGAAGCGGCAAGCCCCGAGCCGGCTGCCGGTGCGGCAGAGGCCGGTGCGGCAGAGGCCGGTGCGGCGGAGACCGGCACGGCTGATGAGGAGGAGACCGGCGCTGCGGCGGGCTCGGAGGTCGGAGTTGCGGCGGGCGCGGCCGAGACCGGCGCGGCGGAAACCGGGGCTGCCGAGACCGAGGCGGAGGCAGGCTTGAAGGCGGAGGCCGGGGGCGCCGAAACGGGGGCGGAGGCAGACGCGGGAGCGGCTGCCGGGGCGGCGGAGACCGGAGCGGAGGCGGCGGCCGGGGCAGCGGAGACCGGGGCCGGTGCGGCGGTGGCCGGGGCGGCGGAGACCGGGGTCGGTGCGGCGGATATCGGAGCGGCGGCGGAGACCGGGGCCGAGGCGGCGGCCGGGGCTGCGGAGACCGGGGCCGAGGCAGGCTTGGAGGCGGCGGGCGGGGTGGAGGCGGGCTTGGGATCACCGGCCGGAGAGGCCCACAACGCGCCCGGGGCGGGCGGGGGCGGAGGAGCGTACCCCTCGGTGTCGTCGGCGGGCGGCCGCGCGGCGGACGGTGTTCCGGTCTCGCCGTCCTTGGTCGCCTGCTGCTCGTCCATGGGTCCTCCCGACCACCGCTGCCGACGATGTCTCGGACGTCGGGCGCTGACCATAACCGTGCCACATCAGCCGGTGTGAACACACCCGGCATCAGCGTCACTCGCCCGGCAACGACCGTCCGATGGCCGACCGGCCGTTTCGGGCCGTTGCGCCCGGCCCCCTTTGTCTGCTTACCGGATCACTTGTCGCCGGAACCGGCGCTGGACGAAGCGGACGTCGCGGCTGAATGTGCCGCGGACGCCGCCCCGGAGGCGGCGGCCTGCGACGCGCTCGCCGCCGCGGAGCCCGTGGTGCTGCCGACCGAGGCGCTCGGCGTGTTCTTCGTCGGCTCCTTCGACGTCTCGTCGGTCGCCGGCGGCGGCACCACGGGCGGTGTCGACGGGGACGGCGACGGCGACGCCGACGGTGACGGCGAACTCGACGGGGACGTCGAGGTGCTCGGCGACGTGGAGGCGGACGGCGACGTGGAGGTGGACGGCGACGCCGAGGTGGAGTTGCCCGGTTTCGGCGAGGACGACGTCGAGTTGCCCGGTTTCGGGCTGCTGCTGGCCGACGGCGACTTGGTCGGGGTGACCGGCTCGTCCGGGTCGGGGTTGCCGAGGTCGGGCGTCTCGGTCTCGCCCTCGATCGAGCCGTAGATCCGGGTGGCGGCGAAGAGGCGAGTCCACCGGACGGGGGTGAGCCGCACGTTCAGACCGCTACGCGGAGCCTCGACCATCATGCCCTGACCCGCATACATGGCGACGTGGTGAATTCCCGTCCAGCTGCTCGACGAGCTGAAGAACAGCAGGTCGCCGGGGAGCAGCGAGTAACGGGAGACCTGCCGCTCACGGGTCTGGTAATACTGGTCGCGCGACACCCGGTTGAGCTGGAAGCCGACCGAACGGTAGGCCGCCCACATCAGGCCGGAGCAGTCGTACTGATCCGGGCCCTCCTCGGACCACACATACGGGTCGCCGCGCTGGGCGAGCGCGAACTGCAGCGCCTGGACCGCCCGCGGGTCGGCGCCGCGGCCGGCGTCGGCGCCCGCCAGATACTCCGCGCCGAGCTGCTGGTCGGCGGCGTTGGCGGTGCTCTCGGCGGCGCTGATCTCGTCGCGGTGCTCGTTCTCGTACTTGGTCTGGGCCGCCTGTTTCTTGCTCAGGGTGGTGTTGAGCTGCGTCCACTGGGCGGCCAGCGCCGAATACCGCGCGTTGGTGGAGACCTGGTCGGTGGCCGCGGTCCGGGCGGCCTCCTCGGCGGCGATCAGGCGGCGGGCAGCCGCCTCATACGACGAGGTGGCGTCACCGCGCTGCATGCGGGACAACGCGTCCAGCTCGGCCCAGCGGGAGTCGATCGCCCCGGGCGGCAGGGCGGCGGCCTGCTGCATCGCGGCTGCGGCGGACTCCTGGGCCACCCGGCGGGCCTGGACGAGCGCCTGCTGGTTCTCGGTGACCCGGGCGGTGGCGGCGGTGAGCTGCGTCTGGGCGAGGTCACGATCCTGGCCGACGCGGATCAGCTGGTCGCCCAGGGTGGCGATCTCGGCGCGGCCCTTCTCCACCTTCTGCAGGACGGGGCTCGCGGGGGCGCCGGGCGTGATCAGCGAGGGTGTGGCCGGGGTGTTCGTGGAGGCGGGGGTGCCGGGGAGCACGAGCGGGCCGACCGCGACCGGCTGTGAGCCGCCGTCCGGCACGGACGTCATGGTCCCGGGGGCGCCCGCCGGGTCGGCCATCGCCGGGATCGGCTGGAACAGCGCTGCGATCGCGGCTGCCACCGCGGCCGAGATGACGAACGGGCGCAGACGCGAGCGCACGGGACGCATGCGATGCGTAGTGCCTCGCCGCACTGCCTTGGCCATGAGCTCCCCGTCCGTGACGGTTACGACCGTCACTTGTCGTCCCTAAAGGTTCTTACCGCAAGGCCCGTACCGGTGTCGATCGAATGAAGGTGAAAGCACGCTGAGAATTTTTCAGATGAACGGTGCCGCAGGTCACCGATGGGTGGCGACGTACCCTCGTGCACATGGATGCGGGGTTGAAGCGAGAGCTGGAAGCCAAGGTCTACGCGGGCGAGCGACTGTCCCGCGAGGACGGTGTCGCCCTCTACGCGAGTGACGACCTGGCCTGGCTCGGCCGATTGGCACACCACAAGCGGACCGTGATGAACGGCGACCGGGTGATGTTCAACGTCAACCGGCACCTCAACCTGACGAACGTGTGCTCCGCCAGCTGCGCTTACTGCTCCTTTCAGCGCAAACCGGGGGAGAAGGACGCCTACACGATGCGCATCGACGAGGCCGTCGCCAAGGCCAAGGAGATGGAGGACGAGCAGCTCACCGAGTTGCACATCGTCAACGGCCTGCACCCGAGCCTGCCCTGGCGCTATTACCCCAAGGTGTTGCGCGAGCTGAAGGCGGCGCTGCCCGGCGTGAAGCTCAAGTGCTTCACCGCGACCGAGGTCCAGTGGTTCGAGAAGATCAGCGGCCTGTCGGCCGGCGAGATCCTCGACGAGCTGATGGACGCCGGGCTGGAGTCGCTGACCGGCGGCGGCGCCGAGATCTTCGACTGGGAGGTCCGGCAGCACATCGTCGATCACGCCTGCCACTGGGAGGACTGGTCGCGCATCCACCGGGTCGCGCATGAGAAGGGCATGAAAACCCCGGCGACCATGCTGTACGGCCACATCGAGGAGCCGCGGCACCGCGTCGACCACGTCCTGCGCCTGCGCGAGCTGCAGGACGAGACCGGCGGTTTCGCGGTCTTCATCCCGTTGCGCTACCAGCACGACTTCCACGACTCCCAGGACGGCAAGGTCCGTAACCGGATCCAGGACCGCACCACGATGGCGGCGCCGGCTGAGTCGCTGAAGACCTTCGCGGTGTCCCGCCTGCTGTTCGACAACGTGCCGCACGTCAAGTGCTTCTGGGTGATGCACGGGCTCTCGGTGGCCCAGCTCTCGCTCAACTTCGGGGCCGACGACCTGGACGGCTCGGTCGTCGAGTACAAGATCACTCATGACGCCGACTCGTACGGCACGCCGACCACCATGCACCGCGACGACCTTCTTCACCTGATCTGGGACGCCGGTTTCCAGCCCGTCGAGCGGGACACTCGTTATCAGGTGGTACGTGAGTACGAGAAGGCGCCGTCGCTTGCCGAGCGCCGCAGCGAGCCCCAGAAGATCTGGGCCTGACCGGGGAGACGATGCGCCGATGACCCAGCAGAAAGACGCCGGCGGCCGGCTGGCCACGATCGGTGACCTGCTGGGTTCCGCGTTCGCCGGGCTGGCCGCGGGCGCGGGCGTCCTGCTGGTCTTCGAGACGGTGATGGCGCTGACCGGCCTCGGCGAGTTCGGCGGGTCGAACGGGTGGCTCCTGGTGATCCTGCCCGTCTGGCTGTTCGTCGAGGAGTTCCGGGGCGAGGGCTTCGGGCCGCATCGGATCATGGTGGGTGGCCTGGCCGCCGGGTTCGGGGTGGCGATCGGTATGACGGTGGCCGGTCTGGTGGCGGAGGTCGCTCCGCCCTTGGTCAGCGGCGGCTCCGGCGCGGTGACCGGTACGGTCGTGTATTGCCTGGTCTGGTTCTACGGCCTCCGGTGGCTCGGTCACCGGTCGGGCTGAGGGAGATAACGATGAAGCCCGCCGTCAAGTACGCGCTCGGCCGCCTCGGCCTGTTCCTGGTCGTGTTCGCGGTGCTGATCCCGACGACGCCGCTGAACATCCTGGTCAAGGCGATGGTTGCGCTCGTCGCCGCGTCCGGCCTGTCGCTGATCCTGCTGCGTGGCTGGCGGGACCAGTCGGCGGAGCAGTTCGGCGAGATCGCCGCCCGCCGTTCGGCGGAGAAGGAGCGGCTGCGTTCGGCGCTGGCCGGTGACGAGGTGGCGGCCGCCGAGGGCGACCGGGTCACCGCCGCCGACATCGTCGAGCACGCGAAGCGCACCGGCGCCTGATCCCGGCATCGATCGATGCCGGGATCTTGACAACGCGTTAGTCGAGTCGTGCAGAGTTTCGGCCGCCCCGGCTTCGTACCGGCGGATTCGGTCACCGGTCGTGTGGTCCGCCTGGGCCGACACGCCTCCGGTGACCGAAAAGGGACACCGTAGGCGGGGAGGACACGATTCGCACCGATGACGGCTCCCGGCCGGTGGTGGGTTAGCGTTTCAGGGACCGCGTCGCAGCGAAGCCGGTGAGAAACCGGCGCTGTCCCGCAACTGTGATCCCTCCTCGGAGGTCTAGCCAGGTCGCCTGGGCGTCGGTCGCGATTCAGCGCTCCCGGGGAGGGGCGCCTCGCGGGCGGCGGCCGGCGGCGGCCCCTGTCGGCGAAGCACCACACGCCCGGCCGACAGGAGGACCGACCCATGAAACGCCTGATCACTGCCGCCATAGCGGCCTCCGCACTGTTCCTCACGGGCTGTGCGGGCGACGATCCGCAGCCCACCGTCACCACGACCGCCTCGGGTGCTCCCGCCGCGGCGTACCCGGTCACCGTCGGCGCCGTGACCCTGCGGGAACGCCCCGACAAGATCGTCTCGCTGAGCCCGACGGCCACCGAGATGCTCTTCGCGATCGGCGCCGGTCCGCAGGTCATCGCGGTCGACGACCAGTCGACCTACCCGGCCGAGGCGCCCAAGACCGACCTGTCCGGTTTCAAGCCGAACGCCGAGGCGATCGCCGCCAAGGAGCCGGACCTCGTGGTGATCTCCGGGGACGCCGACGGCATCGTGGCGCAGCTCGGCAAGCTGGCGATCCCGGTCCTGGTGTCTCCGGCCGCGGCCACCCTCGACGACACCTACACCGAGATCAGCGACCTCGGCCGGCTCACCGGGCACCCGGACGAGGCGACGGCCCTGACCGGGAAGATGTCGACCGAGATCGACACGATCGTGAAGTCGGTCCCGGCCCGGAGCAAGCCGCTCAGCTACTACTACGAGCTGGGCCCGGACCTGTACTCGGCGACGTCGACGACGTTCATCGGCTCGGTCTTCGGGCGCTTCGGCATGACCAACGTGGCGGACGCCGCCGACCCGGACGGCAAGCTCGGCGGTTACCCGCAGCTGTCCCAGGAGTCCCTGGTGAAGGCCAACCCGGACACGATCTTCCTGGCTGACACCAAGTGCTGCCGGCAGTCCGCCGACACCGTCCGGGCACGGGCCGGCTGGTCGTCGATCACGGCCGTCGCGAAAGGCCAGGTCTACGCCCTCGACGACGACATCGCCTCGCGCTGGGGGCCCCGTACCGTCGCCCTGGTCCAAGCCGTCGCCGACGCGGTGGCCAAGGTCCCGGCATGACCGAGCGCCGCCGGCCCGCCGGGCTGCGGCCGGCGTGGCTGGCGGCGGGTGTCCTCGCGGTGCTGGTCGCGACCATCCTCGGCCTCGCCTTCGGCTCGGTCTCGCTGCCGCCCGGCGGGGTCGCGGTGGAGATGCTCAATCTTCTTCCGGGGGTACGGCTGACCAGCGGCCTGTCCGATCGTGAGGTGGCCATCCTGACCCAGCTCAGGCTGCCGCGCGTGGTCCTGGGGCTGCTGGTCGGCGCCCTGCTGGCGCTGGCCGGCGCCGCCTACCAGGGCGCGTTCCGCAATCCGCTGGCCGATCCCCACCTGCTCGGGGTGGCGTCGGGTGCCGGGCTCGGGGTGACCGCGGTGATCGTCCTCGGTGCGTCGGGCGCCGCCGACGGGCTGACCGGCCTGCCGATCGGGGTGCCGGCGGCCGCGTTCGCCGGCGCGATCGGTGCGGTGACCCTGACCTGGCTGCTCGGGGCGGCCGGTGGACGGGACCGCTCGCCCGCCACCCTGATCCTGGCCGGGGTGGCCGTCTCGGCGTTCCTGTCGGCGGCGCAGACCTACCTGTTGCAGCGGCATCTGGAGTCGGTGCGGGACGTCTACTCCTGGATGCTCGGGCGGCTCTCCACAGCCGGCTGGCACGACGTGCTCGTGGTCCTGCCCTATGCGGTGGTCACCTGCGTGATCGTCCTGGCCCAGCGCCGGGAGCTGGACGTCCTGACCGTCGGTGACGCCGAGGCGGCCAGTCTGGGCCTGCACCCGCAGCGCGTCCGGTACCTGCTGATCGTGGCGGCGTCGCTCGGCACGGCCGCGGCGGTCAGCGTGTCCGGGCTGATCGGGTTCGTCGGGATCATCGTGCCGCACACGCTGCGCCTGCTGGCCGGGCCCGGCAACCGGGCGCTGCTGCCGCTGTCGGTGCTGCTCGGGGCGGCGTTCCTGGCACTCACCGACCTGCTGGCCCGGACCGCGGGCGGCGACGCCGAGATCCCGATCGGCGTGGTCACGGCGTTCCTCGGCGCGCCGTTCTTCGTCCTGGTGCTGCGTACGAGCCGGACGGCCCCGGAATGACGAACTCCGAGCCGGACAGCCCCGGGAGAACCGCTGTCGAGGTCGAGAGACTCACCGTGCGCCTGGACGGCACGCTCATCGTCGACGGTGTGGACCTCGACGTCGCCGAGGGCGAATGGGTGACAGTGATCGGGCCGAACGGGGCCGGCAAGTCGACGGCGCTGCGGGCGATCGGCGGGCTGCTGCCGTTCGGCGGGACGGTCAGATGGCACGGACGGGCGGTCGCCGACATGCACCGGCGGGAACGGGCCCGGGCGGTGGCCACGGTGCTGCAGTCGCCGGTGGTGCCGCCGGGCGTGCGCGTCTTCGACTACGTGCTGCTGGGGCGTACCCCGTACATCCCGCCTCTGGGTCGTGAAAGCGCCGCCGACCTGGAGGCGGCCGACGAAGCCCTCGCCGCGCTGGACCTCGTGCCCTTCGCCGGACGGCGCCTGGACACGCTCTCCGGCGGTGAGAGACAGCGGGTCTTCCTCGCTCGCGCGCTGGCGCAGGGCGCCGGGATCCTGCTGCTCGACGAGCCGACCAGCGCTCTCGACATCGGGCATCAGCAGGAGGTGCTGGAGTTGGTCGACCGGTTGCGCTCGTCGCGGGGCCTGACCGTGCTCGCCACCATGCACGACCTGTCGACCGCCGGGGAGTACGCCGACCGGATGGTCCTGCTGTCCGGTGGCCGGGTCGTCGCCGCCGGCACGCCGTCCGAGGTGCTGACTGAGGAGAATCTGGCCGAGCACTACCGGGTCAAGGTGCGGATCATCCCCGGAGATCACGGCCCGCTGGTCGTCGCCGTCCGGACTTGAGCTTTCCTGCCCCGCGAACCGAACGGCAACCGAGTGGCGACCGGTCTGCACTCCGCGGGTCCGCCGAAGCGCCCGAACTGAGGGGCATGACGGACGCGCTGGTAGTTGAGATCGCCCTGCAGGCCATGACCGTCGCCGCGAAGATGGCGGCGCCGGTGCTGCTCACCGCTCTCGCGGTCGGCTTCGCCATCTCCCTGTTCCAGTCGGTCACCCAGATCCAGGAGGCCACGCTCTCGTTCGTGCCGAAGGCGGTGGCGATCGGCGCGGCCCTGCTGCTCACCGGCAACTGGATGCTCCGCGAGATGATGACCTTCACGACCGAGCTGTTCGAGAAGCTGCCGGCCATGCTCGGCTGACGTGACACCGAAAAAGGGCCGCCCGATGGGGCGGCCTTTTTCGTTGCGGGTGGGTCAGAAGGCGCCGGTGTAGAGCAGGCGGTTCGGGGAGCCGGTGCCCGCACCGGTGACCACGCCGGTGGTGGCGTTGTTGACGATCGCCGCGTTGACAGCGGTCACCGAGGCGCCCGGGTTGTCGGCCAGGTAGAGCGCGACCGCGCCGGCCACGTGCGGGGCCGCGAACGACGTGCCGCTACCGGTGTAGGTGGCGGTGTCGCTGGTCCGCCAGGATGAGGTGATCGAGACACCGGGCGCGAACAGGTCCAGCACCGAGCCGTAGTTGGACCAGGACGCCTTCGCGTCGGTGTTGCTGGTCGCGCCGACGGTCAGGGCCTCGGTGACCCGGGCCGGCGAGGTGCTGCTCGCGTTGACACCCGAGTTGCCGGCCGCGATGGCGTACGGGATCCCCGCCGCGATCGACCGCCGGACCGCCGCGTCCAGGGTGGTGCTGGCCCCGCCGCCGAGGCTCAGGTTGGCGACCGAACGGCCGGGCGTCGCGTTCGCGGTCACCCAGTCGATGCCGGCGATGACCCCGGCCGTCGTCCCGGACCCGTTGTTGTCGAGCACCCGAACACCGACGATGCTCGCGTTCTTGGCGACACCGTAGGTGCTGCCGGCCGCCACGCCGGCGACGAAGGTCCCGTGCCGTTGCCGTCCTGCGCCACGTTGTCACCCTCGACGGCGTCGTAGCCGTACGACGCCCGGCCCCCGAACTGCTGGTGGGTGATCCGGATGCCGGTGTCCACCACGTAGACGGTGACGCCGCTGCTCGCCGTGTAGTTGTAGGTGCTGTTCAGCGGCAGCGCGCGCTGGTCGATGCGGTCCAGGCCCCACGGCGCCGACGTCTGAGTGTCGGCGATCCGGACCACCTGGTCGGCCTCGACCGAAGCGACCGAGGGGTCACCGGCGAGCCGGGCGGCCTGGACGGCGGTCAGTTTCGCGGTGTAGCCCTCGACGGCGTTGCCGAAGACCCGGTCGACGCTGCCGCCGTAGCGCTTCGCGAGCCGGTCGGCGCGAGCGCGGTCCGCCTCGCCGCTCTTGAAAACGACGACGTACGAGCCGTCGATCGCCGTGGCACTGTCGGCGTAGAGGACGGTTCCGGTGGCCGGCGCGGCGAACGCGGGCGTGGTGAGGGAGAGGGCGATGGCGGTGCCGGCGAGGATCGCGGCACCTCGGGTGGCGGGTCGCATGGGTTCCTCCAGTGTCGTGGTGTCCGGTTCGGACGCCTGGCGATGACGCTAGAGAGAAACCTTTTATCGACGATCAACGATCAGTAAGCATCCTGACAACGGCTGTTATCGCCGATTGTTCAGGATTGCGAACGTTCCGCCCTGCGGGTCGGTGAGCACCGCGTACCGCCCGACCGAGATCGTTGTCGGTGGGTGCACGATCCGGCCGCCCAGCAGGTGCGCGTGCTCGGCCGCCGCGTCACAGTTGCCGACCGCGAAATACACCAGCCAGTGCGGCGGCAGATCGTCCGGGAAACCGCTGCCCACCATCAGCTGCATGCCGGCGACCGGAGCCCGGTCCCGGTCGCACATCACGTACGGCAGGCCGCTCACGTGCGCCTCCCGGAACGTCCAGCCGAACACCGAGCCGTAGAACGCCATCGCGCCCTCCAGATCCCGGGTGTTCAACTCGTTCCAGGTGAGGGCGCCGGGGATGTCGAAGACCTCGGCGCCGCGCATCGTCCCCGGCTCCCAGATACTGAACGGCGCCCCGGCCGGATCCAGGAACGCCGCCATCCGGCCCTGATCCATCACGTCGAACGGCGGCACCAGCACCTTGCCCTGCGCCGCCTCCACCCGCGCGGCCACCACGTCGGCGTCGGCGGCCGCGATGTAGCTGCTCCAAGCGGTCGGCTGGCCCTGCCCGAAGAGCGGCCCGGCCCCGGCGACCGGCAGCCCGTTCAGCAGGAACGTGGTGTAGCCACCGAACTCGTCGCCGGAGATCTGGGCGGTCCAGCCGAACAGTTCGGTATAGAACCGGATCGCGCCATCAAGGTCGGAGGTGGCCAGGTCGACCCAGTTGGGCGCGCCCGGTGACGGTACGGTCATGCTGCGGATCGTCGCATTTCCATGCCACCCACCGGATCGAACTGTCGGTTAGCCGAACCGCCGACCCTCGTCGCGACGGTGTGCCCAAACCGCCAGCGCTCCGAACAAAACGGTCCACCCGATCAGCGCCAGCGTCGCCCCGAGATCGAACGGGAAATCGGTCACCGTGGCCCACATCAGACGCGCGGCGCCACCGGTCGGCAGGAACGGGGCGAGGTCCTCGATGAACCCCGGAGCGCCGCCCGGCGGGGTGAGCAGGCCGCCGCCGAAGGCCAGCGGCAGGAACAGGATCTGCGCCACCACCAGCGCCGCCTTCTGCGGCAGCGCATAGCCGATCGTCAGCCCCATCAGGATGAACGGGACCGAGATCGCGGCGCACACCCCGATCGCGGCGACGAACGCCAGAGGGCTCACCACGGCCTCGGTGAACAGGGCGGCGATCAGCACCACCGGGGCCAGCGACACCACCATCATCAGCAGACCGGTCAGCAGCCGGCCGAGGAACCGCGGCGCCGCTCCGGCGGCCAGCGTGCGGACGAACGGATCCCACGGCTGCGCGCGGTCCTCGGAGACGCCGATGCCGTACTGGAAGAGGTTGGTGTTCATGATCGCGAAGGTGATCATCGAGGCGGTCGCGTAGGTGGCGCCCACTGGATCGTCGCCGGCGAACGGCACCACGAACGCGAGCATCGACGCGGCCGGCCAGAACGCGCTGCCCACCACCGCGATCGGGATGCGGAAGAGTTCGAGGGTCTGGAACTTGGCGTGGGTCAGGACAAGGCTCGTCACTTCTGTTCCTTTCCGGTCTTTCCCGTCAGCACCAGGAAGGCCTCCTCCAGCGAGGTCGGCCGGACCTCCAGGTCGCGGAACGGCACATTCCGCCCGACCAGCTCGCGCACCATGCGGTCGGCGTCCGGCGTCAGGAGATGCAGGCGGTCGCCCGCCTGCTCCAGGGCCACCAGACCATCAAGATCAAAATCAGTCAGGGGTACGGGTGAAGTAAGGCTGACCCGGCTCACCTTGATCAGTCCGCGGATCGCCGCCACACTGTCGTCGGCCAGCACCCGCCCCTCGGTGATCACCACCACCCGCTCGGCCAGTGCCTCGACCTCCTCCAGGTAGTGGCTGGTCAGCACCACCGTGCCGCCCTCGGCGTGGAAGGACCGCACCGCCTCCCACAGATCACGCCGTGCCTCCACATCGAGACCCGTGGTCGGCTCGTCCAGAAAGACGATCTCCGGGCGGCCGGCGAACGCCAGAGCCACCGCGAGGCGGCGCTTCTGCCCGCCGGACAGGCCGCCGGTCTGCCGCCGGACCAGGTCGTTCAGCCCGAACCGGTCCAGCAGCTCGGCCTTCGGCAGAGGATCGGGGAAGTGTGCCCGTACGAAATCGACGACCTCGCCGACGCGAAGCGAGGCGGGCAGACCCGTCTCCTGCGGTGTGACGCCCAGCGTGCGCCGGTTGCGCGGATCCCGCGGGTCACCGCCGCACAGCTCCACCCGCCCCGCTGTCGGACGGCGGCCCCCGGTGAAGAGGCTGACCAGGGTGCTCTTGCCGGCGCCGTTCGGGCCCAGCAGGCCGACCAGCTCGCCGGCCCGGACCTCCAGGTCGACCCGGTCGAGCGCGAGCGTGGAACCGAAGCTCTTGGTGACACCTTCGGCGCGGGCGTGGATCATGACGGCTCCTCTCCCGGATCGATCAGGGTGCGCAGGGCGCTGACGTACTCCTCGAAGGCGAACCGCCCCCGCTGGGTCAGGTGCACGAGCGTGGCCGGGGTGCGGCCGCGGTGGGTCTTGGTGACCTCGACATAACCGGCCTCCTCGAGCTTGCGGAGGTGCACCGAGAGGTTGCCGGCGGTCATCCGCAGGATCTCCTGCAGTCTCGGGAACGTGATCCGGTCGCCACCGGGCAGCTGGGAGAGGGCGGCCACCACCCTCAGCCGCGCCTGGGCGTGGATCACCGGATCCAGCTCGGGTAGATCAGTGCTCATCTACGCCGCATCCATCCGATCAGGCCGGCCGCCAGCAGACCGCCACCGCCCGCGACCGCGAGGACGAGCGCGTGCCAGCCCGGGCCCCAGAGGACGCCGATCACGTTGACCACGCTGATCCAGGCGCCCAGCACGAACATGTCCCGCACGTCCCAGATCGCGCTGCCGGCCATGTAGAGCACGCCGACCAGGGCCACCATGCCGCCGCCCCAGAGCAGGCCGAGCATCTCGTCCGGCACATGCTCGCCGACCCGGCCGAAGATGATCGCCAGACTCGTGAACCCGGCCGACCACGAGATGCCGTAGGCGGCGCCCTGCCGGCTCGACGGACCGGAGATGTGCCGGCTCGCCCGGGCGCCGACGATGCCGGTGAAAATGCCCGCGGCGATCAGCAGGCCGGTCAGGGCGAGCAGCGGCAGCCAGTCCGGCATGTCCACGAAGGTCTTGCCGTCAGGGCCGAACCGCAGGAACGACAGCCCGAAACTGATCAGCCAGGTGAGGCCCCACGGCCAGTACATGAGCCGGGGATCGGGGGTCACGTGGCGCATCGTGTTGGCCTGCTCGCGCTCGATCAGCCGGAGCGCCTCACCGGGATCCTCGAAGCTCGATTCGTCGTCCGTCGATGTCATGACTCGACTTTACGACACAAAGTCAAAGAAGTTTGTGCCACAAAGTTGACTAGGGTGTCGGCATGGGTGAACTGATCTTGCGGGCGGCTCTCGTCGACGAGCTCCCGGCAGTGCTGGGGTTCTGGCAGGTCGCCGCCGAGAACGAGAGCCGCCCGGCAGACACTCCCGACGCCGTGCTCGCCATGCACCGGCGCGACCCGGAAGCACTGATCCTCGCCGTCGACGGCACCGAGATCGTCGGCACGATCATCGCGGGCTGGGACGGCTGGCGGTGCCACCTCTACCGGCTCGCGGTCGCCCCGTGGCGACGCCGCGAAGGCATCGGCGGACAGTTGATCGCGGCGGCCGAGGAGCGGTTCCGGGCGTTCGGCGGCACCCGCGTCGACGCGATGGTCCTCGACGGGAACGCTGCCGCGCACGGCATCTGGGCTGCTCACGGCTATCGTCGCCAGCCAGACTGGTCCCGCTGGGTGAAGCCCCTTCGGCCGGCCGAAGCCGAGGCACGTGGGCGGAAATCGGTCGAGGCGCAGCCGGGCGGCTCCTAGGATCGGCCGCCATGAAGGCACGCGCCCTGCTGGCGGGCCTGGCGGGTAATCCGGCTCTGCCGTCCACACTGGTCGACCGGATGATCAGCCGGACCGATGACGACCTCGCCGGGGAGCTGGCGCAACGGTCCGATCTGGAGCCTCGCCAGGTGCGTGCCCTGGCTCGCCGGTCCGGGACGGCGATGCTTCAGCTGGCGTGGAACGGGCTCCTCGACCCGGTGGATGTCGACCCGGTCGCGCATCCGGAGGTGGCTCTCGCCCTGCTCGATCAAGGGCGTGGCCCGGACGAATGGGCGGAACTGCTCGCCGGCGACCCGGATCCGTGGCGCCGGGAGAAGCTGGCGGCCTGTCCCGGCCTGCCCGCGTCGTTCCGGGCCCGGCTCGCCGGGGATCCGGAGTCGCGAGTCGTCGCGGAGCTGGCGATCTTCACGACCGATCGGGAGCTGCTGACCCGGCTGGCCGAGCATCCGCATGCCGAGGTCCGGGCCGGGGTCGCCGCCAATCCGGCCGCCCCGCCGGAGGTGCTGGCCGGCCTGATCGCCGTTCACTGGCGCGGCACGGGCGGACCGCTCCCGGTCTCGTGTGCGGTGTGCCTGCTGGAGCCGGTCCCGTTCGTTCACGATCCGGAATGCCCGCGACTCGACTGTGATCTTCCACCCGGGGCGGCCTGCGACGGTACCCACGAATCAGTTATCCACAGCCTGCTTGTGCGGGCTGTGGATAACACGGCGACACCTGCTGACGCGGCGGCTGAGCTGGCCGGACATCCGTCGCTGCACGTGCGGTGGCAGCTCGCGGCCCGGCTCGACCTGCCCCCGGACGTGGCTGTGCGCTTGGCCGGCGATCCGAATCCGGGGGTGCGCGGTGCGGTGGCCGGAAACCCGGCGCTGCCCGAGCCGATGATCCGGAACCTCGCCACCGACGACAGCCCGACCGTGCGACGCCATCTCGCCTCGAATCCCGGCGTGCCTCTCGATCTGCTCGCCAGGGCAGCCCGAGTTCCCGCCGGCCCGCTTCCGCGGATCGCCGCGGCCTCTCCGGACGAGGTCCGGCAGCTGGCCGAGAGCCGGAGCCCGCAGCTCCGGGCGCTGGTGGCGGAACGCCGGGACCTGCCGCCGGAGATCCGGGACCGGCTGGCCCGTGACCCGGACGCCAAGGTCGTCAAGGCGGTGGCGCCGCACCCGGGACTCTCGGAGGATCTGCTGCGGGAGATGGTGACCCGGCACGGGGTACGGGTGATCGTCACGGTCGCCACCAACCCGGACGCGTCCTCGGCGCTGCTCGTCGACCTGGCCCGGCATGTGCCGCCGGTGCAGAAGGTGTTCCGGGAGATCGCGCGCCGCCCGGACGCCCCGGCCGAGGCCCTCGACCGGTGTCTCGCCGACCCGCAGGCCCGGCCGATCGCCGCCGCTCATCCGGCTCTGCCGGTGGACCGGATCGTCGCGCTGATCGACGACCCCGACGAGCGGGTGGCGACGGCCGCCGCCACCAACCCGTCGTTGCCGGTGTCCGCGATGGAGCGGATTATCGGCCGAGCGCCTTGAGCGCGGCCAGAGCCTGGCCCAGATGATCGTCGCCGAACGGCCGCAGGACCACCGTGTCCGCGCCGCCGCCGGTCAGGATCTGGACGCCGGCGGGCACGTCGGACGCCGGGCCGATCAGCCCGAACACCTCGTCGACCGGCACTCCGAGGAAGCCGGCCTGACCGGTCAGCGCCGTCGTCCGGACCGCTGCGGCTTTGTCCGGGTCGTCCTCGACGTGCAGGAACGCGAAGGTGATGATCTCGTGGTCGTCGCCGGCGCCGCCCCGGCGGATGTGCCCGATGGCCTCCTCGATCTGTGCCGGCTGCAGGCCCTCGACCAGGATCGTGCCGTCGGCGACGCGGCCGGACAGCTCCAGCGACTTCGGCCGGACCACACCGGTCACGATCGGCGGGACGACCGCCGGCGGGTGCACCAGTTTGATGTCCTCCAGGTGCACCTCACGGCCGTCCATGCTCACCGTCTCACCATCGAGGAGGCCGCGGATCGCCACGATGCTCTCCTCCAGCAGCGACAGCGGCGACTTCGGCGCGTTACCTATGCGGCGCATCCAGTCACCGACGCCGTGACCGATTCCGGCCACTACCCGGCCGGGGTGGACGCGGGCCAGCGTGGCGATCTCCATGGCGTACACCGCGGGGCTCCGGAACGGCGCCGGGGCGATGCCGATGCCGACCCGCAGCCGGGTGGTGGCGGCCAGGGCCAGCGCGGCGGCGCTGACGCCACCGTTCCAGCCGAGATCCTCCACCACCCACAGGTCGTCGGCGCCGGCCGCCTCGAGGGCGACCGCGAACTCCGGGAGCTCCTCGGGGGCGCGGTTACAGTCGAACATGACTCCGATTCGCGACATCACGGAAGAGTAAGCGCCTCCGGCAGCGGCTTCGAGTGCAATACCGAAAGCCGGGTCACCGCCCTGGTCAGGACCACGTAGAGGCGGTTCAGGCCCTTCGGCTCGGCGGCCACGATGTCGGCCGGCTCGTGCACGATGACGTGGTCGTACTCCAGGCCCTTGACGATCGTGGCCGGCACCACCAGGACGCGCGCCGGATTGTCGACGTCGTCCGGCGTGGCGTGCTCGATGCCCGCGGCGTCCAGGTGGGCCCGGAGCCGGTCCACCGCGGCGTCGGCAGCGATCACCGCGACCGAGCCCTCGTGGGTCAGGGCGGCGGTCACCTCGGCCATCGTCCGCGCGTCCAGGTCGGCGGCCGCCGGCACGCCGATGACGGCGAGATCGCCGTCGCGGCGCAACGACACGGCCTCCGGCACGTTCACCCCGAGCGCCGGCAGGAGGCGGTTGGCCAGGGTCACCACAGCTTCCGGTACGCGGAACCCGACCGTCAGCGGCACCACGGAGGCCTCCGGTTTGCCCAGGTGAGCGAGGATGTCCCGCCAGTCGGTGGTGGCCCACGGGGCGGTGCCCTGCGCGAGGTCCCCGAGCAGCGTGATCGACCCGTGCTCGCTGCGCCGCGCGATCGCCCGGGCCTGCATGGGGGACAGGTCCTGTGCCTCGTCCACCACCACGTGACCGAAACTGACCTCTCGTTCGAGGAGTCCGGCGGCCTCGTCGAGGAGCACCAGATCGGCCGCGCTGAACCGCGCCGACTTCACCGTCTTCGGCGGTTTCACCCAGCGGATCGTGTCCCGTTCCTCCTCGGTGAACACGTCCCCGGCCAGCTCCGGCTCGGTCAGCAGGGCCACCACCAGCGCCTCCGGGGTGACGGCCGGCCAGGTCGCCTCCAGGAACTCCGTCACCGGCCCGATCTTGCTCATCCGGCGCAGCCACGTCTCGCTCGGTGAGTTGCCGGTCCGGTACTCCGACTGGCGCTGGAGCAGGCCGACCACCCGGGCACGCACCCGTTCCCGGCCCACCGCGTACGGCAGACCCTCCCGCCGTGCCTCGTCGACGATCCGTCGCAGCGGCTCCACGTCGATCCGCCAGCGGTAGGAGCCGTCCGACACCATGATCGGGTCGGCGGGCTTGGTGATCCGGTTCCACAGGGCCCGGTGGAGTGCCGTCGCCATCCGTACGTCATGTTTGAGAGCAGTGGCGGCGGCCGAGTCGCCTGCCTTGACCGGCGCCCGGCCGACCAGCTCGTCCAGCGTGGACTGGAGCACCTCGACCTCGCCGAGCGTCGGCAGCACCGCCGATATGTAGTAGAGGAACGCCGTGTTCGGCCCGACGATCAGCACCTTCGACTTGCGCAGCCGCTCCCGGTGCAGATAGAGCAGGTAGGCGGCCCGGTGCAGGCCGACCGCCGTCTTGCCGGTGCCCGGCGCGCCCTGCACGCAGATCGAGTCGGCCAGGTCGGCGCGGACCAGCTCGTCCTGTTCCGGCTGGATGGTCGCGACGATGTCCCGCATCGGCCCGACACGTGGACGCTCGATCTCGGCGGTCAGGATGCGGCTGCTGGTCCCCAGCTCCTCGCCGCGGTCCAGATGCTCGTCCTCGAAGCTGGTCAGCTCACCCTTGACGAACCCGAACCGGCGGCGGGTCCGGATGTTCTGCGGGTCACGCACGCTGGCCCGGTAGAACGACCGCGACAGCGGCGCCCGCCAGTCGAGCACCATGGGCTCCCCGGCGTCGTCGGTGACGTGCCGCCGCCCGATGTGGAAATGCTCGGCCTCGATGTCGAGTTTGCCGAAGAAGAGCGGGGTGTCCGGGTCGTCGGCCAGCTCCTTGACCCGGCGGGCCATGTGCCGGCCGAGTTGCTCGGCGGTGTACGAGTCGCCGGCGACCTTGTCACCGGTGGAGAAGAGCGCCTGGGCCCGGTCGCGCATGCGGCGTAACGCGGCCCGGGACTCGGTGAGATGGGTCCGTTCGGCGGCGAGCTCGGCGTCGAGCTCATCAGTGGCAGTCACAGGTCGTCCTCGAAGGTTGAACGAGCTGCTCGCGTATCCGAGAGGGCGGGTCGGCCACCCCACGGCGCGGGGGACGTCCGGTCCGGTGCATGCTCACCACGGCCGTCAAGCGGCCCTAAACACTACGCGATCCCACCGCCGCGTCCACCGATTTACCAGCCCGTGCCGCGGCGCCGCGATCGGGGCGGGGTGCGATTTCAGCCACGGAGCGGGTCTCGGACCACCATGCGGGACGGGAGTGGGGATAACGTCGCAGCATGAGCGACAGCGTCCGTCGGCCCCGGGTCGGGCACATCCAGTTCCTCAACTGCCTGCCCATCTACTGGGGGCTGATGCGCTCGGGCGCCCTCCTCGACGTCGATCTGCACAAGGACACGCCGGAGCGGCTCAGCGCCGGCCTCGTCGCCGGAGATCTCGACATCGGGCCGATCACCCTCGTCGAGTATCTGCGGCATGCCGACGAGTTGCTGCTGCTGCCCGACCTGGCGGTCGGCAGTGACGGGCCGGTCCTCTCGGTCAATCTGATCTCCACCCGGCCCCCGGCCGAGCTGGACGGGCGGCCGGTGGCGCTGGGTTCCACGTCACGGACCGGCGTCATGCTCGCGCAGATGCTGCTGTCCGAGCGGTATGGCGCGGAGCCCGAGTATTTCCGCTGCCCACCCGACCTGGCCCAGATGCTCATGGAGGCGGACGCCGGTGTGCTGATCGGCGACCCCGCGCTCCGCGCGATGTATGAGGCGCCCGGCAACGGGCTGCTCGTCATCGACCTGGCGGAGGCGTGGAAGGAGTGGACCGGTCTGCCGATGGTCTTCGCGGTCTGGGCGGTGCGGAAGGACTTCGCCGCCGCGCATCCGGGCCTGGTCAAGGATGTGCACGAGGCTTTCCAGCGGTCCCGTGACCTGTGCCTGGGCGAGCTCGACGAGGTGGCGGAGGCGGCGGCCCGATGGGAGCCGTTCGACGCGGCGACGCTGGCCAACTACTTCCGGGCGCTCGACTTCTCGCTGGGGGAGCGGCAGATCGCCGGGGTGCGCGAGTTCGCCCGGCGTGCGGCGGCCCGTGGTGAGGTGCCGGCCCTGCCCGCCGAGGGTCCGGAGTTCGCCGACGTTTGATCTCGGCCGGCGGCGGCTTTAGGATCCGCGGACCCGCCGGCCGACGATCTCGGGCCGGCTCCCGAGCCCGAAGTCGGTGAGGATGCTGTTGCGCGCCCGTTTTGCCCTGGCCGGGGCCGTCTCCGTGCTGGCCGTCAGCGGTCTCGCCCTGCCCGCGCGGGCCGCCGAGGGCACGGGGGAGTTCGACTACGTCGGCATCCTCAGTCCGGAGACGGTGACCGTCATCAACGGTCAGTCGAAGACGGTGAAGTTCGACCTCTACAACCTCGGTGACAGCGCGGTGCGGGATGTGCGGCTCACCTTCGGCAGCTCGTCCGAGCCGATCAGTGCCGACCTGGGGTTCGCGGCGCCGGCCGGTTGTGTCGCGAACATCTGCGACATCGGTGATCTGAAGGCGGGGCAGCGGCGCAGCGTCAAGTTCACGGTCAAGCCGGTCGCGGGGGACTCGGCCGACCCGGCGGGAACCATCGCGCTGTCCACGTCGATCGGCGGTCAGACCAGTGACCGGTCGTCGATCATCGTGCTGCGTACCGACAAGGGTGGTGTCGACCTGGAGATCGACGACATCGCCGACATGACGCTGAGCCCGGGCGGCTCGGCGGACGTGCCGGTGGCGGTCCGCAACAGCGGCGACAAGGACGTCTCCGCGCTGGGCCTGGTGGTGGCGTCGCCGCTCGGGGTGAAGACCGCGCTGAACTACCGCAACTGCGAGCAGGACGCGGAGATCGGCGGTTTCGTCTGCGTCTTCAACGACACGCTGGCCGCCGGTGGTGTCTTCACACTGCCGGAGGACACCCCGCTGCGGGTGTCGGTGCCGAAGGGCACAGCCGGGCCGTACGACTACCCGGTCTTCGTGGCGGCGGTCGGCCTGACCGACAGGTTCGTGTTCGACTTCGCGAGACGGACCGCCGGCGCGGCCGGTGAGGAGCTGACGCTGGAGCCGGTGGCCCGCCGGTCGGCCAGGGAGCCGGACGCTGTCGAGGACCTCAACGAGGAGGACAACTTCGCCGAGTTCGCGGTGTCGGTGCCGAAGACGCTCGCGGACAGCGCCGCTGTCGGTGGCGTCTTCAAGGGAGCCGTCGGCGACCGGGCCACGGCCGAGGTGGGCGTGCACAACCTCGGCCCGTCCGCGACCGTCCCGCTGTCGGTGAACGCGGTGCAGTACGCGCACGTCAAGCTGCCCACCGGAGTCACCCTGACCACCGTCGACCGGCGCTGCCTGCCGGGCACCTCGATCGACGACGTCGGCGAGCCGGGCGGCGAGCTGTCCGCCGTCACGGATCTCGTCTGTGTCGTCCTGGAGAGCGTGCCGGACAACGGCCGGAATCTGTTCGCCCTCACCGCCGAGATCCGCGAAGCGACCGAGTACAAGGCCGGTTCCGTGCAGGTCGAGGGCAGTGTGCAGGACACGAAGGGCGGTAACGACCAGGCCGCCCTGACGGTTGAGACGACCGGCGGCGGCCAGGGCGGCGGCCTGCCGATCACCGGCGCCCCGGCCGGTCTGCTCGCGGCCGGGGGCGCCACCCTGCTGGCGGCGGGCCTGATCGCTTACCGCCTGGCCCGGCGCCGCAGGATCGTCGTCGTCGCGGAGTAAACAGTCAGGTCAGCCGTTGAGGAGCTTGTCGAGCGCGGCCACGTCGGCCGCGCTCAGGCGCCAGGAGCCGGCCGCCGCGTTCGCCTGGACCTGCTCGGCCGTGGTGGCGCCGGCAATCACACTGGTCACCCCCGGCTGGGCGGCGAGACCGGCGACGGCCACCTCCAGCAGGCTGCGGTCCCGTTCGGCGCCGAAGGCGGTCAGCGCCTCGATGGTGTCCCAGTCGGCGCGGGCGAGCCACGACGCGTACCGCTCGTTGGCCATCCGGGTGCCGGCCGGCGGCTGCTCGCCGCGCCGGTACTTGCCGGTGAGCAGGCCCGACTCGAGCGGGAAGAACGGCAGGAATCCCAGACCGAACCGCTCGCAGGCCGGGATCACCTCGGTCTCGACGCTCCGCTCCAGCAGGCTGTACTGGTTCTGCGCGCTGATGAACCGGGCCATGGTGCCGCTGCGGGCGACCCAGTCGGCGTCGGCGATCTGCCAGCCGGAGAAGTTGGAGTTGCCCAGGTAGCGCACCTTCCCCGAGCGGACCAGGTCGTCGAGCGCGGCCAGCGTCTCCTCGATCGGGGTGGCCGGGTCGGGGGCGTGCAGCTGATAGAGGTCGATGTGGTCGGTCTCCAACCGCCGCAGCGAGGCCTCGACCGCCCGGACGATGTAGCGCCGCGAGCCACGGGCCCCAAAGTCGCGCCCGTTGAGACCCTCCATGTCCATGCCGAACTTGGTGGCCAGCACCACCTCGTCGCGGCGGCCCTTGAGCGCGGCGCCGAGCAGCTGCTCGGACGAGCCGTGCGGGGTGCCGTAGATGTCGGCGGTGTCGAACAGGTTGATGCCGGCGTCGATGGCCGCGTCGACGACCTCGCGGGTGCCGTCCGCGTCGAGTTTGCGGCCGAAGTTGTTGCACCCGATCCCGACCACGGACACCACCAGACCCGAGTCGCCCAGGCGCCGGTAGGTCATCTCGCTCATGAACCACTCCTGTAGCTAGTTGTCGATGAACACGCCTGGTAGCGTGACGTAACGCTGCGTCCATCGTGGACTAACCCACGATCGGTCCACGATGGACTCAGCGCTACCCGTCCGCGTCAGGTTTCGCCAGGTCACGGTAATGCGGGCGAAGCACGTCGGTGAGGGGTACGTGTCGCACCTTCACCGGTGGCGCGTCGAGGGCGCGGAGCAGCAGCTCCGGTGGGGTCACGCCGCGCGCGGGCCGCTCCCGCAGCCGGCCCAGGCTGATCGCCGGCGACCAGAAATCGGCCAGCCGGGCGTCCAGCGGCTCCTCGTCGATCGCCAGCGGGTCGATCGTCTCCGACGGCTCGGGGGTGCCGCGCAGCGCGTCGAGCAGCTCGTCCCGGCCGCGGCCACGCCACGCCAGCACCAGGAACGGGTCGTCGTCGAACGCCTCGGCCAGCACGTAGAGCACCGCCGACCCGTGCTTGCAGGGCACCCCCCAGTCCGGGCAGTTGCAGTCGATGTCCAGCCGCTCCGGGAAGAGCGGCAGCCCCAGCTCGGTGAAGAGTTCGACGATCTCGTGCGGCATGTCACCGGCCAGCAGCGCGGCCCGGTAGAGGGCCCGGGACGCGAGGGCGTCGATCGCGTCCGACCAGCGGGCGTCGTCATAGGCGGGGACCCGGACGGTCACCTCGTACGGCTTCGGCCGCGACCCCTGGACGCGGGCCAGCACCCGCCCCGGGGAGAGCGCGAAGTCCATCACCTGGCCCTTGCGCGCGTAGTTGCGGCCGCGCGCGAGCCGGCCGGGGTCGCACATCTCCTCCAGGACGTCCACGAACCGGCGCGACCACCACTGCTCGCCGATCTTGCCGCGCTGGGACCGGACGGCGAGCCCGCCGTCCACCTCGATCGGCCGGCCGTGCTCGAAGAAGGCCATCTCAGCGCACCGCCGCCGGGTCCAGCGAGAACAGCTCCCGCAGCTGGTCGGTGCTCAGATCGGTGATCCACTCCTCGCCGGTCCCGACGACCGAGGAGGCCAGCGCCTTCTTCCGCTCGATCATCGCGTCGATCTTCTCCTCCAGCGTCCCGGTGCAGATGAACTTACGGACCTGCACGTTGCGCGACTGCCCGATCCGGAAGGCCCGGTCGGTGGCCTGGTCCTCGACCGCCGGGTTCCACCACCGGTCGAAGTGGACGACGTGGTTGGCGGCGGTCAGGTTGAGGCCGGTGCCGGCCGCCTTGAGCGACAGCAGGAACAGCATCGGCTCGCCGGACGTCTGGAAGCGCTCGACCAGCTCGTCCCGGCGGGCCTTGCTCAGGCCGCCGTGCAGCCAGAGCACCGGTCGTTCGGTGTGCGCGGCGAGGTAGGGCTGCAGCAGCGTGCCCCACTCGGCGTACTGCGTGAAGATCAGGGCCTTGTCGCCGTCCTCGATGATCTCGTCGGCCAGCTCCTCCAGGCGGGCCAGCTTGCCGGACCGCCCGGGCAGCCGGGAGCCGTCCTTGAGCAGGTGGGCCGGATGGTTGCAGACCTGCTTCAGCTTCATCATCGCGGCCAGCACGTTGCCGCGGCGCTGAATGCCCTCGCTGCTCTCGATCTCGGCCATCATGTCCTCGACCACGGCCTGGTAGAGGGTGGCCTGCTCGGGAGTGAGCGAGCACCACACCTTCATCTCGTTCTTCTCCGGCAGGTCCGAGATGATGCTCTTGTCGGTTTTGAGGCGGCGTAGCACGAACGGTCCGGTGGCCCGTTTCAGGGCGGCGGTGGCGTCCTCGTCCTGCCGGCTCTCGATCGGCTCCTGGAACCGGCGGCGGAACCGCTTCGCCGGCCCGAGCAGCCCGGGATTGCAGAAATCCATGATCGACCACAGCTCGGCGAGATGGTTCTCCACCGGGGTGCCGGTCAGCGCCACCCGGGTCCGCGCCGGGATGGCCCGGACCGCCTGCGACTGCCGGGTGCCACTGTTCTTGATCGCCTGAGCCTCGTCGCAGACCACCCGGCTCCAGGTCACCGTGCGTAGTGTCGCCAGATCACGCAGCGCAGTCCCATACGTGGTGATCACCAGGTCCGCCCCGGCGACCGCCTCGTCGAACTCCTCGCCCCGCATCCGGGTGCCGCCGTGGTGCACGTAGACGCGCAGCCCCGGCGCGAACCGGCCGGCCTCCTTGAACCAGTTGCTGACCAGCGACATCGGGCAGACCAGCAGGGTCTTCGCGCCCTCGTCGGTGAGCAGCAGCGACAACGTCTGGGCGGTCTTGCCCAGCCCCATGTCGTCAGCGAGGACCCCGCCCAGGCCGAGGCGACCCAAGAAGGTCAACCACGACAGACCCCTCTCCTGGTACGGCCGGAGCACTCCCTGGAATCCGGCCGGAGTGGCCATCGGGCTCAACCGCTCGGCAGCCTGCCCGGAGAGGAGATCACCGAGATCGCCGTCGGCGTCCACCTCGACCAGCGGCAGATCCTCGTCGCCGCCCTCGACCACCTGCCGCAGCAGCTCTCCCGCGGTCATCTCGCCCTCGCGCCGCTGCCCGACCGCCTTGAGCGCCGCCTTCAGCTGCCGGTCGTCGAGCTCCACCCACTGCCCGCGGACCCGGACCATCGGCACCTTGAGCCGGGCCAGCTCGGCCAGCTCCTCGGCGCTCACCACGCTGTCGCCGATCACCAGGTCCAGGCGGAAGTCGACGAGCTGCTCCAGGCCGAACCCGGAGTCCGCAGCGGCCTGCCCGGAACCGGACTTCGACTTCGTGCGGGTGGTCATCTTGAGGCCCACCGCCTTCCGCCCGGCCCACGCCGGCAGCTGCACCCCGAACCCGGCGGCCTGCAGCAGCGGGGCGGCCTGACGCAGAAACTCGTAGGCCTCGGCAGTACTGAGAGTCATCTCGGCCGGGCGCTGCTCGAGCAGCGCCACGTGCAGTAACGGGAACAGGCGGACCGCGCGGCCCAGCCCGGCGAGCAGGGTCTCGTCGGGGCGGCGGGGCAGGCCGGGGAAACGGGCGCCGGCCCACAGGTCCGCGGCCGGCAGATAGAGCGCCGGGTCCTCGGCCGACTGCAGCGCGAACTCCATCGCCCACACGTCGGTCTCCGGCGCCGGCTCGATCAGCCGGAAGCTGACCCGGATCGGCCCGTGCGCCTCGTTGGCGGCGCGCATCCAGTCGTCGAGAGCCCGGCGCAGGTCACGGACGTCGGCATCGGCGGCGCCCGGGAGCGCCGGGTCACCGGTCAGCGCGGCGAGCCAGCGGTCGGGGAGGGCGGCTTTCGGCCCGGGGCGCTGGCCGACCATCAACCGGTCCGGCAGGACGGCCCGGGCCGCGCTGTCGAGCATCCATTCGAGGGCGTCGCGCACCGTACGCCCCAGGGATTGACCTTCGCCGAAGGCGCGGACCACCGGCGGCATGCCGGCCGCGAAGTCCCGGAAGGAGGCGGTGTCGCCGCCGGTCAGCACCGGCCGCCAGCGAGCCGTGGGCATCCCGCCCTCGATCACCAGCTGCGGCAGCATCCGGCCGCGCCGGGCCAGGTCGCACGCATACCCGGCGAGCAGGCTCAGGTAGCGCAGCGACGACCCGGCGACCCACGGCGCGTCCGGATCGGGCTCGGCGAGCGACCCGAGGACGGCGAGCGCCTCCGGACCGGGCACGGTCAGCGCCGGAACCGTCCAGACCGCGAGCCGGACGCCCCGGGCCGTGGTCTCCAGGCCGGTCTCCGGCGACGGCAGCGGGCCACCGCCGGCCGACGGGAGCGTGAGCTGCGCCGCACCGGCGACCGCCCCGGGCACGTCCGGAAGCTCGGCGGTGGCGAACGGGTGTGGCCGGGATCGCGCGCGCGAGGTGGTGGCCGACGGCAGGCCCGGATCCTCGGCCCAGATGACCAGCCCGCGGCCGGGCACCCATCCACCGTGCACGACGAGCACTCGCACCCCCTGGACGACGGGAGCGAACCCCCCGCGACGACCCGTCGAGCCTATCCGCCGGCAGGGGCCGCCCCGGTGACCCTCGCCGCTGACGGTTGACGGCCGCTGGACGTACGCTTCAGATCGTGACCGCGAATCCGGAGATCGACAGCATCCTGCAGCGCGGCGCCGACGGCGGGCGGATCACGCCCGAGGAGGCGCTGCTGCTCTACACGGAGGCCCCGTTCCACGCGCTGGGCGAGGCGGCCGACGCGGTCCGGCGCCGGCGTCATCCGGAGGGCATCGTCACCTACCTGATCGACCGCAACATCAACTACACGAACGTCTGCGTGACGGCGTGCAAGTTCTGCGCGTTCTTCCGGGCCCCCAAGCACAAGGAGGGCTGGGCGCACCCGACCGAGGAGATCCTGCGGCGGGCGGGTGAGGCGGTCGACCTCGGCGCCACCCAGGTGATGCTCCAGGGTGGCCACCACCCCGACTTCGGGGTGGCGTATTACGAGCATCTCTTCTCCTCGGTCAAGCAGGCGTTCCCGCAGCTCGCGATCCACTCGATCGGCCCGAGCGAGATCCTGCACATGGCCAAGGTCGACGGTGTCTCCATCGAGGAGGCGGTGATCCGGATCAAGGCGGCCGGGCTCGACTCGATCGCCGGGGCCGGCGCCGAGATGCTCCCGGACCGCCCGCGCAAGGCGATCGCCCCGCTCAAGGAGAGCGGCGCCCGGTGGCTGGAGGTGATGGCCATCGCGCATCGGCACGGCCTCTCCTCGACCGCGACCATGATGATGGGTACGGGTGAGACCAACGCCGAGCGCATCGAGCACATCCGGATGATCCGTGACGTGCAGGACCTGGCCGTGGCGAACGGTTACCAGGACGTGGCGGTGGAGCAGTCGCACGAGGTCGGCGGCTTCCGGGCCTTCATCCCGTGGACCTACCAGCCGGAGAACAACCATCTCAAGGGCCGCACCCAGGCCACCACCATGGAGTATCTGCGGTTCATCGCGGTCTCCCGGCTCTTCTTCGACAACGTGTCCCACCTGCAGGCGTCCTGGCTGACCACCGGCAAGGACATCGGCCAGCTCTCGCTGCACATGGGCGTCGACGACCTGGGCTCGATCATGCTGGAGGAGAACGTGATCTCCTCGGCCGGCGCCAAGCACCGGTCGAACCTGCAGGAGCTGATCTCGATGATTCGTACGGCGGACCGGATCCCGGCCTGGCGTGACACCTGGTACAGGCATCTCGCCGTGCACCACACGCCGGCCGACGACCCGACCGACGACCGCGTGGTCTCGCACTTCTCCTCGATCGCGCTGCCCGGCGGGGGCCGTAAACAGCTCCCGATGGTCGACGTCGCCTGACCGAACCGGTCCGTTCGGGGGGTGGCAGTCAGCCGTTCGGCCAGGTTCGGGTCGTCGGACCGGTGAGGCTGGGTTGCTCCTTCGTAACGAGCCCGCCGGTTGGCTGTACCGGGTCCTTTCCGCTGGTTACGTTGCCTGTGTAAGGCACCGGAACACTTATACGTCGCCTGCCGCGGTCAGCGTGGGTGACGAGCATTCGGACCCGACCGATGGCGGTCGTATATATAACGCACAAGGCACGGGCGGGATGGGTGACCATCCCGCCCGTTCTGTTATCTGGCAGGCTTGCCTCGTGACGCGCGCAGATCTGGACAAGCAGCCGCACGAGGTCGCCGAGATGTTCGACGGCGTGGCGAATCGGTACGACCTCACCAACACGGTGATCTCCTTCGGGCAGGACCGGGGGTGGCGGCGTTCCACCCGGGCGGCCCTCGGGCTGCGGCCGGGGGAGCGGGTGCTGGATGTCGGCGCGGGCACCGGGGTGTCGACCGAGGAGCTGAGCCGGTCGGGCGCGTTCGCGGTCGGCGCGGACATCTCGGTGGGCATGCTGCGGGCCGGTCGCCGGGTGCGGGCCGAGGTGCCGCTGCTGGCCGGTGACGCGCTGCGGCTGCCCTTCGCGGATGCCACCTTCGACGCCGTGACGATCTCCTTCGCGCTGCGCAACGTGGTCGACACCGGTGCGGCGCTGCGGGAGTTCGCCCGGGTGACCCGGCCGGGCGGGCGTCTGGTGGTGTGCGAGTTCAGCCACCCGGTCAACGGCCCCTTCCGGACCGTCTACCTGCAATATCTGATGCGCTCGCTGCCGGCCGTGGCGCGTGCGGTGGCGAGCAACCCCGAGGCGTATGTCTATCTCGCCGAGTCCATCCGGGCCTGGCCCGACCAGCAGGGCCTGGCGACCCGGATCGCCGGGGCCGGCCCGTGGGATCGGGTCGGCTGGCGCAACCTGACCGGCGGGATCGTGGCCCTGCATCGGGCCACTCGGGTGTAAAACCGTCATTCGCTGAACAAAGCGGTGAATGCGCTGCTTTGCTCGGATCATGACTGATATCGGACAACTCGACGACACCGACATCGACCTCCCCATCGACGAGGGTGAGGCGGGTGAGCGCCGTGCCACCGAGCTGGCCACCCGGCTCCGGGCGGTCGCGGCGCAGGACCCCGATCTCGCCCAGGATCTTGTCGAAGGGCTGATCGTGGCCCTCGACCGGGCGATGGGGGGAACCATCCGCGAGCACCTTGACGGTCCGGCTCTCGGCGTGGCGGACCGGGTCCTTCAGGTGCCTGAGCAGGGACGTTAGTCCGGGCGAAACAATTAGGCGGACCTAAGCGCAAAGATCTTCGATTGTCGGCCTAGACTCCGATCGAGGCATGCTTGTGAACTAATTCACGAGCATCCCGAGCGAGGCGGAGGTTGGACCGTGAACGACCACGTAGCGAGTGGGCCCGTCGCCGACGAGGCGGACGTGATCGTGGTCGGAGCGGGCCCGGGCGGTTCCGCGGCGGCGTACCACCTGGCTCGGCACGGCGTCCGGGTCCTGCTCCTGGAGAAGACCGAGTTCCCCCGCGAGAAGGTCTGCGGCGACGGCCTGACCCCGCGCGCGGTCCGCCAGCTCATCCGGATGGGTGTCGACACCTCGGAGAAAGCGGGCTGGCTGCAGAACCGGGGCCTGCGGGTGATCGGTGGCGGCGTCCGGCTCGAGCTGGACTGGCCCGAGCTGGCCAGCTTCCCCAACTACGGCCTCGTCCGTACCCGGATGGACTTCGACGACATGCTGGCCCGGCGCGCGGTCGAGGCCGGCGCCCTGCTGCGGACCGGGGTGAACGTCACCGGCCCGGTGCAGAACGACGACGGCTACGTGATCGGCGTCGAGGCCAAGGTCGGTCCCGGCAAGGAGCCGGCTCAGTTCCGGGCTCCGCTGGTGATCACCGCGGACGGCGTCTCCGGCAAGTTCCCCCTCGCGCTCGGCCTGGCCAAGCGCGACGACCGGCCGCTCGGTGTGGCGGTCCGGCGGTATTACCACTCGGCGGTCAAGGCCGACGACGACTACCTGGAGTCCTGGCTGGAGCTGCGCAGCGCGCAGGACCCGGCGCGGCTCCTGCCCGGCTACGGCTGGATCTTCGGGCTGGGCGACGGCCGGGTCAACGTGGGCCTCGGCATCCTCAACTCATCCGACGCGTTCGGCAAGACGAACTACCGGCACCTGCTCACCGACTGGCTCGGCAGCACCCCCGAGGAGTGGGGCCTGCGCGACGAGGACAACGCGGACGGCCCGACCCTGGGCGCCGCTCTGCCGATGGGCTTCAACCGGGTGCCGCACTACACCCGTGGCGTGCTGCTGGTCGGCGACTCCGGCGGCATGGTCAACCCGATGAACGGCGAGGGCATCGCCTACGCGATGGAGTCCGGCGAGATGGCGGCCGAGGTGGCGGTGCAGGCCCTGGCCCGTCCGTTCGGCCCCGAGCGCGAGCGGGCTCTCCAGGCGTACCCCGCCGAGTTGAGTCTCCGGTTCGGTGGTTATTACCGGATCGGCGGGATCTTCGTGAAGCTGATCGGCAATCCGCAGATCATGAGGTTGGCGACCAAGTACGGCATGCCGCAGCCCCTGCTCATGAAGTTCGTCCTCAAGCTCCTGGCCAACCTCACCGACCCCCGGGGTGGCGACGCCATGGATCGCATCATCAACGGTTTGACCAAGGTGGCGCCCTCCGTCTGACTTGGAAATCAGGCAAATCAGGCACCCCGACCAAAGGACAGCACAACCACAGTAACTAGTGTGAAGCGGCTAACAGTCGTACGGGAGTAGAAATGACGATCAACCCTTATGTCCCGATCGTCGGGTTGCTGATTCTAGGCGCCCTGTTCGCGTTGTTCTCGGTGTCCGTCGCCCCCATCGTCGGGCCCAAGCGCTTCAACCGCGCGAAACTCGACGCTTATGAGTGCGGAATCGAGCCGGCGCCAACGCCGATCGGTGGCGGGCGGTTCCCGGTGAAGTTCTACCTGACCGCCATGCTCTTCATCATCTTCGACATCGAGACCATCTTCCTGTACCCGTGGGCCGTCTCCTTCGACATGCTCGGCCTGTTCGGGTTCGTGGAGATGGTCCTGTTCATCCTCACCGTCTTCATCGCCTACGCGTACGTATGGCGGCGCGGCGGCCTCAACTGGGACTGACCCCAACGACTTTTTAGGTCTTCTCACTGGAAGGCATTGCGACATGGGAATCGAAGAGAAACTCCCGGCAGGCATCCTGCTGACGAGCGTCGAGAAACTGTCCAACTACGCTCGGAAGTCGTCGTTCTGGGGCGCCACGTTCGGCCTCGCCTGCTGCGCCATCGAGATGATGGCCTCCGGTGGTCCCCACTACGACCTCGGTCGCTGGGGGATGGAGGTGTTCCGGGCCTCGCCCCGTCAGGCCGACCTGATGATCGTGGCGGGCCGGGTCAGTCAGAAGATGGCCCCGGTGGTCCGGCAGATCTACGACCAGATGCCCGAGCCGCGATCGGTGATCTCGATGGGTGTCTGTGCGTCCTCCGGCGGGATGTTCAACAACTACGCGATCGTCCAGGGTGTCGACCACATCATTCCGGTCGACGTCTACCTCCCGGGCTGTCCCCCGCGCCCGGAAATGCTGATCGACGCGATCCTCAAGATGCGCGAGAAGGTCATGGCGCAACCCCTCGGCCCCAACGGCCGGAAGATGCTCGAAGCTCGGCAGGCCGAGGGCCGAACTCCGATCGTCGCCCCGGGAGCCATGCCGTCGTCCTACCGTGTGGACAAGGTCCGTCGTGAGGAATGGACCCAGGCCGTCAAAGAGGGACGCGAAGAGCAATTGCGGATCGAGAACTGGATGAAGCTCCAGCCGCATTTGCGGGAGGCCCACAAATGAGTATTGAGCCCGGAACTCAGGGTAGTGTCCCGGCGGGCGCCGAATTGGGTGCTCCGGCACAGACGCCGCCCAGCCCGGATAAGGGCATGTTCGGCGTCAAGGGGACCGGAGACGTTTCCGGCTTCGGTCGCCTGGTCCGCCCTCGACCTGCTGTTTTTGACAGCCCACGGCCTTACGGCGGGTATTTCGACGACGTCTATGACGCGTTGGAAGAAGCTTATCCGGCCCTCTCCGAAGCCATCGAGAAGGTGGTCGTAGATAGGGCCGAACTCACACTTCACGTACGTGCCGAGCACATCGCCGAGGTGTGTCAGGTAATGCGTGACGACGCCTCGCTGCGCTTCGAACTGTGTTCGTCCGTTGACGGAGTGGATTATCTCAGCTCCGACGAGCGCCGTTTTCACGTCGCTTATCAATTGACTTCGATGACCTATCGCCGCCGCGTGCGGCTGGAGGTCGCGGTGGCCGAGGGCGTCACCGTTCCGAGCGTCACCCGGGTCTACCCGACCGCGGACTGGCAGGAGCGCGAGGTCTACGACATGTTCGGCGTCGTCTTCGCCGGCCACCCGAACCTCACCCGCATCCTCATGCCGGACGACTGGGAGGGCCACCCCCAGCGCAAGGACTACCCACTCGGCGGCGTGCCCGTCGAGTACAAGGGCGCCGAGATTCCGCCTCCCGACCAGCGGAGGGTCTACCAGTGACCACATCTGAGTACGCAGCCGAGCGCGAGACGACCGAGGGCCGGGTCTTCACGGTCACCGGTGGCGACTGGGACAGCATCACGTCCAGCATCGACCCGCTCAGCAACGAGAAGATCGTCGTCAACATGGGCCCGCAGCACCCGTCGACACACGGCGTGCTCCGGCTCGTGCTGGAGCTCGAGGGCGAGACGGTCACCGAGGCCCGTCCGGTCATCGGCTACCTGCACACCGGCATCGAGAAGAACCTCGAATACCGGAACTGGACGCAGGGCGTCACCTTCGTGACCCGCATGGACTACCTCGCGAACATGTCGAACGAGGTGGCCTACTGCCTCGCGGTGGAGAAGCTGCTCGGCGTCACCGACCAGATCACCGAGCGGACCAACACGATCCGCGTCATGTTCATGGAGCTCCAGCGGATCGCCTCGCACCTGGTCTGGCTCGCGACCACGGGCATGGAGCTGGGCGCGATCTCGATGATGCTGTACGGCTTCCGCGAGCGGGAGTACATCCTCGACATCTTCGAGGAGACCTCCGGCCTGCGGATGAACAACGGCTACATCCGCCCCGGCGGCCTCGCGCAGGACGTGCCGGAGTCCGCGATCCGCAAGATCCGCGACTTCCTCAAATACCTGCCGAAGAAGCTCAAGGAGTACGAGGCCATGCTGTCCGGCCAGATCATCTGGCAGCAGCGGACACAGGGCGTCGCCGTGCTGGACGTGACCGGGTGCCTCGCGCTCGGCATCACCGGCCCGGTGCTGCGCTCGGCGGGCCTGCCCTGGGACCTGCGCAAGACCATGCCGTACTGCGGCTACGAGAACTACGAGTTCGACGTGCCGACCGCGACGACCGCCGACGTCTGGGGCCGGTACCTGGTCCGGATGGCGGAGATCCGGGAGTCGCTGAAGATCGTCGAGCAGGCTCTGGACCGTCTCAAGCCCGGGCCGATCTGGATCGAGGACAAGAAGATCGCCTGGCCGTCGCAGCTGGCGCTCGGCCTCGACGGGCTCGGGAACTCCCTCGAACACGTCGCCAAGATCATGGGTCAGTCGATGGAGTCGCTGATCCACCACTTCAAGCTCGTCACCGAGGGCTTCCGGGTTCCGCCCGGCCAAGTCTATGTCGCGGTCGAGCACCCGCGTGGCGAACTCGGCGTGCACGCGGTCTCCGACGGGGGCACCCATCCGTACCGGGTGCACTACCGCGAGCCGAGCTTCGTGAACCTCCAGGCCATTCCCGCGATGGCCGAGGGCGCCCTGTTGGCCGACGTGATCGCCGGCGGCGCTTCGCTGGATCCCGTGATGGGTGGGTGTGACCGATGACAACGGTGGAATTCTCGCCGGCCGCCGAACCGCTGGCGGCGAAACTTCTCGAACCGGCCAGGGAGATCCTGGCCCGGTACCCGGCCGGCCGGGAGCGCTCGGCCCTGCTGCCGCTGCTGCACCTGGTGCAGACCGAGGAGGGGTACGTCAGCCCGAACGGGGTGGCGTTCTGCGCCGAGGTGCTGGGCATCAACAAGGCCCAGGTAGGGGCGGTCGCGACCTTCTACACCATGTACAAGCGCCGGCCCACCGGTGAGTACCTGGTCAGCGTCTGCACCAACACCCTCTGCAACGTCCTGGGCGGCCAGGAGGTGTACGACCAGCTGGTCGAGCACCTCGGCGTCGGCCACGACGAGACCACGGCCGACGGCAAGATCACGCTGGAGCACGCCGAGTGCCTCGCGGCCTGCGATTACGCGCCGGTGGTGACGGTCAACTACGACTTCACCGTCGACCAGGCCACCCCGGAGAGCGCAGTCGAGCTGGTGGAGAACCTGCGCCAGGGCCGCGAGCACACCCCGGCGCGTGGTGCGCGGATCTGCTCGCTCAAGGAGATGCAGTACCAGCTCGCCGGGTTCGCGGACCCCCGCGACGGGGCGGTCGCCGACGGCGTGGCCGGCGCACCCACCCTGCGCGGCGTGCGGCTCGCGCAGGAGCACGGTGTCGCGGTGGCCGGGTTCGACCCGGACACCCCGATCACCAAGACCAAGCCGCTGCCCAAGGACGAGGTGGCCACCAAGGCCGAGGCGGCCGGCGTGGCCGCGAACAAGCCGGCCTCCGACGCCAAGCCCGCCGGTGACGCCCGCCCGAGTGGTGGGGAGGGAGCGAAGTGACCCAGCCACGGCAGGAGGTCCTGCAGAAACTCACCCCGGTCCTGACCAAGCGCTGGCTGTCGCCGGACGCCTGGCAGATCGGGGTCTACGAGCAGCTGGACGGCTACCGCGCGATCCGCAAGGCGCTCGACGTGCACCCGGACGACCTGATCCAGCTGATCAAGGACTCCGGCCTGCGCGGCCGCGGCGGCGCCGGCTTCCCGACCGGCCTCAAGTGGGGCTTCATCCCGCAGGGCGACGGCAAGCCGCACTACCTGGTGATCAACGCCGACGAGGGCGAGCCGGGCACCTGCAAGGACCTGCCGCTGATGACCTACGACCCGCACTCGCTGGTCGAGGGCGCGATCATCGCCTCCTACGCGATCCGTGCGAACCGGGCGTTCATCTACATCCGCGGTGAGGCGGTACACGCCGCTCGCCGGCTGCGCAACGCCGTCCAGGAGGCGTACGCCAAGGGGTATCTCGGCAAGAACATCCTTGGCTCGGGATTCGACCTCGACCTGGTCGTCCACAGCGGCGCCGGGGCGTACATCTGTGGTGAAGAGACCGCATTGCTGGACTCTCTCGAAGGGTTCCGTGGGCAGCCCCGTCTGCGCCCGCCGTTCCCGGCGATCGCCGGTCTCTACGCCAGCCCGACCGTGGTCAACAACGTCGGCACCATCGCCAGCGTGCCCTACATCGTGCTGGGCGGCGCCGACTGGTGGAAGAGCATGGGCACGGAGAAGTCGTCCGGCCCGATGATCTATTCGCTGTCCGGCCGGGTGGTCAATCCCGGTCAGTACGAGTGCGGCCTCGGCATCACCCTGCGCGAGCTGATCGAGCTGGCCGGCGGCATGCAGCCCGGTCACAACCTGAAGTTCTGGACGCCGGGTGGCTCGTCGACGCCGCTGCTGACCGCCGAGCACATCGACACCCCGATGGACTTCGAGGGCGTAGCGGCGGCCGGCTCGATCCTCGGCACCACGGCGATGCAGATCTTCTCGGACCAGGACTGCCCGGTCTACAACACGTGGCGGTGGCTGGAGTTCTACCACCACGAGTCGTGCGGCAAGTGCACCCCGTGCCGGGAGGGCAACTACTGGATGGTGCGCACCTACCGGCGGATTCTCGCCGGTCACGGCACCGTCAAGGACCTGGACACCCTGCAGGACACCGCCGACAACATCTTCGGCCGGTCCTTCTGCGGCCTCGGCGACGGCGCGGCGACGCCGGTCGTGTCGACGCTCAAGTGGTTCCGGGACGACTACCTCGGCTACATCGAGGGCCGCACCGCGCCGCGGCTCTCCGAGAAGTCCCTCGTAGGAGCGCACTGATATGACGGATGTTCAGAAGAGGGCCGATCAGGTCTCTCTCATCATCGACGGCGTAGAGGTCGTCGCGGAGAAGGGCGAGCTGGTCATCCGGGTCGCCGAGCGGATGGGCATCGCCATCCCGCGGTTCTGCGACCACCCGCTGCTCGCCCCGGCCGGCGCCTGCCGGCAGTGCCTCGTCGAGGTGGAGGGCCAGCGCAAGCCGGTCGCCTCCTGCACCCAGACGGTGGCCGAGGGCATGGTGGTCAAGACCCAGCTCAGCTCGCCGGTCGCCGCGAAGGCGCAGGCCGGCGTGATGGAGCTGCTCCTGATCAACCACCCGCTCGACTGCCCCACCTGCGACAAGGGCGGTGAGTGCCCGCTGCAGAACCAGGCGATGAGCACCGGCCGCGCCGACTCGCGGTTCAAGGAGGAGAAGCGGGAGTACGAGAAGCCGATCCACATCTCCAGCCAGGTGCTCCTCGACCGCGAGCGCTGCGTGCTGTGCCAGCGGTGCACCCGGTTCTCCGAGGAGATCGCCGGTGACAAGTTCATCGACCTGATGGACCGGTCCTCCGGCGAGCAGATCAACGTCTACCGGGACGACTTCTTCGGCGGCGCCGGCACCGGCGACGGGCAGGTCGGCGAGGGCGAGGGCGACGTCGCGTTCAACTCGTACTTCTCCGGCAACACCATCCAGATCTGCCCGGTCGGCGCGCTGACCGGCGAGCAGTACCGGTTCCGGGCCCGCCCGTTCGACCTGGTCTCCACGCCGAGCGCCTGTGAGCACTGCGCCTCCGGCTGCTCGCAGCGCACCGACCACCGCCGTGGAAAGGTGCTGCGCCGGCTGGCCGGTGACGACCCGGCGGTGAACGAGGAGTGGAACTGCGACAAGGGCCGCTGGGGTTTCCGCTACGCCACCGCCACCGACCGCATCCTGACCCCGCAGATCCGCGACACCAAGACCGGCGAGCTGCGGGAAGCCTCCTGGAGTGAGGCGCTGCTCGCGGCGGCCGAGGGGCTCAAGGCCGCCAAGGAGCGCGGCGTGGGTGTCCTCACCGGCGGCCGGCTCACCGTCGAGGACGCGTACGCCTACGCGAAGTTCGCCCGGACCGTCCTCGGCACCAACGACGTCGACTTCCGGGCCCGGCCGCTGCGCGCGACCGGCTCGCCGGTGACCACCACCGAGGAGGCCGACTTCCTGGCCGCCGCGGTCGCCGGGATCACCGAGGTGACGTACGAGCAGGTGGAGAACGCCCCGTCGGTGGTGCTCGCCGGACTGGAGCCGGAGGAGGAGTCACCGATCCTCTTCCTGCGCCTGCGCAAGGGCCACATCCGCCGGAAGCTCCGGGTCACGGCTGTCTCGGCGTACCTCTCCCGCGGTCTGGAGAAGATCGGCGCCGCGCTCGTCGCGGCAGTCCCCGGTGACGAGGCGCACATCCTCGCGTCCGACGCCGCGGTGGCCGAGGCACTCGGCGCACCCGGCGCCCTGCTGATCGTCGGGGAGCGCCTGGCCACCGTGCCGGGCGCGCTCAGCGCGGCCGCCGACCTGGCCGCTCGCACCGGCGCCAAGCTCGCGTGGGTGCCCCGCCGGGCCGGCGACCGCGGCGCGATCGACGCCGGCTGCCTGCCCAACCTGCTGCCCGGCGGCCGTCCGGTGACCGACGACGCGGCCCGAGCCGCGTTGTCGCTGGCCTGGAAGGTCGACGCCGGAGTCGTGCCCGGCACCCCCGGCCGCGACACCGACCGGATCATCGCGGCGGCCGCGGACGGCACCCTCGGCGCCCTGCTGGTCGGCGGTGTGGACCCGGCCGACCTGGCCGACCCGACGCTCGCCGAGAACGCGCTGGACACGGTGCCGTTCCTGGTCAGCCTGGAGATGCGGCAGAGCGCCGTGACCCGGCGGGCCGACGTGGTCCTGCCGATCGCGCCGGCCGTGGAGAAGGCCGGCACGTACATGGACTGGGAGGGCCGGCTCCGGTCGTTCGGCGCGGTGCTGAAGAGCACCGCGATGACCGACGGCCGGGTGCTGGAGGCGATCGCCGCCCTGCTCGACGTCAGCCTGAACACCGGCGACGTCAACGCGGTCCGTCGTGAGCTGGGCGGGCTGCCCGGCAGCACGCTGCCGAGCCCGGTCCGTCCGAGCGTCGCGGCCGCCCGTGCCGCGCAGCCGGCCGAGAACCAGGCGGTCCTCGCCACCTGGCACCAGCTGATCGACCTGGGCTCGCTGCTCGACGGCGACCAGGTGCTGGCCGGCACCGCGCGGCCGCCGGTCGCCCGGATCGGCAAGGACCTGGCCGAGTCGCTCGGGCTCGCCGACGGTGACCTGGTCACGGTCGGCACCGACCGGGGCTCGATCACGCTGCCGGCCGCGATCACCGATCTGCCGCCGCGGGTGGTGTGGCTGCCGACGAACTCGCCGGGCTCGACGGTCCGGCGCAGTCTCGGGGTCACCGCCGGTGCGGTGGTCACCCTGACGGCCGGCGTCCCCGGCCCGATCCTCGCCGAGGAGGCGGCCCGATGACCTCGTTCGTCACGGCGGCCACGGCCGTCGACCCGACTCTCGAGACGTTCGAGAACGACATCTGGTGGATCGTCCTCATCAAGCTGGTCGGCGTCTTCGCGCTGCTCCTGCTGCTGACGCTGTTCACCATCAACTACGAGCGCAAGGTCGTGGCCCGGATGGCGGTCCGGCCGGGCCCCAACCAGGTCGGCCCCAAGGGCTGGTTGCAGAGCCTCACCGACGGCCTGAAACTGCCGTTCAAGGAGGAGATCATCCCGAAGACCGCCGACAAGGTGGTCTACTTCATCGCTCCGGTGATCTCCGCGACCACGGCGTTCACCGCGTTCTCGGTGATGCCGTTCGGCGGCGTGGTGAACATGTTCGGTCACCAGACCGCGCTGCAGCTCACCGACGTGCCGGTCTCGGTGCTGGTGCTGCTGGCCTGTTCGTCGATGAGCGTCTACGGCGTGGTGCTGGCGGGCTGGGCGTCCGGCTCGACCTACCCGCTGCTCGGTGGCCTGCGGTCGAGCGCTCAGATGATCTCGTACGAGGTCGCGATGGGCCTGTCGATCGTGGCGGTGTTCATGACCGCCGGCACGATGAGCACCTCGCAGATCGTCGCGGCGCAGGCCTCGGGCGACCCGGTGCAGCTCTTCGGTTTCGAGGTGACCGCCCCCGGGTGGTATGCGGTGCAGCTCCTGCCGAGCTTCATCATCTACATGATCGCGGCGGTCGGTGAGACCAACCGGGCACCGTTCGACCTCCCCGAGGCGGAGTCCGAGCTGGTCGGCGGCTTCCACACGGAGTACTCGTCGTTCAAGTTCGCGCTGTTCTTCCTCGCCGAGTACATCAACATGATCACCGTCTCGGCCTTCTGCACCACGCTCTTCCTGGGTGGATGGCGGGCTCCGGCCCCGATCACCACGTTCTGGGAGGGTGCGAACTCCGGCTACTGGCCGCTGCTCTGGTTCTTCGGCAAGGTGCTGATCCTGCTCTTCGGCTTCATCTGGCTGCGGGCCACGCTCCCCCGGATGCGCTACGACCAGTTCATGCGCTTCGGGTGGAAGGTCCTCATCCCGGTCAGCCTGGTGTGGATCCTCTTCCTGGCGTTCTTCAAGGTCGCCCGCAGCGGCGCCATCTCGGACACCACCCGCTGGGTCACCACCGGCGTCGTGGCGGTGCTCGTTCTGGCGATCGCCTGGGGCTGGCCGTCACCGAAGAAGCCGAAACAGCTCTCCATCGAGGAGGAACTGCACCAGCGGCCGCCGGGCAGTTTCCCGGTGCCGCCGATGGACCTGCAGGTCCCGCCGAGCCCCCGAGTCCGTCGCGCGGTTGCCGAACGCGACCCCGTTTCGAAGGAGGTGTGACGTGGGTACGTTCACCGGCTCCTTCAAGGGTTTCGGCGTGACCTTCGCGCACATGTTCCGCAAGGTGATCACCACCGACTACCCGTTCTCCCCGCCGAAGCCGGCGCCGCGCTACCACGGGCGGCACATTCTCAACCGGCACCCGGACGGCCTGGAGAAGTGCATCGGCTGTGAGCTGTGCGCCTGGGCCTGCCCGGCCGACGCGATCTACGTCGAGGGTGGCGACAACACCGACGAGCAGCGGTTCTCGCCGGGCGAGCGGTACGCGAAGATCTACCAGATCAACTACGCGCGCTGCATCTTCTGCGGCCTGTGCATCGAGGCCTGCCCGACCCGGTCGCTGACCATGAGCAACGAGTACGAGCTGGCCCGCGACAGCCGCCAGGACCTGATCTTCACGAAGAAGGAGCTCCTGGCCCCGCTGCTGCCGGGCATGGAGCAGCCGCCGCACCCGATGCTGCTGGGCGAGACCGACAAGGACTACTACGTCGGCGCGCTCACCAACCCGGGCACCTCGGTGGGCGCCGAGCGCGCACCGATCTCGCAGGGAGATGCGGAATGAACGCCGTCTCCACCGGCGAGCAGGTCGCCTTCTGGATCCTCGGCTCGCTGGCCGTGATCGGGGCCCTCGGCATGGTGCTGGCCCGCAACGCGGTGCACTCCGCGCTCTGGCTGGTCGTCACGATGCTGAACCTCGGGTTCTTCTACGTGATCAACTCGGCGCCGTTCCTCGGCTTCGTGCAGATCATCGTCTACACCGGCGCGATCATGATGCTGTTCCTCTTCGTGCTGATGCTGGTCGGCCGGGACGCGTCGGACTCGCTGATCGAGACGCTGCGTGGTCAGCGGATCGCGGCGATCGTGCTCGGCATCGGGTTCGCCGCGCTGATCGGCACGGGCCTGGCCCGTGCCCTCGGCTCGACGTTCACCGTCGGCCTGGACAAGGCGAACGCGAACGGCAACGTCGAGGGCCTGGCCTCGCTCCTGTTCACCAAGTACGTCTTCGCCTTCGAGGTCACCTCGGCCCTGCTGATCACGGCCGCGGTCGGCGCGATGATCCTGGCGCACGTCGAGAAGGCCAAGGAGGACAAGCGGGACCAGGTGACCCGGATGAAGGAACGCTTCCGGCCGGGCAACTACCCCGGTCCGAAGCCCGGCCCCGGTATCTACGCGAACACCATGTCGGTGGCCGCTCCCGCCCGCCTGCCGGACGGCAACGGAGCCGAGCGGAGCATCTCGCCGATCCTGCCGGTTCGTGAGCTGAGCCAGGCGGAGGCGGCGCCGAAGGGAACCGAGAAGTGACTCCTGACTACTACCTGGTGCTGTCGGCGATCCTGTTCACCATCGGCGCCGCCGGGGTGCTGGTCCGCCGCAACGCGATCGTCCTGTTCATGTGCATCGAGTTGATGCTCAACGCCGCGAACCTCGCGCTGATCACCTTCAGCCGGATCAACGGCGGCCTGGACGGCCAGATCATCTCGTTCTTCGTGATGGTCGTCGCCGCGGCCGAGGTCGTGGTCGGCCTCGCCATCATCATGTCGATCTTCCGTACGCGACGCTCGGCGAGCGTCGACGACGCGAACCTCCTGAAGTACTGAAGGGGCCTTTCGTGGAACACACATTCGCCCCGGCGACGGGAGTGCTGAGCAACATCTGGTTGCTCGTGGCCATCCCGCTGGCCAGTGCGACCATCCTGCTGCTGCTCGGCAAACGGGCCGACAGGTGGGGGCACTGGCTCGGCGTGGCCTCGGTCGCCGCGTCGTTCGTACTCGGGCTGATCTTCTTTCTCAACCTGTCCGGCCTGGACGCCGCGAAGCGGTCCGCTGAGCTGAGCCTCTGGGACTTCATCGTGGTCGGCGATCTGAAGGTGGACTTCGGTCTGCTCTTCGACCCGCTGGCCGGTGTCTTCGTGCTGCTGATCACCGGTGTCGGCTCCCTGATCCACCTGTACGCGGTGGGCTACATGGAGCACGACCCCGGCCGGCGGAAGTTCTTCGCCTACTTCAACCTGTTCGTCTCGGCGATGCTCCTGCTGGTCCTGGGCAACAACTACGTGATGCTGTACTTCGGCTGGGAGGGCGTCGGTCTGGCGTCGTACCTGCTGATCTCGTTCTGGTACACCAGGCCGTCGGCGGCCACCGCCGGCAAGAAGGCGTTCCTGATGAACCGGGTCGGCGACGCCGGCCTGGCGATCGGCATCTTCCTGATGTTCACCGAGCTGGGCACCACCCAGTACGACGGTGTCTTCAACGGCGTCGACAAGCTGGCCGCCGGAACCGTCCTGGCGATGGGCATCCTGCTGCTGCTCGGCGCCTGCGGCAAGTCCGGCCAGTTCCCGCTGCAGGCGTGGCTCCCGGACGCGATGGAGGGCCCGACCCCGGTCTCCGCCCTCATCCACGCCGCGACCATGGTCACCGCCGGTGTCTACCTGATCGCCCGCTCCAACCCGATCTTCTCGGCCAACGAGACGCTGCAGCTGATCGTGGTCAGCATCGGCGCGGTCACCCTGCTGATGGGCTGTCTCATCGGCGCGGCCAAGGACGACATCAAGCGGGTCCTGGCCTGGTCGACGGTCTCCCAGATCGGCTACATGTTCCTCGGCGTCGGGCTCGGCGGCGGGGCGTACGCCCTGGCGATCGTCCACCTGCTGGCGCACGGCTTCTTCAAGGCCAACATGTTCCTCGGGGCCGGCTCGGTCATGCACGGGATGCACGACCAGGTCGACATCCGGCGGTTCGGCGGCCTGTCGAAGCACATGAAGATCACCTGGCTGACCTTCGGCACCGGCTGGCTCGCGATCATCGGCATCCCGCCGCTGTCCGGCTTCTTCTCGAAGGAGCCGATCATCGCGGCCGCCTTCGAGGGCGAAGGATGGCAGCCCTGGGTCTTCGGTGGCGCGGCGCTGCTCGGCGCGGGCCTGACCGGCTTCTACATGACCCGGCTCTTCGTGCTCACGTTCCACGGCCCGGCGCGCTGGACCGAGGACAACAAGCACCCGCACGAGTCCCCGGCGATCATGACGATCCCGCTGATCCTGCTCGCGATCGGCTCGGTCGCGGCCGGTGGCCTGATGGCCAGCACCGTGCCGGACTGGCTGACGCCGGTACTGGGTGAGCACGGCGAGGAGCACGCGACGGTGCTCCCGCATGTGGTGCTGCAGATCCTGGGCATCGTGATCCCGGTGATCGGCGCGGGACTGGCCTGGGCGCTGTTCCGCAACGGCACGGCGCTCGAACCGGAGCCGGCCGGTGTGCTGGTCACCGCGGCCCGGCGCAACCTCTATACCGACGCGTTCAACGAGGCGGTGTTCGAGCGTCCCGGGGTCTACCTGACCCGGGCGCTGGTCTTCCTCGACAACAAGGGGATCGACGGCGTGGTCAACGGCATCGCCGCCGGCATCGGCGGTGGTTCCGGCAGGCTGCGGCGGCTGCAGACCGGCTTCGTCCGGTCGTACGCGCTGTCCATGCTCACCGGCGCCATGCTCGTGGTCGGCGCCTTCCTCGCGATCCAGCTGGGGTGGTTGGCGTGAAAGACTTTCCGTTCCTTTCCGTCCTCACGCTCCTGCCCCTGGTGGGGGCCCTGGTGGTGGCGTTCATCCCGCGGACCAAGGCGGGGCTGGCCAAGACGGTCGCGCTCGGCTGGTCCGTGCTGGTCCTGGCGCTGAGCGTCGTCATGTGGCTGGCGTGGACCGTCGACGGCGGCGAGCGCTTCCAGTTCCGGGAGTCGTACACCTGGATCCCGGCCTGGGGCGCCAACTTCACCTTCGCGGCCGACGGCATCGCGCTCGTCATGCTGATGCTGATCGCCGTCCTGTTCCCGGTCGTCATCCTGGCGTCCTGGAACGACGTCGACCAGAGCACCCGGTCGGCCCCGGCCTACTTCGCGCTGCTGCTGTCCTTCGAGTTCACGATGATCGGGGTGTTCGCCGCGGCGGACATCTTCCTGTTCTACGTGTTCTTCGAGATCATGCTGATCCCGATGTACTTCATCATCGGGTCGTTCGGCAGCGGCCAGAAGCAGTACGCGGCGGTCAAGTTCTTCCTCTACAGCCTGGTCGGCGGCCTCTTCATGCTGGCCTCCGTGATCGGGCTGTGGGTGCTCGGCGGGCACACCTTCGACTTCACGAAGCTGGCCGAGTCGACCGCGTCGATCGACCAGAACACCGCCCGGTGGCTGTTCCTCGGCTTCTTCGTGGCGTTCGCGATCAAGGCGCCGTTCTTCCCGTTCCACACCTGGCTGCCCGACTCCGGTGGGGCGGCTCCGGCCGGCGCCGCGGCGCTGCTGGTCGGCGTGATGGACAAGGTCGGCACGTTCGGCATCCTGCGCTACTGCCTCTCGCTCTTCCCGGAGGCGTCGCACTGGTTCGCCCCGGCCGCCATGGTGCTCGCGGTGATCGGCATCATCTACGCGGCCCTGCTGGCGGTCGGCCAGAACGACCTCAAGCGCCTGGTGTCGTACACCTCGATCGCGCACTTCGGTTTCATCGGCATCGGCATCTTCGCCTTCACCACGCAGGCCGGGACCGGTGCGGTGCTGTACATGGTCAACCACGGCCTGGCCACCGGCCTGCTGTTCATCGTGGTCGGCATGTTCGTGGCGCGGCGCGGGTCGTCGCTGGTCAGCGACTTCGGCGGGGCCGGCAAGCTGATGCCGGTGCTGGCCGGGGTGCTGTTCTTCGCCGGTCTCGCCTCGCTGGCGCTGCCCGGCACCGCCCCGTTCGTCAGTGAGTTCCTGGTCCTGATCGGCACCTTCAGCACCAACAAGGGGTACGCCGTGGTGGCCACCCTGGGCATCGTGCTGGCCGCGGCGTACGTGCTGTGGATGATCCAGCGGACCACCCAGGGCACCCTGAACCCGGCCCTCACCGAGGTGCCGGCGATGTCGAAGGACATCACCCTGCGCGAGAAGGTGGTCGTCGCGCCGCTGATCGTGCTGCTCCTGGTGCTCGGCTTCTACCCGAAGCCGATCACCGATGTGATCAATCCCGCGGTGCAGGCGACGATGCAGGACGTCGGCGCGAAGGACCCGGTCCCCAACGTGGAGGCCGGCGGAAAGGTGGGCGGCTGACCATGGAACAGTTGAAACTGCCCCCGATCGACTACGGAGCACTGCTCCCGATGCTGATCCTCTTCGGCGCGGCGTGTCTCGGCGTGCTGGTCGAGGTGGTCGTCCCGCGCCGGGCCCGCAATGCCGTACAACTGTCGCTCGCCCTGCTCTCCGTGGTGGCCTCCCTGGTCGCCGTGGTGCTGGAGCGCGGTACCCGGACGATCACCATCGGCGGCGCGGTCGCCGTGGACGGGCCGACCCTGTTCCTGCAGGGTTCGATCCTGGTGCTCGGCGGGGTCTCGCTGATGCTGATCGGGGAGCGCTCGATCGAGCGGGGCGGCGTGTTCGTCTCCCAGGCGGCCGTCACCGCCGGCTCGCAGAAGGACGCCCAGCAGGCCGGTGGGCAGCCGGGCGCCACCGAGGTGTACCCGCTGAGCGTCTTCGCGCTCGGCGGCATGCTCCTCTTCGTGGCGGCGAACGACCTGCTCACCATGTTCGTGGCGCTGGAGGTCTTCTCGCTGCCGCTCTACCTGCTGTGCGCGCTGGCCCGTCGCCGGCGGCTGCTCAGCCAGGAGGCCGCGCTCAAGTACTTCCTGCTCGGCTCGTACGCCTCGGCGTTCTTCCTGTTCGGGGTGGCCTTCATCTACGGCTTCGCCGGCGGGATCCAGCTGAGCGTCGTGCACGAGGCGGTCGCCAACCCGCAGCGCAGCCAGGTGCTGCTCTACGTGGGCCTGGGCATGGTCGCGATCGGCCTGCTCTTCAAGGCCGCGCTGGCGCCGTTCCACGTCTGGACGCCGGACGTCTACCAGGGCGCTCCGACGCCGGTCACCGCGTTCATGGCGGCCTGCACCAAGGTCGCCGCGTTCGGGGCCCTGCTGCGGGTGCTCTACGTGGCGTTCGAGGGGGTGCGCTGGGACTTCCAGCCGGTCCTCGGCGGCATCGCAGTGCTCACCATGTTCGTCGGCGCGGTCCTGGCGGTCACCCAGACCGACCTGAAGCGCCTGCTGGCCTACTCGTCGATCGCGAACGCCGGATACCTCATGGTGGGTGTCCTCGCGCTCAACGACGAGGGGCTCAGCAGCACGATGTTCTACCTGGTCGCGTACGGGTTTTCGGTGCTCGCCGCGTTCGCGATCATCAGTCTGGTGCGCGACCCGGACGGCGAGGCCACCCACCTGTCGAAGTGGGCCGGCATCGGCCGGAAGAGCCCGCTGCTCGCCGGGATCTTCACGTTCATCCTGCTCGCCTTCGCCGGCATCCCGCTGACCAGTGGTTTCACCAGCAAGTTCGCGGTCTTCGGGGCGGCTGTCGAGGGCGGCCAGACCTGGCTGGTGATCTTCGGTGTGATCACGAGCATGCTGTTGGCGTTCCCGTACCTGCGGGTCGTCGTGCTGATGTGGCTGTCCGAGCCGGGGGAGTCCACCCCGGCGGTCTCCATCCCGGGCTTCCTCACCTCGGCGGTGCTGGGTCTCGGCGTCCTCGTGACCGTGGCGCTCGGTGTCGTACCGGCGCCGCTGATCGATCTGACCCGAGAGGCAGCGCAGTTCGTCCGCTGATTCTGATCAGCGCGTGAAGGCCCCGGCGAGCGCCGGGGCCTTCGTCGTTCATCGGTTGTCGATCGGGTGCGGCTAGCTTCGCCGCGTGTCTGACCCGAGCGTGTTCAACGAGACCCTCCAGGCCTACCGGACGTGCGAGTTCGCCACCCTGACCAGGAGCGGGGCGCCGATCGCCTGGCCGACCTCCGGGCTGGTCCGGAAGGACGGCACGATCCTGCTCACCACCTCGCTGGGTTACCCCCGGAAGGCCCTCAACATCAGGCGGGACGGGCGGGTGGCACTGCTCTTCTCCGACCCCACCGCGAGCGGTCTGAAGCAGCCTGAGCAGATTCTGGTACGGGGTGACGCGATCTGCCCGGACGAGATCCGCGTGCGGCCCGAGGGCGACCTGGAGGCGTTCTGGGAGCTGCTGCTGGCACGGCAGCCGCACTCGCAGTCCTACCTGGACTGGCCGATGACGGCGATGACCGATTTCTACTACATGAGGCTGCTGATCACCGTCACTCCGACGGAGATCGTCGAGCGGCCTCTACCGGTCCCGGCCCGCCCAAAGGTGACGTCGCTGCTCGGCGCCGAGGTGCTCGCCGGCTTCGACTCGGTGGTCCTGACCGCCGTCGACAAGACCGGCGCCCCGGTGCTCCTGCGGACCACGGTGAGCCCGGCGCCCGGCGGGTACCGGGTCGGCGTGCCGGACGACGTGCCCGTCACCGAGGGACCGGCCGGGCTGCTCGTGCACCGGCACGACGACCGGCTGTGGAATCTCTACAACGCGAGCGTGCGGGGCGAGCTGATCGCCGACGGGAACGGCTGGCTGCTCAAACCGGACCGTCTCGTCGAGCCCGGCGCCCGGTACCGGGGGAGTCCGCTGGACCAGTTCCGCATCCTGCGGGACACCAAGGCGGCCACCAAGCGGTACCTGGAACGCCGTGGACTGGCCCGTCCGGTGATCCCGTGGGCGGACTACCGGGCGATCCGGTCCCGGGTCCGTCACGGGGGCTGAGTGGCCGTACCCCTGCTGTCGGGTTTTTGATCTTGTCGCGTGCCACCCTGGGACAGAAAGCGGTCGGGCGGTATGGCAAGGTGAATGTGTGGTGAGCACCGGTGATCTGACCCCGAGCGATCTCGCGCTGTCATCGCTGGGCCTCGACGTCGATCCCGCCGTGGACGAGTCGGTGTCGGCGACGCTGGCCGCTGTGGAGGTTGCGCTGCGCGGCCATCTGGCCAGCGCCGATCCGCTCGTGGCCGAGGCCGCGCGGCATCTCGCCGAGGCCGGCGGCAAGCGGTTCCGGCCGCTGCTCGTCGCGCTCGGGGCGCAGTTCGGCGACCCCGGCGCGCCGGAGATCGTCGCCGCGGCGAATGTGGTGGAGCTGACCCATCTGGCGACCCTCTACCACGACGACGTCATGGATGAGGCGCTGGTGCGCCGGGGCGCGCCGAGTGCCAACTCGCGGTGGGGCAACTCGGTGGCCATCCTGGTCGGCGACTATCTCTTCGCCCAGGCCGCCGATCTGGCCGCCACCCTCGGCACCGAGGCGGTCCACCTGCAGGCGCAGACGTTCGCGCGGCTGGTGCACGGGCAGATCGCCGAGACGGTGGGCCCGCGCGGCACCGACCCGATCGAGCATCACCTGCACGTCATCACCGAGAAGACGGCGTCCCTGATCGCCACGGCGGTCCGCTTCGGCGGGCTGTTCTCCGGCGCGCGCCCGGAGGTCGTGGAGGCGCTCGCGGGTTACGGCGAGACCATCGGCATCGCCTTCCAGCTCTCCGACGACCTGCTCGACATCACCAGCGAGTCGGTCCAGTCCGGCAAGACGCCCGGCACCGACCTGCGCGAGGGCGTCCCGACGCTGCCGGTGCTCTATGCGCTGGCCGGCGACGACACCGACGCTTCCGCGGTCCGGCTGCGGGAACTGCTGTCGGCCGGCCCGATCACCGACGACGATCTGCACGCCGAGGCGCTGACGCTGCTGCGTGACTCGGCGGCGATGAAGCGGGCGCGGGAGACCGTCCGGTCCTACGCCGAGGAGGCGCGGGCCCGCCTGGCGCCGCTGCCCGCGAGTGAGGCGAAGCGGGCGATGGAAGGTCTCTGCGACGTCATCGCCGATCGTACGAGTTGAGGCTCCCCGCCCTCCGGTAGGTTTGCTCGCCCTCGCCCTCGCCCTCGCCCTCACCGCGCCCGCGCCGCGCTCCTCCCTCGCGAGGAGCGTGTGCTCTCGCCCCCGCTCGCCCCCGTTTGTGTGGGGCAAAGCGGGCATTACGGAATTTCTCCACTGCGGACAGTTCCGCCGGTCGCACGCGCTGTGTAAATCGACCGTGATCCACTCCTGTTTGGCATTCCGTCCGAGGCCGATTGTTCATATGGTGTAAGTCCCTGGCCTCGGAGGTAGCTGTGCGTGACCCCCTAGCGGAGCCGTCAGATCTCATCCGGAGCGTTTCGCGTGCCCTGCGCGTGCTGGAGTCCGTGGGCCGGGCTCCGCGCGGACTCACCGTGAAACAGATCGCCCGTCGATGCGAGCTGACCGTCGCGACGACGTATCACCTCGTCCGGACTCTCGCCTACGAGGGCTATGTGATCCGGCGCGAGGACGGGACGTACATCGTCGGGCTGGAGATCGCCGATCGGTACCGTGAGCTGGTCTCCGCCTTCCGTGGGCCGCCGGCCGTCGGGGAGGCGCTGCGCCGGGCCGCCGTCGACAGTGGATACAGCCACTACCTCGGCCGGTTCGTCGGCGGGCGGATAGCCGTCACCGCCTCCGCCGAGGGCGCCCGCTCCCCGTTCCTGGACGATGTGGCGCCCGGCTTCGACGAGGGCGGCCACGCCACCGCGCTCGGCAAGGCGCTGCTCGCCACCCTCACCACCGACCAGCGCTCCCGCTACCTGCGTGACTACGGGATGCGGGCGTTCACCCCGGCCACCCTCACCACACCCGAGGCGCTGGAGGCCGATCTGGCCGCCGGCGAGCGGCGTGGCATGCAGATCGAGATGGGCCAGTTCCGGCAGGGTCTCGCCTCCGCCGCGGTGGTCGTCGTCGCCGATCGAGACATGGAGAGACGGCTGGTCCTCGCCTGCTCGATGCCCGCCGCGGAGATGCTGACCTCGGCACGAGTGGTCCGGGCGAAGCTCACCGCCGCCGCTCGCAACGTCGCCGAAGCCCTGTCCGGAGGGGAGTCCGCAACCGCCTGAACGGGTGGTCGCTCTCCGAATCCGGGCCGCCACGGCGTGAGGTGGGGGTTTAAGGAATCGTTGAACCTTAGAGCCCGATGCCGCGTACCAGAGACCGGGAGAAGTGACCCGGTTGGAGGCGGTAGGAATGCGATGCGAGGACGGGCACGACGACGCCGCCTACGTCCTTGGCGCGCTGTCGCCGATCGAACGGGCCGCATACGAGCGTCACCTGGCAACATGCTCGTTCTGCCGGGAGGCGGTCGCTGATCTGGCGCTCGTGCCGGACATGCTCGACCGGCTCGACGCCGACGAGTTCGCCAAGCTCCTCGACCCCAGTCTGTCGGACCTGTCCCGGCCGGCGCACGCGCCGTCGATCAAGAAGGTACGGGCCCGGCCGATCCGGATCGTCAGCTCGATCGCGGCTCTCGTGCTCTTTCTGATCATCGGGGGCGGGCTGGCGTACTGGGGATTGAACGCCGGTGATGCGACGAACCAGCCAACCGGGCCGTCGATCGCGATGACGAAGGTCGACCCCGCGTCGCAGATCACGGCCACCGTACGCATCACCAGCACCGGGGCCGGCAGCCGCGTCGACATGGAGTGCTCCTACAGCGACGTGGCCAAGCCGTACACGTTCCGGCTCATCGCCTACGGTCCCGACGAGCAGACCGAACAGCTCGGATCGTGGCTGGCCCAGCCGGGCAAGAAATTCCAGATGCCGGCCGCCACCCACTTCACCCAGGGCAGCTTGTCCCGGCTCGAACTGGTCCGCTCCGACGACAAGGTGATGCTCGTCTACGAGCCGCAGAGCTAGGCCGCTGCCGCCACTGCTGCCGCCGCCCGGGTGCGGGCCGCGGCCCGGGCGCTCCGGATGCCGTCCGCCGTGAAGATCAGCAGCGCCAGCCAGACCAGACCGAAGCCGGCGAGACGGGCCGGCGGCATCGGCTCGTGGTAGATCAGCAGGCCCACGGCGAGCTGCAGGATCGGCGCCAGATACTGCAGAATGCCGAGGCCGACGAGCGGCACCCGGTTGGCCGCCCCGGCGAACAGCAACAGCGGGATCGCGGTCAGCACCCCGGCCACCAGCATCAGCACGGTATGCGTCACCGAGACATGGCCGAACTCGGCCCCACCGGACAGGTTGAGCCACGTCAGGTAGGCCAGAGCGGGCAGCATCAGCACCGCCGACTCGACGAACAGCCCCTCGGCCGGCGGCAGCGACATCCGCTTCTTGATCAGGCCGTAGCAGCCGAACGACGCGGCGAGGGTCAACGCGATGTACGGCAGACGGCCGTAGTCGATCGTCAGGACCGCCACCGCCAGAGCGCCGACCCCCACGGCCGCCCACTGCAGCGGGCGCAGCCGCTCACCCAGCACCGTCACGCCGAGAATCACCACGAGCAGCGGCGTGATGAAGTAGCCGAGTGCCGTCTCCACCACGCGGGACGAGTTGACCCCGTAGATGTAGGTGCCCCAGTTGACGCCGATCAGCACCGCCGCCAGGGTGACCCCGCCGAGCAGCCGTGGCGTGCGCACCAGCCGTCCCAGGAACCGCCAGTTGCGCATCACGGTCAGCAGCAGGGCCACGAAGACGACCGACCACACCACCCGGTGCGCCAGGATCTCCAGCGGTGGCGAGGGCTGCAGCAGCTTGAAGTAGATGGGGAAGAAACCCCACATCGTGTACGCCAGGAGGCCGTACACGTATCCACGCCGCTCGTCGCTCATGCCCCCACGGTAAGGGTGGGGGCATGTTTCGGTCCTTGCGACTATGAAGCAGGTCACGAGGCCAATCCGGCCCTACTGGCCTGCTTTGTGCTCCGCGCTCAGTCGCCGTCCGGAACCAGCATGTTCAGCAGCCAGCTCACGATGCCGACCAGCAGCGCGCCGAGCACCGCCGGAAGCACGCCGTCCACGTGGAAGGCCAGGTCCAGCTTGTCGGCGATCCAGCTGGTGAGCAGCAGGAGCAGGCCGTTGACCAGCACCGCCACCAAGCCCAGCGTGAGAACGTAGAGGCCGCAGCCGATGGTCTTGATGATCGGCCGGAGAACCGCATTGACCAGGCCGAAGATCACCGCGACGGCGAGCAGTGTGCCCGCCTTGTTGGCGGCGGAGTCGGCGGTCAGCTCGATGCCGTCGATCACCAGAGTCGCGATCCACAGCGATACGGCGGTGATCACCAGCCGGATGAGGATGCCCATGGCCGGGAATGGTGCCATGGCCCGTCCACCAGTGGAAACGACACCCCGCGATCTTTCTGAGATCTATGCCGGAGTTAAGGCTCGTCCGCTCGGTCCTTCCGGCCTCACGCCGTGGTCAGGGAGGGGGCACGGACCGGCTCGCCGATCAGGCTCTGCTCGATGGGGGTCTGCGAGAAGACCGCCCAGCGGACCGCCCGCCGGTTGATCACGGCCACCATGTCGGTGCGCATCCGGGGAAAGTACGACGCGGTCTCGCCCAGCCCCAGCGTGCCGCCCAGCAGGGTCGCCTCCGCCGGGGTGAGCCGCTGCAGCATCACCAGGTCGGCCTCGGTGGCGTGCGGGACGTCCGCGGGGCCGAACTCGTCTCGTACCACCAGGGTGGTCTGCCAGCCCGCATCCCGTGCCGGCTCCGGACCACCGGGAGCACCGCCGGTGTCGAGGACGGTCAACGTCGGATGCCGCACCGACCCGGCCGGGGCGTCGAAGGGGCGGCCCGGCGGCAGGATCGTGATCGCCTCCCCGGGCACGGCCGCGCCCCGGGCGAACGGCTCCCAGGCGTGCGGACGAGTCGTCCGGACCACGACCCGCGCCCCCGTCGCCATCGCCCGGAACGCCAGCAACTGCGCGCCCGGCAGCCCGCCCACCAGCAGAGCCCGGGTCGGCTCCGGCCGGAACAGGCGCAGCAGCACCGCCCCGCCGCCCTGATTGCGGCCGATCATCAGGCCCGCCGGGCTGATCGGGAGCTCGGGAGCGCCGATCCGCCGGCCGTCCACGGCCTCGCCACCGAGCGGGAGCGTGGCCGCCAGACCCGGCAACTGCGCGCCCTCGAGCCGGCGCAGCCGGACCCGGTCGGCGGAGAGCAGGGTGCGCAGCGCCCGGACCGCCGTGTCCAGCGCGGTGACGTCGGGCGCCGCGACCCGGACGACGAGTCCGGTCGCGGTCAGGGACACCGTGGTCGCGGCCGCCGGCAGATGCAGGATCCGGGTGATCAGGTTGCCGGTGAGGCCGGCCCCCGACGCGGGCCGGCACCGGAACGTCGCCTGGACCAGGCCACCCAGGCGCAGCGACGACCAGCTCTCCCGGGCACTGTCCGGCCCGGCGCCGGTCTCGGCGTTGGCCAGATCGGCGATCGCCCGCAACGCGGCCACCTCACCCAGCGGCCGGGCCGTCGACGGCCCCAGGCGGCGGGTCAGGCGCCGGGTCATCCCGGCCAGGCTCCGGCGCAGCTCGTCGTCGGACCAGCCGCCGGCGCGGGAGACCCGCAGCGCCAGCACCGCCCGCAGATGGCTGAGCGAGCTGCCCTCGGCAAGGGTCCGGTAGGAACTCTGCGCCGGACCGGCGCCGCCCCGGGCGGTCGGCGCCGGGACCGCGCTCAGCACCAGCTGGGCGCGCACCCGTGGCTGGTCGCCGACGGCCTGGTCACGGCCGGTTGCGTGGAGCAGGGCCGCGAAGGACGGGATCGCGGACGCCTCGTCGGCCGGGTCGCCCAGCTCGATCAGCACGGTCAGCCCGGAGTCGTCGGCGAGGACCGCGGCCGTGGCGCCCGGCACGTCCAGGCCGGTCAGCCGGACCCGGGGCGCCGCGTAGGCCAGTAGGGCGGTGCTGCTGTCGATCGAGGCGGAACGGCGGCGGCCGGCATAGCGGGCCAGGACACCGAGCCACTGGAAAGCCCACCGGCCGCGCAGCCGCAGCCAGGTCAGGGTCAGCAGCCCGGCGGCGACGACCACCGCGGGCACCATGGCCAGCCCGCCGGCCACCAGACCGGCCAGCACCACGGCCACGGCGACCTGGGTGGCCACGATCTGCTCCGGCCGGGCGCCGAGCAGCCGGCCGGCCGGGCGCTGCCGGATCAAGGACTCGGCCGCCGGGACCGCGCTCTCGGTGCTCACGAACCGCCTCCCCCGTCGCCGGACATCCATTTACCCTCGTGCGCGGCTCATCGTAGGGCAGTTATCCACAGCTCGATGGCCGGGCGGCGAGGTTATCCACAGGTTCCCGTTCCGGGGCTGACGTGGGTCGTATCGGGCGGCTAACGTCGTCGCTGTTGTTTCGCGGCGAGCCTCCCGGCCTGATCGTGAACGGCCAAACCTAGTGGCACGCGTCGATGTATCAGCGGTCCACAGCGGATCAAGTTGTGAAAGGGGTGACGCCCAGATGTCGCAGACCGAAAGCCAGTCCGCGCAGATGGCGAGTACCGCCAACGAGTTCGACCGGATCAACGGCTCGCTCCAGAGCATGCTCAGCACGCTGATGAACGAGCTGTCCACCCTCAGCTCGGCCTGGAAGGGTCAGGGCGCGCTCGCGTTCGAGCACGTGAAGAACGAGTATGCGAACGACCTGAAGCGGCTCAACGAGGCTCTCGCCGAGACCGCCCAGGGGATCCGCACGTCCGGACAGAGTTACGAGCGCTCCGACGCCGACGCCGCGTCCAGCATCGGCCGGACCGGCGGCCAGTTCACCCTGCCGCTCTGACCTACCGGAGGAAGTCATGAACGACGGTCACCTGCTCGTCAATTTCCACTCGCTCCACCAGGCGCGGATGGACATCGCGAAGGCGGTGAACAAGCTCACCGCCGACCTGGAGTATCTCGAGGGTGAGGGCAAGAAGCTGCTGGGCACCTGGTCGGGCGAGGCTCAGCAGGCTTACGAGGAGCGCCAGCGCAAGTGGCAGTCGGCCTCCCAGGATCTGCAGACCATCCTGGCGCAGATCGGGTCGGCCCTCGAGAAATCGCGAGACGACTACCAGCAGACCGAGCGGGCCGCGACTCAGCGGTTCCAGTGAGTCGCTGAGTCGATCGGGTCGCCCGTTCGCGTAAAAGGCGCTGCCGGCTCCCGCGGTTACCATGGGTAATATTGCGATCACGCTGAGCCATTGGTGCAAGCCCGCGGGGTCCGGACGGCCCCTTTCCGGAGACGTCTCAGGCCCAACCTTACGGTCAGCATGCCGCCGCCCATTGTGATTGTGGCCTGACCTTGTAGGTTATACGCGTTGAGTTGGCTCGTTGACACGCGTGGGGAGAGGTGGACGTGTCCGAGTGGGAACCGGCTACGGACGCCGAAGTCGCGATGCGCGATGCGTTGCGCACCGACGACCAGGAGTCCTATTTCCGTATTCTCGCCGGTGTCGACCTTCTGTTACCGGTCTCCGCCGAGGTCCTGGCCGGCACCGCGCCGATGGGCTGGGGCACGTGGAGCACCGGCGGTCGCACCCACGTGCTGGCGTTCACGTCGAACGCCGCGCTGCAATCCTGCCTGGCCGACTACACCGGCTCGGCCCGGCGCGTGCCGTATTCGGAGCTGGCCAACACCTGGCCCAACCTCGAGTGGTGGCTCGCCGTCAACCCCGGTCTGCCCATCGAGGGCTACCTGCCGGCCTGGTTCGTGGCCCAGCTCGCCCGTGGCGACCTGAGGCTGCCCACCCGGGGGCCGGGCCGCGAGGCGCACCCCACCTCCAAGATCCAGGAGCTGGGCGCGGCGGCGCTGGCGGCCAACCGGGTCGGCGGCGAGTCCGGCGGTCCCACCTACGAGCCTGAGCCGGCCGTCGCCGTGCCGGCCGCCGCGGCCGCTCCGCCGGTTCCGGCCGCGGTGGCTGCCCCGCCCGTTCCGGCCGCGCCCCCGGTGGCCCCCGCGGTCGCCCCGATCCCGCCGGTCGGCAACACGCCGCCGATGGGCCCGGGTGGCCTGCCGGTGCGTACGCCCAGTGGGACGTCGCCCAGCGGTCTGCCGGTCCGTAGCCCGTCCTCGCCGAGCGCGCCGGGGTCACCCGCGGCGCCGGGATTCCCTGCGGCGCCGGGATCGCCCGCGGCTGTGCCCGGTGGGTATCAGCCTCCGGCGACTCCCGCTGCCTACGCTCCGCCGGCGGTTCCGGCCGCGCCCTCCGTTCCCCCCGGCAGGGGAGGCACCGGATCCGCGATGGCCACCCCGGGCTGGGAGAAGCCGGGCATGCCGTTCCGGCCGGAGGAGGACCCTCGCGGGCCCCTTCAGGACCCGGGCGCGCCGCTGCCCGTCCGCACCCCGATGGCGAACACACCGCCGGTGCCCGAGCACGTCATGCCCTACAACCCGGCCGAGGCGCCGGTCGATCCGGCCTGGGCCGGGAAGCAGGGTCCCCAGCAGTCCGGCCCCGCCCCGGCCGGCGCGCCGCCGCTCGCGGCACCGCTCGCCACGCCCGCGAGTGCGCCGCCGTTCGCCGCACCGGCGAGCGCGCCGCCGTTCAACACGCCCGCTGCGCCGCCGTTCAACGCGCCCGCCGGGTCCGCGCTGGCGAGCGCCCCGCCGTTCGGTGGGCAGGCCGGCTCCCCGGCGGCGGCCCAGTTCGGCGGGCCCGCCGGGTCTCCGCCGCCCCCGAGTGCGCCGGCCGGCTCGAACCTCGGTGGGGCGCTGCCCCGGCGACAGCCCGGCCAGTCGACCGGCGGCGGTTCGATGACGAGCATGGCCGGGTTCGTGCCGGCCTCGTCGAACGCCGCCAACGCCGGTAACAGCCCCGCGATCCGCCCGGCGTCCCCGCCGGGCGCCCCCGCGTCGGCGCCCCCGTCCTACGGGACGCCGACTCCGCCGTTCGGTGGCCCGTCAGGGCAGGCTTCCGGTGTTCCGGCGTCATCCGCTCCGGGCTTCGGCGGTCAGGCGGCATCCGGTCCCGGCTACGGCGCTCCGTCGTCCGGTGCGGGTTTCGGCGCTTCCGCGTCGTCCGGCCCGGCCACCGGCAGCCCCGCATCGGCTCCGGGTTCCGGCGGCCCGGGAGTGGGAGTTCCCGGTTTCGGCGGCCCCGCCTCGGCCGGCAACGGTTTCGGTGGTCCGGCTCCGTCCGGTTCAGGTTTCGGCGGCCCGGCAGCTCCCGGTTCCGGTAGTGGTCCGGCCTCGTCCGGCCCCGGCTTTGGGGGCCCCGGTTCGTCCGGACCCGGCTCCGGTGGTGGTCCAGCTTCGTCGGGTCCTGGTTTCGGTGGCCCGGGTTCGGCTGGTCCCGGCTCCGGCGGTGGCTCTGCGTCGTCCGGCCCCGGCTTCGGTGGTCCGGGTTCGTCGGGTTCCGGCTTCGGTGGTCCGGGTTCGTCCGGGCCGGCGTTCGGTGGGCCGGGGGCTCAGCAGCCGGTCAGCCCGGCCCGGCCGTCCGCACCGCCGCTCGCCGCGTCCGGTGCCGGCTCCGGTGGGCCCGGTGGGGCGCTGCCTCGCCGTCAGGTGACGCCGCCGTCCGAGCGGCCGACCTCGATGGCCGCCGCGGCACAGGCGCTCGGAGCCCGTACCCCGTCCAATGAACCGCCCGCGTGGGAGCGTCAGACCCCGCCGCCCGCCGCTGACCGTTTCGGGCCGTCCGGGCCGGCGCCGTCGATCGTGCCGCGGCCGGAGGCCGATTCACCCGCGGCGACGACGATGACGAACCTGCTTCCGCCGGTGATCCCGGGTGCTTCCGGGGCCGATCGGGGCGCCTCGGCGTACCCGGCGTCCGGTCCCGGCTATCCGGCTTCGGCGGCGCCGCAGGCGTACACGCAGCCCGCGCCCGGCCCGGCCTACGGTCTTCCGCCGCAGGGCAGCCCGGCGTCGGCGTATGCGGCGCAGTCGCTCTCCGGCCCGGCTTTCGCGACCCAGGCGCTGCCCGTCGCGACCGGCGGCTACACCCCGTCAGGTGCGTCCAACATGGGCGTCTCCGGGTCGGCCACCGGCTCGCGTGGCCCGTCGGCCACGGATTTCGTGCCGGCCAACGAGGTCGAGCGGGAACTGCAGGACGCCGCGGACACCGGCAACACCGACGTTTTCCTGTCGACGCTGCTGCTGGCCCAGGTCCTGGTGCCGGTCGCCAGCCATTCCCGGCCCGGCAGCGCGCCCGGCGAGTCCGGTTTCGCCTTCCTGCCGGAGGAGGTCGAGGGCGAGCGGTACCTGATCGTGTTCACCAGCAAGGACCGGCTCTCCGACCACTTCGGCGAGCCGACCCGTACGGTGGGGGTCCGCTTCTACGAGCTGATCCGCAACTGGCCGGACCCGGCGTGGTCGTTCGCGGTCAACCCGGGCACCCCGGTCGGCGCGAAGTACCCCGGTGCGCAGATCATCGCGCTGGCCAACTGGGCGACCGAGGCCGGTCTGGGCGCCGAGCCCGTCGAGGTCCCGGTGACCGAGACGCCGCCCGCCCCGGTGCCGGCGCCGGAGCCCGCCAGCGACGAGGCGCAGCAGGCCACCGTCATGCAGAAGACGATCGCCGCCGAGCAGGTCGACTACTACCTGGACCGGGGTTATGACCGGGTCGCCGGATTCGTGCACCGGGCCTCCGAGGTCGAGCATCTGCGTACTCCGGGCGAGTTGTTCGGCGCGCTGGGGCTCTACTACGACGCGTCGCCGTTCCAGCCGGACGCGAAGGAGGCGTTCGTGCTGCGCTGGCCGGCGTACCGGCCGAGCCTCTACCGGATCCCCTACGGCGGGCAGAACGAGCAGGCTCTGCGTGCGATGGACGGCTGGGTGATCGAGCGCCCGCCGTTCCGCGGCAACGGGTTCGCGCCCGGCGAGGGCCGTGACGTCATCGCCGAGTTCAAGGTGGACAGTGTCCGCCTGCCGCACGGCGCGCAGCTGTGGAGCATCGACGCGGACGGCAACGAGCGGATGATGGCGATCTTCGACGCGGACGGCCCCAAGTGGCGCCGGGTGGGTGAGTAGTGATGCGTGACGGTTACGTGGTCACCTGGCAGGGCCGGGAGTACGACGCGGCCCCCGACGGCGACAAGGTCCGCATCTACAGCGCCACCCCGGCGGACGGTTTCGAGGAGTCCAAGCCGGGGCGGTACGTCCGAGTCCTGGAGCCGGACGAGTACGACGAGCTGACCTACGTCCGTACCCTCTGCACGTGGCGCGGCGAGCCCTTCATCGTGCTCGCCGAGGCCGACTCGTGGCTGCGTCTGGAGTACACGGGCGGCCGCGCCCCGGTGGCCCGCCAGCTCGGCCTCGAAGAGTTCGACTACGGCGTCTATCAGGGCTGGGCTCCGGCCCACGAGGTCCGCGACCGCTACGAACACCGAGTCTGAAGACCCGTACAAAAGCCTTCATCCGGTACGGGTCACGGCCCGCCCGACCGCACCCACGCGTACCGGACCTACCCCGCGACGGTTCTGCCACTCCGGACCGAAGCGCGCCCGCCGGGCAGAGCGACGCCCTCGTCATGTGTAGGTCGCCGCTCTTGGTCGGACGGCGCCGGCACTCAGCCGTGCCGACCGCCCGATTCGTCCGGCGCCGCGTCGGCTTCGAGGAGTGCGGCGCCGAAGCGGTCGGCGAGGTGTTCGAGCCATCCCGGTTCCTCGTGGAGCAGGTTGGCGCCCTGTGCTTCGCGGAGGCCGCGGAGAAGATCGCGAACCCGGTTCTCCGGGGTGCGTCTGCCCGGCTTGATCCGCCTGTCCGAAGTGGTCCACCGGCGTACCGCGGTGGCTATGTAGCCCGTCGGTTCGTGGGGCTGCCAGTACTCGGCGACCTGCACCTCGCGGAGCAGCGCGGTCAGCGTGGCGGCCCGATCCTCCCGCGATTGCCCAGCGCTCATGGGGCGATCATGCCGCGTGCCGGCTGTGCGGTGCACCCGAGTTCTACGGGCGCGAGGCTGTGGATAACGCTGTGGAAAAGGTTGGGCTCCCCGTCCTGGGACGGGGAGCCCGATCGATTAATGATCACTTAAGGTGACCGTAGGGGGAAGATCAGGACGGAGTTTTGAGCCACCGCAGGATCTCGCCGGTCACCACGTCCGGCGCCTCCTGGTGAAGGAAATGTCCGACCTCGGGCAAGAGCCGCCACTCGTACGGCGCGGTCACATAGCGTCCTGAACCCTGCGCGGTACGGGGCAGCACCGCCGTGTCCAGCGCACCGTGCAACTGGAGGGTCGGCACACTCGACGGGCGCTGCATCAGCTTCACGAACCGGTATCCCTGAAGGCGCAGCGCGCTCCGGGCCACCCACCGGTACGCCTCCAGGGCGCAGAACGACGCCTGCGGGATCTGCATGGCCTCCCGGCAGCGCGCCACATAGTCCGCGAACTCCGGTGTGGCTGTCCACCCGGGGCTGCTCCACCGGGTCATCAGCTCGCCGACCAGGGCCGCGTCGTCGCGCGTCAGCACGTGCTCGAAACGGGGCACCTGGAACCGGGCGATGGTCGTGGAGGCGGCGAGCTGCCCGCGCGGATCGGCGAAGAGCGCGGCCCGCAGGCGCAACGGATGCGCGGCGCCGAGCACCACCAGCCGGTTCACCAGTTTGGGATGGAACGAGGCGGCCGCCCAGCCGATCATGCCGCCCGCGCCGGCCCCGACCACCGTCGCCGACCGCTCACCCAACGCGCGGATCAGGCCGGTGACATCGGCGGCCATCGTGTAGCCGTCGTACCCCCGTGGTGGTTTGTCGCTCGCGCCGTAACCCCGCAGGTCGATCGCGGCCGCCCGGAAGCCCGCGTCGGCGACCCGGACCATGATGTCGTGCCAGGCCCACCAGAACTCGGGGAAACCGTGCAGGAAGAGCACGAGCGGGCCGGCGCCGACCTCAGCGACGTGGAACCGGGAGCCGTTGGCGCCGACGAACCGATGCCTCCACGGCCCCTCCGTCAGAACGCACGACTCGTCCACCCGACCGCCCATGTCGTCAGCCTAGGCTCCGCTGTCACGGACGATGTCGAACGGTGGCGAAATGGAGCCGCAACGTGATCATTTGATGGTCTCGGCGTCGGTCATCGCCATCAACGTGCCCGGCCCGCAGTAGATGCGCAGCATGGTGGTCTCGAGCTTCACCTTGACCCGGGCGCCCTGGACCAGCTCGGTGCCGGCGGTGGAGTAGAGGGCGTAGCGCTGACCGTCGTCGGCGATCAGGCCGTAGCAGGGGCCTTTACCCCCGCGAGTGACCATCCCGGCGACCCAGCCGGTGTTCGGCTGCTTGTCGGTCGGCTCCTTGGGCGGCTTGTCGGTCAGCGTGATCGTCGGCAGTGGTTTGCCGGTGGGGGGCTCGGCGGCGGGTGACCGGGGCGCCGGAGCGGTCGATTCGAGCGACGGCACGGCCGATGGGGTGGGGGAGGCGGCCGTCGGGGGAGTCGTCGCGCCGGCGGAGGACGTGGGGGACGCTGTGTCGTTCGCGCAACCGGCGATGATCGCTCCGGCCGCCACAGCCAGGCCGATCCGGAACGTTGTGTGAGTGCGCATGAAGCACATCCTTCCCGCGTAAGGCGTAGAAGATGGGACGAATCGCGGGGCGGCGCGGTTCCATGAACACGAACGGCGCCCGGGTTGCCCCGGGCGCCGCCTGTCGTGCGTGGATCAGTAAACAGCCACCGTCATCGAGGTGCCGACCTGGCTCAGGACAGCGATCTTGACGCCGACCGCGGGGAGCTTGACGCCGTGGTTCGGCAGCTCCTCGTAGAAGTACTTGTCCTTGTCGTTGAAGGTCGGGTCACCGAACTGCGGCTTGATGACCGACTTCGCGCCGTTCAGGTGCAGGGTCATTCCGTCAGTCGGGTAGAGGCTGAACGGAGCGTCGTACACCTGGACCCGGGCCCGCCACGGAACACCGGTCGGGTTCAGGACCGGCTTCGGGTGAGCGTCGATGTACAGGTTGCGGCCCGTACCCGGGTGCTCGTTGGTGTTGTTGTCGACCTGCGAGGTGTCCCAGTAGGAGACCAGCAGACCGGTCTGGTAGTTGTAGTGCTCGACCCAGTCCGGCTTGGTGTTCGCGAAGCCGAAGTTGTACGGGCCGGTCGCCAGGTACTTGTCGTACGAGGTGTAGCTGCGGTAACCGGCGATGTAGTAGTTCGGGTAGTTCGCGGTGCTGGTCGCGCCCACGATCGAGAACCCGTTCGCCGTCCAGGTCGAGGTGCCCTCGGCGCCCTCGGTGGAGACGACCGCGCCATCGGCGGTGATGGTCAGCTCGTCACCGAAGAAGCCGCCCTCGGAGACACCACCGTCGGTCACGTAGTGCAGGCGGAAGTCGAACTTCTTGCCCGCGTACGCGTTCAGCGGCACGTTGATGTCGACCCAGGCGCCGTTGGAGGTGCCGCTGATCGCCGGAGCGCCCGCGCCGTCCTTGACGAACGGAGCACCGGCGGCGGTCCCGTCGAGCTTGGTCCAGTTCGCGCCACCGTCGGTCGACACCTCGGCGTAGAGGTAGTCGTAGTCGAGCTCGATGGCGTAGCGGCCCTTGAGCGAGACGGCGCCGGAGGTCTTGCCGGTCAGGTCGATCGACTTGGACAGCGAGACGTTCAGGTCGTCGGCGTTGCCGGAGAAGAACTGCTTGCTGCCGGCGAACGGAGCGCCCAGGTCGGTGGTGACCGGCTTGTCCGGCAGGTTGACCACGACGGCCTGCTTCTTCTTGGTGTTGTACTCCTCGGGGCCGAGGTTGACGACCTTCTTCTGGCCGGCCTTGACCGTCTCGTAGTTCAGCCACCCGAGCTGGAGCTTGTTCCACGCGCCCAGGTCACCGGGACGCGTGCCGATGCCCTGGTCACCCTTGGCGCTGAGCCGGCTCTGCGCCATCAGCGTCCAGTACTCGCTGTTGTTGTCGCCCAGACCACTGGTGTCGTAGTCGTCCGGCAGACCGAGGTCGTGGGTGTACTCGTGAACGAAGACGCTCAGGCCGCCGTTCTCGGGCTGGACGGTGTAGTCACCGACCCACAGGTTGCTGTTGCCGACCTTGGCGCCACCGAGCTTGTTGAAGTCGGGGCCGGTCACGCCGGCGCTGCTGGAGTAGGCGTACCAGCGGTGGCTCCAGATGGCGTCCTCACCCTGGTACGGGTCACCGTCGGCCTGGTCGCCGCCGGAGTGGACGATCTGGAAGTGGTCCAGGTAGCCGTCGGGCTCGTTGAAGTTGCCGTCACCGTCGAAGTCGTAACGGTCGTAGACGTCGTACTCCGCGAGCGCCGCGTTGATCTGGGCCTCGGTCTTGCCGGCCGCCTTCTGGTCCGCGTACCACTGGTTCACGCCGTCCTTGACCAGCTCCCACACGTTGGTGCAGTTGCTGCTCGCGCAGACGGCGGGGTCGTCACCGTTGGCGTCGGTCGGGTTGTCGCTGGACCGGCCGTACCGCGCCTCGTTGTACTTGACCTTGACCCAGTCGGAGACCTGGCCGTCGACGCTGTAGCGGCCGGACGACTGCTCCTCGAAGTAGGTCTTGACCGACTCGGTGTTCTTGCCGGTGCCGAAGTACAGCTTCCGGAAGTAGTCGGGCGAGTAGTTCGCCTGCCAGATGGTGGAGTTGTCCACCTTGCGGTCCGGCTCCGGGATCGCGTTGTGCAGCGGGCCCTCGAAGGTCGAGGGGCCGGCGAACTGCGTCGTCGTGTCCTTGTCCGGGAACGACGGGTGCCGCTCGTTACCGAACTCGGTCAGGATGACGAAGATCTTGTCGGTCTTCTCCCGCGCGAGCTCGACGTACTGGTTCTTGCCCGGGTGCCCGAAGCCGCCGTTTCCGTAGGTCTTGCCGAGCTTGACGACCTTGCTGCCGTTCACGGTCTCGACCTTGGCCTTGCCGCTGACCACCTCGGAGACTGCCTGCTCGCGCAGGGCGCGGCGCTTCTCCTCGAGGGGGTTGGGCATGTCATGGTCGTCGAGGTGAGCGGATTCGCTAGCGGGCGCAGCCGGGGCTGTGTCCGAGGGTGGCGCCGCCAGGGCAAATGTCGGCGCCATCGCCCCGACACTCGTCACGACCGCGGCGCCGAGCAGTCCTGCGACCACCTTGCGCACTACGTTTACCTCCGCTTTCGCCAGCCGGGACGCTTGGGGTACGGGCGTCCGGCGTGAGACGGTCCCGTCGTTCGGGACTCAGGTGAACGTATGCAAACCAAACGATGTTCGGGGATCGCCGAGCATATTGATGACCAATGGTTACCCAATATGGTCCGGTCATAGCACAGGGACCGGCAAATACGACAAAAGGCTGGCGACACAGTTGTGTCACCAGCCTTTATTAATTGCCGTCAGTCCTCCGGTTTGGCCGTCTTCAGCCCCGACGAGATCAGGTCCATCACGGTTGAGTCCTGGAGGGTGGTGACGTCACCGAGTGACCGGTTCTCCGCCACGTCACGCAGCAGCCGCCGCATGATCTTCCCGGAACGGGTCTTCGGCAGCTCGGTGACGAGCATGATCTGCCGGGGCTTGGCGATCGGGCCGAGGGTCTTGGCCACGTGGTTGCGCAGATCCTTGATCAACGCCTCGCCCGCTTCGCCCTCGGTGTCCACATTGCCCCGGGGAATCGTGAACGCGACGATCGCCTGACCGGTCGTCGGGTCGGTCGCGCCGACCACCGCGGCCTCCGCCACCGACGGGTGCGACACCAGCGCCGACTCCACCTCGGTGGTGGAGATGTTATGACCGGACACCAGCATGACGTCGTCGACCCGGCCGAGCAGCCAGAGCGCGCCGTCCTCGTCCTTCTTCGCGCCGTCGCCGGCGAAGTAGATCCACTCGTCGCCGTTGCCCGCGCCGGCGCCGAACCGGGACCAGTACGTGTCCAGGAAGCGCTGGTCGTCGCCCCAGATCGTGCGCAGCATCGACGGCCACGGCTCGCGCAGCACCAGGAAGCCACCGCCGCCGTCCGGCACCGACTGCGCCTGGTCGTCGACCACGTCGGCGCCGATGCCCGGCAGCGCGGTCATCGCCGAACCCGGCTTCGCGGCGGTCACCCCGGGCAGCGGCGAGATCATGATCGCGCCGGTCTCGGTCTGCCACCAGGTGTCCACGATCGGCGTGCGCTCACGGCCGACGTGCTCCCGATACCAGATCCAGGCCTCCGGGTTGATCGGCTCGCCCACGCTGCCGAGGACCCGCAGCGACGACAGGTCGTATTTGGCGGGGATGTCGTCGCCCCACTTCATCATGGTGCGGATCAGCGTCGGCGCGGTGTAGAGGATCGACACCTTGTACTTGTCGACGATCTGCCAGAACCGGCCGCGGTCCGGGGTGTCCGGCGTGCCCTCGTACATCACCTGGGTCGCGCCGTTGGAGAGCGGGCCGTAGACGATGTACGAGTGACCGGTCACCCAGCCGATGTCGGCGGTGCACCAGTAGACGTCGGTCTCCGGCTTGAGGTCGAAGACGGCGTGATGCGTGTACGACGCCTGCGTCAGGTAGCCGCCGGTGGTGTGCAGGATGCCCTTCGGCTTACCGGTGGTGCCCGAGGTGTAGAGGATGAAGAGCGGGTGCTCGGAGTCGAACGGCTGCGCCTTGTGCTCCGGGCTGGCCTGCTCGACCGTCTCGTGCCACCACTTGTCCTTGTCGGTCCAGGCGACCTCCTCGCCGGTCCGGCGGACCACCAGCACGTGCTCGATCCGGTCGGTACGCGCGACGGCCTCGTCCACGGTCGGCTTCAGCGCCGACGGCTTGCCCCGGCGGTAGCCACCGTCGGCGGTGATCACCACCTTGGCGTCGGCGTCGTCGATCCGGGTGGCCAGCGCGTCCACCGAGAACCCGCCGAACACCACACTGTGGGTGGCGCCGATCCGGGCGCAGGCCAGCATCGCGACCGCGGCCTCCGGGATCATCGGCAGGTAGATCATCACCCGGTCGCCCGCGGTCACGCCCAGGTCGGTGAGGGTGTTGGCGGCCTGGCTCACGAGCTTGAGCAGCTCGGCGTAGGTGACGGTCCGGGTGTCGCCGGGCTCGCCCTCCCAGTGGATCGCCACGCGGTCGCCCAGGCCGGCCTCGACGTGCCGGTCCACACAGTTGTAGGCGAGGTTCAGCTCGCCGCCGACGAACCACTTCGCGAACGGAGGGTTCGACCAGTCCAGGATCTGGGTCCACGGCTTGCTCCAGGCCAGCCGTCCGGCCTGCTTCGCCCAGAAGGCGAGCCGGTTGGATGCGGCCTCCTCGTAGGCGTCGGCCTTCACGTTGGCGTTCGCCGCAAGGTCGGCTGGCGGCGGGAACTGCCGCGTCTCCGAGGACAGGTTCTCCAGTGTCTCGCTCATGAGGGCGGCTCCTCTGCCGTGACCGGGGTCTCTTCAACTGCACACTAGTTGCGAGGGAAGGTTTGTGCCGCAGCCCGCGCCCGATGGTGTCGTGCGCGCGCCGACCGGCGGATAGATGCTCACTACTGCGCGAATCTTGCCAGTTCCGCGCTCGTTTGTGCACCCCGTGTTTCGGAACTCTTACCGGTTACCGTGTTCACGTGGATCCACTCGCCCCGTTGCTCGACCTTGCCGACGTCGCTCCCGCCTTCGCCGGCGCCCGCGAAGCCGTCGACGCCGCCCACAAGCACCGTGCCCTGCGCAGGCACGGTGGCCAGGTCGCCGCGGAGGCCAGCCTCCGGGCCGCGGTCGCCAGTGCGGCGCTGGAGGGCAACAGATACGACCTCGACGAGGTACGCGACGGAACCGTCACCGACCCGGTCGTGCAGGGCGCCCTCCGCGTCGCCGAGGCCCTCCCCGGCCTCGTCGATCTCTGGCCCCGCGCGCCTCGCCAGGCGCTCGCCAAACTCCACGTGCTCGCGGCCCGCGGCGTCGTCCACGACCACGACCTCGGGCGCCTCACCTCCGGCGCCGAGCGGATCGACGCCCTCGCCGGTCTCGTCGCCGGCAACGAGACCACCCCGCCGATGCTGCTGGCCGCGATCGTCCACGCCGAGCTGATCACCCTGCGCCCGTTCGCCGGCCCGGCCGGTGTGGTGGCCCGCGCCGCCGCCCGGCTCACCCTCACCGCCCGCGGCTTCGACCCGCGCGGCCTGGTCGTGGTCGAAACCGGTCACCTCGACCGGGAACCGGAGTACGTCGGATCGGCCGGCGCCTACGCCACCGGCACCCCGGACGGCGTGCGCTCCTGGCTGCGGCACTACGCCGCGGCGATCACGGCCGGCGCCGGGGAAATCAGCGTCATCGGAGACGGCGTGCTGGCCGCGGTCTGAACGACGGCATACTTTTCTGCGTGGGTTCGCACTGGGTCCGTCCCTATCCGCCGGGTACCGGCCGCTGGCTCGTGATCGTCTGGGAAGCGGTGGCCCTCGCTCTGCTGACCTGGGCGACCATCCGGCAGTTCGATCTGATCGGGCACGGCGTGCGGGCGGTCGCCGTCGTGCTTGCCGCGGTCTGGGTGATCGGCGCCTGGCGGATCGTCCAGCACGGCGTCTACGTCAGCAGCGAGGGTGTGCTCATCCGCGGCCTGCTGCGGTCCCGCATCCTGCACTGGCGCGACATCGCCGGCGTGCACCTGCACCAGGCCACCCACAGGGTCGGCCGATGGGAGCTGCAGCGGGACACGACCGTCGTGATCGAGCGGCACGACGGCGCCACGGTCAACACCGAACTCTGGGCCCAGGGGGTCGACTTCCACGCCCGGCCCAAACTCTTCCGAGCCGTCTACCAGGAGATCCGGCGACGGCACCTGGCCGCACGGCTGCTGCCGGAGAATTGAAGAGCCGGCGTCCCTCGCGGGGGCGCCGGCTGCGCGCGTCCGGACCGGGTTATCAAGCGTGCACCTGGGTCGTTGTCGACGGTCCAGCGCCCCGCAGAGCGGAGGTCCCGCCGCAACGTGCCTGCCGTGGCTGATCGCGCGTGGGTTCCCGGTGGCCGTGCACGGTGCCCGAAGTTTCCGGGCCCGCGAATCATTTCTACGCCGGCCGCCACTTGATCGCCAGATTTCAGCGGTAAAGGCCGCCGAACGAGAAATACTCAGACCGAAGACCGGATGCTCCCGCCGGCGTCCCGGACGCCGTGAGAGCCGAACGGTAACCACCGCATATGCCCGGCGGCCGCGCCGCGGTCCGGTGCCGCAACCGCCTCGCGCGGACAGCCACGGTGCTTTTCGTGGCCGTACAAAATAATGGTCCTAAGCGACCGCGGCGGCGCGGGTCCGCCGATGGCGACCGTAAAGAGCGACGCCGATGGCAACACCGACTCCGACCCCCAAGGCCGCCGCGACCGGCACCGCCGGCCGATCGCGAAGGCGCCTCCCGAGGGGTACGGGATGACGGAACTCCAGAATCGGCCAGGAACGCAGCGCCGCCACCCGGCGCAGCGCCCGATCCGGATTGACGGCGCTCGGATGACCGACCGCCTCGAGCAGCGGCAGATCACTGTTCGAATCCGAATAGGCGTAACACTCGGAAAGGTCGTAACCGCGCTCGTCGGCGAGCCGCTGGACACCGGTGACCTTGGCCGGGCCGGCCGCGTAGAACTCCACGGCCCCGCTGTAACGACCGTCGACGATCGCCATCCGAGTCGCGATCACATCGGTGATACCGAGCAGCGCGCCGATCGGGCGGACCATTTCGTCACCCGAAGCTGAGACGAGCACCACATCGCGGCCCGCCGCCTGGTGCTCGGCGATCAGCGCGGCGGCCTCCGCGTAGACATAGGGGTTGATCAGAGTGCCGAGTGTCTCCGCGACGATCTGCTGCACCTGCTCGACCCGCCAGCCCTTGCACAGGGCGGCCATGTAGTCGCGGGTGCGGGCCATCGATTGCTCGTCGGTGCCGCCACCCAGGCGGAACATCAGCTGGGCATAGGCGGTTTTCACCACGTCACGACGGCTGATCAGGCCATCCCGATAGAAAGGCCGTCCGAAGGCCAGCGCGCTGGACTTGGCGATGACGGTCTTGTCGAGGTCGAAGAACGCGGCGCTGAGCCCCACGGGCCGAAAGTGTAGCCGCACGACGCCTCTGCCGGTTGTCCCGTACGCGCGACGCGCTCCGCCGTGACAGCCCGTGAAAACGGGCAGAGGGGTAGGAGCCGGTCCAGTCGGCCACATTCGGTACTCGACGCGGAGCGTGATCCTGAGGCAGACTTGTGTTTGCTACGAGGTGTGTGTTGTTCCCGCTTCAACGAGTCACTTGAGACCTCGCACTTTCAGGCCACGGTGATCGCGCCCCCCGCGATCACCGGGTGATTCGGCTCGACCCCCCCGGAGCCGAATCCCAAGGACGGCCCCCGTCTCCCCCGACGGGGGTCGTTCCCTTTCACGGCGTCAATTGCCGGGCGGCTTCACGCGCCGGTCGCCTGTGACGGCGCGTCGATCGTCTCGATCAGCCCGAAGAAATCGGAGAGGCCGGTCACCGCCAGCACCCGGCGGAACGTGTCACTCGGATTGACCACCCGGAAACCGGTGCCCGCCGCGACCGCCGCCCGGTAGCCCTCGATCAGCGCGCCCAGCCCCGTCGAGTCGATGAACGTGGCGTCCCGGACATCCACCACCACCGACGGCGGGGACCAGTCGGCGACCGCGTCCCGGATGCCCTGCGCGACCTCGTCCGCGTCGGAGAAATCGATCTCTCCCGAGATGGTGACGGTGACCGTGCCGTCGTCGGCGAGAGTCGTGCGGATCGAGTTCTCCATACCCCACTCCATCGTTCCGGCGAGCACCACAACATACCCAACGCGGCCCGGAGCATGCCTCGCCGTAGCAGATCGTTGCCGCGGGCGGCGGTTGTCCACGGCTCCGCGTTGTCCACAGCCGGACGGCATCGACGGTTGCCCGGGTCGTCCCCGCCCGGCCACGGTGGGCGCCCCAACCCGCCGTCCCGCTGGAGGCCAGCGATGCCCGCCCCGCGCCGTCCCCTGATCGTGACCGCCGATCCGGATCTCCTCGACGAACTACTACGCCTCGCCGCGGCGGGCGGCGTCGAGGCCGAGGTGTCACCCGACCCGGCCGGCGCCCGCGCCCGCTGGACCACCGCGCCACTCGTCTTCGTCGGCGCCGACCAGGCCATCCCCTGCCTGCGCGCCCGCCTGCCCCGCCGCGGGCGGCTCTTCCTGGTCGGCTTCGACGGGCTCGCCGACCCCGCCTTCTCGGTCGCCGACCTGATCGGCGCGGAGAACGTGGCGGTCCTGCCCGCCGCCGAACCCTGGATCGTCGACCAGCTCACCGCCGGCGACCGGCCCGTCCCGCCGGCCGACGGCCGCACCCTCGCGGTGATCGGCGGCCGTGGCGGCGCCGGCGCCAGCATCCTCGCCGCCGGGCTCGCCACCACCGCGGTCCGATCCGGATACCGGACGCTGCTGATCGACGCCGACCCGCTCGGTGGCGGCCTCGACCTCGTCCTCGGCTGGGAACAGGTCGGGGGCCTGCGCTGGCCCGGCCTCACCGGCGCCGACGGTCGCGTCGACCCGCCCACCCTGCTCGGCGCCCTCCCGCACCGCGGCGACCTGGTACTGCTCTCCTTCGACCGCGACGAACTGCCCGGCGTGCCGATCGAGGCGATGGCGGCCACCCTCGACGCGGCCCGCCGCGGACGCGACGTGATCGTCGCCGACCTGCCCCGGCAACTCGACGACGCGGCGATCCTCGCGCTCCAGGCCGCCGAGCGGACCCTGCTCGTCGTCCCGGCGGAACTGCGGGCCACCGCCTCCGCCGCCCGGACCGCGGCGACCGTCGCGGCCCACTGCGAGAACATCGCCGTCGTCGTGCGCGGCCCGGCGCCCGGCCGGCTCAAGGCCCGCGAGATCGCCCGTGCGCTCGGTCTGCCGCTGGCCGGCACCCTGCGGCCGGAGACGTCGATCTGCCAGGGCATCGAGCGGGGAACGGCGCCCACCGCGGACGGCAAGGGCGCTCTCGCCGATCTCTGCCGACGGATCGTCGACGGGCTCATGGGTACGGAGCGGAAAGCAGCCGTGGCATGACGGTCGCCGATCGGGTCCGCAGGCGATTCGCGTACGACGGGAGGGAGGCGACCCCGGCCGCGGTCGTCGACGCCGTCCGCCGTGACAGCGCGGTGCTCGGCGACACGGCCGTGCTGCGGATGGCCGGACTGGTCCGCGACGAGCTGATCGGCGCCGGGCCGCTCGCCCCGCTGCTCAGCGACCCGGCCGTCACCGACATTCTGGTGAACGACTGCCGGGTCTGGGTCGACCGGGGCGCCGGGCTCGAACGCTCGTCGATCCGGTTCACCGACTCCGCGGAGGTTCGCCGGCTGGCACAGCGGCTCGTCGCGGCGTGCGGGCGGCGGCTCGACGACGGGCAGCCCTACGCCGACGCCCGGCTCTCCGACGGGACCCGCCTGCACGCGGTCCTGCCGCCGGTCGCGACGAACGGGCCGCACCTGTCGTTGCGTACCTTCCGGCAGCGGCCGTTCCGCCTCGACGACCTGGTCCGGCACGGGACGATCCCGGCCGGCGCGGCGGAGGTGCTGGCCTCGGTGGTGGCGGCGCGACTCGCGTACCTGGTCACCGGCGGCACGGGCAGCGGCAAGACCACCCTGCTCGCCACCCTGCTCGGGCTCGTGCCGCCGACCGAGCGGATCGTGCTCGTCGAGGACGCGGCGGAACTCCGGCCGGTGCATCCGCATGTGGTGGCGCTTCAGGCGCGTACCGCCAATGTGGAGGGCGCCGGCGCGATCGGCCTCAGCGACCTGGTCCGCCAGGCGTTGCGGATGCGGCCCGACCGGCTGGTCATCGGCGAATGCCGGGGAGCGGAGATCGTCGACCTGCTCGGCGCCCTCAACACCGGCCACGAGGGTGGGGCCGGCACGCTGCACGCCAACGCGCCCGCCGACGTGCCCGCCCGGCTGGAGGCGCTCGGGCTGCTCGGTGGCCTGCCGCGAGCGGCGTTGCACGCCCAGGTGGTTGCCGCGCTCCAGGTCGTTCTGCAGGTTCGGCGTACGGCTGAGGGCCGTCACCTGGAGTCCATCAGCGTGCTCACGGCGGCCGGGGACGAACGCCTGGCCACCGTGGTGCCTGCCTGGCAGCGCGATCGGGGGCCGGGGGCGGGCGCGCCCGTGCTGGCCCGGCTGCTGACCGAGCGCGGTGAGCGGGTGCCGGCCGCGCTGCTGCCGGAGCGGTTGTCATCTCCGGGGCCGTCGTCGCTCCCTCCCGCGCGGCCGTCGTTTCCGGGGTGGTCGTCGTGACGTGGCTGATGGCGGTGCTGCTCATCGGTGCGGCGGTCCTGGTCGCGCGGCCGGGGGAGCAGGCGCGTGATCGGCTTCCCGGGCGGCGGGGCCGGATCGATGTGGGCGGGCTCCGGCGTACCGTCGCCGGGCTCCTCGACGGTCCGGAGTGGCGGTCTGCGCTCACCGCCGCCGTGCTCGCGGGCGTGCCGGCGGGCCTGTCCGGCGGCCCGGTCGCCGCGATCGTCGCGGCGGTCTACGCGCTGCTCGCCGCCCGGGAATGGCGCCGCCGATCCGGGCGGAGACGCGCCGCCGAGCAGCGGGCCGCCCACCTCGACGACCTCACGTCACTCGTCGCGGACCTGCGAGCCGGTATCCCGCCGGCGGCCGTCGCGGCGTCACCCACCGCGCCCGGCCGGATCGGGCAACTGACCGACGCCGTGTGGCGACTCGCCGAACGTACCGGCGCACCCGCCGCCGACCTGCTCGAACGGATCGAATCGGACGCCCGGGCTGCCGAGCGGTCGGCGAAGACCGCCCACGCCCACGCCTCCGGCACCCAGACCACCGCGATCCTGCTGGCGGCCCTTCCCCTGGCCGGGATCGCTCTCGGACACGCGATCGGCGCGGACCCGGTCGGGGTGCTGCTGCACACGCCGCTCGGGGCGGTCTGTGTCGCCGTCGCGCTGGTCCTCCAGTTCGCGGGGCTGAAGTGGGCGCAGCGGCTCACCGAGGGAGCGACCCGATGACCACCGGTTCCTGCGGGGTGGCGGCACTTCTCCGGGCGGGCGGTCCGGTCCGTGTTCCGCTGCGCGAATGCTGCGTGGCCGCCCTCGTCGGCGCGGACGGCGTGATCACGAGTTGCGCCGCCACCCCGGATCCGGCCGCCACTGGGGCCATCGATTCGGGCCTGCCTCGGTGGGAGCCGATCGAGGTGTCCCCGTGAGTGGCGCAGTCGTGGCCTTTTGCACCGTGACGGCCGCCGTGCTGGTGATGCTTCCGCGTGGTCGGCTCCGGCTGTCCCGGGCGGCACCGCGACAGGCGTCGTCCGAACGGACCCGGCTGCTCCTGTCGGTGTCGGCCGGAATCGCCGTCGCCGGCCTGGTCGGCACCGGTTGGGGCCTGATCGCCGCGGTGGCCGCCGGAATCGGCACGGACCGCTTCCTGCGCAGCCGTGAGCCCGCCGAAGTCCGTCGCGAACGCCAGGAGGCCCACGCCGATCTACCCCTTGGCGCGGACCTGCTGGCAGCCGCCCTCCGGGGCGGAACCGCGGTGGACCGGTCGATCGGCGCCGTCGCGGAAGCCCTCGGCGGCCCGCTCGGCGAGCGGCTCGAACGCACCGCCCGTTCGCTGCGACTCGGCGCCGAACCAGCCGAAGCCTGGGCGCACCTGGCCGGCGTTCCGCAGGCCGAGCGGCTCGTCGCGGCTGCTGTCCGATCCAGCGCCAGCGGCGGCGCGCTCGCCGGAGCACTGGAACGCCTCGCCGGCGACCTACGCGCCGACCGCGCGGTGGCGATCGAGGCGGCCGCCCAGCGGGCCGGCGTCCTGATCGTGCTGCCGCTCGGGCTGTGCTTCCTGCCGGCGTTCCTGCTCACCGGCTTGATGCCGACCGTGATCGCCATCCTCGGCGACGTCCTGTGAGACTGCGCCGCCCGTTCGGTGGCGTGCTGTGAAACCCCGGTGCGGCGTTGTCGTCGTCGCACCAGCAAGGAAACAAGGAGGTCCTGTGTACAAACTCATCGCCCGCTACCGGCGGCTCCAGGCGGAAGCCGCGGACGCCGGAATGAGCACCGCCGAGTACGCCATCGGCACGCTCGCCGCGGTCGCCTTCGCCGGTGTGCTGCTCAAGGTCCTGACCAGCGGGCCCGTGCAGGCGGCGCTCAGCGGGGTCATCGGCCGGGCGCTGAAGTGACACGACGCCGGCATCCCGGCCGCGACCGGGGCTCGTTCACCGCCGAACTCGCGGCCGGGCTGCCGGCGCTCATGCTGCTCCTCAGCCTCGGCCTGGCGTCGGTCTCCGCGATCGCGGCGAAGATGCAGTGCCTCGACGCGGCGCGGGAGGCGGCCCTGGCGGCGGCCCGCGGCGACGCCCCGGCGGACGCGGCGGCCGGGCTGGGTCCGGAGGGCGCGAGCGTACGCGTTGGTGGCACCGCGGAGAGTGTCGTCGCCGAGGTGTCCGCGCCGATCAGCCTGTTCGGCATCGACCTGCCCGGGGCGGTCGTGAGCGGCGACGCGACGGCAGCCCGCGAGCCGGCCGGGGAGGCTGTGCCATGAGCCGTCTCCGCCGTCTCCGCTACGGCCGGGGAGGCCGTGCCATGACGCGACTCCGTGACGGCCGGGGAGGTGGCCGTGCCATGACGCGGCTCCGTGACGGCCGGGGAGGTGGCCGTGTCATGACGCGGCTCCAGGACGCCCCGGGAAGCCGTGTCAGGAGGCGGCTTCGGGACGACCGTGGGGCGGCGTCGATCTTCGTGCTGGCGGTGGGCCTGGTGTTGATCGGGGTGGCGCTCGTCGTCGTGGCCGGCGGCGCAGCGCGGATAGCCCGGCATCAGGCCCAGGCGGCGGCCGACTTCGGTGCCCTGGCCGGCGGGGCGCACGCCATCGAGGGCCAGGCCGCGGCGTGCGCCGTGGCGGCCCGATACGTCCAGGCCAACCACGGCCGGATGGCGGGATGCGCCGTCGAAGGCCTGGAGATCGTGGTCCACGTCGAGGTCCGGCTCGACTTCTATCCGGCGAGTGCTGGCGCCGCCGCCCGAGCAGGCCCGGTCACCGCGTTCCCGGGCGGCCCCTGATGTCGCGGGAAGGAGTTCTGCCACGAGCCCCGCCGCGGACGAATCAGTGCGTGGGCGCCGGATGCCGAGGTGACGGTATGGCCGGGGTCAGCGGCGCGCAGTGGACGCCGATGGAGGCAGCGGGCGCAGAATTTTCCGCGAGGCGCGAGGCCGCGGGTCAGCGGGAGGCGTTCTGCAAGGTGGACGGTGACGGCTGGCGCGGCGAAGGGCTGACCCCGGCCGGCCGCTCTTGAAGCCCTTCGCTGTGACCGGCGCGTGTGGCGGCCGGCGAGCCCGCCTGAGCCGAGCCGGCCGAGCCGGCCGAGCTGGCAGGGCCGGCCGAGCTGGCCGAGCCGGCAGAGTCCGCCGCGCTGGCCGAGCCGACAGAGTCCGCCGCGCTGGCCGAGCCGGCAGCCGCCGCCTCGGCTGCCGACACCCGGCGGACGTCGGCGATCGCCCGCCGCAGCATCGTCCGCAGCCAGCGGCTGAGGGGCCGTTCCGCGAACCGGTGCACCAGCCAGGCGAGCCCCAGCACGACCGTGATGGCCCCGAGCAGCAGGGCCCACACCGGCAGGCTGGTGCGCTCCTGGGCGTGCCGGATCAGCCCGTACCCGATGCGCTGGTGCAGCAGATAGAAGGGATAGGTGAGCGCCCCCGCGGTGGTGAGCCACGACCAGCGGATCCGGTCGGTCCAGCCGAGCGCGACGGCCAGGACCACCAGGTAGCACAGGGACACGATGGCGATGCCGGGCCAGATCGGCACCTCGAAGCCGGGGTTGATGGTGCCGACCCGCTGCTCGACCCGGTGGATGCTGACCAGCCAGGAGAAGCCGATGATCGCGAAGAGCAGCGGCGACCGGCCGAAGCGATTGATCAGGAACATCGCTATTCCGGCGATGAAATACGGCGCGTATTCCGGGATGGCGAGAATATTGACGATTCTGCTGTCGAGGGTCGGGCCGATCACCGCGACGATCATCCAGGTGACGCAGAAAATCACCGTCCGGCGGTACGTGAGCCCGAACGCCACGAGTGCCGCGAAGAGCAGATAGAACCGGAGTTCGACGAAGAGCGTCCAGTAAACGGTGTCGACCGCGGGAATGCCGAGTGGCTCCTGGAGCATGGTCATGTTGACCGCGATGTCGCGTGCTTCCGGGACGCCGCTGATCGGCACGCCACCGGTCACCGGCAGGATCGCGACGACCGCGACGGTGATCAGGATGCACACCCAGTAGGCCGGGTAGAGACGGCTCACCCGTGACACGAAGAACTCGCCCAGGCTGCGCCGCCAGCTGCTCATGCCGATCACGAAGCCGCTGATCAGGAAGAACAACTCCACGCCGAGGAAGCCGTAGGCGGCGATCGGGGCGAGGTCGGGCAGATAGTAGGCGGGTGGGCTCTGCCCGTCGAGACGCCAGGAGACGCTCAGGTGGAACACCGCGACGGCCAGTGCGGCGATCAGTCGGAGGCCGTCGAGGGCGGCGAGGCGAGGGCTCGTGTTTGCTCGGTCACGATTCATCGGGAACGCAGGTTACCGCTTCGACTCGGGGGGAGGGACAAGGTGTGTCTCTTCCCCGGAGTGATCAGCAATAAACGGCGGTAAATGATCACAGTGCCGCGAGCACGATATCCAGCACTTTCACAGCGTCCTCTTTGTTCAGAGGATTGTTCCCGTTTCCGCACTTGGGTGACTGCACGCAGGAGGGGCATCCGGCCTCGCATCCGCACGAGGCGATCGCCTCCCGGGTGGCCCGCAGCCACTCCGCCGCGGTCCCGTAGGCGCGCTCGGCGAACCCCGCGCCCCCGGGGTGGCCGTCGTAGACGAAGACCGTCGGCGCCTCGGTGTCGGCGTGGTTGGCCGTGGACAGCCCGCCGATGTCCCATCGGTCGCAGGTGGCGATCAGCGGCAGCAGGCCGATCCCGGCGTGCTCGGCAGCATGCAGGGCGCCCGGGAACTCGCCCGGCTCCACCCCGCCGGCGGTCAGCGCCTGCGGCGACACGGTGAACCAGACCGCGACCGTACGCAACTCGCGAGCCGGCAGGTCGAGGGGCCGGGTGTCGATGATCTCCCCGCTGCCGAGCCGCCGCCGCTGGTAGGAGACGACCTGGTTGGTCACGTCCACGTCGCCGAGGAACAGCCCGACCGGACCGGCGTCCACATACGACCGGACGTTCACCACCGACAGGTTCGTCACGTCCCGGGCGTGCGTGGTCCAGTCCGGCTCCTCCTGGTGGACCAGCGCGATGGCGTCCTCCAGGTCGAGGTCGTCGACCACGAACGTGACGCCCTGGTGCAGGTAGACCGCTCCGGGGTGCAGCATGGCGTGCGACGAGCCGTGGTCGACGGTGCCGAGCAGCCGCCCGGTGGCCGCCTCCACGACCGAGACGGGCGCGCCGCCGGTCCCGCGGAGGTCGACCTCGGGCCGCCCGCGATGGGTCCAATACCACCCGGACGGCCGCCGTCGCAGCAGCCCTTCGGCGGTGAGCTGCTCGACGAGCCCGTGTCCGCCGAACAGGTCCAGGTCAGCGTCGGTGAGTGGCGCCTCGGAGGCGGCGCAGCACAGCTGGGGCCCGAGCACGTACGGATTCCCCGGGTCGAGCACCGTCGCCTCGACCGGCCGCCCGAACACCGCCTCCGGATGGTGCACCAGGTACGTGTCGAGCGGGTCGTCCCGGGCCACGAGCACGGCGAGCGCCTCGTCACCGGCCCGCCCGGCCCGGCCCGCCTGCTGCCACAGCGACGCGCGGGTGCCCGGATAGCCGCAGATCAGCACCGCGTCCAGCCCGGTCAGGTCGACGCCGAGCTCCAGCGCGTTGGTGGACGCCAGCCCGAGCAGCTCGCCGGAGAGCAGCGCCCGCTCGATGGCCCGCCGGTCCTCGCGCAGGTATCCGCCGCGGTAGGCGGCGACCCGGTCACCGAGGCCGGGCACCGCCTCGTTCAGCGACTGCCGGGCGGTGGATGCGATCACCTCGGCCCCACGCCGGGACCGCACGAACGCGATCGTCCGCGTCCCGGCGATCACGGAGTCGGTGAGCAGATCGGCGGTTTCGCGCAGGGCTGACCGGCGGATCGGTGAGGCGTCCTCGGCGTGCGGCTCGAGGAGCGGCGGCTCCCAGAGGGCGAACGTCACGGCCCCGCGCGGCGACGCGTCGGACGTGATTTCGGTCACCGGCACACCGGTCAACCGGGATGCGGAACCGGCCGGATCCCCGGACGTCGCGGACGCCAGGATGAAGGTGGGCGAGGCGCCGTACCGCGCGGTGGCCCGCCGCAGCCGCCGCAGCACGTGCGCCACGTGCGAGCCGAAGACGCCCCGGTAGGTGTGGCACTCGTCGATCACCACATACCGCAACCTGCGCAGGAAGACGCCCCAGCGGCCGTGGCCGGGCAGCATGCTGTGGTGCAGCATGTCCGGATTGGTGAGCACGAACCGCGAGTGCTGGCGGATCCACTCGCGCTCCTCACGCGGGGTGTCGCCGTCGTAGGTGGCCGGCCGCACCCCGTCCAGCCCGAGCCGGTTCAGGCCCCGGAGCTGGTCGGCGGCGAGCGCCTTGGTGGGTGACAGATAGAGCACTGTCGCTCTAGGGTCCGTGGCGAGCGCGTTCAGCGCCGGTAGCTGGTACGCGAGGGACTTGCCCGACGCGGTGCCGGTGGCCAGCACGACGTGCGTGCCCTCCCAGGCGAGGGTGGCCGCGGCCGCCTGATGCTCCCACGGGACACTGATCCCCTGGGCGACGAAGGCGTCGCGGACAGCGGGCTCGGTCCATGCCGGCCACGGCGCCGGACGGCCCTCCCGGGCGGGCACTCGCTCGATGTGTGTGACCGGGGACACTGCCGTCCCGCTGCCGCGAGCCCGCAGCCGGTGCAGCAGCTCAGCAGGACCGAAAGCGGTTGAGGTCACGCATTGCACTGTGACACCGGTATGCCCCGAACCTCAAACGGGTAGGACGGTGGGTGCCACGCGTCGCCCCCTTCCCGTCGGTGGTTAGATTTCGCGGGGGGAGAGATCAGGGAGGAGGACCGATGGAGCTGTCACTCACGACCCGGACCGTCGCCGAGCACACCGTGCTCGAGGTCGGCGGCGAGGTGGACGTTTACACCGCCCCCCGGCTGCGTGAGCGTCTCATCGAGCTGGTGGACGCGGGGGCCCGTGACGTGGTCGTCGATCTGGAGCGGGTCGACTTCCTCGACTCCACCGGGCTCGGCGTGCTGGTCGGCGCCCTCAAGCGGCTGCGGACGGCACACGGCACCTTCGGCCTGGTCTGCGCCAAGGAGCCACTTCTCAAGATCTTCCGGATCACCGCGCTGGATCAGGTCTTCCCGATCTTCCCGACGGTCGATGCGGCGACGGAACGCGACGGCAGCGGTCCCGCTTCGTGATGGCTACCGTTCGACTCTCCTTCTCGCCGGCCCCGGTGCATGTGCGCACCGCACGCCTCGTCGGTGTCGCCGTCGCGCGCCGTGCCGGGGTCGCGGAGGAGTTGCTCGACGAGGTCCGGCTCGCCATCGGTGAGGCCTGCACCCGGGCGGTCACCCTGCACCGGCAGTATGGTTTGACCGACCTCGTCACCGTCGAGATGTCCGACTCGGACTCGTACACGGTCAGCGTCATCGACCACGCGCCGATCGAGGCGAGCGTCGGCCTGGCGAAGCTGCCGCCGGACGAGTTGGCCGACGAGTCGCTGACCGACGACGCGCTCACCACCGGCGTCGGCTTCGCGCTGCTCGCCGGTTTCGTCGACGACCTGCAGGTGCGCCCGGTGGATGACGGCCCGGGCACCGAGGTCCGGATGGTCTGGCCGGTCACCCGCCGCTGACCGCGGCGGAGTGCCAAAAAAGATCAACCACGCAGGGGGTACGGCACAACGCCGCGCCCACCATGGGCGATATTTCCGAAAATGACCAGCTAAGTCGGGCGAAAATCCAGACACTGGCGGCTACCCGTGTACCCGAGATCCACACCGGCCTAACACAGCGGCGATCATCACCGCGACACGGCTGGTGCGACATGTGACGACCACCACGTAAGCCCTATACAGTACGCGAGTTGTCAGCTACTTACCGGCCTCGCGTCCGCAGGTCTGGTCGGTCGTTCCCCACTCCCCGGGGAATGCGCCCGGGTGGTCTCGTCCGCCTCCCGGACGCCATCGGTGTACAGGAGGACATTGATGTCCGGAGACTCGATAGACCTTGCCGCCGAGGGTGGCGGAGTTTCCCTGAGCGGCTCGAACGTCACATTCGTCATCGTCGCGCTGGTGTTCGCCCTAGTGGCGCTCGGTTTCGCCGCCGCGTTCGTCCAATCGGTGCTGCGTACCGCGCGCGGCACACCGAAGATGCAGGAGATCGCCGGCGCCGTGCAGGAGGGCGCCTCGGCATACCTGTTCCGGCAGTTCAAGACTCTCGGCATCTTCGTCGTCATCGCGGTCGTCCTGCTGTTCCTCCTACCGGTGCACGAGACCGACAACGAGACCTGGGTCAAGATCGGCCGCTCGCTGTTCTTCATCGTCGGCGCGGTGTTCAGCTCGTTCATCGGCGGCGCCGGTATGGCGCTGGCCACCCGGGCCAACCTGCGGGTCGCAGCCGCGGCCGGCGAGCAGGGTGGCCGGGAGAAGGCGATGGGCATCGCCTTCCGCACCGGTGGTGTGGTCGGCTTCCTGACCGTCGGCCTCGGCCTGTTCGGCGGCGCGCTGGTCGTGCTGATCTTCCGCGGTGACGCGCCGACCGTCCTGGAGGGATTCGGTTTCGGCGCCGCGCTGCTGGCCATGTTCATGCGGGTCGGCGGCGGCATCTTCACCAAGGCCGCGGACGTCGGCGCGGACCTGGTCGGCAAGGTCGAGCAGGGCATCCCGGAGGACGACCCGCGCAACGCGGCGACCATCGCCGACAACGTGGGCGACAACGTCGGCGACTGCGCCGGCATGGCCGCCGACCTGTTCGAGTCCTACGCGGTGACCCTGGTCGCGGCGCTGATCCTGGGCTCGGCCGCGTTCGGTCAGGACGGCCTGATCTTCCCGCTGATCGTCTCCACGATCGGTGTGCTGATCGCGATCATCGGCGTCTTCATCACCCGGCTGCGGGCCAGTGACCGCAACGGCCTCACCGCGATCAACCGGGCGTTCTACATCTCGGCCGCGATCTCCGCGATCGCGGTGGCCGTGGTCAGCTTCGTCTACCTGCCGAACAGCTTCGCCGGCTTCGGCGACGCGGGCATCGACGAGGAGATCCTGAACAGCGGTCAGAACCCGCAGCTCGTCGCGGTCGGCGCGGTCGTGATCGGCATCGTGCTGGCGGCCGCCATCCAGGCGCTGACCGGCTACTTCACCGAGACCAACCGCCGCCCGGTGCAGGACATCGGCAAGTCGTCGCAGACCGGCCCGGCCACCGTCATCCTGGCCGGCATCAGCGTCGGCCTGGAATCGGCGGTGTACTCGGCGATCCTGCTCGGCGCGGGCGTCTTCGGCGCCTTCCTTCTGGGCGGGTCGTCGCTGACGCTGTCGCTGTTCGCGGTGGCGCTGGCCGGCACCGGTCTGCTCACCACGGTCGGCGTGATCGTGGCGATGGACACGTTCGGCCCGATCTCGGACAACGCGCAGGGCATCGCCGAGATGTCCGGCGACGTGGACGAGCGGGGCACGCAGATCCTCACCGAGCTGGACGCGGTCGGCAACACCACGAAGGCGATCACCAAGGGCATCGCGATCGCGACCGCCGTCCTGGCGGCCACGGCGCTGTTCGGGTCGTACACCAACAGCCTGGCCAGCGCGCTGACCGAGGCCGGCGTGACGAACGTCGGCACCGAGATCCTGGCCCAGTTGAACATCTCCAACCCGCGCAGTCTGGTCGGCCTGCTGATCGGCGCGGCGGTGGTGTTCCTCTTCTCCGGTCTGGCCATCAACGCGGTGTCCCGCTCGGCGGGCGCTGTCGTGATGGAGGTCCGTCGCCAGTTCCGGGAGTTCCCGGGCATCATGGACGGCTCGCAGCGTCCGGAGTACGGCCGGGTCGTCGACATCTGCACCCGGGACGCGCAGCGGGAGCTGCTCACGCCCGGTCTGCTGGCGATCATGGCCCCGATCGCGGTGGGTTTCGGCCTGGGCCCGGGCGCGCTGGCCGCCTACCTGGCCGGTGCGATCGGCACCGGCACGCTGATGGCGGTCTTCCTCTCCAACTCCGGCGGCGCGTGGGACAACGCGAAGAAGCTGGTCGAGGACGGCTCGTACGGCGGCAAGGGCTCCGAGGCGCACTCCGCCACGGTGATCGGTGACACGGTCGGTGACCCGTTCAAGGACACCGCCGGCCCGGCGATCAACCCGCTGCTCAAGGTGATGAACCTGGTCTCGCTGCTGATCGCCCCGGCCGTGGTGACCTGGAGTTACGGCTCGGACGCGAACACACCGCTGCGGGTCGGCGTGGCGATCGTCGCGGTCGCCATCGTGACCGCGGCCGTGGTCTGGAGCAAGCGCAAGCCGATCGCGATCGGTGACGACAGCGCCTCGGCCTCGGCCGCCGGCGCCGCCGACACCGCCCGCGCGGTCCAGGACGCCCGCACCACCGAGGCGCCCCGGATCAAGGACAACGTCTGAGGTAGACACCGGCGAAAGGCACCCGGGGGACCGGGTGCCTTTCGTATTGCTCCGATCGAGGCGTGTGGAGTGTCCTGCCGGAGTCGTACCCTGCTTCCATGCGCGCGGTCCGACCGATCTCCTTTGCCCTCCTGCTGGTGCTCGCCGCACCGCTGGCCGCCTGCTCCGGTCAGCCCGGCGCGCACGCCTGGGCCGCGCTGGTGTGCACCACGCTGAGCCCCTGGCGCAGCGAGATCGACACCCTCACCAGCCGCACCCAGCAGCAGATGACCAGCAAGACCACGCCCGGCCAGGCGAAGGAGAATCTGGCGCGCCTCTTCGACGGGGCGGCCACGGCGAGCGAGAAGGCCCGGGAGGGCGTGGAGAAAGCGGGTGTCCCCGACGTGGACAACGGGAAGGCCATCGCCGACGGTTTCCTGTCCTCGCTGGCCGGCATCCGCGACGCCTACGGCCACGCGCGCACCGGCATCGAGGGCCTGGCCACGGCCCCGTCCCAGGCCTTCTACGACGAGGTCGGCAAGGTCGTGGCACAGCTCACCACCGACTACGAGCGCAGCAGCCTGGACACGACGAACCTGGAGTCGGTCGAGCTCAGACAGGCCTTCGACACCCTGCCCGAATGCCAGTGACACGATGACCGAGACCGGCTGGCCGCTGATCCCGCGCGAGGTCCTTCCCCCACCGGTGCCGGTGGCGAAGCGGACCTCTCCGCGTGGCGTGCCCGGCCCGCCGGGCGGCCGCCAGCTGTCGATGTTCGGCGCCGAGACGACCGAGCCGTCACCCGCCGATCTGGCCGGCCTGCTGGCCGGTCCGGGCCGTCTGGGCAGGATGGGGGGCACGGCCCGCGTCTCGGTCCGGGTGGATGCGGCTTGGCGGGTGCATGTCCTGGTCGGCGAGTTGGTCGCCCGGGGCCTGACGGCCACGTGGGAGCCGATCGAGGAGGTACGCATCGTCGACCTCGCCGCCGCGAAAGAGGCGATCATCACGTCCGAACCCCCGTCGACGGAGGAGGAGCCCGGCGACACGGCCGGGTCCGGCGCCCCGGACGACGATGCCCGGCCCGGCGACGGCGTCGGCGACGAGCGCCACGTCGACGCCGGTCAGGCCGACGGCGACCCGGTCGACGGGCCCGCGGAGGACGGTGATCCGGGGGAGCCGGAGCCGCCCAAGCAGGTCTTCGAGGTGCGTACCGCGTACTCCCGAAGGTTGAATGCTCTTGCCCGCGCCTGGCCGGACGCATCCGCGCAGCTCTTCCTCTCCGGCCCTCGTCTGCGGCTGTGGGTGGCCGCCGCCGGCGGCCCGCGCCCGGGTGGCTGGGTGCTCGGCCTGGACCCGGCCAAGGACCGTCACGCGGTGGAGGCCGCGCTGGTCCGGGCCGGTCTGGCGGGCCGGGTGTCGGAAGACGGACGACGCTACCTCATCTCGGGTGCACGGAGGCTGCGCCGGCTGGCCGAACTGGTCGGGGAACGCCCCTCAGCAGCCCCGGAGGAATTCTGGCCGGGCGGCATAGTTGCGTGATCTTCCGGGATTGTGTCCGACATAACACCGTCTTCCCGGTGTACGGTGTCGCGGTCAGACGCATGCGGTGGCCGGACCGTTACCATCCGACTGCGGGCTTCCCCGGGAATGCAGTCTTGTCCGGCGCGTTACGTTGAACGTCTGTGCTCCGCCGGGCGGAGCGGGGAGTGCTGAGGCCAAATAAGGAGTGCCGTGCCGAGTGACACCAGGACGACCCGTCTGGTCATCGTCGAGTCCCCGTCGAAGGCCAAGACGATCGCCGGTTACCTGGGCCCCGACTATCTGGTCGAGGCCTCCGTCGGCCATATCCGCGATCTGCCGCGCAACGCCGACGAGGTCCCCGAGGAGTTCAAGGGCCAGCCGTGGGCACGGCTCGGCGTCGACGTCGACAACGGCTTCCACGCCCTCTACGTGATCTCCGAGGGCCGCCGGCAGCAGGTGGCCAAGCTGAAGCGGCTGGCCAAGGAGGTCGACGAGATCTTCCTCGCCACCGATGAGGACCGCGAGGGCGAGGCCATCGCGTGGCACCTGGTCGAGACGATCAAGCCCAAGGTCCCGATCAAGCGGATGGTCTTCCACGAGATCACCAAGCCGGCCATCCAGGCCGCGGTGGCCAACCCCCGGGACATCGACCGGTCCCTGGTGGACGCCCAGGAGGCGCGCCGCATCCTGGACCGGCTGTACGGCTACGAGGTCAGCCCGGTCCTGTGGAAGAAGGTGATGCGCGGCCTGTCCGCGGGCCGTGTGCAGTCCGTCGCCACCCGCATCGTCGTCGAGCGCGAGCGGCAGCGGATGGCGTTCCGCTCCGCGGAGTATTGGGACATCCTGGCTCACCTGGCTGTTCAGGGCCAGGTCGAGGGCCCGCGCGCGTTCAACGCCACGCTGATCGCGCTGAACGGTGACCGGATCGCCACCGGCAAGGACTTCGAGCCCACCACCGGGCAGCTCAAGGCCGGTTCGACGGCCGTGCAGCTGGACGGTGACGGCGCTCGCGGGCTGGCCGCCCGTCTGGAGGGCCGCCCGTTCCAGGTCACCCGGGTCGAGGAGAAGCCGTACCGCCGCCGGCCGTACGCGCCGTTCATCACCTCCACGCTCCAGCAGGAGGCGGCCCGCAAGATGCGCTACTCCTCGCAGCAGACGATGCGCACCGCGCAGAGCCTGTACGAGAAGGGCTACATCACCTACATGCGTACGGACTCGGTGAACCTCTCCGAGACCGCGGTGGCCGCCGCCCGCCGGCAGATCGCCGAGCTGTACGGGCCGAGCAACGTCCCGCCGCAGCCGCGCAAATACACGACGAAGGCCAAGGGCGCGCAGGAGGCGCACGAGGCGATCCGCCCCGCCGGGGACAACTTCCGGACCCCGGGCGAGGTGGCGAACGAGCTGAGTGGCGACGAGTTCCGGCTCTACGAGCTGATCTGGCGCCGTACGATCGCCTCGCAGATGACCGACGCGGTCGGTAACTCGATCAGTGTCCGGATCCGCGCGACGACCGCGGCCGCCGAGGAGGCCGACTTCGCCGCCTCCGGCAAGACGATCACCGACCCGGGTTTCCTGCGGGCCTATGTGGAGTCGTCCGACGACGAGAACGCCGAGTCCGACGACGCCGAGCGCCGCCTGCCCAACCTGGTGAAGGACCAGCCGCTGACCGCCGACCAGCTGAACGCGACCGGCCACAACACCACACCCCCGGCGCGGTACACGGAGGCGTCGCTGGTGAAGGCGCTGGAGGAGCTCGGCATCGGCCGCCCCTCGACGTACTCGTCGATCATGCAGACCATCCAGGACCGCGGCTACGTGGAGAAGCGCGGCCAGGCGATGATCCCGTCGTTCCTGGCGTTCGCGGTGATCGGCCTGCTCGAGGGGCACTACCCGCGGCTGGTCGACTACAACTTCACCGCGGCGATGGAGGGCCAGCTCGACGACATCGCGGCCGGCGACGGCACGCAGCTCGCCTTCCTGTCGTCGTTCTACTTCGGCAGCCAGGAGGCCGGGGCGGACGACGACATCGCCAAGGCCGGCGGCCTGAAGAAGATGGTCACCGAGAACCTCAGCGCGATCGACGCCCGCGAGGTCAACTCGATCCCGCTCTTCGTCGACGAGGAAAATCGCCGGGTCGTCGTCCGGGTCGGCAAGTTCGGGCCGTACCTGCAGCGCAAGGTGGTCGACGGCGGCGAGGACGCGCCGGAGGACAAGGCCTCGCTGCCGGAGGGCATCGCCCCTGACGAGCTGACCCCGGCCCGGGTCGAGGAGCTGTTCCTGGCCGGCAACGGCGACCGGGTCCTCGGCGAGGACCCGGCCACCGGTGACGAGGTCACCGTCAAGTCGGGCCGCTTCGGGCCGTACGTGTCGGCCGGCGACCGTAAGTCGTCGCTGTTCAAGAGCCAGTCGCCGCAGACGCTGACCCTGGAGCAGGCGCTCGATCTGCTGAAGCTGCCGCGCGTCGTCGGCAAGGACGCGGACGGCAACGAGATCATCGCGCGCAACGGCAAGTTCGGGCCGTACATCTCCCGGGAGAAGGACTCGCGGTCGCTGGGCAGCGAGAGCGAGCTGCTCACGATCACCCTGGAGCAGGCGCTGGCCCTGCTGGCGCAGCCGAAGACCCGCCAGGCCCGGACGGCGAAGCCGCCGCTGCGTGAGCTGGGCGCCGATCCGGTCAGCGAGAAGCCGCTGGTGATCAAGGAGGGCCGGTTCGGGGCCTACGTCACCGACGGGGAGTTCAACGCGACCCTGCGGCGCGACCAGAAGCCTGAGGAGATCACTCTGGCCGAGGCTTCCCAGATGATCGCGGACAAGCGCGCCAAGGGCCCGGTGGTGAAGAAGACCGCCGCGAAGAAGGCGCCGGCCAAGAAGGCCGCCCCGAAGGCCGACGGCGAGGCGACCCCGGCCAAGAAGGCCCCGGCCAAGAAGGCCCCGGCCAAGCGGGCCGTCGCCGCGAAGAAGACGACGACCGCCGTCAAGAAGGCCGCTCCGGCCAAGAAGGCGGCCCCGCGCAAGGCCGCAACCGCCGCGGAGTGAGCGTGGGCCGGCTCCGGGAGCTGTCGTCGGACAGCGCCGGAGCCGGCCGGGTTCTAGGCTCCGAGGACGCGGTTCAGGTAGTCGTTGGTGAAGACCCGGTCCGGGTCGAGGCGGTCCCGCACGGCCAGGAAGTCATCGAATCGGGGGTACGCCGTCCGCAGTGACGCGGCATCCCGGTAGTGCAGCTTCCCCCAGTGCGGCCGGCCGCCCAGCGCCGTGCAGACCTCCTCGACGGCCCGGAAGTACGGCTCGTACGGCGCGCCGATGTACTGGTGCACGGCGATGTACGCGGACTCGCGGCCGTACCCGTGCGACAGCCAGATGTCGTCCGGCCCGGTGAACCGCACCTCGACGGGGAACTGCACCTTGAACGGGAGCCTCGCGAAGATCTTCGCCAGCTCGTCGAGAACCTCGGGCAGGGCGGCGCGCGGCACCTCGTACTCCATCTCGGTGAATTTGACCTTGCGCGGTGAGCAGAAGACCTCGTGGGACCGGCCGGTGTAGGTCCGCGCGCTGAGGCCGCGGGCCGAGACCGCGCTGAGCGTCGGCACCGTGGCCGGGATGCGCCGCCCCACCGCGCAGATGCCCTGCCAGACGGTGTTGGACAGGAAGTCGTCGTCGAGCCAGCCGCGGAACCGCCCGAGCGGCCGATCGTTCTCGGTCACCTTCCGGTTCCGTTTGAGCTGCGCCCGATTCGTGTACGGGTACCAGAAGAACTCCACGTGGTCGTTCTCCGGCATCCACTCGTCGAGCCCGGCCAGCACGTCGTCGAGCAGCATCGGCCGTTCGTCGGCGAGCAGGATGAAAGCCGGCACACAGCGCAGGGTCACCTCGACGATCACGCCGAGGGCACCCAGACCGACCCGCACCGCCGGGAACTCGGGCGCATCGGCGGTGTACCGCTCGACCTGACCGTTTGCGGTCACCAGGGTGACGGCCTCGACGCTGGAGGCGAGCGTGGAGTACGCGATGCCGGTCCCGTGGGTGCCGGTGGAGATCGCCCCGGCGACGGTCTGCGCATCGATGTCACCGAGATTGGGCATGGCGAGTCCGTGCTCGGCGAGGATCGTGTTCAGGGTGGACAGCGGCATCCCGCCCTGGACGGTGACCAGCTCCCCGTCGACGGCGACCAGCCCGGCCATCCGGTGCACGAACATCCGCTGGTCGTCGGCGACCGCGATGGCGGTGAACGAGTGCCCGCTGCCGACGACCTTGATCCGCCGTCCGGTTTCGGCGGCCTGCTTCACTTGAGTGGTGACCTCGTCGATGCTGCCGGGCGTCAGCACCTCGGCGATCGACTCCTGATTGCGGCCCCAGTTCGTCCACCGGCGGGCGTTAACGGGTGTAGTCATTCCGGCCTTTGTCCTCCGTCCGAGCGGACACCGTCACCCGGCGTCCCGTCGATGCGCCTCGCTCGTTGATCCGAGTAACGTTCTTCTTAATACTGCTGAGAGGGAGTGGCGACGCGTGTCGACACCAACCGTCAGCACCGGACCGCTGAGGCGGGTTCCGGTGCAGGGCAGAAGCGTTGCCCGGGTGCAGCGCATGCTCGACGCCTGCGCTGAGCTGGTGGACGAGGTCGGTTATGAGGGCTTGACCACGACGCTGCTCGCCGAGCGCGCCGAGGTCGCCATCGGCTCGGTCTACCAGTTCTTCCCGGACAAGCGGGCCATCGTCCAGGCGCTCGCGCTGCGCAACATGGACGCGTACCTGCAAAGCCTGTCCGATCGATTCGCCAGCGAGACCTTCACCCATTGGTGGGACGCGGTCGACGCGGCGATCGACGCCTACATTCACATGCACCGCAGCGTGCCCGGTTTCCGGACACTGCATTTCGGCGACGTCGTCGACCTGCACCTGCTCGACTCCGACCGCGACAACAACGCGGTGATCGCCGAGCGCCTGGCCGAGCTGCTGATCGAGCAGTTCAAGCTGGCCGACCGGGGCCGTCTGCGTTTCGCCCTGCAGATCTCGGTCGAGGCGGCGGACGCGCTGATCAAGCTGGCCTTCCGCCGGGACTCCACCGGTGACGAGTCGGTCCTGACCGAGGCGAAAGCGCTGATAAGAGAGTATCTGCACCGCCACGTCTCGGCCTGAGAGGCGCTCACCCCAGGAAGGCACGGCCTTCTCCGCGGTACGTGAGGGCCGGCGTGCTCGTCTCCCCGTCGACAAGCTGCAGCTCGTTGACGTGTTCGCACAGCTCGCCGGCCTTGGCGTGCCGGAACCACACCCGATCGCCGGGGCGCAGCCGCTCGGCGGCCTCACCCAGCAACGGGGTCTGCACCTCGCCGGCGCCCTCGTCGGACTTGAACCGCAGCCCCTCGGGCAGCCACGGGACGGGCAGGCGGGACGCCTCGGGAGTGCCGGAGGCGATCCAGCCGCCGCCCAGCACCGTGGCGATCCGCGGGGCCGGACGGCGCACCACGGACAGCGCGAAGAACGCCGCCGGTTGGGGCCGCCAGCTACGGTAGCCGTCGAAGAGCGTGGGGCCGTAGAGCCCGGAGCCCGCGGTCACCTCGGTGACGGCCGGGTCGGCGCTGGTCGCGGAGACGCTGCCGGTGCCGCCACCGTTCACGAACTCCAGGTCGGCGTGCTCCCGGACCGCGCGGACCGCTGCCGCACGCCGCTGCCGCAACTCCGGGAAGGCCCGGCTCTGCATCAGCCGGATGGCCCGGCCGCGCAGCGCCTGACCGGGTGGGTCGTCACCGACACCGGCGATGTGCGCCTCGTAACACATCACCCCGACCAGCCGGAATCCGTCCCGCTCAGCGATCTTGCGGGCCAGGGCGCCCGCTTGCGCGGCCGAATGGATCGGCGACCGGCGCACACCGATGTGCAACGGCCCGGCGGGACGCCAGGAAGCATCAAGATCAATACATAGGCGTACGGCCGGACGCGCGCCCGGCGCTGCCACCTGATCCACCACGTCGAGATGCGACGGATGGTCCACCATGAGAGTGATCGCGGCGGCCAGCTCCGGGTGTGTGGTCAGCTCCCGCAGCCCGGCCCGGTCGACAGTGGGGTACGCCACGAGCACGTCGTCGGTCACGCCGGAGCGCACCAGCCAGACCGCCTCGGGCAGCGTGTAGGCCATCACACCGCGCCAGCCGGGACGGCTCAGAACCCGTTCGAGCAGCGTCCGGCAGCGCACCGACTTGCTCGCCACCCGGATCGGTTTGTCACCCGCCCGTGCGGCCAGGCGCTCCGCGTTGTCGTCGAAGGCGGCCAGGTCGATCACCGCGACCGGCGTCTCCAGATGGCAGGTGGCCTTGTCGAGCCGCTCGCGCAGGCTGATGCGGTCAGTGAGCACGCCAGCACGGTATCCCGTCCTTGGATAACACGAAAGACATTCATCTCTGCTCCACCCGATCGTGGTTGCCCCCAACCCGTGGAAGTGGCCGGTTACAGTGCTCCGAGCACTGACCACGGGAGGTAGGGCCATCAACACGGACACGCAGCAGGACCCGGGGCCCGCCGACCTCAGCGGTCTGGCGGCGCTGCGCTCGGTTCTGCGCCTGCGCGGCTTCCGCCGGCTGTGGCTGGTGCTGGCGGCCGCCTCCTTCGGCGACTGGATCGGCCTGCTCGCCACCGCACTGTTCGCCTCCGCCCAGTTCGAGAACACGGCGGCCCAGGGCGCGGCCTTCGGCGGCACCATTGCCGTACGCCTGCTCCCGGCCCTGCTCCTCGGACCCATCGCGGGCGTCTTCGCCGACCGGTTCGACCGCCGTTACACCATGGTCACGGTCGACCTGCTGCGATTCGTCATCTACGGGTCGATCCCGCTCGCCCCGGTGTTCGGCGCCACCCCGACACAGACCGCGGCCTGGGCGACCTTCGCCACCCTGATCGGCGAGACGATCACGCTGATCTGGATCCCGGCCAAGGAGGCCGCGGTCCCCAACCTGATCCCCAAATCCCAGATCGAGGTCTCCAACCAGCTGACCCTGATCACGACGTACGGGATCACGCCGATTCTCGCAGCGCTGTCGCTCGCCGCGCTCTCCGCCGGCCTCCAGCAGGCCGGGGTCACCCTGCCGGACTGGGCCCAGCCGGTGCAGATCGCGCTCTACATCAACGCGTTCTCGCGGCTCGCCACCGCGATCGTGGTGTTCTTCGGCATCCGGGAGATCGGCGGCAAGAGCCCCGAGCGGGAGAAGGCCGCCGAGCAGAGCATGACCCGCCAGTTCCTGGAGGGGTGGAAGTTCATCGGCACCACCCCGCTGGTCCGGGGCCTGGTGCTGGGCATCTTCGGCGCGTTCGCGGCCGGCGGCGTGGTGATCGGCGAGGCCCGTACCTTCGCCTACTCCCTGGGCGCCGGCGAGGCCGCCTTCTCGCTGCTCTTCGGCTTCATCTTCCTGGGCCTCGCGCTCGGCATCGGCCTCGGCCCGATGATCGTCAAGGACCTGTCCCGGCGGCGCTGGTTCGGCATGAGCATCGTGCTCGCCAGCGGCTCGGTGATGTTCCTCGGCCTCGCCTTCCACCTGTCCATCGCCCTGTTCGGCGCGCTGATGGTCGGCGCGGGCGCGGGCATGGCGTTCCTGGCCGGCACCACCATGCTCTACGGCGAGATCGAGGACGCCATCCGTGGCCGGGTCTTCGCGGTCGTGCAGATCGGCGTCCGGACCGTGCTGTTGCTGGCCATCACCCTCGCCGGGATCCTGGTCGGTCTCGGGAGCTCCCGGCGCATCGAGTTCGGCGCCTTCCACATCGACATCTCCTCCACCCGCGTGCTGCTGCTGGTGGCCGGCGCCATCGGCATCTGGGTAGGGATCGGCTCATTCCGGCAGATGGACGACAAAAAGGGTGTCCCGGTCTTCGCCGACCTGCTCGGCTCGCTGCGCGGCCGCCCGCTCTCCCCGCCGGAGGAGTTCACCCGCTCCGGCGTCTTCGTGGTGTTCGAGGGCGGTGAGGGCGCCGGCAAGTCGACCCAGGTCACCCGGCTCGCCGAGGCGCTCAAGGCGGAAGGACGCGACGTCGTCGTCACCCGGGAGCCCGGCGCCACCGACATCGGATCCCGGATCCGAGGGCTCGTGCTCGACCGGGACAAGACCGAGGCCCCGTCGGCGCGGGCCGAGGCGCTGCTCTACGCCGCCGACCGGGCCCACCACGTCGCCACGGTGGTCCGGCCGGCCCTCGCCCGCGGCGCCGTGGTGATCAGCGATCGATACGTCGACTCCTCGCTCGCCTACCAGGGCGCCGGGCGTACGCTGCCGGTCCAGGAGGTCTCCTGGCTCTCCGCGTGGGCGACCGGTGGCCTCAAGCCCGACCTGGTCGTCCTGCTCGACGTCGACCCGGGCGTCGGGCTCAACCGGGTCGACAGCCGGGGTGAGGGAGCCGACCGGCTGGAGAGCGAGTCGCGGGCCTTCCACGAGCGGGTCCGGTATGCGTTCCTCGACCTGGCGGCCTCCGACCCCAAGCGCTACCTGGTGCTGGACGCCTCCCGGCCGCTCGACGAGATCGCCGAGGCGGTCCGCGAGCGGTTGTCGGGCGTCCTCGAACCCTCCGCCTAGGGCCGTTTCGGAATGCGGCCGAGTGCGAGGCGAGGTCCAGGTGGTTGTCAGGGGTGCTGGAAGCCGCTCAGCCGGATCGCGGCCGCCATCGCCGCCATCCCGGCGTCGTTGGGATGCAGGTGGTCGCCGCTGTCATAGGCGGGGGCAAGGCGCAGCGGATCGGCCGTATCCCGGACCGCGGCGTCGAAGTCGATCACCTCGTCGTACTCGCCGGACGTCCGGATCCAGCGGTTCAGCGCTGACCGTTTGCGTTCGTTCTCCGGCGTGAAGAAGCCGAGCGTGTCGCCCTTGAACGGCAGGATCGTGGCGCCGTGCGTCCGCAGTCCGGCCTGCCGCGCCCGCGCGATCAACTGCCGGTGCCCGGCGATCAGGTCGGCCGCCGTGACCACCTCGCTCGGCGGGGCCACGGTCCCGGGATGACCGAGATCGTTCACCCCGAGCAGCACCACCAGATGCCGCGCGCCGGGCTGCGCCAGCACGTCCCGGTCGAAGCGGCGCAGGGCGCTCTGCGCGAAGTACGCCGCGAACGTCTCGGCCGGGTCGCCGGCGGGCGGGTTCGGGTCGTGCAGCAGCCGGTTGCCGGAGACGCCCACGTTCGCCACGCCGAGGCCGATGCCGGCCTTACGGAAGCGGGCCGCCAGCAGGTCCGGCCAGCGGTGGTTGGCGTTCGTCTCGGTGTTCGCCCCGTTCGTGATCGAGTCGCCGAGCGTGACGACCGTACCCGCGCCACTCCGGACGCTCACCCCCGACAGGAACAGGTACTGCGTGATCGTGCTGGTCGCGGTGATCCGGGCAGCGCCGGTGACGTTGCCCGCGGCGATCGCGTTCTCCTGGAAAGCGAAGGCCGCCAGCGTCGTGACCGGGGTGCGATCCGGCAGGTAGAGGCTGATCACCAGGTCGGCGCCGGGCGTGACCGACAGCCCGACCGGGTCGCTGAGCAGCGGCGCTCCGGCCGGCACGGTGGCCGATCGCTGTCCGCTGAAGGTGACCCGCCGGTCGGTCCCCGGCCGCGCGTCGGTGCTCGCCCCGCTGCCCGCCCGGATCGCCACGTGCACCTCACCGACGTGCAGCGGGGTGGCGCCGAACTCGTTCGTCAACCGGATCCGGAGCTGGTCGCCGCCGGCGCTGGTGTGCACCACCTGCCGTACCGTCCGGCCGGTCAGCTCCAGTGGCGGCCCGGGCGGGATCGTGGTCGGCGCGGCGGCCCACGTCGCGGCCCAGCCGTCGTCGCGGCCACCGGCCACGGCCGGGGTGGGCAGAGCCACGGCGGTGACCGCCGCACCGGAGGCCAGGGCCAGGATCTCGCGTCGAGTCGACATGTTCACTCCGAAACTTTCGGAAACCGGGTAGTCGAGTGCCCGTAACGTAAATCGACGTTCTTCCGTAGTCAACCATTGACCGACGTCGGTGTGTGTGCCTAGCGTTGCGCCCTGACACCGAAACATCACCGAAACTTTCGGGAGGATGGGATGGCTACCCGACGTAACGTCCTGGCCGTCGTCGCGCTGGCGCTGGCCACCGTCGTGAGCGGTGCCGCACCGGCCGTCGCCGGCGCGGACACCGACACCCTGCGCGCCGCGGCCCGTGGCAGCGGCGTCCGCATCGGCACCGCTGTCGACATGTCGGCGCTCGCCTCGGACGCCGACTACCGGGCCATCGTGGCGAGCCAGTTCGACTCGGTCACCGCCGAGAACGTGATGAAGTGGGAGGCGATCGAACCGGAACGGGGCCGCTACGACTGGGCCGCCGCCGACCGTCTCGTCGACTTCGCCCGCGCCAACGGGCAGGTCGTCCGCGGGCACACCCTCGTCTGGCACAACCAGAACCCGGCCTGGCTCACCGAGGACGCCTTCACCCCGGCGGAGCTGCGGCAGATCCTCCGCGACCACATCAAGACGCAGGTCCGCCACTTCAAGGGCCGCGTCTACCAGTGGGACGTGGTGAACGAGGTCTTCAACGACGACGGCACGCTGCGCGACACGATCTGGCTGCGGGCCCTCGGACCCGGCTACATCGCCGACGCGTTCCGCTGGGCGCACGAGGCCGACCCGAAGGCGAAGCTCTACCTCAACGACTACAACAACGAGGGCGTCAACGCGAAGAGCGACGCCTACTACGCCCTCGCGAAGCAGCTGCGGTCGCAGGGCGTGCCGATCCACGGGTACGGCATGCAGGGACACCTCGGCGTCCAGTACGGCTTCCCGGGCACCGTCTTCGACAACGTGCGCCGCTTCGACGCACTCGGGGTGCAGACCGCCTTCACCGAGGTCGACGTGCGCATGATCCTCCCCGTCGACCCGACGAAAGAGCAGGCCCAGGCGTACGGGTTCAGCACACTCCTGCAGGCCTGCCTGCTCGCCCGGCACTGCGTGTCCTACACCGTCTGGGGCTTCACCGACCGGTACTCGTGGGTCCCCGGAGTGTTCGAGGGGCAGGGGTCGGCCACCCCGTACACCGAAAGTCTCCAGCCCAAGCCCGCCTATCAGGCCATCCGGAACACCTTCCTGCTCGCCCGCTGACCGCGTCGCGGTCGTGCCGGCCCGTCCACCGGCACGACCGCGACGCTTAGCCGGTCACCCTCGCCAGAGGGTGACCATCATCGCCTCCAGGGCGACCTGTGGCTTCACGTTCTTGTCGATCGCCTCGCGGCAGGTAAGCACCGCTTCCAACCGGCGCAGGGTGCTCTCCGGCGACCACTTCTCCGCGGCCGCCGACGACACCGGCGCCAGGTCACCGTGCACCACCGGCACCGGGGCCCGCATCGAGGTGACCAGCACATCCCGGTAGAAACCGATCAGGTCCTGCAGAGCCCGGTCCAGCGCGTCCCGCTGGGCCCGGGTCGCCCGCAGCTTCTGATTGCGCTCCAGCTCCTTCAACTGCCCGGCCGCGCCCCGCATCGCGCCGGTCGCACCCCGGCCGGTGCCGCCCGCGCCGAGCGCCCGCTCCAGCGCCGCCCGCTCCGCGACGTCGAGCTCGGCCACCGCGTTGGCGGCCTCGGTCTTGGTCGCCGCCTCCAGTTTCGCCGCGACGTCGAAACAGGCCCCGATGCTGGTCAACCGGCGCGGCACCGAGAGCACCTCCTCCCGGCGGCCGCGAGCCTCCGGATCGGCGGCCAGCTGCCGGGCCCGCTCCACATCACCCTGCGAGGCCGCCGCCGCCCAGCTCGCCTGGTCGGGCGCCACCCCGAACCGCTGCACCAGGAAATCGGCGACCGCGGCCGACGGTGGCTGCCGCAGCGACACCAGACGGCAGCGGGACCGGATCGTCACCAGGATGTCGTCCGGATGCACCGACGGCGTGCAGAGCAGGAAGACGGTCCGCGGAGACGGCTCCTCGATCGCCTTGAGCAGAGCGTTGCTGGCCCGCTCGTGCAGCCGGTCGGCGGCTTCGATGATCACCACCTGCCATCGGCCGCCGGTGGGCGCGCTGGCCGACCGCAGCACGACCGCCCGGGTCTCCTCGGTCTTGATGGTCAGACCCTCGGTCGTCACCACCTGCACGTCGGCATGTGTGCCGGCCAGCGTCGTGTGGCAGCCGTGGCACTCACCGCACCCGGCGCCGTCACGCTGACACTGCAGCGCCGCCGCGAACACCCGCGCCGCGACCGTGCGCCGCGACCCCGGTGGGCCCGTGAAGATCCACGCGTGTGTCATGCCGCCACCGCCGGGCTCTCCCGCCACGATCCGGGCGGCGGCCGCGGCGGCCCGGCGCAGCGCGTCGACCGGCTCTTCCTGGCCCACCAGCTCGGAGAAGACGTCATGCGAAGTCACCCGACGATGGTATTGCGGGCCCCTGACAGAAACCGCTCCCGGTTGGTGTTGATCACGCAGTGTAATCGCGATTCATCTTTGTGTGACGCTCGGTGGTGGTGTCGGAAGTTATCCACAGGGGACACTGCGGCCGTAGCGGGAGGGTGACCTGAGCGGGTACGGTCTCAACCCGGAACGCGACGGCGACATGACGCGCGGTGAGGAGCCATGAATGGCCCGCGAGATCGACGAGGCGTGGATCGACGAGGCAATCGACCGATATCGGCACATCGAGGACCTGCGTGCCGAGTTCGAGAAGGCCGTCGCCATCCACACCGTGTCGGTGCACTCTCCGGACCAGTCCATCGAGGTGGTCGTGACCGCCGCGGGGGACATCGTGGACGTTCGCGTGCACGGTTCACTGCACCATCGTCAGCCGATCGAGTTCGCCCGTGAGATTCGATCCGTGGTGACCAGCGCGGCCAAGGCCGCCCGCTGGGCCAGGGAGAAACTGCACGGTGAGGTGTTCGGATCGTTCCGCACCCTGGAGGAGCACTGAAGTGGACCGACTAGCCGACCAGATCGACCATGCCGCCGCGGCGCTGGCCATCATGGACAGTCGGGTGCCAGAGCTGCTGCCAGGCGCCGCAGACTTCGCCGCCGACGACGCCGGCCGCCCCGGCCGCATCGGCCGGGCCCTCTACGCCGGCTGGTCAGCGGCGCTGGCCGCCCGAGCGCGAGAGGCAGCCGACGCCTCCTCGAAACTGACCGAGATAGCCCAGTCGGTCCGAGCGGGCGCCAACGCCTACACCGAAACCGACGACCTGGTCCAGCGCCGCTTCCAGCGAGGCCTCTGATGCCTCCCAAGTCATCCACAGCCTCCCAGCGAGTTCTCCGGTGACCCGCCCGGCCCAGGCCGCCCAGTCCACCACTCGCCGATCCCGCCCCTCGCTCCACCGAAGCGGCCCCGTACCCACCAGGATTCCACCTCCCCTCGCGACCGCAGCCCGCCCTTCCGCCCCCCGGTCGTCGCTCCGGCTCGCACCCAGCGGCCCTTCCACGGCCTGGGCAGCGCCCGGACGCGTTGCTCGGTGCCGCCCGATCGCACGTGGCGCTCCAACCCTGGCCCTCGTCAGTCAACCCGCCCCAGCGACCAGCTCGGAATTTCCCTCGATGGTTCTCGGTGAGCCGGCTCGTGTCGTGACTTCGGCGGTGGCCTTTTCCTTCCTTCGTCCTGATCACCAGCCAGGGGGCCGGTCCGGGCTGCGGGCGGGCGAATCGGGTCGTAGCGCTGTTCTCCGTGGTCGCCGGGCGGGTTCGCTGACGCGCTGTGCTGCCGCGGCGGGACCGTCTCGCCGTCGGCGAGGTCGATGATGGATCGGCTCGACGAATTGCTGACCGCCGCCGGCCCTCTGCTCCAGCGGGTCGACGAGGTGCTCTCCGGAATCGGGGCACCCGGTGGGCACGGTGTCTGGCGGGAGCTGCGCCGGGTTCGCCTGCTTCCCGGAGACGCGGCCCGTGCGGTGGCAGCTCTGCGTCCCGCGGCGATTCGCGAGGCGGCACCCGAGCTGCGGGCCGACGCGCGGACCTATGCGGACCTGGCCGACGCGCTGCCACTGGCCACCAGCTGGACCGGTGAAGCCGCGGAAGCCTACGAGAAGGCCCGTCGAAGCGCCGCCGAGCACCTCAACGGCGGCCCCGACAGCCTCGGCCATCGCATGTCGGCGACCGCAGACCTGGCCGACTCCCTCATCGGCTGGATGCTCGGTATCCGGGCCGACCTGGCCGCGGTCCTGACCGAGGTGATGATCTCCACCGAGGCGGTGGTCCTCACCGCCGGAGATCACCCACCGGCCGACCAAGCCGACGCGGCCGCCGCGATCGGTGCCCGTCTCCTACGAACCGTCGCCGACGGCTACGACGAGGCCGAAGACCTGTTGACCGGCTCCGCCGACCTGCAAAGTCCTCTGCACGTCTGACCGGACCCCGGACTCTCCGGAGGGCTTGGAGGTTGTGGTCAGGAGCGCTTGCGCCTGCGTGAGGACAGAACGATGGCGGCGGCTCCAGTAAAGATCATGACGAAGCCGGCGATCAGCAGGGACACCGTTCGCGGGCCGGTGACCGGGAGGGCGCTGGTGCGCCGGGCCGCACCGGACAAGGCGGGGCTCTGACCAGGCGTGACGGTGCTGCGCCGGGCCGCACCGGACGAGGCGAGGCTCTGACCAGGCGTGCCGCCTTGGCGCGTCGTAGCGCTTGGACCGGGCGTAGCGCCTTGGCGCGACGTAGCGCTCGGATCGGGCGTAGCGCCTTGGCTGGGCGTAGCGCCTTGGCTGGACGTAGCGCTACGACTCGATGTGCCGCTCTGCCCGGACGCACCGCCCTGATTCAGGGGGCCGCTTCGGCCGTTCGTGATGCCATGGCCGGGCGCGGCGTTCGGGCCGGTGCTCGTGCCCCAGCCTGGCGTGCCGCTGTGGCTGGCCGTGGTGCCGTGGCCGTTTGTGGCGCCCTGGCTGGGCGTGATGCCGCGGCTGGGCGTCGTGCCCTGGCCGGGTGTGGTGCCGTCGCCGGGCGTGGTGCTCCGGCCGGGAGTGCCGTTCTGGGTGGAGATGGCTAGGCCGGAGGTGTAGCCCTTGCCGGAGGTGTAGCCCTTGCCGGAGGTGTAGCCCTTGCCCGAGGTGTAGCCCTTGCCGGGGATGCCGGCCCGCGACGGGGTGTGGCCCGGGTGACCGGCCTGTTTGCCGGTGGGGGCTACCGCGGCTGCCTCCAGCATGCCGATGGCCACGTCGGCGACCACACCGGATGGTCCGGCCGGAGGCTGGCCGGCCGTGGTGTCCACATTGCGGGTCAGCGTCACTCGAACTGCTGTGGCCCGGGCCGCGACGGCGTTGTTCTTGGTGGCCTGACGGGCCTCGCCCAGAGCGATACGCAGCGTGGAACCGGGGCCGGATGCCGGGGTGGTCTCGGGGGCCGCGGTCACCGGAAGGCCGGAAACCTGCGGGATCGGCAGGTCCCCGATCGGGCCCAGGCGTGGTGGCAGGGACTCGATCGGACGCATTTCCTCACTCAGCGTGACCTCAATATGGTCACCGGCAGTGTCGAGCCGGGTCTTCTTGCCGTTCTTGGTGCTCACCTCTACAACCGCCGGCTGATATTCGACTCTGCTCTGTCCGGTGGCGGTCATGCTGGCGCGGAGCTGCGGGGCCTGTAGGACGCGAAGCCGCACCTCGTTGTCGGCCAGGCTGATCCGGCCGGCGGTGATAGTCGCCGAACTGGCCGACTGTGCCGTGCCGCCACGGAGCCGGAGAGTGGTGCTGGTTCGGCTGGTGATCTTCTCCGGGATGCGTACCAGGGAAGCGCTCCCGCCTCCGGCGATCGTGAGCCGGCTGATCTCGGCCGATGCCGTCGAGGTGTCTCCGGCCGCCTTTTCGCAGGCCATGCCGTGTGCCCAGGTGGCCCGGGCGGTGAGGCGGCCGGCGCCGACCTGCATCGGGCCGAACTTCTTGGAACCGGTACGCCGGCTCGCTCCCTCGGGACCGACCGGGGGCGCCTGCTGAACGACCAGCTCGTTCCGCTCCTTGGAGCCGGTGACCTGCCCGTTCAGGATCCGTGCCGCGCCGGCCGAGTTCACCGGTCCGTTGGCGATCAGCACGGTCCGGACATCTCCGAGCCCGACCCCGCTGACGGTTGGATCCGTTCTACCGTCTCCCTGTCCGCTTTCGTTCGTCGAGTTCCGGCGGATCGGCTGGCTCGGCTCGGTCTCGCCGCCCACGTCAGCCTCGCCGGGTTTCCGGTCCGAGGCGGTGCCGGCTCCCGTCGTACCACCAGAAAGGGCCGGGCCGAGATCGAGCCGATTGACGCGCAGAAGCTCGGCCGAGGACTGGGCGGCATAGTTTTTCGGCCGGTCACATGTCCGGGACGCGAAAGCGGGCGCTGAAGCGGCCGGAGTGAAGGTGAACGGCGCGGCTGAAGCGGGTGTCGGGACGGTCAGCGTGCCCGCCAACCCGAGCGCTACGACACCGGTGGCTACCGAGCGGGCGGGAGTCATGGCTGGTCCTTTCGAGGCGTCAACGCGTCTACGGGACTGGCCAACGAAGGTCGATTGGCCCGGTTGCGCGGCATCTATGCGACAACCCTCGCGGGTAGTTCAAATCCGGCATTTGGTGCGGCTTGCCAACCGTCGTAGGGTTGGTCGCATGGGCATGCTGTGCGCGGTCAGCTTCAACCGGTACGGCCGCCTCTACTACCTCGATCCCGCCGGGTTCGCCCCGGCTGTCGGTGACCGTGTGCTGGTCCCGACCGATGACGGTCCCGAGGTGGCGGAGTGCGTCTGGGCGCCGCAATGGGTCGACGAGGACACCGACGGGTTCCCCAAGGTCGTCGGGCTCGCCGATGATCAGGACCTGCGCCGTGACGAGACCCTGCGTAAACGCAAGGCCGAGGCCAAGGTCGCCGCGAAGAAACTGATCAAGGCCCACGACCTGCCGATGAAGGTCGTCGCCGTCGACCATGTGCTCGACCAGCCGGGCAACGGCGGCGCGCGCACCACCATCTACTTCACGGCGCCGCACCGTGTCGACTTCCGATCACTGGTCCGTGACCTGGGCGCCACCCTGCACTGCCGGGTCGAGCTGCGGCAGCTCTCGGCGCGTGACTCGGCGCGGGTGCAGGGTGGCATCGGCTCGTGCGGGCGCGATCTGTGCTGCGCCACCTTCCTGACCGACTTCGAGCCGGTCACGATCCGTATGGCGAAGGACCAGGATCTCCCGCTCAATCCCCTGCGTATCTCCGGGGCCTGCGGGCGCCTGATGTGCTGCCTGAAGTATGAGCACCCGCTCTACCAGCAGTTCCAAGCGTCAGCGCCGGCCATCGGCACGCGCGTCACGACTCCGGAGGGTGACGGGCGAGTCGTGGCGCACAGTGTCCCCAAGGACTCCGTGGTGGTCCGGCTCGACGCCGACGGCTCCCGGTGCTCCTGCTCACGCGCCTCGGTGTGCGGGCCGCGGCAGGCGCACGACGAGCGGTATCCGGAGGGCTGAACCGCCCGCTCAGGCGCGGTCGTGCAGGGTGATCCGATAGCCGTCCGGGTCGGCGAAGGTGAACGTCCGCCCGAAGGGGCCGTCGATCGGCGCCGAGACGATGGTGTGACCGTCGGCGACGAGGGCGTCGTGGCTGGCCTGGACGTCGGTGGCGTGGAGCCAGATCGCGGCCCCGATGCCCGGCTGCGCCACGGAGGCGAGATCGGTGCCGGGAACGATGTCGCGGAGCGCGAACGTGATCGGTTTCGTCTCGAAGACGACGGCGTGCGGAGGCCCGGCCGGCGAGCGGACGAGGCCGAGGTACTTCTCGTAGAACGCCTGCGAAACGTCGAGGTCACGTGCCTGCAGCGAGATGAAGTCGGGACCGGTGACGGGCATGGTGCTGCTCCTTATCTTCGTGTCAGCCAACTGACACGCATCACGGTATGTCAGAATGCTGACATGGGTCAAGACGGTGCCGGCATCAACCTGGAGACGTCGCTCGGCTACCTGCTGAAAGAGGCGTCGAGCGTCCTGCGCACAGCCATGGAGGAGGTGCTGCGCCCGCTCGGGATGACCGTGACGCACTACTCCTGCCTCGAGTTGCTGGCGCAGCGGCCCGGCCTGTCCAACTCCGAGCTGGCCCGGGGTGCGTTCGTCACCCGGCAGTCGATGAACGTGCTGCTCCAGGCCTTGGAGCGGGACGGCTACGTGACCAGGCCCGCGCAGGCGCCGGTCGGCAAGGTCCTGCCCACGCGGCTCACACCCAAAGGGCGGCGAAACCTGGAGAAGGCGACCGCGGCGGTACGGTCGGTCGAGCTCCGCATGCTGGCCGGCCTGACCGATTCCGAGCAGGCGGAGGCGCTCCGGATCCTGAAGGCGATGATCCACGGGCTGACGCGAATCGATCAGTGCTGATACTTTCCGGTGGCTGTAACACTCACGGGGAAGGAGCGCAGTGATGCGCCAGAAGAGCAAGATCGCATTGGCCGTCGCGGCGATGGGCGCCGGCCTGCTGTCGCCGATCGCCGCGCAGCCGGCACAGGCCGCGCCGGCCGCCGGCTGGACCGAGGTCGCGCAGTACGGCTACTACGACGACTGCGAGGTGGCGGGCCTCCGCGGTCAGAACAAGCGCTGGTGGGTCACCTACCGCTGCATGGTCTCGCTGCCCAGCAAGCCAGGTAAGCCGGGGGTCTACCACCTCGAGGTCAAGTACAACTGAGGTGGCTCAGCCGACCCTGATCGGCGGTTCGATGCGGTGTACGGTGAGCGGCGTCCGTGGGCGCAGCCACGGTGCATGCGGCTCGCCGTCGGGGTCGGCCTCCCACTCCTTGCAGATCCGCTGGACGCCGAGCGGGTGGATGGTGAGCGTGCCGTCCGCGTCGATGTGCAGCCGCAGGAAACTCTTGGCGTGTTCGATGCCCTGACCGGCGTAAAGCTCGTTCAGGTTGACGTCGAAGCGGGCCGCGATCAGCAGGTAGAGCGCGACGAGCTGGGTGGAGACGATCGCGATCAAGGGTCCGTAGGCGACCGCCGCCACGGCCAGCGGCCCGGGCCACTGCCAGTTGCGGAACGGGAACTGCTCCCACACCCACGTGCCGGCGATGACCAGCCCGATCTGGCTCAGGCCGTGCGCCACACCGAGCACCCAATGGCGTACGTGCCCGTCCGGCTTGGCGAAGAGCACGGTGCCCGCCATGATCACTACCAGCATCAGGACCAGCGGGATGCTGAACAGCCGCTGGATGTTGCCGCCCTGGCTGATCGCGCCGGCCATGGCCAGCATGGTCAGCGTGTGGATGATGCCGAGCATGGTGGCGAACCCGGCGTTGCGATGCGGCACCCGGTGGAAGACACCCCAGCCCAGCCGCCACGACGCCGTGGTGTCGGGGAAGGTCGCCTTCCGCTCGTACCGCCGGCTGCGGCTGCGGCTGCGCGCGAGGGTCTCCTTCGGCGGCACCATCAGATGGTCCGGCAGGTTCTGCGTGCCGAGCGTGTACGCCCCACCGCCACCACAGGTGATCAATTCCCGGTCCTCGCCGGAATAGCGCGCATAGTGGTGCAGGTCGCCGGAGACGAGCACCCGGACCTGGGCCTGCGTGGGGCCGAGGATGGTACGGATGAAGTAGTCGACAGCGTCGTACGCGTCCGGATCCTGTCGCGCCTTGACCCACGTCGGCGAGGGTGTCATCAGGATCACCCGGTCCTCCGGCCCGACATGCTCGGCGGCCCGCTCGAAGTAGAGCAGCTGCGGGTCGTCGATGTAGGCCCCGAACTGCTCGTCCACCGCGAAGAGCCACCAGTTCGCCGGCAGTTTGACAGCGAAGTACGACCGCCGCTGCTCGGTGCGCCACCCGCCGATGTGCCCGTCCTTGCGCCGGGCGAAGAGCCGCAGGAAGGCGGTCAGCCCGTCGTACCAGTCGTGGTTGCCGGGCAGCGCGAACAGCGTGGGCCGGGGTGCGCCGGCCGGCGCCTCGGGCAGCGCGGCCCGGTACGGGCCCTTCATCCGGTTCTCGTAGCCGTCCCCGCTGGCCAGCGGATACACCTGGTCGCCGCCCATCAGCAGCAGCCGTCCGCGGGGCAGCCGCTCCCCGTCTACCGCCAACTCCTCCTGCGCCAGCAGATAGGCCATCGAGTAGGTGGCGTCGAACCCGTCCCCGAGATCGGCGATGTAGTCCAGCCACAGCTCGCCGGTGGCGGTCGCCGAATGGTCGAAGACGTCCCCGTCGAGGGCGTTCTGCAGCTCCCGCTTGTCGAGGTAGGCCCCGAACAGGATGTGCAACAGCGTCCGCAGCCCGGTGCTGAGCAGAAGCAGCGGCGCCAGCCAGCCGATCGGACCTTTCCGGGTGAACCCGAGCTCCTGCGGATCGAGGCTTCGTGGCCGATTCGGCACACTGGGTTCGGACTCGTCGAGACGCTGTCGGGGAGCGATGGTCACCGAACGATCCTCCCCGGTGAGGGCGTGTCCGTCTATGCAGTACACTGGCTAATCGTTGCCGCCTTAGCTCAGTCGGCTAGAGCGACGCACTCGTAATGCGTAGGTCGTCGGTTCGATTCCGACAGGCGGCTCAGAGGGAAAGCCCAGGTCATTGACCTGGGCTTCTTCTTTTGAACAGCTCGACGACGGTGTCCGGAGCGCCAGTCCGCATATAGTCCGCACCCTGCCGAGCCGCCTGGTCGAGGCGGTCCGCCACCTGGTCGAGGTCGTCCTCGAACAGGTCCGCGTACACGTCCAGGGTCATCGCCGCCGACGCGTGGCCGAGCATCCGCTGAACCGCCTTCACGTTCCCGCCGGCCGCGACCGCGAGTGACGCCGCGGTGTGCCGCAGGTCGTGCGGAGTCAGCCCGGTCAGGCCCACCGACTCGGCCGCCGGGGTGCAGAACCGGGGCCGGAAGTTCGTGTTGCGTAGTGGGCCGCGGTTCGGGGCGGTGAACACGAGCGCGTCCTTCGGCCTGCCGGCCACGTGGGCGGCCAGTTCGTCGACCAGAAAGCGGGGGATCGGCACCGACCGCCGGTGGTGACTCTTCGGAGTGCCCTCGATCAGTTGCCCCCGGACCTCGCTGAACGCCACCGCCACGTTGACCCGCCGCCGCAGCAGATCCAGCCGACCCACCCGCAGCGCTGACATCTCACCCCACCGCAGGCCGGTGTACGCCAGGAAGCGCACCAGCAGCCCGTACGGCTCGCAGGCGTCCGCGAGCGCCGCGACCTGGGCGTGGTCGAGGAACACCGGTTCCTCTCGCAGCACCCGCGGCAGCCGCACACCGTCAGCGGGATTCCGGAAGATTCGGCCGTCCCGGACGGCATGGCCCAGGATCATCAAGGCGCCGCGCAAGCGCGGCGCTGGCCGGACGCGCTCGGCCTGCTGGCGGGCTCCGCCCGGCATCGGCCGGCGCACCGGCCGATTCGTGCTCCGGTGCATGACTGGGAGGTCATGCCGCGGGCGTGCTGCGATCATCGATTATGTCGTCATGAGCCATGAGCACCGCACCTTTCATAACCCGCCGTCCGCAAGGCCGGACGAGGTACGGATGGCCCTGGACCGCGAGGACATCTCCGGTGCCCTGGACGCCATGGTCGGATGCGCGCTGTACGGCGACGGCGACTGGAGAGAGGCACAGGATCTCTACCTGGCCCTGCTCGATCATGATGACCACCAGGTCCAGGCACTCGCCGCTACCTGCCTGGGGCACGTGGCGAGGGTTTACGGCCAGCTTGACGAGGGTCGCGTAGTCGCGGCGCTTCGCCAGGCACGTGCCCGGCCCCACGTCCGGGCGACCGCTGGCAACGCGCTGGAGGATATCGAGGTTTTCTTGCACCCTCGGCGTGCACGGAGGCGGGGACGGCTGTGGCGACTTGTTCGTCCATGGACCTGGTTCTGACGCTATCGCTGGACGCGGTAGAGGCAAGTTGAAGATGAGCGTGTGGTCGCGCTGAAGTTGCTGCCGCGCCGCTTCGCGGCTTGCCCTCGAAAGGTGGTGTCGGTGGGATGGCTGGAGCTGTCGGCGGCTGTGACCGTCAGCGGCGTACGAGGGACCGAGTGTCGAGTTCGAACCGGAACGGGTGCTCGGAGATCAGGCTTGCGCCGGTCTTCACGACGGCATCCTCAACGTAGTGGTGGCCGTCGAGGCGGTTGAGTCGCAGTGTCAGCGAGTCCGGCGCCTCGTGCTCGACAAGGAGGTACCACCCGATGCTGGCGGCGGCGTAGAGCTGCATTTTGAGCACGCGGTCCATGGCGGCGTTGCTCGGCGAAACGATCTCACCGATCAGGACCACCCGAGCGGCGTCCGCGGTGACGGCTTCCTCGTCTTGGTCCACCACGGCCAGGTCGGGAATGACGATGCGGCCGGTGTGCAGCCGGATGTTGATCGCCTCGTAGACGAAGAGCCCAGCGGGCTCGGCTCCTTCGTCCAGCGCGTTCGCCAGGCGGCGGGAGAGACGCTGATGGCTCATGCTCGGCGCGGGGCTCGCCACCAGGCTCCCGTCGATGAGCTCGATCCGGTCCGTCGTCTCGCCGAGCGCAAAATACTCGTCCTCAGTCCATGGACCGACGTGGTCAACTACTCCCACGCTCATCGACTACGTCACCTCCAGCAGCGGCTCATAAGAAGATGCTTCCGTCCACGGTACGGCACCTCAGGCAGCGCGGTGTTCCTGTGAAGCAGCACGGTGGCGTGAGTGGGAAGGCGGCCCGCCCTTGGCCGAGGTGGCGGCCATGCCACTCGACGGCCGCGCTGACGCTGGTCGGGAGCGGGCCGAACATCCTTACCTCAAGATCCAGTAGTCCGCATCCAGTCCGCACGAAGTCCGCAGAGACAGCGGAACGCTGTCAGATCTTGACAAGCGTTTCCGCAGCTCAGCGGACATCCGCGCAGCTAGATCAACTCTCTGGTTTGGTCTCGCAATGCGTAGGTCGTCGGTTCGATTCCGACAGGTGGCTCAACGAGAAACCCCAGGTCAGAGACCTGGGGTTTCTGCTTAAGCGGGTTGGGTCACGCCTCGAAACGCGACCGCCGGCGGCGTCCGATCACGTAACCGGCAGCGCCGAGCGCCAGGAGCGCCCCGCCGACGCCGGCCACGGTCCCGGCGGCCGCACCGGTCACCGGCAGCCCGCCACCCTCGCCACCGTCGTCCTCGCCGGCGCCCGCACCGGCCGAGGCGGTGACGCTGGGCGAAGCGGTCACCGTGGCGCTGGGCGTCGTGCCGGGCGTGACACTCGGCTTGACGCTCGGCGACGGCGACGGCTGCGCGGCACAGTCGAGCGCCCGCGCCGCGTACACGCCCTTGTTCAGGTAGGCGAGCAGCGCCTCGTAGGAGCCGTCGTCGAGCGTCTTGTTCGCGGCAGCCTTCACGTTGGTGCCGCCGTTTGTCATCGTCCAGCCCACCGAGATCCGCAGGGCGTGCATCCAGGACGTCAGCACGCGATCCTTGAGGAAGGCCCGCAGGTCCTCCTCGGTGCCGCCCAGCTTCTTCTCGATCTCCTCGGGGAGAACGATGAACGACTCGGCCTTCGCCTCCTCCAGGAGCCGGTAGGCCAGGACCCGCACCTCACCGGCGTTGGCCGTGTCCAGATCGATGGTGATCAGCTCACGGAAGTCCTGGAAAACCTTGGGCTGAACCGGCTGGCAGGCCTCGTTGAGCACGGGCGTTTCGGCGCCGGCGGCGGCGGGCGCCGCCGGAATGAGAAGAGCCAGCGCCATCAGAGCGCCGGCCGAGATCTTCTTGATCATGCAGGTGTTCCTCCCCGTTGGAGCCAAAGCCCGCAGATACTACCGTCGATGCCCGACGTCGACGCCCGGGCCCGTCCAAAACCGGAGATCAAGACCGGATCCGGGGTACGCCGGCAGCCGGCCCCGTGGCTGTCCGACACCGATCGGCTCCCCGCGCAACCCGCGTCAATGACCCGACCAGGGCCGTGGACGATGACGTTTTTCGATATCATGTGGACTCGTCACGCTCGTCGAAGGTCGATGAACATCATCCGAACGGGGTAGTCAATTGCGGAAGTCTCCCATTGTGCTGGCGGCTGGTGCGGCCGCTGCCGTCGTGTTGAGCGGGTCGATGGCGGCGCTGGCCGAGGCCGCCGCGGACGAGTCGCCGACGTCGCTGGTCGAGGACTACAGCTACCCGGGCGCCGCCCAGGTCGAGGCCGATCGCGGCATCAAGCTGATCAAGGGTGACGGTCACATCATGCTGGCCGACTGCGGTGCCGACCCGAACCTGCCGCCCGAGGATCTGATCCTGGTCCAGACCACGAAACCGGGCAGTCCCGCGCAGACGAACCACTGCTTCAAGGCCACCGGCACGTCCGGCGTCCTGACCATGGAGGTCGGCGACGTGTTCTTCATCCGCGGCGAGAGTGACCGCACCCTGGCTGCCAAGGTGCAGGTCCAGGACACCACCCCGGTCGTCGAGACCGAGAAGGTGGAGCCCGAGGAGTGGCAGCCCGTCGGTGTGGGCCAGGGCCGTGGCGCGGCCACGCTGCTCGAGCTGCGGTACCCCTTCACGAGCTAGGGACTCCACGAAACGGCCCGGCCGGCGAACGCCGACCGGGCCGTTTCGTGTGTGTCAGGAGGCGAACGGGCAGCCGACCGCGAGCTGGACGACGGTGAGCCGTCCGGACTCCCAGGCCGCGGTGTCCTCGTCCGAGAACTTCCACGCCTCGGCCATCACCCGGCTGGGCGCCGTCCGGTACGCCTGGATGTCGCACTGCGTACCGTCGGAGGCCTGCCCGCTGCCCGTCGCCGCCAGCTGACGGAGGGGGTCGGCCGCCTTGTCGGAGGCCGGCCGCATCACCAGATCGGGTCCGGCCACCGCCGCCCCGACGTCGGCGGGCGGTGGGACGAGGAACACACCGGTGGTGGCCTCGTCGTGGACGACGGCGGTCGCGTGCCGGCCGGCAACGGTGAGATCCGCGAGGTAGTCGTCCTCCACGCCGGAGCCGGTGCACGCGGAGAGCCCCAGCACGACGCCGAGCGCCACCCCCGCGAGGAGGGCGGCGCGCCGGCGTCGGCTGACGGCGTGGGGCATCAACAGGTCCAGATGTTCGACTTACAGATCAGGTCGTCCGCCTTCACCCGGTTTCCGCGGGTGGAGCCGGCGTAGCTGTTGCCCAGCTTGCCGAGGTTGCCGGTCGAGTTCTTGGCCTCGTTGAACCCCTCGTAGCCGACGTTGTACATGGCCGCCGCCAGCTCGTCGGGCGTGTAGGTGTTCTTCATCGCCTCGGTGGCGTTGGAGATCCCGTACTCCCGCAGGTCACGCAACCGGTAGGCGGTCACCTTGAAGCTCAGGTCCTGGTTACCCATGACATCGGTCCACTTCGCGTCCTTGAGCTCGGGGTGCCGCGCCTTGGTCTCGTTGAACGCCGCCTCCTGAATGTTGCCCCAGCCCAGCGACGGCGGCGAGTCGCCCTTGCCCAGAGCGCTCTTCACCTTGCGGTAGAAGCCCAACTTGTCGGCGGCCCACTGGCCGAACTGCAGCGAGTTGTCGATCGGGTACAGCTCGTCGGACCGGCCCACCTCGATCATGAGGACGGACATCAGCAGGCGCGGGTCGATGCCCGCGGCCCGGGCCTCGTTCACGATGCGGTAGCTCCACGCGTACATGTTGTCGCAGGTGTTCGGGAAAATGGCGAGCGGTCCCCGGAAGCAGGCGCCCGGCTTGCCCATCTTCTCCCAGACCATCCGCAGCGCCTCTTCCTCGGAGAGGTTCGTGCTGGCGCCGCCCGGTGTGGTGTTCGCCCAGATCGCGTCGAGCTCGTCGGTGCTGTACGGGTCGACCAGACCCCGCATCTCCTGCCGCCAGAGGGCGTGCTCGGCGTTGACCGCGTCCACGTACGCCGTCGCTGCGGCGTCCGCGTCGGCCTGCGCCTCCTGCGCGCTGGCCTTGGCCTTCTGAGCGTAGCCGCGAGCCCGGTTCGCCGAAGCCTGCGCCTGCTGCGCCGAGGCGGTGGCACGGGTGGCCGCGGCGGTAGCGGTCGCCGCCGACTGCCGGGCCGTGGCCGCCGCCGACTTCGCCTGCTGTGCGGACGCGGCCGCCGCGTCCGCGGACTTCTTGGCGTCGGCCGCCGCGGCGGCGGCCTGGTCGGCGTAGCCCTTCGCCTGAGCAGCCGCCTCGCTCGCCTTCCGCGCCCACTCGGCCGCCTCGGTGGCTGCCTTGTTGGCCACGGCCGCGACCCGGGCGGCCTCGGCTGCCTGCTGCCGGGCGAGCGCCGCATACCGGAGACCGTCGGCGACGAGCCGCTGCACGGTCACCTGGTGCACGTTCGTGTCGTAGTCGCGCATGGCCGCCTGGTACCGCTCGGACTCCAGGAACGCGCCGAGGTACGCACGCGGGCCGGAGAGGGCGATCTCCCCGGCGGCCTTGACCTCCGGGCCCCCGGAGTTGATCAACTGGCCGATCTCGACCCGCTGGTCCTTCTCGGCGGCGACGTACCGCCCGACGCGCAGGAATTCGTGCCGGGCGGCCGCTGTGCTGTTGAGCGCGGCCTCGGCCGCGGCCTTTGTCGCCGGACCGCCGGCGGTGATGAGCTGGGCGATCTCGATCCGGTCCTCCTGCTCCTTGGCAGGGTAGGACGGCAGGCGCAGGAACTGCGCCACCTCGGTGTGCGAGTTACGGTCCATGACGGCCTTGGCCGCGGTCCGGTAGGTCTCCTTGCCCGACTCGGTGGCCAGCTGGGCCAGCCGGTCCCAGTCGTCCTGAGCGGCCGCCGACTCCCGGCCACGGGACAGCCAGGCGCGCATGTCGGCCTCGTCGCCGACGAGCGCATCGGCGGCCGAGGCACGGGACCAGTCGCCCGCCCACGACGCCTCGGCGATCCGGATCGCGGCCTGCCGGCCTTTGTCCAGAACGGTGGCGGCCGGCGCGCCGGCGGCGCCCGCCTCCGCCAGCAGCTGCACGGTGGTGGCGTCGACGAGCTCCTGCTCCGGGGTGTCGTCGGGCACGTCGGTGGGCTTGACCAGCTCGGCCGCACGGACCTCGGCGGCCTTGGCCTTCCTCTCCTCGGTGTAGGTCCGCAGGTCCTCGGCCTCGGCGGCACGCGCCGTCTGCTCGATCGTCTGCGCCTGCTGTGCGGCGGAGGTGGCCGTGTTCGCGGCCTGCGCCGCGGCGTTCGCGTGCTGCGTCGACAGCTTCGCGGCCTCCGCCGCGGTGTGGGCGCGGGAAGCCGCCTCGTCCGCGGCGTTGGCCGCGGCCTCCGCGTGGTTGGCGGCGTCCGTGGCGAGCCGGTCCGCCTCGCGTGCGGCGGCACTGGCCTGCGCGGAGAAGGTGGCCGCGTTCGCGGCGGCTCGGTTCGCCCGCGCTGCCTGAGCGCGAGCCCGGGCGGCCTCCTCGCGTGCCCGCTGAGCCTCCGCCTGCGCCACCGCCGACTGCCCGGCGGCCTCGTCGGCCGCGGCCGCGGCCGCGTCGGCGTTGCCCAGAGCGCTCGTCGACGCCCGGGCGGCCGCCTGCGCCGCGTCCGAGGCGTCGGCGGCCGCACGAGCAGCGGCCGCGGACTGCTTCGCCGCTCGTGCCACCGCCCGTGCCTGTTCCGCGGCGACGCGGGCATCGTTCGCCTTGGTCGCGTCGGTCGCGGCCGCGGCGGCGGCCTGGTATGCCCGTGAGGCGGAGTCACCGGCCATCACAGCGGCGTTCGCGGCGCGGGACGCCGCGGTCGTGGCGCGCGCGGCCGCGTTGTTGGCCGCCCGAGCCGCGGCGACGGCCTCCCGCGCCGCGGCGGCGGCGCGCTTGGCGGCGTCGGCAGCCCGGCCGGCGGCCCGGGTCGCCTTCGTGGCCGAGTCCTTGGCGGCCAGGGTCTCGGCAGCCGCCTTCTGAGCGGCCTCCTTGGCCTCCTGCGCGGCGGCCACCGCCTTCGCCGAAGCCGCCTTGGCCGCCTCGGTCTCCGCAGTAGCGGTCTGCTGCGCCTGCTTGGCCAGGTCGACGAGCTGGGTGATGGTGGAGATCTCCACGTCCCGGGCCCGCGCGACGTGCTGGCCACGGTCGAGGAACTCGCGGATGTCCTGTGCGTTGCCGGCCAGCGCGGTCCGCGCGGCGGCCTGCACGACGGGTCCGCCCGCCGAGATGATCTGGGCCACCGCGATCCGGTCGTCCTGTGCGGCGGCGGTGTACTGCCCGCTCAGCAGGAACGCCCGGATCGCCCCGTCGCCCCCGCTGAGGGCGGACGTGGCGGCCGTTTTCGTCGCCGTCCCGCCGGAGGTCATGATGCGGCCGACGTCGACGCGCAGGTCCTGCTGGAACGGCGTGTCAGTGCCGCTGGCGAGGAACGTGTCGACGTCCGACGCCGAGCCGGCGAGCGCCTGGGTGCCGGCCGCCTGCATCGCCGGGCCGCTCAGCGTCATCAGCTCGCCGACGCGCACCCGCTGGTCGAGGACGCGCAGCTGGGGCGCGTCGGTGAGGAATTGGGTCACCGTGGCGTCCGAGCCGAGCAGGGCCTCCCGCGCGGCTCGCGACAGGGTCGGTCCCCCACTCTCCAGCAGGGCCAGAGCCTGCGCACGAGCGGCCGTGGAGGGCTCGGCCTCGGCGGCCGAAGCCGCCGAGCATATGCCCGCGACCAGCGTCAAAGCTGTCCCGGTGGCCGTAGCGGCACGCGCTAAGGCCCTGACGATCGTAGTCATCCGTCCCCCGTGATCCATCGACGGTGTTCTTTTTCAGCCCACAATAATGGACAGTCGGGCGAGAACAACCGGGACGCGTATCGCACCGCACAGAGCGGCTTAAGCGCCCAGAAGGATCAAAACCGGCACGGGGGTACGGGTGACCGCCCGGTCGTGGCTACCGGGCGGTGGGCTCGCGTAGTGCCGGGGTGAGCGCGAGTGACAGCACCAGCAGCATCGCCACCGCGAGCAGGCCGCGGGAGACGGTGAAGTGGTCACCCAGGAAGCCGATCAGTGGTGGCCCGCCGAGGAAGGCGCAGTATCCGATCGACGCCACCACCCCGACCCGGGCCGGCGCCTTGGCCGGCTCGTCGGCGGCGGCGCTCATGCCGACCGGGAAGCCGAGCGAGGCGCCCAGCCCCCACAGCAGCGCCCCGGCGAAGGCGACCGCCGGGTGCGGGCCGAAGACGAAGACCAGCAGGCCGGCCAGGCCGGTGAGGGCCAGGAGCCGGAGCACCGGCACCCGCCCGTAACGGTCCAGCAGGTTGGGGCCGAACCAGCGGCCGACAGTCATGGCGGCCAGGAACACGGCGAAGCCGAGAGTGCCGGTGGAGGCGTCGGTGCCCTGGTCGTCGATGAGCGCGATGTTGATCCAGTCGATGCCGGCGCCCTCGGTCAGCGCGAAGGCCAGCACGAACAGGCCGATCAGCAGGGTGCGTGGCTCGGTCCACGCGGCCAGCGCGCCACCCGAGGTCTTCTCGGCGCCCTCCTCGGCGGCGCTCTCGTCCGGGACGAACCCACGGACCGCGATCACCACCGCGGCCACGACCAGGACGCAGGCGGCGACCACGTGCTGGGTGACCGGGAGCCCGGCCTTGACCGCTCCGGCGCCGGCCAGCGCGCCGGCGACAGTGCCCACGCTGTACCCGGCGTGGAAGCGGGACATGATCGACCGGCCGAGACGGCGTTCCACCACGGCGGCCTGCACGTTCATCGCGACGTCCCACGCGCCGGTGGAGAAGCCGTAGACATAGAGCGCGACGACGACCGGGACGACGCCGTGCTGGTAGCCGATCGCGGCGGCGGCCAGCGCCGCGCCGAGCAGCACGGCCATCGTGCCGACCATGGCGCGGGAGCCGAAGCGGTGGACCAGGTGCCCGGCCAGCGGCAGCGAGGTGATCGACCCGGCGGCGATGGCGAGCAGCACCAGACCGATCCCGGACGGGGTGAGCCCGAGGTGGTCGCGGATCTGCGGGATGCGGGCGGCGAAGCTGGCCATGGCCACGCCGAGGAAGATGAAGGTGATGTAGACCGATCGGGTCGTGGCCCGCAGGTCGGCTGTCTCGACCGTACTCAAACGATGACTCCGTGCGAATGTGAGAGCGTTTGCTCTGCCCACGGTATCGAGAATCGTGAGGTGACGGTGGGGGCGGGCAGCCTGCTCGGCCACCCGCCCGTGACGGGGATCAGAGAGAGCGGCGCTGCCAGGGCGCCCACTGGATCGCCGCGGCGAAACCACCGCGCCGGGCGTCCCGGGCTCCGGCCGCGGACAGCGGCCCCTCCCGGTCGTATTTGACGCCCGTGCCGATCAGCCTGGTCTCGAACCAGGACCCGCTGAATCCACGACGTACGCGTTCCCACAGGCCACCCTCGATGAGCGCCTCGGTGTGGGTGCGCAGCCGGTCGGCCAGGACGGCCGGATCCTCGTCGCAGGTCTCGCAGACGCAGGCCGGCAGGGACTCCCACCACCATCGGCCGAACCGGAGCGTCAGCCCGAGCTCGGTGAAGTGGACCGCCAGGGGGGCGGCGGTCGGCATGCGGGGGATGAGCCGGACGGTCCGCACGAGCGCGTCGTCGAGCCCGAGCGGTTCCTTGCTCTCGCGGCGCTCCACCTGGAAACGCGCGGAGAGCTCGTCCAGCAGGGTTTCGGCCGCCTCGTGCAGAGAGGCGAAGCGGTCGGTCTCGGTGGCACCCGGTTTGCCGTCCACCAGTGCAGTATGCCGCGCTCGGCCCGCGGCGCCGGGCTCCACCAGAGGAAGGTGAGTCATCAGAAACCGAAGGTTCCCGCCTTGACTCCTGCCACGAATGCGTTCCACTGCTTCACCGGGAAGCTGAGGGGCATCGTGCCGGGATTCTTCGAGTCGCGGACCAGGAACCGGTCCGCGAGCCGGGCCACCTCGACACAGGCGCCGTGGGAACATCGACCGCTTCGGCGCCAACGGGGCTCTTCCGTCGGTTTGATCATTTCTGTGCACCTCCGTGACGGTTCGGAATCCACGTTAGGCGAGGGACCCGGGACCGGCCGGACGGTTGCATGAGTGAAAATGAAAAACGACGCTTTCCTCCTCGAATGGGAGTTGTGCGCCGCTGATTTATGGCTATTAATCTGTTTTGTGAATTTTGTTGGACCGGCCCGCTCTGATTTCTCCCCACAGCCAGAGCGGGCGCGACCGAACGACTTCAGAAGCGGAACTCGCCCGCGGCCACACCCTCCACGAAGGCGTCCCACTCGGCCTGCGTGAAGCTGAGAGCAGGGGCCTCGGGGTTCTTCGAGTCGCGGATCAGGTACTGGTCTTCGACCTTGGCGACCTCGACGCACGTCGACGTTCCGCAGCGGCTGCTCTTCCGCCAGGCGGGCACGTTGGTTTCTTCCATCGGGGACCTCTCGAAACGTATCTCGGTGATTTATGTGTTGTCCGGAGACGCGGCCTCGGTATTCCCGCGTTCCAGTTCCTTTATCTGCCGTTCGATGAATTGGATCGTGTCTTCCTCACCAGCGGCTTCGCTCCAGACGCGGTCGTAACGAGCGCGATGTTTCGCGATCGCCTCCCGGTCCTCGATCATTTCGTCATTGAGACCGGTTTCCCGGTAGAGCACCTCGCCCTGGCCCAGTTGAAGCAGGTCGAAGCTGGCATTGTTGGTCACTGACGCGTCGAGCGAGAACGGCACCATCCGGATGCGCACGTAGCCGTTCTCGGCCTGTCGCTTCAGGTGGCGGAGCTGCTCCGCGAAGACCTCCGGGCCGCCGATGGTGCGGCGGAGCACCGACTCGTCCACCATCAGCAGGAACGCCACCGGGCGGGTCTCCAGGACCTCGCGACGCCTGTTCCTCGCCTCGATACGCCTCGTGCGCTGATCCTCGGAGAGCTCGTCCTCGAACCGGGACATCAGCGCTTCCGCGTAGGCGGGCGTCTGCAGGTGACCCGGTATGTAATAGATCGAGTACGAGCGGATCTCGGAGGCTTCGCTCTCGTACTCGATCAGTTTACGCATGCCGTCGGTGAGGGTGTCGCGGAATTCCGCGGCCTGATACCACGCCTGCTGGCGTGTCCGGGAGATGCGTGCGGCAGCGACCAGATCGGCGACGACCGCCTTGTCCTTGACGCCGAGAAGAGTCAGCAACGGCCGCAGATCGTTCTGGGAGATGCTGACATCCCCGTTCTCGATCCGGATCACCTTGCTGTGCGACCACTCCATCGCCTCGGCGACCTGATTTTGGGTGAGCCCGGCTCGCTCGCGCGCTTGTCGGAGCGCGAGACGCACGCGCCGGCGCGCGATCGTCGGCGAGTCACCCTCGGTCATGAGTCCTTCAACGTCGAAGTGTGTGGTGACGCCTAGTAACGACTAAGCTTCGGTAAGCCACCTCGCTGACTGCCAGGTGGCAACCAGCGAGGTCGCGGACATCCTATTACTGTCCTATCAGAACGACGGGTGCAAGGTGCGGTTTTGATCAATTCGAGATCTCACCCGAGAGATCCTCGCGAAATCCCAAGTCAAGCCGCTGCGAGCCCGTAACCCCAGGAGGTGCGCCGCCGGTCTTCCATGGCGCGGCGCAGAGCCCGGCTCACCTGGTTGAAAACGCGTGGGTCGGCGGACGAATAGAGGACCACGGCTGTTCCGTGATACTGCGCGTGCAGCTCCCAGCGGCCCGGCTGGCGCCACATCATGGCTACTCCGGGTATGGCCAGGGCCAGGAAGGCGAGGACGTAGACGGCCGGGTCCGGAAGCAGGATCCAGCCGGCTGCGGCCGCGGCGATGGCGACCACGGCGAACGCGGGAGCGTAGGGACGGACATGGGCGGGCGCCTGGACCAGGCCGACGTTGCGAAGATCCGGAATGGTGAAGACCTGCGGAGAAGTAGTGGGGTGCCAGACGAACCGATCGTCGGACACCAAGGCGTCCGGCCCGCGATAGTAGATCCGTGTGCGCATGGCGAACTCCTCTTCACGGATTCTTGCGAGAGGGGAAGGGGCGGAGCCACCATTGGCGCGAGAGACCCATTCCCGCCTCGCTCGAGTCGCAACGAACGAAGCCGCTGAGGAAGCCGCCGCCGAGTGGTCCTCGGAGGCAGACAACGGCACCCGTTTGCCGCCGGGTGCCGTTGCTTGTCTCTCCCTCCAACTCCGCCCTTGTTGCCCTGTAAGAAGTGAAGCACGCCACCCTGCAGTCCGCCATCTTTCAATCTGCCATGTTGCAGACTGCGTACAAGCTGTGCGACGTTGACGACACCGGCCCATCGGCGGTCGCCTACGTGTTTGCCCCCGGAAGCGACCGGGTAGGCCAGACTCGGATGCCACTACGAGCCTGCGTTTGTGCAGGTAGGAAGGGCGAAACCGAATGGAGAGCCGATTGAGCGTCGCCGGTCAGGCGGTGCAGCCGATCCTGGTGATGTTCCCGTTGGGGCTGTTCGCGATGGCCGTCATGTTCGATATGGCGGACCTGGTGGGCGGTCCTGACATCCTCGGTGCACTCGCCTACTGGAACATCGTGGCGGGTCTGGTCGGCGGGGCCCTGGCCACTGTGGCGAGCGCCGTCGACGTGATGTTCGCGCGCCGCTCGCAGGACCGCCGGCTCGGCGCACTGCGCAGCCTGATCAACGTGGGTGTGCTGGTGGTGTTCGCGGTGATCGCGATGCTGCGGGTGCAGGCCGCCGACCGGGCGATCGGTGGCGGGTTGTTCACCGTCGAGCTGCTGGCCCTCGCGCTGGCCGGGTTCGGCGCCTGGTTCGGTGGTGAGCTCGCCAACGGGCGGCCGCCGGCGTTTGCCCGCGCCGCCGTCGGGAACCGGAACTACTGACGGATTCCGGCGACCGAGAGGGGCGACAGTCATGACCACCGCATCGATCAAGGGGAAGCGGGTCGCTTTCCTCGCGACCGACGGCGTGGAGGAGATCGAGTACACCGAGCCCCGCAAGGCGGTCGAGACGGCCGGCGGGCGGGCCGAGCTGATCTCACTGAAGGACGGTGAGATCCAGGCCGTGAACCACATGGACAAGGCCGGCACGTACCGGGTGGAGAAGACGGTGCGCGACGCCGACCCCGAGCAGTACGACGCGCTGGTGCTGCCCGGCGGCGTGGCCAACCCGGACTTCCTGCGGGCGGACGCGGACGCGGTCCGATTCGTGCGCGACTTCGTGGCCGCGGGCAAGCCGGTCGCGGCCATCTGCCACGGCCCGTGGACCCTGGTCGAGGCCGGCGTCGTCGACGGCCGCACCCTGACCAGCTGGCCCAGCCTGCGCACCGACCTGGTCAACGCCGGCGCCACCTGGGTGGACGAGCAGGTCTTCGTCGACGACACCCTGATCACCAGCCGCAACCCGGACGACCTTCCGGCCTTCTGCGAGACCCTGGTCGACCGCCTGGCCGCGGCCTGACCGCTTCCGCCGGAGGCCGGTCCCGGCCTCCGGCGAGAAAGCGGCAAAGCCGTTTCGGCTCTTTCGGTCTGACCATTGGGACAGGGTCGCCCGGACGCGCGGCCAGAAGTGCGCTCGGCATCTGGAAAGCGACGACCGGCAACATGCAGGATTGCCCATACGTAACGACGAGACGGAACCGTCCGTTCGTTGGGGGAAGGGAATCCATGCGCAAGTCTTTTGTCCGCCGCGGCCTCGCGGCGGCTCTGGCCGTCTTCACCGGGCTGACCGCTGTGGCGCTGACCGCGGCGCCCGCGCAGGCCGATCCGACGCTCGCCGGCGTCACACTGTCGACCGGCACGGTGGTCCTCGACGGCGACGCGGGCTGCGCCAACCGGGTGAAGGTGACCTACAAGGTCTACGACCCGGCGAACGATGCCTACGTGACCGGAGACGTGCTCGGGTCCGACGGTGACATGGTCGACTTCCTGTTCCCGTCGCAGTCCTCGCGCAGTGGCGACTACGTCTACCTCACCGACTGGATCTTCATCTGCGGCGGGTTCGACCCGGTCGGGCGGTACACGATCCGTACCGAGCTGGAGTGGACCGACGACGACTTCAACAGCCACGTGGCGGAGCGGGTCGACACGTTCTACGTCAAGCGGCCGACGTCGCTGAGCTACAACGCGACGCCGGAGCCGGTGAAGAAGAACAGCGCGCTCACCCAGACCGGCGTGGTCAAGGCCGACCCGGTCGGCTACGGCGCCAAGTACGGTCTCAAGGGCGCCGTGGTGAAGTTCTACTTCAAGGCCGACGGCGCCAAGGCGTACGTGTACCAGGGGCAGACGACGACCGGTACGGGTGGCAGGTACAGCAAGAAGATCAAGGCCACCCGGTCCGGGCTGTGGAAGGCCGTCTACGAGGGGAACTCGTTCCGTCAGGCGCAGACGGCGTACGACGCGGTCAAGGTCAGGTGAGCGGACGGCCGGTGCGGGAGGCGGCGGTGGCGTTCCATTCGTCGTCTGCCGCCTTCTTCAGGGCCATGCCGTGTTCGCCGTTGTAGCGGAGGAACTTCGGCAGGGCCGCGGCCAGGGCCAGGCTGCCCGCCACACAGAGCGCCCCGCCGACCCAGATGGCGCCGGCCACGCCGAGTCCGGTACGGGCCATCGCGCCCGCCCGGAGCTGGCCGAGCAGCGGGCCGGTGGTGTACGACAGCATCTCGATCCCGGCCAGGCGGCCGCGCAGATGGTCGGGAATCGTCTGGTTCCAGATGATCATGCGGAACAGGCCGGAGACCATGTCCGCCGCTCCCGCGAAGGCCAGGCAGAACAGGGTCAGCCACAGGGTGGTCGACAGGCCCACGCCGACGATGCCGACACCCCACAGCGCGGCCGCGATCAGCACCATCAGGCCGTGCCGGTGCACCCGGGCCGTCCAGCCGGAGCCGATCGTGGCCAGCAGTGACCCGACCGCGGGCGACGCGTAGAGCAGGCCCAGCACCCGGGGGCCACCGAGGTCCTCGGCCAGGAACGGGTAGAGCGCGGCCGGCATGCCGAAGAACATCGCGTTGATGTCGACCAGGTAGGTGCCGAGCAGCTCGGGGCGGGACTTCGCGTACTTCAGGCCGTCGACCACGCTCTTCACCGACGGGCGGTCGGCGGCCACCGGCGGCGGAACCGCCTTCACCAGGAACAGGCAGACCAGCGAGACGGCGAAGGTCAGCAGATCGAACGCGTACACCCAGGCCAGGTCGAAGGCGGCGAGCAGGATGCCGGCCAGCGGCATGCCGGCGAGCTGGGCGAACTGCATGCTGAGGGACTGCAGCGACATGGTGGCGGGCAGCTCCTCCGGCTTCACCAGCCGGGGAACCATCGCCTGCAGGGCCGGGCGCTGCAGACCGGCGACCGCGGCGGTGAGGAACGCGGCGACGTAGAGCAGCCACAGGTGCGGCTCGTCGGAGAGCGAGTTGATCAGCAGGATGCCGCAGATCGCCGCGAGCGCGGCCTCACTGCCCCAGACCAGCAGCCGCCGGTCGATGTAGTCGGCCAGCGCCCCGCCGACGAACGACATGATGAAGAGCGGCAGCAGCTCGCAGACGCCGATCAGGCCGACCATCAGGGGGTCGTCGGTCAGCTTCGCCACCTGGTACGGGATGGTGACGTAGCTGATGAACGAGCCGAACGCGGTGACGAGGCCGGCGATGAAGACGAGCCGGAAGTCCCGGGAGGTGCGTAACGGGGACAGGTCCAGGCTCAGGCGGCGCTTCGAGGTCACGAAGGGTCATCCTGCCCCAGGAGCCGGAGCGGCGCACCGCGATTTAGGCCACCCTTACTTCATCACCAGGACGCCGGTCTCGCGGAAGGTGGCCAGGTCGGCGAGCGCCTCGTCGATCACGAACGACTTGGGGCCGGGCAGCGCGTCCAGCGGGAAGAAGCCGGCGTCGACACTCTCCTCGGTCTGCCGCAGCAGCTCGCCCTCCCACGAGTGCACCACGAACGTCATCAGCACCTGCTGGTACGTGTGCTGATACTCGTTGGTGTAGGTGTACGCCGTGTAGAACGCATACGGCGTCAGGGACGTGGCCCGCAGCCCGGTCTCCTCCCACAGCTCGCGGACGGCGCAGTCCGCCATGCTCTCGCCGAGCTCCATGGCGCCGGCCGGGATCGCCCAGCGATGGTTGTCGGACCGCTGGATCAGCAGCAGCCGGCCCTGCTCGTCGAAGACCACGGTGCGCGCGCCGACGAAGAAGATCGTGTCGGTGTCGCCGATGCTGGCCCGCACCTTGCCGAGGTAAGAATCAGCCCATGCAAGTCCCATGGGAGAAGATTAGTCACGCTGACTTCTTGGTGGCCTTCCGCGGCGTGGTGGTTTTCCTCGCTGCCGTGGCACGGGGCGCCCGGGACGCCTTTTTCGCGGGTGGGGGCGCGTCGTCCGTACCCTCTGATGGTTTTTCGCCGCGGGCCTGCTTCGCGCGTTCGACGGAGGCCTTGAGCGCCGCCATCAGATCGATGGCCGCCGCCGGCGCCTCCTCGGCCTCCTCCGGCTGGACCACCTCGCGTCCCTCGACCTTGGCGTCGATGACCTCCTGCAACGCGGCCCGGTAGTTGTCGGTGAACTCGTCGGGCTTGAAGCTGCCGGCCATCGAGTCGATCAGCGAGCTGGCCATCGCGAGCTCGGCCGGGCGGGTCTCGATGTCGTCGTCGAGGAAACCGAAATCGGGGGTACGGACCTCGTCGGGCCACATCATCGTGTTGAGGACCAGCACGTCGTCGCGGACCCGGAGGGTGGCGAGCTGTTCGCGCTGCCGGATCGCGATCTTGACGATGGCCACCCGCTCGGCGTCCCGCAGCGCGTCGCGCAGGAGCACGTAGGGTTTCGCGGCCTGGCCCTCGGGTTCCAGATAGTAGGCCTTCGCGAAGAGGATCGGGTCGATCTGCTCGGACGGGACGAATTCGAGCACGTCGATGGCGCGTGACGTGCTCAGGGGCAGGTCGGCGAAATCCTCATCGGTCAAGATCACCATTTCGCCGCCGCCGATGTCGTAGCCCTTGGCGATGTCGTCATAACTGACCACCTCGCCGTCCACCGAGCAGGTGCGCTGGTATTTGATCCGGCCCCCGTCGGTGCGATGCACCTGGTGGAAGCGGATGTCCTTCTCCTCGGTCGCCGAATAGAGCTTGACGGCGATCGACACCAGACCGAATGAGACAGCGCCCTTCCAGATCGCTCGCATGTCCTCAGAATGGCATCACTGGGACGCCTGCGTAAGGTGATTGCTTCTGCCTATGGTGATCGGGTGTCCGGATCACCGCTCACCCCGATGCTCGCGACCGCGGGCGGGTTGCCGGTGGGCCCGGACTGGAGCTTCGAGTTCAAGTGGGACGGCGTCCGCGTCCTGGCGCTCTTCAGCGGCGGCCCGCCCGCGCTCTACGCCCGGTCCGGGGCGCTGGTCACCGCCGCCTATCCGGAGATCGCCGACCTGCATCTGCCGGAGGGCACCCTGCTGGACGGCGAGATGGTGGTCTTCGACGCGGCCGGCCGGCCCTCGTTCACCGCGCTGGCCGAGCGGATGCACGTCCGCGACAAGAGCAAGGCGGCACGGCTGGCGGCCACTCTGCCGGTCACCTATCTGATCTTCGACCTGCTCTACCTGGACGGCATGGACTACACCGGCCTGCCCTACCTGGCCCGGCGCGAGCGCCTGGAGGAGCTCGACCTGGCCGGCCCGCACTGGATGGTGCCGCCGTCCTTCGGTGACGGCCCGGCCACCGAGGCCGCGGCCCGGGAGAACCGGCTCGAAGGCGTCATGGCCAAGCGTTCCGACTCGGTCTACCTGCCCGGACTCCGCTCGCCGGACTGGGTCAAGGTCAAGTTCGACCAGACCGGCGACTACGTCATCGGCGGCTGGCGGCCCGGCGCGCGCAAACTCGGCGGCCTCCTGATCGGCGTGCCGACCCCGGAGGGCCTGGCCTTCCGGGGCCGGGTCGGCGGTGGCATCGGCGCGGCGGCCGAGCGTGATCTCCTTTCCCGGCTGGCGCCGCTCGCGACGACCGATTCGCCGTTCGCTCCCGGTGCGGTGCCGCGCGAGGATTCCAAAGGAGCACATTGGGTACGCCCGGAGTTGGTGGCCGAGATCCGCTACGGCAACCAGACGCCCGACCGCCGTCTGCGCTTCCCCCGGTTCCTGCGGCTGCGTGACGACAAGAAGCCCGCGGAGTGTGCCGAAGATGCCCCGTGACCGGATCCCGGTGACCATCGAGGGCCGTGACCTCGAACTCTCCAACCTGGACAAGGTCATGTACCCGGTGACCGGCTTCACCAAGGCCGAGGTGATCGACTACTACACCCGGATCGCCCCGTTCATGCTGCCGCACCTGCGGGGCCGGGCGGTCACCCGGATCCGCTATCCCAACGGCGTCGACCAGGCGCATTTCTTCGAGAAGAACAAGCCCGGGGGTACGCCGTCCTGGGTCCGCCTGGAGACACTGCCGGTGCCCGGTTCCACGAAGAGCCGGGAGACCGTCGACTTCGTGGTCGTCGACGAGCTGGCCACCCTGGTCTGGCTGGCCAATCTCGCGGCGATCGAGCTGCACACCCCGCAGTGGCGGATCGGCGCCGACCCCGACCTGCTGGTCGTCGACCTCGACCCGGGCGCGCCGGCGGCTCTGCGGGAGTGCTGCGCCGTGGCGGTGCTGATGCGTGACCGGCTGGCCGCCGACGGCATCGCCGGCTGGCCGAAGACCTCGGGGAAGAAGGGCATGCAGCTGTGCTGCCCGATCTCCGGCACCCAGTCCTCGGAGGTCGTCTCGGGGTATGCGAAGCGGGTCGCCGAGGAGATGGCCCGGATGGTGCCCGGCTCGATCACGGCCAAGATGGCCAGGCAGCTGCGCCCCGGGAAGATCTTCATCGACTGGAGCCAGAACGCCGCGGCCAAGACCACTGTCACGCCGTATTCGCTGCGCGCCGGCGAGAAACCGACCGCCTCCACCCCATTGACCTGGGACGAGGTCGTCTCGATGGCGACCGGGGAGTCGGAGTCGTGGCAGTGCGGCGCGGCCGAGACGCTGGCCCGTGCCGAGGAGCACGGCGACCTGTTCGCCGGACTGCTGGAGCCGGGACCGCCGGTGCCCACCTGATTGCCGGCTCCCACAATCTGTGTGTATAACTGTTCTAGAACACAGTTCTAGAACAGTGGAGGTGTCATGACCGAGATCGCGTTGCCGCGACCGGCCGCCGGAGTCATGAGCGATCCCGGCGCCCTCGGGCGGTTCGGGGAGTACGGCGGCCGCTATGTGCCCGAGTCGCTGATCCCCGCCTGCGCCGCGCTGGAGGAGGCGTTCCGTGACGCCTGGTCCGACCCGCGGTTCCGTCGCGATCTCGACCGGCTGCTCGCCGTGCACGCCGGGCGGCCCACCGCCCTCACGCCGGCCTGGCGGCTCTCCGCCGACCTGGGGGTGAACGTGCTGCTCAAGCGCGAGGACCTGGCGCACACCGGCTCACACAAGATCAACAATGTGCTGGGGCAGGCGCTGCTCGCCAAGCGGATGGGCAAGACCCGGCTCCTCGCCGAGACCGGCGCCGGACAGCACGGCGTCGCCACCGCCACCGCCGGCGCGCTCCTCGGCCTCGACGTGACCGTCTACATGGGCGAGGTCGACATCGAGCGGCAGGCGCTCAACGTGTTCCGGATGAAGATGCTCGGCGCCGAGGTCGTCCCGGTCACCAGTGGCACCCGTACGCTCAAGGACTCCACCAGCGAGGCGCTCCGGCAGTGGGTGACCTGTGTGGACGAGGCGCACTACTGCCTCGGCTCGGTGATGGGGCCACACCCGTACCCGTGGATGGTCCGGGAATTCCAGCGGGTGATCGGGGACGAGGCGCGGCGGCAGTGCGCGGCCGAGCTCAGCACCGGGATCCCCGACTACGTGGTGGCCTGCATCGGCGGCGGTTCCAACGCGGCCGGCACGTTCGCCGGGTTCGCCGACACCGGGGCACAGCTCGTCGGCGTCGAGGCCGAGGGTGGGGCGGCGGTCGCGTTCGGGCAGGTCGGCGTGCTCCACGGGTTCCGGTCCTACCTGCTGCAGGACGAGAACGGGCAGGTCAGCGAGGCGCACTCGATCGCCGCCGGGCTGGATTACCCCGGCATCGGGCCGGAGCACGCACACCTCAGGGACAGCGGGCGCGCCCGGTACGTCACGGTGAGCGACGAGGAGATCGTCCCGGCGGTACGGCGGCTGGCCCGTACCGAGGGAATCCTCCCCGCCCTCGAATCCGCGCACGCCATCGCCTGGGTGATCCGGGCCGCCGAGTCCGGGGAGCTCCCACCCTGGTCGACGGTGCTGGTCACGCTCTCCGGGCGCGGCGACAAGGACATGGCGACCCTGATGGCGGCGTCATGACCACGCTGCCACGCACCGGACGACCCCTGCTGGCGCCCTACATCACCGGGGGCATCCGGCCGGACTGGACCGAATACCTGCACGAATACGTCCGCAACGGCGCCGACGCCATCGAGATCGGGCTGCCCTTCTCCGACCCGATCCTGGACGGACCGACCATTCAGGAGGCCTCCGACACCGCCCTGCGCCGTGGCGTGACCGTCCGGAGCATCCTCGACGAGGTGGCCGCGATCGACGCCGGTGTCCCGCTGATCGCGATGACCTACTACAACCTCGTGCACCGCGACGCCGCGGCGTTCTGCCGTGACCTGGCGGCCGCCGGGATCCACGGGCTGATCGTGCCGGACCTGCCGGTCGACGAGTCCGCCCCGCTCGCCGCGGCCGCCGCCTCCGCGGAGGTCGACCTGACCCTGCTGGTCGCGCCGACCACACCCGCGGCCCGGCTCGCCGAGATCGCCGCGGCTTCCCGGGGTTTCGTCTACGCGGTCTCGACGATGGGCACCACCGGCTCCTCCTTCGCCGCGTCGGGCGGTCGCCTCGCCACCGAGGTGCGCGAACTCACCGCACTGCCGGTCCTGCTCGCGTTCGGCATCGCCACCCATGCCGACGCGGTGACCGCGGCACGGTCGGCCGACGGTGTGGTGATCGGGGCCGCGTTGATGCGGCGCATCCTCGACGGCTGCTCACCGGCGGAGCTCGGCGCGGTGCTGGCCGGGTTCCGCAAGGCGCTCGACGAGGATGGGTCAGACTGTGTTCCGTGAAGATTCCCGCCTACCGGCGCATCGCCACCGACCTCGCCGATCGCATCCGGGCGGGGGAGTACCGGCCTGGTGACGCGCTCCCGGCCCAGCGGGAGTTGAGCGCCGGCTACGGGGTCACGCTGATGACTCTGCGCCAGGCCCTGCAGGAGCTGCGCGACGAGGGACTGATCGTCCAGCAGGCCGGGCGGGGGACCTTCGTCGCGCCGGTGCAGGCCGCCTATCGGGTCGACACGTTGCGCAGCTTCGTCGAGGACCTGCGCGAGCAGGGCCATCGGGTCGCCACCGAGGTCGTGGCGGTCGCTCTGGACGGGGGTCTTCGGCTGGAGCGGGTGCGCCTGCTCGGCGACCGGCCGGTGATCCACCAGACGTCGTCGGTGCCGGCACCCTGGGCGGCCGCGATCGCTGACGAGGACTTCCGGCGGGTGTCGCTCTACGCGGCGCTGGCCGAGGCCGGGGTGACCATCGTGCGGGCGTCGGAGCGGATCGTTCCGGGGCTGCTCACCGAGCCGGTCGCCGGGCATCTGCGCCGGCCGGCCGGGGAGGCGGTCTTCGTCAGCGAGCGCACCACCTACGGCATGGACGAGCAGGTCGTGGTCGTCGACCGCGCGGTGATCGTCGGCGATCTGATAGAGATCCGCGCCGAACGGGCCGCCACCCGCCTGTCGCTGCAGTGGGGGACGGTACGGGACCGTCCATTCGGTTGATCGACGACTTTGATCTTCATGCGTAACGTGCTGAGGCAACCGATACGGGGGAGCATCCACAGTGCGCATTCGACGTCTTGCCGCGGTAGCGGCGATATCCGGTTCCCTGATCCTCGCGTCCGGCGCGCCGGTGATGGCCGCCGATCCGCTGATCGTCTCGACCGGTCTCTCCGACGGTCAGCTCATCGGCAGCCAGACGACCGTCTTCCCGCGACTCACCACCGACCTGTACCGGCTCACCCGGCTCGAGGTGCTGATCGACGGCACGGTGCGCGCCGCACGTACCAATGCTGAGGGCCCGCTGGATCGCGGCATCACCTTCCAGGTGCCCGCCGAGTACCACGGCCGGACGATCCCGGTGACCATCCGCGGCACCGACTTCCTGGGTGTGACCGACGAACTGGCGACCTCGGTGGAGGTCGACGCCGAAGCCCCGTCGCTGTCCGACTTCGGGCCTCCGGCCGGCAGCGTCGTGCCCGGTGTCGTCACCTTCACCCCCACCGGTCTCTCCAGTGACGTCGCCAAGGTGGCGGTGGTGCAGAGCCCCTATCCGAACGAGTGGCCGGCCAGCGAGGCGACCGCCGCACCCTGGACCGTCACCTGGGACAACCGGCAGATCCGCCCGGGCTCGGCGTCGGTCACCATCCGGGTCACCGACCGCGCCGGCAACCACACCGACTACGTCCGCGGCTACGAGGTCGAGAACCGCGCGCCGGACATCTACTTCGAATCGTCGGACGTGGTCGGCCCGGGTCGCAGCGACCTCGCCATGCGGGTGCTCGACGACACCGGCGTCGCCCGCGTCGAGTGGTGGATCGACGGCGTGCTGCGGTCGACGCAGGAGGCGATCACCTACGACTTCGGCACCCGCAGCCGGTACGTCCCGGTCCTGTTCAAGGCGTGGGACACGGTCGGCAACCTCGGCACCTGGGAGTCCTCGGTGACCGTCGACGCCTCCGGGCCGGCCGTCACCTGGCTGTCGCCGTCGAGCGGGGCGTACCTGCGCAGTCGCCAGATCGTCAGCCGGGTCTCCGCCGCCGACCCCCACGGCATCCTCTACGCCCACCTGCAGGGCGGCAGTCCGGTACGGATCGTGCAGGGCGACCTCGAAGCCAAGGTCAATGTGCGGGCCGACGGCCGGCGGGAACTGGTCTGGGAGGTGATGGACCGGATGGGCAACAGCACCGTCGTGCGCCGGACCGTCACCGTCGACACCCTCCGCCCGACCCTGAAGGTGACCAAGGCTCCGAAGAACAAGGCCAAGGTCAAGGGCACCGTGAAGGTCACCGCCTCGGCGAGCGACAAGTACGGGGTCGCCCGCGTCGAGCTGCTGATCAACGGCAAGGTGGTGGCCAAGGACTACAAGGCCGGCTACGCCTTCTCGATCAACACCAAGAAGTACGGCAAGAAGATCAAGTTCCAGCTGCGGGCGTACGACCGGGCCGGCAACGTTCAGTCGATCTCGACCCGCACCTGGTACCGCTGACGACGCTCGCCTGCTACTTCACGGCCATTGTCGGATGGCCGGCGAAGAAGGCGTCGATCGTGGCCCGGTCCTCCGGACGGAACGCCGCCCGGGGGACCGGCACCTGGGTCGCGCCGTGTCGCAGCATCCACGCGTGCGGCCGCGACCTCACCCAGGTCATGCCCGCCCACGTCAGGTGGACGTCGCTGATGGCCGTGCGGACCCGGAGCCCCTCGTCGTCGAGCACGTAGTACGTCGTCCGAGCAGCCTGCTTCCGTTGCTGATGCCAGGCGAGGAGCACGACCAGCTCGGGGAAGACCAGGCAGATGAGGCCGCTGAGCAGGGGGATCAGGTCGTCACTGTCGACGCCGATGACCAGAGCCAGGACCAGGGTCGCGGCGCCCACTCCCTGGAGCAGGCGCCGCCCGGGCACGCTCTCGATGGCGATCCGGCGAAACGTCCGGAAGGTGAAGTGGTGATCCCCCGCGATATTCATGCGGGGGAGTATGTCATTCAGTCGATCTTGGGCAGGGGTGGGCCGAGCACGTCGTCGGCGTCGATGATCTTGTAGGCGTACCCCTGCTCGGCCAGGAACCTCTGCCGATGCGCCGCATACTCGGTATCGATCGTGTCGCGGGAGACCACCGTGTAGAAGTGCGCCTGCCGCCCGTCACCCTTCGGCCGCAGCACCCGGCCCAGACGCTGCGCCTCCTCCTGGCGCGACCCGAACGTGCCGGACACCTGGACCGCCACCGCCGCCTCCGGCAGGTCGATCGAGAAGTTGCCGACCTTCGACAGCACCAGGGTCCGCAGTGAACCGTCACGGAACGCGTCGAACAGCCGCTCCCGCTCCTTGTTCGTCGTCGAGCCCTGCACGATCGGCGCCTCCAGGAACTCGCCCAGCTCGTGCAACTGGTCCAGGAAACCGCCGATCACCAGCACCTGCTCACCGGGGTGCCGCTCCACCAGGGCCTTCACCACGGGCAATTTGGTACGCGCGGTCGCCGCCACCCGATAGCGCTCCTCGGCCTCGGTCACCGCATACGACATGCGCTCCGCCTCGGTCAGGGTGACCCGGACCTCGACGCACTCGGCCGGCGCGATCCACCCCTGGGCCTCGATGTCCTTCCACGGGGCGTCGTAGCGTTTCGGGCCGATCAGCGAGAAGACGTCACCCTCGCGGCCGTCCTCCCGGACCAGCGTCGCGGTCAGGCCGAGCCGGCGGCGCGCCTGCAGGTCGGCGGTGAACCGGAAGATCGGCGCCGGGAGCAGGTGCACCTCGTCGTAGATGACCAGACCCCAGTCGCGGGCGCCGAACAGGTCGAGATGCGTGAACGCGCCACCGCGCCGCGACGTCAGCACCTGATAGGTCGCGATGGTGACCGGGCGGATCTCCTTGCGCTCCCCGCTGTACTCCCCGATCTCGTCCTCGGTCAGCGAGGTCCGGGCCAGCAGCTCCCGTTTCCACTGGCGGCCGGCGACCGTGTTGGTGACCAGGATCAGCGTCGTCGCCTTCGCGGTCGCCATCGCCGCCGCGCCGACCAGCGTCTTGCCCGCCCCGCACGGCAGCACGACGACCCCGGAGCCACCCGCCCAGAAACCGTCGACGGCCTCCTGCTGGTACGACCGGAGCGTCCACCCGTCCTCAGCGAGGTCGATCTCGTGCGCCTCGCCGTCGACGTAACCGGCCAGGTCCTCGGCCGGCCAGCCGAGCTTGAGCAGCGCCTGCTTCAGCCGGCCGCGCTCCGAGCCGTGCACCGCGATCGTCTCGTCGTCGAGGCGGGCGCCGAGCATGCCGGCCAGCTTCTTGGATTTCGCCACCTCGATCAGCACGATCTTGTCCAGCCCGCGCAGGACCAGCCCGTGCACCGGATCGTTCAGCAGCTGCAGCCGCCCGTAGCGGTCCATCGTCTCGGCGACGTCCACCAGCAGGGCGTGCGGCACCGGATAGCGCGAATACTTGATCAGCGCGTCGACCACGCTCTCCGCGTCGTGGCCGGCGGCCCGCGAATTCCACAACCCGAGCGGGGTCAGCCGATAGGTGTGCACGTGCTCCGGTGACCGCTCCAGCTCGGCGAACGGCGCGATCGCCATCCGGCAGGCCTGGGCGTCCGGGTGATCCACCTCCAGGAGCAGGGTCTTGTCCGACTGCACGATCAGTGGTCCGCCACTCACGCGTACACCCTCCGAAGGTCGAAAAAGACGACCCTCAAGTGTGCCACGGAATTCGCCTACAACCTTTCGCCCCTCTGGCGCGTCGGTAGTTACGGCCGGGTCGTGCGCTGTACATCGGGGGCGCACGACCCGGCAATGACCCTCACCCCTCGGCGGCCAGCGCGCCGAGCTCCTCCAGCTCGTCGAAGGCCGCCCGCACGGCCGCGGAGTCAGCGTCGTGGGCCAGGAGAGCCGCGGCGATCGATGTCGCCTCCGGCCCCTCGATCCCCCGATGGGCGAGAAGCCGGACCACCGTGTCCCGGAGGCCGTCCCCGAACGGGTGAAGAGAGACGGGCATCGGCACGGCCCCGGCCGGTATGTCGATGCCGAACAGCCTGCCGAATGCCGCGGGATCGCCGAGGGCGAGATGTCTGGCAACGATGTTCAAGGGATCAGAAGCAGAGGTGATCGCGCGGCCCTCCCGACAGAAAGCGAACGACTAGCTGAACCAAGCCTATAGGCCTCGTTCAGCTAGTCGCAAGCCGCCTGGATGGAGGACTACTCCTCGGTCACCGCCGCGGTTATCCGGTGCAGGGCGAAGGTGTGCAGGCTCTCGCCGCGTTCGTCCTCCGCGCGCAGGTAACCCGCGGACAGCGAGACCGGGCGGACCAGGCGGGACAGGGTCGCTCCGTGCGAGTCGACGTAACCGACCCACACCCGGGCCTTGTCGCGGACCGCCTGCTGGAGCACCGCCATCGCCTGGGTGTGCTGCTGGACCGCGGTCAGGCCGGGGATCGCCTGGCCGTGGGCGGCGCGGACGGTCACCGGGGCGCGCCGGGCGGCCCTGGTGGCGATGTCGCCGCGACGCAGCTGCTCGACGACGCCGGCCAGACGCGGGCCGGCCAGGACCGGTGCGGCGGGCTCGGCGATCCGCGGGCTGCGCGACGGCGCGCGCCGGGCTTTCGGCCGGGTCAGCACGGTCGTGCCGCCGGCGTCCTCGGCGACCGGGGCGTACCCGTTCTCGCGCAGCGCCCCGAGCAGCCGGGCCACCGGGCGCGGGCTGACCAGCACGGTCGGCGCGATCCGCCGCAGGTCGAGGGTGCCGAGGCGCCGGTCGGCGACCACCTCGGCGAGCAGGGCCTCGTCGTCGCTGCGCAGGTAGGAGCCGGCCGAGCCGCTGCGCAGGCCGCCGTGCCGCCGTGCCGTGTCGTCGATCAGGTAGGTCAGGGTCTGCGGCACCGGGGTGCGCGACCGGCGGCGGAACAGCGCGTGCAGGTCGGCGGCCTGATAGCCGACGTCCAGAGCGCGCCGCACGCTGGCCGGCGTGACCCGGAAGACGCTGGCCCCACCGGCCGACTCGGGCTCGGCGAGGACGTCCAGCTCGGTGGCGAGCTCCGGCTCGGGCGGGCCGGGCACGATCACCGTGAGGTCGGCCTGGACCAGGATGTGGTCGACCGGGGCGGGCAGCAACTGGTCGAGCGCGCGGACGGCGTCGGCGTGGGCATCCTCCGGATGCACCCCGAGCGGGTCACCGTCGTCCGGTCCGGCGTCGGTCAGGAGCAATCGGGCGTACGAGGTGAGCGCCCCCAGCCCGGTGATCCCGAGGAGGGCCGCCCCGGCGTATGCGTCGCGGTGTGCCGTCTCCCGCCCGCGGGCCCGTCGCGGCGCCTGCCACGCGAGCAGCGCCAGCAGGTCGTCGGCGGCGGGCGCGGCGCCCGGGTCCAGCTCGGCGAGCGCGGTGAGCGCCTCCCGCCGGGCCTGCGGCGCCCCGGCCCGCTCGGCATCCGGGGCGAGCGCGTTGATCGGCCGGTCCCGCTCGTCGCGGCGGCCGATCAGCCCGGGCTGCCGGGTCATGGTGAGCCAGGCCCGGGCCAGGGCGGCCCAGCGGTGTGCGATGCCGGCGGCACGCCACAGGTCGTACGCCCCGGTGGGTAGGAAGTTGTCCTGGTTCTGGCCGTTCTCGGCCTCGCCGAGCAGACCCGCCGCGTAGCTGATCTCGACGAGCAGCGCGGCGCCGGCCTCGTCCACGCCGGCGGCCTTGGCCAGGCGTTTGAGGTCGCGGACGCCGAGCCCGCCGGCGCGCAGCACGGGGGCCGGCTCGGCGGCGAGGGACTCCAGGACGGCCTCGGCGGCGCGGACCGCCTCCATGGTCTGGCCGGCGCCGGCCGAGTCGGCGGCCCGCTGGTCGCGGACCGGCCCGTCGGGGACCGGCGCGGACGGGCGCAGCACACCGAGCGGCCCGGTGTCCCGGCGCAGCAGCATGCCGATCTCGCGGGGCAGCTCGACGAGCTCGCCGTCGGGGCGCGGCGCGCGGCCCGCCTCCGACACCGGCACCAGCACGTGCTGGTCGACGAGCCAGCGGACCGGCTCGGCGACGGCGTCGCGGGTGAGGGCGCCGATCGGCGGGCCGGCGGCGAGCCGGTCGAGGACGGCGCGGGCGCCGGGCGGGGCGGCGAGCACGGTGCGGCGCAGTTTGGCCGGGTCGGCGCAGAGGGCGGCGGCCTGCGGGTCGAGGAAGTCGGCGGGCCGGCCGAGCCCCGCGGGGTACGGCGAGGTGACCTCGTCGACGGCGCCGACCACCTGGAGCCCGTCCTCCGGCCCGTGCAGCAGGAAACGGACACGCAGCCGGTCGATCGCGAGCCGCACGTCCTCCTCGCTGATGCCGGTGGTCAGCTCCAGAACGGCGCGGACCGAGGTGAGCGCGGTGTCGGCGGCCCGGGTGAGACGGGCCGCGTCGAGGACGGCGAGGGTGAACTCGTCGAGGCCGTCCAGGCAGCGGGCGACCGAGTTGCGGGACTGCGCGCGTACGGCGAGGGCCGAGACGTCAGCCGGCACCGGGATGACGAGATCCGGGCGCAGTTGTATGAGCGCGCCCAGAGCCTCGTCGGGCAGCGACCGGAGTTGATCGGCGAATGTGGTGGCCATCGTCTTCAACGCTAACGTTCATGGGACGATGGTGGTGGGTCCGGGCGTGGCCGGACCTCTATCTGAGGAGGACCGAAAGTGGCGAAGGCCAAGCTGCCGGGTACGCAGGTGTCGACGGGGGAGAACTCGGCCGGGCCGCGCGGCGTGGACATGAAGGGCCGTATGCACGTGTCCGAGCTGATCTCCGACCGCGCTGCCGCCCCGTCCCCCTTCGGTGACGACCAGACGTTCCCTCTTCCGGTGGAGACCCTGACCTACCGGGCCACCCACGGTCAGGGTGACTGACCTCGGAGCGGTCGGTTTCGACCTGGACATGACCCTGATCGACTCCCGCCCCGGGATCCGGGCGGCGTATCAGGAGCTCACCGCCCGGACGGGCGTCTTCGTCGACGCGGATCTCGCGGTGTCGCGGCTCGGCCCGCCGTTGCGGACCGAGTTGCGGCACTGGTTCCCGGCGGACGAGGTCGAGGAGGCCGTCACCATCTATCGGGCGCTCTATCCGGAGTTCGCGATCGCGCCGAGCCTGCCCACACCGGGCGCTGCCGAGGCTCTCGACGCGGTCCGGGCGGCCGGTCTGCGGGTCGTGGTGGTGACGTCGAAACTCGGCCGTCTGGCCGCGCTGCACCTGGATCACCTGGGGTTATACGCCGACGAGCTGGCCGGTGACCTGTTCGCCGAGGGCAAGGCGTCCGCGCTGGCCGAGCACGGCGTCGGGTGGTATGTCGGGGATCACATCGCGGACATGGTGGCGGCCCGGACGGCGGGCGTGCCCGGTGTCGGCGTGACCACCGGCCCGTGTGCCGAGGCCGAGTTGTGGGCGGCCGGCGCTTCGTACGTTTTGTCCGATCTGACCATGTTCCCGACGTTACTCAGTGAGATTGCAGTTGGGCCGGAGCCGTCGGCTGGATAGCCTTGGCGTGAGCGGTTGTGTCCATTGAGTGAAGTTGAGGTCAGCGGTGCCCACGGGTCGAGTGAAGTGGTACGACGCTACGAAGGGATTCGGCTTCGTCACCAGTGACGAGGGCGGAGACGTGTTCCTTCCCAAGGGTGCGCTGCCGGCGGGGGTCACGGAGTTGAAAACCGGCCAGCGGATCGAGTTCGGCGTCGTCGACAGCCGGAAGGGCGCGCAGGCCATGGGTGTGAAACTCCTGGATGCCCCACCGTCCCTGGCCGAGTTGCGCCGCCGCCCGGCGGACGAGCTGGCCAGCATGATCGAAGACATGATCAAAGTCCTGGAGAGTTCGGTGCAGCCGTCCCTGCAGCGGGGTCGATACCCGGACAAGAAGACCTCGCTGAAGATCGCGCAGCTGGTGCACGCGGTCGCCCGCGAGTTCGAGATCTGAGTTCGGACTAGCAACAGGTTCTACAGAAACGACGGCACAGCAGGCGTGAGACCCGCCGCCGCCGCGCGCCCGAGCAGGGCGTCGGCGGCGGCGAGCCCGTCTTTGCCCAGCTCCAGGGTGAATTCGTTGACGTAGAGCTCGATGTGCTGCCGCACCACGGCCGGCTCCATCTCCTGCGCGTTGGCGAGGATGAAGTCCTGGCTGGCCGACGGGTCGCGCCATCCGTGCCGCAAGGACTCGCGGATCCACCCGGTGGCCTCGGCCGGGTCGACCGTGCCGCGCTTGGCGAGGATCGCGCCGAGCGGGATCGGCAGGCCGGTGTCGCCCTCCCACCACTCGCCGAGGTCGACCAGCGCGGTCAGGCCGTAGCGCTGGTAGGTGAACCGGGCCTCGTGGATGACCAGGCCCGCGTCGAAACGGCCGTCGGCCACACCCGGCATGATCTGGTGGAACGGGACGACCTCGATGCGGGCCGGACGCTGGTCGGCGGCCCAGAGGCGAAACAAGAGGTACGCCGTGGTGCGGTCACCCGGCACGGCCACCGTCGCCCCGTCGAGGTCGGTGCGCCCGTTGGTCAGCACGAGCGGCCCGCAGCCCCGGCCGAGGGCGCCGCCGCAGTGCAGCAGCTCATAGTCGCCGAGCAGCCAGGGCAGCGCCGCATAACTGACCTTGACCAGGTCGAACGCGCCGTCGAGAGCGGCCGTGTTGGTGACGTCGACGTCGGCGAAGGTCAGGTCGACCGGCGGGGCGCCGGGCACGAGACCGTGCACGAGAGCGTGGAAGACGAACGTGTCGTTGGGGCACGGCGAGACAGCGAGAGAAAGCGCCACACTCTCACGCTAGTCCGTACCCCAGGGAAAATATTCATGTCTCCCTCTGGCCTTGAAGGTGTGATCCTTCCTACACTCCGCCTTGTTGGATCAAGTGATCGACCAAGGGGGTGTCTTGTGATCCGTAAGCTGGTCGCGGGCGTCTTGGTGCTCGGCCTCGTCGGTGGGCTGCCCACGCCCGCCAGCGCCGCGAGCTGGACGCCCGCCTACGACCTGGAGGGCGCGTGCGTCACCCTCCAGGCTTTCAACGGTTCGACGTCACTCGGCTACGTCTGGAAGGACTCGGTCGGGTACGGCTTCAAGAGCGCCGTCGCCAGTGCCGAACCCTTCCGGCTGGAAGCCACCCAGCTCGGGCGCTACGTCCTGCGCGACCAGGACGGGGCGCCGCCCTACCAGAGCGTCGTCAACTGGGTGTGGGCCGGATCCGAGTACGGCGCCCGCGCCGACTGGACGGTCACCACCGACGGCAGCAGCTACAAGTTCGTGAACACCGCGACCGGTCAGCAGGCCGGCTCCTACCTGGGTGGGCTCGGCACCGGCAGCGCCACCTTCAAGCTCGCCCCGGCCTCCGGGTGCGTCGCCAACCCGGACATCGCCACCGGCGTCAGCGGCACCCCGGGACCCGCGGTCGACGCCGGCGGCAAGCTCGTCGGCTGGATCGACGCGCACGCGCACATCACCGCCGGTGAGGCGTTCGGCGGGGCACTGCACTGCGGGGACGCGTACGCGCCCGGCGGTGTCACGGTCGCCCTCAAGGGCTGCGCCTCGCACGGCACCCTCGGCTGGGGCGCCCTGCTCGAAGCGATCATCGCCGGCACCGACCCGATCAACTCGGCCGAGGACGGCTGGCCCACCTTCGGCGACTGGCCGCAGTACGACACGCTGCTGCACGAGGCCTCCTACTTCCGCAGCCTGGAACGGACCTGGAAGTCCGGGCAGCGGGTGCTCAACGTGCTGCTGGTCGCCAACCGGGTGATCTGCGAGCTCACCCCCGAGCACACCTCCTGCAACGAGATGGACCAGATCCGGGCGCAAGCGCTCTATCTGCAGAAGATGCAGGACTATGTGGACGCCCGCAGCGGCGGTCCGGGCAAGGGCTGGTTCCGGCTGGCGAAGACCCCGGCAGAGGTACGCAGCATCGCCGCCCAGGGCAAACTCGCCGTCACGATCGGTGTGGAGAACTCCGAGATCTTCAACTGCCGGGAGATCAAGAACGTCCCGCAGTGCACCACCGCCGACATCGACGCCGGGCTCAACGAGCTGCAGAGCCTGGGCGTGAGCGGCCTCTACCCGGTGCACAAGTTCGACAACGCGTTCGGCGGCACCCGCTTCGACGAGGGCGTCACCGGCGCAGCGATCAACGTCGGCAACCTGCTCTCCACCGGCCACTGGTGGCAGGCGACCAGCTGCACCGGCCCGTCCGACAACGAGCAGCCGATCGTCAGCGACGACCTCGCCAAACTGCTGGAACTCGGCGTCGGCCTGCCCGCCGGCACGGTTCTCCCGGTCTACCCGAGCGGCAAGATCTGCAACACCCGTGGACTGACCGATCTCGGCACGTACCTCGTCAAAGCGATGATGAACCGCGGCATGATCATCCACATCGACCACATGGGGGTGAAGACCGCGTCAGCGGTCCTCGACCTGGCCGAGCAGGCGAAATACCCGGGCGTCGCCTCCGTGCACACCTGGGCCGACCCCGCCCTGATCAACCGGACGCTCGGTGTCGGCGGCTTCGTCGCCAGCTACGCCTTCGCGGCCCACGACGACGGCCAGGGCACGCCCACCTTCCTCGACGAGTGGCGCACCCACCGGGCGCTCGCCAACGGCTCCAAGATCACCGGGTACGGCGTCGGCACCGACGTGAACGGCCTGGGCCCGCAGGCGGCGCCCCGCCTGGACGCCGCGTCCAGCCCGCTCAACTACCCGTTCACCGCGACCAACGGCACCACGGTCGCCAAGCAGGTCTACGGCAGCCGCACCTTCAACCTCAACACCGACGGCGTCGCCCAGTACGGGCTCTACGCCGACTGGGTCACCGACCTGATCAACTCGGCCGGATCCGACGGCCCACTGCTCCGGCAGCAGCTGCTCAGCGGCGCCGAGGCGTACACGGTGATGTGGGAAAGGTCCCGTGCGTGACGCTTGTCGAAACGCCGGTCCGCCGGTCATGGATGGTCGCTTACGCGCTCGCCATGATCGGCGTGGCCGCCGGCTGGTTCGGGCCGATCCAGATCCTGCTCCCGGAGCAGGCGGCCCACCTCGCCGGCGACAGTGGTAAGGAGGCGCTGCTCGCCCTGGTCACCGCCTGGGGCGCAGGCGCCTCCATGGCCGCCAATCCACTGTGGGGCATGGTCTCCGACCGGCTCGGCAAGCGCCGGCCGATCTTCGTGGCCGGCACCCTGATCGGCGTCGCGGGACTCCTCGTCCTCTCCGCGGCCGACACCACGACGCTCATGGTCACCGGCTGGATCCTGGTGCAGGTCGGGCTGAACGGGCCGATGGCGGCGCTGGCCGCGATGATCGGCGACCAGGTGCCCGAACGGCAGCGGGGCACGGTCGGTGCCCTGTTCGGAGTCGCCCAGATCATCGGCGTCATCCTGGGCACGGCGGTGGCGGTGGCGGCCGGCTCGACCACCCCCGGCTACGTCGCGGTGGCGATCGCGGTGCCGGCCCTCGGCGCCTCGCTGCTGATCATCAGCCGGGAACAGCCGGTGGTCGTCGCCGGTCGCGCGAAGATCCACTGGCCGGGCGGGCAGTTCGCCTGGGCCTGGCTGATCCGCTTCCTGCTCAACCTGGTCAACGCGCTTGTCCTGGTCTACCTGCTCTACTACCTGTCGGACGAGGTCGGCGTCGGCGACGCGGCCACCTGGGTGCTCATCGTGACCGTGGTGAACGTGCTGTTCGCCGGCATCTTCGGCTTCGCCGGGGGAGTGCTCTCCGACCGCTGGGAGAGGCGCCGGGTCTTCGTGGCCGCCGGCGCCGTCATCCTCGCCGCCGGCACGGCGCTGATGGCCCTCGTCCCGGTCGTGCCCGTGGTGATCGCCGCGTCCGTACTGGTCGGGGTCGGCTGGGGTGCGTACATCGCGGTCGACATGGCCGTGCTCACCCACGTCCTGCCGGACCCGGAGACCCGGGCCACCATGCTCGGCGTCGCCAACGTGGCCGGAACCCTGCCACAGATGCTCGCCCCGGTGCTCGCCGCGCCGATCGTCACCGCGCTCGGCGGTTACCGCACGCTCTACCTGGTCACGGCCGGCTTCGCGCTGCTGGCGCTGGCCCTGCTGCCCCGCCTCCGGGCGATCCACTGAAAGGAACCACCTTGTACCCCCAGTTCCCACCCGGCTTCCGGTTCGGCATGTCGACGTCGTCCTACCAGATCGAGGGCGCGGCCGACGCGGGCGGCAAGGGCCCGAGCATCTGGGACACCTTCACCGCACAGGCCGGAACCGTCCGCAACGGCCAGGACGGCCGGGTGGCGATCGACCACTACCACCGGTACGCCGAGGACATCGCGCTGATCGCCGCGGCCGGCGTGCAGGACTACCGGTTCTCCTTCTCCTGGCCACGGGTGCTCGGCGGCGACATCGGCTTCTACGACCGGCTCGTGGACACGCTGCTCGACGCCGGCGTCCGGCCGGTGCCCACGCTCTACCACTGGGACCTGCCCCAGGAGTTCGAGGACGCCGGCGGCTGGATGAACCGGGACACCGCGCACCGGCTCGCCGACTACGCCAGCACGCTGGTGCTGCGACTCGGTGACCGGGTCCGGGACTGGATCACCATGAACGAGATGAACGTGCACACCCTTTACGGGTACGCGCTCGGCGATCACGCCCCGGCCCGCGGGCTCGGACTCGGAGCGCTCCCCGCCGGGCACCACCAGTTGCTCGCCCACGGACTGGCGGTGCAGGTGTTGCGTACCCACGGCGCGAAAACCGTGGGGATCGCCAACCAGCACTTCCCGGTGACGCCGGCCACCGACTCCCCGGAGGACGTCGCGGCCGCGACGCTCTTCTCCGACCTGACCAACTGGACCTTCTCCGACCCGATCCTGCGCGGCGACTACCCGAGCGAGCTGATCCGCGCCGGGGTCGGCGTGCCGGACGCGCAACTCGACCGGGACCTCGAACTGATCAAGGCACGTCTCGACTTCTACGGGGTCAACTACTACGAGCCGACGATGATCGAGGCGCCGCGGGCCGGGAAGGACTACAGCGGTGTGCTCGAAGTGGACATTCCGGAGGGAATGCCGTTCTCGCCGGTGCCGGTGAAGAGCGACGAACGCACTGATTTCGGGTGGGCCATCGTGCCGTCGGGGCTCACTGAGATCCTGGTCACGCTCAAGGAGCGGTACCCGGCGCTGCCACCGGTGATCATCACGGAGAACGGGGCGTCGTTCCACGACGCCGCGCCCGGGCCTGACGGCCGGGTCCACGACGAGCGGCGCATCGCTTATCTCGACGCTCACCTCTCCGCGGTGGCCGGGGCTGTCTCCGCGGGGGTACGGGTGGACGGCTACTACGTCTGGTCAGCCCTCGACAACTTCGAATGGGCGGCGGGGTACGAGGAGCGCTTCGGCCTCATCTACGTGGACTTCTCGGATCTGTCGCGTACCCCGAAGGACTCCTACTACTGGTACCGAGACCTGATCGCGTCCCAGCCGCGCGCCGCTTAGAGCCGCTTCCCGCCGCTGCTGCGGCACCGCTTGCAGTCCTCGGCGGTGCCGCTCGTGGTGCTTTCGTTCCGCCGCTCGGAGCGATTCAGGCGCGCAGCTGATCCACGAACTGGTTGGCGAGGCGGGACAGCCGGTCGGCGCGGCCCTCCTCGGCCCAGCCGTCCACCAGGCTGAGCAGGGTGCTGCCCTCGACCAGGATGATGAAGTCGTCGATCACCGCCTCGTCATCGACACCGGCCCGAAGCTCGCCCAGCTCCCGAGCCTCCCGCAAACAGTTGATCAGGTGCACCCGGATCGCCCGGTGCGAATCCCGCCGCGACTCGGCCAGCCGTGGGTGCGACAGCGCCGCCCCGGCGAACGCCACGTTCACATGCGCGTCCGCGGCCCGCTCCTCGTCCAGCGGCAGCACCGCCTCGAGCGCCGCCCGCAACCCGTCCAGCCCGAACAGATCGCCACCGATCTCGAACGCCCGCTCCACGATCCGGTCATAGATCGCCTTCTGCGCCGCGACCAGTATGTCGTCCTTACCGCCCAGAAAATGCGCCAGCACACTGAGCGAACACCCCGCCTCATCGGCGATCGCCCGAGTCGTGGTGCCCTCGACACCCCGAGCCCGAACCACCCGCCAGGCAGCGGCCAGCAACTCCGCCCGGCGCAGGTCGTGATCCACCAGCTTCGGCACGGGCACAGCTTAGCCACAGCGCTCCCGCCCTCCCGACCGCAAGCGCCGTACCAGCCCCGCAGGGTGGGGCTAGCTGATGGCGGGCTCTCGGGCCGTCAAGTGGCCGACCCGGCGGGCCAGCGGCAGCGTCGCCACCACGGCGACCACCGGGATCAGGAACGCCCACCGCAAGCCGACCGGCTCGGACAGTGCTCCCAGCAGCACCGCGCCGAGAAGGGCTCCGCCGTAGTTGAACAGGTTGACCTTCGCGATGACCTCGTCGCTGCTCTCCATGGCTGCTTCGCCGGCCGCGCTGAACGCCAACGGCACGAGCACCCCGACCCCGATGCCGGCGACCGCGAACCCGGCCACCGCCGCACCGATCGCCGGGAGCGCCACGATGAGACCGCACCCGATGCCGCACACCGCGAGGGCGCCCAACGCGATCGGCACACGCCCGGCCCGGGGCACCACATGGTCGGCAACCAGGCGGCTGACCAGCACCGCGGCCTGGTAGGCGGCATAGCCCAGCGGCGCCACCGAGGCGGCCGCCGTCAGCGAGTCCTGCAGATACACCGAGCTCCACGTGCTGACCGCCGAGTCGACCAGGAACGCGGTGAAGATCAACATGCCGCAGACGAGCACGATCGGGCGTAGGCTCCGGCCGCTCCCGGCGTGGGCCACGCTCGACCGCAGTGTCCGGCCCGGCTCGAACAACCGCCAGCCGACCACGCCGATCAGCACCGCGTACACCGCGGCCACCCCGACCGCCACCGCCGCGCCCGCACCCGATTCCAGCGAGCCGGACATGATCAGTGCGGCGGCGATGGCGGCGGCCGTGTACGCGGCGAACAGCCGGCTCATCACACTGCGTCCCAGCCGGGCCTGCACCAGCACACCCTGCATGCTGAGGGACGCGTCGACCGCGCCGAGGCCCACCCCGTACGCAAGAAGGATCCCGGCGAAGATCGCATTGGGTGACCACACGGTGGTGCCGGCGAGTCCCGCGCCGGCCAGGAAGAGACCGGACGCGAGCGCGTAACGGCTGCCCCAGCGGGCGGCGATCCGGTCGGCGAGGATCGAGCCACCGGCCGCCGCGATCACCACCAGGAGCAGCAGCACGGACACGAACGTGTCATCGATGTGCTGCCGATCCTTGAACGACGGCAACGCGGTCATCATCGCGGCATAGCCCAGCCCCTGCGCGGCGTACCCGGCGCCGATCAGCCGGGCACGCGCGCCGGCCGACATGCCGCCCGCGCTCTCATCGTCCATCGATGCCTCGTTTCGCCGTCAGCACCACGTGGTCCCGATCACAGGTCCGTCAGCGCAGCATGCCGCTCACGATCGCCGACAGCAACATTTTCCGTGTAAACGATTCATCCGAAGGCCGAAGCGCCCAGGCCGTCCTCACCCGGCCTCCGCCGTCATGCCGCACGTCGCCTCGCCCGGCCCGCACACCGGCCATCGACCGCGCGAGATCCGCCCTCGTCAAAGCCACCTGATGTTCGGCCGGCCGAACATCGGAGAGGTGATGGCGCCCCCGATTTTCGGCCGGCCGAACACGGCGGTCGGGGTCAGGGGAGGGTGGGCAGGGCAGGGGCGGCGGCGCGGAGTGCGGCGAACGCGTCGCCCAGACGCCAGGCGGCGCGGTCGCGGGGGCCGATCGGGTTGGAGACGGCGCGGAGTTCGGCGAACGGCACGCCTGCCCCGGCCGCGGCGGACGCGACACCGTAGCCCTCCATGGCCTCGGCGGCGGCCAGCGGGAAGCGGGCGGCGAGCCGGTCGGCGGTGGCGGCGGTCCCGGTGACGGTGGCGAGGGTGAGGACGTCACCGGTGATCGCGGTCGGCAGGGCGGTCTGCAGGGCCTTGACGAGCTGCGGGTCGGCGTCCAGGACGCTGGTGCCGAACCCGAGTTCCTCGATCGGCAGGAACCCGTCGGGGGATTCGGCGCCCAGGTCGGCGGCGATGCTGCGGGTGGCGATCACCAGGCCGCCGACGGCTGCGCGGCCCGGGAAACCGCCGGCGATCCCGGCGCTGACCACGGCACGGAAGGCGCGGCCGGCGAGCAGCCTCGCGGTCGCTGCGGCGGCTGCGGCGGGCCCGACCCCCACGGCTTCGACCACGACGTCTCCCGGGTCGAGGCCGGCCCGGACGGCTTCGGCCTCGGCGGTCACCGCGGTCACCACCAAGAGGGGGTACGAGTTCACGAGTCCTCATTCTCCGCAGGATCACCGTCACGCGCCGGGGACCCGGCGGACGACGGCCGATACACGTGGTATCCGGGTGGCGCCACCGGCGGCCCAGCGGTCTCCCCGCTTCCCTCCCAGCGATCACCGCTCCGGCTGCCGCCGCCCGGCTCACCACGAGTCCGTCCACGCCCACCGACGCCGCCCGCTCCCGTGGCGCCGCGTCCGCGGCCACCGATGCGGCCGGACCGTTCGCCGCCCGGGTCGCTGCTGCCGGCGCCGCCGGTTTCCGTGCCCGGAGCCCAGCCGACGCCGCCCGATCGTCCGTCGGCCGGTTCGCCGTTGCCTCGGCCCCGGCGGGTGGCGCTGCCCGGTCGTCCGTCCGGCGGGTCGCCGTTGGCTCGGCCGGTGGGGGTGCCGCGGCCCGCCGTCGCCGTCCGGCCCGCGGGGGTCGCACGCTTTCGCTGCCACCAGCGGCGGCCGTCGGGTTCGGGGTCGAGGCGCTGGGTGTCGCCGTCGCGGAACGGGGAGCCGGCGGGCCGCGAGGCGGGAGCCGTGCGGCGGCCACCGGTGTCCTGCGCGGAGCCGCCGTGGCTCGCCGGGGTGCCGGCCGCCCACGGGTCCTCGGGCCAGGTGTCCTCGGCCTCGAGCCAGGCTTCCCGATCGTCGTCCGGCACCGAGCTGCCCACGTCACGGCCGGTGGCCCCGGAGGCACGGCGGTCGCGGTCGCCGCGGGAGCCGGGAAGGTCGCCGCGGGCGTCGTGGAGGTCGCCGCGGGAGCCTCGGAGGTCGGTGGTGTCGTCGAGGTTCGTGGTGGGGGCGCCGCTGAGGTTGATGGTGTCGTCCGGGTTCGCGGGGCGGTGGCCGCGCGAGGCGGGCGTTGTGGCCGTACCACCAAGGGGGTCTTCGCCGGGGATCGGAGCGTCGGGCCGGCCCGCCAACCGTTCGTTGTGCAGGCGCGCCGCCGACCAGGCGGCCCTGGCCGCCGCGAGCACCGCGAGCAGGGCGGCGAAGCCCAGGCCGAGCCGGCCGTCGAAGGGGATGAGGCCGAGGCCGCCGCCGGCCACCCAGGCGAGCATGAGGGCCGTCTCGGAGTGGGCGAAGGCGGTGGCGCGCTGCCGTTCGATTACGCGTTCCTGGATGCTGGCGTCGACGGCGAGTTTGGCCAGGCCGCTGAAGGTGGCGGTGAGCAGGGCCAGCAGCGTGACCATGGCGAGGTTGTAGAAGATCGTGGTGAGCACGGCGACGCCGGCTGTCACGATCAGGCCGCTGGACTGCAGGGCCAGGGGCCGCCGAATGCGCAGGCCGGTGCCGGCGGCGGTGGACAGGAAGGTGCCCAGGGCCAGCGCGCCGCCGACCAGGCCGACCGCCACGTTGCGGCCCAGCTCGTAGCCGAAGACCTCAGTGGTCAGCTGGTCGCCCATGATCGCGAAGGTCAGGAAGAGCAGCATGAAACCGTAGAGCAGGCGCAGGCTGCTGCTGCCGATCAGGGTGGCGACGACCAGGCGGTTGGAGAGCGGGCGGTCCGCGGCGTCGCGGCTGATGCCGAGCATCGTGCGCCAGGCGCGGGGGAGCGCCTCGGGCGGGTCGGAGTCGGCGCGTGGCGGCAGGCGCAGGGACACCACCATGCCGACCAGGAAGATGATGGTGGCGACCCGCAGCGGCCACTGTGGGCCGAACTTGAACGCGAGCAGTCCGATCGGCGCCACCAGCCCACCGGCGAAGGTGCCGTAGACGCTGGCGCGTGCGCCCACCTGGGACAGTCCGACACCCTCGGGCAGCAGCCGGGGCACGGCGGCGGAGCGGGCCACCCCATACGCCCGGGAGAGCGCCAGCACCCCGAAGGCCGCCGGATAGAGGCCCCAGCCGAGCAGGTTGTCGGACATCACGTAGGCCAGGAAGGCGCGGCCCAGGAACGTGGTGGCCAACGCATACCGCCGGCCGTGCCGGAAGTGGTCGAGCAGCGGGCCGACCACCGGGGCCAGCAGCGCGAACGGCACCATCGTGATGAGCAGGTAGAGCGCCACCTTGCTGCGGGCCTCGCCGAGCGGGACGCTGAAGATCGTCCCGGCGAGGCCGATCGCGATCAGCGCGTCACCGGCACAGGAGACGGCGTGCAGGTCGAAGAGGCGGATCATGCCGATCTCGTTGGCCGCGCCCTTGGCCCGGGCCAGCCCGACCCGGCGGGTGGCCCAGGCGCCGCCACGCACCGAGCCACGCACCACCAACCGGCCCGCTTTGATGCCGGTGCCGACGATGCGCCCGAGTGCGGAGAACTGCGGCATGGGAACCATCCTGACTGATCGGGGCGACCCGTGCCGCCTCTGACGCCCGGCTATCTGGGGAGTCGTTGCGGGTCGCCCGGTTCGGTAGGCAACAATGGGCGGGTGACCTCCAGGACCACCTCCCGCGCCGCCCGACTCGACCAGGTCTGTGCCGATGCTGTCGGGGTGGCCCGTGGTGCCATCACCGAAGTGGACCCCAGTGACATCGGTGAGCATCTCGAAGTGATCGCCGAGGGCGACCGTGTCGTGACTCACTTCTTCGAGAGCCATCTCGACGGTTACCGCGGCTGGCGGTGGGCCGTCACGGTGACCCGGGTGCCGCGCAGCCGCCACGTGACCGTCTGCGAGACCGTGCTGCTGCCGGGGCCGGACGCTCTGCTCGCCCCCGGCTGGGTGCCGTGGAACGAGCGGGTGCAGCCCGGCGACCTCGGTGTCGGCGACCTGATGCCGACGGCGCCCGACGACGACCGGCTCACCCCCGGCTACGTCCTCAGTGACGACGCCGCGGTCGAGGACGTGTCCTGGGAGCTGGGCCTCGGCCGGTCCCGGGTGATGTCGCAGGAGGGCCGGATGGAGACGGCCCAGCGGTGGTATGACGGTGATTCCGGCCCGGAGGCCCCGATCTCCTCCGCCGCCCCGCGCAACGCCCGCTGCGGCACCTGTGGTTTCTACCTGCCGCTCGCCGGGTCGCTGCGGACCATGTTCGGTGTCTGCGGCAACCTCTACGCGCCCGACGACGGCCGGGCGGTCAGCGCCGACCACGGCTGTGGCGCGCACTCGGAGGCGCTGCTGAGCGCGGCCGAGCAGCCGGTCGACGAGTTGCCCACGGTCTACGACGACAGTGAGGTCGAGACGGTGGCGGTCAGCCGCGGCCACGGCTCGGTCGAGTCGGGCGACCCGGCCGAGGATTACGGCCACAGCTAGGGTTTGTCCTCCACCACCTGGAAATCCGGGTGGGTCAGCGCTCGGCGGCGCCGGCGGCCCCGGTCGTGCACCACCATGGTCAGCGTGCCCGGGATGCCCCACACCAGGCCCGCGACGCTGATCTCGACCCAGGACTGCGGCGCGTGGCCGAGCCAGGTGATCAGGGACGCGAGGGCGAAAGCGGCGACACCGGCGAGCGCGAACGGGACCATGGGTGGGTCCAGCGGGGCGGGCCTCGGTTTCGTCCCGGTCACCACGGCGAGGCCCGGCAGGGGTTCGCCGGTGCGCGTGGCGGGAGACAGGTCACTCACTCCGACAGGGTACGACCACTACGCATCGCATCGGCGCAGCGCGTGAGAGTTGTAACATCACTTCGCTTTTGCAGGAGTAGTTGCATCTGAAAGCATGCGCGCGTTCACCACTGCGCCATCCTTTCGGAAGGTCCCATGTCTGCTGATACCGAAGCGGCTGCCCCCACCGGCTTCGACCGGTACTTCGAGATAACCAAGCGCGGCTCGACGTTGAGCCGGGAGGTCCGTGGCGGTGTCGTCACGTTCTTCACGATGGCCTACATCGTGGTCCTGAACCCCCTGATCCTGGCCGGCGGCATCGACGCCGACGGCCAGAAGCTCCCGATCACCGCTCTCGCCGCCGGGACCGCGCTGGTCGCCGGTGTGATCACGATCCTGATGGGTGTGGTGGGCCGTTTCCCGCTGGCCCTGGCCGCCGGACTCGGTGTGAACGCGCTGGTGGCGTACGAGATCGCGCCGGAGATGACCTGGGCCGACGCGATGGGCCTGGTCGTCATCGAGGGTGTGCTCATCCTGATCCTGGTGCTGACCGGTCTGCGTACGGCCGTCTTCAAGGCCGTCCCCACGCAGCTGAAGACCGCGATCGGCGTGGGCATCGGCCTGTTCCTGATGATCATCGGTCTGGTCGACGCCGGGTTCGTGCACCGCATCCCGGACGCCGCGAACACCACGGTCCCGGTCGAGCTGGGCCTGGGCGGCAAGCTGGTGACCTGGCCCACCCTCGTCTTCGTGATCGGCCTGCTGTTCACGCTGGTGCTCTTCGTGCGCAAGATCAAGGGCGCCATCCTGATCGGCATCCTGGGCACCACGGTGCTGGCGATCATCGTGGAGGCGGTGGCGAAGCTGGGCCCGGCCGTGGTCAAGCCGGGTGGCTGGTCGCTGAACGTGCCGGCGCTGCCGGACCAGATCATCGACACCCCCGACCTGTCGCTGATCGGCAAGTTCAACGTGCTCGACTCGTGGAGCACGGCCGGTCCGCTGGTCGTGCTGATGTTCGTCTTCACCCTGCTGGTGACGGACTTCTTCGACACCATGGGCACGATGGTCGCGGTCGGGCAGGAGGGTGAGCTCCTCGATGAGGAGGGCATGCCCCCGCGGACCCGGGAGATCCTGCTCGTCGACTCGGTCGCCGCGGCGGCCGGTGGTGCGGCCAGCGTCTCCAGCAACACGTCGTACGTGGAGAGCGCCTCCGGCGTCGGCGAGGGCGCGCGTACCGGTGTCGCGAGCCTCGTCACCGGCGCGTTGTTCCTGGTCGCGATGTTCTTCGCCCCGCTGGTGAAGGTGGTTCCGTTCGAGGCGGCGTCGACCGCGCTGGTGGTCGTCGGGTTCCTGATGATCACCACGGTTCGTCAGATCGACTGGTCGGACTACACGATCGCGGTGCCGGCGTTCCTCACCGTCACGCTGATGCCGTTCACGTACTCGATCTCCAACGGTATCGGCGCCGGGATCATCTCGTACGTGGTGCTGAAGCTGGCCACCGGGCGGGCACGCGACATCCACCCGCTGATGTACGGCATCGCGGCCCTGTTCGTGCTGTACTTCGCGCGGGGTCCGCTGGAATCCTGGATCCTCTGAGGTTTCGCAGAGCCGTCACCGGGCGCGTCATCGGCCCGGTGACGGCTGTCATATGGGTCAACAGATGTCGTTAGCCATGCTCATTAGCTAGGCTAAAGACCGTGACGGAGCGGGTGATGACGACGGAGCGCACGACAGCGGACACGCTGGCCAAAACGCTGCGGGACGCGATCATCCGGTTCAGCCGGCGAGTCCGGCAGGCCCGCCCGGTCGGTGACCTGACGTTCAGTCAGCTCTCCGCGCTGACCAGCCTCCAACTGGCCGGTGCGCTGACTCCTCGTGAGCTCGCCGACGTCGAGCGGGTCCAGCCCCCGACGATGACCAAGATCGTGGGCAAGCTGGAGGAGCGCGGGCTTGTAGCGCGTACGCCGCATCCGACCGACGGGCGGCAGGTGATCCTGGCCGCCACCGACGAGGGCCGGGCGGTCTACGCGTTGCACGAGCGGGCCCGCAACGAGTGGCTGGCCGCCGAGCTGGAGCGGCTCACTCCGGAGGAACGGGAAACCCTGGCGCAGGCCGCTGAGATCATGCAGCGAGTCGCCCGCGGCTGAGCCGGCCCCTGGTCGTTCCGCTTCGTCACGTGTTTCTGACGCGTACGACGAAACTTAGGGGGCGGCCGCTCTGAACGCCATGTTCCGATCCCTACAGGTCAAGAACTACCGGCTCTTCACCGCCGGGCAGATGGTGAAGCTCATCGGCGTGTGGATGATGTTCACCGCCCAGGACTGGCTGGTCCTCGAACTCTCCGACAACTCCCCGGGCGCCCTCGGTGTGGTGACGGCGCTCCAGTTCGTACCCGTCATGCTCCTGACCCTCTGGAGCGGCCGCCTGGCCGACCGGTACGACAAGCGCAAGCTGCTGATCGCGGCGAACGCCGCCTTCGCGTTCTTCGCCATCGTCTTCGCGGTGCTGGTCGCGGCCGGGGTGGTCGAGCTCTGGCACGTGTTCGTCGCCGCGCTGTTCCTCGGCATCGCCAACGCCGTCGAGACCCCGGTCCGGCAGTCGTTCGTCTCCGAGCTGGTCGAGCTGCGTCTGCTGCCCAACGCGCTGGCGCTCTCCGCGGCCACCTTCAACGTGGCCCGGATCAGCGGTCCCGCTCTCGCCGGGGTGCTGCTCGCGCTGCTCTCCACGCCCGGTGTGTTCCTGATCTCCACGGCGCTGGCGATCGCGCCGGTCTTCACCTACCTGCGGATGCGTCCCGAAGACCTCTACCGCGCCGAGCGCAAGGCTCGCGGCAGCGCCCGGGTGATCGACGGCCTGCGGTATGTGGGGAAGCGTCACGACCTGCTGCTGCCGATCTGCATGATGGCCGTGATCGGCATGATCGGGTTCAACTTCCCGGTCACCCTGGCCGCTCTCGCGAAGATCGACTTCGGTGCCGGGCCGTCGACGTTCGGCCTGCTCACCACGTGTCTGGCGATCGGTTCGCTGGGCGGGGCGCTGGCCGGCACCCGCCGTCGTTCGCGCCCCGGGCCGTACCTCGTGATCGGTGCCGCTCTGCTCTTCGGGGTGTTCGAGTTCGCCGTCGGGTTCGCGCCGAACTTCGTGACCGCCGCCCTTCTGCTCGTCCCGACCGGGTTCTTCTCGATCTACCTGGCCCAGGGGTGCAACCACCGGGTCCAGATGGGCGTCGACGCCGAGTTCCGCGGCCGGGTGATGTCGCTCTACGTCCTGGTCTTCCTCGGCACCACGCCGATCGGGGCGTCGCTGGCCGGCTGGTGGGGCGAGCGTTTCGGGGTGCCGTCGAGCATCTGGGCGGCCGGACTGGTCAGTTTCCTGGCCGCGGTCGGCGCGCTGATCTGGCAGCTGCGGGTCAGCGGCGACCGGATCCGGATCACCCTGCGCTCCCAGCCCCGGGTGCACGTGGTGGCGGCCCCGCTCGAGATCCCGCGGCCGCACGCCGAGCCGCTGGTCCGGTCGGGTTCGGGCGTCGGCGTCTGATTCTGCACCCACCGTGATGTTGGCATGGCCGGCTCCACCGAACGGGTATTCCCGCCTGCCCGGTCAGCGCCTAGCGTCGAACCGTGGCGATCGGGCACATTGCTGTGCTGTCGGCGGCGCTGTCGGCGCTGCTCATCCTGCCGTGCGCCGCAACCATCATGATCACTGGCGGGGTCACCGATCTCCGTCGCCTGTTCACCCGCCGCGGTCGCAGCGAGTTGCGTGAGCGGCATCACGGTGAGCGAACCTCGGTGCGCCGGGTGGTCCGCCGATACCGCCGCCGCGACGATCGGGGCCCCCGCGGCCGCGACGACCGGGCCCACCGCCGCCTGGACCGCACCCTGCGGGCGTGGGACCCGGCGGCCCGCATGGCGGCGCTGCACATGCCGACGATCGAGCAGATCGCGTACGACCTGCGCCGTCTCGACCACCAGCGCCGCTCCGGCCCGCACGGCGAGGCGTACCGCGCGGCCGTGATGACCGCCTACGACTCCCGGCTCCGGCTGGCCTGCTGCTGCCTCGGCATCCGCGAATATTTGCACGGGCTGGAAGGCGTGGAACTCGACTTCGAGCGCGTCCGCGTCGAAGGCCTGCTGGAGGCGGCCGGCCTGGTTCTGCGGCACGAGCCCGGTGCGGCGTTCTAGGAATTCGGCGAGGCCTGGCCCACCTTCACCGATCTTGCGAGTTCCGCCGTCGGCCGCCGGGTGAGGATCGCGGCCATCACCCCCGACACGACCGCGCCGATCATGCTGGGCATCCCGATCTCTCCACGTGCCACGTAGGAGAAGGCCGACGTGGTGAGCACACCCGTCGTGTAGGCGAGCCCGGCCGGTAGCGCCAGGACAGCGGCCCGCTCCGGCAGCAGCGCTCCCGCCAGCAGCACCGCGCAGAGGATCAGGTCGGGAACCAGGAAGGTGCTCCCGCCATGTCCATGCGCCGTATCGCCGCCGACCTGGAATGCGACCCGATGGCGATCTACCGGCACTTCCCCAACCGGGAGGCCCTGCTCGACGCCGTCGCTGACCTGGCCCTCGCCGGCGTCGTCGACCCCGGCCCGGAGACCCCCTGGGACCAGCGCCTCAGTGGAATCCTCGCTGCGGCTCGGTCGGCTGCCCTCCAGCATCCGGGAATCGCCGCCCATATCGCGGCCCGCCCGCCGCTCGGCGTCCACGGGCTCCGGCTTGCCGCCGGCATCACCGCCTCCCTCACCGAGGCGGGCCTGTCACCGACAGCGGTGGTCCAGACCCTGCAGACCCTCATCGCGTACGTGACAGCGGCCCTCGCCATGGCGGTGAACGCGGGAGTACGCGACGAGCGCTGGCACCGGGTCAGCCAAGCGATGAGCGGCTTGCCGGGGGAAACTCTGCCGATCGTCGGGTCCAGCGAACAGTTCACCTACGGCCTACGGCTCCTGCTCCACGGCATCAGGGCCGAGGCTGCCGCCGGTGGGTCGCGTTGAAGCCGCGGACGGCATTCGAGTCGGGGCCGCCGCCCGTGCGTCGTCTCCGGCGGAGACGGGCCGTGCCGCCTCGGCGGTCCTGGTCAAGGACACAAGGAACGGGACCAGGCCCGGAGATAGTCGCCGCCGACGCTGTCCACCAGGGCGAACTCCGTCACCGGCCAGGACGGGCCGGAATAGCCGTCGAGCAACGTGGCCAGGCGCCGATCGTACCGATAAGAGATCGTGAGATGCGGCCGGAACGGTCGCGCGTCGATCGGGAGACCGGCGTCCGCCAGAGCGCGCCGGACGTCCTCCCGGAAGGATCCGAGCCGCTCCAGCTCGCCGTGGACGCCGGCCCAGATCACCGACCCGAATCGGCCCGCACCGGCCAGCCGCAGGGTGATCGGGCCGGGCGGGGGCACGTCGGCGAGAGCGGCCGCCACCACCGGCACGTCGGCGTCCGGGACGTCACCGAGAAACGCCAGCGTGACGTGCCATTTCTCGGGCCGGCGGGCAGCTGACGCCGGGAGGTGGCCACGCAGGTGATCGACGGCCTCCTCGGACGGGAAGACCGCGACGAAGAGCCGGCTCAGGAGGACTCGCGGGCCGCCGGGCCACCGCCGAACAGCACGTCATCCCAGCTGGGGAGCCGCTTGCGAGGCTTGTTGGTCTCCTCGGACTCCTGGCTCGACTGGCTGTTGGCCTGGCCCACCGTGCGGCGCGGGCGCAGCACCGCGAGCGACGGCACGGCCGGCACCTCTTTCGGCAGGTCGGCGTCGTCGTCGAAGGCCGAACCGGAACCACCGCCGAGCAGGGCCGCGGCGCCACCGGCGACCGGGCGCCGGGCGGGCGACTCCAGGCTGCGGCCGGACGAGCCCTCCAACGGCCGGTCCAGTGAGGCGAGCAGAGCGTCGCGGCTGGCCCGGATCGAGTCGCGGGTCGACCGCGCGGCCGGGTCGGCGCTGGGCAGGCCGTGACCGCCACGGGTCGGCTCACCGCTGCGGGCCGGGCCGGGCAGGCCGTGACCGCCGCGCTCGGGCGCCGGCTCCTGCCCGAGGATCTGGGTGGGCCGCTCGGCACACAGATACTGCGCCATGTCGTCGTGCGGCGAGACCACCTGGCGGCCCTTGTCGAGGTCCCAGATGGCCTGCGCGGTGGCCTTGCCGGACGGCCAGGTGGCGACGATGCGCCAGGTGCCGTCGTCGCGGCGGAACGCGTCCCACGAGATCTTCTCGGTGTCGATGCCGTGCTGCGCGAGCCGGCTGTCGACCACCTCGGCCAGCGGCTGACCGGAATCGGACGTCTTCAGCCGGGTGCGGCGAGCATGCTGCGCCAGCATGGCGCGCTCCTGCAGCACCGGGCCGGCATATCGCAGCACCCGGTCGACCGGCACACCCGCGATGCGGGCCACATCCTCGGCGGACTCGCCGGAACGGATCCGGGCCTGGATGTCCCGAGGGGACAGCGTCGGTGCGTTGGCGTCGGACGCCAGCACGGCGACAGCGCTGCCGGGGGCCGCCGGACCCTCGTGGAGCGCACCCGAGATCCGGTCGTCGATGGGGAGAGCCAGGAGCCGGCCGACCTCATCGGCGAGCACGAGAGCCTGACCGTCCTCGGAAAGGGCGACGAAGCGTACCGGCCGCATGCGTTGCCTCCGTCCCGTCGCGTTGGCCTGGACATCCCGAGAGTCATTCACCCGGGCGCGTTTCGGAACACGGTACGCGCCTTGGTCACCCAATGGGGGTAAGCCACGCCGTCAAGATGCTGACCAGCGGAGATGATCTTCGTCCTCCGCCGCCGAACTCCATCAAACCCTTTTAGAGGTACGGCCACCCGTCGTCAACAGCAATGAATCCCGTCACTACCCATCCGGGCGACGCTCAATCCCGCTCCGGATCGTTGCGCCGCCCTCCGGGCGTATGCGAGGGAGACGACCTACCCCAACCGCTCGACGACGTAGTCGATGCACTGGGTGAGAGCCGTCACATCGGATGGGTCGACAGTGGGGTAGAGGGCCACGCGCAGCTGGTTGCGGCCCAGTTTGCGGTAGGGCTCGGTGTCGACGATGTCGTTGGCGCGCAGCACCTTCGCGATCGCCGCGGCGTCCACACCCTCGGCGAAGTCGATGGTCGCGACCGCCGCCGAGCGCAGCGCCGGGTCGGTGACGAACGGCTCGGCGAACGACGACCGGTCGGCCCAGCCGTAGATCGCGGCCGCGCTCTCCGCGCTGCGCTTGACCGCCCAGGACAGACCGCCCTGCGCGTTCATCCAGTCGACCTGCTCGGCGGCGAGGAAGACGGTGGCCAGCGCCGGCGTGTTGTAGGTCTGCTCCAGACGGGACTGCTCGATCGCGGTCACCAGATCGAGGAACTGCGGAATGTACCGTTTCGAGGCCTTGATCGCGAAAGCCCGCTCGATCGCGGCCGGCGACATCAGGGCCAGCCAGATCCCGCCGTCCGAGCCGAGCGCCTTCTGCGGCGCCAAGTAGTACACATCGGTCTCACGGACGTCGACATCGAGGCTGCCACCACCGGACGTGGCGTCGGTGAGCAGCAGCGCGCCCGGGTCGGCGCCCTCGACCCGGCGAACCGGGACGGCCACACCCGTCGAAGTCTCGTTCTGCACGGTGGCGTAGACGTCGACACCGGTCTCGGCGGTCAGGTAGGCCGCCTGGCCACCCGGCGCGCGGTGGACCGTCGGCTCGGCCAGGAACGGCGCGTCGGTGACCGCCTGCACGAACTTGGCGCCGAACTCGCCGAACTCGGCGAACTGCGCCTTCTCCCGGACCAGTCCGAACGCGGCGACCTCCCAGAACGCGCTGGTGCCGCCATTGGACAGGATCACCTCATACCCGTCCGGGATCGAGAAGAACTCGGCCAGGCCGCGGCGCAGGCGGGCCACGTGGTCCTTCACCGTCTTCTGCCGGTGGGAGGTGCCCATGAACGTGCGGGACACCGCGGAGAGCGCCTCGACTCCCTCGGGACGGACCTTGCTCGGCCCGGAGCCGAACCGTCCGTCGACGGGCTTGATCGCGTCGGGAATCCGGATGTCATTCAACGATTTGACCTTCTGTTTTCCGCTGCGGGGCTGGCACTGCCACGGTCATACATTATGCGGGAGCTGATCCCAGCCCTCGACCTCCTGCGGCTTCCGCGGCTCCGCTCCCACATAGTGGAGACCCGGGCGCAGGATCCGGCCGAGTTTCTTCTGCTCCAGGATGTGCGCGCTCCAGCCGGCCACCCGCGCGCAGGTGAACATCGAGGTGAACATGTGCGCCGGGACCTCGGCGAAGTCGAGCACCACGGCCGCCCAGAACTCCACGTTCGTCCAGAGCTGCTGCTCCGGCTTGCGCTCGTGCAGCTCGGCCAGCGCGGCCCGCTCCAGCGCCTCGGCCACCTCGTAGCGCGGCGCGCCCAGATCCTTCGCGATCCGGCGCAGCACACGTGCCCGCGGGTCCTCGGCGCGGTAGACCCGGTGTCCGAAACCCATCAGCCGCTCACCGCGGTCGAGCATGTCCTTCACATACGCCTCGGCGTCACCGCTGCGCTCCACCGCCTCGATCATCTGCAGCACCCGGGTGGGCGCGCCGCCGTGCAGCGGGCCGGAGAGCGCGCCGATGCCGGAGGAGATGCAGGCCGCCGCGTCCGCCCCGGTGGAGGCGACGATCCGCGCGGTGAAGGTGGACGCGTTGAGCCCGTGCTCACAGGAGGAGATGAAATACGCGTCGACGGCCTTGACGTGGCGCGGGTCCGGCTCGCCACGCCACCGGCGCATGAACCGCTCCACGATGGTCTCGGCCTTGTCGATGTCCTTCTGCGGGACGGCCGGCAGACCGAGGCCGCGGGCCGCCTGGGCCACGAAGGAGAGCGCGGTCACCGACACCCGGGCCAGATCACGCCGGGCCTGCTCGTCGCTGATGTCGAACATCTGCGAGAGCCCCCAGTACGGCGCGAGCATCGCGACCGCGGACTGCACGTCGACCCGGATGTCACCGGAGTGCACCGGCACCGGGAACGGCTCGGCCGGTGGCAGCCCCGGCCCGAACCGGCCGTCCACCAGCAGGCCCCAGACGTTGCCGAACGACACCTGTCCGATCAGGTCCTCGATGTCGACGCCGCGATACCGCAGCGCGCCACCGTCCCGGTCGGGCTCGGCGATCTCGGTCTCGAACGCGATGACGCCCTCGAGCCCCGGCTTGAAGTCGGTCACGGCACTCCCTGTGGAACCGAACTGCGGTGGGTGATTCATCTTGCCCGCCGAGTAACCGCACGGTCGACCCGTCGCGATTGTGCTCTCGATGACACCCATCCTGGTTCAACTGACGTTTGCGGGCGGGGGACTTACGGTCGTTTCCGTCCCCCTGGACGCTCCATGGGGCGGTTGAGACGTGAGCGAAGGAGGCAGTGTGGCCACCGAACCGCCGTCACCAGCCGGAATGCGCCGGGATTACACCGAGTGGCCGCCGCTGCTCGAGGATGCTCTCGCCGCGACGTGGACCAGCCAGTTCACCGCCTGGTTCGCCGACGCGACGGCCTTCGGCCTGCCGGAGCCCAACGCGATGATCGTGGCGACGGCAGGCGAGGGGGCACGGCCGTCGGCGCGCACGGTCCTCCTCAAGGGGTACGACGAGGACGGTTTCGTCTTTTTCACGAACTATGAGTCGCGCAAGGGTGCGGACGTGGCGCTTCACCCGTACGCCGGCCTGGTCTTCCCCTGGTTTCCGATGCAGCGTCAGGTGATCGTGTCCGGATCGGTCGAGCGGGTGTCCCGCCAGGAGACCGAGGAGTACTTCGCGTCCCGGCCGCGCGGCTCCCAGCTCGGCGCCTGGGCCAGCCCGCAGTCGCGGGTGCTGCCCGGCCCGGAGGCGCTGGCCGAGGGGCTCACGGCGGTCGTCGACCGGTTCGGCGCCGGGCCGGTGCCGGCGCCACCGCACTGGGGCGGGCTGCGGGTGCGGCCGGAGAGTGTCGAGTTCTGGCAGGGCCGCAGCAGCCGGCTGCACGACCGGCTCCGCTTCCGGGACACCGGCGCCGGGTGGATCGTGGAGAGGCTGGCGCCTTGAGTCAGGGCGTCAAGGAGCCGCGGGCCTGGATGATCGACACCCGTCCGCTGGGCGTCACGACGTTCCGGCGGACGTGGATCGGCAACGGCGCGTCGTATTTCGGGTTCCAGTTCACCGCGGTCGCCGTGCCGGTGCAGATGTACGCCGTCACCGGCTCGCCCACCTGGGTCGGGTTGCTCGGGGTCGCGGGTCTCGTACCCCTGCTGATCTTCGGGTTGTGGGGCGGCGCCGCCGCCGACGTGGTCGATCGCCGCAAGCTGCTGCTCATCAGCTCCGCGATCACCTGGGCGACCACTCTCGCGCTGCTGGCGCAGGCGGTCCTCGGGGTCCGCAGCGCGCATCTGCTGCTGGCCCTGACCGCGATCCAGGCCGCCGGCTTCGCGGTGAGCTCGCCGGCCCGGCACTCGATCGTCCCGCGGATCGTGCCGGAGCCCCTGGTGCCGGCGGCGAACACGCTGAACTACACGGCCAGCACGGCCGGTGGGGTGCTCGGCCCGCTGGCCGCCGGCGTGATCATGGGAATCTGGTCGACCGGCGCCGGCGTCGAGGTGGCCTACGCGCTGGACGCCCTGCTGTTCACCGTCACGTTCTGGGCGACCTGGAAGCTGCCGGACATCCCGCCGGTGGTCTCGCCCGCCGCCTCGGCGTCTCCGGAGAAGCCGAGTGTGGGTCTGCGGGGCATCGTGACCGGCCTCAAGTTCCTGGTCACCCAGCCGGTGCTGCTGCTGTCCTTCGCGGTCGACCTGATCGCCATGGTGTTCGCCATGCCCCGGGCGCTGTTCCCGGCGGCCGCCGAGCAGTTCGGCGGCGGCTCGGCGGTCGGCTGGCTGTACAGCGCGATCGCGATCGGCGCGATGGTCGGCGGCCTGACCAGCGGCTGGATCAGCCGGGTCCGGCGGCAGGGGCTCGCGCTGATCGCCGCGGTGGTGGTGTGGGGCCTGGCGATCGGGCTGTCCGGACTGGCCCGCAGCCTGTGGCTGATGGTGCTGCTGCTCGCCCTGGCCGGGATGGCCGACCTGGTCAGCGCGGTCTACCGGCAGACGATCATGCAGACCTTCGCGCCCGACCACCTGCGCGGCCGCCTGCAGGGCGTGTTCACCGTGGTGGTGGCCGGCGGCCCGCGCCTCGGCGACCTGCGCGCCGGCGCCACCGCCGACCTGACCAGCGTGTCCACCTCCTGGGTGGGCGGCGGTCTGGTCGCCGCCGGGCTGGCCGTGGTCCTCGGGCTCACCTCGCCCGCGCTGATCCGATACCGGCCTGAACAGGACCGGGCGGACGACCGATAGTGTCGCGGGTATGAGCGCAGAGTCAGCCGCCAAGTCCGGCGTCCAGTGGTCGATCGAGGCGGACGGCCACCGTGCCGTCCTGGTGGAGGTCGGCGGGACGCTCCGGTCGTACTCCGTGGACGGCGTCGAGATCCTGGACGGATTCGGCGCCGACGAGATCTCCCCCGGATCGGCCGGCCAGATCCTCGCGCCGTGGCCCAACCGCATCCGCGACGGGCAGTACGAGTTCGAGGGGCAGTCCTACCAGCTCGCGCTCACCGAGCCGGCCCGGCGGACGGCCATCCACGGCCTGGTCAACTGGTCCCGGTGGCGGCTCGCCGAGCAGACCGCCGCCTCGGTGACCCTGGAGTACGAGTTGCCCGCGCAGGTCGGCTACCCGTGGTCGCTGCTGCTGCGCTCCCGCTGGACGGTCTCGGCCGACGGGCTCCGGTGCGACCAGGAGGTGGTCAACACCTCGGAGGCCAACGCGCCGTGGGGGTATTCGGTCCATCCGTACCTGCGGCTGCCCGGCGTGACGGTCGACGACACCGTGCTGCACGTGCCCGCCGCCTCCCGGATCCAGGCCGACGCCCGCCTGCTCCCGATCGGCGCCACCAAGATCGCCGGCACCGAGTTCGACTTCTCCGAGCCGCGCCGCATCGGTGACCTGGTGCTCGACACCACCTTCGGCGACATCGACTTCGACGCCGACGGCATCACCACGCTCACCCTGGCCGGCCCCGGCGCGGAGCGGCCGATCGTGGTCTGGGCCGACGAGAAGTTCCGGTACTGGCAGGTGTTCACCGCCGACACGCTGCACGGCGAGCGCTTCCGCCGATCGATCGCGGTCGAGCCGATGACCTGCCCGCCGGACGCGTTCCGGACCGGCCGTGACCTGACCGTCCTGGCGCCCGGCTCGACCTGGGCCACGTCCTGGGGCGTCCGGTATTGATGGGTTTCGACTGCTGATAGGTCTCGACTTGTGATGGTCTCGACTTCTGATGGTCTCGACTTCTGATGGTCTCGACTTCTGATGGGTTTCGCCTCCTGATGGGTTTCGCCTTCTGATGGATTTCGACGAGGTCGTCCGCCGCCGGCGGATGGTGCGCAGCTATGACCCGGACCGGCCGATCGCCCCCGACCTGGTGGACAAGATCGTGCGGCACGGGCTGCGGGCGCCGTCGGCGGGTTTCAGCCAGGGCTGGAGCTTCCTGGTCCTGACCTCGGCCGAGGACCGTTCGCGCTACTGGTCGAGCACAGCCGACGGCAGCGGCGACAGCGGCTGGCTGGAGCGCATGCGGACGGCCCCCCTGATCATCGTGGCGTTCTCCAACAAATCGGTGTATCTCGACCGCTACGCGCAGCCCGACAAAGGCTGGACGGACCGGGACGAGGCGCGCTGGCCGGTTCCCTACTGGGACATCGACACCGGCTTCGCCGCCCTGCTCATGCACCTGACCGCGGTAAACGAGGAACTCGGCTCGTGCTTCTTCGGGGTGCCCGCCGCCCGGGTGCCGGCGTTCAAGGAGGCGTTCGGGGTGCCGGCCGAGTTCCACCCGATCGGGGCACTCACCATCGGGTACCCGGCGGCCGACAAGAGGTCACCGTCACTGCGTCGAGGCCACCGCCCGGTGGCCGACGTGGTGCATCATGGCCGGTGGGCTTCGTCGGGCGAGGTCTGACCGGCCCGCGGGTACGCTGGCATACGGTTCTCACGGAAAGGGCAACCGCCGTGATCTTCAAAGCGGTCCGGGATGGAGCCCCGTACCCCGATCACCAGACGACGCTCAAGGAGTGGGCGGAGATCCCGCCGCGCAAGGTGTGGCTGGCCGACCTGATCACCACCAAGCGTGAGCTGGCGCTCGACAAGCTCCTCGCCGAGGACTCGACCTTCTATGGTGACCTGTTCCCCCACGTCGTGGAGTATCAGGGGTACTACTACCTGGAGGACGGGTTGCACCGGGCGCTCCGGGCGGCCCTGCAGCAGCGCAAGGAGATCCACGCCCGCGTGCTGATCCTCGAGGACTGACCGGGTTCGGCGGGTCTTGCCCCTTGGTCCGGCAGGTTTCGCGTCCCGGGTTCGGCGGGTCTCGCCCCTTGGCCCGGCAGGTTTCGCGTCCCGGAGTCCCGGGTTCGGTGCGTCTCGCCCCTCGGTTCGGCAGGTTTCGCGTCCCGGAGCCGGGGTGGTTCGGCGAGTTCGGGCGGTCTCGAGCCGGGTTTGTCGGTGGCGCGCGTCGGGAGGATCGGGTTTGGGGGGTTTCGCGGTTCGGGAGTCCGATCAGTGCTCTCCGGTCGCGAATTGTCGTACCCCCTCCGTACCGTTAGGGCATGGCCGAATCGCCCACCCCCGAACACCCCACCAGCGAGTATCCGGCCGTGCCCGATCGGCCGGACGCTGCGGAGCCCACCCCCGAGCAGCCCCGGCCGAGCGGTTTCGCGCGGCTGCTGATCTTCGTCGGCTTCGTCTTCGCGCTGATCGTCGCCTCCTGCCTCGGGCTGCGCGCGATGAATGTGCTGCCCACCTTCGACAATCCGTTCGCCGAGGAGACCACCGACCGCAGTCAGCCGGTGCTCCTGCAGTCCATGCGCGACCTTCAGCGTTACGTGGCGGCTGACGGCACGTTCCAGGTGATCGTCGACCTGCAGGAAAACCGTGACAACATCCCCGATTTCCTCATCAACCGGCGCACATTGTTCGTCGGCTCGGGCACGGTCGAGACCTACGTGGACTTCAGCGGCCTCTCCGGCGACGCGTTGAAGATCGACGAGGAGAAGAAGACGATCGAGCTGACTCTGCCAGCTCCCCAGCAGTCGACCGCGGCGCTCGACATGGAGCGCAGCTACGTGGTGGCCGAGGAGCGCGGCCTGTTCAACCGGATCGGCGACGCCTTCCGCGACGACCCGGGCAAGCAGCAGCAGGTCTACCAGTTGGCCCAGCAGCGGATCACCGAGGCGGCGCGGGCCAGTGAGCTGGACAAACGGGCCCGGGAGAACACGCAGCGGATGTTGGAGAGCCTCTTCGCGCGGCTCGGCTACACCACCGTTACGGTCTCGTTCGCCAGCCCGTGAGCGAGCCGGCCGGCCGGGCTTCGTCCGGCCGGCCGGTTTCGGTCGGGGCGCTGGTTCCGGTCGGGCCGGCCAGCTCCGGTCGGGCTGCCGGTTTCGGTCGGGCTGCTGGCTTCAGCCGGGGTGCCGGTTTCGGACGGGCCGCCGTTTTGGACCGGGCTGGTTCCGGTCGGGCCGGCCAGCTCTGGTCGGGCTGCCGATTTCGGACGGGCCGCCGGTTTCGGACGGGGGCTGGTTGACGGGGGCTGGTTCCGGTCGGGCCGGCCAGCTCTGGTCGGGCTGCCGGTTTCGGTCTGGCGGCTCGCTTCGTCCGAGCCGCCTGGCCTTGTTGTGCGGCCGGCTCGTTTGGCGGCTGGCTCGGGCGGACCGGTGGTTTCGGTCGGGCTGCCGGTTGCGGTCGGGCCGTCGGCTCCGCTTGGGCGGCTGGGGTTGGTCGGCTGGGGTTGGTCGGCGGCCCTCGACGAAAGGGCGGCGGGTTTGTTGAGGCGGGCCGCTCCCCGGGCTTCGTTGCCGGGGGAGCGGCCCGTCATCTTGGTTCCGGGCATCCCGTCACGGGGGCAGGGACGGGATGCCCGGAAGCTCTATCGCCGCGCCAGCGGGTGATCCCCGCCGACGGCGTGTTGCCCCGCGGCGGCGTTTTGCTCGCCCTCGACGTGTTGCCAACCGTCGACGTGTTGCCAACCGGCGAGGTGTTGCCCGCCGGTCGGCGTGTTGCCAACCGGCGAGGTTTTGCCAACCGGCGAGGTGTTGCTCGCCGGTTGGCGTGTTCCTCGCCGGGTGGCGTGTTGCCCGCCGGGTGGCGGGCGACGTCACTCGCTGGGCATCAGGGCCCAGAGGGCCAGGTAGATCAGGACCTGCGGGCCGGGCAGGAGGCAGGAGACAACGAAGAGGAGCCGCACCATCCCGGGCCGCATCCCGAAGCGCTGGGCCAGGCCGGCGCAGACACCGGCGATCCGGCGGTTGTGGCGGGGGCGGGAGAACGAGCGGGTCCTGAGGGGGCTGGTCACTTCATCCACTCCTTCGGCGGTGGCCTCGGCTTCCTGCCGTGGCCACTTCGACGGTAGGTACGGGTGCAGCGCCGTCCCTCGTTCCCGAGGTGGATGTCGGCGATGCGGCTCCCGTAAGGGTCATCCGTACCCAGCCGGGGTCGGTGGTTAACCTGAATCCCTCTCGTCCCAGGTCAGAGGCTGGTTGTGGACGTCCCTGAGTGGCCCGCTCTCGTTGAGCACCGTGGGCTCGATCGCACGTGGGGTGTTCGAAGCGTCACACCGAGCAGGTGATGGTCGCGGCCCGGGGCGGCCGCCGAGCTCTGCCGCCGACTGGATCGAGGAGGCGAACGGTGGTGCTCGGGTGACCCTGGCCGTCCTGACCGCCCGAACCGGCCACGCCCTGCCCCACGGCGACGCCGACCGGTTGGCCGGAGAACTCACCGGCGCGCTACGGGCCGCCGGCGTGTCCGCGATCGATCGGCTCGTACCGGGTGCTGACGAGGTGTCCCGCCTCCGCGAGCTGGCCCGGCAGGCCCGCGACGCCGGGGAGCCCCTGCTGATCTGCCCCGACAACCTGGTCGCGCACGGCAGTCTGCTGCGGACCCTGGCCACCGAGCCGGCCGGGCGCAGCACGGTGCTGGTCGCCGCCGACCCGTCCGGTGACCTGCGGGAGGACCGGGGCCGGGTGATCGCCGCGCCGCCCGGTGGCGGGACGGTCCGGCATCTCGGGGCCATGTGTGTGGCCCCGCCCGACCTGCCGCTGCTGGAGAAGGCCCTCGACCGGCCCTGTCCGCTGGCCGAGATGCTCGCCGACGGGTTCGTCCCGGTCGCGACCCGGGTCCGGCTGCTGCACGCCGAACAGGTGCAGTCCTCGGAGCAGCTGGCCGCCGCCCGGGACGCGATCGCCGCGGTGGACGAGGACGCGGCGCGGCTGCGGCTCGCCGTCAAGGAGGAGGACGATCTCTTCACGACGTACGCCGTGAGCAGCTGGTCGCCACACCTGACGGGACTGGCCGCGCGGCTGCGGTGGACCCCGACCGCGGTGACCGGCCTGTCGGTGCTGTTCGCGGTGGTCGCGGCGATCCTGTTCTGGCAGGCGTCCCGCCCCGCGATGGTGGCGGGCGCGGTCCTGCTCTACCTCGGTTTCGTGCTCGACTGCGTGGACGGTCAGCTGGCCCGCTACACCCGCCGGTTCAGCGCCTTCGGCGGCTGGCTCGACACCATGGCCGACCGCGCCAAGGAGTACCTGGTCTACGCCGGTCTCGCCGCCGGGGCCGACCGGGCGGGCCTGCCCCACGCCTGGTCCCTGGCCGTCACCGCGATCGTGGTGCAGACCGCCCGGCACATGACCGACACCTGGTACGGGGCACTCCACAACAGGGCCGCCACCCGTCCCGCTCCGGTCGATCCCGGTGCGGCCGTAGCCGGCCGGGGTGGGGCCGGTGCACGGCTTGCTGCCATCTCCACACAGGCGCAGAGCCGGCGGGGCTCGCCGATCTACTGGGCCAAGCGGGTCGTCGTCTTCCCGATCGGCGAGCGGTGGGCGCTGATCTCGGTGCTGGCCGCCCTCACGAACGGCCGGGTGGCTCTTGCCGCGCTCGTCGGATTCGGGTTGTTCGCGGCGGCGTACACGCTGATGTTGCGTTCCTTGCGTGCCCTGTCGATGGGGGTGGGGGTGCTCGACACGGTCGACACCGCCCGGCACCGCGACGACGGGCCTCTGGTGCGCACGGTGCTGAGCCGGACAGGTGCCGGGCGGCCGTTGCCGTTCGCTGTGATCTTCCTGGGGTACGCCCTGGCGACGGTCACCGTGTTCGCCCTCGGGGAGCCGTCGCTGCACCCGTGGCTGCTCGCCATCGCGGTGATCCCCGTGCTGCTCACCGGCTTCTCCGGAGCAACCCGGCACGACAGGGCCCTGGACTGGCTGGTGCCGGCCGCGTTACGCGCCGCCGAACACCTGATCGTGGTCGCCACCGGCCTCTACGGGAACGTACCCCCGCCCCTCGTCTTCCTCCTGCTGTTCACGCTGGCGCTGCGGCACTACGACCTGACCGCCCGCATGGAGCAGAACGCGCCCGCCACCGGCACCGCCGGAACCGCACTGGGCTGGGACGGCCGGGTCCTCCTGCTGGTCCTGGCCGCCCTGATCGGCTGGGCGACCCCGGCGATGGCCGCGCTGACAGTCCTGATCGCCGCCACGCTCACCAAAACCACCCACCGGGACTGGCGATTCTGAATGTGAACGTGCACACCAACGACCTGCAATGTTCCGATCTCTGTAATCGATTGATCACTATGTGCGAATGGCACTTTCGCCCGATGGTGAACCATCGAAGGCACTCGCAGAGTTAGGGCCCGATCGCCGACCGTCGTGGGCTCGGGGTCGCACTCGATCGCGGGAGGTTGACGGTGTCCACCGTCGCACTCAAAGACGTCACCAAGATCTGGCCGGACGGCACCTATGCCGTCGACAACGTCAGCCTGGAGGTGCAGGACGGCGAGTTCATGGTCCTGCTCGGCCCCTCCGGCTGCGGTAAGTCGACAGTGCTCCGGATGATCGCCGGCCTGGAGGATCCCACGCGGGGGGAGATCCTTCTCAATGGTGAGCCGGTGCTGGAACTGCCGCCCCGCGATCGCAGCATCGCCATGGTGTTTCAGGACTTTGCGCTCTATCCGCACATGACGGTGTCGGAGAACATCGGTTTCCCGCTCAAGCTGTCCGGCATCGAGCCGTCGCCGCGCCAGGACCGGGTGGACGCGATCGCGGGCGCCCTCGGCATCGGAGAGGTGCTCGGCCGGCGGCCCGGTCAGCTCTCCGGCGGCCAGCGGCAGCGGGTGGCGATGGGCCGGGCCATGGTGCGCCGTCCCGGGATCTTCCTGATGGACGAGCCGCTGTCCAATCTCGACAGCGGGCTGCGTGCCGAGCTGCGGGCCGAGATCAGCAGCATGACGCGTGAGCTGGGCGTGACCACCATGTACGTGACGCACGACCAGGCCGAGGCGCTGACCATGGCCGACCGGGTCGCGATCATGCGCAGGGGGGTGCTGCAGGACCTCGGCACGCCGACCGAGGTCTACCGGCGCCCGGCGACGCTCTACACCGCGGCGTTCCTCGGCTCGCCGAAGATGAACCTGCTGGAGGCCGCGGTCTACGTGCATCTGGACCGCTACATAGCGCTGAGCTTCGGCGAGCAGACCCTGTACCTGGCGTGGAGCGACCCACGCGCGCGGGCGGTGGCCCGCTATCACGGCGAGCGGATCGTGGTCGGCATCCGGGCCGAGGCGCTCACCCCGGTCACCCCGGACACGCAGGGCCATGTCTTCCAGGGGCGGATCCGGTATCTCGAGCACCACGGGCACGAGTCGCTGGCGTACCTCGACATCGGCGCCACCGCGATCGTGGTGGACGAGATCGGCGCGGCGCTGACCGATACCCGGGGCCAGGGTGGCGGGGCCTTCAGGCGGCTCGGCGGGGCGCTGCAGCGGCTGACGCGCCCGGGCGGCGCGGAAGTGGCCCCGGAGGGCCCCGGCGGGGTGGCGACCGACCCGGGCCGTCATCACCGCAAGCCGGCCGAGCTGGCCGTGCGCCTCGCGCCGTATCCGCAGGTCTCGCACGGTCATCCGCTCGCCGTCTCGGTCCGGATGGACGCCGTGCACTTCTTCGACCAGCGCGGCGACCGGATCGATGCCGGCTGGCGCTGACCGTGCGACAGGCGCCACTTCCGGGCGGGTTCCTCGGATGCCTCCCGCCACCGGTCGGCCACAGCGCGTAGGCTGCAGCACGGTGGAGGACAGGATCGGCCAGAGCGTGCGTTCGGCTCTCGACGGGGAGCCGAGGGCCGATGCCGCCCCGCCCCGGGAGTGGCCGGTGCTGCTGGACCGCGCCTTCGGCCCGGACGACATCGCGGTTCTGCGGCACGAGGCGATCCGTCTGCTCGCGGCGGCGGGTCTCGCCGGTGACCGGCAGGACGGCTTCGTGCTGGCCGTCAACGAGGTGCTCACCAATGTCGTGCTGCATGCCGGCGGCAACGGCCGGGTCGTCCTGAAGATCGAGGACGGTTCGGTGTGGTGTGTGGTGACCGACTCCGGTCCGGGCATCCCGGGCGCCTATCTGGACGGCCTGCACGCGGCGGAGGCGTTCGAGGTCGGCGGGCGCGGGCTGTGGCTGGCACATCGGCTCTGTGACGAGGTCACGACGGCGACCGGCCCGATCGGGACGTCGATCGGACTGCGGATCATCTTGGATTCCGCAGCTTGAACGACTTGTAAACCATCGTGGAAATGTGAAGCTGCCCTTCGCCTCTCGCCCGCGATCGGGTCCGGCTACATTGGGCGCGTGCTCGGACTTCCTTCACAGGTGACCGCTTGCCTATTCGATCTTGACGGTGTGCTTACGCAAACCGCGCTGGTGCACAACGCTGCGTGGAAACAGACGTTCGACACGTTCCTGAAATCGTGGGCCGAACAGCATGAGCTACCTTTCGTGCCGTTCGATTCCGCGGTCGACTATCACCGATATGTCGACGGCAGGCAGCGTGCTGACGGGGTCCGGACCTTCCTGGCCTCGCGGGGCATCACGCTGCCCGAGGGCGACCCCGACGACACCCCCGATCGGGAGACCGTCAACGGCATCGGCAATCGCAAGAACCTGCTCGTGCTACAGAAGATCAAAGAAGGCGCCGTCCAGGTCTACCCCGGATCGGTGGAGTATCTGAGGGCCGCCAAGGCCGCCGGTCTACGCCGCGCGGTCGTGTCGGCGAGCGCCAACTGCAAGGACGTCCTGGAGGCGGCCGGGATCGCCGACCTCCTGGAGGCCCGCGTGGACGGCGTCGTGGCGCGTGAGCGGGGCCTGCCCGGCAAGCCCGCGCCGGACACGTTCCTGTACGGCGCCGAGCTGCTCGGCCTCGACCCGGCCCAGTGTGCCGTGTTCGAGGACGCTCAGGCGGGCGTCGCCGCGGGGCGGGCCGGCGCTTTCGGCATCGTGATCGGTGTGGACCGGGTGGACCAGGCCGACGCGCTCCGGGAGCACGGCGCCGACATCGTGGTGAAAGATCTAAAAGACCTCCTCTGAAATCGGTTACGAGAGGCACGACCGTGATCCGTGAACGGGCTTACCCCGTCGACCCTTGGCACATCCGGGAGACCCGGCTCGATCTGGACCTGCTGGCCCAGTCCGAGTCGGTGTTCGCGCTCTCCAACGGCCACATCGGGATACGCGGAAACCTGGACGAGGGCGAGCCGCACGGCCTGCCGGGCAGCTACCTGAACTCGTTCTACGAACTGCGGCCCCTGCCGCACGCCGAAGCGGGGTACGGCTTCCCCGAGTCCGGCCAGACCATGGTCAACGTCACCAACGCCAAGCTGATGCGCCTGCTCGTCAACGACGAGCCGTTCGACGTGCGCTACGGCGAGCTGCGGTCCCACGAGCGCTGCCTCGACCTGCGGGCCGGCACGCTGGAGCGGATCGTCGAGTGGGTGTCGCCGTCCGGTCAGGGCGTCCGGGTGCGGACCGTGCGGCTGGTGTCCTTCACCCAGCGGGCGGTGGTGGCCTTCCTCTACGAGGTGGAGCCGCTGGACTCGTCCGCACGGCTGATCCTGCAGTCCGAGCTGGTGGCCAACGAGCAGTTGCCGCCGATGAGCAAGGACCCGCGGGTGGCCGCCGTGCTGGACCGGCCGCTGCTGGCCGAGGAGATGCTGGAGCAGGCCGCCGGCGGCATCCTCGTGCACCGCACGAAGGCCAGTGACCTGCGGATGGCCGCGGCGATGGAGCACCTGGTGGAGACGCCGGGCCGGCACGCCATCACCACCGAGGGCCACCCGGACTGGCTGCGCACCACCGTCGCCTGCCGGCTGGAGCCGGGGCAGAAGCTGCGGGTGGTCAAGCTGGCGGCGTACGGCTGGTCCAGCATGCGCTCGTTGCCGGCACTGCGGGACCAGGTCGGCGCGGCTCTCGCCAGCGCCCGCCTGGACGGCTGGGAGGGCCTGGTCCAGCAGCAGCGGGACTACCTCGACGCGTTCTGGGACCACTCCGACGTCAAGGTCGAGGGCGATCAGGAGGTCCAGCAGGCGGTCCGGTTCGGGTTGTTCCACACGCTGCAGGCCGGCGCCCGGGCGGAACAGCGCCCGATCGGATCCAAGGGCCTGACCGGTCCGGGGTACGACGGCCACACGTTCTGGGACGCTGAAACGTTCGTACTGCCCGCTCTGACCTACACCCAGCCCTCCGCCGCGGCCGATGTGCTGCGCTGGCGGCACTCGACGCTGGACCTGGCCCGGGAGCGCGCCCAGACGCTCGGCCTGCAGGGCGCGGCCTTCCCGTGGCGGACCATCCGCGGGCAGGAGTGCTCCGGGTACTGGCCGGCCGGCACGGCGGGCTTCCACATCGCCGCCGACATCGCCGACGCGGTCCGCCGCTACGTGCAGGCCACCGGCGACTACGACTTCGAGCGCGAGGTCGGCCTGGAGCTGCTGGTGGAGACGGCGCGGCTGTGGCGGTCGCTGGGCCACCACGACCGGCACGGCCGGTTCCACATCGACGGTGTCACCGGGCCCGACGAGTACACGGCCGTCGTCAACGACAACATCTACACCAACCTGATGGCCCAGCAGAACCTGATGACCGCTGTCGAGGCCTGCAAGCGCCACCCGGACCTGGCCCGGCGGTTCGGGGTCGACGACGAGGAGACGGCCTCCTGGCGGGACGCGGCGGCGGCCGTGCACATCCCGTACGACAAGGAGCTCGGCGTCCACCAGCAGTGCGAGGGCTTCACCCGGCTCCAGGAGTGGGACTTCGAGAACACCCCGCCCGAGGGGTACCCGCTGCTGCTCAACTACCCGTACTTCGACCTGTACCGCAAGCAGGTGGTCAAGCAGGCCGACCTGGTCATGGCGATGTACATCCGGGGGGACGCGTTCACGCCGGAGGAGAAGTCACGCAACTTCGCCTACTACGACGCGCGGACCGTCCGGGACTCGTCGCTCTCCGCCTGCATCCAGGCCGTCCTCGCGGCCGAGACCGGGCACCTGGAGCTCGCGCACGACTATCTGGGCGAGGCCGCCCTGATGGACCTGCACGACCTGCACCAGAACGCCCGCGACGGGGTGCACGTGGCGTCGCTGGCCGGCACCTGGATCTCGCTGGTCGCTGGTCTCGGCGGCATGCGTGACTTCAACGGTCAGCTGTCGTTCGCGCCGCGCCTGCCCAGCCGGATCAGTCACCTGGAGTTCTCGCTGCTCTGGCGTGGTTTGCGGCTGCGGGTGAGCGTGACGTCCGACGAGGTCACCTACTCGCTGCGCAACGGTGGCGGCCAGGCCAGGCTCACCCTGCTGCACCACGGCAAGGAGCTGGAGGTCACTCAGGTCCGGCCGGTGACGATGCCGATCCCGGCGGCGGTTCCGGCGGGTCCGGCGCCGTCCCAGCCGTACGGCCGGGCGCCGGTCCGCCGCTCGCTGCACTGATTCGAGCCGGCATACGCAACGGCCCCCGTCCTGAACAGGACGGGGGCCGTTGCGTATGCCTCTAGAGCATCGATACGTGCACGTGGTCGGTGTGGTCACTGACCCCGTGGTAGTTGCTCCAGCCGTTCGCCGGGAACCAGATCTGCTTGTTCCAGATGACGTAGTAGATGCCTAGTGCGTCCGCGTTACGCACCAGGAACGCCATCAGGTTGTTGCCGTACCGGAACTCCTTGTCGGTGTCATACGTCGAGAAGCCCGATTTCTGCAGCGACCAGTCGCAGGCGCGGCCCTTGGGATGCTCGAACGGTCCACCGTCACGGTGACAGCCGACGAAGTTGTTGAAGCCGGCCTTCTTGACTTCCTTGTACATGTGCAGCGTGCGCTTGGTGATGCAGCCGCCCGTGGTCGGGTCGTTCTCGGTGCAGCCCTCGGCCGAGAAGCCGCCGCTGGAGTTGCGGGGCGCCGGAGCCGCCTCGGGCGAGTTGGCGACCACCAGGCCCTTGGTGACACCCTTGCCGCCGACCAGGGCGAGCGCGTCGACCGCGGCGTCCTTCTGCTTCTTCATCGCGGCGGCGTCCTGCTGCTGCTGCTTCACCTCGGCGTCGAGCCGGGCCTTGCTCTCGGTGATGGTCCGGAGGGCCTCATTGAGCTCACGCAGCTTGGCGTCGTGCAGCCGGTTGATCTCCTCCAGGGAGACCGCCTTCTCCAGGAAGTCACCGGAGGAGTTGGCGTTGAGCAGATAGCCGATCGAGCTCAGGTTGCCCGTCATGTACTGCTCTTTGGCGATCTTGTCGACCTCGGGGATCAGCACGTCGCGCCGGGCCTCAGCCTGCTTGATCTGATTGGCCAGCTGAGCCTGGGCCTTCACCGACTTCTCCACGGCCGCCTTGGCGGACACGTAGCGCCGGTTCGTGTTCTCGATCACATCGGAGAGGATCGCGTTCTTGTCGTTGCCGTCCTGCTCCTGCTCTTGAGCAGTGGAAGAACCGCCGGGCTCGGCCGAGGCCGGAGACGCGGGTGCCGCGAGCATCACGGCAGCCATCAGCGGCGCCAGGGCAAGTATCAGCCACCGGCGGGGACTTGCGGTCATCAACAGTTCCTTCCGTGTCACCGCCGACCGAGTTAGCTGACGGGTTCGGGACGGAAGCAATCCCTACCGCAAACTGCGGATACACCCCAGTGACCTGGTTCCCCGGCTCGCCTTTCGACGATTGGGCGGCGGCCTGCCGGCAACTCGGGGGCGGTGCCGTCCTGGCAGGACCGGCGGTCAGTTTACCCGAGATATCGCTCCGGATCAGACCCCGGGAACGGCCAAAAGTGTTACCTCGTAATGACTATCCGTAATTGCTGTCACGGGCCGTGTCGAGGCAATTGCGACGCGTGCGAGAACTGTCGATCTGTCGATCGAGTGGGTATGGTCGGTGCGGTTCCCGCACGGGAGCCGCCGCCTAATCGCCGTCATTGGCGAGCCGGGGAACCAGTATTCCCTGGGGTGAATCCGCCACCAGCGGTAGGGATTTCCTTCGTCCCGAACCCGTCAGCTAACCCGGCCGGCGGCCGACGGAAGGAAATGCCTGTGCAGCAGAACACTGCGCGGCGAATAGCGGCGTTGCTGGCGCTGCTCGTCGCCGCGTGCGGACTGGCCGTCGCCCCGACGCCGGCCACCGCGGCCCCCCGGCTGCTCGCCGCTCCCGGCGACTCCGGTGACGACGGTGAGGGCGGCTCCGCGTCACTGATCGACAAACTCGAGAAGGCCTCCAAGGGCTTCGTGGAGGCCAAGGCCAAGCTCAAGACCTCCAAGGAGCAGCAGGCCAAGCTGACCGCCGAGCTCAAGCGCCTGGACGCCGATCTGGGGCCGCAGCAGGACCGGCTGGACCTGTTGGCCTCGCAGGCGTACACCGCGGGCCGGGGCGGGCCGATGGCGGCGCTGCTCAACTCCGACTCGGCCGAGGGCTTCCTGGGCCGGGCCGAGACGCTGGCGATCGTGGCCGCCGACCAGAACCGGGCGATCCAGGACCTCAAGACCACCCGGGAGACCCAGCAGAAGGCCAAGACCGCCATCGACATCGCCATCAAGGACCAGCAGAAGCAGGTCACCGTGATGGAGAAGCAGAAACAGCAGGCCGAGGCGGCGCTGAAGGCGGCGAACCAGGGCAGCGACGCCGGCTCCTCGTCCGACGGCGGCGGCAGCGCCGACGCGGCGCCGGGGCCGACCGGCACCAGCTGCAACCAGACCGACCCGACCGGGACGGGCGGCTGCGTCACCGCCACGCTGCTGCACGCCTACAAGCAGGCTCGCTCCGCCGGGTTCACCCGGTTCACCAAGTGCTGGCGGACGCAGAACAGCGGCGAGCATCCCAAGGGCCGGGCCTGTGACTTCTCCGCCGAGAAGGGCACCTTCGGTGGGGACGCCACGGGCGCCGACAAGACCTACGGCAACAACCTGGCGAACTACTTCATCAACAACGCCGACGATCTCAACGTGCTCTACGTGATCTGGTATCGCCGGATCTGGCTACCGAGCAGTGGCTGGAAGTCGTACAGCGGGGCGGGCGGAGACCCGTCCAGCGACCACACCAACCACGTGCACCTGTCGGTCAACTAGCCCGGAACCGAAGGGGTACGGGGCCTACCTGCGGGAGAAGGCCTCGTACTCCTTCATCACCTCACCGGTCGGGCCGTCCGCGCGGATCACGCCGGCCTCCAGCCAGATGCAGCGCTCGCAGGTGTCCCGGATCGACTGCTCGCTGTGGCTCACCAGGAACACCGTGCCGGCCTCCTGCCGCAGCTCCCGGACCCGGGCCTCGCTGCGCTTGCGGAATTTCGCGTCACCGGTGGCCAGCGCCTCGTCGATCAGCAGCACGTCGTGCTTCTTCGCGGCCGCGATGGAGAACCGGAGCCGGGCCGACATGCCCGACGAGTACGTCCGCATCGGCAGCGACGAGAAGTCGCCCTTGTCGTTGATGCCGGAGAACTCGATGATCGCGTCCCGTTTCGCCTGCACCTCGGCCGGCGACATGCCCATCGCGAGGCAGCCCAGCTCGACGTTGCGGTCGCCGGGCAACTCGTTCATCAGGGCCGCGTTGACACCGAGCAGCGACGGCTGCCCGGCCGCGTAGATCGCGCCGCTGGACACCGGCAGCAGCCCCGCCACCGCGCGCAGCAGTGTCGACTTGCCTGAGCCGTTGGTGCCGATCAGGCCGATCGCCTCACCCTTGTACGCGACGAAGCTCACGCCTTTCACGGCGTGCACCTCGCGGATGTTCGCGTTCTTGGCGCGAGTGGTGAGGCGCTTGAAGCTGGCGAGCGGGCTGGAGCTGACCGAACCGGCCTGGTGGATCTTGTAGACGATGTGGGCCTCGTCGGCGATGACCGTCGGGATGCGCTCGTTGTCAGCCACGGCCGTAGCCCTTCTCTCCGCGCCAGAAGTACAGGTATCCGGTGATGCCGACGACCAGGCTCCAGACGGTCGCCTCGGTCCACAGCACGGCGGGCGAGTTGGCCAGCACCACCTCTTCGAGCAGCGCGTGGCGCGCCAGCTCGATGAAGACCAGCAGCGGGTTGGCCTCGACGACCTGGAGCTGCCAGCCGCTCAGAACGTCACCGAACTTGGTGACCGGGTAGAGCACGGCCGATCCGTACAGCCAGAACCGCATGATGAACGGGATCAGCTGTTTCACGTCGCGGACCTTGGAGCCGAAGCGGGCCATGAACAGGCCCATGCCCAGGTTGAAGATCGACTGCAGAAGCAGCAGGGGCGCCAGGAGCAGCCACTGGAGGGTGATCGGCTCGCCGGTGATCAGCACGATCCCCATCAGGACGAAGAGCGCCACGATGAAGTTGCGGATCTCGACCAGCGCGGCGGACAGCGGCAGGCTGGCGCGCGGGAAGTGCAGCGCCCGGATCAGGCCGAGGTTGCCGGTGATCGCGTTGGCGCCGGTCTGGACCACCGACTGGGTGAACTGGAAGACGAAGACGCCGATGCAGAGATACGCGATGAAGTTGGGCATGTCACGGTGACCGCCCAGCACCAAGCCGAAGATCACGTAGTAGACGCCGGCGTTGATCATCGGGGTGAGCACCTGCCACACCGAGCCGAGCTTGGTGTTGCCGAGCGAAGAAGTGATCTTCGCGCTGGCGTGTGCCCGGATGAAGTGCCGGTACGCCCAGAGTGTCCGCGAATACTCCGGGAGGCTGGGCAGCCGCCCGGAGGCGCTCAGACCGTTGCGCCGGGCCAGCTCCTTGAGGGAGAGGCCGGCGTCGGCCGAGGCGACCGCCGTCTCTGTCATGGGGTGGTGCTCCGATCTGGTCGGCCCTTGGGGCGCGGCGGGATCCGATGCCTGGTGCGAGGACACAGCATGCAGCATGACAGGCCCTCGACCGCGCCGATGAAACGGGTTCGTATCGACGCGGCTGTGACGGTAGCTGACCAAACGGCGGAACGCAACCGTTACGTCGTAGCGCTATAGTGTCCAGGTGGCGACGATTAAGCGCGCACCTGCCGGAGCGGCGGTGCTCCGAGGCGACATCACCGTGGCGATCCGTAACGCGGTCATGAAAGAGCTGGCAGAGGTCGGTTACGGCCGGCTGTCCATCGAGGCGGTTGCCCGTCGTGCCGGGGTCGGCAAGACGGCCATCTACCGTCGATGGAGCAACAAGCTCGAAATGGTAATGGAGATAATCTCGGATGTCGCGGAACGAAAAGTTCCACTTCCCGACACCGGAAGTTTCTCCGGCGACCTCTCGTTGCTCCTGATGATCGTCAGCACGGCGCTTCAGCACCGGGTGGCCTCCCAGATCATCCCGGACCTGATGGCCGAGGCGGCCCGTAACCCGCAGATCGCGGAGACGCTCCAGCGCGCTCTGCGGACCCACCAGCAGGCCGTCGGCGAGAAGCTGATCGGCCAGGCGGTGGCCCGCGGCGAGCTGCCCGCCGGCACCGACCCGGAGGTGGCCGTCGACCTGATCCTCGGGCCGCTCTACTGGCGTCTGGCCGTGGCCCGGCAGCCGATCGAGGAGGACTACCTGGAGAAGTTCACGGTCGCGGTCACGGCGGCGCTGCGGGCCACCGGCTGACCCGCCGCACCCGTACACCCACCGGTTCGCTCCCCATCGCAACTCAGGAAATCCACTGGTGCGGGCCGTCGGTGCCGACCGGAGAGGCCGACCCCCCACCGATCCGGAGGCCAACACCATGACCACCTCCTGTGACCTCAGCGTCGACCTCACCGTGCTCGACGCGGCTTCCGTCCTGGCCATCGCCATGGGTGGGACCGAGGATCCGTACCGCGGCGCCACACCCACCCGTCCCCTCGTGGTCACCGGCGCGGCCGTGGTCGGCGCCTGGCGCAGCCCGGACGGCGTGGTGAAGCTCCAGCTGCGCGGGGACGGCACCTACGCGGGCGAGGTGGCCGGCCGCCGCCGCCCGGCCCGCGGCACCTACCGGATCGAGGGGGAGTCGGTCGTGTTGCGCGACGACTCCGGCCTCAACACCCCGGTGCACGTCCACGACGGCGAGCTGGAGATGGCCGGCCACCGCCTGCGCCCCACCGCCTGATCGGCTCTTCCCTGCCGGCCCCCGGCGGGCGATGCTGACACCGTGATCGATTGGCTGAACAGTCCGGCCCTGGTGGCGTTCGGTGTCGCGACCTCCTGGGCCGAGGTGCTCGGTTTCCTCACCGGCCTGGTGAACGTGGGCCTGCTGGTCCGCCGCCACATCCTCAACTGGCCACTCGGCATCCTGAACGTGCTGCTGCTGATGGTCGTCTTCTGGAGCGCCGGGCTGTACGCCGACGCCGGCCTCCAGATCGTCTACGTGGTCCTGGGCTTCTACGGCTGGTGGGCCTGGCTCTACGGCGGCGCGAACCGGACCCGTCTGGTGGTTCGCTCCACGACCCGTGCCGAGTGGCTCGGCCTGGCCGTCGCCGGCGTACTGCTGACCGGGGCTCTCTGGCTCTTCCTGGACCGGCTCACCGGCTCGACGGTGCCGCTGGCCGACGCGCTGACCACGGCGCTCTCCCTGCTGGCCACCTACGGTCAGACCCGCAAGCTGGTGGAGAGCTGGTGGATCTGGATCGCGGCCGATGTGATCTACATCCCTCTCTACGGCTACAAGGGTCTCTGGCTCACCGCGATCCTCTACGTGGCCTTCCTGGTGCTCTGCGTGCTCGGCCTGCGGTCCTGGCGGGCCGTCGAGCGCTCGCAACGGCCGGCGGTGCCCGCATGAGGTACCGGCACGGCCTGATCGTCGGCAAGTTCTACCCGCCGCACGCCGGGCACCACGCGCTCATCGACGCGGCCGCACAGGCCTGTGAGCGGGTCACCGTGGTGGTGGCGCCGTCCTCCCGGGAGAGCATCCCGCTGGCGGACCGGCTGGCCTGGCTGAGAGCCGAGCACGGGCCGCACGTGCGGTTCGCCGGGGTGATCGACGACCATCCGGTCGACTACGCCGATCCGGCGGTCTGGGACCTGCACATGGCGGTCTTCCGGGCGGCGGCCGGCACCGACCGGGTGGATGCGGTGTTCTCCTCGGAGGCGTACGGGACGGAGCTGGCACACCGCTTCCACGCCGAGGCGGTGCTGGTCGACCCGGACCGCGGCCGGGTGCCGGTCTCCGGGACCGCGATCCGCGCCGACCCGGTGGCGCACTGGGACCGGCTCCGTGCGGGCGCCCGGGCCTGGCTGGCCCGCCGGGTGATCGTGGTGGGCGCCGAGTCGTCCGGCACCACCACGATGGCACGCGCGCTGGCCCGGCACTTCCGGCTGCGTGGCGGGGTCTGGGCCGGCACCCGATGGGTTCCGGAGTTCGGCCGGGAGCTGACCGAGCGCAAGCTCGCCGAGCTGCGCAAGGAGCGGCCGGAGGCGACCGTCTTCGACGTGACCTGGGATCGTGCCGACTTCCGGACGGTGGCCGCCGAGCAGAACGCGGCCGAGGACGTGGCCGCGGGCGCCGGCTCGCCGGTGGTCTTCGGCGACACCGACGCCTTCGCCACCACGATCTGGGAGGAGCGCTACCTGGGCAGCACCTCGCCGGAGGTCCGCGCCCTGGTCCGCCCGCCCGATCTCTACCTGCTCACCGACTGCGCGGACGTGCCGTTCCAGGACGACGGGCTGCGCGACGGCGAGCACCTGCGGCAATGGATGACCGATCGGTTCCGGTCCGGCCTCATGGCCGGCGACACCCCATGGCAGGAGCTGACCGGGGGGTACGGACGACGCCTGCGCGCCGCGATCGAGGCGGTCGACGCCGTGCTCGCCCGGGGATGGACCTTCGCCGAGCCGATCAAGCCGGACGCGGCGGCGATGGCCCCTAAGAGCGGGCCGGACCCTGCCGATCGGTGAGGGACACCGACCCGGGGGGATTGATGCGGCACACCAGGATCGCGCTCGCGCTGGCGGCGGCCTCGCTCACGCTGGGCGGCTGCGCCGCGCTCGGCGCCGGTGGCGACAAGGCCGGCGAGTCGTCGGCGGCGGCCGGCGGCGGCAAGCAGTGGATCCTGTTCGACCAGGGCAGCCCGACGCCGTCCCCGGCCGCGACCGTGGGGAAACCGGCCGCCACCCCGCAGGTGTCGCTCTCCGCCGCGTCGCCGGACCCGAGCTGCACCAAGGTGTGGCCGCGGACCGAGCCGGTGATGATCCCGGTCGAGGTGACCCCGGGGTCCGGCTCGCTGACCGTCGAGTGGCCGACCCAGTACCGATCGAACTACCGGGTCACCGCGGTGCTCCAGGGCGTCGTGGTGGGCCGTCAGCCGGAGCCGGTGTGGCAGGCCGTGCCGGCCGGCACCGGATGCACGGTGCGCACCACGATCAGCGGGCTGACCTCGGGTGCGCCCTACATCGTCTGGCTCGACGCGCCGAACACCGGACGTGAGCGGGATGGCACCCGGCACCTGTACAGCGGGCGGTCGGGCGTCGTCTACCCGCGGTAGCGGATCACCACTGGGCGCCGGCGCGCTCCACGGTCAGCACCTCCAGGCGGTCCGGGCCGAGCCGGTACTTCGTCATGGTGGTCAGCGCCGGGCCGTAGACGTGCACGCTGACCGCGGGCCGGCCGGAGCGGTTCTCGATGCGGTGGATGTGGTGGCTGCCGAACCGGCGGCCGGCGCCCTCGCCCAGCTCGCGGGAGACCACCCGGGGCGCGCCGCCGCGGGCCGACACGGTGTCCTCGGCGAGGGTGCCGGCGTGCACGTGGAACGCGCCGGCCGAGCCGCCGTGGTCGTGGATCTCGGTGCCCTGCCCGGGCATCCAGGTGAGCAGCCAGACCTCGTAGTCGTCGGCCACCGCGAGCCGGTGATACCAGCGCTCGACCGGATCGAACCGGGGCGCGACGGCCCACTCGGCGGCGGCCGCCGAGAAGCGCTGAGCGATGGCAAGGTGATCGAGCGTCACGGTGGCCTGCCTCCTCTATAAACCCTATAGACGTGATAGGTCTTATCACATGATCGCCCGCCGTGTCCGCGCAACCCCGGATCTCGTGTCGGCGGAAAGAAGCTTGCTCGGCTTTGCCTCTTTCTAGCGAGGGTGCGAAAAACTTCGTTCCGCAATCAGGTCGACACACTGAGTGCAATAAATCGGTCGATGTGTCACCAGATCGGCCTAGCCCGATCAGCCGTTCCGCCGAAATACGCTGCTCAGACGGTCCCTGGCGAATAGTGAACGCTATAGGGTGACCCTCGCGCCCGGAACGGGCCGCCGGAGGCCCCCCTCCGTTGTCCCGACAATGAGGACGGACACGTGTTGAAGTCTCGCCGCGGACTGCTCGCCGCCGGCATATCCGCAGTCGTGATCGGCACCATCGGGGTCGTCTCGACTCTCAACGCGGGCGCCGAGGAGATCCCGGAGAGCCCCGCACCCGCCGCCGCCCCGGTCGAGGCGGAGGAGCAGGCTCCGACCCCGCCGGCCCGCCTTCCGTGGGGCGCGGAGCCCGAGGACATCCAGACCGGGCGGGACGGCGCGAGCAGCGGGTCGCTCAAGGCGTCCGGCCTCGACGCCGCCGCCCCCGACGCGACCGGCGCGGAGGCCGGGGAGTCCTACGCGCCCAAGGGTCGTACCTCACGTAACGGTTCGCTCAGGCGAGAGACGACGGATGTCGTGCCGCCGGCGCCCCCGGGGATCAACGCGAAGGCGGCAGCCAACGCGGAGGTGAACTTCCACTACAACGTCGCCTCGCAGGATGCGGTCACCCAGGGCACCTACGCGAACCTGACGATCCACAAGCCGACTCTGGCCAAGAACGACTTCCACACGCTGGCCGAGCTGGCCGTGGTGTCCAGCAAGGACAAGATCGACCAGGTCGTCGAGGTCGGCTGGACGGTCGACCGGGTGGTCAACGGTGACGACGACCCGCACCTGTTCGTCTACTCCTGGGTCGACGGCGTGCCCCAGTGCTACAACGGCTGCGGCTACGAGCAGTACAGCAAGAACATCCGGCCCGGCGACACCCTCCCGCTGGACACCACGAAGCGGTTCGGCATCGAGTTCCACGACAACGCCTGGTGGATCGCCTACGACTCGGAGTGGGTCGGCTACTTCCCGCTCAAGCACTGGACCGTCGACTTCTCGAAGACGACCCTGGTCAAGGTCTTCGGTGAGGTGGCGGCGGACAACGGCGAGCCGTGCACCCAGATGGGCAACGGCACCACCGGGACGACCGAGAACACCACCGCCGCCCGGATCGGGAGCATCTCGCTGATCGGGACGGCGACGGCCGTGGAACCGACCTTTTACACCGTGGGCTCCCCCTCGTACAAGCTCACCAGACTGAGCGCCCGGACGTTCCGATACGGCGGCGGACCCGACCTGAAACAGCGCCCGGAGTGCGTACCCTCCTGATCGCCGATCCTCGCCGGTTCATCGATGCCCGGTCCCCGAACGGGGGCCGGGCATCAACGATTTCCGGTTTTGCGGGCCACTCTTGAACCGGTCCACATGCCACGATGTACATCCGGGTGGCCGGGCCGAACCCGAGGGGAGAGCTGGCGCCGATGAAGCGACGGGTGAACCCCGACGAGCAACTGATGACCGCGCTCTACACCGAACACTATGCCGTCCTGATCAACTTCGTCTCCCGGTATGTGAACGACCGGCACAAGGCGGAGGACCTGGTTCAGGAGACGCTGCTGCGAGCCTGGAAGCACATCGACCACCTCGACCCGGAACCGGGGCGGACCAGGTCGTACCTGCTCACCATCGCTCGCAACGTGGTGACCAACGCCTGGCGCGCCGAACAGCGCCGGCCGAAACTGGTCGCCGATGAGAACGCGGTCAACTCGGTGCCGTCGGCAGACAATGTTGATCAGATGGTGGAAGGCTGGCTGGTGGCGGAGGCGCTCGAACGTCTGTCGCCCGAACACCGGGCGGTCATCCAGCAGATGTACTACGAGGGGCAGAGCGTGGCGGACGCGGCCCGAAGACTTTCGGTGCCGGAGGGCACGGTGAAATCGCGCGCGTATTACGCCGTACGCGCGCTGCGTACCGTCTTCGAGGAGATGGGGATGCTGCGATGAGCGACCTCGACGACCACCAGACACTGCACAGGTTGCTGGGCGGCTATCTCCTCGGTGGGCTGGACGAGACGGACACCGAGCTGCTCGATGCCCACCTGGCCGACTGCGCCGAGTGCCGGGCCGAGCTGGACCGGCTGTCACCCGTACCGGAAATGCTGCAGAAGATGCCCGACGCGCGGCATCTCGGAGGCGGCGCGGCGCTCGCGGTCGGTCCGGCCGCCAGGCCGAGCTCGCAGAACATCGAGACGCTGCTCAGCCGGATGCGGGCGGAGAAGTTCAAGGAGACCCGGGTCAGCCGGATGCGGTGGCTCACGGTCGCCGCGGTCACGCTGGCCGCCGCCGCCGGAGTCACCTACGGGATCTTCACCAACAACACCCCACCGAACAACGGCACCGAGGCGCTGCCGACGGCCAGCGTGCAGCTCATCGACGCGCGGTTCCAGCCGGCGCCGGGCAGCGGGCTGACCGGGGAGGCCAAGCTCACCCCGAAGGCGTGGGGTGTCGAGGTGTCCCTGGACGTGACCCGGATCAGTGGGAACGGGCCGTTCCTGTGCCTGGTCCGCAACCGCAACGGTCAGACCGAGCAGGCCGCGGTCTGGGGCGGCACCCCGAACGGCGAGGCGAAACTGACCGGCGCCAGCTCGACGAAGGCGACCGATGTCGAGGCGATCCTGATCACCGACCGGGACGGCAAGGTGCTCGGCACGGCGACGGTCTGACATCCATCCGTCAGGCGGTGTGGCGGTAGGGGACGGCCGGCGTCTCCTCGATCAGCGCGTGCCGGGATGCGAGCAGGGCGGCCCGGGCCGCCGAGGCCGAACGGGCCGCGGCGCTCGGGCGGGTCCGCAGCAGGGTCTCCATCCGGGTGGTGAGCTCGGCCCGGCTGAACGGCTTGGGCAGGAAGTCGTCGGCGCCGGCGTGCAGCGCGGTCATGATCTGATGGCGGTGCACGTCGGCGCTGATCACCATGATCGGCAGCAGCTCGGTCTCGGCGGAGCCGCGGATCTGGCGGCACAGTTCGATGCCGGAGCCGCCCGGCATGCGCACGTCGATCAGGGCGGCGTCGATGCCGCCGCCGGCGAGCCGGGCCAGCGCGCCGGCCGAGTCGGCGGCGGTCACCACGTCGTAGCCGAGCCGGTGCAGCGCGATGGTCAGCAGTTCTCGATGGTCGACCTCGTCGTCGGCGATCAACACGGTGGGCACGGGTACCTCCGAGAATGTGGCGGACTGCCGTTACTACTGTTCGGCAACCCGGCGGAGGCGCTGAGCGCGAATAGGGTGGAGGCATGCGTGCTGCCGTATTCGCCGAGCCGGGTCCCGCTTCCGTCCTGCAGATCGTCGACCGTGAGTTGCCGCTGGCCGGTGCGGGGGAGGTGCGTGTCCGGATCGTGCTCTCCGCGGTGAACCCGACCGACACCGGCACCCGGGCGGGCCGAGGAGTGCCCGACGGGGTGGCGCCACCACGGGTCCCGAACCAGGACGGTGCCGGCGTGGTGGACGCTCTCGGCGTCGGCGTGACCGACCTGGAGCCCGGCGACCGGGTCTGGGTGTGGGACGCCGGGTACGGCCGGGAGAACGGCACCGCCCAGGAGTATGTGGTGCTGCCCCGCCACCAGGTGGTGCGGATGAACGACGACGTCCCGTTCGAGATCGGCGCCGGCCTCGGCATCCCGGCGCTCACCGCGCACCGCTGCCTGACCGTCGCGGCGGACGGCCCGGCCCGGCTGGCGCCCGGCGCTCTCGACGGCTGGACCGTGCTGGTCGCCGGTGGCGCGGGCGCGGTCGGCAACGCGGCGATCCAGCTGGCCAAGTGGGCCGGCGCCACGGTGCTCACCACGGTCAGCTCGAAGGAGAAAGCGGAGCTGGCACTGGCCGCCGGCGCCGACACGGTGATCGACTACCGGGAGGAGGACGTGGTCGCCCGGGTGCGCGACGTCAGCCCAGGGGGCCCGCGCCTGATCGTCGAGGTGAACACCGGCAATCTCGACACCGACCTGGACGTGCTCGCGCCGGGCGGCAACATCGCGATCTACGTGGGCGGGAAGTTCAGCGTGCCCAGTTTCAAGGCGATGGTGAAAAATGCGAGCCTCGATTTCGTGCTGACCTACACGACCACGCCCGAGGAGAAGGCGAACGCGGTCGCCGCGGTCGCCGAGGCGGTCAACACCGGCGCCTTCCGGGTCGGCGAGGAGGCCGGGCTGCCGATCCTGCGCTTCCCGCTGGATCGGGTCGCCGAGGCGCACGAGGCCGTCGAGAACCACGCCGTCGGCAAGGTCGTCATCGAGGTCACACGCCCGTGAGCAGGGCGTCCGCCACCCGTTCGACACCACGGCCGTCGACCGCGGCCCATCCCCGGACGGCGAGCGCGGTCCGGTCGCCCGGCTTCAGCAGCAGACGTCGCAGCGTGGTCACGGCGTCGTCGTCGAACGCGCCGAGACGACCGATGCCGGCCGCGTAACCACGGGCCAGCGTTCGCTCGTACCCCTGGATCTGATTGTCGACGACCTGGACCAGCGCGGCGGCCCGCCCGAGGCAGAGCAGCTCCCACGTCGAGGTGCCGCTGGCGCTGACCACCAGGTCGGCGCCGGCGAGCAGCTCGGGCAGCCGATCGGTCGGGTCGATGATCTCGAACCGCTGGCCCTCACCCGCCGGGATCGCCAGCAACTCGGCGCGCAGGCTCGCGTCGGCGGCGACGACGGTCGCCTCGAAGGGCGCCGCGGTGTCCGCGAGCAGCCGCGCTACCTGCGGCGCGGCACGGTAGGCGTCGGTTCCGCCGAAAAAGGCGACAATCTTGGGGGTACGGTCGGACGAGCTCACCGGCGCCGCAAGAGGCCGGAGCCGCCGCACCGCCGAACGCAACAGCGCATAGTCGAGGCCCGCCAGCCGGACGTCGCCGACGTCGAGCACGGCGTCCAGGTTCTGGTCGACGTAGATGTCGGCGTCCTGGCCACGCGGGTCACCGTCCACGATGGCCAGCACCGTCGTCCCCGACGCGCGGACGGCCTTGCTGTGCGCGGGTGGCAGCGTGTAGGAGTCGATCACCAGCGCGTCCAGCCCGAGCCGCCGGATCGCCGACACGAGCCCCACCTCGTCGTACGGCGCCGGATGCCAGGCGAGGCCGCGCTGGGCGAGCTGGGACTCGGCCCAGGCCACGCCGCCGAGATCGCTGAGGAAGTGCACGTCCACACCCCGCGACGTCAGCTCCTCGGCCAGCGCCACACACCGAACCAGATGCCCCACACCGGTGAGCGCCCCGGCGTCACACCGGATCCCGATCGCGGTCACGCGGCGCCTGCCCGGGCATGCGCTGCCGGTGAGTGCCGCTCGGTGCGGTCGATCATGCTGTGCCTGCCTCGGCATGCTCTCCCGGCCCTCGCCTGCGGCGTTCGTGAGCGGGTGCCGGTGGCTGCCGCTCGGTGCAGTCGATCATGCCTGCTCCAGGTCCTTCTGCATGATGTGCGCGTTCAGTTCGGCCAGCTCCGGCTGACCGCCCAGCCAGTCGGCGATCTCCCGGACCGCGACCGGCGCGTCGCCGAAGTGGTCGACGATCGCCTCGATCAGCTGCCAGTCGTCCTCGGTGTCGAGGGTGAGCCGCAGATACGACATGTCCGGCTGCACGGTCAGCCCGATCAGGTCGAAGTCGGCGGGGTGGGTGTAGACGTACGACGTCACGTGGGTGCGGTGGTGGTCGTACGCCAGCTTGTCGACCTCCTTGAGCACCGCCGCCCGGATCACCTCGACGTCCAGCCCGCGCGGCAGCGTCCGCATGATCGACGTGGTCAGGTAGTCGACGTCGGCCGCCGCGAACACCCGGTACGCCCGGGCGACCAGCCGCGGATCGAGCAGCGGGCAGTCGGCGGTGAACCGGAGCACGTCGTCGGCGGTCCGGGTCTCCAGCACCCCGAGGAACCGGGTGAGCACGTCGTCGACCGGCCCGCGGTAGCAGTCCACCCCGATCGCCGCGCACTCGGCCTCGACCGCGTCGTCGTCCGGCAGGATCGTGGTGGCCACCACCAGGTCGTCGACGACGCCGCTGGCCCGGGCGGCGCGGACCACCCGGTCGAGGACGGTCCGTCCGCCCAGGTGGCGCAGTACCTTGCCGGGCAGCCGGGTGGAGCCCATCCGGGCCTGAATGATGCCGAGGGTGCTCATGATCGTCCTTTTCGGATGCGGTTGCGGGCGGCGCGGGCCAGGACGAGCCCGGCCTTGGCGGCGCGATAGCCGAGGTTGCCGCTGAACGCGGCGATCTGTGTCTTGGCGCGGCCCAGCTCGGCCTCACGCTTCTCCAGCTCGATCTCGAAGAACCGGCACCGCTCCTCGGCGTCGGCGAGCCGCTGCCGCAGCGCGTCGAGCTGCGCCTCCTGTTCGCGGCGCCCGGGCGGGCCGTCAGCGGCGGCGGTCTCCGGCACGGTGTCGAGTCCGGCGGCCCCGGCGAGGACGGCGATCAGCCGTGCCGGATCGGTGACGCCGGGCCACGGGTGGTGATATCCGCCGTCGAGGAGCGTGTGCGCGAACCTGGCCAGCGCGTCCGGCTGATCCGGCACGGCCGGGTCCAGCAGGGCGTACCGGTCGCCGTCCACCAGCACGTTGCCCGCCGCGGCCATCGGCAGCTCGGTCATCCAGCCGGTGAGCAGCCGCCGCAGCCTCGGCAGGTCATGCCCGAGTGCGGCCGTCAGCAGCCGTTCCTCCAGCAGCCGCCCGCCCGGAAGCGGCTCGGTCTGCCGGTCCGTCATCGAGGGCCCCGGCTGGTGCTCAGTGTCGTCTCCCGGTGCGGGGGACAGCGCCGGCGACCAGCCGCGCACCACACGCCGCAGCCAGCCGTGGTCCGGTGTGCCGACCACCTCGGTCACCGCCCCGGAGGGGCCGGTGAACAGCGCGGGCGGGAGCGGCACCACGGCCGGGCCCGGGCGGGTGGCGCGCTGCGCCACGACCAGCCAGGCGGGAGCGAGTTCGGCGCCGACTCCACGGCGCACGGCCGAGGCGGCCAGCCGGCGCGGGTCGCTGAGCACGGACCGGCCCGCGTAGGCGGGGGAGACCGCCGCCGCGGCCAGGGCGGCCAGCGCGTCGAGCGGCCCGCGACCCAGCGTCTCCGGGGTGACCAGCAGGGTCGGTGAGACCGGCAGCGGCCAGGCGGTGGCCAGGGCGGCGACCGGCAGCCCCTCGGCGGCGAGCGCGGCGGCCAGCCGGTCCGGGCGTCCGGGCGTGCCGCCGTATTCGCCGAGCGGCCGCCACGCGTCCGCGGAACGGGCCGCGGTCGGCGTGCCCGGATCGACGAGACGGTGTACGCCCAGCTCATTCTCGACGGTGAGCAGCAGCGTGCCGCCGGGCCGCAGGCTACGGGCCAGGACGCGGACCGATTCGGCCCAGTCGAGCGGGGTGTCCTCCGGGGAGCAGAGGCGGCCGACGCCGTCGAGGGCGATCACCATGTCGTACCGGTCGGCGTCGGTGAGTTTGGAGAGGGTGCCGCAGAGCACCGTGACGTCCGGGATCGTGGCGGCGTCCGGTTGCGACCGGATCAGGCACGTCACGTCGCGGCGTTCGGCCAGCGCGCCGATCAGGCCGGTGTCGTGCGGCCCGGCGACCAGCACCCGGATCCCGGTGGGCAGGCGGTCCAGCAGGTGCCGGAGCAGGACTCCACCCGCGGGCGGGTGCTCCTCGGCGTACTCCGGCATCTCGCCGCCGATCATCCGGATCATGCGGCGGCCCAGCCCAGCGTCGCGCGCAGCTCGGCCGGCGAGGCGAGCCAGCCGTCACCCAGCTCGGCGAGCACGATCTCCCGGGCGGTCGCCGGATCGGGTGCGGCGCCGTGCAGTTCCGGCCACTCCCGGCGGATCCGCTCAGCCGTCGGGGTGTCCTCCCGATCCAGGTACATCGGGTCGCCGTACACCGCGGGCTCGCAACCGGCGGCAGTGCCGTAGAAGATCGCCGTGCTCAGCCGGTTGGAGGCCACCCGGCGATGCCGGCGCAGCTCAGCGAGCTGGCCACGGAGGAAGCCGGCGTCGGTGCGCATCCGCATGTACCCGCGGTAGCCGTGGCAGATGACACGTCCGGCCCGCTCGTAGACGGCCCGGATCCGCCGGTCCTCGTACTCGTTCCAGTACAGGCAGAAGGTGATCGGCCCGTCCTCGGTCGCGGTGATCTCGTCGATCAGCCGGTGGTGGTCGCCGCTGACCTTCTGCCCCTCCCAGCCGTGGAACGGATACCAGATGGTCCCCTCCCGGCGGCCCGCCGCGGTGTCGTCCGGTGTGGACCTCAGCAGGTAGAGGAAGGGCGCGCCGATCACGGTGGCCAGCGGGCGGCCCATCGACCGGGCACGCCGCCGGGTCCGCTCGGACCACACGAAGATCGTGCTGCCGGGCGCGTACGGCGTGCCCCCACCGAGCCCGTCCACCACGTTCCACCCGTGCTGCAGGTAACCGTCGATCCGGGGCGGGGCGGCCGGGTCCAGTCCGCAGTACCCGGCCAGCACGTGCGCGTGCCCGTAGAAGTGGTTCCCGTGGTGCACCCGCTAGCTCCCGAGGATCCCGCGCAGTGTCTCGACGACGCGGTCCTGGTCGGCATCGGTCAGGTCGTGGAAGATCGGCAGCGACAGCTCCTCGGCGTAGAAGGTCTCGGCCACCGGGCACATGCCACGGCGGTATCCGAGGTCCTCGAAGACCGGGTGCCAGTAGACCGGGATGTAGTTGACCTGCACTCCGATCCCGGCGGCGTGCATCCGCTCGTAGACCTCACGACGGCGCCCGTCCAGGACACGTACCGGGTAGAGGTGACGCATCGGGTCGACCCCGGCACGCTGGACCGGCAGCCGCAGGCCGGGTACGTCGGCGAGGAGTTCGTCGTACCGGGCGGTGAGGTGCTGTCGACGGGCCTTGAAGTCGGCCAGCCGGAGCAACTGCGAGCTGCCCAGGGCACAGAGCACATCGGGCAGGCGGTAGTTGAGGCCGAACTCGTGCACCTCGTAGAACCAGCCGCCCTCGTCCGGCCGGCGCAGTCTCGCGGGGTCCTTCACCATGCCGACCGAGCGGAAGGTACGGGCCCGCTCCAGCAGGTCGGGCCGGGTCGACGCGACAGCGCCGCCCTCGGCGGTGGTGAGGTTCTTGGTCGGGAAGAAGCTGAACGTGGTCAGGTCGGCGAGCGTGCCGACCGGCCGGCCGTCGACCGTCGAGCCGATCGCGTGCGCGGCGTCGCCGATCAGCACCGCCCCGGCCGGTTCAGTGACCTTGCGGAGCGCGTCGTACTCGGCCGGGTGGCCGGCGTAGTCGACAGCGGTCACCGCACGGGTGCTCCCGGTGACCAGCGCCTCGACCGCGGCCGGGTCCAGGTTCGCGGTCTCGTCCTCGACATCGGCGAAGACCACCCGGGCGCCGAGCATCGCCGCGGTCGACGCGGTGGCCACGAACGTCATCGGCGTGGTGATCACCTCGTCACCGCTGCCGACACCGGCCGCCGCGTACGCCGCATGCAACGCTGTCGTCCCGTTGGTGACCGTGACGGCGGGCGCCCCGGCCACCGCCTCGATGTCGGCCTCGAACTGCCTGACCCGCGGTCCGGTGGTGAGCCAGTCACTGCCCAGGGCCGCGACCACCGCCGCCACGTCGGAGGCGTCGATCGACTGTCGTCCGTAGGGCAGCATCAGTCCTCCGCGAGGAGGTCGCGCATCTCGTCGACCGAGAGCCACAGGTCGTTGTTGTCCGAGCGGTAGTTGAAGCCGTCCGGCACCTCCTCGCCACCCAGCGGGGTCTCGTAGCCCCAGCTCGCGACGACCGGCTGCACCACGTAACGGTCCTTGAACCGCAGCGTCCGGCGGCTGTCATCGGCGGCGATCATCTCCTCGTGCAGCTTCTCGCCGGGGCGCATGCCCATCTCGTGGGTGCCGGCGCCGGGCGCGACCGCCTCGACCAGATCCATGATCCGCATGCTCGGGATGCGCGGGACGTACAGCTCGCCGCCCTGCATCACGTCGAAGGAGTCGACGACGAACTGGACCGCCTGGTCCAGGGTGATCCAGAACCGGGTCATCCGCTTGTCGGTGATGGGCAGGCTCTTGCCCTCTTCGGCGAGCTTGCGGAAGAACGGGACGACCGAGCCGCGGGAGCCCATCACGTTGCCGTAGCGGACCACGGCCAGACGGGTCGGGTGGGTGGCGGCGTAGTGGTTGCCGGCGATCACGATCTTGTCGGCGGCGAGCTTGGTCGCGCCGTACAGGTTGATCGGGCTGGAAGCCTTGTCGGTGGAGAGCGCGACGACCTTCTTGACCTCGGCGTTGATGGCCGCGTCGATCACGTTCTGGGTGCCGTTGATGTTCGTGGCGACGAACTCCGACGGGTTGTACTCGGCGGTGTCGACCTGCTTGAGGGCGGCGGCGTGCACCACGTAGTCGATGCCGTGCATGGCCCGGGCCAGCCGCTTCTCGTCGCGGATGTCACCGATGAAGAAGCGCAGGCGCGGGTCGTCGCCGAACATCTGGCGGACCTCGTACTGCTTCAGCTCGTCACGGGAGAACACCACGATGCGGGACGGGTCGAGGTGCGTCAGCGCGTACTTCAGGAAGGCCTTGCCGAAGGAACCGGTCGAGCCGGTGACAAGGATCGAGGAGCCGGCGAGTTCAGACACGAGATTCTCCGGGGGTTCAGGGGGTTACGAGGCGGAAGCATAAACAGACCGGAACGCATTTCTGCCAGGCGCGGGAAAATGCTGCGTGCAGTTCATTCTCAGTTCAGCCGCGATTGGTCGTGGCGACCGGGAAGCTGCGGGATCGTAGTCCTCCTCTGAACACCCCACCCTGGAGTAATACCGTGACTGAGCTGCAGAGACTACGCGAGGCGTTCCGTACCGCCCTCGATCTTCCGGCGGACGAGCCCGTGGACGACCTGCGCTACCAGGACAATGAGAAGTGGGATTCCCTCGCCCACATGTCACTCGTCGCGGCCATTGAAGATGAATTCTCGGTAATGATCGACACCGACGACGTCATCAATATGTCCAGCTTTGCCGAGGCCGTGCGAATCCTCGGTAAATACGGGGTGGACGTCAAGTGAGCGTCGCCCTGGTCACCGGGGCGTCCCGCGGTATCGGCCGGGCTGTCGCGCATCGTCTCGCCGAGCAGGGGCACGATCTGGTGCTGCACGGCCACGACCCGGAGCGGATCGCCGCGACGGCCGACGAGATCGCCGGGAAGTCCGGCGTCACCGTCGTGCACGCGGCGGGTGACATCGCCGACCCGGCGACCAGCAAGGCCCTGGCCCGGCTCGCCTTCGACACCTTCAAACGGCTCGACGCGCTGGTGGTCAACGCCGGCACGCACGCGGCCGGGATGCTGGGGATGACACCGGACGCCACTGTCGAGCGGCTCTTCGCGGTCAACGCGGCCGGTGCGGCGTACACCCTGCAGAACGCGGTCCGGCTGCTCGCCCGCGGCCGTAACCCGGCAGTGGTCCTCACCGCCTCGATCACCGGCGACCAGGGTGTCGCCGGGCAGGCCGTCTACGCCGCCTCGAAGGCCGCCGTGGCCGGGCTGACCAGGTCCGCGGCCAAGGAGCTCGGTCCGCGCGGCATCCGGGTCAACGCGGTCGCGCCGGGCTTCATCGCCACCGACATGCTCGACACGCTGGACGAGGCCGGGCGCGCCGAGCGGATCGCGCACACCGCCCTGGGCCGTCTCGGCGACGCCGACGAGGTCGCCGACGTGATCGCCTTCCTCCTCTCCGAGCAGGCGCGATTCGTCACCGGCCAGATCATCGGGGTCGACGGGGGACTGACACTGTGAACCTGCTCCACCCCTCCGCCCGGGTCGTCGACGCGGCCACCGGGGCGGTCCTGACGCCCGCGATGATCGACGCTGCCGCCGCTGAGATCGCCGGGCACCCGATCGTCTTCCTGCCGATGCCGAGCACGGTGGAGGCGGTGGCCCGTTACCTCGCGGCGCTGCGCCTGGAGAAGCCGGTCCTGCTTCTCGACCCGGATCTCGACCACACCGCGCTGATCGCCCGCTACACCACCGACCAGGTGCACCCGGACCTGGCGCTGCTGCTCACCACCAGCGGCTCCACCGGCGATCCGAAACTGGTCCGGCTCTCCCGGGCGGCGGTGCTCGCCAACGCCGGGCAGGTGGCCGACAGCCTCGGCATCACCGGCGACGACGTCGCGATCACCACGTTGCCGCTGTTCTACTCGTACGGGCTGTCGGTGCTGCACTCGCACCTGCTCCGCGGGGCGACGGTGGTGCTCGAACGCACCGGGATCATGCAGCGGGACTTCTGGGCCGCGGTCGGCGAGCACCGGGTCACCTCGCTGGCGTTCGTGCCGTCGCAGTACGAGATGTTGCGGCGACTCCGCTTCGACCCGTCGCGGTACCCGTCCGTGCGTACGCTCACGCAGGCCGGCGGCCGTTTGCGGACCGACCTCGTGACCGATTTCGCCGCCCGGATGGACGCCGTCGGCGGCCGGATGTTCGTGATGTACGGACAGACCGAGGCCGGCCCGCGGATGGCCTGCCTGCCGCCGTCCCGGTTGGCCGACAGGCTCGGCTCCGCCGGCCTCGCGATGCCCGGCGGCACCTTCACCGTCGAGGACGGCGAGGTCGTCTATCGAGGACCCAACGTCATGATGGGGTACGCCGAGACGGCCGCCGATCTGGCCCGGGGCGACGACCTGGCCGGCGTGCTGCACACCGGTGACCTGGGCCACCTCGACGACGAGGGGTTCCTCTTCATCACCGGCCGGCGCAAGCGGATGGCCAAGGTCTTCGGTGTCCGGATCAACCTGGACGACGTGGAGCGGCACTTCCCGGTCGCGGCCGTGGCCGGCGACGACAAGCTGCACGTCTTCACCTCCGGCGAGGACGACGTCCGCGCGCTGCGCAGCAAGATCGCCGAGTGGCTCGGCACCCACTTCACGGGCGTCGACGTGCGCACGATCTCGTCCCTGCCGCTGCTGCCCAACGGCAAGACCGACTACCGGGCGCTGGAGGCGTCGTTGTGAGTGTCTTCACCCTGCCGCAGTCCTCGAAGGAGAAGGCGCTGCTGGCCGAGCTGTCCGACCTCGTGGATCTGCATCGATCCCGCTGCGAGCCGTATCGCCGCATCCTCGCCGCATCCGGCTTCCGGTCTGCTTCGGACATCTCCGAACTGCCGTGGCTGCCGGTCCGGCTCTTCAAGACGCTGGAGTTGAAGAGCATCCCGGACGACGAGGTCTTCAAGGTGCTGACCTCCAGTGGCACGACCGGCGAGGTGAGCCGGATCTATCTGGACAAGGCGGCCGCCGCCACTCAGACCCGGCAGCTCGGCGCGACTCTGCAGACCGTGCTGGGCCCGAAGCGGCTCCCCATGCTCATCGTCGACACCAAGTCGATCCTCAAGGATCGTCGCTCGTTCAGTGCCCGCGGCGCCGGTGTGCTCGGCATGGCCACCTTCGGCCGGGACCACGTGTGGGCGCTCGACAACGACGGCGCGGTCGACCTCGACGGCATCCGCGGCTTCCTGGCGAAACACGGCGACCAGCCGTTCCTGATCTTCGGATTCACCTACCTGGTCTGGCTGCACCTCTACGAGATCGCCCGGGAGCACGGCCTGGACCTGGGCAACGGCATCCTGATCCACTCCGGCGGCTGGAAGAAGCTGGTCGACCAGGCCGTCTCCCCGGAGGAGTTCCGCAACCGGCTGGCGGCCGTCGGGCTCACCCGGATCCACAACTTCTACGGCATGGTCGAGCAGATCGGGACGATCTTTCTCGAGGGCCCGTCGGGTGGATCGCTGTACTGCCCGGACTTCGCGGACGTGGTGGTTCGTGACCCGGAGACCTGGGCGGAGCTCCCGCCCGGCGAACCGGGCCTGCTCGAGGTGGTGAGCACGCTGCCCACCTCGTACCCCGGTCACGTGCTGCTCACCGAGGACCTCGGCGTGGTGCACGGCATCGACGACGGGGACTGGCCCGGCAAACGCTTCTCGGTGCTCGGCCGGCTGCCCCGCGCCGAGGCCCGGGGCTGCTCGGACACGTATCGGAGCGCTGACTCATGAGGTTCCGTTTCGGGGCCGAGGGCGACCTGACGGCGCCCTCGGCGGACCGGCTCGCCGTCGGTGACCCGCGGGTGGTCGACTTCCTCGCCGCGCTGGCCCGCCGGCTGCTGGCGCCCGCGGTGGCCCGGCGATTCCCCGAGCTGGGGTCGCTCGGCTACTTCCTGCGGCCGGCCGAGCTGAAACGGTCGGTCGAGGCGATGACGGCGCGGCAGGAGGCGCTCGTCTTCCCGAGGGGCAACGTCTTCCACGTGCCACCGGCCAACGTGGACACGATCTTCGTCTACTCCTGGGCGATCTCGGCGCTGGCCGGCAACCACAACGTGGTCCGGATCTCGTCGCGGTCCGCGGGCGCCGCCGAGGTGATCCTGGAGGCGCTGAACGCGGTCGACGCGGACCCGGTGATCGCCCGTACCCAGCGGATGGTCACCTACGGGTACGACGACACGATCACCGCCGCTCTCAGCAAATGGTGTGACCTGCGGGTGATCTGGGGCGGCGACCGTGCCGTCGACACCATCCGCAAGCATCCGCTCAAGCCGTCGGCGCGAGACCTGACCTTCCCGGACCGTACGTCCTGGGCGGTCCTGTCGGCCCCCGGCTGGCGGGCCGCCGACCCGGACGCACGCCGCGCCGCCGTGGTCGGGTTCGCCAACGACGCCTACTGGTTCGACCAGGCCGCCTGCTCCTCCCCGCGGACGATCTTCCTGGTCGGCGGCGGGGACACCACCGGCATCCGGGCCGAGTTCGTGGAGCTGCTGCTCGACGTGGTGGACCGGCGCGGCTGGACCGTCGACCCGGCGATGGCGGTGGAGAAGCGGGTCAACGCGTACGAGCTGGCCGCCACCGGCGCCGCGACCGCCCTGGACTTCCCGGACAACCGGCTGACCGCGGTCACCCTGGCCGGCGCCGAGCGGGCGCCCCGGCGCTGGATCGGCGCCGGCGCGTTCCCGTTCGCCGAGGTCGGCTCCCTCACCGACCTGGTCCCGGCGATGAACCGGCAGGACCAGACCGTCAGCTACTTCGGTTTCACCCCGGCCGAGCTGCGCGCCTTCGCCACCGAGCTGGGCGGTCGCGGCGTGGACCGGATCGTCCCGTTCGGTTCGGCGCTGACCTTCGGCGCGATCTGGGACGGCTATGACCTCAAACGCGAATTCACGAGATTGACGACGCTGCAATGACTGCTTTGTCAGTAGTGATCCCGATGTACAACGAGGAAGCGGTCATCCCGGCCCTCGTCGCGCGGCTGCGGCCGGTCCTCGACTCCCTCGACGTCGGATACGAGGTGATCGCGGTGGACGACGGCAGCGCCGACGCCACCGCGAGCCTCGTCGAGCAGCACCGGGCCGAGTGGCCGGAGCTGCGGCTGATCCGGCTCCGCCGCAACAGCGGGCACCAGGCCGCCCTCACCGCGGGTCTGCACCGGTCGTTCGGCGAGTGGGTGGTCAGCATCGACGCCGACCTGCAGGACCCGCCGGAGACGATCCGCGAGATGCTGCGGGTGGCGGTCGAGCAGAACCTCGATGTGGTGTACGGCGTACGCGGCGACCGGACGACCGACACCGTGTTCAAGCGGAACACCGCGGGCCTCTACTACCGCCTGATGCGCCGGATCGTCGGCCCCGACCTGCCCTCCCAGGCCGGGGACTTCCGCCTGGTCAGCCGCGCGGTCGTGGACGTGCTGCGGCGCATGCCGGAACGGGTCCCGGTCTACCGGCTGCTGATCCCGTCGCTCGGCTTCTCCTCCGGCGCCGTCGCCTACACCCGGGAGCGGCGCGCGGCCGGCGAGACGAAGTACCCGCTGCGCAAGATGGTCGCCCTCGCCTGGGACAGCACCGCCGACTTCACCGCGGCCCCGCTGCGCCTGGCCACCTGGCTCGGCATGGCCGCGTTCGCCGCGTCCCTGGTGGCGATGGTCTTCGGCCTGGTGGTGTGGGCGAACGGCACCGTCATCCCGGGCTGGACCTCGCTGTTCCTGGCGGTTCTGCTGTTCGCCGCGGTCCAGCTGATCTGCCTGGGCCTGCTCGGTGAGTACGTGGCCCGCATCTACCGCACCCTGCAGAGCCGTCCCGCCTTCCACATCGGGTCGGACTCGGCCGAGACACCCGCTCCGATCGTCCCGGCCCAGCGCACTCCGGCCACCACGCCGTGACCCGTGCCGCCTGGGGGCGGTTGCTGCCGTGGTTCGTCCCGGCCGCGACCGCCTTCGCCGTCCTGCACTTCTTCGGGACCCCGGATCGCCAGATCGCGCTGTACGCGGTGTATTTCCTGGCCGCCGTGGCCGTACCCGGCACCCTGGTCTTCCGCGCCCTGTTCGGCTCCCGCGGCAACTGGCCGGAGGATCTCGGCCTCGGCGCGGCCACCGGCCTGCTGGTCCTGCTGGCCGGCTGGGCCCTCGGCGCGGCCCTCGGCGCGCAGCATCTGCTGATCGCCTGGCCGGTCCTGATCATCGGCGTCTTCGCGCTGGTCCCGCTGCTGCGCCGGCACTGGCGGATCAGCGAGCCGGACCCGCTGCCGATCGCCTGGTCCTGGGTGGTCGCCGGGGTGCTCACGGTGGTCGCGCTCTGGGGCGTGTCGATCTTCGAGACGAACCCGCTGCCGCCCGCCACCGGTGTCATCTACCAGGACCTCTACTACCACCTGGCGCTCGTGCACGAGATGACCCGCACGATGCCGTTCCAGGTGCCGCAACTCGCGGGGGACGAGCTGCGGTACCACTACCTCTCCGACGCGGACATCGCCACGGCGAGCATGATCACCGGCATCCCGCCGGCGACCGTGCTGCTGCGGCTCTGGATCCTGCCGGTCACGGCGGCCGCTGTGGTCACCTTCGCGGCGGTCGGGCGGACGGCCGCCGGGCGCTGGCAGGCCGGAGCGATCGCGGCCGCGCTGGGCTTCGCCGGTCACGCCCTCACCCTGGGCAGCCCCACCGGCCCGGTGAACAGCGGCCTTCCGGTGTCGCTGGTCAGCCCGTCGCAGACGTACGCCATGCCCTTGATCGGTCTTTTCACTCTGGCCGCCCTCCAGGCACTGCGCGGCCGGTCGCTGAGCCGGGTGGCGTGGGCGCTGCTGCCGGTCCTCGCGCTGGTCTGCGCGGGGGCGAAGTCGAGTGTGCTGCCGCCGCTCGCCGCCGGTGTCGGGCTGGCCGGTGTGGTGCTGCTCTGGCGTCACCGGCGGATCCCGTGGCCGGCGGTGGGCCTGCTCGGCGCGATCGTCTTCGGCATTTTGCTGGGGCAGCGGCTCTTCGCCGGCGGCGGGGCGAGCATCCTGACCGTGCAGCCGTTGCAGGCGCTGCACTGGGTCAAGCCGTACAGCACGACGCTCGGCCGCAACGACGGGCTCGGCCTGGGCGGCTTCCTGCTGCCCGGCATGGCGAAGGCCTCGGCGGCCGGCTGGGTGTTCATCCTCGGCCTGGTGGCCTGGTGGGCGCTGATGCAGGCGCCGCGTCTGATCGGGCTGGTGCTGCCGCCCGCGGGACCGGACGGCGTGGTGGACCGTACCGATCCGGGACGCTGGCTCCTCGGCGGCATCGTCGTGGCCGGCGCCGGTGGACTGTGGACGTTCGCGCACCCGTCGCTGAGCCAGGGGTACTTCTTCACCGGTGTCCTCCCGGCCGCGGCCGCGCTGACCGCGTGGGCGCTCACCGACCGGGTCCGCAACTGGTGGATCGCCCTGGCCGGGGCGTCGGCAGGTGCGGTCTGGCAGCTGCTCGCCCCGGGGCCGGGCGCACCGGCCCGGCCGTCGGTGGCCGGGTGGGCGTGGGCGCTGGCCGTGCCGGTGCTGACCACCGCCGCGGTGATGGTCGTGGCGTCGCTGATCGCGGTGGCGATCTGGCGGTCGCGGGCGGTCCGGGCGCTGCCCGTGCTGGTGATCGCCGCGGTCGCCGGGGGCAGTCTCGCGCAGGCGGGCTACCAGATCGGCGGCAGCGCGGTGACAGTGCCGCCGAAGCGCACCACCGTCACGCCGACGACGATCACCGCCGCCGAGATGCGGGCCGCGCTCTGGCTCGACGAGCACGCCGGCGAGGAGGATCTGGTCGCCACCAACGTGCACTGCTCACCGATGAACCCACCGGTCCGGTGCGACGCCCGGGGCTTCTGGGTGGCCGGGCTCGGCGGCCGGCGGGCCTTCGTCGAGAGCTGGGGATACGCCGACGAGGCGGTGGCCGCGCACGGGGCGGGCGGGCTCAACTACACCCAGCAGCCGGCGCCGGACCCGGCGCGGTTCGCGCTCAACGAGCGGGTCTTCCGGGACGGGGATCCGGCCGATGTCGCCCGGTTGCGCGACGAATACGGCGTACGGTGGCTTTTCGCCGACCGCCGGGCCGGGGCCGTGTCACCGAACCTGGCCGCCGTCGCGGAGCTGCGGCACTCGGGTGGGCCGGTGACCGTCTACGAGCTGACGTCGAGGTCGGGTTAACCCTACCGCCGGGCGGGCGGTCCACGGGATCGCCGGGGAGGCGCCGGATGCCTAGCGTCTATGACATGACCACCACCTACGCCGAACCGGCGCCCACCCGTAGCCCCGCCCGGCGCTACCTGCGCCAGCTGGGCATCGACACCCAGTACGTACTGCTCGGCTTCCCGATCGGCCTGATCACGCTGGTCGTCGGCATCACCGGTTTCGCCGTGGGCATCAGCACCGCGATCATCTGGATCGGCCTCCCGGTCCTGGTGGGCACGCTGATGCTGGCCCGCGGGTTCGCCATGGCCGAGCGGGCCCGGATCGGCCCGGTCATCGGCGTGAAGAGCACCCACCCGATCTATCGGAGCAAGCGTGGCGAGGGCTTTCTGCGCCGCACCCTCGGGCCGCTGAGCGACGGGCAGACCTGGCTCGACCTGGTGCACGCGATCTTCCGGTTCATCCCGAGCACCATCGGCTTCTGCTTCGTCGTCGTCTGGTGGGCGCTCGCGCTCGGCGGCCTCTCCTACCCGCTCTGGGACTGGTCGCTGCCGCACCCGCCGGACAACTACGAGCTGCACGAGCTCCTCGGCTTCCAGGACACGATGGCCAACCGGATGCTGCTCAACTTCGCGATCGGCGTCTTCTTCGCCGGCACCCTGTCCTGGGTGGTCCGCGGCGTCGCGCTGATGGAGGCCTGGTTCGCCCGGGGCCTGCTGGTCAGTGTGTACGAGCTGCGCCGGCAGGTGACCGAGGCCGAGCAGGCGCGGGATGTGGCACAGCTGCAGAAGGCGGCCGCGGTCTCGGCCGAGGCGGTGGCGCTGCGCAAGCTGGAGCGCGACATCCACGACGGCCCGCAGCAGCGGCTGGTCCGCCTCGCGATGGACCTGGGCCGGGCCGAGCAGCAGTTCGCCGACGACCCCGAGCGGGCCCGGGCGATCGTGGCCGAGGCGCTCACCCAGACCCGGGAGACCCTGGACGAGCTGCGTGCCCTGTCCCGCGGCATCGCCCCGCCGATCCTGGTGGACCGGGGCCTGCAGGCGGCGCTGACCGCGCTGGCCGGCCGGTGCACGATCCCGGTCGACCTGGATGCGCCGGCGATGGAGCGGCTGGACCCGGGGGTCGAGTCGACCGCCTACTTCGTGGTGGCCGAGGCGCTGACCAACGTCGCCAAGCACAGTCACGCCAGCGAGGTGCAGGTCAGCGTGCAGCGGATCGCCACCGGCCTGATCGTGACGGTCGCCGACGACGGTGTGGGCGGGGCGAGCCTGGCCAAGGGGCACGGGCTGTCCGGCCTGGACGACCGGGTGCGCGCCGCCGGGGGAGTCCTCGCGGTGGACAGCCCGCAGGACGGCGGCACACGCCTCACCGCGGCGCTGCCCCTCTAGAACGAACGCGATCTGACAGCATGAGCGGATGCGGGTGGTCATAGCCGACGATGCGGTGCTGTTGCGAGAGGGCCTGATCCGGCTCGTCGAGGAGAACGGTCATACCGTCGTCTCGGCTGTCGGGGACGGGCCCTCCCTCGTTCAATCGATCAAGGAACACCGTCCGGACGTCTCCATCGTGGACGTCCGGATGCCGCCGTCGCACACCGACGAGGGGCTCCGTGCGGCTGTCGAGGCCCGGGCCGCGGTGCCGGGCAGCCCGATCCTGGTGCTCTCCCAGTACGTCGAGGTGTCGTACGCCGACGATCTCCTGGCCGACCGCCGCGGGGCGGTCGGCTATCTGCTCAAGGACCGGGTGTCGCTCGTCGCCGAGTTCCTCGACGGGCTCCGGCGGGTGGCCGAGGGCGGCACCGTGCTGGACCCCGAGGTGGTCGCCCAGCTGCTGGTCCGGCGCCGCCGGGACGACCCGATGCGCAGCCTCACCCCGCGCGAGCGGGAGGTGCTGGGGCTGATGGCCGAGGGCATGTCGAACACCGCGATCGCCCGCAAGATGGTGGTCACCGACGGCGCGGTGGAGAAGCACGTCCGCAACATCTTCACCAAGCTCGGTCTGCACCAGGACGAGGAGCAGCACCGGCGGGTCCTGGCGGTGCTGGCCTACCTTCAGCCGTAGGGCTGGCCCTACCCCGGACCCGGGTGTCCGCCATATCGATCGGCCACTGCGCAATCCATAGCGTCTTCCCCATGGAGAACAGAGAAGACGTCAAGGGGATCGCGGCTCGTGTCGCGATCTGGAGTGCCCGCCATCGGGCGCTCGCGATAGCCGGCTGGATCGCCTTCGTCATCGCGACGGTGGTCCTCAGCGCCCAGATCGGCACCCGCCAGGCGGACGAGGGCACGGCCGGGCACGGCGACTCCGGCGATGCCGACCGGATCGTCGCGGCGGCCGGTTTCCCCGAGCAGCCGGCCGGCGAGATGGTGCTGATCCAGAACCGGGCCGGCACGAACCGGGTGGCCGCTGCGGAGGAGGTCACCCGGGTCCTCGGAACGGTCCGGGACGTCACCGGCGTGCAGCCGCCGATCGACTCGGCGGACGGCCGGTCCACGCTGATCACCTTCAGCGTCACCGGTGATCCCGGTACGGCGGAGGAGCGGGTCGGCCCGGCCCTGGAGGCGGTCGCCCGGGTGCAGAGCGCCCACCCCGACCTCTATATCGCCGAGGCCGGCGGGGCGAGCGCCGACCAGCTGGTCAGTGAGGAGCTGGAGGGCGGCCTGAACCGGCTGGGCATGCTCTCCATCCCGGTCACGCTCGGCATCCTGCTGGTGGCCTTCGGCGCGGTGGTCGCGTCGTTCCTGCCGGTGCTCCTGGCGATCATGTCGGTGGTCGCGGCGATCGGCCTGATGGCGGCGGCGAGCCGGTTCGCTCCCGCGGTCGACGAGACCACCCACGTCATGCTGCTGATCGGTCTGGCCGTCGGCGTCGACTACTGCCTGTTCTACATCCGCCGGGAGCGTGACGAGCGCCGCCGGGGCGTCGACCCGCACCGGGCACTGATGATCGCGGCGCAGACCTCGGGCCGCTCGGTCTGGGTCTCCGGGCTGACCGTCATGATCGCCATGGCCGGCATGTTCTTCACCCAGGACGTCGTCTTCGTCAGCTTCGCCGCCGGCACCATCCTGGTGGTGGCCACGGCCGTACTCGGCTCGCTGACCGTGCTCCCAGCGCTGCTCTCGGCGCTGGGCGACCGGGTCGACGCCATCAAGATCCCCGGGCTGTACCGGCGCGACAGTGCCGGCCGGGTGTGGAACGCGCTGCTCCGGGTCGTACTCGCCAAGCCGTTGCTCTCGGCGATCGTCGCCGTCGCCGCGCTGGCCGCACTGGCCTTCCCCGCACTCGATCTGAAGACCCGCGGCCAGGCCATCCAGGACATCTCGCCGGACGCCCCGGTGGTGCAGACCTTCCTCGCCATCGGCGAGGCCTTCCCGAGCAAGACCACTCCGGCCCAGGTGGTGGTGCGGGACGACTCGGTCCGGTCGGCGGAGTTCGAGCGGACGCTGACCGCGTTCAAGGCGGCCGTCGCCGGCAGCGGCGGGAAACTGGTCGAGCCGGTCGACGTCGAGATCAACCCGGCCGGGACCGTCGCGGTGGTCTCGGTCGGCCTGGCCGGCAAGGAGAGCGACGATGTCGCCGTCGACGCGCTGAAGCTGCTGCGCGAGCGGGTCGTGCCGGACACCTTCGGCCGGATCGGCGGGGCCACGGCGCTGGTCACCGGCTCCACAGCTGGTGGCGTCGACTACAACGAGCAGCTCGCCAAGACCCTGCCGCTGGTGTTCGCCTTCGTCCTCGGGCTGGCCTTCGTCCTGCTGCTGGTGTCGTTCCGGTCGGTCGTGGTCGCGGTCACCGGGCTCGTGCTCAACCTGCTGTCGGTCGCGGCCTGCTACGGCATGCTGGTCTACGTCTTCCAGTACGGGCACTTCGAGGAGCAGCTCGGTTTCGTCTCCGGCGGGGGCATCACCAACTGGATCCCGATGTTCCTCTTCGTGATCCTCTTCGGGCTCTCGATGGACTACCACGTCTTCGTGGTCAGCCGGATCCGTGAGGGGCACGACCGAGGGCTGTCGACGCGGGACGCGGTCCGCGAGGGCATCGGCCGGACCGCCGGCGTGATCACCAGCGCCGCGGTGGTGATGGTCGCGGTGTTCGCGCTCTTCGCCACGCTGCCGCTGACCGCCACCAAGGAGCTGGGCGTCGGTCTGGCCGCGGCGGTCCTGCTGGACGCCACGCTCATCCGGGCGGTGCTGTTGCCCTCGGTGATGACGCTGCTGGGCCGTGCCAACTGGTGGCTGCCGAAGTGGCTGGGCCGGCTGCCGGAGATCGCTCACGAGCCGCCCGCGCAGGACGTCCCGGTTCGCCCGGACGACCGGGAGCCGGCCCTGATCAGCTGATCAGGTGACCCAGGGCGCCGCCGATCACGGCGGCGCCCATTCCGGCCGTGATGCTCAGCAGCGCGTAACCGGTGGCGGCGAGGATCTCCCGCCGCCGGGTGAGGGCCAGGATCTCCCAGCTGAACGTCGAGTACGTGGTGAGCGCCCCGCAGAACCCGGTGCCGAGCAGGGCCACCGCTCCGGGGGCCAGCGGCAGCCCGAGGACCAGTCCGAGGACGAACGAGCCGGCCACGTTGACGGTCAGCGTGCCCCACGGGAAGGCCGTCCCGAACCGGGCCTGCATCACCCGGTCGGTGAGGAACCGCAGCGGCGCGCCGACCGCCGCGCCGAGGGCCACCAGCAGGGCGGTCATCGGGCCAGGACGCTTCCGGCGGCGACCGCCGCCACCGCGCCGATCAGGGTGGCGGCCAGGTAGACGAGACCGGCCTGGGAGACCTCGGCGATCGCGGTGGAGAAGGTGGTGTAGCCGCCGAGGAACCCGGTCCCGAGGAGCAGTCGTGGAATCCGGCCCCGGACCCGGGTGTAGAGCACCCCGATCAGGAAACAACCGGACACGTTGATCGCCCAGGTGGCCCACGGGAAACCGCCCGGCTCGTGCGGCCAGGCGGTGGCGATGCCGAACCGGGTCAGGGCGCCGAGCACGCCACCGGCGGCGACGGCGGCCAGGTCGGCGGGGTGCACGTCGAGATCCATCACCCGCCGACGTTAGCCGACCGGCCGTGGGGTGGCCGGGGGGACGTGGCGGCGCCCACCCCGGCCGGTCCAGGCGCTCCTGCTGGAGAGCGGACCTGTTCGTCCACTGTAGAACACGATCTTGATAGTCCGCTGAGTGCCCCGGGTGGGGGCGCCCGCCTGAATTCTGGCTGTCGAGGTGGTGACTTCGTGATTGTCTGCCGGCGGCATCGTTCGCAGAATGCTTACAAAAATGGGCAAAGTGGGCAGGTTCATCGCCGGAAAAGCTGATAACGTGCGGCTCCGCACGCGGATGGAGCGGAAGACGATGCACCACGCCAATCACCACTACGGGCACTCCCACATCCTGGCCCGGTACTGCGAGATGCCGGAGCCGCTGCATCCGCCCCGGATCCAGGGATATCTCCAGCACGGCTGGAACATCGGGGACGGACTGGCCCCGGGTACGCCGTACGTCTCCGGCACGCCCCTGCTGGTCTGGTCCGAGGAGACCCGCCGCCGATCCTGGTCGCAGGGCCGCCGTGACGTGGTCGTGGTGGGCGCCCCGTTCGCCTACCTGGTCGAGATGACGCCGCCGCCCGCCGAGCCGGGTGAGGGGACCATCTTCTACCCCTTCCACGGCTGGGAGGGCCAGCAGGTGCACGGCGACCACCAGCGGCTCATCGACGAGGTGAAGGCGACCGAGACCGGGCCGATCACCGCCTGCCTGTACTGGAACGAGTACCGGATGCGCTCGGTCCGTCACCTCTACGAGCGGGCCGGGTTCCGGGTCATCTGCCATGGGTACCGGGGCTTCTGGTGGCGCGATCACAACCGCGACTTCCTCGTCGGCCAGCTCGCCGAGCTGCGCCGGCACCGCCGGGTGGTCTCCAACCGGCTGTGCAGCGCGATCTGGTACGGGCTGCTCGCCGGCCGGGAGGCGGCCGTCTACGGCGACCCGATGGTCCTGGACAACGCCGACATGACGTTCGGTGGCGAACCCCGCCTGCACCGCCAGTGGCCGGAGCTCTACGGCCGGGAGACCGACTTCGAGACCTGCCACCGACTCGCCCGCATCCAGCTGGGCGCCGACGAACTGGCCTCCCCGCAGGAGCTGCGCAAGCTCCTCGGCTGGCCGAAGGAAGGGTACGTGTGATCCCGGACCGTCCGGACATGGCCGCGGCGCTCGCCGCCCCGCCGCTGACCAACCTGGTCCGTGCAGGTGGTGAGATGTTCAACTGGAGCGATCCGGCCGGCCCGCGCAACGCGCTGCTCGGGCACCTGGTCGCCGAGTCGAGCGGCCCCGGCCGTACCGTGCTGATCGCCGGGCCGCACCCGGCCGGCCTGGTGGCCGCGCTCGCCGCCGGGGGCGCCGAGGTGACCTGGGCGCTGCGGTCGCTCGCCGACGCGGAGCGGGCCGCGGGCGCCCATCCGGCGGTCACCGTGATCTCCGGCGCCTTCGGCAAGATCGATCTGACTTCGGGGTACGACCTGGTCGTCGCCACCGACGGAGTGCGACGCCTGAACTCCGCGGAGGGTGAGCAGCTCTCCGCCGTCGAGCTGCTCGACCGCCTGGCCGGTGCGGTGCGTCCCGGCGGCACCCTGATCCTGATGCACGACAACCAGCTCGGCGTGCACCACACCGTCCGGCTCGACCCGGGCAGCCGGTTCCGCGACGACGCCGCCTGGTACCCCGGCGAGGCGGACGCCAGCCCGGCCGCACGCGCCCAGCTGACCGCCCACCTCGCCGGCGCCGGACTGGTGATCGACGCCGACTACGCGGCCTTCCCGGAGCCGGGCGCCCCGGCTGTACTGATCGGCGGCGACGCGCTCGGCGACGTCACGTCACCGGCGCGGCCCTGGCTGGCCACGGTGCTGGCGCAGGCCTACACCACGGCCTTCCGTGGCCGCCCGGTGCTCAGCGATCCGCGCAAGCTGATCAGCCGCGCGCTGCGGGCCGGCGCCGAGGACACCGTGGCCGGCGGCTGGCTGGTGGTGGCCCACGCCCCGGGCGACGAGGACCGCCCGCGACACCGGCACGACGTGCTGGTCGGCGACGTGAACGGGGTCTACGCCGTCGAGGCGGACGGCCCGCGGATGCTGGCCCCGGCCGAGGATCCGCGTGAGGTCCAGGGTCTGCGCCGGGTCGAGGTGATCCGGCCGGTCGCCGGCCGGCAGTGGGAGGAGCGGCTGCTGGAGCTCTGCGCGGCCGCCGACGTGCGCGGGCTGCGGCAGGAGATCGCCCGGTACGAGTCCTGGCTCGGCTCCGGCCCGGTCGGCGGCCCCGAGGCGCTCGCCGACTTCTCCAGCATCGGGATCACCGGTGACGGACCGGTGGTGCTCTCCGCCCGCTGGGAGCCGGCCGAGCCGCTGCCCGCCCAGCTCGTCCTGGTCCGGACGCTGTGGCAGTTCGCGGTCCGGTTGATCACCTGGGGCCGCCCGCATCCGTGGCCGATCACCGCGAGCGCCGCCGACCTGGCCGCGATCCTGGTCGGGATGGCCGGGCGCAGCCTCACCGACGAGGAGCTGCGGGCCGCGATCGACCTGCAGCTGACGATCGACGGCGCCGAGTTCGACCTGGACCAGGCCGGGCTGCAGGCGCAGCGGCTGGCGCTGCTCGCCGTGCGCCCAGGCACCGCGCCGGTCGACGTGACCGGCTATCACGAGCTGACCGAGGCGCTCTGGCGGCAGCGGTACGAAGCCAGCCACCTGCTGGCGATGATGGAGTGGAACGAGCAGATGATCCAGTCCCGCGACGCGGCGCTCAGCCGGATGGACTGGGAGCTGCAACTGCTCCGGCGCGGCTGGGGCGCCCGCGGGCTGATGCTGGCGAAACGGGCGTACAAGAAGGTCAAGAAATAGCGAAGGGGGCGGCCGCGGCCGCCCCCTTCTCCGTTCGGTCTAGATCAGATCCCAGGTGAGCGGTGTGCCCTTGGCCGCGTCGACGGTGAAGGTACGGCCCAGCACGGTCCCGATCAGGTCCGGTTCGAGCCCGCCGGTCGGCCGGATCGAGCGGACGTTCTCCTCGGTGACCGGATCGCCGGCCCGCACGTCGGTGACCACGTAGAGCGAGCGGCGGAACCGCAGGCTCTCCTGCTCCGCCTCGGTCGGGCCGATCGCCGTGGTGCCGAGCGCCTGCCAGGCCCGCTCCGACTCGGTGACCAGCAGTTTCAGCTCGGCCTGGTCGAGGGAGAAGGCGGAGTCCACACCGCCGTCGGCCCGATCCAGGGTGAAGTGCTTCTCGATCAGCACCGCGCCGTACGCGACGGCGGCGATCGGCACGCCGATGCCCATCGTGTGGTCGCTCAGCCCGATCGGCAGTTGCAGCGCCTCGGCCAGCACCGGGATGCGCCGCAGATTGGTCTCCTCCGGCGGGGCCGGGTAGGAGGCGGTGCAGCTCAGCACGGTGACGTCGGTGGCGCCGGCGCCCTGGGCGGCCTCCACCGCGGCGGTGATCTCGCGGAGCGTGGCCATGCCGGTGGAGATGATGATCGGCTTGCCGGTCGAGGCGGCCAGCCGGATCAGCGGCAGGTCGGTGATCTCCGAGGACGCGATCTTGTACATCGGCGCGTCCAGCTTCTCCAGCAGCTCGACAGCGGTCCGGTCGAACGGGCTGGAGAACGGCGTGATACCCCGCTCCCGCGCGCGTTCGAAGATCGGCGCGTGCCAGTCCCACGGCGTGTGCGCCCGCTCGAAGAGCTGGTAGAGGTAGTCGCCACCCCACAGGTCGTGCCCGGCGGAGATCTGGAACCGCGGGTGCTTGACGTCCACGGTCATGGTGTCCGCGGTGTAGGTCTGGATCTTGATGGCGTCGGCGCCGGCCTCGGCCGCGGCGTCCACCAGGGCCAGCGCCCGGTCGAGCGAACCGTTGTGGTTGCCCGACATCTCCGCGACGATGTACGGCTTCCTGTTGCTCATCTGCTTCTCTCCGTCCAGACGACCGTCTTCGGCACGCCGTCGACCAGCCGTTCGTATCTGCGTGTCTCGCGGAACCCGAATCGCCGGTGCAGCGCGAGGACCTGCGTGTTCTCGGCGAGCGTCTCGCCGCCGAGGGTGTCCAGGCCGAGCGGGCCGAACGCGTGCTCGACGGCCTCCTTCTCCAGCCGCATCCACGCGGGCAGCAGGCGCCGGCCGAGGCCCTCGACGTCGAGGTAGAACGACCACGTGGAGCCGTCGAAGATCACCACCCCGGCCGGGACGCCGTCCTCCTCGTAGATCAGGACGTCATCGCTGCGCCGGGCCCACCAGGCGGCGTGCTCGTCGGGTCGGATCTCGTGCGTGGTCAGGCTGACGGCACGCACCGACGGGTGGTTGCGCCAGGGAAGGACCAGGTCACGGTCGGAGTCACGGGCGGGTCGAAGCACGCCGTCAAGGTATGGAGGTGGTCTTGACCCGCTGTGGCGCCGAGGGGATGTCCGGGGAAACCGCAGGTGTCCGTTGGGTGCCCCGGCGGCGCAGGCCGGCCAGCCGGTAGCCGGCGCGCAGGGCCGCGTACAGCGGGTAGCTGTTCGCGGCGACTAGCCGGTGCTTGAGCCCCGAGGCACCGGCCGGCGGCAGATAGCCGGTGGGCCGGTGCCGCCGGTGCAGCGCCGCGATCTCCCGGAAGAACGCGCGGCGGCGGCTCGGGTGCATCCGGTTCTCGTTGCCGGCGACGACGAGCAGGTGGCTGATCATCAGGGTGAAGACACGGACGCGCAGCGCGGGGTCGGCGCCGGCGTCGTCCAGCCAGGCGTAGAAGCGGTCCCACTGACCGAACGCCTCGAAGTGCCGGTCGCTGCGGGTGGCGGTGATCGCGCCCTCCCGGCCGATGCGGTAGTGGTAGCAGACCCGGTTCAGCACGTCGAGGCGCTCGGCGGCGATCAGGACCGGGTTGCTGAACGGCACGTCCTCGTACCACCCGGCAGGGAACCGCAGGTCGTGCTTGGCCAGGAAGTCGCGCCGCATGATCCGGTTCCACGCGGTGTGCTGCAGGCCGATCAGCCGGTGCCGGTCGGGTGGGCCGGCCAGCAGCGCCGAGCTCGCGTCGGTCTGCAGCCGGCCGTCCTCGTGCATCCGCAGATGGTCGATGAGCAGCACGTCGGGGTCGGTCTCGGCCAGCCGCTCCAGCACGGCCCGGACCGAGCCGGCCGGCAGCACGTCGTCGCTGTCGACGAACCACACGAACCGGCCGCGGGCCTCGGCCAGGCCCGCGTTGCGAGCCAGGCCCAGGCCGACGTTGCTGCTCAGGTGCACGACCCGCAGGTCACCGTGACGGGCGGCGTACGCGTCGAGCATCGCGCCGCAGTCGTCCGGTGAGGCGTCGTCCACCGCGATGACCTCGACCGACGCGTTCTCCTCCGGGGTCAGCCCGGCCCGGATCGAGTCGAGGCACTGGTGAAGGTAGTCCGCGACCGCGTAGACCGGCACCACGACGGTCAGCACAACGTCCATGCCGAACACCGTCGACCCCGTACGTGAACCCGGAGGGAACGTACGGGGTCGAGGGCGGGTCTACTGCTTGTCGGCCGTTCTCTCGGGCGCTTCCGGGAACAGCAGCGCCTGCATCGCGTCGGGGGTCAGCGGCTCGGCGAAGTAGTAGCCCTGGCCCAGCTCACAGTTGCCGTCGGCCAGCTCACTGAGCTGCCCGGCGTCCTCGATGCCCTCGGCGACCGTGGAGAGCTGCAGCGCCTGGCCGAGCTGGATGATCCCGAGCGTCAGGGCCGCCGCGGCCGGCACGTCGCCGACATCGTCCACGAACGACTTGTCGATCTTGATGATGTCGACCGGGAACCGCCGCAGATATGCCAGCGACGAGTAGCCGGTGCCGAAGTCGTCGATCGCCAGCCGTACGCCGAGGGCCTTGATCGCGTGCAGCCGCTCCAGGGTCTCCTGGCGGTGGTCCACCAGCAGCGACTCGGTCAGCTCGATCACCAGACGGTGCGCCGGCAGCCCGCTGTCGGTCAGCGCAGCGCCCACCACCTCCGGCAGGTCGGCACGGTCCAGCTGCACCGCCGACAGGTTGACGCTGACCGTCAGCCACTGCTCCATGCTGCGCTGCGCGTTCCACCGGGCGGCCTGACGGCAGGCCTCACGCAGCACCCACTCGCCGATCGGGACGATCATCCCGGTCTCCTCGGCCAGCGGGATGAAGTCCAGCGGCGGGATCATCCCGCGCTCCGGGTGCTGCCACCGGACCAGCGCCTCCAGCCCGGAGATCTCGCCGGTGGCCAGCCGTACGATCGGCTGGAACCGCAGCTGGAACTCGTGCCGCAGCACGGCCCGGCGCAGGTCGGCCTCCATCTCCAGGTGCTTCTGGAAGGACTCGCGCATCGACGGCTCGAAGATGGCGTACTGGTCCTTGCCCTTCTTCTTCGCCTCGAAGAGCGCCAGGTCGGAGCGGACCAGCAACTCCTGGGCGTCGAGTTCGCCCGGCTCGCTGAAGGCCAGGCCGATGCTGCAGGTCACGAACGTCTCGCGGCCGTCCAGGTCGAACGGGTCGCGCATCGCCGAGACGATCCGCCGGGCCACCGGGAGGGCGGCCTCCATCGAGCCGGTCTCCGGCAGCAGCACGGCGAACTCGTCGCCGCCGAGCCGGGCCGCGGTGTCGTCGGTGCGCAGGCAGTCCCGCAGCCGGTCGGCCACCAGGGCGAGCAACTGGTCGCCGGAGGTGTGCCCGAGCGAGTCGTTGATCATCTTGAACCGGTCGAGGCCGATCAGCAGCGCGGCGACCCCACCGGGGCGGGCCGCGCGCAGGGTGTTCTCCATCCGCGTCACGAACAGCGAGCGGCTGGCCAGCCCGGTCAGCGCGTCATGGAACGACGCGTTCATCTCGCGGAGCGTCCGCGCGTCGGCGACCGCGAGGCCGGCGTGCTCGGCGAAGGCCAGCAGCATCTCCTGCGAGGCCTTGTCCCAGGTACGCGGCTCGGTGTGCGACCCGGCGAACATGGCGCCCACGACCACGCCGTTCTCGTGCACCGGCACGGCGATCACGCTCTTGATCCGGTTCGCCACCATCTCCGGCACGGCGATCGGCGAGTTGGCGTAGTCGTCCACGGCGACCAGCTCGTCGCCCATGATCGCGAGCCCGGCGACGGCGAGCGACGTGACCGGGATGCGCTGCATCCGGGCCAGCACCTCGTCCGGCACGCCGGCGCCGGAGACCAGGCTCATCCGGCCGGGCTCGTCGCTCTCCAGCACGACCAGGCCGGCGATGTCGACGTTCAGCAGCTCGGCGACGCCCGCGGTGACCCGGTCCAGGATCCGGCGCAGCGGCTCCCGCCGGGCGATCGCCCGCTGCACCGTGCTGAGCTCGTCGAACAGCCGCTGCCGGCGCTGCAGCGAGTCGATCAGGCGGTTGTTCTCCTCAGCCTGGCGACGCTCCGCCTCGACCAGGTGCAACGCCTGCAGGCTCAGCTCCAGCACCCGGGCCATGCCGCGGAGCAGGCACACCTCCTCGTCGGTGAAGTCACCGGAGCGGCGGCCGAGCACGAGCATCCCGGAGGAGGCGCCGCCGAGCGGGGCGACCGCGAGCGAGTAGACGACCTCCCCGGCGCGCAGCGTCGCAGGATGGCCGACGTGATAGCCGGCGGTCAACGCGTAGACCGGGATCTCGTCGGCGGGAAGACCGATCGCGGCGGCTATTCCGCCGTCGATCGTCAGTACCGCGAGGTCGGCCCCGAGGGCACGCGACGCACACTCGACAGCGGCATGCTGGGCGGCAGCCTCGTCGGGTCGGTCGGCTACGACGGCGAGAAACTCCGTCAGTTGCTGGGTGGCGAGCACGTGGTTGCAGTCGGCGACCGGAGCCCTCAGCTGAGGGAAACGCGCATGCTGTTCGGCGTTCGTGCCAACCTGGTCACGAACGGTCAGTGCGCCGATACGTACGGTTGTCAAACTCGACGGGTTGCGACTGAATGGATCTGTGGAGACATCCGAGGCGGGTCTGGCATCCGGACGGGTGGGCGCCGCCTCCATCGCCTTCGTCGGCGTGGCCGCGACCGCCCCGATCGTAACTCTGGTCACCGTGGTCCCGGCCGCACTCGCCACCGGCGCCGGCCCGCTCGTGCCCTGGTCGTTCGCGGTGGCCGGGCTGGTGCTGCTGTTCTTCTGCGCGGGGCAGGCCGCGATGATCCGGCGGTTCCCGAGCGCGGGAGCGGCGTACACACAGGTCGCCCACGGGCTCGGCCGGCCCGGCGGTGTCGTCGCCGCCTGGCTCGCGATCGCCGGCTACCAGGCGATCCAGTTCGGTCTGTACGCGCTGGCCGGTCTCGCCGCCGCGCCGCTGCTGAGCAGCTTTCTCGGCCTGACCGCCCCGTGGTGGGCGGTGGCCGCCGCCTGCTGGGCGATCGTCGCGCTCTGCGGGACGATGCGCATCGAGGTGACCGCCGCGCTGATCGGGCTCGTCGCGGTCGCGCAGACGGCCGTGCTGGCCGGCGTGGGCGCGGCCGGCGTGCTGCAGCCCGCCGACGGCCGGGTCACCGCCGACACGATCCGGGTCGCCGGGCCGGCCCTGCTCGACCGCCCGGCGCTCGGGCTTCTCCTGGCCGTCGCGGCGCTCGCTTTCGCCGGGCTCGAGTCGTCCGCCGGATACGCCGAGGAGGGCTTCCAGCCGCGGCGCAGCGCCGGGTTCGGCGGCTACTGGGCGGTGCTCCTGCTCACCCTGCTCCTCGGGGGCTTCGCCTGGTCGATGATCGTCGCCGCCGGGCCGGACCGGGTCGCCACCGCCGCCGCCCGGGGTCCGGAGCTGCTCTTCGACCTGGCCGCCGAGCGGCTCTCCCCGTGGGCGGTCACGCTCAGCCGGGTGATGCTGCTCGCCGGGGTGCTGGCGGCGATCCTGGCGCTGCACACGGCCATCACCCGCTACCTGTACGCCCTCGGCCGGGAACGGGTGCTCCCGGGTGTGCTCGGCCGGACCCGTCGCCGGACCGCCGCGCCACGCGCCGCCTCGGTGACCCAGTCGCTGATCGCGGGCGCCGCGCTGGCCGGAGCACACGCCGCCGGCGCCGGCCCCGGGCCGCGTACCGCGCGCTGGCTGATCACCGGTGGGTCCCTCAGCATCCTGACGCTGTTGCTGCTCGTGTCGGTGGCCGCGCTGCTGCGCCTCAACCGTGTCCCCGGCCCCGAAGGGCCGTGGAGCCGCTTTCTCGCGCCCGTTCTGTCCACAGTGTCCCTCGGGGCCCTGGCCGTCCTGGCGTTCCGCGACCTGCCCGCGCTGCTCGCCCTGCCACCCGGATATCCACTGGTCAAGGTGATCCCGGCGGCCCTCGCGGCGAGCGTTCTGCTGGGTGTCGGGCACGCCCTGCTGCTCCGCCGCCTCCGCCCGGTGATCTACGCCGGCATCGGCCTGGCCGGCACGCCGGTCGTGATCACCCCGCCACCGCCGCCGCACGCCGAGCCCGCCCCGGCCGCCCCTGGCCCTGCCTCGGTTGCCGCCGGATCCGCCTCCGCCGCTGAGCCTCCGAAAATCCCTCGCCAGCGAGACCCCGGCGCCCATCGCCCGGAACGGGTCGACCGAAACCAGACTGGCATCGCGCCCGCTGGGGTCGAGGGCTCCGAAATCGGCTAGGCGAAGCCGTGGTCGATTTCGGAGCCCTCGACCCCAGCTTCTCGGGGCGCGATGCAGCGAGCCGGAGGCGAAGCAATTTAACTCAGCCGAAGAAGTCCTGGACCTGGGTGAGCGTCAGGTAGCCCTGTGGCTCCAGTTCCCGGGGGATCGACGGCAGGCTCCGGGCGGTCACCGGCCCTTCGCCGGCCCCCTCGGGTGCGGCGGACGGCGCCGGGGTGGGCGGCAGGCCGGGCAGGGCCATCGCCTCCCGGATCACCTCGAACATGGTGCGCACCTCGGTGGACGCCCGGTGGGCGAGTTCGTCGTGCCCGGTGCCGGCCGGGGGGAGCGCGCAGGTGAAGTTGGCCCGGAGGTGGTCGCCGACCCGCCGGATGTCGGCGCTGGGGCGCAGGTGGTCGAGCCGGCCTTCGGTGACGATGCCGAGTTCGCAGCCGCGGAAGCCGGATCCCTGCCACCACTGCTGCCAGCCTGGGTCGGCGTCCAGGGTCCGTACGGCGTGCCGCAGCGCCCGCAGATAGTGCCGCGGCTGCTGGCCGTCCCGAGTTGCCGTCCCCAGCCGCGGGTGGAGCCAGAACTCGTCCATGGTTCGCAATGGTCGCAAATCAGACGGCGCTCGGCAGGGATTCCGGGCTCGCGCGTCGGAGTGGATTACATAAGCACGTGATATGACTTCCGACCGTGAACATCGTGTCGACCCTCGACCGCCTGCACGCCGGTCTGCGCCGGATCGCGCCGCGCCACGAGATCAGCCTCATCGCGGCCTCGACGCTGGCCCGGCTGGAGCGGTCCGGCCCGCAGCGCCTCAGTGACCTGCACGACCCCGAGGGCGTCTCGCAGCCCGCGATGACCCAGCTGATCACGCGGTTGGAGCGGGACGGTCTGGCCACCCGCGGCAGCGATCCGGCCGACGGGCGGGCCGTCCGGGTCGCCGTCACCGACGCGGGACGGGCCGCGGTGGCCCGCCGCCGCGGCGCCCATGCCGAGGGGGTCGCGCGCGCCTTCCGGCAGCTCTCCGCCGAGGAGCGGGCCATCATCCTGACCGCGGTGCCCGCTCTGGATCGGCTGAGCGAGTTGCTGCGTACGCCTGATTAGCACCATTAATCCGTAAAAAGCACCTTATGGAGTGGCGGTTCGGCGTGGACGGGTGATGGGTCCCGTTAAGCCCTTGACCATATGGACTTAAACGGACACAAGGGGCTTGGTATGAGTAGATTCTGGGCGGCCGCCTTCGCGGTGGCGCTCGGTACGGTCGGCGTCGCGGTGACCGAGGCGCAGGCCGGGACGGCTCGCGGCGAACCGGCGCCGATCGCCTGGAGCGCCTGCGGCGAGGGCGCGCTGAAGCAGCAGGGTGCCGAGTGCGGATTCCTGTCCGTGCCACTCGACTACGCGAAGCCGGACGGGGCCAAGATCGAGATCGCCGTCTCGCGGATCAAGGCCACCGCGCCCGCCGACAAACGCCAGGGCCCCATCCTGGTCAACCCGGGCGGGCCGGGCGGCTCCGGTCTGGGGATGGCCACGCTCGGCCAGCACGTGCCGAGGCAGGTCGGCGCCGCCTACGACTGGATCGGCTTCGACCCGCGCGGCGTGGGCGCCAGCAAGCCGAAACTCACCTGCGACAGCACATACACCGGGTACAACCGGCCGCCGTACGTGCCGGCCACCCCGGAGATCGAGAAAGCCTGGCAGGCCCGGACCAAGGCGTACGCGGTGGCCTGCGCCAAGGCCGGCGGCGCCCTTCTGGACAACATGCGCAGCGAGGACACGGTCCGCGACATCGAGCGGATCCGGGTCGCCCTCGGCGCCGAGAAGATCAGCTTCTACGGCTTCTCGTACGGCACCTACCTCGGCCAGATCTACGCCACCCGCCACCCGGAGCGGGTGCACCGGATGGTTCTCGACGGCGTCGTCGACCCCGGACGGGTCTGGTACAAATCGAACCTCGACCAGGACGTCGCCTTCGACAAGTCGATCAAGGTCTACTTCGCCTGGATCGCCAAGTACGACGCGGTTTACCACCTGGGCCGTACCGCTGCCGATGTGGAGAAGCTCTACTACCGGCAGCTCGACGAGCTGGCGAGGAAGCCGGCCGGAAAGATCGGGCCGGCCGAGCTGACCGACGTCTTCCTGCAGCCCGGCTACTACGTCTTCGGCTGGGAGGAGACGGCCCGCGCGTTCTCGGCATGGGTGCACCGCCAGGATTCGGCCCCGCTCAAGGCGCTCTTCGACGAGAACCACGAGCAGACCGAGGGCGCCGACAACAGCTACGCGGTCTACCTGGCCGTCCAGTGCACCGACGCGCCGTGGCCGGACGACTGGACGAGGTGGCAGCGCGACAACTGGCGGGTGCACCGGAAGGCGCCGTTCGAGACGTGGGGCAACGCCTGGTACAACGCGCCCTGCCGGCACTGGGCCGGTCACGCCGGCGCCCCGGTCGAGGTGAACGGCGCTCAGGCCCCGCCGATCCTGTTGATCAACGAGACGCTGGACGCGGCCACCCCGTACTCCGGCGCTCTGGAGGCCCGCCGCCGCTTTCCGCGGTCGGCGCTGCTTGAGGGCATCGGCGGCACCACTCACGCCGGCTCGCTCTTCGGCAACGCCTGCGTCGACAACACGATCGCCGACTACCTGGCCGCCGGCACGCTGCCCGGCCGGGTCAAGGCGGACCGCTCCGACAAGCAGTGCGAGCCGATCGCCAAGCCGACGCCGCTGGCGGCCGACGGCAAGAGCGCGCCCACCGAACGGCTCCGGCTGCAGCGCGACTTCGTCAGGTAACCGGGACCGCGGCCCGGTGGCGTACGCCACCGGGCCGTTGACCAGCTCGTGAGCTATGCTCGGTCGCGCGAAGGGGAGTAGCTCCCAATGTCGCGGTCGACATACTGACCCCGGTTCTCCGGGTTCCGGCCGCGCGGCCTCGTTTCGGGGCGAGCGAGACCTTCGACCAGGCCGTATTCGTTTATGGCCGGGTCGAGGTCGCCCTGCGCCAAGGCCCGGTCATGGTCACCGGGAGTTTCTTGTGGATGGTTTCCTAGCCGCGCTGGCGATCAGCTTCGCGGTCATCTTCGTCGCCGAGCTCGGCGACAAATCGCAGCTGATGGCGATGACGTTCGCCACCCGGTTCAAGACCTTGCCGGTGCTGATCGGGATCACCGTGGCCACCGCCGTGGTCCACCTCGTCTCGGTCGGCATCGGGTACGGTCTCGGCGCCACCCTCCCGACCGGCTGGATCTCGCTGATCGCCGGTATCGCGTTCCTCGGCTTCGGCGCCTGGACCCTGCGCGGCGACTCGCTGACCGACGACGAGAAGGGCAAGGCCGAACGCTCCACCGGCTCGGCGATCTGGGCCGTCGGCGGCGCGTTCTTCCTGGCCGAACTCGGTGACAAGACCATGCTGGCGACCATCACCCTGGCCACCCAGCACGGCTGGTTCGGTGTCTGGGTCGGCTCGACGGTCGGCATGGTCGCCGCCGACGCGCTGGCCATTCTCGTCGGCCGATACCTGGGTAGACATCTACCGGAAAAGGTCATCAAGTACGGAGCTGCCGCACTCTTCGCTATCTTCGGCATCTGGTTGATCGCCGAAGGTGTGATCGAACTGCGATAAAAGGAGCCGCCGTGCTGGACTACCGGGCCGAGTTCGACGCCGAAGTCACCCTCGACGGCGGGGGCGAACTGAGGGCGCGGGGCTTCCGCCTGAACATCCCGCACGCCGACGTCACCGAGTCCGAGATCACCGCGCTGCTCGTCGCCGCGCTCGCCCCGCAACGGGTGGAGCGCGCCGCCGTCAGCGACGTCCGGATCATCGCCGAACCGCACCCGCCGGCCGACACCGAGGCCGAGCGGGTCCGGTTCGTCGATCTCAGCCACGTCATCACGGCCGGGATGGTCACCTCGCCGGGCCTGCCCGGGCCGGAGATCACCCCGCACCTGACCCGGCTCGCGTCCCGCGGCGTCTACGCGCCCGGCACCGAGTTCGCCATCGACCGGATCAGCATGCTCGGCAACACCGGCACCTACCTGGACAGCCCGTACCACCGCTACGCCGACGGCGCCGACCTGGCCGGCCTGCCGCTGGAACGGCTCGCCGGGCTCCCCGCCGTGGTGGTCCGGGCGGTCGGCGGCGACCGTGGCGTCACCGCCGAGATGCTCGCCCACGTCACCGTCGCCGGCCGGGCCGTGCTGCTGCACACCGGCGGTGACCGGCACTGGGCCACCCCCGGCTACGCGGTCGACGCGCCCTACCTGACCGCCGACGGCGCGCAGCTGCTCGTCGACCGGGGCGCCGCCCTGGTCGGCATCGACGCGGTCAACATCGACGACGTGTCCCCGGCGGCGGCCGGCGAACGGCCGGCACACACCCTGCTCCTGGCGGCCGGCATCCCGGTCGTCGAGCACCTGACGAACCTGCGCGAGCTGCCGCCGCTCGGCGCCCGCTTCACCGCCACCCCGCCGCGCGTGGCAGGATTCGGCGCCTTCCCGGTCCGCGCCTTCGCCACCGTCCCCGCCGACCCCGCCGAGGAGCCAGAATGAGCGGCAACGCAGCAGCCGGCGTGAGCGGCGGCGCCGGCCACGACCGCAACCTGGAGCTGGCCCGCATCCAGCTCGGCCGCGGCGAGCCGGCCGCCGCCGCCGAACTCCTCGGCCCGGTCCTCGCCGCCGAGCCCGACCACATCACCGCGCTGGTGCTGATGACCCACGCGCAGCTCGCGCTGAAACGGCCCGACCTCGCCGACGAGCTGGCCCGGCGCGCCGTCGAGCACGCACCCGAGTGGCCCGACGCGCTGGCCGCGCTCAGCCGGGTGCACACCGAGCTGGGCCGGCACGACGAGGCGATCGCCACGGCCCGGGAGGCGGCACTGCGCCAGCCGGAGAACCCGTACCGGCACCACCGCCTGGCCTGGGCCCTGCTGGAGGACGGCCGGCGCGCGGTCGAGGCCGAGCATGCCGCCCGCGAGGCGATCCGGCTCGACCCCGACGAGGCGGACTTCCGGATCACCTACGCCATGGTGATGAAGCAGCTGCACCTCACCGACCGGGCCCGCGCCGCCCTCCGCGACGCTCTGGCCCTGGCCCCGGACAGCGCGGTGGCCCGGCACGAGCTGGCCGCCCTCGACGTCGTCCACCACCACCCGTTCGCCCTCGGCCGCCTGGCCCGGGGCGCCTCCGGCCTGGTCGGGGCGTTACGCGCGGATCCCCGCCAGGAGGCCAGCCGCTTCCTGCTGGACGTGGCACTGCGCCAGTTCCTCGTCTACACCGCGATCATCCTGGTCCTGCTGGCGTACCTCGGCTGGCGCGTCGCCGACTCGTCGCCCGGCGTGGCCCGGCTCTTCGCCGCCCTCGCCGCCCTGGTGCCCGCCGCGTACGCCGGCTACTTCGTCTCCCGCCTCGACCCCGGACTGCGCTCCTATCTGCGCGGACTGCTCACCCACGGCCGGCAGCGGATCGCCCTGGGCGCCGCCGCGGTCGCTGTCGTGCCGCTGCTGATCGCCCTGGCCGCACCGGCCGCCTGGCTGCCGTCGCTGCTCGGCACCGCCACGTTCGCCGGCTTCGCCGTCCGCCTGCTGACCGCCCCCGTCGACGAGCCCGGTGAATCCACCAGAGGCCTGACCAGCCACTCCCTCCTCCTGGTAGCGGGCGTCTTCGCCGCCATCGGCATCGGCGTGATCACCACCGAGGTCCTCCCGCCGATCTGGCGCCCACCCGTGGCCCTGGCCGTGTTCGCCGCCACGGCCACCTGCCTGACCCTGATCGCCAGGCGCCGCCGCCGCTCCACTCCACACCAGGCGGGCCTTTTCCTTCCGCTATGACCTTTTTGCGGTACGCCGTACCGGAAGAAGGTCTTTAAGGGTGAGCCAATCGCCTTCGGTGGGCGGGGAGGCTCAGAAATCGTGTGTTTCTGCCGATGTGAACCTCGTGATCCACACCCGTGTCCCCGGAGCGGACCGATGACCGAGCTCGCCCCTTCCCCGGGCATGGCGGCAGGTGATGCCTCTGCCCGGGCGTTCGCTGATCCGAGTGACCTGGGGGTGGCGCGGGCCGCTGCCCTCTTCGAGCACATGCAGCCGGAGAAGGCGGCCGAGATGCTGCATCCGGTGCTGGCCGGGCGGCCGGATTCGGCGCCGGGCTGGATCCTGATGGCGCGGATCCGGTTGACGCTGGATCAGGTGGAGCCGGCGCTGGACGCGGCGAACCGGGCGGTCGAGCTGGCGCCGGAGGACCCGCGGCCGCTGGCGATCGCGAGTCGCGCGCTCACCCTGCTGGGACGGCACGAGGAGGCGATGAGCATGGCCTACCGGGCGGTGATCGTCGAGCCGAAGAATCCGCTGTGGCACGACCGGGTGGCGTGGGCGCTGCTGGCCGCGGACCGGCAGCTCGGGGACGCGGAGCAGGCGGCGCGGACCGCGGTGGGTCTGGATCCGAACGAGGCGCACTACTACTTCACGCACGGGGTGACCCTGGCCGCGCTCGGGCATGTGGATCAGGCGCGGCAGGCGCTGGAGACGTCGTTGCGGCTGGAGCCGCAGAACCCGGTGGCCCGGCAGCGGCTGGAGGTCCTGAACGGTGCGCCGCAGCCGGTGGTGGAGAAGAAGAAGCGGGGCTGGCGGCTTTTCGGGCGCAAGGAGCAGGCGAAACCGGTTCGCCCGGAGGAGTTCCGCCCCTGAAAGCCGGGCACCGACACAATACCGCACAAGTAATAATCCGGACATGCAATCACGGATGTCCGCGGCGGTTCTCGCTCTCGTGCCCGTCGTCGTCCCGGCCGCGGCGGCCCGGGCGAGCGACCCGCCGATGCTGACCGGGATGACCGCACACTACGGCTTCAACGGCCGCTCCAGCACCATCGTCGACGAGTCCGGCAACGGGCACACCCTGCGCGTGATCTCCGCCCAGGGCGGCCGCGTCCGCCCCGTCGCCCACGGCCCCGGCACCGCCCTCGCCTTCCCCGGCAAGTGCACCCAGCCGGTCTGCCCGCACGTCGCCCTGCAGAGCGGCGACTCCGCCGACCTCAATCCGGGTGGCCGCGACATCGCCTTCGGCGCCGACGTGCTGCTCTCGCCCGGGCAGACCAGCTCCGGGCAGAACGTGGTGCAGAAGGGCTACTCGGCCACGAGCAGCCAGTACAAACTGCAGATCGACGGTACGGCCGGACACCCCAGCTGCGTGCTGGTCGATGTGAACCGGCCGGTCATCCGGATGGCCCGCAGCTCGGTCACCACCGCGGACGGCGTCTGGCACCGGGTGCGATGTCAACGGGCCGGCACCCGCCTGGAGATCTACGTCGACAGCGTGCTGCGGGGCCGTACCACCGTGCCCGCCGACCTGTACGTCTCCAACGACCTGCCACTGAGCATCGGGGCGAAGGGCGCCTACCGCGACAACGACCAGTTCAACGGCACCCTCGACAACGTCTGGGTACGGATCACCCGCTGAGCGTCGTCTGTCCCGGTGTGCCATCGTCGAGGGGTGGTCATCAGCGGCGGAGTACGTGCCCTGCTCAGACGGGCCCGCGCCGTGCTGCGCAGCGCCCTCACCACGTTCGTGGTGCTGACCCTCACGCTGTGGCTGATGCCCGGGGTGGCCGCCTCCGACATCGTCGACACGCTCGGCCTGGTCGTGCTCGTCGCCGTGGTCGGCGCGGTCCTGCGGCCCCTGCTGCTCGTCGGCATCACCGCGCTCGGCGGCTGGGCGGCGATGCTGCTCGGCGTGGTCACACAGATCGCCGTCATGGTGGTGGCGCTGCGCCTCGACCCGGGCAACCGGATCAGCGGCCTGCCCACCCTGGTGACCGCGGCGATCCTGGCGGTGATCGTGGCCGCGCTGCTCGACTGGATGGCCGACGCCGGCAGCGACGACACCTTCGTCCGGGAGGCCCGCCGCCTGATGCGCGGGGTGCGCCGTCGCGCGGCCGGCCGGCTGATCAGCCTGCGCCGCCTGCCCGCCGGCACCGAGCCGGGCCTGCTGATCATCCAGCTGGACGGGGTCGCCGAGCCGGTGCTGCGCTGGGCGATCCGCGCCGGGAACCTGCCGACCCTCGGTGACTGGCTGCGGTCCGGCAGCCACACGGCCCGCGGCTGGCACACCGGCCTCCCGTCGACCACCCCCGCGTCGCAGGCCGGCATCCTGCACGGCGCCTCCCGGCAGATCCCCGGCTTCCGCTGGTACGAGAAGGAGACCGGCAAGCTGATGGTCTCCAACCGTCCCCGGGACGCCGCGATCATCGAGTCCCGCCTCACCGACGGCCAGGGTCTGCTCCGCGACGGCGGCGTCAGCATCAGCAACGCGTTCAGCGGCGACGCCACCACCAGCCTGCTGACGATCAGCCACGCCGCACTGCCCGGCCGCACCGCCCGCGGCTGGGCGGCGTTCATGGCCAGCCCGTACGGCTTCACCCGTGCCCTGGTCCTGGGCGGCGCCGAGGTCGTCACCGAGCTGCACCAGGCCCGCCTGCAGCGCCGCCGCAACCTGCAGCCCCGCGTCAGCCGATCCGGCGCGTTCCTGGCGCTGCGCCCCGCCTCGATGCTGCTGCGCGACGTCAACATCTCGCTGGTCTCCGAGCAGATGGCCCGCGGAGCCCCGGTCATCTACTGCGACCTGGTCGACTACGACGAGGTCGCGCATCACGCCGGCCCGGCCCGCCCCGAGTCGATGCGCCAGCTGGAGAGCCTGGACCGGATGCTCGGCGTGCTGCGGCGCCTCACCCCGGAGGCGGCCCGCCGGTACCACCTCGTGGTCCTCTCCGACCACGGGCAGAGCCAGGGGCCGACCTTCCGCCAGCGGCACGGCGAGACCCTGGAGGAGGTGGTCGGCCGGCTCGCCGACGAGGCGCTCGTGGTCTCCTCCGGCAACCTGTCCATGGTGTACCTGACCCGGTTCCCGCACCGGCTCCGCCAGGCCGCGATCGAGCACGCACACCCGGCCCTGATCAGCGGACTCGCCGGCCATCCCGGCGTCGGCGTCGTGGTGGTGCAGGGGGAGGACGGCCCGATGGCGTACGGCTCCGGCGGCTCCCACCGGCTGCGGGACGGCGTGGTCGTCGGACTGGACCCGCTCACGCCGTACGGCCCGCACGCCCGTGCCGACCTGCTCCGCCACCAGAGCGCCGCCCACGTCGGGGACCTCGTGGTGATCAGCGCGGTGGACCCGGCGACACAAGAGGTCTCCGCCTTCGAGGAGCTGGTCGGCTCACACGGCGGCCTCGGCGGCTGGCAGACCGACGCCATGCTGGTGCACCCCGCGTCCTGGACGGTCTCCCACGACCTCGACGGCCCCGACGCGGTGCACCGGCAACTCGTCGACTGGCTCGTCATGCTCGGCCTGCGCAAACCCGAGGCAGTGCCGCTGGTAGCCGTCGAAACGTCTTGACAAGCAGCACCTATCGGCCGCACAGCGGACGCACAGCCGTGCTCGGCAGTCTTCTCGGCGTCAGCGAAGCAGCCGGACGTCACCGAGGAGAGCGCCGATGAATCAGTACGATCCGTCCGCACCGGGCCCGCGGCACTCCCCGGGCCGGCCGGCCGGGTGGCCGTCCGAGGTGCCGGAACCCGCCACCGTGCCCACCGACTGGTCACCGTCCGGCGCGTACGCCGGCCACCACTCCACCGGCGTGACCCCGGTCGGCGCGCCCACCGCCTGGGACCGTGCCGGATCCGCGCCCGGCTGGAGCGGCCGCCACCCGGAACCCGATCCGGCGGCCTCCTGGAACGGCAACACCACGATGGGGCCGGCCTACCGGGGCAGCCACACGGAGCCGACCGCCTGGAACGGCGGCTACCCGGCCGCCCACAGCGCCGGCCCGGTGCCGGACCGGATCCCCGCCGACTGGAACTCCGCCCCCGTCCCCGACTCGGTGCCGCCGTCCTGGCACGCGGAACCGCCGGCCGCCACGTGGAACACCGACCCCGAACCCATCGACCTGGGCGTCATACCCACCCGTGACGAAGTCCGCAACCACGGCCGTACCACCGAAAGCCCGAACCGGACCGCCCGCCGCAACCCGAAGCTGATGATGGCGGCCGCGCTGGCCGCCGCCGCCCTCGCCGGCGGTGGCGTGGGAGCCGGACTGATGGCCGCCTTCGGCGCGGACACCGCCGCGACCGTGCCGCCCGGACCGGGAGCGGGCCAGCCGCCGAACGGCCAGGCGCCCACCACGAGCCCGTCGAAGGCCACCTGACGACGACGTTGTTCGGGGGAAAGAAGCGAGGGCGGTTCCCGCTGTGGGCGGCGGGAACCGCCCTCGTGTCAGGCCTGGGTCTGCTCGCGGGCCTCGGCCGGCTCGGTGCCCGTGGACTCCTCGGCCGCCCGGATCTCCGCGGCCGTCCGCGCGCGGCGCCGCCGGATGTGCCGGACGTGCAGGACCACATAGGTCGCGACCGCCAGCACCAGCACCCCGATGGCCGGCCACTGGTAGTGATGGATCTTGCCCATGATCGGCCCGAGGTTGGCGCCCAACTGGTACGCCAGCGTGCACCAGAACCCGACCCAGAGCGCCGCGCCGATCGCGTTGTAGAGCAGGAACGTCTTCCACGGCATCCGGGTGATCCCCGCGATCACACCGTTGAGCTGCCGTAAACCGTCGATGAACCGGGCGATCACGATGATCCGGTTGCCGCGCCGGGCGAAGAACTGCTCCGCCTTCGCCAGCCGGGCCGGTGTCACCAGGATGTACTTGCCCCACCGGTTCACCAGCTTGCGGCCGCCCCGCAGCCCGATCCAGTAGCCGATGTTGTCGCCGACGACGGCGGTCACGAAGCAGATCGCCGCGACGACCCAGATGTTCATCCGCCCATAGCCGGCGTAGACCGAGGCCGCTGCCATGATCGTCTGACCGGGCGCGGGCACACCGAAGCTCTCGACCACGATGATGCCGCCGATCGCCAGATAACCCCAGCGATCCAGGATCGGCGCCACGGTGTGCAGGAACCCGGGAAGTTCGGCTGAAGGTGGCATCCGTTACACGGTAGCCGCAGCTGTCAGGAGCGGCCGAGCGGACCTTCTCATTGAATGGCGACGGCGCCGCTCAGGCTGAGCGGCGCCGTCACTCGGCAGGGGTCAGATGACATCCGGGGCCAGCTGGCCGCGCAGCTTGGTCAGCGCCTTGGTCAGGAGCCGCGAGACGTGCATCTGGGAGATGCCGATCTGCTCGGCGATCTGGCTCTGGGTCAGGTTGCCGTAGAAGCGGAGCGTCAGGATCTTCTGCTCGCGCTCGTCCAGGGTGGCCAGGGCGGGGCCGAGGGCGACCCGGGTCTCGGCGACCTCGAACTCGTGGTCCTCGCCACCGAGCGTCTCGCCCAGCTCGGTGGTGCCGTCGGCGCTGATCGGCGTGGAGAGGGAGGTCGCGTTGTAGGCGCGGGCGCCTTCCAGGCCCTCCAGCACCTCTTCCTCGGTGATCCCGAGGTGGGTCGCGATGTCGGACACCTGCGGGGAGCGGCCCAGCGAGTGCGTCAGGGTGGCGTTGGCCTCGGTGATGGCGAGGCGCAGTTCCTGGAGGCGGCGGGGGACGCGGACGGACCAGGTGCGGTCGCGGAAGTGGCGCTTGATCTCGCCGATGATGGTGGGGATGGCGTATCCGGCGAAGTCGACGCCGCGTTCGGGGTCGAACTTGTCGACGGCTTTGATGAGGCCGACGGTGGCGGTCTGGACGAGGTCGTCGGTGGGCTCGCCGCGGCCGGAGTAGCGGTGCGCGAGGTGGCGGGCGAGCGGCAGCCAGGCCTCGATCGCCCGGTCGCGGAGCGCGGCGCGGGACGGGTGGCCGGCCGGCATCGCGGCCATCGCGGAAAGCAGCTCGGCGGCGCTGTCGGCCGGAGCCTGGGCGCTCGCGGTGGTCGACGGCGACACCGACGTGGTGGTCTCGGTGACGGTCATGTCGTGGTCCTCCCTGACACCTTTTCCGGAGAGCCGGTCCCTGGTTTGGGACCCGGTCGGTCGGGCATCCATATACGTGGGACAGGCGTAAACAACCTGTCCGGAGCACAGTTGGCCGTTCGGTTACGCAGACTCTATACGACAGGCGGAGAGAACACTAGCCGAAAGTATGATGCGTTTTACGTGACAAACCAGACATAAGGGCCCAGTATCCGGGCTGACTTCGGCAAAAGCGCCCGTCCGACCGCCTGAACCGGTGGAGAATCTCCCCTCTGCTTTCCCTCGGAAGTGGGCAAAGATGTGCCCATGACGTCGCCGCCCGCCTCGGTCCCGCACCCGGCAGCGGCGGAGTTCCGCCACTGGACTCTCGACGACATCACCGGCCTGCGAGACCTCCGCGCCGATCTGCGCCGAGCGGTCGCCGGCACCCCGCTCGACGACGAGGACGGGCTGGACCGGATCACCGTCGTCGCCACCGAGCTGGCCACCAACGCCCTCCGGCACGGGCGCCCGCCCGCCCGCATCCGTCTGCTCCGCGAGCCGGACGCTCTACTCCTCGACGTCGCCGACCATGATCTGACCGGCGAGCCTCTCTTCGATCAGGACCGTCCGATCGGTCACGGCGGGCTCGGCCTCCGGCTCGCCCAGACGTTCGCCACCGAGCTGGGCTGGTACCGGACGGCCAAGACCAAGAACATCTGGGCGAGATTCGATTTCGTACGGGATTAGCGACACCCCGCACCCGCAATCCACCCCGCACGTCTCCACCGCGCGAGCGAGGCGGCCCGCGCCGGCCGCGGCGCGACCGCCGGGCTTGCTGCCCGCCTCGCCGGGATGCCCGTACGCATTCCGTATCGGCTCCGCTGCGGGATGTCATTGACCTCATTCACCCCGTCCACACCTCCGGTAACGGGAGTGCGATCGCGTTGGGGGGTCGATTTGGCGTTGCGAGGACGACCGGGTAATGTTCTTCGAGCCGGCAGGGAAACGGACGAGGCAAGCGGGACCTGAAGTTAGGGCCCGGACCGGCCGTCCTGCCAAACCCCCAAGATCGAGTGGCACGAGACATCGTGTACTCTTCTCGGGTGCCCGGGCGGTTTCTGTATTGGCGAATTCGGTTGCGAAACGCGGATTTGACACGGCGGAAACGGCGGGTAAAGTAGAGCGAGTGCCCCGGAGGGCGGGCCGCGGAATGCGGAACGTTT
>NZ_FONV01000013.1 GCF_900113015.1 Actinoplanes philippinensis
ACCTCGAAGGTCGAGCGAGCAGGGCGATGGCCCGACGGTCACCGGTGCACTCGAACCACCATCAGCTCGAGTGAGACAAGGGTGCACCAATGAGCACCCTGGCGGTCCCCGCGACGCAGGCGCGGCGTCACGGCCGCCAGAGCGCCCGCCGGGCTGAGGCGACACGTCACCGCACCCGGCAGTCCTGTGAGGGGCCAGCCGGTGAGGAGGGACCACGGGAGGGGGCAGCCACCTCGCGGGACAGGCCCGGTTCGGGGCCGGTGCGGTGGTGAGAGGTGTGGCCGTACCGCCGAGGGGTCAGTCGGTGACCGGGAGGCCGGACGACGTGAAAGCGCGCCCGTCATCGGTGACGGCGGCGGATTCGTAGCCCTTGCCGGTGAGGGTGGCGAGCCAGGACAGGCCCGGTTCGCCCATGGCCAGGGCGGCGGTGGCCCAGGCGTCGGCGACGGCCAGGTCGGGGCCGACGACGGTGACCGATCGCAGGCCGGTGGCGGGGGCGCCGGAGACCGGGTTCCAGACGTGGGCGCCGCGCTCGTAGGTCCCGGAGGTGGCGACCGCGCCGTCGGTCAGCTGGAGCACCCAGGCGAGTTTGTCGGCCTGCCACGGGTGGCGGACGCCGACCCGCCAGGGCCGGCCGCCGGGGCCGCTGCCGCGCATCCGGATGTCGCCGCCCGCGCCGATGTAGTGGCGGGTGGAGCCGGCGGCGGCGAGGCGTTCGGACGCCACCTCGACGGACCAGCCCTTCACGTAGCCGGACGGGTCGAGCTGCCCGCCCGCGTAGGCGTCGAAGTAGCCGCCGGTGTCGCGCCACAGGTCGGCGCAGCGGTCCAGGACCAGGCGCAGGTCGGCGGAGCACTCCTCCAGGCGCAGATCGCCGCGGCGGAACCGGCACACCTCGCTGTCGGCCTGGTACGTGCTGAACCGGGCGTCGACCTCGTGCAGCCACGCGCACGTCGAGGCGATCAGGGACCGGAGCCGGGACTCGGGCAGGTCGTCGGCCAGCTCGATGCTGACGACCGTACCCATGACCTCTTCGACGTGCCGCACGAACCTGGACCCTACGCGCCCGCCTTGTCCAGTGCCGCCTGCAGGGAGGTCTTGTAGGCGCCGGTGGTGAGGGTGGCGCCGGAGACGGCGTCGACGTCCGCGCTCTGCGCCGCGAGCGCGGAAGCGTTGAGGCTCTTCACCGCGTTCGGGTTGATCGTGCCGCTGAAGCCCTCGGTCGGATACGTCGCGTTCGCGCTGGTGATCTTGCCACCGGCGACCTTGATGGTGACCTGGACCGTGCCGTACGTGTGCTGAACGGCCTTGCCCTTGTAGGTGCCGGCCTTGAGACCGGCCTCCTCCTTCTCGGCCTCGCCGCCCTCCGTGCCCTTCTTGTTGCCGGACGGCTTCTTGGAGGTCTCCGGGGCGGCGGTCGACTCGGCGCCGGCCTCGTCGATCTCCGGCTCCTCGTTGACGGCCCCGTTCTGGGCGGCCGACACCGGGACGGCCGGGGGCTGCACGCTCAGGCGGACCCCGAGGATCAGGGCCGCGCCGGTGAGGGTGCCGACGGCTGCTGCGGTACTGCGTCGCATCGCGGGAACTCCTGGTCAGGTAGGGGTCAGAACTCGAAGGGGTCGAGGTGGAGCTGGCTGTCCGGGACGTCGAGCTGCTTGAGCGTGTCGACGGCGGCGTTCACCAGTCCGGGCGGGCCGCACAGGTAGACGTCGCGGCGGTTCACGTCGGGGACCAGGCCGCGCAGCCCGTCCGGGGTGAACAGCCGGCGCGGGCCGGGGTCGTTGCGGCCGCCGACGATGTAGCGCACCCAGGCGTCCCGCTCCTCGGCCAGCTCCTCCAGCTCGGCGCGGAACACCAGCTCGTCGGGGCGGCTGGCCCGGTAGATCACGATGGTGTCCGGCGGCATGTCCTCCAGCAGGGCCCGGATCGGCGCGATGCCGCTGCCGCCGGCGATGAGAAGAGCACGGCGGCGGGTACGGCGTTCCGCGGTGAACGTCCCGAACGGGCCCTCCGCCCAGATCGGCGTGCCGGGGCGCATCGTGGCCAGCTTGCGGGTGTGGCCGCCGGCGATGGTGACGGTGAGCCGCAGCCACTTCGGGTTCGGGGCGGCCGACAGCGAGAACGGGTGCGACTGCCACCAGCCGTTCGCGGTCAGGAACCGCCAGCGCATGAACTGGCCGGCCTGCACCGGCAGCTTGTCGAGCCGCTTGCCCTCGATGTAGATCGAGAACGTGTTGGCGCCCTCGCCGACCACCTCGGCGACGGTGAACCGGTGCCGGGCGTTGAGCCAGAGCGGTTCGACGATGCGGCCCCAGAACAGCGCGGCGATCGTGATGCAGCCCAGCGCCGGCCAGAACACCGAGGCGAACTTGCCGTTCATGTCGTTGCCGGCGGCGATCTGGTGGCCGTAGCCGAGCAGCAGCACGCCGTAGCTGGTCAGGTGGATCAGGTGCCAGAGCTCGTAGTTGAGCACGTTGCGGATGGCCCGGATGGAGATCAGGGCAATGAAGGCGAGCAGGCCGGTGGCGATGGTCGCGCTGATCATCTCCGGGAACGTGGTGATCACGGTCCAGCCCTGCTCGACCACGTCGGTGCCGGCGGTGAGGGCGTAGCCGTACACGATGAAGACGATGTGCGCGACCACGAAGGTCACCAGCGAGGTGCCCAGCCAGCGGTGCCAGCGCAGCAGGTCGCGGGAGCCGACCCACTCCTCCAGCCAGGAGACCCGGCTCATCATCAGCAGCTGCATGAAGAGCAGGTAGCCACCGATCAGGCCGGTCACGCGCCCGGCGGCGATCATCGTGGTGGCGGTGTTGCTGATCGAGCCGGCCTGGGTGTTGAACAGCCACAGCGCCACGCTGGTGGCCAGGCCGGAGAAGAAGAGCAGGACGGTCAGGAGCCGGTTGCCGCTGGTGGACTCGCCGGGCGGGCGCTCGTCGACGACCGGGACGCCGGTGCCGGCCTTCCAGCCGGTCGGGTCGGTCATCGACGGCTCGGTGACCTCACCGCGGCGGAAGTTGTCCGGCTGGGCGTAGGGCTGGCCGTACTGCGGCTGCTGCTCCTGCGGCCACGGCGGCATGGACGGGTTGTCCCAGCTCGGTCGGTTGTCGGTCCGGAGGCTGGAGAAATACCCATCGTCGTCGGGAAGCTCGCGTTGATCCCGGAACGCCGGAATTGTCAACGTCCTCACCTGCTCAGCAGTCGTCTCACGGCGCCTGCCACCCCATGCGGCCGACGTGACGGCCCGTGCGCGGAGGGGCCGTCATGGTTGGGTACGCGCATCACGCCGACTTGGCTCAACGGGAGCGGAAAAATCCCAGAGGTTAGGTTCTTGCGCATGAGTTCCGTACAACCGGTCACCGTGGTCGGCGTCGGCGCCGACGGCTGGCCGGGCCTCTCCGGTACGGCACAGGGCGCGCTGACCGCCGCGGAGGTGGTTTTCGGCGGCGCCCGGCAGCTCGCGTTGCTGCCCGCCGAGGTCGCCGCCCGCCGTGTCCCGTGGCCGTCCCCGCTGGTCCCGGCCCTGCCCGGGCTGTTCGAAGCGGAGCACGGCCGCCGGGTGTGCGTGCTGGCCAGCGGCGACCCGATGTTCCACGGCATCGGCGCCACCCTGGCCCGCGTCCTCGGACCTTCGTCGATCACCGTGCTCCCGCATCCGTCGTCGGTGTCGCTGGCCGCGGCCCGCCTGGGCTGGGACCTCGCCACCACCGACGTGGTGAGCCTCGTCACGGCCCCGGTCGAGACGCTGCACCGGGTGATCAATCCCGGTCGCCGCATCCTGGTGCTCTCCGCCGGAGCGCACACCCCGGCGGCGGTGGCCGGCCTGCTCGCCGCCCGCGGCCACGGCGACGCGACCCTGACCGTCCTGGAGCAGCTGGGTGGCCCGGCCGCGCGGCTGCTGACCGGCGCCGCGGACGGCTGGGCGCTACCGGAGGGCGACCCGCTCAACATCGTCGCCATCGAGTGCGGCGACGGCCCCGCGCTGGCCGTGGTGCCCGGCCTGCCCGACACCAGCTACCAGGGCGACGGGCAGCTGACCAAGCGCGAGGTCCGGGCCGTCACCCTGGCCGCGCTCGCCCCCGCGCCCGGTGAGCTGCTGTGGGACGTCGGCGCCGGATCCGGCAGCATCGGCATCGAGTGGATGCGCAGCCATCCGTCCTGCCGGGCGGTCGCCGTCGAGTCGTCCGCCGACCGGATCACCACGATCACCGCGAACGCTGCCGCGCTCGGCGTGCCCGGTCTGCGCGTGGTGCACGGGCGGGCCCCTGACGCCCTGGACGGCCTGCCCCGGCCGGACACGATCTTCATTGGAGGCGGATTGACCCGCGACGGCGTCCTGGACCGCTGCCTCACCGCGCTGCGCTCCGGCGGGCGGCTCGTGGCGAACGCGGTCACTGTCGAATCGGAGGCGGTCGTGGCGGCCGCCTACGCGAAACTCGGCGGCGAGCTGACCCGGCTCACCGTGCAGCGTGGCTCCCCGGTCGGTGGCTTCACCGGGTGGCGTTCGTTCATGCCCGTCACGATCTGGGCGGTGACCCGATGACCGTCCACTTCATCGGCGCGGGCCCCGGCGCCGCCGACCTGATCACGCTGCGCGGGCACCGGCTGATCGCGGCCGCGCCGGTCTGCCTCTACGCCGGCAGCCTCGTCCCGGAGGAGCTCCTCGACGCGTGCCCGCCCGGCGCCCGCAAGATCGACACGGCGAACCTGACCCTCGACGAGATCATCGCCGAGATGGTCGCCGCCCACGAGTCCGGAAAGGACGTGGCCCGGCTGCACTCCGGCGACCCGTCGGTGTTCAGCGCCGTCGCCGAGCAGATGCGCCGCCTCGACACGGCCGGTGTCCCCTACGACGTCACGCCCGGCGTGCCCGCCTTCGCCGCGGCCGCCGCCTCGCTCGGGCGGGAGCTGACCGTTCCCGAGGTGGCGCAGACGGTCATCCTCACCCGCACCGCCGAACGCGCCACCGCCATGCCACCCGGCGAGGACCTGGCCACCCTCGGCGCCAGCCGGGCCACGATGGTCCTGCACCTCGCCGTCCAGCGGATCGACGCGGTCGTGGCCGAACTCACCGGCACCTACGGCGCGGACTGCCCCGTCGCGGTCGTGGCCAGGGCCTCACGGCCCGACGAGCTCATCCTCCGCGGGACGCTCGGCGACATCGCGGCCAAGGTCACCGCAGCGGGGGTACGCCGTACCGCGGTGATCGTTGTCGGCGCGGCCCTCACGGCCGGCCAGTTCCCGGACAGTCACCTGTACTCGGCCGACCGTTGCCGGCCATGAGCGCGCGGCTGCCGACGCCCGCCGCGATCGGGCCGGGTGCCCGGTGAAGGTGCTCCTGCTGGGCGGTACCACGGAGGCACGGCGGCTGGCCTCGATGATCGACGGGGAGGCCGACGTCGTCACGTCGCTCGCCGGGCGGACCACGGAGCCGCTGCGGCCGGCCGGGGAGGTGCGGGTCGGCGGGTTCGGCGGGGTCGACGGTCTGGCCCGCTATCTGCGGGACGCCCGGATCGACGCGGTCGTCGACGCGACCCATCCGTTCGCGGCGACGATCAGCGGGAACGCGGCCGTGGCGTGCGGGGCTTCGGGCGTACCCCTGCTGATCCTGCGAAGGCCGGGCTGGACCGCCGTGCCGGGCGACGAGTGGCACCGCGTCGCGTCGCTGCCGGAGGCCGCCGGACGGCTGCCGCGGCTCGGACGCCGGGTGTTCCTGACCACCGGGCGGCAGGGCATCGCGCATTTCGCCGCGCTCGACGACTGCTGGTTCCTGGCCCGCTCGGTGGAGCCGCCGACCGGAACCGTGCCGCGTCACCTGGAGGTGCTGCTCGGCCGGGGCCCGTTCACCGTCGCGGCCGAACGGGACCTGATCACCCGGCACCGCGTCGACGTGCTCGTCACCAAGGACAGCGGCGGCTCCGACGCGAAGCTGGTCGCGGCCCGTGAGCTGGGGATTCCGGTTCTCATGGTGAACCGGCCGGCGGCCCCCGACGCCACCACGGTGTCCACAGCGGACGCCGCCCTGTCCTGGTTGCGAACGCTGGACCGCTGAAACACGACAATCGGGGAGCTGCGTGACGCGCGTCGCGGTGCGACGCTCGACTCATGGCCGTACGCGCGCTGTGCACCGAACTCGCGGCGATCCGCGCACTGGTGGCCGACGGACTCGGCGACATCGGTGACGCGGGGGACACCGGGCAGGTCTGGCTGCGTTCGGCCGCGGCCCGCCTGGCCGTTTTCGACGGGGTGATCACCGAGGCCGCGGGGGTGCTCGCCGGGCCCGCCCGGGTGATCGTCGTGACGGTCGCCGTGTTCGCGGTGGTGGCGGGGTCGGCGGCTCTCGCCGCCGCGCTGGGCATCGGGACCCTGATCGGCGCCGGCGTCGCACTGGTGATCCTGCTCGCGGCGCTTCCCCCGGCTGCTCGCGGGATCTACCCGGTGATCGGCCGGCGGCGGCTCGCCCGTGTCCCTCTGCCGCGGTCGTCGCGCCCGCCCGCGCCACCCGCCACGTCGCCGTCCCGCTCCTGGGCTGCCGAGCCGGCGGCCGGCCGTGGACCGGAGGTGGCGGCGGTGTCGGAGAGCGGCCTGGCCGGCGTGCCGGATCGGCTGCTGCGAGCCCGGGTGCGGCTCGTCTCGGCCGCGTTGCGGCAGGTCGGCGCCGACAGCTGGACCGCGCCGGAACTACGCCGGGCCATTCGCACCGACCCCGTGGTCCGCCGCCTCGCCCTCGCCGACCAACTGCTGTGCCAGGCCGTCGACTGTGCCGAACGGCACCTGGGCGACCTGCGGAAGGACAGCCTGTGATGCGATCACCGGTACGGAGCCCGTTCGCGTGGGAGGTCCGGCCCCGGCTGTCCACGATCGACCGTGATCTGGACGCCGTGATCACTGATGCGCAGAGCCGGGACTGGTCGGCGGACCGCCCGGACCGGGTGACGTTCGCCCGCCTGGGCCAGGCCCGCCGCCGGGTACGGGCGCCCGGCGACACGACCGGGACCACCGTCTCCCCGATCCGCTCGCCGCCCTGGTCGCGTCGGCGACCGGACTGCTGACGGCAGCGTCGCTGATGGCCACCGGCGTACCGGCTCACCTGCTGGCCGCCGCCGGGCTGCCGGCGACCCTGGTGCCCGGCGGCGCTGCTTCGGTGACCGCCCCGCTCCCCCTGGCACTCACCGCGGTCGGCGCCCTGTGGACGGCGCTGCCGGCCGTCGCCGTCCTGCGACGGCTACGCCGCCGGTGGGATCGGGCCACCGCCGACGGCCCCGCGCCGATCGACGACCACTACCGCTACGCGGGATTCCGCCGCCGGATCGAGGCATACGCCGGCGCGGCCCGCGATCATCGCTCACCCCGCCGCCGGGCCGCCGCCATCGATCTGGAGTACGCCCTCGACTGGCTGGCAGCCGCACAGACCGAGCCACCCCGCCACTGACTTCGTTCTCCTGCCTCCCTCGCCTTACGCCCTGTCCTTTCGTCCTGCCTCTTGCTCCCGGTGGGGCGGGGGGGAAAGTTCATAGCGAAGAACATCGATGGTTGTTAGGGTGAGTGAAAGGCTTCAAACGGGGAGGAAGTTTGCGTTCTGGTATTAAACCCATATTTTCCGGCGCGATAGCCCTTCTGCTGTCGGGTACGATGATCACACCCGCAACCGCCGCTGACCTCGGCAGCGAAGTGCCCGGCGAGAAATCCATGTCCATTGCGGGATTCGATGCGGATGTCGCCCGCGCCCACGGCTATGAGGTGGTGACGCTGCCCGACGGGGCGGTGGCGTCGGTTCCCGCCGAGAAAGCCGAGGCCGCCCGCCTGGGCAAGTACATCCCGAGATCTGGCGTGATCCCTCCTCCCGCCGGCGGTGTCTCCACCAGCGCCTACGGCGAGACCGTCGGCGACTGCGGACTCTCGTGGGTGCAGATCAGCCCTCGAGGCGGCGCAAAGGCCAGCCTGACGACCGGCATGACGCTCGTGCCTGACTCGGGCGGGCCCTGGGACGTCCACTGGTGGGTCGATGTCGCCGACACCGGGGGCTACTCGACGCAGCCCTACACCGAGTACGACGGCTATTACAGCAGCATCGGTTTGAGTTGGACGGCGAAGGCGCGGTCGCTCAACCTCACCCGAGGCTGGGCGAACGTCACCGTGACCTTCGGAAGCTTCACGATCACCGAGGCAGGGTGGATCTGCTACTCGTACTCGCCGACAGCGTCGACAACCATCACCTGATCTTGCGGTGAGCCGGCGCCGTACGGCACCACTGCCGTACGGCGCCGTCGCACGCTCTCATGCGGGACAATCGATGAGACGGCGCGCCCGCCGACATCAGGGAGACTCTACGTGGAGTTCAGAAGCACGAGCCGGCGTGACGAGCAGTTCGCCCGTCAGACTGAGCGCATCGCCGCTGAACTGCGTGCCAGCGGTCTGCCCCTCTACGCTCTGTCACCCGCAGCGCGGCCTGCCGTCCAGGAACAGTTCGGAGGACTGGAAACCGTCGACGGCACGATTACGGCCGTGCACCTGGTGTATCCCACGCACGCGCCCCTCGGTTTCTGGGCCGATGTGGAAACGGCCCGTTGGAGCGATGAGCGGACCGAGCCGGCAGACCTGCGGGAGACCCTGAAACATCATGTCCGCCGGGCCGGGGATCATCTCTCCTCCTTGACGTGGGAGGAGGACAGCACCACCCTGCTGGTCGACGGTCACCGCGTCGACGCCCGGCGGCTGCGTGCCGGCCCCCGCTGGTGGGTGATGCGAGGGGAACGCGCCGGCATCGAGATCACCGTCGTGGGCAGGGACTGGCAGCCAGAAGCGTGCGCCGTCGAGACAGTCACCGACCCCGTACCCATCCTCAACCGCCTTCGCGACGGCGGCCGCGCCCACCGTCCCGGCACCCGACCGGATCGTGAACCGGAACCACTGCCCGACCAACCGCGCGGCGAACCTCACCGGGCCCTGGCCGACGCGGTCCTGCGCCATGCGGCCGACAGTGCTGCCTGGCGGGCCGACGGCGGTTCCGAACCCGAGTTGCCCACATACTGGACCGAGCTGTGGCAGGCTGCGGTGCTCCGCCAGATGCAGCTGAGTGGCAGAGATGAGATCCAAGCAGCCGCAGCCGTGCGCGCCATGGCAGCACAGTTGGCCGGCCTCTTCGACGAACACGAATGGTTCCGTACCGACGAGAGGCTTCGCGGACGTGCTGTGACCGAGGTCCTCTTCCACACCACCGGCCTGGAGCCCGACGTCCGCAGCCGGACCGCACAGGAGGAATGGTGGCACGTCACAGCGATCGGCGCTGACCCCCGTCTTCGAGCGGCAGCCACCGACCGCTGGCGTACCGCCTGGCAGACCTGGGCCTCCACGGACCGATGACCTGCCGGTAGGAGACTGCTCCGATCACCGGCGATGCCCACTTCTGCCGCCGGCACAGGTTCCGGTCCGCGCCGGGCCGGATCCCTGTTCGGTCGGTGGTGCTGTCACATCCGTGTCTTCCGGTTCGTCCCTGTCCTGGAAGCCGTTCTCACCCTTGTCCGGGTGACGCCGGACGACGCGGGAACGGTCGGAACGAACGTCGCGAAGGAGCACGAGATGCGGATCGTTGTGGCAGGTGGCACCGGTCAGACCGGACGGCTGCTGGTGGACGCCCTACGCGAACGCGGCCACGAGGCGGTGCCGGCCTCACCCTCGACCGGGGTGAACGCGTTCACCGGCGACGGCCTGGAACAGGCGCTGATCGGAACCGACGTGGTGATCGACGTCACCAACGCGCCGTCGACCGATGAGGCGGAGGCGACCGAGTTCTTCCGGGTCTCGTCGGAGAATCTGACCACCGCCGGAGCCAAGGCGGGCGTACGGCATCACGTGGTCCTGTCGATCATCGGCCTGGAGCGGGCCTCGGATCTGGCCTACTACCGGGCGAAACTGGCACAGGAGGAGGCGGTCCGTTCCGGCGGAGTGCCGTACACGATCGTCCGGGCCGCCCAGTTCTTCGAGTTCCTGGACGTCATCCTGCAGGCCAACACGCGGGGCGGCGAGATCGCTCTGGCGCCGCTGCGAGTGCAGCCGATCGCCCTGTCCGACCTCGTCGACCACCTGGCCGTGATCGCCGAGTCGGACCCGGTGGACGGCATCGTGGAGGCGGCCGGCCCGCAGCCGATGGCTCTCGACGAGATCGGCCGCCGGCTGGCCGCTCCCGGCCTCGACGTGACGAGCGGTGGCCGCCCGTTCTTCGGCGCCGATATCCCGGTGGACGCCCTGGTCGCGGGCCCGTCGGCCTACCTGGCACCCACCACTCTGGAATCCTGGCTGACAGACCGCGCCCGCTGACACCGACCCGCGCCCGCCCCACGGAAAGCCGCCGGGGCAGGAAACCGCAGCCGGGCCGCCCACGATCGCCGGCCCGGCTGCCGAGTCCCTTCCGGGCCAGGCGGAGCGGGAGCCGGCCGGTAAGGCTAGGCCGTCGCCGGAAGGAGGGCGTTCCGGCGGGTGAACAGCACCGCGCAAACGGTGACTGAGCTGGTCAGCCCGACCAGCGCCGACGCCCAGACCGCGGGCTGGCCGACCCCGATGCCGTACGCCAGCCAGGACCCGCAGGCCGAGGCCGCCAGCGTCCACCGCAGCGGGGACACCCCCGACAGGTCCTGCCGCCGGTCGCGGAGCAGGGCGAGCGGCTGCGGCACCGCCGAGACGAACGACATCGCGGCCAGGGCCGTACCCAGCATCGTGGCCGCCCGCGAAGCGCTGACCTGGGGCAGCGCCGCGGAGGCGGCGGTGGCCAGGACCACGATCAGCACCCCGGCGGCGGTGCTCGCACTGGCGAGCAGGGGGCGGACGGCACGGGCCGCGGGCCGCGTCACCAGCAGCGCGATCAGGATGGCGAGCCCGGTCGAGGCGCTGACGACGTTCGTCACGATCTGGAACGGGTCGCCGATCAGCAAGCCGTAGGTGATCCAGCCCAGCGGCATGGCGACGCTCAGCATGCAGGCGGTGGCGGACAGGCCGCTGGTCCGGCGGCGTACGCACGAGCGGTACACCTGTGGCCAGGCGATCGACATGGACAGGGTGGCGCCGAGAAGGCCGAAGACGTGGATGAGCATCGCCGATCCGTTCGGGCTGTACCGGCCTCCGCTGAACGCCCGCAACCGGATCGCCACCTGTCGCACCGAACCGGCACCCCGGGGGTGACGGGGACCGGCCCCCATTTGGCACAGTGGACAGATGCTGACCGACGTGGACCTGCCCGCGCCCGGACTGCTCTGGACACGCTGGGCGACGTTGAGCGCCACCCATGTCGCTCTCGGCCGTGCCGGCTGGTCGATCGATGACGGTGGGGCCGGCCGGGATCTGCAGGACGGGAGCTGGGCCCGGTTCGCGCTGCTCGACGGCCGGCGGGCGGTGCTCTACGGCCACCACGCCGGGCACAGTGCCGCGGGCTGGGACGATGCGCCGGCCGACCCGCTCACCGGCGCTCCGGACTGGCTCCCGTGGGACACGCTGGCCCCGCTGGCGGAGGGCGACCGGCTGGGGTTCGTCGTCTGGCACGAGAGCGGCCGCTGGTCGCGGGTGCGTTACCGCGGCGGGCGTACGGACGGGATGGCCGACCTGACCGACCCGGTGTCGAGCGGGGAGCGCACGGTCCTCGCGCTGAGCCGGTTCGGGCCGCGGCCGGCGGCTGAGCGGCTGCTCGCCGCCGCGGTGCGGACCGAGGTGTCGGCCGCTCATCTCGGCGATCTGCTGACCGATCCGTCGCCGGATCTGGCGGCGGCGCTGGCGACGGCCGCCCGCGGTGGCCTGGTGCCGGGCAGTGCCGCGCCACGGATCGCGCCGGGCCGGCGGCCGCCGATGCGCCGGGTTCGCCGGCTCAGTCAGGGCGAGCACGACCGGCTGGTCTGGTCGGCGATGCAGGATTCGCCGGAGTTGTCGCGCCCCGCGCCGCCGGTCACCGACGAGTTGGACACGCTGGTCGGCTGGCTGCAGGACCGGGCGCCGCAGGCCGACGGCCGGTGCTCGCTGCTGGCGTATGCGGATGCCACGAGTTTCAGCGCCCAGCCCGGCGAGCACCCACCCGACGACCGGCCGGACGAGGAGCGTTACACCGCTTTCCGGCGGCTCACCGAGTTGGTCCGGGCGTTGCGCCGGGCCGAGTCCGATCCGCGGTACGGCCGGTGGCTGTTCCTGCGGGTCGAGACGAGCGCGTCCGGCGTGCAGGTGGAGCGGCGGTACGACTCGTGGCCACCGTGGTGGCACGACGACGGTGTCTCCGGCCCGTGGCGCACGAATCTGCAGGAGGAGATGGACGCCCGGCTCCCCCGTTACCGCCCGTCGTGGGTGCCCCTGCTCGACCCGGAGGTCGCCTTCCGCCCGCAGTAGCCGGCCGGAGTGGTCAGCGGGCTTTGCCGGCCCGCAGCAGTTCGAGCGACTTGGCCAGCCGCCGGGCGCGGGTCTCGGCCGTCTTCGCCGAGGTCAGCTGCTCGGCATGCCAGCGCTGGTTGCTGAAGGAGATCGACTCCCAGAACGCCTTGGCGTCCGGCTCAGCGGCCAGGGCCGCCGCAAGATCGTCAGGCATCTCGACGGTACGGGGAGTGTCATCCAACTCGATGCCGAGGTCGTAGACCTGCCCGCCCTCGAGCCCACCGGCGGCCCGCCGCTCGGCGCTGACACCCAGCCAGTACTCCCCACCCATGCGGGCGATGGACGACCGGAACTCGAACTCACCGACCCGCACGACCACCTTGGGCCGCCCGCCACCCCCGAGCCCGGCCACGAACTCGTCAGGAATCCGAAACCCGGTGGTATTCCCCCCGGTCTTCTCCAGCTCACCCCGGTACTCCATTCCCGGAACGATAGCCAACCAGGGGGAACGAGTCAGGCCGTCACGATCGAAAGCCCGTAGTGGATCCGGAAGTAGTCGAAGTCCTTGAGGTTGAGCGTGGCGAGTGGAAGGTCGTGCGCCAGACAGCACGCCGCGATCCACATGTCATTCGTCGGTTTGCCGCGACCGCGGCGCATGGCGTCTGCGGCCAGATCGCCACAGAGTTCTGCCACCACTCTCTCCCCGGTCAGCAGCACGAAGCGGGACATCCATTCGGCAAGCCCGGCCCGGTTCGATGCGCTCCAGTCTCGGATCTGCGGCCAGGTCGTGAGCTCAGCCCAGTTGATGAAGGTCAGAACCTGCGTGGTGCCCGCAAGCTTGGCGGCAAGCGTCGCGGGCACACGCCCCTTGAAGATCGATGAGGCAACGTCAGTGTCGAGCACGATCTGAGACATCGGGGATTTCTCAGGCAACCTGTCGCCACCGCTCAGCCCGATACCACGTCAGGAATTCTTCATACTCCTCGTCCGACTCGAATACGTCGGGAGCCGTTGCCACGGCCTCCTCGAAGGTCATCGGGGGCTTCTCCATCCGCCGGATCAGCTCCTCGATCGGGGTGAGTCCGGCATACGGAGCGGACGATGCCGAATCGGCGCTGCGTGCACTCATGCGCACCTCCTGGAGGACCTCACTAGTCATGGGTTCATGCTACCGAGCCTACTAGGCTGCAGACAAGTCCCCTTCACCACTAGGCCTGCGTCAAGGATACCCCTCGCCCTACGCCGCGGCACCCTCGAAGCGATCCCGCTCCAAGAACGTGAGCTGCGCCTTCTTGTGACCGAGGTCGATCTCCGGCCCCAGTGTGAACCCCTCCCGCCGAAGCCGGGAAATCATCCGTTCGTTGCGGATGTCCGGTTCGGCGATGATGCGCCGGCGCTCCGGCTCGGCGAAGAGATGCCGCAGCAGGGCCGGAAAGACCGCGCTCGTCAGATGCGGCAACTCCCGCCCGGTCGCGTCGAGCAGCAGGTGCAGCCCGAAGTCCCCGGGCAGCACGTCGTAACACTCCCCGACCGGATCCTGCGACGGCTCGTAGGTCTGGAACACCCCGATCGGCCCGCCGTCGAGCAGCAGCAGGTAGGCGTGATGGCTGTCCAGCCCGTCGACGAACCCGTAGATCTCCTCCACGTCGGCGACGGTGTGCTCGCCCATCCCCCAGAACCGGTTGCGCTCCTTGATCACCCACGAGTGCACGACCGGCGCGTGCGCGGCCGGATCGAGCCGGATCATGGTGAGTTCCCCGAGGCCGGGCAGCTTCTCCGCGAAGACGATCACGGGTTCCTCCGTCAGTAGTTCCCAGTCGGTGACCAGTGGCGCGAGCTCCCCGGAAGCCCAGAGCGGCAGCTGGTCCAGGAAGTGCGGTGACGCGGGGTCGTCCGAGGCGCCGAACGGGACGACCCACCGGCTGCGGCCGCGGTCGGCGAGGTCCCACACGTAGCGGGCGACCGGCCCGCGCCAGCAGAGGTCACTGACCCCGGGCACGCTGGACGTGTTGAGCACACACCCGGCCGATCCGCCGAGCGGGATCTGCGGCACGACGGCGTTCAGCCCGGGCAGTTGCAGCGGATACAGCAGGTGCCGATCGCCCCAGGGAGTGTCCGGCAGCGGTTCGGCGAGAACCGGGTCGAGGTCGAGGCCGAGCCCGGCGAGCACCCCGTCGAGGGCGATCCCGATCCGGGCGCGCGGGTCGGTCCACGGCGCGAAGAGCGGGTCGTGCCCCGACGGTTCGAAGAGGGGCCGCAGCTCGGGCCGCTCGCACACGGCACGGGCCCGGGCCGCCTGCCGGGCCATCCGCCGCCCGGCGTCGGCCGAGCCGGCCGGCAGCGCGGTGTCCATGTGGATCCGCTCGTGCGGCACACCGAGGTCGAGCAGCTCGCGGATCCGGCGGGCGCGGGCGGGCGGCGCGAAGTCCACCCCGTAGGGCGCGGTGTCCGGCCGCCGGTCGTTGGCGTTGACAGCGGTCGTGATCTCGGCGCGGAACATCGGCGCCCAGTCCGGTTTCCAGTCGTGTCGCGGCTCCCACGCGGGCACCGGGACGAGCCGGTTGCGGTCGTCGCGCTCCGGCACCCGGCCGACGGTGAGCTGCAGGGCGCGGCCGGTGGAGTCGGCGGTGAGGACGCTGTTGACCGGTTCGGCCCAGCGGGACAGGGCGTCGGCGACGTCGTCCACGGTGGACGCGTGCAGCAGTGGCAACAACGCGTCGAAACCCAGATCAAAAGCGGACCGGGCGGGGGTACGCAGACTCAGGTTCCCATCGATGACCGGTCCACGGGCCGTCTCGATGACGTCGACCACGACCGGGTCGTCATCGCGTACGACGATCGTCTCCTGATGGGTGGCCACCGGCTCCCAGCCGGTCGCGCCGCGGGCCTGGAGCACACCGCCGGCCTCGCGCAGCTCTTCGATGTAGAGGTCCTGGTAATCGGCCATCGCGTTGGTGATGGCCCAGGCCACCGACCCGGCGTGCCCGAAGTGCTGCACCCCGGGGACGCCGGGGAAGGTGAGCCCGGCCACGTCGAAGTCCGGGCAGGCGAGGCGGATCTGCTGGTAGACGCCGGGCAGTTCGAGGAGCCGGTGCGGGTCGCCGGCGATCTGCCCCGGGACGGTCCAGGCGTTGCTGCCGGAGCCGCCCGGCCCCTCGATCGCGAACCAGGACAGGGCGTGCGGCCCGAGGGTCCGCTCGACGTGCGCCCGCCACATCTTGTTGCCGAACGTCCCGAACAGAATGTGCTGTACCTGAAAAACACCGAGCGACGACCACGGGTGCCATTCGATGCCACCAGCGCGGACACCGTCCGTGTAGGCCTCCAGCCAGCGCTGGGTCGAGATGTCCAGTGTGGCGAATGACCGCTGCGCGGTGTCGTCGAGCCGGGCCCGGCGGGCGAACCGGTCCCAGCCCACCTCGGCGGCCCCGGCGACGGACGCGAGCCGCCCCTCCGACCGGAGCCGCTCGACGGTGATCTGACGGCCCCGATCGGTTGCGGTCACCCGCCCCTGGAGCCAGGCCAGGTCGAGGACCGAGCCGGCTCGCAGGTGCGGGATGCCGTGATCATCGCGGTAGAGCTTCATGCGGCGATCGGGTTCTCCAGCTCACCGGCGAAGATCAGCGAGCCGGCCTGGTCGGTGAGGTCGACCATCTGGAGCGTGTTGCGCAGCTGGAGCCGGTTCAGGCAGGAGTGCGCGAAGGTCGGCCGGAGCAGGTCGAGGCGGCCGGCCAGGGCCGGGTGGTCCTTGGCGTGCTCGCGGACGCAGTCGCCGGCGAGCGCCCAGAAGTCGGCGGCGCTGAGCACCCCGTCGCTGTCGAGGATCCCGGCGAGGTGCCGCAGGAAGCCGTCGAACACGTCGGTGAAGATCGCCAGTTCCTTGACCTCGTCGGTGACCTCGGCCCGGATCCGCTCCACCTCGGGCGGCAGTGGCTGGTCGTTCAACACCGCGACCTCCTCGCCGATGTCCTTCATGAACACCCGGGTCGGCACGTGGTTCGCCAGCACGAGGATCAGGTTCTCGCCGTGCGGCATGAACGCCAGGTCGTGCTTGAGCAGGCAGTGCATGATCGGCCGCAGGTAGGCGCGCAGGTAGGTCGTCACCCAGGTGGCCGGCGTCACGCCCGATTCCCGGATCAGGGCGGCGGCCAGCGAGTTCCCGTCGCGGTCGCGGTGCAGGAGGCTGGCCATCGTGGCGAGCCGTTCGTCCGCACCGATGCGCGGGACCGGGCTTTCGCGCCAGAGGGCGGCGAGCATCTTGGTGTACGCGCCGGCCGTCCCGGTCCGGTGATAGGCGTCCCCGGTGTACCCGATCGACGCCAGCTCACGGAGCACCTGAAACCCGCAGGCACGCAGTTCCTCGTCTCCCTCGACGACCGACGCGACCCAGTCGTTGATCGGCGGCGTGGCTCGCATGTACCTGGGTGACAGCCCGCGCAGGAAGCCCATGTTCTGCACGGCGATCGCGGTCTTCACGTAGTGGCGTTCCGGCCGGTCGATGTTGAAGAACGTCCGGATCGACTGCTGTGCCCGATAACGGTCCGGGCCGGCGTCGAGCGGGACGATCGCCCGGCGGGCCACGTCGGGCGCGAACGTGACGGTGACCTTGTGCTCCCACTGCCACGGGTGCACCGGCAGGTAGCGGTAGTCGGCCGGGTCCAGTCCGTGCCCTCGGAGCTGCTGCTCGAAGTGTTCCAGGAGCGGGCCGAGCTCCTCCTGGTAGTGCGTGCGCTCGTCGCCGTCGTACACGAAGACGCTCTCCGACTTGAGGATCGCCACCCACCGCAACCGGACCGGCTGCCCGGCCTCCGGCGCATAGGCCTCGTGGTCGCCCAGACCGTAACCGATCCGCCCGTTGTTGGCCACGAATCCGGGGTGGCCCTCGGTCATCGCGGCCTCGATGGTCTGGAAGGTCGCGTGCACCAGGTCGTCGGCGGTCTCCCGGCGGTGCGCGTACTTCCAGGCGGTCCCGGCCAGCGTCGCCGAGATCTCCTCGAGGTAGGTGCCGAGCAGCTTCTCCGGGATGCCGAGCGTCTCGCGCAAGCCGGCGATGAAGTCGAGCGCGTCGAGCGGCCCGTCGAGCGACTCCGGGTCGATCACCCAGTGCTCGAGCGGGTAGCGCTTGGCGGTGAAGGTGTGCGCGCCGAACTCGAACCGGTCGTCGCCCAGCGCGACCGGCGCGATCAGGCGCTCGTGGCTGAACTCGGCGAGGGCCTTCGCGATCAGCCGGCGATGGGCGAACGCGATGGCCTCCGGCCGCAGGTGCGGGACGCTCATGGCGTACGCCGTCCGCGTGCAGAAGCTGAGCCGGCCGGTCTTGCCGTGCAGTGGCACGTCGCGGTCCACCACGAAGCCGACCTCGGCGTTCTTGCGGTGGATGGCCTCGTTGCGGACGTCCGGCTCGACCACGACCCGCTCGATGCGGGAGTCGGCGAAGCAGAAGTCCATCACGGCCCGCATCACCGCGGAGGTGACCCCGGATCGCTGCCGGGTCGGCGGCGCGACCAGCACGTGCATGCCGATGTCGCCGGGCCGCACGTCGTAGTGCGAGGCCAGCTCGCTGTGCGCCGGATCGTAGGTCTCGGCCAGGAAGAGCGGGACGTCGTCGTCGTCGAGCCCGAGCCACGCGTGGTGGTGCGGGTTGCCGGCGATCTTCTGATACTCCTCGCGGACCCGTTCCGGGGTGGCGCCCTGCAGGCCCCAGTAGTGCGACCGCGGATGGGTCACCCAGCCGTGCAGCAGATCGAGATCACGATCAAGATCCAGGGGTACGAGTCTCACCGGTTCACCAACTGTCGGGGGATGTCGGCGGTGGGGACGCCGAACTGCTGGAACGCGATCGACTCCTCGACCGGGTAGATCTCGCGGCCGGTGATCGCCCTGAGGATCACGCTGTTGCGGTACGGGCCCATGCCCAGGTCGGGGTCGGTGACGCTGTGCGTGTGCTCGGCGGCGTTCTGCACGAACACCTCGTCGCCGGCCTTGTCGACGGCGTAGTCCGCGGTCACGTCGAAGCGGCCGCGGGCGTCCCAGTTGATCCGGTCGCGGACCGGGTCCAGGAAGGACGGGACGCGGGGGGCGTACCCGGTGGCCAGCACCAGGCCCTGGGTGGTGGCGGTGAACGAGCGGCCCTGCTCCCGGTGCTCCAGGGCGAGGGTCCAGCGGTCGCCGTCCCAGATCACGCCGTCCAGCGCGGTGCCGGTGAGCAGAGTGGTCGGCACCGGGCCGGTCAGGCTCTTGGCGTACAGCGTCTCGTAGATCGTGTCGACCAGGTCACCGCTGATGCCCTTGTAGAGGTTGCGCTGCTCCCGGCCGAGCCGGTCGCGCACGTCCATCGGCAGCGCCCGGTGGTAGCGGATGTAGTCCGGGGAGGTCATCTCCAAGGTCAGCTTCGTGTACTCCATCGGGAAGTACCGCGGCGACCTGGTGATCCAGCTCAGGTGGTAACCGTACGTCTCGATGTCGCCGAGCAGGTCGAGGTAGATCTCGGCGGCGCTCTGCCCGCTGCCGATGATCGTGATCGAGTCGAGGCCCTGCAGCCGTTCCTTGTTCGGCAGGTAGTCGGCGCTGTGCACGTACGGCCCCTGGTCGACGGCGGCCGGGACGCGCGGCGCGGTGCCGATGCCGAGGACCAGCTTGCGGGCCCGGTAGGTCTCGCCGTTCGTGTGCACGACGTACGCCTCGCCGTCGTGGGTGACCGTCTCGACCCGGGTGTTCCACCGGATCGACGTCAGCTGCCGGGCCGCCCACCGGCAGTACTCGTTGTACTCGGCGCGCAGCGGGAAGAAGCTCTCCCGGATGTAGAACGGGTAGAGCCGGCCCACCTGCTTGAGGTAGTTGAGGAACGAGAACCGGTTCGTCGGGTCGGCCATGGTGACCAGGTCGGCGAGGAACGGGACCTGGATCGTGACGCCGTCGAGCATCAGGCCCGGGTGCCAGTCGAAGTCCGCCCGCTGCTCCAGGAAGATCCCGTCGACGTCGGGCAGGTCCTCGGTCAGCGCGGCCAGCCCCAGGTTGAACGGGCCGACCCCGATCGCCACGAAGTCGTGGGTGCGCATCAGGCCATCACCGCCGTCGCCGCGTCACGCTCGCCGGTCATCTCCCGGCCGATCTCCCGGATCAGGTCCAGCACGTCCCGCAGGTTGCCGACCGTCGTGTTCGGGTTGAGCAGGGTGAACTTGAGCCAGTAGTGACCGCCGACGGTGGTGCCGGCGACGATCGCCCGGCCGCCGTAGAACAGCCGCTGCCGCAGCTTCGGCATCAGCTCGTCGCACTCGGCGACGTCCATCCCGGCCGGCCGGTAGCGGAACAGCACGGTGCTGAGCGTCGGGGCGGCCAGCGCCTCGAAGTCCTGGTCGTCGCCGATCAGCAGATAGGCGTCGTGGGCCCGGTCGACGACCGCGTCGAACATGTCGCCGATCTGCTCGGCCCCCATGGTCCGCAGGGTCATCCACAGCTTCAGCGCGTCGAAACGGCGGGTGGTCTGCAGGCTCTTGTCGACCTGGTTCGGCACGGTGGCGGCCCGCGGGTTCAGGTAGTCGGCGTGCACCGCGATCCGGCGCATCGTCTCGCCCCGGCGCACCACTATCGCGCTGGAGCTGACCGGCTGGAAGTAGCTCTTGTGGAAGTCCACGGTGACCGAGTCGGCCCGCTCGATGCCGTCCAGCAGGTGCCGGCGGCGCTGCGAGACGAGCAGGCCGCAGCCGTACGCGGCGTCGACGTGGAACCAGATGCCCTGGCTCTCGCAGATCGCGGCGATCTCGGCGACCGGGTCGATGCGGCCCAGGTCGGTGGTGCCGGCGGTGGCGACCACGGCCATCGGGACGTCGCCGTCACGGCGGACCTCCTCGATCGCGGCGGCCAGCGCGGCGGTGTCCATCCGCCCGGCGCCGTCGGTGGCGACGCCGACCACCGCGCCGGCGGCCATGCCGAGGATCCCGGCCGACTTGCTGACGCTGAAGTGGCTCTCCGTGGTGGCGAAGATCCGCAGCCTCGGGATGGCGCTCCGGTCGTCGAGGGCCGCGAGGGTCTCCTCCCGGGCCAGCAGCAGCGCCTGCAGGTTGGACTGGGTGCCGCCGCTGGTGAAGATGCCGTCGGCGCCTGGGCCGAAGCCGATGCGACCGGCCGTCCAGTCGATCAGCCGGCGCTCGATGAGGGTGCCCGCGGTGCTCTGGTCCCAGGTGTCGACGGACGAGTTGACCGCCGAGATCAGCACCTCGGCGCTGAGCGCGGGGATGGCGACCGGGCAGTTCAGGTGAGCGACGTAGGTGGGCTCGTGGAACCAGACGGCGTTGTCCAGGTAGAGCCGGGCGACTTCGTGCAGTGCCGCGCCGGTGTCGCCGAGCGGACGATCGAGATCGACGGCGTCGACCTGGTCCTGCAGATCGGCGACGGCTGCGCCGGAGTACGGCTGCCGCACTGCCTTCACCCTGTCGGCGAGCAGCGCCGACGCGTGCCACACACCGGACGTGTAACTGTCCAGGGTGGACCCGGAAAACAGATGCGGGGACTCGGACCGCTCCAACGGGGGCCTCCAATAAGGTAAACCTTACCTAACCTGAGGGGAGGCTAACCGGCCGGACACGGGAAGGAAACTTCGGCCCGGAGTCACGGAGGACACCACAGACGATCATGCGCGGCCGGGAAACGGCGCCACCTGCGCATGTGTGCCGCCCATTCACTTCGATGAACGTCTAGTGACGAGTGCCACATGGTGCACGAGGCCCGCCCTTGACAGAGCGGGCCTCGTCGATGAAGAAGATCAGAAAGCGGTCAGCGTGATCCCGGCCGCGCGCGGATCCCCGTCGTGCACCAGCGACTCCTGGTTCTGCACGTCGTCGAAGGCGAAGGCGTACGCCTTGCCGTCGGCCATGTTGCTGTGGATCGACTTCGCGTACGGGTTGGCCGGCCCACCGGTGTAGAAGTCGGCAGCGGTCCCGCCCGGCTGGGTGTCGATCCGGCCCAGGGTGGTCCGCCACAGCGCCGCGCACAGCGTGCGGGCGATCGGCCCGACCACCTGATCGTTCGGCGCGCCGAGAGCACCGTCACAGCCCCAGACGTTCGCGGTCGACGGCTTGGTGAAGGACGCCACGGTCCGGCCACTGGTGTCGGTGAAGTTGATGACGTTCCCCGAGGTACGCCCGGTGTACCTCACCTCCGGACGGTCACCGAACGGCACCACTGTCAGATTCTTCGAGGTGTACGCGTTCCAGGCGCTCGTGATGTACGAGTCGAGGTAGGTCGCGCTCATCAGCCCGGCGTCGGCCGCCTTGCCCGGGGCGAGGACCCGCAGCACCGTGCCGTCGGACCGGGTGACCACGCTCTTCGCGAAGTCGGGGTTCGCCCGGACCGCGTCGATGACCTTCTGCCGCCCGTTCGCGACCAGGTCGCCGGTCTTCGTGACGACGCCGCTGCCACCGGTCACCGAGACCTCGTGCGGGATCGCGAACATGTCCACCTGCGAGCTGTTCAGGAACAGGCCCGAGCCGTTCAGGGTGAACTCGCTCCAGTCGAAGAGGATGTCCCGGTTCGGGTCGCCGCCCGCCCACGGAGCCGGCTGCACCAGCCCGTCGGTGGTGATCCGGAAGTCCAGCTTCTTGCCGAACGAGAAGTAGATCCGGCCGGAGATGTTCTTCAGCACCTTGATCGTGGTGCTCTGGCCGTTCGCCGGGCCGGGGATCGCCACGTCCGGCGCGGGCACCGGCACCGCCCCGCCACCGGTCCACGGGGTGAACGCGCCCGACGCGTCGACATAGCCGAGTTTGCCGGTGTCCAGATTGACGCCCAGCACGTAGAGGAAGACCGGCTCGGTGCGCCCGGTCCGGTTGGTCACCGTGAACGGCAGCGTGGGACCGGCCGCCGGGACGGTCGGCGCCTTCGTCGTCGGGACCGTCGTCGGCACGGTCGCCGCGGGAGTGGTCGGCGCGGTCGTCGGCGCCTTCGTCGTCGGCGCCACGGTCGGCACCCTCGTCGTGGGGGCCACCGTCGGCGCGGTCGCCCCGGTGCCGCACGGCGCGCCGTTCAGCTTGCAGTTGACCGGCTGCGGGCCGGCGCCGACGAATCCGAACGTGACGCTCCCACCCACCGGAATCGCGCCGTTCCAGGCACGGTTGGTGAATGTGCGGTGACTGGAGGAAACCGTCATGTCGGTCTCCCAGAAACTACCTACCGAACCACCCGCGGGCAGATCGAATTCGACTTTCCAGGACGTCAGGGCGGATGTGCCGCCGTTGCTGATGGTCACCTCGTCCTGCCAGCCGGAACCCCAGTCGGACACCGTACGCAGGGAAGCGGTGACCGAAGCGGCCGAGGCGGGCAGGGCGATCCAGGCGGTGGTGAGCGCAGCGACCGTCGCCACAGCGGCGAGAATCAGGCTCCGTTTACGGCGCATGGGGGTGCGACCTCCGAGAGTGGCACGGTCAGGGACGGCCGCCATTGTCACTCGCCGGAAACCGCTCTCACAGAGCCTTTAAAGCTGCTTTAAGGTCTATTTTCCTGGACGTTCTCGCCACACCCCGATAACAGAAATCCCGGCTGGTTCCCGGGACTGTCCCGGCGGGGCCGGAACAGCACCGGCAACCAGCCGGGGAGGATCGGGACGCGGCCGCTCATACCGGACCGGCCGGGGCGTCAGCGGGTGAAGCGGATGGCGGTCCAGGAGACGTGGGGCAGGGTGAGCGTGGCGGCGCCGCCGTCGAGGGTGATCGCGCCGCCGGCCTCGGCGAGAGACCGGAGGGTGACCCGCTCCGGCACCTCCTTGGAGTTGTAGGCGTAGACGTCGTCGTCGGTCAGGGTCCAGGACTCGGCGACCGTCAGGTCTGCGCCGAAGGCGGTCAGGTCGACGGCGAACTCGACCGGGTTCGCCACGTCCCGGTTGACCGCGAACACGGTCACGTCGCCGGTGGCCGGGTCGTGGGTGGCGACCGCGTCGACGAGCGGGGCCGTGCCGTACTTGGCCGTGTCGTAGGACGGGGCGTCGATGTGCAGGCGCAGCACGTCGCCCTTGGCCAGGGCCGCCGTCTTGGCGAAGGGGTGGAAGATGGTCTGCTTCCAGGCCGGGCCGCCGGGCTCGGTCATGATCGGGGCGATCACGTTGACCAGCTGCGCCTGGCAGGCGGCGGTGACCCGATCGCTGTGCCGCAGCAGCGAGATCAGCAGGTTGCCGACCACGACCGCGTCCGCCACGTTGTAGCGGTCCTCGATGACCGGCGGGGCGACCTTCCACTCCTCGGGCAGCGGGGCGTTCTGGAAGCGGGACAGGTACCAGACGTTCCACTCGTCGAAGGACAGGTTGATCTTCTTGGTGCTCTTGAGACGCGCGCCGACCGCGTCCGCCGTGGCCACGATGCTGTTGACGAAGAAGTCCATGTCCACGGCGGACGCCAGGAACGAGCCGAGGTCGCCGTCGTGCTCCTCGTAGTACGCGTGACAGGAGACGTAGTCGACCACGTCGTACGCGTGCTCCAGCACCGTCGACTCCCAGGTGCCGAAAGTCGGCATCGACGAGGACGAGCTGCCGCAGGCGACCAGTTCGAGGTCGGGCTCGGCCGAGCGCAACGCCCGCGCCGTGCTGGCCGCGAGCAGCCCGTACTCCTCGGGGGTCTTGTGCCCGGTCTGCCAGGGGCCGTCCAGCTCGTTGCCCAGGCACCAGATCTTGATGCCGTAGGGCTTCTCCGCGCCGTTGGCGCGCCGCTGCTCGGAGAGCGCGGTCCCCTCCGGATGGTTGACGTATTCGTGGACGTCGAGCGCCTCCTGCACGCCACGGGTGCCGAGGTTGACCGCGTACATGATCTCGACGTCGGCCTTCTCCGCCCACTTGGCGAACTCGTCGATGCCCACCTCGTTGGTCTCGATGCTGCGCCAGGCCAGGTCACGACGGCGGGGCCGCTGCTCGCGGGGGCCGACACCGTCCTCCCAGCGGTAGCCGGAGACGAAGTTGCCGCCCGGGTAGCGGACCATGGTGACGCCCAGCTCGCGGGCGAGGGCCAGCACGTCGGTACGGAAGCCGTCCTCGTCGGCGAGGGGGTGGCCCGGCTCGTAGATGCCGGTGTAGACGCAGCGGCCCATGTGCTCGACGAACGAGCCGAAGGTACGGCGGCTGACGGGCGCCACGACGGCAGCCGGATTCAATGCGACACGCGCACGAAGCATGGTTGTTCCCTTGATGAAGAAAGAAGAAGGAGATGCGCGGGCTACTTGACGGAGCCGAGAGTCAGGCCGCCGCGCCAGTACCGCTGCAGCATCAGGAAGGCCGCGATCAGGGGGACGATCGCGATCAGGGCGCCGGTCACGATCACGTTGAACGTGGCGCCTCCGCTGTTGCCCATGATCGCGGACATGTACCAGGCCCGCAGCCCGACAGTGAGCGGATAGAGCTGGTCGTCGCTCAGCATCACCAGCGGCAGGAAGAAGTTGTTCCAGGACGCGACCATGCTGAACAGCAGGACGGTGACCAGGGCCGGCTTCATGGCGGGCAGGGCCACGCTGGTGAAGACCCGGACCTCGCCCGCGCCGTCGATCCGGGCCGCCTCGAGCATCTCCTCCGGGACCGAGTCGGCCACGTAGACCCTCAGCAGGTAGACACCGAACGGGTTGAGCAGCGACGGCAGGATCACCGCCCAGATCGTGTCGACCATGTTCGCCTGCGACATCAGCAGGTAGGTCGGCAGCACCAGGGCGGTCGCCGGCACCATGATCAGTCCGAGGAGCAGCGCGAACAGGGCGTTACGGCCGGGAAAGCGCAGTTTCGCGAAGGCGTAGCCGGCCAGCGCCGAGATGACGGTCGATCCGATGCCGCTGACCACCGCGTAGAAAGCCGAGTTGCGCAGCCAGGTGACATAGACCCCGTTGTCCTGCTCGAACAGCACCTTCAGGTTGTCGATCAGGTGGAAGTCGGAGAACCAGAGCGAGGCCGACTGGAAGAGCCCCTCGTTGTTCTTGGTCGCGGCCACCAGCAGCCACCAGAACGGCAACAGGAAGTAGATCGCCATCAGGCCCATGACGACGTGAGCGGCGACGCTGCCTTTCTTCAGGTTCATTGCAGCGCGCTCCGTTTCCGGGTGGCGAAGAGGAAGATGTACGACCCGACGAACACCACCGCGCCGAGCAGGAACGAGATCGCCGCCGAGTAGTTGTACTGCTGGAACGAGAACGCCTGCTGGTACGCGTAGATGTTGGGCGTGTAGTGCGTGGTGATCGCGCCCGGGTTGAGGGGCTGCAGGATCAGCGGTTCGGTGAAGAACTGCAGCGTGCCCATGATGGTGAAGAGGGTCGCCAGGACCAGCGCGGAACCGATCATCGGGGTCTTGATCCGCAAGGCGATCTGCACCTCGCTCGCGCCGTCGATGCGGGCCGACTCGTAGGTCTCCCGTGGCAGGCCTTGCAGCGCCGCGTACAGGACGATCATGTTGTAGCCGGCCCACTGCCAGGTGACGATGTTGCCCAGCGACGCCAGCACGGTGCCGGTGGAGGTGAAGTCGATGCCGGTCCAGGCGAAGGGCCCGACGCTGTCGCTGTAGAGGAAGCCCCACATCAGGGTGCCGATGACCACCGGCACGGCATAGGGGACGAACGCCGCCAGCCGGAAGAACCGGGAGAACCGCGAGGTGGCGGCGTCGATCAGCAAGGCCGCGACCAGCGCGAGAACGATCATCACCGGGGTCTGGATCAGGCCGAAGACCAGGACCCGGACCACGCCCTCGCGTACCAGCGGGTCGTCGATCGCCTGTTTGTAGTTGTCGAACCAGGCGAAGACCTCACCCTCGATCAGGGTGGAGCGGTACAGGCTGATCTTGAAGGCGTAGGCCATCGGAAGCAGCAGGAAGGCGATCAGCAGCACCGCGAACGGCAGGACGAAGAGCCAGCCGGTGGCCGCCTCTTTCAGCCGCGCGGCGCGCCGGGTGCCGGCGGTTCCACCCGAGGGGCCCACGGCCGCCGGAGCGGCCGTGGGGGAAGTCTGGACCTCGGTCATTACTGAACCTTGAAGCCCTGCTGGGTGGCGTAGGTCTTGATGTTCTCCTGCGCGGTGTCCAGCGCCGCCGTCCAGGAGGTCTTCTTCTCGATCGCCTGGCCCAGGTTGGTGGTCAGCTGGTTGAAGTTGTAGCTGTTGAACGGGCTCCAGTCGAGCTCACCGATCGCGCTGTAGGCCGGCACGAAGACCTCGTTGACCTTCTGGCCGCCGAAGAAGTCGTAGGTCTTGCCGGTGAAGGTGTCCGCCTCCAGGACCGGGGTCACGGTCGGGAAGAGGAACGCCTTGTCGATGCCGATCTTCCAGGCCTCGGAGTTCTTGGCGCCGAAGATCTCGATGGCGACCTTGGCCGCGATGTCCGGGTACTTCGCCTGGTCGGTCACGGCGAACGAGGAGCCACCCCAGTCGCCCTGGGCGTTGGCGCCGGCGGTCCACTGCGGCAGCGGGGCGACCTTCCACTTGCCGGCCGCGCCGCCCGCATTGGCCTGGATGTAACCGGGGCCCCAGCCGGCCGCGAGGTAGGTGGCGTACTTCTCCGAGCCGAGGCCGTTGTAGAAGTCGGTGGTGTGGAAGGCGGTGGTGTCGGCCAGGCCGTTGCCGACCATGCCCTCCCAGTACTCGAACACCTTCTTGGCCTCGGCGCTGTTGACGTTCACGCCGATGCTGCTCGGGTTGGCGATGTCGTACGCATAGGGCTTGGCCCCGGCCTGCCAGAACAGACCGGTCATGAAGCCGCCGTCGTTGGCGCCGAAGTCGGTCATGAAGCTCTTGCCACCGGAGGCGGTCTTCAGCTTCTCCGCCTGCGCCTTGTACTCGTCCCAGGTGGTGGGGACGGTCAGGTTGTACTTCTTGAAGATGTCGTCGCGGTACATCATCGCCATCGGGCCGGCGTCGACCGGGATCGCGTAGACCTGGTCACCGGAGCTGACCTGGCTCCACGCCCAGCCGGCGTAGTCGCCCTTGACGTCGTTGGCGCCGTACTTGCCGAGGTCGACCAGGTGCTTGGTGAGCGCGAATGTGGGGATCTCCTGCAACTCCAGCATCACCACGTCGGGCGCGCCCTTGCCGGCCTTCAGCGCGGTCTGCAGCTTGGTGTACTGGTCCTGGCCGGTGCCCGCGTTCGTCCACTCGATCTTGACGTCGGTGTGGGTCGCGTTGAACTGGTCGACGACCGCCTTGAACTCCGGGTACCAGGCCCACACCTTGACGGTGACGGTGCCGGTGGGCTTCTCGGCCGGCTTGTCGTCGCCGCCGCTGCTGCAACCGGTCAGCGCGAGGGCCGTGGCCGCGACCGCCGCCACAACTGATCGCCGACTGACTCTCCGTGCACTAAAGTTGCCGATGTTCACTGGGTCCTCACAGACGAGTAGATGCGTATCCAGTTGATCAGTTCTGAGACCCGTGCAGGGCTCAGAGAGCCGACCTCCGGTGCTGGCACACCGGGGGTCGGCCGTTAGGCCAGACCTCGCACGCCCGATCAGTCTTCACTGCTGGTCGAGCGATGTTGCTACGCTTTTGCAGCGCTGCAAAGCAAAGCATGCACGGCACCCTGAACGACGGCAAGGGGTAACCTGCCGGAAACTTGGGGCGGTCAGAGGGGGCAAGAATGCGTCGAGAAGTCACTCTGCGTGACGTCGCGGAGTTGGCCGGCGTCTCCAGCCGAACCGTCTCCAACGTGGTGAACGGCTACGCCAACGTCACGGACCACACGAGAGAGCGCGTTCAGCGCGCGGTGGAACAACTCGGATACCGTCCGAACGTCCTCGCGCGCAACCTCGCGCAGGGACGGTCGGGGCAGATCGCGGTCGTCGTGCCGTATCTGGACACCCCGTACTTCTCCGAGTTGTTGCAGAGCGTGATCCGTGCGGCGCGGGTCCGCGGCTATAACGTTTTGATCGACCAGACCGACGGCGACCCCGAGCACGAGCGCGCGTTCATCGCGCACGGCTCGCGGCGGCTGCTCTTCGACGGCGTCATCTTCAGCCCGCTCGGCCTCGACCAGCAGGCGCTCACCGACCGCGATCCGACGCTGCCGCTGGTGATCCTCGGCGAGCGGTCCAGCGACGGCAGCTTCGACCACATCGGGATAGACGACGTCGCGGCCTCCCGGGAGGCCACCGAGCACCTGCTCGCCCTGGGCCGGCAGCGGGTCGCGGCGATCGGTGACCAGCCCTACGCCACCGGTGAGGCGGCGCAACGGCGGACCCAGGGCTTCCGCGAGGCGCACGCGGCGCGCGGGCTCACCCCGCACGAGGAGCTGATCATCAGCACGCCGCGGTTCAACCGGCCGGACGGCGCCCGGGCCATGGCTCACCTGCTGGATCTGCCGGAGCCACCGGACGCCGTCTTCTGCTACTCCGACCTGGTCGCGCTCGGCGCCATCCGGACCATCGTGTCGCGCGGGCTGCGCGTCCCCGAGGACGTCGCGGTGATCGGTTACGACGACATCGAGGACGGGCGCTTCTCCAACCCGACGGTCACCACCATCTCGCCCGACAAGGAGATGATCGCGACGACCGCGGTGGAGAGGTTGCTGCTGCGCATCGGCAGCGCGACCCCTCCGGACGGCTTGGAGGTACGCGCTCCGCACCGCCTGATCATCCGGGAGAGCACTACTGGAAGAGTTTCGCAGCAGTGATCAGGGTCTGGACGACCCCGTAGCCGAGGAGCACGACCACCAGGGCCCAGGAGAGAGCGAGCCGCACGCTGTGGTTCTTCACGCCGCCACCTCCTTCCGGCTCTGCGCGGCCGGCTCGTGCAGGTGCTCCGGCACCGGCCGGATCAGCAGGTTGGCGACGAATCCGACGGCCAGCACCCCGACCATGGTGAACAGGGCCGGCCGGTAGGCGTCCGCGGTCAGCGTGCCCGGTTTGCCCTGCGCGTCGAGGAACCCGTTGATGATCAGCGGACCGGCCACCCCGGCCGCCGACCACGCGGTCAGCAGCCGCCCGTGGATCGCGCCCACCTGGTAGGTCCCGAACAGGTCCCGCAGGTAGGCCGGCACGGTCGCGAACCCACCGCCGTAGAACGACAGGATCACCCCGGCCAGCAGCACGAACAGCGCGGTCGCGAGGTGACCGGCGAAGGCCAGCGCCGCGTAGAGCACCATGCCGACGCCCAGGTAGACCATGTAGATCGGTTTGCGGCCGATCAGGTCGGAGGTCGACGACCAGACGAACCGGCCGGCCATGTTGAACAGCGACAGCAGGCCGACGAACCCGGCCGCCGCGGAGACCGCGACCGTCGAGACGCCGCCGGACTCCCGGAAGAAGTCCTGGATCATCGGGCTGGCCTGCTCCAGGATGCCGATGCCGGCCGTCACGTTGCAGAACAGCACGATCCAGAGCAGCCAGAACGAACGGGTCCGGATCGCGTTCGCGGCGGAGACGTCGGCGGTGGTGACGAGCGGCTTCTCCCGTACGGCCGAGGGGTCCCACCCGTCCGGACGCCAGCCCGGCCGCGGCACCCGGATGTTGAACACGCCGAACATCATGATCACGAAGTAGGCGACGCCCAGGGTGAGGAACAGGGCGGTCAGCGCGTCCCCGTCGGCGACCGAGGTGGCCACCGCCGGGTTGTAGCCGTCGTCGTAGAAGGACAGCAACTGCCGGGAGGCCGGACCGGCGATCATCGCGCCCCCGCCGAACCCCATGATCGCCAGGCCGGTGGCCAGGCCCGGCCGGTCCGGGAACCACTTGATCAGGGTGGACACCGGCGAGATGTAGCCGATGCCCAGGCCGATCCCGCCGAGCACCCCGTAACCCAGATAGAGCAGCCAGAGCTGGCCGGTGGCGATGCCGAGCGCGCCGACCAGGAAGCCGGTGGCCCAGAACGAGGCGGAGACGAACATCGCCTTGCGCGGTCCGCTGCGCTCCACCCAGGTGCCGCCGACCGCGGCCGAGAGGCCCAGCATGACGATCGCGATGCTGAAGACCACCCCGATCGCCGTCTGGCTGGCGCCGAAATGCTGAACCAGGGAGTTCTTGTAGACGCTGGTGGCGTAGGCCTGGCCGATGCACAGGTGCACGGCCAGCGCCGCCGGCGGGATGAGCCAGCGACTGTACCCCTCAGGGGCGATGGTGTGCTCACGGTCGAGCGCGGACAGGAGGGCCATCGCCGCACAGTACCGATCGAAGCAGGCAAATTGGAAGGTTACCTGGCGGTCAGAATGAAACCATTCACCTCGCTGACCCCCCCGGCCGCGACCGGGTACTCGGCGCCCCGCAGCGTGTGGTCGTCCTGCCAGGCCAGCGACACCGCCAGGGACACCCCGTCGACCATGCCGATCCGGTCGCGCCGGGCCATCACCGCGCCGTCGGAGAGCCGGATCAGGGCGACCGCGGCGGGCAGTGTCCGGCCGGTGCTCTTGTACTGGTAGGCGACGGCGAGCATGGTCCCGTCCGGGGAGAGGCGTATCCGATTCACGGCGAAGCAGTCGCTCTTGCCCAGCGGGATCCGTGACACCGGACGGCCGGTCGCCACGTCGATGACCAGGGGCAGGCACTCGTCGTCCGTCGAGGCCATCGCCAGCCGGCCGGCGGACAGGTCGCTGTGGCGGAGCCCGCCGAAGACCTTGCCGAGGTTGATCATCGGCTCCTTGACGACGGTCCGCTCCGTCCCGGTGGCCAGATCGTGGGCGAACAGGCCCGCCGGCCGCCAGAGGTACGCCGTGGTGGCGTCCGCCGTGAGCAGCGTGACCTGCTCGTTCCTGCGCCGGATGTCTCGCTGGATCCGGGCCCTCCCGTCCGGGCCGGTCACCACCAGCCGGTACTCGAGCCCGGCTGCGTCCGGCCGGTCGGAACGATCGACGGCCGACTTGGTGTCGTACGAGCTGAACGCGACGATGCCGCCGTCCGGCAGCGGCACCACCTTCGTCCAGTTCGGGGCGCCGACGACCGGGTGCCCCACCAGGACGCCGTCCGGTCGCAGCTCACCGGCCTGCCGGTCACGGCCGATCTCGACCTCGGCGCCACCCGGCACGTGGTAGCGACCGGCCGCGTCGTCGAGGATCAGCGCCTGGGCCGGCGGCGTCGCCACCGGATCGACGGTGGGCGCCGGCTCGGCGGTGGCGGCCGGCAGCTCCGGCGGCGCCGCCGGGGCGCGCCAGGCCGCCACTCCGGCGCCGCCACCGGCCAGCACCACCAGCACCGCGGCCGCCGAGACCGCCGCCTGCCGGTTGCGGCGCCGGCCGGCCCGGCGGTGGACGTCGGCGAGGTCACCCGGATATCCCGGTGCGCTCCGGGCCGCCGCCCGGACCATCTCGGCCAGGTCCTGCGGGATCCTCTCCATCGGTCAGTCCTCGCTGTTCAGCTCGTGCCGGAGGGCGGCCAGCCCGCGGGCGAGACGGCTCTTCACGGTGCCCTCGCTGATCCGCAGGGCGGCGGCCGTGTCGGCGGTGGAGAGGTCGAGCAGCACCCGGCAGGTGATCACGGCGCGCTGCGGCTCGGGGAGCTTGGCCAGCGCGTCGCGAGCGACAGTGATCTCCGGCGGCCACAGGTGCGGATGGGCGGAGTCGTCGGCCGGTGGACGCTCCCGGCGCACCTTGCGCCACCAGGAGGTGGCCCAGTTGAGGGCGACCCGGAAAACCCATCCGGCCGGATTGTCGAGGCGGCTGACCGTGGGCCAGCGGGCGTAGGCACGGGCCATCGCCTCGGCCACGGCGTCCGCGGCCAGCTCGTCCCGGCGCAGGGTGACCGCGAGCGCCCGGTAGATCCGGTCGGCGTTCGCCCGGTAGAAGGCCTCGAAGCCGTCCTGCTCCGAGGCCATCGGGTCCGCGCCGATCATCACTGTCGAGGACACCATGTTCGGTACACGCCGGTGACCGCTGATCGGTTCCCGCCTAGTCGGAGGATTTCTCGTCGGGGGTCTCCAGGCCCGCCTTCTCGTCGCGGTCGGCCCACTCCAGGAGCGTCTCCAGGGAGTACGCCTCGTCGTCGATGGCGGCGTGCAGGTCGCCCAGCCGGGCGAAGCGCTCGGGGACCGTACGCATGGTGAAGTCCCTGGGGTCGAGGTCGTGGATCTCGTCCCAGGTGACCGGGGTGGAGACGGTGGCCTCCGGGACGCCGCGCACCGAGTAGGCGCTGGCGATCGTGTGGTCCCGGGCGTTCTGGTTGTAGTCGATGAACAGGGCGGACGGGTCGCGGTCGCGGCGCCACCAGGTGGTCGTCACGTCGTCGGGGGCCCGGCGCTCGACCTCGCGGGCGAAGGCGAGCGCGGCCCGGCGCACGTCGGTGAAACCCCACTCCGGCCGGATCCGCACGTAGACGTGCAGGCCCTTGCCGCCGGAGGTCTTCGGGAAGCCGGTGACGCCCAGCTCGTCGAGGACCTCCCGGACGACCGGGGCGACCCGCCGGACAGTGTCGAACGGGCAGTCCGGCATCGGGTCGAGGTCGATGCGCCACTCGTCGGGGCGCTCGGTGTCGGCCCGGCGCGAGTTCCACGGATGGAACTCCACGGTGGACATCTGCACCGCCCAGATCACGTCCGCGAGTTTGGTCACGCAGAGCTCGTCGGCGTGCCGGTGGTAGCGGGGGAATGTCACCCGGACCGTCTCCAGCCAGGGCGGAGCGCCGTTGGGCACCCGCTTCTGGTGCACCTTCTCCCCGGCCAGACCCTCCGGGAACCGGTGCAGCATGCAGGGTCGCTCGCGCAGCGCGCGGACGATCCCGTCGCTCACCGCCAGGTAGTACTCGACCAGGTCGAGCTTCGTGGCGCCGAGCTCCGGGAAGTAGACCCGGTCCGGGTTGGAGACCCGGACCTCGTGGTCGCCGACTTCGATGATCGTGGCTTTGCCCGCCATACCTGCGAAACTAGCCCAACCAGGCGTCGTCCATGTCCCGAAGCAGCGTGTCGCCCGAGTCGAGCAGGTCGAGCAGCGGGCCGATCCGGGGCAGCTCGTGCGTGACGAAGTACTGGGCGGCCAGGCGTTTGCCCTCGTAGAAGGCGCCCTCCTTGCCCTCGGCCGCCCGTCGCTGCTCCAGCCACATCCAGGCGATCACCAGGTGGCCGGCGGCATCCAGATAAGCCGTGGCGTTGACCAGAGCCTTCTCGGCGTCGCCCCCGGCCCACAGCGTGGCGGTCGTCGCGGCGAGCCGGTCGGCCGCCTTCTTCACCGGGCCGCCCAGGTCGGGTGTCTTGTCGGCGGTCGCGATGATCCGGTCCAACAGCAGGGCCAGGCCGGCCCCGCCCTTCATCGTCACCTTGCGGCCGAGCAGGTCGAGGGCCTGGATGCCGTCGGTGCCCTCGTGGATCGAGTTGAGGCGGTTGTCCCGGTAGAACTGCTCGACCGGGTACTCGCGGGTGTAGCCGTACCCGCCGTGGACCTGGATGGCGTGGTCGTCGGCGAGACGGCACCACTGCGACGGCCAGGCCTTCACGATCGGCGTGAGCACGTCCAGGAGCAGGTCGTTCTCCGGCGACGGCTCGTCCAGCAGCTTCGCCGCATAGAGCACCAGGGCCAGGCCCCCCTCGACGTACGACTTGGAGGCGAGCAGCATCCGGCGGACGTCGGGGTGCGTCACGATCGGGACCGGAGGCGCCGCCGGGTCCTTGTCGCCGACCGGCCGGCCCTGCAGACGCTCCCGCGCGTAGGCCAGGGCGTGCAGGTAGCCGGTGTAGCCGAGCGCGACCGCGCCGGAGCCGACGCCGATCCGCGCCTCGTTCATCATGTGGAACATGTACGCCAGGCCGCGGCCCTCCTCGCCGACCAGCTCGCCGATCGCGTCGTCGAAGGCGAGCACCGTGTTGGTGGTGCCGCGGTAGCCCATCTTGTGGTTGAGCCCGGCCAGCACGACGCCGTTGCGCTCGCCGGTGTCCAGCCGCTTCTTCGGCACGATGAAGAGCGACAGCCCCTTGACCCCGGCCGGCGCGCCCTCGACCCGGGCCAGCACCAGGTGGATGATGTTCTCGCTCAGCTCGTGGTCGCCACCGGAGATCCACATCTTGCCGCCGTTGATCCGGTACGTCCCGTCGTCCTGCCGGACGGCCTTGGTGGCCACGTCGCTCAGCGAGGACCCGGCCTGCGGCTCGGACAGGCACATGGTGCCGGTGAACCGGCCCTCCAGCATCGGGTGGACGTAACGGCTGATCTGCTCGTCGGTGCCGTGCGCCAGGAGCAGGTGGGCGTTGCCGGCGGTGAGCATCGCGTACGCCGAGGTGCCGGTGTTGGCCGCCTGGAACCAGAGGAAGCAGGCCCGCTGCACCACGTGCGGCAGCTGCAGGCCGCCGTGCTCGGCCGGGAAGCCGGCGGCGATCAGGCCGGACTCGGCGAAGACCCGCAGCGCCCGGCTCACCTCGGGAATGATCGTGACGGTCTCGCCGTCGAAGGTCGGCTCGTTGAGGTCGCCGGTGCGGTTGTGCGGCGCGAAGTCGCGCTCGGCGATCTGCTGGGAGACGTCGAGGAACGCGTCGAACGTCTCCCGGGAGTGCTCGGCGAACCGCTCCCGGGCGGTCAGCGCCTCGGCGTCGAGCCATTCGTAGAGCAGGAAGTCGAGATCCCGCCGGGAGAACACCTTGGACACCGCGGTCACCACCGTTTCAGCCGGAACTTAATGCACCCAGTGTGCATCAAGTTTAGTCCGCCGCACGGTGCCGGCCCACCTGGATCGTCACGCCGGCCGGGATCCGGCTGGAGTGCTTGATCTCGTACATGGCATGGTCGGCGGCGCGCAGGGCCTCGTCCGGGTCGGTCGCGGCCGGGGCCAGGTGCACCCCGACGCTCGCGCCGATGCCGATCTCGTGCCCGTCGATCCGGAACGGCAGCTCCAGCACGTACCGTACGCGGCCGGCCATCGCGATCGCGTCGTCGGGCGCGACCGTGCCGGGCATCAGGATGACGAACTCGTCGCCACCGACCCGGGACAGCACGTCCTCGGTACGCACGCAGGCGCTGAGCCGTTCGGCCACCTGCCGCAACAACTCGTCGCCGATCTCGTGCCCGTGCCGGTCGTTCACCGGCTTGAACCCGTTCAGGTCGACGAAGAGCACCGCCACCGCGTCGGCCCGCAGCGTCGAGTTGAGCTTGTCGTGCATCCGGCGCCGGTTGGGCAGGCCGGTCAGCGGGTCGTGCTGCGCCTCGTGCTCCAGCCGCTCCTGGAAAGCCCGGTTCTCCGAGATGTCCCGGGCGTTGATCACCACGCCGTTCAGCGACGGGTTGGCCATCTGGTTGGAGGCGGTGAAGTCGAACCAGCGGAACTGGCCGTCGGCGGTCCGGACCCGGCACTGCAGGCGCAGCACCCCGGCCGGGTCGGCGAGCAGCGCGCCCAGCTTCTCCCGCATCTGCGGCTGGTCCTCGTGGTGCACCACGTCGAAGACGCTGTGCCCGGCCAGCGAGCCGGCCTTGAAGCCGAGCACCGACGTGGTGCTCGGGCTGCTGAAGATGATCCGGCCGCCGGCGTCGAGCACCGACACCAGGTCGGGGGCGTGCTGGAAGAGGGCCTGGAACCGCTCGTCGGCGCGGCGCCGGGTGATCTGGGTGCGGTAGCCGAGCAGGGTGATGCCGACCACACCGATCACGAGCATCGCCAGCAGCGTGAGGTTGAGGGTCTGGCTGCGGTTGTAGACGACGCCGTCGAAGGACGCCTTGGTCTGGGTACGGATGTAGTACCAGCCGCTGTGATCGATGTCGATCACCACGGCGATCATCTTCTCCTCGCCCTCGAGGTACTCGACGAACGCCGAGGCGCCGGTCCGGTTGCGCAGGATCTCCGGGTTGACCGTGGTGCCGAGCACCTCGTCCAGACTGGCCGCGCCGATCCGGCCGGTGGCGTCGACGATCGTGGTCCGGTGGTAGTCGCTCTTCAGCTCCCGCATGTAACCCTGCAGGGAGGTCGACGAGACGTGGTTCAGCCCGATCAGGTACCCCGCCGGGACGCCCGCACGGGTGAACGGCACGGCGACCGCGGCCACATAGGAGGCGGGTTTGGCGGGGTCGCTCCCGGCCACCTGCATGACGTTCGAGAAGCCGTAGTCGTCGACGGCGCTGTCGGTCGCGGCGGCGGTGTCGAGTTGCGCCCACATCGGCTGCCAGCCGGCGTCCTCGGTCGCCGGGAGAGGAGAGTCCCCGCTCGCCATCAGGACGTTGTGGCCCGGGTCGGTGATCAGCAACCCGTACTGGAAGGTGTTCGTCTTCTTCGCGGCGGCGGCCAGCGCCGCCTTCGCCTGCTCGACGGAGACCGCGGTGCCGGCCGCGAGCAGAGCGCCGATCTTGCCCAACTCGACCGTGGAGTAGTACTGGAGCTGGCCGGTGAGCTCGGCGTTGTTGTCACCGAGGGCCGTGGTGTCGGTCCGGTGCACCTTCTCGACCGCCTGGACGGTCGAGCGGTTCACCAGAATGCCGGCGACCCCGGCTCCGGCCAGCAACAACACGCTGACCAGCACCGCGATCCAGTTACGCAGCCGCATCGGGTTCCTCCTCACCGCATGTCATCGGCAGAGGAGTCGGGAAGTGAATGAACCCGCAGAAGAAACCAGGGAATACCCCGAGGGAAATGAGGCGGCGCTCGGCGGGATCGACCACGATGATGGAGAGGCAACCCATCGGGTCGATGTCGTCACACCCGGTGTGGGACCCGGCCCGACGAAACGGAGCACCGGATGCTCAGACAGGTGGTTGCGTCCCCGCCCGGGTGGCAGAGGACGTTGCTCTCCCGGATTCCCTCCCCCCGCCGATCGATCGAGGACACCCCGGCCGTCCCGGCACCGCCGGCCCGGCGCATCGTCCGATCCCGCCTCAGCGTCACCGGCGCCGGTCTCGCCGCCGTCTTCTACTGTCTCTCCTTCACCCCGTCGCTGCTGCCACGCGCCTGGTTCCTGCAGGGCGTGGTCGCCGGGATCACCGCGGCCATGGGGTATGCGCTGGGCGCCGCCCTCGGGGCGCTGGGCCGCCGCCTGCACGGCCCGTTCCGCGCCCGGACCACGCTGATCGCCTGGTCGGTGCTCGCCGCGGTGGTGCCGGCGGTGGTCGGGATCTTCCTCTGGCTCGGCACCCGCTGGCAGCGTGACCTACGGGTGCGGCTCGGCATGGCGCCGGTCCCGGAGTACGACATCGCCCGTACCGTCGGGGCCAGCCTGCTCACCTTCGGCCTGCTGCTGCTCATCGCCCGGCTGCTGCGCCTCGCCACGTACGGGTGCGCGCTGCTGTTCCGCCGGGTCGTCCCGCAGCCGGCCGCCTACTGCGCCGGCACCCTGGTGGTGGCCGTCCTGGCGTACTCGGCCCTCGACGGCCTGCTGATCGCCAACCTGTTCACCACCGTCGACCGGCTGGCCGCCGTGGAGAACAGCGGGACCGGCAACGGCGTCACCGTTCCGGCGTCCACCCTGCGCTCCGGCGGGCCGCAGTCGCTGGTCCAGTGGGACTCGCTGGGCCGTCAGGGCCGGACCTTCGTGGCCGGGACACCCACCGTCGAGGAGCTGACCCGGTTCGCCGGCCGGCCCGCGGTCGAGCCGATCCGCGTCTACGCCGGCCTCACCTCCGCCGACACCCTGGCGAGACGAGCCGACCTGGTGGTGCGGGAGATGGACCGGACCGGCGCGTTCGACCGGGCGGTGATCGCCGTGATCACCCCGACCGGCACCGGCTGGGTCGACAACAAGGTCCCCCGATCTCTGGAGTTCATGTATGCCGGGGACACCGCGCTGGTGTCCATGCAGTACTCGTACCTGCCCAGCTTCTTCGCCTTCATGGGCGACCGGTCCGAAGTGGCCGACGCGGCCGACGCCCTGATCAGCGCGGTGCGCGCGAGGTGGGCGGCGCTCCCGGAGGCGACGCGGCCACGGCTGCTGCTGTTCGGCGAGAGCCTCGGGACGTACGGGATGGAGATGACCTTCGGCACGCCGGAGCGCCTGGCCGCCGGGGCGGACGGGGCGCTGCTGCTCGGGCCGACCTTCGCCAACCCGTCGCACCGGGCGCTCACCGAGGGCCGTGCCCCGGGCAGCCCGATCTGGGACCCGGACTATCCGGGCCTGCCGGTCGAGTTCGCCGACGACGCGGCCGAGCTGCGGGACCGCTCCGGCCCGCCACCGAAGGTGGTCTACCTGCAGAACGCGACCGACCCGGTGGTCTGGTGGAGCTGGGACCTGCTCTGGAAGAAGCCACAGTGGCTGGTCGGGCAGCGGGCGCCGGACGTCACCCCGGACATGCACTGGTACCCGGGCATCACGTTCTGGCAGATCACCTGTGACCTGGTCTTCTCCAACAAGGTGCCGACCGGGCACGGGCACTCGTACCGATCGGAGACGGTGGACGGCTGGGCGGCTCTCGCCCCGCCGCCGGGCTGGACGACGGCGGACAGCATCCGGCTGCGCGCCCTGCTGGACGGATGAGTTCACCCCGGTCGATCGGCTGAACCGCAACGAGTGATGCCCGTCGAAGCCCCTCGCGCGTTGAGAATCGAAGTGGGGAGCGCGAGAGGGGGCCGGTGATGGGTGATGCGCTGAGCGGGTTCCAGCGACTGCCGGGCCGGCGGTCCCGGCCGGTGACCCAGGGGCTGCTGGCCATGATCGCCGCGGTGCTGATCCTGGGGTGTGGCCTGCTCGCCGGGCGCCTGTGGGCCGACGAGGCGCCGGCCCCCGCACCGGCGCCGAGCCCATCGAGATCCGCCGTGTGACACGGTAGGTTCCCCGGCATGACCTTGCATCGAAAACTGTCCATCGCAGTGCTCGCCCTCGTCGTGGCCGGCGGCACCGGATTCACCTCGGGCGCCGGGCTCTCGTGGCAGCTCACCGACACCGGCTCGACCGCGCGGTTCCGTGGGCTCGCCCCGGTCAGTGCGAAGGTCGCGTGGGCCGCCGGATCCGCCGGGACGGTGCTGCGGACCGTGGACGGTGGGCGCACCTGGGCGTCGGTCGGCCCACCCGAGGCCGCCGAGCTGCAGTTCCGCGACATCGAGGCCTTCGACGCCCGGCACGCGGTGGCGCTGACCATCGGCAACGGCCCGGAGTCCCGGGTCTACTCCACGTCGGACGGTGGCGCCTCCTGGACCGAGACGTTCCGCAACGACGATCCGGCCGCCTTCTACGACTGCCTGACCTTCAGCGACCGGCGGCACGGGCTGGCCCTGTCCGACCCGGTCGGCGGGAAGTTCCGGATCCTCGCCACCCGCGACGGCGGCCGGACCTGGCAGACCCGGCCCACCAGCGGCATGCCCGACGCGCTGCCCGGCGAGTTCGCCTTCGCGGCCAGCGGCACCTGCCTGGTCTCGTCCGGCCGGCACGCCTGGTTCGCCACCGGCGGCGACGCGACGGCCCGGGTGTTCGCGTCGAAGGACGGCGGATGGACCTGGTCGGTTTCCGATTCACCGGTGCCGAGCGGGCCCAGCGCCGGCATCTACTCGCTGGCGTTCCGCGGGCCGGGACAGGGCGTCGCGGTCGGTGGCGACTACGCCGCGGAGACGTCCGCCCCGGACGGTGCGGCGGTCACCCGGGACGGCGGACGGCGCTGGACGGTGTCGCGGACGGCGCCCGGCGAGTACCGGTCCGGGGTGGCCTGGTGGGGCGGGCGTACCGCGCTGGCCGTCGGCCCGACCGGCAGCGACGTCTCCTGGGACGGCGGCGTCACCTGGCGGCGCTTCGACACCGGCAGCTTCGACGCGGTGGCCTGCACCGCGGACGGCGCCTGCTGGGCGTCCGGCCGGGACGGGCGGATCGCGAGGCTCAGGCGTTGAGGTAGGTCAGCACGGCCAGGACCCGGCGGTGGTCGTCGTCCGAGGGCGGCAGGTCCAGCTTCGTGAAGATGCTGCTGATGTGCTTGCTGACCGCCTTCTCACCGACGAACAGCTTGGTGGCGATCGCCCCGTTCGATCGTCCCTCGGCCATCAGCGAGAGCACCTCACGCTCGCGGGTGGTCAGTCCGGACAGCGGCGAGGAGTGGCGGGCGAGCAGCTGCGAGACGACCTCCGGGTCCATCGCGGTGCCGCCGCCCGCCACCCGGCGCACCGCGTCGACGAACTGTGCCACGTTCGCCACCCGGTCCTTCAGCAGGTAGCCGACCCCGCCCGCGCGGTCGGTCAGCAGCTCCCTGGCGTAGAGCGGCTCGACATGCTGGGACAGCACCAGCACCGGCATGCCGGGCACCTTCTGCCGGGCCTCGATAGCCGCCTGCAGGCCCTCGTCGGTGAAGGTGGGCGGCAGCCGGACATCCACCACCGCCACGTCCGGCCGGTGCTCCAGCAGGGCCGGCAACAGCGACGGTCCGTTGTCGACCGCCGCCACCACCTGGAAGTCGAACGCCTCCAGCAGACGGGTCAGCCCGTCCCGGAGGAGGGCGAGGTCTTCGGCGAGGACAACGCGCACGGCAGCTCCATGGTCACGACGGTCGGTCCGCCCGGCGGGCTGGACAGGCTCATCGTGCCATCGAAGGCGGCGAGACGGCGTTCGATGCCTCGCAGCCCGGTGCCGCCGGACGGGTCGGCCCCGCCCCGGCCGTCGTCGGAGACCCGCATGACCAGGGTCCGGCCGGTGTGCCACAGCTCCACGGCGCCGTTGCCGGCCGCGCCGTGCCGCACCGCGTTGGCCAGCGCCTCGGCCACCGCGAAGTAGGCGGCCGACTCGACCGGGGTGTCCAGCCGGCCCGGCAGCTCGGTGGTGACCGTGACCGGGATCGGCAGGGCCATCGCCAGCGCCCGCACGGCGCCCTCCAGCCCGCGCTCGGCGAGCACCGGCGGGTGGATGCCACGGACCAGGTGCCGCAGCTCGACCAGGGCGGCCGAGCTGCTCTCCCGCGCCTCGGCGAGCAGCTTGCGGGCGGTGACCGGGTCGGCGTCGACGATCTCCTCGGCCAGCCCGATGGTCATGCCCAGGGCGACCAGCCGGGCCTGGGCGCCGTCGTGCAGGTCACGCTCGATCCGGCGCAGCTCGGCGGCCTGGGCGTCGACCGTGTCGGCCCGGGTGACGGTGAGCTGGCTGACCCGCAGGCGCAGCTCGGCGGCCCGGGTCGGGGCGAGGAAGAGCCGGCTGAAAAGGGCGTCGAACCGGCGAAGGTACGGCGCGGCCGCGACCCCGATGGACAGGATCACCGCGCCCTGCGGCAGAGACAGGAAGCCCTCGCCGACGGTCTCGATCGGCCAGATCATGCCGTAGCCGTACGAGTCGGTGCCCAGCCAGATCCAGAGCGGGATGAGCAGGATGCCCTCGAACCCGTAGACCGGCAGGGCCAGCGACAGCATGCCCAGCACCAGTCCGGCCACCGCGCCGGGCAGCAGCCAGGCCACGTCGCGCCAGGTCGCCGGGTCGGTGATCAGCCACTGGTAGTAGCGCAAGCCGCCGAGGACCACGCCGTCCGGCCGCGGACGGTACGGCCGGGAGATCGGCACGCCCCGCCCCGCGGCGAGCCGGCGCGCCAGATCGGCACGCGCCCGGATCAGCATCGTCACCAGCGGCAGCGCCAGCAGCCCGATGCCGAGCACCGGGGTGAGCACCAGCCCGACCGCGAAGAGCACGAACAGGGGGATGTTCACGACGGCGAGGGGGACGGCGAGCAGCCCGCCGGCGACGGCACGGGCGCCGTCCCGGATCCAGTCACGCGAGTCCATGCCCTCATCCTGGCCACCGGGCGCCAGGTTGTCGGTAGGGCCAGCCCTACCTCGCTTCGGTGGCCTGGCACTCCTGACCGGCGATCATCGGAGACGGTTCGCTGGGAGCATGACGACGACAGCAGCAGCGCCCCGGACCGCGGGCAGCGATTTCGCCGAGTTGAACCGCCGGATCAGCGCGGCCGGGCTCCTGCGCCGCCGGCCCGCGTACTACGCCGTACGCCTGAGCCTGGTGTCCCTGGCCCTGATCGGCGGGTGGACCGCCTTCGTCCTGGTCGGCGCCTCGTGGTGGACGCTCGCCGTGGCGGCGTTCCTGGCCGTGGTGTTCGCCCAGGTGGCGCTGGTGGCGCACGACCTCGCGCACCGGCAGGTGTTCCGCACCAACCGGCCCAGCGCGCGGGCCGGGCGGATCGCCGGGAACCTCGCGATCGGCATGTCCTACGGCTACTGGATGGACAAGCACACCAAGCACCACGCCAACCCGAACCACGACGACCTGGATCCGGACGTCGGCCCGGACGTGCTGGTCTGGTCCCGGGAGCAGGCGCGCGGCAAGGGTTTCGTCGTCCGGCACCAGGCGTGGCTGTTCTTCCCGCTGCTCACTCTTCTGGGGGTGTCGCTGAAACGCGACAGCGTGCGGGCGCTGGCCGGCGGCACGATCAAACAACGCGGCCTGGAGGCCGCGCTGCTGGCGATCCACTTCATCGGGTACGCCGCCGCCCTGCTCCTGGTCCTGTCGCCGGTGCAGGCGCTGGCCTTCCTCGTGGTGCACCAGGCGCTGTTCGGGGTCTACCTGGGCCTGACCTTCGCTCCGAACCACAAGGGCATGCCGCACCCCGACGGCACCGAGGACTACCTGCGCAAGCAGGTCCTCACGTCACGCAACGTCCGGGGCGGGTGGTTCGTGGACGCGGCGCTGGGCGGGCTCAACTACCAGATCGAGCACCACCTCTTCCCGGCGATGCCGACGCCGAACCTGCGCCGGGCCCAGCCGATCGTGCGGGACTACTGCGCCGAGATCGGGGTGCCCTACGAGATGACCGGGCTGATCGAGTCGTACCGGCAGGCGCTGCGGCATCTCCACGACGTGGGAGCCGATCTTCGCAAAGGATGAGTGATAACCCGGAATCGGGCGTAGACTCTCTATCGCACCTAACACCATCGTGTCATGAAAACTGAGAAGAATCCGACTACTACCCCCCTAGATCAGCATTACCGCAGGTAGTAACCCTGTTGTTACCGGCGGGCCACACAGCCTATTCGTAGGATTTGGGGCTAAAGTGCCGCGCGTGAAGGTGACCTTGCAGGAGATCCGGGAACGGACCTACAAGCCGGTCGACGCGTGGTGGACCGTGCTTCTGGTTGACCCGCTGGCGGCCCGGCTGGTGCGTCTCGTGGCGCCGTACCGATGGATCACGCCCAACGTTCTGACCCTCGTCGCATCGATCTTCGGATTCGGCGCGGCCGCCTGTTTCGCGTCCGGGGAGAGGGGGGCGCTGGTCGCGGGCGGCGTCCTGTTCCACATCAGCTTCGTGGTCGACTGCATGGACGGGAAGATCGCGCGGCTCAACGGGACGGGCACGATGTTCGGGCAGTGGCTCGACTTCGTGCTGGACCGGGTGCGGATCTTCTTCATCGCGCTGGCCCTGTTCGGCGGGCAGTTCGCGCGGACCGGCAACACGGCTTACCTGTGGCTGATGGCGATGGCGATCTTCCTGGACCTGTTCCGGTACCTCAACGGGGCCCAGATGGCGAAGGTCCGGCGCGCCATGAAGGACCAGCTCAACGCGTACCGCCTGCCCTCCGCGAGCGAGCCCGACGCGGACGACGAGACGGCCGACGACCTGACCGGGCCCGCCGGCGGCGGCTCGCTGAAGAGCCGGATCGGCGAGACGCTGCGCCGCAACCGCATCCGCACACACCTGTTCAGCGGCATCGAGTACGAGATGACGGTCTTCATCATCGCCCCGATCACCGGGCTGATCTTCCCGGTCACGATCGCGGCCGGCGCCGGGCTGCTCACCTTCGAGCTGTTCCTGATCTACAAGCTGTTCCGCACGTGTCAGCGGTTCCCCGGCAGGCTGGCGGCCGCCCGGGCCGCCTACGACGAGCATGCGGCGGAGCGGGTCACGTCCTCGGTCTGAGGACACCCCGGTCGTCCCCGCACCCCCGGCGCCGCGGTGCCCGGAGGTGCTCCGTTTCCGCCACCGGCGAACCCCTCAGCGGCCGCCGATCCCGGGCGAAGAGACGGCCATGACAGAGCCTGCTCTCGGCGTCCCCCTCACCGTCAAGCTGCGCCTGGTGAGCGCGAGCTCGGGACGCCCGCGGACCGGATGCGCGGTCAGCCTGTGGCACTGCGGCGACCTGGCGGCCGGCCGCCAGGTCGCCGACCCGGCCGGCTGGGTCTCATTCGGCAGCGCGTTCCCCGAGGCGCAGGCCGGGCACTGGCCGCACGTGCACTTCGCGGTCCACTCCGGTGACGGCGAGGTGCTGCACAGCGCCCAGCTCGCGCTGCCCGGCGACGCGTGCGCCAAGGCGTACTGCACGGCGCAGCGACGGCGTCTCGACGGGATGAGTCTCGGCCGGGACTGCTGCGGCACCGGAGAGTGGGCCGTGGAAATACCTTCGGTGACCGGCGACGCGGCCCGCGGCCTGGTGGCCACCCGCACGGTGGGCGTGTGATCCGGGCCCGGCTAGATTGGCCCGATGCCACGACGCCGCCTGCTCTACGTCCTGGCCGTGGTGGCGATGCTGGGGCAGATGGCGTTCGCCATGGTGACCACGGCGATCCAGCAGTCACCGACGATCGACGAGCCGGTCTACGTGGCCACCGCCGAGGTCTACCGGCAGCAGCACAGCCTGCGCTACAACCCGGAGCACCCGCCGCTCGGCAAGCTGATCATCGCGGCCGGGACGGCGTTCGCCGGCGCCGAGCTCGACCCGGCCTATCCGGGCAACCAGACCCGGCTCGGGCGGCACCTGCTCTACGAGACCGGCAACAACCCGTTCCAGCTGATGCTGCTGGCCCGGCTGCCGGTCATCCTGCTCACCCTGGTCTTCGGGCTGGTGGTGCTGCTCTTCGCGCGTGACCTGGCCGGGCCGTGGGGCGGTCTGATCGCCCTCACGATGTACTGCTTCTCCCCCGACGTGATCGCGCACGGCTCACTGGCCACCCTCGACGTGCCGGCCGCCGGGCTGCTGCTCACCGCGTTCTGGGCGGCGTGGCGCGCGCGGACCCGCCCCGGGCTCTGGGTCCCGGTGGCCGGGGCGGCTCTCGGGGCGGCGCTCGCCACCCGGATGAGCGTGCTTCCGGCCGTACCCCTGCTGGTCCTGCTCTCCGGATGGTCCGCCTGGCGGGCCCGGCCCGGTGACCTGAAGCGCCGCCTGCTGATCGCCGCCGGAGCGGGCCTGGGCGCCGGGCTGATCGCGGTGGCCGTGGTGTGGTTCGTCTATCTCGTGGTGGATCCACGGTTGCGCTGGACCAGCCCGCCCAACCTGCCCGACGTGCACGGCCTGAAGCGTCTGGCGGTGGATCTGCTGCCGTTCCCGCAGGCCTACACCGACGGCATGCTGATCCAGTTCAAGTTCGAGAACCGGCTGTTCAACGGGTTCCTGCTGGGTGAGTCCTACAAGGGGTCGCCCTGGTACTACATGCCGGTCGCGATCCTGATCAAGACCCCGCTCGGCATGCTGGCGCTGTGGATCGGCGGGCTCGTCACCATGCTGACGGCGCCGCGGCTGCGGGCCGCGCTGCTCTACCTGCTGCCGGTCTCGGTGGTGCTGCTGCTGGTCACGATGACCGGAGCCCGCAACTACGGCACGCGGTACGCGATCCACCTGCACCTGTTCCTGGCGGTCGCGGCGGGGGCCGTCGCGCTGATCAGGCTCCCGGCGTCGCGGGTCGCGGCCGGGCTGCTGGTGCTCTGGGTCGTGGTCAGCTCGGCGCTGACCTTCCCGTTCTACCTGCCCTACTCCAACGAGGCGTTCGGCGGGACCACGCGGACCCACCTCAACCTGCACGACGCGAACGTCGACTGGGGCCAGGACCTCGCCCGCCTCGGCGTCTATCTGCGGGCCGAACACCCGGGCGAGCAGGTGTGGCTCGTCTACAAGGGGTCCGGGGTGCCCGCCTACTACGGGATCCAGGCGCGCGATCCGTACTCGGTGCCGCTCGACCAGGTCCACGGTCTGCTCGTCGTCTCCGACTCCCGGGTGGCGCTGGCCGGGCCCCGACTCAAGCAGATGATCGCCACCTCCCAGGAGATCGGCGACGTCGGGCATTCGATCCGGATCTATCGCCGCTGACCCTTGTCGGTTACTCGCCGGTAATGCTTAGGTGACACGATGACGCACTTCGACATCGTGATCGTGGGCAGCGGCTTCGGTGGCAGCGTCAGCGCTCTGCGGCTGGCGGAGAAGGGATACCGGGTCGCCGTGCTCGAAGCCGGCCGCCGGTTCACCCCCGACACCCTGCCCAAGACCTCCTGGGACCTGCGCAACTTCCTCTGGGCCCCCCGGCTCGGGATGCGCGGCATGCAGCGGATCACCCTGCTCAAGGACATCATGGTGCTGTCCGCGGCCGGGGTCGGCGGTGGCTCGCTGGTCTACGCCAACACGCTCTACGTGCCACCCACGCCGTTCTTCGACGACCCGCACTGGTCCGGCATCACCGACTGGTCGGCCGAGCTGGCGCCCTTCTACGATCAGGCGTCGCGGATGCTCGGCGTCGTCGAACAGCCGACCATGACGCCGTCCGATGTCGTCATCAAGCAGGTCGCCGAGGACATGGGCGTGGGGCACACGTTCCGGCGTACCCCCGTCGGGGTCTTCTTCGGCGAGCCGGGCAAGACCGTGCCGGATCCGTATTTCGGCGGCGCCGGACCGGACCGCACCGGCTGCGTCGAATGCGGCAACTGCATGATCGGCTGCCGGGTCGGCGCCAAGAACCGGCTCGACGTCAACTACCTCTACCTGGCCGAGCGGGCCGGCGTCACGGTCCACCCGGACACCGAGGTGACGACCCTGCGCCCGGAGGGGGCCGGCTGGCGGATCGAGACCCGGCGCGGAGTCTTCACCGCCGAGCAGGTCATCCTCTCCGCCGGGGCGCTCGGCACCCAGCGGCTCCTGCACACCATGAAGGACCGCGGCGTGCTGCCCGCCCTCTCCGGCCGGCTCGGGCAGCTCACCCGCACCAACTCGGAGGCGCTGCTCGGCGCCGCCACCAAGGACGTGCCCGAGCAGCCGTTCTCCCAGGGCATCGCGATCACGTCGTCGTTCCACCCGGACGCCGACACCCACATCGAGCCCGTCCGTTACGGGCCGCGCAGCAACGCCATGGGGCTGCTCTCCACGATCCTCGTCGACGGGGGTGGGCGGGTGCCGCGGCCGCTGCGGTTCCTCTGGCAGGCCCTGCGGCACCCGGTCGTCCTCGGGCACTCGCTCTCCGTCCGCCGGTGGAGCGAGCGGACCATCATCGCCCTGGTCATGCAGTCGGTGGACAACTCGCTCACGGTACGGCGCACCCGTACCGGCCGGCTCACCACGAGTCTCGGCCACGGCGCCGCCAACCCGACCTGGATTCCGGTCGGCCACGACGCCGTCCGCCGGATCGCCGACCGGATCGGCGGATACCCGGGCGGCACCGTCGGCGACATCGTCAACATCCCGCTCACCGCGCACATCCTCGGCGGCGCCACCATCGGCGACTCGCCGTCCACCGGGGTGGTCGACGCCTACCACCGGGTCTACGGATACCCCGGGCTGCACGTCATCGACGGCTCTGCCGTCCCGGCGAACCTCGGCGTCAACCCGTCCCTGACGATCACCGCCCTGGCCGAACGCGCCATCGCCCTCTGGCCCAACAAGGGCGAACCCGACCCGCGCCCGTCCGCCGGCGCCCCCTACCAGCGCCTGAGCCCGGTCCCGCCCCGGTCCCCGGTCGTCCCCGCGCACGCCCCGGCCGCCCTCCGCCTCATCCCGGCCCCACGCCCCCGCCCGGCCGCCTAGCATCGATGGGCATGACAGTCTCTCTCGCCGGGAAGGTCGCGCTCGTCACCGGTGGCTCCCGTGGCATCGGCCGAGCCGTCGTCGAACGCCTCACCAGCGACGGCGCTCGGGTCGTGTTCACCTACCACTCCGCGGAGGCGGAGGCCACGAAGCTCGCCGAGGAGACCGGCGCCGAACCGGTCCGATGCGACCAGGCCGACCTCGACACCCTGCCGGCGATCTTCGCACCCGTCCGCGACGGCCTGGACATCCTGGTCAACAACGCCGGCATCGCCTTCGCCCGCCCGATAGCCGAGATCACCGTCGACGACTTCGACCGCCTGCTCACGATCAACACGAAGTTCCCGACATTCGCCATCAGGACGGCCATCCCCCTGCTGCGTGACGGCGGCCGGATCATCAACCTCTCCAGCATCAACACCGCCCTCCCCAGCCCCGGCGCCGGCCTCTACAGCGCCAGTAAAGCCGCTCTCGAACAGATCACCCGGGTAGCCTCCCGCGAACTCGGCCCACGCCGCATCACCGTCAACACCGTCTCCCCCGGCGCCACCGACACCGACATGCTGCGCTCGGTCAACACCCCCGAAGGACTCGACCGCGCCGTGACCTTCACCGCCCTTCAGCGCCTCGGCACGCCGGCCGACGTAGCCGCCGTGATCGCCTTCCTGGCCGGCCCGGACGCCGCCTGGATAACCGGCCAGAACCTCCACGCCGGCGGTGGTTACGTCATCTGAGACCCCCGCACCGGTACGCCGTGCGCCACCCCCAACCGCAACCACACCGACCCAAGCGCGAGGCGCGTCAGAGGACGAAGGCGTCGGTCCAGAGCTGGCGGGAGCGGCCCGACAACGCCTCCATCAGGCCGACGGCCTGGCTGTCGGTGAGGCCGGCGACGAAGTCGACGACGGCGCGGCCCCGGGCGCGGGAGAGGCGGTCGGGGGTGCCGGCCGGGAGTTCGGTCTCGGCGAGTTCGACCAGGTCGCGCAGGCGGCGTGGGAGGCGCTGCGCCTCGTCGGGGTCGGTGATCCAGGCGATCAGGGCCTCGACCAGGGAGGCGAGGAGGCGGGCCTGGCCGCGCTGGTGGAGGGCGAGGTCGGGGCGTTCGAGGACGAAGCGGTTCTGGACGAACTTGAGGATCTGCACCTCGTGCCATTGGGCGCGGGACAGCTGGGCGTGGCCGCTGCGGACGGCGGGCTGGCCGGTGAGTTCGACGGCGTCGACGAGGCGGCGGGTCCAGTTGGCGGAGAAGGCGGCGACCCGGGCCTCGGCTTCGAGGGAGCCGTCGAAGGGGCGGGCGAGGAGGCCGTCGACGAGTTCGGCGCGGACGAGTTCGACGGCGTCGGCGAAGGCCTCGTCGTCGGCGATCCAGTCCTCCTTGCGGCGCAGGGTGCGGCGCAGCGACTCGATGGCGCCGCCGGCGCGGGTGAGGTCGGATTCGCTGCCCCAGCGCTGCCAGGCCATCAACTCGGTGGCGACGAGGCCCTGCTGGAGGACGCCGACCCGGTGCACGTCCTCGAGGTCGTGGATGGCGTAGGCGATGTCGTCGGCGGCGTCCATCACGGAGGCCTCGACGGTCTGCTGCCAGTCGGCGACCCGGCCGGCGAACGGGGCGCGGGCGGCGCGGACGTCGGCGATCTCGGTGGAGTAGGCGCCGAACTTGAGGGAGCCGCCGTCCGGGTCGCCGGGGACGACGGCGGCGCCGCGTGGGGGCGGGTCCATGAACCGGGGGTGCGGGTCGGGGTGGGTGAGGCGGGTCCACGGGTATTTGAGGATGGCGGCGCGGACCGCGTTGGTCAGGTTGAGCCCGATGGTGGCCTGGCCGCCGATCTCGGTGCTGGTGACGATCCGGTACGACTGGGCGTTGCCCTCGAAGCCGTCGGGCAGCCCGAGCCGGTGCCGGGCGAGCCGATCGAGGACCCGTTCGCCGAGGTGCCCGAAGGGCGGGTGGCCGAGGTCGTGGGCGAGCGCGGCGGCCTCGACGACGTCCGGGTCGCAGCCGCCGAGCTTCTCGGCCAGGTCGGGTGTCGCGGCCTGGAGGCGTTCGGCGACGGCCCGGCCGACCTGCGCCACCTTGAGGCTGTGAGTGAGCCGGTTGTGGACGAGGAGTCCCGCCCCGCCGGGGCTGATCACCTGGGTGACCCCGGCGAGACGGGCCAGGAAGGGTGAGCTGACGATCCGGTCCCGGTCGACCCGGAACGGGCTCTGTGCCAGATCTCCGGGGGCCACCAGACTGTCACCGAAGAGGCGCTGAGCACGTGGATCGTCCATGCCCGCAGAATCTACCGACTCTGCAGGGCGTCCAGCGCGACGGCCATGGCCACGACGAGACGGCGGTCCAGGTACTGGTCGTAGATGCTGACCTGGTACGTGTCCCGCAGACCCCACTTGCGCACCACCGAGAAGGCCGGGCGGCCCTGGATGGTGAAGTCGAAGTGGTACGGCAGCCACGACAGGTAGTCGACGAACCGGCGCAGCACCGCGACCCACGGGTTGCGCTCCTGACCGGCGATCTCGCCGTAGCCGGGCTGCTCGACGACCCAGCTGGAGCGCAGCAGGGAGGCCGCGAAGTTCTTCCGGAACAGGCCGATGGGCTGCCCGCTCGCGTCGAAGACGTCGTAGGTGGCGCCGAGGTCGATGACCTGACGGGCCTTGAAGCCGAGCACCGGGTACTGCTTGGTGTCGTCGGTGTAGAGGGTGACCTGCTCCTTGAACGCCAGCCGCTTCTGCTGAGCGAAGGCGAGCAGGCCGGCCTCCTCCCCGGTGGGGGAGACGGCGTGGACCTCGTACTGGTTGACCATGAGGCGGATGCGCTGACGCACGATGAGGTGTGTCTGCTGCTGAAGGGTGTCTTGCGTCACCGCGGCAGTGTGTCATACCGGTCACTTGCTGAGGCAATGCTGAGGGCCACGGTGGCCGTGGCGAACCCGGGCAGGCCAGACTGGAGCCCATGGCGAAACGAACGCGTACCGTGATGGCTCTGGCGCTGGCCGCCGCGGCGGTGTGGGCCGCCCGCGACATTCCCGCTCAGCTGGGCGCCCGGGCCTCCGGGTCCCGCCGGTCCCGGGTCGAGTCGTCGCCGCAGTATTCCGGCGGCAAGTTCCGCAACACGGTGCCGGCCACCGAGGTCACCGCCGCGTCGATGCCGCGGCTCGCGGTGGCGGCGGCCACCGGCCGCGAGGCGCGGCGGCCGCATCTTCCGGTCCCGGTGGTCACGCCGGCTCCGGGCGGCGACGCTGAGGGTCTTCACATCACGTGGTACGGGCATTCCTCCGCCCTGATCGAGATCGAGGGCCGCCGGGTCCTGCTCGACCCGGTGTGGAGCGACCGCTGTTCCCCGTCCCGGCTGGCCGGCCCGCGACGGCTGCACGAGCCGCCGGTGGCGCTGCGCGACCTGCCCCCGATCGACGCCGTGGTGATCTCCCACGACCACTACGACCACCTGGACATGGCCACCATCCAGACGCTGGCCGACCTGCAGGCCGCGAAATTCCTGGTGCCGCTGGGCGTCGGGGCGCACCTGGAGCGCTGGGGCGTGCCGGTGGGGCGGATCGTCGAGCTGGACTGGCAGGAGCGGGCCACGGTCGCCGGGGTGGAGTTCGTGGCGACGCCGGCGCGGCACTTCTCCGGGCGTGGCCTGACCCGTGACGAGACGCTCTGGGCCAGCTGGGTGATCAACGGGCCGACGCGGCGGGTGTTCTACTCGGGCGACACCGGCTACTTCCCCGGGTTCGCGGAGATCGGCGCGGAGTTCGGGCCGTTCGACGCCACGCTGGTGCAGATCGGGGCGTATGGGGACGCCTGGCCGGACATCCACATGACCCCGGAGGACGGGGTGGCCACCCACGTCGACGTGCGCGGCGGGCTGCTGGTCCCGGTGCACTGGGCGACTTTCAACCTGGCTCTGCACGACTGGGCGGAGCCGGCCGACCGGACCTGGCGGGAGGCGAAGGCGCGGGATGTGGCGCTGGCCGTGCCGCGGCCCGGCGAGCGGGTCGACGTCGACAACCCGCCGCCGGTCGACGGCTGGTGGCAGCAGATCAGCTAGCCGGCTCCGCTCGGGGCACACAGATCTGGACGGCGGCCGGGACGATCTCGGCGGTGAACTCCTTCGTCTTGGCGCGGGCGCCGCCGTCCAGCTCGTACTCGAGTTTCGAGGCCAGGGTGACGTCGATCCGCCGGGCCCGGGTGGTCCGGACGAACGGCGAGTGGTCGGAGCGGCTGACCGCCATGGTGCCGAGGGCACGCGCCCACTGGAGGGCGTTCTGCGCGGTGGCGACGCCGACGTCGAGCCAGCCGTCGTCGGGGCTCGCGTCGTCGAAGGCGTGGATGCCGCCGGTGATGGTGCCGACGTTGCCGATCAGCACGCAGCTGGCCTCGCCGTCGAACCAGTCGGTGCCGTCGATGCGGATGGTCGCGTGCGGCGCCTCGCCGTTGACGTGCCGCAGGCCGGTCCAGACGTAGGCCAGCTTGCCGAGCCGGTCCTTGAGCGCGCCGTCGGCGTCCTTGATCATCGCCCCGTCGAAGCCGACGCCGGCCATCACCGCGAAGTGCTCCCCGGCGAGCCGGCCCAGGTCGTAGCGGCGGCGCTCGCCGGTGAAGGCGATGTCGACGGCCTTCTCCAGGTCGGTGGGGATACCCAGGTTGCCGGCGAGCAGGTTGCCGGTGCCGGCCGGCATGATCGCGACCGGGATCTTGGACCCGCCCTTCTCCTGGGCGAGGACGTCGAGGGTGCGCTGGACCATCCCGTCGCCACCCCAGACGACGAGCAGGTCCACGCCGGCCCGGACGGCCTTGCGGACCTTCTTCGGCGCCTTGCGGCTCTTCGGGACCTCGTACCACAGCAGCTTCTCGACGTCGCGGCCGGTCAGCAGCCGGCGCAGCTCGTCGAGGCCGCCACCGAGGGTCTTGCGCTGGTGGGCGACGACGGCGATCGTGCGGGGTGTACGCATGCCGCCGCCGTTACCCGGTCCGGGTCACACCCGAAACCCGTGTGGTTCGCACCGGTGTCCCAGCGCCGCTGAGACACCGGCGACGACCCCACCGGGCCACCGCGCTCAGCGGAAGCCGAAGCGGCGGCGCTTCTTGCGGCCGAACAGGGTCTGTGCGGTGTCGGCGCCCTGCCGGAGCCACCGGGAGGCGCGGTTGTTCGGTCCGCGGCGGCGCTCCACGGCTTCGCCGAGCTTGCGGGCGCCCGCCACACCGAGCGGGACGAGGATCGCGGTCAGCACCATTCTGCGAAGGAAGTTCCAGATCATGCCCTCTGATTACCCACTCGGCATGATCAGTTCACGGTCTCCCGCATACGTTGTTCGGCGGCGGCGCTGCGGATCACCATGAGCCGCAGCTCCAGCTCGTCGGCGACGATCGAGGCGAGGTGCTGCAGCGCGGTGAGCTGGCGCGGGTCCGCCTCCCGCGGCACGCTGTCGATCACGTTGACGGTGCCGAGGCGGTAGCCGTCGTGGGTGCGGATCGGCGCGGCGGCGTAGAACCGCAGGCCCAGCTCGCCCCGGACCAGGGGGTGCTCCAGGGTGCGCGGGTCCACGGCGGCGTTGTTGATCACATAGACGTCGTCCTGGGCGATCACCGAGGCACACAGGCCGGGCTCCCTGCCGACCTCGCGCACGCCGCTCAGCCCCTGGCAGGCGGCCAGCCACACCCGGTCCCGCTCGACCAGGGAGACGGTCGCGATCGGCGTGCCGAAGAGGGCACCGGCCACGAAGGCGATCCGGTCGTACGCGTCCTCCACCGGCTGGTCGACCAACCGGTAGCGGCGCACAGCGGCGAGCCGGTCCTGCTCCCGCGGGTCCACGTTGTCCAGGTACTCGTAGGCGTTCGACGACTCCGTCATGGACGGAAGCCTATGCCCGGAACCGGCGGGGACGTCGCACAGATCGTCAGTCGACGGGCTCGGGGAGCGCGCGGACCCGTACCTCGGTGATGGCCCGTCCGGTCACCTCGGTCACCTCGGCGGTGAACTCGGGCAGCCTCACCACCTCCCCCGGCCCGGTGGGGATGTGCCCCAGCTTGGCCAGCACCATCCCGGCGATCGTGGTGTAGTCGCCCTCCTCCTGGTGGTGCCCGTGGAAGCCGACGTCCGGCAGGTCGTGGATGGGGAACGATCCGGGCATCAGCAGGGCGCCGTCGGGCTCGCGGACCGTCGCCGCCACGTCCCTGTCGGTCTCGTCGTAGATCTCCCCGACGATCTCCTCGACCAGATCCTCGATCGTGACGATGCCCTCGATGGCGCCACGCTCGTCGACGACCAGCGCGAGCGGCTGACGTCCGCCGCGGAGCTGCTTGAGGGCGTCGGTGACCCGCAGCGTCTCCGGCAGGAACAACGGCGGCCGGGCCAGATCGTCGACCGGGCAGTCCGCCCCGACCAGATCACGCAGGTGCACCACGCCGATCACGTCGTCCAGCCCGGCCGGGCCGATCACCGGGGCCCGGGAGTGCCCACCGTCGATCAGCGCGCGCAACGCCTCGGCGGCGGGCCGGCCGCTGGCCAGGCTGAGCACGTCGCGGCGGGGCACCAGAATCTCCCGCAGGATCCGGTCGGCGATCTCGAACGCCCCGGAGATGATGGTCCGCTGCTCGGCGGAGAACTCCTGCTGGGCGGCGACCAGGTCACGGATCTCCTCGGTGGTGACCTCGTCGCGCTGGGCGCGCGGATCGACACCCGCCAGCCGGACCACCACATCGGTGGACTTCCCGAGCAGCCAGACGGCCGGGCGGGAGATCTTCGACAGCACGTTGAGCGGCCTGGCCACCAGCATCGCCCATCCCTCGGCCCGGTTCATCGCGATCCGTTTCGGCGCCAGCTCCCCGAGGACCAGGGTCACGAAGGTCAGCACCAGGGTGGTCAGGACCGTGGCGACGCCGTCGGCCGCGAACCCGAGGAAGCCCAGATGTGCCGCCACCGGGTCCTTGAAGGTCGTGTTGGCCACGGCGGAGGCGAGAAGCCCGCCCAGGGTGATGCCGATCTGGATGGTGGCCAGGAACCGGTTGGAGTCGCGGGTCAGGCCGGCCAGCACCCGGCCGGACCGGGATTCCCGCTCCAGGCGCTGCACCTGGCCCTCGCGGAGCGAGATGAGGGCCATCTCGCTGCCGGTGAACACAGCGTTGAACAGGATCAGGAGGAACACCAGAAGGATCGGAACGCCCAGGCCATCCATCGCTTCGCCCTTCGGGACAAATCACACATTCCCGAACAATTTAGCGAGCAGTACGGGTCAGAATCGGGAGAACGACCGCAGCGGCATCCGGGGACCGAACTTCGGGGCGCTGATGCCGCCGAGCGCCAGCAGATCGCAGACCCGGCCACGATGCCCGCGGAACGGCTCCAGCAGCTCCAGCATCCGCTCGTCGGTGCCGCGCACCTCACCGGCCAGCGCGTAGGCCACCGTGTTCGGGATGTGGAAGTCGCCGACGCTCACCGCGTCGGGGTCACCGTGCGACAGGCGCACCGTCTCGGCGGCGGTCCACGGGCCGATCCCCGGCAGCGCGGTCATCCGGGCCGTGAGCTCGGCCGCGTCGGCACAGGCCTCCAGCCGGTCGGCGACCTGCGCGGCGCGCAGCAGCGCCTGGGTGCGGCGCTGCTCCACCCCGAACGGATGGAACACCCAGTAGGGGGTGGCCGCCACGGCGGCCGGATCCGGTGGCAGGACCAGCTCGACCGGGCCGGGCGCGGGCTCCCCGAAATGCCGGCAGACCGCGCGGTACGACCGGTGCGCCTCCTTGCCGGTGACCTTCTGCTCCAGGATCGCGCGCATCAGACGGGGGAAGACCCGGCCGGTGGCGGGTAGCCGTACCCCCGAGAAGGTTTTCGCCAGACGCGCGACGAGCGGATGCCGCGCCGCCAGCGCCGGGAGACCGCTCACATCGTCGCGGAGGCCGGCGACCGCGTCCGCGCGGTCGACGGCCCAGCGGGCGCCGGGCCCGTGACCGGTCGCCACGAGATCCCCGGCAGATCGGGCCAGATGCAGAGTGGCCGGGCCCTCCGGTGTACGCATCGCCAGCCAGAACCCGTCCTGGCGGACCAGGCCGCACGGATCGTGTTTCGGCACGAGCAGCGGCCGCACCGAGGGACCGAAGGCATAACGCTCCGGTGGGCTCAGCCGGCGGGTCTCGGTCACCGCGCAACTATGCCACTCCGGCGCCCCCGGAGGCGGGCACGCCGATGGCCCTGACCATGCTCCGGGGTCAGGGCCATCGGGCCGTGACCGGACACCCGAGAAAGGTCCGGTCACACTGTGCGAAACCGCCGCCGGCGTCCGGCAGGGGGAAGGACGCCCACCGGCGCTGACGGGGGGCCCGGCCCGGGTTGCCCCGGACCGGTTCAGCGCAGGTGGATCGACGTCGGTTCCGCGGTCGGTGGTCGTACCGGTCAGCGGACCCGGACTCGGATCGAGTCGAAGGCCGGCGTCTGGTTGGCGCGCTCCATCATCGGGATACGGTGCGAGCCGTCACCCGCCCACGAGGAGCACTGGAACTCGCCCGCCTGGGGCAGGCCCGGCACCTGAATGGCGACGGTGTCCGGCTGAGCGCCACCGCGGCGGTCCTCGGTCGCGACGAAGAACGCCGGGACCGGGTCCGGGGCGGGAGCCGCGTTGCGGTTGTCCAGGATTCGGCAGGCGGTGTGGAAGTGACCGCGGACGATGCCGTTCTGCAGAACGCTGGACTCCACGTAGTAGCCACCCTGGCCGGCCGCGAGGAACCGGTCACGGATCAGGTTCCGGGTGCTCACCTGGATGGTGAACGGGGTGTTCCGGTTGACCTGACGCGGAGCGTTGGTGATCAGCAGGGTCGGGTTGTTCGCGGCCGCGCCGACCTCACCGAACTCGGTCGAGACGCACCGGTTGCCCTTCTGGAAACCGTCGTGGTCCTCCAGGTTGGAGGTGTCGCAGCTGTTGGTGAGCACACCGAGGCCGGCGCCGGGCGGCGGCGTGACGGCTCCGCCGCCGTTGTTGCCACCGTTGTTGCCCTGGTTGCCACCGTTGTTGCCCTGGTTGCCGCCGTTGTTGTTCCCACCGTTGTTGTTGCCGCCGTTGTTGGCGGGCGCGGAGGAAGCGGCCTGGCTCGGCGCGGCGCTGGCGTTGCCGCCGTTGTTGTTGCCACCGTTGTTGTTGCCGCCGTTGTTGCCCTGGTTGCCACCATTGTTGCCCTGGTTGCCACCGTTGTTGTTGCCGCCGTTGTTGCCCTGGCCGTTGCCGCGGCCCCGGTTCGTCTGGTTGGCGACGTTCTTCGTTACCCAGTCACGGCACCGGGCCTGGAGCTGGGCGGTCGTCGCCACGTCGCCGGCGCCGTCGTCCGCGTGCTGCGTGACCTGGCCGTTGTTCGTGGTGTACGTGCCCTTCCGCGTCTGAGTGGACAGACGGGACCGAGCCGGGGCCTGCAGCTTGTCGCAGGCGGCGAGCGCAGAGTTCGTGCCGGCGTTGTTCTGGCTCTTCGTGCCGGCACTGGAGATCTGCGTGACGGTCACGACGCCACCGAACGCGGCCAGGGCGGCAGCAGCGACGACGACTATGCGGCGCCGACCGCTGAACCACGCCGGGGAGTTGGCGCGCCGGTACTTGGACCTTCGCATGGGTGACACCTTTCTCTGTCGCCGTGGGTGGGCGATGTTTGACCTACCGTGCGCGGAAGATGCGCATGGTGGTGACGACCCCGACCACCAGCGCGGCAGCGAGGACCAACAGGATCACGGTGTTACTGAGACCGGGCACGTTCTGGCCCTCGGTGGCGGCGATGAGCATCTGGTTGTCGATGGGGACCGGGCCTCCGCCCGGGTTCGCCGCCGGCGCCGGCGCTGTGGGCAGCGCGGCGTAGTCCACGATGCCGCTGCTCTCCAGCAGCGTCATGTGCGTCATCACGAACTGGTTGGTCTGCTGGGCGAGCTTGCGGACCGAGTCGTTACGGGTGGTGCCCCGGATCGTGGCGATCGCCGGGAAGATCTTGCCGTGTGCGGCCCGCAGCCGGTCGATGAAGATCTGGTCGAACTGCTGCGGGGTGGCGGCGTTCTCCATCTCCTTCAGCCAGGCCTGCTGGTCGCCGTTCGGCTGGTTCGGCAGCATGATGCCGAGCTTCGCGGCGACCGCGCGGTCCAGGGCGTCGAGCGAGACGTGCTGCAGAGCGATGTCCGCGCCGATCTTCTTGACGTCCGGGTTCTTCGACTTCTCCGCCGCCATGTTGCCGGCGGGGATCTCCCAGAGGCCGGCGAGCCGGACCTTGACCACGAAGTCACGGTCCGCGTCGCTGATCACGCCGGCGCCGTTGTCGGTGAGACCGGTGTTCGGGGGCACGGGCACCACCGGGTTGTCAGCGGCCCGCGCCAGTCCGGCCGGTGTCACCATGAACGCCAGGGACAGCGCCAGCGTGGCGGTCAGCCATCGGGGGATCCGGCGGGTCCTCATGTATCTCCTCCAACCTCTCCAGTGCCTGTGCCAGGTCAGTAGCTGTAGTCGCTGCCCGAGTCCGAGCCGCCGGCGTCGCCGGAGGTGTCGTCGGCGGGAGGAGCGACCGGCTTGGAGACCGCGGGGAGGCACGTGAGGTTCTTGGTGCCGTTCGGCTGGATCACGAACCAGGTGCCGCTGACGTTCTGGCCCTTCCACTGACCCGGCTTCTTGTCGCCGATGTAGCGGTAGAGCGGCCAGCCCTTGAGGGTCAGCTGCTTGGTGCCGTCGGCCCGGGTGACCGTTCCGACGAGCGACTCGTCGACGCCGCTCAGCTTGGGCTCGCCGTCGTTGGTGACCGCCGGCGGCCAGATCTTGGCGCAGTCGCCGTTGCAGTTCGACTTGGCCGGGCTGTCCTCGTCCTTGTCGAAGCGGTAGAGGACGAAGCCGTTCTCGTCCTGGACCGTCGTGCCCATCCGCGCGACCTTCTGCGCCTTGAGCTCGTTGGTGGCCAGCTCGTCGCTGATCTCCGGGGTGTTCGCGTCACCAGGGGCCGCCTCGGCGGTCGCCCCGGCGCTCGGGTCCGTCTCGGGCGCGGCGCCGGCGGTCGCGCCGGGCGTCGCCGCCACATCGTTGGACGCCGGCTCAGCGGCGTTTCCGTAGTCGGCGGTGTTGAGACCGGCCGGGGCGCATCCCGTCAGTGCGATCGCCGCAACCAACGACGCGCCGAGAACCTTCAACTTCCGCTTCTCCGGTGCCACGGGGCCCTCCAGCTGATTCATGGCTCTGGCATTTCCGGGCAGTAGTACGGAGGGCGGTCGAAGACGGTTGAACATTCGGGTCGATCAAATCAATGATTTTTCGGTTGAACCTTCCGGCCGTCCGGCACGTAATACGGAGACCCCTGACGTGAAAAATGGCCCGGTCGCTCAGCGACCGGGCCATTTCCGTGCTCGTACGGTTACGGAACGCGAACCAGGGTCTCCCCGGCGCCGCTCTGGGTGATCTCCTGCACCTGCACGTGGGCGATGTCCGTGACCGGGGTGGAGGTGACGGCCTGGAGCATCAGCGGCTCCTTGTTGGCGGCCGTGCCCCAGCCCTTCTCCCCCACCGTCCAGGCGGCGACCTTCTCCGAGGTGCCGTCCCGGCGGACCAGGAACAGGGCGCACTCCTTCGGCCCGGTGACCCCGGCGACCGCGAAGGAGACCTGGGTGCCCCAGTCCTTCTTCAGCAGGCCGACCACGGCGCTGACCCCGGTCCGCGCGTCGTTGCCGGTGTAGTTCTCACCGGGCAGCTTCGTGCCACCGATGTTCACGCCACCGACCGGCAGCGGGTCGAGCTGGTTGCCGGCCTCGGCCGGAGTGGTCGGCGTGCCCGGCCCGTTGTCCGGGGCGAGCCACTGACCACCGGCGAAGAGCGCGCCGATGGAGAGCATCGCGAAGACCACCACGGCGGCGGCCAGCGAGTAGAGCCGGCGGCTGTTGGCCCGCTGCCGCTCCGCGCCGACCTCGCGCAGCATCTTGTTGAGCACCGCGCCGTCCCGCTCGGCCCGCTCGGCGGCCACGAAGGCCTCGCCGTCGACGGTCGCCAGGACGTCGGCCACCTCGACGAACGACTCCAGCTCGTACGCGCACTGCGCGCAGTCGATGAGGTGGTCCTCGAAACGGGCCGCGTCACGGTCGTCCAGGATGCCGAGGGCGTACGACGCGACGTCGTAGTGCTGCTGGTCCTGCGTCATTCCGTCACCCCCCGCTGCTGCAGCGCGGTGCGCAGGGCACGCAGCGCGTAGTAGACCCGCGACTTGGCCGTGCCGAGCGGCAGGTTCAGCGCCTCGGCCGCCTCCGGCACGGTGCGCCCGCGGAAGTACGTCTCGATGAGAATCTCCCGATGCGAATGGCTGAGCTGCCGGAGCGCGTCCGACACCGTCATCGACTGCAGGACCTTGTCGGTCTCGTCGGACGTGGTCGGGAAACTCTCCAGCTCCCGATCATACGTCTCGGCGGGGCGGGCGTTGGCGCTGCGATGCTCGTCGATGGCGATCCGCCGGGCGACGGTGACCAGCCACGGGCGCAGCGACTGCTGGCCCTGCGCGCCGAGCCGGTGCGCGTTGCGCCAGGCACGGAGCAGCGTCTCCTGCACGATGTCCTCGGCGCGCTGCCGGTCACCGCCGGTCAGCCGCAGGACGAACATCAGCAGCGGGCCGGCGTGCTCCTCGTACAGCAACCGGACGAGCGTGTCCTCGTGACCGGGCGTGCTGCTGGGAGCGGCCTCGTGCCGCGGCGACTGTCGCGGGATCACCGTGCCCTCGTCCCGGTTGTTGCCACCGTCGAGAGCCTGCCACCTACCACCGGAGTGTTGCCGTGCCATCACACGCACCCTCTCCGGCGCGAGCCGATCCTCGGCCACCGCATGCATCGATACCTCCGCCCGGACCTTTCCCCGTCGCCCGATATACGGCCGGGAGGCCCGGCCGGGATCAAAGCCGGGGCGAGAATTTCCGGGACACTTGGTCTCAACGGTCCTCCGCTGCGTTCGAGAGGGAAGGCGCGCCCAGCCGCCGATCACGCTCTGTATTGATCAACGCCGATTGGGACGCCAGGTAAGGGCGAATGATACTCAGTGACATTCGACCCTGGACATGTCCCCGAGAATAATTCTCCCGGTCGGGAGAGAGCGTGATCTCGCAGCGTGAACAAGCGATTCCGCTGCGTCGTCACAGGTGCGTAATGTGCGGTGAATGAGCGCTCCGGCGAACCGAACGGGGGATGCTCGAATTCCGGTCGGACCCTTTCGGGCGACGCCCGTCGGGGAGCGCTCCCATTTTCGATCTCGCAGTTCCCGGGCCTGCGCGAGCGGACCTGCCGACCGGCGGCGCGGCGACGGAACGCTCGCCGGCGCCGAGGCGCGCTCAAGCGGGCGCGGCTGTGCGCGGGCGTTCCGCGATACGGATCGGCATCTCAGCCAGCGGGACGGAACAAGCCCTTCTGGGATCCCTCCGGCCCACTGGACGGGAAAGGTGTGTGCACGAGCACAGACAGGGGCGGCCTCAGCGGGTGTGACTGGTCGCCAGCGACAACGCTCGGTGCAGGACCCGGGCGTCGCCCAGCATGCCCCGCAGCCGCCGCTCCAGCCCCGCGATCGGCACCAGATTCTGCGGGGCCCGGGGATCCTTGTACGCCGACGAGGCGAACCGCGGCAGCGTCGCCACCGACACCTCGGCCAGCTCGATCGCCTGCTCCGCGGTCAGCTCCGGCGAGCACTCCACCCGCACGATGCCCGACCACGGCGCGCCCGACGAGCCGGGCAGCCGCAGATACCACGACCAGCCGCCCCACACCGAGCCGAGATGGAAGACCGGCGTCCGCTGGCCGGGCCGCAGCCGGGGCACGATCGCCTCCTGCGCGGCCGGCAGATAGTGCTTCTGCTGGGTCTTCACGTAGCCGATCGTGCGGGGCAGCTGACGCCGGTTGCGCAACGGCCCGTCCACCACCAGCAGATCGGCGCCGTCCGTGCCACCGTCCCGGGCCGCCGCCGAGATCTCGATCTCCAGCGCCGTCAGCGGGCCCTGCACGGCCGCCGGCAGCTTGCTGGCCTCGCCGTTGCCGCCGACCCGGTGCACCTCGTAGCGCACCGAGCCGGCCTGGACGTCGGTCGCCGACGGGCTGGCCGTGAACAGGCCCCGGGCCACCCGGGCGCCGACCAGCTCGGCGGCGCCCCGGGCCAGGTCGCATCGGACCACCCCGGCGGCGTACGAGGCGGCGAGCCCCGCATACGACGTGCCGTCCTCCTCGGCCGTCCACAGCCCGGCGTCGTTGCGCCGCACCCCGTCGACCAGGAACACCACGTCCGGCACCGTCGCGTCACGGGACACGTCGATCGGCGCCCACTCGGCGGCCGGCACCTCCACGTCCACGTCGACCTGAGCGCTGCTGGACGAGCCCGGCCCGTCCCCACCACCGTCGCCGCCCTCGAAGGAGGAGCCGTAGGACGGGTCCCACGCGTCGACGAACATCCTGGTCACAGGCCGACCCTCTCCACGTGGGCGGTACGCGCGTCCTTGTGCACCTCGAACCGGACCGGCACCCGCTCGGCCAGCGCGTGCACGTGGGTGACCAGCCCGACCATCCGGTCGCCGCGGGCCGCCAGATTCTCCAGAGTCGCCGCGACCACGTCGAGGGTGGCCGCGTCCAGGGTGCCGAAGCCCTCGTCCAGCACGATCGACTCCAGGCTCGCCGCGGTGGTGCTCATCCCGGCCAGTTGCTCGGAGAGGGCCAGCGCCAGGGCCAGCGACGCCTGGAACGTCTCGCCGCCGGACAGCGTCCGCACCCCGCGCCGCAGCCCCGCGTCGTGATGGTCCACGACGAAGAACTCGCCCTTCTCGTGCATCAACTCGTACTGCCCGCCGGTCAGCTCCCGCAGGATCCGCGACGCGCCGTCGACGAGCAGGTCGAGTGCCTCCTCCAGCAGCCAGCGCTCGAAGTTGTTCGCCCGCAGGTGCCCGGCCAGCGATTTCGCCACCCGGCTCGCGCGCAGCAGCGCGTCCCGCTGCTCGATCGCGGCCAGCGCCTCCGCACGCCGCTCGGTGAGCCGCCGCCAGGCCGCCTCGGCCCGCTCGGCGGTCACCGCGGCCGCCCGGATCAGCCCGGCCTCGTCCGCGGACGAGGGGCCGGCCACACCGGCGGCGGTGAACAGATCGACGATGTCGGCGCGGGCCCGGACCGTCTGCTGGTGCGCGGCGGCCACCGCGGACTCCGCCGCGACACGGGCCGCCTGCCGGGCGGCGTGCTCGCCGGACGCCCAGTCGACCAGCGCACGCCAGGCACCCGCGAGGTCGTCGCGGTCGGCGGGCGGCGGGCCGAACCGGGCCAGGCCGTCGCGGACCACGTCGAACGTACGCCAGGCGGCGCGCTGCCGCTCCTCGGCGGCCTTGACCACCGTGTGCGCCTTGCGCTGCGCCTCGCGGGCCGCCCGGACCGCCGCTCCGGCGCTCTCCAGGCCCCGCTGCAGCGCGCCCAGCTCGGCCAGCCGCTGCTGCAGCGCCTCCACCCCGGGCAGCGCCTCGACGGCCTTGCGCACCTCGGCGAGCCGGGTCAGATGGTGCTCGTACTGCCCGCGCTTGCGCTCCAGATCGAAGGCGGCGTTACGGGCGACCGCGTCCCGCTCGCGCCAGCGGGCCTGCGCCGACTCGGCCTCCTGCTTGGCCACGTTGCCGGCCTGCTCGGCGAGCCGGACCGCGGACTCGCGGGGCACCTCGGGCACCGCCGTGACGGTCTGCTCGCAGACCGGGCAGGCGTCGCCGGCGCTGAGGTGGCCGCGCAGCGCCGCCGCCCGGTCCCGCTGCTGAGCGTCCCGGTAGTCCTGGCGGGCCTGCTCCAGCAGCTGCTGGGCGCCCATGTGCTGGGCCTGGGCCAGCTCGGCGGCGGCCAGCGCGTCCCGGTGCTCGACGTCGGCCACCGACACCTTGCCGGCGAACCACTCCTCCTGCTCGATCAGCCGGGTCAGCTCGGTGTGCCGGTCGAGCGCCACCCGCAGCTGGCCGGGGTCGCCGGCCGCGGCCAGCTCGCCACGGACCTTCTCCTCGGCCTCCTCGGCCGCGTGGACCTCGTCGGTGGCCCGGTCGGCCGCGGCACGCGCCGCGGACACCGCGCCGGCCGCCTCGGACAGCCCCTCCGGGGCACGCACCGAGCCGAGCGCCGCGAGCTCCGCGTCGACCGCGTCACGGGCCTCCGAGGCGGCCACCTCGGCCTCCCGGGCGGACCGCAGCCCCGGCACCGCGGCCTCCACCGCGGCGGTCAGCTCCCGCATCCGCTCGAAGTGGGCGGCGGCCTGCTCGACGGCCTCGTCGGTGGCGTCCTCCAGAGCGCCGAGCTGCTGCTCGACCACGGTCAGCTTGGCCTCCGCCCCCTTACCCCGCTCGGCGGCCTTGACCTGCACCTCCTCGTAGACGTGCAGGCCCAGCAGGTTGACCAGGATCTGCTGCCGGGTGGCCGGTTTCGCGTGCAGGAAGTCGGCGAACTGGCCCTGCGGCAGCACCACGCAGCTGGTGAACTGCTCGTAGGGCAGGCCCACCGCGTCCAGCACGGCCGCGTCCATCTCGGCCGGGGTGCCGGCCAGGACCTCGCCCAGGTCCTCCAGGCCCATGCCGGTGTCGAGCTTGGTGACGTCGAAGCCGGGCGGCATCAGCTGCAGCCCGGCGCCCGCGGTCTTGACGTTGCCCCGGCCGTCGCGGCGCACCACCCGGGTCGCCACGAACCGGTCCCCCGCCGACTCGAAGACCAGGCGCACCCGGGCCTCGGCGGCCGACGGGGCGAGGGCGTTGCCGATCCCCCGCGTGCCGCCCCAGCGGGGCACCGTGCCGTAGAGGGCGAAGCAGATCGCGTCCAGGACGGTCGACTTGCCGGAGCCGGTCGGGCCGACCAGGGCGAAGTAGTCGGCGTCGGTGAAGTCCACGGTCGTCTGGTCACGGAAGACCGTGAACCCGGCCATGTCGAGCCTCAGTGGCCTCATCGGTTGCTGCTCACCTCGTCGTACAGCTCGTCGAAGAGCTCGCGGACGCCCTCCTCGGCGTTGCCGCGGCTGTCCAGGTAGTCGCCGAAGAGCTCGCGGGGCGAACGGCCGGCCCGCTCGGCGCCGCGTGCGCCGCTGCTCTTGGGCAGCATGTCCGGGTCGATGCGCACCTCCAGGGCGTTCGGCAGGAGCTCCTGCACGTCCTCGCGGAGGCCGGGCCGGGGCGCTTCCCGCACCAGGACACGCAGCCAGGCATCCGGAAGGTTCACCGTGGCGAGCTGCTCCAGCGTGCCGCGGACGGTCCGCAGGGTGAGCGCCGAGGTCACCGGCACGTCGCGGACGTGCGCGGCCCTGTCGGCGGACACGTCGACGATCGCGACCGAGCAGACATTTTCCTCCTCGCCGAAGTCGACGGCGAGCGGGCTGCCGGAGTAGCGGGTCGGGCACGGGGAGATCACCGACTGGGTACGGTGCAGATGGCCCAGGGCGACGTAGTGCGCGTTCGGCGGGAAGACGGTGGCCGGCACGGCATAACCCATGATCGTGTGCGCCTCCCGCTCGCCGCCGCCGGTGCTCGCGCCGACGATCGTCAGGTGGGCGGTCAGCAGGTTGACCACACCGGGCTCGCCGAACGGCTCACTGATCTTGGCGATCAGGCGGGCCATCAGGTCCGCATACGTCTGGTTGGCCTCGGCGGCGGTCAGGTCATACATCTCGGCGGCGCGGATCGCGTAGCGCTGGGAGAGGAACGGCAGAGCGACGAGCCGCCACCGCTCACCGCCCTCGGTCGTCCCCTCGATCAAGAGGTCCTTCAGATCCCCTTTGGGGTACGACCCACGCAGCTCGATCCCGGCCGCGTCGGCCCACGGGCGCAACGCGTCGAGCGCGGCCCCGTTGTCGTGGTTGCCGCCGATCGCCACCACCCGTGCGCCGGTCTTGCGCAGCGCCGACAGCGCCCGCGTCACGAGCCTGGTCGCCTCGGCGGTCGGCGCCGCGGTGTCGTAGAGGTCACCGGCCACGATCACCAGGTCCGGACGCTCGGCACGGGCTATCTCCACCACCTGGGCGAGAACCCTGATGTGCTCCTCGGTGCGGTTCTTGCCCTTGAGAACCTTGCCGACGTGCCAGTCGGAGGTGTGCAGGATGCGCATCGCTGAACCCTAGTCCGCTCGTCAGAAGGGAATGTCGTCGTCGGCCCCTGGTCGCCCGCCTATCACCGCGAACGGGTCGGCGCCCTGCACGATCGAGCGGAGCGTCTCGGCCGGCGGCGGCCCGGACTCCGACTTGCGGGTGGCCCACGCCGGGAACGGGAACTCGACGCAGAGCGGGACCGGGATGTCCGGCTGGTTCACGAACATCGTGCCCGGGCGGGCCAGCAGGGCGCGCTGGCGCATGGCCGGGGGGAGGAACCCGTACTCCGGGCGGGACGCCTCGGCCGGGTCGAGACGGCCGACCACGCGGATCGCCGAGTTCGTCACGATGCGGCGCTCGACCTCGCTGGCGGTCTGCTGGGCGCCGATCAGGATCACGCCGAGCGAGCGGCCGCGCTCGGCGATGTCGAGCAGCACCTCCTTGATCGGGGAGGAGCCCTCGCGCGGCGCGTACTTGTTCAGCTCGTCGAGGACCACGAAGAGCAGCGGGCGGCCGGTGCCCGACTTCTCCTTCTCCTCGAACTCGGTCTTCAGCGTCACACCGACCACGAACCGCTGCGCCCGGTCCGGCAGGTTGTGCAGGTCGACGACGGTCACCTGGGCGCTGTCGGCGGTCTTGATCCGGTGCGGGCGGCGCTGCGCCAGGTCGCCGCGGATCAGCCGGGACAGGTCGCGCTTGCTGCCGATCAGCCGCCGGGCGAACGCGTTGACGGTGCCCATGTTGACCGCGCTGCCCGCCCAGGTGGACCGGGTCTCGTCGTCGGTGAGCTGCTCGACCACGTGATCGACGAGATCCTGATACGAGCTGATCCGCTTGCCGTCGATGCTGATGCCGCCCTCGGCGGGCACCGCATACCGGTTGAGGTGGGCGGTCACCGAGTGGACCACCATCGTGTACTGCTGGCGCTCGTCGTCGGCGTCGGCGAACACATACGGCAGCAGTTTCTGCTCGCAGAACTCGGCGAGCGTCCAGTAGAAGGCGTCGACCCCGGTGAGCCGGCTGGCCACGTCGGGCGCGCCGGACGAGTCACCGGCCCGGGGCGGCGCGTAGACCCGCACGTCCGGGAAGGGGGCCGCGGGCAGGCCGAGCAACGCATACGCCTCGCGGGTCCGGTCGTCGAGCTTGGTGTTGGGATGGTCGAGGAAGAGCAGGTCCTCACCCTTGACGTTGAAGATCAGCGCGCGGGCGTTGGCGCCGTCGGCGCCCAGCTGGCCGGACCGGAACACCGAGTAGAGCAGGAACGTCGCGAAACTGGTCTTGGTCGCCACGCCGGAGATGCCGGAGATCGACACGTGCGCGCCCCGGGTGCCGTCGAGGAAGTCGGCGTTGAGGAAGACCGGGACCCCGTCACGGCCGGTGCCCATCGGGACCCGCCGCTCCATCCGGTCGAAGTGCAGCGCCGCGTCACGCGCGTCGCCGGAGGCCCGGTGCACCACGGCGCCCGGGGCGGGCGGCACGTAGAGCTCCGGGTCGACGCGGGTGGTGGTGATCTCGGCGGCCTCCTGCACCATGGCGGGCAGCGTGCCGTCGGCGATGGCGAACACGTCCGAGTCGAACTGGGCGCCCTCGTGCCGGGCCCGCACCTGGGTGACCACGCCGGCGATCGTCACCGGCTCGCGGTCCGGCAGGTCGCGCCGGGTCACCACGACGTCGTCGAGCTGGAGATAGCTGCCCGGGGTCACGGCCGTCCAGAACTGCAGCGGTGTCGCGTCCGCTGTTCCGAGCACCCGCCCGACGGGGGAAGTTTCGTCAGACACGGGGATCATGGTGCCTCAGAGGTACGACAAAATGCCCGCGCCCTTCGTTGTCCACAACTTCTGGTGTCCATCCACAGAGTTATGCACAAGATCTTGGCCTGATAACGGAGGCGCGCCCTGATGTGCACCGATCGGCCGGGATCGGCACTCATCTCACCTCCGGACATGCGGTGAGCGCCCGTTCCGTACATAGCGGTCAGGCCCGTACATACCGAAGGAAAAGCATGTCCTCGTGCGGGAGCGCGTGCCCCAGCGACATCCGGCGCGGGGGCGTGGGCGGCCCGTGCGCGATCCGGCCCGCCGCGCCGCCGGCCAGCATCGGGGCGACGGTCAGGCACAGCTCGTCGACCAGGTCCGCGGCGATCAGGGCGCCGAACAGGCCGGGGCCGCCCTCGCAGAGCACCTGCGTCGCGCCGCGCCCGTGCAGCACCCGCACCCCGGCGGCCAGGTCGACGTGCTCGTCACCGACCGCGATCACCTCGGCGACCTCGCGGACCGGCGCGCCGGCGGGCGCCGCGTGGTGGGTCAGCACGATCGGGCGGACCGGCGCGTCGGAGAAGACCAGCTGCTCCGGGTCGAGATCGAGAGAGCCGGAGACGATCACCATGAGCGGGAACTCGGGCAGCCCGTTCGCCCGCCGCCACGCCCGGTCCGCCTCGGTCAGGCGCAACGCGTCGTACCGCTCGGCGCGGACCGTGCCGGCCGCGACGACCAGGGCGTCGCAGACCGTACGCAGATGGTCGAAGATCTCCTTGTCACCGGGCCCCTGGAGGCCGGCGGAGAGGCCGTCGACCGCGACCGCCCCGTCGGCGCTCGCGATGAAGTTCGCCCGGAGGACCGGACGGGCGGACCGCGGGTAGTGGGCGAGCAGCGCGTCGCGGGTGAGGATCACGGGCCGGGCGGGCCGGTGACCGGCGGGGTCGGCTCGGGCTTGCGGTGCTGGCAGTCGCACCAGGACGCGCCCTTGCAGTCCTCGTGCCGCCGCTCCCGGCAGTCCGCACAGATCATGCCTAGACCCTAGACCCGTGGCCGGTAGTCGGTGCCGCCTCAGCGGCGCCGACGACCGGCCACGTCCCCCGGTCCCGCATATCGGGACGATGATCCACTCTTCGGGAGTACGGCACTGTCCGACACCCGACCGGCGAACCGCCCTCACCGGCGCGGACTCCTACTCTGAGGTGTGATTTCGGGCATATGACGCTGGCTTGACGGCCGGGACACGGCTGCGCAACCGGTCGGAAACGCCAGGTGGGCAGGGTGTTCAACGGGGACGGCGCCACCGGCCGTCGCGACGGGAGGATTTACATGTTGCTGCGGGTTCGAGTCACCCTTCCGGACCGCCCGGGCGCTCTGGGACAGGTCGCGCGCACTCTCGGGGTGGCCGGCGCCGACATCGTCCAGGTCGTGGTGCTGGAGCGCCTCGGCGGCCGCGCCGTCGACGACTTCACCGTCGTGTGGCCCGGCGCGACCCGCGTCGAGCGGCTCCTCGCCGGCCTGGCCGCGATCCCCGGTGTGCAGGTGGACGGCGTGTGGAAGGCGATAGGAGCACCGGTCAACGGCGGCCACGACGCCGAGCTGCTCGCCCAGGTCGCGGCGAACCCGGTGGACGGCCTGGCCACCCTCGTCGACGCCGTTCCGGGACTGCTCGCCGCCGACTGGGCCGCGGCCGCCGTCGTCCCGGCCGACTGGGCCGCGCGCAGCGGCGCCGGCGGGGGCAGCGAGCCCACCGTGGCGTACGCCAGCTGGCGCGCCCCGTCCCCGCTGCACCTGCCCGAGGTGACCCCGCTGCGGGCCCGCCCGATGACCGAGCCCGGTGGCGCGCGCTTCGCGGTGGCCCCGTTCGGCCGGGGCGGGCTGGTGCTGGTCGTCGCCCGTACCGACGAGGACGACCTGCCGGCCGCCGCCTTCCACGTCACCGAGGTGGACCGGGTGGCCCAGCTGGTCCGGGCCGCCGCCGTCATCCTCGGCACCCGGCTGGACTCCGTCGGCACGCCCGCCGCCGTCAATCCGGTGTGATCGTCCTAACCTCAGTTTTAGCAGCTCAGGCAATACCAACGCAACAACGGCGGTGCACTCTGAAAGGGGCCGGCAGCCGGATTCCGGCTCCCGGCCCCTGGAGGAAGGAGTGCCTTCGATGGCGTTGTGGCGTGTCCGGGCCACGGTCGACGACCGCCCCGGTTACCTCTCGGTGCTGACCGCGAGCCTGGCCCTGCGGTCGGTGAACATCCTCGCCGTCCAGGTGCACACCACCGAGGACGGCGCGGTCGACGACTTCCTGGTGGACGCTCCCGATCAGCTGACCGAGGCCGACCTGCTGGCCGCGGTGGCCAAGGGCCGTGGGCGCGACGCGTTCGTGGCCCGGGCCGAGGCGCAGGGGCTCGCCGATCAGCCGACCCGGGCGCTCGCGCTGGCCGGCCGGCTGGTTCACGAGCCCGACACGCTCGGCGAGGCCCTGGTGACGCTGCTCGACGCGACCGAGGTCCGCTGGCGCCCGCAGGGTGGGGACGTGCCCGGCTTCCACGGTGGCCGGATGACTCTCACCGACCCGGGCGGCGGCTCGCTCGAGGTGCTCCGGGCGCTGCCCGCCTTCACCCCCGCCGAGTTCGCCCGGGCGCAGGCGCTGGTCGAGGTGGCCACCGCGATCCACCGGCGGCACCGCGAGCAGGTGGCGCTGCTGCTGCCGGACGGCACCGAGATGGTGCTGCGCGCCGCCGGGCCCGACGACGTGGCCGCCGCCGGCGAGTTCCACGACGAGTGCTCCCCCGCGACGCTGCGCCAGCGCTACCCGGCCGGGGTCCCCACCGACGCGAGGCTGCGGCGCCTGCTGGAGCCGGCCGGCGGGCTGACCCTGCTCGCGGTCGCGCCGGGCGGCGCCGTGGTGGCGATGGCGACCCTGCTGGCCGAGGGCGACCTCGGCGAGGTCCGCGTGCTGGTCGCCGACGACTGGCAGCGGCGCGGCCTCGGCACGGCGTTGCTGCGGCGGCTCCGGGCACACGCCGCGAAGAACGGCGTCGCGGCGGTGGTGGCACACGTCGGCGCGGGCAACGTGGCGATGCTGCGCACCCTGCGCCGGGTCGGCGCCGGGCCGATCGAGCGGGACGGCGCGATGGTCACCGTCACCCTGCGGACGGCCGGCCCCCGCGTGACCGACGAGACCCCCGCCACCTCGGCGTGATCGGAGAGCGGCTGGTCGGCGTGATGTGAAAGCGGCCGGCACTCACGGCTGTCGCAGTGCCCTGAGACAGCCCTGACCGAGTTCCCACCGCCTGCGGGTGGGTGGGTGAGAGGGGTGGCGGCGGGCTTTGCCTGCCGCCACCCAAGGGTCCCCGCCGCCGTATCCACACGCTGGATGTCAACCCGTCGCCGGCCCTGGGACGGCGGCCGCGTCTCAGGGTGGCGGTCAGCCGTGACGGTCGCCGTGTTCGACGCAGGTGGCTGTCCAGCCGGTCGGGACCACCTGGACCTTCATCCGGCGGCGGCAGTCGGGGCAGTAGCGGGGCGGCTCCAGCTCACGGGCGGCCGTGCACTCCGGGTGTGTGCCGGGCTCGCCACAACGGTCGCAATACATCAGAAGGTCGCCGACAGGGACTTGACCGGCATCTTCAGGTCCTTCAGGAGTTCCAGGTCGGCGGTCGCCGGGCGGCCCAGCGTGGTCAGGTAGTTGCCGACGATCATCGCGTTGATGCCGCCGAGCAGCCCGTCGCGGGTGCCCAGATCGCCCAGGGTGATCTCCCGGCCGCCCGCGTAGCGCAGGATGGTCCGTGGCATGGCCAGCCGGAACGCGGCGATCGCCCGCAGCGCGTCACGGCCCTCCACCACCGGACGGTCCCCGAACGGGGTGCCGGGGCGGGGCGTCAGGAAGTTGAGCGGGACCTCGTGCGGGTCGAGCTCGGCCAGCTGGGCGGCGAACTCGGCCCGCTGCTCCAGCGTCTCCCCCATGCCGAGGATGCCGCCGCAGCACACCTCCATGCCGGACTCCCGGACCATGGTCAGCGTGCTCCACCGCTCCTCCCACGAATGGGTGGTCACCACGTTGGGGAAGTAGGAGCGGCAGGTCTCCAGGTTGTGGTTGTACCGATGGACACCCATCTCGGCCAGCTCGTCGACCTGCTCCTTGGTGAGCATGCCGAGGCTCGCGGCGACCTGGATGTCGACCGCCTCCCTGATCGCCCGCACGCCGGCGCGCATCTGGTCCATCAGGCGCTTGTCCGGCCCGCGGACGGCGGCCACGATGCAGAACTCGGTCGCCCCGGTGGCCGCGGTCTGCTTCGCCGCCTCCACGAGGGAGGGAATGTCGAGCCACACCGCCCGGACGGGGGATGCGAACAGGCCCGACTGCGAGCAGAAATGACAGTCCTCGGGACAGCCACCGGTCTTCAGCGAGACGATGCCCTCGACCTCGACCTCCGGACCGCACCATTTCATCCGGACGTCGTGGGCGAGTTGCAGGAGCTCCGGCAGGTCCTCGTCGGGTAGACGCAGAACCTCCAGGATGCCCGCCTCGTCGAGGCCGGCGCCGTCGTCGAGCACCCGGGTACGGGCGTGGTCGAGGATCTCTGGCATGCCCGTACCCTACAGAGTTCCCAGTCCGGTAGGACTGTCGGAGCTGGGTGATAGTTTGCCAGTCTGGTGATCAATGGGGGTGTCTTGGCGGACTGGTTGGAGACGCTCGATCGTCTGGCCCACGAGCGGGCCAAGGCGGGACTCACCCGTCAGCTGCGGCCGCGAGCGGCCGGCGACACCGTCATAGATCTCGCCGGCAACGACTACCTCGGCCTCTCCGGTCACCCCCGGGTGGTCGGCGCGGCACGGCAGGCCCTCGAGGCGTACGGGTTGGGCGCCACCGGCTCCCGGCTGGTCCGCGGCACCACCGACCTGCACACCGCCCTCGAGGAGACGCTGGCCGGCTGGCTCGGCTGCGAGTCGGCGCTGGTCTTCTCGTCCGGCTATCTGGCCAACCTGGCCGTGGTCCGGGCCCTGTCCGCGGTCTGTGACCTGGTCGTCTCCGACGCGTACAACCATGCCTCCCTGATCGACGGCTGCCGGATCTCCGGCCTGCCGGTGCGCGTCGCCCCCCACAACGATCCGGCCGCCGTCGCCGCCCTGCTCGACGCGCATCCGGGCCGGGCCGCGGTGGTCACCGAGTCGGTGTTCTCGGTCGACGGCGACCTCGCCCCGCTCGCCGCCCTGCACGCTGTCACGTCGGCCCGCGGCGCGCTGCTGATCGTCGACGACGCGCACGCCCTCGGCCTGCTCGGCGAGTCCGGGGCGGGCGGCGTCGCGGCCGCCGGGCTGACCGGCGCGCCGGACGTGATCGTCACCGCCACACTGTCCAAATCGCTCGGCGGCGCCGGTGGCGTGGTGGCCGGGCCGGGCCCGCTGGTCCGGCACCTGGTCGACACCGGGCGCAGCTTCATCTACGACACCGCCCCGCCCCCGGCCGTGGCCGCCGGGGTGCTCGCCGCCGTCGAGGTGGCCCGCGCCGCCGACGACCGGCGGGCCGTGCTGTTCCGGCGCGGCGCGCATCTGGCGGCCACGCTGCGGTCCGCGGGCCGGCCGGTCCACGATCCGGCGGCCGGTGTGCTGTCGGTGCCGGCGCCGGGCCCGGAGGCGGCCGTGGCCTGGGCCGCCGACTGCCGTGACAGCGGGGTGGCGGTCGGCTGCTTCCGGCCACCGTCGACACCGGACGGCAGCTCACGACTACGGCTGACCGTGAACGCGGGCGTCCCCGAGGAGGCTTTCGCCCGAGCCTTGACCGTGATCCTGGAGTGCGCACCATGACCGCCGACCCCCCGCAAGTGACCCGCCGGGCCCATCTCTCGGTGGTGCCGCCACCCCGTCCCGAGCGGGGCGGCGGGGGCCACGGGCTGCCGACTGCGACACCACCGCCGGTCCGGGTGGTCACCGGCGTCCCGGACCCGTTGCAGGCTCACGGCGGCGGGCACCGGCTGGAGCCACGCCCGGTCCCGCCTGCGCCCCGTCCCGACACCCCGGCGGAGCCCCACGACGACGACCCGGCACGACACGGCGTCCCGTCGTCGGGCGCGGGGCCGGCGACAGCGGCCCGTGCGGACGACGGAGCAGGCCCCGGCGCCGGGCCGACGGAGCCGCACACCGCCGACCGCACGGCGAACACGACGGACCGACACGCCGGCGACCGCATACGACGCGACGCGGGGCGGCCCGACGACGACCCCACACAACGCGACGCGACGCGGCACGACGACGACCCCACACAACGCGCCGCGAGGCGGCCCGACGACGACCCCACACAACGCGACACGGGGCGGCACGACGACGACCCCACACAACGCGCCGCGACGCGGCACGACGACGACCCCACACAACGCGCCGCGAGGCGGCCCGACGACGACCCCACACAACGCGACACGGGGCGGCCCGACGACGACCCCACACAACGCGCCGCGAGGCGGCCCGACGACGACCGCACAGGACACGACGCGGGGCCGCACGAAGGCGACCGGGCTAGCGGCACGGCAGGGCGGCACGACGACCACCCGGCGAGCGGCATGGCGGAACGGCAGGACGGCGATGTCGAGGCGGAGCCGAACGCCGAGCCCGAACACGACGATGCCTCTTACGACGACGCGGTGACGCCGTCTGCCGTACCGCTGCGGGAGGAAACGCCGGCCGACGGCGAGCCGGAAGCGGACCGCGGACCGGAAGAGGCGGAGAGGGCGCCGGAGGCGGCGAATCCGCACGAGTGGCATGGGATCGTGCTGGTCACCGGCACCGACACCGAGGTCGGCAAGACGATCGCGACCGCCGCGATGGCCGCGGCCGCGCAGGCCGCCGGGCTCCGCGTCGCCGTGATCAAACCCGGTCAGACCGGCATCGCGACCGGCGCGCCGACCGACGCCGACGTGATCGCCCACCTGGCCGCGCCGGACACCGTGCGGACCCTCGCGGAGTATCCGGAGCCGCTCGCCCCGCTGGCCGCCGCCAAGATCGCCGACATGCCGCCGCTGGAGCTGTTCGACGTGGTCGACGCGATCCGCGCGGAGGCCGCCAAACACGACCTGGTGCTGGTCGAGGGGGCCGGAGGCCTGCTGGTGCCGATGGGTGTGCGCCCGTCCGGCGAGGCGTGGACGTTCGCGGATCTGGCGACCACCCTGGGCTCGGGAACGATCGTGGTGGCCCGCGCCGGTCTGGGTACGTTGAATCACACCGCCCTGACTCTGGAGGCGCTGAACCGTCGCGGCGTGCACGCCAAGGTCATCCTCGGCGCGTGGCCGGCGGAGCCCGAGCTGGTGCACTGGGCCAACCTGGGCGAGCTGGTTCCGCACCTGGTCGGAGCGTTGCCGGCGGGCGCCGGGTCGATGGATCCGGGCGTGTTCCGGCGGTCGGCGCCGGGCTGGCTGACCCCGGCCCTGCACGGCGTGCTGGACAACTGGCGCGTGTGGGCGGAGGAGGCGGGCTGACCGGACACCCGCCACAATTGCTGTCCGGGGAGGTGATCCGCATGCACACTGGCCGGGTGGCATTCACCCTGACGATCGACTGTGGCGGCGGCGGTATCAAAGGTTCGGTTCTCGACGAGGCGGGGACCATGCGGGCGCAGCCGATCCGGGTCCCGACGCCGTATCCTCTGCCACCCGACCTGTTCGTGAAGACGCTGGTGGCGCTCGGCGAGCAGTTGCCGAACGCGGACCGTGTCACGGTCGGCATGCCCGGCATGATCCGGCACGGCGTGGTGGTGGCGACCCCGCACTACGTGACCCGCTCCGGGCCGCGTACGAAGGTCGATCCGGAGCTGGTCGAGGCGTGGCACGGGTTCGACGCGCGGACCGCGCTGGCCGACGCGTTCGGGCTGCCCACGCTGGTGCTCAACGACGCCGAGGTGCACGGCGCCGGGGTGGTCGCCGGGACGGGCTGCGAGCTGGTGCTGACCCTCGGGACGGGTCTGGGCTGCGCGCTGTTCGACGGTGGCGAGCTGGCCCCGCACCTGGAGATGTCGCAGGCCCCGGTGAAGTGGGGGATGTCCTACGACACGTATATCGGGGAGCACGAGCGCCGCCGTCTCGGGGACGCGCTCTGGTCGCGGCGGGTGCGCAACGTGGTCGAGGGGTTCCGGCCGGTCTTCCTGTGGGACCGGGTCTATCTGGGCGGCGGCAACTCCCGGCTGATCACGCCGGCGCAGCTGGCCCGGATGGGCGACGACGTGGTCGTGGTGCCGAACACGGCGGGTATCGTCGGCGGCGTCCGCGCGTGGACGCTGGGGCAGCGCTGATGGTCGTCTCGCCGGCGGCGGTCCTGCTCGACTTCGGCGGGGTGCTCGCCGACGCGCCGTACCGCGCGGAGCGCCCCGACCTGGTGTTACGCCTCTACAACCTGATCGAGGGCGCGCTCTCCCCCGGCCGGATCCAGCAGGCGCTGGTCGACGGCGGCGCCGCCTACGCCCGGTGGCGCGACGAGGACTGGCCGGACGAGTTGTCGCACCTCGCGGTCTGGGAGCGGTTCGTGATCCACGACTGGCCGCCGCTCGCGCAGGCCCGGGTCCGCGGCCAGGTCACCCGGCTCAGCTACGACTGGGCGTGGCGCGAGGGGTGGACGCTGCGGCCGGGCATCCCCGAGTTCCTCACCGCGTGCCGTGAAGCGGGTGTCCCGCTGGCCGTGGTGAGCAACACGCTGTGCGGCGCGGCGCACCGCGACTACCTGGCCAACGCCGGGGTCGGACGGCTCTTCGCGGTGCAGGTCTACAGCGACGAGGCGGGCGTCCGCAAACCCAACCCGCAGATGATCTGGAACGCCACCGACGCCCTCGGCATCGCCCCGCGGGACTGCTGGTTCGTCGGCGACAGCCGGCGGCGCGACATCGCGTGCGCCCGGCGCGCCGACATCGGCTCGGCCGTCCTGATGCCGTCCGGCCGGGAGGACTGCGGCGGGGACCAGGCCGAGCCGGACGCCACGGTCGCCGACGGCTGGGGACTTCTAGATCTTTATTCGGTACGGCGGGCGTAGGTCCCGTAACTCCCCGCGCGGGACGAGGGCGGTCCGTCCGGAGACCGGCCCGCCGCCGGCTCATGCACGCCCGTCACCGTCACCCCCAGCCGTCAGGAGGCGGTGACCTGCCAGACCGTGGTGCGGCGGATCGGCATGCTCTCCAGCTCCTCGATCACCGGGACGTCGTAGACCGCACGCTGGATCAGGTCCTCCGGCAGATAGGCGCGGCCCGGGTCGCCGACCAGCACGAGCGAGCCACGGCCGGCCGCCCGGCGCAGGAACGGCAGCACCCGCCCGGCCATCTCCCGGCTGTAGAAGACGTCACCGGCGAGCACCACGCCATACCTGTCGTCGCTGTCGAGCAGGTCCGCCTCGACGGTCGTCACCCGTACCCCATTGGCCTCGGCATTGGCCTGTGCCGCGGCGAGCGAGAGCGGATCGATGTCGTTGGCCGTCACCGGCGTCGCCCCGGCCTTGGCCGCGGCGACCGCGACCAGGCCGGAACCGGTCGCCAGGTCGAGAACGCTGCGCCCGGCGACCAGCTCGGGGGCGTCGAGGATGTGCCGGGCCAGGGCCTGCCCGCCGGCCCAGGCGAACGCCCAGAACGGCGGCGGCTGCGGGGTCCCGGCCGACTCGGTCGCCTCCCACAGGGCGATCGGGTCCTCCGCCTGGAAGAGCGAGACCTCGGGCACGAACGGGACCGGCGCCGACACGGTGTGGGCGTGGACGAACTCCAGAAGCACGCCTGCGATTGTGCCGTCGCCGCTCAGATGCGCGGCAACCGGGCCGATCAGTCCGACAGGGGTACGCCGGAGGGAGCACCGATGCCGACACGGTGGCCTGCCACCATCTTCGGTGCCTGGATGGTGGTGCTCGCCGTGGCCTTCGGGCTGCAACCGGGCCTGCAGGCGCCACTGCGACTGGTCGCCGGGATCTCCGCCGTCGTGGCGCTCTCGCTGGGGGTCCGCCGCAGTCAGCCCGACGACGTCAAGCCGTGGTGGGTGCTGGCCGGCGCGGTCGTCCTGTCGGCGGCCGGTGGCGCGGCCGCGTTCGCGCCCTCGTTCATCACCAACTGGCTGACCTGGCTGGAGCCGGCCGGGATCGCGACCCTGCTGGTCGCGTACGCCGCGCTCGCCGTGGCCCTGGCCGGTTTCGTGGACCGGCGCACCAGCGCGTCCCGGGACTTGGCCGGCCTGCTCGACGCGCTCACCGTCACGTCCGGGGTGGCGCTGCTGATCTGGACGTTCGTGGTCGGCCCGCGGCTGGAGGGTTCGGCCGCGACCGGCTGGACCGAGATCGCCATGCCGGTCGCCGACCTGCTCTGCCTCGGGCTGCTGATCCGGCTGGCGACCATGCCGGGCCGGCTCGTCGCCCCCGGCTATCTGCTCGGCGCCGGAGTGGTGGCGCTGCTCGCCGCCGACGTGGGCCGGGCGTCCGGTTTCGGTCATCTGGCCCTGTACACGGCGGCGGGGCTGGCCGCGCTGATCCCGTCGATGGCCGAGCTGACCCGCCCGGCCGAGACGCCGCCCGCGGAGACGAGTCACGCCCGGCTGGCGCTGCTCGGGTTCGCCGCCATGGTGGCGCCGACCGTGCTACTGGTGAAGATGTTCCGGGACGGCCAGTTCGCCGGCCTGACCGTGGTGGCGGCGCTCAGCACGCTGATGGTGGCGCTGGTCCTGGCCCGGATGTCCGGGATCATGGCGAGCCACCGGCAGGCGATGTCCCGGGAGCGGGCGCTGCGGGAGGCGTCGGCGGCGCTCGTCTCGGCCGCCGACAGCGAGGCGGTGGGCCTGGCCGTACGCACCACCGTCGCCCAGCTGATCCCCGGCGACGTGCCGCACGGGGTGGTGCTGGCGATCGCGATCGCGCAGACCGAACCGCAGTCGCCGGAGGCCGCCGCACAGGCCGCCGTGGATCGGGCCACCGGCACCGCCGCGCGCCTGGTCACCACCCGTGACGTGGACTGGGCCGTGGCCGTACGCCTCACCCAGTTCACCAAGACGCTGCGCTGCCCGATGGTGCTCAAGGACCGGCCGGGCGGCGACCCGCTCGTCGGCGTCCTGCACGTGGGCGCGCCGACCTGGGCGCTGCTGGAGTTGCAGCGCTCGGTGGAGGTGCTGGCCGCACAGGTGGCGCTGGCGCTGGAACGGATCGCGCTCGGGCACGAGGTGGCCCGGCGCAACAGCGAGACCTACTTCCGGACGCTGATCCAGAACACCGCCGACGTGATCACGATCCTCGACGAGGACGACCGGATCCAGTACGCCAGCCCGTCCGCGGTCGGGGTCTTCGGCGCCGACCCGACCGGCGCCCTGCTGCCCGAGGTGATCCACCCGGGCGAGCGGTCCCGGCTGGGTGACGTGCTCGCGGCCGTCCGCGGCGGCCACCAGCTGGAGCAGCAGCTCGACTTCCGGGCGCGCGGCAACCGGCGCAGCGAGGTGCTGCTGGAGCTGCACTGCCGGGACCTGCGCGCCGAACCGACGGTGTCCGGCCTGGTCATCACCATGCGCGACGTCACCGAGCAGCGGCGCCTGCAGAACGAGCTCACCCATCAGGCGTTCCACGACTCGATGACCGGCCTGGCGAACCGGGTGCTCTTCAACGACCGGCTGGCCCACGCGGTGGCCCGCAGCACCCGCGACGGCTCGGTGATCGGCGTGCTCTTCATCGACCTGGACGACTTCAAGATGGTCAACGACACGCTCGGCCACGCCGTCGGCGACCAGCTGCTGATCGAGGTGGCGCACCGGATCGCCGGGGCGCTGCGGGCCGACGACACCGCGGCCCGGCTCGGTGGCGACGAGTTCGCCGCGATCGTGGAGAACGTCAACGACCCGGGCGCCGTCGAGGAGACCGCGAACCGGATCTTCGCGGCCCTCGCCGAGCCGATCATCACCGACGCCAAGCCGCTGTACGCGATGGCCAGCATCGGCATCACCACCACGCCCGAGGGCGCCGACGCGGACGAGCTGCTGCGCCAGGCCGACCTTGCGCTGTACGTGGCCAAGGGCGCCGGCAAGAACCAGTGGCGCCGCTACCAGGCGCACCTCCACAACGAGATGGTCGAACGGCTGGAACTGCGGTCGGCGCTCGACCACGCCGTCAACGAGGGTCATTTCCTGCTGCACTACCAGCCGATCGTGGACCTGTCGTCGGGCACGGCTGTCGGGTTCGAGGCGCTGGTCCGGTGGCACCATCCGAAGCGGGGTGTCATCACACCGGACCAGTTCATCGAGGTCGCCGAGGAGAGCGGCCTGATCCTGCCGATGGGCCGCTGGGTGCTGGAGGAGGCGCTGCGTACGGTCGCCGAGTGGCGCCGCATCCTGCCACCCGGGCAGGCGCCGTACATGAGCGTGAACGTGTCGGTGCGGCAGTTCCGGGAGAGCGGGTTCGTCGAGCAGGTCCGTACGGCGCTCGCGAACACCGGTGTGCCGCCCGAGGCGCTGATGCTGGAGATCACCGAGACGCTGCTGGTCAAGGACGACGAGCGGATCTGGACCGACCTGGGCGTGCTGCGGGAGATGGGCATCCGGATCGCCATCGACGACTTCGGCACCGGCTACTCGTCCCTCGGCTACCTGCGGTCCCGGCCGATCGACATCATCAAGATCGACAAGACCTTCATCGACGACATGGTCCTCGGGCAGCAGCCGATGGCCCTGGTCAGCGGCATCGTGAGCCTCGCCCAGTCGCTGGGCCTCGCGGTCGTCGCCGAAGGCATCGAGGACACCGCCCACCGCGACGTCCTGATCCGTCTGGGCTGCCCGCTGGGCCAGGGCTTCCTCTTCTCCAGCCCACTGGGCCCCACCGAGGTCCTGGCCTGGCTCCGCAGCCCCCAGTCCGTAGCCGTCTGACAGCCCGAGCCGGTCGTGGCGCTGCCCGCGGAGGCCCGCAGCGGCGCTCACGACCGGCCGCCCTCAAGAACCGAGCTGATCGCCGCTGCTGTTCCGGGACACCCGCAACAGCCCCCCACAACCAGCCGACCTCAAGAACCGAGCCGGTCGCCGGCGCTGTTCCGGGACACCCGTTGCGGCTATTCACGACCAGCCATTTGGGGGCACCCGTTGCGGCACTCACGACCAGCCGGTGCAGAAGGTGGTGCGGGATCAGGCGTCCGGGCCTCGGCGGCGGAGTTCGTCGACCTGGGTCATCGCGGCGCGCAGGTCGGTCAGCCAGTCCTCGGTGTGGCGGCCCACCAGCTTGACGCACCAGGCCAGCGCCTCCGACCGGGAGCGGGCCACCCCGGCGTCGACGAGGGTGTCGAGGACCTGCCGCTCGGGCTGCCGGAGCCGGGTCATCACCGGGGCGGACAGATGGGTGAACAACTCGGACGCGTCGCCGCAGCGGGCGCCCCACGCCACCTTCCGCTGATAGCGATGCTCGACCTGACGGGCGACGCGGATCCGGGCGTCGCGGGTGTCCTCACGGAACTGGGCGATCCGCCCGGCCTGGGCGGCGGCCGCATCGGCCTCGGTGGCGTCGTCGCCCAGCTCGGGCCGGGGCAGCCGGCCCCAGATGATGATCTCGTCGCGATCGATGACGACCTCGGGCCGCTCGGCGAACCACCCGTCCGGAACGGCTCCGGCGATCCAGGCCGCGGCGTCATCGGCAGCGGGCGGCTCGGCACGGCCACCCTGTTGGGCAAAACGGACTCGCATCTCAACCTCCCGAACTTACGTGATTACATGCTTACAACGTTGGACGTGCAAGCGGCAACCATAGGCGGCGGCTTCCTGAGGCAGAGGCGAGGCGGGGACGAGCAGCCGGACGGCACGGGAGCAGGCCCGCACGACCACGCCGGCGGCAAGCCGCCACAGGACGCGGGCAGGCAGCCCGCCGGGCGACCACGGAGGCGCAACCCGGCAACCACAGGCAGGCAGCCCGCCGGGCAACCACGGAGAGGCGCAACCCGGCAACCACGGGCAGGCCGCCGCCAGGCGACATGCGGACAGGCCCCTCAGGGTGACGCGCGGGCAAGCCGTCACAGCACGACATGCGGGCAAGCCGCAACGGGGCACCCGTGGAGGGCGGGGAGCAGAAACGGCGAACCGCCCCGGCACCGGAGAGTCGGCGACGAGGCGGCTCGGGTCGAGGGCCACGAAACGGTGGCGTGGAGCGCGCAAGGTCCACTACGCTGCGGAGCCAGCAGCTCCAGAGGCCTTGGGAGCGCTCCCACCAGCCACGTTACCGCACATTCACATCGGCGAAAAGACCTGCGGGCCGGTTGGTACCCGGCAATTGCGACATGCCAGAACGGGCAATTTGCACTAGCCGCCTTCCGGACGACAGAATGAATGCGACGACGAGCATTCGCGAGCTGGACTGGCGTGTGCGCGCAGCGTCAGCCGAATAACTCGCTGTAGGAGTCGAACAACCATGGCCAAGCAGATAATTACCGTGCTGACCGACGACCTCGACGGTACGGAAGCGGACCGCACCGTCGAATTCGGCCTCGACGGCGTCAACTACACGATCGACCTGTCCGAGAAGAACGCCGGCAAGCTGCGAAAAGCACTGGAACCGTTCCTCTCCGCAGCCACCCGGCTGGGCCGCAACGGTAACGTTCCGACCCCTGCCCGGCGCACAGTTCCGGCCGTCTCGAGCCGTTCCAGCCGCGACCAGAATCAGGCCATTCGGGAGTGGGCCAACAAGAACGGCTACACCGTCTCGGAGCGTGGCCGGATCCCGAGCGAGGTCGTCGAGGCGTACCACAGCAAGCGCTAGTTTTCGCACGGCAACGGCGTCACCCCGGGCAAGGGGCGGCGCCGTTTGCCGTTGCGGGGCGGATGCCGGCGACCCGGTATCGAGCCCCTATCGCCGGACCCGGAACCATTGCCTCCGTGATGACCGCGCCGTTCCCGGCAGCCCGGCCCGGAAAAGCCCGCCGCGGACGGCCACAACCGGGCGGGACGGCCGCGGAAAAGAGCCCGAGCACCGGAAACGACGGTCGAACGGCCGGAAACGAGGTCCGGCGGGCCGGAACGGGGACCTGCTGACCGGAAACGCGGACCGGCGGGCCGGAACAGGGACCCGGTGGCTGGAAACGCGGACCCGGTGGCCGGAAACGCGGACCCGGTGGCTGGAAACGGGGACCGGCCGGCCGGAAAGCGGAGCCCAGAAGAATGCCGGATAGCCGGCGACGGCAGAGCCCGCCTTCGATAGCCCACCGCCCGGAAATGGAACGCTACCGGCTCGACGTAAACCGGCCCCCGGAAAGGGCGGTTCAACGGCGCGTTCAGGGGTACCGCAACACCCATGCGTGTAGTGATCGTGGGCGCCAGCGGCAACTCCGGCACCGCCCTGCTGCGGCGCCTGCGTTCCGAACCGGATCTGGACCTGACCGGTGTCTGCCGTCGCCTGCCCGCGCCGGCCGGCCCGTACGCCGACGTCACCTGGCACTCGATCGACATCGGGGCCGACGACGCCACCGATCGCCTGACCGAGGTGTTCACCGGCGCCGGCGCGGTGGTGCATCTGGCGTGGCAGATCCAGCCGAGCCACGACCAGCGCCGCCTGTACCGGACGAACGTCCTGGGCAGCCGCGCCGTCTTCCGTGCCGCGGTCCGGGCGGGCGTCCCGGCCCTGGCGCACGCGTCGTCGGTCGGGGTCTACGCGCCGGGCCCGAAACGGGCGTTCGTCCGTGAGACGTGGCTGCGCACCGGTGTCCCGGAGTCGTCCTACAGCCGGCACAAGGCTCTCGTCGAACGGATGCTCGACGAGGTCGAGTCCGATCATCCGACGATGCGGGTCGTGCGGCTCCGCCCGGGCCTGATCTTCCAGCGTGACGCGGGCGCCGAGATCGCCCGCTACTTCGCCGGCCCGCTGCTGCCGGCGAGTCTGCTCCGTTTCGGCCGCATCCCGGTCGTGCCACGACATCCGGGCCTGCGCATGCAGGCGGTGCACGCCGACGACGTGGCCGACGCCTATCTGCGCGTGCTCCGCGCCGACGTCCGCGGCGCTTTCAACCTGGCCGCCGGCCCCGTGCTGGACGCCGACATCGTCGGTCGCGCTTTTCACGGCGTACCCCTGCGGGTCCCTGGTCTTCTTCTGGAGGGCGCCGCCGCGCTGACCTGGCAGCTGCGGTTGCAACCGGTGGACCGCGGATGGGTGCGCCTGGCGCTGAAGGCGCCGTTGATGAGCTGCGACCGGGCGGCCGGCGACCTGGGCTGGCGGCCGGCGACCGACGCGGTGAGCGCCCTGCGGCAGCTCCTGGCCGGCATCGCCGACACCGCCGGCGCCGCCGGTCCGCCGCTGACCGAGGACCCCGGCCGCCCCGGACGCTTCGGCGGCCTGCTGCGGGGCCGCCTTCCCGGAACCGGAAACCCCTACTGATCCGGTACGCCGCCGGCCGTCCCCGACCGCATCCCACCGGTCCCGTGGCTCCCCCGCGAGGGGGCTGCCCGCTCCGGGCCGAAGCGCGGCCGCCGGGCCGATCCGGTGATGACCGTGACAGCGGTGGAAGCCGCACCGGCCGTCACCCGTAGGGTGGTCGGCGTGCTTCGTGAGGTCACAGCGATCCGGTATGTCACGCCGTTGCGGGAGGGTGGGTCGCTGCCGGGGGTGGTGGAGGCCGACGATCTCGGCACCTATGTGGTGAAGTTCCGCGGGGCCGGCCAGGGGCCGCGGGCGCTGGTCGCCGAGGTGATCGCCGGCGAGCTGGCCCGGCGGCTCGGCCTGCCGGTGCCGGATCTGGCCCGGGTGGAGCTGGATCCGGTGGTGGCGCGCGCCGAGCCGGACGAGGAGGTCCAGGAGCTGATCAAGGCCAGCGCCGGGGGCAACCTCGGGATGGACTTCCTGCCGGGCGCGCTCGGGTACGACCCGGTGGCCCACCCCGTCGAGCCGGGACTGGCCAGCCGGGTGCTCGTGTTCGACGCCTTCGTGGAGAACGTGGACCGCAGCTGGCGCAACCCGAACCTGCTGATGTGGCACGGTGGCCTGTGGCTGATCGACCACGGCGCGACGCTCTACTTCCACCACAACTGGCCCCGCGCGGAGAGTGTCGTCCATCGGCCGTACCGCTGGGACGATCACGTGCTGAAGCCGTACGCCACGGAGCTCGCCGCCGAGGGTCCGGCCCTGGCCGGGCGGATCACCCCGGAGCTGCTGGCCGAGGTGATCGCCCTGGTCCCGGAGGAGTGGCTGGAGGACGGCGACCGGGAGGCGTACCTGAACCACCTGTCGCAGCGCGCGGCCCGGCCGGAAGCGTGGCTGCCGTGACGACGAAACTCACCCCCTACGAGTACGCGATCATCCAGGCGGTGCCCCGGATCGAGCGCGGCGAGCTGATCAACGTCGGGGTGCTGCTCTACAGCCAGCGGCACGACTTCCTGTCCGCGCGGACACATCTGGCGGAGTCCCGGCTGCGGGCGCTGGACCCGGCGGCCGACGTGGCGGGCATCCGGACGGCGCTGGAGGCGTGGGAGCGGACGTGCACGGGCGGCGGGGCCTCCGAGCAGATGCGCCTCGGCGAGCGCTTCCGCTGGCTGGTGGCCCCGCGCAGCACGATCCTGCGGGCCGGCCCGGTCCACATGGGCCTGACCGCCGACCCGTCCACCGAGCTGGACCGGCTGGTGAGCCTGCTGGTCCGCTGACCTCCGGGCCGCGCCGGTTCCGGATTCGATCGTGGACGGGCCCCCGTGCCGGCGCCGGGCGGGGCACACTGATCGCATGCAGCTCCCGCTGAACCCGCCGGTCAAGCCGATGCTCGCGAAACCCGTCGCGGACATCCCGCCCGGCCAGGTCTACGAGCCCAAATGGGATGGATTCCGGTCGATCGTCTTCCGGGACGGTGACGAGGTGGAGATCGGCAGCCGCAACGAGAAGCCGATGACCCGTTACTTCCCCGAGGTGGTCGAGGCGATCCTGGCCAACTTCCCGGAGCGCGCGGTGATCGACGGCGAGGTGATCGTCGCCGACACCGGGCGGAACACCCTGGACTTCGAGGCTCTGCAGCAGCGCATCCACCCGGCGGCGAGCCGCGTGAAGCTGCTCTCCGAGCAGACCCCGGCCGGTTTCGTGGCGTTCGATCTGCTCGCGCTCGGCGACGAGGATCTGACCGAGCTGCCGTTCCAGGAGCGGCGCGAGAGGCTGCGGGAGGCCCTCAAGGACGCGAAGCCGCCGGTGTACGTGACTCCGGCGACCGACGATCTGGAGACGGCCCGCCGCTGGTTCGCCGAGTTCGAGGGCGCCGGGCTGGACGGCCTGATCGCGAAGTCCCGCGACCTCACCTATCAGCCGGACAAGCGGGTGATGTCGAAGATCAAGCACAAGCGCACCGCGGACTGTGTGGTGGCCGGCTACCGGGTGCACAAGTCGGCGGACGACCGGATCGGCTCGCTGCTGCTGGGCCTGCACGACGAGCGCGGCGTCCTGGTGAGCGTCGGGGTGATCGGCTCGTTCCCGATGAAGGTCCGGGAGGAGCTGTTCCAGGAGCTGCAACCGCTGGTCACCACGTTCGAGGGACACCCGTGGAACTGGGCGGCGCACGAGCAGGGCGAGCGGACCCCTCGGAAGAACGAGGTGAGCAGGTGGAACGCGGGCAAGGACCTGTCGTTCACTCCGTTGCGCCCCGAACGGGTGGTGGAGGTCCGCTATGACTACATGGAGGGAATCCGGTTTCGGCACACCGCCCAGTTCGAGCGGTGGCGTCCCGACCGCGACCCGCTGACCTGCACATATGAGCAATTGGAGCGACCGGTGCGGTTCGACCTGGCCGAGGTGCTGACAAGCCGCTGACGGGCCCGCCGCCGTGGACCGGCTAGGGTTTGTCGCGTGGATCGTCGCTCACGCCTGGCCGTCGCCGTCCTGTCCGTGCTGGTCCTGACGGCGGGGTGCACCCTGCCGTCGTTCGCCCCGGAGGGCTCGGACGAGCCGGCGCGCCGTGGCACCGAGAGCGCCGCCGCGCCGTCCGCCTCCAGTGCGGCGACCCGATGGCGGCCGTGCCCCGAGGTGCCCCGCAAGCTGGTCAACCGGACCGCGACGGGGATGACCTACGAGTGCGCCACGGTGCCGGTGCCGAAGGACTGGGCGGCCCCGGTGGCCGGCGAGACCTACGGCATCGACATGATCCGCATCCGGTCGGAGCGGCAGCGCGACCGGATCGGCTCGCTGCTGCTCAACCCGGGCGGCCCCGGCGGCTCCGGCATCGACGTGGCGGTCTACCTGTCGTTCGGCCAGGCGCTGGGCGGTCTGCCCACCGAGGTCACCGACCGGTTCGACATCATCGGCTTCGACCCGCGCGGGGTCGGCGAGTCCGACCCGGTGAAGTGCATCTCCGCGACCGATCAGGACGCCAGCTTCGCCGCCGAGCCGGACCCGGTCGACCAGGCCGCGTTCGACCAGATCGCGGCGCTGAACAAGAAGATCGCCGACGGCTGCGCCAAGGAGTACGGCCCGAGCCTGCGCACCTACTCCACCGAGCAGGCGGCGCGTGACCTGGACGCGCTGCGGGCCGCGGTCGGCGACGAGAAACTGACGTACCTCGGCTTCTCCTACGGGACGCTGCTCGGGGCGACGTATGCGCAGCTGTTCCCGAAGAACGTGCGGGCGCTGGTGCTGGACGGCGCGGTCGACCCGACGGAGAGCTACGTGTCCGGCTCGGAGCAGCAGGCGAAGGGCTTCGAGCGGGCGTTCACCAACTTCACCAACTGGTGCACGCAGAACGCGACGAAGTGCCCGATCGCGCCGGACGCCCGGGGCGCGGTGACCGACGCGATGGCGAAGGCGGAGAACTCACCGGTCCGCGGCTCGGACGGGCGGGAGGCGACACCCGGCTGGATCTTCCTGAGCGTGATCTCGTCGCTCTACACCGAGACCGGCTGGACCAGCCTGGCCGACGCGATCGACAGTCTCGCGGCCGGCGACGCCGAGGGCGTCTTCGAACTGGCCGATCAGTATGCCGAACGCGATCCGAACGGGCGGTACTCCAACCTGTTCGACGCCAACCTGGCGGTGAACTGCGCGGACACCGACAAGGCACCGACCGAGGCGGAGGTCCGCAAGCTGCAGGGCGAGTGGCGGACGAAGTACCCGCTGTTCGGCGCGCCGCTGGCGATCGGGATGCTGCCGTGCACGTACTGGGGCGGGCAGCGCGACCCGTACCCGGTGGGCAAGGCCGAGGGCGCCCCGCCGATCGTGGTGGTGGGCACCACCGGTGACCCGGCCACGCCGTACGAGAACACCGCCGACCTGGCGAACATGCTGGGCGTCGGGCACGTGCTGACGTGGGAGGGCGAGGGCCACACCGCCTACCCGTCGACCGCCTGCATCCGGGCCGCCGTCGACGCGTACCTCATCGATCTGAAAGTCCCGCAGGAGGGTCTGCGCTGCCCTCCGAAGTGATGCCCTGACGGGCCGCCATCTGCTCCAGCAGCGCCCGGGCGACCCGCAGGTTCTCCTTGAGCTCCTCCTGCTCCTCGTGGCGGAAGGCGTCGTTGTTCACGATGAGCTTGCTGGAGAAGTGCGCGGTGATCAGCGGGATCACCAGCAGCACCATGACCGAGATGAGGATCCCGGCCAGCACCCGGGCCTGCCACGACTGGGGCGAGATGTCGCCGTAGCCCACGGTGGACGCGGTGACCACGGCCCACCAGATCGAGTCACCGAAGGACGTGCCGTCCTCGAACCGGTTGTAGAGGGTGCCGCAGACGACGATCAGAATCGAGTACGCGATCAGCAGCGTGCGCGGCGAGTTGGCCAGCCAGACGACGGCGCGGTACAGCATGCGGGGCACCCGGAGCAGCGCGTCCATCACGTCATCGTGCCCGACGTGAAGGCGTCATGACAGCCCGTGACAAGCTTTCGATCATGCAGATCCGGATCGCCACCCGTGCCGACGTCCCCGCCGTCCTCCACCTCCTCGCCGATGACGACATCAGCCGCACCCGTGGTTTCGGGATCGTCGCCGAGGAGGTGGACGCAGCCGTGTGGGCGGCCTTCGAGGCGATCGACGCCGACGACCGCAACGAGCTGATCGTGGCCCTCGACGGCGACGAGGTGATCGGCACCTGCCAGCTCACCTTCATCCCGGGCCTGAGCCGCGGCGGCGCCGAGCGGATGCTGATCGAGGCCGTCCGCATCCACACGGCCCGGCGCGGCCAGGGCCTCGGCGGCGACCTGATCCGCTGGACCCTCGACCGGGCCCGCGAGCGCGGCTGCGCCATCGCCCAGCTCACCACCGACAAGCGGCGCACCGACGCGCACCGCTTCTACGCCGCGCTCGGCTTCGAGGCCTCCCACGAGGGCATGAAGATCCTGCTGTGAGCCGGGCGTCCCGGTCGTTCGCCACGGGCTCCGGCCGCCGGGGGCGGCTACTCGGGGGTCGCCCAGTTGGCTCGGTTGATCTTGCTCGGCTGGACCCTCGGCGGCTCGCCCGGCATCTTCGGGTGGTCCGGCGGGTAGGGCAGGTCGCCCAGGCCGGCGTGTTCGTCCCGCTCGACCCACTCCAGCAGGGGGGTGAGGTCGTGGGCGACCTCGTCGATGGCGGCGTGCGGATCGCCCACCTCGGCGAAGCGGGGCGGCATGGTGCGCAGGTCGAAGTCGTCGGGCTCGGCGGACGCCAGCTCCGCCCAGGTGACCGGGGCGGAGACGGTGGCCCGGGCGTTGGCCCGGAGGGAGTAGGCGCAGGCGATGGTCCGGTCGCGGGCCATCTGGTTGTAGTCGAGGAAGACCCGTTCGCCGCGCTCCTCCTTCCACCACGCGGTGGTGATGCCGGCCGGGTTGCGGCGCTCCACCTCGCGGGCCAGGGCGATCGCGGCGCGCCGCACGTCCACGAACGACCAGCGCGGGGCGATCCGCACGTAGATGTGCACGCCGCGGCCGCCGGAGGTCTTCGGATAGCCGGTCCAGCCGAGGTCGGCCAGGACCTCACGGACCACGCCGGCCGTGGCGATCACGTCGGCGAAACCGGTGCCGGGCTGCGGGTCGAGGTCGATGCGCAGCTCGTCGGGCTCGTCGGGGGCGTCGGCACGCACCGGCCAGGGGTGGAAGACCACGGTGCCCATCTGGGCGGCCCAGGCGACGTGGGCCAGGTCGGCCGGGCTGAGCTCGTCGGCCGTACGCATGCTGGGGAACTTGATCTTCGCGGTTCTGATCCAGTCGGGGACGCCGCGGGCCGGGATGCGTTTCTGGTAGAACGCCTCGCCCTCGATGCCGTCGGGGAAGCGCTGCAGGGTGGTGGGACGGTCGCGCAGCGCCCGCAGGATGCCGTCGCCGACCGCCAGGTAATACTCGAAGACGTCGCGCTTGGTGAATCCCCGGCCCGGGAAGACGATCTTGTCCGGGCTGCTCAGGCGCACGGTGTGCCCGGCGATCTGATGCTCTTCAGCGGCGGCTTTCGGCATGCCCCGAGCCTACGGCCAAGAGGCGGTGCGGGCCGCCCGGCGAACCGGACGGCCGCGCACGATCGTCAGGCGCTGCGGCGGCGACGGGTGTACCAGAGCGCGGTGGCGCCGCCGGCCACCAGCATGCCGCCGACGGTCAGGGTGCCGGTGAGGGGGGCGCCGGTGACCGGGAGGTTCCGGCCCACGCTGACGCCCTGGTTGGCGGCGCTGGCGGAGGGCCGCGGCTGGGCGTTCGCCGACTGCAGGCCGGTGCCCGGGCTGCTCTTGACGGTGCCGGTCGGCAGGCTCTCCGACACGGACGGGGACGGCGACATGGCCGGCGGTGTGGTCGGCGGCGTGGACGCGTAGCCGCTGTGGCCGCGGGCCGGGGTGGTCGGCGCGGTGGTGATCGTCCGGACGGTCCCGGCGGGGGCCGGCGTGGTCGAGGCGACCGCCGGCGCGGTGGTGACCCCGGGCGTGCCGGGCACCTGCTGGACGGTGCCGCCGTAGCCCGGGTTGCCCCGCTGGTCGGCGGGATCGGGGCTCGGTGTCAGGATCGCGTGGCCGGCCTTCTGCACGACGTCGGTCGCCATGGCCGGGGCCCCACCGAGAGCCAGAGCAGCAAGAACAGTGGCGCCGACCGTGGCTAGTCCAGCGGCCGGACGGCTCGAGAAGCTCATGAGGAGTATCCGTTCTGTTGCGGAAGGTACGATCCATGGTCGCACGGGAGCTTAACGGTAATTGCCCGTTTTACCCGGAAACACCCCCCGGCGGGTCTTCAGCCCGGAAGACCACCGAAACGGTGACTACGCCATAAATGGGACAGAGCGCACACCTTGAGCTCGAACTGGGGGTCCGCAGCGAAGAGTCCCCCGCTGTACGGGGCGTGCAGCTGCACGCTGGCGCCCGAGTCGAGATAGACGGAGACCACCGTGCGACGCCCGCGACGTTCGGCCCGCAGGTCCACGACGCGGCTCCAGGGGGCGAGCCCTTCCTCGAAGACCGAGGAGGTACGGATCCCGCGGTCACCCACCTCGACCCCGGTACGGCGCCCGGCCAGCAGACCGGCGACCGCCCCCACCAGCAGGGGCGCCACGATCAGCGCCGCCCACGTCCAGCCCGGCGGGCCGGACCACAGGAGGGCCGTCATCACCCCCGTCGTGACACTCGCCACGGCGCCGAGGACACCGAGGTAGAGACCGTGGCCGAGGCCCTGCTGCCAGGTCGGCCGGAACGTCGCGGGGGAGGCACCTTCCATGACCGGTCAACTCCGGGTGAACATCACTCCTGGCGGACCGGGGGTGCGACGTACGGTTGACGGCATGACGACCGATCTGCCTACCACTCAGGACGAGTGGCGCATCCGCCTGTCCCCGGAGGAGTTCTACGTGCTCCGCGAGGCCGGCACGGAGCCGCCCTGGAGTGGTGAGTACGTGGAGACAAAGACCGAGGGCGTCTACAACTGCCGGGCCTGTGGCGCGGCGCTGTATGAGAGCGGCAGCAAGTTCGACAGCCACTGCGGCTGGCCGTCCTACGACGACGCCATCCCCGGCGCGGTCCGGGAGATCGAGGACCGCAGCCTCGGGATGGTCCGCACCGAGATCCGGTGCGCCAACTGCGACTCACACCTGGGCCATGTGTTCCGGGGCGAGGGCTTCACCCCGAAGAACACCCGGCACTGTGTGAACAGCCTGTCGATCAGGCTGGATCCCGCCGCCTGAGATCCTCGATCACGTAGGAGACACCGTTCTCCGCGGTGATCGTCCCGCTGGACCCGGTGACGACCCAGTCGTCGCCGAGGTCCGGGGCATGGACGTCGCCGGCCACGTCGAGTTCGATCCTGGTCCGCACGATGTGGCCGGCCCGCGGCAGGAAGGCGGCGTAGACGTCGCCGCCGCCCATCACCCAGAAGTCGTCGAGCGTCACGTCGTCGAGGGAGTGCGCGACGGACGCGCCGGGCGCCGCCCAGCCCACCGACCGGGTGAGGACGATGTTCTCCCTGCCGGGCAGCGGCCGCCGGGGCAGCGACTCCCAGGTGGCGCGGCCCATCACGACCGCGGCGCCCATCGTCCGCTCCTTGAAGGTCCGCTGCTCCCCCGGGACGTGCCAGGGGATCGTGTTGCCGGCGCCGATGACCCGATGACGGGCCTCGGCCCAGATCATGTGGATCGTCATACCGCGACGGGCGCCTTGATCAGCGGGTGGTGCTGATAGCCGACCACGGTGAAATCCTCGTACTCGTGCTCGAAGAGGCTCTCCCGCGGCTTGATCTCGAGCGTGGGGAACGGGTAGGGCTCGCGGGTGAGCTGCTCCCGCACCTGCTCCAGGTGGTTGGTGTAGAGGTGCACGTCACCACCGACCCAGATGAAGTCACCCGGCTCAAGGCCGACGTGGGCGGCGATCATCTGGGTCAGCAGGGCGTAACTGGCGATGTTGAACGGCACGCCCAGGAAGAGGTCGGCGCTGCGCTGGTAGAGCTGGCAGGACAGCTTGCCGTCGGCCACGTAGAACTGGAACAGCGCGTGACACGGGGCCAGCGCCATGTCCGGGATGTCGGAGACGTTCCAGGCGGACACGATCATGCGCCGCGAGTCGGGGTTCGTCCGGATGGTGTCGACCACCTCGGCGAGCTGATCCACCTCCCCGCGCGAGGTCGGCCAGGACCGCCACTGCTTGCCGTAGACCGGGCCCAGCGAACCGTCGGGAGCGGCCCACTCGTCCCAGATGGTCACGCCCTGCTCGCGCAGCCACCGCACGTTGGTGTCGCCGCGCAGGAACCACAGCAGCTCCACGGCGAGCGACTTGAAGTGCACCCGCTTCGTCGTGACCAGCGGGAACCCCTGGGACAGGTCGTAGCGGAGACGCTCACCGAAGAGGCTGAGCGTCCCCGTACCGGTGCGGTCGCTCTTGGGAGTGCCCGACTCCAGGACGCGTCGCAGGAGAGCTTCGTATTGGGTGTCGACAGCCATGCCGGTAAAACTAGCGGAGCTTGCCCCCGATGGTGACGATGCGCCGGGCGAGGTGATCCAGCGCGGCGAGCTGGGCGTCACCCAGCGGCGCGTCGTTGTTGCCCCCGGTGACGTGCGAGACGCCGTACGGGTTGCCGTCGGCGAACTTCAGCGGATCGGTGTATCCGGGGGCCACCACCACGCCGCCGAAGTGGTAGATGGTGTTGTAGAGCGCCAGCAGCGTCGACTCCTGACCGCCGTGCGCGGTCATCGAGGCGGTGAACCCGGCGTACGCCTTGTTCGCCAGCAGGCCCTGCGACCACTGCGGGCCGAGGGTGTCGATGAACTGCTTGAGCTGGCTGGTCACGTTGCCGTACCGGGTCGGCGACCCGAAGAGCACGGCATCGGCCCACACGACGTCGTCGGCGGTCGCCTTCGGTTCGTCCTTGGTCCGGTCGAAGTGCTGGCTCCACGCCTCGTTGGAGGCGATCGCCTCGGCCGGGGCGAGTTCGGTGACCTGGCGCAGCCGCACCTCGGCGCCGGCCTTCTCGGCCGACTCACTCAGCCGCTGGGCCATCGAGTGGATCGTGCCGGTCGACGAGTAATAGATGATCGCGAGTTTGACGTCAGCCATGACTCTAGGAGATCTCCCGCGAGGCCCGGCCGAAACACTTATAGATGAAGTTCGCTGCCATCCTCGTCGTCGAGCCAGACGCCGTCGGTGGCCAGGTAACGGAACTTGTAGTGGCCCGGCTCGAGCGGCACGCTCACCGTCCGGGTGCCGTTACGCCGCACCTGCAGCTCGTGCTTCCCCGGCTCCCAGCCGTTGAAGTCGCCGACCACGCTGACCGTCCCGGGCGGCTCCTCAGCCGGCAGGGAAAAGGTCACCCGCGTCTTGCTTCCGAACAACTTACTCGTCTTGATCATGAAGTCCTCCCTTCACCGGTACAACGTCGCACTGCCGCGTATGTTGTGCCGATGCATCCCGAACCTCATGACGAGCTGCGTGTGGCGTCCTTCCGCGACCTGGACACCACCACCCTCTACGAAATTCTCAAGCTTCGCAGCGAGGTCTTCGTGGTGGAGCAGGAATGTGCCTACCTGGATCCGGACGGACGGGACGCCGAGCCAGGAACCCGGCATCTCTGGTTCGCCCAGGGCAAGCGGGTGCGGGCCTACCTGCGGATCCTCAGCGACCACGGGGTGGAGCGGATCGGCCGGGTGGTGACCGCCCCGGAGGCCCGCGGAGCCGGTCTGGCCGGACGCCTCATGGAGCACGCCCTGTCGGTCATCGGCAACCGGCCGGCCGTGCTCGACGCCCAGGCGCACCTCGCCGGGTTCTACGCGAGGTACGGCTTCGAGACGACCGGCCCGGAGTACGTGGAGGACGGAATCCCCCACGTGCCGATGACTAGGGCAGGTTCGCAACCAGTTCGGTGACCGAGCGGCGGCGGCCGGTGTAGAACGGCACCTCCTCGCGGACGTGCAGCCGCGCCTTCGAGGCCCGCAGGTCACGCATCAGGTCGACGATCCGGTGCAGCTCGTCGGCCTCGAACGCGAGCATCCACTCGTAGTCGCCGAGCGCGAACGACGCCACCGTGTTGGCGCGGACGTCCGGGTACGGCCGGGCCATCTGCCCGTGCTCGGCCAGCATCGCGCGCCGCTCCTCGTCGGGCAGCACATACCAGTCGTACGAGCGGACGAACGGGTAGACGCACAGGTAGGCGCGGGGGTCCTCGCCGGCGAGGAAGGCCGGCAGGTGGCTGCGGTTGAACTCGGCCGGGCGGTGCAGCGCCATCTGCGACCAGACCGGCTCCAGGTGGCGGCCCAGCGCGGTGCGGCGGAACAGCCCGTAGGCGTCCTGCAGCGCGTCCGACGAGCTGGAGTGCCACCACACCATGATGTCGGCGTCGGCGCGCAGGCCGGACACGTCGTAGGTGCCGCGGATCGTCACATCCTTGCCCGCGAGCTGCTCGAACAGCCCGTCGACCTCACCGGCCACCTCGTCGCGCAGCGCCGGCAGCGGCGACGACACCCGGAAGACCGACCACATCGTGTAGCGGATCGTCGCGTTCAGCTCTTTGATCCGGGAAGCATTCGTCTGCTCGGTCATCTAGTTTCCCTCCAGGAACCTGTACACATCGTCCGCCGCACGCTCGCCACTGGCCACACACGCCGGGATGCCGACACCGTCGAAGGCCGCCCCGGCCAGCGCCAACCCCTCCGGCAGCCCGGCACGCAGCCGCGCCACCCGGTCGGCGTGACCCGGCGCATACTGCGGGAGGCCGCCGCCCCAGCGCTGCACCCACGAGTCCACCGGCGCGGGCAGCTCGGCACCGATCAGCTCACCCAGCTCCCGCCGGGCCACGGCCAGCAGCGACGCGTCGTCGAGCTGCAGCCGATCCTCCTCGCCGGCCCGCCCCAGCGACACCCGCACCACCACCGGGCCGGGCTCCCGCGCCAGATGCGGCCACTTGGTGGTGAAGAAGGTGGCCGCCTTGACCAGGGTGCCCTCGCCCGGCGGCACCAGGAATCCGGACAGGTCCGGCAGCGTGGCCCCGGCCGGCAGGGCCATCGCGGCGAGCGCGACGCTCGCGTAGGCCAGCTCCCCCACCGCGGGGTCGCCGAGCAACCGCGCCGCGGGCGACGCGGGAACGGCGAGAACCACCGCGTCCACCTCATCCACCCCCGGCGACGGCGCAGAACCAAAGATCAACTTCCAACGGCCCGCAGGCGTACGGGAAAGCTCGCGCACCGGCAGCCCCAGCACCACACGAGCCCCCGCCGCCGACGCGGCGGCATCGACCAGACGGCTCATCCCGTCGCCCACCGCCGCGAAGACCGGCCGCCCCGGGACCCGCCGGCTGCGCGCCTGCGCCGCCCGGACCGCCCCGGCCAGGGTGTGCTCGGTCTCCGCCGTGGCCGCGAGCTGCGGCATCGTCACGCGCAGGGACAGCCGGTCGGCGCGTCCCGCATACACCCCGCCGAGCATCGGGTCGACCAGCCGGTCCACCACCTCGTCGCCGTACCGCTCGCGAACCAGCTCACCGACCGCCACGTCGGCGCCCGGGGCGAGCAGCGGACGGCCGCGGTCCACATCGGCGCCGCTCGCCGGCAGGGCCACACCGTCCAGCGCGGACAGGTCGCCGGGCACGCCGACCAGGGTGCCGCCCGGGATCGGCGTCAGCCGGCCACCGATCGCCAGCGCGGCAGGACGGGCCGCCGGATGCACCAGCGCCTCCCCCAGCCCCAGGCGCCGCGCGAACGCGACAGCCGCCGACTCGGCGCCGTCGGACCCACTGGCCAGGAACGACTCGGCGCCCCGCTCGACCCGGCGGCCGCCCAGCTCACCGGTGTGGAGCTTGCCACCCAGGGCGGGGCTCCCCTCGAACACCACGATCTCGGTCCCGGACGGGGTGAGATCCCGCAGCCGCACCGCCGCCGCCAGGCCCGCGATGCCGCCGCCGATGACCGCGATCCGCTTCCGCACGCTCTTCACACTCCCAGGTCGCACCCGGCGCCGCCCACCGGGGTCCGCCGCTGTGACGCCGCACGGCCGGTCCGGTGTCCGGCCGGCTGAATCCTGGCCCCGGCCGGGCCCGGGCGACAGGGTCTCAGGACCCGGAAACCTCGTGCACCAGCGCGACCAGCCGGGTCAGCACCTCCGGGTCGGTCTCCGGCATGACGCCGTGGCCCAGGTTGAAGACGTGCCCGGCCGCCGACTCGCCCTGCCGCAGGACGCGGCGTGTCTCCCGCTCGACGGTCTCCCAGCCGGCGAAGAGGATCGCCGGGTCCAGGTTGCCCTGCACCGCGCGGTCCGGGCCGACGCGGCGGGCCGCCTCGTCGAGCGGGGTGCGCCAGTCCACACCGACCACGTCGGCGCCGGCCTCGCCCATCGCCTCCAGCAGCACCGCGGTGCCGACACCGAAGTGGATCCGCGGGACGCCGGCGCCGAGCAGCCCGTTGAGCACCTTGGCCGAGTGCGGCATCACGTAGCGCCGGTAGTCGGCCTCGGACAGCGCGCCGGCCCACGAGTCGAACAGCTGGACCGCGCTCACCCCGGCGTCGACCTGGACGCGCAGGAACGTCAGCGTGATGTCGGCGAGGCGGGCCAGCAGGGCGTTCCACAGGTCGGGCGCCCCGTACATCATCGCCTTGGTCTTGAGGTAGGTCCGTGAGGGACCGCCCTCGATGAGGTAGCTGGCCAGCGTGAACGGCGCGCCGGCGAAGCCGATCAGGGGGGTCTCGCCGAGCTCGGCGACCAGCAGCTTGATCGCCTCGGTGACGAAGTCGACGTCGGCCGGGACCAGCTCGCGCAGCCGGGCCAGGTCGGACTCGGCCCGGATCGGCTCGGCGACCACCGGGCCGGTGCCGGCCACGATGTCCAGATCGATGCCGGCCGCGGCGATCGGCACCACGATGTCGCTGAAGAAGATCGCCGCGTCGACGTTGTACCGGCGCACCGGCTGCAGGGTGATCTCGGTGACCAGATCCGGCCGCCGGCAGGACTCGAGCATGCCCACGCCCTCGCGGATCTTGCGGTACTCCGGCAGCGATCGCCCGGCCTGCCGCATGAACCAGACCGGCGTCCGCGTAACGGGCAGACCACGACACGCCCGGACGAAGGGGGAATCCTCGAGAACCGTCACCGGGACATCGTGCCACGCGAGTGAATCGTCCCGGCGGCGCGCCGAGCACGGGACGGCGGCGAGATCGGCATAGGCTGCCCCCATGGCGTCCCCCTCCGCTGCCCCCGAGGCGTTCACCCGCGCCGTGGCCGGGTTGCGCGCGGAGTCGCCGCGGCCGGAGATCCTGCTCGAGGAGATCGCCGCGCCCCAGCGGCTCGCGCCGTACGCGTTCGCCCTCAGCGCCACCGTGCTCCGTGCCGGTGACGAGGTGGCGAGCGGCCGGCTCATCCTGCTGCACGACCCGGCCGGGCACGACGCCTGGCGCGGGGACCTGCGGCTGGTCACCCTGATCACGGCGGAGCTGGAGGACGATCTGGCCTCCGACCCGCTGCTGCCGGCGGTGGCCTGGACCTGGCTGACCGACGGGCTGGACCAGCACGCGGCGGCCTACACGGCGATCGGCGGCACCGTCACGCAGACGGCGTCGACCCGGTTCGGCGAGCTGGCCGGCCCGGACCCCACCGCCGATCTGGAGGTCCGCGCGTCGTGGACGCCGACCTCCGGCGACTTCGGCGCGCACCTGCGGGGCTGGCTGGCGATGCTCGCCTCGACGGCCGGCCTGCCACCGCCCGGGGTGGCCTCGTTGAGCGACCGCCAGCTGCGCGTCTGACAGCGGCGTCAGCCGTTTCCGCAGGCCTCCAGGGCCTCGCAGGCCACCTCGATCGGGATGGCCAGGCCGATGCCCTCGGCGTCGCGGGCCTTCGCCGTGGCGATGCCGACCACCTCGCGGCTGGAGTTGACCACCGGCCCGCCGGAGTTGCCGGGGTTGATCGGGGCGTCGAACTGGATCGTCGGCCCGTCCTCGGTGTTGCGGAACGCGCTGATCACGCCGGTGGTGACCGAGTCCTCCAGGCCGAGCGGCGCGCCCGCGACCAGCACCTGCTGGCCGGACTTGACGTCTCCGGCGGCGATCCCGAGCGCCTTGATCTCCCGGTTGGCGCGCAGCAGCGCCAGGTCCTTCTCCTGGTCGACCTTGACGATGGTCGCGGTGATCCGGGTGTTGCCGCGTTCCAGCGCCACCTGCCGCTCGCCGTCGCCGAAGATCTCCTCCACCACGTGGAAGTTGGTGAACAGGCTGGTCCGGCCGTTGGCCTCGCTGACCGCGAAGGCGGTGCCGGTGAACTCGCCGGCCCGCACCCGGAAGACGCTGGGCAGCACGTCCTCGGCGATGCCCTGCGAGTCGAAGTTGGCGGAGGTCTGCTGCTTCTCGAGTTTCTCGACGCGGTCCTTGGAGGCGTTCACCGTGTCGGCGATCTCGTTGTTGTTCTGGATGATGGTCTCCACCCGGAACGCCTGCCAGCCGGTGACCAGGACCAGCGCCGTGACCAGTCCGAACAGCGCCGGCTTGTACCTGTTCTTGCGCTCGCGGGGCTCCGGCGGGGTGTAGGCCGCCTGGTACTGCTGCTGCGGCGCCTCGTAAACCGGCTGCTGGTACTGGTACTGCGGCTGCTGGTACTCGGCCTGCTGGTACTGGGGCTGCTGATACTGGTACTGCTGCTGAGGTTGCGGTTGCGCCCACGGGTCCTGCGCCTGGTACAGCTCCTCCCGCCAGTCCCATTCCTGGGCACGGCGCCCACCGTTGGCTGGCGTGAAGGGCTCGAACGGGCTGGACATACGGCGCGGCCTCCCGGTGGTCTCGGCGCTGCGACAGGTGGTACGGACCGGAGCGGCAAACGGATGAACCCCCCGGAAGATCGAGAATCGACGCGCCGGGAGCCCTGCTGCGCACAGCGGGGGTGCTACCCCCGTACGGTTACGGAGTGACCGACGAAGCACCCCTGCGCCGTCGGGACTCGCCGGACACGGCAGGGGACGGACCGCACCTTGTGCCGCCCGACCCGACATCTGGCGGTCCCGAGGATTCCCGCCCCGCGACACCCCTGACCGCCCCGCGTGACGGCACGCCCGCCCCGGTCGAGACCGCAGCCGAGTTGGCCGAGGTGGTCTCCCGGATGGCGGCCGGCACCGGCCCGATCGCGGTGGACGCCGAGCGCGCGTCCGGATACCGCTACACCCAGCGGGCCTACCTGGTGCAGCTGCGCCGGGCCGGGTCCGGCACCGTGCTGATCGATCCCCTGCCGCTGGACGATCTGCGCACCCTGGACGCGGCGCTCGCCGACACCGAGTGGGTGTTGCACGCCGCCAGCCAGGACCTGCCCTGCCTGGCCGAGCTGGGCATGCGGCCGCGCCGGCTGTTCGACACCGAGCTGGCCGCCCGGCTGGCCGGGTTCGAGCGGGTGGGGCTGGCCGCGCTGACCGAGCAGTTGCTCGGCTATTCGCTGGAGAAACACCATTCGGCGGCGGACTGGTCGACCCGGCCGCTGCCCGAGTCGTGGCTGACCTATGCGGCGCTCGACGTGGAGCTGCTCACCGACCTGCGTGACGTGCTCGCCGACGAGCTGGACCGGCAGGACAAGACGGCGTGGGCGGCCGAGGAGTTCGCCGCCCTGGTCGCCGGCGCGGACCGTCCGCCGCGGGTCCGTCCCGACCCGTGGCGGCGCACCTCGGGCATCCACCGGGTGCGGGGCGCGCGCGCCCAGTCCCGGGTCCGCGCGCTCTGGTATGCGCGGGACGGGGTGGCCGCCCGCCGTGACTCGGCGCCCGGCCGGGTCCTGCCCGACTCGGCGATCGTCGCCGCGGCCGAGACGGATCCGAAAGACGAGCGCACCCTGCTCGGCATCCCCGGGTTCGGCGGCCGCTCGGTGCGCCGGCTGGCCCGGATCTGGCTGGACGCGCTGGACCAGGCCCGGTCCCTGCCGGATGACGCGCTGCCGGTGAACCAGCCGGTCGACGGGCCGCCGCCACCGCACCGCTGGGCCGAGCGCGACCCGATCGCCGCGGCCCGGCTGGCGCGCTGCCGGGCGGTCGTCGTGCGCACCGCCGACGAGCACAACCTGCCCCCGGAAAATCTGATCAGCCCGGATTTCATCCGCCGCCTGGCGTGGTCGCCGCCGGACGAGATCACGCCGCGGACGGTGGGCGACACCCTGCTCGGCTTCGGCGCCCGCAACTGGCAGGTCGGCCTGCTCGCCGACCTGCTGGCGGAGGTTCTGCCCGACCCGGCGTGAGCCGGCCCGCTCGCCGCGGTCGTCACCAACCCGGCGTGAGTCGACGAGGAGCCCGGCCGGACCACGGCCGGGCTCCGCTTCGTACCCCTGAGGTCAGCTCTTGCTCTCGATCTGCGCCCGCAGCTTCGGGAACTCGGCCTTCACCTGCTTGGCCTTCTTGAAGTACCACATGACCATGCCGATGCTGCCCTCGTCGGCCCAGGCGCAGACGGCCACGTCGACGCTGCCGGAGGCCTTGGAGTCGCCGCACTTGGCCGCGCCGCCGTAGGCGCCGGTGCTCACCGCGGTCTGGTTGGTCACGTCGAGGCCGCCCTTGCCGAGCCCGACGAAGATCCCGCCCAGTGTCGGGCCGGGCAGCGGCACGTCCCGCTCGGCCGCGGCCACCACGACGACGTTCTCCTTGTCGATGTCGCCGTAGAACGCGCTGAACGACTTGCGGACGCCGGGGTCGGCGGCCAGCCCCTCGCGCATCGTCTCGGCGACGTCGGCGATGTCGGCGTCGGTCAGCTTGGGCCGCCCGCCGAGCTTGGCCGGCTCGGTGAGCCGGATGGTGGCCTTCGGCGCCTCGGTGGTGGGGGCGGCGGTGGGCGCACTGGTGCTCTCGGTGCGCTTGTCACCGGAGGTGGCCGCGTCGATGGCGTCCCCGGTCTTCTCGGCGGCGTTCTTGCCGATCAGGTAGAGCGAGGTGACGACGCCGACGCAGAGCACCAGGACGAGGGCCACCACGCTGATCACGATCGGCGTGGTCTTCGACTTCCGCGGCGGCGGGGGCGGCGGCGGGAAGCCGGGCACGCCGTACTGCGGGACCGCGCCGTACGGCGGCTGCTGGCCGTAGGCGGGCGGCGCCGGGTACGGCGTGGTGGGGTCGGGCTGCGGAGGGTACGGCGGCGGTGGGGGCGGGCCCCAGCCACCGGGCTGTCCGCTCGCCGGATTGGCGGGGTGGTGCTCACCGAAGTTCGGCGGGTACGTCATCGACGCTCCAGGGATCGCGAAGTCGATGGATCTTATCGGTGCTCAGAGGCCCCGCACGGTCCCTCGACCGGTGAGTTCACACACCCGTCCGGCTGGTCCCTGGCTTTCCGTTCAGTCCTGGTTCGCGACGCCGATCATGGCGTACGGCCCGCGAATGTGACCTTTTCCCGGAGTCCCTGGCCGCTACTAGTTACTGGCGAGTAGCATTGCCGACACATTTGGGTTCACGCCCGCAAGGAGGCTTGCTGTGCCCCGTGAAGTACGCGAGGTCGTCTTCGTCGACGGCGTCCGCACCCCGTTCGGCAAGGCGGGCGGCATGTATGCCGAGACCCGCGCCGACGACCTGGTGATCCGCTGTATGCGCGAACTGCTGAAGCGGAATCCCAACCTCCCGCCGGAGAAGGTGGAGGAGGTCGCGATCGCGGCCACCACCCAGATCGGCGACCAGGGCCTGACCCTCGGCCGGACCGCCGCGCTGCTGTCCGGCCTGCCCAAGACCACGCCCGGCTACTCCGTCGACCGGATGTGCGCGGGCGCCATGACCGCCGTGACCAATGTCGCCGGCGGCATCGCGATGGGCGCGTACGACATCGCCATCGCCGGTGGCGTCGAGCACATGGGCCGGCACCCGATGGGCGAGGGCGTCGACCCCAACCCGCGGATCCTGGCCGAGAAGCTGGTCGACCCGTCCGCCCTGGTGATGGGCTCGACCGCGGAGAACCTGCACGACCGTCTCCCGCACATCACCAAGGAGCGGGCCGACGCCTACGGCCTCAATTCCCAGATCAAGACCGCCAAGGCGTATGCCGACGGCAAGATCCAGCCGGACCTGGTGCCGGTCGCGATCCGCTCGGCAGAGCTGGGCTGGGGCCTGGCCACCGTCGACGAGGCCCCGCGCCAGACGTCGCTGGAGAAGCTGGCCACCCTGAAGACCCCGTTCCGCCCGCACGGCCGGGTCACCGCCGGCAACGCGGCCGGGCTCAACGACGGCGCCACCGCGGCGATCCTTGCCGACGAGGCGACCGCCCGTGAGCTGGGCCTGCCGGTCGCCATGCGGATGGTCTCCTACGCGTTCGTCGGCGTCGAGCCGGAGATCATGGGCTACGGCCCGATCCCGTCGACCGAGAAGGCGCTGAAGAAGGCCGGCCTCACCATCGACGACATCGGCCTGTTCGAGCTGAACGAGGCCTTCGCGATCCAGGTGCTGGCCTTCCTCGACCACTACGGCATCGCCGACGACGACCCGCGGGTCAACCCGTGGGGCGGCGCGATCGCCATCGGCCACCCGCTCGCGTCCTCGGCGATCCGCCTGATGACGCAGCTCGCCCGGCAGTTCGCCGAGCGCCCCGACGTCCGCTACGGCATCAACGCCATGTGCATCGGCATCGGCATGGGCGGCACCGTTATCTGGGAGAACCCGTATTGGGAAGGCGCGGCCAAGTGATCGAGAACCCGAACGAGGTAGTGACCAAGGCGATCCTCCGCCTGGTCCAGGTGCCCGGGCTGGACCGGCCCGCCGCCCTGATCACGCTGGACAACGGCTTCGACCACAAGAAGCCGAACAGCTTCGGCCCCGGCGGCCTGACGTCGCTGGACGAGGCGATCACGGCGGCCACCGAGGCGGACCCGGCGTTCATCGCGCTGACCGGCAAGCCGTACATCTTCTGCGTCGGCGCCGACATCACCGGCATGCCGCTGATCAGCTCCCGCGAGCAGGCCGTGGCGCTGGGGGAGATGGGCCACCGGGTCTTCGCCCGGCTCCGCTCCTCCACCATCCCGACCTTCGCCTTCATCAACGGCGCGGCGATGGGCGGCGGCCTGGAGGTGGCGCTGCACTGCCACTACCGGACCGTCTCCACCGGCGCGGCCGCGCTGGCCCTGCCCGAGGTCGCGATCGGCCTGATCCCCGGCTGGGGCGGCTCGCAGATCCTGCCGAACCTGATCGGCATCGTGAACGCGGCCACCGTCATCCTGCAGAACCCGCTGACCCAGAAGCAGCTGCGCCCGAAGCAGGCCAAGGAGATGGGTGTCGCCGACGCCCTCTTCGAGGCAGCCGACTTCCTGGAGGACTCGCTGGCCTGGGCGGCCGGCGTGGTCAGGGGCGACGTCACGGTGGAGCGCCCGGAGATCGAGCGCAAGGACTGGGACGGCGTCCTGGAGTTCGTCAAGGCGATGCTGGACGAGAAGCTGCACGGCGCCGTCCCGGCCGCCAACAAGGCCGTCGAGCTGCTCGCCCTGGCCAAGACCGCCTCCTTCGAGGACGGCACCGCGGCCGAGACCGAGGCCCTCGCCGACCTGATCCTGGGTGACGAGTCCCGGGCCAGCCTGTACTCGTTCGACCTGGTCCAGCGCCGGGCCAAGCGCCCGGTCGGCGTGCCGGACAAGTCGCTGGCCCGCAAGGTCACCAAGGTCGGCATCATCGGCGCCGGCCTGATGGCGTCCCAGCTGGCCCTGCTGTTCCTGCGCCGCCTGCAGGTGCCGGTCGTGCTGACCGACCTCGACCAGGAGCGCGTCGACAAGGGCGTCGGCTACGTGCACGCCGAGATCGAGAAGCTGGTCGCGAAGAAGCGCATGGACGAGGGCACCGCGGCCAAGCTGCGCCTGCTCGTCAGCGGCTCGGTCGACAAGGCCGTCTTCGCCGACGCCGACTTCGTGATCGAGGCCGTCTTCGAGAACCTCGACCTGAAGAAGCAGATCTGGGCCGAGTTCGAGAAGATCGTCAAGCCCGAGGCGATCCTGGCGACCAACACCAGCTCGCTGTCGATCACCGAGATGGCAGCCGGCCTGGAGCACCCGGAGCGGGTCGTCGGCTTCCACTTCTTCAACCCGGTGGCGGTCCTGCCGCTGCTGGAGATCATCAAGGGTGAGAAGACCGACGACGCCACGCTGTCCACCGCCTTCGAGGTCGGCAAGCAGCTGCGCAAGTCGTCGGTGCTGGTCAAGGACGCCCCGGCGTTCGTGGTCAACCGCCTGCTCACCCGGGTCACCAGCGAGATCTTCCAGGCCGTCGACGCGGGCACCCCGCTCGACGTGGTGAACGTGGCGATGGACCCGCTGGGTCTGCCGATGCGCCCGATCGCCCTGCTCCAGCTGGTCGGCCCCGCCGTGGCGTACCACGTGGGCGAGACCCTGCACGCCGCCTTCCCGGACCGGTACGTGGACTCGCCGAACCTCAAGCGGATCGTCGACGCCAAGCTGCCGGTCATGGTGGACAAGGAGATCAACCCCGAGGTCGTCGCGCTCCTCGAGGTCGGCGACAAGCCGCTCACCGCCGACGAGGTACGCCAGAAGGCGCTCGACGGCCTGGCCGAGGAGATCCGCATCATGCTCGACGAGGGCGTGGTGGCGGAGGCGCAGGACATCGACCTGTGCATGATCCTCGGCGCCGGCTACCCGTTCCATCTGGGTGGCGTCACGCCGTACCTGGACCGCAGCGGCACCGCGGAGAAGATCACCGGCAAGCGGTTCCTCGCCGACGGGGTGGCGAACGTCCGCTCCTGATTCACATGGTGCACATCGAGTGCCCCCGCGCCGGTGACGGTGCGGGGGCTTCTCGTTTTCACCCGGTCAGCGGTCATCGCCGTCGCCGGTTCGTCGATAGGATCCTCCGACATCACAAGCTCTGGAGCATCGATGACGTACCCTCCTCACCCCGGTGAGCCGAACCCTTCCGGATATCCGCCGCCGCAGCCGCCGCAGTACGGCCAGCAGCCGCAGTACGGCGAGCAGCCCCAGTACGGCCAGCAGCCGCCGCAGTACGGCCAGCAGCCCTACGGGCAGGAGCAGCAGCCGCCGTACGGTCAGCAGCCGCAGTACGGCCAGCAGCCGCCGCCCGGCTTCGGCCCCGGTCCCGGCGGGTTCCCGCCGCCGCCGTTCCCGCCGAAGCGCAAGTCGCGGGTCCTGCCGATCGTCCTGATCACACTGGGCATCGTCGCGGTCCTCTGCATCGGTGGCATCGGCGTGTTCTACGTGATCGGCAAGAACGCGATCGACGACCTGGCCGCGGTGACCATCACCGAGCCGGCGACGCTCGGCGGCCGGCCCAAGCTGGAGAACAAGGAGTTCGAGACGATCACCACGGACATGGAGAAGAGCCTCGCCGCGTACCCCGGGGCGGAGAACTCGTTCGGCGCCATCTACGGCGACCCGGCCAAGGAGGACATGGTCGCCGCCCTGGCCACCAAGGCCCTGATCGCGAGCCCGCAGAAGGAGCTGGACGCCTCGTTCGAGACGTTCGGCAAGGACGCCCCGGTCAGCGGGCTGACCAACGCGGACACCGGCGCCCTGGGCGGGGTCGCGAAGTGCGGCACCAGCGCGGTCTCCGGCATCGACGTGGCGGTCTGCGGCTGGGCCGACGAGGGCAGCGTCGGCATGGTCATGTGGTTCTTCAAGAAGGCCCCGGACGTGATGGCCGAGTTCCCGAAGGTCCGCGCCGAGATCGAGACCAAGACCACCAAGTAGACGGCGAAAGGCTGTTCCGGGACGTCCCGGAACAGCCTTTCTCAGCTATCGGATGTTCGCGCTATCAGGAGCTGGAGAGCGTCTGGAAACGCGAGGTCTGAATGGTGCCGAGCGGGCATTCCCGGGAGGACCGGCGGCCGCTGCTGGTGCCGGTGTTCTTCCACGGGCCGTCGTACCAGGTGGCCGTCGAGCCCTGGCACTTGATGGTGATCATGTGCCGGCCGGTGCCCGACAGACAGATGCTCGTCGCACCGATCTTGACGCCGTCTTCGTAGATGTCCTGGATACTGCACTGGGACGGGAAGGCGAACGCCGGAATGGCGGCGACGCCGATCCCACCGGCAGCGAGCGTGACGACGGTGGCCACGCGTGCCATGGACCTGGTGACCTTCGAATGACTGTTCGTGATCCGCATGCAACTGTCCCCTCGTGATTTCGCGCGAGGCCCCCGGGAGCGCGTTGTTAGCGATCACTATACATTTATATTGATGGATGTAAACGGCGTCAGGCACGGGTCCGCGGAACGCTCGCCGACGCGGCCACCACCGGCGTCGTGTCGGCGGCCGGCAGCGCCACGGTGACCTCCAGGCCGCCGCCCTCCTGGGCGACCGCCGACACCGTGCCGCCGTGCGCGTCACAGACCGCCCGCACGATCGACAGCCCCAGTCCCGAGCCGCGCGACCCGGTGCGCTCCCAGCCGCCCCGCCGGAACGGCTCGAACAGCCCCGGAACGTCGCCCGGCTCCACCTCGTAACCGGTGTTGCCGACGATCAGGCGGGCCTGGCCCCCCGACGACTCGGTCCGCAGCCACAGCCGGCCGAGCAGGTGGTTGTACCGGATGGCGTTCTCGATCAGGTTGCCGGCGAGCCGGTCCAGCAGGCTCGGGTCGCCGACCACCGGGGCCGCCCCGAGATCCGTGGTGACCTCCAGTTTCAGGCGCTCCGCCTCCACCTTCACCGCGGACAGCGCGTTCTGCACACTGAGCGACAGGTCGGCCGGCACCTTGCGCACCAGCCGGCGGCCGGACTGCGCCTCCGACCGGGCCAGCACCAGCAGCGCGTCGACGAGCCCGTTGGCCCGCTCCGAGGCGTTGCGGACCACCTTGGCCATCCGCCGGAACTCGGCCACATCCGCCTCGTCGTCGCTGAGCGTCACGTCGATCTCGGTCCGCATGACCGCGAGCGGGGTGCGCAGCTCGTGCGACGCGTTCGCCACGAACCGTTTCTGCGACTCGAACGCCGCCGCCAGCCGGTCCAGCATCGCGTCGAAGGTCCGGGCCAGCTCGGCCACCTCACCGTCCGCGCCGGAGTAGCGGATCCGCTGGTCCAGCGTCTCCTCACCGAGCCGCTGCGCGGTCTGGGTCACGTCCCGCAGCGGCCGCAGCGCCCGGCCGGTCACCGCGTACGCCAGCGCGATCCCGACGATCCCGACCGCGGCGAGCGCGCTGAACCCCTTGATCAGCAGCTCCCGGGAGGCCTGCGCGACCATGTCGGTCTGCCAGGCCAGCGCCTCCCGGGTGGTGCCGTCGCGCAGCGTGACCGTCGAGTTCTGCTGCAGCTCGTCGACCGGGTGCAGCGACTCGCTGACCAGCAGCCAGGCCAGCAGCACCAACACGGCGCCCGCGCCGACCAGCAGGATCCCGTTGAGCAGGGTGAGCCGCAGCCGCAAAGTCGGCTGCACGTCGAACCGCAGGCCGCGGCTGCGGAGTCCGGGGTAGACGGTCACGAGGCCACGACCGGCTCGGGAATCCGGTAACCGGCCCCCACCACGGTCTCGATCAGCGGTGGATCACCGATCTTCTTGCGCAACGTGTTGATGGTGACCCGGACCGTCGTGGTGAACGGGTCGGTGTTGGCATCCCAGACCCGCTCCAGCAGCTCCTCGCTGGACACCACGCCGCCCTTGGCCTTGAGCAGCTCCTCGAGGACACAGAACTCCTTGTTGGTGAGCTCCAGCGCCGCCCCGCCCCGGGTCACGACCCGCCGCGACTGGTCCAGCACCAGGTTGCCGACGCTCAGCACCGGCGGCGCGACCGGGGTGGCCCGCCGGCCCAGCGCCTGCACCCGGGCCACCAGCTCCTTGAAGTCGAACGGCTTGGCCAGGTAGTCGTCGGCGCCCAGCTCCAGGCCCTCCACCTTGTCCTCGACCGAGGAGCTCGCGGTGAGCATCAGGACCCGGGTCAGCGCGCCCGACTCGACCAGGGCCGCGCAGATCTCGTCACCGTGCATGCCGGGCAGGTCACGGTCGAGCACGACCACGTCGTAGCGCGTCACATACGCCATCTCGTGCCCCTGGAGGCCGTCGTAGGCGACGTCCACCGCCATCCCCTTACGGCGCAGGCCCCGCACGATGGCGTCGGCCATGTCCCGCTCGTCTTCCACCACCAGCACCCGCACCGCGACCTCCCTGCTCCGTACGTGAAGGCTAGTTCAAAGACGCCAGACGGCGATGGAGGAGTCCAGGCGGCGGCAGATCAGGACACCGGTCGTGAACCGGCAGTCGCCCGCGATCCGCTCGGCGTGGCCCAGCAGGCGCACCCGGCCGGTGGCGAGGTCGAGGACGCCGTACCGGAGCTTGTAGCCGACCTGCTGCAACCGGTAGACCCACGCGGTGCCGGGCGACGGGCCGGGGCCGCCGCTCGTCCAGGAGCCGGGCACCTCGGTGGTCCGGCCGGTCGACGGGTCCAGCACGGCCAGGGCCGGCTCGGACTGGCTGGCCCGGGCGATCAGGACGTGGCCGTCGATCACCTCGCTGGAGTCGTACCCCTCCGAGCGCCAGAGCCGGCGGCCGGTGGACGGGTCGAAGCCGGTGAACCCCTGGACGATCGCGGCCACGCAGACCATCGGCTCACAACTCTGCGCGTACCCCTCCTCGGGAAGGATCCCGCCGTCCTGCCGCCACCGCTCGGTGAGGGTCGACTCGTCGTAGGCGATCGTCTCGTCGTCGCCGTAACCGGCCAGCAGGAGCCCGCCCGCCACCCAGATCACCGAGTCCTCGGTGAGCGGCCGGGGCAACCGGAAACCACCGGCAGCGACGCCGGTGAGCGCGTCGTGCGCCAGCACCCGGCCGTCGCCGTACACCTCGTAGAACCGGGCCGGGAACCCCGCGGCGTAGAAGGCCGCCGCCATCGTCAGCTGCCCGTCCACCGGCTGCTCGACCGACCAGCGCGCCTGCCCGGTCCGTGGGTCGAGCGCCCGCCAGACGTTGCGGTTGCTCGGCAGGCCCGGCGCGGTCTCCTCCTGGACCAGCGCCATGGCGTGGTCGGCGGAGATCCCGAACAGGTTCGCCGGCCGCCGCCAGACCGGCGCGCCGCCGCCCGGCCGCACCGCCATCAGCCCGAGCGTCGCGGATTCGTTGTCGTTGTAGCTGACCAGCAGCAGGCCGTCGCCGGCGTCCACGACGGAGAAGACGTCGCCGGACACCGTGACCCGGTAGACGCCGGCCGGGGTCACCGCGGGCAGGGCGTAGGCCTGGATGACGTAGGTCCGGATCACCGTGCCGATCGGCCCGGCCTGCCCGATCACGTAGAGCCGGCCGTCACCGGTCCGAATGCCGTCGCCCAGGGTGATCGGGAGGACGACCGGGCCGGGCGGTGGTTGCGGCGGCGGTCCGCCGCCGCCGAGCAGCACCACCAGGAGGACGGTGAGAGGACCGAGGATCCAGCGGTACGGCAGCGGCGCCCCGGGCAGCGCGGTCTCCGTCTCGCCCGGCCCGCCGGACGGCACCTCACCGAGATCGATCAGGGCGTCCCGCAACGGCTGCCCCCAGGTGTACGTGTACCGGTCTCAGACCCGATAGGCCCACACCCGCAGCCCCCGGACATCTCGACAGACTACGTATCGATCGTCGGCTCCGCAGTCCCCGCCCATCCCCTCGGCGGTCCCCAGATACCTGACCTCGGTGGCTCCCGGCAGGACCGCCCCGAACGCGCGCACGCCGGTGCGCTCGTCGCGCCACAGCAGCAGGTCGTGCGAGCCGAAGGCCTCCACCTCGCCGGTCCAGCCGGACAGGTCGACGCGGGGCGCGCCGGTCGCGGTGTCCACGAGCCGCTCCGGCCCCTCGCCGTCCGGCCGGCTCACCAGCACCCCGCCGGCCCGGGGGGCCAGCTGCGTCGCGGCCGGCGCCGACCAGGTGATCCGCCCGGTCCGCCGGTCCAGCACCCGCACCTCGCCGTCCCCGCCCGCGCAGAGCAGGCCCGCGCAGTCCTCCGGCTCGCCGTCGGTGTGCAGGTCACGGGTCCAGAGTGGCTGGAGGGTGCGAATGTCGTACCCGACCTGGATCCCGGCCTCCGGATAACCGATCAGGGCCACGTCGCCGAGCACGTCGCTGGTGCCCGGCCCGGAGCCGGCCTCCTTGGGCAGCCCGGTCTCGCGCAGCGTCGCGCCGGTCCGGGCGTCGTGCAGGCTCAGCCGGTCGGACGCGGTGATCAGCACGGCGGCCGGGCCGTCGCCGCCGGCCGCCTCGGCGGTCACCGAGCCGCCCGGCGTGACGGTCCACAGCACCTCGCCGGTGGCCAGGTCCAGTCCGCGCACCTCGGTCCGGACCGGCGGCTCCACGTGCGGACGCCCGTCGGCCGAGAAGTAGAGCATCCCCGGGTCGCCGGACTCCTGGTCGTAGAGGGTGCCGGGCCGGAAGATCCGGTCGGTGAGGACGGCCAGGCCGCCGGCCAGCGGCGTGATCCGGTTCGGGGTGGTCCAGAGGATCCGCCCGGTGCCGGGGTCGAGGACCGTGCTGGACAGCCCGGCGCCGACCAGCAGCAGGTCACCGACCCGCTGCACCCGGACCGCGCCGAAGACGCCCTTCGCCGGGTCGAAGGTGGCGCTGACCGGCATCTCGGCGCTCCACAACCGGTGCGGCGACGGCTGCGGGTCCCAGGCGGTGAGGGTCCGGCTCTGCCCGGCCAGCACGACGGTGAACACACGCCCGCCGGCCATCTGGATCGTCGATTCGGCGCCGGGCGCGGCCGGGATCACCCCGAGCGGGCGCCAGAACGTGCCGCCCGGCGCGACGGCCCCGGCCACCCCGAGCGTCAACAGCACGGCCAGCGCCAGGCCCAGCGGACGGTAGCGCCACGGTGGCGGGACCCGGCGGCCGGCGAGCCGATCGGGCGGGGCGTCCAGATCCAGCTCGATCAGCGCCACGCCACAACCTTCCTGAGGATCACGCCGCCTCGGACCGGTAGGACCAGACGACCAGCTCGCCATACATCGACCGGCAGATCAGCCGCTCCGGGGCGGACTGGCACTCCCCGGTGCCGGCCGGCAGCTCGTCGAGCACGCGGGGCCGCGACAGGCGCGGGTCCACGATCGCGACCATGGTACGCGGATCCGCCCCGATCGCCCGGGTGACCAGCACCTCCCCGGCCGGGGTGGCCACGTCGAGCGGCCGCCAGCCGGTCAGGTCGACGAGCACCCGGCCGGTCGCCGGATCGACCAGGGCGGTCGGCGCGTTCGGGCCGTCCGCATACGCGATCAGCCGCCCGCCGATCGTCTCGACGGTGCGCCAGCCGGGCCGGCGCCAGCGCTGATCACCGGTCGCCGGGTCGATGGCGTGCACCCCGTCGAGACCGATCAGGCAGGCCAGCGGGCCGCACGTCCGGACCTCGCGGGTGGTGCCGGCCGGCCCGGTCCACAGCGGGCGCAGGGTCGCCGGGTCGAAGGCGGACACCTCGACGCCGGAGGGCCCCGGATGCCGCAGCAGCACCACTCCCCCGGCCACCAGCGGGTTGTCCGGGTCGTAGTTGGCGGCCGGCACCTTCCGCTCGGCGAGCAGGGCGCCGGTCCGCCCGTCGTACAGCTGGGCGGTCAGGTCGTCGCGGACCATCAGCATCCGGGCCGTGTCACCGGGCGGACCGGGCACGCTCAGCAGCACCGCTGTCGACGGCACCGCCACCCGCCAGCGGGCCTTGCCGGCCACCGGGTCGAGGGCCTCGACGGTCCGTTCCACCCGGCGGCCGGTGCCGGACGACTGGCTGCGCACCCCCTCGACCGAGAAGACCAGGCCGGTGCCCTCGAAACTGACCACGCTGCGAACGTTGTGCCACCGCGGGATCCCGGTCGACAGGGAGACCGCGGTGGTGCCCGGCTCGGTGCTTCCGGCGCCCCACGGCCGCAGCAGGAGCATGCCGTCGCCGGCGCGCAGCCGATAGACCGGGACCGGCTGGCCGACCTGCCACTGCGGTGCGCCGGTCGCCAGGTCGTACGAGGTGAGCTTGCCCGCCGACTGGATCACCAGCTGGCCGGTGCCGGTCACCAGGTACGGGTCGCCGGAGCCGATCTCCAGCCGGGTCAGCGCCGCGAGCAGCGGGGGCGGCGGCGGGCCGGAGGCGGTGACGGCGAACAGCGCCATCGTCGCGACCAGGGCGAGGACCAGCCCGGACGGCAGCGATCGCCGCCCCGGCCGGTCATACGCGATCGGTTCGCCCCGGTCGTAGCCGAGGTCGATCACCAGTGGCCCGCCGGCGGTTTCCGCACCCATCCGCCAACGGTAACTATTCAATAACGAAGTGCCCAGGGGCTCAGACGTGGATGTCGGGCTCCGCGAGACGGGACACGAAGCCGACCACCTCACGGGCCACATCCTGCGAGGTCAGCCCGAGCGAGCTGAGGATCTCGGCCCGGGTGCCGTGCGGGTGGAAGCCGACCGGAACCCCGAAGTCGCGCAGCGGGGTGGACACGCCCGCGTCGCGCAGGGCGCTCGCCACCGCGTCGCCGACACCGCCGGCCCGCACCCCGTCCTCCAGCGTCACGACCGCCCGGTGCTGGGCGGCCAGGCCGGTCAGCTCGATCGGGACGGGACGGACCCAGCGCGGGTCGACGACGGTCACCCCATACCCCTGCTCGGTGATCCTCTCCGCCGCCTCCAGCGCGAGGCCCGCGAACGAGCCGACCGCCACCAGCAGGATGTCCTGCGACTCGCCCTCACGCAGCACGTCGACCTGGCCGACCCGGCGGATCGCCGGGGTGTCCGGCGCGACCGCGCCGGTCGGGAAGCGCACGATGGTCGGCCCGTCGTCGACCGCGACCGCCTCGCGCAGCTCCTCACGCAGCGACGCGGCGTCCCGCGGGGCGGCGATCCGCAGCCCCGGGACCACACCGAAGACGCTCATGTCCCACATGCCGTAGTGGCTCGGCCCGTCCGGCCCGGTGATGCCCGCCCGGTCCAGCACGAACGTCACCGGCAGGTTGTGCATCGCCACGTCCAGCAGGACCTGGTCGAAAGCACGGTTCAGGAAGGTGGCGTAGACCGCCACCACCGGGTGCAGCCCGCCCATCGCCAGACCGGCCGCCGACGTGGCCGCGTGCTGCTCGGCGATGCCCACGTCGTAGGTGCGCTCCGGATACTTCTTCGCCAGCTCGGCGATGCCGGTCGGCTCGGCCATCGCGGCGGTGATGCCCACGACGTCCAGCCGCTCGTCGGCGATCCGGACCAGCTCCTCGGCGAAGACCGCCGTCCACTTCAGCGACGGCTTCGCCATCAGCGCGCCGGTCTGCGGGTCGAACGCGCCCGGACCGTGCAGGCAGTCCGCCTCGTCCTGCTCGGCGGGCCGGTAGCCGTAGCCCTTGCGGGTCACCGCGTGCACGATGACCGGCGCGTTGAAGCCCTTGGCCCGCCGCAGCGCCGACTCCATCGCCTGGTGGTCGTGGCCGTCGACCGGCCCGATGTATTTCAGGCCGAGGTCCTCGAACATCGGCTGCGGGCTGACCGCGTCCTTGATGCCCTTCTTGACCGCGTGCAGCACCTCGAAGACCGGCTTGCCCACCACCGGGGTCTGGCCCAGCGCGTCCTTGACCAGGTCGAGCACCTTCTCGTAGCCCGGGTTGAGACGCAGCGTGGACAGGTGGTCGGCCAGGCCGCCGATGGTCGGCGCGTAGGAGCGGCCGTTGTCGTTGACCACGATGACCAGGCGGTTGCGCGTGGCGGCGATGTTGTTGAGCGCCTCCCAGCACATGCCACCGGTCAGCGCGCCGTCACCGACGACGGCGACCACGTGACGATCCTCACCGCGCAGCGCGAACGCCTTGGCCAGACCGTCGGCGTAGGACAGAGCGGTGGAGGCGTGCGAATTCTCGATCAGGTCGTGCTCGCTCTCCGCCCGGCTCGGGTAGCCGGTGAGGCCGCCGCGCTGGCGGAGCAGGTCGAAACCGTCCTGCCGGCCGGTCACGATCTTGTGGACATACGACTGGTGGCCGGTGTCGAAGAGGATCTTGTCGCGCGGCGAGTCGAAGACGCGGTGCAGGGCCAGGGTCATCTCGACCACACCGAGGTTGGGCCCGAGGTGGCCCCCGGTGCGCGACACCTTGGCGACGAGGAAGTCACGGATCTCGGCCGCGAGCAGGGTCAGCTGCTCCGCGGTCAGTCGCTTCAGATCACCCGGATTGGTGATGCTGGTCAGCAGGCCGGCCGGGGTCGAGGGGGAGTCGCTCATGGGGGAAGAGTCTATCCGTGTGCCGCCCGCACGCGACTTGAGCGAACGGACCGTCACCATTCCTCCACACAATCGCGACCTCCCCCGACCGGCGTACCGCCGCACCCCGGGTGGGCGGCGGGCCGGGCCGTCCGGCATCCTGGGAGGCACGCAGCGACTGGCGGCACAGGGATGGTCCAACCATCGGGGAGCTCGTCACGAGGAGTCGACCGCCTGGGCTCCCGGCCGAGGAGTCACACATGTCCACTGCTCGTCTTCTGCCCGGCGCGCCCGTCGCCGAGGCCGTCCTCGACGACGTCAAGGCCCGGGTCGCCAAGCTCAAGGACCGCGGCATCCGGCCCAGCCTCGCCACCATCCTGGTCGGCGACGACGACGCCTCCGCCGGTTACATCCGGATCAAGCAGAAACAGGCCGCCGAGCTGGGCTTCGAGTCCCCCCACGAGCACCTGAGCGGCGACGTCGGCCAGGCCGACCTGCTCAAGGTCATCTCGGCGTACAACGACGACTCCGACGTGCACGGCGTCCTCATCCAGTACCCGATCCCCGCCCACCTCGACTACGACGCCGCCCTGCAGACCCTCGACCCCGACAAGGACGTCGACGGCATGCACCCGCTCAACATGGGCCGTCTCGCCGTCGGCCTGCCCGGCCCGCTCCCCTGCACCCCGGCCGGCATCGAGGCGCTGCTCGCCTTCCACGGCATCGAGGTCTCCGGCCGTGAGGTGGTCATCCTCGGCCGCGGCGCCACCCTCGGCCGCCCGCTCGCCATGCTGCTCGCCCAGAAACGGCCCACCGCCAACGCCGCCGTCACGGTCGTGCACACCGGCGTCAAGGACTGGCCCCGCTACGCCCAGCGCGCCGACATCCTGATCGCCGCCGTCGGCGTCCCCGGCATCGTCAAGCCGGAGCACGTCAAGCCCGGCGCGGTCGTGATCGGGGCCGGTGTCCGCTACGAGGGCCGCCGCCTGCTGCCCGACGTCGAGGAGACCTGCGCCGAGGTGGCGGGCGCGATCACCCCGCGGGTCGGCGGCGTGGGCCCGACGACGGTCGCGATGCTCTTCCGCAATGCGGTGGCCGCCGCCGAGAGAGCCAACCCCTGATTCCGTACGGGCCACGCCCCCTCCCGGGCCTACCCCGCGACGCGGTCCCGGCTCCGGACCGAAGCGCCCCGCCGGGCCGAATGCGGCCCGCACCGCCACCCCACCCCCGGCCGGCGCCCAGCGCTGTTTCGGGGGCTCTCGAACAGCGCTGAACGCCGGCCGGGCACGCTCAGAACCGGCCGGTGCTCGGTGCCTGGCGCCGGCGCGGGGAGGCGGACGGGGTCAGGCGGGGACCAGGTGGGCGACGCACTCGACGTGCTGGGTCATCGGGAAGCAGTCGAAAGCCCGCAGGCTCTCGACGCGCCAGCCCAGGGACGTGAACGTCTTCAGGTCGCGGGCCAGCGCCGCCGGATCGCACGCCACGTAGGCGATGGCCCGGGGGCGGGCGGCGGCCAGCGCCCGGACCACCCGGGCGCCCGCTCCGGCCCGCGGCGGGTCGAGGACGACCAGGTCGACCGGCCCGGTGACCCGCCGGCGGCTCAGGGCCACGTCCACCCGGGCCTCGACGATGTCGGCGTGCGGGAGGCCGCTCAGGTTGGCGCGGGCCGCGGCCACCCCGGTCGGGGACGACTCGACGACGGTGACCGGGGCGCCGGTGCGTTCGGCGAGGGCGGCGGCGAAGAGTCCGGCGCCACCGTAGAGGTCCCACACGATCTCGCCGGCGGTCGGCCGCAGCATCTGCAGCACGGCGGTGACCAGCGTGTCCGCGGCGGCCGGGTGGACCTGCCAGAAGCCTTGCGGCGGGATCCGCCACGCGCGGCCGGCGGCCAGCTCGATCACTTCGGCGGGGCCGGAGAGACGGAAGATCGGGCCGTTCTCGGGTGCTTCGGCGAGGTCGTCGCCGGGGGCCGGGCCGGTCGCGCCGGACGGGCGGCCCAGCACCGCGACGTCGCCGCCGGTGGAGGCGACGGCCTGCAGGGCGTCGACGTTGGGCCAGTCGTTGGCGAGCACGTCGAGCGCCTGGATCGCCGGGTGGGCGATGAGGCAGCGGTCGATCGGCACGACCTGGTGCGACCGGTGCTGCAGCAGCCCGGGGCGGCCGGCGGCGTCGATCGCGTACCGGATCCGGCTGCGCCAGCCGAGCAACTGGCCGGGCTCGTCGCCGGGGCGGTTCAGCGGGGGCGGGAGCGGCTCCACCCGTACCCCCAGGTCGTCGGGGTCGAGGCCGGCCAGACGGATCAGCTGTTCCCGGACCACCTCCGTCTTCCACCGCAGCTGTGCCTCGCCGGAGGCGTGCTGGAGGTCGCAGCCGCCGCAGGCGCCGGGACGGGCGTACGGGCACGGCGGGGTGACCCGGTCCGGCGAGGCCTCGTGGATCTCCACGGCGTCGCCGCGCAGGTAGCCGCGGTGCAGTTCGGTGATCTCGACGGTGACGCGTTCGCCGGGCAGCGCGTGCCGGACGAAGACGACCCGGCCGTGCGGGCCGCCGATCCGGGCGACGCAGTGGCCGCCGTGCGCGGGCGCGCCCACGACGACCTCGACCCGGTCGCCCTCGACGAGGTCCTCGGAGGAGGCGGAGGAAGCGGCGACTGTCACGGCCGATCACCGTCCTCCGGTTCGAGACCGCCCTGGACGCGGGGACCGCGGGCGGGGGCCTGGCTCAGCACCCGGTCCAGCCGGTCGAGGTTGCGGTCCTGGCTGGAGCGCAGCTGCCACGGCACGCTGACGACCATCACACCCTGTTCGAAGAGAAGCCGGCCCTTGATCCGCAGGGCGCTCTGGTTGTGCAGCAGATTCTCCCACCAGCGGCCGACCACGTACTCCGGGACGAAGACGGTGACCACGTCCCGCGGTGAGGCGCGGCGGGTGTTCTTGACGAAGTCGATGATCGGGCGGGTGATCTCCCGGTACGGCGAGTCGACCACCGTGAGCGGCACGGGCAGTTGCCGGCGCTCCCACTCGGCCTGGATGCCGCGGGTGTCGTTGTCGTCGACGTTCACGGTGACCGCGGTGAGCGTGTCGGGCCGGGTCGCCTGGGCGTAGGCGAGCGCCCGCAGGGTCGGCTGGTGCACTTTGCTGACCAGCACGATCGCGTGGTTGCGGGAGGGCAGGACGGGCCGTTCGTCGGTGGGTTTGAGCTCCTCGGCGACGCGGGTGTAGTGCCGGTGGATGGCGACCATCAGACCGTAGATCACGACCATCGCGGCGATCGCGATCCACGCGCCGAGCAGGAACTTGGTGATCAGCACGACGATCAGGACCGCGCCGGTGAGCACCATGCCGAACGTGTTGATCGCCCGGGAGCGGAACATCTGGCGGCGGCGCTGCGGATCCCGCTGGGTACGCAACAGCCGGTTCCAGTGCCGGATCATGCCGAGCTGGGACAGCGTGAACGACACGAACACGCCGACGATGTAGAGCTGGATGAGCCGGGTGACCTCGGCCTCGAAGGCCACGATCAGCACGACGGCGGCGACCGCGAGGAAGAGGATGCCGTTGCTGAACGCCAGCCGGTCGCCGCGGGTGTGCAGCTGGCGGGGCAGATACCGGTCCTGGGCGAGGATCGAGCCGAGCACCGGGAAGCCGTTGAAGGCGGTGTTGGCGGCCAGGAAGAGGATCAGGGCGGTGACCGCGCCGACCAGGTAGAGCAGGGCCGACCCGCTGCCGAAGACGGTCTCGGCGAGCTGTGTGGTGACGGTCTTCTGCACGTACCCCTCGGAGGCCGCGTTGGGGATGATCTGCAGCGTCGGGTTCTCCACGAACTTCAGGTGGGTCGCCTGGGCCAGCAGGATGATGCCGTAGAGCATCACGATCGACAGGCCGCCGAGCAGCAGCAGCGTGGTCGCCGCGTTCTTGCTCTTCGGCTTCTTGAAGGCGGGCACGCCGTTGGAGATCGCCTCGACGCCGGTCAGCGCCGCGCAGCCGGAGGAGAAGGTCCGCAACAGCAGGAACGCGAAGGCGAACTGGCTGAGATGGTCCTCCTCGGCCACGATCGTCAGGTCGGCGCTCGGCGCGCGCAGGTCGTCACCGAGGAGGAAGACCCGGACCAGGCCGGTGAGGATCATCCCGACGATGACGATGATGAAGAGATAGGTGGGTACGGCGAAAGCCGCCCCCGACTCCCGCAGCCCCCGCAGGTTGAGCGCGCTGAGCAGCAGGATCGCGATGATCGCGATGATCACCTTGTGCTGGGCCACCCAGGGCACCACCGAGCCGAGGTTGCTGACCCCGGACGAGATCGACACGGCGACCGTGAGGATGTAGTCGACGAGCAGCGCGCTGGCCACGCCCAGGCCGGCCTTGGGTCCGAGGTTGACCGTGGCCACCTCGTAGTCGCCGCCGCCGGAGGGGTAGGCGTGCACGTTCTGCCGGTAGCTGGCGACCACCGTCACCATGACCACCGCCACCGCGAGCGTCACCCAGGGCGAATACATGTAGGCGGCCGCGCCGGCGATCGAGAGCGTCAGCAGGATCTCGTCGGGCGCGTACGCCACGCTGGAGAGCGCGTCGCTCGCGAAGACCGGAAGCGCGATCCGCTTGGGCAGCAGCGTGTGCTGCAGCTTGTCCGAGCGGAACGGCCGGCCGAGCAGCAGCCGTTTGGCTAGAGAGGTGGTACTTGCCACGAGTGCCAAGCGTACGGGCGGACCTTTCGGCGTGTGGCCCGCCCCGGACAGCGTCCGTGCGCAGGGCATGGCAGGCTCACTGTGGTCCGTACAGATTCGGGAGGGCACGAACCGTGCACGTGGTCATCATGGGGTGCGGCCGGCTCGGTTCGACGCTGGCCCAGAAGCTCGACGCCCAGGGTCATCAGGTCGCCGTGATCGATCGCGACGCGGACGCGTTCCGCCGTCTCGGCGACGGTTTCGGCGGCGTCACCGTCAACGGCATCGGTTTCGACCGGGATGTGCTGCGTGCCGCCGGGGTGGAGCGGGCCGACGCGTTCGCCGCGGTCTCCAGCGGCGACAACTCCAACATCATCTCGGCCCGGCTGGCCCGCGAGACGTTCGGCGTCTCCCGGGTGGTGGCCCGGATCTACGACTCCCGGCGCGCGCAGGTCTACGAGCGGCTGGGCATCCCGACGATCGCCACGATCCGCTGGGCCGCCGACCGGATGTATCGGTTCCTCGTGCCGGATCAGCGGGTCGAGGTGTTCCGTGACCCGACGAGCGTGGTCAGCATCGTGGAGACCCCGCTGCACCGGGACTGGATCGGCCGCACGGTCAAGGCGCTGGAGGACCGGACCGGCGCGCGGGTCGCCTATCTGGCCCGGTTCGGCATGGGCACCCTGGCCCAGCCGTCCACCGTCCTGCAGGACGGCGACCAGGTCTACATGCTGGTCACCGACGAGACCGTGGACCAGGTGCTGGACATCGCCCAGGGCGCCGACAAGGAAGGGAACTGACCGTGCGCATCGCCATCGCGGGAGCCGGCAACGTGGGCCGGTCGATCGCCCAGGAGCTGATCGGCAACGGGCACGAGGTCATGCTGATCGAGCGGCACCCCCGGCAGCTCTGCCCGGAGCGGGTGCCGGAGGCGCGCTGGGTCCTCGCCGACGCCTGCGAGCTGAGCAGCCTGGAGGAGGCCGATCTGGCCGGCTGCGACGTGGTGGTCGCGGCGACCGGCGACGACAAGGCCAACCTGGTGGTGTCGCTGCTGGCCAAGACCGAGTTCGCGGTGCCCCGGGTGGTCGCCCGGGTGAACCGGGCGGAGAACGAGTGGCTCTTCACCGAGCAGTGGGGGGTCGACGTGGCGGTGAGCAAGCCCCGCCTGATGGCCGCTCTCGTCGAGGAGGCGGTGACGGTCGGCGACCTGGTCCGGCTGATGACCTTCCGGCAGGGCGAGGCGAACCTGGTGGAGATCACCCTGCCGAAGGACGCGCCCTACGAGGGCCAACCGGTGCGGTCGGTGCCGATGCCGCGGGACGCCGCCCTGGTCGCCATCCTGCGCGGCAAGCGGGTCGTGGTGCCGACGCCGGACGACCCGCTGGAGGCCGGCGACGAGTTGATCTTCGTGTGCACCAGCGAGGTCGAGGACCAGGTCCGCGCGGTGGTGCTAGGCGACCGTGGGCTCCCGCCGCTGGGCTGACGTCACCCGGTGGATGGCCCAGATGGTGAAGGCGAAGGTGGCGGCGTAGATCGGCCAGCTGACCAGGATCCGGACGACGCCGATCGCGTTCGCCTCGCCCATCAGGTAGAGCACGTACTGGATGCCGGCCCGGACGGTGAGCGAGACGGCCCAGAGCACGGTCAGCCACTGGAACGTACGGAACAGCCGGCCGTTGCCGAACCAGTCCTGCTTGCCCTTGTTGGCCATGATGCCCCAGGCATACCCGATGAGCGGTTTGCGGAACACCACCGAGACCAGCAGCACCGCGGCCTGGCCGAAGGTGAGCAGGATGCCGGGAAGATAGAAATTCTTGGCATCCCCGGTACGCCACGCGAGCCAGGCGCCGAGCGCGATGCCGAAGAGACCGTTCACCGCGTGCCGGATCGGCTGCCGGCGGGCCAGCCGGACACCGCCGATGGCCAGCGCCGAGCCGACCGACCCGACGATCGCCCAGAGCAGCGCCTGCCGTTTCTCCAGCCCCAGCGCCTCGAGGCTGAGCAGCACGTTGAGCAGGACGAACGCCAGCACCGGGACACTCGACTCGATGAGCCCGCGGACACCGCCGAGCTGCTCGGCGATCTGCTCGCTCATCGACGGGAGGGGCTCCTCCTCGTCGGGCTCCGGCTCGGTGACCGGGTGGAGGTCGTGCTCCGCGATGATCTCCGCGGCCAGCTTCTCCTCGGCATCCCCGACGAGTTCGGCGATCCGCTCCTCGACCGATTCGTGCGCGGCGTGACGCGGGTCGCTTCCGGCTGTCACCGGGGCGCCTCCAGCTCGTAGTAGGGGTTGAAGATCACCTTGCGATCGTCCCGGATCGCGATCCGGCCTCGCGCGGTGAGCTGACGCCCCGGTTCGATGCCGGCGATGGACCGGCGACCCAGGAAGACCAGCGTGACCACGTCACTGCCGTCGTAGAGGTCGGCCTCCAGCGTAGGCAGGTTGGTGCGTGGAGTGTACGCCACCGTGCGCAGCCGTCCCGACACCGAAACGACCTGCCCACGGCTGCACTCGCCGGCCGGGACGGCGCCGCACTTGGCGCTGTCCCGCTGCAACTCCTCCGCGTCCAGCTCCGAGTCCGTCGCCGTCAGCCGGCTCAGGAACCGGCGGAACCCGGTGCGCTCTTCGGTGGTCATGACTTCGCCGTCACCCTTCGTCGACGCGACGCAGTCTGCGCGTGTGTGCGACGACAACGCTACGCCCGAAGCGCACCGGTGATCTAGGTCACTGGAGCGGATTGCCGTTGGCGCCCTGCTGTGCCGCGGCCTGGCCCTGCTCGGCCATCTCCTTCGGCAGCCGCATCGGCAGCGGCTCACGCACCGGGCGGGGCTCGTTGTCCCGGACCACGACCAGGCCGGACAGCACCTCGCCGAGCACACCCTCACGCCCCGGGTCGGAGGCGGCCGCGCCCTGGTAGAGCGCCCGCACCATCCACCGCGGCCCGTCCACGCCGACGAACCGCACGTCGGCCGGCCCGTCCGGGGTGTTCACCCGGGCCAGCAGCTCCACGCCGTACCGCCCGTCGATCTCACGCGGGCTGACGCCGTCGGCGGTCATCGCCCCGGCGATCTCCTCGCGCACCTCGCTCCAGATGCCCTCGGTCCTCGGCGCCGCGAAGACGCCCAGTTGCAGGGCGCTCTCCCCGTCGACCAGGACGACCTGCTCCACACCGCCGTCCGGGTTGGCCTGCACCCGCACCTCGACGCCCTCGATCGCGGGGATCTGCAGGCTGCCCAGGTCGAGCCGCTGCACGCCCTCCGGGGCATACCGCGCGTCCCAGGGGCCGAACTCGGGCGGCGGCGGCGTGCCGTCGGAGGCGAGGCTGTCGGCGAGCGCCTTGGAGGGCGGCGCGTCGGCCGACCGGACGTGCTTCGCGGCACCGCGCTTACGGGAGAACATCACTGCCAGCCTTTCCTTTTCGCAAAGCTCAGAGGGCCTGGTGGCCGCCGGTCGACCCGTGGCCGCCCGTGCCGCGCACGGTGTCGCCGAGGGCGTCCACGGCATGGAACGCCGCCCGCTCCACCCGCTGGATCACGAGCTGGGCGATCCGGTCGCCCCGGGAGATCTTGACGGTGTTCTCCCGATCGTGATTGATCAGGTTCACCAGGATCTCGCCACGGTAACCGGCGTCGACCGTACCGGGCGCGTTGAGGACCGTCACCCCCAGTCGCGCCGCCAACCCGGAGCGCGGGTGAACCAGGCCCACGAAGCCGTCCGGAAGAGCGATGGCCACACCGGTGCGGACCTTGACGCGGGCGCCCGGGGCGATCTCCGCCTCCTCGGCCGCGACCAGGTCGGCGCCGGCGTCACCGGGATGAGCGTAGGCCGGCAGGGGCAGATCCGGGTCGATCCGGAGGACCTGGACGATCACATCGGTCACGGCGGGTGTTCCTTCACTGGGGGCACTGCGGGCGGCACCTACCCTGCCATCCTGCCGCGCCCGGCCACGGAGGCGCGCCGTACCCTTCGAGGGTGACACCCGAGTCCCCGGCCCGCACGGTGGCGGCCCATCAGGAACGGCTCCGGCTCCCGTGGTGGGCCTGGCCGGCCGCGTTCACGGCCGGCGCGGTCCTCGCCACCGAGCTGATGCTGGGGATCCCCGAGGTGCCGGTGTGGCTGCCCTACGTGGTGCTGCTCCCGCTCAGCCTGCTGGTCCTCGTCCCGCTGAACCGGTTGCCCGTCGAGGTCACCGCGGACGAGCTCCGGGTCGACGACGCCCGCCTGCCGGTCGAGTTCATCTCCGGCGTGGTCGCGCTGGACGCGGCGGGCAAACGCGAGGCGCTGGGCGTCGGCGCGCATCCGCTGGCCTTCGTGGTGCAGCGGGCCTGGATCGGCCCGGCCGTGCAGATCCTGCTCGACGACCCCGCCGACCCGACCCCGTTCTGGGTGGTGAGCACCCGCCGGCCGGTCGAGCTGGCGACCACGCTGCTGGAGGTCAGTCGCCGAGCTCGCGCCGAGCGGGCTTGACCAGACCCGGCGGCTGCTTGCGCAGATCGGCGTGGACGCTCTCGCCGACCTGACGGGTGGCCCGCCGGTTGAGGTAACTCGCGACCGCCGCGCCGGTCAGCATCGGGCCGAGGGTCGTCAGGTTGCGCCCGAAACGCTTCATCAGTGATTTCTGCAGCTCCTTGCGGGCCGCCGTGCCGAGCACCGTGGCCACCCCGACGCCGGGGACCAGCGGGTTCACCCCGCGCCGGCCGGACCACGCCTCGACCAGTTTCAGGGCCCGCTCGCCGACGGTCCCGGTGATCGGGCGGCCGTAGATCTCGTGCAGCTCGCCGATCAGCTTGATCTCGATCGCCACCACGGCGACCGTCTCGGTGGCCAGCAGCACCGGAGCGGAGAGCAGGGTCGGAGCGGCGACCCACTCGACCGAGGCCACGCCGCCCCCGGCCGCGCCCACACCGGCCGTGGCACGGGCCGCGTTGCGGATCAGGCGCTCGGCCAGCTCCCGGTCGTCCAGGCCGGGAAAGTGCCGGCGGAGGGTCTCCCGGTCCCGCACCGGGACGTGCGGAGCCACCTCGGCGACCAGATCGGTGATCCAGCGCAGGGCCGCCTTCGGCCGGAAGAGGCGTCCCACGTCGCGGCCGCGGACCTGCCCGGCGAGCCGGCCGAGCAATCGGCGCCGGCCACCGGGCTCCAGGTCGTCCGCGGTGAGGGCCGCCACGGTGCGGCCCACGTCCTGCGGCGTACGGGCGGTTGCGGGCACGACCTCGGCACCGGGCTCGGTGTCGCGATCAGACTGGCTCATCGTCGTCCTCCCCGTCGTCGTCACCGGCATCTGTGCCCGGTCACGCCCCAGGGTCAAACCCCCTGTCAAACCCCCCGTGAACGCCGTGCGCCCGACCGCGGCTGCCGCGATCGGGTGATGTGGCGCGCTGCGCGCGAGTGCGCTCAGGCGCACTCGCGGCAGATCAGCTCCCCATTGCGCTCCACCGCGAGCTGGCTGCGGTGGTGCACGAGGAAACAGCGGGAGCAGCGGAACTCGTCGGTCTGCATCGGCAGCACCTTGACGGTGAGCTCCTCGTCGGCGAGGTCGGCGCCGGGCAGCTCGAAGCTCTCCGCCACCTCGACCTCGTCGACGTCCACTGCGCCCGACTGCGAGTCGGCTCGGCGGGCCTTGAGCTCCTCGAGGCTGTCCTCGCCGAGGTCGACCTCATCGCGACGCGGGGCGTCGTAGTCGGTGGCCATCGGTCTTCACTCTCCTGTATCGATGTGTCACTTGGCGTTAGTAACGCCATTGGCAGGGTTTCGGTTCCCGGTTCCGCTGGAGGATTTCTGACACCCGTTCGGACCTCAGAAAACCGCCCCCGGTGGGCGCGGAACATTACCGCTGACGCGGCAGGCTTGTACGCACTCCGGCGGCACATTGTTCCCGATGTGACCGAGGCGACATCAAAGTAGGGGCCCCAGCCACTGGATCATCGTCAACGCGCCGGAAGCATTCCCTGTTTCCGCGCCCCTGGCGGACAGACGTTAACCTCTCGACAGGCCCGGGCACCTCACCCGGGTCCGTCCCCCGATCCTGGAGCCGACCCATGAGCTTTGCCCGCGTCCGAGCGCTGGTAGTCGTCGGTGTGCTCGCCGTGGCCGCGGTGGTCTTCGTCGTCGTCACCCTCTTCCGGGACACACAGCGCGGCAGCACGGGCGGCGGCTGTCCGCCCGGGGCGCCGCTGGCCGACATCCGCCTGCCGAACGACCCGGCCGTGGTCAAGATCAAGGTGTACAACGGCACCACCAAGGCCGATCTGGCCGAGCAGGTCACCAACGAGTTCGCCAACCGCCGGTTCGTGGTGGACAAGCCGGGCAAGAGCAAGACCAAGGTCGAGGGCGTGGCCGAGATCCGGTACGGGCCGGACACCGTCGGCAAGGCGCAGCTGCTCAATGCGTACTTCCTGGCCCAGTCGACGATGGTCTACAACGCCAAGCGCAAGGGCGACGTCGTCGACATCATCATCGGCGACAAGTTCCAGGCGCTGGCCACCACCACCGAGGTGAACCAGTCGCTGGGCGCCGAGGGCGAGCCGACCCTGCCCCCGGGCGCCTGCCTCAAGCCGGTCACCGAGACCACCGAGCCCGACACCGAGTGATCCGGCCGTGGCCGGCGTGCTCACGGGCCGCCGGCCGCGTCCAGCTCGACCAGCGCGTCGTGCAGGGCCGGGAAGAGCGCCGGCGGGGCGGCCACCAGCATCCGGTCGCCGGCCGGCTCCCCGGACAACCCCGCGACAATCAGGCCCGCCTCGGCCGCGATCAGCCCGCCGGCGGCATGGTCCCACGGGTTGAGACCCTTCTCGAAGTACGCGTCGAGCGAACCCTCGGCGGCCAGGCAGAGGTCCAGGGCCGCCGCGCCGAACCGCCGGATGTCACGCACCCGGGTGATCAGCCGGGCCAGCACCGCCCCCTGATGGGCCCGCCGCCGCGCGTCGTAGCCGAACCCGGTCCCGACCAGGGCCTGGTCCAGAGTGGTCCGCTCCGAGCCGCTGAGGCGCCGCCCGGCCCGCCACGCGCCGCCGCCCCGGGTGGCCGTCCACTCGTCGCCGGTGGCCGCGTTGATCACCACCCCGGCCACCACCTCGCCGTCGCGCTCGGCCGCCAGCGACACCGCGTACTGCGGCAGGCCGTACAGGTAGTTCACGGTGCCGTCGATCGGGTCCAGGATCCAGCGGACCGCGCCGGGATCCACGCTCCGCGAGTCGCCGTACTCCTCGCCGAGCACGCCGTCGCCGGGCCGCTCCTTCGCCAGCGCCTCCACCACCTGCCGCTCCACCGCCTTGTCGGCCGCGGTGACCACGTCGGTGTCGGTGCTCTTGGTCTGGACGTCGCCGATCGCCTCGTCGCGCATCCTGCGGGCCGTCACGGCCGCCTCCCGGGCGATCCGCAGGGCCACGGACAACAGCTCGCCGGGTGTCGATATCACCGGAATCTCGCTCACGTATGGGTCCTTTCCGCCGATAGCATTCTCGCTTCAGGCGTCTCTGACGAGGTCGTCGGGCCCCGGCGGCGTGCTGTGGGCGGAGGATCTCGGTAAGCGGCGCTACAATTCACCCCTGCCCACCGCTTCACGGACACGCCACCGGTACGGTCCGTGACCCGGGGGCCCCCACAAACCGACTCCGGCGACGCTCGCCCCCGCGTGCTGCGCTGGACCGTGGCCGTGCCCAACCTCATCGCCTCCGGAAGGTCATTCGTGACAGAAGCCCACCAGAACGGTGCCGACGTTCGCTCTCTCACCGAGGCCTTGATCACCCATGCCCAGGGTGCGGGCGGGCAACTCACATCGGCCCAGGTCGCGCACACGCTCGAGTCCGCCGCGGTGAACCCGGCGCAGGCCAAGAAGATCCTGCGCGGGCTGGTGGACGCCGGCATCACGGTCGTGGTCGACGGCTCCGCCAGCACCCGCCGGCCGAAGGTCGCCGCCGCCCGCTCCACCACCCCGGCGTCCCGGGCCACCACCGCCAAGACCGCGCCGGCCAAGAAGGCGGCGCCCGCACCCAAACAGGCCGCCCCGGCCGTCGGCGGCGACGCCACGCCGGCCCCGGCCAAGAAGGCGGCGCCGGTCCGCAAGGCCACCGCCGCCAAGACCGCCGCGCCGGCCAAGAAGGCCGTGCCCGGCAAGCCGGCCCAGCCCGGCGAGGAGGGCCCCGGCGAGGAGATCGATCCCGAGGAGCTCGCCGCCGAGATCGAGGACGTGGTCGTCGAGGAGCCGCCGGCCATGGTCGCGGCTGCCGCCACCGACGCCGCCAGCTCGGCCACCGACGGCGACTTCGAGTGGGACGACGAGGAGTCCGAGGCTCTCAAGCAGGCCCGCCGTGACGCGGAGCTGACCGCCTCGGCCGACTCGGTCCGCGCCTACCTCAAGCAGATCGGCAAGGTTCCGCTGCTCAACGCGGAGCAGGAGGTCGAGCTCGCCAAGCGGATCGAGGCCGGCCTCTACGCCGCCGAGCGGCTGCGCGCCGCCGACGAGGGTGAGGAGACGCTCGAGCGCAACTTCGAGCGCGACCTCAAGTGGATCAACCGGGACGGCGAGCGGGCCAAGAACCACCTGCTCGAGGCCAACCTCCGTCTCGTCGTGTCGCTGGCCAAGCGCTACACGGGCCGGGGCATGGCGTTCCTCGACCTGATCCAGGAGGGCAACCTCGGCCTGATCCGCGCGGTCGAGAAGTTCGACTACACCAAGGGCTACAAGTTCTCCACGTACGCCACCTGGTGGATCCGTCAGGCCATCACCCGCGCCATGGCCGACCAGGCCCGCACCATCCGTATACCGGTGCACATGGTCGAGGTCATCAACAAGCTCGGCCGTATCCAGCGCGAGCTGCTCCAGGACCTGGGCCGTGAGCCCACCCCGGAGGAGCTGGCCAAGGAGATGGACATCACGCCCGAGAAGGTGCTGGAGATCCAGCAGTATGCTCGGGAGCCGATCTCGCTCGACCAGACGATCGGCGACGAGGGCGACAGCCAGCTCGGTGACTTCATCGAGGACTCCGAGGCGGTCGTCGCGGTCGACGCGGTGTCCTTCTCGCTCCTGCAGGACCAGCTTCAGCAGGTTCTGCAGACGCTGTCCGAGCGTGAGGCGGGTGTGGTCCGGCTGCGGTTCGGCCTGACCGACGGGCAGCCGCGCACGCTCGACGAGATCGGTCAGGTCTACGGGGTGACCCGGGAGCGGATCCGGCAGATCGAGTCGAAGACCATGTCGAAACTGCGGCACCCGTCGCGGTCTCAGGTCCTCCGGGACTACCTCGACTAGATCCTTTGGTCAACATTCAGTGTCTGATTGGTCACCACCCGTACATCAACGGGTGGTGATCAGACCGTTGTGCAGAAGTGATCGTTGACGTGGCACCCTTGGATCACGGCACACTAGCCGGAACCAACGTGTGATCCCGGTCCCCCCGGGGCACTCTGGGAAGGCTGCAACGGTGCAGGGTGTTGCACGATGTGTGAGCAGTAGCCGAGGAACATGTTCATCGGTGACGAACAGAGGAGGAAGGCGATGACCCCGACTCTCACGCCGTCGGCAGGAAGTCTGGCCGGCCCCGCAGCCGATGAACGGTGCGACCGCTGCAATGCAGCAGGGAAGCTCCGTTTGACCCTGGCGGGTGGCAGTGAACTCGTTTTCTGTGGCCACCACGCCAACCGGTACGCCGAGGACCTGGTGAAGATCGCGGTTCAGTACGCGGCTGACCCCGAGTTCACCTGGCGCGGCGCGGACATGATGTCGAACTCCAGCAACTAGCAGCGGTCCCCCAACCGATACGTGTGACAAGAACGGGCGCTTCCCCTGCAGGGAGCGCCCGTTCTGCGTCAGGCGGCCAGCGCCGCCTCGTCGTCGTCACACAGCTGCATCCCGTCGCCTCCGGCGCGCTTGACGGCGTACATGGCCTCGTCGGCACGTTCCAGGGCGGCCGGGAGCTCGTCGGCGGGCGCCACCGCGATCCCGATGCTCACGGTGGCGGGGCAGTCCGGGATCGCCCGCACCGCCCGGACCATGCGGACTGCCACGTCGACGATGGCGGCCTGGTCGCTGCCGTCGAGCAGGGCCGCGAACTCGTCGCCGCCCAGCCGGGCGACGAGATCACCGGGGCCGGCCTGAGCGTTCAGCGCGGTGGCGATGGCACGCAGCGCGGTGTCACCGGCCGCGTGGCCGTACGTGTCGTTGATCTGCTTGAACCGGTCGGTGTCGATCAGCAGCACGGCGATCCGGCGGCGGCCGGCGTCCGGCGACGACCCGGCGTCCTCCAGCGCGTGGTCGAAGGCCCGCCGGTTCGCGATGCCGGTCAGCGCGTCCAGGTCGGCGGCGCGGGCCATCTGCTCGTGCTGCAGGCGCAACGCCTCCAGGTCGTGCAGGCTGCGGGCGGCGTGCAGGGTGTTCAGCCGCTGGCGCCAGAGCGCGGCGGCGAGCGCGTCACCGTAGGCGAGGGTGGCCCGGGCGTCCTCGGAGCCGAGCTGGGCCATCAGGACCGCCCTGGTCCGGTGGGTGCTCGCCAGGACCAGCCAGTCGGCGTCCACCGGCAGATCACGCACGGCGTCGGCCATCACCTGCAGGGCCTCCTCCGGCCGCCCTGAGCGGCTCAGAGCGACCGCGTAGAAGGGCTTGCTGATGGTCAGGGCGTCCGGCATGAATCCGCGGGCCACCAGACGAGCCAGGTAGATCTCGATGTCGGCCGCGGCGCCCACCGGATCGTGCCGGTCGGCCCGGGAGCAGGCGGCGTACAGCAGGGCATTCTCCCGCCAGGCGGCCGCGTCGTCGCCGGAGACCTCCTCGGCGGCCCGGACGGCGTAGCGCTCCGCCTCGGCGGTGTGCTCCTCGGCCTCCTCGACGTGGGAGATCTGATAGAGCTCCAGGGCCCAGCCGAGGTGCATCTCGGCGAGGTTGAGCAGCCACATGGCACGGTTGCCGTTCTGGCCGTCCTCGGCACGGCTCATCTCGTAGGCCATCCGGAACTGCGGCTCCGCCAGCTCGTAGAGGCGCAGCTCCCAGTAGCCGATCGCCACCGCCACCAGGGAGTTGAGAGCGGCGATCGGCTCGCGCTCCTCGGCCGCCAGCGACTCGGCGGTCACGAGATCCCGCAGGACCCTGTCGATGTCGCTCTCGGCCGGGCTCATCTTGTCCCGGCGGTGCAGCTGCCAGGCGCGGGTGGCGAGAGCGCAGGCCTGCCAGCCGGCGCTGCCCTCGCGTTCGGCCGCTGCCAGCATCAGCTCGGCCGCCTCGATCGCGCGTGTCGGCTCCGCCTGCGCGATGAACGTCACGGACCGGACGAAATGCATGCAGGCCGGGCCGTCGGCGAGGTCGCCGGAGGCCGACCGCAGCACCGTTTCGGCCCGTTCCCGGACCGCGGCGGCCTCGCCGGTCATCGCCCGCTCCAGCAGACGAGCCGCCTCGCGTGTGATCTCCCGCATGTATCCCCTCCCCGCGCTCTATCGGCACCGACGGGACTGATCGGAGAGAACGTCGTGGCCCTAGAAGGACTGGATCGTGGCGATCCTCTCCTCGAGCTGCTCGATCGTGGCCTGCGCGCTGGGCGGACCGCCACAGATGCGCCGCAGCTCGGCATGGATCTTCCCGTGCGGGAGGTTGGTCCGGTGGTGATGGGCCGCGACAAGAGTGTTCAGCTGGCGGCGCAGGCTGTTGCGCCGCTCCCCCGCGCTCATCGGCACGACCGGCTCCGGACGCTCCGCCACCTCGGTGCGGACCTCCTCCGCCTGCCGCCGTTTCTGGGCCGCCATCTGGTCGGCCTGGCGCTTGTTCAGCAGGGTGGTCACCTGGTCCGGGGTGAGCAGGCCCGGCAGCCCCAGATAGTCGGCCTCCTCGGCCGTCCCGGTGCGCGCGCCGGTGCCGAACGACGTGCCCTCGTAGATGACCTGGTCCAGCTCGGCGGTGGCGGACAGCGCCTCGAACATCTTGTCCAGGTCGCCGAGCGCGTCCTCGGTCTTCTGCGCCCGCTCCAGGATGTCGTCGTCGAGCCCGTCCTTGTCCTTGGGCGCGCCGATCACGTGATTGCGCTGCGCCTCCATCTCGCTGGCCAGGCCGAGCAGGTGCGGCACGCTGGGCAGGAAGACGGTGGCCGTCTCGCCGGGCACCCGGGACCGCACGAAACGGCCGATCGCCTGGGCGAAGTAGAGCGGGGTGGAGGCGCTGGTGGCGTAGACGCCGACGGCCAGGCGCGGGATGTCGACGCCCTCGGACACCATCCGGACAGCCACCATCCAGCGTTTCTCCGAGGCGGCGAACTCGGCGATCCGGCCGGAGGCGCCCTCGTCGTCGGAGAGGACCACGGTGGCCGGCTCGCCGGTCAGGTCGTGCAGGAGCTTCGCATACGCCCGGGCGGACTGCTGATCACTCGCGATGACCAGGCCGCCCGCGTCGGTCATGCCGTGCTCGCGGATCTTCGTGAGGCGGGCGTCGGCGGCTCGCATCACCTGCGGCATCCAGTCGCCCCGGTGGTCCAGGGCGGTGCGCCAGGCCTGCGCGACCAGGTCCTTGGTCATCGGCTCGCCGAGGCGGGCGGCCAGCTCGTCACCGGCATTGGTCCGCCACCGGGTCTCACCGGAGTAGGCCATGAACAGCACCGGGCGCACGACCCGGTCCCGTAGCGCGTCGGCGTAGCCGTACACCGAATCGGCTTTTGATCTCTGAATGCCGTCCTGGCCGCGCTCGTAGGACACGAACGGGATCGGGTTCTCGTCGGACCGGAACGGTGTCCCGGTGAGCAGCAGGCGCCGCTCGGCGGGCTCGAAGGCGTCCTTGACCCCGTCGCCCCAGGTCCGCGAATCGCCGGCGTGGTGGATCTCGTCGAGGATCACGAACGTGCGGCGCGACAGGGTACGCCGTTTGTGCACCGCCGGGGCCATGCCGACCTGGGCGTAGGTGAGCACCGCGCCGTGGAAGTCGCGGGACGAGTGCACGTCGGAGTTGCGGAATTTCGGGTCCAGCTGGATGCCGACCCGGGCCGCCGCCTGCGCCCACTGCGTTTTCAGGTGCTCGGTCGGGCAGACCACGGTGACCGCGTCGCACGTGCCGTCGACGAGCATCTCGGCCGCGATCCGCAGCGCGAACGTGGTCTTGCCGGCGCCGGGCGTCGCCACGGCCATGAAGTCCTCGGAACGGCGACGAAGGTACGTCACCATCGCCTTACGCTGCCAGTCCCGCAGCGGCGGAAAGATCTCCAGGTTCGGCACAGGCGGGCTCAAACTGCGATGGTCCCTTCTCCCAAGGAAAAACCCCCGCGATGAAGGGGCGCGGAGGCGGGGTCCAGCATAGCCGTGGAATGTTGCCCGCCGGCGTCACGGCACCGCGACGGGGGCCGACCAGCGCCGGCGCAGCGCGATCAGCCGGACAGCCGTCATCGCGACCGCGGCGGCCGCGAGCGGGATCACACCGGCCAGGCCGAGCCGGTGCAGGACCGCCACCAGCACGGCGCCGCCGAGGGCGACCACCGCGTAGATCTCTCGTTGCAGCACCACCGGGATCTCGCCGGTGAGCAGGTCGCGGATGACGCCCCCACCGATCCCTGTAAGCATCCCCACCAGGCAGGCGCCGACCGCGGGCACACCCGCCTCCAGCGCCTTCAGCGTGCCGGTCACGGTGAACAGGCCGAGACCGGCGGCGTCCAGTGCCAGCACGGTACGCCGCACCCGGTGCAACGCCGGGTGCAGCCAGAACGCCGCGATCGAGGCGGCCACCGCGGTCACCGCATACCGCCAGTCCGCGAATGCCAGCGGAGGCGCGGCGCCGATCACCAGGTCACGCAGGATGCCGCCACCGAGTGCGGCCGCGAATCCGACGAAGGCGACACCGAACAGGTCGAGTCGTTTCGCCACGCCGGCCGAGGCGCCGGAGGCAGCGAACACCGCCACACCGACCAGATCCGCGACGAGCAGCGGGTATCCGCCCGTCACGCCCCGATCAGGCCTTCATGGCTTCGTAGATCTCCTTGCACTGCGGGCACACCGGCGAGCCCGGCTTCGGCGACTTGGTCACCGGGAACGTCTCGCCGCAGAGAGCGATCACATGAGTGCCCATGACGGCGCTCTCGGCGATCTTCTCCTTGCGCACGTAGTGGAACATTTCGGGACCGGTGTCGGTGTCCTGAGTTTCCGGACGCTCCAGGATCTGGGTGCTCACGGTTATCTGCCCTTCATGAAATAAGCCAAGCTCCAGCCGCCAAGTCTGACACCTCACGCCTGAGCGGTCCAACGACAACGCGAGGGGTGAGAGCCGTACGGTTTACCCCGTGACTGACTTCGCGATTCGATACGGCGAGCACGTGATCCGTGCCCGCCGGGACGGCCGGCCCGTGGTGGCTCTGGAGAGCACGATCATCTCGCACGGGCTCCCGCACCCCGACAACATCCGGGTCGCCCGGGAGATCGAGCAGGCCGTCCGGGACAACGGGGCGGTGCCGGCGACCATCGGCATGATCGACGGCGAGGTGATCGTCGGGCTGGAGGACGCCCAGGTGGAGCGCCTGGCGTCGGCCGAGTCGGTGGCCAAGCTGTCGGTGCGCGACCTGGCGATCGCCGCGGCCCGGCGCGCCGACGGGGCGACCACGGTGGCGGCCACCAGCGCCATCGCCGCCGCGGCCGGGATCGGCGTGTTCGCCACCGGCGGGCTCGGCGGCGTCCACCGGGAGGCGAACGTCACGTATGACGAGTCCGCCGACCTGACCGCGCTGGCCCGTACGCCGATCGTCGTGGTGTGCGCCGGTGTCAAGTCGATCCTGGACGTCGGCGCCACCCTGGAGCGGCTGGAGACCCTGGGCGTCTCCGTCGCCGGCTACCGGACCCGCCGCTTCCCCGGCTTCTTCATCACCGACGGCGGCTTCGACCTCGATTGGCAGCTCGACTCGCCGAAACAGGTCGCCGACTTCATCAAGGCCCGCGCCGACCAGGGCGTCGCCGAGGGCGCGCTGGTGCTGGCCAACCCTCTGCCGGCCGACGAGCAGCTCGACCCGGCCCTGCACGACCGGACCCTGGCGACCGGGCTGGACCTGCTCGCCGAGCAGAACATCACCGGCAAGGCGGTCACCCCGTTCCTGCTGGGCCACTTCCACTCCAGCACCGAGGGCCGGAGCCTGGCGGTCAACATCCGGATCATCCTGCGCAACGCCGCCCTGGCCGCCGAGATCGCGGTGGCCGCGACCGACGGCTCGGCGGCGCCGGTCGGCTTCGCCGTCCCCGCGTGATCCTCGTCGTCGGCGACCTGGTCACCGACGTCCTGGTCGAGCACGCCGGAGAGATCCGGACCGGCTCCGACACGGACGCGGCGATCCGGGTCGCCGGTGGCGGCCAGGCCGCGAACACGGCCGCCTGGCTGGCCTCCACCGGCCGGGCGGTGACGCTGATCGCGGCCGTCGGCGACGACCGGGCCGGCCGCGACCGGGTGGCCGAGCTGACCGCCGCCGGGGTGCGGTGCGCGGTGCAGGTGCTGCCGGGTGTCGCCACCGGCAGTGTGGTGGTTCTCACCGGGGCGGCCGAGCGCACCATGATCACCGATCGGGGCGCCTCGCTGCGCCTCGCCGCGGACCACGTGACCGCCGTGATCGCCGCCGCTCCGGCCGGAAGCCACCTGCACCTGTCGGCCTACCCGCTGCTGCACGTCGGCTCCCGTCCGGCGGGCCTGGCGGCCCTCACGGCCGCGTCGCGGTCGGGGCTCACGGTGAGCGTCGACGCGGCGTCCGCGGGCCCCTTGCGCGATGCGGGGGCCGGTCGGTTCCTGGATTGGGTACGGGACACCGACCTGCTCCTGTGCAACGCCGACGAGGCCGACGTGCTCGCGGGGCCGGGCAGCGCGGCCGAACAGGCGGGGCGGTTGACGGCTCACGTGCGCAACGCGGTGGTGAAACAGGGCGCGGGCGGGGCGGTGTGGGCCGGCTCGGGCGGGGTGTGGCCGATTGTCGTCTCGCCGGTGCCGGTGAAGGACCCCACCGGCGCCGGGGACGCCTTCGCGGCGGGGTTGATCGCCGCCTGGCGGGCGGGAGCGGGACCGTCGGACGCGCTGCGGGCGGGGGCGGCGCTCGGTGCCCGCGCCGTCTCCCGGATCGGGGCCCGGCCGGCTCCGGCCGGCGCTGCCTAGCTCGTTCGGCGCTGCCCCTGTCGCGTGCGCTTGCCCCGGACCGGCTCCGGACGACGCTGCCTGGCCCGTGAACCCTCCGCCGCCCGACTCGCCGGCGCTGCTCGACACCCACGCCGGCCCTGGTCGGCGAGCGGCCGGCGCGGGGTGGCCCGGCACGAAGCGGGCGAGGGCGATTCGGCGCGGCGTGGGGTGACCGGGCACGGAGTGGGCGAGTCGGCCGGCGCGGGGCGGCCGGGCACGGAGTAGGCGAGTCGGCCGGCGCGGGGCGGCCGGGCACGGAGTAGGCGAGTCGGCCGGCGCGGGGTAGCCGGGCACGGAGCAGGCGAGCCGACCGGCGCGGGGTAGCCGGGCACGGAGCAGGCGAGCCGACCGGCGCGGGGTAGCCGGGCACGGAGCAGGCGAGCCGACCGGCGCGGGGCGGCCGGGCACGGGAGTGGGCGAGCCGGCCGGCGCGGCGCGAGACGGCGCACGACAGCGCGGCGTGGGGTGGGTGGCTTGGTGCTGGTGGGGCGAGGCGGAGGCCTCTTGCGCGGCCACGGGGCTCGGGGACCGTACCGCCGCGGGGGTTTGATCTTGAGGGTTTTCAGTCCTTGCGGGAGCGGGGGTCGTCGACCACCTCGGCGTCGATGGTGATGTAGTCGGGCTCCGGGGGTGGCTCGGTGAGGGCGCGGCGGACGTCCTCGCGGGCGGCGGCGTCGGCCGCTCGCTCCTCCCTGGTCTTGGGGGGACGGTCGTTGGCGATCAGCACGGCCATCCACGGGAGCAGGACCATGCCCAGGGCACACAGCGCCAGCCAGAGCGGCAGGAGCGGGACCCGGGCACTGATCAGGATCCCGCCGAGGATCAGGCAGAGTGCCCGCACGCTCATCATCGTGACGTAGCGGATCTGGCGGCTGCGAAGCTGATCGTCCTGGCTGCGAGCGGCATCGGTGATCAACACCGGACGCTCCGGGTGCTTCTTCACGCGAGGTCTCCGATCGACCCCGCCATCCTCCCACCGGCCGGGCCGTCCCGCCCACCGGGGCCGGGACTCAGGCCTCTTTTGCCGCTTTCGCCTCGGCCTTGACCTGCTTCTTGTAGGCGCGGACCCGGGCCAGGGACGCGGCGTCGACGATGTCGGCGACCGACTTGTAGGAGCCCTCCTCGCCGTAGCCGCCGGCCGCCTCGCGCCAGCCCTCGGGCCGGACGTCGCAGAGCTTGCCGAGCAGCGCCACGAAGATCTGCGCCTTCTGCTTGCCGAAGCCGGGCAGCGCGAGGATCCGCCGGTAGAGCTCGGCGCCGGTGGCCGCGTCGCGCCAGAGGCCGGCGGGGTCGCCGGCGTACTCGTCGGTGATGACGCGGCAGACCTCCTGCGCCCGAGCCGCCATCGCCTTCGGGAAGCGGTGCAGCGCGGGCGGCTCGGAGAAGATCGCGACCAGCGCCTCCGGGTCGAAGTCGGCCAGCTCGGCGGCGGTGGGCTCGTGGCCGAGCCGCTGCGCCAGCACCCACGGTGAGGTGAACGCCTTCTCCAGGGTGATCTGCTGGTCCAGCACGATTCCGAGGGTCACCGCGAGCGGGTCGCGGTTGAGCAGGTCGTTGGCTTCGGCGGGCACCGGCAGGGAGAACGTCACGGCACCATGATGGCAGGCTCGGCCCGTGCCTCGATGCGGCGGACCGTCTCCGCGGCCAGCTCGCGCATGATCCGCAGCTCGTCGTCGCCGAAGTCGCGGGGACGGACGTCCAGGCCGCACAGGCCACCGATCACCACGCCGTCGCTGGTGATCAGGGGCGCCGCCACGTACGACCGCACGCCCTCGACGGTGACCAGCGGATTGTCGCGGTAGGCCGGGTCCGCGGCGAAGTCACCGACGAACCAGGGCTTCGGGGTTCGCAGCATCGGCAGGCAGAACGCCCACTCGATCGGGGTGCCGCCGGCCTCGCCGATCCACTCGGGAACCGGGCCGGCGCCGGCCAGGAAGACCTGCGCGCCGTCGAGCAGCACGCTGATCACCGCGAACGGGGTGTCGATCCGTCCGGTGACCGACTCCACCATCTCGGTCAGCTCGGGCCGCTCCATCTGCCGGTCCACGCCGATCCGGGCCAGCGCGAGCAGCCGCCGCCGGTCGTGGAGTTCCGGGTACGTGTCCAGGATCACGCCTTGACCGTCCTGGCGAGCGCTTCGTAGGTGATGATGCGGACCTTGAGCGAGCGGCCGGCCACCCGGCTCAGCTCGCCGACCTCCATCACGTGCTCGGCGACACGCCGCAGTTCGGCGGGTGTGCTGACCGGGCGCCGGAGGCCGAGCGCCTGCACCGACAGGCCCCACAGTCCCTCGGCCATCTGTGGCCCGACGAGGTCCGCGAGAGCCCTCACGGCGTCCTGCTCGGTCGGCTGGTCCTGGCCGTAGTTCTCGATGCGGGCCATGGCGGCACCTCTCGCTGGGCTGGTCATCGCTGGTCAGAACAGTTCGATGAGGGGTTCGGCGTCGGTGTGCTCGGCGCCGCCGGTCTGCGCGGCGTGCGTGGTCCGCTGCCGGGACATCACGTGCTTGGCACGGAGGTCCTCCACGCTGATCCGGCGGGCCATCAGTTCCTCCTCGGTGAGGCCGCCACTGACGTAGGCCACGACGTCCTCGGTCTGCCGCCGGACGTCGCCGACCGCCTCGGCGACGTGCTCCAGCATCTGCCGGCTGATGTCCTGGAACTGGACGTGCCCGACCGCGCCGGTGGTCTCCGAGGTGAGCGCGTCCGAGCTGCGCTGCACCTGGTCGGCGGCCTTGACGGTGTCCTTGAGGATGCCGGCGACCATCTCCGACATCTCCCGCTGGGCGTTGGCGATGCCGCCGAGCCGCCGGGTCATGGCGGTCTCCTCGCTGGTCTCCGGCATGTCCTGGGCGCGGTCGAACTGGCTGTCGTCGGAGAGGACCGCGTCCAGCTTGGCGGTCAGGTCGCCGATGCTCGAGCCGATGCCGTGCGCGGCCTCGGCCGACCGGTGGGCCAGCTTGCGGACCTCGTCGGCGACGACCGAGAAGCCCTCGCCGGCCTCCCCGGCCCGGACCGCCTCGATCATCGCGTTCAGGGCGAGGATGTTGGTCGCCCGGCTGACCTCCTCGATCTGCTTGACGTGCTGGTCGAGCTCGCGCATCTGGTCGACCAGCGCCCGGATCTGGTGGTCGCGGTGCAGGAAGTACGAGATCAGGCGGCCCACCAGCTGGTCGTTGCCGGCGCTGACCTGGCTCAGCTCGGTCTCGGTCCGGGTGAGGGTGCCGGCGAGCTGTGCCACGTCGCCGGCCATCACCTCCGCCAGTGAGTCGACCTTCACGAGCTGCTGGATGATCGCGTACGCGGCCTCACCGGTCTGCTCGATGACGTCGTGCACGTGCCCGTCGACCACGTCGCAGTACGACGGGACCGCGTCGAGCGCGCCGGCCACCACGTCGGGGCGCAGCGCCGGCTCCTCCGGCTCGGCCTGGGCCAGCGAGAGCTTGCGGAGAAGACTTGGCATGCGATACCTCCGTTTCGCCGGTCAGTCGGTCAGGCCCCGGGGAGAACCTGCTTGATCACGCCGAGAAGCTGGTCCGGGCCGACCGGCTTGACCAGCCATCCGGTGGCGCCGGCGGCCTTCGCCTCGGCACGCTTGGTCTGCTCCGACTCGGTGGTCAGCATGAGGATCGGGGTGAAACGCATGCCCGGGGCCTTGCGGGCCTCGCGGGCGAAGGTGATCCCGTCCATCTGCGGCATGTTGACGTCGCTGATGATCAGGTTCGGCTTGACACCCTTGCCGAGCTTGTCGAGCGCCTCCTTGCCGTGGCCCGCGGTCTCGACGGCGTAACCCGCCTTCGTGAGGATGGACTTCAGGCTCATGAGCATGGTGGCGGAGTCGTCGACGAGCATCACAGTGGTCATGGAGGATCGCTTCCCTGCTTGTGGGCTGGGCCGTTGCTCCCGGTGAGCAGCGGCAGCACCTGAGCCGCCAGGAAGGCGTCATTCGGCGCTGAAGAAATCTTCGGCTTGAAAAGAAGCAGGGCCTGGAGTGCGCCGGTGTGCAGATGGTTGCATCGGCGCAGGGACACCTTCGGCCGCTTGGCGGTCCGCAGCCATCCGGCCAGCTGCTCCACCTCGTCGACGGTGACCACACCGACCAGGTTGGCGGTCTCCTCATGCAACTCGAGCGGCAAGGCCGAGCACCTCCTTCATGTTGAGCACCAGCAGGACGAGACCGTCGCCCAGCAGGGCGGTTCCGGAGAACTCGTCGGCGTACGCCAGCAGGCCCTCCATCGGCTTGAGGATGACGTCGACCTCGCGGTGGAACTGTTCGACCAGCAGGCCGACCCGCTGGTTGTTCACGCTGACCACGAGGATCGGACGGTCGGCGCCCTCGGCGAGCGTCCACGGCATGTCCAGGGCACGGGCGAGGTCGACGACCGGGACCACCTCGCCGCGCATCATCACCACCTCCTGGTGCAGCACCCGGCTCATCTCGCCGGCGGGCACGCGGACCGTCTCGACGACCAGGTCCACCGGGATGCCGAAGCGCTGCCCCGCGACGCTGACCACCATCACCTGGGTGACCGCCATCGACAGCGGCAGCCGCAGCCGGGTGGACGTGCCCTGGCCCAGCTTGGAGCGCATCGTGACGGTCCCGCCGAGCTTCTCCACGCTGGCCCGGACGGCGTCCATGCCGACTCCCCGCCCGGAGAGGTCCGAAACCTGGTCGGCGGTCGAGAACCCCGGACGGAAGACCAGGTCGACGGCCTCGGTGTCGGTCAGGGTCTCCAGCTCCTCCTCGGAGATCAGGCCTTTCTCGTACGCCTTGCGTTTGACCCGCTCCGGGTCGACACCTCGTCCGTCGTCCGCCACCTCGACGATGACCGCGTCGCCGTCGGCCACCGCGGCGAGGGTCAGTTTGGCCGCGCCGTGCTTGCCGGCCGCGAGCCGTTCCTCGGCCGTCTCGATGCCGTGGTCGAGGCTGTTGCGCACCAGGTGCACCAGCGGGTCGCCGAGCGCCTCGATGACGTCCTTGTCGGCCATCGTGTCCTCGCCCTCGGTGACCAGGTCGATGGTCTTGCCGAGCCGCCGGCTGAGGTCGCGCACCAGTCGCGGGAACCGGCCGAAGGCCACCGACAGCGGCAGCATCCGGACGTCCATGACGGCCGCCTGCAGCTCCTCGGCGATCCGGTGCATGCCCGCGTACTGGTCCTTGATGCGGCGGCTGAGCACCCGGCTGCCGAACTCCTCCTCGGCCGCGTCGGCCAGGAAGGTCAGGCCGTTCTTCGCCACGTTCAGCTCGCCGACCAGCTCCATCAGCCGGTCCACCTTCTCCTGGTCGACCTTGAGGACGCGGGTGCCGACCTGACCGCCCGGGTCGTCGGCGCGGCCGGGCGCATCGGCCGGGACCACCATCGGCGGGGGCGGCGGCACCGCTACGTCGGACATGTCCGACATCGGCGCCGCCATGGCCGGGGCGGGCGCGGCCTCACCGGCGAGCCGGGCGACCGTCGCGAGCAACTCGTCCGGGCCGGACTCGGCCAGGTCCACCGGCACGCCGAGGGCGCGGGCCGCCGCGGTGACCGCGTGCCGTACCGACCGCAGCCGGGGCCCCTCGTTGACCACGCCCTCCATGGTCAGGGCGCTGTGCGCGGCGCGGAGCACGGCCCGGGCGTCGGCGGCCAGCTCGGTGTCGATCATCGGGGTGATGGCGACGGTGACCGGCTCCTCCGCGGTGAGCGGTGGCTCGCCGCTGAGGTGGCGGGTGATCGCGCCGGCGTCCAGCTCGACGATCTCGATCTGGTCGGGGACGTAGCGGAACAGGTAGTCCAGCTCGCCGAGCGCGGCCCGGGTGGCCACGACGAAGGAGATCAGGCAGGTGTACTCGTCGTAGTCCTCCGGGTCGGGCCAGGCCGGCGGCTGCACCAGGCCGAGCCGTTCCAGGGCGGGCACCTGCCGGACCAGGTGGAGCGGGTCCTCGGCCCGGAAGAAGCAGTCGGTGTCCGGCGTGTAGTGGACGAACCGCATGGTCGACGAGGTGGTGCCGAGCCAGGCGGCGATCTCGGTGAGCCACTCCGCGTCGAACCAGGCCAGCCAGTCGGGGGCCGCGCTGATCACCGGAGCCGGGACGCCGGCGGTCGCGGCGGCCGGGGCGGTGTCGCCGCCGCCGAGCGGGGAGCGCAGCCGGGTGATCAGGCCGGCCGCGTCGCCGCCGGCGCTGGCCGGGAGCCGCTCGTGCGCGGTGACGTGCGCAAGCCAGCCGCGGATCAGGTCGAACGCGGCCAGCAGGTCGTCGGTCATCTGGGAGTCGAGTGCCAGCCGGCCGCCGCGGACCGCGTCGAGCAGGTCCTCGGCGGCGTGGGTGAGCCGGGTCAGCTCCGGGAAGTCGAAGAGGCCGGACGAGCCCTTGAAGGTGTGCGCGGCCCGGAACACCTCGTTGACCAGCTCCGGGTCGCCGGGCACCCGCTCCAGCTGGAGCAGGCCCTCGTCGACCTGGGCCAGCAGGTCGTTCGCCTCAGCCAGGAACTGGGCGAGCAGCGGGTTCATGCCGCCACCTCCACGGCGGTGAGCATGCCGGCGACCCGGACCAGACGATCGCCGGCCACCGGTTTGACCAGATAGAGGTTCGCGCCGGCCCGGTACGCCCGCTCGGCGTCGCCCGGCCGGTCCTCGGTGCTGATCATGACGACCGGCGCGGCGGTGCCGACCGTCTCCGAGCGCAGCGACTCGACGCAGGCGTATCCGTTCATCTTCGGCATGTTCACGTCGACGACGAAGAGGTCGAACTCGGCGCCGAGAGCCGCCTCGACCGCTTCCAGGCCGTTCGCCGCCTCGCTCACCTCGAACCCGGCGTCGGTGAGCAGGCTGGAGTGGTAGAGCCGCACCGTGGCGGCGTCGTCGACGACGAGCACCCTGGCTCTGGTCGGGGTATCCGAGGTCATCACTTGGCTCCGGTCGGTCGCTGGTAGACGAGGCCCTCCGGCAGGCGGGTCGGCGTGAAGATCGGCGAGATCCGGCTCATCGACTCGGAGTGGCCGAGGAACAGGTAGCCGCCGGGGCGCATGGCGCCGTACAGGTTCTCGGCGGCCCGGCGGCTGGACAGCTCGTCGAAGTAGATGAGCACGTTGCGGCAGAAGACGATGTCGAAGTCGCGGAACGAGCGCATCGCCGCGGTGTCGCAGATGTTCACCTTGTGCAGGGTCACGGCGCTGCGGATGCCCTCGTCGACCTGGTACCGGCCGGCGCCGACCGCGACGAAGTACTTGTTCAGCCAGGCCTTCGGCACCCGTTGCACGGACCGTTCGCCGTAACTGGCGTGCGCGGCCTTGGCGAGCACGTCGCTGTCGATGTCGGCGCCGTGGATCTCGACGTCCACGTGGTCGATCTGGTCCCACTCCTCGAGCAGGCGCAGCGCGATCGAGTACGGCTCCTCGCCGGTCGAGCAGGGCAGCGACAGGATCTTGACGGGGCCGGCGATCCGGCTGATGCCCCCGCGGGCCGCCAGCACGTTCGGCAGCACCGTGGTGAGCATCGCGTCGAACTGGTAGTCCTCGCGCAGGAAGTACGTCTCGTTGACGGTGAGCTGGTTGATCAGCTCCTGCAGCATGGGCCCCTGGTCGGAGGTCCGCAGCGCCGCGAACCAGCTGCCGAACGTGTCGTACGGGGAGTTGCGGATGCACGTGTCGATCCGCTTGTCGACAAAGTACCGCTTCGCCGACGTGAAGTGGATCCCGGTGCGCTTGTAGAAGTACTCACAGAACCGGGTGAAGTCCGCGTCGGACAGCCCGGTGGCGGCGGCGCCGGCCATCACGCCGTCCCGGTCAGCCGGGGCAGCGCCGTGTTCACCGTGAACCGCAGGAACGGATCGTCGGGGAAGCGCTCCACGGCGTCGCGCAGCAGCTGGGCGTCCTCGGCCGTGGCCGACGGCAGGAGCGCGTCGATCGCCCCGGTCACCACGTTCGGGTGCGGGTCCTCGCAGATCATCTTGACCAGCCAGTCATGTGCCTCCGGATGCGGCAGGTCGGCCAGCACCATCGCGGTCATCACCCGTACGTCGTGGTCGGGGGCGGCGAGCAGGTCGGGCAGCAGCGCCGGGACCGAGCGCGGCATGGTGGCCAGCGCCGCCGCGACCGCCGTCCGCAAGACGGCCTCGTCGCTGGCCAGGTGGACGGCGAGACCGCCGGCGACCTCCTCGGTGTCGCGGGCCGCGAGCGTGGTGAGGATCGACTCCAGGACCCTCGGGTCCTTCTCGGTGCCGACCCGGGCGAGCAGCTCGGGCACCGCCTCGGCGGCTTCGACGAGACCGAGCGCGGCCTCCCGGCGGCAGTCCGGGTCCGGGTCGTCCAGTTGACCGAGCAGCGTCCCGGTGTCGGGCGGCTCGGGCAGGACCTCCTCCGGCTCCCGCGGGGCCTGCTTGCGGACGAGTCCCATCGTGGTTCCCTCCTCCTCAGCGCTCAGCGGACCCAGTCGGCCAGCTTCTCGGCGATCTCGTACGCCGGCAGCACGACGGAGGCCCCGCCGCGACGGGCGAGCTCCCCCGGCATGCCCCACACCACGGCGGTCTCCTCGGCCTCGGCGATGGTCCGGCCGCCGCCCTCCTTGACCGCTGTCATCTCCTTGGCGCCGTCGTCACCCATGCCGGTGAGCAGCGCGCACACCAGCCGTTCCGGGTCGATGTACCGGCGCGCCGAGGCGACCAGCCGGTCCACGCTCGGATGCCAGCGATACTCGGGCGTGGCCGGCACGCTCTTGACGATCAGCCCATCGGTACGGCGAGCGACCACCACGTCGGCGTTGCCCCGTCCGATGTAGATGTTCCCGCGCTGCACCGTCATGATCCGGTCGACCTCGTGCACCCGCAGCGCGCAGATCTCGTCCAGCCGGCGGGCCAGCGCCCCGGTGAACGAGGCCGGGATGTGCTGGGCCACCACCACCGGCGCGCCGAGGGTGCCCGGCAACTGCGGGAGCAGGTCGGACAGCAGCGCCGGGCCACCGGTCGACGAGCCGATCAGGACCAGGTCCACCGCGCCGACCGCGCCGATCTCCCGCCTGGGCGGCGTGGCGGCGACCCGCTTGCTGTGCGCCTTGATCCGGGCGCTCAGCCCGCCGGCCCGCTTGATCTTCGCCGCCGACGCGTTGCGCACCTTGTTGATCAGGTCGGCCGAGACCTCGTCGATGTTCAGCGACACGGTGCCGCCGGGCTTGGGCACGTAGTCCACCGCGCCGAGCTCCAGCGCCTCCAGCGTGACCAGGGCGTTGTGCTCGGTCAGCGAGGAGACCATGACGACCGGGGTGGGCTGCTCCTCCATGATCCGGGCGAGGCAGGTGAGCCCGTCCATCTCCGGCATGTTGATGTCCAGGGTCACCACGTCGGGTTGGAGGCGACCGAGCTGCTCCAGCGCGTCCACCCCGTTGCGGGCGGTGTGCACCTCGAAGTCACCGGCATCGGTGAGGATCCCCTTGAGCGCGCGCCGCATCAGCGCCGAGTCGTCGACCACGAGTACGGACGTAGGCACCGGCAAGACTCCGATCAGACCCCGACGAGCACTTCGTCGGGCACCGTCACACAGAGCTCCGTGACCTGATCCGCCTGGCCCGCCGCGAGCAGCTGGTCGACCTGGACGAGCAGGAGCATCCGCTGCTGCTCGGGCAGGTTCGCCACCCGGGACACCACCCGGGCCTGCTCGGCGGAGAGCTCCGGCGCCGGCTCCAGCACGTTGCGGCCGACCCGGGCCACCTCGGCCACCGAGTCCACGATGAACCCGGTCCGTACCCCGCCGATGATCAGCACCACGATCCGCTGCCGCTCGTCGCGCTCGGTACGGGGCAGCCCGAGCCGGGTCCGCAGGTCCACCACCGGCAGCACCGTCCCGCGCAGGTTCACGAGGCCCTCCACGAAGTCGTACGACTTCGGCACCCGGATCAGCGACTCCGGCACCCGGATGATCTCCTGCACCGCGTCGACGTCGACGGCGTACTCCTCGTCGTCGAGGCGGAACACCACGAACAGCTCCTCGTCGCCGCGCCCGTCGTCGGCCGCGTCGCTGCGTTCGTCGACCATGTCGCGCTCGTCCTCCTGCCGGTAGTCGGCGATCTCGTTGCGTACCTCCGGCGAGTCGAACATCCGGTTCACGCTCAGCACCGAGACCAGCCGCTTGCCGTCCTCGAGCCGGCACACCGACTCCACCTCGGTCTTGCGGCCCTCCCCGGCCACCACACTGGGCAAGGGGGCGACCAGCTGGTGCGGCACCCGCAGCACCTCGCGCACGGTGTCCATCACCACGCCGACCACGCCACCGTCGATGGAGACCACCACGATCCGGTTCTGCGGCTCCAGCGGCGTCACCGGCAGCCCGAAGACCCGGCGCATGCTCACCACCGGCAGCAGCCGGCCGCGCAGGTCGATCACGCCGAGCACCCGGCTGCCCGCGTTCGGCACGTGGCTCACCGACTCGGGGGCCTGCACGATCTCCTGCACCTGGTCGATCGGGAGGGCGTACTCCTGGCCCTCGACGGCGAAGCTGACCAGCTCCAGGGTGTCGTCGAGATCCGCGTCGGCGTCGCTCTCCTCGGAGACCCGGGCCACCGCCGAGTTGTCGCGCCCGCCGGCCTTCTGCGAGGCGAGCCGGGTGAACTGGCTGCCGATCAGCCGGTCCACGTCCAGCACGGTGGTCATCTCGCCCTCGCCGGACTTGATCACCCCGACCAGCACGTCCGAGTTGACCGTCGACTGCACCGACTCGGCCGGCTCGACCTGCTGCGGATCGATGCTGATCACGCTGGACACCCGGTCGACGACGAAGCCGAGCGGCACTCCGCCGTCCACCACGATCACCCGGGTGGTCTCGTCGTGTTCGGTCTGCTCCATCGTGCAGCACGTCCGCAGGCTGACCACCGGCAGGACCCGGCCGCGCAGGTTGGCCAGGCCCTCCAGAGACGGCGGCCCGAGCGGCACCTTCACCACGGCCGGCATCCGGATGATCTCCTGGACCCGTTGCATCGGGAAGGCGTAGCGCTCCCCCGCCATGTCGAACGTGACGAAGTCGCTGTTCTCGTCGAACTCCTCGTCGGCTTCGCGGGCGAGATCCTCGGCGGTATCCATCGTGTGATCCCTTTCCGGGGCGTCAGGCGGCGTTCTGCAGCTCGTCGGCGAGCGCGGCGATCTCCTCGACCGCGGCCGCGAGCTCCTCGGCGCCCTGGGCCTGTTCCCGGGCCGCGGTGGACGCCTGGCCGGCCAGTTGCTCGGCCTGGTTGGCGGCCGACGAGATCTGCTCCAGGCCGGTCTTGACCTCGCCCAGGTTGCTGGCGATGGCCTGCGCCGACTCGCGGACCTCCTCGTTGCCGCCGCGGACCTGCTGCATGTCGCGCTCGATCTCCTCGAGCCGGGCGGTGGTGGCCTTCGCCGACTCCACCTCGGCCAGCGACAGCCGGCTGGTCTCCTCCAGGTCGGCACGGACCTCGACGATCCGGTCCTGCACCGACTTGACCAGGTCCTTGATCCGGTCGGCGTTGTCCGCCGAGTCGCGGGCCAGGTTGCGGATGTCGGTGGAGACCACGGCGAAGCCCTTGCCGAACTCGCCGGCCCGGGCCGACTCGACCGACCCGTTCACGGCCAGCATGTTGGTCTGGATCGACACGTTCGCGATGGCGTCCACGATCTTGTCGATCCGGCGGGAGATCTGCTCCAGCTCGGTCACCTTGCGGACGTTCTCGATGCCCTCCCGGGCGGCGGTGCCGATCGCGGTGATCATCGAGTCGACCGCCTGCTTGTTCGTGGCCAGCAGCTCCAGGATCACGTCGGCGCGCTCGACCGCGGCCCCGCCCCGGGTGGACGAGAGCTGGGCGCCCTGCTCGATCTGGTTCACCGCCTCGGCGGTCTGCTGGCCCTTCTCGGCGGCCGTACGCGCGCCGGTGTTGATCTCGTTGATCGCCACGTTGATCTGGGTGGCGGCCCGGTTGATCTCCTCCACCGCCGCGGACAGCTCCTCGGCCGCGGAGGCCACCTCCTCGGCGCTCTTGGCGATGTCGGTGCTGCTGCGCAGTGTCTCGGAGACCTCGGCCAGCGCCTCTGCGGCCTGCTCGCTCTGCCGCAGGGCCTGGGTCTGCTGCGCCACCGTCTGCAGCGACTCCTCGCAGGCCGCGGACTGCTGCTCGGCCGCCGCGGCGATCTCCTCGGACCGTTGCTTGGCACTGCCCGCAGCCTTCCTGGCCTGCTCGGCGGCGGCCGCCATCTCGGTCGCCCCGGCCATGATCGTGCCCATGTCGGCGCGGATCGTCTCCAGCTGCGAGGTGATCGTCATGCCCTTCTCCACCTCGCCGCGGGCGGTCTCGGCGGAGGTCTGCACCGCGCCGGCGATCTCGGTGACGCTGTTGCGCACCTCGTCGATCAGGTCGCGGATCTGCCGGGCGCTGCGCTCACTGGTCTCCGCCAGCGTGCGGACCTCGTCGGCGACGACCGCGAAGCCCTTGCCGTGCTGCCGGGCCCGGGCCGCCTCGATCGCGGCGTTCAGTGCCAGCAGGTTGGTCTGGTCGGCGATGTGCGCGACCGTCTTGACGATCTCGCCGATCTCGTCGGCCTGCTTCTCCAGCTCGGTGATGGTCGCCACCGAGGCGCTCTGCCGGGTCGACGCGCTGTCCACGTTCGCCAGCAGGTTGCTGATCCCGTTGCGGGTCTCGTTCAACAGGTTCTGCAGGGCCTGGCTCAGGTCGGCGACCTGACGGGTGGTCTGCTGCTGGCCGCCGACCTGCTCCTCGATCTGGTTCATCGCGGCGAGGCTCTGCTGGGTCGCGCCGGAGGCCTGCTCGGCGCCGGCCGCGATCTGCTGCATCGCCTCGGAGAGCTGGCGGGACGCCTCGGCGGCCTCGGCGTTCTGTGCGGAGATCTCGGCGGTGGCGGCGGCTATCCGCTCCGCCGCCTGCTGCTGTTTGGCCACCGACCGGGCCTGACGCCGGTTCGCGTCCGGGTCGCCTCCCTTGGCCGGGCGGGCCGCCGCCGGCTGACCGGCCGGACGGGTCGCTCGGGAGGTGTCGGCGCCGCGCCCGGTGGCGGTGCTGGTGAGGGGCATGGGTTGAACTCCCATCTGAGTCCGGTCGATCCGGCGCAGGGACAAGTCGCCTGGATCGGGGCACGTCGGTCGCTCACTGACGGAGCTCACATTTCGACGACCCCCTCCGACCAGGCAAATCCTGGCACCGCCCTAAACCTCGACGACGCGATATTCACGGAGTTCACGATCAACAGCGCGGGTTTGGCCCCGTCGGCACCGGGCAAACGGGGACATCTATCGCATTGACCGAACGGGAGGGTGGACGATGAGCGACTCACGATCCGACGAACTGTCCAGCACGCTCGACGCGCAGACCGATGTCGAGGAGCTGCGCAACGGTGGGCCGGCTCCGGCCGAGGGCATCATGACCACGACCGGAGGCACCGCCGGGCCGGCCAGCTTCCCGAACCGGGCGCGCACCGGGCCCGGCGTGGCGAACACGACCACCGGGGACGCCACCACGGGCGCCCTGCGCACCCCGCCGGAGCAGTACACCAGCGACACGGCCGGCTGAGCCGTTCGGATAACGTCCGTCCCGGCTCCGCGACCCGCGCGGGGACCGGGACGGACGGGAACCTGATGCGAGCCCTGGTGCAGACCGTGAACCGGGCGGCCGTGACCGTCGACGGAACGATCGTCGGCGAGATCACGGACGGCCTCCTGGTGCTGGTCGGCGTGACCCACGACGACACCCCGGCCAAGGCCGCCGAACTGGCCCGCAAGACGTGGGAGCTGCGGGTGCTGGACGACCGCTCGGCCGCCGACCTGGGCGCGCCGCTGCTGGTGATCAGCCAGTTCACCCTCTACGGCGACGCGCGCAAGGGCCGCCGCCCCAGCTGGAGCGCGGCCGCGCCGGCCGAGGTCGCCGAACCGCTGATCGAGGAGTACGTGAAAGCACTGCGCGCCCGGGGAGCGACGGTGGAGACCGGCCGCTTCCGGGCGCACATGCTGGTGGAATCGGTGAACGTCGGACCGTGCACGGTCCTGCTGGAGCTCTAGAAGAACAGGCCCCGGCGTGAGGCGGACTGGCGCAGCCACTGGTCCAGCCGGGACACCCAGTCGATCTGGTCGGCGCTCGCGTAGTCGACGTCGAAGCTGCCGAACGCGTCGTGACCCTCGGTGAAGACGCCGCCACGCTTGTCCAGCTCCAGCACCACCTGCAGCTTCTGCGGGGTCGGCAGGAAGGTCAGCTCCAGCTGGTTGATGCCGCCGGCGTACTGCGGCGGCGGGTAGAACTCGATCTCCTGGTAGAACGGCAGGTGCTGCTCCACCCCGTAGACCCGGCCCTGCTCCACGTCGGCCTTGCTGAACCGGAAGCCGATCTGCAGCAGCGCGTTGAGGATCCGCTCCTGGGCCGGCAGCGGGTGCACGGCCACCGTGTCCAGGTCCGACTTGTCGACCGCGCGAGCCACCTCGAGCTCGGTGGCCAGGCCCATCGTCATGCCGTGCAGGTGCTGGCCGTACACCTCGGTGATCGGGGTCTGCCAGGGCACCTCGAACCGGAACGGCACGTCGTGGCGCACGCCGGGCTCCAGTTTGAACGAGCCGGTCAGGCGCTGGCGGTGGAACTCCTGGTTCGACTGGTACTCGCTGTCGCCGCTCTCCACCTCGACCCGGGTCATCAGGCCGATCGCCACATACTCGATGTCGACCGCGTGATCACCACCGACCACGTGGACGTGCCCCTCGAGGTACCCGCCCGGGTAGGTGTTCGGATTGGTCAGCACGGTGTCGACCGACGGGCCGCCCACGCCGAGCGCTTGCATCATTCGCTTGAAGACCACGCAGATCCCCCTCCTAGGGCCGAACACATTATCGAGTTCCGGCAAGTTCCACGCACGGTGACCGAAACCCACGTTTGTCGGTTTGGCGACGTCAGGGTTCTCCCCGATTCATGCCACCTGGACGCTGGCCTCACCTCCGCTTAACGCGCCACGGACGAAGCTAGCCCTCACACCGGCACGGATGCGGCTGGTACGCACGAGACGTTACTCGGGGGAGGGGACTCGAAGTGGTCCTGAACATGAAGGCGTCGGAGTCCATGGCGGCTGAGGACAGCATGACCGACGATGTCGAGCCGCTGGCCGACCTGGACGCCACGGATGAGCGCGGAGTCTCCGCCGACCTCGTTCGCGCCTACCTCAACGGCATCGGCCGGACCCGGCTGCTCACCGCCGTCGAGGAGGTGACGCTCTCCAAGCGCATCGAGGCCGGCCTCTACGCGGAGGAGAAGCTGCCGTCGGCGCCCGCCGACCTGGCGCCTCTGCTGCGCATCATCGCCGCGGAGGGCAAGTCCGCGAAGAACCACCTGCTCGAGGCGAACCTGCGCCTCGTCGTCAGCATCGCGAAGCGGTACACGGGCCGGGGCATGGCGTTCCTCGACCTGATCCAGGAGGGCAACCTCGGCCTGATCCGCGCGGTCGAGAAGTTCGACTACACCAAGGGCTACAAGTTCTCCACGTACGCCACCTGGTGGATCCGTCAGGCCATCACCCGCGCCATGGCCGACCAGGCCCGCACCATCCGGATCCCGGTGCACATGGTCGAGCAGGTCAACCGGATGGTCCGCTGCCGGCGCGACCTGGCCGCCCAGCTCGGCCGCGAGCCCAGCATCGCCGAGATCGCCAAGGCGATGGACGTCCCGGAGTTCCAGGTCATCGAGCTGATCTCGTACGACCGGGAGCCGGTCAGCCTGGACCAGGCCGTCGGTGAGGACGGCGAGAGCGCCCTCGGTGACTTCGTCGCCGCCGTCGACCCGAACGTGCCCGGCGAGGGCCACACCCAGGGCGAGCTGCGCAGCGAGGTGGAGATCGTGCTGGCCACCCTCTCCGAGCGGGAGTCCGCGGTGATCCGGCTCCGCTTCGGCCTCGACGACGGCCGGCAGCGCACGCTCGACGAGGTGGGCCGCGAGTTCGGTCTCAGCCGCGAGCGGATCCGCCAGATCGAGAAGGTCACGATGCTGAAGCTGCGTGACCCGGAGCGGGCGTCCCGCCTCGAGGCATACGCCTCCTAAATGCTCCGCAACCTCCGGGGGCCGGTGTCCGGCCGGGCCCCCGGGTCGCCGAACTCGATCGCTGCGTGCAGCACGGACCAGCCGTCCGGGCGGGCCAGCACCGGGTTCAGCGTCAGCGACCGGACCCGCGGGTGCTCGTCGGCGAGCCGGCCCACCCGCAGCAGCAGATCGATCAGGGCGGCCCGGTCCACCGGCGTGGACCCGCGGTAACCGTGCAGCAGCGGGGCCGCCCGTGGCTCGTCGACGAGCGCCTCGGCGGCCCGGTCGGTGAGCGGCGCGGCTCGCCACGCCAGATCGCCGAGCAACTCACTGGCGACGCCACCGAGGCCGAAACCGATCACCGGGCCGAACGCCGGGTCCTCGACCATCTCGATCGTGCAGGCGACGCCCGGCGCGACCATGGTCTGCACCAGGACGTCCGGGCCGAAGGCGTCGGCCAGCTCACCGTACGCCTCGCGTACCCCCTGCTCGCCGGAGACCGCGAGGCGCACCGCGCCGAGGTCGATCCGATGCCGCAAGGCCCCTCCCGCCGCTTTGAGCGCGACCGGGAAACCCAGCTCGACCGCTGCCGCGACGGCCTCGTCCACACTGTGCGCCAGCGTCGACGGCAGCACCGGGACGCCGTAGGCGGCGAGCAGCCCGGTCGGTGACTCGGCGGCGACCGCGGCCTCCGCGGCGACCGGGTCCACACCGGACAGAGCCGGCATGACACCCGGCGGGCGGCGCAGCCAGTCGGCGTAACCCACCACCCGGGCCAGCGCGCGGACCGCCTCCTCGACCGAGGGATAGGCGGGCACCCGCGGCGGCGCCTGACCGAAGACCATCGTCGCGACCGTCGGTTTCTCCCCGGCCAGGGCCACACTCGCCAGCGCCGCGGTGAAATCCGCGTCCTCGTCGGCGTGCCGGCCCGGCATCGGCGGGGCGAAGACCACCACCAGCGCGTCCACCGACGGGTCGACGGCCGCGTCGGCCAGCGTGTCGGCCAGATCGTGGGCGCCCGCCTCCGGGCCGGTGTCGCGCGGGTAGCCGTCGGCCACCACCAGCCCGGCGGAGCGGCAGGCCACCACGGCGAGCGCGGCCAGCGCCGACGAGTTGCCGACCACGGCGACCCGGCGGCCGGCCGGCAGCGGCTGATGCGCCAGCAGCATGCCGACGTCGAAAAGCTCCTGAACGGTGTCCACCCGGATCACCCCGGACCGGGCGAACAGGGCGGTCACCGCATGCGCGTCGGGGCTGGGCGCATCGCCGGAGAGGCCGGGCGGGCGGGTCGCCGAGGCCACCGCCACCACCGGCTTGACCCGGCTGATCCGGCGGGCCAGGCGGGCGAACTTGCGCGGGTTGCCGAAGGTCTCCAGGTAGAGCAGGACCACGTCGGTGCCGGGGTCGTCCTGCCAATACTGCAGGAGGTCGTTGCCGGAGACGTCGGCCCGGTTGCCGGCCGACACGAAGCTGGACAGGCCCAGCCCGCGACGATCGGCCTCGGCCAGCAGGGCGACCCCGAGCGCGCCGCTCTGGCTGAAGAATCCGACACGGCCCGCCATCGGCAGACGTGGCGAGAGGGTGGCGTTCAGCCGTACCCCCGGGTCGGTGTTGGCGATCCCGAAGCTGCTCGGGCCCACCACCCGCAACCCGGCAGCCCGTGCCGCCTCCACCAGGCCGCGCTGCTGCGCGGCGCCCTCCGGGCCGGTCTCGGCGAAGCCCGCCGAGACCACCACCCCACCGCCCGCCCCGGCGCGGGCCGCATCTCGCCCGGCCTCCGCGACCCGGTCGGCCGGCACAGCGATCAGGGCCAGGTCGATCGGGACACCGGCATCGGCAGCGCTGCGGTACGCCGTGAGCCCCGCCACACGTTCAGCGGAGGGATGCACGGGCACCACATGCCCGGTGTAGCCGCCGTCGCGCAGATTGCCGAGCATGTGCGCGCCGATCCCGTGGCCGGTGGCGCTGGCGCCGTAGATGGCGATGCCCCGCGGCGCCAGCAACCGCGCGATCGACCGTGCCTCGGTGAGATGCTCGCGGGACTCCTGCACCTCCCGCGACTTCTCGGTCGGCTCGATCGGGAAACTGAGGTGGACCACACCGTCGGCGTAGCGGCGCTGCACCTGATAGCCGGTGTCGCCGAAGACGCGCAGCATCCCGTTGTTCTCCGGGAGGACCTCGGCGACGAACCGGGTGATCCCGTTCTCCCGGGCGGCGTCGGCGAGATGCTCCAGCAGCACCGACCCGATCCCCCGGCCCTGATGCGCGTCCTCCACCACGAACGCGACCTCGGCGTCCGGCGAGTCCGGGCCGAGCCGCTCATACCGCCCGACCGAGGTGATCCGGCCGTCGGCGATCGTCACGAACGCCTCACGGTCACGGTGGTCGACGTTGACGAACCGGTGCAGGTCACGCTCCGGGATCCGCGGGTAGGGCGAGAAGTAGCGCAGATAGCGGGTGCGGTCGCTCATCCGGGAGTGGAAGTCCACGATGGCCGGGGCGTCCTCCGGCCGGATCCGGCGCAGGTGCACGGCCGTCCCGTCGGAGAGGAGAACGTCTGCGCTGCGCTCCATGAGTCAATCCCGGGGATCGTGGGGGTCCAGGCCGTGCAACGGGAAGACCGCGGTCCGGGTGGCGAGAACGGCCCGGTCCACCGGGTCCTCGCTCGTCCCCGGCCAGGACTCGATCGGAGGCTCTGTCCCGTCGGTCATCGCCTCCGGAATCGTAGCCTCCGGCCGGCGCGCCGCCGCCAGCGTGCGCCACCGCTGCGGGATGCGCGTCTCCGGCGCCAGCGGCTCCCCGGTGGCCACCGCGAGCAGGTGCGCCCAGGCCCGGGGAACCACCTCGACCAGCGCATATCCTCCGCCGCCGGTGGCCACCCAGCGGCCGTCGCAGACCTCGTCGGCGAGCGCGCGCATCGCGATGTAGGCGGCGCGCTGACCGTCCACCGACAGCCGCAGGTCGGCCAGCGGGTCGAGCCGGTGCGCGTCGGCGCCGCACTGGCTGATGATGATCTCCGGGGCGAAGGCGCGGACCACCGACGGCACCACGGCGTGGAAGGCCCGCAGCCAGCCGGCATCGCCGGTGCCCGGCGGCAGCGGCACGTTGACGGCGGTGCCCTCGGCGCCCGGCCCGCCGATCTCGTCGGCGAAGCCGGTGCCCGGGAAGAGCGCGAGCGGCGACTCGTGCAGGCTGATCGTGAGCACCCGCGGGTCGTCGTAGAAGACGGTCTGCACCCCGTCGCCGTGGTGCACGTCGACGTCGATGTACGCCACCCGCTGCGCGCCCTGCTCCAGCAGCCAGGCGATCGCCACCGCCGGGTCGTTGTAGACGCAGAAGCCGGCCGCGCGGGCCGGCATCGCGTGGTGCAGGCCGCCGGCCACGTTCACCGCGCGCCGGGCCACCCCGTGCCACACCGCTCCGGCAGCGGCCAGGGTGGCGCCGCAGATCCGGGCGGAGGCCTGGTGCATGTCGTCGAAAACGGGATTGTCCGGAGTGTTCAGTCCCCAGCCGCGGAAGAACGGATCGATCGGGGCGAGCCGGACCGCCTCCAGATAGTCCGCGCGGTGCACCCGGGTGAGATCGATCTCACTCGCTTCCCCAGGGGTGATCATCTGGACCCCGGGCCGGTCGAGGATGCCCAGGTCACGGGCGAGCGCCATGGTCAGCTCGACCCGCACCGGATTGAGAGGATGATCGCCCATGTCGTAGTCGAGCAGGGCGCTGTCCCAGACCACCGCCGTCGTGTCGTCCGCCATGCCCGCCATGCTGCCATGCGCCGGACGTCCCCCGGTCGTGGCGATGTGCTGTTAGCACACGTGTTCCGCCGTCGGGTAGGGTCGTCAGGCACTTGTCCGGGGCGGAGGTCAACCCTGCGCAACGCGGTATTATCGCTGCTGGGAGGGCCGCATCGTGAACGATCTCGTCGATACCACCGAGATGTACCTGCGCACCATTCTCGAGCTTGAGGAAGAGGGTGTGCCCGCACTCCGCGCCCGGATCGCCGAGCGCCTGCACCAGAGCGGTCCCACGGTCAGTCAGACCGTCGCGCGGATGGAGCGTGACGGCCTCCTCACCGTCGAGGGCGACCGTCATCTGGTGCTGACCGACCTCGGCCGTACGTCGGCTGTCGCGGTCATGCGCAAGCACCGGCTCGCCGAGCTGCTTCTGGTCAACGTCATCGGGATGCCCTACGAGGAGGCCCACGAGGAGGCCTGCCGCTGGGAGCACGTGATGAGCGACGCCGTCGAGAAGCGGGTCTACGAGCTGCTCAACAAGCCGACCCGCTCGCCGTACGGGAATCCGATCCCGGGTCTCGACCACCTCGGCGCGCCCGACGACACCTCCGACATCCTGGTGCACGGTGAGCGCAACCTGGCGTTCCCCGGGCTCAGCGGCAGTGTCGTCATCCAGCGGATCTGCGAGAGCGTGCAGACCAACTCCGACGTGCTGCGCCAGTTGCACGCCGCAGGGATAAATCCGGGCACGACGGTGACCGTGGCCCAGGAGCGTGACGGGGTGACCATCGACGGCTCGGCCGGTGACAAGATCCGGCTGCCGCGGGAGGTCGCGTCCCGGGTGTTCGTGGCGGCGCGCTAGCCGTTCGTGGTGCTCAGAGCTTTCGCCAGCTCCAGGAGCTTCGCGTTCATGTCCTTCACGTCGGCCGCCGTGGCGTCCTTCGCGAAGGTGAACCGGAGCGTCTGGAGCTGTTTGGCCTCACTGAGCCAGCCGATCTCCACTGTCGGGCCGTGCTCGCCGGACGCCTTGGTGTTCATGCGATAACCGGCCTTGCCCAGCCCGGTCAGCTTCGTCGCCTTCTCCGGCATCCGGGTGTCGAGGAAGATCGTCGCGTTCGCCTTCGTGGTCTCCACGACGGACAGCGCCAGGTCCGGCCAGGGCGCGCTCAGCGTCTGCACCACGCAGGTGGAGGTGTCGTCGACCTGATCGGCGGCGGCGACCGCGAACCGGACACCGAGATTCTGCTCGATGAAGTCGTAATCCCACAGGATGCACGCGCCACCGGCCGACGCCGCGGGCAGCTCGGCCAGATCCTCGGCGGGCGAGGGTGGGGTCACGATGGTGGCGGACTCGTCGGCCGGGCTGCTGCAACCGGCGACGGCGAACAGCACGGCGGCGCCGAGAGCGGCCAGACGTGTAGGCACTAGGGATCCTCCCCGGGGGCGGGCGCACACACCGTACTGGGCGCGGGGCGATCACGGAAGAGGGCGATCAGGGGCCGGTCACGTACGGACAGTGGCGGCACCCTCGGGAGCAGCACGTCCCCCGGGCCGCCAGAAAGCCCGCGGTCAGCACGAACAGGCCGGACTCGGGATCGAGATAGCCGGCCTGGCCCGCATCGAGAGCGGCCGTGTGGGCGGCGAGGATCTCGGCGCGGCGCGGATGGTCCGGCGCGAGCCGGGACGGGTGCGGCTCGGTCAGGGGGCGACTCACGTTACGGACCCTACCGCTTGACACTCACTGTCAAGTAGGGACAGGATGCTCGTATGGACCTCGCCGGGCAGCTGCTCCGCCTGCTCGACAACCGCCTGCTCGACCCGCTGGAGATCCTCCTGCAGGACGCCGGGCCGCCCGACGCGATACGTACCCTGCTGCGCCGCCGTGTCGCCGAGTGGGCCGAGACGCTCCAGCACGGCGACGACACCGCCGCGGTCCAGGTGATCGCCCGGCTGATGGGCACGCTCTATCCCGGCGACGAAGGCTTCCAACCACCGGCCGACTGGTGGCGCACCCCGCTCGGGCAGATCGTGGTCCGGCGGGTCGGTCATCCGTACGCGGCCTCGGTGTCCCTGTCCACCGCCGGCGCGATGCTCGGCATCAGCCGGCAGGGCGTGCACGATCTCGTTCGCCGCGGCCGCCTGCCCCGCCATCCGGACGGTGGCGTGCCCGTCGCCGCCATCCGCGACCGGCTCCGCACCAACCCGCCCATCGAGGAGTCCTCATGATCAACGACCGTCTTATCGACGCCGGCAGTGTGCAGCTCGCCGTCCGCGACTTCGGTGGCGACGACCCACCGCTGCTGCTGGTGCACGGCGCCGGCGCCAACCTGGCCCACATGACCACCCTGGCCCGGGCGCTGCGCCCGCACCATCGGGTCGTCACCCTGGACCTGCGCGGCCACGGCCGCTCCGCCGACGGCGACTGGAGCTGGGACGCCGCCCTCGGCGACCTCGCGGCCGTCTGCGTCCAGCTCGAGCTGGAGCGGCCCGCCGTCGTCGGCCACTCGCTCGGCGGCATGCTCGCCGCGCTCTGGGGCCAGCGGCACCCCGAGTCCCCCGGCATCGTCAGCCTCGACGGCAACCCGCCGCCCACCCGACCCGAGCACCTGCCCGGCCTCGACCCGGAGAAGGCCGCCGCCGAGCTGGCCCGGCTGCACGAGGTCTTCGACGCCGTCGAGGCGGCCGCCGGCCAGGTGATCCCCGCCGACCAGCTGCCCGACCTGGTCGAGCGGCAGCAGATGGCGGCCCGTGACATGGGCGCCAACGAGAAGGTGTGGGTCGAGGGCTTCCGGCGCAACCTCGTCCACCTCGGCGGCGAGACGTCGATCCGCCCGTCGGCCGCGCTCACCAGCCGGCTGAGGGTCGCCATGAACGAGCTGGACCTGACGCCGGTCTACGCGGCCACCACCTGCCCCGAGCTCGTCGTCCTGCCCACCCGCAACCTGCCCCAGCAGGAGCCGTTCGCCGAGCTGTACGCCGCACACCGCCGGTTCCTCGTCGAGCAGGCCCAGTCGATCCCGCAGCTGCGTCACCTCTCGCTGGCCGACGCGTCCCACGCCATGGTGATCGAGCAGCCCACCCTGCTGGCGAAAGTGATCACCGACTTCCTCCTCGAGCATCGCTAGGGGGTCATTTCCCGCGCGGACCGGTCACATCCGACAATGTGCGTCAACGGGGGTCGGAACGCGGTCGGGGAGGAGAGCAGGATGGCCAGCCCGGAGGATCTGCAGGCGGAGGCGCGCTCGGTGCTCGCGCTGCTGGAGCCGCTGGGACCGGTGACGCCCACCGGCAGCTTCGTGTCCGGGCTGATGGTGTGGCGGGACCTGGACGTGATGCTCACCGGCGGTCCGGAGTTCGGCCCGGCAGATGTGGTCACGCTGCTGGGCCGGGCCGTGACGATCCCGGGGTTGACCGGTTTCGATTACCGCGACGAGCGTGGTGACCGGTCGCCGACCGGGAAGCCGCGGGACGAGCGGCACCATGTCGTGCTCACCGTCGGCGAGTGGCGTGTCGATCTGTCGATCTGGCTGCACGACGACCACGCCGACGTCAGCCGGTGGCACCGGGAGCTCGCCGAACGCCTGACCGACGAGGAGCGGCAGGCGATCCTCGCCATCAAGAGCGTCTGGCACCAGCGTCCGGAGTACCCGGACGAGGTCGGGGGCTTCGACATCTGCACCGCTGTCCTGGAGCACGGGGTGCGGACCGCCGTCGAGTTCGGCGTCTGGTTGCGAACCGGGCGCAACTCCCGCTGACCGGGTCAGCCGCCCATCCGGGGCCGCCGATAGCCAGGAGATGGCATCGGCACTCCAGGATGGGCAGAGATGACGCGTTCGCGGTTCGGCATGTTCGCCTCTTCGTTGGCGGGGCTCCTGTTCTGCACCGGTCTGGCAACGCCGGCCGCGGCGTCGCCCCTCGACAGGCCGCTGCGGATCATGCCGCTCGGCGACAGCATCACCGTCGGGGTCGGCTCGCCCGGGAAGAACGGGTGGCGCGCCGACCTGCAACGACGGCTGCATGACGCGGGGGTGTCCGCCGACTTCGTCGGATCCGAGAGCGATGGCACGAGCGGCGACCTCGACCACGAGGGCCACGGCGGGTGGACGATCGAGCAGATCGCCGGAATCGTCGACCAGAGCCTGTCCTCGTTCCGGCCGGACGTGGTCCTGCTGCACGCCGGCACCAACAACATCACCCGGTCCGACGACCCGGTGGCCGCCGCGGGCAAGCTGTCCGGCCTGATCGACCGGGTCCGGGCCGGCGCGCCACAGGCGGAGATCTACGTCGCGAAGATCATCGGTACGGCCGTCGCCTCGGAGGCGCCCGCCAACCGCGCGTACAACGCCCTGATCCCCGCGGTGGTCCAGCAGAAGGGCCCGCGAGTGCACCTGGTGGACCAGTCCACCGTGGCCGGGCTCGACATCTACGACGCGCACCACCCCAACGAGTTCGGCTACCGCAAGATGGCCTACACCTGGTACGAGGCGATGCGCGGCACTCTGCACCCGGAGTGGCCGGGCACCGGGAACCCGTTCAAGGCCCGTCAGGCGTACCTGTGTCACGCCTCCAGCCGGACCGAGCGGGAATGCCGGACCTGGCACCTGCGCCGGGTCATCGTGTCCGCCGAGGACGGCCGGACGGCGGACCGCTGGCAGACCGTGCGGACGGTGACCGAGCGGGTCCGGGTTCGCGAGCCGGGGCACTACCGGCGGCACCGGCACGGCAAGACCTGGGTGCCGGCCCGCTACGTCGTGAAGAACCGCAAGGTCATGCGGTGGGTCAGCAACTGAGCAGCACCACGTCGATCAGCAGTGGCAGCGGGGCCGGGGCGGCGAACAGGCCGCCCCGGCCCTCGTCGTTCCTGGACCACCCGAACGCCGCCACCCGGACAATAAGAAGTCCCCCGGACCGTGACAGGTCCGGGGGACTTTCTCAGTGCTTCAGGACTCAGCTGCAGCCCGACGTGGAGCCGCAGCCCTCACAGACGTAGCAGCTGCCGGCCCGGCGCATCTTGGTGCCGCAGGTGAAGCAGAGCGGTGCGTCGGCGGCGTGGCCGGTCACGATCTCCAGCAGCTCGGTGGAGGAGCCCGCCGTCACCGGGGCCTCCTTCTCCGGGGCGGTCGAGGCCTTCACCTCGGCCACGGTGACCTTGGAGGTCGCCGGAGCCGGCGAGACCGGCGCGGAGGCGGCCAGGTTGGCCAGCTCCTCGGCCGCCTCGGCAGCCGCCGCCTCGGCAGCGGCCTGCGCGGTCCGCTCCTTGTTGGTGAAGATGCCCAGCTCGGCCCGCGTCTCGTACGGCAGGAAGTCCAGCGCCAGGCGACGGAAGATGTAGTCCATCACCGAGGTCGCCATGCGCACGTCCGGGTCGTCGGTCATACCGGCCGGCTCGAAGCGCATGTTGGTGAACTTGCTGACGAACGTCTCGAGCGGCACACCGTACTGAAGCCCTATCGAGATCGCCACCGAGAAGGCGTCCATGACGCCGGCCAGGGTGGAGCCCTGCTTCGACATCTTGAGGAAGACCTCGCCGAGACCGTCGTCCGGGTAGGACGAGGCGGTCAGGTAGCCCTTCGCGCCGGCCACCGAGAACGACACCGTCTCCGACGTCCGCTTCTTCGGCAGGCGCTTGCGGATCGGGCGGTACTCGATCACCTTCTCGATGATCTTCTCGACCTCGGCCGCCGGAAGGACCGGGGCCTCGACCTCGGTGGTCTTCTTCTTGGCTGCCGACAGCGGCTGGCCGACCTTGCAGTTGTCCCGGTAGATCGCCAGCGCCTTGAGGCCCAGCTTCCAGCCCTGGTAGTGGATCTCCTCGATCTCCTCGACGGTCGCCGTCTCCGGCATGTTGACCGTCTTCGAGATCGCGCCGGAGATGAACGGCTGCACCGCGGCCATCATCTTGACGTGGCCGATCGGGGAGATCACCCGCTCGCCCATGGCGCAGTCGAAGATCGCGTAGTGCTCCGGCTTGAGACCGGGCGCGTCGACGACGTTGCCGTGCTCGGCGATGTGCTCGACGATCGCCTCGACCTGCTCCTCCGGGTAGCCGATGCTGCGCAGCGCCCGCGGAACCGTCTGGTTGACGATCTGCATCGAGCCGCCGCCGACCAGCTTCTTGAACTTGACCAGGGCCAGGTCGGGCTCGATGCCGGTGGTGTCGCAGTCCATCATCAGGCCGATGGTGCCGGTCGGCGCGAGCACCGACGCCTGCGCGTTGCGCCAGCCGTTCTTCGCGCCCAGCTTGTTGCCGGACTGCCACTGACGGGTCGCCTCGCGGAGGATCTCGGTGGCGACCGGGCCCAGCGGGCGGACCTCGTCGTTGGCGGCGGCGTGCTTGCGCATGACGCGCTGGTGCGCCTCGGCGTTACGGGCGTAGCCGTCGTACGCGCCGACGACACCGGCCAGCTCGGCCGAGCGCCGGTACGCCGTACCGGTCATGAGCGAGGTGATCGCCGCGGCGACGCTACGGCCACCCTCGGAGTCGTAGGGCAGACCGGACGCCATGAGCAGCGCGCCGATGTTCGCGTAGCCGATGCCGAGCTGCCGGTACGCCCGGGTGGTGACCCCGATCCGCTCGGTCGGGAAGTCGGCGAAGCAGATCGAGATGTCCATCGCGGTGATGATGAACTCGACGCTCTTGACGAACTTCTCCACCTCGAAGCCGCCGTCGGCCTTGAGGAACTTCATCAGGTTGAGCGAGGCCAGGTTGCAGGACGAGTCGTCCAGCGACATGTACTCCGAGCACGGGTTGGACGCGGTGATCCGGCCGGTCTCGGGGTTGGTGTGCCAGTCGTTGATCGTGTCGTCGTACTGCAGGCCGGGGTCGGCGCACTCCCAGGCGGCCTGGGCGATGCCACGGAACAGCTTCCGGGCGTCGATGGTCTCGATGACCTCGCCGTCGAGACGGCCGCGGAGACCGAACTCGGTGCCCTCCTCGTACGCCCGCATGAACTCGTCGCTGACCCGCACCGAGTTGTTCGCGTTCTGGTACTGCACGGAGACGATGTCGGCGCCACCGAGGTCCATGTCGAACCCGGCGTCGCGCAGCGCGCGGATCTTGTCCTCCTCGCGCGCCTTGGTCGCGACGAACTCCTCGATGTCGGGGTGGTCGACGTCGAGGATGACCATCTTCGCCGCGCGCCGGGTGGCGCCGCCGGACTTGATGGTGCCCGCGCTGGCGTCCGCGCCGCGCATGAAGCTGACCGGGCCGCTCGCCGTCCCCCCAGACGACAGCAGCTCCTTGGACGACCGGATCCGGGACAGGTTGACGCCCGAGCCGGAGCCGCCCTTGAAGATCAGCCCCTCTTCCTTGTACCAGTCGAGGATCGAATCCATCGAGTCGTCGACCGAGAGGATGAAGCAGGCGCTGACCTGCTGCGGCGACTTGGTGCCGACGTTGAACCAGACCGGCGAGTTGAAGCTGAACACCTGGTGCAGCAGCATCCAGGTCAGCTCGTGGTCGAACAGCTCGGCGTCGGCCGGCGTGGCGAAGTAGCCGTGCTCCTCGCCCGCCTTGCGGTACGTCTGGACGACGCGGTCGATGAGCTGCTTGAGCGACCACTCCCGCTCAGGGGTGCCCACCGCGCCACGGAAGTACTTGGTCGTGACGATGTTGGCCGCGTTCACGCTCCAGAACGCGGGGAACTCGACGCCACGCTGCTCGAAGTTGATCGAGCCGTCCCGCCAGTTCGTCATGACGACGTCGCGGCGTTCCCACTCGACCTCGTCGTACGGGTGAACGCCCTCGCTCGTCCAGACCCGCTCCACTCGCAGCCCCCCGGCCGCCGCGCCGCCGCCGCCGTTCGCCCGGCTGCGCTGACGACCTGCAGTGATGCCGTCTCCGGCCATATGGATGTGCTCCCCCTCGTTGGTACCGCTACAAATGAGTCGGTAAGAAGTGCCTCGGGCTGAGGCCGGCCGAACTGACGCCTCAGCCGTTCAGCTTGGGTGCGCGTCCCCCGGACCGCGGCGCGACAGGGTGTCGCGTCCCGGGTTCCCGGTCGGGGCCGGCTTCGCGCAGCGCGGCGATCTCCTTCTCGAATTCGTCGAGAGAGTCGAACGACTTGTACACGCTGGCGAACCGGAGGTAAGCCACCTGGTCGAGCTCACGCAACGGCGTGAGGATCGCCAGTCCCACGTCGTGGCTGGGGATCTCGGCGGCGCCGCGGGCCCGGACGGCTTCCTCCACGCGCTGCGCGAGCTTCGCGATGGAGTCCTCGTCGACGGGCCGGCCCTGACAGGCCTTGCGCACGCCACTCATGATCTTTGTCCGGCTGAAGGGCTCGGTGACGCCACTGCGCTTGACCACCGCGAGCACGGCCTCCTCGACGGTGGTGAACCGCTTGCCGCACTCGGGGCACGATCGGCGGCGACGGATCAGCTGACCGTCGTCGGCCTCACGCGAGTCGACCACGCGCGAATCGGCGTGACGACAGTACGGGCAGCGCACCGCGATCTCCCTCCGGATCCATCGCCCCGGGGCTCCGGGCATGACGAAACGCAGCTCAACCAACGCCGAAACAATCGGTTGCGCTGTGGACGACATGTGGATAACCGGTGAGAAGGAAACCCAACCTGTGGACGACTTACATCCGTGTAACCACTAGATGTTGGGGTAGACGCTAGGCCCCGGCGGACGCCGATGCAAGTTCAGCAGCGTGCCGCCGCGCCGTATTTTCCGCCTCACCACCTGGGGTGATGACACCATCACGCGCAGCGGCCGGATCGAGCGATACGACGCGCCGGAGAATCGGGCACCACACCCGACGGAGATCAAACCGGGCGGCCGCGCCGGCCCGGGAGGCCGCAGCGCGTCAGCTTGGCGAAGCCGTGGTGAGGAGGACGACATAGGCCAGCCCGACGGCGGCGAAGAACAGGCTCAGCAGCACCACCCGGCCACGGCGGGTGAGGCGCAGCGGCGGCTCGGCGTGGCGCGCACCACTGACCGTCATGACTTGACCCCTTTCGGACACCCGTTCGATAGAACGCCCGTACGAGGGTCTATCAGAACAGGGGTACGGAAGTCGAGTGCTTCTACAGCGACACGCCGGAGAAATCTCGTACAGATGTTTGAATATGTCGTACCTGCACACTAGGTTTTCCGACAAGAAGGGGTCAGCCGGACGCACGCCATCCCCACGGCGGCGCCCGGCTCCGCGACGCACCACGTGCCGCGAGGCACTTGGCCGACAGGGAGGGCGACGTGTCGACCGAAGACCGCACCAGCCGACAGCAGCAGACCAGGAAGCCCGAGACGGTCCGGCGCCGCACCACGCCGAGCCGGTCCCGCGGTTCCGACGCGCCACAGCTACGCGCGGTCACACCGATCGGTCACGTCCCGGAAGTGGTCGCCAGCGACCTGACCGCGCGCCAGCGGCGCATCCTCGAGTTCATCCGTGACTGGGTGGAGAAATACGGTTATCCGCCCAGCGTCCGGGAGATCGGCGAGGCGGTCGGCCTGGTCTCCCCCTCCAGCGTGGCCTACCAGCTGAAGGCGCTGGAGACCAAGGGCTACCTGCGCCGCGATCCGAACCGGCCACGCGCCGTCGACGTCCGCGCCCCCGGCGAGCTGGTCGACGACGAGGCGCTGCGCGCGGCCCGCCCGCAGCCCGCCTACGTGCCTCTGGTCGGCCGCATCGCCGCCGGCGGCCCGATCCTCGCCGAGCAGTCCGTGGAGGAGTTCTTCCCGCTGCCCCGCGAGCTGGTCGGCGAGGGCGACGTCTTCATGCTCGAGGTCAAGGGCGACTCGATGATCGACGCCGCGATCTGCAACGGCGACTGGGTGGTCGTGCGCCAGCAGCCCAACGCCGAGGCCGGTGACATCGTCGCCGCGATGATCGACGGCGAGGCCACGGTCAAGAGCTACCGCCAGCGCGACGGGCACGTCTGGCTGATGCCGGCCAACCCGGCCTTCGATCCGATCCCCGGCGACGACGCCACCATCATGGGCCGCGTGGTGGCGGTCCTCCGCCGCGTCTGACCCACCGCGGGCCGGACACCGGGCGTTTCCCGGCGTCCGGCCCAAACCTTTTCAGAGGTACGGTCCACGCGCCCCCACCTCACGCAAGAGGCATCCCCACCTGCCCGCCCTTCACGTCAGCAAGCACTCGGAACCAGTGTGGTCCGGCCGGCGCTCAGAGCCGTCCCGAGCCCACACGACAGCACGCAGGACCAGCCAGGCTGGGCCGGCACTCAGAGCCGTCCGAGCCCACGCGACAGCACGCAGCGCCAGCCAGGCTGGGCTGGCGCTCAAAGCTGTCCCGGGCCCCACACGGACCAGCCGGGCCGGGCTCGCACTCAGGGCTGTCCCGGGCGCCGGAGGACAGCCCCTGGCGGCCAGCTGGGGTCGACACGGGCGGCGGCCGTGAGGGAACGCAGAAGGCCGGCTCCGCGGTGGGCGGAACCGGCCTTCAGGAGCTGGATCTGGTTACTGACGGGCGTCGGGGCGGCCGCCGCCGTACACACCGTTCGAGCGCTGCGCCTGCCCCTGCGGGCCACGAGGCGGCTGCTGCCCACCATAAACGCCACCACCGCCACCACCGCCGCCGCGGCTCGGGGGCTGCTGCGGGCCGCGAGGGGGCTGCTGCTGCGGACCACGCGCGGGCTGCTGTTGCGGGCCTCGGGCCGGCGGCTGCTGCGGGTTACGCGGAGGCTGCTGCTGCGGGCCAGGGCCACCACGACCCGGCGCCTGCTGCGGGCCACGGGCCGGCGGCTGCTGCTGCGGGCCTCGGGCCGGCGGCTGCTGCGGGCTGCGCGGCGGAGCCTGCTGTGGGCCGCGCGGAGGCTGACCGGCAGGCCGCCCGTACTGCGGACCACCGCCACCCTGACCTCCGGCGCCCTTGCCGCCGTACACACCGTTGCCCCGCTGCGGACCGCCGCCGGAACCCGGGCCACCACCGGAAGCCGGGCCGCTGCCACCAGAGGCCGGACCGGACTTCGCGCCGTAGACCGGCCCACCACCCCCGGGCCGCCCCGAACCGTAGGCGGCCCCGCGCTGCGGCGCCCCGCCGACACCGATCAGCTCGGTCTCCGGGTCGCCCTTGGCGAGCCCGCCGGACGGCAGGTCGTCCACGTTCGCCCCGAGGGCTTGCGGCGACCGGCGGAATCGCACGATCCCGAACACGCCGGCGGCGACCAGGATCAGCCCGAGGACACCGACGCCACCCACGATGTAGGTGACGTCGTCGATGTCGAGATTCGAATACCAGGAGTCGCCGCCCGCGCCCTTGCCGGATTTCTCCGACTTCACCGCGACAGTGGTGGCCGGCGTGTACTCCCGGATGTGGTTGGCCGCGTCCTTGACACCGCTCATGTCGGAGACGGTGTAGAAGAGCTTGCCGTCGGTGCTGTACGCGATCGCCTCGCCGAGTGGCTCGTTCGGCAGGCCGGTGGTGCGCGGCTCCTTCTTCAGCGCGCCGAGCACGTCCTTGTTGGTGACGTCCCACTCGACGGCGTCGGTGTAGGTGCGCAGCACCACCTTGGTCAGGCCCTGGGAGACAGCGCCGCCGGTGACGGTCTTGTTGCCGATCCGGGCGACCGGGTTGCCGGCCGTCTCGGTGGCCGAGAGCTGGATCTCGCCGACCCGCTTCAGCGGCACCGGGGTGTTGCTGTTCTTCTTCAGCTCGGCGGTCGGCTTGTAGATGCCGGCGGGCGCGCCGATCTCCTTGGTCACGATCATCGGCGTGCCGTCGCCGTCGAAGATCAGCGCCTCGGCGTCGTGCTTGTCCTTGTCCGGGTAGCTGACCCGGTAGATGACCGCGTCGCTGTCGCCGCTGACCGGCAGGCTCCAGAGCGCGACGTGGGGCCGCACATTCGACGGATCGGTGCGGACGTTGTTGTCGCCGATGTCGGCGACCCACAGCGTCTCGCCGTCGGGCGAGAGAACGAGGTCCTCGGCGTCCAGCGGGGTGCCCTTGAACCCGGTCTCACTGACCTTCTTGCACTCACGGTTGAGGAAGACGATCTTCGGGGTGACGCCCTGCTGGCCGTTGTTGACGACGATGAAGCCGTTCTTGGTGGCCACCAGCCCGGAGAGCTGGGTCAGCCCCGCGTCGGTGATCTTGCAGAGCTTCTTGCCGGGCGTCGACTTGGCGCTGACGGTGGGCGCCGGTGTCGGGTCCTCGGCGGACGCGCTGGAGGAGCCGACCATTACCAGACCGATGGCCACGATGGTCGGGAACACGAGACGCCGCATCCGCACAGTGTCGCACGCGACGTCTCGTGCCGGTATTACGTGTGGATCAACACAGGAACCTGGTCCCGGGAAGTCCGAATTGCGTTTCGGATCAGCTCCGGAAACCGGACAGCTCGGCAGCGAACTGTTCATCGACGCGCACGGAGAGTTCGGTCCCGTCGTCCAGATGCCGGGACTGCAGCACCTGACCGGACCGGTGCACCCGGGCCACCAGGTCCCCCCGGTCGTACGGAATGAGGACCCGCATCTCGACCGCGGGCCGGGGCAGCCGGTCGGCGATCGCCTTGTGCAGCTCCGTGATGCCGGCCCCGGACCGCGCCGAGACGAAGATCGCCTCCGGCCAGGTCCGCTTGAGCCGCAGCACGGTCTCCTCGTCCGCCGCGTCGACCTTGTTGATCACGAGCAGCTCGGGCAGCTGGTCGGCGCCGACCTCGCCGAGCACCTCGCGAACCGCGCTGACCTGACCCTCCGGGTCGGGGTGGGCGCCGTCGACGACGTGCACCACCAGGTCGGCCCGGCCCACCTCCTCCAGCGTCGAGCGGAACGCCTCGACGATCTGGTGCGGCAGGTGACGGACGAACCCGACGGTGTCGGAGAGCGTGAAGACCCGCCCGTCCTCCGCGGCGGTGCGCCGGGTGGTCGGGTCGAGGGTGGCGAACAGCGCGTCCTCCACCAGCACGCCGGCCTGGGTCAGCCGGTTGAGCAGGCTCGACTTGCCCGCGTTGGTGTAACCGGCGATGGCCACGGCCGGCACGCCGCTCGCCGCACGACGGGAGCGCTTGGTCTCCCGTACCGTCTTCATGGCTTTGATCTCGCGCCGCAGTTTGGCGATGCGGGTGTTGATCCGCCGCCGGTCGGTCTCGAGTTTGGTCTCACCGGGACCACGGGTGCCGACGCCGCCGCCGCCCGAACCGCCACCGGCGCCACCGCCCTGCCGGGACATGGCCTCACCCCAGCCGCGCAGCCGCGGCAGAAGGTACTGCAGTTGGGCCAGCTCGACCTGGGCCTTGCCCTCACGGCTCTTGGCGTGCTGGGCGAAGATGTCGAGGATCAGGGCGGTCCGGTCGACCACCTTGACCTTGATCTGCTGCTCCAGGTTGCGCAGCTGGGACGGGGACAGCTCGCCGTCGCAGATGACCGTGTCGGCGCCGGTCATGACGACCACGTCGCGCAGCTCGTCGACCTTGCCACGGCCGATGAAGGTGGCCGCGTCGGGCTGTTTCCGTCGCTGGATCAGGCCCTCGAGGACCTGGGAGCCGGCGGTCTCGGCGAGAGCGGCCAGCTCGGTGAGTGAATTGTCGGCGTCTTCGACACTGCCCTCGGTCCACACCCCGACCAGCACGACCCGTTCGAGTCGCAACTGCCGGTACTCGACCTCGGTGACGTCGGTCAGCTCGGTGGAAAGACCGGCCACCCGCCTGAGCGAGTGCCGCTCCTCGAGCTCCAGGTCCCCGGTCGTGGGGTCCAGCTCGTCAAGGACGGGTGTCTGGTACGTGTTTCGCAAAAGTGACCTCCTACGTCCGATCGTGGCACGTCACGAGAGCGAACGCATCCGCATAACTCCACCTGACCCACGAGTAACCACCGAGCGGTGAGCCGATATTCCGCAAGAGCGACAATCGTCAGGACTCACCCCACCAACGTCGGAGGGAACACCGTGGTGACCACCCGCCTGCCGAGCGCAGGATTCTCGATCACGATCCGTATCGCCGTTACCGCGGACGCCTCGTCCATCGGCCGGCTCACCACCTGCGTCGGTGAGGCCGGGGCGATCGTGACGGCGCTGGACGTGGTGGACTCCGATCCCACGCGCGTGCTCGTCGACCTGACCTGCGACACCGCCGACGCCGCGCACGCCGACCAGGTCGTCAAGCAGCTGGAGGAGCAGGACGGCGTGGACGTCCGCAAGGTCTCCGACCGGACGTTCCTGCTGCACCTGGGCGGCAAGATCGAGGTGTCGTCGAAGGTCGCGCTGCGCAACCGGGACGAGCTGTCCCGGGCGTACACCCCCGGGGTCGCCAGGGTCTGCATGGCCATCGCGGAGAACCCGGCGGACGCCCGGCGCCTCACCATCAAGCGCAACACGGTCGCCGTGGTCAGCGACGGCTCGGCCGTGCTGGGCCTGGGCAACATCGGGCCGGCCGCGGCGATGCCGGTGATGGAGGGCAAGGCGGCGCTGTTCAAACGGTTCGGCGGGGTGGACGCCTGGCCGGTGGTCCTGGACACCCAGGACACCGACGAGATCGTGGCCATCGTGAAGGCGATCGCCCCGGCCTACGGCGGCATCAACCTGGAGGACATCGCGGCCCCGCGGTGCTTCGAGATCGAGGCGCGGCTGCGGGAGCTGCTGGACATCCCGGTCTTCCACGACGACCAGCACGGCACCGCGATCTGCGTGCTGGCGGCGCTCACCAACGCGCTGCGGGTGGTCGGCAAGCGGATGCAGGACGTCAAGGTCGTCGTCTCCGGCGCGGGCGCGGCCGGCACCGCGATCATGAAGCTGCTGATGCGTCAGGGTGTGGGCGACATCATCGCGTACGACCGGAACAGCGCCCTGCACCGCGGGATGCCGGGCCTCAACGAGTCGATGCAGTGGCTGGCCGACCACACCAACAAGGAGAACTACTCCGGCGACCTGCCCGGCGCGATCGTCGGCGCGGACGTCTTCATCGGCGTGTCCGCGCCCAACCTGCTGACCGGCGACGACATCGCGAAGATGGCGGAGAAGTCGATCGTCTTCGCGATGGCCAACCCGGACCCGGAGGTCGACCCGCGCGAGGCCCGCAAGCACGCCGCGGTGGTGGCGACCGGCCGGTCCGATCAGCCCAACCAGATCAACAACGTGCTGGCGTTCCCGGGCGTCTTCCGCGGCATGCTGGACGTCAGCGCCGAGGAGTTCACCGAGGAGATGGCGCTGGCCGCGGCCCGGGCCATCGCCGACGTGGTCGGCGAGGACAAGATCAACCCCACCGTGATCATCCCGAGCGTCTTCGATCCCAAGGTCACCCCCGCGGTGGCGGCGGCGATCCGGGCGGTCGTCCGAGGCGTGCCCGCCCCGGCCAACCCGGCGGCGGTCCCGGAGAGCGAACTCGACAAGGCCCCGGAGACAACCTTCTAAACCCTTCAGCGGTACGGCTGTCGCGCGCCCGGCCCACACGGATCCCGGGCGCGCCGCCCCCGTATCCCAAGCGAAGCACCGCCCTGTCCCCCTCCGGCCACGCACCGCCGGCCGCAGACCGGGAACCGTCGCCGCGTGCCCATCCGACCACGCACCGGCGTGCCGTAGGCCGGGCGTGCCGTAGGCCGGGCGTGCCGTAGGCCCGTCCAACCAGAGGCCGGCGAACCGTGGGCCGGGCCAACCGTAGGCCGGGCCAACCGTAGGCCGGGCCAACCGTAGGCCGGGGACATGAGCCCGCGACTCGGGGTCGCGGGGTCTAGGCGTTGGCCCAGCCGGTCAGTTCGCCGACCAGGTCGGTGATCAGGCCGGCGACGCCCGCGTCGACCAGTGGGCGCCACTGGGCGATGTCGTTGGGGGTCCACGGCATCACGCCGACCCCGGCCGCGGCGAGGGCGGCCATCGTCTCCGGCCCGGCCAGCACGTCGTCCACCGACGGATTGCAGTAGGCGACGCCCAGCTCCCGCGCCAGCTCGACGGTCTCCGCGTCGAAACGGAACAGCAGCAGGCCCCGCCGCACCTCCGGCGTCACGTCCCGGACCTTGCGCACCACGTCGGCGTCGAAGCTCTGCACCACGGACCGGCCGAGCAGGTCACGCTCGGCCAGCGCGGCGAGGATCGACTTCACCTCGTCCAGCGTGGCGGGCGGCTTGATCTCGACGAGCAGGTCCACCGGGGCGGGCGCAAGCAGGTCGAGCGTCTCGGCCAGGGTCGGCACCCGCAGACCGCTGAACCCGGCGCCGAACCAGGACCCGGCGTCCAGAGCGGCGACCTCGTCATACGTCAGGTCCCACACCCGGCCACGGCCGTCGGTGGTGCGGTTGACCGTCCGGTCGTGGATCACCACCGGCACGCCGTCACGGGTGGCCCGGACGTCGAACTCGACGACCGTGGCGCCGGCGCGGACCGCGGCGGCGAAGGCGGGCAGCGTGTTCTCGGGGGCGACCGTCGAGTAGCCCCGGTGCGCGACACGGGCCAGCATCAGAGCACGGCCGCCGGGTCGACGTCACCGTCGGCGACCAGCACCGCCGGGCCCTCCAGCCACCAGGCGCCGTCCGCGTCGCAGGTCACCCGCACCCGGCCGCCGAGCACGTCGACCGCCACCGAGCCGGTCGTCAGGCCCGCCTCACGCAGCGCGACCGCGCCGACCGCGAGCGCGCCGGTGCCGCACGACTGGGTCTCGCCGGAGCCGCGCTCGTGCACCCGCATCCGGACGTGCCGGTCGACCCCGGCCAGCGGCTCGGCGGGCTCGACGAACTCCACATTCACCCCGGCCGGGAAGACCGCCGGATCGTGCAGCGGGGCGCGGGTCAGATCGAGGGCGGACAGCTCCACCCCGTCGTGCAGGCCGCAGACCAGGTGCGGGTTGCCGCAGTCCACCGCGAGCCCGGGGACGGTCAGGGAGCCGAGAGTGGCGGTGCTCCCCGCGTACACCCTGGGGGTTTTCATCCGCGCGCTGATCGTGCCGTCACCGACGACGGTGACCAGCACCCCCGCCCTGGTCGCCACCGGAAGGCCCGAAGGGCCGGGTGTGGCCAGGCCCTTCTCCAGCAGATAGCGGACGAAGACGCGCAGGCCGTTGCCGCACATCTCGGCGATCGAGCCGTCGCTGTTGTGATAGTCCATGAACCACTCGGCCTCGCCGGCGAAATCGGCGGCCTCGGGGTGCTTGGCGCTGCGCACCACCCGGATCACGCCGTCGCCACCGATCCCCCGGCGGCGGTCGCAGAGCGCCGCGACCAGCGCGGGTGTCAGCTCCAGCTCGCCGTCGGGGTCGGGGAGGAGGACGAAGTCGTTGCTTGTTCCATGGCCCTTGGTGAAACGCACGCGGCCCATCATCGCGCAACGGCCAGGGCATCCGCCAACAGCGTCGGAGCGGCGGCGTCGAGCCAGGTGATCGAGGAGTCGCGGCGGAACCAGGAGCGCTGGCGGCGCACGAAACGCCGGGTGCCCTGGACCGTGTCCGCCTTCGCGGCGGCCTCGGTGAGCTCGCCGTCGATCTGTGCCAGAGCCTGCTGGTAGCCCAGCGCTCGCGAGGCGGTCCGGCCGTCGCGGATGCCGGTCAGGCCGCGGACCTCGTCGACCAGGCCGGCCGCCCACATCAGGTCGACGCGCAGCGCGATCCGCTCGTCGAGCTCGGTGGTGTCGCGGTCCACGCCGATCTGCACGGCGTCGTAGACCGGCCGCGGATCGGGCAGGCTGGCGGTGAACGGGCGGCCGGTCAGCTCGATCACCTCGAGCGCGCGGACGATCCGGCGGCCGTTGCTCGGCAGGATCTTGGCGGCCGCCTCCGGGTCGCGCTCGCCCAGGCGGGTGTGCAGCACGCCCGCGCCGGCCGCGGCCAGCTCCTCCTCCAGCCGGGCCCGGACGGCCGGGTCGGTGCCGGGGAACTCGAAGTCCTCCAGGACGGCCCGCACATAGAGGCCGGACCCGCCGACCAGCAGCGGCACCCGGCCCCGGGCCAGGATGTCGTCGATCGCGGCCCGGGCGAGCCGCTGATACTCCGCGACGGCGGCCGGCTCGGTCACGTCCCAGATGTCGAGCAGATGGTGCGGAACGCCCTCGCGCTCGGCCGGGGTGAGCTTGGCCGTGCCGATGTCCATCCCGCGGTAGAGCTGCATGGAGTCGGCGTTGACCACTTCACCGCCCAGCTCGTGGGCGAGCGCGATGCTCAGGGCCGACTTGCCGGCCGCTGTCGGGCCGACGACGGTGACCACTCGTTGACCTGTCCGGAACGGCACGAACCAACCGTAGGACACCGTTGTGTCACGGTCGTCAGCGGGAGCTTTCCCCTGACCGGGTTGGACCTGTGACAATGCGCGAGAAAGAATGCCGGTGAGAAGTCGGCATTCAGACTGCGCTGTGGCGGTGGCCACGACCCCGATGCGGGCCGTTGACGCCGGGAGAACGAGGATGAGCTCATGAACGACTGGACGGCCTTCGGGCGCGTGGATGCCGACGGCACCGTGTACGTGAAGACCGCTGAGGGCGACCGGGTGGTCGGCTCCTGGCAGGCGGGCACCCCTGAAGAGGGTCTTGCCCACTTCGCCCGGCGATTCGCCGACCTGGTGACCGAGGTCGAGCTCGTCGAGGCTCGCCTCAAGTCGGGCGCGGCGGACGCGGCCCACTCACTCAGCAGCGTGAAGCGGCTGCGCACCCAGCTGGACGAGGCGCACGTCGTCGGCGACATCGACGGCCTGACCACCCGCCTGGAGAAGCTGGCGACGCTCGCCGAGGAGAAGGCCGGCGAGGCCAGGGCCGCCCGCGAGGTGGCCCGGACGGAGGCGCTCGCCCGTAAGACGGCGCTGGTCGAGGAGGCGGAGAAGATCGCCGCCGACGCCACCGGCTGGAAGACGGCGGGCGATCGCCTCAAGGAGATCCTCGACGAGTGGAAGACGATCCGCGGCGTCGACAAGAAGACCGACGGCGAGCTGTGGAAGCGGTTCGCCGCGGCGCGGGACGGCTTCACCCGCCGCCGGGGCGCCCACTTCGCCACCCTCGACGGTCAGCGCAAGCAGGCGCAGACCGCCAAGGAGGACCTGGTCAAGGAGGCCGAGAGCCTGGCCTCGTCGACCGAGTGGTCGAGCACGGCCAACCGGCTCAAGGACCTGATGACCGAGTGGAAGGCCGCGCCCCGCGCCGCCAAGGAGGCCGAGCAGCGCCTCTGGGAGCGTTTCCGGGCCGCCCAGGACGCGTTCTTCACCAAGCGCAGCGAGGTCTTCTCCGCCCGCGACGCGGAGTACCAGGGCAACCTGGAGAAGAAGCAGGCCATCCTGGCCGAGCTGGAGGCCGTCGACGTCGACGCGGACGCCCGCGCCGCGCAGAACAAGCTGCGTGACGCCCAGGCCGCGTGGCACGAGGCCGGCCGGGTGCCGCGGGAGGCGTCCGCCTCGCTGGACCGTCGCTGGCGGGCCGCCGAGGAGCGCATCCGGGTCGCGATGGACTCGGCGTGGCGCAAGACCAGCCCGCAGGACAACCCGCTGCTGCGCCAGATGCGCGACCAGGTCGCCGAGGCCGAGCAGCGGCTGGAGCGGGCCAAGGCGGCCGGCGACAACCGGCGGATCAAGGAGGCCGAGCAGGCGCTCGCCTCGAAGAAGCAGTTCCTCGCCCTGGCCGAGCAGGCCAACTGAGGCCGGCCGGGTTTCTCAACCGCGCCTGAGGGTCGCCAGTTCGTCCGCGTCGGCGTTGCCGCCGGTGCAGACGATGGCGACCCTCTTGCCGTTGAAGAGGTCGGGGCGGCTCAGGACTCCGGCGAGCGCGGCGGCCCCGGCGCCCTCGGCGAGGGTGTGCGCCGTGGTGGCGAGCAGCCGCCGGGCGTGGGTGATCTCGTCGTCGCCGACCAGCAGGAAATCCGCCAGCCGGTCCCGCATGATCCGCTGCGGCAGTGCGAAGCCGCGGCCGGTGGCCAGCCCGGCGGCCGCGGTGCCGTTGGGCCGGGTCACCAGCTCTCCGGCCCGCCAGGAGTCATGCGCGGCGGGTGATGCCGCGGACTGGACGGCGATCACCGGGCAGCCGGCCACCAGGCACGCCGACGCCGCTCCGGTGCCGCTGCCCACCGGCACGACGATCGCGTCCAGGTCCGGCCGGGCCTCGACGATCTCCAGGTAGACGGTCCCGACACCGGCCAGCAGCTCGGGGGTGTCGCCGGGGCTGATCAGCCGGGCACCGCTGCGTTCGGCGTGCTCGCGGGCGTGCCGCTCGGCGGCCTCCAGGCTGTCGCCGTGCCGGATCGCCTGGGCGCCCCACCCCTCGACCGCCCGCGCCTTGGTCCCCGGCGTGCCGGCCGGCATGACGACAGTGCATGCGGCGCCGAAGACGTGGCTCGCGTAGGCGAGTGACTGCGCGTGGTTGCCGGTGGACCAGGTGACCGTGCCGCGCTCGCGTTCGATGTCGCTCATCCCGGCCAGCAGCGTCACGCCGCCCCGCACCTTGAACGCGCCGACCGGCTGGGTGTTCTCGTGCTTGACCAGCACGGTCGCCCCGGCCGCCCGGTCCAGGAGGGGGTAGGACCACATCGGCGTGGGCGGCAGGTGGTCGCGGAGGAGATCACGGGCGGCGTGGATGTCGGCGAGAGTGGGTTCCATGTCCTGATCGTCGGCCGCCACGACCCATAGGTCCAATGTCAATCGTCTCGGAAACCCATAGGCAGGATTGATACGTTGGCCGGATGCTCGACGTCACCCGGCTGACCGTCCTGGCCGCCGTCGCGAAACACGGTTCGGTCACCGCTGCCGCCCGCGCCCTGCACTACGCGCAGCCGTCGGTCAGCCACCACCTGGCCCGGCTCGAGGCGGAGACCGGCAGCCGGCTCCTGCAGCGGGTGGGCCGGGGCGTGCGCCTGACCGAGGCGGGGCGGCTGCTCGCCGATCGTGCCGAGGAGATCCTGGGCCGGCTCGCCGCCGCCGAGGCCGAGCTGGCCGAGCTCGCCGGAGTGCGGGCCGGCCGGGTCCGGCTGGCCGCGTTCCCGTCCGCGCTCGGCACGTTCGTCCCGGTCGCGGCGGCCGGGTTCACCACCGCTCATCCCGGTGTGGACCTGCGGTTCGCCGAGGCCGAGCCGCCCGCCGCGGTCCGGCTGCTGCGCGGTGGCGAGGTGGAGGCGGCGCTGATCTTCACCCATCCCGGCGAGTCCGCACCCGATCTGGACGGCCTGCGGGCCGAGACGCTGCTGGACGAGCCGTCCCATCTGGTCGTCCCGGTGGACTGGCCCGGCGATCGGCTGGCCGATCACCGGGACCGGCCGTGGATCGGCGGCTGCGAGCGGTGCCGCAGCCGTCTGATCGCCGCGTGTGCGGCCGAGGGGTTCGTTCCGGACATCCGGTTCACCACGGACGACTACGTGGCCGTACAGGCGCTGGTGGCCGCCGGCATGGGGGCCACGACGCTGCCGGCGCTCGCGCTCGCCGCCCACCGCCATCCACGGGTACGGACGGTGCCGCTGCCCGGGCCGGGGCGCCGGGTGTTGATCGCGGTGCTCGGCGAGCCGCCCGATCCCCCGGCGACGGCGGCGCTGCTGGCCCAGATCCGCGCCGCGGCCGCCGAGGTCCCGGTAGTGCTCTCACCGGTGTCTCAGACGCGCTGAGACACCGGTGACGACCATAAGGACGTGACGGCGGCGCCGCGATGCCGGTGCGGGCCACCACACGGACCTGGCCCGGCGCCGAGACCGCCGGTGTGGGTCACACGGACGTGACGCGGCGCGGTGACGCCGGGCAGGGGCGCGCGGACGTGACCCGGGGTGGGGTCAGACGGCGCAGCCGTCGGCGGCCGGGGGCAGCGGGGCCGGGACGCCGATCGTCGGCAGGCCCAGCGAGACGCCCTTCAGCTTCGGGGTACGCCCGGCCTCGAAGGCGTCGCCGGCGCGGGTCCGGCGGTGGCTCAGCGGGGCGCCGTCGGCGTTGAGGTGGTGCGGGGCGGCGTAGGTGATCACCGTCTCGACGATGTCGCCGGGGCGCGGGGCGAGGTCGCCGGTCAGCTCGCCGGTCGCGAAGTGCACCAGTCGGCCGTCCCGGGCGCGCCCGCTCATCCGGCCGGTGCGCTCGTCCTTACGGCCCTCGCCGACCGCGACCAGGACCTCCACCTTCTCGCCGACGAGCTTCTTGTTCTCGGCCCAGGTGATCTCCTCGAGCGTGGCGATCAGCCGGTTGTAGCGCTCCTGGACGACCGCTTTCGGGACCTGCTCCTCCATGGTCGCGGCCGGGGTGCCGGGCCGCTTCGAGTACTGGAAGGTGAAGGCGCTGGAGAACCGGGCCCGGCGGACCACCTCGAGGGTCTGCTCGAAGTCCTCGTCGGTCTCGCCGGGGAAGCCGACGATGATGTCGGTGGTGATCGCGGCGTCCGGCATGGCGGCCCGGACCTTCTCGATGATCCCCAGATACTTCTCTTGACGGTAGCTGCGGCGCATCGCCTTGAGCACGGTGTCCGAGCCGGACTGCAGCGGCATGTGCAGTGAGTGGCACACATTCGGCGTCTCGGCCATCGCGGCGATCACGTCGTCGGTGAAGTCCTTCGGGTGCGGGCTGGTGAACCGGACCCGCTCCAGGCCCTCCACCTCGCCGCAGGCGCGCAGCAGCTTGCCGAACGCGAGCCGGTCGCCGAACTCGACACCGTAGGAATTCACGTTCTGCCCGAGCAGGGTCACCTCGAGGACGCCCTCGGCGACCAGGGCGCGCACCTCGGCCAGGATGTCGCCGGGGCGGCGGTCCTTCTCCTTGCCGCGCAGGCTCGGGACGATGCAGAACGTGCAGGTGTTGTTGCAGCCGACCGAGATGGAAACCCACCCCGCATACGTCGACTCGCGCTTGGTCGGCAGGGTGGAGGGGAAGACCTCGAGCGACTCGAGGATCTCGACCTGCGCCTCCTCGTTGTGCCGGGCGCGCTCCAGCATCGCCGGCAGGGAGCCGATGTTGTGGGTGCCGAAGACGACGTCGACCCAGGGCGCCTTCTTGACGATGTCGCCCTTGTCCTTCTGGGCGAGGCAGCCGCCGACGGCGATCTGCATGCCGGGGTTCTTCAGCTTGGTCGGGCGCAGGTGGCCGAGGTTGCCGTAGAGACGGTTGTCGGCATTTTCCCGGACCGCGCAGGTGTTGAAGACGACCACGTCCGCCGCGTCGGCCTCGGTGGCGCGCACATAGCCGGCGTCCTCCATCAGGCCGGAGATCCGCTCGCTGTCGTGCACGTTCATCTGGCAGCCGTACGTACGCACGTCGTAGGTGCGCGGGGCGCCGGTCATCTCGGTAGTCATGGCAATTGACCAGGCTACCCCTCACGCCGCGGCGGGCCGCTCCGGCGTCGGGTCCGGTTTCCACCGCGAACGGTCACAGCCGGCCGGGGCCGCGCACGCCGGATCATGGCCGGTGCAGGGGCGGACGTGCCGCCGCTCGGCGCCGTCGTCGGTCTCCCGCTCGTCGACGTGCACGGGCCGGACCGTGCCGTCGGGCTCGCACAACACGTACCGCGAAGGGTTGAGGGTGTCGTCGGGAAGCAGGACCGCGGCACGCAGCCGGACCGCGACGGCGCTCGCGACGGTCTCCTCGGCGACGCCGGCCGGCGTCAAGTAGATGTCGACCACGGTCGGGAAGTCTCCGCCGACGTGATAGACGTCGCAGAGCAGATCCGCGCCGGCGACCATGCCATGCACGGGACGTTCCAGAACGCCGGCCAGCGCGCCCATGACCCGGTCCGGGCCGACCCGGTCGGCGATGCACCAGTTCCACGGGCCGTCCGCCATGAAGTCCATGGTCCTGACCCCTCTCTCAGCGCAGCGGCTGTGTTACCGCTCCGTGACCATTCTCGACACATTCCGATACGGACGGGCCCATAGGGTGTGTCCATTCGAGTGAACCGAGAACGAGCGGATGGACCAGGGGTGACAGGCGAGGCTCTCATCGTCCTTGAGAACGTCAACAAGTGGTTCGGGCCCTTGCACGTGCTGCAGGACGTCGACCTGTCTGTCGCGCGCGGCGAGGTCGTGGTCGTCATCGGACCGTCCGGGTCCGGCAAGTCCACGCCGTGCCGTGCCATCAACCGGCTGGAGCCGATCGACTCCGGCACGATCACTTTCGACGGGCGGCCACTTCCGGCCGAGGGCCGGGCGCTGGCACGGCTGCGCAGCGAGGTCGGCATGGTGTTCCAGTCGTTCAACCTCTTCGCGCACAAGACCATCCTGCAGAACGTGATGCTGGGCCCGGTCAAGGTGCGCAAGGAGAAGCCCGCGGTGGTGCGTGACCGCGCCATGGGCCTGCTGGAGCGCGTCGGCATCGCCAACCAGGCCGACAAGTATCCTGCTCAGCTCTCCGGCGGCCAGCAGCAGCGCGTCGCGATCGCGCGGGCGCTCGCCATGCAGCCCAAGGCGCTGCTCTTCGACGAGCCGACCAGCGCGCTCGACCCGGAGATGGTCGGCGAGGTGCTGGATGTGATGACCTCACTGGCCCGCGACGGCATGACCATGGTGGTCGTCACCCACGAGATGGGTTTCGCCCGGCACGCGGCCGACCGGGTCGTGTTCATGGCCGACGGCCAGCTCGTCGAGCAGGCGGTGCCGGAGGAGTTCTTCGCGAACCCGCGGAGCGACCGGGCCAAGGACTTCCTTTCCAAGATCCTCACGCACTGAGTGCCTCGGGTCCGCCCCACAACGGTGGGCCCGATCCAACGAAGGAGTACGAAATATGCGTTTCACTCGTGCAGCCGTTGTGGCCACCGCCGCGGCTCTGACTTTGGGCCTGACCGCGTGTGGCGGCGACAAGACCGAGTCGGGTGGCACCGGCACCGCCAAGTCGTTCGCCGCCGGCAGCACCATGGAGAAGCTCAACAAGGCTCAGGCGATCAAGGTCGGCACCAAGTTCGACCAGCCCGGCTTCGGCCTCAAGGGCCTGTCCGGCAAGCCGGAGGGCTTCGACGTCGAGGTCGCGAAGATCATCGTCAAGGAGCTCGGCATCCCCACGGACAAGATCGAGTTCGTCGAGACGACCTCGAAGATCCGCGAGGACGCCATCGTGAACAACAACGTCGACTTCATCGTCGCGACGTACACGATCAACGACAAGCGCAAGGAGCGCATCGCGTTCGCCGGGCCGTACTACGAGGCCGGCCAGAACATCCTGGTCAAGGCTGACGACGCGACAATCACCGGTCCGGACGCCTTCAAGGCCGGCGACAAGAAGGTCTGCTCGGTCACCGGCTCGACTCCGGCCGAGAACATCAAGACGTACGTCAAGGACGTCGCCACCCAGCTGGTGCTCTTCGACACCTACGACAAGTGCATCAGCGCCCTGGACGGCGGCCAGGTCAACGCCGTGACCACCGACAACGTCATCCTGCTCGGCTACGTCGCCAAGAACGAGGGCAAGTACAAGCTGGCCGGCGACAACTTCACCAAGGAGCCGTACGGCATCGGCGTGAAGATCGACGACAAGGACTTCCGGTCGTTCATCAACGACACGCTGGAGAAGGCCTACAAGGACGGCAGCTGGAAGAAGGCCTGGGACGACACCGCCGGCAAGTTCGGCGCCGAGCTGGGCTCCGCTCCGGCCGTCAACCGCTACTGATATCAACCGCTGATCCGGGGAGCTTCCGCCCGTGAGTGTTTGGGTAGACAAGTTCGACGTCTTCGCGGGCGGTTTCTGGCTCACCCTCCAGATCTGCGTGCTCGCCGCGATCGGCGCCCTCGTTCTGGGCGCCGTCGTGGCGGTGCTCCGCATCTCGCCGGTGCCGCCACTGCGCGCGCTCGGCACCGCGTACGTCACGATCTTCCGCAACATGCCGCTGACCGTGGTGATGTTCTTCTCGGCCTTCGCGCTGCCGGCGCTCGGCTCCAACGCCGACTTCCTGCGCATCCCGGGGCTCGAGCTGGTCTTCACACGGCTCGGCACCGACCTGCCGTACTTCCGCTTCGCCCTGATCGCCCTGACCCTCTACACGGCCGCGTTCGTGTGTGAGGCGCTGCGGGCCGGCATCAACGCGGTCTCGCCCGGTCAGGCCGAGGCGGCCCGGTCGCTGGGGCTGACCTTCACCCAGAACCTGCGGTACGTGGTGCTGCCGCAGTCGTGGAAGGCCTCGATCGTCCCGCTCGGTTCGGTGATCATCGCGATGATCAAGAACTCGGCCCTGATCGGCTTCTTCGGCGTCGTCGGCGACCTTTCACAGAGCGCCGACCAGCTCACCTCGGCCGAGGGATACGCCTTCATCCCCGTCGCCATCGGCATCTCGATCGGATACCTGATCATGACCGTCCCCCTCGGGGCCCTCCTCGACCGGATCGAGCGGCGGCAGGCGGTGGCGGCCCGATGAGCAGCGTCCTCTACGACGTACCGGGCCCCCGCCAGCGGCGGCTCACCCTGATCATCAGCCTGCTGGCCACCGTCCTGGTGGCGGTCGGCGCTTACTACCTGATCTACCTGCCCCTGGACGAGAAGGGGCAGTTCTCGATGGATCTCTGGGGGCCGCTGATCGACCCCTCCAACGAGAACTTCACCCTGGTCTGGGAACGGATCTGGGTCGGCATCGAGAACACGCTGATCGCGGCCGCCCTGGCCATCGTCGCGTCACTGATCATCGGCACCCTGCTGGCCGTCCTGCGGCTACAGCTCAAGAGCCTGGCCGGCCGCCGGTACGCCGGGCTGTCGGCCCCGGTCGCCTACCTGCTCCGCGGGCTGGGCAGCGGGCTGGCCGTGCTCACCCGGGTCTGTGTCGAGGTGTTCCGCGGCCTGCCCGTGGTCATCACGATCTTCTTCGTCGCGCGTGGCCTGCCCGAGTTCGGCGTCACCCTCGAGACGCTGTGGTACCTGGTCATCGGCCTGACCGTCTACAACGGTGTGGTCATCGCCGAGATCCTGCGCTCCGGCATGGAGGGCCTGCCCTTCGGCCAGCGGGAGGCCGCCGTCGCGATCGGTCTCTCGCCGTTCCAGACCACCACGCTGATCCTGCTGCCGCAATCCTTCCGGATCATGCTGCCGGCGCTGATCAGCCAGCTCGTCGTGGTCCTCAAGGACACCTCGCTGGGCTTCATCATCAGCTACGAGGAGACCCTCAACATCGGCAAGCAGATCATCGGCGTGCTGAGCAACCCGATCCAGGTCTACTTCGTGATCGCGGTGCTCTTCATCCTGGTCAACTACTCGCTGTCGAAGCTCGCCCAGTACGTGCAGAAGCGGCTCGCCCGCGGCCGCAAGACCGCGAACCTGCCGGCCGCCTCCGAGGTGGCCGCCCCGATCGACGCGGGCGCGGCAGTCTGAGGCCTTACCGGGCCAGCTCCGTCACCCGGGACTCACGGACCACGGTGACCCGGATCTGGCCCGGATAGGTCAGCTCCTCCTCGATCTGCTTCGCCACGTCACGGGCGAGCACGGCGGCGCCGATGTCGTCGATGTCGTCCGGCCGCACCATCACCCGGATCTCGCGGCCGGCCTGCATCGCGAAGACCTTCTCCACCCCGGCCTTGCCGCCGGCGATCTCCTCGATACGTTCCAACCTCTTGACGTACGCCTCCAGGCTCTCCCGCCGGGCGCCCGGCCGTCCCCCGGAACACGCGTCGGCGGCCTGTGTCAGCACCGCCTCGATCGTCTGCGGCGGCACCTCGTTGTGGTGCGCCTCGATCGCGTGGACCACGTCCTCGTGCTCGCCGTACTTGCGGGCCATGTCCGCGCCGATCAGGGCGTGACTGCCCTCCACCTCGTGGGTCAGCGCCTTGCCGATGTCGTGCAGGAACGCCGCCCGCTTCATCGTCGGCACGTCCAGGCCCAGCTCGGCCGCCATGATCCCGGCGATGTGCGCGGTCTCCACCAGGTGCTTCAGCACGTTCTGGCCGTAGCTCGTCCGGTACCGCAGCCGGCCCAGCAGTTTCACCAGCTCCGGGTGGATGTTGGTGATCCCGACGTCGACCAGGGCCTCCTCGGCCGCCCGGTCGCACAGCCGCTCCACCTCGTTCTTGGCGCTGTCGAAGACCTCCTCGATCCGGTGCGGATGGATCCGGCCGTCCAGCACCAGTTTCTCCAGCGTGAGGCGGCCCACCTCCCGGCGTACCGGATCGAAACAGGAGAGCAGGACCGCCTCCGGGGTGTCGTCGATGATCAGGTTGACGCCGGTGGTCGACTCGAACGCCCGGATGTTACGGCCCTCACGGCCGATGATCCGGCCCTTCATCTCGTCACTCGGCAGGTGCAGCACGCTGACCACGCTCTCCGCGGTCTGCTCGCTGGCGATCCGCTGAATCGCGTCGACCACGATGTGCCGGGCCCGGGTGTCGGCGGTGTTCTTCGCCTCGGTCTCGATGTCCCGTACCAGGATCGCGGCCTCCCGCTTGGCCTGGCCCTCGATCGCCTCGATCAGCTCCGTCCGGGCCGTCTCGGCGGTCAGCCCGGCGATGCGCTCCAGCTCGCGGCGTTTCACCTCGTCCGCCTTCGCCAGCTCCGACTCCCGCGACGTCAGCGCCGACTCCCGCTTCGACAGCTCCGCCTCCAGCGTGGCGATCCGGCGCTCCCGCTCCACCAGCCGCTCCACCTCCTCGGCGTGCAGCCGCTCCCGCTCGTCGATCCGGGCGGCACGGCGCTCCACCTCCGCGGCCTGCTCCTTGGCCGTCGCGTTGAGCAGGGCGATCTCCCGCTCCCCGGACCGGCGGGCGGCCGCCCTCAACTGCTCGGCGTCCGTCTCCGCTTGGCGGTGGGCGTGCTCCAGGATCGTGTCGGCCTCACTGTGTGCCGTCTCCAGCACCCGGCGGGCCTCGGCTCGGGCGGCATTCGCCTCGGCCTTCGCGGCGGCGGTCTCCGCCCGTACCGAAGCGGCCTTGGCCTTGGCATCCTCGACCTTCGCCTGCGCGTCACCGACCGCCTGCTCCCGCCGCACCTGGGCGTCCTGCCGATCGGTGTGCAGCACCCGCAGCGCACGCGCCCCCAGGACCAGCCCGGCTATCACCGACGCGGCAAGCACGATGATCGCAACCACGAGCACCCAGTCCACGGGGGTCATCTCGCCGCGTCTCCCTTCGCCGCCGGCGCGGTGCACACGCGCGGGCCTGTCTGCGGGATGCCCGACCAAGGCAGCTGACCGCGGGCGGCACCGGGCCCGGGTATCACGCGCTCCGCCTTCGGCTACCCCGAGCTTCCAGTCTCCGTCCGAGCGGCCTTCGCCGCCTGGCTTCCGTCGGCCGACTGGCCTTGGCCGCCTGGCTTCCGTCCGCCGCAGGGCTTTCGTCCGCCGCCCGACCTTGGCCACCCGGCTTCCGTCCGCCGCAGGGCTTTCGTCCGCCGCCCGACCTTGGCCACCCGGCTTCCGTCCGCCGCCCGGCCTTGGCCGCCGCCCGGCTTCCGGCACCTGCCTGGCTCGACAGTCTGGCTTCCGTCGGCGGCCGGTTGCTCGAGACCGCTGACTTCTGCCCGCCGCCGGTGGCCTGGTCCGGCGGCTTTCACCTACCGGTTCCTGGTCTGCCGTTTGGCTCCGTGCGTGACGTCTCCGCGTCCGTGACGTCTCCGCCGGCTGACGCGGATGCCCTTCAGCGCGGTCCCGGCCGGTGGAACCCGTCAGCCGGAGCCCGTGAGCCGAGGACCCGCCGGACTTCCGTCGGTCGTCGTCCGCCCGGTCCGGCCCGGCTCCGCGACGGGTTTCCGTCCGGATCCTGGGGCCGGCACCGACTGTGGCTTTCGACCAGCGTCGGCTTGAACATCAGCCGGGGTCCGTCGCATCCCAGATCGCGGTTTCCGTCGCGAGCCAGCTCGCGACTTCCGTCGTGTTCCAGGTCGTCGGTCTCGATGGGTCGGCTTCTGTCGGGCCGGCCGTCCCAGGTCGCACATGGCGTCCGTCGTCCGGCTTTCTCCGGCTCAGGGATGACGGCCGCATCGGATGATCACCGTGCGCCCATCCGTGCAGCGTTTCCCTGCGTAGCCTCGCCACCACGGCCGTCTCACCGGCGGGGATCTGTCGTTACAGTCCGTGGGATATGACGATGTCTCGAGCGAACAATGTCGCCCGAGACCCCATCCTGTCCCCCGGCCGGCATCGAAAGGCCCCGCCAGCGAGCCACCCACCGGGCGCTCGAATCAGGAGTGTGTGGAGTTGTGGGGTTGACCGCCGGTATGTCGCCCCGTCAGCCGCGCGGTCAGCGGCCAACGGAGGCATCCATCGAGCGAAAACCGCCCAAGTGATGCCGTAATGTAATGCGATCTATGTTGTGCCTGTTGCATGCGATGGTCGAACAAACCTTGTGTAACGCGAGGCTAGGTCGCAAGCACCGCTTCGGTCAAGGACTCATGATTCGGCAGCGGATAGGACGTACGGCACAGAGATGCTTACGCCCAGCTCACGATCCCAGGGGACAATTCCAGACGTACCACGCGATCACGCCCTTCCCTCTTCGGCCGTAGCCATTATTGCCACCGCCGCCAACGCCGAAGCGCACGACACGGAGCGTGACAACGACCCGAAGTGACGGAACGTGTCAGCCACCGCGACTTCAAAGCCGTCGCGTGATATCGGGCTGAACGGTCACCAGAGGAGCGATCCTCACATCAGGACTATATCGGCGAACGCCCTGCCCACCACACTCAACGGCCGGGCTCCGTGAGCCACGCCGCTTCTCCACCCGACGACGCAGACCCTCGCGAGCCTTCCGCAGCTTCGGGCCCCGCCGCGACAACGGCTTGTCACCCGAACAACCCAAACCCCTCATCCGGTACGCCAACCGACTTCCGCCCGTCGTCCTGTCGGAAAGTCTGCCCCTGACTCGGTTTCTCAGACGGACACCTGGTCCTACCGAAGGGCGCGGCCGACCCGGCTCCCTGCCACGCACGAGCCCCATGCCGGGTGGTGCGACCACCGAACCGGCCCTCCACCGGGATACGAGCCCCGCGCCCAAAGCGCAGCCACCCACCGAACCGGCCTGGGCCGCGACACGAGCCCCACGCCCAAAGCGCAGCCACCCACCGAACCGGCCTGCGCCGCGACACGAGCCCCACGCCGAAGCGCAGCCACCGAACCGGCCCTCCGCTGCGATACGAGCCCTCACGTCGGAAGCAGCACCACAACCTGGCCGGCCGCCACGACACGTATCCGGTGTCGGACGGCACCACCGCAAGCCATCCCGTTCGCTGCCGCACGTGTTCCGTGTCGAAAGGCACCCGCGGTAATTCGGCCCTCCGCCGCGGCATACGCCCCTACACCCGCGGAGCGGGCCCTGGCTCAGCCATTCAGCCGTCGCTGCCTGCGAGCCCCAGGATTAAGGCCGTCGCGGACCCGCGGCGCTCTCAGCAGGGCCGGCTCGGACCACCGCGCGTAGGTCGCCTGCCACGGAAGTCGCCCGGCGGAGCGTGCGGACCACGGGACAGTCTCAGGACTGGAGGTCCTCGTCGGCGAGGGCGTCCGCGTCGATCGCGTCGGCGAACTCGGCTGCTTCGGCGTCACGGGCGGCCAGCGCGTCCTTGACCGCGCGGATGGCGATCCCCGCTGGGTAGCCCTTTCGGGCGAGCATCGCGACCAGCCGGCGGAAGATCGCGTCGGGGGTGCCCGTTGCGCTGCGGAGCCTCCGGTCGACCAGTGCCCGCGCCGCTTCGGCCTCGGCATCGTCGTCCACGGCCTCCAGAGCCTCGCCGGCGATCTCCGCGTCGACCCCGCGCTGGCGCAGCTCGTTGGCGAGCGCCCGACGGGCCAGCCCACGGCCGTGGTGCCGGCTGGAGACCCAGGCCCGCGCGAAGGCGGCATCGTCGATGATCCCGACCTCGTCGTAGCGGTCGAGGACCTCGGCGATCACCTCCTCCGAGATCTCCTTTCGGAGCAGCGCCTTCGTCAGCTCGGCTCGCGTCCTCGGACGAACCGCCAGCTGCCGCAGACAGATCTCCCGGGCGACCTCGGACTCACTGCGCGGTGGCGCCGCATCGGCGGATCCTTCGGAGGACGGATCGCCGCGGCGGCCGCGACGCCCCGTGGACCGTCGCGACTCGCCCGCGTCATCGCCTGCTGTCGTGCCGGCGCCGGTCCGGGGTGGAATGGCATCCCATCCTCGCCCGGACCGTGCGCCGCGCCTTCCGGCCATCGTGGCTTACCGGATCAGAAGTCGACCGGCGGCAGCTCGGGACCACCGGCGGCGTCGCCGGCGCCGGCCTGGCCGACACCGAGCTTCTCCAGGATCTTCTTCTCGATCTCGGCAGCCACGTCCGGGTTCTCCTTGAGGAACTCCCGGGCTTTCTCCTTGCCCTGGCCGAGCTGGTCGCCGTCGTAGGTGTACCAGGCACCCGACTTGCGGATGATGCTCTGCTCGACGCCGACGTCGATGAGCGAGCCCTCCCGGGAGATGCCCTTGCCATACATGATGTCGAACTCGGCCTGCTTGAACGGCGCGGCCACCTTGTTCTTGACGACCTTGACCCGGGTCCGGTTGCCGACGACATCGGTGCCGTCCTTCAGGCTCTCGATCCGCCGGACGTCGAGACGAACCGACGCGTAGAACTTCAGGGCGCGGCCACCGGTCGTCGTCTCGGGCGAGCCGAACATGACGCCGATCTTCTCGCGCAGCTGGTTGATGAAGATCGCCGTGGTGCCCGAGTTGTTGAGGATACCGGTGATCTTCCGCAGTGCCTGGCTCATCAGACGGGCCTGCAGACCGACGTGACTGTCACCCATCTCACCCTCGATCTCGGCACGCGGCACGAGGGCGGCCACCGAGTCGATGACGATGATGTCGAGCGCGCCGGAGCGGATCAGCATGTCCGCGATCTCCAGGGCCTGCTCACCGGTGTCCGGCTGGGAGACCAGGAGGGCGTCGGTGTCCACACCGAGAGCCCGCGCATACTCCGGGTCGAGGGCGTGCTCGGCGTCGATGAACGCCGCGATGCCACCCGCCTTCTGCGCGTTGGCCACCGCGTGCAGGGCGACCGTGGTCTTGCCGCTGGACTCCGGCCCGTAGACCTCGATGACCCGGCCGCGCGGCAGACCGCCGACGCCGAGGGCCACGTCGAGGGCGATGGAGCTGGTGGGGATGACGGCGGTCTGCACGACCGGCCGCTCCCCGAGCCGCATCACCGAGCCCTTGCCGAACTGCTTGTCGATCTGTGCCAGCGCCAGTTCGAGCGCTTTCTCCCGATCAGGTGTTCCTGCCGCCATTCCCGCCACCCCTGTATTCGACTTCGCGTTCTTCGTCGACGAGCTTTTGTTCACCACGGTCGACACGTTAGGCGAGGGGTACGACAAAAATCCTCCGCCCTGTCGCGTGCTGTGGATGACCGAGCCGCTGTGGACAATAGCCGAACACCTGTACGACGATCGAGTGACACGCCAGAACAGGCGTACTAAAAGCAGCTCAGCGCAGCCGAGATGGCACCCGATCGGGGTACGCGGTCACGACGGCGCGCCAGATAGTAGCGGTTTCGACACCGTGAGCAATGGCGTCGTCGATCGTTCGCCCGCCGAGTTCCGTGAAGGAGTGGTCGGCCGCGATGCTCCGCGCGTAGGCGGAGCCGAAACTCTGTTCCAGGCGTTCCCAGAAGTCTGTCAACCGCACCGCAGAAGGGTACCCAGAGGCGGCTCCGCCTCACCTCAGGCGACCGCCGCGGCGGCCACCCGCAGATCGTCGACGAGTCCCCGATACGCCGTCTCGCGGTCGTCGGCCCGCAGGACCGCCGACGGATGAATCGTGGCCAGCGCCTGGATCTCCGCGACCGGGAAGTCCTCCGGGTGCTGGGCCGAGACCGGCCACGGCATCAACCGCCCGCGCGACCGGGTCACCCGGAAATCCGGGCCGAGCAGCGCCTTGCCCGCGGACGCGCCGAGAATGACCACGAGCTCCGGCTTGAGCAGCGAGAACTCGGACACGAGCCAGGGCCGGCAGGCTTCGATGTGGGCCGGACCCGGAGTCTGGTGGATCCGCCGGCTGCCCCGGAGCTCGAAACGGAAATGCTTCACCGAGTTGGTGATGTAAAGCTCAGCCGGGTCGATGCCGGCGTCGTCCACCGCCTCCCGGAGCAGGCGGCCCGCGGGCCCGACGAACGGCAGCCCGTGCCGGTCCTCGACGTCACCGGGCTGCTCACCGACGAAGACGATCTTCGCGTGCGCGGCTCCTCGGCCGAACACGGTCTGTGTCGCGTTCTCGTGGAGCTCGCAGCCCTGACAATCCGCCGCCGCCGACTTCAGCTCCTCGATGGTCCGGGGGCGCGGCGGCACCCATTGCTGCGCTCCGACGGGGGCCTGAGTCCGTGACATGGGACTGTTCTACCCGTACCCCCCGACAAAATTCCCGCCGGAGTCCTCCTCCCGAAGGACTCTCGCCGGCCGGGCTCCCCCATGTCGTACCGAGAATCGGTCTCTCCGGCGGATGCCCTGTCCAGCCGAGGCGGGCGGTCATCGCATCGGAGGAGCGAGGGTGGCCGGGTGGATCACCGACGCCACCGCGCGGGCCAGCGCCGGCGCCTCCTCGGTGGCGAGCGTGCTGATCGTGATGCGGATGCCGGGTGGGGAGTCGAGCCGGAAGATCGCCCCGGGCGCGACCGCATAGCCCCGATCGCGGAGCCCCGCGACCGCGTGTGTCTCGTCGGGCACCGGGACCCAGACGTTGATGCCGGTGTCGCCGTACGCCTCGACGCCCTGGGCCCGCAGCGCCGCACGCAGGGCACGGCGGCGCGCGCCGTAGGTCTCGGCGGCCCGGTCCACGAGCGCGGTCGTCTCCGGGTCACGCCACAGCCAGAGGAGGATCCGCTGGAGCACGGTGGAGACCCAGCCCATGCCGATCCGCATCCGGCCGGCCACCCGCGCCACGGTCGTCTCGTCACCGGCCAGGACGGCGATACGCAGGTCGGGGCCGAAGGGTTTCGAGGCGGAGCGCACGAACGCCCACGAGCCGGTGACCGGGCCGATGCAGTGTGGTGGGCGCTCGGCCAGCTCGGCCGCATGATCGTCCTCCACGACCAGCACCCCCGGATGATCGCTGAGCAGCTCACGGAGCCGGCGGGCCCGCTCCGCGCCGACCGCGGCGCCGGTCGGGTTCTGAGCGCGCACGGTGACGACCACCGCCCGCGCTCCGGAACGCAGGGCCGCCGCGAGAGCATCCGGGTCGGGGCCGTGCTCGTCGACCGCGACCGGGGCGGCCCGCAGGCCGAGCGCCGCGAGCAGGTCTATGAGAGCGGCCCAGCCCGGATCCTCGATCGCGACGGTGTCACCTGGTCGGAGATGGGCGTTGAACACGCGCTCGATCGAGTCGAGCGCACCCGACGTGACGATGATCTCAGCATCGCCGACGGGAATGCCCTCGGCGTGGAGCCGGGGACGTGCGGCGTCCACCAGCTCGGGCATGGTGACCGCTGACGCGTACCCCTGAGGGGGTTTTCGCACTGCCGCCGCGGCGGCCAACGCCGGCATCAGGGGCGGCAGCAAGCTCAGGTCGGGCTCGCCGGTGGAGAGGTCACGCAGGCCGGGTGGGATCGGCGTGTGCAGGCCGGAGCGCCGCACGGCCACCGCAGGCCGGGACCTGACCCGGGTGCCGCGGCGGCCCTCGGTCTCGATCACGCCGCGCTGACGCAGCTCCTGATAGGCCTTCGCCACCGTCGCCGGGCTGACGTGCAGGCTGCCGGCGAGCACGCGCACCGAGGGAAGGGACGAGCCGGCCACCCAGAAGCCCTGGAGCACGCCCGACTCGATGCTCGCGGAAATCTCTGCGGCACTGCCACCGCTCACCTGGTACTGTTCTGCCACAGACGAGATTCTGTACTAGCACAGATCAGGATGCAAGCAGCACACGCCGGGGAGGCCCCGATGACCGACCTCTACGCTCCCACGCCGCGCACGACAGCCACCCGCACGCGTAAGCGGATGCACTACGAGCGGGAGACGGCGCACGCGATCCTCGACGAGGCGTTCGACTGCTCGGTCGGCTTCGTCGTGGACGGGGAGCCACGTGTCCTGCCCAACCTGCACGTCCGCATCGACGACACCCTCTACCTGCACGGGTCCACCGGCGCGCGTCTCGGTCTGGCGGCCCGCGGCGACGGCGTGCCGGTATGTGTGACCGTCACCATCCTCGACGGGCTGGTCTACGCGCGCTCCCAGTTCAACCACAGTGCCAACTACCGGTCCGTGGTCGCTCTCGGGACGGCGCGGCCGGTCTCCGACGACGACGAGAAGCTGCGGGTGCTGTTCGCGCTGGCCGACAAGGTGGGTCAGGGCCGGTCCGCCGACAGCCGCCCACCCACCCGGCAGGAGCTGGCCCAGACCACCGTTCTCGCGCTGCCTCTGGCCGAGGTGTCGGTCCGCTCCCGCTCCGGCGGCGTCGGGGACGACCCGGAGGACCTGGCGCTGCCGCACTGGGCCGGCGTGCTCCCGCTGCGGACGGTCGCCGGGCCGCCGGAGACCGATCCGGGTGTCGCTGCCGCGCCTCCGGCCTACCTTCCCGGCCACCCGTCGGAGTGGCAGACCCCGGTCGTGATGGAGGGCCGGCACGTGCGCCTGGAGCCGCTGACCCCCGGGCACGCGCCGGCGCTGTTCGAGGCCCTGGACGACGAGGAGGTCTGGCGGCACATCCCGTTCCCGCGGCCACGGACGCCGGAGGAGTTCCTCAACGGCGACATCCTGGGCGTGCTGCGCGGCCAGTGGCTCGGCCAGCGCTCCGGATGGGCCCAGGTCGACCCGGCGACCGGAGCGGTGATCGGGATGACCACCTACCACGACATCGACACGAATCTCCGTTCCCTCGGCATCGGGCACACCATGGTCGGCAAGAAGTGGTGGCGTACCGGCGTCAACACCGAGGCGAAGCTGATGCTGCTCGAGCGGGCCTTCGACGTGCTCGGCGCCGAGCGGGTGTTCTGGTACACCGACGTTCGCAACGAGCGCTCCCAGCAGGCCATCGCACGGCTGGGCGCCAGTCGCGACGGGGTGATCCGGCGTCAGCGCAGGCGGCCCGACGGCAGCTGGCGCGACACCGTACTCTTCGCGATGACCGCGGACGAGTGGCCAGCCGCTGCTCAGCGCCTCCGGGACCGGCTGGCCGCCGGATGAGTTCCTTGATCGAGAAAGGCTGACCGATGCTGGGCATCACCGATTTCTGGACGTACGTGCTCGGCGTGGTCGCGATCATCCTCCTGCCTGGCCCCAACTCGATCTTCGTGCTTTCGGTGGGCGCTCAGCGCGGTGTCCGCGCCGGTTATCAGGCGGCGGCCGGGGTGTTCCTCGGCGACGCGGTGCTGATGATCCTCTCCGCGACGGGGGTCGCCTCGCTGCTGAGCGCCTATCCCCCGCTGTTCCTCGTCCTGAAGTACGCGGGCGCCGCCTACCTCGGGTGGGTCGGTGTCAACATCATCCGCAGCGCGTGGAGCAGGTGGCGCAACCGCGCGGAGATCGCACCGGTCGCCGCCGAGGAGCCACCGGCCGAGCTACAGCGCCCGTTCCGCCGGGCCGCCGTGATCAGCCTGCTCAACCCCAAGGCGATCCTGTTCTTCGTCTCGTTCTTCATCCAGTTCGTGGAGCCGGGGTACGCCCATCCCGCGCTGTCGTTCCTGATCCTCGGGGCGGTGGTGCAGTTCTTCAGTGCGCTCTACCTGTCCGCGCTGATCTTCGGAGGGCGGTACCTCGCCGGGCAGTTCCAGCAGCGGCGCCGCCTCGCGACCGGGGCGACGACCGCGGTGGGCGCCTTGTTCGTCGGGTTCGGCATCAAGCTGGCCACCGCCAGCGTCGGGTGACTGCGATCCGGCCGAACACGTCGGCCGGACGGATGGGATCCGCCTGCTCGGGGCGACCCGAAGGTCCGCGACCGCATCCGCGAGTCCCTGGGCCTGCTGCTGTCCCAGGGACAGCCGGCGACCGGTTGGGCAGGTTGACCGCCGTGCCGCGACCGCTCGACTTCCGCATCGCCGGCTTGGCATCGATGCGGGGGCGCAGCCGGGGCGGGAACAGCGGGCAAGCGGGCCGCAGCCACCGATCCATCATGGGCCGGCATGCCCGGGGCGCTCGGCCTGTTCGAGCGGCTCGGCGCGATGCCGCCGATGAACCGAGGAATGACCGGCGCGAGCGGTTCCGTGTTCGGCACGCCAGGGTCGTCCGACCCACGATGACCGTGCCACAAGCGACCTGGTGGTTCGACATGCTGCGTCCACACCACGAGCGATCGTCTGAAGCGCCTCGCGAACCGGCGCCCCGCAGCCGTCCGGCCCACGAAACAGCCGTCACGAGCGGCCCCGTGGAGCGGCCGGCGGTCGCCCAACCCACGGATTGGCCGCCTGGCGGACGTCCCTGCCACCTGGACAGGCTCGTCGCGGGTGTTCGGGAGGGCGCCATGCCGGCGGATGAGCGCGATCAAAGACCGAACGGGAGTCAGGAGCTCGAACTGGACACAGGCGATGGCGGTGACGAAGTGGAACGGCTCGAGTAGAACGTGCTGCGGATCAACTGGATCTTGATGAGGTCGGTGTTCCAGGCCTTCTCCGTGGTGGTCCAGCCCAGGACGTAGGCGCGGCCACCCATGACGAACCACCGGAAGACGGCATGCCGGGCGGCGCCGCTCGTGGACTGGTAGCGGTACTCCCAGTCGGCCGCCTTGTGCAGCAACGGCACCGGGGTGACACCGATGAGCTCGTAGCCGGGCAGACCACCCGACGTGGCAAGGCGGCTCTCCTCGGCGCGGGCCACCGCCACCTGATCAGCGGCTGGATCACCGGCGGTATCCAGGGTGATCGTTCTGGTGCTGCGGGTGGCACGGAAGCAGTGGGTGGTGCCGATCCGCTGATGGGACCACCCGTCCGGCAGGGCGATGTGGAAACCGGAACCGTCGGTGAAGTAGGACCAGCCGGCCTGAAGGTCCCAGCCGTTCACACCACGGGCGGCGCCGTCCAGCGGTGTGACGGGCAGGTCGCCGGGAGGTGGCGAGTCACAGTGAGACGGGGAGAAGGCGGCGGAGGTGTCCGGGCCGGACGAGCCCGTCGAGGACGGGACGCCGGTCGGTGCCGGTGGGCCGAGTGGTGAGGAGTTCGGCGCCGGGTTGGATGTAGCCGTGACCGGTGGATCCTGGTTCGTGTCGGTGGACAGCGGCGACGGGACGAAGACCCGTGGACGGGCCGAGGTCAGCTCGGCCACGTATCCGGCCAGCAGGCTGCCGACGACAAAGAGGACGACGAGGCCCGTTACGGCAAGTCGTGCCTGCGTGACGCGTATCGAGGTCCGGCGTGGGCGCTTCCGCCGGGAGGGAGGAACGTGGAACGGCACCAGCTCCTGACCGGGCGGACGGACCGATCGTGGTGTGTCCGTTCGCGTCGGGCTCGTCTGCGGATCAGGGGACTTCGCGCCCTCGACAGCGGTCTCACGAGCCGCTCCTGGAAGCCGATCGGCAGCGGCCACGGGCACAAGTTCGTAACTGCGAATCGCGGAGCCGGCTTCCGAAGTTCCGTCGATGGCTCGTGTCGCGGCAGGTCGATCGGGCTCGGCGAACTGGCCGGGTTTCGCACCACGGCCTGGATCGGAACGTCGTTGACCATCCGGCTCCAGGTCGATTCCGGAGATCCGGGGCTCCGCTGGAGCAGCTTCTGGACTCCGGCCGATGACCGATGATGGCTGAGCAGGCGAATCGCCGCCGTCACCCGGAGCATGGGCGACATCGCCGCCAAGGGCGACATCCGCACGACGGTCGGGGTCCGACTGCGGCCCCGGATCATCCTCCGAGGACCGGCTCGGGTGGGTAGCCGGGGCCTGCGCAGCTTCCCGATCCTGGCCAGCCGGAGGGGTCACGGCGGCAGGAGCCGTCACGGACCGTGAGGGCGCGTCGGCGGGAGCGGTCACAGCGGATCGAGAGGACGCGTCAGCGGGAGTGGGCACAGCGGGCCGAGGCGGCACGGTGTAAGAGGGCGCAGCGGACCGAGGCGGCACAGCGGTAGGAGGAGGCACGGCGGGCCTAGGCGGCACGGCGGCAGTAGGAGGCACGGCGGCAGTAGGAGGCACGGCGGGCCTAGGCGGCACGGCGATAGGAGGAGGCACGGCGGCAGGAGGAGGCACGGCGGCCGGAGAGGGCGCGTCGATCTGAGAGCCCCGGGGCGAAGATGCCGCCTGATCGGATTCCGACACGGGACCGAGGGCGGGACGGTCCCGGTGGTGCTCATCGGTCGTGGCCTCACGCGCTTCCGGCAAGGCTGTGGACGAGGAGTCACGAACCGATGCGCTGTCGGGCACGACGGATTCCCCCGGAACCCGCTTCGCCGGGTCTTGCGCCTGCCCCTCAGTACCAGCGGACCGGGAGGACGGCCGGCCCAGACGCGGTGCACCCCGATCATCTTCGGACTCGGCACGGCGCTGCCGCGGCGGCACGATCCTGGTCCCGGAAGAAGGCCCCGCGGGCGGCGAGGACGCAACCGAACCGCCCTCCGATGCTGGAGCCGCAGCCTCGGGACCGGCCGAGGAGGTGACCGACGGCGGCGGCGGTTCGGGCACCCGAGGCTGCCCGGTCCGCGACGGCGTGGGCACGGATACGCGGGCAGCGGAGGGTCCTGGGGTCGTCCGCGGGTGCGGAGCGGGCCGGGTCTGAGCCGGAGGATTGCTGGGCACGGTTGCCGTACCGCGATGCGGTCCGGGAAAATCCCCGGAACGTCCTGATGCCACCGGATCGGGAAGCCGGACGCCGGCGCTTCCCCGGGGACCGTCCGAACCCGCCTCAGCCGGCCACGGCCCGGTGGACTGAGACGGAACCGACTGGGCAGAAACGGACTCCGGCGATGAAGCTTGCGACGGAATCGGACGCGCCGAAGAGGACGCCGGTGGAGACGCGGGCCTCGGGGCCGCGACTCGGCCGCCCCGCCGAGTGGGCAGGAACGGGATCTCCTGCGGATCGCTGAAGACGATCATCCGAAGCCGGCGTTCGGTCTCCGAAACGGTCAGCCGGGCAGCCGGCTCATACCGGAGCAGACCGTCGAGCACCGCAGCGAGCGGCCCGGCCCGGACCGGCGGATCGGGCGGATCGGTGGCGAGGGCGGCCAGCGTCGCCATCGCGGACTCGCGAGCATACGGCGACTGCCCCTCGACCGCCGCATACAGCGTCGCCCCCAGCGACCACAGATCGGATTCGACAGTGGATGCTCCGTTACGGGCACGTTCCGGAGACACATACTGCGGGGACCCGACGATCAGCCCGGGAGCTGTCACACCACCGTCGTCCACGAACGTAGCGAGACCAAAATCGGTCAGCACGACACGCCCATCGGTGCCGATGAGAACGTTGTGCGGCTTCACGTCCCGGTGCAGCACACCGGCTCGGTGCGCGGCGGCGAGGGCATCCAGCAGCGCCAGCCCGATCCGCGCGGCAACCGCCGGCTCATACGGCCCGTCCTCGTTCAGCACCTGGTAGAGCGATCGCGACGGCACATACTCCATGACGATCCAGGACTGCCCGCGAGTGTGCACCACGTCGTAGATGCGCACCACGTGCGGATGGTTCAGGCGGGCGGCGCTCCGCGCTTCCCGCAGCGTCCGCTCATGCAGACGGTGCTGTTCAACATCGGACATCCACTCGGGCGGCACGATCTCCTTGACCGCCACGTCGCGGTGCAGCATCTCGTCGCGAGCCAGCCAGACCCGGCCCATCCCGCCCGCGCCGACCGGTTCCAGAAGACGGTACCGGTCCGCGACGAGTTCCTGCCTGACCGCCATCGGCACCCACCCATCACGTCGGGTATCAGGATAATCAGCCACAGACCGCCCAAGGAACGACGATCACCCGGTCACCGCTCAGAACACCCAAGATTAGAAAAACCAGGAGGTGTACGGGCAATCGCCCCCCGTTGTCGCGCAAGAGGCAGCCACGGGGCACGCACCGTGGCAAGCGTCACCGGCGGGGGCGGTACGGCGTACATCTGACGAAGCGAAAGGTGATCGAACCGGCCGAACCGGGAAATCTCTCGTCGGAGGCGCGTCCGCGCCCCGGTTTTCTGTCGTACCCCCGAGGCAGGATGTGAGGCGTGCGAGACGTGCTGGAGAGGTTCGGGCCGGCCACCCGGGAGTGGTTCACGGCCGCCTTCGCCGCGCCCACCGCCGCTCAGGCCGGGGCGTGGCAGGCGATCGGCGCGGGGCGGCATGCCCTGGTCGTCGCGCCGACCGGGTCGGGCAAGACCTTGGCGGCCTTTCTGTGGTCGCTGGACCGGTTGTCCCGTGAGCCGGTTCCCGAGCAGGTCCGGCAGCGCTGCCGGGTCCTCTATGTGAGCCCGCTGAAGGCGCTGGCGGTCGACGTGGAGCGCAACCTGCGGGCGCCGCTGACCGGCATCCGGCAGGCGGCCGGGCGACTCGGTCTGCCACCACCGGAGATCACCGTGGGCATGCGCACCGGCGACACGCCGGCCGAGGAACGGCGCGGGTTCGCGCGGACCCCGCCGGACATCCTGATCACCACGCCGGAGTCGTTGTTCCTGCTGCTCACGTCGGCCGCGCGGGATTCGCTGCGCGGCGTCCAGACGGTGATCATCGACGAGGTGCACGCGGTCGCGGCGACCAAACGCGGCGCACATCTGGCGCTGTCGCTGGAGCGGCTGGACGCGTTGCTGGAGCGTCCGGCGCAGCGGGTGGGCCTGTCCGCGACCGTGCGCCCGATCGACGAGACCGCGCGGTTCCTCGGCGGCGCGCAGGAGGTCGAGATCGTCCAGCCACCCAGTGCCAAGACGATCGAGGTGACCGTCGAGGTCCCCGTGGAGGACATGACAAGGCTCGACGAGGTGCCCGATTCTGATCAGGATGATTCGGGCGCCGGGCGGCACACGCCGTCGATCTGGCCGGCCGTCGAGGAGCGCGTGCTCGACCTGATCGAGGCGCACCGGTCGACGATCGTCTTCACGAATTCGCGGCGCGGGTCCGAGCGGCTCTGTGCCCGTCTCAACGAGCTGGCCGCCGAGCGCGCCGATCCGGAGGCGCACGTGCCCGCCGGTTCCCGGATGCCGGCGGAGATCATGGCGCAGGCCGGTGGCACCCGGGGCGCGCCACCGGTGGTCGCCCGCGCCCACCACGGCAGCGTCTCCCGGGAGGAGCGCAAGCAGATCGAGGAGGCGCTGAAATCCGGGCGGCTCCCGGCCGTGGTGGCGACGTCCAGCCTGGAGCTGGGCATCGACATGGGGGCCGTCGACCTGGTGGTGCAGATCGAGGCGCCGCCGTCGGTCGCGGCGGGCCTGCAGCGGATCGGCCGGGCCGGCCATCAGGTGGGCGCCGTCTCGCGCGGCGTGGTCTTCCCGAAGCATCGCGGTGACCTGCTGTCCTGCGCCGTCGTGGCGGAGCGGATGGGCGACGGCGCGATCGAGGAGCTGCGCAGCCCCCGCAACCCACTGGATGTGCTGGCCCAGCAGATCGTCGCGATGACCGCTCTCGACGAGTGGCAGGTCGACGACCTGGCGACGTTGGTCCGGCGGGCTGCGCCGTTCGCCGAGCTGCCGTCGTCGGCGCTGCACGCCGTGCTCGACATGCTGTCCGGCCGATATCCGTCGACCGCGTTCGCCGAGCTGCGGCCACGCCTGGTCTGGGATCGGGCCACCGACGTGCTCACCGGCCGCCCGGGCGCCCAGCGTCTCGCCGTGACCAGCGGGGGCACGATCCCCGACCGCGGCACGTTCGGCGTGTTCCTGGCCGGCTCGGAGCGCGCCTCGCGGGTCGGCGAGCTCGACGAGGAGATGGTGTATGAGTCTCGCGTCGGCGACGTGTTCCTGCTCGGGTCCACGTCCTGGCGGATCGAGGACATCACCCCCGACCGGGTGCTGGTCTCGCCCGCGCCGGGAGCACCCGCGCGGATGCCGTTCTGGAAGGGTGACTCACCCGGCCGTCCGATCGAGCTGGGCCGTGCGATCGGCGCCCGGCTGCGGGCGCTGGTCAAGGCCGGTGACGAGGCGGCGACCGCGGCGCTGCGCGAGTCGGGCCTGGACGAGTGGGCGGCCGGTAACCTGATGGCCTACCTGCGCGAGCAGCGCGAGGCGACCCGTCATCTGCCGGACGACCGGACGGTCGTGGTCGAGCGGTTCCGTGACGAGCTGGGCGACTGGCGGATGACCGTGCACTGTGTGCTGGGCGCCAAGGTCAACGCGCCGTGGGCGCTGGCGATCGCGCGCCGGCTCTCCGAGCGGTACGGGGTGGACGGCCAGGTGATGCCCTCCGACGACGGCATCGTGGTGCGCCTGCCGGACACCGCTGACGAGCCACCCGGCGCCGAGCTGATCGCCTTCGACCCGGAGGAGATCGTGCAGCTGGTCGAGGAGTCGGTCGGCACGTCGGCGCTGTTCGCGTCCCGGTTCCGGGAGTGCGCCGCCCGTTCCCTGCTGCTGCCCCGGCGTGACCCGCGCCGCCGCCAGCCGCTGTGGCAGCAGCGACAGCGTTCCGCCCAGTTGCTCGACGTGGCCCGTGAGTTCGCCGACTTCCCGGTCACGCTGGAGGCGGCCCGCGAGTGCCTGCAGGACGTCTTCGACGTGCCCGGCCTGACCGGGTTGATGCGGGAGATCTCCGGCCGCAAGGTGCGACTGGTCGAGGCGGAGACCGCGCGGCCGTCACCGTTCGCCCGGTCGCTGCTCTTCGGCTATGTGGGCGCTTTCCTCTACGAGGGCGACGCGCCGCTGGCCGAGCGACGGGCCGCCGCCCTGACCCTCGACTCGACGCTGCTGGGCGAGCTGCTCGGCCGGGTCGACCTGCGCGAGCTGCTCGACCCGGAGGTGGTGGCCGAGACCGAGGCGCAGCTGCAGTGGCTCACCACTCAGCGCACCCCGCGGGACGCCGAGGACGCGGCCGAGTTGCTGCGGCTCCTCGGTGACCTGTCGGCGGACGAGCTGGCCGTGCGGGGTGTCGCCGGCGAGTGGGTGGAGACGCTGGTGGCGACCCGGCGCGCGGTCCTGGTGCGGGTCGCCGGCGAGGACCGGTGGATCGGCATCGACGACGCCGGGCGCTATCGGGACGCGCTCGGGGTGGCTCTGCCGGTCGGCATCCCGGAGGCGTACCTGGAGCCGGTCGCCGATCCGCTCGGCGACCTGGTTGCTCGTTATGCCCGGACGCACGGGCCGTTCGCGGCGGCGACGTGCGCGGCCCGGTTCGGGCTCGGAGTCTTCGTGGTCGAGCAGGCGCTCAAGCGGCTCAGCGCGACCGGGCGGGTCACATCCGGCGAGTTCTCCCCCGGCGGAGCCGGCACCGAGTGGTGCGACGCCGAGGTGCTGCGGATGCTGCGGCGGCGCTCGCTGGCGGCGCTGCGCCGCGAGATCGAGCCGGTCCCGCCGCGGGTGCTGGCCACCTTCCTGCCCCGGTGGCAGCAGGTCGGTGGGAACGCCCGCGGCGTCGACGCCCTGGCCGCCGCGATCGAGCAGGTCCAGGGTGTCGCGGTGCCGGCGTCCGCGTGGGAGCGGCTGGTGCTGCCCGCCCGGGTGGCCGACTATGCGGCGCCACAACTCGACGAGCTCTGTGCGTCCGGTGAAGTGTTGTGGGCCGGATCCGGGTCGATCTCCGGTGGCGACGGCTGGGTGACGCTGGCCTATGCGGAGAGCGCACCGTTGCTGCTGCCACCTCCCGACGACGAGTTCGCGGCCACACCGCTGCATCAGGCGGTGCTCGACGCGCTCGACGGAGGTCAGGCACTGTTCTTCCGGTCGCTGTCCGACCGGGTCGGCTCGACCGACGACACCGAGCTGGCCGCGGCCGTGTGGGATCTGGTGTGGGCCGGCCATCTGACCAACGACACGTTCGCGCCGCTGCGGGCCCTGCTCGGCGGCAGTGGCGCGCACCGGGCTAAAGCGGCGCCGGCCCGCTCGCGGTACCGGCGTCCCGGACGGCCACACATGCCCGCCCGGGGTGGGCCGCCGAACATGGCGGGCCGCTGGTCACGGCTTCCCGATCGCGATCTTGACCCGACCCGCCGTGCGGCGGCGGTCGCTGATCTCCTGCTCGAACGGCACGGTGTGGTGACCCGGGGCGCCGCCGTGGCCGAGGGGGTGAGCGGTGGTTTCGCGGCCGTCTACCCGGTGCTGGCGGCGCTGGAGGAACGCGGGGCGGCCCGGCGGGGCTACTTCGTCGAAGGGCTGGGCGCGGCACAGTTCGCGGTGCCGGGCGCCGTCGACAGGTTGCGCGCCCTGAACGAGCCGGACGATGAGAGACGCGGCGGCCCACCAGCCGTGGTGCTGGCCGCGACCGACCCGGCGAACCCCTATGGCGCGGCTCTGCCCTGGCCGGACCGCATCGTCGACAGCGGCGACGGGGAGCCGGTGGCCAAGGCCGGCCACCGCGCCGGCCGGAAAGCGGGCGCTCTGGTGGTGCTGGCCGGCGGCGACCTGGTCCTCTACGTCGAACGGGGTGGCCGGACCCTGCTGTCCTTCACCGACGACCCGGAGTTGCTCATCCACGGCGCTCACGGTCTGGCGGGGGCGGTGCGTTCCGGAGCGCTCGGCGCCATGTCGGTCGAACGCGCCGACGGCGAGTCGGTACACGCATCACCGTTGCGAGACGCGTTGACGGCGGCCGGGTTCCGCACCACTCCGCGGGGCCTACGCCTCCGCGCCTGACCCGCACCCGCCCCATCGCGGCTCGGGACCGCACCGCCATCGCGGCTCGAAACCGCACCGCTACAACGGCTGGGGCCTGCACCGCCATAACGGCTCGAAAGCGCACCGCTACAACGGCTTGGGGCTGCGCCGCCATAACGGCTCGAAAGCGGACCGCCATCGCGACTCGAAACCGCACCGCTACAACGGCTCGGGACCGCACCGCCGGGCCGCCGACAAACCTCCGCAAGAACCCGTCGTCATCCGCATATCGGCCTCACGGTGATCAACGCCCTTGACCTCAGCTCCCGCTGCGCCCGGGACTTCGCCACCGCAAGCCGTCCCGGCCGCCACAACGCCAGCCCGGTCACGCCGTCACAGCAGACCGAGTCATGCCGTTGCGGCAGAAGGGAATCCTGCCACGAGTGAGCTGTCGCGGAAGGAACCGAAGCCGGTCACGAGGGAGTACGTCGCGGAAGGAACCGAAGCCGATCACGAGGGAGCGCGTCGCGGAAGGAACCGAAGCCGATCACGAGGGAGTAGGTCGCGGAAGGAACCGAAGCCGATCACGAGTGAACGCGTCGCGGACGGAAGGCGGAGGCCGCCTCGCATCGAAGGACCAGCGGCCGCGAACCGAAAGAGGGACCTGCCGCAGATCGAAAGAGCGAGTCTCGCGGAATGAAGATCAAGCTTGCCGCAAAAGCGAAGGAAGCGCTCGTCGCCGAGGACAATTCAGCAGGATGGCCGGCTGATGACACCTAACAATCAGGACTGCCGGGATCAACGTGAGACACCCCTGGTCGACCGGCGGGCCGAGCTGACGATCGACGGCAGGTTCGGGTCGCGGCTCAGCGCGACCCGAAAACCCGCCCGTAGTTCCGGCGACCGGCGTGAAAGATCGGTTGGAAGCACCATTCACGGCGGGCACAAAGGAGACCGGCTGGACGTCATGGCCGTCACAAGGGACCCGAGACGGCTCTGACGTCCAGCCGGGAAACGCCCGCGAGCGGAGGCGAACATCAGCCGCGGCACGCATAGGAGAGCCGGCTACGCGAGCCGGCCCGATCGGGGGCTACCGAACGAACGCGTAAGGAACGGGCCGACCGGCCGTCAGGGCTGCCATGAGAAACGTGGGACAGACCTGACGGTCGACGGGTCGGTGGGAGGCCGCGGCCGGATCAGAGCTTCGGCGCGACCTCGGACGCGACCAGCTCGACGTGATCCAGATCGGACAGGTCGAGAACCTGGAGGAACAGGCGGGAGGCGCCGGCTTCCGCGTACCGCTTGATGGTTTCGACGGCTTCGGCCGGGGTTCCGACGATGCCGCCGTTGGCGCGCATCTCGTCGGCTTCGCGGCCGATCGCGGCGGCGCGCCGGTTGACCTCGGCGTCGTCGCGGCCCACGCAGAGGACGGCGGCGGCCGAGTAGGTGAGCGGCTCGGTACGCCCGAGGGCCTCGGCGGCGGAGCGGACCCGAGCGTACTGTGCCGGAATGTCCTCGATCTTGGCGAACGGGACGTTGAACTCGGTGGCGTAGCGGGCGGCCAGGTACGGCGTGCGCTTCTTGCCGTGGCCGCCGACGATCACCGGCACGCGGGGCGTCTGGACCGGCTTGGGCAGCGCCGGCGAGTCGACGACCTGGTAGTGCTTGCCGTCGAAGTCGTACCGGGATCCGGCCGGGGTCGCCCACAGACCGGTGATGATCTCCAGCTGCTCCTCGAGGCGGTCGAAGCGTTCGGCGACGGGCGGGAACGGGATGCCGTACGCCTTGTGCTCGCTCTCGAACCAGCCGCCGCCGAGCCCGAACTCGATCCGCCCGCCGCTCATCGCGTCGACCTGGGCCGCGGCGATCGCCAGCGGGCCGGGCAGCCGGAAGGTGGCGGAGCTGACGAGCGTGCCGAGCCGGATCCGGGAGGTCTGCACGGCCAGCGCGGCGAGCGTGATCCAGGCGTCGGTGGGGCCGGGCAGCCCGGACCCGTCGCCCATCCTGAGGTAGTGGTCGGAGCGGAAGAATCCGTCGAATCCGCCGTCCTCGGCGGCCTTGGCGACCCGCAGGAGATCGTCGTGGCTGGCGCCCTGCTGGGGTTCGGTGAAGATCACGAGACGCATGGCTCAACACTGCCACGAAGGCCCGGCGCGCCAGTGGCCTATCGGCCATCGACAGGCAGTAACGTTGCCCACCATGGCCGGTTATGGATGGATCAGCTTCACGACCGATTATGGCACCTTTGACGGCTTTGTCGCCGCTTGCCATGGCTCGATCGCCCGGGTCGCCCCGGACATCAGAGTGATTGATGTCACTCACCACGTGCCGCCCGCCGACGTCGCCCGCGGCGCGGCCGTGCTGGCACAGACGGCGCCGCACCTGCCGGCCTCGGTCCATCTCGCGGTCGTCGACCCGGGTGTCGGCACCGCCCGCCGCGGCGTCGTGCTGGTCACGCCGAAGGGTCTGCTCATCGGCCCCGACAACGGCCTGCTCATCTGGGCGGCCGAGGCGCTCGGCGGCATCACGGCCGCCTACGAGCTGGACAACAAGGACTGGACGCTCGGCGACGTGTCCCGCACCTTCCACGGGCGTGACGTCTTCGCTCCGGCAGCGGCCCGGCTGGCGCTCGGCGCGGCCCCCGAGGAGGCCGGCCCCGCCGTCGATCCGGCCGCCCTCACCCGCCTGCCCGACCCGAACGTCACGATCGGTGACGGCTGGATCGAGGCCGAGGTGCTCACCGTCGACCGCTTCGGCAACGTGCAACTCGCCGCGGACGGCTCCGCCCTCTCCGGCCTCGGCTCCGAACTGCTGGTCAACGGCGGTGTCCGGGCCCGGCGGGGCACCACGTTCGCCGATGTGAACGTGGGCGAGCTCCTCGTCTTCGCCGACTCCGCCGACCGCGTCGCCATCGCCGTCAACAACGGCCGGGCCGTGGTCCTGCTCTCGGTGGTCCCCGGCGACACGGTCCGCATCGCCGCACGCTAGATCCATTCACGGTACGGCTACGAAAAGCCCCGAATCTCGCGCCGGACGGCCGGGGCGTCACCTCCCGGCCGTCCCCCGCCGCCGGCTCATGCGTGCCCGTCGCGGATCAGATGCGGTGGTGGACCCAGACGTTGGGCTCGACATAGACGGCGTGGTTCTGCGTCACGTCGCAGTGGATCGGGTTCAGGGCGCCGGGCACCTCGACGGGGCCGGTACGGTCGAACGGCAGGCCGGTCCACGAGCGCCACTCGGCGAGCGTTCCCGCGTACGTCATGCTGTAATGCGCCACGTTGACGATCGAGGCGCCGGCCCTGACGTGTACACGCAGCCACGGGTCGACGGGCAGGCCGTCGGAACGGGTCGCGTGGGCGTACACATCGATGGGCTCTTGAATGTGGGCGGGTTTGCCGCTGGGCCGGACCGGCGCGACCAGGTCGGTGAATCCGTGCCGCGCCGCGTTGTCGCGCATGGCCTTCAGCATCACGCTGGAAAGCCCGCTGCCTCGCAGGTCGGACCGGATGTTGATCTCCAGGGCGGAGATCATGGTGGGTTTGACGCCGCCGAGATGGTCATGGGTGGCCGTGCGGATCACCCAGTCCCAGCCGCCCTCCGGCAGCCCGTCCGCGATGTCCCCGTCATAGGCGAACGGCACGGAATGCGCCTTGGCCACCGCCCGCCCGGTGTCCCGATCGACCGCGAGCATCGAGAACTCGGGCCACAGCCGATCCATGTGGCGGTAGTAGAGACCGCCGGTGGGGTCCTTCGACATGAATACCGGCCAGCCTCCGTCGAGTTCCTGGAAGAGTTCCGTCCGGTCCCCGATGGGTGCGATATCCAGATCCATGCGGGCAGAATCCCAGCCGATCCGATCCCCGGTCATCCGATTTTCCCCAGCGCGAAGAGGCAGCGACGGCCGGAGGCGAGCCAGGCCCCAGCAAGCAGCGACAGCCGGAGGGGGCCGACGGCCGGTGGAGGACTGAAGCCGGCGGTACGGGGAAGAATGGGGCCATGCCGGAAGGGGACACCGTCTGGAACACCGCCCGCGTGCTGGAGAAGGCGCTGACCGGGGCGACGTTGACCGGTTCCGACTTCCGCGTGCCCCGGCTGGCCACCACCGACCTGACCGGCTGGTCGGTCGCCGAGTCGGCGAGTCGTGGCAAGCATCTGCTGCTGCGCCTGACCCGGGAGGGCCGCCCGCCGCACACTCTCCACTCGCATCTGCGGATGGACGGCGCCTGGCGGTCCTACGCCCCGGGGGAACGCTGGACCGGCCGCCCCGCCCACCTGATCCGCGTCGTGCTGCGCTCGGCACGTTCCGTCGCCGTCGGATACCACCTGCACGAGATCGCGCTGCTGCCGACCACCGAGGAGGAGACGATCGTCGGTCATCTCGGGCCGGATCTGCTGGGCACGGACTGGGATCCGGCCGAGGCGGTCCGGCGGATCTCCGCGAATCCGTCCGCCACGATCGCCGAGGCCCTCCTCGACCAGCGCAATCTGGCCGGGGTCGGCAACCTGTACAAGGCGGAGACCCTGTTCCTGCGCGGTCTGTGGCCGTGGACCCCGGTCGCCGCGGTGACCGACCTCACCGGCACGGTGACGATGGCCCAGAAACTGGTGGCCTCCAACCGGGGCCGCTGGACGCAGACCACCACCGGTTCGCTGCGCAAGGGCGAGACCAGCTATGTGTACGGCCGTCGCGCTCAGCCGTGCCGCCGGTGCGGCACGGCGATCCGCAAGGCCGAACAGGACGAACGGGTCACCTACTGGTGCCCCCGCTGCCAGCCGGAGCCCTGACCCCACCACCCCGCTGCCAACGGGATGCCTACCCCACCACCCTGCTGACGCCCTGCTGCCGACCGGATACCTACACCCACCACCCCGCTGACTCCCCTGCTGCCAACCGGATCCCGTCCTTCAGGCATCCCCTCTGCCAACCGGACCCCTCCCTCAGGCATCCCCTCTGCCGACCGGGCCCCATCCCGCAGGCACCCCCACTGCCAACCGAGCCTTCGGCGGCAACATCCGGGAGGGAACCGATCCAGGATGCGGGTCAGCCCGCCGCCGGAGATCGGGTGCCCGGTGGGGTGCGGAATGCGGTGGTCCGCGCCTCGGACAGCTCACCGAGATCGGGATCCGCCTGCTTCGGCGCCGCTGGAGAATCGGCGGCCGAGGAAGAGGAAGAGGAGGAGGAGGAGGAGGAGGCAAAAGACGAAGAGGAGGCGAACGACGAGGAGGACCGTGGCGCCGACGTGGTCGGGGACGGCGAGGTGGCCTGGAACGGGGCGCGGAACTCGGTGGTCCGCAACTCCGCCAGGCCGTCGGCTATGCCCCGGAGACGGTCGGCTGCGTCGACGAGCCCGAAATACGCCGGATGACGGCTCTCGGCGACCGGGTGCCCGTCCTCCGCCACGTAGCTCGCGGCGGCGGCGACCAACTGCTCATACGCCTCGACGCCCTCGGTGAACTGCTCGGCCAGGCCGGCGTGCGACTCGACCAGCGCGTCACGCTGACCCGGCTGCGCCAGGGGAATGGCCCGCTCCACGCTCGCCACCCGCTGGCCAAGGTCACGTAGCCACTGCTCGGCGGTGGCCGCCTCCAGCATCGCGGTCTCCCCCGGACCGGTCAGCCGGCCGGCGAGCCCCACCATGGCCTGCGAGGCCCGGTCGAGACGGTCCCACGCGTCGGCGATCGCCGAGCCGCGCAGCGCGTAGCGGCTTCGCTGACGCCGCACCTCACGCAGCACCGTCTGCCCGGCCGGGAACCGCTGCAGGGCCTTGGTGAGCTTGTCCTCGGGAAGCGCGGGCGGGGGCGCCGGGGTGGCGGCGAGCTCACGATGGTCCTTCCACCGCCACACCGCGAGGACGACCGACGCTCCGGCCGCGGCCGCCCAGCCCGCGTCGCCGGCGCCGATCCCCGCATACGGGGTGAGGACGGCTGCCGCCGCGGTCAGGCCACCACCCAGCACGCTCCACCGCCGCGCCGAACCCCGCAGCCGCTTGAGCCGCCGGAAGTACCTGGACCGCTCGTCCACCGTCGCTCCCCTCGTGTCAGCCGGGACCGGTCAGCCGGCCGCGCTGGTGTCGCCGCGCTTCTGGTTCATGCTGGCGCGGATCTCGTCGAGACGGGCCACGCTCGCCGCGTCGGCGGCCGGGGTGGCGGTCTGCTCGACGGCCGGCTGGGAGGCGGCGCCGCCCAGTTTCTCGCCCGCCATGCTGGAGCGGATCTGCTCCAGGCGGGACGCGCCGGCCAGGTCCAGGCTGGACTTCTGCACCTCCAGCATGCGGCCCTCGACCGAGTTGGACGCCAGCTCGGCACGGCCCATCGCGTTCGCATACCGCTGCTCGATCTTGTCGCGCACCTGGTCCAGCGACGGGGTGTTGCCCGGCGCGGCCAGCTGCGACATCGACTCGAGCGACTTGGCCACGGTCTCCTGCATCTTGGCCTGCTCGAGCTGGCTCAGCAGGCGGGACCGCTCGGCGATGCGCTGCTGCAGCAGCATCGCGTTGTTCTCGACCGCCTTGCGGGCCTGGCCGGCGGCGCCGAGAGCCTGGTCGTGGAGGGTCTTCAGGTCCTCCATCGACTGCTCGCCGGCGACCAGCTGGGTGGCCAGGGTCTGCGCGGTCTGCTCGTACTTCTGCGCCTCGGACTCGTCACCGGCGGCGCGGGCCCGGTCGGCGAGCACCAGGGCCTGTCGTGCCATGCCCTGCAGCTTCTCGACCTCGGACATCTGCCGGGACAGCTTCATCTCGAGCTGACGCTGGTTGCCGATGACGGCTGCGGCCTGCTGCACGAGCGCCTGGTGCTGACGCTGGGCGTCCTCGATGGCCTGCTGGATCTGGACCTTCGGGTCGGCGTACTCGTCGATCTTCGCGCCGAAGAGCGCCATCACGTAATGCCAGCCCTTGACGAACGGATTCGCCATCTCGTGGTGTCCCCTCAAATGTCGCTCCGTCGGACGCGTCACCGCGATATCGAATCGGTGACGCGAAACCATCGTGACAGCCGGACGCCAGCCGCGTCACGGGTCCTACGGGGGATCTCAGGGTCTCCCCTGGCATCGAGGCTACGCTCCCCTGACCTTCCGCGGCGAGGCACGAAACGCCTGCCGCAGCGAGGCACGAAACGCCTGCCGCACCGAGGCACAAAACGCCGATCGCGGCGCGCCCCGAAACGCAGAACCCACCGCGCCCCGAAACGCCCCCCGCGACGCACCACCAAACGCAGAACCCGCCGCGCCCCGAAACGCCCCCCGCGACGCACCACCAAACGCAGAACGCGCCGCGCCGCGGAACATCGATCGTGGGGCGGCTCGAAATGCGGATCCTGAGGCGTTGTGAAGCGTCTGCCGCGGCGAAGCACGAACCGCCCGCCGCGCCGAGCCGCAAAGCGCCTGCCGCGACCCGGCACAAAAGCCGCGTGGCACGATCGCGAGCCGGCACCGGGACGAGCCGGCACACCAGCGGCACGAAGGCGAGCCGGCACACCAGCGGCACGAAAGCGAGCCGGCACACCAACGGCACGAAAGCGAGCCGGCACACCAGCGGCGCGAAAGCCGAGCGCCCCGGAGACGACGCGGCCTGAAACAGGCCGGACCGCTCCCAGGGAGCGGCCCGGCACAGACGTATTCATGATCAGGCGGCGTAGACGATGTCCCGCTTCGGCTTACGGGTCGCGTGCAGCGTCGCCTTGAGCGGCGACTCCTGGCGCACCGACACGGCGACGTCCCCACCGGACGCCTTCTCGTCGATCGGGACGAGCACACCCTCCATGTTCTCCGCGAGGGCCAGCGTGTTGCTGACCTCACTGAGCAACTCGGAGAGGCGGGCGCCGAGAGCGTCACAGATGGCGGCGAGAAGCTCGCTGGACGCCTCTTTCTGCCCACGCTCGATCTCGGACAGATATCCGAGGCTGACGTTTGCGGCGGTCGACACCTCGCGCAGCGTGCGGTGCTGCCCCTGCCGGCGCGCACGAAGAGCGTCGCCGATAACGCGGCGTAGCAGGACCATGGCACCTCCTCCTGCGGGCGGGGCCGCCGGCTGACGCCGGAGGCTTCCCGCAACCGTACCTGGCGTTAGCCGCGGCGACATCCCGCCCCGCCGAATTCCCGGGCCGACCGCCCCGCGACCGAACCGGACAACAGGCACACGAACGGATGTATTCCCAGCTCAGAGACGCGCGGGCGGCTCCCGGAGAGAGTCGGTCAGCAATTGCAGGACGGCCGTCACACTTTCGGTGCGGATGGCCTCGCGGTTTCCGTCCAGTTTCAGCTCGCGCACGGTGGCCCCGGCGTGCCCGGCGACCGCGACGAAGACGAGCCCGACCGGCTTGCCGTCCTGCGGCTCGGGGCCCGCGACACCGGTGGTGGCCAGCCCCCAGTCCGCGCCGCAGCGCTCCCGCACGCCCTCGGCGAGAGCGGCGGCCACATCGCCGTCGACCGGGCCGCGCTCCGCCAGCAGGTCCTCCGGGACGCCTGCGAGGCGCGCCTTGAGATCTGTCGCATACACCACGAGGCCGCCGCGGAAGACGGCGCTCACCCCGGGGATCTCGACGATGGTCGCGGCCACCAGACCGCCGGTGAGCGACTCGGCGCTCGCCAGGGTCTCCCGCCGCTCGACGAGCGCGTGCACCGCCGCGGCGGCCGCCACGGACATCTCCATCGGACCTCCTGTGCCAGCACCTGTTCGAAAAAGGCCCGGGAACCCTACGGCCGGGCGTCGCGCCGCAGCCTCAGCGCCTGGAGGACGTAGTCGGCGCCGGTGACCACGGTGACCACCAGGGCGGCGCCCATCACGACGACACCGACCAGATGGAAGGGTTCCGGCACCGGCCACAGATACCAGGCGATCGCGAGGGTCTGCAGCCCGGTCTTGAGCTTGCCACCCCGGGAGGCCGGGATGATGCCGTACCGGATGACCCAGAAGCGCAGAGCGGTCACGCCCCACTCGCGGATCAGGATGGCCACCGTCACCCACCACGACAGCGGGCCGTAGAGGGAGAGCAGGACCAGTGCGGTGCCGGTGAGCGCCTTGTCCGCGATCGGGTCGGCGACCTTGCCGAACGAGGTGACCAGATGCCATCTGCGGGCGATCCAGCCGTCCGCGAAGTCGGTCGCCGAGGCGACGCAGAACGCGAGACAGGCGGCCATCCGCCAGTCGGGGTCGGTCATCTGCGAGACGACGACCAGGACGAGGAAGACCGGCACCAGCACGATCCGGACCACGGTGAGCGCGTTGGCCGCGTTGTAGAGCGACACCACGCGCGGCGCGGGCACCGGCTCGTCGGTCACCGGGTCACCGGGGCTGCCGAGATCATCTCCACCGGCACCGCGATCAGGTCCACGCCCTCGGTGCCGGTGACGCGGGCGCGGACCAGGTCGCCGGGGCGCAGCATCGACAGGTCGACCCCGTCGTCCCCGGCGACCAGGGTGGTCGATCCGTCGACCTCGGGGGCCTGGTGCTCGGCGCGGCCCTCGATCTCGCCGTCGTCGGTCGAGTCGACGAGGACCTCGACGGTCTCGCCGAGCCGGTCCTCGGCCCGCTGGGCGCAGAGCTCCTCGGCGAGGGCGACCACCTTCGCGTACCGCCGCTTGATCGTCGCGTCGCTCAGCTTGCCGGACAGCCCGGCCGCCTCGGTCCCGTCCTCGTCGCTGTAGTCGAAGACGCCGATGGCGTCGAGGCGCGCCTCGGTGAGGAAGCGGATCAGCTCGTCCACGTCCTGCTTGGTCTCGCCGGGGAAGCCGACGATGAAGTTGCTCCGGGCGCCGGCCGCCGGGGAGAGCTTGCGGGCCGAGTCGAGCAGCTCCAGGAAGCGGTCGGTGGAGCCGAACCGCCGCATCCGGCGCAGCACCGGCTCGCTGGAGTGCTGGAAGGAGAGGTCGAAGTAGGCGGCCACGCCGGGTGTGGTGGCGATCGCCTCGACCAGGCCGGGCCGGGTCTCGGCGGGCTGCAGGTAGCTGGCCCGGACCCGGACGATGCCGTCGACCGCGGCCAGCTGCGGCAGCAGTTTCTCCAGCAGGCGCGGGTCGCCCAGGTCCTTGCCGTAGGACGTGCTGTTCTCACTGACCAGCACCAGCTCGCGGACGCCGGACTTGGCCAGCCACTCCGCCTCGGCGAGCAGCTCCTGCGGGTCGCGGGAGACGAACGCGCCGCGGAAGGCCGGGATCGCGCAGAACGCGCAGCGCCGGTCGCAGCCGCTGGCCAGCTTGAGCGAGGCGACCGGGCCGCTGTCGAGCCGGCGGCGCAGCACCTTGCGCAGGTGGGCCGGGGTGTGCTCGTCGACGGTGGCGTGGCCGGGCACCACGACCTTGGCGGCGTGCCGCTCGACCGGGGTGATCGGGAGCAGCTCACGCCGGTCGCGGGGGACGTGTGAGACGTGGCTCTCGCCGCGCAGCACGCTCTCCAGGCGGTCGGTGATGTCGGTGTAGTCGTCGAAGCCGAGCACCGCGTTGGCCTCGGGGAGGTTGTCGGCGAGCTCTTTGCCATACCGCTCGGCCATGCAGCCGGCGGCGACCACCTTGGCGCCGGTGTCGGCGGCGGCGAGCAGGGTGTCGATCGAGTCCTGCTTGGCTTTCTCGACGAAACCGCAGGTGTTGACGACGACCACGTCGGCGCCCTCGGCGTCGGTGCCGACCTCCCAGCCGCCGGCGTCGAGGCGGGCGGCCAGCTCTTCCGAGTCGACCTCGTTACGGGCGCAGCCCAGGGTCAGCAGGGCGACACGGCGGGTGGGAGGAGTTCCAGACACCCGACAAGGTTACCGGGCCGCCGCTCCGCGCCCTTCCTCCGCTCGGCCGGTCTCGAAACATCCTTTTCGCCCGGTATCGTCCGTGCTCGTGCCCCCTCTTCGTGATCCACAGCGGCGCGCGGAGCTGTTCCTGACCGGATGCCTGCTGGTGGTGGCCTTCGCGGCGCGCTACGCGGGCCGGTCCGAGACGACCCGCGACATGCGGATCTTCTTCGAGTGGCACGAGCAGCTGGAGCGGGCCGGCGGCTGGCGGGGGCTGGGTGAGGCGATCGGCAACTACAACGCGCCGTACCTGTATCTGCTCTGGTTGGCGTCGGTGCTGCCGGTCCCGTTGCTGATCGGGATCAAGCTGGTCCACGCGGTCTTCGACCTGCTGCTGGCCTACTGGGTGTTCCGGCTGACCGCGATGCGCCGGGGCCGCCGGGCCGGGATCGCCGCGGCGCTCGTCGTGATCCTGCTGCCCACCGTTGTGATCAACGCCTCGGTCTGGGGGCAGATCGACTCGATCTGGGCGTCGTTCGCGGTCGGTGGCGTGTGGATGCTGGCCCGTGGCCGAGGCTGGCCGGGTGTCGCGCTGTGCACGCTGTCGCTGGCTTTCAAGCCGCACGGGATCTTCGTCTTCGCTCTGGTCGCGGTGCTCGTGCCGGCCGGCCGGCTGCGGGCAAGGACGCTGCTGGCGGTGCCGGCGGTCTGGCTGACGGTCAGCCTGCCGGCGCTGTTGCTCGGGCGCTCGCCGGGCGAGTTGCTCACCGTCTACAGCCTGGACCGGCAGGCCGGGGTCATCGACCTGCTGACCGACCGGGCACCGTCGATCTTCGCGTTCCTGGCGGGCACCCGCCGGCTGGACACCGCCCGGCAGCTGGGCTACCTGCTGACCGCGGCGCTGGTGCTCGGCGTCGCCCTGCTGGTGGTCGCCCGGCGGGTCCGGCTGGAGGAGACCCGGATCGTGACGCTGGCGGCGCTCTTCGCGATCCTGATCCCGTTCGGGCTGCCCGGGATGCACGAGCGGTACTTCTATCTGGGTGACGTGCTGACCGTGGTGCTGGCGTTCCACCTGCCGCGGCTCTGGTTCGTGCCGTTGCTGGCGCAGGCGGCCTCGCTGGGCGCCTATACCTACTTCCTGTTCGGCCAGACCGAGCAGCAGCTGGACCTGCAGGCGCTGGCGGCACTGATGCTGGCCGCGCTGGTCGCCGTCGGGCACACGCTGATCCGGGACGTCCTGGCCGAGCGGCCGGGCACGCCTCTAGCACCAAAGCCGGTTGGCAATACGATGGCGGAGTGACGACACCCGACCATCTGGACGATCTCGACGCCGTGAGCACCCTCGCCGACCGGGTGAGGCGGGCGGCGTACCGAGCGGTGGCCGACGCGGCGCCGGATCCGGCCGGGCGCGACGAGGTGGCCGAGGCGCTCGGCGTGGGCCGTACGCTCGCCGCGTTCCACCTCGACAAACTGGTGGACGCCGGGTTGCTCGAGGTGTCGTACGCCCGCAGGTCGGGCCGGAGCGGGCCGGGCGCCGGACGTCCGGCCAAGCTGTACCGGCTGTCCGCGGCGGAGCACGCGGTGAGCGTGCCGCCGCGCGCCTACCGCAGCGCCGCCGAATTGCTGGCCGAGGCCCTGGAGCGCTCCGGCGCCGAGGAGACCCTCTACCGGGTGGCCGAGGAGCACGGGCGCACGGCCGGGCCGGAGCCGGACGTCACGGCGTTGCTGACCGGCAACGGCTACGAGCCGGCCACCCGCGGCGACGGGCGGATCGAGCTGCGCAACTGCCCCTATCACCGGGTGGCCGAGCAGTTCCCGCCGCTGATCTGCGGCATGAACCTGGCGATGCTCAACGGCCTGCTGGAGGGCGCCGGGCTGGCCGGCGAGTGGTGCGCCCGGATGGATCCGGCGCCGGGTCGCTGCTGCGTCACGGTCTCTAAAAACAAAACCGATTGACTTTAAAAACCGTGGCTGGTGGAGTGACAGGCATGACCGACTTCCACCTCGCCCAGATGAACGTCGCCAAACTCCGTGCCCCGGAGGGGGATCCCCTGGTCGCCGAGTTCACGGCCGGCGTCGACCTGATGAACGAGCTGGCCGACCGCTCCCCCGGCTTCGTCTGGCGGCTCAAGGAGGAGGACGTCGACCTGGAGGCGCTCGGCATCCAGCCCGCGCCACCCGAGATGATCGCCACGATGTCGGTCTGGGAGTCCCTGGAAGCGCTCCGGGGGTACGTCTACCACTCCACCCACCTCGACTACCTGCGCCGCCGCCGGGAGTGGTTCGTCCCGGGCGAGTCGGCGATGGTCCTGTGGTGGGTGGAGGCCGGCCGCATCCCGACGCTGCGGGACGGCCTCCAGCGTCTGGCCCTGCTCGGCGCGGAGGGGCCCGGGCCGCGGGCCTTCACGTTCCGCCGGCCCTACCCCGCGCCGGTGCTCAGTCGACCCTGAGGGCCGCCAGCGACTCCTCCAGTTCGTCCGGCTTGACCAGCACGTCACGGGCCTTCGACCCCTCGGACGGGCCGACGATGCCGCGGGTCTCCATCAGGTCCATCAGGCGGCCCGCCTTCGCGAAGCCCACCCGCAGCTTGCGCTGCAGCATCGAGGTCGAGCCGAACTGGCTGGACACCACCAGCTCGATCGCCTGGATCAGCAGCTGGAGGTCGTCGCCGATCTCCTCGTCGATCTCCTTCTTCTTGCTCTGCGGGACCTCGGTGACGTCCTCACGGAACTCCGGCTCGCGCTGGTCCTTGCAGAACTTGACGACCGCCGCGATCTCCTTCTCGTCGACCCAGGCGCCCTGGATACGGGTCGGCTTCGAGGCGCCCATCGGCAGGAAGAGACCGTCACCGCGGCCGAGCAGCTTCTCCGCGCCCGGCTGGTCCAGGATGACCCGGGAGTCGGCCAGCGAGGAGGTGGCGAAGGCCAGACGGGACGGCACGTTCGCCTTGATCAGGCCGGTGACCACGTCGACCGAGGGCCGCTGGGTGGCCAGCACCAGGTGGATGCCGGCGGCCCGGGCCAGCTGGGTGATCCGGACGACCGAGTCCTCCACGTCACGTGGCGCGACCATCATCAGGTCGGCCAGCTCGTCGATGATCACCAGGAGGTACGGGTACGGCTTCATCTCCCGCTCGCTGCCGGGTGGCGCGGTGATCTCGCCACTGCGGACCTTGCGGTTGAAGTCGTCGATGTGGCGGACCCCGTTGGCGGCGAGGTCGTCGTAGCGCATGTCCATCTCGCGAACCACCCACTCCAGGGCGTCCGCGGCCTTCTTCGGGTTCGTGATGATCGGCGTGACCAGGTGCGGGATGCCCTCGTAGGCGGTCATCTCCACCCGCTTCGGGTCGACCAGCAGCAGTCGTACCTCATCCGGGGTGGATCTGGTCAGGAGCGACACCAGCAGCGAGTTGAGGCAGGAGCTCTTGCCCGCGCCGGTGGCGCCGGCGATCAGGATGTGCGGCATCTTCGCCAGGTTCGCCACGACGAACCCGCCCTCGATGTCCTTGCCGAGCGCCACCACCATCGGGTGGTGGTCGGAGGCGGCCGCCCGCGAGCGCAGCACGTCACCGAGCGACACGTTCTCCGGGTCGGTGTTGGGGATCTCCACGCCGACCGCGCTCTTGCCCGGGATCGGGCTAAGGATCCGCACGTCCGGCGACTTCACCGCGTAGGCGATGTTGCGGGACAGCTGCGTGATCCGCTCCACCTTGGTGCCCGGGCCGATCTCCACCTCATACCGCGTCACCGTCGGGCCACGGGTGAAGCCGGTCACCACCGCGTCCACGTTGAACTGCTCGAAGACACCGGTGAGCGCGGCCATGATCTCGTCGTTGGCGCGGCTGCGGGCCTTGGGCGGGGCGCCGGTGGCGAGGATGTTCGCCGGCGGCAGCCGGTAGTCGCCCTTGACCGCCGAGATCTCCAGCTGCTCGGCCCGGGTGGGCGGCATCGGCGAGTGCTCGGGCGGCTTCTTGCGCGTCTTCGGCAGCTTCGGCAGCGCCACCGTGTCGTGCAGGATGATCTCTTCGTCGAAGTCGTCCGGCGGCTCCTCGTCGGCGAGCGGCGTGATCGGCGCCGCCTGCGAGGCCTGGCGGCGCCGGGCCGGACGGCGCGGCTTCGCCGGCTCGTCCTCGCTCTCGGTGTCGTCCTCGTCATACTCCGGGCCGGCGAGCGGCGGCGGGGGCAGGTGGCGGCCGGACCGGCCGGAGACCAGGTCGAGCAGGAGCGCGACCCGCTCCGGGATCTTGGCGATCGGCGTCGCGGTGATCACCAGAAAACCGAAGACGAAGAGCAACAGCAGCAGCGGTACGGCCACCCAGGCGGTCACCGCACGCTCGAGCAGCCCCCCGATCCCGAACCCGAGCAGGCCACCGGGGTTGTCGACCCCCGGTTGCTCGGTGTCCGGACCGGAGATGTGCAGCAGCGCCGCGGTGGCGACGATGATCGTGGTCCAGCCGACGAGGCTGCGCCCGCGGTGCTCCGGGTCGGCCGGCTCACGCATCAGGCGGATCGCCCCGTAGAAGAGCAGCAGCGGCAGGAGCACCGCCAGGCTGCCGAGGAACAGGCGCACCATGTCGGCCACCCACACGCCGACCGGGCCGGCGCTGCCCGCCCAGACCGCGACCGCGATCAGGATGGCGACGCCGAGCATGAAGAGCCCGGCCCCGTCCCGGCGGTGCTCGGGACCGATCGACCGGGCACTGGCCGCCTGACGACCGGCGCCGCGGGCCAGCCAGCCGACGCCGCCGGCCACACCGAGCCAGAGGTTGCCGAGGCCGCGGGCGACGCCGGGACCGATCGCGGGCGGCGCTTTGCGCACAGCGGGGCGCCGCGCGGCCGGTTTGCGCACGGCTGCCTTGCCGGTCGTCTTACCGGTAGCCTTACGTGCCGGTTGCTTGGCACGGTTGACCGCCGCGCCCCGAGTCGTGGACGCGGCGCGGCTCCGGCCCGCCGGAGGAGTTCGGCCCGCCATGGATGTCACCGTAGCCGGGCCGGGCCGCTCTGCCGAGAAGGCGCACCGCGACTGCTTTTCACTTTCCCGGCATTTACCATCGTAAGGTGCAACCTCTCAGCAACGACTTGATCAAGGCCGCGCTGGACGAGCGTGGTTTCTCGTACTTCGTCGATGCCGACGGCGACATCGCCGGCAACTTCCAGGGCAATCTCATCTACTTCTTCCGCCTCGGTCAGCGGCAGGAGATCCTCCAGGTGCGCGCCATGATGCAGCACGTGTTCTCGGTCGAGGACGTGCCGAGGCTCTACGAGTTCTGCAACACGTGGAACCGGGATCAGCTGTGGCCCAAGGCGTATGTGCAGGTGACCGACGACGGGCAGGCCATCGTGGTGGGCGAGGTGACCACCGACTGGGAGCACGGCGCCACCCTCCAGCAGATCGACCAGGTGATCCTCTGTGGGGTCGCCACCGGGTGCCGGCTCGGCGACGCGCTGGGCGAACTGAAATCGGGGTCCTCACGCTGACGCGTGAGGACCCCGATCATGTTCGCCGGATCACGGAGTCCCGGCCGGGCTGAGGCCCCCGGGCCCGGCGGTGGGACCGGTCCGGGCGGCTTCCACGCCCGGACCCGTCCCGATCAACGCATTACCGGACGTTGAAGCCCAGGCTGTACGCGCCGGTGCCGGAGGTGGCCACGACGACGTACCGGTAGGTGCCGGCACCGCCGGTGAAGGACAGCGTCTTGTCACCGGCGCCGGTGGACTGCGCCACGGTCTTGAACTGGCCGCGGTTGTTCGCCTTCTGCAGCACCAGGTCGAAGTCGGCGCCGTTCGGGGCGTCGAGGCAGGCGGTGTGCGTGCCGGCCCGGGCCCGGTAGGCCCCGCCGTTCGGCTGGGCCTGCGCCTGGCCGGCCCGGTTGATGGCGCCGTCACGCTGGACCGGGAGGGCGTCGCAGTCGGAACCCTCCTCCGCCGGCGGCGCGCTGGCCGGCGGCGCCTCGCCACCGGTGCCCTCGGTGGTGACCAGGGTCAGGTTCTGCGCCGCCAGGATCTCGTTGAGCGGCTGGAAGAAGGTCTCGCCGCCGGCCGTGCAGTCACCCGAGCCGCCCGAGGTCACACCCTGGGCCTGGTCGCCGGAGAGCCACGGGCCGCCGGAGTCGCCGCCCTCGGCGCAGACGTCGGTACGGGTCAGGCCGGTGACCTGGCCCTCCGGGTACTGGACGGTCTGGTTCTTGGCGAGGATCGTGCCGCAGAAAGTGCCGGTGGTGGAGCCGGAGCGACAGATCGCGGCGCCGACCGGGGCCTCGGTGTTGCCGGCCACCGGCAGCTCGTTGCCGTTGAAGTCGTTGACCACCGGACGCGGGGTCCAGTCGTCGTTCACCGCGACGAAGCCCATGTCGGCGTTGCCCGGGAAGACCGAGAACTCGACGGTGCCCTGCGCCTGGTTGTTGAAGCCGGTGGTGGCGGTGCCCTCCTCGCCACAGTGGCCGGCCGTGACGAAACCGGTCGTCACCGAGAACCCGATCGAGCAGCGGGCCTGGCCACCACCGATGTTGATGAAGTACGGGTCCGCGCCGCGCACGTCGAACAGCGGCTTCGGCTTGGCCTTGCTGACCTTCACGGTCACCGCTTCGGTGGAGAGGCCGGCCCGACGGGCGACAGCCAGCGCCTCGGCCTTCTCACCGGGCTGGGCGACCACGACGAGCTTGTTGGTGGGCACGTCCACGTACCAGCCGGTCAGGCCCTTGACCTTCGCCGCTGCCTCGTCGAGCTTGGTCTTCAACGCGTCCAGCTCGGCCTCGCTCCGCTTGACCAGCACCGGTACGGCACCGGCGGCCTTCACCGCCGACGCCGCGTCGGAGTCGGTCACCGCGACCTTGAGCGTGGTGCCGTCGGACGCGAGCCACGCGCCACCGAAGTCCTCACCGGTCTGCGCGGCCAGCGTCGCCGAGACCCCGCCCGCCCATTCCGAGCGGGCCAGCCGGGTGGCCGCCTGTTCACCGCTGAGACCGAGGTCACGTTTCATGGCCGACAGCAGCTCCGGGGAGAGTCCCCCCGGAGTGCTGTTCGAACTCTTCGACCCACCGGTCTCTTCGGTGCCGGCGAGCGACGGCAGGGTGAAGGCGACCGCCGCCGCACCCGCCACCGCAACAACCGCCCCTACGGCGATCGCACTGCGCTGCATCTGGAGAACTCCCTCCGCCACGGGTGCCGTGGGGGCGGCACCGGTGCCTGGGAGTACGCAGCTCGACCCAAGAAGGTTGAAACGGACGCGTGACTCTTATGGATTCACAGGATTCTCAGACTTCGACAACCGTCGGCACGATCATCGGCCGGCGGCGATAGGCGTCGTTCACCCAGCGGCCCACCGTCCGCCGCACCACCTGTTGCAGCTGGTGGGTGTCGGTGATGCCGTCCTCCGCCGAGCGGTGCAGGGCAGCGGTCAGCAGCGGGACGACCGGGTTGAACGCCTCCGGGTCCTCGGAGAAACCCTTCGCCGAGATGACCGGCTCGCCGACCACCTTTCCGGTCACCGAGTCGATGACCACGGTGGCCGCGATGAACCCGCCGTCACCGAGTATGCGACGCTCGGTCAGCAGCGACTCGCTCACGTCACCGACCGCGAGACCGTCCACGTAGACATACCGGCTCTTCACCCGGCCGACCACGCGAGCGTGGCCCTCGACCAGGTCGACCACGTCACCGTCTTCACAGAGCACCACCCGGTCCGGGGCGACCCCGGTCTCGATGCCGAGCTGGGCGTGCGCGCGCAGGTGACGCCACTCGCCGTGCACCGGCATCAGGTTGCTCGGGCGGGTCACGTTGAGCAGGTAGCGCAGCTCGCCGGCGGGCGCGTGCCCGGAAACGTGCACCTTCGCCGTCTCCTTGTGGACGACGGTGGCGCCGGCCCGGGACAGCTGGTTGATCACCCGGTAGACCGAGGTCTCGTTGCCCGGCACCAGTGAGCTGGCCAGCACGACGGTGTCGCCGGGATTGATGGTGATGTGCCGGTGGTCGCCCGTGGACATCCGGCCCAGCGCGCTCATCGGCTCGCCCTGCGAACCCGTCGACATGAAGACGATCTCGTCCGGCGGCAGGTGGGTCGCCTCGTCCAGCCCGACGAGCAGGCCCTCCGGGATGCGCAGCAGACCCAGGTCACGGGCGATGCCCATGTTGCGCACCATGGAGCGGCCGATCAGCGCGACCTTGCGGTCGAACTCCCACGCCGCGTCCATCACCTGCTGCACGCGGTGCACGTGCGAGGCGAAGCTTGCCACGATGATCCGGCCGCGGGCCTTGCCGAAGATCGAGCTGAGCACCGGGCCGATGTCGCGCTCCGGCGTCACGAATCCGGGCACCTCGGCGTTCGTCGAGTCGGACAGCAGCAGGTCGACGCCCTCGGCCCCGAGCCGGGCGAAACCGGCCAGGTCGGTGATGCGGCCGTCCAGCGGCACCTGGTCCATCTTGAAGTCACCGGTGTGCAGGACAAGGCCCGCCGGGGTACGCACGGCGACCGCCAGAGCATCCGGGATCGAGTGGTTCACGGCGAAGAACTCGCACTCGAACGGGCCGAGCCGCTCCACACCGCCCTCGCGGACGGTCAACGTGTACGGGTCGAGCCGTCGCTCGGCCAGTTTCGCCTCCACCAGCGCCAGCGTGAACTCCGAGCCGACCAGCGGGATGTCCGGCTTGTGGGCCAGAAGGTAGGGCACCGCGCCGATGTGGTCCTCGTGACCGTGGGTCAGCACGATCGCCTGCACGTCCTCCAGCCGGTCCAGGATCGGCGCGAAGTCGGGCAGGATCAGGTCCACGCCGGGCTGCTCGACGTCGGGAAAGAGCACCCCGCAGTCGACGATGAGCAGTTTGGAGTCATACTCGAAGACCGTCATGTTGCGGCCGATGGCGCCGAGCCCGCCGAGCGGAATGACGCGCAGGGCGCCCTCCGGCAGCGGCGGCGGCGGACCCAGCTCGATGTGAGCGTTAGTCATACGCCTCTTCCTGTCAGAGCACGATGCCGGCCGCGGCGGCGTCCTGGCGCAGTTGGTTCAATTCCTCACCGGTCGCGTCGACCAGCGGCGAGCGGACCGGCCCGGCGGGCAGCCCGAGCGCCCCCAGACCGGCCTTGACCAGCATGACCCCCTGCGTCCGGAAGATGCCGGTGAACAGGGGCAGAGCCTTACGGTGCAGGGTGAGCGCGGCAGCGGTGTCGCCACGCTCCCACGCCTCGATCATCTCCTTGGCGAGCGAGCCGGTGAAATGCGTCGACGTGCCCACCAGGCCGACCCCGCCGATCGCGAGCAGCGGCAGGGTGGCCGCGTCGTCGCCGGAGTAGTAGGCCAGATCACTGCGCGCCAGCACGTGCGAACTCGCCACCAGGTCGCCCTTGGCGTCCTTGACCGCGACGATCCGCTCGTGCTCGGCGATCCGCACCATGGTCTCGGTGGCGATCGCCGTGCCGGCCCGGTGCGGGATGTCGTAGACCATGATCGGCAGGCCGGTCGCGTCGGCGACGGCGCGGAAATGCCGCTCCACGCCCGCCTGCGGCGGCTTGCTGTAATACGGCGTGACGACCAGCAGGCCGTGCGCCCCCGCCTTCTCCGCGGCGTGCGCCAGCTCGATGGTGTGAGCGGTGTTGTTGGTGCCCACACCCGCCAGCACCTGCGCCCTGTCCCCGACGGTCTCGATCACGACGCGGAGCAACTGCTCCTTCTCCGCGTCGGTGGTGGTGGGGGACTCTCCGGTGGTGCCGCTGATCACGAGAGCGTCGTTGCGCTGCTCGTCGACCAGGTGGGCGGCGAGACGGGCCGCGCCCTCCAGGTCCAGGGAACCGTCCGGGGTGAACGGGGTCACCATGGCGGTCAGCAGCCGTCCGAAGGGCCGCGGGTCGTGCGTCATACCTGACAACCTATCGGACGGCCCGGTCACACGTAGAAAGCGGTGAACGGCGCCCATGGGAGGTTACGCAGGATGCTCCAGACGCCCCACACCGCCATGAATGTGATCATGACGGCCGGACTGATCGTGAGCTCCGGCAGCCGCCAGCGGAACACCTTACGCCCGGCCCAGGCCACGTAGAGATAGATCAGGAACGGCACGGCGAAGACGAAGAGCAGGTGGTGCCGGGCCGCGGCGGGCAGGTCGCCGTGCAGCAGGAACCACGCCGCCCGGGTGCCGCCGCAACCCGGGCAGACGAAGCCGGTCAGGTATTTGAGCAGGCACGACGGCGGCTCGCCGGGCTCGGCCGAGGCCGGGTCGCTGATCAGCGTGTAACCCACCGCGGCGCCGGTGCAGGCCAGGACAGCCAGCGGGGCCAGCCAGATCGGCGACCGGGCCGCCAGCCGGTTGAACAGGCGGGTGATCCGGTCGGGCTCGGGCGCCCGGTAGTGGTGGAACCACTCCGGTGGCACCGGTGGGCCCTGGACCGGCTGGTCGGCGAGCCACAAGGGCAGCCCGGCAACGCTCATGACCGCCACGCTACACCGGAGGCGCCCGCACCCCGGAGCCGATCATGGCGGCGCCACATCTGCCCACCGCGCTCGCCGGCGCGATCGATCGTGACGGCGCCAACCGCGCGCAACGCGCTCACGGCGCGACCGACCAAGACGGCGCCACCCCCAAGCAACGCGCTCACGGCGCGACCGACCAAGACGGCGCCACCCCCAAGCAACGCGCTCACGGCGCGACCGACCAAGACGGCACCACCCCCGTGCGCAACGCGCTCGCCAGCGGGGCCAGCAGGTCGCCGCGCTCCGGCAGCGCCACCGTGTGCAGGCCCAGCCAGCCGGCCAGCCGGGACAGCTCGGCCGCCAGCGCCACGGCCGTCTCCTCCGGGTCGGCGCCCGGCTCCCGCCAGGCCGCCGGGACCTGCAGCTCACCGGACCGCCGGTCGGCCTTGAGATCGACACGGGCCGCGAATCGATCGCCCAGGAGGAACGGAAGGACGTAGTAGCCGTACAGCCGCTGGGGTTTGGGCACGTAGATCTCGATCCGGTAGGTCATGCCGAACAGGCGCTCGGTGCGCGCCCGCTCCCAGATCAGCGGATCGAACGGGCTGATCAGGGTGGCCGCCGTCACCCGGCGGGGCAGGCGCGCCTCGTGGTGCAGCCACGCCGCCTTCCACCCGGGGACCGTCACCGGGCGCAGCACCCCCGCCTCGGCCAGCTCGGCGATCGCCGCCCGGCACGGCTGCAGCGGGAGCCGGAAGTAATCGCGCAGCTCCGCCTCGCCGGCCACGCCGAGAGCGCGGGCGGAGAGCTCGACCAGGGCACGGAACGCCTCCGCCGGCGACGGGTCGGGCGCGGCCAGCACGGCCGGCGGCAACACCCGCTCGGGCAGGTCGTAGCGCCGGGCGAACGACGTGGTGCGCTCGGCAGCGGTCACCTGGCCGGTGTAGAAGAGCCACTCGAGCGCCTGCTTGACGACCGACCAGTTCCACCCCCAGTGGTCCTTGGAGCGGGGGGCGTCGTGCTCGATCTCGGCGGCCGTGATCGGGCCGCGGGCGCGCACCTCGTCGAGCACCCAGGCCACCAGCTGCGGCTGCTCCTCGGCGATGCGGCGCATGTTGCCCCAGGCGAGCTCGTGCGCCCGGGCCATCCGCCAGCGGAACAGCGGCTGCAGGTCGGTGCGGATGAGCGACGCCTCGTGGCCCCAGAACTCGAACAGCTCACGCGGCCGTCGATACGCGGCCCGCTCCAGCAGCCCCGGATCGTAGGGCCCCAGACGGCTGTAGAGCGGCATGAAGTGGGCGCGCTGCAGCACGTTGACCGAATCCATCTGGATCAGGTGCAGGCGGCGCAGCACACGGCGCAGGTGGCGCATGTCGGTGGCGCCACCTGGCCGGGGGTCGAGAAAGCCCTGGGCCGCCAGCGTGATCCGGCGGGCCTGGGCGACGGAGAGCGATTCGGGCACGGCCACCGGGGAAGACTAGGTGACGGGTATGACAAAGTTGCCGCCATGGCACTCGGCTTCGTCCGTCCCGCCCGTCCCGAGGACGCCGCGGAGATCGCTCGCATCCAGCTCTCCACCTGGCGCACCGCGTATCGGCGGATGTTCCCGCCGCACGTGCTGGAGAACCTCGACGAGGGTTACCTCGCGCGCGGCTGGACCGAGGCGATCACCGCGCCGCCGTCCGCCCGGCACCGGGTCCTGATCGCCGTCGAGCAGGGGGAGAGCGCGGCGCACGTGGTCGGCTTCGCCGCCTCCGGGCCGGCCGACGAGCAGGCCCTGGCGCCCGAGGAGAAACCGCTGCCGGACGACGTCGCGGCCGTCACCGACCTGCTCATCGAGCCCCGGTGGGGCCGGCGCGGGCACGGCAGCCGGCTGCTCGCGGCGGCGGTCGACAACTGGCGTGACGACGGGTTCCGTACCGCGGTGGCCTGGGTTTACGACGCGGACGCGGCGATGCGGAAATTCCTCACCTCGACCGGCTGGGAGCCGGACGGGGCGGGCCGGGCCCTGGACGTTGACGACCTCCTGGTGCCGCAGCTCCGCCTGCACGTCGCGGTGACGGCCGAGGACGCCCCGGCCGAGGGCGCCTAGGCCCCGCCTAGCCCTCCAGGAGCGGGTCCAGGCCGATGGTCAGGCCCGGGCGGGTGATCACGTTGCGGACGGCGAGCAGCACGCCCGGCATGAACGACGACCGGTCCAGCGAGTCGTGCCGGATGGTCAGCGTCTCGCCCGAGGTGCCGAAGAGCACCTCCTGGTGCGCCACCAGGCCGGCGGCGCGGATCGAGTGGACCCGCACCCCGTCGATCTCGGTGCCGCGGGCGCCGAGCTGCTCCTCCTTGGTGGCGTCGGGCATCGGCCCGAGCCGGGCTGCGGCGCGGGCCTCGGCGATCACCTTGGCGGTGTGCATCGAGGTGCCGCTCGGCGCGTCGAGCTTGCGCGGGTGGTGCTGCTCGATGATCTCGACCGACTCGAAATAGCGGGCGGCGCGGGCGGCGAACTGCATCATCAGCACCGCGCCGATGCCGAAGTTGGGCGCGATCAGGACGCCGACGCCCGGTTGGGCGGACAGCCAGCCGCGCACCCGGTCGAGCCGCTCCTCGGTGAACCCGGACGTGCCGACCACCACGTGAATGCCCTGCTCGATCGCCCAGCGCAGGTTGTCCATGACCACGTCGGGGTTGGTGAAGTCGACGAGCACCTGCGCGCCCGCGTCGGAGGCCTGGAACAGCTCCTCGCCCTGGTCGATCATCGACACCAGGGCGAGGTCCTCGGCGGCGTCGACCGCCCGGCACACCTCGAGGCCCATGCGGCCCCGGGCGCCGAGAACACCGACACGGATGGATTCAGGCAGCTCAGTCACACCGTCAACTTAACGTACCGCCCGGTCGCCCCCTAGGCAGGCAGCTCGTCGTCGTCGAAGGGCCCGACCACGGCCAGTGACAGCGGGCCGGAGAGCAGCTGGGTCGCGACGGCGTGGACCTCGTCGAGGGTGACCGCGTCCACCCGGGCGAGCATCTCGTCGACACCCATCAGGTCGCCGTGCAGCAGCTCCGACTTGGCCAGGCGGCTCATCCTCGACCCGGTGTCCTCCAGGCCCAGCACGTACGCCCCCTTGGTCATGCCCTTGCCCCGGACCAGCTCCTCCGGCGTGATGCCGGCGCTCGCGACCCGGTCCAGCTCGACCCGGATCAGGTCCAGCACCTCGCGCGCCTTGGCCGGGGCGCACCCGGCGTAGACCCCGAACAGGCCGCTGTCGGCGTACTGGCCGGCGTACGAGTAGACCGAGTAGGCGAGGCCGCGTTTCTCCCGGATCTCCTGGAAGAGGCGGCTCGACATGCCGCCGCCGAGCACGTTGTTGAGCACGCCCATGGCGAATCGGCGCTGGTCGTGCCGGCCCAGCCCGGGACCGCCGAGCACGATGTGCGCCTGCTCGGTGTCGCGGTGCAGGACGACGTCGCGGGCCTTGCGAACCCGTACCGCCTTGTCACCGGATCGTGGCGGCGCCGGATCCGCCGGCCCGGTGTCCAGCGGGGTGCCCGCCAGGGCTTTGCGGACCAGCCGCACCACCGTCTGGTGGTCGAGGTTACCGGCCGCCGCGATGAGGATCTCCGGCGCCGTGTAGCGGCGGCGGTAGAAGCGGTTGATCTGGTCCCGGGTCATCGGGGTGATCGACTCCGGTGTGCCGGAGATCAGCCGGCCGAGCGGGTGGTCGCCGTAGATCGCCTCGGCGAAGACGTCGTGCACCTCGTCACCGGGCTCGTCCTCGTGCATGGCGATCTCCTCGAGGATCACGCCACGCTCGGTCTCCACGTCCGCCGGGTCGAGGATCGAGTCGGCCACCGCGTCCACCAGCACGTCCACCGCGAGCGGCAGATCGGCGTCGAGCACCCGCGCGTAGTAGCAGGTGTACTCCTTCGTGGTGAAGGCGTTGGTCTCACCGCCGACCGCCTCGATCTGCGCCGAGATGTCCAGGGCGGTGCGTTTGTGGGTGCCCTTGAAGAGCAGGTGCTCGAGGAAGTGCGAGGCGCCGTGCAGCGACGGGGTCTCGTCACGGGAGCCGATGCCGACCCAGATGCCGAGGGAGGCGCTGCGGGTGGTCGGGATCGCCTCGGTGATGACGCGCAGGCCGCTGGGCAGGACGGTCTTCTTGACACCGTCCTGCAGGGTCCGGGTAGAGACGCGGGCCGGCCTAGTGGCCGGCCCGCGGTCCTGATCTGTCACAGGTGTTTACTCGCGACGCTCGCCGCGGTCACCACCGGCCGAGCGCGACCGGCGACGCCGGGGCTCGCCCCCACCCTCACGGGGAGCGCGCTCCTCGCGGGGCGGACGGCCCTCGGCGGGGGCGGCGGCAGCGGCCGGCGCCTCCTCGCCCTCCGGGCGCACCTTGTCCAGGTAGATCTTGCCGCGCTGGTCGATGTCCGCGATGGACACCTCGACCTTGTCACCGACGTTGAGGAAGTCCTCGACCTTCTCGACCCGCTTGCCGTCGCCCACCTTGGAGATGTGCAGCAGGCCGTCGCGGCCGGGCAGCAGCGAGATGAAGGCGCCGAACGCGGCGGTCTTCACCACGGTGCCGAGGAACTTGTCGCCGACCTTCGGCAGGGTCGGGTTGGCGATCGCGTTGATCCGCTCGACCGCGGCCTCGGCGGCCGGGCCGTTGGTCGCACCGACGTAGATGGTGCCGTCGTCCTCGATGGAGATGTCGGCGCCGGTCTCGTCCTGGATCGCGTTGATGGTCTGGCCCTTGGGGCCGATCACCATGCCGATCTTGTCGACCGGGATCTTCACGGTGGTGACCCGCGGGGCGTGCTCGCTCATCGCGGCCGGGCCCTCGATCGCGGCGGTCATCACCGACAGGATCGTGGCGCGGGCCTCGTGCGCCTGCTGCAGAGCGCCGGCCAGCACGTCCGACGGGATGCCGTCGAGCTTGGTGTCCAGCTGCAGGGCGGTGACGAACTCAGCCGTGCCGGCGACCTTGAAGTCCATGTCGCCGAACGCGTCCTCGGCGCCCAGGATGTCGGTCAGCGCGACGTACTCCGTCTTGCCGTCGACCTCGTCCGAGATCAGGCCCATGGCGATGCCGGCGACCGGCGCCTTCAGCGGCACACCGGCGCTGAGCAGGGCCAGCGTCGAGGCGCAGACCGAGCCCATCGAGGTGGAGCCGTTGGAGCCGAGGGCCTCGGAGACCTGCCGGATCGCGTACGGGAACTCCTCGCGCGACGGCAGCACCGGCACCAGCGCGCGCTCGGCGAGCGCACCGTGGCCGATCTCACGCCGCTTCGGCGAGCCGACCCGGCCGGTCTCACCGGTCGAGTAGGGCGGGAAGTTGTAGTTGTGCATGTAGCGCTTGGTCTTCTCGGGAGCGAGAGTGTCCAGCGACTGCTCCAGGCGCAGCATGTTCAGCGTGGTGACACCCAGGATCTGGGTCTCGCCGCGCTCGAACAGGGCCGAGCCGTGCACGCGGGGCAGCACGCCCGTGAGGGCGGTCAGCGGGCGGATGTCACGCGGGCCGCGGCCGTCGATGCGGACCTGCTCGCGCAGCACCCGCTGGCGCACCTCGGCCTTGGTGACCGAGCGGAACGCCGCGCTGATCTCCTTCTCCCGGCCCTCGAACCGCTCGTCGAGCAGCTCGTGCGCCTTCGCCTTGACCAGGTCGAGGGACTCCTCGCGCTCCTGCTTGCCGGCGATCTTCAGCGCCTCGGCGACCTCGGTGCGCACCGCGTCGGAGACCGCGGAGTACACGTCGTCCTGGTAGTCCAGGAAGACCGGGAACTCGGCGACCGGCTTGGCGGCGACCTCGGCCAGCTCGCTCTGCGCGCGGCACAGCTCACGGATGGCCGGCTTGGCGGCCTCCAGGCCGCTCGCCACGACCTCCTCGGTCGGCGCGGTGGCGCCGGCCGAGATCAGCTTGATCGCGTGCGGGGTGGCCTCGGCCTCGACCATCATGATCGCGACGTCGCCCTCGGCGGTGACGCGACCGGCCACGACCATGTCGAACGTGGCGCGCTCGAGCTCCTCCAGGGTCGGGAAGGCGACCCACTGACCCTCGACGTGCGCGACGCGGGTCGAGCCGACCGGGCCGCTGAACGGCAGGCCGGAGAGCTTGGTGGACATCGAGGCCGCGTTCATGGCGACCACGTCGTACGGGTGGGCCGGGTCGAGCGCCAGCACGGTCTCGACGACCTGGACCTCGTTGCGCAGGCCCTTGGTGAACGACGGGCGCAGCGGCCGGTCGATCAGGCGGCAGGTGAGGATGGCGTCCTCGGACGGCCGGCCCTCGCGCCGGAAGAACGAGCCGGGGATACGCCCCGCGGCGTACATCCGCTCCTCGACGTCGACGGTCAGCGGGAAGAAGTCGAAGTGGTCCTTCGGCTGCTTGCTGGCGGTCGTCGCGGAGAGGACGGTGGTGTCGCCCAGCTGGACGATCACCGAGCCGGCTGCCTGCTGAGCGAGGCGGCCGGTGGAGAACACGATCTCCCGGGTGCCGAACGAGCCGTTGTCGATGACGGCCGTGCGGGATTCGTTGCCGAGAGCGTTGTTCTGCTCTGTCATGAAGTGCGGTACTCCTTCGTCGTGGACCCGGCGGTCAACAGCGCGGTGCAGTGAGCCGGTCTTCGATCGAAGTGCCCAGGGATGACACCTGGGAACCACTACCGAGGACCGGTGCTGACGGGTTGCGACCCGCGCGGGTCCGTGGGGTGGAAATCAGGGGAGCGACCGAAGCCGCTCCCCCGGTGAAACTATCGGCGCAGGCCGAGACGCTCGATGAGCGAACGGTAGCGCTGGATGTCCTTCTTCTGAACGTAGTTCAGCAGGCGGCGGCGCTGACCGACCAGCAGGAGCAGACCACGACGGCTGTGGTGGTCGTGCTTGTGCACCTTGAGGTGCTCGGTCAGGTCGGCGATCCGCTTGGTCAGCATGGCGACCTGAACCTCGGGCGAACCGGTGTCGCCGTCCTTGGTCGCGTACTCACCCATGATCTTGTTCTTGGTCTCTTGATCGAGCGCCATGTTCTCCGAGATTCTGTGTTGCCGATTGCACGGTTACCCCGCGACCCGCGGCGTCGGGCAGGCAGGCGGGACCGGTGTCGGATATTCCAACGACCGTTCAACCCTACCAGGGGGTCAACCGAGTAACACCCGGGTCTCGGCGACATCGGCCTCGATCTGCGCCACCAGCGGCTCGATGGCGTCGTATTTACGCTGCTCACGCAGGTGAGCGACGAAGTCGAGGCTCACCCGCTCGCCGTACAGGTCGCCGGAGAAGTCGAGAACATACGCCTCCACACGGCGCTCCCGCCCGGAGAACGTGGGATTGGTGCCGATCGACACGCTGGCCGGCAGGCGGGCCCCGCTCTCCCCGCCGCGGGTGAGCCAGGCCGCGTAGATGCCGTCGGCCGGCACCGCCGCATAGCGATGCGTCATCAGGTTGGCCGTCGGGTAGCCGAGCTCGCGGCCGCGCTGGTCACCCCGGACCACCACGCCGGCGAGGCGGTGCGGACGGCCGAGCGCGGCGGCCGCGGCCCGCACGTCCCCGGCGTCGACACAACTGCGGATGTACGTCGAGGAGAACACCAGCCCGTCCTCAGCGACGAGCGGGGCATCCTCCACAGTGAAGCCGAACGTGCGCCCGAGCGACTCGAGCAGCTCCACGTCACCGGCGGCCCGGTGCCCGAAGCGGAAGTTGTCACCGACCACCACGGCCGCGGTGTGCAGCGACTCGACGAGCACGTCATGGACGAACTCGTTCGGCGTCAGCTGGGAGAAGGCGGGCGTGAACGGCACCACGCACAGCGCGTCGACCCCGAGCGCCTCGATCAGCGCGGCCTTGCGGACCGGCTCGGTGAGCACCGCCGGGTGCGAGCCGGGGCGCACCACCTCGGCCGGGTGCGGGTCGAAGGTCATCACCACCGACTGCAGGCCGGAGTCACGGGCGCGTTTCACGGCGTGCCCGATGATCGCCTGGTGGCCACGGTGCACCCCGTCGAAGACACCGATCGTCACGACCGACCGGCCCCATCCGGACGGGATCGTCTCGAACCCCCGCCATCGCTGCATCGAACGCTCCTCCGCCGACTGTGCCCGCCCTAGCGTATCGATCGTTCAGCCTCTCGGTATCAACCCTCCACCCCACCCTCTTGGGTACGATAAATGGCGAAATGAGCGTCGGGTGGAGTCGCCTCGTACTGCTCGCTGCGGAGGCCACCTTCGCGGTGCTCTTCCTCCGTGCTCTGCTCGATCATCTGCGCCGCCGTGACCCGCTGCGCCGCGACGTCGCCCTGGTCTTCGCGCCGTTCGTGCTGGTCGTGTGCATCGACATGGTCCGGCTCACGAACCACCCACTGCCCCAGTGGCAGTACGCGGCCGGCGCCGCGGCGATCCTCGCCCAGCCGTACCTCACGCTCCGCCTCGCCGGACGCCTCCGCGCCGTGCCCCGGGCGCTGACCGCCGCCGTCCTGGTGGGATACCTCACTCTGCTCGTCACGATCGCCGTCCTGCCGCTGCCGCTCCCGCCCCCGGCCCGGACACCCGCCGTGCTCTACTTCCTGACGGTCGAGCTGATCGCCGCGGCGCTGCTCTTCGGCGAGGCCCGCACCCGGACCGGCGCCAACCGGGCCCGGCTGATGACCGCCGCCGGCGCGACGGTCGCCTTCGGATGCGTGATCCTGCTCCGCGGCCGCAGCAGCGACACCCCGCTCCGGGCCGCGAGCATCGCCCTGGCCCTGATCAGCGCGATCGGCTACCTGATCGCCTTCCAGCCGCCGCGGTGGCTGCGGCGCGCCTTCGCGGCGGCGGCCGCCCAGCTGGTCACCGAACAGCTGCTGCGGGCCCCCGCCGACTCCCCGGACCAGATCTGGCAGACCTATGCGCAGATCATGCGGGACCAGACGGGGGCGGACGCGGTCGCGGTCCTTCTGCATTCACCGACCGGGGGGTACGCGCGAATCGCGTACGCCGGCCCCGCAGTGCCCGCCGGGACCGGCCCGATCGACGCGGACCTCGACCGGCTGGCCCGCGAACGCGCGCCGATCCGGCTCCGTGACGGCGGCCCGGCCGTGATCGGCCACTTCGGCGACGGGCTGGCCGACGACTTCGTCCGGGTGCTGCGGATGCGGGTGCCACCCGACGTCGAGGGGGCGGTGCTGCTGCTCAACCGGCACCGCAACCTGTTCAGCGAGGACGACCTGCGGCTCCTCGCCGACCTCGGCGGACAGGCCGGGCTGCTGGCCGAACGTCAGGCGATCACGGCCGAGCTGAGCGCCTCGGTGGCCGCGCTCACCCGGGCCAGCCAGGCCAAGAGCGACTTCCTGGCGAACATGAGCCACGAGTTGCGTACCCCCTTGAACGCCATCATCGGCTTCAGCGACCTGATGCGGCTCGAAGAGCCGGACGGCGACCGCCGCCGGGTGCCCGCCGAATGGGTGGACCATGTGCACGGCAGTGGCCGTCACCTGCTCGGGCTGATCAACGACATCCTCGACCTGACCAAGGTCGAGTCCGGCCGGATGGAGCTGCGGCTCGCCCCGGTACGGGTGGACACCACGATCGAGGACCTGCTGGCCGGCCTGGCGCCGCTGTTCACCGGCAAACGGCTCGCCGTCCGCGCCGACCTCGCCCCGGTGACCGCCCTGGCCGACCGGTTGCGGCTACGGCAGATCGTCGAGAACCTGCTCTCCAATGCGGCCAAGTTCACCCCCGACGGCGGCGCCGTCACGGTCACCGCCCGTGCCGCCGGCGAGCGGGTCCGGATCGTGGTGGCCGACACCGGCGTCGGCATCGCCACCGACGACCTGGAACGCGTCTTCGAAGAGTTCCAGCAGGCCGGCGACCCGGACCGGCGGCACTCCGGCACCGGCCTCGGGCTGGCGCTGACCCGCCGGCTGGTCGCCGCCCACCACGGTGAGATCAGCCTGGTCTCCGAGCCGGGCCGGGGCAGCGAATTCACCGTCGACCTACCGGCCGCGTCGGTCATCGCCGCCGCGCCCCGCCCCGGCGCCGGGCCGTACGTGCTGCTGATCGAGGACGATCCGCAGTCCGCCGAACTGATGAGCGCCCAGCTCGGCCACGCCGGCTACCGGGTGGAGGTGGCCGGCACCGGGGAGAGCGGCCTGGCGCTGGCCCGCGAGCACCGCCCCGACGCGGTCGTCCTCGACGTCACCCTGCCCGGCATCGACGGCTGGGAGGTGCTGCGCCGGTTCAAGACGGACCACCGGCTGGCCACCATCCCGGTCTTCTTCGCCAGCATCCTCGACGAGGCGCCGACCGGCATCGCGCTCGGCGCACACGACTGGTTCGTCAAGCCGGTCGACCAGTCCACCCTGATCAGCGCCCTGACCAACGCGGTCGCGGCCCGGCCCGTACCGCGGGTGCTGCTGGTCGACCACGACGACGAGGCCCGCCGGGCCATCGCCGAAGGCCTCCGGGCCGGCGGCGCCGACGTGGTCGCCTGCGCCGACGGGCGGGACGGGCTGGCCCGCAGCCGGACCGGCGAGTTCGACCTGATCGTCTGCGACATGCAGTCCCCCGACGAGGACGGCTTCAGCCTGCTGGCCGCGATCGAACAGGACCCGGCCGGCCGGCACACCCCGGTGCTGGGCCTGAGCGCCGCGGCCCTCGCCCCGGGCCACGCCACCCCGCTGATCGCCACCGCGATGGCCGGCGGCGCGGTCGCCGAGGCCCTCGCCGGAGCCGTCCCGTCCCGTGCCGTCACCGCCACAGCCGCGGCCCTGACCACCACCGGGCCATCCCTGACCACCACCGAGCCGTCCCTGACCACCACCGGGCCACCCGTGACCACCACCGAGTCGTCCCTGACCACCACCGAGCCACCCGTGACCACCACCGCGACGGCCGTGACCACCACCGCGACGGCCGGGCCGCCTCCGGGCGCCCCGGCGGCAGGCACGTCGGCCCCGGGAGCAGCCGAGCCGTCGTTGACCGCCACCGCGGCAGCCGGTGGAGCGGCGCCGCCACGTCTGAGCCCTCACCCGGCGGTCCGGCGCGGCACCACCCGCGTGCCGGAGATCACCGTCACGCTGCGCAGCGCAGTCCCGCCCACCGACGCCCGGAGGTCCGAACCGTGAGCGAACCGCACCGCATCCTCCTGGTCGAGGACGAGGAACTGAACCGCATGCTCGTCAAGGCGGTCCTGGCCCGGGCCGCCGTGGCCGCGGTCCGCGACGCCGAACTGGTCGACGCCGCGACCCTGGCCGCCGCCCGGGAACGCCTGGCGGACTCCGACTTCGACCTGATCCTGCTCGACATCAACCTGCCCGACGGCAACGGCCTCAACCTGGCCCGCGAACTCGCCGCCACCGGAGAGCCCCGGCCACCGGTCGTCGCGGTCACCGCCAGCGTCCTGCCGCAGGATCAGAAGGCGGCGCTGGAGGCCGGTTGCGACGACTTCCTCGACAAGCCGTACGCCGCCGCCGACCTCGTCGCCACGGTCGCCCGCCACCTCGGCGAGTAGGACGGGCCCATGGCGGCGGTCGGGCAGGGGCTTTCCCCAACCGGGAGAGGCCGCAGTCAGCCCGGACCTTCCCCGCACGGAAGAGGCCGCAGTAAGGCCGGGACCTTCCCCGCACGGAAGAGGCCGCAGTCAGCCCGGGACCTTCCCCGTCCGGAAGAGGCCGCAGTCAGCCCGGAACTTCTCCCGCCGAGAAGAGGCCGCGGTCAGGCCGGGGCCTTCCCCGCCCGGGAGAGGCCGCGGTCAGGCCGGGGCCAGGACGATCTCGGCGCGGGCGCGGCCACCACGCTCGCTCACCACCGCGAGCACCTCGCCGGCCTGGTCGAAGACCGCATACGGCCCCTCGATCCCGACCGCCGGCAGCGGACCGCCGTGCCGGAGCACCCGGGTCTCCTCCTCGGTGGCGACACGCTGCGGGAACGCCCTCCGGGCCGCCTCCGCGAGCGGCAGTCCGATCACGTCCGGCGCGCGTTCCTCGAGCGCGGCCAGGGTGGACGCGGCGTCCAGGGTCATGCCGCCCACAGCGGTACGCCGCAGCGCCGTGAGATGCCCGCCGACACCGAGCGCGACGCCGAGGTCGCGGGCGATGGCCCGGATGTACGTGCCGGACGAGCAGGTCACGTCGATGTCCACATCGACGACGGGCTTGTCCGCGGGCCGCCGGATGCCGAGAACGTCGAGCCGGTGCACGGTGATCCGGCGCGCCGGGATCTCCACGGTCTCCCCCTCGCGGACCCGCTTGTAGGCACGCTCGCCGTTGATCTTGATGGCGCTGACCGCGCTGGGCACCTGGTCGATCTCCCCGACCTGCACGGCCAGCCCGGCCCGGATCGCCTCGTCGGTCACGTCCCCCGCCGGAACGGTCGCGGTCACGTCGCCCTCGGCGTCGTCGGTGATCGTCGACTCACCGAGCCGGATCGTCGCGGCGTAGCTCTTCTCCGCGCCGATCACATACGTCAGCAGGCGGGTGGCCCGGTTGACGCCGATGATCAGGACGCCGGTGGCCATCGGGTCCAGCGTCCCCCCGTGGCCCACCCGCCGGGTCTTCGCCAGCCGCCGGATCCGGGCGACGACGTCATGCGACGTCATCCCGGCCGGCTTGTCCACCACGATCAGTCCGTCCGTGTTCACCCGCCCACCCTATTGGTTGCGCCAAGTCGACCGGTCACCGCGACAAACCCGGCAGCGCCCTGTGCCGTCCCGGGCCACAAGGAGCAGCCCCGCTGTCCCGAGCCACAAGGAGCAGCCCCGCTGTCCCGAGCCACAAGAGCAGCCCCACAACCAGCCGGCCCTGAGGGCTGTTCCGAGCCCCCAAGGAACAGGCCCCCACAACAGCCGGATCGTCAGCGGACCGCCCCGGTCACCAGCCAGCGCGGAGAACGCCACCGCCACACCAGCCCCCCGAACCGCGCCAGCGTGAACAGCCCCAGCCCGGCCCACACTCCACCCAGCCCGAGGTCGAGCGCATACGACGTCCAGATCGCCGGAAGGAAGCCGAGCAACGCCGACAGGATCGTCAGGGTGCGCAGGAACGCCACATCGCCGGCCCCGATGAACACGCCGTCCAGCGCATACACCACACCGGCGAACGGCAGCAGGGCCACGAACCAGGGCCAGATGATCGCCGTCTGGGCGTGGACGGCCGGATCCGGTGTGAACCAGCCGGGCACCACCGACGCCCCGGCCGCGGCGAGGGCCGCGAAGCCCACCGCGGCGACCCCGCCGGCCAGGGTGACCCGGCGGGCCACGTCGCGGGCCTCGTCCGCGTCGCCGGCGCCGAGGGCCGCGCCGACCAGGGACTGTGCGGCGATGGCGACCGCATCCAGGGCGAGGGCGGCGAAGAACCAGAGTTGCAGCCCGATCTGGTGGGCGCCGACGGCGGCGACCCCGAACCGGGAGGCGACAGCGGTCGCGGAGAGAAAGCAGGCCTGGAAGGCGGCGCCGCGGATCAGCAGGTCGCGGCCGAGCACCACCTGTCGCACGATGATCGACGGGACGGGCCGCAGCGCCCGGGTCTCGCGGATCAGCGCGACCAGGAAGAGGCCGCCGCCGAGGGTCTGTGCCGCGACGTTCGCGATCGCCGACCCGGTGAGGCCGAGCCCGGCGGGGTAGACCAGCACGGGGCAGAGGATCGCGGAGAGCACGTTGGCGCCGAGCACGATCCAGAGCGGGCGGCGGGTGTCCTGGACACCGCGCATCCAGCCGTTGCCGGCCGCGGCGAGAAGCAGGCCGGGCGCGCCGAGGGCGGCGATGCGGAGCCATCCGGCGGCGGCTTCGGCGGTCGCCGGGTCACCGGCGAGGAGCCTGGCGAGGGGGCCGGCCGCGACCGCCCCGAGCAGGGCGAGGAGCAGGCCGACGGCGAGCGCCAGCCAGGAGGCCTGGACGCCTTCGGCGACGGCGGCGGCCCGGTCACCGGCGCCGAAGCGGCGGGCGGCGCGGCCGGTCGTCCCGTACGCCATGAGCGTGCCGAACCACACGGCGAACGACATGACCGTCCCGCCGATCGCGACGGCGGCCAGCGGCAGGGATCCGAGGTGTCCGACGACGGCGGTGTCGACCAGGACGTAGAGCGGCTCGGCGGCCAGGACGACCAGCGCGGGCAGGGCCAGGCCGGCGATCCGGCGGGCCGTGGCGGTGCGTTGCGGCTGGGTGGGCGCATCGGCGGGCGGGCTCATGGACACCCATGATGCCCGCCCACCGGTAAGGGTCGCAAGACGACCCGTCACTTACACCTACTGGCGCGTGTCCATCGAGGTCTGCAGAGCGCGGCGCGCCTGCTCGGCGGCGTCGTCAGCGGGCTTCGGCTTCGGCTTGGCAGCCATGAGAGTCTTCCTTCCAGCACGGATGGGTCGAGCGGGGCGTCACCAGCCGGCCGCGGGATCGCCGCGGCCTCGTGCCCGGGTGACGCGACCCGGGCCGGTGGACCCGGGTGGCTCGAGGGCCCGCGGGCGGCATCGGTGGGAGCCGCGGCGAGCCAAATCACCGTTCAGGTCCCAAACTAACGTTCAGTCCCGCCCCAGCAGGCCCGGATCCCGCGATCCGGGACGAGAAAGGCGGTGACCACCCTCGCGGGTGATCACCGCCACGCTGCGAGAACAGCCGTCAGTTCAGGTATTCGTCAAGAAGCCGACGAACCGTGTCCACCACGTCGGCGGGCTCCCCGTACCCCGTGAAACCCGCCGCCAGACGGTGGCCGCCACCGCCCTGCGAGACCGCGACGCCGCTCACGTCCACCGCGCCCTTGCTGCGCAGCGACACCGACCACTCCCCCGGCGCCGTCTGCTTCACCACCACCGACACGTCCGCCTCGGCGACCGAGCGCACGGGGTCGATCAGCGTGTCCAGCACGTAGGGCGGCTGCGCGTGCCGCTCCAGGTCGGCCAGCGTCGCATAGGTCCAGACCATGCCCCGCCCGCCGGCCGCGGCCGGCTCCAGGACCGCCCGGCCGAGCACCTCGCCGGTGAGTTTCATCGCGCCGAACGGCTTGCTGTCGAAGATCCGCCGGGAGATCTCCCCCGGCCGGAGCCCGGTGGCGATCAGCCGCGCCGCCAGCTCGTGAACCGATACCGTGGTCATGTCGAACTTGAACGAGCCGGTGTCGGTCGCCAGAGCCACGTAGAAGCACTCGGCGATCTCCCGGTCCAGTGGCACCCCGAGACGGCTGAGCAGCCCGTCGGCGACCACCGAGGTGGCCGCCGCCTGCGGGTCGACCAGCTGCACCCCGCCGAAGCCGGTGTTGGACGCGTGATGATCGAGGACCACACCGGCCGGCGCCGCCGCGAGACGCCCGGCGAGCGCGCCGAGGCGCGACTCGCTCGCCACGTCGAAGACCAGGACCAGGCGCGGGTCGGCGAAGGCGTCCGCCTCCGGCACGAGAAGATCAACACCGGGGAGCCTCTGGTACGGCGTGGGCACCGCGAAGTCACCCGGAAACGTAGCCCGCACCCGGGTGAACCCCAGGCGCCGCAGCCCGAGGCCGAAACCCAGCATGCTGCCGAGCGCGTCCCCGTCCGGGTTCACATGACAGATCAGCTGGATCTCGTCGTCGAGGCCGGTCGAGCGGACCGCCGCCACCGCGGCGGCCCACTGCTCCACTGACGGGCCGACGGTCACCCGTTGTCCTCGCGGGCGCCGACCCGCTCCGGCTCGTCGTCCTCGATCTCGTCGTCGTCCTCGCTCTTGTACGGATCCGGGTCGCCCGCATACTTCGCGCCCGCCGCGAGCCGCTGCACCTCCTGGTCGCGGTGCCGCGCCTCGGCCAGCAGGTCGTCGATCTCCTTGACGTGGGTCTGCACGTTGTCCAGCACGAACGTCAGGCTCGGCGAGTGCCGCAGGCCCAGGGCGTGCCCGACCCGGCTGCGCAGCATCCCCTTCGCGCTCTCCAGGGCGGCCGCCGTCGAGGCCTGCTCGGTCGTGTCACCCAGAACGGTGTAGTAGACCGTCGCCTCGCGCAGATCGCCGGTGATCCGGGCGTCCGTGATCGTCGTCATGCCGAGACGGGGATCCTTGATCTCCCGCACCAGCGAAGCCACCAACTCCCGGACACGCTCCGCGTGCCGGCGCGTCTTGGCTGGGTCCGACATATCGCCCACCTCCGACTGTGTATCCCGCGGGTCGTACCGCCCCCGCCCAACTGCTGAAGCGTACCCAGGCGCTCAATCCTCGTCGCCGTACAGCCTTCGCTTCACGGAGAGCAGCTCGATCTCGGGACGGCCGGCCACCTGGTTCTCACAGGTGTCGACGACGGCCCGCGCCTGGGACGCCTCCGCCGCCACCACGGCCACCCCGATCAACGCACGGCCGTGCAGGTCGTGCAGGCCCACCTCGGCGACACTGACGTCGAACTTCTTCAGCATCGCGATGATCGGCCGGACATAGGAACGCTTCTGCTTCAGCGAGTGCGAGTCACCGGGCAGGAGCAGGTCGAAGATCGCGGTCTCGGTATACATCAGCGAGCACGCTACTGGGCTTCTCCAGGAGAATCAGCTGTATTTCCGGGCCACCAGCACGTCCCGCTCGATGCCCTGATCCACCCGATGCGCCAGGGGCTCGAACTCGATCGGCTTCAGCCCGTTCGCCACCAGGATGTCCTCGGCCAGCTCGCGCTTGGCGACCTTGGTGTTCCAGGAGATGCCGACCGCGCCACCCGGGCGCAGCAGCTTCAGCCACTCGGGCACGGCCCGCTCCAGCAGGTCCAGCGGGCGGCGGGTGATGCCGCCACCGTCCTCGTCGTAGCTGCCGTGGGCGACCCCGTACGGCAGGTCGGTGACGATCAGGTCGGCGACGTTGCCCTTGATCAGCCCGTCCAGGCCGGTGGTGTCGGCGTTCAACACGATGATCCTCTGTACCGCGCCGGCCTTGTGGTCGTCCTTGCTGGGCGCGAGAGTCACCTCCAGCCGCCGGGCGGCCCGGCGCCCCTGCCGGCGCACCGGGATCAGGTCGGCGGTGTGCTTGAGCCGCTTGCGCTTGAGCCAGGTCTGCAGGAACAGCTTGTACGCCTCGACGTCCTTGCCGTCGATCTCCACGCCGATGCCGTCGTAGCCGTACATCAAGGCCTGGTTGAGCGTGGTGCCGCGGCCGCACAGCGGGTCGAGGACGGTGAGGCCGCCATCGAGCATCCGCCGGGCGAAGGCGGAGCCGAGCAGGGTCAGGTTCAGCACCAGCTTGGTGAACTGCTCGTTGGTCTTGCCGGCGTACTTCGGGATGGTGATCAGGTCGCTGTCGTAACGGGCCAGCGGAGTGAGCATCAGCGGCCGCAGCATGTCGCCGACCCGCTCGAACAGGGCGTAGGCCGCCGACATGTTCGACAGGTAGGCGATGTCGGCCTCGGCGAGGTCGGCCTCGAACGTCAGATACTCCACCCCGCCGATCTCGGCGGTGGCGATCCCGGCGAGGCCGGAGGAGAGCACCGGAGCGAAAGCGGCCAGCTCCGCCTGAGAGATCCGGGCCGCCTGATCGGCGTAGACGCGGTTGGCGGAGGGAGCAAGCAGCATGGCATACCGGGACATGCGGCCATTCTGCCGAGACGGCCCCCGGCGCCGAAGCACCGGGGGCCGTCGTCGAACCGATCAGGGTTATGCGCGCGGCTTCTCGCGCATCTCCCACGTCTCGATCGTGTCGCCGACCTGGGGCGAGCCGAAGCCGCTCAGGGTCAGACCACACTCGAAGCCCTCGCGGACCTCGGTGGCGTCGTCCTTGAACCGCTTCAGCGAGCTGATCGTGACGTTGTCCGCCACGACCGTGCCGTCCCGGATGACCCGGGCCTTGGCGTTGCGCTTGAGCAGGCCCGACCGGACGATACAACCGGCGATGAGACCGATCTTGGACGAGCGGAAGACCTCGCGGATCTCCGCGGTGCCCAGCTCGACCTCCTCGAACTCCGGCTTGAGCAGACCCTTGAGCGCCGCCTCGATCTCCTCGATGGCCTGGTAGATCACGCTGTAGTAGCGGATCTCCACGCCGGCGCGGTCGGCCATCTCCTTGACCTTGTTCGAGGCCCGGACATTGAAGCCGATGATCGTCGCGGTCTGGTCCGACGAGGCCGACGCCAGGTTGACGTCGCTCTCGGTGATCGCACCGACGCCGCGGTGGATGACCTTGAGCTGGATCTCGTCCGGGATATCGATCTTGAAGAGGGCCTCTTCGAGGGCCTCGACCGAACCGGAACCGTCACCCTTGATGACCAGGGTGAGCGAAGCCTTCTCGCCCTCCTTGAGGTCACGCATGATCTCGTCGAGGTTCTTCGGACGGCTCGAGTTCGCGAAGGTCGCCGCACGACGGCGAGCCTGCCGCTGCTCGGCGATCTGCCGCACGGTGCGGTCGTCCTCAGCCGCGAGGAACGTGTCACCCGCGCTCGGCACCGAGGTGAGGCCGAGCACCAGGACCGGACGCGCCGGAGCCGCCTCGGACACCTGGTTGCCGTGCTCGTCGAGCATGGCCCGGACACGGCCGTGCGCACCACCGGCGACGATCGAGTCACCGGCCCGCAGCGTGCCCTTCTGCACCAGGACGGTGGCCACGGCGCCGCGACCCTTGTCCAGGTGGGCCTCGACCGCGACACCCTGGGCGGGGCCGTCGATCGGGGCGGTCAGCTCGAGCGCCGCGTCGGCGGTCAGCAGGACGGCCTCGAGGAGGTCGTCGATGCCGATGCCGGGCTTGGCCGCGACGTTGACGAACATCGTGTCGCCGCCGTACTCCTCGGCGAGCAGGCCGTAGTCCGTCAGCTGCTGCCGGACCTTGTCCGGGTTGGCGTCCGGCTTGTCGACCTTGTTCACCGCGACGACGATCGGCACGTCGGCCGCCTTCGCGTGGTTGAGCGCCTCGACCGTCTGCGGCATGACGCCGTCGTCGGCCGCGACCACCAGGATCACGATGTCGGTGACCTTGGCGCCACGGGCACGCATGGCGGTGAACGCCTCGTGACCCGGGGTGTCGATGAAGGTGATCGCCCGCTCCTCCCCCTGGTGGGGGACGACGACCTGGTAGGCGCCGATGTGCTGGGTGATGCCACCCGCCTCGCCGGCGACCACGTTGGTCTTGCGGATCGCGTCCAGCAGCTTCGTCTTACCGTGGTCGACGTGACCCATGACGGTCACCACCGGCGGACGGGTGACCAGACGGTCCTCCGCCACCTCGGCGTCGAGGTCGATGTCGAACTGCGCGAGCAGCTCGCGGTCCTCGTCCTCGGGGCTGACGATCACGACGTTGAAGCCCAGGTGCTCACCGAGCAGCAGCAGGGTGTCGTCGGACACCGACTGCGTGGCGGTGACCATCTCGCCCAGGTTGAACATCTCCTGGACGAGCGAGCCCGGGTTGGCGTTGATCTTGTCGGCGAAGTCGGAGAGCGACGAGCCACGCGAGAGCCGGATGTCCTGGCCGTTACCGCGAGGAGCGCCGGAGCTCATCTGCGGAGCGGACAGGTTGTCGAACTCTTGACGCCGCTGCTTCTTCGACTTGCGGCCACGCGTCGGCCGGCCGCCGGGACGCCCGAAGGCACCCGCCGCGCCGCCACCACGGCCACGGCCACCGGGACCGCCGCCACCGGGACGTCCGGGAGCGCCGGCGCCGACCGGGCCACCACCGCCGCCACCGGGACCGCCGGGACGGAAGCCACCGCCGCCGCCACCGCCACCGGGACGGAAGCCGCCACCGGCGCCGCCGCCGCCACCGGGACGGAAGCCGCCACCGGCGCCGCCGCCACCACCGCGGTAGCCGCCACCGCCGCCACCGGGACCGCCACGGCCGCCACCGGGACCGCCGGGACGACCGGCGCCACCGCCGGGGCCGCCACGACCGGCGCCGGGGCCGGCGGGACGCTGCGAGGGCATCGAGGCGGGGCTGGGCCGCGGCGGCATCGAGGCAGGGCTCGGCCGCGGCGGCATGCCCGCCTGGTTCGGACGCGGCATCGAGGCCGGCGAGGGACGCGGAGCGCCGCCGCCGGAGACACCGAACGGGTTGTTACCCGGGCCACGCGCGGGCGGACGCGGAGCGCCGCCGGCCGGACCGGGACGGGGACCACCGGGGGCGCCGGGACCACCCTGGCCACCGGAACGACCGGCGGCGGGCGAACCCGGACGGGGCGGAACACTGCCGGGGCCCGGACGCGGGCCGCGCGGAGCGCCACCCTCGGTCGTGCCCTGACGGCGCTCGGCATCCCGCGTGCGGGCGGCCTGAGCGGCCTTGACCGCGGCCTCCTGCTCGGCCTTCAGCGCCGAGGCGCGCGCCTCGGCGGCCGCCACCTCGATGTCGTGCGCGCTGGCCGGCTTGGCGACCGGGCCGGGCGTCGGGCCCGGACGGCCGGGAACGGCCGGCTTGGGACCCGGACGGAACGGACCGGGGGTGGGCGCGGGGGAAGTAGGGCTGTTGGTGGGGGCGCTCGGCGCCGGACCCGGACGACGCGGCGGCTGCGGCCGCCCCATCGGGGGACCCGGACGCGGGGCGCCGGACGGGCCGGGGCCACCGGAGGTGGGCGCACTCGGCGCCGGAGACGACGAGGACGCCGGAATGGCGCCACCCTGCTCCAGGGCGCCACGCAGCCGGCGGGCCACGGGGGCCTCGACGGTGCTGGACGCGGACTTAACGAACTCGCCCATTTCCTTCAGGGTGGCGAGAACGGTCTTGCTGTCGACCCCGAGCTCTTTGGCGAGCTCGTGTACGCGGGCCTTGCCTGGCACTGCACTCCTCACTTCGAGGTCGTACGAGCAGCGCCCGCACAGACCTCACTCGTGCACTAGAAGCCTGGTCATTTCAGGGACTTCATCGTGTGCTCATCTGGGTCGTCCTACCTTGCTGGGTCGTGACGGGGCGGCGACGCCTCGTCATCGGTGGATCCGCGCGGCACGGAGACCGTACGGATGTGCTCCGCAAGCAGTTCTGGGTTAGCAAGTCCAGTGAGACGCAACGCACGCCCGAAGGCGCGACGTCGCTCTGCCTGCGCGAAGCAGGCCGGATCGGGATGCAAATATGCTCCCCGCCCCGGCAGTCGGCGGGCCGGATCGGGCAGAAGCCGGAGGTCACCCCCCGAATCTGCCGCGACGAACCGCAACAAATGATCGGCCGGCGCGCGTTTGCGGCAGCCGACGCAGGTTCGCGTCGGGCCGACCGAGAGCAAGTCTACCTCTCGTTCGCGCCGCACGCGTATCCGGTCAGTTCCCCGCCTCGGCCGCATCACGGTCCGAGACTCCGGCCGGCTCGCTGTCCGGACGGATGTCGATGCGCCAGCCGGTGAGCCGGGCCGCCAGCCGGGCGTTCTGCCCCTCCCGGCCGATCGCCAGCGACAGCTGGAAGTCCGGCACGGTCACCCTGGCCGTCCGGCTCGCGGCGTCGACCACCTCGACACGCAGCGCCTTCGCCGGCGAAAGCGCGTTGCCGACGAACTGGGCCGGGTCGTCCGACCAGTCGATGATGTCGATCTTCTCGCCGTGCAGCTCGCTCATGACCGCCCGGACCCGCTGGCCCATCGGGCCGATACAGGCGCCCTTCGCGTTCACACCCTGCACGGTCGAGCGGACCGCGATCTTCGTACGGTGACCTGCCTCACGTGCGATGGCGGCGATCTCCACGGTCCCGTCGGCGATCTCCGGCACCTCGAGGGCGAACAGCTTCTTCACCAGAGCCGGGTGCGAGCGGGACAGGGTGATCTGCGGGCCACGGAAGCCCTTGGCCACGTGCACCACGATGCACCGGATCCGGGTGCCGTGCGGGTAGCTCTCGCCGGGCACCTGCTCGGACTGCGGCAGCACCGCCTCCAGCTTGCCCAGGTCGACGGTCACGATGTGTTTCTCGGCACGGGCCGCGTCGGCCTGCACCACACCGGTGACCAGGTCGCCGTCGCGCCCCGCATACTCACCGAAGTGCTGCTCGTCGGTCGCCTCCCGGAGCCGCTGCAGGATCACCTGCTTGGCGGTCATCGCGGCGATGCGGCCGAAGTCGTGCGGCGTGTCGTCCCACTCGCGGACCACCGAGCCGTCCGCGTCCAGCTCCTGCGCCAGCACGGAGGCCACACCGCTCTTGCGGTCGATCTCCACCCGGGCGTGGCTCTCCGCGCCCTCGGTGTGCCGGTAGGCGGTCAGCAGCGCGGTCTCGATGGCCGCCAGGATGGTCTCGAACGGGATCTCCCGCTCGCGCTCCAGGGCGCGCAGCGCCGCGAGGTCGATGTTCATTCCTCGCCCTCCCCTTCGTCGTCGTCTTCTTCGTCGTCGGACTCGTCGAACTCGGCTTCGTCCATGCGCTTGAACTCGATCTGGACCTTGCCCGCGCCGAGCTCGGCCCAGCCCAGCTCGCGGACCGTGCCGTCCACGTCCAGCGTCACGCCGGCGTCGTCGGCCGCGGTCACCCGGCCGGTCAGCCCGTTCACCGCGACCAGCCGGCCGATGTTGCGCCGCCAGTGCCGCGGCTGGGTGAGCGGCCGGTCCACGCCGGGCGAGCCGACCTCCAGCTGATACTCCCCGGCGAGCACCTCGCCGCCGGCCTCCTCGGCCGCGTCGAGCGCCTCGGAGATCTCCCGGGAGACCACCGCCACGTCGTCCAGACTGATGCCGCCGTCGGTGTCGATCAGCACCCGGACCACGTGCCGGCGGCCGGCCCGGGACAGGGTCAGGTCCTCCAGGTCGTAACCGGCCTTGGTGACGACCGGCTCGACCACCTCGCGGACCCGGGCGCGCGCGGCGGCCAGATCGACGCGGGGAAGGGTGGGATTACGGGTCTCCGGCTCCGGCCGGGTGCGGCGGGCGCCGGGGCGACCGCCGGGCCGGGCCCCGGCGCGACCACGCTGCGTCATCGGGCTCGACCTCTCGCTAGCTTTCTCGCAGGAACGACTATATGCCGCCGGGCAGTCCGTGGCCCCGCGGCTGACGCGAAGCGTAACGTGCCGGTGGGCGGGGCGACGCAGCGCCGCACCGAATGGTGTTGACTGGCACCCGTGCTGACCAACTCACGGCGGACGTTCATCGGCGCGCTGGTGGGCTCGGCCACGCTCGCGGGCTGCGGTGTCTTCGACTCCGAGCCGGAGCCGCCGCCCGCGCCGGACGCCTTCCAGCCCCTGCTCGACGAGGCGCTGGCGCTCGCCGCGTCGTACGACCGGGTGATCGTCGCGCAGCCCGCGCTGGCCGCCCGGCTCACCCCGCTGGCCGAGGACCACCGGGCGCACGCCGCCGATCTGGCCCGGCTGATCGGCGCGGCGGCCGGGTCGGCGGCGCCCTCGGTGTCGGCGCCGTCCGGCGGCGCCGACACCACCGCCACGCTGCGTAAGGCCGAGCAGGCCGCGCAGAAGACCGCGGTCGCCGCCTGCAAGGCCGCCCCGGCGGACCGGGCGATGCTCGCCGGGTCGATCGCCGCCTGCCGTGCCACGCACGCCGAAGCGCTGCGCTGAACCGATACTCTTCGCGCCGTGACGGAACAACTCGCCGCCGCCCTCGCCGCCGAGGAGGCGGCCCTCTATGCCTACGGCGTGATCGGCGTGCATCTGACGGCCGCGGACGAGGTGTCCCGCGCCCGCGCCGCCGACCTGGAGCACCGGGCCCGGCGGGACGACCTGGTGGACCGGATCGACCGGCTGCGGGCCAGCGCGGCCCCGGCGCCGGCCGCCTATCAGCTGCCGTTCGAGGTGACCGATCGGGACACGGCGCTGAAGCTGGCCGTCCATGTGGAGGACGGGGTGGCCCAGGCGTGGCGGGCCCTGCTGCCGGTGACCGAGGGCGACGAACGGGTCGATGCACTGTCGCATTTGACCGACTCCGCAGTTCGCGCAACCCGGTGGCGGCGGATCGCCGACGTCACACCGCTGACAATGGCCTATCCGGGCCGCCCAGGCTGATGATCGCGCCACCCCGCAGGGGTGGATGGCCGAGAATGGGCGAGTGATCGTCGAGCTCGACACCACCACGCCGCGCGGGTCGCTCGCGATCCGGCTGCGCGACGTCGTTCAGGAGCGCTGGCCGGCCGAGGTCCAGTCGGTCGGGCTGTGCGGGTCGATGGCGCACGGTGACGACACCGACAGCAGCGACGTCAACCTGGTGGTGGTCACCTTCCGTCCGCGGACCGGGCCGAAACCGGCCCGCCGCATGGTCGACGGCATCCCGGTCGACCTGCGGGTGACGACCGCCGAGGAGGGGCTCGGCCACGCCCGGCTGCTGACCACGCACTGGCCGATGCAGGCCGACACCTACATCACCACGTTCGCGCTGCACGACCCGCAGGAGTGGTTCAAGACCCGGCGCGAGGCCCACCTCAGCCTGCTGGCCGAGGCCCGGCCGATGGAGTTCACCGGCCTGGCCCGGCAGAACTGGGCGATCGCCAACGGCGCGCACTCCCGGGCGGTGCGGTTCGCCCAGTGGTATGACACCGACGCCGCCATGATCCTGATGGCCGAGGCCCGCCTGCACGCCGCGCTCGTCGCCGGTTTCCTGACCCGCACCTACTTCCGCAACACGGCCGACGCGGTCAAGCACACCGGCGTGGCCGCGGCCGACATGCAGGAGCTCGGGGCGATCCTCCGATACCAGGCCGAGGAGCTGACCGCCCGCGGCCGCCCGGTCGACGGCCGGCTCGGCGCCCTCTTCGACTGAGCCGGCGCCGGCCGCCCGAGCCTCAGGGCAGGGTCAGGATCTCGTAGCCGTCGTCGGTCACCACGAGGGTGTGCTCGAACTGGGCGGTCCACCGGCGATCCTTGGTGACGACCGTCCAGCCGTCGCGCCACATCTCGTACTCATGGGTGCCCAGCGTGATCATCGGCTCGACGGTGAACGTCATGCCCGGCTCCATCACCGTGGTGAGCTGCGGGTTGTCGTAGTGCGGGATGTACAGCCCGGAGTGGAAGGTCTCCCCGATCCCGTGGCCGGTGAAGTCACGGACCACCCCATACCCGAATCGGCGCGCATAGGCCTCGATGACCCGGCCGATCGCGTTGATCGGGCGGCCCGGGGCGACCGCGCGGATGCCCCGCATCATCGCCTCGTGGGTCCGCTCCACCAGCAGCCGGGCCTCGTCGCTCACGTCACCGACCAGGAAGGTGGCGTCGGTGTCGCCGTGCACGCCGTTCAGATACGCGGTGACGTCGACGTTGATGATGTCGCCGTCCTCCAGCACGGTGGAGTCCGGGATGCCGTGGCAGATCACCTCGTTGAGGGACGTGCAGCAGGACTTGGGGAAGCCCTTGTAACCCAGCGTCGACGGGTAGGCGTTGTGGTCGAGCAGGAACTCGTGCACCACCCGGTCGATCTCGTCGGTGGTCACGCCCGGCTTGCAGTGCTCGCCGGCGAGCTGGGTGGCCTGCGCCGCGATCCGGCCCGCGATCCGCATCTTCTCGATCGTCTCGGGCGTCTGCACGTGGGAGCCGCGCCACTGCTGGGGACGTTTCTTGCCGACATACTCGGGGCGGACGATCTGCGCCGGGACCGATCGCGTGCGCGACTGCTTTCCCGGCACGAGTGGGGCACGTACGGTCATGCGCACCAGCCTAACCGGCGGCGACGGCGGCCATCGGGCCCGTCCTTGCCGCTGTACGGACCGCTGTGGAATCGTGTTCGGCGTGGATCAAGAGGGGGCGGACCCGAGCTTCTCCGCGGTCGGCGAGGTGGCCGGCGATCGTGTGACCGTCACGGTGACCGGCGAGGTCGACATGGCCACCGCCGGAGCGCTGTACGAGGCGGCCACACCCGTCCGGGTGACGGCCGCGACAGTGGACCTGCGGGCGGTGACCTTCTTCGACTCGGCCGCGATCCACACCCTGGTCCGGTTGGTCGAGCACTATGCGGGCGCGATCGAGGTGCTCCCGTCCGAGCGGGTGCGCCGGGTGCTCGACATCTCCGGGCTCGGCGGCCAGCCCTGGCTCAAGGACGGCTGAGCGGCCGCCGCAGCGTCACCTCGGTGCCTTCCGTGGAGCGGTGCACCGACAGTTCGGTGAGCGCGCCGATCAGGGCCAGGCCCCGGCCGCGGAACCCGGCGTCACCGGCCGGACGCCAGGTGCCGGTGTCGCGGACCGCCACCAGCACCGCGTCCTCCTGGAGCGATGCCGTCACGGTGATCACCGGCTCGGCCGGGTCGATCGGGTGCTCGACGGCGTTGGCGGCCGCCTCGGAGACCGCCACCACCAGGTCGAAGGCGTCCTCGTCGGGCACACCGTGCGCGGCCAGGAAATCCTCCAGCCGGCGGCGCAGCAGGGTGAGCCGGCCCGCTTCGGCGGGCAGCCGCAGCACGAACTCGCGGGGTTCGGTCACCTCCAGCGCGACCAGGGCGATGTCGTCGCGGCGGATCTGCCCGGCCGCCTTGGCCAGCAGCGCGTCCAGCAGGTCGTCGACGTGCTCGGTGGGTTTGGCGACGTCGGCGGTCAGCTCGGCGAGGCCGGTGTCGATGCCCTGCCGGCGATCCTCGATCAGGCCGTCGGTGTAGAGCAGCAGGCGCGTCCCGGCGGTCAGCTCGGTCTCCCGGGTCGGGAACGTGACGTCGCCGAGCGCGCCGATCGGCGGGCCGAGCGCGGAGCTGTACAGGAAGGCGCCCTGCGCTCCGGGCGGGATCAGGACCGGGGACGGGTGCCCGGCCGAGGAGAAGCTCATCCGCCGGGTCCGCGGGTCGAACCCGACGCAGAGCACTGTGGCGAACTGCCGCCGGCCGAGCGTGTCGACCAGCCGGTTCAGCCGGGTCAGCGCGGCGCCGCAGTCGAAACCTTCGAGGAGGTACGCCCGGAGCGCGTTCCGCAGCTGACCCATGCCCGCCGCGGCCTGCACGCCCTTGCCCACGACATCGCCGATGACCAGGTACAGGACGCCATCCGGGCCGGCGATGACGTCGTACCAGTCGCCGCCGACCCGCGCCTCGCTGCTGCCCGGCACGTACCGCCCGGCGACGATGGCGCCCGGCACCCGCGGCAGCGAGTGCGGCAGCAGGCTGTGCTGCAGGGTCGAGGCGATCCGGTGCTCGGTCTCGTAGAGGCGGGCGTTGGCCAGCCGCAGACCGACCAGGCGGGCGAGCTGGGTGAGCAGGACCGGCTCGGCCGGGACACCGGCGCCGGACCACACCCGCAGCTCGCCGAGCGGCGGCCCGCCGGTGGCCGGCAACGGCAGGATCAGGTCGGGCGGGGCGGATCCGGCCGCGCCGCCGTCACGTTCGGCCCGGCCCTCCGGGGTGGTCAGCACCACCCGGCCGGCCGAGGTCATGGCCAGCACGTGCCGGGCCGCGACCTCCAGCACCTCGGCGGTGGTGGGCACGGCGTTGAGGGCGGCGCCCGCGTCGACCAGCCCGCGCAGCCGGCTCACGGTCTCCCGGCGGCGCTGCCCCAGCTCCAGGTTGGCCCGGACCCGGGCGGTCAGCTCCCGGGTGGAGAACGGCTTGACCAGGTAGTCGTCGGCGCCGGCGGACAGGCCCTCGACGGCGGCCTCCTCACCGGCGCGGGCGGAGAGGACGACGATCGGCACATCCCGGGTACGCGGATCGGCGCGCAGCCCGGCGATCAGGCCGAAGCCGTCCAGCCGGGGCATCATCACGTCGGTGAGCACCAGGTCGAACTGCTGCTCGCGGGCCAGTTCCAGGGCGTCCACGCCGTCCACCGCGGCGGTCACGTCCCAGTACGGCCCGAGCAGCCGGGACACGTGCTCGCGCAGGTCGGCGTTGTCGTCGGCGAGCAGGATCCGGCCCCCGGCCCCGCGGTGCACCGGTTGCGGGGCGGCCGGGCCGTCGCCGGCCCACCAGGTCGCCTCGTCGACCCAGAGCCGCGGCTCGACCGGGTCGCCGGGCGGCGCGGGGTCGTCGCTGAGCCGGTCCGGCGGCAGGTGCGCGGCGCCGAACGGGATCCGGACGGTGAACTCGCTGCCCTCGCCGAGCCGGCTGCGCACGCCGGCCGAGCCGCCGTGCAGGCCGGCCAGCTCGCGGACCAGGGCCAGCCCGATGCCGGTGCCCTCGTGGCTCCGCGACCAGGCGCCGGTGACCCGGTGGAACCGGTCGAAGAGCAGCGCCTGCTCGGCTTCGGGGATGCCGACGCCGGTGTCGCGCACGGACAGCACGGCATGGCCGTCCTCGGCGCTCATCCGGACCTCGACGCCACCGTCGCGGGTGAATTTCACCGCGTTGGAGAGCAGGTTGAAGACGATCTTCTCCCACAGCTCGTGGTCGACGTGGACCGGCTCGTCCAGCGGTGGCGTGTCGACGGTCAGCGTCAGCCCGGCCCGCTCGATGGCCGGGCGGAACGTGCCGGCCAGCCGCGCGGTGTGCTGCGCCAGGTCGGTGGGCCGGAAGACGGCCGCCATCCGCCCGGACTCCATCCGGGAGAAGTCGAGCACGGTGTTGACCAGCTTGAGCAGCCGCAGCGCGTTGCGGTGCACCGGGAGCAGGCGGTCCCGCAGCGGCCGGTCCGGCGCCGCCTCCTCGATCAGGTCCTCCAACGGCCCGAGGATCAGGGTCAGCGGGGTACGGAACTCGTGGCTCACATTGGAGAAGAAGTTGGTCTTCGCCTGGTCCAGGGCGGCCAGCTCGGCGGCCCGGCGGCGCTCCTGCTCGTACGCCCGGACGTTGGCCACCGCCCGGGAGATCTGTGCCGCCGCCAGGTCGAGGAAGTCGCGGTAGTCGCCGTCCAGCGCCAGGTAGCGGCTGACCCCGACGACCAGCGCGCCGACCGTGTCCGCCGCCACGCCGATCGGCAGCACCAGGGCCTCGGCCGCGGCGGACGGCGCCGGGCTGGTCAGCTCGGCCAGCGGGACCAGGCCGGGCCGGCCGCTCGTGATCACCGCGCGGATCGCCGGGTGACGGTCCGGATCGTCCAGGACCAGTGCGGCGTACGGCACGTCCTCGGCCGCGGTCAGCACGGCGGCCGCCTCGGCGGCGAGGGCGGACTGGTCCGGCGAGTCGGCCAGGCGGCGGCCCAAGGCGCTGAGCGTGCGCACCCGGCGCTCGCCGAGGACCCGGGCGGTGGTCTCGGTGACGATGCACATCACGCCGCCGGGCACGCCCTCCTCGGAGCGGATCGGGTCGTACGAGATGTCGAAGTACGTCTCCTCGACGAACCCGTTCCGCTCGATCATGAACTGGTGGTCGCGGGCGTAGAACGACTCGTCGTTCGCGATCACCCCGTGGAACAGCTCGCGCAGCACGTCCCACACCTCGGCCCACAGCTCGCTGCCGGGCCGGCCCAGGAAACCGGGGTGTTTGCTGCCCATCGTCCCGGTGTAGGCGTCGTTGTAGAACACGGTGTGCTCCGGGCCCCAGAAGACGATGATCTGGGCGCGCGACGCCAGCATGGTCACCACCGCGTCGGCCAGCTCCGGCGGCCAGGACGACGGCTCTCCCACCGCGGTCGCCGACCAGTCCAGGGTGGACATCCGGGCGCCCATCTCGCCGCCCCGCGCGAAGGCGTTGTGGAGCCGCCTCGGCAGGGCGCCCATATACATGCCTCCCCCACATCCGGTCCGGTGGCACGTTAACACCGGACCGGTGTTCCCGCTCGTCAGGCCGCGGCCGCGCGGGCCGGCGCGCCGGTCAGGCGGCCACCGCGCGGGCCCGTGCCGAGGCCTCCGCCAGCGCGGCGAAGGCGCGCAGGTCGGAGGTGCGCTCGGGGTGCCACTGCACGCCGAGGGCGAAGGACCGGCCGGGATGCTCGACGATCTCGATGACCTGGTCGTCGGGGCACCAGCCGACCGGCAGGAACTCACCCGGATCGGCGATCGCCTGATGGTGGAACGAGTTCACCGTCAGGGTGCGCCCGAACAGGCGGTGTGCCGCGCTGCCCTCCTCGACGACCACGTCGTGCCGGCCGTAGTCGGAGGCGCCCGCGGCGAGCGGGTCGGTGCCGGCCGCGGCCCGGTGGCGCTCGTGCCCGACCAGGTCGGGCAGGTGCTGGTGCAGGGAGCCGCCGGTGGCCACGGCCATCAGCTGCATGCCCCGGCAGACGCCGAGCATCGGCAGGCCGGCCTCCAGGGCGGCGCGCATCAGCATCAGCTCGGAGGTGTCCCGGACCGTGTCGACCTCGGTGGCCGGGTGCCGCGGGGCGCCCCAGTTCGCCGGGTCGATGTCGCCGCCGCCGCAGAAGACGATGCCGTCCAGCGATTCGAGCACGTCGGTGCCCGGGTCGTCCGGGGTGATCAGGACGGCCCGGCCGCCGGTGGCGTGCACCGCCTTCACGTAGTTCATCGGCAGCATCGCGGCCATCAGGTCGTTGCGGCCGTGGTGGATCTGTTCGGCGTAGGCGGTGAGTCCGATCAGCGGTCTGCGCATGCTTGCGTGAGCTCCTTCGACGCCGCCGCCACCAGGGCTCCGAAGAGCCGCCGGTCCCGGCTCACCTCCGGATGCCACTGGACACCGAGCACGAAACGTCGCTCCGGGTCCTCGACCACTTCGGGAAGGCCGTCGGTGGCCCGCCCGGTCACGGTCAGCGAGCCCGGGTCGGCGACGCCCTGGTGGTGGAAGCAGTTGATGGTCAGGTCGTCGCCCATCAGAGCGGCGATCCTGCTTTCCGGGTCGAGCAGCACCTGCTGCGACCCGTAGACGCCCGGCCCGGGACGGTGCTTCTCGTGGCCGAGCGTGTCGGGCAGATGCTGGTGCAGGGTCCCGCCGGCGACGACGGTGAGCAGCTGCATGCCGCGGCAGACACCGAGGATCGGCAGGTCCCGGTCGAGGGCGCCGCGCAGCAGGGTCAGCTCCCCGGCGTCCCGATCGGGCTGGGCGACGGTGTACGGGCCGGGCTCCTGGCCGTACAGCGAGGGGTGCAGGTCGGCGCCGCCGGCCAGCAGCAGGCCGTCGATCCGGTCGAGCACGTCCGCGTCGAGGTCGTCCGGCGGCAGCACCACCGCGCGGCCACCGGCGAGCCGGACCGCCTCGGTGTAGTCGTGCGGCACCAGCGCGGTCGGGAGATCGGTCCAGACGCCCCAGCTGGCGGGCAGCACATAGGACGTTATGCCGATGATCGGACGCATCGCACCACCGTAGTCACAGGCGCGCGGCGCCGGTGAACCGACGCCGCGTCACGGGCCCATCTGTCCCACCTACACGGGGATCTGACCCGTACGGGCGGGGATTCGACCCCTTGCACCTTTGTTGAGCTGGTGTTAGGGGTTTCCATCCCCACCGTAGCGGGTCGGTAAACCTCACAGCGGAGTTACGTACGCTCCGGTGATGCCGCCGTCGACGACGAACTGCGACGCCGTCATGAAGGAGGCGTCGTCGCTCGCCAGGAACGCGACGGCGGCGGCGATCTCGTCCGGTTCGGCGAAGCGGCCCATCGGCACGTGCACCAGCCGGCGGGCGGCCCGCTCCGGGTCCTTGGCGAACAGCTCCATCAGCAGCGGGGTGGCCACCGGGCCGGGGCAGAGCGCGTTGATCCGGATGCCCTCGCGGGCGAACTGCACGCCCAGCTCCCGGGTCATCGCGAGCACACCGCCCTTGCTGGCGGTGTAGGCGATCTGCGAGGTGGCCGCGCCGAGCAGGGCGACGAACGACGCGGTGTTGATGATCGAGCCCTTGCCCTGCCGCTGCATGTGCGGGATGGCGTACTTGCAGCAGAAGAAGACGCTCGTGGTGTTGACCTTGAGGACGCGCTCCCACGCGTCCAGGCCGGTGACCAGGATCGAGTCGTCGTCGGGCGGTGAGATGCCGGCGTTGTTGAAGGCGATGTCGACCCGCCCGTGCCGTTCCGCGACGCCGTCGAAGAGGGCCTTGACCTGCTCCTCGTCGCTGACGTCACAGGCCACGAACTCGCCGCCGACCTCCTCGGCCACGGCCTTGCCCGCGTCCTCGGAGATGTCCACGGCGACGACCTTGGCGCCCTCCGCGGCGAACCGCCGGGCGGTGGCCAGACCGATACCGCTGCCGGCGCCGGTGATCACGGCGACCCGATCCTGTAGACGTTCCACTTATTCTCCCGTAGCCAGGAACACGTTCTTCACGTCGGTGAAGGACAGCAATGCGTCCGGGCCCAGCTCGCGGCCGAGACCGGACTGTTTCATGCCACCGAACGGCGTCCAGTAGCGCACCGAGGAGTTGCTGTTGACGCTCAACGCGCCGGTCTCCACCGCCCGCGAGACCCGGAGCGCGCGGCCCACGTCCCGGGTCCAGATCGAGCCGGACAGACCGTACTCGGTGTCGTTGGCCAGCTCGATCGCCTCGGCCTCGTCCCGGAACGGCAGCACGCTGACCACCGGCCCGAAGATCTCCTCACGCCAGTGCCGGTCGCCGGCCGACGAGGCCAGCAGCACCGTCGGCGGGAACCACCAGCCACCGCGCTCGGGCGCGGAGCCGCGGAACGCCACGTCGGCGCCGTCCAGGTAGGACGCGACCGAGCTGCGCTGCCCGGACGAGATCAGCGGGCCCATCTCGGCCGACTCGTCGGACGGGTCCAGCACCCGGAAGTCCCGGACGGCCGGCTCCAGCAGCCCCAGGAACCGGTCGTAGACCGAGGCCTCGACGAGCAGCCGGGACCGCGCGCAGCAGTCCTGGCCGGCGTTGTCGAAGACGGCGCCCGGAGCGGCCGCGGCGGCGGCTTCCAGATCGGCGTCCGCGAAGATCACGTTGGCGCTCTTGCCGCCCAGCTCCAGGGTCACTCGTTTCACCTGGCCGGCGCAGCCCGCCATGATCGACTTGCCGACCTCGGTGGAGCCGGTGAAGCAGACCTTGCGGACCGCCGGGTGGGTGACGAACCGCTGCCCCACCACACTGCCCTTGCCCGGCACCACCTGGAACACGTTCTCCGGCAGCCCCGCCTCCAGCGCCAGCTCGCCGAGCCGGATCGCGGTCAGCGGCGTCAGCTCGGCCGGTTTCAGCACCACCGTGTTGCCGGCCGCCAGCGCGGGCGCGAAACCCCAGCCGGCGATCGGCATCGGGAAGTTCCACGGCACGATGATGCCGACCACGCCGAGCGGCTCGTGGAAGGTCACGTCGACACCGCCGGCCACCGGGATCTGCCGCCCGGACAGCCGCTCCGGCGCTCCGGCGTAGTAGTTCAGCACGTCCCGGACGTTGCCGGCCTCCCACCGGGCGTTGCCGATGGTGTGACCGGCGTTGCGCACCTCCAGCTGTGCAAGGTCCTCGATGTTCTCCTCGACCACCGTCGCGAAGCGCCGCAGCAGCCTGGCACGGTCCCCGGGCGACACCCTCCGCCACTCACCGAAGGCCTTCCGGGCACGGTCGATGGCGGCATCGGTCTCTTCCAACCCCAGCGACGGTACGGTCGTGAAGACCTCGCCCGTCGACGGGTTGATCACCTCTGTAGTCCCCACGCCAAGATCCTCACACTCAGAGGCGCTCGAATCCACGGCGCAACTCCCAATCGGTCACCGCCGCGTCGTAGGCCGCCAGCTCCACCCGCCCCATGTTCGCGTAATGGGCCACCACGTCCGCCCCGAACGCGGTTTCCGCCACCGAACTGGCCGCCCAGAGCTCGGTCGCCGTACGCAGGGTCCCCGGCACCCGCTCGGCGGTCTCGTCCTGGTACGCGTTGCCGGCGAACTCGGGCTCCAGCGGCAGCTCGTTCTCGATGCCGTGCAGCGCGCCGGCGACCAGGGCGGCGATCGCCAGGTACGGGTTGACGTCCCCGCCCGGCACCCGGTTCTCCACCCGCATGCCCTGCCCGTGCCCGGCGATCCGCAGCGCACAGGTCCGGTTGTCGACGCCCCAGCGCAGCGCGGTCGGCGCGAACGACCCCGGCTGGTACCGCTTGTACGAGTTGATGTTCGGCGCGAAGAGCAGGCTGAACTCCCGCATGGTGGCGAGCAGGCCGGCCAGCACCCGCTGCCCGGTCTCGCTCAGGTGCGCGGGGCCGTCGCCGAGCATCGCCGACCGCCCGTTCTCGTCGCGCAGCGAGAAGTGGATGTGGCAGGAGTTGCCCTCCCGCTCGTTGGGCTTGGCCATGAAGGTCAGCGCCATGCCCTCCTGGGCGGCGATCTCCTTCGCGCCGTTCTTGTAGATCACGTGGTTGTCGGCGCTGGTCAGCGCGTCGGCGTAGCGGAACGCGATCTCGTGCTGGCCGTAGTTGCACTCGCCCTTGGCGCTCTCCGGGATCAAACCGGCGCCGTACATCTCGTTGCGGATCCGGCGCAGCAGCGGCTCGACCCGGGCGGTGCCGAGCAGCGAGTAGTCCACGTTGTACTGGTTGGCCGGGACCAGATCGCGGTAATTCTTGGTGAACGCCTGCTCGTAGCTGTCCTTGTAGAGGACGAACTCCAGTTCGGTGCCGGCGTACGCGGTCAGCCCGTGCGCCGCCAGCCGGTCGAGCTGGCGGCGCAGGATCTGCCGGGGTGACGCGAGCACCGGCTGCCCGGCGGTGTCGAGCAGGTCGGCGAGGACCAGCGCGGTGCCGGGCTGCCACGGGACCCGGCGCAGCGTGCTGAAGTCGGGCTTCATCACGAAGTCGCCGTAACCGGTGGACCAGGAGGACATGTCGTACCCGTCGACGGTGTTCATGTCCACGTCGACGGCGAGCAGGTAGTTGCATCCCTCGCTGCCGCCGGACACCACCTCGTCCAGGAAATACCGTCCGTGCAGCCGCTTGCCCTGCAGCCGGCCCTGCATGTCGGTCAGGGCCAGGAGCACGGTGTCGATGCTGCCGTTGTCGACGGAGACGTCGAGTTCCTCGAGATCCATGTGTTCAGTCCTATCAGTCGACGGACTCGCCGTGGGCGGCCTTCTCCAGGAGGTTCTGCTTCGGGCCGGTGAACCAGTTGCGGGCGCTCGCGAACCACCAGATCGCGGCCGCGCCGAGCACCACCGCCACGGCGACGATCGTGTAGTTGAACGTCTCGGCGGTGATCGGGCTGCCGGGCGGCAGGACGAAGAGCACGCAGATGATCCCTACCCAGACGATCGCGATCCAGCCCACCGGCGCGCTCCACTTCCCGAGATTCCACGGGCCGGGCTGGAAGTCCGGGTTGAGCCGGCGCAGCAGCACCGGGCCGACATAGGCGATGTAGAGGCCGATGACCGCGATCGAGGTGGCCGCGAAGTAGGCGACCGTGTTCCAGAGCGACGGCAGGACCAGGAGGGTGGACAGGCCCACGCAGAGCCAGATGGAGTTGGTGGGCGTACCCGTGCGGGGATTGACCTTCTTCCAGATCCGCGATCCGGGGATCGCATCGTCACGGGCGAAGGCGTAGGACATCCGGGAGTTGGCGGTGACCGACGCCATGCCGCAGAACCACTGCGCCACCATGCAGATGAAGAGCAGGAACACCCCGGTGTCGTGGCCGGCCGCGTCGATGAAGATCTGCGCCGGCGGCAGGCCCAGGTCGGTGCCGAGCGCGCCCTCGTAGTCCTGGATGGACCAGGTGATGGCGACCAGCAGGACGAAACCGGCGATCACCGAGACGACCACCGACATCACGATGCCGCGGGGCGCGGCGTTGGCGGCGTCGTGGGTCTCCTCGGCGACGTGCGCGGAGGCGTCGTAGCCGGTGTACGTGTACTGCGCCATCAGCAGGCCCATCAGCACCGCGTAGACGCCCGCCCCGGCGAAGGTGAACCCGGTCGCGTTGTAGACCTCGGTGAACACCTCGGAGAACGGCTTGTGCTGGTCGGGCACGACGGCGAGCACCCCGACGATCACCGCGACGCCGGCCAGGTGCCACCAGGCGCTCACGTCGGAGAGCACCCGCACCAGGTTGACGCCGAAGGTGTTCAGCAGACCGTGCACGACGATGATGACCAGGAAGATCAGGAACGTCGAGGTCGCCGTCACCTCCAGGCCGAAGGTCAGGCTGAAGAACGCCGCCGTGGTGATCGCCGCGCCGAAGTCGATGGCCGCTGTCACCGCGACCTCGCCGAGGAAGTTGAACCAGCCGATGAACCAGGCCCAGGCGGGTTTGTTCTTCCTGGCCAGCGCGGCGGCCCACCAGTAGAGCGCGCCCGCGGTCGGGTAGGCCGAGCAGACCTCCGCCATGGCCAGCGCCACGAAGGTCACCATGATGCCGACGAAGAGCCAGCCGAGGGTGATCGCGACCGGTCCACCGGCCTTCATGGCGATGCCGTACGAGGTGATCGCCCCGGCCAGGATCGAGATGATCGAGAACGAGACGGCGAAGTTGGAGAAGCCGGAGAGCCGGCGGTGGAGTTCCTGTTTGTAGCCGAGTTGGGCGAGTCTTTCCTCGTCGGTGCTCATCGGGATGCCCCCTACACACGAAGGACTGTGACCTGAGCCACTGCTCGGGTCATGATCGCTCCGCCGTGTTACGACAGTCAATGCACAGCGTTAATTGCGTTGCCGCGGATGAGTCCTGAGGCGATCCTTGACGAGAGCGATCCCTCGGCCGGATCGACTGTGGACACCTCTCCGCCGGCGGCGGTGCGGGGCGCGGTCACCTCTCTCTTCCTCAGCGCCCGTCCCGCACCGCCGCCGCACCACTCCTTCATCAACTACTTCGTCAACGAAAGAGTTTTCGCAGCTCGGAAAGCCTTTCGTTGAAAAAATCTACAGCGGCGACACTAGAAATTTCGCCGCAGGCGGCCTACATTTGGGTTGTCGGTCACGGCCGACAAGCAACTGGCACTGTCGCTGAGTTGGAGAAGGAGGACGAGATACCGCAGCAACGCGTAATCACGACGTCCCCGGCCCGACAAGAGGTGATCGCAGCCGATGCCCATCACTCTGGTCGACTGCTAGCGGCACGCAGCCGGTCGACCACATGCGCCGGCAGAGTCCGGCACCAGAATTGAAAAGCCAGGGCCCCGGTTACCCGCCGGGGCCCTGGACTATGGCTTGATGGACACCATGGACCGTGACAGTCCGGTGTTCAGCATGGGCCGCGCCGCCGAGACGCTCGGGGTGACGGCCGCCTTCCTGCGCAGCCTCGACGAGGCTGGCCTGATCGAGCCGGAGCGCTCGGCCGGTGGCCACCGCCGCTACTCCCGTCACCAGCTCGACCTCGCCGCCCGCGTCCGGCTGCTGCTCGACCAGGGTTTCCTCCTCGCCGCCGCCTGCCGGATAGTCACGCTGGAGGACCGTCTCGAGTCCGCCCACCGGCACATCCGTGAGCTGGGCGGCACGATCACCCCCGACCAGGACGCGAGCATCCCCACACAGACCCGGCGCGACTGAGCCGCAGTTGCGGGTCCGTGGGATGGTCTGCCCATGCCATCGGTGAACCTCGACGACTGGGTGCGGCCCGGCCCGACCGCGGCACAGCGGCGCACCGACGTGTGGATCGGGCTGGCCGTCGCCGCCGTCGCCGTCGCCAACCTCTTCATCACCCGCCACGTCCGGACGGTGGACCCCGCCGACGTCGCGCCCCTGCCCGAGCAGGTCGCCTGGGTGCTGGCCCTCACGCTGCCGCTCACCCTGCGCCGGGCGTACCCCGATGTGGTCGCCGTCTTCATCGGCGCCGCCTTCATCGCCGGCCAGGTCCGCGGCCTGCAGGAGCAGCAGGTCACCATCGGCGCGCTGTTCGCGGCGATCTACGCCCTCGGGGCCTGGGGCCGCAACCGGGACCGGGCCCGCGTCCTGCGGCTCGTCATCATCGGCGCGATGTTCGTCTGGCTCGTCGTCGGCTACCTCTTCCTCTCCGACCAGATCGGCGGGCCAGCCCAGAAGGCGTCCGTGGCGTTCAACTGGTTCGTGGTCAACTCGGCGTTCTTCGCGTTCGGCTACCTGATGGGCGACGCCGCCTGGCAGCACGTGCGGCGCAGTCACGACCTGGAGGAGCAGGCCGCCGAGCTGCGGGCCACCCAGGAGCTCGCCGCCGAGCGGGCCGTCCTCGGCGAGCGGGTCCGGATCGCCCGGGAGCTGCACGACGTCGTCGCCCACCACGTGTCGGTGATGGGCATCCAGGCGTCCGCGTGCCGCCGCGCCCTCGACAAGGACCCGGCCCGCGCCCGGACCGCCCTCACCGCGATCGAGGAGGGCGCCCGCACCGCCGTCGACGAGCTGCGCCGCATGCTCGGCGCGCTCCGGGCCACCTCCGCCTCCACGGACGACGTGGTGCCGAACGCCGGCGTCGACCGGCTCGAGGAGATCACCGACCGGGCCCGGGAGGCCGGGCTGACCGTCCGGTACGCCGTCTACGGCGACCCGGTGCCGCTGCCGGAGTCGCTGTCCCAGGCCGCGTACCGGATCGTCCAGGAGGCGGTGACGAACACGCTCAAGCACGCGCACGCCCGGGTGCTCGACGTCCGGGTCCGCTACCTCAGCGGGGAGCTGGAACTCGACGTCACCGACGACGGCCGGGGCGGGTCCTCGTCGGCCGGTGGCATGGGCCTGGTCGGGATGCGGGAGCGGGTGGCGGTGCACGACGGCGCCCTGGAGCACGGTCCGCATCCGGACGGCGGCTACCGGGTGCGGGCGCGGTTCCCGTACCCGGCGGGGGTGGCCCGATGAGCCTCACCGTCCTGCTCGCCGACGACCACCAGCTGGTCCGGACCGGCTTCCGGGTCATCCTCGAGATGGAGGACGACATCACCGTCGTCGGCGAGGCCGCCGACGGCGCCGGGGCGGTCGAGATGGCCCTGCGCCTGCGGCCCGACGTGGTGCTGATGGACGTCGAGATGCCCGGCGTGGACGGTCTCGAAGCGACCCGCCGGATCGCCGCCGAGGGCGGCCCGTCGGTGCTGATCCTGACCACCTTCGACCGCGACGACTACCTGTTCGCGGCGTTGCGGGCCGGCGCCAGCGGATTCCTGCTCAAGAACGGCACCCCGGAGGCCCTGACCGAGGCGGTACGGGTGGTCGCCGCCGGTGAGGCGCTGCTCGCCCCGGCCGTCACCCGCCGGGTCATCTCCACGTTCACCACGCCGAACGCCACCGGCGTACGCCTGGACCAGCTGACCCCCCGCGAGCACGAGGTGCTGGTCCTGCTCGCCGGGGGCGCCACCAACGCGGAGATCGCGACCACCCTGCGGCTCGGCGAGACCACGGTGAAGACGCACGTCAGCCGGGTCCTCATGAAGATCGGCGCCCGCGACCGGACCCAGGCCGTCGTCCTGGCGTACGAGCTGGGGGTGGTCCGTCCCGGAGGGTGAGGGTCCTTCTGGAGGAGGACCCCCGCGCGCCGGACGACACGGCATCGACCGGCATCTAGCGTCATGGTCATGACAACCGTCCTGAACGTGGAGGCCGTGAACCGGTCCTTCGGGGATCGGCAGGTCCTGAAAGACGTGTCGTTCACGGTGGACTCCGGCCGGCTCACCGGCTTCGTCGGCGCGAACGGCGCCGGCAAGACCACCACCATGCGGATCATCCTGGGGGTGCTCGCCGCCGACACCGGCACGGTGACCTGGCGTGGCAACCCGATCAGCAAGAACGACCGGCAGCTGTTCGGCTACATGCCGGAGGAGCGCGGGCTCTACCCGAAGATGACCGTCGGCGAGCAGGTCGTCTACCTCGGACGGCTGCACGGGCTGAGCGCCGCCGACGCCAAACGCCGTACCACCGCCCTGCTGGAACGCCTGGAGCTGGCCGAGCGGGCCGGCGACCCGGTGGAGAAGCTGTCGCTCGGCAACCAGCAGCGGGCCCAGATCGCCGCGGCGCTGGTCCACGACCCCGAGCTGCTGGTCCTCGACGAGCCGTTCTCCGGCCTCGACCCGATCGCGGTGGAGACCGTGCTGGCCGTGCTCCGCGAGCGGGCTCGCACCGGCGCCGCCGTTCTCTTCTCCAGCCACCAGCTGGAGCTGGTCGAGCGTCTCTGCGACGACCTGGTGATCATCGCGGACGGCACGGTCCGCGCCGCCGGTTCCCGGGCCGGCCTGCGGGAGCAGCACGCGCTGCCCCGCTTCCGGATCGAGGTGGACGGGGACGCCGGCTGGCTGCGCGACGAGCCCGGCGTGACGCTGCTCGAACTCGACGGCGCGCAGGCCGTCTTCGACCTGACCGCCGGAGCCGACGAGCAGGCGGTGCTGCGGGCCGCGCTCGGCCGTGGCCCGGTCCGCGCGTTCGGCCCGGTCCGCCCCTCGCTCGCCGAGATCTTCCGAGAGGTGATCCAGTGACCACGCTCCAGGCCGCCCGGCTGGTCTTCGGCCGCGAGATCCGCGCCAAGCTCCGGGACAAGGCGTTCATCTTCAGCACGGTGTCGTTCCTGGTCGTGCTGATCGCGTCGATCGCGATCCCGGCCATGCTCAACAGCGGCCCGACGAAGGTGGCGGTGGTCGACAGCGCCGCCGTCGCGCCGCTGCGCGCCGCTCAGCTGGACGTCCGTGAGATCGCCGACCCGGCCGCCGCCGAACGGCTGCTCCGGGACGGCGAGGTGGACGCCGTGGTGCTGCCCGGCCCCAAGGTGGTGGCCATGGAGGACGCGCCGAGCGAGGTGCTCAACGCGCTGAGCACCGTCCCGCCGGTCGAGCTGCTCGACCCGCCCCCGTTCGACGAGTTCATCGCGATCTTCGTACCGCTGGCCCTGGCCATGCTCTGCTACATCACGTCCCTGCTCTTCGGCCTGCAGATCGCGCAGAGCGTGGTCGAGGAGAAGCAGACCCGGATCGTCGAGATCCTGGTCGCCACCATCCCGGCCCGGGCCCTGCTCGCCGGCAAGATCGCCGCGATGACCACGCTGGCCTTCGCCCAGATCGCGCTGCTCTCGGTGATCGCGTTGGTCGGGACCACGGTCGCCGACCTGGACGCCGGGGTGATCAGCGCGCTCCGGCCCGCGCTCGGCTGGTTCCTGCCGTTCTTCATCCTCGGCTTCGTCATGCTGGCCACCCTGTGGGCGGCGGTCGGCGCGCTGGCGGCCCGGCAGGAGGATCTGGGCAGCACCTCCGGCACGGTGCAGATGGCGGTGCTCATCCCGTTCTTCGCGGTGCTCTTCCTGCGCGACAACTCGACGGCGCTGACCGCTCTGTCGTACTTCCCGCTCTCCTCCCCGATGGCCATGCCGATCCGCATCTTCGAGAACAGCGCGGCCGCCTGGGAGCCGTTCCTGGCGCTGGCGGTCCTGGCCCTGAGCGCGGCGGGCATGCTCGTCATCGGCGCCCGGATCTACCACGGCTCGCTGCTGCGGACCAACGGCAAGACCTCGTTCGCCACCGCCTGGCGGACCCGCGTCACCACCGGCTGACCCCGCCGGATCAGTGCTTCGCCGGAGGATCGTGGGATATCCCGCACCTCCGGCGAAGTGTTGGACATCACGCCGATGCGCCCGGCAGGATCAGGGGCATGTCGATGCGATGGGGCATGACCGTGCCGTTCGGCGGCGTTCCGCTCTCCGAGCACGCCGCCGTCTTCTCGGCGCTGGCCGATGCGGGTTTCACCGACGCCTGGTCGGCCGAGGTCGCCGGCGCCGACGGGTTCACCCCGCTGACGCTGGCCGCCGCCTGGGAGCCGCGGCTGCGCCTGGGCACGGCGATCGCGCCGGCCTTCACCCGCGGGCCAGGCCTGCTGGCGATGACGGCGGGCGCGCTGGCCGAGGCGGCGCCCGGCCGGTTCCAGCTCGGCATCGGCGCGTCCTCCCCGGTGGTCGTCGGCGACTGGAACGCTGTCGACTTCGAGCGGCCCTTCGCCCGCAGCCGCGACGTCCTCCGGTTCGTCCGGGCCGCCCTCGCCGGCGAGCTGGTCGACGGCGACTTCGACACGTTCTCGGTGCGCCGGTTCCGGCTCGAGCGCCCGCCCGCGATCCCGCCGCAGATCATGCTGGCCGCGCTCCGCCCCGGCATGCTGCGCCTCGCCGCCGCCGAGGCCGACGGGGTGATCCTCAACTGGCTCTCCCCCGCCGACGTGGCCACCGCCCTCGCCGAGACCAAGGAGGCGGCGGCCGGCTTCGAGGTGGCCGCCCGGATCTTCATGGTCCCGACCGAGGACGCCGCGTATGCCCGTACGATCGGCCGCCGTATGATCACCGCCTACCTGACGGTGCCCGCCTACGCCGCCTTCCACCGCTGGCTGGGCCGCGAGGAGCAACTCGCCCCGATGTGGCAGGCCTGGCAGTCCGGCGACCGCAAGGGCGCGCTGGCCGCGATCCCGGACACGCTGGTCGACGAGCTGATCGTGCACGGTTCCCCGGCCGAGTGCCGCGCCCGGGTGCAGGCCTACGCCGACGCCGGAGTGACCGTCCCGATCATGGCCCTGACCCCGACTCCCGAGCTGGAACGCGGCGGCCTCCCCGCCCTCCTCGCCCTGATAGCGGCCCTGGGCCACCCCTCCTGACCCAGCCGGCAGCCGGCTCTCAGAGCTGCGGGACACCCGCCGAACAGCCCTCCACGACCGGCTGGGCCGGTTCAGGCTCGGTCCAGGGCCTCGCGGAGGCGTTCGAGCAGTTCGGCCTGGGCGAACGGCTTGGTGATCAGGATGGTGTTGGGTTCGAGGGTGCTCTCGCCGGTGATGAACGGCTGGGCATAACCGGACATGAAGACGACCGGGAGGCCCGGACGGGCGTCCCGGACATGTTCGGCGAGCTGACGGCCGTGCATGTGCGGCATGATCACGTCGGTGAGCAGCAGGTCGATGTGCTGGGCCGCATCCTGCACGATCTTGAGGGCTTCCGGGCCGCCGCCGGCGCTGACGACGTGGTATCCGTTGCGCGTGAGGATGCGTTCGGTGACGGCGCGCAGGGCCTCCTCGTCCTCGACGATCAGGATCGTCTCGCCGCCGCGTTGCAGCTGGGCGGGCCCGGCGGGCGTGCTGACCGCGGCGGGCAGCTCCTGGGTGACCGGCAGCAGAGCGGCCACCACGGTGCCGGCGCCGACAGTGGACTGCACCGTGGCGTACCCACCGGCCTGGGTGATGATGCCGTAGACGGTGGCCAGGCCCAGCCCCGTGCCCTCACCGGGCGGCTTGGTGGTGAAGAACGGCTCGAAGACACGTTCCAGCACATCGGGCGGGATGCCGGTGCCGGTGTCGGCGACCCGCAGGCGTACGTACCGGCCGGCGGGCACGGGCGGCCGCATCCGGGCCGCCTCGTCGGCGGCGAGTTCCTGGTTGCCGGTGTGGACGGTGAGGGTGCCACCGCCGGGCATCGCGTCGCGCGCGTTGACGGCGAGGTTGACCAGCACCTGTTCGATCTGGCCGGGGTCGGCGAGGACGGGCCAGAGCCGCGGCTCCAGGTCGGCGTGCAGCTGGATGTGCTCGCCGAGCGTACGCAGCAGGAGTTGCTCCACCTCGCGGATCACCACATTGAGATCGAGGACCCGGGGGCGGACCACCTCGCGGCGGCCGAAGGCGAGCAACTGGTGGGTGAGCTCGGTGGCCCGGCGGCCGGCCCGCAGCACCTGCTGCAGGTCGCGGGAGGCCTGCGGCCAGGCGCTGTCCGGGTCGGCGTCGGCGGCCTCCTGGATCTGCTCGGCGACGAAGCCGGTGTAGTTGAGCATCACCGCGAGCAGGTTGTTGAAGTCGTGGGCGACGCCGCCGGCCAGCTGTCCGAGGCTCTCCAGGCGCTGGGACTGCTGGAGCTGGGCTTCGAGGCGCTCCCGCTCGGCGGCGGCGGCGAGGCGTTCCCGCTCCGCTTCCAGGCGCTGGCGTTCGGCCTGGGCCTCGATGCGATCGCTGACGTCGCGGATGGCGGCCGAGACGATCAGCCCGTCCTCGGTCTCCAGCGCGGAGAGGCTGATCTCGGCGGGGAACTCGCTGCCGTCCCGGCGACGCGCGCGCAGGGCTGCCCCCGAGCCCATCGGCCGGGGCCTCGGGTCGGCGAAGTAGCGGTGCCGCAGGTCCGGATGCCGGGCCCGGGCGGACTCCGGGACGAGCGCCTCGATCGGCTGGCCCATGAGCTCGCTGCGCTCGTACCCGAAAAGCCTCTCGGCCTGGGCGTTGACGAGGGTGATCCGGCCGTCGGCGGCGACACCGACGATCGCGTCGGGCGCGGCCTCCAGCAGGCCCTGGAACTTCGCCTCCCGGCGGATCCGGTCGCTGACGTCGCGGACGGCGGCGACGATCATGCCGCCGGACGCGAGGGCGGAGAGGGAGATCTCGGCGGGAAATTCGCTGCCGTCGCGGCGCCGGGCAGTGAGCGGGACGCCGGCGCCCATCGGGCGAGGACGAAGATCACGGAGGTACGCCCGGCGATGTCCCGGATGACGACCCCGGAACCGCTCCGGAACCAGCAGTTCGATCGACTGCCCGATGAGGTCGGCGCGCTCGTAGCCGAACATCCGCACGGTCTGCGCGTTGACGACCTCGATGCGCCCCTCCCGGTCGACCGCGATGATCGCATCGGGCGCGGCCTCCAGGAGCCCGTTGATCACGGCGTCGGAGGGTTCGCTCAACTCCGCTACCTCGCCCCCGTCTGCCGCCGCTACGCCAGCATCATCGAGGGTAGGTCGCCACGGAACCGTCGGTGCGGGGTTTGGGCAGGTCCAGGAACCGCAGGGCACGCCCGGCCGGACGTGTCCCGCGGTGAGCCTCCACGCCGATCGGATCCGGCGTGACGGCGGCGTCACTCGCTTTCGGCGAGGATCGCGTACAGCTTGCGCTTGGTCTCGTTGAGCACCTCGAGCGCCCGCTGGCGCTGCTCCGGGGTGCCGCTGAAACCGACCTGCTTGAGAGCGCCCATGATGCCGACCGCCGCATCGCGGAAATCCTGCACCTGGGACATGGTGTCGGCGCCGATCTGGGACCACGGCGGGTTCTCCGCAGCGGCCTCGGCCTCCGGCCGGCCGTCCTCGGTGAGCCGGTAGCTCTTCCGGCCGCCCTCGGCGGTGACCTCGATGAGGCCCTCGTCCTCGAGCAGCTGCAGGGTCGGGTAGACCGAGCCGGGGCTGGGCCGCCAGATGCCGCCGGTCCGCGAGTCGAGCTCCTGGATCATCTCGTAGCCGTGCATCGGCCGCTCGACCAGGAGCGCGAGGATCGCGGGACGGACATTCTGCCGGCCGCCGCGGCCACCGCGCCGTGCGCCGGGCCGCCCGAACTCGGGCGGCGGGAAGCCGGGGCCGCCCGGGCCGCCGGGACCCCCGAAGGGAAATCCGGGCGGGAAGCCGAACCCGCGCCTGCGGAACTCGCCGTGCCACCCGTGTCCACCGTGTCCGCGCTCTCCATGCATGTGCCTCATGATCTTCTCCGTTCTGTCGTCGATAGTTAGACGATATATCGGCAACGTGTCGTCGGCAAGGGTTTCTGGGATCGCGGGGTTGCGACACGTGTCGACGGCCCGCTATCTGGCAATGTGGTACCTGTGTTGACGGTGCCCATTCGCCAGCTCGGGGAGCCCGAGCGCGCGGCCGTCGAGCGGATCCTCGACGCCGATCCCTATGCGGGTGCCCAGATCGCGGAGCGCGTGGCAGCCCACGGGCTGAACTGGTGGCGGTCCGACGGGCGGATCTACGGCTATGAGCCGCGCCGCCAGGTCGAGTCGATCATCTGGTCCGGGGCGCACCTGGTGCCGGTCGGCGCGACACCGCCGGCCACCGCCGCCTTCGCCGACCTGCTCGGCGCCGAGCCCCGCATCTGCTCGTCGATCATCGGCCGCTCGGAGGCGGTGCTCGACCTGTGGGACCGGCTCGGCGGCAACTGGGGCCCGGCCCGTGACGTGCGGCCGCATCAGCCGCTGCTGGTGACCGACCGCGACTCGGCGGTCCGCCCCGATCCGGCGGTCCGGCTGGTCCGTGCCAGCGAGGTCGATCAGCTTTTCCCGGCCGCCGTGGCGATGTACACCGAGGAGGTCGGCGTCTCCCCCATGCAGGACGACGGCGGCCGAGGCTACCGCCGCCGGATAGCCGATCTGGTGAAAGCGAAACGCGCCTACGCCCGCTTCGACGGCGACCTGGTCGTCTTCAAGGCGGAGCTGGCCATCGTCACCCGCCGGACCACCCAGGTCCAGGGAGTCTGGGTCCACCCGAGCTACCGGGGCCGAGGCTTGGCCACAGCAGCCATGGCCGCGGTGGTGGCCGACGCCCTACGCCGTGTGGCCCCCACCGTGAGCCTCTACGTGAACGACTACAACACAGCAGCCCGCCACGTATACGCAAACTGCGGCTTCACCTCAGCCGGCAGCTTCGCCACAGTCCTCTTCTAAGAACAAAAACGCAAGAACCGCAAGGCCCTAAGGACCCGCCAGGAACCGCAGAACCGCAACCACCCCTCGTAGTCCCCGGCCGCACGTACTCACTACGACCCCATCCCCCGTAGTTTCCCAGTGCGCCCGTAGCCACAGAACGGCCAGCAAAACGCCGCCGGTGACGGGGCATCCGATTTGCCGACGCCCAGCGGGGTTTGCTGGGTGGCGGGAAATCGGCTGCCCCGTCACCGGGTAAAAGGCGTTTTGCCGCGAAGCGAAGCGAAGCAATCAAACACAGCCGGCGACCATCCCGGATACCGCATCCCACCGGGCGACCGACCCGGCCACCGCACCCCACCGGGCGACCGACCCAGCCACCGCAGCCCACCAGGCAACCGACCCGGCCACCCCAAGCCACCAGGCGACCGACCCGACGTAACCGGCCCAGCCACCGCAGCCCACCAGGTCACCACAGCCCGCCGGGCAAGCAATCCAGCCACCGCAAGCCAACCGGGTAACCGACCCGACTACCGCACCCCACGCGACCAACCGCCCGACTACCGCAAGCCAGCTGGGCAACCGCCCCGACTACCGCGACCACCAACCTCAGTGCACGGTAACCGTAGGCCCGGGAAGCAGCTCCCGAAGCTCGTCAGGAAGCTCAGCCCCCATCTCATCGGCCAGCCGGAGCGCTTCCTCGACAAGCGTCTCCACGATGATCGACTCCGGAACGGTCTTGATGACCTTCCCCTTGACGAAGATCTGCCCCTTGCCGTTGCCCGAAGCCACGCCGAGGTCAGCCTCACGAGCCTCTCCGGGCCCGTTCACCACACACCCCATGACAGCCACTCGCAGCGGAACCGGGAATCCGTCAAGCGCCGCCGTAACCTGCTCGGCGAGCGTGTAGACGTCAACCTGGGCACGCCCGCACGACGGGCAGGACACGATCTCCAGCCCTCGCTCCCGGAGCCCGAGCGACTCGAGGATCTGGTTGCCGACTTTGATCTCCTCAACCGGCGGAGCGGACAGCGAGACCCGGATCGTGTCGCCGATGCCTTCAGCGAGCAGGGCGCCGAACGCGACCGAGCTCTTGATGGTCCCCTGGAACGCCGGCCCCGCCTCGGTGACCCCGAGGTGCAGCGGGTAGTCGCACTGCTCAGCAAGCTGCCGATAGGCCCGGATCATGACGACCGGGTCGTTGTGCTTGACCGAGATCTTGATGTCGCGGAAGCCGTGCTCCTCGAAGAGCGAGCACTCCCAGAGCGCCGACTCGACGAGCGCCTCGGCGGTGGCCTTGCCGTATTTCTCCAGGAGACGCTTGTCGAGGGAGCCGGCGTTGACACCGATGCGGATCGGGATGCCGGCGTCGGAGGCCGCCTTGGCGATCTCTTTCACCTTGTCGTCGAACTGCCGGATGTTGCCCGGGTTGACCCGGACCGCGGCACAGCCGGCGTCGATCGCGGCGAACACGTACTTCGGCTGGAAGTGGATGTCGGCGATGACGGGAAGCTGCGACTTCTTGGCGATGGCGGGCAGCGCCTCGACGTCGTCCTGGGAGGGGACGGCGACCCGGACGATCTGGCAGCCGGCCGCGGTGAGCTCGGCGATCTGCTGGAGGGTGGAGTTGACGTCCGAGGTGAGGGTGGTCGTCATCGACTGGACGCTGATCGGGGCGCCGCCGCCGACCAGCACTCCCCCGACGTTGATCTGGCGGCTCTGCCGGCGCGGAGCCAGGGGCGGTGGGGGTACCGCAGGCATTCCGAGACTGATCGCGGTCATTGGGGGTTGCTCCCGGCCTTCCGTGGTACGTGGATGAGGTGAGCCCGTACCGAGCTCACGGGAAGATCGTAATGGGGTTGATGATGTCAGCGGTCGCCGTCAAGAGGGTGAACGCGCCACCGATCAGGATGACCGCGTACGTCAACGGCATGAGCTTGTAGTAGTCCACCCGGCCCGGATCGGGTCGCCGGAGCACGCGGTACAGCCGGGAGCGCAGCGCCTCGAACCAGGCGATGGCGATGTGCCCGCCGTCGACCGGCAGCAGTGGCAGCAGGTTGAACAGGCCGATGAACACGTTCAGCGAGATGAAGACGCCCCAGAAGACCTCGGGCACGCCTTTCTCCAGGGCCTCGCCGCCGATCCGGCTGGCGCCGATGACGCTGATCGGGGTGTCCGGGTCGCGCTCGTCGCCGGTGATCGAATTCCACAGGGCGGGGATCTTCTCCGGGATGCGCGCCATGGCCCGCATCGAGTTCTCGACGAGGAACCAGTTGTACTCACCGGAGGCCGGGATCGCGCTGAGGGCGTTGTAGTGGACGACCGCCGGCAGGTCGGTGGTCCAGCTGATGCCGGCCACGGCGACCGTGGAGATCGGGCCGGACGGGTCGTCGATCGGGCGCCGCTCGGCCGGGATCAGGTTGACGGTGGCCTGGGCCGGCTGACCGGCACGCGTGTACTCGAAGACGGTCGGGCCGGGTGTCGCGGCCCGGATGGCGTCGGTGAGCTGCCCGTAGTTGGCGACCGGGGTGGCGCCGACCTTGGTGATCACGTCTCCGGTCTTCAGGCCCGCGGCCGAGGCCGGCCCCGCGGCGGCGCTCCCCACACCGACCTTGCAGTCGGTGGCGGTGGTGGCGGTGGGGTCGCTGAGCGAGGTCCGGAGGCAGTCGGCCACGCGAATCTGCGCGGGCGCGGCCCGCTCCTCGGCGCCGGTGCGCGGAAGATCCATGTTCGGCAGGCCGATGGCCCACGCCATCGCCCAGGCGCCGATCAGGGCGAGCATGAAGTGGGTGATCGAGCCGGCGGCCATCACGACGGTCCGCTTCCAGACCGGGAACCGCCACATGGCGCGGTGCTGGTCCTCCGGGGCGACGTCGTCGTCCTGCGGCGTCATCCCGACGATCTTGCAGAAGCCGCCGAGCGGGATGAGCTTCAAACCGTACTCGGTCTCACCGCGGTGGAACGAGAAGATGGTCGGGCCGAAGCCGACGAAGTACTTCGTGACCTTCATCCCGAAGCGCTTGCCGGTGATCATGTGACCCAGCTCGTGCAGGCTCACCGAGATCAGAATCGTCAGCGCGAAGGCTGCGCACCCCAGCCAGAACAGCATCAGGCTCCTTCAGCCATGGTCTCGATGGTCCGCTGGGCCTGGGCACGGGCCCATGCTTCCGCGGCAAGCACGTCCTCGACGGTACCCGGATCGGCGAAATCCGGGGCCACTGCCAGCACCTGTTCCAGTGTGTCGACGATGCCCAGAAAAGGTAGCCGACCGGAGACGAAAGCGGCCACACACTCCTCGTTGGCGGCGTTGTAGATCGCGGGCCGGCAGCGCCCCGCACGGCCGGCCTGTTTCGCCAGCTCCACCGCGGGAAACGCCTCGTGGTCGAGGGGGCGCAGCTCCCAGTTGTGGGCCTGGGTCCAGTCCACCGCGGCGGCGGCGCCGGGCACCCGCTCCGGCCAGGCCAGCGCGAGCGCGATGGGCAGCCGCATGTCCGGCGGGCTGGCCTGGGCGAGGGTCGACCCGTCGGTGAACTCGACCAGGGAGTGCAGGACCGACTGGGGGTGGACCATCACCTCGATGTCGTCATACGGCACCCCGAACAGCTCGTGCGCCTCGATCACCTCGAGCGCCTTGTTGACCATGGTGGCCGAGTTGATCGTGACGACCGGCCCCATGTCCCAGGTGGGGTGCTTGAGCGCCTCCTCGGGTGTGACGTTCGTCAGCTCCTCGCGCCGCCGCCCGCGGAACGCGCCGCCGCTGGCCGTGAGCACCAGCCGCCGGACCTCGGCCGCCGTGCCGCCGCGCAGGCACTGGGCGAGCGCCGAGTGCTCCGAGTCGACCGGGACGATCTGCCCCTCCTTGGCGATCCGCCGGACCAGCGGCCCACCGGCGACCAGGGACTCCTTGTTGGCCAGCGCGAGGATCCGGCCGGACTCCAGGGCGGCCAGGGTGGGCGCCAGGCCGAGGCTGCCGACCACGCCGTTGAGGACCACGTCACAGGGCCAGCGGGCGAGCTCGGCCATCGCGTCCGGCCCGGCCACGATCTTGGGGAGTTTGAAGTCGCCGGTCGCCCAGCCGCGTTTCTGGGCCTCGGCGTAGAAGGCGAGCTGCAGGTCCTGGGTGACCGACGAGCGGGCCACGCCGACCACCTCGACGCCCAGTTCGAGGGCTTGGGCGGCGAGCAGCGCGACGTTGCCGCCGCCCGCGCCGAGGGCCACCACCCGGAACCGGTCCGGGTTGCGCCGGACGATGTCGATGGCCTGGGTGCCGATGGACCCGGTGGAGCCGAGCAGTACGAGGTCACGCATACCGCCCATTGTCGCGGACGACCGGAGCGGGCGGCTCTCAGGACCGGACGTGCGCCCGCACGTAGCCGGTGACCTCGGAGGCCGTCTCCGGCGGCAGCCCACCGGTCGGGATCGCGGAGAAGCCGCTCTGCCCGGTCCGGGCGATGAGCAGGCCGGGCGCCTCGTCGAGGCGGTCGACGGCGATCCAGCGGACGAAGAACTCGGTCAGGTCGTTCGTCATCCGGACGCCCTGGTCGTCGATGCGGTACTCGGTCGGGCGGCTGAGCATCCCCTGGATCCTCGCGACCACGACGCGGACCGTGATCTCCGGCACCAGCAGGATGCAGACCAGGCCGAAGAGCACCGTGAAGATCCGCAGGAGGAGCTCGTCGTCGAGCGAGAAGACCAGCCCGAACACGATCAGCACCGCGCCGCCCAGCCGGAGGAGCCGGAGCTGCCCGCGCAGGAACCACCGGATCGAGACGACGAGCTGCTGCCGGGTCGGGTGCGCGGAGAACGAGAAGACCGTTTCGGTGTCCACGAATGCGAGATCATAGTGATCCGCGGTATCGATCGGGGTACCTGATCGGCGTGCGAAGGGTGATCACGGCGCTGATGCGGCCGCTCCGCGGTAAGGACGTCGCGCTGCACGCCGCCGCGATCACCTTCTACAGCGGCATCGCGGTGGTTCCGGTGGCTCTGCTGGCGATCTGGCTGACCGGGCTGGTGGTGGGCGCGGAGCGCGTACGCCAATTGACCGGAAGGACCCTCGCGGCGCTGCCGGCGGAGATCGGCGCGCCCGGCGCGCTGGCCGCCCTGATCGATGCCGGGCTGGCTCTGACGCCGACGTTCGCGCTGGCCAGCCTGCTTCCGGCGACGTTGTACGGCGAGGGCCTGCGCCGCGCGTTCGCCTCGATCGCGAGGCCCGGCGAGAGGCTGGTCGGCTGGCGGGGCCGGCTGCTCTGGCTGCCGCTGCTGGCGGCCGCCCCGGCTCTGCTGTTGTCGCTGCTGCTGGCGCTGCCGACGACGAGCGGCCTGTGGGTTCGCGGCGGCTGGTGGTCGGTGCTGGGCGTGGTGCTGTCGTTCCTGGCGATCTGGCTGCTGCTGACCCCGGTGGTGGTCTGGGTGTTCCGCTACGTGGCGCCGGGCCGCCCGCCGTGGCTCGCGACGATCCTGATCGGCTCGTTCACGGCCGCCAACCTGTCCGGGTTCCTGCACGGGGCGGTGCTGTTCAGTTCGCTGCCGCTGGATCTGGGGGTGCCGTTCGGCGGGCTGACCGAGGTGGGCGCGGCGGTGGCGATCGGCCTGTGGCTCTACCTGTTCCACGTGGTGCTGCTCACCGGTTTCGCGGCGACCCGCGCCGTCGAGCCGCGATTCTCGGATGTTTCGACGAGGTCACCGAGCGCGATCAGGAGATAACCTCGCGAACCATGACCCCCATTCCGGACCGTGCCGACGTGGTGATCATCGGAGCCGGTCACAACGCCCTCGTCTCCGCGATCCTGCTCTCCCGCGCCGGGCTCGACGTCGTCGTGCTCGAGGCCGCGGGCGTGATCGGCGGCGCCACCCGCACCGAACACCCCTTCCCCAAGGTGCCCGGCCTCGGCCAGTCGACCGGCTCCTACCTGCTCGGGCTGATGCCGCCGGAGCTGCTGCGGACCCTCGACGTGGACATTCCGGTGCTGCGGCGCGATCCGCACTACTTCCTGCCCGGTGTCGGGGCCGGTTCGCCGTACCTGCTCTTCGGCAGTGACGGCGCGGCCAACCGCGCGCAGCTCAGCGACCGTGACGCCAAGGCCGACGAGGCGCTCGCGGTGGAGATCGGCGCGCTGCGCGCCGATCTCGCGCCGGCCTGGCTGGAGGAGCCGGCGCCGGTGGAGGAGATCGCCGACCGGCACATCCGGCCGCAGCTGCAGAGCACGTTCCTCGATCTGGTCCGCGGTTCGGTCGCCGGCTACCTGGGCCGTTTCGGGTTCGCGAGTGAGCTGCTCGTCGCGATGTACGCGGTGACCGACGGCCTGTCCGGGCTCAACGCCGGGCCGGACGATCCGGGGACCGGGCACAACTTCCTGGTGCACAACATGTGCCGGCTGCCCGGTTCGGACGGGACCTGGCTGATCGCCGAGGGCGGCATGGGCACCGTGTCGCGGACCTTCGCCGACGCGGCGCAGGCGTCCGGGGCGCGGATCTTCACGGATGCGCGGGTGACGTCGGTCACCGTCGACGGCGGGGCGGCCAGCGGGGTCGTGCTGGCGGATGGACGGTCGGTCGGTGCCCGGGTCGTTCTCGGCGGCTGTGACCCGTACCAATTGATGGGTCTTGTCCCTGATGGGGTTTTGCCCGCGGAGCTGACCGGGCGGATGGCGGCGGTGAAGCGGACCGGCAGCACGCTCAAGGTCAACCTGGCGCTGCGGGACCTGCCGCGCTTCGACTGCCTGCCGCCCGGCGCGCCGTCGCCGTTCGGCTCGACCATCCACCTGCTGCCCGGCGAGGGTTCGCCGATGGCCAACCTGCGCGGCATGTGGGCGGACGTGCAGGCCGGTGTCCTGCCGGCCGAGCCGACCATCGAGTGGTACCTGCACACCACCGTCGACCCGTCGCTGCGCGACGAGGCCGGACATCATTCCTCGGCGTTGTTCGTGCAGTCTGTCCCCTTCGAGCCGTCTGGCACATCGTGGGACAAAGAGCTTCCGGGGTACGTCGACAGGCTGCTCGCCATCTGTGACAGATATGCGCCCGGCACCTCGGATCTGGTCGCCGACGTGTTCCCGCTCACGCCGCCGGGGATCGAGCAGCACTTCGGGATCACCGGTGGGCACATCCACCACGTCGACAACACTGTCGCGTTCGACAAGCGCATGCCGTATTTCACCGGGCTGGACGGGCTCTACCACGGCTCGGCCGGGGCGCACCCGGCCGGCAGTGTGATCGGCGCGGCGGGCCACAACGCGGCCCGCCGCATCCTCAAGGATCTCTCCGTCTAGTTGTTCTTCGTCGCCCTGATCTTGTGGCCGACGCCGGTGAGGCAGCGGCCACTGGGCAGGTCGAATTTCCAGCCGTGCAACTGGCAGGTCAGCACGTTGCCCTCGACGATGCCGAACCGGGACAGGTCGGCCTTCAGGTGGGGGCAACGTCGCTGCACGGTCCAGTCGCCGAACTCGATGTCCTCGGCGTCGACGGCCTTCTCGTGCTCGTCGTACCAACCCTCGGCGTACTGCAGACGCTCCTCGGACAGGCACTTGAAGAACGCGTAGACGAACTCGTTGTACTGCCCGATCCGGGCCGCGGAGAAGCGGCAGGAGAGGAACAGCGAGTTCACCCAGTCGCCCTCGTCGATGAAGATGAGGTGCTCGATCAGCTCCCGCTGGGTCCGGAAGCGGTAGCGGACCTTCTCGTCGGCATACGCCCGGACCTGCTTGCCCGGGAAGTCGACGACGATCGACTCGACCTCGTCGCCGTCGTAGGAGACCAGGTCGAAGCGGACCGGGCCGCCGACGCCCTTGGCCATGTAGATCGACTCCTCGAGGAGAGGCTCGATCCGCTTCTTCAGCTCCTTGAGGACGTCGATCTCCGGGTGCCGCCAGGACGCCTTCTCCGCCTCGATGATCGGGCGTTTGCGCTCCCGCATCTCCTCCAGGTGCGCCCGCTTGTTCGCGAAGAACTCGTCGACCGGCGTCGGATGGGTGGTGTGCTGCCTCGTGCCGCCGTCGGTCAGCTCGGTGACGCTGCCGGGCAGCTGGACGACCGCGTTGGTGCCGCCGACCTTCGCATACTCGCTCAGGAAGACCGACTGGTCGGGGAAGATGTTGCCCTCGTCGCCGTGGATGTCGTTGAACTGCCACAGCTCGTCGTCGAGGAAGCACGGCGGGCCGGCGATCGGGAAGACGAAGTCCGCCTTCAGATCGTCGATGTAGCGCCAGGTGCGGTCGAACTGCCGCTCCCGCTTCTGCTTGCCGAACGCGGTCTTTGCATTCTCCGGCAGCTCGTAGACCATCGGGTACCAGATGGCGCCGGAGAACTGCAGCATGTGCGCGTGCACGTGGCCCAGCTCGTTGAACCGGGTCAGGTCGGCGGGACGGGCGTCGTTCTGGTTCAGAACGCGGATCCCGTCATACTCCACCCACAGCGACGAGTCACCGATCGGGCCGTCGGTCGGGCTGATCAGCGCCTGGATCATCACCTTGAGGCCGCCGTCGAGCTCGTGCACCTCGTCCGACTTCGTCCGCAGGAAGCTGGTGAAGCCCAGCGCCCGCAGCTCGTCCTCCAGCTGCGACGTCGGATACTCCGGCAGCAGGACGGTCGCCTTCTTGCTGATGAACCTCTTCAGGTGCTCCGCGTCGAAGTGGTCCCGGTGCAGGTGGGAGACATACAGGTAGTCGACGTCACCGAGCGTCTCCCAATCGAGCTGTGAATTGTCCGGGAACGGGAACCACGAGGCGAAATACGCCGGATTAACCCACGGATCGCACAGAATGCTGCCGGCAGCGGTGTCGATCCGCATGCTCGCATGGCCGGTGCCCGTGATCCGCACTTGATCGCTCCTCTGCTGACTGCCTTCTAACCGCCACTGCGGTTTTTTGACCGCCTCGAAAGTACAGCCGGGTTGCTGCGCTCCGCCCGTCGACCCCGTGACAGACTGTTTGGCGGTTCAACATCGACTAGGAGGTCGCCACCGTGGCTGCGGAAGAACACCACGAGGAGGTCTACGCGCCCGACCAGCTGAAGCCCGGCAACCGCAAGCGGGCTCAGAAGGGCGCGATCATCTCGGCCGTGATCCTGCTCCTCTTCTTCTGGGGCAACCAGCAGGGCAACACCGAGAAGGTGTGGCTCGTCGTGCTCGCGATCGGCCTCGTCGCCATCATCATCGGCGACGCGATCCTGCGCCGCAGCGGTCTGCGCCCCAACGACCAGTAAGGGTCCCGGACAGCAGAAGAGGGGGCCACGGCCCCCTCTTTCAGCATGTCCTCGTCACCGGCGGCGCAGCAGGATGTCCTTCACCTCGCGCAGCGCGGCGTCGACCTCGGCCTCGAAGTAGCCGTTCGGCACCAGACCGAACTGGAGCATGTCGAGATCGTTCTCGTTCACCGGCATCGGCCCACGGCCGGTCATCGCCTGCAGGATGCCCTCGAACAGCCGGTCCACCTGCATCGGGTCGTAACCGCTGCCGAACCGGCGCGGCTGGAACGTCCGGCGCAGCTGGTCCACCCGGTACAGCTCGCCACCGGGCTCGCCCATCGGCGGGCCGGGCTGCTGTTGCTGAGGCTGCTGCGGGGGCTGGCCGTAACCGCCGCCACCGCCATACGGCGGGCCGCTCATCGGCGCACCCGGCATCGGCGAACCCGGCATGGCCATCGGGGAACCCGGCATCGGCGCGCCCGGCATCTGCTGCCCGTAGCCGCCACGCGGATCGCGGTCCGGCATCCGGATCTCGGCGGTCATGTCGGTCTTGCCGTGCCGGCCGGCCTCGAAGCCGTCGTAGCCACCCTGGTCATACCCACTGGGGTCGTAGCCGGGCGGAGGGCCGGGACGCTGCGGCAGCGGGGAGGGCGGCGGCATCTGCTGGCCGTAGCCGGTCGGCTCGTCATACCGACCATACGGGTCGGGGCCCGACGGGAGCTGCTGTTGCTGCTGGCGCTGCGGCATCTGCGGCGGCATCATCCGGTCGTCGCGCATCGGCGCGGGGAGCCGCTCGGTCGGCGGCGACGCCATCTGGGCCGCCGGGTTCATCCCCGGGGCGCCGGGGCCACCCGGGCCGCCGAAGCCACCGGGACCGCCGGGGCCGCCCCGGCCCGGCATCCCCTGCGGCTGCATGCCGGGGCCGCCGGGCGGGAAGCCACCCTGCTGTCCCTGCGGGAAACCCTGCACCTGGGGGCCGGGACCGGCGGGGCCACGGTCGAAGCCGCCACGGTCGAAGCCCTGGCTCTGGCTCATCGCCGGCGGGCCGGAAACCGAGCCGGCCGTGAGGCCGCTGCGCATCGAGTCGCGCATCGGGTCGACCGGACGGCCACCGCGCTCCTCGAACTCGGCGAGCTGCCGCTCCACCCGGTCGAGGTGCAGGTCGACCTGCCACTCGTCATAGCCGCCGAACCGCACCCGGAAGACGACGTCGTGCACCTCCTGTGCACCGACCGGCGGGCCGACCTGCTCCCCGGCCAGAGTCGCCTCGACCCGGTCCAGGAAGGCGTCGACCTCGTCGACCTTGTAGCCACGCCGCAGCGCACGCCTTCGGAAACGCTGCCCCTGACTCGTCACAACGTCTCCCACTCCGCTCGCTGGGACCTGCGCCCAGTCACTGTGCCACCTCCGCGTCGGCTGCGGCGCCCCCTGCGCTCGCGTCCGTCAGCTCACCCGCGGCCAGCTGGCCGCATGCGCCGTCGATCTCCCGCCCCCGGGTGTCGCGAACCGTCGTCGAGACACCGGCCTCCTGCAACCGGCGGACGAACTCGCGCTCGACCGGTTTCGGGCTCGCATCCCACTTGCTGCCCGGTGTCGGGTTCAGCGGGATGAGATTCACATGGGCCAGCTTGCCTCTCAGAAGACGGCCGAGCAGGTCGGCACGCCAGGGCTGATCGTTTACGTCCCTGATCAGGGCGTATTCGATGGAAACCCGGCGACCGGTCTGTGCCGCGTAGTCAAACGCGGCGTCGAGCACCTCGGCCACCTTCCAACGCTGGTTGACAGGCACAAGCTCATCGCGCAGATCATCATCGGGGGCGTGAAGTGACAGCGCAAGAGTCACGGAGAGCTGTTCAGCGATCAACCGCCGCATAGCGGGCACCAAACCCACCGTGGACACCGTGATGTGCCGTTGTGACAGCCCCAGGCCCTCCGGAGCGGGGGCGGTCAGCCGCCGCACCGTCTCGATCACCCGCGGATAGTTCGCCAGCGGCTCGCCCATCCCCATGAAGACCACGCGGGACAGCCGCGGCGGGGAACCGGTCACCGCGCCGGAGGCGGCCACCCCCGCCAGATAGACGACCTGGTCCACGATCTCCGCCACCGACAGGTTGCGGGTCAGGCCCTGCTGGCCGGTCGCGCAGAACGGGCACGCCATGCCGCACCCGGCCTGGCTGGAGACACAGGCCGTCACCCGGTCGGGGTAACCCATCAGGACGCTCTCCACGAGCGCGCCGTCGTGCAGCCGCCACAGTGTCTTGCGGGTCGCGCCGTCGTCACACGCCTGCTCCCGGACCGGGGTGAGCAGGGTGGGCAGCAGATCCGCGGTCAGCCTGTCACGCGAGCCGGCCGGCAGGTCGGTCATCTCGGCGGCATCCCGCACCAGGCGGCCGAAGTAGTGGGTGGAGAGCTGCTTGGCCCGGAACGCGGGCTCACCCAGGCTCGTGACCGCGCTCTTGCGGGCCGCGAGATCCATGTCGGCGAGATGGCGCGGAGGCATGCTGGGGCGGCGGCGTGTTTTCGTCAGGCCGGACGGCAGGATGTCGGGCTGATCGGGACTGATCGGGATGACCGGAAGAATCGTCATGGCGTATCCAGTCTCCCACGTCCGCCGAGTAGGTCGCCCACAGCTAGCTCGGCGTGATGATCGAGAAGAGCAGGTATGCGGTCGGGACGGCGAACAGGATCGAGTCCAGACGATCCATCAGGCCGCCGTGCCCGGGCAGCAGGTTGCTCATGTCCTTGACCTTCAGATCCCGCTTCAGCATCGACTCGGCCAGGTCGCCGAGGACCGCCACCACCGAGATGACCGCGCCGAACAGCAGGCCCCAGTGGACTCCGATGTCCAGCAGGAAGAAGAGCAGCGCGCTGCTGCCGATCGCGGCGGCCGTCACCGAGCCGGCGAAGCCCTCCCACGACTTCTTCGGGCTGATCTTCGGCGCCATCGGGTGCTTGCCCAGGAAGACACCGGCCGCGTAGCCACCGGTGTCCGAGAGCACCACGGCGACCAGGGTGCAGATCACCATGAGTGGCCCGTCACTCTCGTCCATCCGCACCAGCATCGCCGCGAAGCTCAGCAGGAACGGCCCGTAGACGGCGATCAGCACACTCGGCGTGAAGTCACGGCGCACCGCCGCCACACCGTCGGCCAGGCGCCACAGCACGGCCGCGCCGACCGTCACCAACAGCCCCAGGACCAGTGCGTCGGCCCCCTCATACCAGGCCAGGCCGGTCATCAGGACGCTGCCGGCGAGCAGGGGGATCAACGGCGGGTTGGCGCCCGTGGTGGACAGCGCGCGGGCCATCTCCCAGGCGCCGATGCCGGACGCCGCCACCAGCACGGCCAGCAGGGCCATCGGCTGGATCAGCAGCGAGGCGAGCACGACCAGGCCCAGGCTCAGGCCGACCGCGATGGCCGCCGGCAGATTGCGGCCCGCGCGGCCCCCGCCCTGCGGCTTACGGCCGCGGCCCGCCCGACGGCGGCCTCGGCCGCCCTCCCCACGTGGGGCGGCCTCGCTCACCGGCTCCGTCCCGGCATACGCATTCGGATCCTCTGACTCATGGAAGTACGACGCCGGCACGCTCGTGTCGTCGCCGGGAATCTGCCGGGCACGGGGATCGACGTAGGACATCAGACCTCGGGCGGGGTGGTAGGCGGGATCGCCGCCGAACGGACTGACAAAGCCGGACCCCTACCTGCTACTCACACTCACACTCTCACTGGAACCGTGCAGAGCGTACTGCAAAGGTGACGCCGGAACAGCTCTCGAGATGGCGGGCAATTTGACCGCGGGTGAACCGCCCCTGGCCGAACAGGGGAGAAGCCCGGCCCCTCCGGGGAGGTCGGCCGGGCTTCATCCGATGCTCAGACTTCGAGGAGCTCGGCTTCCTTGTGCTTGAGCAGCTCGTCGATGACGGCGACGTAGCGGTGCGTCACGTCGTCGAGCTCCTTCTCCGCACGACGGCCGTCGTCCTCGCCGGTCTCGCCGTCCTTGACCAGCTTATCGATCTGGTCCTTGGCCTTACGGCGCACGTTACGGATCGCGACACGCCCGTCCTCGGCCTTGCCACGGGCCACCTTGATCATTTCGCGGCGGCGCTCCTCCGTCATCTGCGGGAGGTGGATGCGCAGTTGCGTACCCTCGTTGTTGGGGTTGACCCCCAGGTCGGAGTCACGGATGGCCCGCTCGATCGGGCCCAGCTGGGACGCGTCGTACGGCTTGACGATGACCATGCGCGGCTCCGGAACGCCGACGGACGCCATCTGCGTCACCGGCGTGGGCGCGCCGTAGTAGTCGACCAGGATCTTGGAGAACATCGCGGGAGTGGCCCGGCCGGTCCGAATGGCGGCGAACTCCTCCTTGGCGTGCTCGACCGCGCTCTCCATCTTCTCCTCGGCCTCGAAGAGGGTTTCCTCGATCACCGGCTCTTCTCGCCTCCTTGCTGTCTTCGGTGGTGCGGGATGTGGGGACGTGAACGCGACCTCAGTCGGCGGTGATCAGGGTGCCGATCCGCTCGCCGGCGCACGCACGCACGATGGTGTCGTCGCCCTCCGCGCCGAAGATCAGCATCGGCAGTTTGTTCTCCTGGCAGAGGCTGAAGGCGGCCTGGTCGGCCACTCGGAGCCCGCGCAGCAGAACCTCCTGGAAGGTGATGGACTCCAGCTTCTGAGCGCTGGGATCGACCCGCGGGTCGGCGGTGTAGACGCCGTCGACGCCGTTCTTGCTCATCAGCACCATGTCGGCCCGGATCTCCAGCGCGCGCTGGGCGGTGACCGTGTCGGTGGAGAAATACGGCATGCCGGCGCCGGCGCCGAAGATCACGACGCGGCCCTTCTCCAGGTGCCGGATGGCGCGCAGCGGGAGGTAGGGCTCGGCGACCTGGGCCATCGTGATGGCGGTCTGCACGCGCGTCTCGATGCCCTCCTTCTCCAGGAAGTCCTGGAGGGCCAGGCAGTTCATCACCGTCCCGAGCATGCCCATGTAGTCGGCCCGGTTGCGGTCCATACCGCGTTTCTGCAGCTCCGCGCCGCGGAAGAAGTTACCGCCACCGACCACGACCGCGACCTGGATGCCGCGCCGGATGACGGTGGCGATCTGCTTGGCCAGCGACTGCACCACGTCGGGCTCGACACCGACGTCGCCGCCGCCGAACACCTCGCCGGAAAGTTTGAGAACGACCCGCCGAGGGCGCATGGTCGGCAGGCTCTGATCGTCGGCCGTGGCGGACTGCTCGGTCACCATCGTCATGAGACCCGCCTTCCCTTCTCCATCTGTCAAGAGACCTTATGCGACCGGGAGGCCGGGCGCTCAATCGCGTACCCGACCTCCCGACGCATTGCTTTCGGTGCTGCCTTACTCCTGGCCGACCTCGAACCGGACGAACCGGGTGATCTCGATGCCCGCCTCGGTGGCGATCTGCTTGACCGTCTTCTTGTTGTCGACGACCGAAGCCTGCTCCAGCAGGACGAAGTCCTTGAAGAAGGAGTTCACCCGGCCCTCGATGATCTTGGGCAGAGCCTGCTCGGGCTTGCCCTCCTCACGAGCGGTCTGCTCGGCGACGCGGCGCTCGGTCTCGACGACCTCGGCCGGCACCTCCTCGCGGCTCAGGAACTTCGGCCGCATCGCGGTGATCTGCATGCCGATGCCGCGGGCGTCCGAGTCGGCCGCCTCGTCGTTCTTGCCGGTGTACTGCACCAGGACACCGACCTGCGGCGGCAGGTCCTGCGCCTTGCGGTGCAGGTAGACCGCGACGGTGCCGTCGACGATCGTGAAGCGGTTGACCACGATCTTCTCGCCGATCTTCGCGGCGTACTCCTCGACGGTCTCGGCGACGGTCTTGCCGTCCTCCAGCGTCGAGGCGAGCAGCGCGGCGGCGTCGGCGACCTTGTTCTGCTCACCGAACTCGACCAGGCGCTGGCCCAGGGCGACGAAGTCCGGGGTCTTGGCGACGAAGTCGGTCTCGCAGTTCAGCTCGAGCAGCGCGCTGCCCGAGTGGCTGACGATGCCGTTGGCGGCGGTACGGCCGGCCCGCTTGCCGACGTCCTTCGCGCCCTTGATGCGCAGGAACTCGACGGCCTTGTCGAAGTCGCCCTCGGACTCCTCGAGCGCCTTCTTGCAGTCCATCATGCCGGCACCGGTGAGGTCGCGGAGCTTCTTCACGTCCGCGGCGGTGTAGTTAGCCATGACTCTTCTCTCGATGTCAGTCGGTTGACTTACTCAGCAGCGACGGCAGCGGGGGCGGGAGCCTCGGCAGCGGCGGCCGGCTCCTCGGCCTTCTTCTCGGCGCCCTCGTAGAGGTCCCGCTCCCACTCGGGCAGCGGCTCGCCGGCGGCGACGGTGCCCGCCTCGGGCTTCTCGTCGGCGTTGCCACCACGGCCACGGCCGGACCGGGCGATCAGGCCGTCGGCAACGGCGGCCGCGATGACCTTGGTCAGCAGCTCGGCGGAGCGGATCGCGTCGTCGTTGCCCGGGATCGGGAAGTCGACCTCGTCCGGGTCACAGTTGGTGTCCAGCACCGCGATGACCGGGATGTTCAGCTTCCGGGCCTCGTCGACGGCGATGTGCTCCTTCTTGGTGTCCACGACCCAGATCGCCGACGGCGTCTTGGTCATGTCACGCAGACCGCCGAGGGTCTTGGTGAGCTTGGTCTTCTCGCGGAAGAGCTGCAGGGTCTCCTTCTTGGTGTAACCCGCGGCGGTGCCGGTCAGGTCACCCAGAGCCTCGAGCTCCTTCATGCGCTGGAGCCGCTTGTACACGGTCTGGAAGTTGGTCAGCATGCCGCCGAGCCAACGGTGGTTCACGTACGGCTGGCCGACCCGCGTCGCCTGCTCGGCGATGGCCTCCTGGGCCTGCTTCTTGGTGCCGACGAAGAGGATGTGGCCACCCTCGGCGACGGTGTCACGCACGAAGCTGTACGCCTTCTCGATGTAGTCGAGGGTCTGGCGCAGGTCGATGATGTAGATGCCGTTGCGCTCGGTGAAGATGAAGCGCTTCATCTTCGGGTTCCAGCGCCGGGTCTGGTGCCCGAAGTGGACACCGCTCTCCAGCAGCTGACGCATGGTCACTACGGCCATGGTTGTTACTCCCTGATCTTCCCTGGTTGTCACGCTCACCGGCGGTGGGCGTCCTGGCGCCCGGTCGGTGGCCGCAGTCGGGCCCGACGAGATCGGGACCAGGGAGGGCCGCCGCCTCCGGCCGTCGCTGAAGATCAGCGCTCGGAACCGTAGGAGGGCGCGCGAGGTCGACCGCCTGGGCGGTCGCCGTGGACAAGCATACGCCAAGCCGGTTCCCCCGCCGGTCCCGCCTCGTGGCTAGCACACTCCCGCGCCCGGCGGCCGGTCGTCCACATCACCGGCCGATCCACAGGCCGTCGCGCAGGGTGATCGGAAGTCTGTGAACGTGCCGGGCCATGACGACTCAGCGACGGGCGATCGGCGCCTACGGCGAGCGGCTGGCCGCACAGCACCTCCAGGAGACCGGTCTCACACTGCTGCATCGCAACTGGCGCTGCGCGGACGGCGAGATAGATCTCATCCTGCGCGACGGCGCCGACCTGGTGTTCTGCGAGGTCAAGACCCGGCGTTCGGCGGCCTTCGGCCCGCCGTCGGCAGCGGTCGATCACCGCAAGGTGCGCCGGTTACGGCTTCTGGCCATCCGCTTCCTGACCGATTCGGGGGTACGAGCGGAGCGCATCCGTTTCGACGTGGTGGAGGTCCTGCCGCAACGCCGCGGCGCCACCCGCCTGGTCCACATCCGGGACGCGTTCTGATGGGCTACGCACGCGTCCTCTGCGCCGGGCTGCTCGGCGTCGCCGGCCACCTCGTCGAGGTCGAGGCCGACCTGTCCAACGGACTGCCCACCCTCCTGCTCACCGGCCTGCCCGACACCGCTCTCAACGAGGCCCGCGACCGGGTCCGCGCCGCCATCGTCAACTCCGGCCGCGACTGGCCCAACCGGCGGATCACCGTCAACCTGCTGCCCGCGGCGCTGCCCAAACACGGCTCCGGCTTCGACATCGCGATCGCCGCCGCGGTCCTCGCCGGGGCCGGGGAGCTGCCGCCGGCCCGCCTCGACGGGGTCGCGCTCATCGGCGAGCTCGGCCTCGACGGGACGGTCCGGCCGGTGCGGGGTGTGCTGCCGATGGTCGCGGCGGCGGCCCGGGCCGGGATCAGCCGGGTCATCGTGCCGGTGGCCAACGCGTGCGAGGCGACAGTGGTGCCCGGGGTCACCGTGCGGGCGGTCGACACGCTGCAGCGGCTCGTCGCGTTCGCCGAGGGCACCGGGACGCTGCTGGACCCGCCGGCCGTGCCGGCCGCTCCCCCGCCTGCCGGTCCCGACCTGGCCGACCTCGCCGGCCAGGAGACCGGGCGGTACGCCCTGGAGATCGCCGCCGCCGGCGGCCACCACCTGGCCCTCTTCGGGCCGCCCGGCGCCGGCAAGACCATGCTCGCCGAGCGGCTCCCGTCGATCCTGCCGGAGCTCGACGACGAGGCGGCCCTCGAGGTCACCGCCCTCCAGTCGATCGCCGGAGTGCTGCCCGCCGACGGGCGGCTGATCCGCCGGCCACCGTTCCAGGCCCCGCACCACAGCTCCAGCCTGGCCGCCCTCGTCGGCGGCGGATCCGGCGTGATCCGGCCCGGCGCCCTCTCCCTCGCCCACCGCGGCGTCCTCTTCCTCGACGAGGTGCCCGAGATGAGCCGGACCACGCTGCAGGCGCTGCGGCAGCCGCTGGAGAGCGGACGCGTCGTGTTGTCCCGGGCCCGCGGCACCACCGAGTACCCGGCCCGCGCCCAGCTCATCGTCGCCGCCAACCCCTGCCCGTGCGCCTCCCCGGCCGGCGACCACGCCTGCCACTGCCCGCCCACGGTGCGGCGGCGCTACCTGGGACGGCTGTCCGGGCCGCTGCTCGACCGCATCGACATGCGGGTCAACCTGCTCCCGGTCCGCGCCGCACAGCTGATGGCCGACACGGCGCCCGCCGAGCCGTCCCGGACCGTCGCCGCCCGGGTGGTCCGCGCCCGTGAGGCGGCGGCCGCACGCTGGGCCGCCGACGGGTGGCGGGTCAACGCCGAGGTGCCCGGGTCCGTCCTGCGGCGCTCCCCGTGGCGGCTGCCGTCCCGCGACACGGCGGTCCTGCACGGCGCGCTGGACCGGGGCACCCTCTCCGCCCGCGGCTACGACCGCTGCCTACGCCTCGCCTGGACGGTGGCCGACCTCGACGGAAGAGACCGTCCCTCGGAGGGCGACGTGTGCGAGGCCTACCAGTTGCGCATGGGAGAGGCGGCCCATCGTGTCCCGAAGTGACTGCCTCCTGGCGTACCCCTTCTCGCCGTCACGTCTCCGCTGCCGGGCCGCCCTTCCTTCCGCCCTCGTCCCCACCGTGTTCTCCGCCCCGGGCGCCTCCTTCCCTCTCCGTCGGCTGGACGCCCGCCCACCTCTCCGGCCCGGACCCATGCCGTTCCGCCGGCTGGACGCCGGCCCACCTCTCCGGCCCGGACCCATGCCGTTCCTTCGTCTGAGCTCCCTCGGCTGCCGCCGGCTGCGATCCGTGTCACTCGTCCGGCCGGGGGCCATACGGCTCCTCCGGTGGCGATTTGCCGCACTCGTCCGGCAGCGACCCGTGCCGCTTCTCCGGCCACGGCGATCCGGCTCGCCATTTCTCGTTCCACGGTCCGTCCCCCGCGCCCAGCGGCGGTCTGGCCCGTCACCGCTCCAACCCCTGCGGTCGGGGCCTTCTCTTCTTCTCGATCGGAGCATCTTGTGGAGGTTTCGATGTCTGCTGCCGGCATGAACGGGACCTGCCCGCCCGGCGGTCCGGAGGATCGGGCCGCCCGTGTGGCGCTGACCTGGCTCGCCGAGCCCGGAAACCGCGCCGTCTGGACCCTCGTGCATCAGGCCGGCGCCCCGGCGACCCTGGACCGGCTGCTCAGCGGCGACATCCCGGACGCCCGGCTGCGGGGCGCGGTCGCCGCCCGATCGGCCGCCGGTGACCCACGCCGGATGGCGGAGATCGTGCTGCGGCGGGCCGACCGCCTCGGCGCCCGCCTCGTGGTCCCGGCCGACGACGAGTGGCCCCGGCGGGTCGCCGATCTGGCCGCCATGGAGATGGACACCGGCGGCCGGATCAACAGCGACATCCGCCCGCCGCTCTGCTTCTGGGTGCGCGGGCCGTGGCCGCTCGGCGAGACGCTGGAACGGTCGGTGGCGATCATCGGCGCGCGGGCCGCCACGAGCTACGGAATCCACGTCACCGGCGAACTGGCGGCGGGAATCAGCAAGAGCGGATGGACGGTGCTGTCCGGGGGCGCGTTCGGGATCGACGCCGCCGCCCACCGTGGGGCGATCTCCGGCGGCGGCCGCACCGTGGCTGTCCTGGCCTGCGGCATCGACCGGCCCTACCCGGCCGGGAACACCGCGCTGTTCGACCGGATCGCCGACACCGGCCTGCTCATCAGCGAGTGGCCGATCGGCGCCGAACCGCTTCGGCACCGGTTCCTGATCCGGAACCGGGTCATCGCCGCCGCGACCGCGGGCACCGTCGTCGTCGAAGCGGCCGCACGCAGCGGGGCCGCACAGACGATGAGCCGCGTGCTGGCGCTCGACCGGCCGGCGATGGTCGTCCCGGGACCGGTGACTTCGGCGATGTCGGTCGGGTGCCACGAGATCCTGCGGAACAATCCATACGCACGGGTGGTCACCTCCGCCGGCGAAGTGCTCGAGGAGATCGGGCGGATCGGCGAGTACTACGCCGAGACACCACGCGGGCCGGAACGCCGCCATGACCACCTGGACGAGGAGACCGCCCTCGTCCTGGAGGCGCTGCCACGGAACGGCTCGGTGACTCCGGAGCAGGTCGCGGCCGAGGCACGGCTGAATCTGCGCACGGTGCTGCGACGACTGTCGCTTCTCGAGATCGCGGGGCTGGTGGCGCGTACCGGTGACGGTGTCGCCCTCGCCCACGTCTCGGGACGGAACCGGCATGATGCCGGCTGATCGGACAGCCGGCATCATGCCGGAGGCATGGTGACGACCGGCCCGTCACCGAACGGCCGCCGCGTCAGCGACGACCGGCGCCGAGCCGGTCAATGGTCACCCCGGTGACCGGACGAGTCAGTCCTCGGACTCGTCCAGGTCCCGGCGGTGGACCTTCATCCACGCCTCGACGTCCTCCGTCAGCCATACCTTGCCCTGGGCAAGGTCGGCCACCGGCTTCGGAAAGTCGGCACGGCTGGTGATCTGGTACGCCCGCTGTCGGCTCACTCCGCCCAGACGGATACGGATCTCGTGTGCGCCCATGAGGCGGATCGGCTTCACTCCCACATGATCGACCGTAGGCGCGGGACTATTAGTCTCTGACCAAGTTGTTAGGAGACAGCTAGTCCTCGGCCTATTAAGGTGGTCCCATGCCTAGCAGTCGCCGGCCTAGTGATCCGGTACCCCATCATCCGAACCATCGCCGGGACTGGCGGACCCTGTGGAGGCGCTGCATATGCGGGCTTCCGGCGCCCTGCATCGACCGCTTCCCGCCACCGCCGCCACCGCCCTATCCACGGCCCGAGTACCCCGCCCCTGATCAGCGGACATCCGGCGGCGGCACGGTCTACCGCTCCCGGACCGCTCCTCCCGGCTCCGGCGCTCCGATCACGCCGGACGGCCAGACCCGGCCGGCTCATCCGGACGGGAACGTGGGACGCGCGGGCCGCCTGACCCCAGCCCAGGAGCACCGCGTCAACCAGGGCGGGCGGCGGCGGACCCGTCGCCAGCCCCGCAGTCATTGAGATCCCGTGACCGAGCGGCCGATCACTTTCGGGGGAATCTTGCCCACAATTCCGGAGTCCGAGCACCTGCACGACCGCCCGCACTGGCGTTGCCGCACCTGCGACGACCCATGGCCGTGCGCGGAGGCCCGGGCGCGCCTGCTCGAGGAGTATCGCGAGTTTCCGTCACTGCTGAGGATCTACCTGTCCGCCCAGATGTACGAGGCCCTCGACGACCTGACCGCCGATGGCCGGCCGCTGCCGCTGAACCTGTACGAACGTTTCCTGGCCTGGACCAGAACCCGACCACCCACATGACCGTCACCCGTTGGAGGCGGCCCTCGCACGGCGATCTCCAGAAACTCGCCGCGACAAACGCCATCCCGACGATGGTCGGCATCACCATCACCGGCCACCGCGTTGGCTGACCGGCCACGGCTCCATTCCGCCGAGCCACAGACCTGACGCCGGGCCCTTCCCTCACCGCCGGCGTCGCAGCCCTCATCCAGCCGAGGCCAGGCGCAATCGCAGCCCCATCCCGCCAAGACCAGGCGCAATCGCAGCCCCATCCCGCCAAGACCAGGCGCAATCGCAGCCCCATCCCGCCAAGACCAGGCGGAGCCGCAGCCCCCGTCACGCCGAAACCAGGCGCAATCGCAGCCCCGTCCAGGCGGAATGGCAGGCCGATCCAGCCGAGGGCAGGCGGAGCGGTGCAGGCCGAACCGCACGAACAGCACCCCGTCCCCCCTCGGCATCGCGAGAGCCCGCACCGGGGTGAAGCCAGGGCGAGCGGTACCCGACCAAACCCACACAAACCGCACCCCTGCCGCCGCACACTCCCAGCAATCGGTGAGACCAGCCGGAGCGGCACCCGCCCAAACCACACGAGCCGCGCCCTTGCCGCCGCACACCCCGGACCCGCGAAACCAGCCGGAATGGTGCCCCGCTGAACAGCACGCGCCCGCACCTGTCCCCTACCGGCCAGCGACACATCCCGAACCGAGCGAAGCCAGGCCGAGCAGTGCCCGACCAGACAGCGCGAGCCCGGACGAGCCGCGCCCTGCCGCCCGCAGCCGACGGCAGCCCGAGCCGGATGAAGGCCAAGCCGGGCGGCGACCGGCCACACCACGCGAACTCGCACGAGCTTGGTCCTCCCGCCTCGCAGGTGGCGACACAGCCCGAGCTGGCGAAGCCAGGCCGAAGCGGGGCTGGGCCAGTTCCCGCGAGCCCCCGCCGCGACAAGACCGTGTTCCAGGTGCGCGGATCGGTGTGCGACCCGTGGATCAGGTGCGGGTGCGGCGGTGGTGGCCTCGGCCGGTGTGCCAGGACTCGATCACCAGGTGGTCGGCCGGGATGCCGACATACGTCAGGGCCACCTCGTCGATGTCCAGGCGGAAGAAGGCGGCATCGACATGTGGGGTGTCCGGCGGGGGTGGGATCTCGACGGCTCGGCCGGAGATCTTGGCATCGCCCGGGCCGGCCGACGGATTGTCCGCCGGCGGCTCCAGAGTGGGGCTGTGCATCGCGATCCGAGGGTCGCGGCGTAGGTCTCGAAGCTTTACCGAATCCGGCATCGAGCCGAACGTGATGTCGCCGTCGGTGAATTGGGCCTCGGAAGCGCTGATCCGGGGTGAGCCGTCACGGCGCAACGTGGCGATGGTCTTGTTGGTGCCCGCCTCGAAGAGAGCCCGCACTCGGGCCGCGAACTCGGGGGCGTCTGTCTCGATTTCCTCCCAGCGTGCCATGACCCCGACGCTAGACCCGGGGTACGACAGAAATGCTTGACTGACGGCACTGCTCGATGGACGGTCTGAGGCGATGCGCACACGGGAACTGCACGAAAGACTGCCGACGGCCCTGCGCGCGGCGGTGGACGAGTTCGGCCGGCACCTCGCCGTCGTGGAGGGGCGGTCGGAGCACACGGTCCGGGCCTATGTCGGGGATGTCGTGTCGCTGCTCGATCACGCGGCGGCCGAGGGGCGGAGCGCCGTCGCCGAGTTGGACATCACGGTTCTCCGCGGGTGGCTCGCAGCCCGGATGGGTTCGGGGGCGGCGCGGTCCTCGCAGGCCCGGCGTGCCGCCGCGGCGCGCGCCTTCACCGGGTGGGCGCACCGTACCGGTCTCGCGCCGGACGACCCTGGCGCCCAGCTGGCCAGTCCACGGGCGCACCGCAGTCTGCCCACGGTTCTTCGCGCCGACCAGGCGGCGAGCTTGATGACTCCGGCCGGCAGGGCCACGACCCCCGATGCCGAAGGAGACGGCGCCGGCGCCGCGGAGGCGAGGGCCGCGGAAGGAGCGGCGACCGCCGGATCGGACATGGCTACCGGCGGGCCGGAGAAGGACCGCGCCGAGCCGGGAGCCGGGACTCCTGGTGAAGCCGAGCCGGGAGCCGGGACTCCTGGTGAAAACGCCGGGAGAAGCGGAGGGAAGGCGGGGAGCAAGGGGGAGAACGCTGGGGACGGTCTGGAGATCCGGGATCGGGCGGTTCTCGAGCTGCTCTACGCCACCGGCATCCGGGTCGGGGAACTCTGCTCCCTGAACCGGGCCGACGTCGATCACGCCCGGCAGGTGGTGCGGGTGTTCGGGAAGGGCGCCAAGGAACGGGCCGTCCCGTTCGGGCATCCGGCACGGCGGGCGCTCGACGCCTGGCTGCGCCTGGGCCGCCCGCCGCTGGCCAACCGGTCCAGCCGGGACGCGCTCTTCCTCGGGGCCAAGGGCGGGCGCCTGCAACCGACAGTGGTACGGCGGATCGTCGCGAATGCCGCCCGGGCCGCCGGACTGCCGCACACCAGTCCGCACGATCTGCGGCACTCGGCGGCGACGCACCTGCTGGACGGTGGCGCCGATCTGCGGGCGGTGCAGGAGTTGCTGGGGCACAGTTCGCTGGCGAGCACACAGATCTACACGCATGTGTCGACCGAGCGGCTTCGTGCGGCGTTCAATCAGGCGCATCCACGGGCCTGACATCGTACGATCCACAGCATGAGCGCCCCGGCCGGAGCACCACCGCAACCGATTCCGGGCGCGAGGCTCCTGTTCTCCCTGGATCCGTCGGTGTCCTACCTGAACCATGGCTCGTTCGGCGCGCTCCCGATCAGTGTGCAGCGCGCCCAGCAGCGGCTGCGGGACGAGATGGAGTCGAACCCGTTACGGTTCTTCGCCGTCGGCCTGGAGGACCGGATCGTCCACAGCCGACGGCACATCGCGGCGTTCCTGGGCGCCGACCCGGACGGCAGCGCGCTGATTCAGAACACGACGACGGCGATCTCGATGATCCTGCAGTCGGTGCGGCTCGGGCCGGCCGACGAGGTGCTGCTGACCGATCACGCCTACGGTGCGGTCACGATGGCGGTCCGCAGCCGCTGCCGGCGGTCCGGGGCCAGCGCGCGGACGGTGGCGGTGCCGCTCGGGTTGCCGGCCGAGGGCGTGGTCGCCCGGATCCGGGCGGCGCTGCGGCCCGGCCGCACCAGGTTGCTGGTCATCGACCAGCTCGCGTCGGCCACCGCTGCCCTCTTTCCGGTACGGGAGATCTGCGCCGCCGCCCGTGAGCACGACATCCCGGTGCTGGTGGACGCCGCACACGTGCCGGGCATGCTGCCGGTCGACGTGTCCGCGATCGGCGCCGACTTCTGGGTGGGCAACCTGCACAAGTGGGGCTGGGCGCCGCGTGGCACCGCGCTGATGACAGTGGCGCCCGCCTGGCGTCGCCGCGTCGAGCCACTGGTCGTCTCGTGGGCCCATGACGAGGGGTATCCGGGCGCGATCGAGTTTCAGGGGACTGTCGACTACACGCCCTGGCTGGCCGCGCCGGCCGGGATCTTCACCCTGCGCACACTGGGGCCGGAGGATGTCCGGCGGCACAACGAGGCGCTTGTCTCGTACGGCCAGAGGGTTGTCGGTGAGGCTCTCGGCCTCGCGCCCGCCGACCTGCCGCACCCCGGCGGACCCGGGGTGGCCATGCGGGTGGTGCCGCTGCCGGCCGGGCTGGCGACGACCGCGCCGGAGGCCCAGGCGTTGCGGCAGCACATCGCTGACAAGCTGGCCACCGAGGTGGCGGTGAACGCGTGGGGTGGGCGGGGGCTGCTGCGGCTGAGCGGCCAGGTCTACAACCGGCCGCAGGAGTACGACGTGTTCGCCGAGCGGCTGCCCGGCCTCCTCGCCGAGTACCAGCGCTGACAATGACGAGGACACGGCCGGTCATGGCTTGTCGAGAGGCCGAAGCCGGACGCCGCCCCGGCTAAGCACGGCCAGGAGATCCAGGTCACGGCTTGTCGAGAGGCAGGAGCCGGACGCGGCCCAGGCCGAGCAGGGCCAGGGGATCCAGGTAGACGTCACCTCGGCGGAGGCCCCAGTGCAGGCAGGCGGCCTGGGGGCAGCCGGGATGGCCGGCCTCGACGGTGCCGATCGGGGCGCCCGCCGCGACTGTGTCGCCGGTCTGAACGGATGCGGTGACCGGCTCATACGTGGTGCGCAGACCGCCGGCGTGAAGGATGCTGACGACTCCGCGACCGGCGACCGGCCCGGCATGGACGACGACGCCCCCACCAGCGGCCCGGACCCGGGCGCCCACCGGCGCGCCCAGATCGACCCCGCGGTGGCCGGCCAGCCACGGCTCAGGAGGTGGATCGAAGCGCCGGAGCACCTGGGGCGGCAGCACCGGCCACTGGTAGGACGGCGCGACTCCGAGGGTGGGCAGCAGAAGCAGGACGACGGCGAGAACGTGCATGCCGCCGAGCCTGCCGGGCCGGAGCCCGTGTCGCGACCGCCCCTGTGGACAGCCGCCGGCTGTGGATGACCGTCAGCCGCCGAAACCGGCGTCGTCGGGCAACGAGATGTCCGGCTTCTCCAGCTCCTCGACGTTGACGTCCTTGAACGTCATCACCCGCACGTTCTTCACGAAGCGTGCCGGCCGATACATGTCCCACACCCAGGCGTCGTGCATCTCGACCTCGAAATACACCTCGCCGTCGGAGTTACGCACGTGCAGGTCGACCTGGTTGGCCAGGTAGAACCGGCGCTCGGTCTCCACCACGTAGGAGAACTGGCGGACGATGTCGCGGTACTCCCGGTAGAGCTGCAGCTCCATCTCGGTCTCGTACTTCTCGAGATCCTCTGCGCTCATCGTGTCTCGCCCTCCATGGCACTATCTTCCCCCACCGACGGCGACGGCTGAGGCTGCTCGCCCGACGCCACGCCGACGGTACCCTCAGCCGCCTCCGGAATCAGCAGCGGCTCGGTAACGGATACGTCGAACAGCGCGGGCGGCGGGTCTGCCGGGCGGCGCGCCCGTGGGGGCCGGTTGCCGCGGCCGGATGCCGCGGCGACGTTCACATACGAGAAGCGGTGCTCGGAGCAGGGCCCGTGCGTGGTCAGCGCGGTGCTGTGCTCCTCGGTGATGTAGCCCTTGTGCACCGCGAACCCGTAGTCGGGGAACTTCGCGTCGAGCTCGACCATGAGCCGGTCGCGGGTGACCTTCGCCAGGACGCTGGCGGCGGCGACGCAGGCGGCGACCCGGTCGCCCTTCCACACGGCGAGACCGGGGACGCCCAGGCCGTCGACCGGGAAGCCGTCGGTCAGCACGTACTCCGGGCGGACGTCGAGGGAGGCCAGCGCCCGGCGCATAGCTGCCAGGTTGCAGACGTGCAGGCCGCGGGCGTCGACCTCGGTCGGCGGGATGATCATCACGGACCAGGCGAGGGCCTTGGCGACCACCTGGTCGTAGACCCGCTCCCGGGCGGCGGGGGTCAGCAGTTTCGAATCGGCCAGGCCGGGGATCTCGCCGCGCTTGCCCTCGGGCAGGATCGCGGCGGCCGCCACGAGCGGGCCGGCGCAGGCGCCACGACCGGCCTCGTCGGCACCGGCCACATGCCGGAAGCCGCGGCGCTGCAGTGCCTGCTCCAGGGCGTAGAGCCCGGCCTCACGACGGACGACGGTGCGCGGTGGCGCCAGCATCTCAGACCACCCCGCCCACAGTCGCGACGCGCGGCAGCATCGGTCGCCCGGCCGCAAGGATGACGGCCCCCGGCACGGAAGCGGCACCATCCAGGCCGGCAACGAAGGCGCGAGCCAAGACGAGGGCGCGAGCCAAGACGAGGGCGCGAGCCAAGACGAACACCCGAGCCAAGACGAGGGCGCGAGCCAAGACGAACACCCGAGCCAAAACGAGAGCGCGAGCCAAGACGAACACCCGAGCCAAAACGAGAGCGCGAGCCAAGACGAACACCCGAGCCAAAACGAGAGCGCGAGCCAAGACGAACACCCGAGCCAAAACGAGAGCGCGAGCCAAGACGAACACCCGAGCCAAAACGAGAGCGCGAGCCAAGACGAACACCCGAGCCAAAACGAGAGCGCGAGCCAAGACGAACACCCGAGCCAAAACGAGAGCGCGAGCCAAGACGAACACCCGAGTCGAGAAGAAGGCGGCGACCGCAAGGAAGGCCGGGCCCGCGAGGTAGGCGGGCGCGGCGGGAAGGGTACGCGGTTGGGCCGGCATGTCAGGAACCCTCGGAGACGGCGTCGACGATGAGGTGCCGCAGCAGGGCGGCCAGGTCGGCCGGGTAGATCTCCTCGTGGCTCGCCTCGATCTCGGCGGCCGACCACCATCGATGCTCGGTGATGGTGAGGCGTTCCTCCTCGTCCATTCCGGCGGTATCGACCTGCCAATCGGGCACCCGAAGCAGGAAGAAGTCCTGCTCCTGCCGATACTGGCGGCCGTCATACGAGAATTCGGTCACCTCGTGGCGGACCGGCTCGCCCAGCCGGGTGGGGGCCACCCGCAGACCGGTCTCCTCGAACAGCTCACGGCAGGCGGCGTCGACGGTGGTCTCGCCCTCGTCGAGGCCTCCGCCGGGCGTGAACCACCAGTGGAGGCCGGGGCGGGCCGGGTCGCCGCCGTGCAACAGCAGCACCCGACCGGCCAGATCGACCAGGAGGACCCGGCCGGCGCGGCGGTCAATCACCTCGGTCACGCGACCAAGCCTATTGCGCGACTGTTACTTGCCCGCGTCGGGGATGGCGTCGAACTCGCCCGGAACCGACAGCCAGGTGGCCCGGTTGACCGGCCAGAAGATCGTGAACGCCCGGCCGACGACCGAGTCGATCGGCACCGTCGCCTCGTTGATCTTGCCGGCTTCCTCGGTCTGGCTGCTGTCGATGTAGTGCTGGAGGGAGTCACCGGAGGCCTCCCGGTGGTCGCCCATCACCCAGAGCCGGCCGGCCGGGACGGTGATGTTGAAATTCTGACTGGCGACCTGGTTGCGGGTGCCGTCGGACTCGACGTAGACGTACGGCTCGTCGAGGGACGTCCCGTTGATCATCAGGCGGTGCTGGTCGTCACAGCAGACGACGTTGTCACCCGGCTGGCCGATCACCCGCTTGATGAAATCCTCGCCCTCCTGGCCCGACTGCCAGACGCCGGGCGCCTTGAAGACCACGATCTCGCCGCGCCGCGGCTCACGGAAGTCGTAGACGAGCTTGTTGACCAGGACCCTGTCCCACAGCTCGAGGGTGTGCTGCATCGACGGCGACGGGATGTAGAACGTCTGCAGCACGAAGGCGCGCACCAGGACGGCGACGAGGATCGCCACCCCCAACAGGATGGGAAGCTCACGCCAGAACGATCCCTGGCGCTTCTCGGTCTGCTCGTCAATCACGCTCGGAGCCTACGTCGTCTTCTCCATGACGACATGCCGGAACGCGCGGATAAAACCACACCGAACAGAAGAGGGAACACGTTTGCGGCAACAGCCGGGTTCTCCTCCCGCATCGGGATCGGATGCGCCGCGGCCGCTGACGGGTACTGCTCGGCGAACTGTTTCCACACGTCAGGCACGTCGAGGCTGGTGAAATGCTCGCTGGGCCAGACCACCACGAAGGCGCGGCCGATGATGTTCTCGATCGGCACCGGGCCCTGGCAGCGGGCGTCCTGCGAGACCTTGCGATGATCACCCATCACGAACATCTGCCCCGCGGGGACGGTCACCTCGTTGAACCGGCGGCTCGTGCACTGCCCGGCGATCGGCGGCTGGCTCAGATCGGAGTTGAAGCCGTCGGCGATGTACGCCTCGTCGATACCCACCCCGTTGACGGTGATCCGCCCGCCGGAGTCACAGCAGGCGACCTTGTCACCCGGGAGGCCGATCACCCGTTTGATGAAGTCGCGCTCCCCGGGACGGCTGACCCCGACCAGGTCACCGACGGTCCGGCCGAGCTTGGCGAGGAAGGTGTTGCTGACCTCCTCGGTCACCTCGGGCGCCCAGTCGTCGGTCCCGCGGAACACCACGATCTCGCCGCGCAGCGGGTCGCGCATGTCGTAGACGACCTTGTTGACGAGCACCCGGTCCTTGATCTCCAGGGTGCTCTGCATCGACCCCGAGGGGATGTAGAACGCCTGCACCAGGAATGTCCGGATCAGCACCGCAAGACAGAACGCCACGACCAGAAGCAACGGAAGTTCCTGCCAGAGAGGCATCTCCTTCCGCACCACTCCGCGCCGGCGTCGTGCCGGCCGATAGCCTTCCATCGGATCCACGCTTCGCATCTCCCGCCGCCTACCGGCCGAACCGCCCCCGGATACAGCACTACCGCCCGAGTTTCCCGGCTAGGGAGTTTTACGGGCGGTAGGACTGGAATGGTTCACCTACAGCGCATCCGGCACGGGCGCAAGCTTAGTTCGCCCTGGCCCGTCCCGGAAACACCGCGGAGATCAGACGGTCTGCTTCTCCCGAAGCTCCTTGATCTTCGCCTTCTTGCCACGCAGCTCACGCAGGTAGTAGAGCTTGGCGCGACGGACGTCACCACGGGTGATGACCTCGATCTTGTCGATCGCCGGGCTGTTGAACGGGTAGGTCCGCTCGACGCCGACGCCGAAGCTGATCTTGCGGATCTTGAAGGTCTCCCGCAGGCCGGAGCCCTGACGGGCGATCACGACGCCCTGGAAGACCTGGACACGGGACCGGTTACCTTCGACGACCCGGGCGTGCACCTTGAGCGTGTCACCGGCCCGGAAGTCCGGAAGGTCGGTGCGCTGCGACTGGGCGTCAAGAGCGTCCAGCGTGTTCATCGCTGCATCCTCGTACTCAGAGCGCACCGGAAGTCGGTACGCGAATGGGCAATGCTGATCCCCCACCACTCCAGAGGATCCTCGTGCTCAGCTCACGGTGTGGGTGAGCACGGCAACCTCATTACTTTGCCACACCCGGACCGGGGAGCTGTAATCCGGCCTCGGCGAGGGCTTTCCGATCCCGCTTGTCGAGTGACTCGGGCGGATACGCCGCATACATGTCGGGGCGGCGGTCGGCGGTGCGCAGCAGGCTCTGCTCGCGCCGCCAGCGGGCGATCCGGCCGTGGTCGCCGGACCGCAGCACGTCCGGCACCTCACGGCCGCGCCAGGACTGCGGCTTGGTGTAGACCGGGGCCTCCAGCAGGCCGGCCGCGTGCGACTCCTCGGTCAGCGAGTCGGCGTTGCCGAGCACCCCGGGCAGCAGCCGGGTGATCGCCTCCATGATCACGATGACCGCGACCTCGCCGCCGAAGAGCACGTAGTCGCCGAGCGACACCTCGTGCACCGGCATCCGCTCCGCCGCGTCGTCGATCACCCGCTGGTCGATGCCCTCGTAGCGGCCACAGGCGAAGACCAGGTGGTCCAGGCCGGCGAGCCGGTGGGCGTCGGCCTGGGTGAAGGGTTTCCCGACCGGCGAGGGTACGACCAGAGCGGCCCCCGGCGACACGACGGCGTCCAGCGCCTCGCCCCAGGGTTCGGGCCGCATCACCATGCCGGGACCGCCCCCGTACGGGCTGTCGTCCACCGTCCGGTGCACGTCATAGGTCCACTTACGCAGATCGTGCACAGTGAGATCGAGGGTCCCGGTGGTCCGCGCCTTGCCGATCAGCGACAGATCGAGCGGAGCGAAATAGTCCGGGAAGATCGAGACGATGTCGACCTTCACAGGCGAGCCCTCACAGGTCCAGCAGGCCTTCCGGGAGATCGACGACGATCCGGCCGGCACGCAGATCCACGGTCGGGACGATCGCGGTGACGAACGGGATCAGCGCCGTCCCGCCGCCCTTCTTCGCGAGCACGATCAGATCCGACGCGGGCGCGTGCTCGATCCGCTGGACCGTGCCGTGCTCGGTGCCGTCCGCGGACTCCACGCGCAGCCCGATCAGCTGGTGGTCGTGGAACTCCTCGGGATCGTCCGGCGGTGCCACGTCAGCGCTGTCGACCTGGAGGAAAACGCCTTTCAGCGCCTCGGCGACGTTGCGGTCGTGGATGCCCTCGAAGACGGCGATGCCGCGGCCCTGATGCCAGCGGATCGACTCGAGGACCAGTTGTCTCGGAACTTCGAAGCGAGCACCGGAGGCGGGAACGGCCGCCGGGCCGGCGCTCACCCGGCGGTCCCGGGGGACCTCCGTGATGAACACCGACCCGGCGGTGAAGCGTTCCTCGGGCTCGTCGGTCCGCACGACCACCGAGACCTCGCCCCGGATGCCGTGCGGTTTACCGATCTGGCCGACGACGAGCAGCATCGATCAGTACGCGTCGACGATGTCGACCCGGATGCCACGACCGCCGATCGACCCGATCACCTGACGAAGAGCCTTGGCCGTCCGCCCGCCGCGCCCGATGACCGTACCCAGGTCCTCGGGGTGCACACGGACCTCGAGCCGCTTGCCGCGGCGCGAGTCGACCAGACGAACCCGGACGTCGTCCGGGTTGTCGACGATGCCCTTGACGAGGTGCTCCAGCGCGGGCCGGAGCGCCCCGTCAGCTCGCGTCGGCGCCGGCACCGGCCGGGTCCTCTGCCGTCTCGGCGACAGCCTCGCGGTTCGGCTCGGCGGCCTCGGCGGGCTTCGACGCCTTCTTCGGGGTGGTGGCCGGCTTGGTGTCGGTCAGGCCAGCAGCGGCCTTGGCCTCCGCCTCGTAGACCTCGGCCTTGCTCTGCTTGCTCGGCGCGACCAGCAGCGGAGCCGGGGCGGGCAGACCCTTGAACTTCTGCCAGTCGCCGGTCTTCTCCAGGATGCGCTGCACCGGCTCGGACGGCTGGGCGCCGACGGACAGCCAGTACTGAACGCGGTCGGACTTCACCTCGATGACCGAGGGGTGTTCCTTCGGCTGGTAGATGCCGATGTACTCGATGGCGCGGCCGTCGCGCTTGGTGCGCGAGTCGGCGACGACGATGCGGTACTGCGGGTTGCGGATCTTGCCCATCCGCAGGAGCCGGATCTTAACGGCCACGGTTTATTCGCTCCTGATGACTGCGTGGTTGAGCCGAACGGAACCCACGTGGGGATTGCGGGACCGGAGGTCTCATGGACTGGCATCGCGATCAGGGGTTAGAGGGCGCCTGTCGCATGCCGGATACCAACAACTCATTCTGCCAGACGAGCAGGCGACTCTCCCAACCGGGCCACCACCGGCCGGTCCCAGCCGGGCGGCAGCTCGGTGGGGGTGGGCCAGGTCGAATCGGGACGGAAATCGGTCCACGTCCCGTCGAAGGGGAACTCCCCCGCCTCAAGCCGGGCGATCACCCGCCGGCCCTCGGCCCACACCGCCGCCTCGTCGGGCACCCAGTAGAGGTCCGGGTGCGCCAGCCGCTCGGCGAAGTCGTCCTCGTCCTTCCACCGCCACACCCGGTCACGGGTGGCCACGACGTCGAGATCCTGGTCGATCACGTCGATCCCGGCGACGTCACCGTCGTCCCAGCGGACCGCGCTCTCCTCCAGGTTCACGTAGTACCCGGTGAACGCGCCCTCGTCGTCCCGGAAGAACCAGACCGAGTGGTTCTCGCCGGGCGGGAAGAACCGCAGCACCCCGGGACCACGCCACTGCGCGATCCGGGGCGCCCGCTCGGCGGCCATCCAGTCGGGGAACGCCAGGTCCCGCGGGAACCGGCCGTCGAGGGTCGTCTCGACGGCGATGACCGAGCCGCGGGCCACCCAGAGGAGCAGCCCACGGTCGTCGTCGGAGATCACCCGGCCCGGATGCACGAAGGCGATCCGGCCGTGATGGGTGTCGCGATGGAGGATCAGCCGACCCGGTTCGAAGCGCACGCTCAGTACGAACGACCCAGGTAGGCGATCAGGTCCGGCTCCTCGTCCGACTCGGGCATCGAACCGTCCTCACGGGTGAGGCAGCGAACCGTGATCGCCTTGCCGTTCGCCTCCTTCTCACCGGCCTCGCCGACCGCCGACCACGGCACCCGCGCGAACCCGGTCTGCGCCGCCTCGATCGCCTCGCCGAGCGTCTTCACCTCGACGGTGCGCTCCACCCGGAACGCCAGGGCGTCGTCGTAAAGGCGCTGCTGGTCGGCCTTGAGCGCGGCCACCACCGCGCTCGCCACCTCGGCGAGCGCGATCGGCGACTTGGTGCCGTCGATCCGGCGGGCCACCACGGCGTTGCCGTTGGCCAGGTCACGGGGGCCGACCTCGATCCGGATCGGGATGCCCTGCAGTTCCGCGTCCACCGCGCGACGGCCGAACGGGATGTCCGCGCGGTCGTCGAGCTTCACCCGTACACCCGCGGCTTTGAGGTCCTGGAGAAGCTGGGCCGCCGCCTCGGCGACGCCCTCGCCCGCCTTGACCACCATGATCTGGACCTGGATCGGCGCGAGGCGCGGCGGAAGCCGCAGGCCGTTGTCGTCGCCGTGCACCATGATCAAGCCGCCGAGCATCCGGGTCGAGGTGCCCCACGACGTGGTCCAGGCGTGCTCGACGGTCCGCTCGGCCGACGAGTAGGTGATGTCGAACGCCTTCGCGAAATTCTGCCCCAGCTCGTGCGAGGTGCCCATCTGCAGCGCCTTGCCGTCGCCCATCATGGCCTCGACGGTCATCGTGTTGGTGGCGCCGGCGAACCGCTCGCCGCGGGTCTTACGGCCCGGGATGACCGGAATGGCCAGCATGTCCGTCATGAACGCCTCGTAGACGTTCTTGTGGATGTCACGGGCGTGCTCGCGGGCGTCGGCCTCGGTGGCGTGCGCGGTGTGGCCCTCCTGCCAGAGGAACTCGGTGGTGCGCAGGAAGGTCCGCGGGCGCAGCTCCCACCGGACCACGTTGGCCCACTGGTTGAGCAGGAGAGGGAGATCACGGTACGAATCGACCCACTTGGCCATGAACTCGCCGATCACGGTCTCGCTGGTGGGGCGCACGACCAGCGGCTCGGCCAGCTCCTTGCCACCAGCGTGGGTGACCACCGCCAGCTCCGGCGAGAAGCCCTCGACGTGGTCGGCCTCGCGGCGCAGATAATTCTCCGGGATGAAGAGCGGGAAGTAGGCGTTCTGAACGCCCTGCTCCTTGATCCGGGCGTCCATGTCGGCCTGCATGCGCTCCCAGATCGCGTAGCCGACCGGACGGATCACCATCGTGCCGCGCACCGGGCCGTTGTCGGCGAGCTGCGCCTTGGCGATGAGGTCCTGGTACCAGCGGGGGAAGTCCTCCGCACGGGGAGTGAGCACGCGAGCCATGAGCAAGCATCGTAGTCGCGGCCCGGCTGCAACCTGGTGGGTGGGCATCCCGTGTCCCTCATCGGAGAAGACGGGGTGACGGATGGACTTCGATGATTTCTACCGGGACACCGCCCGGCGCCTGGCCCGGTACGCCTACGGCCTCACCGGCGACCCGGTGGAGGCCCAGGATCTCGTGCAGGAGGCGTACGCGCGGGCCTGGCAACGGTGGCGGCGCCTGTCCGGGTACGACGACCCGGAGGCGTGGCTGCGGCTGGTGGTGAACCGGCTGTCCGCGGACCGGTGGCGCCGTCTCGGCATCCGCCGGGCACGGGCCGCCGCCGAACCACCGCCGCCGACGGTCAGCGCGCCCTCCGAGGACGTGGTGCTGCTGGTCCGCGCGATGCGTGACCTGCCGGAGAAGGTCCGGCGGGCGCTCGCCCTGCACTACCTGCTGGACCGGTCGATCGCCGACATCGCCACCGAGACCGGCGCCACCCCGAACACCGTGAAGTCCTGGCTGTTCCGCGGCCGCACCCTGCTCGCGGCCGCCCTGCAGGACGCCCCGGCGACGACGAACGAGAAGGAGGTGGCCCGCCGTGACCGCTGATCTGGACGAGATGTTCACGGCGCTGAGCCGCCGGGCCGACGCGATCCCGCTCGCGGGGGCCGACCAGGCCCGCCGTCGTGGCCGGCAGCGCCGTGCCCGGAGCCGGGCCGCCCTGGCCGCCGCCGCGGTCGTGCTCGTCGCCACCGGGACCGGCCTGGTCGTCACCCGGCCGCACCCGGAGCCCGAGCCGCTCCTGCCGGCCACCGAGCCGGCCCGGATCCGCGGCATGGCGCCGGTCGGTGAGCCGCTGCGGATCGCCGAGGGCCGGATGTGGAACAACACCCGGATCGCCGGGGACCGGGTGATCGGATTCTCCGCCGACGGCAACGGGGGGCACGAGACCGTCGCCGTGGACGCCCGGACCGGAGCCACCCTGTGGCGGATCACCGGCCGGGAGAGCTTCTACCGGGGTGTCGCCACCACGCCGAAGGTGGTGATCCTGCTGCGCGAACTGGCCCCGCAGTCGACGACGGACGAGCCGGCCGGCCGGATCCTGGAGTTCCACGACCCGGTCACCGGCGCGAAGACGTGGGAGCTGCCGCACACCGACCGCGACCAGTTCGTGCTGCACCAGGACGTGCTGGTCCGGCTGGTCGGCGCGACCACCGCACTCGAGGGGTACGACCTGGTCACCGGCCGGAAGACGTGGACGGCCCCGGCCGGCTCCGCACCCGGCGGCGACTCTGCGGCGTCCACCCCGAGCCGGATGATCAGCGGCATGGGCGCCGGGGCGGTCAGCGACGACGGACGGGGTTCCGCCCTCTTCTCCCCGGACTTCGCCGACGCCGTCCCCTACACCGACGACCGGCTCGTCGACCTGAGCCGGTCGGGGCAGATCACGATCCGTGACATCCGGACCGGCAGGGTGCGGTCGACGATGCCGGGCCGCCCGGACGCCGAGCAGCTGTTCGCCTACGAGGGGACGGTCTACACGGAGGTACGCGTCGGCGACCGACGTGCCGTCGCCTCGGCGGACCGTGTCGTCTACCGGTCCGGCGACACGTGGGGCCTCGACTTCGCCCTGCCCTGCGGGCGCGATCGTCTCTGCGCTCTGGAGAACGACACCAACGCCCCGATGGAACGGCCGGCCGCCCGGATGCTGATGATCGACGCGAAGACCGGGGCCGTGCTCCGGACGACCGGGGCGGTGCCGCGGTACGGCGACAACGCGTTCCGTCTCGGCCACGTCCTCACCAGCGGCGGCGGCGAGAAGGGAACGACCCTCTACGACGAGAACGGCGAGGCCCGCTACTCCGATCTCGGGGTCGGCGGGTTCGTCGACGACGGCAACGCGCTGAGCATGAGCCAGGACGCCGGGGACCGCCGCTTCACGGTCCGCGGCATCTCCACCGTCGACTTCCGGAAGGTCGCGCTGGGCGAGATCCCGGAGGTGTCCGGCCGCTGCGACTGGGACGAGCGGATCCTCACCTGCCCAACCGGCCAGGAGCTGGGGATCTGGCGTTTCAACCGCTGACGGTCACCTGACGACGGCACCCCGCAGCACGATCCGGCGGGGCGCCCGGACCACCCGTAGATCGGCACGCGGGTCGGCCTCGTAGACGACCAGGTCGGCGAGGCCGCCCTCGACCAGGCCGGGGAAGCCCAGCCACTCCCTGGCCCGCCACGACGCGGCGGCCAGCACGTCGATCGCCGGGATGCCGGCCTCGTGCAGGTAGAGCATCTCCTCGGCGGCCAGGCCGTGCCGGATGCCGCCGCCCGCGTCAGTGCCGACGTAGATCGGCACGCCGGCCTCGTGCGCGGCGCGGACGACCGAGGGGAACCGGTCGCGCAGGGCGACCATGTGGTCGGCGTAGTCGTCGAACTTGCCGCGCGCGGAATCGGCGATCTTCCCGAACGTGCGGATGTTGATCATTGTGGGGACCAGGGCCGTCCCCCGGCGGGCCATCTCGTCGATCAGGCCGAGCGTGAGCCCGGTGCCGTGCTCCACCGAGTCGACCCCGGCCCGCACCATGACCTCCACGCCCTCCTCGGAGAACGTGTGCACCGCGGCTCGGGCGCCCGCGGCGTGCGCGGCCTCGACGGCGGCGGCCATCGTCGCGGCATCCCAGCTCGGGGCCAGGTCGCCGACGCTCCGGTCGATCCAGTCGCCGACCAGCTTGACCCAGCCGGTGCCCGCTTTCGCCTGCGCGGTGACGGCCGCGGTGACCTCGTCGGCGGCCACCTCGACGCCGATGTCGCGCAGATAGCGCCGCGGAGCGGCGACGTGGCGACCGGCGCGGGCAAGGCGGGGCACGCCCGGTTCGTCGTCCAATTCGGGGTACGGAAAAGGGGAACCCGCGTCACGCAGGGCCAGGACACCCGCGTCGCGGTCGATGGCGGCCAGCTCACGGGCCTGGTCGAGACTCTCGATCGGTTTCGCCCCGAAGGCGATGCCGAGGTGGCAGTGCGCGTCGACGAGCCCCGGAACGACGAACCCACCGTCACTGATCGTCTCGGCCCCGGCCACCGGCTCGTAGGTGACCCTGTCCCCCACCAGCCACAGATCCCGGACCTCACCGTCCGGCAGAACCGTCCCACGCACATGAAACGCCATGCCGTAAGTCCTACCGGATCACGCCTCATCTCGTGCAGCGAGGTACTTGTCACGCAGAGCGGTCAGGGCCGGCAGATCGATGGTGATCGGATAGGGCACGTCGGTATCGAAGACCTTGCTGGTACTGAGTGCCTGCTGGTACTTACCGGTGCCGTTCCGCTGGAAGACGGTCATCACCACAGCGTCGTCGAAGGTCGGGTCGACAACCCAGTAATTCTCGACGCCTGCTGCGGCGTAGACCTCGGTCTTCGCATGCATGTCCCGGAAATGCGAGGTCGGCGAGATGATCTCGATGACGAGCATCGCGCCATCGACCGGCACAGGTGATCGCATCGCATATCGCAGGTTCGTGACGACCACATCGGGACGCGGTTCATTCCGATGATCAATCTCAAGAGACAGGTCGGGTGCAGGTGTGTAGCCGGGTGGGCAGCCAGGTCGCAGCATGAGGACTAACTCAACGCCGAGAACCTGATGGAGAAGAGTAGGGGCTGGCAAGATCAGCCTTCCGTCGATCAACTCATACTTGAGATCCGACGGAAGGCTGGCCAAGTCATCGACGGTCCAGTCCTGCTTGTCGCGCAGGTCAGGGAGATCAAGGGTGGCGGTCACGGGCTCCTCCTCGCTTGGATCGCCTCCCATACTACTAGCCCCCTGACTATTAGCGCAATTCAACTAGAACAGCGACTAGTTGTCGATCAACGATTGTCGTCCTTCGGCGGCTTGCTCAGCTTGTTGAAGTCGAGTTTCGGCAGCTTGAAGCCCGGCGGCACGCCCTGGCCCCCACCGAGCGCGCCCGGGTCGAGCCCCGGCGGCAACTGCGGCATGCCCCCCGGGAAGCCGCCCGGCATCCCCCCGGGACGCCCACCGACCCGCGGCCGGTTGCCGCCGCCCTTGGCGCCCTTGCGCTTGTTCTTCGAGCTCTTGGTCGCGCTGCGACGGCCGCCCGGCAGGCCCATCATGCCGCTCATCTGCTTCATCATCTTCTGCGCGTCGGTGAAGCGATTGAGCAGCTGATTGACGTCCATGACGGTGACGCCGGAGCCGTTGGCGATCCGCAACCGGCGGGAGCCGTTGATGATCTTCGGGTTGGTGCGCTCGCCCGGGGTCATCGAGCGGATGATCGCGGTGACCCGGTCGAAGTGGCTGTCGTCGAGCTCGTCGAGCTGGCCCTTGAGCTGCCCCATGCCGGGCATCATGCCGATGATGTTGGCGATCGGGCCCATCCGGCGGACCGCGATCAGCTGGTCCAGGAAGTCCTCCAACGTGAACTGCTCGCCACCGAGCAGCTTGTTGGTCATCTTCTCCTTCTGATCCTCGTCGAAGGCCTGCTCGGCCTGCTCGATGAGGGTCAGGAGGTCGCCCATGTCGAGGATCCGGCCGGCCATCCGGTCAGGGTGGAAGACGTCGAAGTCCTCCAGTTTCTCACCGGTCGAGGCGAAGAGGATGGGCTGGCCGGTGACGTGCCGGACGGAGAGCGCGGCGCCACCGCGGGCGTCACCGTCGAGCTTGGAGAGCACCACACCGGTGATGCCGACGCCGTCCCGGAACGCCTCGGCGGTACGCACCGCGTCCTGGCCGACCATGGCGTCGATGACGAAGATGACCTCGTCCGGATCGACGGCGGCGCGGATGTCGGCGGCCTGCTGCATCATCTCGGCGTCGATGCCGAGCCGGCCGGCGGTGTCGACGATGACGATGTCCTTCGCCGTCCGCTTCGCGTGCTCGATCGAGTCGCGGGCCACCTGGACCGGGTCGCCGACGCCGTTGCCCGGCTGCGGGGCGTAGACGTCCACCCCGGCGCGCTGGGCGAGCACCTGCAGCTGGTTGACAGCGTTGGGGCGCTGCAGGTCACAGGCGACGAGCAGGGGCTGGTGACCCTGGTTCTTGAGCCAGCGGGACAGCTTGCCGGCGAGCGTCGTCTTACCCGAGCCCTGGAGGCCGGCCAGCATGATCACGGTCGGCGGCTGCTTGGCGAACTGCAGCCGCCGCCCCTCGCCGCCGAGGACCTGGATCAGCTCCTCGTTGACGATCTTGATGATCTGCTGGGCCGGGTTGAGGGCCTGGGAGACCTCGGCGCCCCGGGCCCTCTCCCGCAGGCTGGCGATGAACGCCTTGACCACGGGCAGCGCGACATCCGCCTCCAGCAGCGCGAGACGGATCTCGCGCGCGGTGGCGTCGATGTCGGCATCAGTGAGCTTGCCCTTGCCGCGGAGCTTGCCGAAGATCCCGGAGAGGCGGTCACTCAAAGTGTCAAACACGGTGCGACTTCCCGTTGGTCTGAATGGTCACGTCGACCGCAAGCCTAGCCGTACCGGCGCTTCCTCACCGGTTCCGCATGCGGTAGGTCCGTGCGGCCGCCTCGATGCGCCGCTGGGTGCGGGTGCCGGGGGCCAGGGAGCGCTTGGCCGCCGCGTAGAGGACGGCGCCGCCGCCGATCACCAGAGCGCCGAGGAACAGATACCAGAGCAGCGGTCCGAGCAGCCAGCTGGCCACCCAGCCCACCGCGACGAGCCCCACCACGAACGCGATCGCCTTACCCATCGCCGGCCTCCCGCCGTCGTCTGACATCACCTCTTCCACCATGCCTTTCCGGCGCAACGGCCCGCATCGGCCGAGACCCTTAGCCGTTCCCCTAGGGGTGAGGACGGCACGAATCAGCACGGCGGTCGCACAGAAGCCGTATAACGCACTTAAGGGGAATATAGACCGCAACTTCGCTCTGATCCTGGACGTTGAACCCTCGGCGGATGAGCGGCGAAAGGACGACGGCGTGGCCCTGCGACAGGTCCTGCGGCTGGCCCCGTGGCCGGTCCGACGGCGGATCTTCGAGACGGTCGAGGCGCGTGTCCTGCCCCGCGTCGCCCCGGAACGGCGCCTCCGGGTGGCCCGCACCTTCATGCCGCTGGGCCCCCGGACCCGCGGCGCCGGCGGGGCCACGCTGCGCGTACGCACCGCCGAAGGCATCCTGACCGCCCGCACCGACCCGGCCGCCGCCCCCGCCGAGATCCGCCGCCACAACCTGGACCGGACCGTGCGGGCGCTCGACGCGGCCGGCGTCGACTGGTTCCGGGTGCCGGTCCGCGCCGCCGGGCGTACCGCCGTCGCCGTCCGCTGCGCCGACCGGGCCGAGGCTCTCGCCGCGCTGCGCCGGCACGTCGCCGACGACCACGGCTCCCTGCGGGTGACGGTGGCCGGCCGGCGCCGGGCGCCGCGGGTGGTGTCGGTCTGCTGGCCGGTCACCGACCCCGGCGGCAGCATGGTGCTCGGGCACGACCTGGCGTGCGAGGTCGAGTTCTGGACCGAACGCGACGGCCGGCTGGTGTCGCCGCGCCGCAACCCGGTGGCCGACTCGATCCCGGCCACCGAGCCGGTCACCGTCGCCGCGGAACCGGTGTTCGGGTCGTTCTGCGCGCCCGGCGACACCACCGGCTACCGCACCCGCCGGGTCTTCACGTCCGTCGACCCGGATCGTGTCGACTTCCCCATCGACGTGGTCTACACGTGGGTGGACGGCGGCGACCCGGAGTGGCAGCGGCGCAAGACGCGGGCGCTCGCCGAGAACCCGTGGGTCGGCGAGGTCAACGCGCAGGCGGCCAACGACTCCCGGTTCGCCAGCCGGGACGAGCTGCGCTACTCGCTGCGCGCCCTGCACTGCTTCGCGCCCTGGGTGCGCCGGGTCTTCCTGGTCACCGACGACCAGACGCCGGCCTGGCTGGACCGGGCCCACCCGCGGCTCACCGTGGTCGGCCACCGGGAGATCTTCGGCGACACCGGGCGGCTGCCGACCTTCAACTCGCAGGCCATCGAGTCGCGGCTGCACCGGATCCCGGGCCTGGCCGAGCACTTCCTCTACCTCAACGACGACGTGATCCTGGGGCGGCCGGTCACCCCCGAGATGTTCTTCACCCCCGGCGGGCTGACCAAGTTCTTCGCCTCGGCCGCCCGGGTCGACACCGCGCCGCGCGGGCCCGCCGACCGGCCCGCCGACTCGGCCGCCAAGAACAACCGGCGGCTCATCCAGGAGACCTTCGGCCGGATGCTGACCCGCAAGATGATGCACACCCCGCACCCGTCGCGGCGCAGCGTCATCGCCGAGATCGAGGAGCGGTTCACCGACCAGGTCACCGCCACCGCCGGGCACCAGTTCCGGCACCCCGACGACATCTCGCTGCTCTCCTCGCTGCAGCAGTACTACGCGTACCTCACCGGCCGGGCCGCGCCGGGCCGGATCCGCTACCTCTACACCGACCTGTCCGAGCCGGTGACACCGCTGCGGCTGGCGCGTCTGCTGCGCAGCCGGGACGTCGATGCGTTCTGCCTCAACGACGTCGACGTGCACAGCGCCGCCGTCGCCGACCAGGAAGCGCTGGTCGCCGAGTTCCTGCCGGCCTACCTGCCGTTCACGTCCCCGTTCGAGCTGCAGCACCGCAACGTCCGCACCATCGCGGCGCCCCGGCAACCGGGCCCCGGCCGGGACGACCGGCCGGTCCCACCCGATGTGGCGCTGCCTCCCGTCGCCTGACCTTTCCGTACGAAGGAGACTCCCTTGACCTACGACGTCGTCATCCTCGGCCTCGGTTATGTCGGGCTGCCGCTGGCTCAGCAGGCGATCCGGGCCGGCATGTCGGTCCTCGGCTTCGACATCGACGAGACGGTGGTCCGGTCGCTCGCCGCCGGCCGCTCCCACGTGGACGACCTGAGCGACGCCGACGTGGCCGAGATGGTGGCCGGCGGGTTCCGCCCAACCTCCGACGAGACGCTGATCGGGCAGGCCCGGACCGCGGTGATCTGCGTGCCCACACCACTCGCCGAGGGGGACGGGCCGGACCTGCGGGCCGTGCTCGGCGCCACCTCCGCGGTCGGCCGCAACCTGCGTCCCGGGATGCTCGTCGTGCTGGAGTCGACCACCTACCCGGGCACCACCGACGAGGAGGTCCGGCCCCGGCTCGAACAGCTCTCCGGGCTCACCGCCGGCATCGACTTCCACCTGGCGTTCTCCCCGGAGCGGATCGACCCCGGCAACGAGGTGTACGGCGCGCACAACACCCCCAAGGTGGTCGGCGGGTACACCCCGGCGTGCACCGACCGGGCCGAGGCGTTCTACGGCCGGTTCGTCGAGACGGTCGTGCGGACCCGCTCCACCCGGGAGGCGGAGACCGCGAAGCTGCTCGAGAACACGTACCGCCACGTCAACATCGCCCTGGTCAACGAGATGGCCCGGTTCTGCCACGAGCTCGACATCGACCTGTGGGACGTGATCCACGCGGCGTCCACGAAGCCCTTCGGCTTCCAGGCGTTCTACCCCGGCCCGGGCGTCGGCGGCCACTGCATCCCGATCGACCCGAACTACCTGTCCCACAACGTGCGCAGCAAGCTCGGCTATCCGTTCCGCTTCGTCGAGCTGGCCCAGGAGATCAACACCACGATGCCGGCGTACGTGGCCCGCCGCGCCCAGAACCTCCTCAACACCGACGGCCACGCGGTCCGCGGTGCCACCGTCCTGCTGCTCGGCATCACCTACAAGGCCAACATCGCCGACCAGCGCGAGTCGCCGGCCGCCCCGCTGGCCCGCCAGCTGGCCGCTCTCGGCGCCACCGTCGCCTACCACGACCCGCACGTCACCACCTGGGAGCTCGACGGCGTCCCGGTCTCCCGCACCGACGATCTGGAGGGCGCCGCCGCCTCCGCCGACCTGGTCATCCTGGTTCAGAACCACCGCGAGTACGACCCGGACCACCTGGCCGGCATCGCGAAACGCTTCTTCGACACCCGGGGCGTGACGACCGTCCGCGCGGCCCACCGCCTCTGATCGGCCGGGGCGCCCGTCCGGTACGCCGCTGACCGCCAAGCGGCCTGTTCCGGGCGGGACAGCGGCGTGGACCGGTGAGCCGGACCACGGACGTCGACGCGCGGGAACGGTGACCACCGCATTCGGCCCGGCGGGCGCGGTGGAGGCCGGGAGCGGGCAGTCACCTCGCGCGGACAGCCACGGTCGCCCTGCGTGGGCCGTACCGCATCAGGTGAAGGTCCACCGGGAATGCAGCAGGTAGTTGAGAACCGGGATCAGCAGGATCGCCACCGCCTGGACCACCGGAAACGGGCCGCCGAGCAGGGAGACCCCGGCCCACAGGACGGCCGCGTTGAGGCCGAAGGCCGCGGCCGTGACGGTGAGGAACCGCGGCCCGGTGACCGTGTGTGCCGTGCCGGAGCGGAAGACCCACGTGCGTTGCAGCACGTAGGAAACGGCGATGCTGGCGGCGAAGCCGAGGGACGACGCGAGGACCGCCGGCAGTCCGAGCAGCACGTTGGCGGCCAGGCCGACGGTGAAATGGGTGAGTGCGCTGAGCACGCCACTCACGCCGTATCGGGCTATCCGGGCGAAGGACTCAGCGTTCGGCACGCTGTTCGACCACCCAGCGGTCGGAGACGGTGGACTCGGCGCGCTCCTGGACCAGGTAGCGGGGGCGGCCGCGGACCTCCTCGTGGATCCGGGCGAGGTACTCACCGATCACGCCGAGGCCGATGAGGACGAACGTTCCGGTCACCAGCAGTAGCAGGATGACGGTGGTGAAGCCGGCCACCGAGCCGCCGCTCATCCAGCGGACCAGCGTCTGGATGCCGAGGACGACGGCGAACACGGCGAAGCCGAACCCGGCGAGTGTCACCATGTGCAACGGCGCCGAGGTGAACGACGTCAGGCCGTTGACGGCGAGGCGGCACAGGCCGCGGACGGTCCAGCGGGACGCGCCGCCCTCGCGGTGGTCGATGTCGATCTCGACGGTGGCCCGGGTGAACCCGATCCAGCTGCTGGTGCCGCGGAAGAACGACGAGTGCTCGGGCATGCGGCGCAGCGCGTCGACGGCCGGGCGGCCGAGCAGCCGGAAGTCGGTGGCGTCGACCAGGTCGACACCGGTGAACCGGGTGAACGTGCGGTTGAACAGCTTGGATCCGAGCCGGTTGCCGAGCGACTGGCCGGTGCGGTTGCGTTTGACCGCCTCGACCACCTGGGCGCCCTCCTGCCAGCGCCGGACCATCGCCGGGATGGCCGTCGGCGGGTGCTGCAGGTCGGAGTCGATGATCACGACCGCGTCGCCGGCGGCGTGTTCGAGACCGGCCAGCAGGGCGGCCTCCTTGCCGAAGTTGCGGGACAGCCGCAGGCCGCGGACCCGCGGGTCGACGAGCGCCTGCCGGGCGATCCGGGACCACGAGTCGTCGGCCGAGCCGTCGTCGACGAGGACCAGCTCGTAGTCGAGGGAGGCGGCCTGGAGCACCTCGGTGAGGCGGGCGGTGAACCGTTCGACACCCGGCCCCTCGTTGTAGATCGGCGCGACCACCGAGATCACCGGGCCACCGCCCGGTCGCAGAACGGCACGCCAGCCAGGGTTCGGGCGGCCACGTCCAGCGAATCGGTGTAGCGGTGCTGCAGGAACGGTTTGTGCTGGTTGGTCTGCAGCGCCTCGTCGAGCAGGGCGCAGCGGCGGCTGTTGCCGGCCTTCGACCGCTCGAAGCCGCCCATCGCCGCGGCGATCCGGTTGTCCAGCTGGGCGGTCTTCAGCGTGGTGGTGGCGTCGGCGTAGGCACGGTTCGCGGTGGCCGACACGGCGCCGCACAGCACCAGGGCGGCCAGCAGGACGGCCGGGGCGCGACGGCCGGCGAGCAGCAGCAGCGCGACGGCGAGCAGCATCCCGCCGGGCACGGTCAGCGCCGAGTCACGCCAGCCCTGCTCCCAGAGTTGCGCGCCGCTCATCGCGACCCGGACGGCGACGCTCAGGGTGGCGAGCAGGGCGCCGCAGGCGACGATCACGAGGGCGAGGGCGGCGAGGCCGGTCAGGGCCCGGTTCGCCGGGCGTGCGGCTTCCCCCACCACCTTCCGGGTACGCACCGCAAGCACTGCCAGCAGCACGAACACCACGACCGGAACCACGCCGCGCAGCCACGCCCCGGTGGTGGCGTCGGTGGCAGCCCGCCACTGCAGCGGCGGCAGCCAGGCCGTCATCCGGACCGGCAGCAGCAGGATCGTGCGCCCGTCGACGACCAGGTCGGACCCCTGATAGCAGCCGCCGTCGGCGCAGAACCCGCGGATGATCCACCGGACCGCGGCGAAGACCGGCAGGAAACCGGCCCAGAGCAGTCCGGCGAACCGCGCTCCGGGCGACGCGAGCAGCCGCCGCGGCCCCAGCCCGAGCACGAACCGGCCACGGATCAGCACCGCGGCCGTGGCGAGCGGGACGGCGAAGTAGGCGGGCTCGTTGAAGACCGCCAGGCCGGCGCCGGCGGTGACCGCGAGCACGCCGTTCCACCAGCGGAGCCGGTCGAGCCGGCAGGCCGCGGCGGCGACCAGCAGGACCACGGCGGCGGTGCTGAAGTAGAGGCCACCGAAGAGGATGACGGTGCTGTCCTGGCCGGCCGCGACGAATCCGGCGCCGACCGCGTACGGCAGGAGCAGCGCCACCGCCGACGGGGTGCCGCCGATCAGCCGGCCGCGGTTCAGGACGCTCTCGGCGAGGACGACGACGGCCAGGGTGAGGGCGATCGCCGCGAGGATCGAGACGGCCCGCAGCATCACCGTGGCGGGCAGGCCGAGCTGCTGCATGCCGGTGAAGGCGAGCAGGTCGAGGCTCTTCTCCAGCATCCGGCCGAGCGGCCGGAAGTTGCCGAGCCGCAGGTAGGCGTCGCCGCTGGCGATGGTGTGCGAGACGATCGCGGCCGGGTCGTCGCGGAACATGCCGCCGTGCCAGTAGACGTTGAACCGGTGGTCGCGGGACGGCGCGACGGCCAGCAGCGGGGTCAGGACGATCGCCGGGACGAGCACGCAGCGGCGGGCGATGTGCCCCCACAGGCGTGGGTTGTCCGGCCGTTCCGGCGTCTCCGGGGAACGAGCCGCCGGGATCGTCACGGTTTGAGCCGTCATGACTGCTGCAACGACGTGCGCCCCGGCGGGGTTGTGTCCAGCATCTCCGGCAGGGTCGGCGGCCGTTCCGGGTCGACGAAGACCACGTCGGTCGCGTCGTGCTCGGCGAACAGCCGGGACAGCCGCTCGGAGAGCACCACGTCCCACGGCCGGTCCGGGCGGTGCCGCTCCCAGGTGGCCCGGTCCGGCAGGTACTCCAGGATCACCCCGGACCCGCGCAGCAGCGAGAACTCCGGGTTGTCGGTGAGGATCACGGCGCGGTGGTCCGGCTCGACCAGCAACCGGCGGCGGACCGTCCCGGTGAACTCGCGCAGCCGGTCCAGGTCGAGGCCGATCGCCACGTACAGGCGGGCCTGCGGCGGGCGCTTGACCGTCCGGCGGCGCGGCGTCGCCGGGCCGCGGCCCCTCCGGCGCATCAGCCGCAGCGGGTCGCGGGCCAGCCGCACCAGGCCACGGCCCAGCCGGTACGACCCACTGCCCCGCAGCCGCCGGGCCGCCTCCCGTTCCTCGTCGCGTTCGGAGGCCAGGCCGGCGCAGCGGGACCGCCACGCGTCCCGCTCCTGCTCGATCGTGCGCAGCCGTACGACCAGGGACTGCATGTCGTCGTCGGGCATCACGTCCTCCTCACGTGAGAGCGGTCAGCCAGGCCGCGGCGTCGGCGGCGCCGTTGCCGGGGGCCACCTCCGCGCAGCGCCGCCGCAGGCCGTCACGGACCTCGGCCCGCACCGCCCGGGCCAGCACCCGGTCCAGGTCGTCGCCGTCCGGGTCCTCGACGATCAGCGCGGCGCCCGCGGCCGCGGCGAACCGGGCCCGGCTGACCTGATCGTCGAGCGCGGTCTCCCGGTTCGGCACGAACACCGACGGGATCCCGAACGCGATCAGCTCATGGAACGAGTTGTAACCCGACGCGCTCACCACCAGGTCGAATCCGCGCAGATATCGACTGATCGGGTAGACCCGGACCACGTGCGCGCCGGGCACCGGGGGCATCGGCTCGCAGGCGATCGCCGACTCGGCCAGCACCACCTGGAACCCGGCGCCGCGCAGGTGCCGCGCGATCCGGGCGGCCGGCGACGAGATGTCGTTGATGTTCCCGGCGCCGAGCTGCAGCAGAGCCGCCGGGCGGCCGGGCGCCAGGTCCAGGGCGGCCCGGGCCTCCTCGGCGCCGACCAGCTCGGCGGCGTCCAGGTAGGTGATCGGCCGGACCGGGAACACGCCGTCCCGGTCGTCGACGGTCGGGCCCTCGTCGGCCGCCGCCGCGAACTCCCCCGGCTCCAGGACGTGCTGAAACGCCGACCGCCGCTCGATCCACTCGGCCCCGGTGTCCCGGCGCCACATCGGCCGGCGCACCCACACCCAGGTGATCTCCGGACGGGCACGGGCGGCGGCCACGATGCCGTCGTGCGGGACGCTGTCCACCGCCACGATCGACGGACCGTGCAGGTCGATCAGGTGCTCCAGGCGGCTGCGCAACAGCTCGGTCCAGGCGGGCCGGGGCAGGCCGAGCACGCTGCGGGACGGGATGTACTCGGTGAGGAAACCCTCCCGGTGGGCGACCATCGCGCCGTGCGACTGGGTGGCGACCACGGTGGGCGTGTCCTTCGGCAGCCGGCGGCCGATCGCCATCAGCCGCGACAGGTGGCCCAGGCCGACGCCGTTGTCGCTGACCAGCAGCACCCCTCGGCGCGGGGCGGGACGGGGCGCGGGCAGAGCCGGGGGCGGCGGGGCGTCCGGGCGGATCCCGCGGGCGGCCAGCCGGGCCAGGTGCGACGGGTAGCCGTACCGGGACTCGATGAACTCCCGCCCGCGCAGGGACACCGCCCGGTACCGGTCCGGGTTCGCGTGCAGCTCGCGGACCAGCGGCAGCACACCGGCCGGGGTGGTGTAGAGCGCCGCGTCGGAGAAGATCGGCCGGAAGTGCTCGCCGACGATCACCGGGACCCCGGCCGCCATCGCCTCCATGATCGTCCGGCCGAACGCCTCGATCAGGTCCGGGTCGTGGAAGTAGACGAAGAAGTCCAGCGTGTGCAGGAAGTCCACCGGCTCGACCGTGCCGAACTCGAGCAGCTCCCAGTTCGCCGGCTGCCGGCCGAGCCGTTCGACGGCCAGCTCGCCGCCGCCGAGCACCCGCACCCGGACGTCCGGCGAGTCCGGGTACGCCTGCAGCAGCTCCTGACGGGTGCGCGGCCACTTCACCGGGTCGGGCCGGCCGTGCCGCCCGACCACCGGCGCCCCGGTCCGGGCCGGGCGCTCCCGCCACCACTCCGAGCCGTCGATGATCTCGTGCCAGTCGATGCCGGTCAGGGTCGCGGCCGGATCGGCGCGGAGCACCTCGGCGCGTACCTGCGGACTGATCGGCGCCCACTCGATCCCGGCGCCGAACAGGCCCTCCACCCGCTCCCGGACCGCGGCGAAGTCGTAGTAGCGGGCCGGGTCGCCGGCGTCACCGGGCGCCTGGTTCAGCACCATCACGGCCCGCCCGGCCCGGACCGGCGGGCGGGCCGCGAGATCCTCGGTGAAGATCCGGGGCTGCCGGACCACCAGCAGCTTCGCGGAGACCTCCTCGCCCTCCGCGGCCAGGTACGCCGACCCGTCCCGGATCAGCGCGGTGATCAGCGGATGGAAGGGGCGGTCCCGCTTCAGGTGCGGCGACCGCACGTGCACGAGCACGGTGGTCAGGCCGGCCCGCGCCTGGGCACGGACCTCCGCGGCGATGCTGGCCGACGTGCCGCCCGGATAGCGGAAGTCCGAGAGGATCGCCACGTCGTGAACGGTCGCGGTCATGGTCAGGTCAACGAACCGTGCACACCCGGCGTCACGCACCCCCGCCCCGGCGCGTTGATCCTCCAGACAGTCGAGGGGGGCCATGCGCAGGCAGCACACCACACCGGAGGCGTACGGGACGGACCTGCTGGAACGCTACTGGCGGAACCTGACCGCGGTCGCGCCGTCCGGTCCCGCCACGGCCGCCCTGCACACCCGGTCGGCGGGGGTCCGTACGCTGCTGGCGCACGCCGCCGCCCGCCGCCCGGCCGACGAGCTGGTCGCCGCCGCGCGGGAGGGCCGGCTCTTCCCGGACGCCGACCCGTGGGCGCTCGGCGAGCTCGCCCGGGTCGTCATCCTGCAGAACCTGCATCCCGGCGACCGGAGCGACGGCCTGGCCCTGCTCGACTCGCTGCTGCGCACCTTCGGCCCGGCCGGGGTCGCGCCCGTCCACCAGGGACTGCACGCGCAGATCGCGTTCGCCGCCGGTGACCCGGTGCGGGTCGCGAAACTGCTCGCCGACTACCCGTCGGTGCCGGAGCCGATCCGGGCGGCGCTCGCCGTCGACATGGCCACCGAGGACGAGTGGCCGGACCGGTTCGCCGAGCTGTTCGCGCCGCCCGGCCTGACCCTGGTGCCCGCCGACGTCACCGGGTTCGACCGGATCCGGTCGAACCCGGCGCCCCGGCACGGCTCGGCGCACCGGATCACCACGATCGTCACCACGTACCAGCCGGGGCCCGGTCTCGTCACCGCGGTCCGGTCGCTGGTGGCGCAGAGCTGGACCAACCACGAGATCCTGGTCGTCGACGACGGGTCCGCGGCGGGGTACGAGTCCGTCCTGGACCGGGCGGCCTCCCTCGACCCGCGGGTACGGGTCATCCGGATCCCGGCCAACGGCGGCACCTACCGGGCGCGCAACGCCGGACTCGACATCGCCAGCGGCGAGTTCGTCACCTTCCAGGACTCCGACGACTGGTCGCACCCGCTGCGGCTGGAACACCAGGCCGCCCCGCTGCTCGCCGACCCGGCCGTCGTCGCCACCACCTCGGCGGCCATCCGGGTCACCGAGGATCTGGTGGTCACCCGGCCGGGGTTCGCCGAGTTCCGGTCGTACAACCTGTCGTCGCTGATGATCCGCCGGGAGGCCGCGCTCGACCGGCTCGGCTACCTCGACCCGGTCCGCAAGGGCGCCGACGCGGAGTACGTGGAACGCGCGCGCGCGGTGTTCGGCCGGCCCGCGGTCCGCCACCTGGGGAACGAGCCGCTCGCCCTGATCCGGCTCACCACGGGGTCGCTGTCCGGCGCCGACATCGGTCCCGGCTGGATGCATCCGGCACGCCGCGCGTACCTGTCGGCGTTCCAAGCCTGGCACGCCCGCGTCGCCGCCGGCACGGAGACCGCCGTACGGCCACGCTCGCCGCGGGAGCGGCCGTTCGCCGCGCCCCGGGGCCTGGCCGGGGACGCCGGGCTGCGCCGCGCCTCCTACGACGTGATCCTGGCCGGCGACTGGAACGCCCACGGCGACACCGCCTGGCCGGTCGCCGAACGCCTGCGCGCCCTCACCGGGCCCGGCCGTGCCGTCGCCGTCCTGCACCTGGACACTCTCGGCAGCGTCGCGGGCGATCCGGCCCGGCTGGACCCGGCCCTCCAGCAGATGATCAACGCCGGGGAGATCGACCAGGTGGTCCTCACCGACGACGTGCACGCCCGGCTGGTCCTCGTGCACGACCCGGAGGTCCTCGGGTTCGCGCCCGGCGTCCCGTCCGGCATCCGCGCCGCCCGGGTCGTGATCGCGGCCGACCCGTCGTGGACGTCCGCGGCCGCGCACTGCGCCGCCGAGTCCCGCCGCCTCTTCGGCGTCGAGCCGCACTGGGCGCCCGCCGACGCCGCCGCCCGCGCCGACCTCGCCGACGCCCCGTTCAGCGCCCGGCTCACCACCACCGACCTGCCCGGCACCGTCGACCTGCGGCGCTGGCGGCTGCACCGCTCCGGCCCGCGCGCCGACCGCCCGGTGATCGGCCGCATCTGCGCGGGCGGCCCGGCCGAATGGCAGCGCCTGCGCGCCGCCACGTCACCGGCCCTCGACGTCCGCGTCCTGGACCGCAACGAGCCGGCCGCCGCCGTCCCGCACGGCTGGCTCGTCTTCCGGCCGTCCGACCTGGACACCCGCGGCTTCCTGCACCAGCTCGACTTCTACCTGCACCTGCCCGTCGACGAGCGGCTCCCGGCGACCTGCCCGGAAGTCCTGATCGCGATGGCCGCCGGCTGCATCCCGGTGCTCCCCCACCACCACGCCGCGGTCTTCGGCACGGCGGCCCTCTACGCCACGGCCGGCGAGGTGGCGGACGTGGCCACCCGTCTGCACCGCGATCCGGCGGCGCTGCTGGCCCAGAGCGAACGCGGCCTCGCCTTCGTCCGCGAGAACCATCCGCACGCCCGCTACGCCGAGGCCGTCGACGACTTCCTGACGCCCCCGGCGCCCACCGGCGAGGCCATCACCGGCGAGATCATCGCCGCTTCCGGCCAGGTGCTGCCCCCGCTCCCGGCCGCCGGCGCCTAGCGGCCGGGGCGGCAACCGGATGGCGACGAGGAGGCACCTGATCGGCATTCGAGCAGGATGAGAGCGGGCCGAAGAGAACGGTGAGCCCGGCGGTGCAGCCGGGCGCCGTACTCCGGAAGGGTCTCTCTTGCGCTCGATGTTCCGCCGCCTCGCCCTGGCCGCCGTCGCCCCCGCCGCCGCCGTGATGTTCCTCGCGACGCCGGCCCAGGCAGCGACACCGGTCGCGACGTTGCAGGCCGACATCGCGAAGCTGACGAACGTGCAGCGCAAGTCGCACGGCTGCGGCGCCGTCACGGTCAACGCGAGCATCACCCGGGCCGCCCGCGCACACAGCGTGTGGATGGCGAAGACCGGCACGTTCAGCCACACCGGCTCGGGTGGGTCGAGCTTCTCGGCGCGCGTCAAGGCGGCCGGCTACAAGAAGCCGGGCGGCGAGAACATCGCCTGGGGCTACCGGTCGGCGAACGAGGTCGTCCAGGCCTGGATGGCGAGCCCGGGACACCGCGCGAACATCCTGAACTGCAAGTTCAAGACGGTGGGTGTGGGCGCCGCGTACACCGCGAGCGGCACCGCCTACTACACGCAGGACTTCGGTTTCTGACCGGGAGACCTGTCAGGCACGGGCCGGAACCCCCTCCCGGCCCGCGCGGTGCCCCCGCACCGCGAAACGCGCGCCCCCGCCGTCACCCCACGGCGGGGGCGCGCTCTCTTCCGGGCGGGCCGGGAACGTCACCGCAGGTGGGGCTTCAGGAGAGGGGCGACCAGGCGGGCGTACGCCTCCGTCAGATGGTTGCTGTCCCGGTAGACGAGCGTGTCCCCGACGACGAGCGGGCATCGCGCCGTGCACAGCCACGGCACCGGGTCGATCACCGGCACGCCGGAGGCGACCGAGATGGCCCGCAACTGTTCGCGCCACCGGGGCTCGGGCAGCACGTCGGCGCGGGGCACGGCGCAGCGGAAGATCGCTGTGGAGTTGACGCTGAGGCAGTCGGCGGGCGCGACCGTCAGGAACGGCGTGTCGGCGATCATCGTGACCCGGGCGGCGAACCGCTTCAGGGTGGCCAGGGTGCGGACCCAACCGGTCTGCCAGACGGCGTCCGGATCGGCGGGCGGCCCGGTGAGCACCTGCCGGTAGTTGACGCTGGACGAGACGACCAGCAGATCGGGACGTATCCGGCTGATCCGGCCGACCACCTCGGTCCGCCACGTGTCGCAGGCCAGGTAGCGGGCCCGAGCCCGGCGCTCGTCGAGAGCGATCTGGGCGGGGCTGCACGAGCTGCGCGTGAAGCTGTAGAGCCGCCACCCGTTCTGCCGGGCGAGCGACTCCAGGGCGGGGAACCACTGCAGGGCGTGCGAGTCGCCGAAGAGGACGACGGTGCGCCGGCCGGTGGTGTAGGAGCAGTCGCTCTTCGGCCGGAACGGCCCGGTGAGCCCGACGTGGCAGCCGTCGAGCTGGGGCGCCAGCCGCTGCCGGGCCGCGTCGTCGAAGCCGGGGGTCAGGTTGCCGGGCAGGTCGGTGGCGGTGACACCGGTGCCGAGCATCCGTTCGAGGGCGCCGGCCGGGTTGCCGGCGGAGGCGACGGTCAGGCCGGCGTCGGGCGCCACGCCACGGGCCGGGATCTCCGGCGGGTGGAGGACACCGAACCCGGCCAGGGCGGCGGCCGAGACGGAGAGGCCGAGTCCGAGGAGGATCCCCCGGCGGGGCCGTACGGTCCACACGCGATGATGCCGCACCGGATTCTCCAGCAGGTGATGGCTGACGACGGCGAGCCCCAGCGCGGCGGCGGCGACCGCGATCCGGGCGGCCGGGCCGGGCGGGGCGACGAGCAGGAGCGGCCAGTGCCATAGGTACCAGCCGTACGACATGCGGCCGGTCCAGCGCATCGGCCCGGTGCCGAGGAGCCGGTTGCCGCCGGCCGCGATGACCGCCACGGCGCCGAGGACCGGCAGCAGCGCCGCGATCCCGGGGAACCGGGTCGTCGCGTCGAAGAGGACGGCCGCCGTGCCGATCGCCGCCAGACCGGCCCAGCCGAGCCACGGCCGGTCGCGGCGCACCACGACGAGCGCGAGCAGCGCGCCGGCGCCCAGCTCCCAGGCCCGGCCGGCGGCGCCGAAGTACGACGTGGTGTGCAGGCTCCAGGCGAACGAGGCGACCGCGACCGCCGCCATCAGCGCCGGACCGAACCGGCCGCGGGCCACCAGCAGCGGCCACAGCAGGTAGAACTGCTCCTCCACGGCGAGCGACCAGAAGTGCTGGTACGGCGACGGCGCCGGATCGCCGAAGTAGTCGGTCCCGGCCGTGTCGAGCCGCACGTTCATCGTGTAGGTGGCGGCGGCCAGGGCGTCGGTGGCGTAGCCGCTGAACCGGACCGGCGGCGCCAGATACCAGGCCCCGGCCAGGGTGACCACGATCACCAGGGTGGCCAGGGGCAGCAGGCGGACCGCCCGCCGTGCGTAGAACCGGGCCAGCCGGATCCGCCCGGTCGCGGCGTGCTCCCGGCGCAGCAGCCCGGTGATCAGGAAGCCGGAGATCACGAAGAAGACGTCGACCCCGACGAAACCGCCGGCCAGCCCGGGCACCCCGGCGTGGGCCAGGACGACCAGCAGCACCGCGACGGCCCGCAGCCCCTCGATGTCGGGCCGGTGGGCGGGCGGCGCCGTGCCCCGGGCCGGGCGGCTGCGGCGCCGGGGCAGGGTGACGGTCATCAGGCGCGGGCGGCAGCCATCGCCGGCGGCCGGGCGAACGCCAGCACCGCGTGCCGGCCGAGCAGTTCGCCCTCTCGGGTCAGGCCGGTGAACCGCTCGGTCCAGGCGGCCATCGCGGCCTGCTCGTCGGCGCGTCCGGCGTCGTCGAACACGATGGTGGCCCGGTCGGCGAGCCGCTTCTCGATCATGTGCATGGCCGGGTACCGGGCGTCCGCCCCGGTCGCTGCGGGCGGTCCGTCGATCAGGACGAAGTCGATGTCGTGCAGGTCGGCGAGCGCCTCCGGGTCGTACCACGGGTAGTCGCGCCCGTCGATGGCGCACGGGGTGAGCGGCGCGTCCCGTACCACAGCGATCTCGGAAAGGCCGTGGGCCGCGAGCGCCGCGCGGGTCCGCGCCGCGTAACCACCGTCATGGTCCAGCGAGACCAGCCGGCCGCCGGACTTCTCCAGGGCGTAGGCGATCCACACCGACGAGGTGCCGCTGCCCAGCTCCAGGACGAGACGGGGCTGCCGGGTACGGATCAGGTGCAGCAACTCGAGCAGATCGGTCGGGTTGAGCGCGAAGTCGCCGGACGACGGCATCGGGGCCCGCGGGGTGAAGCCCTGGAAGAGCTGCACGGTGGCCTCGAACTCGCGGGGCAGGCCGAGCACCTGGGCGGAGCCGGCCTTCCGGTCGGTGACCTGCTTGACCCGGGCGATGGCCTCGGCCAGTTCGAGGTGCCGGTCACCGGCGGTGAGGCGTTCCCGTTCGACCGCGGCGACCAGGCGGCGCTGCATCTCCTCGACGGTGGTCCGCAGGTCGCGCTGGGCGGCGAGCCCCGCCTTCTGCACCCGGGCGAGCCGCCGGAACAGCAGCATCAGCCCGGCCAGGACGGTGCCGACGAGCAGGGCGAGCAGCGCCGTGGCGATCCCGGTCCGCCCGGTGAGCGCGGTGGCCACGGCGCCGCCGCAGAGGACGCCGGCGACCGACATCACCACGGCCTGGGGACCGGTGAGACGCGGCAGCCTTCGACGGATGCGGCTCATTCTGCTCATTGGTGCACCCTTGTCTCACTCGAGCTGATGGTGGTTCGAGTGCACCGGTGACCGTCGGGCCATCGCCCTGCTCGCTCGACCTTCGAGGT
>NZ_FONV01000037.1 GCF_900113015.1 Actinoplanes philippinensis
CGGGACCATCCGCGCCGCCCGCCTGCTCGCCGAGATCGGCGACGCCCGCGGAAGATTCCCGACCCCGGCCTCGCTGGCCTGCCTCGCCGGCGTCGTACCGTCGACCCGCGAGTCCGGCAAAGCCCGCATCGTCGCGTTCCGCTGGGCCGTCGACAAACAACTGCGCGACGCCGTCTGCGACTTCGCCGGCGACAGCCGCCACAGCAATCCCTGGGCCGCCGAGCTCTACAACCGCGCCCGCAACCGCGGCCACGACCATCCGCACAGCGTGCGGATCCTGGCCCGCGCCTGGCTCGACATCATCTGGAAGTGCTGGACCACCAGCACCGCCTACGATCCCGCACAACACCCAGCCCTCCAACGACTCCTCAACCAAGATCAAACCGTGGCGGGTTGACACAGGGCTACTCATGCCACGACCCTCGCACAGGGCGCCGGGTCAGGTCCGGTGGGAGCGGACGGTCAGGACGGCATCGGCGAAGGCGTCGGGGGCTTCCTGCGGGAGGTTGTGGCCGGCGTCGATCGTCCGGTGCTCGTGGGCGGCGGTGAACTGGGGGGCGTGGCCGGCGGTGCCGCCCGGTTTGAGGGTGTCGGAGACGCCGTCCAGGGTCACGGCGGGCACGGTGATCGGCGGGCGCGTGGCCAGGCGGGCCTCCAGCGCGTCGTACGCCGGATCGCCCGCGGCCCGGCCGAGCGCGTGCCGGTAGGCGTGGATGACGACGTCGACGAAGTCCGGGTTGTCGAAGGACGTGGCGGTACGGGCGAAGGTCGCGTCGTCGAACGCCCACTGTGGCGACCACTGCCGCCACAGCATCCGGCACAGCTCTCGGCGGTGGGCGGCCAGTGACTCGCGGCCGCGTTCGGTCTGGAACAGGTGCTGATACCACACCGCGTGCTCGACGGCCGGGGGGAACGCGTGCCGCTGCCGCTCGATGTCGATGATGTCGTAACCCGCCAGCGACACCAGCCCGGCCACCCGGTGCGGCCAGAGCGCGGCCGCGACACAGGAGGCCAGGCCGCCCCAGTCGTATCCGGCCACGATCGGCCGGTCCAGGCTCAGCGCCTCGGCGAGCGCGATCAGGTCCGACCCGAGGGCGGCCTGCTGTCCGCTGCGGACGGTGCCGGCGGACCGGAACCGGGTCGGGCCGAAACCCCGCAGATAGGGGCGGATCACCCGGGCGCCGTGGGCGGTCAGCGCCGGGACGACCCGGTCGTAGGCGTGGACGTCGTACGGAAAACCGTGCGACAGGATGACCGGCCAGCCATCGGCCGGGCCGTCCTGCAGGTAGGCGATCGACAGCACACCGGCATCGACATGATCCATGCGTTCCAGCGTACGAAGTCTCCGCCGGGAGAAGGCCGTGCCGCCCGGGCCGAGCCGCGTCCGGTCCGGATCCGGCCGGATCAGGGGAGGAGCTGACCGGCGCGGGGCGTGACGCGAGGAGGCGTACTTCCGGGGATCAGGACGGGGGCGCGGTGCTGTCGCGGACCACCAGGCCGGTGGGGAGCAGGACGTGCTGGGGGGTGATGTCACCGGTCGTGCGGGACTGCGCGATGGCCGCGGTGAGTGCGGCGGCGGCCGCGCGGCCCTTGGCCTCGACGTCCTGGCGGACGGTGGTGAGGGCCGGCCGGACCTGAACAGCGATCGGGTTGTCGTCGAAGCCGGCCACCGACAGCTCGCGGGGGACCTCGATGCCCAGCTCGGCGGCGGCCTGCAGGACGCCGTGGGCGACGACGTCGGAGAAGCAGAGGACCGCGGTGGGCCGGTCGGGGCGGTCCAGCAGCAGGTGGGCGGCGTGACGGGCGGGCTCCGGGCCGGTGCCGTCCTGGCGGACCGCGGGCGGGATGATGCCGGCCGGGCGCAGCGCGTCCTGCCAGCCGAGCAGCCGCTGACGGGAGGCGTGGCCGTCGGGGGGAAGCGTGTCGGGGTCGACGACGCCGTGCGGGCCGTGCAGGCCGGACAGCAGCAGGCCGATCCGGCGGTGGCCCAGGTCGACCAGGTGCTGGGCGGCGGCCCGGGCGCCGGCCCGGTCGTCGACGTTCACGCTGGAGACCTCCGCCACCGGGTCCTGGTCGACGTAGACCAGCGGCATCCGCCGGCGCGACAGCACCTCGACGACCGAGGACGTCGGGTCGCAGGAGTAGATGAGCGCGCCGTCCATCGCGAGGTCGCGGGCCGGGACGATGGCGCCGCTGTCGGCCGAGGTGAGCAGGGTGATGGCCAGACCGGTGGGGGCGAGCTCCTCGGCGATCGCGCCGAGGAAGCGGGTGGCGACCTGATCGGTGAAGGCGAACCGCAGCGACGACGTCAGGACGATGCCGATGGTGCCGGTGGTGCCCCGGGCCAGGGCGCGGGCCGTCGGGTCGGGGCCGACGTAGCCCAGCTCGTCGGCGGCGGCGAGGATGCGTGATCGCAGCGCCGCCGACAGCTGGTCGGGTTTGGAGAAGGCGTTGGAGACGGTCATGCGGCTGACGCCGACACGATCGGCGATGGTCTGCAATGTCACGCGTGCCGCCACGTCACCGCCGGTTCCTGTGCTCACCTCGCCGTAGAAGGCCACGATAGCGCTGCCGTGGCCGTGCGGCGGTGGCGAGGTCACGCGGGGGCGATGACGTGGGCGACGCGGATCAGGCCGCGGGCCACCCCGGCGCGGATCGTCCGGGCGCGGCGGGGGCGTTCGGTGTCCGGCACGACGGGCGCGCCGGGACGGGCGCTGCCGACGTTGTCACGGGTGGCGGTGACGGCGGTGACCAGGGCGACGGGGAAGTTCATGGCGGGCTCCTCACTCGGTTTCTATACCGGTACAGTAGCGAGGCCTTCTTTACCGGTCAAGAGGAATCTGAGGTGAACCCGTTCCCGCGCCGAACGGGTGACTCACCGTGATTTCACGTGCACACGCCGTCCGGGCGGGTAGCTGAGAGGACACCAACCCCCTGGACGTGAGGAGCCACGATGATCACCCGAGACCAGATCGACACGCTGTACGGCCACGACGTGTACGACAGCACCGGGGACAAGGTCGGCAGCATCGGCGCGGTGTGGAGCGACGGCGCCGGGGAGCCGGCGTGGGCCAGCGTACGGACCGGATGGTTCGGGCTGGGCGAGTCGCTGGTGCCGTTGCGGGACGCGGACCTGCAAGGGGACCGGGTCGTGGTGCCGTTCGAGAAGGCGTACATCAAGGACGCCCCGGACGTCGACGCCGAGGCCGACGAGCCCCTGACCGGCGACGAGGTCGTCCGGTTGTACCAGTACTACGCGATGAGCTGGGACGGCAGCGGCCGCGCCACGTCCCGGAACGCCCGCCCGGAGGACCTGTCGTCCGGGCGGGCCGCGCTGCGCCGCTACGGGGTGGCCGGTCAGCGGCAGGGCCGCGTCCCGGGCGCACGTGAGGAGTTCCGGGCGGCCGACGACCCGTACCGGATCGGCTGACCGGCCGGCGCCGCCTCCCCGGCCGTCAGAAGCCGGGGAAGGTGGCGCGCAGGTCGTCGAGCGTGAGGTTGCCGGTCACCTCGGTGCCGGCCGGGGTGTGCGCCGCGGAGAGCCGTCCGTAGATCAGCCGGAGCACCGCCTCCAGCGGCCCGGTGAAGGTGGCCGTGGCGGGCAGGTCGTCGGTGGTGAACCGCACCGACTCCTCGATCACGATCCGGTACGGCGTGCCGCTGACCGCGACGACCGCCTGCTCCGGCGCCTCCTTCGGTTTGCCGATGAAGCCGAGCAGGAAGCCCAGCCCGCCGGCCAGGTGCTCGGCGAGAACCTCCGCCGACTCCCCGGAGAGGGCCGCCGACGGGTCCAGGCCCACCCGCACGTCCCAGGTGTGCTGGGCCACCTCGCTCAGCCGCAGGCCCGCGAAGAGGGCGAACGGCACCGGGTCGGGCAGGAACGTCCGGACGCGGAGCTCCTCGTGGCGGTCCTCGGGCACCGACTCGAGATCGGCGACGAGCGTCTCGTTGGCGCTGATCGAGCCGGTGGCCTGATCCTGGGGGTCCGACGCGTTCCACCGGTCCCATACGCTCTGGTTGAAGTCGGGGCCGGGCGCCTCGGCCTTGCCCACGGCGGCCAGGAACCCGGCCCGGGTGATCTCGGCGCCGCTGCCCAGGTGCGACAGGACGTCGGCGATCGTCCAGGCGGAGGCGCCGGACGGGCCGGTCAGCTGGTCGGGGGTGAGCGACGGGACGAGGGCGGCGAGGCCGTCCTGCTCGCTGCGCAGGGCCGCGATGGTGCGGCCGGCAAGGGTCGTCATGCCCCGAGCCTAGATCGCCCGCCGGCGCTGTCGGCCTCCGGCGGATCAAGAGCATCCTTGCGTACGGTCTGACGGCCGCTGGAGCCAGGCTTGAGGCGGTCCGCCGATCGTGGAGGCATGAACGCATCTCGCCTGGACGGCCAGCCGCTCCCCGCCGACTTCACCTACCCCACCCTGGGCCGGTCGGTCGTCGACGGTGTGCTGATCCTGGGCCGGTCCGCCCTGGTCGCGATGACCGGGTTCGGCCTGATCATCGGGCTGGCCGTGGTCATCGCGCTCGCGTTGACCACGGCGATGGACATCCCCGGCTACGACGCCTCCGCCGACTACTGACGGCGGCCCGGCGCCACCCGGCGGGCCCGGCGCAGCAGGAACACCACCAGCACGCCGCCGGCGAGCAGCACCGCCACCGGCGCCAGGAGTGGCACGCCGTTCCCGTCGCCGTTCATCTCGCCGGCGATCCACGTGACCAGGCCGTCGGTGCGGGCGCCCAGGTCGGCCCCGCTGTGCGGGCATTCCGGCCCGGTGCTGACCAGCGCCACCAGCTCGGGCGTGCCGTCCGGCAGCTCCCGGAAGTACGGGCCGCCGGAGTCGTGCGGGCAGGCGCTGGTGTCCCGGCGCGGCGCCACGCCGGAGACCTCCATCAGCGAGTCGCCGACGCTGTCCACGGTGAACAGGCCCGTCTGCAGCCGGACGGAGCCCTCGTCGCCGGTGTCCTCGGTCCGGCCGTACCCCGTGAGCCGGATCCTCTCCCCGGAGGCCGGCGGGCCGGTGGCGATCCGCAGCGGCCGGACGTCGGTGACCGCGGTCTCCAGCTCGGCGAGGGCCACGTCACCGGTGCCGGCCTGCCGGACCCCGATCACCTCGATCTCGTGGCCGGCCCGTCTCCGCAGGTCGGTACGCCCGACGACGGCGGTCGTGGAGCGCGCGACCGTACGGCTCACGTGCTGCCCGTCGTCGTCGCGGAAACAGTGGCCGGCAGTGATCACCCAGCGGGGCGCGATCAGCGCTCCGGAGCACGAGCTGTCCCGGGTGCCCCCGTCGCCGTTTGGCAGGCCGGTCATGGTCAGCCGTACCGAGAAGGGATAGTCGCCGTCGGGCACGTCGTCGCCGTAGGCGATCGCCGCCGCCGGTCTCGCGCCGCCCGCCAGGACGATCGCCACCACCATCAGAAAGCCGAAGAATCTCGAGACCCCGTGTCGCACCCCGGCATCGTGCGGGACGCGCGGTCGGCGCAGCGTCAGCAGTGTCCTTATGAGATCTTTATCCCGCGGTGCGCGCTGTCACCGCCGGGGCAGCCGCAGACCGGACATGCCGCCGTCGACCGCGAGCGACATGCCGGTGGTCGCGCCCGCCTCCGGTGACGCCAGGTACGCCGCGGCGGCCGCCACCTCGTCCGCGGTCACCAGCCGGCCGGTGGGCTGCCGGGCGGCCAGCCGGGCACGTTCGGCCTCCGGGTCGCCGGTCCGCGCGAGCAGCCGCTGCACCCACGGCGTGTCGACGGTGCCGGGCGCCAGGCAGTTCACCCGGATGCCCTCGCCCACCAGGTCGGCGGCCATCGCGAGAGTGAGCGAATGCACGGCGCCCTTCGAGGCGGAGTAGAGGGCCCGCTGCACCAGCCCGGCGTTCGCCGCGATCGACGAGAGGTTCACGATCGCGCCGTGCCGGCTGCGCCGCAGGTACGGCAGCGCCGCCGTGGTGGCCCGCGCGATGCCGACCACGTTGACGTCGAGGACCCGGTGCCACTCGGCGTCGTCGTTGCCCTCGACCGGGCCGACCGCACCGATCCCGGCACTGTTGACCAGGATGTCGATGCCGCCGAACGCCTCGGCCACCGCGGCCGTCGCCGCCTCCAGCGATCCACGGTCGGTCACGTCGGCGGTCACCGGCAGCAGCCCGTCGGCAGGGTCGCCCGGGTGCAGATCGAGGACACCGACCCGTGCGCCCCGGGCCCGGAACGCGGCGGTGATCGCGGCGCCGATGCCGGAGCCGCCGCCGGTGACGACCGCGACCAGGGTGCTGAACGACGTCATCGTGCTCACCCCGGCTCCAGGTGGTAGGTGCTGATGGCGGTGCCGGCGAACACGTCGGCCGGGGCGCCGCCGAGCAGCCCGGTCATCGCGTCCTTGACGTCGGCGTAGGTGGCCGCCGGCTCGAGGACGGGCCAGTCCGAGCCGGACATGAGCCGGCCGTCGCCGAACAGGTCGATCGCGATGTCGACGTACGGCTTCAGGTCACGCGGCGTCCACGTCGCCCAGGCGGCCTCGGTGACCAGGCCGGACAGCTTGGCGACCACGTTCGGCCGGGCCGATTCGGGCTCTCGCAGCCAGGCGTAGCCGGAGGTCCACAGATGCTGGTGCGCGTCGATGATCAACGGGGTCGGTCCTTCCGAGCGCGGGTCCACCGGCTGGCCGAATTCGTAGATCCTATAGGAGGTGCTGGAGCACCTCCTCGCGCCCGGCGACCGGGTCAACATCGACGCTCTCGCGCGGGAGCTGGAGGTCTCACCCACCCCGGTCCGCGAGGCGCTGGCCCGGCTGGAGTCCGAGGGGCTGGTCCGCAAACGGCCGCGGGCCGGATACACGGTCAGCCCGCTGCTCACCGTCACCGAGTTTGACGACATGTTCGACATGCGGCTGCTGCTGGAGTGCACGGCCGCCCGGCGGGCCGCCGACCACGCCACGCGCGCTCAGGTCCAGGAGCTGATGGCGGCGGCCCGCACCGTCCCGCCCGGCGACACTCGCTGGCAGGCGGCGTTCACCGCCCTCGACGCCCGGTTGCACGACCTGGTGGCACAGATGTCGGCCAGCCCGCTGCTGCGCGACGCGATCAGCCGGTTGCACGCCCACCTGCATCTGCATCGGCGCCGTTTTCCGTACGCCCAGATCGCCGTCACCGACGCCGAGCACCGTGCCGTGGCCGCCGCCGTCCGGGACCGCGACCCGTCCCGCGCCGAGGCGGCGATGCGCGACCACCTCACCCGGGCCCGCGAGCGTCACCTCGCCGCCTTCGAGTAGCGCGGCCGGCGCGAGCGGTCACCGGTGAGGGACTCCGGCCGGGGGTGCCTGGTCGGCGGGGTCTTGGGGCTCCTGTGGCGGGCGGGGGACCGGGATCGTGGTGCGCAGCGCCCGGGCCCGGCGGGGCTCGGTGTGCGCGAGCAGCCGGTGGCGGTGGCTCGCGCCGGCGGCCTCGAGAAGGGTGGCCGCCTCGTTCAGGGGAAGGGTGGCCAGGGCGGCGGTGGCCGTCGCGGTGGGCAGGGCGGTCAGCAGGCTCACCGCGTCCCGGGGGTCGGTCTCGGTGAGGACCCGGGCGGCGCGGTCGGCCGGGATCCGGGTCAGCAGGTCGCAGGCGCGGGCCGGGGCCAGGCCGGTGAGCAGGCCCGCGGCGGCGTCCGGCGGGAGCGAGGCGATGATCTTGGCAGCCCGGGACGTGCCGATGGCGTCGAGGACGGTGGTGGCCCAGGTGTAGTTGGCGCTGTACAGGACCTCGATGGCCAGCGCCGTGGGCAGCGCCGGGTCGGCCATCAGCGTGGTCTTCCAGTCCGTCGGCATGCCCGCCACCAGGGCCAGCGCGTTCTGGCGGGGCATCTCGTACAGCAGCCGGGCCGAGACGGCGCTGGGCAGGGCCGCGAGCACGGCCTGACCGGCGGACGGCGGCATCGACTGCAGGTGGTCGGCCGCCACCACCAGGCTCTCGGTCTGCAGGAGCCCGGCGGCGGTGGTCGCGGGCATGGCGATGAGGCAGTCGAGGACGGCGTGGGCCGGCATGGTGCGCAGGCAATCGGCGGCGGCCTCGCCGGGCATCGCGGTGAGGTATCGGCCGGCCTGGTCCGGCGGGAGCGTGGTCAGGTAGCTCGCCGCCACAGCGGTGGGCATGGCGGTGAGGATGATGGCGGTCTGCGCGGCGGGCGCGGCGGCCAGGCCCACCGTGGCCATCCCCGGCGCGGGAACGGCGGATGCGGCCGCTGCCCGGCGGTGGGCGCGGCGGTTGTCGGCGGCCCGCTGGCGCGCCTCGGTCCACGCCGTGACGTCGTCGTCGGGCAGGCCGCAGGCGCGGGCGAACGCGTACACGACGCGGGTGCCGGGCAGGATGCGGCCGGAGAGGGCGTTGGAGAGGGTGGCCAGCGGCACGCCGGTGCGGTCGGCGAGGACACGCAGGGTCGGCGGATCGTCGGCGGGTGAGGGCCGGGCCCACCGGCGGAGCTGCCCCAGGGCGGCGGCGAGTTCCGCGACGGTGTTCACCGACAGCACCGACGGCGGGCGGCTTGCGGACACGGACGGGTTCGGCACGTACCCATCCTGTTCCACGCTCTTCGATGTTGTTCCAAGATTCAACCGACCGGGTGACATCGGCGGCGCTGATGAACGCGGGCGTTGCGCCCGTACGCCGGACCGCACAGAATGTGCGACCTGTCCCAGGCGGATCTCTGAGACGATTTCGATGAATTTCACTCCGGCCCGAACGGCGGCCGGCCCTATCCGGATGCGAGAGGCAGGGCTCCGATGCCCCCGACGGGCGGTGTGCCGGGCACGACCGAGCCGGATGACATGACCGAGAGGCCGACGCTGCTGGCCGAGGCGGTCACTCTGTGGGAGCTGCACGACGAGCTGACCCTGCACGTGCTCGGCCTGGACGGCGAAGACGGCTTCCCGGCGACGGCGCACGACTTCGTCCAGGCGGTCGCCGGGCAGCTCACCGGCACGGCCGGCGCGCCGGCCGCGGGCCGTGCCTCGCCGCCGGTGAGCGAGGAGGTGCCGGACGGCCGCCGGGTCGCGTTCTGGCGGCGGCGGCGCGGGCTGACCCGGCACGAGGTGGCCCGGCGGCTGGGCCGGTCCGACGCCTGGGTCGCCTCGGTCGAGGAGGGCCTCGACCGGATCCCCACCGCGGACAGCGCCCGGGGGATCGCCGCGGCCCTGCAGATCGACCTGCCGCTGCTGATGGGCCGGGACCCGCGCCCCCAGCCGCTGCCCACCGGCGACCCGATCGGCGACAACCTGGAACGGATCCGGGAGTGCCTGGAACGCCGCGACGCGCTCGGCCCCGCCCCGGACGCGGTCGCCGCGCCGCTCGTGGTGATCGCGGTCGGGTTGCGGGACGCGTGGCGGTGCTACCGGCAGGCCGAGTACGGCGGCCTGACCGGGGCGCTGCCGCGGCTGCTGCACGACGCCGTGACGTCCGACGGGATCCGGGCCGGCGGCGACGACGGGCCGGAGGCGGCCCGCCTGCTCAGCCAGGCCTACCAGGTGACCGCCGCGGCGCTGCGGAAACTCGGCGAATACCAGCTGTCGTGGCTGGCCGCCGACCGGGCGATCGAGGCCGCGGCCCGGGGACACGATCCGCTGCTGACCGCGGCCGCGTCACGGTTCGCCGCGGCGACCATGCTGGCGATGGGCCGTACGACACCGGCGCTCAACCTCAGCATGACGGCCACCACGAGCCTGCCCGCGCGACACCGCCCGCATCACACCCAGCTGGTCGTCGAGGGGACGCTGCTGCTGCAGGGCGCCGCCGCGGCGGCCCGGATGGCGGACACCGCGACCACCCGGAGCCTGCTCGCCGAGGCGGACGGTGTGGCCGCCCGCCTGGAGCAGGACACCGTCCGATACTGGACCCGGTTCGGCCGGACGGTCACCGAGCTGTCCCGGGCGAGCGTCGCCGTCGAGCTGGGTGAGGGCGCCGACGCGATCACCATCCACCGCCGTCTCCAGCAGGCGCTGCCCAGCCTGCCACGGGAGCAGCACGCCGGCCACTACCTGACGCTGGCCCGCGCCTACCTGCAGACCGGCGCCACCGACCGGGCGGCCGAGGCGCTGGAGACCAGCACCCGTCTCGCGCCGGCGGAACGGCGAAACCCGCTCCACCAGGCGTTACGGCACCAGATCCGGACCGTGTGACACCGGGCCGCCGGTGCGAGGCGCTGCGCGAACGCGCCGCTGCCCGCTGACCGGTCCTGCGCGGAGCTTGCCCCGGGCTGGAGGCCGTCTTGAGGTGGCGGGTGGATCGTCGTGGGCATGAACGCAAGCCGTGTGGACCTCCCGCCGTTCCGGCCCGCCCCGATCGTCCACCCCTCGCTGGGACGGTCGGTCATCGACAGCTCGCTCACCGCGGGCCGTACGGTCCTGGTCACCGGCGCCGGGCTCGGCCTGCTGATCGGTTTCGCCATGGTGGTCGCCTTCATCCTGACGATGGCCGCCGGGCTGCTCGGCGTCGGCGCGGGCGGGTCCTGAGGGGCCGGGCTTCACGGCCAGGCCCCGTCCGTACCCATTCGTCCGTGCCGTTGAGCGCCGGCCCGCGTGCCATGGTCGCTCGCCCGCCCTGCTCTCCGCGGCGGAGCCGCTGACCCGGCGGCGGGACGTGCTCGGCGGCCAGGTGAACCGCCCGGCCACCACCGTCACCGCCTCGGCCGTCGCCGCGTGGGCCGTCACCACGGGCGGTCGCCGCGCTGATCATCGCCCTGGACGCGTTCCTGCCGGTGTCGAGGATGCTGGGTTGAGCGCCGCGAATCGGGGAACCCGGGCCCGCATGCAGACCTCCAGCAAACCGGGCCGTCCGGCCGGGGCCGCGCGACCGGTCCGCGACCGCCCGCGGCCCGCGCCGGCGGTGGCCGCATGAGCCCCGCCCTCGACGCCGACGTCACGTTCATCGGCAATGCGACCACGCTGCTGCGCCTCGGCACGTTCACGCTGCTCACCGATCCCGCGTTCGGGCCGGCGGGCAGCCGCGTCCATCTCGGCTGGGGCGCCTGGACACGACGGCTCCGGGACCCGGCGATGGCGTACGCCGACCTGCCGCCCCTCGACCTGGTGCTGCTCTCGCACCTGCACGGCGACCACTTCGACCGGGCCGCCCGCCGGGCACTGCCGTCGACGCTGCCGATCGTCACCACCCCGCAGGCGCAGCGCCGCCTGCGCCGGCGTGACTTCACCACCACCGGGCTGCCCACCTGGGACGCCCGGGAGTGGCGCCGTGACGGGCAGCTGCTGCGGATCACCGCCCTGCCCGGCCGGCACGGCCCGGGGCTCGTCGACCGGCTGCTGCCCGACGTGATGGGCTCGCTGATCGAGTGGGAGGTGGACGGCGCGCCGCGGTTGCGGCTCTACATCACCGGCGACACGCTCTACCGGCCGCACCTCGGCGAGATCCGGCAGCGCTGCGGCGAGATCGACGCGATGCTCATCCACCTGGGCGGCACCCGGCTGCTCGGCCTGCTGCTCACCATGGACGGCAGGCAGGGCGCCGACCTGACCGGCCTGATCCGCCCGCGGCTGACGCTGCCGATCCACTACGACGACTACGCGGTGATGAAATCCCCGCTCAGCGACTTCCTCACCGAGTGCCGCAACCGGTCGCTCACCCGGGTGCGGGCGCTCGAGCGAGGGGAAACGGTCGCTCTGTCGCCGGCCCTTTGAACGGTAACCGTGGTTACATTGCCGGGTGGTCGAGGGGAGCGGCCGGCAGCCCGGAGGCACGGTTCGTCTTCGTCACCGAGCCGGCCGCGGTGCCCGCCGACGCCACCCCGTTCGACATGCGCGGTGTCGACCTGGGCCACCACGGTGAGGACTGCACCTTCGAGACCCTCCTGCGCCGCTACCAGCTCACCGACCCGGTGCTGTGGAAACTCGCCGAGATCGTGCACGAGGCCGACCTCGACGACGAGCGTTTCGACGCCCCGGAGGCGGCCGGCCTCGACGTCGTGCTGCGCGGCCTGTCGATGGTCTGCCCCGACGACGAGGTGGTGCGCCTGACCGGCCCGCTCTTCGACGGGCTGTACGAGTATCACCGTCGCGCGCTGCTGCTCGGCCGGCCGCCCGCCTGAGCCCGTTCCGTCTGTTCGATTCTCCGGAGTCATGATGACCGACACCGAAGCCGGGGCCTCCGCCCGCGACGTGGTTCCGTTCCGCGACGCGGTGCGCGCCTGGTTCGTGATCTCGCTGCAGACCTTCGGCGGCCCGGCCGGGCAGATCGCCGTCATGCAGCGCCACCTCGTCGACGAACGCCGCTGGATCGGGCAGCGCCGGTTCCTGCACGCGCTCAACTACTGCATGCTGCTGCCCGGCCCGGAGGCGCAGCAGCTGGCCATCTACGTCGGCTGGCTGCTCAACGGGCTGCGCGGCGGCCTGGTCGCGGGCACCCTGTTCGTACTGCCCGGCGTCGTCGCCCTGCTCGTCCTCTCCGCGGTCTACGTCGGATTCGGCGACACCACCGCGGTGACCGCCGTGTTCGCCGGGCTGGCCCCGGCCGTCGTCGCGGTCGTCGCGCAGGCGGTCTGGCGGGTCGGCGGCCGGGCGCTGACCAACCGGGTCCTGGTCGGTTTCGCGGTGGCGGCGTTCCTGGCCCTGGCCGTCTTCGGGGTGCCGTTCCCGATCGTCGTCGCGGTGGCCGCGCTCGCCGGCTGGGCCCTGCACCGCCGGTCGCCCCACCTGTCGGCCGGGGGAGCGGGCCACGGCGAGAAGCCCGGCGGGCCGCAGCCGCTGATCTCCGACGACGCGTTGCACCACGACCAGCCGTCGGCCCGTCGCGCCGGCGTCGTCCTGGCAGCCGGCCTGCTCGCCTGGTTCCTGCCCGTCGCCGTCGTCGCGGCGGCCACCGGGACCGGCAGCGTCTACACCCAGCAGGGCCTCTTCTTCTCCGGTACGGCCGTGGTCACCTTCGGCGGCGCCTACGCCGTGCTCGCGTTCGTCGCCCAGCGTGCGGTCGAGCACTACGCGTGGCTGTCGGCCGGTGACATGGTCCGCGGCCTGGCCCTCGCCGAGTCGCCCCCGGCCCGTTGATCATGGTCGTGCAGTTCGTGGCGTTCCTCGGCGCGTACCACCGTCCCGGCAACCTCGACCCGCGGGTCGCCGGAGTCGTCGCCTCCCTGCTGACCACGTGGGTGACCTTCGTGCCGTGCTTCCTGTTCATCCTGCTGGGAGCACCCTATGTGGAACGTCTCCGTGGCAACCACGCCCTGTCGGCCGCCCTGACCGGCATCACCGCCGCGGTCGTCGGCGTGATCGCCGACCTCGGCCTGTACTTCGCCGTCCACACCCTCTTCGCCGCCGGCGACACGCTCACCACCGGACCGCTGAACCTGCACTACCCGCAGCCGGCCACCGTCCGCTGGACCCCGGTCGTCATCGCGGTCATCGCCGCCGTCCTGATCTTCAAGCTGAAGTGGCCGGTGCTGCGGATCCTCGGCGTCTGCGCCCTGCTGGGCCTGGTCGCGGGCCTGATCGGCTTGCCCGGCGTCACCGGATGACCCCGCCGCGGCGGCCGACGATCCGACGTCGCCGGGAGCGGTCACCCGGAGGGGCGGCGGTGGATCGGTGCGGCGAGGTGTGGCCGCTCGTTCCGGTGATGGGGACGTCGTTCAGAGCGGTGCGCCGGCGCGGCGGCGTGCCAGGTCGATCAGTCTCGTCGCGTCGACACCGGCGGGAACGGTGAGCTGGATCGCGAAAGTCCGGTCGATCACCAGGAAGCGGCGCCGGCCGGCCTGCGCCGGGAATTCGTGGAGCGCCGCCTGCCTCGACAGGCTCCTTCGGGTGGCCCCGCAGGCCCTCGCGCGGTCGGCGAGCACCTGACGGCCGACGGCGTCAGGCGTCCGGAAGAGCAGAATCCGCTCCTCGATCGCGGTTCCGGAGGTGCTCAGGACGCTGATGCCGGCGATGTGGCGGACGCCCTCAGCGCGGTACCCGGGCCATCCGTCGAGGAGCAGGCGGTCGAAGAGGTCACAGTCCCGCGGCCATTCCGGGCCTCCGTCGCAGGTCCCGTCCAGCTGGTACGCGGCCAGCGACACGGCGTCGAACTCGGCCGCGGGCCATGCGTCGCCGCTGGTGAGAAGCCCGCCCGGACGGCTCTCACGAGCGCACGACGCCGGCGGCGAGGTCCCGGCCGAGGTGGTCGGGACCATCGGTCCCGCCGCGCCGGCCGGGTCGGACAAGCCCGCCGGGTGCGCCGAGACCGCCGAGGCCACCGGGGCGGCCGTCACCGTCGGCTGGGTGCCGGCGGTGGGTGGCGCGGCCCCGGTGTCGCAGGCGGCGAGCAGGCTCAGCGCCGTCACCACCCCGGCCAGGCGAACGCGACCTGCCAACGCAACTCCTCCGGACGATCCAGGCGCGTGACGCTAGCAGGCGTGATCAACCGGGCGGCGGGCGTCGCTCAGATCTGGCTGGCCCCGCCATCGACGTAGAGCTCGGCGCCGGTCATGTACGAGCTGGCGCCGGAGGCCAGGAACGCGACCACGCCGGCGATCTCCTCGGGGCGGCCCAGCCGGTTCATCGGCACGCCGGACGCCAGCCCCTTGAGCAGCTGCTCGGCCGCCTCCGCGTCCGGGGCCAGGCCGCTGAGGCCGGGAGTGCCGATCGGTCCGGGCGCGATGCTGTTGACCCGGATGTCACGGCCGACCAGCTCGGCCGCCCAGCTGCGGGTCAGCGACCGCAGCGCCGCCTTGCTCGCGGCGTAGACGCTGAACGAGGCCGCGCCCTTGACGTCGATGTTGGAGCTGGTCACGATGATCGACGCACCCCGGTTGAGCAGTGGCAGGACGCTCTGCACGGTGAACAACGTACCGCCGACGTTGGTGTTGAACGTGGTGGCGTAGTGCTCCCAGGTGATGTCGCCGAGGGCGGCGAACTCGCCCCCGCCGGCGTTGGCGAACACGATGTCGAGGCCCGCGCCGTGGTCCCTGATGGTGGCGGCCACCCGGTCGAGGTCGTCGAGCCGGGCGACGTCGGCGCGGATGCCGGTGGCGCCGGCGCCGATGCCCGCCACCGCGGCGTCGAGGGCGTCCTGCCGACGGCCGGTGAGGAAGACGTGCGCGCCGTCGGCGGCCAGGCGCTGGGCGGCGGCCAGGCCGATGCCGGAGGTGGCGCCGGTGACGAGGGCGGTCTTGCCGGTGAGCTGAGACATGATCGGTCCTTTACTTGACGAGAGCGGCGAGGTCGCGCCACTGGGCGAGGGGAAGGCCGGTGGAGCCGGGTGCGGTGAGAACGTGCACGGCGACGTGGTCGGCGCCGGCGTCGAGGTGGGCGCTGATCCGGCGTTCGACGTCGTCGGCGGTGCCGTGCGCGACGAGCGCGTCGATCAGGCGGTCGCTGCCGCCGGGCACCAGGTCGGCGTCGTCGAAGCCGAGGCGTTTCAGGTTGTTGCGGTAGGTGGGGAAGCCCAGGAACATGCCGATGCCGGCGCGGGCTGCCGCCCGGGCGCGGTCCGGGTCGGTGTCCAGGACGACGGCCTGGTGCGGCGCGATCAGGGGGCCGGGCCCGACCTTGCCGCGGTACGCGTGGACGTACTCCGGCGTGACCAGGAAGGGGTGCCAGCCGGCTGTCCGGTGCACGGCCAGGTCGACCATCTTCGGGCCGAGCGCGCCGAGCAGCAGCCGGTCGGCGCTGATCCCGGAGCCGAGCCGGTCCAGGTAACGCCGCATCGACTCGACGGGGTTGCCGTAGTCCTGCCCGCTCGCGGAGGCCCCGGCGGGGCTGCCGATGCCGAGACCGATGACGGTACGGGCGCCGTGCGCGCTGTCGAATGCCGCGACCCGGGCGGACAGCTCGGGAGCGGTCTGGCCCCAGATGTTCAGCACGCCGGTGACGACGGTGCTGTGCGGGGCGGCGGCCAGCAACGCCTCGACGTCGTCGAGTGCTCCGGCGCCGTCCAGGCCGGGTGACCAGATGGTGCGCCAGCCGAGGTCGTCGAGCTCGGCGACGGCGTCGCGGATGTGCGGCCGGTCCGCGGAGCGCAGCTGCATGCTCCACAGTCCGGCTCGCTGGGAGAAGGTCATGTCGACGTACCTCATTTCTGTACCGATCGGTACTGATGTGGGGAACGCTAGCACGCCCCCGGCTATTTCTGTACCGATCGGTTAGGATGAGCTGCATCACCCGAGGGGGAGCACATGACGCAGGCGCGCGAGCGGGGACGGCCACGGGGCTTCGACAGCGAGGCCGCTCTGGACCGGGCCGTCGAGGTGTTCTGGCGGCACGGCTACGAGGGCGCGTCGCTCAGCGATCTCACCGACGCGATGGGCATCAACCGGCCCAGCATGTATGCCGCCTACGGCAACAAGGAGGAGCTGTTCAAACGGGCGATCGCCCGCTACGCCGAGGCGGACATGGCCTACGCCCGGGAGGCGCTGGCGGCGCCCACGGCGTACCAGGTGATCGAAAGGTTTCTGCGGGCCAACGCCGACGCCCTCACCCGCGCCGACCGCCCGCACGGCTGTCTCTCGATCCAGGGCGGCCTGGCCGCCGGCAGCGACGGCGGCACCGTCGCCGGTTTCCTGGCCGCCAGCCGCCTCGCCGGTGAGGCGGCCCTCGTCGCCCGGCTCGCCCGGGCCGTCGACGAGGGCGACCTGCCAGCCGGCACCGATCCGGCCGCGCTCGGCCGCTACGTGATGGTGGTCAGCGAGGGCAACGCGGTCCACGCCGCGGCGGGCGTCGGCCGGGACGCCCTGCACACCACCGTCGACATCGCCCTCGCGGCCGTCCCGCGCCGCCCCGGCGACACCACCACACCCGCCTAGAACGCGGCGTCAGGGCCGCAGCGAGGCGACGACTTCCTCGGCGATCAGCGTGTCCGCCCGGAAGACGGCGTCAGGGCCGCAGCGCCGCGACGACTTTCGCGGTGGCCTCGGCGATCAGCGAGTCCGCCGACGGCGCGTCGCGGACGCCCCGGTCGGACATGACCGCGATGACCAGGGGAGCGCCGGCCGGTGGCCAGACGACCGCGATGTCGTTGCGGGTGCCGTACCCGCCGCTCCCGGTCTTGTCGGCGACCACCCACCCGGCCGGGACCCCCGCGCGGATGTACGGCCCACCGGTGGTGTTGCCCCGCAGCCACGTCGTCAGCTGGTCGCGGCGTGCGACGGGCAGCGCGTCGCCGAGGACCAGCGTCTGCAGGGTGGCGCCGAGCGCCCGGGGCGAGCTGGTGTCGCGGGTGTCCCCGGGCCGCGCCTCGTTGAGCTGCGGCTCGATCCGGTCGACGCTGGTGGTGCGGTCGCCGAGCGAGCGCAACTCCCGTTCCAGCGCGTCCGGGCCGCCGAGATGCTCGAACAGCAGGTTGGCGGCGGTGTTGTCGCTGTACCGCAGGGACGCGGCGAGCAGATCGCCGAGGCTCATGCCGGTGTCGACGTGCTCCGTGGTGATCGGCGCGTGACCGAGCAGATCGGACCGTTCATACCGCACCACCGTCCGCAGGTCGTCGTCGGAAGCGCCGCGCAGCACCACCCCGGCCTGCAGCGCCTTGACCGTCGAGGCGTGGGCGAAGCGCTCGTTCGCCCGGTGGGCGACCGTCCGCCCGGTGGCGGTGTCCAGAGCGTAGACCCCGAGCCGGGCGCCGAACCGCTGCTCCAGCCCGCTGAACGAGGGAGCGGCGCGGTCCGCCGAGGCGGCCGTCGACGGGCCGGCCGAGGGCTCCGGAGGCGCCGGCGCGGGGCTGCCGCCCCGGCCGCTGGTGCACCCGGCCAGAACCGTGACGGCGGTCAGGAGCGCGGCCAGGGCCGGACGACACGATCGCATGAGGACAGCATCGCCTACTGACGGCGCCGGTTGAGCAGCAGCGCGAGCGCGCCGATACCCGCGACGACCAGCACACCGCCGGCGACGAACGGCAGCGGGCCGCTGCCCTCGTCACTGACCGTCCTCAGATCGGGGCCGGCCGCGCCGGCGATCGTCACCGTCGGCTCCGGATCGTCGGCGACCGCCGCGAGCGGGCTCGCCGACGCACGCGGCGACGCCGACGTCCTCGTGGGCGTGACCAGCGCGGTCAGCGTCACCTGCACGGTCGCGGCAGCCCCGGCCCTGCCCTGGACGGTCGTGCTCGCGGCACGGTAGCCGTCCTTGGCGGCGGCGACCTCGATCGCGCCCGCGGCGATCGGCCGGGCGCCGGTGGACCTGATCGAGAACCGGCCTCTCCGGTCGCTCGTCGCCTGGTACACGTGCCCGGCGCTGTCCTTGACGGCCACGGCGACACCGCCGACCGCCTTGCCCGCGGCGTCGCGCACCCGGCCGGAGATGCCGTCGACCGGCTTGTCCTTGCCGGGCGACGACGCACCCGGACCGTGCACGTAGACCATCCTGAAGTCGTAACTGTTCTGCCCGCCGAGCCGCACGGCGACCGAGATGTTCAGACCGGTCGTCTCACCCGGGGCCGCGTCGGGCGCGACGACGGTGGCCTCGAAGTCGCGGCTCCTGCCGGCGCCGAGGTTCGGCTCCGCGCGACAGCCGGTGACGCATTTCAGCCCACCACCGACCACCACGATCGCCGTCTCGGCCGCGGATCCGGTGTTGGTGACCCGGAAGCGGACCCGCACCGTGTCGCCGGGCTCCACGTTCTCCGCGGACACGCTGAGGACCCGGATCGGCGCCGGCGCGGCCGCCACCGGTGTCGCGGCCCCGGCGAGCACCCCACCGGACAGCGCGAACAATGCGGCGGCTCGAGCCACCCGGGCACGCAGGCGCGTCGTCACTTCCCACCACCTTCCAGAACGGGCGACGCCGATCGATCTCGACGCGCGCCACTATGCCCTGTCGATGCCGGTTGCGCGACCCGGCCGCGTGACCGGACCGTCCTATCCGGCCGGGCGACGCCAGCCGACGGTGGCCGCCACCCCCGCGTGATCGGAGGTGTACCGCGGCCGGCTCGCCCGGAACGGCTCCGCCCCCACGACACGGGCATCCCTCGCCGCCGCGGCGCCGTCGAGCAGCACCAGATCGATGCGGGACGTCAGCGGCGCCGCCGGGTCGTTCAGATCGGCGCTGCGGCAGCAGGTCAGCCCCGGCCCACCCGGCGAGGCCTCGGTCCAGGCGTCGCGGAACCGACCGGTCAGGAGTTGGTACGTGTCGGTGGTGCTGCCGTCCGCGGCGGAGTTGAAGTCACCGACCGCGATCACGGTCCCCGGCCCGGCGACCGGCCCGGCGAGGAACTCGGTGGCCTGGGCCCGCTGCACGGCCGGGAACTGCTCGGTCTCCAGATGGGTGGTGACGAACCGGAACGACACCCCGTGGTGCTTCGCCTCGACCGACGCCCACCCGTGCACCAGCTCCACCGGCGGCACCCCGGGCGCCGGCAGCGGAATCGTCTGCCGCGCCTGATAGAGGCCGTGCCGCGGCGCCGACCAGTGCAGACCCGGGGTGCGCTCGTTGACGAGCACCACGTCGCTGTCGCGCAGTCGCAGCGTGCACGTGCCCACGGTGGTGGACGCGCACGGGGCGGCCAGCGGGATCGGTCCCACGTCGGTGCCGGGCGAGACGGACGCCACCGCGTAGTGCAGGCCCCGGCGGTCCAGAGCCTGCCGCAGGATCGCGAGGAAGTCCTGGGACGGACCGGCGCCCGGCCCGGTCGTGGTCCAGGTGGTCACCTCCTGCAGCCCGACCAGATCGGGGCTCTCCCGCGCGATCTCGCCGGCCAGCCCCTCCGCGCGTACGGTGAAGTCGGTCGCCCGTACCTCCGCATAGATCGTGGCGACGGCCGCGAGCAACGCGGGCGTGGTCCGCGCCGCGAGCGCCGGCGCCAGACTCGCCCCGAGATAGACGTTGTGGGTCATCACCCGCAGATGCTGCGGCTCCACGGGCGGGACGGCCGCAGGCCCGGCCCAGGCCGTCCCGGTGAGCGCCACGACGCCGCCGAGAGCGGCCGCGACGAGCGGAGTCCAACGGTGACCGGCACGCGGCCGGGCTGAGCCTGAGCGCATTTTCACCGGCGAAGGTTCCCAGACTCCCACCCGCCCTGCCGATGCCCCGATCGGGGCGGTGGAACCCCGGGACCGTCCGGCCCGCATCCCACCGGCCCACGAACATGCTGCTCAGGCTGACGGCGCCGCCCTGATGGCCGTCTCGCGCCGCGATCGGGACAGCCCATCCCACCCGAACAATCGATCCGGAACGGGGGATCATCGGCGGCGGCAGGCGGCGACCAGGAGCAGGGCGCAGCCGGCCAGGCAGAGGATCGTACGGGCGTGGTTGGCCGGGTTCCAGGCGGCCAGGTAGTCCGGCCAGGGGATCGTGCCGGCGTCGAGGCGGTCGTTCAGCGGCACGTTGATCGCGGCCGTCACGCCGAGCGCCCCGGCCAGGGTCAGGACCGCGCCCGCCAGTGACCAGCCGGCGCCGGGCTGCGACCACGTCAGGGCCGCCCGGGCGATCATCACGACGCACAGGGCCGAGACCCCGAACAGGGCGAGCATCAGGGGCGGGCGCTGGGCGGTGAGGTTGATCGAGCGCATCGCCGCCGCGCCGGCCGGGTCCGGCAGGCGGCGCAGGCCGCTCATCACGAAGGCGGAGAACGCGAAGAACACGCCGGCCAGCAGGCCGCTGCCGAGGGCGGTGGCGGCGGTGAGGGCATCCCAGGCACGAGTCATGTCTCCATGGCACCCCGGGGCGGTGAGCTGATCCATGCGGCAGGCACCCGATTCCATACGTGAGCGTCTACGCTGGGCGGATGGACCCGGTCGGCGGCCTCCTCGATCCGCGGGCCCGGGGCGCCTTCGTCCTGCGCTCGCTGCTGTCCGCGCCGTGGTCGATCCGGATCGCGGACGGGGCGCCGCTCACCCTGGTCGCGGTGGTGCGCGGGTCGGCGTTCCTCGACACGGGCACGGCCACGGCCACGATCGTGCCGGGGGACGTGGCGGTGGTGCGCTGCTCCGGCCCGTATGCCGTGGCCGACTCCGCCGCCACCGCGCCGCAGGTCACGATCGGGCCGGACCAGGTCTGCCGGCCGATACCGGGCGTCGTCGGCACCCGTCCGATGGGGCCGCTCGGCCTGCGGTCCTGGGGCAACGACCCGGACGGCGCGACGATGCTGCTCACCGGCACCTACCACTCGCCGGCCGAGGTCAGCCGGTCGCTGCTGGCGGCGCTGCCGGAGCTGGTGGTGCTGCGGCCCGGCGAGTGGGACTCGGTGCTGCTCGACCACGTCATCCGCGAGGTCGACCGGGACGCCCCCGGTCAGGACGCCGTCCTCGACCGGCTGCTCGACCTGATCCTGATCACCGCTGTGCGCACCTGGCTGGCGCGGCCGGAGGCGTCCCCGCCGCGCTGGTACACGGCTCGCGACGATCCGATCGTCGGCGCCGCGCTCGCCGGCATCCACAGCCGGCCGGACCGCGCCTGGACGGTGGCGTCGCTGGCCGCCGAGGCGCGCTGCTCCCGCGCGGCGCTGGCCCGCCGGTTCACCGAGCTGGTGGGCGTCCCGCCGATGACGTACCTGACCGAGTGGCGGCTCTCGTGCGCCGCCGACATGCTCCGGCGCAGCGACGCGACGCTGGAGACGATCGCCCGCGACGTCGGCTACGCAAGCCCGTTCGCGTTGAGCGCCGCGTTCAAACGGGTTCGCGGTGTGTCCCCGCGCACGCTGCGCGTCAACAACGCGTCAACATCGCGGGCCCCGGCGTAGGCATCGCGTCAACGCCGGTGACGGCGGCTCCGCGGCGAGGTTGGCTGCTTCTGGCAACCCGCCGTTTCGACAAGGAGCTTTCCGTGGCTGACCTGCTGTTCGTCGTGCTGACGGTGGCGCTGTTCGCAGCGTTCACCGGTCTGGTCAAGGCGGCCGAACGCTGATGAGCGCCGTCAACCTGGCCGGCCTGATCCTGGCCGTCGCCCTGGCCGCCCTCCTGGTGGCCGCCCTGCTCTTCCCGGAGCGGTTCTGATGGCCGGCTGGCTCTTCCCGCTGACGCTGGCCGCCGCTCTCGTCGCGGTGTACCGGCCGTTCGGTGACCATCTGTACCGGGTCGTGACCGGCGCCCGGCACCACCGGATCGAGCGCGGCGTGTACCGCCTGGTCGGTGTGGACGCGAGCACCGGGCAGACGTGGGGTGTCTATGCCCGCAGCGTGCTCGCGTTCTCTGCCGTCTCGGTCCTGTTCCTCTACGCCTTCCTGCGGCTGCAGGACCGGTTGTGGCTGTCGCTGGGCCTGCCGGCGGTGGCGGATCACATCGCCTGGAACACGGCGGTCAGCTTCGTGACGAACACGAACTGGCAGGCCTACTCGGGTGAGTCCACGATGGGTCATCTGGTGCAGATGGCCGGGCTGACCGTGCAGAACTTCGTGTCGGCGAGCGTGGGCATCGCCGTCGCGGTGGTCCTGATGCGCGGCTTCGCCGCCCGCGGGGAGAAGCTCCTGGGCAACTTCTGGGTCGATCTGACCCGGATCACGCTGCGGGTCCTGCTGCCGCTGTCGGTGCTGTTCGCGCTGGTGTTCATGGTCGGCGGCGTGGTGCAGAACCTGTCCGGCGGCGTGGACGTCACCACCCTGACCGGCGGGGCGCAGCACATCACCGGCGGGCCGGTGGCCTCCCAGGAGGTCATCAAGGAGCTGGGTACGAACGGCGGTGGCTTCTACAACGCCAACTCCGCCCATCCGTTCGAGAACCCGACGGCGTGGACGAACTGGCTACAGGTGTTCCTGATCCTGCTGATCCCGTTCAGCCTGCCCCGCGTGTTCGGCCGGATGGTCGGCCAGAACCGGCAGGGCTACGCCATCGTCGCGGTGATGGCGATCCTCGCCCTCGGCAGCATCGCGCTGACCGTCGGTTTCGAGACCCACGGCGCGGGCACGGTGCCGCAGGCCGTCGGCGCGGCGATGGAGGGCAAGGAGACCCGCTTCGGGGTGGCGAACTCGGCCGCCTTCGCCGCCGCGACCACCCTCACGTCGACCGGTGCGGTCAACTCGTTCCACGACTCGTACACCGCGCTCGGCGGGATGATGCCGCTGGTCAACATGATGCTGGGCGAGGTCGCGCCGGGCGGTGTGGGCTCGGGGCTGTACGGCATGCTGATCCTGGCGGTCATCACGGTCTTCGTGGCCGGGCTGATGGTCGGGCGTACCCCCGAGTATCTGGGCAAGAGGATCCAGGCGCGCGAGATCAAACTCGCGTCGCTGTACTTCCTGGTCACCCCGCTCGTCGTCCTGGTGGGCACGGCCGCGGCGTTCGCGACCGGCAACGCCGCCACCGCCCTCAACGCCGGCCCGCACGGGCTGTCCGAAGTCCTGTACGCGTTCACCAGCGCCGGCAACAACAACGGCTCCGCCTTCGCCGGCATCACGGTCAACACCCGCTGGTGGGACACGGCGCTCGGGCTGGCGATGCTGTTCGGCCGGTTCCTGCCGATGATCCTGGTCCTGGCGCTGGCCGGATCGCTGGCCCGGCAGCGCCCGGCGCCCGCCTCCGACGGCACCCTGCCGACGCACCAGCCACTGTTCGTCGGCATGGTCGCCGGTGTGACGGTGGTGCTGGTCGCCCTCACGTTCCTGCCCGCGCTCGCGCTCGGCCCTCTCGCGGAAGGACTCCGATGACCACCACCCTGAACGACCTCGTCGACGTGGGCCCGGCGCCTGAACCACCCACCCGGCCGGTCGGGGCCGGCCTGCTCGACCCGGGACAGTTGTGGCGGTCGCTGCCCGGCGCGCTGCGCAAACTCGACCCGAGGGTGATGTGGCGCAACCCGGTGATGTTCATCGTCGAGGTCGGCGCGGTCTTCACCACGGTCCTGTCGATCGCCGGGCCGAGCGTGTTCGCGTGGGCGATCACCGTCTGGCTGTGGCTGACCGTGATCTTCGCCAACCTGGCCGAAGCCGTCGCCGAGGGACGCGGCAAGGCGCAGGCCGCCGCGCTGCGCAACGCCAAACAGGACACGATCGCGTATCTGCGGGACGGCCGGGAGATTCCCGCGACCGGCCTGGCACAGGGCGATGTGGTGATCGTCGGGGCCGGGCAGATCATCCCCGGGGACGGTGACGTCATCGAGGGCATCGCCAGCGTCGACGAGTCGGCGATCACCGGTGAGTCCGCGCCGGTGATCCGCGAGTCCGGCGGGGACCGGTCGGCGGTGACCGGCGGCACCCGGGTGCTGTCCGACCGGATCGTCGTGCGGATCACCCAGAAGCCGGGGGAGAGCTTCGTCGATCGGATGATCGCCCTGGTCGAGGGCGCGAACCGGCAGAAGACCCCGAACGAGATCGCGCTGAACATCCTGCTGGCGGCCCTGACGATCATCTTCCTGCTGGCGGTCGTCACGCTGCAGCCGCTGGCGATCTTCTCGAAGGCGTATCAGGCGGCGGCGCCGGACACCACGGCCGTCGACGGCGACGGCGTCACCGGGATCGTGCTGGTGTCGCTGCTGGTCTGCCTGATCCCCACCACCATCGGGGCGTTGCTCTCGGCGATCGGCATCGCCGGCATGGACCGGCTCGTGCAGCGCAACGTCCTGGCGATGAGCGGCCGTGCGGTCGAGGCCGCCGGCGACGTCGACACCCTGCTGCTCGACAAGACAGGCACGATCACGCTCGGCAACCGGCAGGCGGCGGAGTTCGTACCCGTCGACGGGGTTGATCGTCTGGCTCTCGCCGACGCAGCACAGCTGTCCAGCCTCGCCGACGAGACGCCCGAGGGCCGGTCGATCGTGGTCCTGGCGGAGAACGAGCACGGGCTGCGTGACCGTGAGCCCGGCCGGCTGAGCGACGCCACGTTCGTGCCGTTCACCGCACAGACCCGGATGAGCGGCGTCGACCTCGGCAGCCGGCGGATCCGCAAAGGCGCCGCCGCCGCCGTGACCAAGTGGGCCCGCGCCAACGGCGGGCACCCCGCCGAACAGGTCGGCGCGATCGTCGACATGATCAGCGACTCCGGCGGCACCCCCCTAGTCGTGGCCGAGAACGATCGGGTCCTCGGGGTGATCCACCTGAAGGACGTGGTCAAGCCGGGCATGCGCGACCGGTTCGGCGAGATGCGGCGGATGGGCATCCGCACCGTGATGATCACCGGCGACAACCCGAGGACCGCCGCGGCGATCGCCGCCGAGGCCGGCGTCGACGACTTCCTCGCCGAGGCCACCCCGGAGGACAAACTCGCCTACATCCGTAAGGAGCAGGAGGGCGGCCGGCTGGTCGCGATGACCGGCGACGGTACGAACGACGCGCCCGCCCTCGCCCAGGCCGACGTCGGCGTCGCCATGAACACCGGCACGTCGGCCGCCAAGGAGGCCGGCAACATGGTCGACCTCGACTCGGACCCGACGAAACTGATCGAGATCGTCGAGATCGGCAAGCAGCTTCTGATCACCAGGGGCGCGCTCACGACGTTCTCCATCGCCAACGACATCGCCAAGTACTTCGCGATCATCCCGGCCATGTTCGCGACCGTCTACCCGGGCCTGGACCTGCTCAACATCATGCGGCTGCACTCGCCCGGCTCGGCGATCCTGTCCGCGGTGATCTTCAACGCGATCGTGATCGTGTTCCTGATCCCGCTGGCCCTGCGCGGCGTGCGCTACCGGCCCTCGTCGGCGAGCGTCCTGCTGCGCCGCAACCTGCTGGTCTACGGCCTCGGCGGCGTGATCACGCCCTTCCTCGGCATCAAGCTCATCGACCTGCTCATCCAGCTCATCCCCGGGATCTGATCAGAATGCGACTTCCCGCCTGGCTCGCCCAGCACCTCGCCGCCCTGCGCGCGCTGCTCGTCCTCACCGTCCTGCTCGGCCTGGCCTACCCTCTGCTGCTCGTCGGCGCCGGCCGGATTCCCGGCCTGTCCGGCCCGGCGTCCGGATCCATGACCCCGGTCGGCAGCACCCTGATCGGCCAGTCCTTCACCGACGCCGGCGGCAACCCGGTGCCGAAGTACTTCCAGAGCCGGCCGTCGGCGGCCGGGGACGGCTACGACCCCACCGCCACCGGCGCGAGCAACCTCGGCCCGGAGGACGTCGTCGACACCCCGGCCCGGCAGAGCCTGCTCACCCGGGTGTGCGGTCGCAGCGTCGCCGTCGGCAAGCTGGAAGGCGTGGACGGCCGCCGGCCCTACTGCACCGGCGACGGGGTCGGTGCGGTCCTGGCCGTCTTCCACCGCGACGGCTTCACCGGCCCGGTGACCCGGGTCGTCTCGGTCAACCAGACCGGCACTCCGTTCCTGGCCCGCTACCAGGGCGTGACCGTGGAGCCCGCGAAGGAGGGCGAGGACTACCGTGCCCTGGGCGGCGTGATCACGCCGATCCGCGGTGACGCCCCGGACCGGCCGGTGGTGCCCGCCGACGCGGTCACCGCCAGCGGCAGCGGCCTCGACCCGCACATCAGCCCCGCCTACGCCGCGCTGCAGGCGCCACGGGTCGCCCGGGAACGCGGGATCGACGTCAGCCGCGTCCGGGAGATGATCACCGCGTACACCGAGGGTCGTGCCGTTGGTTTTCTCGGCGAACCGGGCGTCGACGTCCTTGACTTGAACCTGGCGCTCGACGGCAGGTGAACAGTCCGGCCGGTCCGCCGGGCACGGTGCCGGAGGACCGGCCGGACGTTACGGAGGATGCGATGGCACGCGGGGAACTGCGGATCCACCTCGGCGCCGCACCGGGCGTCGGCAAGACGTACACCATGCTGGAGGAGGCGCACCGGCGCGCCGAGCGCGGCGCCGACGTGGTGATCGCCCTGGTCGAGACGCACGGCCGGAAGCACACCGCCGCCATGGTCGGCGACCTGGAGGTGGTGCCGCGCCGCGAGATGACCTATCGCGGCGCGGCGTTCACCGAGATGGACCTCGACGCGGTCCTCGCGCGCCGGCCGGAGATCGCCGTCGTCGACGAACTCGCCCACACCAACGTCCCCGGCTCCCGTAACACCAAACGCTGGCAGGACGTCCAGGAGCTGCTCGACGCCGGCATCAGCGTGCTCACCACCGTCAACGTCCAGCATCTGGAGTCGCTCAACGACGTCGTCGCCCGGATCACCGGCGCCGACCAGCGCGAGACCGTCCCCGACGCCGTCGTGCGCGCCGCCGAACAGGTCGAACTCGTCGACATGACCCCCGAGGCGCTGCGCCGGCGGATGGCGCACGGCAACATCTACCGGCCCGAGAAGATCGACGCCGCGCTCGGCAACTACTTCCGCACCGGCAACCTGACCGCCCTGCGCGAGCTGGCCCTGCTGTGGCTGGCCGACAAGGTCGAGGACCAACTCGGCAAATACCGCGCCGACAACGCCATCGACGCCACCTGGGAGACCCGTGAACGCGTCGTGGTGGCGCTGACCGGCGGGCCGGAGGGCGACACACTGATTCGCCGGGCCGCCCGGATCGCCGCCCGGACCAGGGGCTCCGACCTGCTCGCCGTGCATGTCACCCGCAACGACGGGCTGGCCGGCGCCGACCCGGCCAGGCTGGCCCGGCAGCGGCTGCTCGTGGAGAGCCTCGGCGGCACCTACCACCAGGTCACCGGCGCCGACATCCCGCAGGCGCTGCTCGATTTCGCCCGTGGGGTGAACGCCACCCAGATCGTGCTCGGCGCCTCCCGCCGCGGCCGTTTCGCGCAGATCCTCTCCGCCGGGGTCGGCGTCACCACCATCGCCCGTTCCGGGACGATCGACGTGCACCTGGTCACGCACGAGGGCGCCAACCGGGGACGCCGCCGGGGCCCGCTGCCGGCCGCGCTGTCCCGCAGCCGCCGCATCGCCGGGTTCGGCACCGCCCTGCTCGGCCTGCCGCTGCTCGTGCTCCTGCTGCGGGCCGGCCCGGCGCTGTCGCTGACCAACGACATCCTGCTCTTCCTCGTCGCGGTGGTGATGGTCGCCCTGATCGGCGGGCTCTGGCCGGCGCTGCTCGCCGCGGTCGGCGGCTCGCTGGCGCTCAACTGGTTCTTCACCCCGCCGTACGGCCGCTTCACCATCGCCGAAGGCCAGAACCTGCTCGCCCTCGCCATCTTCGTGCTCGTCGCGATCGCGGTCAGCTGGGTCGTCGACACCGCCGCCCGCAAGACCCGGCAGGCCGCGCAGGCCTCCGCCGACGCGCAGACCCTCGCCACCGTCGCCGGCAGCGTGCTGCGCGGTGAACGCCCCCTGATCGCGCTGCTCGACCGGCTCCGCGAGACGTTCGCCCTCGACTCGGTGACCCTGCTGGAGGACGGCGCCGTGGTGGCCGGCGTCGGCCAGCCCCGCTGCGAACGGCCCGCCGACGCCGACATCGAGGTCAAGGCCGACGACAACGTGCTGGTGCTGATCAAGGGCCGGACCCTGCAGGCCTCCGACCGGCGCATCGTCGAGGCGTTCGCCGCCCAGGCCGCGGTCGCCCTCAAACAGGAGCGCCTGGCCGGCGAGGCGGCCACCGCCCGGCCCCTCGCCGCGGCGGACAAGCTGCGGACCGCGTTGCTCGCCGCCGTCAGCCACGACCTGCGTACGCCCCTCGCGTCCGCCAAGGCGTCGGTCGCCGGGCTGCGCAGCCGCGACGTGCAGTTCGACGAGGACGACCGGGAGGAACTGCTCGCCACCGCCGACGAATCCCTCGACCGCCTCGGCCGGCTCGTCGCCAACCTGCTCGACATGAGCCGCCTGCAGGCCGGAGCCCTCGGCGTCACCCCGGCCGACGTGGGCGCCGAGGAGGTCGTGCCCCGGGCCCTCGACGACCTCGGCCCCGCCGGCCGCACCGTGACCGTCCACGTCCCCGACGACCTGCCGATGCTGCACACCGACCCGGGCCTGCTCGAACGGGTCCTGGTCAACCTCGTCGGCAACGCGCTGCGCTACAGCCCGCCCGGCCGGCCACCGGTGATCACCGGCAGCAGCCACGGCGACACCGTCGAGTTGCGTGTCATCGACCACGGCCCCGGCATCCCCGCCGACCGGTGGGACGACGTGTTCCTGCCGTTCCAGCGGCTCGGCGACCGCGACAACCACACCGGCGTCGGCCTCGGCCTGGCCCTGTCCCGGGGCCTGACCGAGGCGATGGGCGGCACCCTGACCCCCGAGGAGACCCCGGGAGGCGGCCTCACCATGATCGTGTCCCTGCCCACCAGGTCTTCGTGACAGTCGCGGTGCTGTCTGCCGCGCTTTTCGGGACGGTCTCACCGTGGAGCCGGCCGCTACGCCCTCGTGATAGCGGTGGCCGGAGCCATCACGATCCGGGGCTTGGCCGCCGGGTCCAGCCAACGCAGCAGACGCACCAGGTCGGCGCGCTTGACCGAGACGCAACCGGCCGTCGGGCCGCTGCCGCCGGCGTGCAGGAAGATCGCCGAGCCGCGACGGGTGTCGGCCCTGGTGGTGGCGGTGTACTGGCGGTGGGCGGCGTCCCACCGTACCCCCGATGGGGTGTTGAAGTTGATCACTATGGCGTGGGCGTATTGTCGGGGGTACGCGGCGAGGCGCTCGGCTCGAGATTTGCGCCAGGTGCGTTTCGGCGAGGCCGACGGCTGGAGGAGGTTGTAGGTCTCCGGGTCCCGGTTGTCGCCCGCCCAGTAGTCGTCGGCGTCGACCTTGCGGTAGGGCAGTCGCGTGCCCGGATCGGCACGGACCCCGAACGCCTGCGTCAGGGTGAACGTCCCCGCCGGTGTCTGCCCGGTGTCCTGACGGCGGCTCGACGCCCACTTCCACCCGCCGTACCCGGTGCGGGCGTTCATCGTGCCGAACTTCTGCCGCCACTTGCCGTCCGAGCCCCGCTGGAACGCGCGCACCGTCGCATGTGTCGACGCCCAGCTCCGGCCGGCGACGACGATCACCTGCCGGGCATTCCCGACATGTGCCAGTTCATCCGGCAGAGCGGCGGCGGCCGGCGCCGCCGGGACCAGGACCGCCGTCACGGCGAGCACGAGAAACACCGCGAGCCGTCTCATGGCTGTCGATCCTCGCAGATCTCCGGCGCGCCGTGTCCCCGGCAGTCAGCTCGCAGCGGGCCGGAACGCGATGTCGGTGACGTCGGCGACCAGCTCGGTGAAGTCGGTGCCGTAGGCGGCGGGCTCGACGATCCGCAGGACCAGCGCGAACGGCCGGTCCGCGCCGAACCTTTGGTACAGCATGGTGTGGTGCTCGGCCAGGTAGCGCGCCCCGGCGAGGTTGCTGCCCGCGCTCAAGCCGCCGAGGAAGAACACCGGCTGCCCACCGGCCGGCCCCCGGAACCGGGCCAGCAGCAGGTAGCTGGTCTCCGGGGTCAGCGTGTACCGGGTGTCGCCGACGGTGACCGACAACCGCCGGGTGACCTCGTCGAACACCTCGTACCGTACGCCGCGCAGGATCGTGCGGACGTGTGTGGCGGCGCGCGGATTCGCCTCGCCGGGGCCACCGACGCAGAACTCGGTCAGCCGGCCGATCTCGCCGGTCGGCTGGCTCTCCCCGACCCGGTCCGCCCGCGCCCCGCACTCCCGGGCGATCGTCGCCAGCTCCACCAGCGCGGCGACGTCGCGCCGGTGGACACTGAACTCGCTCGGCGACGAGGCATGTCGCGACACCACCATCAGGCAGCTCGCCCCGGCGGTGAGGCCGAAGAAGGCACGCTCGCGGCCCAGCTTGCGACGGCGCACCAGGAAACCGGCCAGCCACACCGTGGTACCGGCGATGACGCTCGCCAGCAGATTGATCAGGAGGTCGCCCACGGGTTGATGATGTCCGATGTGGTCGAGGCGCCGTCGCCGGGGGAGGATCAGGCGAACAGGGCGCCGCCCCAGAAGTCGCCGTCGGTGGGGACGCCCGGTGGGCAGGCGAAGATGCCGGTGGAGACGTGGCGGACGTACTCGTTCATCTCGTCGTTGGCGGCCAGGCTGCGCTGCACCGGGATGAACGCCTTGCGCGGGTCCCGCTGGTAGGCGATGAAGAACAGGCCCGCGTTGAGGCGGCCGAGGCCGTCGGAGCCGTCGACGAAGTTGTAGCCTCGTCGCAGCATCCGGGCGCCGTTGTTGCTCTGCGGATGGGCGAGCCGTACGTGTGACGTGGTGGCCAGCAGTGGCTGCCCGTCGGCGCCGACCGAGTCGAAGTCGACCTCGTCGAACTCACCGGTCATGCCCATCGGCGCGCCGGTGCCCTTGGTCCGCCCGATGATCATCTCCTGCTCGGCGAGCGGCGACCGGTCCCACGTCTCGATCAGCATCCGGATCTTGCGGGTGACCAGGTAGGAGCCGCCGGCCAGCCAGTCCGGCCCGTCGCCGGGCTGCACCCACAGGTGCTCGCGCAGCAGGTCGGTCTCCTCGGCCTTGAGGTTGCGGGTGCCGTCCTTGAAACCGAACAGGTTCCGCGGGGTGGCCTGCCCGGTGGACGTCGACGACGTACGCCCGAACCCGAGCTGGGACCAGCGGACGCTGACCGCGCCCATCCCGATCCGGGCGAGGTTACGGATCGCGTGCACCGCGACCTGCGGGTCGTTGGCGCAGGCCTGAATGGCGATGTCACCGCCGGAGATGGTGTCGTCGATGGTGTCGCCGGTGAACTTCGGCAGCGGCTCGAGGGCCGGCGGCAGGTGCGCGGCCAGGCCGAACCGGTCCTTGCCGGACGCGTCCCGGAACAGCGTCGGCCCGAACCCGATGGTGATGGTGAGCCCGGACGGCGGCAGCCCGATCGCCTCGCCGGTGTCGTCCGGCGGCGCCTCGGGGATGCCGTTGACCGCGCCGATCGCGCCGGCGTCGTGGCCCGCGGTCATCCGGGCGGCGGCCGCCGTCCAGTCCTTGAGCAGCTTGATCAGCCGTTCGCGGTCCTTGGTGACGACGTCGAAGGCGACGAAGTGCAGCCGGTCCTGGGCGGGGGTGACGATGCCGGCCTGGTGGGCGCCGGTGAACGCCACCGCGTCGGTGGCCGCGGCGGCCGTGGTGAGCTCCGGCTCGTCCTTGACCTGGGTGAGTGCGGCGGCGCCGGCCAGGCCGGCGGCCCCCACCCCGGCGAGGGTGAGGGCACGCCGTCGCGAGACCCGGCTCATGCCTTCTTGGCGACGACCGCCGCCACCTGGCTGATCGGCTCGGCGAGCGCGTTGATCGCGTCGGAGAGCTCCTTGAGGTCGGCCTGCGACAGGTCGGTGTGCAGCTTCCAGCCGTCGCCGGCGCGGTGCTTCGCGAGGGCGGCGTCGACGTTGGCGAACTCGGTGTCGAGGGTCTTGACCAGCGCCGCGTCACGCTCCTCGAGGACCGGGCGCAGCGCGGCGATGGCCGCCTTGGAGCCGTCGACGTTGGCGTTGAAGTCCCACAGGTCGGTGTGCGAGTAGCGGTCCTCCTCGCCGGTGATCTTCCCGGCGGCGACCTCGTCGAGCAGCGCCTTCGCCCCGTTGGCGAGCTGCAGCGGGGACAGTTTCTCGGCGTTGGCCTTGGTGACGATCTCCTTGACGTCGGTCAGGAGCTGGTCGGCCACCGGCCCCGACTGGGAGATGTCGTTCTTCTGCCACAGGTCCTGCTCGATCTTGTGGAAGCCACCGAACTTCAGGCCCTCCTCGGTGACCTCCTCGCGGCCGTCGATGCGCGGGTCCAGGTCGCCGAAGATCTCCGCGACCGGCTCGATGCGCTCCCAGTAGGTGCGGGCGATCGGGTACATCGTCTTCGCGCCGGCCACGTCACCGGCCTTGACGAGCTTGACGAACTCGGTCGTCTTCTCCTCCAGGGCGGCGGTCTGGCTCTTGACGTAGCGGGAGTAGCTGTCGGTGGCGGCGAGCAGCGCGGCGTCGTCGGTCAGCGGGGCGGCCGAACCGGAGACGGTCAGCTGCCCGCGGATGCCCTTGCCGATCATGCCGGGCTTGCAGGCGGTCTCGTAGGTGCCGGCCGGCAGCTCGACGTGCAGGTTGCGGGACAGGCCGGGGGCGATGTTCTCCACCTCGGCCATCACGCGGTCGCCAGCGGCGTACACATAGAACTCGGTGACCTTCTGCCCGCCGTTGGTGATGGCGAAGATGCTGGTCCCGGCATCCACCTGGGTCTTGCCGACCTCGCAGCTGGTATCGGTGGCCTTGACCGCGATCGGCCCGCCGGCGGCGGCGGTGTCCGTGACGGCGTCGCCGCCGCCGCAGGCGGCGAGCGACATGCCGAGCGACCCGGCGGTCACGAAGGCGAGGATATGCGAAGGGCGCACGGTTTCTCCTATTACTGCGGTGCGGGGACGGCGGCCGGCTTACGGCCGGTGGGTCGCAGGAAGAGCACGAGCACGGGTACGGCGTACGCCACCCAGGCGACGACCTCGATGACGCTCGCCGTGGGCGTGACGTTGAACATGCCGGTGAGCAGCGCCGTGTACCAGGCGGACGGGTCGAGCGTGCCGCTGACGTCGAAGGCCAGAGTGTTCAGGCCGGGCAGGACACCGGACTCCTGCAGGTCGTGGACGCCGTACTTGAGGATCCCGGCGGCCACCAGGATCAGCAGGACCCCGGTGACGGTGAAGAAGACGGTCAGGTTGATCCGGATCGCCGTCGCATACATCAGGAAGCCGATGACGACGGCGGTGACGATGCCGCCGAGCAGGGCCAGCAGCGGCCCGCCGTTGACGTCGGCGCCCTGAACCGCCGAGTAGAAGATCAGCGACGTCTCGAGTCCTTCGCGGACCACCGACAGGAACGCCATCACGGCGACCGCGATCGACCCGACGGCCAGCGCGTCGGCGAGTCTCCCGCGCAGCTCTCCGGCGATGGAGCGGGCGGCCCGGCGCATCCAGAAGATCATCCAGGTGACGAAGACGACGGCCAGGATCGAGGTGATCGCCTCGAACAGCTCGCGGTGCTCGTACTCCCGGAGCAGGGTGGTCTGGGTGTAGCTGAGCAGCGCTCCGAAGCCGACGGAGAGCGCGACGGCGGCGGCGACACCGGCCCACACCTGCGGCAGGCGGTCCTTACGATCGGCCTTGACCAGGAACGCGATGAGGATGCTGACCACCAGGGTGGCCTCCAGGCCTTCGCGCAGGCCGATGAGGTAGGTGGCGAGCATGAAGCCTTCTTCCCAGTCTTAAGGGTTGCCTTACCTTACTGCTACAGACTGTAGATTAGGAAAGGCTGGCCTCACTGTCCAGGGTTCACCCCGGTGACGAAGGTCGTGGCGACGTGCTCAGTCGAGGTCGTCGGCGAGCAGGCGGCGCAGCATCTCCTCGTCGCCCGGCTCCAGCGCCGCCACGAACCGCCGCAGCACACTGGCCCGGTCCGAGCCGGCACTGAGCGCGGCCCGCATCCGCCCGGCCGCGATCGCCGCGTCGTCGGTCAGCGGCGCATACCGGAACGAGCGCCCGTCCCGATAGCGCGCCGTCATGCCCTTGTCGTGCATGCGCGTCAGGATCGTCACCACGGTGCTGTACGACAGCGGCGAACCCAGCCGGTCACGCACCTCCCGCGGGGTCAGCGGCTCCGACGCGGCCACGAGAGCCCGCAGCACCTCCGCCTCGAGCGAGCCGGCCGGGCGGCGTGCGGAGTTCTCATCGTCGGCTGGCACGCGCGCAGCATAGAGGACACCGCGCGGACGTCATGGACACGTCAGGCGGTGGCGACGACGTGGTGGCGGCCGATCGGCAGCATCAGCGGCCGGCCCGAGACGGGGTCGGTGATGACCTGGCTGTCCAGGCCGAACACCGCCCGTACACACTGCTCGGTCAGCACCTCGGCGGGCGTGCCCGCCGCGTGCAGGCCACCGCCGGCCAGCGCGATCAGATGGTCCGCGTAGCGGGCCGCCATGTTCAGGTCGTGCAGCACCATCACGATCGTGGTGCCGCGGGCGGCGTTCAGGTCGGTCAGCAGGTCGAGCACCTCGACCTGGTGGCTGACGTCGAGGAACGTGGTCGGCTCGTCGAGCAGCAGCAGCTCGGTCTGCTGGGCGAGCGCCATCGCGATCCACACCCGCTGCCGCTGGCCGCCGGACAGCTCGTCGACCGCGCGGTCGGCCAGCTCGGCGGTGTGGGTGGCGTCCAGCGCGGCGGCGACCGCCCGGTCGTCGTCGCGGCTCCACCGCGACAGCAGCCGCTGGTGCGGGTTACGGCCCCGGCCGACCAGATCGGCGACGGTGATGCCCTCCGGCGCGATCGGCGACTGGGGGAGCAGGCCCAGCGTGCGGGCCAGCTCCTTGGCCGGCATCCGGTGCACCTCGCGGCCGTCCAGCAGGACATGGCCGGCCTTCGGGGCGAGCAGCCGCGACATCGACCGCAGCAGCGTCGACTTGCCGCACGCGTTGGCGCCGACGATCGCGGTGATCCGCCCGGGCGGCACCGGCAGGTCGAGCGACTCGATGACGGCGCGGTCGCCGTATCCGACGGTCAGGCTCTCGACGGCCAGGGAGTGGTCGGTGGTCACAGGGCGCCTCCCGCGCGGTTGGTGCGGACGAGTAGGAAGATGAGGTACGGGGCGCCGAGCACCCCGGTGATCACGCCGACCGGGAATCGGGTGTCGAAGGCGAACTGGCCGAGGAAGTCGGCGACCAGCACCAGCAGCGCGCCTGCCAGCGCGGACGGCACGAGCAGCGAGCCGCCGGGCCCGACCAGACGGGCCGCGATCGGCCCGGCGAGGAACGCCACGAACGCGATGGGGCCGGTGGCCGAGGTGGCGAACGCGATCAGGCCGACGGCGGCGACGATCGAGATCAGGCGGGTACGCTCCAGCCGGGTCCCCAGCGCCGCCGCGGTGTCGTCGCCGAGCTGCAGCATGGTCAGGTTGCGGGCCTGGGCCAGCAGCACCGGGCCGAAAACGGCGAGCGCGACCAGCACCGGCGCCACCTCGTCCCAGGTCGAGCCGTTGAGGCTGCCGTTGAGCCAGCGGGTGGCCGCCTGCAGGTCCCACTGCCCGGCCTGGTTCAGCACGTACGAGGTGACGCTGTTGAGCATCGCCGCGATCCCGATGCCGATCAGGACGAGGCGGGCGCCGGCCACACCGTCCTTGAACGACAGCACGTAGATGACCACGGCGACGCCGAGCGCCGCGACGATGGCGAACACCGACACGCCGGTCTCGCCGAGGCCCAGCACGATGATGGCGAAGGCCGCGGCCGCACTCGCCGCCGAGCTGATGCCGATGATGTCCGGGCTGGCCAGAGGGTTGCGCATCATGGTCTGGAAGGTGACGCCGCCCATCCCGAAGCACAGGCCGGTGATCAGCGCCAGCACGGTCCGCGGCAGCCGCAGCTCGCCGACGGTGAACGAGGCGCCCGGGACGGTCTCGCCGAGGATCACCCGCAGCACGTCACCGGGCGGGTAGAAGGTCTGCCCGATCATCAGCGACAGCGCCGCCATCACGGCCACCGCCACCCCGGCCACGGCCAGCACGGTCCGCCGGCGCAGGCGGCGCCGCCTGCGGCCCCGGGTGACGGCCTCCAGCGTCGACGTGCTCACAGCTCTCGTACCTTCTGCCGGCGGACGATGTAGATGAAGAACGGCGCGCCGATCAGGGCGGTGATGATGCCGGCCTCGATCTCGTCCGGCCGGTTCACCACCCGGCCGATCACGTCCGCCGCGGTCAGCAGCGCCGCGCCGGCGAGCGTGGCGAACGGCAGCAGCCAGCGATGGTCCAGCCCGACGAGCAGGCGGCACAGGTGCGGGACGATCAGGCCGACGAACGCGATCGGGCCGGCGACCGCGGTGGCCGCGCCGCACAGCACCACCGAGCCGAGAGCGGCGACCGCGCGGACCAGGACGACGCGTTCGCCCAGGCCGGCGGCGAGCTCGTCGCCGAGCGCGAGCGAGTTCAGGGCTCGCGCGCAGAGCAGGCAGACGACCAGGCCGGCGATCAGGAACGGCAGGACCTGCCCGATGCCCGCCCAGCCGGCCCCGCCGACGCCGCCGACCTGCCAGGACTGGAAGTTCTCGGCGATGTCGCCGCGCGGCAGCACGACGGCGGTCACCGTCGACGCCAGGGCCGCCGAGGTGGCCGCGCCGGCCAGAGCGATCTTGAGCGGGGTGGCGCCGCCGCGGCCCAGCGAGCCGACCGCGTAGACGAACAGTGTGGACACGGCCGCGCCGGCGATCGCGACCCAGATGTAGGCGGTGGCGGTGTAGAGGCCCACGGTCACCATGCCGACGGCGATCGCGAGCATGGCGCCCATGTTGACCCCGAGGATGCCGGGGTCGGCGAGCGGATTGCGGGTGACGCCCTGCATGACCGTGCCGGACAGGGCCAGTGCCGCGCCGACCAGGGCGGCCAGCACCGTACGCGGGATGCGTTTGACCACCGCCGCCTGGTCGAGGGTCTCGTCGGCGCCGCCGAACGCCGCGGTGATGTCGTCGAGGCCGACGACGCGGGAGCCGAAGGCGACCGAGGCCAGCATGATCAGGACCAGGATCGCCACGAGGGCCAGCAGCCAGGCCAGGCGCACCCGGGCCGGGCGTCGCAGCGCGGCGACGTCCGGCCCGGGTTCGGTGTCGGTGACCGTCATCAGATCTTGTCGGCGGCCTTGCCGAGCAGGTCGACGTAGTCCTTGAGCACGAACGACACCGCGAGCGGGGTCGGGTTGGCGGCCGTGGCGACCGGGGTGCTGCCGGGCAGCGACACGAACGAGCCGCGGGCGATCGCCGGGACCTTCGACAGCAGCGGGTCCTTCTGCAGGGTGGCCAGCGTGGTGCCCTCGGCGTCGCCGTAGGTGACGATGATGTCGACGTCGCTGAGGTTCTGCACCTGCTCGGAGCTCTGGGTGAGGCTGAACTCCTCGGTGGCGGCGGACGCCTTGGCGATGCTGTCCGGGTGCTTCATGCCGAGGTCGGTGAAGAACTGGGCGCGGGTGTCGTGCGTGGTGTAGAAGCTGATCTTGCTGAGGTCGGCCGGGTCCAGGTGGGTCAGGAACATCACCGACTTGCCGGCCAGCTTCGGGTAGCGGGCCGCCTCGTCCTTCATCTGCTTCTCGATGGTGGCGATCAGCGCGTCGCCCTCGGCGGCCAGGCCGAGCGCCGTGCTCTCCAGCTTGATGCTGTCGCGCCACGAGGTGGCCCACGGCGCCTTGGGGTACGCGACGACCGGCGCGATCTTCGAGAGGGTGTCGTAGTCCTGCTGGGTGAGGCCCGAGTAGGCGGCCAGGATGACGTCCGGCTTGGTGTTCGCCACGCCCTCGAAGTCGATGCCGTCGGTCTCGTCGAACAGCACCGGGGTCTGCGCGCCGAGCTCCTTGAGCTTCGCGGCGTCCCAGGGGAGCAGGCCGTCGCCGTCCTCGTCGCCGAAGTTCGCCTTGGCGTAGCCGACCGGGACGATGCCCAGAGCCAGCGGCACCTCGTGATTGGCCCAGTTGACGGTGGCGACCCGGACCGGCTTCTTCTCGATGGTCGTGGCGCCGAACGCGTGGGTGACGGTGATCGGGAACGCCGCCGTCGCGCTGCCCGACGCTGCCGGGGTGTCGTCGCTGTCGGACGACCCGCAGGCGCTCAGAGCCAGAGCGGTGGTGAGGGCGACGATTCCCGCGAGGAATCGGGTAGCGCGCATGGCGGGGGAACTCCACTTCTTCGCTGATAAGGCTTGCCTAACCTAATATGAGGCGGGGAATTTTTCATGATCACCATTCGCGGATGTGACGTCCGGCACCGAGCGGGCCGGCGCCCGGTGTCGGGTATGGTCGGGTGCCCGGGTCGCCACGACGAGCAGGAAGCAGCGGTGGGCCGATGAGGGTGCGCAGCCACCGACGCCCCGATCACACGACCGAGATCATCGTGGCCGGGGAGCTGGATCTCGACACCGCGCCGCAGCTCCAGCAGGAGATCTCCCGCGTGCTCAGGCAGCCCGGCGTCCGCGGCATCCAGGTCGACCTGGCCGAGGTCACCTTCTGCGACTCGTCGGGCATCGCCGTGCTGGACGCCGGTTTCGGCGAGGCGGCGCGCAACGACATCACCCTCCGGGTGGTCCGCGTCCCCGCCATGATCGCCACCATCCTGCAGGTCGTCGGCCTCCTGCAGCCCCTGACCCGGCCCGCGTCCTGACCCGGCCCGCGTCCTGACCCGGCCCGCGTCCTGACCCGGCCCGCGCCCTGAGCCGTCCGGCGTCCCGCCGGTGTGCTGCTTCCGGCGTCACTCCTGCTGGAGACGGTGAGCTCTCGATCTCGGGACCGCGTCCTCCGGGAACGAGGCCGGAAAGCCGATCGCCCGCGGTTCCCGGCTCAGGGGAACTGCGGGCGATCGGCTTTCGTGCCCGGTGTCAGGCGGCGAGGTCGTAGGCGGCGTAGTGGTTGGCGCGGCGGCGGTGGTGGATGGTGAGGGTGTCGCGCAGGGTGCGGATGATGCTGGTGGTGCTGACGGTGGAGCCGGCGGTGCGGGTTTCGAGGCGGACGGGGGCGGCTTTGAGGTCGGTGATGCCGGCGGTGGTGGTGGCGA
>NZ_FONV01000041.1 GCF_900113015.1 Actinoplanes philippinensis
CCCGAAGAGGTCACCGCCGCGGCAGCGGCGAGCCTTCCATCAGCACAAAGCTAAACAAAATCAAGAAACTGTCTCAGTTGACTTGACAGGTTCCGGAGCGCCACCACGGCGAAGGGACCGGCGGCACCGCAAGGGAGCCAGTAACACGGGGAAGGGGACCGGCACCACTGCGGTGGAGCTGGCGGCACCGTGAAGGCGCCGGTGTCAGGGACGCCCGACAAATGGCCCCTTTTGGAGCTCGTGTCCAGAAAGGGTTCAGTTCTCGGGCGCCTTCGACAACCGGCACCAAGGCAAAGAGGCCAGCGACACAGCAAGAAGGCAAACGGCACAGCAAGAGGCCAGCAGCACAGCAAAGAGGCCAGCGCCACCGCACAGCGGCTGGCGGCAGAGGCTGATGCAACTACGAAAGAGGCTGAAGCAACCCTGAAACAGAGCGCGCCGATCAACCCCAAACGGTGGAGACCGTAGCCCTACTCCACAAACCGCCCGGATTGCGGAACCATTATTAGCGAGAGCAGACGGTGAGGCCGCTTCGTGACGATCACCATCGACGAAGCCGACGCTGGCACAAAGCGTGCCGCAGCACCGGCTCCGAAACGATCATGGAGTGGGTCTCATAGCCTGAGAACAGTCATGAGGCGAGACGAAATCCCAAGAGATCACGAAGTGGAACGAAACGCTTGTGAAGGTTCGCACGGATCGGGGTGAAATCCTTCAAGGAAGATCGCGAAGTGCGGCGTCAGCCGAGAATGGCGGCCGCCAGCACGATCCCCAGCACAGCGCCGGCAGCACCGGCGGCAGCCGCGTAGAAGCCGAGCGGCCGGTCACCGAGGAACCCACCGACCAGGCCGAGAATAATCGCGACCAGGCCGAACATGAACGGCCAGAACAGCACGGCCAGACCCGCGAAGACGAAGGCGATGATCGTGCAGATACGGGCGGCGGTAACGTTCTGGCGGCTGGTGGTGTACGACATCTCGGGCTCCTCCCCGGCGGCAGTTCCTTGACACCCTCTGTCTACCCACGACGAACGAATACCATGCGTGACCGGCCAGATGCCGCCACGCACGAGTCGACAAGGGACCCGAGGAACGAACTACCGACCGGCACGAAAGAACGCCGCCGAAACGGCCCACGGCGAGCGCCCCATGGCGAGCGACCCACGGCGAGCGGCCTATAGCGAACGACCCACGGCGAACGACCCACGGCGAACGACCCACGGCGAGCGGCCTATAGCGAACGACCCACGGCGAACGACCCACGGCGAACGACCCAGAGAATGGTCCAGGGAAGACCGCCCCATGAAGAACGGCCTCTGAAAAACCCCGACAGACGAAAGTCACGAACACCGGCACCGGTGACCGATCAGGCGAGCATACGAGCGAACTCCTCCGGATCGATCACCGGAATGCCCAGCTGGGCCGCCTTCTTCGCCTTGCTGGTCGTGGTCTCCGAGGTCACCAGAGCGGTCGTCTTGGCCGACACGCTGCTGCTGGCGGACCCGCCGAGGGCTTCGATCCGCTCGCTCACCGTGGTGCGGGTGTAGCCGGGCACCGACCCCGACACCACATAGGTCTGCCCGGCCAGCGGTTTCGCCCCGCCGTCGTCGACGACCTCCATGGTCAGGCCGGACTCGGCGAGCCGATCGATCACGTCGCCCATCGCGGCCAGGCCGTCGACCACGTGCTGCGCCTTGATCAGGCCCATCTTGTCGATCTCGGCGATCTCCTCGACCGAGGCAGCACGCAGCGCCGTCATCGACTTGAATCTGGCGGCCAGCCAGCGGCCGACGCTCCGGCCGGTCATCCGGATGCCGAGGCCGGTGACGACCCGGTTGAACGGCTGCTGCTTGCTGGCCTCGAGCCCGGCGATGATCCGCTCGGCGTTGGACCGGCCCAGCATCACCGTGCCCCCGGCGACCGTCTTGCCGACCGGCAGTTCGGCGATGTCGTCGACGGTCAGCGCATAAAGGTCGGCGACGGTGCGAGCCAGCCCGGCCTCGATCACCGCGTCGCAGAACGAGTCGCCGGCGCCGTCGACGTCGAGGGCTTCCCGGCTGCACCAGTAGGCGAGCGCGTTCGCCGCGGCGCAGGAAGCCGTGTGGCAGCGCCAGAGCAGGCTCGACTTGTCCCACGCCTCGCCGCACTGCGGGCACACGTCGGGCGCCACCCACGGGGTGAGGCCGTGCGGCTGGTCGCCGATCGGTGAGGTCACTCGCGGGATGACGTCGCCGGCGCGCCACACCGCGACCTTCTGCCCGATCGCGAGGCCCTGCTCGGCGACCCATTGCGGGTTGTGCAGGGTGGCCTTGGTGACGGTGGTGCCGCCGACGACGACCGGGTCGATGATGGCGCGCAGGCTGATCCGGCCGGTCCGCCCGACCCGGACCTCGATGTCACGCAGGTAGGTGGACGCGGTGTCCGGCGGATATTTGAAGGCGACCGCCCAATACGGTGTCCGGCTGGCGAGCCCGAGCCGGCGGCGGGTGGACTCGGCGTTGGCCTTGATGACCGCGCCGTCGATCGGGAAAACCAGGCCGGCCCGCTGCCCGCCGATCACCTCGATCGCCGCGTTGACCTGCTCGGCCGTGAGGCACTCGCCGGCCACCTCGGGGATCAGCCGGCAGGCCGCGGGGAAGCCGAGCTCCTCGGCACGGTCCATCCGCCCCAGGTGGGTGCCGGCCGGGTCGACGCCGTCGCCGGTGATCTCGTAGGCGGCGAACGTCATCGGCGCCTCGTAGGACCGGTCGATGCTGCGGATCGCCCCGGCGACGGCCCCGCGCGAGTTGACGAACGCCTTGCCGCCCGCGGCGACCCGGTTGGCGGACGCCGCCTCGAAGTCGTCGACGGTCATGTAGACCTCGCCGCGCACCTCACCGGTCCACGCCACCGCCAGCTCGGCCGGCAGCCCGGCGATGCCGCGCCGCACCTGAGAGGTCACGTCCTCGCCGGTGGCGCCGTCGCCGCGCAGCGCCGCGAGCTGGAGCTTGCCGTCCGCATACTCGGCACGGATCGCGAGACCGTCGAGTTTCACCTCGACCAGGCAGCCGTCACCGCCGAGGGTGGCGACGAACGCCGCCACCTCCTCCGGCGTCTTGATCTTGTCGAGGGAGAGCATGGCCGTCGGGTGTCGCACGTCGCCGCCCGCAGAGGCCCCCGCGGCCACTGCGGTGGTGACGCCCTGATCGTCCCACTCGGGGTGCTCGGCCACCGACGCCGCGATCCGGTCGGCCAGCTCGTCATACTCGGCGTCGGTCATCACCGCGTCGCCGGTGTCGTAATACGCTCGTGCGGCGCCTCGCGCCACCTCGACAGCCTCGTCGAAGTCACCACGGTCCGGGAAAGCCGCGGCGGAACCGCCCGCGGAGGACGAGGAACCGGCGTTTTCCGTCAAACGATTGACCATGCCCGAAGGGTACGGCCAGGGTCCGACAAAATTTCGCCGCTTCAGCTTCACCGCGCCACGGACCGCGCAGAAGACCGTCGGCCGGTCGCCGGGCCGTCAGTCGACATGCCACGCCGGTCGGCCTCCAGCTCGAAACGGACCGCGCAGAAGCAGTCGCCGGGCACTCAAGGGACGTGGCGCGGAGGACAGCCGCCTACTCGAAACGAACCATGCAGAAGCCGTCGCCAGGCCATCAAGCGACGTCGCGCGGAGGACGGTCACCTACTCAAAACGGACCACGCAGAAACCGTCGCCAGGCCATCAAGGGACATGGCACGGAGAACGGCCACCTACTCAAAACGGACCACGCAGAAGCCGCCGCCAGGCCATCAAGCGACATGGCGCGGGGCTCGGCCACCTGCTCGAAACGGTGGCGCCGGCTCCCCGGTGAGGAAGGCCAGGATCCGCCGCACCTGCCCCGGCCTCAGCCCCCGGCTCTCGTCCGGCGCGATGGTCAGCGCCTTCCCCGCCGCTGTCCAGTCGGCGCATTCGCCGGCGTGGTGCCCCACCTCGACGTCATCGGTCCAGACGAGAGGCCGGCCGGACGCGACGACCCGCCGGGCGGCCTCGATCTTGGCCGTGCAGGCGTCCGCACCTTTGACCGGCGCGGTGAACGCCCGGGGCAACTCCGGCAGCCCGAGGGCCTCTTCGAGCGCCTCCGCGTCGCTGCACCAGGTGGTGCACCAGGTCACCTCGGCGAGCCCCTGGTGGTGGACGGCGCGGACGGCTTCGACGAGGCGTGGCTCGTACCGGATCCGGTAGTCATAGGCGTCGGTGGCGGACCAGACCTGCACGATGCAGGGCCGGGTGTGCCACCACCCGGCGCGGAAGGCGTTGATCACGCCGTCGACGTCGAGCAACCAGACCGGTTTCACGTCTTCCCCGATAGCAGTGCGCGGACCCCGGCCACATAGTAGGACGCGTCGGTCTCCGGCAGGAGAAGCCGCTGCAGGATGTAGCCTTGCACGAGGCTGAGCATGGCCGCACCGACCTGGTCGGGCGCCACGTCGGCGGGCAGGTTGCCGGCGTCCTGCCAGCGCCGCGCCACTTCGGCGCAGTGTCCTCGCAGACGGACCACGACGTGGGAGACGCGGGCGAGCACGTCCGGATTACGCAGAGCCTCAGACCATATCTGTACGGCCAGACGCGTCATGTCGGCGCCGATGACGGGGTCGTGGATCAGCCGTCCCGCGACGCCCTCGACCATGGCGCTCGTCACATCGCCCGGCGACGGTGTCGCCTCCTCGGCCAGCAGCTGCTCGAAGACCTGGTCAGCGGTCGACATGACGAACTCGGCGACGGCCCCGATCAGCTCCTCCTTGCTGCGGAAATAGCGGTAGACGGCGCCCGCGGACAGCCCTGACTCGGCGATGATCCCGGCCATCGAGGTGGCGTGGAAACCGTTGTCGGCGAAGAGCCGGGCGGCGGCCGCGAGGATCTCGGCGCGGCGTTCGGCGCGGTGTGACTCGGTGACGCGTGGCATGCACCCCAAGCTAAAACGAACGATCGTTCTTGACAAACCCGAGCAGCGCGTGGAGCCTGAAAAACGAACAACCGTTCTCTTGAAGGAGTCGACATGACCAGCGACAAACCGTCGTCCTGGCCGCAGGTCGCCGCGACGGTCGGGCTGCTCACGGTCATCATCAGCGTGCTGCTCACCGCGTTCGCCTGGCCGGCCGTCCGGTCCACGGTCCACGACGTCCCGATCGCCGTGGCCGGGCCCGCTCCTGCCGTACAACAGGTGGCCGTTGCTCTGGAAAAGCGTCTCCCCGGCGCCTTCGAGATCACCGCGGTGGACAGCACGGCGGCCGCCGAGCAGCTGATCCTCGACCGGGAGGCGTATGGCGCCATCGATCTGAGCAGCGGGAAGCCGCAGGTCGTGACGGCGTCCGCGGCGAGCGCCCCGGTCGCGCAGACCCTGACCACCCTCGCCGCGGGCCTGGCCCAGGGCGAGACCCCCGCCGTCGCCGCCCGCGACCTGGTGCCGCTGCCGGCCGACGACCCGCGCGGCGCCGGGCTGGCAGCCGGAGCGCTGCCCCTGGTGATCGGCGGGATCATGGCCGCCGCCCTGCTCACCGCACGTCTGCGCGGCACCGCTCAGCGGGTCGCCGGCGCGCTGGCCTTCGCGATCACCGGCGGGCTGGCGATGGCCGCGATCCTGCAGTTCTGGCTGGGCTCGCTGAACGGCGACTACCTCGCCAACGCGGGCGGGATCGCGCTGAGCATCGGCGCCACCGCGCTCACCCTGCTCGGCCTGGAGTCACTGCTCGGTGTCGCCGGCCTGGGCCTCGGCGCGGCGACGATGATGCTGGTCGGCAACCCGCTCTCCGGGGTCTCCTCCGCCCCGCAGATGCTGCCGGGCTGGTCCGGCGAGCTCGGCCAACTGCTGCCGCCCGGCGCCGGTGGGTCGCTGCTGCGCTCGACAGCCTTTTTCGACGGCGTCGCCGCGACCCGTCCGGTCGTCGTCCTGTCCGGCTGGCTCGTCCTCGGCGCCCTGCTCTGCCTGGCGAGCGCCCTGCGTTCCGGCCGCCGGCCGGCTCCGGTTGCCGCCGAGCCGGCCACGCGGGAGACCGCGACGGTCTGACCGGCGCACCCGCGAGCGGCCGCCTTCGAAACCGGAGGGCGGCCGCTCGAGGTCTCAGAAATCGTCGTCGAACGTGACGCTTCCGGAGACCCCTACCTGGTACGCCGAAACGCGCCGTTCGAAGAAGTTGGACAATTCCTGGACGTCCTGCAGCTCCATGAACGCGAACGGGTTCCTGCTGCCGTAGACGGGCTCGATGCCGAGCGCCATGAGCCGCCGATCCGCGACATGCTGCAGGTATTCGCGCATGTCGGCCAGGGACAGCCCGCTGACGCCCTGTTCGAGCAGGTCCTCGGCGAACTGCACCTCGCATTCCACCGCTTCGGCGAGCATGTCGCGGACCTGCTGTTCCATTCCGGCGTCGAACAGATCCGGCTCCTCGGCCCGCACCTGGTCGACGACGTCGAAAGCGAACGCCATGTGCATGCTCTCGTCACGGAACACCCAGTTGGTGCCGGACGCCAGCCCCTGCAGGACACCCCGCGACCGCAGGAAGTAGACGTACGCGAAAGCGCCGTAGAAGAACAGCCCCTCGATGCACGCGGCGAAACAGATCACGTTGAGCAGGAACGCCCGCCGGTGTTCCTTTGTCTCCAGCTTGCGCAGGTCGAAGACCGAGTCGATCCACTTGAAGCAGAACTCGGCTTTACGGGCGATCGACGGAATGTTGTCGACCGCCGCGAAGGCGGCCGACCGCTCGCCCGGATCGGGCACATAGGTGTCGAGCAGGTTCAGATAGAACTGAACGTGCACGGCCTCCTCGAACAGCTGCCGCGACAGGTAGAGCCGGCCCTCCGGCGAGTTGACGTGCTGGTAGAGGTTGAGCACCAGGTTGTTCGCGACGATGGTGTCGCCGGTGGCGAAGAACGCGACCAGCCGTGACACCAGGTGCTGTTCGGCGGGCGAGAGGCGCGCCAGGTCGGCGAGGTCGGAGTGCAGGTCGACCTCCTCCACGGTCCAGGTGTTCTTGATGGCGTCCTTGAACCGGTCGAAGAAGTGCGGGTACTTCATCGGCCGCAGGGTCAGATCCATTCCGGGGTCGAGCAGCATTTGAACCTTTTTCAACGTGGCGAGGGCTGGAACGCCCGCGCCTGCCGACAAACGGTGAGGTCTGGCTCGATGCCAGGTTGAAAAAGGTTCATTGGCAGGCCTCACATGATTCGGGGTTTTCCAAGGAGCAGAGTTCGGCTTCGGTCAGCGCCGGGATCAGGGAGACCGGCGCGACCGCCGTCGGGGCCACCGCGACGGTCGCCTGCTGAATGCGCGTCGCCGGGCGCGAGCGCAGGTAGTAGGTCGTCTTCAGGCCGGATTTCCAGGCGTAGAGGTACATCGACGACAACTTGTTGATGGTCGGCGCGGCCAGGAAGAGATTCAGCGACTGGGACTGGTCGATGAACGGGGCACGGGCGGCGGCCAGGTCGATCAGGGCGCGCTGCGGCAGTTCCCACGCGGTGCGGAACAGTTCCTTCACGGCGTCCGGGAGTTCGGCGATGCCCTGGACGGATCCCTCGGCCCGCTTGATCTGCTCGCGGATCTCCGGCGTCCACAGGCCCCGGGACTTCAGTTCCCGTACCAGATAGGTATTGATCTGCAGGAACTCACCGGACATCGTCTCCCGTTTGAAAAGGTTGGAGACCTGCGGCTCGATGCATTCGTAGACGCCCGCGATGGAGGCGATCGTCGCTGTCGGCGCGATCGCGATCAGCAGCGAATTGCGCAGTCCGTGCTCGGCGACGGCAGCCCGGAGAGCGTCCCATCGTTCGGTCTGGGACACCGCGGCGCCCCACAGGTCCGGATGCAGTTCGCCGCGGGCGGCCCGGGTCTCGGAGTACGCCGGATGCGGCCCGAACTGTTCGGCGAGAGAAACCGACGTCTCCAGGGCGGTCAGGAGGATCTCCTCCTGCACCCGGGTCGACAACGCACGGGCCTCGGCCGAGTCGAACGGCAGTCGCAAGGTGAAGAACGCGTCCTGCAGGCCCATCAACCCGAGACCGACCGGACGCCAGCGTGGATTGGACGCCGCGGCCTGATGCGACGGGTAGTAGTTGATGTCGATGACCCGGTCCAGGTAGACGACCGCGGTCCGGACCGTCTCCCTCAGCTTGATCCAGTCAACACCATCAACATTTACGTGCGCGTCAATATTGATCGACCCAAGGTTGCATACAGCCGTCTCGTCGTCATTGTTGACTTCGAGGATCTCGGTGCACAGGTTCGACAGGTGGATCACGTTGCCCGGCTCGGCGGTCTGGTTGGACAACGCGTTCGACCGGTCCTTGAACGTCATCCACCCGTTGCCGGTCTGTGCGAGTGTGCGCATCATCCGGCCGTACAGGTCGCGGGCCTTGACGGTCTTGATCGCCTTCTTCTCCGCCACCCGGTACGCCTCGGTGAACGCGTCACCGAACAGGTCGGGCAGCTCCGGAGCATCCGACGGGTCGATCAGCGACCAGTCCTCATCGGCCTCGACCCGGCGCATGAACTCGTCCGGGATCCAGTTGGCCAGGTTGAGGTTGTGGGTGCGCCGGGACTCCTCGCCGGTGTTGTCGCGCAGTTCGAGGAACTCCTCGATGTCCGGATGCCACGGCTCCAGGTAGACACAGGCCGCGCCCTTGCGCCGGCCGCCCTGGTTGACCGCCGCCACGCCGGCGTCGAGCGTCTTCAGGAACGGGACGATGCCGTTGGACTTCCCGTTCGTGCCGCGGATGAGCGCACCCCGGCCACGGATCCGTGACCAGGCGATGCCGATGCCGCCGGAGAACTTCGACAGTTTCGCGACCTGGTGGTAGCGCTCGTAGATGGAGTCGAGCTCGTCCCGCGGCGAGTCGACGAGGAAACACGACGACATCTGCGTGTGCCGGGTGCCGGAGTTGAACAGGGTCGGTGAGCTGGGCAGATACGCCAGCGACGACATCAGCCGGTAGAAGCCGATCGCCTCGCGCGCGTCCCGGGACAGGCCGCATGCGACACGCAGCAGCCAGTACTGCGGGGTCTCCACGACCAGGCGCGACGTCGGGTGGCGCAGCAGATACCGGTCCGCGACGGTGCGCAGTCCGAAGTACTCGAACCGCAGGTCGCCGGAGAGGTCGACGGCGGCGTCGAGCTTGCGCGCGTTGCGGGCCACGAACGCGGCCGTCTCGTCACCGATCAGGCCCTCGTCGTACGCGTACCGGATCGACTGGCTGAAGCTCGCGACCCCCTGCCCGCGCACCTCCTTGTCGACATAGGCGGCCAGCAGCCGGGCCGCGAGCTTCGAGTACTGCGGCTCCTCACCGATCAGCTCGGCAGCCGTCTGGATGGAGAGCTTGTCCAGCTCAGCGGTGGTGGCTCCGTCGTACAGACCGCTGATGGTCCGGGTCGCCACCCGCAGCGGGTCCACCTCGTCGAGGTCGGCGACCCACAACTCCACCGCGCGAACGATCTTGTTGACGTCGACCGGCTCCAGGTCGCCGTTTCTCTTGCGGACCTGCATCACGTGCCGGCGTTGTTCCGGCACGGCCGTCTGGTGCGGCGTGAGTGTCATGCCCTCTCCTCGCGAGCGGGGCGCGCAGGAGCAGACACCATCGATCCCCGGGCAGGCGGGGACACTGTGGCGTCGGCCGTCCCACGCGGCCTTCGACCGCCGCACACCACGGTGGCATGCGGCGCGCTGGCAGGTCTTCGGACTCGTGGGCGCGACCTCTCGCGAGGTCTCCTACCGGCCGTCGCTTCCCAGGCTCGTGCGAGCCCAGTGCTTCTGTGACGGTTGTCGTTCCCAGTTACCGCTGCGGGGCAGTCCCGGATTTGCACCGGGTTCCCTCTTGCCTCGGACAGGCCGATGTGGCCTGGCCGAACCAGCTGCGAGAGGCACTATATATGGCCACTCTCGGCGACCGTCGACACCACATGGCGTGTCGTTTATATTGGCGGCACGTCAATAAGAGGGGTGGCTCATGGACGCCGCAACCGCTCGCACCCGCATCGCCGAGATCCGCGCCGCCGGCGGCAAGACCACCATCGACGAACTCGACGACCTCTGGGCAGCCCTACCGGCCGTCACGCCCGACGACATCCTCGGCTCCTGGCGGGGCAGCGAATTCGTCAGCGGCCACCGCTTCGAGGGCTACCTGCCGAAGATCCGCTGGCACGGCAAACGCTTCACCTCCCGCACCGACGTCGCCCCGCTGGTCTGCCGCGACGACAACGGCAACCTCTTCGACGACACCGAACGAGCCAAAGGCGGCGCGAGCCTGTGGACCGTCGAGTTCCGCGGCGAGCCCACCGCCACCATGGTCTACGACGGACAGCCGATCCTCGACCACTTCAAACGCATCGACGACCACTCGTTGCTCGGCGTCATGAACGGCAAAGGCGTCCTCGACGACGGCCGGCACTACTACTTCGTTCTCGAGCTGTCCCGGCCGGAAACCGCCAATCCTTCCCACCCCGAAGCCCTCGGTCGTTCGCGCACGGAAATCCTCGACCGTCCGCGCACAGAAGCCCTCGCCCGTCCGCGCACAGAAATCCTCGACCGTCCGCGCACGGAAGCCCTCGGTCGTTCCCACTCGGAAACTGAGTGAGCCGGTGCGCATCCGGGCGGCTCTCGTCGAAACGGCCGGCGGGCCGTTCACCCTTCGTGACCTCGAACTGGAAGCGCCGCGCGCCGACGAGGTGCTGATCCGGGTCACCGCGGCCGGCATCTGCCACACCGACCTCAGCATGCGGCAGCGCTGGCCGGCCCGGATCTCCCCGATGGTCTTCGGTCACGAGGGCGCCGGCGTCGTCGAGGCCGTCGGCGGCGGCGTCACCACGGTCACCGTCGGCGACATGGTTGCGGTCAGTTATCGCAGCTGCGGACTCTGCGAACTCTGCCGGAGCGGCCATCCGGCGTACTGCCTGCTCAGCGACCTCAACATGCGCGGCACCCGTGCCGACGGCAGCACGCCGCTGACCAGCGGCGAAACCAAGGTCTTCGGCAACTTCTTCGGCCAGTCCAGCTTTGCGACCCATCTGCTCGCCTATCAGAGCAACGTGGTACGGGTACCCGCCACCCTGTCACCCACGGTAGCCGCGCCGCTCGGTTGCAGTGTCCAGACCGGCGCTGGAACCGTCCTCAACGTGTTGCGCCCCTCCCCCGGCGACACGGTTGTCGTTTTCGGCTCCGGCAGTGTCGGCCTGTCCGCCGTGATGGCCGCCGTCTCGCTGGGCTGCGAGGTGATCGCCGTCGACCCGATCGCCGCCCGCCGTGAGCTGGCCGCCGAACTGGGCGCCACCGGCACCGAGCCGAAGGCCGCCCACCACGCCATCGACACCACCGGCCGCCCCGACGTGATCGCCCAGGCCCTCGGCCTGCTGCGCCGGCGCGGCACCCTCGCGCTGGTCGGCCTCGGCGGGAAAGCCGAGTTCGACATCAGGACCGTGATGTACAACGGCCTGCGCATCCGCGGTGTGATCGAGGGCGACGCGTCCCCCGCCACGTTCCTGCCGCAACTCGTCGACCTGCACCGGCTCGGCCGGCTGCCGGTGGAGAGACTGATCACCGAGTACCCGTTCGAGGACATCGAATCCGCCGCCCGGGACGCCGCCTCCGGAAAGGTCGTCAAACCGGTCCTGACTTTCGGGTAGACATTGATCCATGACTTATCCACCACCGCGGTATCACGGGGTCACCGGGGAGAAGAGCGCCCTCTACCGGCCCGCGGACACGCCGCCCGAGTACATCTACCCGGACAACGGCACCCGGATCCACCACCTGGCCACAGGCGCTTCCACAGGTGGGCTCTTCGGCCTCTACCGATGGGAGTGCGGACCCGGCGTCACCGGCCCCAACCCGCATTTCCACCGGACGATCAGCGAGTCGTTCTACATCCTGTCCGGTGTGATGAACATCTACAACGGCGAGAAGTGGATCGAAGCGGAACCCGGTGACTGGGTGCACGTGCCGATCGGCGGGATCCACGGATTCAAGAACCGGTCCGGCGCGCCCGTGTCGATGCTGCTGCACTTCTCCCCCGGCGCGCCCCGCGAGAGCTATTTCGAGGGCGTTGCGCACGTCGGCGAGATGACCGAGCAGGAACGCATCGAGTTCTACTCCAAGCACGACAACATCTGGCTGGACTGAACGGTTGCCGGGCTCCCTTCACGGGAGCCCGGGCCGGCCGCCGGTCCACTAGGGTCGGAGCATGACGTCAGCTATCGGCACCAGTGTCTTCGACTCGCTGCGCCTCGACGCCGTGACCGACCAGGAGGCGTTGCGCCAGATCTACCCGCTGCCCGGGGAAGCGGCCGTGCGTAAGCAGATGACCGAACTCACCGAGCAGACCCGCCAGCTGATCGCCTGCTCGTCGCTGGTCCTGATCGCCAGCTTCGACGCCGCCGGCAACTGTGACGTCTCCCCGCGCGGCGGCCCCGTCGGCTTCGTCTCGGTGCTCGACTCTCGGACCGTGGCGATCCCCGACGCGACCGGCAACAAGCGCCTCGACACCCTGCAGAACGTCATCGCGACCGGCCGGGCCGGGCTGCTGTTCATCATTCCGGGCCGCACCACGACGCTCCGGATCAACGGGCGCGCCTGCGTCTCCACCCGTCCCGACCTGCTGTCGCAGCTGACCGCCGTGGGCAAACCGCCGGCGAGTGCCCTGGTCGTCGGGATCGACGAGGTCTACCCGCACTGCCCCAAGTCACTGCTGCGCGGCAACGTGTGGAAACCGGAGGAGTGGCTGGCCGCCGACGCCCAGCCCACCTCGGCCGAGGTGACGCTGGCCCAGCTGCGAATGCCGGACCTGACGATCGCCGACATCGAGCAGACGGAGGCGGACGCGCTGAAGTACCGCTACGAGTGACGCGCACCGTTCCGCTCCGCCCGCCGGCCTCACCCGACACGATCGTCCTGGTCGACGGCCGGTGTCTGGACGCTGCTCGACCGACGCTCTACTGACGGCAACCGGATCGTCTGGTCCATCACCAAGTCCGTGACGTAGCGAATTGATGCCGTCAACCCGCCCGAACGACGCGGCCACGCATCAACGCCGCCGACATCAACGTTGAGCCCGTCAACATTGACCGCAAACGTCAATGTTGAGCCGATCAATGTTGATCCCAACGTCAACATCAGCCGGCCAACGTTGACCCCAACGTCAACATCAGCCGGTCAACATTGACCCCAACGTCAACACGAACCGGTCAACGTTGATCCCAGCGCCAACACGACCCGATCAACATTGACCCCAACGTCAACATGAGCACGTGACTGCCATAACGGCTCGAAGGTCGTCAACACTGATAACGACGTCCGGGGCGGGAACGTCAACGTTGGACCTTTGTGGCGCCGGAGCCCGTCATGAGCACCTTCTGGATCAGGGGCACGACAGCCGTACCGTTCGGGATCCGTTTCAGGGAATCGCGGCCTGGGCCGCCTCGGCGACCTCAGCCAGGATGGTCGTCGCGCCCGCCTCCGTCGCCAGCGCACGCGCCTCGGCGACCATGCCGGTGGCATCGCGCCCCTCGGCAGCAGCGATGTAGATCAGCCCCACCAGGTTCGCCGCCACGCCGGCCGGGAACCCGTGCTCGCGGCGCAGCGCCGTCGACTCCTCCAGCAGTTCGCGGGCGGCCGTCAGATTGCCCGCCCGATGCTCGGCCACCCCGAGGTGACGCAGCGCGAACGACCTGGTCAGCGGGTCACCGTGCTCGGCCGCACGGCGCAGGTAGGGCACCGCGGCGGTGTCGTCCCGGCGGACCACCTGATGGTAGATGCCGGTCCAGGCGAGCGCCTCGGCCTCGCCGGTCGCGTCGGTGGCGCGGCGGAACAGGGTCACCGCCCGGTCCAGCAGCGGCAGCTCCTCGTCGTGGTCGCCGGTTCCGGTCAGGTAGCGGGCGTGCGCCAGCTTCGCGCGGTTCAGGCAGGTCTCCGCCTCCTGGACGGTCAGCCGGCGGTCGGCCGCGGCCAGTTCGCCCGGGTCGCCGGCGAACGCGGCCCGCTCGTAGGCGTGCGACGGCGTGAACCGTGTGGCCGTACGCCGCAGGTCCTTGCGCATGTGCTGGGTGATCACCTGGTAGCCGGAGGTGCGGTAGAGGTCGGCGGCGGCCGGGTTGGCGCCGAAGACGTTGAGTTCCAACGCGTGCGCCCCTCGCTCGCGGGCCGCCTCCTCGCCCGCGGCCAGCAGCGCCCGGCCCAGGCCACGGCCCCGATGCTCGGCGGACACCTCGATGTCGTAGAGGAAAGCGCAGTCCGGAACGGCACGAGGGTGGGCAAGGCCGATCCACAATCGCCCGACCCGCTCGCCGTCGACAGTGCCGATCAGGGTCAGCATGCCGTCGGTTGCGGCGCCCTGCGGCAGCCGTGCCGCGTTCTCCTCGCGAGCCCGCTCGTAGGCGCCGGCGGCCGGCCAGTTACCGGCCGCAACCTGGTCCTCGGCGTACTCGGTGGCGAGGTCGTGCTGCCATGCCTCGTACTCGCTCGCGGTCATCGGCCGCACGGTCACCGTGGTCATCCGAAAAAGTTTAGGGAGTTCGGTAGAAACCGTGGGGGCCCGTTCGTCATGCCGGTGTCCGAGGTGAGAGGAGCAAGGATCATGGACCTGATCACGGGTACGGGCGTGGCGGTCGCGCTGGTGGTGCCGCTGCCCCGCGAGCAGGTGTGGGAGCTGGTGACCGCTGTGGAACGGGTCGGCGAGTGGAGTCCCGAGGCGACCGGCGGCCGCTGGTGCGCCGAGACCCCGGGTCCGGCCGAGGGTGCTCGGTTCCTCGGGACGAACCGGTTCCCGAACGGCTTCGAGAGCACGGTGACCTGCGTCGTCACCGAGGCGCGCGAGCCGGGGACGTTCGCCTGGGACGTGCTCGACGACAGTGGCGTCACCGGGTCGTCGTGGCGGTACGACCTCTCCGACGGTGAGACGCCGGGCAGCACGATCGTGCGGCAGTCGTTCCGGCACGGACCGGGGATGACCGGCGCGCGGGTGGGCGCGCCCATCGACGGCCGGTTGGCGACACTGTGCAGCAACATGATGACGACGATCACGGCGATGACGGGGGTGGCACGATGAAGTATCTGATGTTGGTGTGTGTGGATCCGGACTTCACGCCCGGCGACGACGACGGGAAACCGGACGTCGACGACTGGGCCGGCGAGATGGACGGCAAGGGGATCCGCCTGATGGGCGACCGGACCCGGCCGGCGAGCGCGGCCACCACGGTCCGGGTGCGCAACCGGGAGTTGCTCGTCACCGACGGGCCGTTCACCGAGACGAAGGACGTGATCGCCGGTTTCGACGTGCTCGAGTGCGAGGACCTGGACCAGGCCATCGAGGTGGCGTCGAAACATCCGATGGCGTGGGCCGGCGCGATCGAGCTGCGGCCGGTCTGGCCCTGGGGTGATGAGTAACGACATCGCCGCGGTCTACGCCGACGGGTGGAGCCGGATCGTCGCCACGATGATCCGGCTCACCGGGGACTGGAGTCTCGCGGAGGAGTGCGCCCAGGAGGCGTTCGCGACGGCGCTGCGGGTGTGGCCGGTGGACGGGGCACCCGATCAGCCGCTGGCCTGGCTGACCACGGTGGCCCGGCGCACCGCGATCGACCGGATGCGACGGGCGGTGGTGGAGCGGGCGAAACTACGGGAGGTGGCGATGGAGCCGGCGCCGTGGACTGTCGACTCGGAGATCCCCGACGACCGGCTGGAGCTCATGTTCACCTGCTGCCATCCGGCGCTCAACGTGGAGGCGCAGGTGGCGCTGACGCTGCGCGGGGTCGCCGGGATGAGCACCGCGGAGATCGCGCGGGCCTTCCTGGTGCCGGAGAAGACCATGGGGCAGCGGCTCTTCCGGGCCAAGCAGCGGATCAGGCAGGCGGGCATCCCGTTCCGTGTGCCGCCCGGGCATCAGTTGCCGGAGCGGCTGTCGGCGGTGCTGCACGTGCTGTATCTGCTGTTCAACGAGGGATACTCGGGTTCCGGGGAGCTGTGCCGGGAGGCGATCCGGATCGGGCGGACCCTGGCGGAGCTGATGCCTGACGAGCCGGAGGCGCTGGGGCTGCTCGCGCTGATGCTGGTGCAGGACGCGCGCCGGGCCGGCCGGACCGGGGCCGACGGGGCGCTGCTGCCGCTGGACGGGCAGGACCGGAGCCGATGGGACCGGGCCCGGATCGAGGAGGGCGCCGCTCTCTGCGAGCGGGCGCTGCGCCGGGGCCGGGCCGGGGCGTTTCAGCTGCAGGCGGCGATCGCGGTGTGTCATGCGACGGCGAGCGGTGTGGACGAGACGGACTGGCCGCAGATCGCCGGACTCTACGACCATTTGCGGCGGGTCGCGCCGAGCCCCGTGGTGGACCTCAACCGGGCGGTCGCCGTCGCCATGGCCACCGGGCCGGAGGCGGGGCTCGCCCTGGTCGACGCGATCGACGGGCTGGACGGCTATCACCTGCTGCACGCCACCCGCGCCGACCTGCTGCGACGGGCCGGCCGCGACGACGAGGCGGCCGGCAGCTGGCGTCGCGCGCTGGACCTGGCGCCCACCGAAGCGGAGCGGCGGCTGCTCAGCGACCGGCTAGCAGCCGCTCAGCGAACCGGGCCTCGAACAGCGCCGCCCACCGGGCCACCGCCGGGAGGGTGACCATGAACGCCACCGCGAGGAGGCCGTAGAAGGCGACGTTGGTCAGGTAGGCGTCGCCGAAGCCGAGCAGCTCGGGCAGCTCGTTGTTGTCGCGGGGCAGCGCCCAGCCCCACAGGGCCCAGCTGAGGCCGCCGAGCACGGCGGCGCACCAGGTCGCGACCACGGTGAAGGAGATCGAGCTGGGGATCCAGCGCAGGCCGGCGTGCGCCAGGTCGCGCCAGGTCTGCGCGTCGGCGAGCACCGCGAACAGCCGCGCGGGGAGGGTGGCGGCCGTCGCCGAACGGTAGGAGGGGGTGGGGATCTCCCGCTCCAGGATCGGCGCGATGCGCTCGCGCTCCGCGGTGGCGAAGCCGCGGGCCTGCATCAGGGCGAAGAAGCTCAGCGGCACGCCCACCCACAGGACGGCCAGGCCGAGCCCGACCGACAGCGCGGTGACGCAGACCAGTGTCGCGGCGAGCGCCAGAGGCAGGCCGGACAGGACATAGCGGGTGTCGGCGGCCAGCCGGGGCAGGACACGGGCGACCGGGGCGGGTGTGAGAACCGGTTCGAGCTGCGTCGTCGTCATGCTGTCGACGCTATGCAGCACGAGGTCCGTTGTGGATACAGCGGCCCCTAGGGTTGAGGGTAGTGCTGGCACTACCCTCAACCGGCCGAACGGACATCTCCGCAGGTCATCGCGGGAGCCGACGCCGACGGAGAAGGCTCGTCGGCGGGCGGCTCCGAAAGCGGCGCCGCGGGGACGGCAGGCTCATCGGCAGGCGGCTCCGAAAGCGGCGCCGCGGGGGCGGCAGGCTCGGCCGGGATGGCGGCGATGCCGGCGAGGATCAGCACGCCGCCGGCCATCTGCAGCGGCGTGAGCTGCTCCCCCACCACGATCCAGGCGAGGATCGACGCGAACACGACCTCCAGCAACCCGACGAACGACGCCAGCCGGGACCCGAGCCGCCCGGAGCCGAAGATGCCGGTCGCATACGCCACAGCGGTCCCGAAGAACGCCACCACCAGCAGCGGCACCCACCACGGGACGACCGCCCCGAGCAGCGGAACCGTGCCGAACCGCATCTGGATCGGAACGATCCCGACGACGCCGGCCAGCCCGAGGGTGAGGCCGCCGAGCAGCAGCCCGGCGCCGGCGAGCGCGACGGGAGGCAGCCCGTCGGCGGGCCGGGCGGCGACCACGAAGTAGACCGCGCATCCGACGGCGGCGGCGAACGCGAGCGCCACCCCGGCCGGGTCGACGGCGCCGAGCGCGCCGGGCCCGATCACCAGCACCAGGCCGCCGATGGCGAGGACCGAACCGAGCAGCACCATCGGCCGGGGCACCCGCCGGGTGGTGACGGCGACCCAGACGACCAGCAGCAGCGGCGCCAGATATTCGACGAGCAGGGCCGTGGACACCGGGATGAGGCGGATCGCGGCGAAGTACGTGAGCTGCGTGAACGCGACAGCGATGACGCCCATGCCGGCGATCCGCCAGCGGCCGCGCCACAGTGAGCCCCACCGGCCGCGCAATGAGAACAGCACGAGCGGCAGCAGCAGGAGGCCGGCCACGATCGCGCGGGCGGTGACCGCGGCGGCCGGTGACCAGCCGGCCTCGAGCAGCGGTTTGATGAACGCGCCGGAGGTGGCGAAGGTGGCGGCCGAGGTGACCGCGGCGGCCAGCCCGACGAGCTGCGGCGATTTCACGACAACCCCCAGTGATGGGCTAAATTGCTTACACCCCTGACGCTAGGCCGCCCAGGATAAGGAGTCAAATTGCTTTTTGCCCCTGACACCGAGGAGGCGCTGCACTTCGTCGTGGACCTCGCCAACACCGCGGAAGGCGCCTCCCGCTCCGGCGCCGACGAGCTCACCACCCTCACCGAGCTCGATGCGCTGCTGGTCGCCTACTCCGGCCGCAAGGACCGCGACCAGGCCGAGCTGGACGCCGTCCGGGAGACGCGGAACCTGTTGCGCGAGGTGTGGACGCTGGATCGCGACGACGCCGTCGAGGCGGTCAACCGGATGCTGCGCGAGGCGCACGCCGTGCCGTACCTCACTCGCCACGACGGCTCCGACTGGCACATCCACGCCACCGAGCCGGACGCGCCACTGGCCGAGCGGATCCGCGTCGAGGCCGCGATGGCCCTGATCGACGTGATCCGGATGGACGAGACCGGCCGCCTGCGTGTCTGCGACGCCGACGACTGCGCCGGCCTGTTCATCGATCTGTCCCGCAACGGCTCGAAACGCTTCTGCTCGGTCCGGTGCGGCAATCGCGTCAACATGACGGCCTTCCGGGCAAGACAAAAACAATGATTCGGTACGGCCACGCCGGGTCCCGAACCTACCCCGCGACGCAGGCGCCCGGTCCCGGCCGACAACGCGGCCGCCGGGGTGTATGCGGTGGTCCCGGCAAACCCCCGGGACCGGTCACGCGCTCGCCGGAGCGACCGGCGCGCTCCGGCAGGTCGCGCAGCGGATCGCGGCCACCCCGACGGCGGCGGTCACCGGGCCGACGGCGAACCGGCAGTGAAACACCGGGTCACGGCTGGCGGAAGTAGCCCCCGGTCGACTCGCCGCCCGGTGCGCTCGCCACACAGTGCAGTGTGGTGTCGGCGCCGACCGGAATCGGCCAGACGTCCCGCCGCCATTTGCGGGTCTTCGCCGGCTCGGTGCTGCGCGACGCCATCGCCTGCTCGGAACAGGCCTCGGCGAGCCCGGTCCGCTCGATCAGCGGATCCGCGTCGTCGATGCGCACCCCACCGGCCGGCATCGGCACCGCCCGGAACGTCTCCCAGTAGTGCGGCTCGGCGCAGTCCACCGGGCGGGGCGCCACCGCGATCCCGCTGTTGGCGGTCAGCCCGCCCCAGCACATCGGGTCCACCGGACAGTAGGCGTCACCGCACGTCACGAAACCTTGCGGCTCCCAGTCCTGGCCCTGCTTCCCACCCGTCGCGGACGTCGCGGGGACCTGCATGGTGGCCTCGCCCTTGTCATCCTTCGAGAGCAGGCCCCAGGCCAGGACGCCGACGACCGCGAGCAGCACCACGGACAGGGCGGCGAGCAGCACCGGCAGCCGCTTCGGTGACGGCGACGACGGCACGGGCCGCGACGACGGCATGGACACGGACGCGGGTACGGCCACCGATCCGAGCACCGAGTCACGGGCGGCGGCGCCGAACGCGGCAGCCGACGGCCAGCGGTCCTTCGGCTCGATCGCCAGGGCCCGCTCGACAGCCGCCTGGACCGGCACCGGCAGGGTGACCTTGATCGTGCGCGGGCCCTCCTGCAGCCGCTGCAGCGCCACCGCATACGGGTTGTCACCGACGAACGGCTTCTCCCCGGCCAGGCACTCGTAGGCGACGAGGCCGAGCGAATACACATCGCTGAGGGCGCCGGCGGGCTCACCGCGCACCTGCTCCGGGGAGAGGTAGGTCGGCGTACCGAGAATGGCTCCGGAGACCGTGAGGCGGCTGGCCGCCTCGTGCCGGGCGATGCCGAAATCGGTGAGGACCACCGACCCGTTGCGGCGGACCAGCAGATTCGCCGGTTTGATGTCGCGGTGCACGAGGCCCTCGTCGTGGACCGCCTGCAGCCCGATGGCGGCCTGCTCGATCAGCCGCATCGTCTCGTCGGGCGCGATCCGCCCCTCCCGGGCCAGCCGCTGCGCCAGCGACTCACCGTCGACGAACTCCATCACCAGGTAGTGGACCCCCTGGTCACGGCCGAAGTCATGGATCGAGGCGACGGCCGGATGGTTGACCCGGGCCATCGAGGTGGCCTCCGACTCGAACCGCCTGGCGAAATCCGGGTCGCCGGCGACCGCGGGCAACATGACCTTGACCGCGACGGTACGCCGGAGCACCTCGTCGACGGCCAGCCACACCTCCCCCATCCCGCCCGCGCCGAGGCGCTGCTGGAGGAGGTAACGGTTCCCGAGTCGCGCACCGGCCTGAAGCACCGCGACAGCTTAGAGGCCACCCACCGGCACCAGGTATCCGGCGAGCGCCTTGTTTCCGGACCCGGCCGGAGCCGGCAGCCCGGGGCAGGGACGCCACCCTGCCCCGGGGTGTGATCAGCTGGCGTCGGCCAGCGCGGCGAGAGCCTGGGCGGCCCGGAAGTACTTGTTGCGGCCCAGCTCGCCGATGGTCTTGACGCCGAGGGCGTCGCGGATCAGCTTGCCCCCGGACTCGCTCACACCGGCCAGCGCCTCGACCGGGGCGTTCAGGATCTCTTCCAGGGTCTTGTCCTGGTACGCCTTGTCCAGCACCTTCTGCAGGTCGGCGGTGACAGCCACGTTTCCTCCATGGAACGTCGACAGTGGATCTTCCGGGCGCGCAGCCTACTTGATCATTTTCGGCGGGTACGGGGCGGTAGGGTGCCATCATCGGACCAGCGGAAACAACCGAACGGAGGCTACGGTGGGCGCTACCGAGGCCGGGCTGCTCGACGCCGAGCACCGCCTGCAGCAGGCACAGCGTGACGGCGACGTGAGCGTGCTGGACACGCTGCTCGACGACCGCCTCGTCGCGATCGGCCCGGACGGCACTCGGTTCCGCAAGGAAGACGACCTCGACGCGTACCGGTCCGGCAGCTCGACGATCGACACGCTCGTCGAGGAGGACCTCGAGGTCGTGGTGGCCGGCTCGACCGGGGCGACGTTCGCCCTCTGCGCGGTGGCCGGCACCTTCAACGGTGAGCCTTTCCTGGCCCGGCTCCGCTACGCCCGCACGTGGGCGTTCGACGAGTCCACCGGCTGGCGCATCGTCGCCGCCCAGCTCTCCCCCGCCTGACGACCCGGGCGGGGCGCTACCCGGCGCGCAGCTCGCCTCCGCCCGGCCGGCTGTGCCGGACGCTACCCGGCGCAGCTCGCCTCCGCCTGGCCAGCTGTGCCGGAAGCTACCCGGCGCGCAGCTCGCGCAGCACCTCGGCGGCCTCGGCACGCAGCTCTGCCGGGCAACCCCAGTAGTCGTAGATGCCGCCCCGGTCGCTGTTCTGGCCGCAGACGACGAACACGCCCGTACCCAATCGGCGTTTGAGCTCCGTGGCCAGCCACCCCACGAACCCGCTGTTGTCCATCTCCGGCGGGAAGTGGAACGAGAAGAGCGCGAAGCGCTCGCCGGCGGACGGCCCGGCGGGCGCCAGCCAGGACCAGCGGTCGTCGTCCCGGACCACCGCCAGCAGATCGGCCGTCAGGGCCGGCGGGTCGGTCAGCGGCGCCTCGAAGAACGACCACTCCCCGTCGAACGTGCGCAGCCGTGCGGCCGCGATGACCCCGCGCAGCCGCTGCCAGGTCTGCTCGGGCGACTCCTGGCTGATGCTCACCATCCGCTGATCCTGCACGAACGGCGGCGCCCGCACAGTCGTGTCCGCCACATCCGGCGCGCGGCGATGTCCCGGCGTCCGGCCACGGGTACGGCCGGACGCCCGGCCACGGGGTACGGCCGGACGCCCGGTCACGGAGGTCAGGCGAAGAGGCGGCCCAGATTTTCCGGGGCGAAGAACTCGGCCGGCGACGTGACACCGGAGTTGAGGCGGATGAAGGCGTCCATCTTCTCCTGGTCGCCAGCGATCGCGCCGACCAGCTGGACCATCTGCTCGTCCGGCGGCTGGAGGGAAGCGATGCCGAGCGTCATCTGGTAGAACGGCATCGCCCGGGCGTCCCGGCGGGCCTGGTAGCCGGGAAGGTCGTCGGCGGCGATGGCGTCGGCGAGCAGCTCGGCGTCGAGGAACGCGTCGGTGATGCCCTGCGCGGTGATGTAGTCGCGGGAGTAGCCGGCGTCGCCGACGAGCGCCCAGCCCGGCCCGTACGGCACACGGAAGTAGTTGTGCACCGACGCGCCGACCCAGCGGGCCTCCTGCTTGGCGTCCCGGAACCGCTCCGCCCAGTCCGGAGCCGTCTCGAACATCGCGGCGAACGTGCCGTCGATGTCGTTGCGGTGCTCGGCCAGCTCGGCGTGCGGCCACCCGCCGATCACCATGGTCAGGTCGTCGTTGGTGGGGCACACCGCCCAGCCGCGGCCGGGCCGGCTGTACGCCTCGAACGTCCCGTCCATCGGCAGGTTGGCGAAATACGCGTAGTAGCCGACGGTCAGCGGCGGCCGGTCCTCGTAGGCGGGCGCGCCCACCGCCTTCGCGACCACCGAGTTGCGCCCGTCGGCGCCGACGACGATGCGGGCATGCTCGACCGTCCCGTCCACACCACGGATGCCGGTGACCCGGCCGGCGTCGTCGACCAGCAGCTCGTCGACCGAGTAGCCCTCACGGATCTCGGCGCCGGCGGCCGCGGCCGCGTCCAGGAGGATCTTGTCGAGCAGGATGCGGCGGGGTGCGTACGCATGAGGGTTGTCGGGCGTGCCCGGAGCACCGGAGACGGTGACCGGCCCGAAATCGGTGCTGTATCGCCGGATCGGCGGCACGCCGGTCGCGACGACCTGGTCGAGGACCCCCCACCGGCGCAGCGCGGCGACGCCCGGCGGGTGCAGGACGTGGGTCGACACCGTGTCACTGGGGAACGTGTCACGGTCCACCAGCAGAGTGCGGTATCCGCGGCCGGCCAGCAGCGCGGCCAGCGGGGACCCGGCGACGCGCGCCCCCACCACGATCACATCGTATGTCGTCATCGGATTCCTCCGTGGATACTCCGGCCTTCAGGCCGGAGAGGAAGCGGATTTCCTGCGAAGCAGGTCAGGGGTAGCCCATTCGCCGTCAAGGCGAACTCGGCGTCCACCCTCAGACTGCCCGCAGAAGTGGTGGCAAACAAGCGTGCTAACTTGTGAAGCATGTCCGGGCGCG
>NZ_FONV01000044.1 GCF_900113015.1 Actinoplanes philippinensis
AGGGCAGGCGTTGCACCACCAGTGCCCGAACCGGTGCCACCCGGTAGCGGACATCCCGACCCCCGGGCCAACGACACGCCACGGGTGATCGACCACCGAAGAACCGGGTTTACGAAACGTCCTGCCGCGGCCGAGCCGGACCTGTTCGGCGCCGGGGACGCCGGTAGTCCGGAGTGCCGCCGCCGGCGAGGCTCCGGATAATCACGCTGCGGCCCCGGGCCGGGAGGAAGAAGCCCCACGCCCTCGATCCGCGCGGTAGGGACAGCCCCACCGTCGAGCGGGTGGCTGCCCGCAGTGACCGACGTCGATAGGGCCAGCACAATCGGCGGGCATGACGAAACGACTGCCGCACCCCGGCAACGCCCCCTCGGCGATTGCCCTGATCGCCGGACCGGCCCTGTTCACCGCAGCCGACTTCTTCTGGGTGGGCGACGCCGAATACGGCCTGGTCGCCGGCACGCTGCTGGTACTGGGATCGGTCGCCTGGATCGTCGGCTTCGCCGGGATCGCCGCGGCCCTCCGGCACGACGCGCCGCTGATCGCCGGCTGGGGCCTGCTGCCGGCGGTCTACGGAGCGGTCTGCGGCGGCGCGGCCTTCGGCCTGCAAGGCGTCATGAATGCCGTGTACGGGGTGGATCACGCCGAATCTCTGGAGCGCCTCGGCGAGCATCCGGTGATCGCCAACCTGATCTTCTGGATCGGCGGTCCGGCGTTCCCGTTGACCCTGCTGGCCCTCGCTGTCTACCTCCTTGCGAGCCGCCGGATCCCCCGGTGGACCGGACTGATCCTGGCCGCCGGCGCCGTCCTGTTCCCCCTGGCCAGGATTCCGCGTGTCGAGGTCATCGCGGTCGGCGCCGACATCCTGATGGTCATCCCGGCCGTTTTCCTCGCCACCGTTCTCGTTCGTCATGGTGGCCTGCCCCGCCGCGCGGACAGGTGACGCCGTAACCGGTGGCCCCTTCGTCTCCGCTTCGACCGATTTGCCGCCGAAATAGCATGACCGAAATCGCGACTCGGCGACGACAATGCATCACCCAGCTACGTTCCGGCGCGCATACCACCGCCGACGGCGAATAAACCCGATCGCATTTTTCATGCCTCCGCATCGTTGACCCGCAGGGGTCGGATCCGGGCCGTGCGCGCCTGTTTCGGTGATTGGGAAGAACGATCAACAGACCGCGTGCTCAGCTGTCCGGGTCCTGGAAAATGCATCGAGAAAGGTACGACATGAGCAAGGCGACACGAATGCTGACCACCGCCGGCATCGGAATGCTGGCGGGGGCGACATTCGGAATGGGCCCCGCGGGCGCAGCCCCGCTGAATCCGCCACCCGACGTTCCCGAAAACGTACTCGGGCAATTCGGCAGTGGCGGGGCGTGTGAGGCGATGAACGATCTCGGCTCACAACTCGGCCTCTGGATGTCTCATCGCTGCGACACCGGCATCGGCGGGACCCGAACCATCTCCATCCTGGTGATCGAATACCGGGAGCAGGGTCCGTTCCACCAGCCCCAGCCCACCGGACCGGGCACACACGTCACCGCACCTGTCGGCAACCAGCCCTCCACCGGCGCCCCCGGCCCCGGAGCGATGCCGGACCTGGGCGGCGCCCCCGACATGGGCGGCAATCCGGATATGGGCGGCGCCCCGGACACCGGAGGCGCCCCTCCGGCCACCGACACCGGCGGAGCCCCCGGCACCGCACCGGGAACAGGCGGCTCCCCTGACAACGCAACCGCCCCAGGGACCGGCGGCGCACCCGACACCGCAACCGCCCCAGGAACCGGCAGCGCACCCGACAACGCCACCGCACCGGAAACCGGCGGCACACCAGACACCGCGACCGCACCGGAAACCGGAGGGACACCGGATAACGCCACCGCGCCAGTAGCCGGCGGAACACCGGACAACGCCACCGCACCGGCGACCGGCGGCACACCGAACAACGCCACCGCACCGGGAACCGGCGGCACACCGAACAACGCCACCGCACCGGGAACCGGCGGCACACCCGGCAACGTGACCGCACCAGGAGCCGGTGGCACAACGGACACCACGGCCGGCGGAACGGCGCCCGGCACCCCGGCCGCACCCGGCACCGGCACCGGCACCACGGAAACCGGAACTGGCGGAACCGCTCCGGGCGGTGACACCACGGGCACCGGTGGCACTCCGGGCACGTCGCTCACCGTGACGGGCATCAGCGGCGGGACGCCATGATCGGCGGCTGAACCACGTGAATCAGCGACGACCGGATGACCCGGCCGCCGCTGGTGCGTCTCCGCGCCCGCACTGGCACGAGGACAGACGAGCGGCACCGGGTCGCCGGGACATCCCGGAGCGCCGAGAGATCCAGCCGCATATCAGGGCGTCGATGAGTCCGCTGACCCGTCACCGGGTGAGATTCGGCACGATCCGTCCTTAATCCAAATATTGAAGCAGTTAAACCTCGCGGCAATACTGTGTTCGCATGTTGGACCACAACGGGGGTACGGCAGTGTGTCCGCAGTGAACCGGACCGGGATCAGGCCGCTCGGAAGATCAAGCCACGGGATCGCGTGCAGCGCACCGGCCAGCCTTCATGCAGAGAAGGAGTTCCACTCGAGTGAGTGCTGTTCGTAGCCGGCGGCATGTGGCCGGCGTAGTGATCGCCACGATTCTCACCGCTGGGATGTTCGCCTCGGCTCCGGCCGTCGCGGTCGGCGGGGACGTGCCCTCCGGGGCGGCGTACGGGTTCCTGGCGAAGGTCACGGTGGGTGAGCCGGGAGTCGGTCAGTCCTGCACGGGCGCCCTGGTCGGCGACCGCTGGGTGGTGACCGCGAAGTCCTGTGTGACGTCCGGGCCGCCGGCGGTCCGGACGAGTGTGACGGTGGGCCGGCTCGACCTGGCCGACACCGCGAGCGGGTACACCGTACCGGCGCTGCGGGTGGTGTCCCATCCGGATCGTGACGTCGCGCTGGTGCAGCTGGCCGCCAAGGTCACCGGCATCACGCCGATCCCGGTGTCCGCGCAGGCGCCCGTCGTGGGCGAGGCGGTCTCGGTGCTGGGGTACGGGCGTACCGCGAGCGCGTGGGTGCCCGATCAGCCGCGCATGGCGTCGTTCACGGTGGCCGCGGTCGACGGCCCGCTGACCACCATCGCGGGCGCCACCGGGACGCAGGTCGGCCCGTGCAAGGGTGACGCCGGCGGGCCCGGTGTCCGCACGGTCGGCGGGTCTCTGCAGCTGGCGGCGATCACGCACAGCGGTGACCAGGGCGGTTGCCTGGGCGCGCCGGAGGGCGCCGCGCGGGGTGGCACGCAGACCCGGCTCGACGACATCGCCGGCTGGGTGCGGCAGAGCATCGCCGAGCCGGTCGTGCAGACGTTGAAGTCGCAGAACAGCGGCCTGTGCCTGGCGTTGCCGAGCACCTGGGCCGATCTGCGGGTGACGCCGATCCAGTGGTCCTGCAGCGGCGCCGCCGACCAGGACTGGCAGCTCAACCAGCGGGCCAACGGCGAGTACGAGGTCCGCAACGATCGCAGCGGCTACTGCCTGGCGCTCGACGCCGGCGCGACCGGGGACGGAACGTTCGTCGTGCAGTGGACCTGCCGGGACAACGCCGACCAGTACTGGCGGCTGACGAAGGACGCGAACGGCTACACCGAGCTGCGTAACTCGCTCAGCGGCAAGTGCCTGGCCATGCAGGGTGGTGACGTCGCCATGAAGAACGGCGCGAAGGCCCTGATCTGGCCCTGCCGGGACGCGAACCTGGATCAGAACTGGACGGTCACGTCGCGTACCCCCGGGGATTGGGTCCGCAGTCAGCACAGCTCGCTGTGCCTGAGCAACGGCGTCTCGCTGGCCGACGGCGCGCACGCGGTCCAGGCCGCCTGCAGCGATCTCAACGACATGGAGTGGACGCTGCGGACCCGCAGGAACGACCTGGTGGAGGTCCGTAACGACCGCAGCGGCCAGTGTCTGGCGATCGAGGGCGGCGTGACGACGGCCGGGGCGCATCTGCTGCAGTGGCCGTGCCGGGACAACGCCGACCAGTACTGGCGGGTGGAGGCGACCACGAAGGGCACCGTGGTGCTGCACAACAACCACAGCCGGATGTGCCTGGCGATCCAGGGTGGCGTCAAGACCGACGCGCACCTGCTGCAGTGGAACTGCAACGGCAACCCCGACCAGTACTGGACGGTCGGCCGCAAGGCGTGACTGACGTGGCCCGGGGATCCGAGCGGTCCCCGGGCCACCTCGTCCTATGCCACGCCGGCCACGTCGGACCCGATCCGGTCCACGACCCGGTTGCGGCCGCCGTGCTTGGCGGCGTACAGGTTGCGGTCGGCGGCGCGCAGCACCTCGGACGGGCGTACCGGATGATGGCCGTAGGCGACGCCGATGCTCACCGTCACCGGCAGGTTGCCGGTGAGCAACTGCCAGGCATGATCCTGTACGGCCACCCGCAGCGCCTCGACCCGGGCCAGCGCCTCCTCCCGGGGCAGTCCGGCGAGCACGACGAGGAACTCCTCGCCGCCGAGCCGCGCGGTGAAGCCGATCTCCGCCGGAGCCGCCTGGGCGACCAGCGCGGCGAGAGCGATGAGCACCTGGTCGCCGATGTCGTGCGAGCACGTGTCGTTGATCGTCTTGAAGTGGTCGGCGTCCACGATGGCGACCGTCACCGGCCGAGCGCCGGTCCCTCCGGTGAGCAGCGACGGCAGGCACGTGTCGACGTACCGCCGGTTGTGCAGCCCGGTGAGCGGGTCGCGCAGTGACTGCTCGCGGAAGCTCTCCGCGTCGCGGCGGGCCTCGGCGGTCTCGAAGGCCGCCTGCCGGATCCGGGCCTGCGCCTCCCGCTCCCGGGAGCTGAGCTCCTCGCTGGCCTCGTGATACGCCTTGTACGCGACGAACGCGGCCCGGAAGTCACCGAGCGTGGCACACAGCTCGGCCTGCTCCTGCAGCACGTGGGCGCGCACCCGGGCCAGCGCCGGAGCCGCGGCCAGCCCGCGCGCCCGGTCCAGGGCGGTCTGCGCGTGCGCCGTCGCCCCCGCCTGGTGGTAGGCGGCGGCCAGGGTGAGCGCCGCCTCCGCCTCGGCCTCCGGATACTCCGGGTCGAACTCGCTGGCCACCAGCCGCTCGGCCGTCTCGACCGCCTCCCGGGTCCGGCCCACGGCGAGCTGGATGCGGGCCAGCGTGTCGAGCATCGGCGGGATCGGGTCGCGCCCCTCCCCGGCGAGCAGCGCGAGCAGCCGGGCCATCACCGGCTCGGCCTCCGCCGCCCGGCCCGCGGCGAACAGGGCGTAGGCGAGGTCGTTGAGCACGTACGAGCAGAACTGGGTGTCGCCGGCGGCCAGCGCCACCTGCTCCGCCTCCCGGTAGCGGCCGATCGCGGACTCGATCGAGCGGGTCCGGTACAGCGACTCGGCGAGCGCCATCAGGTGCATGACCCGCAGGCGTGACCCCGCGGCGCCGGGCAGCAGCTCGAGCCCGCGCAGCGCGTGATCGAGCTGGCCGGCGTAGTCGCCCATGTTGGCCGCCACCCGCGACAGCAGCCGGTGGACGCGGGCCTGCAGCAGCGGCAGGTCGTGCTCGGCGGCCCGGAACCCGACGGTCCGCAGGATCCTGGTGGCGTCGCCGGTGGTCTCCACCTGCCGCAGCAGCGCGTCGGCGGCCAGTGCCTGCCCGCGAAGCTCCAGCTCGACGTCGCCCGCGGCCCGGCCGGTCTCCTCCGCCTCGGCGGCCCACCGCAGCGCGGCCGCCGGGTCGATCTCGAAGGACGCCTCCAGCTCGCGGACGGCCGACAGCAGTCGAGTCGTGTCGCTCGATCGTCCATCCACGACAGCCGACACTAGTCCGGTTGCCGATCTGCGCAATGGCCCACGCGGCGCCCGGAGCGCGCCGGTATTCTTGATCATGTGGCCGTCGAACTACTGGCCTCCCACGCCGTCCTGCTGTGCGCGGTCGTCCTCGGCGTCGGGCACCTGCTCGGCGGCATCCGGGTGCGCGGCGTCGCGCTCGGTGTCGCCGCCGTCTTCTTCGCCGGCCTGGCGATCGGCGCCCTCGACGAGCGGCTGCGGCTGCCCGATTTCGCCGACCAGTTCGGGCTCGCCCTGTTCGTCTACCTGATCGGGCTGGCCGGCGGCCCCACCTTCTTCGCCGCCCTGCGCCGGCGCGGGCTGCGCGACAACCTGGTCGTCGTCGCGGTGCTCGCCGTCGCGGCGCTGACCGCGGTGGGCGCGGCGGCCGTCCTCGGGTTCGACGCGGCCACCGCGGCGGGGGTGTTCGCCGGCGCCCTGGTGAACGCGCCGGCGCTCGGCGCCGCCCAGGAGGCGCTGCGCGCCGTCGACCCGGACCGGGCCGCGTCGCTGGCCAGCGACGCGGCGGTCGGCATGAGCCTGACGTACGGGTACGGCGTCATCGCCATGATCGGCGCGCTCGTCACCTACCTCGTCGTCGTGCGGGTCGACTTCGGCCGCGAGGCCCTGGAGAACACCGATCTGGCCCCCGCCCCGAGGAAACTCGTCGAACGCACGCTGCGGGTCACGAGGGGCGCCGGCGCCGGCGTCCGCGAGCTGATCGAGGATCTGGCCCGCGACGGCGACGCGCTGCTGGTACGGCTGCGGCGCGGCGATCGGATGCTCCTGGCCGCCACGGTCACCGACCTGCGCGAGGGTGACCTGCTGTCGGTCGTCGGCACCCGGGCCGCCACCCGTGAGCTGGTCGCACGTCTCGGTGAGAAGGCGTCGCCGGCGTTGTCGCTGGACCGGGGCACGCTCGACTTCCGCCGTATCACCGTCTCCGCGCCCGCTCTCGCCGGCGCCCACATCGCCGACCTGGACCTGCCGCGCCGCCACGACGCGCTGATCACCCGGGTCCGCCGCGGTGACCAGGACCTGCTCGCCACCCCCGACATGCGGCTGCTGCTCGGCGACCGGGTACGTGTCGTCGCGCCCCGCGACCGCATGCCAGCGGTGACGGCCCTGCTCGGCGACTCCGACCAGTCGCTGACCAAGGTCGACTTCACCGGCCTGACCCTCGGGCTCGCGCTCGGCCTCCTGCTCGGCGCGGTCGCGGTGCCGCTGGCCGGCGGGGCCACCCTGCGTCTCGGGCTCGCCGCCGGCCCACTGATCGCCGGGCTGCTCCTGGGCCGGATCGGGCGGACCGGCCGGATCACCTGGCAGCAGCCCCGCTCGACGATCCTGGTTCTGCGGCAGGTCGGCGTGGCGCTGTTCTTCGCGGGTGTCGGGCTCAAGTCGGGTGGCTCGCTGGTACGCGGCTTCTCCGACGGCGACGCGTGGCGGATCATCGCGGCCGGGGCGCTGGTGGCCGCCGGCACCGCGATCGCGTGCCTGGCCGTCGGCCGGCTGCTGCGCATGCCGCTGTCCTGGCTGATGGGCGTGATGGCGGGCATCGACACGAACCCGGCGGTGCTCACCTTCGCCGAGGACCGGGCCCGCAACGAGCTGCCCGCTCTCGCCTACGCGACGGTCTTCCCGGTCGCGATGGTCGTCAAGGTCGTCACCGCTCAGCTGATGATCGTCCTGCTGCACCATTGACCGGCGAGCAGACCAGAGGATGGGATGATCAGCCGATGACCTCCCCCGTCACCGTCGATCTCGCCCTCGTCGGTGGCGGTGGCGCGGCCTCGCTGGTTCTCGCCGCTCTGGACAGGCACCACCTTCCGGGGGTACGGGTGGCGATCGTCGACCCGGTGCACAAGCGGGGGCAGGACCGTACCTGGGCGTTCTGGGGGTCGCCCGGCACGTTCCTCGACCCGCTGCTCAGCGCCGCCTGGGACGCCGTCGACGTGATCACCCCCGGTGCGCCCCGGACCCTGTCGTTACGGCCGCTGCGCTACGCGATGCTGCGGTCCGCCCCGCTCTACGACCTGGCCGGCGCCGCCGAGCAGCGCCTCGGGGCGATCCGGCTCACCACCGCGGCCGGGGCGCTCGACGACGACGGGTCGCGGGTCGTCGTACGCGACGAGCGGGGTGCGCCGCTGGTCGACGCCGGCTGGGTGCTCGACTCCCGGCCGTGCCCGCCGGCCCGCTCCGGGCGTACCCATTGGTTGCAGCACTTCCGGGGTTGGTGGCTGGAATCCGCACGGCCGCTCTTCGATCCGCGGCGGGCGGTGCTGATGGACTTCCGGACCCCGCAACCGCCGCGCGGGGTGTCGTTCGGCTATGTCCTGCCGGTCAGTGACCGGTTCGCCCTGGTCGAGTACACCGAGTTCTCCCCGTCCGTGCTGTCCGGCGACGAGTACGACACGGCGCTGCGCGGCTATCTCACGCTGCTCGGCATCGACGAGAGCACGGTGCGGGTGGCCGAGGTGGAGAACGGGGTGATCCCGATGACCGACGGCGTCTTCGAGCCCCGGCCGTCGCCGCGCGTGGTCCGTCTCGGCACCGCGGGCGGCGCGACCCGGCCGTCCACCGGTTTCACGTTCACCGCGATGGCCCGGCAGGCCGACCGGATCGCCGGCGAGGTCGCGGCCGGGCGCCCGCCGCTGCCCGGTCCCGCCTACCCGGCCCGGCACCGGTGGATGGACGCCGTGCAGCTGCGGGCTCTGGACCGGGGGCTGACCGACGGGGTGGCGTTCTTCGGGCGGCTGTTCGACCGCAACCCACCGGAGCGGGTCCTGCGCTTCCTCGACGGCGCCACCTCGTGGCGCGAGGACCTGACCCTGATGGCGTCCGCTCCCCTGCTGCCGATGATGCGGGCCGCCGCCGGCGACGCGGCCGCCCGGCTGACCGGTGGTCAGGCGGCGAGGTCGTAGGCGGCGTAGTGGTGGGCGCGGCGGCGGTGGTGGATGGTGAGGGTGTCGCGCAGGGTGCGGAGGATGCTGGTGGTGCTGACGGTGGAGCCGGCGGTGCGGGTTTCGAGGCGGACGGGGGCGGCTTTGAGGTCGGTGATGCCGGCGGTGGTGGTGGCGA
>NZ_FONV01000003.1 GCF_900113015.1 Actinoplanes philippinensis
ACACCCCCCGGATCATGCGTACGACAGGGGCGGTAAGTCATACCGGACCGAGCGACCGAGCAGTCCCCATCGGGGACGATCAAAAAGGTAACGGGCGAGGGAGCCGTAACGGGACCGCAGACGGCTGGACACGTCCGCGACGACCTGTTTGGCCAGGAACGGGTGCCCGTCCAGGTCCAGCCGGTAGGTGCCGGTGCGCAGGCACGACTCCACCAGCGACGGCGCCGACAGGCCGGCCACGTCGAGCACGGCGATCGACAGGGCGGACAGGGCACGGCCGACGGCCGGGTTGCGCAGCTGCACCACGACCCGGATGTCCGGCCGCTGCTCCCTGGTCAGCAGTGCCGCCTCTATGGTGTGCAGGTCGTCGGCGAGGACGCAGACGACCGCGAGGGCGCCGGCCAGGCCCGCCTCGTCCATCGTCTCGATGAGCCGTGGGCTGCCCACCACGACCGGCACACCCCAGCCGCGGACCACCCGGACCAGGCGCGCGTCGGCGTCGTCCTCCACCACGACGACCCGGACGCCGGCGAGATAGAGCTGCTCGACGGTGCGCAGTCCCACGTCGTCGAGCCCGCAGACGATGATGTGCCCACGCGGGCTCGTCCGGCCGTCCGTCACCGGAGCAGGATCAACCGCAACCATGTCGGCGAGATCAACGACGTCGCGGCCCCCGGGTGACCGGACTCCCCTTAGTCAGGGCGCGATGCGGGGCGGGCGGTTCTCATACGGCGTGGACAGCACCACCGTGGTCCGGGTGGTGACGTTCGCGGCCGTGCGGATGTCCTGCAGGAGGCGCTCCAGGTCGGCGGGGCTCTTCACCCGGACAAGGAGCATGTAGAAATCCTCACCGGCCACCGAGTAGCAGGAGTCGATCTCGGACAGATGGGCCAGCCGGTCCGGTGCGTCGTCGGGCTGGGACGGATCGAACGGGCGGATCGCCACGAACGCGGTCAACGGCAGGTCCAGGGCCTCGTAGGAGACCTTGGCGGTGTAGCCGTTGATGACACCCCGCTGCTCGAGCCGCCGCACACGCTGGTGCACGGCGGAGACGCTGAGGCCCACCCGCTCGGCCAAGTCGGTATACGACAACCGGCCGTCCGCGGTCAGGGCCGACACGATCGCCCGGTCGATCTCTTCCACGGCGTCACCCTACCGACCTCGGCGGCTCACCCCGTCATCGACCGGGCGATCACGAGCCGCTGGATCTGGTTGGTGCCCTCGACGATCTGCAGCACCTTCGCCTCCCGGAACCAGCGCTCCACCGGGTGGTCGGCGACGTAGCCGGCCCCGCCGAGCACCTGGACGGCGTCGGTGGTGACCTTCATCGCCATGTCGGTGGCGAACAGCTTGGCCTTGGCCGCCTCGATGGAGAACGGGCGGCCGGCGTCCTTGAGACGTGCCGCGTTCAGCAGCAGCGCGCGGGCCGCCGACACTCCGGTGGCCATGTCGGCGAGCATGAACCCGATGCCCTGGAACTGCGCGATCGGCTTGCCGAACTGCTCGCGCTCCTTCGCATACGCGGTGGCGTAGTCGACGGCCGACTGGGCGAGACCGACAGCGCAGGCGGCGATGCCGAGGCGGCCGGCGTCGAGGGCGCGCATCGCGATGGTGAAGCCCTGATTCTCCTCGCCGACCAGCCGGTCACGGGGGATGCGGGCGTCCTCGAGGACGATCTGGGCGGGCGCCGACGAACGCAGGCCCATCAGTCTCTCCGGCGACTGCGGCATCAGGCCGGGCGTGCCGGCGTCGGCGAGCAGGCAGGAGATGCCCCGGGGGCCGGGTCCACCCGTACGGCAGAAGATGTTGTAGAAATCGGCCTGGCCGGCGTGCGTGATCCAGGCCTTGGTGCCGGTGACCAGGAAATCGTCGCCGTCGGCGACGGCCTTGGTGGTGAGGCCGGCGGCGTCGGAGCCACCGTGCGGCTCGGAGAGCGCATACGCCCCGAGCAGTTCCCCGCCGACCATCTCGGGCAGCATGGCCCGCTGCTTGCCGGTGCCGAACTCGGCGACCGGGAAACACGACAGCGTGTGCACGCTGACCGCCTCGGCGATGCCCAGCCAGGTGCCCGCGAGGATCTCCAGCACCTGGACATACACCTCATAGGGCTGGGCCGCGCCGCCGACGTCCTCCGGGTAGGGCAGGCCGAGCAGCCCGGACCGGCCGAGGGTGCGCAGGACGTCGCGGGGGAACTCGCCGCGCGCCTCGAAGTCGTCGACCTTGCCGGCCAGCTCGCGGGTGGCGAGCTCGGTGGTGAGGTCGAGCAGGTCGTGAGCTTCAGGGGTGGGAAGCAGTCGATCCACGGTCATGAAGGCAGCTTAACGGTCGTTAACAGCCGGGGTGACCAACCCGGTCTCGTACGCCAGCACCACGGCCTGTGCCCGGTCGCGCAGATCCAGCTTCGCAAAGATCCGGGCCACGTGAGTCTTCACCGTCGCCTCGCTGAGCGTCAATGCCTCGGCCAGCTCGGTGTTCGACAGGCCGCGCCCGAGCAGGGTCAGCACCTCCCGCTCGCGCGGGGTGAGCACGGCCAGGTCACGGTGCACGGCGGGCGGCTCCCCCACCCCGGCGAAACGCTGCACCAGGCGACGGGTGATCGACGGGGCGAGCAGCGCGTCGCCGGTGCCGACCAGCCGGACCGCGGCGGCCAGGTGGTCCGCGGTCACGTCCTTGAGCAGGAAACCGCTGGCACCGGCGGCGAGCGCGGCGTAGACGTACCGGTCCAGGTCGAAGGTGGTCAGCATGAGGATGCGACACGACGGGGTACGGGCCAGGATGCGCCGGGTCGCCTCGATGCCGTCCATGCCGGGCATCCGGACGTCCATCAGGATCACGTCGGGACGCAGCCGGCGTTCGGCCTCGACCGCGGCGGCCCCGTCGGCGGCCTCACCGGCGACGTCGAGGCCCCGCGCGGTGAGGATCAGCCGGAACCCGGTGCGGATCAGCTCCTGATCATCGACGATGAGAACCCGCGGCCCGGTCATCGGACACCCCGCGCCCGGCTCACGACGCGTCCAGCGGGAGTCGTGCGCGGACCCGGAAACCGCCGCCGAGCCGCCGGCGCGCGTCGAGGTCGCCGCCGTAGACCGCGACGCGTTCGCGGAGCCCGGCCAGCCCTCGCCCGGCGCCGTCACCCGGCGGCGCGGCGGGCGGCACGTCGCCGGTCAGCACGCTCGGGCCGGTGGTCAGCACCTCCACGCGCAGGGCGTGCTCGGCATACCGGATGGTCACCTCGGCCTTTCCTCCGGATCCGTGTTTGAGGGCGTTGGTCAGGGCCTCCTGCACGATCCGGAACGCCGTGACGTCGATGCCGGTCGGCAGCGGCCGGGGCTCCCCCGAGACGCGGACCTCGACCGGCAGGCCGGCGAACGCGATCCGGTCCACGAGCGGGCTCAGCCGGGCCAGGGTCGGCTGCGGCGCGAGCCCCGGGTCCTCACCGCCGGCCGGGTCGGGCGCCAGCAGGCCGAGCAGGTTGCGCAGCTCGGTCATGGTGTCCCGGCCGGCGCGCTCGACCGCGGCGAGCGCGGCGCCGGCCTCGGCGGGCATCGTGGCGAGCACCTCCCGGGCCGCGCCCGCCTGCACGATCATGACGCTGACGTTGTGGCTGACGATGTCGTGCAGCTCGTGGGCGATCCGGGCGCGCTCCTCGTCGACGGCGGCCCGGGCCGCGGCCGCGCGCTCGCGCTCCAGCAGCCAGCCGCGCTCCCCCATCGCCCGCTCGTGGCGCAGCCGGGCCCGGCGCAGCAGGAACGCCAGGGTCACCGTGGCCGCGCCGGTCACCGCGAGCATCACCGTCACCACGCCGACCACCTTGGCACGCCGGGACGGCGGCGCGCATCACCCCGTGGACGGGGCGCATACATCTGCGGGATGAGACCACCGGGCCGCTTGCATCCGGCGGCCGATGCCGGGGCGTGCCGTCGATCCGTAGCGTCCGGTGGCATGACGACAGAGACGGTGGTCCGGCTCGACCGGGTACGCAAGGAATACGGCGAGACGGCCGCCCTGGACGGGGTGTCGCTGACGATCCGCCGGGGCGAGGCGGTCGCCGTGATGGGCCCGTCCGGGTGCGGCAAGTCCACCCTGCTCAACATGATCGCCGGCCTGGACCGGCCGACGTCCGGGGAGGTGACCGTGCACGGCGAGCGCCTCGACGCGATGAACGAGACGAGGCTCGCGCTGTTCCGCCGCCACCACCTCGGCATGATCTTCCAGTTCTTCAACCTGCTCGACGATCTGTCCGCGCTGGACAATGTGGCCCTGGCCGCCCAGCTGACCGGCTCGTCGGCGGCCACCGCCCGGCGCCGTGCCCTGGAACTCTTCGACGAGCTGGGCATCACCGACCGGCGGGACGTCTATCCGGCCGCGCTCTCCGGCGGTGAGAGGCAGCGGGTGGCGGTGGCCCGGGCGCTGATGAACCGGCCGGCGCTGCTGCTGGCCGACGAGCCGACCGGCGCCCTGGACAGCCGGGCCGGCGAACAGGTGATGGACCTGCTGATCGACCTCAACCAGATCGGGCAGACGCTGCTGATCGTCACCCACGACGCGCGGCTCGCGCACCGCTGCGCCAGCCGGCTGGTGGAGCTGGCCGACGGCCGGATCGCCGCCGAGTCCGCCCTGGACCGGGTGTGAGCGCCGTGTGGGCGGCCGCGCGGGCCGCGATCCGCCGGCGGCGGCTGCAGACCTTCGTGATCGCGCTGGTGGCGCTGCTGTGCACGGCCACCGCCGTGGTGTCGCTGGCGCTGCTGGACGCGACGTCGGCGCCGTTCGACCGGGCGTTCGAGCAGCAGCAGGGCCCGCACGCGGTCGCGTTCTACGATCCGGCGAAGGTGACACCGGAGCAACTGGCCGGAGCACGCAACGGGGTGGCCGCGGGGGCCGGGCCGTTCGGGCAGACCGTCGCCGAGACGCGGGCCGCGGGTCCGGTCGGCTCGATGCTGGGGCCGCTCGCGATCGTCGGCCGCGCCGACCCGGCCGGCGAGGTGGACCGGCTCGACGTGTGGCGCGGGCGGTGGCCGGCCGCACCCGGGGAGATCACGCTGAACGCCCCGCCCGAGGACGACGCCGGCTTCGCCCGCGGCCCGATGGGGCACCTGAGCACGCTGACCGTGAACGGGACGACCCTGACCGTGGTCGGCTGGGCGTACAGCGTGAGCCACTCCGCGGACGCCTGGGTGACCCCGGAGCAGATGACCGCGTGGCGGCCGTCCGGGCTGCAGATGCTGTACCGGTTCGCCGGCGACGTGTCCACCCGGGACGCGGTCGAGGAGCGGCTGGCCGGGGTGCTGCCCGGCGGGGCGCTGCTCGCGGCACAGCCGTACCAGGTGGTCAAGGAGGAGGCGGCCGAGACCGCCGGCGTCTACCTGCCGTTCCTCGGCGCGTTCGGGGTGCTCGGCCTGCTGGTCGCGGTGATCATCGTGGGCAACGTGGTGAGCGGCGCGGTGGTCTCCGGCTTCCGGCACATCGGCGTGCTCAAGTCGCTCGGCTTCACCCCGCGCCAGGTGGTCGGCGTCTACCTGACCATGGTGATCGTCCCGGCGACGGCCGGCGCGATCCTCGGCACGGGGCTCGGCGCCGTCGGGGCGCAGCCGCTGCTGGCCGACACGTTCCGCGGCCTCGGCTACGGCCAGGGCACCGGCGTGGAACTGCGGGTGTGGGCGGCCGGGCTGCTCGGCGTACCGGCGCTGGTCCTGGTCGCCGCCCTGCTCCCGGCCTCCCGGGCGCACCGCCTCTCGGCGGCCGAGGCGATCAGCGCGGGCAGCGCGCCGCGACCGGGTCGCGCCTTGCGGGTGCAAAGACTTCTCGGGGGTACGCGACTCCCGCGCTCGATCAGCCTCGGCCTGGGCCTCCCGTTCGCCCGTCCCGGCCGGACCGCTCTGACCATGGCGTCGCTGCTGATCGGGGTGACCACGGTGACGCTCGCGACCGGCCTGGCCGGCACGCTGATCGAGACGTCCCGGCTGGACGCGGCGGCCGGCGGCGACGTCGGGGTGCGCCCGGGGGTGGCCGGGCCGGCCGGGGGGCCGACGACGGAGCGCGGCGACCGGGAGATCGAGGCGCTGCTGCGGGGCCTGCCCGGCGCCGCGAAGGTGGGCGCGTCGGCCGGGCTCACGGTCCCGGTGGTCGGCCAGAGCTCGCCGGTGCAGGTCAACTTCATCCGGGGCGACGTCGCCGCGATGGGCTACCAGGCGCAGCTGCTGGAGGGCCGGTGGCTGGCCGGGCCGGACGAGGTGGTGGCGTCGGCCGAGCTGATCAACAAGCGCGGGCTGGCGGTCGGCGACACGATGGTCCTGCAGCTGGAGGGGGGCCGGACGACGGTCACCATCGTCGGCGAGACCATGCAGTCGCTGCCCGGGCCGGGTGACGGCCTGTTCGCCGCCTGGCGGGACCTGCCGGGACTCGACCCGTTCGCCTTCTACTACCAGGTGGAGCTGGCCGAGGGCGCCGACGTGCAGGCGTTCACGGCGGCGGTGCGGGCGGCCGACCCGGGCCTGACGGTCTGGGACAACACCGACGTGACCGACCTGACCATAGTGATCACCGGCATCTCCACCGTGCTGGCGCTGCTGCTCGCCGCGGTGGCCGCGCTCGGGGTGCTCAACACGGTGGCGCTCAACGTCCAGGACCGGCGCCGTGACCTGGGGATGCTCAAGTCGATCGGGATGACCCCGCGTCAGGTGCTCACCATGCTGGTCACGTCGATGGCCGCGCTCGGGGTGGCCGGCGGGCTGCTCGGCATCCCGTTCGGGATGGCGGCGCACCGGCTGGTGATCCCGCTCGCCGCGGACGCCGCGAAGGTGACCCTGCCGGACTACGTGATGCGGGTGTGGGACCCGGCGACGCTGGCGCTGCTGGTGGTCAGCGGCGTGCTGATCGCGGTCCTCGGCGCGCTGCTGCCGGCCCGGTCGGCGGCCCGGCTGAGCATCGCCCGGGTGCTGCACAACGAGTGACGCCGTCGACCGGCCACGGCCCGGAGCGGATGCTGGGGGGTCACCGCTCCGGGCCGCCGGCGCCTCACCTGTCCCCGTGGATCAGGTGAGACGAGGTCAGACCACCTTCTGGATGGTCACGTCGTCGATCTCCTCACCGGTCAGGCAGGACGCCGAGGACGTCGCGCCCGACGTGGTCTTCCACGTGCCGTAGATGGTCCGCGTCTGCCCACTGGTGATCTTGTAGCAGACCACCTTGACCCGGAACGACGAACCGTTCGTCGCGGTGGTGCACTTCGCGGTGCCGGTACGGCCCGAGTAGTTCGTCGAGCAGCCGCTGAGCGCGGCCTGCGCGGAGCCCGGCGCGGCGAGGACCAGTCCGGCCGTCACCAGACCACCGACAGCCAGGGCCTTCGCGGTACGACGGATGGTGTCCACCATGGTGTTACCCCTTTCCGGTCGATCAGGTCTGATCGATCACTGAGGCGAATCATGACGCCACCCGTTGATACATTCCCTATACATGAGGTTCACGGTGCTCGGTCCGGTCAGCGCCAGCGTCGGTGATCAGCCGATCCCGATCACCCGGGCCCAGCGCCGGGCCGTGCTGGCGTTCCTGCTGTGGCACGCCAACCACGCCGTGACGGTCACCGAGCTGATCGACGCCCTGTGGGAGACCGAGCCGCCGGCCACCGCGCGGACCCAGGTGTTCGCCGCCGTGTCGGCGGTCCGCCGGGCGCTGCGGGCGGCCGGCGCCGAACCGGTGACCAGTGTGCACGGCGGCTACCGGCTGGACGCCGGCCCGGCACAGCTCGACCTGCTCGCCTTCGGGGAGGCGGTGACCGCGGCCCGCGAGCACGCCGCACGCGGCGACCTCGGCACGGCGGTGACCGTCCTGCGGGAGGGCCTGGCCCTGTGGACCGGCCCGGCCCTCGGCGGGGTCAGCGGCGCCTGGGTGGAGCCGGCCCGCGCCTCGCTCGACGACAGCCGGCTGACCGCGCTGGAGCAGCTGTTCGCCTGGGAGCTGGAGCTGGGCCGCCACGACGCGGCGCTGACCGAGCTGACCGCCGCCGTCACCGCCGCGCCGCTGCGGGAACGGCTCGCCGGCCTGCTGATGCTCGCGCTCTACCGGGCCGGGCGGCAGGCCGAGGCGCTGGCCGTCTACCGGCGCACCCACCGGCTGCTGGTCGACGAGATCGGCGTCGAGCCCGGCCCCGAGCTGACCGCCCTGCACCAGCGGGTCCTCGCCACCGACGAGACGCTGCGCGCGCCGGTCACCGCCCGGCCGGCCACGCCGCGGCGGCGGTTCCTGCCCCGCGACATCCCCGACTTCACCGGCCGCGGCGCCGAGCTGGACCACCTGGACGAGCTGACCACCGACGCCGACCTGCTGGTGGTCGGCACGGTCGGGGTGGGCGGGGTCGGCAAGTCGGCGCTGGCGGTGCACTGGGGTCACCGGGTCGCGGACCGGTTCCCCGACGGTCAGCTCTATCTCAACCTCCGGGGGTACGAGGAACGCGCCCCGCTGCGCCCGGCCGAGGCGCTGAGCGCGCTGCTCGGCGCGCTCGGTGTGCCGCCGCAGCAGGTGCCGTCCGACGTCGACGGGGCGTCCGCCCTGTTCCGGGCCACCCTCGCCGGGCAGCGGGTGCTCCTGCTGCTGGACAACGCGCGCTCCGCCGAGCAGGTCCGCCCGCTGCTGCCCGGCTCGTCCCCCGCCCTGGTGCTGGTGACCAGCCGGGACACGCTCAGCGGCCTGATCGCCCGGGACGGCGCCCGCCGGCTGGACCTGGGCCTGCTGCCGCACGCCGACGCGCTCGCCCTGATCACCCGCATCCTCGGCGCGCAGCGAGTGGCCGCCGAGCCGGACGCCGCCGGCGAGCTGGTCGCGGTCTGCGGACGGCTGCCCCTGGCGGTCCGGATCGCCGCCGCCCACCTCAGCGTGCGGCCGGAGCAGAGCATCGCCGGCTACGTCGCCGAGACCCGGCTGGACTCCCTCGCCATCGAGGGCGACCCGGCGAGCAACCTGCGGGCCGTCTTCGACCAGTCGTACCGGGCGCTGACCGCCGGGCAGCAGCGTGTGCTGCGGCTGCTCGGCCCGGTCCCGGGCGGCGACGTGACCGCCGAGGCGGCAGCCGCCCTGTCCGGTGACGATCCGGCGGTGACGGAGGCGACTCTGCGGGCGCTGGCCGACGCCAGCCTGCTCGTCGAGCACCGGCCGGACCGCTTCACCCTGCATGACCTGACCAGGGAGTACGCCCGGAGCCGCACCGACGCCACCGAGTGGGGCCCGGCGCTCGGGCGGCTCACCGGATGGCTGGTCGAGACGGTCGAGTCGGCGGTCGCCGTGCTGCACCCCGGATACGTGCGGGCGCCCGGCAGCGCCCCGGCCACCCGGTTCGCCGGCCAGGCCGAGGCCCGCGACTGGTTCGCCGCCGAACTCGCCAACATCATCGCCGTGATCACCTCCGGAACGGCTCTGGGCTGCCGGGACGCCGTGTGGCGGCTCGCCTTCGCCTGCCGGTTCTTCTTCAACGGGCGGCTCGACGGGAGCACCGCGCTCGCGCTGGGACGGGCCGCCGTCGAGGCCGCCGCCGGGACCGGCGACCTCCGGGCGAGGGCCGCCGCCGAACTCGTGATGTCCCGCGCCTACACCACCGACGCGCACGACGACCGGTGCCGGATCCACGCCCGGCGCTGCCTCGACCTGGCCCGCGACGCCGGCTGGCACGACATCGAGGCCGACGCGCACAACTCGCTGAGCGTGCACCACATGTTCACCGGCGAGCTGCGCCTGGCGGCCGAGCACGCGCGGCGCGCCTTCGACCTCACGATGGCGTCCGGTGTCGTACCCCCGCAATATCTCGGCAAAGTGGGTCTGATCATGCTGTTGATCGGGCAGCTGGCCGAGGCCGCCGACTGCTTCGAGCGCACCCTGGCCAGCGACAACCACCGGGCCGGCTTCAGCCGGGCGATCACCCTGCTCAACCTGGCCGAGACCCGGCGGCTGCAGGGCCGCTACGACGAGGCCGCGCCGCACCTGGACGAGGCGATCGGCTACCTGACCGCCGAGGGCAACCACCATCTCGCGGCACTGGCCCGGGCCGACCGGGCGGCGCTGCTGCACCGGCAGGGCCGCCGTCAGGAGGCGTGGCGGATGATCGACGAGTCCCGGGCCGTGATCGCCCGCCGGTCCGACGTGATGAGCAGCTGGCAGATCACCCAGCAGCACGCCCAGATGCTGATCGCCGCCGGCCGGACCGCCGAGGCGATCGACGAGTTGCTGGCCGCGATCGACGGCGTCCGGTCCCTCGGCATCCGGCAGCCCGCGACCCAGCTGCAGGTCATCCTCGCCCGGGCGCACGCCGACAGCGATCCGGGACGTGCCGCCGACCTGGCCGGCGAGGCCGTGGCCGCCGCCCGCGACGGGCAGTTCCTGCTGCTCGAAGGGCAGGCGCTGACCGTTCTGGCGGTGGCGCTGCGGCGGCTCGGACGCGACGCGGAGGCGCTCGCCGCGGCCAAGGAGGCGCTCGGCGTCCACGAGCAGACCGGCCACGAGCCGGGCCGCGAGGAGACCGCCGCGCTGCTGGCCGAGCTGGAGGGGGCAGACCGGACGGGCACCCCGGAATAGGGTGATCGACATGGAATACGTACGTCTCGGCCGCACCGGCCTGAAGGTGTCCCGGATCTGTCTCGGCATGATGACCTACGGCTCGCGGGACTGGCGTGACTGGGTGATCGACGAGCAGGCCGCCGCCCCGATCGTGCGGCGGGCCGTCGACCAGGGCATCACCTTCTTCGACACCGCCGACATGTACTCGGTGGGCGGCAGCGAGGAGATCACCGGACGGCTGCTGCGTTCCCTGTTCAGCCGGCGCGACGACTACGTGCTCGCGACGAAGGTGTTCTTCCCGGTCGGTGACGGCCCCAACGACCGCGGCCTGTCCCGCAAACACATCATGGCCTCGATCGACAGGTCGCTGCGGCGGCTCGGCACCGATCACGTCGACCTCTACCAGATCCACAGGTGGGACCGGGAGACCCCGATCGAGGAGACCATGGAGGCGCTGCACGACGTGGTCCGCGCCGGCAAGGCCCGCTACCTCGGCGCCTCCACCATGTACGCCTGGCAGTTCGCGAAGGCCCAGTTCACCGCCGAGAAGCACGGCTGGACGAAGTTCGTGTCGATGCAGCCGCAGTACAACCTCGCCTACCGGGAGGAGGAGCGGGAGATGCTGCCGTTCTGCCTCGACTCCGGGGTCGGCGTGATCCCGTGGAGCCCGCTGGCGCGCGGGGTGCTCGCCCGCGGCCGGGCCGCCGAGTCGGTGCGCGCCCGCACCGACCAGATGATGGCCCGCCTGTCGACCGACGACGACTTCGCGGTCGCCGACGTGGTGGCCGACGTCGCCAAGGCCCGCGGCACGTCCCCCGCCCGGGTGGCCCTGGCCTGGCTGCTGTCGAAACCGGTGGTGACCGCCCCGATCATCGGCGCCTCGAAGCAGTCCCACATCGACGACGCCGTCGCCGCCGCCGACCTGAAACTGACCGCTGAGGAGATCGCCGCGCTCGAGGCCCCGTACCGCCCGCACGCCGTCATCGGCCACTAGGGTGGGGCGGTGAGCCGACCACTGCTGGCCGTTGACGCCCCCAGTCTGTACTTTCGTGCGTTTCACGGGATTCCGGAGAAAGCCGCGCAGACCGAGGCCGGGGAGCCGGTCAACGCGATTCGCGGGTTTCTCGACATGCTCGCCCAGCTGATCCGGACCCGGCGGCCGGATCGGCTGGTGTGTGCGCTGGACGCGGACTGGCGGCCGGCGTGGCGGGTGGAGCTGGTGCCGTCGTACAAGAAGCATCGGGTTGCCCACGGTGATGTCGAGGAGGTGCCGGCCTCGCTGGAGAAGCAGGTGCCGATCCTGCTGGAGACGCTCGCCGCGATCGGGATCCCGGCGTTCGGGGTGCCGGGCTACGAGGCCGACGACGTGCTCGGGACGCTGGCCGCCGGGCAGCCGGCGCCGGTCGAGGTGGTCTCCGGTGACCGTGACCTGTTCCAGCTGGTCGACGACGCGCGGGGCACGCGGCTGCTCTACTGCGGGCGCGGTGTGGCGAAACTGGAGGACGCCGACGAGGCGCTGGTGCTGGCCAAGTACGGCGTGGAGGCCCGCTGGTACGCGGACTTCGCGGCGATGCGCGGTGACCCGAGCGACGGTCTGCCGGGGGTCGCGGGCGTCGGCGAGAAGACGGCGGCCCGGCTGATCGAGCGGTACGGCGGGGTCGAGCAGATCCTGGCCGCCCTCGACGATCCGGACGCCGGGTTCGCGCCGGGCGTCCGGACGAAACTGGACGCCTCCCGCGACTACCTGGCGAAGGCGCTGCCGGTCTGCAAGGTCGCCACCGACGTGCCGCTGCCGCAGTTCGACCCGGTCCTGCCGCACGCCCCGCGCGACCCGGACGCGCTGCTGGCCCTGGCCGAGCGGTGGAACCTGGCCGGCTCGGCCCGGCGCCTGGTGGACGCCCTCGCGGGGTGAGAGCCCGGCGCCTGGTGGACGCTCTCGCGGGGTGAGAGCCCGGCGCGTGGTGGACGCCCTCGCGGGGTGAGAAAAGTTGCCGTCCGGGTGCGGGCGGGGGCGTGCTCTCAGGTCGGGGTCGTAGCCCCCGATACGGCGGGACGGCAACCCTGCCGCCCGACGAACGGAGTACGCATTGTCGACGCGAGTGGCTCGCGCGTGCTTCGGCGCCTGGACGCTGGTCCTGACCATCGTCTACTACGCCTTCCCGGAAGCGCACCTGTACAGCTGGGCGGCGCTCGGCTACTCGTGCGCGATCGCCGTGCTGGTGGGGGTGCGCCTGAACCGGCCGCGCCGCAGGCTGCCGTGGTATCTGATCAGCGCCGCTATCGCCTGTTTCACCACGGGTGACAGCGCGTACAACCTGATCATCGCGCTGGGCGAGACGCCGACGTTCCCCGGTGTGGCCGACTTCTTCTACCTGGCGTTCTATCCGCTGCTGACGGCCGGGCTGCTGATGATGATCAAGGCCCGGAACAGCGGGGACGCCAACCGGTCGGCACTGCTGGACGCCCTGGTGCCGACGGTCGGGCTGGGCCTGCTGGCCTGGGTGTACTGGATCGCCCCGTTCACCCGCTCCGAGCACCTGTCGATGCTGGAGAAGGTGGTCTCGATCGGCTACCCGCTCGGTGACGTGCTGGTGCTGGCGATGATCCTGCGGATGTTCACCGGTTCCGGCAAGCGGCTCGACTCGGTGGGCGCGTTCGGCGTCGGCATGGTCGGGCTGCTGATCTCCGACGTGTGCTACGGCCAGTCGCAGCTGAACAGCGCGTGGATGCTGGGCGGCCCGGTCGACCTGGGCTGGATCGTCTTCTACTCGGCGATGGGCTTCGCCGCGCTGCGGCCGTCGATGGCGTCGCTGACCGCGCCGATCGAGCGGCCGAACCCGGGCATGGGCAGCCACCGGCTGTTCTGGATGAGCACCGCCGCGCTGATCGCGCCCGGCGTGCTGGCGCTGGAGTACTGGCAGGGCCGGGACGTGGAACTCGCCCGTGGCGGTGTCGTCGACGCTCCGGTGATCGCGGGCGCCGCGGCGCTGATGTTCCTGCTGGTGCTGGGCCGGGTCGCGGACCTGGCACAGTCGCAGCGGCAGGCGGGCAGCCGCGAGCGGGCGCTGCGCGAGGCGGGGTCGCTGCTGTTCGCGGCCGCGACCGAGGAGGACGTGACCCGGGCAGTCCGGGAGGCCGTCGCCCGTCTGATGCCCGCCGACCAGCCGTACCACCTGCAGTTCCTGCCGCCCGTGGAGGGCCCGCAAGGGGAGACGACGGTACGCCGGGTCGCCGCCGCGGACCTGCCGGAGGGCTTCTCGTCCGGCGGTTTCAACCACGTCGTGCACGCCACCCAGCCGCTGTCCGGCAACCGGACCGGCCGGCTGGTGATCGGCGCCCCGGACCCGGTGCTGCACCTGATGCTGCCCGCCTTCGAGACGCTCAGCTCGCAGATCGCCGTGGTGCTGGAACGCATCGAGCTGACCGCCGAGGTGAGCCGCCGGGAGGGCGAGACCTGGTTCCGGACGCTGATCCAGAGCGCTGCCGACGTCATCCTGATCCTGGACGCCAACGGCACCATCCGGTACGCGACCCCGTCCGCCGAGACGCTCTTCGGGGAGGACCCGACCGGCTCGGCGCTGGCCGGGCTGATCGCCGACGACTCGCAGGAGGCGATGCGCGAGATCCTCTACCGGGTGCGGTCCGGCGTCGGCGACCTCGACGACATCCAGCTGACCGGGGTACGCGCCGACGGCCGTACCGTGGAGATCGAGTGCGACCTGCGGGACCTCCGCAACGACCCGAGCGTCGCCGGCCTCGTGGTGACTCTGCGTGACGTGACCGAGCGGCGTGGCCTGGAGAAGGACCTCACCCACCAGGCGTTCCACGACGCGCTGACCGGGCTCGCCAACCGGGTGCTGCTCAAGGACCGGCTGGAGCAGGCGTTCTGCGTCGCCGAGCGGGACGGCGCCACCCTGGGCGTGCTCTTCGTCGACCTCGACGACTTCAAGGAGGTCAACGACACCCTGGGGCACGCGGTGGGTGACCAGCTGCTGCTGACCGTGGCCCAGCGGATCTCGGGCAACATCGGCAAGGGCAGCACCGCGGCCCGGATGGGTGGCGACGAGTTCGCCGTCCTGGTCGAGCAGAGCGACTCGGTGGACGCGGCCGAGGAGGTGGCGGCGGCGCTCGTCGACGTCCTGTCCTCGCCGGTCGAGGTCACCGACGGCAACGGCAACAAGCACATGATCAGCGCCAAGTGCAGCGTCGGTGTCGCCACCAACCGGGACGCCGAGACCGCGACCGAGCTGCTGCGGCACGCCGACCTGGCGCTCTACCTGGCCAAGGGCAACGGCAAGGGCGGCTGGCAGCGCTACCAGAGCGACCTGCACACCGCGATGATGCAGCGGCTGGAGATGCGTACCGCCCTGCACGAGGCGATCGAGGACGAGCAGTTCGTGCTGCAGTTCCAGCCGATCGTCGAGCTGGTCGACCAGCGGATCACCGGCGTCGAGGCGCTGGTCCGCTGGCAGCACCCGGCCAAGGGGCTGCTCGGGCCGTACCACTTCGTGGAGGCGGCCGAGGAGAGCGGCGCGATCGTCGGGATCGGCGGCTGGGTGCTGCGCGAGGCGCTGCGGCAGTTCACGCAGTGGAAGAGCGAGAACCCGGACACCACGCTGCGCTACGTGAGCGTCAACGTGTCGGCCCGACAGTTCCGGACCGCCGACTTCGCCGACCAGGTGCGCGCGGCGCTCGCCGAGACCGGCGCGCGGCCCCAGTGGCTGCTGCTGGAGATCACCGAGAGCCTGGTGCTGCGCGACGCCGACCAGGTCCTCGCCGACCTCAAGGCGCTGCGGGCGATGGGTGTGCGCATCGCGATCGACGATTTCGGTACGGGCTACTCGTCGCTGAGCTACCTGCGGCAGATGCCGGTGGACGTGCTGAAGCTGGACAAGTCGTTCATCGACGACATCCTGCACAGCCGGCAGCAGCACGCGCTCGTCGACGCGATCGTCACCCTGTCGCACAACCTCGACCTGGCCGTCGTGGCCGAGGGCATCGAGGAGGCCGGCCAGCGCGCCGCCCTGGACGCGATGGGCTGCCAGTACGGGCAGGGATACCACTTCGCGCGGCCGCTGTGGCCGGGCGACATCCCGGCCCTGGCGGTGCAACCGGAGCCCTATCCGGTACGCCAGCAGGCGTCCGTGTGATGACATCCGACAGATAAGCCTGCGGGTGGTTAGACGGTTATCTACTGGCGCCGCGGCCCGGTAGGGGGCAGGGTCGGGGGTGTGCTGAACAACCCCGTGTGGGCCGCCCTCACCGGGCCGCAGGCGTGTTTCGCCGAGGCCGCGGGCAACGCCGCCCGATACCAGCCCGAGATCGCCCCGTTCGCCGCGCTCAGTGACCCCGCCGATCCGGCGGCCTGGCGCGACCTGGCGACGATCACCGACTACGCCGTGCTCACCGGCCCGTCGATCACCCCGCTCGAAGGGTGGCAGACCCACCGGGTGACGCCCGGGGTGCAGATGATCGGCCAGAGCATGTCCGGGGTGGAGGACCCGGAGGCCGTCCCGCTCACCGAGAAGGACGTGCCCGAGATGCTCGACCTGGTCGCGCGTGCCGAGCCGGGGCCGTTCCTGAAACGGACCATCGAACTCGGTCGCTACCTGGGCATCCGGGACGCCGACGGGCGGCTGATCGCGATGGCCGGCGAGCGGTTCCGGATGCCGGGGTGGACCGAGGTCAGTGCGGTGTGCACCGATCCCGCGCATCGGGGCAAGGGCCTGGGGGCGCGGCTGACGCTTGCCGTGGCGGCCGGAATTCTCGCCCGGGGTGAACTGCCGTTTCTGCATGCGGTGCACGACAACGAGAACGCTATTCGGCTCTATGGGCGGCTCGGGTTCACCCACAGTGCGGACGTAATTTTTGCCAGTTACCGATTTTTTGCTTGATTGCTCCGCTTCGCTCCGCGGCAAAACGCCTTTTAACCGGTGACGGGGCAGTCGATTTCCCGCCGCCCAGCAAACCCCGCTGGGCGTCGGGAAATCGGCTGCCCCGTCACCGGCGGCGTTTTGCGGGCCGTTCTGTGGAAACGTGCGCACTGGAAAAGTACGGGGCGTGGTTGCGGTTAAAGCGGCCCGTGGTTGCGGTTAGAGCTGGCCGTGGTTGCGGTTGAAGCGACCCGTGGTTGCGGTTAGAGCTGGCCGTGGTTGCGGTTGAAGCGGCCCGTGGTTGCGGTTGGAGCTGGCCGGGGGGGGTTAGAGCTGGCCGTGGTTGGGTGGGAGCTGGTCTGCCAGGTCGTATGCGGCTATGTGGGTGTATTTGTAGTCGATCGGGTCGTGGACGCTGTGGGTGCGGGCGTTGCGCCAGTGGCGGTCCAGGCCGTATTTGGCGGCGGCTGAGCTGGTGCCGCAGAGGGTGAACAGCTCCGAGCCGGCCTCCAGCGCCACCTCGCTGCTGAACGCCTTCGCGGCGGCCACCGCGAGGCTGCCGCGCGCCGCGGCGTCCGCGTCGGCCGGGACCAGACCGACCCCCTCGAGGGTACGGGCAGCCGACTCCAGCAGGGCCTCGGCAGCCAGGACACGGGTCGCCAGGCGGCCGTAGCGGTGCCGCACGTGCGGGTCGTCGGTGGCCGCGGCCGCGCCGTGCCGGACCGCCTCGGTCGACGGGCGGGCCTTCTCCCGCAGGTAGGCGCGGGCGTCCCGCAGCGCCGCCCCGGCGATGCCCACCTCGATGGCCGTGTGCACCAGCTGCGCCCGCGCGCCGAGCTGCTGCGGCACCTCGTAGGCGTGCGCGTAGTCGATGCGCAGTCCCGGCTCGACCGGGACCTGCCGGAACGTGGCGGTCCCGCTGATCGTGGCGCGCTGGCCGATCATGTCCCAGTCGGTGTCCACCTCGACGCCGTCCGCGTCGCGTGACACCAGGGCGAGCACCAGCCGGCCGCTCTCCTCGAGGGCGCTCACCGCGATCCAGGCGCTGGTCAGTGCGCCTGTCGTGTAGTACTTGACGCCGTCCAGGCGGCCGTCGGCGATCCGGGTCCGCAGGTCCTGCGCGTGCTTGCCGCCGCGCTCGGCCAGGGCGTTGCCGAGCCGCCGGCCGGCCAGCACGTCGCCGAGGATCCGCTTGCGAGCCTCCGGGCCACCGTGCACGGCGAGCACGTCGACCATCAGGAAATGGCCCTGCGGGATCTGGGCGATCGCCGGGTCGGCGGCGGCGATGATCCGGCTCACCTCGGCCAGGGTGCGCGGCCCGAGGCCGGGCCCGCCGTCGGACGCCGGCACGGTGATGCCGAGCAGCCCGGAGGCGTCGAGGGCGGCGACCGCCTCGTGCGGCACCACGCCGGCGCCGTCCCGGTCGCGCTGGATCGCGCCCGGGATCAGGGTCGCGGCGAGCTGGTGGGCGGCGGTGACCGCCTCGTCATGGGTCTGGGGTACGGCCATCAGCCGATCCTACGAACCCTGTCTCTCAAGTGACGCCCCGCGGGACCGATCTGCAGCGGCGTCACATTCTGCGAGGAGGAGCCGTGGACACAGCGAGCCGGAGGACGCCGCCGTCGCGGCACCGCCGCCCGGCCAGTGGGCTGCCCCCGGCCTACCTCGGCCTCGGCGCCCTCTACCTGGCCGCGCTGGCGACCTCCACGGTGAACCTGCTGTCGCCGCTGACCTGGTACGAGCCGGCCGCCGAGGTGGCCCGGATCTCGTTCGGCGTCGTCGGGCTGATCGCCGCGGTCCGGGCAGCGCGCCGGCCGGCGCTCCCGCCACGGTTGCGGCAGGCGTGGGGCGCGGTCGCCGCCTGCTTCGCGACCCTCGTCGTCGCCGTTCCGCTGCTGATGGCCTTCGGAAACGCCGGTGGGGCGCACTCGCACTGGGACGACGCCACCCATGTGGTGTTCGTGACGGCGCTGCTGATCGCGCTGCAGCGGTTCCCGCTGGCGCCGACGAACCGGCGGGACCGGATCAAGGCCGGTGTCGACGCGCTGACCGTGATGGCCGGCGGCTCGGTGGTGCTCTGGTACACGGCGATCGGCCCGATGCTGCACCGTTCCGGCTTCTCCGCCGACGTGCTGTTCAGCGCCGCCGTCTACCCGCTCGGCGACCTGGCGCTGCTGTTCAGCGCGGCCCGGGCGCTGCTGCGAGGCGCCGACGAGTCCGCTCAGCGGCCGTTGCGGATGCTCACCGCGGGCACCCTGATCCTCTTCACCGGCGACGCGGTGCACGGCTTCATGGACGGGCAGATGGAGGCCGAGATGCCGGTGTCCTGGCAGTTCTTCTGCTGGATCACGGCGGACGCACTGCTCGCGGGCGCTGCGATGGCCCAGGTGCGTGCCGCCCCCGTCTCCGCCGCCGAGCGCCGTGACCTGGGGATCGGCCGGTACCTGCCGTTCCTCGCGGTCGCCGTGGCGCAGGTGCTGATGCTGACCGAGGCCGCCCGGGACGGCGAGTTCTTCCCGTGGGGCGGGCTCGCCCTGGGCGGCGCGGTGCTCAGTGTGCTCGTGCTCTACCGGCAGACGCTGGTGCAACGGGAGAGCGACGAGCGCGCGCTCACCGACGGCCTGACCGGGCTGGCCAACCGCAGCATGTTCCGCAAGGTGTCGTACCGGACCCTGGCCCGCGGCCGCCGGATGGCCGTCCTGGTGATCGACATGAACGGGTTCAAGGAGATCAACGACACCCTCGGGCACAAGGCCGGCGACCGGGTGCTCGTCGAGTTCGCCGGGGTGCTGCGCCAGTGCGTGCCCGCCCCGGGCCTGCCGGTGCGCCTCGGCGGCGACGAGTTCGCGGTGGTGCTGCCGGAGATCAACCACGCCGAGGAGGCGTACGACGTGGCCGGCCGGCTCGCCGCGGCGCTGGGCCCGGTGATGGTGGACGGGCGGCTCATCACGCTCGCGGCCAGCATCGGGGTGGCCGTCACCGCTCCCGGCGAGCTCACCCACGACGAGATCGTGCACCGCGCCGACCTGGCCATGTACCGGGCGAAGTCGCTCGGGCCGGAGACCCGCTGGGCGATCTGGCAGGAGTCCCTGGAGCCGTCGGCATCGACATCCGTCGATGAGATTGCGGCCGCTGCCTGATTGCCCCGGCTCGTTACGTTGGCGGGCATGGTGACGCGGCGCAGCGACGGCATCCTGTCCGCCTTCCGCATCGAGGCGGGGCCGGAGCCACGGATCACGTTCCGTGGGCGCGCCGACGGCGGGTGCACCGCGTCCACGCCGTACGAGGCGCTGCCCGACCTGATCGCGCACTTCGAGTCGCTGCCGTTGCTGCGGCCCGCCCCGCACGGCAGCGGCGACTGGGAACGTCTCGTGCACTACCTGCGGGAACTCGCCCGTACCGGCGAACTCACCGCCGACCTGGAGATCGGCGTGGCCCGTGATCGGGTGGCCGCCCACTTCGCCGCGGCGACTGACAGGTTTATGCCAGACCCATCGGATCCGATGAGCGCATGAAGCGTGCACTGGCACTGATGCTGTCCGTCGTACTGGCGCCGTTCGCGGTGCCGACGGCCGCGGCAGCCACTGTTTCGAACGACGCCGTCATCACCTGGAACGAGAACGCCCAGACCGCGATCTGGGACGTCGCCCGCGAGAACCCGTGGGTGCAGAGCCGCAGTTTCGCGATGGTGCAGGGCGCCGTCTACGACGCCGTCAACGCCATCGCCGGCAAGCCCTACCAGCCGTACCTGTCGGCGCCCCGGACCACCGGCCGTGAGTCGACCGACGCCGCCGTCGCCGCGGCCGCCCACCGGGTGCTCGCCGCCCTCTTCCCCGCCCAGCAGGAGCGGCTCCAGGCCCAGTACGACGCCTACCTGGCCGGCATCCCCGACGGGCGGGCCGAACAGTCCGGCATCGCCGTCGGCGAACGCACCGCCGACGCCATGCTCGCCGCCCGCAGCGGAGACGGCGCCTTCGGGGTCGAGGCGTTCCCCGTCGGCGACCAGCCCGGCCAGTGGCGGCCCACCCCGCCCACCTTCGCCAACGCCGGCGCCTGGTCGGCCGACCTGCGGCCGTTCGTGCTGCCCCGGGCCGACCTCTTCCGGACCGCCGGGCCGCCGTCGTTGACCAGCGCCGCCTACACCCGCGACTTCACCGAGATCAAGGCGATCGGGGCGGTGGACAGCACCACCCGCACCGCCGACCAGACCGACGCCGCCCGCTGGTGGCACGACCGGCGGCTCGGCCAGTGGGAGATCAACCGGCAGCTTGCGGTCAGCCGGCGGCTCTCCGCGCTGCAGACCGCCCGGCTCCTCGCCATGGTCAACATCGCGGCGTCGGACGCCAACACCGCCTGCTTCAACGAGAAACGGCACTGGGGCTTCTGGCGGCCGGTCACCGCGGTCCAGCTCGCCGAGACCGACGGCAACCCGGCCACCACCGGTGACGCCTCCTGGATGCCGCTGCTGATCACGCCGGGCAGCCCGGATTACACGTCCGGGCACGCGTGCGCCACCGGGTCGAACATGACGATCCTGCGGCTGTTCTTCGGGCGCGACGACATCCCGTTCCACGCGACCAGCGCGGACACCGGGACGACCCGGTACTTCACCAGCTTCTCGGGGGCGCTCGAGGAGCTGATCAACGCCCGGGTGTGGGGCGGGATCCACTTCCGTTCGGCCGACGACGCGGGGGCGGGGGTGGGCGCCAGGACGAGCGTCTACCTGTATCTGCACGCGTTCCGTCGCCGCTGAGGGCACCGGCCGGCCGTGGGGGCTGCCATCCCGGTCCGGGAACAGTTCTCACGGGCGGCCGACGCCGGCGCCGGACCGGGCGTCAGGGCTGTTCCGGTCGAGGCGGGACGGCCCTCACCGCCGGCCGTCGCATCAGCCCGGCGGGCGCGCTTCGGCCGTGCGCCGGGCGGGCGTCGCGGGGACAGCCACGGGGCTGTTCGTGGGTCGTACAAAATTTCGGGGTTGTTTCGGGGTCGGGTTTGATCTTTTTTGTTCGGACATAAGAAATTCATGAACGTCATCATCCGGTGACGTGCGGCTCCCGTAGATGTGTGTAGTCCGAATCGGACGACACAAAGGAGCCGTTCCATGCCCCTCTTCCCCCGCCCCCTGATGGCCGGCCTCACCGCCGCGCTGATCACCATCGGTCTGCTGGCTTCCCCGGCCGAGGCCGCCCCCACCGGGATCCCCTCGAAGTCGACGGCCCAGACCTACCTCACCGCGCTGACCGTCGCCGCCGAGGCGAACGCCGACAGCTACGACCGTGATCTGTTTCCGCACTGGATCACCATTTCCGGGACCTGCAACACCCGCGAGACGGTGCTGAAGCGGGACGGCACGAACGTGGTCGTCAGCTCGGCGTGCGCCGCCACCTCCGGTTCGTGGTATTCGCCCTACGACGGCGCGACCTGGACCGCGGCCTCCGACCTCGACATCGACCACGTGGTGCCGCTCGCCGAGGCGTGGCGGTCCGGCGCCAGCGCATGGACCACCAGCAGGCGGCAGAGCTTCGCCAACGACCTGACCCGCCCGCAGCTGATCGCCGTCACCGACAACGTCAACCAGTCCAAGAGCGACCAGGATCCGTCGACGTGGCAGCCGTCGGTCACCTCGTACCGGTGCACCTACGCCAAGATGTGGATCGCGGTGAAGTACTACTACTCGCTGACGCTCCAGTCGTCGGAGAAGACCGCGCTGCAGACCATGCTCAACACCTGCTCCAGCTGAACCGGCACCCGGAGGGCGGCCGACGTGCGCCGCCCTCCGGGTCACCGCGTCTCGGACAGCCGATGCTCCAGGTAGGCGCGGCACTCCGGCCACTCCTCGACGACCACCGAGAACAGCGCCGAGTCCCGCAGCCGGCCCTCCTCCCCCGGCGCCCAGGAACGCGACCAGCTCCGCAGCACACCCTCGAACCGGGCGCCCACCCCCGCGAGGGCCGAACGCGACCGGGCGTTACGCGCGTCGGTGCTCAATCCCACGCGCTGCGCGCCCCACCGTTCGAAAGCATTTTTGAAAAGCAGGTACTTGGCTTCCAGATTGATCCCGGACCGCTGCGCGGACGCCCCGAGCCAGGTGAATCCGACATCGATGGCCGACAATGGAGTTCCTCGCGGATCCCAGTAGGCCGTCACACCGACGGCCCTTCCGGTTCGATGACAGATCTGGGCGTACGGGGTGAGCCCGTCCCGTGCCAGTTGCTCGGTGATGTAGTCGTCGACGGTGGCGGCGGTCGGCACCCATGTCCAGGCGTAGGACTCCCGGCACTCGTCGGCGGCCACGGCCAGCCCGTCCGCGTGACAGTGGTCCAGCGGCTCCAGGCTGACGAGACGGCCGTGCAGGACAGGATGATCCATGAGAGTCTCCTCGGGGTCGCGGCTTGCCCGGCACGAACCGCACCGGACCCGGTCATCACCCGGGGCACCCCGCCCACGAAGCGGAGGGTTGCCGGCCAGCGAGCCGGGGCTTGACGCTGGCGCTCATGACCTGCGCGCAACATACCACCGTCGATGCTCCGGGGCTGTCGCTTTCCCGTCGCCGCCCACCCGCTGCGGGGCCGTCAGGAGAGGACGGGTGGAGGTGGCGTGGCGGTGAGGGCCACGGCGGCCTCGTCCAGTAACGGGGCGGCGGTGGTGGTGGCGGCGTTCACGATGAAGCTGAAGATCAGGAGGCGGCCGTCGGGGGCCGTCGCGTAGCCCGACAGGGCGTTGACTCCGGACAGGGTTCCGGTCTTGGCTCGGACGTTGCCGGCCGCCGGAGTGCCGCGCATGCGGTTGTGGAGCGTGCCGCCGACCACCGGATCCGGGTCGCCGGCGACCGGCAGGGCCGCCCGGAAAGCCGGGAACCAGGTGCGCCGCTGGGCCTTCTCCAGCACGGTGGTCAGCTGACGGGCGGTCACCCCGTTGCGCCGGCTCAAGCCGGATCCGTCGCCCATGGTGAGCAGGCGGGTGTCGACGCCGAGCCGGGCCAGTGCCGCGGTCGCGGCGGCCAGCCCGGTCGGCCAGTTGCCGGGCCGCGCCGGGTCGGCGGCTCTGGACATCGCCTTGACCAGCAGTTCGGCGATGCCGTTGTTGGAGAACTTCAACAGCGGGGTCACGATCTCGGCGAGCGGCGGCGACTCCTGCGAGGCCATCACCCGGGCGCCGCCGGGCACCGGCGCCCGCGACGTCCGGCCGGAGATCGTCACCCCGTGCCGCCCCAGCGCCGCCCGGAACAGCCGGGCGGTCGTCGCGGCCGGGTCGGGCACCGACACCAGGACGGTCCCGGACCGGCCCGCCGCCACCGACCCGCTGACGGTCACGCTTCCGGTACCGTGCGCGCGGACCGCCGCGGTCTTGTCGCCGCCGCTGGTGGTGGCCCGGTTGACGACCCGCACGCCGGCCGCGGGCGGCCACACCCGGATCGCCGGACGGTGGCCGGCCACGCCCTGATAACGGATCTCGACGGCGGCGTTGTCGAACCGGTCGGTGGCCGCGAAGGACAGCGCCGACACCGGCGCCGCCGACCCGGACGACTCGTCCTGCCAGGACCAGTCGAGGCCCAGCGGCACCCGGTCGAACCAGGTGTCGTCCAGGAGCAGCCGCGCATACCGTTTCGTCCGGGCCCGGGCCACCACGGCGGCGAGCCGGTCGATCCGCTGGTGGGTGAGGGTGGGATCGCCCTGCCCCCGCAGGTAGAGGTCGCCGCCCCGGACATGGACGGTGGTGCGGAACCGGTGACCGGCGCCGAGCACCTCCAGGGCGGCGGCCGAGGTCAGCAGTTTCTGGTTGGACGCGGGGAGCACCCGCAGCTCCGGATCACGCTGGTAGACGATCCGCCCACCGGAGGCCTCCCGCACGTCCACCGCCACCGTGGCCCCGGCCGGCCGCCGCTCCACGAAGATCCGGTCGAGCGCCGCCGCGATCGGGTCCGCGGGGCCGGCGACGGCGGCGGACGGCACGGGCAGGGCCAGCAGGACACCGAGGAGAACGACCGCGACAGCACGCATCGGCTCGATGGTCACACGGCGGCGGCCGGCGGCGGCGCGACCCGCCGCCGCCGTCGCCCTTCGGGTGACCATCGCCGCCGACGCGTCCGCCGGGATGGTGCGGACACGACGGCGCCGGCGTCACCCGTGCTGGGCGTTTACGAATCGGCGCAGGTCAGCCACGGGCCCGTCGGGTCTCGCGGGCGTTCGCCCGCTGGATCGCCTCGACCAGCTCCGGCTTGGTCATCCGCGACCGCCCGGTGACGTCGAGCCGCTTGGCGATGTCGAGCAGGTGCTTCTTGCTGGCGTTGGCGTCGACCCCGCCGGCGGTCTCGGCGCGGGTGTCGCGTCCACCGGCGGCCTTGGCGTCGCTGGGTCCCTTCTTCGCCTTGGGCTCCCAGTGGTCGCCGACCTTCTCGAACGAGTGCTTGACCGCCGAGAACGCGGTGCGGTGCGCCCGTTCGCCCTCGCCGTACTGGTCGACGGCGGAGTCGTGGGTCTTGATGAACGTGTCCTGCGCTTTCTTCGGCGACCGCTTGAGGGTGTCGGGGAGTTCGTCACGTCCAGGCATACCGGAGTGGTTGCCCGGGACAGGGCCCGGCAAACGCGGCCCTGTCCCGGCGGGCGGTCAGCCCCCGATCGGGGTGAGCGTGTATCGCGGCAGGTCGGACTGCCCGGTAAGCCCGTCGTCGGTGGCGTAACTGCCGTCGGCGGCGATCGAGTAGCTCCGGTACCGGCCGACCCGGTCCTGGACCTGGATCTGGTCGATCCACCATTCGCCGGGTGTGGTGGTGGCGGGCAGGATGCCGGAGAGTTCCCAGCCGTCCTCCTCGTTGCCGCCGGCGAACCCGAGCCAGCTCTCCGCGCCGTCGGTACGGATGTGCGCGTACAGCCCGATGATGCCGCTCTTGTCGTCGGTGGCGTCGACCCTGATGCGGACCTCCCGGTCGACGCTGTTGTCGCCACGTGCCGCGCTGAGCAGCGTGGCGCTGTCCATCGCGATGGACGGCCGCTGCAGGTCGGAGTTCTCCTCGCCGGTGATCGTCAGGGTGGCCGGCCAGTCGGCTCCGTCCTCGGCGTCGCCGGGCCGGTAGAGGCTGCGGTACCGGCTGGCCTTGTCCCACAGCGTGATCGCCTGGACCCGCCATTCGCCGGCCGGCAGGTGGGCGGGCAGGACGCCGGTGACGTCCCAGACGCCGTCGTTGACGGTGCCCTCCTTGAGTTCGCTCATCCCGAGGTTCGCGCTCGGCCCGTTCGGCTCGGTGATGCGGGTGAGCGAGATCCCGATGGAGTTGACGCCGGCCAGGTCGTCGGTGACCGGCAGGCGCAGGGTGGCCACCCGTTCGCCGGCGTTGTCGAGTTCGCGGTCGGTCCGCCACTCGGTCCGGGTGAGGTCGGCGGCCGGCGCCGCGGCGTCGTATTCGCCGGTGACCACGAGTGGGGGCAGGTCGACGCGGCCGGCGTCGCTGTTCTCGGGAGTGAGGCTGCCGTACACGGTGGCGGCGCCGTCGGGGGCGATGTTGTAGATCGTCCACCGGTGCACCCGGTCGGTGAGGTAGACGGTGGCGATGGTCCACTCGCCGGAGCGGGACAGCGCCGGCAGCGGCCCGCTCATCACGAACGTGCCGTCGTGGGTGTAGCCGCCGGACGCGGGCCCCTCCCAGTTCCAGAGGTTGAGGCCGGGGCCGTTCTCCTCGGGGTTGCGCAGCTGGACCGAGGCGTAGACGATGCCGCTGCGGTCGTCGGTGAGGTGTCCGCTGATCTTGATGGTCTGTTCCTGGGTGTTCGCCACGCTCGGCTCGATCTCCCACTTGAGCGAGGCGAGGTCGATCAGCGGGATGGCCTTGTCGGTGCACTTGTCGCCGCCGGCGTCGTCCGGGTCGGGCACGCACGCGTTGAGGCCGGGGCCGCCCTCGACGTCGTCGTTGCCGCCACCGCCGTCCATCCGGTCGTCGCCGATGCCGCCGTCCATCCGGTCGTCGCCGTCGCCGCCGTTCATGTCGTCGGCGCCGTCGCCGCCGATCAGCTGGTCGGTGCCGTCGCCGCCCTGGATGACGTCGTCGCCGCCACCACCGTCGAGCTGGTCGTCGCCGTCACCGCCGATCAGCTCGTCGACGCCGTCGCCACCGGAGGCGATGTCGTTGCCCGTACCCCCGTCGAGCTGGTCGTCGCCGGGGCCGCCGACGAGCTTGTCGCTGCCGTCGCCGCCGGCGGCGATGTCGTTGCCGGCGCCGCCGCGCAGGGTGTCGTCGCCCGCGCCGCCGCCGACGGTGTCGTTGCCGGCGCCGCCGTTGACGCCGTCGCTGCCCGCGCCGCCCTCCAGGTGGTCGGTGCCCTCGCCGCCGTCGAGGCGGTCGCTGCCCTCGTCACCGTTGAGCGTGTCGTCCCCGGCGCCGCCGCCGGCCACGTCGTTGCCGTCGCCGCCGTTGATCGTGTCGTCGCCCTCATCGCCCTTGAGGTCGTCCGCTCCGGGGCCGCCGTCGAGGGTGTCGTCGCCGGGTCCACCGATCACCCGGTCGCCGCCGGACACCGGGTCGGGCTCGACCGTTCCCCCGCTGACGGTGTCGTCACCGGGACCCCCGTCGGCCAGGTCGCTACCCGGGCCGCCGTCCACCACATCGGTGTCCTCGCCGCCCTTCACCTGATCGTTGCCGGCGCCACCCTTCACCTGATCATTGCCCGGACCACCGACCACGACATCGGCGCCACCCTCACCGTCCAGGTCGTCATGGCCCGGACCACCGTCGACGACGTCCTTGCCACCACCACCCCTGATCACATCGTTGCCACCGAGACCACAGATCACGTCATAACCCGGCGTGCCGAACAACCTGTCGTTGGCCACCGTCCCGACGATCGTGCACGCCTTGCCGGTGGCGGAGACAGGCTTGCCGCCTCGCGGGTTCGCGTGGGCCGGGCTCGCGGTGAGCACCGCCACCACGGCGGCGGCGATGGCGGCGGACCTCATCGGCTCAGTCCTTCACCTTGATCTTGACGGCCTTGGAGGGCGCCGAGAGCCCGGCCGAGTTCACCGCCAGCACCCGCAGGGTGAGGGTGGTTCCCTTCTTCAGCTTCTTGATCGTGCAGGTACGGCCGGCGGGCGGCGCGGTGCAGCGGGCCACGACGCCCGACTTGCCGGACACCTCGGCCCGGTATCCGGTGATCGCGGAGCCGCCGTTGCTCGCCGGGGCCTTCCACCCGGCCGTGACCTTGCGGTCGGACGACGTGGCGCTGACCGAGCGGGGCGCGCCGGGGACGGTCCACGGGGTGGCCGCCACCCGGGCCGACGCGGGGCCGGCGCCGGCCGCGTTCGTGGCGATGACCTCGACGAAGAGCTTCCGGCCGCCGGTCAGGCCGGTGAGCACGCAGCTGTACCGGCCGGCGGGCGCCGGGCAGGAGGCGACCGGGGCGCCCCCGGTGGCGGCGGGGAAGGCGCGGACCGTGTAGCCGGTGATCGGGCTGCCGCCGTCGGAGTCCGGCACGACCCAGGCCACGGCGATCCGCCGGGCGCCCGGAGTGGCCTCGACGTCCTGCGGGGCGTACGGCGGGTGTGCCTCGCCGGTGGGCCCGGGCGACGGCAGGGTCGGTGTCCCGGGTTCCGGCTCGCCGGGCGGCGCCGGGGTGGGCGACGGCGACGGCGAGTCCGACGGCGAGGGCTCCGGCTGCGGTACGGCCGTCGCGATCACCGCCACCCGGGGGGCCGGGTCGCCCTCGCCGAGGTTGTTCACCGCGCTGACCGCCACGTGGTAGGTGCCACCCGCGTCCAGCCCGTCGATCGTGCACCAGCTCTCGGCGGTCTCGCAGGAGCCGACCACGTCGCCGCCGCCGGGTGTCGCGTAGGCGCGGGCCCGGTAGCGGGTGACCGCCGATCCGCCGCTCGCCGACGGCGGCTGCCAGAACACGACGGCGGTGCCCGTGCCGCCGGCGCCCTGGACCGACTGCGGCGCGCCGGGGGCGGTCACGTTGCCCGCCGGCGAGGCACGCGGGTAGAAGGCGGCGGTGGCCAGATCGGCGCCGAGTCCGACGTCGGGTGCTTCCAGCCGTACCCCGCCGTCGTCCGCCGTGGCGGTGACCCTCTGATGCACTGTCGTGTCGCCGCTGGTGACCAGATCGAATCCGGTCGACGCGGCGGCCGCCGCGCTCGTGCCGGCGGCAGCGAGGTACGGCCCCGGCAGGAAGAGGGTGACGAAGTTGCGGACCGCCTCGCCGCCCGCGTCGAGCTGCGGGTTGCCGAGCACGCCGAGGCTGACCGGCGGTGTCCCGCCGGTGTCGTAGGTGAGCAGGTCGGAGCGGGCCTGCGCGTCGGTGGCGAGGTACGCCCCGTCGAGTCCAGTGGTGTAGAAGCCCGGCGAGCCCTCGAGATCCTGGGTACGGCCCTCGAACCGGTACACGGTGGTCTCGGCGGTGGTGTCGCTGTCGCCGCAGGAGTAGCCGGCCGTGCAGTCGGTGTCGGCACGCCAGGCCGTCGGGGTGGCCCGTCCCCGGATCGTCAGCTCGTACTTCCCGTCGGCGACGGTACGGGTGACCCGCAGCCCGGCCGCGGTGGCGTTGGTGAACCGCGGCACGAACGTCCCGGTCCGTAGCACCAGCTCCACGGTCCCGCCGGTGACCGCGGCCGGTTTGTCCGCCCAGTTCCCGACCGACCAGCGCACCCAGTCGCCGTAGTCGTCGGAGAGCGTGGCCGCCGAGACGGACAGGCCGGCCGCGTCCACCGGCTGCGCCGACCCGCCGGCTGGGGTGATCGTCGCCGAGGCGATGCAGTAGACCGACTCCGGCGCGGCACAGCTGCTCCCCCAGGCGCCGTCCGGCAGGTCATCCGGTGTCTGAGCCGGGGCGAATCCCAGCGGCAGAGCCGCCAGCAGGCTGATCGCGGCGGTTCGGCTCGGCATCGGGTTCTCCGTTCGCATCTGCGGTGACGACCAGACAACGTGATCGGCACCACAAAGCCTCAACTGAGCGTGTTTGCGGATTCAACGTTCACGCCGACGGGGTCCGCAGCGTGAACTTCGGGATGCCCGAGGTGCCGGTGAGCTGCCCCGACGTGTCGGAGTACGTGTCGTCCACGCCGACCGAGTAGGTGCGCTGCCGGTTGGCGCGGTCGTACACGGTCACGGTGCACACCCGCCACTGGCCGGGCGTCGTGGTCGCCGGCAGGGTCCCGTTGAGCTCCCAGATGCCGCCCTCCTGCTCCGTGCCGACCGAGTACAGGTAGGTCTGCGCGCCGGTGGTGCAGAACGTGGCCGAGATGCTCGAGACGCCACTGCGGTCGTCGGCGGCCTTCACCTCGAGGCGTACCGGCCGGTCGCCGCCGTTGTCCGCCTCGGTGGCCCCGATGTAGTGGCCCCAGCTCATGTCGATCGTCGGCGCGGCGGTGTCCGAGACGCCGCCGGTGACGGTCAGCGACGGAACCCACGACTCGGGTGGCGTCTCGCCCCGGCCGACGTACCGGGACCGGTTGGTCGCGTCGTACGCCCACAGCGACTCCACCCTCCACTCGCCGGTGGGCAGGTAGGCCGGCAGCGTGCCGGTGAGCTCGACCGGTCCGGAGACGTGCCCGGACATCTGGGTGCTGTAGAGGTACACGCTCGGCCCGTCCGGGTCGGTCCCGACAAGGTGGGCGCCGACCCAGGTCACCCCGGTCAGGTCGTCGGTCGCGTCGACACGCAGGGTCACCTCACGCTCCTCGCTGTTGTCCAGGCTGGTCGGCGTCAGCCAGGTCGCCTCGGACACGTCGACCTGGGGCGCCTCACGGTCGTAGTCGTCGCCGGTCACCGCGAGCGGGGCGAGGGTGAACCGGTCCTCCACCGGGACCATGCCGTCGGAGGAGGTGTAGAGCTGGTAGCTGCCGTCCGGCTGGATGTAGTACTGGGACTCGCGGTAGACCCGGTCGCGGAGCTGGACCATCCCGATCGCCCAGTCGCCCGGGACCGACATCCGTGGCAGGGTGCCGGTCAGCTCGATGACACCGTCGTGCCGGTAGCCGGTGACCGGCTCCCAGCCGTGCACCCAGATGCCGGGGCCGGCCGGCTCGGGGTTGCGGAACAGCACACTCGTGCTGATCAGGCCGCTGCGGTCGTCGGTGACGTGCACGCGTACCTTGACCTGGACGTCCTCGGTGTTGGCGACGGGGCTGCCGACGGCCCAGCGCAGCGACTCGACCTCGATGCGCGGCGAGTCCCGGTCGGTGCACTTGTCGCCGCCGGCGTCGTCCGGGTCGGGCACGCAGGCGTTGAGGCCGGGGCCGCCCTCCACGTCGTCGTCGCCGCCCTCGCCGTTCATGGTGTCGTCGTCGAGGCCGCCGTCCATCCGGTCGTCGCCGTCACCGCCGTTCATCGTGTCGTCGCCGGCGCCGCCCTCCATCGTGTCGCCGCCGGGGCCGCCGTCCATGTCGTCGGCGCCCGGTCCGCCGCTCATCCGGTCGTCGCCGTCGCCGCCGGTCAACTGGTCGTCGCCGGGCCCGCCGCGGACCGTGTCGTCGCCGATGCCACCGGCCACCGTGTCGTCGCCGGCGCCGCCGTTGACGCCGTCGCTGCCGGCGCCGCCGTCCAGGTCGTCGGAGTCGTCGCCGCCGTCCAGACGGTCGTTGCCGTCGCCGCCGGTCAGGGTGTCGTATCCGGTGCCACCGGTGCCCGTGTCGTTGCCGGCGCCGCCGGTGACCTCGTCGTTGCCGCCACCGCCCTCGATGACGTCGGCGCCGGGGCCACCGCGCAGTTTGTCGTCACCCTCGCCGCCGATCAGCCGGTCGGCGGCCTTCGCGGGCTCCGGCTCGACAGCACCGCCGTCGATCTCGTCGTCGCCGCCACCGCCCTCGATGATGTCGTTGCCGGCGCCGCCGTCGATGATGTCGCCGTCGTCCCCGCCGCGCAGCGTGTCGTTGCCGGCGCCGCCCTTGAGCGTGTCGACGCCGGGGCCGCCGATCAGGAGGTCGGCACCGGCCTCGCCTTCGAGCAGGTCGTCGCCGGGGCCGCCGTCGAGGGTGTCCTTGCCGGGCCCGCCGCGGATCCGGTCGTTGCCGCCGAGACCGCAGATCACGTCGTCGGCCGGGGTTCCGGCGAGGACGTCGTCGCCGGCGGTGCCGACGATCGTGCAGGGCTTGCCGTTGGCCGCGACCGGGCCGGTGGCGTGGGCCGGGGACGGCGTCAGAGCGACGATGATCGCGGCCGTGGTCGCGGTGCCGTACCGCTGGGAGCGGGTGATTCGCATGGGACTGTCCTCTGTCGCGCAGTGGGCGGGGGTCAGCCGCGGACCTTGATCCGGATCGGCTCGGAGGGGGCGGAGACGCCGGCCGCGTTCACGGCCATGACCCGCAGGGAGTAGGTACGCCCGGCGGTGAGCCCGCTGCGGAACGCGCAGTCCCGGAACGCCGGCTTGTTGGTGCAGCGGGCCACCAGGCCGGACGTGTCGGACAGCTCGGCGCGGTAGCCGATGATCGGCGTGCCGCCGACGCTCGCGGGCGCCTGCCACGAGGCGGTGACCCGGCCCCGCGCCGACGTGACCGCGACGTCGACCGGTGTGCCGGGGACGGTCCACGCGGCGGCGGCCGGCATGGTCGCCGGCTCCGGTCCCCGGCCGGCCGCGTTGGCCGCGCTGACGGCGACGTAGAGCCGCTGGCCGGACAGGCCGGTCAGATCGCAGGAGCGGGCGGTGCCGGCGGCCGAACAGGTCGCCACCGGCGCCCCGCGGGCCGACGTGCGGTAGGCGTGGGCGACGTAGCCGGTGATCGGCGCGCCGCCGTCGCTGCCCGGCGCGGTCCATGTGACGGTCAGCCGGCGCGGGCCGGGGGTGAGCCGGACCCGGGTCGGCGCGGACGGCGCCACCGGCGCCGGGGTGGGCTCCACCGACGGCTCCGGGGTGGGCTCGGCCGACGGCGACGGCTCCACGGAGGGTGACGGCGAGGGCGACGGCTCCTCGGCCGGCAGGTTCGCGGCCCACACCGTGACCCGGCCGGACGGCGCACCCTCGCCGAACGCGTTCACCGCGCTGACCGCGACCTGGTAGGTGCTGCCCGGGGTCAGGCCGGTCAGGGTGCAGGTCAGGGCGGTGGTCTCGCAGGAGGCGGCCAGCGCGCCGCCGACCGGCTGGGTCCAGGCGCGGACGCGGTAGGCGGTGACCGGGGCGCCGTTGACCGCCGCCGGGGCCTGCCACCCGATCGCGGCGAGGCCGGGCGCGCCGGCCCCGATGACCGAGCGTGGCGCGCCTGGCCCGCTCAGCCCCGGCGACGCGGAGGGGGTGGGCCGGTGGAGGACGTTCAGGGGCGACAGTTCCGCGCCGAGTCCCAGGTCGGTGAGGTTCAGCCGTACCCCGTCGCTCTGGATCGAGCCGGTCGCGCGGGGATGCCGGTCGGGGTCGCCCGGGGCGACCACGTCGAACCCGGTGGACACGGCGGCGGACGGGGTGGTGCCGGCCGACGTGAAGTACACCTCCGGCAGGAAGATCGAGAGGTTGTTGCGGACCGCCGCGCCGGCCGCGGTGAGCTGCGGATTGCCGAACGCGCCGAAGGAGAGCGGCGGGTCCCCGCCCGGGTCGTGGGCGGGCAGCACCGGCCGTGCCTGCAGGTCGCTGTTGACGAACGCGCCGTCGAAGGCCGTGGTGTACGCCAGGGGCATGCCCGCCAGGTCCTGGGTGCGGCCCTGGAACACGTACCGGGGCGGGTCGGCGATGCTGTTGACGTCACCGCAGGAGATCGCGGCGGTGCAGTCGGCGTCGCTGTTCCAGTGCACCACCGTCGGGCTGCCGAAGATGTTCAGCAGGTTGGCGCCGTCGTGGTCGGTGGTCCGGGAGACCAGCAGCCCGCCCTTGGTGACCGCGTCGGTGAAGCGGGGCACGTACGCGCCGGTGTTGATGACCAGGTGCACCGTGCCGTTGAGGATCTCGGCCGGCTGGCCGTCCAGCCCGGTGAGCGACCAGTCGATCCAGTCGCCGAAGCCGTCCGAGACGGTCTGCACGGTCAGGGTGAGCCCGAGATCGGCCGGGGTCTGCGGCGGCGTCGCGCTCAGCGGCAGGATGTGGGCGTCCTCGACGCAGTAGATCGCGTCGGCGTCGGCACACGACGAGTCCCACACGCCGATCGGCAGATTGTCCGGGGTGTCCGCGCGGGCGGGGGCGCCCGGGAGGCCGGCGAGCAGCAGCGTCGAGACGGCGGCCACGGCGGCGCGGCGGCTCGGTTTCCGGATGGCGGGCATCGATCTGCTCTCCGTTCACGTCTTCTTTGACGACCAGAAAACGTGTTCGGCAGCACACTGCCCGCACTGAGCTAAGGTCCGGCCTTCTCCTGCCGCCCGAGATCAACAAGGCCCCCCGGGGCCGCGCCGAACCGGGCGAACCGGACGCCGGGGACGGTCGGGCCGGTCCGGCGGGCCACCCCCAGACCACTCACACCCTCGACCGTGACCTCGACGATCTCGGCGTCGGCGAGCACTGTCGTCTCCCCGCCGGCGGGCATCGTGAGGATCAGGTCACCGTGGTCGCGGACCTCCCCGCCGGCCGCTGTCAGCCCGGTAGCGCCGCTGATCAGATAGGGGTCGAGGTTGGGGTGCGGGGTGGCGATCAGCCGGTCGTCGCGGACCGACAGCACCCACGGCAGGCTGAGCGCGCCCTGGGCGCCGAGGCGGGCGAGGGCGCAGCGGCGGCCGGCCGCGTCGACGAAGGTGACGATCGGGCCGACGTCGCCACGGCCGAAGGTGCCCCAGGCGCGGGCGGTGAAGTGCATGCCGTCGTAGTTGCCGACGCCGTAGATGATCTCGCGGCCGGCGGTGAGGATCAGCACCCACGAGCCGTCCAGCGGGAACAGCCGGGGACAGCCCCAGACGGCCCGGTCGCGGGAGACGATGACCCCGTCGTAGGACCAGTTCAGCAGGTCGGCCGAGTGGTACTGGAGGATCCCGGCCGCTCCGCCGCGCAGGGCGCCGGCCAGCAGCATCCGCCAGTTCGTGCCGGCCCACCACACGTACGGATCACTCATCTCGGTGACGCCCGACGGTGGCCCGCCGAGCAGCGGGCCGGAGGGATCGCTCTGCCAGGATCCGCCGGACCCGGCGGCCGCGCGGGCGACCCGGCCGCCGGCCAGGGTGTGGAAGAGGACCGGGCCGTCCGGGCCGTTCACGACGGTGCCGCAGCGCGCCGACCCGTCCCCGGGCGGTGGGCCGGCCGCCTGCTCGGTCCAGACGATCAGGTCACCGGAGGCGGCTCGCCCCCAGGCCGGGGCGTCGCCGGACAGGTGCTCGTAGAAGACGTGGTATCCGTCGGCGGAGGTGAGCACGCCGAAGAGGTCACCGACGCGGCCGGCTCGTGGGGTGAAGTGCAGCCGGGGCCGCGGCACTCGTTCCATGCCTCAGCGTGGCATCGACGCCTGTGCCGCGCCAGTGGGGGAACGCGGTTAGTCTGACCGGGTGCCATACACACCGGGGGAGACTGCGGAGCGACTCGGCGTCAGCATCGACACCATTCGCTATTACGAGAAGATCGGGCTGCTGCACGGGATCCGGCGTACGTCGGCCGGCCGGCGGGTCTTCTCCGACGACGACCTGTCCCGGCTCGGCCTGCTGCGCTGCCTGCGCGACTCGGGCATGCCCATCGCGCGGCTGCGCCGCTTCGCCGAGCTGCTGCAACTCGGCGACGACGGCGCCGAGCAGCGCACCGCGCTGCTGGAGGAGCACGACCGGGAGATCGACGAGCGGGTGGAGCGGTTGCGGCTGGAGCAGAAGCGGGTCCGGGAGAAGATCGCCTGGTACAGGTCGGTGTCGCAGTGACCGCCGCATGGGTGAAGAGCCTGACCTTCGACTGCGCCGACGCGCTGGTGGTGGGCCGGTTCTGGGCGGCCGCGCTGGGTGGCGAGCTGGACGAGGACGGCACGAGCGACAAGGCCCGGATGGCCGCCCCCGGCTGGGGCGGCCCGGTCCTGTGGTTCCAGCGGGTGCCCGAGCCGAAGACCGCGAAGAACCGGCTCCACTTCGACCTGCGCGCGCCCGGCGCGGATGTGCCCGCCGAGGTCGAGCGGCTCCGCTCGCTCGGCGCCACCGTGGTGACGCCGGGCGAGCTGACCGTCATGGAGGACCCGGAGGGCAACATCTTCTGCGTCGAGGTCTGATCCTCTAGTAACGACACCTCAGCAGCACGAGCGTGTGCCGTGACACGGTGAACTGGGTGCCGGCGCGGGCGGTCTTGCGTTTGGCGGCCAGCAGCGGGTCGGCGGTGTTGGCCGCCACCTCCCACGTACGCCCGTAGTCGCGCCCCGGCAGTGTGAAGGCCACGTCCTCGTCGAGCGGGTTGAAGAGCACCAGGAACGAGTCGTCCTTGATCTCCTCGCCGAGCGCGTCGCGTTCCGGGATGCCGTGGCCGTTGAGGAACACCGTCATGGTCATGCCGCTGCGGGTGTTCCAGTCGGCCTCGGTCATCACCTGGCCGTCCCGGCGCAGCCAGGCGATGTCGGGCAGCGCCGAGTCGCCGGCCGGCTGCCCGGTGAAAAACCGCCGCCGCCGGAAGATCGGGTGGTCGGCCCGCAGCTTGAGCAGTCGCCGGACGAACCCGGTGAGCACGTCCTCGTGGCGGGCGTCCTCCCAGTCCACCCAGGAGATCTCGCTGTCCTGGCAGTAGACGTTGTTGTTGCCGTGCTGGGTACGCCCCAGCTCGTCGCCGTGCGCGATCATCGGCACGCCCTGGCTGAGCAGCAAGGTGGCCAGGAAGTTCCGCTTCTGCCGCTCGCGCAGCACGATGACGTCGGCGTCCTCGGTCTCGCCCTCGACACCGCAGTTCCACGACCGGTTGTGGCTCTCGCCGTCGCGGTTGCCCTCGCCGTTCGCCTCGTTGTGCTTCTCGTTGTACGAGACCAGGTCGTGCAGGGTGAACCCGTCGTGGGCGGTGACGAAGTTGATCGACGCGATCGGGCGGCGGCCGTCGTCCTGGTAGAGGTCGGAGCTGCCGGTGAAGCGGGACGCGAACTCGCCGAGACTGGACGGCTCGCCGCGCCAGAAGTCCCGGACCGAGTCGCGGTACTTGCCGTTCCACTCGGTCCAGTTGGGCGGGAAGCCACCCACCTGGTAGCCGCCGTCGCCGACGTCCCACGGTTCGGCGATCAGCTTGACCTGCGACACCACCGGGTCCTGGTTGACCAGGTCGAAGAACGCGGCCAGCCGGTCCACCTCGTGGAACTCCCGGGCCAGGGCGGCGGCCAGGTCGAAGCGGAACCCGTCGACGTGCATCTCGGTCACCCAGTAGCGCAGGCTGTCCATGATCAGCCGCAGCGACTCGTGGTGCCGGACGTTCAGGCTGTTGCCGGTGCCGGTGGTGTCGTAGTAGTACTGCTTGTCCTCGTCGACGAGCCGGTAGTAGGCCGGGTTGTCGATGCCCCGGAACGACAGCGTCGGGCCCAGGTGGTTGCCCTCGGCGGTGTGGTTGTAGACCACGTCCAGGATGACCTCGATGCCGGCCTGGTGCAGGGCCTTGACCATGGCCTTGAACTCCTGCACCTGCCCGCCGCCCTCCGGGAACGACGAGTATCCGTTGTGCGGGGCGAAGAATCCGATCGTGTTGTAACCCCAGTAGTTGGTGAGGCCCCGCTCGATCAGACCGCTGTCGTGCACGAACTGGTGCACCGGCATCAGCTCGACCGCGGTCACCCCGAGACCCTTCAAATACTTGATCATGGCCGGGTGCGCCAGGCCGGAGTAGGTGCCCCGCACGTCCGCCGGAATGTCCGGGTGCCGGACGGTCATGCCCTTGACGTGCGCCTCGTAGATCACCGTCTCCCACATCGGGATCTTGAGCGGCCGGTCGTTGCCCCAATCGAAGTAGGGATTGATCACCACCGAGCGCGGCGAGAAGGGCGCGGAATCAAAATCATTGAAAGACCCGGAATCACCGAAATTGTACGAGAAAAGCGCCTGATCCCACTCGTAGTTGCCGTCGATCGCCTTCGCGTACGGGTCGAGCAGCAGTTTGCTCGGGTTGCAGCGCAGCCCCCGGGACGGGTCGTACGGCCCGTGCACCCGGTAGGCGTAGCGCTGCCCCGGCACCACTCGCGGCAGGTAGCCGTGCCAGACCAGGGCCTCCCGCTCCGGCAGATCGATCCGGGTCTCCTTGCCGTCATCGTCGAACAGGCACAACTCGACGCGGGTGGCCGCCTCGGAGAAGATCGCGAAGTTGGTGCCCCCACCGTCGTAGGTGGCGCCCAGCGGGTACGGGTTGCCCGGCCAGATATGCATGGCCCCCACCTTGCCCAATAAGACGCCCGAGGAAAACTGTGATCAGCTCAACGCCGCCGTCATGATCTTCCCCGCGATCGCCGGCGTGTCACCGCCCATCTGGAGCGTGTTCACCGAGTAGACCAGCCGCCGGCTCAGGTCACGGGTGGCGCCCATCCCGTTGTTGTAGCCCGGCCGGTCCCCCGACTTGCCCCAGACCTCCCGGCCGTCGGGCAGCTGCAGACGGCTCAGCCCGCACCCGTACACCCCGCCCTTCGGCACGGTGAGCATCGCCTGCAGCTCCCGCGGCGCCAGCAGCCGGCCACCCAGCAGCGCGGTCAGGAACCGGTCCAGGTCGGCGGTCGTCGAGATCATCTCGGCAGCGGCCCACTGCAGCGACGGGTTGGCCCTGGTCACGTCCACGTACTCACCGTCGACCAGCTCGTAGCCGTGCGCGTGCGGGCCCGGGATCGCGGTGTGCGTGCCCGGCAGATACGTGTGCCGCAGACCCAGCGGCCGCAGGATGCCCCGCCGGATCGCGTCGGCGTACGGCCGGCCGGTCACCCGCTCGATCACCAGCCCGGCCACGATGTAGCTGACATTGCCGTACACCTGCTTCTCGCCCGGCGTGAAGAGCGGCTCCTCGGTCCACAGCACCTGCGACCCCGGCTCGAACGTGTCGAACCGGTGCTCCAGGAACCAGTCCCGCTCCTTGTGCGGGATCTCCCGCGCCCTCAGCCCGCTCGTGTAGTCGAGCAGCTGCCGCACCGTGCCCGGATAGCCCTCCGGCAGCCGCTCCGGCAGATAACGGCGCACCGGCGCGTCCAGCTCGATCAGCCCGGCCGCCACCAGCTGCAGCACGGCGGTCGCGGTGAACGCCTTCGTCATGCTGCCGATCCGGAACCGGGCATCCCACGGCACCGGGCTCCCGCTGCGCACGTCACCCACACCGGCCCGCCCGCGCCAGCGCCCGGCCGACCCCTCGACGCGGACCAGGGCGCCGCTCACCGCCGGGTCCAGCGGCTCCAGCGCCGCGGCGAGCGCGGTCTCGTTCAAACCTTGGGCGTACGCGGGAACGCGGCCCGTGAGAGCCAGAGCGGTGCCCGCGAACGCGGCTCCGAGCAGGGTACGACGCTGCATGGTGACAACCTCCGAAGTGGACTGGCCACCACTCTTCCGGCCGGCGCCGCCAAGGTCATCCGGGCTGTTCCCGGAGCCGTACCCCGAGGAGATCTCAGCAACACCCCCGGGTTCCCCGGAGAGATCACGGGTAGAACCGAGAGGGTGCAACCGCGTCGCCACCTGATCCTCGCCATCTGCTGCATGAGCCTGCTGATCATCAGCCTGGACGTCACCATCGTGAACGTCGCGCTCCCCGCCATGGCCGAGGACCTCGACGCGCCCGTCTCCGGCCTGCAGTGGATCATCGACGCGTACCTCCTGGTGCTGGCCAGCCTGCTGATCCTGGCCGGCTCCACCGGCGACCGCATCGGCCGGCGCCGCGTCTTCCAGGCCGGGCTGGCCCTGTTCACCATCGGCTCGCTGCTGTGCAGCCTGGCCCCCAGCCTCGAATGGCTGATCGCGTTCCGGACCGTCCAGGCCGTCGGCGGCTCGATGCTCAACCCGGTCGCCATGTCGATCATCACGAACACGTTCACCGAACCCCGCGAACGGGCCCGCGCGATCGGCGTGTGGGGCGCCGTGACCGGATTCAGCATGGCCCTCGGCCCGCTCGCCGGCGGGGTGCTCGTCCACGCGTTCGGCTGGCCGTCCATCTTCTGGATCAACGTCCCGGTCGGCATCGTCGCGTTCCTGCTGGCCTGGCGGTTCATCCCGGAGTCCCGCGCCGAGCACCCGCGCCGCCTCGACCCGGTCGGCCAGATCCTGGTCTTCACCATGCTGGCCGCGCTCACCTTCGGCATCATCGAGGGCCCCGCCGAGGGCTGGTCCTCCCCCGTGATCGTCGGCTGCTTCACCCTGGCCGCCGCCGCGCTCGCCACCCTGCTGTGGTGGGAGCCGCGCCGCGAGGAGCCCCTGATCGAACTGCGTTTCTTCCGCAGCGCCCCGTTCAGCGGCGCCGTGCTCGTCGCGATCAGCGCCTTCGCGTCCCTCGGTGGTTTCCTCTTCCTCAACACCCTCTACCTTCAGGAGGTACGCCACCTCACCGCCCTCCAGGCCGGCCTCTACACCCTGCCGATGGCCGTGATGACGATCGTCGCGTCGCCGCTGTCCGGCCGCCTGGTCGGCACCCGCGGCACCCGCCTCCCGCTGCGCATCGCCGGCCTGTCGATGGCGCTGGGCATCCTCCCCCTCACCTGGGCCGGCCCCGCCACCCCCGCCTGGCAGCTGTTCGCCGGCTACCTGCTGTTCGGGTTCGGCTTCGGCATGGTCAACACCCCGATCACCAACACCGCCGTCTCCGGCATGCCCCGGGCCCGGGCCGGCGTCGCCGCGGCCATCGCCTCCACGAGCCGCCAGGTGGGCAGCGCCCTCGGCGTAGCGGTGATCGGCGCGGTCGTCGCGTCCGGCAGCACCCCGGCAGACCCGCCCGGCTGGTGGGTCCTGCTCGCCCTGGGCCTGACAGTCCTGGCCGTGGGCCACGCAACCTCAGGCCCGTGGGCCCGCTCGACCGCTCCCCAGCCCGCCCCCGTCACACCTTCCGTCCCGGACGTCCCGCAGCTCCCTCCAGCCGGCACCCCGCGCCGCTGATGCGAGATCACCGCGTGGGCGGGGCGGGGTTCCGGTACCTGGTGGCCGTTCCGGCCGGCGGGATGCCGAGAAAGGTGATGTTGGGGAGCACCTTAGGGTGCTAGTCCTTATCGACTACGTGCAATCGAGGGCGAGAGGTGACAGTCATGCTGCCCGGCGGGATGATGCCCATAACTTCGCTGGCCGTGATGATCCGCCAGACCCCTCCGCAGTCGGCGATCAGCATGTTGAACGGGCTGCCGCCGGACCGGTTCGCGGCGGTCGCCGAGGCTCTGGGGCCGGCTGATCTCGCCCGGCTGATGCTGGCCGGCAAACCGGGCAGCCGGGGGCGGGTGCTGCAGATGTTCGCCGACAAGGATGTGGTGCGGGCGAGTGCCGCGGTTCCGGCTGTTCAGGCTGCGCCGTTGCTTGCCGAGGTGCCGGCCGACCGGTTGCGGCGGCTCTTCCCGGAGCTGCCCGAGGCGGTGCGTTCGGCGCTGTTGAGCACGCTGCCCTCGGAGCGGCGCGACGATCTGCTCGGCGAGCTGGACGCCGGCCACGCGCAGAACGTCCGGGCACGGATGTATGTGGCGGCGGTCACCGATGCGCTGCGCCGGTTCAACGCCGACGTGCGGGTGCCGGAGAACGCCCCGGAGGGGATCATGTATGTCGCCGCGTACCACAAGGTCGTCGCCATCGCCGCGCACCTGGGTGACGACGGGCGGACCGGTGTGCCGGCGGCCGAGAACGCGGCGTACTGGCTGCGGTCGCACGCGGCGTTGTCGATCACCGACCGGCCGATCGACCCGCAGGTGCGGCGCTACTGTGCGGACGCGCGCGAGAAGGGCCGTCCGCTGACCGCGGTGACCTGGGCGGACGAGCGCGACGACGGTCCGCTCAAGCGGGCGCTGGCCTCGCTGTTCTCCTGATCCCACCGGTCACCGGACTACGGGGCGAGAAGCAGCCGAGGAATAATCGGGGCATGGCGGAACTCCTGGACATCCGGCGCATCTATCTGGAGCCGGCGGCGGCCGATCTGCCTCGGGGGCGGGAGGTGCTCGCCCGGTGGCCGGAGGCGACGCTCGTCGAGGTGGAGAGTCACCAGCGGATTCCGGAGCTGTTCGGCGACGAGACCAACGTGCGGCGCTGGGTGCGGATCAAGCAGGAGGCGCTCGTCCTGGGCGTGAAGAAGACGATGACCGCGCGGCCCAACGGGCGGTCCGCCGACTTCATCGCGCCGTCGACCGCCAACGGTTGTGCGATGGCCTGTGCCTACTGCTACGTGCCTCGGCACAAGGGGTACAGCAATCCGATCACGGTCTTCGCCAACATCGAGCGCGTGGTCTCGTACCTCCGGAAGCACGCCCTCCGTCAGGGAGGAAAACCGGAACCGAACGAATGCGACAGGGACGCCTGGGTTTATGACATCGGGGAGAATTCGGACTGCTCGGTGGACGCCCGGATCAGCGACAACGTCCGTGACCTGGTCGAGCTGTTCCGCGAGCTGCCGAACGCGAAGGCCAGTTTCGCCACCAAGCACGTCAACCGGGATCTGCTGGGGTGGGAGCCGCGGGGGCGGACGCGGATCCGGTTCTCGCTGATGCCGCCGGCCGACGCGAAGGTGCTCGACATCCGGACCAGCCCGGTTCCGGAGCGGATCGCGGCGATCGACGACTTCGTCGCTGCGGGGTACGAGGTGCACGTCAACTTCAGTCCGGTGGTGGTCCGGGACGGATGGCTCGACGACTGGCGGGAGCTGCTCGACCGGCTGGACGCCGGGATCGGGCCGGAGGCGAAGAAGCAGCTCGCCGCCGAGGTCATCTTCCTGACCCACAACCGGGCGCTGCACGAGGTCAACCTGGGCTGGCATCCGCGCGCCGAGGACCTGATCTGGCGCCCCGACCTGCAGCAGGTCAAACGGTCCCAGAACGGCGACCTGAACGTCCGGTACCGCACGGGCGCCAAGGGATCGTACGTCCGCGCCCTCACCGACCTGATCGCCGAGCGGACCCCCTACCTGCGAGTGCGGTACGCCTTCTGAACGACGAACGCGCCCGGCGGGGTGACCACCGGGCGCGTTGTCCGCGAAGGATCAGGTGAAGCGGGCGGCGATCCAGTCGGCGACCAGGGTGACCGACTGGGAGACGGCCTGGTCGTGGCCGGCGCCGTCGATCGTCTGCAGCGTGACCGGCACCCCGTAGGCGGCGATCTGGTCCCGCAGGATCGGGGCGGTGAAGTACGGCACGGCCTCGTCCTCGGTGCCGTGCACGAGCAGGACCGGCGCGCTCGGCGCGGTCTGGGCGGGATTCTCGTAGGAGGCCATCTTCGCGACGACGGCGTCCGGCACCACGCCGCCCTCGACCAGGTCGGTGGCGGCGAAGTTCTGGTAGGTCGCGAGGATCTCCGGCAGGCAGCCGGACTGCAGGACACCGAGCTGTGCCTCGGCCGGCGCGGCCAGCACGTTGTTCGGTTTGAAGCTCGGCTCGACGACCGAGACCCCGTAGAGGGCCATCACCAGGTAGCCCTGGGCCGGGTTGCCGGGGATGTAGTTGATGAACTCCTGCGTGTTGTTGACCGGGGCGATCGCCGCGGTGCCCTTGAGCACCAGGTTGCCGTCGTAGCTCGGGGCGAGCTGGCTGGCGAACAGCGAGCCCTGGCCACCCTGCGAGTGGCCGTCGACGACGTACTGGGTGGAGAGGGCGGCATCGAGGTTACGGGCGGCGCGGACGTTGTCGATCAGGGAGCGGGCAACGCTGGCGCCGATCAGGTACGGATGGTTCTGTGCCGTGCCGATGCCCGGATAGTCCGGGGCTGCCACGGTCCAGCCGCGGGTGAGCATCTCGGCGATGGCGAGCCGCGCCTCGTTCCAGAAGACCGCCTGGTTCGTCGACGGGGCACAGTTGTCGGCGAGCCCGGTGGTGCCGTGTCCCCACGCCACGGTCCGGTTCTTCTTGTTGGTCTTCGGGGTGAGGACCAGACCGGTGGCCGTGATGATGCCACCGTTGATGTTCGTCGTGACGTACGTGATCCGCTTCCCGGTGGCGAGAGCGGACAAGGTCGGCGGCAGGCTCGCGGTCGTCGAGCTCAGCACGAATCCCGGCAGTGTCGCGTACGCCGGTCCGGCGGTCGCGACGAGCATCCCGGCCGCGGCGATCAGCGCGGCGAGAAGAAGTCGGGAGATCTTTCTCATGGCACCACGTTCCCCTGCAGAATCCGAAGTGGATGATCGATGGATGCCACAGCCTAAAGCTGATCTACCCCGCAGCGGATCGGTAATCACGGGCACAGGTGCGTGCCTATTCGGGTATCCGCACACGTCAACAGAATGATGTGCCATCCGATTCCAAAAGATCCATTTAATCGGCGGTTCATTATCGTAATCAGACACCGCTGGGGTACGTCTCCGGCTCGCGGAAGTTCACCCGAAGAGTGTGCAGGGGCCGCAGCGCCCGTGTCTCGGCAAACCACAGAAACGCGTCGTAACGCTCACCGAGGACCGTCGGAACGTAGTTGGCCCAGCGTTCCCGCTCCGGCCGGTAGACCACGCCGATCGCCCGGTGCGGCACCTCGGTGGTGAGCAGATCCGGTCGTGGGCCCCCGGACGGGAAGACGAACAGGGCGGCCGGGGGCGCGGCGTTCAGTAAGATTTCCTCCAGGGAGCCCGGCCGGCCCGCGGGCACGCCCATCGCCTCCATCGGCGCTCCCCACGACGGCCCGGCCACCACGGTCCCGTGATCGGTGCCGAAACCGACGAGCACCGTCCGGTCCGGGCCGAACCGCTCCCGCGCCAGCCGTCCGAGCGTCACCTCGCCGTACTGCGACTGGTCGGTGGCCCGGGAGTCGCCGACATGCGTGTTGTGCGCCCACACCACCGCGCGCGACGACGGGCCGTACCGGCGCAGCAGCCGGTCGAGGGTGGCGTCCATGTGCCGGTCCCGGATGTTCCACGCCTCCGGGCCGCCGCGCACCATGCTCCGGTAGTAGCCCTCGGCCCCCGCCACCACCTCGGCGTTCTGCCACACCCCGAAGTCACCGTCACGCAGCGCGCCGAGCATCGTCGCCACCCGGTCCGCACAGGCGAGCGACCCCTGGGCGGCCCAGCCATAAGCGTTCGGATCCTCGTGGTACGGCTCGAAGCACCGGTACGCGTCGAGAGCCGCCGGCACCCGCTCCGGGTCGTGCTCGCGCAGCCACACCAGGATCTCGCGCATCGACTCCCACAGCGAGTACACGTCCAGGCCGTGGAACCCGGCCCGGTCGTCCGGCGCCCGGCCCCGGTTGAACTCGCACAGCCAGCGGGTGAAGTCGACGGTCTCCTCGTTCGCCCACATCCACGTCGGCCAGCGGTCGTAGCGGACCAGCGCGTGCCGCGGGTCCGGGCCGTCACCACGGACCGCGGTGTTCACCCGCTCACCGTCCGGCCAGTCGCCCTCGACCGCCACGAACGAGAAGCCCCGCTCCTCGATCAGCCGCCTGGTCAGCGCCGCCCGCCAGGCGTAGAACTCGTGTGTGCCGTGGGTGGACTCGCCGAGCAGCACCACCTTCGCGCCGTCCGCCCGGTCCAGCAGGATCTCCAGGTCACCGGGGTTGTGCAGCGGCCGGGCGAGAGAGGGCACCACATCCGCGTACCGGATCACCCACGCCGGGTACCCGGAGCGGGTCGCGTCATACGTCCGACCTTGCCATGCTGGGAGGATGGGACGTCCCACGCTGTACGAAGCAGCCGGCGGAGCACCCGCCATGCTGGCCCTGGCCACCGACTTCCACGAGCGGTGCCTGGCCCATCCGACGCTGTCGCACCCGTTCGCGCACGGTGTCGACCCGGCACACGTGCCGCACCTCGCCGCGTACTGGGGTGAGGTGTTCGGCGGGCCACCCGACTACAGCCGCAGCCACGGCGGGCACGGGGCGATGATCCGGGTCCACGCCAACCAGTGCGACGAGGACCCGTTCTCCGCCGCGTTCGTGGAGTGTTTCGACGCGGCGGTCGCGGCGGTGCTGCCCGGCGACACCGAGCTGCGGGCCGTGCTCGGCGACTACATCCGGGCGGCGACCGCCGAGGTGGTGGCCTACATGCCGCTGTCCGCGGCGGGACCCGGGGATCCGCCGATGCCACGGTGGACCTGGGCCGGGCGCCAAGGGCTCGACGGCTCCGTCTCGACCGGGGACGCGGTCACCCGTACGCCATAGGTCCGGGGTTGAATCTCGCCGAGGTAGTCGTGACCGGTCAGGTGGCACCAGGCCGGAAGGTCCAGCGGCGCCGCCGGGTCGGTGGCCTTCAGGTGGACCACCGCGCCGGGCGGCAGCGTCGCGATGAGTTTGCGCAGCTCGATGAGGAGCAGCACGCAACGGCGGTCGCCACCGTCCAGGACCGTCGGCGTCATCGCAGCAGCGCCAGGGTCGCCGGGAGCTGCGAGTGCAGCGGGGCGGGCAGCTCGCCGGGAGCGAACCAGGCCAGGTCGTCGAACTTGTGCGGCTCGCCGATCCGCACGGCCGCCGGATCGACACGAACCGCGAAGACGACCGCCACCCAGTGCGACGGCGGATCGTCCCGCAGCACGTTGCGTACGCCCAGCTGCCGGATCTCCAACGGCACCGCCGTGTACTCCTCGCCCACCTCACGGGTCACCGCGGCCTCGAACGTCTCCCCGAACTCCAGGGCGCCCGCCCCGCAGTCCCACGCGCCCGGCTCGTCACGGGCCTGCGCCGACCGGCGGGCCAGCAGGATCCGGCCGGCGCCGTCGTGACAGACGAACACACACGAGACAGAAGGCTTCATGCCATCGATCATGCACGGGGTCTCGCGGCGAGGATGCAGGTGTCGTCGTCCGGGTTGGCACGGCGCAACCGGGCCAGCATCTCCGTCAGTGGCTGCTCCGGGGCCGTCCGCACCGCGTCGTCGACCGCCGCGATCACCGAGTCGAGGCCGACGTCCGGCCCCCGGCGCCGCTCCTCGACCAGGCCGTCGGTGTAGAGCAGCAGCATGTCGCCCGGCGTCAGGTCGATGACCGCGTCGGCGTACCGCGCGCCGTCCACCACCCCCAGCATCGGGCCCGCCGGGCGGGGCAGCGGCGCGGTCCGGCCGCCCCGGCTCAACAGCGGCGGCGGATGACCGGCCTGCGCCCACACCAGCTCGTGCCGCCGCGGATCGAACCGGGCGATCACCGCGGTCGCCGCCAGCTCCGGATCGTCCGCCTCCAGCTCCCAGATCAACTGGTTCAGATGCTGCAACAGTGCTCCCGGATCGCTGGTCACCACGGCCAGCGCCCGCAGCGCGTGCCGCAGCTGGGCCATCGTCGTCGCCGCCTGCGTCCCGTGCCCGGCCACGTCACCGACGGCCAGCAGCACCGACCCGTCCCGCAGCGCCGCCGCATGGAACCAGTCCCCGCCGATCATCGCCGCCCGCCCGGACCCCGCCGTCCCCGTTCCCGCGGGCAGGTAGCGCACCGCCACCCGCAGTCCCGGCAGGTCGATCGGCTCCGCCGGGATCGGCAGGATGATCCGCTGCAGCCGCGCCGCCAGCTCGTGCTCGGCCGCCAGCGTGCGCTCCACCTCGGCCAGCCGCTCCGCGCCGACCCGCTGCTCGGTGACGTCCTGCACGATCCCGTACACCCGCAACGGCTGCCCGTCGGCGTCCCGTACCGCGTCCGCCACCGTCCGCAGATGCTTGACGCGCCCGCCCACACGCACCCGCGTCACGACGTCCACCCGCTCCGACCGCCGGAACGCCTCCACCGCCGCCACCCGCATCGGCATGTCACCGGCGACCGCCTCACCCTCCCCCGGCGGGCCGAGGGCCGGATCCCGCTCGTAGATCCGATACAACTGCGGCGACCAGTAGATCTCACCGCTGACCAGATCCCACTCCCCCCAGCCGAGGTTGGCGAGCCGCTCCATCCCCTCCAGGCGCCCGGCACCCCGCCCAGCCGCCGACACCCCAGCCGAATCACTCACCACCTTCTCCGACGCCCCAGCCCCCGTACCCGCCGCGTTCACCGCCGCGTTCGCCGGTCCGGCACCCGCCGCCTTCACCGCCTCGGCACCCGCCGTTCTCGCCGGCCCGGCACCCGCGGTCGGCCCCTCGTCTGGTGCCGGATCATCGCCCGCTCCAGTTCCGCCCGGCACGGATTGTGACGGCGCCAGGTCCGCCCGCGCCGCCGGATCGATCATTGCGGCCGCGATCAGCTGAGATACCGTCACCGGCCGCCGCCGACGGTCCGCAACGGCTTCCACACTGTCGAGCAGCCGAATCACCCGATGCGCCAACTCGGTGACATCACACCGCCGCTCGGAAGCCATCCGCAGCAGATGCCGCTGCGCCTCAGCCACCCGACACCGGGCCCACCCCGCCAGCAGCCCGATGGCCCGGTCCACCGCCCGCCCGCTATCACCACCGGCGCTCCCGACGGCCCGGCCGCCCTCCGCACCCCCGCTCCCGACGCCTTGCTCCAGAGTCCGCCCGCCGTCCGCACCGGCACTCCCGACGGTCCACAGCCCCCGTCTCGCCACAGCCCCGCCGAACTCGTCGGAACAGCCGACCGCCTCCCCACCGGCCGGCCCCCACCGCGCCGTGGGCGGCCGGCCGCTCGCCGCCCGCGCATACGCCCGACCTCCCACCAGAGACCTCCCAGCTCACTAGAGGTTCCTGCTTACGCCCGCGCACCACATCACGGCATCCCCCGATCATCCGCCCGGGTCATACGAATCCACCCACGTCACACACCTCACCCGCGAGAGGTCCGACGTTCGGTCAGGGTCACCACCGAAAACCCACCCCACGTGGTACGGCCACCGCCCCCACAACCGCGCCCATCCCGTCCCCGCCTACCCCGCGACGCCTCCCACCCCAAACTCCCAACGCGACCGCCGGGCTTGCTGCCCACTCACCAAACCCCCACGCCGCCCCACCCGCCCCAGCACCCCCACCAGCCAGAACCCACCCACCCCACACCAATGGCCGTCGCCCACCGCCCCTGCCCCTGGCGCCGTTTCGACGCCTCTGATATCTCCCTGGGCGCTCGCCACCCCACCCCGGCCAGCGCACAGCGCCGTTTCGACGCCTCTGGCCAGCGCACGGGCTGCTTCGGCGCGGCTGATGCCGCCCCCTGGGTGCTGGCCGCTCGACCCCGGCGGGGAAAGCGCTGATTCGGCGCCACTGATGCCGCCTGGGTGCCGGCCGCTCGACCCCGGCCAGGACAGCGCTGCCTCGGCGCGGCTGATGCCGCCTGGGTGCCGGCCGCTCGACCCCGGCCCGGACAGCGCTGCTTCGGCGCGACTGATGCCGCCTGGGTGGCTGGCCGCTCGACTCGGGCCGGCGGACAGCGCAGCCTCGACGCCGCTAATACAGCGGTGGCGCCGGATACCCGGGGGCCGGCGGGTGGCTTCGTTGTGAGTGCGGCCGGACACGGCCGTTGGCCGCGAGCCTCGGCCCACACACGGTGCTGTGTCGATACGGCGCAACGGTGGTGGGCGGTGGCTGGGAAGGGGTCGGGCGGTGAGGGGAGGACTGGCGCGTGAGGCGCCTTGGGGGTTGTAGTGGGCTGGGTGTCGCGTTGTGGTTCGGGGCGGGGTGGGATTTGCGGGAGGGGTGGTTCGTACCGTATGAAGGTTTTTAGGATGGTGTGGAGGGTGACGGGCGGGACCGCCGGGAGTTGTGGGGGTCTCGGGGGCGGTTTCGGAAGGTGGCCGGGCGGGGCGGGCGCGGGCGAGATCGGTCCGGCGGTACGCTTCCTGCCATGCTGATCCGGACCCCGCCGATCTCCGGGTCATGCTGACATGCGGCGCGGGGAGATCTGGACGATCGGGGACCGGGCCGATCTGCGGTATCGGGTTCTGGTGCTGTCCGGGGACAGCTACAACGAGCGGAAGAACGCTGCGCCGTTCTGTGCGCCGATCGTTCGGCAGCGTGGAGTGACCGAGTTGCCGCCCTATGCGGTGGCGCTGACCGAGCAGGATCCGATCACCGGGGTTGTGGTGGTCAATCGGATGCGGCGGCTGCCGGCTTCGACCGGGGCCGAGCGGATCGGGATGGTCACCGGGGCCAGCATGGCGCGGCTTGCCGAGGCCATGCGGGATCTTTTCGAGCTCTGACCGCGGTCGGATGGTTCGATGGGCCGCGGCGGCTCGGCGGACGGCGACTGTGCGATAGGCAGCGACCGGCGCGAGGAACCGCGACCGGCGCAGCGAGCGGCGCGAGGAACCGCGAGCGGCGCGAGGAACCGCGAGCGGCGCGAGGAACCGCGAGCGGCGCCAGGAACCGCGAGCGGCGCCAGGAACCGCGAGCGGCGCCAGGAACCGCGAGCGGCGCCAGGAACCGCGAGCGGCGCCAGGAACCGCGAGCGGCGTCGGCCGGACAGCGCGACAGGCTCGGAAGTCCGCGATACGCATCAAAGGCCGCGACCGGCGCGAGAAGCTGCAACCAGCGCGAGCTGCGCGATAAAGCTGCGAGCAGGGCGAGGGGCGGGTGGCGGGCGAGGTGGGGAGGGGCTGCCAGCGGGTCTCGGCTGTGGGATCGGCTGTGGCGGCGCAGACTTGAGCATGCTCACCACGTGGACGTGATCGAACCGCAACGGGGCGGATCCCGTAAGAATGACCGCGGGGCCCGTAACGGGCGGGTAACGAGGAAGGACGTAGTCGATGTCGCAAAAGGCGCAGATCGGTGTCACCGGCCTGGCGGTGATGGGCCGTAACCTGGCCCGTAACTTCGCCAGGCACGGGCACACCGTGGCGTTGCACAACCGGTCCTACGGCCGCACCAAGGAGCTGGTCGAGGAGTTCGGTCACGAGGGCACGTTCCTGCCGGCCGAGACGGCTGAGCAGTTCGTGGCGAGCCTGGAGCGCCCGCGACGCGTCGTCATCATGGTCAAGGCCGGGCCGGCCACGGACGCCGTGATCGACGAGTTCGCTCCGCTGCTCGAAGAGGGCGACATGCTGATCGACGCGGGTAACGCGCACTACGCGGACACCCGGCGGCGGGAGGCGGCGCTGAAGGCGAAGGGCCTGCACTTCGTCGGCGCCGGTGTGTCCGGTGGCGAGGAGGGCGCGCTGCACGGCCCGAGCATCATGCCGGGTGGGCCGAAGGAGTCGTACGAGGCGCTCGGCCCGCTGCTGGAGGACATCGCGGCGAAGGTGGACGGCGAGCCGTGCTGTGTGCACGTCGGCCCGGACGGCGCCGGTCACTTCGTGAAGATGGTGCACAACGGCATCGAGTATGCGGACATGCAGCTCATCGCCGAGGCGTACGACCTGCTGCGCCGGGTGGGCGGGCACTCGCCGGCCGAGATCGCCGAGATCTTCAAGGGCTGGAACGAGGGGCGGCTCGGGTCGTACCTGATCGAGATCACCGCCGAGGTGCTCAAGCAGGTCGACGCGGCCACCGGCAAGGCGTTCGTGGACGTCGTGGCCGACGCCGCCGAGCAGAAGGGCACCGGCCGCTGGACCGTGCAGGCGGCGCTGGACCTGGGTGTGCCGGTCTCCGGGATCGCCGAGTCGGTCTTCGCGCGGGCGCTGTCCGGCGGCAAGGACGAGCGGGCGGCCGCCGCCGAGGCCGGGCTGCCGGGCCCGTCGGCCGGCGCCGAGCACAGCGGTGACCTGGTGGCCGACGTCGAGCAGGCGCTGTTCGCGTCGAAGATCGTGGCCTACGCGCAGGGCTTCCAGCAGATCCAGGCGGCCAGCAAGGAGTACGGCTGGGACATCGACCCGGGTGCGATGGCGAAGATCTGGCGGGCCGGCTGCATCATCCGGGCGAAGTTCCTGGACTTCATCAAGCAGGCGTACGACAAGAAGCCCGACCTGGCCACGTTGCTCGTCGACCAGTACTTCCTGGACGCGGTCAGCGGCGCTCAGGACGCGTGGCGGCGGGTCGTCGTCACGGCCGCGCAGCAGGGCATCCCGGCTCCGGGCTTCGCGTCGGCGCTGGCCTACTACGACGGTCTGCGGGCCGAGCGCCTGCCGGCCGCCCTGATCCAGGGTCAGCGTGACTTCTTCGGCGCGCACACCTACCAGCGGGTGGACAAGCCGGGCTCGTTCCACACGCTGTGGGCCGCCGAGGGCCGTCCCGAGGTCGACGCCTGACGGTTCAGGCAGCGGCTGCGGCCGGCGTCGCGGGGCGCGCCTTCACGGCGTACATCGCGGCGTCGGCCCGGGCGATGAGGGTCTCCCGGTCGGCGTCGTCTCCGGTCCGAGCGGTGGCGGCGCCGATCGACGCGCCGATCCGGACGGTGCCGCCGGTCACCTCGATCGGCTCGCGGATCAGGGCGGCGATGCGGTCGGCGAGGGGTTCGCCGTCGCACTGGACGATCACGAACTCGTCGCCGCCGAGCCGTCCGACGGCGCCGTTGCGGCCGACCGCCGCGGACAGGCGCAGCGCGACGGCCTGCAGCACGAGGTCGCCGGCCTGGTGGCCGTACCGGTCGTTGACGGGTTTGAAGCCGTCCAGGTCGCAGAGCATGACGGTGACCTCGGCGAGGTCGCCCCGGTGGAGCGCCAGCATCGCCTGGTCGATCCGGGCGACGATGTGCCGGCGGTTGTAGAGGCCGGTCAGGTCGTCGTGGTGGGCCTGGTGGGCGAGGGTGCGTTCGGCGGCGGCCCGCTGCATCGACAGCAGCCGGAGCCGGAGCACCACCAGCGGCACGACGATGATCGTGGCGATCGGCAGGACGGCGCTGGCCGGGCCGTCGGCGCGGATCGCCTGGATGGCGGCGATCAGCGGGTTGACGCAGAGCGCGGCGCCGAGCCAGCCCAGGGGCGGGTGGCGGACCCCGGCCGGGGCCGGTCCGGGCTCGGTGACCAGCGGGGCGGTCGGCAGGACAGCCGGGGCCGCGACGGTCAGGTAGGCCAGCATCATGATCTGGGCGGTCCAGACGGAGCCGCCGTTCACCGTGTGCACGGCGACGATGTCGTTGGCCAGGGTCAGCGTGGCGGTCAGCACCAGGTAGCCCAGCGGGCCGCGGGCTCCACGGGCGGTGGAGCCGATGCGGATCAGGCAGCCGAGCACGGCCGCGAGCACCAGCACGTCGCTGAGCAGCAGCGCCATGCCGAGGGTGGTGGCGGACGGTCCGAGGTACGGCCCGATCAGCCACTCCCAGAGCGGGCCGACGGCGCAGAGCCCGAACAGAGCCGCGTCGATCAGCCCGCCGGGATCGGCACGGCCGTGCCTGCGCAGCCCGGTCGCCGTGGCACACAGGAAGATCAGGTGCGCGGTGGCCATCACGAGGTCGGTGGTCGATCCTTCGGCGCTGCCGAAGTGGTGGCCGGGAATCCAGTCCGGCCACAGGACCGTGCCGAGGGTGAGGGTGCCGAGCCCGGCCGCGGCGGTCAGCCACGTGCCACGGTCGATGAGGTGCCGGAAGCCGACGGCGAGCAGATAGGTGACCACCGGAACGGCTGTGACCAGTGCGAAGATGGCGACACGCACGTGGGGTTCGGCCAGGCCGTAGGCCGTGGCGGCGGTTGCCGACAACACGGCCACACCCGCATGCACGGGCCATGCAGGCGCCGTCGCACGCGGCCATCCCATGGTGTTCCCCTTCGCCGTTTCCCTGACGTTTCCCGATCGGCGGTCCGGCCGGGGGCCTGAGGAATGGGCGGCCGGGAGCTGCGGGGTGGCGGGCGGGGACCGCGGCTCAGGCGGAGACGGTGACCGGATTCTCCTCGGCGACCCGGCCGCTCAGCGACCGGTAGGGGCGGCTGAGCATGGCCAGCGTGGTGGCGATCACACCGATGATCCCGGTGAGCACGAAGACCAGGGCGATGCCGCGGGCCGGGCCGGTGCCGAACCACGATCCGATGGCGTCCGCCCCGGCGCCGCCGTCGCTCATGAACGGGATGAACACGAACTGGGTGATCGGCGAGACGAGGAACGCGGTCAGCGGCGACGCGGCCTGCTCGGCGCTCTGGGCCAGGCCGAAGACGCGCCCCTGCCGCTCGTAGGGCACGACCCGTTGCAGGATCGTCTGCTCGGCGGCCTCGGCGTACGGGACGAGGGTCATGTACAGGTACATGCCGATCGCCATCGGGATGATCGACGCCCAGAGCGGGAAGATCAGGATGACCATCCACAGCACCACGTTGATCAGCAGGAGCAGGCGGACCGGCCGGGCGCCGAGACCGGTCCGCGCGACGAGCAGCCCACCGACGATGAAGCCGGTGCTGAGCACGCCCCAGAGCAGCCCCCACGCCTGCACGGAGACGAGCGACAGCCCGTAGGCGTCGGCGAGCGCCATGAACACCCCGCCGAGGAAGTTGTTGAACATGCTGAACACGATCAGCGCGGGCAGCCCGGCGACCCCGCCGATGATCCGCAACGTGCCCCGCAGGTCCACGCCGGGCGCGGCCGCCGCCTCGTCGTGGGGCGTCTCCCGCTCCGGAACGCCGACGAAGGCCAGATGCACGACGGAGAGCGCGAGCACCCCGAGCGCCAGCAGGAGCACCGAGCGCATCCCGTCGAAGGCGACGAGCACGCCACTGATCACCGAGGTGACCAGGAAACTCGCGCCGGACACCGTCCCGACGAGGCCGTTGGCCCGATCGCGGCGGTCCGCGTCGATGAGCAGGGTGACGAGTGTGGGCAGGGCGATGGTGCGGATGTTGCCGGCGATCACGCCGAACATCAGCAGCAGTACGAACCCCCAGAGCCGCGCGTCCGCCGGGTCGTGGAACGCGTCGCCGGGGACGGCCAGGTAGACGCCGAGGGCCGCCGCGTAGAGCGCCAGGGAGGCGAGGGCGGAGCCCTGCAGGACGGTCTTCTTGCGATGCCCGTCGACCAGGCTGCCGAACCAGATGCCGGTGAGCGCGGTCAGCACCAGGAAGATGCCGGAGATGACACCGGTGGCGAACACCGACCGCGTCTGCAGGTACGTCCAGAAGGTGACCGCGAACCACACGGTGAAGTTGATGATCGAGACCAGGCCGGTGTTGAACAGCAACTGGTAGAAGGTGCGGACATGGCCGGTGACGACGGTCATGGACTGCACGCTAGTACGTGCACCCGGGTTGAGGTCCAATCGACAGGGGTCAGGCCGCCCGGACGGGATCGGCGGCCATCAGCGCGCCGCAGTCGGCGGCGGGCAGCGGCTTGGCCATGAAGAAGCCCTGGCCGTACCGGTAACCCATGTCGCGGAGCCGTTCCAGCTGCTCCCGATTCTCGATGCCCTCGGCGACCGCCTTGAGCTGCAGGTGCTCGGCGAGCTGGGCGACCGCCGCGGCGACCGCGAGCCGGCCCCGGTCGGCGCCGTCGGCGATGCCGTCGACGAACGACTTGTCGAGCTTGAGCACGTCGACCGGGAACGCGCGGAGCAGGCTGAGCGACGACTGGCCGGTGCCGAAGTCGTCGAGCGCCAGGCGTACGCCCATGTCGTGCAGCCCCTGCAGGGTCTCCTGCACCTGCCAGCCGTCGACCACCGACGACTCGGTGACCTCCAGGATGACGTTGCGGGAGGTTAGGCCGGTTTCGCTGAGCACGGCGGCGACCTCGTCGACGAAACCGGACGAGCGTAGCTGCCGGACCGCGACGTTGACGTTGACCGCCTCGACGGCGCCGTCGCCGTACTGGTCACGCCAGCGGGCCATCTGCTCGCAGGCCTCGCGCAGCACCCACGCGCCGAGCGGCACGATCAGCCCGGAGCGTTCGGCGACCGGGATGAACTCGCCCGGCGACACGAACCCGCGGATCGGGTGCTGCCAGCGGACCAGCGCCTCGCAGCCGTGCAGGCGGCCGGTGACCAGGTCGAAGACGGGCTGGTAGAGCAGCCGCAGCTCGCCGCGGGCGATGCCGTTGCGCAGCTCGCCGGCGAGCGTGGCGTGGTTGATCATGTCGTCGCGCATGCGCGGCTCGAAGCGGACGAACGAAGCCTTCCCGCTCTCCTTGGCGGCGTACATCGCGATGTCGGCGTTGCGCAGCACCTCGTCGGCGCCCTCGCCGGTGTCGGCGATCGCGATGCCGGCGCTGGCGTGCAGCAGCAGCTGCTGTTCGCCGACCTTGAACGGGTCGGCGAGCGCGAGCAGGAGCCGGTTGGCGGCCGTCTCGGCGGCCACCGGGTCGCCGTCGGGCAGCAGCACCGCGAACTCGTCGCCGCCGAGGCGGGCCGGCATCTCCCCGGACGTGCACCGCTCGCGCAGCCGCTGGGACACCTGGAAGAGCAGCTGGTCGCCGGCGGCCGGGCCGATCGTGTCGTTGATCATCTTGAAGTCGTCGACGTCGATCAGGACGGCGGCGGCCGGCTGCCCGGCGTCGAGCCGTTCGCCGAGCGCGACCAGGAAACGGGTCCGGTTCGGCAGGCCGGTCAGGTTGTCGCTGAGCGCCAGGCGCTCCAGCTCGTCCTGCTGGCGGCGGATCCCGCGCAGGGCGAGGGTGTTCTCCCGCAGGCTGAGCAGCTGGCGGGCGACGACGCATCCGGTGATCAGGAAGGCGCCGATGATCACGATGCGCTGGCGAGCGCTCATGTCCTGGGCGCTGACGCTGATCACCAGGCCGGCTGTGGCGACGACCGCGACGAACGGCAGCAGGTTGAAGACCGACCGGGCCGGGAACGAGATGGCCGCCGGCCGGGTCAGGGCACGGCTCTGCAAGTGGGCGCCGACACAGACGGCCGCGCCGGTGAGCGGGAGCGCCAGCACCGACAGCGCCAGCCGGGACCGGTCGTCGCCGGCGATCAGCAGGATGGTGCCGGTGACGCAGGTGATCGGGCCGGTCATCAGCACCCGCAGCGCGCCCGGGTGGACCACCGACTCGGGCGCGGCGGCCGCCTTGCCGACAACCACGAGAAGCAGCACCCCGCCCACGCCGACGACCGCGGCGACCACCTTGTCGGCCAGCGAGGTCCCGGCGGGCGCCAGGTCGAAGACGGCATACCAGAAGATCAGCCCGCTGGCGACGGCGATCGTCACCGTGTCGAGGGCGCCGCGCAGCCAGCCCACCGCGGTACGCGGCCGGCCGGGCAGCCCGAGGAACGCCGTCATCAGCAGCGCGACGCCGGTCATCATCGGGACCGCGACCCAGATCGACATGCCGGTGTTGTTGTTGGCCCGGGCCAGGGCGATCACCGCGGTCAGGCCGAGGCTGAGAGCGGCGAGCTCCATCCGCAGCCAGAAGGTGCGCACCGGCCGTGCCAGTCCGGGCTTGCGGATCACCCGGAAGCAGGCGTAGGCGCCCGCGGCCAGCGCGATCGGGCCACCGAAGTAGCCGTAGGTGACCTCGGCGGGATCGTGGAGCAGCAGCCACACGAGCACGCCGGCGTTCGCCAGCGCGGCCACCACGATGGGAGCGAGTCCCCCCATCGGTGGCCGCGTGTCGGCGGCGCTCTCGGGTGCGGTCACGTACGGCTCCTGCCCGGATCAGCCGGTCTGCTCACGACTGACTGTCGGCGCGGGAGCCGTCGACCTGAGACGAATGATCAGGCGGAGAGTGCGGCGGACACCACGGCCCGCGCCTCCTCCTGGATGCGGGCCAGGTGGTCGGGGCCGTGGAAGGACTCGGCGTAGATCTTGTAGACGTCCTCGGTGCCGGACGGGCGGGCCGCGAACCAGCCGGAATCGGTGACCACCTTGAGGCCGCCGATCGCCGCGCCGTTGCCGGGCGCGCTGGTCAGCACCGCGGTGATCGCCTCACCGGCCAGCGAGGAGGCGGTCACCTGCGACGGCGACAGCTTGCCGAGCACCGCTTTCTCGGCCGGGGTCGCCGGGGCGTCGATCCGCGCGTAGGCCGGCTCGCCGAACCGGGCGGTCAGCTCGCGGTAGTGCTCGCTCGGCGACCGGCCGGTGACCGCGAGGATCTCCGAGGCCAGCAGGTCGAGGATGATGCCGTCCTTGTCGGTGCTCCACGGGCCGCCGTCGCGGCGCAGGAACGACGCGCCGGCGCTCTCCTCGCCACCGAAGCCGATCGAGCCGTCGAGCAGGCCCGGCACGAACCATTTGAACCCGACCGGCACCTCGTCGAGGCGGCGGCCGAGATCGGCGGCGACCCGGTCGATCATCGAGGAGGAGACCAGGGTCTTGCCGATGCCGGCGCCGGACGGCCAGCCGTCGCGGGAGGAGTAGAGGTACGCGATGGCGACCGCGAGGTAGTGGTTCGGGTTCATCAGGCCGCCGTCGGGGGTGACGATGCCGTGCCGGTCGGCGTCGGCGTCGTTGCCGGTGGCGATCTGGAACCGGTCCTTCTGCTCGATCAGGGAGGCCATCGCGTACGGCGAGGAGCAGTCCATCCGGATCTTGCCGTCCCAGTCCAGGGTCATGAAGCCGAACCGCGGGTCGACCAGCGGGTTGACCACGGTCAGGTCGAGACCGTGCCGGGACGCGATCTCGCCCCAGTAGTCGACGCTGGCGCCGCCGAGCGGGTCCGCCCCGATGCGCACGCCGGCGTTGCGGATCGCCTCCACGTCGATCACGTTGGGCAGGTCGTCGACGTAGGTGCCCAGGTAGTCGTACTTCTCCGGGCTCTGCGGCCGGGCCGCCCGCCGGACCTCCTTGAGACCGGCGGCGATGATCGCGTTCGCCCGGTCCTGGATCCATCGGGTGGCGTCGGTGTCGGCCGGGCCGCCGTTGGGCGGGTTGTACTTGAAACCGCCGTCGTCCGGCGGGTTGTGCGACGGCGTGACCACGACGCCGTCGGCCTGCGCCTGGTTGTCCCGGTTCCACCGCAGGATCGCGTGCGACAGCGCGGGGGTCGGCGTGTACCGGTCGCGGCTGTCGACGAGCACCCGCACGTCGTTGGCGGCGAACACCTCCAGCGCGGTGATCAGCGCCGGCTCGCTGAGCGCGTGCGTGTCCCGGCCGAGGAAGAGCGGGCCGGTGGTGCCCTGGTCCCGCCGGTACTCGACGATGGCCTGACTGGTCGCGGCGATGTGGTCCTCGTTGAAGGCGGTCCGCAGGCTGGAGCCGCGGTGCCCCGAGGTGCCGAACGCGACCCGCTGCCCCGCCTCGGCCGGGTCCGGGTGCTCGGTGTAGTAACGCGAGATGACCTGGGGAACGTCGATCAACTCGGCCGGCTCGGCGGGACGGCCTGCGCGGGGGTGGACGGACATGACGGCCTCCTCGGTGGCGGGGTCAGGCGCTGCAACGGATCGTATCCACATCGCCTGCTTGAACCTTTCCCGACGCCGATACGAACTACCCCATGTGACCCGGGTGCTCGCCGTTCTGTTCGTGCTGCTGACCTCCGTTCTCGTGCTGCCCGCCTCGCCCGCCTCCGCGCACGCCGCGACGGTCGGCTCGACCCCCGCTCCGGGAAGTGTGATCGGCGCCTCGCCGTCCGAGGTCACCGTGACCTTCAGCGAGCCGGTCACCCCTGTCGAGGGGCGGGTGCAGGTGATCGCCCCGGACGGCGAGCGGATCTCCGGCAAGGTCCAGGGCGGCGGCACCGTGCTGCGGATCCCGCTGCGCAAGGCGAGCAAGCCGCTGGGCACGTACCTGATCAGCTTCCGGGTCATCTCCGCCGACAGCCACCCGGTCGGCGGCGCGATCACCTTCTCGGTCGGCGCGCCGTCGGCCCGCCCCGAGGAGCCCGCCGCCACCACCGGGCCGCACCCGTCCGTCGCGGTCGCCGTCCCCCTTCTCAAGACCATCGGGTACGCCGGGGTCACGCTCATCGTCGGCCCGGCGCTGTTCCTGGCGTTCCTGTGGCCGCCACGGCGCTCCCGCGGCGGGGCCCTGCGGATGATCCGGATCGGGCTGGCGCTGACCGCGGCGGCCACCCTCGGCGCGCTGGGCAGCCAGGCGCAGCAGGGCTCCGGCGCCCCCCTCTGGACGTTGACGGCCGACGAGTTCCTCGAGGTGGTGACCAGCCAGTACGGGCTGCTCCTGCTCGGTCGCCTGGCGATCCTGGGCGCTCTGGCCGTACTGCTGCCGCCTCTGCTGCGCCGGCCACCACGGACCGTGAGTGTGCCGCTGACCGTGCCCGTCCCCGTCCTGGTCGGCGCGGGCGCGCCGGTGCCCCGGCCGGCGCCCGCCCCGAAACCGCAACCGCAGCTCACTCCGCGTAAGGCTCGGGCCTGGGCGGTTCTCGGGCTCGGCGCGGCCGGGCTGGCCACGTGGCCGATGACCGGTCACGCGATCGCCGTTCCGCTACCCGCCGTGACGGTGACGGCCGGGGTGGTGCACATGGCGGCGATGGCCACGTGGATCGGCGGCCTGGTGACGCTGACCGTGTTCCTGCTGCGTGGCACGCATGAACGGATGCTCGGCGTGGTGCTGCCGGTGTGGTCGAGGTGGGCGGCGCTCGCGGTGATCTGGCTGGTCATGGCCGGTGTGGTGCAGTCGGTCATCCAGCTCGGCTCGGTGCCGGCGCTGTGGCGCACCGACTACGGGCGGCTGCTGCTGGTCAAGGTCGGCGTGCTGGCGGTGGTGCTGGTCGCGGCGGCCGGCGCCCGCCGCATGGTCAATCGGGCCCGCAACGGCCGCGGCCTGCGGCGCACCGTGCTGGTCGAGGTGGTGGCGAGCGTGCTGATCCTGGGGCTGAGCTCGGTGCTGGTGCAGGTCGACCCGGGCCGCAGCGCCGCCGCCAACGAGAAGGCGGTCGGCGGCAAGGGTGTCTCCGAGACGCTGACCAGCGATCTCTACACCGTGCAGTTCAACATCTACCCGGTGGAGCTGGGTGAGTGGAACACGGTGCACGCGTTCCTCTACCGGCCGGACGGCGCGCCGCTGCAGGCCGAGGAGTGGCAGGTGTCGGCCCGGCTCCTCGACCCGCCGCTGGAGGCCGTGAAGCAGCCGATGGCCGGCCTCCTGCCCGGCAACCAGGCGCTCGGCTCGCTGACGTTCCCGCTGGCCGGCACCTACGAGCTGGTCTTCACCATCCGGGTCAGCGAGATCGACCGGGCCAGCGTGAAGACGACGGTGACCGTCGGACGGTGACGAGGGCGGGCGCTAAGGTTCCGGCGTGCTCATCCTGCTTCCGCCGTCCGAAGGCAAGACCCCGGCCCCGGCCGGCTCCCCCGTCGACCCGTCGAGCCTGTGGCTGCCGTCATTGGCCGGCGCCCGCACGCGGGTGCTGAGGAAACTGGTCGCGCTCTGCGCGCGCACCAGCGCGCGATCGATCGCGGACAGCCTGGCGGTGCTGGGGCTCAGCGACGGGCAGCGCGGCGAGATCACGCGCAACGCGGAGTTGCTGACCGCCCCGGCCGCCCCGGCGGCGCAGATCTACACCGGGGTGCTGTATGAGGCGCTCGCCCCCGCCGGCCTCGACGAGCCGGCGCTCGCGTGGCTGCACCGGACGGCGGTGGTGTTCTCCGGGCTGTGGGGTGTGGTGCGGCTCGGTGACGCGATCCCGGCCTACCGCTGTTCGGCGGGGGTCACCCTGCCCGGCATCGGAGGGCTCACCCCGTACTGGAAGAAGGGTTTGAAGAAGGTCCTGGACGAGGCGACCGCGGGCGCGCCGGTGCTGGATCTGCGGTCCGGCGCCTACGCCGCGATGTGGGCGCCCGGCACGAACGCGGCGGTCCTGCGGGTGCTGCAGGAGCGGGTCGTCGGCGGGGAGACCCGGCGGTCGGTGGTGAGCCATTTCAACAAGGCCACCAAGGGCCGCATGGTGCGCGCGCTCGCCGTCGAGCGGGCCGCGCCCGAGTCGGTGGACGAGCTGGTCACCGCTCTGCGGGATCTGAAGTTCACGGTCGAGGAGCAGACCGGTCCGGCCACCGGCCCGCGCCGCCTCGACGTGATCGTCGCGGATCTGTGAGCTACTGCGCCGACAGGATATCGACGACGAACCGCAGGTCGCCCCGCTCCGGGCCGTAGGCGAGGGCGGCCGGCACGTCGAGCTGGATGCGGCTGCCCACCTTCTGTCCGGGGATGCCCTTGTCCCAGCCCTGGATCAGCTTGCCGACCCCGATCTCGAAGCTGATCGGCTCGCCCTTGCCGTTCTTCCACGACGAGTCGATCACCTCGCCGGACGTGTATCCGATCAGCTTGTAGTTGACGCTGACCGTCTGGCCGGTCTTCACCACCGGGCCGGTGCCCGGGATCCGCTCCTTGATCACCATCTCGGTGAGCGTGCCGGAGCCGGTCGTGACGACCGGCTCCTGGTCGAACGACTCCGGCGCCATGCTGGTCGGCGCCGCGGTCGGGACGGGCGTGTCGTCGGGGTCCTTGCGGACCAGGACGAAGACGGCCACCAGAACGGCGAAGACCAACACGCCGCTGAGCACCCCGGCGATCGCCTGCCCGCGGCGCTTGTCAGTGGATGCGGTCATGTCATTCATCGGTCAATCTCCCCGGTCGGCAAATCGGAAAACTCCGGACACGCTACTAATAAACGGTGTTAATGCGGCCAAGAAGCTCATCCGAATCGCTGAGGTGGGCGATCAGCCGTACGTGCCCGACCGGCGGCCCCCTCTTCACCACGACGGGCCGGGATGAGATCGTTTAGCGCTCCTGCCCACCGCCGAGATCTGGAGGATCCTTGCCTCTGCCCGATCCCGGAGGCCGGCCTCACCGGCGGGAACACCTCCAGCAGGTGGCGGTCGTCCTCGCCGGGGTGCTCGCCGTCCTGACCGTCGGCTGGGTCATCCACGAGCGAGTCACCCGCGACGACGAGCCGGCGCCCGCGCCACCCACGATCGCGGCCGCGCCGGCCGAGCAGATCCCCATCCCGGTCCCGAGCGTGTCGGCGACCCCGTCGATGACGCCGGTCAACCAGATCGTGGTCGAGCAGGTGCCACCCGGGAAAAAGGTCGACCTGGCCGACGAGGGCGAGACCGACTGGGTGCACTGGGGCGAGCAGGGCCGCTACTCGCTGGAACGCGACAGCGACGGCGGGTTCGCCATCCTCGAGGGCACCCCCGGCGAGCCGCGCGTCCGGCACACCGCGAGCCCGCAGCGCTTCACCTGGCCCGGCGCCCCGTCCGGCGGCGTGACCAGCGGTATCACCACCTGCGGCACCGGGCACGGGTTCATCCTGTCCGCCCCCGCCGACACCGGCTCGCACACCCTGCGGCTGTACGTCGGCGCGATGCAGGCCCGCGGCGAGCTGCGCCTGGAACTCAGCACCGGCGGGAAGGCGTACACCGACACCTTCACCAGTCGCGGCGCGTCGATGGGGACAACCGCCTACGTCGTCTCCTACCGTGCAACCGGAACTGGCAAGATCTCGATCAAGTGGATCACCGGCGCGACGTTCGACGAGAACTGCGGCGGCGTGGCCCTCCAGGCCGCGACTCTGAGCTGAACCTTTGGACTGACGAAAAACCAGGAAGGGGAACCCTGTGTTCGCGGGCTGGGGATCGCGGGTCGCCCGCCTGAGGTGGCCGGTGCTCATCGTCGCGCTCGTCGCGGTGGTCGGCTCCGGCATCTGGGGCTTCGGCGTATTCGGTCAGCTCACCGAGGGCGGCTACAACGACCCACGGAGCGAATCGGCCCGGGCCGCCGAGATGGCCGCCGCCGCGACCGGCGGGCAGGGCGGCGACGTCATCGCCATCTACACACCCGATCAGGGCGCCATCGACGACGCCGCGCTCACCAAACGCATCAAGGAGCGCCTCGCCGCGCTGCCGAGGACCGCTGTCACGTCGCAGAGCTCCTACTGGGACAAGAAGGCGGCCGCGTACGCGTCGAAGGACAAGAAGAGCGCGGTCGCCGTGATCACGCTCTCCGGCGAGGACGACGCCGCCAAGATGGACGCCTACGCCGACATCGAGGACGCGCTGACCGTCCCCGGCGCGCACGTCCAGCTGGCCGGCGGCATCCCGCTCGGGCACGCCTCGTCGCAGCGCTCCACCGACGACCTGGCCTTCGCCGAGATGGTGTCGCTGCCGATCGTGCTGGTCCTGCTGCTGCTCATCTTCGGGTCCCTGGTCGCCGCCTCGCTGCCGGTGCTCGTCGGCGGCGCCGCGGTCCTCGGCTCCCTCGGCGTGCTGCACGCGATCGCGCTCGCCCACGAGGTCAACTCGTTCGCCGTCAACGTGGCCAGCCTGCTCGGCCTCGGCATGGCCATCGACTACGGCCTGTTCATGGTCGGCCGGTTCCGGGAGGAGCAGGCCCTCCACTCCACCGCCGACGCGGTCCGGCGCACCGTCGCCACCGCCGGGCGTACCGTCGTCTTCTCCGCCACCCTGCTGATGACCGCCCTCGCCGGGCTGCTGCTGTTCCCGCAGGGCTTCCTCAAGTCGCTGGCCTACGGCGGGCTCGCCGCCGTCTTCCTGGCCATGCTGCTGTCGCTCACCCTGCTGCCGGCGCTGCTCGCCGTGCTCGGGCCGCGCGTCGACCTGATCCCGATCCGGCTGCCCGGCCGGCGTGCCACGAGCACCGGCGGCTGGGAGAAGCTCGCCGGATGGGTGCTGCGGCGGCCGGTGCTGGTGGCCGTACCCATCTTCGCCGCCCTCGTGGTCCTGGCCCTGCCGATCGCCGACGCCCGCTTCGGCGAGAACGACGAACGCCAGCTCCCTGCCGGAGACCCGTCCCGCGTCGCGATCGAGACGCTCAAGACCGACTACCCGCAGTTCGCCTCGGACGGCGTCCAGCTCGTCGTGCACGCCACCAACGGCGCGAAGCCCGACGTGAAGGCGTTCACCGAGGCCGCCGCGAAGGTCGCCGGCGTCGAGCGGATCACCCCGACCGGCGGCAACAACACCGACACCGTGATCCTCACCGCCGACCTGAAGGCCGCCGACGCGTACAGCGACGAGGCCCGCGACGCCGTCGACGGCCTGCGCGCCCTGCCGCCCCCCGCCGGCGCCGAACTGCTCGTCGGCGGCGCCACCGCCCGCAACGTCGACAGCCTGGAAGCCATCGGCGCCAAGCTTCCCCTCATGATCGGCCTGCTCGCCGGGGCCACGCTCGTGCTGATGTTCCTGGCGTTCGGCTCCGTCCTGCTGCCCGTCAAGGCCGTCGTGATGAGCGCGCTCAGCCTCACCGCCACGTTCGGCTCCCTCGTCTGGATCTTCCAGGAGGGCCACGGCGCGTCCTGGCTCGACGTCACCCCGACACCGCTGGAAGCCGGCATCGTCGTGCTGATGGCCGCCGTCGTGTTCGGCCTCTCCACCGACTACGAGGTGTTCCTGCTCTCCCGCATGGTCGAGGCACGACTGCGCGGCGCCACCACCCGCGAGGCCGTCACCATCGGGCTGTCCCGTACCGGCCGGGTGATCAGCGCCGCCGCGCTGCTGCTCATCGTCGTGACCGGCGCGTTCGCCCTGTCCTCGGTGACCACCATGCGGTTCATCGGCGTCGGCATGATCATCGCGCTGGTCCTGGACGCGACGGTCGTCCGCGTCCTGCTCGTCCCGGCGGTCCTCGCGGGCCTCGGCGACGCCTCCTGGTGGGCGCCCGGCCCGCTGCGGCGCCTGCAGGAGAAGGCCGGCCTCGCCGAATACGCCGGCGAGGAGGAGGCCACCGGGCGGCACGCGTGGCGGCCCCTCGACCCCTCGCTGGAGGAGACGACCGTCCTCGACGGGACGCTGCTGGCCCGGGCGTTGCCGGCGGCGCCGACGCAGGCCGCGCTGCCCGCCGGCAGCGAAACCTCCAACACGGTGGTCCTGGATTACGAGGCGGTCCTGGATTACCTCTCCGAGAAAAACCTTTCCGCCGGTACGCCGTCCAACGATCCGATCCTCCAGGAGACCTCGTCGGCTCAGGGCTCGACGGATGAGCCCACGGGCCCGGGCCGCCATCGGGACGCCCTCACCTCCGCGGCGTCCTCCTCCTCCGCGGCGTCCTCCTCCGTGGCGCCCTCCTCTTCGTCCTCCTCGTCCTCCTCCTCCGAGGGCACGGCCATTTCCGGCTCCGCGGCGTCCCTTTCCCCTGACGCGGCCATTTCCGGCTCCGCGGCGTCCCTTTCCCAGGACGCGGCCGTGCTTTCCGGCTCTGCGGCGTCCCTTTCCGAAGCGCCCGTGCTTTCCGGCTCTGCGCCCTCCGCCACCGAGTCCGACGAGGCCCCGTCGTCCTCCGCCGCCCCCGACGATGTGGCGAAGCCGGACGCGGACACCGAGCCGACCGGCCCCGACGATCTGTGGGCCGAGGTGGAGGCCACGCTGGCAGCCGGAGCCGAGATCCTCCGCGCCGACACCGAACCGTCCCTGATCGAGGCCTACACCGAGGCCCAATCACCTGACGACTTCGACCCGTCGGTGACCCAGGTCCTGAACCTGCCCGCCGAACCGTCCCCCGACGACCCCTCAGCCACCCAGGTCCTGCACCTCCCCGGCGCCGAAACGGCCCCCGAGGAGCCGGTGATCTTCTCCGAGACCGTCTACAACGGCCTGTTCACCGAAGAGACGGTACGAGCGGCCACCCCCGACCCGGAGCCCGCGGACGCCGAGCCGGAAACCCCCACCGCCCCGGAGCCGGCCGACACGCTCTCCACCGAGACCGTCCCCCTTTCCGGCGACGACCTCACCCCCGTCGCCGACGACGCGCCCACCTCCCCCGCATCGCCGGCCTCCACCGTCTTCCCGGTCTCTCCTGCTGCCTCCGCGGGGACCGTCGAGGCCGACACCGCACCGGCCGACACCCCTTCAGCCACCGCTTCCGTCGCTCCCGCACCGGCCGACACCCCTTCAGCCGGCGTGCCCTCCGGCGACGTGCCCTCCAGTGATGCGCCCTCGGTCGAATCCGACCTGGTCACGATCGAGCCGGTCGCCCCCGGGCCGGACAATGCGGACCCCGCACCGGTCACGGCCGCCGAGCCCGCCCCCGGCCATCGGGCCCGCGCCCCGAAGTCCACAGCCGCAGAGGACGAGGAGGTCGCCTACTTCCTGGCCCCCTTCGTGGACGCGGACGACCTCACCACGCCGTCCACCGCCCCCGAGGCTTCCCCCGTCGAGCCCGTTTCCCCGTTGACCGAGCCCACAACAGGCTCCTTCCACCCCGTCTCCCCCGCTCCGGAGCCAACCGCCTACGCCTTCGAGCCCACAACGTCTCTTGCCGAGACCACGGACCGTTACTTCGAACCCGCAGCCTCCTTCGCCGAAGCCACGGACCACCCCTACGAAGCCGCAACACCCTCCGCCGAAGCCACGGACCACCCCTACGAAGCCGCGACATCCTTCGCCGAAGCCACGGACCGCCCGTTCGAGCGTTTGTCGCCCTCTGCCGACCCCGGGCATGTCGCCGACGTTGGCACGCCTGCACCGGCTCCTCTGTCCGACGACACGCCGGCCGAGCCCGTCACCGACCCGTTCGCGTGGCGCAACGACCCCCGGCTGGCCGCGATCACGACTCCCGAGCCGGACTCGTTCCCGTGGCTGGACCGCTACGCCACGATGCCCGCCGCACCCGAGCCCATCCCGGCGCCGTCCGACAGCTTCCCGCCGACCCCGACCCCGACCCCTGCCCCGGTAACCGGCCGAACCGTTCCCCGCCGCCCGCAGACCCTCGACGACTGGCTGACCACCGCCCCGCCGCGAAGCCGTCCCGAGGAGTCCCTGCCGAGCCACGCCGACATCCCGGCCTACCAGGCAGAGCCGTCGGATTCGTTCAGCCCGCCGCACGCCACGCGCCCGCAAACCCTCGGCGACCTACCGTCCACCCCGATCAGCCCGGCCCCTCGCTCCCGCCCGGCGAGCCTGGCCGACCTCCCCAGCACGCCCGGCGCCGATGTCTCTCCGACGTCCGCCGACAGCTCAGACCTGACGGACCCCGGCGAATCCGAAGCCACCGCCGCAGGACTGACCGTCCCCGCTCCGTCAGGATCGGACCTTTCGGACACCGAAGTGTCAGCCACCGAGTCGACGTCTTCCGACTCAACCGAGCCCACGATCGAGTCGACGTCTTCCGAACCAACCGAGTCCACGTATGCGGAAGACGCCGCACCGGCCGAGCCACACGCATATGAGCAGTTCAAGACGCCCGCTGACACCGTCGGCGAAACGAACGAACCCACTCCGCTCCCGGCAGAAGCCACCTTCGACGCGCCAACCAGCGACACATCGGCGCCCACCACGTCCGTCGAGGCACCTGCCGCTTCCACCGAGACCGTCGTAGAACCCGCCGCCGATCACCCCACCGAACTCAGCGGCCCGGACCCGGCGGACCCCACTGACCACTCCGAGTCCGCCGACGTCACGGACACCGTCGAGACAACCGGCGCGGTCGAGGACGCTCAGCCACCCACCGGATCCGCGGACACCGTCGTCGAATCCGCCACCGATGAGCCATCCGAGACCAGCGACCTCGCCCCCGCCGTCAGCACCGCCGCGGACTCCGAAGCGATCAATGACGCGGAAGCCATCGACACAACCGATGCGACGAAGGCGCCCGAGACCACCGGCACCACGGCGACATCCGAAGTGACCGACGCAGCCGAGGCAGACCAGGGCGCCGAGGCCCCCGAGGTGGTCGAGCCGGTCGAAGCAGCCGATATCGCGGAGTCCACCGCCGATTCGTCCGATGACACCGGATCGCCCGGCACCCTCTCGGCCACCGACGTCGAGCCCGCCGCCGACTCGTACCCCATCGATTTCGGCATGGACACCAACGTCGCTGAGACCGACGAGGTTGCTGAGGCGACCGAGACCTCCGGGTTTGAAGAGGTGCCCGAGGTGACCGAGGTTCCGGACAGTGACCAGGCCCGCGAGAACGCCGAGGTGGACGCCTGGCGCGACCCCGCGGTCCTGGCCCGGTCGGCAATCGACCCGAACACCACTCGCCACCCGGACAGGGCTCCCGAGCCCGACGCCGACGAGACCCCCTCCCCCTCGGTGAGCCCGGAGATCTGGTCGACGCCGGCCGCCGAAGAGGACGTGAAGCCCGGCGAGCCGGCTCACGAAGCCGCCGATCCGGCGATTTCCCCCGTCTCAGCTTCCGAAGCGATCGAGGACCCGGTGGACGATCTCGCCCAAGAGCCCGCACCGACCCCATCGGAAACCTTCCCGGCCCCTCCGGCATCCCTGACCACCCCGCCCCCGGCAGCCCCCCGCCGCCCGCAGACCCTCGGCGACTGGCTGGCCAGCCCAGCCCCTCTGCACCGCCCGCGCACGCTGGAGGATCTCCCGGTCGCATCGGCCCGCCCGCACTCCCCGGAGGACCCGGCAGCCCGCCCGCAGCCCGCGGACGACGCGAACACCGGCGCCTGGCACACCCCCCAGCCCGCCGAGCCGGACCGCAACGAGCCCGGCTTCTCCCGCGGCCGCCGCCCCGAGACGCTGGACGACCGGATCCGCGGCACGGTCCGCCCCGCGACCCTGGCAGACCACCTTCCGGACCAGGGCCGCTCCACCAGGCGCCCGGCGAACACCGGGCCGGCGTGGGCGGACGGTTCGGGCGAGCCCCCGTACGACCGCCAGGTCCGTCGCCCGGCCTCGCTGGCCGACCATCCGGGACCGGTTCGCCCGGTTCCGGAGCCGGCCGACCGTCCCGGAGCGGTTCGCCCGGTTCCGGAGCCGGCCGACGAGCCGGGACCGGACACGGCACGCTGAACCCGCGCTAACGAGCCGGCCGCCGGGTGGTCCTGTGGGATCGCCGTGCGGCCGGTTCGTTGTTCCGGTGGGCTGGGTCGCAACTGCTGTGGCGGCGGCCACCGACGCCGATAGGACCGCCGGTGGGCTGACGGCCCGGCCGGTAAGTACAGTGCGTGCGGGTAGGGAACAGAGGGGGACGTACGAAATGACCGGCATCGACCCGGACGCCGTAAGTGTGGATCCGGACCGTCTAGCGGTCTGTCTGGCGGTCCTGGCCGAGGTGGAGCAACTGCCGACCGAGCATCCGGACGCGGTGCGGGTGCGGCGCGCGACGGCGGGCCTGTTCAAGACGGTGAAGGTGCAGCGCCGCAAGGAGCGCCGTCAGGCGGTCGTGGCCAACGATCGGGCGGTGACCGAGTCGACGGCGACGGGCGCTCCGGGCCGCATCGACGACGAGACGGCGGGGATTCCGCTGAAGAGCACGGTCCGCGGCGCGACGGCCGGGGTGCTGAAGCAGGCCCGTGGCTGTTACGTGTGCAAGCAGCGCTTCACGATCGTGGACGCGTTCTACCACCAGCTGTGCCCGTCCTGTGCCGAGCTGAATCATGCGCGGCGCGACGCGCGTACCGACCTGACCGGCCGGACCGCGCTGCTCACCGGCGGCCGTGCCAAGATCGGCATGTACATCGCGTTGCGGCTGCTGCGCGACGGCGCGGATCTGACGATCACGACGCGGTTCCCGCATGATGCGGTCCGCCGCTTCGCGGCGATGCCCGACAGCTCCGAGTGGCTGCACCGGCTTCGGGTGGTCGGCATCGATCTGCGAGACCCGGCGCAGGTCGTCGGCCTTGCCGAGTCGGTCGCGGCGCGCGGTCCGCTGGACATTCTGATCAACAACGCAGCCCAGACGGTACGGCGTACGCCAGGCGCCTATTCCGAGCTGGTGGCCGCCGAGTCGGCCCCGTTGCCCGAGGGGCCCCTGCCGGAGCTGGAGTTCTTCGGCGGCGCCGCATCGATCGGCTCGTCACCGGCGGCGGCGCTGACCGCGGCGTCCCCGCCCACGCTGTCGGCGAAGGAGGTCACCGAGATGGCGCTGACCGCGCGTTCGGTGGCGATCGACGCCGGTGGCCTGGTGCCGGACATCACGTCGACGAACAGCTGGAGCGACCGCGTGCACGAGGTGGCCCCGCTGGAGCTACTGGAGGTTCAGCTCTGCAACGTGACGGCCCCGTTCATCCTGGTGAGCCGCCTACGCCCGGCCATGACGGCGTCGAAGCACCCGCGGCGCTACGTGGTGAACGTGTCCGCGATGGAGGGCATCTTCGCCCGTGGTTACAAGGGCGCCGGCCACCCGCACACGAACATGGCGAAGGCCGCGCTGAACATGCTGACCCGCACGAGCGCGGAGGACATGTTCGCCGACGGCATCCTGATGACCAGTGTCGACACCGGCTGGATCACCGACGAGCGTCCTCACCCGACGAAGATGCGACTGCACGAGGAGGGCTTCCACGCCCCGCTCGACCTGGTCGACGGCGCAGCCCGCGTCTACGACCCGATCATCCGCGGCGAGCAGGGCGAGGACGTCTACGGCTGCTTCCTGAAGGACTACGCTCCCGTGGCCTGGTGACCCCGCACCGGACAAGCGAACGGGCCGCACCTCACGGTGCGGCCCGCCTGTTCTGAAGGAACATCCACTACCGGGTCAGCGGTCAGACCTTGTTGGGGTACCCACCACCGTGGCCGCCGCCGTGACCACCACCGTGGCCACCGCCCCAGCCACCGCCGTGACCGCCGCCGTGGCCACCACCGTGACCACCGCCCCAGCCACCGCCGTGACCGCCGCCCCAGCCGCCGCCGTGGCCACCGCCCCAGCCGCCGCCGAAGTGACCGCCACCGTGGTGACCGCCCCAGCCGTGGCCGTACTGCACGCCGGACCAGTGCCGGAACGGGTGGTAGTACGACCCGCCGATGTCATAGGAGTTGAAGACATACGACGGCCGGTACTGCCAGTTGGCGGGCCACCCGCCGCTCCAGGACGACCAGACCCAGTTGTCCTGCGGGATCTCGAGGACCCACACCCAACCCTGGTTGGGCACCGACGCGTAGTAGTAGTTGTAGTCGTTCCATGCGCCCTGCGTGATGCCGTATGCACCGGCCTGCTCACACAGCGTCTCGCTGGTGTAGTAGCCGACCACGTAGTCGTCATCCCAGCCGTTCGCCGCCATCGGCGACGAGGGCGTGGCTTCCTGGGCAGCCGGGGCGGGTTTGGCCGCGGGCCTTTCGGCCAGGGCGGGAGACGCAATGCCCAGCGCCCCTGCAACTGCCAGGCTCATGCCGACAGCGGCCAGCATTCGCTTCGGGTTTTTCATTGTTGTCACACCTTTTCGGGACAAATCGCCATGACCTGGTTAGCTCATCACGCCCTTCAAAGACGAATAGGCGGTTTACCGGAAAGTTGACCGTTCGGACGACCCGTCCCGTGTCCGTAAAGCCAGGTTTGTCGGATCCATGTTTAGCCAGACAATGCCCCTGACCAGGCACTTCTCAAGATCAGTACGCCGTCAACCCGCCCCACGGCCAGGCTGATTGCCGGGTCATCAGAAAGAAGGAAAACTCCCTTTGATGCGGAAACCAGACATCCCTCCAGTCCCTCCAGCCCCGACTCCCCGATGCGTCCTCATCGGCCGGCTCCAGCCATCCGCCCTCACACCGCCCCCCAGCACTCCCGACCCCGCCGAAACACCTCAGCAACCCCGGGCTACGCGCAGGTCGCATCACACCGCCCGACGCAGGTTCCATCCCGCCGCTCCTGAAGAACAAGCCGCAACCACCCGCCCCGGAACCCACAAGAGGAAGCCGCGACATTACTCACGGGTAAAAGGCAAGGCGGCATTCGCATTCAAGAAGACCGCGTCACCCACCACCGGAGGAAAGCTTCGAAGACCATCTCTCACCACTGAAGGAAAACTTCGAGGGCCACCTCTTACGAAGGAAAGCTTCGAGGGCCATCTCTCAGCACTGAAGGAAAGACCTGACGCTCATCTCACGCCACCGCGGGAAAGCCCTTCGGCGCGGCTGTGCCCACCTTCAAAGGAAGGCACGATCGAGAACCGTCGCAACCCCAAAGCCCAAACACCACCAGGGGATACCAGAGGCCCCAGAAGGCCACAGGCGCAGCAGGCACAAATGGCCACGGAATATGACACCGCCGCGCCCGCAAGAGAGCCGCCACCGAACCAACAGCCAAGCGCCGCTCCACGGGCATAGGGTGCCCCCAAGAGGTCACCACAGGCCAAGAACGAGGCCCGTCAATCAACTGCCCTCAGAGCCTGCCTCTCCATTTCAAGATCAAGTTGAGGTCAGCCCTACGCTCGGGGAATGAGCGGTGTGAGATGCGCTGCCCCGGGGCCCGAGCGCGTTCACGTAGGCCACGACCGTGCCCAACGGGGGCAGCTTCTTCCCTGGCGATCCGGCTGAACGCCTGCCTGTTCATCGCTCGGGCGGTGAACCGCAAACAGCGCTCCGGCCGAGATCCCCGGCCGCCGGGCATCGCCGAACGGACCCGCCGTGCGGTCGCCGCCGTGGCCCCGTCACCTTCTTCGTTCCGGCCCAGGTGCGGTGGTCAGACTCGGGAGGCGCCCGGCGGGAGGTGACCGACGGACGCCGCGACATGGCCGCCGTCGCCTGTGCACCACCAGACGGCGGCCTCGCGGTACCGGCGGGCGTGGGCGCCGAGCCGGTGCGCGGGGCACACCGGCCAGGCCGTCCAGATCGTGTGCATCACCGCGTCCTGCGCGTCTTCGGCGACCGCCACCAGCGCCGACACCGGGTCGGCCACGGCAATTGAGGGAACCCCCGAACCCGTCCCGAATTCGCCGTCCCAGGTCTCCACGAAGCGGTTCTCGTCGAGATCAGGATCGAAGTCCATGAACCGCAGACGGCAACCGGGCAGACCGGTCGCGGAGAGGTCGCGGTTGACCAGCCGCATGGCATCGTCGAGGCCGGCCATCTGCGCCGGTTCCTCCGACAGGCCCAGCTCGAAGCAGGCGGTGGCCAGCACGGCGTCGCCGAGTTCCATCATCCGCGGCCAGTTCACCGCCACGCCGTCGAGACTCAGCGTCGCCAGTTCGGCGGCGTCACGGTCCGACGGCTTGACCTCCAGCACCGCGGTAGCCAGGTCGAACATGTCCGGGTATTCCAGGGCTCCGGCGCGCACCTCGCTGTACACCCGCCGGCACAGCCGATCGAAATCCTCCTGATCCACGCCTCCATGATCCGCCGACGCGAGCACTGTGGTCGCTCCATGCCGTTACTGCATCGCAAGGACGCTCGGCACTACTCCGCGAAGTGCCGCACCGGCACCTGCAGTGCCCGGGCCAACCCCTCATTCGCGTCGGCACCGGCGACCGTCTTTCGGTGCCGGCCATATCCGTCTACAGGCCGGCGTTCGTACGGGCGTCACCGTGGCGCCAACACGAACGGCCCTCACCATGAAGATCACCCCGCACACCTTCTGAGCTGGAAAACGGGATCAAGGACAGCTTCGTGCCCACAGGACAATCCCCAGCACTCCACCCCGGCCGGAATGCCACCGTCAGAGGTCGGACAGCCCTCAGTCACCGCCGAGATCGTCCGCCAGCGCCAGATATGCCGCGCGAAGGACTTCGGTCACCGGCTGGCCCGCATGCGTGAGTCCCGGCGCGTCAAGCTGATCGAGAAGCGCATCCGGCCGCAGCACCCGTCCTCGGCCGTCCGCCCCGCCCTCGGTTCCCCGGCTCCCGGCCTCAACCCACTCCCCCTCGAACGAAGCCCCAGACCCCGGTGCGGCGGATCCACCGCCCCCCGGGCCAGTAGAAGCCCCCGGCCCCGGGCCAGTAGAGACCCCAGAGCCCGACGCACCAGAGTCCGCAGACCCCGAAGCCGCAAAGACCCCAGACCCCGACGCGACCGAGGCCCTCGACCCGGAGGCGACAGAGACCCCAGACCCCGACGCACCAGAGACCCCAGACGCCGAAGCCGCAAAGACCCCAGACCCCGGCTCGGCAGAGACCCCAGACTCCGGGGCGGCCACGTCCCCCGACCCCGACGCACCAGAGACCCCAGACTCCGGGGCGGCCACGTCCCCCGACCCCGACGCGGCTGAGACCCCAGACTCCGGGGCGGCAACGCCCCCCGACCCCGACTCGGCAGAGACCCCAGACCCGGGGACGTAAGCCCCAGATCGCCGGGCGGAAGCGGAATCACCTGGAACGGAGGCACCGCTCTCGGGGCTGACGAAGGACACCCCCGCCGCCCAGAAGGCAGCCGGATCGGTCACCGGCAGTCGGCCGCCCGCAGCCGTCCGCCGGTCGCCACCAGCACGGCTCTCCCGGGCATCTCCATACCCGCCGCCACCGAGCGGGCCATCGGCCCAATCCGGCCCGCCGGACTCCGCCCACGCACCGGACATGCCGTCGAACCGCGCCGACTCACCGGAGTCGCCCGCCGACCCCGCCTCACCCGCGCCGTCCCGGGGCCTGAACGAGTCACCGGATCGCCCCCTGGACCCGGCCGGTCCGCCCGCAGAAGAACCTGCCGCGCCGCCGGAGAAGCCTGTCGAGCCGCCGGAATCGCCATGGGAGCCCGCTGAGCTGCCGTGGACACCGCCAGGCCCCGCCGAAGGCCCGGACGCCGTTCCTCCGGGCGTCACCGGGCGGCCGGACGGGGTGCCGCGTGACGCGTCGACGGCGGAGGCCTCGCGCAGGCGGCGGAGGCGCATCAGCAACTCGTCGCGGGGGCGGCCGCGCCACGTGAACACCTCGAACGGGTCGCTCTCGAACGCTCGCGCCAACGCGTAACAGGTTGCCGCCAGGTGGGAGCAGGGCATCGGCCAGCGCTCGCAGGTGCAGTCCATCGCGACCTCGTCGAGGGAGAGCGGCAGCAGGCTGAGCCCCGCCTCGTCGAACACCCCCTCGATGCCCGGGGGCATCCGCCCGTCGAGCAGATCGGCGACGTAACGGGCCTCGGCGACCAGCGCCTTCTCCACGCGCGCCCACTCGGATGCGCCGAACGCCCGCACCGCGATCCGTGAGCGGAACGCCGCCGGATCGTCGGGGCCGCGGACCAGGGCGACGACCAGGTTGCCGGAGACGGTCAGGCTGCGGACGTGGCCGGCCCGCTCGTCGCGGCGGCCGCGGGCGAACGTCGGCCCCATCCGCAACGACTCGAACATGCCCAGGAACGCCGGGGAGAAGTCAGTCAACGATGGCCTCCGGCGCGAGGGCGAACAGGTCACGGATCTCCCCGGCGGAGAGGGCGCTCAGCCAGCCCTCACCGGAGCCGACGACACGGTCGGCGAGGACGCCCTTGTCGGTGAGGACACGGTCGATGCGCTCCTCCAGGGTGCCCAGGCAGACGAGGGTGTGGATGTGCACGTCGCGGCGCTGGCCGATGCGAAACGCGCGGTCCGAGGCCTGGGTCTCGGTCGCCGGGTTCCACCAGCGGTCGATGTGCACGACATGGTTGGCGGCGGTCAGGTTGAGGCCGGTGCCGCCGGCTTTCAGCGAGAGCACGAAGACGCCGGGCCGCTCGGCGCGCTGGAAGTCGGCGACCATGCTGTCCCGGGCGCCGCGTGGCGTGCCGCCGTGCAGGAACCGCACCGGCACCCCGAACCGGGCGGCCAGATGCGGCGTGAGCATCCCGCCGAACCGGGCGAACTGGGTGAAGCACAGCACGCTCTCCCCCGCCCCGAGCGCATGGTCGACGATCTCCTCGAGGCGATCGATCTTGCCGGAGCGGCCGGGCAGCGGCGACGCGTCCTTGAGCAGCAGCGCCGGGTGCACACAGGCCTGTTTCAGCTTCGTCATGGCGGCCAGGACCAGGCCCTTGCGCCATTTCTCACCCGGCTCGGCGAGGCGCTCCAGCAGGTCGTCGAGGACCGCGCGGTAGAGGCTGACCTGCTCCACGGTCATCCCGCACAGGTGCCGGACGTGCCGTTTCGTGGGCAGATCGGCGGCGATGCCGTGGTCCGCCTTGGTACGCCGGAGCAGGAACGGCCGGGTCGCCTGGCGCAGTCGCGCGGCCGCATCCTCCTCCGCGTAGCGCTCGATCGGCACCGCGAAGCGGGCCCGGAACGTGTGCGCCGACGCCAGGATGCCCGGGTTGACGAAGTCGAGGATCGACCAGAGCTCGGCCAGCCTGTTCTCCACCGGGGTGCCGGTCAGCGCGATCCGGTTACGGGCCGGGAACCGGCGGACCGCCTTGGCCGTGGCGCCGCCGCTGTTCTTGATGTGCTGGGCCTCGTCGAGGACCACCCGGTCCCACGAGATCGCGGCCAGCGCGTCCGCGTCACGCACCGCCGTCGCATACGTCGTGAGCACCACGTCGGCCCCGGCCGCCAGCACCGCCGGATCGGCCCGGTCGGCGCCGTGCAGCACCCGCACCCGCAGCGCCGGCGCGAACCGCTCCGCCTCCCGCTGCCAGTTGCCCAGCACCGACAGCGGGCAGACCAGCAGCGCCGGCCCCTCCCGGTGGTGCAGCAGCAGAGCGAGAAGCTGCACGGTCTTGCCCAGGCCCATGTCGTCGGCGAGACACGCGCCGAGCCCCAGCGAGTCGAGGAAGGCCAGCCACGAGAACCCTCGGATCTGGTACGGCCGGAGCACCCCCTCGAATCCGGCGGGCGGCGGCAGCACCTCCAGCCGCTGGTCGAGGCGCCCGCCGAGCAGGTCGGCCAGCCAGCCCTCGCCACGCGCATCGGTCACCGGCAGCGGAACATCCTCCGGTGGCAGCAGCCGCATCATCCGCAACGCGTCCCCGGCGGTCATCCGCCCACCGCCGCGCCGCAGGAACGCCAGCCCGGCGGCGAGCCGCTCCGGGTCGAGGAAGACCCATCGCCCCCGCAGCCGGACCAGCGGAACCTTGGCCCGCGCCAGATCGGTCAGATCGTCCTCGGTGAGTGTCCGCCCGCCGAGCGCCAGGCCCCACCGGTAGTCGACCAGCTCCCGCAGCCCGACCGCCCGATCCCGGAGCACGTGCGAGACCGGGTCACGGCCGCGCACCTCCAGGGACAGGCCGAGACCGGGCCGCCGTCGCCACCAGGCGGGCAGCAGCACACCGTAGCCGCTCTCCTCCAGCAGCGCGGCGTGACTCAGGAACCGGTGAGCGCCCTCGGTGTCGAGCAGCATCTGCGCGGGATGGGTGTCGCGCAGCGCCTCCGCCAGCTCGGGATGGAGCCGGGCGGCCCGGCCGAGCCCGGCGAGCAGCCGCTCCTGCGGATGCGACGTCCACCGGCGCAGCGGCGCCGACCGGTCACGCCACACGTCGGCGGCCGGGACCAGCACGCTCGGCTCGTCGACGGCCTGCAGCAGGAACTCCAGCCGCCATGTGTCCTCCGGCAGCGGCACCTCGTCGGGCATCACCGGCTCGTGCTCGCGCGGATCGCTCAGCCGGAAGCACACCCGCACCTCGGCGCCGCCGGCCGCCTGCTCGAACCAGGCGTCGAGCCGCCCGGCGAGCGTGTCGGCGAGCGCCGGGGCGGCGTCGAACTCGGGCTCGCCGGTCAGCGCGGCGAGCCATCCGTAGTCGGCGAGGGTGACCCGGGCCTCGGCCAGCCTGGTCCGCACCAGCCCGTCGACGAGCCGGGCGAGCGCGGCCTCCATCAGCTCGCCCGCGGTCGCCTCCACGCCGGTGGCGGGCTGCTCGGCCCGGCAGGCCGGTGGCATCCGGTCGCGCAGGGCGGCACAGCGCACCGCGTCGGCCCCGGTGACGACCGGACGCCACAGCGCCACCGGCCGGGGACCGTCGATCCGCACGCCGGGCAGCACCCGCCCGCGCCGGACCAGGCCCGCCGCGAACCCGCACAGCTCGACCAGCCACCCGGCCGACGGCGCGACCCGCCCCTCGAACTCGGCGACCAGGTCGACGTCGACGAACGGCACGCTCACCGCCGGCACCCGCCAGGCCCGGCCCCGTGGCGTGCCCCGCCGCGGCGGCAGCCCCAGATGCGGCGACGGCAGCGGACCGGCGCCGGTCGACGGCAGCAGCACGGTGGCCTCCGCCCGTGGGTCACCGGCGGGCAGCCCGCCGACGGCCACCGCGAACGGATGGGGCGGCGCCGCACCGCGGCCCGCGGCGGAACCGGCGGCCGCACCGTCCTCCGCCCACAGGCTCAGCCCGCCGTCGCGCCCGACCAGCCCGTGCAGCACCCGCACGCCGGCCGCATCGGCCCGGACGATCGCGGTCATGCCGGGCCCCGGAGCTGCTGAGCGACGCCGTAGCTGAACATGCCGCCGACTCTAGGCCGCCCCTCCGACACTTTCCGGCCGCCGCGACCCCCACCGCCCCCGCAACGTAACCACCGTCACTCCACGCCCCGCCGCGGCCTTGAACCGGCCTGGGCGAACAATGCAGACCAGGATCCGTCAGCCAGCGGCCGGCTCCAGGGTCCAGACGATGTCGGGCGGCCGGACCCGGGCGCAGCGGGGACCACCGTCCGGGCCGGTGAGCCCGAGGCGGGCGACCAGCACGCCGTCGCCGCCGGCCGCGCTCCGTAGCAGGTCACCGGGGATGTCACCGAACATCAGCTTCGCCCGCCGGAAGCCCGCGAACACCCCGGTGCTGGTCGCGCCCCAGCTCAGGTAGAGAAACCGGGCCCCCGGCCGCCCGTGCACCCACGGCCCGCCGACGTCGATGAGGCCGTCGGCCTCCCGGCTGTCGACGTCGAGCTCCCAGACCGCCCGGTCCTCGTGCACCGCGATGCGGTCGACGACCTCCTTGCGCCGCTGGACGCCGACCTGCACGCCACCGAGCCGCAGCGCCTCGGCCTGCGGCGCGCCGGCCCGCCCGGGCAGCTCGGTCCCCTCGATCCGGATCCGCATGCCCTGACCTTAAAGGCCTTGGAGGTTCGTGAGCCGACGGGAGGGGCCGGCCATGCGCGTGAGGCGCCTTGGGACCGCGAGGGTGCAGCGCCTCGCGCGGCAGGTCCGGGAGGTGTGGCGTACGGGGACGGCTCGGCCCGTACCGTGAAAGTCGCGTAGGAGGACCGCCTGCCGGGGCCCGGTGATGGCGCACGCCGGGCGCGGGCGGCCGGGCGGCGCTAGGGTGCGTTCATGGAGGGTGCCGGTGGGGCGTGGTGCGAGGGCGCTGTGCTCCGGTTCCGGTATGCCGATCCGCATCACAGGCTGGCCGGGGTCCGGTTGTGGTCGTCGGCGGTCAAGGCCGACCTGGCCTTCCGTGCCGATCTGGGCGCCTGGGAGCTGCGCTGCGCGCGTCCGCCCGTCCGGCGTCTGGATTATCACTTCGAGCTGACCGGCCCGGCCGGGGACCGGGACGTGACCGGTCCGGCGGAGCTGCGGTGCCCCGGCTACCGGGAGCCGGACTGGCTGACGGCGGCTCCGGCGGCGGGCGCCTGGCGGCGGGTGCGCCTGCCCGGGATGACGGTGCGCGTCTGGTCGCCGGCGGCCGGCACCGACCGGGTGCTGGTGGCGCACGACGGCCCGGAGTACGCCCACCGCGGCCGGTTGGCCGACTACACCGCGACCGCGATCGGGTCGGGACGCGTCCGCCCGTACCATCTGGTGCTCCTGGAACCGGGATCGGCGCGGGACCGAAACTATTCCGCCGACCCGGGATACGCCCGTTTCCTGGCGCTGGAGGCGCTGCCGAGGATCCGGGCCCGATTGGGCGCCGGCCCGGTGATCGGCACCGGCGTGAGCCTCGGCGCGCTGGCGATGGCGCACGCGCAGTGGCGTTTCCCGGAATCGTTCGCCGGCCTGTTCCTGCAGTCGGGCAGCTATTTCCGGGCGCGGCTCGACCGGCAGGAGTCGGGCTTCCGGTTCTTCCGGCGGATCGTCCGTTTCACCGGCCTGGTGCGGCGTTCGAAGAATGGCCCGGGGATTCCGGTGACGCTGACGTGCGGCGCCGCCGAGGAGAACCTGGCGAACAATCGCGACATGGCGGATGCGCTGCGCGGACAGGGGTATGCCGTGGCCTTCGCGGAATATCCGGACGCGCACACGTGGACCGGGTGGCGGGATGCCCTGCACCCGCATCTGACCGGCCTGCTGCGGCGGGTGTGGACCTAGGGGAGGCGATGTGGCCGACGTCGAGCACACCATCGGCATGTTGCTGGGCACCGAGGACGATTGGCCGCGCGCCTACGAGGCGTTGCTGCGGCGGCTCGGCGTGGTTTCCGGCACGGACGGGCGTAGTCATCGGGCCCGTCCGGTACGGGTGACGATCGAGCCGTTCAACCTGCGTGACACCCCGAGGCACGACCTGGTCATCGACCGGCTGGCGTATTGGTACTACCACCCGCGCGAGTGGCTGAAGAAGATCGCGCTGATGGACGACGTGTACCTGTTGAACAGCCCGTTCACGTTCCAGTCGATGGAGAAGCACGCGGCGTACTGCGCGATGATGCGGCTGGGTCTGAAGGTGCCGGAGACGGTGCTCGTGCCGTTCAAGAATCCGCTGGAGAATTCGCGGTGGGCCTACACGGCGGCCCGGTACAACCGTCCTTTCGATCTGGAGGCGACGGCGGCGGCGGTGGGTTATCCGCTCTGGATGAAACCGTATGACGGCGGCGCGTGGGTGGGTGTCTCGAAGATCCGGAACGCGGCCGAGTTGCACGCCGCCTATGACGCCTCGGGTGAGCGGCTGATGCACCTGCAGGCGTCGATCGAGGACTATGACGTCTTCGCCCGGAGCCTGACCATCGGGCCGGAGACGATGGTGATGAAGTTCCGCCCGGAGCAGCCGATGCACGCGCGCTACGAGGTGGACCACAATTTCCTGTCGGCGGAGGCCGGCGACGAGGTGGTGACGATCTCCCGGCTGGTGAACGCCTTCTTCCGGTGGGAGTTCAATTCGTGCGAGTCGCTGATCCGGGGCGACGACGTGCACCCGATCGACTATGCGAACGCGTGCCCGGACGTGTCGCTGACGTCGCTGCACTACTACTTCCCGTGGGCGATGACGGCGCTGCTGAGGTGGACGGTCTTCTGTGTGGTGACCGATCGGCGGCCACGGCTGGACATGGACTCGGCGGCCTATTTCGCGGTGGCCGACTCGGACCGCACCTATGCCGAGAAGCTGCGCGCCTATCGGGATCTCGCCGACGACTACTTCGAGACCGAGCGATATCGGGAGTTCTGCGAGAAGAGTCTGGGCAACGTGGACGACATCGTCTACGACTGGGTCTCCTCGGAGGAGTTCCACTCCCTGCTGCGTGAAACGGTCCGTGCGCACTACCCGGTGCACGAGCACGAGAAGTTCCTGGCCCACTTCGGCGGGTTGATCGATGCGTGGATCCGTGACCAGGGGCGTTGACGGCGTAACAGGTCCGCAACCAATATGTGTCCATGCATCTATGGGAGCGCTCCCGCAACATAGCGGCAATATCTGTCCTCCTGATCGCCGGCGCCGCCGCGCCGGCCAGCGCCGAAGAGGTCGAACAGGTCGTCAACGGCGGTTTCGACAACGGCGCCGACCCGTTCTGGACCAACGCGGGCATGACGATCGGCCTCACCGACGGTCGTGCCTGCGTCGACGTGCCCGGTGGCACGGTCAACCGCTGGGACGCCGCGGTCGGCCAGAACGACATCGACCTGGTCGCCGGCGAGACCTACCGGTTCAGCTTCGACGCGAGCGGCGACGCCGGGCACGTCGTGCGGGCCATCACCGGCCTGGCGGTCAGCCCCTACGACACCTATTTCGAGCAGTCGCCGGTCCTCGGCGACTGGCAGCACTACGAGTGGACGTTCACCGCCACCGCGAGCACAGCGCAGGGCCAGGTCGCCTTCCAGGTCGGCGGCAGCCCCGACCCGTGGCGCTTCTGCGTCGACAACGTGTCGCTGGTCGGCGGTGTGCCACCGGAGGTCTACGAGCCGGACACCGGCCCGCGCGTGCGGGTCAACCAGGTCGGCTACCTGCCGGACGGCCCGAAGACCGCGACGCTCGTCACCGACGCCACCACGGCTCTCCCCTGGCAGCTGCGCGACCGGTCCGGCAAGGTGGTCAAGAGCGGCCGGTCGACCCCGCGTGGCGTGGACGCCTCCTCCGGGCAGAACGTCCAGACCATCGACTTCAGCGGCTATCGCCGAACGGCCTCCGGGCTCACCCTGAGCGTGGACGGCGAGGTCTCCCGGCCGTTCGACATCAAGCCACGGTTGTACGACGGGCTGCGCGCCGACGCGCTGAAGATGTACTACACCCAGCGCAGTGGCATCGAGATCCGTGACGACCTGCGACCGGGGTACGCCCGCCGGGCCGGTCATGTCGACGTGGCACCCAACCAGGGCGACGGGGCGGTCCCCTGCCAGGCGGGGGTCTGCGACTACACCCTGGACGTGCGCGGCGGCTGGTACGACGCGGGCGACCACGGCAAGTACGTCGTCAACGGCGGCATCTCGGTCTGGGAGCTGCTCGCCGAGTACGAGCACAACCGTGGCTCCCGCAAGCTCGGCCTGGCCATCCCGGAGAGCGGCAACCGGGTTCCGGACATCCTCGACGAGGCCCGCTGGGAGCTGGAGTTCCTGCTGAGCATGCAGGTCCCGGCCGGCAAGCCGAACGCCGGACTGGTCCATCACAAGATCCACGACCAGGCGTGGACCGGCCTGCCGCTGCTGCCGCACCTCGACCCGCAGCCGCGTGAGCTGCACCCGGTCTCCACGGCCGCGACTCTCAACCTGGCGGCCACGGCGGCCCAGGCGGCGCGGATCTACGGTAAGTACGACCGGGCGTTCGCGGCCCGGGCCCTGACTGCGGCGCGGACCGCCTACGCCGCGGCGAAGGCGCACCCGGACCTGCTGGCGCCCGAGTCGGACGGGGTCGGCGGCGGCGCGTACAACGACACGAAGGTCAGCGACGACTTCTACTGGGCGGCGGCCGAGCTCTACCTGACCACCGGCGAGAAGAAGTACGCCGTGGACGTCCTGGCCAGCCCGGAGCACACCGCCGACGTGTTCGGCCAGGTGGCGTTCGACTGGGCGACCACCGCCGCGGCCGCGAAGATCGACCTGGCGCTGGTCCCGAACCGGCTGCCCGGCCTGTCGAGCGTCAGGTCGCAGGTGGTCAAGGGCGCCGACAAGTACCTGGCGATCCAGCGGCAGCACCCGTACGGGGTGGCCTACGCCCCCGCGAACAACGTCTGGGACTGGGGCTCCAACAGCGTCATCGCGAACAACCTGGTGGTGGTCGCGGCGGCGCACCGGATCACCGGGAAGGACCGCTACCGTGACGGCCTGCTCACCGGCCTGGACTACCTGTTCGGCCGCAACGCGCTGAACATCTCCTACGTCACCGGGTACGGCGAGGTCGCCTCGCAGAACCAGCACAGCCGCTGGTACGCCGCGCAGCTCGACCCGTCGCTGCCGCACCCGCCGGCCGGCACCCTGGCCGGTGGCCCGAACTCGTCGATCCAGGACCCGGTCGCGCAGGCCAAGCTGACCGGCTGCACCGGCCAGTTCTGCTACATCGACGACATCGGCTCGTGGGCCACCAACGAGCTGACCATCAACTGGAACTCGGCCCTGGCCCACCTGATCGGTTACGTGGGCGAACTCGACTGACGCACCGCGGCACGCTGGACCCCTCCCCGGCTCGCCGCACCGCCGGGGAGGGATCCGCGGATGGGCACGTGCACGATCGTCACGTGCCCATCCGCCAGCCCGGCGCCACACCGGCCGGCGGCAGCCCGAGCAGCGCGGCGAGCCCGGTGATCCGGAGCTGGCGGTGCACGAAATCGCTGGGGTTGCGGACCACGAGACGGGTGCCCTGGTCACGGGCCGACTGATGGCCGCCGGCGAGCAGGCCGACGCCGGTGGAGTCCATGAACGTCACCAGGGTCAGGTCCACGATCATCACGCGGGGGCGGTCCCGGTGCAGGGCGTCCAGCAGCGCCGCCCGCAGACGGTCCACCGTGGTCACGTCGAGGCTTCCGCGCACGTCCATCACCGTCGCCCCGTCGGCCTGCCGTCGTGCCGTCATCGCGGCCTCGCTCATCACACGCTCCCGACCCCGGCGAACCGCTTGTCCGCATCCTCGGCACGCAGACTCCCGCGTCCGCCCGGAAACGGGGCGCACACGGCGTACGCCGCACGGGTTTCGCCTTCATGAAGTCGTGGAAACCGCAACCGGAGGGACGGCTTTCGGCGCATCGCGCCGATCATCTTGCGGCGCGTCCGCAACCGGGGTGACGGTGGCTGGAAGCTTGCTGAGAGGAGAGCCGATGGCCGGGCGGGGGATCTTCGCGGTACGGGACGTGCGTTCACTGATCTCGGAGACATCCGAGGAGGGCACCCAGCTCAAACGTGCGGTCGGGGCCACCCAGCTGACCGCCATGGGCGTCGGGGCGATCATCGGCACCGGCATCTTCGTGGTGATCGGCAAGGGCTCGTCGCTGGCCGGGCCGGCAGTGATCCTCTCGTTCGTGCTGGCCGCAGTGGCCTGCGCGTTCTCGGCGCTGTCCTATGCCGAGCTGGCGTCGTCCATTCCGGTGTCCGGCAGCGCCTACACCTACGCGTACGCCACGCTCGGCGAACTCGTCGCCTGGATCATCGGCTGGGACCTGATCCTGGAGTACGGGGTGTCGGTCGCCGCGATCGCGGTCGGCTGGGGCGGCAACCTGAACGCGTTCCTCGACGCGGCGTTCGGCTACTCCCTGCCGGACGCGATCTCGGCGGCCCCCGAGGACGGCGGCGTCTTCAACCTGCCGGCTGTGTTCATCGTCCTGGCCATCACCTTCCTCCTGGTCCGCGGCGTGACCGAGAGCGTACGCGTCAACCTGATCATGGTCGTGATCAAACTGGCCGTGCTGGTGTTCTTCATCGCCGTCGCGTTCGTCAACTTCAGCACCGACAACTTCACCCCGTTCGCGCCCGAGGGGGTCGACGGGGTGACCGCGGCCGCGGCGATCATCTTCTTCGCGTACATCGGCTTCGACGCCGTCTCCACCGGCAGCGAGGAGGCCCGCAACCCGGCCAAGGACCTGCCGCTGGCGATCCTCGGATCGCTGGTGATCTGCACGGTGTTCTACGTGCTGACCGTGGTCGGAGCGATCGGCATCGCCAGCCCCGCCCAGATGTCGGAGTCCGACGCCCCGCTCGCCGCGGCCCTCGACCAGGGCGCCGGGCTGACCTGGGCGGCCGCGATCCTGGCGCTCGGGGCGGTCGTCGCGATCACCAGCGTGGTCCTGGTCATCTTCTACGGCCAGACCCGGATCTTCTTCGCGATGTGCCGTGACGGCCTGCTGCCGCGCCGCCTCGCCACCGTCAATCAGCGGTACGGCACACCCGCGCGCCTGACCATCGGCCTCGGCGTCCTGATCGCGATCCTGGCCGCGCTGGTCCCCCTCGGCACCATCGTCGAGCTGGTCAACATCGGCACGCTGTTCGCGTTCGTCCTGGTCAACATCGGGGTGATCGTGCTCCGCCGGACCCGGCCGGACATGCCCCGCCCGTACCGCGTGCCGTGGTCCCCGGTCCTCCCCCTGATCGGCGTCGCCTTCGCCGTCTACCTGATGACCGACCTGCCCTGGGACACCTGGTTGCGTTTCGTCGCCTGGCTCGCGGTCGGTCTGGTGATCTACTTCGCCTACGGCCACCGCCACTCCCGGCTGCGCACCGCCCCCGCCACCGATCCGGACGCCGTCCCGTCGACGTCCCCCGCCTCGCCGGGCTCCCCGGCCTCGCCGTCCGGGACAGCCGCTCCCTCCGTCCCGGACGACGACGGGACCCGATCGTGACGGCCCCGGCGACCGGCCCGGTGATCGTCGGTGTCGACGGCGGCCCGTCCTCCGCCGACGCGGTGACCCTGGGCGGCTGGGCGGCCACCACCCTGGAGACGCCGCTGGTGGTCGCCGCCGTCCACCCGGCCCCGTCGGCGATCGGCTCGGGCCGCGTCGACGCCGAATGGATCAGCGACCGCCGGGCCGCGGCGGAACGCGCGCTCGACGACGCCCGAGCACTGCCGTCCCCGGCCGCCGAATACCGGGTGATCGCCTCCAGCTCGGCCGCACACGGCCTGCACGACCTGGCCGAGGAGCTGGGAGCGGCGCTGATCGCGGTCGGCTCGGCGGCGGCAGCACCGAGTTCCCGGACGTTCGCCGGCAGCACCGCCGAACGCCTGCTCGCCGGCAGCGTCTGCCCGGTCGCGGTGGCTCCCGCCGGCATGCCCACCCCACCCGGAACGCTCGGCCGGATCGGCGTCGCCTACGTGGACACCCCCGACGGCCGGGCCGCCCTGACCACCGCGGCTCGCCTGGCGGCCCGCACCGGAACCCCGTTACGCCTGGTCACGGTGGTTGCGCACGGCGACGCGGCGCGCCCGTTCCTGCTGGGTTCGGACGCCGAGCGGGCCTTCCTGGACACGGCACGCGAGTCGTACGAGGAGGCGCTGCGCAAGGCCGCCGAGTCGGTCCCCGGCACCCCGGTGGAGTGGGATTTGCGCTCCGGCGACGTCGTCGAGTCCCTGGCCGAGATGGACGACGTCGACGTCCTGTTCTGCGGCTCCCGAGGTTACGGCCCGGCCCGCCGGGTCCTGCTCGGCGGCGTCTCGGCCCGCCTGCTGCGCCGTGCCCGCCGCCCGGTCGTGGTCGTCCCCCGAGCCGCCTGACCGGCTCACGCTAGGCGCGGTGGCGGCCGATGTGGTCGGTGTCGTCGGCGGAAGGGGGCGAGGCCGGGTCGGGGGCCAGGGCCGAGGTCGGGGCAGCGGCGGCGCGTTCGGTCCACGGCGAGATGGTGGGTGGGCGGCGCTCGACCGGCTCCGGGCCGCGGAGAGGGACGTAGACGCGGGCGTCGACAGCCTCGGCCAGCAGCAGGGCCGCCACCAGGGCGGTGGGGCGCTCGGCCGGGTCGCGGGCCAGGCAGCGGGAGCACAGGTCGAGCACCTCGGGTGGGAGGAACTCCAGGTGCGGCAGCGGTTCGGGGTCGGCGAAGCGCTGGGCCACCACCATCTCGGTGTGGGTGCGCGCCGACCACGGCAGGCGGCCGGCGAGGCAGTGGTAGAGCAGCGTGCCGAGGGCGAACATGTCGGCGGCGGGGGTGGCGGGGTGGCCTTCGAAGCGTTCCGGGGCGATGTAGGCGGGGGTGCCCATGACGGGGCCGTCCGGGTCGACCTCGGGGGATCCGACGACGGCGGCGATGCCGAAGTCGAGGACCTTCGCGCCGGACGGGGTGAGCATGATGTTCGCCGGTTTGATGTCGCGGTGCACCACGTTCTCGGCGTGGGCGGCGGCCAGGGCGGCCGCGACCTCGGCACAGATGCGCACCCCGATGCGCCAGTCGATCGGGCCGCCGGCGAGATGCTCGCTCAGGGTCTGCCCCTCGACGAGCTCCATCACGATGTACGGCACCTCACGCTCGGCGCCGGGTGAGGTCCCGAAGTCGTGCACCCCGGCGACGTTGGGGTGGGCCAGCCGGGCGGCGGAGCGGGCTTCGGCGCGGACCAGGGCGACCCCCGTCTCGCCGAGGGTGCCCTCCACGGCCGGGTGCATGATCTTGACGGCGACGGGGCGGTCGAGGACCCGGTCGTGGCCGCGCCACACCTCCGACATGCCGCCCAGGCCGATCCGGTTGACCAGCCGGTACCGGCCGCCCAGCGTCCGCATTCGCACCCCCTGTCGCAACGTTCAGGGGCTGGCGTTACCCGTCCGGACCAGGCACAAAACAACACACACTCGCACGGGAACAGAGAAATGGCGGAGCCGATCACCTTGTGGGTGGGGCTCCGCCACTCGACAGGGCGGCCGTTTTTCGCGCCCACCTGACGTCGACGACGACGTTAGGTCATCACCCCGGGAGGCCTGGAACCGGCCCCCACCTGGGGTGATCGCGCTCTCAGCTGTCATCGTCCGCCCTCGGCCGATCACCCTGAGTCAACAGCAGGTCAGAATATTTCGGTACGCAGATCGTGCGCCCCGTCCGGCCGGGTGGCCTCGTAGTAGAGCCGCTGCCGTCCGCCGGGAAGCGTGACCAGGCTGAGGTAGCGCAGGCCGTGCGGCTCGTGCGGGCTGCCGACCGGCTCGCGGTCCTCGGCGGTGAGCGCGCCGAACGTGCCGTCGGGCAGGCGCACCCCGTGGGCGACACCGGTGCGCTCCTCCCAGTTCTCCCCGGCGGTCGCCCGGCCGTCGTAGGAGGCGACGATCCGGTCGCCGTCGACGACGACCGACGAGACGCGGACACCGCGGGCGTCCCATTCGCCGGGGCGGCCGGCCAGCGCGGTGCGCACCCAGGTCCAGTGGACGCCGTCGGGGCTCGTCGCGTACTCGGTGGTCATCCGGTCGGCGTCGTCCCACGACTCGAGGGGGTGCACCGACGCCCACAGGTGCCAGCCGTGCTCGTCGTGGTGCAGCACCGGGTCCTTGACGCCGGCGGTGTCGTCGCCGGCCAGCACGGTGCGGGGCTCGGCGTCGGCGAGACCCTCGGGGGTGTCGGCCTCGAGCAGGTCGACCCGCCAGTGCTTGGTGCCGGGGGTGGCGGCGCTGACGTAGAGCCGCCACCGCCCGTCGGGGGTGCGGGCCAGGGCGGGCCGTTCGAGCGACTCGGCGCCGAACCGGTCCTTGGTGATCTCGGCGACCACGGTGAACGTGAGCCCGTCGGCCGAGCGGGCCACCACGTTGGCGATCCCGCGGCCGGCGCCGATCGGGAGCCGCAGACGGTACGCCAGATAGACGTGCCCATCGGCGTGGACCGTGCTGGGGGCGCCGGACCAGGCGCCCGGCTCGGATCCGGGCGGCTCGACCACCACTGTGGCGTCGTCCCAGCCGGGCAGTGGCAGAGCGGTGGTTCCGATGGTCAACGCGGCTCCCCTGGGTAGTCGGGCGACGAACCCGTCAAGTTTGCATCATCTATCGGGTTTATGGGGTTTATGAGGCCCGGGCGTGTCGGTCCAGACTGAGCCAGTCGTCGTACCGTTCGCCGGTGACATCCTGCAACAGGGCGATGTCCTCGGTGAAGTAGGGCAGCAGCGCGGCTCTCTCCTCGGGCGTGGTGACCGGCCGGTTCCCCTTCGTCCGGTGCAACAGGGTGAGCAGCGGGCCCCGGGCGGCCAGGCGCAGCGGCACCGGGAAGTGGTGGCCGAAGCCGCCGCCGGCCCGCAGCAGCCCGCGCAGCACCCGGTTGAGCCCGTTGTCCTCGACGTAGTGCCGGTTGACGTTCTCCCTGGGGATCGCGGTGAGGATGCCGGTGCGCACGCCCAGGAAGGAGCAGACCCGGTCCAGCGTCTCGGCCGGGCTGTCCTTGATGTCGCGGTAGCGCAGCAGGAGCACCTGCTCACGGGAGAACCGCTGATAGAGGTGCTGGAGCTGCCGCCCGTAGAGCCCGAGCCCGATGTAGTGCCAGAAGTCGGCCCAGTGCCGCGCCTTGCGGGACTCCTCGGCGCGGCAGGCGGCGAGGAAGTCGGCTTCCTCCTCGAGGCCGGCCACCCACAGGTGGGTCCAGTTGGAGTGGGCGCGGTCGACCGGGTCACGCAGCAGGATGACCAGTTTCACGTCGGGGATGAGCGCCTTGATGCGGTCGTGGGCCTTCAGGTCGTACAGGTAGAAGGGTGTCGCCTCGCCTTTGAGGGTTTCGGGCGGCGCCGCGGCGAACAGCTTCTCGTAGGCGGGGCGGCGCCAGACGTGCTCCTGGTAGGTCTGCACGTCGCCGGGGCCGCCGACAGTGGGCGGCGGGCCGTCGGAGAGGAAGAACTTCGGCTCCTTGACCGGCGAGAGGTAGAGGTCGGGGTGCCCGGCCAGGGCGGCGTGCAGGGCGGTGGTCCCGGCTTTGGGCACACCGGCGATCAGGAAGTCAGGAAGAGACATGTGGATCCCCTCGGCTCAAAAGTGAGACTTAGCCTACAGATCCACTAGGATTTCGCACGGGAACGCCCATGTGGCGGACACCCTGTGGGGCCATGATGCCCGTTCCGGACCGCGCGTATGCCGAGAAACAGCGAACCGACCAGTGACGGTCGACCCGGATCCGGCGGAGCGGCCGAGGGACGCCTCGGCCGACCCGGCGGGCGCGCGACGATCACCCGCCACCCGAACGGCCGAGGCCGGGGAGCCGCCGCCACCAGGGCGTCGCGGATCGGTACCGCCGGCAGCGCGCGGCAGGACAAAGGGCACATTCCGTGCCGGAGCGGTAGTGCTCGTGCGCCCGGTACGGGTGCCCACAGACGCAGAGTCCGGATTCAGTCGCCATCACTCCACCAACGGCTCACAGCGACGCAGGCCACGCGCTTCCAACCAGATCGATGCTAGCGCTCACCGACTGCAACTACAGCTTCACCACGACCGGACGACCTACCGCACGCTGCGTGACTGCCGTGTGCCGGCTCGTAGAAATCGCCACCGAACCGACTTGTCCGGATTTAAGGAACTTCTCCGGTATCTCGCGTATTCGTCGGAGACGTTCCCTGCCGCCCTCCCAAGTCCGCCGATGTCCATTACAAAGAGTCACATCAGGCAGGAACCTTCACGATGCGGGCAGCGCTACTAGCAGCGACTTCACGTGACTGTGATCCGCTCGGCCTCGGCGGACTGTTGACGCTGCGTAATCCGTTGCTAGGTTGATCACTCGAAGCGAGCGACCGCGAATTCCCCGCCAGGGAAGCCCGTCGCACCGGTCGTATTGCCGCCCCCGGAAGGGACCGACATGGAGTTCTCGCACGTGAACACGAACACTGACAGTGACCGACTGCAATCACCGACGGTAAGCGTCGTCATTCCTACGCTGAACGAGGAGCGGAATCTGCCTCATGTGTTCGCCAAGCTGCCGCCGATGATCACCGAGGTGGTCGTGGTGGACGGCGGCTCGCGGGACCGCACCGTCGAGGTGGCCCGTCAGCTCCGGCCGGACGCGGTGATCGTGCAGCAGACCCGGACCGGCAAGGGCAACGCTCTGGCCTGCGGTTTCGCGGCCTGCACCGGCGACATCATCGTGATGATCGACGCGGACGGATCGACCGACCCGGCCGAGATCCCGCTCTTCGTCGAGAAGCTGATCCGCGGCGACCACTTCGTGAAGGGCTCCCGGTTCAGCCACGGCGGCCACAGCCACGACATCACCCGACTGCGCAAGCTCGGCAACGACGGCCTCAACCTGGTGGTGAACGTCCTGTTCCGGACGCACTTCACCGACCTCTGCTACGGCTACAACGCCTTCTGGCGCTCGGTCGTGCCGGCCCTGGACCTGCCGGACGTGACGCTGCCCCGCCCGGCCGACGGCCGCAAGCTGTGGGGCGACGGCTTCGAGATCGAGACGATGATCAACATCCGCGCGGTGGCCGAGAAGCTCCGGGTCGGCGAGGTCGGCAGCATCGAGCACGAGCGGATCTTCGGGCAGAGCAACCTCAACACCTTCAAGGACGGCTTCCGGGTGCTCCGGACCATCCTCAGCGAGTACGGCCGGATGAACGGCCGTCGCCGGCGCGGGCTGCGCCCGTTCGTCGAGTCGCTGCGCCTCTCCCCGGCGAAGCCCCGGTCGCAGGCCCGCCCGTCCGCGTCCCGGCACGTCACCGACCCCCGCCGGGAATCGGCGCCGCTCAATCGGACCAGCCGGTCACGAGTCCCGCTCGACGACTGAACGAGACGCGACGAGCCACAGGAGCCCTCCCCCCGTGAACCCCCTGAACACCCCCCTCGCCACGACCATCGTCATCCCGACCTACTCCGAGGTGCGCTGGGAGTACCTGAACCGGGTGCTCGCCTCGGCCCGGTCACAGACCCACACGCCGGCCGAGATCGTCGTGGTGGTCGACCACAACCCGGCGATGTTCGAGCGGATCCAGCATGAGATGCCCGGCATCACGGTGCTGCAGAACGCGTACGCCCAGGGTGTCTCCGGCAACCGGAACACCGGCGCCTTCCACGCCCGGACGCCGCTGATCGCGTTCCTGGACGACGACATCATCGCCGACGAGAACTGGCTGGCCCGCCAGATCGAGCCGTTCACCGACCCGGCAGTGGTCGGCACCGGCGGCGCGATCCGGCCCGCCTGGGAGGGCCGGGCGCCGCGCTGGATGCCGGCCGAGTTCCTGTGGGCGGTCGGTGGGTCGTACGCCGGAATGCCGACCCGGACCTCACCGATCCGCAACGTCTGGTCCGCCAACATGATCGTCCGCAAGGACGTCTTCGAGAGGGCCGGCGGGTTCCGGGTCGGCTTCGGCAAGCTCGGCTCCCGCAACCGGCCCGAGGACACCGACCTGTGCCTGCGGATGAGCCAGGTCAGCGGCGGTCGCTGGATGTACGTGCCGGACGCCGTCATCCAGCACGAGGTGCCGGCCGAGCGGGCGAGCTTCCGGTTCTTCGTGCGCCGCTGCTACGCGGAGGGCCGCGGCAAGGTCCAGATGGCCGGCCTGCACGAGAACGACGCCCTGGGCGCCGAGAAGAACTACCTGTGGTCGCTGCCCCGGGCGATGGTCCGGCACCTGATGGCCGGCCTGTCCGGCCGTGGATCGGACCACTTCCTGCGTGCCGGCGGTGTCGTCGCCGGTGTCGCCGCCGCCGGGTTCGGTGGCGTCGTCGAAACCGTCAGCTCCCGGCGGCCCAGCCGTCGTACCCCGGTGGAGGCCACCCCGTGACCGCGACGTTCCCGGCCGCTCCGCGGCTCGACGACACCGGCGTCCTGCCGGCCGTCGTCCTCGACCTCGACCTCGCCGAGCCGCTGCCCGCCATCGCAGCGACCGCGCCCGACGGCCGGCGCGTCCAGCAGGCCTGGGCGCTGGTCCGGCTCTTCACCGAGCCGCTCGGCACGCTGCTCGTCGACGTGCCGGAGCGGGGCCTGTCCCCCCGCGATCTGGCCGCGGCGATCGACACCGCGCTCGGCGAGGTGCTGCGCCCGCGCCTCGACGGGGCGCCCGTGCCGTACACCGGGATCGTCCCGGACCGCGAGCCCGCCTTCCTGGCGAGCCGCCGCGCCGCGCTGGCCGCTGCGCCGGACATCACCGTGGTGATCTGCACCCGGGAGCGGCCCGGCGCGCTGGCCCGCTGCCTGGACAGCCTGCTCGCCCAGGTCTACATGCCGGCCCGGATCCTGGTGGTCGACAACGCGCCGGCCACCGAGGCGACCGCCGAGGTGGTGCGGTCGGCGGCCCGCCGTGGCCGGATCGACTACCTGCGGGAGCCGAAGGCGGGCCTGTCGTTCGCCCGGAACGCGGCCGAGGCGGCCACCCGTGGCGAGATCGTGGCGTGGCTCGACGACGACGAGCTGGCCGACCGGTACTGGCTGGCCGAGGTGGCCCGCGCGCTGGTCGACAACCCGGACGCCGACGTGATCTCCGGCGTGATCGTCCCGGCCGAGCTGGAGACCCGGGCGCAGGTCTGGTTCGAGCAGTTCGGCGGGCACAGCAAGGGCCGCGGCTTCACCCCGGCCACATTCGGCCCGCACACCGCGCACCTGCAGAGCCCGCTCTACCCGCTGCCGCCGTTCGGCACCGGCGCGAACATGACGTTCCGGCCCGGCGTGATCGAGCGGATCGGCGGCTGGGACACCGCGCTCGGCGCCGGCACCCCGGCGATGGGCTCCGAGGACACCCTCGCCTTCACCAAGGTGCTGCTGGCCGGCGGGACGATCGTCTACCAGCCGACAGCGGTGACCCACCACTTCCACCGGCGCGACTTCGAGGGCCTGCACAAGCAGATGGTCGGGTACGGCACCGGGCTGACCGCCGCGTACACCGGGCTGCTGCTGGGACGCCCGGGACTGCTGTGGCCGCTGATCCGGCTGGCCCCGACGGCGCTGCGTGATCTCACCGGCGCGGACAGCCTGCGGGTGTCGACTCTGCAGGACGATTTCCCACGTGAGCTGCTCACGGCCAACCGGCGAGGGATGATGGCCGGACCGGGTGCGTACCTGCGAGGACGCCGCGCGGCCCGGGCGAAGCAGCGCGCTGCCCGCTGACCGATCGCGGGCGGCGCCCGCACCGACAACCGTGACCGTGGAGGGTCTTTTCATGGGGGACCAGCCGACGCCCGCCGAGGATGGGGCGCCGGAGGAGGCGGTGACCGCTGAACCGGCACCCCCGCAGGAGACGGCCGCCGACGACAAGCCGCCGCCCGGTGAGCAGACGGTCGTCATCAGGCCGCCCGGCACGGAGAACAAGGCGGCCGGTGCGGAGAACAAGCCGCCCGGCACGGAGAACAAGGCGGCCGGTGCGGAGTCCAAACCGCCCGGCGAGGAGACGGTCGTCATCAAGGTGGCCGAGCCGGCCGCGAAACAGAGCGACGACACCGTCATCCTGAAGGCCGCCGCCGTCCGGAAGCCCGGCGACGACACGGTCATCATCCGCCTGCCCGACGCGCCGAAGACCGGCGTCAAGGCGAAGGCCGGTGTCAAGGCGAAGGCCGGTGTCAGCGCCCTCACCACGGTCCGCAAGCAGGCCGGCGAAGAGACCGTGGTCATCACCCTGCCGCAGCCCCCGGCGACGGCGAGGAGGAAGCCGGAGGACGAGACCGTCGTCCTCCGGCTGCCCGCCGAACCGGCGCCCCGCCCGCGCGACGTCTACGCGCTGGGCTGGGCGCCGTGGGTGCTCGCCATCTCCAGCTTCGGTGTGGTCCTGGTCGCCCTCGCCTACGCCGGCGGCCGCCACGAGACCGGCTGGGCGATGGCCGCCTACTGGACCGGGCAGGTCATCGTCTTCTCCCCGGTCGTCTTCCGGCTGCTGAGCCGGCTGGCCGGGGTGGCCGAGTCGTTCGTGCTGGTGATGGGCCTGGCCGCGAACCAGTACATGCTCAAGTGGATGTACAGCCCGGACCAGTTCCGGTTCCCCGACGAGCTGCAGCACTGGCTGGCCACCACCCTGATCACCGAGTCCGGCGACCTGTTCCGGCAGAACAACGCGCTGCCCCCGGCCGTGCACTTCCCCGGCCTGGCCGAGATGGGCGCCGGGGTGTCACTGCTCACCGGGCTGCCGGTGACCGCGGCCGGCGTCATCGTGGCCGGGTTCGCCCACCTGATCTTCGTGGGCCTGCTCTTCGCGGCCGTGCTGCGGGCCAGCAACTCCCCGGCGATGGCCGGAGTCGCCTGCGTGACCTACGCGACGGCCATGCACTATCTCTTCTTCAATTCGATGTTCCTGTACGCGACAGCCGCCCTCCCCTATTTCATGATGACCGTCTGGGCGCACCGCCGCTGGCGTACCGGTGGCGGGCCCACGTTCCTGGCGATGGCCGCCGTCGGCATCGCGATGACCACGGTCAGCCACCACGTGACGGCGTTCGCGCTGGTCGCGACGCTGCTGCTGCTCGCCGTCACGGAGCTGGCCCTGGACCGGCCGCGGCCCTGGGCGACCCTGATCCCGGCGGCCGTCGCGCTGGCGGTGGTGTGTGCCTGGATCGGGCTGGTGGCGCGCGACGTGATCGCGTACCTCGAAGGGCCGGTGCAGCGGCTGGCCGCCTCGCTGAGCCAGATGTTCGGCGGCGCCGCCGCGCCCGCCGGGGCCAGCGAGCCGGTGCCGCTCACCCAGCTCGCCGTGCAGGGCCTGGGCCTGCTGGGACTGCTCGTGCTCTTCCTCGCGGTGGCCCGCGACATGATCCTGCGCAAGGACCGGGACACCTGGCGCTGGGCGGCGCTCGTCGGCGGGGCGGTGTTCTTCGCCGGCAACGGGGCCCGCTTCCTCGGCTCCGGCGGCCCGGAGATCGCCGGCCGGCTGTCGACGTTCACCTACGTCCCGATGTCGATCATCGCGGCGATCGCGATCGTGCACGCCGTACGGATCATCCCGGACAAGGACGAGAACGGCCGCCGCTGGCTGTCCGTGCCGCCGCCGGGAGTCGCGATCACCACCGGGCGCCGGCTGACCAACCAGGTGTACGTCGGCACCACCCTGATCACGCTGCTCATGGTCGGCGCCCGGACCGGCGGCTGGCCACCGGTGTCGGCGCTGGTGCCCGGGCCGTACATGCCGGCCGCCTACGAACGGTCGGTGGACGCCTACGGGGTCGACTCGGCTCACTGGCAGTCGGAGAATCTGCCGCCGCACACCCGCGTCGGCGGCGACATCACCGCGGTGGCGCTCTCCTCGACGTACGGCCGGACCGACCCGGTCCGCGAGGTCGGCCCGCTCTACTGGGCGGACTGGTGGTCCGAGACCGAGGAGGAGACGGCCCGGCAGCTGGCGATCGACTACCTGGTGGTGGACCGGCGCCTGAGCGAGTCGGTGCCGGTGGACAACGCGTACTTCCAGGACGACCCGATGGCCGGGCGGATCATCCGGCCGCTCAGCGAGGCCCAGCTCGGCAAGTTCGACCTGATCCCGGAGATGTCCCGGGTCTACGACAACGGCGTGGTGCGGATCTACCGGCGGGAGGCCACATGAGCCCGGTACGGGCCGGAGCGCTGGCCGGGCTGACCGTCGCCGCGTCGGTCGCCGCCGAGTTCGGGCCGCTGCCGGTGTCCCTGCCGGGCGGGCTGCTGCTCGTGTTCGTGCTGCCCGGGTTCGCGCTCACCGAGGCGATCTTCCGGCCCGGACGGCGCGACATCGGCGTGGTGGAGCGGACCGTGCTGGTGCCGTCGCTGAGCCTGGCCGTGCTGGTGCTGGGCGGCCTGATCCTGTGGAGCTCCGGCGGCCACCTGAACCGGGCCAGCTGGACCCTGGTGTGCGCGGTGACCACGCTGATCGCGACCGGCGCCGCCTACTACCGGACGCTGCGGGCCGGGCCGGCGCCGGCCGGTGGGAGCAAGCCGCCGCCGGTCGCGCGGAACACGCAGGACCGGCTGATCCGGGACGTGCTGCCGCTCACCCTGGCGGTGCTGCTGGTCGCCGGGGCGGGCGTGTGGTCGTACGCCGACTCGGTGAACACCTACGACGTGCCGGTGAGCACCCTGTCCGCACAGCCGCCCGGCCCGGTCGACGCCGACGGCAACCGGGCGGTACCGGTGACGGCGACCGGGCTGGCCGCGGGCACATGGACGATGGTGGTCAGCGACCCGGCCGGGGTCGAGGTCAGCCGGCAGGACGTGACACCGGACGGCGCCGGCGACTGGTCCGGGCAGGTCAGCGTGCCCGGTGATCAGCGGGTGACGGTCGGCCTGTTCCGCGGTGGCGAGGCGGCCGCGTTCCGTACGCTGATCATCTCGGCAGTCCCCTGACACCGCAGACCTGGAGTCGCTCGCATGCCGTCTCGCCGCCGGCTGGCCGCGGCCGTGACCGCCCTCCTGGCCACCGGTTGCACCCCGGCCGCCGACGCGCCCGCGCCGCAACCATCGGCATCGGCATCGGCATCGGCGTCGGCGTCGGCGTCGGCGTCGGCGGCCGATCCCCGCTCGGCCCGCGCCCGGATCGCGCTGCCCCGCCCGGCCGGCGCCTGGCCGGGACCGGACGGCCTGTCCGGCGTGAACGGCTTCCCGCTGCTCGACACCGCGTCGGTGACCGCATTCTGCGCCGATCGCGGGCGGCCGTGCGGGATGGCCCAGACCTACACCGACCGCACCGACTACGAGTCGATGACCCGGAACTCGGCCTGGGTGTTCGAGTCGTTCGCCGGCTTCGACGGTGTCCTGGTGATCTCCCAGGCGCTGGTGCCGGACCGGGGCGAGGCGCTGCTGGCGAAGTGCGCGGCCGGCGACTACGACCAGCACTGGCGCGACTTCGGGGCCCTGATGGTCCGGCACGGGCGCGGCGACTCGGTGGTGCGGCTGGGCTGGGAGATGAACGAGTCCTCGATGGCCTGGCGCGGCCTCGACACGAACGCCTACATCGGCTGCTACCGCCGGGCGGCGACCGCGCTCCGGGCAGCGAACCCGCAGGTCACGCTGGACTGGACGATCAACGCGCACAACACTCCGGCCGACCTGTGCGGCGGCCTGAGCACCAACTGCTACCCGGGTGACGAGTACGTCGACGTGATCGGCATCGACAACTACGACCACCACCCCTGGTCACCGACGAAGACCGATTTCGATCGTACGGCCGCGGCGCCGGAGGGTCTGGAGTGGCTGTTCGCGTTCGCCCGCGCGCACGGCAAGCCGTTCTCGGTCGGCGAGTGGGGGGTGATGCCGACCGGGGACGCCGGGAAGGACAACCCCGACTTCGTCCGGTGGATGCACGCCTGGTTCGCCGCCCACGCCCCGTACCTGGCGTACGAGGCGTGGTTCCAGCGCTGCGACGGCACCGTCTCCCAGTCGGCGATCCTGCGGCCCGACGATCCGAAGTGCCTGCCGAACACCGGCTCGTCGCAGGTGTACCGGGAGCTGTTCAGCCGCTGAACCGCGGGTTCCCGGCCATCTCCCGGTACGCGGCGGCCGCGTCCGGCAGCGAGTCCAGCCGCCAGTGCTCGGGATAGCTCGGGTGCGTGTCGGTGTCGAACCACACCACCCCGCCGATCGCCGGCCGCTGCTCCACGTAGGCGGTGAGCTGCCGGATCCAGTCCGCCTTGGTGGCGCCGCCGTAGTCCTTCGACCCCACCTCGGTGATCATGATCGGCTTGCGGGGCGAATACTTCGCGTACACCGGGTCGAACAGGGTCGCCGGCGCCTCCCGGTGCAGGTTGTAGCCGGAGACACCGACCCAGTCGACGTAGTCGTCGCCCGGGTAGTAGGCGTCGATCCGGTTCCACTCCTGCTTCGGGCTGGAGTTCCAGTTGGGGCTCCACACCCAGGACACGTTGTCGGCGCCCTCGCCGTCGAAGACCTTCCGCAGATGCCGGAAGCACTTCACGTACCCCTCGGTGTCCTGCTCGTTCTTGGCCCCGCCCCACCGGTACCAGTCGCCGTTCATCTCCCAGCCCCAGCGCAGCAGGGCAGGCCGGCCGAGATCACGGATCCGCCGGGCGGCCGCGGCGATCAGGTCGTCGGCGTCACCGTCGAGGATCTCGGCGTACTTCGGGCCGCGCCACGACACCATCGGCACCGCGTTCTTCGGCATCCCCTCGATCCGGTCCGGGAGCTTGTCCTCCCAGGCGTAGAAGACGTGGGTGATCCGCTGGTCCCGGCCGAGCTGCTCGCGGCGCAGCTTCGCCGCCTCCGGGTAGGTCAGGCCGTCCAGCCCCAGGTAGGAACCGAGCATCGCCTTGCCCGGGACGAACCGCACGGTCCCGCCCAGGTCGCCGGCCGCCTCGGCGAACGGCGACGGGGTCACCGACGGGGACGGCGCGGGGGTGCCGCCGACCGTGAGCGGGGCCTGGCGGGACGCGGTCTTCCACATGCCGAAGACGCCGGCCGACGACGCGGCGCCCAGCCCGGCCAGGCCGAGCAGGCCCCGCCGGGTCACCCCGCCCTCGGGCGGGCGCCGGTGCCCGCCGGTCACGTCAGGTCCCGGCCGGCCTTACGGGCCAGCTTGCGAACCATCCGCCAGCCCGGCTGGGCGCACTGACGGAGCCGTGCGGCCGGCGTCGCCGCGGTCTGCGCGACCAGAGCGACCAGGTCGGCGCCGGTGTGGTCGGGCGTCGGCTGGAACCGCGGCACCGCGAACCGCCGCTCGGCCGGAGTGTGCGGGCGGCGCCCGACCTCGGTGGCGTTGTCGTGGCCGGAGCGCTCGACGACCCGGCGGACCAGGGGGCTGTGGTAGCCGTGCGGATACGCGAACGACCGCACCCGCCGCTGCAGGCGCTGCTCCAGCTGATCCCGGCTGCTCACCACCTCGTCGCGCAGCTGTGCCGCGGAGAGCACGTCCAGCGGGTGGTGGACGAGGCTGTGGTTGCCGATCTCGATCCCGGCGGCCGCGACCTCGTCCAGCTCGTCCCAGGTCAGCATCGGGCCGAAGTCGCCGGCGTACCGACCGAGCCAGCCGGCGTGCCCGCCCAGATGCCCGACGGAGGCGTAGAGGGTGGCGCCGGCGCCGGCCTTCCGCAGCGCCGGGACGGCCTCGGTGAGGAAGTCGCGGTAGCCGTCGTCGAAGGTGAGCGCGACCATCCGCTCGGTGCTGCCGGCCGCCCGCAGGTCGAGCGCCTCGGTCAGCCCGACCAGGCGGTATCCGGCGCCGGTCAGGGCGGCGAGCTGCTCGCCCAGCCGTTCCGGTGGCACCGCGAGGTCACGCAACGGGCCACCGACCGTGGAGACCGAGTGGTACATCAGCGCGGGCAGCGTGGTCACCGCGTCCTCCCCCATGATCTTGTCTTTCCGGCCGCCAAAGTTACCCGCTGTGACCGCCTCGTCGGGTCCTCCTTTCGACTGGACCTCTGGCCTTTTCACACTACAGCCAGTAATGTCCGAGGCCTTCCACGTCTCCGGCCAGCGCAAACGGCGTCACACGATCATCACTCAAAGTGATATGTGAACCGAAGGCCAACCGGAGACGTATCGGAGGGCAACACCGAAACCGCTCTAAACCCCGGGAGCGCGCACCATGTTCCGCCTCATTCAGTTGCACACCGAAAGCGGCGTCCCACGCATCGGCGTGGACCCCGACGGCTACGCCAGCGCCCGCGCCGCACTGGCCCACTACCGCACCGCCCCGGCGACCTACTTCGCGGTCGGCCGCTTCGACCACGAGGGCACCCTCACCGAGGTGATACTCGACCCGATATGCGGCCTCGACGGCGCCTGCCAGCGCCCCGCGTCGGTGATTCACGCGCAGACGTACGAGCGGCTCTGCGAACGGTGCGCCTCCGGCCTCGACGTGCTCACCGTCCCCCAGCTGGCCCGGCGCCTCGGCATCGCCTGCCGGCTCGCCCCGAGCGTCGCCCGCTTCCGGCAGACCGCGCTCGGCGGCCTGCGTGCCCCCTCCGGCAACCGCATCGCCCGCGAATTCCCCGACCACGTCCACGACCCGGCGTGGCGCCAGGAACTCTGCATCAGCCTCACCCAGAGCCCCACCGCACTGAACGGCCTACTCATCGGGGTCGGCGCGCTCAGCCACCGCCAGGTCCTCGACCTCTTCCCGGCACTGTGCGCCCTCGGCGACGAACTCCCCGACGCCATCCACTCCGACCTCACCCGGGCCACCGCGCGGCCGCTCTCCCCCGCGGGCGTCGCCGGCCTTCGGCTCGGGCTCCGCAACAAACCCTGATGACCCCTTAGCGGTACGGCCTACGCCGGCTCCCGTGGCCACCACGCGACGCAGGCCGTCCTCCCGCCCGACAGCGCGCCTCTCGGGCGAAAGCGATGGGTCACCGTCACCCCGCACCGTGTGGCTCTCACCGTTGTCTCAAGTGCGTGGAGACAACGGTGAGAGCCACACCGGCAACCGCACACGGCCGACGATCCGCGGCGGGCGGCTGCGGCCACGAGCCCGGAACGGCACCCGGACCGGCCGGCACTCGTGCACGGACGGGCGGCGGAGGTGTCACAGGCGCAGGCGCAGGACGGCTCCGGTGTCGCGGCATGTGCTGCAGATGGTGATGTAGGCGTAGCCGCCGCGGATTGCCAGGCCGCCCGGGGAAGTCAGGCCCCTGGTGGCGATCAGGCGGCGGCTGCCCTGGGCGTCGATGCTGGTCAGGGCGTTCTCTTCGAGGACGTAGAGGCGGGCGTCGGGGCCCCATGCCAGATCGACCACGCCGGTGAAGCCGGTTGCCCAGACGGCGGGTGGGTGGCCTGGGGCGACTCGCCAGATACGGGCGGCGGGTGGGCGTACCACGGAGGGGTCGAATCTCTCGCCGACGAACCAGGCGCCGTCCGGGCCCACGGTGACCGAACTCGGCGCCGCCGGAGCGTCGAAGGAGGCGATCGTCCGGAGCCGCCCGCGGGGCGCGAGCCGCACCAGCCGGCGCTCGGCGGCGTCCAGGATCGCCGTGTCCGCGACCGCGACGGGTGACGGCAGCGCGGCCAGCAGGGCGCCGTCCCGGTGCAGGCCGGACGGGCCGGACGTGGCCGTGTGCAGCGGTTCGCCGTCGGGGCCGATCGTCACGTCGGACGGACCGGCGGCGTCGGTGCCGGCCGGGGACGCCTCGGACGGCAGGCCGGAGCGGATTCGCCATTGGCGGCCGAATTCGACGACGGTGACGGCTCCGGACGGGCCGGAGCAGAGTGGGCCGCCGTCGGCGCCGGGGTGGCAGGCCGCCCCGCCGCGGCCGGCTTCGGCGACGTAGAGTTCGCCGCGCCCGCCGAAGGTGAGACCACGCGGATTGTCCAGGCCGCGGGCGACGATCTCGACCGATGGCCGGCCGGTCAGCGGGAGCCCGGGGTCGGCATGACCGGCGATCAGCAGCCCCAGGACAGCAAAATATGAACGGATTGTGAGCAACTAGAACCCCCGTGTAGTCGACTCTCCTCGGACAGGCTCGACGGAACGCCCACGGGGCGCATATCGCCCGAACGGCTCAAGGCCTCCCGGAGTCGGAGATCCGACCCTCGGGCGGGTTACCGGTACGGTCGGCGCATGACGTTCGCCGAACTGGTGTCCCGTGCGCGCGGTCTGGCCGAGGACGGGCGGCGGGCGGTGCTCGGCATCGCCGGGCCACCCGCGGCCGGCAAGACCACCCTGGCGATCGAGCTGGTCGGCGCCCTGTCGGCCGATCCGCCGCCGAGGCTCGGGGCGGACTGGGTGGCGCACGTGCCGATGGACGGCTTCCACCTGGCCGACGTCGAGTTGGACCGGCTCGGGCTGCGGGACCGCAAGGGCGCCCCGGACACGTTCGACGCGTACGGCTACGCGGCACTGCTGCGGCGGCTGATCGAGGACCGCGACGAGATGATCTACGCCCCGGGTTTCGAGCGGACCCTGGAGCAGCCGATCGCCGGGAGCATCCCGGTGCCGCGGAGCACCCGGCTGATCGTGTCCGAGGGCAACTACCTGCTGCTCGACGAGCCCCGCTGGCGCCCGGTCCGGGAGCTGCTGACCGAGGTCTGGTATGCGGAGCTGGAGAACGCCGAGCGGCTGCGGCGGCTGATCGAGCGGCACGTCCGGTACGGCAAGCCGCGGGAGGCCGCGGTGGCGTGGGCGACCGGCACCGACGAGCGCAACGCCGAGCTGATCGTGCCGACGCGGGAGCGGGCCGACCTGATCGTCGGTGTCCTGTCTCCCAGCTGAGAGCCGGCTCAGCGAATTCCGCCGCCGCAGTGGCATGCTTGCCGTCATGTCGGTGGATGAGGCGGTCGAGACCGAGCCGCGCAGGCGCGGGCCCAGGTTCGCGCGTTTCGGTCTGGTTCTGGTCGCGGTGTTGTCGTTGCTGTTCGGTGTGCCGTGGGCGACGCTCGTGTGGTCGGGCAACGACTGGCCGCTGCCGGTCCTCGTCGCGGGCACGCTGCTGTTCGCCGGGGTCGCCGCCGGTTTCCCCTATCTGATGTTCCGCGGTCACGGCGGCCACCGTGACCGCGAGTCCCGGATCGCCGACACGCTGCTCGGCGTGGTGTGGGTGCTGTTCACCTGGTCGCTGATCGGGCAGTTGGCCGGCCTGGTCCTGCTCGTCCTCGGCGTCGACGACCCGATCCGGTCGCGGCTGGTGTCGGCGGGTGTCGTGGTGGTCTCCGCCGGCCTGCTGGTCTGGGGTCACATCGAGGCGATGCGGGTCTCCCGGGTGCGGCGTGTCGACGTGACGATCCCGCGGCTGGGTCCCGGCCTCGACGGGCTGAAGGTCGTGCTGATCACCGACACCCACTACGGGCCGATCGACCGGGCGCGCTGGTCGCGGGGCGTCACCGAGGTGGTCAACTCGCTCGACGCCGACATCGTGGCGCACACCGGCGACATCGCGGACGGCCTGGTCGAGCAGCGGCTGGAGATGGCCGCGCCGCTCGGCGACATCCGCGCCCGGTTCGCGCGGGTCTACGTGACCGGCAACCACGAGTATCACAGCGGCGCGCAGGGCTGGGTCGAGCACATGGAGCACCTCGGCTGGGAGACGCTGCACAACCGGCACGTCCTGGTCACCCGGGGCGGCGACTCGCTGGTGGTGGCGGGGGTCGACGACCGTACGGCGGGGGGCTCCGGGCTGCCCGGCCACCGGACCGACCACGAGGCCGCCCTGGCCGGCGCCGACCCGGATCTGCCGGTGCTGCTGCTCGCCCACCAGCCGCAGCAGATCAAGGACGCGGTGGCGCACGGCGTCGACCTGCAGCTGTCCGGTCACACGCACGGCGGTCAGATGTGGCCGTTCCACTACCTGGTCCTCACCGACCAGCCGAGCCTGCAGGGCCTGTCCCGGCACTCGGAGCGGACGCAGCTCTACACGAGCCGGGGCACCGGTTTCTGGGGGCCGCCGTTCCGGATCTTCGCGCCGAGCGAGATCACGCTGCTCACGCTGCGGTCGGGCCGGCCCGGGAACGGTCGTTGACGCAGCACCTCGCCCGCGAGATCGCCACGACCGCGCTGGGCCGTGATCCGGGGCCGCTGGCCGGGGCGGACAGCCTGTCGCATCAGGTGTTCGTCGGCGCGGACGTGGTGGTCAAGGTGATCGAGGCGGGGCGCCATCCGCGGCTGGAGCGGGAGATCGCGCTGGCTCCGTTTCTGCCGGCCGGGGTGGCGGCGCCGCTGCTCGCCGCGGGTGTCCATCAGGCCGGCGACGGCGAGGTCCGGTTCGCCTGTTATGCACGGATGCCCGGTGACCCGCCGGGGATGGGGCTGCCCCGGGTGGACGCGGTGACCGCGCGGGCGCTGGCCGAGCAGGCGGTCCGGCGTCTGCAAGCCCTGCACGGGTGGACACCGCCGGTGGACGCCGGCCGGATCCTGCGGGAACCGCTCGACCACGGCGGCTTCGCCGGGCGTACCACATTGGTCGGGGAGATCGAGGCCATCGCCGAGGCCGCGCCACCGGCCCTGATCGACGGACTCCTCGCGCTGGCCGGCGACGCGCCGGAGCACGTGCCCACGACGGTTCCGGTGCACGCGGACTGTCACTGGGGCAACTGGCTGGCCGACGGCGACGTGATCACCGCGCTGCTGGACTTCGAGTGGGCCCGGTTCGGTGACCCGATGGACGACTGGTTCTTCGTGATCGCGGACAGCGGGCCGCACCGGCTGACGGTCCTGGACGTGGTGGCCGGGGCGACCGGGACGACGCCGGACGAGCTGCGCGCCGCCTGCGAGTTGCGCCACGCGAGCCACCTGGCCGCCGACGCGCGCCTGGCGGTCACCGACCCGGCGACGCACGGCGCGTTGCTGACCGTCCGGCTGGAGCAACTGCAGGAGGTCATCGGGCGACGGACCTGGTGGAAGTCCTCTGTCGACTGACCCGCGCCGGGCGGATTGTCGGGAATAAACCTGTTGAGACGTGCTCTATGGGCCGAGCAGGATGGGTGCACCGCCTTCCCCTTCGCGCCCTGAGGATTCTTCATGCGTCTGCTTCGCGACCTGTGGGCCACGAGCCGAAGTCGCACCGCGCTCGTCGCGTTCCTGATAGTCATCGGCGCGTCCGGTTCGGCGGGGTCCTTAGCCCTGGCCGGCCCGGTGCTCGTCGACCGTTCGGTCCCGCTTTTCCTGCTGCTGGCCGCGGGCCTGGTCGCGTCGGTGATCACCGATGTGGTGGTGGGCCTGGTCGCGTCGACCCTGACCGCCGACTGGGCCGCCAGGACCCGCCGGACCCTCAACCGGGTGGCGTTCGGCCAGGACATCCCCACCCTGGAGAACACCCCGGTCGGCGAGCTGCTCGACCGCATCGACTCCGACGTCTACCAGGTGGGCTCCGACCTGCGGGGCAGCGGCGTACGCCTGGCGCAGTCGCTGGCGGTGGCCACGCTCTCCGTGGTGACCACGTTCTTCGTGTGGTGGCCGGCCGCGCTCGCGATGATCGCGGTGGCGACGCTGCTGTTCGTGGTGATGAACAAGCCGGTCCAGCGGATCGGGCCGGTCCGCATCGCCGAGGAGGAGGCCTGGTCGGACCTGGCCGCGGTGATGGAGGAGGCCATCCACGGGCAGGACGATGTGCGTACCAGCCTGGCCGCGCCGTACGTCCGCCGCCTCTACGCCCTGCGCTCGGCCGAGGTCCTGCGCCGTGGCCGCCGGGTGTGGCGGATGTCGGCGAAGGTGACCATGACCGCCGGCGGGATCAGCCGCGCGCTGATCGCGTCACTGGTGGTCGGCGGCGCCTGGGCGCTGATGACCGGCCACATCGGCGCGTCCCGGCTGACCGCGGTGTGGCTGCTCGCGCTCGGTTTCGGCGGCACCCTGGAGCACCTGACCCGGATGGTGCCGGAGATGCAGAACGCGCTGGGCGCCTGGGGCCGGGTGCGGCTGCTGACCGAGGTGGCGCAGGAGCCGGTCGACGGGGTGGCCCCGGTCGACGGCGACCTGGTGGTGCGCGATCTGACCTTCCGCTACGGCGAGTCGGACGGCAGCCGGCCGCCGGCGCTGCGCGGGGTCAGCGTGACCTTCGCACGCGGCCGGTCGTACGCGTTGATCGGCCGGACCGGCTCCGGCAAGTCGACGCTGGCGAAGGTGCTGACCCGGGCCGTCGACGTGCCCCGCGGGACGGTCTTCCTGGGCGGCATCGACATCAACGACATCAGTGTCGAGGCGCTGCGCCGGCGGACCGCGATCGTCCCGCAGCGTACCGAGATCCTGGCCGGCACGCTGGCCGAGAACATCGCGCTGTTCGACCGTGACCTGCAGCCGCGGGCCGGGGCGGCGCTGGACGAGCTGGGCCTGACCGCCTGGGTCGCCGGCCTGCCGGACGGCCTGGACACCCGGCTCGGCGAGGGCGGCTACAAGCTGTCGGCCGGGCAGGAGCAACTGGTGGCGTTCGCCCGGATCCTGGTCCGGGACCCGCAGGTGGTGATCCTCGACGAGGCGACCGCCCGGATGGACCCGGTCACCGAGTCATGGGTGCAGCGGGCCACCGACCGGCTGCTGGAGGGCCGGATCGGCGTGATCGTGGCGCACCGCCTGTCGTCGGTGCAGCGCTGCGACGAGGTCGTGGTGCTGGCCGACGGCGAGGTCCTGGAGCAGGGGCCGCTGCGCGAGTCGCGCCGCTTCGCCGAGCTGATGGCGAGCAGCAACCTCGCGGTGCCGGCCCCGGCGGGTGGCGGCGGGGTGCTGCTGGAGGAGCGTGACTGGGACACCGGGATGCGCGAGGAGCTGGGCCCGGACGCGCTGTCGAACCCCCTGCCCACGGTGGAGCCGCCGGCGCTGCCGGAACCCCCGCGTTCGCACACGATGCGCGAGATCGTCCGGCTGGCCACCAACGACAAGCGGTACGGCCTGGGCGCCTGCGTGTTCTTCCTGGGCCTGGTGCTGCTCGGCTTCGACGGCGCGATCCTGCCGCTGCTGTGGGCGAACGTCGTCGACGGCATGGGCAACCCGCTGCTGCCGGCGCTCGGCATCGCCGTCGGCCTGCTCGCGCTGATCCCGTCGCTCTACTACACCGGGGCGTGGTTCCCGGAGTGGTGGGTGCGGCAGATGCTGCGGATCAGCCTGCGCCTGCTGCACGGGCAGATCGGCCCGCGCCGGGTCAGCAAGCACACCCCGGCCGAGGTGGTGGCGCAGGGCGGTGACACCGAGCGGGTGGTCCAGCTGGCCGACAACGTCATCGACAACACCATCGCGCTGTTCGCGCTGGCGTCGATGACGATCTTCTCGCAGTCGATCGTGCCGGGGCTGTTCTTCGCCGGGACGATGGTGCTGTCCGGGCTGGCGGCGACGCTGTTCGGGCCGCGGCTGGAGAGGGCGGCCCGCAAGACGGTGGCCGCCCGGGCCGCGTTCGCGACATCGCTGGTGTCCTCGCTGTCGGCGGCGCGCACGGTGAAACTGGCCGGCGCGACCGATCCGGTGCTGGCGCATCTGGCCGACCTCGACGCCACCCGCAGCGAACTGCAGCGCCGGGAGATCGCGATCCAGGTGTGGGCACGGTCCACGCCGTCGATCGCGAGCGGTCTGCTGCCGATCGCGGCGTGGGCGCTCTATCTGGCCGGTCACCTGACCCCGGCGGCGGCGCTGATCGCGGTGTCGGTGCTCGGCGCGGCCCGCTGGTTCGCGTGGACGACGGCGTCGCTGGTGTCGCACTTCCCGTCGGCGAAGGTGTGGACGAACCGGACGGCCGCGATGACCGGCACGTCGGAGTACTCGGCCGACGTGTCCGGTGTGGACATCTCGGCCGGGACGGCGCCGGCGCCGCCGACGGCGCCCCGCAACCCGCTGCGCACGCTGCAGCTGTCTGGCTTCAGCGCGGTGCACGAGAACGGAGCACTGGGGGTACGCGACGTCGACCTCACCGTCGAACGCGGTGAGCTGGTGCTGGTGCTCGGCCCGGTCGGAGCCGGCAAGTCGTCGCTGCTGCGGGCGCTCGCCGGGATCGTGCACCACACCGGCGAGCTGCGCTGGAACGGTGACCCGGTGGACGAGCCGGAGATCTTCCTGCGGCCGAACCAGGTCGGCTACGTGGCGCAGCTGCCGCGGGTGCTGTCCGGGACGGTGGCCGACAACATCCAGCTCGGGCACGAGGTGGACGCGGCCGGCGCGGTGTCGGTGGCGCAGCTGGAGCACGACCTGGCCGCGGCCGGTGGTGGCCTGCAGCTGCTGATCGGGCACAAGGGCACCCGGCTCTCCGGTGGCCAGCTGCAGCGGCTGGCGCTGGCCCGGGCGCTCGCGCCGCGGACCGAGCTGCTGATCGCCGACGACGTCTCGTCCGCGCTGGACGTGACGACGGAGCTGGAGCTGTGGCGGGCGCTGCGCTCGCACGGGGTGACGGTGGTCGGCTCGACCTCGAAACGGGCCGCCCTGGCCCAGGCCGACCGGGTGGTCGTGCTGATCGGCGGCCGCGTCGAGGACCAGGGCACCTGGGACGAGCTGGCCGACCGCTGGGGTCACCTGGCCGGCTGAGCACCGCTAGGTTGGGCGGCGTGCGAGCGTTCGTCCTGCTGAAACCGGACTGCCTGCGGCGCGGTCTGGGCGGTGATGTGGAACGGGCCGCCGTAGCGGCCGGCCTGACGATCGACGGGCGGAGAGCGGTGACGCTCTCCCCCGCCGACGTCCGGTATCTGTGGTCGGAGTACTCCGACGCCGGGCACAGTCTCACGCTGGGTTTCCTGGACCGCTACCTCACCACCGGGCCGTCCGCGCTGCTGCTGGTCAGCGGCCCGGACGCGTTCGAGGCCGCCCGGCGGGTGAAGCGGGAGATCCGGTCGCGGCACGCCGACGGCCCGTTCGCCAACGTCGTGCACGCCGCCGAGTGGCCCGGCGAACTCGCCCGGCAGCGCGACCACCTGCTCGGCCTCGACAACGCCGACCCGCCGGTCAGCCCGCCGCGCCCGCCGGGCCTGGACTTCCGCGCCCTGGTCGACGTGCCGGCCCTGGTCGCCGAGGTGTGGCCGCGGATCCAGGGCGTGCCCGCCGACCCCGGCCCGCACCGGCTCGACGACGGGGCCGGGGCCGTCGTCCTCGGGCCGGACCGCGACCACACCCTCGACTCGACGGTCACCGCGCTGTGGCACGCGCTGCCCGGCGTCGCACCGGCGCGGGCGGTCCTGCTGGCCCTGCACAGCGGCTGGTCGGGTGGTACCCCGGTGGCCGTCGGCGGCCGGGCCGCCCGTCAGCGCTGCCTGCGGGCCCTGCGGGAGCACGGCATCCGCAACTGCTCCGATCAGCGCTGAAGCCGGTTGGCCAGCCACTCGACGGCGAGCGGATAGCGCCAGTCGATGCCGCCGTGCTTCGCCGGGAACAGCTCGAACGCGATCCGGTCCTCCGGCACGCCGATCCGCAGCAGCCCGGCCCGGAACGCCTCCGCGCCCAGGTCCAGGAACCACTCGTCGCGGGTGCCGGCGTCGATCCACACCGCCCGCAGGGAGCGCAGCTCGTCGGCGTACCTGTCGATCATCCGGATCGGGTCCCAGTGCAGCCACCGCTGCCACACCTCGGGCAGCAGCTCGCCGGTCCGCGGGTTGAAGGGCAGGCGAGGGGTGCCGTCCGGGTCGGCCGAGAACGCCGCCGTGCAGCCCAGGACGAGGACGAGGAGCATGTCCTCCTCCTTGGTGAACGCGACCCGGGACTGGAAGTCCTTCCAGTACGCCAGGATGTCGTGGTCGTAGTCGCGCAGCGCCCGGGCGGCCTTGGCGAACTCGTTGAGGTAGCAGTACTCGTAGAGCGCGTCGCCGGCGTGGGTGGCCAGCGCGCCGAACAGGTCCGGGCGCAGCATCGGCGTGATCATCGCCCCGAACCCGCCGGACGACTTGCCGGTGATGGCCCGTGACTCCCGGTCGGCGATCGTACGGTAGTTGGCGTCCACATACGGCACCACCTCGTCGCAGAGGTAGGTGTGGTAGTTGCCGGTGCCCGGGGAGTCGACGAACTGCGAGCCGCCGTACGCCGTCCACGCGTCCACGTAGACGAGGATGCAGCCCGGCGCCCTGCCCTGCGCGAACACCTGGTCGGCGGTCTCCACGAACGGCTGGCGGAACGGGGTCCGGTTCCCCCACATCGCCACCTGGCCGGAATAGCCTTGGATGACGTAGATCGTGGGGTAACGGTGGTCGCCGTCCGGTTCGTAGCCGGGCGGGGTGTACACCCAGAGCGGCCGCTCGTGCGGGTCACCGAGAACGTTGCCGCGAAGCGCCTGGGAATCGATCGTGTCGTGATGCAGGGTCCCCGCGAGCTCACTGGTCCATATCGACATGCCCCCGAGTCAACTATCTTTTCCCGATGACCGCACCCAGGTTGGCTTGGCTCGACGGGCTCCGTGCCGTGGCCGTCCTGTTGGTGGTCTATGCACATCTGACCCGTTTCGTCTTCACCGATCTGCGGGCTGTCACCGGCGAGTGGCTGCATGCCGGCCCCGCCGGCGTGATGCTGTTCTTCCTGGTCAGCGGCTATATCATCCCGGCGTCGCTGGAGCGGCACGGTGATCTCCGGGCGTTCTGGCGCAGCCGGGTCCGGCGACTCTTCCCGCTCTACCTCGCCGCGATCGCGGTCCTTGCCGTCGCGCACCCGCCGGCGGACCCGCTGGCCACGGCGGTCGGGCACGCTACGATGCTGCCGTTCCTGGCCGGTGTGCCGCTGATCACAGCGGTGTTCTGGACGCTCTCCTTCGAGATGGCGTTCTACCTTCTCGTCACGACCCTTTTCACGGTACGGGCCACCCGCTCGATCCTCCCGCCGGTCGTCCTGGCACTGGCCGGGGCGGCCACCACGCCGCTGGTCCCGCTGCGGTTCGGCGAGGTGCCGGTGGTGACCGCCGCGGTCCTGGCGCTCGGCCTGGCCGGTGCGGTGTCCGGGCGGCGCTGGGCCGAGGTGGCCGGCGGGCTGCTGCTCGGCGGGCTGGCCCTGGCGCTGCTGCTGTTCAACATGGATCCGGCGCACGCGCACGACGGCCTGCTGATCGTCGCCGTGATGTTCACCGGCACCGTGATCCACCGCGCCGACCACGGGCGGACGTCCTGGTGGCGGGCCGGCGCGGTGATCACCGTGGTGGCCGGGTCGCTGCTGTTCGCGTGGATCGGCGAGCTGGCCACGCTGCACGCGCTGACGCCGCGCTACATCGCCCGCTCGGTGATCACCCTGCTGGTCTTCGGCGGCTCCTTCGCCGCCGGGATGCTGCTGCGCCACCGGCACACCCCGGCCTGGCTCGCCCGGATCGGCGTGATCAGCTACTCGGTCTACCTGGTCCACTACGCCCTGATCGAGCTGGGCCGCCCGCTGCTCTCCGCCGACGTCCCCGACCCGGTGATCGCGGCCGGCTATCTCGCGGCGGTGTTCGGCATCTCCTGGCTGACCCACCGCTACATCGAGGTCCCCGGCCAGCGGTTAGGGTCGGCGCGTGTCGATCCCCTTCCGCTGGCAACTGTCGGACGCGAACACCGAGGCGCAGATCGCTGAGTGCATGGAGATCGACGGTCTCTTCACCGATCTGACGTTCCCGCTCGATCCGGTCTACGAGCGTTGGACCCTGCTGGGCTGCGAGCCGTCCGGCCGGTTACGGGCCGCGATCGGCGGCGCTGAACCGTCCTGGTTCGGCAATCTGATCCTCGAGGCGCCGGAGTCCTGGAGTCCCGTGGACACGCTGGAGTCCCTGCTCGACGTCCGGATCATCGGGCACCGGCCGGCCGCCGACGGATCCGGGCGGCTCGACGTCGAGATCGAGGGTCATCGTGAGCCCGACACCGCCAACGCCGGCGGCAGCGTGGCTCCCGGCATTCCGCACTGGCTGCTGTTCGACGGCGACCAGCCTGTGGGCGAGTGTCGTGCCGTGGCCGGGTTGTTCCATGAACGTCCGCCGGCCTGGCCACCGGGTCCTCCGGTGACGCTGCGCGGCTGCCGCCCCGGGCCGGCCGGTTTCGTCGAGGCCGAGGTGTCCCATGTGCGCGTCGACGGCACGGTCCACGATCTGAGCTGGCAGCAGCGGATCGTCGGGCAGGTGATCGCCACGTCCCCGTCCGCGCTCGGTGACGGTCTCGTCGATGTCGCCCTGGACGCCCGGGTGCCGGAGCCGCTGGCCGCCAACGAAAGGCCGCTGTGGGACATGTGGCGAGCCGGTGGGCCGGCCGAGCCCGACCAGTGGGCCGCCCTCGATCGCAGTGGCCGCTACCTGTGGGTGCAGACCGCCGCCGTCCATCGTCGCCGGGCACCGGACAAGCCCGACGGAACGGTCTACCACCTGGACGGACGGCACGTCACCGACCTTGACGCGTTCTACTGCGCGATCGGGGAGGCGATCAACGGGCCCGGCGGCTGGTTCGGCGGCGACCTGTTCTGGCTGCACGAGAACGCCGTCACCGGCGGCGGCGGCGCGACCCCCGGGTTTCGCATGATCTGGCACGACTCCGACGTGGCGCGCCGCCACCTGGTGGCTGGTTACGACCGGAAGAGCTGGACGGCCGCCGTCACGCTCGACGGACTGGTCGCCTACCTCGGCCGGGACGGGGTACAGGTCGAGCTGCGCTGAGGGTCACAGGTGGCGGTCGAGCCAGGTGACGGCCTCGTCCTGCATCTCGGCGGTGAAGACGTGGCCCAGGCCGGGCCACGTCTCGGTCCGCAGGCGGTGGGCGGCGCGCTGATCGGACCACACGCGGGCGAGCTTGGCGTGCGCGACGGCGACCCCCTCGGCGGTGAAGAGCGGGTCCAGCTCGCCGCCCGTCACGAACATCGGGCGGGGCGCGGCCAGGCTCGCCACGTCCGGGATGTCGAGGTGCCGGTAGAGGCCCGGATGCAGCATGTAGAAGGCGGACTGGCCGCGCAGGGTGTTGTTGCCGGGCACCATCATCTCCTTGAGACCGGTCATCCAGCAGACGGCGACGGTGGCGGCGATGTGGTCGGAGAGCGCGGCGACCTGCCAGGCCCGGTAACCGCCCATGGAGAAGCCGACGGCGGCGATCCGTCGCGGGTCGACCTCGGGCACGGTGGCCAGGAAGGCGGCGGCGCGGGCGTCCTCGCGGGCCATCAGCCCGGCCGGTGACGAGCCGAGGTTGAACAGGTTGCTCGCCAGGGCCTGCTGGTTCTCGTAGGTGAGCCCGCTCCGGTCGCTCCAGCCGAGCGCGTCGACGGCGAGGACCGCGTAGCCGTTGCGGGCGAGGTGGTCGCCGGGGAACCGGTCGCTGAAGTAGCGGGTCGCCCAGGCCTGCGCGGAGGCGAGACGAGTGTCGTCGTACCACGGCTGAATGAGTTTTTCCTTGCCGATGTCGAACTTGGCGCCGTGATCGTGGAGCAGGAGCGCGGCCGGGAACGGCCCGGGGCCGTCGGGCACCAGCATGGTCGCGCGGACCCGGCTGTGGCGGGTGAGGTCGAGGACGATCTGGCGGCGGCGGTATCCGGGGCCGGCCTGCTCGTCGATGATCTCCGGGGCGAACGGGGTGTGATCGGCGGGCTCGCAGAGCAGGCTCTCGAACTGGTGGCGGGCACGGCGTTTCCAGCCACGGAAGTCCCGGTCGTGGGCGCGCGGCCAGGCGAGGGGGAAGGTCAGCTCGTCCTTGAGGCGCTCGTGGAAGACCGGGAGGTTGCCGGTGACCACCGACGGGCCCTCGAATCCGGCGGCGGCCAGGGCGTCGGTCAGGTGCGGCGCGGCGAGGGCGGCAGCGGCGGGCAGGGAGAGCACGGAGCGACGCTTCATAGCGATTCCCTCTCATCGATGGAATCCCGACGCTAGAAAGCCCTTTCCCGCATGTCAACCGTATCCCTAGCGGACCGCCTTGCGACGCTCACGGAGGTACGACAGGTGGATGAGCGACTCCGGCCAGAAGTAGGCGGCGTCGGCCCAGACGTGATCCACCACCCGGTTGCCGGCCGCGGCGAAGTGCGGTGCGGCCTCCCCCGGGAGGCCGGCGTTCATGAAGGCGCGGGCGAACAGGTTGTGCACCACGGCGTCGCCGGGGAACGGCCGGTAGGCGGGGTGGCCCGGCCCGCGGGCGGCGGCGGCGCGGATCTCCTCGATCGTCTCCGCCCGGCGGATGTGCCGCTGTCCGGCGCCACCGGTCCAGATCTCGATGTGCGCCTCCGGGACCAGGCAGGCCAGCGGGGTGCCCTCGGGCGCGGCGGCCGCGGAGTCGACGGCGAACCGGTACATCGTGTAGTCGTCGCCGCCCCACTTGGCGCAGAGCTGCTGGAGCAGGGCGGCGTGCGCGCCGAGGTGGTGCGGGTCCGCGGCACGGGCCTCGCCGAACCGGCGCCACGCCTCGTCGATCCCGCGCTGCAGGCCCCGGTTGCAGACGAGCAGGCCGGCCCAGGCGTCGGCGTCACCGGGCTCGTGCAGGACGACGTCGCCGAGGCACGACTCGGCCTGCGCCAGCCGCTCCCCGAAGTCACGGGCCCGTCCACCGGAGACGGTGAAGCCCGCGTTGCTGCCGCGCGCCTCCCAGGCCCAGGTGATCAGCCGGTAGCCGTACGCCAGGCGGGCCAGGATGTCACCGTCGGCCCGGGCGGCCCGCGACAGCCATGTCTCGGCGCCCCGCACCCCGGCGACCGTGCGCAGGTAGAAGATGCGAGCCCGGGGGTCGGTCACGGCGGCCAGGAAGGCCCGGACGGCGGGCCAGTCCCCGCGCTCGGCGGCGTCCCGCAGGGTCAGCGCGCCGGGGTCGCCCTCACCGGGGTCGGTGGAGACGCTCAGGTAGCGGTTGGCGAGGGCGCGGGCCCCGTTGCCGGCGAGCCGGGCGACGGCACGGTCCAGGGCAGACGTTCTCACGGCGATCCACTTCGGCACGGGGACGAGTCGCGGCTCCCGGGCGACGGACACCGGGAGCCGCGACTGTACCTTTCTGATCAACTACGCCACAAGATCATCCTGATCAGCGGCCCTGGATGGCCTTGACGTTGTCGCCGAAGGTCCAGCTCTTCGAGCCGTCCCAGTTGATGGACCAGGTCATCAGGCCCTTGATGCCGGGGACGCTGTTCCACGCCTGGGTGACCAGCGACGGCGTCATGTAGCCGCCGCCCGCGCCGGACTGGGCGGGCAGGCCCGGGACCTGCTTGTCGTAGGGGATCTTGATGGTGGTGCCCTGGATCGTGAGGCCGCTGTTGAGGCACTGGGTCTGCACGGTGAAGCCCTGAACGGTGCCGGCGCCGTAGGAGTCACCGGAGCAGCCGTACATGCTGCCGTTGTAGTACTGCATGTTCAGCCACCACAGGCGGCCGTTGTCCAGGTACTTCTTGATGATCGGCAGGTACGAGCCCCAGATCGAGCCGTAGGTGACCGAGCCGCCGGTGACGTACGCCGTCTCCGGCGCCATGGTGAGGCCGAAGTTGGACGGCATGGCCGCGAGCACGCCGTCGATGATGCGGATCAGGTTGGCCTGCGAGGTCGACAGCGTGGTGATGCTGCCGCTGCCGGAGAGCCCTGTCTCGATGTCGATGTCGATGCCGTCGAAGTTGTACTGCTTGAGGATCGGCACGATGGTGGCCACGAACCGGTCGGCGACGGCGCTGGAGCTGAGGTCGATGCCGGCGGCCGCGCCACCGATCGACATCAGGATCGTGGCGCCCTGGGCCTTGGCGGCGCAGATCTCGGCGGCCGTCGGCACCTTGACGCCGGCGTCCATGCCGTTCTCCCAGAGCACCGTGCCGTCCGAGCGGATCACCGGGAAGGCGGCCATCAGCACGTTGTAGCCGTGCTGCGTGATCCGGCTGTCGTTGATCGGGATCCAGCCCAGGCCGGGGTGAACGCCGTTGGAGGCGCCGTCCCAGTTCTCCCAGTAGCCCTGCAGCACCTTGCCGGCCGGGCGGCCCTTGACCCCGCAGCCGGTGGGGTTGCTGGGGCTGGTCGACGGGCTGGGGCTGACCGAGACGCTGGGGCTGGGGCTGGGGCCGGTCGAGCGGGACGGCGACGGCGACGGGTTGACGCCGCCGTCGCACCCGCCGAGGCTCTTCCACAGGGTCGGCGTGGCGGCCGGGTTCCAGCCGGTGCCGGCCCAGGCGGTGTGCGTGACCAGCGCCTGGTAGAGCGTCGCCTGGTAGGTGACCTGCTGGCCGGCGGTGTAGCTGACCCCCTCGGCCCAGATCGTCGAGGAGCAGGCCACGGCCGCGTTACCGGTCGAGGCGAAGGCGACGGCCGAACCCAGCACCACCCCCACTCCGGCGACCAGGGCCAGCATCGTGCGGCGAACCCTCATGGCGAACTCCTCGACGAAGAATGTGACGTGTGTGACCACATCTTGAAGTTCACATACGTAAATATCAAGGGTTCTTAACAGTAAATGTGGCCTCAGTTCCCACCCGCGCGTGCCGAGCAGAACGACATGGTGCGGCGTCGGTTGGCCACTGCCGGGCTCCTGGTGCTGCTCGGCCTGGGCGCCGCGACGACTCTCGCCGTCCCGGCCCTGGGCGGCGCCGACCCCGCTGTCTACATGTCCGTGGTCGGTGGCGCGGAGATGCTGTTCAGCCTGCTCGGACTGATCTTCGCGGCCCTGGCCGGCCGCCTGCCCGGCCTGCCGCCCCGGGTCCGGCGGGCCTGGCGGTGGATGCTCCCGACCTACGCGTTGTGGCTCGTCGACGTGACGTTGTACGCGGTCATGCCCGCCCAGCGGTTCCCCAGCCTGCCCGAGGTCGGCCAGTTGCTCATCCCGCCGGTCACGCTGGCCGGGATCCTGGCCTTCACCCGCCTGCCGCACTCCCCGGTGGAGCGGATCAAGCTCTGGCTGGACGCCGGTGTCGCCGCCGCCGGCTCGGCGATGATCCTCTGGTTCCTCGTGCTCAGCCCGGCGCTGGCCGGCGCCGCCTCGGCCTCGTGGCACGAACTGATCCCGGGCATCCTACGGCCGCTGCTCTTCGCGGCGCTGCTCTTCGGTGTCGGTGTCGTGCTGCTGCAGGGCACCGAGACCGCCGCGGCACGGGCGCCGCTGATGACCGTCGTGGCCGCCATCCTGCTGCTGCTCATCGGCGACGTGCGCCGCGCCTACGTGGTCAACCACGGCGGGTCGCTGTGGCCCTCCTCCGACCAGACCACCTTCTGGGTCGCCGGGCTCTTCATGCTGATGCTCGCCCCGTACCTGCAGGTGTGGCGCTCGGGCCGGCCGCCCGTGCCCGGCGTGTCCGCCACCGGCGCCGCGCCCCGCTGGCCCTACCTGACGGCGGTCCCGGGCTATCTGCTGCTCATGCTGACCGTGGGGGTCGAACACCCGTACCCGGCGAGCGGACTGATCGCCGGCGCGTTCCTGGTCTCCACGCTCGTCTTCGCCCGGCAGATGATCGCCGCCCGGGAGAGCCGCCGGATGGCCGTCACCGATCAGCTGACCGGGCTCGCCAACCGGGTGCAGATGTACGAGGCCCTGCCCCGCGCGATGGCGCGCGCCCACCGCAACGAGACGACCGTCGCCGTGCTGGTCATCGACATGAACGGGTTCAAGCAGATCAACGACGAGTTCGGCCACCGGGCCGGTGACCGGCTGCTCGTCGGGTTCGCCGAGCTGTTGCGCCGCTGCGTGCTCGGTTCGGACCTGGTGGTGCGGCTCGGCGGTGACGAGTTCGCCGTCGTCCTGACGAACCTGACCGAACCGGACAACGCCGAGGCGGTGGTACGCCGGATCCGGGCCGCGATGGCCGAGCCGATCGACGTCGGCCCGACCGTGATCCAGCCCAGCGCCAGCATCGGTGTGGCCGTCGCCCGCCCCGGCGACGTCGAGATCGACGACCTGCTGCACCGCGCCGACGTGGCGATGTACGAGGTGAAGAAACAGAAGCTACGGCAGACGACGGCAGAGAAGAGCGTCGGGGGTACGTGACGACAGGAACCGCCCGGTGTAGGCGATCCCGGCCACGTACTCGTCGTCGGCGCACTGGCCCTTGTAGTGGCCGCCGGCGAAGTCGCCGCCCGGGCCGCCCGCCGGACGGTTGTCGCCCCGGTCGAACCACACCGTCCGGCCGCTGTCGGCCGCCGCCGTGATCGCCGTCGCGCACAGGGCGCTCGACACCGCCGCGCCGCGGACCGCGTAGCCGACCAGCACCGACGTCGCCGGGCACTGCAGTTTCGTGTAGCCGGACGCCCAGTCCCGGGAGACGTGCTGCTCACCGGTTACCACCTGGTACGCGCTCCAGGACACCGGGCGGCCGTGGTCGGTGCACAGGCCCCGGTTGCCGGTGTGGCTCAGGCCGATCAGGCGCTGGCCGTCCGGACAGGCGGCCTTGCGCGCGCCGCTGTCCCAGTCGGGCCGGCCCCGCATCGTCGCCGACGCGATGAAGTCGCCGTGGTCGGGGCTGAGCATGCTGCGCGCCGCGACCGGTGCGACGTACCCCTGCCTCGAAGTGGCCGTGACCAGCCGCCGCCAGGCGCCGGACCGCCAGTCCGGGCCGTCGATGATCCCAGACCGCCGCCCCGCGGCGTCGAAGAACAGCAGCCCCCACTCGTTGCCGCTCTCCGCCCAGCCGACCGCCGGCCAGTAGGCGAAGTCGGCGTCCGCCCGGATCAGGATGTCCACGAAATTCTCGAACCAGGCGCGCTGCCGACTGCCCTCGCTCGCGTTCGCGTCGACGCCGAACTCGCTGATCCACACCGGCGCGGTGAAGTGGTTGCCCGCCTCCCCCGCCACGAACAGCGCGTCCCGGTCGACGACGGCGGCCAGGTCGGCCGGGCTCAGGTCGCGGTAGCGCGGATCGGTGGTCTCGCCCGTGCCGGTGGCGCCGCTGTGGTTCGGGCCGGTGTAGTCGTAGAAGTGCGCCGAGTAGACCAGCTTCCCCGACCTGACCAGCGTGTGCGACAGGGTGCGCACCGGGCGCAGGGTGGGCCGCTCGTGGGCGAACCCGTCGACCGGGATGCCGGTCCAGTTGATGCCCTCGACGATGATCAGCAGGTTGGGGTTGGCCTCGGCGAGGATCCGGTCACCGGCGCGCTGCGAGGCGGCGAACCAGTCGTGGGCGTTGCCCCAGCCCCAGTTCGGGTCGTCGAGGATCGTGCGGCGCACCTCGTTGTACAGGTCGGCGCCGACCACCCGCGGATTGTCCCGGTAGCGGCGGGCCATGAACAGCCAGTCGTCCTCCCACTGCTGGACGCTCTGCGACGTGTTCCACCGCTCGTTGCCGTCGACCGCGCAGCACCAGCGGGTGGTGTTGGTGTGGTTGTTGAGGATCACCGCGAGACCGGCGCCGGTGAGTTCGGCGACCACCCGGTCGTACACCTGCAAGGGGGTTGATCCTCGCAGTTGGGGGTTGGCGGCCACGGCGGCGTCGCTGACCGGCGTGCTGTCGCGGACCATCTCGTTGGAGAACGGCAGGCGCACGCTGTTGAGGCCCAGGTCGCGGAAGCCGGCGACGATCGTCGCGATCGGCGCCCGGTCCAGGCCGAGCGGGATCCGGCCGGAGTTCTCGCCGGCGTGATGGTTCGCGTTGTCGGCGGTGTCGCCGGAGCCGTTCCAGGTGCCGCTCGCGCCGTGCCAGTTGGCGGACCGCAACTTGAACCGCTGCCCGCCGGCGTCGACGACATACCGCCCCCGCGTCGACAGCGGCCCCGTCCAGCCCGGCTCGGCCGCCGCGGTGGTCGCGGCCGCCGGCGCGGCGCCGGGCAGCAGACCGGCCAGGAGCGTCAAAACCATCAGCAGGGGTACGGCCGGACGCGTGATCGCCATGGCACACATTGAAGCCCATGGAACAGTTTATTGACAGATCGAGATTCCGGCGGTCCCATGGCCCTCGTGAGAGCTGTCGTCCACCACCGCTACGGCGGGCCTGATGTGCTGACCCTGGCCGAGGTGCCCGCGCCGGTCCCGGGTGACGGCGAGATCCTGATCCGGGTCCGGGCGGCCGAGGCCACCAAGTCCGACTGCGAGCTGCGCAGCCTCCACTTCCCGGTCCGTCGGCTCGCGCTGCCGCTACGGCTCGCGTTCGGCATCACCAAGCCCCGGCGGCACATCCTCGGCGGATACTTCGCGGGCGAGGTGGTGTCGGTCGGCGAAGATCAGGACCGGTGACCGGGTGCTGATCAACGGGGCCGGCGGCAGCATCGGGGCCCATGCCGTCCAGATCGCCCGGGCGATGGGCGGGCACGTCACGGCGGTCGACCATCGGAGCAAGGAGGATTTCGTACGCCGGATCGGCGCCCAGGACTTCCACGACTACACGGCCGGCGACGTGACAGCCACGGGACGGCGATACGACGTCATCTTCGACATGGTCGCGGGTGGGCCGTACCGCCGCTTGATCGGGATGCTCGAACCCGGCGGCCGATATCTCAACGGCAACCCCCGCCTGTCGGTGTTGTTCCGGTCGAAGGTCCTCGACCGCCGCACCGCCATCGTGACCTTCGCCCCGGAGACGGCGGAGGCGCTGGCCACGCTCACCGCCATGATCGAGAGGGGGGAGATCAGGCCGATCGTCGACCGCGTCCTCCCGATGTCCTCGGCGGCCGACGCCCACCGCCTCGTCGAGAGCGAGCAGCGGCTCGGCGCCATCGTGATCTCCCTCGACGACATCGTGATCCCCCTCGACGACTGAGCCGCCCGCCAACCCGGCGGGATGACGGGCGGCCGGCGGTCAGCCGATCGCGAAACTCGGATGCGGCGGCTGGTTGTAGGCGGTGTTCTGCCAGGCCACCGCCTCCCGGTACATCCGGTCCTGCATCAGCGACGGGCGGGAGATGCTCGTCGCGGTGGTCGTCGAGTAGATCCGCAGCGCGGTGTTGTTCGTCGTCGGCCAGATGACCTCCTCACGCCAGTCACCGAGGATGTCGGCCTGCAACGACGGAGTGGCCTTCGTGCCGTTGTTGGAGTGCACACCCTCCGCCGTCAGCAGACGGGTGTCGGCGCTCGTGCCGTACTTGTCGATGTGGGTGCCGTCGAGCAACTCCCGCTGCGCGTCGCCGTCCCACCAGATGACGAAGTTCGCGCTGGACGGCTTGCGCCCGATGTTCTGCCCGGACGTGTTGTAGATGCCGGACACCGCCGACGACCACGACTCGGCGCCGGGACTGCCGGCGTACACGTCGGCCGAGACACCCCGGCCGTTGTCGCAGCCACAGGAGGCGTTCGACCAGATGATCGATCCGGTACGGGCGTCGGCCATCCAGGCGGCCGGCTTCGTCGTGCTCTCGTCGACCTTGAAGACCTCCAGCCCGGCACGGCTCGGGATCAGGTCACCGACGTGGTAGGCGTCGCCGTGACCCTGCCCGTTGGTCCACAGCCCGTAGCCGTTGTCGTCGACGGCCATCGCGCCGTACATGATCTCGTCCTTGCCGTCGCTGTCGACGTCGGCGACGGAGAGCTGGTGGTTGCCCTGGCCGGCCCAGGCCGAGCCGTTCGTCGACGAGTTGCTGTCGAACGTCCAGCGGCGGGTCAGCGCGCCGTTGCGGAAGTCCCAGGCCACGATCACCGAACGGGTGTAGTAGCCGCGGGCCATGATGATGCTCGGATAGGAGCCGGTCACGTAGGCGGTGCCGGCCAGGAACCGGTCCACCCGGTTGCCGTAGCTGTCACCCCACGAGGAGACCGTGCCCCGCGCCGGAACATAGTCGGCGGTCGCCATCGCCCGGCCGGTCTGGCCGTTGAAGACGGTCAGGAACTCGGGCCCGGACAGGATGTAGCCGGAGGAGTTGCGGTAGTCGGCGCTGGAACTGCCGATCACCGTGCCGCCGCCGTCGACGGTGCCGTCAGCGGTCTTCATCGCCACCTCGGCCTTGCCGTCCCCGTCGTAGTCGAAGACCTGGAACTGGGTGTAGTGCGCGCCCGCCCGGATGTTGCGGCCCAGGTTGATGCGCCACAGCCGGGTGCCGTTCAGCTTGTACGCGTCGATGTAGACCGGCCCGGTGTAGCCGGACTGCGAGTTGTCCTTCGCGTTGGACGGATCCCACTTGAGGACGATCTCGTACGAGCCGTCGCCGTCCAGGTCACCGACCGAGGCGTCGTTGGCGCTGTAGGTGTAGGCGACGCCGTCGGGTGTGGTGCCACCGGCCGGGACCTGGATCGGCACGTCCTGGTAGGCGGCGGCCAGCGCGACCGCCGCGCCCGAGGTTGCGGCCAGTGTCGTGGCGGCGGCGCCCGCCGGACGGACCGTGTAGGTGGCGCCGGGCGGGGCGCCGGTGTCGGTGAAGTTGGTGGCCAGGGTGGTCGTCAGCCTCGTGCCGTCCCGGTAGACGTCGAAACCGGCGCCGGCCCGGTCGGATCCGAGGAGCCGCCAGGAGAGGAAGTTGCCGGTCGGGGTGCGGAGGCTGATCAGGGCACGGTTGCTGTCCGCGATCGTCGCCTGGTCGACGCTCTTGTCCGCGCTTGCAGCCGGTCCGGGGACGGCCAGCGCCGCGGCGACGGTCAGGGCCGTCGTGACGCCGGTGAGCAGTTTGAACATGGGGGATCCAAACTCTGTGCGGGGGAAACGGGGATTCCCGGCGGCTGTCTCGGCATGCGGCCGGGTGGCGCGGTGCCTCCCATCCATGAGGACTTCTGCCGACCGGGCATGCGGGGATCATGGCCGGGCGGCGGGGGTGGGTCAGCTTTGAAAGCTTTCAGTCACCCCGGGCCGATGCTATAGATAGGTGCCGATATCTGCAATAGTCGGCACCGGGAGCCGGGAGGGTATATCCCCTTGCTGCGGGTGGCCGCCACTCACTGAACCGACCCGCAACGCGGGCCACTGCCGGCCGGCCCCAGCAGCACCATGACCGCCAGGTCGATGGCGCCGGCCCGCGGCGCGAAGCTGACGGCCGTTTCCCGCCGGGAGGCCTCCCCCGAGGGAGGGCCTTCCCGGACGGACGCGCTCCTGCGACCTCTCCCCGCCTCGCGACCTCTCCCGGACCGGCCGTCCATCCCCACCTGACGGACGGTTCCCCCGCACGGACGCCCCATGCCCGGCGGGCGACCCCTGCCTCTTGACGACCCTTCCCGAACCAGCCACCACCGCCCACCGGACGGCCCCTCCCGGACCCGCCGCCACCGCCCACCAGACGACCCATCTCGGACGGGGCACCTACCCCACCCGACAGACGGTTCCCCCGCCCGGACGCCCCCTGCCAGGCGGGCGACCCCTGCCCACCTGACGGCCCTTCCCGGACCGCCCACCAGACGACCCTTCCCGAATCGGCCGCCACCGCCCACCGATCGGCTTCATCCTGACGGATTGCCCTTCCCGTACAGTGGCGCCGCCGCGATCCCGGAAACGAGCCGGCAGAGGATCCGGCAGTCCCTACAACGACTTCAGCACCAGCGGCAGTCCGACGAAGGCAGCGAACGGCTCCAGAGCCGGACGAGCCTCGTCGAGATCGAAATCAGCCAACGACTGGACGGTGACCGTCACCGCCTTCTTGCCGAGGGTGCGTTTCCAGGTAGCCATCACCCGGCCGTCACGAACCAGCGTGGACTGGAAGATGCCGTTGCCACCGGGGATGATCTTGGCGAGTTGCTCCTTCGTGGCCATCATCGAGCGGTCCTTGTAGCCCAGCATGTACTCGTCGAAACCGGGCAGCGCCCACCAGCCCGTCGCCGGCCCGGCGTCGAGCACCTCCGGGTCGGCCCACATCTCCACACCGTCCACATCGACAGCCGTCAACCCAGCGGCGTTGATCCCCTTGCGACAGTCGGTAACGGTCAGGCCGGTCCAGCCTGCGAAGTCCTTCACCGTCGTCGGGCCGTGTGAGCGGAAGTAGCGTTTCGCGAGGATGGCCAGCCCCTCCTCGCGGGACGGGCGGTTGCGCTCGGCCGCCCACTCGTCGAGCAGGACGAACGTCTGCTCAGTGCCCCGGTTGGGCGCGATGGCCGTCACGCCCCGCTGACTCACATACCACAACAGGTGGTAACCACGCTGGCCCTCGACCGAGATGCCGCCGTCGGTCAGCGCGGCCAGGCACTCGGATCGCGTAAGGCGTCCACCGCCGGCCGCGACCGCGGCGGCCAGGACGTCCATGGCCTGGTGGGCGGTCTTCTCGTCGAGCCCCAGGAAATCCCAGCGTCTCGCCACACCGGTGAGCGCCCGGACACCGGCGAGCTCCAACATCCAGTGAGCATCAGCGGACGGGATCAGGTGAACGGTGCCCCGCATCGGCCACGTGCGCACCACTTCACCACGCTCGGTGGCGGCGACGACCTCTGGCAGCGTCATCCCCGGCAGGCGGACACCGAGCGACCACAGAACACTGTTGAGGTCTTGCGCCTGCATGGCGCCGAACCACTCAACGATCCCGGCCACAGCCGCGCTCGCCACATCTCGACCGCCGGCCGCGCTCGCCACGTCTGGACCGCCGACCGCAGCTGCCACCGCTGGGCTCAAGGCCGCGCCCGTTTTATCCGGTCCAGCGGCCACGCCCGGCCCACTCCCGCCAGAAGCGCCCGTTTCGTCCGAGCCAACGGCCACGCTCGGCCGGCTCCCACCGGCCGCGCCCGTCGCAGCGGGTCGCGGGCGGGTGCCGAGCAGCAGGCTGGTCATCCGGAGGCTCAGGGCCGTGTTGGTGTCCACGGCCCTGAGCCTAGAGAACCGGTCTGACAGAAATCAGCGGCCGCGCTGCGTGCGGTACCGCTTGATCAGCGCGTTGGTCGACGAGTCGGCGTCGTCGGCGGGCGTCTCGGTGGAGGTCAGCTTGGGCGCGAGCTGGTTGGCCATCACCTTGCCGAGCTCCACACCCCACTGATCGAACGAGTTGATCTCCCAGATCACGCCCTGGGTGAACGTGATGTGTTCATACAGCGCGACCAGCTGGCCGAACGTCGCCGGGGTGAGCCGTTCGGCGAGGATCGTGGTGGTCGGGTGGTTGCCCTGCATGACCCGGTGCGGCGCGACCTTGGGATCGGTGCCCTCCGCCTGGACCTGCTCCAGCGTGCGCCCGAAGGCGAGCGCGCCGGTCTGGGCCAGGAAGTTGGACATGAACAGGTCGTGCATCTCGCCGATGTCGTGGTTGGGCACGCTGAACCCGATGAAGTCGGCCGGGATCAGCTTGGTGCCCTGGTGGATCAGCTGGTAGAAGGCGTGCTGGCCGTTGGTGCCGGGCTCGCCCCAGAAGACCTCGCCGGTCTGGAAGGTGGCCGGCTCACCCGACAGGCGCACCGACTTGCCGTTGCTCTCCATGGTGAGCTGCTGGAGGTAGGCGGCGAACCGGTGCAGATACTGCGCGTAGGGCAGGACGGCGTGCGACTGCGCGCCGAGGAACGTGTCATACCAGACGTTGATCAGGCCGAGCAGCGCCGGCACGTTGCGCTCGATCGGGGTGCTGCGGAAGTGCTCGTCGACGGCGTGGTAGCCGGAGAGCATCTCGGCGAAGCGCTCCTTGCCGATCGCGATCATGACGGAGAGGCCGACGGCGGACGGCAGCGAGTAACGGCCACCGACCCAGTCCCAGAAGCCGAACATGTTGGCCGTGTCGATGCCGAAGTCGGCGACCTTGGACGCGTTGGTGCTGACCGCCACGAAGTGCTTGGCGACCGCGGCGTCGTCGGCCAGTTTCGCCAGCAGCCAGGAGCGGGCCTCCTTGGCGTTGGTCAGCGTCTCCTGGGTGGTGAAGGTCTTGGACACCACGATGAACAGCGTCGTCGCCGGGTCGAGGTCACGGGTCTTCTCGAACAGGTCGGTGGGGTCGATGTTCGAGACGAACCGGCACTCGATGTCGCGCTGGGAGAAGTCCTTGAGCGCCTCGTAGGCCATGACCGGGCCCAGGTCGGAGCCACCGATGCCGATGTTGACGATCGTCCGGATGCGCTCGCCGGTGTGGCCCCGCCACTCCCCCGAGCGCACCTTGTCGGCGAAGGCGCCCATCTTGTCGAGGACCTCGTGCACGTCGGCCACGACGTCCTGGCCGTCGACGACCAGCGATGCCTCGCGCGGCAGGCGCAGCGCGGTGTGCAGGACGGCCCGGTCCTCGGTGATGTTGATGTGCTCGCCGGAGAACATGCCGGTGATCTTCTCGCTGAGCCTGGCCCGCTGCGCCAGCGCGAACAGGGCGGTCAGCACCTCGTCGGTCACCAGGTTCTTGCTGTAGTCCACATAGAGCCCGGCGACCTCGGCGGCGTAGCGCTCGCCCCGCTGTGGGTCGCTGCCGAACAGGTCGCGCAGGTGCACCGCGGCGAACTTCTCGGCCAGCCCCTGCAGGGTCTGCCACTCGGCGCTGTCGGAAACGTGTTCGCTCATCTCTCCCACTCCGAACCTGGACGACGCACAAATCGTGGCACGATCCGGTGCCCGGCACCCGCGAACCGGCCGCTCGGTCGTGTCCTGTCCGCGAGGTTAGTCCTCCGGACCACCCGATGCGGCTCCGGTGTCCTTCTTCTCACTTCCGTGAACCCGATACCCGTCCGCGGCCCGTCCATACCCGGCTTCCGCCACCGTCAGGACACTCGTCGGCGCCTTGGATCCGGACGGCCGGTCGAAATTGTCGTACCCCGCCTCTAGGTTCTGCGCATGTTTTCCGCGGCGTACTCGTACCTCGGCTCGTCGGCCCTCGACGACGGCCTCACCCTGCAGACTTCCGGTGGTCCCGCAGCGCACCCCCGCTTCTTCACCGGCTTCCTCACCGACCCCGGCGCCGCGGCCACCGGCCTGTTAGCCGTGGCCGAGGTCGCCCGGACCCGGTATTTCCGGCCCCTGCCACCGGCCAGCCTGGATCCGGTCGTCACGGCTGGCTCCGACCGGCTGCGGTTCGAGTCGTTCTCCGGCTGCTGCGGCGTCTACGCCCGGATGGACGTGCTGCCCGAGGGCCTCGACGGCGACATCGTCGCGCACGGCACCACCAACGTCGACGTCAACGTGCCGCTGCAGCGCGCGCTGACCCGTGTCGGCCGGGCCGATCCGATGCACGTCGCGGTCGGTCCCGACGACCTCACCGTCACCACGTTCGACGGCAGGCTGGTGGAGCGTAAGGTGCCGTTGCCGTCGCGCTGGCTACGCGGGTTCGCCGAGGCGCAGGTGCTCACCGCCCGGTTCGACCCACGAGCCGAGATCGGCGTTGCCGAGGCCCGCATCCTGCTCAACCGGCTCCCGGCCACCGACCGATCGATCCTGTGGGCGGTCCCCGCGGGGCGTTCGCTGCGCTTCACGTCCCGGCCGGTGCCGGGGGCGGTGTGCCTGCCGGGCGCCGGGCGGCTGGCGGCTCTCAAACCCTTCCTTCGGTACGCGACGAGCCTGCGCGTGTACGGCCCGGCTGTCGTCGCGGGCAGTGGCCCGGTGGCCAGCACGTGGGAGCTGAGCATGCGGTCGCTCCGGCTCTCGCTGACCCTCTCCCCCGAGCCGTATCGTGGCTTCTCCGGTGAGGGCGCCGTCCTCGACGCCCTGGCCAGCGACGAGGCGGCCGACGACGCCGACCTGGTCAGCGCCCTGCTCTCGTGGGACCCGACTATCGACGTGGACGCGCTGGCCACCGCCTCCGGGCTGGACGCAGGCCGGGTCCGTGACGCGCTGACCCAGCTCGGGACGGCGGGGCGGGTCGGCTACGACGTGGCCGAGGCGGGCTACTTCCACCGCACCCTGCCGTACGCGGCGGACGTGGTGGAGCGGATGAACCCACGGCTGGCCGGGGCCCGTGCCCTGGTCACGGCCGGTGCGGTGACAGCCGGGCCGGAGGTGTCGGTGGTGCGCAGTGGCGAGGAGACCTATCACGTCCGTGACGCCACCTCGTGCACGTGCCCGTGGTGGGCGAAGCATCGTGGCGAGCGCGGGCCGTGCAAACACGCCCTCGCCGTCCGCATGGTGCAGGCCGGCGCGGTCACCGAGGACGCCGAGGAGGAGGTGACGGCATGAGAGAGCCTGCGAGCGAATCATCAAGCAACGCCCTTAACTCATACCGGCGCCGGAGCGCAGCGGAGGTGACGGTATGAGCGAGCCTGCGAGCGAATCATCGAGCAACCCCTGTAACTCATGCCGGCGGCGGAGCGAAGCGGAGGTGACGGCATGAGCCTGGAGTGGGAGGTCGTCGACCGGCGGGCCCGCAGCGGCGACCAGCCCGGGGTGGCCCGGCTGATCCTGGAGGCGACCGAGGCGGAGCGGCTGGCGTTCGCGAAGGCTGTGGAGGCCGGGATCAAGGGCACCGACCCGGAGGTGTATTGGCGGGCCCGTGTGGATCCGGCGCCGGGCTACGCGCTCGCCGTGATCGGAACGGCGCCGACCGCCGCCCGCGCGGCGACCATGCTGCTGCGGCGCGGGTTGCGCGACTCGTGGCAGCAGATCCAGTTCGAGCGGATCACCCAGATCGCCGACGCCCGGCAGCTGGACTGGCTCGGCGAGCTGGGCGAGCGGCTGTGCGCCCGGCTGCCCACCCGAGACGTGTGGGACGGTGGCGACTGGGCGTTCGCCGCTCGGATCCTCGACGCGGGCGACACGCTGCCACCGGTCACCGAGGGTGTGGTGCGGGGCTGGCTGGCCCGGCTGATCCGGCCCCGTGGCGAGCGGATGCCGCCGCTGACCATGCGGCTGCGCGACGACCCGTATCTCGATCTGCTCCTGCCCGCGGTGTTCGAGGTCGACGGCATGGGCGCCGACATCTACAACGCCACCTGGGGTGAGGGCTCGGCGCTCCCGAAATCGGGGATCCGTTTCCACGACGCGGTCGCCGCGCTGGTCGCCGAGGGCCGGCTGGAGCGCAAGACGATCCTGGCCGCCATCGCGGACCGGCTGGCCCGGGGCGACAAGCCGAACGCGTTGCGCCCGTTCGTGCTGCTGCACGACGAGCTGGCCCCGACGGTCGACGAGATCGCCGCGCACGCGCTCGACTACGCGCGACTGCTCGCCGAAGGGCCGGGCGCCATCGCCACTGTCGCGCAACGCTGCCTGCGTCTGCTCGACGACACCGGCCGCCTCGACCTGGACACCCTTCTCGAGACCAGCATGCCGGTCCTGCTCCGCAAGGAGAAGACTCTGGTCAAAGCGCAGATCAGCTGGCTGGAGAAGGTGGCCGGCCGGGAGCCGGAGCGGGCCGGTGAGGTGTTCGAGACGATCGCGGTGGCCTTCGGGCATCCGGCGCTGGACATTCAGGAGCGCGCCCTGGCCCTGGTGATCAAACACCTGCCGGGCCTGCCCGCCGACGTGGTGGCCCGGCTCGCCGACGCGTCCGCCGTTCTCGCCGGTGACCTGCCCGCCCGGGCGGCCGCCGTGTTCGGCACGACGGTCGTCACCGAGGCCACGCCCGAGCTGCCGCCCTACGCCGGGCCGGCCGCGATGCCGGCGCCGATCACCACGGCCGCCCAGCTGGCCGAGGAGATCGCGGCCCTGGTGCACGAGGAGTCCGGAGTCCGCTGGGAGCAGGTGCTCGCCGCCCTGGTCAGCCTGCACGCCGACGGCCGGCGCGACGAGCTGGCCGCCATGCTGCCGCCGGTGCTGGAGAGGTATCCGGGACACCTCGGCGAGCACTCGTGGAACGCGGTGTCGGCTCTGGCCTGCCTGGGCGCCGCGATCACGGCGGCGACCGGCCTGCCCCGCGACCACGACACCTACCAGCGGCTGTACGGCGCGGTGCGTACGGCCCGGCAGGAGGGGCGGCGCGGCGGCGTCGGCTCGGACCTGTCCGCCGGCCCCGACGGGGTGCTCGCCCTGCGGGTCGCCGAGATCGCGGTGCACCTCAACGGTTCGATGATGCCGATGCTCGTGGCCACGCCCACCCACGTGAACGGCAGCCTCGACCCGGCGGTCCTGCTGGACCGGCTCTCCCGGGCCGAGGCCGAGGGCTGGCAGCCGTGGCCGTTCGACCTGGAGCAGGCTCTGCTGCGCCTGCCTCGGGCCGCGGCACCGGCCGAGGTGTCGGCCCGAGCCGCGGTGCTGACGTCGCCGGCCGGGCGGCAGTTCGCCCAGTGGCTCGCCGGCGGTGGCCTGCCCAACCCGGTCAGCGAGCTGCTCGTGCAGGTGCCGGAGACCAACGAACACGGACATGTGTGGGGCCTAGAGCTGCCACGGCGGATGGCCGCGACGCTGCGCCCGTCCCGCGACGGCGGTCTGCGGCTGGAGCGGCAGTTGCTCACCCTCGACCCGCCGCAGCACCCCGAGTGGGCGCCGGACGAGTTCAAGGAGCAGCCGGGGGTGCTGGCCATGGTGCTGCCACATCACCGGGAGGTGGCCGCGGCCTGGGCGATCGGCGAGCTCGCCGCCCTGGCCGACCAGGACCAGCGTGGCAGCGGCCGGTTGCTGCCACTGCTGGCCGAGTGCACCGGCCCGGTCGGCCCGGCGCTCGCCTACGGTCTGGCGTACACGTTCGGCGCCAAACAGGAGTCCGATCGGGCGGCTGCCGTCGATGCGTTCCTCATGCTCGCAACGGGTACGGAACCATTCGCCGGCGCGGTCGGCGCGGCGCTGGCCGACCTGGCCACGGACAGTTCGGTCAAGCTCAACCGGGCACTGCCCGCTCTGATCGACGTCCACCGCTCCGGGGCGTCCGCCGCCGTCTGGGAGCTGCTGACGGCGGCGCTGCCCCCACTTCTGGCGGCCGGCCACCGGGCTGTCCCCGACCTGCTGGAACTCGCCACCCAGGTCGCCGTCACGATCGGCGCCCGGACCGAGATCCCCGGCCTGGCCGAGGCGGCCGCCCGACCAGGTTCGTCCCGCCTGGTCCGGGAAGCGAAGCGCCTGCAGTCGACCCTCACCACCTGACCACCGGCGACCCGTCGGGCGCCGATTTCCCGGCGCCCGACGGACCTGCCCTGGGCCGACGGACCTGCCCTGGGCCGACGGACCTGACGCAAGCCGACGGACCTGACGTAGGCCGACCGACCCGCCGTAGGCCGACCGACCCTCCGCAAGCCGACGGACCTGCCCTGGGCCGACGGACCTGCCCTGGGCCGACGGCCCCGCCGCGTGTGGGGACAGCGGAAACGCGCCCCCGATTGAGGGCGCGTGACCGCCGTGCGGTGGGTCGGTCAGGTGGCCAGGAAGGATCTGATCTGGGTGAGGATGATGGTGTCGGTCAGGTAGCCGAGGTGGGTCTGGCACGCCACGTAGTTGTTGGTGGCGCCGCTCAGAGCGGTGCTCGTGTAGGGGATGATGATGCCGTCGCACGGGGAGTACCAGGTGGCGTAACGGGTGCTGCCGGGCGTCTCGTCACCGGCGCTCAGCGTGTTGATGAACGAGGAGCCCGGGTACATCTGCTGGCACGTGACGAAGGCCAGGCAGGCCCCCGCGTAGGTGGTGCCGTGGTTGGCGCCGGCGATCGATGCCAGGTGGCGGACGTACTGCGCGCCGCCCAGCTGCTTGAGATACCACTGGCTGACCAGGCCGCCCATCGAGTGGTTGACGATGTCGACCTGGGAGGCGCCGGTGCGGGAACGAACCTGACTGACGTAGCTCGCCAGGCCCTGCGCGTTGGTGATGTTGTTGCCGTAGGAGTTGTACTCGTAGGCGAAGAGCTGACTGCTGGGATAGCCACCCGCCCGGAAGACCGACATGGCGGTGGTCCAGTTCGAGGCGCTTCCGGTGTAACCGTGCACGAAGATCACCGGAGTGCCGGGCGCGGCGGCTGCCGGCAGCGACGGGCTCAGGGCCAGCGCGGCCAGCACGGCGGTGAGGAGTACGACGAGACGGCGCATGAAACCTCCAGGGGAAGTCGGGGGTTTCTGCATCGTCAGTGCAACAGATATGAACGGGCATCGGCGAAATTGCCAGCTATCAATGTTTGGCAGTGTCGCCCGGAAGACCCACGACTGCCGGGGCTGCCACGACAGGCGGAACGGGCCGGGCGAGCCGACGAGGGCGACGGCGTGGTCGGCAGCGAATGCCCCACGTCCGAGCCGGGTGGGCGCCGGCCGGCGAACGGGAGCAGATCAACGCCCGAACCGCCGAGGCGTCCCGCGCGGGTCAGCGGATGGGCAGCCTTCCAGCCGTTCAACCACGCTGACCCACCGGACAGTCTCCCGACCACGCTGACCCATCGGATAGCCAGCATCCCATCGGTCAATCACGCCGACGCACCGGACGACCAGCCTCCCAACCGGTCAACCACGCCGACCGATGGGCCACGGGCCACCCTCGGCCGCAGGCAGGCGGGAAGAGCGTTCGCAAAGGGATGGGCGGAGACGCCGACCGGCGCGGCAGACGGTGGCCTGGGTGGCGGACGGTGGCCTGGGTGGCGGCCGCGAGTAGGGTCGGAACGGCTCGGCAGAGGTGGACTCGCCTCCTGGCCGGGGTCCTTCCCACCCGCGACCGCCCGGCGCGTGGGCTCTCGCCCTAACCCTTTCCGGTGGCGGGGGCCAGGATCCATTCGACGGTGATGGTGGCGGACAGGCGCTGGCGGCCCGGCTCGATCGGGACGGACATGTCGGTGGAGGCCATCGCTGCGGCCAGGGTGTCGCGCTGGCCCGGTTCCGCGTAGCTGTATGCCGCCTCGCTGATCTTGACCACTCGGCCCAGGGGGCGGGCTGCGGCCTTGGCATACAGGTCGGCCTTGCTGCGGGCGTCGGCGAATGCCTTCTTCCGGGCTTCGGCCAGCAGGGTGGCGTTCTTCTCGATCGTGAACGACACACCGTTCAGACGCGCCGCGTCGCCGCCGGCCGCGATGGCCGCGGTCATCAAGGTGCCGGCTTTCGTCAGGTCGCGGATGGTCGCGTTGAGACCCTGGTTGACGCTGTAACCGGTGACCTTGCCGTCGTCGTCGGATGTCGAACTGACGCTGATGTTCGTCGTCTGCAGGTCGGCTCGGGCCACCCCGGCGCGGACGAGCGCGTCGCGCATCCGGGTGGCCGCGGTGAGCGCCTGATCCAGGGACGCGCCGACGGTGGAGGCGGTGGTCTCGACCGCGAAGTCGGCGGTCAGCGTGTCGGGCTCACCGAAAACCTCGCCGGTCCCGGTGACGACGACACTTTCCCATGCCGGATCACCGGAGGAGGCGGCGCCTCCGCGACTCCTGCCGGAGGAACCGGCGGCGGGGGCGGCCCCGGCGGAAGGCGCCGGCGAATCCGGGAGCCCCGCAAGGACCGAACCGTGGGCCGCCCCCACGGAAGACCCGGGCGAATCCGACAACGCCGCAAGGACCGAACCACGGACCGCCCCCACGGAAGACCCGGGCGAATCCGGCAACGCCGCAAGGACCGAACCATGGACCGCCCCCACGGAAGAAACGGGCAAATCCGGCAACGCCGCAAGGACCGAGCCGTGGGCGGCGGGTATGGCGGGCGTGTGGGGCGCCGCGTAAACAGCGCCCGCCGCGAAGAATTCCATGGACAGGGCGCCGGCCGTGGCCAGAACGAGTGCCGGAGCAGAAACACGTAAACGATACATTTTCTCCCCTTTTGTGAGCGTTTTCTCCTCCATTCAAGGTGGCCTGCCCGGCGGCGCATCGGGGATTGCCCGCATCTCGACACGTCAGGGCGAAGGGGCCGCGGCATGACGGGGGCAGGCTGGCTGCGTACTGTATGTCGGTCCCTGTCCGCGACGTCGATGGGCTTGATCGATGAAGAGTCCGCTGCGCCCCGGTGACCCGCGTGAGCTGGGTGGCTATGAGCTGCTGGCACGCCTCGGCGAGGGCGGCATGGGGTCGGTCTTCCTGGGGCGGCGCGATGGCGGCCCGCTGGTCGCTATCAAGATCATCAAGGCGGAGTACGCCCACGAGGAGGAGTTCCGGGGGCGGTTCCGCAGTGAGGTCAAGCGCGCCCGGCAGGTGCCGCCGTTCTGCACCGCCGCGGTTCTGGACGCCGACCCCGAGCACCGTACGCCGTACCTGGTCGTCGAATATGTCGACGGCCCGAGCCTGGACGAGGTGGTGACCCGGGAGGGGCCGCTCGCGGACAGCCGCCTGCACGGGGTGGCGGTCGGGGTGGCCACGGCGCTGACGGCGATTCACGGGGCGGGCGTGATCCACCGGGACCTCAAGCCGCGCAACGTGCTGTTCGCGCTCGGCTCGCCCAAGGTCATCGACTTCGGGATCGCGCGGGCGCTGGAGGTGACGAGCCAGCACACGCACCCGGACCAGATGGTGGGGACGGTCGCCTACATGGCGCCGGAGCGGTTCGACGGCATCCATCGTGACATCACCCCGGCCGCCGACGTGTTCGCGTGGGGCGCCGTGATCGCGTACGCGGGGACCGGCCGCACCCCCTTCCGGGCCGACTCACCGGTCGCCGTCGCGGCCCGGATCCTCACCCAGCCACCGGACCTGACCGGGCTGTCCGGGCCGTTGGCCGACCTGGTGGCGCTGGCCCTGTCGAAGGACCCGGAGGACCGCCCGACCGCGTACGAGCTGCTGAATCTGCTGCTCGCGCAGAACACCGACCCGAACACCTTCAGCCGGCCGCCGACTCTCGATCCGCGGCTGCGGGAGGCCGCGGAGGCGGCGCAGCTGTCCGGTCATCACGTGTCCGGCGGCGGGCCGCGGCCGGGGCTGCCGGTCGCGCCCGCTCCGGCCCGGCGCCGGCGATGGCGCAAGCGGACCGTCGTGGCCGCCACCGCCGCCGCGACCGTGTTGATGGCCGGCCTCGGCATGTTCACCCGCGCCGACGACGACGTCGCCACGGATCCGTCCAGCGAGCTGATCGCCCAGGCGGCGATGCCGGTTCCGGGCGCGGTCCGCGGCCCGTGGGTGGTGGACGCTCTGGATCGCCGCGGGCAGTGGAAGGAGTCCACCGACGACTACGGTGGCCGCTGCTCGTTCAAGAACGGCCTGGTCATGACGACGTCGGCGTTCGGGCTGGAATGTCCGGGGACGACCGAGACGTTCGCCGGCAACCAGTCGATCGCCGCGGGCGTCACCGTGACCAATGACCTCTCCTGTGCCGAGGTCCGGTTCCGGGTGGCGGGTGACAGCTCCTACTGGCTGGACCTGTGCCCGCAGCTGATCCGGATCCGGCATCAGGGCGCGCTGCAGGTGACCACGCTCGGCTCGGCGGACTCCGGCCTGTTCACGCCGGGCAAGCGCCGCGACGTCGTGCTGCAGTTGCTGGACGAGGAGGCGTCGGTGGCGGTCGACGGCACGGTGGTGCTCACCGCGTCGCTGACCGATCCGAGTCTGCTGGCCGGCACGGTGAGTTTCGGGGTCGGGCCGATCGACGCGGCGCGCAACGACGAGAAGCAGGTCGGCGCGGTCGTCACGAAGGCGGAGATCAGGCCGATCGAGGAGTTCGAGACGGCGCCCGGCGGGTCGGTGCCGACGTTCACCGACGTGCGCGCGGGCAAGACCACATCGATCGTCAAGGTACGGTCGTACCAGCCGAAGACCAGGTCGATCGTCGTGGAGCCGGTGCTGTTCATGACCGGCGACGAGTACTGCCGGACGTTCCGGCTGGAACCGTCGGCGGACGCGCCCTGTGAGCAGGCCTGGGTGACCGAGGACAGCCGGATGACGGTGACCCTGTCGACGTCGGCCGAGCCGAAGCTGACCAGCACGTTCGACGAGCCGGACCGCTGTGCGGGCGACCCGGTCACGGTGGGGACGTGCTCGATCACCGCCGCCAAGCTCGCCACCCGCCTGGGCAACGGCGGGCTGGCCCAGGTGAGCACAGCGGACGGCGTGGTCACGGCGATCGCCGAGGTCTACACCCCCTGAGGCACAGTCCACACTCTGAGGCACAGTCCACGACATCGGAGACGGGCGGGAACGACCCCGATAACACTTTCCCGGGCGGCGCCGCGAAATGGCGTACCAAAGGACGGTCTTTTCTTTTCTTTGTGTTAAGTGCCTGTCCGGCGCCCGCGCGCGCTGCCTAGCATTTCGGCGGCCGATCGCACGTCATGTCAGGGAGCAACCGTGTCGTCCTCCGCATTTCCCGAGCCGCCGCCGTCGCCCGGCCGTCACGCCCGCCGCCCGCGGGGCGCCGCCGTGGCCGCCGCCGGTGTGGCCGTCGCCGTGATCGCCGGGGCGGCCGTGTGGATGACGCGGCCGGCCGCCGGAAAACAGGCATCCGAAACGGCCGCCGTCCGGTCGGAAACGGGCACGCCGGCGCCCGGGATCGCATCGTCCGTGTCCGCGCCGGCCTCGATTTCGGTATCGGCGTCACCTCCGGCAAAAGCCGCGACCACCGCCGCGACGAAAGCGCCGCAGGTGGTCGCCAAGGGCGGCTGGATCCCGGTCGACCAGGCCGTCTGGGGCAAGCAGCTCGCCGACTACCAGCGGACGAAGGCGGACCCGCCGGGCAACGCGGGCAACCTGCCGGAGTTCCGGGCCGACTGCAAGTACAGCCACCGCAAACCGGACGACCCGATCGTCGCGCCGGGGCTGCCGGGCGCCTCGCACATGCATTCGTTCGTCGGCAACAAGGCGGTCGACGCGCACACCACCGCCGGCGATCTGATGAAATTCACCGCCACCACCTGCAAACCGGTGGTCGACCATTCCGCCTACTGGGTGCCGACGCTCTACGAGGCGGCGTCCCGCACACCGGTCGAGACCACGGGATTCCGGGTCTACTACCGTTCGCTGCGGAGCAATTCGACGGGAGTCGTCCCCATTCCGAACGGGCTGCGCATGATCGCCGGTGACGCAAAGAAAAAGGTGCCGACGCCGCGGGGCGCGCAGGGCCAGTTCTACTGCGCTTTCTACGGGCCGGGTGACATCGACGGTTATGCGCGCAGCGAGAACGGGAACTGGCCGATCTGCGGTGAACCGGCGAGCCTGCATTTCATGCTGCAGTTCCCGGACTGCTGGGACGGCGAGAACCTGGACAGCCCGAACCACAAGGACCACGTGGCGTTCGGGACGAACGAGGGCTGCCCGGCCGCCCATCCGGTGCGGATCCCGGCGCTCACCTTCGACATCGCCTACGGTGCGAAGGGGTCGAAGGCCGGCTACTACCTGTCGTCCGACCCGGACGGGCGCAGCGCCTCGTCGATGCACGGCGACGCGTTCGTCATGTGGGACGCCGACGCCATGAACCAGCGGGTCCGCAACTGCATCGCTCAGCGCCGGACCTGCAACAACGACGGCTACGACCCGTTCTCCTACTGAACGCTCTCACGAGCCGGTGACCCGTACGCCGGTGAAGGTGGCGTCGGCGCCCCACGCCCGGACGGCGACGCCACCGCACTCCACCTCGGGCAGGTCGAAGGCGGCCAGTTCCCGGCCGTCGATGCTGACGGTCATGGCCGCCCCGACCGCGGAGACGACGACGTGGCGACGGGTCCGCAGGTCCGGGGCCGGGACCGGCGCGACGTCGACCGACCAGGCGCCGCCGGGCAGCTCCACCGGCCGCACCACCGGGCCGGGGCGGCTGCTGACGTCGGCGGTCTGCCACTCGTACTGGACGGAGTAGCCCTGGGGCTGGTCGCCGGGGAGGGTGCTGCGCGGGGCGACGGCGATGCCGTAGTTGTCGCCGGCCGGTTTCACCGCCACGTCGAACTCGACGGTGGCGGCGCAGTGCCGGGTCGGTGACCAGAAGCCCCACAGGTGCTTGAACCGGTCCACGCCGGAGGGCGGGCTGATCGACAGTGTCCCGGGCCCGGCGGTGGCGGCGAAGTCGGCCCACTGACGGCCGAAGACGGCGAAGCTGACGTCGTCACCCGGCCCAACGGAGGCCGGCCCCGCAGAAGCCGGCCCCACAGAAGCCGAGCCCGCTCCGGCTAAGGGCTGCCGCGGATCCGGACGATCCGGCCACAGCGTCCAGGCAGACGTGGCCAAGGCGGCGGTCAGCGCCGCAGCGGTCAGCCCCCGCCGGACGCGCCGCCGATGACGCGCGGGATGGGCAGGAACGGCGGGTGGGCTGGGGACGGCGGAAGGGCTGGGGACGGCGGAAGGGCTGGGGACGGTGGAAGGGCTGGGGACGGTGGAAGGGCTGGGGACGGTGGAGGGGGCCGCGACGGCAGGTCCCGGGGCCAGAGCCGCGATGATCCGCCGGCTCCAGGCGACCGGCCCGATCCGTGCGCGCACCACCGGATCCGGCGACAGGTAGGCGCTGATCAGCTCCCGCAGAGCCTCCCCCGCCTCCCCCGGCGCCTCCGCCCACGCCGTGGCCGCGAGCCGCCGGCCGGCCTCGGCGTGATGATCCGGATCCTCGGCGCTGGGCGGCGGCTCACCGACGAGCAGGTGGTACGCGACCGCGCCGAGCGAGTACAGGTCGGAGGCGGCGGCGCGTGGCCGTTGCGGCGCGGCGAGCACCTCGGGCGCCGCGTAGGGCGGGCTGCACAGTCCGCGACGGGTGGTGTCCGACCCGAGCCGGGTGATCGCGCCGGTGTCCACGAGCACCAGCCCGCGGTCCTCGGTGATCAGGCAGTTCCCGGGTTTGATGTCGCCGTGGACGATCGGGTTGTTGTCGGTGCGGGTGACCGAGTGCAGCATGTCGATCGCCTCGGCCAGGTCGCGGACCCAGCCGGCGCGCTCGGCGACGGAGACCGGCCGGGCGTTGACGACCGCGGCCGGCGGCGCCCCGTCGATCCATTCCATGACGAGGTACGGCGTCCGGAAGACCCGTGCCGGTGTGGACGCGGTGCCCGCGCCGCCGAGGAAGAGCTCGCGCACCTGGACCAGGTGCGGGTTGGCGGGCAGCCCGCGCAGCAGCGCCACCTGGTCGTCGAGGTGCGGCCAGGTCCCGTCGTGCGGCCAGGACCGGTCCGCGCCGACCGGGCACCGGTACTCCTTGACGGCGACCAGCCGGGTCGACGTGCGCCCGCGTCCGGCGTACCTGGCCCGGTAGACGGTCCCCTCGGCGCCTCCGCCGACGTGTTCGAGCCGCTCGTAGGTGGCCGGGTGGTGCTCGGGGCCGATCCACACCCCGTCCGCGGGAACCGGAGGCGGCACGTAGGCGGCCGGTGACGTCTCGTCCGAGGCGTCGGTGGTCGCCGGCGCCCCCTCAGGTGTCATCGGCGAACCGCTCCAGGTCGGTGTCGGTGACGTTCCCCGACCGGATCGCCCAGTGCGCGAGCCGTTCCACGCCGGTCAGGTCGGGGATGTCGTGCTCGTGGGTGAGCCAGGCCCGCAGCTCGTCGAGGTTGTTCCGGATGGTCTTGGCCCGGTAGGGGTGCCCGTGCGCGACCATCAGCTCCTCCATGGCGGCGTAGGACGGCACCTGGCCGCGCGGCCCGGACGAGGTCATCACCGGCAGGCAGAGCGCGGTGAGGAAGAACCGCTGCCGGGGCTTCATCGGGATCCGCTGGAACCCGGCGGTCGGCGCCGATCCGTCGGCCCCCGCCGGGCTGGTGCGGGCCGGGCCGAGCCCGCGCAGGTCGATGGTGATCCGGTACTCGGTGACGGCCCCGGTGAGGCTCAGGCGAACCAGTGGATGCGGGTGGGTGCCGGTGACCATCATCGGGAGGATCTCGTAGCCCGGGCCGGGGAACGTCGCCACGGTCAGCGTCCGCTTGTCGCTGAGATTGTGGATGAGCACCCCGTCGTCGCGGCATTCCAGCAGCCCGGCGGTACGGGGCACCCGCCGGTCCTCCGGGGAGTGACCGATGCGCAGGTCGTTGCCGGGGGCGCGGCCGAAGCGCAGCGACTGCCCGGCGACGAGGCGCCGGGTGAGGTCCCCCGAGCTGATCAGCGCCGCCGGGGTGGCGTCGTCGGAGGCGGTCACGGCCCGGATCGTCAGTAGCAGGAGTAGCCGGGGACGATCGTGCCGGCGCCAGGGTGATAGATCGCCGGGCGGACCGAGGACATCCGGTCGTTCCAGGTCGCGTTGAAGCTGACTCGCTGCCCCGCCTCGATCCGCAGCGGGGCGCTGCCACCGTAGCCGGGGTTCGCGAAGACGCAGACCGGCTTGGACGTGCGGTTGTACCAGGAGCTGGCCATGTCGTTCCAGGTGCCGTTGGCGCCGCTGTTGGTGGAGCTGCGACAGCCGCCGCACGGGTTGTTCTGCAGGTTGGCGTTGCTGCCGGCGCCGAGGTTGTACCGGGGGCCGGAGTAGTTGGAGTCCACCCAGAAGCAGAAGCTGCCGCTCGCACAGTCCAGGGCCGCGGCCGAGGCCGGCGACACCACGCCGAACACGCCGGCCAGCACCATGCCGAGGCTCACCAGAAGCGCCGTGATCGTTCTCCGCACCTGCATCCCGTTCCTTCCCCAGACGACGCGCGCAAGGTTAACGGGGTGGGCGTACCCCGCTGATGGCCTTTCCGGAGTGGAGAGATCAGACATTCGGCCAGGTCACAGCCCTGCCGACGGCTCTCGCCGGGTGGCCGGCGCCGGAAATAGTTCACTCGCCGGGATTAGCCGGAAAGGCGGAGAAGAGGGGGACCGGGGCACCCCTGCCCTGGAGAGAGTGCCCGCCGCGCGGCGAATCTGTTGTCGACGCACCGGCCCCACCCCCGGGGCCACCGTCACGAGCAGGAGGTTTCGCGATGACCCACACCACCCGGACCGGCAAGCGCACCCTCCGCGCCCGTCTCGCCGCCCTCGCCGTCCTCGGCGCCGTGGCGACCGGCGGCGCGGTGGCCGTCCCCACCCCGGCGCTCGCCGCGAGCACCTACGGACCGGTCACGATCAACTGCGGGATCGTCACGTGCAGCGCGTACCTGTCCCGGTCGGCGACCAAGGCGGCCTACCGCAAGCTCACCATCGGCGGCGGCGGGTTCGCGGCGGCCGCGGCGGTGGTCTGCGCGCCGCTGATGACGCCGCCGCTGACCCCGATCGGGGTGGCGTGCGGGGCGGTCGCCACGGTCCACGGGGCGTGGATCGCCCAGTCGATCACCGAGGCCGCGACCATGCACGGCTCGCGCGGCGCGTGCCTGAAGGTCACCTACACCCGGCCGGTCCGCGGGCTGTCGACGATCACCTACTGGTCGACGAACAACGGCACCTACTGCAAGAACTGATCACGGGCGGCGAGCATGGCGCAGAACAGGGCGCCCTGTTCGAGGGCGTCGTCGAGGGCCACGTGGCTGTGCGGGGAACCGCCGAACCAGGCTCGCGGCATGGTCCGCTTCACCGTCGACCGGAAGTCGGTGCCGAGCAGGGCCATCGCGTACGACTTCAGGTCCAGGGCCGAGTGGGAGAACGGGCTCGCGCCGGTGAAGCGGATCAGGTACCAGTACACGAACATGAAGTCGAAGGCCGCCGGGTAGCCGACGAAGACCGGGCGGCCGGGCAGGCTCTCCAGCCAGGTGCGGTAGGCGGGCATCGCGACCGCCGGGTCCTGCTGGCCGGCCCGGCACGCCGCCCACGCCCGCGGCTGGGTGGCCCACCAGGCCATCGTCTCCGGGTGGCCCTGCGCGCCGGGCAGCGTGGACAGGTTGGCGGTGAAGGTGCCGTGCAGGGTCTTGTCAGCGGTGAAGGCCGCCGACGCGAAGCTCAGCATCGAGTGCGGACCGGGGATCGGGCCGTCGGACTCGATGTCGGTGCTGATGTAGATCTCGGGTCGTGCCATCCCGGCACCTTAGGTGGCACGACCCGCGGCGTCGACCGGATTGTGCCGGCCGGCGAGGGAAGGCCTCGGCCCGGCGGTCGCGAGACGGCCGGGAGGGGCCGCCTCGCTCGCGGGGCCGCCAGGGCCGGGTGTGGTGCTCGTGGGGGCGGCGTGGCTCGTACCCCCTGAGGTCCAGCGCCGTGTGAAACGCACCAGCAACCGGCGGGCGGGCTCCTCGATGTATTGATGGGCGCCCTCGGCGATCAGCAGCAGCACCGCGAGGGTGATCAGCAGGGCGCCGTAGGGGGCCCAGCCGCCGCCGGTCCTGATCCGGTCGGCGGTGCCGAGGTCGAAGAGGATCCAGCGATGGGTGAGGTAGAGGGCGTAGCTGGCCAGGCCGAGGCGGACCATCACGGTGGTGGAGAGGATGCGGGCCATCCAGCCGCGGCCGGACGCCAGACTGATCATGACCAGCGCGAACGGCACGACGAAGAGCAGGCCGTAGGCGGCCGAGCTCCAGCCGGAGCCCATCGGGCGGAAGGCGGCCAGGCCGAAGACGTAGCTGAAGACGAAGGCCTGGATGGCCTGGTGACGGCCGGTCGACCAGCGTCCGGTGTACGGGATGAGGAAGGCGACCGCCATGCCGACGACGAACATCGGCAGGTGGCAGAGCGGGTTGCGGTAGAGCCAGCGGTGCGCGGACGCCGGGTTGTCGGCCTTGAAGGAGGAGTGGCCGGTCAGGTGGAAGGCGGCCCAGAGGGTGAGGATCACCGCTGTCATCGCGAGGATCAGCAGGATCAGACCGCGGGCGCCGGAGCGGCGGGCCAGGCTGGCGACGAGCGGGACGAGGAACGGGAACAGCGCGTAGAAGAACAGCTCGACGCCGATCGACCAGCCGGGGCTGTTGTAGTAGCCCATCGCCACCTTGAGGTCGCCGCTCCAGGTCTGCACGGCGAGCAGGTTCTGCAGCAGGGCCCAGCCGTGGTTGGGCCGGCCGTAGGCCCAGAGGTAGACGGCACAGTAGGCGATCACCGCCCAGTAGAGCGGCATGACCCGGGCGATCCGGGCGATGTAGAACCGGATCGTGCAACGGCCCTCCCAGCCCCGCAGATCGGGGTAGTTGTAGGCGAGCACCACCCCGGAGAGCATGAAGAACATCGGGACCCCGATGTGGCCCCAGCTCGCGATCCGGCCGAGGTGCTCGGGCAGGCTCGCCGGCACTCCGCTGTGCGAGACGACGACACCGATCGCGGCGACCGCCCGCAGGCCGGTGAGGGCGGTGAGCACGGGCCTGTTCTGTTCTGCCACTTACCTGTGTCCCCCATGTGCGTGATGCCGACTCGGCATTGCAGCAGCGGCCGGCGAACGCAAAGTGTCGGGACAGGAAATGCACAGCGAAAAGCGCCGCCCGGCGGGGGACCGGGCGGCGCTTCTCATCCGGGGGGGAGGTCAGCCGAGCTTCACCTGGAAGATCGGGTTGGCGGCCAGCTTCTTGAACGCGGCCAGGCTCGCCGGGGTGCTGTCGATGCTGATGTCGCGGTCGCCCTGGTCGTCCTTCTTGGTGTCGAAGTGCACGATCGCCTTGATGGCCGGGCGCTTGCGCAGCTCGGGGACGACGCTGTCGTAGACGGCCGACTTGTCGGTCTTCTTGCCGACGCGGTGGTAGGCGCCCCACTCGGCGACCATGATCGGCTTGGTCGGGTGCTTGCTGGTCGCCCAGTCGTAGAAGCCGAGGCCGCCGCCCTTGGGCTTACGGTCGAGCAGGTCGGCGAACGTGCCGTAGTGGTAGTAGCCCTTCTCGACCGAGACGTACGAGTCCAGGCCGATCCAGTCGACGACCTCGTCGCCGGGGTAGAGGTCCTTCCACCACGACTGGGCCATCCACTTCTCGTTGCCCATGTAGGCGAGCACGTTGACCACGTTGGTCACGCCCTGCGAGCGCAGCCGCTGGATGGTGTGCCGGTACATGGCGGCGAAGTCCTTGGCCTCCCAGCCGGAGCCCTTCTTGGCCTTGACGTCGTTCTCCGGCTCGTGGTTGAGGACCAGGAAGAACGTCTTGCCGTACGCCTTGGCGCGTGCCGCGAAGGCGTCGATGCGCCGGTTCTGCTCACCCTTGGCGACCTTGGCCCACGACGAGCCGTAGGCGATCTTCCAGTTCAGCAGCAGGGCACGCGGGTTGTCCGCGTCGTTGGTCATCGCGATCTCGGCCTTGGTCGGGAAGGCCTCGTCGCCCTTGTGGTACTGGTGGAACAGGCTGGCGGTCCGGCCGCTGGCCTTCTCCCAGGCCTTCAGCGCCTGGTCACGCGGGGCGCTGGTGAACCCACCGGCCGCGCCGCCCCAGAGGACGCCGCAGGACGGGACGAGCTTCGCGTCGGTGACGCATGCCGCAGGGGCGGCGGTGGCGGCGGTGCTCGGGGCCAGGGCGGCTCCCGCACCGGCGAGAACGGCGGTCAGAGCTGTCAGGAACTTCGGCAGCTTGGCCAGGCGCATTCAGTGACTCCCCCAGTTTGTCCGGCTCGTTGTCGGCCGGGCATGGGAAAGAGATTCCAGGCCGGCGGGTGCGGGTCGAGTGCCCGTGCCGGTGCCGGCCGGTTGCGGTGAAACGAGCCCCGATCGGGCGGATCCGCTTGCACGGACAGCCGGTGGCCGGTAGCCAGAAGAAATGAACTTGATCATCGACGGCCACAACGACCTGCCGATGCGCCTGCGGGAGTGGCAGGGCTCGGCGGTTCCGGACCTGGTCGGGGTCCCGGGGCTGCACACCGACCTGCCCCGGCTGCGCAAGGGCGGCGTGGGCGGGCAGTTCTGGTCGGTCTACGTGCCGTCGGACCTGCCCGAGCCGGTGGCCGTGACCAGCACGCTGGAGCAGATCGACCTGGTGCACCGGCTGGTCGCCGCGCACCCCGAGGACCTGGCGATGGCCTACACGTCGGCGGACGTGGAACGGGCGATGGCGAGCGGGCGGATCGCGTCGCTGATCGGCGTGGAGGGCGGGCACTGCCTCGCGAGCTCGCTGGGGGTGCTGCGGTGCCTGGCGCGGCTCGGTGTCCGTTATGTCACGCTCACCCATAATCACCACACCGGGTGGGCGGATTCGGCGACGCAGGACGCGGCACACGGTGGCCTGACGGCCGAGGGGCTGGTGATCGTACGGGAGATGCAGCGCCTGGGCGTGCTGGCAGACCTCTCGCACGTCTCCGCCGCGACCATGCACGCCGCCCTGGACGAGGCCGCCGCCCCGGTGATCTTCAGCCACTCCGGCGCCCGGGCGGTGACCGACCACCCGCGCAACGTGCCCGACGACGTGCTGTCCCGGCTGCCCGGCAACGGCGGAGTGATCCAGTTGACGTTCGTGTCGTTCTTCGTGTCGGCGCAGGTCCGCGACTGGATACAGGCGGCCGACGACGAGTGGGAGCGGCTGGGCCTGCCCCCGTACGGCGAGGACTGGCCGCGCGCGCCGCGTCCCGGCGAGGAACCGTCGCGGGTGCCGGTGGCGGTCCCGCACGACTGGGCGGCCGAGCCGGCGTTCGCCCCGTGGCTGGCGGCGCACCCGAAGCCGTCGGCGACGGTGGCCCAGGTCGCCGACCACGTGGACTACGCCCGCGAGGTGGCCGGCGTCGACCACGTGGGCATCGGCGGCGACTTCGACGGCACGCCCGAGGTGCCCGACGGGCTGGCCGACGTGTCCGCCTACCCCCGGCTGCTGGCCGAGCTGCGCGAGCGCGGGTGGTCATCGGACGACCTGGAGAAACTCGCCAACCGCAACATCCTGCGCGTGCTGCGCGACGCCGAGGAGCACGCCGAGGAGCCACTCTGGCCCCGCTGACCCCGGATGACGAAGGCCCCGGCGGCGGATCGACCGCGCCGGGGCCTCAACTGTCGGCTCAGGTCACCACTTCTCGAAGATGTACAGGCGGTAGCCGGGCGAGTCACGCTCGCACATCCAGTCGGTGTAGCTGTCGGTCTTGCTCCGGTTGACTTCCTTCTTGCCGTCGGCGTCACAGCTGGACTTGTACTGGTACCAGCCGAGGTCGATCCACCGGCCCGGAGCGGCCTGCGCCGGCGCGGCGAACCCGAGAATGCCACCCGCCACAGCGGTGGCCGCGATCACGCCGGCAAGGCGCACACGAATCCTGCTCATCGTTCTCTCCCCGTGAATCAGATCGATGGCTTTCAAGATCCCGGGAACCGTAGCACTCCCCCGGGCCGCGCGCTGCCCCATCATGCCGGGCAGGGTCACCGGCTGAGATGTATCGACAAACGTCACTTTCTTGTAACTTCGGCCCCGGGCACCAGCCCGTTCCCCCGAAGGCACGAAGGGACGTTGACATGCGCCTTCCCGCCCGGATCCTCCTGGCCACCGCCGTCGCGGCGGCCGGCCTGTTCGCGCCGGCCGCCGCCCTGGCCGCCCCGCCGGACCCCGGCCCCGCCACCCAGGTCGTCGGCGGCGAGCCGGCCACCGAGAACTACTCGTTCATGGTGTACGTGTCCGGCTGCACCGGCTCGCTGATCAAGGCCAACTGGGCGGTCACCGCCGCCCACTGCCCCACCCCCAGCACGGTACGGGTGGGCAGCGTCAACAGGTCGAGCGGCGGAGTCGTCGTCGCGGTGCGCCGCGCCGTCACCCACCCGCGGATCGACGTCAAGCTCCTGGAGCTGGCCACCTCGGTGACCTACGCCCCGGCGCCGATCCCGACCACCTCCGGCGCGGTCGGCACCGCGACCCGGATCATCGGGTGGGGCCAGACCTGCCCGACCCGGGGCTGCGGCTCCACCCCGACGGTCGCCAACCAGCTGAACACGTCGATCGTCGCGGACAGCCGCTGCTCCGGCATCGACGCCGCCTACGAGATCTGCACCAACAACACCAACGGCAACGCCGGCGCCTGCTACGGCGACTCCGGCGGCCCGCAGGTCCGGCAGGTCAGCGGCCGGTGGGCACTGATCGGCGTCACCAGCCGGGCCGGCAACAACAGCTCCACCTGCGCCACCGCCCCGTCGATCTACGGTGACCTGCCGTCGATCCGCGCCTGGGTGAACACCCAGGTGGGCGGCCTTCCGGCCTGATGCCGGGGCGGGGCGGGCGGCGTGGCTCCACGCCGCCCGCCCGGCTCAGTACCGGAACGCGGCGACGAGCTCCCGCAGATCACCGGAGGCACGGGTCAGGTCGTGGGCGGTGACCCGGGTCCGTTCCGCCCCGTCCGTGGTGTCCTGGGCGGTCCGCGCGACCGAGTGGATGCCGGCGGCGATCTCACTCGACCCGGTGGCGGTCTCGCTCACGTTGCGGCTCATCTCCGCGGTGGTCGCGGTCTGCTCCTCGATGGCCGACGCGATCGTCGTCTGCGTGGCGCTGATCTCGTTGACCACCTCGGTGATCCGGCCGATGGCGGCGACCGCGGCGGCGCTTCCGGCCCGGATGGCCCCGATCTGCTCGGCGATGTGCTCGGTGGCCGAGGTGGTCTGCTCGGCGAGGTTCCTCACCTCACCGGCAACGACCGCGAAGCCCTTGCCGCCGTCACCGGCCCGGGCCGCCTCGATGGTCGCGTTGAGAGCCAGCAGGTTGGTCTGCTTCGCGATCGCCGTGATCAGGTCGAGGATCGACTGGATCTCCTCCGAGGAGGCGCCGAGCTGCGTCATCGTCCGGGCGGCCTCATCGGCGGCCTCGACACCGTTCCCGGCGATCTGCGAGGCACGCGCGGCGCTGCGGGCGATCTCGGCGATGGAGGCGCTCATCTCCTCGGCCGACACCGCCATGGTGGAGACGATCGCCGACACCTCCTCGGCGCCACCGGTGACGAGCCCGGCCTGCGTGCTGGTGCCGCTCGCGCCGTCGGCCAGCGTGGCGCTGATCGTGCTCAGCTCGCCGGCCGCCCGCGCCACCCGGTCCGCCTCACCGGCGACCCGGGCGACGAGGTCCTGCATCCGGTCGGCGAACCGGTTGAAGCTGCGGGCGGCCTGCCCCACCTCGTCGGGCGCCCTGTCGGCGATCCGCTGGGTGAGGTCGCCATCGCCGTCGGCGATCTCGGCGAGCCGGTGGTTGAGATTGCTCAGCGGCCTGGTGATCGACCGCACCAGCAGAACCGCCAGTGCCGCGCCCATCAGGACCACGCCGGCGCCCGCGACCAGCAGCAGCTTCTCCGCCCGCGACGAGGCGGCATCCGAGGCGGTGATCGCCGCACGGGCCTGCTCGTCGATCGACCGGACGAACTCGTCGATCAGCGTGGCGATCTCGTTGAAGACGGCGATCTCGTCGACTGCGACGAGCTTCTCGGCACTGCTGATCCGCGCGGGGTCCCCGCTACGATAGTCGGCGACGATCTCCTCGTCCAGCTTCATGAACTTCCCGAAAGTGGCGAGCGCCCGGTCGACGGCGCCACGGTCGGCCGCGTTCAACTCGGCACGCTGCAGCTCGGCCAGCTCGCTGCGGAACGCGGCCACCGAGGCCAGGAAGGCGGCCCGGCCGTCCGCGGTGTCGTCGGCCGCGCCCCGCACGCCCCGGGAGACGTCGAACGCGTACGCCGTCTGCCAGCCGTTGAAGTCCGCCGACCGGAACTTGACCTGCATCGCCAGCCGGGTGGTGGTGCGCAGCCTCTGCACGGTCGCGGTGGCCGCCCGCTGGGTGGACAGCGCGGTGAAACCGACGGTGACCATCGCGACGATCATGGCCAGCAGCAGGCTCACACTGCCTGCCAGGCGGGCCGCGATCCGGATCTTCCGAAAGCTGGACATGGCGCTCCTACTGCTCGACGGGGGCGTCGGCGACTGCACCGGCACCCTGTCGTCGACCTGCGCGGACGCACTGTTAGCGGAAACATTCGAGCGGTTGGGGTGCAGAACGGTTGGCCTCGCGGGCGCGGGCTCAGCTCCCGGTCGCGACCGTGCCGGACGGCGATCACGCCCGGCATCGGCGACACCTCGTCGGCCGGCGCCGGACCCGCGCAGCCGTTCGGTCGCGGCGGCCCCATTCAAAGATGACCTGATCATGGGGTCAACGGTGTTCGCCTTTGGCTGTTTGTGAACGAGTGGGATCGAACGATCGCGTGAGCGTTCACATCATTACCAAGGTGTTGCCAGACACGTTCCCCGCGTGGAAGGACGAGACCTTGAGACCCACCCTCCTCCGTGCCGTCATCGGCGGCCTCACCGCGCTCGCGCTGATCCCCGTCGGCGTCGTCACCGGCGCCGCCCCGGCCGCCGCTGTCACCAACCAGTTCCGCGGCATGAACTGGGCCGTGCTGGGCGACAACTTCAGCACCGGCCCGCTCGTCGTGCAGGGCCTGAGCCAGTCGGACAGCAACGCCACCGTACGTGCCAAGGCCAACGCCCTCTACGACGACATGGCGGCGATCGGCGTCAACACGGTCCGGCTGCCGATCAACACGCACACCGTCGGGACGACCTGGTGGAACGCCTACCGGGGCGCGATCGACGCGGCCACCGCCCGCGGTTTCAAGGTCATCCTCGCCTACTGGGAGGACGGCGCCGCGTCCGGCGGCCGGATCACCAACATCGCCGCGTGGAACACCATGTGGTCCAACGTCACCTACCTGTACGGCGCCAACACCAACGTCTACTTCGAGCCGATGAACGAGCCGCACGGCTACACCTCGGCGGAGTGGCGCACCGTCGCGGCGAACTGGATGAGCTACCACTACTCGGCGGTACCCAGCCGGACCCTGATCGGCGGCACCGGCTACAGCCAGGACCTGCGCGACATCTGCAACGACAGCCGGTTCAACGGCACGCTGCTGTCGTTCCACCACTACGCGTTCTTCTACGGCGCCATGACGTACGACGCGTTCCGTACCCACGTGCAGACCCGCCTCGGCAACTGCGCCTCCCGAGCGGTCGTCACCGAGTACGGCGCACCGATGTCGACCGGCCTCAACTACGCCGACGCCGGCAGCACAGACAACTTCGTCCGGCACATCCGGGCCGTCACCCAGGTCATGCGGGACAACCAGATGGGCGGCGTCTACTGGCCGGCGCTCGGTGGCAAGCCCACCGGCACCTCCGGCTTCGACCACTACTCGATGTTCGCCTTCAGCGGCAGCGGCACCGACCTGAACCTCGCGGTCCGCAACCCTTCCGGCCGCGACCGCATCCGGTACGGCTGGGGCCTCTAGCCTGGACACATGATGCGCGACGAGTTGCTGCGGCTGCGGGCGGAGTTCACCGCCTCGGCCGCGGCGCTCGCGGCCGACCTGGAAGCGCTGTTCGAGGCGTCCCGGGATGTCAACGGCGACGACGAGCACGACCCGGAGGGCGCCACCGTCGGGTTCGAGCGCGCCCAGCTGACCGCGCTGCTGGCCACCGCCCGGCAGCGGGTCGCGGAGGTCGACGAGGCGCTGCGGCGGATAGACGCCGGCGTCCACGGCGTCTGCGAGGGGTGCGGGCGGGCGATCCCGCCGGAGCGGCTGGCGGCCCGGCCGTTCACCCGCAGCTGCGTGACCTGCGCCTGAGCGGTTTTGTCGTACCCCTGTGGCAGGGTCCTCAGGTGTGTACGAGGAATGGCCGTCGCCGCTGCCGCATGTCGTCGCGTGGCGCAGTGTCACGCCGCCGGGCCAGAGCCTGGCGAAACGGATCCTGCCCGACGGCTGCCTCGACCTGATCTGGCAGGACGGCACGGTCTTCGTCGCCGGGCCGGACACCACCGCCCAGCTCGGCCATCCCCCGCCGGGCAGCCGCTATGCCGCGCTACGGTTCGCCGCCGGCACCGGGCCGGGGGTGCTGGGTGTGCCCGCCTGCGAGCTGGTCGACCGGCAGGTGCCGCTGGAGGCGCTGTGGCCGGCCGCCGAGGTCCGCCCGCTCGCCGAGGCCGCCGACCCGATGGCCGCGCTCACCGCCGCCGCGCGCCGGCGCTGGGCCCGGCCGGATCCGATGATGATCGCCCTGGCCCGGGCCGCACGGGCCGGAGATCCGGTGGGCGCGGTCGCTGAGCGGTGCGGCCTCAGCCCACGGCAGCTGCAGAGGAGGAGCAACACCGCTTTCGGGTACGGTCCGAAGACCCTCCACCGCATCATGCGGCTCCAGCGGGCGGTCGCGCTGGCCCGGGGCGGGCAGCCGTTCGCGGCGGTGTCGGCCGAGGCGGGCTACGCCGACCAGGCCCACCTCTCGCGGGAGGTGCGGGCGATGGCCGGCGTGCCACTGAGCGACCTACTCCGATGAGGGCCCGGCCGGTGTCGTCGTCGCTGCTTCCCCGCCCGTTCCGCCGTCCCCTTCCGGCCTTTGTTACGGCTTTTGTTCCGGCTCGCCCTCCGGTCCCTCCTCCGGCTCGCCCTCCGGCTCCTCCTCCGGCTTCGCCCAGGCGAAGAGGTCCACCACGTTGCCGTCGGGGTCCCGCACCTGCGCGTATCGCTGACCCCACGGGGCGTCCCAGGGCGCGTTGACCGACGGGTGGCCGGCGGCGACCAGGCCGGCGTGCACGCTGTCGACCTCGGCCGGGCCAGCGCAGAGGAAGGCCCAGCCGCCCGACGGCGGCCCCGGCTCGTACCCCGGGTCGAAGGTCCGCAAGGCGGCGTGGGTGTCCCACATGAGCCGGATCCCTCCGGCGACGACCGCCTCGGTGTGCGGCTCCCGCTCGGCGCCGGGCGGAAACTCCAGGCCCAGCCGGCGGTAGAAGGACAGGGAGGCGGCCATGTCGGCCACCGCGATACCGATCGCGTTGAAGGTGGGTGCCATGGGTCCGACGCTACGAGAGACACCGGGGCCCGGTCTTGAACGAATCAGACATCGGCGTCGTGGGCGGTGCGGGCCGCGCTCACCGGCTCCTTCAGACGTCGGCGCCGCAGGCCACGCGGGCCGCGCTCACCGGCTCCTTCAGACGTCGGCGCCGCAGGCCACGCGGGCCGCGCTCACCGGCTCCTTCAGACGTCGGCGCCGCAGGCCACGCGGGCCGCGCTCACCGGCTCCTTCAGACGTCGGCGCCGCAGGCCACGCGGGCCGCGCTCACCGGCTCCTTCAGACGTCGGCGCCGCAGGCCACGCGGGCCGCGCTCACCGGCTCCTTCAGACGTCGGCGTCGTAGGCCGTGCGGGCCGCGAGCACCGACTCCTGGTGCCGCACCGACCAGTGCAGCAGCTCGGTCAGCGGGCCGGCCAGCGCTCGGCCCGGGGCGGTCAGGTCGTACTCGACCTTCGGCGGCACGGTGGCGTGGACGGTCCGGGTGAGCAGGCCGTCGCGTTCCAGGCCGCGCAGCGTGTGCGTGAGCATCCGCTGGCTGATGCCCTCGGCGCCGCGCATCAACTCGGTGAACCGGCGGGGCCCCGGCAGCAGGAGCACCACGACGATCACCGTCCAACGGTCGCCGATCCGGTCGAGGGTGTCGCGCAGCGGGCACCGCTCCTTCATCGCCGGTGTCACCGACATGCCGGCCGGCAGCAGTAGTGCGAGGTCCAATGGTTACTCCCGTGTGCCTGGGGCAGGAAATAGTGCGTTCTTCCGGGTGGGCGGATGCTCGCCGACGATGGGCGGCGTGAGCAAACGAATTGCGGTCACCGGCGCGGCCGGGGCACTCGGGTCGGCCGTGGTGCGCCGGCTGCGCGACCGGGCCGACGTCATCGCGGTGACCAGGCGGCCGGACGCCGTAGCGCCGGGGGTGGAAGTTCGCCGTGCCGACTTCGACGACATCGGCCCGGCCGCGTTCGCCGGGGCCGACGCCGTCCTGGTGGTCAGCACCGATCATCGGGACAACGGCCACCGGGCGGCGCAGCACGCGGCGGCTCTCACGGCGGCCGCCGCAGCCGGGGCAGGGCATCTCGTGTACACGTCGCTGGTCGGCTGTGACGGGCCGCCCGACCTGCTCAACGCGGCCCACCGGGAGACCGAGGCGGCGCTGCGCACGGCCGGGCCGCCGTGGACGGCGCTGCGGAACAACCTGTACCTGGAGGGGCTGGACGGTCTGCGGGCCGCCGCGGCAGCGACCGGCCGGCACGTCAGCAACGCGGGCGCCGGCGCGGTGTCCTATGTGAGCCGGTCACGGTGCGCGGAGATCGCGGCCGAGACGCTGCTCGGCCCGGCACGCGGCGTCGTCGAGGTGCACGGCCCGCGGCCCCTGGACACCGCGGCGGTGGCGGCCCTGCTCAGCGCCCGCCTCTCCGGTCCGGTCGAGCCGGTCCTTCTCGACGACGAACGGTACGCCGATCACCTGCTGTCGACGGGCACCCCACCGGCGCTGGCGGCCGCGCTGGTCGCCCTCGGCCAGGCCGTCCGGGCCGGCGTCTACACCGGCCCACGGCGGCCTTCATGATCGGATAGCATCTCGGCTCGACCACGGAGGGCAGGGGTTCGCATGGGCGCGAAGACCGCGTTGCTGGCCTTCGCCGACGGTGATCTGCCGGCGGCGCTGAAACGGGCCGGGCCGTCCCGGGCCGATGAGGCGGAGGCGGTCGTGCGCCGGCTGTCGCCCGGGTACGAGGTGACGCCGATCCGCGACGGGACGCTCTCCGAGGACTGCCACCCACCGGACGACGTGGCCTTCGCCGCCGTGCTGCCCGGCGCCGTCGTGCTGTGCGACCGGCGGCTCGTCGCCGTGACCCCGTCCGAGCTGCCGGAACGGCTTCTGGCGGAGGCGGCGGGCCGGCGGGTGCTGCTGCATGCGATGCACTCGGTCTCGGACGCGCTCACCTTCGCGGTGTGGGAGGACGGGCGGTTGATCCGGTCGCTGAGCGTCTCCCCGGACACCGGTGTCGTGGAGGATCTCGGCGAGCCGCTCCCCTTCGAGCGGCCGTACTGGACCGGCGAACGCCCGGTCACCTCTCCCGGGTTCCCCGGCCAGGGGCCGTACCCGCTGCCGTTTCACCCGCTGGATCTCGGTCAGGACGCGCTGCGGGCCCTCTTCGGCTTCGTCATCGAAGGCCGCCGCGAGCCGGACGACGTCGACGCGGGGGCGATGGTGCTGCACGGCTTCCGGGTCGCCGACCCGACCGGCCGGGAGCAGGAGGAACGGGAGAACCACCTGCGCGAGGTGCTCAGCCGGATGGGGCCGCCCCGCAGGTACCGGATGGGAGCCGACGGCGCCTTCCACGAGCTGACCCCGGACGACACACCCTGAACGGGTGGCGCCTCACGCGGGCTTCCACACGTACCGGATGTCGGGGGCCTTCTCCTCGTTTCCGGAGCCGTCGGTGGTCTCCGCCTCGATGAAACCGTGCCGGAGGTAGAAGCGCTGGGCGCGGACGTTGGAAGCGAACGTCCACAGCTGCAGACCGCCGGGGCGGCGCGACTTGGCCAGCTCGACCAGTCGTGAGCCCAGGCCGCGGCCGGTGGCGGACGGGTCGACGTAGAGCTGGTCGATCCCGTCGTCGTCCAGCACCAGGACCGCCAGCGCACGGCCGTCGGGGTCCTCGGTCAGCCACACCTCCCGCTCGGGGACCACCACGGTGGCGACCCACCCGCGCACCTCGTCGTCGGAATGGGCCGGCGGCGGGATCGCGTCGCCGGCGCCACGCCGGGAACGGATCAGGAGGTCGGCGACCGCCGGCGCGTCGACCGGCTCGGCTCGGCGGGAGGTGCCCGGCAGAATCATGGCAGCCATCCTGGGAACCCCCGGACGAGGACGCAACCGAATTCCGGCCGCCCGGCTGTCCGAACGCCACGCACCGCGTCACCGCTGCGCGGTTCTCCCGGATGTCGCCGGAACCGATGGGATCTCCTCTGGCCGGCGCGAGCGGGCTGACGCGCCCCCGCCTGCGGGTGATGACGTTGTGCCGGTACCCGGGCCGTGCAAGGCTGAGGTCGTCCCGGCCCCAGGGAGGGTGTCCATGCTGGACGAGAAGCCCACGCTTGCGGAGGAGAACGACACCCCCGCCCGCTCACCACGGGAACGGACCGTGCTGGTGGCCGTGGCCTGGCACCTCACTGCCCTGGCCGGTTTCCTGGCCAACGCCTACCTGGTCCCCTGGGAGACCGCGTCGTGCGCCGACCAGCCCGGCTATTGCGTGACCACCGACGACTTGATGCACATCCTGCTGTTCCTCGGTGTCCCGTTCCTGCTCGTCTCGTTCCTCGTGGCAAGGATGGCCGCCGTGCCGCTGTCCCGCCGCCTCCGCCCCTCAGCCGCGGGCGCCCTCGCCACGCTGGCCGGCCTGCTGACCACGATCGCCGCCGCCACCACCCTGGTCGCCGTCGCCCGCTGACAGAACGGCTGTCACCGCCGTCTCGTCATTCGTGGCGGTGCAGGTCGGCCAGGGCCCGTAGCCGGCGGACCTCGTCGATGATCAGCTGGTCGTCGGCGTCCGGGAGGCGCAGCACCGACGCCAGCGTGGCGCGCAGGTCCTCGGAGGGGGCCGCGTCGAGCTCGCGCAGCATCATCTGCACCGCGCCGTCCACTTGGGCCCGGTCGTAACCGCGGAGAACGATCGTGAAGTCGGCCGTCTGCAACGCCTCCCGGGCCCGCGCACGCTGCGACGCGTCCTCGGCGTCGAGCGCCGCGGATGCCCGGCCGAGCAACGCGTCGACCTGGGACCGGTCATATCCCCGCAGCACGAAGGTGAAGTCGAGCCTCATGGCGGACATCGTAGAGACGTCCCGCACCAGCCAGTCGCCGACAGCCGACAAGACGCAGACCCGGGTCACTGACGGCGACGAAACAGAGGCGGCCGACGTAACCGGACACGGTCCACGGCGGGCCGAGGCGCGCAGCGGGCGGACCCCGGCGAAGCCCGCGGCTCAGTCGTCGGTGGCCAGCCACAACCAGACGACGAAGGCGCTCGCCACCACCGCGGCGATGCCGGCCGCCCCGGTGACGAAGGTCAGCCGGCTGGGTTCGGGTGAGGCCGCCGTCATGGCGTCGGCCGATTTGCCCAGCAGCAGGCCGATCACCGTGGCGGGGATCCCGATCACGGCGGTGACCAGCAGCGGCACGGTGGCGAGCCGGGTCGGCCGGCCGGGTGCGGCGACGGCCCGCCGGGCGCGCAGCGCCCGGACGCCGAGGACGGCGACGGCGCCCCACGTCAGGACCACCAGCAGCGCGGCGATGATGTCGCTGGGCCGGTGCCATCGCGCCCACACGGTGCCGATCGCGATGGCCGCCGTGTATCCGGCGCCGACCAGCGCCGTGGGCCCGCGCAGCGCCGCCGGCACCACGATGACCAGGGCGAACGCCACTGACGCGGCGGCTGTGGTGTGGCCGCTGGGCAGCGAGTTGGGGTAGGTCAGGCCGTCCAGGGTGGGCCGGGGCAGCCAGTCCTTGAGGAGCTGGGTGGTGGCGTTGCCGGCCAGCACCAGGACCGCGGCCGCGATCGCCAGGTCGACGCGTTTGCGGACCACGCCGACGGCGGCCGCGATCACGCACACCAGCACGAGGCTGGACAGGGTGGTGGCGTTGAGGATGCTCCGGAGCAACTCCTCGAGGCGGGCGTGGTGGACCTCGGTGCCGAGCATCGCGGCGGTGTCGAGCCACTGGCCGGAGATGGTACGGACGAAGACGTGGTAGGTGGCGAGCAGCCCGGCGCCGGCGGACACGCCGATGAGCAGCGGCGCCACCAGGTACGTCGGACCGGGACGCCCCCGGGTGTGCTGCCGCACGCTGTCGGGACTCAGCGTGGTCATCCGTGGCCACCTCCGGGTTCGTCGAACGCCCGAGCTTACGGACCGCCGTCAAACGCGCCGACGACGCCCAGGAGTTCCAGTTTGCCGTAGCTCTCCGTGCCGGGCACAGCGGTGTACACGAGCAGGGAGTGTCCCTGGTCGGGGTCGAGCAGGGCCTGGCAGGTGAGGTCCAGGTTGCCCACCTCGGGGTGGACGAACCGTTTGAGATGCGAGAAGCGGAAGCCGATCTCGTGCTCGGACCACACGGCGCGGAACTCCTCGCTGCTCTCCATCAGCAGGCTCTGCAGGTGCGCGGCCCGGGAGCGGGGCCCGCGGAGGGTGACCACGTGACGCAGGCCGGAGACGAAGACCCGGGAGTGCATCGCGTGGTCGTCGGGATGGTAGAGGGCACGGCAGGCCGGGTCGGTGAACCAGCGGTAGCCGATGCTGCGGGCCGGCCCGGTGAACCGGGTGAGGTCGCCGTTGAGGGCGACGCCGAGCCGGTTCTGCCGCAGGGTCTCGCCGAGCTCGGTGACGATCTCGGCGGGGGTGTCGTCGAGCCGGTCGAAGATGCGCAGCAGGCCGGGGCTGATGTGCTCGCCGGAGGCCCCGCGGACCGGCGGGTGGTGCCCGGCCAGCCGGAACAGGTGGTCACGTTCGTCGTGGGACAGGTGCAGGCCCTGCGCTATGGAGGCGATCATCTGCTCGCAGGGGTGCGGGCCACGCTCCCGCTCCAGCCTGCTGTAGTAGTCGGCGGAGATGTGACAGAGCGTGGCCACCTCCTCCCGGCGCAGGCCGGACGTCCGGCGGCGCTGCCCGCGGGGCAGGCCGACGTCCTCGGGTTGCAGCGACTCACGCCGCCGGCGCAGGAACTCGGCCAGACCGGCCCGATCGATCTGCATCACGTCACCGTAGCCGCGCGAAGGACGTGGCGGTCAATTCCTCGGAGGTACGCCACACCCGCGCGGCCTCCTCCTCGGAACGCAGGCGCGAGTACAGCTTCTGCTCGGCCGGCGCGCCACCGAGGTGCCCGGGTCCGCTCGGCCCGTAGAAGCCGCCGTCGCTGCCGGTGGTGGCGGCGAGGACGGCGGGCAGCGCGGCGGACCCGGCCGTGCCGAGCAGGATCCCGCGGGCGGAGAGCGCGCCGATCAGCCGTCGTCCGGCGGTGTCCCGGGACCGACCGACCTCGGGGCGGGCCGCGAGCAGACTGGTCGGGGCGACGCCCGGATGCGACAGGGTGCTGGTGATGCCCCAGCCCTGCTGCCGGCTGCGGCGGGCCAGTTCAAGACCGAAAAGACCAAAGGCGATCTTCGATTGGCTGTACGCGCGCCCGCCGTCATAGGAACGTTCCCAGTTGAGGTCGTCCCAGTTGATCGCGCCGGAGTTCGCCGCCACGCTGATCTGCGTGACCACCCGGGCCCGGCCGTCCCGCAGCAGGGGCATCAGGTGCGCGACGAGCGCGAAGTGCCCTAGGTGGTTGGTGCCGAACTGCAGCTCGAAGCCGTCCGCCGTGACCTGCCGGTCGGGCGGTGTCATCACTCCGGCGTTGTTGATCAGCAGGTGGACGGGCCGGCCCTCCTGCCGCAGCCCGGCGCCCAGCTCGGCCACCGACTCCAGCGACGACAGCTCCAGGCTGCGCAGCGACAGCGTGGCGGCGGGGGTGCGCCGGCGGATCTCGGCGATCGCGGCCTCGCCCTTGCGGGTGTTGCGGACCGGCAGGACGATCTCGGCTCCGGCGGCGGCGAGGCGGGCGGCGATCTCGAGGCCGATCCCGTCGCTGGCGCCGGTGATGACGGCGAGCTTGCCGGTGAGGTCGGGAACAGTGACGGTGGGTTGTCTGCGTGCCATGTGACCAGCATGCGGGCGGCCACCGGAGGTATCCACGGCCTGACGATCCCAGGCTGCGACGCTACCGGCCGCGGCTGTTGCGGCAGCCGCGGATCAGGGCGGTCCGGCAGGCGGCCGACCCCGTCGGCGAGGCGGGCCGCCGGTGCCGGCCGGTTTCGGCAACCACATATCGGAAACGGTCACCGGGCCGGCCGACGACAGCGATTCAGAGCGAGACCCATGCTCCGGTACGCACGGAGTCGAGCATGGCGTCCAGGACGACGGCGGCCGCGACCGCGTCGTCCAGGGTCGGGCCGTACGGCGTGTCGTCGGCGATCGACCGCAGGAAACCCGCCGCCTCGATCACCTTGGTGTCGTCGTAGCTCATCGCGATCCCGGCGCCCGGCTGGAAGGCCCCGAAGTCGCCCTGCCCCGGCCCGGCGAAGACGGTCCGGTAGCTCTGCGACTGGTAGTCGGCGCCGGTGCTCACCGACAGCTCCCCCATCCGCCGGAAGTCCCAGGCCAGCGCCCCGGTGGTGCCGTGCACCTCGAAGCCGTAGGTGTTCTGCTCGCCGACCGCCACCCGGCTGGCCTCCAGCACGCCGCGGGCGCCCCCGGCGAAGCGCAGCAACGCGTGCACGTGGTCCTCGTTCTCGACCGGCCCGGGTGGCCCGTCGGCGCGGGAGAAGTGGCTGGCTGCGCCGGTGACGGTGGGCCGTGAGGGGATCACCGTGGTGGTGTCGGCGACCAGCGCCTCGATGTCGCCGAGCAGGTGCCGGGCCAGGTCGACGGCGTGCGAGGCGAGGTCGCCGAGGACCCCGCTGCCGCCGTGCGAGCGGGTGAAGCGCCAGGACAGCGCGCCGTCCGGGTGGGCCGCGTAGTCGCTGAAGAACCGGAACCGGGCGTTGGTGACCCGGCCGATCGCGCCGCCCGCGATCAGGGCGCGGGCCTCGGCGACGGCCGGCGCGGCCCGGTAGTTGAACCCGACCGTGCTGCGCACCCCCGCCGTCGTGGCGGCGCCGGCCACCCTGCGGGCGTCGTCGCCGGTCAGGCCCACCGGCTTCTCGATCCACAGGTGCCGTCCGGACTCGGCGACGGCCGCGCCGATCTCGCGGTGCAGGAAGTTCGGGGCGGTGACGCTGACCGCCTCGACCCGCGGGTCGGCGAGCACGTCGCGCCAGTCGGTGGCGGCGGTGGCGAAGCCGTACTGCGCGGCGGCCGCCTCGGCCCGGCCCGGTTCCGGGTCGGCGACGGTGACCAGGTGCGGCACGATCGGCAGGTCCGGGTACTGGTGGCGGACCCGCAGATAGGCGCGGGTGTGCGCGTGCCCCATCCACCCGAACCCGACGACCGCCACCCCGAGCGGCCGGGTCATCGGACGCCCTCCGCAGAAGGCCGCTCGACCACCGCGACACCGGACGGCCGGGTCATGAGGTGGCCTTGCCGGCGGGGTTGCGGTCGAGCTCGTGGGCCAGCTGGTCCAACTCGGCGCCACCGGCCATCATCCGGGTCAGCTCGGCCAGCGACAGCTCGCTCTTGGCGAAGTCGCCGAGGCTCTTGCCCCGGTTGAGCAGCAGGAACCGGTCGCCGACCGGGTAGGCGTGGTGCGGGTTGTGGGTGATGAAGACGACCCCGAGCCCCCGGTCGCGGGCCCGCGCGATGTAGCGCAGCACCACCCCGGCCTGTTTGACGCCGAGCGCCGACGTCGGCTCGTCGAGGATCAGCAGGCGCGCCCCGAAGTGGACGGCCCTGGCGATGGCCACCGACTGCCGTTCGCCGCCGGAGAGGGTGCCGACCGGCTGGTCCGGGTCGCGGATGTCGATGCCCATGTCCGCCAGCTCACGGCGGGTGGTCTCGATCGCGGTGGCCCGGTCGAACCGGCGGAACGGCCCCCACCCCTTGGTCGGCTCGGAGCCGAGGAAGAAGTTGCGCCAGATCGCCATCAGCGGCACCATCGCCAGGTCCTGGTAGACGGTGGCGATCCCGGCGTCGAGCGCCTCGCGGGGGCTGCCGAGCCGGACCGGGTTGCCGTCGATCAGCAGCTCGCCGCCGTCCGGCTGGTGCACCCCGGACAGGATCTTGATGAGCGTCGACTTGCCGGCGCCGTTGTCGCCGAGCACGCAGGTCACCTGGCCGGCGCGGACGGTCGTGGAGACTCCGCTGAGCGAGATGACGCTGCCGAACGTCTTGCTGACGTCCCGGATCTCCAGCAGTGGACTGTCGCTCATCCCCTACCTCCTCGACAGCTCGGCGAAGCGCCGGATGTACTGGTTGGCGAGCACCGCGAGCAGCAGCATCGCGCCCAGGAAGAACTTGAACCAGTCGGCGTCCCAGCCCGCGTAGACGATGCCCTGCGAGGTCATGCCGAAGATCAGCGCGCCGATCGAGGCGCCGATCGCCGAGCCGAACCCGCCGGTCAGCAGGCAGCCGCCGATCACCGCGGCGACGATGTAGATCAGCTCCTGCCCGAAGCCGGCCTGCGCCTGGATCGAGGTGAGACGCACGATCTGGGTGGTGCCGACGAACCAGGCCGCGAAGGAAGTGATCATGAAAAGCGAAATCGTGGTACGGGCCACCGGCACCCCGACGTTGCGGCCCGCGTTCGGGTCCCCGCCGGTGGCGAAGATCCAGTTGCCGAACCGGGTGCGCAGCAGCAGCCACGAACCCAGGATCGTCGCGACCACCCACCACAGGATCGCGATCTGGAAACTCGCCCCGCCGATGGTGATCTCACTGGCGAAGACGGCGTGCAGCACGTCGTACCCAATGATCTTGTTGAAGTTGTTGACCTGCACGGTGTTGGTCACGAGCTTGGTGATGCCCAGGTTGAGGCCCTGCAGCATGAGGAACGTGCCGAGCGTGATGATGAAGCTCGGCAGCCCGGTGCGCACCACGAGGTAGCCGTTGACGAAGCCGATCGCCAGCACCAGGGCCAGCGAGATCAGCAGCGCGGCCCAGGTGTTGACGCCGTAGTAGGTGGTCAGCAGCCCGCTGGTGATCGCCGCGGTGCCGGTCTGCACGCCGGCCGACAGATCGAAGTGGCCGCCGATCATCAGCAGCGCCACCGCGACGGCCATGATGCCGAGCGTGGAGGCCGGGTCGAGCCAGTTCGCGACGCCGCTCGCCGACCGGAAGACGTCGGAGAGGGCGGCGAAGAACACGAAGACCAGCACGGCGCCGATCGAGGCGCCCAGCTCGGGCTTGAGCAGCAGGCGTTTCAGGAGGCCGACCCGGGCGAGACGCTCGTCCGGGCCGGCCGCGGTGGCGGTGCCTGTCGACATGTCAGCGGGTCCCGGCCGCCGCGAGCTGGGCGACCTGGGCCGCGTTGTCCTTGGTGACCAGGGCCGGGCCGGTCAGCACCTGCTGGCCGCCGCCGAGGACGTTGAGGTTCGACTTGTACTGGGTCAGCATGACGACCGCCTGGTAGCCCTGCAGGTAGGGCTGCTGGTCGACGGCGAAGAGGATCTTGCCGTCCTGGACCGCCTTGGCGACGTCGGCGTTCAGGTCGAAGGTGGCCAGTTTCGCGGACGAGCCGGCCTCGCCGATCGCGGCCGACGCGACGGTCGCGACCGGGCCGCCGAGCGTGACGACACCGTCGATCGCGGTGTCCGCCTGCAGCTTGGCCTTGATGGTGGCCTGCGAGGACTGCAGGTTGTTGATGTCCACCTGGAGGTTCTCGATGGGCGCGCCGAGAGTGCTCGCGACCGCGGCGCAGCGCTCCTCCAGACCGACGTTGCCGGCCTCGTGGATGACGCAGACGGCCTTCTTGACACCCTGGTTCTTCAGTTCGGCGCCGACCGCCTCACCGGCGACCTTCTCGTCCTGTCCGATGTGGGTGAGCGCGCCGAACTCCTTGGACCGCGACGCGCCGGAGTTGATGGTGATCACCGGGATGCCGGCGGCGACCGCCTTCTCGACGCTGGCCTTGAGGGCGTCCGGGTTGGCCATCGAGACGACCAGGCCGTCGACCTTCTGGTTCACCGCGGCGTCGATCAGCTGCGCCTGCTTCTGCGGGTCGCCGTCGCTGGAGTAGTTGATGGTGTCGCCCATGTCGGCGCCGGCCTTCTCCACACCGTTCTTCACGATGCTCCAGAACGCGTCACCGGCCGCCCCGTGCGTGACGACGGCGATCTTGTATCCGTAACCGCCCTTGCCACCGCCGGCGTCGGTGGTCTTCTCGGCGTTGACCGCGTTGTCGCTGCTGCAAGCGGCGAGTACGAGCATCGTGGCGGACAGGGCGGCCACCGACGCCCACCTGCGAGACCTGCGCATCATCGGATCCTCTCTATATGTTTCCGCCGTGTTTCGCGGCGGTGCAACTGCAGCCTGTGACTGACCAAGACCAAGGTCAATACTTTGTCCTGACAATATTCGGAAGGCGCTGACAAGGCGCCACGATTGTCAGTACGCGCCACGGTAGGGCTCGGGCACGGTGGCGGCACGCCGGAGGTCGTAACCGGGTTCGAGCGTGCCGAACAGGCGATCCCAGACGGTGGTGTAGAAGCCGAGGTTGAAACGCGGATCGGCGTGGTGCCCGACGTGCATGGCCGGGGTGGCCACCCAGCGGAAGACGACGTGGCGGCGCACGGCCGGCGGCAACGGCTCCACCCCGAGGTGGCCGAGGATGCCGAAGATCAGGTTGAGCGCCGCGTAGGCGGCCAGGGCCCACACCGAGAACGGGTGGATCGCGAGGATGACCAGCCACATCGCCCCGAAGCCGATCGCTTCGAGCGGATGCAGGGCGAACAGGGTGATCGGCCGGGCGTCGGCGAAGACGTGGTGCAGCCGGTGCACCCACGGGAACAGCGGCCGCAGGTGGACGGTGGCGTGACCGACATACATCAACGCGTCCATGACCAGGACGAGGACGGCCAGCTCGGCGATCGCGGCCAGGTCCAGGCGGGCGCGCAGGACGATGACACCGCCGGTCCACAGCCACCAGCCGGCCACGGTGATCGCGGTGTTGACCACCGTCGTGCTCACCACCAGGGCCAGCTCCAGAGGCTCGACCAGGCCCGGATCGGGGGTGAGCCGCCGGGCGCCGGGCAGCCGCAGCGCCACGTGCCCGAGGAGCGCGCCGAGGCCGACGAGAGCGACATTTTCCACCAGGGCGAGCAGTGTGAACCAGCCCGGGTGCAGGCTGTCGAGGAAGGTCAGCACGCTGGTCACGGGGCAGAGCGTACGGGGCAGGCCCGGCAAGGGGCGCCGGGCCTGCCTGTCTCGTGGTGGCGGTTACTCCTCGTCAGGGGTGAGGACGACCTCGGCGGAGCCGGTCTGGCCGTCGGCATCGGTGTACTCGGCGACGAAGACCGCCGCCAGGTTCTCCGCGCCGGCGTGGCCGGGGTCGATGAACGTGGTGATCGAGCCGCTGCAGCCGGTGCTGGTGGAGAGCGGGTGCCCGTGCTGGTCGTGACCGAGGATGTAGGACACCTGCACGTTCGCGCAGTTGACCGGGCTGTCGTCGACGACGGCGACCTCGAAGTTCACCGTGTCGCCGAACTCGAAGGGCTGGCCCTCGGTCGGCGTTACGAACGAGACGGTAGGCGCCACCGGGCCGACGTGCAGCAGGAACTCGGCGGAGGCGGACCGGCCGGTGGAATCGGTGACCTTCAGGGTGGCCCGGTAGTCGCCGTTCTCGGTGTACGTGTACGACGGGTACGGGTGCCGTGAGTCGACGTCACCGTCGGCGTCGAAGTCCCAGGCGTACCGCAGCGCGTCGCCGTCTGGGTCGACGGTGCCGGCGCTGGTGAAGTTGACCGTGAACGGGGCGGATCCGACCGTCGGCTCGGCGTTGATCTTCACGATCGGGGTCTTGTTCGCCGGCGCGTAGTCGATGCGGGCCAGCTGCGCCTCGGGGTTCTCGGCGAAGTAGCCGTCCCCGTACTCCAGGACGTAGAGGGCGCCGTCCGGGCCGAACTCCAGGTCCATGGGGTTGTCGAAGACGATCGACGGGAGCACCGACTCGATGTTCGTGACCCGGTCGTCGTCGTCCAGGGTCAGCGCCTTGACGTAGTCCCGGGTCCACTCGTAGAACAGCGGCTTGCCGTCGAAGTCGGCCGGCCACTTGACCTGCGACTTGCTGCGCCGGTCGTACTGGTAGGCGGGGCCACCCATCGGGCCGATGCCGCCGGTGCCGAGTTGCGGGAACTGGGCGCTGGCGCCGTACGAGTAGACGATCTCGGCCTTCTCCACCGGCGGCAGGTTGCGCAGCCCGGTGTTGTTGGGCGACGCGTTGACCGGTTGCGCGCAGTTGAACGGCTGCCCGGACGTGCCGGTGGCGAAGTCGTAGTCCACATAGGGCATGTCCGGGGCGACGCAGTACGGCCACCCGTAGTTGGCCGGCTTGTCGATGGCCATCCAGCGGCCGTGGCCGGCGGGCCCGCGGGCCGGGTTGGGCTGGTTGGCGTCAGGCGAGTAGTCGGCCATGTAGACGACACCGGTCCGCTCGTCGACGTCGAAGCGGAACGGATTGCGCAGACCCATCGCGTAGATCTCCGGGCGGGTCTTCGGGGTGCCCTTCTTGAAGAGGTTGCCCTTCGGGATCGAGTACGTGCCGTTCGCCTTGACCGTGATGCGCAGCAGCTTGCCCCGCAGGTCGTTGGTGTTGGCCGCGCTGCGCTGGGCGTCGAAGGCGGGGTTGCGGTCCGGGCGCTCGTCGATCGGCGTGTAGCCGGAGGACGCGAACGGGTTGGTGTCGTCGCCGGTGGACAGGTACAGGTTGCCCTGCCCGTCGAAGTCGATCTTGCCGCCGACGTGGCAGCAGATGCCGCGGTCGACCGGGACCTGGATGATCTTCTGCTCACTGGCCAGGTCGAGGGTGTTGCCGCGCAGCTTGAACCGGGACAGCTGCAGGTGGCCCTTGAACGGGGCGAAGTCGGCGGCGGTGCCGGTCTCCGGGGCGTCGCCCTCGTTGACGCCGGGGGTGGCCGGGTCGTCCGTCGGGGTGTCGAGCACCGGGGAGTAGTAGACGTACACCCAGTGGTTGCGGCTGAAGTCCGGGTCGATGGCGATGCCCTGCACGCCCTCTTCGTCGTGCAGGTAGACCGGAATGGTGGCGGCCAGCACATTGCGCCCGGTCCGTGGCTCGTGGATGCGGATCTGCCCCTTGCGGGCGGTATGCAGCACCCGGTTGTCGGGCAGGACGGCCAGGGCGATCGGCTCGCCCGGGAAGTCGTCGAGGGTCACCTTCTGGAAGTCGGAGTCCGGCGGCGGCGCAGCCTGGGCGGGGCTGCCGGACCCGGCGACACCGGTGGTGGCGAGCAGGGCCGCGGCGGCCGCGGCGAGAAGACGTCGCATGTCAGTACCTCAGCCCGGTCAGGTATTGGTAGCCGACCCGGGCGGTGTCCAGGGCCTGCGCGGGAGTGCGTGGCGGACTGCCCGCGTCGTCGCGTTCCACGATGTACTCGACGAGTCCCGCCTCGGCGGCCCGGCGGAAGACCCGTTCGAAGTCGATCAGGCCGGCGCCGGGGTCGGCGAAGCTGCTGCTCACATCCATGTCCTTGACGTGGACCTGCTTGATCCGGCGGCGGTTGCGCTCGATCAGGTCGACCGGGTCGGCGGCGCCGCGCCAGGCCCAGTAGATGTCGACCTCCAGGTGCACCAGGCGCGGGTCGGTCTCCTGGGTGATGATGTCGAAGCCGGTGCGCTCCCCGCCGTCCTGGCGCAGGAACTCGTTGTGGTGGTTGTGGTAACCGAAGCTGAGCCCGGCCCGGCGCGCCAGCTCGCCGGCCTTGTTGAGGTCGGCGGCGAAGGCACGGTAGACGGCGCCGTTGCGGATCGGCCCGTTGGCGTCGGTGCCGAAGTACGGGTGGACGATGAATTTGTTGCCGACGATCGCGGCGTCGTCCAGAGCGCGCTTCCAGGTCTCGGCGTTCCACGGCTGCGGGATGCCGGCGTGCCCGGACGTGGCGCGCAGTCCGGCGTTGTCCAGCGCGGTACGGAACTGGGCGGCGGTCCGGCCGACGAACCCGGCGTGCTCGACCCGCTTGTAGCCGATCGCGGCGAGCTGGGTGAAGCTGCCCTCGAGGTCGACGGCGAGCTGGTTGCGCAGCGTGTAGAGCTGCACGCTGATCTGGTCGCGGGGGACCCGGCGCGGGGACGAGTGCCCGCCGGCCGCGGCGGGCGAGCCGAGCGCGGTGGACGCGCCGATGGCTGCGGCTCCGGCAGCGGCGGCGCCCAGGAGGCCGCGGCGGCTCAGCGAGGACTGTTGGGGTGGTGACTCGTGCATGCGGTGGTGCCTCCGGTTTCGCAAATTGAACACGGATGGCATGCGGGGGCACGGTGGCGGCAAACCCGCATGCGGCAACTTTCGTGCAGAGCGGTTTCCGTACCGCACGTTACCGCGAATTTACGTTCGTCACTAGAGAAACATATGGATGAAACAAATGAAACTATTGCTGGCCGCAGCGAAAGGGCACGGCGGAGTGGCCGGACGCGGCAACGCCCGGCCCCTCGCGGTGAGCGGCGGTTACTGGTTGGAGGAGAAGGCCGCGTCGAACGCCGCCGACGGGGCGTCGAACGCCAGCCGGCGCACGAACTGCAGGGCCTCCGGCGCGCCGACCAGCCGGTCCATGCCGGCGTCCTCCCACTCGACGGAGATCGGGCCGTCGTAGCCGATCGCGTTCAGCGCCCGGAAACAGTCCTCCCACGGCACGTCGCCGTGACCGGTGGAGACGAAGTCCCAGCCGCGCCGCAGGTCGGCCCACGGCAGGTGGGAGCTGAGCCGGCCCCGGCGGCCGTCGCCGGTGCGCACCTTCGCGTCCTTGCAGTCCACGTGGTAGATGCGGTCGGCGAAGTCGAAGATGAAGTTGACCGGGTCGAGCTCCTGCCACACGAAGTGCGACGGGTCCCAGTTGAGCCCGAAGGCCGGCCGGTGGCCGATCGCCTCCAGCGCCCGCTTGGTGGTCCAGTAGTCGTAGGCGATCTCACTGGGGTGCACCTCGTGCGCGAACCGCACACCGACCTCGTCGAAAACGTCGAGGATCGGGTTCCACCGGTCGGCGAAGTCCTGGTAGCCGCGCTCGATCATCGACGGCGGGACCGGCGGGAACATGGCCAGCGTGTGCCAGATCGACGATCCGGTGAATCCGACGACGGTACGCACCCCGAGCGCCGCCGCGGCCCGGGCAGTGTCCTTGATCTCCTCGGCGGCCCGCCGGCGCACCCCCTCGGGTTCGCCGTCGCCCCAGATCCGGGCGGGCAGGATGTCCTGGTGCCGTTCGTCGATCGGGTGGTCGCAGACGGCCTGCCCGACCAGGTGGTTGGAGATCGCGTACACCTGAAGGTTGTGCTTGGCCAGGGTCTCGCGCTTGCGTTCGATGTAACCGTCGTCGGCGAGCGCCTTGTCGACCTCGAAGTGGTCGCCCCAGCAGGCGATCTCCAGGCCGTCGTAGCCCCAGCCGGAGGCCAGCCGGCACACCTCGTCGAACGGCAGGTCGGCCCACTGGCCGGTGAACAGCGTGATCGGTCGCGCCATGGTCTCACTTCCTCGCAGCAGAATTCCGAAAAGGGGGATTCGGTGCCGGCGCGAGGAGCCGGAGAGGGGCGAGCGGTCAGGACAGGCTGCGGCGGGTCTGCCGGGGTGGGTTGCGCCTCCCGTCCCCGGACACCGCTGTGTCCACGGTCGCCGCAACCCACCCTAGTAGCGGTGGTACGTCTAGGGAAGACGCCACTGCTGGTTCGCGCCGGTGTGACAGTCCCAGAGGTGGATCTGCTGACCGTCGGCGGAGCTGTTCTGCGACACGTCCAGGCACCGGCCGGACTGCGGGTTGCGCACGGTGCCGCCGGCCTGCGCCACCCAGTTCTGCGCGCCGCTGCCGTTGCACGTCCACAGCTGCGCCTTCGTGCCGTTGGCGGTCGCGCCGCCGGCCACGTCGAGGCACTTGTTCGACTGCGGGTTGCGCCACACCTGCCCGGCGATCGACCAGACCTGCGCGCCGGAGCCGTTGCAGGTCCACAGCTGCACCTTGGTGCCGTCCGCGGCGCCGCCGCCACTGATGTCCAGGCACTTGCCGGCCAGGCCGACGACCGGCCCGGCGCCACCGGCGGGGCCGGTCAGCTCCTTGATCCGGATGTTGCGGAACGACGCGTCGTCGCCGTCACCGTGGTTCTGGATGCCGATGTGGCCGGCGAGCGACCGTACCGGATCGGTGTTGGTGAAGTCGTTGATCTTGACGCTGTTGAGGAAGACCTGCAGGTGCTCCCCCTCGACCAGGAGCTCGTAGGTGTTCCACTCCCCCGGCGGGTTGAGCGCGGCGTCGCGCGCGGCGATGTCGGCGGCCTGGAACGTGTAGACCGAGCCGGTGGTGCGGTCGGCCGCGTCGGTGGCGTCGATCTGGATCTCGTAGCCGTTGTTCACCGCCGACCACGGGTCGCTCGACGGCGGGAAGCCGAGGAAGACGCCGGTGTTGTCGTCGCCGGCCAGCTTCCAGTCCAGCTTGAGCGAGTAGTTGGTGAACTGCTTCGCCGAGTACCAGTAGAGGCCCATGCCCCCGGTCGAGGTGAGCGTGGCGTCGGTGTCGGTGAAGGCGCCCGGCCCGGCCTGCGACCAGCCGGTCGCCGACCCGTTGTAGAGGGCGGTGTAGCCGGTCTCCGGGCGGCAGTCGGCGTTGGTGCGCTTGGCCGTGTAGCGGATGCCGCCGAGCAGGTGCGCCCGGAACGCGGTCTCGGCGTAGGCCGGCGGGGTGTGGCCGCCGCCGGTGTAGAAGGAGCGGCCCGCGTCCACCGTCTTGCACCAGGCGTGCGGGTGGTCGGCGCCCATCTGCCCGCCCGAGTACGACCCCTCGTCGAGTGTGGCCAGCACGTGCGCGGTGCCGCGGGCGTTGGTGCGGTAGTCGTACCACTCGTCGGTGCGCGGCCACGTCTGCGACAGATGCGCGGTGGACGCGTGCGCCCGGTCCTCCACCTTGACCGTGGCCTGCTGCACCGCCGGGTGGGAGGCGAAGTACGCGCCGACGAGCCGGCCGTAGAAGGGCCAGTCGTACTCGGTGTCGGCGGCCGCGTGCACGCCGGTGTAGCCGCCGCCGGCCCGGATGTAGGACTCGAAGGCGGTCTGCTGGTCGGCGTCGAGGACGTCGCCGGTGGTGTTGAGGAAGACGACGGTCGCGAAGCGGGACAGGTTGGCGGTGGTGAACGCGGTGGCGTCCTCGGTGGCGGTGACGGTGAAGTTGTTCGCCGCCCCCAGGTCACGGATCGCCTGGACGCCCGCGGCGATCGAGTCGTGCCGGAACCCGGCGGTCTTCGAGAACACCAGCACGTCGTAGGCGGGGTCGGCAAACCATCGACTTTTGTCACTACGAGCGGAACTTTTCAACGCTGACGGTGAACCGTCTCGTAGGCCAGGGCGGTCAGCGCCGCCTCCACCTCGGCCGGGATCCCCGCCCCGGCCAGCGCCGACAGCGCCGCACCCACCCGCAGGTCGATCAGCCGCTCCACCCCGTCCAGGGCGCCGGTGTCGATGATGATCCGGCGCAGCTCGGCCGCCCCGTCGGCGTCCAGATCCGCCCTGCCCAGCAGCTCCCGGATCCGGGCCGCCTGGCGGAAGTCGGCCGCCTCCCGGGCCAGCGCCATCATCACCGTGCGCTTGCCCTCACGCAGATCGTCGACCACCGACTTGCCGGTCACCGCCGGATCGCCGAAGACCCCGAGCACGTCGTCGCGCAACTGGAACGCGTCCCCGAGCGGATCGCCGAAGGCCGCGTAGGTCTCCAGCAGCTTGTCGTCGGCGCCGGCCAGGGCCGCCCCGATCTGCAACGGCCGGGTCACCGTGTACCGGGCCGACTTGAGCCGGATGACGGTCAGCGCGCTGGCCGCCGAGCCGTCGCCGACCCCGGAGACCAGATCCAGGTACTGGCCGGCGATCACCTCGGTCCGCATCGCGCCGAACATCGCGTACCCGCGGCTGATCTGCTCGTCGCTGAGCCCGCAGTCGTGGAACATCTGGTCCGCCCAGGCCGCGCAGAGGTCGCCGCAGAGCAGGGCGGTGTTGCGTCCGTACCGGGCCGGGTCGCCCCGCCACGCGGACCGGGCGTGCAGCTCGGCGAAGAGCGCGTGCACCGACGGCTCGCCGCGGCGGCGGTCGCTGCCGTCCATGATGTCGTCGTGGATCAGCGCGAACGCGTGGAAGATCTCCAGCGCGGCGGCGGCCGTGACGATGCCCGGCCCGTCCTCGCCGCCCGCGCTGCGCCACCCCCAGTAGCAGAACATCGGCCGCAGCCGTTTGCCGCCCGCCAGCACGAACCGCTGGATCGTGCTGAACAGCCCGCGCGGCGCACCCTCCGGCCATTGTGGACCCTGACCGGTGAGGAAATCGGTGAGCCGGGCGTCGAAGCGGGCCCGCAACGTCACGGCGCCCACCCTCACCGGCCGGCCAGGCGCAGCAGCAGGCTCTTCACCTCGGTCGCGGCGATCCGGTCCGCCGTCACCGACGGGTCGGTGCAGAGCAGCACCGGGGCGTCGGCGGCGCTGTCCGGCAGACGGCCGTGCGAGCCGCGGACCGCCCGGGCGCCGGCGTCCAGGCCGACCACCTGCATCAGATAGCGCATGCCGAGCTTCTTGCGGGCCAGCGCCACCGCGGCCCGGCGCTTCGCGGCGCCCGGATCGGCCGGGTCGAAGAACAGCTCGGCCGGGTCGTAGCCGGGCTTGCGGTGGATGTCCACCAGACGCGCGAAGTCCGGGGCGCGGTCGTCGTCGAGCCAGTAGTAGTAGGTGAACCAGGCGTCCGGCTCGGCGACCAGCACCAGCTCGCCGGACCGCTCGTGGCCGAGGCCGTCGTGCACCTCGGCGACCCCGTCCAGATCGGCGAGCAGCGCCGCGACCTTCGGGACGTCGGCCTGGTCCCGCACGTACACGTGGGCCACCTGGTGGTCGGCGACGGCGAACGCCCGGGACGTCCAGGGATCCAGATACTCCATGCCGGCCTGCGTGTATACCCGCAGCAGCCCGTGCTCGCGCAGCAGCCGGTTCACGTCGACCGGCCGCCGGACCGGGGTGATCCCGTACTCCGACAGCGCCACGATCGTCGCCCCGCGGGCCGTCGCCGCGTCCAGCAGCGGGCCGAGCACCGCGTCCAGCTCGGCCGCCGCGGCCGCCGCGCGCGGATCGTCCGGGCCGTACCGCTGCAGGTCGTAGTCGAGGTGCGGGACGTAGACCAGGGTCAGATCGGGGTCGTGGGCGGCCATCACCCGAACCGCGGCCTCGCAGATCCACCGCGACGACGCCAGGCCGGCGCCCGGTCCCCAGTACGAGAAGAGCGGGAACGTGCCGAGCGCCGCCGTCAGGTCGTCGTGCAGCTCCGGCGGATCGGTGTAGCAGTCCGGATCCTTGCGCCCGTCGGCGTGGTAGATCGGGCGTGGCGTGACCGTCCAGTTGACGTCGGCGCCCATGGCGTACCACCAGCAGATGTTGGCGACCGTGTATCCCGGGTCGCTGCGGCGGGCGGCCTGCCAGATCTTCTCCCCGCCGACCAGGGCGTTGTGCTGCCGCCAAAGGAACACCTCGCCCAGGTCCCGGAAATACCAGCCGTTGCCGACGATGCCGTGCCCGGCCGGGGTCTCCCCGGTCAGCAGAGTGGCCTGCACGCTGCAGGTGACGGCCGGCAGCACCGGGTCGAGGCGGGCGGCCGGGCCGATCGCCCGCAGCCGGGGCATGTGCTCCAGCAGGCGCGGGGTCAGGCCCACCACGTCGAGGACCACGAGTTTCGTCATGATGCGCCTCCGGTCAGCTGGTCGCGGGTCCAGGCGAGCTCACCGGCGATGCCGTCGGCCAGCCCGGCCGGTGAGGTGGGCCGCTGCCCGGCCGGCAGGACGTCCCAGGTGTAGGTCTCCACGTCGAAGTGGTCGCAGTCGGCCACCGCCAGAGCCGCACGCAGCAGCGGCGTGGTGGCGGTCAGCGGCGGCGCCGGTGGCGCGTGCAGCGGGACGTGGAAGTGGATGCGCCACGGGCCGGGCGGGTTCTCGGCCAGGGCCAGGTCCAGGTCGTCGCAGGCGTGCCCGGCGGCGCTGCGGGTCTGGTGCAGGAACCGGGGCTCCGCATACTGCTCCAGCACCGGCCGGGCCGCGACCGGATCGGCGACCTCCAGGGCGGCCGACACCTGCACCTTCACGATCGGGATCCCGGCCGTGGCCAGCCGCTGCACGGCCTCCGCCGGGTCCTCCCACGCGCAGGCCAGGTGGGCCAGGTCGAGGCAGACGCCGAGCCGGTCGGTGTCGGCCCCGGCGAGCATGTCCACGGCCTGCGCGGTGGTCTCGGCGACACAGCCCGGCTCCGGCTCGAACGCGACCCGCACCACCCGGCCGGTCTGCCAGGCGATCTCGGCCAGCCCCTCGGCGAGCCGGTCGAGCATGTGCCGGGCGGCGTCGCGCTGCGCGGGCGGCCACGGTTCCCGCCAGGCCAGCGGCAGCGTCGACACCGAGCCGCGGTCGGCGTCGGCGGGCAGCAGGTCGACCAGGATGCGGGCCAGGTCCAGGGTGTAGTCGAGACGGGCGGTGGTGGTCCAGTCCGGCTGGTAGACGGCGTGTTTGACGACCGGGGCCTGGAACGCCTCGTACGGGAACCCGTTGAGCGTCACCACCTCCAGGCCACGCGCGTCCAGCTCCCGGCGCAGCAGCCGGCGCGCCTCCCCGTCGTCGGCCAGGGCGGCGGCGACCGGCGCGGCCAGCCACAGGCCGAGGCCGAGCACGCCGGCGTCCAGACGCTCGCGGACCGGTACGGCGTACGTGTCCAGCTGCCCGATGATCCCCGGCAGGTCCTCGGCCGGGTGCACGTTCGTGCAGTAGCTCAGGTGCACGGTCCGGCCGTCGGTACGGCGTACCCGCATCAGCTGCCCCCTCGCAGGATCGAGCTGCCCTCGAAGAGCGGCCCGGTGCCGGCGACGTCGCTGAGGTCGAGCCGCCCCGACTGCCCGTAGAACTCCACCGGGTTGCGCCACAGCACCCGGTCCACGTCGTCCTCGCTGAACCCGGCCGCGAGCATCGCCTCCCCGGTCCGCACGGTGAGCAGCGGATCCGACTTCCCCCAGTCGGCCGCCGAGTTGACCAGCACCCGGTCCAGGCCGTGCTCGCGCAGGATCTCCACCATCCGCGGCGGCGACATCTTGGTGTCCGGGTAGATCGAGAACCCCATCCAGCAGCCCGACTCGTGCACCGCCGCGACGGTCACCTCGTTGAGGTGGTCGACGACCACCCGGCCCGGGTCGATGCCGCTCTCCCGCACCACGTCGAGGGTCCGTTTCACCCCGTGCGCCTTGTCCCGGTGCGGGGTGTGCACCAGCGCCGGCAGCTCGTGCTCGACGGCCAGGGCCAGCTGCCGGGTGAACGCGTCGTCCTCCTCCGGCGTCATCGAGTCGTAGCCGATCTCGCCGACCGCCACCACCGAGTCCTTGTCCAGATACCGCGGCACCAGGTCGAGCACCGGCCGGCAGCGCGGATCGTTCGCCTCCTTCGGGTTGAGCGCGATGGTGGCGTGGTGGCGGATGCCGAACTGGGCGGCCCGGAACGGCTCCCAGCCGACCAGCGAGTCGAAGTAGTCGGCGAACGAACCCGGATTGGTCCGCGGCTGCCCCAGCCAGAAGGCCGGTTCGACGACGGCGCGGACACCGGCCGCGGCCATCCGCTCGTAGTCGTCGGTGGTGCGTGAGGTCATGTGGATATGCGGGTCGAGGATGCGCACGGGACCTCCAGGGCGATCAGGGGATAGGGTCGAGCAGGCGGAGCGCGTCCGGGGGCAGCCGCCGCCCGGCCGCCTCGCGCTCCGCGCGGAGAGCGGCGAGCATCTCCGTCAACTCACGGTCGGCGCGGTCGTCCAGGTCGGCGACCTCGCTCAGGGGTACGGCCAGAAAGACGCACTTGAGCACGGCGTGCCGCCACGCGTGCTGGTCGAGGCGCCGGGCGTACGGGCCGAGCGCCGCCGCGAGCAGCCGGGTGTCGTTGGTGCGGATCGCGTCGTGCAGCAGCGGGACGGCCTCGTCGCCGATCGGCAGCTCGGGCAGCGCGGTGAGCACGGCCAGTTTCTCGCCCGCGTCGCCGTGCCGGTACAGGTCGTCGAGCCAGTGCGGCAGGACCTCGGCCGGCAGCGCGAGCAGCAGCTTCGTCCGGGCCGCGACCGGATCGTCGCAGTGCCGGCCGGCCGAGGCGAACGACCGCACGATGGTGGATGGGTCGGTGCCGGCTCGCCCGACGGCGTCGGTGAGCCACACGTTCTGTTCCATGACGCCTCCGGTTATTTCTGGGCGGCTCGCAGGAACTCCAGGGACTGCGCCGCCACGGCCGGGGCGGCGTGCGAGTGGCGGGGCAGCTCGACGGCGACGAGCCCGGTGTATCCGGCGGCGGACAGGGCGGCCAGCACCGGCGGGAAGTCGATCTCCCCGGTGCCGAACTCGAGGTGCTCGTGCGTACCCCGCCGCATGTCGTCGATCTGCACGTTGACCAGGTGCCCGGCGACCGCGGTGACGCAGTCGGGCACCGGATCGGGCTCCAGGCAGCGGCAGTGCCCGATGTCCAGGGTGATGCCGAACCCGGCCGGCGCGCCGAGGGCGGCGTGCAGTCTGCGCCAGGCGGCGATGTCGGGGACGAGCATGCCCGGCTCCGGCTCGAAGCCCAGCGTGACGCCCCTCTGCCCGGCCTTCTCCACGGTCCGGGCACAGCCGTCGACGAGCCGGTCCCAGGCGGTGGTGTCGTCGACGTCGGCGGGCCGGACGCCGGCCCAGAACGACACCGCCTCGGCGCCCAGGTCGGCGCCGATGTCGACGGCTCGCCGCAGGAAGTCGAGCCGCAGTTCACGGCCCTCCTCGAGGAGGGTCGGCGAGTGTTTGCGCCACGGGTCGAGCAGGTAGCGGGCCCCGGTCTCGATCACCACGCCGAGTCCCAGCCGCTGCAGCCGGTCCGCCACCGCGGCCACCCGGCGGGGCAGCTCCGGCGCGAACGGGTCGAGATGGTCGGTGTCGAGGGTGAGCGCCACCCCCTGGTAGCCGAGGTCGGCGATCACCGCGAGCGCGTCGTCGAGCCGATGGTTGGCGAACCCGTTGGTGCCGTAGCCGAACCGCAGCCCGGTGATCCCGGGCTCGACCGGGACCGGCTCGGGCGCCCGGTCCGGCTCTCCCACCGGGATCATGTCGGACTCACCACCCTGGCCAGACGTTTGGCGACGACCGCGGCCCCCGCCACCGCGACGCCCGCCGCGGGGGACCCGGCCCGGGCGGTCAGAGCGCCCTGCAGGGCCGGGAACGCGGTGATCCCGGCGGCCACCGCGTTCTGCAGCGCGGCCGCGTCCGGGCGCTCCCGGGCCAGGTGCTGGGCGGCGCCGAAGCGGGCGGCGTACCAGGCGGAGAGCAGCCCGGCCGCCGGAACCCGCCGGGACGCGGCGACACCGGCGACGACCGCGGTGCCGGCGAGGGTCACCGAGGGCAGCGCGGCATCGGCGCCGGTCGTCTCCCGGCGGGACAACACCGTGAGGAGGTACGTGTGAGCCGCCACCGTGAGAGCCGCGGGCACCGCCGCCCGATGCCGCCCGTGACCGACGCCGAGCAGCACGTCGAGGCCACGGCAGGCCGCCATCACGGCCGGTCCCGCCACGGTGTTCTTGGCTGCCAGGTCGTAGGCCCAGACCGCCCCGGCCAGTGGCGCCGCCACGGCGAGCGCCCGCCTGCCACCGGCCGCCGCCGCCAGGGCGAGCCCCGCGCCGGTCAGGCCCGCGGCGATGCCCAGGGCGGTGCCGGGCCGCACCCTCCCGGACGGGATGGGCCGTCCCGGGCGCTCGACGGCGTCGATGTGCCGGTCGGCCCAGTCGTTGGCGGCCATCCCGGCCCAGTAGAGGCAGACCGACGCCCCGGCCAGGCCCAGCGTCCGTGGCCGCAGCGTGCCGGCGGCCGCTGCCCCGGCGACGACGTCACCGGGGACGGACAGGGCGGCCGGCGCACGCACCAGCCGGGCGATGTCCCGCCAGCTCGTCATGCCGCGGCTTCCGGCTTCTCGGCCGACGTTTCCGGCTTCCCGGCCGCCGCCCCCGGACTCCCGGCCGCCGCCCCCGGACTCCCGGCCGCCGCCCCCGGACTCCCGGCCGCCGCCCCCGGACTCCCGGCCACCGCCCCCGGACTCCCGGCCACCGCCCCCGGACTCCCGGCCGCCGCCTCCGGAGCGAGGCCGGCGGCGAAGTCGACCAGCAACCGCCACTGGTCGGCGAGGCCGTGCGGGACGTCGCCGAGCGGGTCCTTGAAGAAGAACGCCAGCTCGGTCAGCGGCCCCGACCGTCCGGCGGCGTGCGCGGCGGCGGTCAGTCGCGCGAGGTCGAGCACGAGCGGCGCGGCGAGCGCGGAGTCGCAGCCGTGCCAGGTGAACTCCAGGCGCATCCGGGTGCCGAGGAACCCGGCGAACGTGACCAGGTCCCAGGCGGTCTTGAAGTTGCCGATGTCCTCGACGTACTCGATCCGTACCGTGCCCTGCGGCTGCCCGCCGAGGGTCTCCTGCAGCACCCGCTGTTTGCTGGCGCTCTTGGCGCTGTTGGCGGCCGGGTCGGCCAGGTTCGCGCCGTCGCCACCGCCGAGCAGGTTGAACCCGGACCAGGTGCGCACGTCCAGGTGCCGCTGGGCGAACATCGGCGCGAGCACCGACTTGAGCAGGGTCTCGCCGGTCTTGCCGTCACGTCCGGCATACGGCAGGCGCTGCCGTTCGGCGAGTTCGGCCAGGGCCGGCAGCCGGGCGCCGGTGGACGGGGTGAAGTCGACGTAGGGGCAGCCCGCGCGCAGGGCGGCGTAGGCGTGCAGGGCGCTGGACGGCAGCACCGGCCGGTCCTGCTGCAGGGCTGCCTCCAGCAGGGCGAGGCTCGCGTGGGCCGGATCGTCGCCGGGGACCGGCTCGGTGGAGGCGACGTTGATCACCACGACCCGGTCGAGGTGGTGGCGTTCCCGGAACTCCACCAGGTCGGCGACGATCAGCCCGGCGGTCGCCGCCTGGGTGGCGGCGTGCGGCAGCGGCCGGATGTCGGCGTCCACTGCGGCCAGCTCGGCGTGCACGGCGGCCACCAGCGACGCCGGGACCACCCCGGCGTCGGCGAGGGCCTCGGCCTTCTTGGCCAGCGGCACCGCCGACGGGTCGTGCCCGCCGAAGACGAGGTCGCCGAGCCCGGGCAGGGCGTCGTTGCGCAGCTCGGGCAGTTCGGTGACGCAGCCGGTCGGCGCGGCCAGACCGGCGCGCAGGGCGAGAGCTCCGACGATGCTGGTGACCGCGACACTGCCGCGGCCCCCGACCAGCCAGACACCCAGGGACATGACTCCTCCGATTCGTTGGCGGCACTGGCGGGCAGGCGGAGCCGGTGCGGCGTTCCGGCTCCGCCTGCCGGTCATCGGGCCACCCGGGCGGGGTACGGGAATCCCGTCCGCACCTCGCCGGGTGGCGGTCCCCTCCGCGCCGCCCGTCCGGACACGGGGCGCACCGTGGCCGGACCCTCGCGGGCGGCGGGGAGGTCATGCGGCAGTGGTCAGGCGGCCACCTCCGCGAGGATCGGCTCCACGTCGGTCCAGCCGGAGCCGTGCTCGGCGGAGCGGATGACCGCGTCGAGCACCAGCTGCACCTGCAGGGCGTCGGTGAACGACGGGGTCGGCGCGCCGCCGGTGGCAATCGCTTCGACGAGGTCGCGGGCCTGGTGGGTGAAGGCGTGCTCGTAGCCGATCCCGTGTCCCGGCGGCCACCACGCCGACAGGTACGGGTGGTCCGGCTCGGTCACCAGGATGCGGGTGAAACCCTGCTCGTCGGAGGGTTCGGTGGCGTCGTAGAACTCCAGCTCGTTCATCCGCTCGAAGTCGAACGCCACCGACCCGCGCGAGCCGTTGATCTCCACCCGCAGCCCGTTCTTGCGGCCGGTGGCGAACCGGGTGGCCTCGTAGGTGGCGATGGCCCCGCCGTCCAGCCGGGCCAGGAACAGCGCGGCGTCGTCGACGGTGACCGGGCCGGTGGGGGCGGTACCCCCGTTGTCGTCCCCCGCGGCGGCGCTGAGCCCGCTGGAGGTCTGCGGCAGCGGCCGTTCCTTGACGAACGTCTCGGTCAGCGCGGTCACCCCGGCGATGTGCTGGCCGGTGACGAACTGGGTGAGGTCGATGATGTGCGCGCCGATGTCGCCGAGCGCGCCGGAGCCCGCCTTGTCCTTCTGCAGGCGCCAGACCAGCGGGAACTGCGGATCGGTGATCCAGTCCTGCAGGTAGACGGCCCGGATGTGCCGGATCTCGCCGATCCGCCCGTCGGCGACCATCCGCCGCATCAGGGTGACCGCGGGAACCCGGCGGTAGTTGAACCCGCACATCGACCGGACCCCGTTCGCCTCGGCGCGGACGGCCGCGGCGGCCATCTCCCGGGCCTCGGCGATCGTGTTCGCCAGTGGCTTCTCGCAGAGGACGTGCTTGCCGGCTGCGAGAGCCGCGATCGCGATCTCGGCATGGCTGTCACCGGGGGTGCAGACGTCGATCAGGTCGATGTCGTCCCGGGTCACCAGTGATCGCCAGTCGGTGGTGTGCTCCTGCCAGCCGAGGCGGGCCGCCGCTGCGGCGACGTTCGCCTCGTCACGGCCGCAGACCGCCGTCATCCGGACGTGCAGCGGCAGGTCGAAGACGCGGTTCACGGTGCGCCACGCCTGGGAGTGCGCGGCGCCCATGAACGCGTAGCCGACCATGCCGACCCGCAGGTGTGATTGCGTGGACAAGTTGGGTCTCCCCCCGTACGCGGTCAGAACCCGAGCTGGATGTAGCTGCTCGCGTTCTCCTTGGTGATCGTCTCCGAGGCCAGCACGATCTCCTTGGGAACCTGGAGTTCCACCAGGTCGGCCAGGCCCTTCTTCTGGCCGATCAGGCGGGCCAGCGAGATCGCCGAGGAGGCCATCGACGGGCTGTAGGTGACCGTCGCCTTGAGCACCGAGTTGTCGGCCTGGATCGTCTCGATCGCCTGCTTCGAGCCGGCGCCGCCGACCATGATGAACTCCTTGCGGCTCGCCTGGTTGATCGCGGCGAGCACGCCGACGCCCTGGTCGTCGTCGTGGTTCCAGATGGCGTCGATCTTCGGCAGTGCCTGCAGCAGCTGGGACGCCTCCTGCTGGCCGGAGTCGACGGTGAACCGGGCGGCCCGCCGGTTGGCGACCTTGAACCCGGCCGCGGCCAGCGTGTCGGAGAAGCCCTTGGACCGGGTCTGGGTCAGCTCCAGCTCGTCCATGCCGGCGATCTCGCCGATCACCGGGCTGGCCACGCCCTTCGCCTTCATCTGGGCGATGATGTAGTCGGCGGCGGCCACGCCCATGCCGTAGTTGTCGCCCATGATCTGGGTGCGGTAGGCGCGGGCGTCCGGGAAGGCGCGGTCCAGGTTGACCACCGGGATCCCGGCGGCCATCGCCTCCAGGCCGAACGAGTTGAGCTCCTTGCCGTCGTGCGGCAGCAGCACGATGACGGTCGGCTTCTGGCCGATCAGCGTGGACAGGGCGGCCCGCTGGGCGGCGGCGTCCGCGCCGGCCTCGACCGACTTGAACTCCACGTCGCTGAAGGTGGCGGCCTGGGCCTTGGCGTTGTTGGTGATGGCGGCGATCCAGCCGTGGTCGGCGGCCGGCGCGGAGAACCCGATGGTCACCTTCGTGCCGGGGGCCGCGTTGCCGCCGCCGCTGGTGTCGGCGGCCTTGGTCTGCGCCGGGGTCGGCGCCGCCTCGTTGCTGGTGCAGGCGGTGAGCAGGGCTCCCGCGCCGACCGCCGCGCCGCCGAAGAGCAGCCGGCGTCGTGACAGGTCGGAATTGATCTTGGACATGACCATCTCCTATGTCTGATGAGAACGGGGCGAATCAGGGTGTACGGATCCCGGCGGCCGTCGACGCGGACGGCCACCTCGTGGAGACATGTCGCTCTAGGTGCGCGAGAACAATCGTGTGACGGACTGGAAACGGAACTGCTGGACCAGCACTGCGGCGACGATGATGCCGCCCTTCACCATGTTCTGGGCCTCGGTGGAGAGGCCGTTGATGGCGAACAGATTCGTGATCGTCGCAAAGATCAGGACGCCCAGGATGGAGCCGACGATCGTGCCCCGTCCGCCGCTGAGCAGGGTGCCCCCGATGATCGCGGCGGCGATGGCGTCCAGTTCGTACAGGTTGCCCATGGCCGCCTGGGCGGAGGTCGCCTGCGAGGTGAGCATGATCGCCGCGATGCCGCAGCAGAGACCGGACAGCCCGTACAGCAGCATGGTGTGCCGTTTGACGTCGATGCCGGCCAGCCGGGCGGCCTCCGGGTTGCCGCCGACCGCGACCGTGCGGCGGCCGAAGGTGGTGCGGTTGAGCAGGATCCAGCCGGCCACCGCCACCGCGGCGAGGATGTAGACCAGCACCGGGATGCCGAGGATCTTGGTGCTGGCGATGCCGTTGATGAAGGTGTTCGCCGAGATCTGCGTCTGCTTGCCGGAGATCGCCGCGGCCAGGCCCCGGGCCGCGACCAGCATCGCCAGGGTGGCGATGAAGGGCACGAGACGGCCGTACGAGATGAGCAGCCCGTTGACGAGCCCGACCGCCACACCGACCACGAGAGCGGTGAAGATCATGCCGCCGGCGCCGTACGACTGGGTGGCGAGCGTCGTGCACCACACCCCGGCCAGGGCCACGATCGCGCCGACCGACAGGTCGATGCCGCCACCGATGATGACGAAGGTCATCCCCACCGTGACGACGCCGACCACCGACGCCAGCTGCAGGATGGACAGGATGTTCGTCCACACCCAGGTCGAGTTGCCGTAGAGCTCCGGCTGGGTGATCGCGCCGATCACGATCAGCGCGACCAGCACACCGACCAGGACCAGGTTGCGGGTGACCGACTCGCCGGCCTCCCCCGCCCACGGGCGCTTACGACCGCCGGGCGGGGCCGGCTCCGGTCCGGGCTTCGCCGGCGTCTGCAGCCCGGTGCCTTCACTGAGGGTCACGCCGGCGCTCCTTCCATGAGCGACCCCGCCATGACGAGGTCGAGGACGGTGTCTTCGTCGAGTTCGGTGGAGGGCGCCTGGTGGACGACCCGGCCCTCGCGCATCACCAGCACGCGGTCGGACAGGCCGAGCACCTCGGGCACCTCACTGGAGACCAGCAGCACGCCGACACCCTCGGCGGCGAGCCTGCGGATCACCCGGTACAGCTCGGCGCGGGCGCCCACGTCGACGCCGCGGGTTGGCTCGTCGAGCAGCAGCAGCCGGGTGTCGCCGAGCAGCCACCGGCCGACGACGACCTTCTGCTGGTTGCCGCCGGACAGGGTGCCGACCGGGCGGCGTACGTCGAGCGGGCGCAGATCGAGCGAGCCGGCGATCCGGTCGGACTCGGCCCGTTCCCGGCGGGCGTTGGTGAACCCGAGCCGGGCCAGCCCGGTGAAGGTGGCCAGCGTCATGTTGCGGTAGATCGGCTCGCCCAGCAGCAGTGCCTGGCTCTTGCGCTCCTCCGGGGCCATGCCCATGCCGGCCCGGACCGCGGAGCCGACACTGCCCGGACGCAGGGCCTTTCCGGCCAGCTCGACGGTACCGGTGTCCGGGCGGCGGGCGCCGTAGATGGTCTCCAGCAGCTCGGAGCGGCCGGAGCCGACCAGGCCGGCGATGCCGACGATCTCCCCGGCGGCGACACTCAGCGACACGTCGCGGAACTCGCCGGCACGGCTCAGGTCCCGGACGCGCAGCAGCTCCTCGCGGGCGGGCGGCTCGTCGGGGCGGGGCGGGAAGACGTACTCGATGGTCCGCCCGGTCATCCGGCTGACCAGCTCGCTGGTCGGCGTCTGCGCGGCGGACAGGTTGGCCGCGGTGGTACGGCCGTCCTTGAGGACCGTGACCCGGTCGCCGATCTCGCGGATCTCCTCCAGGCGGTGCGAGATGTAGATGACCGCGATGCCCCGCGCCGTCAGCCGCCGGATGATCCGGAACAGGTTCTCCACCTCGTCGTGGGCGAGCACCGCGCTGGGCTCGTCCATGATCAGCAGGCGGGCCTCCTGGGACAGCGCCCGCGCCATGCTGACCACCTGTTTCCCGGCCGCCTGCAGGGCGTGCACCATGCGGCGGGCCGGGATCTCCTCGTGGCCGAGGGAGCCGAGGATGCCGCGGGTGCGCTCGGCCATCGCGCCGCGGCGCACGAAACCGAGGCGGCGCGGCTCGTGGCCGAGGAACACGTTCTCCGCCACGGACAGGTCGTCGACGAGGTCGAGTTCCTGGTAGATGGTGGCGATCCCGGCCTTCATGGCGGCCTGCGGGTTGCTGAACGACACCGGCTGGCCGAGCCACTCGACGGTGCCGGAGTCGGGGCGGTGCACCCCGGACAACACCTTGATCAGCGTCGACTTGCCGGCGCCATTCTGCCCGAGCAGGCAGTGCACCTCACCGGCCCGTACCTCCAGTTGCACGCCGTCGAGAGCACGTACCCCGGGAAAGGTCTTGACCAGATCGGTGAGCCGCAGCACCACCTCGTGATCGTTGTCGGCGGTCATGTCGCCTCCCCCCTGCTCGGCTCCGGTCATGACGCCTGCTCGAAGGCGACGTCGCTGGCCAGCACCGCCGCGCCGGTGACCCCGGCGCGCGAGCCCAGCTCGGAGAGGACGATCGGCAGGTTGCCGGTGGCCAGCGGCAGCGACCGGCGGTAGACGGCGCTGCGGATCTCGGCGAGCAGGATGTGGCCCAGCTGCGCGAGCCCTCCCCCGATCACGATCATCGACGGGTTGACGAAGCTGACCAGCGACGCCAGCACCGAGCCGATCCGGTGCCCGCCCTCGCGGATCAGCTTGATGCAGGCGACGTCGCCCTCGGCCGCGCTCACGGCGACGTCCCGGGCGGTGAGAGTGCCGTTGGCGGCGAGCCGGTCGGCGAGCGCCTGCGACGCGCCGGAGCGGGCCGCGACCAGCGCCTCCCGGGCCAGCGCGGTCCCGCTGAACAGGGCCTCCAGGCAGCCGACGTTGCCGCACGAACACATCGGGCCGTGCGGGTCGACCTGGATGTGGCCGATGTCGCCGGCGCATCCGTCGGTGCCGCGGTAGACCTCGTCGTTGAGGTAGATCCCGCACCCTATGCCGGTGCCGACCTTGACGAACAGGAAGTCCTGCACGCTGTGCGCTACCCCGCCGTGCTGCTCGCCGACGGCCATGATGTTGACGTCGTTGTCGACCACCGCGGGGCAGCCGTGCTCGCGGGTCAGCAGCTCCCGCACCCCGAACCGGTCCCAGCCCGGCATGATCGGCGGCGAGACCGGCACCCCGTCGCGGAAGCTGACCGGCCCCGGGACGCCGATGCCGATCGCGTCGAGCCGGTCGTAGGCGCCGTCGACGCGGGCCTTGGCGAGCAGCTCGTTGACCCGGTGCAGGGTGGCCTTCGGGCCGGAGCGGATGTCGGCCTCCTCGGTGTAGGCGGCGACCGGTTCCAGGCGGCCGTTGGTGACCTCCACGTCGATGGAGCTGGCCCCGAGATCGACGGCCGCGAACCGGAGCCGGGGGTGCAGCTCGACGAGGGTGGAACGCCGGCCGCCCCGGGAGGCGGCCATCCCGGCCTCGACGACGAAGCCCTGAGCGACCAGGCGCTCGACCTCGGCGAGCAGCCGGGGCCGGGGAAGTTGCAGGCGATCGGCCAGCTCAGCCCGCGAGATGGCGCCCTCGTTGCGCAGCAGGCGCAGCAGCTGCAGGTAGGGGGGATCGATCGTCATACGCACGGTTGACCTCATATCCGCACGCCGGGGCGTGCCCGAGCCCGTCGGGTGTGACATCTATGTTTCGTCGATGTGTTACATGCGCCACAGTAGAAGCCATTGCTGCCACTGTCCACAGCTTCTTCATGATCTACATCAAACTTTCGACAGATCATGCAAAAGCCTTTAGTCTCACGGCATGCCGGACTCCGCAGCTCTCCCGTACGACGCCGTGCTCTTCGACTGCGACGGGGTGCTCGTCGACTCCGAGGCCATCACCAACGCCGTGCTCCGGACGATGCTGCACGAGCTGGGCTGGCCGATCTCCGAGGCCGACTGCTTCCGCCTCTTCGTCGGGCGGGCGCTGCGCGACGAGGCACCGGTCATCGAGGCGCACACCGGTGTCACCGTGACCGAGCAGTGGCTGGGCGAGTTCCGCAAGCGCCGCAACGACGCCCTCACCCTCGACCTGCTGCCGATCCCCGGCGCGGTCGCGGCGGCCCGCGAGATCGACCGGATCTACCGTGGCAGCCTGGCCTGCGCCAGCGGCGCCGACCGGCACAAGGTCGAGCTGCAGCTCACCAAGGTCGGCCTGGACACGGTCTTCGCCGGCCGGATCTTCAGCGGGATGGAGACGCCACGCAGCAAGCCCGCGCCCGACGTCTACCTGGCCGCCGCGGCCGACCTCGGCGTCGACCCGGCCCGCGCCGCCGTCATCGAGGACACCCCGACCGGCGTCCGCGCCGGCGTGGCCGCCGGCGCCACCGTCTACGGCTACTGCCCGCCGGACAGCCCCTCCCACAACACCCCGGACACCCTGCTCGACGCCGGCGCGACCCACATCTTCACCGACATGTCCGCCCTGCCGGCCCTGCTCTCCTGAGCCGACTCGCCCTCCCCCGGCCCGCCTCGCCCTCCCGGCCCACCTCGCCCTCCCGGCCCGCCCCGGCCTTTCGTGGCCGGGCGGCCGCCATGTGCTGTCGAGCCGTGCGGCCGGCGTCGCCCCGCTGAGCCGCCGGCTCAGGAGGGTGAGGCGTCGCGGGACTGCTCGATCAGGGCCTCCACGTGCTCGGCCGGCATCGGCCGGCCCAGCAGGTCGCCCTGACCGAGACGGCAGCCGGTGGCGTAGACGGTCTCCAGGTCGTCGTCGGTGGACAGACCGTCGGCGATCACGTCCAGCCCGAGCCGGCGGCCCAGCATCACCGCCACGTCCATGACGGCCGCGGCCGGGGCGTCCTCCGGCCGGGTGAACACCGCCCGGTCCACCTTCAGCACGTCGACCGGGAGGACCCGTAGCCGGCTCAGCGAGGTGGGCCCGGCGCCGAAGTGGCCCACCGCGGTACGCACGTCGCTGCGCCGCAGCCGCCGCAGATGGTCGGCGAGCCGTTCACCGGCTTCCGGCCCGTGGTGCAGGTCGTCCTCGCTGATCTCCACGACCAGCGACGACCGGGGCAGCCGATGCGCCTCCAGAGCCTCGTCGAGCCCGGAGTGGAACAGCTCGTCCCCGAGCTCCGCGGGCCGTACGCCGAACGAGAACCAGAGCGGACGGTACCGCTGCCGCCACGCCGCGATCTGACGGCACGTGCGGCGCAGCGCCCACCGGCGCAGGTCGCCGAGCACGCCGAGGTCCTCGGCCAGCGCCAGCAGCTCGTCGGAGGGCAGCCGGCCCAGCACCGGATGCCGCCAGCTGAGCACCGCCTCGACACCGACCGGGTGCCGGCCGGAGAGTTCGAAGACCGGCTGGAAGAGCAGCTCCACCTCGTTGCGGTCGACGGCGGTCGGCAGATCCTGTTCGAGGGTCGACCGGCGCACCAGCCGTTCCTCGATCACCTCGTCGTACCACTCGACGCCACCGGGCGGCTGGGACCGGGCCACGCGCAGGCCCAGTTCGGCGCGGCGCAGCACCTCGTCGATGTCGGCGTCCGGGCACACGTCGGCGAGCCCGGCCCAGACCTGCAGGTGTGCGCTCGCGCCGTCCAGCTCGTACGCCGCGGTCAGCACCGTGACCAGCTGGTTGGCGAGCAGATGCGCCCGGATCGCGCCGTTGCGGGTGAGCACCGCGAGCCGAGCGTCACCGACCCGGGCGGCGACGTCGGTGTCACCGATCCGGGTACGGACCCGGCGGGCCGCCTCGACCAGGACCGCCTCCGAGCGTTCCGGGCCGTGCACGTCGGTGATCGCGGTGAGACCGCTGAGCTCCAGCAGGACGAGGGCACCGCCGTCGCCCTCGGGTGGCCCGGCCCGCCGCAGCCCGCGGGTGGTGGCCAGGCCGGTCAGCGGGTCCAGGTGCGACGCCTGCTGCAGCGCCTCCTCGAGCTCGCGCCGGTCGGTGACGTCGCGGATGTGCAGCACGAGGCTGCGGCCGGGCATCGCCGGGTCGGCGCCGCCGGCGGTCCACTCGGTGTCGCGCCAGCGGCCGAAGCCGTCGCGGAACCGCGCCGAGATCGAGCGCGCGTCGGCGAGGTCGGTCCGGTCCTGGTGGAGCCGTTCGGTGAGGAACGCGCCGACCGGGCCGGCCTGCTCGGCGAGCAGGTGCGAGGTGATCGGGCGGCCGAGCACGTCCTGGTCGGAGAGGCCGAAGAGCCGGGCCGCGGCCGGGGACTGCCAGCAGACGGCCAGGCCGGTGTCGAGGACCATGGCCACGTCGGACGAGCCGAACATCAGGCTGCGCAGCCGGTTGCCGTGGTGGGTCAGCAGGTCGGCGTGCCGCCGCAGGGCGATGGCCGAGACGAACTCGCGGGCGGCCACCGCCAGCAGGGCGATCGCCCCCAGGACGATCGCGGTGGAGTCGATGTCGCCGCCGTGCACGAGGCGGGCCACGACGGCCACGGCCGAACCCAGGACCGGCAGGGCGAACAGCGGGAACCCGGCCGCCGGCTCGCTTCCGGCGGGGACCGGCGGGCCGGAGTCGGGCTGCACCCGGACGCTGCCCCACCACATCGTCCAGGCCGCGAGGTTGACCGCGACGCCCGCCGCCATCGCGGCGAGCGGCGAGTCGCCGTTGGCGGGATTGGCCACCGCGATGATCAACGCGGTGTGGCAGATCAGAGCCAGGGCGACGCCGGGTCCGGTCCAGCGCAGGGCGGCCCGGTGACGGACCGCGTGGACTCCGGCGGCCGCGGCGATCGCCGTCGAGGTCGCCCCGAGGAAGACGGCGAGCGGGGTGGGTCCGGGCGGGAAGCCGTCACTCAACATCAGCAGCCAGCACGGCAGGATGAGGCACGCGGACACGCCGATGGCGTCCAGCCAGACACGCAGCCGGCCGATGGGGTCGCGATGCTGATGCGGGCGCAGCAGCGCGGGCAGCATCACCAGGACGACGAGCACGAGGACGACCAGGCAGAACCGCGCGGCGACGGGGACTCCCGCGTCGGTGGTGGCGTGCGGCGCGACGGTCGCGATGATCGCCCCGGCCAGCCAGGAGGCGCCGATGAGGAGCAGTCCGGCGCCGAGGGCCACGGCCCGGAAACGTGGACCGGCGGCGGTGCCCCGGCCTCCCGCGCGCACCATCATCGCGCCCGGGATCAGCACACCCGCGGCAAGCAACGGACCGGCCACGAGCAGCGGCAGCAGCAGTACCGCGACCGGCAGCGCGCAGACCGCGACGAGGACGGCGAACCCGGGCGCACGCACCGCCCGCAGGGCATTCATGGCGCACATCCTACGGATCCGAACCCGATCTATTAACCGCCCGTGACCGATCGATGACTCCATCGACCGATTCGCTCTCCGCGAATTGCCGGGAGCAGACAGTTAAGAACCTGCCCTGGGCGGCCGATTCTCGGTGCTGGGACCGGATCGGTCCGACCTCACGACCACGGGGAGAATCGGTGCTGGCACGACGGTGGGTGGCATGTACGGCTGTGGCGGCGGTGCTGATCACCACGAGCGGCTGTGACGACGGCGCCGAGCCGGCCGCGGCCCCGGCCACGGAACGGGGCACGGTCGGCCTGGCCCTGCCGACGACGACCTCGGAGCGCTGGATCGCCGACGGCGAGAACATGGTGCGCCAGTTCGAGCTGCTGGGCTACCGGACCGAGATGCAGTACGGCGAGGACGACGTGCAGAAGCAGATCGACCAGATCGAGCAGATGGTCGACCACAAGGTGCGCGCGCTCGTCATCGGCGCGATCGACGGAACCGCGCTCAAGGGTGTGCTGGCCAAGGCGGCCGCCGCGGACATCCCGGTGATCGCCTACGACCGGCTGATCCGCGACAGCGGCGACGTCGACTACTACGCCACCTTCGACAACTTCAAGGTGGGCGTCCAGCAGGCCGGGGCGATCGTGGACGCGCTGAAGCTCAGGAGCGGCGGTGGCTCGTACAACCTGGAGCTCTTCGCCGGCTCTCCGGACGACAACAACGCCACGTTCTTCTTCAACGGGGCGATGAGCGTGCTGAAGCCGTACATCTCCTCGGGTCGCCTGAAGGTTCGCAGCGGCGAGACCGGGTTCGAGCAGGTGGCCACGATGCGGTGGGACGGCGCCGTGGCGCAGAAGCGGATGGAGCGCCTGCTGAGCGGCACCTACGGGTCGGCCCGGGTGGACGCCGTCCTGTCGCCCTACGACGGCCTCAGCCGCGGCATCCTGACCGCGCTGGAAAACGCCGGGTACGGGTCGAAGAGCAAGCGGCTGCCGGTGATCACCGGTCAGGACGCCGAACTCGACTCGGTGAAGCTGATCTCCGCCGGCAAGCAGACCGAGACCGTCTACAAGGACACCCGTGAGCTGGCCAAGGTCGCGGTGCAGATGACCAACGCGCTGCTGGTCGACGAGAAGCCGATGGTCAACGACACCGAGCAGTACCACAACGGTGTCGAGGTCGTGCCGACCTTCCTGCTGCAGCCGGTGAACGTGGACCGGTCCAACCTCGAACGCGTCCTCGTCGACGGTGGTTACTACACCGCCGCCCAGGTCGCCTCCTGACGCCCGGCCGAGACGAAGAGGACCCCGACATGTCCTACCGCACCATGCTCAGCGACGCCTCGGTCAGCACCAAACTGACCGCCCTGGTCGCCTCCGGCCTGCTCGCCGTCGGCACCTGTGTCGGCGTGACGCTCTACAACAACCGGCTCGCCGACCGTACCGCCGACGAACTTGCCGTCCTGAACCTGGCCAGCGCCAAGGTGCTCCGGCTGGACCAGACGGCCAGCGCCCTCAAGGTGGACGGCCTGCAGTCGATCACCCGGGACACCCCGGCGGACCAGACGGCGCTGCTCAAGACCCGGCTGGGCGAGGCGCAGAAGCTGCTGAAGGAACTCGAGGGCATGGCGCTGCCCGGCGAGCTGACCGCCTCGGTGGGGCGGATCCGGGCCGTCTACGACGACTACGGCAAGGTGATCGAGCGATTCGTCGCCGGGGCGGTGGCCGAACAGGGCCAGGCCCGCCTGGCGTGGGAGCAGATCGACGTCGACAACTACCTGACCAGCGCGGTGCTGGAGAACGAGCGCACGCTGTTCGCCGCCACCATCACCAAGGCCAGCGCGGACGCGACGGCCAGCCGTGACCAGGCGCAGATGATCCTGCTCGCCACGGCGCTCGCCGCGATCATCGTGCTGTGCCTGCTGGCCCGGATCATCGTCACCTCGATCACCCGGCCGCTGCAGCGGGTGCGCACCGCGCTCAAGGCGATGGCCGAGGGCGACCTGACGGTCAGCACCGACGTCACCTCCCGCGACGAGATGGGCCAGATGGCGCGGGCCCTGGACGAGGCGCAGGGCAACATGCGTACGGTCGTCGCGCAGGCCGCGGCGTCGGCGAAGGCGCTGTCGACCGCCGCCGACGACATGACCGCCACCGCCGGCAGCATCGCCGACGCGGCGCTCGGCTCGTCGCAGCAGGCCCGGACCGTCTCCGGCACCGCCGAGTCGGTGTCCACGAACGTCAGCGCGGTGGCGGCCGGCGCGGCCGAGATGGCCGAGTCGATCCGGGAGATCGCGCACAGCACCGCCCGGGCCGCCGAGGTGGCCGGCCAGGCCGTCGAGGTCGCCCGCTCGACCAGCACGCACATCGACAAGCTGGGCACCTCGTCGGCCGAGATCGCCGCCGTGGTCGGCGCGATCACCAGCATCGCCGAGCAGACCAACCTGCTCGCCCTCAACGCCACCATCGAGGCCGCCCGCGCCGGCGAGTCCGGCAAGGGCTTCGCCGTCGTCGCCTCCGAGGTCAAGGACCTGGCCCAGGAGACCGCGCGGGCCACCGAGGACATCACCCGGCGGGTCGCGGCCATCCAGCAGGACACGGCCGGCGCGGTCGAGGCGATCAGCCAGATCACCTCGGTCATCGAGCAGATCAACGACTTCCAGGCGACGATCGCGACGGCCGTGGAGGAGCAGACCGCCACGACCGCCGAGATGAACCGGGGCATCACCGCGGTCGCCGGTGGCGCGGGCGACATCGCGGCCGGGGTCGCCGGGCTCGCCTCCTCGTCGGAGATCACCACGGCCGGCGCGGCCCAGTCGAAGCAGGCGATCACCGAACTCAGCTCGATGGCCCGCGAGCTCCAGGGCCTGGTGGCGCGCTTCCGGGCATAGCACGAGGGCCGTACCGCCGTACCACATACCGGGAAGTTCGAGGTCACCCGGCCGGCTCTACGCTGGCCGGGTGGAACTTCTCGACGTCATCGGATGGGTGGGCTCGGCCCTGCTCGTCTGGTCCCTGCTGCAGAGCCGGCTGCTGCGGCTGCGCGCCCTGAACCTGGTCGGCTGCCTGGTGCTGATCGGCTTCAACGCGGCGGTCGGCGTCTGGCCGATGGTGGGGCTCAACGTGGTCCTCGCCGTGATCAACGTCTGGTACCTGTGGCGGATGCTGGCGACCCGGCACGACGACAAGGTCTACCAGGTGGTCGAGGTCCGCACCGACGACGCGTTCCTGCTCCACGTGCTGCGCGCCCACCACGAGGACATCAGGCGATTCAACCCCGGATTCGGTACGGACCACCTGGCCCGCCCCGGCGCCGCGGCCTTCCTGATCGTCCACGTCGACGAGGTGGCCGGGGTGGTCGTGTTCCACACCGCCGGCGACGGGGTCGCGCAGGTCGACCTGGACTACGTGGTCGAGCGGTACCGGGACCTCACCCCCGGCGAGTTCGTGTTCCGGCGCAGCGGCTACTTCACCGACCGCGGCTGCCGGGTGGTGCTCACCCCGCCCGGCATGCGCGCCCCCTACTACGGGCGGCTCGGCTTCCACCGCAGCGGCGACTCGTACCGCCTCGAACTGGCCTGATCCAGCTTGTCGCCCCGCCGCGCGCTACGCCGCCGCCGGGGCGTGGCGGAAGGTACGCCGGTAGCTGTGCGGCCCGACCCCGGTGACCGTGCGCAGATGCATCCGGAACGAGGCGGCCGTGCCGAAGCCGGCCCGCTCGGCGACCCGCTCCACCGGCAGGTCGGTGGTCTCCAGCAGGTGCCGGGCCAGGTCGACGCGCTGGCTGATCAGCCACGACCCGGGCGTGACACCGGTCTCCTGCCGGAACCGCCGGGTGAACGTGCGGATGCTCATCCGGGCGTGCCCGGCCAGCGCCGCCAGGTTCAGCGGCTCGTCCAGCCGCTGCAGCGCCCACTCCCGGGTCGGCGCCGTCGACGTCTCGGTGTGCTCCGGGACCGGCTGCTCGATGTACTGCGCCTGCCCACCGTCACGCCACGGCGGCACCACGCAGCGCCGGGCGACCGCGTTGGCGATCTCGCTGCCGTGGTCGCGGCGCACGATGTGCAGGCACAGGTCGACGCCCGCGGCTGCGCCGGCCGAGGTCAGCACGTCGCCGTCGTCGACGAACAGCACCGTCGGGTCGACCGCGATCCGCGGGAACAGGCGCTGGAAGTGCTCGGCGCAATACCAGTGGTTGGTGGCCGGCCGGCCGTCGAGGAGCCCGGCCGCAGCCAGCACATACGCCCCCGTGCAGATCGACACCAGGCGGGTGCCCGGCCGGAGGTGCGCGAGCGCGGCCCGGAGCTCGTCGCTGACGGCGCCGTCGGTGAACATCGGCGCCAGCGGCTCCAGCGCGGGCACCACGACGGTGCCGGCGGTGGCCAGGATCTCCGGCCCGTGCTCGACGGTGACGGCGAAGTCGGCGGCGGTGGGCACCGGCCCGGCGCCGAGACCCGCGGTGACCACCTCGTAGAGCGGTGCGCCGGCGCTGTCCACCACGCTGCCGAAGACCCGCTTGGGGATCCCCATCTCGAACGGGTAGACGCCGGGCAGGGCGAGGACGACGACACGATGCATGGCCAGATCTTTGCACATCCCGTCATTCAGGCCACTGTTTCGGTACGCCCGTGCCCGCGACGCTGTTCCCCATGCGCGTCATCACTCAAGATCAGCTGGGCGGTCCCGAGGTTCTCCACGAGAGCACGGCGGACCGTCCGTCCCCCGGTCCCACCGAGATCCTCGTACGGGTCCACGCGGCCGGCCTCAACCCGGTCGACGCCAAGACCCGGGCGCACGGCGGGTTCCTCGGACAGCCGCCGTTCGTCCTCGGCTGGGACGTCTCCGGCGTCGTCGAGCAGGCCGGCGCCGGTGTGACACTGTTCGAACCCGGCGACGAGGTGTTCGGCATGCCGTGGTTCCCGCGTCCGGCCGGCGCCTACGCCGACTATGTCACCGGGCCGGCCCGCCACTTCGCCGCCAAACCCGCCGGCCTCGACCACGTGCGCGCGGCCGGGCTGCCGCTCACCGGCCTCACCGCCTGGCAGGCGCTGGTGGACCGGGCCGAGGTGCGGCCCGGTCAGCGGGTCCTGATCCATGCGGCGGCCGGCGGGGTCGGTCATCTCGCGGTGCAGATCGCCAAGGCCCGGGGAGCGTACGTGATCGGCACCGCCCGGGCGTCCAAGCACGACCTGCTGCGCGACCTCGGCGCGGACGAGGTGATCGACTACACGGCGGTCGACTTCACCGGCGCGATCGACCCGGTCGACGTGGTGATCGACCCGATCGGCGGCGCGGACGGCCCACGCTGCCTGCGGGTCCTGAAGCCCGGCGGCATCCTGGTGTCGCTGAACTCCCCCGCCGAACAGCACCTCGTGGCCCCCGCCGCGGAACTCGGCGTCCGCGCCGGCTTCCTGCTCGTCGAACCGGACCGGGCCGGCCTGCTCGCCCTGGCCGACCTGGTGCGGACCGGCCGGCTGCGGGTCCTCGTCGAGGCGTCGCTGCCGCTGGCGGAGGCCGCGAAGGCCCACGAGCTGAGCGAGACCGGCCGCGTAACCGGCAAGATCGTCCTCACCACCGACGCGGCCTGACCCCCTCCGCCGGGTTGCGGTCACCGCGCCGCTTCCGGCACCGGCCGGGATTCCGGCGACCATCGCGCTGCGGTCACCGCGCCGCTTCCGGCGCCGGCCGGGATTTCGGTGACCATCGCGCTGCGGTCAGCGCGTGGGTTCCGGCGCCGGCGGCCACGAAGACGCCGCCGAGCAGGAGCCAGCCCGGCAGGCCGAAGGCGACGGCGGTCGACGTGACCACCACCGGGGCGACGGCCCGGCCGATGGCGACACCGGCCTGGCTGACGCCCTGGTAGGCGCCGGACGCGGCCGGGTCGGCCCACTCGAACGCCAGCTCCCAGCCGCCGGTCTCGGTGACGATCTCGCCGAGGCTGTGCGCCACGACCGCCGCCACCAGCAGCGCCATCGCGAACCCGGCGCCGCCCGGATATCCGGCCGCCGCGTAGCCCAGGCAGGCCAGCAGGAGCAGGACCGTGCCGAGCAGGACCGCCCGGCCCGCCGACGGCACGCCGGTGACCAGCCGGGTCGACCAGACCTGCAGGGACGACACCAGCGCGGTGTTGAGCAACAGCAGCAGCGCCACTGTCACGTCCGGCGCCGGCGTATGACCGGTCACCCATAGCGGCATCCCCACGGTGAGCAGCAGGAACTGCATGCTCACCACGGCGTGCAGCGCGGTCGCCGTCAGATAGCGACGATCACCGAGCGGCGCCCGGCCGCCCCCCACCGGCCGGTCACCGCCCTCCCCGGCGAGCACGGGCAGAGCCCGCAGGGGCACCAGAGCGACCAGGATGAGTACGGCCGCGAACAGTACCGCTGTCACGTACGCGGGCCGGCTCCCCACCGCCAGCGCCACTGCCGCCACCCCGGAGCCGGCCGCGATGGACACGTTGTCCACCACGCGCAGCCACGCCCGTACGCCGACCCGGTCCGGCCCGGTGAACGCGCGGGCCAGCAGCGCGACGTGAGCGGTCCGCTGCACACTCTCGGCGCCGACCGCCACGCACGCGACCAGCACGAACGTGGCAGCGTCGCGGGTCAGGCAGTACGCCGCGAGCGCCGCGCCCTGTGCCGTGGCCGCGAGCAGCAGCACCCGCCGCGGCCCGAACCGGTCGCAGAGACGCCCGGCCGCGAACGCGGTCACCACTCCCCCGCCCCCGGCGATGGTCAGCCCCACCCCCACGGTCGCCGGACTGATCCCGGCCACGGTGGTGAAGAACAGCGCGCTGACGCTGAACATCACCCCCTTGGCCGTCGAGGTGGCCACGGTGGCCCAGGTCAGAACTCGTTTCACAGGCACGCGCACCAGTTGACCGGGGCGGGCCGTACCCCGCGATTGATGTAGCGTTCTGCTTCATGCCGGTGCGATACAGGCTGGTCGGCCCCGACCTGGCGAGCGTCCGGTTCGCCGTGTCGCCGCTCAACGAGCTGGTGCTGTCCCTGCGCAGCTGGCGTGACCCGGGCCGGTTCCCGGTCCACCTGCCGTGGATCCGCCGTATGCAGCAGGCCCGGCCGGCCCTCGACACCGAGATGCTGCTGGCGCTGATCGACGAGCGGCTGTCCACACCGGATTTCCTGACCCCGCCGCCGCGGTCCCCGCTGACCCGCCTCGACGACGAGCTGGCCGCGATCGCCGCCACCCCACCCGACGTCGTCCACCGCAACCTGCGGCTGCTCTACCACGCCGACGAGCGCATCCCGCCGCCGTGGCGCGAGCCCGGCGCGCTGCCCCGGATGGTCGCCGCCCTGGCCGGATACTGGGACCTCTGCTTCGCCGCCCACTGGCCGCGGATGCGTGCCCTGCTGGAGGCCGACGTCACCTTCCGCGGCCGGGAGATCGCCCAGCACGGCCTGGCCAGGATGTTCGCCGGCCTGTCCGAGCGGGTGACGATGACCGGCGACACCGTCGAGGTCCGCCTGCACTCGGACGTCCACTACACCCGCCCGACCCTGGGTGGCCTGACCCTGGTCCCGACGATGTGGACCCCCGCGGTGGCCGCCCCGATCTCCGCCGGCGAGCCCCCGATGATCATCTACCTGGCGCGTGGCTCGGCGACCCTGTGGGAGCCGGAGCCGCTGCCCGCCCCCGGCGCGCTGGCGGCCCTGCTCGGCGCCCACCGGGCGGGCCTGCTGACCCGCCTGGGCACCCCCGCCTCCTCGACCGAGCTGGCCACCCGTCTGGGCGTCACCACCACCGCGGTGAACCAGCACCTCCGCGCCCTCCGAGCGGCTGGCCTGCTGGTCTCGGCGAGACACGGCCGCTCGGTCCTCTACCGCCGCTCCGAGCTGGGCGACCGCCTCCTGGCCGGGTCCGCACCCGCCTGAGGTCCGGCCCGCCCGAGGTCCGGCCCGCCTGAAGTCCGGCCCGCCTGAAGTCCGGCCCGCCTGAAGTCCGGCCCGCCTGAAGTCCGGCCCGCCTGAAGTCCGGCCCGCCCGAGGTCCGGCCCGCCTGAAGTCCGGCCCGCCTGAAGTCCGGCCCGCCCGAGGTCAGGCCCGCACCGCCGGACAGGCTCCTGACCTGCCTGACGGACGGCCGGACACGGAACCGGCTTCGACCTGCCTGGCGTCCGGCCGGCCGGACGTCAGGCAGGTCACGACGCATCAGGATCCCGTCACGGCAGGGTCCAGCGCTGGTTGTCCCCGGCGAAGCAGTCCCAGATCTGCAGCTTCGTGCCGTCGGCCGAGGACGGCCCGGTGGCGTCCAGGCATTTGCCGAGGGAACGCAGCGTGCCGTCGGTACCCGAGGTCCACTGCTGGGCCGCGGTGCCGTTGCAGTCGTAGATCTGGACCTTCGTGCCGTTGACGCCGGCCGCGGCGTTGACGTCGAGGCACTTGCCGAGGGCGCGGATCGTGCCGTCCGAGCCGACGGTCCAGGTCTGGGCGGTCGAGCCGTTGCATGTCCAGAGCTGCACCTGGGTGCCGTTGGCCGAGGACGCCCCGGGCACGTCGACGCACTTGCCCCCGAAGCCGGTGATCGGGCCCGAGCGGGCCGGGCCGGCGCCCGCGTCGCCCGCGCCGGCCCACACGTAGGTGGCGGTGGTCTTGGCCGGCAGGGTGCTGGTGAACTGCCGGGCGCCGGCGCGCAGCGTGACGGCCTGGTTCGACGCGGTCTGGTTGACGACCACGGTGACCAGGGAGTTGTCGGGGTTCACGAAGGCAACGTTGGTGACCGTGCCGGCCGAGCCGTAACCGGTGGCGACGCGTTTCGCGCCGGCCTGCACGAACTTGGAGAACTGGGCGACCATGTTGAAGTCGGGGGTCTTCCAGAACGTGTCGGGGTTCGACGTGCTCTGCACCAGCATCGTCGGGTCGGGTGAGCCGCTCCAGCGTTCCGGGGAGCGGTTCTGGTCGAGCATCGAGACCCAGCCCTGGTAGAGGGTGGACTGGTTGCGGAAGTACTGGACGATCCGGTCGGCGCCCGCGGTGCCCCAGACGGAGCGTTCGGTCATCAGCACGTCCTTGTCGGGGTACTGCGCCTTGACGGCCGCCATCTCCGACGGGTCGCCGGCGTAGTCGTGGAAGGCGATCCCGTCGACCGAGGAGCGCGCGTCGGCGGTGAGGACCCCTTGGGCGTACGCGAGACCCTCGCTGAAGTTGTGGTCGAACGCCCAGATCTTCGTCGCGCCCAGCCCGTTGGCGGTGAGTTCGGCACGCAGCGCGATCGCGAGCCGCCGTTCCTGGTCGGCGGTGACCCGCATGCCCGGGTAGTCGGCGGGCTCGAACAGCGGCTCGTTCTGCAGGGTCAGGCCGTGGATCGGGATGCCCTGTGCGGCGTACGCCTGGATCGATCGGCGGTAGTAGGCGGCCAGGGTGGGGATGTGCTGGTCGAGCAGGCTGCCGGTGATGAGCGAGTTGCTGCTCTTCATCCAGGCCGGGGCCGACCACGCGCTCGCGAAGATCTTCAGGTTCGGGTTGATCGTCAACGCCTCGCGCAGCGTGGAGATGATCCGGTGGTCGATGTCGCGCTGGATGGAGAAGCGCGACAGCGACGGATCGGCGGCGCCGTCGTCGTAGGTGTAGAAGTCGTGCGAGGTGAAGTCGCTGGTGCCGAAGGTGATCCGGGCGACGTTGAAGCCGGCGCCGGCGCCCGGGTCGACGAGGGTGCGCAGCGCGCTGGTACGGCCGGCCGCGCTCATCCGGGCCAGGTTGAAGATCGTCGACTCCTCCAGGGAGGAGCCGACGCCGAGCACGGTCTGGAACCTCTGATCGGTGTCGACGGTGATGGTGGCGGCGCCGGCGGCAGCGGTGGTGGCGAGGTCGGCCTGCCGGCTGAGCTGGTACGGCGTGCCGGCCAGCCCGGTGGCGGGGCTGGTGTACCAGTTGGCGTTCTTCGGCTCGTAGCCCGCGGTGCGTGACTCGGAGCTGAACCACACCTGCACGCTCGCGGCGGGGGCGGCCTGCGCGGCCTGGGGGACGGCGAGCCCGGCGGTGGCGAGCAGGCCCGCTACCAGGGCGGTGAAACGGGGACGGGTCATGCGGCGGTGGCCTCTCCGCTCAGTCGAAATCGTAAAGAAACTGAACGGAAATCTTTCCCACGCCATCGGGACGAGTCAATGACGCGGGCTCCCCCGGCCGTTGCGGAACCACGGAAACCTGTGAAACACCGCATCGGCCGCGGGCGCCCGGAGCCGGCGGACGCTACACCGGGGCGGACAGGGCGGCGCGCAGGATCGGCTCGGCGCCGGGGGCGGCGTCCAGGGTGTCGAGGGCCAGCAGCGCGGCGCCGGTCACCGGCGGGGTGTCCAGCACGGTGACGTCGGCGAGCGGCGCCTGGGCGCGCAGCCCGCCGACGACCGCGTCGTGCAGTTGCGGGATGCGGGCCTGCAGGACCCCGCCGCCGAGCACCACGGCGTGCGGGGCGGCCAGCAGCCCCAGCCGGGTGGCGGCGGCCCGGTGCTGCGCCAGGATCTCCGACGCCTGACGGCCGACCAGCGCCGACGCCACCTCGTCACCGGCCGCGGCCGCCTCGAACAGCAGCGTGGTGAGTTCCGGGATCCGGTCGCGGGACAGGTCGCCCAGGTGCAGGGCGATGCTCACCTCCTCGACGGTGGGCAGCCCGAAGTGGGCGGCGACCGCTGCCGACAGGGTGGTGGGCCGGCCCCGGCCGTCCTCGCCGCGAGCGGCCTCGCGCAGCGCGTGCTCGGCCAGGTCGTGGCCGCCGCCCCAGTCACCGGAGATCGGGCCGAGGGCGACGAACCGGGCGGTACGGCCGTCGGCGGCCCGCCCCACGCAGTTGGTGCCCGCGCCGCAGACCACCGCGACCGCGTCCGGCGCCGGCGTGCCGGCCCGGAGCAGGGCGAAGCAGTCGTTGTCGACGAGCGCGCGGCGGGCCCAGCGCTGCGCGGTGACCGCCTCGTGCAGACGGGTCACCTCGATCGGCAGGTCGGCCCCGGCCAGGTAGACCGCGACGGCCTCGATCGGCGTGTCGGCGGCCGGCCCCGCCTGGGCCCGGGCCGCGGCGATCAGCCCCCCGAGCACCTCGATCGTGCCGTCCAGGCCGATGTTGTGCGGTGACGACGTGCCGCCGCGGACGGTGGCCAGCACCTTGCCGTCGGTGTCGCCGAGGACCACGTCGGTCTTCGAGTTGCCGCCGTCGACCGCCAGGTACAGGGCGGTCATCGGGCCCACGCGAGGTGGGTACGGCCGGCCGCGATGAGCTTGTCGGTGAGAGCGTCGGCCTGCTCGTGCTGCCCGATCAGCGGGTGGGCGAGCAGCGCCCGGTAGACCCGGTCACGTCCACCTCGCAGGGCCGCGTCGAGCGCCAGTTCCTCGTACCCCCAGGTGTGGGTGATCAACGCGGCCAGATCGGGCGGCAACGCGGTGACCGGAAGCGGCGCCGGCCCGTCGAGGCCCGCCCGGGCCGAGACCTCGATGACGGCGTCGGCCGGCAGGAACGGGAGGGTGCCGTTGTTGCGGATGTTGACCGAGTGCACCGAGGTGTCGTCGAGTCCGGCGAGGGAGGCGAGGAGCCCGACCGCGGCTTCGGAGTAGTAGGCGCCGCCGCGTTCGCCGAGCAGGGCGGGTTTCTCGGTGAGGGTGACGTCCCGGTACATGTCGAGCAGGGTCGCCTCGATCTCGGCGACACGCCGGCCGCGGGTCTTCGCGCCGCGCGATTCACGCACGTGCTTGTCGTGCTGGTAGAAGTAGGACAGGTAGTAGGACGGCACGGCGCCCAGCATCGCCACCACCGCGGCCGGGATGTCCACTTCATCAGCGATCTCGGGCAGGTGATCCGCGAGCAGGCCGGGCAGCCGGTCGACGCCGTCCACCAGCGCCGCCCGCTCCCAGGTCAGATGGTTCAGGCCGATGTGGTCGAGGACCACCGCGGACGGGTCGACGCCCAGGTGACCGGCGAAGCGCCGCTGGAACCCGATCGCCACGTTGCAGAGACCGACCGCCCGGTGCCCGGCGTCCAGCAGCGCCCTGGTGACGATGCCGACCGGGTTGGTGAAGTCGACGATCCACGCGCCCGGCCTGGCCCGGCGGCGGACGCGGTCGGCGACGTCGAGGATCACCGGGACGGTGCGCAGCGCCTTGGCCAGCCCGCCGGCCCCGGTGGTTTCCTGCCCGACGCAGCCGCAGTCGAGCGGGAACGTCTCGTCGGTGATGCGTGCCTGCTGGCCGCCGACGCGCAGCTGGATGACGACGGCGTCGGCGTCGGTGACCCCGGCGTCCAGATCGGACGTCCAGGTGACCCGGCCATGGTGCCCGTAGTGCCGGAGGATCCGGGCGGCGAACGCCCCGACGATCTCCAGCCGGTCGGCGGCCGGGTCGATCAGCACCAGTTCGGAGACGGTCGAGCCGAGCCGGGCGAACCCGTCGACCAGCTCGGGCGTGTAGGTCGATCCGCCTCCGACGACTGCGATTTTCACCCTTTGAATCCCGTCAGCGTGATGCCCTGCACGAACGAGCGCTGGGCGAAGAAGAAGATGATGATCAGTGGGGCCATGGCCAGCACGGTCGCCGCGGTGACCAGGTTCCAGTCGACGTGGTGGACGGTCCGGAACGACGCCAGGCCGAGCGAGAGCGTCCACGACTGTTCGTTCTCGCTGGTGTAGAGCAGCGGGCCGTAGTAGTCGTTCCAGCAGTAGAAGAACTGGAACAGCCCGGCCGCCGCGATGCCGGGGCGGGCCATCGGCAGCACCACCCGCAGCAGGGTCCGCCACTCGCCGCAGCCGTCGACCCGGGCCGCGTCGAGGTACTCGCCCGGGATGGTCAGCAGGAACTGCCGGAGCAGGAAGATGCAGAACGCGTCACCGAACAGCGCCGGGATGATCAGCGGGGCGAGCGAGCCGGTCAGGCCGTAGCGCGCCCACATCAGGTACAGCGGGACGGTCACCACCTGCGGCGGCAGCATCATCACGCAGATCACCACGAGGAACATCAGGTTGCGGCCACGGAACCGCAACTTCGCGAGGGCGTACGCCGCGGGCACGCTCGACACGAGGGTGAGGACGGTGGCGGTCACCGCGTACAGCACGGTGTTGAGCAGGTAGTGCGGCAGCGGGGTGGCCCGGAAGACCCGGAGGTAGTTCTCCGGGTGCCAGGTGTTGGGCCAGTAGTCGCTGGTGAGCGCCTGATCGCTGGTCATCAGCGAGAGCAGGACGAGATAGACGACCGGCGTGACGAACATGATCGCCAGCGCGATGGCGATGCTGTGCCGCGCGATCCAGGCGAGCCGGTTCTGCCGTTTGACGGCCCGGGTGGCGGGCGCCGACGCCACCGGCCGTTCGAGCGTGACCGTCACGATTCCTCCCCGGAGAAGGCCTTGGCACGGCGCAGCAGGATCACCGTGACCGCGAGCGCCACCACGAAGAGCACGATGGCGAGGGCGTTGGCGTAGCCGAGCGCGCTGTACCGGAAGCCGACCGTGTAGAGCCACAGCGGATACGTGAACGTGGAGCCCTCCGGGTAGCCGAAGGACTGGGAGATCCCGGCGCCGACGGTGGCCTGGCCGCCGGCGATCGAGCCGGCCACCGCGGCCTGGTCGAAGTACTGCAGCGTGTAGATGACGCCGGTGACCGCGGCGAAGAGGATCACCGGGCGGATCGTCGGCAGGGTGATCGACCGGAACCTGTGCCAGGCGTTCGCGCCGTCCAGCGACGCGGCCTCGTACAGGCTCTCCGGGACGCCGAGCACCGCCGCCAGGAAGATGATCATCAGGTCGCCGATCGCCCACAGCCCGAGCAGCACCAGCGACGGTTTGGCCCAGGCCGGCGAGTTGAACCAGAGCGGCCCGTCGATGCCGATCATCTCGAGGACGTGGTTGACCGGTCCGGTGCCCGGCTTGAGCAGGTAGACGAACGCGATGGTGGCGGCCACCGGCGGCACCAGGGCGGGCAGGTAGAAGATCGTCCGGAAGAACCCGGCGCCCCGCTTGAGCTGCACGAGCAGCATCGACAGGCCGATCGCGCCGAGGATGCGGACCGGCACGAAGACCACCACCATCCACAGCGTGTTGCGCACCGCCTGGAGCAGGAAGGGGTCCTCGGCCATCCGCCGATAATTCTCCGGACCCACCCATCGGGGTACGGAGAGCAGGTCGAACTCGGTGAACGAGAAGTAGATCGCCGAGATCAGTGGGTAGACGAAGAAGATCGCGATGCCGAGGAGCGCGGGCGCGACGAACGAGAACGTCGTCGCGCCCCGGCGCAGGGAGGTGCCGGTCACCTGGTCAGCCGCCCAGCGACATGACGCTGTTGATCTGCTTGTCCGCCTCGGCCAGCCCCTGGTTCAGGTCGGCCACCTTGCCCGACTGGTAGCCGGTCAGGAACTGCCCGAAGGTCTCCTGGTAGGCCGGACCGGACTTCGACGGCGGCGAGGTCATCGAGTTCGGGTTGTTGAAGATGTCGATGAAAGCCTTGAAGTTCTGGTCGGCGTTGAGCCCCGGGTCGGCGATCGCGGTGGTCGTGGTCGGCACGTTCTTCAGCAGGCCGGCCAGTTTGACGACCGCCTTGTCGTCGGTGGTCAGGTACTTGATCAGCTCCCAGGCGGCCTCGGGGTTCCTGGCGTTCTTGCTGATGCCGACGATGTTGCCGGTCACGTAGCCGCCGCCGTAGCGGGCCGGGTCGGTGGTCGGGATCGGCGCCACCCCGTACTTCAGATCGGGGCTCTGGTCGGAGAGGAACGCGAGACGGTACTCGGCGTCGATGTTGATCGCGACCTGGCCCTTCTGGAAGGCGTTGTCGGCGCTGAACTCGTCACCGAGACTCGCCTTGAACTTGGTCAGCGCGTCGTAGCCGTACCAGTCGACGAGGTTCTTCTGCCAGGTCAGCAGGGTCTTCCAGCCGGGGTCGGCGCCGACCGCGCTCTTTCCGTCGGCGGTCAGCCACTTGGCGCCGGTGGCCGGGGCGAGGTGGGCCGCCGCGTTCTCGTAGAAGTCGTAGAGCGGCAGGAACCCGACGGTCTTCAGCGAGCCGTCCGGGTTGCGGACGGTGAGCTTCTTGGCGTACTCGGTCAGCTCGTCGAGGGTCTTCGGCGGTGTGGTCAGGCCGGCTTTCGCGAACAGGTCCTTGTTGTAGTACATGCCGTACGCGTCGGCGAGGAACGGCATGGCGCACCGCTTGCCGCCGAACTCGGTGTACGACCGGGTGGTCGCGTTGAGCTTGTCGAGGTCCAGCTTGTCGCGGGCGATGTACGGGTTGAGGTCCACCCACGCGCCCGACGAACAGAACTTGCCGACGATGTCGGTCGAGTAGGACAGCCCGATGTCCGGCCCGTTCCCGGCCCCGATCGCCTGGGTGACCTTGGAGTCGTCCTGTCCCGGCTTGACGGTGACCTTGATGTTCGGGTGGCCGGCCGAGAAGTCCTTGAGCACGTCGTCGATGGCCGCGGCCTCGCGCTCGGTGAAGAAGTGCCAGAGTTCGACTGTTCCGGAGACGGCGGTCCCGGGGTCGGCGATCTTGTTCTCCTTCGGTGCGGGCGTGCAACCCGCGACCAGTAGACCAGCACTTACCAGGGCAAAAAGGGCACGGGGTATCCGTTTGTTCACTGTTCCGGCCTTTCACATGGGGACTAGCTGTCCCGAACGGCGGTGATCAAGGCTTGCCGGACCGCGGCGAGACCGGCGTCGAGAGCGCCGACCAGCACCGCGTCGTCTTCGATGGTGGTGACGGCGAACGAACTCTCCAGCGGGGCGGCCCGCCGGAACGCGTGGTTCACCGCGGTGAGCAGGGTGTCGCCGCCGGCCTGGGCGATCGGGCCGGCGAGCACCACGAGGTAGGGGTCGAGAATGGCGGTGACCGCGGCCAGGCCGACCACGATCCGGTCGGCGAGGGTGTCGACGAAGTCCTCGGCTCCGGACGCGGCAGCCGCGGCGACCACCTCGGCCGGGGTGCCTCCGGTGACGCCGTTGTCCCGGGCCAGCTCCATGATCGCGGCGCCGCCGAAGAGGTCCTGGAGGTCGAGCTTGCGGTGCGGGGAGTCGGGTGAGTAGAGCGGCACGTACCCGATCTCGCCGGCGCCCCCGCGGGTGCCGCGCAGCAGCGTGCCGTTGATGTCGATGGCCAGACCGAGGCCGTCCTGGCCGATCCAGAGCAGCGCGAAGTTCTCCGCGTCCCGGCCCGCGCCGCGCCGCCGCTCGGCCACCGCGGCCAGGTTCACGTCGTTGTCCACGCCGACCTCGGTGCCGAGCGCGGCGGCGATCGCGGACCGCAGGCCGGGCCGGTCGAAGCCGGGCACGTCGACCAGGCGGATCGTGTCGGTGCGCGGGTCGTAGGAGCCCGGCACTCCGAGCTGCACGTGCCGGATCAGCCCGGCCTCCACGCCGGCCTGCTCGCGCAGCCGGCCGGCCAGCTCGGCGATCACGGCCACCGGGTCGGCGCCGAGGAAGTCGACACGCGACTCGAACCGGGACCGGACCGCACCGGTGAGATCGCAGAGCGCGGCCACCACCGACGGGGTGCCGCTGGTCCCGACGTCACGCACCGAGACGGCGACGGCGTAGGCCGCGTCCGGGTTGGCCGCATAGATCTCGGCGTTCGGTCCCGGCCGGCCGCTGGCGTGCCCGACGACGTCGACCAGCCCGGCCTCGGTCAGGCGGCGCAGCACCTCGGAGATCGTCGGCGTGGACAGCGCGGTGAGCTTGCGGAGGTCGGCCCGGGTGAGGTTGCCCGGTTCGAGAAGCAGCTCCAGGGCCGCGCTCTCGTTCATGGCCCGCAGCAGTTTGGACGAGCCGGCCAGCCGCGCCATCGGACCTCCGGTAATAGGCAAAGTGTTTAACAGTTGCCTCATCCTGTGCCACGGCATTGTCTGCGTCAAGCCCCATCAGCAAACATTGATAAAGCTACTTAACAGTCGTAGAGTCCGTCCCCAACGCGCGCGCCACCCCTCGTTCCCCCTCTCACAGGAGCGCCATGATTCGCGTAAGGACAGTCGCCTACGCCGCATCGGGCCTGGTCATCGCCGGTACGGCGATCATCGTCGGGCTGCTTCCGGCCAGTGCCGCGACAGCCGGTCCGATCAAGGGCCTCGGCGGCAAGTGCATCGACGTCGCCGGTGCGGCGACCGCCAACGGCACCGCCGTCCAGCTCTACGACTGCAACAACAGCGCCGCACAGCAGTGGACCGTCGGCAACTCCGACCAAACACTGCGGGCGCTCGGCAAATGCCTCGACGTCACGGCCGCGTCGACCGCCGACGGCGCCAAGATCCAGCTGTACGACTGCAACGCCACCGGCGCCCAGAAGTGGACCGCCAGCAACGGCACCCTGGTGAACACCGGCTCCGGCAAGTGCCTCGACGCGACCGGCAACAGCAGCGCCAACGGCACCCGGCTGCAGATCTGGACCTGTTCCACCACGGCCAACCAGCAGTGGACCCTGCCCGGCGGCACGACCACCCCCACCACCACGCCCCCGGCCGGCGGCAAGAACCTCGACGATCCGGCGAAGAAGGACGTCGCCATGCAGATCGTCTCGGCGGCCGAGAACTCGTCGCTGAACTGGCGGGCCCAGTTCTCCTACATCGAGGACATCAACGACGGGCGCGGCTACACCGCCGGCATCATCGGGTTCTGCTCGGGCACCGGCGACATGCTGGAGCTGGTCGAGGCGTACACCGCCACCAAACCGTCGAACGTGCTGGCCAAGTACCTTCCGGCGCTACGCAGCGTCAACGGCACCTCCTCGCACTCCGGCCTCGACCCCAACTTCACCAAGGACTGGAAGACCGCGGCCGCCGACCCGGTGTTCCAGGCCGCGCAGGAGTCCGAGCGCGACCGGGTCTACTTCAACCCGTCGGTCCGCGACGGCAAATCCGACGGGGTACGGGCACTCGGGCAGTTCGCCTACTACGACGCGTCGGTGGTGCACGGCTACGAGGGCATGCGCTCCATCCGTACCCGGGCGCTGAAGAAGGCGAAGCCGCCCGCGCAGGGCGGTGACGAGCGCACCTGGCTCAACGCGTTCCTGGACGAGCGGGTCGTCGAGATGAAGAAGGAGGAGGCCCACTCCGACGTCACCCGGATCGACACGGCCCAGCGCGTCTTCCTCAACAACGGCAACTTCGATCTGAACACGCCGCTGGACTTCAGCGTCTACGGCGACCCGTTCCACATCGGCTGAGCCCGCGCCGGGGCCCTGACCCCCTCGGGGCCCCGGCGTGTCCCGTACCCCCTCCGTTCCTGAAAGGCCCCCATGCGTCGACTCGCCCGAGCCGGAACCGCCTCCGGTCTCGCCGTGCTGCTCCTCGCGGCCACGGCCGCCCCGGCCTTCGCCGACCCGCCCCACAACCTCCCGCAGAACGCCGGCGGGTACGAGCAGTCGTTCTCCCCCGCGTTCGACTACGACGGCGACGGCTGCTACGCCACGGCCGCCATCGGCCCGGACGGCACCCTCGCGCCCGGCCTGAAGACCACCGGCGCGGTCAACGGCAGTTGCCGGGACCAGTCCGATCTCGACAACTCCCAGACGTACGCCCGATCGAAGTGCAACAACGGCTGGTGCGCGATCGTCTACGCCGGCTACTTCGAGAAGGACCAGGCCGTCGCCGGCAGCGGGCTCGGCGGCCACCGGCACGACTGGGAACACGTCATCTCGTGGGTGAACCAGGCTGGCAACCAGGTCGAATACGTCAGCACCACCCAGCACAGCTCGCAGAAGACGTACCCCCGCTCGCAGGTCCGCTTCGACGGCAGCCACCCGAAGGTCGTCTACCACAAGGACGGCCTGTCCACGCACTTCTTCCGGCTCGCCAACGGCAACGACGAGCCGCCGGAGAACCACTACCACGACTGGCGCTACCCGCCGCTCGTCGACTGGAACGGCTGGCCCAGCACCGGCCTGCGCGACCGCCTGATGACAGCCGACTTCGGCGCGGCCACCATCAAGATCAAGGACGGGTCGTTCGAGTACCTGCTGAACGCCGCCAAGCCCGCCGGCATCCCGTTCGACCCGTACGCCTGACGCTTCTCAGCCGTGCCCACCGGGCGGGCCCGTCTCGGCGGAGCGCCGCCCGGTGTAGCGCCGGTAGATCCACTTCCCGAGCCGGAAGACGAGGTAGGCGGGCACGGCCACGACCGCCAGCGCCACGTCGAGCAGCTTCTTCAGGATCGGGTCGACGACCCGGTCCACGGCCCGGCTGATCCGGTCCTCGATCGCGCTGAAGAGCAGCACGAACGGCAGGAGGACCAGGTAGAGCCCGCAGGTCACCGCACCCGCGATGAGGTGGACGTAGAGGGGGACGCCGGCGATCTCCTGCTCGAGGAACGAGGGCTCCGGCTCACGCGGCTGAAAGGGATGCACAGCATCACGGTAAAGACCCCTGCCAATATCCGGGCTCACGTGCCGGAACGTAGAGCCGTGGCCAGCCAGCGAAGCTCCGCGGTGGCGTCCGGCGCGCTGCGCTGCCCGCGCACCCGCGCGACGAGCAGGCGATACCGCTCCGCGCCCGCGTCGATCCCGGCCTCCAGTGATCGCAGCACCGCCGCCCGGTCGGCGTCGCCGAACATCTCGGCGACCAGCGCGTGCGCGGCCGGGCTCCCGGGATCGACCCCGTCGCGCCGGGCGCCCGCCACGGTCCCGACGATCTGCCGGGCCCACCAGATGCGCGCGCCCGGCGGCACGGCACCTCCCGGTCCCGGCATGGTCCCTTCCAGGAAGACACGCATCCCGGTACGGAACTCCGGGTCCCGCACCAGCTCGGCCAGCTCCACCCAGGCGTCCACCTGGTCCGGCGACGGATCGTCGGGCAACTCGATGCGCAGCTCCCGCAGCCGCTCCCGCTGACTCTCCTCGATGTCGAGACCCCCGAACACCTCCGCCTTGAACTCGTCGATGATCTGCGCCCGCTCAGCGGCGGAGAGCCGCGCCAACCGGTTCATGAAAGCTGTCTCCTCCACGCTCGAACCCCGTTTCGCCACGGTGGACAACACGGCCCGGCTGACCTTGAGCGACCGGATCCGCGCGTCGAGCGCCACCACGTGCGCCGCGGCGACCTCGGCCACCGTCGCCGACCCGTCGAGCACCCGCCCCACGTCGCCGAGCGTCAGCCCCAGCTCCCGCAGCGTCCGAACCAGCTCGACCCGCGCCACCCCGGCCGCGTCGTAGAGCCGATACCCGCCCGCCGACCGTCCCGCCGCCGGCACCACCCCCTCGTCCGCCCAGAAACGCAGGGTGCGCACCGACATCCCGGTACGCCCCGCAAGCTGACCGATGGTGATCAGGTCGCTCTCGCCGTCCATGACAGAGATCCTCGACCTTCCAGCCACTGGAGGGTCAAGCCCGCCCGCGAGGGTGTTCCGGGCGAGGCCGATCCGGCGCCGGCAGGCTCGTCGACGACCAGCGCGAGCAACCGCCCGAGCCGGCCGCCTCGGTCGTCGGGTACCCGAGCTGGTCCAGCAGAATCGCCAGCCGCGCCCCGTCCGTACGCCGGATCGGCCGAAGTCGTAGATCCATGCGGGCAGTCTGCCAGCAGCGGGGTAGGTTGCCGGGCATGGAGAACGGCACGCTGGTCCGGTTGCGGCCCGCCACCCCGGAGGACGTCGCGGCACTGGCCGTGATCCGGTCGGCGCCCGAGGTGTACCGGCGGTGGGGCGGTGGTGACGACCTGGCCGCCGACGTCGCGGAGAGCCTCGCCGACCCGGACACCGAGGTGTACGTGATCGTCTACGAGGAACGGGTCGTCGGCGCCGTCCAGTGGAGTGAGGAGGCCGACCCCGGCTACCGGCACGCCGGGATCGACATCTACCTCTCCCCCACGGTGCACGGCCGCGGCCTGGGCGCCGACACGGTTCGCACGGTGGCCCGCCACCTGATCCACGACCTCGGCCACCACCGCCTGGTCATCGATCCGGCCGCCGACAACGAGGCCGCGATCCGCTGCTACGCCAAGGTCGGCTTCCGCCCGGTCGGCGTCATGCGCCGCTACGAGCGCGGCCCGGACGGCTCCTGGCACGACGGCCTGCTGATGGACCTGCTCGCCGAGGACCTGACGTGACTCCCCGGCGGGCTACCATGGAGAGTGGAGCTGACACCTGAGCAGATTTTCCAGCGGTATCTGTATGCCGGCGCGATCACCCGCGACCCTGATGCGATCGCCGCGATGTTCACCGAGGACGGCGTGCTCGAAGCGCCGCTGACTCCGGCCGGCCATCCCCTGCACCACCTCGCCGGGCGCGACGCCATCCGGGCCGGGACCGCGGCGTATCACCGGCTGCCGGGCCCCCCGGGCGCGGTCGACCTGGAACGCACCGGCTACCTCGTGCACGAGGCCACCGAGCCGGGCCTCTTCGTCGCCGAGATCGACGTCGTCCTGAATCAGCCCGACGGCAGCCGGACGACGATGTCCCTGGTCCAGATCTTCCGGGTCCGAGACGGCCGCATCGTCCGGCTGCGCGACTACTTCGCCGATCCCGCTTGACCGGCGGCCTATCCTTGACCGGACGCCTGTCACTCGTCGATGGCCCACGTGCGCCGCGAAGCACGTCTCGCATGACTCTCGATCTCTGGAGCGCCGCAGCTCCCGCACGATGAGGCCGGCCATCCGGGTCCGGACCCCGCAGGAGATCCGGACGGCCCGGCGACCCCGGCGGCACCGCTGCTGGGGTCACCTCGTCGCGGCGGCGCTGTGGCCGATGCACGACGCGAACCTGGGCACGCTCCTGCGTACCTGTGATGCCGTCGGCGCCTGTCTCGCGGTGCCACCGTTCCGCTGGGTCGACGACGCCCTGGCCCGCGGCAACACGCTGCGGCAGCCGGCCTGTGTGCACCGCGTCGGCAGCCCGCTCCCGTGGCTCGCCGACGAACGCCGGGCGGGGGCGGCGATCCTCGGCGTGGAGCTGGCCGACGAGGCGGTGCGGCTCGCCGATCTGCCCGCCGCCCGGCGCCGGACCGTGATGGTTCTCGGACACGAGGCCACCGGCATCCCACCGGAGGCGCTCGACCTGCTCGACGGCGCGGTGGAGATCCCGATGATCGGCACCGGGTCGAGCCTCAACGTCGCCGTCGCCGGATCGCTGGTGCTCTACCGGCTCGCCGGCCTGCTATAGCTCGATCTCCACCAGAGGGCTTCCGGTGATCCAGCTCTCCAGGTCGCCGCCCCGGCCCAGGGTGGGGACGATCTCGCCGAACACGCGGGCCCGCTCGTCCGGATCGGTCACCGGGCGTCCTCGTACCGCGAGATCCCGGTCTTCACTACCGCTCCAGCGCCCGCCGCGCCTCCTCGGAAACCGTCATGGAGCCATGCTGCGACCTGAAGCGGGCTTCAGGTCAAGCCGGTCACGGCTCGACGATGTCGCCGTCGACGACACGGTGGCCCGGTTGCGACAACTCCAAACCGGCGAGGTGATTCTTCAGCCTTCTGGCCATCGGCAGATAGGTCGCCAGGGTGAATCCGCCGGACACCACCGCGCCGATGATCGGGATCGCTTTGGAAACTGTCCGCGCGAATGTCTGTTTCGTCATGTGAACGCCGAGATATCCGGCGACCTTCTTCACCGCCGGATACACGACGCCTTTGGTGAGCGCCTGCTGCGGCAATTTCTTGACGGCCTGCTCCGAGAGCATGCCCGCGACCTTTCCGACAGCGGCGTTCGCCGATTGGGTGCCGACCATGACACCGACGAAGAGGGTGAGCACACCCTTGGTCGCGTCGTCCACGTCGTCACTGTCGTTGTCGAACAGATCGGGCCAACTGTAGAGGTAGGCCAGCTTCTGGGCGATACGCAGCATGTGCCCGAAATACTGGGCCACGTCGGCGGGGATCGTCGCCGGCAGGAAGAGCAGACCCGGGATCCCGGCCGCGGCGGAGAGGGCGCTCGCCTTCGCCGCCTCGTAGTTGATGGACTCGTTGGCCGCCTTGTCGAGGATCGCCAGAGGAATGCCCGCCGCCGCGGGACTCTCCGCGATCGCACGGCTGATCTCACCCTCGGAACAGTATTTCTTCAGAGCCGTCCGGAGATAGGCATTTCGTTCGATTCGCACACCCGGAAGCTTTGCCGCGCCCACCAGTAATGCGGTGAACGTCGAATCCGGGTTGTCCATGGCGTTGCTCGCGGTCACCACAGAAATGTACCGCCCCTCATCGCAGTGACGGATGGCGATAGGATCCGCCGCGAAGGGGGCCTCGTGAAACGCACGCTGTTACTTCTGCTGGTTCTCGTGGCCGGTGGCGCCTGGCTGATCGCCGGAGCCGACGGGGGTCTGCGCCGGGAGCACGTCACCGCCGCCGGGACACCGCTCGACGTGGTGCACCCGTCCGGGAGCGGCCGCCACCCCGGTGTGGTCGTCGCGCACGGCTTCTCCGGGTCCGCGAAGCTGATGGCCCCGTTCGGCGACACCCTGGCGGCCCGCGGCTATGTGGTCGTGCTGCTCGACTTCGCCGGCCACGGCGCCGAGACACGCCCGCTGCCGGACCAGACCGCGAGCACCGACAGCTCCACCGACGCACTGCAGGCCGGTCTCGCCACCGCGGTCGCCCACCTGCGGTCCCTGCCGGACGTCGACCCGGCCCGGATCGCGCTGGCCGGCCACTCGATGGGCGCGGGCGCCGTGACCCGCTATGCGGCCGCCCACCCCGACGTGACCGCCACCGTGGCGATCTCCCTGCCGAGCGCCGTCGTCGCCTCCGCCGAACGCCCCGCCCGCCTGCTCACCGTGGTCGGCGGCCTCGAGTTCCCCGGTTTCCGGGAGACCGCCGAAACCGTGGCCGCCCAGCGCGACGACCGTGCGATCCGCGTCGTCCCCGGCGTCGAGCACATCACCGTGCTCTATGCGCCGGACACCCACCGCGCCACCGCCGACTGGCTCGACCAGGCCTTCGGCAGCCCGAGCCCGGACGGCGCGATCCCCTTCCCGGGCCGCCGGGCGGCCGGCGGCGCCCTGCTCGGCCTGGCCGCCCTCCTCGGCCTCCACCCGCTGGCCGCCCGGCTCGGCGGGCGTCGCACCACACCCTCCCGGCCGGCGCCGCGCCTCACGATCACGGCGGTCGCGGCGGGAGCGGCGATCATCGGGGCCATCGCGGCCCGGCTCCTGCCGACCACGACCCTGCCCCTCGCGATAGGCGGTTACGTCGCCGCCTATGCGACCGTCACCGGGGCACTGCTCTGGGGGTACGCAGCCACGCGCACCCCGGCACACCTGAGGCACGAGGACCGTCCCGTGGTCCACCGGGCCGGCCGCTACCTGCTGGTCCCGGCCTACGCGGCGATCGCGATCGCCGTACCCGTGCATCTCGGAATGACCCACGCCCTCCCCGTCGGCGACCGCTGGTGGCTGCTCCCGATCATCTGGGCGGCGTTCGCCGTGCTCGCCTACGCCACCGAACGCGTCACCGGCGGCGACCCGGTCGCCGTCCTGGCCACGGCAGCGGTCTTCGTAGTGGTCCTGGCCGGCGCGGCGGTGTCCGGCCTGACCCACGGTTTCGTGATCCTGGTGCTGTTCCCCTTGATCGGCCTGCTGCTGTGGCAGGCGTTCTGGAGCTTCCTCCTGCACCGCTTCGCCGCCCCGGTCTGGGCGATCGCCCTGGCCGGTTCCCTGGTCGTCGCCTGGCCCCTGGCCGTAACCCTCCCACTGGTCGCCTGAACAACCCGCTGGCCCCTGGCCGTAACCCTCCCACCGGCCAGCTGAACAACCCGGTGGTCCCTCGCCGTAACCCTCCCACCGGCCAGCTGAACAACCCGGCCGAGCGCCGCTGCCCGGTCGCCGTGATCAGCCGAGGCGGCCACCCTCGCCGGCCCGGCAGCCTGCCGGACCGCACCCCCGCCGGATCCCGGCCCCGGCCCGGCGGCGACCACCACCAGTCCCCGTCTCACCGGCCGGCGCTACGGGCGGGCGGGGTGAAACCATTCAGCGCTATCGTCGTTCCATGATGGATCAACGGCCCACGCTCGCCGACGTGGCCCGGGCCGCCGGGGTGTCCCGGGCTGCCGCCTCCCGGGCGATGAACGGCGCCTACGGCGTCTCGGCGACCGTTCGTGATCGGGTTCGCGCGGTCGCCGCCGAGCTCGGTTTCGAGCCGCACGCGGTCGCCCGTGCCCTGGCGACCGGCCGGGCCAGCGCGGGCCGCCGGGACCGCATCGAGGTGCTGATCGTCGATCCGGATCCGGAGGCGATGAGCAACAAACCGTTCTACAGCCGGGTGCTGACCGGCGCGATGCGTGCCCTCGGCGATCACGACATCGCCCTCGAGGTGCGCCGGGTCGCCACCCTGCCTGCCGAGGACACCGATCCGCCGTTCGGCCGGTTGCTGATCAACGTGCCCGGCGCAGCCGGCGCCGCCTACGCCCGCCGGGGCCGCACGGTCGCGCTGGGGCGCTCGGCGCCGGGCGTCCGTTTCGTCGCCCCGGACAACGACGGCGGCGGCTATCAGGCGGCCGCCCATCTGGTGACCAGCGGACGCCGGCACATCGGCGCGGTCTTCGGCCCGCCCACCCCGTGCGCCGACGAGCGAAGGGCCGGCTTCATGCGGGTGCTGGCCGGCGCCGCCCGCCCCGCGACCACCGCCGACGGCGACTTCACGCGGTCTCGCGGCTACACCGCCACCAGGGAGTTGCTGGCCCGCGAACCACGTCTCGACGCCGTCTTCGCCTCCTGCGACGTCACCGCGATGGGGGTGCTCCAGGCGCTCCGCGAGGCGGGCCGCCGGGTGGCCGACGATGTCGCGGTGGTCGGTTTCGACGGCAGCACCCTGGCCGAGGCTGCCGACCTGTCCTCGGTCTACATGCCGGTCGAGGACGAGGCGACATCCGCGGTCCACCACCTGCTGGATCCGGCGCTGCCGTCCCCACCCCGCCTGCCCACCACACTGACCGTCCGAAGCTCCAGCTAGGAGGTTCGGGACCACCGCGCGGCTCGCAGCGCCGCGGCGACCTGCGCGACATCCCGATCGACGACGGCCTCCTCGCCGTCCACACACCGCGCTCCTTGTCGGCCACCCACGCCCCGAGGCTGCCGAGAGCCCGGGACCGGCGGGAGTCACCGGGGCGGCCGGCCGCGATGTGGTCCGCGAGACGTGGGGAGTCAGGGGGTGGACTCCTCGAAGAGCAGGAGTGTCCGGGTGCTCACCACGCCCGCCATGCCCTGGATCTCGTCGAGGACCAGGTGGCGCAACTCGGTGTTGTCGGCGACCCGGACCAGCAGGATCACGTCGAAGTCGCCGCCGACCAGGCCGATGTGCACCACTCCCGGGAGGGCGCGCAGCCGGCCGAGGACCTCGCGCCAGTTCGCCTGCTGCAGGTTGAGGGTCACGTACGCGGCGGTGGTCAGGCCGGCCGCGACCGGGTCGACGTCGGCGTGGAAGCCGCGGATCACGCCGGTCTGCTGCAGGCGGGCGACCCGGGCGTACGCGTTGGCGCGGGAGATGTGCAGCGTCTCGGCGAGGGTGCGCATGGACATCCGGCCGTCCCGGCCTAGTTCGGCGAGGATGCGCCGATCAGTCTCGTCGAGCACGTGACCACCTGTCTTCCCGGCCGGCCCCGCGACCGCCCGCCGAAAGACGATCGGCCCTCGAACCGGGGCCAAGACGAAACAATATCTCGTCTTTCTCCCACCTATGGTGATCGTTTGGCAAGCGTTCCAGAATCCGTGCATGACACGTGACGCAGCTCTCCTGCTGCCGTCCACGGAGCCGGTGACGCTCATCGACCCGGACGGCCACCCCGTTCCGCACGTCGGCCACGATCTGCCCGACCCTCAGGCACTGGTGGGCGCGTACGCTGCCCTGATCTCCGCCCGCCGTTTCAACGACCAGGCGAACGCTCTGGTCCGCCAGGGCAGGCTGGCCGTCTATCCCTCCTCGCACGGGCAGGAGGCCTGCCAGGTCACCTGCGTCCAGGTCCTCGACGACGGCGACTGGCTGTTCCCCACGTACCGCGACAGCGCGGCGATCGTGGCCCGCGGTGTGGACCCGGTGCAGGCGCTGACGCTGCTGCGCGGCGACTGGCACAGCGGCTACGACCCGCATGCCACCCGGGTCGCGCCGCAGGCGACGCCGCTGGCCACGCATCTGCTGCACGCGGTCGGGGTGGCGCACGCGGCCCGGTTGCGGGGCGAGCCGACGGTGGTGATGGCGCTCTGCGGGGACGGCGCGACCAGCGAGGGCGACTTCCACGAGGCGCTCAACTTCGCCGCTGTCTTCCGTACCCCCGTGATCTTCTTCATCCAGAACAACGAATACGCCATCTCGGTGCCGCTGGCTCGCCAGACGGCCGCGCCGTCGCTGGCGCACAAGGGCATCGGGTATGGCGTGCCCGGCGAACGCGTCGACGGCAACGACGTCGCCGCCCTGCTCACGGTGCTCGGCGCCGCCGTGGCCCGGGCGCGTGCCGGTGAGGGTCCGCAGCTGGTGGAGGCGCACACCTACCGGGTGCAGGCGCACACGAACGCCGACGATCCGGGCCGTTACCGCTCCGCCGACGAGGTCACCCCGTGGCTGGCCCGCGATCCGATCCTGCGGTTGGAGACCCATCTGCGGGGGCGCGGGCTTCTCGATGACCAGACCTCGAGCGGGTACGCCGAGCAGGCCGATCAGCTGGCCGCACGGATGCGCGCCGGACTGGGCGAGGACACGCCCTCCGACTACCGGGACCTGTTCGCCCACGTCTACGCCGAGCCCACCCCCCAACTGCGCGAACAGCAGGCTCTCGTCGCCGACGAGCTGTCCCGTGAGGAGGCCCGATGATGCCCGCCGAGAAACTCACCATGGCCGCCGCGCTCAACCGGGCGATGCGCGACGCCCTGCGCGCCGACCCGGCGGTGGTCGTCTTCGGGGAGGACGTCGGCCCGCTCGGCGGTGTCTTCCGGGTCACCGACGGTCTGACCGCCGAGTTCGGTGACCAGCGCTGCTTCGACACGCCGCTGGCCGAGTCGGGGATCCTCGGCATGGCCATCGGGATGGCGATGAACGGCATGCGCCCGGTCGTGGAGATGCAGTTCGACGCGTTCGCGTATCCGGCGTTCGAGCAGCTGGTCAGCCATGCGGCGAAGATGCGCAACCGGACCCGGGGCCGGCTGGAGGTGCCGCTGGTGATCCGGGTGCCGTACGCGGGCGGGATCGGCGGGGTCGAGCACCACTGCGACTCGTCGGAGGCCTACTACGCGCACACCCCGGGCCTGCACGTGGTGGCGCCCTCGGATCCGGCCGACGCGTACGGCCTGCTCCGCAAGGCCATCGAGTCCGCCGACCCGGTCGTCTTCCTGGAGCCGAAGAAGCTCTACTTCTCGAAGGCGGAGGCGGATCTGACCGCCCCGGTGCCGCCGATCGGCAAGGCGGTGATCCGCCGGCCGGGCACCGACGCCACGCTGATCGCCTACGGCCCGGCGGTGCCGATCGCCCTGGAGGCCGCCGAGGCCGCCGCCCAGGAGGGCCGCAGCCTGCAGGTGGTCGACCTGCGTTCGATCGTGCCGTTCGACGACGAGACCGTCTGCGCGGCGGTCCGCTCCACCGGGCGGGCCGTGGTGGTGGCCGAGGCCGCCGGGTTCGCGAGTGTGTCGTCCGAGGTGGTGGCCCGGGTGACCGAGCGCTGCTTCCACTCGCTGCACGCCCCGATCCGGCGGGTCACCGGGTTCGACATCCCCTACCCGCCGCCGAAACTGGAGCACGTCCACCTGCCGTCGGTCGACCGGATCCTGGACACCGTCGATGAGCTGCAATGGGAGTACGCGTGAGCGCCCCGGCCACCACCGCCCGCACCTTCGTGCTGCCCGACCTCGGCGAAGGGCTCACCGAGGCGGAGATCGTGCGCTGGTTCGTCGCCGAGGGTGACGTGATCGAGGTCGACCAGCCGGTGGCCGAGGTGGAGACCGCGAAGGCCGTGGTCGAGGTGCCGTCGCCCTATGCCGGCCGGGTCGCGACCCGGCACGCCGCCGAGGGCACGACCCTCGACGTCGGCTCGCCGCTGATCACGGTCGCGGCGCTGGAGCCGGCCGCCGAGACCTACCGTGCGGAGGAGCGGGCCGGATCGGGCAACGTCCTGATCGGGTACGGGACCAAACCCGGCCCGGCGACGACGGCCCGGCACCGCCGCCCGCGCAACCCACGACCGGCCGCCCCCGAGCCGCCGGCCCGTCCGTCCGCGCCGAAGGTGGCGTCACCGCTGGTCCGGCGGCTGGCCCGGGAGAACGGCGTCGACCTGGCCACCCTGCGCGGCACCGGCCCGGACGGCGTGATCACCCGCCAGGACGTGGAGTCGGCGGCCCGCCACGACGTGCCGCCCGCGCCGGCGGCTCCGCTGCCCGTGACCGGCGAGCGGCGGGTTCCGCTGAACGGTTTCCGGAAGCAGGTGGCGGCCGTCCTGAGCCGCAGCCGGGCGGAGATCCCCGAGGCCACGGTCTGGGTGGACGTCGACGCGACGGCCCTGTGGGAGCTGCGCGAACGGGGCCGCGGCCGGCCCGGGTCGCCGGGGCTGCTGGCCTACGTGGCGAGGTTCACGGTGGCGGCGCTGCGCGAGTATCCGGTGTTCAACGCGCGGCTCGACACCGAACGGCAGGAGGTCGTCGAACTCGACCGGATCAACCTGGGCATCGCCGTGCAGAGTCCCCGCGGGCTGGTGGTGCCGGCCGTGACCGACGCGCAGACGATGACGGCGACCACTCTGGACGTCGCCATCCGGGACGTGACGGCGCGGGCGCTGCGCGGCGAGTCGACACCGGCGGAGTTGTCGGCGGGGACGTTCACGCTGAACAACTACGGCGCGTTCCGGGTCGACGGCAGCGCGGCGATCATCAACCATCCGCAGGTGGCCATGCTCGGGCTCGGCCGGATCATCGACCGGCCCTGGGTGGTGGACGGCGCTCTGGCCGTACGAAAGATCGCGCAGTTGTCCTTTGTTTTTGATCATCGGGTGTGTGACGGCGGTGCGGCGGCCGGCTTTCTGCGCGCGGTGGCCGACGGAATGGAGGATCCGTCGTCGGCGCTGGCCCGCCTCTGATCCGGCGCAGATCCTCGTATCGGAGCGCGCGGCGCCGATGGTCCGGGAGACTTGATTCCTCCTCGGCGGTGTCGTACCCGCGCGAAAGGTTGTTCGGCCATGAGTTGGATGCACCGTGTCGCCCCACGGCTGGTTGCCGCGTTCGCCGTCCCGCTGGTGGTGCTGAGCGTCGTCGGTGCGGTGGCCTACCGGAACACCAGCACGCTGCAGATGAACAGTCGTCAGGTGGTCCACACCTACCAGGTGCTGGAGGGGCTGGAGAAGATCACCGGGGCGCTCAAGGACGCGGAGACCGGTCAGCGCGGCTACCTGATCACCGGCAGCGACGCGTACCTCGCGCCGTACACCGCCGCGTCCCAGGCGGTGACCGGGCTGATCGACGACGTCGCGGAGCTCACCGCCGACAACCCGGCGCAGCAGGACCGTATCGCCGAGCTCCGGCCGCTGGTGAAGGCCAAGTTCGACGAGCTGGGTCAGACGATCGAACTGCGCCACACCGACGGGTTCGAGGCGGCGCGGGCCGTGGTGCAGACCGACAAGGGCAAATCGGTCATGGACCAGATCCGGACGGTTCTGACCGACATGGGCGAGGCGGAGTCCGGCCTGCTCGCGACGCGTGCCGCCTCGACGAAGGACACCGCCGACAATTCCCGGACGGCCATCCTCGCCGGTGTCGCGCTGGCCGTGTTCCTCGTGGTGCTCCTCGCCTGGCTGCTGGCCCGCAGCATCGTACGGCCGCTCGCCGGGCTGACCTCGCGCCTGACGGAGATCGCCGACGGCGAGGGCGACCTCACGAACCGGGTCGACGAGACCCGGCGAGACGAGTTCGGCGCCCTCGGCACGGCGTTCAACCGGTTCGTGGCGAAGCTGGCCGGCATCATCGGGCAGATCGGCGAGCAGGCGACCTCTCTCGCCGCGGCCAGCGAACAGCTCTCGAGCGGAACCCGGCACATCGCCGGCTCCGCCGAGCAGACCTCCCGTGAGGTCGGCGGCGTCGCCGGGTCGACCGAGGCGATGAGCAACGCGCTGGCCACGGTGGCCGCCGGCGCCGAGGAGATGGGCGCCTCCATCCGCGAGATCGCCACCAGCACGTCCGACGCCAGCCAGGCCGGTGTCGAGGCGGTACGCGTCGCGGAGGAAGCGAGCCGCACCGTCACCACGCTGGGCCAGTCGTCGGCCGAGATCACCGACGTGGTCAACCTGATCACCGCCATCGCCGAGCAGACCAACCTGCTGGCGCTCAACGCGACCATCGAGGCGGCCCGCGCCGGGGAGTCCGGCAAGGGCTTCGCCGTGGTCGCCAGCGAGGTCAAGGATCTCGCCCAGGAGACCGCGCGGGCCACCGAGGACATCAGCAGGCGGGTCCAGGACATCCAGCGCAGCGCCTCCGCCACGAGCGAGGCGATCAGCCGGGTGACCGAGATCGTGGCCCGGGTCAACGACTACCAGACCACCATCGCCTCGGCGGTCGAGGAGCAGACCGCGACCACCTCCGAGATGTCCCGCAACGTCACCGAGGCGTCCTCCAGCAGCCGTGACGTCTCGAACAGCCTGGCCACCGTCTCCACAGCGGTGTCCGAGACCTCCACGGCCATCGTCGCCTCGGAACAGGCGGTCGCCGAGCTGGCCCGGATGAGCGGCACCCTGCACGGCCTGGTGGGGCAGTTCAAGTACTAGTCAGCTGACGCCCTCGGCGGCACGCAGCTGGTCCAGGACGAGCGGATCGATGGCGCCGGCCACGATCCGCTCCTCCAGGTTCTCGACTCCGGCCCAGCTCGCCAGCGCCTCGTCCAGGTCGGGACCGGTGTGGCCGGCCGCCGCCAGCCGGGCACGGACCTCGCCGGCGATCTCGCCGGTCAGCGGGATCAGGGTGGCCGGGTCGGGGCGTTCGAAGTAGAGGGTGTGCAGGTCGAGCAGGCGGACCAGCTCGGTGACCGGGTCCGGGTGGTCGTCGACCCGTAGGTCGGCCAGGACGTCGCTCGTGCCCCCATACCCCATCCCCTTGGCGACCACCAGCAACGCCGCGCTCTGCCGCCCCCGCCGGTCACCGCCGGCCAGGTCACCGGCGCGCAGCGCGCCGAGCAGCCGATACGGCAACCGGGGCTGGTCCGCCCCGGCCAGCCACGCGGCCTCCATGTCGGCGACCACCCGCGGGCCGGCCAGCATGTTGCCCTGGATCGCGTAGCCGTCGCCGGCCGCACCGCCCGCCCACGGATGGCACTCGTCGCCGGTGAACGTGGCGCCCGGGCCGGTCGCGCCCACCACGCCGACCTGCCGGTGCGCGACCGGGCCCGCGTCGCCCGCGATCAGCGCCCGCACGGTGCTCGCCGCGGTCGCCCCGGTGCCCAGCAGGGCGAGGCCCTGCGGACGGTAGGCGAGGTTCGCATACGACTGGGTGGCCACCGCGCCGACGTCGGCCAGGGCGGCCGGAACCGCCGCCCCGACACCGAGGAACTTGCTGGCCACCGCGACGCCGAGCACGGCGCCGTCGGCGGAGCGGGCAACGATCGAGAAGGTCATGGCGAGACGGTACGCCGTTCGTGGATCACCCGTACCGAGGGGAGGATCCGCCACTCGGCCGAATCACCGACCGCCGGGGGCGTACCCCGGAGCAATCCGATCTCGCCCGTCGTCCCCGGGTGGGACCGTCGGCGAAAGCCGGCGGATCGGAGGCCCGACGTGACAGTGGTGGACGATGCGCGCGGATCCGTCCGGCGCACGGTGGCGTTCGCCGTCGCCATGACGGTTCTGCTGGGGTCCGCCCGGGCGGGGGCCTCCGAGGTCACCGTGTGGGTGGTGTTCGGGGTGTTCATCAGCGTCTCGACGATCTGGATCCGCGGCCAGTACGTGGACAGCATGGACGGCCGGCAGTGGGTGATGCCCTGGCGGGTGGGCGCGGTGCTCGCCGTCGTCGCGGCCGTCCTGTTCGCGCTGCCCGGGGCGTCGTGGTTCGGCGCCGGGTTCTGCAGCGTCGGCGCGCTGGTCCTGCTCTACCTGCTCGCCGGCTCGGTGCTCACCCATCTGCGGCAGAGCCCGTCGGTCACGGTGGGGCGGTGGCGGGTGACGACCGGCCGGTTCGGTGTGTGGCTCACCGGCGTCGCTGTGCTGACCGTCCTGGCCGGCGCGCTGCTCCTGGGTTCCGGTCTGCCGATCCTCGTGGGCGCGGCCGTCCTCGGGCTGGGCGCGTTGCTGCTGCTTCCGGCCGGGCTGGCCCTCACGGCCGAGGGTGCGCTGCGCCGGTTGTGCCGGCGGGACCGGGCCACCGGGCTGCTGTGGGGACTCGGCGTGGGCGGGGTGGCGGTCTTCGCCGGGGCCACCCGTCTCGCCGTGATGGTGAGTGGCTCGCGGTGGCTGACCGTCGTGCTGGTGGTCCTCGGGCTGCTGGTGATCGTCCTGGTGTCGACGACCCGGGCCGACATCGTCGCCGCGCTCGCGCTGGTCGCGCTGATGGGGGTGACGCCGTCCCAGGAGCCTCAGCGGGAGACCCCGGATCCCGCCGGGCGCCGCAACGTGCTGGTGGCCATCGGCGACTCGTACATGTCCGGTGAGGGCGCGCGGGTCTACTACCACGGCACCGACAATGGCGGTGTCAACGAGTGCCGCCGGGCGCCGACCGCGTGGGCGGCGATGGCCGCTCAGGCCCACTTCTACGGCATCCAGTTCCTGGCCTGCTCCGGCGCCCGGACGCGGCACATCCTCACCGCGACCCCGCCGGACACCGGCTCGCCGGACACCGAGGCGTCCGAGGAGAAGGTCCGGGTCGGCATGGACCCCGGCCCGGAGCCGCAGTACCCGTCGGAGCGGTACACCCAGCTCGACGCGTACCTCGCGGCGAAGGCGGACCCGGCCGCCGACTTCCAGCCGTCGATGGTGGTGCTGAGCATCGGCGGCAACGACGCGGGCTTCTCGTCGATCGGGGAGATGTGTGTGGCGCCCGGCGACTGCACCGAACGGCGGGAGCTGTGGGAGCGGACGGTTCCGCAGTTGCGGGCACAGCTGCGGGTCGCCTACTACGAGGTGGACCGGATCTTCCGGAACATCCCGGTGGTGGTGGTCCCCTACCCGGACCCGATCGCGGTCCGCGGCGACGAGTGCACCGACGTCGCGCTCTCCGCCCGGGAGCAGGCCTTCATCCACGAGTACGTGACACAGACGCTGAACCCGGCGATCCGCGCCACCGCCCGGGAGTACGGGTTCCACTACCTCCAGGAGATGGAGGACGCGCTGGCGGTCGCGAACCTGCAGCTCTGCGACCGCAACAACGACAACCGGCCCGGCATCAACTTCATCGGCCTGCGCTCGGTGGACGGCTTCGCGCAGCATCGCTTCAACCCGGCCAAGTGGATGCACGGCAGTCTGCACCCCAACGAGCGCGGGCATGCCGCGATGCTGCGGGCCTTCGAGCGATGGCGGGAGAAGCAGGACCCGTACATCGCAGCCCGGGAGCGGATCAACTTCGCCGCCTCGGTACGCAGCCGCAGCGAACTGCACAAACTGGATCTGGCCAGCCCGAGCGAGGTGGAACGCACGGCGGAGGCGGGCCGGCCGCCGTGCGACCTGCTCGCCGCCGCCGAGGACGGATGCCGCCGGCAGGCACAGACCTGGGCCTACCGGAAGATCGGCCAGCGGCTCACCGAGGACGGGCTCTGCCTGTGGATCACCGCGGCCGTCGGCGGCGCCTGGTGCGTCGGCGTCGCGTTCTTCGGCCATCGCCGCCGGGTGTGGGCACGCCGCCGTCCGGTACGAAGGGACGGACCGCCGTCCGGACCTGGCGGCCGCCGAGGGCCCCAACCACGGCAGGGAACCGCGGACGGGCCGGCTGTCGATGCTGCGGGCGTGGCACGAGCGGGACCCGGTGGACGCCGGTGAACGAGGCCGCAACGAGATCATTTCGGGCGGACCAGCACAACCGGAGCCCGTTCATCGAGCACCCGGAGTGGGTCGACGAGGTCTTCCGAGCACAAACCCCCGGTGCGCGAACCGCTGCACCGGGGGTTTGGCGTAGGGCCGGGCCAGGGGACGGTCCGGGCCGGCCGAGGGGAGGTCAGGCGTTGTGCATGGCCGTGGTGTAGCGGCGGGCGGCGTCCTGGCGGCTGAGGATGGTGTCGATCTCGGCGGTCTCGGCGGCGGTGTGCCGGCCGAGCATGAGGTCGAGCTCGCTGCGTTCCGCGGCGGTGCGGAAGGCCGCGAGCTCGTCGCTCAGGCGGCGGTGGGCGCGGCGTTCGGCGAGACGGTGGGACAGGGTGGTGCGGGCGTTGCGGATGAACTTCACGGCGAGACTCCTCGACGGATAGTGACGGGGACTCTGACGTGTTCAACGATCTCCCAGTCCGGCGTCATCCCCAAATCCACCAGGTAAAACTCTCGTGCGGAAAGTGACCGCCACCACCGGATTCGGGTAACCCAGGTCACTGTGCGTTGTGGAGTGGCTGGTCAGGACGGGCTGGTGATCTCGCCCACCGGAAGGGCCGACAGCAGTTGCGTACGGGACCGGACGCCCAGTTTGCGGTAGACCCGGGTGAGCGTCGCCTCGACCGTCTTGACGCTCAGATACAGCCGGGTGGCGATCTCCCGGTTGCTCGCGCCGTCCCGGACCATCCCGGCGATCCGCAGCTCGGTGGAGGTCAGCCCCTGATCGGGAGTCCCCTCGGTGCGGGCCATCGCCCGTTCCGCCTCGAGCAGCCACGGCCGGGCCTCGGCAAGACGGAACAGCGCCGACGCCTCACCGATCGCCTGGCGCGCGGCGGCATACCGTCGCCGCCGCCGTTCCGCCCCGGCCACCACGAGCAGGGCGTGCGCCTGCTCGACCGGCTGGCGCAGCAGCTCGAAGTGCTTGGCGGCCGCGGTGGCCAGGTCGGCGGCGGTGTCGGCCTGTCCGGACTCCGAGTTGACGATCGCCGCGGCCCGGTGCAGGTATCCCCTGAGGGCGGGGGTGCTGCCGAGCCGTTCGGCGGCCGCCTTGGCCAGCGCCAGGGTGGTCGCCGCCTCACCGTGCTCGCCCAGCGACGCGAGCGCCGCGGCCAGGTCGGCGCGCCACCGCACGATCATCGGGTCCGAGCTGCCCGCCTCCGCCTCCTGGTCACGCAACATGCGCAGGGTGGCCACCCCGGCCCGGCCGTCGCCGGCGCGGACCTGCGCCTGCCCGAGAGCGTGCAGCAGCCGGCGCAGGTAGAGGCTGTCGCCCTCCTGCTGGGAGGAGCGGATGCCCCGCCGGGCGAAGCCGGCCGCCGCCTCCAGACTGCCGCCGGCCAGCTCCGCGACAGCGGCGGTGTACCAGGTGGGGCCGGGGCTCAGGCCCGCCTCCTGTGCGGCCCGGACGGCGCGGTGGGCGTACCGCAGAGCCTCCTGGCACCGGCCCGCCCTGGTGGCCACCTCGGAGAGGCTGCGCAGCACCTCGACCCGCGCCTCGCCGACCCGGTCGTGCTCGGCGACCGCGAGCAGCCGCAGCAGTTCGGCGCGGGCCTCGTCGAGCCGGTCGTCGAAGAGCGCGAACCGCGCCGCCATGTAGTGCGGGCCGTAGTGCAGCCAGTCCGGCGCGGGCGCGGCGGGCAGCGCCATCGCCCGCTCCAGGGTGTCCTGCCAGCGGTCCTCACCCTGCACCCGCTGAATCTGCGCCTGCATGGTCAGCGCCATCGCCTCGATGGTCAGGTCGCCGCTGAGCCGGGCCGCCTCCTCGGCGCGCCGGGCCTCGTCGGCGCCCGCGTCCAGGTCGCCGACCAGGAACGCCGCCCAGGTCAGCCGCAACCGCACCGGCGCGGCCAGCGCCGGGTCGTCACCGGCCTCGGCGAGGGCGGCGGCGAACGTCTCGCCCATCTCGGCGAGCGCCTGCCCGGCCAGGTCGAGCAGCACCAGCCGGGCCCGGACCCGGTGGCCGGCCGGGGCGTCGGCGGCCAGCACGGCCTCCGCGGCGCGGCCGGCCAGCGCGGGCGAGCCGCCGGTGATCGCCGTGCGGGCCGCGGTGACCAGCCAGTCGAGACGGTCGGCGGACCGGTCCGGGGTGCACCGCTCGGCGGCGAGAAGATACAGCTCGGCGGCGGTGCGCTCGGCGCCGCGCTGCGCGCATCGGCCGGCCGCGGCGGCCAGACCGGCGGCGACGGCGGCGTCCGGGCGGGCGGTGCGCAGCGCCTGCTGGCGAAGAGCCTCGACCGGGTCGTACGCCGCCGCGGCGAGCTCGGCGTGGACCTGGCTGCGCCGCGCTGCCGGAGTCTCCTCGGCGAGCACCTGGGCCAGCAGCGGCGGCGTGAACCGGATCCGCTCCCCGGACACCTCGATCACCCCGGCGGCGACCGCGGCCCGCAGCTCCCGGGCGGCGTCGTCACGGCCGGCGCGCAGCATCAGCCCGAGCGTCGGCTCGGTGGCCAGCGCGGCGGTGAGCAGGGTGTCGAGGGCCTCGGCCGGGAGCAGCGCGAGCCGCTCGCGGGCCATTTCCCGGACCGGCTCGGGCAGCGGGGCGGGCCGCCACGACGGGCCGCGGGCGACGGCGCCGCCGAGGGCGAGAGCGAGGAACGGGTTGCCGGCGCTGGCCCGGTGCAGCTGGCTCGCCGTACGGCAGGGAAGCCCGTGTGATTCGAGCAGGGCGGTCAGGTCGTCCGGGGACAGCGGCGGCACGGCCAGCTCGACGGCGGGCGCCGGGCAGAGCCGGACGGCACGCGACGGACCCGGCCGGCGTTCGGCGGCGAGCATCCGGACCCGGGCGCCGGGCCGGCGGCGCATCGCGAAGGAGATCAGCTCGGCCGACTCGGGGTCGAGCCACTGGGCGTCGTCGAGGACGATCAGGACCGGCCCGGTGCGGGCGCAGTGGGCCAGCAGCTCGGGCAGGACCAGGCGCCGGGCCAGGGCCGGGACGCCGGTGCGGGAGGGACGGCCCTGGCGCAGCGCGGCCAGCGAGTGCCGTGGCGCGGGCGCGAGGGCGGCGACCGCCTCGGCCGGCACCTGGCGCAGCAGGTCGGCGACCCCGGCGTAGGCCAGGACGCGCTCGCCGCGGGCCGGGCGCAGGCGGAGAACCGTCTCCCCCCGTGCCGCGGCCTGGTCGGCGACGGTGTCGAGCAGTGCGGTGCGGCCGATGCCGGGCGGGCCCTGCAGAGCGACCCCGCCCCCGGCGGCGAGCCGGGCGTCGATGGCCGCGAGCAGGGCCTCCCGGCCCAACAGAGAGGGCATTGAGCTCCCACCCCCCTAGGACTGAAGCCGTCAGCCTAGGAACACAGACGCACGCCCATCAATAAGTTCGCGGGTATGTCACATCGCGGTCATTTGGACGCGGTCACGGTCTTCGCTGTCACCGAGCCGTCGTCGCCGGTCGCGCCCTCGACGGTGATCGATTGACCGGCCTTGACGTCGCTGAGCTCGCCCCTGGTCGCGGTGTTGACGGTGGTCGATCCATCGGTCTTGACGGTGACGACCGTGCCGTCCTCGGTCTCCACGTAGATGGTCTTCCCGTTGACCAGCTTGACCTTCCCGGCGGTGCCGTTGCTCGCCGCGGTCGTGCCCGTGCCGGTGGCGGTGCCCGCGCCGGGAAAGGCGCCGCCCGGGGCGCCGCTGGCCCCGGTCCGGGGGAACCCGCCGCCCGCGCCGCGCGTGCCGCCGCCGGGGAACCCGCTGGTCGCGCTGGTGGCACTGGTCCCCCACTGCTTCTGCGCCTGCACCCCGCCGAGGAAACCGCCCATCAGCAACGCCGCCACCCCGAGGCCGACGGTGCCCTTGTTCCACCACTTCTTCGGCGCGGCGGCCGCCAGCTCGGCGGAGAGGCCGTCGCGGTCCGGTTCCTCGACCGTCGAGATGATCGCGGTCTCGTCGTTCATCGTTGTCACAGCAGGGTCCTCACTCGTAGCGCAGCGCGTCGATGGGACGCAGGCGGGCGGCGCGGGCGGCGGGCAGGCCGCCGAAGAACAGGCCGATCGCGATGGACACGCCGACGGCGTACCCGATCGAACTGGGCACGATCACCGGTTTCACCCCGACGATCTCGAACTGGCTCCCGATCAGGGCGGCGGCCACCCCGAGGGCGCCGCCCAGCACACTCAACAGGCTCGCCTCGATCAGGAACTGGGTCAGGATGACCCGGCGGGGCGCGCCGAGGGCCTTGCGGATGCCGATCTCGCGGGTCCGCTCGGTGACCGTGACGAGCATGATGTTGGTGATGCCGATGCCGCCGACGAGCAGGCTGATCGCGGCGACCGCGCCGAGCAGGGTGGTGAACGTGTCGGCGGTCTCGGTCTGGGTCTCCAGCAGCGACGACGCGTTCTGGATCCGGTACGGCGTGCTGGCCGACGACGCGGCGACGTCCAGTTTCTGGTTGAGGATCGTCGACACCTCGGACTGGGCGGCGTCGACCTTGTCCGGGTCGGCGGCCTCCACGATGATCGAGGTCAGGGCGCCGTATCCGGTGAGCACCTGCTGCACCGCGGTGAGCGGGGCGACCGCCGTGTCGTTGGCGTCGTTGAAGCCGGTGGAACTTTTCTCCTGCAGCACCCCGACGATGGTGAACAGCGCGCCGCCGACGGTGACCTGCTTGTCGATCGGGTCGACGCCGGGGAACAGCTCCTCGGCGACGGTCTGCCCGATCACCACGACCCGCCGGCCCTGGTCGACGTCGTCCGCGCTGAAGGCGGTGCCCTTGCCGACCGGGGTGGTGGAGGCCGCGAACCAGCTGGGTGTGGTGCCCACGAACGTGGCGACCGAGTGGTCGCTGCCCTCGTAGGTCATCGTCGCCGACGACGAGCTGACCACCGGCGACACCGACTTGACGTCCGGCGCCAGCTCGGCGTCGACCAGCGCGTCGGCCATCTCCTTGGTGAGGGCGGTGCTGCTGGAACCGCCACGGCCGGTGCTCATCACGGTGATCGTGTTGGTGCCGAGCGCCTCGATCCGGTCGCTGATCGCCTTGGCCGAGCCGTTGCCGACCGCGACGAGCAGGATGACCGCGGCGACACCGATGAGGATGCCGAGCATGGTCAGGGCGGAACGCAGCTTGTTGGCCGACAGGCCGCGCAACGAGAAGCGGACTACCTCGAAGAAATTCACAGTGTGTGACGTCCTCCCACAGTCGCCCGGCCCTGTGCCTTGTGCTGGGCCCCGACCGGGGGCAGGTGGATCGGCGACTGGCGTACGTCGGTGACGATCGAGCCGTCGACCAGGCGGATCAGCCGTTTGGCGCGGGCGCCGACCTCGTCCTCGTGCGTGATGATCACGATGGTGCGGCCGGCGGTGCTGAGGTCGTCGAAGACCTGCAGCACGTCGTCGGTGGACTTGGAGTCCAGGTTGCCGGTGGGTTCGTCGGCGAGCAGCAGGGCCGGCTCGGTGACCAGGGCCCGGGCCACCGCGACACGCTGCTGCTGGCCGCCGGAGAGCTGGTTGGGCTCGTGGTCGGCCCGGCCCGCGAGACCGACGACGTCCAGGGCCTCCATGGCGCGCCGGCGGCGCTCCTTCGGTTTGACCCCGGCGTACGCCAGCGGCAGCTCCACGTTGGCCAGTGCGGTCGTCCGTGGGATGAGGTTGAACGACTGGAAGATGAACCCGATGAGCCGGTTCCGGGCGAGCGCGAGCTGCCCGTCGGACAGCTTGCTGACGTCCACGCCGTCCAGCAGGTACCGCCCGGAGGTGGGGATGTCGAGCGCGCCGAGGATGTTCATCAGGGTCGACTTGCCGGAGCCGGACGAGCCCATGATCGCCACGTAGTCGCCGCGGTGCACGGTGGCGGACACCCCGCGCAGCGCGTGCACCGTGGCCTCGCCCTGACCGTAGATCTTCGTCAGGTCGGTGACCTGCAGGACGGGTTTGCTCACCGGGTCCTCCCGCCGCCGCCACCGGGCGCGCCGCCGCCACCGGTGAAGCCACCGCCACCGAACCCGGCGCCGCCGCCGGGGAACCCACCGCCCTGCTGGGTGCCGCTGCCCGTACTCGTCGAGGTGGTCTTGACGACGACCTGCTCGCCCGCGGTGAGCCCGGAGGTGATCTCGGTGGCGCTGTCGCCGGCCAGGCCGATCTCCACCGACCGGTTCTCCTGGACGCCGTTGGCGACGACGGTGACCGTGTGCCGGTTGCCTACGGTGGTGATCGCGGCCGCGTTGACCAGCACGACGTTCTCCTTGGAGCCGGTGGTGACCGACACCGAGACGGTCTGGCCGACCTTGGCGCCGGTCGGCACCTTGTCCAGGGTGAGGGTGACGCCGTAGGTGACCACGCTGTTGGAGGTGGTCGCGGACGGGTCGATGGCGGCGACCTTGGCGCTCTGCGAGGTGCCACTGAGCGCGTTCCAGGTGACCGTGGCGACCTGGCCGTCCTTGAGGCTGGTGGCGTCGGCCTCGGCGAAGCTCGCCGACACCTGCATCCTGGTCAGGTCGGCGATCTCGATGAAGCCGCTGCTGCTGCTGCTCGACGACGAGCTGGAGGAGCCGCCGCCCTGCGAGCCGCCGCCGGACGAGCCGGAGCTGGAGGAGCCGCTTCCGGAGGCCGAGCCGCCGAGGGTGCCGTTGACGGCGGTGACGGTGCCGGCCATCGGGGCGGTCAGCGTGGCGCCCTCGACCGCCGCCTCGGCCTCGTCGACGGCCAGGTTCGCCTCGGTGACCTGGTTCTCGGCGTCGGAGGTGTCCGAGCCGGCGTCCTCGGCGCGGTCCAGGGCGTCCTGGGCGGCGTCGAGATCGGCCTCGGCGGCGTCCAGCGAGCGCTGGGCGGCGGCCGGGTCGACCTTGGCCAGGACCTGGCCCTTCTTTACCTTGTCACCGACCTTGACGCTGATCGAGGTGACCGTGCCGCTGGTCTCGAAGGTCGCGCTGGCGGTGCTCGCACTCTCCAGGGTCCCGTCGGCGGTGGCGGTCTTGGTGACCGTGCCCTGCTGGACGGTGACCGTTCGCTCGGAGGCCGTCGCGGCCGTCGCCCCGTCGTCGGTTCCGGAAAATGTCTCGTACACCGTATAGGCCCCGGCGACGAGCACGGCGCCGATCACGGCGTTGACCACCAGAGACGGGTGGCGGCTCAGACGTACCTTCATGGCGCACACTCTGGGGCTACGGGCTATGAGGAGCTTCGGCGCAACCTGGGAGCCACCTCAAAACCTCACGCGGAGTCACCGACCGCAGGCAGCGCCACACGGAACGTGGCCCCGCCGCCCGGCGTCTCGCGCAACTCCACCCGGCCGCCGTGCTGCTGCACGATCGCCGCCACGATCGCCAGGCCGAGCCCGGAGCCGCCCCCGTGAGCCCGGGAACGGCTCGAATCGGCCCGGTAGAGCCGCTCGAAGACCCGGTCCGCGTGCTCGGGCGGCACACCCGGCCCGTCGTCACAGACCGCGAGCACCGCCTCGTCGCCGTCCAGGCCCACCCGCACCGTCACGGTCGTCCCCGGCGGGGTGTGGCTCAGCGCGTTGGCCACCAGGTTCGTCACCACCTGACGCAGCCCGTGGTCGTCGCCGAGCACGGTCGCCGGCTCGAAGGTGTCCTCGGCGTCGCTGAGCCCGGCGAGCAGCACCTGCCGGCCCGGCGCGCGGGCGTGCGCGTCCCGGATGGTGTCGGCCGCGATCTCCAGCAGGTCGATACGGCGCAGGTCGAGGGTACGGTGCTGATCCATCCGGGCCAGCCGCAGCAGGTCCTCGACGAGCACCGCCATCCGCGCCGACTCGGCCTCGATACGGCCCATCGTCTCGTCCAGTTGCGGGCCGGGCGGGGAGCCGCCACGCCGGTACAGCTCGGCCCAGCCGCGGATCGAGGTGAGCGGGGTGCGCAGCTCGTGCGAGGCGTCCGCGACGAACTGCCGCAGCCGCTGCTCCGACGCGGTCCGCGCGTCGACCTCGCCCTCGATCCGGGTGAGCATCGCGTTCAGCGCCAGGCCGAGACGGCCCGGCTCGGTGTGCGGGTCGGTGCCGGGCACCCGGCCGGACAGGTTGCCGCCGGAGATGTCCGCGGCCACCGCCTCCATCTCGGTGAGGGGCCGCAGCCCGATCCGCACCACGAACGCCGCCCCGAACGCCAGGGCGGTCAGCACCAGCAGGAGCACGCCGGAGTCGATGAGGATCAGCTGCTGGGTGGTCTGCTCGACCTCGTCCAGCGACGTCCCGACCACCGCGTACGCGCCGCTGTCACCGCGCTCGACGGCGATCATCCGCCAGTCCGCGCCGTCGACGGTGGCGACCGTGTACGGCGTACGGGTGACGGCACGCGCGGCGATCTCCTCCAGCGACGGCACCGGCGGGCGCACCGCGCCGGCCGTGTCGCTGCGGGTGGTGTCCAGCGCCCCGTCCGCGCCGATGAAATACATGACCTGGTCCGGGCCGATGCCACGGCCGCGACCGCCGCGCGGGACGAAACCGTTGGGGTTCGGCGCGAACTCCGCCAGTGGCCGGCTGATGCCGATCAGCTGCTCGTCGATGCGGTCTTCCAGGTAGCGCTGGATCAGCAGCACGCCGACGACGTTCGCCACGATCAGCGCGACGCCCGAGAGCACACCCACGACCAGGGCGAGCCGGGACTTGAGAGTCCAGTACCGCCAGGGAACCACGCCCATCCGACCGCCCCGCCCCGCGCCCGACGACGGAAGCGAACTCAGTCTTCCCGGGGCAGCCGCAGAGCGTACCCCACCCCGCGCACCGTGTGGATCAGCGGCGGATCGGTCCGGTCGATCTTGCGACGCAGGTAGTAGACGTAGGACTCCACGATGCGCCCGTCGCCGCCGAAGTCGTACTTCCACACCCGGTCCAGGATCTGCGCCTTGCTGACCACCCGGCCCGCGTTGATCATCAGGTACCGCAGCAGGTTGAACTCGGTCGGGGACAGCTCGATCAGCCGGCCCGCCCGCCGTACCTCGTGGGCGTCCTCGTCCAACTCCAGGTCCGCGTACCGCAGCACGCCGGTGTCCTCTTGCGGCTCCTCCGGCTGGCTGCGGCGCAGGATCGCGCGTATCCGTAGCACGACCTCCTCGAGACTGAACGGCTTGGTGACGTAGTCGTCCGCGCCGGCTGACAGCCCCAGGATGCGATCCTCCACCGCGTCGCGGGCGGTCAGGAACAGGACCGGGACCCGGTGGCCGGCGGCTCGCAACCGCCGGGCCACCTCGATCCCGTCGACGTCCGGGAGCATCACGTCCAGGACGATCAGATCCGGCTCGAACTCCTGCACCGCCACGAGCGCGCCGTGCCCCGTCTCCGCCACCCGCACGTCGAAGGCGACCAGCCGCAACGTCGCGCTGAGCAGCGCGGAGATGTTCGGCTCGTCGTCGACGACCAGCACCCGGAAGGGCCGGGACGCGGCGTCACTGAGGGTCACGGGACCTCGGGTTTCGGAAAGCACCGTAAAGAACTATCAGCGTTTTCTTTGAATGACCTATGAACGGGTGGGGAGGACGCTGCCCGCCTACCAGGACTTCGCCACCGGGTCGCCCTCGGCGATCCCGGAGACGATCTCGGTGTACCGGTCGCCCCGCAGCCCCAGCTTGACCGGGACCTCGGCGCCGTCCCGCAGGACGGTTCCGCTGTCCCCGGACACATCGTGCACCGCCGTGCTCGGCACCCGCAGCACCTCCTTCTTGCTGCCGGTGGTCACCCGGACGTTGGCGCTCTGCCCGACGAGCAGTTCGTCGGGCGCGTCGGTGAAGGACAGCACCACACCGAACCGGGTGAGCGTGCCGTCGCTGGTGCCGACCGGGTCGACCTGCACCACCGTCGCGTCGAAGGTCTCGCCGGGCCGGTCGGCGAGGGTGATCACCGCCTTCTGGGTGACCTCCAGGTGATCGGCGTCCGCCTCCGGGAAGTCGGCGCTGATCTGCATGTCGTAGATGTCGGCGAGGGTGATGAACGCCGACCCGGACTTGGCGGTGCTGCCCACCTTGCCGCCCACCGAGATGATCTTCCCGGCGATCGGCGCCTTGATCGTGGCGCCGGCCAGGTTCTCCTCGGCCTCCTCCAGCGCCACCTCGGCCGCGTTGACCCGCTGCTGGGCGCTGAGGATCGCGTCCCCGCCGGAACCGCCACCCCGGGTGGAGGAACCACCGCCGGTGGAAGCGGCACAGGTCTTCGTGGCGGTGGCGCGCGGTTTGCCGGTCTTCGTGACCGTGGGCGAGGCGGTGGCCGACGCCCGCGCCGAGGGGGACGGCGACGGCGACACCGACGGGGACGCCGAGGCCGGCTCGGTGTAGGCGGCGGCCACGTCGCAGCCCGGCGTAGTGGTGGTGGCCGGCGCCGACTGTGCCGTCTCCAGCGCGTCATAGGCGTCCGACAGGGTCGCGGTGGCGTCGTCGACCTTCTCCGCGGCGTCGGTGTCGTCGACGGTGGCGAGCACCTGGCCCGCGGTCACCGTGTTGCCGGCCCGGACCTTCACCGACTCGACCTCGGCCGACACCGCGAACGACAGGCTGCGGGTCTGCGCCGGCTGCAGCGTGCCGGTGGTGGCGACCTCGGTGGTGACCGCCCCCTTGTCGGCCTTGACGATCTCGGCCGCCTTCGACTCCTCCTGCGCCGCGCCGGCCGTCAGCGCACGCACCACGCCGAAGGCGATCAACGCGAGCACGACGACCGCCACGGCGAGCCAGATCAAACGCCGGCGACCGGCCAGTGCAACACCCATGGTCGCCGAGTGTGCCGAGCGGTCCTCGCCGCGGGCTCGGTCCTACCTGGGAGTTCGCTCGGAGCGCCGCGGGGCGTTCTTAGGTAACTCCTAGGGTCGTCCGACCTTGTGCACAGGTGCGGCCGCTTTCCTTCACACGTCCCGCACCAGTGCCGACTTAAGGAGAATCCCCGTGCCGGTGATCAGTTGGAAGGCGCCGCGCCGCGCCGTAGCCGTCGCCGCGGTCTCGGTCGCCATGCTCTTCACTGCGGCGTGCGGCGGCTCGGACGACGCTGCCACGGACACCAGCGGCACCAACGGCCAGAACGGCGGCGGCAACAACGCGTTCGCGGCGTACATCAGCTGTCTCAACCAGAACGGCGTCACCATCACCATGCCGTCCGGCGGTCCCGGTGGCGGCGGATTCGGCAACGGCGGCGCCCGCCCGTCCGGCGCTCCCGACGGCGTCCGGCCCTCCGGTGGCGCCCGCCCGTCCGGCCAGCCCCGCCCGGAGGGCAGCGCCGGCCAGCGCGGGGGTGGCGGCTTCCCCGGAGGCGGCGGGTTCGGCAAGCCCGAGGGCGTCGACGACGCGACCTGGCAGAAGGCCCAGGAGGCGTGCGCCTCGGTACGCCCGAGCATGGGCGCCGGCCGCGGCGGCAACGGCAACGGTGGTGGTGGCCGCGGCGCGAACGCCGCCTACCAGAACTGCCTGAAGGAGAACGGCGTCACCGACACCGCCAACCCGGACACCTCCGACGCGACGGTGAAGAAGGCCGTCGAGACCTGCGCGGTCCTCAAGCCCACCGCCTCCGCGGCGTCCTGAGGCTCCGCCACCCACAGACCCCGTGCCGGCATCGCCGTCCCCCCGTCGATGCGATGCCGGCACGGCGTCCGGCACAGCCCGTGTCTCTCTCCGCCGAGAGACGCGGGCTGTTGTCTTTCGCTCAATGCGCGTGGTGTGCAGAAACGGACAACGAAGCGTCGCCCGTCCGATGTGGACACGGCCTTAACATTGGGCATCCAACGGGGAAGGCATGTAAATGCTCAGATCGCTTCTAGCTGCCCTGTCCACCGTCACCGTTCTCGCTGTCGTCGCCGTGCAGACCCCGGCCTACGCCACTCACGAAGTCGACAGCATGGTTCCCACGACGACCTACCACCCGATCTGCCTGGGCACCACCGACCTGCTCAGCGGGATGGTCTGCCAGACCGACAACGCCAACGTCTACTGGTACGCCGACAGCAACGATCCCGGTGAGCTGGAGGACAACGACGTCGCGTCGCTGGAGAACATGCTCTCCACCCAGTACGCGCCGACCGACCTGGCCATCTACTACGACGGCAGCCCGGTCTTCTCCGGCACGGCGCAGACCGACATCGTCTACCAGGAGTCCGAGGACGCGCTCCCGCTGCCCTCCGGCTACCGCGGCTGGACCTGGTGCAACGACGACGTCTCCACCGAGGCCTACGCGTGCGACCAGCAATACGTGCGGATTCAGTCGCCGGACGGGTATCGCATCTTCGGCGGCGGCCTCGCCTGCCACGAGACCGGGCACGCCGTCGGCCTGCTGCACGGCGCCCAGGCCTACCCGGTGCTCCCGTCCACCGACGGACGGTTCGGCTGCATGATGAACGAGATCTACGAACTTCCCTATTACCTGGGATCCGACCAGGTCCACCAGATCAACAACACCTACTGACGGAGGCGCAGGATGAAGCTTTCCCGAATGGGGACCCTGATGCTGGTGGCCGGCGGGGCGCTGACCGTCACCGCCGCCTGCTCGGCCCAGGACCCGCAACCGACGCAGCCGGACGCGCCGCGGGCCGCCCAGCAGGCCGCCGCCCAGCAGGGACCGGCCGTGCAGCGGGTGGTCCTGAGCGAGGGCTCGGACCGTACCGCCAGCCGGTCGGCCGGCAACTGGGCCACCTACGCTGACCACGTCCTCGTCGTCACCGTCGTCGGCGAGACCCGGCACCCCGTGCTCAAGAAGGAGGCCGAACGCGGTGAGGGGCTGATCGCCCGGACCGTGAGCCTGCGCGTCGACAACGTGCTCTGGTCCGCCCCCGACGCGCCGCAACCCGCTCCCACCGAGGTCAAGCTGGCGGCCGCCGGGTGGCTCTTCAACAACCACAGCGGCCCCGTCGAGACCAAGATCGCCATCCGTGACTCGGCCCGGCTGGAGGTCGGCCACACCTACATCAAGGCCCTGGAGTGGATCGACGACCCGTGCTCCGGCGATCCGGAGAAGGGATCGTGGGAGGGCCTCGGATCCGGTGACACCATCCCGTACGACACGGGTGTCCCGGGTGCGGGCGAGTTCGAGGGGCAGGTGCGGACCGCCGATCAGTCCAAGGCCCGCACCAGGCTCGACACCGACGAGGCGCGTACCCTGCGGGGCCAGGTGATCTCCGGGACGCCGGTGTCCGCACTGGTGTCCGGGCTGCGGGTGGCCCGGCCGGCCGCCGAGGGCTACCTGCCCCAGGAGTGCGACCCGGCCGACAACTGACCGCACCCGGCGAACGACCCCCGCCCGGTCCTCCCGGAGCGGGGGCCGTTCGCCGTCAGCGCGGCGCCGGTGGCCGGGCCGTGCCGAGCAGGTCCTCGACCAGGTCGCGATCGGGGCCGATGGCGTACACCGCGAGGTCGCCCGCGAACACGTACCCCGCCCAGTCGCCGTTCCTGTTCTGCCGCACGCCGGGCCCGTGCGCCGGGTCGAACGTCGCCGCCCCGTAGAACACCACGCCGGTCGTCATCGTGCACCGCGGCGAGCCGGCCGGCGCCCATTTCTCGTACTCCACCTCACAGCCGCCGGTGTCGGGGTGCACCCAGTCGGCGGGGATGTCGACCCGCACGTCCCGGTGCTCGATGGTCTTCCAGCCGGCCCGCGGCTGGGCCGACCCGGAGACGGCGGGCTTCGGGGAGCCGGCGGAGGCACTCGCGGGGGCGGCGGCGGGGGTCGCGGCCACATCGGACCGGTCCTTTCCCGCCGACGTGCACCCGGCGACGGCGGCAACGAACACAGCGACGGAAGCGGCCGACGAGACGAGCCGGGCACGACGCGAACCGGTCATGGCAGTCATGGTCCTCTGACGACGGCCGGGGCTGCCGCGTTCCGCTCAGCCGGCCGTGGGCGGCGCCCCGGTCGTGGACCGGACCACCAGCCGGGGCGGGATGACGACGGCACGCGGGCCGGACGGGGCGCCCTCGATGCGCTCGACCGCCCGCTCGATGGCCCGCGCCGCCAGCGCGTCGATGTCCTGACCGATGGTGGTCAGATCGATGTGGGCCAGGCGGCTGAGGCTGGTGTCGTCGTAACCGACGACGCTGATGTCGCCGGGCACCCGCAGCCCGTGGTGGCGCAGCACGTCGAGCAGGCCGGTCGCGCTCAGGTCGTTGAAGACGGTCACCGCGGTCGGCGGGTCGGCCAGCAGACGCTCCGCGGCCCGGGCGCCGTCCTCCTCGCCGGCGCCGCCCGGCACCACCCGGATGTGCTCGCCCAGGCCGTGGCGGCGCATCGCCTCCTGGTAACCGGCGCGCCGCTCGGCCGAGCCGTGCACGGTCCCGCCGTCGACGTGCGCGATCCGCCGGTGCCCCAGCGACACCAGGTGGTCGACGGCCTGGTGGGAGCCGAGCGCGTCGTCGTTGTGCACCACGTCGACGTCGCGGCGGCGGGCGCTGCGCATCATCGCCACCACGGGCAGGCGCGACGCGATCGACGCCAGCTCGGCCGAGCGCATCGTGCCGCCGAACAGGACGATCGCCTCGCAGCGGTCCTGCAGCAGGTCGCCGACGGCGGTCCGCTCGCCGCGCCGCGGTGTCACCGCGCTGAGCGTGAGCTGGTAACCGGCCGCGCCGGCCGCGTCGTACAGTCCGGTGAGCAGATCGTGGTGGAACGGGTGCCGCACGTCGAAGACCACGCCGAGCAGCCGGCTGCGGCCACTGCGCAGCAGCCGGGCCCGGCTGTCGGGCTGATAGCCGAGCTCCGTCGCGACCTTGAGCACCCGCTCGCGGGTGGCCTCCCCGGCGCCCGGCGCGCCCCGCATCACGATCGACACACACGCCACCGACACCCCGGCCTCGGCCGCGACGTCGGCGAGCGTGATCCGCCGCTCCCCTGCACGCATGCCGCGATGGTACGGGGTGTGACAACTAGAACGTTCTACCGACACAGCAACTAGAACGTTCTAGGATGCCAGGAGTGGACACCCTGACCCGCGGCCGCCGATGGGCCGCCCTGCTCGCGCTCTCCCTCGGCGGTTTCGGGCTCGGCCTCACCGAGTTCTCCGCCATGGGCCTGCTGCCCGAGATGGCCCGCGACATGCTCCCCGTCGAGTACGCCGCCTCCCCGCCCGACGCCGTCGCCCGGGCCGGCTGGATGATCACGATCTACGCCCTCGGCGTGGTCGCGGGCGCGCCGACCATCGCCGCCCTCACCGCCCGGCTCCCCCGCAAGCGCCTGGTCCTCGGGCTGCTCGGGCTCTTCCTGACCGGCACGGTGCTGTCCGTCGTGGCGCCCACGTTCGAGCTGGTGCTGGCCGCACGGTTCGTCGGAGCGCTGGCCCACGGCGCCTACTTCGGCGCGGCGGCGATCCTGGCCGGGCGCATCCTCGGCCCCGGCAACCAGGGCAAGGGCTTCGCGATCGTGCTCGGCGGGCTGACCGCGTCCAACCTGCTCGGGGTGCCACTGGTCACCGGCCTCGGGCAGAGCCACGGATGGCGTACGGCGTACCTCCTCGTGGGTTTGATCTTCGCTCTCAGCTTCCTGGCCGTGCTCGCGACGGTGCCTGCCGTCGCGGCCGCACCGGGCGGCTCGCCCCGCGCCGAGCTGCGTGCCTTCCGCTCGCCGCGGGTGTGGCTGGCCTCCGCCGTGGTCGCCGTCGGCACCGCCGGGTTCTTCGCTGTCAACAGCTACATCGCGCCGCTCACCACCCAGGTCGCCGGCCTGCCGGACAGCGCCGTGCCCTACGTGATGGCGCTCATGGGCCTCGGCATGACGGTCGGCATCGCCGCGGGCGGGGCCGCCGCCGACCGCGACATCGGCAACACCCTCCGGTACGGGTTCGCCGCCGTGGTCGCCGCGGTCGTCGTCTTCGGTGTCGCGGCCGGGCATCCGGTGGCGCTGTTCCCGGCCGCCTTCCTGGTCGGGGCGGCGAGCGCGTTCATCGGCCCGGCCCTGCAGTCGCACCTGATCGGGAGCGCGCCGGGCACCCAGCTGATGGGCGCGGCGGTCAACCAGTCCGCGGCCAACGTCGCGAACGGACTGGGCGCCGCGCTCGGCGGGGCCGCGATCGCCGCCGGCTGGGGCTACCTGTCGTCGGTGTGGATCGGCGCCGTGCTCGCCGCGGCCGGGCTGCTGCTCGCGCTGCGCAGCCTGCGGCCCGCACCGGCGCCGGCCGTCGACCACGAGCCGGTGGCCGCGCTGTGATTACTAGAACGTTCTATTCCCACCGCCACTAGAACGTTCTAGGGTCGCCGGGTGGACACACTGAACCCGGGGCGGCGCCTCGCGGCCCTCATCGCGCTGGCGCTCGGCGGCTTCGGACTCGGGCTCACCGAGTTCGTCGCCATGGGGCTGCTCCCGGAGATCGCCCGCGATCTGCTGCCCGGGGCGTATGCGGCGTCGGTCCCGGACGCTCTGGCCACGGCCGGCTGGATGATCACCGTCTACGCGCTCGGCGTGGTCGTGGGCGCACCGACCATCGCGGTGCTGACCACCCGGGCGCCCCGGCGGCGGCTCGTCGTCGGGCTGCTCCTGCTCTTCGTCGCCGGCACCGCCGCGTCGGCGATCGCGCCCACCTTCGAGCTGGTGCTGGCCGCGCGGTTCGTCGCCGCCCTCGGCCACGGGGCGTATTTCGGGGCGGCCGGGATCCTCGCGGCCACCATCCTCGGGCCGGGCAACCACGGCAAAGGCGTGTCGATCGTCATCGGCGGGCTGACCGCGGCGAACCTGGCCGGGGTTCCGCTGATCACGGTGCTCGGGCAGGCGCACGGGTGGGAGGTGGCCTACCTGGCGGTGGCGGGCGTCTTCGCGCTCAGCCTGATCGCGGTGCTCACGACCGTACCGTCGATCGCCGCCCCGGCCACCGGATCACCTCGCGCCGAACTACGGGCCTTCCGCTCGCCGCAGGTCTGGCTCGTCGCCCTGGCCGTCGCCGTCGGCACCAGCGGGTTCTTCGCGGTGAACAGCTACGTCGCGCCGATCACCACCGAGGTGGCCGGGCTCGACGAGTCGACGATCCCGTGGGTCCTCGCGTCGATGGGCCTCGGCATGACCGTCGGGATCGCCCTCGGTGGCATCGCCGCCGACCGTGACCTGCGACGCAGTGTGCTCGGCGGGTTCGGTGGCCTGATCGGGTCGGTCGCGTTCTTCGCGCTGGCCGCCGGGCATCCGGCCGGGCTGGTGGTCGGCGCGTTCCTGGTCGGGGCGGCCAGCCTGTTCATCGTGCCGGCCCTGCAGTCGCGTCTGATCGCGGTGGCCCCTGGCGCGCAGCTGATGGGCGCGGCCGTCAACCAGTCGTCGCTGAACATCGCCAACAGCATCGGCGCGGCCCTCGGCGGAGCGGTCATCGCGGCGGGCTGGGGATACCTCGCGTCCGCGTGGCTCGGCATCGGCCTGTCCGTCGCCGGGCTGCTGGTGGCGCTGCTCAGTTTCCGCCTCCCAGTTGAGCCCAATCCTGTCAATTCTGAGGAGAAGTTGCTGGTCAACAGCGCGTGACTTGCACTCGGCAGGCTAGAGTGCTAACACAGAAGGAGCTACCGAGGCTTTGGTGAGGGAGCACCGAAGGAGGAGATCACCATGCTTCTGCGCACCGACCCGTTCCGTGACCTCGACCGCCTGTTCGAGCAGTTCACCGGCACCAGCAGCCGCCCGGCGGTGATGCACGTCGACGCCGAGCGTGACGGCGACACCTTCTATGTGTATTTCGATCTTCCCGGCGTCGACCCGGACTCCATCGACGTGACCGTCGAGCGCAACGTCCTGCAGGTCCGCGCCGAGCGGCGACGCCGGCCGAAGGACAGCGCCGAGACAGTGATCAGCGAGCGGCCGATGGGCGTGTTCAGCCGGCAGCTGTTCCTCGGTGACACGCTCGACACCGACAGCCTGCAGGCCACCTACGACAACGGGGTGCTGACCCTGCAGATCCCGGTGTCCGAGCGGGCCAAGCCGCGCCGGATCACCATCGGGTCCGGCGGCTCCGGCCGGCGGCAGATCAAGGGCTGACCCCGCGCGGAGGAGATCCGCGCTCCGGCCGGCGGCAGATCAAGGGCGGACCCACCCCGGGGCCGCCGGCTCAGGCCGGCGGCAGGGCAACGGTCGACCCGCGCGGGGAGCTCCGGGCTCCCGCGGTGAACCCCGCCAGCCGGGAACGGTCGGCGACGACGACCCCGCCGGGCGTCAGACGAACGGCCGCCGCGCGGCTCAGCCTGTTCAGCGCACGGTTGACGGTCACCCGGCTCAGGCCGAGCGCGCGGGCCAGCTCGTCCTGCGAGCCCGGCCAGGCCGTCCGGCGGGGGTCCTCGTCGAGCAGGCGGGCCGCGACCCGGGCCACGGCGGGCAGCGTCACCGAGTGGACCAGGTCCCGTCGGCCGGCCACCGCGTCCCGGGCGAGAGCCGCGAGCACGTGGTCACGGACCGCCGGCTCGTCGTGCAGCAGGCAGCGGAAATCGGCGGCCGGCAGGAGCCGCGTGGTCGACACCGTGGTCGCGCGCAGCCCGGTCGGGGACGGCTCACCGCTCAGGACGGCCGGCTTGTCGGCGATCGCGGGGCCGGTCCACCGGGCGGGCCACACCTCGGCGCCACCCGCGCTGTCGTGGGTGGCGACGACCGTACCGCTGAGGAGGAAGACCACGTCGGACGCGCACGTGCCGGCCGGGCGCAGCAGGTCGCCGGCCGCGAAGCGCGTGGCCCGTGACCGCCGGTCGAGGTCGGCGAGACGGTCCGGCGGAAGGTCGCGCAGCGCCGGTACGGCACTCAGAGAAGTCACGTATCAACTGATACATCGCCGGCCCCGGTGGCCGCCGTAGCGTCGGGCGCATGTGGATCGTCGAACTCGCCTTCACCGCGGCGCCGGAACGTCTCGCCGCCCGGCCCGCCCATCGGGAGCGGCTGACCGAACTGCACGCCGCCGGCATCGTCCGGACGGCGGGTCCGCTCGCCGACGACAGCGGCGCCGTGATCGTCCTGGACGTGCCCGGCCGGGCGGCGGTGGACGAGTTCCTGGCCGCCGACCCCTACTTCCGGGTGCCCGGCGTCGAGGTGTGCGGCGTCCGGGAGTGGCGGCCGTTCCTGGGCTGAGCCCGGTCAGCGGCGGCGGGTGGCGACGGTGAGCCCGGTGCCGGCCGGGAGGCGGACGGTGTGCAGGCGCGGGTCGGTGGCCAGGGTGTCCTCGACGCGCTGGACCGCCTCGCGATGCTCCGGCTCGGTGTAGCGGGACAGGTCCATGTCGTCGACGATCAGGACGCCGCCCGGGGCCAGGGCGTCCAGGGTCAGGTCGAGGCCGGTCCATTTGCCCGCCACCGCGTCGGCGAAGATCAGGGCGAAGTGGCCGAGGGACGGGAGCAGGGCGGCGGCGTCGCCTTCGAGGATCTCCACCCAGGCCGGCCAGTCGCTCTCGCGGACGGCGGCGGCCAGGCCCGGGTCGAGTTCCACGGTGGTGAGCGTGGCGTCGTCCCGGCCGGCCAGGCCGGTGGCCAGCCAGGCCGTCCCCGTGCCGGCGCCGGTGCCCAGCTCCAGGACCCGGCCACCGGGCGGGACGGCCGCGGCCAGGACCGCGAGCAGCGGGCCCACCGGGTCCTCGCAGGACATGCCGAAACCCCGGAGCTCGGCCCGCTGCTGCGCCTGTCTCACCGACTCGGGAACGCTCATCGGCCGATGGTTGCCGGATCGCTACCGGCGGGCAACCGATTTGAGCGCGGCCCGGGCGAAGAACCGGCCGATCATGCGGGCCGCCGTCCGGGTCGGCAGGAGGCGGCTGAAGACGAACACCTGCGCCCGGTAGAGACGCCCGTCGACCACCGCCGGAGCGCCCCCGCGCAGCGCCGCGGCCACGGTGTCGGCCACCTGCCCGGGGTGGCGTTTGCCGCGGAAGTGGCCGGGGTTCATCGGGGTCTCGACGGCTCCGGGGCTGACCGCGACCACCCGTACGCCGGTGCCCTCGGTCTCGATCGCGAGCGCCCGGGTGTAGGAGAGCACGAAGGCCTTCGAGGCCGCGTACACGGCATTCCAGGGCGCCGGGGTGTACGCGGCGGTGCTGGCGATGTTCACCACGGCGCCCCGGCCGCGGGCGAGCATGGCGGGCAGGAACCGGGCGGTGATCTCGGCGACGGCGCCCGCGTTCAGGTCGACGGTCGCGCGGATCCGGTCCGGTCCGACGTCGGCGACCGTGCCGACGTGGGCGACGGCGGCGTTGTTGATCAACACGTCGATGTCCGTCCCGGCGAGTTGTCTCTCCAGGTCGGCGGGCCCGTCCGGGAGGGACAGATCCAGGGGTACGGTACGCACCTCGACCCCGTGGGCGGCGCGCAGCCGCCGGGCCGTGTCGTCGAGGCGGGCGCCGTCGCGGGCGACCAGGATCAGGTTCGTGCCGTCGGCGGCCAGGCGGTCGGCGATCGCCGCTCCGATGCCGGTGCCCGCGCCGGTGATCAAGCCGTGGTTCGTCATGCCGGGAACGCTAAACTTTCACGTTGACGTCAATGTCAAGCCGACGACGGGCGGGGTGCGATGCGGATCGGGGAGCTGGCGAGAGCGGCCGGGGTCAGCACCAGGGCGTTGCGCTACTACGAGGAGCAGGGTCTGCTCGTCTCGCAGCGGCGCGGCAACGGCTATCGGGAGTATGGCGAGCACGCGGTCCGGCAGGTCGCGTTCATCCAGGATCTGTACAGCGCGGGCCTGCCGTCGGAGGTGATCCGGGAGATCCTGCCGTGCACCGGGCCGGCCGGGGTCACCGGTGACTGCTCGGCGCTGCAGGCGAAGGTGCAGGAGGTGCGGGACCGGCTGGCCCGCCAGGAGCGGCAGATCGCGGGCCGCCGGGAGATGCTGGAGCGCTATCTCTCCGGCGCCGACGCGCCGGCCGAGTTCACCGGACTCCCTGGGCTCTCAGCAGGCGGGTGATCACCGGCGCGGGTAGGGCCGGGTTGGCGGCGGCCGCCTCCGCGGTTCGCTCGTCGGCGAGCAGTTCGAGCAGGCGGGGCCGCGGCAGGCGCGGGTCGGCGGCCATCGCGGACCGGACCCGGCCGGACGGGTCGTGGCTGAGCCGCTCGATCAGCGCGGGCGAGGCGTCCGGGTCGAGCGCGACCAGAGCGCGCGGCGGCGGCGCCGGATCGTCGGCGAGGCGGGCCAGACCGGTGCGCGGGAAGGCCGGATGCCGCAGCAGGTCCTCGTCGCCGGTCGCGAGATACGACTCCAGCACCAGCTCGCCGGGGGCGTGCGCCTGGTGGGCGCAGAGCAGCGCCCGGACCGCGGGATCGGGGTCGGCGGTGAGCACGGCGAGCAGGTCGGCGGGCAGGTCCGGATGGCAGGCGGCGCTGCGCCGCAACAGGGGATGCGCCGAGCGTACGCACCGGTCCAGCTCGGCCGGACCGGAGGCGAGCACCCACTCCAGGGGCGGCACGGCGTCGGCCGGGGTGACCGGGTGGTCGATGGCGGCTCGCTGCGCCTCGGTCAGCTCGGGGCGGGCCGAGACGGCCAGGCGGACCCGGGGCGACGGGTCGGCGGCGAGCACGGCGATCCACTCGGTGGGGAGCGCGGGGTCGGCGGCGGCCCGTTCCCGGTTCCAGTCGGCGGGGTCGGCGGCGAACCGGACGGCCTCGTCACGGCCGAGGGTGGGCGGCTCGTACGACTTGCGGTCGAGCAGTGCCCGGGCCGCGTCGGCGATGCCGGGCTGCTCGTCGCGGGCGAGCCGGGCCACCACGTCGCGGGGTGTGCCGGGCAGAAAGGTGAGCAGGTCCCGGACCAGCGGCTCGGGATGCCCGGCGAGACGGTGGTACACCCAGTCGGGAAGCGGCCCGGCCCAGCGCGTCGGCGGGCCCTCGAGAACGGCCTGCACGACCCGGATGCTGAGATCGTCGGCCAGCCGGGCGCGCTGGTCACCGGTGGCGCCGGGACTCTGGGCCAGCGCTTCCCGTACCTCCGGATCGGGGTGTGCCGCGAGAGCGTCGAAGGCCTCGTCGGTCCATGCGCGCCGGGCGGCGAGGTCCCACCGGCTGACCCGGTCGTCGCCGGCGAGCCGCAGCAGGGCGGCCGGCGGGAGGGCCGGGTTGCGAGCCAGGCCGCGCAGGGGGTTGGACACGAGGTGGAACATTACGGCCCTTCGCACCGCGTATCCACGTGCTGTCCGGGTGGTGACCGAAATCGATGAGGCCGGGCCGGTCCGACCGGCCCGGCCTCGCCGTCGCGGGGTCAGCTCAGCGGGCAGCTGCTGCGGTAGTCCGAGATCGCGAGCCCGCCCGGTCCGGGGCAGATGAACTGGTCGTAGCGGGTGTCGTTGTCGACGAACCGCTTCAGCCAGGACACCGCCTGCACCGCGGTCGGCGTGTTGACGCTCTGCGGGAAGAAGTGGCTGGCGTTGTTCAACTCCAGGTACGCCTTCTCCGCCGACGCCGGAATGGTGTTGTAGAACGGGATCGAGTGCGAGGAGACGGGCGCGATGCTGTCGCTCTCGCCGCCGACGATCAGGGTCGGCACCCGCAGCTCGGTCCACGACTTGTCGGTGTTCCACGGGGCCAGCGGGACGGCGGCCTGCAGGGACGGCCGGTCGCTGGCGGCTTCGAGGCTGCCGCCGCCACCCATCGAGTGGCCGGCGACCGCGAGCCGGGTGGCGTCGATCCGGGTCCGCACCGAGCTGCGCTGGGTGAGGTAATCGAGAGCGGCCAGCAACTGGTCGCCGCGGGAGCCGGGCTGGTCGGCGGTGGTCAGGGTCTCGATGCCGATGACGACGAAACCGTGCGAGGCCAGCCGCGGGCCGAGCCAGTCGATGCTCGACCAGTAGGCGGTGAAGCCGGGCGAGATCGCGATCGCGCCGAACGTGCCGTCACTGGTGGTGGTCGGGTAGTAGATCTCGCCGCCGCCGAAACCGACGGCGGCCAGGCGGGACACCGAGGTGGTGCTCACGGCGTAGGGTCCGCGGGAGGCCTGCAGGGCGGCGAGGGTCGGTGCGGGGCCTCGCTCGTACGGGTTGGCGGCGGCCGCCGCCGGGGTGACGCCGGCGCCGGTGACGAGGGTGATCGCGGTGGCCGCGACGACCAGCCAGCGGCGGGCCCGGGTGGGAACGGAGGTCACGTCGATGTCTCCTAACCGTGGGGGAACCGATCGACGGACGTCAGTTTTGGCGGTGTGACAACAGGCGCGCATCGGCGAAATCGCCTGCGTCATGTCATCAGGCGGCAACATCCCGGAAATTTCATTTGCCGCAACGGTGTTCCGTTCCGGCCGGGCACACGGCACACTCGCCGCATGATTGATGCACCGGCAGTGCATAAACTTGGGCCGGTCGGGCGCGCGGACGCCCTGGTCGACATCAGCCGTCTGACCTCGGCGGCCACGGCCGGACACGGCGGCCTCCTGGTGATCTCCGCGGGGCCCGGCGAGGGCCGGACCGCACTGCTGCACGCCGTCGCCCAGCACGCCGTCGCCCAGCACGCCGGCGGCTTCACGGTGCTCACCGTCTCCGGCTTCGCCGACGAGCGCGATCTGCCGTACGCCGGCTTGCGCACCCTGCTCGCTCCCCTCGCCACGCCGTCCGGCCTCGACGCCGGCGATCCCCTCGCGGCCGGCATCGCCGCTCTGTCCCTCCTGGGTACGGCCGCCCGCACCCGCCCGGTGCTGTGCCTGATCGACGACGCCCACCTGCTGGACGACCACTCGTGGCGCGCCGTCGCGTTCGCCGCCCGCCGCATCGGCGCGTCCCGCGTCGCGATCGTCGTCTCCGTCCCGGCCGGCGCCGAACCGCCCGGCTTCCCGGTGCACCGGCTCGCCCCGCTCGGCCCGGCCGCCGCCCGCCGGCTGCTCGCCGCGCACGCCCCCGACCTGGCCGACGACGTCGCCGGCACCCTCACCGAGATCGCCGCCGGGCACCCGGGCGCCCTGATCGACCTGGTCCGCGGCCTCAGCCCGGAACAGCGCCGCGGCTACGCCCCCGCCCCGGAGACACTGCCGCCGGACAGTCCGCTGCGCCGCCGCCTCGCCGCCGAGCTGCACACCCTGCCGCCCCGCACCCGGCAGTTGCTGCTGCTCGCGGCCGCCGCCCCGGACGCCTCCCCCGACACCCTGCTCAGCGCGGCCACCCTGATCGAATCCGGCGCCACGACCCACGACAGCGGGTCGGCGCAGCAGGGACGCGCGGCCCGGGACGGGGGAATGACCTCAGACAGCGAGCCGACGACGACCGGCGGGGCCGCGGAGCCGTTCGGGCTCGGGGACTTCACGGCGGCCGAGCGGCGGGGCCTGGTCACGGTCACGGCCGCGGGGGTGCGCTTTCGCGGGCCACTGATGCGCGGGGTCGCGTACCACGAGATGCCTGTCGCTCGCCGGCGGAGTGCCCACGCCGCGCTCGCCGCCGTGCTGGCGGAACGCGGCGCCCGCCTGCCCGCGCTGCTGCAGCGCGCCGCCGCGACCACCGGCCCCGACGCGGCCCTCGCGGATGATCTGGCGGCGGCCGCGCGGGAGGCGGATCCGGTGGTCGCCGCCGAGGCCGGACGGTACGCCGCCGCCCTGTGCCCGTCACCCACGGAGAAGGCGGGCCTGCTGCTGGCGGCGGCCCGGTCGGCCTGGCTGGCGGGCCGGCCGCACCGGGCCGGCCAGCTGATCCGCCGGATTCCCGCCGCGGGTGGCGCCGCCCGGGTCCGGGCCCGCGCGCTGACCGCCGAGATGAGCCTGCCGGAGGGCCGTCCCGGCGCCCGTGACGTGCTCCTCGACGTGGCCGCCGAACTCGCCGAATCCGACCCGGGCACGGCGTTGGAGGCGCTGGCGCTGGCCGGCGAGTCGGCGTGCCGGTCCGGGGAGCAGACCCGGTACGCGGCCCTCGCCCGCCGGGTCGCGGCCGCGCAACGCGGTGACGAGGCGCCCGCGGTGACGCTGACGTTCCACCATGTCGCCGGGCTGGCGTGTATCGCCGACGGTGACGAACCGGCGTCGTTCGCCCGGTTGCGGCAGGCGGTGGCACTGGCCGACCGGGTCGCCGAACCGGGCCCCCTGCTGCGCGCCGCGACCGCCGGCATCCTGATCGGCGACGGCCGCCGGTCCGCCGCGCTGGCCGGGCGAGCCGCGGTCCTGGCCCGGGAGGCGGGGGCGTCGGTGCTGGTCCCGCAGGCTCTGGAGCTGGCCGCGCTGGCCGGGATGGCGTCCGGTGACTATCCGGCCGCGAACGAGGCCGCGATGGACGGCGCCGCGATCGCCGGCGGCAGCGGGCAGCCGATCCTGGCCGGCGCCCATCTGGCGGTGCTCGCGGTGCTGGCCGCCCTGGTCGGCGACCGGGACACCGCGCTGACCCGGATCGCGTCGGTTCCGGACGGCCCGTCCCGGCCGATGTGCGAATGGGCGCTGGCACTGCTCGACATGGTCGACGGCCGTTGCCCGGCCGCCGCCGAACGCCTGCTCGCGGTGGTGTCCGCGCCGCCGGGCCCGGGGTCGGCGCTGCTGCGGGTGGCCGTCGTGCCGCACCTGCTGGAGACGGCCGCGCAGGCCGGCATGCGGGAGGCTCTGGAGCCGGTGGCGGCGGCGTTCGACAGATGGGCGGGACACACCGGGCAGCCCGGCTGGCTGGCGTTGCGGGACCGCTGCCGGGCGCTGCGCGCCGGCGACGGAGAGGCCGCGGCCGATCATTTCGAGACGGCGCTGGGGCACGAGGGCGAGGCGGGATTCCCGCGGGCACACACCGAGCTGTTGTACGGCCGATCGCTGCGCCGCCGTCGCCGGAACCTGGAGGCCCGCACCCACCTGCGGCGGGCGGCCGAGACGTTCCAGCTGCTGGACGCCGCCCCGTGGGCCGAGCAGAGCATCCGGGAACTCCGCGCCGCCGGCGAGCGGGTGGAGACACCACCACCGTCCGGCCCGGCGCTGACCGCCCAGCAGGAACGCATCGCCGCCCTGGTGGCCGGCGGCGCGACCAACCGTGAGGTGGCGCAGGAGCTGCACCTGAGCCCGCGAACTGTCGACCATCACCTGCGCAACGTCTTCGCCCGGCTCGGGGTGCGCTCACGGACCGAGATGGCCCGTCAGCTGACCACCCGGTGATTCCCCGCTGATCGCCGGCCGGGTCCGGCGCCGGGTCAGGCCTCGGTCAGGTGGACGTTCGACCAGCGGTCGGCGAGCTGGCGGCGGCGGCAGGCGACCAGGTGGCCGGCCAGCACGCCGGGGTGGCCGCCGCGCACGCAGACGTCGGCGCCGGCGGTCAGCACGCCGGACACCAGTTCGGCGGGTGCCCAGTCGTCGATCAGGGCGATCACCCGGGTGTCCGGCGGGAGGACGGCCCGGGCCAGCCGCACGTCGTGGACGGTGGCGCCGCTGAGCACCACGAGTTCCCCGGGGTGCACCGCGTCGAGGCCGCCGGCCATCCGCATCCGCCAGCCGTGCGGCAGGTGCTGCGGGAGGGCCGCGACCCGGCTGGGCTGCCCGACGACCGCGACGGCCGGCTGCGGGGCGGGGGCGGGGGCGATGTCGTGATCGGTCTGCACAAGCATGGTGTCTCTCCTGGCCGGGTTCCCTCGTGTGCCCTCCACGATTCGCCTCGTGCCTGTGCGTCACCATGTGCGGATCCTGTGTGTTGACTGTCCACCACGGCCGCCCTGACCTGGCCTTTTCAGCCGGACACGCCGCCGTCCCGGCTCAGGCCGGGGCGTTCCAGGTGAGCAGCACCGGATCGGTCTCGTGCTCGAAGCCGAGCGCCGAATAGGTCGCCGTGTCCAGCCGCAGCAGCGCGCCACCGGCCGGGGGCAGGCCGATCCAGCGCGCGCCGGTCACCCGCAGGCAGTGTCCGTGCCCGATCAGCGCCACGTCACCGCCGGAGGTCAGCTCCCGGGCGCGGGCCAGCACCCGGTCGAGGCGCTCGCCGACCTGCTCCGGCGACTCCCCGCCGGGACAGCCGTCGGTCCACAGCGACCAGCCCGGCCGACCGGCACGGATGTCGTGGGTGGTGATCCCCTCGTACTCGCCGTAGTTCCACTCGGCCAGGTCCTCGGTCACCTCGGTCACGGTGAGCCCGGCCAGCTCGGCGGTGTGCAACGCCCGCCGCCGCGGGCTGGCGATCACGGCGGCGAAGGCACGCCCGGCGATCCGCTCACCGGCGGCGCGCGCCTGGCGTTCCCCCTCGGAGGTCAACGGCAGGTCGGTGTACGACGTATGCCGCCCGTTGGCACTCCACTCCGTCTGCCCGTGCCGGATCAGCACGATCTCCGCCATCGACGCCTCCTCATCCCGCCCTTCATCCTGCCAGCACCGGACGGACGGCCGGTCCGGGCGGTCCGGGCCGGCGGTCAGGGGTGGGCCGGCGGTCAGGGATGAGCGTCGCGGGGCACGGCCATCGGGTGGCGCTCCTCGTCGCGGGCCGCGATCTTCTCCTGGGCGCGCACGTACTGCGACCGGGTGATCTCCCCGGCGATCAGCTGGGCGGTGAGGACGCCCTCCAGGCTGCTCGGCGCGGCCGGTTCGGGGTGCCCGGACTCCGCTGCCACGGCCGCGTCCGTCTCGGCCGGCTCGTCGCGGGACGGCCAGAAGGCCAGCGCGGCAGCGGCGATCAGGCCCAGCGTCGCCACCAGCAGGACCACCATCCGGCACCACCACCCTTCCTGTGACATCTTCGTCACTCCCCGCAATGATCGGCAGGCAAAGCGCGAAAGATCCCGTTCGACACACCCGGCCGGGCGCTCGGGAAATGACTACCGGCCCCGGCTGTGCCGTGGCTGTCGATTCACCGTGGATATCGGAGGCGCCTGATGACCCGGCCGGCCCGGCGTGACCTGACTCCGGGGCGGCGGAAAGCGATCGCGTGGCTCGTACCACTGAAGATCGTCCGCACCGCGATGGCCGCCACCGGCCTCGCCCGGCGTCCGTGGCTGTGCGGCGGCCTGGTGGCCGGCCCGGGTGGTGCAGCCGGCAGGGCCGATCGCCCGCCTGGTGCGGGGCCGGTCGGGGTGACGTCGGTCCCGGCGTGAGGGGACCAAGCGCTCTGCCCGCGTCGCATCGAAAGGCGTGGAATCGAGGTGACAGCGGACCGAGGAGGAGCCATGCGGACCGGAACCATCGTCGTCGCCACCGACGGCACCGAATCGAGCAGGGCGGCCGTCCGGTGGGCGGCCCGGGAAGCGGACCGGCGCGGGGCCGCGCTGCGGGTCACCCACGTCCTGGACTGGGAGTGGGCCGAGACCCGGTACGAGTTCGGCACCGGCCGTTTCAGCGAGGCCCGCAAGGCCGCCGAGGGGGTCGCACGGGGCGGGGTGGCGCTGGCCCACGAGACCGTTCCGGGCCTGCCGGCCGAGATCGACGTGCTGGTCGGGAACCCGGCGGCCCGCCTGCTGGCCGAAGCCGACGACGCGGGCCTGCTGGTGCTCGGCAGCCGGGGGCGGGGCGGGTTCGCCAGCCTGCTGCTCGGCTCGGTCAGCCAGCGTGTCGCCGTGCACGCCACGTCCCCGGTCGTGGTGGTCCGTGGCCGCGGGGACGTCACCGAGGGTCCGGTCGCCGTCGGGTTCGACGAGTCACCCACCGCCGAACGGGTGCTGCAGACCGCGTTCGAGCAGGCCGCCGCCCGGCGGACCGGGCTCGCCGTGATCCGCACCTACCTGCCGGCGATCCCGGTGTACGTGGCCGGGTTCACCGCCGTCGACGTCACCACCCCGGAACAGGACGCCGCCGAGCGCCGGCGGCTGGAGGAGCAGCTCGCCCCGTGGCGCGAGAAGTACCCGGACGTGGCCGTCGACGCCCTGCTCTCACACGACAGCGCGGCGGCCGTGCTCTCCGGCGTCTCACACGGCGCGCAGCTGGTCGTGGTCGGCAGTCACGGCCACTCCACACTGGCCGGCACCCTGCTCGGCTCGACCGGACTGCAGCTGCTGCACCACGCCGACTGCCCGGTCCTGCTGGACCGCTGATCCCGGCCCGCCGCCCCTCGGGCCTGCCGCTCCCTCCGCAGGCCCGCCCCTCTGGCCTGCCGCCCTTCCGCGGGCTCGCCCCCTCGGGCCTGCCGCCTCTCCGCAAGCCTGCCGGCCCCTCCGCAGGCCCACCCCTCGGGCCTGCCGCCCCTCCGCAAGCCTGCCGCCCGCCCTTCGGCCCGCCCGGGGTCCCGGGGCGTCAGTCGATCCCCAGACCGCCGCCTGCCGCGTCCGCTCCCCCGGCCCGGCAGGCGGCGAATCGGCATATAATTCACAAAAGACACATGATCCTGAGGAGGCAGTGATGAGCACCGGTCATCTGATCGTGGTGGGCGTCGACGGCTCCGAAGGCGGCCGCCGCGCCTTGGACTGGGCGGCCACCGAGGCCACCGCCCGTGGAGGCGCGGTCCGGGCGGTCATCGCCTGGTCGTGGAACGGGCTCGACTACGGCCCGGTCGCGGCGGTCACCCCGACCGAGGAGGATGCGCTGGCCGCCCAGGTGGTGGCGGCCGAGGTCGACGCGCTGGCCCAGCGGCACGGTTCACGCCTCGCGGTCACCGGCGAGGCGATCGAGGGCAGCCCCGCCGACGTCCTCACCGCCGTGGCCCACGACGCGGATCTGCTGGTCCTGGGCAGTCACGGCCACAGTCGGGTCCGGCACACCGTGCTCGGCTCGGTCAGCGAGTCCTGCATCCGCAAGGCCACCTGCCCGGTCGTGGTCATCCCGGCCCCGGTCCGCGAGCCGGCCGCCGTCTGACCGGGACATGCCGATGGGGCGCGCTCGATCGGGCGCGCCCCATCCGCCGTACCCATGCGGGCTCCCGGCGGGCCGTTCGGGGGCATCGGGCCGCTCGAAGACACCGGGCCGCTCGAAGGCACCGGGCTTTTCGGGGGCATCAGGCCGCTCGAAGGCACCGGGCCTTTCGGGGGCATCAGGCCGCTGGAAGACACCGGGCCTTTCGAGGGCATCAGGCCGCTCGAAGACACCGGGCCTTTCGAGGGCATCGGGCCGGTGGAGTCCGACGATCGTCATGGACCGGCGGGCGACGGCCGGGGGACGACCCGGCGGCCGCGTGGTCACCGGCGGGCGGGCCCGTGCGGGCGACGGCCGGCCGGCCAGAACCGGTCGAGGATGCTCTCCAGCACCGGCCCGGCCACGATGAGCAGCAGGAACAGCAGCAGGACAAGTGTCAGGACGACGGCCATGGCGGCACCTCCGGGGGACGGTTCGTCCGTTCCATCGTCATCCGGGGCAAGCGCAGCCCGTCACGGCCATTGGTCCCGGATCGGCCACCCGGGGCCACCGGGGGCCGTTGGTCCCGAACCGGGCGGGACCTTGGCGGGCCGAGGACGGGGTTTTCGGCACCGGCGTCGATGCGGCCACCGGCGGAGAGTCATAGGTGAAAGACATCGCCTGGAGGAGGACCAGATGGCCACCACCGCTCGTCACCACGTCGCTCAACTGGAACAGGTCGAGGCTCCCGGCTCGATGATCACCCACGCCGCCGCCCGGGTGCTCGCGGTGCTGCGGATCGCCACCGGGTTCGTCTTTCTCTGGGCGTTTCTCGACAAGACCTTCGGATTCGGGTACGCCACTCCCGCGGCCAAGGCCTGGATCAACGGCGGATCGCCGACCAAGGGATTCCTCTCGGGTGTCGCGGTCGGACCGTTCGAGGACGTCTTCCACAGCATCGCCGGAGCCGCCTGGGCCGACTGGCTGTTCATGCTGGGCATGCTCGGCATCGGCGTCGCGCTGATCCTCGGCATCGGCCTGCGGATCGCCGCGGTCGCCGCCGGCCTGATGATGGCCTTCATGTGGGCCGCCGAGTGGCCGCTCGCCCAGCAGGACAGCGCCGGCGAGGCCACCCGCTCGAGCAACCCGCTCGTCGACTACCACGTCGTCTACGGCATCACCGCCGCCGTCCTGGCGCTGACCTACGCCGGACACACCTGGGGCCTCGGCCGCTGGTGGGCGAAGCTGCCGCTGGTGCAGAAGAACCGCTGGCTCATCTGATCGTCGCCACCCTCATCGGTGGCGCCCACCAAGCCCGGCCGGGGTGTCCCGGCCGGGCTTTCGCGCGACCGGCCGACGCCGGCATCGCCCCGGGCCGCGGTGACCTCGCCGGTGACGGCGGCAGCCCCATCCGAGCGTCCCGTTCGTGGCAGCATGGCGCGAATGACACCGGAGGATCTGGTCGCCCTGGCCCTGGAGGCCGCCGAGGAGGGCCTGCGGGCCGGTGAGATGCCGATCGGCGCGGTCGTGGCGCTCGGCGACGAGGTGATCGGGCGGGGCTTCACCTCGGAGCGGACCCGGGGCCGCCGCCTGGTCCACGCCGATCTACTCGCCATGATCGAGGCCGACGAGCGTCTCGGCTGGTCACGCCGGGAGCAGCCGCTGCGTCTCGGCATCACGACGGAGCCGTGCCTGATGTGTTTCGGCACCGCCCTGACCCTGGGTGTCGGAGATCTACTACGGCCTGGCGGCCCCCGACGACGGCGCCGCGGGCGTCCCCGCCGTGTGGCGGCCGGGCGCCACCGACGGCATCTTCTTCCCGTTGCCCGCCCTGACCGGCGGCTTCCTGCTGCCCGAGTGCCGTGACCAGTTCCGCCGCTACGCCGCCATGACCACCAAGCCGCACCTGCGCCGCTACGCCGAGGCGATGGCCGGTCTGACGCCGGATAGCCGCGTCGAACCGGGCGGGGGTGGCGGGTGTACATCGGGGCATGTCCGGTGATGGTGTGCATCTGCGCGGCAGCGGTCACTTCGACGGTGGGAGCTGGGACGCCGAGCGTCTCGACCCGTGGGCCGGGGACCGGCCGCGGGTGCCGAGGCGGGCGATTCCCGGTCTCGTCCTGATCGGCCTGTTCACGCCGCTGTTCCTGGTCGGCGCCGTGCTCGCGGCGGTTCGTGGGGAGTGGACCATGGTGGCCGGGTTCGCCGCGTGGGGTGGGCTCTTCGGGCACGTCGCGGGGGTCTTCGTCTTCCTCCGGTGGCGTCCGCGCCGGCCGGGGGTGCTGCCGGCGACGGCGGTCACGCCGGACGGGGCACCGGGGCTCTGTTTCCGCTACTCGGGCTGGGCGTATTTCTGGCTGCTCGGGATGCTCTGCTGGGGCGCCCTGGTGCCGCTGGCGATCGCGGCCGTCTGGTTCGTGACCGGCGGGGTGGCGGTGATCGGGGCGATCGCCCTCGTCGGTGTCGCGCTGCTGGTGTGCGGCCAGATCGCCGCGACGCTGAGCCTGGCGCCGGGGCGGCTGATCCTCACCCCGGACGGGCTCTACCACCGCGGTCAGCTGATCACCCAGTATTCGCCGTGGTCCGGGGTGACCGCGGTGGACGCGGGGCGGGCCGGGCAGGTGCGAATCATCCGGGTGTGGGTGGCGCCGTCGAGCGGCGACCGGCTGCGGATCCGGTTGCGGCCGTGGTTCCTGCCGGCGGAGGAACGGGTGGCGCTGCCCGGCATCGTGCTGCGCGACCCGTGGCTGGCCGTCGACCCGCGAACCGTTCACCGGGCGCTGCGCCACTATCTGCTCAACCCCTCGCACCGTGGGGAGCTCGGCGGGCCGGCCGCGGTCGAACGGATCGAGCAGGGCCGCCTCTTCCTCTACTGACAGTCGTGAACAAATTTCGGTGCGTGGTTGAACCCGTCCCGTTCCGCACGTGTACACCCGGGCGTCCGTCCTGGGAGGAGTGAGCAGCAATGACCGATCGACTGCACGTCGACCCGCTGTCGCTGGAAGGGATCGCCGATCAGCTGCGGCGCTCCGGCGACACTCTGCGGGCCGCCGCCGGTGGCGGGCCCGGCACGCCGGACGCCGGCACCGACACACCGATCTTCGAGGATCTGATCACCCGGCTGGTGCAGGACGCCACCGCGCTGGCCGGCGGGCTCGACGAGGCCGCGTCGCGGGTCCTTCAGGCTTCCCGGACGTACGCCGACGAGGATCTCGCCAACGCCCGCGACATCTCCGGGAGCCGATGATGCCGATCGACACCCGTCTCGACGGCAGTCCCGCCACCCTGTACGCCGGCTCCCGGTACCTGCGCGACCGGCTCGGATTCGAGGTGGACGCCGCCGCCACCACACTGCGTACCGCCGCCGACGAGGCCCGGCACGGGTGGGTGGGCTCGGCCGGCGCCACCTTCAGCGACCGGATGACCGGCGCCGCGGGCCGGTCCGACGCGCTACGGGCCGAGGTGGACGCGACAGCGCAGACCATGTCGCAGTACGCCGACGTGCTCACCAGCGCGCAGGGCACGATGCTGATGGCCCGGCAGATGGCGTCGGCCCAGGGCCTGATCGTGGCCGGCACGATGATCCTCGACCCGTACTCCCCCGATCCGGTCGTCCATCAGCAGCAGCAGGTGGCGTACGCGACGGCGTTGCAGCAGGTCTTCCAGGCCCGCGGGCTGATGACCACCGCCCGGATGATCGCGCAGGGCCGCCAGTCGGTGGCCCGCTCCCAGCCGCCGATCCGGCCGGGCGACGTGGTCGGCGGCACGGCGGGCGGCGGCACGGCGGGCGGCGGCACGGCGGGCGGTGCGGCGAAACCGGCGGATCCCGGCCGGGAGGCGACCCGCGGCGAGGCACAGAAGCCACCGGCCGAGCCCAAGAACGAGAACAACGACGTACAGAGGCCGCCGGCCGAGCCCAGGAACGAGGACAACGGCGTGCAGAAGCCGCCGGCCGAGTCCGGCAAGACAGCGCCGGAGGACACTGTCGCGCACGAGCAGGCCCATGTGGCGCAGCAGCGCAGCGCGCCGCCCACCCCCGCGGTGACGGAGTAGCCCGGCTCAGAGACCGAGGTTGTCGGCGATCCATTCGCGGACGCCGTCGCCGGGGCGCCGCGACTTCACCTCGACACTGCTGAACCAGGCGTTCACCCGTACCCGCACGATGGGTGTGCCCGGAAGGCGCGGGACCGCGGCGAGCCGCAGCTCCTCGGAGCTGAGCGCGCTGGTGCCGGAGAGCTCGACCTCGACGCCCTCCGGCACGATGACCTTGAGCTCGCCGAAGAGGCAGGTGCCCTCGATCTCGATCTCGTCCTCGCCGGTGATCACCTCACGCAGGTCGAGGTGGGTGCCACCGAGGAGGGTGAAGGTGCTCAGCCGGCCCGACCGCAGCCGCCATCGGCCACGGCGTTTGCGCTGGCTGAGGACGGTAACAACCTTCTCGACGGTACGCGCGGAGCCGACCACCGGGGTGGGCGCGAGCCCCTCGGTGACCCGGGCCAGCTCGACATCGGTGGAGGCGGCCCAGACGGCGCCGACGCGGACGCTGAACTCCTCGAGGGTGATCCGCCCGTCGCCGCACGCCTGCTGCAGCAGCTCGGCCACCCGTTCACGGTCGCCGTCGGAGATCGGCGCCGGCACTGGAAGCACCACCCCGGTGACGCTACAACCCGGCGGCAACCGTCCTCGCAACCGTGACCGGGCAGAGTGCGCCTCATGCGAAAATTGGGAGCAACAGTCGCCGTGGTCGCGTCGATCCTGGGTGTGGCCGGGAGTATCGCCGGTCCCCTGTACGCCGCGTTCGGGGCGAGCTGACACACTTGACCGATCATGACGCTGACCGATCGCCTCCCCGGCACCAACGAGCCTGACGCAGTCTTCGACGCCTTTCAATCGTGGGTGCAGGAGCAGGGACTGACCCTGTATCCGCATCAGGAGGAGGCGCTGATCGAGATCGCGACCGGGGCGAACGTCATCCTCAACACCCCCACCGGCTCGGGCAAGAGCCTGGTCGCGACCGGCGCGCACTTCGCGGCGCTGGCCGACGACCGCACCACCTTCTACACCGCCCCGATCAAGGCGCTGGTGAGTGAGAAGTTCTTCGCCCTGTGCGCGATCTTCGGCGCGCAGAACGTGGGCATGCTGACCGGTGACGCGAGTGTGAACGCGGACGCCCCGATCATCTGCTGCACCGCGGAGATCCTGGCGAACCTGGCGTTGCGTGAGGGCGCGGACGCCGACGTCGGCCAGGTGGTGATGGACGAGTTCCACTTCTACGCCGAGCCGGACCGGGGCTGGGCGTGGCAGGTGCCGCTGATCGAGCTGCCGCAGGCCCAGTTCATCCTGATGTCGGCGACGCTCGGCGACACGACCCGGTTCAAGGACGATCTGACCCGCCGGACCGGGCGCGAGACGGCCGTCGTGGCGAACGCGGAGCGGCCGGTGCCGCTGATCTTCGAGTATGCGATGACGCCGCTGCACGAGACGATCGAGGAGCTGCTGTCGACGAAGCAGTCACCGGTCTACATCGTGCACTTCACCCAGATGGCGGCGCTGGAGCGGGCGCAGTCGCTGATGAGCATCAACATGTGCACCCGCGAGGAGAAGGACCGGATCGCCGCGGCGATCGGCAACTTCCGGTTCACGGCCGGCTTCGGGCGGACGTTGTCGCGGCTGGTCCGGCACGGCATCGGGGTGCACCACGCGGGCATGCTGCCGAAGTACCGCCGCCTGGTGGAGACGCTCGCCCAGGCCGGGCTTCTCAAGGTCATCTGCGGTACGGACACGCTGGGTGTCGGCATCAACGTGCCGATCCGCACGGTGCTGTTCACCGGCCTGTCGAAGTACGACGGGGTGAAGACCCGGCTGCTCAAGGCGCGTGAGTTCCACCAGATCGCGGGCCGCGCGGGCCGGGCCGGCTACGACACCATCGGCACCGTGATCATCCAGGCGCCGGAGCACGTGATCGACAACGAGCGGGCCCTGGCGAAAGCCGGTGACGACCCGAAGAAACGGCGCAAGGTGGTGCGCAAGAAGCCGCCGGAGGGGCAGATCGGCTGGGGCCGGCCGACGTTCGACCGGCTGGTCGAGGCCGAGCCGGAGCCGTTGACGTCGTCGTTCCAGGTGTCGCACGCGATGCTGCTCAACGTGATGAACCGGGGCGGTGACCCGTACCCCGCCTTGAAGCACCTGCTGACCGAGAACCACGAGGACCGGCCCGCTCAGCGCCGGCACATCCGCCGGGCGGTCGGGATCGCGCGGGCGCTCATCGCGGGTGGCGTCATCGAGCGTACCGATGACGGGGTCTACAAGCTCGTCGAGGATCTGCAGCTGGACTTCGCGCTCAACCAGGCGCTGTCACCGTTCGCCCTGGCCTGCCTGGAGCTGCTCGACAAGGAGTCGCCGGAGTATCCGCTGGACGTCGTCTCGGTGATCGAGTCGACCCTGGAGGACCCCCGGCAGATCGTCTCCGAGCAGCGCAAGAAGGCCCGCGGCGAGGCGGTCAACGCGATGAAGGCCGAGGGCATCGAGTACGAGGAGCGCATGCAGCTCCTGGAGGACGTGACCTGGCCGCAGCCGTTGAAGGAACTGCTCGAGGCGGCGTACGAGACGTACCGTCGCGGGCATCCGTGGGTCGCCGACTACGAGCTGAAACCCAAGTCGGTGGTCCGCGACATGTACGAGCGGGCCATGACCTTCACCGAGTACGTGTCGTTCTACGGCCTGTCCCGCTCGGAGGGCCTGGTGCTGCGGTATCTCGCCGACGCGTACCGGGCGCTGCGCCAGACGGTGCCGGAGGACGCGCGTACCGAGGAGCTGACCGACCTGATCGAGTGGCTCGGCGAACTGGTCCGGCAGGTCGACTCCAGCCTGCTCGACGAGTGGTCGCGCCTGCAGAACCCGGGCGCCGAGGTCGACGAGGTCCGCATCGACGACAAGCCGCCCGCGGTCACCCGTAACGCGCGGGCGTTCCGGGTGCTGGTTCGCAACGCCATGTTCCGGCGGGTGGAGCTGGCCGCGCTGCGCCGCTGGGACCTGCTCGGTGAGATGGACGCCGAGTCCGGCTGGACCTCCGAGCGCTGGCAGAAAGCGATCCAGGACTACTTCGAGGAGTACGACACGCTGGGCACCGGCCCGGCCGCGCGCGGTCCGGCGTTCCTGCACATCGAGCAGGGCGCCACCCAGTGGATCGTCCGGCAGGTCTTCGAGGACCCGGAGGGCGACCATGACTGGGGCATCGACGCCACCGTCGACCTGGCCGCGTCCGACGAAGCCGGCACCGCCGCGATCACGGTCACCGCCGTTGGCCCTCACTGAGAGCACCGTCCTCGCCGTCCTGGCCGAGCTGGCGCCGACCGGCGCCGACCGGATCCTGGACGTCACCCACGGGTCACAGCCACTGGTGTGGCTGACCGACCCGGAACGCGCCACCCGCCGGGAGGGCGATCGGCTCGCCGCGGTCGACGCCCTGCACCGGGAGGAACGGATCCTGCACCGCGGCTGGGGTTTCCTGGCCGGCCGCGCCGACGTCGACGGGAAACCGCGCAAGGTCCGGGTGCCGCTGCTCAGCCAGCCGGTGCGGCTGGAACGCTCGCTCACCGGCTACCGGGTGACGGTCGCCGGCGACACCGAGGTGACGCCGCTGATCGCCGACCGGGAGCTGGCCGCGTCCCTGGAGAACGCGCCCGGCCTCGGCCTGCCCGGCTGGCTGGACGTGACCGGCGCCCGCGCCTGGCTGACCGCGGCGGCCGAGGCCACCGGCCTGGATTTCGACGCGATCACCGAGCCGGGCCGCCGGTTGCCCGGCGACCGTCTGGTGGTGGTCGCGGGCGCCGCGCTGTATGTGGCCCGCGACGTGTTCGGCGCCGCCCCCCGCGACAGTCTGCGCAGCTGGGCGGGCCGCGACCTGTCCGGCACGGCGCTGGCCGCCGTCTACGGCACCGCCGCTGCCTCACCCGAGCCGGATTCGCCCCAGGATCCGGTCGTCTCGCCGCTGCCGTTGAGCGAGGCGCAGGCCAGGGTGGTGGCGCGGGCCCGGACCGCGCCGGTCACGGTGGTCTCCGGCCCGCCCGGCAACGGCAAGAGCCACACCGTCGTCGCGGCCGCGCTCGAGGTCGTGCACCGTGGCGGTTCGGTGCTGATCGCCACCCAGTCGCCGCACGCGGCGGAGGTGCTGGCGGCCCTGCTGACCCGCTATCCGGGCCCGGCGCCGGTGCTGTTCGGCGACACCACGAGCCGCGACGAGCTGGCCACCTGGCTGACGGCGGGCGCCGACGAGGGCGTCGACTCGCGGCAGCTGCGCGCCGACCGGCAGGCGGTCGATAAAACCCACGATATGGTACGAACAACGCGAACCGAACTGTGCGGGATCCTGCGGGCCGAACAGGCTGCCGCCACGCTGCCCGCGTTCGAACCGTCCCTGGCCGCCCTCACCGCCGACGTCCCGGGCGCCTTCGACGACACCGTCGACCTCCCCACCGCCATCCGCCTCCTCGGCCGTCCCCCGTCCACGGCCCACCACCCCCGGCCCCCTTTCCCCGACGCCTCACCGGCGCACGGCAGCCCCCATCCCACGCGCCCTCTCCCCGGCGCCCCACCGGCCCACGGCAGCCCCCATCCCACGCACCCTCTCCCCGGCGCCCCACCGGCCCACGGCAGCCCCCATCCCACGCACCCTCTCCCCGACGCCCCACCGGCCCACGGCAGCACCCATCCCCCGCGCCCTTTCCCCGGCGGCGTCGTTCCCCGAGGGGAGCCCGCCGGGCACGGTGGGTGGTGGGGGCGGTGGCGGGCCGGCTCGGCGATGAGACGGGGCCGGCGGATGGTGAGGGCTCGTCCGGGCGTACCGCTGGATCGGGTCTGGGAAGCCGTTGCCGCGGCGAGCGCGCAGCGGGCCGCCGCACGTCTCGCCGTGACCGGCGGGGGTGATCTCGCGCGGTGGTGGGAGGCGCTGCACGAGGCCGAGGCGGCACTGCGGACGGCGGCCGGGACCGCGATGCGGCACGCGAGCCGCAGCGCGAAACGCTGGGATGCCGACGGACGGCGGGCCGCGTCGGCACTGGCCACCGCGTTGCGGGCGGGTCGGGGCAAGCGCCGGGAGATGCTCGCGCGGATGGATGCGGCGCCGCTGGTGCGGGCGCTGCCACTGTGGATAGGCACGGTCACCGACGTGGAGGACCTGCTGCCCGCCGCGCCCGGGCTGTTCGATCTGGTGGTGATCGACGAGGCGTCGCACGTCGACCAGATCCGGGCCGCTCCGGTGCTGGCGCGGGCCCGGCGGGCGCTGATCGTCGGGGATCCGCGGCAGTTGCGGTTCGTGTCGTTCGTCAGTGATGCCGGGGTGAGCGAGGTCCTGAACCGGCACGGCGCCGACGACCGGCTCGACGTGCGGCGGGTCAGCACGTTCGACCTGGCCGCCGCGGCCGCGCCGACGACCTGGCTGACCGAACATTTCCGCAGCGTCCCGCACCTGATCGGGTTTTCGGCGCGGCGGTTCTACGGCGGCCGGATCGCGACGATGACCCGTACCCCCGCCGCCGACGCCACCGACGCCATCGACGTCGTCCCGGTGACCGGCGCGCGGGTCACCGACGGTGTCAACAGCGCCGAGGTGGCCGCCGCGATCGCCGAGGTGGAGAGGCTGGCGAGTGCCGGGTTCCGCAGCATCGGGGTGATCACGCCGTTCCGCGCACAGGCCGAAGCCCTCGAATCCGCCCTGGTCACCGCCTTCCCGGTGGACCGCATCGAGGAACTGGGCCTGCGCGTCGGCACGGTCCACTCCTTCCAGGGCAGCGAGGCCGACGCGGTCGTGGTCTCCCTGGGCCTGGTCGACGGCGACGCGGCCGGCCGGCGGCGGTTCGTCACCGATCCGCAGCTGTTCAACGTGATGATCACCCGAGCCCGGCGCCGTCTGGTCCTGCTCACCTCCCTGACCGCCCCGCATGCCACCGCTCCGCCTGCCACCGCCCCGCCTACCGCCGCCCCGCCTACCACCGCCCCACCTGCCACCGCCCCACCTACCACCGCCCCACCTACCACCGCCCCACCTACCACCGCCCCGCCTACCGCCGCCCCGCCTACCGCCGCCTCCCATGCCGCCGCCCGGCATGCCACCGCTCCGCGTGCCGCTGCGGAGGACCTGGTCAGCGCGTACCTGGCCTACGCTGACGCGCCGGACCGGGCGCTCCCGGCCGATGTCGCGCCCATCGGCTAGGCGGCACGGCTCGCGACCGAACTCGAACGCCTGGACGTCCCGGTTCGCCCCGGCTATGCCGTCGGCTCGTGGCGGCTCGACCTGTGCGCGGGCCCGGCCGACAACGCGATCGGTGTCCTGTGCGGCGTCCACCCGGACGGCCCCGAGGCGCACCTGGCCCGCCAGTCGGCCCTGCACCGTGCCGGTTGGCGGCTGGTCGACGCCTTCCCGAGCCGCTGGGGCGGCGACCCTCGCCGGGCCGCCCTGGAGATCGCCGCGCTGGTCACCCCGAAACCAGCCGCCTGACCCGGCACCGGCCCCAGGCGCCTGACCCGGCCCGGCGCCGGCTCCGGCCCCAAGCGCCTGACCCTGCACCGACACCGACACGCCCGCACGAAACCGGCCTGCCCGTTCCCGCATCAACCATGCGAAGCGAACCAAACCGTCTCTTGCGCACGTCGGCTGCCCGAAGCCTTGCCCACCAGCCATTCGAAGGCCGGACCATCCGGCGCACGAGAGCAGCAAGGGGAAGTGCCAGCCAAGACGGCGGCACAGAAAAATCCGGCAGGGCGAGCAGAGCGGAACGCCGGACCGGACGGCAGGCGAAGTTCCGCATGTGACGCCCTAACCTGCATGCACCGCCGGGCGCAGCGGCAGCACAGAGCGTTAGGCGAGGCGGCGGCCACAAGGGCAGCCGCCGTAAAGGGCGCGGGAGTGGGCCGCGGCGGTAGGCGGGTGCGCGGCGCGGCGCGGCGCTTAAGCGGGTGCGCGGCGCGGCGCGGCGAGGCGCGGCGACGGATGGTCACGGTGAAGGCGCGGGAGGGGACCGCGGCGGGACGGCCGGTCCGCGGCCGCGACGGCGCGGCGGCGGGTGGTCAGCGCGGGGATGGTCGGTGGTTGAGGATGCTGGCGATGTCGGTGACGGCCGGCAGGCGGACGGTGAACATGGTGCCGAGGCCCGGCGTGCTGGTGGCGGTGACGTCGCCGCCCTGGTCGGCGACGATGCGGCGGACGATGGTCAGGCCCAGGCCGGAGCCGCCGGTGGCGCGCTGGCGGGCCGGATCGGCTCGCCAGAACCTGTCGAAGACGCGGGCCACCTCGTCGGCGTTCATGCCGACGCCGGTGTCGCGGACGGTGAGGACCGCGTCCGGGCCGTCGCGGCTGACCTGCAGTTCGACGCGGCCGCCCGCGTCGGTGTAGCGGATCGCGTTGCTCATCAGGTTGCCGACGACCTGCCGCATCCGGTCGGGGTCGGCGCACACCTCGACCGGGTCGGGCGCGTCCACCACCACCTCGATGCCGGCGTGCCCGGCGACCACGCGGTGTGCGGTGGCGGCCATCTCGGTCAGCTCGGACAGGTCGAACGGCACCGGGTCGTACCCCAGCTCGCCGGCCTCGGCCAGGGCCAGAACCTGCAGGTCGTCGAGGATGCGCCGCTGGAGCAGGGTCTCCTCGTGCAGGGACGCGAACAGCTCCGGCGACGGCTCGATCACCCCGTCGGCCAGGCCCTCCAGGTAGCCGCGCAGGTTCGACAACGGCGTACGCAATTCGTGGGCGACGTCGGCGATCAGCCTGCGCTGACGTTCCTCGCTGCGCTGCAGGGCCTCGGCCATCGCGTTGAACGCCCCGGACAGGCGGGCCAGCTCGTCCTGGCCGTGGGCCGGCACGCGCACGTCGAGCCGGCCGGCGGCCAGTTGCAGCGACGCGCCGGTGAGCAGCCGCACCGGGCGGCTCACCCGCCGGGCGATGCCGGCGGTGCCGAGGGCGGCGAGCAGGAGCAGCGCGACGGCGCCGAGCAGCGCGGGTTGCTGGAGCACATCCAGGTCCTGGTCCTGCCGGGCGCCGAAGAAGATCTCCACGGGTACGACCGAAGGGCTCGCCACCGCCTGCTGGAATCCGAGGATCAGGCACTTGTCCCACCCGGAGCCGGTCAGCTCGCAGTCGCCCATCCGGGCCCATGCCTCGTCGCGCCAGGTCGTGTCCTGGCGGACCGCGGCGATGCCGTCGGAGACACATCGTGGCTCGGCTTTGAGGCGCTCGTCGTCGAGATACGGTGGCCGGTCCGTGGTGAGCGCCGGCGACCAGTCACCGACCTCGGCCATGCAGCGGACCGAGATCAGCGCCGCACGATACTGCGCGGCCTGGATCATGGCCCGCATCGACGGGTCGCCGCCGGCCGGCACCGTGGTGAACAGGTCGGCCGGCAGGTCGGGGCGGCGCAGCACGGCGATCGGGCGGGTCGCGCGCGGGTCCGCGCCGGGGGCGGCCAGTTTCGCCTCGATCGCCTTCCCGGCTTTCTGCGCGGCGATCTGGATGGTCTCGTCCAGCGCCGGGACCGGGTCGACGTTGCTGGGCAGCAGCTGCACCGGGCCGGCCGACTGTTGCTCCAGGTTGTCGGAGTCGGTGAGCACGTCGCCGTCGCGGGTCTCCACCCGGATGTGCAGGCCGGTCTGCTCGGACAGTCCGGCGACCACGTCGTCGATGCCGAGCCACCGGCCGTGGAGCACGCCGTACAGCCGGATCGCGTCGACGATCTCGGCCTCGTGACGGTCGCGGGCCTCGGCCACCCGGGTCGCCTCGCGGGACGCCAGGCTCAGCGTCAGCCAGGCCGTCGCGCCGATCGCCGAGCCGGCGACGACCAGCACGAGCAGGAAGATCCGCAGGCGGAAACTCACGGCTCGGCCATCCGGTAGCCACGCCCGTAGACGGTCTGCACGTACCGCGGCTCGGCGGGGTTGACCTCGATCTTGCGGCGTAGGTTGACGACGTGGGCGTCGACGGTGCGCTCGGACACCTCGTTCTCGAAGCCGAACGTCTTGTCGAGGATCTGGCCGCGGGTGAACACCCGGCCGGGCTCGCGGGCCAGCAGTTCCAGGATGCCGAACTCCTTGGCCGTCAGGCGCACGGGGGCGCCGTTCACCCGTACCTCGAATCGGGGTGCGTCGACCTCGAGCTCGCCCACCCGGAGGATCTCGGAGGCCTCGTTGCCGCGCGTGCGGCGCAGCAGCGCGCGGATCCGCGCGGTGAGCTCGCGCGGGCTGACCGGTTTGCTCAGGTAGTCGTCGGCGCCGATGTCGAGGCCGAGGAGCATGTCATTTTCCGCGGACCGGGCCGTGACCAGCAGGATCGCGATGTTGGCGAGGGTGGCGTCGGAGTCGGCGCGCAGGATCCGGCAGACGTCGAGGCCGTCGACCTCCGGCATCATCCAGTCCAGGACGACCAGGTCCGGGCGGCGGGCCCGGGTCTGCTCCAGAGCCGCCCGGCCGTCACCCACCGTCAGCACCTGATGCCCCTCCCGCTCCAGGTAGAGGCGGATCAGCTGGGCGTGCTTGGGGTCGTCGTCGGCTACGAGGATGCGGGCGGTCACGGCACGAATTCTGACCCAGCCTGTCCAGGCCGACCAACAATGCGAGAAACCTATGAAGATCAGGTCCCGGATTCGTGCCGCGCATATTCTCCTTAGCTTCCGCACAGGTTCTTCACAGGTCGCGGCCTACGGTCGCTTCCTTGAATCGTTGAGGAGGATCTTTCGATGTGTGGCCTGAGCGCTTTTGTCAGCAGCCGCCCCGACCCGGGGCCGCTGGACGCCACGTTCCGCGAGGCCTTCGCCGCCGCTCTGGCGACTCTGCACCACCGTGGGCCGGATGACACCCAGATCGAGTTCGGTGACGGTTTCGCGTTCGGCTTCAAGCGCCTCGCGATCATCGACCGGGAGCACTCGGTTCAGCCGCTGCACTACGCCGACCGGTGGACCGTCGTCTTCAACGGTGAGATCTACAACTACCGGGAGCTGCGTACCGAGCTGATCCAGCAGCACAACGCGGTGTTCGCCACCGAGGGCGACAGCGAGGTGCTGGCCGCGGCGTTCCACTACTGGGGCACCCTGCACGCGGCCCGTGACGCCTTCGGCATCAAGCCGCTCTACATGCTGGAGACCGCCGACGGGCTGTATCTGGGCAGCGAGCGCAAGGCTCTCGACCCGTTCGCGGCGCCGGCCGGGGCGGCGCTGGAGACCGAGTCGCTGGCCCACTACCTGACGTTCCAGTTCGTGCCCGACCCGATGAGCCTGCACCGGCACATCCGCCGGCTGCCGCCGGGCCACCGGATCATCTGGACGCCGGGTGGCGGCATCCGCATGCACCGCTGGTTCCGGCCGTCGCTGCGTCCGCTGCGGGTCGAGCCCGAGGACGCGTTCTCGAAGATCCGGGAGGCGCTGACCGACAGTGTCCGCGCCCACATGCACGCCCACGTGCCGGTCGGGACGTTCCTGTCCAGCGGCGTCGACTCGTCGGCGATCGCGGCGCTGGCCGTCCGGGAGAAGCCGGACATCCACGCCTTCACCGCCGGGTTCTCCGCCCAGGGCTACTCGGAGATCGAGATCGCCCAGGACACCGCCAACCAGCTCGGCATCCGGCTGACCCCGACGGTCGTCTCCGACGAGGACGTGCTGACCCACCTGCCGCGGATCATCCAGCTGCTCGACGACCCGATCGCCGACCCGTCGCTGATCCCGCTGTTCTTCCTGGCCCGCACCGCGTCGCAGTTCGTCACCGTGGTGCTCTCCGGTGAGGGCTCCGACGAGCTGTTCGGCGGCTACACCATCTACCGCGAGCCGCTGTCGCTGGGCCGCGTCGACCGGCTGCCGCCCGGCATGAAGCGGGGCCTGAAGCACCTGGCCGAGGTGCTGCCCGAGGGGGTGCGGGGCCGCTCGTTCCTGGAGCGCGGCACCACCCCGATCGAGCAGCGCTACTACGGCAACGCGCGGATCTTCGACCCGGAGGAGAAGGCCCGGGTCATGCGGTTCACGTCGCAACCGCACACGGCGATCACCGCACCTCTGTACGCCGAGACCGCCGACGTCGACGACGTGGCCTCCATGCAGTATGTGGACCTGCACACCTGGCTGCCCGGCGACATCCTGGTCAAGGCCGACCGCATGTCGATGGCGCACAGCCTGGAGCTGCGGGTGCCGTTCCTGGACCAGCGGGTGTATGCGGCCGCCGCCGGCCTGCCCACCGACCTGAAGCTGCCGCCCGGCGTCACCACCACCAAGTACGCGCTGCGCGAGGCGATGAAGGGCATCGTGCCCGAGTCGGTGCGTGAGGCCAAGAAGCTGGGCTTCCCGACGCCGACCCGGCTGTGGCTGCGCGGCCAGATCGGCGACTGGGTGGACCACCTGCTCTCCACCTCGCAGGCCGGCGACCTGATCGACCTGGAGTATGTGCGGGGCCTGCTCGCCGAGCACCGCGCCGGCGGCCCCGACCGGTCCCGCAAGGTGTGGACCGTGGCGATGTTCTGCCTGTGGCACGCCATCGCGGTGGAGAAGTCGATCGTCGTCGACAACCCGCTGCTGCCGGCCCGGGTGCCCGCGCCGCGGCAGGAGCCGGGTCTGTCGCACATCTACAACTGACCGCCGCAACGAGTCCCGCGCCGGGACACGGCCCGGTGCGGCACCATCCGTCCGGGCCGCCACCCGGCGGTGTCGCACCGGGCTGAGGCGCGGTGCGAGGTCCGGCCATGGGACGGGCCACCGTGGGGATGGGCCATCGGGGGGGTCCGGCATCCGTGGGGGGATCGGCCATCGTGGGGATGGGCCGATGCACGGACCGCCCGGCAGTGGGGAATTTCAGGCCGCGCAGCCTCCCCCTGCCGGGCCGCCGTCTTTGCCGGGCCGCCGTCTTTGCCGGGCCGCGGCCCTCATTGGTCCGCCGTCTTCGCCGGGCCGTGGTCCTTGCCGGGCCGCGGTCTTTGCCGGCCGGTGCTCGGCCGGGCGCAGTCTTTGCTGGGCCGGTTGCAGCCGGGTCGCGGTCTTCGCCGAGCCGGGGTGCACTGCCCGGCTGATGTCTTTGCTGGGCCGCCGTCGGTGCCGGGCCTTCGCTGCCCGGGCGCCTGCGGTGCCGGGTCCGCCGCCGCTACCTCGGCACTCCCCCGTCACGGGTGGTGGCGGCGGATCCGGGATGATCGCGGGGTGACCGTTCTTGAACAGGCTCTGGTCGAGGCGGCCGCTGATGCGCGGTCGGCCGCCTGGGACATCGTCTGGCACGAGTCGATCGATCAGGGCAGCGCGGTCGCGGGCAGTGAGGCGTTGCTGCCGTGGCTGGCGTCGGTCTGTGGCCGGTTCGCTGCCGGTGAGCGGGAGAAAGCGCTCGTGCTGGCCGGGCTCATCGCTGTCGACACCGTCGACGGAGAGCGAGAGCGGCATGCGGGTGCGATCGCCGCGCTGCGGGCGCTGACCCTGGAGAACCTGGCGGCCGGGGCTTCCGACGAGCGGATCTTCGTCTATCTGCAGCAGGCTGTTCTCGGGTTCGACGGGGACGACCTCTGGGGGCGGCGGCTCGACCTGATCAACGACGGTGAAGCCGACGTGGAGTGCCCGTCGTGTGAGGCTGATCTGGTGGTTTCGCTGGACCCCGACGACTCCGAGATCGAACCGGACCTGTCGGCGGAGCTTGCCGGCCGTCTGCACGCGGAAGCGGTGAAGGCCGGGTTTCCCGAGGTGGCGGCCGCTGTCGGGCTGCTGTTCGGACGTGGCGTCTGCCCGGAGTGCGGCACCTCGTTCTCGGTCGCCGAACAGCTTGCCGCATGAACGGCGCCGACCACGCCGGACCGAGCGCCCGCAGCAACGACGGCGACCACGCCGAAGGCTCGACCGTGCCGGTGGGTCCGGAGTCCGCGTTGAGACCGACGGCGGCGGAACCAGCGGCGGAGGGAACGACAACGGTGGGACCGGCGCCGGAGAGCCCGCCGGCTGTTACGACGGCAGCAACTGCGGCGGGAACGACGGCGGTAAGGGCAGCGGCAGCGACGGCGGGACCGTCAGTGGCGGAGACGGGAACGGCGGGACAGTGGTGGCAGGGGCTGCGGCGGTCGAGGTCGGCGCGGAAGCCGACACACTCCTGGCTTCGGCCGCGATCGGCGCTCGGGTGGGAGGCCGTCGAGGGGCCGGTCAGGGAGCCGGTGGCGAAGCTCGGCGGGCAGCCGTACTGGTTGGATGAGCCGTTCTGGCCGGTGTCGGCGACGTTCCGGAGGCCGATGGTGTTCGTCGGGCAGTTTCCGCTTCCGGGGCCTCCGGTGCGGATGGGGTATCTGTTCATCGCCGACGATCCGAACGGGCGCGGGCTGACGATGGAACCCGAGGAAGGCGACAACGCGCTGCTCGTGCAGCCGGGTGGCCGGGTGCCGGGGTTCGTGCGAGGGCTGCCGCGGGCGACCGGGCCGTCGCTGTGGCGGCGGGGCGCGCGGCGGACGGATCGGGTGCCGGTCGAGTTGCGGGTCACGGCGGCGGGACCGGTGGGTTCGGGTGCCGGTCGAGTTGCGGTCACGGCGGCCGGACCGGTGGGTGCGGACCGGTTCGGCTGGGTCGGTGGGCGGCCCCGCGGGTGGCGGTCGGATTTCGTCGAGTTGCTCGACGACTCGTGGCGATTCTTCTTCCAGATCGACGGCGCCGAGGGGATCGACGGGGACGCCTATGCCCTGAACTTCGGGGGCGGCACCGGGTATGCGTTTCTCAGTCGTGACGAGCGCGAAGGCCGTTTCTTCTGGGATTGCGCCTGACCGGAAAGGATCGGGGCCGTGGGGCGACGGTGAGCGTGATAGAACGGGGACGGCCGGGCAGGATCCGTGACGGGCCTCGTGGTCCGCCGCTGGGTGGACTGTCCTGGTCTCCGCCCCGGTGCAACACCGACGTCGTGATGGGTGACATCCCGCCGGATCTGCGGAGTCCTGCCCGGCCGGCCGGTCGCCCTGGGAGCGATGAGTTCGGCGGCCGGCGGCGGTCCTCATCAGCATGGGGGATTCTGCGGTTCGGTTCGTGGTCGGCGCGGCGATCACACGCACCGACATCCCGGCGCTCTGTACGCGTCTGGCTGATCTTCTGCGCGGGCGGGCCGGTGAACTGGTGGAATGTGACGTCGCCGGGCTGACCGAGCCGGATGTGGTGGTGGTCGAGGCGGTGGCCCGGCTGCGGTTGACCGCACGTCGTCACGGCTGGCGTCTGATCGTCACGGGGGCCGGCCCCGATCTGCTGTCCCTGTTCGGCCTTCTCGGCCTCGCCGAACTCCTGGCCCCGACGAGCCCTGAACGCGACCCGAGGCCTCCCGCACGGAACGAACGTCCCGGCCCTGCCACGCCCTGAGCCCGGCACCAGCGATTCGGGACAAACGTGATCGGCCCCACCGGTCAGGGCGGAGCCGGTCACGGCAGCCGAGCCAGGAGACCGCAGTCGGGGCACGCCGCTCAGGGCAACGCGCGGCTCAGCGGAGGCCGGGGCGAACGCGCAGAGAAGAGCAGCGCTCAGGAAAGGCCGGGACGGGGCTAAGAAGGGTCGGGCGCAAGAAGGGTCGGGCGGGGCCAAGAAGGGTCGGGCGCAAGAAGGGTCGGGCGGGGCCAAGGAGGGTCGGGCGGGGCTGAGGAGGGTCGGGGCGGCGATCAGGGGAGGTCGAGCGGGGGCAGGTGGGGTGGGAGGCCGAACAGCGGGAACAGGCGGGCGGTGTCGAGGAAGTTGTTGACGGCGACGATGCGGCCGCCGGCGATCTCCAGGACGATCAGGGCCCACGGGTCGTGGCCGGCGCCGGTGGGGCTCGCACGGTACTGGCCGAAGGCGGGCAGCCCGTTGGCGACGACAGGGACGAGGCGGGAGCCCTCGCAGCCGCTGCCGGTGCCGGACATCCACGCGCTGATGTCGTCGTGGCCGCGGAGCCACAGCGCCAGCGGCGGCATCGACAGGGTGGCGTCCTCGTGCAGGAGGGTGGTGAGCGCCTGCAGGTCGTACGCCTCGAAGGCTTTGACGTAGCGGGCCAGAAGCTCGCGCTGCTCGGCATCGAGGGGCCGGTAGGTGTCGCCCGCCGAAGGCGTGGCGGCGGCGAGGGTGGCCCGGGCGCGCTGCAGGGCGCTGTTGACGCTGGCGACCGACGTGTCGAGCAGGTCGGCGACCTCTTGCGCCGACCAGGCGAGGACCTCGCGCAGGATCAGCACGGCGCGCTGCCGGGACGGCAGGTGTTGCAGGGCGGCGACGAACGCGAGGCGGATCGATTCGCGTTCGGCGATGAGGTTGGCCGGGTCGGAGCCTTCGGGCAGGATCCGCTCGTCGGGGACCGGGCCGACCCAGATCTTCTCGGGGTGGATGGCGCCGGGGTCGGTGGCGTGGCCGGAGCCGGCCGGGCCGAGGTCCATCGGCCGGACCCGCCGCTGGGCGCTGTCGACCATGGTGAGGCACACGTTCGTGGCGATCCGGTAGATCCAGGAACGCAGGGACGAGCGGCCCTCGAAACCGTCGTGGGCACGCCACGCCCGGATCATGGTCTCCTGCACGGCGTCCTCGGCTTCGAACGCCGAGCCGAGCATCCGGTAGCAGTAGCCGGTCAGCTCGGGCCGGAAGCGTTCCAGCTGTGCCTCGATGGGCGTGTCTGTCACCGCGTCACTCACGCGCCCGAACCTACCCCGGATTTTTTCGCACGGCAGCGATGAGTTCGCGGTACGGGCGGGGTCTACCCGAGGTAAGCAACGATGAGGACCATCTGAGGGAGTGACGATGAGCTACGCCGAGGTCAACGGGGTCAACCTGTACTTCGAGACGCACGGGACCGGCCGCCCGCTGATTCTGCTGCACGGCGGTCTCGGCTCGGGTGAGATGTTCGGCGCGTCACTGGCCGCGTTCGCCGAGGGCCACCAGGTCATCCTGCCGGACCTGCAGGGCCACGGCCGGACCGCGGACGTGGACCGGCCGGTGGACTACGCCCTGATGGCCGACGACATCGCGGCGCTGATCGACCACCTGGGCCTGGACCGGCCGGATGTCGTCGGGTTCTCCCTCGGCGGCGGGGTCGGCCTGCAACTGGCGATCCGTCACCCGGAGAAGGTCGGCAAGCTGGTGGCGGCGTCGGCGGGGATCCGGCGGGACGCCTTCTTCCCGGACCTGCTGGAGCAGCAGGCCCAGGTGAACGCGGCAGCCGCCGCGTTCATGAAGGACACCCCGATGTACGAGTTGTACGCGCGGGTGGCGCCGCGCCCGGAGGACTTCCCGCGCCTGCTCGACAAGATCGGCGAGACGATGCGGCGCGACTTCGACCACACCGAGCAGGTCCGGGGTCTGCGCGTGCCGACGCTGATCATGGGCGCCGACGCGGACATGGTGCCGCCGAGCCACTTCGTGGAGATCTTCGCCCTGCTCGACGGCGGCCGGCGTGACGGCGGCTGGATGGGCGACGGCCGGCCCAAGGGTGGTCACGCGCTCGCGATCCTGCCCGGCACCACCCACTACAACATCATCGACTCGCCGCTGTTCGCCACGACGGCCCTGGCCTTCCTGGATCAGAAGGCCTGACCCTCGATCAGCCGGACGACGGCCCGCGCGAACACGGCGGGCCGGTCCGGATGCAGGGCGAAGAACTTGACCGGCGCCACCGCCTCGACCTCCAGCAGCAGGAACCCCGGGTCGGAGGCCGGGTCGACCAGGAAGTCGAGACGCACCGAGTACGGCGGGGCGTCGCCCTCCCGCAGCGCCAGGAACGCCCGGTGGGCCCGTTGCACGGCGTCGATCTGGGCGGCGGTGAGCGTGACCGGCCGCGGGTCGGGATGAAACGCCCGCTGGTCGCTGCCGGGCCGCAGGATCGCCGCCTTGGTGATCGCGTGGGAGACCTCGTCGCCGAGGGTGACCACCCCGTACTCGCGGTGCGTGTCGATCGTCTCCATATAGGGCTGGACCAGCGCCGCACCGCCCGTGGCGATCAGTTCCGCGGCGTGGGCCCGGGCCGCCTCGACCGCCTCCGGCCCGAACTCGCGGATGCCGAGGGCCCCGCCGGAGGCGACCGGTTTGACGACGATGCTGCGCCGGGCCGCGGACCGGCGGGGGTAGGCCGCCCGCAGCCGGTCCTCCAGGTCGTCGTCACCGTCCAGCAGGCTGGTCGCGACGGTCGGCACACCGGCCGCCGCCAGCCTCGGCAGATACCGTTTGTCGGCGGCCAGGCGCACGATGTCGGCCGGGTTGAGCAGGCGCAGCCCGTCGGCGACGCGGGCGTCCAGCCACCGGTGGAAGGCGGCGCGTCGCGGCCACATGCTCCACGGTGACTGGAGGATCACGCCGTCGAATCCGGTCCATCGGGTGTCGCCCGGCCCGTCCCACGGCACGAGCTCGGCGGTGACGCCGGCGCGGGCCAGCTCGGCGGCGAGCGGCGCCGCGTCGCTGTCGTGCCAGTGGGCCTCGGGCAGGGTGTGCGAGGTGACCAGCGCGATTCTCATGCCGGAATCATGCCGCAGAGGTACGTCAGGACAGGTACTCCCGCAGGTGCCGGGCGGTCAGGGTGGCCGGCTCGGCGACCAGCTCGCCGGGGGTGCCGGTGAAGACGACGCGGCCGCCGTCGTGGCCGGCGCCCGGGCCGAGGTCGATGATCCAGTCGGCATGGGCCATGACGGCCAGGTGGTGCTCGATGACGATCACCGTGTTGCCGGCGTCGACAAGCCGGTCCAGCAGGGCCAGCAGCTGGTCGACGTCGGCCAGGTGCAGGCCGCTGGTCGGCTCGTCGAGCAGGTAGGTGGCGACGCCGCTGCCCATGTGGACGGCCAGTTTGAGGCGCTGCCGCTCACCGCCGGACAGGGTGTTGAGGGGCTGGCCGAGGGTGATGTAGCCGAGGCCGACCGCGTTGAGGCGTTCCAGTATGGCCCGGGCCGCCTTCTCGGTGACGAAGTCGAGAGCCTCGCTGACCGGCATGGCCAGCACCTCGCTGATGTCGCGGCCGCGCAGCTTGTACTCCAGCACCTGGGCGGTGAAGCGTTTGCCCTCGCACTCCTCGCAGACCCCGGCGACACCGGCCATCATCGCCAGGTCGACGTAGACCAGGCCGATGCCTTTGCAGTTCGGGCAGGCGCCCTCGGAGTTCGCGCTGAACAGGGCGGCCTTGACGCCGTTGGCCTTGGCGAAGGCGGTACGGACCGCGTCGAGCAGCCCCGTGTAGGTGGCCGGGTTGCTGCGCCGGGACCCGCGGATGGCCGACTGGTCGACGACGATGACGCCGTCACGCTGTGGCAGCGACCCGTAGATCAGCGAACTCTTGCCGGACCCGGCGACCCCGGTGACCACGGTCAGCACCCCGGTCGGGATGTCCACCGACACGTCCCGCAGGTTGTGGGTGGACGCGTCGCGGATCGCGATCTGCCCGGTGTGCGGCCTCGTCGACGCCTTCAGCGCCACCCGGTGCCCCAGGTAGCGGCCGGTCAGCGTGGCCGACGCCCGCAGTTGGGGCACGCTGCCCTCGAACTGGATGCGGCCGCCGGCCGGACCCGCGCCGGGCCCGATGTCCACCACGTGGTCGGCGATCGCGATCGTCTCCGGTTTGTGCTCGACGACCAGGACCGTGTTGCCCTTGTCACGCAGCCGCAGCAGCAGCCCGTTCATCCGCTGGATGTCGTGCGGGTGCAGCCCGACGGTGGGCTCGTCGAACACGTACGTGATGTCGGTGAGGCTGGACCCGAGGTGCCGGACCATCTTGACCCGCTGCGCCTCCCCACCGGACAGTGTGGCCGACTCCCGGTCCAGCGACAGGTATCCCAGCCCGATCTCCACCAGCGAGTCCAGCGTCTGCCGCAGGTTCGCCACGACCGGCCCGACCTGCGGCGCGGTGACTCCGGCCAGGAACTCGGCCAGGTCGCTGACCTGCATGGCCGAGCAGTCCGCGATGTTACGGCCGTCGATCCGCGACGCGAGCACCGACGGTTTCAGGCGGGCGCCGTGACAGTCCGGGCAGGCCGCGAAGGTGGCCGCCCGGTCGATGAACGCGCGGATGTGGGGCTGCACCGACTCACGTTCCTTCGTCAGGTACATCCGCTGCACCTTGACCACGAGTCCCTCGTACGTCGTGTTGATGCCGTTGACCTTGATCTTCATCGACGGTCTGTGGAGGAAGTCGTCGAGCTCCGCCGCGGTGAAGTCCTTGACCGGCTTGTCCGGGTCGAACAGGCCCGACTCGGCGAACCCGCGCACATACCAGCCGTCGACGCTGAAGTTCGGGACGGTGATCGCACCCTCGTTGATCGACTTCGACCTGTCGACGAGCTGATCCAGGTCGAGGCTCGACACCTTGCCGAGGCCCTCGCAGTTCGGGCACATCCCCTCGGCGTTGAACGAGTACGCCAGCGCGCTGCCGGCGCCCGGCGACCCGAGACGGCTGAAGATGATCCGGAGCATGGTGTACGCGTCGGTGGCCGTCCCGAGGGTGGACCGGGCATTCGCCCCCATCCGCTCCTGGTCGACGACGATCGCCGCACTCAGATTGTGCAGCGCGTCCACATCCGGGCGCGCCGGACTTCCCATGAACGACTGCAGGAACGCCGAATATGTCTCGTTGATCATCCGCTGCGACTCGGCGGCGATCGTCCCGAACACCAGCGACGACTTGCCGGAGCCGGAGACCCCGGTGAAAACGGTCAGGCGCCGCTTCGGGATGTCGAGCGAGACGTCACGGAGATTGTTCTCCCGCGCCCCGCGGACCTGAATGACATCGTGGCTGTCTGCGATGTGGGTCACGCAGAGACAGTAGCCACGAATCCGGTCAGTAGCTGTCCGTTATCCCGCACGGCGCCGGGCCCGGCGCGCCGCCAACTCGTCGTTCTCATCCGGGGCAGCGGCGGCGCCGACCGGCTGCGGACCCGACACGGGCTCCGCCGGCAGGTGCGACAGCGAACCCTGGATCTCCTTGAACGCCCCGCCGATCGCGATGCCGAACACACCCTGGCCGCCCTGCAACAGGTCGACGACCTCCTCCGGGGAACGGCACTCGTACACCGTCGTCCCGTCCGAGATCAGCGTGATCTCGGCCAGATCGTCCACCCCGCGCGAGCGCAGCGTGTCGATCGCCCGGCGAATGTTCTGCAACGACACCCCGGCGTCCAGCAGACGCTTGACCACCTTGAGAACGACCAGGTCGCGGAACGAGTAGAGCCGCTGGGTGCCGGAGCCGGAAGCGTCCCGCACACTCGGGACCACCAGCGTGGTCCGCGCCCAGTAGTCGAGCTGCCGATAGCTGATCCCGACCGCCTGACAGGCGGTCACCCCGCGATATCCGACCTCGCCGTCCTCGCCGACGAGTGGGCCTTCAAGAGGTTGCTCGTGCACGCGACTACCTCCCCGCGCCCATGATCAAAATCTAGGCGGTGTGCCGGTTCACCTGGACTTCACGAGCGTATATCTCAATCACAGCCGAAACATGGAGGTAACCGCTCGACACGCCGCGCACGGACGAACGGTGCCCGTCGATGTCACCCTGCGAAATCCTCGGGCCTCACCTGGTCGAGGAACTCGCGGAATTTCTCCACCTCGTCCTCCTGCTCGTCAGGGATCACGATCCCCGCCTCGGTGAGCACCTGATCGGCACACCGGATCGGCGCGCCCACCCGCAACGCCAGCGCGATCGAGTCACTCGGCCGCGCCGACACCCGCAGATTGTCACCGATCAGCAGATCGGCGTAGAAGACATTGTCCTTCAACTCGGTGATCTCGACCGCCTTCAACGGCGCCTTCAACGCCGCCAGGATGTCCCGCAGGAGATCATGGGTCAACGGCCGGGCCGGCTTGACACCCTGCTGCTCATAGGCGATCGCGGTGGCCTCCACCGCACCGATCCAGATGGGGAGGTAACGGTCACCGTCGACCTCCCGCAGCAACACGATCGGCTGGTTGCTGGGCAGCTCCACCCGGACCCCGACCACGCTCAGCTCACGCACCGCCGCCTCCGTGTCGTTATTGTCTCGGCTGCAGCGCAGCCGCCCTAACCTGCACGGTACACGCACAACACGGGTACCTGATCCGCACGGCGGCGGGTTCAGCGGCCCAACTCACCCCGGAGACCCGACCGGACCAGAGCCGCATGCAACCGCTGCGAGAGCGCCTGCAGCTCACGCGCGGTCTCGGCCGCCCGAGCCCGCGCCGCCGGGTCCTGCTGACGCGCCATCGGCGCCAGCAACTGTGTGAACAGGCCCACCTCACGGTCCGCGGCATTGCGGAACGCACGCAGGTGCCGAACCTCCAGCCCGTAATGGGTGAGACCCACCACGGCCTCCACGATGATCACCTGATCGGCGTCATACCAGCCCGGCGGACGCGCCGTCACCAGGCCGATCTGCTCCAGCTCCGCCAGCAGCGCCTCATCGACGCCGGTCCGCTCGACCAGATCCGCCTTCGGCACACGGGAATCCGCCGGATCCTTGGCCTGCTGCGTCCCCACCGCCACCAGCGTGGGCCGCTGCGGAACCACCGGCTCCTTCTCCATCCGGTCCAGCTGCTCCCGGATCACCCGCAAGGGAAGATACTGGTCACGCTGCGCGGTCAGCACGAACCGCAGCCGCGCCACATCGTTCCACGAATACTTCCGGTACCCGGAGGCGGTGCGTTGCGGGTCGACCAGACCCTCCGCCTCCAGGAACCGCAACTTCGAGATCGTGGTGTCGGGGAACTCGGTGCGCAGATGGGCCAGCACCTCCCCGATGCTCATCAGCGCACCCTCACGCCCGTCCTGAGGGCGCGAGGCCCCCGGATCACGCGCAGCCGCCCCCGACGCCGTCACGCCCGGCCCTCGCCCTCCGGCCGCGGACCGGCGATGAACACCAGACGGAACTTGCCGATCTGGACCTCGTCGCCATTGCTCAGCGTCGCGGCCTCAACCCTCTCCCGGTTCACATACGTACCGTTCAGGGAGCCGACGTCACGAACCGTGAAGGTCCCGCCGTCACGGTGGAACTCGGCGTGGCGACGCGACACCGTCACGTCGTCGAGGAAGATGTCACTGTCCGGGTGTCGGCCGCTGGTCGTCACATCGTGATCGAGGAGGAAGCGGGCGCCGGCGTTGGGCCCACGGCGCACCACCAGCAGAGCCATCCCCGGGGGGAGCGAGCCGGCCATCCGGCTCGGAACCACGTCCGTCTCGGGTCCCTCCAGCACCTCGTCAAGGGCGCCAAGGTTCAGCGTGGACGTGACGTCGAGCGGGGGGAACTCGTCGTCTGGGCGCGTCATCGGACCACCTCACGGATCAGTTGGTCGTCGCCTCCCAGCGAAGCCAGCGACGTTGCGGCCCCGCCGGGGCCATTTCGGCCCGACGCACGACTATCGGTTTCAAAGGAATAACAGTTATCGGTGTGCTCCGCGAGCCTAGTCAGCACCAATATCGCGGGCAACCGGACTCGCGGAAGAACGAATGGACGGGCATGAAATGCCCGCGGCGTCAGCTTTCGGTGAGAGCCCGGTACGCCGCGGCATCCAGCAGCGCCGCCACCGACCCCGGATCGTCCGGCGCGATCTCCACCAGCCAACCCGCCGCATACGGCTCGCCGTTGATGATCTCCGGCTCATCGGTGAGCGTCGCGTTCTTCGCCACCACCGTGCCCGAGATCGGCGCGTAGATCTCCGAGACGCTCTTGGTCGACTCGATCTCACCGAGCGAGTCGCCCGCCTGCACCACCGTGCCCTCATCGGGCAACTGCACATACACGATGTCACCCAGCGCGTCCTGCGCGAAATGGGTGATACCCACCCGCACGGGCCCACTGCCGTCACCGGCGACCCACTCGTGCTCCGCGGTATACCGCAGATCCTCAGGAATCAACGCTTCCTCCGTTAATCACGACACCGGACGCGCGTATCGCAAGGCTGCCGCCTTCCGCACCGCGGTCACCTCGACCAGCGAACGCGAGTCCATGGTCACGCTACCGCCGTCACTCTTCGCCGACGCCACCACCCCGCCCGGGATCTGCAGCGCCGTACTCATCGTGCTCGCCGGCCCGATCACCAGAAGATGGAACGGACCGACCAGCTCCTCACCGTCGGCGATGATGCCACCACCCGAGGCGTCCACGAAGAAACTCGACGCTACCAACCGCACCGACGTCCCGTTCGCCCCGTTGAGCTGCATCACCTCACCACCGGCGCCCCGCAGCTCCTGCACCGTGTTCAGCACGTCCGACGCCCGCACATCACTCAACGTGATGTCCAGACCCGGCCCGCGACCCGCCACCGTGCCGGCCAGCAACCCCAGGTCCTGACTGCGCCGCTGCGCCTCCGCGACCGCCGCCTCACGGCCTCCGACCTCGGAGTTCAGCTGCTGTTTACTCTGCTCCAGCCCCGCGATCTGAGCCAGCAGACGGCTGTCCTCCGACTCCAGATCACTCAGGATCCGAACCAGGTCCTCCTGCCGCGTCGCGGCCAGCCCGTCATCCGCGTCGTTGCTGCGCAACTGCACCACGAGCGTGAACCCGAGCAACGCCAGCAGCACCCAGATCAACGTCCCGGCCGGCGCCGGCCGCCGGATCCGCGGGCGATCAAGATCACCTTCGGCGGCCCCGGAAATCGACGGATCGGGTGACGTGTCCGACGTCTCCCCCGGCTCACCCGTCCGAGGCTCCGCCACCGACTCCCCGAGATCAAGATCACCAGGGGGTACGGCCGAAGCACTCCCCTTCCCCCCGGCTCCCTCCGGACCGCCGGCCGGCACACGATCAGCCCCCGCAGCCGTCAGCCCCTCCGCGGCTCCGGCGCCGTCCCGCTCGGCCACCACCGGGTCATCCGCCGGACCACGGCCGGTCAGCGACACCGTCCGCTCGTCCCCCGCCGCGGATCCGTCCGCACCTGCCAGGGCATGACCGGCGGGTGGGGCCGTCCGCCCATGCCCCGCCGCGGATTCGTCCGGACCTGCCAGGACACGGCCGGCGGGTGGCGCCGTCCGCCCCTCGTCTGCCATGGGCCCGTCCGGGGCTGCCAGAGCACGGCCGGTCAGGTTCACCGTCGGGCCGTCCGGGTCCGGGAACACGGGCAGCACACGGCCGGCCGCCAGCGGGACGGTCGGCTCCTCCTCCACATACGGCGCGACGCCTGCTGGCGTACCACCCGGAAGATCGTCGTCATGGGGCCGGGAGGCGCCCGGTGTGCCGTCAGGATCGGTCATCTCGCGTCCTATGCCCGGAAGAGGTGCCGTCGGATCGCCGCGACGTTACCGAAGATCCGCACGCCGAGCACCACCACGACACCCGTCGACAACTGGCCACCCACACCCAGCTGGTCACCGACGTAGACGATCAGACCCGACACCAGCACGTTCGAGATGAACGACACCACGAACTGCTTGTCGTCGAAAATGCCGTCCAACTTGGCCCGCACCCCGCCGAACACCGCGTCCAGCGCCGCCACCACCGCGATCGGCAGATACGGCACCAGCTCCGGCGGAACCGACGGTTCGAACAGGATGCCCAGCAGGACACCGACGAGCAGGGCGAGTACGGCGATCATCGGCCGCCTTCCGTCACTGACGAACCCGGCACGGGCGACCCCGCACCGGACGACACCTTCGCGGAACCCGACGGAGCGGGCGCGATGCTGGGCTCGGCCGAACGCAACTTCAACTCGGTCGCCGCCTCCAGCGTCACGTCGTCGGCCTCGGCCGTCTCGAACGAGATCCCGAACCGCGCCGACAACGTCTCGAAGAACTGGCCCGCATACCCCTTGCGGAAATCGTCGGCCAGATCGTCCGGCCCGATCGCCACGATCTCGTACGGCGAACCCACCGGCCGGATGTCCACCAGAATCGCCTCACCGGCCTGCCGGATCCGCGACGTCGCCGTCAGCCGCTGCCCGTTGATCATGATGGCCTCGGCCCCGGCCTCCCACAACGCGTTCGCCGCCAGCTGCAGATCGGTGTCCTTGACCTGCGCCTCGGTCCGCCGCTCCCCGGTCACCGCGTCCACCGACGTCGGACCGTCCACCACCGTCACCCGCGCCCCGGAACCACGCACCCGCGCCATCCCGGTGACCGCCTCCAGATCCCGCAGCCGCGCCGCCGTCTCACCGCTCAGCTCCCGGTCGCGCAGCGCCGCCACCTCATCGGCCAACGCGTCCGCCCGGCGCTGCAACCGCTCGGTCTCCGCACGCCGGTTCTGCACCTGGCCGATCAGGTCGGCCCGCGCCTGCGTCCGCGCCGGCTCCTCCGCCATCGTCTGCCGATAGGCCACCACCAGCAGGAACCCGATCACCGCCAGGGTCAGCGCCGCCGACACCGCCGCCACACGACGACGAGCCCCCGTCCGGGGGCCCTCCTTCGCCCGCCGCGCCGCCGCGTCCGCGTAACCCGGGTCCAGGGGGTTCTGGAACAACTCGGTCAAGAAGTCCGGGCCCCACCGCCGCTTGCCCGAACCACCGTCCGGATCCGGCGGCCCGCCGATGCTGCCGAGCCCCTCCCAGGCGCCACTCGGCTCCCGCAGCGCGGCCCTGGCCGGCGAGGCGTCGCCGAGCGGACGGCTCACGAGGAACCCTCACGGTCGGCGCGCAGCACACGCACCGCCTGAACCACGTAGAGGGCCGCCGCACACCAGTACAGCCCGAGCGCCCACCAGGACAGGCCCCAGCCCACCGGCCCGACCCACCACTCGATCGACGGCACCGCCTTCGCCAGCAGGATCAGCGGGAACGACGCCAGCAGCAGGAACGTCCCGGTCTTGCCGACGTAGTGCACCGGCGGCGGACCATACCCGTGCCGGCGCAGGATCAGCAGCACCACGCCGAGGACCGCCTCACGCAGCAGCAACGCCCCGGTCAGCCACAGCGGGATCACCTCGCGCACGGTGAAGCCGATCAGCGTCGCCACGATGTAGAGCCGGTCCGCGAACGGGTCCAGCAGCTCACCCAGACGACTCACCGAATTCATCCGGCGGGCGATGTAGCCGTCCACCCAGTCGGTCGAGCCGCCAATCATCAGCACGATCACAGCGGCGACATCGTTCTCGACGCCGAGCAGCAGATACAGGAAGAGCGGCACGCCCAGCAGCCGGATGAAGCTGATCGCGTTGGGCAGGGTCCAGATCCGATCGGAGGACTCGATGGACGGCGCAGGTTGCTGCGACATCGCGACTTCCTCTCCCCCTCGGCCGAGGCCCCCGCCCGGCTCAATGCGCGAGCCCGGGCCGCTCACCGCCGACCTGCCTGGCGACGGTGTGTACGTGCTCCGGTCGCTCGCCGAGCAACTATAACCAGCCGCGTCCTACAGCCTGACGCGCAGTCACACGGGCCACACCCGCCAGAGCATCCTAGGAGGCTAGCCTCCCGACTGGATCGATGTCTCCTCCTGGACCGCAGCCGCCCCGGCGACGAATCGTCAGCGGCACGCGCTGAGGCCGGCGGGACGGCTGGCGACGCCGGGATCAGTGGGTGTTGCGGCCCCGGCGGGCGCGGACGTAGTCGTCGATCACGTAGCGCCCCAGGTCTGCCGGGTCGGGACTGAAGACCCGGCCGCCGTTGCGGTGCGCCACGGCGGAGACGAAACGCCGCAGGCCGGGGTCCTCGCCGAGCATGAAGACGTTCAGGGTGGCGCCGAAGCGGGTCAGCAGGTCCACCTCGTGAATCGTGGCCTGGACCGTCTCCGGCAGCGGTGGCCACCAGAAGACCGCCTCACCGTCCGGTTCGAGGTGGGAGGTGGGCTCGCCGTCGGTCACGACCAGGATCACCGGCTCCGCTCCGGGATGGCGGCGCACGTGCCGGGCGGCGAGCTTGAGGGCGTGCTGGAGGTTCGTGCCCTTCTCGATGGTCGGCTCGATGGCGGCCAGCTCCCCCTGCGACAGCGTCTGCGCATACCGGCCGAAACCGATGATCTGCAGGGCGTCCTGTGGGTACTTGGTCGCCACCAGGTGCGACAGGGCCAGGGCGGTCTGTTTCATCGGGCCCCAGCGGCCGTCGGCATACATCGAATAGGACAGGTCCACACACAGCGCCACCGCCGCCGACACGCGACGCTCGGTTTCGGCCACCTCGAAGTCGTCGGGCTCCAGGCGTACCGGAAGAGTGGCGGCGCCACCCGCGGCCCGGCGGCGGACCGCGTTGCCGATCGTGCGGACCACGTCCAGCGGTTGATCGTCGCCGAACTCCCATCGGCGCGACGAGCCGATCAGGTCGCCGGCGGCCCCGGCGTCACGCATGTCGTGCTGGCCGCGTTTGCCGGCGACGTCGCGGAAGATCGCCGACAGGGCGGTCCGGCCGAGGCGGCGCAGCGCCTTCGGTGACAGGGTGAGGCCGTCGGCGTCGCGTTGCACCCAGCCCTGGCGGCGCAGCTCACGCTCGAGCTCGCGGAGGCGGCGCAGGTCGTCGGCGGCGGATCGGCCGAGCTGGCGTTCGACGGCCTCGACGTCGACGTCGTCGAGGGTCGCGCCGGGATGCTCCTGACCGAGCTGGTCGATCAGCTCGTCGAGATCGGCGATCTCCCCGAGCGCGGCGGTGGCGTCGCCGTAGCCGAGGTCGGCGGGGCCGCGCATGCGTTCGCCGCGGCCCCAGTTCAGGCCGGGGCGCAGGGCTCGCAGGTTGTCGGTCAGCTCGGCCATCCGGTCGCGGAGCGGGCCGTCGCCGAGAGCCTGGGCCATCAGCTGTTCCAGCTCCTCGCGCTGCTGTGGGCTCAGCGAGCGCATCAGGCGTTCCGCGGCGGCGGCCTGGCGGGCCAGGGAGTCGATCAGCTCGTCGACGTTCTGCGGGTTGTCGGGGAAGAATCGGCCGTGCCGGTCCATGAAGTCGCGGAAGGCGTCGCCGGTGTCCTCGCCGCGGGCGTGGCGGGCCAGGAGGTCGTTCAGATCCTGGAGCATGTCCGATACCTCGGTCATGTCGCCCTGCTGGAGGGCCTGTTTCATGCCGGCGAAGCGCTGGGAGATCACCTCCTCACGGAGGCCGGCCAGGATCTGCTGGTAGATCTCCCGCGCCTCCGCGGAGGACCAGTCGTAATCCGACAGGTCGGAGACCGCCTGGGAAACCGATCGTGGGAGGTTGTCGAGGACCGCCTCGTTGAACCGGGCCCCGTCGTCGTCCCGGGCGGCCAGCGAGTCACGCTCGGTCGCCAGCGCCTGGTCGAGCATCTGCCGCGCCCGGGTCACCGCCCCGTCCAGGTTGCCGCGGCGCAGCGCGTCACGCCGCAGCCGACGGGCCCGCTCACGCAGCGAGTCGAGGCCACGACCGTCCCGCGGACCGCGCCGGATCAGGTCACGCAGCGCGTCCCGGAGGCTGTCACCCGCGAGGACCCGCTCCCCCATCTCGTCGACGGCGGCCCGGACGTCGTAGGGCGGAGCGAGCGGATCGGGTCCGTCCCGCCAGGCCCCGTACCGAAAGACATTGCCGCTCACCGCGAAACCCCAGACGCGAGAGAAGGGAGGGAGGGGGTGGCCGGAACGGCGCCGGCCGAGGCCGGGGTGGCCCCGGCCCGCCAAACGCCGGTCCCGGCCCGCCAAACGGCGGGGAATGCGGGCTCGGCACCGGCCCGGAAAGCGGCCGAGGCCGCCACCGGTGTGGCCGGCCGAGGGGGAACCACGGTGGGCATCAGCGGATCAGCTCCCGTAGATGGTGCGGCCGTCGTCGGTCAGCTCCTTTGCCAAGCGCCGCGTCAGATGCAACCCCTCCAGCGCGAACTCGATGCCCGAGGCCGCCTGCCCCGCGCTGGGGGCGTCGCCGAGGCCGAGCCGGTCGAGGACCTTGGCCAGGCCGGGGACCGTGCCGATCTGGGCGAGCAGCTCGTCGGCGCTGACCAGGTCGCCGGTCTGGATGATGGCGCCCTCGGCGACCAGGTCGGTGAAGCCGGACAGGTCGAGGCCGGCGAGGCGGGCCCGGAACGTCTCGGCGGTCGCGACGCGCAGCAGGTGGCCGAGGATCTCGGTCTCCCGCCCCTCCTCGCCGCTCTCGAACTCGACCTTGCCGCGCAGCGTGGAGGTCACCGAGACGGTGTCGCAGATCCGGGCGACGGCCTCACGCTCGCCGCGCAGACCGGCCCGGCGCAGCGCGGACGCGGCGACGGTCTCGGCGGCGGCGATCGCGAACCGGGCGGACACGCCGGAGCGGGCGTCGACCGACGGCGACTCGCGGACGCCTCGCGTATACCGCGCCAGCACCTCCACCAGGAAGTCCGGCAGCTGCGCGACGAGCGCCGCCTCCTGCTGGATGAGCGCGGTCTCCAGGGACAGGTCGATCGGGTAGTGGGTGCGGATCTCGGCGCCGAACCGGTCTTTCAACGGCGTGATGATCCGGCCGCGGTTCGTGTAGTCCTCCGGGTTGGCGGACGCGACGAGCAGCAGGTCGAGCGGCAGCCGCAGCTGGTAGCCGCGGACCTGGATGTCACGCTCCTCCAGCACGTTGAGCAGCGACACCTGGATGCGCTCGGCGAGGTCGGGCAGCTCGTTGACGGCGAAGATGCCCCGGTTGGTGCGCGGCACGAGGCCGAAGTGGATGGTCTCCGGGTCGCCGAGCGCGCGGCCCTCGGCCACCTTGATCGGGTCGACGTCGCCGATCAGGTCGCCGACGCTGGTGTCGGGGGTGGCGAGCTTCTCGCCATACCGCTCGGAGCGGTGCAGCCAGGCGATCGGCAGCAGGTCACCGGCCTCGGCGGCACGGCGGCGGGCGGCCGGGGTGAGCGGATGATACGGATGCTCGTGCAGCTCGGAGCCCTCGATGTAGGGCGTCCACTCGTCGAGCAGGCCGACGAGCGCGCGGATGAGCCGGGTCTTGCCCTGGCCGCGCTCGCCGAGCAGCACCATGTCGTGGCCGGCGAGCAGCGCGCGCTCGACCTCGGGCAGCACGGTGTCGTCATAACCGACGATGCCGGGGAAGCGTGGGCCGCCGGAGCCGAGCCGGGCCAGCAGGTTGTCGCGCAGCTCCTGCTTGACCGTGCGGAACTCGTGGCCGGTGGCACGCAGCTCACCCAGCGTGCGGGGCAGGTCGGCGGGCGGAACGGGTGTGATCGCGATGGGCGCCTCTGTCACCGCACGAACGCTACCCCTCCCCTGTGACAAACAACGACTGTGCGGGCGGACACATCCAGGGCCGCGGGATTGGCTCTGGTTGCGGTCGGCGGCCGCGCGGCACGCTTCCCGGCATGACGACCGACATTCAGAGGTACGCCGCATTCGCCCACGATCCGGAAGGAGGTAATCCGGCCGGTGTGGTGCTCGACGCGAGCGCCCTGGACGACGCGGCCATGCAGGCGATCGCGGCCGACATCGGCTATTCCGAGACGGCGTTCGTGACAGCCCGTGACGGCGACCGTTTCCGGGTGCGTTACTTCAGCCCGCTCGCCGAGGTGCCGTTCTGCGGGCACGCGACGGTGGCGACGGCGGTGGCGCTGGGGCCGGGCGAGCACCTGTTCGAGACCAACGCCGGTGACGTGCCGGTGGTCGTCGGCGAGGACGGGACGGCGACGCTGACCAGCGTGGACCCGCACGTCGCCGACCTGGCGGCGGACGATCTGACGGCCCTGCTGGCGGCGCTCGGGTGGGACGCCGGTGACCTTGACCCGCTTCTTGCGCCGAAGGTGGGGTTCGGTGGGGCGTACCATCCGATTCTCGCCGTGCGCAGCCGTGCGAGGCTCGCCGGCCTGGACTACGACGTGCCCGCCCTGAAGGCGCTGATGACCGAGCGCGGCTGGACCACGGTGCAGCTGGTGTTCCGGGCCGGGGCGGACGAGTTCGACGTGCGCAACCCGTTCCCGGTCGGCGGCGTCTACGAGGATCCGGCGACCGGCGCGGCCGCGGCGGCGTTCGGCGGCTACCTGCGGGAGCTGGGCCTCGCCGCCGACGATGCGACGATCACGCTGCGTCAGGGTGACGACATGGGGCGGCCGAGCCGCATCACCGTCCGTCTCGATCCGGAGATCAAGGGGGTACGGGTCAGCGGCGCGGCCGTCCCGATCGTCAGCTGAGACGCGCCGTCAGGTACGACGAGCCGGGCCGGACGCCGACCACCGTGCCGGCCGGGTACCGCAGCGTGTGGTCACGGTCGGTGGAGATCAGCACCACGCCGATCCGGTGCCCGGCCGCGAACACGTGGTCGGTGCTCTGCAACGGGAACCGGAACGTGTACGCCTTGCCGGCGGTGATCGGCGTGGTCCGCGCCGGTGACAGCCGGTTGCGCACGTCGATCCAGCCGCGGGTGACGATCTCGTAGCCGGACGGCTCCGTCACGTACTCGCGCCGGGCGAAACAGCCGGGGTCGCCGTCGATGCCGGGCCCGACGCAGTCCTGCTCGGCGAGGGTACGCACCCGGACGAACCGGTCGGCCGTCCCGTAGTCGACGAGCAGCGCCGTCAGATACGGCGAGTCACCGGTGAGGTCGGCACGGACGGTGACCTCCGGTGTCCCGGAGAGCCGGACGTCCCTGCTCAGCGGCGTGGTCAGGTGCACGAACCGGTTCGGGTCGGCGGCGTCCGGGGCGGCGGCCAGCGACTCGGCGGTGCGGGCGGTGTCGTCGACGAAGGCCTGCCGCGGCCCGGACCCGAGGCGCAGGCTGGTCTGCCGGCCCGGGAGCGGCCAGGACCGCGAGGTCACCCACCGGTGCGGCGCGACCTCGACGTCGGCGACCGGCTCGCGCATGATGCCGGTGTCGATCCGGTACAGCCACTGGTCGAACCACCGGTGCAGGGTGTCCAGCCACTCGGCGCGGCGGACGTTGAACGGGTCGGTGTGCCCGGCCTGGTGCAGCCAGATCTTGCGGGGCACGTGGTTGCGGCCGAGGGCGTCCCACCACTGCCCGGCGTGCAGGGTGCGCACGTTGAAGTCGTGCAGCCCGTGCACCAGCAGCACGCTGGCCCGCACCTTGTCCGCGTCGCGCAGGTAGTTGCGCTCGTCCCAGTAGCGGCTGTAGTCGCCGGTCGCCCGGTCCTGGTCCCGTTCGAGCGCTTCCATGACCGGCGCGCAGACCGACGGGTCCGCGCGGGTGAGGACGGCCTTGGCCAGGATGTCGGTGTCCTCGCCCTGGAAGCCGCCGGGCGCCACCACCCCGCCGTTGGCGCGGTAGTAGTCGTACCAGCTGGAGATCGCGGCGATCGGCACGATCGTCTCCAGGCCGCGCACCCCGGTCGCGGCGACCGCGTTGGGCAGGGTGCCGTTGTAGGAGACGCCGATCATGCCGGTCCGCCCGGTCGTCCAGCCGGCCCGCACCGGAGCGCCGCCGGCGTCGAAGCCGGGCGCGCGCCCGTTCAGCCAGTCGATCACGGCCTTCATGCCGAGGGTCTCGTTGCGCCCACCGGAGGTGGGGCAGCCGTCCGAGCCGCCGCTGCCGAGGCTGTCGGCGAAGATCACCGCGTACCCGCGGGGCACGAAGTAGTTGTCCAGATAGCCGGCGAAGGTGATGGTCTCGGCCCGGTCGGCGGTCGCGGCGGCGGTGAGGCCGGCGGCGCCGCGGTCGATGTCGTCGTGGTTCGGGACGTCGTTGAGGCCCGCGTAGTACGGGCTGGCCTGGAAGATCACCGGCACCTTGGCCGTGGTGTCGGGCCGGATGATCCGGACGGCGACCCGGTCGGGCCGGCCGTCGGCGTCGCTGTCCACCGGGGTCTGCACCCAGACCCGCTCCCGGATGGCGGCGGCGTAGTCGTGGACCGGCTGGGTCCCGGTCGCGGCGTGGGCCGGGGTCGCGGCGGTGACCGCCGACCCGGCGAGGACCATGAGGACACAGAGGCCTCTGGCGAGCAGTCGCATCGCCACACCATATCGTCATGTATGAATGTCAGAGGATGGGCGGATGAGCGCCACACTGATCGCCCGGCAACTCGCCGCGGGACACGGGGACCGCACCCTCTTCACCGGACTCGACCTGGTCGTGGCTCCCGGCGACGTGATCGGGCTGGTCGGGGTGAACGGCGCGGGCAAGACGACGCTGCTGCGTACCCTCGCCGGGTCGATCCCCCTGGAGAGCGGGAGCGTCGCGCTGAGCCCGCCCACCGCCAACGTCGGATATCTCCCGCAGGAGCGGGAGCGCCGCCCCGGCGAGAGCGTGCGCGGCTTCCTGGGCCGGCGCACCGGCGTCACCGCCGCCCAGGAGGCGATGGACGCGGCGGCCCTCGCCCTCGCCGACGGCGAGCCCGGCGCCGACGACCGGTATGCGGCCGCGCTGGACCGCTGGCTCGACCTGGGCGGCGCCGACCTGGAGGAACGGATCGCCGAGTCCGACCTCGGCTTCGATCTGGAGCTGCCGATGACCGCGCTCTCCGGTGGCCAGGCGGCCCGCGCCGGGATGGCGTCGCTGCTGCTCAGCCGCTACGACATCTACCTGCTCGACGAGCCGACGAACGACCTGGACCTGGACGGGCTGGCCCGGCTGGAGGCGTTCGTGTCCGGGCTGCGCGCGGGCGCGGTGCTGGTCAGCCACGACCGCGAGTTCCTCACCCGGACCGTGACCAAGGTGCTCGAGCTCGACCTGGCCCAGAGCCAGGTCAACCTGTTCGGCGGCGGCTACGCCTCCTATCTGGAGGAACGCGACCGGGCACGCCGGCACGCCCGCGAGGAGTACGAGGAGTACGCCGACAAGAAGGAGGACCTGCTCGAACGCGCCCGCATGCAGCGCGCCTGGATGGACAAGGGCGTCCGCAACGCCCGCCGCAAGGCCCCCGACAACGACAAGATCGCCAAGGCGATGCGCGGGGAGAGCAGCGAGAAGCAGGCGGCCAAGGCCCGGCAGACCGAGCGGATGATCGAGCGCCTGGAGGTGGTCGAGGAGCCGCGCAAGGAGTGGGAGCTGCGGATGGAGATCGCCGCGGCGCCCCGGGCCGGCGCGGTGGTGGCCACCCTGCGCGACGCCGTGGTCCACCGTGGCGACTTCACCCTCGGCCCGGTGACGCTGCAGATCGACTGGGCCGACCGGGTGGCGATCACCGGCGCCAACGGGTCCGGCAAGTCCACCCTGCTGGCCGCGCTGCTCGGCCGGCTGCCCCTCGACGCGGGCGCCCAGCACCTCGGGCCCGGCGTCGTGGTCGGCGAGGTCGACCAGGCCCGCGGCCTGTTCCTCGGCGGCGAGCCGCTGGCCCGGGCGTTCGGCGCCGCGGTGCCCGACTGGCCGGACGCCGACGTGCGCACGCTGCTGGCGAAATTCGGCCTGCGGTCGGCGCACGTGCTGCGCCCGGCCGTCACCCTCTCCCCCGGCGAACGGACCCGGGCGGCGCTCGCCCTGCTCCAGGCTCGCGGGGTGAACCTGCTGGTCCTCGACGAGCCGACCAACCACCTGGACCTGCCGGCCATCGAGCAGCTGGAGTCGGCGCTGGCCTCCTACACCGGCACGCTGCTGCTGGTCACCCACGACCGGCGGATGCTGGAGGCGGTCGCCACCGACCGCCGCCTCGAGGTCGCCGGAGGGCGGGTGACCGGCTAGGGTCCGTTTCGGAATGCGGCCGAGTGCGAGGCGAGGTCGCATGCCGACACGGACCCTAGGCCACCTTGGCGACCGCGGCGCGGGCGGCGGCCTCCAGGTCGGCGACCTTCGGGTCGGCCTCGGACATCAGCATGACGGTGACGTAGGTCTTCCCGGCGGCGGCCGCCAGGAGGCGGCCCTTCACCGTCAGTTTCAGCGTGGGCACGGTCATCACGAAACTCACGGCCGCCGAGGCGTCACCGATCGCCGGAGCCAGGGGGTACGCACTGAGCGCGAACCCCATGTCCGCCGGCACCTCGCCCGCGGCCCTGGTGAACGACGTGCAGGCGGGCAGCACCCCGGCGAGCTTCGTCACCGCCGCCCGCGCCGCGTCGGCCCCCGGCTCGGCCAGGGTCTCGACCAGCAGCTCCTCCTCACCGGCGCCACGCACGTACTCCCGGTACACCGTCCCGGCGGGCACCCGGGCGCCGGTGCCGCACGCCGCGATCTCGGCCGGGATCCGCGCGAACAGGTCGTCGACGGCGTCCGTCTGCGGCGTGAACCCGGCCGGCGCCTCCCCGGCCGCCAGCAGCGCGGCGGTGAGGCGCTCGGCGACCGGGTCGTCCGGCGGCGGCACACTCGCGGCCGTCGCCGAGCTGACCCCGGCGGCAGCGGGAGCCGTTCGCACGCCGGCCGGGGCGGCCTGCACACCGGCCGAGGCGGTACTCACGCGGGCCGGGGCGGCATTCACGCCGGCCGGGGCGGCCTGCACACCGGCCGAGGCGGTACTCACGCGGGCCGGGGCGGCATTCACGCCGGCCGGGGCGGCATTCACGCCGGCCGGGGCGGCATTCACGCCGGCCGGGGCGACGGGCGCGGTGATCGGGGCGAAGGTTCCGCTGTCCGGTTCGCCGGGCGGGCCCGCGTGGGCGGCCGACGGGGTGACGGCGGTGGCCAGCGCGGCGGCGGTCATGAGCGCGATGATTCGGGGCACAAAATCACGCTAAAGCCGCAAACAGGGCGCTACGGAACGAAATGCTGGATTTACGCCACCGGTGCCGTGTGACCGTCAGCCGGCGATCGTGAACGGGCTGCTCAGCGGCCCCTCGTTGGCGGAACGGTCGAGGCCGCTGACGCAGTAGGTGGCGGGGCCGGCCGGTGGCTTCGGGTCGGCCACGGGGCTGCCGGCCCGGCCTGTTGCGACGAGGGCGGCCGCGCCTTTCTGCGTACGATAAAGGGCCCAGCTCGTGCCACCGCCGCCGGCGACCGTCAGGGTGACCGCGCCCCCGTCGGACCTGTTCGCCGCGGTGATCCGGGGCGCCGCCGGCGGCGCTGCCGGAAGCCGCGCGATCCGCGGGACGAACGCCGGCGTCGCGTAGTGTTTCGCCCGGTAGCGGCTGGCCGCGCCGAGCTTGTCGCCGCGGACCGACGCGGCGCTGTAGTGGATCTGGCCCTGCACGCCGAACTTGTCGTTGAGGACCATCTGCCGGTCGAGCTCGGCCGGGTCGCTCCAGTCCCCCTTCTCACCGACCCGGTAGTCGGCCATCCCGATGTAGAGCTGCACGCCGGTGCCCTTGACCGTTTTCGCCCACCAGGGCAGCACCTTGGCGTAGTCGGCCTTGTCGAACCCGATGGTCCAGTAGAGCTGCGGGACGATGTAGTCGAGCCAGCCCTCGCGCACCCAGGTGCGGGTGTCGGCGTAGATGGCGCTGTAGCTCTCCAGACCGCTGGTGTCCGAGCCCTCGCCGCCGTTGCGCCAGATCCCGAACGGGCTGATCCCGAACTTGACCCACGGCTTGACCTCGGCGATCCGCTGTTTCATCTCGCGGACCAGGGTGTTCACGTTGTCCCGGCGCCAGTCGGCCCGGCTCTTCCCGCCGCCGTACTTCGCGAACGACGCGTCGTCGGGAAAGTCCTGACCCTTGCCGTCGCCGGGGTAGGGGTAGAAGAAGTCGTCGAAGTGGACGCCGTCGACGTCGTATCTCGCGACCGCCTCCAGCATCGCGTCCTCGACGAACTTGCGGGCCTCCGGGTTGCCCGGGTCGTAGTAGTAGCGGCCCTTCGGCCCGGACGGGTGCGCGATCCGCCACTCCGGGTGCACCACCAGCGGATGGTTCGCGGGGAGCTTGGTGAGGTCGGTGCCGGCGCCGTCCGGCGCGAACTGGGTGCCCCGGTACGGGTTGAACCAGGCGTGGAACTCCAGGTTGCGCTGGTGGGCCTCGTCGACCATGAACGCCATCGGGTCCCAGCCCGGATCGGCGCCGTCCAGCCGGCCGGTCAGCCAGTTCGACCACGGGGCGTAGTCGGATTTCCAGAACGCGTCGCCGCTCGGGCGCACGTGCACGAAGATCGCGTTGTGGTTCTGCGCGACGGCCAGGTCCAGCCACCGGAGATACTCGGCGCGGACCTGCTCCGGCGGCAGCCCCGGCCTGCTGGGCCAGTCGATGTTGTAGACCGTGGTGAGCCACATGCCACGCAGCTCCCGCGGCGCCGACACCGGCACGGTGCCGCACAGCCCGGTCACGGTCGGGGTGGGTGCGTCGGCCACCGCCACGGTGTCGGCGGTCCGGGCCGGCGGCTCGTAGAAGGCGGCCCGCAACAGGCCGATCCCGAGCACCGCCACCGCGAACAGGACCGCCGACAGCAGCATCGCCACCCGTACCGGTGGCCGGCGCAACAGACTCACAGCACCGACCGGTAGATCTCGAGGGTGTCCTCGGCGATCCGCGACCAGCTGAACTTCTCCACGGCGCGGCGACGGCCGGCCCGGCCCATCCGCTCGGCCAGCTGCGGGTCGTTGAGGACCCGGGTCAGGGTGGCGGCCAGGTCGGCGACGAAACGCTCCGGGTCGACGGGCGTTCCCGTACCGTCCTGAAGCTGCTCGATGCCGACGAGCAGGCCGGTCTCGCCGTCGGCGACCACCTCGGGGATGCCGCCGGTCGCGGTGGCGACCACCGCGGTCTCGCAGGCCATCGCCTCCAGGTTGACGATGCCCATCGGCTCGTAGATCGACGGGCAGACGAAGACCGTGGCGTGCGTGAGGACCTGGATGACCTCCTGCTTCGGCAGCATCTCCTGCACCCAGATCACGCCCTGCGGGTCACGCTTGGCCCGCAGCTCGGCGGCGAGCGCCTCGACCTCGGCGGCGATCTCCGGGGTGTCGGGCGCGCCGGCCAGCAGGATGATCTGCGCCTCGGCGGGCAGCTCCTGGCAGGCCCGCATCAGGTAGGGCAGGCCTTTCTGCCGGGTGATCCGGCCGACGAAGACGACGCTCGGCCGGTTGCGGTCGATGCCGAGCCGGTCGACCACCTCGGTGCCGCGGTCCGGCTGGTAGAGCTCGGTGTCGATGCCGTTGTAGACGACGTGGATCCGGTCCGGGTCGACCGACGGGTACGCCCGGAGCACGTCACGCCGCATCCCGCCGGACACCGCGATGATCGCGTCCGCGTTCTCGATGGCGGTCCGCTCGCAGAACGACGAGAGCGCGTAGCCGCCGCCGAGCTGTTCCGCCTTCCACGGGCGCAGCGGCTCGAGGCTGTGCGTGGTCACCACGTGCGGGACGCCGTGCAGCAGTTTCGCCGTGTGGCCGGCGAAGTTCGCATACCAGGTGTGGCTGTGCACCACGTCGGCGCCGGCGCAGCCCTCGGCGATCGCCAGGTTGACACCCATGGTGCGCAGCGCGGCGTTGGCCCGCGCCAGCTCGGCGGGTTCGGGGTACGCCGTGACGCCGGCCTCGTCCCGCGGGGCGCCGAAGCAGTGCACCCGCACGTCGGCGAGCCCGCGCAGGTCACGGGCCAGATACTCGAGGTGGACCCCGGCGCCGCCGTAGACCTCCGGCGGGTACTCACGGGTGATCAGGTCGGCGCGCAGTCGGGAGTCCGTCACGACTCGCAGCTTAGCCGCCGTTCCTGCAGCCGCCGCCCGGGTGCACACTCCGGAAAGCAACCGCCGCCGCAACCCGGCCGCAACCGGGGTCGGATGACATGGCCACGTGCCCATCCACCGCATCCCGGCCTGGCAGCTCGCCCTCGCGGGTGGCGTCGCCGCCGTGCTCGCCCTGCACGCGCTGGGGAGCCCGTACGCCTGGCCGATCCTCCAGGCGGCCGGCACCGCGGTGTTGTTGCGGGCGGCCCGGTCGCACCGGTGCGGCTGGTGGCTGTTCTCCGCTGCGGGCGCGGCCGGCACCGCGGCGTCGCTCTGGTGGGCGCTGCACCCCGGCGAGCCGCCGAACACGCCGATGGGACTGTCGCTGGCCGTCCAGTACGCCCTGCACGCGGCCGCCGCCGTCCAGTTCAGCCGCCGCCGCAAGCCGGGCGGCGCGGTGGAGGCCGCGGCCGTGGTCCTGACCGTGGCCATGCTGGCCTGGTCGTTCGTCGTCCTGCCGTACCTGGGGCGCCCCGGCTACGGGATGGTCGACGACGCTCTGGCCGGTCTCTACGCGCTGCTCGACCTGGCGATCCTGGGCACCGTGCTGCGGACCGCGGCCGACGCCCGCCGGACGCCCGGCGTCCTGGTCGCCGCGAGCGGGACGATGCTGCTCGCCGCGCACCTGTACTACGCCGGGACCGCCGCCGAGGGCGCCCGCCCGTTCCTGCCCGGCGGCGGCCCGCACCTGCTCATGCAGCTGTGGTGGGTGCTGATCGTGGCGGCCGCCCTGCACCCGCGGGCCGCCCAGCCGGCCGCCGCCGACGTGGCGCCGAGCCGGACCACCCTGGCCGTCATGTACGTCGCCGCGGTGGCCAGCCCGCTGCTGCCGGCGATCGCCCGGCCGTCCGTGACCGTGGTCGTCCCGGCGCTGCTCACCGCCGGGCTGTGCGGGCTCCTGCTGCTGCGGATCGTGGTCCTGGCCCGGCTCGCCGAGCGCCGGGCACGCCAGGCCCGCGAGGCGCTGCAGGAGCAGCAGGTGCTCCAGCAACAGCTGGCCCATCGGGCCGGGCACGACGCGCTGACCGGGCTGGCCAACCGGGACCTGCTGCTGGAGCACCTGGGCCGGGCCGTCGCCGGGGACCGGCCGTACGCGCTGATCCTGTGCGCGCTCGACGGGTTCAAGGAGATCAACGACACGTACGGCCACCACGTCGGCGACACCGTGCTGCGCCAGGTGGCCGAACGCCTGCTGCGCTACGAGCGCGAGGTGGAGCTGGTGGCGCGGCTGGGCGGGGACGAGTTCGGGTTCCTGATCACCTCCCGCGCCGACGCCGCCGACCTGGCGGAACGCGTGGTGACGGCGGTGTCGGCCGCCCCGTACGCCGCCGACGAGCGCCGCATCCACCTGACCGCCCGGGCCGGGCTCGCCGACGGCGTCCCCGGCAACGACGCCGTCCTCGGCGACGCCGACCTGGCCCTGCGCGCGGCCAAGCAGGCCGGTGGCGCCCGGACCGCCCGGTTCGACGAGTCGCTGCGCGCCGAGCAGTCGGAGCGGGCCCGGACCGCCGCGGGGCTGCGGCAGGCGCTCACCGACGGCAGCCTGTTCATGCACTACCAGCCGGTCGTCGACACGGCCTCCGGCCGGGCCACCGGGGTGGAGGCGCTGATGCGCTGGCGCCGTGGCGGCGAACTGGTGCCGCCCGGGGTGTTCATCCCGATCGCCGAGCAGACCGGGCTGATCGGGGCGCTCGGCACCCGCGCGCTGCGGCTGGCGTGCGCGCAGGCCGCCACCTGGCACCGGGAGCACGGGCTCTACCTGACCGTGAACGTCTCCACCCACCAGCTGCGCGATCCCGGTTTCACCGCGGCGGTGCTGGAGATCCTCGCCGACACCGGGCTGCCCGCCGCGGCCCTGGTGCTGGAGATCACCGAATCGGTGCTCATCGACGCCGCGGACACGCCGGTGCTGGGCTCGCTGCGGGCGCACGGCATCCGGATCGCGATCGACGACTTCGGCACCGGCTACTCGTCGCTGGCGTACCTGCACGCCCTGCCGGTCGACATCCTGAAGATCGACCAGTCGTTCATCCGCCGGCACGAGGACCCGCCAAGGCCCCAGGACGTCAGCCTGACCAGGGCGATCCTGGAGCTGGCCCGTAGCCAGGACCTGCTGGCGGTGGCCGAGGGTGTGGAGACCGCCGGTCAGGCCGAGCTGCTGCGCGACCTGGGGTGCCCGCTGGTGCAGGGTTACCACTACGGGCGTCCGGTCGATGCCGCGGCGATCGACACGCTGATGCGCGAGGATGCTTTCCAGCCCGCCGCCTGACCGGTAAGAAGACGGCAGCGTCAGCAAGATATTTCGAACCGCCCTTTCGGGTGGCGCGGGGGCGGCGGGAATATTAGCGTCCTCCCCATGGCAGTCAAGGTGCTTGCGATCGTTCTGGCTGGTGGAGAAGGCAAGCGCCTGATGCCCTTGACGGCTGACCGGGCCAAACCCGGTGTGCCGTTCGGCGGCATCTATCGCATGATCGACTTCGTGCTGTCGAACCTCGCGAACGCGGGGTATCTCAAGATCGTCGTGCTGACGCAGTACAAGTCGCACTCCCTCGACCGGCACATCTCCAAGACGTGGCGGATGTCGACGCTGCTCGGCAACTACGTCACGCCGGTCCCCGCCCAGCAGCGGCTCGGGCCCCGCTGGTTCGCCGGCTCCGCCGACGCGATCTACCAGAGCCTCAACCTGATCAACGACGAGTCGCCCGACTACGTGATCGTCTTCGGCGCCGACCACATCTACCGCATGGACCCGAAGCAGATGGTCAACGACCACATCGCGTCGGGCGCGGCGGTCACCGTCGCCGGCATCCGCCAGCCGCTGTCGCTGGCCGACCAGTTCGGGGTCATCGACGTCGCCGAGGACGGCAAGAAGATCAAGGCGTTCCGGGAGAAGCCGAAGGACGCGGTCGGCCTGCCCGACTCCCCCGACGAGGTGTATGCGTCGATGGGCAACTACGTCTTCACCACGCGGGCCCTGTGCGAGGCGGTCTCGGCCGACGCGCAAAATCCGGACAGCAAGCACGACATGGGCGGCAACATCATCCCGATGCTGGTGGAGAAGGGCGAGGCGAACGTCTACGACTTCCGCGACAACGACGTGCCCGGCGCCACCGACCGGGACCGCGGCTACTGGCGCGACGTGGGCACGCTCGACTCCTTCTACGAGGCCCACCTCGACCTGATCGCCACCCTGCCGATCTTCAACCTCTACAACCACGACTGGCCCATCTTCACCAACTACGGCTCGTGGCCGCCCGCGAAATTCGTGCACGGCTACGACGACCGGCAGGGCCGCGCCATCGACTCGATGATCTCCCCCGGCGTGGTCGTCTCCGGCGCCCTGGTGGAACGCTCGGTCATCTCGCCGAACGTACGGGTCAACTCGTGGGCGCACGTCGACGGCGCGGTCATCATGGAGGGCGTCTCGGTCGGCCGGCGCGCGGTCATCCGCAACGCCATCATCGACAAGAACGTGGTGATCCCCGAGGGCGCCCAGATCGGCGTCGACCTCGATCGCGACCGCAAGCTCTACACGGTCAGCGACAACGGCGTGGTCGTGATCGGCAAGGGCCAGCGCGTCGAACTGTGACCTGCCGCCCGGCGTTCCGGGACGGCCCTCTGCCGGGCGACGGTCCCGCACGGCGGAGGTCTTTCCTCAGAGCAGCGTCACGGTACGCAGAATCGCCGGCTCGCTCCACATGACACGAAGACGCACGTCCGGGGCCGAGCAGGTGCAGCCGGTCTCCGGCGCGGGCGGCCCGGCCCCGGGGCGCATGCCAGCACGTGCGACCGATCTCAGACGCGTGCAGCGGCCCCCGGCGCGTGCCAAGCATGCGCGACCGACAACCAGTTCGGGCAGCCAGCCCCGGCGCGTGCCAAGCATGGGCAGCCGACAACGGCGCGGGCCGAGCATGCGCAGCCGACAACCGGCGCGTGCAACCGGCCCCAGCGCATGCCAAGCATGCGCAGCCGACAACGGCGCGGGCCGAGCATGCGCGGCCGACAACTGACGCGGGCAGCCGGCCCCGGCGCCTGCCAAGCAGGCGCGGCCGACAACCGGCGCGTTCAACCGGCCCCAGCGCGTGCCAGCACGTGCAGCGGACCCCGGCGCTTTCCAGCAGGTTGCCTTCGGCGTTCGGCCGGATTTGCACCAGCGCACCGCCGACCTCTTGAGGCAGCTCCAGAGCGCGGTCGGCTTTGGTGTCGACGACGCGGTAGCCGGCACGAACCCGGCCGAGATCGCCGATCCGCAGCATCCCGTCCCCGCCCGGAACGCCACAAAAGAATGCGTCCCGCGCACGAGAACGGGAATCGGACTCGGTGTCGCCGACCCGCTGCCCTCGTCGGGTAGTGAGCTTCTCGAAAGCGCGGTAGCGCCCTCCGAATCCCGAGTACGTCGATGGTCCTGAAATATTTCGCTCATGAGAACGCAAAAGGCACCAGCAGCCCACAGCGTCGCACCCAAGACGCAAACCAGGCCGCAGATGACTGCCCCTCAAAAGGCACAAACCACGTGGGCACCTCACCCACCTCAGGGCAAGAACAGAACTAGAAATCCGCAACAAGACAAAAAAGAACCGAGCCCTGACAACCAGTACCCGAACAACAAACCCCATAGAGCAGCAATAAACGCCGACCAGAGCCGGGCGACCCAAACGAACCTGCCCCACCACGGAAACAATGAGTGAAACCTCAGCCCCCACCCTGCAAGGACCACACAAATTCATGAAAATCCCACGCCGCGCCGAAAAGCCTCCCCGCACACACGGCGATCGAGCGAATGCAACACACGCCGACCGCACCCGCGACGACGAACGCCCCGAGGTAATCTCCGGTGTCTGATCAACGGCCGCTTCCGCCGGGCCTGTAACGCGAACGGTGACAGCCGACACCGAAGAAGACAATTCGAGCGCAGACTGCGGTGACGCCGAGAGCGCTCGGCACGATGCAGCCACGGGACCAGGCGATGACGCAACTGGTGGTGCGCCCAACGGAGCAACTGATGGCCCATGCGATGACGCACTCAACGGAGCAACTGACGGCCCATGCGATGACGCACTCAACGGAGCAACTGACGGCCCATGCGATAGCGCACTCAACGGAGCAGACGAGGGCGTAGTCGGCGGCGCACTCAACGGGGCGTGTGATGACGTAGCCGATGGTGCGCTCAACAGAGCCGGTAATGACGCACGTAATGGTGCACTCTGCGGGGGAGGCGATGACGCCGTCGATGGTGCGCTCAACAGAGCCGGCAATGACGCACGTGATGGTGGGCTCAGCGGAGCCGGCAATGACGCACGTGATGGTGGGCTCAGCGGAGAAGGCGACGGCCCTTTCTGTGTTTCCGCAGCTTCGGGCGCGGCTCTGCTCTGGCGCAGGCGCCGGAGCTTCTCACCGTGACGCTGCCGCAAGCCCCACTCACGATGGCGCTCGTGCTCACGGCGGAATTCGTCACGCGCGGCCGAGTAATTGCGCGACCTGGTCCGGTCGCGCATCGCAGAAATCTCAGACCGACTGAACAACGACGCCTGCCCCATGAATAAATTCTCCCCCTCCCCCGTCTCCAATTGTCAGCAGTCGATCATGCCAATTTCCGACTTTTCTCCATGAGCGGGAGAAGGGAGGGAGGCACGCGAAGAGGGGAAGACGAAAGAGAGGAGCGCTGCATATCGCCAAGCGACCGCGCTCGGTACCGGGGACGGTTGGCGTGGACTTCAGAGGGCTGGCGAGAGGACAGCGGCAACACCGGAGACAACAACGAGCCCGCGGCGACGAGCGGCGACGGCGCGGCAGGTCTCAGCGAAGCAGGCGGCGACGGAGAGGCGACGGCGCAGCAGGCGCACAGAGCAGCAGGCGCACAGAGCAGCAGGCGGCGACGGAGAGGCAGGGTGACGTTCAGATGGGCGAGCACGATGACGGTTACGTGATCGCCGGCGAGGCGGCGGCTCGGTCAAGGTGCTGCATGACCCGCGGGAGGCGGCCGACGGCGGACGGCGCGACACACGGCGAGGAACTGGACGCGGCACGCATGAGGCCAATGGCGGTGAGCCAGAGTAGGGCGGGCGGCGAGGGCGAAGGTCGAGCAGACGGTGGAAGCCACCTTGAGGTAGGCGCCCGTGCCCAGGGTGAGGTAGGCGGGCGCGTCGAGGGTCAGGTGGCCGGGGCGGGGCCTCGCTGAGCAGCGGAGACGAGGCTCAGGTAGGACGGCGGTGAAGTCGGCGCGGTGGGGGCCGACACAACGAGAGCCGGCGCGACGAGAACCAGCACGACGAGGACCAACACGGCAGGACCGACACGACGTGGACCAGCGCGGCGAGGGCCAACACGGCAGGACCAGCGCGACGAGAACCAACACGACGAGGACCGACACGACGAGGACCAGCGCGGCGAGGACCGGCGCGGCGAGGGTGGGGAGGGCTTTGGCCGTACCAGAGAAGGGGTTTCAGGCTCTGTCTCGGAGAGTCTCGGAAGGGGAGACGCCGAAGCGAGCGCGATAAGCGCCCGCGAATCGGCCCAGGTGGGTGAAACCCCAGCGGTAGGCGACCTCGGTGACGCTGGCCTGGCCCGGGTCGGCGCGGGTGAGTTCGGCGTGGGCGCCGTCCAGGCGCAGGCGGCGCAGGTAGGTGAGGGGTGGCTGGCCGACGTGCTGGCGGAACGACTCCTGGAGGACGCGGACGCCGACGCCGGTGAGGGCGGCCAGGTCGTGGATGGTCCAGGGGCGCCACGGTTCGGTGTGCATGGCGTCGAGGGCGCGTTTCACGGTTCGGGGGCGGTGGGGGCCCTGCAGGCCGGCCGGTTCCTCGCCGTAGGGGTGTTCGACGGTCAGGGCCAGGCCGCTGACCACCATGTCGCGCCAGCGGGCGGCCATCCGGGGGCGGCTGGCGAGGGCGTCGGGGCACCGTAGCTCGTGCAGGAGCAGGCGGGCGAGGGCGGCCCAGGTGCGGCCGGGGCCGTCGACGAGGTCGAAGGTGGCGCCGAGCGGCAGCGGGGAGACGACGCGGTGGTCGAGGGCGGCGTCGACCTCGCGTTCGAGGGCGGCGCGGTCGACCTTGACGCTGAGGAGGCGGCAGCTGCCGGGCCAGTCGAGCTCGATGTCGCCGGTGGGACGGTAGACGACGGCGCGGGTGGCGTCGGCGAGGGTGACGGCGCCGCGGTGCCGGGAGCGGACCGCGCCGCTGAGCGGGACGAGCACGTGGTACGCCGTTTCGAGCGCCTCGATGGTGATGCGGATGTCGGTGCCGTACCGCACTTCGCCGAGGGTGATCGGGCCGATGGTGACCACGTCGGCGGCGAACCGCATCCGGCCGGGGTCACCGACCGGATCGATCCGCAGTGGTCCGTAGTACAGCTTGCGGCAGAACTCCCGGGCCTCGTCCATGTCGGAGGTGCGCAGGCCGACATGGACCGGGACGTCCGCGCCCGGCGATGCCGGGCCCGGGAGCCGACCGCCTGCCATGGTGTCCAGACTAGACCGCCACGGGCGTCTTTCCGGGGACCAGATGGGCGGGCCAGGTGACCTCGGCGACCGCACCGCCACGCACTTCGACCTGCGTGAGCGGGGTGTCGTCGTCCTGCCAGACCACGTAGGCGCCTTCGGCGAGGCTGTCGATGACCACGCAGAAGGTGACACCCGATCGGACGTATCGGGCGCGAACCGCCGCGTGGGTCCGGTGGCCGGTGTCGCCGACCGGGGACACCTCGATCTCGTGGCCGTGCAGGGTGGCCGGCGTGTGGATGATCAGCGCGCCGATGGTGCCGCCGATGTTCAGCATCACCGTGCCCTGCCCGGAGGGGGCGTAGGTGTGGTGGTGATGGTGGTGGTCGCCGTGTCCGAGGCTCATGGCCGTGCTCCCTGGGGGTGGTCTCGTCAGGACGGGTTGTTGAAGCCGTCGAACGGGGTGGGCAGGAAGGGGAACTTCTTGAGCAGCGAGGCGCTGACGTTCTTGATGCTCAGGCCCTGCTCGACCAGGCCGGCGGCGGCGTCGGCCTTGAAGTCCTTCTTGACCAGCGGCAGGGTGGCGCCGGCGACGGCCTTGATGGAGATGGAGACGACGTCGTCGGCGATCCGGCGGCCGTTGGGGAAGCCGGCGAGGTCGCCGCCGACGACGCCGAGGGCGTTCTCCTTCGCGGCCGGTGGGATGGCGGTGTTGAGCCGCAGCATGTCGGCCTGGAGGGCACCGGTGTTGTTCTGGAAGCCCTCGATGATGCCGTCCGGGATGCCGGTCAGCAGGATCGCCAGGAGGTCGGCGCGGGCTTCCTTGGTCTTGTTGAACTTCGCCAGGTTGTCGAAGAGGCCGGGGTAGAGCACCGGTAGGAGCGCTCCCAGCTCGGGCGTGGCGACGAACTCGGCGAACCGCTTGTCCTCGCTCGGCGGGAGGCTGTTCCACTTGTCCTTCTGCGCCATCGGCACGATGACCTCGTTGAACAGCGGGTTGCCGAGACGCGACACCTGCACCTGCGGGCCGACCACCACGTCGTTGCCGCCCTTGTCGCCGCGCACCTCGACCTGGCGGCGGCTGGCGGAGGTCCACACGCCGATGACGGCGCCGGCGTCCTTGGCGCGGACGCGCTTCTTGCCGTCGCGGCGGACCATGTCCAGCGGGATCTGGATGGCGATGCTGTGCACGTTGGTCTTGTCGGTGGCGTTGACGGCCTTGCCGGCGTAGTTGAACAGCTGCTGGCCGACCAGGTGCTTGTCCTGGAAGGGGCGCAGGGTGCCGAGGTCGAAGATCGAGCCGAGGTCGACGAAGAAGGCGTCGGCGCGCTGGCCGGCGAAGACCTTCTCACGGCTCTTCAGCTTGTGGACGGCGTCCTCGGCGAGCTTGGCGTAGTTCGGGATGGAGATCTTGCCGACGTTGCACGGCGGGCACGGCAGCTTGCTGGCCAGGACGGTGCTCTTGCCGTGGCTGTCGACCTTGGTCACCGAGTAGAACTGCCGCCGGTTCCAGTTCTCGTCGTCGAGCGACTTGATCTGGCCGGTGTTGTACAGGAACGTCTTGTCGTTGCGCAGCTCGGTGCGGAACCGGAACTGGTAGGTGACGTCCGGGCGGGCGTCGCCGTTGGCGTCGATGTGGATCTCGTAGAGCACGTCGTCGCCGAACTCGAAGAAGTTCGGGCCGCTGGACGGCAGCTGCAGCGGCACGTAGTTGGCGATGATGGTGACCGTGTCCGGGTCGTCGGGGCTGACGAACGCGTACAGGTCGGAGCTGTCGGCGACCGGGTCCTTGCTGATCTCCGGCGCTTCGCGGTGGGAAGACATGTTCGGGGGGTTCTCCTGTCGGGAACGTTAGGTCGAAACGTCGGAAGTCAGCGGCCGGCGGCTTTGAGCAGGCTGGCCACGAGCTTCTTGTCGGTGATCGTCTTGACCTTCTCACCGGAGAAGACGTCGATCGTGCCCTTCTTCACATCGCGCAGCGAGATCACGAGCGGCGCACCGTCGTCCTTGCTCTCGGAAGTGCCGGCGAGGCTCAGCCCGGCGACACCGGCGGCGGAGACGCCCACACCTGTCGCGGCGAGGGCCAGCACGCGGCGGCGGGACAGCCACGAGGTGCGGCCCGGTGCGCGGTAACGAACACGACTCATGCTTGGCCTTTCGTCGTTGGGGGGCCTGACAGGCAATGCATCGTCGACGCCGATCAGTACGAGATCGAGAAGCCGGCGGTTCAACAAAAAATTCAGGGAACTCTCAACGAGTTTCGCGGCGGCGTAGCCGGGAGAGGCCCGCACCGGCCGCCACCAGCGCGGCGACGCCCAGCGCGCCTCCGATGAGCCAGTGACCGAGACCGATCATTCCGTCGTCCGCGGTCGTCACACCGGCGGCGAGTTCCGGATCGATCGACGGGTCGGGCGTCTCGCCGGGCGCGGGCGGCTCCACGGGGGCCGCGGTGGTCTTCTTGACCGCCGGCGCGGTGCTCTTCACGGTCGACGGCGACGGCGGCGGTGGGGCGACGGTGGCGGCGGCCGGGAAGACCAGATCGGAGCAGGAGTAGTAGGTGTCCGGGGTGCTGGACGTCTCCCACACCGTGTAGAGGATGTGCCGTCCGGTCCGTTTCGGGAGCTTCACCGACATCCGGTACGCCCCGTCGGTCAGCGGCGGGTCCTTGATCTCGGTGAGCGGGTCGCCGAGGTCGTCCCAGGCCAGCTTCTTCGCGGGGTCGTAGCCCGTACCGGTGATGAAGATCCGGAAGGAGCCCTGGTGCGGGATCGTCCCGCGATAGATGATCTTGAGGTTCTGACCGGATTTCACCGCCGTCGACGGGAAGTCGTCGCGCGCCAGGTCGAGCCCGCGGTAGAGGTCGATGCCGGCGCTGCACAGCTTCCCGTCGGGCACCCGCGTGCGATCGTCCTTCACGTCGGCGAGGCGCAGGTTGTCGTAGGCGCCGAGGAACCCGTCGGTCGCCTTGAGGGCGGCTTTGCAGGCGGCGGCGCCACGCTGGACGCCGTTGCCGGCGCAGGCGGCGCTGCGGCTGATCGGCGTCATCGGCGCCCCGTGCGCCTGCGCGGGCGACGGCGCGACGGGAACGGCGGCCGCGGTGACCAGGGCGGCGGCGGCTATGCGACGGACAAACATGAGATCTCCCGGGTACGGCAGTGCGAAGCCACCCGGGGGTACGGACTTCAGGCACCGCTCGTTCACCGGCCATCGCGCTGTGATTGCATGGCCGAGTCAGGTAAGAAACCAGGAGGATTCATGCACAAGCCCGATGTCGGCCCCATTCCCGATGCTCCGGCCAGCGAGCTGCTGATCGAGGACATCGTCCAGGGCGAGGGTCAGGAGGCGAAGGCGGGCGACTTCGTCAGCGTCCACTACGTGGGTGTCGCCCAGTCCACGGGCAAGGAGTTCGACGCCTCCTACAACCGCGGCGAGCCGTTCGGGTTCCGGGTGGCCGGCCAGCAGGTCATCGCCGGCTGGGACCAGGGCGTCGCCGGGATGAAGGTGGGCGGCCGCCGCAAGCTGGTCATCCCGCCGCACCTGGGTTACGGCTCGCGCGGCGCGGCCGGCGCGATCAAGCCGAACGAGACCCTCGTCTTCGTGGTGGACCTGCTCCAGGTCCACTGAGCCACCGCCGGTTCTCAGGGCTGCCGCAGTGATGCCGGGACAGCCCTGAGAACCAGCCGGGTCAGCCCAGCGGGGCCGCGCCCCGGTCCTCACCGGCGGGCCGTGGCCGGGCCGCGGGGCCCGGCCAGGTCACGTCAGCGGGGTCGTCACTCCGGTCCTGCCCCGGATCGGCGTCGTCGCGCCGGTGTGCCCGCTGCGCGCCGGCGTGGTGCACGCTCTCCTCGAGGGGTTCGCCGATCGGGTTCACGCCTGCCTCCGCAGGTCCGCGCACTGCTTCTCGTCCGGCAGCAGCGGGCGGAACCGGATCTGCCACTTCTTGCCGGCCGACTCCCACGGCGTACGCTCGCTGGCCTGTTTCGCCAGGGCCAGCACCTTGTCCTTCGCGGCGCCCTCGACCGTCAGGCAGTTGATCCGCAGGTCCTGGTTGAGGAAGGCGCCGGGCAGCTCGGCGGCCGGCCACGTGACCGGGTCGCCGCCCGCGCCGTCACCGGTGTCCTGGTAGGGCGAGGCCAGCACGGCGACCTTCTCCGCCTGGTACGGCTGGGCCGCCGGGCTCGCCGCGTCGGCGAACAGGTCGTGCAGCGACTTCACGAACTCGCTGAGCTTCTTGCGCGCGGCCTGCTGCGCCGGGCTGAGCGAGGCGTCGTCGGGGCGTGCCTCGCTGAGGGCCATCACCTCGACGGACTGCTCGCCGCCGGCGGTGACGACGCTGATCCTCGTGCTGGGGATGTCGGCGACTCCGGGCGTACCGAAATCGGATCCGGATCGGACGCCCGCCGCGACCGCCGCGTCGGTCAGCTCCCGGACCTGGGCCGCGCTGAGTTTGATCTCCTGCAGGTTGGGCAGGGCCGGACCGGGATAGATCAGCGTGACCGGGCCCTCGGTGATCGCGCGGCCGTCGGTGTAGACGGTGAACAGCGGGATCCGGGAGGGGATGGTCTCGGCCGGGACGAATCCCCCGCGGTATTCGACACGCAGGGCGATCGTGGGTGTGGTGGTGGTGCTCTCGGTGACCGGAGCGGCGGAGCCCGGCGAGCCGGCCTCACCGGCGACGCCGGGCCGGGCGCAGGCGCCCAGCAGCAGCAGGGGGACGGCGACGGCGGTCATCAGACCGCGGTTGGTGGTCATGCCCGGTACGACGAGACGGGCCCCGCCGAGGTTCCGGCCGCCGTCAGGAAACCACCCTCGCCCGGCGGCCGAGCACCTCGACCACGTCGCCGGGGTGCAGCTGCCGGCCGCGGCGCACGTCGACCTCGCCGTTGACGGTCACATCCCCGGAGGCGATGAGGATCTTGCCCTCGCCGCCGGTGTCGATGAGATCGGCCAGCTTGAGGAACTGGCCGAGCCGGATCATGTCGCCGTCGATGGGCACGTCACGCATGGGCTCATCATCCGTCACGAGATCTCCTCGAAATCTTCCGGGTTCGCCTTTGAACCATCGGGGCCGGTGATCCGAACTACATGTCGTGAGGCATCTCGGGCTGGCCCGCCGTGCGGGCGCGATGACCGCTGTGACCGCCGTCGGCGTGCTGTTCGCCGCCGGCCCCGCCATGGCGGACGTGACGGTGAATCCGGCGACCGCGCCGCAGGGCAGTGGAGCGAATCTGAGCTTCCACGTGACCAACGACTGCGCGTCGCCGATCAACGAGGTGACACTGCGGATCCCGGCGGACACGCCGGTGGCCGAGGTGTACCCGCTGTCGGTGGACCAGTGGGCGCCGAAGATCACCTATCAGAAGCTGCAGGAGCCGCTGAACACCATCCACGGTGGCACCCCGGCGACCGAGGCGGCGTCGGCGATCACCTGGATCGCGGTGGGCACCACCATCGCGCCGGGCGGCGCGGCCGACCTGACCGTGGCGATCGGCCCCATGCCGACGCTGAGCACGATGCGTTTCATGCTCGAGCCGAAGACCGTCGACGGGAAGACCTGCCCGGCCATGCCCGCGACGATGGCGCTGACCCCGTCCAACGGCGGCATCCCGGTGTCGCACCACGGCGGCGGCGTCACCACCGCCTCGGACACCAGCGCGGCCGAGGAGGCGCTGTTCGCCGAGCTCGTGTCCGACGTCGACGAGGGCCCGTCCTGGCTGTCGATCTCCGGCTGGATCGTGGCGGCGCTGGCGCTGCTCGGCGCCGGCTGGACGATGCTGCGCGGCCGGCACCGGGCCGTCGAGGACGAGAAGGAGCCGGTGGAGGACGAGAAGGAGCAGCCGGGCGAGGACGAGAAGGAGCCCGTCGGCGCCGGCAAGTGGAGCTACAAGGGCTGAGACTCCCCATGCAGGCCGGGCCTGCAGATTGTGGGAAAACCTCACGCGGGTGGGCGTGAGGGAACCGTCGTGGCGAGCGCGTGGGGCGCGGAACCACGACCGGCGGGTGGGGCCCGGGCAAGGCCCGTGATCCGCGCGCCGTGCGGGCGGGACCCTGGTGGTCCCGCCCGCACGGTCATACGGTGACCACGCGTTCCGTGCGCAGCGCGTCGATGATCTCGCGTTCCACCCGGTCGGACTCGTCGTGCGGGACCTGGCAGGTGCCGGCCGCGAGGTGCCCGCCGCCGCCGTAGCGCAGCATCACCTCGCCGACATCCACCGGCGAGGTGCGGTCCAGGATCGACTTGCCGCAGGCGAAGACCGTGTTGAGCTTCTGCCGGCCCCAGATGATGTGCACCGACACCCGCGACTCGGGGAACAGCGCGTACACCATGAACCGGTTGCCCGCCTCGATCACCTCCTCGTCACGGAGGTCGACCACCACCACGTCGCCCTCCATGTGGCACACCCGGTGCAACTGGTCGACGAACCGCTGCGTGCACTCGTGGAACAGCTCGGACCGCTCCACCACGTCCGGCAGGGCGAGGATCTCGTTGACGTCGTTGTGCTCGATGCAGGCGTCGATGAGCTGCATCATCAGCTGGTAGTTGGAGATCCGGAAGTTGCGGAAGCGGCCCAGGCCGGTGCGGCTGTCCATCAGGAAGTTCAGCAGCGTCCAGCCGGTCGGGCTGAGGATGTCGGTGAGCGTGTAGTCGGCCGAGTCGGCCTGGTCCACGGCCCGCATCAGGTCGTCGGTGACCTTCGGGAACCGCTCCTTGCCGCCGAAGTGCTCGTAGATGACCCGGGCCGCGGACGGCGCCTCCGCGTCGATCACGTGGTTGCCCAGCCCGCCGGTGTTGCGCAGGGTCTCCGAGTGGTGGTGGTCGAAGACCATGTTGGCGCGCGCGTCGTACGGCAGGTTCGTCAGGATGTCCCGGTCGGAGATGTCCACGACGCCGTCCTGCACGTCCTTGGGGTGCACGAAGAGGATGTCGTCGATCATGTCGAGATGGCGCAGCAGTACGGCACACACGAGACCGTCGAAGTCGCTACGGGTCACGAGCCGGTACTTCACAGGGTCCCCCTCGGTTGCCAGACCTTTGACCCCAGTTTGCCACTTTTTTCGCTATGGTCCGGCCCGCATCGACGTACCGACGTGTTCACCGACACGTTGTCCCGCTTTGCAGGAAGCGGATGAACCCTCGGAGGGTCACCGGCCGTAAGGTTCAAACGGACGGTTACGACCCGGTCGGAGGACTCGCAGACCATGGACCACGCACCTCAGCTCATCCAGGAGCGCAGCGCCCCGCCAGCCACGCTGGTGATCTTCGGCGCGTCCGGCGACCTGACCCGCCGCAAGCTGCTGCCCGCGGTGGAGAACCTCGCCCGCCACGGCCGCCTGCCCGACCAGTTCGCGCTGGTGGGCGTCGCGCGTACACCGATGAGCGACGACCAGTTCGCCGAGAGCGCGCTCGGCGGCCGCAGCCTCGCCGAGAAACGGCAGCTGAGCGGTGGCATCCGCTACGTGGCCGGCGGCTACGACGACCCGGAGACCTACAAGCGCCTCGCCGAGACCCTCGACGAGCTGGACGCGGTCCGCGGCACCTCCGGCAACCGGCTCTTCTACCTGTCCACCCCGGCCGGCGCGTTCGAGCCGGTGATCAACGGGCTGGCCGGCGCGGGGCTCAACCAGGCGCGGGAGGGCTCCTTCTCCCGGCTGGTCATCGAGAAGCCGTACGGGCGGGATCTGGCCACCGCCCGCGAGCTCGACGGGATCGTGCACGGCGCGTTCGAGGAGCACCAGGTCTTCCGGATCGACCACTACCTGGGCAAGGACACCGTGCAGAACGTGTTGGCGCTGCGTTTCGCCAACTCGATCTTCCAGCCCATCTGGGACCGGTCGTGGGTCGACCACGTGCAGATCACGGTGGCCGAGACCCTGGGCGTCGGCACCCGCGGCGGCTTCTACGAGAACGCCGGCGCGATGCGTGACATCGTACAGAACCACGTGCTCCAGGTCCTCGCGCTCGCCCTCATGGAGCCGCCCGCGTCGTTCGAGGCCGAGGGCCTGCGCAACGAGAAGGTGAAACTGCTCCAGGCGATCCGGCTGCCCACCGACCGGGACGTCTCCGAGGCCGCGGTCCGCGGGCAGTACACCCGGGGCGGCACCCGCGAGGAGCTGATGGCCGGTTACCGCGAGGAGGTCGGCGTCGACCCGCTCTCGCGTACCGAGACGTATGCGGCAATGCGGCTCAACGTCGACAACTGGCGCTGGGCGGGCGTGCCGTTCTACGTGCGGACCGGCAAGCGCCTCCCGGCCCGGCTCACCGAGGTGGCGCTGCAGTTCCAGCGGCCGCCGCACCTGCCGATCCCGACCGACCAGCTCACCGGCCTGGAGGCCGACGCGCTGATCCTGCGGATCCAGCCCAACGAGGGCATCTCGCTGCGCTTCGGCGCCAAGGTGCCCGGTCACTCGTTCCGGGTGCGGACGGCGAGCATGGACTTCTCGTACGATCAGACGTTCGTCGAGGAGTCCCCGGAGGCGTACGAGCGGCTCCTGCTGGACGCGCTGATCGGTGACGCGTCGCTCTTCATCCGCAGCGACGAGGTGCAGCAGTGCTGGCGCATCGTCGACCCGATCATCGAGAACTGGGAGAAGGACAACTCCCCCATCCCCACCTACGAGGCCGCGTCCTGGGGTCCGACCGACGCCGACCGGCTCATCGGCCGTAACGGCCGCAAGTGGCGCAACGCGTCCTGAGTGGCGCAACCTGCGTGTGGTGACGGGCTCGCATAGGGTATTCATCGATCCCCGGCGAGCCCGTTCCACGCAAAGGACACACCGACATGCAGGTCTCGGTCGCGCACCATCCACCGAACACGGCAGTGCTGGTCCTGCGCGGGTCACTCGACATCGACACCGCCCCGGCCCTGAAGGCGAATCTGACGAGGCTCGTCGAGCGGCCCGCCCCGCGCGTGGTCGTGGACGTCTCCGGCCTCGACTTCTGCGACTCGATGGGTGTCGGTGTGCTGGTCACCGCGCACGGCCGGGCCGCCGAGCGGGGCGGCTGGGTCCGTCTCGCCGCCCCGTCGGGCTTCCTGCGCCGGCTCTTCGACACGCTGGGGCTCAGCGACTACCTGCCGATGTTCCCCGACGTCGCGGCGGCCCTCAAAGAGGAGTGACCGGCGCTCTCACAGCGGGGTGACCGACGCGAGAGCGGCCACCGCCGCACCGCGGGCCCCGGCCATGTCCCGGTCGGGCACCAGGGCGAAGGTGGCGACCGCCTTCTGCTCGTCACGCAGGTCGGTGTTCTCCCGGACGGTGTTGAGGAACCACTGCCGGAAGTGCGGCGCCGCCTCGACCACGCCGCCGCCCAGGAAGTACGCCGACGGGTCGGTGAAGTTCGCCGCGATGGTGAAGAGTTTGCCGATCGCCTTGGCCTGCTGGCCGAAGACGGCGAGCGCGAGCGGATCCTCCTTCTCCCCGTAACCGCGCAGCGCCTTGGCGGCCGTCGCGATCGGCTCCGAGGCGAGCGGGTGATCCGGGAAGCGGGTCAGCCAGTACGGCAGCAGGTTGTTCTTGATGCCGGTCAGCGAGGCGATGCTCTCCACGTCGCCGGAGAACCCGCAGTTGCAGCGCGGCACGGGCTGGCCGTCCTCGAGGACGCCGTGCAGCGGGATCTGCACGTGGCCCAGCTCGCCGGCCATCCCGGCCGCGCCGCGGACCACCTGGCCGGCCTCGACGACACCGCCGCCCAGGCCGGTGCCGACGATCGCGGAGACCGACGAGTGCGCCGCCGCGTCGGCGCCGAAGTGCTGGTGGTGCGCGTAGAGGGCGGCCGCGTTGCCGTCGTTGTTGTAGACCACCGGCATGGCCAGCCGGGCCTCCAGGGCGCCGCGGATGTCGAACCCGTGCCAGGAGACCTGGTTGAAGTTGGTCGCGCCCTTCGACGAGATCACCCCGTGCGCGCTGGCCGGGCCGGGCGTGTCCAGGCCGACCGCACGGACCAGGGACAGCGGTGTCCTGGTCAGCTCCAGAATGTTGGTGAAGGCCTCGGCGAGGGCCTCGACGGCGGACTCCGGCCCGTCGAGCACCCGGCTCGGGTTCTCCACGAGGTTGTTGACGAGGAACTGTCCCGTCGCGTCGAGAACGGTGGCGTTGTTGCAGGTGCCGCCGTTGTCGAGCCCGACGACGACCCAGGAGGACGGGGTGCGTACGGTTTCAGCCTGATCCACGGTCTTGAGACTAGGTCAGTACCTGGTGCCCGGTCACGGGTGCGTCCGGATTGCGGGTGCGTTAGTCACGGTTGCAGCGGCGACTCGACACCGGATCCGGGCCGAACCGTCTGGCATGACAAAGCCGACCCGCCGTACCGTGCTCGCCGGTTCCGTCGCCACCGCCGCTCTCACCGTCACCGGCCTGGCCGTCGAGACTCCCGCCGCCGCTCTGGCCGCGCCCGTCTCCGACCTGGCCCGGGCGATGGGCGACGACCCGATCGCCCACCTGCTGCGCCGCGCCACCTTCGGCGCCACGCCCGAGTCGCTGGCCGAGGGCCGGCGGCTGGGAGTGAACGGCTGGCTGGACCGGCAGCTCGACCCGGCGCGGATCAGCGACACCCGGTGCGACGGTGTCCTCAAGCGGCTGCCGATGGCCGGCGCCGACCCGGTCACCGTGCGGGCCACGCTGCCGAAGGACTCGTACGACGCGTTCAAGCAGCTGGGCCGGGCCGCGATCGCCCGCGCCGCGTGGAGCGAGCGGCAGCTGTTCGAGCAGGCCGTCGCGTTCTGGGCGAACCACCTGCACGTGGCGGCCCCGTCCAGCGGCGTCTGGGACACCCGTGCCGACTACGACACCACGGTCATCCGCAAGCACGCGTTCGGGAAGTTCGCCGACATGCTCAGGGCCAGCGCCCGGCACCCGGCCATGCTGACCTACCTGGACCAGCGGTCGTCGACGAAGGCGCACCCCAACGAGAACTACGCCCGCGAGCTGATGGAGCTGCACACCGTCGGCGTCGGCCACTACTCCGAGGCGGACGTGCTGGCCGCGGCCCGGCTGCTCACCGGCATGACGGTCGGCAAGTCGTCGCGGGCGTACGTCTACGACGCCTCGCTGCACGCCACCGGCGCCGTCGACGTCCAGGGCTTCCGGCACGCCAACACCGCGGCGGACGGTGAGGCCGCCGCGTTCGCCTTCATCGACCACCTGGCCCGCCGCCCGGAGACCGCCGAGCGGATCGCCCGCAAGCTGTGTGTCCGGTTCGTCGCCGACAGCGCCCCCGAGTCGCTGGTCGCCAAGCTCAAGAAGATCTACCTCGACAACGACACCGCGATCGTGCCGCTGCTGCGGGCGCTGTTCCTGTCGCCCGAGTTCGCCGGGTCGGCGGGGCAGAAGGCGCGCACCCCGTTCGAGGACGCGGTCGCCACCATCCGGGCGCTCGGCCTGGGACCGGACGCCTCCGGCGTGAAGTCGCTCGATGCCCTCTACAACCACCTGGTGCAGGCCGGGAACGCCCCGTTCCGCTGGAGCCCGCCGAACGGCTACCCGGACGTGGCCGCCGCGTGGGCGTCGCCGTCGGCGTTCCTGCTGCGCTGCAACCTGCACCTGAACCTGGCCGCCGGCTGGTACCCCAAGCAGCTGGCCCGCCCGGCGGATCTGCTGAAGTCGCTGGTTCCGGTGCTGCCGGGGACGTACGGGGCGCTCGTCGACGCGCTCGCCGTACGCCTGATCGGGGTGAAGCTCCCGGCCGCGCACACCGCCGCCGTGCTCAGTGTCGCCGGGAAGCTGCCGACCAGTCCTCTGACCGCCAAGGACAAGTCGCTGGCCGGCGCCGCGCCGTACCTCATCGCTCTTGTTCTTGACTCGCCGTCCTTCCAGCTGAGGTGACCGATGACCGCACCACTGCTCTGCTGTGACGAGAACGAGAAACTGCAGCTCACCCGCCGGGGAGTGCTCGGCCGCGGGCTGGCCGTCGGCGCCGGGGCCGCGCTGACCGGCCTGGCCGGGGAGGCGCTGAGCACCAACCTGGCGTTCGCCGCCGGGGCGTACACCGGGGACACCCTGGTCGTGGTGTCGCTGCGCGGCGGATTCGACGGACTGTCGGCGTTCGCGCCGATCGGGGACGCCGACTACTACCGGGCGCGACCCGGGATCGCGGTGCCGAAGGCGAAGGTGATCGGCGGCGACGGCGGCATGTTCGGCCTGCACCCGGCGCTGGCGCCGCTGCTGCCGCAGTGGACCGCCGGGAAGTTGGCCGCGGTGCACGCGATCGGCCAGCCCGACCCGACCCGCTCGCACTTCGCCGCCATGGAGGCGATGGAGAACGCCGCGCCCGGCACCTCGATCCGCAGCGGCTGGCTCGACCGGATGCTCGGTGTGACCGGCGCGTCCGGGCCGCTGGCCGCGGTGTCGCTGGGTGACGCCATGCCGGCCCGGCTGCTGGCCGGACCGGCGGCGGACGTGTCGATGAAGGGCCTGGACGACTTCACGCTCTCCGCCGACGGCAAGAAGCCGATGGCGGCGGCGTTGCGGGCGATGTACGCCGACGCGCCGCCCGTCCTGGCCGGGCCCGCCCTGGCGGCTGACCGGGCGCTGGCCGCCACCACGACGGCCAAGGCCGCCTACACCCCGGCCAACGGCGCGGTCTACCCCGACTCCGACCTCGGTGGCGCTCTGCGCGACGTGGCCCGGCTGATCAAGGCGAAGGCCGGGCTGGTCACGGCCGCGGTCGACTGCGGCGACTGGGACATGCACCAGGGGCTCGGCCCGGCCGTCGCCGGCCAGCGGATGTACGACAACCTGCACGACCTCTCCACCGCGCTGGCCGCCTTCGTCACCGACCTCGGCGAGCAGGCCATGAAGAGCGTGACCGTGCTGACGATCAGCGAGTTCGGCCGCCGGGTCGCCGAGAACGGCTCCCGCGGCGTCGACCACGGCCACGGCAACGCGATGATGCTGCTGGGCGGCGGGATCCGCGGCGGCCGGGTGTACGGCGACTGGCCCGGCCTGGCCCCGCAGGCGCTCGTGGCGGGCGACCTGGCGGCGACCACCGACTACCGGTCGGTGATCGGCGAGGTGCTGCAGAAGCGGTGCGGCGTCGGCGCCCTGGACAGTGTCTTCCCGGCGGTGAAACCGTCGTCGTTCGGGCTGGCCGCCGCCCGCTGACGGGATGATCGACAATTGACCCCCGCTGATCGGCGGGCCGGAAGCCGCCATTCCCGCCGATCAGCGGGGGTGGCGGCGGCATATCGATATTGTCCGTGCGAATGATCCCCGTTAGCCTCGATGATCATCAAGGTCACGGGGAGGAAACCACCTTGCAGAATCGCAAGAATCGAATACTGCGCACCGCTGGCGCCGCTACCGCGTCGATGACGCTGGCCGCCGCCGGCCTCTGCCTCGCGACGGCGTCGCCGGCCCAGGCCAAGGCCCGCTGCAACGGAGCCAAGCCGGCCATCGACGGGACCACGTTCCGCAACGACACCGACCAGACCATCATGGTCAAGGGCGACAAGTATGTCGGCAAGGACTCCGCCGGCAAGGCCAAGTACAAGACCGTCGAGGTCGCGGTCGGCCGTAACGGCGGCACGGCCCTGGGCGCCGGCGTCTGCGACGCGGACTTCATCAAGACCTCGTGGGACTGGCTGTACAACGGCGTCGAGCTCGTCGACGGCGACTCCTGGCGCAAGATCGCGGGATCGTGGTCGTGCTGGAACACTCCGCGCACCGGATATCGCATCAGTTGCGGCTGACACCCGCCACGGGCATGTGACGACTCGATCCCGTCGATATCAGGAATAGGAAGGAAAAGGGGTCGGCGTCCCTTTCGGGAAGCCGACCCCTTTTCTTTTCCGGTTACCGAATCCGGTTGGATCCGCCGAACCGGTTCGTCACTTGGCGCCGGCCGCCCGGCGCTTCGAGTAGACGTCGAAGGCGACCGCGGCGAGCAGCACCAGACCCTTGACGAGCATGACCTGCTGCGGCTTGGTGGCGCCCATCAGGCCCATGCCGTTGTTGATCACACCCATGATGAGGCCACCGGTGATCGCTCCGATCACCCGGCCGACACCGCCCTGGACCGCGGCGCCGCCGATGAAGGCGGCCGCGATGGCGTCCAGCTCGAAGCTGTTGCCCGCCGTCGGCCCGGCCAGGTTCAGCCGGCCCGCGAAGATCAGGCCGGCGACCGCCGACAGCACGCCCATGTTGACGAAGAGCCAGAACACCACGGACTTGACCTTGACACCGGACAACGTGGCGGCCTGCAGGTTGCCACCGACGGCGTAGATCTGACGGCCGAACACCGCCCGGTTGGTGACCATGGTGTACGCGACGACCAGCAGCGCCAGCAGCACGAGCACCCACGGCAGGTTGCGGAACCGGGCGAGCTGCACGACCAGGAACATCACGATGACCGCCGGGAGGACCACCTTGAGCAGGAACATCCACATCGGGTCGACCGCCTGGCTGTAGCGGATGCGGCCGACCCGCGTCCGGTACTGCAGGAAGCCCATGACCACGACGACCACGACGCCGACGATGATGCTGAACAGGTCGGCGCCACCCAGCTCGGCGCCCAGGCCGACGTTGCCGAGGAAACCGGGAATGAACCCGTTGGCCAGCGTCCGGATCTCGTCGGGGAACGGGCCGATGCCCTGGTTGCCGAGGATGGCGTAGGTGACCGCGCGGAACAGCAGCATGCCGGCCAGCGTGACGATGAAGGCCGGGATGCCGAAGTAGGCGACCCAGTAGCCCTGCCAGGCCCCGACCAGAGCGCCGAAGATCAGGGTGGCGATGACGGCGACCGGCCAGGGCAGGTCCATGTCGACCATCATGACCGCGGCCAGCGCGCCGGCGGCCGCGACCACCGAGCCCACCGAGAGATCGATGTGACCGGCGATGATGATGAGCACCATGCCGATCGCGAGGATCAGGATGTAGGACTGCTGCACGATGATGTTGCTGAGGTTCTGGGGCGACAGCAGCACACCGTCGGTCAGGACGGCGAAGATCACGATCGTCAGCGCGAACGCGATGTAGATGCCACTCTGCTTGAGGTCGAAGTCGACCTTGCGAGGGGCGGCGTCTGCGGGGGGCACGGCCGGCGCTTTGCCGGCACGGGCGGGGGCGGCCGTCACGGCGCGACCTCCTGTACTTCCTTCGTCATCAGGGTCATCAGGCTCTCCTGCGTGGCTTCGGCGCGCGGCACCTCGCCGGTGATCCGGCCGGCCGAGAGGGTGTAGATGCGGTCACAGATCCCGAGGAGCTCGGGCAGCTCGGACGAGATGACCAGCACGGCCTTCCCCTCGTCGGCGAGCCGGTTGATGATCGTGTAGATCTCGTACTTCGCGCCGACGTCGATGCCGCGGGTCGGTTCGTCGAGGATCAGCACGTCCGGGTCAGTGAAGATCCACTTGGAGAGTACGACCTTCTGCTGGTTGCCGCCGGACAGCTTGCCGACGACGGCGTCGACGCTCGGCGACTTGATGTTCATGCTGGCCCGGAACTCGTCCGCGACCTTGAACTCCTCGTTGCCGTCGACCCAGCCGCCCCGGGCCAGCTTGCTGAGCCCGGCCGCCGAGACATTGCGCTTGATGTCCTCGATCAGATTCAGGCCGTACCGCTTGCGGTCCTCGGTCGCGTAGGCGATGCCGTGGTCGATCGCCGCGCGCACGTTCCGTGCCTCGATCTCCTTGCCGTCCTTGATCAGCTTGCCGGAGATGTTGACGCCGTAGGAGCGGCCGAAGACGCTCATCGCCAACTCGGTGCGCCCGGCGCCCATCAGGCCGGCCAGCCCGACGATCTCACCGCGGCGCAGGCTCAGATTGGCTTTGCGGACCACCGCCCGATCGGGCTGGGACGGACTGTAAACCGTCCAGTCGACGATCCGCAGCGCCTCCTCGCCGATCTTGGGCGTGTGGTCGGGGTACCGGTGCTCCATGTCGCGGCCGACCATGCCCGCGATGATCTTCTCCTCGGTGAGGTTCGCGGTGTCGTCGGTCCAGATGGTGCGCCCGTCCCGCAGGATGGTCACCCGGTCCGAGATTCCCATGACCTCGTTGAGCTTGTGCGAGATGATCACGCAGGTGATGCCCTCGTCGCGCAGGCCGCGGAGCAGGTTCAGCAGGTGGGCCGAGTCCTCGTCGTTGAGCGCCGCGGTCGGCTCGTCGAGGATCAGCAGGCGGACCTCCTTGGAGAGGGCCTTGGCGATCTCCACGAGCTGCTGCTTGCCGACGCCGAGGTCGATGACCGGCGTGACAGCGCTCTCGGCGAGGCCCACCCGGCGCAGCAGCTGGTCCGCGGCGGCGTTGGTCCGGTTCCAGTCGATCCAGCCGCGCGTGGCCTGCTCGTTGCCGAGAAAGATGTTCTCGGCGATGGAAAGGTTGGACGCGAGTGCCAGTTCCTGGTGGATGATGACGATGCCGCGATGCTCACTGTCGCGGATGCCGGAGAAATGGCAGAGGTCGCCGTCATACTCGATGTCGCCCTCGTAGGTGCCGTGCGGGTAGACACCCGAGAGCACCTTCATCAGGGTCGACTTGCCGGCCCCGTTCTCGCCGCAGATGGAGTGGATCTCTCCTCTGCGGACTTCGAGGTTGACGTCCTGCAGCGCCTTGACGCCCGGGAACGTCTTGGTGATGCCGCTCATCCGCAGGATCGTGTCGGTCATGGAGCCCTCCTATGGGCTGGGCCGATGAGGCCGTGCCCCCGCCCGCCGGGGGACGGGCGGGGGCACGGAACCTACATCACTTCAGCTGGTCGGCCGTGAAGTAGCCGGTTGCGACCAGTTCCTTCTCGTAGTTGTCCTTGGTGACGATGAGGGACTCGAGCAGCTGCGACGGGACGACCTTGACACCGTTGTTGTAGTCGGTGGTGTTGTTGGTCTTCGGGGTCTGGCCCTTGAGGATCGCGTCGGCCATCTCGCCGGTGGCCTTCGCCAGGTTGCGGGTGTCCTTGAAGATGGTGGAGTACTGCTCACCCTTCATGATCGACTTGACCGAGGCGAGCTCGGCGTCCTGGCCGGTCACGATCGGGTAGGCCTGCGAACCGGTGCCGTAACCGCCGGACTTGAGGGCCGACAGGATACCGATCGAGATGCCGTCGTAGGGCGACAGAACGCCCTGGACCTTCGAGCCGTCCTTGTAGGTCGAGGTCAGGATGTTCTCCATGCGCTTCTGCGCGGTCTCCGGGTCCCACCGCAGCGTGGCGACGGTCTCGAAGTCCTTCTGGCCGCTCTTGACGACGAGGGTGCCGTCGGCGATGTACGGGTCCAGGATGCTCTTGGCGCCGTTGAAGAAGAAGGTGGCGTTGTTGTCGTCCGGCGAGCCGGCGAAGAGCTCGACGTTGAACGGGCCCTTCTTGTCGGCGACCTTGTTGCCGGTCGCGTCGAGCACGCCCAGGCCGGTCAGCAGCGAGGTGGCCTGCTGGACACCGACCTTGAAGTTGTCGAAGGTGGCGTAGTAGTCCACGTTCGGGCTCTTGCGGATGAGCCGGTCGTACGCGATGACCTTGATGCCGGCCGTCTTGGCGTTCTCCAGCTGGGTGGTGATCGCCTCGCCGTCGATCGACGCGATGATCAGCACCTTGGCGCCCTTGGTGATCTGGCTGTCCAGCTGCTGGGTCTGGGTCGGGATGTCGTTCTCCGCGTACTGCAGGTCGACCTTGTAGCCCAGGCCCTCGAGCTGCGACTTGAGGTTGTCGCCGTCGTGGATCCAGCGCTCCGAGGACCGCGTCGGCATGGTGATGCCGATCAGGGCGCCTGCGGTGTCGCCGCCGCCGGCGGACTCCTTCTCGGAGGTCTTCTCGGCGTTGCCGCAGGCAGCCATCGTGGCGACCATGGTGGCAGCGGTCAGAACGGCCGCGAGCCGGGGATATTTCACGGTGGATCTCCTCTTTGAGAACGGGTGTTACAGGGGGCGGGCCAGACGGAAATACGCCTGGTTCCAGCGCACCCGGTCGGAGAAATCCGCCGGGGTGGTGCGCTCATCGATCAACAGAAGCTCGGTCTGTGCCATCTCGGCGAAGTCACGAAGTGTCTCCGCGCCGACCGCCTGGGTGAGCACCGTGTGGTGCGGCCCGCCCGCCGTGATCCAGCACTCGGCGGAGGTGGACAGCGACGGTGCGGGTTTCCACACCGCGCGTGCCACGGGCAGGTTCGGCAGCGGCTCGTCCGGCGGGATCACCTCGATCTCATTCGCGACCAGGCGGAACCGGTCACCCATGTCAGCCATGCCCATGACCACCGCCGGGCCGGGGGCCGCGTCGAAGACCAGACGCACGGGGTCCTCCCGGCCACCGATCCCCAGCGGGTGGATCTCGGCACGCGGCTTCGCTGACGCGATGGACGGGCAGACCTCGAGCATGTGCGCGCCGAGGATCTTAGGCTCACCCGGACCGAAGTGGTAGGTGTAATCCTCCATGAATGAGGTGCCACGTCCGGTTCCGGAACCCATCGCTTTCACGGTCGCCACCAGAACCGACGTCTTCCAGTCGCCCTCGCCGCCGAAGCCGTAACCGTCCGCCATCAGACGCTGCACGGCGAGTCCCGGCAGCTGCCGCAGGCCGCCGAGATCCTCGAAGTTGGTCGTGAACGCGCCGAAGCCGCCCTCGGTCAGGAACCGCCGCAGGCCGGCCTCGATGCGCGCCGCGTAGCGGAACGAGTCGAGGCGGTCGCCGAGCAGCTCCGGGGCGATCTCGAAGATGTCGGAGTACTCGGCGATCAGCTTGTCGATCTCGGCGTCGGACACCTGGTCCACGACCGCCACGAGGTCGTTCACCCCGTACGTGTTGACCGAGACGCCGAACCGCAGCTCGGCCTCGACCTTGTCGCCCTCGGTGACCGCGACGTCGCGCATGTTGTCACCGAAGCGCGCCAGCCGGAGGCTGCGCAGGTGCTGCAGGCCGGTCGCGGCCCGGGCCCAGGCGTCGATCCGCTTCACCACGGCCGGGTCGGCGACGTGCCCGGCGACCACCTTGCGCGGCACACCGAGCCGGGCCTGGATGAACCCGAACTCCCGGTCGCCGTGGGCGGCCTGGTTGAGGTTCATGAAGTCCATGTCGATGGTCGACCACGGCAGCGACCGGTTGTGCTGGGTGTGCAGGTGCAGCAGCGGCTTGCGCAGCGCGTCGAGCCCGCCGATCCACATCTTGGCCGGCGAGAACGTGTGCATCCAGGCGATCACGCCGATGCAGTCACGGTCGGCGTTGGCGTCCAGCATCACCTGCTTGATCGCGCCGGAGTCGGTGAGCACCGGCTTGCCGACGATCTCGGCGGTCAGGCCACCGGCGGCCAGGGTCCGCTGGATCTCGGCGGACTGGTCGGCGACCTGCTGGAGGGTCTCCGGGCCGTAGAGATGCTGGCTACCGGTCAGGAACCAGATCTGCGGGTTCATCGGTTGTTCCTTTGGTCGAAGAAGTTCAGGCGCCCGCGGCAGCACGGCGCAGCATCGCCGGAACCGGCAGGCACGTCTTCATCCGGTCGCCGGACTCCAGGGACGCCGGCAACCCAATGATCTTACGTCCGGAAACGGGGCCGCCGTCACCAAACGTCACGCCATACCCGGCCATGGGATGCACCTCCGAGGGGTGGCCGGGAGGGTGGCCGTGGCCACAACCCGGCGGGAGAACCTCAGTGTTATCGCTAACAAATAGCCTGTCAACGGCAGTTGGCAACAACGAGGTAACGGCCCCTTAACGTGGGCGCAGAGTAATCGCTCAGATGCGCCGGGGGGCGCTTTCCCGGACGATCAGCTGCGGCGGCACCACGATCTGGTCAGCCATGCCGGAGTCGTCCCGCATCTGGCCCAGGAGCAGGCTCAACGCGGCCCGCGCCACGTCACCGAAGGCCTGCCGGACGGTGGTCAGCGGAGGGATGAAGTAGGCCGCCTCCGGGACGTCGTCGAAACCGACCACGCTCACGTCGTGCGGCACCCGCCGGCCGCGCTCGTGCAGCGCCCGCAGGATGCCGAGCGCCAGATGGTCGTTCGCGGTGAAGATGGCGGTCACCTCGGGCATCCGGGCCAGCATCTGACCGGTCCGGTAGCCCTCCGCGGCCGACCAGTCGGCCGACAGCAGCGGCGGCACCTCGGCGCCCGCCTCCTCCAGGGTCTGCCGCCAGCCCTGGATCCGCCCGGCCGAGTCGAACCAGTCGGTCGGGCCGGACACGTGCCAGACCGTCTCGTGGCCGGCGTCGAGCAGGTGCCTCGTCGCCGCCCGGGCGCCGGCCACCTGATCCACCGTCACCAGCGGGCGCCCGCTGGCCGGATCGCCGTCGATGAACACGACCGGCAGGTCCTCGGGGATCTCGGCCAGCGCCTCGGTGGCCGACGCGGTGTTGGCGATCACGACCAGGCCGGCGACCCGCTGGTCCAGGTGGCGGTCGACGACCGCCGAGATGGAGGAGCGGTCCAGCTCGCGGACGCTGCCCACGCTCACCGCGAAACCGGCGTCCGCGGCGGCCTGCTCGAACTCGCTGAGCATGGTGGCCGGGCCGAAGAGGGTGCTGTTACGGGCGACCACGCCGATCAGCTGGGAACGGCCGGTGACCAGGGCACGAGCAGCGCGGTTGGGCCGGTAGCCGAGCTCGGCGATGGCGGCCCGGACCCGGATGCGGGTCTGCTCCTTGACATTCGGATGATCGTTGAGGACGCGCGAGACGGTCTGGTGGGACACCCCGGCCAACCGGGCCACATCCGTCATCGCTGGGCTACGTGATCCCTTGTCCACTTGCGCACCTCGTCCGATCCAGTTCTGATGGAGCGTAGCGGGGACCCGCACCCGCTCACAGATTTCAGAAATGTTATCGATCACATCGGCTTTTCACGAGCCCTGCGCGGACGATCTTTGGCGACACGTACCCTCGGCAGCAATGGAACCATCAGAAAAAGCCGGGGCACCATCGGGAAACACCGGGCCGGGTGTGCTCGGCAGCTTAGCGGACGAGGGCTTCACCTCGTTACGCCGGGCCGCCGCACCGCGCGCCGAGCGCTACGAGATCGGCCGGTCGCTGCGGGAGCGCTCGCCCCGCTCCGAGATGGCGCACTGGACGGCCCCCGACCGCCGGCCCGACCCGGTCGCCCAGGTCGTCGCCACGCACGAGGGCCGGCTCGGACGTCTCGTCCCGGTCCGGATCGGCCGGATGATGGCCTCGCCGTACACGTTCCTGCGCGGCACCGCGGGCCTGATGGCCGACGACTTCGCCGGCCTTCCCTGCACCGGCATCACCCCGGTCATCTGCGGCGACGCCCACCTCGGCAACTTCGGCTTCTACGCCTCCCCCGAGCGGGAGCTGGTCTTCGACCTCAACGACTTCGACGAGGCCCACCCCGGGCCGTGGGAGTGGGACCTGCGCCGCCTCGCGGTGAGCGTGCACGTCGCCGGCCGGGTCAACGGCTTCCGGGAGAGTTCCTGCTCCGACGCCGTCCAGCACTGCGTCGAGTCGTACCGGGACCAGATCGCCCACCTCGCCGAGCAGCCGCTGCTGGCCCGCTCGTTCGACCAGCTCGACGTCGAGGGCATGCGCTCGGCGGCCAGCAAGGCGAGCTTCCGCGACGAGATCGAGCGCGCCGCCCGCCGTGCCCGCCGGCGCACCAGCGACCGCGCGCTCCCCCGGTTCACCGAGCGTAACGACGGCGCCATGCGGCTCGTCGAGGAGCCGCCGCTGATCACCCGGCTGCCGGCACACGAGCGGGAGCAGCTCGCCGAGGCCCTCGACGGGTACCTCAGCACACTCAAACCGCACTGGGCGCGGATCCTCGGCGGGTACCGGATCGTCGACATCGCCCACAAGGTCGTCGGCGTCGGCTCGGTGGGGCTGCGCGCCTACGTCGCCCTGTGCGAGGGCAGCAGCCCCGACGACGTGCTTTTCCTGCAACTCAAACAGGCCCGCCGCTCGGTCGTGGCGAGACATCAGCACGGGGCGCTCGCCTGGCACCGGCACCAGGGGCAGCGCGTCGTGGAGTACCAGCAGGCCCTGCAGACCGTCAGCGACCCGCTGCTCGGCTGGACCACGGTCGGCGACCACCAGTACTACGTGCGCCAGTTCCGCGACATGAAGGGCGCCATCGTCGTCGACGACATCAACGCCGGCGCGCTCGCCGACTACGCCGCCATCTGCGGCTTCCTGCTCGCCAAGTCACACGCCCGGACCAGCGGCGCGTCCATGATCGCCGGCTACGTGGGCAGCGGCGACAAGCTCGACGAGTCGCTCGCCCGCTTCGCCCGGGCGTACGCCGACCAGGTCGAGAACGACCATGAAGCCCTGGTCGCCGCGGTCCGCCGCGGCGATCTGCCGGCCGAGCCGGCCTGATCCACCCCGATGACCCCGACCCCTGATGAGGTACGCCCGTGAGCGGCACCGTTCCACTCGACTCCCCCGCGCTCGCCACCTTCTGGACCGAACGCCACCTGTGCACGCTGACCACCCTGCGCGCCGACGGGTCCCCGCATGTGGTCGCGGTCGGCGCCACCCTCGACCCGGTCGCCGGCCTGGCCCGGGTGATCGCCTCCGGCACCTCCACGAAGGTCCGCAACGTGCTGCGCGGCCGGCAGCGGGTGGCGATCTGCCAGGTCGACGGCGGGCGCTGGAGCACCATCGAAGGGCTGGCCGTGATCCGCGACGACCCGTCCTCGGTCGCCGACGCCGAACAGCGCTACGCCGCCCGCTACCGGCAGCCGCGCCCCAACCCGGCCCGCGTCGTGATCGAGGTCGAGATCACCCGGGTGCTGGGCTCCGCTTCGCTGTCGGCCGGATAGCCCTTCGCCGCCGGTCTCGTAGGCTGCTGTGCATGAGCACTCCGCCGGAGATCGCCGACAGCGTGCTGCTGCCGGGTCATGACGTTCCGCTCGGCCGGTACACGACGGTCCGGCGGCTGCTGCCGCACCGGGAACGGCGCATGATCGGCGCCTGGTGCTTCGTCGACCACTTCGGTCCCGACGACGTCAGCGGCCGCCCCGGCATGCAGGTGCCGCCACACCCGCACTGCGGCCTGCAGACGGTGACGTGGCTGGTCGACGGGATCATCGAGCACCGCGACAGCCTCGGCAGCCACCAGCTCATCACCCCCGGCCGGCTCAACCTGATGACGTCCGGGCACGGCATCGCCCACTCCGAGCACACCCCGCCCGAGCACCCGGACGGCATGCACGGCCTCCAGCTGTGGATCGCCCTGCCCGAGGACGCCCGGCACGGGCCGGCCCGCTTCGAACACCACGCCCGCCTGCCGTCGCGACAGGACGGTGACGTCACGGTCACCGTGGTCGTCGGACGGCTCGGCGACCTGCGATCCCCGGCCGGCGTGCACTCGCCGCTGGCCGGGGCCGAGATCGTCCACGACGCGGCGACCTCGCACACCCTCGATCTGGACCCCGCCTTCGAGTACGGGATGCTCGTCATGTCCGGGCAGGCCACCGTCGCCGGGACGCCGCTGGCACCAGGCTCCCTGCTGTACCTCGGCGACGGCCGCGACAGCGTCGACCTGGCCACCGAGGGGCCGGCCCGGCTGTTCCTGCTCGGTGGCGAGCCGTTCGACGAGCCGCTGGTCATGTGGTGGAACTTCGTCGGCCGCAGCCACGACGACATCGTCCGGGCCCGGGCACAGTGGATGGCCGGGGAGCCCTACGGCTCCGAGAGGTTCGGGATCGTCGACGGTTGCCCGGCCGATCCGCTCCCGGCTCCCGAGCTTCCGACGGTACGGCTGAGGGCGCGCGACCGGCACGGGAACATGGACTGACCCTGCGCCGCTCCGCACCCGCGCCCCGGCCGTCCTCCTACATTCGCGGCCGGCCGTCCTTCACATTTCCGGGCGCGGCCGTCATGATCGTCCGATGACGCCCGCCCGACTTCTCGCGGTCCTGGCCGGCGTACCCGGCCTGCACCCGCACACCGACCAGCGGGTGCCCCCGACCATCACCTGGGACGACGGCCCGTCCGGACGTACCGCCGCGGCTGCCGTGGCCGCCGCCGGCTTCACGGTGACCGAGCCGTTCTGGGCCGGGGCGCTCGTCGACGTGGGTGTCGAGCCGTGCGTCTTCCAGCGGGTCCTGCGCCCCGAGACGGCCGCCCTGCTGTGGCTGCACAGCACCGAACCGGACACCCCTGGCGGCGACGCCGCCCTCGCCCAGCGGGTCTTCGCGGCCGACCTGCCCGCCGAGGGCCACCGGCCCGCCACCCACACCGACGAACTCGCCGTCCACCTGCTGATCGGCGAACTGTCCGGCACCGACTTCGGCGGCGACGACCTGTTCACCCGGATGGGCGCGACCGTCCGGCGCATCTTCGGCGGCCGGCCCGGCCTCGTCGAACTCGCCGGCCGCGCCGTCATCTGACCCGTGGACGGCGCGCACACCGCCTACATCCGGGCCGTCGCCGCCGCGCTCGAAGCCGCCGGGGTGCCGGTCGCCGACTGGCGGGCCGACAGCGGCCCGGTCCGCGACGGATGGATCCCGTTCGACCTGACCCGGCAGATGCGCCTGCACGGGCGGCCGGTGTGGGACCACGACGAAGCCGGGGCCGGATGGTCCGAGGAGCGGGGCTGGTATCTGCTCACCGTCGACGACCGGGCGGGGCGCTCGATCCGTACCACCGAGGCTCTCGCCGTGCCGACACTCGCCGCGCCGGGCACCGTGGCCCGGGCCGTCGCCTGCCTCGCCGGTCTTCCGGTCCCTCCGCGGCCCGCCACCGCGCCGCCCACGGACGCCCTTCCCGGGCCGCCGTCCGCGAGCCCGCCGGCGCCGCCCGCCGCCGCCGGCACTCCGGACACCACGCCCTCCCGCACGCCGGAGGCGTCGGCCGCCGCCATCGCTCCGGGCGCCACGCCTTCCCGAGGACCGGACGCGCCGACGTCCGCCGCCGCGCTGTCGTCCGGCGGCCTTGCGGCAGGTGACGAGGGGGACGCCGACTTTCCCGGGCATCGGGCCGGGGTGGACGATCCCGCGTTCGAGGCGGTGCTGCGGCGTTATCGGGCGCGTCGCACAAAGTCCGTTGACGGGTGGCGGGAGGCGGCGGAAGGTCGAGGGTAGACCTACCGAGACACCGGCGGAGGAAGCCCGTGACCCTCCTCGACGCCAGCCGAATCGCCCTGATCCTCGCCGCGCCGGGGGTGGTGGCGGCCGGATGCCGTTACGTTCCGCGATGGTGCGCCGCTCTGGCCGAGCGCCGGCGGCCGCCCGTCCCGCTGCCCTACGGACCGCCGATCGAACGGCTCGCGGCCGACCTGCGCCGGCTGCTTCGCCTGCACGGTGAACTTGCCGCGTCGGCGCACTCGGCGTTCTGCGCTCATCGGGTCTGGGCGGTCGAGGCGGCCATCGGCATGCGGGCCATCGAGGCGGCCGTCGCCTTGGAGGTGCCGCACCCGCATCCCGATGCCGCGGCCACGCTGACCCGGACGCAGTTGTCCGCGCTGCTCACCGCTCTCGCGGCGGCCGGCCTCGTCCTGCCGGCCGGGGTCAGCGGGTTCACCATCGACGGCCGCCTCTGAGCACCGCTCACTCTCGGCCCGTTGCGCCGCCCGCAACGGCGGATCGAGCGACTCCCCCATCGACCCTTCGGCTCTGGGTGGACACGACAAAGGTCCGTGCGGATGGGGCGAGGTGGGTGGGAGGACGGCGGCGGAATGACAGGATCCCGCCGCCGCCTCCGGGCCCGGCCCGCGAACCCGGGTGACGCTCGCCGCGGGGATTCGGAGGGGGCGTCCTCCCCGCGGGGTCTTCCGGGCACGACGCGGCCACCCTGCTGGGGGTGGATGACCGCTGGGCCGGGGGGCTCTCGGAGAAACGGAAAGGACAGCGGCGGGAGATGGGCTCCCGCCGCTGCCTCCGTCCCGGCGACGCGCCAAGAACCGCTCACCGCGAGAAGACGAGGGGGCGCCGTCTCAGCGGAACGTCTCGGGCGCGACACGGCCGCCGTGAAACTGGGGGGGCGGCAGCCGTGGGCCGGGAAGTCAGGGCCGCGATGAACCCGCCGGGACATCATTGGCCGCGGCGGGTGCTCCTCCACCGTGACAGATCACCCATCCATGATCCGCGACCACGGAGCGTGTCCTTCGCCACCCGCCGGTCACGCGGGAGACACCGTTCGTTCACGGGTGGTCCGATACCGGCGGTCACCTGTTCAGGGTCACCCGCAAGTCCTTGGTTCTCCTGAAGGGAGACTTAAAAAGTCCTTAAGTCGACACCGGACCCGTCACCTCGGGGCAGTGAACTGCGTTGATCAGGGCAGCGTCCGGGCCCGCACCGAAACGGCCGCCGAAACGCCGTCATAGTCACTGCTCAACCCGTTGAACCGGGGCAGCCCACCGAACGTATACCCCGTTGATCGCGCACCATCGGCGGGCTGCGGCGCCGATGCGATCAACGCTCGCGGGCCGGCCGCGAGGCCGATGACGGGGACCCGCAGGGCGGTGGCGCACTGCGCAAATCCGTGGTTAACCTTCCACATCCACCACGTGGCAGGTATTGATCGCGGGACGCAGGGGGCGGCACCGGGGTGCGGAGGTGGTACAGGGTGAGGACGGTGGCACGGATGCGGCTTCGGGGCGTTGGGTCCTTCCCCAGCCGATTCGGGGCCGCGTCATGAGCTTCGAAGACGACGAGTACTGGGCGGACGAGTACGACGAGTACTCGTTCATGCCGAGTTCCGCGGTCAAGCAGGAGAAGCACTACACCAAACGCACCGTCCCGGACCCGGTCATGCCGACCCGCCGGCGCTCCGGCGGAGCCGACGACGGCAACCTCCGCCAGAAGCAGGCCGCCTTCGACAAGGAACGGCCCAGCTGGCTCGACGACCCCGACTTCGAGCCCATCGACACCTCCGTCGACAACCTCGTCGGCGACGACTTCGACGACATCGACTTCAACCGGCCCGAGCTCGGCGTCGACTTCGACAAGCCCGACTTCCCGATCGTCGACCCCGCGGCGCGCCCGGAGCTGCGGCGAGGCGGAGCGGACCGGCGCCGCGGCGGAGACAACCGCTATGAGCGTACGGCCGACACGAGCCGTGACGACGACCGCGGATACGGGCCGTCGGCGCGCTACCACGAGGAGGCGCCGCCCCGCCGTGACGACCGCCGTGAGCGCCTCGGCGGGCGCGCGGACGACGGCGCCGGACGTCCCGGCGACAGTGCCGGCCGGCCGGGCGCCGGACGCCGTGACCGTGGGTGGGACGAGCGCGGCGACGGGGGGCCGGGTCGGCGCGACGAGCGGGACGGCCGGTGGGACGATCGCGATCACCGGTCCGCCGGCTGGGACCCGCGCGATCCGCGTGACGGCCGGGATCCGCGTGACCTGCGCGATCGCCGCGACTTCGGCGATGGCCGCGATCCGCGTGATTCCCGTGGACCCGCCGATGGCCTCTCCTCGCGCGCTCCGGGTGGCACCCGCTCCTCGCGCGACATGGGCGACGCCCCTGGCTCCCGCGATCTTCGCGACGCGCGTGACCCCCGGGATCTTGGCGACCCGCGCGATTCCCGCGATCTTCGCGACCCGCGCGACTCCCGCGATCTTGGCGACTCCCGGGATCTTCGCGACCCGCGTGACTCCCGCGATCTTGGCGATGCCCGTGATCTTCGCGAACCGCGCGACTCCCGCGACGCCCGTGGTGACCTGCGCGATGGTCGTGGCCCGCGGGACACGCGCGACTCCCGCAGCTCGCGGGACCTGCGCGACTCGCGGGGCCTGAGGGGTGAGCAGCGCGGCTCCGGTGACATCCGCGACCCGCGGGGCTCGGGGGGCGACATCCGCGACGCGCTCGACCCGCAGGACCGGCGCGGTGACCAGGCCGACCGCGGCGCCACGCGGGACGGGCTCCGTACGCCGCAGAGTGATCGTCGCGATGATCTCCGTGATCCGATGGATGCCCGTGAGGTCCGCAATGACCCGCGTGAGGACCGCCGGGGACGAGGCCCGCGCGCCATGGAGATCCGTCCCGACGAGATGTGGGACGACGAGGGCCACATCGAGCGGGACGGCGAGCGGCCCGGCACCGGACGGACCATCGAGCTGGGCGCGGACGAGTACTGGGAGGAGCCCAGCCGTTCCCGGGACGACCGGCGGCGGACCGCTCGGCCCGGCGAGGCGTCCCGTCCGGCCGGATCCGGCGAGGCGTGGGGGGACGAGGACTTCGGCCCGATCCGCCCGGTCGGCGGACGCCGCACGCGACGCGACGAGGACACGCGGCGGTCCGGCCCGACTCGCCGCGACGACTACGCGGTCACCGGACGTGCGCAGGTTCCGGCCGCCGGGCCGGAGCGCGGCGACGGCTTCGGTACGGCCGACGCGCCCTACGACGGCTACCGCCCGGAACGCGACCCGCTGAGAGAGACGGCAGCGCCCGCGGCGGCGGACACCCGTGCCGTCCAGGGCGATCGTCGTCCCGCCACGGCCGACGACCCCCGCGCCCCCGGTGGCGACACCTCCCGTCCCGAACGCGGAACCGGCAGCGACGTCCCGAACCCGCTCACCGGGCGTGCGGAGGTCCGCGACGGATCCGGTCGTACCCCGGACGGCCAGACCGAACCGGGCGACCGCCGGGAGACGACCGCGGACCGCGCGACCGGGCGGGGCAGCGCCGGAACCCATCGTGGCCCATCGCCCTCCGGAACCGGGCACGGCGACACCGGCGGCCACCGCGGAACGCCGGCCTCCGGAACCGAGCACGGCGCCGCCGGCAACGACCGCGGCGCACCGACATCTGGTGCGAGAGGCGCGGCGGGCGGGAACGAAATCGGACACGGCAATGCCGACGAACGCCGCGGCACACCGGCTCCGGGCGCCGGGGCCGCGGGCGGCCGGAACGAGACCGGATTCGGCAGCGCCGGCGACCGCCGGACCACACCTGCCCCGGACGCCGGGACCGCAGGGGTCTGGAACGAGACCGGATTCGGCAGCGCCGACCAGCGCCACGGCACACCGGACACGAGCCCCGAGGCCGGCCACGACCGTGGCGCTCCGGCCCGGGACGCCGAAATCGCGGGCGGCCGGAGCGGCACCGGATTCGGCAGCGCCGGCGACCGCCGGACCGCACCAGCCGCGGACGCCGGAAGCGCCGGAAGCCGGAACGAGACCGGATTCGGCAGCGCCGACCAGCAGCGTGGCGCACCGGCGCCGGACGGCAGGGGCGAGGCCGGGCGCGTCGACAACGGTCACGGCCGTGCCACTCCGGCACCCGATGCCGCGGCCAACGGCGGCCTGATCGACAACGGACAAGGCGGTGTCGGCAACCACCGCGGCGGGCCTGGTCCGCAGGCCGCGGGGACACCTGCCGCGGACGGCGCGCCGCGGACGGCAGACGGCCGGCCCGGGCCGACCGGTGCGGCGGGCACGGAGGCGAACGGCGGTCCGGCGCAGCAGGCGGATGCGGACGACGCCGGGCGGGACAAGTCCGGCAAGGACGAGCGGAAGGGGTCCGAGCGGCGCGGAGGGTGGCGTTCGGCCGTGGCGCGGCTCGTGCCGGGGCAGCGGGGCGGGTCCGACAAGCCCGCGGACCTCGGCGGCCACGACGGGGGCCCCGCGAACCCGGGAAGTGGAAACGGCGGCACCGACGGCGGGCCTCGTGTGGTGCGGAGGGCTGAGCCGCCCGTACCGCCGAAGGTCGTGAGCACCGCCCCGCAGCCGCCCGCGCCTCGCGTGATCAAGGCCGACCCGCCGGTGATGCCGCGTGTCGTCGCCGCTCCGGATCCGGTTCCGCCGGCCCGGGTCATCGGCCCGAACGGACCGCAGCCCGGCCCCGAATCGGTACGTCCGGACGCGGGGGCCGCCCGTGGTCCGGTGACCGGCCGCAACGGTGCCGCACCCGGGCCGGGAGCTGTCGGACAGGGACCTGCCGGATCGACGCCGTCACCGGGCGGGCCCGCGACCGTGCCCGCACAGGGCGCCCCGGGGACGGTGGCCGGCGCCGGCTCACCTACCGGTTCCGCGGACGCGCGCTGGAACGGCCCGGGCGGACGTCCTGACGTCACCGGAGGCTTCGAACGACCCGGCGACAACCAATGGGGCGGCACGGGCGGACGCCCCGACGTCACCGGAGGCTTCGAACGACCCAGCGACCCCCGCTGGAGCGGCACGGGCGGACGCCCCGACGTCACCGGAGGCTTCGAACGACCCGGCGACCCCCGCTGGAGCGGCACGGGCGGACGCCCGGACGTCACCGGAGGCTTCGAACGACCCGGCGATCCCCGCTGGGGCGGCGCGGGCGGACGCCCGGACGTCACTGGAGGCTTTGAACGACCCGGCGACAACCAATGGGGCGGTACGGGCGGGCGCCCGGACGTCACCGGTGGATTTGAACGACCCGGTGGGCCCGGCGACGGCCGGTCGCGGCGGTCTCCGCGGACAGCGCATGTGTTCCTTCCCGAAGGGGACGGGCCATGGGCCATGGTTCCGGACGAGGCTCAGCCGGCTGCCGGGGCTCGGCCGGTCTCGCCGTCCGGCGCCACCGGGCATCCGGCGCCGGGTGCGGCCTGGCCGCCGGCGGCACGACCGCAGACGCCGGCCGGTGATGTCGGTCAGGGTGCGAACGCCGTTCCGGGTCAGGATCCGGCCGGTCGTCCCTCGGCGGCCACGGCTTGGCCGCCCGCCAATCGGGCCGCGCCCGGAGCGCAGGGCACGGGTGAGACGACCGCGGGGTCGCCGCAGCCGATCGCCGGTGGACCGCAGTTCGCTCCGGGTGGCCAGCCGTCGGCTCCGGCGATGCCCCAGTCCGCACAGGGCCGTCGGCAGGCCGTGCCGGGTGGGCCGCAGGGCGGTCCGGGCGTTCCCTCGGTGATTCCTGGAGGGCCGCAGGGCGGTCCCGGCGTTCCCCCAGTGATTCCTGGTGGGTTGCAGGCGGAGCCGGGGGTTCCGCCGATGGTTCCTGGTGGGCCGCAGGCCGGCTCCGGGGTGCCTCCGATGGTTACCGGTGCGCCGCAGGTCGCTCCCGGGACTTCCCCGATGGTGGCCGGCGGGTCGCAGGCCGGTCCGCACGGTGCGCCGCCTTCGCCGGATCCCAGTGGTCTGGGCTCGTCGTGGAACGGCTTCGGGTCGCACGGAGCACCCGGGAACGGTGCGCCCTCCGGGCCGGCGACCGGTGCCAACGTGCCTCGGCCGGCGCCCCCGGCGGATGGCGGCGGGTCCCGGAACGGTTTCGGTGCGCCGGGCGCGCCCCAGGCCGGTGGGGGACCGAACAGCACCGCGCCTCGGTCGGCTCCGCCCGCGTCGAGTGGTGTGCCGTTCGGGGCGGCGAACGGTTTCGGACACGGACCGGGAACGGCGTCCCCCACGAGCGCCGCCTGGGACGGTCCCACGGGAGATCAGGCCGCTGTGGGCAATGTGCCGGGTTCGGCGCCGGCCTCGGGTGGTCCGCGGGCCGGCACGCACGCTGCCGGCGCACAGTCCGGCAGCGGGGTCGCACCGCAGTCCGGTTCGGGTGCGGAATCCCGTGGGCCCGGATCGGCCGGAGCCGCGACACCCACCTCGGGTGCGCAGGCTGGTCAGCCCGGATGGAACGGGACCACACCGGCATCCCCGGCGTCCGGCACCGGACCGCACGCCGGACGGAACGGGACCACACCGGCATCCCCAGCGTCCGGCACCGGACCGCGGGCCGGATGGAACGGGACCACACCGGTGTCTCCGGCTGCGCCGATCGGGGCAGACGGACGGCGGAACGGGGCAACGCCGGTTTCTCCGGCGGCTGGCGCCGGGGCGGACGGACGGGAAACCGGATGGAACGCGGCCACTCCGGTGTCCCCCGCGCCCATTGCGAACTCCGCTGCTCTCGGCTACCCGCTGGAGGGAAGGCGGAACGGGACGGCACCGGTTTCCCCGGGTGCTCCCGCGGGAACGGACGGGCGGCAGGGCGGACGTAGCGGGGTCAACCCGGTGTCTTCCGCGCCCACCGCGAACTCTGCTCCTCCCGGCTACGCGCTGGGCGGGCGGCAGACCGGCCGGAACGGAGCGGCTCCGGTCTCTCCGGCGGCGGGCGCGGGAGCGGACGGGCTGCAGGACGGCTGGAGCCGGGTCACTCCGGTGTCACCGGCACCCGCGTCTGCGAGCGAGAACGGCCAGGCCGGACGGGGCGAGAACGGGCAGACCGGACGGGGCGAGAACGGCCAGGCCGGACAGGTCGAGAACTCGTGGGCCGCGGGCGGCGGGAACGGGCGGGGTGGCGCCTCGCCGGTCTCTGGTGCGCCGGCCGGGGGCGGGCGGTCGGGGGCGGATGCCGGCGGCACGGCTGAGCGGCCCACGGTGGCGCTGCCCAAGCCCGGCTCGCCGGCCGACGCCGGCGTGGGCGGGCCGAGTGCGGCCGGGCGGGAGAAGATCGGGTTCCCGTTGACGCGGCCGGGGTCGGGTGAGTCGGATCAGCCGTACATGGATGCGGATGGGACGCTGCACAACCTGCGGCCGATCGGGCGGCTGGAGACGTCCGGGCCGGACACCGAGCCGCGGCGGTATGCGGATACGGCGTTCGGTGGTGGCTGGTTCGTCAGCAAGGCCGGTGCGAAGACCGCCGAGGACGGCACGGCTGGCGCGGGCACGAACGGGGCCGCCGCTAGTGCCGGCGGCCCGGGCGGGCGGCACGCCTCCGCAGATCCGGCGAACCAGACGAGCGGCAACGCGGATCAGGCGGATGGCAGTGCGGGCCAGGCAGGCGCCGGCCAGGCAAGCGCGGGCCAGGCAGGCGCCGGCCAGGCAAGCGCGGGCCAGGCAGGCACGGGCCGGGCAGGCGCCGGCCAGGCAGGCGCGGACCGGGCAGGCGCTGGCCAGGCAGGCGCGGACCAGGCGGGCGGCGACGCCGGCCGGACGAGCGGAGACGGCGACGGCGGCGGCCGGAGCGGTGATGTGGCCGGCGAGGGTTCGGCAGCGCTGGCCGACGGGGCCGCGTCCACCGGGCTCGGAGCCTCGGGGGCGGAAGCGTCCGCCGGATCGCGGCCCGGGAGTACTGCGGGTGACGATCAGGTCGGCGGCACCGCCCGGCCGGAGGGCAACGGCCGGCAGGGCGCCGGCCAGGACGGCAACGGCGCGCAGAGCGGCAACGGCCGGCAGGCGGCGGCGCGTGACGTGCCTCGCGGGCCCGAGCTGGCGCCGCATCTGCCGCTGACGGCGGCGGAGCTGTCCGCGATCCGGTGGCGGCTGGACGGGGCGACGCTTCGTGAGGTCGTCGACAACCGGGACGCTCTGCGGGCGCTCGGGGAACGGCTCGACGGGCCGCTCACCGACGAGGCGGACAACATCGTCAAGGCGGGGCTGCTGAGCGTACGCGCGGAGGTGTACCGGCTGCTCGGCGAGCTGGGCATGGCCGCGGCCGCGAGCCGGCTGGCTCTGGCGCACGCCGAGTCGGCGCAGGATCTGCAGTCGATGGTGATCGCTCAGGCGGAGCTGGCGCACGTGTTGCGGCTGCGGGGCGACTACATGGAGGCGGACCGGCTGTTCGAGCGGGCGCTGGAGGCGGAGGTGTCGCCGGCGGTGCGCAGTGTGGTGCACGAGAACGCCGGGCGCAGCTGCTTCGACCAGGGGCGGCACATGGAGGCGCTGGATCATTTCGCGCGGGCGATCCGGCTGGGCGCCCCGGAGGACACCGATCTGGTGGAGCGTATCGGGGTGTGCCTGGAGGCCGTCTACATCCATGTGCTGCGGGACGGCTGGGGTCCGTACCCCCGCAGGTCTCCGGAGATCCTGGCCCCGCTGGGCGGCCGGCCGGACGCGGACGGTGACCAGGCGGCGCAGCCGGGGCAGTGAGTCAGGCGGTGGCGGCGAGCGGGTGTGGCGGCACGGCCATCATGCTGCGCCCGCGGCCGCCCTCCTTGGCCCGGTAGAGCGCGGCGTCGGCGGCTTTCTGCAGGTCGTCGCCGTTGTCGGCGTGGTCGGGGAGGACGGCGATGCCGATGCTGAGGCTGGGTGGGCCGGACGGCAGGCCGGTGGCGGCGGCGACGCGGGCGCGGGCGAGTTCGGTGAAGCGGACGGCGCCGTAGGGTGCGGCCCGCAGCAGCACGGCGAACTCGTCGCCGCCGAGACGGGCGACCATGTGGCGGCGGTCCTCGGCGGCTTCGCGGAGGGCGTCGGCGACGGTACGCAGGGCGAGGTCCCCGACCGCATGCCCCCAGGTGTCGTTGATCGTCTTGAAGTGGTCGACGTCGATCATGATGAGGGCGACCGGCTCGTGGTGGCCGGCGGTGGCGACGGCGGCGTCCAGCTCGGCGTCGAAGGCGCGCCGGTTCGCGGCTCCGGTGAGCGAGTCGGAGGTGGCCTGGGTCTCCAGGACGCCGCGGAGCCGGTCGTTGCGTTCGCGGAGGCCGGCGACGACGACGGCGGTCATCGACATGGCCACGGTGATGGCGATCCAGTCGAGGAGCGCCTGCCCGCTCTCCTGGAACTGGAAGGCGGTGAGCGCGTGGCCGGCGGAGATCTGCGCCACGGTGAGGGCGACGAGGCGGCGGTTGAGGAACATCGCGGCGTAGAGCAGCGGCCACAGGTAGAACAGTTGCGGGCCCATGGTGGCGTCCGCGGTGCCGACGTTGAGGGCGGTGATGACGCCCGCGCCGAGGAGGGGTACGAGCAGCCAGAACGGCCGCGGCATGCGCTCGGGGCGGCGCAGGCAGATCAGGCCGACGACGGTCAGCGCGCACGACGTGATGGCCAGGGCGACGACCTCGGGCAGGGGGTCGCCGAGCTTCATCAGGACACCGGTGACGAAGTTGTAGGGCCCGGCGGCCAGCATCAGGTAGGCGACGGCACGGGCGGCGCCGTGCATGTCGCGCAACTGATGGGCCAAGGCGTGCTCCTCCGGGTCCGGTCGAAACCTTCATTCGGTTGCGGAAGGCGGCACCTGAGGTTCCGGGAGGCGGCACCTGAGGGTTCCGGCAGGCGGCGCCTGCGACGTTGCCGGAGGGCGGGGCAGGGTCTCATTCGGTACGCAGGGCGACCACCGGGTCGAGCCGGCCGGCCCGCTGTGCCGGGACCACGCCGAAGATGATGCCGACGGCCGCGGACACCCCGAACGCGAGCGCCATCGACCACCAGGTGAGCGCCGCCGGGACGGGGCTGAGCCGGTCGACGAGCAGGGCCGTGCCGCCGCCGAGGAGCATGCCGAGGATGCCACCGGTGGTGGTGAGCAGCACCGCTTCGAGCAGGAACTGCAGGCCGATGTCGCGGGGCCGGGCGCCGACGGCCTTGCGCAAGCCGATCTCCTTCGTCCGTTCGCGGACCGAGACGAGCATGATGTTGGAGACGCCGACCCCGCCGACGAGCAGGCTGATCCCGGCGATCGCGGCGAGGACGCCGGTGAGCACGCCGAGGATGTCGCCGAGCACGCCGAGGATCTGCTCCTGGGTGACGGCGGAGAAGTCGGTGTCGGGGTGGCGGTCGGTGAGGGCCGCGACGACGGCGGTGGAGAGGTCGCCGATCCGGTCACGGTCGGGGGCGCGGATGGCGATGCCGTCGATGCGCTCGGTGCCGAGCAGGCGCTGGGCGGCGGTGACCGGCACGTGCACCTCGCCGTCGCGGTCGACGCCGAGGCTCTGCCCGAGCGGTTCGAAGACGCCGATCACCCGGAACCGGACCCCGCCGATGGTGATCTGCCGGCCGATCGGGTCCCGGTCGGCGAACAGGGTGCGGGCCAGGCCGGCGCCGAGGACCGCGACCCGGCGGCCGGTGCTGACGTCGGTCCGGGTCAGGTAGCTGCCGCGGTCGAGGTTGCGGACGAAGACGGTCGGGGTGGTCTCCAGGACGCCCTGCATGCTGGCGAAACCGGTCCGCGACCCGGCGCGGACCGTCTCACCGGAGGCGATGGTGACCGCCACCCGGCTGCGGTCGCCGACCACCCGGTTGATCGCGTCGATGTCGTCCAGGGTGAGCGGCGACGAGGTGGGCGCCGAACCGGCCTGGATGCGGCCCGGGACGACCAGCAGCAGGTTCGAGCCGAGGCCCTCGACCTGGTTCTCGATCTGCTGCTTGGTGCCGGTGCCGATGGCGACCAGGGCGACGACCGCGGCCACCCCGATGATCACGCCGAGCATGGTGAGCATGCTGCGCAGCCGGTTGGCGCGCAGCGCGTCGAGAGCGACCCGCCAGGCCTCAGCGAGTCTCACTGATCAGCCCGTCCTTCATCACGATCTGCCGGCGGGCGCGGGCCGCGACGTCGCGGTCGTGGGTGACCAGGACGACCGCGACGCCGTCGTCGACGAGCGATTCGAGCAGCGCCAGGACGGACTGGCCGGTGGCCGAGTCGAGGTTGCCGGTGGGCTCGTCGGCGAGCAGCACGGACGGGCCGGTGACCAGGGCGCGGGCGATGGCGACGCGCTGCTGCTCGCCACCGGACATCTGGTTGGGGCGGTGGGTGATGCGGTGGGCGAGGCCGACCCGTTCGAGCATGGTGGCGGCGCGCTCCCGGCGCTCGCGGCGGCCGACGCCCCGGTAGACCAGGGGCAGGCCGACGTTGTCCTGCGCGGTGGTACGGGCGAGCAGGTGGAACGACTGGAAGACGAACCCGATGGTGGTGTTGCGCAGCGCGGCCATCTCGTCGGGGCTGAGCGTGCTGACGTCCCGGCCGCCGATCAGCAGGGTGCCGCCGGTGGGCCGGTCGAGGCCGCCGAGCAGGTGCATGAGGGTGGACTTGCCGGAGCCGGACGTGCCGACGATGGCCACGTAGTCGCCCGGGTCGACGGTCAGCGACACGCCGCGCAGCGCCGGCACGGAGACGCCGTCCAGCTGGTAGGTACGGCTCACGTCGTCGGCGACGATCGCGGCGGTCACGGGGCCTTCCCGCCGGCGTCGACCTGGTCGGCCCCGGCGACGACGACCCGCTCCCCCGCGCTGACCCCGGAGACGATCTGCACGGTGTCCTCGCCCTGCACGCCGAGCCGCACCGGGACGGCGGTGTAGCGGCCGTCCCGGACGGTCCAGACGGTGTCGCGGCCGTCGGCGCTGACGACCGCGGAGGCCGGGACGGTGACCGCGCCGGCGGCCTGCCGGACCTTGAGGCGGATGACCGCGCTCATGCCCGGCCGGGGGCTCGGGGCGGGCTCGCCGCTGTCCGGGAACGAGCCCTCGCCGAGCTCGAGCCGCACCCGGTAGGAGACGCCGCCGCGGGCCGAGGTGGTGGGCAGCAGGTCGACGGCACGGACGGTGGCCGGGTACGCGGCGCCGGGCGCGGCGTCCAGCTCGGCCTCCGCCGCGACGCCCTCGGCCACCAGCAGCACGTCGGTCTCGTCGACCTCGGCGGAGAGCCCGAGACGGCCGGTGTCGACGACGGTCACCACCGGGGTGCCGGCGGCGACCCAGCCGCCCTCGGGGATCGCGGCGTCCACCCCGGACATGCCGCCGGACGTGCCGGCCGGGGCCTGCCCGGTCTCCAGGAGCCCGGCCAGCGAGCCGCCGCCGGTCGGCGCCGGGCCGCCGAGCTGCACCACGCCGGCCACCGGGGCGCGCAGGGTGAGGGCGTCGACGGCGGCGTCGGCCAACTCGTACGCCTGCTCGGCCTGCAACCGCTGAGCGGCGGAGAGGGCGCCCATGGCGCGGTTGAGGGAGGCGACGCCGCGTTGCACCGACCGCAGGGCGGTCGCCGAGGCCAGCGAGGCGGTCTCGTAGTTCTTCTCGGCGGCGTCGACCTGGTGCAGCAGGGTCTTCTTGACCTGGGGGTCGGCGATCTGCGCGGCGGCGGCCCGGGCCTGCTCGAAGGCGTCGGCGGCCTGCTCGTCGGTGCGTTTGCGGACGGCCGCGAACTCGGCCGTGCCGCCGGCGCTCAGGCCCCCGCCGGAGGGGGCGCGCTCGACGGCCTCGGCGGCGGCGTCCCGGCGGCGGGTCAGCTCGGGCGAGTCGATGACGGCGAGCACGTCGCCCTCGCGCACCCGCTGCCCGGGCTCGGCGTGCAGCTCGCGGAGGGTGCCGGAGGCCGGCGCGGTCAGGGTCGCCGCGGTGCGCGCGGTCACGGTGCCCGGGGCCTCGACGATCTCGTCGACCGTGCCGACCTCGGCGTTGCCCAGCCGGACCGGGTCGGGCGCGTCGTCGCAGGACGCCGCGGTCATCGGCAGCAGCACCAGGGCGCCGGCGGCGAGGATCACTGCACGGGAGCGATACACGACCGCCACTCTATGCCGGGAACGACACGGCGGGCCGCCCTCGAGGGGACGGCCCGCCGTGGATGTCACCGGACGGTCAGGTGCCGGGGCGACGGCCGAAGACCTTGACGGTCATGCCGATCTTGCCGATGCTCCAGTACTTCTGCGCGTCCTGCTGCAGGAGGTTCACACAGCCGTGCGACCCGCGCCACTTGTCGTGGATGTAGGTCGTGGTCTGGTGGAAGCCCCGCCCGCCGATGAAGCGCTGCCAGTACGGCAGCCACACCTCGTACGGGTCGGACCACTCCTTCTTCGTCCGCTTGTTGATCGTGAAGGTGCCGGCCGGGGTGCGGTAGCCCTTGTACCCGGTACGGGTGATGGTGGGCTTGACGTACACCGCGCCGTTCTTCATCACCCAGGTCGTCTGGTTGGTCAGATCGACACAGAAGGTGATGCCCTTCTTCTTGGCCTTGCAGGCCGACGTCTTCGTCGCCGCCAGTCGCTTGGCGACGTCGAAGGTGGTCGGGCCGGCCAGGCCCTGGGCCGGCTGGATGCCGAAGCGCTTCTGGAACTTGGTGATCGCGGCACAGTCGGCGGGCGACTGCTTGCCGTCGACCGTGACCGTCCCGTATCCGCCCAGCTGCTTCAGATAGCCCTCGACCTGCTTCTGGTACTTGCCGGTCGCGCACGACGCGGCGGCCGCCTTGGTGACCACCGTGGTGGTCACGGCCGCGGTCACCGGCGCGGACGCACCGGCGCTCGCCGGCGTCAGCGCGAAAGCGCCGAGACCGCTGCCGACCAGTGCCGCCATGGCGGCGCCGGCGAGGCGAGCGGAAACCCGTCCCCTTGCCAAAACGTTCCTCCCCAGGACTGTTGTCCGCACATAGAAGCACAGCCGGCCCAGCGTGTGGAGAACGGGAAGGCCGGTGACACGAAACCGGTATGCCATCGGCATCCGGCGCCACCGGGTTGAGATGATTCAGCTACCGGGAGTGGCGAAGTCCTGGACCCAGTAGGGCGTGTCGTCGGCGGCCACGGCCAGCCCGACACCCATCTGGTCGAGGCGGCAGTCCAGGATGTTCTCCCGATGGCCGGGGCTCTTCATCCAGTCGGCCATCACCCGGTGGGCGCTGCCCTGGCCCTTGGCGATGTTCTCGCCGTAGCGGCTCCACGTGTACCCGGCGTCGGTGACCCGCCGGCCGGCCCTCTCCCCGGACGGGGACTCGTGGTCGAAATAGCCGCGCCGGGCCATGTCGGCGGCGTGCCGGCCGGCGGCCTCGCTCAGCCGGTGGTCCAGCGTGACCGGGTCGCAGCCGGCCGCCTTGCGCTTCTCGTTGACCAGCGCGAGGATCTGCTGCTGCGCCGCCGACGGGGAGCCGGGGACGGCCGGGGCGGCAGCCCGGCCCCGGGGACGCTCCGATTCGGACCGGCCGGGCGGGTTCACCCGGCGGGGCGCGTCGCCCCATCCCGCCACCGGGGGCCGTCCCCCGGCCGTCACCGGCGGCCGGGCGCTCGCGGTGACGTCCGGTGCGACCGGTGGGCCGTACGCCAGCGCCGGGGTGGCGCATCCGCCGGCCGCCAGCGCCGCCACCGCCAGACCGAGCCCCACCGAAGGTTTGCGCATCTCGCCGTCGATCCCTTGTTCGCCGCGCCCCGGCCGCTCCGGGGCGCTCCAGAGATGACCAACGGCCCGGCCAGCGGAAACGGAACGGAACTCCGATCACACGAGTCGCACAGCCGCACAGGTTTCCGGCTTTCCTCCGCCTATCGGGGTAATCCACTCAGTCCGATCTCCCGGTCCGGCCGGTGGTCCCGGCCGTGGGTTCGCCGTCGCTACGGTTTCGCGGTGCGCAACCGCTACCTGGACACGCTCCGTGCCGCGGCGATCGTCCGGGTCGTCGTCTATCACCACTTCGGATGGGCGTGGCTGTCGCTCGCCCTGCCGGCGATGGGCGTCATGTTCGCGGTCGCCGGCTCGCTGACCGCGGCCTCCCTGGACCGGCGGCCGGCCGGAGCGGTCGTGGCGTCCCGGCTGCGCCGGCTGCTGCCGCCGCTGTGGCTGCTCGGCGCGGTCGTCGTCCCGGCCATGCTCACCACCGGCTGGGCCCGGGAGTCCGGCGGCGCGCACCCGTACAGCCCGGCCGGTCTTCTGCTCTGGATCCTGCCGCTGGCCGACCCGCCCGGCAGCGACGCCGCGGTCGACGCGTGGGAGCCGCTCTGGTACATCCGCGCCTACCTGTGGTTCGTGCTGCTCACCCCCCTGCTGTACGCGCTGTGGAAGAGGGTGGGCTGGGTGCTGGTCGCGGCGCCGATCGCCGGTCTGGCCCTGCTCGACAAGACCGGCCTGACCCTGCCGGACGCCGCCGACGCGGCCCTGTGGGACCTGGTCACCTACGGCGCCTGCTGGATCACCGGGTTCGCGCACCGTGACGGCCGGCTGGCCCGGCTGCACCCCGCCGTCGTGTTCTGGGGCGCGATCGGGCTCGGCGCGGCCGCCCTCTACTGGCAGAGCGGGCACCAGGGCGAGGACGTGTGGGACCTGAACGACGTGTCCGAGTCGCAGGCGCTGTGGTCGCTGGCGTTCGTGCTGCTCGTGCTGCGCTGGCAGCCGGACATGACGCGGCTGTCCCGGATCCGGCCGCTGGACCGGCTGGTCGGCCTGCTCAACGGGCGGGCCGTCACGATCTACCTGTGGCACAACATCGCCATCGCCGGGATCTGGCCGGTGCTGGAACTCGCCGGGCACGACGACCTCGGCCGGTGGGAGAAGCCGGTCACCCTGGCGATGACGGTGCTGCTCACCGGGGTGGCGGTGCTGACGTTCGGCTGGGTCGAGGACCTGGCGGCGGGCCGCGCTCCACGGGTGTGGCCCGCCTATCTGCCACCCGCGCCGGCCGTCCCGCCCGCGGAGGCGCCCGCCCGGGAGCGGGACGAGCCGCCGCGCCCGCCGGAGCAGGAACGCCGGCACGTCGCCGACGAGCCGGTCACCGAACGGATCGCCCACGACATGCCGGTGGCCGGGCGGCAACCCGGCCGGGCCGGCGCGCACGGTGGAGTGCCGTGGGCCGGGAACACCGTGCCGCTGCCCCGCGGTCCGCGGCCGCCGCTGCGGTTCACCGGCCGCGACGGCGCCCCCTGAGCAGGCCGGTCCCGGTGTGCGGAGGGCGGCCACGCACCGGGACCGGCCGACCCGTTCAGCCCGGGAGGGCCACTGTCGGCGGGCGGCGTACGGCGTACCCCCGGAATGCTTTGAAAGCCGAGCGGAGCTCGGGAAACGCTGGCTAGCCTGAGGCCGTGGGGGGGCTGCCGGGCGGTGTGCTGACTCCGGCGCCGGCCGCCGGAGTGTCCGCGCTGGTGTTCCGGGCCGGGCCGCTCTACTGCGCGCTGCCGCTCGCCGACGTCATCGAGACCATGCGCCCGCTGCGGACCCGGCCGCTCGCCGGCACCCCGCCCTACGTGCGCGGGCTGACCATCCTGCGTGGCGCGCCGGCCCCGGTGATCGACATGACCCGTCTGCTGACCGGCGTGGAGGCGCCGATCGACAGGTATGTGGCGGTGCGGGCCGGCCGCGGCCCGGTCGCCTGCGCCACCGGCCCGGTGCTCGGCGTGCAGGATGTCCAGGTGGCGCCGCCGGAGGGGCCGGCCGCGCTGTTCACCGGAGTCTCCAAGGCCCTGATCGCGGCCGTCGGCACGGTCGGGACGGAGCCGCTGCTGCTGCTGCGCAGCATCGCCGCCGTGCCCGACGAGGTGTGGGAGGCCGCCGGTGGCACGCCACCTGAGGTCCCGTCATGATCGCCGCGGCGTCGCTGACCCGGTTCCGGGAGCTGCTGCAGAGACGCCTCGGCTGGACGTTCGTCGACAACGACCTGGGGCACACCGCCGACGTGCTGGCCGCCCGCGCCCAGGCGCACGGGCTCACCGAGCGGGAGTACCTGGACCGGCTGGCCGGGCGCCGGTGGACCGCCGAGACCGCCGAGCTGGCGAGCGCGCTGAGCATCACCGAGACCTACTTCTTCCGGCACACCGAGCAGTTCCGGGTGCTGTCCGAACGGGTGCTGCCGGAGCTGATCGACACCCGGTCCGGGCAGCGGGTGCTGCGGCTGCTGTCGGTCGGCTGTTCGTCCGGCGAGGAGGCGTACTCGCTGGCCATCGCGGCGATCCGGGCCCGGCCGGGACCGGACTGGATCGTGACGGTGACCGGTGTCGACGCCAACCGGGAGATGCTGCGCCGGGCCCGGGAGGCCGTCTACTCGGCGTGGTCGCTGCGGGACACCCCGGACGACGTGCGCCGGCGCTGGTTCCGGCCGGTCGAGGACGGTTTCCGGGTGGCCGACGAGGTGACGGCGACGGTCCGGTTCGTCGAGCACAACGTGGCCGGCGACGACCCGCAGCTGTGGCATCCGGCCCGCTACGACGTGATCTTCTGCCGCAACCTGCTGATGTACCTGACCGCGGACGTCGCCGCCGAGCTGATCCGCCGGATGACCCGGACCCTGACCGACGGCGGGTTCCTCTTCCTCGGGCACACCGACTCGCTCGGCAGCCACCCCGACGGGCTGGACGTGTGCCACGTCGACGGCACCGTCTACTACCAGCGGCGGGTGGTCGCGGCGCCCCGCGAGCCGGTGCCCGCTCCGCCACCGCGCCGGGTCACGCCCGCTCCCCCGCCACCGCCGCGCCCACCGGACCGGCAGCGGGTGCTCGGGCTGATGCGCGACGACCGGTTCGCCGAGGCCCTGGACGCCGCCGGGACCGGCGACTCGCTCACCCGTGGTGTGCTGCTGGCCCAGCTCGGCCGGGTCGACGAGGCCCGGGACACCGCCAACCGGCTGCTGCACGCCGGTGGGCCGCAGGCCGACGCCCACCATCTGCTCGGCGTCTGTCACGAGCTGGACTGCGCGGACCGGGCGGCCGGGCAGTATCGTCTCGCCGCCTACCTGGACCCCCGGTTCGCGATGCCCCGGCTCCGGATGGGCCTGCTCGCCCGGCGGCGCGGCGACGACCGGGGCGCCGCCGACCATCTGTCCGGCGCGCTGGAGCTGCTCCCCACCGAGAGCGACGAGCGGATCGTGCACTTCGGCGGCGGGTTCGGCCGGCTCGCCCTGACCACGCTGTGCCGCACCGAGCTGGAAGCATGCGGGGTCCGCCGATGACCCGGGCGACAGTGGCCGAGCGGGTGGCCCGCCTGCGCGACGACTTCGACAGGTCCTTCGCCGACCCGGCCCGCGTCTTCGACGACGAGAACATCGAGCTTCTGGCGGTACGGGCGGGCGAGCGGCCGTACGCGATCCGGCTGGACCAGTCCTCCGGCGTCCATCCCGACCGGCCGGTGACGGCCCTGCCCACCACGGTCCGGGCGCTGCTCGGGGTGGCCGGCTACGCGGGCACCGTGGTTCCCGTCTACGACCTGGCCGGGCTGCTCGGCCACCCGGTCCCGCAGCGGCCCCGCTGGCTGCTGCTCACCACCGGCGCCCCGCCGCTGGCGCTCGCCTTCCACGAGCTGGACCGGCACCTGCGGGTCCCGGCTGCCGACGTCATCGACGGGACGGCCGACGGGGCCGGGCAGCGCGGCTGCCTGCGCGGCATGGTACGGCTCGCCGACGGCGACCGGCCGATCGTGGACGTGCCGGCCGCGCGGGAGCTCGTACATCAGCTGGCCGGACACCGGCCCGTCCCCGAGGAGATCCGATGATGGCCGGGCGCACCTACGGCGGGAAACTGGCGATCGGTGTCGGGATAACCGTCACGCTGACCCTGCTCACCATCGTGACGTCGGTAGTCGGGCTGGTGTTCGTGGTCAAGGCGAAGGACGCCACCATCGCGTCGGCGACCGAGTGTCTCTCCGGTGCGGAGAACCTGAGCCGGCTGATGGAGAAGCGGATCGCCGACTACCGGGCGTACCTGCTCAACAAGTCACCGGAGAGCGCCCGGCTGACCGAGGAGAGCCACCGGTCGTTCCGTCAGCTGCTCGGCGAGATGGGCTGCGCGAGTGGCGACGCGGAATCCAAGGCGAAGCTCACCGACATAACGGCCCTCGACGACAAGCACGCCGCGGCGACCACCGAGATGATGACCACCCGGACACAGACCGACGACATCGAGGAGATCAACCGGCTGAACGACACCAGGGTGGTGCCGATCCGGGACGCGCTGCAGAAGGCGCTCACCGACCTGACCGAACTGGTCAGGATCGACGTGGCGGAGAGCCGCCAGGCGTCGTCGGACCGGGCCACCCAGGCGATGGTGCTGGTCGTCAGCCTCGGTGTGCTCACCACGATCAGCGCGGTCCTGGTCGCGCTGCGGCTGAGCCGGGACCTCAAGCGCGAGGTCGGTACCGCGGTCGGGCACATCCAGAGCTCGTCGGCCCAGTTGGAGGCGGCGGCCGCGCAGCAGGTCAGCGGCGGCCGGGACCAGGCCAGCGCGATGAGCGAGATCACCACGACGATCAGCGAGCTGCTGATCACCTCCCGGCAGATCGCGGACAGCGCCCAGCGGGTGTCGAAGATCGCCGAGGAGACCGAGGCCGCCGCCCGCGCCGGGGACGCCACCATCGACCAGACCCGCACGTCGATCGGCACGATCCGCTCCCAGGTCGACCAGATCGTCCAGCACATGCTCGCGCTGGGCGAGAAGTCGCAGCAGATCGGCCAGGTGGTGGATCTCGTGTCGGAGCTGGCCGAGCAGACCAACATCCTGGCCATCAACGCGACCATCGAGGCCAGCGGGGCCGGCGAGTGGGGGCGGCGGTTCGCGGTGGTGGCCGAGGAGATCCGCAAGCTCGCCGACCGTACCGCGGGGTCGGCCAAGGAGATCCGGGCGCTGATCGAGGACGTCCGGGGCGCGGTCAACACCACCGTGATGGCCACCGAGATCGGGGCGAAGGCGGTCGACGCGGGGGCCCGGCAGTTCGACGACGCCACCAACTCGTTCCGGGAGATCGTGCAGCTGGTCGCCACCACCAACGACGCCACCCGGGAGATCGAGCTGTCCACCAAGCAGCAGACCACCGCCGTCGAGCAGGTCAACGTGGCCGCCTCGGACACCGCCCGGGTGTCCCGGGAGACCGAGGCCAGCGCGGTGCAGACCAAACAGACCGCCGCCCACCTGAGTACCCTCTCCAGTGACCTGCTGGAAATGGTCGGTACCGGGCGTCACTGATGGCCGACGGCAAGGACCCTCTCCGGTACTTCCGGATCGAGGCACGCGAGCTGATCGACCAGATCAGCGCGGGCGTGCTCGATCTGGACCAGCGGGCCGGGCCGGAGCCGGTGGCGAAGCTGCTCCGCTTCGCGCACACGCTCAAGGGCGCGGCCCGGGTCGTCAAGCAGAAGGACATCGCCGACCGGGCGCACGCGTTCGAGGAGATCCTGGTCCCGCACCGGGCCGACGCCGGGCCGCTGGCCGCCGAGGAGATGCGCGAGCTGCTCCGCCTCAACGACGAGATCGCGGCCCACGTCGCCGCCATGGAGAAGCCACCGCCGCCCGCGGAGACGGCGCCGGAGCCGGCCGCGGCCCACGAGCCGGAGCCGGAGCCGGCCGAGCCGATCACCCATCGGGCCGCCACCCAGGACCTCGACGAACTGCTCGACGCGATCGGCGAGACCAACACCCGGATGGCGCCGCTGCGGGCCGGCTGCGCCACCGTCGAGCGTCTGCAACGGTCCGCCGCGAACCTCGCCGACCAGCTGCGCCTCGACCGGGGCACGGCCGGCGGGCCGGCGCGGGCCGCGGCGGTCCGGCTCGCCGGGGAGCTGGGCTCGGCCGGCCGCCGGTTCACCGACGCCGTGGACCAGATCGAACGCGAGCTCGACGACGTACGGGCCAAGGCCGAGGGGCTGCGGCTGGTGCCGGTCAGCTCGGTCTTCACCGCGCTGCGCCGGGCCGTCCGGGACGCCGCCGACGCCGAGGGCCGGCGGGTCCGGTTCGCCGCCCGGGGCGCCGGGATCCGGATGGGCGCGCACCTGCTCGGCCCGGTCAGCGGCGCGTTCCTGCACGTGGTCCGCAACGCGGTGGCGCACGGGATCGAGCCGGAGGACGTACGGCTCGCGGCCGGCAAGCCCGCCGAGGGTACGGTCACCGTCGAGGTCGAGCGGCGCGGGCGGTTCGCGGTGTTCCGGTGCGTCGACGACGGGCGCGGCTTCGATCTGGACGCGTTGCGGCGTACCGCCGAGGACCGTGGCCTGCTGCCGCCCGGCGGCCCGCCGCCGGACATCGACGACCTGCTGCGCCTGGTCCTGCAGGGCGGCATCAGCACGTCGCCGTCGGTCACCGAGGTGGCCGGCCGCGGCATCGGCATGGACGCCGTCCGGGACGTCGCCGACCAGCTGCACGGCGAGGTGACGGTACGCAGCAGGCCCGGCCACGGCGCCACGGTGGAGCTGATGTTCCCGCTGGCGCTGCTGGCGATGACCGGGCTGATCGTCGAGGCCGGCGGCACCGTGGCCACGCTGCCGCTGGACACCGTCCGGGCGTGCGTACGGCTCGGCGCCGGCGAGGCTACCGCCGCCGTCGCGAGCGGACGGCTGGTCCACGAGGACACCGCCGCCCCGTTCCTGCCGCTGGCCGAAGCCCTCTACGCCGGGTCGACGGTGCCCGACTCGCCCGGCATCGGCGCCGCCGTCGTGGTGAACGGCCCGTCCGGTGTCTTCGCCATCGGTGTGGACCGGCTCGCCGGCACGTCCGCCCTGGTGGCCCGCCCGCTGCCGGACCTCGCCCCGGCGTCGCCGGTGATCGGCAGCGTCGCCGTCGACGCCGACGGCAACCCGCGGCTGGTGCTGGACCCGGCCGGGCTGGCCGACGAGGTGCTGCGCAGACATCGGAGCGACCGGCCGGCGGCCGCCGCGCAGGCCGAGCCGCTGCCGATCCTGGTGGTCGACGACTCGCTGACCACCCGGATGCTGGAGCGCAGCATCCTGGAGTCGGCCGGGTACGAGGTGGACCTGGCCGCCTCCGGCGAGGAGGGGCTGGAGAAGGCCCGATCCCGGTCGTACGGCCTGTTCCTCACCGACATCGACATGCCCGGCATCGACGGGTTCACCTTCGTCGAGCGGACCCGCGCCGACCCGCAGCTCGCCGTCGTCCCGGCGATCCTGGTCAGCTCGCGGGCCAGCGCCGCCGACCGGGACCGCGGGCGGGCGGCGGGGGCCAGCGCCTACGTGGTGAAGGGCGAGTTCGACCAGGAGCAGTTGCTGGAGCACATCCGGCGTCTGGTGGTCCGCACATGACGCGGGTGCTGATCGTCGAGGACTCCGCGACCATGCGGCACCACCTGCGGGAGGCGCTGCAGCCCGACCCGCAGCTGGAGATCGTCGGCGAGGCCGCGAACGGGGAACAGGCGGTGCAGATGGTCGCGCGGCTGCGGCCGGACGTGATCACCATGGACATGATGCTGCCGGGGATCAGCGGGCTGGCCGCCACCGAGCAGATCATGGCGGAGCACCCGACCCCGATCCTGGTGGTGTCGTCGGCCGACCGCGAGGAGCTGTTCAGCACGTACAACGCGCTGGCCGCCGGGGCGGTCGACGTGATGGAGAAGCCACGCGGCGACGACTCGGACGCCGACTGGGCGGTGCGTCTGCGGACGTCGCTGCGGATGGTCGCCCGGATCCGGGTGATCACCCATCCCCGGGCCCGGCTGGGCCGGCGTGACACCCCGGTGCCGCCGGCCGGCCCGGTCCCGGCACCGGTGACGCCGCCCGGCGGGCTGGCCGTGGTGGCGGTGGGCGCCTCCACCGGCGGTCCGGCCGCTCTCACCGAGCTGATCCGCGGGCTCCCGCCGGCCTTTCCCACCCCGGTGCTGGCGGTGCAGCACATCGCGGCCAGCGAGCAGTTCGCCGTCGCGTTCTCCGACTGGCTGGCCGGGCAGACCGGCCGGGACGTGCGCTACGCCCGCGACGGCGCCCCGGTCGAGCACGGCGCCGGGCGGATCCTGCTGGCGCCGCCGGACCGGCACCTGTTCGTCCGGGACGGTCTGCTGCGGCTGAGCGCCGGGCCGCCCCGGCACTCCTGCCGGCCGTCGGTGGACGTGCTGTTCGAGTCGGTGGCCGACGAGTACGGCCCGAACGCGGCCGGCTGCCTGCTCACCGGGATGGGCCGGGACGGGGCGAGCGGGCTGCTGCAGATGCGCAACCGGGGGGCCGTCACGTTCGCCCAGGACGAGCACAGCAGCATCGTCTACGGCATGCCGCGGGAGGCGGCGCTGCTCGGGGCGGCCGCGCAGGTGCTGCCGCCGGGCCGGATCGCCGCCCGGCTGGGCGAGCTCACGGCGGTCCGCCGATGACACCGACCGTGCTGATCGTCGACGACAGCCTGACCGTACGGATGGACCTGCACGAGGCGTTCTCCGACGACGGGTTCGCGACGATCCTGTGCGCCACCGGGGAGGAGGCGCGCACCGCGTTCACCGGGGCCAGTTTCCAGGCGGCCGTGCTGGACGTGCTGCTGCCCGACGCCGACGGCCTGGAGCTGCTCACCGAGCTGCGGCGCACCCCCGGCCGGGACGGGGTGGTGACGATGCTGCTGTCCAGCGAGAGCGAGGTCACCGACCGGCTGGCCGGGCTGCGGATCGGCGCCGACGAGTACGTGGGCAAACCCTACGACGCGGGGTACGTGGTGGCGCGTACCCGCCAACTGCTCGGGGAGACGCCGGACCGGGCCGCCGACCGCCCCACCGTCCTGGTGATCGACGACAGCATGACGTTCCGGGAGCGGCTGCGTGACCTGCTCGAACCGGAGGGCTACACGGTCCTGGCCGCGGCCGGCGGGGAGGAGGGCCTGCGGATGGCCGCCGACCGCCGCCCCAACGCGGTGATCGTCGACGGGGTGATGCCGGGCATCGACGGCGCCACCGTGATCCGCCGGATCCGGCTCGACCCGGCGCTGCGCGACACCCCGTGCCTGCTGATGACGGCCGCCGACGACTACGCCACCGAGATGCAGATGCTCGACGCGGGCGCTGACGCGTTCGTCCGCAAGCAGCAGGATCTCGCGGTGGTGCTGGCGAAGCTGGCGGCGGTGCTGCGGCAGAGCGCCGAACAGCTGCCGATCGAGGCGCTCGGCGGCCTGCACGGGCCGGGCAAGGTGCTGACCGTCGGGCCGGACCGTGACGAGCTGGACCGCTGGGCCGAGGTGCTGCGCGCCGACGGGTACGACGTGGTGCACGCCGCAGGCATCGACGACGCCCTCGACCTGCTCGCCGCCCAGCCGGTCGACTGCATCGTGATCGGCCTCGACGACGACGTGGACCGGGCCCGGGAGGACTGCCGCCGGCTGCGGGCGGTGCCGCAGGTCGGTGATCTGCCGGTGGTGATGACCGGCGCCGAGGAGCGCATGCTGGACTGCCTGGCGGCCGGCGCCGACGACTACGTGCGCGACACCGACGTGCCGGAGGGGCTGCGGGTGCACGTACGCGCGCAGATCCGCCGCAAGCAGTCGCACGACGAGGCCCGCCGCATCCGGGAGGAGCTGATGCGCCGCGAGCTGGACGCCGCCGAGGAGCGGGCCGCCCGGCAGCTCGCCGAGACCCGGGCGGCGCTGGTCGAGGAGCTGGAGTGGCGCAACCGGGAGCTGGAGGCGTTCTCCGGGTCGGTGTCGCACGACCTGCGCGGCCCGCTCCAGGTGATCAGCAGTTTCGCCGAGCACATGCTGGAGGAGGAAGAGGAGCCGCTCGGCGAGAAGACCCGGTACCGGCTGACCCGGATGCACGCGGCCGCGATGCGGATGGCCGACCTCGTCGAGTCGCTGCTGATCCTGGCCCGGGCCAGCCGCGGCGAGTTGCGGCGGGAGCGTTTCGACATGACGGCGACGGCCCGCCAGGTGATCGGCGACGTCGCGGCCCGCGACCCGGAACGGCAGGTGACCTTCACGGTACGGGAGGAGATGACTGCCGACGCCGACGAGGGCCTGGTCCGGGTGATCCTGGAGAACCTGATCAACAACGCGGTGAAGTTCACCCGCAAGGTGGACGCCCCGGTCGTCGAGGTGGGCGCCGACGCGGGGCGGTTCTACGTGCGGGACAACGGCGCCGGGTTCCCGGCCGAGCAGGCGGGGCAGCTGTTCCGGCCGTTCGCCCGGCTGCACGACGCCCGCGACTTCCCCGGCACCGGCATCGGGCTGACCACCGTGCACCGGGCGGTCGAGCGGCACGGCGGGGAGATCTGGGCGGAGAGCGAGGAGGGCCGCGGCGCGACCTTCTGGTTCACGCTCCCCCCGGCCGACCACCCCGGGCCCGAGCGGCGCGGCACGGCACGCCGCTCGGGATAGCACGATCTCGGGGCTCGCCGGGACGGTCCGCCGGCCGGGAGCGGCCGGCGGACCGGACGGCCGGTCAGTCGGTGCCGAGTGCGGTCACCGGGCTCACCCGGGCGGCCCGGCGGGCCGGCAGGACACCGGCCAGCGCGGTCAGCGCGACCAGCACGGCGAACACCCCGGCGAGCTGCCACACCGGGAAGGTGAGCGGCGCGTCGTTGGCGAGGGCCGAGATGGCGAGCCAGGCGTACGGGACTCCCAGCGCCAGCCCGAGCACCGCGCCGATCACCCCGTACAGGGCGGACTCGGTGGTGAGCATGGCGTGCAGGCCACCGCGGGACATGCCGACCGCACGGAGCAGGCCGGACTCGCGGACCCGTTCGACGACCGACAGCGCGGTGGTGGCGCCGACGCCGACGATCGCGATGAGGACGGTCAGCCCGATCAGGGCCAGCGCGATCACCATCAGGGTCGCCAGGGCGCTGTTGATCTGGTCGCGCTGGTCGGCGAGGACCTCGACGCTGAGATCCGGCTGGGCGCCGGCGGCGGCCCGGAGCGCCTGCAGGCCGGCGGAGCGGCCCTCCTCCCCGGAGCCGGCGGCGTCGGCGAGGACCCCGGTCGGTGCTGCGGGCACCCCGAGCCGGGTCAGGTCGGACGGGTCGAGCAGGGCCTCGGTGTGCAGCGGGGTCTGCCCGCCGAGCACGGCCGCGACGGTGAGGCGTACCTCCTTGCCCTCGCGTTTGAGGGTGATCTGGCCGCCGGTGCCGACCCCGGCGATGTCGGCGAGGTATCCGGCGATGATCGCCTTGCCGGGGGCGAGGTCGGTGACGTCGCCGGAGGTGGTGTCCAGCCCGGCGAGGCGGGGCAGCGCGGTCATCGACAGGTCGGTGGCCCCGGCGTCCTGGTAGTCGCCGATGGTGATCTTGCCGGCCCACCGGTAGGGGGTGACCCGGGTCAGCTCGGTGCTCTGCTTCGCCCGGTCGGTGACGGCGGCGGTGAGGACGGTTCCGACGTCGCCCTTGAGCTCGAAGTCGGCGGGCGCGGCCGCGATGGTCTCCCGTTCGGCGAGGATCCGGACCGAGTCCCCGCAGACCAGCACCCCGGTGAGCAGGGTGACGCCGAGCGCGACCACCACCGACACGGCGGCGGCGCGGCGGGCGCTGCCGCCGACCCCGCCGACGGCGAGCCGGCCGACCGGGCCGAACTTGCGCAGCGGCCATCCGGCGAGCACCAGGACCGGGCGGACCAGCACCGGCCCGAGCGCGATCAGCGCCACGAACGCCAGGCCGCCGGACGCGACGATGCCGAGCAGCAGGCGCTGCGCGTCGACATCGTCGTCGGGGGTCTTCGGCAGGCCGGTCCAGACCGCGTAGGCGACCCCGGCGGCGGCGATCACGAGCAGCACACCGGTGATCGCCCGGAGCCGGCCGACACCCTGCTTCGCGCCGGTGGTGGCAGCCGACCGCAGCGCCTCCAGCGGGGCGACACGCGCCGCGGACAGCGCCGGGGCGAGGACGGCGACGACCGTGATCAGCACGGCCAGGCCGACGGTTCCGGCCGCCTCGGCGACCGGGAAGCCGGGGCTCGCCACCTCGAAGCCGAACGCGGACAGCGCCGGCGGGATCAGGTGGCCGACGGCGAGGGCCGCGATCACGCCGGTGACGCCGACGACCAGGCCGGTCAGCGCGCCCTCGGCGGCCAGCGCGCGGGTCAGCGCGCCCCGGCCGGCGCCGACCGCACGCAGCAGGGCCAGCTGGCGCATCCGCTGGGCGAAGACGATCCGGAACGTGGAGGCGGCGATCAGGCCGGCCGCGAGCACGGCGACCGCGACGAACACCTTGACCACGATGAACACCTGGTCGACCTGGTCGGCGGCCTGGCGGGCCTCGGCGAGGCGGGTGTCGGCGCCGGTCGCGACCTCGGGCGGGCTCTCACCCCTGACCTGGGCGGCGATCTTCTCCGATACGGCCGACGCGTCCGCGCCGGCGTCGAGACGGATGTCGACCCGATCGAGCCAGTCGTAACCGGCGACACTGGCGGTGGGCAGCAGCCCGTACGCCAGGAAACCGAAGTCCTCACGCGCCTGTACCACCCCGACCACGGTGAGGGTGACCGGTTTGGCGTCGCCGCCGGGCGACACGGTGTGTTTCGAGCCGACGGTCAGCGCCATCCGCTCGACGGTGCGCGGGGTGACCGCGATCTCGCCGGCCGCCGTCGGGTAGCGGCCCTCGGTGACCGTGACGGTGCTCAGCGGCCCGCTGCCCGGGTCGGTGGCGATGACCAGGTTGCCGGCCGGCATCCGGACCCCGATCGAGGTACGGGGCACCGCCTCGGCCACGCCCGGGATCCGGCTGATCGTGTCGAGGTCGGCCGTCTTGATCTGGCCGTTCTGGACGACCAGGTCGACGGCCTCCGGGGTGCCGCTGAGCCCGTTGAGGACGCTGCGTTCGGTGATCTGCTGGGCCAGGACGGTGGCGTAGACGACGAACGAGGCGACGAGCACGGCCAGGCCGGTGAGCATCAGCCGGGCGGGGCGTTTGCCGACGCCGGCGAGCTGGGTGCGCAGGACGGGATTCACCGGCCGGCCGCCAGGCTCTGCAGGGCGTCGGTGACGGCGGCGATGTCCGGGTCGTGGATCTCCCCGGCGAGCCGGCCGTCGGCGAGCATGACGACCCGGTCGGCGTACGCCGCGGCGCCCGGGTCGTGGGTGACCATGACGATCGTCTGGCCCAGGTTGCGGGCCGAGTCGCGGAGCAGGGCGAGCACCTCGGCGCCGGACCGGGAGTCGAGGTTGCCGGTCGGCTCGTCGGCGAAGACCACCTCGGGCCGGGAGACCAGGGCGCGGGCCAGGGCGACGCGCTGCTGCTGGCCGCCGGAGAGTTCGGCGGGCCGGTGGCCGAGGCGCCCGGCCAGGCCGAGCGTGGTGATCAGCCGGTCCTGGAACTCGGTGTCGACCTTGCGGCCGGCCAGGTCGAGCGGAAGCGTGATGTTGGCGGCCGCGGTGAGCTGCGGCAGCAGGTTGAACGACTGGAAGACGAAACCGATCCGCTCACGCCGGGCCTTGGTGAGCACCTTGTCCGGCTGCTTGGTCAGGTCGGTGCCGCCGAGCAGCACCTGACCGGAGGTGGCGGTGTCCAGTCCGGCGAGGCAGTGCATGAGCGTGGACTTGCCGGACCCGGACGGGCCCATGATCGCGGTGAACCGGCCGCGTTCGAAGCCCACGGTGACGCCGTCGAGCGCGCGGACCGCGGTGTCGCCCGAGCCGTACACCTTCACCAGGTCGACGGCCGCGACCGCCGCCAGGCCGTCGCGTTCCGTCACGGGTGAGGACTGCCTCTGCATGTGAGCTCCAAGCTCGTCGAAGAATCGGACAGGAGGGATACTGGCCGATCGATGGGATGGGCCACATCCGCCCGCTGTCGGGGAGCCGGGTCTTACTTTCGGCCGATGATGACCGTCACCGGGCCGCCTACGCTGGGTCACGATGATGAACCTCGCCCTGCTCCGGATGGGTCAGCTCGCCGCTCTCGGGGCGCTGGCCCTGCTCGGCATCCTCGATCTGCACGGCGGCCTGGCGTCGGGCAGTCTCGAGGTGACGGTGTGGCGGGTGGGCGCCGCGATCGCCGCGGCCGCGGTGTGGCTGCCGGCGCACCGGCAGGGCTCGGCCCGCCTGCCTCGGGCCGCGCTCGTGCTGGGCACGCACTCGCTGCTGTTGACCGCCCTGCTGTTCCTCTACGGCGGCACGTCGTACAACTCGCTGTGGGGTCTGGCCGAGTCGGCGGCCCTGCTCGGCGTGCTGATGGTGGTGTCGCGCCGGGGCCGCTCCGACTGGGCGCTCCCGGCGGTGGCGGTGGTGCTGCTGGCGGTCGGCATGCTGCCGTTGCGGGCCGGGTCGGAGAGCATCGTCATCACGTTCGGGCTGATCCAGGCGCTGGCCGGGGCGGCCGCCATCGGGGTCGGCATCTATCTGCGCACGCTGGAGGGCAACCGGCAGCGGGCGGTCGACGCCATCCGCGCCGAGCAGCGCACCGAGTTCGCCCGTGACCTGCACGACTTCATCGCCCACCACGTGACCGGGATCGTGGTGCAGGCGCAGGGCGCCCGGTTCATCGCCGAGCAGGACCCGCAGCGGGTGCTGCTCGCGCTGGAGCAGATCGAGCAGGCCGGGGCGGAGACGATGGCGTCGATGCGGCGGATGGTCGGCGTGCTGCGCGACCCGGATTCGCGACCGGACGCGCCGCTCGCCCCGGTGTCCGGGGTGTCCGACCTGGAGACGCTGGTCGGGCAGTTCGACGCGGCCGGCGGCCCGTCGGCCCGGCTGCACGTGGACGGGGAGCTGGCCGGGCTGCCCGTGGAGGTGTCGACGTCGGCCTACCGGGTGGTGATGGAGGCGCTCACCAACATCCGGCAGCACGCGGTGGAGGCGTCGTCGGTGGACGTGCTGATCACCCGTACCCCCTTGCAGTTGATGGTGCGGGTGCGCAACGACGGGCCCGGGCCCCGTACGCCCACGGTGCGGGAACGTCCGGGGTACGGTCTCGTCGGTCTCGCCGAACGGGTCCGCGCCGTGGGCGGCCGGATCACGGCGGGCCCGGGCGTCGGCGGCGGATGGATCGTCGACGCGGTGCTGCCGCTGGAATGGAGCAATTCTTGATCCGGGTTCTGATCGCCGACGACCAGGCGATGGTCCGCACCGGCTTCGGCATGATCATCGGCGCTCAGCCGGACATGGAGGTGGTCGGTGAGGCCGCCGACGGGGTGGACGCGGTCGCCGAGGCGCGCCGGTTGAAGCCGGACGTGGCGCTGATGGACATCCGGATGCCGCGGATGGACGGCCTGCAGGCGCTGCGGCTGCTCGCCGGCCCGGACGTGCCCGATCCGGTGAAGGTGGTCGTGGTGACCACCTTCGACCTCGACGAGTACGTGCATCAGGCGCTGCTCGGTGGCGCGGCCGGCTTCCTGCTGAAGGACTCCGGCCCGGCGCTGCTGGTGGAGGCGGTCCGGGCGGCGGCCTCCGGGGACGCGCTGATCAGCCCGTCGATCACGGTCCGGCTGCTGCAGCACCTGTCGGCGCCCGCGCCCGCCGGTGGTGACGGCGGCCTGTCCCCGCGGGAGCTGGAGGTGGTCCGTCTGACCGCCCGCGGCCAGACCAACGCGGAGATCGCCGGTGAGCTGTTCATCTCGGTCGGCACGGTGAAGACCCACCTCGGCAGCATCCACGCCAAGCTGGGCACCCGGAACCGGGTGGAGATCGCCGCGTGGGCCTGGGAGCGCCGGCTGGTCAGCTGACGGCGTGGCGCTGGCCCGCGGTGAGCAGCGCGGCGACCGGCGGTTCGGCGCCCTCGGACGAGCGGACCCGGGTCCACAGGCTCCGGGCCGCCTGCCGGGCCGGGCCGAGCCGGTGGCGGGCGATCAGCCGGGCCTCCGAGCGCATCCGGGCGCTGCGGCCGACCGGCGCCGACGGCTGGTAACCGAACTTCGTCAGCCGGTGCCCGAAGGCCGCCTCGCACCGGCGCAGCTCGTCCTCGGTGAGCCGGGTACGCCAGCTCTGGATCCGCTCGGTGGTGGGCGCCTGATGGGTGAGCGTGTGCCACGTCTTGTACTCCGGGACGGCGACCGACGCGAGCCTGTCCGGCGCGCTCATCGCCGGGTCGTACGCCTCGCCGAGGAACCCGCAGATCCGGCGCAGGTGGGGTTCCGGGTCGGCGACCAGGTCCTCGTAGCGGACCTGGTGGTAGACGTCCGCCGGGTAGCGCCGGGCGGCCAGCAGCGACGCGTCGGCCGACTGCGCCCAGTAGTCGACGAGCGTGCCGAAGTCGGACGGCTTCCACGGCGTCTCCTTGAGCGACGCCACGCAGTCCCGGCCGTCCCGCATGATGTTGATGATCTGCGCGTCCGGGAACAGCCGCAGGATGGTCGGCAGGTGCCGCAGGTAGAGCGGCCGTTTGTCGCCCCAGCGCGGCTTGCCGAACCGGTGCGCGTAGCTCCGGAAGACGATGCCGAACGCGGAGCCCAGCGTCGGCGGGCCGGCCACGATCGCCTCGGCCGTCTCGTCCGGGTCCAGGCCGAGGTCCGCGAACTGTGACGACGCGACGACGAACCCGGCCAGCTCGCGCCGCCGCGCCGGATCGGTGAGATCGCCGAACCGGGCGCGCCTCTGGTAGGCGGCCAGCAGGAACCGGGTCTCCGGGGGCAGCGCGATCCGGGGGTGGGCGTGCAGCATCAGTTGCAGCATCGTGGTGCCGGACCGGGGGCAGCCGACGACGAAGATCGGGCGGTCCGAATGACCCAGCGCAGTCATGTCGCTCCTCTTCCAGGTCATCCCTTCGATCGTGATGACCCGGTAGAGGTTTCGTAACGAGCCTGTGCGGCCGGAAGGGAGACGCTGTCGGCCGCCTGTGAGCCGGCCGGCCGGGTGCTGAACCAGCAGCCCGCCACCACCAGCGCGAACCCGCCGATCGTGCCCGCCCCGATCGGCTCGTCGAGCAGCGCCACGCCCAGCAGGACCGCGACCACCGGGTTGAAGTAGGTGATCAGGCCCGCCCGGTTGGGCCCGGCGAGCGCGATCAGGCGGTAGAAGGCGAGCAGGGCGACCGCCGTGCAGAGCACCCCGAGGATCGCGAGCGCGCCCCACGAACGGGCGCTGACCGGCCCGGCGGGCAGGTTGAGCAGGGCGGCCGGCGCCAGCACGACGGTGGTGATCACGGTGGTGCCGACGGTCAGCGCCTCCGGCGGCACGTCGGCGACCCGCCGCTGGACCAGCATCGTGGCGACCGCGTAACTGACCGCCGCGGTCAGCACCATGGCGGCGCCGAGCAGGCCGTACCGGTCGCCGCCCAGGTCGAGGCCGACCAGCACGACCACCCCGGCGAAGCCGAGCACCAGGCCGAGGACGCGTCCCGGGGTCAGCGGCTCGGCGCGGGCCATCAGCAGCGCGATGACCACCGGCTCGACCGCGATCAGGATGCCGGTCAGCGACGACGTGATGTGCTGCTCGCCGTAGGTGATCAGCAGGAACGGGCCGATGATGTGCACCGCCGAGATCAGGGCGACCGCACGGATCCGGCCGCGCAGGGCCGTGAGGGTGCCGCGGATCAGGGCGAACGGGATCAGCACGGCGGCGGCGACGGCGGTCCGGCCGGCCACCACGAGCACCGGCGACAGGTCCTCGATCGCGACCTTGATGAGCAGGTACGGGATGCCCCAGAGGAACGAGACCAGCACGAACAACGACCAGGCGAGACGATTCACCCCCTCAGCCTGACCGCGTACGGTAGTAAGCGGAAGCGGTCACTTACTGATGCCGTGTTAAGGAAAACTGATGATCGATCCGCGTCGCCTGCAGGTGCTCACCGAGGTCGCCCGGCAGGGCAGCTTCAACCGCGCCGCCGCCGAGCTGCGGCTCACCCCGTCCGCGGTGTCCCAGCAGATCAGCGCGCTGGAGCGGACCGTCGGCACCCCGGTCGTCCGGCGCAGCACCCGCGGCGTCGAGCTGACCGACGCCGGCCGGGTGCTCACCGAGACCGCCGCCACCATCGCCGCCGAGCTGCTCACCGCCGAGCGTGAGATCGCCCGGCTGGCCACGGTCGGCGCCGAGCGGCTCACCGTGGCCACCTTCACCAGCGGCGGCCAGCGGATCCTGCCGCACGCGCTGACCCGGTTCACCCGGGACCGGCCCGATGTCGAGCTGACCGTCATCGAGAGCGAGCCCGAGGACAGCCTGGCGCTGGTCCGCTCCGGCGCGGCCGACCTGGCGCTCGTCTACCACTTCGACGGCCCGCCGCAGATCCCGGCAGGGCTCGACTTCACGCCGCTGCTCGAGGACCCGATGTGGATCGTGATGCCGGCCGGGCACCGGCACGCCGGCCGCGCCGAGCTGGCCATCGCCCAGCTCGCCGGCGAGCGCTGGGTGCACGGCTGCCTGTGGGTGGGCGAGATCCTGGAGCACTACGCGGCGATGGCCGGGTTCGAGGTGATCACCGCGTGCCGGGGCACCGACTACCAGTTCGCGCAGTCGCTGGTCCGGGCCGGGGTGGGCATCGCGCTGATCCCCGAGGTGGCGCTCACCACCGACGCGGCCGGCCTCACCGCGGCCCGGCTGCTGCCGCCCGGCCCGTGCCGGTACGTCGGGGCCGCCACCTCCCGGCGGCGGCGCACCGACCCGCTGGTCGCCGGGCTGCTCGGCGAGCTGCGCGACACGGTGGCCGCACTGCCCGCCACCCCGCTGGCTACAGCGTGATCCAGTAACGGCGGATCCGGCCGATCTCGGTGTCCCGCACGTCCTCCAGGACACCGCCGTTGCGCTCGATCGTGCGCGCCGAGGCGCCGTTGTCCACATTGCAGGTGATCAGCACCCGCTCCAGGCCCCGGGCACGGGCCTCCGGCAGGATGCGGGCCAGGGCCCAGCTCGCCAGGCCGTTGCCGCGGGCCGACGGGCGCAGGCCGTAACCGATGTGGCCGCCGGCCTCCAGCAGGAAGTCGTTCAGCTCGTGGCGCAGCGCGATCGCGCCCAGGTAACGGTCACCCTCGACGATCCAGCGGAACGTGCACGGCACCCAGCCGTCCGGCGCCTGCTTCTCCGCGTCGGTCAGCCGGGCCACCCAGTCGGCGAAACCCTCCGGCGAGTCGACGTCGTCGGTCTCACGCACGCCCGCGCCGTCCTGGTGGACGCCACGGCCCCACTCGTCACGGGACTCGATCCAGGAAGCGTGCAGGGCGGCGGTCGGCGCTGTCAGTTCGGGCATGCGCCGACCGTACCCATGCTGTCCAAGGCTTTTCCGGCGGGCCTCAGCCCGCCGCCAGCGCGAGAAGCCGCTGGATCTGCCCCTGCCGCGCCTCCGTCATGCGTTCGGCCAGATCAACCGCCGCGGGGTACGACCCACCGCCGGCCTCCATCCGGATGGTCTCCATCGCGTTGTGCAGGTTGCCGAGCAGCAGCGCCACCGCAGCCCTGTCGAACTCGGCGCCCGCCAGCGCGCGCAGGCCCTCGAAGTCCTCCTCGCGCAGCGAGTGCAGGTCGCCGTGCCCGGCGTGCAGCCCCACCGACGGGTCCGCCGCCAGCGGCCGGCCCCACTGCTCGAGCCAGCCCCGCATCGTGTCGTGCTCGGTGCGCCACTGGCCGCGCAGCTCCCCGGCGACCGCGCGGATCCGCGGGTCGGCCGCCCGGGCCTCGGCCAGCTCCGCGACCCGGTCGCCCTCGGTGATCTGCGCCAGCCCCATCTGCAGGAACATCACGTCGGTGTCGTTGCCCGCGGGCGCCGCCGGCTCGTCCGCGCCGCACGCCGCCAGCAGGCACACCAGCAGCAGGGTGAGGGCGGCCCGGCAGGCCCGGCCGCCCGTTCCGGCTAGACGGCGGCCCACAGCGCCGCGACGTACGGGGGCTCCCAGCCGGTCAGCGCGGTGTGCGCCTGCCGGCACTGGTAGGTGGCGCCGTTGTAGGTCACCCGGTCGCCCGCCCGGTACGCGGTGCCGGCCTTCCACGAGGTCGCCCCGGGGTTGGTCGTCTGCGTCGGGGTCGGCGTCGGTGTCGGCGTGGTCGGCGTCGGGGTGGGGGTGGTCGGCGTAGGCGTCGGGGTGGTGACGCCGCCGAAGTTCAGGTCCACGCACGAGTAGAACGCGTTGATCGTGTCGGCCACGTTCCACCGGGCCAGCACGGTCTGCCGTCCGGTGTAGCCGGCGAAGTTCACCGTGTGCGACTTGGTGGCCCCCGGCTGCGCCCCGTTGTCGTTGAACGACGCGACCAGCCTGTTGCCGATGAAGTACTCCCACGTCGAGGTGGCGTGGCGGGCGGTCAGCACCCAGTTGAAGGTGACGCTGGTGCCGGCGTTCGCCGCCGGCCAGCTCTTGGCGCCGTCGTTCAGGACGGTGAACCGGCTGGTGCCGCCGTTGCACTGCATCGAACCCTTGGGCGCCTCGACGCTCTGCGGCTCGTAGACGATGTCGCCGCAGCCGGAGACCGCGCCGCTCGCGCAGTTCGCCTGACGGCTGGGCGGGGAGGAGATGTAGCCGTGCGCGGACGCCGGGGAGACGGCCACGAAGAGGGATCCGCCGACCGCGGCGACGGTCAGCGCGGGAAGGGTGAACCTGCGTCGCATGCTTGCTCCTTGTCAAGTGTTGCGTGTTCACCAACGTAAATTAAAGACTCCTTACAGTAAACAGTGTTAAGGAATTTTTAGGGCTCGTTACGCTCGTACGATGTCCGTTGACCTGTTCGCCGGAATCTCCGTGAGCGACTATCCGGCCGCCCTCAGCTGGTATCGGAAGCTGTTCGGCGGGCCGCCCGCGTTCTCACCCAACGACGTCGAGTCGGTGTGGGAGATCGCCGAGCACCGGTACGTCTACGTCGAGCACCGGCCCGCCCACGCCGGGCACGGCCTGATCACCCTCTTCACCGGGGACCTCGACGACCGGGTCGCCGGGATCGCGGAGCGCGGGCTGACGCCGGATCGGGAGGAGACGTACGAGAACGGCGTCCGCAAGATCACTTACCGCGATCCGGACGGCAACGAGATCGGCTTCGGCGGCGGGCCGGGCTGAATGTCGTACCCGGGTGGCATGCTGCGGGCGTGAAGGTGGAGTTCGAGAGCGAGTTGTGGGTGTGGGACGCGCGGCGCGACGAGACCTGGACGTTCGTCAGCCTGCCGGTGGAGGCGTCCGAGGAGATCCGTGACGTGGCCGGCGGGTTCCGGCGCGGGTTCGGGTCGCTGCGGGTGCGGGCCACGGTCGGGCGCACCTCCTGGACGACCTCGATCTTCCCGGACAGCGGCCGCAACGCCTACGTGCTGCCGGTGAAACGGGCGATCCGCACCGCCGAGTCACTGACCGCCGGCGACATCGCCACCGTGACCGTCGAGCTGCTCGACCTCTGACCGGCGACGCCCGGCCTCACGGGGCGGCAGCCCGCAACCGGCGGCCATCGACCTGACGGGGCGACCGCCCACGACCGGTGAGCCCCGGCCTCACGGCGCGGCTGCCCGCGACCCGGCGACGTCCGGCCTCAACCGGGGCGACAGCCCGTGACCCGGCGGCGTCCGGCCTCACCCGGGGCGACAGCCCGCGACCCGCGACGCCCCGCCTCACCCGGAGCGACAGCCCGCGACCCGCGACGCCCCGCCTCACCCGGAGCGACAGCCCGCGACCGGTGACGACCGGCCTTACTGGGTGAAGGCCTCGGCGATCGATGCCTGGGCTCGGGCCGGGTCGTCGCCGGCGCCGACGGCGAAGCCGGTCAGGTGGGCGCGGAAGTCGGCGTCGCCGGCCGCCGGGTCGCCGAGGAAACCGGCCAGCTCCAGGCTCACCAGGCCGTGCGCGAGGCACCAGGACCGGCGGGTCAGCACCCACGGCTCGGCCGGGTGGAAGCGGCCGGCCTCGATGCAGCGGGCGACGGCGTCCCGGGCGACCCGCAGGGTGTAGGCGCCGATCCCCCGGTTCTCGTCGGTGAGTTCGAAGCCGGTGGCGCCGAACATCACCCGGTACAGATGCGGGGCCCGATGGGCGGCCCGGCGGTAGGCGAGGGCCAGGGCGGCGCAGTCGGTGACCGGATCGGCGGTCGGCGGCACCCCGGCCAGCTCCGCCGCGAGCCGGGCGAACCCCTCGTGGATGATCGCCCGGACCACCGCGGGCATGCCGCCGAAGTGGGTGTAGACGGCCATCGTCGACGTCCCGGCCGCGCGGGCCAGCGACCGCGCCGACAGCGCGCCCGGCCCCTGCTCGGCCAGCACCCGCGCGCCCGCCTCGACGAGCTCTGCCCGGGGGTCTCGACCTGGCTTCACCACGGGCCTAGGATAACGACTGTTATAGGTATAACACCTGTTATGGAGGTGGACCATGGCGAAGGTGTTCCCGGCGGGCGGGCCGCGACACGGCGAGACCCCGGGGCCCGGTCCCGCCCTGCGGCTGGCGCTGCTCGGTGACTCGTCGGCCGCCGGGTTCGGCGCGCCCGACCACGCCACCGCCCTGGCCGGCCAGCTCGCCACGGCCCTCGGCGCGAGCCTGGGCCGGGCCGTCGCCTGGCGGGTCGCGGCCCGCGGCGGGGCCACCGCCCGCACCGTCACCGCGCTGCTGCCCCACCTCACCGACCCGGACACCGGCCGGCGCCCCGACGTGGTGGTCATCGCCGTCGGCGTCAACGACACCACCCGGCTGCGCCGCCCCGCCGCCTTCCAGCGCGACGTGGCCCGCCTGATCACCGCACTCCGCCAGGTCACCGGGACGGCCGGCGACGATCCTGTCCCGGTGCTGCTGTCCGGTCTGCCCCCGGTCCACCGCTTCCCGGTTCTGCCCGCGCCGGCACGGCTCCTGTTCGGCTCGCACGCCCGTCGCCTCGACCGCCGTCTGGCCGCGGTCGCCGCCGAGCTCCCGGCCACCCACCATCTTCCGGTCGGCGACATCCCGGTCGACGAGCCCGGCCTGTTCGCCGCCGACGGCTTCCACCCGGCTCCCCCCGCCTACCGCATCTGGGGCCGCCTGCTCGCCACCCGGGCCGCCCCGCTGCTGGCGTGACGGCTTGCACCCGACGCCGGCGATCCAGCAGACCCCGGACCGCGGGCGCCCCACTCTCAGGGTGACGGCTTGCATCCAGCTCCAGCGGCCCACCGCAGACGGGACCGGATGCGCGCGGGACCGGATGCGCGCGGGACCGGTTGGCGGGTTTCGGCGGTGACCACCGCATTCAGCCCGGCGGCCGCGCTGCGGTCCGGAACCGCTGCCGCGTCGCGGGGTGATCGCGGGACGGTCCCGGTTCGGCGGGGCGGGGCGGTCCGTACCGGATGAAGTGCTCTGACCTCAGCCCGGACCGCCTGCCGGAAGCCCGGGGAGGGCGGCGGCGCCGGACAGCGGTTTCGCCATCTCGGGGCGCCCGAAGTGGTATCCCTGGGCCCGGCGGTAGCCGAGGCGGTACAGCTCGGCGGCCTGTTCGGCGGTCTCGACGCCCTCGGCGACGGCGACCAGCCCGAGGCCGTTGGCGACCTGGATGAGGGAGGTGGCGATGACGGCGTGGCGGCCGGCCATCGTGACGTTCTCGACGAAGGACTTGTCGACCTTGAGGATGCGGACCGGGAGCGTCTGCAGCAGGCCGAGCGACGAGTGCCCGGTGCCGAAGTCGTCGAGGGCGATCTCGACGCCCAGCTCGGTCAGCTCGTGCACGGCCCGGACCGCGGCGCCGCCGCCGAAGACGGCGGTCTCGGTCACCTCGACGATCAGGCGGGCCGGGTGGACGCCGGTCTCGGCGAGGACGGCGGCGACCAGCGAGACGAAGCCGGGTTCGGCCAGCTGGCGGGCGGAGACGTTGACGCCGAAGCGGTACGGGGCGACGCCGTGCCGCCACCAGTCGGCGAACTGCAGGCAGGCGGTCCGGAGGATCCACTCGCCGAGCTCGACGATGAGGCCGGTGCGCTCGGCGACCGGGATGAACACGTCCGGCCGCACGTAGCCGCGATCCGGGTGCCACCAGCGGACCAGGCTCTCCACGGCCAGCACGGCGCCGGTCGGCAGCTCGACGATCGGCTGGTAGACGAGGTGGAACTCGCCACGGTCCAGGGCGGTCCGCAGCTCGGCGCCGAGGCGGGCCTCCTCGTCGGTGCTGGTGTCCAGGTCGGCGGTGTAGCGGCGGTGCCGGCCGCCGTCGGCTTTCGCGGCGTACATGGCGACGTCGGCCCGGCGCAGCACCTCGACCGGGTCGGTGACGTCCCCGGCGATGCCGATGCTCGCGCCGACGAGCAGGTCCTGGCCGCCGGCGCGGACCGGCTGGTGGATCGCGGCCCGCAGCCGGACCGCCAGATCCTCGCCGGCGTCGGCGGGCAGCAGCACGGCGAACTCGTCCCCGCCCATCCGGGCCGCGACCGCGCCGGCCGGGATCTCGCCGCTGATCCGGGCCGCGACGGCGGCCAGCAGCTCGTCGCCGACGGCGTGCCCGAACCGGTCGTTGACCGCCTTGAACCCGTTCAGGTCGAGCAGCAGCACGGTCGGTGTGCCGGTGGCGACCGCGGCCCCGAGCTGCTCCTCGAACGCGCGCCGGTTGGCGAGCCCGGTCAGCGGATCGTGCATGGCCAGGTCACCGAGGCGGGACGCCTGTACCTTGACCTGCTGCACCAGCCCCCACATCCGCATCACCACGAGCAGGCACAACACGACCGCGCCGGCGCCGAGGGAGGCCCAGGCGATGCCGGCCGGGTCGCCCGCGCCCTGGAAGAACAGCAGGCCGGGCGGGATCAGCACGAAGGCGGTGAGCAGGACCAGCCGGAACCGGCCGATCCGGTGCACATCGAGGACGGTGTCGGGGCGGCGGCGCATGCTCGGGTGCAGGGCGGCGGCGCCCCAGGACGCGTACGCCATCAGGAACCCGGAATCGACGAACCCGCCGGTGTACTCGGCCGTGCTCGACATCGTGGTGTAGATCAGGTCGCAGCTCAGCATGATGACCGCCCCGGCCACCATCAGCCGCATGCTGGGGGTGCGGTTGCCGGCGCGGGTGAGCATCCGGGCGACGGCGGTGGTGAGCAGCACATCGGCGAGCGGATAGCCGATGGTGACGAGCCGTTCCAGCAGCGGCGCCCCGGCGTCCTGCAGGGTGGGGCCGACCACCCACACCCAGAAGATCAGTCCGATGCCGGTGGAGATGATCGCGGCGTCGATGAGGGCGCCGCGCTCCCGGTCGCCGCGGGAGCTGCCGAGCCTCGACAGCGAGGCCCAGAGCAGCGGGTACGCCGACAGGTACAGCAGGTCCGCCCAGTACGGGTACGGGTACTCGCCGAGCCGCAGCTCGGTCACGTCGTACGTGATGTCACCGGAGACGAAGGTCAGCACCCCGGCGGCGAACAGCGCCCACGCCCGCCAGTGCTCGGGCCGGTTGCGCACGATGCCGACGACCATGGCCGCCACCGAGGAGAGCCCCACCGTGTTGACGTAGATCTTGGCAGGCAGGGTGTCGTCGGGCACGAGCGGGAAGCACAGCGCGGCGATGAGCGCCGCCACCAGCCATCCCGCCCACAAGGGGACCCGCTTCACCACGTCCTGCGCAATCGTCCGGGCCGACGGCCGGTTGAGCGATCCGGCCTCAGCGGCCGCCCGGAAGAGGCGAGGATGGTGGTGTGGGGCGATTCCGGCCGGCCGCGGCCTTGCGCCGGGGTGAGCTGCTGCCGGTCCTGGGCCTGGTGGCGGCGATGCTGGTCATCCTGGGCGTGCCGGTCTACCTGGTGACGGTGTCGGCGTTCGACCGGGTGGAGCGCTCGCAGGTGGGCCGGGAGGCGGAGGAGCTGCGGGTCGCGATCAGCGCCCACGCGCAGCGGCTGCGGGATTTCGGGGTGACCAACTCGATCTGGACCTCCCTCTACGACGACCTGGCGAACCGGGACGCCCGGCAGTTCGCGATCGACCTGCCGCCGGACGTGCTGACCGGCCAGTACGGCTTCACCGCGGCGATGGTCACCGACCGGCAGGGTGGCATCCGGGCCGGTGGGCGCATCACCGGCTCGGCGTACCGGCCCGCCCCGGCGCCACTGGACGACCCGGCGACCCTGGCCGGGTATCTGCGCGACGGGCCGGCCGGCTCCCACTACTGCGGGCTGACCAGCGTGACCGGCACACCGACCGAGTTCTGCTCGTTCCCCGTCTACCGTGACGAGGGCGTCGGCGCCTCGAACGGGCACCTGCTGGTGATGCGCGAGCTGGACCGCGCGGGGCTGGCGTCGCTGACCGGGCAGACCGACGACGAGATCACCCTGCGCGCCGCCCCTCGGCAGGGCGCCGAGACGCTGCGGGAGCTGTCCAGCGAGTTCGGCCCGATCACGGTCACCACGGCGGTGGCCGGCGGGGACATCGCGGTGGCGTGCACGCTCACCGGGGCGGACGGTGTGCCGATCACCTTCGAAGGGCTCAGCGACCGGCCGATCCTCGCCCAGGCGCGGGTCACCCTGGCCCGGCTGGGCGTGGTGGTGCTGCTGGCGGTGGCGCTCGCCGGGCTGGCGATCAGCATGGCGATGCGCCGGGCGGTCCGGCATCACGTCAAGCCGCTGCGCCGGACCACCGAGAAGATCATGAGCTCGCACGATCTGGCGCTGCGGGTGCCGCCGTCCGACGACGCCGACATCAACGTGGTGGCGGGCGCGATCAACGACATGCTCGCGGCGATCGAGGCGAACACCGCCGAGCTCGCCGAGATGCGCGCCCGCGAGGAGCACGAGCGGCAGCGGGAGGCCCGGGAGCGGGAGGCCCAGCGGGCGGAGATGCTGCGCCGGGTGGAGGCCGAGTCCGAGCAGATCATCGGGGGTGTCGCCTACCAGCTGGGCGACACGGTGCGCGGGGTCGACGCGGTGAAGGCGTCGGTGCAGGACATCAACGACGGGGCCGCGACGGCGCACGCCGCGATCGAGCAGATGGCCGACCACGCGGAACGGGCCGACCAGGCGGCCGAGGCGCTGACGGTCAGCCTGCCGGCGACCCGGGAGATGGTGGCGATGATCGCGGCGATCGCCGGGCAGACCCGGATGCTGGCCCTCAACGCGACGATCGAGGCGGCCCGGGCCGGTCATGCCGGGCTCGGTTTCGCGGTCGTCGCCGACGAGGTGCGCAAGCTCGCCGACGACACGGCCGAGTCGACCGAGCGGATCACCGCGACGCTGAACACACTGACCAGCACGGCCACCGACGTCTCGGGGGCGGTCGCCACGATGACGGACACGATCGAGAGTGTACGGGCGGCGATCGGCCGGGTCCGGGCGGTAGCCGACGACCAGCAGGTCAACATCAGCGGCCTGGTCGACCAGGTGCAGAACGCGATCGGCCAGATCAACGACTTCTCCACCGACCGGGCCCGGCTCACCGGCGGGCCGGACGGCGACCGGCGGATGGAGATGTTCTGACAGGAGCTTCGCAGGTGGGGTGTGGGGTAATGGTCGGCTATGCGGTCTGAGCCTCCTGTCGTACGCGCCGGTCTGGCGGTCCTGCCGCTGGTGCCGGCCGCTGTGCTCGCGGCGTTCGTGAGCGCCGGCTGGGCGCCGCTGCGCGCGCTGGACCGGGTGGTCGCCGACCGGCTGCACGAGGTCGCGCACGCGGTCCCGGCCCTCACCACGGCGATGGTCTGGGTGACGAACGTGTTCCAGCCCACCGTGTTCCGGGTGGCCGTGCTGGCCCTGGTGATCTGGCTGGCCCGGCGCGGGCAGCGCCGGGCGGCGATCTGGGCGGCGGTCACGATGATCGCCGGCGGCGTCCTGGGCGGCCTGCTGAAACTGCTGTTCGGCCGGGCCCGCCCCGACTTCCTGGACCCGGTGGCGGCAGCGGTCGGCTACGCGTTCCCGTCCGGCCACGCGCTGAACAGCGCCCTCGCCGTGACGATCGTGGTGATGCTCTTCGGCAACCGGTGGCTGTGGTGGTCGATCCCGCTGCTGACCGCGCTCAGCCGGGTCTATCTGGGCGTCCACTGGACCAGCGACGTCGTCGCCGGCCTGCTGCTCGGCGTGGCGGTGCCGCTGCTCACCGCCCGGGCCTTCACCAGGACCCGGGCGGCCGAGCCGGCCGGTCAGCGATGACGCGGCAGCGGCGCGCCGAGCCCCTTCCCACGGGCCCGCAGCCCGGCGGACACCGAGGTTGCCGGGATGACGGACACTCGATGCCGTGCCCCGCTCGGCGCCGGCAGCCGGCTCGAGGGTCGCCTGGGCTGGCTGCCCTCCGTCCGTGCCTTCGTCCTCGTCATGGCCCTGTTGTGGCTCGTGCCCCTCGGCATGGCGGCCCGCGCCCACGTTCTCGGACTGCCGGTCGCCCCGCACCTCGCCGGCATACCCGCGGTCGCCGTCCTCCTGTCGCTCATGGCCGGCCTGATCGCCGTCGCCGACCGCATGGCCCGCCCCGAGGCCGACCACCTGCGCACCTGGGTGGCCGGCCGTCTGGAAACGACCGAGCCGAAACCCGCACAACCCCGATGAGGTACGGCCACGCCGGGTCCCGTGGCCGTCCCCGCGAGCCAGGCAACCCAAGACGCCTCCACCGCGACCGCCGGGCTGGAGCGCGGGGAGACGCGAGCCCGGGAGCCGGCCCCTACCCGGCGGCGCCGAACCGGCCGAGCAGGCCGTCGCGCGGGCTCGACTCGACCACGTCGAGAGTGATCGGGTCGATGCTCCACGCTCCCGCCACCCGCATGACGTCGTCCTCGTCGGCCCACACGGCACCCGGATCCGTCGCCGAGAAACCGATCTCGATCTCCACCGGCGTGGGCACGCCCACCTCCTCGGCGTGCACGCCAGGTTCGAGGCCCTCGCCGCACAGCACGTGCCGGACCAGCCGCCCGTCGACGGCGCGCGCCCATTCGGCGTAGTCGGAGACGCGGTGGTTGCCGAAATACTGCACCTCGGCGCCGAGCCGCGCGCTGAGCTGCGCCACCGACTCCGCGCCGTGGACGTGCACGGTGTTGACCACGAGGATCCAGCCGGCGATCGGTGGCGTGACGAAGACCTGCTCGTCGTCGGCGGCGGCGACGCCCTCGTCCCAACCGGCCGGGCGGGCGCCGGTCAGTCCGACAGCGGCCGCGACCTCCTCGACGGAGGTGCCACGAACCGCCAGCCAGGTGCATTTGATGCCGAAACTCGTGCCGGACGGGGTGCCGGGCGGCAGGTGCTCCACCGGAAGTTCGGCGAGCATCCGCCCCGCCTCGGCACATGCCGCGGCGAGGTCGTCGGCACGGCCGGTCCAGGTGCGTTCGCCGACGGGCCGGTTGGCCGCGCTGCCCTCCCCGACCAGCCGTACCGAGCCGTCGGCCAGCTCGTCGAACATCACCTGGGCGCCACCGCGGAGCAGGTGCGGGTCGATGCCCGCCGCTGCGAGGCTGTCCGCCCACGACATGGTCGCCCCGCCGGAGTCGGCGAGCGCCGCCCGGACGGCCGTGAGCAGCGGCCCGGCTCCGGCGTCGACGGCATGGGCCGGACCGGAGACGGTTCCACGGTCGTGGGGCACGACGACCCACCGGCCGGTGGCCGTGGTCATGATCACCGCGCTGCGGACACGGGGCCAGTTCGGCGCCAGGGCCGCCAGCTCACGGCGCACCACCGCGCCGAGGCGCTGCGGAAAGTCGACGGCCGGCTCCGCCGGAACGGGAACCCGGTCACTGAAGTGCCCCGCGACGACACACCACGTCCCGCTGTCGCCGGTCTCCCGGAACACCCGTGCCGTCTTCTCCGGCCAGTATCGCCCGGCCGGGGCGCCCGCGACCTCCGTGCAGAACATCCGCCACGCCTCCCCGCGATCCGCCTCGGCGATGCCGGGCCGGCCGTAGAACTCGAGGATCGCCGCCCCCAGCTCCGCGTCGGACAGCTCCTCCCCCACGTGCACGCCCGTGGTCTGCGCCCCCCGCGTCACGAACATGCGCCCCTGGAAGACGTGCACTTCGCCCCACATCATGCCCCCGCCCGTCGAAGGCCGAACCTTATGCGCCGCCTAGGAACGGCACGCTTCCAGGGCGGTGATCGTGGCCCGGATCCGGTCGCGGGTCGCCTCGTCGGCCCAGGAGCCATCGCCCCGGACACCGGCCGGGAACCGCTCGTCGCGGTCGGCGAGCCCGGCCAGGACCGGGATCGCGGTGACCGCGCCGATCCGGGCCAGGGTGTCGAGGGCCTTCCCGGCCGTCGGGCCGCCGGCCGGCACCATCGCGACCAGCGGGCCGGCCAGTTCCTCCGCAGGCACGCCCAGCCGGTGGAGGGCCAGGGCCGCCCCGGCTCGGGCGTCGGGGACGGTGCCGACGAGTTTGCGCAGTTCCGGCTGGAGGTCTTCGCCGGCGCCGAGTTCCGCCAGGAGTTCGGCGGCCTCGCCGGCCGGTGCGGAGCCGCGCCGGACGACCTCCCGCAGCGCGGGCAGGACCAGCTCGGCGTCGCCGGTGGCCCGCCAGATCGCGCGGGCCGCCGCCACCCGGACCCGCCGCCGAAACGGCTGGTCGTCCGGCGCCCCGTCGAGCAGCCGGATCAGCGCCGACACCAGCACGGCGGCATCGGTGCCCGCGTCGGCGATCAGCCCCAGCCATCGCAGGAGCCGATAGGAGTCGGCCTCCTCAGAACCGGGCGCGCGAGAAGCAGAACCGGACGCGAGCGAAGCCGGACCGGACGCGAGCGAAGCCGGACCGGACGCGAGCGAAGCCGGACCGGACGCGAGCGAAGCCGGACCGGACGCGAGCGAAGCAGACCCGGAAGCGGCAGCGTGAACGGACGCGACAGAACCCGAACCGGACGCGGGCGCGGGGACGGACGCGCGACAAGCAGGATCGGAGACGGGAGGGGCGGTGGGCAGGACGGCGGTGGCCGCGGTGATGAGAGGTGCAGGGTCGCCGGTCAGGCGCAGGATCGCGTGGCCGGCCGGGACGTCGCCGGTCAGGGCGGATGCGGTGAGCGCCGGGACCGCCGGCAGCGCGGCCGGGCCGATCGCGCCGAGGGCGCGTGCGGCGTGTGCCGGATGGCTCCTCAGCAGGGCGACGATCTCGGGGACCGCGGGCGCGGCGGCCGGGCCCCACGACTCCAGCACGGCGAGCAGGCCGGCGATGTCCGAGAAGGACGCGGCGACGAAATACGGTGACGCGGGGGCGCCGGGACGGGGGCCGGTGATCGCCGTGCGGATGACGCCGAGAGCGTCCGGATCGAACGGCGGTTCGGCCCCGCTGAGCACGTCGTGGATCTTTCCGGCGGCCCAGGCCGCGGCCAGCGCTTCCGGATATCCGGGATGACCGAGCCGGATGAGGGCGAGCAACGCGCAGCGGCTTCCGCCCCGGGCCACGTCGAGCAGCCCGTCGGCGGCGGGCGCGGCGGCGGGGCCGGCGGCGAGGGCGGCCACCGCGGCGTCCGAGCGGACCTCCGGGTCCGGGTCGGCGAGCAGGGGCGCGACCAGGGGGAACAGCGCGGCGACCGAGGAGCGGGAGTGGAGGAGGCGGGCGTTCACCGAGTGCAGGAGACGGCTGCGGACGTCCGGATCGGCGGATCGGGCCAGCGGGGCGGCGAGGACCGCGGCCGCCGCCGGCTCGGTGGCGGCGAAGACGACGTCCCAGGCGGATCGGTGGCCGGCCCACGGGGTGTCCTCCGCACCGGCCGCGGCGAGCGCCGCGCCGACCGGCTCCAGGGTGTCCGGCGGGAGTGAACCGCCGGACCTGACGAGGGCCGTGGCGGCGGTGGCCCGCAGTTTCGGGGACGGGTCGTGCAGTGCGGCCGACAGCAGCGGGACGGTGACGGCCGGTTCGAGGTGGGCCAGGGCGGCGAGGACGGCGGCCCGTACCGCTGGATGGTCCTCCACCGCCCAGCGCTCCCGCAGCGTGTCGAGGGTGTGCGGGCCACTGTGGGCGGCCGCGTAGGCGGCGTGCGCCCGGATCCGGGGATCGGCGTCGGTGAGCAGCGGCAGCAGCGGGCCGCTGTGCACCGCGACGGCGGCCCGGACCAGCGGCTGGTCGCGGCCGCCGGTGAGCGTCGGATCGCACACGTCGCCGAGGATGCGCAGCAGGTCGGCGCGGCGGTGGACACCGTCGGTGGTGGCGAGTTCGATCAGGTACGGGATCGCCTCGACGGTCGCGGGGTAGACGGTGCCCTGGTGCCAGAGGCTGGAGCCGAGCTCGTACATCGCCTCGCCGGCCTCGTCCGGATCGGGCGAGGCGAGGCCGCGCAGGATGTCCGGGGCCTCGGTGCAGGGGCCGTACGCGCCGTCGAGCGCGGACCAGTCGATGTCGTCGATTCCGTGCAGCACCGGATCACGGTACGTGGTGCGAGCATGGGGTCATGACGAAGCTGACCGGTCAGGAGATCACCGCGCGGGCGCCGGGTGGGTGGGTGTATCTGCGGAACGCGTTGCGTACCCGGCTGCGGACCGGGGACTTCGCGACCGGTCTGGCGCTGGTGAACGCGATCGGCGCGGCGGCCGAGGCGGTCGATCACCATCCGGACCTGGATCTGCGGTACACGCATGTCGACGTGCGGCTGTACAGCCACGACGTGGGCCGGGTGACCGGGCGGGACCTGCGGCTCGCGGCGACGATCGGTGAGCTGGCGGCGGCGGCCGGGGTGGGTGCAGGCGCGGACGGGCTGACCGTGCTGGAGCTGGCGCTGGACAGTCCGGGCTTTCCGGAGCAGCTGGGGTTCTGGGAGGCGGTGCTGGGCTATCCGCGCGACGCCGAGGGTGACCTGCTCGACCCGTACGGCAAGGTGCCGTTGATCTGGTTTCAGCGCTCCGGTGACGAGGAGCCGCGGCAGCGCTGGCACCCGGATCTGTGGGTCGCGCCGGCCGAGGTGGCGCCGCGGATCGCGGCGGCGCTGGAGGCCGGTGGGACGCTGGTCAGTGATGCCGACGCCCCGCGTTTCTGGGTGCTGGCCGACCCGGAGGGCAATCGCCTGTGCCTGTGCACGTGGGAGGGCCGCGAGTGACGACCGGCCGGGGTGACGGCGAGCGGGGCGGCGTGGACCGAGACCACGCCGCCCCGCCCTCATCCGATCAGGCCGCGACAGGAGCCTGATCGGTGACCGGAGCCGCCACCCCACCGGACAGGTGCCGTAGGTAGGCCGGCAGGGTGAGGAACTCCGGGCAGGTCCGTTCCGACAGCAGGACGGTGAGCAGGGTCCGCGCCTGGCCGAAGCAGCGGGCGGCCTCCTCGTCCAGCGCGCCGGTCTCGCTGAGCACGTCCAGTTCCTCGCGCAGCATCCGGGCGACCAGGCCGGCCGTGACCGGCACGCCGTAGTCGGTCGGGGTGCCCGAGGAGATCCACTGCCAGAGCTGGGCCCGGCAGATCTCGGCGGTCGCCGCGTCCTCCATCAGGCCGCCGAGCGCCACCGCGCCCCGGCCGCCCAGCCACGCGGCGATGTAGCGCAGCGCCACGCTGACGTTGGTACGCAGCGCGACCTCGGTGACGGTGACGTCGCCGGCCTTGATGTCGAGGAGGTCGGCGGCGGTGACCCGGACGTCGTCGCGCTTGCGGACGATCTGGTGGGGCTCGTCGCCGAGCCACTGGTCGAACACCTCGCGGCAGGTCTCGACGAGGCCGGGGTGGGCGACCCAGGATCCGTCGAACCCGTCGCCGACCTCGCGCCGCTTGTCCTGACGGACCTGGTTGAGGGCCCGTTTCGCGGCGACCGGGTCACGGCTGGGCACGACCGCGGCCATCCCGCCGATCGCGTGGGCGCCGCGTTTGTGGCAGGTCCTGACCAGCAGCTCGGTGTAGGCCCGCATGAACGGCGCGGTCATGGTGACCTGCGAACGCTCGGGCAGGACCACGTCCGGCCGGTTCTTGATCATGCTGAACAGGTAGTCCCAGCGGCCCGCGTTCAGGCCGGCCGAGTGCTCGCGCAGCTCGTAGAGGATCTCCTCCATCTCGAACGCGGCGTTGATCGTCTCGATCAGGACGGTGGCCCGGATCGTCCCGCGCGGGATGCCGAGGTACTCCTGGGCGAAGACGAAGACGTCGTTCCAGAGGCGGGCCTCCAGGTGCGACTCCATCTTCGGCAGGTAGAAGTAGGGGCCGCTGCCCCGGTCGATCTGCCGCTGCCCGCAGTGGAACAGGTAGAGACCGAAATCGAACAGTGACGCCGACACCGCCCGGCCGCCGATGCGCAGGTGACACTCCGGCAGGTGCCAGCCCCGCGGCCGCACCATGATCGTCGGGACCTGCGCGCCGACCTCGTACCGCTTGCCGTCCGGCGCGGTGAAGTCGAGTGTGCCGTCCAGCGCGTCGCGCAGGTTGAGCTGGCCGAGGATCACGTTGTCCCAGGTGGGCGACGTGGCGTCCTCGAAGTCGGCCATCCAGACCTTGGCGCCCGAGTTGAGGGCGTTGATGGTCATCTTGCGTTCCGGCGGGCCGGTGATCTCGACCCGCCGGTCGGTGAGGTCGGCGGCGGCCGGGGCGACCTGCCAGGACAGGTCGTCCCGGATGTGCTGCGTCGAGGTGAGGAAGTTCAGGTCGGTGGTACGGGTGGCCCGGCGGCGACGGCGGCGCTCCAGGAGCTGGACCCGGCGGGCGCCGAACTCGCGGTCGAGCGCCACGATGAACTCGACGGCCTCAGGGGTCAGGATCTCGGAGTGACGGCCTGCTGTCGTACCGGTGATGGTGATCTCTTCGGCGCCCATGGTCTCTGTCCCGTCCTGGTCAGAACTGCTCGGCTTCGGTGGAACCGGACAGCGCCGTGGTGGAGCTGTCCGGGTTCAGGGCGGTGGAGACGGCGTCGAAGTAACCGGTGCCGACCTCGGCCTGGTGCTTGGTGGCGGTGTAGCCGTCGGCCTCGGCCGCGAACTCGGCCTCCTGCAGCTTCACGTAGGCGCTCATGCCGGTCTGGGCGTAACCCTTGGCCAGCTCGAACATGGAGTGGTTGAGGGCGTGGAAGCCGGCCAGCGTGACGAACTGGAACTTGTAGCCCATCGCGCCGAGCTCCTTCTGGAAGCGCGCGATCGTGTCGTCGTCGAGGTTCTTCTTCCAGTTGAACGACGGCGAGCAGTTGTACGACAGCAGCTTGCCCGGGTGCTTGGCGTGCACGGCCTCGGCGAACTTGCGGGCGAAGTCGAGGTCCGGCTTGCCGGTCTCCACCCAGAGCATGTCGGCGTAGTCGGCGTAGGCGATGCCCCGGGCGATCGCCGCGTCGTCGCCCGGCCGCACCCGGAAGAAGCCCTCGGAGGTGCGCTCGCCGGTGACGAACGGCTGGTCACGGGGGTCGACGTCGGTGGTGAGCAGGTCGGCCGCGAGGGCGTCGGTACGGGCGATGACCAGCGTCGGCACACCGGCGACGTCGGCCGCGAGGCGCGCCGCGTTCAGCGTGCGGATGTGCTGCTGGGTGGGGATGAGCACCTTGCCGCCGAGGTGGCCGCACTTCTTCTCGCTGGCGAGCTGGTCCTCCCAGTGCACACCGGCGGCGCCGGCCGCGATCATGCCCTTCATCAGCTCGAACGCGTTGAGCGGGCCACCGAAGCCGGCTTCCGCGTCGGCGACGATCGGGGCGAACCAGTCGCGCTCGTACCGGCCGTTGGAGGTGTCGATCTGGTCGGCGCGCAGCAGCGCGTTGTTGATCCGGCGGACCACGGCGGGCACCGAGTTCGCCGGGTAGAGCGACTGGTCGGGGTAGGTGTGGCCGGAGAGGTTCGCGTCGGCCGCGACCTGCCAGCCGGACAGGTAGATGGCCTTGAGGCCGGCGCGCACCATCTGGGTCGCCTGCCCACCGGTCAGCGAGCCGAGGGCGTTGATGTAGTCCTCGGTGTGCAGCAGCTCCCACAGCTTCGCGGCGCCGCGCTCGGCCAGGGTGTGCCGCTCCTGCAGGGTGCCCCGCAGCCGCACGACATCCTGCGCGGTGTAGTCACGCTTGATGCCGGCCCAGCGGGGGTTGTCAGCCCATTCCCGAGTGAGGTCCTCAGCGGTACCGCCACGGTTCTGGTTCTCAGTCATCAGAAGAATCCTTTCCTGCCCTGTCGCGTTCTTCCGTGTGGAAGAACTTCACTCTCAGGGATCCCACCAGCCCCGCTGAAGGCCCTTCTTGAGGAAAGAAACGCAGAAATTCTGTTAGGGTCAAACCCGTGACCGCTTCACCTTCCCCAGAGCCCTCGGTCGATCTCGTCACCCTGGGGCAGCGCCTCCGGCACCTGCGGCGCACCCGCGGCCTGACCCTCGACCAGCTCAGCGACGCGGTCGGACGGGCGCCGTCGCAGCTGTCGCTCATCGAGAACGGCAAGCGGGAGCCGAAACTGTCGGTGCTCCAGGCGATCGCGGGCGCGCTGGGCGTACCCCTGCAGGATCTTCTCCGCCCGGAGGCGCCGAGCCGACGCGCCGGCCTGGAGATCGAGCTGGCCCACTTCCAGCAGAATCCCGCCTACCAGGCGCTCGGCCTGCCGGTCGTCAAAGCCGGGCGGCGGCTGCCCGCCGACGCCCTCGAGTCGCTGATCGGCATGCACCGCGAGCTCAACCGGGTGCTCACCGAGCAGACCGCGACCCCCGAGGTGGCGCGGCGCGCCAACGCGCAACTGCGCGCCGACATGCGGCGGCGCGACAACTACTTCGCCGAGATCGAGGCGGCCGCCGCCAAGGTCCTTCAGTCGGTACGGCACACGACCGGCCCGCTGTCCCAGCGCGGGATCCTCGACATCGCGGCACAGATCGGGTTCAGCCTGCACTACGTCAACGACCTGCCCGCCTCCACCCGCTCGGTGACCGACCTGAAAAATCGCCGGATCTTCCTCCCCCAGGTGGCCAGCGGCAAGGGGCACGACCCGCGGGCGGTGGTGCTGCAGACGCTCGGGCACTTCGTCCTCGGGCACAACGACCCGTCCGACTACGGCGACTTCCTGCGGCAGCGGGTCGAGGTCAACTACTTCGCGGCGGCGCTGCTCATGCCGGAGAAGTTCGCCGTCGGCTTCCTGGCCGAGGCGAAAGCCGACCGGGCGCTGGCCATCGACGACTTCCGGGACGCGTTCGGGGTGTCCTACGAGACGGCCGCCCACCGGTTCACCAACCTGGCCACGCACCACTTCGGGATCCCGGTGCACTTCGCGCGCGTCCACGAGACCGGGATCGTCTACAAGGCGTACGAGAACGACAACGTCCGTTTCCCGTCTGACGTGACCGGCGCGATCGAGGGCCAGCCGGTGTGCCGCAAGTGGGCGTCGCGCACGGTCTTCGAGGCCGAGGACCCGTATTCGTCGTTCTACCAGTTCACCGACACGACAGCGGGCACGTACTGGTGCACCGTCCACGTCGAGTCGACCAGCTCCGGGCTGTTCTCGGTGACCGTCGGCACGCCGTACGAGCATGCCCGCTGGTTCCGCGGCGGCGACGTCCCGGGACGGACCGTCTCGCACTGCCCCGACCCGGACTGCTGCCGGCGCCCACCGGCCGTGCTCGTCGACCGGTGGGCGGGCAACGCCTGGCCGAGTGCCCGTGTCCACTCGCACCTGCTGGCGGCGCTGCCCCCGGGCACGTTCCCCGGTGTCGACAACCGGGACGTCTACGACTTCCTGGAGCGCCGCGCATAGCAGCCATACCGGCTTTCAGAGGTAGGTGTCCAGCCTGCGCCGGGCCGCCGACTCGAACGGCTGGACGGCCGACGACAGCCGGGCGAACAGATCGTCGCAGGTGGCGCGGGCCTCGGCGATCACCTCCGGCGGGTAGCCGTACCGGATCTGGTGCTCGGCGAACTCGTCCTCGTCGAGCACCGCCACCGAGCCGTCCCATCGCCGGATCACGTCCAGGTCCAGGTCGACGGCGCGCACCACGCCGTCGACGACCCGCGGCCGGTCGGTGATGTCGATGTAGACGGCGATCGACGACGCCGCCGACGGGGCGTTGACCGAGGCGATCCAGTTGCCGGACACCGGCACCAGCATCACGAAGTCGTGCAGCTGCGGGAACATCTCGCCGTCACCGCGGCGCATGCTGATCCCGGCGCGCCCGCCCAGCCACAGGCCGTGCTCGTCCGCACCGAGCGGCTCCAGATCGCACTCCCAGTGCCGCAGCCCACCCCACTTGGTGAACCGGACCTCACCGGTCGGAGCGGACGCCGGGTCGATGATCGCCATCCGTCCACCCTAGGATCCGCCGCGGAGCGCCCGGACGGCGGTCAGCAGGTCCTCCTGGGAGATCGGGGTGACGGCGGCGCCGCGGGCGTCCTGCATGGCCTTGGCCAGCTGGACCCGCCGCAGCACCTCCTTGATGTCGGCGCCGGTCATGCCGGTGCTGGCCACCCCGAGGGCGGTCAGGTCGAGGTCGTCGGCGAACATCCGGAAACCGGGCGTCTCGTGAGCGCTGATCAGGCCGCGGATCATCTTGCGGAAGATCTCGGCGCGGGACGTCTCGTCCGGCTTCGGGACACTGATCTTGACGTCGAAGCGACCGGAACGGATCAGCGACTCGTCGACCCGGTGCGGGAAGTTGGTGGTGGCCACCACGATGACGTTCGGGTTCTCCTCGATCAGGTCGTTCATCTCCTGCTTGAAGATCCCGGCGACCGCGTTGAGGGCCTGGCTCGCCGCGTCCCCGCCCGCCCCGGCGTAGCTGACGATCGAGTCGAACTCGTCGAACAGCATCAGCGTCGGCGTCCGGTACCGGCGGGCGTCCCGGAAGATCTGCTTGATGTTGCGTTCCGAGCCGCCCAGGTACTTGTCGAGGATCTCCGGGGTGCGGATCTCCCGGAAGTCGGCGCCGATCTCGTTGGCGAGCGCGCGGGACAGCATGGTCTTGCCGGTGCCGGGTGGCCCGTACATCAGCAGGCCCTGCGGGCGACGGGCCCCCCACCGTGCCATCGCCTCGGGATGCCGGAAGGAGACGGCTATCTGGCGCAGCTCGGCGACGACGCCGGCGAGGCCGCCGACCATGTCGAGGGTGACCGACCCGGTGGTGGCGGGCGTGCCGGCCCGGCGCCCGACCACGTAGCGGCGGCCGGTCAGCGACCCGGGCCCGGCGATGTCGGCGACGGCCTGCAGGGTGAGGGTGACGAAGGCGCGCAGGTGGGCGACGCCGACGGCGTCGCGCGGGATCCGCGACTTCAGGCGGGCGACACCGGCGTCGTAGGTCACCGTCGCCTCGATGCCGGCGTCGGTGTCGGCGAGCAGTCCCGGTTCGCGGTCCACCGGCTTTTCCAGACCCAGGCTGCGGTACGCGACAGCCGCGGCCATCCCCACGCCGTCGACGATGCGGGTCACCACCTGGTCCCCGGCGGCGATCCGGCGGGCCAGGAGACGACCGAGCGGGTCGATGTCGAGCACGATGCCGCGCATCCGCTGCCGGGTGGCGGCCGGTGAGTCGAGGGTGACGATGCGGGCGGTGAAGACGTGCTCGGCGCCGCCGGTGCCGTCGACGGTCACCTCGACCCGGTGCACCGGCTCCGGCCACGCGGCCTGGTGCAGCAGATCGACCGGGTTGACCCGGGCGGCGGCGAGCAGCGTGCCAGCGTCGACCAGCTCGACGGTCGCCCCGGCGTGCTCGAAGGTCTCGCTGTGCGGCCGGGTGGAGCCGGAGTCGGTCATCTGTCGTCTCCCGCCGATGTCGGGTGCCGGACGTACTCCCCCAGCGTGACACGCGATCGCATGTCCGGCAGTTTGCCCGGGTCGTGAGCGGGAAAACGGCCTGGCATGAGTGATTTCCTGAGCAAGGCCAAGGACTTCGCCGACCAGCACGACGAGCAGGTCGACCAGGCGCTGGAGAAGGGCGGCGACCAGATCGACGAGCGCACCGGCAACAAGTACTCCGAGCACATCGACCGGGGCGTCGACGAGGCGCAGAAGCGCACCGGCCAGGGCGACACCCTGCCGGGCTGAGAAAACCGCTGGTCCGGCCGGGCGAGGACCGGCGACGATTCCACGATGGACCAGACCACGGGCGAGATAGTCGACTTCTACACCGGCTACGACGAGGCGGGGCGCCTGGACCGGCGGGCGTCGTTCCAGCTGGAGCGGATCCGCACCCGGGAGCTGCTGGAGCAGCACCTGCCGCCGGCGCCGGCCTCGATCCTGGACGTCGGCGGCGGGCCGGGGACGTATGCCCGCCCGCTGCTCGCCGCCGGCTACCGGGTCCGGCTCGTCGACCTGGTGCCGGCCCACGTCGCGCAGGCGCGGGCCGGGCAGCCGCCGGTCGACGCGGTCGTCGGCGACGCCCGGGCGCTGCCCGCCGACGACCACTCCTGGGACGCGACGCTGCTGCTCGGGCCGCTCTACCACCTGCTGGACCGGGCGGACCGGCTGCGGGCCCTGCGCGAGGCCGCCCGGGTGACACGGCCCGGCGGGGTGGTGCTGGCGGCGGCGATCTCCCGGTTCGCGGGGCCGCTGGATTTCGCGGCGACCGGCCGGTTCACCTCCGACCGGCTGTATGCGGAGGCCGAGCAGATCCTCGCGACCGGGCACAACCATCCGGGGCTCGGGTTCACGCACGCGTACTTCCATCGGGTGTCCGAACTGGCCGGCGAGTTCCGGGAGGCCGGGTTGCCCGGGGTCACCGTGCACGGCATCGAGGGTCCCGCGTGGCCGGCGGCGGACGCCGCGGCCGGCACCCCGAACGAGCGGGTGGTCCTCGACGGCGCGCTGGCCCTGGCCCGGCTCTACAGCACCGAGGCGGACGTGCTCGCGGCGAGCGCCCACCTGATGGCCGTGGCGATCACCCCGGGCGGACGATGACATCGCCGTGAACACGGTGGCAGGATGTGCGCATGCTGGTCGTGTTCGCACACAGCACCACCGGTTCCACGGTCGCCACGATGCACCGCGGCGACGGTGTGGTGCTCCAGCTGCCCGGCTACGACCGGAAGTACCGGGTGCCCCACGATCTGGCGCACTACGCCACCGAGCGGACCTTCGAGATGTCCGGCGGGGTGTTCGGCTCGATCGCGGCGGGCGCCGTCTTCAGCAACATGCGGGTGCTCGGCGGGCGGCCGCGCCACGACGCGGCGGCCCGCAGCAAACGGGTGCTGGACGGCTGCAAGCAGAGCCTGGGGCTGGCCGAGCTACTGGCCGGGATGGTGCACCACGCCGTCGAGACGGGCATCCCGGAGCAGGCGCCGGCGCTGGTCCGCCGGGCGTGGGGCGCGCTGGAGACCGGCGAGCCGCCCTGGCCGGACGCGCGGATCGCCGAGGCCGCACAGCTGCTGACCGAGCTGGCCGCCGACTTCGAGGCGGCCGGCACGGTGCGGGTGACCTGGCCGGATCACCTGGTCCCGGCCACCCCCACGCCGAGAGGCGTCCGGCGTGGCCGCCGGGGCCGCACCTGAATCCCCGGCCGGCCCCGGCGCCGTCCCGGGGCGTGTCCGACAGCTCCGAGAACCAGCCGGAGCCGGGATTTTCTGCGACGATGCCGGAGTGACTTCGGCATCGCGCTACCTCAGCGAGCACATCGACGTTCCGGCCGGTGACGTGTACGCGTTCGCCGCCGACCCGGCGAACCTGCCCGCCTGGGCGCCCGGCCTGGCCACGTCGGTGACGCGGGAGGACGGCGGCTGGCGGATCGGTGACGACGGCGCCGAGCTGGTCTTCACCCCGCACAACGAGCTGGGCGTGCTCGACCACTGGGTGCGACCGCCGGACGGCGGCGAGGTCTACGCGCCGATGCGGGTCATCCCGGACGGCGACGGCGCCGAGATCATGTTCACGCTGCGGCGGCAGCCGGGGATGAGCGACGAGGACTTCGAGCAGGACGCCGAGGCGGTCCAGGCCGATCTGACCCGGCTCAAAGAGGTGCTGGAGTCGGCCCGCTGACATCAGGCCACGCGGGTCCACGGCCGGGCCGCGGCGCTGTCCTGAGCGCGTCCGGCACCGGCCTCGTCCACATCGGTGGGCACGCCGTATAACAGTCGGCCAACGACTGCTTTCGATCACCACCTCCGCATGGAAAAGTGCAGGGCAACCCCCGTCTGCGGCGGAAGGGCCGAATTCGCCCCGAGGTCTCCTTCCGTACGCCTGTCCTCCACCCGGCACTCCCATGATCCACCAGCGCGCACCGGTCGCCGGTGCCGCAGAAGGAGGAACACAGTGCGCACCACCCTTGCCCGATCCACGGTCGCCACCCTCGCGGCCGCCGCGATAGTCGCCTTCGCCGGCGCGTGTTCGCCCCCGGAGAAGAAGTCCGAGGCGGCCACGAGCAAGGCCGGGACCGCCACCAGCGCCGCCGACCTGGGCGGCCTGGACGCCCTGATCGCCGAGGCCAAGAAGGAGGGGCAGCTCAACGTCATCGCGCTGCCACCGGACTGGGCCAACTACGGCGAGATCATCAAGGCCTTCGGCGCCAAGTACGGCATCAAGGTCAACTCGGCCCAGCCGGACGGCTCCAGCCAGGACGAGATCAACGCCGCCACCCAGCTCAAGGGCCAGGACACCGCGCCCGACGTGTTCGACCTGGGCGTCTCGGTGGCGACCGCGAACACCGCGCTGTTCGCGCCGTACAAGGTGGAGAAGTTCGCCGAGATCCCGGACACCCTCAAGGACGCGAACGGCACCTGGGTCAACGACTACGGCGGCTACATGTCGATCGGCTACGACAGCGCCAAGGTGCCCGCCCCGACCAGCGTCGCCGACCTGCTGAAGGCCGACTACAAGGGCAAGGTCGCGCTCAACGGCGACCCGACCCAGGCCGGCGCGGCGTTCGGTGGCGTGCAGATGGCGTCGCTGGCCAACGGCGGCACCGTCGACGACATCACCAAGGGCGTCGAGTTCTTCGGCAACCTGAAGAAGGCCGGCAACTTCCTGCCCGTCGACCCGACCTCGGCCACCATCGAGTCCGGTCAGACCCCGGTGGTCTTCGACTGGGACTACCTGAACGCCGCCCAGTCGAAGAAGCTGGCCACGTGGAAGGTGTTCGTGCCGTCCGGGGCCGTGCTCGGCTCGTACTACGTGCAGGCCGTGAACAAGGACGCCCCGCACCCGGCCGCCGCCCGCCTCTGGCAGGAGTTCCTCTACTCCGACGAGGGCCAGAACCTGTGGCTCAAGGGTGGCGCCCGCCCGGTCCGCGCCGACGCCATGCAGAAGGCCGGCACCATCGACGCGACCGCGTTCGCCGCGCTGCCGGCCGTCGAGGGCACCGCCGTCATCCCGACCGAGGCGCAGAGCGCCAAGGCCAAGGAGTACCTGACCGCGAACTGGGCCAAGGCCATTGGCTGAGATCGCCGCGGACGCTCCGCAGCGCGTGGCGCCACGGCCACGCCTGCGGGGCGCCGCCCTGCTCGGCACGGTCCCGTTCTTCGCCTTCGTGACGATCTTCCTGGTCATCCCCACGCTGACCGTGGTGATCGGCGCGTTCACCGGCGACGGCGGCCGCGGTTTCACACTGGCCAACGTCCGTGCCCTCACCGACGACTACATCCTCGACGCGTTCGGCCGCAGCATCACGCTCTCCGCGTCCAGTGCGCTGATCGGCGCGGTGCTCGGGGCGCTGCTGGCGTACGCGCTGGTCACCGCGAAACCGGACGGGCTGCTGCGCCGGCTGGTCACCGCGGCCGCCGGGGTGCTGGCCCAGTTCGGCGGGGTCACGCTCGCCTTCGCGTTCCTGGCGACGATCGGGTTGTCCGGCTTCGTGACGCTGTGGCTGCAGGAGCACGGGCTCGACCCGTACGCGAACGGGGTCTGGCTCTTCGAGCTGCCCGGGCTGACGCTGGTCTACACGTACTTCCAGATCCCCCTCATGGTGATCGTCTTCCTGCCCGCGCTGGACGGCATCCGCCCGCAGTGGCGCGAGGCGCACGTCAGCCTCGGCGGCAACACCTGGCAGTACTGGACCCGGGTGGCCGGCCCCCTGCTCGCCCCCGCGTTCCTCGGTTCGACGCTGCTGCTGTTCGCCAACGCCTTCTCCGCGTACGCGACCGCCGCCGCCCTGGTCAGCCAGGGCGGCCCGATCGTCCCGCTGCAGATCCGCGGCGCCCTGACCAGCGAGGTCGTGCTCGGCCAGGCCAACCTGGGCAAGGCCATGGCGCTCGGCATGGTGGTCGTGGTGGCCGTGGTGATGGCCCTCTACTCGCTGCTGCAGAAGAGGACCGCCAAATGGCTCGGGTGATCTTCCGCTGGACCGTCCTGTCGGTGATGGGCGTGTTCTTCCTGCTGCCGCTGGTCGCCATGGTCGAGTTCAGCACCCGCGACCCGAAGACCTGGCCGCTGCTGCTGGACTGGCCGCGGCTCAGCTCGGAGTACCCGGCCCTGACCGAGGGCATCGTGGCCTCGCTGGCCCAGGCGGCGCTCACCTCGCTGCTGATGCTGGCGCTGCTGGTGCCGACCGCGGTCTGGGTCCGGCTGCGGCTGCCCCGGCTGCGGCGGCTCGTCGAGTTCCTCTGCCTGCTGCCGCTGACCATCCCGGCGATCGTGCTGGTGGTCGGCCTGGCCCCGGTGTACGCCTGGGTCAACTACCTCATCGGCGGCTCGTCGCTGACGCTGGTGTTCGCCTACACGATCCTGGTGCTGCCGTACGCGTACCGCGCGATCGACGCCGGCCTGTCCGCGATCGACGTGAAGACCCTCGCCGAGGCCGCCCGCAGTCTGGGGGCCGGCTGGTTCACCGTGATCGTGCGGGTGGTGCTGCCGAACATCCGCTCGGCGGTGCTGTCCGCCGCGTTCCTGACCGTGGCGCTGGTGCTCGGCGAGTTCACCATCGCGTCGCTGCTGCACCGCACCAACCTGCAGGTCGCCATCGAGTTCCTGGGCAAGAGCAGCGCCGGGGTGTCGGTGGCGGTGTCGCTGGCCGCGCTCCTGCTCGCCTTCGTGCTCCTGCTCGTGCTCTCCCTGGCGGGCAACTCCCGGAAAGGAAAGGCGTCATGACCGGCGTCGCCGTACATCTCGACGGGCTGCGCCGCACGTTCGGCAGCGTGCACGCCCTCGACGACCTGGACCTGTCGATCGAGCCGGGCGAGCTGATCGCGCTGCTCGGGCCGTCCGGCTGCGGCAAGACCACCGCGCTGCGGATCCTGGCCGGGCTGGAGGAGGCCACCGCGGGCCGGGTCCTGGTCGGTGGCAAGGACATCACCCGGGTGCCGGCCAACCGTCGCGGCATGGGCATGGTGTTCCAGGCGTACAGCCTCTTCCCGCACCTCGACGCGCTGCAGAACGTCGAGTTCGGCCTGCGCCTGCGCCGCGGTGCGGTGACGAGGGCCACCGAGATGCTGGACCTGGTGGGCCTGGCCGATTTCGCGAAACGGTACCCGCACCAGCTCTCCGGGGGCCAGCAGCAGCGGGTCGCCCTGGCCCGCGCGCTCGCGATCGAGCCGCAGGTGCTGCTGCTCGACGAGCCGCTGTCGGCGCTGGACGCCAAGGTCCGGGTGCAGTTGCGCGACGAGATCCGGCGGATCCAGACCGAGGTCGGCACCACCACCCTCTTCGTCACCCACGACCAGGAGGAGGCGCTCGCGATCGCCGACCGGGTCGGGGTGATGCGGGCCGGGCGGCTGGAGCAGCTGGCCACCCCGTCGGAGGTGTACCTGCGGCCGGCGACCGCGTTCGTCGCCGATTTCGTCGGGACCAGCAACCGGCTGCCGGGAACGGTGTCCGGCGATGTGGTCGAGGTGCTCGGCAACCGGCTGCCGTTGGTGAGCCCGCACTCCGGCGGCGCGGTGACCGCGCTGGTCCGGCCCGAGACGGTCGAGGTGACGCCCGACCCGGAGTCTGCCGCGAAGGTGCTGACCAGCAGTTTCCTCGGCCCGACGAGCCGGGTCACGGTGGCCGTCGGGGACCACCTGGTGATCGCCCAGGTGCCGAGCGGACGGCTGGCGGAACTCACCCCGGGGACCGGGGTCCGGGTAACGATCCAGCCGATGGCGGTCGCTCTGGAATAGACGCCGATTAACGCAGGCGTTACAGTCGGGGTTCCTGGGAGCGCTCCCAGGGCGGGTTCCCCCACTGCCGGCCCCCACGGCAGCCCGCACCCATCCCCGAGGTGATGCTTTCGTGAAACGCCGGACAGCAACGGTCCTGACCACGGTACTCGCCGTGGCCGCGGCATCGACCGCCGCCTTCTTCGCGCTCCCCGCCAGCGCGGAGACGGCGGCGTTCGCCGTGCAGAGCACGTGGAACAACGGCTACCAGGCCCAGGTCACCGTCAACAACAACACGTCGTCGCCGATCTCCACGTGGAAGGTCGAGCTGACCTTCCCGGCCGGCACGACGGTGAGCCAGTCGTGGAACGCGACGCAGGCCGGCAGCGGCAGCACCTGGACGTTCACGCCGGCCGGCTGGAACGCGACGATCGCGGCCGGGGCCTCCACCAGCTTCGGCCTCATCGTCAACGGGACCGGCCGCCCGACGGGTTGCCTGGTCAACGGGCAGGCATGCACCGGAACGACGAACCCGTCGCCCTCCGTTTCCACTCCCCCGGCAGGCGGCGGCACACCGGTCCAGGTGAACGGGCAGCTGCGCGTCTGCGGCACCAAGCTCTGCAACGAGAGCGGCCAGGCGGTCCAGCTCAAGGGCATGAGCACACACGGCCTGCAGTGGTTCCCGAACTGCTACACCGACGCCTCGCTCGACGTGCTCGCCAAGGAGTGGAGCGCGGACCTGCTGCGGATCTCGATGTACGTGCAGGAGCAGGGTTACGAGACCGACCCGGCCGGGTTCACCAACCGGGTGAACAACCTGGTCGAGGAGGCCACCGAGCGCGGGATGTACGCGCTGATCGACTTCCACATCCTCACGCCGGGCGATCCCGCGTACAACCTGGAGCGGGCCAAGACCTTCTTCGCCCAGGTGTCGGCCCGGCACGCGAACAAGAAGAACGTCATCTACGAGATCGCCAACGAGCCGAACGGCGTGAGCTGGGCGCAGATCAAGAACTACGCCGACCAGGTCATCCCGGTGATCCGGGGGAACGACCCGGACGGCGTCGTGATCGTCGGCACCCGCGGCTGGTCGTCGCTGGGCGTCTCGGAGGGCTCGAACTCCTCGGAGATCGTGAACAACCCGGTCAGCGCCTCCAACGTGATGTACGCCTTCCACTACTACGCGGCCTCGCACAAGGACAACTACCGCGCCGAGGTGGAGCGGGCCGCGGCTTCGCTGCCGCTGTTCGTGACCGAGTTCGGCACGGTGACCTACACCGGCGACGGCGCTGTCGACGTGGCCGGCAGCAACGCCTGGTTCGACCTGCTCGACCGGCTCAAGATCGGGTATGCCAACTGGACGTACTCGGACGCGAGCGAGGGCAGCGCCGCCTTCAAGCCGGGCACCTGCAACGCCGGGAGCTTCTCCGGCACCGGCTCGCTCACCGAGTCCGGCGCTCTGGTGCGCAACCGCATCCGCGCCTGACCCCGCGAACTCCGCCGGGCCCGCCTCCCTTCCACCGGGCGGGCCCGGCGGTCTATTTCAAAACAGCACACTTATATAAGCTGCTTCTGATAGGGTTCCGCTCGTGCATGCGTTCGACGTACTCGGTGATCCGGTCCGGCGCCGGATCCTCGAGCTGCTCGCCGAGGGCGAGCAGACCTCCGGCGCCGTCACCGCGGTCATCCGCGCGGAGTTCGGCATCACCCAGCCGGCCGTGTCCCAGCACCTGCGCGTGCTGCGTGACAACGGCTTCGCCACCGTGCGGCCCGACGGCGCCCGCCGTCTCTACGCGGTCGACCACACCGCGCTGCGGCAGGTCGACGAGTGGCTGGCGCCCTTCCGGAGGTTCTGGACGCCGCACCTGTCCGCGATGGCCACCGAGGTGGCCCGCGGCAAACGCCTTCGGCGACTCGGCGAGGGCGTCGGGACCAGCGATGCGAGGAGCGCACGGTGATCGAGGTCAAAGAGCAGATCAGTGGGGTACGGCGGACCATCGGCACACGGGTGCTGGAGGCCGGTGAGGCCCGGGTGATGACGATCAGCCAGGTCTACGACACCGGCCAGGACGACCTGTGGGAAGTGGTCACCGACCCGGAGCGGATCCCCCGGTGGTTCCTGCCGATCTCCGGTGACCTGCGGGTCGGCGGGAGATACCAGTTCCAGGGCAACGCCGGCGGCACGATCACGAAGTGCGAGAAGCCGCACGCGGTCGGCGCCACCTGGGAGTTCGGCGACCAGGTGAGCTGGGTCGAGGTGCGGCTGACCCCGGAGGGCGACGGGCGGACCCGGTTCACGCTGGAGCACGTGGCGCACGTCGACGACGAGCACTGGGAGCAGTACGGTCCGGGAGCCGTCGGGCTGGGCTGGGAGGGCGCGTTCTGGGGCCTGGCCAACCACCTGGACGACCCGGCGGCCACGATCACCCCCGAGGCCGCGACGGAGTGGGCGATGTCGCCGGACGGCATCACGTTCATGCGGCTCAGCGCCGACGCGTGGACCGAGGCGGACATCGCGTTCGGCACCGATCCCGAGACGGCCCGGCGGCAGGCGGCGAACACGCTGAAGGCGTACACCGGCCAGGAATGATCCTCGGGCGATCCGGCCGCCGGGCGCCCTTCGCGGGGCGCCCGGCGTCTCGTCAGGCGAGCTTCTTGGACTTGGTGATGGCGGCGGTCAGGGCCTCCAGCAGCGGGGCCGAGCCGGCCCAGGAGTAGATCGGGACGGCCTGCCACGGGAAGACCTGGTTGGCCTTGACGGCGGGCAGCGCGCTCCAGCCCGGCTTCGACGCCAGGTCGTTGGGCTGCAGGGTGCCGGTGCGGGCGTCCAGGAAGATGATGTCGGCGTGGTACTTGTCGGCGTTCTCCCAGCTCAGCGACTCGTAGTAGTCGCCGCCGTCGGTCTTCTCGGGGACGATGATGTCGACGCCGAGCTCCTTGAAATACATCAGGTCGGAGGAGACCTTCGGGTTCGACACGTAGAAGATGTCGGCGGCGCCGGAGCCGGCCAGCACCTTGATGCCACCGCTGGCCTTGGCGGCGGCGGACAGGTCGGCGGCGGCCTTCTCGAAGCGGGCCTTGTCGGCCACCACCTTCGGCGCGTTCAGGTCGGCGCCCAGCGACTTGGCCAGCTCGGCGTAACGCTCGATCGGCTTGGTCAGCGGCACCCGGCCGACGGTGATGGTGGCGACCGGCGCGAGCTTGAGGATCTGGTCCTTGCTCTCGTCCGGGATGTACCAGTAGGCGCCCGGGTCGAACATGTGCGTGATCAGCAGCTCGGGCGCGAGGGCGGCGTACTTCTCCACCGAGAACTCGCCCCACGCGTTGCCGATGATCTGCACCTTGTTGATGTCCAGCGAGCCGGCCTGCGGCTCGGCGGTGCCGTCGGTCTTCTTGGTCTCGCCGAAGACGCCGGCGATGGAGTCCTGCAGGCCCAGGTCGACGAGCGCGGCGGCGGTGCCGGTGAACGCGACGACCTTCTTCGGGGTCTTGTCGGCCTTGAGGTCCTTGGGCTGGTCGTCGGTGAACGCCCACGGGCCGGCGGCGGGGGCCGATGCGGAGCCGGCCGGGGACCCGGTCTCGCCCTTGTCGCCTCCGCAGGCGGCGAGCAGCGCGCCGACACCGGCGGCGCCACCGGCGGCCAGCAGGCCACGACGGGACAAGGAAAGCTGCGAATACTTCATCTTCACGTCTTTCTGGGGTACGACCGGCCCTTCGGCCGCGTGCGATGGTTAGGCTAACCTAACGAACCGATCGCGCGTCAACAGGATCCACGACACCGGGACGGGAGAGTCGCACTGTCCACCATCGACACCCTTGCTGATCAGGGGGTACGCGAGACCGTGCCGCCACGGGCGGGACGGCGGTCGTCCGTACGCCTGCTCGGCCTGGTCCTCGCCCTCGGCGTCCTCGTCGCGGTCGTCGTGCTGAGCATCGGGTTCGGCGCGCGGTTCCTCTCCCCCGGCGAGGTCTGGGCCGGGCTGTGGGACCCGGCGTCGCCCTCCTACCGGATCGTCCACGACATGCGGCTCCCGCGGACGCTGCTGGGCCTGATGGTCGGCATGGCGCTCGGCCTGGCCGGCGCGATCATGCAGGCGCTGACCCGCAACCCGCTGGCCGACCCGGGCCTGCTCGGCATCAACGCGGGTGCCTCCGCCGCGGTCGCCACGGCCGCCGTCTTCTTCGGCGTCGGGACCTTCTTCGGGTACGTGTGGTTCGCCCTCGCGGGCGCGGCGATCGTCACCGCGATGGTGTACGCGGTCGGCGGCGGGCGCTCGGCCACCCCGGCCCGGCTCGCGCTGGCCGGGGCCGCCCTGAACGCCACACTGCTCTCCTATGTGTCCGCGGTGCTGCTCGCCGACACGCAGGCCATCGACCGGATGAAGTTCTGGACGGCGGGCTCGCTGGCCAGCGCCGACTTCGCCACCGTCGAGCGGCTGCTGCCGTTCTTCGCCGCCGGCCTGCTCACCGGGCTGCTGGTGGCCCGGCCGCTGAACGCGCTGTCGCTCGGCGACGACGCGGCCCGCGCGCTCGGCGCCCGCCCGGCGGTGATCCGGGCCGCGGTCATCGTGGCGGTCACCCTGCTCTGCGGCAGCGCCACCGCGGCGTGCGGGCCGATCGTGTTCGTCGGGCTGCTCATCCCGCACATGGTCCGCCCGTTCACCGGGCCTGATCTGCGCTGGCTGCTGCCGTACACGGCGATCCTCGCGCCGGTGCTGCTGCTCGGCGCCGACGTGCTCGGCCGGATCCTGGGCAGCCCCGGCGAGCTGCAGGTCGGCACGGTCACCGCGGTGCTCGGCGGTCCCCTGTTCCTCTATCTCGTGCGAGCCGCCCGATGACCACCGTCCTGGACAAGCCCGCGGCCCGGCCGCGGTCGATCGGCAGCCGCGTCGGCGTGCGGCCCCGGGCCGTCGTGGTCGGCGCCGCCGCCGCGCTCGGTGCGTTCGTGATCAGCGTGTTCAGCCTCGGCACCGGCGATTTCGAGATCGCCCCGGCCGACGTGGTGACCACCCTGTTCGGGGAGGGCAACCCGGCGCACGAGTTCATCATCGGCGAGCTGCGGCTGCCCCGGCTGATCACCGCGCTGCTGGTCGGCGCGGCGCTGGCGGCCGGCGGCGCGGTCTTCCAGTCGCTGGTACGCAACCCGCTCGGCAGCCCCGACATGCTCGGCGTCACCAACGGCGCCAGCACCGCGGCGCTGACCGTGGTGATCCTCGGCGGCACCAGCACCCAGCTGTCGGTGGCCGCGGTCGCCGGCGGCCTGGTCGCCACCCTGCTGATCCAGCTGATCGCCGGGCGGGCGCTGCACGGGTTCCGGTTCATCCTGGTCGGCATCGGCCTCGCGGCGATCCTCACCGGCATCAGCGGATATCTGCTGACCCGCGGCGTCCAGATGGAGAACGCGCGGGCGCTGCTGTGGCTCACCGGCAGCCTCGACGGGCGCGACTGGGGCCAGGCCGTGCCGATGATCGTCGTGCTCGGCGTCACCCTGCCGTTCCTGCTGCTGGCCTGCGGCCCGGGCCTGCGGATGCTGGAGATGGGCGACGACGCGGCGTCCGCGCTGGGGGTGCCGGTGCCGCTGCTGCGCAACGCGTCGCTGCTGGCGGCCGCGCTGCTGGTGTCGTTCGCCGCGGCCAGCGCCGGCCCGGTCAACTTCGTCGCGCTGATCGCCCCGCACCTGGCGAAACGCCTGACCCGAGCACCCGGCCCCAACCTGCTGCCGTCGATCTTCGTCGGCGCGCTGCTGCTGACCGGCGCCGACTTCATCGCCCAGCACCTGCTGGAGGACCGGGCACTGCCGGTCGGCGTGGTCACCGGCCTGGTCGGCGGCGCCTACCTGGTCTGGCTGCTGACCACCGAACGCCGCGCGGGACGGATCTGATGGCCGTTTCCCGGGTTCCCATCGACACCGCACGAGGAGACACGATGACGGGTCACACGCCCCGGCTCAGCGGCGCCGGGCTGACGCTCGCCTACGACAAGCGGGTCATCGCCGAGGATCTCAGCGTCGAGATCCCGGTCGGCTCGTTCACCGTCATCATCGGGCCGAACGCGTGCGGCAAGTCGACACTGCTGCGGGCGCTGTCCCGGCTGCTCAAGCCGGCCGCCGGGACGGTGCTGCTGGACGGCAGGGACGTGCACTCGCAGCCGACCCGTACGGTGGCCAGGACGCTCGGCCTGCTGCCGCAGTCGTCGACCGCCCCGGACGGCATCACCGTGGCCGAGCTGGTGGCCCGCGGCCGCTACCCGCACCAGAGCATCCTGCGCCGCTGGTCGGCCGAGGACGAGCAGGTCGTGCAGGAGTCGATGCTGTCGACCGGGGTGGCCGACCTGGCCGACCGGCAGGTCGACGAGCTCTCCGGCGGCCAGCGCCAGCGGGTGTGGCTGGCCATGGCGCTCGCCCAGCAGACGCCGCTGCTGCTGCTCGACGAGCCGACCACCTATCTGGACATCGCGCACCAGATCGAGGTGCTCGACCTCTGCGCCGAGCTGCACGAGCGGCAGGGCCGTACCCTCGTCGCGGTCCTGCACGACCTCAACCACGCGGCCCGTTACGCCACCCACCTGATCGCCATGCGGGCCGGCCGGGTGGCCCGGTCGGGACAGCCCTCCGATGTGCTCACCGCCGAGCTGGTGGAGGAGGTCTTCGGGCTGCCGTGCCGGGTGATCGACGACCCGGAGACCGGCACGCCGCTGGTGATTCCCGCCGCACGCCGCTCAACCAGCGCATCGGTCTGACGATAGGGGAGGTCGACACCCCTCATCGTTCCTGGAGCTGCACCGATGCCGTCGCCTCTCGCCCGCTGGTTCAGCAACCGGCGGGTCCGTACCAAGATCCTCACGTCGGTCCTGGTGATCGCCGTGGTCATGACGATCGCCTGCGGCCTGGCCGTGTGGCGGATGGCCGGCATGAACGACCGCATGGACACCCTGCGCAACGTCAACGTGCTCAGCCTGACGATCCTCGGCGAGATCCAGGGCGCCCAGTCGGCGATCAACCACTACTCCACCGCCCTGGTCGCGGCCGACACCCCGCCGGCCGAGCGGGCCGCCGCCGCCCAGGGACAGGCCGCCGCCATCGAGCAGCTCACCCAGAACCTCGCCGCCTACGTGAAGCAGCCCAAGAGCGCCGCCGCCACCCGGGCCCTCAAGGACTTCACCGCCGGCTGGGACGACTTCAACACCGCCCTCGAGGCGGCCCGCGCCGGCAGGGACCCCGGCATCGACTTCAACGCCGTCATCCTGGGCATGGCCAAGAGCATGGACACCCTGGTCGACGAGGAGAGCCGCAGCGCCGCGGCCGCGTCGGCGGCCGCCGACGACGCCTACGCGACCGCCCGGCATGAGGTGCTGATCACGCTCGGCGTCGCACTGACGCTCGGCATCGGCTTCGCGCTGATGGTCGGCGGCACCATCACCCGCCGGCTGCAGCCGGTAGCCGACGCCATGGAGGCGGTGGCCACCGGCGACCTCACCCGGACCGTGCCCGCCGACGGCCGCGACGAGATCGGCGCGATGGCCCGCTCGGTGAACAAGGCCACCGGCTCGGTCCGCGAGACGGTGTCGGCGCTGGCCGAGAGTGCGCAGCTGCTGGCGCAGAACTCGCGGGAGCTGTCCCGGGTCAACGACCAGACGGTCGGCAGCTCGCAGGCCGTGTCGGCGCGCGCCGGGTCGGCGAACAGCTCGGCCGGCGAGGTCTCGGTCAACCTGCAGACCGTGGCGACCGGCGCCGACGAGATGGCGCACGCCATCCAGGAGATCTCGCAGAGCGCGGTGGCCAGCGCGAGCGTGACGGCGCAGGCGGTGTCCGTGGTGGCCGAGACCACCGCGACGGTCAGCAAGCTGGGCGCCAGCTCCCAGGAGATCGGCGCGGTGGTGAAGACGATCACCGCGATCGCCGAGCAGACCAACCTGCTGGCACTGAACGCGACCATCGAGGCGGCCCGGGCCGGCGAGTCGGGCAAGGGCTTCGCGGTGGTGGCGAGCGAGGTCAAGGACCTGGCCCAGGAGACCGCGAAGGCGACCGAGGACATCTCCCAGCGGGTGCAGGCGATCCAGGCCGACACCGAGAACGCGGTCGCCGCGATCACCCGGATCGGCGAGGTGATCGAGAAGATCAACGAGTTCCAGACCACCATCGCGTCGGCGGTCGAGGAGCAGACCGCCACCACCGCGGCGATGAGCCGCACCGTGGCCACGGCCGCCGGCGGCGCCGCCACCATCGCCGCCGACATCGGCCACGTCTCCGCCGCCGCCGAGCAGTCGCGGTCGGCCGTCGCCGCCGGGCAGCAGGCCGCCACCGAGCTGGCGTCGCTCGCCGACGACCTGCACCACCTGGTCGGCCGTTTCTCCTACCGCTGACCTCCGGCCCACGACCCGTCCGGTCGTGCGGGCGGTCCGCGGCACGCCGCAGGCAGCCCGCACGACCGGGCGTCAGCCGAAGACCTCGGCCACCACGTGCTCGGCGATCGCCAGCGACGAGGTCGCCGCGGGTGAGGGCGCGTTGCGGACGGCGGTGACCGGGCCCAGGCGGTGGATCCGGAAGTCGTCGACGAGGCTGCCGTCGCGGTCCAGCGCCTGGGCGCGCACCCCGGCGCCGGCCCGGACCACGTCGGCCGCGCCGATCTCCGGGACGTAGCGCATCGCCTCGGCCATGTAGCGGGTCTTCGACAGCGAGCCGCGGACCTCCTTGATCCCGGTCCGCCAGTGCTTGCGGGCCATGTGCCAGGTGCCGGGCCAGGCCGCGATGCCGGCCAGGTCGGGGATCGAGACCCGGGTACGGGTGTAGCCCTCGCGGGCGGTGGCGAGCACCGCGTTCGGGCCGACCTCGACGATCCCGGTGACCCGGCGGGTGAAGTGCACGCCCAGGAACGGGTAGCGCGGGTCCGGAACGGGGTAGATCATGCCGCGGACCAGGCCGGCCTTCTCATCGCTGACCCGCATGTACTCGCCGCGGAACGGGATGATCCGCGGCTCGGCGGCGTCACCGGCCAGCCCGGCCACCGTGTCCGAGTGGATGCCGGCGCAGACGATCACCTGGTCGACGGTGACGCTCCGCTCGCCCGACTCGATCCGGATCGACCCGACGTTCTTCCTGATGCCGGTCACCGGGAAACCGAGTCGGACCTCCCCGCCGGAGGAGCGGATGTCCTCGGCGAACGCTTTCGCGACGCCCGGGAAGTCGGTGATCGCCGTCTCCGGCGAGTGGAGCGCGGCGAGGCCGGCGGCATGTGGTTCGATCTCGCGGATCCCGCTCGGATCGACCCTTCGCAGGCCGGGCACGCCGTTCTCGCGCGCCCTCTTCTCCAGGTCGTCCAGGCGTCCCAGCTCGTCCTCCCGGACCGCGACGACGAGTTTCCCGCACTCGTCGTACGCGATGTCGCGTTCCGCGCAGTACTCGCGCAGCAGCAGCCGCCCGCGGGTGCAGAGCTCAGCTTTCAGGCTCCCCGGCGGGTAGTAGATGCCGGCGTGCACGACCCCGGAGTTGTGGCCGGTCTGGTGCTGCCCGACCTCGGATTCCTTCTCGACGACCACGACCCGGGTGCCCGGCCGGCGCAGGCTGATCTCCCGCCCGATGGCCAGGCCGACGATGCCGGCTCCGATGATCCCGATGATCTCGTCCGCCACAGGTGTTGCCTCTCTGGTCCGGCCATCCCGGCCTGTCCCGGAGCCGATGGCGCAGTGTCCCACCACCGTAGGCAACCGCGTCGCCACCCGACCGGGCGGCACCGTCTCAGCGGGCGAAGACCCGGCCGTCGAGGACCAGGCGGGCGGTGCTGACCGCGGCCGGGCCGGGCACCACGTCGAGGAAGCCGGTGGGGTGCTCCAGGCGCAGCACGTCCGGCGGCACCACGGCCCGGTCGGCGGGCCGCAGCAGCCGGGCGGCCACACTGCCCGGCAGGGTCGCGGCCGCGCCGACACCGATCGCGGCGCGGAAACCGATCGCGGCGTGCACCCGGTGCGGCCGGAACGTCCGGGTGGCCAGGCTGCCGCCGCCGGCCGGCGGGGCCAGCAGGCACATCCCCGGCACGGCGCCGGTCAGGTCGGTGGCCAGCCGGCGCAGGCGGTCGACCCGGTGGCGCAGGCGCTCGTCGTACTCCAGCCGGGCCGGGGTCTCGTGCCCGGTGACGCCGAACGCGGCCGCCTCGGCGAGCACGATCGGGACGCCGTCGCCGACCACGGTCACCGGCACGCCGTCGAGGTCGTCGGCGACCCGTCCGGTGGGCAGCGTCGCGGCGTCGCCGAACTCGATCAGCACCCGGGCCGCGGTGCCCGGCACACCGCTGACCGCGGTGTCCCCGGTGTAGGCGGGCCGGCCGCCCGGGGTGGTGACGTGCACGCTCGCGCGGGCGCCGGTGGCGGGCATGCGGACCCGTACCGCTGTGGTGTCGCCGGTGACCGGGACCAGGCCGCGCTCGACAGCGAACGGGCCGACGCCGGCCAGCAGGTCGCCGCACGGCCGTGGCTCGGTCACCGTCTCGCCCGTCACGAGCAGGAACCGGTAGTCGACGTCGGCCGTGCCGTCGGCGCACGGGCCGACCACGGCGATCCGGGCGGCCGGAGGGCCCGGCCAGTCGGCCAGCCGGGACAGCAGCCGGTCCCGTTCGGCCGGGTCGGCGGGCAGGTCACCGGCCAAGAAATACGCGCCCCTGGACCGGCCGCCACGCAGCACCTGCACCGGGATTCCCTGCGCCATGACACCTCCCGCGCTTTGTCGACAATAATGTAGCTGCTCGACCTCGCAGCCGAACTGTGCAAACCATAGGCTCACCAGCACGTGCGAGCAATTGTTGACAATCCTGAGAGTTGCCTCAGGGCGGAAGGTTCCGATGCCGGCCGAACCCGACACCCTCGGCGAGGCGAGCACCCGCCGGCGACCGGCTACCTCGGCGCCTGAGCACCCGGCAGACGGACCGTCACGACCGTCCCGCACGGGTGGTTGGGCCCCGCGGTGACACCGCCGCCGTGCTGGGTGGCGGTCTGCGCGACGATCGCCAGGCCCAGGCCGGAGCCGGGCATCGAGCGGGCGGCCGTCGCCCGGTAGAAGCGGTCGAAGACGTGCGGCAGATCCTCGTCGGCGATCCCCGGGCCGTTGTCGGCGACGGTCAGCACCCCGGCGGACAGGCGGGTGGTGACGGTGCCGCCGGGCGGGCTCCACTTGGCCGCGTTGTCCAGCACGTTCACCACCATCCGCTCCAGCTCGCCGGGACGGCCCAGCACGGTCACCGGCGTCAGGTCGGTGTCGAAGGTCAGCCCGGGAGCCCGGATCCGCACCCGGTTGATCGCCGCCGTCACCACCTCCGCATACTCCACCTGCTCGATCGTCTCCCGGCTGCCCTCCTCGCGGGACAGCTCGACCAGCTCGGTGGTGAGCGTGGCCAGCTCCCGCACCTGCGCGTCCAGATCGTCGAGGAGCTTGACCCGCTCCTCGGGCGGCAGACGGTACGCCAGATCGGGCTGACGCTCCACCGCGATCAGCAGCTCCACATTGGTCCGGATGCTGGTCAGCGGGGTCCGCAGCTCGTGACCGGCATCCTCGACCAGGGCACGCTGCGCCTGCCGGGCGGCGTGGATGGCGGTGAGCATCGCGTTCACCGAGCGGCCCAGCCGGGCGATCTCGTCGTTGCCGGACACCTCGATCGGCCGGGTCAGGTCCATCGACACGGCCACGTCCTCGACCGCGTCGGTGAGACGGTCGACCGGGGCCAGGCCGGCGCGGGCCACGGTCCGCCCGAGCACCGCCGCCCCGGCGATCCCGGCCGCGCAGCCGACCGCCAGCAGCACCGCGAACACCGTCAGCACCCGCTCGTCCGGGCTCGGGTCGAGGCCGACCTGGACCGCTCCGCCGCCCTCGATCGGGACGGTGAGCATCAGATACTCCCCCGGCCCGATGGTGACCTGCTCCCGGGTCTCCGGCAGGCCGGCGGTGGCGATGGCGACCGCGGTCGCGGTGACCGGCAGCCGGACCGCGCTCCCGCCGACCACCACCCCGGACCGGTCGAGGACCTGCCAGCAGGGGCCGATCTCCTTGTCGCCCGGGTCCGGCCGGGCGCCCTGCGCCTCCAGCCACTGCCAGGGATTCTCGGCGATGGTACGGGCGTCGGCGAGCAGCTCCGCGGAGATCTTGTTCTGCTGGACGGCCCGCACGCTCACCCACGCGCCCGCCGACACGAGCAGCACGGCGGTCGCCACCGCGCCGGTGACCAGCAGCGACAGCCGGTCGTGCAGGGGACGGGACCGCAACCACGCTCTCACCAGGGCTCCTCCCGCAGCACGAACCCGACACCGCGGACGGTGTGCAGCAGACGCGCCTCGCCCTCGGCCTCCAGCTTGCGCCGAAGATAGCCCAGATAGACGTGCAGACTGTTCGACCCCTCGCCGAAGTCGTAGCCCCAGACCTGCTCGAACAGCGCGGTCCGGGTCAGCACCTGCCGCGGGTGGCGCAGGAACGCCTCCAGGATGCCGAACTCGGTACGCGTCAGCTTCAGGGCACGCTCCCCGCGCCACACCTCACGGGTCGCCGGGTTCATCCGTACATCCGCGAAGGTCAGAAGCTCCTCGGCGGTCTCCTCGGCGGGCGCCGCGGAGAGGGCGGAGCGGCGCAGCAGCGCCCGGATCCGGGCCAGCAGCTCCTGCAGGGCGAACGGTTTGACCAGGTAGTCGTCGGCGCCCGCGTCGAGACCGGCGACCCGGTCGCCGACGCTGTCCCGGGCGGTGAGCATCAGCACCGGCACCACCACACCACCGGCCCGCAGCTGCCGGCACGTCTCCAGCCCGTCCATCCGCGGCATGCTCACGTCGAGGACCATCGCGTCCGGCTCGCCGGCCCGCACCACGTCCAGCGCGGCCAGGCCGTCGCCCGCGGTGTCCACCTGGTAGCCCTGGAACCGCAGCGTCCGGGCCAGCGAGTCGCGCACGGCCGCGTCGTCCTCCACCACCAGGATCCGCATGGGGTTCATTAAAGCCCGGCGGAATCGATCGCCGACTGCAGGGACTCCTTGTAGCCGCCGCTGGTGTAGGTGGCGCCGGAGACCGAGTCGATGTCCGCGCTCTGTGCCGCCAGGGTGGCCCGGACCAGCTCCGGGAGGGCCCGCGCGCTGATCTCGTCGTGTTTCCGGCTGCCGGTCGGGTGGACCGGCACGGCGACCGAGGTGATCTTCCCGTCGGCGACGGTGATCACCACCTGGACGTCGCCCTCCTGGGTCTGCGCGGTGTTCCCGGTGAAGGCCTGCCCCTCGCCGGCAGCGGTGGCGGGCGCCACGGCCGCGGTGTCGGTGATGGCGGTCCCGGTGCTGGTGCGGTAGCTGAACAGCAGCACCAGCGCGGCCACCGTGGAGAGCGTCCACAGGCTGATACGTCGCATCGGATCTCCCCTCACCAGGCGAAGAGTTCGGTGTGGACACGGTCGGGCCGGGCGCCGGCGGCGAGCGCGGCGGCCTTCGCGGCGGCGGCCCACTCCTCCGGGCCGCAGATGTAGACGCGGGCGGCCGCGATCCGCGGCGCCACCTGCCGCAGCGCCTCGGCGTCACCGGCGCCGGCCAGGCTGCCGGGCAGCCAGGACGCGCCGCGGGCACGCGGCCCGGTCAGCGGCACGACGCGTACGCCGCGCCGGTCGGCGAACCACTCCAGTTCGTCGCGGAAGGCCAGGTCGGCGTCGGTGCGGGCGCGGTACACCAGGGTGGCCTCGCCGTCGCGGCAGGGCAGTTCGCCGAGCAGCGACAGCAGCGGGGTGATGCCGATGCCGCAGGCCATCAGCACGATCGGCTCCCCCGCCCAGGACTCGCCGGTCAGTTTGCCGTAGGGCCCCTCGAACAGCACCCGGGTCCCGGGTTTCAGGCTCGCCACCCGGGAACTGCCGTCGCCGGCGGCCTTCACGGTGATCCGCAACGCGTCGCCGTGCGGTGTCGCCGACAGCGAGAACGGATTCGCGCGGGTCCAGCCGGGCCCGTCGAGGAACCGCCAGTGGAAGAACTGGCCGGCCCGGACCGGCAGGTCGGCGAGCCGCTCCCCGGTCAGGTACACCGAGGTCAGGCCCGGCCCCTCGGCGACCACGCGGCTGACCGTCAGGCGGTGCCTGCGGTTACGGATCAGGGGCAGGGCGATGCGGTACGCGAGAACGGCGCCCGCCGCGGCCAGGTACAGCGTCCACCAGTAGGCCCGCGCCCAGGCCGTGCCGGTGAAGTCGCCACCGGTCCAGATCTGGTGCGGCAGGGCCAGGCCCACGCCCAGGTACGCGTACAGGTGCAGCAGGTGCCACGACTCGTAGCGCAGCCGGCGCCGGGCCGCCCGCATCGACGTGACCACGACCATCACCAGCGCGAGGGTGCCGGCCGCGGCGAGCAGCATGCCCGGATAGGTCAGCACCAGGTCCCACAGCGTGGTGAACGGGTTCGCGCCGGCGGCGTACCCGACGGTGATCGTGACGATGTGCAGCACCATCAGCCAGAACGAGGTGAACCCGGTCCACCGGTGCCAGCGGGCCAGCCGGTCCTGGCCGAACGCCCGCTCGGCCAGCGGGATCCGGGCCATCAGCAGCACCTGGAGCAGCAGCAGGTCGGAGGCGTACAGACCGGTCAGCCGGCCGATCGCGGTGATCGCGTCGCCACCGGTCACCTCGGACACGCCGCCGTTGCCCGCCCAGAGCACGGTGACGATCAGCAGGCTCAGCGCGGCGGCGGTCGCGCCGGCGCCGGACCACCACGCGGGCGTGCCGGGGAGCCGTCGCCGGACAGCGGCGGGAGCAGTGGTTGCGGTCATGAGCGCCAACCCTGACCGGATCTTCTAAGACGCCCGCCGGGTGTTTCTAAGGGTTGACTAAGAGGCCCCGGCGTGTGACGGCGAACTCACGAGCACGGCACAGAGGCCCCACAGGATGCGGACAGCAAGGTCCGGCGAAATGGAAACACCTGATGAACGCCACCTGAAGGAAGCCTCTAGTGACCACGTTGCTCGCCGTCGCCGCGGATCTCGTCGCGATCATCGTCCTGACGTTCGGTGTCTACTTCCCCCGCCACCGGCGGCGGGATCTGGTCGCCGCCTTCCTCGGAGTGAACATCGGCGTCCTCGCCGTCGCCACCGTCCTCGGCTCCTCGACCGTCGGGGCGGGCCTCGGACTCGGCCTCTTCGGCGTCCTGTCGATCATCCGGCTCCGCTCCGACGAGATCAGTCAGCACGAGATCGCGTACTACTTCGCCGCTCTCGCCCTGGGCCTGATCGCCGGCCTCGGCAACGTCATGGACGTCCTGCACCTGAGCCTGATGGCGCTCGTCGTGGCCGCGCTCGTCGTCGGCGACCACCCGGCCCTGTTCCGCCGGCACCGCAACCAGCTGATCCGGCTCGACGTCGCCCTCACCGACGAGACGGCGCTGCGGGCGCACCTCGAACAGGTGCTCGGCGGCCAGGTGACCGCCGTCGCCGTCAAGCAGATCGACATGGTCAACGACAGCACCCTGGTCGAGGTCCGCTGGATCGCCGGTCCCGGCCACGGCCGCGCCGCCGGTCAGCTGGGCCCGCAGAGGGAGCGGGTGAACGCCCGATGAGCGTCACCACCGAGGTTCCGCTCTTCCACCGGTTCGCCCCGATCGGCCTGGACGAGCTGGTCGGCGAGGCCGCCCTGCTGACCCGCCTGGACCGCAAGTACGTGCTGCCCGCCCAGGCCCTGCCCGAATTCCTGGACCGGATGCCGTACGAGGTGCGCGCCCTGCAGATCGACCACCAGCGTACCTTCGGCTACCGGTCGGTCTACTTCGACACCGCCGCCCTGGACAGCTTCCTGGCCGCAGCGCACCAGCGGCGCCGGCGCTTCAAGGTCCGGGTGCGCACCTATCTGGACAGTGGGCTGAATTTCGTCGAGGTGAAGACGCGCGGCTGCCGCGGGGTCACCGTGAAGGAGCGCATCCCGTACACCGGAGACGGCGCCGACCTGGGCGCTGAGGGGCGGGCGTACGCGGCCGCCGTCCTCGCCGGGGCCGGGCTCCACCCCGACGTGCGCCGGCTGCGCCCGGTGATGGCCACCCACTACCGCCGCAACACGCTCTACGTGCCGTCCACCGGCAGCCGGGTCACCATCGACACCGGCCTGGCCTGGCAGCTGCCGGACGGCTCGACCGTCCACATGCCGCGGTCGGTGATCGTCGAGACGAAGTCCGGCCGGGCCGCCTCCGACGTCGACCGGCTGCTCTGGTCGCTCGGCCACCGGCCCGCCGCCATCTCCAAGTACGCGACCGGGCTCGCCGCCCTCCGCCCCGAACTCCCCGCCAACCGCTGGCGCCCCGTCCTGCGCCGCCACTTCACCACCACCGCGAAGGGAATCTGATGAGACTCCGCAAGAAGGTCGTCGCCGCCGTCAGCTCCCTGGTCCTGGCCACCGCCGTGCTGGCCGGATGCTCCTCGGGCGACACGGCCACCGCGACCACCGAGGTCGCCGCCACCAGCACCGTCGACGCCGCGACCGTCGACGGCACCCAGGACGCGGCCGCCGTCCTGGCCGCGGACAAGAAGGCGCACAGCGCCGCCGACACGTCCTCCGGCGCGGTCGAGATCGCGCTGACCGGCAGTTCGGCCACCGTGTCCGGCGACGGCGTCACCGTCGACGGGAACACGGTCACCGTCACCGCGGCCGGCACCTACCGGATCAGCGGGCAGCTCGACGGGCAGATCGTGGTGAACGCGCCGGACGCCACGGTCACCCTGATCCTCGACGGCGCCGAGATCAGCAGCACCACCACCGCGGCGATCGCCGCCACCGAGGCCGGGCAGCTCGTCGTCCGGCTCGCCGACGGCACCACCAGCACGCTGTCCGACGCCTCCTCCTACGCCGAGGACGCGGACGTCAACGCCGCCCTGTTCAGCGCCGGCGACCTGACGATCACCGGCGACGGGAAGCTGACCGTCACCGGCAACGGCAACGACGGGATCGCCGGCAAGGACGGTGTGCTCGTGGAGTCCGGCACGATCACCGTGACGGCGAAGGACGACGGGCTGCGCGGCAAGGACTACGTGGCGGTCACCGGCGGGACGATCACGATCACCGCGGGCGGCGACGGCGTCAAGGCCGACAACACCGAGGACGCCGACTCCGGGTACGTGTCGGTGTCCGGCGGCACGATCACGGTGACCAGCGGGGGCGACGGCGTCGACGCGGCCACCGACATCGTGGTCACCGAGGGCACGCTCACCGTCGAGGCGGGGGGCGGGCACGGGACGAAGCCCACCGGCGACACCTCCGCCAAGGGCCTCAAGTCCGGGGTGATCACGGTTCTCGAGGGCGGCACGATCGCCGTCGACGCGTCCGACGACGCGGTGCACACCGACGGCGCGGTGCACTTCAACGGCGCGACGGTGACCGTGGCCAGTGGCGACGACGGGGTGCACGCCGAGGGCCAGCAGATCATCGACGGCGGGTCGCTCGAGGTGACCGCCGCGGTCGAGGGCCTGGAGGCGGCCGAGTTCGTCCTCAACGACGGCACGGTACGGGTGACCTCCAGCGACGACGGCATCAACGGCGCCGGCGGCACGAGCACCTCCGAGACCGCCGACCAGGGCGGCCAGCAGGGCGGTCAGCAGGGCGGCGGCTTCCCGGGCGGTGGCGGCGGGCCCGGCGGCGGCGGTGAGGAGGTCGGCGACTTCTCGGTGACGATCAACGGGGGCAGCCTGGTCATCGACTCCGACGGCGACGGGCTCGACTCCAACGGCGTCGCGTCGATCACCGGCGGCACGGTGGTGGTGAACGGACCGGAGGGCAACGGCAACGGGGCGCTCGACGTCAACGGCGCCTTCACCGTCAGCGGCGGCACGCTGCTCGCCGCGGGCAGCGCCGGCATGGTCGTCACCCCCGGCGCCGACTCGGCGCAGGGCTGGATCTCGGCGACGCTGGACAGCGCGATCGCGGCCGGCACCACGGTGCAGATCACCGATGCCGGCGGCGCCGTCGTCGCCACCTACGTGACCGGCAAGTCCGTGCAGAACATCACCTTCTCCTCGTCGAAGATCACCAGCGGTGAGACGTACACGATCAGCACCGGCGGGACCGCGACCGGGACGAGCACCGGCGGGCTGGCCGCCTCCGGGTCGCTCGGCTCGGCCACCGGGGTCGCCACGGTGACCGCCGGGCAGGCCCCGGCCGGCGGCGGCCAGGGCCGTCGCGGCGGCCGCTGACCACCCCTCCACCCCCCGGTGCGGCGCCCGGGACCGGCGACGGTCCCGGGCGCCGCTGTCGTGACCGGACCGTCGCTCTTCGAGTTGACCTCCAGCGCGGGACGGGCGCTTCCGTGAGTATGCTGATGCGGATCGCCATCCCAGGATCCACAGAGGACTCTCGAAGAGGTCCACGTGCCCGATGAAGTGCCCGACAACGACGACAACGGCTTCAGCCACAACAGCGGGGCGACGGTCCGCCGGCTACAGCTCGGCGGTCATCTGCGTGCCCTGCGACGGGCCAAGGGACTCACCCGTGACCAGGCCGGCTACACGATCCGGGCGAGCGAGTCGAAGATCAGCCGGATGGAGCTGGGTCGCGTCAGTTTCAAGGAACGTGACGTCACCGACCTGCTGAAACTCTACGGCGTGGAGGACCCGGCCGAGCACCGGCGGGTGCTGGCGATGATGCGCGAGGCCAACGCGCCCAGCTGGTGGCAGGCGTATGGGGACGTCCTGGACACCTGGTTCCAGAACTATCTGGACCTCGAGCAGGCGGCCGAGCTGATCCGCACCTACGAGATCCAGTTCGTGCCCGGCCTGCTGCAGACCGACGCGTATGCGCGGGCGGTGATCAGGCTCGGTCACGAGGACGGCGGGCCGGAGGAGATCACCCGGCGCGCCCAGCTGCGGATGGCCCGTAAGCAGGTGCTGCAGCGGCCGGACGCGCCCCGGCTGTGGGCGGTCCTCGACGAGGCGGTGCTGCGCCGGCCGATCGGCGGTCGTGACGTGCTCCGCGAGCAGATCGAGTATCTGCTGGAGATCTGCGAGTCGCCGCGGGTCCGGCTGCAGGTCATGCCGTTCGAGAAGGGCGGGCACGCGGCGGCCGGGCAGGCGTTCAGCATCCTGCGCTTCCCGCACGCGAAACTGCCGGACGTCGTCTACATCGAACACCTCACCAGCGGCCTCTACCTGGAGCGCCGGGAGGAGGTCGATCGGTATGCGGCGGCGATCGGCCGGCTGTTCATCGAGGCGGAGCTCCCCGCCCGTACACCGGAGATCCTTCGCGCGCACCTGGACCGGCTGTAACTCACGATTCACCCATGGGCCGGGCACAGGAGGTCCACAAGCTCCGCCGGTTGACTGCGATGCGTGACGACGAACCCCGTACCCCAGAAGCCCCGCCGGATCAGCCGCCGCGGTCTGCTCGCCGGCGGGCTGGGCCTGCTCGCGGCTGCCGGAGGCGGTAGCGCCTGGGCCCTCGACCGCTACGTCCTCGACCACGTGGAGGTGTCCGGCGCCTCCCAGCTGGCCGCACAGAACGTGGTCGCGGCCGAGGCGGACGGCACCGGCACAGCGACCGCCAGCAGTTACTCCAGCGACACCGCCACCATCGAGATCAAGAACGTGGTGACCGGTACGGGCAGCGACAAGGTCACCTACTACGTGGCCGACGTGCGGGTCACCGACGCGACGATCGTCCGGTCGGCGTTCGCCAACGACCAGTTCGGCGAGAACATCGTCGCGAACCCGTCGGCGATCGCCGCCTCGGTGCGGGCGGTCCTCGCGATCAACGGCGACTACTACGGGTTCCGGGACACCGGCATCGTGATCCGCAACGGGGTCAAGTTCCGTGACTCCGGCGCCCGGCAGGGGCTGGCGCTCTACGCCGACGGGTCGATGAGGCTCTACGACGAGACGACGACCGGCGCCGACCAGCTCATCGAGGACGGGGTGTGGAACACGCTGTCGTTCGGGCCGGGGCTCGTCCAGGACGGCAAGGCGATCTCCGGGATCGACCGGGTCGAGGTCGACACCAACTTCGGCAACCACTCGATCCAGGGCGAGCAGCCCCGCACCGGGATCGGCATCGTCGACACGAACCACCTGCTCTTCGTCGTCGTCGACGGGCGCAGCAAGGGCTACAGCCGGGGCGTCACGATGCCCGAGTTCGCGGAGATCTTCACCGGGCTCGGGGCGCAGGTCGCCTACAACCTCGACGGTGGCGGGAGCTCGGCGATGATCTTCCAGGACAAGCTCGTCAACAACCCGCTCGGCAAGGGCCAGGAGCGCGGCACCAGCGACATCCTCTACGTGGCCGGGTGACGGAGATGATCGTGCTGATCCCCGCATACCAGCCCGACGACCGGCTCGTCCACCTCGTGTCACGCCTGAGCCGCCATCGGATCCTCCTTGTCGACGACGGCTCCGGTCGACCGTACGCCCCGGTCTTCGAAAGGGCCCGCCTCGCCGGCGCCGAAGTGATCACCCTGCCGGCCAACCGCGGTAAGGGTTTCGCCCTGAAGACCGGCTTCGCGCACATCGCCGCCCACCATCCGGACGAGGACGTGGTCTGCGCCGACAGCGACGGGCAGCACCGGGTCGAGGACATCGAGGCGGTCGCCGCGCGGCTCAGCACCTCACCGGCCGCCATGGTGCTCGGGGTGCGCCGGTTCACCGGGCCGGTGCCGGCCCGCAGCCGGTTCGGCAACGCCGCCACCCGCGTCCTGTTCCGCATCATCACCGGGCTCGCGGTAACCGACACGCAGACCGGGCTGCGCGGCTATCCGGCCCGCATGCTGCGCTGGCTGGACCGGGTGCCCGGCGACCGTTTCGAGTACGAGCTGAAGCTGCTGCTGCGCGCCGCCCGCGAGCGGCTGCCCGTCGAGGAGGTCGAGATCGCCACCGTCTACCTCGACGGCAACAGCTCGTCACACTTCCGGCCGGTCATCGACTCGGCGCGGATCTACGGGCCGCTGCTCGCCTTCGCCGGGTCGTCGCTGCTCGCCTTCGCCGTCGACGCCGCGCTGCTCGCCGTCCTCGTCTCCCTGACCGGCCGGCTCGTCACGTCCGCGGTCACCGCCCGGCTGATCAGCGCCACCCTCAACTACACGGTCAACCGCACCGCCGTCTTCGGTGGCGGCGGCCGGATCCCGCACCGGCGGGCCGTGCCCCGCTACGCCGCCCTCGCCGTCGCGTCGCTCACCGCCAACGTGCTGCTGCTCGAATGGCTCACCACGGCGACCGGCTCGCTGGCCGTCGCCAAGGTCGTCACCGAACTGGCGCTGTTCCTCGCCGGATTCGCGGTCCAGCGGATCTTCGTCTTCGGCCGGCGAAACGTCGAGAGCGGCACCCCTATCGCACCCGAACGGCAGCCGGCGGGCACCCGGGGCTGAGCAATCTGGGCTCATGTACTCCCGTCGCGTGGCGGCCTGGCAGTTGTGCCTCGCCGCCGGCACCGTGCTCATCGGCGTCTACTTCCTGCTCGTCCATGCCGGACTCTGGCCCGGCGTTCAGGTGGCGCTCTACGTCAGCGCCAACGCCACCCTGGTCCTCGCCGCCCTCGCCACCGCCCGGCGGCACCCGTCGATGCGGGGCATCATGCTGCTGCTCGCCGGCTCCGCCGCGGCCGGGGTCACCGGGGACGTCCTGTTCTACTTCGACGCTCTGGTGCACGGCGAGCCGCCGTACCCCGGCATGCCCGACCTCTTCTACCTGCTCGCCTACCCGCTGATGGCGATCGGCCTGCTGCTGATCATCCGGCGGCGGACCCCCGGCTGGGACAGCGCCAGCATGATCGACGCGGCCATCGTCGCCATCGGCGCGGGGTACCTGGTCTTCCAGTTCCTGATCGTGCCGCTCGTCGACTTCGGCGACAAGTTCACCTCTCTGGTGTCGGTCGCCTACCCGGTCGGTGACCTGATGCTCGTCGTCGTCGGCGCACGGCTCATGCTCGGCGCCGGGCCGCGCACCGCCGCGCTGCGGTTCACCGGCGCCTACCTCGGGCTGGTGCTGGTCGCCGACGCCTTCTACGGCTACCAGACACAGACGGAGACCTACCAGGCCGGCAACTTCCTCGACGCGTTGTGGATGGGGGCCAGCTTCGCCTTCGCCGCCGGGCTCCTGCACCCGTCGGTGATCAAGATGATCAGCACGTCGAACACCGCGACCCCGGACGCCACCCCAGGCCGCCTCGCCGTCCTGGCGATCGCCGCGGTCACCGCGCCCACCTCGATCGTCATTCAGCACTACGCCGGCGGCCAGGAGCACGTGGTCGCCGCCGCGGTCGTCTGCAACCTGCTGTTCCTGCTGGTCATGCTCCGGATGGCCGGACTCGTCCAGGCCCAGCGGCACGCCGCCGTCACCGACGGGCTCACCGGCCTGCGCAGCCGCCGCTTCTTCGAACAGGCCCTCGGCAACCAGGGCGAACGGTCCGCCAAGAACGGCGTGCCGGTCAGCGTCCTGCTCCTCGACATCGACCACTTCAAGAGCGTCAACGACACGTACGGCCACAACGGCGGCGACCGCGTCCTCGTCGAGGTGACCCACCGCCTGCGCGAACTCGTCCGGCCCGGTGACGTGGTCGCCCGGTACGGTGGCGAGGAGTTCGCGGTCCTGCTCCCCGACACCAGCACCGAACAGGCCGGTGAGGTCGCCGAACGCATCCGCCGCGGTGTCAGCGCCGCCCCCATCGCCGTCGACGAGTCCCGCCTGCACACCGTCACCGTCTCCGTCGGCATCGCCGGCATGCCCGCCGCCGGGACCACGGAGGAGCTGGTGCTGGCAGCGGACCGGGCGCTGTACGCGGCGAAGAACGCCGGCCGCAACCGGGTCGCCAGCGCCACGGACGCGTCACCCGCCGTCCCGGTCGCTGCCTGACCCCGCGGCGTGCCCGGGATTCCTCTGAGGACGCGTCCGGTTCCTTCTCCGGGCCGCCTCCTCGGGCTGCTCCTCTTGCGGGCCGCCCTGGCCGTCCCAGGTTCTCGCCGGAGAAGGCCGAGGCGGCAGAATCGTCGGCATGCGGTTCGGCATCCTGGGTCCCGTCCGGGCGGAGCTGCCGGACGGGACCCCGATCCCGCTCGGCGGCCCCCGCCTGCGGGCGCTGCTCGCGATGCTGCTGCTCGACGCCGGCCGGCCGATCCCTGCCGACCGGCTCATCGACGGCCTCTACGGCGACGCGCCGCCCGCCGGGGCCGCCAACGCGCTCCAGTCGCAGGTGTCCCGGTTGCGGCAGTCGCTGCCGGTCGAGCTGGGACCGGGCGGGTACCGTCTGGCCACGGATCGCGACGACGTCGACGTCCACCGGTTCGTGGCGCTCGCCGCCGACGGGCGGCGAGCCCTGGCCTCCGGCGACCACGAGCGGGCGGTCACCGTTCTGCGGCAGGCGGCGGGCCTCTGGCGGGGAGAACCCCTCGTCGATGTACGCGACGCGCCCTTCGCCCAGGCCCAGGCCGCCCGCCTGACCGAGCTGAGACTGACCGCGCTGGAGGACCGCTACGCCGCCGAACTGGGCCGGCCCGCCCCGCTGCCACCCGAGGCGATCACCGAGCTCCGTGATCTGATCGCCGCGCACCCCCTCCGCGAACGCTTCCGAGCCCTGCTGATGCGGGCCCTCGTGGCGGCCGGTCGTCCGGCCGAGGCCCTCACCACGTTCGAGGACGCCCGCCGAACCCTGGCCGACGAACTCGGCGCCGACCCTTCCCCGGAACTGTCCGCCCTGCACACCGCCGTGCTCCGCGGTCACGCCGCTCCGGGGCGCACCACCGGTCAGGGCTTTCCCGGTCACGGCGTGCCCGGTCGGGGCGTTTCCGGTCACGGCGTTCCCCATGCGGACATTTCTGGCAGCGGGGACGGGTGGGACGGCTATCGGAGCGGCCCGGTGCGGCACGGTGTTCCCGCCCAGCTGACCAGCTTCGTCGGGCGGGACCGGGAGCTGGTCCGGGTCGCGGAGATGCTGCGTAGCCGTAGGCTGGTCACCCTGCACGGGCCCGGCGGTGCGGGGAAGACCCGTCTCGCCGCGGAGGCAGCGGCCCGGCACGACGGCGACGTCTGGTTCGTGGAGCTGGCCGGCGCCGGACCCGACGGGGTGCCGTCCGCCGTCCAGGCCGCGCTCGGCCTTCGCGACGTCCTGGTCAACCCGCCCCGGCAGTCCACCGCCGCGCCCGGCGTGGTCGACCGGCTGGTGGCCGCGCTCAGCGACCGTCAGCTCCTGCTCGTTCTCGACAACTGCGAACACGTCGTCGACGCGGCCGCCATTCTCGCGGCCCGCCTGCTGGCCGGAGCGCCCGGCCTGCGGATCCTCGCCACGAGCCGGGAGCCGCTCGGCATCACCGGCGAATCGTTGCTCCCGGTCGCCGGTCTGCCGGTCCCACCCGAGTCCCCGGCCGGTCCTCCCTCCGCGGCCACCGGCGACCGGGCCCCTTGGGCACCCGCCACGGATCCAATCCCCTCGGCGGGCATCACGTCTCCGGCCGCCTCGGGAGCCGCCACGAATCCGGCCGCTCCGGGAGCCGAGCCGAACACGGCCGGGCCGGGACCCGGACCCAACACGGCCGGGCCGGGACCCGGACCCAACACGGCCGGGCCGGGACCCGGACCCAACACGGCCGGGACGGGACCCGGGCCGAACACGGCCCCCTCGGCGGGGGCGGAGCTGGCGGGGTTTCCGGCGGTCCGGCTCTTTCTGGATCGGGCCTCGGACGTGATGCCTGGGTTCACGGTCACCGCGGGAAACGCCGACGCCATCCGTCGGCTGTGCCGGACCCTCGACGGGCTGCCGCTCGCCGTCGAACTCGCGGCGGCCCGCCTGCACGCGCTGCCGGTCACCGAGATCGCCGCACGGCTCGACGACCGGTTCCGGCTGCTGTCCGGGGGCAGCCGCACCGCCGCCGGACGGCACCGCTCCTTGCAGGCGGTCGTCGCCTGGAGCTGGGACCTGCTCACCGAACCGGAACGTGTGCTGGCCCGCCGGTTCACCGTGTTCACCGGCGGGGCCGGCCTCGACGCCGTCGAGCGGGTGTGCGGCGCCGGGCCGGATGCGGTCGTCGACGTGCTCGCCGGGCTGGTCGCGAAGTCGCTGATCGAACGGGACGGGGACCGCTATCGGATGCTGGAGACGATTCGGGCGTTCTGTGCGGAGCGTCTCGCCGAGTCCCGGGAGCAGGAGCGTATGCACCGGGTTCACGCGGAGTACTTTTTGGAGCTTGCGGCGCGGGCCGACCCGTACCTCCGCGGGTTTGATCAGATCGCCTGGCTGGACCGCCTCGACAACGACCGGGACAATCTGCACGCCGCGATTCGCCGCAGTGTCGCGCAAGGCGCGGCACCGACGGCGTTGCGGCTGGTCGCCGCGCTGTCCTTCTACTGGTGGCTGCGGGGGCTGCGCAGCGAGGCCGCGACGCTCGCCGATCTCACCCTGCGCGGGGCCGGCCCGGAGCCACCGGCCGGGCACGTCGAGGAGTACGTGCTGGGCGTGTTCACCGCCGCGCTCGGCAACGGTGACCGGACCGCCCGCCCCGCCGCGCGCTGGGCCGACTACATGCGGACGCTGACAGCGGCGCCCGCGCACCCGTTCCTGCTGTACCTGTCGGCGATGGCGGTCGGCCCGCCGGCCGGTGATCCGGCCGGGATCATGGAACTCAACCGCCGGCTCCGCGCCCAGATCGCGGGTGACCCGTGGAGCCAGGCGCTCGGCGGGATCGGCGCGGGCTGGATGGTGATGTTCTCCGGTTCGGACCCGGAGCTGGCCGGCCCGGAGTTCCGGTCGTCGCTCGACGGGTTCCGTGCTCTCGGCGACCGCTGGGGCACGATGCTCGCCCTCTCCGGCCTCGCCGAGCTGGCCGCGTGGCGTGGCGACCCGGCGGCGGCCATCGCCCCGACCGCAGAGGCCCTGGAACTGGCCCGGGAACTCGGCTCCACCATCGACGTGGCCGACCTGCTCCGTGGTCGCGCCCAGGCCCGGATGGACACCGGCGACATCGCGGGCGCGGCCGCCGATTTCACCCGTGTCGCCGAGCTGGCCCGTTCCGCCGGCGCCCCGGAGCTGGTGGCGGCGGCGTTGCTCGGTCTCGGTTCGCTGGCGTTGGCCCGGGTCGCGCCGGCTCCCGCCACGTCGTCCGCCCACACCGCTCCGCTCCCGGCCGCTTCCTCCCGCGGCGCCGGCTCGTCCCCGCCCACCCGGGCGCCCTCCTCCGCATCCGCCGACGCGGCCCGCTCGTCTGCCGCCGGCACCGGCTCCTTGCCGCCCGCGGAGGCGGAGCAGGGCACGGCCTTCCTTCCGCCCGCGGAGGCGGAGCAGGGCACGGCCTTCCTTCCGCCCGCGGGTGCGGAGCAGGGCACGGCAGCGCGCGGCGATGCCGGTCGGGAGGCCCTGGCCGAGGCGCTGCGGTACTGCCACGAAGCCCTCGCCGCCTGCCCCGCCGGCTGGTACAGCGCCGACGGGACCCGGATGACGATCCTGGTGATGCTGGGCCGGATCGCGGAACTCTCCGGGGATCGGGCCGCCGCTCAGGCGCGCTACCGGGAAGTGTTCACCGTGCGTGCCGGGATGCTCGGCTTCCAGGTGATGGCGGAGGCGCTCGACCGGCTCGCCGGGCTGGCCGTCACCGCGGGCGACCCGGATCGGGCCGCCCGCCTGCTCGGAGCCGGCACCGCCCTGGGTCTGCGCGCCGGCCCGGAGGCCTCCGAACCGGGCCGGACCGCCGCCTCGGCCGCCCGCGCCGTGCTCGGCCCGCACCGGTTCGCCGAAGCTCTGGCCCGAGGGGCGGGCCTCACTCCCGACGAGGCCGTCGACCTCTCCCTCGCCCCGTTCTGAGCGAAGCCGGATCGCCTGAGCCGAGGGCGGCCGGGAGCTGACAGACCTCGGCCGGGCGGGAGAGGGGGCGAGGCGTCGTACGATTCCGGCGATGGAGCTGTGGGAACGGGGCGATGCGCTGGCACAGCTGGACGAGCTGGTGCGGGAGAGCCGTCGTTCCGGGCGGGTGGCGCTCGTCGCCGGGGAAGCCGGGATCGGGAAGTCCACCCTGGTCGCCGCGTTCACGCGGCGTTGCGGGCCACGGGCGCGGGTGCTGCAGGGTGTGTGCGATCCGCTGGTGACTCCGCGTGCGCTGGGACCGGTGCACGACATCGGGCGGCAGGTCGGCGGCCGGCTGGCCGAACGGCTGGGTGCGGGCGCGGATCGGGGCGAGGTGCTGGCCGCCCTGCTCGACGAGTTGTCGGGGCCCCGCGCACGGCCGCTACCGGTCGTGATCGTCGAGGATGCGCACTGGGCCGATGAGGCGACGACGGACCTGCTGGTGTTCCTGTCGCGGCGGATCGGGCGGCTCGCGGCCATGCTCGTCGTGACGTTCCGCGATGACGAGGTGGGGCCGGAGCATCCGCTGCGGGTCGCGCTGGCGGCCATGCCACGGGAGGTGGTGCGCCGGATTCCGCTGCCGCCGCTGTCCGAGGCGTGTGTCGCCGAGCAGGCGGCTCACCTCGGCCGGGATGCCGCGGAACTGTTCCACCTCACCGGCGGCAATCCGCTCCTGGTGACGGAGCTGCTCGCCGCGACCCCGACGACGGCCGAGGCGTCCCGGGCCGGAACCCCTCCGGAGAGCGGGACCGAGGTGGGGCAGCGGAGCCCGGCAGCCGTTCAGGATCTGGTGCTCGCCCGGCTGCGGGGGCTGCCGGAACCGGCCCGGGCGCTGGCCCGCCTCGTCGCGGTGATCCCGACACGGGCCGAGGCCGCGATTCTCGGCGGGCGGCTGCGGGAGGTGCAGCAGTGTCTGGACTCGGGGGTGCTGACCCGGTCGGGGGACGGTGTCGCGTACCGGCATGAGCTTCTGCGCCGGGTCGTCGAGGAGTCGCTGTCGCCGGTGGCCCGGGTCGCGCTGCACCGGGAGGCGCTCGACCTGCTGGAACGTGCCGGTGACGTCGATCCGGCCCGGCTGGCCCATCATGCGCGGCCGGCCGGTGACAGGGCGGCGGTGCTGCGGCACGGCACTGCGGCGGCGGTGCGGGCCGCCGGGCAGGGCGCCCACCGCGAGGCCGCGGCCCATTACCGGGCGATGCTTGCGTACGTGTCCGGGCTGCCTCCCGCGGAGGGTGCGAAACTGCTGGAGGCGTACGCCGTACAGGCGTATCTGTCCGGTGTCGCCGCGGAGGGCCTGCCCGCCTGCCGTGACGCGCTGCGGGTGTGGCGTGGTCTCGGCGACCGGGAGCGGACCGGTGACTGCCTGCGGTGGATCTCCCGGCTGGCGTGGTGGAGCGGCCGCGGCGCGGAGGCCCGGGAGGCGGCGGCCGAGGCGGTGGCGGTGCTGGAGCCGGGACCGCCGGGCCGGCCGCTGGCGATGGCGTACAGCAACCGGTCGCAACTGCACATGCTGGCGTACGAGCCGGACGCCGCGGTGGAGTGGGGTGAGCGGGCCCGGAAGCTGGCGGCCGACCTCGGCGACACCGAGACGGAGCTGCACGCACGTGTCAACATGGCCAGCGCCCGCATGCTGTCGGGCGACCACGCCGCCGCCGGGCAGTTGCGTCACCTGCATCGCGAGGCGTCGGCGGCCGGCCTGACCGATCACGCCGCCCGCGCCCTGGTGAACCTGGCGTCCGCGCTGATCGAGCAGTCCACCACCACCGATGCGCCGGCCGCTGTGGAGGAGGCTCTCGGCTACGCCGTCGAGCACGATCTGGAAGGGTACGTCCAGTATCTGCTGGGTCTGCGGGCGATGATCCGGTTCGCAGCGTGGGACTGGGCGGGCGCCCTGACCGACGCCGAAGCCTCGCTCAGCCGGCCCAGCCGGGGCGGGGTCGCGGTGCTTCCGGCGCTGGTGGTGCGGGCCCGGATCCGGTCGGCGCGGGGTGACGACAGGGCCCTGGCCGACCTGGACACGGCGGCCGCGCACGCCTACGGCCTGGCCGAGCTGCAGTGGACGGCCCCGGTGGCGGCGGCCCGCTCGGAGTACTTCCGGCTGGCCGGGGACCGGGAGCGGGCGACGGCGGAGGCACTTCCGGTGTACGAGGAGGCGGTCGCTCGTGGGCACCGGTGGTTCGCCGCGGAACTGGATCGTCACCTCCGGCTGGCGGGGGACGCGCTGGTCTCCGTACCACCTGAGGTGTTGACCGCTCTTGATCGGGTTGAGGCTGTCCGGGCGGCGGCCTGGTTGCGGGCGGAACTGCGCCGGCAGGGGGTGACCGGGGTGCCGCGGGGGCCGCGCCCGGCGACCGCGGCCGACGAGGCGGGTCTGACGGCCCGGCAGGCGCAGGTGCTGGCGCTGCTCGCCGACGGGTTGTCGAATGCGGACATCGCGGCCCGGCTGACGCTGTCGGTGAAGACCGTCGAGCACCATGTCTCGGCCGTTCTCGCCAAACTCGGCGTGACCAGTCGCGGTCAGGCGGCGGCCGCGGCCCGACGACGCCCAAGTTAGGGGATTTCCCCCACGAGCGAGGGCCGGATCGCCGGTACGGTCGGCGCCCATGACGCTGCTGCAGACTCCGGAATCCTCGCCGCTCTACGACGCCGACCGGGAGCGGATGGGGTATGTCGCGAACTATTCGCGGGTGTTCGCGCTGGCCCCCGACGTGCAGGCGGGCTGGGCCGCTCTGTCGAAGTCGCTCCGGTCGGCCATGGATCCGCGCCGGTACCAGCTGGTGACGCTGGCCGCGGCCCGGCGGATCGGCTCACGGTACTGCTCGTTCGCGTTCGCCACCGCGTTGCGGGAGACATTCCTCGACGACGCCGGCCTGCTCGACGCGGTCACCGGCCGGTCCCGGCTGGCGGCCGTCGACGTGGCGGTCATGGAGTTCGCGGAGATCGTGGCCGGCGATCCGGCAGCCGTGACACCGGCCGACGTGGACCGGCTGCGGGAGCACGGCCTGTCCGAGACCGACATCTTCCACGTGATCGCGGCGGTCGCCGCCCGGCGGTTCTTCACCACCGTCCTCGCGGCGACCGGGACGACGCCGGACGACGTCTACGACGCGCTGGATCCGGAGCTGCGGAGGGCGCTGCCGTAGCCCGCCGTCAGCGCGCGGTGCGCGGCTCGTCAGCGGACACCGCCAGCCTGGGCGCATGACATCCACGATCGTGGCCCGCGGGCTGCGCAAACGGTATCGGGGCGGGCGGGGGACGACCGCTCTCGACGGGTTCGACCTGGAGGTTCCGGCCGGCATCGTCCACGGGCTGCTGGGGCCCAACGGGGCCGGGAAGACCACCGCCGTACGGGTCCTGTCGACCCTGCTCGGCTTCGACGCCGGCCGGGCGGAGGTGGCCGGCGCCGACGTGGCCCGGCAACCCGGCCTGGTCCGCGAGCGGATCGCCCTGACCGGCCAGTACGCGGCCGTCGACGAGTTGCTCAGCGGCCGGCAGAACCTGATCCTCTTCGGCCGGCTGCACCACCTGGGGCGTCGCGAGGCCCACCGGCGCGCCGACGAGTTGCTCGAACGGTTCGGGCTCACCGACGCCGCCGCCCGGTCCGCGAAGGATTACTCCGGCGGCATGCGGCGACGCCTCGACCTGGCGGCCGGCCTCCTGCGGCGGCCCCGGGTGCTGTTCCTCGACGAGCCGACCACCGGCCTCGACCCGCGCAGCCGCAACGAGGTGTGGGCCGCCGTCCGCGGCCTGGTCGCCGACGGGACCACGGTCCTGCTGACCACCCAGTACCTGGAGGAGGCCGACCAGCTGGCCGGCCTGATCTCGGTCGTCGACGCCGGCCGGGTCGTCGCCGAAGGCACCCCGGACCAGCTCAAGTCGGCACTCGGCGCCGACCGCCTGGAGGTCGTCGTCCGCGACGCCGCCCGCCTCACCGACGCGGCAGCGATCCTGGCCCGCATCACGGCTGCCGAACCGGTCGTCGACATCGACCGGCGGGGGTTGCGCGTACCCCTCCGGAACAACCGGGTGGAGACGCTGGCCGCAACCATCCGGGCCTTGCAGGAGGCCGGGATAACCGTCGCCGACATCGGCCTGCACCGGCCCACCCTCGACGAGGCCTTCCTCCAGCTGACCGCCCACCATCCCACCTCACCCTCCACAGCCGAAGCCGCTGCGGCCGCGTCTTCACCCACCGCCGCCGCCTCGCCCTCACTTACCGCCGCCGCCGCGTCTTCGCCCACCACCGCCGCCTCGCCCTCGCTTACCGCCGCCGCCGCCCCGCCCTCACCCACCGCTTCCGCCTCGCCCTCGCCCACCGCCGCCGGGTCTTCGCCCACCGCTTCCGCCTCGCCTTCGGTCGGGGCTCCCGTCTCGTCCTCGGAGGTGGGGGCATGAGGGCGGCACTCGCGGATGGCCGGGTGATGGCCGGGCGCTACCTGCGGCATGTGGTGCGGGCACCCGAGGAGATCGTCATCTATTTCAGCCTGCCGATCATGTTCGTGCTGGTGTTCGGATACGTGTTCGGCAGCGGCATGTCGGTGCCCGGCGGCGGCGGATACCGTGAGTTCCTGATCCCGGGCGTCTTCGTGATGACCATGCTGTACGGCATCGGCGCGACCGCCACCGGCATCGCCGTCGACGTGGGCCGCGGAGTGCTGGACCGGTTCCGTTCGATGCCGATGGCGAGATCCGCCCTGATCACCGGCCGGGTCACCGCCGACCTGGCCCGGGCCCTGCTGGAGACCGCGGTCCTGATGGTGTGCGGGCTGCTCGTCGGCTGGCGCTGGCACCAGGGCATCGGCACCGTACTGACCGCGATCGCCCTGCTCCTGCTGCTGCGCCTGGCCCTGAGCTGCGTCGGCGTGGCCCTGGGCCTGGCCACCCCGAACCCGGACACGGTCTCGATGATCGTCTTCCCGCTGGCGTTCCCGCTCAGCGCCGTCTCGAACGTCTTCGTAGCCCCCGAACTGATGCCCGGCTGGCTCGGTGCCGTCTCCGAGTGGAACCCGATCTCCGCAACCACCACAGCTCTGCGCGACCTGTTCGGCAACCCGGGCCTGGGCTCCGACTCCTGGCCGGCCGAACACGCGTTGCTGCTGGCCGTCGCCTGGCCGATCGCCCTGATCGCCGTCTTCGGCCCACTCTCGGTCCGCCTCTATCGCAGGCTGGGCCAGTGACCTCCGCGGTAGGAGCGGGGCCTGCAGACGCCGTTGCGGCCACCCCGCCATGGAATCGCCGGTGGCGCGGCGGGCGGCATGACGAGCGCCTGGGTTAACGCGCTGCAGGTGGGCGGGCGCGGCAACGCCCCGCCCACCCGCAGCGTTTCCGGGACACTCGGGTGGAAGCGTCCCGGGTGGGACCGCACTCCGGCCAGGCGGTCCGATCGACCACGCTCAGGGCGGCGAGCGTGGTCACGCCTTGCCAGGCAGTGTGCGCGTCTCGTGTTACGGAACGCCACCCCTGCCACAGCGGACAAATACCTCAAAAACCCACGAGATAGGCATTTCTCCTGCGAAGATCAACTCGTTGACGTGATCTACAGCGGGGGTTTGCCGTGCGCAACGAGGAGAGCCGGAGCACGCCGGTCATCAGCAGGCCGGTGCCGCGACCGGCCACCAGAGGGCCCCAACCGGCCCGCCTCGCTCTCGCCGAACCGGGCCGAACCGGCACCCTCCCCCTGGAACTCGTCCGCCGCGACATCGCCGGCGATCGCCCCGGCGTCCCGCTGATGCTGCGAATTCGTGTCCTCGACGCTTTCGACGCCACCCCCGTCGCCTCGGCCGTGGTGGACCTCCGCCACCGCGAACCCACCGGTGACGGCGAACTCCGCGGCGCCCAGGTCACCGACTCCGAAGGCTACGCCGAGTTCCGCACCGTCCACCCCGGCCGCGAACCAGGTCAGCCCGTCCACATCACCACCTCGGTCCATGTAGGCGGTTACCTGGCAGGCGGCCGAACCGTGACCTACTCCGGCTCCCTCTACATCCCGGAACAGATCGCAGGCCAGGTGGTCGCGGGCCTGCCTCCCGCGGAAGACCCCGAGCCCACCACCGGCGGTCCTCTCCACGTGGTCCCGCGGGACCGTTTCGACCTGGCCGCCGGCCTCTTGGCCACCGTCACGGTAACCGTCGGCAACTGACTCATCTCCCCCGCTCTCACGCCTTCACCACGCCAGCCTCAAGCAACCGGCCCATTTCTCGTCAGCGCCGACAGTCCGTCCCGTTTCCGATCAACTCCGTCCCGTTTCCGATCAACGTCGAAAGGCGCTCCACCCCCTCATTTCCGCGCCGGCCTGCCCCGGTGATCATCCGCGCAGGTAGGCCAGCACGGCACGAACCCTGCGATGGTCGTCGCTGTCGGGTGGGAGGTCGAGTTTGGCCAGCAGGCTGTTGATGTGTTTGGAGACCATCGCTTCGGTGACGACCAGTTCCCGCGCGATGCCAGGGTTCGAACGGCCCTCGGCCATCAGCGCCAGAACCTCGCGCTCCCGGCTCGTGAGCCGATGCAGCGGGTCGCGACGGCGGCCCAGCAACTGGCGAACCACCTCCGGGTCGACCACGGTCCGGCCGGCCGCCACGTCCTCGATCGCCTTCACGAACTCGGTGACCTCCCCGATGCGGTCCTTCAACAGGTAGCCGACGCCCGCCCCGTCATCGGAGTCGATCAGCTCAGCCGCGTAGGTCTGCTCGACATACTGACTGAGCACCAGGACCGGCAGCTTCGGGTCGGCCGTGCGCATCTCGATCGCCGCCTGCAAGCCCTCGTCGCTGAACCCGGGTGGCATCCGCACGTCGGTGACGACCACGTCCGGCCGGTGCTCGGCGACCGCCTCCCGCAGGGCGACGGCATCCCCGACAGCGGCGACCACCTCGTGACCGAACCGGCGCAGCATGCCGGCCACCCCCTCCCGGACGATCACGCCGTCCTCCGCGATGACCACCCTCATGCGACCGCCTCCGGAATCGGGATCTCCACGCGCAGCAGCGTAGGGCCACCGGCTGGGCTGGACAGGTTCACCGAGCCGTCGAGGACCGCCACCCGATCGGCGAGTCCCATCAGGCCGGAGCCGTTCGCCGGGTCGGCTCCGCCACGGCCGTCGTCACGGACCTGCACGATCAGCCGCTCGCCCGTCAGGTAGGCCTCGACGCCCGCCCGCTCGGCCCCGGCGTGCTTGGCGACGTTGGTGAGCGCCTCGGACACCACGAAGTAGGCGGTCACCTCGACGGCTGACGGCAGCCGCCCGGGCAGCCGCAGGTCGAGGTCGACGGGCAGCGGCGCGACGGAGGCGGCCTCCCCCACGGCCGCGGCCAGGCCACGGTCGGTCAGGATCTTCGGATGAACGCCCCGGATGAGCTCCCGTAGGTCGGTGAGCGCCTGTTTGGCCAACTGGTGAGCGGCCGCGAGCGGCTCGGCGCCGGGCGCACCGGCCGGGACCTCGAGACGCGCCATGCCGAGCTGCATGCTGAGCGCCACGAGCCGCTGCTGGGCGCCGTCGTGCAGGTCACGCTCGATGCGCCGGCGCTCCACCTCGAAGGCGTCGACGAGCCGCGCCCGGGACCGGGTCAGCTCGCGCAGGCGGGCGTCGTCGGGCGGGGTCAGCATGGCGCGGGCCATCGCGGCGCGGGCTCCGGCCCAGGCGATCACCGGATAGGCCAGGATGGGACCCAGCAGCAACCCGGCGAAGACAGCCGGCAAGGTGGAGGACAGCGGCTCGTCAGCGATGCTCCACGGCGCGCCGATCGAGATCGCCAGGGTGTAGGCGACACCGACGAGGACGAGCAGATCCATCCAGCTCAGCATCGCCGCCGCGAGCGCCGCATAGAACAGCTCCCGCCAGGTCGCCTCCTCCCGCAGCCGCAGGGTGACCCACGCGCGGAGGCCGGCCCGCGGCGGCGGAACATGCGGGTCGGGCAGCTCGTCACGGTCGACCAGCCGGAGCCGCCGCCGCTCGACGCGGGCCACCACGATGCCGGACAGCAGACACCCCACGTAACCGGCGACGCCGACCAGCACCGCGGCCAGCAGCGTGCCGACGACGAGCATGGCGACGACCGTCACGATGGTGGCGACGCCGAGCAGGGAGCCGCTCGCCAGGTAGGCGAGGGAGCGCCATGGCCAGGACGAACGCAACAGCGCGACCGGCCGCAGGGTGAGCGCCTCGAGCGCGTTGCGGGGTTGCATGTCCGGCACGCTACCGGCCGTACGCGCCGGTGTCGGTAGTGCTGGGTTTACCTTCGAATGTGGACTCCGCGTGACTGTGCCGGGCTCGCCGGAACGGTTTTCTGGTCGGCATGACGGATCACGGCACACCAGCTGTCGAGCTACGGGCAGCGACGAGGACGTATGGCACCGGCGAGCGCGCGGTCACCGCGCTGGACCGGGTGGACGCCCGGTTCGAGCCCGGCACCTTCACCGCGGTCATGGGCCCCTCCGGGTCCGGCAAGTCCACGCTGCTGCACTGCGCGGCCGGGCTCGACAGGCTGTCCGGCGGCGAGGTCGTCATCGACGGCGTCCCTGTCGGGAACCTGAGCGAGCGGGCGCTGACCCGCCTTCGCCGCAGTCGTGTCGGTTTCGTGTTCCAGGCGTTCAATCTGGTGCCGGCGTTGACCGCGGCGCAGAACGTGGCGTTGCCGCTGCGCCTGGCCGGTCGCCGTCCCGAGCCGGGCGCGGTGACGGCGATGCTGGCCGAGGTGGGTCTGGCCGGCCGCGAGCGCCACCGGCCGTCGGAGCTGTCCGGTGGCCAGCAGCAGCGGGTGGCGATCGCCCGTGCCCTGGTGTCCCGGCCGGCGGTGCTGTTCGCCGACGAGCCGACCGGCGCGCTGGACGCGGCGTCCGGCGCCGCGGTCCTGCGGCTGCTCCGTGCGGCGGTGGACCATCACCGTCAGACCATCGTCATGGTCACCCACGATCCGCTGGCCGCGGCCACCGCCGACCGGGTGCTCTTCCTGGCCGACGGCCGGGTGTTCGACGAGCTGCCCGGAGGCGCCGGCGCCGAGCGGATCGCCCTGCGCATCGCCCACGCACAGCACACGGTGGTGGCCCGATGACCGCGGCGTGGGCAATGGTCAGGCATCGATTCGCGAGTTTCGCCGGCACGTTCGTGGCGGTGTTCCTGGGAGTGGCCGTCGTCGCCGGGTCGGCGGCGCTCCACCTGAGTTCCCGGCCACAGGCCCCGGCCCGCTACGACGAGGCCCCGGTGCTGATCACGCCACCCGATCCGGGCACCGGCGACGACCGGGACCGCCAGTCCTGGACAGCGGAGCAGGCGGCCGCTCTGTCCACGCGTCTCGGCGAGCTGGAGGGTGTGACGGCGGCCGTCCCCGATCCGTGGTTCTACGTGCAGCGAGTTGAGGGCGGCCGTCCAGTGGGCGACCCCCAGACCGCCCTGCAGGACGGTCATGCGTGGTCGTCCGCCACCCTCGGCAGCTACCGGCTCACCGGCGGCCGTGCTCCCTCCGCCCCGGGTGAGGTCGTCCTCGGCACCGCGTCCCCAGCCGGCACCCCGCCCTCGCAGACCACGGCCGGCGGCACCCGGGCGTGGACTCCGGGCGGGGAACCGAAGACGGGCAACACGACAGGGCCTACCAGCGAATCCCCGGCCAGGCGGACCACCTTTGGTCAGCAGGCCGGGCCGGGTCGGGCGACTGCTTCGGGGACGGTGGAGGTGCTCACTTCGGCCGGGCCGGAGGAGTGGCGGGTCACGGGCACCGTCGACGGGCCCGGGTTCTACGTATCGGATCGGGAGGCGGCGAGACGTGCCTCCGGTGTGCGGGTGCTCGGTCTGACCGTGACCGGAGATCCTCAGCGGGTGGCCGACGCGGCCCGCGCCGTGGTCGGGGCGGCGGGAGTGGTGCGGTCCGGTGCGGAGCGGGACGCGCTGGAGCCGAATGCCGTCACGCGGATTCGGTGGATCGGCGCGCAGCTGCTGATCGCGCTGGTGATGCTGGGCGCGTTCGCGACCGTGTTCGTGGTGTCGTCGACGTGTGCGCTGAGCGCGGCTCAGCGGCGGCGCGAGTTGGGGCTGCTGCGCGCGGTCGGGGCGACGCCGGGGCAGGTCCGGCGGATGATGTATGGCGAGACGGCCCTGATCGCCCTGGTCGCCGGGCTGCTCGGGGCTCCGGCCGGCATGGTGGCCGCTCCGTTGCTGGCCGATCCGATGGTCAGGACCGGCCTGGAGCCCGCCGGTTTCACCGTGACGTGGCAGCCCGCGGCGTTCGCTGGGGCGGTGGTGCTGGGCCTGTTCGTGGCGCTGGCCGGGGTGACCGCCGCCGCGCGCCGGGCCAGCCGTATCTCGCCGCTGGACGCGCTCCGTGAGGCTGCTGCCGATCCGCGGTCGATGACCCCTGCCCGCTGGGTGGTGGGGCTGCTCTGCGGAGCAGCCGGCGCGGCGCTGCTGGCAGCGATGCCGTCACTGCCGCTGGAGACCCGCAGCAGCGCCGGGCTGGGCGCCGCGATGCTGCTGTTGTCCTCGGCCGCTCTGCTGTCGCCGGTGCTGATCGTGCCGCTGGTGCGGGTGGTGGCCCGGCCGTGGCGGAGCACCGCTACCGGGATGCTGGTCCGGGAGGGCACGCTGACCGGTGTTCGCCGGGTCGCGTCGACAGCGGCGCCGGTGCTGGCGACCGTCGGGCTGACGGTCTTGCTCGCCGGCACGGTCGCGACGATCGAGGTGGCCACCGGCATCGACGAGACGGCCCGGTATCCGGCGGGCAACGTGCTGGTGCCGGACGGCACGCCCGGGCTGTCGGCGGCCGCGGTCACCGCTCAGGGCGCCGAACCGGAGCTCACCACCCGGGTCCTGATCAGCCGCGGCGACCGGACGTCGGGCATGTCGGTGACCGGCCGCGGTGACGCCCTCATTCTGGACCGGATCAGCGCGGCACAACTGGGTGCGAGGGGCGGAGACACGGTCACGATCCGGTTCGCTGACGGGGTGGAGGCGAAGCTCCAGGTCGCCGGTGTGGAGGACGAGTCGAGTGTTCCGCGGTCTCTGGTCCGGCAGCATGATCCGGATGCTCTGACCGGCATGCTCGTGCTGACGAAGGAGGCGGTGGCGGTTCCGGGGGCTCGCAGTGTGCCGATCCACGAGTTCGTCATGGCGGAGATCGACGAGGAGGGGCAGTTGATCGACCTGTTCCTGCTGGCGCTGATCGGGCTCACGGCGGGATACACCGCCATCGCGGTCGGGAACACGCTGCTGATGGCCACCGCTGCCCGGCGGAGTGAGTTCCGGGCGCTGCGGCTCGCCGGAGCCGGGACCGGTCAGGTGCTGCGAGTGGTCACCGTGGAGGCGCTGCTCACGGTGGGAGTCGGCGCGATCCTCGGCGGGCTGGTCGCCGTCGTCTCACTGGCCGGCGTGCGGGCCGCCGTCGAGGACGAGATCGGCCGCGACATAACGCTCGTCGTTCCATGGGGCGCGACCGCGGCGGTCACCGTGTTGTGCGCGGGCCTCGCCGTGATCGCCACCGCGTTCCCCGTCCTCAAAACCGCACCCGCCAACTCGTGAGCCGTTCGACCTCGACGAGCCTGGGATCGACGGCATGTGACCGCGGTGGCTGAGGCCGGGGACAGGTCGACGTGGATAGACCCGACGCGGGCCGCCCGAAGCGAGGACCCGCAACGGGCAAGGATGGACAGCCCAGACGCGGGGCCTCCGGGCGTCGGCGGCGCTTGGCGGTCCGGGGCGAGGAGACCGGAACGGGCGGGGCGGTCAGACCAGGCGGGGGGCTGCCGGGCCTCGGCGGCGCTTGGCCGCTGGGGTTGGGGAGAAGCGGTGGGCGGCGGTGAGGGTTCGGGTGGACCAGCGCATCGCGTCCAGGGACAGGCCGGCCAGGTCGTCGGAGCCCCACTCGCCGTCCTCGTAGGCGCGGACGGCCCGCAGCACCTCGCCGAGGCGGCCCGTGCCGACGGTCACGGCGTCGGACACCTCGGTGGTGAGGGGCAGCTGTTCGGCCATGGCGGCGGTGGTCGTGCCCATCAAGCCGGCCATGCCGGTGACCAGGCCGGCCACGAAGGCCGCGCCCGGGTCGGCGCGGAAACGCGGGGCCAGGCTCTCGCACAGGCGGGCCTGGGCGAGCGCGGTGAGCAGCTGCTCCTCGGGGGCCTCGGCCACGTCGTCGACGACCATCAGGGTGGCCCACCGGCGGATCCGGTTGAGGCCGACCAGCATCACGGCCTGCCGGACCGACGAGATGCGGCTGACCACGCCGGCCGCGACCGAGTTGCTGACCCGCAGCACACGGAGGGCGAGAGCCGGGTCGCTGACGATGATCGAGGTGATCTTCTCGAGGGGGACGTCGGGGGACATGAGGGCGGCGACGAGTTCGAGCCGGCGCAGCCGGGACGGCGACAGGCTGGGGGTGCTGAGGACCTGGGGGCGGCTCAGCGCGTACCCCTGCCGCAACTCCATGCGGTAGCGGTCGGCGATGGCGACCTGTTCCTCGGTCTCCAGACGTTCGGCGACCAGCTCCAGGCCGGGGTATTCGCGGCAGGCCGCGACGATCTCGTCGAGGCGGCTCAGGTCGCCGTCGAGGAGGTCGAGTTTGACGTAGGACGCGAGACCGAGGAGCTGTTCGTGGCCGGAGCCCCAGACGAAGTCGTCGAGGGCGATCTTGTATCCGGCTTCGGAGAGGGCGGTGAGCCCGGCGATCACTTCGTCGTCGACGTAGACCGTCTCCAGCACCTCGAGCACCACCTGTTCGGGGCCGAACGGCAACGGGAGCCGCCCGGTCACGAACTCGCGGGTGAGGTTGATGAAGCACGGCCGGTTGCCGGCCACTTCGGCGATGCCGAACTCGGTGAACGCGTTCACCATGACGGCGCTGGTGGCGTATGTGTCCTGCCGCCCTGACGCGACGTCGTCCATACGGCCACGGAACAGCAGTTCGTAAGCCACGACGACGCCCTGGACGTCGAAGATCGGCTGACGCCCCACGTGTACCGCATCCAACACCGGGATTCCCACGCCGGTGCATTCGGCAGGCAAACAGCCGACCTAATGAAAGAGGGAAGGAAACAAAGACGAAACGGAGCCTTCCACCGGCGCGGGCGCGCATGTTGGGATGAGTCAGCCGTCATGAACCCCCGGTGAGAAGGATGTCACCCCATGCTCAACCTCTCCGTTCTCCTGGAGGACAGCGCCCGCAACCACCCGGAGCGCGCCGCCGTCGTGCTGGGCGCGCAGCGCCTGACGTACGCGCAGGTGAACGCCGCGGCGAACCAGGTGGCCGGGCTGCTGCGCTCGCGGGGCGTGCAGCCGGGTGACAAGGTGGCCCTGACCTGCCCGAACCTGCCGTACTTCCCGATCGTCTACTACGGCATCCTGAAGGCCGGCGCGGTCGTGGTGCCGCTGAACGTGCTGCTCAAGGGCCGTGAGATCGCGTATCACCTGCGGGATTCGGGCGCCCGGGCGTACTTCTGTTTCCAGGGCACGCCGGAGCTGCCGATGGGCGCCGAGGGGTTCGCCGGCTTCAACGACGTCGAGGCGGTCGAGCATTTCTTCCTGATCACCGCGGATCCGGCGGCGGCGTCGCCGATCGAGGGCGCGGAGACGCTGGGCGCGGGCCTCGCGGGGCAGCCGCCGGTGTTCGAGACGGTGCAGCGGGCCGAGACCGACGCCGCGGTGATCCTCTACACGAGCGGGACGACCGGCCAGGCCAAGGGCGCCGAGCTGTCGCACTCGAACCTGGTGCTGAACGCGCTGACCTGCAACCGGCTGTTCGGCACGCAGCCGGCCACCGACACGCATCTGCTGGTGCTGCCGCTGTTCCACTCGTTCGGCTCGACGGTGAACATGAACGCCGGTTTCTCGACGGCGTCGACGCTGGTGCTGCTGCCCCGTTTCGACCCGGACGCCGCTGTCGCGCTGCTGCAGAGCGAGAACGTGACCTTCTTCGCGGGTGTGCCGACGATGTACTGGGGTCTGCTCAACGCCCTGAAGGAGAGCGTGGACGTCGAGCGGATCGCGGCGAACATGCGCATCGCGGTCTCCGGCGGGTCGAGTTTGCCGGTGGAGATCATCAAGGCGGTCAAGGAGAGGTTCGGGGTCACCATCCTGGAGGGGTACGGGCTGTCCGAGACGTCCCCGGTGGCCACCTTCAGCGCTCCGGGCAGCGAGCCGCGTCCCGGGTCGATCGGCATCCCGATCTGGGGTGTCGAGGTGAAGCTGATCGACGGCGACTGGAACAGCATCGACAAGCCGGACGAGATCGGTGAGATCGCGATCCGTGGCCACAACATCTTCCGTGGCTACATCGGCCGGCCGGAGGCGACCGCCGAGGTGATGCGGGACGGCTGGTTCCGTACCGGTGATCTGGCCCGTCGTGACTCCGACGGCTGGTACTACATCGTCGACCGCGCCAAGGACATGATCATCCGGGGTGGCTTCAACGTCTACCCGCGGGAGATCGAGGAGGTCCTGCTGATGCACGAGGCGGTGTCGCTGAGCGCGGTGATCGGCGTCCCGCACGAGCAGCACGGCGAGGAGATCAAGGCGTTCGTGATCCTGAAGCCGGGCGCCACGGTCACCGAGGAGGAACTCGTGGCGTGGAGCCGGGAGCAGATGGCCGCCTACAAGTACCCTCGGATCGTCAAGATCGTCGAGTCTCTGCCCATGACGGCGACGGGCAAATTGCTCAAGCGCGAACTGAGTTGAGAAACCGGTGAACGAGGCGCCCGGCGGACGGTCCGCGGGGCGCCTCTTGCCGACGAGGGGCTTGCGCTCATGACGCACAGTGGACGTGCGATCCCATAGCGCAGACAGGCAGTTGGAACGGGGAGAGGCGACCCAGCGTGACAGCAGTTCAGGCGCCCCCACGCGCGGCGTTGACCCGCCTCGCCGGGCTGCGGCACACCTCGCCCGGCCGCCTTCAGCTGCTGCTCGCCGTCCTGCTCGTGCTCACCGCCCTGACCGGCCTGGTCACCGGCCTGACCGCGGCCTCGGCCGCCACCGGCACCGGTGATCTGCGGGATCGGGCCCAGCCGCTGCTCGCCGAGGCGGAGACGGTCTGGTCGTCGCTCGCCGACGCCGACGCCACCGCCGCGCAGGCGTTCATCACCGGCGGCCTGGAGCCGCCGAAGCTGACCGACCGCTACAACGAGAAGCTGGCCGATGCCGCGGCCGCCCTGACCTCGGCCGCCCGCCGGGTGCCGGAGGGCAGTGCGGGCGCCGAGGCGATCCGGTCGATCACGACCGGTCTCAGCGACTACACGGCGCTGGTCGCGACCGCCCGGGCGCTGAACCGGCAGGGCAAGCCGGTCGGCGCGTCCTACCTGTCGACCGCCTCGCAGCTCAACCGGGACACGTTACAGCCGCAGGCGCAGGCGCTGTTCCAGCAGGCGCAGCGGGAGGCGTCGGACGGCTACGCGGGGGCGCGCAGCTCCTGGTGGCTGATGCTGCTGCTGGTGCTGCTCATCGTGCTGGGTGTGGCGCTGATCGCGACGCAGGCGCATCTGAGCCGTACCACCCATCGCACGTTCAACGTGCCGCTGCTGACCGCCTCGGCGCTGACGGTGCTGCTGGCGGTGGTCTGTGCCGGGGTCTTCGCGCACCAGCGGGCCCGGCTGGACGGCGCGGACCGGGACGGTTCGGCCCCGGCCGAGGCGCTGGCCGAGAACCGGAACCTGGTGCTGCGGGAGCGGGCCGACGAGGCGCTCACCCTGGCCGCCCGGGCCGGGCGCGGCAAGCTGGAGGACGACTTCACGACGCTGCGGCAGCGGTTCTCGGTGACCGGGCCGGAGTTCGACGAGGTGGCCGGTCTGATGGCGAAGGCCGGCACCCAGCACGACGCCTACCTGGCGGTGCACGACGAGATCCGCCGGCTGGACGACAACGGCGACTACGAGGGCGCGGTACGCAAGGCGGTCAGCGAGGAGACCGCGGCGACGTTCGACGCGGTGACCAGGACCCTGAGCGACGCGCTGACCGATCGGCGGGCGGCGTTCGACGACCAGATCCGCTCGGCGGGCCGCGGGCTCGGCGTGCTGACGATCCTCGGCCCGCTGCTGGCGCTGGCGATCGGCGTGTGCGCGGCGCTGGGACTGCGAGCCCGGCTGGAGGAGTACCGGTGACCCGTACCCCCGTTGCCCTTGCCCTGTCGGTGATGCTCGCCGTGACCGGGCTGACCGCCTGCACCACCGCGGAGCCGCCGGCGAAGCCGCAGGTCAGCGTCGCGCCGTCGGCAAGCTCCGCGCCCGCGCCGGCGTCCCGGCCGTGCGACGACCCGCGGGCCAGCCTCCGGCCCGCGGCGGGACTGCAGATCTCGCCGGCCAGCTACATGCAGAAGATCAAGGAGCGGGGCCGGCTGATCGTCGGCACCAACCAGGGCACCGTGCTGTTCAGCTCGCGGGACCCGTTCACCGGCCGGATCGAGGGTTTCGACATCGACGTGGCACGGGAGGTCGCGCGGGCGATCTTCGGTGACCCGGACCGCCTGGAGCTGCGGATCGTCCCCAACGCCGAGCGGATGGACAAGGTCGAGGGCGGCACCGTCGACATGGTGGTCAGCACCATGACGGTCAACTGCGCCCGCCGGGAGCGGGTCGACTTCTCCACCGTCTACTACGAGGCCGGGCAGCGGCTGCTGGTCGGCAAGGACTCGCCGGTGCAGCGGATCGAGGACCTGGGCGACCGGCTGGTCTGCTCGGTCGCCGGCTCGACCTCGCTGGACAATCTGACGAAGGTGAGTCCGCCACCGAAGCTGGTCGTGCGGCCCGACTACGGTGCGTGCCTGGTCGCCTTCCAGCTGGGTGAGGCGGAGGCGGTCTCCACCGACGACACCATCCTCGCCGGGATGGCCGCGCAGGACCCGTACGCCAAGGTGGTCGGCCCGAGGTTCACCGAGGAGCCGTACGCGATCGCGATCGCCAAGACGCATCCGGAGTTCACCCAGTACGTCAACGCGGTGCTGGAGCGGATGCGCGCCGACGGCACCTGGGCGAAGATCTACAGCCGCTGGCTCGGTGGCAGCGCCCCGGCACCCCCCGCGGCACGGTACCGATGACGACGATGCACGCCGCCGAGACCGAGCTGGCGCGCCTGGAGAAGGCGGTCGCCGCGATCGCCGCGAACCTGGTCGAGCTGGACCAGAACCCGGACCGCCAGGAGCTGGGCCGGATCAAGCTGACCGGCCGGACCGCCACCGCCTGGGCCGACGCCGGTGACGCCCTGGCCCGGCTCTGGCAGGGACATCGCCAGCTGGGCGAGGTGATCGACCGGGCGCGGGCGCTGCGCTCGCAGCGCCGGATGAGCGACGCCGACCGGGCCGCCTTCCAGCAGGAGGTGCTGGGCAGCTCGATCACCCTCTCGACAGCGACGGTGCCGCTGGCGCAGCGCGGGCTCCTCGGCTCCGGCCAGGTGATCTCCACGTGCACGCCGGCGGAGCTGCTGGCCGCGATGGAGGCGGCGTTCGCGACCGCGGTCGCTGTCGTCACCAGCGCCGGCGAGGCGTGGCGGCGGGCGACGCCGGCCGCCGCCGAGGCCGCCGACGCGCTGCTGCACGTGCGGGACCTGACCCGGCAGACCGCGGGCGGGCTGGCCGCCGAGACCGATCGGCTGCTCGACGAGGCGGACCGGCTGCTGGGCGATCTCACCGGGACGCTGCTGTCGGATCCGCTCGGCGCGGACGTCTCCGGCCTGGAGCGGGTGCGGGCGCTGATCGCGCGGGCGGACGCGGAGCGGACCTCCGCGGCCGAGCTGCGGGCCTCGCTGTCGCAGCGGCTGCGCGACGCCCGGACCGTCGTCGCCGAGATCGAGGCGGCACAGACGTCCGCGGACGCGGCCCGCGAGGCGGTCGACGGGCGTTTCCCCCCAGACAAGATCATCGTGGTACGGGGTGCCGATCCCCGCCCCGAGCTGGCCGCGATCGACGCGCTGGCCGCCGCCGGGCACTGGGCGCTGATCAGCCCGCGCCTGTCGGCGTGGAACCGGCAGGCCAGGGAGCGGCTGGCGGCGCTGCGGTCGGCCCAGGCCCACCACACCGGGCTGCTCGCCGAGCGCAACGAGCTGCGCGGCCGCCTGGACGCCTTCCGGGCCAAGGCGCTGAGCCGGGGCCTCGACGAGGATCCGCAGCTCAGCCCGCTCGCCCAGACCGCACGTGACGTCCTGCACCAGGCGCCCTGTGATCTCGCCGCGGCACGGGCCGCCGTCGAGAGATACCAGGACGCGCTCTCCGCCACCATCGCCGCCCGGGAGGCCCGATGACCTGCCAGCGCCCCAACTGTTCCGGCACGATCGAGGACGGCTACTGCGACACCTGTGGCCTGGCCCCGGCCGCCGCACCGGCAGCCACGCCCGCCGCCGCGCCCGTGCCGGTCGCGGCCACGCCCGTCTCCGGCGGATGTGCCCGGGCCGGCTGCGACGGGACGATCGAGGACGGGTACTGCGACACGTGCGGGCTGGCCCCGGTCGCCGGCACGCCCGCCCCGGCGCCCACGCCCCGGCAGGGCACCGCCGCCTCCTCCCGCAGCAGCAGCGCGCTGTCCACCCGTACCCGGGGAAGTGGCCGGACGTCGTCGAGCTCCCGCACCGGGGCGTCGGCCCGGCGCTTCGGCGGCGGCCTGGTGGAAATCGCGCCGATCCGCACCGCGGATCCGGCGACCGCGGTGATGGCCGTCGCCGAGGTGCCGGAGTCGAAGCGGTACTGCGCCAAGTGCGGCAAGCCGGTCGGCCGGGCCCGCGGCGACCGCCCGGCCCGCTCGTCCGGCTTCTGCGCCAACTGCGGCGAGGCGTTCAACTTCACCCCGAAACTGGTCAAGGGCGACCTGGTGGCCGGGCAGTACGAGGTGGTCGGCCCGCTCGCGCACGGCGGCCTGGGCTGGGTCTACCTGGCCGTGGACAAGAACGTGTCGGACCGCTGGGTGGTGCTCAAGGGCCTGCTCAACTCCGGTGACGAGGACGCCCTGGCCGCCGCGGTGGCCGAGCGGCGGTTCCTGGCCGAGGTCGAGCACCCGAACATCGTCAAGATCTACAACTTCGTCGAGCACGACGGCGCCGGTTACATCGTGATGGAGTATGTCGGCGGCAAGTCGCTCAAGGACCTGCTCAAGGAGCGCCGCGGGGCCGGGGCGGCCGACCCGCTGCCGGTCGACCAGGCGCTCGCCTACGTCCTGGAGATCATGCCCGCCTTCGGCTACCTGCACGAGCGGGGCCTGATCTTCTGCGACTTCAAGCCGGACAACGTGATCCAGTCCGGCGACCAGATGCGGCTGATCGACCTGGGCGGCGTGGTGCACGTCGACGACCAGGACGCGGCGATCTACGGCACGGTCGGATACCAAGCGCCGGAGATGGCCACCGACGGGCCGTCACCGCAGTCCGACCTCTACACCATCGGCCGTACGCTGGCCGTGCTCACCACCGACTTCCGCGGTTACCAGAGCACGTTCGCGCACAGCCTGCCGGATCGTGGCGAGTTCGAGGTCTACCAGAAGCACGAGAGCTTCTACCGGCTGCTGCGGCAGGCCACGCACACCGACCCGGACCAGCGGTTCGCCGACGCCGCCGAGATGGCCGAGCAGATGCTGGGCGTGCTGCGCCAGGTGCTGGCCGCCGACGGCACCCCGCGGCCGGCGATCTCCCGGTTCTTCACCGGCGAGCTGCGCACCGATCTGCGTGACGACCGGCCGCGCCGGCAGGACCTGCCGACCCCGCTCGTCGACCTGAGCGACCCGGCGGCCGGCATGATCGCCTCGATCACCGCGGCCGACCCGAAGACGGTGCTGGCCCAGCTCGACGCCGCCCCGCAGGACTCGGCCGAGGTGGGGCTGCGGCGGATGCGGGCGCACATCGACCAGGGCGACGCCGAGGCCGCGGCCCGGGTCCGCGACGCGATGGAGCCGGACTGGCGGGTGGACTGGTACGACGGTCTGCTCGCGCTCGCCACCGAGGACTGGGCGCGTGCCCGGCAGCGGTTCGACGCGGTGTGGTCGGCGCTGCCCGGCGAGCTGGCCCCGCAGCTGGCGCTCGGGGTCACCGCCGAGCTGGCCGGCGACCCGGCCACCGCGTGCGGATACTACGACGTGGTCAGCCGCACCGATCCGGCGTACACGACGGCAGCGGCCGGGCTGGCGCGCTGCCGGATGGAGAGCGGGGACCGGGCCGGGGCGGTCGAGGCGTACAACCGGGTGCCGGGCACGTCGTCGGCGTACCCGATCTCGCAGATCGGCGCGATCCGGGCACTGGTCCGGTCGCACCGGGCCGCGGTCGTCGACGTGGACTCGCTGACCACCGCGGCCGGGCTGATCTCGCGGCTCGAGGTGGAGGCGGCGCAACTGGCCACCCTCCGGGCCGAACTGCTCGAGCAGGTGCTGCGTACTCTCGGCGGCGGCGCCAAGATCGCCGGGGCCGACCTGGCCACGGTGATCGGCGGCGAACCGGCGGAACGGCAGCCGGAACGAGACGTGCGGTTCGCGCTGGAGTCGGCGTACCGGGAGATGGCCCGGGCGACGCACGGCACGGAGAAGATCCGCCTGGTGGACCTGGCGAACGCGGTACGCCCGCGGACGCGTACGTGAGAGGGGCGGAACCGCGCTCATGACCCTGACGACCGACTGTGCCTCCTGTGAGGACGAGCTGGCCTCCGGCGCTACCTACTGTGAGGTGTGCGGGCGTAGGCTCGCGGAACCGCCCGTTCCCGAGGCCGCGGCCGGCCCCGCGGCGCCGGCCCGCAAGGACTGCGCGCGGTGCGGGGCGGCGGGCTCCGTGGGCGACGACGGGTACTGCGAGGAGTGCGGCATGATGGCCGGCCGATCCCGCGATCATCTGGAGGCCGACGGCGGCCCGGCCGGCGCGGCGGTGAGCGACCGCGGGCGGCGGCACCACCGCAACGAGGACGCCATGTGGCTGGCGGTCGGCGAGGACGCCGCCGACGTGGTGGTCTGCGACGGCGTGTCGGCGTCGTTCGACCCGGACGCCGCCTCCGACATCGCCGTCCGCGCCGCCGGGGAGCTGCTGGCCGGCGCCCGGCACCCGGACGTCCCGTTCGTCACCGACGGCACGGACGAGACCGTCGACCTGGACAGCCTGGAGCGTCCGGCGGGCGCGGTCGGGCTGGCCGGCGCGGTCGCGCACGCCATCACCGGCGCCGCCGCCGCTGTCGCGTCGCTCGCGCACACCGGCGACCCGCGCCGCGCCGCCGCCAACCCGGCCTGCACGATCGTGGCGGCCGCGGTGCGCGGGCCGCACGTCGGCTACGGCTGGGTCGGCGACAGCCGGGTCTACTGGCTCGGCCCGCAGGGCCCGGCCGAGCAGCTCACCGAGGACGACTCGTGGGCCACCCACGTCATCGCGCTGGGCGCCGACCCGGTGTCGGCGATGAACGACCCGAAGGCCCACGCCATCACCGCCTGGCTGGGCGCCGACGCCGGGCCGGTCCGGCCGCGGGTGCGCTCGTTCACCGCGACCGAGCCGGGGCACCTGCTGCTGTGCAGTGACGGCCTGTGGAACTACCTGGTCGACCCGGCCGAGCTCGGCAATCTGGTACGGGAATGCCTCACCGCCGCGAACAGCCTGCTCGGAGCAGCGCGGGCGATGGTCGCGTACGCGAACGCGGCCGGCGGCGCCGACAACATCACGGTCGCGGTGATCCCGGTCCGCCCGGCGGCCACCGTGCCCGAGCCGGAGACCATCGACCTCGACACCACCAACGCGTAAGGAGTCCCGAGAGTGTCCTACACCGCCGAGGCCTTCCAGAACGAGTACCTCGCCCTGGGCGCGAGTGAAGTCAACGCGATCGTGACCGTCACGTCGAGCGGTGGCGAGGGCGGCCGCCGTACCGGTGGCGCGACCGAGATCATCATCGTCGACGCGTCCGGCTCGATGCAGGCCGAGGGCCGGATCGGCGCCGCCCGCCAGGCCGCCAAGGCCGCCGTCGAGTGCATCGACGACGGTGTCCACTTCGCCATCATCGCCGGCGTCAGCACCGCCCAGCAGCTCTTCCCGGAGCCGGGCCGGCTGGCGGTCGCGTCGCCGCAGACCCGGGCCGCGGCCGCCGTCGCCATCGACCGGCTGCAGGCCAACGGCGGCACCGCGATGGGCGCGTGGCTGCTGCTGGCCGCGCAGCTGTTCGCGCAGCGGCCGGGCGACATCAAGCACGCCATCCTGCTCACCGACGGCGACAACGGCGAGCGGTACGGATACCTGGACAGCGTGCTGGACCAGATCAAGGAGCAGTTCATCTGCGACTGCCGGGGCGTCGGCGCGAACTGGAAGGTCGCCGAGCTGCGCAAGATCGCCGACCGGATGCTCGGCACCGTGGACATCGTGGCCAAGCCGATGGAGCTGACCGCCTCCTTCCAGCAGATGATCACCGCGGCGATGGGCAAGACCTCCGCCGACGTGCAGCTGAAGGTGTGGACGCCGGTCAACGCCTCGGTCCGGTTCGTCAAGCAGGTGGAGCCGCAGGTCGCCGACCTGACCGGCAAGCGGGTCGAGGACGGTCCGCGGGCCGGCCGCTATCCGCTCGGCTCGTGGGGCCAGGAGAGCCGCGACTACCACATCTGTGTCGACGTGCCGGCCGGCGGCTCCGGCGACGAGATGCTGGCCGCCCGGGTGCACATCATGGAGGGTGACACCGAGCACGCCCGCGCCCTGGTCCGGGCAGTGTGGACGGACGACACCGCGCTGTCCACCCGGATCAACCGGCAGGTCGCCCACTACACCGGGCAGGCCGAGCTGGCCGACGCGATCCAGGCCGGCCTGGCCGCCCGCGAGGCCGGCGACGACCGGACCGCGACCATCAAGTTCGGCCGGGCCGCGCAGCTCGCGCACGCCAGCGGCAACAAGGCGACCGAGGAGCTGCTGGCCAAGGTGGTGGAGATCGAGGACCCGGTGACCGGTACGGTCCGGTTGCGCCGCAAGGTGGCGGCCGAGGACGAGATGGCGCTGGACACCCGCTCGACCAAGACCGTGCGGGTGGGTCGCGGCCAGTGACGATGTACACCTGCCCGAAGGGTCACGCCTCGGCCGAGGGTGACTTCTGCGACACGTGCGGGACACGCATCGACGGCGCCGCCCCGGCCGCGCCGCTGCTGTCGGTGCCGGTCACCGAGCAGCCGGCCGCCCCGGTCAAGGAGAAGTGCCCCAACTGCGGCTATCCGCGCAGCGGCCCGTTCCGGTTCTGCGAGGACTGCGGGTACGACCACAGCACCGGCCGGGTCCCGCAGATCGATCCGCCGCCGGTGGTGGCGCCCGCCGGCCCGTGGACGGCGACCGTCGCCGCCGATCCGGACTACTTCGCGCTCAACGACATCCAGGGTGTGGCGTTCCCGGCCGGGTCGATCCCGCAGACGATCCCGCTGGCCCCGCCGCAGGTGCGGATCGGCCGGCGCAGTGCGTCGAAGGGCACCACGCCGGAGATCGACCTGGGCGCGGCCCCGTCCGACCCGGGCGTGTCGCACAACCACGCGCTGCTCACCTTCAGCACCGACGGGACGTGGCTGGTGTCCGACGTCGGCTCCTCGAACGGCACCTGGATCAACGACGAGGAGCAGCCGCTCGGCACCGGCCAGTCGCGCACCCTCAAGGACGGCGACCAGGTGCACGTCGGCGCCTGGACCACCATCACCCTGCACGCCCCGACTGTTTGACCGAGCACGGCCAGGGTCTAACTCAGCACGGCCAGGGCGGCGTCGCCGAGCTCCGCGCTGCGGCTGTAGAGCGACGCCCCCGGGCCGGGGGTGGTGCGCCCGTCGAGGCCGCGGTAGTCGCCACCGGCCTCGGTGACGATCAGCGACGTGGCCGCGAAGTCCCAGATCTTGCCGCTGGTCTGCACCGCCACGTCCAGGTCGCCGCGGGCCACGAGCAGGCCGGGATGCAGGGACCAGGGCCGCTCGGCGGCGGCGTCGATGAGCGCGGCGACGTCGGCCCGGTCCCAGTCGGGGACGACACCGAGCCGGCTGATCGACAGGTCGGGCGCGCCCCCACCGGCGACCGCGATCTTCTGCTCGCCGGTGATCCGGCCGTCGTGGATCTCGGCCTGCCGGGCGCCTCCACCGCGTACCGCCCAGAAGATCCGGCCCTGGGCGGGCAGCGCCGCGACGCCGACGGTGATCTCGCCGCGCTCCTCGAGGGCGATCAGCACCAGCCAGCGGTCGTCGCCCTCGACGAACAGGTGGGTGCCGTCGATGGGGTCGATGATCCACCGGCGGCCGCCGTCGCCGGCGGTCTCGCCGTGCTCCTCGCCGAGGATCGTGTCGCCGGGGCGGGCGCCGGTCAGCACCTCCCGGATCCGGTCCTCGACGGCCCGGTCGGCGGCGGTCACCACGCTGCCGTCCTGCTTCACCTCCCGGGGCAGCCCGGCGAGCGCCGCGAAGTGCCGCAGGCCCTCGGCGGCGCCGGCGAGCGCGGCCTCCTGGGCGAGTTCCAGATCGTCAAGAATGTAGTCGGCCACGCGTCCATCCTGCCCGCGCCGCCGCGCAGGGGTTGTCAGGTGACCGATAAGTTCATGAGAAATAAGCCCCGAGCCGTCCGGCAGGCTGCGCCGGCCGGTCGAGGCCCCCTGCCACCGAGGAGTCCGCGTGACCGAGTGCGCCGCGCCCGCGGCCGAGGAAGCCCTGCTCACCGAGTTGCGGCGGGACAGTCCGCCGTCGTTCGGCGCGATGTTCCTGGCGCGCTCCGGCCGTACCCCCGAGGATGTCGCCTATCGGAGGCCGGACCCGGCGGCCGGCGACGGATCGTGGGCGCCGCAGACCTGGGCCGACACCGCGCAAGCGGTCCGAGAGATCGCCGCCGCTCTGATCACGCTGGGCCTGCGCCCGCAGGAGCGGGTCGCGATCGTCTCCGCCACCCGAGTCGAGTGGATCGAGGCGGACTTCGCGGTGATGTGCGCGGGCGGCGCCACCACCACTGTCTACCCGTCGTCGTCGCCGGACGAGGTCGAGCACATCCTCACCGACTCGGGCAGCCGGTTCGCGTTCGTCGAGAACGCGTCGCACCTGGCCAAGGTCGCCCCGCACGTGGAGCGGGTGATCAGCTTCGACGAGCTCGGCGAGTTGCGTGCCCGCGGCCGGGAGGCCCTCGCCGCCGACCCGGAACTGGTCGACCGGGTCACCGCGGCGGTCCGGCCGGACGATCTGGCGACGCTGATCTACACGTCCGGCACCACCGGAAAGCCGAAGGGGGTGCGGATCACCCACGGCGCCTGGGTCTACCAGGGGCTGGCGATCCAGGCGATGGGCATCGTCCGGCCCGACGACGTCGGCTACCTTTGGCTGCCGCTGTCCCACGCGTTCGGCAAGGCGCTGCTGGCGTGCCAGCTGTCGGTCGGTTTCGAGTTCGCCGTCGACGGCGACGTGAGCCGGATCGTGCAGCGGCTCACCGAGGTCCGGCCGACCATCATGCCGGCGGTGCCGCGGATCTTCGAGAAGGTGTACGCGGGGGTGACCGCGGCCGTCGGCGGCGGGCTCAAGGGCCGGCTGTTCCGCTGGGCGGTCCGGGCCGGGCACCGCAACCCGCTGGCCGACCTGCTGCTGGCGAAGGTACGGGCCCGGTTCGGCGGCCGGATGCGCTACTTCATCTCTGGCGCGTCGGCCCTCTCCCCCGACATCGCGGCCTGGTTCGGCGCCATCGGGCTGCCGGTCGCCGAGGGCTACGGCCTCACCGAGTCGTGCGCCACCACGATCTTCAATCGGCCGGACGACCCGGAGTACGGCACCGTGGGCCGCCCGTTGCCGGGCACCCGGGTGCGGATCGCCGAGGACGGCGAGATCCTGCTGAGCGGCCCCGGGCTGATGAGCGGCTACCACCACCGCGACTCCGGCGACGTGCTGGTCGACGGCTGGTTGCACACCGGCGACATCGGCGAGATCACCGCGCGCGGCTCGCTGCGGGTCACCGACCGCAAGAAGGACCTGATCAAGACCTCGAACGGCAAGTACGTGGCCCCGCAGCTGATCGAGGCCCGGTTCAAGGCGCTGTGCCCGCTCGCCGGCCACGTGATCGTGCACGGCGACAACCGCAAGTACGTCACGGCGCTGATCGACCTGGATCCCGACGAGGCGGCGAAACGGCCCGGCTCGGACGACTATCCGGCGTTCGTGCGGTCCCCGGAGATCGTCGAGGAGGTCTCCCGCGCGGTGGACGAGCTGAACGCCGGCCTCAACTCGTGGGAGACGATCAAGAAGTTCGTGATCCTCGACCACCACCTCGACGTGGAGAGCGGCATCCTCACCCCGTCGATGAAGATCCGCCGCCGCGCCGCCGAGGACCGTTACCGGTCGCAATTGGACGGTCTCTATCAGTAGGGTGTGATCATGCATCGCAGCCGCCTCTTCGGCATCTTCATCGACACCCCGTCCGCCGAGACGCCCGCCGCCGCATCGTTCTGGGCCGGCGCCTTCGGGGCCACCGCCACGCCGGTGCCCGGCGAGGAGGAGTTCATCGCCCTGGTCGGCGCGCTGCCGGGGCTCGCCGTCGACGTGCAGTCGGTCGACGACGCGCCCCGATACCACGTCGACATGGAGACCGACGACGTGCCGGCCGAGACCGCGCGGCTGCTGGCCCTCGGCGCCACCATGGTCGCCGACCACGGCGGCCACAAGACACTGCGCGCCCCCGGCGGCCACCTGCTGTGCGTGGTGCCGGTGCAGAGCGACCAGCGCCTGTTCGAGACCACCGCGCGCACCTGGCCGCCGATCGATTAGGCTCACCGCCGCAATCGATCATGAAGGATCCTCATGAAGTGGTACCACGCTGCGCTGGTGACCGCCGCCGTCCTGGCCACCGCGGGTTGCAGCACCCCGGAGAGCCCCGCTCCGGCCGCACCGGCCCCGGCAACATCCCCACCGGCGCCCTCCCCCGGCCCGGCCGGCCCCAGCCCCCGCGAGCAGTTGCTCGCCGCCCTGGAGAAAACGAGGAACGCCACCTACCGGTTCACCACCGACGGCGAGGCGCCGGACGCCAAGAAGGTCACCGGCTCCGGCGTCCACGACCCGAAGGCCCGGCGGATCTCGGTGAAGTACACGCTGACCGGGACCGGATCCACGCAGCGGATCGTGATCGGCAGCGACCTCTACTCGCGCTCGGCGGACGGCGAGACCTGGGTCCACCTCGACCTCAAACGGATCAAGGCGGATTCGCCGTACGCGTACGACATGACCGACCCGACCGGCCTGTCCCGGTTCACCAAGGCGATCGACGAGGTGGCGAGCATCGGGCCGAACACGTATGGCGGGACCATCGACATCGACAGTGACCGTTTCCTGCCGGTGGGCACACCGGCCGTCTCGGTACTGGGCGGCGGCGGCGCCTTCACCGCCACCACCGACGCGGCCGGCTGGGTGACCTCGATCAAGGTGTCGCTGAAGGACGGCACGGACACCCTCGAGATGACCACCACGTTGAGCGCCCACGGCAAGGCGTCGGGCATCCGGAAGCCCGCGAGATCGGGCGAGGCGATGGACTTCTACTACGACTGAGGCGCCCGGTCAGACACCGTCGAAGAGGTCGGCGGCCCGGGTCGCCCGCAGCAGCCACCGCAGGTGCGGCTGCGGATCGTGCAGGTGACAGGTGGCCTGGCGGGACTCGGCCACCCGGCGGGCCGCCACCAGCATCCGCAGCCCCGCCGCGTCGCAGAAGTCCACCCCGGCCACGTCGATGTGAATCTGCCGGACCGGGTCGCTCAGCCCGATCAGGTCGTACAGCCGGGTCAGGTCGAAGAGCTGGCTCTGCAGGGCATCCACCGACATCGCGTCGAGACTGCCCCGCAAGGTGATCAGCAGACGGTCGCCGTCGCGTGCCCCGTCGATCCGCGTCGCGGTCACCAAAGCGCCACCTCCCGCCCGGAACGGTCGCCGTCGCGTGCCCCGTCGATCCGCGTCGCGGTCACCAAAGCGCCTCCTCCCGCCCGGAACGGTCACCGCCACGTGCCCCGCCGATCCGCGTCGCAGTCACCAAAGCGCCACCTCCCGCCCGGAACGGTCGCCATCGCGTACCCCGCCGATCCGCGTCGCAGTCACCAAAGCGCCTCCTCCGGGCGGGAACGGACGATGGCCCACACCAGTTTGCCGCCACGGGCCGGCAGCGCGCCCCACGACGAGGCCGCCGCGCTCACGATGCGCAAACCCAGCCCGCGGTCCGACAGCGACGGCCCGAGCGGCCCCGGCACCGGGTCACGCACCCGGGGCAGCACCGTGCCACCGTCGTAGACGGCCAGGTGCAGGGCGGCCCCGGCGCCGGCGCCACGCGACGACACGATCACCTCGATATCGGTACCCGCATGCTCGGCGGCATTCACCACCAGCTCGGAAATGACCAGTCTCGCCCGTTCACACAGATGACGCAGGCCCCAGCCGGCGCAGGCCTCGGTGACCAGCGAACGGGCCTGCACCGCCGCCGCCGAGTCGGGCGGCAGCGCCAGATGCATCCGGTCCGGCAGCGGATGCGCGCCGGCCAGGGCGGCCCGCGCCTGCGGCACCGACGCATACAGCACCAGCCAGTCCCGCGCCCCGAGACGCCGCAGCCGGCGGGCCAGCGGCGTGGCCGCCGGCACACAGACCGCGATCACGATCGGCGGCTCCATGGCCGCGCCCTGCGAGCAGGCGGTCAGCCACAGCGGGGCGCTCACCGCGTGCGGATCACGCAGATGATGCAGGTCGACGATCACGCCGGTGGGGTGCTCGGCCAGGCACTTGTCCAGCACCGTACGGGCCTGCGCGGACAACCGGCGATCCCAGCCGCCCCACACCGACAGCTCGATGACCGCGGTGTCCGCGTCGATGACCGCCAGCACGGACTCCGCCACCACGCCACCGGACCAGCCGATCAGATGCGGTGAGCCCGCGCTCATGTCCCCTACTTCCGGACCTCCGGTGTCTCGCGGTGCGCCGCGACAACAAATGAACCCCGCCAATGCCGCCGCCGCAATTCTTGAATCATGCCAATGACAGCGTCAACGGAGATTCACCATCCGCGACGATCGCCCGCACCCGGCGGCCCAGCCGTCGCACCCGGCCGCCGCCCTTTCGCGCGCCCGGACGCCCTTCCCACTCAACCGGGCCCTTCCGTCGCGCGCGGCGATCCCAGCCCGCGGCCGCCCACACCCCCGGGCGCCCACACCCCCGGCCGCCTCTCCCCCGCGCACGGCGATCCGACCCGCCGCCGCCCGCACCGTGGCCGCCCGCCAGCCGCCCCTAGCGCGCGGCGATCCGACCCACGGCCGCCCACACCCCCGGCCGCTTCTCCCCCGCGCGCGGCGATCCGACCCGCCGCCGCCCACACCGTGGCCGCCCGCCGGCCGCCCCTAGCGCGCGGCGATCCGACCCACGGCCGCCCACACCGTGGCCGCCCCTTCGCGGGCGGCCGGCGGGCGGCCGGTCATCGGTGTGCACCGGTCACAGAGCGCTCTGCAGGGCCAGCACCCCCCGGTTGACCGCGGTGATCGCCTTACGCGCCGTCTCCTTGACACTCGGCGACGCCGCCGACGCCTCCTTGATCTGGCCGAGCAGGTCGAGGACCTGCCGCGCCCAGCGAACGAAGTCACCGGCCGGCATGTCGGCGTCGTGGTGCCCGCTGGCCAGCACCCGGGCCAGCGGCTCGCCCCGCGCCCAGCGGAACATCGGCCAGACGAATCCGGGATCGGGCTCCCGCGTCAGCGACAGACCGTACTCACTCTCGTCGGCGGCGATCTCGCCCCACAGCTTGGCGCACGCGTCGACCGCGGCGCTGATCGGGCCCTTCGGCACCGACGCCCGGTCGTCGCCCTCACGCCGCGACTCGTAGAGCACCATCGACACGGCCGCGGCCAGCTCGTCGGGCGCCAGACCGTCCCACACGCCCTGGCGCAGGCACTCGGCGACCAGCAGATCGGCCTCCGACCAGATGCGCCCGAGCATCCGGCCGGCGTCGGTCACCTCGCCGTCGGCGGACAGGTAGCCGCGGGTGGTCAGCACCGCGCACACCTGGTCGAACGTCCGGGCCAGCGACCCGGTCCGCCCGGCCACCTTGGCGCGCAGCGTGTCGGTGTCACGCTCCAGCCGGTGCCGCCGCTCGGCCCAGCGGGCGTGATCCTCCCGCTCCGGGCACGCGTGGCACGGGTGCTGCCGCAACCGCACCTTGAGCAGGGCGACCTCGGCGTCCTCCCCGGGGTTGGCCCGGCTGCGGCCACTGCGGCGGCGGTCGGGATGACGGTCCAGGCCGGTGGCGCTCACCTGCGCGGCCAGATCACGGCGAGCGCCCGGCGAGCGGTGGTTGAAGTTGCGGGGCACCCGCACCCGGGCCAGCACCTCCACCTCGCCGCCGAAGTCGCCGGGACTGACCCGGCCGGCCCACCTGTCCTGGGTGAGCACCAGCGGCCTCGGCTCACCGAACCCGGCGGCCGACGGCTCCAGCACCACGGCCAGCCCGGCCCGGCGGCCCTGCGGCACCCGGATCACGTCACCGATCCGCAGTTTCTCCAGGGACGAGACGGCGGCCGACCGGCGCTGCTGGACGCCCTGGCGGGACAGGGCCTTCTCCCGGTCGGCGATGGCCACGCGGAGCCCGAAATACTCGTCGAAGTCGCCGTGGTGGCAGGCGGCGTCCGCACCATACGTCTGCATGGTCTCGACGTTGCGCTGCACCTGCCGGGCCAGGCCGACCACCGAGCGGTCCGCCTGGAACTGGGCGAACGACGACTCCAGCAGCTCCCGCGACTTCTCCGCGCCGACCGTGCCGACCAGGTTGACCGCCATGTTGTACGACGGCCGGAACGACGACCGCAGCGGATAGGTCCGCGTGGAGGCGAGCCCGGCCACGTGCCGCGGATCCACGTCGGGGCTCCACAGCACCACGGCGTGGCCCTCGACGTCGATGCCGCGGCGCCCGGCCCGGCCGGTGAGCTGCGTGTACTCCCCGGGGGTCAGGTCGACGTGGGCCTCGCCGTTGAACTTGACCAGCCGCTCCAGCACCACACAGCGGGCCGGCATGTTGATCCCCAGCGCCAGCGTCTCGGTCGCGAAGACCGCCTTGACCAGGCCCTTGACGAAACACTCCTCGACCGCCTCCTTGAAGGCGGGCAGCATGCCGGCGTGGTGGGCGGCGACGCCCCGCTCCAGGCCGTCGAGCCACTCCCAGTAGCCCAGCACCGACAGGTCGTCGGCGGGCAGGTGCGCCACCTTGGCCGACACGATGCGCCGGATCTCGGCCCGCTCGTCGGGGTCGGTGAGGCGCAGCCCGGCGTTGAGGCACTGCTGGACCGCGGCGTCGCACCCCGCGCGGCTGAAGATGAACAGGATCGCCGGGAGCAGCCCGGCCCGCTCCAGCCGGTCGACGACCTCGGCCCGGGGTGGCGGCTGCCAGCGCTTGCCCCGCCCGCCGCGCCAGCCGGAGGCGGCCCGGTCGGTGAACTCCATCCGCCGGTCCATCTCGCGGGTGTACCGCAGCAACTCGGGGTGGACGTCGTGTTTCTTCGCCGCGTCGGCGTCGTGGAACAGGTCGAACATCCGCCGCCCGACGAGCATGTGCTGCCAGAGCGGGACCGGCCGGTGCTCGCTGACCACCACCTCGGTCTGGCCGCGGACGGTGACCAGCCAGTCGGCGAACTCCTCGTAGTTGCTGACCGTCGCCGAGAGCGAGACCAGCGTGACCGACGCCGGCAGGTGGATGATCACCTCCTCCCAGACCGCGCCACGGAACCGGTCGGCGAGGTAGTGCACCTCGTCCATCACCACATACGCCAGATTGCGCAGCTGGTCGGAGCCGGAGTAGAGCATGTTGCGCAGCACCTCGGTGGTCATCACCACCACCGGGGCGTCACCGTTGATCGCGTTGTCGCCGGTGAGCAGGCCGACCTTGTCGGCGCCGTAGCGCGACACGAGGTCGTGGTATTTCTGATTGGACAGCGCCTTGATCGGGGTGGTGTAAAAGCACTTGCGCTCCCCGTCACGCAGCGCCAGATGCACCGCGAACTCGCCGACCACGGTCTTGCCGGCGCCGGTCGGGGCGCAGACCAGCACGCCGCTGCCCCGCTCCAGGACCTCGCACGCCTCCCGCTGGAAGTCGTCGAGGTCGAAGCCCACGTCGAGCATGAAATCTTCGAGCGCCGGATAGGTGGCGACCCGCGCCGCCCGCCGCTTGGATGCCGAATATTTCTCGGCGGGACTCGTCATGAACACCAGGCTAGTTCGTGGGTATGACAAAACGCAGCACGGTTATGGGGCCGTCAGCGACGCCGACACGGGTCGGTAAGGTGCACCACGTGCCGCATGCCTCGAATCCACCTGTCCCACCGGCGCGGCCTGTCGAGGCCGTCCTGTTCGACTTCCACGGCACGCTCGCTCAGGTGGAGGACGCGCTGGCCTGGGTCGTCGCCGCGGCCGCCGCCTGCGGCACCGAGCTCGACCGGGGCCGGGCCACCATTCTGGCCGACCGGCTGACCACCGCGGGCCGGGCCGGCGGGCCGCTGCCGCACCGGGTTCCCCCGCATCTGGCCGAGCACTGGGCCGACCGCGATCTGTATGCGCACAGCCACCGCGCCGCCTACACCGGACTGGCCGCGACCGTGCCGACCGACGTGGAGGGTCTGGCCGACGCGCTGTATGAGAGGCTGCTCGTGCCGGACGGCTGGGTGCCGTACCCCGATGCCGAGCCGACCCTGCGCAAGCTCCACGAGGCGGGCGTCAAGGTCGCCGTGGTCAGCAACATCGCGTTCGACATCCGGCCGCTGTTCGCCGCGTGGGGGCTGGACGGGCTGGTCGACGCGTTCGCGCTCAGCTACGAGGTCGGGCGGATCAAGCCGGACCCGGCGCTCTTCTGGCGCGCCTGCGGCATGCTCGGCGTGGACGCGGAGCGGGCGCTGATGGTCGGCGACACCCCGGCGGACGCGGGCGCGGTCAAGGCCGGCTGCGCCGCGTACATCGTGCCGGCCGCCGACGCCGGCAAACCGAACGGGCTGTCCGCGGTGCTGTCACTGGCCCTGTCCCACCAGGCGTGACACCAGGAACGTCCCACCGTGGACGAGCGGTCACCGGTGACAACCGGCACCTCCCGCGCCCGGGAAGCGGTCGGCCCGGGAAGCGGTCGGCCCCGGGAAGCGGTCGGCGCGGGAAGCGGTCGGCGCGGGAAGCGGTCGGCCCGGCAAGCGGTCGGCCCGGGGAGCGGTCGGCGCGGGTCAGGCGTAGCGGTCCAGGACGGTTCCGCGGCGGCCCTTGCGCCCGGCGGTCTCGGCGACCGCGGCCGGCGACTCGTCCTGGGTGTTCACGGCGGCCTCGGCGATCGCCTTGAAGGCGTCCTTGGCGCTGCCCAGCGCCGACGTGGCGTTACCGAAGAGCGAGGCGGCGCGGGGTCCGATCGAGTTCGTCATGCCCTCACGTTCGGCCCGTCCCCGGGAATCTGACCCGTCACTCAGCGGAGCAACCGAACCGCACCCGGCACACAGCTCACCTCGACGGGCAGCGGGCCGAGCCGCTCGCCGTCCGCGTACGCCACGATCCCCTCAGCCATGATCCGCACCTCACGCGCCCGCCGCACGGTGACCCGCGGATCACGCACGTGGGTCCCCCCGCGCAGCCGCGGCTTGAGCCGCATCAGATCGAGCCGGCCCAGCGGCGCCGCGAAGAGGACGTCGAGCAGCCCGTCGGCCGGGTCCGCGTCGGGCAGCATCCGCATCCCGCCGCCATAGCTCGCACAGTTACCCACCGCAACGATCTCCGCGGGGAAGGCGAGCTCCTCGCCGTCCAGCGTCAGCGTGTACCGCCGGGCCCGCAACCGGGCCAGCTCCAAGACTATCGCCAGGTCGTAGCGGCGCGGCCCGGTGGGCCGGCGCATCCGGTTGGCACGCTCGTTGACGAGCGCGTCGAATCCCGCGGCCATCACCGCGCAGAACCAGCGTCGCTCACCGTGAGCATCCACGGTCCGGGCGAGATCAAACCGGTGGGCACGGTCGTCCCGCAGCGCCACGGCGATCCCGGCTGCGGCCGCCAACGGATCAGGGGGTACGCCGACCGCGCTCGCGAAGTCGTTGCCGGTCCCGGCCGGCACCACCCCGAACCCGGCCGGCTGCCCGGCGACCGACTGCAGGGCCCGGTGCACCGTGCCGTCCCCGCCGACCGCCACGACGGCCGCCGCCCCGTCCGCAACCGCGGCATGACAGGCGGCCTCGGCTTCGATCCCGCTGCCGGCGGTGAGGATCCGCACAGCGTGCCCGGCCGTACCGAGGGCCTCCACGACCCCCGGAAGCAGACCGCGGTGCCGGCCGCGCCCCGCCGAGGGGTTGGCCAGCACCGCGATGAAGTCACTCACGATCCGGAATTAGATCAGGTCATGTCGTCGAACTTGCGCTCGATCGGCCTCGGCCGCTCCACGGGTGTCGGAGCGTCGATCGCCGTCGGACCGTCGATCGGGTCGGACGCGCCGACCGGCACCCGCTCCTCCGGCAACTCCGAGATCTCGTCGTCGTCGAGCCCGGCGTAGATCTCGGTGCCGCGGCCCTTGCGCTTGTCGTTGAGGAACGCCACCCCGACGGCGATGAAATACAGCAGGGTGAGGCAGGCTGCCAGCAAGGTCATGCCGAACGGCCCGGGGTCGGGAGTGGCGATCGCGGCGAACGCGAACGACAGGAAGATCACGGTCCGCCACCAGCTGAGCAGCCGGGGCGCGCTCACGACGCCGGTGAAGTTGAGCATGAGCAGGACCAGCGGGAACTCGAACGCCGCCCCAAAGATCATGATCATGCTGGTGACGAAACCGGTGTAGGAGGTGATCTCCAGCTGCGTCGTCTGGCCGAGGACACCGGCGGTCATGATGAATTCGAGGCTGTGCTTGATGACGAAGAAGGCCAGCGTCGCGCCACCGATGAACAGCGGTGCCGCGATCGCGACGAACACGTACGCCCATTTGCGCTCGTGCCGGTGCAGGCCGGGCGCGATGAACGCCCACAGCTGGTAGAGCCAGACCGGCGCGCCGACGATCAGACCGAGCCAGAGCGCGATCTTCAGCTTCAGGATCAGCTGGTCGGCCACACCCAGGATCAGCCAGTTGCACTGGCCCTGGCCGACCTTCCCCAGCGTCCATGACGTGTCGAGGCCACAGTAGGGCTCGGCGAGAAGGTCGAAGACCCGCTCGGAGAGGATGAAACCGACGATCAGGCCGGCCACGATGCCAAGAGACGCGAAGAACAGCCGGTTACGAAGCTCCCGAACGTGCTCGATGAGCGTCATGGAGCCGTCGGAAGCCTGCTGGAACTTGGTGGGTCCCTTTTTCTTACGCAGGCTCAGTGCCATCGGCCCGGGTCAGCGGTCGTTGGTGCGGTGCTGCACCGGGTCGACGAAGGGCTGCGCCGGCGGCGGCTGGTAACCCTGCGGGGCCGGCTGCTGGTAGCCCTGCGGCGCGGGCTGCTGGTAACCGGCCGGCGGCGGGGGCGCCTGCTGGTAGCCGGGCTGCTGGTAGGGCTGCTGGACCTCACCCTGCAGCGGGGTGCGGCTGTGCTGCGGCTCCGCCTTCTCCGCGACGTTGTTGTCGTCGTCGACGAGGCCCTTGGTCTCCGCCTTGATGATCCGCAGCGAACGGCCGAGGGAGCGCGCCGCGTCGGGCAGCCGCTTCGCGCCGAAGAGCAGGATCAGCACAACAACCAGGACGATGATGTGCCAAGGCTTGAGCACACTCATGGGATGACTCCAGTCGGTCGGATCAGGGTGCCGGTCCATCGTACGTGTGGATCCTGACGATTTTGCCGTGCGGATCCCTCAGGTTTCTTATGATCTTGGTAAGCCCGGGACAACAGGGCGGTAACTGCCCGTCACCTGCCGCGGCCCGCCTTGATCTCCTCGACCTTCGCCTGCGCGCGCTCCGCCCGCTCCTGAAGGCCCTGCACGGTCGTCTGCAGCCGCTCGGCGCTCTGCTGCAGCACGAGGGCCTCGTCGCGGCGGCGCTCCAGCTTGCGCGCGGCCCGGCGCAGCGCGGGCAGCCGCCCGATCACCCGGGACGCGGCGAAGATCAGGACGAACAGCGCGATCACCACCACGGCGATCCAGACCCACATCAGCACGCGGCCCACCCTATCGGCCCGCGACCGGGTCCGCTCCGAGCCCGGTCGGCGCGGCGTACTGGTCGAGGGCGGTGGCGGCCTGGGCCCGGATCCGGTCGAGCAGCTCCGGCGGGCCGATCACGGTGACGTCGCGGCCCTGCCCGGTGAGGAAGCGCTGCGCCCAGCCGAGGTCGGTGACCCGCATCGTGACCAGCCACTCGGTGCTGTCCTTGACGACCTCCTCGACCGGGTAGTACTCGGTGATCCACCGGCCGCCGCGACCCACCCGCAGGGTGACCAGCGGCAGCTCCGGGCCGGGGCGGAAGACGCCGCCGGTGACGTCGTGCGGCACCGCCTCGACCGGGGGCGCGGACGGCTCGTCGAGCTCGGTGAACCCGTCGATCCGGTCGATCCGGAAGAGCCGGGTCGCCTCGGCCCGGCGGCACCAGGCCTCCAGGTAGTTGAAGCCGCCGACCATCAGCATCCGCATCGGGTCGACGACCCGGTCGGTGGTCTCGTCGCGGGCCGCGGTGTAGTAGGTGAGCCGCAGCGCGTGGCCGGAGTCGACGGCCCCGCGGACGGCGGCCAGCTTCTTCTGGTTCGCCGGCAGCCGGACCGCCACCGGCGCGTCGGCCAGGTCGCCGGCCGCGCTCTCGATCTTGGCCAGCGCCCGCTCGATGGCGTCGCGGGTGCCGATGCCGGGTGTCTCGGCGAGCATCCGCAGCGCCACCACCAGGGCGAGCGCCTCGTCCGGGTTGAGCCGCAGCGGCTTGTCCATGCCGGCGTCGTGGCTGATCGTCACGTGGTCGCCGTCGATGGCCATGTCGATCAGGTCGCCGGGGCCGTAACCGGGCAGCCCGCACACCCAGAGCAGCTCCAGGTCCTCGCGCAGCTGCCGGTCGGTGACGCCCAGGTCGGCGGCCGCCTCGGAGATGAGGATGCCGGGCCGGGCCAGCAGGTAGGGCACCAGGTTGAGCAGGCGCCCGAGCCGGTCGCCGGACGGGGTCCGCACGGTGCTGCTCATGCCGCCACCTCCGCAGCGCTGTCGCGGCGCCGGGCAGCCGGCGGCCGGTGCGAGGAGCCGATCATGCCGTCACCGCCGGGACCTCGTGCCGCGTGATCAGTTCCTTGAGGTGCTGGATGACCGCGTCAAGCAGCTCGGGCGGCCCGTCGGCGCGGGCGTCCGGGCCATAGCCGGCGATGCGCGAGGCCAGCCAGTCCACATCGCCGTAGACGATGGTCAGCCGGTCGCCGTCCGGGCCGGGCACGACGTCGGCGGCGAGCCGGCGCAGCCCGGCGGCCCGGCCGTGGCGGACCGTGACGGTGGCCCGGCCGTTGCGGGCGATCGGGCCGGACGAGCGGGCCACGTGGCTGATCAGGTCGGCGCCGGCGGGCGGCTCGAAGGCGCCGCCGCGGCCGGTGGCGCGCACGTCGCCGACGATCCGGGACAGCCGGAAGCAGCGGGTCGCGTCGCGGTCGCGGTCGTGGCCCACCACATACCACCTACCGCGCCAGCAGACCACGCCCCACGGCTCCAGGCGCCGGGTGCTGGGCTCGTCGACCTCGGGCACCCGGTACTTGAAGGTGACCGCGCGGCGTTCCCGGGCGGCCGACGTGAGCGGCCCGAACGCGGGGTCGACGGTGACGACCGGCTCCACCCCGAGGGTGGCCTGCGGGTCGACCTCGACACCGGCGGCGCGGAGCTTGGCCAGGCCGGACGAGGCGGCGGCGGCCAGACCGGCGTGCTGCCACAGGCGGGCGGCGATGCCGACGGCTGCGGCCTCGTCCGGTTCGAGAAGGATGTCGGGCAACGCGTACTCGCGCTGGGCGATCCGGTAGCCGGGCTCCTGGTCGAAGATGCTGGCCGTCCCGGTCTCCAGCGGCACGCCCAGGTCACGCAGCTCGGCCTTGTCCCGCTCGAACTTGCGCTGGAACGCCTCGTGGTCGCGTGGGTCGGACGGATCGTGCTCGTAACCGGGCACGGTCGCGGCGATCTGCGCGGCGGTGAGGAACCGTCGTGTGGACAGGAGGCAGATGACCAGGTTCACCAGGCGCTCGGTGCGAGTGCGCGACACGGCCGCAACGCTAGCAGGCGCCCCGGGGCGACGGTTATCCGTCACGGCGCCGGGGAAGACCGCATTCGTGACCACCGCTGAAACCTCTGTTCCCGCGCCCGCCGAGCCCTCCGCCGAGTCGGAGAGCGTCGGCACCGTCCTCGTCGCCGGAGCCGCCAATCTGGCCATCTCGGTGGCGAAACTGGTCGCCGGCCTGCTCTCCGGGTCGGCCGCGATGCTGTCCGAGGCGGCCCACTCGCTCGCCGACACCGTCACCGAGGTGTTCCTCTACGTCGCGCTGCGGCGGGGCACCAAACCGGCCGACGAACAACACCCGTTCGGGTACGGCAAGGAGAGCTGGGTCTGGGCGTTCATCGCCGCGATCTTCACCTTCGTCGCGGGCGCCGGCTTCTCGATCTACCACGGCGTCATGACGATCATCGAGGGCGAGCACACCGGGAACTACCTGGCCTCGTACATCGTGCTGGCCGTCGCGTTCGCGGCCGAGAGCGTGTCGTTCGCCAAGGCGCTCAAGCAGGTCCGCGGCGCGGCGAAGCAGTGGAACACCACGGCCGGCGGCTACCTGCGGCACACCTCGGACACCACCGTGAAGGCGGTCTTCTTCGAGGACCTCGCGGCGCTGGCCGGCCTGGTGCTGGCCGCCGTGGGGCTGGGCCTGGCGCAGGTGACCGGCTCGGAGGTGTGGGACGGCGTCGCGTCGATCGTGATCGGCCTGCTGCTGCTCGTGGTGGCGGTGGTCCTGGGGCACAGCAACGCGTCGCTGCTGGTCGGGCAGGCGGTGCCGCAGCGGATGCACGACCGGATCGCCGCGGACCTGGCCGGCGTCGACGTGGTGACGGCGGTGCCGACGCTGTTCACCATGCGGATCGGGCCGGGCGAGATCCTGGTGGCGGCGAAGGTCGACTTCGCCGACGACGTGCCGGCCGGTGACATCGAGACGGCCTGTGACGAGGCGGAACGGCGGCTGCGCGACACCTATCCGGGCATCCGGTACGTGTTCCTGGACCCGACCAGGGGACACGGCGGCCAGAACGGATAGGGTCGCGGCCATGGTGCGATGGCGGTCCGGGACGGTGCGGTCGGTGCGGCGGAGCTGGCACGGCGCCGTCGAGCTGGACGTGACGACCGACGACGGGCCGTTGCGCGCGCTGGCCTACCCCGATCTGGTCGGTGCGCCGGAGCCCGGCGACCGGGTGCTGCTCAACGTGGGCGCGCTGGTGATGGGCCTGGGCACGGGTGGGTATGCGCTGGTGGTGGCGATCCCGGACCGGCTGCCCGCCGACCCGGCCGACGACGGGTCCACCCGCGACGCCGGTCACCTGGTGAAGGCGCGGTATACGCCGTTGCAGCCGATCCGGCTCGGTGTCGACGAGGAGGCGTCCCCCCATCGGGCGGTGCTGGCCACGGCCGAGTCGATCGAGGGCATGCCGGTGGTCACCGCCGACCTGCACTCGGCGTTGCCGGCGATCCTGGCCGGAGTCCACGCCGACCGGCCGGGCGCCCGGGTCGCCTATCTGATGACCGACGGCGGGGCGCTGCCGGCCTGGTTCTCCCGCACGCTCGACGGGCTGCGCGGGCATCTCGCCGGGACGGTCACCACCGGGCAGGCGTTCGGCGGCGACCTGGAGGCGAGCACCGTGCACACCGGGCTGCTGGCCGCCCGGCACGTGCTGCACGCCGACGTGACGATCGTGGCGCAGGGGCCGGGCAACCTCGGGACCGGGACGACCTGGGGTTTCTCCGGGGTGGCGCTGGGTGAGGCGGTCAACGCGATCGCGGTGCTCGGCGGGCGGCCGGTCGGGTCGTTGCGGATCTCCGACGGCGACGGGCGTGAGCGGCACCGCGGGGTGTCACATCACAGTCTTACGGCGTACGGAAAAGTCGCTCTCGTCCCCGCCGACCTGCCGGTCCCGGACGGCCTGCCGCAGCCGCTCGCCGCGGAGGTGGAGGCCGCGCTCGCGCCGCTCACCGCGCGGCACCGCCTCGTCCGCGTGCCCTCCGCGGGCCTGGACCGGGCGCTGCGCGACTGCCCGGTGCCGCTGTCGACGATGGGCCGCAAGCTGGACCAGGACCACGGCTACTTCCTGACGGCCGCGGCCGCCGGGCGTCACGCCGCGAGCCTGCTGGCCTGACCGGCTACCTCGACCCGGTTACGGCCGGCCGCCTTGGCCTCGTAGAGCGCCGCGTCGGCCCGTTTGAGCAGCTCGTCGGAGGTCTCGACGCCGTCCCAGACGGCCAGCCCGGCGGAGAAGGTCTGCCCGAGCGGGGTGGCGGCGAGGGCCCGGGCCATCGCCCGGCGGGCGTCCCCGACACCGGCGGCCGGCAGCAGCACCACGAACTCCTCGCCGCCGAACCGGGCGATCACGTCGACGTCGCGCAGGGTGGCGTGCCACGCCGCGCTGGCGGCCTTGAGCAGCTGGTCGCCGGCCGGGTGGCCGAAGGTGTCGTTGTAGCGCTTGAAGTGGTCGAGGTCGAGGATCGCCACGGCGACCGGCTCGCTGTTGCGGCGGGCCCGTTCCAGGGCGCGGGGCAGCTCGTCGTTCCAGGCGCGCCGGTTCGGCAGGCCGGTCAGCTCGTCCGAGCGGGCCAGCTCGCGCACCTGGCGGGCCTGTCGTTCGACGTGCCGGATGAGCAGCGCCATCCGTGCGACCACCAGCAGGAACAGCACCGCCGAGCAGGCCGCGATGCTCCAGCCGTCGGCCACCTCGCCGGACGCGGTCTGCGCGGCCAGCACCGCCGGGGCGATCAGCGACGCGCCGGCGAGCAGCGCCAGCAGGCCGATGCCGAGCCCCGCGGGGCGGGCGTCCGCCGGGGCCGCCACCTCACGGGCGCCGCGGTGCAGGCAGGCGACACCGAACAGGACGAACGCCACCAGGAACACCGATTCCAGGCCCCGCTGCACCCAGGGCAGCTCGAGGACCTCGCCGGTGACGCCCAGGTTGTCGAGCACCACCCAGGCGCAGTCGCCGACCAGGAAGGCGGTCAGCGAGCCGGTGATCCACCAGAACGGGGCGCCCCGGCTGCCACCACTGCGCAACAGCCGGCTGGTCATCGCGATCAGGAGAAGATCACCGATGGGGTACGCCACCTCGGTCGCGTGGGCGAGCCGGTCCATCGGGTCGCCCAGGTTCACCGGCGCGATCACGTACACCCAGGCGAGCAGGCCGAACCCGGTGGTGATGGTGGCTGCGTCGACGAGCGCCGGCCAGTCCGAGCGCGGGTCGCGCCGCCGGATCAGGACGGCCAGAGCGGCCGCGCACGCCGGGTAGAGGCCGAGGAAGAACGGGTCGGCCGGGGTCGGCAGGTCGACCAGCCCGTACCAGGCCTCGGAGACGGACGCGACAGCGATGCCGGTGGAGTTGCTGAACACGCCGGCCGCGAACAGCCACCACGGCAGCCGCTCCGGGCGGGGCAGCCGGTGGGCGCCGACCAGCAGCGCCGCGACGCCGGCCCAGCCGATCCCGACCTGCCAGCCGGTGAGCCACCACATCTCGTCCGGGAGGAACTGGTACGCGGCGATGGCGAGGGCCGCCATCGCCGCGAAGACCGTCGCCGGCCGTCCGGCCCGTACGCGCTGTTCCGACACGCCTACCAGGAGACGCCTCGGCGGGACCATCCCGGGTGACCGGCCGGGTGCGAACCGGTTGCCTCAGCCCGCCTCCGGACCAGGGGCGATGCCGGCCCAGGCCGGCATCGCCATCTCAGCCCCGCTTGCGGATGAGGGTGACGCCGTCGCGGACCGGCAGCATCACCGAGTCGACGCGCTCGTCGGTGACGATCCGGTCGTTGAGGCCGGCCACCGCCCGGTCGGACTCGTCGCGGGGGTCGAGGACCCGCCCGTCGCGCAGCACGTTGTCGAAGACCATCAGGCCGCCCGGCCGCAGCCGCGGCACCAGCGCGTCGTAGTAGTCGGGGTAGCCGGTCTTGTCGGCGTCCACGAACGCGAAGTCGATCAGCGGCTCCGCGGGCAGGGCACGCAGCGTGTCGAGCGCCGGCGCGATCCGCAGCTCGATCCGGTCGGTCAGCCCGGCTCGCTGCCAGTAGTCGCGAGCCATCGCGGTCCACTCGTCGGAGACGTCGCAGGCCAGCAGCCGGCCACCGGGCCGCAGCCCGCGGGCGATGCAGATCGAGGAGTAGCCGGTGAACGTGCCGACCTCGACGGCGTACTCGGCGCCGGTGAGCCGCACCAGCATGGTCAGCAGGGCGCCCTCGTCGTGCGAGACCTGCATGCCGGCGGCGCCCGGCAGCTTCGCCCAGGTCTCGGCGGCCAGGTCGCGCAGCACGTCGTCAGCGGGCGTGCAATGGGTGAGCAGGTAGTCGCCGACGGCGGGATCGATGATGTCAGCCATACCGGACAGCCTGCCGCAAACCCGGCGGCCGCGTCTGCCCCGTCGCGCAGCTGTGCTCAGGCGCTCAGGATCAGATAGGCCCAGCCGGCCACGAACAGCACGAGGATCAGCGCGAGCACCCAGGTGGGCACCCGATGGTTGCCCTCACGGTTCTCCTGGATCTCACGACGGATCTTGTCCCGGCGGCGGTCCAGCCGGTTGAGCCGCACCTCGGCCTCGGTGCGCTCGGTCGGTTCAGGCAGGTCAGGTGTCGTCATAGCCGGGCCAGCCTAGCTCGCCCGGGTGGCCGGCGCCCGCCCCGGTCGGGGTGGACGCCGGCGACCGCGTCACATGCTGGCGATCAGGCGCTCCACCCGCTCGTCGTAGGCCCGGAACGGGTCCTTGCAGAGCACGGTCCGTTGCGCCTGGTCGTTGAGCTTCAGGTGCACCCAGTCGACGGTGAAGTCGCGCCGCTTCTCCTGGGCGTGCTTGATGAACTCGCCGCGCAGCCGTGCCCGGGTGGTCTGCGGCGGCGTCTCCTTCGCCTCGAAGATCTGCAGGTCGTTGGCGATCCGGTCGACCTGCTTGCGCTTCTCCATCAGGGCGTAGAGGCCACGGCCACGGCGCACGTCGTGGTACGCCAGGTCGAGCTGGGCGATCCGCGGATGCGACATCGGGATCTCGTGCTTGGCCTGGTAACGCTCGATCAGCTTGTACTTCGAGACCCAGTCGATCTCGCGGGCCACCGGGTCGAGATTTTCCGACTCGATCGCGTTGAGCACCCGGCCCCACAGCTCGACGACCCGCTTGGCGACCGGGTCGCCACCGCGCCGCTCGACGAACTCGGTCGCCTTCGCCAGATACTCCTGCTGGATCTCCAGCGCGGAGACCTCCTTGTTGTTGGCGAGGCGGATCTTGCGGCGGCCGGTGACGTCGTGGCTGACCTCGCGGATCGCCCGGATCGGGTTTTCCAGGGTCAGGTCACGCATCACCACGCCGGCCTCGATCATCCGCAGCACGATGTCGGCGGAGCCCACCTTCAGCAGGGTGGTGACCTCGTTCATGTTCGAGTCGCCGACGATCACGTGCAGGCGCCGGTAGCGCTCGGCGTCGGCGTGCGGCTCGTCACGGGTGTTGATGATCGGCCGGGACCGGGTCGTGGCGCTGGAGACGCCCTCCCAGATGTGCTCGGCACGCTGCGACAGGCAGAACACCGCGCCCCGGGGCGTCTGCAGCACCTTGCCGGCCCCGCAGATCAGCTGGCGGGTCACCAGGAACGGGATGAGCACGTCGGCGAGCCGGCCGAACTCGCCGTGGCGGCTCACCAGATAGTTCTCATGGCAGCCGTACGAGTTGCCGGCGGAGTCGGTGTTGTTCTTGAAGAGGTAGATCTCCCCCGCGATGCCCTCGTCGTGCAGACGCTTCTCCGCGTCGACGAGAAGGCCCTCCAGGATCCGCTCGCCGGCCCGGTCGTGGGCGACCAGATCGGTGACGGAGTCGCACTCGGGGGTCGCGTACTCAGGGTGGGAACCGACATCGAGGTAGAGGCGGGCGCCGTTGCGAAGGAACACGTTGCTGCTGCGTCCCCAGGAGACCACTCGGCGGAACAGGTAGCGGGCCACCTCGTCGGGCGACAGCCGCCGCTGCCCCCGATAGGTGCACGTGACTCCGTACTCGGTCTCGAGGCCGAAAATTCGCCGTTCCATGTCAGAACACTACCGGCAGAAACCGGTTCAGCGGCACCCACAACCGGCCCTTTCCATGATTGCGGGGCGTGGCCGGCACGACCACGCCCCGCAATCGTCACGCGAACTACTTCTCGGTGTCCTCCGAGGCGGCCGACTCGGTCGGCTTGCCCTCGGCCGGAGCGGGCGGCGCCGCGTCCACCTCGCCGAGGTCGGCCTCGGACACCGCCTCGTGCCCGAGCAGGGTGGTCAGCGCGGCGCCCGAGATCCGCCGGAACGCCCGGCCCGGCCGCCGCCGGTCCAGCACGGCCACCTCGAGCTGCTTGTCGGTCAGCTGGCGGGGCTGCCCGTTCTCCCCGCCGACGCTGCCCAGCGCCTCGGACGCCAGGGCCAGCGCCACGGTCAGCTCGGCCGTCGCGTCGTGCCGCTCGCGCAGCACGTTGCCGATCGCCTCGGCCTGGCCGCCCATCGCCATGAAGCCCGGCTCGTCCATGACCGAGCCGTCGTAGGTGATCCGGTACAGCTCGTCGGACTCGGGCGAGGCGCCGACCTGCGCGACGCAGATCTCCACCTCATACGGCTTCTGCGTCTCGGAGAAGATCGCACCGAGCGTCTGGGTGTACGTGTTGGCCAGGGCCCGGGCGGTCACGTCGCGCCGGTCGTAGCTCAGGCCGACCATGTCCGCCATCCGCACGCCGCCGCGCCGCAGCGCCTCGAACTCGTTGTACCGCCCGACGGCCGCGAACGCGATCTTGTCGTAGATCTCGCTGATCTTGCGCAGGGTGGTGATGTTCTCGGCGACCAGCAGGATGCCGCCCTCGTAGGTGAGCACCACGGCCGACCGGCCGCGGGCGATGCCCTTGCGGGCGTATTCCGAACGGTCCCGCTGGACCTGCTCGGGTGATGCGTAGAACTGCATGGCCACGGGTGGCTACCTTCCTCTCGCCAGTGCGGGTCAGCCGCCCGGGTTCTCGTGACGGCCGGCGACGACCCGCTCGGCCACCGTGGTGATCTCTTCGTCGCTGAGCCGGTGCGTGCCGTTCGCCGTGGCGGTCATCACCACCGGGTAGATCTTGCGGATCACGTCCGGCCCGCCGGTCGCGGTGTCGTCGTCGGCCGCGTCGTACAGCGCCTCGACGGCCAGGGCGATCGCGTCCTCGGTGCTGACGCCGGCCCGGTAGCGCTTCTTCAGGGCCGCCTTGGCGAACAGCGAGCCCGAGCCGATCGCCTCGTAGCCGGTCTCCTCGTAGAGGCCGCCGGCCACGTCGAAGCTCCAGATCCGGCCGGGACCCACACCCTCGGCCGGGGACAGGTCGAACCCGGCGAACAACGGGACCACGGCCAGGCCCTGCATGGCCGCGCCCAGGTTGCCCCGCACCATCGCGGCCAGGCGGTTCGCCTTGCCGTCGAGCGAGAGCATGGCGCCCTCGATCTTCTCGTAGTGCTCCAGCTCGACCTGGAACAGGCGGATCAGCTCGATGCCGATGCCGGCCGTGCCGGCGATGCCGATCAGCGAATACGCGTCGGCCGGGTGCACCTTCTTGATGTCCCGGCTGGCGATCAGGTTGCCCATGGTCGCCCGGCGGTCACCGGCCATCACCACACCGTCGGCCGTCGCGATCGCGACGATCGTGGTGCCGTGCGGCGCGATGTCGGCGGACAGGCCGGGCGGCAGCGGCCGGCGGCCCGGGAGCAGCTCCGGGGCGGCCTGACTCAGGAACTGCGTGAAGGAGGACGTCGAAGTGCTGGTGAAGAAATCCGGTAGACGCCCGGATGGATCAAAGCCCGTCGCCACGTGGTTCCTTTCAGGTACGTGCAGTTGAGGCACACTATCCCGCCGGAGCGTGCGGGCGCGCTCAACATCATCGACATGTGGTGAGGAAATGGCGGACGCCGCCGAAACGGCGGCGTCCGGTCATTCAGAAACGGACAAAGACGTCACTGACCGCCCTTTTGGACATAGCCTCGGACGAACTCCTCAGCGTTCTCCTCCAGGACCGAGTCGATCTCATCGAGGAGATCGTCGACGTCCTCGGTGATCTCGGCGTGCCGTTCCGCTACCTCGGGATTGGCCTCGACGGTGACGTCCTCGATCTGCTGGTCGCTGGAGCCCTTGCTGCTCTGCGACTGACCACCTGTGTCTCGGGTTGCCATGGATGTCCCCCTTCTCAGCCGTCCCCGAAGTCCTGCAACATCGGGTTGGGAAAAACCTACCTCGCGCCTATGACGAAACGGCCCGCCGGAACGGGTGTTTTATTACCGGCTCGTGATCACCTCGAGCAGATCCTTCGCGCTCTCACACGTGTCGAACAGCGCGCCGACATGCTTCTTGGTACCGCGTTCCGGCTCCATCATGGGCACCCGGACCAGGGACTCCCGGCCCACGTCGAAGATCACCGAGTCCCAGCTGGCGGCGACCACCTCGGAGGCGTACTGCGCGAGGCAGCGGCCCCGGAAGTAGGCCCGGGTGTCCTCCGGCGGCTCGTACATGGCGCGCTGCGTGACGTCGGGGTCGAGCAGGGTCTTCATCGATCCACGGGCGACCAGGCGGTGGTAGAGGCCCTTCTCCGGCCGCACGTCGGAATACTGCAGGTCGACGAGCTGGAGCTTGGGCGACGACCAGCCCAGGTTCTCCCGCTCCCGGTAGCCCTCCAGCAGGCGCAGCTTGGCCACCCAGTCCAGGCTGTCGGAGAGCAGCATCGGGTCACGGCCGAGCTTGTCGAGCGCGTCCTCCCACCGGTCCAGCACGTCGGCGGTCTGCTCGTCGACGTCGGCGCCGAGCCGGTCGTCGACGAACTGGCGGGCCCGCTCGTAGTAGGCCCACTGCAGGTCCAGCGCGGTGAGCCGGCGGCCGTCACGCAGCCGCATCAGGTGCTTGAGCGCCGGGTCGTGGCTGACCGCCTTGAGCTCACTGACCGGGTCGGCGATGCCCAGCTCGCCGGTGAACACCTTCTCCTCGATCATGTTGAGGATCAGGGCGGTGGTGCCCACCTTGAGGTAGGTGGAGATCTCCGACAGGTTCGCGTCGCCGATGATCACGTGCAGACGACGATACTTGTCGGCGTCGGAGTGCGGCTCGTCACGGGTGTTGATGATCGGCCGCTTGAGGGTCGTCTCCAGCCCCACCTCGACCTCGAAGAAGTCGGCACGCGAGGAGATCTGGAAACCCGCGCCGCTGCCGTCCTGGCCGATGCCCACGCGACCGGCGCCACAGAAGATCTGCCGGGTCACGAAGAACGGCGTGAGGTGGGCGACGATGTCGGCGAACGCGGTCTGCCGGCGCATCAGGTAGTTCTCGTGCGCTCCGTACGACGCGCCCTTGTTGTCGGTGTTGTTCTTGTAGAGCTGAATCCGGTGGGCGCCCGGGATGGTGGCGGCGCGGCGCGAGGCCTCGGCCATCACCCGCTCGCCCGCCTTGTCCCACTTGACCACGTCGAGCGGGTTGGTCACCTCGGGCGTGCTGTACTCCGGGTGGGCGTGATCGACGTAGAGGCGGGCACCGTTGGTCAGTATCACGTTGGCCAGGCCGAGATCCTCGTCGGCGAGCGCCTCGGCCGGGTCGTAGGCGGCGCCGGAGTAGGTGAAGCCGCGGGCGTCACGCAGCGGCGACTCCTCCTCGTAGTCCCACCGGGCGCGGCCCTTGCTGCTGAGCTCGGGACGGGCGCCATAGGCGTTGACCACCTGGGACGACGTGACCATCGGATTGGCTCCGGGCTGACCGGGAACCGAAATGCCGTACTCGACCTCGGTCCCCATAATCCGTCGAACGCTCATGCGACCACCCTGTCCGCCACGAAGCTGCGCCTGCTCATGCATCGAGCCTAGACGCTTTCATATCGCTTTCCGAAGCTCCCCGTACGCGCGTCTGTACCTTGCGTGGCGATGTTGATCACGATGTCCCGCCGGGCGAGAGCCTGCGCGGGCCGTTCGATCCAGCGATGGCCTGCCCAGGCCACGGCCGGTGCGGCGATCAGGAAGGCGACCGCGGTGAGCACCGGGTCGGGGGTGCTCCAGCGGATCACCGCGAGCACCGGCAGGTGAAGCAGATAGAGCGAATAGCTGATCGCCCCCAGCCCCACGAGGACCTTCGGGAGCCGGCGGCCGCGCAGCAGGAAGGCGATCGCGAACGTTCCCGCGACCGCGGCCGCCACGCCCGGTGACGTCCGTACCGCCGTCCCCGCGGCGACCAGGCCGAGGACCACGACCGCCGCCGGGCGTGCGGTCTGCCGGTGCTGCGCCCGGTAGATCACCGTCCCGGCGAACATCACCGCGAGCATCTGCGTGGCCTGCGCCGACGACGCGCTGGTCACCTGGTCGGTGGCATGGCCGTTGAGAAGCGGCAGGGCGGTCGCGGCGATCCCGGCGGTCCCGGCCGCGAGGACGAGACGTCGCTTTCCGCTGAGGTACGCCCAGAGCACCGCCCCCAGCAGCACCACGGCCACCACCGCGGTGATCCGGCGGGCCACGACGCCCCCGCCGAGCAGATCGCCGGGCAACCGGGCCGCCGCCAGCACGGTGAGCCCGGCCGCCCACCAGGCGCTGTCCCGGTGCCGGCCCCATCCGAACAGCCCGGCCACGACGAGGTAGAAGACCATCTCGAAGGAGAGCGTCCAGAACGGGCGGAGCACACCACGGGTGCCGATCAGGTCCTGGAGCATGGTCATGTGCCCGAGGACGCTCGCCGTGGTCTCGCCGGTCAGCTGATCGGGCATGCGCATGATCCCGGCCGCGGCCAGACCGATGGTGATCAGGACAGCGGCCAGGTACGCCGGGTAGATCCGCAGCAGCCGGCCGATCCAGAAGCGCCGCAGATCGCCGTGCCGCTCCAGGGACATCGGGATGACGTAGCCGCTGACCAGGAAGAAGAGCAGGACGCCGTACTTGCCGAGGTCGACGACGGCGTAGATCCGCAGGTGCGGGTCCCGGCCGAGGACGACCGGGCTGAGATGGAAGACGGCGACGACGGTGGCGGCCCACCCGCGGAGGGCGTCGAGCCAGGCCAGACGGGTCATACGGGATGAACGAGAGCGGGGCCGGAGGGAAACCCTCCGGCCCCGATCGTGGACCGGTGTTACAGGTACTGACCGGTGTTGGTCGCGGTCTCGATGGACCGGCCGGCCTCGGCGCCCTTGCCACCGGAGACGAGCGTGCGGATGTAGACGATCCGCTCGCCCTTCTTGCCGGAGATCCGGGCCCAGTCGTCCGGGTTCGTGGTGTTCGGCAGGTCCTCGTTCTCCCGGAACTCGTCGACGCAGCTGTCGAGCAGGTGCTGCAGCCGGAGACCCTTCTTGCCGGAGGTGAGGAACTCCTTGATCGCCATCTTCTTGCCGCGGTCGACGATGTTCTGGATCATCGCGCCGGAGTTGAAGTCCTTGAAGTACAGGACCTCCTTGTCACCGTTGGCGTAGGTGACCTCCAGGAAGCGGTTCTCCTCGGTCTCCGTGTACATCCGGAGGACGACCGCCTCGATCATCGCGGCGACCGTCGCGTCCCGGTTGCCACCGTGCTCGGCGAGGTCGTCCCCGCTGAGCGGCAGGTCCGCCAGGATGTACTTGGCGAAGATGTCCTTCGCCGCCTCCGCGTCCGGGCGCTCGATCTTGATCTTCACGTCGAGCCGGCCGGGTCGCAGGATGGCCGGGTCGATCATGTCCTCCCGGTTGGAGGCGCCGATCACGATCACGTTCTCCAGGCCCTCGACACCGTCGATCTCGCTGAGCAGCTGAGGAACGATCGTGTTCTCCACGTCACTGGAGACACCCGAGCCACGGGTCCGGAAGATCGAGTCCATCTCGTCGAAGAACACGATCACCGGGGTGCCCTCGCCGGCCTTCTCCCGAGCCCGCTGGAAGACCAGGCGGATGTGCCGCTCGGTCTCACCCACGTACTTGTTGAGCAGCTCCGGGCCCTTGATGTTGAGGAAGTAGCTGGTGTGCTTCTCCTCGCCACGCCGCTCGGCGATCTTCTTGGCCAGCGAGTTGGCCACCGCCTTGGCGATCAGGGTCTTGCCACAGCCGGGCGGGCCGTAGAGCAGGATGCCCTTCGGCGGGCGCAGCTGGTGCTCCCGGAACAGGTCGGCGTGCAGGAACGGCAGCTCGACCGCGTCGCGGATCTGCTCGATCTGGGAGTGCAGGCCACCGATGTCGCTGTAGTCGACGTCGGGCACCTCCTCCAGGACCAGCTCCTCGACCTCGCTCTTCGGGATCCGCTCGTACGCATACGCCGAACGGGGCTCGATCATGAGCGAGTCACCGGCGCGCAGCTTGTCGATGTCGAGCGAGTCGGCGAGGAACACGATGCGCTCCTCGTCGGCGTGCGACATCACCAGCGCCCGGTCGCGGGGGCCGCCGGACGGGTTGTCCAGCACCTCCTTGAGCGAGACGACCTCGCCGGTGCGCTCGAAGCCGAACGCGTCGACGACGTTGAGAGCATCGTTCAGCAGGACTTCCTGTCCGCGCTGGAGCTCGTCGGCGGCGAGTGACGGTGAGACCGCCACCCGCAGCTTGCGGCCACCGGTGAACACGTCCACCGTGCCGTCCTCGTGTGCCGCCAGGAACACGCCGTAGCCGCTGGGCGGCTGGGCGAGCCGGTCAATCTCTTCCTTGAGAGTGACGATCTGGGCCCGGGCTTCCTTGAGGGTCGCCACGAGCCGCTCGTTGTTCTCGGTCACTCGGGCCAGCTGCGCCTGCGTTGCCGCGAGCCGTTCCTCGAGCTGCCGGACGTGTCGGGGGCTCTCCGTCAACTTCCGCCGAACCAGGGCGAGCTCTTCTTGCAAGAACGCGACCTGGCTGGAGAGATCGTTGACTTCCTTCTCCGCTCGCGCGGCGCGGGAGTCCGCTTCGTCGCTACGTGCCACGTCCCACCTCCCCGGGGGGCTCGAACGTTATGGCTCAACACTAGCCGTTCAGAAACCGTTTTTGACCCATGCAACACCCTCGTCACCGACTCTTGATCGATTGGTGCGACGGCGGCTGAGCCGGTCGGTCAGAGTTCGGGTACCGTCGGCCCCGACGGGTTGCGGGAGGTAGATGTGTCGGCTGACACTGATGAGCTGCGGGTCTGGATCGATCAGGATCTCTGTACCGGTGACGGACTCTGCGTTCAGTACGCCCCGGAAGTGTTCGAACTGGACATCGACGGCCTCGCCTATGTAAAAGACCACACCGGCGAGTTGCTGCAGGCTCCCGGCGTGCGCGCGGACGTGCCGCGGCAGCTGCTGCTCGAGGTCATCGACTCGGCCAAGGAGTGCCCCGGCGACTGCATCCACGTGGAGCGGGCCGCCGACGGGGTCGCCGTCGCCGGCCCGCTGAGCTCCGGTGAGTGAACCGGACTGAGTTCACAGGGTGGGACGGCCGACCAGGGACGCGACCACCCGGGAGAACTCCTCCAGCCGCGCTATCTGCCCGGCGCCGCCGTCGTCGAGCGTCTTGCCGAAACGCAGCGCGTCGTGCCGCAGCGGCGCCCGGCCCTCGTCCTCGCCCACCCCGGGCGGCGGGACCGCGTCGTCGACCGAGCTGAGCAGCAGGTAGACGTCGATGCTGTCGACCCGGGCCTGCCCGTTCGGCGTACGGGTGAGCCGCCGCCGGCAACCCACCTCGGTCACCGTCGACAGCGGCACCACCCGCAGCGACGACGTCATCGCCCCGACCGGGCCGTCACCGGGCGCCACGTCCTCGCCGTGCCACAGGACCAGCCGGCTGCCGTCACAGACGACGACCTCCTGCCACACCCCGTTGACCTCGTTGACGAAACGCTCCAGCGTGAAACACAGCACCTGCGCGCCCCGCAGGACCCCGAAGAGCGCCTCCAGGGCCACCTCGGGGTCACGCAGATAGGCCCGGGCGGCCGAGTCCAGATCGGGATAAGGCGACCAGTCGGGGAAGACCGCCGGCATCTCGTTGCTGCCGCCGAACGGTGGAGAACTCATCGCGCCGCCTTAGCTGCGAGCTCGCTCAACGCGCCCACTCCTGTCCTCCCGGGGCCTGGCCCCCACGGAACCTACCGGACGAAAGATACGGCGGTCACTCCCCCGCCGCTTCGACGGCCTGGGCCGCCAGAGCCGCCTGGGTGGCCTTGCGGATCGCGTACGCCTCGGCGCCCTTGCTGGGTTTGCGGCGCCGCGGCGGCGCGGTGACGCCGGGGGCGAGCTTGCGGGCCGACACCAGGAAGGCGGTGTGCGCGATCATCCGGTGGTCCGGCCGGACCGCGAGACCGTCCGCGTGCCAGTCCCGGACCAGCGACTCCCAGGCCCGCGGCTCGGTCCAGCCGCCCCGCTCGCGCAGCGCCTCGACCAGCTCGGACAGCTGCGGGGTGGTCGCCACGTAGCCGACGAACACGCCACCCGGGATGAGCGACCTCTCGACCATGTCGAGCGCCTCCCACGGGGTCAGCATGTCCAGGATGATCCGGTCGAAACCGGTGATCTCGTTGCCCGCCACGTCACCGTTGTGCAGGTGCCACGCCGGGTGCGGCCCGCCGAAGAACGCCTCCACGTTCTTCCGGGCGATCGCCGCGAAGTCGTCGCGCAGCTCGTAGCTGTGCACCTCGCCGGAGCTGCCGACGGCCCGCAGCAGCGAGCAGGTCAGCGCGCCCGAGCCGGCGCCCGCCTCGAGCACCTTCGCGCCGGGGAAGACGTCACCCATCGCGACGATCTGCGCCGCGTCCTTCGGGTAGATCACCTGCGCGCCGCGCGGCATCGACAGCACGTAGTCCGACAGCAGCGGGCGCAGCGCCAGGTAGGCGGTGCCGCTGGTGGCGGTGATGACGCTGCCGTCCGGCAGGCCGATCAGCTCGTCGTGCTGCAGAGCGCCGCGGTGCGTGTGGAACGCCTTGCCGGGCTCCAGCACGATCGTGTGCATCCGGCCCTTCGGGTCGGTGAGCTGAACGCGGTCGCCCTCCCGGAACGGCCCACGGTGCGCGGGGACGTCGTCGACGACGGTGGCTGGGGTAGTGGTCACTGCTCTTCTCTCAGGAGGTTGCTGGTTTTCGGCTCGCGCGCCGTGGTTCCAGCACGGCGGCCACGTCGGCGACCCGCAGGACACCCACGACATCCTCGCCTGCGGTCACCAGGTACTGCGCGCCAGGGTGGGCCTGCAGCGCGCGGACCACCTGCTCACCGGTGAGCCCGAGCGGCAGCGAGGTCAGCGCGTCGCGGGACCGGGCCACGCTCTCCACGCTCACCCAGGGCCGCCGGTCGACCGGAACCCGCTCGGCGGCGACCGGGTCGACCAGTGCGGTGAGGCTACCCGCCGAGTCGGCGACCGCCAGCACCACGTCCGGCCGGGGGTCCTCCGCGCGGCGACGCTGCGCCTCACCCAGCGGCGTCCCGGCCGGGACGGCGAGCACCGGCCGCACCAGCGCGCCGAGATCCACCAGCGGGAACCGCCCGGTCATCCGCCCCAGCCGGATCGACTGGCCCGCGCCCTGCCACAGGGTCAGCACCACCAGCAGCACGAACACCAGTCCCAAGCCGGTGATCACGTCGATCCGGTACAGCACCGTCGCCACCGCCGCGGTCAGCAGCGCCAGCGCCCGGCCCGACCAGCCGGCCGCCACCGTCGCCCGGTTCCGATCCTTCAGCACCGCCCACAACAGCGCCCGCAACGCCCGCCCACCGTCCAGCGGCAGACCCGGCAACACGTTGAAGAACGCCACCAGCACATTGCTCAACGCCAGCTGGAAGGCGATCTGCCCGGCCAGCGTGTGACCGGGCAGCGCCACCGCGGCGACCGTCGCCACCCCGCCGAGCAGCAGCGACACCGCCGGGCCGGCCAGCGACACCAGCGCGTCCACCCGCGGGGCGGGAGCGTCCCGGTCCATCTCCGTCCAGCCGCTCAGCAGCTCCAGAGTGATCCGGCGCACGCCGATGCCGAACCGGCGGGCGGTCAGCGCGTGCCCCAGCTCGTGCAACAGCACCGACCCCAGCAGACACCCCACAAACCCCAGGCCGACGAGGTACGCCCAGGGCTGCGCCAGATCGAGCTCGGTGCGCGCGTAGTTCCCGTACACCACGGTGACCAGCACCGCGAGCAGCAGCATCGACCCGTTCGCATACACCGGGATGCCCGCCACGTGCCCCACCGGCCGCCCGCCCCCACCCGGCGGCCCCGGCGGCGACCCGCCCTGCGGCCCCTGCGCCGCTCGGCTCTGCTCCACGCGATCGATGCTACGGACACGCCCGCCCGGGACCCACCCCGCGTTTTTCGTCGTACCCCTGGCCTAGCCTCTGTGACATGACGGCGCTCTCTCCCATGGCGGCCCAGCCGGTGTCCCCCACCCCGCAGCCGGTGCCCGCCCAGTCCGGCGGCTCTGCCTCGGCCGAGGGCCAGGCCACCTCCCCGGCGCCCTCCACCGAGGGCCAGGCCACCAGTCCGACGCCCTCCACCGAGGCCACCTCTCTGCCCCTTTCTGCGGGCGGGCAGGCCGCCGTTCCCGTCTCGCCCGCCGGCCGCGCGCGGCGTCCCGAGGCCCCGTCCGGCCCTTCGCTGTCACCTTCCCGGGCCGCCGACTTCAAGACCTGCCCGCTGCTGTTCCGTTTCCGCACCGTGGACAAGCTGCCCGAGACGCCGTCGGCCGACCAGATCCGCGGCACCCTGGTGCACGCCGTCCTGGAGCGCCTGTTCGACCTGCCCGCCGCCGACCGCACCCCGGAGGCGGCGGCCGCCCTGGTCACCCCCGAGTGGGAGCGCCTCCTGGAGCAGGAGCCCGAGCTGGCGGCCGTCTTCGCCACCGACCCACCAGCCAGGGGCCGCCCGGTCCGCACCACCCCTTCCGCCGAGTCGACCGGCGGGTCGGCCGCCGCGTCGTCCTCACCCGGTTCCTCGGCTCACGGTGACGCCTCCGGCGACCCTGCCGCCCCTTCGGCATCGGCCCTCACCCCCGGCGACACTGCCGCCCGTCCGGCATCAGACCTCGCCGCCGGCGACACTGCCGCCGATCCAGCGTCGGCCCCTAGCAGCAGCGCTGTCACCGATCCAGCGTCGGCCCGCGCCACCAGCGACACAGCCGCCAATCCGACGCCGGGCCTCCCCGCCAGCAGCACTGCCGCCGGCCCAACGCCGGGCCTCCCCGCCAGCAGCACTGCCGCCGGCCCAACGCCGGGCTTCACCACCGGCGACACTGCCGCCGGCCCGACATCGGGCCTCACCACCGGCGACACTGCCGCCGGTGCGGCGTCGGGTCTCGCCACCGGCGCCGGCCCTGCTGATGGGCTCATGCGTGATCCGGCCGCGATCGCGGCCGAGATCGACGCGACCGGGCAGGCGGCGCTGATCGACCTCCCGGCCGGCGCCGCCGAGGCGGCCCGGATCGCGGCTTTCCTGGCCGGCGCCCGTGACCTGCTCGCCGGTTATTTCGCCGTGGAGGACCCGCGCCGCCTGCAACCGGCCGAACGGGAGACCCTCATCTCCACGACGATCGGCGAGGACCTGCTGCTGCGCGGCTACATCGACCGCCTCGACGTCTCCCCGGCGGGCGATCTGCGAGTGGTCGACTACAAGACCGGCGGCGCGCCACGTGAGGCGTTCGAGGGGCGGGCCCTGTTTCAGCTGAAGTTCTACGCCCTGGTCCTGTGGCGCGCCCGCGGCGTGGTCCCCCGGGCGTTGCGGCTGCTCTACCTGAAGGACGCGGAAGCTCTCGACTACAGCCCCGAGGCGGGCGAGCTGGAACGCTTCGAACGCACGCTGATCGCCCTCTCCACAGCGATCGAGCGAGCGAAACGCGACCGCGACTTCCGCCCCAAGCCGAGCCGCCTGTGCGGCTGGTGCAGTCACCAGGCCCTGTGCCCCGAGTTCGGCGGCACTCCGCCCCCGTTCCCGGAATCCGTCTCGACCAGCGCTTTCACCCCTGACACCGAGCCGGACCGGGTGGGCGCCCTGCTACGGGACGATCCCCTTGGCTGACTCCGGCCCGCCCGCACACGCACAGCCAGTCGCCGCCCATCCGGCCACCGGCTGTGCTCTTGAGGACCCTCACCGAAGCGCGGACCGCACCCCGAGAGACCCTCACCGAGGAGCCGACCGCGCTCCCGATGACTCTCACCGAAGCACGGGCCGTACTCCGAGGGGTCCTCACCAAGGCGCGGGCCGCGCTCCGAATGACCCGGGCCGAAACGCGGGCCCTACTACGAGCGGTCCTCACCGAAGCACGGGCCGCGCTCCGAGGGGCGCTCACCGAAATGCCGACCGCGCTCCGAAGAGCCCTTACCGAAGAACGGGCCACGCTCCGAATGACTCGCGCCGGAGTGCGGGCCGTACTTTGGAGGAATCCCGTCGAGGCGCCGACCGCGCTCCGGAGACCTCTCGGCGAGGTGCACATCACGCTCCGGAGGACCCCCGCCGAAGTACGGATCGCGTTCCGGCGGGTCCTGACCGAGATGCGGGCCGGGCCGGGTGGAGAGTGATGAGGTGAGCGGGCCACTTCGGGTTCTGCTGGCGGATGCCGCTCCCCTGCAACGAGCCGGGCTGCGGACCGTGCTCACCGGTGGCCAGGCCGTCCCGCCGAAGGGGGACGGCCGCCCGGACACTCGGGAGATCGTCGTCGCCGGGGAGGCCGGTGACGGTGTTGAAGCCGTCGATCTGGCCCGCCGCCTGCTGCCTGATGTGCTGATCACCGATGTGACGCTGCCCCGCCTGGACGGTCTCGCTGTGGCCCGGGCCGTCTCCGAGTCCCGGCTCGCGGTGCGTGTCCTGATCCTGACCGGCCACGACAGCGACGACGAGGTGATCGCCGCGATCGTCGCCGGAGCCGCCGGCTATCTCTGCAAGGACGCCGCACACGACGAGCTGGTCGCCGCCGTGCACGCGGTGGCGGCGGGCGGAGCGGTGATCACCCCGCCGGTGCTGGCCCGCATGCTGAACCGCCTGGCCGGAACCCTGTCCGCCGGCACGGCCGACGTCGGCGCCAGGCTGTCCCCGCTGACCGGCCGGGAGCGCGAGGTCCTGATCCACGTGGCCCGGGGCCGCAGCAACAGCGAGATCGCAGCGACTCTCCGAGTCAGCGAGACCACAGTGAAAACCCATGTCGGGCACGTGCTCACCAAGCTGCGGCTGCGCGATCGCACCCAGGCCGTCGTCCTCGCCTACGAAACCGGCCTGATCCGTCCCGGCACCTGACCGATCGCCGCCCGAATGACGCCGGCTGGCCGACGTCTCAGCGCCACCCCTGCCGGCCACCACCCGAGTGAAGTCCGCTGAACCTACGTCTCAGCACCACTCCGCGCCGGCCACCCGTCCGTCGAGCAGGCTTGACCGACCTCTCAGCACCACACCACCTCGTGCCGGACCATCGCCCCGGGTGGAGCACTGACCGACGTCACCACACGGCGCCAATCGCCCCCGAGTGGAGCGGCTGACCCGACATCACCTCACGGTGCCAATCGCTGCCGAGTGGAGCGGCTGACCAACGTCACCCGATACCGGTCACCGCCCGAGCGGAGCCGCTGGCCAACGTCACCTCACGGTGCCACTCGCTGCCGAGTGGAGCGGCTGATCCGACGTCACCCGGTACCGCTCACCCCCGAGCAGAGCCGCTGGCCAACGTCACCTCACGGTGCCACTCGCTGCCGAATGGAGCGGCTGATCCGACGTCACCCGGTACCGGTCACCGCCCGAGCGGAGCACTGACCAACGTCACCTCACGGTGCCTGCCGCCGCCCCGGGTGGAGCCCGCTGAGATCTCACAACCGCCCCGTGTCGGCCACCGACCCGGCGGGGTCTGACGGGAGCGACGACCAGCCCGCGCCAGGCTGAACGCGACCCGGGCCGGAGGGCGCGGCGGGACCGGGCCGGTCAGGCCGCCCGCTGGATGTGGATGTCGCCGGAGGCGGTGCGGACCTTCAGTTCCAGGGTCGCTCCCGTCTGCGCGGTGGTGTCGCCGGGAGCGGCCAGGGTGTTGACGTTCCGGCCGGAGGAGGTGTTCAGGTCGAGCCAGACGCCGGTGCCGGGGGCCACACCCACACGGACATCCCCCGAGGAGGTACGGATCTTGGCCTGGCCCTGGCGCAGCCGGCGCACCTCGATCTCGCCGCTGGCGGTGGTGGCTTCGAGGAAGTCGCCGACGGAGCCGAGACGGATGTCGCCGCTCGACGTGCGGGCGGTGACGTCACCGGTGACGTCACCGATGGTCAGGTGGCCGGAGCTCGTCTTGAGGGCGACGGCGCCGCCGGCCCGGCCGACGGTCAGGTGGCCGCTGGCAGTGGTGATGCGGGCGTCGCCGTCGACGTTCTCGACTTCCGAGTCGCCGGAGGAGAGGTCCAGGTCGACGCGGGCGTAGCGGCCGGTGGCGTGAACCGCGGCGGCGGCGCTGCGGCCGGTCAGGGTGCTGCCTTCCGGCACCCGGATGCGGATGGCGAGGCTGTGGCCGCGCCGCCAGAGCGCTCCGCGCCGGTCGGGGACGTGCACCACCAGGGTGTCGTCCTCGAGCGCCACCTTGACCTGGGCGGCCAGGTCGCGGGCGGCGCTGCTGTCACGGATCGGGCTGATGTCGACCTGGATGGTCTCACCGTGCCCGGCTTCGACGTCGACCCGACCGCTGAGGGCACGGAGCGAGACGGTCACGGGTTCGGTGCGCGGGTACTCGTACATCTGAGGTCTCTCCTCGAAGAACGAAGGGTGCGGGCCCCGGAAACCGGGTGGATCGAAGGCCGGCCGGCGAGGCCCGGCGAAGGACGCCGGGACCGCAAACCGGGAGGAACCAGGAACAGGGCATCGAGACCCGGCGAAGTACGCCGGGACGGCAAACCGGAAGAACTCGCGAGCCGTCGGTGAGGACCGGCAAAAGCCGCGAACCGCCACACGGAAGGATTGAAGGCCGTCAGGCCTGGAAGAAGCCGGTGACCCGGCGGCTGCCCGGGCCCTTGGACCGCCCGGGATCGATGGCGCTGGTGACGGCCCGGACCAGCCACGCGTTGACGGAGATCCCTTCGGCGGCGGCGGTCTGCTCGACGTGCGTCTTGAGGCTTTCCGGCATGCGCAGGGTGAGCCGGGCCAGGTCGCCACCGGTGTCGGTGAAGGCGGGTGGTGACGGTGGCGTCTCGGGCTCGGCGCCGGTGACGACCAGGTCGGCCTCGCGGCCGCGGAGCCGGACCTCGACGACCGGCCCGCTGAGCCGGGTGGTGATCTCGGCGGCCGCGTCGGAGAGGGCTTCCAGCAGCGCCAGCCGGGCGGACGATTCGAGCGCGCCGCCGAGCAGGTCGGCGGCGCGGACGGTGTCCGGGCCGGCGGGCGCGGCGACGGCGGCGAGGTCGGCGCGGAGCCCTTCGAGGTACGGCGTCAGGTCCATGCCTTCACTATGACGTCATAGTGACGTCACTTTCAAGTGCCAAAAGACGTCAGAGTAGAAGACCGGCCAGGAACGCCGGGTCCACGCCGGCCAGCGTCGACCGCAGGTGGACCCCGTCGACCGGCGTCAGCTCCAGCTCGGCGGGGACCGCGAGCACCACCGCCCCGGCCGTGGACGCGCTGGCCACGCCGCTGGGCGAGTCCTCGATGGCCACGCAGGCACCGATCGGCACGCCGAGCAGCGCGGCCGCCGTCCGGTACGGCTCCGGGTCCGGTTTCGGCCGCTGGACCTCGTCGCCGCAGACGACGACGTCGAAATTCTCCGCGCCGAGGGTCCGGAGGGCGACCTCGACGAGCCGGCGCCCGGTGGACGTCACGAGCGCCGTCGGGATGCCGGCCGCGCGAACCGCGTGCAGCAGCTCCATCGCGCCGGGCCGCCAGACCAGGCCGTCGGCGAACAGCTCCTGGACGCGCACCGTCAGCCACTCCACGTCCGGCCGCTCGGGCCGGTCGGGCTGCCCGATCTCGTCGCGGAAGATCTGCATGCTGCGGGCCATGCTGGTGCCGACCATGGCGAGCCGGGCGGCCTCGGACAGGGCGCCACCGGCCAGCTCGGCGAGCTCACCCAGGGCCACGCCCCAGAGCCGCTCGCTGTCGACCAGCGTCCCGTCCATGTCGAAGAGCACAGCGGCAGGGTCCATGCGGCCCATTCTCCGGATCGGCAGACGGCGAGCCGAACGAATGTGACAGTGCCCTCAGATGCCGCAGGCCTCCAGGGACTGCTCGTACCCGTTGGCGAACGACTGGAAGCGCTGAGCGGGCGAACCGTGCGAGCCGGGAGCGAACCACGGCTGGTTCGGATCGTCACCGACCGCTTCGAGCCCGTCGGCCAGCTCCTGCGTGTCGCCCTCGTCCATGACCGACGGATTGGCCCGGACCATGTCGCCGATGTAGGCGCCGGCCATGCAGTCGGCCTGCAGCTCCTGCTCGATGGTGAACTCCTTGCGGATGCCGAGCCGGGCCTGGATCGCGTGGGCGTACTCGTGGCCGAGCAGGTAGTACACGAACGAGTCGCCGATCTGCCGGAACGCGCCGAACGCCCAGTTCACGTCGTAGGCGATGAAGTCCCCGGCGGAGCAGTACACCGCGTTGTTGCGGGGCAGCGGCTGGTCGGCACAGTCGACCTCGCCGTCCTTGCGGTACGCCAGAACGTCCCGGACCGGCTCGAACCCCGACCCGAGACGTTCCGACCAGTACCGTTCGGCACTCGCGACAGCGCCGCGCATGTCGTTGGCGAACTCCTCCGGCGTGTCGGTGCCCTCCAGTTCGGACGAGCTGGGCGACGGCGCGGGCGCGGACTGGCGGGACGGCGGCTGCTCGGCCACCGGCAGGCAACCAGCAGTGGCCAGAACTGCCGTCAGTGCGAGGAGACAGGTCCCGAGACGTACCGGTCGAATGCGCATCAGGGTCCTCCGAGGCGGGGTTATCAGGCTATGCCCGCCCCGCCACCGGAGCACACCATCGATGTCAGGGGTAGACCTCGCGCCACCTCATGTAGCGGTTGGCCATGTTGCAGCCGTTGGTGTAGAGATCCCCGGAAGCGTTCCCGTCGAGGCAGTATCCGGTGGCCACGTTCTGGAACACGCCGTACGACGAGGTGGTGCTGATGTCGCGCCACTGCTGGTACTGGTTACCGGCCCCGCACGGTCGCGTGTAGACCTCGCGGGCGGCGTTGCTGTCCAGGCACAGGTTGGTGGCCACGTTGCGGAAGATGCGCGGCCGCGGGAAGGCGCCGTTCCACCGCTGATAGAGGTTGGGCTGCCCGCAGCCGCGGGTGTACGCGTACTGGTTGGCGTTGCTGTCCAGGCACCGGTTGGTGCCCATGCTGACCCAGGTCATGTTCGCCTCGATCGCCGAGGCCGGTGTGGCGGACAGACCCAGGATGCCGCTCAGCACCGCCAGGATCATCGCTGATGTGACGAATCGTCGCACTTCGTTACCCCCGTGAAAGACATCGATGACCTTGGACACTAACAGTCGGCGGGCTCCGGGACAGGCCCTGTTCCGGGCCTCCGGACCGGGGCTTCCTCAGGGGCATCCCTGAGCCGCGGGTAAGTGCGCTCCTCAGGGATTTCTCCGCGTCGGCATCCCCCGCCGGGCGGACGCCGCGCGCCGCGTCCGCCGCAACACTGGGCCGGACGGATTGACGGACCACAGGGGGAGACACGGTGGCAGCGACGAATGCCGGCGGGCCGGTGGCGGCGCGCGCGGACGGCATCTGGAAGGTCTACGGCTCGGGCGAGGCCCGGGTGGCGGCGCTCCGGGGGGTCAGCGCCGAGTTCGGCCGGGGCCGGTTCACGGCCATCATGGGGCCGTCCGGCAGCGGGAAATCGACATTGATGCACTGCCTGGCCGGGCTCGACACGGTGAGCGAGGGCACCGTGCACATCGGCGGCACCGAGATCAGCACCCTCGGCGACAAAGCCCTGACCCGCCTGCGCCGCGACCGGATCGGCTTCATCTTCCAGCAGTTCAACCTGCTGCCGACGCTCAGCGCGGCGGAGAACATCCGGCTGCCGCTGGACATCGCCGGCCGCAAGGCCGACCCGCAGTGGTGGGACACGGTGATCGGCACGGTCGGCCTCAAGGACAGGCTGTCGCACCGGCCCAGCCAGCTCTCCGGCGGCCAGCAGCAGCGGGTGGCGTGCGCGCGGGCGCTGATGGGCCGCCCCGACGTGATCTTCGCCGACGAGCCGACCGGCAACCTCGACTCGCGGTCCGGCGCCGAGGTGCTGTCGTTCCTGCGGTCCAGTGTCCGCGAGCACGGGCAGACCATCGTGATGGTCACCCACGACCCGGTCGCGGCGAGCTACGCCGACCGGGTGGTGTTCCTGGCCGACGGGTCCATCGTCGACGAGCTGGCCGACCCGACCGCCGAGACGGTGCTCGACACCATGAAGCGGCTGGACGCCCCGTCCGACTCGGTGATGCTCTGATGCTCCGCGCGACCCTGAAGAGTCTGCTCGCCCGGAAACTGCGGCTGGTCCTGTCCGGCCTCGCGGTGATCCTCGGCGTGATGTTCGTGTCCGGCGCGCTGGTGCTCACCGACACGCTCAACCGTACCTTCGACTCGATCTTCTCCGACGTCTACGCCGCGACCGACGTCTCGGTCACCGCGAAACCCAAGGTCGAGGTCGCCGAGATGGACGGTGAGGAGGTCTCCGCGCCGCTTCCGGCGTCCGTCGTGGAGACGATCAAAACCCAGGAGGGGGTACGGTCGGCAACCGGCCGTGTCGATGCGGACGGAGCCCGCGTGATCGGGACCGACGGCAAGGTCCTCACCTCGTTCGGCCCACCCCGGATCGGTTCCAACTGGACCGGCACGGACGAGTTGATGGAGCTCCGTTCCGGCCGTGGCCCGGAGTCCCCGGACGAGATCGCCATGAACGCGACCACCGCGAAACTGGCCGGCTACACCGTCGGCGACCGTGTGCCGGTCCTCACCCAGCAGCCGAAGCGGGAGTTCACCCTGGTCGGGATCTGGGGTTACACCGGCGGCCGGGACAGCATCAGCGGCGTGCAGGAGGTCGCGTTCACCACCCCGGTGGCGCAGGAGCTGATGCTCGGCGAGAAGGACGTGTTCACCTCGGTGACGGTCGCCGCCGCCGACGGTGTCACCCCGGACCAGCTGCGTGACCGGCTCGTCCCGGCGCTCGGCGGCGCCTACGACGTGAAGACCGGCGACCAGCTGTCCGCGGAGAGCTCGGCGGACCTGAAGGAGGGCATGGGCTTCTTCAACCAGATCCTGCTGGGCTTCGCCGGGATCGCGCTGTTCGTCGGCATCTTCCTGATCCTCAACACGTTCTCGATCGTGGTCGCCCAGCGCACCCGTGAGCTGGCGCTGCTGCGGGCCATCGGCGCCTCCCGCCGCCAGGTGATCAACTCGGTGCTCGCCGAGGCCGTGGTGGTCGGCGTGATCGCCTCGGTGCTCGGGCTGCTCGCCGGGGTCGGCGCGGGCGCCGGTCTGGGCGCGCTGTTCAGCTCCATGAGCGGCGGGATGGATCTGGCCCCGATCGGGGTGCCGCTGTCCGCGGTGATCAGCTCGTTCACGGTCGGCATCCTGGTCACCGTGGTGGCCGCGGTGATGCCGGCGCTCCGGGCGTCACGGATCGCCCCGGTCGCCGCCATGCAGGACGTGGCCACCCCGGACCGCCCGCTCACCAAGCTCACCGTCGCCGGGACGGTCGTCACGGCGGCCGGCGCGTCGGCCCTGGGCACCGGCCTGTTCGTGGCGAGCGGGAACACCGCCCTCTACCTGATCCTCGGCGGTGTGCTGGTCACGTTCGTCGGTGTCGCCCTGCTCACCCCGCTGATCAGCCGGCCGGTGGTGGCGCTGCTGGGCCGGTTGTTCTCGTGGTCGGTCCCGGGCCGGCTGGGCCGGCTCAACTCGGGCCGCAACCCACGCCGCACCGCGATCACGGCGGCCGCCCTGATGGTCGGCATCGCCCTGGTCACCGGTGTGACGGTGGTGATGGACTCGGCGAAGAGCAGCCTCAAGGCGGAGGCCGCGCGCATCCTCAAGGCCCAGATCATGATCAGTGGCGATCAGGGTGGGCCACGGCCGCCGACCTACGATCCGGCCGTCGTCGACCGGGCCGCCGCGATCCCCGGGGTGCGGGCGGCCGCCGGCCTCTACAACGACCTGGTGGCGATCGGCGACGACCGGACGTATGTGGCGGCCACCGAGGACCTGTCCCGGCTCGCCGAGTCGTACGGCACCACGGCCGCGCGGCTGACCGCCGACCAGATCGCGGTGAGCGCGCCCGAGGCGTCCGAGCACGGCTGGCAGACCGGGTCGCGAGTGCCGATCCAGACGTCCCGGGGTGAGGCCCGCACGTACACGGTCGCCCTGGTGTTCCCGGAGAACGCACTGCCCGGCAGCATCATCCTCCCGTCCGAGGCGATCAAGGGCTTCGGCATCACCCAGCCGGTCCTCGGGTTCATCCGCCTCGACGACGGCGTCCCGGTGTCGGCGGTGCTGCCACAGGTCAAGGCGCTGGTCGCGGACAGTCCCGAGGTGTCCGCCACCGATCAGCAGACCTTCGTCGACAGCCAGGCGGCGGTCTTCGACCAGATCATCCTGATGATCCAGATCCTGCTGGGCCTGGCCATCCTTATCGCCGTCCTCGGCGTGGTCAACACCCTGGCCCTGTCCGTCCTGGAACGCACCCGCGAACTGGGCCTCCTCCGCGCCGTCGGCCTGGGCCGCGCCCAGACCATGCGCATGATCACCGTCGAGGCCGTGGTCATCGCGGTGTTCGGCGCCCTCCTCGGCGTCACGGTGGGCGCCGGCATGGGCAGCGCGGTGGCCCGAGCCCTGAAGGACGACGGCATCACCCAGATCGTCCTCCCCTGGGACCGGATGGCCACCTACCTGGCCTTGGCCGCTCTGGTCGGCGTCATCGCAGCCGTCGTCCCCGCAATCCGAGCAGCCCGCCTGAACGTCCTGAACGCCATAGCCCACGACTGACGCCCCTCCCGGGACCACTAGGGGGAACCCGGCCCCACTCACCCCGGCGCACTCGGCACACCCGGGAAGCCCGGGAAGCCCGACAAACCCGGGAAGCCCGGGAAGCCCGGGAAGCCCGGGAAGCGGGGAAGCCCGACGAGCGGGGAAGCCCGACGAGCGGGGAAGCCCGACAAGCCGGGGAAGCCCGACAAGCCGGGGAAGCCGCCCCGAGTGCGAGCCGACCCACCCACCACCTCGGCCCGCCCATCACACGGCCCAGCAGGCCTGGTGATTCAACCAATCGTGGCCCCGGCACGGCCGGGGCCACGATGCCCCCGTCACAGTTCGGTCCGACGGGCGAACAGCACTGGTGATCAGGTGGGAGCGCGTACGGGTGCGCCGCTGGGTGGCGGCGGGACCGTGGCGGGAAAGGGCGGCGGTGGGGTGGTGGGCGTCGCATATGCCCGGCGGGCGCCGGGCGGCCGGGAGTGGGCAGCGCCGTCGCCTCGTGGGGGCGAGAGGGGTAGGTCGGTGGGGCGGTTCCGTCCGTACCCCATAGGGATCGTCAACCCCCGCCGGGCGGTGAGCGGACCGCTCGTCAGGAGAGGATCTTGTCGAGTTTGGTGAAGCTGGAGCCCCAGCCTTCGCGGGCGCCGTCGGCCATCTCGGTGGGGAACGGGCTCTGCGTGACGACCAGGCGGGTGCGGCCGCCCTCCTCGTCGTGGAACTCGATGGTCAGGCGCAGCTTGTCGGCGCCGAAGTCGGGGATGTGGCTGACGTCCTCCTCGCCGACGAGCAGTTCGTTCTCGACGACTTCGACGAACGTCGCGTTCACCGGGGAGGACATCGCCGGATCGTCGTCGTTGACCATGGTGAAGACCTGTTTGCCGCCGGGGCGCACATCGAGTTCGACGGTGTCGCGCGGCACCGACCAGCCGACCGGCCCGAACCACGCGGCCAGCTGGTCGGGGTCGGTGAACGCCCGATACACCAGGTGGCGCGGGGCGTCGAAGATGCGGGTGATGACGAGATCGGTCACGAGTCGTCCTCCTGGAGGCGTTTGAGGTGGGCGTCGAGGCGGGTGAAGTTGTCGTCCCAGAACCGGCGATACCGCTCCATCCACGCGGTGGCCTCGCGCAGCGGCGCCGCCTCGAGACGACTGGACCGCCACTGCGCGGACCGGCTGCGGGAGATCAGGCCCGCGGCCTCCAGCACCTTCAGATGCCGGGAGATCGCCGGGAGGCTGATGTCGAACGGCTCGGCCAGCTCGGTCACGGTGGCCTCGCCCTCGGCGAGGCGGGCCAGGATCGCGCGGCGGGTGGGGTCGGCCAGCGCCGAGAAGATCACGCTGAGCCGGTCGGTCACTTCACTTAACTCCTTCGTTAATTAACGAACGAGTTAAAAGCTAACCGCGCCTCCGGCGTCTGTCAAACCTTGCTGGGGACGCGGCGGTGCAGCTCGGCGAGGAGGACCTCCGGTCCGGGTGACATCAGACCCACATCGATGATGTACGCGAACTCGCCGCCCCGTCGTCGCACCCGGGGCGGGCCACCCTTGCCGGGAAGCTCGGAGGCGTAGTCCTCGGCGATCGGGACGATCACCAACTCGGTGAACGGCCCCCGGCCGTGCAGGGCCACCGCGGCGATGCCGGACCACGGCAGGTGGATCGGGCGCCGGCCGGTCGCGGCGAAGTCGAGTCCGTGCACCGACGTGTGCAGCCAGCCGAGACGGCGCCAGACGGCCAGCATCAGGGCGGCCGCGACGACAGCCGGGACGATCAGGGTGAACTCGGCGAAGACCACGATGTCGGCGGGGCGCGGACGGTAGCCGGCGGCCACCCGTACCCCCAGGGTGATCAGCAGCATCGGCAACCAGGCGGCGGCCAGGACCCAGAGCGCCGTCACATAGAACATGCCGCGCGCCTGGAAGAAGCTGACGGTGTCGTCGGTGGGCCCGAGCACCTGATCCACATGGTCGGCCATATGACGATTATGCCCGTATAAATGCGACTTGGTGGGTGGTATCGATGATGAGGCTGATCGATGCCTCAGGTGGCCCGGCGCGGCCGCCGGGTAGGTTCCCGCGGCCGCACGTAGGCTGTGTTCCATGACTGAGTTCGACGGCCTTCCGCTGCTCCGATCCCCCGTGGCCATCGCCGCCTTCGAGGGGTGGAACGATGCGGCGGACGCTTCGACCGCGGCCGTGGAACACCTCGAGCAGGTCTGGGAAGCCCGCGAGGTCACCAGCATCGATCCCGAGGACTTCTACGACTTCCAGGTCAGCCGGCCCACCATCACCATGGCCGAGGGCGAGACGCGGAAGATCGAATGGCCCACCACCCGGTTCACCGTGGCCAGCCCGCCCGGCGCCGACCGTGACGTGGTCCTGATCCGCGGCATCGAGCCGAGCATGCGGTGGCGCACCTTCTGCGAGAACGTGCTGGAGATCTGCCACAGTCTCGAGGTCAACCGGATCGTGCTGCTCGGGGCGCTGCTGGCTGACGTGCCGTACACCCGGCCCCTGCCGATCAGCGGCACCGCCAGCGACCGCGACACCGCCGAGAAGTACAAGGTCGTGCCCACCCGCTACGACGGTCCGACCGGCATCGTCGGGGTGCTGCAGGAGGCGGCCACCCGCGCCGAGCTGGACGCGTTGTCGTTCTGGGTGCACGTGCCCCACTACGCCAACAACCCACCCTGCCCCAAGGCTACGCTGTCACTGCTCAGCCGCATCGAGGACGTGCTCGACCTGCCGGTGCCGATGGCCGACCTGGCCGAGCAGGCCGACGAGTGGGAGAAGCGGGTGCGCGCCGCCGCCGAGCAGGACGCGGAGCTCGGGGAGTATGTGCGGGAGCTGGAGGAGCGGGTCGGCGACGCGGGGATCCAGCCGCTCACCGGTGACGAGATCGCCAGCGAGTTCGAGAAGTACCTGCGGCGGCGCGGCGGCTCGGCGGGCCCGACGGCCGGCTCCTGGTAGGAGACGGAGGATCGGGCGGCCCCGCCGGGACGCCCGATCCGGACGAACCGCTAGGACGACTTCCCGATCGCCAGAACACGTTCCTGGAAACCGGTCCACTCCCGAAGAGTGAAGACGACCGGCGGCAACTCGGGGTTCTTGCTGTCACGCAACTTCACGAGATCGTCGACGTGCGCGATCTCCACACATGATCCAGAAGCACAGAAGGTGCTGCGCCGCCACGCCGTTGTGGTGTCTTCCATCTCAACCTCTCTCCACGGAAACCTCAGGACTCCTTGCCCTGATCTTGGCCGAGGGTCCTGGCTATCCGTGCTCTGAGGTCGAAAACCCGAGCCAAAACCAATGTTCTGCTCGCCTCCTCGTCGAGCGCCCGGCGCCAGAAACGGTCGAAGACGTCACGGTGGTAGGCGACCTCACCGGCATCCTCGACGATCTCGTCATGTAGATACGTCTCTCGATACAGCACGGCATCGTCGGGCTGATCGCTCAAGTCCAGGACGACGAAGGCCCCGAACGTCCCCATCAAGGTGCCGTTGTCCATCGGCAGCACACGAATGTGCATGTTAGGCCGCTGCGCCACCTCGGCGAGATACTCGAACTGGTCGGCGGTGATCGCCGGATCACCGACCACCCGCCACAGGGCCGACTCATCGAGCAGCAGCAGATAGTCCGGGCCACCGGGCCGCGTGATCATGCGCTCGCGCCGGGTCAGACGGACGTCACGCAGCACCCGGCGCGCGTCGTCACTGAGCATCCGGTCGAACCACGCCAGCGTCGCATCAACGACCGCCGAGGTCTGCAGATGCCCCGGCACCAGAGTGGACTGATACTCCCGGATCGAGGTCGCGGCCTGCTCGAACTGCAACAGCTGCAGAAGCCCCGGCGGCAGATGGTCGCGGTGCTCTGGGGCCGTCCAGTAACGCTCCCGGCGGGCGACCCGGGCCTGCTCGACCAGCTCGGTGATCAGCGCCTCGTCGGTGAGCTGATAGATGTCGACCAGGACGGCGCGCAGATCAGTGGGCGAGATCGTGACCTCGCCCAACTCGATCCGCTGCACCTTGGAAAGGGACCAGCCCAGCTTCTTGGCGACCTCGCTCTGGCTGAGACCGGTGCGCTCCCGGGCCGCGCGCAACGCCAACCGCACCCGCCGCCGCGACACTGCGGGAAGGTCGTCACGCGCGACCGACATTCAGCCCCCACCAACCCAAAAGCCGCTAATCACCCTTGATTGCGACACTGCAGAGTGCGGTATTGCTCAAGACCGCCGAAATATACCGCAGACCGTATGGTGAACCACCCGTCACGCCTCCGCGTATTCGAGCGATCTCACCAGCCCCCGGCAGAACCCGGCGAACTCCCTCTCGTCCCGCGACGAGAAGACCTCCACCACGGCGCCGCGGTACCCGGCTCGCACCTGCCACCAGCACGCGTTGCGCGGTCGCAGGCAGACCACCGCGCCGGCGCTCAGCGCCCCGGCGACCACGACCGTCAGGAGCATCGAAGCGGGACCCACCACGGGCACCGCCACCACGGCCGCCACCAGCGCCGAGACTCCGGCGATGTGCCGCCCGGCATCGTCCGCGCCGGGATCGAACCGGACGATGTGGACGTCGCTCATCTCGGCCACCATGAACAACCGGCGGTGCTCCCTGGACACCTCGACGACATGGTGAGTGATGACGGCGCGTGGACCTCGGTAGAAGACCGGCAATTCCCATCCCTCCTCTCGGGCTTGCACACCCTCGCGGGTTGCACACAGGAGGAGGACTGCATGAAGATGGCTTTTGACACGGCTCTCCTCCTCCACGGACGAGAGGCCTGGGCGGCGGCCAGCGGCTACTGGTCGCCGCCTCTTTGTGTGACCCCCACATCCCTTAACGTCAATTCAGTATGGGCCTGATCGCCCCTGTCCGCCAGATGCCTGACAGCCTTGTAGCTGATAGACGAATTCATTCACGGTCGGCCGGGCGTGTCGACTCGCTGACCTCTCACTTCCTGACGCATCCTAGGAACCTAGCTGGAAGGAGTCGGTCATGAGCATCAATCCGGGCGCCGCCGAGTTCCCGCATCGGCAGATCGCGGCCCAGCTGCGGGAACGCATCCGGCGCGGCGACTGGCAGCCGGGCGAACGGCTGCCGTCCATCCCCGCCATGGCGGAAATGTTCGGCGTCGCCAAACAGACCGTGCAGCGCACCGTCGACCAGCTGCGGGTCGAGGGCATCCTGATCACCAAACCCGGATCGGGTACGTACGTGCGCGGCACCCGCCGCCGCCTCAACCGCCTCTCCCGCGGCCGGTACGGCGCGCACCGTGGCTACCACGCCGATCTCGCCGCCCGATACCGCCAGCAGCTCACCGGCGTCGGCCGGGAAGCCGCGCCGCCCGAGGTGGCCGACGCCTTCGGGGTCCGCGACGGCACGGAGATGCTGGTCCGGCGGCATGTGGTGCGCACCGACGACGCCACCGTCGAGGTCGGCGCGTCGTGGTTCCGGGTCACCGACGCCAGCGGCACCTCACTGGAACGGCACGAAGCCTTCGGGCGGCCCCTCTACCAGGAGGCGGAGGAGGTGCTCGACCGCCGGTACACGTCGGCGACCGACACGATCAGCGCGCGCCAGCCGAGCCGGGAGGAAGCCGAGATCCTGCAGATCCGGCCGGACACGCCGGTGCTGCATCTGCTGCATGTCGCCTTCGACGAGACCCGCAAGCCGATCGAGGTGGCACAGGCCACGTGGCCGGGGCCGATGACGACGCTCACCGAGGAGTACCGCATTCCGGGGCCGACTCCTGATCCCGATCCGGATCCCGGTCTGGCGCTGGCCTGATCTCGGCGTTTCCCTGGCGGCCGGCCGGTCCCTTCCGGCCTGCCGCCACCGGTCGGTCGGCCGGTCCCTATCGGGCGGCCAGCCCCTGCCGGTCAGCCGGTCCCTGCCAGGCGGCCAGCCCCTGCCAGGCGGCCAGCCCCTGCCAGGCGGCCAGCCCCTGCCGGGCGGCCGGTCCCTGCCGGGCGGCCGGTCCCTGCCGGCCAGCCGGTCCCTGCCGGGCGGCCGGGCCCCTGTCGGCCAGCCAGCCCCTATCGGTCGGCCGATTTCTGTCGGGCGACCGGGACTCGAACGGGGCCGGCGCCCTCACGGTCGGCCCCGTATGGAGAACAACCTCGTGACTTGCCTATCGCCGCTGCTTCCCAAGGCTGGCCTCGTGCCGCTGGCCACTCGCGACTTATCCCTCGCCGCTCGCTTCTCTGGGCTGGTTCCCTCGTCCACGGCTACTCCTCTCACGCTTCGTCTCGCAGAGGGAGGCTTTCGCTCTCTGCGGTCGGCAGCCCTCTTGGTATAGGCCCTCTGCGGCCGAGTTTCGGCGGCCGGGTCCATTGCGCACCCCACTCGGGCGGGGTGTGGTCGGTGGCACGCCTCGGGTCAGGCCGGCACCAGGGCGGCCAGCGTCTCGATGAAGTGGCCCGGTTCCTCGGCCATCGGGCGGTGGCCCGCCTCCGGGAATGTCACGAGCCGTTTGTCGGGTGATCGCAACGCCGCATACCAGGACGCGAACGGCACGGCCAGGCCGCGCATCTCCCGTCCGCCCTGTACGAAATACGCCGGGATCAGCAGGTCCGGCACATCGCGGTGCAGGTCCACGTCCTGCAGGCGTGGGTAGAGAGCGTCCCAGGTGTCGAGCATCGTCGTCATGAAGTGCGCCTTCTGCAGGAGCGTGTATTCCTCGACGCCGAGGTCGAACGGTGGGGCCGGCAGCCCATAGGCCTGCGTGGCGTACAGCAGGAACGGCTCGTAGTCGTAGGCGCGGGGCCACGGTGGCGGGCCCTGCCGTTCCAGTTGCTCCACCAAGCCGGTCCGACCACCGGCCCGCGCCCAGGCCAGCACGTCGGTGTAGAACATCCGGTCCGAGTCGCGCAGGTTCACGGCCTGGCCGGTGCCGATGTAGGCGGTGTACCGCTCGGGGTGCCGCCGGGCGGCCAGGATCGCCGGGATCGATCCGCCGGAGTGGCCGAGCAGGACGATCCGGTCCCGGCCGAACCGCTGCCGCAGATGATCGGTGACGGTGAGGATGTCGGCGACCTCACCGTCCAGGCTGATCGTGGCGGATCTGCCCAGCGCGCCCGCCGACGCTCCCCCACCGCGCCGGTCCAGAGTGGCGACCACGAAGTGGTCCTCGAGACCCGCGAGACGGGTGCGCATGGTCCCGGTGTCCGAACCGCCGGGTGGTCCTGGGACATACAGCAGCACCGGCAGGCGTGGGGACCTGCCCCGGATCATCACCGCGAGGTCGCCGGCCCGGCTCAGCTCGGCGATTCCACCGGGCACGGCATCGGTACGGGCGGGCACCGCGACAGCGACCGCCAGTCCCACCGCCAGTGTCGTGGCCAGCCCTGTCACCACCCGGCCGGCGACCCGGCGCGCCCTGGTCCGGGCTGGGCGGCGGTGCCCGAACGCGGCGCCGATCGCCATCGGGAGCAGGGCCAGCAGACCGTGCATCCCGCGGCCGGTGAGCAGGACGAGGATCCCGATCGGGGTGGCGCGTGGCAGGTCCACGGACGGGCCGGACACCGCCGCCCGGGCCAGCTCCAGCACGGACACGTACACCACAGGGGTCAGGAGGATCGCCCACCGCGACCGCGCCGCCCACCCGGCCAGGACGCCGACGCCGGCGCTGATCACGACCGACCACAGAGCCTCCGCGCCGGTCAGCGGCCCGCGCGGCGTCCACAACGCGGCGATCACGCCCCAGGCGGCGGGTAGGAGGAGCGCGGCGATCCGGATCGGTGTCATGCCGGGAAGCTTGCGTCGCCGATGGTCGATGCCGCAGCGGCCGAAGGAATAGACCAGGAACATACTTTGGTAGCTGCCAGAAATACTTTAGTCAGACCTAACCTTGCCGCATGTTCTTCGCGCTCCTGGTGCCCGATCCCGGCTCGAGCCGGGCCAACTTCAGGGACCGGGTCGCCGACACCATCGCCGTCGTCCTCGCCCTGTTCTACGGCACGGTGATGATGATGCTCGGTGACGCGACCCGGCCCGGTGCGGTGCTCGTGTGGCAGGCCGATCTGGCGATCGGCGTGCTCGGCGCCGCCGCTCTGCTCGCCCGCCGCCGGCACCCTCTGGCCGTCACCGTGGGTTTGCTGCCACTCGGAGCGGTCTCGGTGACCGCTACCGGGCCGATCATCGTGGCGCTGTTCACTCTGGCGATCCGGCGCCGGCCACCGGTGCTGCTGCCGGCCGGCGTGGTCAACATCGGCACTGGCGCGGTCTACTTCCTGCTTCACGACAATCCGGCCTCCGGGCTGTGGATGGACCTGGTGGTGCGGTCGGTGATCACCGCGGCGGCACTGGGCTGGGGTCTGTTCGTGCAGGCCAACCGGCGGTTGACCACGTCGTTGCGAGATCATGCGGCGCGATTGGAGGCCGAGCAGACGCTCCGCGAGGAGAAGGCCCGGCTCACCGAGCGCGCCCGCATCGCCCGCGAGACCCACGACGTCCTGGCTCACCGGATGTCCCTGATCAGCCTGCACGCCGGGGCGCTGGAGGTGCGGGCCGCGGTCTCCCCGGAGGAGTTGTCGATCGCCGCCGGGGCGATCCGCAGCAGCGCGCACGAGGCGCTCGAGGAGTTGCGATCGGTGATCGGCGTGCCCAGCTCGCGGCCTGAGCCACCGCAGCCGGGCCTGGCCGACATGGGCGACCTGATCAGCAACGCCCGCGCCGCCGGCATGACGGTGGACTACGTCAACGGTGTGCCGGCCGACGGCCCGCCCGCACAGCTCGGCCGCACCGCGTACCGGATCGTTCAGGAGGGGCTGACGAACGCCCACCGGCACGGTTCGGGCCCGGCCGCCACCGTGCGGCTGGCAGGCGAGGCAGGCCGGGTCCTGCGCATCACGATCATCAACCCCCTTTCCGGTACGGCCCACGCGCGATCCCCTGGCCACGTCTCCGGCGGGCGCGGCCTGGTCGGCATCGGTGAGCGGGTCGCTCTCGCCGGCGGTCACGTCACCCACGGCCCGGTCCGCGACGCGTTCCACCTGGAGGCGGAGCTGCCATGGCCGGCGTGATCCCGTCCTCGACCTCCTCGCGCCCGGTTCCCGCCGGCCGCAGTCCTTCAGTGAGTGCCGGGCAGCCTTCGTCTCCGGGTCTCGCCTCGCATTCGGCTGCCCGGCCAGGATCGGGGCTGGGCTTTCAGTTCGGTGCCGGGCACGGCCCGCGGCCAGGTCCCGGAGCGGGTTCGCAGGCGGGCCCCGAGCAGGGACCGCTACCAGGTGTCGCGTCGGGCCTGCAATCACGTCCCGAGCTGAGCCTGCATTCGCGGGCCGGGCGGCGGGAGGACGACGGGGACGAGGGTGTGCGACCGATCCGGCTGGCGATCGTCGATGACGATCCGCTGGTTCGAGCGGGGCTCCGGATTCTGGTCGGCGGGTCGCCGGACATCGAGGTGGTGGCGGAGGCCGGGGACGGCGCGGAGGCGGTCGTGGCCGCTGATGCGCACTGGCCGGATGTGATTCTCATGGACATCCGGATGCCTCGGGTCGACGGGCTGGTCGCCACCCGCCGGATCCGGAGTCGCGGTGGGGCGCCCCAGGTCATCGTGCTGACCACGTTCGACGTCGACGAGTATGTCCTCGAGGCGTTGCGGGGCGGTGCCAGCGGATTCCTGCTGAAGGACACGCCGCCCCGGGAGATTCTGGCGGCGGTCCGGTCTGTTGCGGCGGGAGCCGGCACTCTGTCCCCGAGTGTCATCCGCCGGCTGATCGATCACGTCGCCGATCCCGCCGCCGGCACGCGCTGCGCTTCCGCCCGGGCTCGTCTGTCCGAACTCACCGATCGGGAACGCGAGGTCGCCGTCCTGGTCGGCCACGGCCGGTCCAACGCGGAGATCGCCGCCGACCTTCAGCTGAGCCTGCCGACGGTCAAAGGCCACGTGTCGCGCCTGCTGAGCAGACTCGACCTCAACAATCGTGTGCAGATCGCCCTGCTCGTCCACGATGCCGAACTGCTGTGACCGTTCAGCCGGAGCGGCGGAGGGCAGAGCAGAGGTGTAGCGGCGTGTATGGAGAGGGCACGGCGGCGGGGCGGAAAGGGCCCGGCCGAGGCGGGGGCGGAAGGGCACGGCGAGGCGGGGGCGGAAGGGCACGGCGAGGCGGGGGCGGAAAGGGCACGGCCGAGGCGGGCGGCGGGCGGGAGGGACAGGGCCAAGGTGGGGCGAAAAGGGCACAGCGGCGGGGCGGAGTGGGTGCAGTTGCGGCATTGGAGAGAGCGGAGCGGGCGGACCGGACGGCGCGAGCAGCGCGGACGGAGCCTGGTGCCACGAGGGTGACGCAAGCGAAGAAGTGGCCGAGGGGTGCGAGCGGACCGAGCGGTGCGGGAGTCAGAAACGACTGATGCCCGAGGCACCTGGAGCGCCCCGGGCATCAGTCGTTCACGGTTTCAGGCCATGTTGTGGATCGGCCCGTTCAGCCTCCTCAGAGGAGACCGCTGATCGGGCTGTCGACCAGCTTGCTGTCGATCAGGCCGACGTTGAGCAGGCCGTTCTGCTCGATGGACTTGTCCGAGTAGTAGTTGTCGCCACTGCCGCAGGCGTCGAAGTAGCCGAAGCCACAGTCGACGGATACGGACTGCACGTAGCCGTATTCGGCGGCGCAGCCACTGAAGCAGTCACCGTCGGCGGCTTGGGCGGGGGCGGCCAAGGCGACGGCAGCGCCGGTGGTCAGGAAGATGCCGCCTAGGTACAGAGCGCGACGCATGATGTTTCCCTTCAACGGTTGGTTGCTTGGGGAAAGTCTGGACCCCTTAAGTCCGTTTCGCGCGTATTTGAGAGGAACAAAACGCTATCTTTCACCATTTCGTGGTCTGATGACCCCAGATCATTCTTCCGGGCTAGGGTCTCGCGGGGATCTTCGTCCTCCGTGCAGGCAAACGCAGAAAACCCCCGCCCGGGACATCGGGCGGGGGCACTGTGGACTTCTTACAAACGCACTCCCAGCAGGGCGTCCACCGTCTTCACCAGCACGTCGGGGGCCTCTGCATCGTCGCCCGCGCCGGACAGGGCCGCGTCCACCCACGCGTCGACGACCGCCAGCGCCGCCGGCGCGTCCAGGTCGTTGGTGAGCGCCTCGCGCACCGCGCCGAGCAGGCCCGCGCCGGACGGGCCGGACGGGGCAGCCGCCGCCTCACGCCAGCGGGCCAGCCGCTGCTGGCCGGCCTTGAGCACGTCGTCGGTCCAGTCGCGGTCGGAGCGGTAGTGGCCGGCGAGCAGGCCGAGGCGCACCGCCATCGGGTCCACGCCGTCGCCGCGCAGCCGGGACACGAAGACCAGGTTGCCGCGGGACTTGGACATCTTCTCGCCGTCGAGGCCGATCATCCCGGCGTGCACGTAGTGCGAGGCGAACGGCTCGGCGCCGGTCAGGACCTCGGCGTGGGCGGCCGAGCACTCGTGATGCGGGTAGAGCAGGTCACTGCCGCCGCCCTGCACGTCGATCGTGTCGCCGAGCAGGTTCAGCGCGATGGTGGCGCACTCGATGTGCCAGCCGGGACGGCCGGGCCCGAGCTCGGCGCCGTCCCACACGGGCTCGCCGTCGCGGGCGCCGCGCCACAGCAGCGGGTCGAGCGGGTCGCGTTTGCCGGCGCGGTCCGGGTCGCCGCCGCGCTCGGCGGAGAGGACGAGCATCTCCGTACGGGACAGGCGTGACTCGTACCCGAATCGCGGCGCAGCCGTCAGGTCGAAGTAGACATCGCCGGTGCCGTCGTCGAGGCGGTATGCCGCACCGCGCTCCACCAGATCCTGGACGTGGGTGACGATCGACGGGATGGACTCGACCGCGCCGACGTAGTGGGCCGGCGGGATGATCCGCAGCGCCTCCATGTCCTCCCGGAAGAGAGCGGTCTCGCGCATGGCCAGGACCAGCCAGTCCTCGCCGTCGCGCTCGGCCCGCTCCAGCAGCGGATCGTCGATGTCCGTCACGTTCTGCACATAACGGACGTCGAGGCCCTGGTCGCGCCACATCCGGTTGACCAGGTCGAACGTGATCATCGTGGCGGCGTGGCCGAGGTGCGTCGCGTCATACGGCGTGATGCCGCAGACATACATCGAGGCGCTGCCGGAGGGGGCGCTGGGCTGCACCGACGCCCGCGCCGTGTCGTAGAGCCGCAGCGGGCCACGCCCCGGCGTGTCCGGGAGGGCAGGTACGTCGTGACCGGTCCAAGCATCCATGCTCGGAGCCTAAACGGCACCCCAGACCAAGAACCCGGGGCGTGAGCTAAACCTCAAGCTTCCCGCGGCGAGCAGGCCCGGCCGGGCAACCCGGACGGCCGGCTGGGCACTGCCCGACACCGGCCCCGGACCGGGATTTCCCGATCAGCCGCCAGGTGATGGCCGGACGGCCCCGGCCCGATCAAGATCGTTGGTCAGGGAATGGCCAGAAAGGCCCGAGAGAACGCTCGACGTCAGGCCAGGAACGGCCGGGCAGGCCCACCCCGAAGAGACAACTCAGGCCAGGAACCGCCAGGCAGACCCGACAGGAAGAGGTCAAGCCAGGAACGGCCGCACAGGCCCACCCCGAAGAGACAACTCAGGCCAGGAACGGCCGGACAGGGCTGGCAGCAAGAGACAGCTGGGAGCGGGGTTGGCCGGACAGACCGGCAAGGGGATCTAGATCGGTGGCCAGGGGATGGCCGGCCAGTCGGTCGGTGGCTTCGGGAAGCGGGCCGCCCGCAGCAACCGCTTGACCCGGAGGCCGACGTGCTGGACCTCGGAGATGGTCAGGTGCTCCTCGAGCTGCTCCCCGAGCGCCCCCGCCAACTGCTCCCGCAGGCGGGTGAGGACCTCACCGGCGTCGGCGGGCAGCGGCTTGCCGGTCCAGCCCCACAGGACCGTGCGCAACTTGTTCTCCACGTGGAAGCTGACCCCGTGGTCGACGCCGTGCACGCCGCCGCTCGCCGGGTAGAGCACGTGGCCGCCCTTGCGGTCGGCGTTGTTGATGACCGCGTCGAAGACGGCCAGGCGGGCCAGGCGGGGGTCGTCGGCGTGGGCCAGGGCGTAGGCGTCGCCGTCGTCGTCGCGGGCCGCCGCCACCGGGAACCAGCCGGAGGGCACGTCGTAGGCCGGGACGAAACCGATCAGCGCGCCGACCTGCTCGGGCTCGTCGATCCACAGCTGCAGAGCGCCCGGCCCGAGCGGCCCGTCACGCAGGATGGTGGGGGGCACCACATCCCACCCGGTGGCCCGGGACACCAGGTAGGCCGACACCTCCCGGCCGGCGAGGGTCCCGTCCGGGAAGTCCCACAGGGGGCGCTCGCCGCGGACCGGCTTGTAGACGCAGCGGCGGGTCAGCCCGTCGAGGGTGATCTCGGCGCGCAGGGTGGTGTTGGAGGCGTCGGCGAGCCGCCCCTCGATCTCGATCCGGCCCCGCTCCAGCAGCGCGAGCGCATCGGCCTCGGCAAGCACGTGCGTGGGCTCCGCTGTCACCGGTGGTAGCCGTTGTGCCGGGGGCAGAGGTGGCCGGCCGGGTCGAGCGGCTGGCCGCAGAGCGGGCACGGCGGGCGGCCGGCGGCCACCACGCGGCGGGCCCGGTCGATGAACGCGCGGGTCGCGTCGGGGGTCAGCCGCACCCGGAGCCGGTCGAGGTCGTCGTCGGGCTCGTCATCGTCGTCATCGTCGTCGTCGTCCTCGTCGCCGAGGGACTCGCCGATCAGGTCGGGCTCCGGCTCACCGGCCTCGATCGCCTCGATCACGACGGTGCTGGTGTCGACGTCGAACGCCAGGCCCAGGGTGCCGACCCGGAACTCCTCGTCGACCGGGGTGTCGAGGGGCTCGTTGTCGTGCACGGCCAGCAGTGGCTCTTCCGGCAGCGTGACGCCGAACCTCTTGCTGGCCTCGAGCAGGAGCTCCTCGAGCTTCTCGGCGAGCAGCGACACCTGGACCTTCTCCAGCGCCACGCTGATCACCCGGCCGCCACCGCGGGCCTGGAGATAGAAAGTGCGGTCCCCCGGCTCGCCCACCGTTCCGGCGACGAACCGCTCGGGCGGCTCGAAGGCATGCACTTGGTGGGTCATGCCGACAACCCTAACCATCCAAGCGGACGAGCGCGCGGGCCAAGGTCCCCGGTTCGCCGAGGGCGCAAAGGGGTGCACGCTGCGGCGATGCGTCGATCACGGAGCGTCGTCAGACACCGCCTCCGGCGCCACCACCGACCGCCGCGTCACTGTCCGCGGCCTTCTCCCGGCCGTCCGATTTCGGGGGTACGAGCGACGCCAGCTCACCGGTCTCGTTGACGCGCACCACGAACGGGCGGCCCGGCGTGTATCGAATGACCGTGATCGATGCCGGGTCGGCCACGATCCGCTGGAACTGGTCGAGGTGCAGCCCCAGCGCGTCGGCCACGATGGCCTTGATCACATCGCCGTGGCTGCACGCCAGCCAGACCGCCTCCGGCCCGTGCTCCTCGGTCACCCGGGCGTCCCAGGACCGGACCGCCGCCACCGCGCGCGCCGACATCGCGGCCATCGCCTCGCCGTTCGGGAAGACCACGGCGCTCGGGTGGTGCTGGACGACCGGCCACAACGGGTCCTTGGCCAGCTCCTTGAGCGGGCGGCCCTCCCAGTCGCCGTACCCGCACTCGATCAGCCCGTCCTCCAGGACCGGCTCGATGCCCGGGGTGGCCAGCTCCAGGGTCTGCCGGCAGCGGATCAGCGGGCTGCTCACCACCGTGGCCAGCGGCAGCTCCTTCAGCCGCTCGCCGGCCCGGGCGGCCTGCTCACGGCCGGTGTCGTCGAGCTCGACCGGCTGCCGGCCGGCCAGTCCGCCGGACGCGTTCGCGGTGGTCCGGCCGTGCCGGAGCAGCAGGACGGTGGCCACTAGCTCGCCACGCCCGACTCGGCGTACGCCTCGGCGACGATCCGCAGCGTGTCCAGGCCGCTCTTCAGGTCGCCGACGTACGGGCTGATCGACAGGGTCCCGACGCCGGCCTCCGCGTACTCCCGGATGCGTCTGACGACGTGCTCACGCGTACCGATGATGGAGGTCCTCTCGATGAAGTCCCGCGGCACCGCCGCGGCTGCCTCGGCCGGACGCCTGCTCAGATAGAGGTCCTGGACCAGTTTCGCCTCGTCGGCGTAGCCCATCCGGACCGCGATGCCGTTGTAGAAGTTCTGCTCGCGGCTGCCCATGCCGCCGACGTAGAGCGCCGCGTACGGCCGGACCACGTCGGCACACGCGTCCAGGTCGTCGCCGATCACCACGGGCGCCGAGGCGACCACGTCGAACCCGGACAGGTCCTTGCCCACCCGGGCCCGGCCGGCGGCGATCTGCGCCAGCTGGTCGCCGGCCGCGTCCGGGGCGACGAAGATGCCCAGCCAGCCGTCGGCGACCTCGCCGGCCAGCTCCAGGTTCTTCGGGCCGACCGCGGCCAGGTAGATCGGGATGTCCGAGCGCAGCGGGCGGAACCCGAGCTTCAGCGCCTTCCCCGCGCCGCCCGGCAACGGCAGCTGGTGGTGCTCGCCCTGGTACGACACCGGTTCGCGGGCCAGCGCCAGCTTCACCACGTCGACGTACTCCCGCGTACGCCCGAGGGGTTTGGCGAATCGCACACCGTGCCACCCCTCGGAGACCTGGGGCCCGGAGACGCCGAGGCCCAGCCGGAACCGGCCGCCGGAGAGCGTGTCGAGGGTGGCCGCGGTCATCGCGGTCATCGCCGGCGTGCGCGCCGGGATCTGCATGACGGCCGCGCCCAGGTCGATCCGCTCGGTCTGGCCGGCGATCCAGCCCAGCATGCTGACCGTGTCCGAGCCGTACGCCTCGGCCGCCCAGAGAACGGAGTAGCCGAGCCGGTCCGCCTCCCTGGCCATCGCGAGGTGATCGGCGGGCGTGCTCCACGCCGTCTGGTATCCGAGGCTGAGTCCGAGCCGCACGAGTGTGCCCTCCCGCAGATCATGAGCTGTCAAGGGCAAGCCTACTGATCCGTTCCATGACCGTTTCGGTCCGGTAACCGACCCACCCGGCTGAGGCTGTGGGATTTCCCTGAGCAGGGACTCTGAATAAGGTTCACTCATGCATCAGCGACCGCTCGGCCGAAGCGGGCTAGCGGTTTCGCGGCTCGCCCTCGGCACCATGACCTGGGGACGGGACACCGACCCCGACGACGCGGCGGACCAGCTGAAGATCTTCCTGGAGGCCGGCGGCACGCTGATCGACACCGCCGACGTGTACGGCGACGGCGACGCCGAGGCCGTGATCGGCTCCCTGCTCGACCATCTGGCGCCCCGTGACGAGATCGTCATCGCCACCAAGGCCGGGCTCACCCCGCACCGGTACCGTGCGCGCGACGCCTCCCGCGGCAACCTGCTGCGCTCCCTCGACGCGTCGCTGCGGCGGCTCGGCACCGACTACGTCGACCTGTGGCAGGTGCACGGCTACGACGCGCAGACCCCGTTCGAGGAGACGCTGGCCGCTCTCGATCAGGCGGTCGCCAGCGGCCGGGTCCGCTACGCCGGTGTGTCCAACTTCTCGGCCTGGCAGACCGCACGGGCCGCGACCTGGCAGTCGGCGTACCCCGGGCGGGCCCCGATCGTCGCCGCGCAGATGGAGTATTCGCTGCTCGAACGTGGCATCGAGCGGGAGATCCTGCCGGCCGCCGCGGCGCTCGGCTTCGGGGTGCTGGCCTGGTCGCCGCTGGGCAGGGGTGTGCTCACCGGCAAATACCGCAACGGGCGGCCGCTGGACTCGCGGGCGGCCTCCGAGCACATGGCGGGGTTCGTGCAGGCGTATCTGGAGCCGCGCAGCTCCAGCATCGTGGAGGCGGTCGTCACGGCCGCGGCCGGGCTCGGTGTGTCCCCGCTCGAGGTGGCGCTGGCCTGGATCCGTGACCGCCCCGGCATCTCGTCGGTGATCCTCGGCGCGCGGACGTCCGGGCAGTTGCAGGGCGCGCTGCGCAGCGAGCAGCTGACACTGCCGGCCGAGATCGCCTTCGCCCTGGACGACGTGTCGGCGATCGAGGTCGGATACCCCGAACGCGAGGGCGCCGGTTACCCGGACACCTACTTCGGCTGACACCTCACACAGGTCTGGTGCCCGATCCTCCGGCGGGCGCATATTAGATCGCATGGACTACGAATACGCGCCGCTGCGGTTGCCCTCAAATGTCGATCGGCTGACCGCGGCGGCGCAGCTCGCCATTCAGGCCGAGTTCTCCGGGTGGGAGCTGGCCCGGGTCCAGCTCTTCGCCGACGGCACGCGCAAGGTGATGCTCCGCCGCCGCCGCCAGGCAACCCCCCAGCCCGGCCTCAGCTACTGAACCCAGCAGCTCGACCGAGCCCAGCAGCTCGACCGAGCCCAGCAGGTCGACCGAGCCCAGCGGGGTTAAACCGCGGCCACCGGGCATCGCGCCCGCCGGCGTCGAGGGCTCCGAAAACGGCTAGCGAAGCGTGGCCGTTTTCGGCGCCCTCGACGCCGGCTAAAAGGGCGCGATGCAGCGAGCCGGAGGCGAAGCAATCAAACTCAGTGCTTGTGACCGGCGTGGTCGTGGTGGTCGTGCTCGTCCTCGTCCGGCAGGAACGGGTGCTCGTCGAGGCGGCCGACCAGCACGTCGGTGTCGACCGGGGCGAACGGGCCGGAGCCGTCGGCGTCGTCGAACGCCTCCAGGTCGAGCGGCTCGGCGACCTCGGTCACCGTGAGCAGGCCGTCGAGCGGCTCCAGCTCGGGCACGTCCAGCGAGGCCAGCGAGCCGTCGCCGGCCTGCAGCAGCTCCAGCACGGCCTCGCCGACCGACTCGACCGGGCCGGCGTCCTCGTCCTCCGGCACCGAGCTGCGCCGGGCGGTCTCGGCGACGCGCAGCAGCGCGGACACGCTGGGCACCCGGTAGTCACGGCGCTGACGGACCGAGACGACCTGCGGGTACGGGTCGGCGCCGGCCGCGCCACCGGCCTCGCTGATCTGGCCGAACCGGCGGTCCGCCTCGTCCGGGTCGATCGACTCGACGTCCCACGGCGTCACCTCGCCGAAGGCGTCGAGCAGCTTCTCGTCATACGCGAACGAGGCGTTGTTGAGGTCGACGTACGCCTGCCAGACGTCGTCGTCGTCGATGCGGCCGGCCGCCGCCTTGACGGCCGCGAGGTGCGCCCGCGCCGCCTCGATCACCCGGTCGAGGGCGACGTCGAGCTCGGCGTTCTGGTCAGTCATGGGATTGGGGGTCCTTCCGATTTCAGCTGTTTCGGAGCAAGCGGTCGAGCACACGCACGCCGAACTTTAGTCCCTCCACCGGAACTCGCTCGTCGATGCCGTGGAAGAGCGCACTGAAGTTGAGGTCCGGCGGGAGCCGCAGCGGCGCGAAGCCGAAGCACCGGATGCCGAGGGTGGAGAAGGCCTTGGCGTCGGTGCCACCGGACATCAGGTACGGCACGGTACGCGCCCCGGGGTCCTCGGCGCGCAGCGCGGCCCCCATCGCGTCGACCAGGTCCCCGTCGAAGGAGGTCTCCACGGCCGACTGCTGGTGCATGTGCTCGATCTCGATGTCCGGCCCGATCACGTCGCGCAGCTCGCGCAGGAAGGCGTCGGCGTGTCCGGGCAGGGTGCGGCAGTCGATGGTGGCCGACGCCTTGCCGGGGATGACGTTGTCCTTGTAGCCGGCCTCCAGACGGGTCGGGTTGGCGGTGTTGCGCAGGGTCGCGCCGATCAGGTTGGCGATCGGGCCCAGCTTGGCGACCGCGAGCTCCGGCTCGTCCGGGTCGAGCTCGATCCCCAGAGCGTCGCTGACCTGCTCGAGGAAGGCCCGCACGGTCGGCGTGAGGACGGTGGGGAAACGGTGCCGGCCGACCCGCGCGACGGCCTCGGTGAGGGTGGTGACCGCGTTGTCGTCGTGGATGAAGGAGCCGTGGCCGGGCCGGCCGGTGGCGTGCAGGCGCAGCCAGTCGAGCCCCTTCTCGGCGGTCTGCACGAGATAAAGACGAAGATCATCATTCACGGTGTACGAGTACCCGCCGACCTCGCCGATCGCCTCCGTGCACCCGTCGAACGCGTCGGGATGGTTCTGCACGAGCCACTGGGAGCCGTACTCCATGCCGGCCTCCTCGTCGGCGGTGTACGCCAGGACGATGTCGCGCGGCGGGACGTAGCCGGTGCGCCGCCACTCGCGGACGACGGCCAGCACCATGGCGTCGAAGTCCTTCATGTCGACGGCGCCGCGGCCCCACAGGTAGCCGTCCTTGATCTCGCCGCCGAACGGGTCGACCGACCACTCGCTCGGGTCGGCCGGGACGACGTCGAGGTGGCCGTGGACCAGCAGCGCGCCGCGGGAGGGGTCGGCGCCGGGGATCCGGGCGACCAGGTTGGCCCGTTTCGGCGCGGACTCCAGGAGACGGCTCTCGACGCCGACCTCGGCCAGCCGCTCGGCGACATACTCTGCGGCGGCCCGCTCGCCCACGGTGGTCCGCGGGTCGCCGGTGTTGGTGGTGTCGATGCGGAGCAGGTCGCGGCAGATGTCCACGACCTCGCTCTCGGCAGAAATCTCCATCCGCCCTTCTTATCAGCCGGATGTGACGGCCGGAGCCGGCCGGGTGTTTGATCGGATGGCCCCGGGGGGTACCTCGGGGCCGTGTCTGACGTGAATCTTCCCCCGCTGCCGCCGACCGGCGGCGAGATACCCGGGCGCAGCATCGTCGATGTGGTCGCCGCCCAGCACCGTGAGCTGCTCGGCCTGACCGAGCGCCTGACCGCCTCCCCGGACGACCCGGCCGTCGCGTCGGTGCTGGTCGCCACGCTGTCCCGGCACCTGTGCGCCGAGGAGCAGTACCTCTACCCGGCGGTCCGGACCGCGGTGCCCGGTGGCGAGCAGATCGCCGACCGGGAGCTGGCCGAGGATCAGGCCATCCTGGAGCGCCTGCGTGATCTGGAACGCACCGGCGACGGCCGCGACGATCTGGCCGAGGCGGTACGCCGCCACGTGGCGGCCGACGCCGAGGAGCTGCTGCCGCTGCTGGAGCAGATGGTGCCCTCGGAGGATCTGGTCCGGCTGGGCAATCGCTTCGAGACGGCCGAGGAGGCCGCGCCGACCCGCCCGCACCCGTCGACGCCGTCCACGCCGCCCTGGAACAAGGTGGTGGATCCGCTGGTGGGAGTGGCCGACAAGATTCGTGACGTGATCAGCTCGCGTGCCACATACGTACGCGATCTGTGACTAATAGCAGGTTACGGCCAGTAAGCGACGAACGTCCTGTTCGTTCATACGTTTGTCACAGGTTGCCGATCATTCCACGGCTCGTGGACTAGCGTTCGATCCCTTTCTAGTCCTAACGTCACGCTATGAACCTCGAGCTGCGGCATCTGAAGGTGGTCTGCGCCATCGCGGAGACCGGCAGCGTGACCAAGGCCGCGTCACAACTCGGCCTTGCCCAGCCTGCGCTCACCGCCCAACTTCAGCGGATAGAGCGCACACTGGGTGGCCCGCTGTTCGACCGTGACCGCCGGGGCGCACGTCCCACCGCCCTGGGTGAGCTGGTGCTGTCCCGCGCCAGAGTGCTGCTGCCCGCGATGAAGGGCCTGCAGGACGAAGCGGCCCGGCTGGCCGCCGGCGGCGATCACGACACGCTGAGCAGGTACCGGATCGGAGCGGTCGGCGGCCCCGTCGTCGCCCACCTGGTGCACCGTCTGTCGGCTGCCCAGCCGGAGGCGCAGATCTCCACCCACGCGTCCTACTACATCTCCGAGCTGTCCGGCATGGTGATGGCCGGCAAGCTGGACTACGCCCAGGTCGGCGTCTGCGGCGACGCGCTGCCGTCGGCGGAGTACGGGCTGGTCTGGCAGACCATCGGGATGGACGCCGTCTGTGTGCTGATGCCCGACGACCACCCGCAGGCCAAGAACCTGTCGGTCGATCTGGCGGAGCTGGCCGACGAGCAGTGGGTGGCCGGCGCCGGTGACGGCTGTTTCGGCGACTGTTTCGCCGCGGCCTGCGCCCGGGCCGGTTTCGCGCCACGCCGGGTCCTCGAGTCGGACGTGCGCAACTGTGTCGACATGGTCGAGCTGGGCCTGGCCATCGGCCTGTGCCAGCCCACGTTCCGCCCACCGGCGGGGCTGACCAGCCGGCCGTTGCGTGGCGCCCCGCTGCGCTGGCGGCTCGTCCTCGGCTGGCATCCGGACTCCCCGGCGGCCCGCAGCGCGCCCAAGCTGATGGATCACGCGCAAGAGGCGTACCAGGAGATCCTGGCCCGTAACGAGCACTACACGCAGTGGATGCAGACCCTCCCCGGCGCCGGCGGCAACAGCCACCTGGCCGCGGCCTGAAATGCGCGGAGGGGGCGCCGGAACGCCCCCTCCACAAAAACCCCGGTCATCGCGCCGCGGCGGTCATCTCCACGTCGAAGACGAGCGCGCCGTCCTGAGCGTCCACCCGGACCGTCCGGCCCGGCGCCAGATCGGCGGCCAGCAGCATCGTGGACAGCCGGTTGTCCAGCTCCCGCTGGATGGTCCGGCGCAACGGCCGCGCCCCGAACTCGGGCTGGTAACCGCGCTCGGCCAGCCAGTCCACCGCGGCCGGAGTGACCTCCAGCGTGACGTCCTGGGCGTGCAGCCGGCGGCGGGTCTCCGCCAGCATCATCTCGGTGATCCGGTGCAGCTGGTCGTCCTCCAGCTGCCGGAAGATGATGATCTCGTCGATCCGGTTGATGAACTCGGGCCGCAGCTGCTCCTTGAGCCGCCGGTCGAGCCGGTCCCGCAGCTCCGCGTCGGGTGAGCGCCCGTTCTCGGCGCCGGCGAAACCGACACTGCGGGTGCTCCCGTTGATCAGGTCGGAGCCCAGGTTGCTCGTCATGATCAGCACGGTGTTCTTGAAGCTGACCGTACGCCCCTGGCTGTCGGTGAGCCGCCCGTCGTCGAGCACCTGCAGCAGCATGTTGAAGACGTCCGGGTGGGCCTTCTCGATCTCGTCGAGGAGCACCACACTGTACGGACGCCGCCGCACCGCCTCGGTGAGCTGCCCCGCCTCGTCGTAGCCGACGTACCCGGGCGGCGCCCCGACCAGCCGCGACACGGTGTGCCGCTCCTGGAACTCGCTCATGTCGAGCCGGATCATCCGGTCCGCCTCGCCGAACAGCGCCTCCGCCAGCGACCGGGCCAGCTCCGTCTTGCCGACACCGGTCGGGCCCAGGAACAGGAAGCTGCCGACCGGGCGGTCCGGGTCACCGAGCCCGGCCCGGGACCGGCGCACCGCCTCGGCGACCGCGTTCACCGCGTCCTCCTGGCCGATCACGTGCTCGTGCAGGTGCTGCTCCAGCCGGAGGAGGCGGTCCCGCTCGGCCTCGGTCAGCTGGGCGACCGGGATGCCGGTGGTCCGGGACACCACCGCGGCGATCTCCTCCTCGGTCACCTGCGGCACCCCGTCCGCGGCCGAGCCGGGGCTCGCCAGCTGCGTCCGCAACGTGTTGATCTCGTCGCGCAGCGCCGACGCCTGCTCGTAGTGCTCCGCGGCCACGGCCTGGTCACGGTCCCGGGTCAGCTGCTCCAGACGGCGCTCCCGCTCCCGGCGGTCGGCGTCCGGCGTCTTCGTGCGCAGCCGGACCCGGGCCCCGGCCTGGTCGATCAGGTCGATCGCCTTGTCCGGCAGGTACCTGTCGGTGATGTAGCGATCGGACAGGACCGCTGCCGCGTCCAGGGCCGCGTCGGTGATCCGTACCTGATGATGGGCCTCGTAGTTGTCGCGGAGGCCACGCAGGATCGCCACCGTGTCCTCGACACTGGGCTCCCCCACCAGGACCGGCTGGAACCGCCGCGCCAGGGCCGCGTCCTTCTCGATGTTCTTGCGGTACTCGTCCAGGGTGGTCGCGCCGATCACCCGCAGCCGCCCGCGGGCCAGGGCCGGCTTGAGCATGTTGCCGGCGTCCATCCCGCCGCCCTCGCCGCCGCCACCGGCGCCGACCAGCGTGTGGATCTCGTCGAGGAAGACGATCAGGTCGTCACCGGACGCCTGGATCTCCTCGATCACCTTCTTCAGGCGCTCCTCGAAGTCGCCGCGGTACTTCGTGCCGGCCACCAGACCCGCCAGGTCAAGCTGGATCACCCGCTTGTCCTGCAGGGTCAGCGGCACCTCGCCGTCGACGATGCGCTGCGCCAGCCCCTCGACCACGGCGGTCTTGCCGACACCGGCCTCGCCGATCAGCACCGGATTGTTCTTGGTACGCCGGGACAGGATCTCGATCGCCTGCTCGATCTCGTCGGCCCGCCCGATCACCGGGTCGATCTCGCCACGCCGCGCCGACTCGGTCAGATCCACGCCGAACTGCTCCAGCGTCGGCGTCGGCGCGCTGCTCGGACGCGGCCCCGACGACGCGCCGGCGCTCGGCTTCGGCAGCTCACTGTGGTGCGGGATGCTGCGCGGGTCGACGATGCGCCCGGCCAGCAGCCGCCCGGCCGCCGAGTCGGTGTTCATGCCCAGCGCCATCAGGATGTGCTCCGGCCCGATGTACGAGGCGCCGACCGCCCGGGATATCTGCAGGCTGTCCAGCAGAGCGCGCTTGGCGGCCGGGGTCAGCGCGATGCTCTCCGGCAGATCCGGGGACGCCGCCGCGGGACGGCCCAGCTCGGCCAGCAACCGGTCCGGGTCGGCGCCGGCCCGGCGTACCGTCTCCTTCATCGGCTCCTGCTGCAGCACCGCCCACAGCAGGTGATCGGTGTCCAGGTCGGCGAGGGGCCGATCGCCGCCGGCGACCTCCGCGGCCCGGCGGGCCGCGTCGGCGAGCACCTGGCGGGCGTCGTTGCTCATGTATCTCGCGATGTCGAAACGCTGCGCCTGGCGGCGCGGCTCGGCCGCACCGAAGAAGCGCGCGAACAGGTCGTCCCACTGGCCGGGCCCCGCCGGCCCGAACGGTCCGATGCTCATCTGTCTCTCTTCTCCTGGTACCTCGGGCCAGGGGCTACCCGGCCGTGCGGGCGGCAAACGCGAGCCGTCCGGGTGTCAACAGCGCGTGAGACGCGCCGGCGATTCCCGAATCACGGAAAAAGTTGATACGACTACACTCAACTTCATGGCCGCGCCTTCCGATCCACCCTCCCTCACGCCGCTCTTCCAGGAGCCGGAACCGCCCGAGCCGCTCCCCCACCCCTCCATCCACACCGCCTCCGAACCGCCCTCGCGTTCCCGCCGCCCGCCCTCCAGCTCGTCGTCCTCCGACCACGCGCCCAGCCCCGGGCCGTCCCATCCGCCGCTCCCCGGTTCCCCGGACAAGACGGATGCCACGATCCCGGTGGTGATCGTCGACGGTGCGAACGTCGTCGGCTCGGTTCCGGACGGATGGTGGCGAGACCGGGCAGGCGCCGCGATCCGGCTCCGCGACAGCCTCGCGGCGGTCCCCGCCGCGGGCCTCCCCGACGTCCCGGCGCCGGTGGAGGTGGTCCTGGTGGTCGAGGGCAAGGCCCGCGACATCCCGCAGGATCCCGGCGGCGTGCGGATCGAGCGCGCGCCCGGCTCCGGCGACGACAAGATCGTTGATCTGGTACGCGAAACCGCCGCGACCCGCCGAACCATCGTCGTCACCGCGGACCGCGGCCTGCGAGATCGCGTCACCGTTCTGGGCGCCGAGGTCCGGGGCCCGTCCTCGGTCCCCCGCTGACTCCGCAACCCTCCACACCAGCCTCACGCCGAAGCGCCCCGAACCCGGCCGGCACCCGGCGCTGTCACCGGCTCATCGATACAGCGCCGCCCGCCGGCCGCAAAACCCCAGCCAGGTCCCACCGCTGTTTCAACCCGGACAGATACCGCACTGGACGCCGGCCGCGACCACTCGGCCAGCCACCACGGTTGCCTCGACCGGGTCGATACCGCACTGGACGCCGGCCGCCACGGCTGCCTCGACCAGGCCGATACCGCGCTGGACGCCGGCCGGCACGGTCGCCTCGGCCGCGTTGACACGCTGGTCGCCGCGGAGACCCGGCCGGCCACCACCGCTGTTTCGAGCGCAACGATGCGGCGGTGGCGGCTGACTGGGGAGTTCGGCCGGCCGCCGGGGCAGTATCGGGCGGGCCGGTGCAGCGTTGTGCGCCGGCTGGGGTGGTTCCGCCGGCCCATGCGGCCTCGGACCCGGCGTGAGGATGGGACCTGGGCGGCACGGTCGGCGGTGCGGCCGGCGGCGCGGCCGGCGGTGCGGCGCGGCCGGCGGTGCGGCGCGGCCGGCGGTGCGGCGCGGCCGGCGGTGCGGCGCGGCCGGCGGTGCGGCGCGGCCGGCGGTGGAGGGGCGGGGCGGGGACTCGGTGGGCTGACCCCCGGGGGAGGGCGTGTCGGTACACGCTGCGGTGACTCCGGGACGGCCCCGCGGGGCCCTGATGATCCACTGTGGAGGCTGGTCGGATACGATCTCACCAGGGAGATTCTCGGCTGCCGCGGCTGAAACCCTGTCGTGCCGGGCCTGGCAGGCTCTGATAAAACGGGGCGGGCGAGGACGGCCGGGCGGGAACCGGACGCTAGGCTGGAGTCGCAATGTAGACCCCGTTCAGGAGGCTGCCCGGGTGGCCAGTGTCGCCGAGCTCAGAGCTGCCGTGGAGGCCGCGCTACAGCAGGTCACCGAAGGGCAGCAGGCGATACAGGCAGCGCGGGAGAAGATCGGTGAGGCGCAGCAGAGCCTGGCCGCCGCGCTCGACGGGAGCGCCAACGACGCGGTCGGGGCGGCGCACGCCTCGCTGTCGCAGGCCGACCAGCAGCTCGAGGATTCGATGAGCGCCACCCTCGCCGCGGTCGAGCAGGCCCACACCTACACGGCGAGCCTCTGACGCGATGTCGCTTCTGCAGGAACTCGGCGCCCAGCTTCGCGCCACCGCCGACGACCTTCCCACCGGGCTGGTCGCCGCGGCGCTGGACAAGCTGCGCAGTGCCACCGATCTGCTCCGGTGGGTGCAGGAGGAGTCCAGCAAGGATCTCGGGGTGCTGCGTCTCGGCCACGCGACCGAGCATGCCGAGACGGCCGCCGCGGCGCTGCGGGCCACTCAGGACGCCGTCGAGGCGTACCTCATGGTGCTCGGTCTCTCCGGGACGCCCGGCGCCGCGCCGGGCCAGGAGTGGCGGACCGAGATGCGCCGGGAGGAGCGGCCGGAGCGCGCAGCGCGACCGGACGAGCCACGTCCGGAGAAGGTGGAGAGTCTCGGCCCGTGGTGGCAGCAGCGGGTGGCGCAGCTGACCGGGGAGGCTCCGCCCGGTGGCGCGGACCGGCCGCAGATGGGTGAGCAGGCCGACCCGTCGGATCTGCTGCGGCGGATCGCGGCGGGGGTGCGTGCGGGTGACCGGGCCCGGCTCGGGCGGGAGTTGCACGGGGTCAATGCGTCGACCGGCCTGGGGCTGTCCGCGGTGACCCCGCAACTGCTGCACCGGCTCGCCGGGGATCTGCTCGGGCACGAGCCGCGTCCGGAGGATGTGCCGCGGCTGCGGACGGCCGCGGAGGGCCGGGTGAAGGCGCTGCTGCCGGGCACCCAGCCGGATGTGCTGGAGACCCTGCTCGACCGGATCTGCCGGGTTCCGCTGCGTCAGCAGCAGGAGAAACGCGGCGACCGGCCGGCCGGGCACCCGGCCGACACGGCGGTCACCGCGAGCGTGCTGACCGGGGTGCTGCTGGCCCGCCTGGGGCGGGACGCCGGCTCGCTGGATCCGGACGCCCCGGAGCCGGTGCGCCCGCGCCCGGAGACAGCGGAGGACCGCCGGTGAGCCGCGCGGTCCGGCTTGCGCCACCGGCCTGGGACAGCGACGACCGCGCGGACTCAAAACGCAGCGCGACCCTGGACCGCAGCGTGACCCCGGAAAGCGACGCGGGCTCGGAACGCAGCCCGAACCCGGAACGCAGCCCGAACTCGGAACGCAGCCCGAACCCGGAACGCAGCCCGAACCCGGAACGCAGCCCGAACCCGGAACGCAGCGCGAACCCAGAACACAGCGCGAACCCGGAACACAGCGCGAACCCAGAACACAGCGCGAACCCGGAAAGCGACGCGGGCTCGGAAGGCACCGCGGGCTGGGAAGGCAGCGCGGGCTCGGAAGGCAGCGCGGGCTCGGAAGGTGACAGCCGCGGGGTCCGGAGGGGGACCAGGGCGGCCGTCAGTGGGTGTGCGTGGCGGGGCAGGGCCGGAGCGGTGCGGGGACGGGGCGAGAGTTCGATGACAACTGCGACGATGCCGGCGGGTCATGGCTGAATCCACCAAGAACCGGGTCATGGAGATCCGGGCCGGGCTGTCGCACGCGCTCGGCGCCGCGCAGGTCGCTCTGGAGCGGGCGCTGGAGGCCCGGGAGGCGGCTGAGGCGCGGTACCAGCGGATCGTGGCGGCGGCGACGGCCCGGCGGCGCAAGCTGGCCGCAGCCCGGGACGAGCGGATCCACGAGATCGAGTCGTGGCACGACACCGAGCTGGCGGCGCTGGCCGGTGCGGCGGCGGGCGCGGCGGACCGGGCGGCGCCCGGCGCGGCCGGCGAGCCGTGGCACAGCTGGGAGCCGACACCGCTGGACCGGGCCGCCGAGCTGCGGGTGGGACGGCTGATCCTGCCGGAGGCGCCGGTGCCGGCGCCGTCCCGGGCCGCGCGGCCACCCGCCGCCGGCCGGAACAGCGACCTAGAAAGCCGGAGCGGGGACCGAGAAGGCCGGAGCGGCGACCGGGAGAGCCGGAACAGCGACCGGGAAAGCCGGAGCGGCGACCGGGAGAACTGGTCCGGCGGGGCCTGGGCGGGCGCGCCCGGTGAGGTGACCGAGGCGTGGGCCGGCCCGGACAGCGAGCCACCGGAGAGCACGGCCGGGCCGGTGGTCGACGAGGCGCCGCCCGAGGTTCCGGCGCTGGTGCGGCTGCTGGATCACGGGCACATCGTGGTCGAGGGCGACCGGCGGGCCGGCGACGACGTGGTGGCCGCGCTGCTGCTGCGGGCGCTCGGCACGAGTGTGCCGGGGCAGGTGCAGATCATCGGGTACGACCCGGAGAACCTCGGTGGCGGACTGGCCGGGTTCGCGCCGCTGGCGACCGCGGGGGTGCTCACCTTCGTCGGGCCGGGCGCGCTGGACAAGCTGCTCGACGAGCTGGTCGGGCACGTCCGGCGGATCAACGAGACGGTGCTGGCGGGCGAGTTCTCGTCGGTGCGGGAGCTGCACGCGGCGACGAAGCGGCGGCCGGAGCCGTGGCGGGTGGCGGTGCTGCTCGGCGGCGGGGAGCTGTCCCGGCATCAGCGCACCCAGCTGGACCGGCTGTTGCGGACCGGGGCGGCGTGCGGGGTGCATCTGGTGATCCGCGGGCTGGCGGTGGAGCCGGGGCCGGGCATCGAGTTCGTGGTGGCGGCGCCGGGTGACGGGGCCCGCATCGAGAGTGCGGGCGATCTGCCCGTACGGCTGGATCCTGCTCCGACGTCTCTGCTGATGACCGCGACGTGCCGGCAGATCGCCGAGTCGGTGGCCGCCGGGCCGGCGCCGGTGGCGCTGGACAGCCTCCTGCCGGAGGCGGGGGCCGAGTGGCGGGAGAGTTCGGCCGCCGGGTTGACGGCGCCGCTCGGCGACAGCCCGCAGGGGCCGCGCGTGCAGGTGACGTTGAGTGACTACCCGCCGCATGCGTTGATCGCCGGGCCGTCCGGGACCGGCAAGACCAACTTCATCTACGCCTGGATGGGAGCGCTCGCCGCCCGCTACTCCCCCGACGAGCTGGCGTTCTACCTGCTCGACTTCAAGGAGGGGGTGTCGTTCGCCCGGTTCGCGCCGGGCCGGCGGGACCCGAGCTGGCTGCCGCACGTCCGGCTGGTCGGGGTGAACGTCAACACGGACCGTGAGTTCGGGCTGGCGCTGTTGCGGTTTTTGAGCGCCGAGCTGAAACGGCGGGCCGACGCCGCGAAGCAGCACGAGGTGACGAACCTGGCGGAGCTGCGCGCGGAGGATCCGGAGGGCGCGTGGCCGCGGATCGTGGCGGTGGTCGACGAGTTCCAGGTGCTGCTGGGCGGGCGCGACGCGGTCACCGGCGAGGCCGTGGACCTGCTGGAGGACCTGGCCCGGCGGGGCCGTTCGCAGGGCATCCATCTGGTGCTGGCCAGCCAGGACGTGTCGGGCATCGAGGCGCTGTGGGGCCGTCCCGCGCTGGTGGCCCAGTTCAGCCTGCGGATCGCCCTGCCCCGGGCGCGGCGGGTGCTGGCCGAGACGAACCCGGCCGCCGATTCGCTGCCCCGCTATCACGCGGTCGTCAACGCCGACTCGGGCGCGCCGGAGGCGAACCGGATCGTCCGGGTGCCGGCCGCCGGGGACCGGGAGCAGTGGAGCGCGCTGCAGCACCGGCTGTGGCGGCGGCGCCCGCCGGAGCTGGGCCCGCCGCGGCTGTTCGACGGTGACGTCGTCCCGCGGCTCGCGGACAGCCCCGATTACCGGGACCTGCGGGCCGGTGACTCGACGACGGCGCCGGTGATGCTGCTGGGGCAGACCATCGACGTGGCGGCCCGGTCGGCGCAGACGGTGCTGCGGCGGGCGCCGGGACGCAACCTGGCGGTGCTGGGCACCCGCACCGACGAGGCGTGCGCGATTCTGGCGACGGCGGGCCGCTCGCTGGCGGCGCAGTTCACCCCGGCCGGGGCCCGGTTCTCGGTGGTCTGCCTGGACCCGGACGCGCGGGCCGCGGCGGAGGCGCTGCACGCGCGGATCCCGGGCTCCGGGTTCTATCTGCCGGACGACGTGTCCTGGCTGCTGGAGGACGCCGCCGCGGAGGCCGCCGCGTCGTGGCCGGCGGACCGGCCGCATTTCATCCTGATCTACGCGGCGGACGCGTTGCCCGGCGGCAGGGAGGCGGCCGATCAGCTGCGGACCGTGCTGCGGCAGGGCCCGGAGCGGCGGCTGCACGTGCTGGGCTGGTGGCGCGGGGCCGGGCTGCTGCGTGACTCGCTCGGCGGGCACGCGTCGCGGACCGACCCGATCGGCGCGTGGGTGGCGCTGGATGTGCACGGCAGCGAGCTGTCGCCGTACTACCCGGGCCAGGGGGCGCCGAACTGGTACCCCCGGCCGTGGCGTGCCCTGCATTTCGACCGCTCGGTGCATCGTGGCGCCGAGGTGATCATCCCTTACGGAACAGCATGAGCGAACTGCAACCGGCCGACTTCGAGCGCGCCGACTACCGTACCGTCCTGCTTCGCCTGACCAGTCTGGACGCCAAGGCGGCCGGGCTGCGGGAGGAGGCGCGCCACTGGTATGCCGACCGGGTGGCCGCCGCCGACGTCGCCGTACAGGAGGCCGCCGGCCGGCTGGAGTCGGCCGAGCGGTCGGTCCGGGCCGCCCAGCGTGACCTGGAGGAGGTGGACGCGCGGGCGGCCGGCCTATGGTCGGACTTCGTGCACCGGGTCGGCCCGGTGGCGGAGCGGTTCGGGCGGACCCTGCCGCCGGCCAGCATCCCCCGGCAGCGTGGCGAGGACGCGCCGGACCGGGACGCCGAGGACTACCTCAAGGAGGTGGAGAACCGGGTGCGGTACACGCCGCCGGCCCGGCCGATCACCCTCGGCACGAAGATCCTCTTCGGGCTGCTGGGTTTCGCCGGCGGGGTTCTCGGGGTGATCGGCAACCTGATGGTCCGGCGGACCGGCGTGGCCGCGGGCGGCGACTGGCAGCAGGCGGCGCCGGTGGTGGCGCTGCTCGTCATGCTGCTCTTCCCGGTGCTGGCGGTGGTGACGGCGAAACTCATCGCCGACCGCCGGGATGCCCCGCTGGACACCTCGGCGGTCGTCACGGTGCTCGCCACCGGCCTGGTCACGGCCGGTCTGCTGGTCACGGCGGTGCTGGTCAGCGGGGGCTGAGGTCCTTCATCCGCTTCGCCTCGTCCTCGAGGGCGGCCGGGACACCGGGGCCGGTGTCGTCGCCGCCGTGGGCCTCGTCGTACTCGTAGTCGTCGGCTCGCTCGTCCTCGCGGGGATCGTCCGCTGCGTCGGTCATGAAATCGGTTGTACCCGGGTATGGCGTCGGAATGCTGAGAATCGGCACATCGGGGTGGCAGTACCGCGACTGGCGTCCGGAACGGGGCGCCGACGGCACCGGGTACCTGTATCCGGCGGGGCTGCCGCAGCGGGCCTGGCTGGAGCACTACGCGGCCCGGTTCGGTGTCGTGGAGGTCAACAACGCCTTCTACCGGCTGCCGGAGCGGGACACGTTCGCCCGGTGGCGGGATCAGACGCCGGACGGGTTCCGGTTCGCGGTGAAGATGAGCCGTTACCTGACGCACATCAAGCGGCTGCGGGAGCCGGCCGAGCCGGTGGCCCGTTTCCTGAGCCGGGCCGAGGCGCTCGGTGACAAGCTGGGCCCGGTGCTGCTGCAGCTGCCGCCGACGATGCGGTCCGACCTGGCGGCGCTCGACGCGACCCTGCGGGAGTTCCCGGAGACGGTACGCGTGGCCGTCGAGCCGCGCCACGCCAGCTGGTTCACCCCCGAATGCGAGGAGCTGCTGCGCCGGCGCCGTGCGGCCCTCTGCTGGGCGGATCGGTGCGGCCGGCCGGTGACTCCGCTGTGGCGGACCACCGATTTCGGTTACCTGCGCCTGCACGAGGGGGCGGCGAAACCGTGGCCGCGGTACGGACGGACGGCGCTGCGGTCGTGGCTCGATCGCAGCGACATACCGGAAATGCTTGTGTTCTTCAACAATGACCCGGGTGGCGCCGCCGTGATCGACGCCGGGGTGATGGCGGCGGAGGCCGGCCGTCGCGGGATCGCGATGGGGCCGGTCCCCCGGATTCGGCCCCGGCGGAATTCGCCGCCCACCACCGCCGGATAAACAATTGTTCAGTAATGAATATGTGGCGCGCGTCTCGCCGCACGCGCGCAATTGCGATAACCGGGCCCGTCCGGCGAGGCGGGCCCGGCGGGCGTCAGCTGGCCCGGCGCTCGCGCACCTGCTTGCAGTTGACACACGTGGTGGCCGACGGGAACACCTCGAGCCGCTCCACCGGAATCGGGTTGGAGCAACCCTCGCAGTTGCCGTACGTCCCCTCGTCGAGGCGCTGGAGCGCGTGCTCCGCCTGCGTGCGCCTGTCCAGCAGCGTCCTCAGCAGCGAGGTCGCGGCGTCGCGCTCGGCCGTCTTCGACCCACTGTCGGCCTGGTCGTCGCCGGCGGCGTCGCCGATCTCGACCAGCCGCAGCCGCGTGTTCTGGGCGACGGCCTCCTCGTACTCGCGGTCGAGCTCCTCGAACCGGCCCTGCAGGATCACCCGGATCTGCTCGAACTCCTCGGCCGAGCGCCCCTTGGCCGTGCTCGCGCCCTTACCCGCAACAACAGCTCCGTTGACGAGCATGCAGTCCCCCTGCCCTTCACTCAGCCCCGACCGGTGGCCATCCCCGGGTCACCCTCGTCCCGGCCGGCTCGGCATGGAGCCGGACGATACCCACCGCCGGAGATCCCAAACGGGACCCCCGCGAAAAAGTAACCGGAGCATAACTGTCGGTGTTCGAATCCGCCACGGACTCGGCACGCGGGTCTTGTGCCGAGCGTCACGGGCCGGTGACGACGAGCGCCGGGCGGCGCGGGTCATCAAGACGAACGACCACGTCAGCGAAGGTTTCCGGAGCCACCTCGCCGGTGTAGCGACGGTACGCCGGGAGGGTCCAGGCAAGATCATCCGGGGTACGCCGGGCCAGCGCCGCCGGGGACAGCTCAAGGTGGACGGAGAAGTCGAACGGCAGCCCCGAACCGAGCAGCAGAGGGCCGCTGACCAGCACGATCGCACCCGGCGGCAACTCCCGGTACGGCGCGCGGGCGGCCCGGTCGATGCGCGCGTCCCACAACCGCTCGAGGATGCGCCCGGAGCCATCCGGACCCGCCGGGGCCAGAACCTCCCGGATCAGCCCCGCTTCGTCGAACCAGCCGGTGTAGAAAGAGTCCGGGTTGGTCCGGCCGAACTCCAGCCGCAGCGACGCCGGGCGCAGGAAGTCGCTGGTGTCGACCCGGATCGCGGGACGGCCGCGCACCCGCAACGGGTCGACCAGGGCGTCCGCCAGACGGCGCGGATCAGCCGCGTCGGCGCCGTCCACGGCCACCCGTAGCCGGGTGTCGGATTCCCGACTCGCCAGCCGGTCGGCGAGGTATTCGACGAGCAGGGGGAAGGAGACCGGTCGTACCCGCATGGATCAATCGTGCGGCAGGATGCTGATCCGCGCGTCGTCGGCCAGCCGGTAGCCCACGCCGTAGACGGTGGTGATCAGCGGCAGGTGCCCGCCGAGCTTGAGCCGCAGCCGGCGCACGTGGACGTCGACGGTGCGCTCACCGGCCCGCTCGTAGCCCCAGACGGCGGCAAGGAGCTGGGCCCGGGTGAAGACCCGGCGCGGCCGCTCGGCAAGGTACTGCAGGAGGTCGAACTCCAGCCGCGTCAGCGGCAGCGCGTCGCCCTCCAGCAGCGCCTGCCGGGACGAGGTCAGCAGACGCACCTCCGGACCCTCCGGAGCCGTCTCGGCGAGCTCCTCGGCCGTCTCCGGCCCGGACTCCACGGCCTGCTCGACGGTGACCGTGCCCCGGCTCAGCTCGACCAGCTCCCGGACCGCGGCGAGCAGCCGGTGCGCCTGTGGGGACACCACGTCCCCGGTGAGCGGAATGGCGAGCGTCACGGTCAGCGCGGGCTCGGCGGGCCGCCGGGCGGAACTCCGGCCCGGTCCGGCAGAACGACGATCGGCACGCGGCGACAATGCGCTGACCGGCATTGATTCATCCCCCAGAATTTGCTGCAACAAGCGAATACGATTTTTCACTCTGCGTAAAGGCGCGACCGATATTTCCGGGCCGCCGGTGAGCGGGTCAAGTCGCCAACCACACTGTGGGAAAGACGTTCCATATTGTCGTGCGCGCCGCTAATTCATTCCGGGAACGCTTTCTGTCAGCGTCATTAAACATTGCCGAACGTCATGGGCCGAGAAGACAACCGGGGGTGCCGCCGTCAAGGCGACACCCCCGGGGGGAAAGGGTTTTCCGGTGTGAGATCAGCCGCCCGAGGTGAGGCGGCGGCCGACCGCGGCGATGAGCCGGTCGAGTTCGGACCCGAACGGGTTGTCGTGCACCAGATAGGTCCAGGTGGCGCTCGGCCGGACGATCTCGGCCCGGTCCGGCTGCCAGCCGTCCTCCAGGTCGACCTCCTCGAAGGTCTCGATCGTCTTGGTCTCGACCTGGGTGAGCAGCTCCTGGAAGGCCGGGACGGCGGACCGGTGGAACTCGTCCAGCGGGTCCAGCTTGCCCAGGGCGCGCAGGTGCACGCCCTCGCGGACCTCGGACAGGTACGCCAGGTGCTCCGCCCAGAGCCGGTCCAGGTGGTAGAGCGCGATCGCCCGCGCCGACTCGGACAGCACGTCCTCGTCGGTCTCCTTGGCCTTCTCCGCCGACTTCTCCAGCAGCATGATGGCGGCGACCTCGGAGGTCAGCAGCCGCTCCCGGCGCTCGGCCAGCAGCAGGCGCTGCTGCTCGATGACCACGCTGTAGCGCCAGGTGTTCTTGTGGATCTCGTGGTTGACGCCCTCGGCGACCCGCTGGGCGTGCTCCACCGCATACTCCACCTGGGAGTCGTGCACGACACCGTCGATGTCCATCCGCGGGGAGGCCGGGATGATGTCGCCGGCGTGCCGCTGGACCAGGTCGTCCTCGAGGCTCACGAAGAAAACCGAGCGGCCCGGGTCGCCCTGGCGGCCGGCGCGGCCACGCAGCTGGTCGTCGACGCGGCGGCTGTCGTGCCGGCCGGAGCCGATCACGTAGAGGCCGCCGAGCTCGACCACGGCGTCGCGGTCCTTCTCGTCGCTGCCGCCGAGGCGGATGTCGACGCCACGGCCGGCCATCTGGGTGGAGACGGTGACCGCGCCCAGCGCGCCGGCCTCGGCGATGATCGAGGCCTCCTCGGCGTCGTTCTTCGCGTTCAGCACGTTGGACGGGACGCCGGCGTCGGCGAGCTGGCGGGCCAGGCGCTCGGACGCCTTCACGTCCAGGGTGCCGATCAGCACCGGCCGGCCCGACTCGTGCGCGATCTTGATCTCCTCGACCAGGGCCTCGTCGCGCATGTCGTGCGCCGAGTAGATCCGGTCGACGTCGTCCTCACGGATGTTCGGGGTGTTCGGCGGGATGACCGCCACCTCGAGCTTGAAATACTCCCGGAGCTGCTCGCCGACGTGCACGGCGGTCGCCGTCATGCCGCAGACCGTCCGGTAGAGGGCGATGAACGCCTGCACGGTGATGGTGTCCAGCACCTCGCCCTCGGCGGTGGCGGACAGGCCTTCCTTGGCCTCCACGGCCGCCTGCAGACCGTCCGGCCAGCGGCGGCGCTGGGCGACCCGGCCGCGCATCTCGTCGATCAGCTCGACCCCGCCGTTACGGACGATGTAGTCGACGTCGCGGCGCAGCAGGGCGTGCGCGTGCAGCGCCACGTTCACCGCGGAGAGCTTCTCGACCTGGTCGTCCGCATACAGATCGATGCCGCCGAGCTGCTCCTCGACGTTCTTCAGGCCGTCCTCGGTGAAGGCCACCGAGCGGCCGTCCTCGGCCACCTCGTAGTCCTTGCCCTTGCGCAGTGTGCGCATCAGGGCGGCGGCCTCGTGCACCGGGTCGCTCTCCACCGAGGTGCTGCCGGCCAGCACCATCGGAACCCGGGCCTCGTCGATCAGGATCGAGTCGGCCTCGTCGACGATGCACGTGGCCAGGTCGCGCTGGACCCGGTCGGCGACGTCGGTGACCAGCTGGTCGCGCAGGTAGTCGAAGCCGGCCTCGCTCACCGAGACGTAGGTGACGTCGGCCGCGTACGCCTCGCGGCGCTCCTCCGGGGTCATCAGCTCGGTCACCGAGGCGACGGTCAGGCCGAGGAGCGTGTAGATCGGCTCCATCCACTCGGCGTCGCGCTTGGCCAGGTAGTCGTTGACGGTGAGGACGTGCACCGGGCCGTTGCCGAGGCGGGTGTGCCCATACGCCGCGATGGTCGCGGTGAGTGTCTTGCCCTCACCGGTGGCCATCTCGGCGACCCGCTTGTCGAGCAGCGCCATGGCGCCGAGCAGCTGCACGTCATACGGCCGCTGGCTGATCGCGCGCCGGGCCGCCTCCCGCCCGATCGCGCAGATCTCGACGTAGTCGGCGGCCTCGCGCGCGGCGTCGGTCAGGGCCGCGTCGTCAAGCTCCTGCAGAGCCTCCTCGCGCGCCTCGATCGCGCCGAGCCGCTTCGACAACGGGCCGAGGTCCACCGTCGTGCCCGGACGCTGGAGAAACTTGCGGAACCGGCTCTTCAGCCGCTGAGACACACCCATGGCGCGCAACGGTACTTCATTTTGCCCGATCTCAGGCGACAGACTCCCGGTGGACCGCCGGAAGGTTGGCGCCGGCGATCGGCCCGCCGACGTTTGCCCCGGCCGGGCGCCGGGCACCTGGTTGATCTGACGTCCGCCGGGCGTCCGCGCGGACCGCCGGAGGGAGGCGCATTGCCCAGCCAGCTCGTCTGCCGGCCGGAGCGGGATCTCCCGGTGGCCGTCCTGCGGGTCAGCGGCACCCTGGACCGCCAGACCGGTGGGGCGCTCGGCGCCGCGGTGCGCCGCAGTCTGGCCGGGCAGCCGGTGAAGGTGCTGCTCGACATGACCCGATTACGCGTCGGCGACCCGGTGGCCCTGGCCGGGCTGGGCGCCGTGGTCTGCCAGGCGGAGGAGTTCCCGGCGGTCCCGATCGTGGTGTGCGGCGCCGACCCGCGGACCCGCGACGCCCTGGCCGGTGACCGGGACTGCGCCGCGCTGGAGTACGCCGACGACTGCGACAAGGCGCTCGCCTCGGCCGAGGCCGAACCGGGCGACCCCACCGTCCGGGTACGCCTGCGCCCCGTCCCGGAGGCCTGCCGTCAGGTCCGGCACCTGGTCACCCAGGCCTGCGCCGCCTGGCAGCGGTCCGAGGCCACGGCCACCGCCACACTCGTCGCCACCGAGCTGGTGGCCAACGTCGTCCGGCACGCGCACACCACCATGGAGTTCACCGTCGGCCTGCGCGGCGGCCGGCTCACCGTGGCCGTCCGCGACGGCAGCCGTCTGATGCCCCGTGCCCTCGACCCGGCCGTCACCGACGCGGGCGGCCGCGGGCTGCGCCTGGTCCGCGAGCTGACCGACGCGTGGGGCGTGCTCCCGGTGACCGACGGCAAGGTGGTGTGGACGCAGCTCACCACCGGGGCGGCCGGGTGACCACCGAGCACCGTGACCTGGTCGCCGCCGGCGCGTCCGCCGGCGGGGTGGAGGCGCTGCGCGCGCTGGTCGCCGGGCTGCCGGCCGGCTACCCGGGCGCCGTCCTCGTGGTGCTGCACGTGCCCCGCGCCGCGCCGAGCGCGCTGCCCGCGATCCTGTCCCGCAGCGGCCCCCTCCCGGCCGCCCCGGCCCGCGACGGTGACCTCGTCCGCGGCGGCACCGTCTACGTGGCGCCCGCCGACCACCATCTGCTCCTGCTCGACGGGCACCTGCGGCTGAGCCGCGGCCCCGCCGAGAACGGGCACCGCCCCGGCATCGACCCGCTGTTCCGCTCGGTGGCCCGGGCCGCCGGCCGGCGGGCGATCGGCGTGGTGCTCTCCGGGGCCCGCGACGACGGCGCGGCCGGGCTCGCGGCGATCGCCTCCCGCGGCGGCACGACAGTGGTGCAGGACCCGGAGGACGCGCTGCACCCGTGGATGCCGCGGGCCGCGCTGGAGACGGTGGTGGCCGACCACATCGCCCCGGCCGCGGCGATCGGCCCGTTGCTGGCCGCGCTCACCGCGACCCCGCTGGCGCCGGGACCCGACCCCGGCCCCGACCCGCTGCTGGACTCGGAGGTCGCGATGTCCGAGCTGTTCCCGATGACCAGCGACCGGATCGGGACGCCCACCGGGTTCGGATGTCCCAGCTGCGGCGGCGGCCTGTTCCAGATCGAGGGGAAGCCGCTGCCGAGGTTCCGCTGCCGGGTCGGGCACGCCTGGTCGCCGGAGAGCCTCCTCGACGAGCAGGCCGAGGCCCTGGAGAGCGCGCTGTGGATGGCGTTGCGGGCGCTCAAGGAGAAGGCCGAGCTCAGCCGGCGGATGGCCGCGGGCGGGCGCGAGCGGTATCTGAGCGCCGCGGAGGACGCGGAGGCGGCGGCCGGCACACTCCGGGAGCTGATCGCCCGTCTCGGTGCCACGGCCGCGGGCTGACGTGCGGTAGCGTTCCGGTTCGTGCACGAGACCGACCCGCACTTCGAAGCCCTCCTGGTGTACCTCAAGGAGTCCCGGGGCTTCGACTTCACCGGCTACAAGCGGTCCAGCCTCATGCGGCGGGTCAACCGGCGGATGACCCAGGTGGACGCGGCCGGCTATCCGGAGTACCTGGACTTCCTGCAGGTCCACCCGGACGAGTTCACCGCGCTGTTCAACACCATCCTGATCAACGTGACGGCGTTCTTCCGCGACACCGACGCCTGGGAGTATCTGCGCGCCGAGGTGCTGGAACCGATGATCGAGGCCAAGCCGGCCGACTCGATGATCCGGATCTGGTCGGCCGGGTGCGCCTCCGGGCAGGAGGCGTACACACTGGCCATGGTCCTGGCGGAGATGCTCGGCATCGAGCAGTTCAAGGACCGGGTCAAGATCTACGCCACGGACGTCGACGAGGAGCAGCTCAACGAGGCCCGGCAGGCGTCGTACGGCGAACGCGAGATCCAGGACCTGGAGCCGGAGCTGGTCGAGCGCTACTTCGAGCAGCTCAACGGCCGGTACACGTTCCGCAAGGACCTGCGCCGCTCGGTCATCTTCGGCCGCAACGACCTCGTGCAGGACGCCCCGATCTCCCGGATCGACCTGCTCACCTGCCGCAACACGCTGATGTACTTCAACGCCGAGACCCAGGCCAAGATCCTCGGCCGGTTCCACTTCGCGCTCGCCGAGACCGGCGTGCTGTTCCTCGGCAAGGCCGAGATGCTGCTCAGCCACAGCAGCCTGTTCACCCCGATCGACCTGAAACGGCGCGTCTTCCGCCGGGTGCCGCGGCTCTACGCCCCGCCCGGGGTGGTCTTCGCCGATCCGCCGCCGACCGGGACGGGCGGCGTCACCGGCCTCGACGAGCTGCGCAACGAGGCGTTCGCGGCGAGCCCGCTGGCCCAGCTGGTGCTCACCTCCGACGGCCTGGTCGCGTGCTCGAACCGGCAGCTGGAGAAGCTGTTCGGGGTCTCCTCGCGGGACATCGGCCGGCCCTTCCGCGACCTGGACCTCTCCTACCGGCCGGTCGAGCTGCGCCGCTACATCGAGCAGACCCAGCTGGAGCGCCGCACCCTGCGGGTCACCGACGTCGAGTACCACCGCGGCACCGACGTCGTCCATCTGATGGTGCAGATCAGCCCGCTCAGCGGCGCCGACGGCAGCCTCCTCGGCGTCAACCTGATCTTCCACGACGTGACCGCGTCCCGGCGCCTGCAGGACGACCTGGAGCACGCCAATCAGCAGCTCGAGGCGGCGTACGAGGAGTTGCAGTCCACCAACGAGGAGCTGGAGACCACCAACGAGGAGCTCCAGTCGACGGTCGAGGAGCTGGAGACCACCAACGAGGAGCTCCAGTCGACGAACGAGGAGCTGGAGACGATGAACGAGGAGCTCCAGTCCACCAACGACGAGCTGCAGAGCATCAACGACCAGCTGCGGGTCAGCACGAGCCGGCTCGACGAGGCCAACGCCTTCCTCGAGACGGTCCTGACCAGCCTGCAGGCCGGCGTCGCCGTGGTCGACCCGGACCTGCGGATCCGGATGTGGAACAGGCACGCCGAGGACCTGTGGGGCCTGCGCTCCGGCGAGGTCATCGGCCAGCATTTCCTCAACCTCGACATCGGGCTGCCCATCGACCGGATCCGGCCGCTGGTACGCGGCGCGCTGGACGCCGGCGGCCGGTCCGGGGAGATCCGGCTCGACGCGGTCAACCGGCGCGGGCGGGCCATCACCGTCCGGGTGGCGTGCACGCCGCTGCGCAGCCGCGACGGTGGCCCGGGAGGGGGCGACGGGGCCATCATCGTGATGGAGACGGCCTGACGTTTACCACACCCCCGGCGGGGAAACCGCCTGTCCTGTCGAGAGGCGGTGCCATGGCGGTCCGGTGCGAGGTGAGCGGCGACGGCGGCAACCTGCTGGCGACGCTCTCCGGTGACCTGGTGCTGGCCGACAGCGCCGACCTCCGCGAGCAGCTGCTGAAATGCCTGGCGGAACAACCGGACGCGCTGCTCGTCGATCTGTCCGCGCTGCGGGTCGCCCAGCCGCTCGCGCTGTCGATCTTCCGGGTGGTGCTCCGGCAGGCCGCCCGCTGGCCCGGCACTCCGATCCTGTTCTGCGCGTCCGGCCGCGATACCCGGAAGCTGCTGACCACGGCCGCCAACCACACCCTGCCGCTCTACGCCAGCGTCGCAGCGGCGCTGGCCCACCTGCACGACGAGCGCCGGACGATGCCGTCGATCAGCGAGGAGCTGCTGCCCGTCGCCGGCTCCACCCGCCACGGCCGGGACATCGCCACCGAGGCCTGCATCCGCTGGGACCTTCCCGACCTCGTCGCGCCGGCCAGCCTCATCGTCACCGAGCTCGTCGCCAACGTCGTCGACCACGCGCACACGATGATGACGCTGCGTCTGTCGCTGCGACAGCGCTACCTCAACATCGCCGTGCGTGACGGCTCGTCGCACCCGCCCGTCCCGGCGCTCGGCGTGACACCCCAAGCCGCCAACGGGCGCGGGCTGCTGCTGGTCAACGAGCTGGCGTACCACTGGGGCCATCTGCCGTCGACCGGCGGCAAGGTGGTCTGGGCGGCGCTGCGCCGCCCTTGAGCGGCGCGGTCCGTCACCGTCCGCGATCAGGCCCGGCGCAACACTCCGGCAAGGCCCGACACTGCCAAGATCCTTGCGACGTACGGCTGAGCGCCCGCCACACCGAACTCGACACCCGCCCCGGCGGCTGCCTGAACGGCGTCCAGCAGCACCGCCACGCCCGCCGCGTCCACCAGCGGGACCGCCGCCAGGTCGACCAGCACCGCCGGCACGCCCTTGCCGTTTATCGCGTGCCGCAGCCCGATCCGCAGCCGGTCCGCGGTGTCCCGGTCGACCTCGCCACGCACCCGCACCACCAGCACGTCGCCGTCGCGGGCCACCGCCACCTGCATGCCCGACCGGCCGCCCCGCGGCTCGCCCTCCCAGTGCGGCGGATCGTCACTGAGCATCGCCTGACGCAGCCAGGTCAACGCCCGGCTCAGCAGCCGCGACACGTGCATCTGCGAGATGCCCAGCTCGTCGGCGATCTCCGCCTGCGTCCGGTTGCCGTAGAACCGCATCGCCAGCATCCGGCGCTCCCGGGCCGGCATGCGCAGCAGCAGCTCGGTGACGGTCAGCTTGTCGGTCACCGACTCCAGATCGGCGTCCACCCCGCCCAGCAGGTCACCGAACTCCATCGCCCCGTCCTCGGCGACCGGAGCGTTCAGCGAGGCCGGCGAGTAACCCGCGGCCGACTCCACCGCCTCCAGCACCGCCGCCTCCGGCACACCCAGACGGTCCGCCAGCTCCCCGGTCGTCGGGGTCCGCGCGAGAATGCTGGTCAGCAGCATCGAGGCGTGCCCGACCTCCAGGCTCAGATCCTGCACCCGGCGCGGCACGTGCACCCCCCAGGTCCGGTCCCGGAAGTGGCGCTTCAACTCGCCCGAGATGGTGATCACCGCATACGCCGTGAACGAGCCGCGCTCCGGATCGTACCGATCGATGGCTTTGACCAGCCCCAGCCGGGCGACCTGCTCGAGATCCTCCAGATACTCGCCGCGACCCCGATAACGACGGGCGAGCCGCCCCGCGAACGGCAGGCAGTACCGGATCAGCTCCTCCCGGGACACCTCCGCCTCCGCGGGCGTGGCGCCCTCCCGACCATCCGCATAGGCTAGCGCGGCCGCGTCGAGATCCTCCAGCATGCTTTCGGCCGGTTCCCCGACCTGACGTCGCGAGGGCATGTCACCCCTTCCGGAAGTGATCCGGGGCGGTCCCGGCCTTCCCGGCACCCGCCCCGCCATCGGAAGCTACTGCCCGTTCCGTACCCATCCCAAACCCATCCACCCGAACCGGTCACCTCTCGCTCCCGCCACCCGGCGCCGCGCCCGCCCCTCGGCAGCCCCGGCGAGCAGCCTTGACTGGAGCGGCACCGTCGAGGGTCTCCCGCAACCGGCCGTCGCACGCGGAGGACACGGGCGACGTCAGCCCAAAGCGCGACACGGTACGCCCGTCGCGGGCCTCGCCTTCGCGGTCGCCGTCACCCGGCACGCCCGTTCCGGAACCTTCCGCAAAGCGCGGCATTCCGGGCCACGCCGCTTCGGTGGTCCGCCGTCCGGGCGGAGTGGTGCGCTCCTTACTGCTGGGGGCGCCGGCCCGGTAGGCCGCTCGGTGCGGTCGACGGGTCGTCCTGGACCTCCGGGGCGGCGGCCGACGCGGCAGGGCGGGCCCCGCCCGGTCCCCCGCGGGAGGGGAGGCCGGAAGGCGCGTTCTGTTCGTCCGACGGGGCGCTGTCGGACCGGCGGGCCGCTGCCGGAGGCGCGTTGTGCTGACCCATGTCCGGGGCCTGCAACGGTGGCCGCGACGCCGCCTGCGGGGCGGAGTTGTGCTGGCCCATGTCCGGGGCTTCCAGGCGCGGCCTGGCGGCGGGAGGCTGGGCGGTGTTCGCCGAGGGCAGGGGTGCGTTGTGCTGACCCATGTCGGGAGCCTGCAGCGCAGGTCGTGCCGCCGCCTGCGGAGCGGAGTTGTGCTGCCCCATGTCCGGCGCCTGTAGCGGTGGACGCGACGCCGCCTGCGGGCCGGCGTTCTGCTGGCCCATGTCCGGAGCCTGCAACGGACGCGGCGCATTGTGCTGACCCATATCGGGGGCCTGCAACGGACGCGGCGCGTTCTGCTGACCCATATCGGGGGCCTGCAACGGACGCGGCGCATTGTGCTGACCCATATCGGGGGCCTGCAACGGACGCGGCGCATTCTGCTGACCCATGTCCGGCGCCTGCAACGGACGCGGCGCATTGTGCTGACCCATGTCCGGAGCCTGCAGCGGCGAACGAGCCGGCTGCTGACCGCCCTCCGCGTTGTGCTGGCCCATCTCCGGCGGCTGCAACGGCGGCAGGGAAATAGGTTTGAGCTGCGGCGCCTCCGCGGGTTCGGGGTCCGGGGCAGAGGCGCCTGGCTGCGGGGCCGGCATGGCCGGCGGCGGGAGCGCGTCTGCCTGATCCTGGGCGCCGGGTCGCGGGGCGGTTCCGAAGGTTCCGGCCATCGGCGGCGCGGCGGCCGGCTGCGGCGGCCGGGCCGAACGCGTGAAACGCGGCGCGTCGAGTGGGCTGTTCTGCTGGCTGTAGAGCGGCGGCCGCCGCATCAACTCGTCCACGTCGTCGGAGATCGGCGCGCCCGGAACGGGAATGCCGCCGAACCCGCCCGGACCCGACCCCGGAAGCGGCGAGGCTCCCGGTCCCGGCACCACCGGCACGGCCGGCATCATCCCGGTTCCCTCAAGACCACCAGGCGCTCCGTGCGAACCCCCGGCCGGACCGGCCCCACCGGGGAAACCACCCCCGAGAGCACTGCCGTTCTGCCCGGCCCCGGAACCACCGGGACCGGCAGCACCCGGACCAGCACTCCCAGGACCCGCAATGCCGTGCTGGGCACCGCCCGGACCAGCAATGCCCGGACCGGCGCCCCCGGGACCGGCAACACCCAGCCCCGCACCACCCGGACCAGCGATGCCAGAGCCGGCGCTACCCGGCCCGCCGTGGCCCGGAGCGGCGATGCCCTGTCCGGCGCCGCCTGGTGCGGCACCACCCGGACCAGCGATGCCTGGCCCGCCATGGCCCGGTCCGGCAGGACCCGGCATGGGGCCGCTCTGCGTTCCATGACCGAAACCGCCGTGGCCGACACTCGCCTGGCCTGACGAATGGTGTCCGAATTCGCCCAGTCCCGACACGCCCTGACCTGCTGCGCCTTGGCCGAATCCTTCCGGCCCCGTGTCACCCGGGCGCGGCATGCTCTGCCCGTAACCACCCTGGTCCGGGCCGTTCGAGCCGAGTCCCCCCTGGCCTGCCATTCCGAGGCCGGAGCCACCGGACCCGGGAGCACCATGGGCCGGGCCGACACCCCCAGGCCCCTGCGTCTCCTGACCCGGACCAGCCGGACGGAAACCACCAGGGCCCGCCACAACATGCCCTCGGTCACCGAAGCCGCCCTGGCCAGGAACTCCTTGACCCGGACCGGTCACATCGAAGCCGCCCTGGCCCTGCCCTTCCGCGCCCGGACCACCCTGGCCCGGACCACTCTGACCGTAGCCTCCCGCGCCCGGACCACCCTGGCCCGGACCACTCTGACCGTAACCACCCGCGCCCGGACCAACCTGCCCCGGACCATACCCGCCCGCACCCGGGCCACCCTGCCCCGGACCGCCTGAACCGTAACCACCCGCGCCCGGGCCACCATGGCCTTGACCACCCGGACCGTAACCACCCTGACCAGGGCCGCCGGCACCGTGACCGGCCTGGCCAGCACCGCCCGGACCGTAGCCGGCCAGACCCGACGAACCCTGGCCGAGCCCGCTGTCACCCTGGCCTTGGCTCGGAGCAGTCTGACCGAAAGTGCCCGGCGAAGGGACTCCCTGGCTGTAACCACCATGTCCGGTATCGCCCGGTAACCCGGCGTCCGGCCGCATGCCCGGCTGCCCGTACGGAGGGCTGGCACCAGGACCCGAGGAGGTGGTTCCGCTGTGGGTGGAGCCGGCCGGGAGACCGATCCCGGAGGCCGGACCGCCGCCGGGGCCACCGCCGGTTGCCGGGTCACCACCCGGGAACTGTCCGCCGGTGAAGGCACCGCCCTGAGGTCCTCCCCCGGGACCACCGCCGCCGTGAGCCGGAAAGCTCGCGCCGTCCCCGGGGCCGCCCTGCTGTCCTCCGGCCGGGTAGGAGCCGGGGACCGAAGCGACTCCCGCAGCGCTGCCCGGAACCGATGCGAATCCGGCGGCGCTACCCGGAACTGATGCCGTTCCCGAGAAGGACGCGGCTCCCGGATCGCCGGGGAACGACTCCGCACCCGATGACGCTCCGGGCAAGGGCGCGCTTCCGGACGGAGAGCCCGGATAGGGACCGCCCGGAGCCTGACCAGACCCACCGGGAGGAAGACCGGAGCCACCGGGAGGAAGACCAGAGCCACCGGGTGCAAGACCAGAGCCGCCCACGGTAGAGCCGAAACCACCCGGGGCGCTCGCATTCGCGCTGGGGCCACCCGGTGCTGCCGGTTCCGCGGGTGAAGGGCCGGGCTGTCCGGTTCCGGAGGCCGGGGCCGGGGCGCTCTTGCCCGGTGAGTTCAGGCCGAAGGGGCCGGCGGGGATTCCCGGTGGGGAATTGTCCGCGTCGGAAGCCGGGTAGCCGGGGCCGTGCGGCGACATGCCGGGATGGGCCGGTGCATTGCCGCTGGAGCCACTTTCGCCGAGGAGCCACGGTGGGCGGGAGCCCGGGGCCGGGCTGGGGCCGCCCATCTGCCAGGAGCCGGTCTCCTCGGTCGCCCAACTCGGCGCGGACGGGTCCCCGGCGGAGGGCCGCACACCGGACGGGTCCGCGGCGGAGGGCCGCATACCGGACGGGTCCGCGGCGGAGGGCCGCATACCGGACGGGTCCCCGGCGGAGGGCCGCACACCGGACGGGTCCCCGGCGGAGGGCCGCACACCGGACGGGTCGGACGACAGCCAGGGTCGGTGGCCCTCGGCGGCGCCCGCCTGGTTGTCGGTGGTGCGGCCCGCTCCCGGCGACGACCATCCGTCAGAAGGGCGTGGCCCCTGGTGCGGGCCGTCGTTCGGTGGCGGCGGCATCGGGCCGGGCGGTGGCGGCATGGGAACCGCTCCCCGCACCGGTCCGCCCGGGCCGGCCCCGGGAGATCCGGGAGCGAGTCCGGCCGGCCCGGCGGACACCGATCCGAAGGCAGAACCCGTTCCAGGAGCCTGGCCGCCCCCGTGGACAGGCCCCTCGGTTCCCGGTCCGAAGGTCGCGGGTCCTGCGGAGGCCGTCCGGGGCCCGGAGAAACCAGGCCCGGTAACGGCAGGCCCGCCGGGGGCAGATCCCCCGGAGCCGGGCCCGCCAGGGGCAGACCCGGCGAAGGCAGACCCGTCGGCCGCCGGCCCCGAGTAGACGGACCCGCCGGAGGCCGGCCCCGGAAGGGCTGCTCCCCCCGAAGTGGTCCCGGAGAAGGACGAGCCACCGGCTCCTGCCACACCGGACGCTGGCTCCGAAAGGCCGGATTCGCGAGAGCCAGGCGCAGGATAGGAAGACCCGCCGGAACCAGGCCCGGAGTAAGACCCGCCAGCAGCAGGCCCGGGGTAAGAGGACCCGCCGGAACCAGGATCGGAGTAAGACCCGCCGGAACCAGGCCCCGGGTAAGAGGACCCACCGGAACCAGGCCCCGGGTAAGAGGACCCACCAGAACCGGACCCGGAGTAAGAAGACCCACCAGAAGTTGGCCCGGAGTAGGAAGACCCGCCGGCGGCAGGTCCCCAATATGGAGGCTCGCCGGGAGCAGGCCCGGGGCCGGAGGGTCCGCCGGAAGCAGGGCCGGAGAGGATGGACCCGCCCGGCGCGGGGCCGGGGAAGGGCGATCCGGTCGAGTCGGGGGCGGGTCCGGACGGGGCGGAGCCGCCCGGATCAGAGCCCGGGAAGGCGCGCCCGGGAGAGGACGGCCCGAAGGCGGGGCCTTCCGCGCCGTAGGTCGTCCCGGCCCCGGGACCGCCCGGAATGCCCCCGAGAGGCGACTCGTACGAGGTGGACCCGCCCGGCCCGGACGAACCTGGTGACGCACCGAACGCGCCAGGTCCCCCAGAGCCCACCGAGGTGTCGCCCGCCGGCCCCAGCGGGGTCCGCCGGGGCGGAAGAGCCCTCGGCTCAGCCCCATGAGCGCTTCCAGGACCGCCCGGCTCAGGACCGACAGCAGCAGCTCTCCCCGGCGGGAAACCCCCTGGCTCGCCGCGGAGAGCAGCCGGCGGCCCGCCCGTCTCGGCGCCGGAGGGCATTCCCGGCGCGGAGGGAGCCGGCGCCGCGCCGAAGGGGCCGCCGCCAGGGGGCGTGCCCAATACAGCGGGACGGGGAACGGGTCCCTCGACGGACGGGCCGGTGGTAGCCGTACCGAAAGAAGGGTGGTGAGCCGCCGCCGGACCGGAGACGTCGAGCCCGGGGCCGCCGGCCGGAGGCGGTGGAGAAGCGACAGCGGATGTCTCGCCATATGGGGTCTCCTCGGCCACCCAGGGTGGTGGTGTCGGGGTGGCGGGCGGCATGAGGCCGGTGGTGGACGGTGTCCAGGCGGGGCGGGTCGCGGCGACCAGGCCGGAGGCTTCGGCCAGGCCGGCGGCGGCGAGGACCTCGGCGGCGGCCTGGGCGGTACGGCAGGGCAGCGGCTCGCCGCAGGCGGGACATTCGGTGATCCCGTCGTGGGGGCCGAGCCCGCCGCCGTGTGCCTCGACCATCTTGGTCGCGGTGCGGGCCAGCACACTTTCCGGTTTGACGTAAGTCGATGCCATCGCCCTGTCGCCCCCATCCCCGGCCTTGTCCACCTGCCGGGACGACACGATGGTCCCGCCGGTTGTCTCGGCTCTGCTCCAGTTCACCCCTTCGGGGGTACCTGGAGGGTGGATTTCCCCAGATCAGTGCGGATCCGGGGGCGGGTTGGCGGAAATCGGGACGGGCCGCCTGAGCGGGCGGTATGCAGTGAGAGGAAATTCACTCACGGTATTGAGACGTGTTCGCTCCGTAGCATGAAGGTACTTCCAGGAGGTGACCCCCCATGGACGACACCGAGCTGCACCGCGAGCGGATCCTCCGGCACGTAAGTCCGATCATCACCGGCCGCTTCGTCGGTTTCCAGACGTCCTACACCCGTGAGGTGCGCATCGGCCGGCCGGTCGCCCTCGCCGTCTTCCTGATGGCCGGCATCGCCCAGCTCATCGGCTCCCTGTTACGGATGACCCCGGCCCGCCGCACCCTCAAGGAGCTGCGCAAGGGCCCGGAGTTCCTGGTGACGCCGGTCCGGCTGCGCGACGACCTCGGGCAGATCTACGAGATCGAGATGCACGGGCAGCTGCCGCAGTCGGCGCTGCACCGCGGCGACCTGATCCAGGTGCGCACCGAGCCGCAGGCCGACCCGACCCTCCCGGTCCGGTTGCTGCAGGTGGTGAACCTGACGACGATGCAGCCGCTGACCCCGCGCATCCCCACCCAGTGGTCGCACATGGGCCCGGCGCTGCTGCTGCAGGCCGCCGTCGGCGTGACGATCTTCGGCGCCGTGATGGCCGTCTGGCTGGGATGATTTTCCGCCCGGCGGGGTACGAACCACGCCCATGGAAGATCGTTTGGACATCTGGCGAGAATGGACGGTCCGCACCGGGCGCTCCGCCATCGACAGCCGTCATCATGGCGTTGGGGGAGCGCGGCTACGGCGCCGCACGCTTCCCTGGCGTCTCTGACGGCTCGAAAGGTGGTGCGCGGTGGGCGAGAAAGTCGACCAGACCAATTTCACCCGCGAGGACCGGACCCGCTACCGGCAGAAGATCCGCCGTAGCCTCGACGTGTTCGCAACGATGCTGCGTGAGGCACGATTCGAGTTCGAACGTCCGCTGACCGGCATGGAGATCGAGCTCAACCTGATCGACGACCAGGCCGATCCGGCGATGCGCAACGCCGAGGTGCTGGGCGCGATCGCCGACCCGGACTTCCAGACCGAGCTCGGGCAGTTCAACATCGAGATCAACCTGCCACCACGGCGGCTGGCCGGTGACGACTTCGCCGAGCTGGAGCGTGGCCTGCGGTCCAGTCTCAACCAGGCGGAACGGCGTGCCCGGGCGGCCGGCGCGCACATGCTGACGATCGGCATCCTCCCGACGCTGCGGCGCGAGCACCTCACCGGCGAGGCGCTCACCGCGAACCCGCGCTACCAGCTGCTCAACGAGCAGATCTTCGCGGCGCGCGGCGAGGACCTGGACATCCGCATCGACGGGATCGACCGGCTGGCGGTCACCACCGACACGATCGCGCCGGAGGCGGCGTGCACCAGCACCCAGTTCCACCTGCAGGTGAGCCCGGCGCAGTTCGCCGCGTACTGGAACGCCTCGCAGATCGTCGCCGGCATCCAGGTGGCGCTCGGCGCGAACTCGCCGCTGCTGTTCGGCCGGGAGCTGTGGCGGGAGACCCGGATCCCGCTGTTCGAGCAGGCCACCGACACCCGGTCGGAGGAGATCAGGGCCCAGGGGGTACGCCCCCGCGTCTGGTTCGGGGAACGCTGGATCACCAGCGTCTTCGACCTGTTCGAGGAGAACGTCCGCTACTTCCCGGCGCTCCTGCCGATCTGTGACATCCACGATCCGGCCGAGATCCTGGAGCGGGGCGAGATCCCCGAGCTGAGCGAGCTGCGCCTGCACAACGGCACGGTGTACCGGTGGAACCGGCCGATCTACGCGGTCGTCAACGGCCGCCCCCACCTGCGGGTGGAGAACCGGGTGCTGCCGGCCGGGCCGACGGTCGCCGACACCATCGCCAACGCCGCGTTCTACTACGGCCTGGCGCGGACCCTGGCCGAGGCGGAGCGGCCGCTCTGGACGCAGATGAGCTTCCGGGCGGCCGAGGAGAACTTCCACAACTGCGCCCGGCACGGCATCGACGCGACGGTCTTCTGGCCCGGCCACGGCACGCTGCCGGTCACCGAGCTGGTGCTGCGCCGGCTGCTGCCGCAGGCGTCCGCCGGCCTCGACCGGTGGGGTGTCGCCCCGGCCCAGCGCGACCGGCTGCTCGGCATCATCGAGCAGCGCTGCCTACGGCACCGCAACGGCGCGGCGTGGCAGGTGGAGACGTTGCACGCGCTGGAGGACCAGGGGTACGACCGGGACCGCGCCCTGCACGAGATGGTCCGCCGTTACCTGCCGCTGATGCACGACAACATCCCGGTCCACGAGTGGCCGGCCGCCGCGAAGGGCTGACCGGCCAGCGCCACGGTCACCCCGTCCCGGACGGTCTTCGGCAGGATCAGCACCGCTCCGGGGCCGGCGGCCAGCAGCGCCGCGGCCTCGGCGACGCTGGGCGAGCCGGTCGCGGCGGCCACCCGCGCGCTCGGGTTCGGCACCGGGCGGGCGGCCAGCTGCTCCGGGGTGAGGCCGGTCAGCCGCCAGCCGAACTCGGCGGCCAGCTCCCGGACCCGTGACTCGGCCGCCCGCCGGTCCAGGGTGGCCAGCACCGCGACCCCGGCCGGTCCGGTCCCGGCCGCGGCCAGCACGGCCAGCACCGGCGCCCGCAGGGGGACCCCGCCGCGGGCGCCGAGGCCCAGCACGATCATCGTGCGGCCGCGGCGACCAGGTTGCGGGCCAGCGACGGCGTGCCCGCCCAGTGCAGGTGCAGGTAGGACGCGTGCACCGTGGGCGTGGCGAAGCCCTCCGGGTCGGCGCCGCGCCACGCCCAGGCCGCGCCGGCCGCCGGGGAGAGCAGCAGACCCGACCGCGGGTGGACCGTGGTGCGGTGGAACTCGTGCCCGGTGACGCGGGTGCCGGCCGGCGCGAGAGGGCTGTCCGACAGCGCCACCGCGTCCCGGTAGCCGAGGGTCAGCGACGGGGTCATCACCGCCTCCGCGTCGAGGACCCCGCACATCGGCTGCCCGTCGAGGGTGCGGCACAGCCAGAGCAGGCCGGCGCACTCGGCGGCGATGACACCCGTGAACCCGGCGACCTCGGCCCGCAACGCCGCGTTCGCGGAGAGGGCGACGGCGTGCACCTCGGGGAAGCCACCGCCGACGACCAGCGCCCGGGTCCCGTCCGGTAGGGAGGAATCGTGCAACGGGTCGAACGGGACGACCGTCGCTCCGGCCCCGGTCAGCAGCTCGGTCGTCTCGGCGTACGAGAACGAGAAAGCCGGACCACCGGCGACCGCGACCACCGGGCTCCCCGGCACCGGGTCCGCCGCGATCGGTGACCACGGCGCAGCCGTGAACGACGGCGCCGACCGGGCCACCGCGGCGACCGCGTCCAGATCGACCGACGTCGCGATCAGCGTGGCCAGGGCGTCCACCGAGGCCAGGGCTTCGGCGCGGCGTTCCGCGGCGGGGACCAGCCCGAGATGCCGGGACGGCGCGGCCACCGCGTCGGCCCGCCGCAGCGCGCCCAGCACCGGTGTGCCGACCTCCTCGCAGGCGTCGCGCAGGATCTGCTCGTGGCGGTCCGAGCCGACCCGGTTGAGGATCACCCCGGCCATCCGCACGTTGCCGAAACTGCGGAACCCGTGCACCAGCGCCGCGATCGACCGGCCCTGCGCGGCCGCGTCCACCACCATGATCACCGGGGCGTCGAGGAGTCCCGCGACCTGCGCCGTCGAACCGGTCTCGCCGGCGCCGGTCCGGCCGTCGTAGAGGCCCATCACGCCCTCGACGATCGCCAGGTCGGCGCCCGACGCCCCGTGCGCGAACAGCGGCCCGACCAGGTGCTCGCCGACCATCACCGGGTCCAGGTTGCGGCCCGGCCGGCCGGCGGCCAGCGCGTGATAGCCGGGGTCGATGTAGTCGGGGCCGACCTTGAACGGCGCCACCCGTACCCCGCGCCGCGCGAACGCCGCCAGCAGCCCGGTCGCCACCGTCGTCTTGCCGTGCCCGCTGGCCGGCGCGGCGATGACGATCCGGTTCACCATTCGATGCCCTGCTGTCCCTTGCGCCCGGCGTCCATCGGGTGCTTGACCTTGGTCATCTCGGTCACCAGGTCGGCCGCCGCGATCAGATCCGGGTGCGCGTCCCGCCCGGTGATCACCACGTGCTGGGTGCCCGGCCGGTTGGCGAGCGTCTCCACCACGTCGGCGACGTCCACCCAGCCCCATTTCATCGGATACGTGAACTCGTCCAGCACGTAGAACTTGAACGACTCCGCGGCCAGGTCCCGCTTGATCTGCGCCCACCCCTCGGCGGCTTCCGCGGCATGGTCCCGCTCGGTGCCGGCCCGCTGGATCCAGGACCAGCCCTCACCCATCTTGTGCCAGGTCACCGGGGTCGGCCCGGCCGCGCCGAGCGCCTTGAGCGCGGCCTCCTCCCCCACCTTCCACTTCTCCGACTTGACGAACTGGAACACGCCGATCGGCCACCCGGCGCTCCACGCCCGCAGCGCCATCCCGAACGCGGCCGTCGACTTCCCCTTGCCCGGCCCGGTGTGCACGGCGAACACCGCCTGCCGCCGCCGCTGCCGGGTCGTCAGCCCGTCGTCGGGCACGCTCGTCACTTTCCCCTGCGGCACAACCTCTCCTCCCTCACGGCCTCACGCCGCTCACCGTTCTCGGCCCCTCACAACCCCGCGGTGGTACGGGTCAGACGGTTCCGCCGAAGCCGGCCCGTTCCGTCCGGTCCGGTACACGCCCAAGGCGTAGCCCCCGCCGCTCCCGGCCCGTCGCCGGTCCTGCTCAAACCCCGGCCGGCTCGTCGCCGGTCCTGCTCAAACCTGGGGCCGGCCCGTCGCCGGTCCGGCTCGAACCCCGGCCGGCTCCCAAATCGGTCCGGCTCAAACCCGGCCGGCCTTCAGAGCTGTCCCGGGACGTCTTCGACAGCTCTGAGAACCAACCGGAACCGGCCCGCCGGCGACCCCGGCCGGGAACACCCGCCCCGACATCGACCGGGAGCGCTCCGGTCGTGGCAACCCGGCGGAGGCGCACCGCCCGCGGCGACCTGTTCGCGCCATCGGCCGCCCGCCCGCCGTGAGACCGGAGCGTGGCTGCGCACGGGATCCGATTACGCGGCTCGACGGTAGGCCCGATCCCTCGCGGGCGCACCGTCGGGCACGGTGTCCCGGCCGGGAACCGGGCCACGACGGACGGTCGCCGCTTCGAGGTGGTCGAGGGGCATGACGTCGGCGTTCAGGGCGGCGGCGAGTTTGCGGGCCAGGCCCAGGCGGATCGGGCCGGACTCGCAGTCGACGACCACGCTCGCCACCCCGGACAGGGCCGGGGCCAGGACCAGTGGGTCGGGGCCGCTGGTCGCCCGGCCGTCGGTGACGATGATCAGCAGAGGACGGCGGCGGGGGTCGCGGCGTCGTTCGGTGGCGATCGTGGCGGCGGCCGCCCGCAGTCCGGCGGCGAGCGGGGTCCGGCCGCCGGTGCGCAGCGCGGCGAGCCGCTGCACGCCGACCTCGTGGCTGGACGTGGGCGGCAGCACCACGTCGGCGTCGGCACCCCGGAACGTGATCATCCCGATCCGGTCGCGCCGCTGGTAGGCGTCCCGCAACAGCGACAGCACCGCCGTCTTGACCAGGGTCATCCGTTTGCGCGCGGCCATCGACCCGGAGGCGTCCACGACGAAGAGCACGAGGTTCGCCTCACGCCCCACATGAACCGACTCGCGCAGATCCCGCGGCAGCACCCGGATCCCCCGCATCCCGGTGTTCCGCGGCCCCACTCCCCCGGGAGCCGCGTTGCCGGCGACGAGGCGGGCCCGATCACCGGCGGCAACGCCTTCGGCGGCGCGGTCGAAACCAGCGCTGCCGGGAGGGACGGAGCCGAAACGGGTGCCGTCGAGAGGGGCACCGTCCAGAGGGGCACCGCCGAGAGGGGTGCTTTCGAGGGCGGCTCGGTCCAGGGCGGCTCGCAGGGTGGCGAAGAGGTGCGGGGCGCCGGTGAGTTTGCCCTGCGGGGGCCGGCTTCCGACGACCCGGCCGCGGCGCGCGAAGGCCGGGGAACGGCGGCCCGCGTGACCGCCCTCGCCTCGGGCGGTGATGCGTAGCGTGCGGGTCCGGTAGGCCGGGCCGGCGACCGCGAGCGCGCCCGCCGGGTGGGCCGGCGCCTCCTCGCCGCGTGCGGCGGCGCTGGGGTCGGCGGCGGGGGCGGTGGAGGGGTCGGCGGCCCGGGGACCCTGACCGACAGGTGGGGCGCCTGCGGGAGCAGCAGGTCCGGGGGACGCGTCGTCCGTACCCCCGGAATTTTCGGAAGGTCCGCCGCCGCCGTCTCGCGGACCGTCACCACCGCCTGGTCCTGCGGGGCCGGGATCCGGGTCGTCGTCGTCCTCGGGGTCGGCGGCTGCCTGGCGTTCGGCTTCGGCGAGGGCCTCGTCGAGTTTTTGTTCGTCGGTGCCGGGCGGGTCGAGCGGGTCGGTGCGGCGGCGGTGCGGGAGGGCGAGCCGGGCCGCGTCGGCGACGTCGCCGGCGGTGACCCGGTCGCGGCCGTGCCAGGCGGCGAGGGCGACCGCGCAGCGGGCCACGACGATGTCGGCGCGCATGCCGTCGACGCCGTAGGCGAGGCAGACCCGGGCGATGCGGTCGAGTTCGGCGTCGGGCAGCTGAACCGCCGGCAGCTGGGCGCGGGCGGCGGCGATCCGGGCGGCGTAGTCACGTTCGTGCGAGGCGAAGCGGGCGGCGAACGCGTCCGGGTCGGCCTCGTAGGCGAGCCGCCGCCGGACCACCTCGGCCCGCTGGGCCGCGTCGCGGGGCGCGGCGACCGTCACGACCAGGCCGAACCGGTCGACGAGCTGGGGGCGGGGCTCGCCCTCCTCGGGGTTCATCGTGCCGACGAGCAGGAACCGGGCGGCGTGTTTGACGGAGACGCCGTCGCGCTCGACGTGGGCGCGGCCCATCGCGGCGGCGTCGAGGAGCAGGTCGACGAGGTGGTCGGGGAGCAGGTTGACCTCGTCGACGTAGAGCACCCCGCGGTGGGCGGCGGCGAGCAGGCCCGGCTCGTACGCCTTCACGCCGTCGCTGAGGGCCCGCTGCAGGTCGAGGGTGCCGACGACCCGGTCCTCGGTGGCGCCGACGGGAAGCTCCACGAGGCTCGCGGGCCGCGCCGCCGACGGCCCGCCGGGCGTGTGCGGGCCGTCGGGGCAGCCGGGGTCGGGTGCTGCCGGGTCGCAGGCGAACCGGCAGCCGTGCACGACCTCCACCTGCGGCAACAGGCCGGCCAGGGCGCGGACCACGGTGCTCTTGGCGGTGCCTTTCTCGCCTCGGACGAGCACGCCGCCGACCGCCGGTGACACCGAGGTCAGCAGCAGGGCGAGGCGCAGGTCGTCGAGGCCCACCACGGCCGAGAACGGGTACGGAGTCGTCACCAATGTCCCTTCCGGCGGGTGTCCACGCCCGCGCGTCGGTTGTCGCGAGCGGCCGGAGTTCCTGGCTTCCGGACGCGAGGCCCGGTCACAGTGGCGGGACCGTCCCGGATTCGCACCGGGTTCCTCCGCTACCGCTCGCCGGTCACTCTTTCCTACCGGCCGGTGACCCGTCAACGCGGGCTCCGTCACGGCGGACTCCGTCACGACGGGCTCCGTCACGGCGGACTCCGTCACGACGGGGTCGCGCCGCCGGGGTCGTGGCGATGCCGGCGATCCGCTCGGGTGCGAGCAGGCGCACGAGGAGGCGACCAGCCGCGGTGATCAGCCGCCGACCGCCTTCTCGGTGCCGGGAAGGGGTTCGGGGGCCAGTTTGTCGAGCTCGGCGACCACGTCGAGGACGGCGAGGGCGGACTTCTCCACCAGGGGCCGCAGCCGCCGGTAGAGGTCGGCGTCGTCCGGGTCGGGGCGGACCGGCTCGCCGGTCGGCACCAGCGCGGCGGCCCGGTCCAGATCGGGCAGTTCGCCGATGGCGTGCCGGGCCAGCAGACAGGCGCCCAGCGCGGTGCCCTCGGGCACGTCGGCGACGGTCACCGGCAGGTCCAGGGCGGAGGCGAGGATGGTGACCCACAGTTTCGAGGCGGCGGCCCCGCCGGTGGCCCGGATCTCGGTGAGCGGGTGGCCCTCGCTCTCGAACGAGTCGCGGACCAGGGCGAGCTGCTGGCAGACGCCCTCGACGGCGGCGCGGACCAGGTGCGGGCGGCCGTGTTCGCGGCGCAGGCCGAGGTAGCCGCCGCGCAGGCCGGGCCGCCACCAGGGGGCGCGCTCGCCGAGCAGGTAGGGCAGGCAGAGCAGGCCCTCGCTGCCGGCGACGACCCCGGCGGCCTCCTCGAGCAGTTGCGCGTCGCGGTCGTCGGCGTCCTCGCCGGAGCCGTCGCCGGCGGGCAGGAACGTCTGGCCGGCCCAGCGGACCACCGAGCCGGCGTTGTTGACCGCGCCGCCGATCACCCAGCGGTCCTCGGTCAGGGCGTAGCAGAACAGGCGGCCGGCCTCGTCCCCGGCCGGGCCGCCGACGACGGTGCGCAACGCGCCGCTGGTGCCGAGCGACACCGCCCCGACGCCGGGCGGGGTGGCGCCGACACCGAGGTTGGCCAGCGGCCCGTCGGCGGCGCCGATGATCAGCGGCGTGCCGGCGTCGAGCCCCGTGGCGGCGGCGACGTCGGCGTGCAGCCGCAGCGCATGCGTGGTGGGCACGACCTCGGCGAGCTGCTCCGGGCGGACCCCGGCGATCTGCAGGGCCTCGTCGTCCCAGCGGCGGGAGTGGATGTCGTAGAGGCCGGTGCCGGAGGCGATCGACAGGTCGACGAGGAACGGCCCGCCGGTCAGCGCCGCGACGACCAGCTCCTTGACGCCGCCCCAGCGGGCGGTGCCACGCAGCGTGCCCGGGTCCTCCTCGGCCCACCAGGCGAGTTTGGTGAGCGGTGACATCGGGTGGACGGGGGTGCCGGTGCGAGCCTGGAGCGTACGGCCGTGGCCGTCGGCGACGATCCGCTCGCACTGGGCGGCGGCCCGGTTGTCGGCCCAGGTGACGACCGGGCCGAGCGGCTTGCCGGCGGCGTCCATCGGGACCAGCGCGTGCAGGAAGGAGCTGAGACCGATCGCGATCACCCGGTCGCCCTTGGCGCGGCACTCGGCGGCGACGTCGGTGAGCGCCGTGATCGCGGCGCCGGCGAGGGCGGCCGGGTCGAGCTCGGCGCGGCCCGGGCCGGGCACCGACAGGGGGTAGTGGACGCTGGTCAGGGCGCGGATCTCACCGTCGGGACCGGCCGCTATCCCCTTGGTCGAGGTGGTGCCGGTGTCGATGCCGATCACGACGTCCATGTGTCTCCTCCCGCGGTGCCGCCCGTCGTCACGAGCCTTTCATGCCCGATGGGGCACGAACGCGAACGCCCCACCGGTGTGACCGGCGGGGCGTTCGGCGAGGGTACGGATCAGCGCTGCTCGACCGGGACGAAGTCGCGCACCGGGGAGCCGGTGTAGATCTGCCGCGGACGGCCGATCTTGTTGGCCGGGTCGACCATCATCTCGCGGTACTGAGCGATCCAGCCGGGGAGCCGGCCGATGGCGAACAGGACCGTGAACATGTCGGTCGGGAATCCCATGGCCTTGTAGATGAGGCCGGTGTAGAAATCGACGTTCGGATACAGCTTGCGGGAGATGAAGTACTCGTCGGAGAGCGCGATCTCCTCGAGCTTGAATGCGATCTCCAGCAACGGGTCGGGCTTGTCGAGAGTCGACAGCATCTCCTGGGCCGCCTTCTTCACGATGGCGGCACGCGGGTCGTAGTTCTTGTAGACCCGGTGGCCGAAGCCCATGAGCTTGACGCCCTTTTCCTTGTTCTTCACGCGAGTGACGAACGAGTTGACGTCTCCGCCGTCCTTGCGGATCTGCTCGAGCATCTCGAGGACCGCCGCGTTGGCGCCGCCGTGCAGCGGGCCGGAGAGCGCGCCGATGCCGGCCGAGATGGAGGCGAACAGGTTGGCCTGCGAGGAGCCGACCAGGCGCACCGACGAGGTCGAGCAGTTCTGCTCGTGGTCGGCGTGCAGGATGAACAGCATGTCCAGGATCTTGGCGACCTTCGGGTCGACGTGGTACTGGACGGTCGGCAGCCCGAAGGTCAGGCGCAGGAAGTTCTCGACGTAGTCGAGCGAGTTGTCCGGGTACGGCAGCGGGTGGCCGATGGACTTCTTGTAGGTGTACGCCGCGATCGTCGGAAGTTTCGCCATCAGGCGGATCGCGGAGATGTCCACCTGCTCGGAATCGAGCGGGTCGAGCGCGTCCTGGTAGAAGGTGGACAGCGCGGTGACCGCGGACGAGAGCACCGACATCGGGTGCGCGTTACGCGGGAAGCTGGAGAAGAACGTGCGCATCTCCTCCTGCAGGAGGGTGTGCACACGGATCTTGTCCGCGAAGTCCTGCAGCTGCGCGGCGGTCGGCAGCTCGCCGTTCATCAGGAGGTAGGAGACCTCGAGGAACGTGCTCTTCTCGGCAAGCTGCTCGATCGGGTAACCCCGGTAGCGCAGAATGCCCTGGTCACCGTCGATGTAAGTGATCGCCGAGGTGGTCGACGCGGTGTTCACGAAACCCTGGTCCAGGGTGACGAAACCGGTCTCCTTCAGCAGAGCACTGACGTCGATGCCGCCCGGCCCGTCGACGGCCTTCCGGACCGCCATCGACAACTGACCACCAGGGTGGTCGAGCTTGACATCCGTCATGTATTTCCCTCACTTCACCGGCAGATGTCCCAAGGATTTTGCCGTTCACCGTAAACCCTCAACCTGAATGGGTCATCAGGTGGCCACCTGTTGAGGCATTGGTCACCAGTACGTATGGGTCGTTGCGCCATAGACAATGGTCGGTATATTGCGACTTCGTTACGGGAGGGCCCATGCAGATCCCGGATCAGGGACCCGTCGTCGTGGGGGTCGGCGACCCGGCGACCGACGCGGCCGCGGTCCGCCTCGCCGCACGGGAGGCGTGCTCCCGTGGACGGGTGTTGCAGGTCGTGCACGCTTTCACCGGGCCCGGCGACGCGGGGTGGGGCCAGGCCCGGCGGGCCGCCTCGCACCTGGTCGAGGAGGCGGTCTCCATCGCCAAGCGTTCCACACCCGGGGTCGACGCGCGGCCGCAACTGGTGGATGGCCCGCCCGGACGGGTCCTGCTGCGGACCAGCCGGGGCGCGGTGCTGGTGGTGATCGGCGGGCCGCTGGTCGAGGTGGTGGCGCGGGCCTGGTGCCCGGTGGCGGTGACCCGTGCCCAGCGGACGCCGTCCGGGCCGGTGGTGGCCGCCGTGGACGGCTCGCCGTACGCGACGCTTGCGCTGCGGTTCGCGATGGAGGCGGCCGGCCGGCGGGGCGGGTCCGTGTACGCGGTGCACGTGACCGAGCCGGAGCGGGAGGCCGAGGGCGAGCGGGTGCTCGACGAGGTGCTGGCCCGGGTGGCGGACGCGACGGCCGTACGCCGCCGGATCCTGATCGGGCACCCGGGGGCCGCCCTGGCCCGGGTGTCGCGCAAAGCCGGTCTGCTGGTGCTCGGGCCACGGGGTGAGCACGTGTCCGGGCGGCTCGGCACGGTGGCCGGGGAGGTGCTGCGACGGGCGGTCGGCCCGGCGGTCTTCGTGCACGGCGCGCGCCGCCCGGCAGCTTTCGTGAAGCCCGGTGACGACGTGCCCGTATTGCTACCGTTGACGCATACATAGGTCTTCGGGCTGTACGGGAGGAATGCCCGGTGCGATCGGTACTCCCGCCGGGAATCGCCCGCCGGCTCTGGCAGATCATGGCCGCGGTCGGGATCATCGCCACCACCCTGTACGTGCTCTTCCCCTCCACGTCCCTCGGTGACACCGCGTTCGCCCTGCTCGCCGTCACGGTGATGGCCGCCTGCGTGATCGGGCCGCTGCGCTGGGACGCCGAGCCGCCGTCGGCCTGGCGGGCGATGGCCGCCGCCGCCATCGTCTTCATGATCGGCGTGCTGATCCGCCCCACGGTCACCGAGATGGCCATGCCGTGGCCGCTGCTGGCCGACATCGCCACGTTCAGCGGTTACGTCCTGCTGGCCGTGTTCGTGCTGATCCTGCTCAAGCGCCGGGGCGGCCTGGACCGGCACGCGCTGCTGGACGGGCTGACCGTCTGCCTGTCGGCCGGCGTCGCCAGCGCGCTGCTGCTGGCCCTGCCCGCCGCCGAGGTCCCCGGCCGCGACGCGCTGCTCTCCGCGATCCAGGGCATGTACCCGCTGGCCGACGTGATGGTCGTGCTGCTGATGGTGAACCTCACCTTCACCGCGAAGCACTGGCCGGTCAGCCTGATCGCGCTGATCACCATGATGGCCGGCATGATCGCCGGCGACCTGGCCTACGCGATCGAGGGCGTGCACGGCAACGTCTACGCGTCGCCGCTGCTCAACGTGCCGTTCCTGCTCGCGTACACGGCACTCGGGGTGGCCGCGCTGCACCCCTCCGTGGTGGACATGGGCCGGGCCGCGAAACTGCCCGCCCAGGCCTGGTCGTGGCAGCGCCTGTCGCTGCTGCTGCCCGCGCTGGCCGTGCCGTTCGCCCTGCTGCCGACCCCGGTCGCGGAGACGATCACCGGCCGGGTCCTGATCGCGCTGGCCGGCGTCCTGTCGGTCGCGATGCTGCTGATCCGGGCCGTCTCCGCGGTCCGCGCCCAGGTCGCCGCCCAGCTGCGCTCCGAGCACCAGGCCACCCACGACCCGCTGACCGGGCTGCCGAACCGGCAGTCCATGTCGTCGGAGGTGGCCCGGCTGGTCACCGTGGCCGACCCGGAGGGCCACGACCGGATCTGGGTCTACATGCTCGACCTGGACGGCTTCAAGTGGGTCAACGACTCGTGGGGCCACGACACCGGCGACCAGCTGGTCATCGAGGTCGGGCGGCGGCTGCGCGCGGCGGTTCCGATCGAGATCCCGGTCGCCCGGGTCGGCGGCGACGAGTTCCTGCTCGGTTTCATCGGCGAGAAGGGCGGCGCGCTGCGGCTGGTCGACGACATCCGCGGCTGTTTCGCCCGGCCCTTCCCGGTCCGCGACCACGACGTGGTGATCAGCGCGTCGATCGGCATCTCGCACGCCGCCGCCGACCCGGTCAACGCCGCGGTCACCGCCGAGGCGCTGATGCGCGACGCCGACACCGCCATGTACCGGGCCAAGGGCGAGGGGCCCGGCCGGTCCACCATCTTCGACACCAGCATGCACGCCCAGGTCCGGGAGCGGATCGAGCTGGAGGTGGCGCTGCGGCAGGCCCTCGCCGACGAGCAGCTGTACGTCGCGTACCAGCCGCTGGTCCGCCTCGACACCGGCATCCCGGTCGGCGCCGAGGCGCTGGTCCGGTGGGTGCACCCGACCCGCGGCCCGATCCCGCCGATGACGTTCATCCCGATCGCCGAGGACGCCGGGCTGATCAACGCGATCGGCACGTGGGTGCGCAAGGAGGCGCTGCGCCAGCTGGGCGTGTGGCGCTCGGAGGGCAGCGTCACCGACGACTTCTACCTGTCGATCAACGTGTCGCCGCGCCAGCTGTCCGACCCGGAGCTGCCGCTGATCGTCTCCGGAGAGATGCTGCGGTACGGCGTACCCGCGCAGTGTGTGGCCCTGGAGATGACCGAGTCGGTGATGGTCGACGGGTCCAGCGTCACCTCCCGGGTCCTCTTCGAGCTGCGCGAACTCGGCGTGAAGCTGCTGGTCGACGACTTCGGCACCGGTTTCTCGGCGCTCGGCTACCTGCGCCGTTTCCCGGTCACCGGCGTCAAGATCGACAGGTCGTTCGTGACCGGGCTCGGCGTCAACCACGAGGACGACGAGATCGTCCGGGCGGTGGTGGCGATGAGCCACGCCCTCGGCCTCTCGGTGATCGCCGAGGGCGTGGAGACGCCGCTGCAGCGGGAGGCGCTGTGGTCGGTCGGGGTGGTCAACGGGCAGGGCTGGCTGTGGGGCGCGGCGGTGCCGGCGCCCGAGTTCGCCCAGCGCTGGCGGGACGCGATCGTCCGGTCGCCGCACCTGCCGGCGATCCTGTCGGACCCGTCGGGCCGGCACCGCCGGCCCGGCTGATCCCCGGTCAGACCCGGGCCACCCGGCGATCCTGGCCGCCGTCCGGCCGGCCCCGGTTGTATCCGGAACGGCGCTCCTCCCGCCGGAACGGGGCGTCGCTCTTCGGGAACTCGTACATCCAGAACGACTGGGCGTCCAGGCGGGTCGGCTGCGCCCGGCCGTACTCGGCGGCCCGGCTCAGGATCACCGCGATCATCCGGGGCAGCTGGTGGCGCTCCTCGTTGTACGAGCAGATGTCGAAGAACACCTTGCCGTCCACCTCGCCGATCGGCGCGTACATGGCCCGCTGCAACGCGACGAAGACACCCTGACCGCGGTGTCCCAGCGCGGAGCCGGCGAACAGGCAGTAGAACAGGCGGCGCTGCTCGTACAGCTCGGGGAAGTGGTATTTGAAATACTCCGCCGAGATCAGCGGGATCGACTCCAGCTCGTTGGTGAGCGTGCCCATGCCGATCACCGCGCCGTCCTCGTCGTCCAGCGCCATGTATTTGCCGATCCGTTTGTCGGCCATCACCTCGTCGAACTCGCTGCGGTACATGAGGTGCCGGTTGACCGCCAGATACTGCAGATCGCTGAAGCAGTCCTGGTAGAAGTCCCAGGACTCGTCCGACAACTCGGCCGGCAGCTCGGGCATGATCTCCAAGCGCATGTCGTCGCCCCCTCTCTCGCCGACAAACCTTTCACCGACCCCGGCCCCGCGCGGGCGACTCCGGCAATTCACCGGGTAAGAAAGCGGGTATGCGCTTCGCCACCTGGAACGTCAACTCGGTCAAGGCCCGGCTGCCCCGGCTGCTCGACTGGCTGGCCGGCACCGCCCCCGACGTCGTGTGCCTGCAGGAGACCAAGGTCACCGCGGACGGCTTCCCGGAGCGGGAGGTCGCCGAGCTGGGGTATGCGACGGCGGCGTACGGCCAGGGCCGCTGGAACGGGGTCGCCCTGCTCTCCCGGATCGGCCTCGACGACGTGCGCCGCGGGTTCGCCGGCGAGCCCGGATACCCCGACCCGGAGGCGCGGGCGATCAGCGCCCGGTGCGGCGGGATCCGGTTCATGTCGGTGTACGTGCCGAACGGGCGCACCCCCGACGACCCGCACTACACGTACAAGCTGCAGTGGCTGGCCGCCCTCCGCGACGCCCTGGTCCCCGATCTGAAGGCCGGCCCGCTGGTGGTGGCCGGCGACTACAACGTCGCGCCCACCGACGCCGACGTGTGGGACGTCACTCTCTTCGCCGCGTCCACCCACGTGACGCCGCCGGAACGGGCCGCGCTCGCCGCGATCCGGGACATCGGGCTGGCCGACATCCCGGCCCGGCCGCTCAAGGGCGACCACCCGTTCACGTACTGGGACTATCGTGCCGGCATGTTCCATCAGAACAAGGGCATGCGGATCGATCTGGTGTACGGCAGCGCCGACGTCACCGGGCGGGTGTCCGACGCCTACGTGGACCGCGAGGCCCGCAAGGGCAAAGGGCCCTCCGACCACGCCCCGATCGTGGTCGACCTGACCGATTGACAACGAAGGCACGTAGGCTGGGGTCGATTCCGGTTGGTCCGGCGAAGTGGGGAGGGAGGCGCGGATGACAGCACCGACACCGGCGGTCGTTCCGGCGCCCGCGCTCCTCACCGCCGTCTTCGAGGCCGCCTCCGAGGCGATGGTGCTGTGCGCCACGGCCGGTGACGTGGTGGTGATGGCCAATCAGGCGGCCCGCCGTCTGCTGACCGGCGCGCGCCCCGGCCGCCGCGTGGCCGCCCCGCTGCCCGCCGACGGCGCCGACTCGTTCCAGGCCGAGCACGAGGGCCGCCAGCTGTATGGGATGCGCCGCTCCGTCGACGACCAGCACTACGCGTGGTTCCTGCGGGACCGTACCGAGTCCGCCGCCCTGGAGGTGGAGCGTTCCCGGACCGCGTTCCTGGCCGAGGCGGGCCGCCGGCTGTCCGCGTCCCTGCACGTCCGCCGGACCGTCCGGACCACCGTCGAGCTGGCCGCCGCCCACCTGGCCGACGCCGCGATCGTGGTGCTGCCGCCGAGCCGGCGCCAGAGCGACTGGACCAGGCTGCTGCCCGGCCTGCCGGTCGAGGAGGGCACTCTCCGCGAGCCGCAGCTCGGCGAGGTGCCCGGCCTGGTCGAGGCGCTCGGCGGCTTCCCGCCGATCCCGAGCCGCTGGCTCGACCCGGCGCAGGCGCCCGCCTGGCTGGTTCCGGCCGGCTTCGGGCCGGTCGGCGCGCTGCTGGTGACGCCGCTGCCCGGCAACGCCGAGCCGGCCGGGGCGCTGATCCTGGCCCGCTGCGGCGCGGGCGCCGCGTTCACCGGCGAGGACGAGGCGCTGGCCCGGGTGTTCGCGGCCCGCGCCGGCGCGGCGATCGCGGCCGCCGTGCTCTACCGCGAGCAGGTCGACACCGCCGCCGTGCTGCAGGCCGACCTGCTGCCGCCGGAGCTGCCGCAGCCCGACGGCTTCGAGCTGTCCGGCTCCTACCAGGCCGCCGGTGACACCATGCGCGTCGGCGGCGACTTCTACGACGTGTTCGGCCCGGCCACCGCCGGCGGCGACACGATGATCGCCCTCGGCGACGTCTGCGGCACCGGCCCCGAGGCGGCCGTCCTCACCGGCAAGGTCCGCCAGACGCTGCGGGCGCTGGGCCTGGTGCAGAGCGAGCCGGCCGCCATGCTGACCGTGCTGAACGAGGCGTTGCTGCAGTCCGCCCGTCAGCCCCGGTTCGTGACCATGGTGGTCGGCTCGGTCCGGCGTGCCGATCACGGCCGGGTCCGGCTCGAGCTGGCCAGCGGCGGCCACCCCGCCCCGCTGGTGCTGCGCGCCGACGGCACCGTCGAGGAGGTCCCGACCAGCGGCACCCTGATCGGTGTCCTGCCCCGTACGGTGGTGCGGCCGGCCACCGTCGAGCTCGCGCCCGGCGAGCTTTGCCTGCTCTACAGCGACGGCCTCACCGAGGCGCGCGGCGGCCCGTCCGGCACCGAGCAGTTCGGCGAGGACCGGCTGCACCACGCGCTCGCCGAGTGCCGCGGCATGCCCGGCGCCGCCACCGTCGACCGGCTCCGCCAGCTGGTCGCCGACTGGGTCCGCGGCGGCGGCTCCGACGACATCGCGATGCTGGCGGTCCGTGCCCCGTCCCGTACCCCCCTGAGCCTGCGCGACGGCGGCGCCCCCACCCCGTCGCCGTATGTCGTCGCCGCCCGCCGCAGCGACCGCCGCCCCCGGACCACGCGCCCATGACCACCGTTCACCCACGCGCCCACGGCCTTCCCACCGCCGGAGGGCGGTCATGACCACCGCCGCCGGGACGCTCACGCCGATCACCCCGCGCATCGCCGACGCCTACCTCCATCTGGTCGCCGACGGTGACGAGATCGGCGCCACCGAGCTGGTCAGCGCCCTCCTCGCCGACGGCGTCCCCGCCCAGCGGATCATCGTCGACCTGATCGGCGGCGCCCAGCGGCGCGTCGGCGAGCTCTGGGCCGCCAACCGGTGGTCGGTCGCCCGCGAGCACGCCGCCACCGCCGTCGGCGAGCGCGCCCTGGCCGCCGTCGCCGCCCGCACCACCGTCCACGCCACCCGCGGCCGGATAGCCCTGGCCTGCGTCGACGGCGAATGGCACGGCCTGCCCGCCCGCATGCTCGCCGAGTTGCTGCGCCTCGACGGCTGGCGGGTCGACTTCCTCGGCGCCAGCGTCCCCGGCCGACACCTGATCGTCCACCTGCACCAGACCGGCCCCGACGCGGTGGCGCTGAGCTGTATGCTCCCCACCCGCCTCCCCCGGGCGCACGCCGCGATCACCGCCTGCCGCGCGGCCGGCCTCCCGGTGATCGCCGGCGGCCCCGGGTTCGGCCCCGGCGGCCGCTACGCCGAACGCCTCGGCGCCCAGGCCTGGGCCGCCACCGGCGAGGAGGCCGTGATCCGCCTCGCCACCGACTGGCCACCCCGCAACGTCACCGACCTGCCCCTCCCCGAGGACGAGGCCTTCCTCGGCGACGAGGAGTACACCCACCTGGCCCGGTGCCGCCCCCAGCTGATCGCGACCGCCATGGCCCGCCTGGCCACCGTCTACCCACCCGCCGGCGACTACGACGCGGCCCAGACCGAGTCCACCAGCGAGGACATGGGCCACATCGCCGACTTCCTGGCCGCCGCCCTCTACGTCGGCGAACCCGACATCTTCCTCGACTTCGTCACCTGGACCACCACGGTCCTCAGCTCCCGAGGCGTCCCCTCGACGGCCCTGCGCCAGGGCCTCATCCTGATCCGCGACCAACTGGTCGACTTCCCCGCGGCCACCGCGATGCTCAACGCGGCAGTGCGCTCCCTCCCCGGAAACTGAACCCGGCAGAGGTACGCTCCGCCCCTCCCCAACCGCACCCATCTCCTCCCCGGGCTACGCCGCGACGCCCGCCCGTCGTCCCGGCCCCAGCGCGCCCGCCGGGCTTATGCGCCCCAATCGGCCCAAAATCTCAGGTTCCACTCGTAACAGCGCTGGCGCCGACGGCCCACCCCGGCCAGGCCCCAGGGCGGCACCAAATCACCCGAAACAGCGCTGGCCGCTGGCCGCCCACCCCGGCCAGACCCCAGCGCGGCATGAAACCGGCGCTGCAACAGCACCGACGCCGGGCCGGGAGATCGGGCGCCTGATCGGTGGGGTGGCGGATCCGCCGGAGACGTTCGGTGGACCGGGAAACGGGGACGGATGCGGCGAGGCGGGGCGGGGGCGAGTGGTGGGTGGGGCTACGCCCGTGGGGCGCGCTTCGGTCGGGACGACGGGCGGGCGTCGCGTTGTAGTTCGGGCGGTGGTGGCTGCGGTTGGGGACGGGGGCGAGCGTACGAATAAATGGGTGGCGGCCGTGTGGGGGCCGGATTACCGTGAGCGTCATGCTGTGATGCCTTCCCGACCGCCGCCTGTCGCCCGCCGCACCCCGTGCCGGGCCGGGCCGCGTTGTTCTCCGCATGCCGATTCGGCCGGAGTGGGATGGTTGTGCGTTCTCCCCTTCCGGCTGTGGCACGTCCGGAGCTGTGTCCGGACCTACGGCTGATTCACCTGCCGCCCGCCTGCCGCCTGTGGCCGGGCGCGGCGGATGTCGTCCACCCGGGCGGCTCGAAGGGTTCGCCGTCGCTGAAGTGTGCATCAACACCGACCGCGCCGTTGACGGCCGGTCGCTTCCCGCTCCCGTGCGGGAGCCTCAAGGAGGTCGCCTTATGCCTGCCAAACCGTTTTCCGTGCACCTGAACCTCGACGAGATCGCGCAGCAGGACATCGCCGCGGCGTTGCGTCCGGTCACCGGTTCCGGTGGTGGGGACGATCAGCCGGGCGGTCCGGCCGCCGCCCACCACGGGGCGCGGGATGTCCGCCAGGCCGCCCGCGACCGTTCGGGCCGTGATCGCGCCGACCGGGCCGGCAACGCGTCCGGTGGCCGCTCCTACGCGTTCCGCCGCAGCTAGGCCGCGAAAACACAGAGCAACCTCGCATGGCCCGCCAGGAAGGGGGCCGTGGCGGCGCACGGCCGCAGATGACGACGATGCCCGGCACCGCGGGAATGCGGTGCCGGGCATCGGCGTCGTGGCGGTCAGCCCAACTGGACGTAGATGTCGTCGATCTGGCCGTGGTACATGTCGCTGTCCTTGGCGAAGTTCGGACCGCCGATGCGCAGCGGCATCGCGTTGTCGACGGCGACGGTCTCCGGGACTGCGGTCCGGCCGCCGGCGGTGCCGTCGACGGAGATGGCGAGGGTGCCGCCGGCGCGTTCGCAGACGATGCGGTGCCAGTTGCCGTCGGCGACCGAACCGGCGGACAGGACGGAGAACTTCTGGCCGGTGGTACGGGCGACGAGCACGCACTGGGCGCGCCCGCTACGGCCGGTGACCTGCATCTTCCACTGGCTCTGGGCGTCGGCGACGCCCTTCTGCATGACGTTGGCGTTGCCGTTGAGCTGGCCGGTGGTCAGCCGTACGCTGGCCGCCCATTTGAAGTTGCGGGTGCCCGGGTCGAGGTCGGCGTCGTCGGGCGCCTCGAGCAGGGCCTTGCCGCAGGTGGCCGCGTCGGCGGCGCAGATGCCGGGGAAGGCGGCGAACCGGTTGGTGCCTTCGCTGTTGATGGCGACCTGCCCGTTGGCGGAGCCGCGAATGGTGAGGGCGGCTCCGCGCCCGGAGAGGTCGGAGATCTTGCCGGCGTTGGCGCCGCCGTCGAAGTTGTAGCGGGCGACGATGGCCGGGCCGGCCGGGTCGTCTTCGGCAGGGTCGCCGGCCGCCAGCGCGGGAGAGCTGAACAGGGGCAGTGCGAGCAGTGCGGTCAGGGCCGAGAGCCTGAGGATCTTCATGGAAACAAGATGGACTATTGGGCGGTTTCGTGCACTATTCGCCCGAAAATGTAGATCTAACGGGGTCAGAGAAGTCCCTCGGACTCCGCGATGAGGCAGACCGCGGCCAGGCGCAGCAGCGGGAAACCGGCGGCCAGCCAGTCGGCGCCGGACATCGGGGCGAAGCCGGGGTCCGGCAGCGGACGGCCGATCCGGACGGCGCCGGCGGCGAGCGACCGGGCGTAGGCGGCGAGGCCCTCGGCGTCGAGGGAACGACCGGCGTCGCGGAGCGCGTCCCGGACCGCGGCGGCGTGCTGGTCGAGGCGGGCGAGCAGGGCGGGCTCGGCGAACGCGGCGGTGAGGCCGTCGACGCCGACCCGGGCCATCATCTCGTCGAGGTAGGCGCCGGCCGGACGGGCGGTGGCGACAGCGGCGGCGAAGGTGAGGCTCTCGTTCGTCATGCCGAGAAACCTAATGGGCGCCGTACGGCCACGACAGAGGCGTGACCGAACGGCACCGAGGGTGCACCGAGTAGCAACCGACTACAGCGGAAGAGCGTCCATGGCCTTGAATATGCGCTTGTCAGAGACGGTGTAGGCGGTCCCGAGAGCCTGTGCGAAGTAGTTGATCCGCAGCTCCTCGATCATCCAGCGGATCTCCCGCAATCCCTCCTCGGCGGGACCGTTCGCGGGTGCGGAGTTCCTCAGTTCGCGGTACTCCGCCTCGATCTCGTGAATCTGCGTGGTGAGCTGACGGTCGCGTCCGAGGCTGCCGCCGAGCCGGTCCAGCCGGTGCACGATGCCCTTGAGGTAGCGGGGCATCTGGTGCAACTGCCGCCACCCGGTCTCGGTCACGAACCCGGGATGGACCAGCCCCTTGAGCTGCTGCCGGATGTCGGCGAGGGCGGGCAGCATCGCCGGGTCCCGCAACGACTTGAGGCGCTGCTCGACGTCGTACGCCGTGGAGAGCACCGCCTGCACCTGGGTCACCACGTTGGCGACCGCGTCGACCAGGTCCTGCCGCACGGTGTCCCGCAGCGACGCGAACTCGACCGACGACCACACCGGTCCACCGGCCTCGGCGACGAGCCGGTCCACGGCGGCGCCCGCGCAGTCGTCGAGCAGATCGGCGATCGACCGGTACGGGTTGGCCCGCGACAGCTCCAGCTTGGCCCGGTTGTCGAGCCGCCCCTGCAGGAACCGGGCGGCCGGCGGCAGGGTGAGCATCAGCAGTCTCCGGGTGCCGGCGGCCATCGCGACCCGCTGCGACGCCTCGTCCTCGAAGACCCGGATCGCCACGCTGTCGCCCTCGTCGACCAGGGCCGGCCACACGTTGACCTGGTAGCCGCCACGCACCTGGGCGACCCGCCGGGGCAGCGCCCCGAAGTCGTTGGCGGTGATGCCACGTCGTTCCAGGTTGCCGGCCGCCTTGGAGATGGTGGCCTGCACCTTGGGCGCCAGTTGCCGGCGCAGCACGTCGAGGTCGCGGCCCTCGCCGACGGTCTCGCCGGCCTCGTTGACGACCCGGAAGTTCATCCGCAGGTGGTCGGGCACCTGGTCGGGCCGCCACGCGTCGCGCGGGACCACGGTGCCGGTGAGCCGCCGCAGCTCGTTGCCGATGGCGTCGGGCAGCGACCCGCGCCGGGCCGGCACCCGGTCGAGGACGGCCTCGGCCCAGTCCGGCGCGGGCACGAAGCTGGTCCGCAGGTGTTTGGGCAGGGCCCGGATCAGCGCGATCACGACCTCCTTGCGGAAGCCGGGCACCGACCAGCCGAAGTCGTCGGCGTCGATCTTGTTGATCAGCTCGAGCGCGACGGTCGCGGTGACGCCGTCGTGCGGGGTGTTGGGCTCGAACGTGTACGACAGCGGCATCCGGACGCCGTTGCTGATCCACGCGTCCGGGAAGGCCTGCGGATCGACCGTGTCCCGGCCCGCGTTGACCAGGTCGTCACGGGTGAAGGTGAGCAGGTCCGGGTCGTCGTGGCGCGCCTTCTTCCACCAGCCGTCGAAATGGCGCGCCGACACCACGTCCGCCGGTATCCGGGCGTCGTAGAGCGCATACACGGTCTCGTCGTCGACGGCGATGTCGCGGCGGCGGGCCCTGTTCTCGATCTCGGTGATGCGGTCGAGGAGCCGTTTGTTCTCGGCGAAGAACTTGTGGTGGGTGTCCCAGTCGCCCTCGACGAGCGCGTGCCGGATGAACAGCTCCCGGGACGCCACCGGGTCGACCCGGCCGAATCCGATGCGCCGCCGCGGCACGATCGGCAGGCCGTAGAGCGTGACCTTCTCGAACGCCATCACGGCGCCCATCTTGCGGTCCCAGTGCGGTTCGCTGTAGCTGCTCTTGACCAGGTGCGGCGCGAGTTTCTCGGCCCATTCCGGCTCGATCCGCGCATTGACCCGGCCCCACAGCCGGCTGGTCTCGACGAGTTCGGCGGACATCACCCAGCGGGGCTGTTTCTTGAACAGCGCCGAGCCGGGGAAGATGGCGAACTTGGCGCCCCGCGCGCCGATGTACTCGCGTTTCTCCTGGTCCTTCAGGCCGATGTGGCTGAGCAGCCCGGAGAGCAGGGCGGTGTGCACCGGCTGCGGCGCGACACCGGCCTCCCAATCCTCCTTCAGGGACAGATCGAGGGTACGGGCGACCTGCTTCAGCTGCGAGTAGATGTCCTGCCACTCCCGCACCCGCAGATAGTTCAGGAATTCGTTGCGGCACAGCCGGCGGAACTGGTTGCCGGACAGCTCCCGCTGTTTCTCCCGCAGGTAGCGCCACAGGTTGAGATAGCTGAAGAAGTCCGATTCCTTGTCGACGAACCGGGCGTGTTTCTCGTCGGCCTGCTGCTGTTTCTCGGCCGGGCGCTCGCGCGGATCCTGGATCGACAGGGCGCCGGCGATCACCATCACCTCGGCCAGCACCTCCTGCCGGTCCGCCTCGATCACCATCCGGGCCAGCCGCGGGTCGACCGGGAGCTGGGCGAGCTGCCGACCCATCGGGGTGAGCTTGCGGTCCTCCAGCGCGCCGAGCTCCTCCAGCAGCTTGATGCCGTCGGTGATGTTGCGCCGGTCCGGCGGGTCGATGAACGGGAACTTCTGCAGATCACCGAGGCCCAGATTGGTCATCTGGAGAATGACCGAGGCCAGGTTGGTACGCAGGATCTCCGGCTCGGTGAACTCCGGCCGCTGCTCGAAGTCCTCCTCGGAGTAGAGCCGGATGCAGATGCCGTCGGACGTACGCCCGCATCGGCCCTTTCTCTGATTGGCGCTGGCCTGGGAGACCGGCTCGATCGGCAGCCGCTGCACCTTGAGCCGATGGCTGTAGCGGCTGATCCGGGCGGTGCCGGGGTCGATCACGTATTTGATGCCGGGCACCGTCAGCGACGTCTCGGCGACGTTGGTGGCCAGCACGATCCGGCGCTCGCTGTGCCGCTCGAAGACCCGGTGCTGCTCGGCGGCGGAGAGCCGGCCGTAGAGCGGGACGATGTCGGTGTTGTAGAGGTTCTTCTTGGCGAGCGCGTCGGCGGTGTCGCGGATCTCCCGCTCGCCGGAGAAGAAGACCAGGATGTCGCCGTCGCGGGGCAGCTCGTCGACGGCGTCCGCGATGCCGTCGATCACGTCGCGCGGCTCCTCGGTGTCGTCCTCGGTGACCGTGATCAGCGGCCGGTACCGGACCTCCACCGGATAGGTGCGCCCGGACACCTCGATCACCGGGGCCGGTCTGCCCTCGGCCGAGGCGAAGTGCTGGGCGAACCGCTCGGTCTCGATGGTCGCCGACGTGATGATCAGCTTGAGGTCGGGCCGGCGCGGCAGCAGGTCCTTGAGATAGCCGAGGATGAAGTCGATGTTGAGGCTGCGCTCGTGGGCCTCGTCGATGATCAGCGTGTCGTAGCGGTACAGCATCCGGTCGGTCTGGATCTCGGCCAGCAGGATGCCGTCGGTCATCACCTTGACCATGGTGTCGTCGCTCACCTGGTCGGTGAACCGCACCTTGTAGCCGACGGTCGACCCGAGCGGCCGGTCCAGCTCCTCGGCGATCCGCTCCGCGACCGTCCGCGCGGCGATGCGCCGTGGCTGGGTGTGCCCGATCTGGCCGCGGACGCCCCGGCCCAGCTCCAGGCAGATCTTCGGGATCTGGGTGGTCTTGCCGGAGCCGGTCTCACCGGCCACCACGACGACCTGGTTGTCCCGGATGGCGGCGGCGATGTCGTCCTTGCGGGCGCTGACCGGCAGGCTCTCCGGGTACGTGATACGCGGCACCGACGCGAGGCGGCTCTCCAGCCGCAGACGGGCACGCTCGGTCTCGGCGGCGATCTCGGCGAGCGCCGCCGCACGGGCCTCCTCATCGCGGATGCGCCTGGTCCCGTCGAGGCGGCGCTGGAGCCGCCGCTGGTCACGGGGAAGCAGCTCGGAGATCTGGGCACGCAGGGTGGCGACAGGCGTTATCGACATGGCGGGCCAAGGATAGGCGCAAGCGGCCGGAAACGCCTGGTGATTAACACCGCCCCGTGTCCCGGGGCCACCGTCTCTCGATATATCGGATGACGCCGCACACGCAAACGACAGAACGGGGCCGACGGTGATCGTAGTCGCGGAGGACCACGACGACATCCGGTACGTGCTCAAACGCTCCCTGGAACGGGCCGGCCACCGGGTCGTGGCCGCTGCCGACGGGCGGACCGCGCTGGCGGCGATCCGCGAGCACCAGCCCGACCTGGTCGTCACCGACGTCGACATGCCGAACATGACCGGCCTCGATCTGTGCCGCGCGATCCGCGCCGACGACGCGCTGCGGCACATCCCGATCGTGGTCGCCAGCGGCTCGCTGATGCCCGGCGACAACCTGGCCGAGGACGCGGGGGCCTCGGCCACGCTGCTCAAACCGTTCGTCCCCGCGCAACTGCTGGCGCTGGTCACCCAGTTGCTGCCGCCGCGCGTGCCCTCCGACAGCTAGCCGGACCCTAGTCCTGCCGCTGCGGCTCCGGGACGGGGGCCCGCAGCCGGCCGGGTGTGCTCTCCCCCGCCGGCGCCGGGTCGTGCGGCACGGCGAGGCCGGGCAGGCGGGCCGCCTCCATCAGGGCGGCGCGCTCGGCCAGGGCGCGTTCCAGGGCTTCGCGGACGGCGTCGTCGTCCTGCTGCCCGCTGGTGTCGTCACCGTTCATGTCTCTGTCCTCCGTGATCTCGGCGGCGGGGAGGGTGAACCAGAAGCGCGTACCCCCGCCGGGGTTGTCCATGACGCCGATCTCTCCGCCGTGGCGCTCGACGATGCGCTGGCAGATGGTGAGGCCGAGGCCGGTCCCGGCGTAGCCGGCGGCCGCCTCGGTCCGGTGGAAGGTCTCGAAGACGTGCGGTTTGTCGGCGTCCGGGATGCCGATGCCGTCGTCGGCGATCTCGATCCGCACCCGGCCCGGCCCGGCCGGCCCGCCGGTCACGTCGACGCGGGGCGTGCCGCCGGGACGGACGTACTTGATGGCGTTGCCGATCAGGTTGTCCAGGACGTGCCGCAGCATCGCCGGATCGGCCTGCACCGGGGGCATCGGCTCCAGCGACCACCGCGGCGCCGGCCGGTCCGCGCCCAGCCCGGCGATCCGCTCCTCGAGCACCTCGCGGATCATCGGGGCCGGGTCGACGGCGACCGCCCGCAGCGGGGCGTCGCGGGCGGTGGTGTAGGCCAGCATCGTCTCGATCAGGGCGTCCATCCGATCGACCGCGTGCACGATCCGGCGCAGCCCGTCCCGGATCGCGGCGGACTCCGGCCACCCGTCCGGGACGTCCTCGACCACCAGTTCGGCGTGCCCGCGGATCAGCGCGAGCGGCGATTTCAGGTCGTGGGCCACCACGCCCGCGAAGATCGCCAGGTCGGACTCGTAGCGGCGCAGCTCGGTGATGTCCCGGCAGACCGCGACCGCCCCGTGCTCGCCGGCGCTCGGGTCCAGCGGCCGCCCGTCGATGCTGAGCAGCACCCCGTCCGGCCGGGCCGGGTTGCGGATGACCACCTCGACGCCGTCGGTCGGCTCGCCCCGCAACGCCCGGATCAGCGGCATCTCCTCCAGCGGGAACGGGGTCCGGCCGTCCGGGCGGTAGACGCCGTAGTGCTCCTGCCACTGCTCCGGGCCGTCCGGCCGCTGGGCCACCCCGAGCAGCCGCCGTGCCGCCGGGTTCTCCAGCAGCACCGCGCCCCGCGAGTCCACCACGCTGACCCCGTCGCTGATGGTCATCATGATCGCGCCGAGCAGCTCGGCCTGGCGGCGGCTGGCCGCCTCGGTCTCGCGCAGGTCGGCGGTGGCCGCGTCGACCTGCGCGCGGGCCCGGGCCCGGCCGGTCGCCAGCACGTGCACCAGCCAGGCCAGCAGGGCGGTCAGCACGAGGCCGCCACCCAGCGCCACGGCCGGCAGGTACCAACCGGCGCCGGCCAGTTGCCGGGAGTCGCCGCGGGTCTCCAGGATCCAGTTCTGCCCGGGGCCGACCTCGACGGCGCCGGTACGGGTCAGGTCGGGCTCGCCCTCGCCGGTCCACCGGGCGACGGTGTGCCGGGTCTGGTCCTCGTCGACCGAGATCAGCTCGCCGGAGATCGGCCCCAGCGGGCCGAGGATCTTGTCGAGGAAGGTGCCGCCGCGCAGGCCGGACGCCACCCAGCCGCGGAACTGCGGAGTGTTCTCCCGGGTCCAGACCGGGGCGGCGAAGATGAACGACTGCTGCTGCTCCGCGACCGGTCTCTGCCGGTCACGCATCAGGACGTACGCCTCCGACACGGTCAGCCGGTGCAGGTCCCGGGCGGTGCGCAGGGTGGTGGCCAGCGGCTCGACCGCGCCCGCGTCGGCGCCGGACCGCATGCCGTGCTCGTTCTCGTCGAGCTTGCGCACGAAGACGGCGAAGTAGTGCTCGTCGACGGCGGGGTCGGGACGAAAGGTCAGGCCCAGCGCGCCCCGCGACCGCCACCGCCGCTGCGCCTCGGCCAGGCCGTCGGTGGGCACCGCGACGACGAACGCCACCGGCGCCGCCCCGGGTAGTCCGGCGTCGACCAGCGGCCCGGTCGCGGTGTCGAAGTCCTCCCAGGTCAGCTCCGGGTCGTTGACGATCCCGGCGGCCAGGGTCTCGATCAGCTGGCGGTAGCGCTGCGTCTCGGTGCGGATCGCGGCGAGGGCGGTCTCGTGCCGCTTGTTCATCTCCCGGGCGGCGGTGTCCTGCTGGGCCGAGTAGAGGCCGGAGGCGGTCAGCGCGGTGGCGATCAGTCCGACCAGAAGCACGGAGACGGAGAGCAGCGGACCGGTGGCCCGCCGCGCTCCGTCCGTTCGTCGCCCCACCATACGGAGCGTAAGCCGCTGACTACTTCCAGGTGTCGTACCGGTACAAATCGTAGTTCGTCATGATCTTGGTGATCTTCGGGTAGTACTCCGGGTCGGTCGCGTATCCGGCCTTCCACACCGCCATGATGAACTTGTTCGCGTCCTTGGTGAACGCGAACGCCGGCGCGTACCGCTTGTTGTTGCGCAGGAAATGGCCGTGGTCGCGGAACGAGCGGCCCATCGAGGCGTAGGTGCGGAACGCGTCCGACGTCGCGAAACACTTCCCGGCCTTGTCGCACTCGGTCGTCTCGTAGACGTGGCAGCCGTTCGCGTGCGGGCCGAAGTAGCCGTTCTGGCACTTGATGCCGAAGTAGTTGCGGTCCACCGCGGACAGTCCGCTGCGCCCCCAGCCCGACTCCAGGATCGCCTGCGCGATGGTGACCGAGGCCGGCACCCCGTACTCCCGCCAGCCCTGCTGCGCCCCCGGCACGGCGGCCGCGATGAACTGCTCCGGCGTCAGCGCGGGCGCGACGGGCGCGGGCGCCGCCGGCGGGCAGGCCTTCACCGCCGGCGAGACCACGTAGGCGTGCGACACGTACTGCCCGTCGGTCAGCCGGTCCCAGAGGGTGGTGGTACGGACCGTTCCGGAGACCTTCGCGCCGGGCACCGCGCAGACGATCCGCACGGCCGAGCCGTCGGCGGCCTTACGGACCACCGAGTTGAGCGTCGACGGGCCGCTGCGCACGTTCACCGCGCCGTCCCGGGTCCGGATCTTCCCGGCGACGTACCCCCGGGAGCCCGCCTTCGCCGCACACGACGGGATCGTCCCCGACGTGCGGACATAGGCGTGCGAGATGTAGCGGCCGTCGGCCAGCCGGTCCCACTGGGCGGTGGTACGGACCTTCCCGCTCACCTTCTGCCCGGTCACCGCACAGTCCAGGGTGACGCGCCGGCCGTCCGCGAGCGTGCCCACCACGCTCGCGCTCCAGCTCGGCGCGGACCGTACCTTCAGCTCGCTGTTGACGTCGATCGTCGCGGAGGTCCCGGCCGCCTGCGCGGCAGCGGGTGAACCGGCCAGCCCGGCCCCGGCGGCGAGCACCAGCAGCGTGCCGGTGAGCAGTCGTCGGGTCGTGTGCCTCATGAAGACGTCCCCTTCGTTCCGGCAGCGCCGGAGATATCCGTCGGCATCGGATACGAAGGTCCGCCGCGGGCGTTGCGCCCACCGGGCCCGATCGGGTGCGCGCACGTTGCGGGCGTGCTTGGAAATCGGGCGTACGGGGAAAGGCGTGTCCGCATCGCCAGCCCGCCAGGAGGTCAGAGATGACGGCCGTCGCGTCCCGCCCGGTCACCACCGCAGAAGAAACCACCACGCGCCCGCCGGGAAGCACGTGGCACACCGTCACCCCGCTGCTCGTCGCGGTCCTGGCCGCGGGCGGGGCCTACGCCGTGCACCGGCTGTTCGTCGGCACGCCGCTGGGCCAGGCCATCGACACCGCGGCGCTACGGGGCGGCGACTTCCACCATCCGCAGGTCAGCGAGGTGCTCACCCGTACCCTCGACGCCACCCGCCTCGCCTCGCTGGCGCTGGTCTGCGTCCTGGCCGCCGCGTTCGGCGTGATCCGCCGCCGCCTGGACCTGGCGCTCGCGTCGGTGTTCGTGGTGGTCGCCGCCAACCTGATCACCCAGCAGCTGAAGGCGAACCTGGACCGGCCGCTGCTCGACGACTTCCCGGCCCCCAACTCGTGGCCCAGCGGCCACGCCACCGCCGCCGCGTCGGTCGCGTTCGTGCTGGTGCTGGTCTTCCCGCGGGCGCTGCGCGGCATGGTCGGCCTGGTCGGCGCCGGCTACGTGGCGATCGTCGCGGTGGCCACCGTCTGGGCCGAGTGGCACCGCCCCAGCGACGTCATCGCCGCCCTGCTGATCGTGCTGGCCTGCGGTGCCCTCGCCGTCTTCGGGGTACGCCTGCGCCGCACCGGCCCGTCCCGCCGCATCCACCTGCCGAACCGCCTGGTCATCGTCGCCCTGGCGGCCGCCGGCGCCCTCGCCACCGCGGCCGGCGTGTTCGGCATGGCCTCGGTGGCCCTCTCCGAGCGCGCCCTGCCCGACCTGGTGTCCGGGCGCTTCGCATTCCTCACCGGCACGGCCGGCATCGTGGCCGCCACGGCCGTGACCTTCATCGTCTGGGTCCGGCTGACCGCCGCGGAGCCCGCACCCCTTCAGGGAGGCACCAAATGACCACCTCACCCCACTCCTCCACCCCCTCCGACGCCCCCACCGCCGCCATCCCGGCGGCCGACTCCACCACCGCCGCCATCCCGACGGCTGACTTCCCGACCGCGCCGATCCCGCCGCAGCCGGGTCCGACCGGCTCCACCGCACCCGCCGGCCACGCTGTCCCGCCGGCCTCTCCGGCCTCGTCCGCCTCTCCGTCCCCGCAGGTCCACCCCGTCTCGCCGGACTCCCCTCCGGAAGCGGCCGACGCGTCCGTCACCGGCACTCCGGTGCCGCCCGGCCCCGCCGGCGCGGTCCCCTCGCTGCCCGCCCAGACGACCGGAACCACCCTGACCTCCGGCCCGACCGTCGTGGTCGGCACCTACCCGGACTACGCCCTCGCCCAGCAGGCCGTCGACCACCTGTCGGACAACAAGTTCCCGGTCGAGCGAACGTCGATCGTCGGCACCGATCTCCGCCTCGTCGAGAACGTCCTCGGCCGCCTCACCATCGGCCGGGCGGCCGGCGCGGGAGCGGCCAGCGGCGCCTGGTTCGGCCTGCTGATCGGCCTGTTCTTCGGCATCTTCAGCGACTCGAGCTGGTTGGCGGTCCTCTTCACCACGGTGATCATCGGCGCGGTCTGGGGCGCGATCTTCGGCGCCATCGCCCACGCCGCGACCGGCGGCCGCCGCGACTTCACCTCCCGAAGCTCCCTGCAGGCCGCCACCTACGAGGTCCACGCCGCCACCGAGGTGGCCGACGAGGCCCGAACCCTCCTGATCAGCCTCAACTGGCGGGCCAGCGGCGCAAAATAAACCAACGCAGAGGTACGGACGACCCAGCCCTCAACCGCACCACACCGTCGCGCAGCTCCCCCGCGACGTGATCCCGGCGCAGGACCGGCCCGCGCCCGCCGGGCCGAGTCCCGGCTCACCGTCACCCCTGAAACAGCCGTGGGTGCTGGCCGAGACAAACCGGCCAGCACCCGGCGACGTATCCCGGCCGGCGCTCGGGCTGTGGAACGGTGGCTGAGACAGCTCCGGGGCCGGCCGGTCGCGGCGTGGGTCAGTCGGTCAGTTCGCGGCGCAGCTTGGCCAAGGCCTTGGTCAGCAGGCGGGACACGTGCATCTGGGAGATGCCGATGTCGTCGGCGATCTGGCTCTGGGTCAGGTTGCCGTAGAAGCGGAGCGTCAGGATCCGCTGCTCGCGCTCGTCCAGGGTGGCCAGGGCGGGGCCGAGGGCGACCCGGGTCTCGGCGACCTCGAACTCGTGGTCCTCGCCACCCAGGGTGTCGCCCAGCTCGGTGGTGCCGTCGGCGCTGATCGGCGTGGACAGCGAGGTCGCGTTGTAGGCGCGGGCGCCCTCCAGGCCCTCCAGCACCTCTTCCTCGGTGATCCCGAGATGGGTGGCGATGTCCGGGACGGTCGGCGACCGGCCCAGCGAGTGCGTCAGGGTGGCGTTGGCCTCGGTGATGGCGAGGCGCAGCTCCTGGAGGCGGCGGGGGACGCGGACGGACCAGGTGCGGTCGCGGAAGTGGCGCTTGATCTCGCCGATGATGGTGGGGATGGCGTATCCGGCGAAGTCGACGCCGCGTTCGGGGTCGAACTTGTCGACGGCTTTGATGAGGCCGACGGTGGCGGTCTGGACGAGGTCGTCGGTGGGCTCGCCGCGGCCGGAGTAGCGGTGCGCGAGGTGGCGGGCGAGCGGCAGCCAGGCCTCGATCGCCCGGTCGCGGAGGCGGGAGCGCTGACGCCCGGCCGGTGTCGCGGCCATGGCGGCGAGCAGATCGGAGGCGCTCGCCGACTGCGACGCGACGGCCCCTACGGTATCGACGGTCGGTGATTCCAGCAGTGTCATGAGTGGTCCTCCATCTGACGGGCAGAGAGCCGTGCCCGCACGCGGCGACCGTTCTGAAGTGCAACGCTAGCCGAGAAGGCCACCGATGCCTAGCCGAAAGTATGAGTGACATTACGTGAACCCAGATATCACGCTGCGAATTCATCCTATGGTGTCCGCCCGGCGGGTACCGGGAGACGCTGGATTCGATGTCGGCCCCACGTGGTACACAGCAACAGCGAACGAAACCTGAAGAAGGAAGACGGATGACCATCCTCGGCATCGACATCGGCGGCTCCGGCGTGAAAGGGGCGCCGGTCGACCCGGCCGGCGGCGAGTTGCTCGCCGAGCGGTTCCGTGTGCCCACCCCGCAGCCGGCCGACGTGACAAGCGTCGTGGAGGCGGTCGCTGAGGTGGCCGCCCAGTTCGACGGGTTCGACAGCATCGGCGTCACGTTCCCGGGCGTGGTCGTCGACGGGGTGACCCGCAGCGCGGCCAACGTCGACAAGTCGTGGCTCGACGCGCCCGCCGCCCGCCTGTTCACCGAGCGCCTCGGCAAGCCGGTGACGGTGCTCAACGACGCCGACGCGGCCGGGGTGGCCGAGGTCGCGTTCGGCGCGGGGCGCGACCAGTCCGGGCTGATCATGATGCTGACCTTCGGCACCGGCATCGGCAGCGCCCTGTTCCTGGACGGGGTGCTCCTGCCCAACACCGAGCTCGGCCATCTGGAGCTGGACGGCGGCGACGCGGAGCTGCTCGCCTCCGACCGCGCCCGGGAGAGCGAGGACCTGAGCTGGGAGCAGTGGGCGGCCCGGGTCGAGCGCTACCTGCGTCACGTGGAGATGCTGCTCTCCCCGCGCCTGTTCATCGTCGGCGGTGGCGTCAGCAAGAAGTCGGAGAAGTTCTTCCCGCTGCTCGACATCCGTACCCCGATCGTCCCGGCGACACTGCTCAACAACGCCGGGATCATCGGCGCCGCGATCGCCGCCGGTCAGGCGGCCGCCGGCCCGGGCGGTCAGCATCCGGGCGCGATCCCGGTCGACGCCGCAGCGCCGGCCGCGCACGCCTGAGAGGAGTCCGTCATGGCACGCACCATCGCGACGAACAACCGGGTCGCTCGCGACGAGCTGATCGAGTTCCTGCGTCCGCGGCACCGCGCGATCCTGCTCACCACCCGTAAGGACGGGCGCCCGCAGTCGTCGCCGAACACGTGCGGCGTCGACGCCGAGGGCCGGATCGTGATCTCCAGCTATCCGGAGCGGGCCAAGGTGGCGAACATCCGCCGCGACCCCCGGGTGACCCTCACCGTCCTGTCCGACGAGTGGAACGGCCCGTGGGTCCAGGTCGACGGCGTCGCCGAGGTCATCGACCTGCCCGACGCGGTCGAGCCGCTCGTCGAGTATTTCCGGTGCATCTCCGGCGAGCACCCGAACTGGGACGAGTATCGCCAGGCGATGCGTGACCAGGGTAAATGCCTGATCCGGGTGACCGTCGAGTCGTGGGGCCCGATCGCCACGGGCGGCTTCCCGGCCCGGCTGGCCGACTGACGCCGTACCCCGGGGAGAGACAGAGAGAGGCCGCAAGGCCGGCGCCCAGGAGGACAGGGAGGCGCCGGCCTTGCGGCCTTCGGACCCTCCCGTTTCCGGCGGGACCGGGCGGTCGCGTGTTTCACCCGGCCCCCGGGAGGGGGTGCTGAATTCAGGCCGCCAGGGGGGTGCGGTCCTGCTCAGCGTCGAGGAGATAGAGGAGCGTGTCGCGGTGCATGGCCGCGATCGGCTCGAGAAGGTCGGGGTGCCGCAGCAGGGCCGCGGCGTCCCGGTCGCGGGCGTCGGGCTGCAGCAGGCGGCGGAACTCGGCGGGCAGCCCGGTGGTGGCGGTACGCCGGGCGTGCGGCCGGGGCCGCTGGTCGGGGACCGGCATGGCGGCGATGACCGCGTCGACGCCGCGGCGGGCCAGCAGCGGGTCGGCGAGCAGGCAGGCCGCCCAGCTGACGACCACCTCGTCGACCCAGGTGCGCCAGCCCTCGCCGTCGGCGTACTCGTCGTCGGGCTCGCTGCCGGCTTTCCAGTCGAGGACGGCGGAGCCGCCGGGACCGGCGATCGCGACCAGCGCGGCGTCGATCTCGGTCGGGTAACGCAGCCAGGCGGCGACCGTGATGGCCTGCCGGGCCTGCAGCTCGGCGAGCGTGTGCGCCACCGTGTTGGACTCGCCGCCCGGGTAGGCCCGCGCCAGCCAGTGGGTGCTGGCGGCGATCACCGGGGACAGTGCGGTGGACGGTCCGGCCACGTTCGATCTCCTCCCTTCGCGCGCTTGCCGGGTCGTCGGCTCGCGTCGAGGGTTAACTCGGTGGCTCGGGGACGCTCTTGAGCCGGGTTCCTCGATGGCAACGCAGCGCAACCGACGCACTCCCGTGGTCATGGCACGCGGGGGCCGTACGGCCTCGGGGGTCGTCGACCGGTGGCGGGGCGAACCGTGAGCGGACCGCGCCGGTGAGACCGGCGAGATGGCCGCGGCGCGGCCGGAGAAGATGAACGCCTGTTGCGGACAGGTGAAATTGTCGTGTTCTCCGGCGGCGGAGGGCCGCGTCCGGATGCGCCGCGGGGTGGGCCCTCCGGTAGGTTGGACGCAGCGGCGATCGGCCGTTTCAAAAACTCCACTGCGGAGAAGTCATAGAGACGCCGGCGGTGGTTTTCCCGGTCGCCGAGTCCTCCTGCGCCCCTCTGACTACGGTGGAGATCATGACCGGTCGCTTCCCCATCGAAGACGTGACACCGGCTGTTTCCGGTGGCCGCTATCCCGCGAAGGCGGTGGTCGGCGAGCTCGTCCCGGTCTCGGCGGTGTCCTATCGCGAAGGTCACCACGCGCTCGGCGTGAATGTGGTATGGCGTGGACCCGACGGGGAGACCAAGCCGTTCACCCGGATGACGCCGGGCGAGCCGGGCCTGGATCAGTGGCACGCCGCGATCCGGCCGGACTCGATGGGCCGGTGGACGTTCACCGTGGAGGCGTTCGACGATCCGTACCGGACGTGGCGCGACGCCGTGGTGAAGAAGATCGGCGCCGGCCAGGGCTCCGAGGACCTGGCGAACGACCTCGTCGAGGGCGCCGAGGTGCTCGACCTGGCCACCAAGATCGTTCCCGCCGAGCACGAGGACCGGGTCCGGGACGCGGCGGCGGCGCTGCGCGACGACCAGCGCTCGCTGTTCGCCCGGGTGACCCCGGCCCTCGACCTGGAGGAGCTGCTCTGGCACAACCCGGTGCGCAACCTGGTCACCACGACCCGGTCGTTCGTCATCTGGGTGGACCGCAAGCGCGCCCTCTACTCGGCGTGGTATGAGTTCTTCCCGCGCTCGGAGGGCGCCGAGATCGGGCCGGACGCGACGCCGATCAGGCACGGCACCTTCGCCACCGCCGCGGAGCGCCTGCCGGCCGTCGCGGAGATGGGCTTCAACGTCGTCTACCTGCCGCCGATCCACCCGATCGGCAAGATCAACCGCAAGGGCCGCAACAACACGCTGGTGGCCCGCCCGGAGGACGTGGGCTCGCCGTGGGCGATCGGCTCCGACGAGGGCGGCCACGACGCGATCCACCCGCAGCTGGGCACGCTCGAGGATTTCAAGGCCTTCATCGCGCGCACCGAGGAGCTCGGCATGGAGGTCGCCATGGACCTCGCGCTGCAGGCCGCCCCGGACCACCCGTGGGTCAAGGAGTTCCCGCAGTTCTTCACGACGAAGCCCGACGGCACCATCGCGTACGCCGAGAATCCTCCCAAGAAGTATCAGGACATCTACCCGATCAACTGGGACAACGACTACCGCACGCTGCGCGACGAGGTCTACCGCGTGGTCATGCACTGGGTGAACGCCGGCATCAAGATCTTCCGGGTGGACAACCCGCACACCAAGGCGATCAACTTCTGGCAGTGGCTGATCCCCAAGGTCAAGGAGACCGACCCGGACGTGCTGTTCCTGGCCGAGGCGTTCACCCGGCCCGCGATGATGAACGGGCTGGGCCGGATCGGGTTCACCCAGTCGTACACGTACTTCACCTGGCGCAACTCGGCCCACGAGATGCGGCAGTACATGCAGGAGCTGCTGACCTCGATCGACTGGATGCGGCCGAACTTCTGGCCGAACACGCCGGACATCCTGCACGAGTCGCTGCAGCACGGCGGGCCGCCGATGTTCAAGATCCGCGCGGTGCTGGCCTCGATGCTGACCCCGTCGTGGGGCCTCTACTCGGGGTACGAGCTGTTCGAGCACGTGGCGCGGCCGGGCGCCGAGGAGTACATCGACAACGAGAAGTTCGAGCTGAAGCCGCGGGACTGGGCGGCCGCCGAGCGGGCCGGGCGGTCCCTCGCGCCGTACCTGACCAAGCTGAACCGCACCCGCGAGGAGAACCCGGCGCTGCACTGGCTGCGCAACCTGCGGTTCCACGAGGTCGACAACGGCGCGCTGCTCTGTTTCTCCAAGCGTGACCCGGACACCGGCAACACGGTGCTGGTGATCTGCTCGTTCGACAGCAGCAACGTGCAGTGGGGCAACACCACGCTGGACATGCCGGCGCTGGGCCTGGACTGGCACGACCGTTTCACGGTGGTCGACCAGATCACCGGCGCCACCTACGAGTGGGGGCAGTACAACGCGGTCCGGATCGACCCGTTCGTCGAGCCGGCGCACATCTTCGTCGTCAAGACGGGATAGGGCAGGCATCGTCGCCGCCGGGCGGTGGCGTGCATCGTCGCCGCCCCGACGGGGTAGGCATCTTCGTCGTCAAGGCGGGGTAGGGGGAGCAGATGGAGCTGTCGAGCGAGCACGACCCGGCCGAGGGTAGCCACAACGAGGGCGGGGTGGTCGAGCATCCGACCTCCGACGACTTCGGGCACGCCCGCGCGCTTCCGGCGGACCGGACCTGGTTCCAGCGGGCCGTGTTCTACGAGGTGCTGGTCCGGGCGTTCTACGACTCGGGCTCCGACGGCGGCGGCGACCTGCGCGGCCTGATCGAGCGGCTCGACTACCTGCAGTGGCTGGGTGTCGACTGTCTCTGGCTGCCGCCGTTCTACGACTCGCCGCTGCGGGACGGCGGCTACGACATCCGCGACTTCTACAAGGTGCTGCCCGAGTTCGGCACCGTCGAGGACTTCGTGGCCCTGCTGGACGCAGCGCACAAGCGCGGCATCCGGGTGATCACCGACCTGGTGATGAACCACACGTCCGACTCGCACCCGTGGTTCCAGGCGTCCCGGCACGACCCCGACGGGCCGTACGGCGACTTCTACGTCTGGAACGACACCAGCGAGAAGTACCAGGACGCGCGGATCATCTTCGTCGACACCGAGGAGTCGAACTGGACGTTCGACCCGGTCCGGCGGCAGTTCTACTGGCACCGGTTCTTCTCGCACCAGCCGGATCTCAACTACGAGAACCCGAAGGTGCAGGAGGCGATGCTGGACGTGCTGCGGTTCTGGCTCGACCTGGGCATCGACGGGTTCCGGCTGGACGCGGTCCCCTACCTCTTCGAGGAGGAGGGCACCAACTGTGAGAACCTGCCGGCCACCCACGCCTTCCTCAAGCACTGCCGCAAGGTGATCGACGACGAGTTCCCGGGCCGCGTGCTGCTGGCCGAGGCAAACCAGTGGCCCGCCGACGTGGTGGAGTACTTCGGCGACGCCCGCTCCGGTGGCGACGAGTGCCACATGGCGTTCCACTTCCCGCTGATGCCACGGATCTTCATGGCCGTACGCCGGGAGTCGCGTTTCCCGATCTCGGAGATCCTGGCCCAGACGCCGGCCATCCCGGACAACTGCCAGTGGGGCATCTTCCTGCGGAACCACGACGAGCTGACGCTCGAGATGGTGACCGACGAGGAACGCGACTACATGTACTCCGAGTACGCCAAGGATCCGCGGATGAAGGCGAACGTCGGCATCCGCCGGCGGCTCGCTCCCCTGCTGGAGAACGACCGCAACCAGATCGAGCTGTTCACCGCCCTGCTGCTGTCGCTGCCCGGCTCGCCGGTGCTCTACTACGGCGACGAGATCGGGATGGGCGACAACATCTGGCTCGGCGACCGCGACGGCGTGCGGACCCCGATGCAGTGGACCCCGGACCGCAACGCGGGTTTCTCCACGGCCACGCCGGGCCGCCTCTACCTTCCGGTCAATCAGGATCCGGTGTACGGCTACCAGGCGGTCAACGTGGAGGCCCAGCGGGACAGCGCGACCTCCCTGCTGAACTGGACGCGCACCATGCTCGCCGTCCGCCGCCGGCACGAGGCGTTCGCCGTCGGCACGTTCCGCGAGCTGGGCGGCTCCAACCCGTCGGTTCTCGCCTATCTGCGCGAACACGGCGACGACGTGGTGCTGTGCGTCAACAACCTGTCACGCTTCCCGCAACCGATCGAGTTGAATCTGCAGCACTGGAACGGATACACCCCGGTGGAGCTGACCGGGCACGTCAACTTCCCCCGGATAGGCCAGCTGCCGTACCTGTTGACGCTTCCGGGGCACGGGTTCTACTGGTTCCAGTTGTGCGGGTCGGAGGAGAAGCAATGACGCTGCCTTTCGCCGAGTGGTTACCGAAACAGCGCTGGTACGCCGGCCGCAGCCGAGTCCTGTCCTCGGTCAAGGAGGCGTCGGCCACGCAGCTCGGCGAGGATCTGGAGCTGGTCCTCGTCGACGCCGAATACACCGACGGCAGCTCCGAGCGCTATCAGATCCTGGTCGGCTGGGGCGCCGGGCCGATCCCCGAATACAGCCAGGTGGCGACGATCGGGACCACCGACGACGGCCGGGTGGGCTACGACGCCCTCTACGACCCGGCGGCGGCCCGCCACCTGCTCGGGCTGGTCGAGCGGTCGGAGCTGGCCGGCGACGTCACCTTCGAGAAGGAGCCCGGCGTCACGCTGCCGCTGGAGGCCTGGCCGCGGGTGTTCGACGCGGAGCAGAGCAACACCAGCGTGATCTTCGACCAGGACGCGATCCTCAAGGTCTTCCGCCGGGTCACCTGCGGGGTCAACCCGGACATCGAGCTGAACCGGGTGCTCGGCCGGGCCGGCAACTCGCACGTGGCCCGGCTGCTCGGATCGTTCCAGGCGGGCGACGACTGCTCGCTCGGCATGGTCACCGAGTACGCGGTCAACTCCGCCGAGGGCTGGGCCATGGCCACCGCCTCGGCCCGTGACCTGTTCGCCGACGCCGCGTACGCCGCGGACGAGGTCGGCGGCGACTTCCAGGGCGAGTCGTACCGGCTGGGCGAGGCGGTCGCCTCGGTCCACCGGACTCTCGCCGAGCAGCTCGGCACCGGGCCGGCCCCGTTCCCGCTGGACGCGGTGCTGGCCCGGCTGCGGACCGCCGCCGCCGCGGTGCCCGAGCTGCAGCAGCACGTCCCCGCGATCACCGACCGGTTCAGTGCCCTCACCGGCGAACAGGTCGAGGTCCAGCGCATCCACGGCGACCTGCACCTCGGGCAGGTGCTGCGCACCCCGGAGAGCTGGCTGCTGATCGATTTCGAGGGCGAGCCCGGCCAGCCGCTGGACGAGCGGCGGCTGCCCGACTCGCCGCTGCGCGACGTGGCCGGGGTGCTGCGCTCCTACGAATACGCGGCCTACCAGCTGCTGGTCGATCAGGACGACGACGAGCCCCTGGCGGCACGGGCCCGGGAGTGGGTGGACCGCAACCGGGCGGCGTTCTGCGACGGGTACACGCACGTGGCGGGCATCGACCCGCGTGATCAGGCGGCGCTGCTGGCGGCGTACGAACTCGACAAGGCGGTCTACGAGGCCGCCTACGAAGCCCGGCACCGGCCCGGCTGGCTGCGGATCCCCCTGCGGTCGATAGCCAGGCTCGTCGGATGAACCCCGGAGGGCACCCGAAAACCATGATCGGTCAGACCACCACCTCACGGCTCGCCGCCGACAAACGCGCCATGGACAGCGTGATCGCCGGGGACTCGCACGACCCGCACGGCGTCCTCGGCGCTCACCCGCACGGCGGCCGCACCGTCATCCGCACCCTGCGCAAGGGCGCCACCGCGGTGGCCGTCCTGCACGAGGGCGAGCGGTACGAGGCGACCCAGGTGCACCCGGACGGGATCTTCGCGGCCGAGCTGCCCGGGACCGTGCTCGACTACCGGATCGACGTCGACGGGACGCAGTGCGACGACCCGTACCGTCACGTGCCCACCCTGGGCGAACTCGACCTGCACCTGATCGGCGAGGGCCGGCACGAGAAGCTGTGGAAGGTGCTCGGGGCGCAGCCGCGGGGCGCCGGCGTCGGCTTCGCGGTGTGGGCGCCGAGCGCGCGCGGTGTGCAGGTGATCGGCGACTTCGCCGGCTGGGGGCCGTACGACGGGTGGCCGATGCGCTCGCTCGGCTCCAGCGGTGTCTGGGAGCTGTACGTGCCGGGCGCCCACATCGGCACCAAGTACAAGTTCAAGATCCTCGGCCGGGACGGGGTGTGGCGCGAGCACGCCGACCCGCTGGCCCAGCACACCGAGGTCCCGCCGGCCACCGCGTCGGTCGTCCACCAGTCGTCGTACCAGTGGCACGACGAGCAGTGGATGCGCGAGCGGTCCGCCAAGTCGTGGCACCAGGAGCCGATCAGCGTCTACGAGGTGCACCTCGGCTCCTGGCGGCCCGGCCTCACCTACACCGAGCTGGCCGACCAGCTCGTCGAGTACGTCGTCGACACCGGTTTCACCCATGTCGAGCTGATGCCGGTGATGGAGCACCCGTTCGGCGGCTCATGGGGTTATCAGGTCACCGGCTACTACGCGCCGACCTCCCGCTTCGGCTCGCCCGACGAGTTCCGGCACCTGGTCGACAAGCTGCACCAGGCCGGCATCGGCGTGATCCTGGACTGGGTGCCCGCCCACTTCCCGAAGGACGAGTGGGCGCTCGCCCGATTCGACGGCACTCCGCTCTACGAGCACGGCGACTGGCGGCGCGGCGAGCACCCCGACTGGGGCACCTACGTCTTCGACTTCGGCCGCAAGGAGGTCCGCAACTTCCTGGTCGCCAACGCGCTCTACTGGTGCGAGGAGTTCCACGCCGACGGCCTGCGCGTCGACGCCGTCGCCTCGATGCTCTACCTGGACTACTCCCGCAAGGACGGCGAGTGGACCCCCAACCAGTACGGCGGCCGGGAGAACCTGGACGCGATCAGCTTCCTGCAGGAGATGAACGCGACCGTCTACAAGCACCACCCGGGGGTCATGACGATCGCCGAGGAGTCCACCGCGTGGCCGGGCGTCACCCGCCCCACCCACCTCGGCGGTCTCGGCTTCGGCTTCAAATGGAACATGGGCTGGATGAACGACACCCTCTCCTACATGGAGAAGGAGCCGATCCACCGGCAGTGGCACCACCACCAGATGACCTTCGCCACCGTCTACGCCTGGAGTGAGAACTACACGCTGCCGATCAGCCACGACGAGGTGGTGCACGGCAAGGGCTCCCTGACCGGCAAGATGCCCGGCGACCTGTGGCAGAAACTGGCGAACACCCGCGCGCTGCTCGGTTTCATGTGGGCCTTCACCGGCAAGCAGCTGCTCTTCATGGGCGCCGAGATGGGCGACCTCGCCGAGTGGAACGAGGGCCGCGGGCTGGACTGGACGCTCCTCGACGATCCGCAGTTCGGCGGGATCCGCGGCCTGGTCAAGGACCTGAACCGGGTGTACCGGGAGACGCCGGCCCTGTGGACGCAGGACACCAGCCCCTCCGGTTTCCGGTGGATCACCAGCGAGGACTCGCAGCACAACACCTTCTCCTTCGTCCGGTTCGCACCGAACGGCGACACCCTGGTGTGCGTGGTCAACTTCGCCGCCATCCCGCACGAGGGTTACCGCATCGGGCTGCCCCGCCCCGGCCGCTGGACCGAGGTGATCAACACCGACAGCGAGCTCTACGGCGGCTCGGGCGTCGGCAACCTGGGCCAGGTCGAGGCGGAGAAGATCGCCTGGCACGGCTTCGACGCCTCGGTGAGTCTGCGGGTGCCCCCGCTGGGCGCCGTCTGGCTGCGCCACGAGGCCTGACGACCGATCACCCCCGGCTGTGCAGGAACAACGCGCGCAGCCGGGGAACCGGTGCCTCGCTCCAAGCCGGTTTCCGCGGATCGGAGCGGAGCCCGACGTCCCGGGCGATCACCCCGCGGCGGACGCGGATCGCTTCGCCGTCAGCCGGGCCACTCGGTGGCGAGCAGCCCGTACAGCAGGTCGTCGGTCCATTCGCCCTTGATGAACGTCTGCTGACGCAGCAGGCCCTCACGCCGGAAACCGAGCCGCTCCATCAGCGCCGCCGACCGCGTGTTCCGCGCGTCGCACTCCCCCGTGACCTTGTGCAGCCCCTGCACGCGGAACAACCGGTCCAGCACGGCGGCCACGGCCTCGGTCGCAAAGCCCTTCCCCTGGTACGCCGAAGCCAGCGTGAACCCGATCTCCCCCTGGAGCAGGTTGTCGTGGAGCAGCACATACACGTCCCCGATCAGCCGCTGCTCCGGCGCGTGCTCGATCGCATACTGGAACCGGCCCGGCTCGGTGGGTGAACTGGCCGCGAAGTTGCGCACGGCGACCTCCGCCCGCTCGAGCGGGAAGGGCGCGTCCCACGACTGGTACCGCGCCACGTCGGGGTCGGACCGGTAGGCCGCCAGCACCGGCGCGTCGGACGCCCGGAAACGCCGCAGGATCAGCCGCTCGGTCGTCATCAGCACGGGCCCGAGAATATGTCACACCCACGGCGCAGAATGCGGGGCATGGAGTCGACGACCGAGCGGATCCGCGCCATCTGCCTGCGCCTGCCCGAGGCGGCCGAGCGGCTCAGCCACGGAGCGCCCGCCTTCTTCGTCCGCGACCGCAAGCAGTTCGTGATGCTGTGGGCCGACGGCCACCACGACGACGAGTTCCCCCATCTGTGGTGCGCGGCCCCGCCGGGCGCCCAGGCCGAGCTGATCGCCGCCGATTCGGCGCGCTTCTTCCGGCCACCCTATGTGGGCCATCGCGGCTGGGTCGGCGTCCGCCTCGACCGCGACCCCGACTGGACGGAGATCGCCGAGCTGTGCGTCGACGCCTTCCGCGCCGTCGCCCCGAGGACGCTGCTCGCGCGCCTCGACGAGAATGCCCTCCGCGATTTTCTCGAGCTGCCCTGACACTCAGGAGCCGGCCGGCGGGACACCGCAGTTGCGGCGCAGCATCGTGTCGAGGGATTTGCGGTCGTCGTCGTCGACCGGGACGGTGGTGTAAAGCTGCTTGCCACCGTCGAGGGAGATCCGGACCGGGAATTCGTAGGGCTTCTTGACCTCGGCGAAGGCGTGCATGTCACAGCGCGACGGCGATGCCGTGAAGGGCAGCGTGGCGACCGGCGCGGCGGCGGTCACCTCGGCCAGCGGGGTGGCGGTGGGGTAGGTGAGGCGGTACATCACGTTGCCGTCGAGGGTGTGCAGCCGGGCCGTGCCGGTGGCTGCGGCGGTCCGCTCGACGACGAGGCTGCCCCGTACGCCCTCGGCGCCCAGGTCGGTCCAGTCGCCGAAGCGCAGCGTCACGCTCTTGCGGACGGTCTCGGCGGCGCAGTCGTCGGCGAGCAGCCGGTTCAGCAGCTCGTTGGGGTGCGGCAGGGCCAGCCGGATCCGCTGGGTGCGGGTGTCGCCGTCGGCCCGCGCCACGACGGTCACCGAGGAGGCCTCAGCGGCCGGTGCGCAGCCTCCCGTGCCGTAGGGCACTGTCACGTCCACCCGGAGCCCGTTCGGCGGCAGGAGAGCCGGTGTGTCGACGGCCGCCTCGCCCTCGAAGGACGGCAGGTCCGGCTCGACCCGGGAGATCCACACCGGCACCGCGCCGTCGTTGTACAGGGCGATGCCGAGCTGCCGGGCCACCTCGTCCTGCCGCCACTGCTCGGCGGTGGCCCGCAGTTTCAGCTCGGGCAGCGGCGGCTCCGCGGTGCCGGCGCCGGAGTCGCACGCGGCCAGGACGGTGAGCAGGGTGGCGGCCGCCACCCCGGCGAGGAGGTGGCGGGCCCTGATCATCGCCGTCAGGCCTCGACGACGTCGGCGACGATGACCGTGACGTTGTCCGGCGCCCCGTTCTCCAGGGTGCGGTTGACCAGCTCGGCCGCGCAGCTCTTGCGGTCGGCGACCTCGCGCAGCGTCCGGGCGATGACGGTGTCCTCGACGTAGTCGGAGAGCCCGTCGCTGCACAGCAGGTACCGGTCGCCGAGGCGGGCCGGGATCATCCGGCCCGCCGGGCGGAACGGGCCGCCCTGCACGGCCTGGGTGACCAGCGCCCGCTGCGGGTGCCGGCGGGCGTCGTCGGGGGTGAGCACGCCCTGGTCGACGAGGGCCTGCACATACGTGTCGTCGCGGGTGAGCTGCTGGAAGTCGCCGTCGCGCAGCAGGTAGCAGCGGGAGTCGCCGACGTTGAGGGCGGCCAGGCGGTCGCCGGAGAGCAGCAGGGCGGTCACCGTCGTACCCATGCCGTCGCGGGCGTCGTCCTCCGCGACGGAGGCCTCGATCCGCTGGTTGGCGGTCTGCAGGGCGGTGATCAGATCCTGGAGCGGCTCGCCGTTGTCCGGAGCGGTGTCGACGACGCTCAGGCTCTGCACCAGGATGTCGCTCGCCAGCTCACCGGCGGGCAGCCCGCCCATGCCGTCCGCCACCACGAAGAGTCGATTACCGACGAAGACGGCGTCTTCGTTGTTGGACCGGACCAGGCCCTGATCAGTGGCGGCGACCGCCCGGACAGCAAGCGTCATGTGACAACTGTGCCAAAGGCCAATTCCGTTGTCTCTAGTACCTCCTACCAAGTGTCGGCGGATCCCTGGTATGCCACCGCGGGGCCGCTCCGGCCGATGATCTCTCCCGGAGGTACGACGGCGCAGGTCACGGGCCGGATGGCGGCGTCCCGGGCCGGTCCGGCGGCGGCGCGCGGCGTGCGCTGCCACGGCCGGCGGGCTTCGCGCCACCGTGACACGCCGGTCAAGACCGACGTGACATTCCCGACAACGGGGTACGGGTGGGCTCTCTCGGGCGGTTCACGGCGGGTTCCGGACGTCCCTCGCAAGCGGTACCCGTGGCGCCTCCGGCGGGCGGCCCGGGACGCGGGGAGACGGTCGCGCGCGGGTGACAGTCCGGGGTGGCGCGACACGGCGGGGCGGGCTCGGTAACAATCGTCGACGTGACGACAGCTATCCATCAGCGCATCGCCTCGGAGCTCGGGGTACGGGAAGGGCAGGTCACCGCCGCGGTCGAGCTGCTCGACGGCGGGGCCACGGTGCCGTTCATCGCCCGCTACCGCAAGGAGGTGACCGGCACTCTCGACGACGCCCAGCTGCGCACGCTCGAGGAGCGCCTGGGCTACCTGCGGGAGCTGGAGGACCGGCGGGCCGCGGTGCTGGAGTCGATCCGCTCCCAGGGCAAGCTCGATGACGCCCTTGAGCAGCAGATCCTCGAGGCCGACACGAAAGCCCGGCTGGAGGACATCTACCTCCCGTTCAAGCCGAAACGGCGTACCAAGGCCATGATCGCCCGTGAGGCGGGCCTGGAGCCGCTCGCCGACGGTCTGCTGGGCGACCCCACGGTCGACCCGAAAGCGGCCGCAGCGGCGTTCGTGGACCCGGAGAAGGGGGTCGCCGATCCGCAGGCCGCCCTGGACGGGGCGCGGGCGATCCTGATCGAGCGGTTCGCGGAGGACGCCGACCTGATCGGTGAGCTCCGTGAGCAGATGTGGACGCGGGGGCGCCTGGTCGCCAAGGTGCGCGACGGCAAGCAGACCGACGGGGCGAAGTTCTCCGACTACTTCGACTTCGCCGAGCCGTACTCGAAGCTGCCCTCGCACCGCATCCTGGCGATGCTGCGCGGTGAGAAGGAGGACGTCCTCGACCTCACCATGGAGCCGCACCCGGAGGAGGACGAGGGCTACTTCGAGGGCCGCATCGCCGGGCGCAACGGGATCAGCGACCAGGGCCGGGCCGGTGACAAGTGGCTGGTCGACACGGTCCGCTGGGCGTGGCGCACCCGGATCCTCATCCACCTCGGCGCCGACCTGCGGGTCCGGCTGCGGGAGGCGGCCGAGGACGAGGCGGTCCGCGTGTTCGCCGCCAACCTGCGTGACCTGCTGCTCGCGGCGCCCGCCGGGACCCGTACCACGATGGGTCTGGATCCCGGTTTCCGCACCGGGGTGAAGGTCGCCGTGGTGGACGCGACCGGCAAGGTGGTCGCGACCGACACGATCTACCCGCACGTCCCGCAGAACAAGTGGGACGAGTCGATCCACCGGCTGGCCGCGCTGGCCTCCAAGCACAAGGTCGAGCTGATCGCGATCGGCAACGGCACCGCGTCGCGGGAGACCGACAAGCTGGCCACCGAGCTGATCAAGAAGCACCCCGAGGCCAAGCTGACCAAGGTCGTCGTGTCCGAGGCGGGCGCGTCGGTCTACTCGGCGTCGGCGTACGCCTCGCAGGAGCTGCCCGGCCTGGACGTGTCGCTGCGCGGCGCGGTGTCGATCGCCCGCCGCCTGCAGGACCCGCTGGCCGAGCTGGTGAAGATCGACCCGAAGTCGATCGGTGTCGGCCAGTACCAGCACGACCTGTCCGAGGTGAAGCTGGCCCGCTCCCTGGACGCGGTGGTCGAGGACTGTGTGAACGGCGTCGGCGTGGACATCAACACCGCCTCCGCGCCGCTGCTGACCCGGGTCTCCGGGATCACCGCGGGCCTCGCCGAGAACATCGTGCTGCACCGCGACCAGAACGGCCCGTTCAAGAACCGCAAGGAGATCAAGAACGTGGCCCGGCTCGGGCCGAAGGCGTTCGAGCAGTGCGCCGGCTTCCTCCGGATCCGTGACGGCGAGGACCCGCTCGACTTCTCCAGCGTGCACCCCGAGTCGTACCCCCTGGTCCGGACCATCGCGGCGGACGCCGGATCGGACGTGAAGACGCTGATCGGCAACAGCCCGCTGCTGAAGGGCATCCGGCCGGACAAGTTCGTCACCGACACCGTCGGCCTGCCGACCATCACCGACATCCTCAAGGAGCTGGAGAAGCCGGGCCGTGACCCGCGGCCGGCGTTCACCACGGCCACCTTCGCCGAGGGCGTCGAGAAGATCGCCGACCTGAAACCGGGCATGATCCTGGAGGGCCAGGTGACGAACGTGGCCGCGTTCGGCGCGTTCGTCGACATCGGCGTGCACCAGGACGGCCTGGTCCACGTGTCGGCGCTGTCGGAGAAGTTCGTGCAGGACCCGCGCGAGGTGGTCAAGTCGGGTGACGTGGTGAAGGTCCGCGTCCTGGAGGTCGACCCGGTCCGCAAGCGGATCTCGCTGACCATGCGCCTGAGCGACGAGCCGAACCGGGGCCGCCAGCCACGGGAGGACCGTGGCCAGGGCGGCGGCCAGGGCGGCCAGCGCGGCGGCGGGCAGCGCCAGGGCGGCGGCGGGCAGGGCGGTCAGCGCCAGCCCCGTCAGGGCGGCCAGCGGGGCGGCCAGGGCGGCGGGAACAGCTTCGGCAACAGCGCGATGGCCGACGCGCTGCGCCGGGCCGGGCTGACCCGGGACTGACGTCGTACCGATGCGGCCCGGGCAGCGCGCCCGGGCCGCGCGTCAGCTCAGATCCCAGATCTTGATGTCGGTGTAGGCCACCTCGTACGGCCCGGTCTCCGGCGCGTCGCGCTCGTTGTAGACGCCGAGCAGCACCCGCCCCTCCTGGAGCTCCGGCTCGGTCAGCGGGGCGGTGTCGATCAGCGCGCCGTCCCGGTACACCTCGACCCGGTCGCCCCTGGCGATCAGCCCGATCCGGGTGCCGGGACCGTTCAGCGGGATCGGCGCGTCCCCCAGCGGGATCGTCTTGTGCACGGTGATCTTGCCGTCGCCGGCCTTGTTGTGCAGGCCGATGTAGATGTTGCGCTCGCAGATCCGTGCCTGGTAACCGACCTGGCCGTTGTTGCGGAACCAGATCGCCGCGCAGCTGTCCGGGGTGTCCAGCCGGACCGACACCTCGACGTGCATGTCGGCCGGGATCTCGTCGAGCGGCCCCCGGCACTTGTAGGTGCCGGCCTGCTCCCGGCGGGCCACCAGCGCGTTGTCGAAGTAGCAGGTGGCCTGCTCCTCCGGGTAGTCCTTGGCGGTCCACAGCGACGGACGGCGCAGGCTGTCCTGCAGGCGCGGCAGCCCGGCCGGAGCGGAGGCGGTGGCCGACGGCGCGGGCGACACGGTGTCGCCGCCGGCCCGGCTCCGGTCCTCGTTGCGCAGCTCCAGCGCCACCAGGACCGCGCCGGCCACCAGGGCCGTCACGAAGACCGCGAGCAGCGCCGGCATCGCCCAGCGGCGGCCCTGCCGGGGCACGGCCGGCGACGGACCGGCCACGGTGTCGGCCGGCGGCGCGGAGATCGGCACCGTGACGATCGAGTTCTCGTCGTAGCCGACCATCCCGGGCGGGATGGCCAGGGTCGGCAGGCTCACCGACGGGTCGCCGGCCACCCCGGTGACCGCCTGTGCCTCGACCGCGGCGGCCCGCAGATCGGGCTGGTCGGCGAAGGCCGCGGCGGTGGCGGCCGGCCGCTGCTTGCCGGAGATCAGCAGGTCGAGCAGCTCCCGGGAGCTGGGCCGGTTCGCCGGATCCTTCTCCAGGGAGTGCGCCACCAGGTCGCGCAGCGGGCCGCTGAGCCCGTCGAGCCGGGGCGGCTGGGTGAGGATGCGGGCTGCCATGGCCGGCGGCGAGTCGGCGAAGAACGGGGTCTGGCCGGTCCCCGCATACGCCACCACACTGCCCCAGGCGAACACGTCCGCGGCCGGCGTGAGCGGGGTGTCCTCGTCCGAGGAGAAGCGCTCCGGCGCCATGTACGCCACCGTGCCGACCATCTGATCGGTACGCGTGTTGGCGCTGGTCGCCTCCATGGCCCGGGCGATCCCGAAGTCGATCACCTTGGGGCTGCCCGGCGCGAGCAGCACGTTGCGCGGTTTGAGGTCGCGGTGGATCACCCCGGCGCCGTGGATGGCGGTCAGCGCGGTCGCCACCCCGATCGCCACGCCGTGCAGGTTGGCGCTGGTCAGCGGCCCGCGCTGCTCGACCACGTCGGCGAGGGTGGGTCCGTCCACATACTCGACGACGAGGTAGGGCGACTCGTGGTCGGGGTCGGCGTCGAGCACCTCGGCGGTGCAGAACGGCGGCACCTGCCGGGCCCGGTTGACCTCGCTGCGGAAGCGGCGCCGGAACTCGTCGTCGTGGGCCAGGTCGGCGCGCACCATCTTGACCGCGACCAGGACCCCGGCGTTGGTACGGCCCAGGTAGACCGTGCCCATCCCGCCCTCGCCGAGACGGCCGATCAGCTGATAGTCGCCGAGGGTCTGCGGGTCGCCGAGGCGCAGCGGTTGCGTCCGCTCACCCGGCCCTGCGCCGTCGACCATTCCGCTGCCCCCCGGAGCGCCCCCTTACGTATGCGCTCGCACTGTATAGGGCCGTGTCTCTCCCCCGACAGGTGGCGGGCTCATGGAGATCCCCGATACAAGGATCCGGGCCATGCCCGATGCGGATAGCCCCCGTGTGGCGACACCATGGAGTCATCGATTCACCACCAGTGAAGGCAGGGATCCCCTCATGAACGCCGTGCACGACTCGCTCGCCCGCCAGGGCCTGGTCCGCCCGCTGGACGGCCGGATGATCGCCGGCGTGTGCGCTGGCCTCGGCCGCCGCTTCGGCCTCGACCCGTGGATCGCCCGGATGCTGTTCGTGCTGATCCTCTTCGTCATCCCGGGCAGCCAGATCCTCGTCTACCCGATCGCCTGGATCCTAATGCCGTCGGAGAAGCCGGCCTGGCAGGCCCCCACCACCCCGACCACGTTCTAGGCGGTCAGCTCCTTGACCTTCTCGGTCAGCTGCAGGTCGTCGAGGTAGCCCTTGTAGGCCACCTTGCCGGTGCGGTCGAGCATCACGTACCAGCTCTGCTGGACGATGCCGAACCGCTTCCACAGCTTGCCGGCCTTGTCGTTGAGGTGCGGCATCTTGGCGAGCTGGAAGTCGGCGACGAAGTCGTCCATCTCCGGCACGCTGCCGAGGCTCGCGATGCCGAGGATGCCGAGGCGGTCCGCGTACTCGTCATGGATGTCGGACAGCGACTGCGCCTCGCTGGCGCAGGTCGCGCACCACGGCGCCCAGAACCAGAGGATGGCCGGCTTGCCGGCCATCGACGCGGCGTCGAACCTCTTGCCGTCCAGCGTGGTCCCGCTGAAGGTCAGCGTCTTCGGGACGGTCACCGCTTCCGCGGTGGCCGCCCCGGAGGCCGGAGGCGCGGCAGCGACCGGGGACGGTCCGGTCGCCGGCGCCTCCGGGGACGCGTCCGGCGTGGTCCCGCACCCGGCTGCCGCGAGCACGGCGGTCAGGGCCAGGGGCAACAGCAGCCGGGGTACGCGGGACCCGCTCGTCATCTACTTGGCCGGTGTCGGCTCGGTGAGCCGCAGCGCGAGCGCCGGGCACACGTTGACCGCCTTGCGGGCGCCGTCCTCGAGCCACGGCGGCAGCGGCGTCTGCGGGAACGCCGGGAAGCCGTTGTGGTCGAGCCGGATGATCTCCGGGGCGACCGCCGAGCACAGGCCGTGCCCGTCGCAGCGCGACCAGTCCAGGGCCAGCTTCCGGGCGCCCTTCTCGGCCGTGTAGGGCAGCGGCAGGATGCCACGGACCTGCTTGCCGCAGCCCTCGCCGTTGGCGTGCGCCCGGACGTCCTCGTGGAAGACCTCCAGCGCGGACAGGGCGAAGCGGGACGAGCCGTCCGGGTGGCTGCACGCGCCACGGCCCTTGACCATGCCGGCCGCCTGCCGCACCTGCTCGACCGCGTTGCCGCCGAGCGACACCAGGGTGACCGCGCGGGCCAGGTCGGGCAGGCCGATCCGGCACGGGCCGCACTGACCGGCCGACTCGCCGGCCAGATACTGCACGACCTGGGCGACCTCGCCGACCGGGCAGGTCTTCGAGCCGATCGGGATGAGCATGCCGGCGCCCAGGGTGCCGCCGACCTTCGCGAACCCCTTACGGGAGATGGTGATGGTCTTGGCCTGCTCGGCGCTGACCCACTTGCCGTGGTAACCGCCGACCAGCAGGCCCGGGCCCAGGTCGGCGCCGCACATCTCGAGCACCTCCATGAGCGGGGTGCCGGTGGGCGCCTCGACCACGGCAGGGGCGGTGGCGGAGCCGCCGACGGTCAGCATGACCGTGCCGGGCTCCTCCGGGATGCCGACCGAGTTGTACTCCCACGGTCCGAGCCGGGCCGCGATCGCCAGCTGCGAGTACGTCTCCGCGTTCGACAGCAGGGTGGGCAGGCCCATCACGCCGTTGTCGCTGGACCGGACCTTGCGGCCGGGCGGGATGTGCGCCTCGCCGTTGATGCCGCGGACCAGCGCGCCGCCCTCACCGGAGATGAACCGGTGCGGCACCACGACGATCCGGGTCGGGCAGGGCATCTTCCGCTCGGCCAGGGCCGCGGCGAGCGAGTTCTGGCCGACCCCGTCGTCGGCGACGCCGATGACGATCTCCTCCGCGTCCAGGGCGGCGGCGGCCAGCGCCGCGCCGTCCAGGATCAGGTGCGGGCCACGGGTCAGGACCGCCTTGTCCTTCCAGGACGGCGGCTCACCCTCGGTGGCGTTGACCACGATCACCGGGGGCAGGTCCTGGCGGCGGCAGGAGTCGACCACCGCGCGGACCTTGCGGGCGAACGGGAAGCCGGCGCCGCCGCGGCCGCGCAGCTCGATGCGGTCGGCGAGGCCGATCAGCTCACCGGAGGAGAGCGCCGCGAACCCGCCGTGCACCTCCTGGTGGGCCAGGAGGTCGAGACGGCCGTACTCGTCGAACCCCGCGGTGATGCGGGGCGTGCCGATGGCCGTGACCGGTGGAACCTGTGCCGTGCTCAATTCGCGTCCCTCGAGTCACCGCGGAGCTGGGAGAAGTAGCCGTCGTCGGCATCGTCGCGGCCCCGGCGGCCACCACGGCCGCCTTCGTCGCGGCGGCTCCGGCGGGAGCCGCTGTCCACCAGGGTGGGGGTGTCGTCGGCCGGGTACGCCGGTCCGTCCGCGAAGTCGACGAACTCGCTGCGGCTGCGGCGGGCCGGCGGCTCCTCGTAGCGTGGCTCGTCGTAGCGCTCGCTGCGGGTCCGAGGGGCGGGCTCGTCCTCGTAGCGGGCGCCGCGGGAGCGCGGGGCGTCCTCGTACTCGTCCTCGGCACGACGGCGGCCACGGGGACGCTCGTCGTACTCCGGCTCGCGGCGCCGGGCCCGGGGGGCGGGCTCGTCGTCCTCGAAGCGGCGCATCCGCGCGCCGGTGGACTCCATGTCGTCACGCCGCATCCGTGCGCCGGTGGACTCCATGTCGTCGCGGAGCATCCGGGCGCCGGTGACGTCGAGGTCGTCCCGGCGCATGCGCGTGCCGGTCGACTCGACGTCGTCCCGGCGGCGCGAGCGCGGGGCCGGCTCGTCGTCCTCGAAACGGCGGCCACGTCCACGGCCGTCGTCGTACATCTCGGAGCGGCCGCCACGGGAGCGCGGGGCGGGCTCCTCCTCGTACCGGTAGCGCTCCTCCTCGAGGTCACGCCGCGACATCCGGGTCGAGGTGTCGTAGCGCTCGTCGTCCTCGACGGCGCGGCGCTGCCGGGGCGCGGGCGCCTCCAGCTCGGGCCGGCGGCGGGGCGGGTAGTCGTCCTCGACCGGCGCCGGGGCCGGGCTGACCGGACGGGCCGCGGGCGCCGGGCTGACCGGACGGGCGGCCTGCGGGGCGGACGGCTGGTTCCAGGCCGGCACGGACGGGCCAGCGGCCGGGCCTCCGGTCGGCTGGTTCCAGGCCGGCGGCGCCATCGTGGCCGGCTCGGCGCCGGCCGGGGCGAGCAGGTCGACGGCCGGCTGGCGGGACGGGCGGCGGATCGGCGCCGACGCGGTGGGCACCAGCGCGCCGGTCTCCTGCGACTTGACCGCGCCGACACCGGCCGGCGAGGCGAAGTCCTTGCGCCGGTTGAGGCTGACGCTCAGGCGCACCGCGAGGCCGACGACGACGCCGAGGACGCACACGATGTAGCTGACGGTGACCCAGGTGGCGGCGGCACGGCCGGCGGAGAGGCCGTGCATGAGGGCGATCGGCCAGATCAGGTACGAGATGGCGTGGATGCCACGCCACATCCAGGGCCGGCCGCGGCCGATGAACCGGGCACGGGCGATACCGGACCAGAGGACCAGGATCATGATCCAGCCGGCGATCGGGCCGAGTCCGACGTACCACTTGTTGAGCCCCTGGGTGAGGAAGGGGATCACGATGTCGATGACGCCGATGTAGTCCTTGGCGAACTTCGTCCAGACGTGCAGGACGAGCGCGCCGACCGCGATCACACCGGTGGTGCGGTGCACGGACTGCAGCAGCACACGCTGGCGGACGCTGAGGACCAGCCGGTCCGTGGCGACCAGGCCGACCATGATGGTGATCGACAGCGACACCAGGCTGATGACCCCGACGTAGTAGTCGAGGTAGGAGAAGAAGTAGATGTATCCGACGCGACCCGGAGCGGTCATCATCGCGACGGCCCAGACAGCGACCACGATGCTCAGGATGAGCAGGGCCACTGCTGCCTTCGACGCCGGACGGGTGCCGGTGGATCCGACGTCTACCGCCACTCGGGCGGCGGGTGCCTTGGTGTTCTTCGAGCGGGCCATGGACTCCTCGTTTTCCTTGGTGCGGTCACGTCCCGTGGGCGGTGGGACGCCGGCGTCCGTGGGGAACGCCCCGCGCTCAAGCGCTGTTGCTGGACCCGGCCCTCGGCGGTGCTTTCCCCTGCGTGCTCCGGTCCGTGTCCTCCCCGGATTACGTGCCGGGGGCGGGTTCGGATGAACGCTCGCTCAAAATTTTGTGTAGCCGGGCAGCTACGGTCCGCGCAGGCCCGCTGAGCTGCACGAATAACAGAAACGTTGCCCGCCTAAGGAAAAAATAAGGATCTCGGCGAGGGTGACGCGGGCCACCCGGTGAACCATTCTCTCCCGGCGGGCGAACTAAGTAGTGATGGCGAATCGAGGGCATGCCCTGGGAAGGGGGACCGTCATGCGTCACCGGATCACCGCGCTCGCCGGCGCGGTCGTCGCGGGCGCGGTGCTGAGCACGTCGTTCGGGGCCACACCGGCCGTCGCCGACGTGCCGGGATTCAGCGTGCGGGTGACGGCGCCGGACACGTTCACCGCGGCCCGGCCCGCGGAGACGGTGACCGCGGTCGTCACCTCGGAGAGCCGCCGGTGCCGCAAGGTCCGCTGGGTGCTCGTGGTCCGCTCGGAGGTGGACCCCGGCCAGCTGCGGGTGACCCGCGTCGAGGAGGACGGCGAGTTCGACACGAGCGTCAGCCGGGACGGCGACACCACCACGATCATCGACGAGGCGCTCGACCCGGGCACGCTGTGCCGGGGCCGGACGGTGACCGGCCGCTGGCAGATCTCCTTCGACGGCCCGGACGGCGGTGACGCGCGGTTCGAGGCGCAGGCCTTCGACGAGCGGGAGACGCTGCTCAGCACCACCGGCGTGTCGTCGACGGTGCGTGGCCAGCGGGTCGCGAGCCCGTCGCCGGAGCCGTCCGAGACGCAGGGCGACGACGAGGACGAGGACGCCGCCGGGGGCGCCGGCGACGACACCGGCAACGCCGCGGCGCCGCCGATCGCCCCGGATCCGGGCGACGCCGAGACCGCCCTGGTCTCCCAGGACACGTCACTGCTCGGGCCCGGCCTGGTCGTCGGCGGCATCTGCGTGTTCCTCGGCGTTCTGCTGCTGATCCGGCTGCGCGCGCGATCCCGGGAGGTCCGGGTCGAGGAGCAGGCCCTGCCGACCGGCTTCTACGGCATGCCACCGCGCCGATAGGAGCACTTCCTCCGGGTGAATCCCCGCGGGACCGGCCGGGAAGTGACGCTGCGCCGTTTAGCGTGATGGCGCAGCGTCACCGTCCATAGGGGAGGCCCCGTGGCCCAGCGCCCGTCTGCCGTACGCCCTCTCGCCCAGCGTCCCGCCCGGATCGCCGCCGCGTTCGGCGCCCTGGCCGTCGTGTCGGTGGCCGTTCCGGCCGGTGTCTCGTTCGCCGGCACCGACCGCGTCCCGGCCGCCCCGCCGGCGCCCGCCGCGCCGGACGGCGGATACGGTGTCGACCCGCGGATCCCGGACGAGCTGGCCCCGCCGCCCGGCCACGTGCTGCACGCCGTCCTCAAGGCTCGCGGCGTGCAGATCTACGAGTGCCGTTCGGGCGCCTGGACGCCGCGGGAGCCGGCCGCCTCGCTCACCGGCGTCACGGTGCGCCCGGTGAAGCGGGTGAGCGCCCTCCACTTCCGCGGCCCGAGCTGGCAGTCGGACCAGGACGGCTCGCTGCTGGAGGGCGACCCGGAAGGTGTCGTCCGGGTGGCGTCCGAGCACCCGGGCAGCCTCCAGCAGCTGCGCGTCCGGGCGAAGGCCACCAGCGGGACCGGCACGTTCGCCAAGGTCACCTGGATCCAGCGGATCGACACGGTCGGCGGGGCGGCCCCGGCGGGCGCCTGTGCCGGCGGGACGGCGTCGGCACCGTACCGCGCTGTCTATCGGTTCTTCGTCGCGGCCTGACCGAGGAACTCCCGGGCCGCCTCGACCAGCGCCTCCGGATCGTCGGCGTGGAAGCGCACGGCGCTCGCGGGCCGCCCCTTCGCCTTGCGCACCGGGAGCACGAGGGGCTCGGTGAGCCGGACGTCGACGCTGGTCTGGCTCGCCATGCCGAGGGAGAGCACGCCGTCCTCGAGCTGGGTCTGGCCGCCCGGTGGCATCGACCGGCGGCGCACCTCGATCGCGGCGATCCGGTCCCAGCCGATGACCACGTCGAGGGTGAGGCCGTTGCGGATGCGCAGCCCCGACGGGCCGGTCAGGTGCGGGTGCACGACGATGCTGGCGTAGAGCCCGAACATCCAGATCAGGCCGTAGATCCCGAGGCCGAGCAGCACGTTCGCGAGCGGCTCCCAGGGGACGATCAGCTCCAGGATCGGGATCTCGATCGCGGAGACGACCAGGAACGCGACGAGGATCATCCGGACCGCGCCGATGTACGCGAAGCGCCTGGCCCCCGGCTCGACCGGGACGGGCCGCCGCAGGATCCAGCGGAACAGCGCCGCCCAGAGCCGCAGCTCGTAGACGACCACGAATCTCGCGAGTCCCCACACCTTCGTCACGACTGCCACGGTAGGTCACGATGCACTCGTATTGCAATAGCACTGCCGGCCGGTGCGAGGCACCGGCCGGCAGCTCCTGCGGGTTCGCTCAGAGAGCGGGGTACGCGTTCGCCATCAGCTGCGCGAACTGGGCGGGGAACCAGGCGCCCGAGATCGGGGCGTCGGGCAGCGCGCCGGACATGCTGTTGCCGTTACGGGCGTTACCGGTGTAGGCCGGGTCGCACATCTGGTCGAAGCCCTTGCCCTCGTTGTTCGGGATGAGCTTGCTGGAGCCGTCCGACTCGCCCGGCGGCTTCACCCAGACGTAGGCGTCGATACCGGCGGCCGGGGCCGCGGTGGGACGCTCGCCGAGACCGGCGCCGGACTGGTTGCACCAGTTGCCGGCGTGGATCCGGCGGTCGATGCGCGACTCGTTGACGAAGGTGTCGACGTTGGTGCTGCTGCTCGGACCGGACGGCCGGGCCGAACCGCCCCAGCCGTTGCGGGAGGTGTCGATCAGCATGCCGATGCCGGAGTCGAAGCCGACCGAGATCAGCTTGGCCCGGAAGGCCTGCGCGAAGGACAGCTCGTCGACGTACTGGTTCCAGTCCACCCACTTCGACTGACGCACCGTGGTGCCACCGACCGTGGTGCCGACCGTGAAGTTGGTCTCCTTCAGGGCCGAGTAGTTGGCCGTGTTGGTGATGAAGCCGTGCACGTTCTTCACGTTGCCGGACGCCTGAGCGGCCTGCAGCATGATGTCGGCGGTGGGGCCGAAGTTCGTGTCCCAGCCGATCCAGCCGTGGTGGGCGGCGTCCACGTAGTTGTAGGTGTTGCCGAGCGCGCCGAGCTTGTTCAGGGCGTAGCCGATGCCCTGGACGTACCCGCCGTTGGCCTTCATCGTGTCGCAGGTCGCCGTGGCGCCCGCGGCGCTGCCGACGTTCGTGACCAGGTTCGGCAGCGAGTCGATCTCCACGATGTTGATGATGCGGAGGTTCTTGTACTTCGCGTCGGCCTGGATCGCGGCGATCGGGTCGATGTAGTCGGTCTTGTACTTCGGCAGGTCGTTCGGGCCGAGCTCACCGTTGGAGGCGAGCGCCGAGCAGTCCCGGCCGGGCAGGTTGTAGATGACGAACTGGATGTAGCCGGCGCCCTGCGCCAGAGCCGCGTCCAGGTGGGCGCGCATGCCCATCGCGCCGTTCGAGCTGCTGTCCGTGCTGCCGTTGATCGCGGCGATCCGGTCCATCCACACCGCTGTCGGGTTGTTCGACACCCGGCTGCCGCCGGACACCGACTCCGCCTTGGCCTTCCACTCGGGGTTCACGTAACCCTTGACCCCGACATACGGGTTGTCCACCCGGACGCCCGGCGTCACCGAGGTCGACGGCGAGGGGGACGTCGACGTGGACGGCGAGGTGGAGGTGGACGGGGACGTCGAGTTGGACGGCGACGGCGAGGTGGTTCCGCCGTTGCAGACGACGCCGTTGAGCGAGAACGACGCCGGAGCGGTGTTCGTGCCCGAGTAGTTGGCGTTGAAGCCGAAGTTCGCGGTGGCGTTGGTGCCCAGCGACGCCGACCAGCTCGGGTTGGCGGCCGTGACGGCCGTCCCGGACTGGGTGATGGTGGCGCTCCAGCCCTGGGTGATCTGCTGGTTGCCCGGCCAGGTCCAGGTCAGCCGCCAGCCACCGGAGATCGGGTCGCCGAGGTTGGTGACGGTGACGTTGCCGGTGAAGCCGGTGCTCCACGAGTTCGCCGAATAGGAAACGCTGCAACCGGCAGCGGCGCTCGCGCTGGTCGCCACGGCGACGGCGCCGCCTGCGGCGACGACGCCCACGGCAGCGGCTGCCGTCAGTGCGCGAGCGCGGGTGGGGATGGGTCTCATGAGGGCTCCTCGAGACGGGGACGGCGTGGGAGCACGCCGGGGAACGGTCGGCAACACATCGGTGGGGATCGTTGGCCGATATGGACAGCATTCCATGGGAGCGCTCCCAGCGCAATCATTCCGAAACAGGAGGGCAACCGACAGTTCACGACGCGCCATCGTGGCCGGTCACGGCCCGGATGGCACATGACGAACCGGGCCGTCGCCCCCGGCCGGCGGCGACTTCACCGCCTTCTTCGACCACCGCGACTTCCGGGTCACCGGCTCACGGGCGGCCGCCGAGGAGGTGACATCGGCGACCTTTCTGACCGCTTGGCAGAGGCGCGTCCCGTCGGCGGCTCACCGTCGCCGTGGCCGCCCGCCACCGCGGGCCACCGTGCCCACGCCCAACAGCGCTCCCTGCACCGCCCGGCGCAGCTGCCTGCTCCGCGTCCCGATCGCCGCCACGGTCATCAGGCCCGGCTACGGATGCGGCCGGCCGCCTGGACGACGAGGACTGCATCCGGGTGCCGCACGCGGCCGCATCCAGGCACTGCACGCGGCCGCATCCAGGCACTGCACGCGGCGGCACCCGGGTGCCGCGCGGAGCGGCCCGGCCCCTGCCCCAGACGGATCCGGGGAGCCGGAGCCTGCCGCACTTCCCGGCGACTGTCACCGACCTCGCGGTCGCGGTTTGGCACGGCGACCGGACCACTGCTGCCACCCTCACCAAAGGAGGCACACCTAGCCCGCGAACGGATCGCCTACGGAGTTCTCGGGGCGGAGACCTGACCGAAGCCACTCTTCGACGGACCCGCGAGTGCTGGGCCGCCGCCGACGGGACGGTCGCCTCCCGGGGCGACATCCCCTACGAGGACGGCCCGCCGATTCCGGCCACCGCAGACAACCGGCCCGCGGAATCCCAAAACGCTGACGCGAGGTCGAACTCTGTCCGCACGCCCTGGGCAGTACCCGGCCGACCGCGGGCTCCGGCCGCCGAGAACTGTCGGCCCGTGGAATCCTAAAATCCCTGACGCCGGGTCGAGCACTTGCTGCAAGCCTCACGGACAGCGCTCGACGGACCGGCGGCGACGTCATCCGGAGTGGCGCTCTTCGAGTCGGGTCAGAAGGGACGTCAGGGTCGTTTCGGTCGCGGCCCGGAGCCGGAGCGTTGCCTGCACGAAACGGGCGTTGTGGGCGTACAAATTGGGAATGGCGACGCACCGCAACCCGGCAGCCACCGCGGCCGAAACGCCGTGCGGGGTATCCTCGAAGGCCACCGCCGCCTCCGGCGGGAGGCCGAGACGGTCGAGGGCCAACCGGTAGACCGCCGGGTCCGGCTTGGGCGCCGCGACCTCATCGCCGCAGGCCAGGACCTCGAAGCGGGCCAGATCGCCAGTGCGCGCCAGATGCCCGGCGACCCACTCGTGCTGCGAGCTGCTCGCCACCGCCAGCCGCAACCCCAGGCCTTCGGCCTCACCCAGCCAGGCGTCCAGGCCGGCGGTCAGGCCCATGGTGCGATGTCTTTCCTTGCGGTACGCCGTACGCCGCGCGTGGCTGGCGGCGCGATCGAAGCCCGGCCCGACCGTGGCCGCCAGAAGCGCATACCGCTCGTCGGTGGTATCGCCGCCGTGATCGGCGAAGAACGACGACTCGTCCAGTTCGTGCCCGTGGCGTCGCCATTCGGCTCGCCAACTGTCCAGCAGAGTGGTCTCAGTGTCCATCAGCAGACCGTCGAAGTCGAAGATCAACGCCTTGATCGCCATCGGAAGATTATGAATGGCACCCGAGCGCACCCGATTTGCGACCTGTCACTGGCCGTTCGTGGCTCAACCGGGACCCCGTAGTGCCGACCCTAGGGCCATGAGCGTGGGCAGCGAGATGCACACAGCCGGTCCCGGGTTGGAAGGGGCCGGCGAGGACATGACGCCGGACCGGCAGGGGCTGATTTTGGCCGAGCTGGTGGCGTTCATGACGAAAGACACCCCGTCGGTGCAGCATGTGCTGGACCTGACGGCGCCGCACCTGACGGAGATCGCGGGGCTGACCGCGGCCACCGTCTTCGAGCTCGACTCGGAGACCGGCATGATGACCGTCAGCGCGCGGGTCGGCGAGCCCGGCCGGCGCGACCAGCTGGTCGCCGGCAAGGTGTTCCGCACGCCGGCCGGTGGCAAGCCCGTCGTGAACGGCGAGCAGATGGCGATCCGCCTGCGTATCGGCGGGCAGACCGTCGGCGTGCTGCTGCTGACCGGCACCAACCTCGCCGAGCTGCAGCAGGAGACCATCTCGACGATGGCCCTGCATTTCGCGACCACCCTGCAGGGGCTGGCCGCCGAGAAGCAGCGCCAGTTCGTCGCGCACAGCAGCGCCACCATCCGGGAGCTGTTCGAGCAGGGCATGTCGGCCGGCAACGTGGAGACCGCCGCCGAGCTGCTGGCCCGCTCGTGCGCCACCGCGTTCCGCACCGAACACGCCGCGATGCACCTGATCGACGGTGAGGGGCGGATCCGGTACGTGCACGGGGTCGGCTTCTCCGACGACATCCACCGGGCGCTCACCGACAACCTGCTCGGCAAGCCGGCCGCCGAATCGCCGGTCTGGCGCAACAGCGCCGAGAAGGGCGAGCCGATGCTGGTGGCCGACGCCAGCACCGCGAAGGTACGGTCGGGCGGGCTCACCCAGACGATCGGGCTGCAGTCCTTCATCGCGATGCCGCTGCTCTCCGCTCAGGGGCCGGTCGGCATGGTGATGTGCGGCGACTCCAGCGGTACCCGCGACTGGACCGCCCAGGACCGTATCCTCGCCCAGCAGCTCGCCGTCGAGGGCACCTTGATCATGGACAGCGCCCGGATGCGGCAGGCCGCCGAGGTGCACATGAACGAGCTGACCAAGCAGGCGTTCCACGACTCGCTGACCGGGCTGCCCAACCGCAAGATGCTCCTCGACCGGGCCACCACGGCCGTCGACATCGCCGCCGCCACCGGCACCCGGATGGCGCTGCTGCTGCTCGACCTCAACGGGTTCAAGCAGGTCAACGACACCGTTGGCCACCACGCCGGCGACGTGCTCCTGCAGCTGGTGGCCAAGCGGCTGCAGGGCGTCGTCCGCCGGCCCGACCTGGTCGCCCGTCTCGGCGGCGACGAGTTCTCGGTGCTGCTCACCGGCGATCCGGACGAGAGGGCGGCGATCGGGGTCGGCGACCGTATCTGCGAACGGCTCCGGGAGCCGTTCGACATCGAGGGCGAGCCGGTGCGGATCGGCGCCAGCATCGGGGTCGCTCTCTTCCCCGACCACGGCACCGAGTTCTCGGTTCTCATGCGCGAGGCCGACGCCTACATGTACCAGGCGAAACGCGGAGGCGGCGGGGTCCGCCTGGCCGGCAGCTGAACGAGGGCCGTCCCCGGGCGCTCCCCCGTCGTCACCCCGGATCTCGCCGGCACCGGCCCGACCGCGCACCGTTTCCGCGCGGTCGGGCCGGTGCCGGCTTTTCCGGGCGCTGCTCCCCCGCTGCCCGCCGGCCCGTCCGTCGCGGGGACTCGCCGCCAACCCCATAGAAGCAGCGAAAGGCCCTTCTCGGACTGGTAGTTTTCGGGATGAAACGTACCGAAACAACTCCACGGGGAGGACACGGTGAGCAGTACACGCTTGCTCACGGTCGGCGCCGCGATGGTCGCCGCGATGGCCGGCTCGACACCGGCCGCGGCCGCACCACCACCGCCGCCGGAGCTTCTGACAACCATGCAGTTCACGGCCGGCCCGGACGAGGTCGCGCCGGGCGGGAAGGTCGTTCTTAGCGGCCAGGCCGGGATAGAGGGCCGGAGCACCGGCAACGCCGGCCGGGTGGAGTTCTCCTTCCGCAAGAAGGGGACCACCGAGGAGGTCAGCGTCGGCGCCACCGACGCCGGCAGCTCCGGCAAGTTCCGGTTCACGACGAAGGCCACGGTCAGCGGCGAATACGTCGCCCACTACCGGCACCGGACCCGGGACATCACCGCTGACGGCACCGACTCGCTGAACGTCTACGTCGACCGGCCGGTGGACCGGTTCCTCTACTCGTGGACGGCTCAGGCGCTCTCCTGCCTGCCGACGTGCGTCGCCCAGGGCCCGGACCAGTTCGTCACCACCGGCCCGATCAAGGTCAAGCTGACCCGCGAGTGCCTGCGCCCGAACTCGGGCGGCCGCATCGGATTCACCGCTGATCCCGCGAACACCTACACGGCGGGCGCCCCCGGCTGGCGCGATTTCCCCAACGGCGAGGGCCCGACCGACTTCGAACTGAACCCGGGAATCACCCGCGGCCACTTCTACCTGGAATGGACCAGCGGGCCGGCGGCCGACGCCAAGGAACTCACCTCGTGCAATCTCGCTTTCAGCGCCACGCAGCAGCAGACCGAACGCCAATACATCTGACCATCGGCACGGTGGCCGCCCTACGTGCTCCACGGGCGGCCACCGGTTGTTCACCGGTGAATCGTTCCGGGCGCTCATCGCTGCCGTGCCCGCCGGCGCCGGTCCCGGCCGTGGCGCCCGCGGGCACCGCTCCCGGCCGCCGCGCCCGCCGGCGCCGCTCCCAGCCGCCGCGCCCAGCCGCCGCGCCCGCCGGCGCCGCTCCCAACCGCCGCGCCCGACGCCCGACGCCGCCGTCGATGGCCTCGGCCTCGGCGTCACCCCGGCGCCCACGCCCTCCGTGCGGTCACCCCGGACCGGCGGCCGGCTCACACGAACGCTCCGTGACCTGTGATGGCCCGGCCCACGATCAGGGAGTTGATCTCGCGGGTGCCCTCGTAGGAGTACAGGGCCTCGGCGTCGGCCACGAAACGGCCGATGTCGTAGTCGAGGACGATGCCGTTGCCGGCCAGGAGCTCGCGGGCCCAGCCGACGACCTCGCGCATCCGGGTGGTGCAGTAGGCCTTGGCCAGGGCCGAGTGCTCGTCCTTGTAGACGCCGGCATCCTGCAGCTGAGCCAGGCGCACGCACATCCCCAGGGAGGCGGTCACGTTGCCGGCCATCCGCACCAGCAGGTCCTGGACCAGCTGAAATTGCGCGATCGGGCGGCCGAACTGCTTGCGCTCCCCGGCGTAGGCCAACGCGATCTCGTAGGCGGCGATCATCAGGCCGACCGCCTGCCAGGCCACGCCCGCCCGGGTCGCCCGCAGCACCCGCGCGGTGTCCTTGAAGGACCGGCCCAGCTGCAGCCGGTCGGACTCCGGGACGCGGACCCCGGACAGCTCGATGTCCGCGTTCTGCACGATCCGCAGGGCGATCTTGTTCTCGATCTTGACGGCGGTGAAGCCCGGCGTGTCCTTCTCCACCACGAAACCCTTGACCTGATCGTCGGCCTCGTCGCGGGCCCACACCACGATCAGATCGGCGAAGGTGGCGTTGCCGATCCAGCGTTTACGGCCGTTGAGCACCCAGGTGTCGCCCTCGCGCCGGGCGGTGGTGCGCAGCCCGGCGGCGACGTCCGAGCCGCCGGTCGGCTCGGTCAGCGCGAACGCCCCGACCCGGTCGAACGACGCCATCGACGGGAGCCAGCGCTCCTTCTGTTCCGGGGAGCCGCACTCCTGGATGCTGCCCATCGCGAGACCGGCGTGCACCCCGTAGAAGGTGGCCATCGACGCGTCGGCACGGCCCATCTCCAGTGCCAGCCAGCCGTCCACCAGCGACGAGCGCTCCACACCGGCCAGACCGAGCCCGGCGAACTGCTTGATCAGGTGAGACGGGAACTCGGCCCGTGCCCAGTATTCATTGGCGATCGGCACGACCTCCGCCGAGAGGAACTCGCGAACCCGGTGGACGGTCGCGGCCTCCTCATCCGTTAGGAGGTCCTGAAAGGCGTAAAGATCTCCGACGAGCATATTTGCGTACCTACCCCCGTGTGGGCACACCTAGACTTCGGACCCATGCTCACCATGCAGGACGCGCTGACCCGGTTGACCGCGTATTGGACAGATCAGGGCTGCCTGATGGTCCAGCCGATGAACACCGAGGTCGGCGCCGGAACTCTCAACCCGGCGACGCTCCTGCGGGTGCTCGGGCCGGAGCCGTGGCGGGTCGTTTACGCCGAGCCCTCGGTCCGGCCCGACGACTCCCGTTACGGCGAGAACCCGAACCGGCTGCAGACCCACACCCAGCTCCAGGTGATCCTCAAGCCCGACCCCGGCAACCCGCAGGAGCTCTACCTCGGCAGCCTCGCCGCACTCGGCATCGACGTGGCCGCCCACGACGTCCGTTTCGTCGAGGACAACTGGGCCGCCCCCGCCGTCGGCGCGTGGGGTCTGGGCTGGGAGGTCTGGCTGGACGGGCTGGAGATCACCCAGTTCACCTATTTCCAGCAGGTAGGCGGCGTCAACCTCGATCCGGTGAGTGTGGAGATCACCTACGGCATCGAGCGGATCATCATGGCGCTGCAGGAGAAGACCCACTTCAAGGAGATCGAGTACGCCCCGGGCGTCAGTTACGGCGAGGTCTTCGGCCAGTCCGAATACGAGATGTCGCGTTACTACCTCGACGACGCCGACATCGACGCCAATCGCCGGCTGCTGGAGCTCTACGCCGCTGAGGCCCAGCGTCTGATCGACATCGGCCTCCCGGTGCCCGCACACTCCTACGTGCTGAAATGCTCGCAGACCTTCAACGTCCTCGACTCCCGCGGCGCGGTCTCCACCGCCGATCGGGCCGCCGAGTTCGCCCGGATGCGACGGCTGGCCGGTGACGTCGCCCGGCTCTGGATCGACCGCCGCACCGAACTGGGCCTGCCGCTCGGCACCGTCGACCCGCTCGCGCCGGCCCGCCCGGCAGCCACCGTCCAGACCGGGGCGGAGGAACGCGCCCTGGTCTTCGAGATCGGCACCGAGGAACTGCCGCCGGCCGAGGCCCGATCCGCCCGGGACCAGGTCGCACGGCTGCTCACCGAGGGGCTCGCGGGCACCCGGCTCGGGCACGGCGACATCCGTGTCTTCGGGACGCCGCGCCGGATCATCGCCGTGGTCGCGGCGGTCGCGGCGCGCGAGGAGGATCACGTCCGCACGGTCAAGGGGCCCAAGGCGCAGCAGGCCTACGGCGCGGACGGCGAACCGACGAAGGCGCTCGAAGGATTCGTCCGCGGGCAGGGCGCCACTCTCGCCGAGGTGGAGACGGAAGATCTCGGTGGCGTACCCCATGTGGTTGTCCGGAAGCAGGAAGCCGGGCGCGCGGCGCCGGCCGTGCTCGCCACCGTGCTCGCGCAGGTCGTCACCGGTCTGCGCGCGGCCAAGAACATGCGGTGGAACGACCCGAAACTCGCCTTCAGCCGACCGGTCCGCTGGCTGACCGCCCTCTGGGGCGACGATGTGGTGCCGGTGGCCGTCTCCACGCTCGCCGCCGGGCGCCGGACCCGGCTGCTGCGCACGGCCGAGCCGCCGGTCGCCGACATCGCGTCGGCCGAGACGCTCCTCGAGACGCTCGGTGTGAACGGCATCGTCGCCGACCCCGAGGACCGCCGTGAGCTGATCGTCATCGGCGCCCAGGATCTCGTCTACCCCGACGGGAGGATCGACGTGAAGGGCGAGGCCGCGCTCATCGACCAGATCACCGACCTGGTCGAACAGCCGCTGCCGCTGCTCGGCACGTTTGACGAGAGCTATCTGTCGCTGCCGGACGCGGTGCTCACCACGGTGATGCGCAAACACCAGCGTTACCTGCCGGTGCGGGACGAGAACGGCGCGCTGCTCCCCCTTTTCGTCACCGTGGCGAACGGCCCGGTCGACGTGGAACTGGTGCGCGCCGGCAACGAAGGGGTGCTGCGAGCCCGTTACGAGGACGCGGCCTTCTTCTATCGCGCGGACCGCGAGAAGTCGCTCGCGGAGATGAAAGCCCACCTGGACCGCCTCACCTTCACCGACAAACTCGGCTCGATGGCTGATCGGGCCCGCCGGATCGAGGCCCTTGCTCTCTCTATCGCCGAGCACCTCGGAATTGGTTCACCTGTTCTAAAACGGGCCGCTGAGCTGGTCAAATTCGACCTCGGCTCGCAGCTGGTGACGGAGATGACGAGCCTGGCCGGGGTGATGGCCCGCGACTACGCGCTGCACGCCGGCGAGGACCGGCCGGTGGCGCAGGCCGTCTACGAGGCCGAGCTGCCCCGCAACACCGGTGACGCGCTGCCGGCCTCGGTGCCCGGGGCCGTGCTGTCGCTCGCCGACAGGCTCGATCTGGTGGCCGGTCTGGCCGCGACGGTCGGGCTGCCGACCGGGTCGAGTGACCCGTTCGCGGTACGGCGGGCGGTGCTGGGGCTGCTCGCGGTGCACCGGGCGACACCCGCGCTGGCGGCGTTCGACCTCTTCGACGGGCTGGCGCTGGCGGCGCAGCCGGTGCCGGTGCCCGAGGAGGTCCTCGCGGGCAGCCGGGACTTCCTGGCCCGCCGGCTGGAGCAACTGCTCGTCGAGGAGGGACAGCCGGTCGACCGGGTACGCGCGGTCCTGCCCCACGCCGGCCGGCCCGCCCTGGTCGACGTGCTGCTCGCCCAGCTGGCCACCGCGGTGACGGACCCGGGGTTCCGGGCGGTCGCGGCGGCCATCCAGCGGGCCCGGCGGATCGTTCCGGCGGGGACCGTGGCCGGCTACGACCCGGCAGTCCTCAAGGAGCCCGCCGAGGTGGCCCTGCACGAGGCGGTGGCGTCGGTCACCGGTTTCTCCGACGTGACCGGGTTCGTGACCGCGGTCCGGCCGCTCGTCGACCCGGTCGGCCGGTTCTTCGACGAGGTGTTCGTGATGGACGAGGACCCGGTGCTGCGGGCCGCCCGGCTGGGTCTGCTGGCGACCGTCCGCGATCTCGGCACCGGGCTGCTCGACTGGGACCACCTGCGGATGTGAGCTAAATGTCGTACCCCGCTCCTAAGGTGACCCCATGCCTCTCACCTGGGACGGGCTCGACGAGCCGTTTCGCCGGACCGACAGCGCGGCTCTGACGGCGCTCCTGCTCGACACGACCGAGCAGGAGCGGCTGGCGTTCGCCGGCGAGGTGGAGCGGCGTGTCCGCAGTGGATCGGGCGAGTGGTGGGCCCGGTCGTACAGTCCGGCGGGCCTCTTCGCGCTCCTGGTGATCGCCTGCGTGCCCACCGCCGCGCGGGCCGCCGCCCTGCTGCAGCGCCGAGGCATGCGGAGCTGGCGCGACATCGTGGCCGGCGACTTCCTCCGGATCATCCGGGCCCGGCGTCTGCCCTGGGCCGGTGACCTCGGCGTCCGGCTGGCCCGCGGGCTGCCCCGCGACGCGTGGGGCGACGACTGGCGGTTCGTCGAGACGCTGCTGCTCGAGGGCGATGCCGACCCACCGGTCACCGAGGGTGTGGTCCACGGCTGGGTGGAGGCTGTCCGGGAGCACTCGTGGAGCGTGCCGCTCACCGACGCGCTCCGGGGCAGCCCGTGGCTCGACCTGCTGCTGCCGTCGGTGTTCGAGATCGACGGGCTCGGCAGCGAGTTGCCGTCGGCCGACTTCGACAACCGGGAGACGTCGTTCCCGGCGGCGATCGCGCGGCTGGTCGCCGAAGGGCGGCTGGAGCGCCGGGCCATCGTCGACGCGACCACGGGCCGGCTGGCCCGGGGTGACCGGCCGGGGGCGCTGCGGCCGTTCACGCTGCTGCACGAGGCCCTCGCGCCGACTCCCGACGAGCTGTCCCGGCACACGGGGAGCTATGCCCGGCTGGCCGGTGACGCGCCGTCCCCGGTCGCCCGGCTGGCCCTGGCCGCGCTGCGCACACTCGGTGAGCAGGGTCGCCTGGAGATCTCGTCGGTGATCGAGGCGGGCGACGGGCTGCTCGCCCGCAAGGAGAAGGTGCTGGTCAAGGCGGCGCTGAGCTGGCTCGACGAGATCGCCCGCCGCTCGCCGGAGCATGCGGGCGAGATCCTGGCGACGGTTGCGGCAGCGTTCGACCATCAGTCGCTGGACATCCAGGAGCGGGCGATCGCTGTCGCCACCCGCCATCTGGCGTACGCGCCGGCCGATGTAGCAGCCCGCGTGGTCGCGAGCGGCCGGCCGGACCCGCTGCCGCAGGATGTCGACAGGCCCGGCGTCCCGGCACCGGCGTCATCGCCGGACCGACCGGAACCAGCGCTCCTGGTGGGTCTGCCGAGGCCCGCGACGCTCCGGGAACGGCCGGAACCGGCGGCGCACTCCGGTCCGCCGAGGTCTGCGACGCCCCGGGAACGGCCGGAACCGGCGGCGCACTCCGGTCCGCCGAGGTCTGCGACGCCCCGGGAACGGCCGGAGCCGGCGGCGCAGCCAGGTCCGCCGAGGTCTGCGACGCCCCGGGTGCAGCCGGGACCGGAGCCGATGGGCCGGTCGGGCCGGTGGCCCGCGACGGAGCGGTCGGCGCCGGCGGCGATGCCGGTGGGGATCGGGAGCGCCGTGGAGCTGGCGGAGGAGGTGGCCGCGCTCATCCAGGACCCGGCCGCCGTGCGGTGGGAGCGGATCCTGGCCGCGCTGGTCACGCTTCCGTCCGAGGGTTTCACGGTGGCGCTGGCGCCGGTGCTCGACCGGCATCCCGGTGTCTTCAGCGACCGGTGGGGACGTTTTCCGTTCCTGGGGGAGGTGATCGCCGCCCGGATCGGCCGGGAGCGTAGCCACATCATGCGGGAACGGCTCCGGAACGCCGTCCGGCGGGATCTCATCGGCACCGGGTCGACCCGGTCGCTCGTCGGCACGCCGTCCGGCATCCTCACGCTCCGGGTGGCGGAGGCAGCCTGGCAGGTCGTTCCGGCGCCGGTTCCGGTGCTGCTCGCCACCCCGACCGACGTCACCGGCAGCATCGACGCCGGTGTTCTGGTCGACCGGCTCGCCCGGTATGAGGAGGCCGGCGCCGATCCGTGGCAGCTCGACCTGCAGCAGGCGATGGTCCGGGTCAGCCGCGACGTCGACCCGGAGGTGCTCGCGCGGGCCGAGACGATGACGAGTCCGTCCGGCAAGGTCGTGGCCGGATGGTTGCGGGCCGGCGGGATGCCCGATCCGGTCAGCTCCCGTTTCGAGCAGCACAGCCGTGACTCCGCCGGTCAGGTCGTCGGCCGCCGGGTCGTCGCCGCGCTGGAGTCGGGCCGGGCCGGCGGTGACCGGATCGTCCTCGAGGACGCGCTGGTCGACATCACGCTACGGTCCCGCCCGGAGTACTACGTGAACACCGGCTTCCAGGCGGACGTCCTCGCGATGGTGCTGCCACATCACCGGGAGGCGGTCGCGGCGTGGGCGCTCACCGACCTGGCGGCGCTGGCCGATCAGGACGGTCGCGACGCGAGCCTGCTGCCCCTGATCGCCGACCTGAGCGGGCCGATCGGGCCAGCGACCACGCTTGCCCTGGCGTACGGTCTGGCCGCCCGTCACGAGGCCGACCGGATCGCGGCCGTCGACGCCTTCCTGGGCTTCGCCGCGGGTCCCGAGCCGTTCGCCGCCGCGCTCGGCGCCGAGCTGGGTGATCTGGCCGCCGACGGCACGATCAAGCTGGCCCGGGTGGCGCCCGCCCTGCGGGACGCCCACCAGGCGGGGGCGTCCGCCGTCGTCTGGCAGGTGCTCCGGGCCGCGCTGCCACCACTGCTGCCGGTCCTGCCCCGCGGGCTGCCCGACCTGCTCGAGCTCGGCACCCGTGCCGCCTCGGCCGTCGGCGCCCACGACACGGTGCCCGGCTTGGCCGCTGTGGCCGCGCGAGGCGGCGGGACACGCCTGGTGCGCGAGGCGAAACGCCTCCTGGCGACGCTCACCCGTTGAAGCCCGGGAGGACGAGATCAGGAGCGGGTGGCGGTGGCGTACGGCTCCACGATGGTGTGCCGCACCGGCCTGGCCGGGAACGACCATTGACCCCTCGTTCGCGGAAACGCCATGGGATCGTCGCCTGGGGGTCGGTTCGGTCGCGTCGACTCTGTGCGGACGTCCGGTGATGGTCGCCGGATCCGAGCATTCTGGAGGAAGACGTGGCAGATCGCCGTCAGGTGCTGCGCTTCGGCGCTGTCGCCGCCGCTGCTCCGGCGCTGGCCGGGGCCGCTTCCGCGCCCGCCTGGGCCGGCGGGCACGAGCACGGCGGGGCCCGGACCAAGCCGCTCGTGGTAGGTCACCGTGGCGCCTCCGGTTACCGGCCCGAGCACACTCTCGCGTCGTACGAGCTGGCCGCGCGACTGGGCGCCGACTACCTGGAGCCCGATCTGGTGATCACCAAGGACGGTGTCCTGGTGTGCCGGCACGAGCCGGAGATCGGTGGCACCACCGATGTCGCGTCGCGGCCCGAGTTCGCCGCCCGCAAACGGACCGTGGTGCTCGACGGGGTCAGCATCACCGGCTGGTGGACGCAGGATTTCACCCTCGCCGAGCTGAAGACGCTGCGTGCCACCGAGCGGATCCCGGCGATCCGGCAGCGGAACACGGTGTACGACGGCTACTTCCAGGTGCCGACCTTCCAGGAGATGCTCGACCTGCGCAAGCGGCTCTCCAAGGAGCTGGGTCGCGACCTGGGTGTGTTCCCGGAGACGAAGCACCCGACCTTCTTCCGGAGCATCGGACTCGAACTGGAGAAGCCGCTGGTCCGGACGCTGCGCCGCAACGGTCTCGACAAGCGGGGCGCCAAGGTGTTCATCCAGTCGTTCGAGGCGGCGAACCTGCGCGACCTCGCCGACGACCACCGCGTCGAGGTGCCGCTGGTCTTCCTGAGCAGCGCGGCGGGGACGCCGTTCAACGATCCCCGGCCGTACGCGGACTACCTGACCCCGGCCGGGCTCAAGGAGCTGTCGGAGTTCATCGACGGGATCGGCCCGGACAAGGGGCAGATCATCCCGCGCAAGGCGGACGGGACCCTGGGCGTTCCGACGTCCCTGGTCGCCGACGCTCACGCTGCGGGGATCAAGGTGATTCCGTACACGTTCCGGGCGGAGAACTCGTTCCTGCCCGCCGAGCTGCGGGTCGGCGCCGACGCCGCGGCCTACGGCAAGGCGATCGACGAGCAGGTGACGTTCCTGCGCACCGGCATCGACGGCCTGTTCACCGACAACCCGGACATCGGCGTTCTGGCCCGCTCACTGGTCTGATCGGCGCCGGCCCGTCCCGCTCGTGGGGAGCGGGCGGGCCGGCATCGATCCTGACCGAGGCGGCAGGCAACGGGCGGCGGGCGGCTCGACGGCTGGCGGGCGGCTCGACGGCTGGCGGGCGGCGGGGGGCTGGCGGCTGGCGGGCGGCGGGGGGCTGGCGGGCGACTGGCGGGCGGCTGGCGGCTGGCGGGCGGCTGGCGGCTGGCGGGCGGCGGGCGGCGGATTGCGGCGCGGGGCGCGCGGCAAGCAACGCGACGGCCGGCGGGCGACCGGCGACGAGCGACCGGCAGCGGGCAACAAGCGGCGGGCGACCGGCAGCGGGCAACAAGCGGCGGGCGACCGGCAGCGGGCAACAAGCGGCGGGCGACCGGCAGCGGGCAACAAGCGGGGGGCAACGGTGGCCGGCGCCCACAAGACAAGCGGGCGGCGCCCACAAGACAAGCGGGGACGGCGCCCACAAGACAAGCGGGGACGGCGCCCACAAGGCCGGCGGTTGAACGGCGACCAGCGGCTTTCGCCCGTGAGGCGCGCTGTCGGGCGGGACCACCGCCCCCGTCGCGCGGTAGGCCCGGAACAGCGTCATTGCGCTGGTGGGAGGCGTAGCCCGTACCGAAACAAAAGACCCGGCACCCACCAGGGGCGCCGGGCCGTTGCGCGGACCTACTTCGCGATGAGCGTCGGGTAGACGTGGGAGAAGTCGAGCTTGTAGCCGAATCCGCTGGCCACGATGAAGGTGAGGCCGAGCAGGACGCCGACGACGACCACCGCGAACAGGGCGTACCCGAGGACGGTGCCGAGGGGCCGGGACGGGCCGGGGGTGTCGCTGACCGTGGTGGCTCCGGCGCCCCAGGCCAGGGACCGGATGCCGAGGGCGAAGAGGATGGGCAGGCCCGCGCCGAGTGCGAGGCCGGCGAGGAGGACCTGCCAGGCGCCGTCGAGGGCGAATCCGAGGTTGTGCATGATCGGCCCTTTCAGTTCGCCGCGACGGCGGGGACGGGGGTGGCGACGGGGGCGGTCTGGGCGTCCCAGTCGTCGTTGACGTTCTCGTGGTCGACGCGGCCGGTGCGGGAGCGCAGGTACATGCCGCCGGAGGCGAGGGCCAGCAGGGTGACGACGACGAGGGCGCCGGCCATGCCGCCGACGGTGTCGCCGATCCAGTACATGACCGCGCCGACCAGGCCGGCGGCGGGCAGGGTGATCAGCCAGGCGAGGACCATGCGGCCGGCGACGGCCCAGCGGACGGTGGCGCCGGGGCGGCCGAGGCCGGAGCCGATGACCGAGCCGGTGGCGACGTGGGTGGTGGAGAGCGCGAAGCCGAGGTGGCTGGAGGCCAGGATGACGGCGGCGGCGCCGGACTGCGCTGCGGTGCCCTGCGGCGGGACGATGTCGGTGATGCCCTTGCCGAGGGTCCGGATGATGCGCCAGCCGCCGAGGTAGGTGCCGAGCGCGATGGCGAGGGCCGCGGAGACCTTCACCCAGAGCGGGATGTTCTCCAGGTCGCTCCAGTGGCCGCTGGCGATCAGGGCGAGCGTGATGACGCCCATGGTCTTCTGCGCGTCGTTGGTGCCGTGCGCGAGGGAGACCAGGGAGGCGCTGCCGATCTGGCCCCAGCGGAAGCCGTTCTCGGTGAAGCGGGCCGCGACCCCGGTGGTGATCTTGAAGATGATCCAGGTGCCGGCCGCGGCGACGACGCCCGCGATGAGCGGTGAGATCACGGCGGGCAGGAGCACCTTGCCGACGACGCCGTCGAGTTTCGAGCCGTCGCCGTTCCAGTTGACGCCGGCCACACCCAGGCCGGCGAGGGTGGCGCCGACCAGGCCGCCGAAGAGGGCATGGGAGGAGCTGGACGGCAGGCCGAAGAGCCAGGTCGCCAGGTTCCAGACGATGCCACCGACGAGGCCGGCCAGGATGATCAGCAACAGGGTGCCGCCGCCGTCGGCGAGAAGCTCCGCCTTGGGTGCGCCGGTCTTGTCCTGGATCTTGACCACGGCGTTGGTGACGGTCAGCGCGACCTCTACCGAGAGGAACGCGCCGACGAGGTTCAGCACACCGGACAGGGCGACGGCGGTCTTGGGCCGTAGCGCCTTGGTCGCGATGGAGGTCGCCATCGCGTTGGCGGTGTCATGGAACCCGTTGGTGAAATCGAAGGCCAGGGCCGTGATGACCACCAGCGCCAAGATCACGGATGTTTCTGTCACGCCGTGATCGTGACCGACGTGGACGCCCACTGCCATAGGCAGAACGGGACATGTACAAGGTTCCGCCCGCGTTAACCTCCCGTTTCCCAAACATCAACGCAGTGTAATCGAATTGCTACTCAGAGTAGTCGTCAACAAATAGCAGATGAACAGCAAACACCTAGAAAACACTCTCCCCGTCGGCAACGGCGATCGCATCGGCCAAAACGGTCAGACCCTCGCGCGCCTCCTCCTCGGTGAGGGTCAGCGGGGGCCCGATCCGGAGCACGTTGCCGTGCAGTCCGCCCTTGCCGACCAGTAGCCCACCGGCCCGGCAGAGGTCGAAGACGCGCAGCGTGGCGCCCGGATCGGGTTCGGTCGTGCCGGGGCGGACGAACTCGATGCCGATCATCAGGCCCCGGCCGCGGACCTGGCCGACGATCGCGTGGTCGAGGGCCCGCAGGCCGTCCAGCAGGATCGTGCCGACCCGCCGCGCGTTGCCCTGCAGGTCGTGGTCGAGCACGTAGTCGAGGACCGCGTTGCCGGCCGCCGCGCTGATCGGGTTGCCGCCGAAGGTGGAGAAGCTGATCGCCGGCACCGCGTTCATCACCGTGGCGCTGCCGACCACCCCGCCGAGAGCGAACCCGTTGCCGATCCCCTTGGCGAACGTGATCAGGTCCGGGACGACGTCGTGCGCCTGGTAACCCCAGAAATGGTCGCCGGTACGACCCCAGCCGGTCTGCACCTCGTCGGCGATGAGCAGGATCCCGTGCTCGCCGAGGACCTTGCGGTACGCCCCGAGCAGCCCGTCCGGCCCGGCCACGAACCCGCCCACCCCCTGGATCGGCTCGGCGATCAGCGCGGCCACGTCCCCGGCGGTGACCGTGGCGAGAACCTCCCGCAGGTCGTCGACGGCCGCCTCGATCAGGTCGGCGTCGGAGAGCCGGGCCATCCGCCCGCGCAGCCGGTCGGCCGACGCCAGCCAGTTGACGGTGAACGGGCTCAGCGAACTCGACGACCAGGTGCGGTGCCCGGTGATCGCCATGGTCCCGAAGGTGCGGCCGTGGTAGCTGTTCTTGATCGCCAGGATCTGGTTGGAGCGCCGTACGTTGGTGGCCATGAGCAGGGCGGACTCGTTGGCCTCGGTGCCCGAGTTGGTGAAGAACACCCGGGCGTCCGGGATGCCGGAGAGCCGGGCGATCTTCTCGGCCAGCTCGACCTGCTGCCGGATCAGGTAGAGCGTGGACGTGTGCGCGACGCCGGTGCCGATCTGCCGGCGGACCGCGTCGCTGATCTCGGCCACGTCGTAGCCGATCATCGTGGTCAGCACGCCACCGAAGAAGTCGAGGTAGGTGCGGCCGTCGGCGGCGGTCACCCGGCGCCCGCTGCCGGAGACGATCTCCAGCGCGTCGTCGCCGTAGTAGACCGGCATCCAGTTCGGCATGACGGCGCGGTGCCGGTCGAGCAGCTCGCTCACGGGGTTCTCCTTCGAATGTTCGGAACGGTCGCGATTGCCAGCACGTCGGCCAGCTCGTCGTGGCCGCCGGCGACCAGGCCGGCGGTGATGCGGAGGTGGTCGCTGTCCAGCGGGGTGACGCAGAACGGAGCGCCGGGCGCGGCAGCGACACCGTGGGCGGCCAGCGCCACCATGGCGTTCTGCTGATCGGAAACGGCCATCCAGAGGTTGATCCCGTCGGCCGCGGTGGCCGTCACCCCGCGGGCGCGCAGCGCGGTCAGCAGGGCGGAACGGCGCGCGGCATAGGCGTCCCGGGCGGCCGCGACGCGCGCCACGGCCTGCGGGTCGGTCAGCAGATCAAGGAGTACGCCCTGAAGCAGCCGGCTGGACCAGCCGGGCCCGAGCAGGCGCCGGTCGGCGAGCGCGTCGAGCACGTGCGCCGGGCCGCCGACCGCCGCCAGCCGCAGGTCCGGCCCGTGGCTCTTGGAGAACCCGCTCACGTGCACGGTGCGTTCGGGCAGGTAGCGGCCGATGCTGACGGGCGGGGCGGTGGCTATCGCGCCGGCGTGGTCGTCCTCGACCACCAGCAGATGCGGCGCGTCGAGGAGGACGTTCGCCAGTAGCGCCGCGCGGGACTCGTCCATGCTGGTACCGGTGGGGTTGTGGGCACGCGGCTGAAGGAAGAGAGCGACCGCCCGGTAGTCACGGAGGGCCTGCCGCAGGGCGTCCGGGACGAGGCCGGCCGAGTCCATCGGCACCCCGACGACGGTGGCGCCGAGGGCCTGGAGCAGATCGAGCAGCGGCGGGAAGGCCGGGTTCTCGACGAGCACGTGGTCGCCGTACCGCAGGACGGCGCCGGCCACCCGGTCGAGGGCGTCCATCGCGCCGTCGACGACGGTCAGCCTCTCCGGCGGGTACGGCCACCGCTCCCGCAAGAGCGCTTCGAGATCCGGCAGCACCGGGGCGTCGAGGTAGCTGCCGGCCCATCGCCCGTCCCCGATCCGCCGTAGCGCCGGGGCCAGGTCGGGCAGCAGCTCCGGGTCGGGCACGCCGGTGGACAGGTCCTGCGGCAGGTCCACCCGAGCGCCGCTGAGCTGGGCGTACCGCAGCCGGGCCCGGGGTGGCAGCGGCCCGGACACGAAGGTGCCGGACCGTCCCCGGGTCTGGATCGCTCCGGCCAGGATCAGATTGCGCCACGCCTCGCTGACCGTCGTCGGGCTCACCCCGAGCGAGCCCGCGACCAGCCGGACGGTGGGCAGGCGTGCGCCGGCGGGCAGGTGGCCGGACGTGATCAACCGGCTCACCGCCGCCGCAATGCCGCGGGCGCTTCTGTCCTGAACCGCCCCGGTGATCAGGGTCAGCAAATTATCGTCTCCGAAACATTCCGTAACGTACGGGCAATTGTTCGCCTCAATCTGTGTCGTTAGTGTCCTACGGCATCCGGGCCTTCCAGGCAAGCCCTGGCGCTGACCCTATAACTAGGAGTAAACACACGATCACAGGCGCTTCCCGGCGCACTGCGCGTGCGTAGAAGATCAAAAGAGAGGGGCCGCAATGACGACCGGAGTCGTCCGCGCCGCCCTCGTCCAGACCACCTGGACGGGCGACAAGGAATCGATGATCAAGGCACACGAGGACTACGCTCGTGAGGCCGCCGCCCAGGGGGCGAAGGTGATCTGCTTCCAGGAGCTGTTCTACGGCCCGTACTTCTGCCAGGTGCAGGACGCCGCCTACTACGAGTACGCCGAGTCGATCCCCGGCCCGACGACCGAGCGTTTCCAGGCGCTCGCCGCCGAACTGGGAATGGTCATGGTCCTGCCGATGTATGAGCAGGAGCAGCCCGGAGTCCTTTACAACACAGCGGCGGTGGTCGATGCCGACGGCAGATATCTCGGCAAATACCGGAAGAACCACATCCCGCAGGTGAAGGGTTTCTGGGAGAAGTTCTACTTCCGTCCGGGAAACCTGGGTTATCCGGTTTTCGACACCGCGGTCGGCAGGGTGGGCGTTTACATCTGCTACGACCGGCACTTCCCGGAGGGCTGGCGCGCGCTCGGCCTCAACGGGGCGCAGATCGTGTTCAACCCGTCGGCCACGAGCCGCGGCCTCTCGTCGTATCTGTGGCAGCTGGAGCAGCCGGCCAGCGCCGTGGCCAACGAGTACTTCATCGGCGCGATCAACCGGGTCGGCGTCGAGGACCTCGGTGACAACGACTTCTACGGGCAGACGTACTTCGTCGACCCGGAGGGGAAGTTCGTCGGCGAGGTCGCGGACACCCACCTCCCCGAGCTGATCGTCCGCGACCTGGACCTGAGCCTGCTCGGCACGGTCCGCGACCGGTGGCAGTTCTACCGCGATCGCCGGCCCGACAGCTACGACGGGCTGGTGGCGCCGTGAGCCTGCTGATCAAGGGCGGGACGGTCGTCGGGCCGACCGGGCCGATCACCGCGGACGTGCTGGTCGACGGCGAGACGATCGCCGCGATCTACGCGCCCGGGCAGGCCCCCGACGGACCTGAGGTCCTCGACGCCACCGGGAAGTACGTGATCCCCGGCGCCGTCGACGCGCACACCCACATGGAGCTGCCGTTCGGCGGCACCCACGCCAGCGATACCTTCGACACCGGCACCAGGGCGGCGGCGATCGGCGGCACCACCACGATCATCGACTTCGCGGTGCAGCGGTACGGCGAGGTGGTCCAGGACGGGCTGGCCGCCTGGCACGGCAAGGCCGACGGCAACTGCCACATCGACTACGCCTTCCACCAGATCCTCGGCGGCGTCGACGACGAGTCCCTCAAGGCGATGGACCACCTGGTGAGCAACGAGGGCATCACCAGCTTCAAGCTGTTCATGGCGTACCCGGGCGTCTTCTACTCCGACGACGGCCAGATCCTGCGCGCGATGCAGAAGGCGCGCGACAACGGCGCCATGATCATGATGCACGCGGAGAACGGCCCGGCCATCGACGTGCTGGTCAAGCAGGCCCTCGAACGCGGCGAGACGGACCCGATCCACCACGGCCTGACCCGGCCGCAGGAGCTGGAGGCGGAGGCCACCAGCCGGGCGATCTGGCTGGCCAGCGTGGCGGCCGACTGTCCGTTGTACATCGTGCACCTGTCCGCGTCGAAGGCCCTCGAACAGGTCCGCAATGCCCGTGACCTGGGTAAGAACGTCTTCGCCGAGACCTGCCCGCAGTATCTGTACCTGACGCTGGAGGACCAGCTCGGCGCGCCGGGATTCGAGGGCGCCAAGTGGGTCTGCTCGACGCCGCTGCGGAGCAAGCACGAGACGCATCGCGCCGACCTGTGGCAGGGGCTGCGTACCAACGATCTGTCCGTGGTCTCGACCGACCACTGCCCGTTCTGCTTCAAGGACCAGAAGGAGCTGGGCCTCGGCGACTTCTCGAAGATCCCCAACGGGATCGGCAGCGTCGAGCACCGGGTGGACCTGCTCTACCAGGGTGTCGTCGACGGGAAGTTGTCGCTGGGCCGCTGGGTGGAGACGATCGCGACCACCCCGGCGCGGATGTTCGGCCTCTACCCGAGAAAGGGGATCATCGCCCCCGGCTCGGACGCCGACATCGTGCTCTACGACCCGGCCGGGCGCACCCGGATCAGCGTCGAGACCCACCACATGAACATGGACCACTCCGCCTGGGAGGGCTGGGAGATCGACGGCAAGGTCGACACGGTCCTGTCCCGCGGCGAGGTGATCGCGTCCGGTGGCGAGTACACCGGGCGGGCCGGCCGCGGCCGGTACCTCAAACGCGGCCTCAGCGACTACCTGATCTAGAAAGGGGTGGATCTTGGACATCGGTGTGGTGCTACAGAACGATCCACCCGCGCTGGAGGTCGTCGAGTGGGCGAAGAAGGCCGAGGCGGCCGGCTTCAGCCACTTCTGGACCTTCGACTCGCACGTGCTGTGGCAGGAGCCGTTCGTCGTCTACTCGGCGATCCTGGCCGCGACCGAGCGGATCGTCGTCGGCCCGATGGTGACCAACCCGGGCACCCGGGACTGGACGGTCATCGCCTCGACCTTCGCGACCCTCAACGAGATGTACGGCAACCGGACCGTCTGCGGGATCGGGCGCGGCGACTCGGCGCTGCGCGTGCTCGGCCTCACCCCGCAGACCCTCGGCCAGCTCCGCGAGAGCGTCCTGGCGATCAAGGGCCTCGGCAACGGGCAGAAGGTCACGGTCCGCGGCCAGGAGCTGCAGCTGGCCTGGGCGGCCGGCAGCCGCCTGGAGGTCTGGGTGGCCGCGTACGGCCCGAAGGCCCTGGCCGTCACCGGCGAGGTGGGTGACGGATACATCCTGCAGCTCGCCGACCCGGACATCGCCGAATGGATGATCAAGGCGGTCCGGAAGGCGGCCTCCGACCAGGGACGCGACCCGGACGCCATCAAGTTCTGCGTGGCCGCGCCCGCTTACGTCGGCGACGACCTGGCACACCAGCGGGAGCAGACGCGCTGGTTCGGCGGCATGGTCGGCAACCACATCGCCGACATCGTGGCCCGTTACGGCGGCGACGGCGGTGCGGTGCCGCAGGCCCTCACCGACTACATCAAGGCCCGGCAGGGGTACGACTACAGCGAGCACGGCCGGGCCGGCAACAGTCACACCACCTTCGTGCCGGACGAGATCGTGGACCGGTTCTGCGTCCTCGGCCCCGTGCAGAGCCACGTCAAGAAGCTGCAGGAACTGCGCGAACTCGGCGTCGACCAGTTCTCCGTCTACCTGCAGCACGACGGCAAGGAGTCGACGCTGGCCGCCTACGGCGAGCACATCATCCCGGCGTTCTCGTGAGGCGCGTCCTCTCGGTGATCGCCGGACTGATCGCGGCCGCCCTGCTCTGGGAGGGGTACAAGGCGGCCGGCGATCCCGAGGGGACGGTGCTGTTCGGCGTGCGGGTGCTCCCGCGCGCCGACGACCTCTCCATGCCACACCTGTGGACGATCCTCGGGCGGCTGACCGACCCGGAGATGACCGGTGGCCGGCCGGTGTGGATCGTGGTGCTCGACGCGTGCCTGTTCACCCTCGGGATCACGGCGGCCGGGTTCCTGGCCGGAACACTGATCGGGCTCGTCCTCGCGGCCGCCATGCAACGGTTCCGGATCGTCGAGCGCGGGCTCCTGCCGTACGTCATCCTCTCCCAGACCGTGCCGCTGGTGGCGCTCGCGCCGCTGATCGCCGGCTGGGGCGGCACGCTGATGCCGCCCTGGGCGAGCGTGTCGGTGATCGCCGCCTACCTGGCGTTCTTCCCGGTCGCGGTGGGCATGTTGCGCGGGCTCCAGTCGCCGTCGGCGGCCGGCGCCGAACTGATGCGCAGCTACGCCGCGGGCTGGTGGCGCACGCTGGTGAAACTCCGGTTCCCGGCGGCGCTGCCCTACCTCTTCCCGGCGCTGCGCCTGGCCGGGGCGGCCGCCGTGGTCGGCGCGGTGGTGGGCGAGATCTCGACCGGCACGCGCGGCGGCATCGGCCGCCTGATCATCGAGTACTCGCGGGAGGCCACCAGCGATCCCGCCAAGGTCTACACGGCGATGCTCGGCGCGGCCCTGCTGGGCCTGCTCGTCGCCGGCGCCGTCTCCCTACTCGAACTGCCGCTGATGCGGCACCGGCGCCACGTGGAGGTGGTGACCCTATGACCGCCGTGGTGGTCTCCGGTCTGACCAAGGTCTTCAACCAGGGACGTGGCGACGAGGTGCTCGCCCTGTCCGAGGTGGACCTGACCGTCGGCGACGGCGAGTTCGTGTCGCTGATCGGCCCGTCCGGCTGCGGCAAGAGCACCCTGCTGCGGCTGATCGCCGACCTGATCGAGCCGACCGCCGGAACGGTCACCGTGGCCGACCGGCCGGCCGCCCAGGCCCGCCGCGAGCAGGAGTACGGCATCGCCTTCCAGCAGGCCGGCCTCTTCGAGTGGCGGACCGTGCGCCGCAACGTCGAGTTGCCCCTCGAACTGCGCGGCGTGTCCAAGGCCGAGCGGCGGGCCAAGGCCGACCGGATGCTGGAGCTGGTCGGGCTGGCCGACTTCGCCGGGCACTATCCGGGTCAGCTCTCCGGCGGCATGCAGCAGCGGGTGGCGATCGCCCGGGCCCTCGCGGTCCAGCCGCCGCTGCTGCTGATGGACGAGCCGTTCGGGGCGCTCGACGAGATGACCCGGGAACGCCTCCAGTCGGAGCTGCTGAGCATCTGCGCGAAGACCGGCACCAGCACGGTCTTCGTCACCCACTCGATCTCCGAGGCGGTGTTCCTCTCCGACCGGGTGGTCGTCATGTCCGCCCGGCCCGGCCGGATCACCGCGTCGATCGAGGTGAAACTCCCGTCCCGGGACGAGGCGGGACGGCAGGCGCCGGTCTACTTCGAGAAGATCACCGAGGTACGACAGGCGCTGAGAGCATGAGACGAGTGCTCCCGCCGGTGCTCTTCGGTCTTCTCGCCCTGGTCCTGTGGGAGGTCTTCGTGACCGCCGGGCGGGTCGCCCCGTTCATCCTCCCGGCCCCGTCGGCGATCGGGGCGCAGATCGTCGAGCAGAAGCAGAACATCTGGGACGCGGCCCTGGCCAGCGGCGCCAACGCGCTCGTGGGCCTGATCGGCGGAACCCTGCTGGCGGTGCTGGCGGCGCTGGCCGCGAGCCGGTCACGGTTCCTCGGCGAGGTGTCGATCCCGTTCGCGGCGGTGGTCAACGCGCTGCCGATCATCGCGCTCGCCCCGATCCTCAACAACATGTTCGAGTCGACCAGCAGCGTCCCCCGCCGCCTGGTCACCGGCATCGTGGTGTTCTTCCCGGTCTTCCTCAACCTGCTGCGCGGGCTGCGCGAGGTGAGCCCGGTCCATCAGGAGCTGATGCGCACGTACGCCGCCTCGGGCTGGACCTTCGCCCGGAAGGTGCGGCTGCCCGGCGCGCTCCCCCACCTCTTCACCGGCCTGCGGCAGGCGTCGTCGCTGGCCGTGATCGCCGCGGTCGTCGCCGAGTACTTCGGCGGGCTGCAGGACGGGCTCGGCGCGCGGATCACCTCCGCCGCGGCGTTCACCGCCTATCCCCGTGCCTGGGCCTTCGTGGCCGGCGCCTGCCTCCTCGGACTCACCTTCTACCTGGTCACGCTCCTGCTGGAGCGCCTGGCCACGCCTTGGAAACAACGTTTGATCAGTTAGGGGTACGCGTTGAAGCTCTCCCGGATAGTCCTTGCCTCCCTCCTGGCCCTCACCGCCTGCGGCACCGCCGACACGCCCAGCACCCCCGCCCCCGGCGCGAGCGGCGCCCTCACCCCGATCAAGCTGCAGCTGCAGTGGTTCTACCAGGCCCAGTTCGCCGGCTACATCGCCGCCGTGGACCAGGGCTTCTACAAAGAGCAGGGGCTCGACGTCGAGCTGCTCGAAGGCGGTGTCGACATCGTCCCGCAGACGGTGCTCGCCACCGGCAAGGCCGACTACGCGATCGCCTGGGTGCCCAAGGCCCTCGCCTCCCGGGAGCAGGGCGCCGGGATCACCGACGTCGGGCAGATCTTCGCCCGCTCCGGCACCTACCAGGTCGCCTGGAAGGACAGCGGCATCACCAAGGCCGCCGACCTCAAGGGCAAGAAGGTCGGCAACTGGGGCTTCGGCAACGAGTTCGAGCTGTTCGCCGGCATGACCAAGGCCGGGCTCGACCCGAGCAAGGACGTCACCCTGGTGCAGCAGCAGTTCGACATGCAGGCGCTGCTGAAGAAGGAGATCGACGCCGCCCAGGCGATGAGCTACAACGAGTACGCCCAGCTGCTGGAGGCGAAGAACCCGGCGACCGGGCAGCTCTACACCGCCGACGACTTCGCGATCATCGACTGGAAGACCGAGGGGTCGTCGATGCTGCAGGACGCGGTGTGGGCGAACACCGAGAAGCTGAACGACCCGAACTACCAGGCGCAGACGGTGAAGTTCCTGACCGCCACGATCAAGGGGTGGGCGTACTGCCGGGACAACCCCGAGAAGTGCCGTGACCTGGTCGTCGCCAAGGGCTCCAAGCTGGGCAAGAGCCACCAGCTGTGGCAGATGAACGAGGTCAACAAGCTGGTCTGGCCGGCCGCCGGCGCCGGGATCGGCGTGATCGACGAGGCGGCCTGGAAACAGACCGTGGAGATCTCGCAGACCACGAAGAACCAGACCGGTGACACGGTCCTGAAAGCCGCCCCGGAGGGCCCGGCCTACACGAACGACTACATCAACCAGGCGATCGCGCAGGCCAAGGCCGCGGGTGTGGACGTGACCGGCTCGGCGTTCCAGCCGGCCACGGTGACGCTCACCGAGGGCGGCGCCTGAGCCGGCCGGCCCGGGTCACACCGGGATGAGACGTGCCGCGAGGGCGACCGCCGTCAGGTCGCCCTTGCGGAGTTTCTCGGCGGCGTCCATCTCGCCCAGGCCCTCCAGCCGGACGGCCGAGGCGTCGATCAGCGCGTCCTCCCCGGCCAGCAGGCGGCGGGCGATCCGCGACTGGGCCGGGGTCAGCTCCGCGTACGCACAGCGGTCCAGCGCCTCGACGGTCTCTTTGTCGAGATGTCCATCCATCGCCCGCTCGGTGACGATCGTGATGAGCCAGCTCGGCCACCAGCTGTACTTGCCGACGACCAGGCCGGAGTGCATCGCCGCGGCCGGCTGGTGCCCGGCGGCGAGCATCTTGACCGCCAGGTCCGCGTCGAACCGCTCCAGCCGCATCGCGCCGACGAAGATCCGCAGGACCTGCTGGGTCTTGATGAACTCCTCGCACGCGTGGGCGGCCTCGCCGAAGCGGCCCTCGAGCAGGTGGCACAGCGCGTGCGCCTCGACGAGGGAGAACCCGTCGCCGGAGCGCTCCTCGAGCCGCGTCACCGTCTCGATGAGCCGCTCGGTGCTCTTGCGTGCCCGGTCCGCCAACTCGTCCGCCTGCGGTTTGTTGAGGTGCCGCACCACGACGTCGGTGGCGATCTCCGCCTCCCGCCGCAGCAGCGGCGAGCTTATCTTCGGGGTGATCAGGTCACCCAACCCCTCGGTCAGGTACGCGGTGTCGAACCGCTCGGAGGCCTCTTGGAACTGCGTCCACCAGGACGCCGGGTGTCTCCGCTGATGTTGTGTCACGCACCAAGAGTGACCTACTGATTACCCTCCGGCAAATGATTCGGCCGAGAGGAATGCGTGATCAGACTCATCGGGTTGAGTAGGCCACCCTTGACGACGGCGCGGCTCAGCGGCCGGGTCAGCTCGGCCAGCCGCCGGCACCCGTCCTCGCCGATCGCCCGATAGGCCACCTCGGCCACCTGGTCGGTCCGGTCCTCGACGTGGGCCCGCAGCGCCACCCCGGCCTCGGTCAGCTTCCCGCCCGCGTCGAGCAGGCCGCTGCGGCGCAGATCGTCCTCGGCCTGCGCCCACTGCTCGTCGCTCCAGCCCCGGCTGCCGCGCAGGAAGCCGGCCGGCGACGCGCCGCTGGCCTCGTGCATCACGATCGCGTCCAAGCCGCTGATCCCGTTCGCCAGCAGCGCCGCCACGTGCCCGTCGCCGCGGAACTCGCGCAGCAGCGTCTGGGCGTGGAAGAGCACCAGGTGCGGGCGGTCCGGCCAGGGCAGAGCGGCGTGCGCGGCGAACAGCGGGCGGCCGTGCGGCAGGGTGGCCGCCTTCTCCGCCGCCCGGCGCGCCAGACCGGCCGCCTCGGCGACCTCCGGGCCGGTCACGACCTCGGCGCCCAGCCCGCGGGTCAGAGCGGCGTCAGCGGCCTCCAGACGGGCCGCCAGAACCTGCTGCGGCGACGCCTTGGACCAGACCGCCGGCAGGGCGCGGGCCACCCGGGCCGGGTTGAAGTTGTAGAAGGTGGCGGCGACGACCTCCGGGCCCACCGGGCCGAACGCGGCGCCCCGGGAGGCGAAGTAGCCGTCCATCGGGCGGATGCCGAACCTCGCGTACCGCTCCGGCGCCTCCGGCACGAAGTAGATCATCGCGTGCAGCGGCTCGGTGACCCGCCAGGCGAGACGGTACGGGCTCTCGGTCACATCTCCCACGGCAGCTCCTCGGCGTGGACGTCGTCTCCGGAGGGGACGGCCCCGGAGTGGCGCGGCGGAGGTGGCGCCGCCGACACGGTATGCCAGCGGCCGGCCCGGCGCGACGCCTCACGGACCACCAGGTGCACCGGCAGCGGGGGCGGCGGGAACGGGCCGGTCCCCCACCGCACCCAGATCGCGACCCGGCCCGCGGCGGCCTCGGCCAGCAGCTTGTCGACGGTCCGCTGACGATCGGTCCGGTCGATCTCGATCGCCAGCGGCGGGCTGCCCGGCCGGGCGCAGGCCACGTCGATGACCGAGTTGCCCCGCAGCGGCGGCGGCAGCGGGAAGACACTGGGCGCACGACGGTACACCCGCCAGCCCTGCCACTGCGCCCACCGCGTCACCGAGTCGGCGATCCGCGTGGCGGCGTCACCCTCCGGCAGGTCGGCGAACGTCAGCTGGCCCAGCCACTCGGTGAGCGACCGGGCGGTCTCGGTTCCGTCGTCGGCCACGCTCATCGCCGTACGATATCGGGGAATTAAGCCGCCGCCTTCACGCGCCGTGCCGCGAGGAGCTCGGTCAGCTGCCCGGGCGGCATCGGCCGCCCCAGGTGATAGCCCTGACCGACGTGGTATCCGAGCCGCAGCAGCCGGTCGGCCTGCTCCTGGCTCTCGATGCCCTCGGCGACGGTGTCCAGGCCCAGCGCGTCGGCGAGCTGCGCCACCGCCCGGGCCACCGCCTGCCGGGCGTCCGCCGCCGGGGTGTCCGGCTCGTCGAGCTCGATGCCGTCGACGAACGACTTGTCCAGCTTGACGATCGCCGCCGGGAAGGCGCGCAGCAGGCTCAGCGACGACTCGCCGGTGCCGAAGTCGTCGAGCGCCAGCCGCACCCCCATGTCGTGCAGCTCGTGCAGCACCTGGGAGACGTGCTGGCCACGCAGCACCGCCGACTCGGTCAGCTCCAGGACCAGCCGGTTCGCAGGCAGCCCGGAGTCGGCGAGCGCGGCCGCCACGTCGGCGACGAAGTCCGGGTCGTGCAGCTGCCGCACCGACACGTTCGGCGCCGCCTTGTCCAGCACGTCCGGGCCGAACTCGGCGATCCACGCGGCCGCCTGCCGGCACGTCTCGCGCAGCACCCAGCGGCCCAGCGGCACGATCAGCCCGGTCCGCTCGGCGGCCGGGATGAAATCGGCCGGCGACACCAGGCCGCGCTCCGGGTGCTCCCAGCGCACCAGCGCCTCCACCCCGACGATCTCGCCGTCGCCGAGCGACACGATCGGCTGGTAGACGATCCGGAACTCGCCGGCGTCCAGGGCGCGCCGCAGGTCGCCGCCGAGCCGGGCGTGCGCCGACGCCGGGCGTTCCATGCCCCAGGCGTAGCGGACCCAGTTGGCCCGGCCGCGTTCCTTCGCCGCGTAGAGGGCGGCGTCGGCCTGGCGCAGCACGTCACTGACCGAGGTGTTCGGCGGGGCCGTCGCCAGCCCGGCGCTGAACTTCACCAGCAGCCGCTGCTCACTGATCGGCGCCGCGGTGGCGTCGGCGATCCGCCGGGCCACCTCCTCACCCATCACACCCGGCGGGACCAGCACCGCGAACTCGTCGCCGGCCAGCCGGGCCACCTCGGCGCCGTCGCCGGCCGCGTCCCGCAGCACCCGCGCGAACGCCATCAGCAGACCGTCGCCGGCGTCGTGGCCGAGCGAGTCGTTCACCGTCTTGAACTCGTCCAGGTCGGCCAGCAGCACGGTCGCCGGGCCGGTCTCCAGGGCACGGTCCAGGGCGTACCGGAACAGGGCGCGGTTGGCCAGGCCGGTCAGCGGGTCGTGCGTCGCCTCGTGCCGCAGCAGCGCCTCCGACTCCTGCTTCTCCCGCAGCAGCCGGGCGTTCTCCCGGTGCACCACGAACTGCCGCAGCGCCACCAGGGCGGTCACCACGACCGCGGCCAGCACCACGACCCGGCCCTCCCAGACGCCCGGCGCCCAGTGCCACGGCCGGATCAGCACGTCGGCGACCGGCACGTCGACGGCCAGCACCGCCAGGTACGGCAGCCACACACTGCCCCCGCCGGTACGCGCCGGAGCACCGTCGGCGGCCAGCTGACGGCGTGCGCCCAGAGCGATCAGCAGGCCGCAGACCGGCATGCACACCGCCTGGCCGGGCAGGATCCCGTGATAGCCGCCGAGCACCGCGAGCAGCGCCACCCCGGCCGCCATCAGTCCCGTCGAGGCGACCAGCCGCATCGCCCGGCGGTCCACCGGGCCGCCCGCGATGTACGACACCTTGGTGATCGCCCCGGCCGCGAACAGGCAGGCCAGCAGCAGCACCACCAGCGCCGAGGGGGTCCACGGGTCGGGCGCCCAGAACATCGGGGAGATGCCGAAGTGCCACAGCACGGTCGAGCAGCCGAGGAACGCGATGGTCCGGTCCAGCCACTGCTTGCCACGTTCGTACCAGCTCGACACGCCGACCGGGACCTGGGCCACGCCCCACATGGCGACGAGCACCCCGGCGCCGATCAGGCCGGCGCCCAGCGGGGGCATCGCCGGCAGCTCCGGCGCGGTCCGCACCGCGTCCGCCAGCAGCACCCCGAACCCGGCCGCGAACAGGTAGCAGCAGATCTCCAGCAGCAGCCAGAACCGCCGGCCGGCCGGCGCCGGCGTCATCCGGCGGCGCAGCGAGTGCGCCGCCAGCCCGCCCACGGCCATCGACAGCGGCATGAACACGTAGCCGATCGCCACCGGGCCCGGCCGGAAGGCCGTCCAGAGGATGAACCAGACGGTGCCGAGCAGGCAGATCAGCCCGGCCGACACGACGTGCCGCCTCATGACGTCAACGTCCGGCTGCGCTGCTTCTCCTCGTACATCAGCAGGTCGGCGGTGTTGAGCAGGTGGTCGCCGCCGCCCGCCGGGCCGGTCGCGATGCCGATGCTCGCGCCCACCGTCAGCTCCCGTCCGCCGATAGCGGTGGGCACGCCGAGCCCGGCCCGGATCCGCCGCGCCATCCGCTCCGCCGCCGGCCGGTCGCCGCCGGTCAGCACCGCGAACTCGTCGCCGCCCAGCCGGGCCGGCACGTCGTGCGGGCCGGTGCAGTCGCGCAGCAGGTCCGCCACGTGCCGCAGCACGGCGTCGCCGGTCGCGTGCCCGTACGTGTCGTTGATGCCCTTGAAGCCGTTGAGGTCGATCAACAGCACCGTGGCGTCGCCCGGGCACGCGTCCATCGCCCCGGTGAACCCGCGCCGGTTCGCCAGCCCGGTCAGATCGTCGTGCCCGGCCTGGTAGCGCAGCCGCTCGTGCAGCTCCCGCGACTCGGTGACGTCCCGCGAGTTGCACACGATGCCGCCGATGCCGGGCTCGTCGAGCAGGTTCACCGCGACCACCTCCAGCCAGCGCCACGACCCGTCGGCGTGCTGGTAGCGGCCCTGGAAGGTCATCTCGGCGCCCGGCGTCGCATAGAGCTCGGCCAGCTCGGCGTCGAGCCGCGCGCGGTCGTCGCGGTGCAGGGTGTCCAGCGAGCAGCGGCCCAGGACGTCCGCCACCGGGAAACCGAGGATCCGCTCGACCGCCGGGCTCACATAGGTCAGCGCGCCGGACTCCTCGGCGATCGAGATGATCTCCGAGGAGTGCTCCAGCAATGACGTCAGACGCTGCTCCCGCTGCCGGATCTGGCCCACCAGGGAGTCGTTCTCGGCCAGCGCCAGCACCTGACGGGCGATCACCACGCCCACGTTGACCAGCAGGCCGGCCAGCGCGCCCCACGCCGACACGCCGAGCCCCCGGGTGGCCAGCACGAAGACCAGGGCAACGGCACAGACCAGGGTTCCGGTGTACGGCAGGACGCTGTACCGCCGGCGGCGGCTGAACCACTCGCGCCCGTCGAGACCGTCCACCCCGTGCCGTTCCTGCAGCCGCGGCCCGGCCAGCACCAGGAAGCATGGGAGGAGGATCGACGCCATCTGCACACCGGTGTCCGGCACACTGCCGCTGGGCAGCAGCACGCTCGACACGGCCAGACCGATCGGCGCGAGCACCATCGGGACGGCGGCGACCCGGCTCATCGGGGCCACCCCGGTCAGCCCCGACCGGATCGCCACGAAGATCGCGCAGAGCACCACGCCGCAGCCGAACAGCGCCAGGAAGAACGCCCCCGGGCCGGCCCCGGCCATTCCCGGCCGGGTCATCAGGCACCACGCCACCACCGCCGACGCGGACATCAGGATCGTGGTGTCCAGCAGCAGCCGGGTCTGCTCGCGGCGGGACCGGCTCACCCTGCGCTGGGGCAGCAGGAGGCCGGCCATCATCACCACGACGCCGAGCATCATCGTCGCCGACTGCACCGGGTGGAACCCGATCTGCTGGATGCCCGGATCGGCGAGGGTGGTCCACAGGTCCACCACGTCGCCGGTGCAGAACAGCAGGCCACCCACGCCGACCGCGGCCCAGAAACGGCGCGCGTGCGGCGGCATGCCCGGGACCCGGCAGACCCGGCGCGACAGCCAGAACAGCGCGAGGTCGAGGATCGGGGTGACGATCCCGCCGGCGATCATCTGGGCGCGGGGCGTCCCCACGTCCAGCAGGAGGCCGCCGACCACGATCACGGCGGACACGGCCACCGTGATCAGCACCGGATCGCGCCACGAGCCGCCGCGTACCGCTGGTGGCATGCCACTCTCCGTCCTGGTCCGGTCCCTCCCCGCCAGCAATCGGCCGGAGGGCGCCCGGTCTTAGTCCTTCAACGCCGGCGACCGGCACGCCCCGGCTTGTCATGGCGGGTGGGGCGTACCGGTCGCCGGTGGTCTCGTCAGTCGTCCTCGGACTCGGACGGCGAGGGCGACCCGGTGGGCTCCGACGGCTCCACCGAGTGGGACGGCTCCACCGACTCCGACGGCTCGACGGACTCGGACGGCTCGACCGACTCGGACGGCTCGACCGACTCGGACGGCGTCGGGGTGGGCGTCTCGGTGGGCGGCACGGAGACGGACGGGGTGGGCGCCGGAGCCGGCTTCACCTTCCCGGCCGCCTGGACCTTGACGGCGGTGTAGGTGGCGCCCGACCGTATGCCGGTCACCGACACCCGCAGGCCGGTGGCAAGAGCCTCCAGCTTCACCTTCTTGCCGTTCAGCACGATCCGCGCGTTCGACGCGACGGTCAGGGTCACGGTCTTGCCGCGTACGTCCTTGGTGCCGCTGCGGGCGGCGACGGTGAGCGTCCCGGCGGCCGCGTCGACGGCGGTGACCGTTCCGCTCGCCTGGAACGGCGCCTTCTTCTCCGGCTTCGCCGGCTTGGCGGGCTTCGACGGCTTCTTGGCCGCCTGCACAGCCGGAACCGGGCTCTGGGCATAGGCGGCCACGCCGGTCACAGCGGTCGGGACGACGACCGCCACGGCCAGAGCGACGGCTGCGGCACTACGGCGCATACGCATTCGGGAGAACTCCTCAACTCGGGGGTGATGCCATCCTCGGCGGCTCCGGGTTCAGCCGGGTGCGTCCTCGGTTGCGGATCAGTTGCACCGGTTTTCTCACGGACGGTGAGATGCGCCGCGCCCCGCGAATGCGGGAGTTGACATGCTGTGCCGTACTGGGCGAATGTCCTGGGATGCACGAAGTTTGGCCGGACTCGGGAGTGCTGCTCGCCTCGCGATACCGCCTCGTCACGCTCCTCGAGACCGGTGGCATGGCGCAGGTCTGGCGGGCCACCGACGAGCTGCTGGACCGGCCGGTCGCGGTCAAGTTGCCGGCCGGGGACACCCGGGCCGCGCACATGGCCTGGCGGGAGGCGCGGCTCGCGGCCCGGCTCTCCCACCCGGGCATCGCCGCCGTCCACGACTACCGTGAGGCGGTCCGCCCGGACGGATCGGTCGCGCCGTTCGTGGTGATGGAGCTGCTCAGCGGCGAGACCGTCGCGGCCCGGCTGTGCGACGCCGACGGGCCGGTGCCGTGGGGCGAGGCCGTGTCGATCGGGGCGGCCGTCGCCGAGGCGCTGGCCGCCGCGCACGCCGCCGGGGTGGTGCACCGCGACATCAAGCCCGGCAACGTGATGCTGTGCCCCGGCGGGGTCAAACTCCTCGACTTCGGGATCAGCGCGGCCGCCGGCGAGGCCGACGACGACGACACCGGTGTCAGTTTCGGCACCCCCGCCTACGCCGCGCCGGAACGGCTCGACGGCAAACCCGCCGAACCCGCCACCGATCTGTACGGGCTGGGCGTGCTGTTGTTCGAGATGGTGACCGGCGATCCGCCGTACGACGTCAACACCTGGGAGGAGCTGGCCGCCGCGCAGGCGCACGGCCCCACCCCGCTGCCGGAGACCCTGCCGGCCCGGCTGCGCGAGCTGATCCTCGGCTGCCTCGACGAGAACCCGAGCCGCCGCCCCACCGCCGCCCAGGCCCGCCGTGTCCTTACCCGCCTCGTCCCGTCGGCCCCGGCCCGGCTCACAATCCCACTGCCCAAGCCACCCCCGACCGGCCACGCCAAGGTGCTGCCCGCCCAGCCCCGGGTCACCTCCGCCGGCGCCCGGCGGGTCGCCTTCGGCGCGGCCCTGGCCGGCGTCGCTGCCATCTTCGTGGCGGTCCTCTACGCCGCCAACGCCCCCGCCGACCCGACCGACCTGGCCCAGCCACCCGCCGCGTCCCCCACCACGGCCGGCGCCGGGTCGCCGGCCCCCAAGGAGGCGGTCGAGCCGACCAGCCCCGCCGCCCCGCCGCCGTCCCCACCCGAGCCCACCAGGATCACCCCCACCAACCCGATCCTGACCGTCGAGGCAGCCCTGACCCGAGTCCAGAACACCATCGACGAGGGCCAGCAGCAGGGCGAGATCCGCGCCGACGTGGCCCTCGACTTCCAGAACCTCCTCCGCCTCATCGACCCGGGTGACGACAACGTCACCGACCAGGTCGACCAGTTGCTCGACAAGGTCCGCCAGCGCCTCAACGAGCGAGCCCTGAGCCCGGCCCAGGCCGCCCTGCTACGCCAGCGCCTGACCGAACTCCGCACCGCCTCCACCCCCTGACCTCCTTCACCCCCGCTCCTCTCCTACCTGCGCCCCGGGTCACCCCCGCTCAGACATCTCTTCTCCCCCGGTCCCGCCAGGTCTCCCCCGCCGGGCCAATTCCCACCCGCAGCGGTACGGCCACACCTCCCCAACCGCCCCTACCCGTCCCGCCGCTTCCCGCGACACCGAAGCCGCTCAAGGCTCCAGCGCGCCCGCCGGGCATATGCGGTGCCCACGGCCCGAACAAACCCGGTCCACAGACGCACTCAACCGACGAGCCCCACCCACGCTCTCCGGAAGCCGTCCGTCCGAGCCGAGCCACACGCCGCCGGCTCAAGACGAGCCTCGTCCGAAGGCAGCCGCCACACCCCCTCCGCAGACCACGAGCGAGAGTTCGGCGCGCGCCGTCCAGCCGTCGCGATCAGGACCCCCACGACGACGTTCCCCGGCCAGCACGCAGGGCTCCATCAATGCCCCCGGAAACAACGCCGGACGCCGGCCACGAGAACACAGCCGACAAGCAACGTCGCATCCGGACCCCGGAAACGGCGCTGGGCTCCGGCCACGGAACACGGCCGATGGGCAGCGCTGCGACCAGGGCACGGAAAAGGCGGTGGGCAGCGGCTTTCGCCCGAAAGGCGCGGTGATGGGCGGGACCCACCGCCTGCGTCGCGGTGTGGCCACGGGAACCGGCGTGGCCGTACGAGAAAGGAAGGGTTAAGCGGAACCACGCAGGATCAGGCGGGTGGGCAGGACCGTCTCGAAGTCGGACGGCTCATCGCCGTCGATCTTGGCGAGGAGCAGGCGGACCATCTCCTGGCCCATCTGTTCGATCGGCTGGTAGACGCTGGTCAGCGGCGGGTCGGTGTGGCGGGCCACGACGGAGTCGTCGAAGCCGACGACGGCGACGTCCTGGGGGACGCGGCGGCCGGCGCGGCGCAGCACCCGCAACGCTCCGGCGGCCATCATGTCGGAGGCGGCGAAGACGGCGTCGATCTGCGGGTACTGCTGGAGGAGCCACTCCATGGCGGCGGCGCCGGAGAGCTCGCCGAAGTCGCCGCGGGCGGCCGGGCCCTCGCCGACGACGTCGCGGTAGCCGTCGTAGCGGGCGATGCCGACGGCCATGTCGAGCGGGCCGGTGATCGTGGCGATGCAGCGGCGGCCCTGGTCGCGGAGGTAGGTGGCGGCGGCGCGGGCGCCGGCCCGGTTGTCGGCGTCGACGAAGCTGACCGGCTCCGGATGATACGGCCGACCGGCCCGCACGGTGGGCACGCCGCGCTCCTCGAGCATGGCCGGGAGCGGGTCGTCGCCGTGCAGGGAGAGCAGCAGCGCGCCGTCGACGTGCTGGCGGGTGAGGTAGCCTTCGAGCTGGCGGCGCTCCTCGGGGGCCTGCGCGATCATGAGGACCATCTGCAGGTTGCGGGCGACCAGCACCGACGAGATCGACTGCACGATCCGGCCGAAGAAGGGCTCGGCGAAGAACCGCTCGCCCGACTCGAAGATCACGAGCGCTATCGAATCGGTTCGCTGAGTGACCAGCGCGCGCGCCGCCCGGTTCGGGACGTAGCCCAGGGCGTCGATCGCCTCCTGGACGGCTTCCCGCGCTTTGGGACTGACCTGAGCCGACCCGTTCACGACCCGGGACACGGTGCCACGGCCGACACCGGCCCTGGCTGCCACTTCTTCCAGAGTCGGCCGCCCGGTGGAGCGGCTCCGATCTTGATTCATCGCTGAACCGTCCTTTCCGCGACCGACCCACGGTACACGTGCGGCCTGCGGCTTTCCAGGGTGGTGGCGGCGCTGCGGCAGAGTTGTCAGGGTGAGACCTCACCGCATCGCGGTCCTGGTGCTGCCGGGCGCCGCCCCTCTGGACGTCGGCATCAGCGCGCAGCTCTTCGCTCCGAGGCATGGGCTGCCCTACGAGTTACGGCACTGTTCGCTGGCGGCCGGGCCGGTCAAGGGGCGGGACGGGCTGGGCTTCGTGGTCGAGTACGGCCCGGAGGCGCTCGACGACGCGGACACCGTGATCGTGCCCGGCTACAACACTCCGCTGCAGCCGCTCGACCAGCGGATCCTCGACGGCCTGCGGGACGCGGCGTTCCGGGGGACGCGGATGGTGTCGATCTGCACGGGCGCGTTCGCGCTGGCCGCGGCGGGGATCCTGGACGGCCGGCGGGCGACGACGCACTGGTCGATGGCGCCGGTGCTGGCCCGGGAGTATCCGAAGGTCACCGTCGATCCGGGGGTGCTGTTCGTCGACGAGGGGCAGGTGCTGTCGTCGGCGGGGGTGGCGGCCGGCATCGACCTGTGCCTGCACCTGATCCGGCGTGACCACGGGGTGCAGGCGTCGAACAATGTGGCGCGGCGGATCGTGGCCGCCCCGTACCGCAGTGGTGGCCAGTCGCAGTTCGTTCCCCGTACCGTGCCGGAGCCGTTGGGTGAGGTGTTCGCCGCGACGAGGGAGTGGGCGCTGCACCGGCTGGGCGAGCCGATCGGGGTGGCCGACCTGGCCCGGCACGCGGGGGTGTCGACGCGCACGTTCGGCCGGCGGTTCGTGGAGGACACCGGGTACACGCCGATGCACTGGATCCTGCGAGCACGCATCGACATGGCTCGTGAGCTCCTGGAGTGTTCCGTGCTGAGCATCGAGCAGATCGCCGCCGAGACCGGCCTGGGCACCGGCGCGAACCTGCGGATGCACTTCCAGCGGATCCTGGACATGACGCCGACCGAGTACCGGAAGGCGTTTGGCGGAAAACTTGCGGGATCCGGCGCTGCACCGTCTGCCGCTCGTTCCACCTAGGCCGAAGAATTAGCCGCATGAGAGCTGCTATCAACGGCTTCGGCCGCATCGGGCGAAATGTCCTCCGCGCCGCCGCGGGCCGGGACGACGACCTCGAGATCGTCGCCATCAACGACCTGACCGACGCCCGGACTCTCGCGCACCTGCTCCGCTACGACAGCACGCTGGGCCGCTTCCCGGGAACCGTCGAGGCGGCGGACGACCACCTGATCGTCAACGGTCACAAGATCGCCGTGACAGCCGAGCGCGACCCCGCGAAGCTGCCCTGGCAGGACATCGACGTCGCGATCGAGTCGACCGGCCGCTTCACCGCCGGCGCGGGCGTCCACGTCACCCGGAAGGTCCTGGTCACCGCCCCGGCGAAGGGCGCCGACGTGACCATCGCCTACGGGCTCAACCACGACGCTTACGACCCGGGCCGCCACCGCGTCGTCTCCAACGCATCGTGCACCACCAACGCGCTGGCCCCGGTCGCGTCGGTGCTCGACGACCTGGCCGGCATCGAGGCCGGCTCGATGACCACGGTGCACGCCTACACGCAGGAGCAGAACCTGCAGGACGGCCCGCACCGCGACCTGCGCCGGGCCCGGGCCGCCGGCGTCAACATCGCCCCCACGACGACCGGCGCGGCCACCGCGATCGGCGCGGTCCTGCCCCGCCTCGACGGGAAGCTGTCCGGCTACTCGGTGCGGGTGCCCGTCCCGGTCGGCTCGCTAGTCGAACTGAACGCCCTGGTCAGCCGGGACGTCACGGTCCAGGAGATCAACGCGGCGTTCGAGACTGCGGCGGCCGGACCGCTGCGCGGCGTACTGGAGTTCTCCATCGACCCCCTCGTCTCGTCGGACATCACCGGCAACCCGGCGTCGTCGATCTTCGACTCGCTGCTGACCGCCGCGAACGGCCGTCTGGTCAAGGTCGTGGCCTGGTACGACAACGAATGGGGCTTCGCGAACCGGGTCGTCGACACATTGACGCTCCTGGCCCGTTAACCTGTGCGGATGGCGGTCACCCTGGCGGATGTTGCCCGGCTCGCCGGGGTCTCCCCGGCGACCGTCTCCCGCGTCATCAACGACAGTGCGAAAAAGGTCAACGAGGACCTGCGGGAGCGTGTCCTCGCGGCGGTGCGGCAGTTGCACTACGTGCCCAACGCGCACGCGCAGAATGTGGCGCGCCCCCGCAAGTCCGCGGTCGGCGTGATCGTCCACGACGTCTCCGACCCGTACTTCGCCGAGATCACCCGCGGTCTGCAACGGCAGGCCGGGGCACACGACCGGCTCCTGGTGATCTGCAACAGCTACCGGGAGCCGGAGCGCGAGCTGGCGTATGTGGGGTTGCTGCGCGCCCAGCAGGTGCACGCGCTGATCCTGGCCGGGTCCGGCTATCACGACGACGAGTTCACCGAGCGGCTCAACGGGGAGCTCGAGGCGTACCAGCAGGCCGGCGGCCGGGTCGCCGTGATCGGCCGGCACCGTCTCGTCGGCACCGCGGTCCTGCCCGGCAACGAGGCCGGCGCCCACCAACTCGGCCTGCGCATCCTCGAACTCGGCCACCGCGAGATCGGCGTGATCGCCGGCCCGCGCTACCTGACCACGACGACCGACCGGCTCACCGGCTTCCGCCGCGCGTTCGCCGACACCGGCGTCGAGCTGCCGACGTCCCGCCTGATCTATTCCGACTTCACCCGCGACGGTGGCGCCGCCGCGGCCGGCACCCTGATGGACGCCCAGCCCGGCCTCACCGCGCTGATCACCCTCAACGACTCGATGGCGGTCGGCGCGATGGCCACTCTCCGTGAGCGCGGCATCCGCGTCCCCGACGACGTCTCGGTCACCGGTTTCGACGACATGCCGATCGCCCGCGACGTCACCCCCGCCTTGACGACGGTCCGGTTGCCGCTGGTCGAGATGGGCGAACGAGCGATGGCCCTGGCCCTCGACGACGACCACATCCCACACGCCGAGCCCGCCGACGCCACGATCGCCTGGCGCGCGTCGTGCGTGCCGCCGCCACGCTGACCCGCCGCCGGCGCCTCCCGACGCCCGACCCACCGTGACGGGCCGCAAGGCCGCCGGTCCGCCGCCCGACGCCCAGCCGCCTCACCGTGACGGGCCGCCGGTTCGCATCCCGACGCCCGGCCCACCTCACCCGATGCCGCGGGCTTCCCGCGTATCCGTCTTTCTTTTCGGTACGAGCCACGCCTGCACGGGTCCACGCAAGAGGCATCCTCACCGCCCCGGGTCAAGCACCATGCCCCTCTCACACACCCGGTCGTAGCCGTCCCCCGCCTTTCCGTGGTCCGACGATCTTCCCATCGGGCGTCGCGGCAGTCGCCCCCGCCAGCCGTCGACGGATCGCGCTCGCCGACAACCGTCAAGACGATCGCCTCGCCCCCGCGGCATCGATGGATCGCGCTCACCATCAGACGCCACGACAATCGCCCGCCAGGCGTCCGTGAATCACGCTCCCCATCGGGCGTCGCGACAAACGCCCCCGCCAGGCGTCCGTGAATCACGCTCCCCATCGGGCGTCGCGACAAGGGCCCCCGCCAGGCGTCCGTGGATCACGCTCGCCACCAGGCGTCGCGACGATTGCCCCGCCAGCCGTCGACCGATCGCGCTCGCCGTCAGGCGTCGACGTGGTTGCGCTCGCCATCCGGATCGAACACCGCGATCACCTCGGCCGGCCCACCCCGCGCCCCGAACGCGTGCGGCGTCATCGTGGAGAAGGACGCCGCCTCTCCTTCGTGCACGAGCACCTCCCGTTCGCCGAGCAGCAGCTCGATCGTCCCCGACAGCACCGTGAACCAGTCCCGCCCCGGATGCACCCGCTGATCCTCGGGCCGCCGTGACGCCGGCCGGACGACCCGGATCCGCGCGACGGTGAGCCCGTTACGCCCGTCGTCCCCGCTGAGCACCCAGGTGGTCATCCCCCGCTCCGGATGGTGATGCGGCTTGATGACGACAGCATCTCCCGCCGTCTCGACAAGCTGATCAAGGCTGGCCCCGAGCGCCCGCGCGATGGCCGTTAGCTGGTCGAGCCCGATCCGCCGATGCCCCGTCTCGATCCGGCTCAACGTCGACGGACTGAGAAAGCACCGCCCCGCCAGCTCATCGAGGGACCACCCTTTGGCGATCCGAAGCCCTCGAATCCGGGCCCGGACAATCGCATCCACCTCAGCGTCTTGCGTCATACGCAAGATTGTATGCGTCAGCCGCAATCAAGTCCTACAGTCGATCCCATGGCAAACGCGAACCACCCCGACGCCCCACACCCCCGGCCCCACGCCCCCATCCCCTCGGCTCACGGCGAGGGCCGCGGCCATGGCGAGCGTCACGATCACGGCGACGGCCACGATGGCGGGCACGGACACGGCGAGGGACATGGGCCCAGCAAAGGCCGAGCACAGAGCAGCGGCAACGGGCACGGTGGCAGCCATGAACACGCTGACGGTCACGGACACGGCGGCCAGGGACACGCTGGCGGCCACGAGCACGGCGGCGGGCACGGGCACGATGGCGGGCACGGCGACGGCCTTCAAGAGATGCTGGACCTGGACGCCGAGGTGGCCGCCGGTCAGCTGGCCGAGCTGACCACCCGTATCGCCGACCTCGCCGCCGGCCACCCGGTCCGCGACGTCCTGGACATCGGCGCAGGCACCGGAACCGGAACGTTCGCCCTGCTCCGCCGTTTCCCCGAAGCATCGGTGACCGCGATCGACACCTCCGACGAGATGCTGCGGCACCTGCAGGACAGCGCCACCCGCCATGGCCTGGCCGACCGGATCCGCCCGCTCCGCGCCGACCTCGACGAGGCATGGCCCGCCACCGGCCAGGCTGATCTGGTGTGGGCTTCGTCGTCGATGCACCACATGGCCGACCCGGATCGGGTGCTCCGCGACATCCACGCCACCCTGCGCCCCGGCGGTTTGCTGACGGTGATCGAGATGGAGCAGATGCCCCGCTTCCTCCCCGACGACCTGGGTTTCGGCCGTCCCGGCATGGAGGCCCGCTGCCATGTCCTGCTCGACCGGGCCCGCGCCGAGCACCTGCCGCACATCGGTTCGGACTGGCCGTCCCGCCTGACCGCCGCCGGTTTCACGATCAGGGAGTCCCGTGAGGTGACCGTCGGCCTGCAGTCCCCACTTCCGGAGACCGCGATCCGCTACGCCTACGCAACCCTGGGCCGCATCCGCTCCCGCCTGGCCGACGACCTGTCCCCCGAGGACCGTTCCACCCTGGACGCGCTCCTGGCCAAGGACAGCCCGAACGCCCTGCACACCCGCTCCGACCTCCAGGTCCTGAGCACCCGGGCCGTCTGGATCGCCACCCGCCCCGAGTAGTCCTCACCCGAACCGGCTCCCCGAGCTGCCGAAAGCCCACCGAACAGCCCTGACACCGGCCCGCCCGCAACACAACCCGGGACATGGCCGGCTCTCAGGGCTGCCGGAAGGCTCCGGGACAGCGCTGGGAGCAGGCTGGGCTCAGGCGGTGGCGGTCTCGGCGGCTCGCTCCTCGATGATGGACTTGATGCGGTCGGCCTGGACCCGGCTCTTGATGCCGGTCACGGCCTGCACCTTGTAGCGGCTCAACCGGCCGGTGCTGCGCAGGTGCTCGAAGAGCTCGGCGCCGTGCATCTCCAGCAGATCCTCGTCGCTGGCGGGGCGGACGCTCTGCGGGCGGGGCAGCAGTTCGGCCCAGGGCTGGGCGCTGCCGGGTGCGCTCATGCCGCTGAGCGCGAGCACGTAGTCGCCGATGAACCGCCGGATCGTCGCCTCGTCGAGCCGGGGCGCGCTGGGTGCGAGCAGGTCGGCGAGTTCTTCGGGGTCGAGGGGGGTGCCGTCGCCGAGCTCCTCCTCGAGGGCGGTGCGCAGGTCGAGGAGCGCCTTGTGCCAGGCGTCCGAGTCGACCGGGGCCAGCGCCGGCGACGGCAGGAAGTCGCGCCACGGGTACGCCGACTCGACGTGCTCGCCGTCCAGCTCGCTGATGTACTCGTTGATGAACGTGCGGACCACGCCCTCACCGAGCTCCTGCACGCGCGGGGCGAGCTTGCGGGCGAGCTCGGTCCGTCGCATGTAGTTCATCTCGGGCAGGTCGTCGGCGGTGATCTCCTCGGCGACCATCTTGCTGAGCCGGTCGACGGCGAGCCGCCACCAGGGTGATCCGGCGATGCTGACGGCCGGCCGCGCCCCGGTCGGTGTGGCCGCCCAGGCCGGCGTGGCAGCGGGCGCGGGAACAACAGCCGGCACGGGAGCGGCCGCCGAAACGGTAGCGGCCGGCGACACGGGAGAAGCCGCCGATACCGGAGCCGCCGATACCGGAGCGGCCGATACGGGAGCCGCCGATGCGGGACCGGCGGGGGCGGCGGCCGGCAGCGATGGGACGGGAGCCGGCCCGGCCGCGCCGTCGCGGGTCACCCCACGCTGCGCCGGGATGGGCAGGACGCCTCCACCGGCCGCGATGGTCCGCTCGACGACGGTGGCACGCCCGGGAACGGCAGGAGCGGGCGCGCCGTTCGCGCCGGACCGCCCATTGACGGCGACCGGCTCGTTAGCGCCCGCCGGCCCGGCCGCATCGGCAGTCCCCGAACCGACGGTGACGGGCTCCGCCGCCCCGCTCGCGACCTCGGGATCGGCGACGGCCGCCGCCGGCTGAACGAACTGAACCGGCTCCACGAATTGAACGGCCTGACCGGACGGAGACGCGGGCACGGACGCGGCCGGAGAAGAAGGAGAAGCAGAGGGGGAAGCCGGCCCGGCGATCGAAGCAGTCAGCGGTGCCGACGGGACGGTCGCGGCGGATGTGGACGCTCCGCCGTCGGCGAGCGACCTTTCCGGGTCGGCCGGCGTGGTGAGCCCGGCCAGGACGGCGGCGGCCGGTGTCTCCGCCGGCGCCGGGGTCCGGACCGGCACGGCGATCCGCACCGCCCCCGGCACCAGCAGGTCCATCACGCGCTGGATCCGGGCGAGCTGCTCGATGACCTCGTCGACGACGGGCTCACCGGCGGTGCGCGCGTCCTTGAGGAGACGGTTGCGCCACCACGGCTTCGGGAACCGGCCGGCGCTGACCCGGTGGTAGTTGACGACCATCCGCCGGACCTGACGGTCGGCCGCCATCCGTACCAGATCGGGGTCGTCGTCGGGGATGAGCCAACCCCAGCGCTCCGCGAGGCGGCGCGGACTGTAGGCGAAGCGCCCTCGCCGCACCCGCTGCCCGGCGGCGGTCAGCGCCGCCCACCACATCAGGAAGATCATGCAGGGTACGGCCAGACGCAGCAGTTTCTCGGTGAAGGTGACCGCGTTGCTGGCCACGATGACACCGGAGAGTCCCGCGATGAGGGCCGCGATCCACAGCATCGGCCCGGGGTGGCCGGGCGTGACGACGGTGCCGTCCGGCGCATAGGTGGAGGTGCGGCGATACTGCTCGGCGGCGAGCGACGTGGCGGTGAGGAAGCAGATCTCGAACACCGCGAACACCAGCACCGCGAAGATCTTCGGCAGCTTGAGCTGGTCGATCGCGATGACCCACATGCCCTCGGCGTTGAGCAGCAGAGCCAGGTTCATGCTGAAGGCCAGCGCGATCGGCCGCAGCGGCTTCTGGGATCGCCTGGCCCAGATCGCGAAGCTGATCAGGAGCACGACGCCGAGGAGGCCGCCGGCCAGCAGGACGAGGGCGGCATAGTCCTGCCAGAAGCCGGCGACCAGGTCGTTGAGCTGCTTCACGAGGTGACGCCTTTCGAAGCCGGGAGGAACTCGTCGAGCGCCGCAGCGATCAGCGCGGAGCGGTTGCCGGTAGTGTGCCGTGCCGCCAGGTCGTCGATCACGGCGAGGTTGGCCGGATGGGGCCGGAGGGACACCTGCACCCGGTCCTCGCGGTGCCGGCGGCGGCCGGACCGCTGGCTGATGAAGATGCCGTCGGTCTCGTCGGCGGGCTCACCGGCGCCGCCGACCACCTCGGCGAGCCGGGTGTGGGTGGCGTTGAGCGCGTCGAACACCAGCTGGGTGTGTGAGCGGCCGGTGTCGGCGGCCAGCTCGCGCAGCCGGGAGCGCACACCGACGGGCAGGTAGACGATCACGCTGCCGCCGGACCGGACGGCTCCACTGTCGCCGTCGGTGATCGTGTGTGTGCTCGCTGGCACGGCTGGTCCTCCCCTGTGTCGGCCGGTGTCGGCGGGCTTTCTACCACGTCCGCGTTACGGACTCGACCTGCCACGCGCGAGAGGTCTTCGCGATCTTCACGAGCGAGCCATGAGGCTATCCGATCGTGCTATCCGTTCGCGATCGCCGCGGGCCCCGGGTGGCGGCCGTCTCTCCGGCCCGGCCCGGGTGGCGAAGATCCATTCCTCCCCCTACGGTCGGAATCGATCGGTCGTACGCGGGGGAAGGTTCCGAAGGTGATGGTCTGGACGTGGGCGGCCGTCGCCGTCGCGGCTGTCGTGATCATCCTGACGAGTGTGGCGGCGGTGGCGGTGTGGCAGCGGCCGTCCCGGGCGCCGGCGGTGCCGGGTGAGGTGCAGGAGCTGCTGGCCGATGTGGACGCGGTGCGTGCCGCCGCCGACCGGGCCGCCGCCGAGGCCGACGAGGCGCGCCGCCGGGCCGAGCTGGCCGCCGGCGCACGTGATCAGGCGGAGGACCGGTTCCTGGAGGCGCAGTGGGAGGCCCGGGTCGCCACCGTCGACGAGACACATCTGCTGGTGCAGCGGGCGGCGCTCGCGGCGTATCGGCGGGGTGAGCTGTCGGTGGAGCAGCTGAACGGGATCTGGCACTCGGCCGGCCCACCGGCGGCGCTGCTCGACGACGGCCGGGTGCGGGATGCCCGCCGGGCGTATGAGGCGGCCGTCGCGGAGACGGTTCAGGTCCGCGAGCAGGCGCATGTGGCGTCGGTCGCCGCCGAGGTGCTGGTGGAGGAGGTGTGGAATGCGGAGTTCGACGCCGTCGAGGCCTGGGAGGCGCAGGAGGCGGCCCGTCCCACCCTGGACAAGCTGTTCGTCGACACCCCGTCACCGGCCCCGGGTGACCACGCCGACCGGCAGGGTTAGAGGAACCATCGGACGACGGTGACCACGCCGATCACCGCGAAGGCCACCAGCAGCAGGAAGATGACGGCGACGGTCGCCCCGTTGTCGTCGACCGGGGGCTGCGACGCCCGGCGCGCCGGAGCAGCGGGAACGGGATCCGGCGCGGGCGCGACCCAGGGAGCGGGCGGCCCGGCCGACAAAGGCCGGCCGGGCAACGGCGCATCGGACAACGGCGCGTCGGGCAAAGGCGCGTCGGGCAAAGGCGCGTCGGACAAAGGCACAGCGGGCAGAGGTGCGTCGGACAGACGCACGGCAGGCAGAGGTGCGTCGGACAGACGCACGGCAGGCAGAGGTGCGTCGGACAACGGCCCGGCGGGCGGAGGTGCTGCCGGTGAGGGTGACGGCGTGCTGGGAGGCGGCGCGGCCGGTGAGGCGGCCCGGTCGGTCAGCTCCGCGAAACGGGCAGCGGCGAGGCGGCCCAGACCACGGGGCTGCTCGCCCCGCAGGATGAGCGCCCGCAGCTGGTCCGGCGCGGAGCGGTAGTAGGCCTTGTCGAACGCCGCGAGTTCGGCCGGGGTGACGTCCTCGGTGAGGTAGCCCCAACGTCCGGCCTCGGCGAGGTTTCCGGTGCGGCGGTGCACAGCGGCGAGCCGCGCCCGCAGCCCGAGATCGTAGGGGTCGGCGGCGATGAGGCTGTTCAGCCGCTGGGCGGCGAGATGGGTGTGGCCGCGATCGAGGTCGGCGTCCACTTTGGCCAGGACATCGGACTTCGCCATGCCGCCGATTCTGGCGGGCACGCGCCACCCGGCAGAAGCAAGCCCTACCGGAAGCAAAGCCCTACCGGAAGCAGGGCACGGCGAGAGCAGGGCACGGCGAGAGCAGGGCACGGCGAGAGCAGAAAACCACCGAATACCGAACGGCCCGGCTGCCATGGCAACCGGGCCGTTCCGAGGATCACCCGAGGTGGTACGGGTTCACTTGTTCAGGTTGCAGGCGGACAGGCCCTCGGCGTTCAGGTCCGGCTTGGCGGCGTTGCGGCCGATCGCCGTCTCCATCCGGTTGATCGTGGCGAAGCGCTTGTCCTTCAGCGGGCCGAGGATGGCGTTGTTGATGAAGTTCACGCCACCCTGGAAGGCCGTGCTCTTGATCCGGGCGTTGGCCTCGTTGATCTGGGTCTGCAGCAGGGCCTGGTTGCGGTCGATCTCGGCCTGCGCCTGCGCCGGGATCGCCACGTTGATCACGACGTCCGGGCAGTCCACCTGCGCGGTGCCGTCGTTGATGCCGACGTTGCCGGTGTTGCGGCTGGCGGCCTGCTGGTTGTTTCCGGCGTTGCCGTTGTTGCCCGCGTTGCCGTTGTTCGCCGGGGCCTGCGTGGTCGGGGCCGCGGTCGGCTCGGCCGCGGCGCCGCCGCCACCGGCGTTGAGCGAGCAGGTCGACAGGCCTTCGGCGTTCAGGTTCGGCTTGGCGGCGTTGCGGCCGATCGCCGTCTCCATACGGTTGATGGTGGCGAAGCGCTTGTCCTTCAGCGGGCCGAGGATCGCGTTCTGCACGAAGTTCTTGCCGCCCTGGCCGACCGAGCTCTTGAGGCGGGCGTTGGCCTCGTTGATCTGGGTCTGCAGCAGGGCCAGGTTGCGGTCGATCTCGGCCTGCGCCTGCGCCGGGATCGCCACGTTGATGACGACGTCGGGGCAGACGATCGTGCCGACGTTGCCGACCGCGGCGGCGCCGGCCGACACCGCGGCGGCGGGCACGTTGGCCGGCTCCGGCGAGGCGTTGCCGCCGCCGTTGGCGTTGAGGCTGCAGCCGGACAGGCCCTCGGCGTTCAGGTTCGGCTTCGCGATGGTCCGGCCGATCGCCGTCTCCATCCGGTTGATCGTGGCGAAGCGCTTGTCCTTCAGCGGGCCGAGGATCGCGTTCTGGATGAAGTTCGCGCCACCCTGACCCTGGGTGTTGGCGATCCGGGTGTTCGCCTCCTGGATCTGGGTGTTCAGCAGCTGCAGGTTGCGGGCGATCTCGGCCTGCGCCTGGGCCGGCACGGCACCCAGCTTGTCGGCGACCGTCGGGCAGTTCACCGTGGGAACGCCGTTCTCGGCCGCTGCCGCCACACCCAGTCCGACGCTGACCACGGCCACCGCGACACCCGCCACACCGACCACACGCCAGCGTCGGATGTTGGATCCCCCGGCGTTGCCCCGGTAGCTCTGGTACCGCTTCATCTGCGTGCCTTCCTCTTGGACCACCTTCTCGCCGGTCCATACGGGAACGCTCCCAGGGGCGGATCACCCTTGATCGGAATAAAGGAAAACTTAAGGTTCAGGCTCTTCCTCTTTAAAGGAACCTCACCATGCGAACGTCTCCTCGGCGCTCACGCTGGTGGCGCGCGCGCGCAGGACGCCGTACAACCTGCCGGTGAAGGTGGTCTCGGCGGCGACCCATCGCTTGGTGTCTCTGGTGTAGAACGAGAACTGGCCGCCGGGCGCGCTGTTGGAGTAGTAGCGCTCCCAGCCACCGACCTTGTCGGCCTGGGCGCGCAGCATCCCGTAACGGGCGCCGGCGTAGTCCAGCTCCGCGGAGACGAAGTCGTTGTTGGCCTGGGCGCGGATCCGGGTGACGCCGGTGCCGGCGTCCCGGCAGACGATGAACTTCTCCCACTTGCCGGGTGTCGCCGCCCGGGCCCGCAGCGCGCCGTAGTCGCCGCCGTCCCAGCCGATCTCCGCGGAGACGTAGCGACCGTTGGCGATGGATTTGATCGTGAGGTCGTGCCAGCACGGCACCTCGGCCGCCCCGGTGGCCGCCGCGACGTCGCGGCGCATCCGCTCCAGCACGGGCGAGCCGGCGCCGGGTGGGGTGAGGATCGCCGTGGAACCGGACGCACCGGCCGGTTCGGCCAGACTGGCGAGAAGAAGGATTCCGACCGGGACCGCCGCCAGGCGGCGGACAGCTGATTTCATGAGAACCACTCCGCAAATACGGAAATGTCGGGAATAGGCGTCAGCGTAGTCGAGGGGAACTCGCTGGTCCGGGGCATTCCCGAATCCGTGCGGAAACCGATTCCCGGCCCGTCACCGACGGGCCGGGAATCAGCGACTCAGCACCGGCCCGCGCCGGCGCCCTTGTTGACCAGCGCCGGGACGTCGGCGGTCGGGGTGACCGGCCCGGCCCGCAGCACGGGCGTCCAGCCCGCGTCGGTGCCCAGGTCCGGGTCGTGGGTGGCATTGTGCTCGGCGACCAGGTTCACCGCCCGCACCGGGCCGGTGCCGACCCGGGTCAGCGTGCCGATCTCGGTGATGGCCGTGCCGCCCCAGTCGTAGACCGCGTCGTCGAGGGCGATGTCCGCACTGCGCAGCAGGAAGTTGTTCTCGGCGTAAATGGCCGAGTAGACCCCCACCCCCCACGAGTACGAATAGGTGTCCTCGTCGGTCTGGTAGTAGTAGTTGTTGTAGACGTCGACCTGACCGAAACGCACCCGGGGAACGCGTTGCCCGACGTTCGCGAATTTGTTGTGGTGCAGGGTGACGCGCAGTTTCCCGACATCCGCGCCGACCGTGTTGGTCGAGCCGATCAGCATCGTCTTGTCGTGTTCCTGGAAGACATTCCAGGAGGCGGTGACGAAATCGGAGGCCCGGATGATGTCGAGCGCGCCATCGTGCACCTGATAGGGCCGGCCCAGATGGAGCGGCTGATTCGCGTCGTCGTTGTCGCCGTCGCTGAACGTGTTGTGGTCCGCCCACACGTGCGTCGCCCCGGTCAGGGTCACCAGGTCGTAGGCGGAATTCCAGTTCCCGAGCGAACCGTCGGTCGGATCCCAGGCCGGGAAACAGTCGGCCGCGTCCTCGAACCGCACGTTGCGCACGATCACGTTGTCCACGTTCTGGATCAGCAGGTTGCCGCCGACCAGCCGCGCGTTGGGCAGGCCGTAGACGGTGGTGTTGGGACCCACCTTGAGCTGGACCCGGGCCGCCTGATTACGCGCCGAACGGACCCGCGCCTCCTCCAACGGCCCGGTCGGCCGGGTGGCACGGCCCCACACCGCCGGATCATAGGCGGCGAGATAACCGTCCAGGGTGTAGGCCGGATCCGCGTAGTCGGCACACGTCAGCGGATTACCGGCGTCATCCTCATTGGCTCGGATGGTGCCTTTGATCAGCACGATACGGGGTGTCGGATCGGTGCCGCCGGCCAACGCGGCCGCCAATTCGGCACGATTGCTCACGACGAACACGTGCGCGTCGTCGGCCGCGGCGCCACCGGTGGTTCCGGTGGTGGAGGCGGCCCACCCGTCATTCGCGGGAAGGACCTCCCGCGCCCCGGCCGGCGTTTTCACGGCGGCCGCGGAGGCGGGGACAGTGGCGACACCGGCGGCGAGGACGAGGCCGATGGTCGCGGCGAGAGCGGTACGCACGGCCTACCCGGCCGTTTCCCGGTCCGGCAGAACAATCCTTGACATCAAAACCCTTTCTCTCCATGACGAAAACCCTTTCTGGTACGGAAGGAACAGCCCACGACCGCAGAACGGCCCCTCCCGTCGCTCCCCCGCGACGCCCGCGGCACACCGGGCCGGCCCGCGAGCGCCGGGCCGAATGCGGTGGCCGGGGCCGCGACCCGCGGGTCCCCTACCGGACGGGCACCCCGCCGATCGGGACCCGGTGCACGGGTCGCGCCCACGGCACGCCGGCCTCGGAGGGCAGCCGCCCCGTATCGGCCACCTCCCGGACCAGCGAGTCGATGCCCGCGACGACCGAGCCACCCCCGTCCGGGTGCGGGGTCAGCCAGCGCGGGCCGATCTCCTCCGGCACGGGCGAGGCCACGATCGCCTCGGCCACCGCCGTGAACCCCGCGGTCCGGCCGAGCGGCGCCAGCAGCGGCGTCGCCGGGTCCCGCCGGTGGTCGAGCAGGTTCTCCAGCAGGCCGATCCGCCCGGGGACGTGGCGGAACCCCGGCTCGCCGGGCAGTCGCAGGCGGTCGGTCGGGTATTCCAGGACGGCCTCGCCGACCCGGATCTCACCCGCGATGAAGACCGGAGAGGCGAGCGTCACCGCCACCGTGATCCGGCGGCCGTCCGCGCCGGTCAGCCGTACGAACGTGGTGTCGTCGGTCTCGATCGCCCGGGTCCGGTAGCGCTCCAGCTCCATGGTCACCGGCCGGAACTCGTCGCCGGCGATCACCAGGGCCTGCATGAGCGCGTGCGCGAACGGGTTGACCAGCGCGCCGTCGAGCACCGGCCGCCCGTCGACCAGCCGTTTCCCGGCCCACGGCGCCCGCTCGTAGTACGTGTCCGGCCGCCACCAGGCCCCGGTCACCCCGAGATCGCCGGCGGGCGCCGCCGCACACAGCTCGGCCAGCGCCACCGAGCCCAGCGCCTGGAAGCCGATCTGCAGGATCCGCCCGCTGGACGCCGCCGCCTCGGCCAGTTTCTCGTGCTCGGCCAGCGACATCACCGGCGGCTTCTCCAGCAGCAGGTCCGCGCCGGCCGCGAACACGTCGAGCGCGATGGCCAGATGCGTGTGCGGTGGTGTGCAGATGACCACGACGTCGGGCCGCGCGACCGAGAGCAGCTCGACATGGTCGGTGAAGAACGGCACCCCGTCCAGCGGCGCGTCCGGGTGAGCCGGAACCGGCTGCCGGTCACCGAGGCCGGCCACCTCGATCCGGCCCTCACCGGCGAGCCGTTGCAGCACCCGGCGGTGCGACAGCCCGTGCCCGCCCGCCCCGATCAGCGCGACCCTAGTCATGCTGTGCCCGCCTTTGGCATGCCCTCCCGGCCCTCGCCTGCGGCGTTCCGGGTCAGTGCGGCCGATTGCCGCTCGGTGCAGTCGGTCATGCCGTGCCCGCCTTTGGCATGCCCTCCCGGCCCTCGCCCGCGGCGTTCCGGGTCAGTGCGGCCGATTGCCGCTCGGTGCAGTCGGTCATGCCGTAAGACCTCGGACGGTCGCCTCGACACCGTGCCGTTCGAGTTCGCCGTACCACCGGATCAGCTCGTGGCGCAGGACGTCGTCGGAGGCCAGGTGGGGCGGGAAGATCTCGGGCAGGGCGAGCAGCGCGCCGACCACGCCGGGCGCGGTGTCCGGTGCGGCGGCGAGCGCCTCGCGGATCCGGTCCGCCAAGGGGTCGTCCAGGTGCAGGGGGGCGCCGCTGTCGGCGTACCCCCTCGCGAAGCGCATCCATGCGGCCAGGACGAGGATCGCCCAACCGGGAGTGTCGCCGGTCCTGCGCCGGTCGGCGACGGTGCCGAGCAGCCGGTGCGGCAGTTTCTGGCTGCCGTCCATCGCCACCTGCAGGTTGCGGTGGCCCAGCTCGCGGTTGGCGAACCGGCCGAGGGCGGTCTCGCCGTAACCGATGACGGTGACGCCCTCGGGCGGCTCGATCGTCGGCGCGACGTCCTCGGCGACGAACCGGCGCAGCACCGCCGGCAGGCCGGGGATCTCCAGGGAGTCGGCGATCAGCTCGCGGCCCGCCAGTGCCCCGAGATAAGCGCATGCCGAGTGGACCGCGTTGAGGGCCCGTAGTTTCAGCTTCTCCCAGCCGGTGACGTCGTCGGTCATGATCGCCCCGACGCCGTCCCAGTCCGGCCGCCCGCCGGGGAAGTCGTCCTGCATCACCCACTGCAGGAACGGCTCGGCGACGACCGGGGCCGCGTCGTCGGCGCCCAGCGCCGCAGCGGTCCGACGGAGGTGATCGGCGCTGGTGGCCGGCACGATCCGGTCGACCATGGTGGCCGGGAACGCCACCTCGCCGGGCAGTTGCGCGCCGGCGACGTCGAGCGCCTGCTCGACCAGGCCGCGGATGCGCGGGCCGTTGCCCATGAGGTTGTCGCAGCAGAGCACGGTGAGCGGTCCGCCACCGGCGGCCTGCCGCCGCAGCAGACCACGGACCAGCAGCGCCGGTACGCTCGCCGGCGGCGCGTGCCCGGTCAGCTGGGCGCGCAGCTCGTCGTCGAGCAGCAGCCTCCCGGCCGGGTCGAGGCGGTACGCCTTCTCGGTCACGGTCATCGACACGATCCGCACCCCGGGGTCGGCGATCGCCGCGACCACGCCGTAGGGGTCGCCGGCGGCGTGCCCGAACCCGGCGAGGATGCCGACCGCTCGGGCCCGGTCGGCGCCGTCGCCGACGGTGAGGACGCTGTACAGCCCGTCCTGCTCGCGCAGCTTGTCGAGGATCGCCCGGGAGCGCGGGGCCACCCCGATGATCCCCCAGTCGCCGCCGGACGCGGCGACCGCGGCCTCGGTGTAGACGGCCTGGTGCGCGCGGTGGAAGGCGCCGAGCCCGAGGTGGACGATGCCGGGCCGGACCGAGCCCGGCGTGACGGCCGGGCGGCTCGCGGCGGGCAGGGACGACAGCGCGCCGCGGTCGAGGCGGTAGGTCACCGTCATGCCTTCTGATCCATCCGGAAGACCCGCTTCGGCAGGTGGTACGCCAGGTCGGCGATGGTCTCGGCGGCCTCGTCGATCGGCAGGGTGCCCTGGGCGACCAGCTTCGCGAGGTATCCGGCGTCGACCCGGCGGGCCACGTCGTGCCGGGCCGGGATGGAGCAGAACGCGCGGGTGTCGTCGACGAAGCCGGACGTGTTGTAGAAGCCGGCCGTCTCGGTGACCGTCTCCCGGAACCGGCGCAGGCCCTCCGGGCTGTCCAGGAACCACCACGGCGCGCCCAGGTAGAGCGACGGGTAGCCGCCGGCGAGTGGGGCGAGCTCCCGGCTGAACGCGGTCTCGTCCAGGGTGTAGAGCACGACCCGCAGGCGGGGGTCGGCGCCGTACGCGTCGAGCAGCGGCCGCAGTGCGTGCACGTAGTCGGTGGCCGACGGGATGTCGCCGCCGGTGTCCCGGCCGTGCCGCTGGTAGAGGTCACGGTTGTGGTTGCGGACCGAGCCCGGGTGCAGCTGCATGACCAGGCCGTCGTCGAGCGACATGCGGGCGAACTCGACGAGCATGTGCGCCCGGAACGCCTCGGCGTCCTCCGCGGTCGCGCCGCCGCCGAGCGCCTTGCGGTAGAGCACCGCCGCGTCCGCGTCGTCGAGCACCAGCGTCCTCGCGGTGAGGTGGCCGTGGTCGGAGCTGGTCGCCCCGGCGGCGACGAACGCCTCCCGGCGGCTGCGCAGCGCGGCCAGGAACCCGGAGTAGGTGCCGACGTCGAGGCCGGTGAGGGCGCCCAGTTCGGCGACCCGCTCGGCCCAGCCGGGCCACTCCGGGTCGACCAGGTTGTCCGGGCGGAAGGTGGTGATCACCCGTCCGCCGGGGCCGCCCCAGCCGTCGGCGGCGAGCTTGGCGTGCGCCTGCAGCTCGTCGAGGGGGCTCTCGGTGGTGGCGAGGACCTCGATGTTGAACCTGGTGAACAGCGCGCGAGGCCGGAACTCCGGCTCGGCCAGCCGGGCGGACAGCTCGTCGTAGATCTCGTCGGCGGTGTCGGCGCCCAGCCGCGCGGAGATGCCGAAGACGTCGGCGAGGACCTTCTCGGTCCAGAGGCGCGACGGGGTGCCGCGGAAGAGTTTCCAGTTCTGTGCCAGCAGCCGCCAGATGGCGCGGCCGTCGGTCTCCACCGCGGAGCCGTCCACACTGGGCACGCCGAGGCGGGCCGGCGGGATGCCCTGGCTGGCCAGCATCCGGGTGACGTAGTGGTCGGGCACCACGAACAGCCGGGCCGGGTCTCCGAACGGCTGGTCGTCGGCGAGCAGCACCGGGTCGACGTGCCCGTGCGGGCTGATCAGGGGTAGATCCTTCGCGTGCTGGTACAGCTCGCGGGCGATCTGGCGCTGGGCCGGCTCGGCGGGGAGGAGATGGTTCTCGTCGGTCACCTGTTGTCCTCGAGATCTAGGAGGTCGTGCACACGGATGGCCTGGCCCTGGACCAGGGACTCGTTGGCGGCGAGGCCGGTGAGCAGGGCGCGGGCGCCGTCGACGGCGCCGGCGGTACGCCCGAGCGGGTCGGCCGGCGCGTCCGGGCGGATCAGGTCGGCGAGCATCCGTACGTCCGCTCCGCCGTGCCCGTGGCGGGCCAGCCCGTCCACCGTGATCTCCCGCGGCGGCGCCCAGAACGGCCGTACCAGCAGCCGTTTGAAGCCTTTCTCGGCGGTCGACTCGGCGCCCGGCTCGCCCTTGACCCCGGCGGCCGCGTCCGGCGCGACGTGGTCGCTTTCCACCACCTCGAGCTCCAGGCGGCCGCGGCTGCCGTTGAACATGACCCGGTAGCCCTCCCACGGGGCGTACGCGGTGAGGTGGTAGCTCATCGACGCGCCGCCGGTGTAGCGGACCAGCACCGCCATGTCGTCCTCGATGGTCACGCCGGGGCCGAACACGTTGCGGTCCCGGTGGTAGCCGTCGTGGCCCTCGGCGTCGAGGTAGAGCTCCTTCATCGCCGGCTCGTCGGCCATCCGGAGCGCGAACGGGTCGCCGTCGGCGTCGGTCGCGCCGTGTGCCCGGTCGTAGTCGCGGGCGTACCCGTGCCGTCGCCCCTGATCGCCGTAGAAGAACAGCCGCCCGGCGGCGAAGACGAGCGAAGGGCTGTCGTCGAGCCACCAGTTGACCAGGTCGAAGTGGTGCCCGGCCTTGTGCACCAGCAGGCCGCCGGAGTTGGCCTTGTCGCGGTGCCAGCGGCGGAAGTAGTCGGCGCCGTGCCGGACGTCGAGCAGCCACTCGAAGTGGACCGAGCCGACCTCGCCGATCTCGCCGGAGGAGATGACCCGCTTCACCGCCTCGTGCAGCGGGTTGTAGCGGTAGTTGAAGGTGACCCGGACGTCGCGGCCGGTGCGCCGCTGCGCGTCCAGGATGCGGCGGCAACCGGCGGCGTCGACGGTCATCGGCTTCTCGGTGATGGCGTCGCAGCCGGCTTCGAGCGCGGCCACCACGTAGTGGTCGTGGTAGCGGTCCACGGTCGCGACCAGCACGACGTCGACGCGCTCACGCTTGAGCATCTCGGTGAAGTCGGCCGCGTCGTAGACGGGCACGGGCGTTGCGAGCCGCCTGTTGTGCGCGGCGAGCCGGGCGGGATTGGTGTCGGCCATGGCCACCAGCTCGGCCACGTCCGCGTGGTCACCGGTGATCGCCCGGACGAACATTCCAGCCCGTGCGCCGGCGCCCACGAGGGCGTACCGGCGGGGTGGGGACGGGGGCATTCCGTCGCCTCCATTCGGCAAACGTTTGCAACAGATTAGGGACGGAAGCACGAGCGAAGTCAATGCGTAACACGGATTTGTCTAGATTTGACCCGGACCGAACACGATCTTGAAATGGGGGCGACATAGAAGGGCGTTGACACCACCGCAACCGTTTGCATTAATGGCTCTCACCGAGAGATCCGGGTCACATCGGATCGCCATCAAGGAGGGCACCGTGGCCGTGACGATCCGGGACGTCGCCAGAGCGTCCGGAGTGCACATCTCCACGGTGTCGCGCACGTTCTCCGCCCCGCATCTGGTCAACCCCGAGACGCGTTCCCGGGTCCTGGCCACCGCGGAGCAGCTCGGCTACCGCCCCAACCGGGCGGCCCGGGCGCTGATCACCGGACGTACCCACAACATCGGCCTGATCGTGGCCGATATCGCGAACCCGTTCTTCCCGCCCCTGATCAAGGCGGCCGAGACCCACGCCCGGCGGCGGGACTACCACGTCTTCGTCGCCGACACCGACGAGGATCCGATCGTCGAGCTCGACCTGGTGCAGGCCCTGGCCAAGCAGGTCGACGGGATCCTCCTGTGCAGTCCCCGGATGAGCGACGACCAGATAGAGCAGGTGCGCCGCGAGGTGCCCCTGGTCGTGATCAACCGCATGATCACCGGCTTGCCCGCGGTGGTCATGGACGTGGGACACGGCGCCCGGGAAGCCGTACGCCACCTGCTCGATCTCGGCCACCGCCACCTGGTCTACCTGGCCGGGCCGCGGGGCTCCTGGACCAACCGGGAGATCCGCCGGGCCGCCGGGGCCACCACCCGGGCGGCCGGCGCGGAGCTGACCGTCCTCGGCCCGAACCAGCCGGTCGAGGAGACCGGCGCCGCGGCCGCCGAGGCGGTGCGCAGGACCTGCGCCACCGCGGTGCTCGCCTACAACGACCTGATGGCCATCGGCCTGCTCCAGGCGTTGCAGGACCGCGGTGTCGACGTTCCGGGGCAGGTGAGTGTCGTCGGCATCGACGACATCGCGTACAGCGGGCTGGTCCGCCCACGGCTGACAACCGTGGCGAACCCGACCGCGGCCGCCGGCCGTGCCGCCGTCGACATGCTGCTCCAGCAGGGTGACGACGGGGCGACCGGGCAGGTCACCCTCCGGACCGACCTGATCATTCGCAACTCCACCGGCCCGGGGCCGTACGCCCCGGCCGTCGCGCTCAACGCTGAGGTTGCCGCAACCGTCAAGGAGTGACGAGACCCCATGACCGCATACCACCCCCTTCCCCGCCGCCGCGTGCTCAGCGGTGTCGTCGCCGCCGTGCTGGCCCTTCCCCTGGCCCTCGGCGCCTGCAGCAGCGACGACGGCGCCGCCGACGACGGCAAGATCGAGCTGAGCTTCTTCTGGTGGGGCGGGGAGGCGCGCGCCCAGCTCACCGAGCAGGCGCTCGCGCTCTACACGTCCAAGCACCCGGAGGTCACGTTCAAGAAGACGTGGCAGGCCAACCAGGGCTACTTCGACAAGCTGGCCACGCTGACGGCCGGCAACGACGCCCCGGACATCTTCCAGATCGACGACAACTACCTGGCCGAGTACGCGACCCGCAACGTCACGGCGGACCTCTCCGAGTACACGAAGTCGGGCAAGATCGACGTCTCGAAGTTCCAGAAGGGCCTCGTCGACTACAGCACCGTCGACGGCAAGGTGGCCGGCGTGGCCATGGGCGAGAACACCCAGGGCCTGGTCTACAACAAGGCCAAACTGGACGCGGCCGGTGTCGCGGTGCCCACCACCGGGCAGAGCTGGCAGGAGCACATCACCTGGGCCAAGGAGGCCGCGGCGAAGGCGAAGATCGCCGGCACCATGGACCCCAGCGCCGACTACAAGGCGTTCTGGGTGTGGCTGCGCCAGCAGGGCAAGGAGTTCTACAACGGCAGCGAACTCGGCTTCACCCAGGCGGACGTGCAGGCCTGGTTCGAGCTGTGGAAGGGCGCCCGCGACGGGAAGTCCACCCCGACCGCCGACGTGATCCACGAGGGCAACGCCACCGACGTCACCAAGCAGCTGGTCGTGACGAACAAGGCGCTCACCTCGTGGGTGTGGGCCAACCAGCTGCCCGAGCTGCAGAAGAACACCAAGGACGACCTGGCCGTGATCGCCTACCCGGGTGACGCTTCCAAGCAGTGGGCCCGTGCCTCGATGTACTTCTCGATCTACCGCGGCAGCAAGCACAAGGACGTCGCCGCCGACGTGCTGAACTTCCTCGCCAACGACCCGGAGGCCGGCAAGATCCTCGGCACCGACCGGGGCCTGCCGTCGAACCTCGACATCCGCACCCAGGTCGCCGCCTCCACGGACAACGAGGCGATGAAGGAGACCATCAAGGTGATGGACGAGCTGGGCAAGAACTTCGGCCCGGCGCCGACGGTTCCGCCGAAGGGCCACAGCACGGTGCGTTCCGAGCTGATCAAGGCCGCTGAGGAGGCCCAGTACGGCCGCGCCACCCCCGCCCAGGCCGCCGAGCAGTTCTTCGCCGCCAGCCAGGCCGCGATCAAGCGGTGAGTCCCATGGCAACAACAACGGCCCGGCCCTCGTCGACCCGGCCGCCGGCCGGCCCCGCCGCTGCTCAGCGGCGGGGCCGCCCCGCCAGGCACCGGACCGACGGCATCGCCGGCTACCTCTTCCTCTCCCCCTGGCTGCTCGGGCTGCTGACCATCACGGCCATCCCGATGCTGATGTCGCTGTATCTCAGCTTCACCAACTACGACGTCCTCTCCGACTGGGAGTCGATGGAGTGGGTGGGGCTGGACAACTACCGCACGATGTTCACCGACGACCCGTCCTTCTGGCACGCGGTCCAGACCACCCTGGTGTTCGCCCTGGTGGCGACCCCGCTCAAGCTGGCCGCCGCGCTCGGGGTGGCACTGCTGCTGAACCGCCCGTTCAAGGGCGCCGGCCTGTTCCGTGGCCTGTTCTACCTGCCGTCGCTGCTCGGCGGCAGCGTGGCGCTGGCCATCGTCTGGGTCAACATGTTCAACCGGGACGGCGCGTTCAACTCGTTCCTGAGCTGGTTCGGCATCGAGGGCAAGGCCTGGGTCAACGACCCCGACTTCGCGCTCGGCACGCTGATCCTGCTGGCCGTCTGGCAGTTCGGCGCGCCGATGGTGATCTTCCTGGCCGGCCTGAAGCAGGTGCCGGTCGAGCTGTACGAGGCGGCGTCGGTGGACGGCGCGAGCCCGTGGCGGAAGTTCATCAACATCACGCTGCCGATGCTGTCCCCGGTCATCTTCTTCAACCTGGTGCTCGAGACGATCAACGGCTTCCAGGGCTTCACCTCGGCGTTCGTGCTCTCCAACGGCACCGGCGGCCCGGTCGACTCGACCCTCATGTACACCCTGCACCTCTACATCAAGGGCTGGAACGAATACCAGATGGGCTACGCCTCGGCGATGGCCTGGGTCTTCCTGCTCGCGATCGGCCTGGTCACCGCCGTCGTCTTCCGGACCGGCAGGTTCTGGGTGCACTACTCGGACGGAGAAGACTGATGACCCTCCAGCGACTGGCCCGGCCCGTCACGCTGGTCCTGCTCTCGGCGGTGGTGCTCTACCCGCTGGTGTGGATGCTCGGCAGCTCGTTCAAGAGCCAGTCCGAGGTGCTGAACAACATGTCGATCCTGCCGAACGAATGGACGCCGGGGAACTACTCCGACGGCTGGAGCAACTTCGACGTCAGCTTCGGGCGGTTCTTCGTCAACAGCGCGATGGTGGCCGGCCTGACGGTGGTCGCCAACTGCATTTCCTGCCTTCTGGCGGCGTACGCGTTCGCGCGTCTCAAGTTCAAGCTGCGCGGATTCTGGTTCGCCATCATGATCGGGACGCTGCTGCTGCCGGGGCACGTGCTGATCGTTCCGCAGTTCGTGATGTTCAAGACGTTCGGCTGGGTGGGCGGCGACTGGCCGTACGCTCCGCTGATCGTCCCGCAACTGCTGGCCACCGAGGCGTTCTTCGTCTTCCTGATGGTCCAGTTCATGCGGGGTGTGCCCCGCGAGCTCGACGAGGCCGCCATCATCGACGGCTGCACCCCGTTCGGGGTCTTCCGGCACGTCATCCTGCCCCTGTCGCGGCCGGCTCTGGTGTCGACGGCGATCTTCTCGTTCATCTGGACCTGGAACGACTTCTTCCGCCAGCTGGTCTACCTCTCCGACCTGGAGAAGTACACCGCGCCGGTGGCGCTGACGCTCTTCATCGACTCGAGCGGCCAGTCCTCGGTGGGCCCGATGTTCGCCATGTCGGTGCTCTCGCTGGCCCCGGTCTTCCTGTTCTTCGTGGCCTTCCAGCGCCTGCTGGTCGAGGGCATCAACACGTCGGGCCTCAAGGGATGACACGCTTCCGCAGCCGCCCGCTCGCCGCCTCGGCGGCGGGCGGCGCGCCCGCTCTCACCAGCACCGGAGATCCGTCCGGGATGGACTGGCCGCGCGAGGACGAGCCGGAGGCCCGCCCCGACTGGCGCGAACGGTTCGCCCTCGGCACCGACCTGGCCCTGATCGGGGTCGTGGTGACGGCCGCCGCCCTGCCGGTGCTGACCCTCACCGCCGCGCTGGCCGCCGGGTCCACCGCCGTGCACCACCGTTACCGGGAGGGACGGCTGCCCGCGTTCCGCCCGCTGCTGCGCCAGTACGGCCGCTCGATCCTGCCCGGCATCCCGTTCGTGCTGGTGGCCGTACTCCTGCTGATCGATCTGCTGGCGCTGAGCCGGGGCCTGGTCCCCGGCGGCACACCGGTCCTGCTGGTCACCGCGGGTGTCGCCGGCCTGCTGGCGGGGGTGGCCACGCTCGCGCTGGTGGCGGTCGGGCGTGACCCGGACACCCCGTGGCGGGCGGCCCTCTCCTGGGCGTGGAGCCGGACGTCGGCCCGGCCGTGGGCGGCGATCGCACCCGCGCTGGCCGGGGTGATGGCGTTCTTCCTGGCGCTGTCGGTGCCGGCGACGATCCCACTGGTGATCGGCTTCCACCTGTTCGCCGCGCACGTGATCAGCGACCGGCTGGCGCCGGCGTCGTCGATCCGCGGCGGCCACCACCCGTCGGCGTGACAGCCGCCGGCGTGACAGCGGCCGGCGTGACAGCGGCCGGCGTGACACCAGTCACAGTGGAGCAACCTCGGGGGCGGGTACCGACACTACGGGCCGATCGGCCCGACCACCCCGCCTCCGAGGATCGCGTGCACCGGAACTCCGCCCTTCGCCTCAGCCGGCCCGGCCCGTCACGGCCCCGCCGGCCACCGCCTCCCCCGCGCCGTCCCGCCTCACCGCAGTGCCCCTCCGGATACCGGTGACCCGTCAGCTCAGCTTCGACCCGCTGGTCACCGGGTTGCCGTTGCCCAGGTAGAAGATGCCGGGCAGGCCGTCGGTCTCGAACTTCCCGCTCACGTTCTTGCGCAGCGTCGAATTGCGGATGGCCAGTGTGCCGGTCCGGTCGTTGCTGACGAAGAAGATCGCGCCGCCGCCCTCGTTGGCCCTGTTCTTCTCCACGATCGTGCCGTTCAGCGTGAGCGTGTAGGTGTCGCCGTCCTGGTAGATCGCCCCGCCGCTGCCGCCGCCCGGTGTCCCCGCGCGGGCCGGGTTCGCCCCGTTGCCGACGGCCGTGTTGCCGGAGAAGACGCTGTTCAGGATGGTCCACGAGACGTGGATGCTGCTCAGCGCGCCACCGTTGGAGCAGACGCCGCCGGTGAACGTGCTGCCCGCCACGTAGATCGGCTGGTTGCCGCCCTGCAACCGGACCCGGATCGCGCCACCACCGATGTCGGGGCCCGTACCGGCGCATCGGTTGCCGGTGAACCGCGAGTTGATCACCCGCAGGCCGCCGCCGTTGACGAAGATCGCGCCGCCGCCGCCCAGCTCGTCGCCCGTCTCGGTGGCGTTGCCCTTCGTGAAGGCCAGGTTCTGCACGGTCAGCCGTGGCGTCACCTTGTCGTGGCAGTGCCCGCTCGCCGGGCTCACGCCCTGCGCGGTGTCACAGACGTTCATGTAGAGGATGCGCCGCTTGCCGCCGCCGCTCAGGGTCACCCGGCCGCCGCCGTCGAGCACCACTTTCGCCACCGGGTTGCGCACCTTCGCGGTCGCGGCCATCGTGATCGTCACCGGCGACGGACCACAGTCGAAGGTGATCACGCCGCCGGCCGCGACCGCCTTCACCACCGCGGCGGAGGTGCAGCTCGCGGGGGTGCCGTCGCCGATCGTACGATCCGGCTTGCTCGTGTCGACCGGCTTCGCCGCCGCCGGGATCGCCGCCGTGCCGGACGGATTGCCGGGTTTCGGAAGGGTCTTCACCGTCGCCTTCGACGGCGACGGCGACGGCTTTCCGGACGCCGACGGCGACGCGGCGCCCGACGGCGCCGCGGCCGACGCGCCCGGCGCCGACGCCACGCCCCCCTCGGTCACCGGCGCGGGCGTCGCGGCGACCGGCTCGGCCGGCGGCGTCCCGCCGGACTGGCAGGCGGCCAGGCTCCCGGCGACGAGCAGGGTCAGAGCGATCCGTCGAATTGCCACCGGGCGATGCTACGGCGGACGGCGCACGTCCGCTGCCCGCCGTCCGGCCACATCAGCGCCGCCGCGTCAGCGTGGCCACCGACCGCCAGGCGCCCAGGAAGACCAGGATCAGCAGGGCCAGGGCGACGATGCCGAGAACGGTGACGAGGATCCCGTCCGCATCGAACAGTGGCGCGGAGCCCGAGCGGATCTCGCCGCGGGCCAGGACGCTGTCGGCCACGTCGATGGACTCGACATCGCCGGCCAGGCCCCACTCGTCGCCGTCCGTCAGGATCGTGCCGGCGCCCAGGTCGATCAGGCGGGCCGCCTTGATCTGCTCCTGACTCGCCAGGTCGTACTGCGGGCCGGGCTTGTCGAAGATCGTCGCTTCGGTGCCCTCGACCGGTGTGTACTCGACGGCCACCGGCCGGCCCGACGGCCACCAGCCCAGCACCCGCAGCGCGTAGCTCCCGTCGCGGGAGTACACCGTGCCGGTCGCCGTCCCGTCGGTGGCCGAGATCGCGGTGACCGTCCAGCGCATCGGGTGCCCGCCGCAGTCGCACGGGGCGCCGGTCGTCACCAGCAGGTTCCGGCCGTCCCGGGTCCACGCGCCCCGGCCGGCGAGCCGTGCCCCGGCCGGGATCGGCACGTCCGCCGTCGTCGCGCCGGCCAGGGTGAGAACGCTGAGCCTCCCGTCGTTCTGGTAGGCGAGCCGGGTGCCGTCCGGGGAGAACGCCGCCGTCCAGCCGCTCATGGCGACGACCCGGTTGAGCTCGGCGACCTCCCGCGGGGTTCCGCCGGACACGTCATAGAGGTAGAGCTTCGTCGTGTCGCTCGCCAGCCCGGGGTCGAGGTGGTCGCCGGCCAGCACCGCCACCGTACGGCCGTCGGGCGACCAGGCCTCCGGCTCCACCGAGACGTGGTCGCCCCACTGCGGGCCCCAGCCGCTCACCTCGCCGGTGGCCAGGTCGACGATGCCGTCCGAAGAGGCCAGCCGGGCGCCGTCCGGGGAGAGCACCGAGCCCATGCCGGCCGGGCCGGACAGGCCGGTCACCCGGTAGGTGTCGTCGCCGCGTCCGACCAGAGCGCCGAGTCCGTCCGACCCGTTCGGGAACCAGGTGTTCGAGCTGTAGAGGATCGAGGCGGCGCCGATCGGGGCGTCCTCGAGATCCGGGGTCCACGCTGCCGGGGCGCCGATCCGGGCCGGCAGTGTGGCCGCGCCCTGCTCGCCGGGGATGGCGGAGCCGCCGATCGGGTGCCACTCGAACACCTGAGCGCCGAACCCGCAGCCGAACGCCGCCACCGCGAACGCCGCGGTCAACGCCACGCTCCTGGCCAGCCGGTTCGTCCAGTCCGGCAGCTGTGCCGTTCGCATCGTGCCTCCCCACCGCCGGGCCCCGTACACGGCGCGCCGAGCATAGGTGATCTTGGCAAGGTTGGTCGTGCCCTCAGCTCGCGCCGCCGCGGCGGTGTTCGAAGATCAGGTACGTCTCGGTGCCGGCGATCAGGCGGGTGCCGCTCAGGCGCTCGGTGATCACGGCGCGCAGGTCGTCGACGTCGGCACAGGCCACGTGCAGCAGGAAGTCATAGGAGCCGGAGACGAAGTAGACGTCGCGGACCGCGGGGATGCCGGCCAGCGACTCGGCGAACCGGCCGATCGCCTCGCGGGCGTCCGACCGCACCCGGACCGCGATCATCGCCTGGATGGGCCGGCCGATCCAGGCCGGGTCGACGTCGGCGTGGAAGCCCCGGACGGCGCCCAGCTCGCGGAGCCGGCGGATCCGGGTGAGGCAGGTCGACGGGGCGATGCCGACCCGGTCGGCGAGGGCGTTGTTGGGCATCCGCCCGTCGGCCTGCAGGAGGCTCAGCAGCTCCAGGTCGATGTGGTCGAGGCCTCGAACATCCTTCGGTAGATCACTCACTTTCGACCATCACCACGAAGAATCTGCATGCACATTGTTACCGACAGAATCTTCTTCGCTCGACTTGCCGGTCTGCTGCACATCGTTCCACCCTATCGCCATCACTTGGTGACGGAAGGAAAGTCCCATGCACATCGGCGTGCCGGCAGAGGTCAAGAACCACGAGTACCGGGTGGCGATCACCCCGGCCGGCGTGGTCGAGGCGGTACGACACGGGCACACCGTGTCGGTGCAGGCCGGCGCCGGAGCGGGATCCGCGATCACCGACGACGACTACGTGGCCGCCGGCGCGGCCATCCTGCCGGACGCCGACGCGGTGTGGGGCTCGGCCGACATGATCCTCAAGGTCAAGGAGCCGATCGCGTCCGAGTACCACCGGCTGCGCGCCGGGCAGGTGCTCTTCACCTACCTTCACCTCGCGGCCGACGCCGAGGGGACCAAGGCCCTGCTGAACAGCGGGACCACGGCGATCGCGTACGAGACGGTGCAACTCGCCGACGGGTCGCTGCCACTGCTCGCCCCGATGTCGGAGGTGGCCGGACGGCTGGCCCCGCAGGTCGGCGCGTACAGCCTGATGCGCAACAGCGGCGGCCGCGGCGTGCTGCCGGGCGGGGTCCCGGGCGTCGCGCCGGCGAACGTGACGGTCATCGGCGGCGGGGTCTCCGGGGTGAACGCGGCGACCATCGCGCTCGGGCTCGGCGCCGACGTCACGATCCTCGACCTGAGCCTCCCGCGGCTGCGGCAGATCGACGCCCAGTTCGGCGGGCGGGTCAAGACGCTGGTGTCGAACGCGTACACGATCGAGCAGTCGGTGCTGGCCGCCGACATGGTGATCGGCGCGGTGCTGGTGCCCGGCGCGAAGGCCCCGACGCTGGTCGGCAACGACCTGGTGAAGCGGATGAAGCCCGGCTCGGTGCTGGTCGACATCGCGATCGACCAGGGCGGCTGCTTCGAGGACTCACGGCCCACCACCCACCAGGACCCGGTCTACCGGGTGCACGACTCGGTCTTCTACTGCGTGGCCAACATGCCGGGCGCGGTGCCGAACACCTCGACGTATGCGCTGACCAACGCGACCCTGCCGTACGTGCTGCGCCTGGCCGACCTGGGCTGGCGCGACGCGCTGCGGGCCGACCCGGCGCTGGCCCTCGGGCTGAACGTGCACGCCGGCGTTCTCACCAACGAACTGGTCGGATCGGCCCTCGGCCTCCCCACCGAGTCCGTCAGCTCGGTTCTGGCCTGATCCGGCCACTCCCGCGCGCCCTCCGTCCCGGTGACGGAGGGCGCGCCTCGTTCGCATGAGCCCGGCGGCCGCGGGTCGGCCGGGAGCGGGCAGCCACCGGCGCCCCGGCGGCCACGGGCGGTGTGGTCTCGGCGGGACGGCGCACGCCGTACCTCTGAGGGCGCTTTTCTATTAGGAAACCTTGCTTTATATTTTTGTCACATCCATCGATAGACGTTCATCTTTGGGGAGTGACATGCGCCGACTCATCACCCTCCTCGCGGTAGCCCTCCTGGGCGCCGCCGGATCGCTCCTGGTCGTGTCGCCGGCCTCGGCACACGGCTACATCTCCTCGCCGCCCAGCCGCCAGGCGCTCTGCGCCCAGGGCCGGGTCGCCTGCGGCCAGATCAAGTACGAGCCGCAGAGCGTCGAAGGCCCCAAGGGACTGCGCAACTGCCACGGCAACAACTCCGTGTTCGCCGAGCTCAACGACGACAGCAAGGGCTGGCCGGCCACCAACGTCGGCACCACGCAGACGTTCACGTGGATCAACACGGCCCGGCACGCGACCGCCAGCTGGGAGTACTTCATCGGCGGCACGCGGGTCGGCTACTTCGCGGGCAACAGCCAGCAGCCGCCGGCGACGCTCTCGCACACCGTCAACCTGAGCGGGTTCTCCGGGCGGCAGAAGGTCCTCGCCGTCTGGACCATCGCCGACACGGCGAACGCCTTCTACTCCTGCATCGACGTCACCATCGGCGGCTCCGGCGGCGGCCCCACCACCCCGCCGCCGACCGGCTCGTGCACGGCGCCGGCGTGGAGCAGCAGCGCCGTCTACGTCGGGGGCAACCTGGCGTCGCACAACAGCCACACCTGGAAGGCCAAGTGGTGGACGCAGGGCGAGACGCCCGGGGTCGCCGACGTGTGGGCCGACCAGGGCGCCTGCTGAGCCCGCTTGCGGAGGGGAGCCGGTGCGGCTCCCCTCCGACGGGTCAGAACGCCGCCAGGACCGAACCCTGGTACTTGTCCTGGATGAACTTCTTCACCTCGGCCGAGTGCAGCAGCTTCTCCAGCTTGACCACGCGGGCGTCGGACTCCTCGCCGGTGCGGACCACGACCAGATTGGCGTACGGGTTGTCGTCACCCGTCTCCAGCGCCAGCGCGTCGGTGGCCGGCTTGAGACCGGTCTCGATCGCGTAGTTGCCGTTGATCACCGAGATCGCGGTGTCCTCCAGGCTCCGCGGCAGCTGGGCCGCCTCCAGAGCCTTGAACTGCAGGTTCTTCGGGTTCGCGGTGATGTCCTTCTCGGTCGCCTTGACGCCCACCCCGTCCTTGAGGGTGATCAGGCCGTTGCGGGCGAGCAGGTTCAGGGCGCGGCCCGAGTTCGACGGGTCGTTCGGGATGCCGACGACACCACCGGCCGGCACGTCGGCGATCGCCTTGACCGTCTTGGAGTAGACGCCGAGCGGCTCGATGTGCACCGGCTTGAGCGGGGTGAACTTGTAGCCCTTCGACGCGACCTCCTCCTCCAGGTACGGGATGTGCTGGAAGTAGTTGGCGTCCAGCTGCTTCTCGCTCAGCGCGACGTTCGGCTGGATGTAGTCGTTGAACTCGACGATCTCGATCTTCAGGCCCTCGGCGGCGGCGAGGTTCTCCGAGACGTACTTGAGGATCTCACCGTGCGGCACGGGGCTGACACCGACCTTGAGGGTGTCCTTGTCGGCCTCCGCAGTGTCGGAACCGCACGCGGCCAGGCCCAGGACGAGGGCGGTGACAGCGATCAGAGAGCGGCGGCGCATGGATGGAGCCTTTCTATCGGTGGGAGAGCCGGCGGACGAGGAAGTCGCCCACCATCTGAACAAGCTGAACGAACACGACGAGGGCGACGACCGTCGCGATCATGACCTCGGTCTCGAAACGCTGGTAGCCGTAGCGGATCGCCAGGTCACCGAGCCCGCCGCCACCGACGACGCCGGCCATCGCCGAGTAGCCGACAAGCGCGATCACGGTGATCGTCAGGCCCGCCACCAGGGCCGGCAGCGCCTCCCGCAGCAGCACCTTGCCGACGATCTGCCGCCGGGTCGCGCCCATCGCGGTCGCCGCGGCCACCACATCCGGCGGCACCTCACGCAGCGCCGACTCGACGATCCGGGCGAAGAACGGGATCGCGCCGATCGTCAGCGGGACGATCGCGGCGTCGGTGCCGATCGTCGTCCCGACGACCGCCCGGGTGAACGGGATCACCGCGACCAGCAGGATGATGAACGGCAGCGACCGGCCCACGTTGACGATCGCGCCGAGCACCACGTTGAGCGGCCGCAGCCGGCCGGCATCGGTGAGCACCAGCAGCACCCCGACGAGCAGGCCGCCGACCGCGGTGAGCAGCGCGGACACGCCCACCATCCAGACCGTCTCCTGCAGACCGCCGGTCAGCAGCTCGAAAACCTCGGACCAGGTCATGACACGACTCCGCGCTCGCTCAGGAATTTCAGGGCCTCGCGGTTGTCGTCGGGAGCGCCGGGCAGGGCGATCCGCCACCGCCCGGCCCGCGTCGCGGCCAGCCTCTCCACAGACCCACCCAGGATGCGTACGTCCGAAGCGAACCGCCGGGCCAGCTCGGCGATGATCGGCGCCTCGGCCTCGGGCCCGCTGACCGTGACGTCGACGACCGTCGCGCCGGCCACCTCGGTCGGCCCGTCCAGCGGGAACAGGCCGCGGGCCAGCTCAGACCCCGGCGTCCGCAGCAGCTCGGTGATCGTGCCGGACTCGACGAACCGCCCGTCCCGCATCACGGCGGCCGACGTGCAGATCCGCTTCACCACAGTCATCTCGTGCGTGATCAGCAGGATGGTCAGCCCGAGCCGCTGGTTGAGGTCGTGCAGCAGCCGCAGGATCGACTCGGTGGTCTCCGGGTCCAGCGCCGAGGTGGCCTCGTCGGAGAGCAGCACCTTGGGCCGGGCGGCCAGCGCGCGGGCGATGCCGACCCGCTGCTTCTGCCCACCGGAGAGCTGAGCAGGATACGCCTCGGCACGCCCGGTCAGCCCCACCATCTCCAGCAGCTCGGCGACCCGCTGCTTACGCCCGGCCCGCGGCGCACCGGTGACCTCCAGCGCGAACGCCACATTGCCGGCCACGGTCCGCGACGACAGCAGCGCGAAATGCTGGTGGATCATCCCGATCCCGTGCCGGGCCAGGCGCAACTGCCCGCGGCGCAGCCGCGTCATCTCCAGGCCACCGACACTGACCGTGCCTGCATCCGGGCGCTCCAGCATGTTGACGCAGCGCAGCAGGGTGCTCTTGCCGGCGCCGGACTGCCCGAGAACCCCGAAGACCTCCCCCTCGCCAACCCGCAGATCAACCCCGTCGACGGCGGCGACAGACCCCTTCCTGGAGCGGTACGTCTTCCGAAGACCGCGTATTTCAATCACGTAAACACCCTGGTCAGCAGTTGTGACGAGCGTCGCAATGCCTACCGTTTCAGTGGGCATTTGCGGCAGGGCCCACGCTAGCCTCTGTTACGTCTCCAAGCCACTTCGTGTAACGACCCTCACGACTCCCGTTACTTTCACCGTCCCCTGCGGACGCCCGGCGGGCCCGAGGGCCGCACACCCACCCACAGCGTCCCGACCCTCCCGCGCTGCTCACGCCCCCTCGATCACGCCGATGCAGGCAACCACAGCCGCGCGGCGCGCCGGCGCCACCGTCCGGTGGTTCCCGCTCGGCACTGCGCGCTTCAGCACCGCGCGCTTCGGCACCGCGCGCTTCGGCACTGCCCGCTTCGGCACTGCCCGCTTCGGCACTGCGCGCTTCGGCATTGCCCGCGGAACTCGATCGCGGGAGGTTCAGCGGGCCTCGTGGATGAGAATCGCGATCTGCACCCGGTTGGCGCAGCCCAACTTGTCGAGCAGCCTGGACACGTAGGCTTTCACCGTCGGAACGCTCATGTGCAGGTCGGCGCTGATCTCCGCGTTCGACCGGCCGGTGGCGACCGCTTCGGCGACGATCCGCTCACGCTCGGAGAGCCGCCGCAGCCTCGCCACAGCCCGTGCCCGTCGCACCGACTCGGCTGCCCGCACGCGGCCACGGCGCTGATCGCCCGGTACGCCGCTACTTTGGTAGCCCCGTCCCGCGCTGTCGCCGTCGCCCGTCCCGCCGCGGCAGCCGTCGCCCGTCCCGCTGCCGTAGCCGTCGCCCCGGCCATCGGCATAGCCGTAGCCATTGCCGAAGCCGCCGTGGTCACCGATGTGAGGATCGCTGCCGCCGTGGCCGCCGCTGTGAACAACGCCGTCATCGCTTCGAACAACGCCGTCGCCGCTTCGAACAACGCCGTCGCCACGGCCGTCGCCGCCGCCTTGAGCGCGGCCGTGGCCGCCGCCTTGAGCGCCGCCGTCGCCGCCTCGAATAGCGCCACCACCACGGCCGTGGCCGCTGTCTTGAGCACCGTCGCCGTCGCCGCCGCCCTGAGCACCACCGCCGCCTTGAACACCGCCGCCTTCAGCGTCGCCGCCACCTTGAGCACCGGCGACGTCGGCAGGCCCGCCGCTCGTGCGGCCGACCGCGTAGTCGATCAGGCGTGGCACCACCGCCGGCGCCAGGATCGACTCGCCCGCTGCAGCCCGCCGCACCGCGTTCAGAATCTCGGTGGGCGCGATGTCCTTCAGCAGAAAGCCGTTGGCGCCGAGCCGCAGCGCCCCCAGCAGATACTCATCGGTGTCGAACGTGGTCAGCACGATGATCGCCGGCTCCGGCCCGTCGCGGCGCAGCGCCTCGGTGGCGGCGAGGCCGTCCGTCCTGGGCATGCGGACGTCCATCAGCACGACGTCCGGCTTCAGCTCGCGGGCCATCGTGATCGCCTCGGCGCCGTCACCGGCCTCGCCGACGATCACCACCTCCGGCGCGGCGCCCAGCACCAGCGACAACCCGACCCGGACCAGCGGATCGTCGTCGGCGATAAGGACCCGGATGGAGTCGGCCATATCGTCGTCGGCGATCAGGGCCCGGATGGAGTCGGCCATGGCGCCCAGGCTTCCAGATCGAAGGTGAGCCCGGTCCGCGGGCTGCCGTGAACACCGTGCCGCAGACTGCCGCCCAGCAACTCGACACGCTCGGTCAGGCCGAGCAGCCCGGTGCCGGCCCCGGGAACCGGTGTGGACGCCCCGCCACCCGGGCGGCCCGGACCGTCCGGCGACGCTGCCCGGCCTGTCGCGGCGCCGCCGTCCGGCAGACCCTGGTCGACGGGTGGCAGCGGGTTGGAGACGCGGAGGTGCAGCTCGCCGTCGCGTGTGCGCTCCAGCAGGAGCGTGACGGGGCTGCCCGGGGCGTGTTTGCCGGCGTTGGTGAGGCCCTCCTGAACGAGGCGGTAGACCGTCCGGCCCAGCGACGGGCTCATCGGATGGCCGCCGAGACGGTCGGCCACCGTCACCTCCATGCCCGCGGCTCCGGCGTCGGCGATCAGGCGGCCGAGCTGGCGCACGTCGGGCTGCGGGCGCAGGGCATCGCCCGGGCCCGCCCGCAGGACGCCGAGGATCTCGCGCAGGTCCTCCAGGGCGTGGTGGGCGCTGTCGCGGATCGTCGCGGCCGCCTCGGCCACCTCCTCGGGCGTCAGGTCGGGGCGGATCTGCAGTGCCCCGGCGTGCAGGCTGACCATGGAGATCCGGTGGGCGAGGGCGTCGTGCATCTCGCGGGCGATCCGTTCGCGTTCGCGGGCGCGGAGCTGCTCGGCCCGCAGGTGCGCCTCCGTCTCGGCGCGGACGGCCCGCTCCCGCAGCGACTCGATCAGCTCGTGCCGGGCGCGGGTGGCCAGCCCGAGCGCCACCGTGGCGGCGAGGAGGGCGATGGTCAGGACGGAGCCGACGACCGTGCTGACCGCGGCCGGCATGGCCGGATCCGGATAGATCACCGAGTAGACGATCCCGGCGGCCAGGTTGACCAGGACGAGGACGACGACCGGGCGGCCACGCCGCAACGAGACCAGCGTGTAGAGAGCGATCAGCCCGGCGAGCCCCGCCCCGTCGGTGACGACCGCGGCAACCGTCAGGAAGAACGCCACCGGGACCGGACGGCTGCGCCGCCACCACAGCGCCAGCGACAGCACACCACCGGCCACGAAGTGCAGGAAGACAGCATCGTCGGAGAGCCCGCGGGCGGTCGCCGCCTCACCTATCAGCAGCAGCCCGCCGAACCAGGAGGACAGGATGGCCGCGACATCCCAGGCACGCCCGCTCAACCGCTGACCCCGGCCGAACGCTGCCACGGCACGACTACCACCACCCGCCGCCGCGGGCGGGCCCAATGAAGCGGGCGTGGACGGTGGCGGTGGCTCCAGGGCCGGCGGGAGGGCTTCGGCGATCGTGCGCCCGTCCGGCGGGCTCATGAGCGGACCAGGGGGCGCCAGAGCTGCCGGTCGCCGTCGTCACGGACTGCGTAACCGAGTTTCTCCAGCGAGTCGCGGAGCTCTGCGGCCTCGCGGGGGGCCTTCTTGCGCAACGCCACGGCGCGGGCGGACAGGACCGCCTCGACCGCCACCGGGAGCTGCTCACCGCCGGGGGTCCACGGCCGGTAGAGGCCGGTGAAGGGGTCCGCGTCGTGCCAGGGGTAGCCGTACTCCATGAAGGTCTTCTGCAACGGGCCGCTGTCCGCCTGTGGCTCGCCGTGGAACAGCCGGCGGGACTCGCGGTCGAGAATGACGAGGAAGCCGCCGTCCATGAAGACGAAGTCGATCTGCGGGCGGGGGACGGCGACCTCCCGGTCTCCGGTCCGCAGGCGCACCTCACCGGCGCCCACGGTGACCCGGGTGCTGCGGCGGACGATCTCCACGCTGATCAGCGCGCCGGCGACGGCCAGGATGAGGACCTGAACCGCGACCTCCCACCAGGTGTCGACGGCCCCGGCCACCCGCCACACCACGCCGAGCACCGGGAAGTGGACGCCGGCCAGCCAGCGCGCGAGGATCGGCGCCAGCACCGCCACCAGCACGCCGGCGAGCGCCGGGCCGAGCAGCACGAGCACCCGGCCGGCCGGGGAGAACGCCAGCACCGTCGGCTCCCGGCCCGATGTGTCGCCGCCCATCCCCACCCCGTTCCGCCGCATCGATGCCCCCGACGCTATGCCCCACCACGGCAGCGGACCAGTTGCCTAAAGTCGACAGTTCAAGACTTTGGTATATGCCTCAGGCGTCCGGGATGGCCAGGGCGATGGTCAGCGCGAGCACCCACTGCGGGTCGCGGAGCCGGTCACCGTACAGCTCCCGCAGCCGCGCCATCCGGTAGCGGACCGTCTGCGGGTGCACGAACAGCTCGGCGGCGACGTCCTCGCGGCGGCCGTGGTGCAACAGCCAGCTGCGCAGCGTCTCGACTAGCTTGGCGGCGGCGGTCCCGCGCTCCCCGGCGAGCGGCGTCAGCGCCCAGGCGCGCAGGTCCGCCAGGGCGCTCGGGTCGGCGGTCACCACCACGGCCGCGAGGTGGTCCTCGGTGTCGGTCACCGCTCCGCCGTCCGGTGGGCTGAGCCGGTGCACCCGTACCGCCCGGTCGAGCGAGCTGCGCGCCTCGGTCCACGGGCGGGCCGGGCCGATCACCACGTTGTGGCCGGTGAGGAGCCGGTTCAGGGTGGGGCGCGAGCATCCCTGCGGATCGGGCACGAAGAGCACCGTCAACCCCGGCATATCGGGTACGGCCTCCGCGAGCTGCAGGGTCCGCGGGTCCAGCAGGTCGATCACCCATCGGGCGGCGCGCTCCGGCAGCAGCAGTGCGGTGAGGCTCTGCGGCGGCGTCCACTCGGCCTGCTCCGCCAGCCCTTGCAGGACGTGGGCCGGTTCGCCCGCGACCAGCGCCTGCGCCAGCTCCTGGAGCCGCCGCCGGCGGATGCGGCCGGAGGCGGCGAGCTCATCGGCGTGGCCGGCGACGCTCGCCGCGGACAATTCGTCGATGTACGCGAAGACGAGCTCGGCGAAGTCGGCGATGGTGGCGGCCGGCTGCCCCGCCTCGACGCTGATCGCTGCCAGCCCGCGCCACGCGACCCGGGCGCCCACCCGGTAGGCCGCGAGGAGCGCGTCGAGGCTGCGGCCGGAACGTGCCTCGCCACGGCCCAGCGCGTACGCCGCCTCGATCGCCGACGACATCGGGGTGCCGGGGTCGGCGCCGGGGCGCGACACCAGGTTGAGGAAGGTGCCGAGGGCGGCACGCACCGCGCGCGCGATCTTGTGCCCGAGCGCGCCGGAGAACGGCTCCGCGTATGCCGGCACCTCGCGGATGATCGCGGCTATGGTCTGTGAGGAGACCTTCGGAAGGCCGTGCCGGAGTGGGTCGATCACCTCGGTCGGCAGGCGATAAGACCGTACGTCACGTACCGGCTGTTTCACGCGGTCTGCCCGCATTTCGCTCGACATGCCCTGTCCCCTCAAGCAGGTTTGTTCACGATGCCCCGCAAACCCGGACTCTAGAAGGGTTTGTACGCGCATCCTTGTCCCCGCCGAACAATTATGCGGGCACGGATTCACTTCCCCTGGTCAGGACTTTGCTGTGGCGAGGCAGCAGGCTTGGTCACGTGGCAGTTACCCAGAAGTTGCGCGACGGCGCGTGGCGCGTAGTCGAGCTGATCACCACCCCGGTGGTGCCGGCCGACTACCTCGACGTGATCGCGCCCCTGCGCAACCCGACCGTCCTGCGAGCCCGGATCGAGGCGGTGCGCCCGGAGACCGCCAAGGCGGTGACCCTGGAGCTGCGCCCCGGCCGTGGATGGCAGCCGCACCGGCCCGGGCAGTATGTTCGGCTCGGCGTCGACGTCGACGGGGTCCGGCTGTGGCGTGCCTACTCGGTGAGCAGCGCGGCCGGCCGTTCCGACGGCAAGTTCACCGTCACCGTCAACGCCGTCGAGAACGGGGTCGTCAGCTCGTACCTTCTGGCCAACGCCCGTAAGGGCATGATCGTCCACCTCGACCTGCCGGACGGCGAGTTCCTGCTGCCCGAGCGGCGGCCGGCGAAGACGCTCTTCATCACCGCCGGCAGTGGCATCACCCCGGTCATGGGCATGCTGCGCAGCGCCCTGCACGAGCTGAGCGACGTCGTCGTGGTCCACTCGGCGCGCACGGCGGAGGCCGTCGTCTTCGGCGCCGAGCTGCGCGACCTCGCCACCCAGGGCCGGATCCGGCTGATCGAGCGGCACACCCGCGCCGACGGGCGGCTCAAGCCGGACGCGCTCGCCGACCTGGTGCCCGACCTGTTCGAGCGGGAGACCTGGGCGTGCGGCCCCGGTGACCTCCTCGACGACCTGCAGGAGCACTGGGCCGACGCGGGCGCCGCCGACCGGCTGCACATCGAGCGCTTCCGGACCGTGGTGCTGGTCGCCGGCGAGGGCGGCACGGTCACCTTCGAGAAATCCGGCCTGGTCGTCGACTCCCCCGGCGGCACCTCGATCCTCGAGGCCGGCGAGGCCGCCGGACAGCTCATGAAGTCCGGCTGCCGGATGGGCATCTGCTACAAGTGCGTGCTCCCGATGCGCGAGGGCATCGTCCGTGACCTGCGTGACGGCACCATCACCACCGCCTCCGAGGTGGACGGTGACAAGCCCCTGATCCAGACCTGCATCTCGGCCGCCGCCGGCCCCTGCCGGCTCGACGCCTGACCCACCGCCCCCTTCAGCCCCACCCGAGAGCCGCTCCCGGCGGGCCGGCTCCCACGAAAGAACGAGGAAGTTCCGTGACGACGCTGCAGCGCAAGGAAGTCAACCCGATCGCCCACCTCTCCCCCGAGGACATCGAGCAGATCGGCCGCGAACTCGACGCCATCCGGGACGAGGTGCTCGCCGTCCGCGGCGAGAAGGACGCGAAGTACATCCGCCGGATGATCGCCGTCCAGCGGCGTCTCGAGGTCGGCAGCCGGGCCGTTCTGCTCTTCTCGGTGCTCCCGCCGGCCTGGATCCTCGGCACCATCGGCCTCTCCATCGCCAAGATCCTGGAGAACATGGAGATCGGCCACAACATCCTGCACGGCCAGTACGACTTCATGCGCGACCCGAAGATCCACTCGACCACGTGGGAGTGGGACTTCGCGGCGCCCGCCGAGCAGTGGAAGCACTCGCACAACGAGCTGCACCACAAGTACACCAACGTGGTCGGCCGGGACAACGACCTCGGCTACGGCATCATGCGCGTCGACGAGCAGCAGAAGTGGGCGCCCGCGCACCTGGGCCAGCCGCTCTACAACTTCATCAACGCGTGCCTCTTCGAGTACGGCATCGCCGCCTACGACCTGGAACTCGGCCGCAACCTGGCGAGCAAGCGCCGCCGCAACAACCCCGACTTCCGGGCCCGGCTGCGTCAGGTCGGCCGCAAGATCCGCAACCAGATGCTGAAGGACTACGTCGCCCACCCGGCCCTGTCCGTGCCGGTCGGCCTTGCCTTCGGCAACCCGTTCGGCGCCTTCTTCGGCACGATGGCCGCGAACGCGGTCGCCAACGTGGTCCGCAACCTGTGGAGCCACTCGGTGATCATGTGCGGCCACTTCCCGAAGGGTGTGGAGACCTTCGAGCGGACCTCGATCACCGGCGAGACCCGCGGCGAGTGGTATCTGCGTCAGATGCTCGGCTCGGCCAACATCTCCGGCAGCAAGCTGATGCACATCATGACCGGCAACCTGTCGCACCAGATCGAACACCACCTCTTCCCCGACCTGCCGGCCAGCCGCTACGCGGAGATCGCGCCGAAGGTGCGGGCCCTCTTCGAGAAGTACGACCTGAAATACGTCACCGGCCCGTTCGTCGTGCAGGTGGCCTCGGCGTGGGCCAAGGTCTTCCGCCTCGCCCTGCCGAACCGTAAGCCGGCACGCGCCATCGACCACACCATCCCGCCGCGCCACCCGGCCGAAGCCACCGTCTGACGGCGCCTCCCCGGCGCCCGGCCTCCCGGCCACCGCCCGAATCCCGCCGGCCACACGTTCTCCGGACCGGCACCGGTCTCCGGCTCGCGTTGCCCGGACCGGCACCGGTTCCGGCGTCGGGGTGTCAGAACCGGCACCAGTTTCCGGCGTCGCGGTGTCAGAACCGGCACCAGTTTCCGGCGTCGCGGGTCAGGACCGGCACCAGTTTCCGGCGTCGCGGGTCAGGACCGGCACCAGTTTCCGGCGTCGCGGGTCAGGACCGGCACCAGTTTCCGACGTGGGGGTGTCAGGACCGGCATCGATTTCCGGCGTCGCGATGTCAGGACCGGCATCGATTTCCGGCGTCGCGATGTCAGGACCGGCACCGATTTCCGGCGTCGCGGTGTCAGGACCGGCACCGATTTTCCGGCGTCGCCTGGCCTCCTGCCCGGCCGCTCACCCGCGGCCGGGCAGGGCCGTCTGCGCCGGTCATCTTGACCGGCCGTCTTCATCGCCCGCCCTCGCCGACGAAATACAGCGGGCGTCACCGCTCCCCCGTCCGTCAAGAAGCGACCGGTGATGACGAGGCGGTGCGGTTCTACTCCGGTGGGAGGCCCAGACCGCCGAGAACGGTGAACTCGCGACTGGTGAACTCGCCGGTCAGCATCGGCATGGCCTCGGCGATCGCGGCACGGGTCTCCGGCAGCTGCAGCGAGGCGTCATGGTCTTCCTTGCTGTCCCACACCTCGTTGACCCAGATCGTCTGATCGTCGTCGTCGGCGACCCCGACCACGTAGAGGTGACATCCGGCGGTGCGCACGTCGTCGGAGGCACGCAGCAGGATCTTCACCACCTGATCACGGTGGCCCGGCTTCGCCTTCATCGAACCGAAGTAGCCGTATCTCGCCATCGTCTCCTCCTCGGTAGTTCCCGGTCCTGCCCCACACCCTGCCAGCCGGGTACGACATTTTCGCCCCACAGCGCCGCACTCCCGCGTCATGCCCTCGGACAGCCGCAGCCAAGAGGAAGGCGACCCGGACAGCCGCCCAGCAGAAAGAAGGCCACCCGGACAAACGCCACCAAGAAGAGAAACACCCGGACAGCCGACACCCAAGGGGAGGCCATCCGGACAGCAAGGCGGAAAGGTGACGAGCGGCGGACGACCCAGAAGGCGGGCCCGCCAAGGGCACGACACCAGCACCAACGGACGACCAAAGGCGGTCCCGCCAACCGCACGGCAAACAGCACCAACCGGACGGCCAAAAGGCGGTCCCGCCAACGACACGGCAAACAGCACCAACGGACGACCCAGAAGGCGGACCCGTCAACGGCGCGACAACAGCAGCAACGGACCACCAAAAGGCGGTCCCACCAACGGCGCGGCAACAGCACCAACGGACCACCAAAAGGCGGACCCGTCAACGGCGCGGCAACAGCAGCAACGGACGGCCAGAGGGCGGTCCGGCGAGGCGACGCGTCAGCGGCCCCGACAGGGGAGCGACGAAGCGGCACGGCAACCTGCCGGCCGGCGGTCCGCGGACGATGTGAGAGGCGGACCGGCGACCAGTGCCGCGTCAGGGGTCCGGTTGGGCGTCGGACAGGCGGGCGATCGTGGCGGTGGCCCGGTGCACGGCGTTGCGGCTGCCCGGCGGGATCACGTCGTCGAGGAAACCGAACCGGGCGACCAGCTCCGTGTCGGTGGCGCTCCGGCGGGTGGCCTGCCACCAGTCCGCGATGTCGCCCCAGCCGGGCGCCGACAGCGAACCGCCGAAGTGCTGGACGGAGAGTGCCCCGACCAGGGTGGCGAAGGCGACCCGGTCGGTCAGCGGCCAGCCGCCCAGGGTGCCGGTGATGAATCCCGCGGTGAAGACGTCACCGGCGCCGGTCGGGTCGAGGGCGTCCACCGGTACGCCGGGAACCGCCGCCACCTCCCCGGTGGTGCCGTCGACGGCCAGCGCCCCGTCGCCGCCGCACGTGACGACGACCACCGGGACCAGGGCGGACAGTTTCTCCAGTGCCTGACGCGGGTCGTCGGTGCGGGTGTAGCGCATGGCCTCGACCTGGTTCGGCAGGAAGGCGTGGCAGTCGGACAGGTGGCCGAGCACGTCGAAGGACCATTGCTCGGTCTCGTCCCACCCGACGTCGGCGAACACCATCGTGCCCGCGGCCCGGGCCCGCCGCACCCAGCCCATCCCCTGCGGTGACAGGCTGACCGCTGCGCTGCGGGCCGCCGGGAGGCCGTTGACCAGACCGTCCTCGTCGGTCGGCAGCGGATGGCCGTGGGTGATCATGCTGCGGTCGCGGTCATACGCCAGTGACACGGTCACCGGGGAATGCCAGTCGTCGACCCGGCGCGACGCGGACAGGTCGATGCCCTCCTGGCGGCTGAGCACCCGGTGGCAGAACTCGCCGTACGCATCGGAGCTGAGCGCTGTGCCGAGACCGGTGTGCAGGCCGAGCCGGCTCGCGGCGACGGCCAGGTTGGCGACCCCGCCGGGGCACGAGCCCATGCCGCTCGCCCACACCTCCTCGCCGGGCGCGGGCAGGTCACGAAGCCCGGTGAAGATCACGTCGAGATAGACGACTCCCGGAACGAAGAGGTCGAGCGGTCGCGCCATCGTCCGATCTTAGCCCCGCTCCTATCGGTCAAGTCGTGATTGATCAGCCTGCCTTTCGCAGGTCGGCGTGGCCGGCACGCAGCGTGTCGACGGAACGGTCGGTGCCCGGTGGCCGGAGGTCGTCGAGCAGACGCCACGCCTCGTCCAAGGCTTGGGAAAGCTCGCCGATCCGCTGGGCGTGCTGACGGCGGACGTCCTCCCGCACCTTCTCGATCCGCCGCATCCAGCCCTCCGCACTGGCGGAGGGCTGGGAGGCCGCAGCGACGGGCGGCGAAGCGGAGGAAGAAGGCGAGGAAGCGCCAACGACAGACGACGACGCGGAGGAAGAAGGCGACGAAGCCCGAACGACAGACGACGACGCGGAGGAAGACGACGAGGAGGGAACAGCACGCGGCGAGGGGACGGTGGATGGTGAGGGGCCGGCAGGTGGAAGGACGGCGGATGGTGGAGGGCCGGCAGGTGGCGAGGCCCCGCCGGGCGGGGCCGGCCCGTTGCCGAGGACCTCGGAGACCGGGACGATCGCGGCGATCGGCCGGCCCCCGTCGACCACGACGGTGACCTGGCCGGTCAGCCCGGTGACCCGGACCAGTTGCTGGAACCGCAGGCGAGCCTCAGCGACCGTGAGCTCGATCCGGCGGCGAATCGGCGTTGCTGGTTCTCCCATACCGCGATGATGCGCCGGGGGTATGACAAAAATGCGTGGGCGGCCGGTCACCCGTACGGATAGATTCCGGCGATGACCACCGCTGACGACGTGCGTACCGCCGTCTCTCTCGCCGCCGCCACCCTCCGGACGGCCGCCGGCCGGGATTGGCATGTGCCCGCCGCGGGCCTGACCTGGACCTGCTGGGAGACGGTGGAGCACGTGGCCGACGACCTGTTCGCGTATGCGGGGCAGATCGCGTCGGAGCACACGCCGCCGGGGGCGTATGTCCCCTTCGGATGGCGGCGCAACCGCCCGGACGGGCCGGCGCTGACCATCTACAGCGAGGACACGAAGAACCCGGAGGGCCTGGTCCAGGTGCTGGAGTCGTCGGGTGGGCTGCTGGCGGCCGTGGTCACCGTCGCGCCGCCGGAGCGCCGGGCGTTCCATCCCTACGGGGTGTCGGATCCGGCCGGGTTCGCGGCGATGGGCGTGGTGGAGACGCTGGTTCACCTGCACGACGTGGCGGCGGGTCTGGGCCTGCCGTGGGCGCCGCCGGAGGATCTGTGCGACCGGGTGCTGCGTCGCCTGTTCCGGGATGCGCCGGAGCCGTACGGCCGGTGGGAGACGCTGCTGTGGGCGACCGGCCGGGGCGAGCTGCCGGGCCACCCGCGCCGCACCGACTGGAAGTGGGACGGGACGCCTATCTGAGCCGGTAGGCGTCGAGCAGTTTCATCGCCTTCTCGGCGCCGTCGGCGAGCACCGCCCGGTCCACGTCGCTGAAGATGCGGGGCCGGGCGTCGATCACGCAGTGCGCCCCGAGGGAGTGCCCGCCGCTGCCGGTGAGCGGCACCCCGAGATAGCTGCGCAGGCCGGTCATCTGCAGGAACGGGTTGTCGGCGTGGCGCGGGTCGGTCGGGCCGTCGATCACGGCGTACGGTTCGCCGGCGAGCACGGTGTGGGTGCACACGGCCCACTCGGCGGGCACGCCCTGGGTCTCGGCGACCCATCCGGCGACGCCGTGTGAGCCGATGATGAACTGTGACGTGTCGAGCACGACGGAGACCAGGGAGACCGGTGCTTCGAGGAGGCCGGCGCTGCGCTGGGCGAGGGCGTCGAGGCTGGTCCGCAGGTCGGGGTCGAAGAGGTCGTAGCCGGCGATCTCCCGGATCCGTTCGGGGACGCCGAGCCGGTCGAACAGGTCGGTCTTCACGACAGCTCCCTCGTCAGAAGTGTCAGCTGGGTGTGCGAGGTGACCCGGATCCGCAGGGCGAGCGCGCACAGCCGGCTGATCGGGTCGGCGTCGTGCATCGCGGCGAGCATCCGTTCGAGTCCCTCCGAGGTGTCGGCGGAGCCGTCGAGCCCGGCGGTCCGCACGAGGTGCGACCAGACGCGCGGCCCGTCCTCGGCATGGACCCGGTGCACCGCGGCCCGCGCGTCGTCGAGCGTGGGCCGCGGCAGCCCGTAGGGCGTCTCCGAGTACACGTTTCCCCCTGATCGGCGATTGATGCGTCAGTGCCGGAATCCGCCCACCAGGGTGGTCAGGTCGCCGGCGAGGCGGGTCAGGTCGGCGGCGGCCTGCTGGGTGGCGCGGGCGCCGTCGGCGGTCGCGGTGGCGACCTCGGCGACGCCGGAGACGGTACGGGCGACGTCCCCGCTGCTGGTGGCGGCGTCGGCGACGGACCGGCTCATCTCGCCGGTGGTGGCGGTCTGCTCCTCGACCGCCGACGCGATCGTGGTGGTGTAGTCGCCGATCCGCTGGATGACGTGGGTGATCTCGCCGATGGCGGTGGCCGCCGAGCCGCTGGACTCCTGGATGGCCCCGATCCGGCCGGTGATCTCCTCGGTGGCCTTGGCGGTCTGCTGGGCCAGCTCCTTGACCTCGCCGGCCACGACGGCGAAGCCTTTGCCGAGCTCTCCGGCGCGGGCGGCCTCGATGGTGGCGTTGAGCGCGAGCAGGTTGGTCTGCTCGGCGATGCTGGTGATCAGCCGTACCACGTCGCCGATCTCCGCACTGGCGGCGCCGAGCTCGGCGACCTGGTTGTTGGTGCGTTCGGCGACGGCCATGCCCTCCTGGGCGACGCGGGCGGCGTCGGCGGCGTTGGAGGCGATCTCGGTGATGGAGGCGCTCATCTCCTCGGCGCCGGCGGCGATGGACTGGACGCCGTGGTTGACGTTCTCGCTGGCGGCGCTGGCCGCGCCGGCCTTGTCGGCGACGTCGGCCGCGCCGGCCTGAAGCTGCGCGCTGACGGTGGACAGCTCCTCGGAGGCGCTGGCGAGGGTGACCGCGGAGCCGCCGATGGTGCTGACCGTCTCGCGGAGGCGGGTGACGGCGGCGTCGAGGGCGCGGCCCATCCGGCCGGGCTCGTCGCGGCTGGTGAGACCGGTGTGCCGGGTGAGGTCGCCGTCGGCGAGGCCCTCGCAGACGACGGTGACGCTTCTCAGGGAGCGGACGATGCCGCGGGCGACCAGGACGCCGAGCGCGAGGGCGCCGGCGATGCCCACGACGAGCAGCGCTATCGCTTCGAGACGGCTGGTCTCGTACGCCGATCGGGCCTTCTGGGCGGAGGCGGCGGCCGCGGCGTTCTCGGTGGCGTCGATCTCGCCGATCTGCTTGCGGATCTCGGTCATCAGCGGGGTGACCTGCTGGTCGCGGATGGTGCCCCAGGCCGCGATCCGGTTGCGCCGCGAGGTGGGGATGAGCTGCTCGTGGGCGATGGTGATGTATTTCTGCCAGCCGTCCTTCACGGCCGTGACCAGCTCCGCCGACGCGGCCGGTTCGGTGGCCTCGTAGGCGGCCATCGCCGCGGCGACCTCCTCGAGGTCCTTCGCGAACGCCGCCTCGTACTTGTCCTTGACCGCCGCGTCCGGGTAGACGACGTGGCCGACCAGGTCGATCCGGGACTGGTTGATCCACGCCTTGAGCTCGCCGAGGGCGGACGCGCCGACCACGTTGCTGCGGTAGATCGACTGCGCGGAGTCGCTGGCCGAGGCGAGCGCGTTCAGTCCGAGAACGCCGATCAGCAGCGCGATCACCGCGGCCACCGTGATCGCGGTCATGATCTTGAGGTTCACGCTGAGGTCGGCCCAGAAACGCCGGCCACCGGCCACATCCGCCACTTCGCTCACCATGTCCTCCCCTGTCCTGATGGCGCGCATTGCCCGCATTACTCAGGTCGGCAGCCCCCGGCAACCTCTGAGCACCCATCCGGCCCGGCGAGGACAGGGACAACGGACCTTGAGGATCAAGACCCAGGGTGGTACGGGTGACCCGGTCCCGCCGAAGCCGAGGCCGTCCCGCCTGCCCCGCGCGGCGACGTCCGCGTCGCCTCCCGATCGCTGGGCCCCGGCGGCTCGTGCATGCCCGGCACGGCCCACCGCCGGCACACGCGCGGAGGCACCTCGGGGACGTTACCGGGGAGACGGCCCGGGTAGTCGCCACTGCATGACCACGGTGCAGAAGGAACAGGATGTCATCGAGCTGCTGCTCAGCCAGCACCAGCAGATCAAGGCCCTCTTCACCCGGGTGAACCAGTCCACCGGGGAGCAGAAGCGGGACGCCTTCCACGAGCTGACCCGGCTGCTCGCGGTGCACGAGAGCGCCGAGGAGCAGGTGGTCCACCCGGCGGCCCGCGACGACGCCGGGGACGCGGTCGTGGAGGCGCGCCTCGAGGAGGAGAACATGGCCAAGCGCGCCCTCGCCGACCTCTACGACCTGGGCGTCGACTCACCGGACTTCGACGTGCGGTTCGCCGGGTTCGAGGCCGCGGTGCTCAGCCACGCCCTGCACGAGGAGCAGGAGGAGTTCCCGCAGCTGCGCACGAAGACCGACCCGGACCGGCTGATCCGGATGGCGGGAGCGGTCCGCGCCGCCGAGGCCGTCTCGCCGACCCGCCCGCACCCGAACGCCGGCGAGAACCCGGTCGCCAACCTGATCGCCGGGCCGCCGCTGGCGATCTTCGACAAGGCCCGCGACGCCGTCCGGGACTGGCGGCAGTCGCACAACGACTGACGGTCTCACGCCGCCCGGCGCGCAGGCGCGGGGTGGCGTGACCGTGTCTGATCAGAAGTGGCCGCCTGCGGGCGCACCCGCTGCCCGGAGGAGATGTGCCGGACCGCGGGCGTGATCCGCAGCCGCCGCAGCAGCGGGGCGAACGGGTCGCCGAAGGTGCGGGCCGCCGTGTTGAGCAGCAGCGCGGCCGCCACCATGCCGACCGCGGGCATCCCCACCAGCAGGGCGATCACGGAGATGACCAGGCCGCCCCAGACCATCACCCGCAGGCCCACGTCGGCGACCGGGATGCCGCTGGGCCGCTGCCTGGTCCAGACCGGCAGGAACGACGAGGCGAGCGCCAGGGTCACCGCGCCCAGCACGGCCGCCACGGTGAGGAACACCTGCGGCCAGTCGTAGTGGCGGCCGAGCGCGTAGCCGCCCGACAACACCACCCCGAACCACACCTTGGCGAGCGCCCAGCGGCCGAAACGGATCAGCGGATCCTCGGTAGGCGTCGACATGCGCACTCCAGCCGTACACGATCCACGGACGGGCGGTGAACAACACCCTACCTTCCGTGACCGCACTGCGGGAGGTGAGCCGCGCGCCGGATGATCAGGGCAGGCCGAAGGCGGCCCGGAACTCGTCGCGGACCGTCTCGCGCCGGTCCAGGATCGCGAAGACCACCCGGTCGAACCACGGCGCGTCGCCGAGCGCCGCGGCGAAGACGGCGGCCACCTCCGCCGGATCGTTGCCGAACACGCCGCAGCCCCACGCGCCGAGCACCAGCTCACGGCAGCCGTGCGCGGCGGCGACCCGCAGCACCCGGGCGGCCCGCCGGGCGAGCGCGCCGGACACCTCCGGCAGCAGTGCGGGCTGGTCGCGGACGATCATCGCCCGGTTCGGCGCGGCCGAGGTCAGGAACGAGACGAGGTACGGCCGGGCGAGCAGCCGCCCGCGGTCGTCACGGAACACCGGCACCGCCGGCGACCAGATGACCCGGTCGGTGTAGAGCAGGCCGCGGTCCGCCCGGTGGAAGGCGTAGAAGTCACCGGCCGCCCGCAGCGAGGGGTAGATCGCCGAGGCCCGGGCGATGCTCTCCTCCTGCGCCTGGGCGCCGTTGAGGAACCCGCCTCCGGGGTTGCGCGCCGACGCGAAGTTCAGGCAGGCCACCCCGTCGTGCTCGGCGGCCAGCCGGCGGCAGGCGTCGAGACTGCTCTCCCCGGTCACCTCGACGACGAGCGGCCCGGTCGCGGCCACCGGTCGATCGAGGGCGTCCCCGGGCAGGTACAGCCGGGTGCCCCGGACCGCGCCGGCGACCGCCCCGGAGATGTCGACCGCGCCGTCCGGGCCGTCGTAGCTCCCGCGCTCCACGATGGAGATCGTCTCGTGGGCGATGGCCCGTAGTCTTCCGCTCACCCCTCGATCATGGCGCATACGCCGCCGGTCGTATCCGGCGCTACGCCCTGGACATGACGACGCCGGTCCGCGGGGCGGCGGATGATCCGGGCATGAGAAAGCCGGCGGAGGTCACGGCGTACGCCATCGGTCTGGTGTTGATCGTGTCCGGGATCGTGCACCTCGGGGTGTTCCTCGCCGACGACGTGCCGTGGAGCGGGCCGGTGTCGTGGCGCAAGCCGGCCACCTTCGGGCTGTCGTTCGGCCTGACGCTGATCACGGTCGCCTGGATCACCCGCCCCCTGATCCTCGGGGACCGCGCACGGGCCTGGCTGCTGGGCGTCCTCACCGCCGACTGCGTGGTCGAGGTCGCCGGGATCACCCTGCAGGCGTGGCGCCGGGTACCGTCGCACTTCAACACCGAGACGCCGTTCGACCGGGGTGTGGCGATGATCCTCGCGGCCGGCGGGGCGGTGCTGGTGGCGACGCTCGGGGCGTACGCGGTGACGGCTCTGCGCGGCCGGATACGCGGGCCGGCCGACATGCGTCTCGCGGTGCGGGCCGGGTTCGCGCTGATGCTGGTCAGCCTGGCGAGCGGGGTCGCCATGGTGGCGCGCGGGACGGTCCTCTTCCGGACGGTGAGCCCGCAGGCGGCGTACGACGGTGGGGGTTTCCTGAAACCGGTGCACGGTGTCGCGCTGCACGCCGTGCTGGTGCTGCCGCTGCTGGCGGTGGTCCTGCGCGCGCTGGGCCGGGACGAGCGGGAGCGGCTGCGGATCGTCGCCGTCGCGAGCGTCCTCTACGGCGTGGCGACGGCCGCGGCCCTGGTCGTGTCCGTTACGTGATCTTGGGCATGACGCGCGTCACGCATCACTGGTCAGCCATATAGACACGCTGCGCCTCGCCGCCGGCCTCGACACCCCCACCTCCGGCCGCGTGCTCGTCGACGGGCAGCCGGTCCGCAGCTTCGAGCCCCGCTGCGCCGTCGTCTTCCAGGAGCCGCGCCTGCTGCCGTGGCGCACGCTGGAACGCAACGTCGCCTACGGCCTGCCCCGCGGCACCGGCCGCGACCACGCCCGCGAGGAGGTCGCGCACTGGCTCTCCGTCGTCGGGCTCGCCGACTTCGCCCGGCACCGGCCCCGCCAGGTCTCCGGCGGGATGGCCCAGCGGGCGGCGCTCGCCCGGGCGCTGGCCCGGCGGCCCGGCGTGCTGCTGATGGACGAGCCGTTCGCGGCGCTCGACGCGCTGACCCGGCTGCGGATGCAGGACCTGCTGGCCGAGGTGCAGCGCGAGGCCGGGACCACGGTGCTGCTGGTGACCCACGACGTCGACGAGGCTCTGCACCTGGCCGACCGGATCGTCCTGCTCGGCGCCCCGGACGACGGCGCCGCCTCGGTCCGGCTCGTGCTCGACGTGCCCGGCGCCCGCCCGCGCGACCGTGGCGACGCCGGTCTGGCCGCTCTCCGGTCCGCGCTGCTGGCCGAGCTCGGTGTCCGTACCCCCACCGCCGTCGTCTCCTGAACCACCGCCCCACCGTGCGAAATCCCCCTGGAAGGACCCCGATATGAAGATCTTGCGCACCGTTGCCGTGGCGGCTGCCGCGACCGTGCTGCTGGCCGGTTGTGTGCAGGGTGAGGACACCCCCGCCGCGAACGCCGACGGCTCGAAGCCGGTGACGTTGCGGCTCGACTACGCCTACTACAACCCGGCGAGTCTGGTGCTGCGGGAGCAGAAATGGCTGGAGACCGAGCTGGCCGGCAAGGGGGTGACGGTCAGCTGGCAGCTGTCGGCGGGCAGCAACAAGGCCAACGAGGCGCTGCGGGCGGATGCCGTCGACGTCGGTTCGACGGCCGGCGCGGCGGCGCTGGTGGCCCGGGCGAACGGGTCGCCGATCAAGACGATCGACGTGTTCAGCCAGCCGGAGTGGGCGGCGATCGTGGTGCCGAAGGGGTCCACTGTCACGTCGGTGGCGCAGCTCAAGGGCAAGAGGATCGCGGCGACCAAGGGTACGGACCCCTACTTCTTCCTCCTGCAGGCGTTGGAACAGGCGGGACTGAAGCCGGCCGACGTGACCGTGACGAACCTGCAGCACGCGGACGGGAAGACGGACGGCGCTGGAGCGCGGTGACGTCGACGCGTGGGCCGGTCTGGACCCGTTGATGGCGACGTCCGAGGTGGACGCCGGGTCGAAGCTGATCTACCGGAACGTGGCGTTCAACTCGTACGGGGTGCTCAACGCGCGGGAGGCGTTCCTGGCCGAGCACCCGGATCTGGCGCAGTCGGTGGTGAACGCGTACGAGAAGGCACGGGCGTGGATCACCGCCAACCCGGATCAGGCGGTCGCCCTGTACGCCGGGGAGGCGAGGATCTCCGAGCCGGTGGCGAAGGCGGTGCTCACCGAGCGGACCGTGCTCGACATCGACCCGGTGCCCGGCGCGGCGCAGAAGGCGGTGTTCGAGAAGATCCTGCCGGTGCTGGTCGCCGACGCGAACGTGAAGAGCGAGGCCGACGCGCGGGCCGCGATCGACACGCTGTTCGAGCCGAAGTACGCGGCCGCCCGGGCCGTTTCGTGACGGTGCCGCGGATCGGCCGGGTCGCCGCCGGGGCGCTGCTCCCGGTGGCGCTCCTGGTCGCCTGGCAGCTGGTCGCGTCGGCGGGCGTCTACTCGGCGGCCCAGCTGCCGCCGCCCGGTGAGGTGCTGTCCGCCCTCGGTGAGCTGCTCCGGCGGGGCGAGCTGTGGCATCACGTGGCGATCAGCACGCAGCGGGTGCTGATCGGGTTCGCCGTCGGGTCGGTGCTCGGGCTGACCCTGGGCGGGCTGGTCGGGTTGTCGCGAGCGGCGAACGCCGTCCTGTCGCCGACGGTGCAGGCGATCCGGGCGGTGCCGTCGCTGGCGTGGGTGCCGTTGCTGCTGCTGTGGCTGGGCATCGGGGAGACCCCGAAGATCGTGCTGGTGGCGATCGGCGCGTTCTTCCCCGTCTACACCACCGTGTCCGCGGCGCTGTCGCACATCGACCCGCATCTGGTGGAGGTCGGCCGGGCGTACGGGCGGTCGGGGCTGTCGCTGCTCGGCACCGTGCTGTTCCCGGCCGCAACGCCGGCGATCCTGTCGGGGCTGCGCCTCGGGCTGGCGCAGGGCTGGCTGTTCCTCGTCGCGGCGGAGCTGATCGCGTCGTCGATGGGGCTGGGTTTCCTGCTCATCGACAGTCAGAACACCGGGCGTACCGATGTGATGCTGCTGGCCGTCATCCTGCTGGCGCTGATCGGCAAGCTCAGCGACACGCTGCTGGGGCTGGTGCCGATCACCCCGTCCTGATCGCCCGTGGACTGTCCGATGCGGAAACCGGTCAGGGGGCGAGGCGGAAGAGTTCGGCGTGGATCTGGCGGGCCGGGACCTTGAGCCGGCGCAGGCTGTCCAGGACGGCGCCGGTGAGGGCGGCCGGGCCGCAGACGTAGACGTCCCGGGAGGTGATGTCGGGGACGAGGGCGTGCAGGTTCGGCGGGGTGAACGGCTGGTTGGCGGCGGAGGTGCGGCCGGACAGCACGTGCAGGCGGGCGCCCTTCTCCCGGGCCAGGTTGCGCAGCTCGCCGAGCAGGACGGCGTCGGCGCCGGAACGGACCCGGTAGAGGACTGTCACGTCGCCGCTCAGGTTCGGGTCCTCGAGCAGCGAGCGGATCGGGGTGACGCCTATGCCGCCGGCGATGAGCAGGGTGGCCGTACCCCCGCGGTTGTCGATCGTGAAGGAGCCGTAAGGGCCCTCGGCGAAGACCCGCGCGCCGATCGGGAGGTCCCGCAGACCGGCGCTGGTGGTGCCGACACCCTTGGCGGTGAGCCGCAGCGAGCGGCCGTTCGGGGCCGCCGACAGGGAGAACGGGTTGACCTGCCACCAGCGGTTGTGGCCGGGGAAGCGCCACAGGAAGAACTGGCCCGCTTTCGCGCCGAGCAGGTGCAGGTCGCGGCCGGTGACATGGACCGAGACGACGTCGTCGGACTCGGGCACCACGGCGGCGACCCGCATCCGGTGCCGGCTGTTGCGGATCAAGGGCACGATCAGGCGGTACGTGAGAAGCGCGCCCAGTGCGAACGCCCACAGCCCCCACCAGTAGATCCGCGTCAGCACGTTGAGGGTGAACGCGGTGCCCTCGTAGGCCTGGTGCACGATGCCGAGCACCAGGACCAGGTAGAGCAGCAGGTGGACGGCGTGCCAGGCCTCGTAGGAGAGGCGGCGCCGGGCGAACCGCACGGACAGCGCCACCACCAGCACGATCAGCGCCACCGCGATCAGCCCGAGCAGCACCGGGAGCTGTTTCGACAGGGTGAGCGCCGTGGCCGTGAACGACACCCGGTCGTAGCGGGCGAAGCCGAGGATCACGAACGCCGGATGCAGGACGGCCAGCCAGAAGACGGCGAACCCGGTCCAGCGGTGCCAGCCGGTGAGACGGTCCATGCCGATCGCCCGGTCCAGCAGCGGCAGCCGGGCCACCAGCAGCGCCTGCACGGTCATCGTGAACGCCAGGTAGAGGCCGAGCAGCCGGCCCGCCTGGCCGAACACGTTGTGGGCGGGCGGTCCGGCGATCAGGAACATCGCGTGGATCACCGCGAGGTTGACGACGAGGAACGTCCCGATCGCGGCACGCGCGACGAACGGCTGAGTCACGGCGGTCTCCCCTGCTGAACCCCTGTCTTCAGCGGTGTACCGCGATCCTCGCCATCCGGTTCACGACAGGAGGCCGCCGCCCGCTCCCGGTTCACCCCCGGGAGCGGGCGGCGTGGGTCAGCGCAGGCTCGCGTCGGTGGCCAGCGCGGCCAGCTCGGCGTCGGACAGCGGCAGCTCCTCCAGCGGCTTCAGCCCGTTGGCGCGCGGGTCGGCGTAGGTCGGCGCCGTCGACTGCATCACGTAGACGACAGTGCCGTCGGAGTGCCGGTACCCGGCCCAGGCCGTCCCGTCGCCCTCGTGGATGACGCCCACCTTCGCGTCGCCCACGGTCACCGGCGTGCAGTCGCCGCCGCGGCCCCAGAACTGCTTCGCCACCGCGCACGCGTCCTGCGGCAGGCCGTTGCCCGGCTCGCTCACCTCGACGATCAGCTCGCCGACACCATCGCCCTTGCCGATCGCCACCGAGGCCAGATACGTCCAGTACGACCCGTCGTTCTGGATGGTGGCCTGGTCGGAGCGGAACGGGATGCCGTCGCTCGTGGCGCCGGACTTCGCCTCGTACCCGTCCGGCACGACGGCCAGCAGCGAGGTCAGCAGCTTCTTGCCGTGCTGGTAGTGCGGGCCGCTGTCGGCGGTGGCGTCACCACCGTTCTCCGGCGGCCACACCGGCTCGGTCTTCTCGCCGCCCGCCGGCGCGGAGCCGGCCCAGCTCGGCGTCCCGGCCGGGAACGGCTGGACCGCGCCCGACGGCTCGGCGGCCACCTGCAGGTCCGTACCGCCGCCGGTTTGTGCCTGCCCCGGGATGACGGCGAGGGTGATGCCGAGGATGGCGGCGGCGGAGCCGATGCCGGCCAGCAGGTTGCGGCGGGTCTGTGCGCGGCGGGCCGCGGTGATCGCGGTCGCCGACTCCATCGGTGGCGGCTCCGGGTGCAGCGTGATCGTCTGCCGGAGCGCGGTGCGCAGTTCGTTCTCGTCCATGTCGGTTCCCCTCAGTCGGCCGTGACAGGATGGGCGACCAGGGTTCGCAGCGTCTCCAGGCCGCGCGCCGCCTGGCTCTTGACGGTTCCCGCGGTGCAGCCGAGGGCCGCCGCGGTCTCCTCCACCGAGAGGTCCTGCCAGTAACGCAGCACCAGCACGGCCCGCTGCCGGGGCGGCACCTGGGCGAGCGCCCGCATCAGCGTCACCCGGTCCTCGCTGGGCTCCGGGTCCGCCGCGTGCTCGATCCGGGCGTCGTGCGGCCGCTCCCGCCGCCACCAGCCCCACCGGCCCTCGTCGATGAAGGACGAGATCAACACCCGGCGGAGGTACGGGTCGAGCGACTCGTGCCTCTGCACCCGGTTCCAGCGCAGGTAGAGCTTCGTGAAAGCGCTCTGTGTCAGGTCCTCGGCGCGATGCCAGTCGCCGCACAGCAGGAAAGCAGTCGCCCGCATAGCGGACGACCGTGCCGCAAAATACTCGGCGAACGCGCGATCACGGTCGCGGTCGCTCATGCCGGTCCCCCATCCTGTCGGTCCGCTAAACACGAGGTGACCATGGCGCGGGGTTGCACGGCTGCGGCGGAAAGTTGCAGGGAGGCCGCCGGACCGGCCTCCCCGCAACCTCTACTTAGGGGCGTTCAGATCGTCGAGCGCCTTCGCCGAGCCCCGGTGCAGGACCACCGGGCTCGTCTTCCGGGCCGTGTCGAGGCTGATCTCCTTGGCCGCGGCGTTGGCCTGCTCCAGTTGCGTCTTGCGCTCGAAGAGGGTCTTGGTCAGCACGCACGCCACGTTCGGGTCCAGGTTCTCCCGGACGAGCAGGACGTTCGGGACCACGATCGTCTTCACATCGGCCGGGGTCTTGTAGACGGCGGCCGGGATGACCCCCTCCTGGTAGACCTCGTTGATCTTCTGCAGCTCCGGCAGAACCGGCGTGATGTCCAGGAAATCGACCTTGTCCGCACCGGTGGTGAGCAGGTCGGTGATCCCGGGCGTGGGCAGGCCGCCGGAGAAGAACATCGCGTCGATCGTGCCCTCCTTCATCCCGTCCACGGTCTTCGTCAGGTCCAGCTTCTGCGCCTGCACGTCGGTCTCGGCCAGCCCGGCCGCCTTCAGCACCCGGTTGGCGATGACCTCGGTGCCGGATTTCGGGGAGCCGGTCGAGACCCGCTTGCCCTTCATCCCGGCGACGTCCTTGATGCCCGCCTCCTTGCGGACGATCACCTGCGTGTAGTTGGTGTGGATCCGGCTGAGCGCCTGCACCGGCTGCTTCGCGGTGAAGCTGCCGGTGCCGTTCACCGCGTCGGCGGCGGTGTCGGCCAGCGAGAACGCCACGTCGTAGGTGCCGGCGACCAGCTGCTGGATGTTCTGCACCGACGCGCCGGTCTCCGACGCGGTGGCCTGGACGTTCTTGCCCACCGCGTTGACCTGCTCGGCGAACGCGTTGCCGACGGCGAAGTAGACGCCGATGGCGTTACCGGTGGCGATGCCGACACGGGTGGCCTGGGCCACCTCGCAGGTGACAGCGCCGCCGGTGTCGGTGCCGGCGGTGTCCTGCCGGCCGCCGCACGCCGCGGTGGCGGCCGCGAGCGTGCTGACCAGCGTGATACCCACTATTCGTCTCATGCTTCTCCTTCAGGAGGGTGGTGCGGCAAGGGGCGAACCTCAAGGGGGGTCTTGGGCCGGCGTCGTTCCAGACCGGCGAGGAGTACGGCCACCAGCAGCGCGGTCAGCCCGGCGAGGACGCTGGCCGTCTCCAGGTACAGCAGCAGAAGCCCGGACAGTCCCGCCGCGACCCGGCTCACCCGGCCGGCCGGGCCCACCCCGGGCACCCAGCCGCCGGTCGCGATCGCCAGCCCGAGCACCGCGAGCCCGGCGACCACCGTCGTCCACACGATCCCGGCGAACGAGCCGCGGGCCAGCAGATGCTCGCCGTTGGAGGTGAGGACGAACGCGAGCGGCGCCAGGAAGGCGGGCAGCGCGTACTTGAGGGCCTGCCACATGGTCGCGATGGTGCGGCCGCCGGTGATCGCGCTCGCGCCGACGGCGGCCAGCGCGGTCGGCGGGGTCACCTCGGACAGCACCGAGTAGTAGAAGACGAACATCGCCGCGGCCGGCGCCGGCACGCCGAGCGTCAGCAGCGCCGGCCCGATGATCACCCAGCCGATGATGAAACTCGCCGTCACCGGCACCGCCAGCCCCAGCAGCGCCAGCGCGAACGCCGCCAGCACCGCGGTCAGCGCCAGCACCGCGGCCGGCTCGTCGGTGATCGCCTTCGCGCCGTTGACCAGCAGCGACGCCAACTGCGCGCCGAGGCCGGTCTTCGTTGTGGTCGCGGTGATCACCCCGGCGGCGGCGCACACGGCGACGACCGGCAGCACCCCGCGCACCCCGGCCGCCAGCGCCGCGAAGATCCGTGGCGGGGTGAGCCGGGCGTCACGGTCGAGGAACGACAGCATGCCGGCGAGGATCGTCGCGTACACCACCGAGCGGGTCGCGCTCTGCCCCAGCGCCAGCAGCACCACGATGACGATCAGCGACGAGAAGTGGTAGCCGAACCGGGTCAGCAGCCGCCACGCGCTGGTCGGCGGCGCGTCGACGGCCCGCACCGCGAACCGCCGCACGTCGATCTCCACCGCCAGCAGGATGCCCAGGTAGTAGAGGACCGTCGGGATCATCGCCCAGCCGAGGACGGTCAGATAGGAGACGTTCAGGTACTCGGCGACGATGAACGCCGCGGCGCCCAGCGTCGGCGGCGAGAGGATCGCGCCGACCCCGGCCGCGGCCAGCATGCCCCCGGCCTGCTCCGGCGGATAACCGGCCCGGCGCAGCATCGGCCAGGTGACCGCGCCGACGCTGACGGCGGTGGCCGTACCCGAACCGGAGACCGTGCCCAGAAGGAACCCGGCAGCGACCGCCGTGCGTCCCGCCGCGCTGCGCGACCGCCGGAAGGCGGCGACCGACAGGTCGACGAAGAACCGGCTCGCCCCGGACAGGTCGAGGACCGCGCCGTAGATGGTGAACAGCACGATGTAGGTGGCCGCCACGTCCAGCGGCGTGCCGTAGAACCCGCTGCCGGAGTTGTAAAGTGCGTCGACGATCTGCCCGAAGTCGAGCCCCGCATGTGCGATCGGCCAGGTCTGCGGCAGCAGCCCGCCGTAGTAGGCGTAGCCGAGGAAGATCAGGCAGACCGCCGGCAGCGCCCAGCCGGTGGTGCGCCGGCACGCCTCGATCAGCAGCACCAGCAGCACCGTGCCGAACACCACGTCGACCGGTTCGAGCAGCCCCTGCCGCGACAGGAACCCGTCGTAGCCGCCGTCGAACGGATTCAACGGATACAGACAGACCAGCAATGCGGCGGCGGCGAGAACCCAGTCACTCACCGAGGGCGATTCCCGCCCCTTGCCCCAGCCCGACCGGTACGCCAGGAAGACGAGCGGAAGCGTGCCGGCCAGGAAGATGATCAGGTAGTACTGGCTGCCCTGGGCGAGCGGCCGGAACACCTGCCACAACACGAGCACCGCCACGGCGAACGCGGCCACCGACACGGCCGCCCCGACCCGCCCGCCGAGCACCCGGGCCGGCCGCTCCTCATCGTCGTAGTGCACAGCGGGCGCCGCCGCCTCCCCTTCGGCCAGCCGCTGAGCGGCCCCCGCCAAAGATCGATCATCGCCCATGAACCGGACAGTACTACGCCCCTTCCCGTCCGGTGATCCACGCCGCTCCCTCACGCCCCCTCAACGACCCACCCCCTGTGCCCGCCACCAGGACCGGCCGGACGGGGGCAGGGAGCTGATCGGGTCGTAGAAGGGGTAGACGGTTCCGGGGGTGTCGGCGTACGGCTTGGTCCAGTGGGAGATTCCGCGGGTGCGGTCGTAGGCGGCGGCCTGGTGGACCCAGCGTTTGCCGACGTACGGGACGTCGCAGACGATGCGGGGCGTGGCGTATCCGGGGAGGTGGCCCATGATCTCGTCCTGGAGGGACTGGGCGCGGTGCAGCGGGACGCGCCAGTGTTCGGCGTTCGGGATCATGTCGCACTGGTAGAAGTAGTACGGGGTGATGCCGGCCTCGCCGTGCAGGGTGAAGCACAGGTCCAGCAGCGTGGATCGGTCGTCGTTGACCCCGGCCATCAGGACGCCCTGGTTGCGGACGTCGCGGACGCCGGTTCGCAGCAGGGTGCGGGCGGCCTCGACGACCAGCGGGGTGATCGACCGGGCGTGGTTGGCGTGGGTGTGGACGGCCAGGTTGACGCCGCGGGCGGCCGCTGTGGTGGCCAGGCGGGTCATGCCGTCGGTCACCTCCGGCTGCAACCAGTGCTGGGGCAGGCCGATGACCGCCTTGCTGGCCAGCCGGATGTCGCGGATCGCGTCGAGGTCGAGCAGCTGGGTGACGAAGTGTTCCAGCTGCGGCCACGGCACGTTCGCCACGTCGCCGCCGGAGACGACCACGTCGCGGACCGTGGGATGGCGTTTCAGATAGTCGAGCATCAGCTCCTGGCGGTTGCCGGAGCGCAGCCCGAAGCGGGCCTTCGTCACCTGCGGGGTGGACTGGCCGACCAGGTCCATCCGGGTGCAGTGGCCGCAGTACTGCGGGCAGGTGGTGACCAGCTCGGCGAGGACCTTGGTGGGATAGCGGTGGACCAGGCCCTCGGTCACCCACATCTCGGCCTCGTGCAACGAGTCGCGCTGGGCGTACGGATGACTCGGCCACCGCGGATCCCGGTCGCTGAGCAGCGGGAGCATGTAGCGGCGGATCGGGTCGGCACGGAACGACGCCGAGTCCCGTACCGCCATCGTGTTGAGCATCTGCGGGGTGAGCAGCGTCGACATGGTGGCGGTGCGGGAGTGATCGGCGGTGAGGTCGGCGTAGACGTCGTCGCCGAGCAGGTTCCCGGCGACGGCGTGCAGCGCTCGGGCGTTGCGGACGCTGTGCACCCGCTGCCAGCGGGGGTCACGCCACTGCCGTGGGGTGACCTCCCGCCAGCCGGGCAGGCGGCGCCAGTCCGGTTCGGCCGGCGCGGCCCGGGTGTAGGCGTACCCGCTCATGCCCGGTGGAACATGCCGGCGTAACGGGTGCGCAGCTCGCGTTTGAGCACCTTGCCGGTCGGGCCGAGCGGGAAGTCCCGGACGATCTCGACGGCGGCGAGGGGGGCCAGGCCGGCCGCGGCGAGCTCCTTGCCGGCCTTCTCCAGCAGCCCGTCCGAGGGTGCGCCGGCCTGCAGCTGAACCACGGCGATCGGCACCTGGGCGTGGCCGTCGGGGCCGGGCACGCCGATCACCGCGCAGTCCAGGACGACGTCGGCGCAGTCGGCGATCAGCACCTCCTCGACGGGCAGGCTGTAGACCGGGCCGTCGGCGGTGTCGATGACGTCGACCGTACGGTCGAGGTGGTAGAAGTTTCCGTCGCTGTCGCGACGGGCGACATCGCCGGTCAGCCAGAAGCCGTTGAGCTCGAAACTCGCGGTGAGGCGGGGGTTCTTCCAGTAGCCGGGGGTACGCGACGGAGTGATCACCCCGAGCAGCCCGACCGTCCCGTCGGGCACCTCGTCGCCGTTCTCGTCGAGCACCGCCGCCTTGATCACCGCCTCCTGCGCCTTGCCGACGCACCTGTCGTTGCGCGGGGTCTCCGGGGTGGTGAGCCCGCCGAACAGGGCCATGCCCATCTCGGAGGAGCCCAGCCCGTCGACGAACTGGGATCCGGGCAGCGGCGCGCCGGCGTCGGCGCCGGGCGGCAGCAGCCACGCGGCGACGAGTCCGGCGGGCCGTTCGCCGAGGGTCACCAGCCGCCGGATGTGGCCGTAGTGCGCCGAGTCGCCGGTGTTGAACCAGGAGTGCACCTTCGCGGCGCCGCGCACCGGCAGCTCCCCCGTGGCGAGCTCGACGAACGTCCGCGGGAAGGACGCCAGCATGGTCGGCTGGAACGCCTCCATCACCGGCTCGACCACGGATCGCCGCCAGTCGCCCATGACGACGGTGGGCAGGCCGAGCAGGACCGCGGTGAGGAAGTAGCTGAGCCCGCCGGCGTGGGTGTGCGGCATCAGCGACATGAGCCGGTCGTACGGCTGTGCCGGGAACCGGGTCATCCGCGGCTGCTTGCCGTCCCAGAAGCTGCGGTGGCCGAGGATCGTCGACTTGGGGGTGCCGGTGGTGCCGGACGAGTGGATCAGCGCGCACACGTCGTCGGGCTCGTGCCGGTACGGGTACTCCCCCGGCAGTTCGGCGGCGCTGTCGTCGAAGGCCTGGATCTCGGCGGCGAGCGCCAGGAACCGGGGCCGCCGGGCGGGGGCGGCGCGGTAGGCGGAGGCGAGCCGGGTGGTGTCGTCGGCGACCACCCCGACCACGCCGACGTGTTCCAGGTAGCGCAGCAGCACGTCGAGCCGCATCGCGTCGTTGATCATCGCGGGGATGGCGCCGAGCGCGGTCAGGGCCAGGTAGTGGATCAGCGGCTCCAGTCCTTCGGCGACCACGATGCCGACCGGGTCGCCGGGCCGGACGCCGTTGGCCCGGTACCACCTGGCGTACCGGTCGCGCAGCGCCACCAGATCGAGCAGGCTGTGCCCGCGCAGGGTGACCCGGCCGCGCGGGTCGGCGCTGTGGGTGTAGATCATCGGCACGGCCCGGTTGGGGTTGAGGCGTACCGCGTGGTCGAGGAAGTTGCCGGCCCCCAGGCCGGGCTCGGTCATGAACTGCTCACGCACGCTCAGCGGAGCGATCGGACTGTCGGTCATCACTGCTTCCCTTCGAGAGAGAGAACCTCGGCGGCCACCCGGTGGCCGGATCGGATCGCGCCTTCCATCAGCCCGAAGAACTCGGTGCTGGTCTCGGTGCCGGCCCAGTGCACGCGCCCGTGCGGGGTGGTCAGGTGCGGCCCGAGGCGGGTCCAGTCGCCGGGCCCGAACACGGCCGCGTAGCAGCCCTTGCTGTACGGCTCGTTCACCCAGTCGGTGACGTGCACGGCGACCGGCGGCGGCAGCTGCGGGAACAGCTCGCGGACCTGCCGCAGCACCCCGGCCTCGCGGGCGGCGGGCGTCAGGCCGGCGAACCGGTACGCCTCGGCGCCGGTGACGAACCCGGTCAGCACCCCGGCCCCGCCCTGCGGCGGCGAGTCGTCCACCGTCGACAGCAGCGGCCCGGTGGCGCTCACCGACCAGCCGGAGAGCCCCTGCTCCTGCCAGTACGGCCGGTCGTAGACGAGCTGCGCCTTGACCGCGCAGCCTCGCCCGGTGACCGCCGTGGCCCGGGGCGCGGGCCGGCCGGGCCGGTAGTCGACCGCCTCGGCCAGCAGCGGCGGCACGGCCATCACGACGGCGTCGCCGGTGACCCGCAGGTCGCCGGATTCGACGACGACCCGGCCACCGGACTGGTCGACGGCGTGCACCGGCCGGGCGAGCCGCACACGATCGCCGAGCTGCTCGGCGAGCCGCTCGGCCACCTGGTGCGCGCCGCCGAGCACCCGGTCCTGCTGGGCGCCGCCCTCGAACGCGTTGAGGTATCTGATGCCTCCGCCGGAGCGCAGATAGAAGGCCATGTGCCGGACCGAGATCGCGGCCGGGTCGGCGGCCATCATCTCGCCGAGGAACAGCGGGAAGAACAGCCGCGCGTCGGGGTGCGGCAGGTTCGCTGCCGCCCAGTCGGCGGCGGTCATCGTGTCGGAGGGCGTGTCCGGGCCGTAGGTCAGGTCGTGGAGCAGGTCGAACATCTCGCCCAGCGCGACCGCGTTGAGCGGCGGGAACCGCCCGGCGCGGGTCTTCCCGCCGTGCCCGAGGGCGAACCGGCTGTCGCCGCGCATCGCCGTCGGGGTCGCCGACAGGCCCAGGCCGGCCATCAGTTTGTGCAGCTCGGTGTGCCGGTCACCGAGATAGGCGGCGCCCGCGTCGACCCACGCGCCGGGCGCCACCTCGATGCCGTGGGTGCGCCCGCCGACCCGGTCGCGGGCCTCCAGCACGACGACGTCGGCGCCGGCCGCGTCCAGGTCGGTGGCCGCGGTCAGCCCGGCCAGCCCGGCCCCGACCACCACCACCCTCATGCGGGACCGCCCGGGAGCGGGCCGGCGGTGACCGTGCCGGCCAGCGTGGCCGGGGTCGGGGCCATCAGGAAGTCCTCGAAGGTCAGCTCGACGCCGTGCTCGCGGGCCACGGCGCTGAGCACCCGGGTGGCCAGCAGCGAGTCGCCGCCCGCGTCGAAGAAGTCGGATTCCTCGGTGACGTCCGGGTTCTCCAGCACCCGCCGGAACAGGGCGGTCGCCTGGTGGACGTTCATTTCAGCATCTCCTCGCTCAGGCGCCGGTCGACCTTGCCGCTCGCGGTCCACGCGAGCCGGTCGACCACGCGGATGTGGCTGGGAACCAGGTGCGCGGGAACTCGTCCGCGCAGGTGGGCGGTGAGCCGGGCGGGCAGGTCCGGGGTCCGCTGACGGGCGACGACGTAGGCGGTCAGCGTGGTGCGCCCGGCGGCCGTGACAGCGGTGACGAAGGCGGCCCGTACCTCCGGATGGCCGGTCAGATGCGCCTCCACCTCGGCCGGGTCGACCCGGATGCCACGGATCTTGACCGCCCGGTCGACCCGCCCGCGATGCAGGAGGACGCCGCCGGGGCCCGCCGCGACCCGGTCGCCGGTCCGGAAGAACCGCTCGGCGCCGATCGTCACGAACCGTTCCGCGGTGGCCTCCGGGAGCCCCGGGTAGCCGTCGGCCAGAGCCGGCCCGCCGATCAGCAGCTCACCGTCGTCGAGCCGCTGGATCACGTGCGGCAGTGCCCTTCCGATCGGCACCGGGTCCTCGCCGCCGTGCAGCTCGACGGCGTGTGTGATCAGGGTGGTCTCGGTGCAGCCGTAGGTGTTGAGCAGCCGGGCCCGGCCGCCGGCCGCGGCCCACCGGGCGACCTTCGCCGGCGCGGCCGCCTCCCCACCGATGATCATGAGGCGCACGCAGTCCGGCAGGACGGAGCCGCTGTCGTGCAGGTGGCCGACCAGCTCGTGCCAGAACGCGGTCGGCAGGTCCAGCACGCTGATCCGTTCCCGCTCGACCATCCGCAGGAACCGCGGGAACGACCCGGAGTGCGCGTCGGCGTCGAACACCAGACACGCCCCGCCGGTCAGCGCCGGAAGGATCTCCTCGAAGCAGGTGTCCCAGTTCAGCGACGCGAACTGCAGCACCCGGTCGTCGGGCGACAGAGCGAAGAGCTCGCGCAGCGACGGTACGGCCGCCCCGATCGCCCGATGCGACGTGGCGACCGGTTTCGGCTCCCCGGTCGACCCGGACGTGAACAGCACGTACGCCGTCGACGGGTCACCGGCCGGCGCGGCGGCCGACGCCATCGCGGCCCGGCGCGTCTCCGGGAATCCCGGGTCGACCGGACAGTAGGTGCCGCCCCCGGCCCAGATGCCGAGCAGCGCGACGATCGTGGCCGTGTCGTGGCGGGCCGGGACGACGTTCGTGCCCGGCCCGGCCCGGTGTGCCTGGACCCGGGCGGCGAGTTCGGCGTAGCTGATCTCGGTGCCGTTGTCCCGGATCGCCGGCCGGTCGGCGTGCTCCCGGGCCGCGGCCAGGAAGCCGGTGAGAACTCCGGACCCGCTCATCGCGGCCCCCGGAAGGGCGAGCCGGGTGACCGCGCGGAGCGGAACCCGGGGTCGCGGCCGAGGAAGGCGAGCAGCCGGTCCAGTCCCGGCGCGTCGTCCGGGACGGCGACGGCGGGCGCGAACGTCGCCCCCGGCCGGCGCCGCCGGGGCCCGTCCGGCACGTCGCTCTCCGCGACAGCGCGGACCGCGGCCAGGGTGTCGTCGTCGGCGTCGAACGGCCGGCCGGTCGCCGCGGCCACGTCCCAGCCGTGCGCCACCGCGTCGAGCAGGTGAAACCCGAGGGCCTCGCGGGCCGGCAGGGTGATGCCGTCGCGGATCGCCGGCAGCCATACGGTACGGGCCAGGGCGCTCTCCCCCGCGAAAGAGGCGATCACCTCGTCCGCCGACGACGCGTGCTCGGCCCGCAGGTCCGCCCCGATCGGGGTGTCCCAGCCGGCGGCCGACATCCGTTCGCCACGGACGGCGGCGGCGAACCCGCGGTTCTCCCGGGTCATGTGCTCGACCAGCTCGGCGAGCGTCCACTCGGCGCACGGCGTCGGCTGCTTCCACTGTTCGTCGCCGATCGCGTCGACCAGCGCGACGGTGCGCAGCACGGCCCGCCGGTGCAGGTCGAGAGTGTGCGGCAGCAGCAAGGATCGGGTCATCGCCAGGACCGCCGCGCCGGACGGGTCGGCCAGCTTGGTGCGCGCGTACTCCGTACCCCAGTCGCTGGTCATGATCCGGAACGGCGGCGCCTCGTCGGTCAGCGCGCGCAGCAGGACCTCCGCCACGTCACGGCCGGTCTGCGCGCCCGGATGCCCGCCGCGCGCCACCTGGTCGAGGTAGTCGGTGAGCGCCTCGGTGTACGGCCCCGCCTCGGCGAGCAGCGACTCCCGGGTGACGCCCGCGTTCGCGCCGAACGCGGTGCCGAGGACCGGCCCCGGCTCGACCAGGACCACCCGGACACCGGTGGCCGCGGCCATCGGGGCGAGGCTCTCCAGGAACCCCTCGACGGCGAACTTGGCCGCCGAGTACGCCTCGTTGAACGGCTGCCCGATCAGCCCGCGGGTGCTGCCGACCGTGACGACCCGGCCGCCGGTGGCCCGCAGCAGCGGCAGGGCCGCCCTGGTCACGGCCACCACCCCGAACAGGTTGACCTCGAACCCGGCCCGGAACGGCGCCATCCCCGCGGTCTCGACACTGGTGAACGTGTTGGCCACGCCGGCGTTGTTGACCACGGCGTCCAGGCGGCCGTGGTCGGCGATCACCCCGGCCAGGCAGCCGGCGATCGACTCCTCGTCGGTGACGTCCATCCGGCGGGCCTCGAAGGGCTCGCCGGCCAGGCGGCCGGGATCGCGGGCCGTGGCGATCGTGGTGAACCCGGCGCGCGCCGCGAGGAGCGCCGTCTCCCGGCCGATGCCGGAGGAGCAGCCGGTGATCAGCACCACCCGTTTCGGCCCGCTCATGCCGCCACCTCCGCTGCGCTCCGGCGTCGGCATGAGTCACAGACATTGCCCGATGATTCGCTCGCAGGCTCGCTCATGCCGGTACCGCCGTTCGTTCACGGTTCAGGCGGGCCTGGGTGGGCGCGATCGGGATCCAGGCGAACAGGACCCCGATCAGCGTGCCGCCGGCCATGGTGATCCGGGCCGCGCCGAGGACCCCGTGGGCCGGGGTGAGCTGCTCGACGAGAACACCGCCGAGCAACGCCGCGAACGGGATGACACCCCAGGTGATGGTGCGGAAGGCGGCGTGCGAGACGGCCTGGTCGGCCGGGCGGACGCGGGCCTGCCGGACCGCCGCGGTGCTGACGTTGTACCAGACCATGAACAGGCCGTAGAGGCTCAGCGTGACACCGAGGACGATCGCGCTGTTCAGGGCCGGGGCGGCGAGGACGCCGAGGCCGACGAGGCAGTGCAGGAAGACCGACCAGGGCATCATCCGGGCCGGGCCGATCAGGCGGCTGACCCGCTGGGCGAGCAGCGCGCCGGCGACGGCCGCGACGGCGGCCACCGACATGACCAGACCCAGCTGGGGTACGGACAACCCGAGCCCCCGGTACGCCAGGATCGGCAGGACTGTCACGAAGATCGGGCCGCCGCAGTTGAGCAGCGTGGTGCCCAGGATCGTGCCGCGCAGGACCGGGTCGTCCCAGTTCAGGCGCACACCGGCGACCAGCCGTGACCACATCGGCTCGGGGTGGGGGCGGCGTTCCCCGTACGGCCGCATGCTCTTGATCGTGATCGCCGAGAAGAGGAAGGTGACCGCGTCGACCAGCAGCGACCAGACGCCGAGCAGGCGGTAGAGGCCACTGGCGACGGCCGGGCCGACCACCTCGGCGACGCTGCGGCTGCCCTCCAGGTTCGCGTAGGCCTGGACCCGGCCGGTGTCCGGCACGATCGCGGCGATGGTCGCGGTGTAGCCGATGTTGAAGAACACCGCCGTGGCGTTGGCGAGCGCGACGACCACGAAGATCAGCGGCACCGACAGCACGTCCAGCCACCACGCGACCGGGATCGTGACGATGGCCAGCGCCCGGATCACGTCGCACCAGATCAGCGTGCGGCGCAGGTCCCACCGGTCGACGAGCACGCCGGCGGCCAGGCTGAGCAGCGGGATCGCCAGGTACTGGGCCATCCCGACCAGGCCCACCTGGAACGCGGAGGCGTCCAGCAGCAGGATCATCACGGTCGGGACGACGAACAGGTTGATCCGGTCGCCGACGTTGCTGACGCTCTGGCCCAGCCACAGCCGGTTGAAGTCCCGCCCGAGGCTCATGTCGCGGTCCGCTGCACCAGGGGCGACACCTTGCCGGTGCGCTCGTTGTGGATCAGGGCGGCGGTGGCGCGTACCGCCAGGGCCTCCGGATCGCGGTGGAAGGCGGTGCTCGGGCCGCCGAACGCCGAGCCGAGGATGTGGTCGCGGACCCGGGCGGCGAGGCCGTCGGCGGTGTCCCGGGCCGGGACGACCAGCACCTCGAGGGTGCTGCCGCGGGCCGGGTACTCGGTGAGCACGAGCTGCGCCTGCAGCACGCCGGGCACCGTGGCGACCTCACGCAGCAGGGCGTCGGCGTTGAGCAGCAGGCCCCGGAACTTGACCTCGCCGTCGCGCCGGCCGAGCACCCGCAGCGCCCGGTCCGGCACCCCGCAGGTGCAGGTCACCCACTCCCCCGCGTCGCCGGTCTGGTAGCGCAGCACCGGGTTCAGGCCGTGCGGCTTGAGCGAGGTGAAGTCGATCAGCTGGTCCGGGCCGACGTGCACGAGCTGGGACGGCAGCGGGTGCCAGGTGTCGTCGGCGCACTGCGGGGTGTTGGTGCCGGCCACCCACGTCTCGGTGCTGCCGAACAGCCCCCACCGGCGGGCCTGCGGGGCGACCACCGGCAGGTCCTCGTCGAGGCCGGGGTTCCAGGCCTCGCCCAGCCACAGCACGGTCCGCAGGTCGGGCAGCTTGACGCCGATCTCCCGGGCCCGGCCGATGATCGGGCGCAGCACGCTCGGGGTGCCACCGATCGACGTGACCCCGCGGGCGGCGAAGAACTCCAGCCACACGTCGTACTCGGTGCGGTTCACCGCGCCCAGGCCGATGCCGGTGCAGCCGGTCAGGTCGGCGTACGCGCCCATCAGGTAGTGGGCGCCCCACAGCTTGCCGGCGCCCCAGCCGTTGACGAACAGGTCGTCCGGGCCGAGCGGTTTCCACTGCTCGTAGACCTCGGTCATGTACAGGCCGGTCGGGGCGTAGCCGAGCTTCGGCGAGCCGGTGCTGCCGCCGCTCTGGAACGTCCACGTCGCGCCGTGCTGGGCCTTCGGCTTGAGGTGATCGAGAGCGATGTTGAGTTCGTCCTTGCGCATCACCGGCACGTGGATCAGATCCTCGAGACTGTCCAGGGCGACGATGTCGGCGTACCGGGCGGTCAGCGCGGGCACCGAGCGCAGCTTGGCCAGGGTGTCCCGGACGGTCTCCAGCGCGAGCGGGGCGGACGAGAAGAAGTCGCTGGTCACAGGGCACCGCCGAGGAAGCGGGTGTGCCAGTCGCGGTAGGCCAGGAACCGGTCGCGGACGATCGCCCGGTTCTGCCGTACCACCTCCGGGTCGCCGCGGTCGGGGCACATGATCGCGCCGTCCGGCTCCACCTCGGACAGCCAGAACCGTTCGCCGTCGTGCAGGAAGTCGACGCAGAAGTACGGCATCGGCAGCTTCTTGGTGAAGTAGTCGACGGTCCCGGCCAGTTCCGCGGGCAGCTCGGTGTAGTGCAGCTTCGCCCCGGTGCTGTACTGCGGGTAGCGGGCCCCGTCGCCGGGGATGCGCACCAGCGTGGTGTGCGGCTTCCCGTCGACCATGTGGATCCGGTAGTCGCGGGTCGCCCGGCCCAGGTAGGGCTGGAACACCAGCGTGGTGTCGCCGCCCTGGGCCAGGCTGAGCAGCCCGCGCACGTCGTGGGCGTCGTGGGCCAGGTTGATGCCACGGGACGCGGCCCAGCCGGCCGGTTTCACGATCGCCGGGTACGTCAGGTGCTCGCAGGCGGTGAGGAACTCGTCGTAGAGCAGGTCACGGCCGGCGCTGATCCGTACCGTCGGGATCGGCGGGATCGGCGCGTCCCGCAGGAACAGCAGGGTGGCCATCTTGTCGTTGCCGAGCGCGGCCAGCCACGGCGGGTGCGGCAGGTAGAAACCGGCCTGCTCCAGCACCGCGTAGAGGGTGAACTGGTTGAAGGTGTCGGCCGCCTGGTAGGGCAGCGTGTACGGCGAGGTGACGAAGAGCGTGTCCTCGGGGGTCACCTGCCGGCCGTCGACGTACACCCGGGGCGACCGGGGGTCGACGGCGTCCACGGTGACCGCCTCGGGCGCGGTCCGCTCCCAGGTCAGGCCCAGTTCGGCGGCCACCTCCTGATAGGTGCTCCAGAACGCGGCGTTCCACTGCGCCGCGGTCCGGGTCGACTCCCGGTCCGGGAAGATCCACAACATCCGCTGCAACATGGGCCGAAGCCTGGTTCCCGTCGCTGCGGATCCGGTACGGATCCACTACAGACGGCGTGTGCAGCCGATCTGCAGCGAATCCGCAGCGACGGCGCCGACGGTCGGGCGATGAGCGATTCCCGCACTGTCGTGATGGTCGACGCGTACGCCCCGACCCGGCGCCTCGCGCCCGTCTTCCACAAGGCCGGATACCGGGTGGTCCGGGTGCAGAGCACACCCGAGGCGCCGCTGGTCTACCGGGGCGCGTTCGACCTGTCCCCGTACGCCGGCAACATCGTGCACACCGGCGACCTGGACGCCACCCTGTCCGCCGTCCAGGACCACGACCCGGTCGCCGTGGTGGCCGGCGGGGAGGTCGGTGTCGAGTTCGCCGACCTGCTCGGCGAGCTGCTGGGGCTGCCGAACAACGGGACCGCGCTGAGCGTGGCCCGCCGTGACAAGTACGTGCAGATCGAGACGCTGCGGGCGGCCGGGCTCCGGGCCACCCGGCAGTTGCTCGTCGAGGACGCCGCCCAGCTGGCCGGCTGGCACGCCGGGATCGGTGGCCGGATCGTGGTGAAGCCGATCCGCAGCGCCGCCGGCGACGGGGTGCACTTCTGCTCGACCCCGGAGGAGTCGGTCGCCGCGTACCGCAAGATCCTGGGCAGCGAGAACATCTTCTCGAACCGCAACGACGCGGTGGTGGCCCAGGAGTACCTGGCCGGCGGGGAGTACGTGGTCGACACGGTCAGCTGCGAGGGGCAGCACCAGGTCACCGACATCTGGAAGTACGAGAAGCTCACCGCCAACGGCATCACCGACCTCACCTGCGGGGTCCGTCTGCTGCCCCGGCACGGCGCGGTCCAGGAGCGGCTGGTGCCGTACGCGCTGGCCGTCCTCGACGCGCTCGGCATCGGCTACGGCGCCGCCCACCTGGAGATCAAGCTGACCCCGGACGGGCCGTGCCTGGTCGAGGCCGGCGCCCGGATGGCCGGCCTGGACCTGCCCGGGTTCTGCGGGCCCGCTCTCGGCGAGGGCCAGCTGGAGTGGATCGTCGACGCGTACGTGCGGCCACGCCGATTCGGGTATCGGGCCGGAGTCGACTACGAGATCCGCAAGCACGTGGTCAGCGCGTGGGCCGTCTCGACGGTCGAGGCGCGGCTCCGGGCGTACCCCCTGATGGGTGTGATCGAGAGTCTGGAGAGCCTCTACGACGTACGGCCGGTGGTGTCGCCCGGCGGACGGCTGCGGCGCACGGTCGACGATCTGAGCACTCCGCTGATCGTCAACCTGATGCACCCGATCGAGGAGATCGTGGACCGTGACTTCGGCACGTTCCGCTACCTGGACGGGCCGTCCTTCTACGAGCTGGACGAGGACTCCTGATGCACGTCGTCGTCATCCACCGGTGGCGCGCCCGGTATGCGGAGTACGGCCGGTACCTCGACCATGACGCGCACACCGTCACCTACGTGTCGACCGAGGTCGGCGCGTCGGCGGTGCCCCCGCAGGCGGCCGCGGTGCTGCTGGTCGACGCGACCGACGATCTGCCGTCGGTGGCGGAACGGGTCAAGCAGCTGGCGCACGAGTTCGGGCCGCCCGACGCGATCGTCGCGCTCAAGGAGGACGACCTGCTGGTGGCCGCGCAGCTGCGCCGCGAGTGGGGCTGTGCCGGGTGGACGCCGGAGCAGGTCCGGCCGTACCGCGACAAGGTCGAGATGTGCGGCCGGGTGGCGGCGGCCGGGCTCGCGGTGCCGGCGTGGACGACGGTGCGGGAGACCGCTGTGGTACGGGCGTTCGGCGACCGGCACGGCTGGCCGGTGATCGTCAAGCCGCGCGCCGAGAGCTCCAGCGCCGGGGTGCTGCGGCTGGACGGCCCGGGTGACCTGCGTGGGCTCGACCTGGCCGGGCAGATGGCCCAGTCGTTCGACCCGCGGCCGATCCACCACGTCGACGGCTGGTTCGACGGGGCGGCGCTCGGACCGTACCGGGTGTCGCGCTACCTGAACACGTGTCTCGGCTTCCGGGACGGCGACCTGCTCGGCTCGGTCGAGGAGGACGACCCGGATCTGATCGCGGCCGTCGGCGGGTTCAGCGCCCGCTGCCTGGCCGCCCTGTCCGGCCGTCCCACCGCGTTCCATCTGGAGGTGTTCCTCGACCGGTCGACCGGCGAGTGCGCGTTCCTGGAGGCCGGGGCCCGGGCCGGCGGCGCGGAGATCCCGTTCCTGTGGCGGGAGCTGCACGGGTACGACCTGATGGAGGCGGCCTTCCACCTGTCGCTGGGCCGGGCGCCGCGTCCCGGGCCGGAACGGTTCACCGAGGTCGGCGGCTGGCTGCTCGCCCCCGCCCCGGCCCGCCGGCCCTGCCGGATCACCGCGGTCCGCTCGATGACCGGCCGGGCGCCCGGACCGTACGCGGAGGCGCTGCTGCGGCCGGGCGAGATCCTGCCGGCCGCCGACGCCTACTACGAGCACGTCGGCGGCCGGTTCCGGTTCCGCGGGCGGACGTCGGCCGAGGTGGAGGCGGCGATCACGGCCACCGCGGCGGCGTTCCGGGTCAGTGCGGAACCGGTCTGAGACCGGACCCGAACAGGTTCCGGGCCAGCCGCCGGTCGGTGGTGCTGACCCGGGGAGCGTCCAGGGCGTCGCTCAGGTAGGCCACGAACCTCGCGCCGACATGCGCGTCCAGGATCTGCCGGGCGCGGCTGAACCGGGTGCCGGTGGCCGCCTCGCACAGGATCAGCGCCTGCGCGAACCGTTCCTGCCCGCGGTCGGCCGAACCGGCCCGGACCAGCAGGTCGGCGTGGGCGTAGAGGGCGATCGTCGAGGCCAGCGGCTCCCGGCTCGGGTCCAGCAGGTCCAGCGTCCGCTCCAGCAGCGAGCCCGCCTCGGCCGGCCGCCCCTGCCGGGCCAGCAGCGCGCCCAGCCCGAACGTGGCGATCCGGACGTGATCCTCCTGGTCCGGACCGAGCAGCTGGATCGCCCGGCGCAGGTGGGCGCCCGCGTCGTCGGCGCGCGCCGGGTCGGTCAGCAGCACCGAGCCGAGCTGGGTGTGCGCGGCCCCGATGATCCGCTGGTCGCCCAGCCGGTGTGCGGCGGCCAGCGCCGACTCGCACGCCTCGACGCCGACGGCCGGGGTCACGGCGAACGCCCGGCTGACGAAATCCCACGTCAGCTGCGGGTCGCGGCGCTGTGCCACCCAGCGGGCCAGGATCGGCAGGTCGGCCCGCTCGGCCGCGAACTCCGGATCGGCCAGCCGGTCCAGCGCGGCCAGATACCAGCGGATCGCGCGCTCGACGGCCACGTCCCGGTCGCTCATGCCGATGCCGCGACGGCGGGCGTAGCGGCGGACCATGTCGTGCCAGCCGTAGCGGTCCGGGCCGGTCTCCACCATCAGGTTCGCCGAGATCAGCTCGTCCAGCAGCCGCCTGGTCCGGGACCGGGTCAGCCCGGCCACGGCGGCGGCCAGGTCGAGGCGTACCGAACCGGCCGGGAGGGTGCCGAGCTGGTCGAACAGCCGCCCGGCCGCCGGGTCGACGGTGATCCGGGCCTGTGCCAGAGCGGCCCGCACGGTCCGCGGGTCGTCGGCGACGGTCAGGGTGTCGGCGCGTTCCCGCAGCTCGTCAGCGAACGAGGCGAGCGGCTGGGCCGAGCGGGCGGCGAGCATGGCGCCGGCCTGCCGCAACGTCAGCGGCCAGCCGCCGCACAGCGCGACCACCGCGTCGCCGCCCGGACCGGAGAGCCGGTCCGGGCCGACGATCCCGGCCAGCACCTCACGGGCGGCCGCGGCGGCGAGCGGGCGCAGCGGCAGGGTCCGTACCTCGTGGTGGGCGGCCAGCGCCGTCAGCCGGTTGCGGCTGGTCGCCACGAGCAGGCTGCCCGACGTCGGCGGGACCAGCGGCAGCAGTTGCGCCACGGCGCCCGCGTCGTCGGCCACCAGCAGGACGCGCTGGTGGTAGAGACGGGTCCGGAACATCGCGGCCCGCTCCTCGAGCCCGGACGGCTGCCGGTCGGCCGGGACACCGAGCGCGGCCAGGGCCGCGCCGACCGCCGCGTCCGGGCCGAGGACGGTGTCCTTCTCCGGCGCCGCCTCCCGTCTCGCCGAGCCGTGCAGGTCGACGAAGACCTGGCCGTCGGGGAAGCGGCCGGCGACGTGGTGCGCCCAGCGCACGGCCAGGGCCGTCTTACCCAGGCCGCCGGCGCCGGAGATCAGCACGATCCGCGGATCGGCGCCGGGCTCCGGCAGTGCCGCGGTCAGCGCCGCCAGGTCGGCCTCCCGCCCGGCGAAATGCCCGACCCCGGCCGGCATCTGGGCCGGTCGCTGCCCCATCCCGGCCGGCCGCTGCGCGGGGGCGGGCTCGGGCCGCGGCGCGGCGTCCTCGTCGCGCAGGATCGAGGCGTGCAGCGCGCGGACGTCGGCGCACGGGTCGCTGCCCAGCTCGCCGGCGAGCCGTTCGCGCAACGCCTGGTAGGCGAGCAACGCCTCGGCCCGCCGGTTCGACCGGTACAGCGCGATCATCAACTGCCCGGTCAGCCGCTCCCGCAACGGATGCTCGGCGACCGCGGTGACCAGCTCCCGGACCAGCTCGGCGTGCCGGCCCAGCGCCAGCTCCGCCTCGAGACAGTCCTCCAGCAGGGCGATGCGCAGTTCGGTCAGCCGTACCCGATCGGCCTCGACGCCGGGCACGGCAACCCCGCCGAGCGGCTCGCCCCGCCAGAGCGCCAGGGCCTGCCGCAGCTTGGCGGCGGCCTCGGCGGGCTGCGCCCTCGCGGCCTGCCGGGCCAGCTCCTCACACCGTCGCACATCACAGGCGGCGGGTGGCAGCGCGAGGTAGTAGCCCGGGTCCCGGGTCACCAGCGCGTCACCGATCTTCCGGCGCAAGGACGAGATCATGCCTTGTACGCGGGCCCGCGGCGCCGCCGGTGGCCGCAGCGCCCACAGGCTCTCGATGATCCGCTCGGTCGACAGGACGGTGCCCTCGGCGAGCGCCAGCAACGTCAGCACGCTGCGTTCCAGCGGGGCGAGCGGGACCCGGGCCCCGTCCGTCCAGGCCTCGACCGGCCCGAGCAGCGCGATCTCCACCACGAGGCCGGTCAGTGTCCCGGCCCGTTCACTGGACGGCCGCTCAGCATCACGCTCTGGCCGCGGAACTCGGCGACCACCTCACCGGACGCCCGGCGCACTGTCACGTCGTAGACCCCGGTGCGCCCGGCCCGCCCACGCTCGACCGCCTCGGCGACCAGCTCCTCGTCGACGGCGGCGGCCCGCAGAAAGGTGACCTGGGCGTGCTGCGCGACAGCGGCCGGGCCGTGGCTGTTGCTGGCATAGGCGAACGCCGCGTCCGCCAGCAGGAACAGGTACCCGCCGTGCACGCTCCCGTGCCCGTTGGCCATCGTGCCGGCGACCCGCATCCGCATCCGGGCCCGGCCCGGCCCGAGGTCGTCCAGCTGGATGCCGAGAGTCCGGCAGGTGACGTCGTTGTCGTACATGGCTGTGGCCGGCTGGATCGTGTCCATCGTGTGAATGCTCCCGGTCGTGACGGTGAGATCGAGAGCGAATCTAACGGTGCCGACACAGCGCACTTGCGCAACGTGACAACCGTTCCACCCACGTCAATGTCCCCTTTGATGGCTTTCTCCGGAGCCTTTTGACGGCATCGGCCGACGTATGACTCATTAGTCATGTTCACCGAGCCGCGACTGTTCGCACCTAACAGCAGCAAGAGATCGGTTCTGCCCTGCGCGCGGCGGTTTTGTCCCGGCACACGCGACAGCTCCGACCAAACTCCAGAACCCCGCGATCAGCCGCAAACCGGCGACAACCGTGCCCGAACCAGCCGTCTCCGGTGAGGCGGGCAGCAGCCCGGCGGCGCGGCAGGGCCGCCGGGGATCGCCCGTGCCGCCCGGGTGGCCCGGGTGCTCCTGGTGGCCGTACCGCAAAGGGCGGCCCGGCCCGGGGAAACCCGGACCGGGCCGCCGGTCAGAAGGTCACGCGGTCCACTTGATGTAGGGGTTGACCTTGCCGCCCCAGTCGAAGGTGGCCATGTTGTCCCAGCCGTCGCCGGTGCCGTTGATGTTCGCCGGGTCCCAGCCGTTGCCCTTGATGGCGTACCAGGTGGGCTCCCAGTAGAAGACGCCGACGGCGCCGGCGTTGCGGGCCGTGTTCTGCACCCAGGTGAACTGCTGGGCCTGGCCGGCCGAGGTGGCCGGGATGTTGTCGCAGAGCACGGTGCCGGGGATCGAGTTCTTCTCGCTGTCGGCGTCGCCGGTGGTGAACTGGTACGCCGTCTCGACGATCACGACCGGCTTGCCGTACCGGGTCCGGGCGTCGACGATCACGTTGTACAGGTTGGCGAGCGTGCCGTGCCACATGCAGTAGTACGACAGGCCGGTGATGTCCCAGGTGACGCCGGCCGCCTTGATGCCGTCGTAGAACCACCGCATGTTCGTCATGCTGTCCGCGTCCGCGGTGTGGATGATCACCTGGGTGCCGCTGTTGCAGGCCTTCGTCGCGTTGTAGCCCTGCTTCAGCAGCGACGCCAGCGGGGCGAAGTTGCTGTTCACCACCTGGCCCTTCGGCCACAGCATGCCGACGTTGATCTCGTTGCCGATCTGCACGCTGTCCGGGGTGAGCCCGGCCGACTTGAGGCTGGTGCAGACGTCGTAGGTGTAGTTGTAGACGGCCGTCTGCAACTGGGCGAGCGAGTAGGACGCCCAGGCGGCGGGGGGATACTGCTTGCCCGGGTCGGCCCACGTGTCGGAGTAGTGGAAGTCGACCATCAGCTTCAGGCCCTTGGCCTTGATCGCCGCGGCCTGCTGGAGCACCTTGGCCTTGTTGTTGTAACCGCTGGCCGGGTTGTTCCAGACGCGCAGCCGGGCGTAGTTGACGCCGGCCGTCTTCAGGATGTCGTAGGGGTTGGCCTGGACACCCGAGGCGTTGTAGTACTTGCCGCCGAGGTCGAGCGTGCGCTGCAGCGACGACACGTCGGCGCCCAGCATGGTGAGGGAGGCTGCCTGTGCGGGGGCGGGTGACACCACCAGCGCGACCGCGAGGACCGCGGCCGAGATGGCGGCTCGGAGGGACGGTTTCATGGGGCTGCTCCTTGACTCGGGGATTTACCGGAGCCAGCGGACATAGGGGTTGATGCGCCCGCTGTCGTCGAAGGTCGCCATGTTCTCCCAGGCGTTGCCGGAGTTCTCGATGTCCTCGGTGTCCCAGCCGTTGCCGTCGATCGCGGTCCAGGTGGGCTCCCAGTAGAAGACGCCGACGGCGCCGGCGTCGCGTGCGGTGGTCTGCACGGCGGCGAACTCCTGCGCCTGGCCCCGCGGCGTGGCGGGGATGCCGTCGCAGGGGGCCGGGGAGAGCATGATGTTCTCCAGGTGGTCGTAGTTCTCGGTGGTGTACGGGTAGGCGGTCTCCGCGATCACCACGGGCCGGCCGTACCGGGACTTCACGTCCCCGATCACGGTCGCCAGGTTGGCCAGCGAACCGTGCCACATGCAGTAGTAGGAGAGCGCCGTGATGTCCCACCGGGCGCCGGCCGCGGTGATGCCGTCGTAGAACCAGTGGGCGGCGTCGATGTTGCCGGCCAGCGCCGTGTGCACCATGACCTGCGTCCGCCGGCTGCACGCCTTGGTGGCGTCGTAGCCGGCGTTCAGCAGCCGGGCGAGCGGTCCGAAGTCGCTGTTGTCGACGCGACCGGCGGGCCACAGCATGCCGACGTTGATCTCGTTGCCGATCTGCACGCTGTCCGGGGTGGTGCCCTGCCGCTTCAGGCTGGTGCAGATGTCGTACGTGTAGTCGTGGACGTCCCGTTCCAGCTGCGCCAGGTCGTGGCCCTGCCACGCCTTCGGGACGAACTGCTTGCCCGGGTCGGCCCACGTGTCGGAGTAGTGGAAGTCGATCAGCAGCTTGTGCCCGGCGGCCTTGGCGGCGCGGGCCTGCTCGAGCACCTTCTCCTTGGTGGAGTAGCCGCTGGCCGGGTCGTTCCAGACACGCAGCCGGACGTAGTTGACGCCGGCCTGCCGGAGGATCTCGTACGGGTTGCCCCGGCGGCCACGGGCGTCGTAGAACTTCTGTCCCAGCTCGATCGACCGCTGGAGGGTGGATACGTCGGCGCCACGCATGGTTTCGCTGCCGTGCGCCAGCGCGGGTGAGGGGATGAGGGCCACCGCGAGGAAGGCGGCGACGGCAAGGGACGGTTTCATGACACTCCTTTGAGGTCGTCCATGACGAGAAAGGGTGTTGATCAGGCGGGGGAGCTTCCGCGCACCACGAGGCTCGTGGGCACGGTGATGGAGAGCGGGGTACGCCCGGCGATCACATCCGTGAGCAGCCGGACCATCTCTTCGCTGATCCGTTCCAGCGGATGACGGACCGTGGTGAGCGGCGGTTCGGTGGTGGCCGCCAGCCCCGAGTCGTCGAAGCCGACGACCCGTACGTCACCGGGCACCTCACGCCCGGCCTCGCGCAGCACCGGCAGAGCGGCCGCTGCCATCGCGTCGGACGCGGCGAACACCCCGTCGATGTCCGGCACCCGGTCGAGAAGCGTACGCATCCCGGCCGCGCCGCTCGCCCGGCTCCAGTCGCCGTGCACGATGCAGGCCGGGTCGACGGTGATCCCGGCCGCGGTCAGCGCGTCGGTGTAGCCGCGCAGCCGGAACACCCCGCCGAAGGTGTCCTGCGGCCCGGTGATCGTGGCGATCCGCCGGCAGCCCTGGGCGAGCAGGTGCTCGACGGCGGACCGGCCGCCGCCCCAGTCGTCGGCCGACACCGAGCTGATCCGGTCCTCGAAACCGAGCACCTGGCCGCACGCCACGATCGGCACCTCGGCCTCGACCAGTTGCCGCAGCAGCGGGTCACCGGAGTGCGGCGACACCAGCAGCACCCCGTCGACGTGCCCGCCGGACAGGTAGGCGATGGCCCGGCTCCGCTCCTCCGGGGTCGACGCGATCATCAGGATCAGCGTCAGCTCCCGGTCGGAGAGGGCCTGCGCCACCCCACGCAGCAGCACCGAGAAGTTCGGGTCCTCGAAGAGCAGGTGCTGCGGCTCGGTGAGCAGGAACGCTATCGACCCGGACTTCCCGGTGGCCAGCGACCGGGCGTGCGGGTTCGCCGTGTACCCGGTCCGGGAGATGGCGTCGCGGACGGCCCGGACCGCTTCCGGGCTGACCCAGTCGCGGCCGTTGAGCACGCGGGAGACCGTCGCGTAGGACACGCCGGCCTCTCGTGCGACGTCGCGGATGGTGGGCCGTTTGCGCGACACGTTCGGGATCATAGTCGTCAGGCCTTCACGCCACCGGCGGCCAGGTCGACCTGCCAGTAACGCTGCAACGTGAGGAACAGGGCGATCAGCGGGACGATCGACACCAGCGCGCCGGTCACCACCGAGGTGTACATGGACGGCATGTTGGAGCCCTGGTTGAGCAGCCCGTTCAGGCCGACCGTGATCGGGTAGAGCTTGTCGTCGCCCAGCATGATGTACGGCAGCATGAAGTTGTTCCAGATCGCCACGAACTGGAAGAGGAACACCGTCACGAGGCCGGTCCGCATCATCGGCAGCACCACCGTGCCGAAGGTGCGCCACTCCCCGGAGCCGTCGATGCGCGACGCCTCCAGGATCTCGGTCGGCACCGACGCGGCCGCGAAGATCCGGGCCAGGTAGATGCCGTACGGGCTGATGAAGCTGGGCAGCAACACCGCCCAGTAGGTGTTGGTCATCCCGAGCTTGGCCAGCAGCAGGTACTGCGGGATGGCCAGGATGACGCCGGGCACCAGGACGCCGGCCAGGATGATGTTGAAGACGGCGCTCTTGCCGCGGAACTCGAACTTCGCCAGCGCGTACCCGGCCATCGCCGAGATCAGCGTGGAGACGGCCGCGCCGACGCCGGCGTAGACGACCGTGTTGCCCATCCACCGCCAGTACAGGCCGTCGCGGTAGGCGGCGAGGTCCACCAGGTTGTCGAACAGGTGGGTGCTGGGCGCCAGGGTGAACGTGGAGAACAGCTCGCCGGCGCTCTTCGACGAGGCGATCAGCACCCAGAGGACCGGGAGCAGGCAGTACGCGGCGCCGAGCAGCAGGAGCGTGGTGGCGATCGGGCTGCGCTTCAACGTGGTGGTCAACTCAGTCCTCCTGATTGAAGGCCCGGCGCCCGACGAGCTTGAGGAAGCCGAAGGACAGGACGAACGTGGCGAGCGCGATGATCACCGAGGTGGCGGCCGCCGCGTAGAGGTCGTTGCGGGCGAACGCGTCCCGGTAGACCTTCATCAGCGGCGTCCACGTGGTGGAGATGGTGTTGGCGAGCGGCCGCAACGTCATCGGCTCGGCGAACACCTGCAGCGTCGCGATCAGAGAGAACACGAAGGTCATCACCAGCGACGGCATCACGATCGGGATCTTGATGCGCCACGCGATCGCCAGTTCCGAGGCGCCGTCGATGCGGGCCGACTCGTACAGGCTGGTCGGGACGGCCCGCAGCGCGGTGTAGATGACGATCATGTTGAAGCCGGTGCCGCCCCAGACCGCGATGTTGGCGACCGCCCACAGGGTCAGGTCGGTGGAGAGCAGGTTCGGGGCGGTGAGGCCGAGCGCCTCGATGGCGTCGTTGATCGGGCTGACCCGGGGCAGGTAGAGGAAGCCCCAGAGCAGCGACGCGACGACGGCCGGCACGGCGTACGGCAGGAAGATCGAGATCCGGGCGAACTTGCCGATCGCCTCGCGGGTCCGGTTCGCGTCCAGCAGCAGCGCGAACAGCAGGGCGAGGCCGAGCATGGTGGGGACGACGATCAGCCCGTACGCCCCGACCCGGTAGACGCTGGGCAGGAAGTCGGGGTCGGTCAGCGACCGGACGTAGTTGTCCAGCCCGGCCCAGATCTCGGTGCGGGACCTGGCGCCCAGGCCGAGGCCGCTGACCTTGACCTTGCGCAGGCTCAGGTAGCCGGCGTAGACGATCGGCGCGGCCAGGAAGGCGGCGAACAGGATCAGCGCGGGGGCGAGAAAAGCGTAGGGGGTGCCGGCGCGTTTCCCGGCCGTGGTTCTCGACGGCATCGCCGTGACTTCCTTTCCGAACGCTCCGGGCGGGCCAGGGGGCCGCCCGCCCGGAGTCGTGCTCATCCGGCGACGGTGAATCCGGCGTTCTTCATGTCGTCGACGGTGGTCTTCTGCATGGCCGCCAGGGACTCGGTGAAGGCGGCGGCCTTCTTCGACTCGGCGGCCTTGCCGAAGGCGTCGTTGAACGCGCTGTAGGCCACGTTCACGTTCGGGCCGTAGGTGAACGGCTTCATCGACTTCGACGCCTCACCGGCGATGGTGTAGAAGTCGGCCTGGTCGGCGAAGAAGGCCGGCGGGCTGGTCAGCACACTCGTCGACTCGTTCGCGGCCGGGTAGAGGAAGGCGGTGGTGGCCAGCAGCTTCAGGGCCTCCGGGTCGCTGTTGAGCCACTGCACGAACTGGGCGGCCTGCTTCTTGTGCTTGGTCTGGGTGGTCACGCTGGTGGCCGAGCCACCCCAGGCGCCGGTCGCCGGGGCGGCGGCGTCCCACTGCGGCATGAGGGCGGCCTTCCACTTGCCCTTGGTGTCCTTGGCCGAGCCGTCCAGCACGCCCGGCGCCCAGACCGCGCTGACCCAGCCGACCTGCGTGCCGTCGTTGAGGGCGGCGTTCCACTCCGGGGTGTACATCGGCTTGTTGTCGATGACACCCTTCTCGACCAGCCCACCCCAGTACGCCGCGACCTTCTGCGTGGCGGCGTCGTTGATGTTGACGGTCCAGGCGTCGCCCTGCACGCCCCACCAGGAGGCGCCGGCCTGCTGGGCGAGCCCGGTGAACAGGCCCGCGTCGTTGGCCGAGAAGGTGCCGAGGTACTGCTTCGGGTCCGCCTTGTGGATCTTCTCGGCCGCCGCGGCGTAGTCGTCCCAGGTCTTCGGCGCCTGCAGGCCGTTCTTCTCGAAGACGTCGGAGCGGTAGAAGAACATCAGCGGGCCGGAGTCCTGCGGTACGCCGTAGACGGCCTCGGAGCCCAGGGTCACGCCGTTCCAGATGCCGGCCGGGAACTTGTCCTTGACCGAGCCGACCTCGGCGGAGATGTCGGCGATCGCGTCCGAGGAGACCAGGGTGGGGATCTTCTGGTATTCGGCCTGCATGATGTCCGGCGCGCCGGAGCCCGCCTTGATCGCGGTGAGCAACTTGGTGACGGCCGGGTCGCCGCCGTCCTGCTTGTTGACGGTGACCTGGATGTTCGGGTTCTTCGCGTTCCAGGCGGCGACGACCTTGTCCATGTTCGGCGCCCAGGTCCAGTAGGACAGGGCCACCTTCTCGTTCGGGTCGCTCTGGTTCTCGGCGCCGGAGTCGGAGCTGCTGCACGCGGTGGTGGTGAAAAGAGCCGCTGCGGTCAGAGCCGCCATGAGCGGGGCGAATTTAATCTTCATCGATCCTCCTTGATCGGCTTGGCCGGGAAACGGAAGCCGGGAACGGGGACCGGCCGGGAAGCGGATGCTCCGGTCAGCCCCTGTGACCGGTTACAGTGCTGGTGTTACGGCCTTGTGTCAAGCCCTTGCGTCCCACCGGTTACGCCTGTGTATCGTTCGGGCCGACCGGCCTGTGACCGGTTACAGTCAACATCGCAAGGAGCTGATCCCATGTCGTGGCCCGAGCCGCTCTCCGTTCGCCACCAAGCCTGGGCGACTCCGCTGCGCCGGCCGCGGATGAGCAACGACGAGGACGCGCGGCCCGGCATCTCGCTGACCAATCGCTACCTGTCCCGCGACGGCGTTCCGGTCATCCCGGTCTCCGGCGAGATGCACTACAGCCGGGTTCCCCGCGAGCGCTGGGCGGAGCGGCTACGGCAGATGAAGGCCGGCGGCGTCACCGTGGTCGCCACCTACGTCTTCTGGCTGCACCACGCGCCGAAACGGGGCGAGACTCGCTTCGACGGCAACCTCGACGTGGGCGCGTTCGTCGACCTGGCCGTCGCGACCGGCCTCGACGTGGTGCTCCGGATCGGCCCGTGGTGCCACGGCGAGTCACGCAACGGCGGCTTCCCCGACTGGGTGCAGCACGCCCCGGTCCGGCACCGCACCGACGACCCGGCCTACCTCGAGTTGGTCACCGAGTGGTTCGGCGAGATCGCCGCGGCGGTCGGTGACCGGTTCGGCCGGGTCCTCGGCATCCAGCTGGAGAACGAGCTGTACGACCAGCCGCAGCACCTGGTCACGCTCAAGCGCCTGGCCCGCGAGGCCGGCATGGCCGCGCCGCTCTGGACCGCCACCGCGTGGGGTGGCGCCGACCTGCCCGCCGAGGAGGTCCTCCCGCTCTACGGCGGTTACGGCGACGGATTCTGGGTCGACGCCGACGCCCCGTGGGACCCGACGTTCCGCGACCACTACTTCTTCTCGCACGTCTGGGACGACGCGGGCATCGGCGCCGACGTGCGCCGCGCGCAGGCGATCGAGGCGGCGTCCGGCGGGCCGCGCACCCCGTCCGAGGAGTTCCCGCCGGCCACCTGCGAGCTCGGCGGCGGCATGGCCACCGCGTACCACCGGCGGCCCCGCCCGAGCGCCCTCGACGTCGCCGCCATCGCCCACTGCAAGATCGGCAACGGGTCGGCCTGGCAGGGCTACTACATGTACACCGGCGGCACCAACCCCGGCCCCGACCTGCACGAATCGCACGCCACCGGCTACCCCAACGACATCGCCCGGCTCGGCTACGACTTCCACGCCCCGATCGGCGAAGCCGGAACGCTGGCCCCCAGCCACGCCGAACTGCGCCGCCAGCACGCCTTCTTGTCCGCTTTCGGTCACCGCCTGGCGGAGATGCCGTCCAGCCTGCCGGACATCCGGCCCGCCGACGTGGAGGACGCCGGCACGCTGCGGTGGGCGCTGCGCAGCGACGGAGAGAGCGGATTCCTGTTCCTCTCCTGGCACCAGCCGCACTTCCCACTCACCGTCCACCACGGCGCGCGCTTCAGGGTGTCGCTGGACAACGGGGACATCACGCTGCCGTCGAAGCCCATCGACGTGCCGCCGGGCACCCTCGCCCGCTGGCCGCTCAACCTCACCGCGGGCGGCGTCACCGTCACGTACGCCACCGCGTCGGCGCTCACCCTGCTGCCCGGCGACATCCCCACACTGGTGCTGGTGGCCGAGCACGGCATCGACGTCGAGATCGCCGTGTCCGGAACCGTTCAGACAGTGACACCGGGCCTCACCCCGATCCGGTTCGGCGGCCTCGACGTGCTCGTCCTCCCGGCCGAGACGGCCGGTTCGCTCTGGGTCGTCGAGGACGGCGGCCGCCGCCTGCTGCTCACCGACGACGAGCTGCAGTGGGACGCGAGCGGGACGCTCACGGTCAAGGCGTCGAAACCCGCGGAGGTACGGTTTTACGACCCCACTGCCGGTGCTTTCACCGCTGTGACAGTTCCCCAGCCCACGGCACCGATGCTCCAGCCGGTGACCGTCGAGCAGCTGCGCCCCGCCGCCCCCACGGTCCCGGTCAGCTACGGCAAACACGACGGCCGCCCGTCCGCCCCCGGCCCGGAGACCCTCGACGAGCTGGCCGCCGTCTACCGCCTGCGGCTGCCCGAGGTGGCCGCCGACACCTCCCGTGACCCGCTGCTGCGCCTCACCTGGGCCGGCGACGTCGGTGAGCTGCGCATCGACGGCCGCCCGGTCACCGACCGCTACTGGGACGGCGCCGGCTGGACGGTCAACCTGACCGACGCCGGCTACCGCCCCGGCGCCCAGGTGACCCTGCATCTGCTGCCGCTGGCCGCCGGAAGCTGCGTGTCGCTGCCGGCCGAGGCCCGCGACCGGCTGGCCGCGACCGAGACCCAGCTGCTCTCCCTGGACTCGGTGGAGGTGCTCGCCCGCACCGTCACCACCGTCGAACTCCCCTGAGCGGGGCGGGAGCGCGGCTCCGCCAGGGCCGCGCTCCCGCTCTCACGATCCAGGGCTTCCACGCCGGAATCTGTTCTATCCGGCAAGCGCCCGACGGAGGTCCTTCATCAGGAGCAACAGGTGCATCGGATCGGTAGGGCTCGGCTCGAACTTGGCCAGGCGCAGGTAGAAATCCCGCGCCGCTTCGGTCTCGCAATGGATGAGAACCGCCCGTACGCCGATGACCTCGGCTGCAGCGGCTATGCGTCGTAGTGCGTCGGCCACCAGAGCGCGACCCAACCCGGCGCCCTGGGCTGTCCGGTCGACACCGAGACGGGTCAGGATCACCACGGGCTGGTGATAGCGTCCGGCGCCCTGCCTCAGCCGCGGAGAAGCGTCAGCAGGTGCCACACTTCCGGCCGCGATCGCGTAATAACCGAGCACCCGTCGATCCGGGCCGTCCAGGTCGCCGACGACATACACACGGGACAGCCCGGCACGATGTGCCTGCAGAGCGTGCTCGGCCAGCCAGATCGACTGAGCCGTCGAACCACAGTCGAAGCCCGCCACCACGTGCGCGGCCGACAACGGCTCGACCGGCGCGAAACGTGAACTCACCGCCCGGCCTCACCCGGATTGTCGAGGACCGCCGGAGACGACAACAGCTCGCGCAAACCGCCGACTTCCTGGGCCGGGCGCTCCAACGCCTCGTCGAACGCGCGCCAGGCAGTCTCATCGAGCAGGAACACCCGCCGGTCCGCCAGTACGTCAGCAGCAGCGTCGGTGGCCGCCTTCAGCACGAACGTCGACACACTCGCACCCGTTGCCTCACTCGCCGCCTCCAACAACGCCTTCTGTTCGGCGTCCACCCTCAGGTGCAGTCTTTCCGCCTTCGCACTCATCCCGCAAGCGTACGCACAATGTACGCCAAGGACCAAGCCGTTGTCGGCCGTCGCCAGGACATCTCCAGCGGGACGCGAGAGTCGGCCCGGCGACGGCCGCCGTACCGGACCATCAGACCCCGGCGGGGACCTGGTCGGACGGGGTCGCGTTGTCGTCGGCGGAGGGAGGGTGGCGCTCCAGGGCGGCGCCCTCCACATCGAGTTCCGGGAGCCACCGCAGCCAGGACGGGAGCCACCAGGCCGACCGGCCGAGCAGGGCCAGGGCCGCCGGGACAGCGATCATCCGGACGATGAAGGCGTCGAAGGCGATGCCCACGGCCAGGGCGAAGGCGATCGGCTTGATGGTGTCGTTGCCCTCCGGGACGAAGGCGGCGAAGACGGCGAACATGATGGTCGCGGCCGCGATGACCACCGGGGCGGCCTGGCGGAAACCGGTCACGATCGCGTGCTTCGGGGTGGCGCCGTGGGCGTGCGCCTCGTGCATGCGGGAGACCAGGAACACCTGATAGTCCATGGCCAGGCCGAACAGGATGCCGACGATGATGATCGGCGCGAGGCTCAGGATCGGGCCGGTGGAGCCCGCGTTGACCGCGTCGGCGGCCCAGCCCCACTGGAAGACCGCGACCGTGGCGCCGAACGCCGCGCCGATCGTCAGCAGGAAGCCGAGGACACCGATCACCGGGACCAGCAGCGAGCGGAAGACCAGCACCAGCAGCACGAACGCCAGGCCGACGACCAGGGCGAGGTAAACCGGCAGCGCGTCGTTCAGCTTCTGCGAGACGTCGATGCTGACCGCGGTGCTGCCGGTGACGTACAGGTGGGTGTCGTCCGTCAGTTTGAACGAGTCGCGGATGCGGTGCACCACGTCGAGGGTGCGCTCGTCCTCGGGACCCGTCGCGGGGATGACCGTGATCAGCGCGGCCGAGCCCGCCCGGTCCGGCTGCGGCGGCAGGACCAGGGTGCCCTCCGGCAGCACCGTGGGGAGCATCTTCTCCACCTGGGGCGCCCACTGGACCGCGCCGGGGCCGTCGATCAGGACGATCAGCGGGCTGGTGACACCGGGGCCGAACCGGCTGTCGATGATCGCCTGGGCGCGGGCCTGGGTGGTGCCCTCGGCGGCGCGCTGGGCGAGCGTGGTCTTCATCGAGAAGAACGGGACGGCGATCACGGCGAGGACCGCGACCGCCGCGATCAGGCTGAGCCAGCGCTGCCCGGTGACCAGCCGGGCCCAGCCGCTGATGAACCCACGCCCGGCCGGCAGATCATCGGCGACGGCGGCGGGCGGGACGAGGTCGCGCTGCTTCCGGGGCAGGGCCCGCCTGCCGATGAAGCCGAGGATCGCCGGGACCAGGGTGATCGCGACCAGGACGGCGATCACGATGGTGGCCGCCGCCGCGATGCCCATCTCGGACAGGAACGGGATGCCGACGATCGACAGGCCGGCCAGGGCGATGACCACCGTGAGGCCGGCGGTGACGACGGCCGCTCCGGCGGTGCCGACGCTCATCGCGGCGGCGGCGTCGACGGACAGGCCGCGGCGCAGCTCGTGCCGGAACCGGGTGACGATGAACAGGGCGTAGTCGATGCCGACGGCCAGGCCCAGCATGACGGCCAGGATCGGGGTGGTCGACTGGAGCTCGGTGAAGCCGGTGAGCGTGACGATGCCGGCCGCGCCGATGCCGACGCCGGCGATCGCGGTCAGCAGGTTCATGCCGGCGGCGACCAGGGAGCCGTAGGTGAGGGCCAGCACGATCAGGGCGACCACCACGCCGAGGATCTCGGACGCGCCGCCGATGTCGGCCGGGTTGCTCAGCGCCTCGCCACGCGCCTCGACGGTGAGCCCGGTCCCGCGGGCCTCGGTGAGGGCGGCGGTGACGGCGTCCCGCTGCGCGTCGGTGACCTCGGACGGCTGGACCGGGAAGGTCACCGAGCTGTACGCCGCCACCTGATCCCGGGAGACGGTCGGCGACTTCGGGTCGAGCGGGTTGCTGACCGCCGCGGCGCCGGGCAGCGTGCCGAGGGCGGCGACGATCCGGGCGACCTTCGCGGCGTTCGCCGGGTCGGTGATCTTCTGGCCCGCCGGGGCTTCGAGCACCACCTGGACGGTGGCGCCGGCCGACGCGTTCCCGAACTTCTCCTTCATCAGGGACAGGGCCGTTGTCGACTCCTGCCCGGGAATGCTGAAGCTGTTCGCGGTGGCGCCGGAGAGGGTGCCCGCGCCCACGCCGACCGCGACGAGGGCCGTCAGCCAGGCGATGGTGACGAGTAAGCGGTGCCGTACTGACGCCAGCCCGAGCCGGTGCAGCAGCGTTGCCATGAGAGGTCCTTTTCTGACAATGAACCGAAATGTCGGACAAATGAATGCGAGGGGTGCAGCGAAGAGGACGTGCGCCGGGTATGGAGCGGGGTCAGCGCAAAGTTCGAGGACGGCCGCCGGAACGAAGCGGTGAGGGCGAAGCAGTGAGGCGAAACGGTGAGAGCGAAACGGTGAGAGCGAAACGGTGAGAGCGAAGGGGTGAGAGCGGACCTCGACGACGGACTCTGGATCGGACAGCCGGGCGACCGGCGAAGGGACGGGACAGCGGCGGAGCGCGGAGGGCGGACGGCCGCACCGGGAAGTGGGTCAGTGGCCCAGGGCGGCGTAGCCGATCTCGGCCAGGCGGGCAGGGGCGTCGGTGGTGAGGTGGTCGCAGAGGGCCAGGCTGGCCACCGCGACGGCGCCGAGCGCGCCGGTGACGCGCAGCGCACGGCTGGTGTCGGTGTGCAGGTCGTCGCCGAAGGCGGTGGCCAGGGTCTGGCCGATCACGGCGAGGGCCTGGCCGATCTCGCTCTCCGGCTCGGCCAGCATCGAGGAGAGCAGCAGGGCGACCATGCCGGGCTGGGCCACGGCCAGGTGGGCGAGGCCGGTGAGCACCACCCGGTCACGCTCGGGGCCGGCGGGGAGGGCCGCGACGTCGGCGCCGGTGTCGCGGATCTGCTCCACGCAGCGGTCGATGACGGCCGTCTGCAGCGCCTCCTTGGTGGGGAAGCGGTGCAGCAGGCCGGTCTTGGAGTAGCCGACCGTGTCCGCGATCCGCTGGACCGAGGTCTCCTTGAACCCGTGCCGCGCGAACAGGTGCGCCGCGGCCTCGAGGATCTCGTCGTCGATCTGCTGCTTCGTGGGACGGGGCATGGGGACCACCGTAGACCGTTATGGACCAGACTGGTCCGTCAGGGACCGTGGTGGTCCCCACACTGCGTAACGTCAGTTCCTGATTCCCGAGCGCAACCCCGATAAACCTGCAAAAGGTACGGATCGGGCCCGTCCACGGCCCATCCGAAGACCAGCGGCTCGTCCTCGCACTCGACCAGGTAGACCGGCAGCCACACCGGCCGCGGCTCGGACGCCGCCACCTCGACCGGCACCGCGGGCCCGCTGAAGCCGGCCGTGTCGGCCCTGCTCAGCAACCGTCCGACGGCGTCCGCCGGAAGCCCGCCGCCCAGTGTTCCGGGCACCGGGGTGAAGACCGTGCCGTCCGGGAGGGTGAGGGCCGGGCCGGGCAGCCAGACGGCGTGGACGACGTGGGCGTACGGCACGGGGTCGCCCACGGCGCCGTCGAAGTGCAGGGTCAGCCGCCGGCCCGGGAACAGACGGTAGCGGCGGCCGTCCGTCATCGATCGGTGGCCCAGCTCGGTCAGGGTCAGGCCGGACGGGGACCGGCGGAGGTGGCCGAGCGACTCCAGGAAACGGGCGGTCCGGTCGACGAGGGGTGGCTCCACGCCGAAGAACGCGGCGAGCTCGGCCACCCCGGACAGGCCGGACTCGGCCAGCGCGCGGGTCAGGTAGCGGTCGAACACCTCGTAGGACTGCGCCTCGCGAACGGTGGCCACCACGTCGACCGCCCACATCGGCAGGAGCAGCGGGGTGAAGTGGCGCGGCCGCACCCCGGGCAGCGCGCCCACCCGCCGGACCACCTCACGCATCGGCAGGTGCGCGGGCTCGCTCACCAGCCGGTCTCCGCCAGGTTCCGGGCCGGCGCCCGGGCCGCGACCAGCTCGAACACGCCGGCGGTGAGCAGGGCGGTCAGTTCGCCGGGGTCGGCGCCGGCCGGGCAGCGGGCGGCCACCCAGGCGCGGGCCACCTCGGGGTCGCGCAACGGCGGGCGGCCGGGCTCGCCGATCAGCACCGCGCGGCGGGCCCGGACCAGCGGCGCCAGCGCCTCGGGCACCGGCACCCGGGTGGCGTCCTCCAGGATCAGCAGGTCGAACGCCAGGTCGCCGTACTCGGGACGGCCCGCGTCCAGACAGGCCGTGGCCACCACGTCGGCATAGCGGAGCAGCTCGGCGTGCAGTTGCCGGGTCGGCCGGGCGGCCCGCTGCCGCCACTCCCGCAACAGCCCGGCCCGGCCGCGCAACACCGGCTCCAGTTCCTGACAGCGGACGGCCAGAGCGGCCAGCCCCTCCGGATCGGCCGACCAGGAGGCAATCCCGGCCAGGGCTGCCGGGAGCAGGCGGGTCAGGTGGTGGGCTGCGCGTTCGGCGGCGTCGAGGGCCCGGCGGGCGGCCACGTCGGCGAACGCGGCCCGGTCCGCCGCGGCACGCACGGTGCTGTCCCGGTGGACCTCTTGCGTCAATTGGCGAGCGCTCTCCTCGTACAACGCATGGGTTTGAAAGAACCGGGAGCGGGCCGCGGCGGCGGACCGGACCGCCTCGCCCAACCGGCGCCGGAGCCCTGCCGTGCGCCATCGGTGAAGCCGGGAGGCCTCCGCCCGCCGGACCGCGACGGTGAGCTGTCCGACCTGGTCAGCGGCCTGATCCGCGGCTGCCTGCGCCGCCCGGACGGCCTGCTCGCGCTCCCGGGCCGCGGCGCCGAGCCGCTCCCGGGCGGCCGCCTCGGCCGCCACCCGGTGGGCCTCGGCGCGGTCGGCTCGCTCTCGGGCCTCGGCCGCCTCGCCGAGCGCCGTGGTCAGCCGCCGCAGCCAGCCGAGGGCGGGCGACGGCTCGCCGAGCCAGGGCTCCAGGGACCGGGCGGCAGCCTGCGATCGGGCCAGGATGCGCTGCTGGACGTCGGCCGCCGCGGCGGCCAGGCTGCCGGGACCGGCGCCGGGCTGACCGGGACGGATCACCAGGGCGCCGGGTGGCAGCCGGGACAGGACGGCCTCGACGGCGGGTGGCCGGGGCGCGGCATACAGCACCCGCTCGCCGCGGGCCGTCGCCGCCCGCACGATCTCCAGGACGGTCGCGGTCCGCGCGGCGCCGGGAGGGGCGGACAGACAGAACACATCCGGTACGGCGAGCGCGCGCGACACCTCGTCGGGACCCGGCGGGTCGCCCCGGTCCTCGGCGAAGCGCCCCTCGGCGAGCAGTGGCAGCAGCCCCGGGTTGACGGTGGCGCCGGTGCGCAGCCGCAGGATCGCCTCCCGCTGGATGCGCTCGCCGAGGCCGGCGTCGCGCCCGCCCGGCGCCGGGCCCAGCTCACGGCCCGCGGCGACGGCCAGTTCGAGTGCGGCGCAGAACCCCTCGTTCCGGTACGGCGGATGCTCTAGATCGACAAGGGTCGACGCCATCCGCCCACCATAGTTGTGCCCGTTGCCGCCCTTCAAACAGCTCGCGATTGAATGGAACGACCACCCGCCCGCACAGATCGGATGCGCTGATGCCCCTCCCCTACGCCGACCTGCTCTTCACCGGAGGGCCGGTGTTCACCGCCGGTGGCGGGCCGGCCACCGCGGTTGCGGTCCGTGACGGCCGGATCATCGCCACCGGCCACGATCTGGGCGCCCTGGCCGGCCCGTCCACCGAGGTGGTGGACCTGGCCGGCCGGCTGCTGCTGCCCGGCTTCCAGGACGCGCACGTGCACGCGGTGATGGGCGGTGTGGAGCTGAATCAGTGCGACCTGACCGAGACCACCGACCTCGACGAGTACCTGCGACGGGTCGCCGCCTACGCGGAGGATCACCCGGACGTGGCGTGGATCGTCGGCGGCGGCTGGTCGATGGAGACGTTCCCGGGCGGGGTGCCGGCCAAGGAGCTGCTCGACCGGGTGTCGCCGGACCGGCCGGTGTTCCTGGCCAACCGCGACCACCACGGCGCCTGGGTGAACAGCCGGGCGCTGGAGCTGGCCGGGATCACCGCGGACACCCCGGACCCGGCGCACGGGCGGATCGACCGCAACCCGGACGGCAGCCCCGCCGGCGGTCTGCAGGAGGGCGCGATGGAGCTGGTCACGCCGCTGCTGCCGGAGGTGACCACGGCCGACCGGATCGCCGGGCTGAAACGGGCCCAGCAGCTGCTGCACTCGCTCGGGGTGACCGCCTGGCAGGACGCCATGGTGTGCGCGACGAACGGCTACCCGGAGGTGTCCGACGCCTACCTGGCCGCCGCGTCGGAGGGCTGGCTGACCGCGACGGTGGTGGGCGCGCTGTGGTGGGACCGGGATCGCGGGCCCGAGCAGATCCCGGAGATCGTGGCCAACCGGGAGCGGCTCACCGTGGGCCGGCTGCGCTGCGACAGCGTGAAGCTGATGCTGGACGGGGTGGCGGAGAACTTCACGGCGGCGATGACCGAGCCGTACCGGGACGGGTGCGGGTGCGCGACCGGCAACACGGGGCTGTCGTTCATCGACCCGGCGGCGTTGCGGTCCTACGTGACCGAGCTGGACGCGCTCGGCTTCCAGGTGCACTTCCACGCGCTCGGCGACCGGGCGGTCCGGGACGGGCTGGACGCGGTGGCGGCGGCCCGTGCGGCGAACGGCTTCACCGATACCCGGCCGCACCTGGCCCATCTGCAGGTGGTGCACCCGGACGACGTGCCCCGGTTCCGGCGGCTGGGCGCGACGGCCAATCTGCAGGCCTACTGGGCGTCGCACGAGCCGCAGATGGACGAGCTGACCATCCCGTTCCTGGATCCGGCGCTCGCCGCCCGGCAGTACCCGTTCGGTGACCTGTGGCGCTCGGGGGCGCATCTGGCGGCCGGCAGTGACTGGCCGGTCAGCACGCCCGACCCGCTGCAGGCGATCCACGTCGCGGTGAACCGGGTGCACCAGGGCGAGGACTACGAGCCGTTCCTGCCGGAGCAGCGGCTGGACCTGGCGACGGCGCTGGCGGCGTACACGGCCGGCTCGGCGTATGTGAACCGTCTCGACGACACCGGCACGATCCGGCCCGGCAACCGGGCCGACCTGGTGGTGCTGGACCGGGACCTGTTCGCCGCGCCGGTCACCGAGATCGCCGCCGCGACCGTGGCCGGCACGTGGGTCGACGGCCGCCAGGTCCACGCCGGATGAGAGAAGGGGCCCCGCGGGGCCCCTCCGGTCACTTCTCCTCGTCGTCGTCCTGCTGCTGCGCCGCCGCCGGCTGCGGCTGCTGCGCCTGCTGCTGCTGTTGCGCCTGCTGCTGCGGGGCGTCGGCCTCGGCCTCGGGCTCCTCGGCCGGCTGCGCGTGCCGCGGGGCCGCCTCGATCACCTCGGCGACCGGCTCCTCCTCGACATACTCGCTCATCTGCGGGGCGTCGACCCAGAGGGCGCGCAGCTGGCTCTGCATGAACCCGGTGAGCCGGCCACGGTACTCGCGGTCGAACTGCTCCAGCGCCTCGATCTGCTGCTGCAGGGCCTCCCGCTTGGCGCCGAGACTGCCGACGACGTCGTCGTAGCGCTGCTGGGCCTGGTGCTTGAGCTGCTCGGCGCCGGCGATGGCGTCGGCGCCGATGGTCTCGGCCCGGGAGCGGGCGTCGGCCACGATCTTCTCCGCGGTGCGCCGGGCCTCCTCGGCGCGGGCCTGCGCGTCGCGGGCCATCTGCTCGGCGCCGGCGCGGGCCTCGGCCAGCACCCGGTCCGCCTCGCGGCGCACGTTGTTGGCGTGGGCCTGGGCGTCCCGCGCGATCTGTTCGGCGGCCGCGAGCGCATCCGTACGGATCTTGTCCGCGTGGTGCTGCGCGCTCGCCACATGCTCCTCGGCGGTGCGCTGCGCGAGCGCGAGCACCTGCAGCGCCTGGTTGGGCAGGCCGGGGTTGGGGGCGATCACCGCGTGCTCCGAGGTCTGACTGTCCGTCCCATTGAGCAGCACTTCCACACGATCCTTACTCGAGGGGTGAGGTCCGGCGACCGGCAGACTGGGGTGGGCCGGCGCATGGCCATGATCGGCGGATGCTACCAAGCTGAGCTGCCCGTTTGCGAGGGTCCGCGGACGATCACATTTACGCCACAATGCCCTAATCCAGACAAATCACGTATTAGGATGAATTGGATCTTGTGTCCGACCCACCGAAGGACGATCCATGCGAACCGCCCTTTTGACCTGCCTCTTCCTCGTCGTCGCGGGCCCGGAGACGGCCGCCGCACACGCCGCCGACCCACGAATGGCCGTCTGGACGATGGACGAGGCGTCCGGCAGCTCCTGGATGGCCGACGTGAGCGGCCACGGGCATCACGGACGAATCGGACCGGAGGTCGGCACAGGTCTGACCGCCGGGTACGTGCGCGGCTACCGGTTCGAACGACTGGAGCCGGACACCCCGCCGACCCGGCCCGGCCATCTGGTCATCGTCGGCGACCACTCGGACCTCGACCCGGGCGACCGGAACTTCGCCGTGACGATGCGGCTGCGAACCACCCACAAGTTCGGCAACATCGTCCAGAAGGGCCAGGCCACTGTCGCCGGCGGGAGCTGGAAGGTGCAGATCCCGAACGGCCGGGCCACCTGCACCTACCGGGGCAGCCGGGGCACGATCGAGCTGATCGCGCCCTACCGGATCAACGACGGCGACTGGCACGTGGTCCGCTGCATCCGGCTGCGCGACCAGGTCATCCTCGCCATCGACGGCTTCCGGGCCGCGTCCCGGGAGGGCTGGACCGGCACGATCAGCAACAACTGGCCGGTCACGATCGGCGGCAAGATCGACTGCGACCAGGTCGACGTCGGCTGCGACTACTACGCCGGCGACCTCGACTGGGTGAAGGTCGAGGCGTCGTGAGCGGGGCTACACGTGGGACAGGGCGAAGGAGAGCAGGAAGCCGGTCACCGTGATCAGGCCGATCAGCAGGTGGGCGTCCTCGAACGCCTCCGGGATCATGGTGTCGGCGACCATGGTGAGGATCGCCCCGCCGGCCAGCGCGGTGATCCAGCCGAGCAGCGTGGCCGGGGCGTCGGCGAGGATCGTGTACCCGGCGATCGCGGAGAGCCCACTGATCAGCGCGATGCCGGACCAGAGGCCGAAGACGTACGCCCGGCTGCGCCCCGCCGCCCGCAGCCCGGCCGCGCTGGACAGCCCCTCCGGGACGTTGCTGACGAAGACCGCCGCCACGGTCGCCACGCTGGCCCCGCCGCCGGCGAGCAGGCTGGTGCCGATGACGATCGACTCGGGGATGCCGTCGAGCAGCGCACCGAGCGCGAGCGCCAGCCCGGACCCGTCGTCCTTGCGGTCCTCCGACCGTTTGCGGTTGCGGGCGCCGCGCCGGGCGAGCAGCACGTTGCAGCCGGTGTAGATCAGCGCGCCGGCGATCGCCCCGGACGCGGCCCACGCCATGCCGGCCTGCTCGTACGCCTCACCGACCAGCTCGAACGCGACCGCCGAGAGCAGCACACCGGCGCCGAACGCCATGATCGACGCGATGATCCGCCGCGGGATGTCGGCCAGGAAGCCGACCGCCGCGCCGAGCAGCAACGCAGAGCCGGCCAGCAAGCCCCAGCCGCCCGCCTCCAACCAACCGGGCATGCCGCTGAGCATTCCCGGCCATCCCGCCCGGTACACCACCCGGGCGGGATGATCGGTGAATCAGCGGCCGAAACCGCGGGCCAGCCGGTGGTACGCCTGGTTCCAGCGCACCTCCTTGACGAACGACCGGGTGGTGGTCGCCTCGTCGATGACCAGCAGCTCGGTGCCGACCATCTCGGCCAGGTCGGCCAGTTCCTCCGCGCCCACCGCCGACGACAGCACGGTGTGGTGCGGGCCGCCCGCGGTCAGCCAGCACTCGGCCGACGTGGACAGCGACGGCGCCGGCTTCCACACGGCCCGGGCGACCGGCAGCTTCGGCAGCGGCGCGGTCGGCGGGACCACCTCGATCTCGTTGGCGACCAGGCGGAACCGCTCCCCCAGGTCGGCCAGGCCGAGCACGATGGCCTTGCCGGGGGCGGCGTCGAAGACCAGGCGGACCGGGTCCTCACGGCCACCGATGCCGAGCGGATGGATCTCCAGCTTCGGCTTGCCTGCGGCGATCGTCGGGCACACCTCGAGCATGTGGGCGCCGAGGATGACCTCGTTGCCCGGCGTCAGGTCGTAGGTGTAGTCCTCCATGAACGAGGTGCCGCCGCCCGGGGCCATCGCCTTGAGCGTGTGCACCAGGACCGACGTCTTCCAGTCGCCCTCGCCGCCGAACCCGTAGCCGTCGGCCATCAGCCGCTGCACCGCGAGACCGGGCAGCTGCCGGAGCCCGCCGAGGTCCTCGAAGTTCGAGGTGAACGCGCGGAAGCCGCCCTCGGTGAGGAACTGCCGCAGGCCGAGCTCGATCCGGGCCCCGTAGCGCAGCGAGTCGAGCCGGTCCCCGAGCAGCTCGGGCGCCACGTCGTAGGTGTCCCGGTACTCCTCGACGAGCTTGTCGATCTCCGCGTCCGACTGCTGGTCCACCACGGCGACCAGGTCGTTCACCCCGTACGTGTTGACCGAGACGCCGAACCGCAGCTGAGCCTCGACCTTGTCGCCCTCGGTGACCGCGACGTCGCGCATGTTGTCGCCGAAGCGCGCCAGCTTGAGGCTGCGCATCGCGGCATAGCCGCGGGCGGCCTTGACCCAGGTGGAGATGCGGGCGACCACGGCCGGGTTGCTGACGTGCCCGGCGACGGTCTTGCGGGGTACGCCCAGACGAGCCTCGATGAACCCGAACTCCCGGTCGCCGTGCGCGGCCTGGTTGAGGTTCATGAAGTCCATGTCGATCTCGGACCAGGGCAGCTCGACGTTGTGCTGGGTGTGCAGGTGCAGCAGCGGCGCCCGCAGCGCGTCCAGCCCGGCGATCCACATCTTGGCCGGGGAGAACGTGTGCATCCAGGCGACCACGCCGAGCACGCCGGGTGTGGACGAGGCCCGCCGGCAGATCTCCAGGATCTGCTCGGCGCTGGTCAGCACCGGCTGCCAGACCACGTCCGCATCGAGCTGCGCGTCCAGCTGCCCCGCGATCTCCCGGGACTGGGAGGCGACCTGCTCCAGGGTCTCGGGTCCGTAGAGACCCTGGCTGCCGGTGAGGAACCAGATTTCCCCGTTGCTCATGTGGTCGCCCTTCTCGTTGCTTTGACAGTCATGCCGGTTATTTCGCTTTTCTCGTGACGAGCCGCTGCATCACGATGAAGGCGAAGAGGAGCACGCCGATGATGATCCGCGCCCAGGCCGCGTTGAGATCGCCCTGGAAGTTGATGATCGTCCGGATCAGGCCGGTGACCAGCACACCGAGCAGCGTCCCCCACACGAAGCCGGAGCCGCCGGTCAGCAGCACGCCGCCGATGACGCAGGCGGCGATGGCGTCCAGCTCCATGCCGTTGCCCTGCAGCGCCCAGCCGGAGGTGGAGTTGATGCTGAACAGCACGCCGCCGAGCGCCGCGCAGAAGCCGCTCAGGGTGTAGACCGCGATCCTGGTACGGCCCACCGGCAGACCCATCAGCAGCGCGGAGTCGGCGTTGCCGCCGATCGCGTAGACGTTGCGGCCGAACCGGGTCCAGGCCAGCACCGCGGCCGCGATCAGCACGACCACCACCGCCACGACGGCGATCGGCTTGGTGACGACACCGTCCGCCAGCGGGAAGCGGGTCTCCGAGAGCGATTTCCACAACGCGTCCCGGATCGGGATCGACTGCTGGTTGATGAACAGCGCCAGGCCGCGGGCCAGGAACAGCCCGGCCAGCGTGGCGATGAACGGCTCCACCTTGAAGAAGTGGATGACAGCGCCCTGTCCGGCGCCGATCAGCGCGCCCAGCAGCAGCACCGCCGGCAGCACGACGAGCGGCGGCCAGCCTCCCTTGAGCAGGGTGGCGGTCAGCACCGTGGTCAGCGAGATGACCGCGCCCACCGACAGGTCGATGCCGCCGGTGAGGATCACGAAGGTCATGCCGACCGCGACCACCAGCAGCACCGCGTTGTCCCGGAACAGGTTGACGATGACGCTGGGGTCCTCGAAGTTCCGGAAGTTGGCGACACCGCTGCTGTACATCACGATCAGCAGGAACAGGGTCGCGAGGATGGGGACGTATCTGGTGTTGGGCTTGTAGACCCGGCGCCGCCTGTTGAGCTCGGGGCCGTCGCCACCCTTGGTGACCGGAGTCATGTCCGTGGTGGTCATGCGGGGACTCCAACTTTCTCCACGGCGGGACGCGACTTGAAGCGCCCGAAGACCTTCGCGCGGAAGTCCGGCGACTGGGACAGGCAGAGCGCCACCACCACGACCGACTTGAACAGCAGGTTGGCCTCGGGCGGGATGCCGACCGCGACCACGGTGACCCGCAGCGTCTGGATGATGATCGCGCCGAGCACGGTGCCGATGATCGAGAACCGGCCGCCGATGAGCGCGGTGCCACCGATGACCACGGCCAGGATGGCGTCGAGCTCGATCAGGTTGCCGGCCGAGATGCTGTCGGCGCTCTTGATGTCGGCGCTGGCGATCAGGCCGGCGAGACCGGCGAACCCGCCGAGCACCACGTACACCATGACGGTGATCCGGCGTGCGCCGATGCCGGCCAGGCGGCTCGCCGTCGGGCTGCCGCCGACCGATTCCAGCAGCAGGCCCAGCGCGGTCTTCCTGGTCAGCAGGACGGTCAGCGCGACCGCGCCGGCGGCGATCAGGAAGGCGACCGGCATGGTCAGGAAGAAGCCCGAGGCGAGCGTCGAGTACGGGTCGGACCGCACGTTGATGATCTGGCCGTCGGTGATCAGCTGCGCCACGCCACGGCCGGCCACCATCAGGATCAGCGTCGCGATGATCGGCTGGATGCCGACGATCGCCACCAGCGCGCCGTTCCACAGCCCGAGGGCCAGCGACACCAGGATCGCGACGCCGATGATCAGCAGCACCGAGCCGATCGAGTTCTGGTTGCCCAGGTCGCTGATCAGCAGGCAGGCGACAGCGCCGGAGATGGCCATCACCGAGCCGACCGACAGGTCGATGCCGCCGGTAGCGATGACCAGTGTCATGCCCAGGGCCACGAGGATGAGCGGCGCGCTGCCGCGCAGGATGTCGATCAGGGTGCCGAAGAGGTGGCCGTCCTGGATGGTGACGAACTGCTGGGAGGTGAACGCGTTGACGCCCAGCATCACCACCAGGATCAGGGACGGCCAGAACAGCCGGTGCTTGAGGATGGTCGTCATGAGGTTGCTCCGCTGGCGATGGTCTGCATGATGCGGTCCGCGTCGACGTCCGCGGTGTTCTCCAACTCCTCGACCAGGCGCCGGTCCCGCAGCACCGCGATCTTGTGGCTGAGCCGGAGGACCTCCTCCAGCTCGGCGCTGACGAACAGCACCGCCATGCCACCGTCGGACAGCTCGGCCACCAGGCGCTGGATCTCGGCCTTGGCGCCGACGTCGATGCCGCGGGTCGGCTCGTCGATGATCAGCAGGCGGGGCTCGGTGATCAGCCAGCGGGCCAGCAGCACCTTCTGCTGGTTGCCGCCGCTCAGGTTGCGTACCGGCCGCTCCGGGTCGGCGGGCCGGATCTGGAGCGCCTTGATGTATTTGTCGACGATCTCGTCCTGCTTCTTGCGCGGGATCGGGCGCGTCCAGCCGCGGGCGGCCTGCAGCGCCAGGATGATGTTCTCCCGGACGCTGAGCTCGCCGATGATGCCCTCGGTGCGCCGGTTCTCCGAGGAGAAGGCGATCCGGTGCTTCATCGCGACCTGCGGGTCGCGCAGGTTGATCCGCTTGCCGTCCACCAGCACCTCGCCGCTGTCGGCCTTGTCCGCGCCGAAGAGCAGGCGGGCCAGCTCGGTACGGCCGGAGCCGAGCAGCCCGGCCAGCCCGACCACCTCGCCCTCGTGGATGGTCAGGTCGTAGGGGGCGATCGCGCCGGCACGGCCCAGGCCCTTGGCCTCCAGGACCGGCTTGGCCTCGGCGGCGCGCTCCCGGTTGCTCTGCGCCTTGTCCTCGAGGTCCTCCAGAGCGGCCAGCTCCTTGCCGATCATCTTCTCGACCAGCTGGACCTGGGAGAGCTCCTCGATCCGGTGCTCGCTGATCAGCCGGCCGTTGCGCAGGATGGTGAGCCGGTCGGAGATCTCGTAGATCTGGTCCAGGAAGTGCGAGACGAAGAGGATCGCCACGCCGGACTCCTTGAGCCGGCGCATGACCCGGAACAGCTGCTCGACCTCGGCGCTGTCCAGGCTGGAGGTCGGCTCGTCGAGGATCAGCACGCGGGCGTCCACGTCGATCGCGCGCGCGATGGCGACCATCTGCTGGATCGCCAGCGAGAAGGAGCTGAGCGGGGCGGACACGTCGAGGTCGAGGTCGAGCCGGGCGAGCAGCTCCGCGGCCCGCTGCCGCATCTTGCCCCACTGGATCTTGCCGAATCGGCGCGGCTCACGGCCGATGAAGATGTTCTCCGCGACGGAGAGGTTGGTACAGAGGTTGACCTCCTGGTAGACGGTGCTGACACCGGCCTGCTGCGCCTGCAGCGGCCCGGAGATGCGCACCGGCCGGCCGCCCAGCTTGATGTCGCCACCGTCGATCTCGTACACCCCGGTCAGGGTTTTGATCAGGGTGGACTTGCCGGCGCCGTTCTCACCCATGAGGGCGTGGACCTCACCGGGGAACAAACGGAAATCGACGCCGTCGAGGGCGACGACGCCGGGGAAGACTTTTCGGATCCCGGTCATCTCGAGGACCGGTGACTGCTCGCCCATCTCTGGCTCCGTTTTCGGGCTCACAGGCCGCCCCGGCGAACCGGGGCGGCCTGCGGGCAGATCAGTACTTGCGGGTGGGCAGAGCCGCCTTGGCCTCTTCCTGGGTGAAGGTGCCCTCCTTGGTGAGGATCCGCTTCTCCACCGGCTTGCCGGCCTTGACCGCCTTGACGGTCTCCATCAGCTGGTCACCGAGGAGCGGGCTGCACTCGACGATGTAGTTGATCTCACCGGCGGCCAGGGCGGTCATGCCGTCCTTGACCGCGTCGACAGTGATGATCTTGATGTCGGTGCCGGGCTTCTTGCCGGCCGCCTTGATCGCCTCGATGGCGCCCAGGCCCATGTCGTCGTTGTGGGCGTAGAGCACGTCGATCTTCGGCACCGACTGCAGGAAGGTCTCCATGACCGTCTTGCCGTCGGCACGCTTGAAGTCACCGGTCTGCGTCTTGACGATCTTCAGGTTCGGGTTGGACTTGATTGCGTCGGCGAAACCGGTCTGCCGGTCGATGGCCGGCGCCGAGCCGGTGGTGCCCTGCAGCTCGACGATGTTCACGTCGCCGGTCTTGCCCGCGTACTCCTTGGCCAGCCACTCGCCGGCCTTCTGGCCCTCCACCTTGAAGTCCGAGCCGATGAACGACTCGTACAGCGAGGTGTCGGTGGAGTCGACGGCACGGTCGGTCAGGATCACCGGGATGCCGGCGTCCTTCGCGTCCTTGAGCACCGCGTCCCAGCCCGAGGTGACCACCGGCGAGAAGGCGATGACGTCCACCTTCTGCGTGATGAAGCCGCGGATGTCCGCGATCTGGTTCTCCTGCTTGCCCTGCGCGTCGGAGAACTGGAGCTCGATGCCGGCCGCCTTGGCCGACGCCTTGATCGACTCGGTGTTCGCGGTACGCCAGCCACTCTCGGCGCCGACCTGGGAGAAGCCGAGGACGATCTTGCCGTCGTCGCCGCCACCACCCTCGGTGCCGCCGTCCTTGCTACAACCGGCGAGAGCGGAGACGGCCAGCAGACCACCGAGCACCGCCACAGACAAGGTCCTACGCACTACAACCTCCAGAAACTGTTACCGTTCACAAATAAGCAGCGGGTAGGGCTACCAGCCCAGATCCGCGGAGATCGGCGTCCTTCTGCGACCGCCGTCACAGCTTGCGTTTCTGGAGTGTTACCGTTCTCATCCGCCTCGTCAAGAGATCCGGATCAACGTTTCGAAGCTGTTGCAAGAACGCCCTCCTCACCCGTGGTGATCGAACCGAAGCTGCTAGGAATCGTCCAATGGCGACATCTGAACAGGTGCCGAGCACTGATCCGGCCCTCGAACCACCCACGCCCACGCCCCGGCCGAGAACCGGCAAAGAGCGTGGCAGCGTCATGCGTGACGTGGCCAAACTCGCCGGCGTCTCGCACCAGACCGTGTCGCGCGTGATCAACGAGCATCCGAACGTGCGCGCCGAGACCCGGGAACGGGTGCTCGCCGCGATGCGGTCGCTCAACTACCGGCGCAACCTGGCCGCCCGTACGCTCGCCACCAGAGAGTCACGAACTCTCGGCATCGTCGGCTTCGAGACCACCCTGTTCGGTCCCGAATCGATGCTCTACGGCATCGAGAGCGCCGCCCGGGCCGCCGGCTACCTGGTCAGTGTCGCCACCGTCCGGGACCTGTCACACCGCCCCGTGCTCGAGGCCGTCGACCGGCTCGTCCAGCACGGCGTCGACGGCATCATCGCCATCGCCCCCAAGCCGGCCGTCACCACGGCGCTCACCCACGCGCCCGCCGGGATGGCATGCGTCGCGGTCGGCGGGGACGATCAAGGCGGCTTCCCGACCGTACGGGTCGACAACGCCGCCGGCGCCCGCCTCGCCACCCGGCACCTGCTCGACCTCGGCCACGCCACCGTCCACCACGTGGCCGGCCCGCTCGACTGGCCGGAGGCACAGGCCCGCGTCGACGGCTGGCGCGAGACGCTGTACGCGGCCGGCGCCGTCGTGCCCCCGGTCACCGCCGGGTGGTGGGACGCCGCCGCCGGATACGAACAGGGCCGCCGGCTCGCCGAGGACCCGTCGGTGACCGCGGTGTTCTGCGCCAACGACCGCATCGCCCTCGGCGTGCTACGCGCCATGCACGAGTCCGGCCGTCGGGTGCCCGACGACGTCAGCGTCGTCGGATTCGACGACATGCCGGACTCCGGCTACTTCCTTCCCCCGCTGAGCACCGTCCACCAGGACTTCGCCGAACTCGGGCGGCGAGCCCTCGCACTCCTGCTCCGCCACCTGGCCCTGCCGGACGGCGACGCCCCACCGGAGGACGTGGTGGTGGCGCCGCGCCTCACTCCCCGGGCCAGCGCCGCCCCGCCGAGCGCCTGACCTTCCGGTTCAGCGCCCCTCGACCCGACGCCTGCCCCCGGACCGGCGCCCGCCGAGCGCTGCCCAGGACCAACGACCGCCCCGCTTGGCCCGGGATCTTCCGGTCCAGCGCCGGCCCCGCTCAGCGCCTTTCCGGCGCCGGAGCCGCCCTTCCCAGCGCGTGAGCACCCGGTGCCGCAGCCGATCAGCCGCGGCACCGTCATATTCAGGGAAATTTATCTGTGATCGTTAACAAGATCTTCGCGGCTTCGCAGGCATGTCCACCAGCGACAATGACGAGCAGCCCGAAGAATCGAACGCACCGGCGCTGTTGACAGGGGCGATTCACGGCCTTGCCGATTCAGGAAGCTCCATGTAAAGATCGGTGCCGCACGGGGGTGCATGATCGATTTGAGGCCGATTACCGAAGCGGCCTGTTTTCATGGCCTCCGCAGCGGTCCGGGGTAGGCACCGGCCACTAAATGCGCTGCGTTACGGGGAGGCCTGCACGTTCACTCTCCGCATCCGCATTCCAGCCGGATGCCGTCCGGGCATCCGCTGACGCTTCAACGATGGGGGATTGTTGTGCGTAACAGGACCGCCTTCCGGGCGATGACCGTCGGCCTCGCCTCGCTCTTCGGCGCCACGCTGCTGGCCCCGGTCGCCGCCCAGGCCGCCACCTGCAGCTACTTCAGCATCGCGGACGTCGGCGTGACCGTGAAGGGTCACCACTGCCGCGACGCCAACGGCAAGTACGTCTCGGTGGACGGCTACGTCGAGGACACCAAGGCCGACGGCAAGTCCGCCTACTACGGCATCTACTTCTTCAAGAACGGCACCGCGGTCAGCTCGGGCAGCGCCAAGATCGGCGGAAAGGGCAAGCGGGCGAACTTCTACATCACGTCCTCGCCGGCCGACACCATCGACGAGTTCACCAACCTCGTCTGATTTCATCCGGTAAATGCGCGGCGTGTGGGTCGACCACCCCACACGCCGCTGCGCCGTATCTTCATTCAAAGTGCCCGACGTCGCGGAAATGACGGCGACGATAAAAAGGAACGTAAACTAACGACTGTCATTCGCGAATCGCATTTCCGCGGACACGATCACGCGGCATGCCAGCGCGCCTTGGGGCCTTCGGGCCATGGGGCCGCGGGCCACGGGCCACGGGCCACGGGCCATGAGCACACGCCACCGGGCCACCGGGCCACCGGGCCACCGGGCCACCGGGCCACCGGGCCACCGGGCCACCGGGCCACCGGGCCACCGGGCCACCGGGCCACCGGGATCATCCTCTCGGGTGGGGGGCATTGCGACCCGGCCAGGCGTCACCGCTCATCCCGCCAATGACAGCTATCCCGGCCCGGCGAGACGCCACCGCTCGCCCTCGCCCATCAGGCCATTGCGACCCGGCGAGACCTCACCGCTCATCCTCGCCGGTGAGGGCCATTGCGATCTGGCGGGACGCCACTACAGTCCGAGGGAGTGCTCGACGACGACCACACCGTTCGCGGATTTCCGGCGCCCCGGCGCGGGGGCGGTCGCGTCGTGCTCGAAGCCGGCGCGGTCGCGAAGGGACGGTGGGCTGGTGGCTCCCGGGACGAACGGATGGTTCCGCCGACGATCACCCAGGCTCTCCGGGACCCTGCACATCCGCGACGCCACCGGCCGTGAGCTGGTTGTCCCGTTGCGCGGCCGGGCCGCCCTGCTGACCGCCGGCGGCACCCGGCTCCGCGGGCACGGCGAGGTGTGGGCGGTGCACACCTCGGCGCCCGCCGCCGAGACCAGCCTGATGATCATCTACGGGGGCGCCGGCGCCGGCGCGGCTGCCTCCGGGCTCTGCGCCGCCGGCCAGACCGTCGTCCTGGACGGCGTCACCTTCACCTGGCGAGCCCCGGGCGGCCCGGTCAACGCCGTACCGCGCCAGCGTCCCGCCCCCGCCGGGCTGCCCCGCAACCGGCGCACTCCCCCGGCCCGCTCGTCGAACACCCGTTCCGAGCCGGTTCCGGCCGCCGGCCTGCGCTCCCGCCTGCGCAACATGGTCCGTGTGGTAACTCAGGCCACCCGTCACTGATCAACCGGTAGCGTCAGTTCCGAGCCGACCCCCACCGGACGCCACTGTTGTCGCTAACATGCCGTTCGGCGATCAAGTCCAGTGCGTTTCGGCCTTGTGTCGGAGCACTGTGGTTCCGTTATCGTGAGCGCTAACATCGTGCGGTCGAGGAGAAGACGACGTGACTTACGGTTCGCCGGCCCTGCGCCGGGCCGTGCTGCTGGCCAATCAGACCATCCCCGAGGCCGGCCTGGCCCAGCTCACCTGGGGCAACGTCAGCGGCATCGACCGCGAGGGCGGCTTCTACCTGATCAAGCCGTCGGGTGTCGCCTACCACGACCTCACCGAGGACCACCTGGTCCCGGTCGACCTGGCCACCGGCAAGGTCCTCGCCGGCGACCTGCGCCCGTCCGTCGACAGCGAGAGCCACCGCGCGTTCTACCTGGCGTGGCCCTCGATCGGCGGCGTCACCCACACCCACTCGACGAACGCGGTGGCTTTCGCCCAGGCCGGCCGCGACGTCCCGGTCCTCGGCACCACGCATGCCGACACGTTCAACGGCCCGGTCCCGGTGACCCGCACCCTCACTCCCGAGGAGTGCGCCACCGACTACGAGCTGAACACCGGCCGGGTCATCATCGAGACCATCGGCGACGACGAGGCAGCCGCCGCGATCCCCGCCGCCCTGGTCGCCAACCACGGCCCGTTCACCTGGGGCGCCACCCCGCAGAAGTCGGTCGAACACGGCATCATCCTCGAAGCCGTCGCCGAGATGGCCCTCAAGACGCTGGCCCTCAACCCGAACGCCGCCACCCCACCCCACCTGCAGGAGCGCCACTTCAAACGCAAGCACGGCCCGGGCGCCTACTACGGCAACCCCACAGCCTGACCCGACCGCGATCCGGTGCGGTCGAGGCCGATGCCAGTCCCGGCCTCACCAGGCCGATGATCAGCCCTGGCCTCACCGGATCGCCACGGTAACCGCAGCCGGGTCAGCGGAGGGTGGACAGGGCCGCGGTCACCCGGGTTTGCAGGGCCGCTGGGAGCGGGGCGTACCCCGCCTGCTCGGCGGCTTGCTGGCCGGACTCCCCGGCGGCGTACGTGAGGAAGCTCCGGGCCACGCCGGAGACCGTGTTCCGGCAGACCAACTCGTAGGTGACCTGGACTATCGGGTAGGCGCCGGCGGTCGCCGCGACGTAGTCGATCTCCAGGCGCAGGTCCTCGGTCACGTCGGCGGCGGCGATCGTCCGGGCGGCCGCCTGGTCGTCGGGCTGTGCGTAGCTGCCGTCGGGGGCGCCCACCCGGACCGTGGGCAGGTCGGTGACCCGGGCGTACGAGGATTCGACGTAACCGATCGCGCCGTCGGTCCGGCTGATCGCGGCCACCACCCGATGGCTGCCCCGCTGGCCGATGCCGCCGGGGAGCGGCCAGTCGCTGCCGGCGCCGTGTGTCCAGTCGGACGGGGCGGCCGCGGTGAGGTAACGCAGGAAGTTGGCGGTCGTCCCGGAGCCGTCCGCGCGGTGCACGATGCTGATCTTCGTCGACGGCAGGACGGCGCCCGGGTTGTCGGCGGCGATGGTCCTGTCGTTCCAGGTGGTCACGGTTCCGCTGAAGATCTTGGCGATGGTGGGTGGGGTCAGGCGGAGGTCACCCACTCCGGCGACGTTGTAGGCGAGCGCGATCGGGCCCACCACCAGGGGCAGGTGGACCACCGGGCCGCCGCAGCGAGTGGTGGCGCCCTGCAGGTCGGCGGTGTTCAGTGGGGTGTCGGTGCCGGCGAAGTCGCCGGTTCCCTCGATGAACGCCTTCACCCCGGCGCCGGAACCCGTGCTCGTGTAGGCGACGGCGGCGTCGGCGCAGGCGATCTGGTAGGCCTTGATCCAGGCGTTCATCGCGTTGGTCTGGGCCGAGGAGCCCTGGCCGGACACCGAACCGGAGGCGCAGGCGATCGGCGTCTCCGGCGCGACCGGGGCGTCACAGGCGGTCAGAGCCAGGACCAGCGGCGCGACGGCGGCAAGTGCTCGCAGCCTCATACCTTTCTCACCTCTCGACAGAAGAGACCAGCCCGGTTGGGTCGCGCCGCCGGAGGCGGCGAACGCGGGTGACGGCGAGGCGGCCGCCGGAGAAGCGGGAGACAGCAGGGCAGGCGCCGCAGAAGCGGGAGACGGCAGGGCAGGCACCGCAGAAGCGGGAGACGCCGGCCGGGCGACCGAGCCCGGAGGCGGGTACGGAAGCCGGGCGCGGCAGCGAGGAACGCGTGACCGCCTCATCGGTATTCGGCCAGGCGTGGGCGTACCGACAAAGGGAGTAAGGCCAGCACCAGCAGCAGGAAGAGAGCCGGCAACCAGGACCAGCCGGTCAGCGTGGTCTCCGCGGCGCGCAGCGCCCGGTCGAAGTCCTGCCGCCGGGTCTCGGTGACGGTGGCGAGCGACGCGTCGAAGTAGGCGAAGTCGAAGGCCGCGTCGCCGCGCCGGATCCCGGTGAGCAGACGCACCGCCTCGTCGGTCTGCCCGCTGTCGGCGAGGGCGACGATCCGCTGGTGAACGGCCTGGTAGGCGGTCCAGCGATCGGCGGCGACGGATCCGGCGAGCGGGGCCAGGCCGCCACGGGCCGAGGCGGCGTCCGAGGTGGCGGAGGTGGCGGTGGAGACCGGTGCGCGGCGGCAGCCCGGGCCGCCGGTGAGGCAGCCGGACTTGGCGGTGAAGTCGTCGCGGTAGTAGGCGAGGTTGGCCGACACGAGGTAGCGGCCGGTGTCGGCGGCGGCGTCGTAGCCGAGGGCCCGCAACTCGGAGAGGGCCAGGTAGGGACCGAGGCCGGTGTCACGGCCGTCGGCGAGCTGCCGGGACTGCAGTTGCAGCACGGCGGTCGCGGCGATCGCGAGCAGCAGGGCGAGCGTGGTCGCGGCGAGCAGGGCCGGGTTCCAGAGGCGGCGGAAGCGGCGGGCCAGCCACACCTGGAGGAAGATCAGGAGCGCGACGAGGGCGCCGCCGAGGAGGACGGCGACGGCGGTTCCGGTGGTCTCGGTGGCGGCTTTCCGGGCGTACGCGTCGTCGAGGCGCTTCTGGCTCTGCCGGCGCAGGTCCTCGGCGTCCGGCAGCAGGCGCTGGTGCAGCAGGTTGGTGGCCTGTGTCCAGTAGCCGAGCCGGTCGGCCGCGGAGGACGCGGCGAGGGCCTGGCCGATCCGCTGACGGTAGACGGCCAGCCCGTCCATCAGCCGGAGCGTGACCGCGCTGTCCGCGGTCGACCCCTGCAGGTCCTGATCGGCCTGGTAGCCGCGGTCCCGGTAGGCGCCGAGCGCGTCGATCCGGCTGCTCGCCAGCTGGTCGCCGTCGCCGGCCAGCAGGATCCGGGTGACCTGGGCGTCCAGGTCGCTGAGCGCGAAATACAGGTCGGCTGCGGTGGCGGCTTGCGGCGCCGCCTCCCGGCCGATGATCCGCACCTGGTCGCGGACGCTGATCATGACGACGGTGAGGACGGTCAGCAGCACCAGGGCGACGGCCGCGGTGACGGCGGTGAACAAACGCAGGAGTCCGGGTGTGTCGCGCCGGAGTTCTATCGCTGGCACGCCGTCACGGTAGGCCATTAATGCAATTCCGTGACAGCACGCCCGTGCGTTCACCGGCAGTTAAGTATCCGTTTTCCTACCGGCTGTGAGCTGGAAAGATGCGCTTGTCGGGGCGCAGCGACGAGGGCAGCTCAATGGTGATCCACTCATTGTTGTCGACCACCCCGGCGGTCCGCCGGCCGGAGAACGGGAAGTTGTTGTCGTTCAATACCGCGACGGTGTCAGGCCCTCACTTTCCTGGAGGGCGCGGGGGCCGTGTCGTGGCGGGGCAGGGTCAGCGGGTCGGGCAGGTCGTGGGCGGCGCTGAGCCCGTCGGCCCGCCGATGCAGGCGGCCCTCGGCGACCAGGTCGGCGATCAGGGTGGTGAGCCGGGCGTCCACCTCGGTGGAGCGCCGGGCCGCCCAGCCGTAGAGCCGGCCGGTCGCCGCGAGCAGGCCGTCCACGTCGATGGCCCCGGCGTCGGTGACCAGGTGCTCCATCGCGACCCGCAGCTCGGCGTCGGCGATCTGGTCGGCCTTGCGGGCCACCCCGTCGGCGCGGAGCCGGACCGTGGGCACCAGCTGGCCGGGGTCGCCGAGGAAGTCGTCCGCCCAGGTCACGTCGCCCTTGGCGGCCAGTTTGCCGATGGCGGCGTCGATGACGGCGCGGGCCTGCTTGGTGATCCGGGTCAGCGCCCACTCGTCGCGGATCCGCTGCAGGGCGATGCTGATGTGCACCGGTCCCTCGACGGCGGCGATCCGGCGGATCGCGTCGGCGATGCGGCGTGCGGTCGCCGGGTCGGCCACGCTCGCCCCGTCCGGCAGGGCGGTGAGCTTCGCCTTCCGGTACGGCTGCGCCCACTCCTGGATCCCGTGCACGGGTTGCGGGGCGGCGGCCTTCTTCGCCGGCTTGGCGCGGGCGCGTTTGCGGGCGGGCGGCGGCTCGGCGGTGAACTCGGGCGAGACGAACACCGGCTGGGCGATCGGCAGGCCCTCGACGGCGGCCGCCGCGGCCCGGGTCGCCGCGGCCTCGGCCTCGGCCAGGCGCTCGGCCGCCTCGGCTTCCGCGGCACGGACGGCCTCCATCCGGGCGGCCTCGATCCGGGCGGCTTCCTCGCGCGCGGCCTCCACGCGGGCGGCCTCCACGCGGGCGGCCTCCACACGGGCGGCCTCGGCCCGGGCGGCCTCCACCCGGGCGGCCTCGATCCGGGCCGCCTCGATCCGGGCGGCCTCCACGCGGAGGGCCTCCACGCGGGCGGCTTCCGCGTGGGCAGCCTCGATCCGCTCGGCCTCGGCGCGGGCGGCTTCGGCACGCTCGGCCTCGGCGCGTCGCACGTCGGCCCGGCTGAGCCGTTCGAAGGTGGCCCGCACGACCCGCGGCTCGCCGAACTCGTCGTAGTCGTCGTAGTCCTCGAAGCTCCCGTACTCGGCGAACTCCCCGGCCGTCTCGGCCCGCGACACCCGCTCGAAGACCGCCGGTTGCACGCGAGGGCCCTCGAACTCCTCGGTCCGGGTCACCCGCTCGAACACCGCCGCGGTGACCCGCGGTCCCTCCTCCTCGACCTCGGCACGGGTGACCTTCTCGAAGATCGCGGCCCGGACCCGGGGCTCCTCCTCCGCCTCGGCCGGTTCCGGTTCGCCGGCGGCCACCGGCTCCTCCGCGAGATCATCCGGGGGTACGGCCTCCGCCGCCCACTGCTCCGCGGCCTGCTCCTCGACATCCCCGACACCGGCCAGGTAGGCGTCCGCCTCGTCGTCGAGGGCGCCCAGCGCGTCGACCGGGACGACCGGCTCCTCGGCCACCTCGTCCGCGGTCTCCTCCGCCACGATCTCGATCGTCTCGACCGGCTCGACCAGGTCGATCGGCTCGGACGGCTCGACCAGGTCGATCGGCTCGGACGGCTCGCTCGTGGCGTACCCCTCGTCGGTCTGCAGGATGACGACCGGCTCCCGCTGCTCCTCCCCGGCCGTCGCGGGCATCGCGGCCCCGTCCAGCTCGGCGGCCTGGTCCTCGGGCGGGAACTCGGCGAGCGCCGCCTCGATGGCGGTCCGCAGCCGCCGTTCCTCGTGCTCCCGGTCCAGGTACCAGGCGGTGCCCCAGACCCGGTGGAGTTTCCAGCCGAGACTTTCCAGCACCTGTTCGCGCAGCCGGTCGCGGTCGCGGGCGGCGGGCGCCGAGTCGTAGGTGGTGCCGTCGCACTCGATGCCGAGGGCGTACGGGGCGTTGCGCCGGGCCGAGCGGCGGACCGCCAGATCGATCCGGAAGGCGCCGGTGCCGACCCGGGTCCGTACCCGGTATCCCCAGGCGCGGATGACGTCGCGGACCGAGTCCTCGAACGGTGTCTGCTGCTCCGGCCGGGTGTCCTCGAGGTCGAGCGCCGCCTCGCCGCGGGTCGCGTAGTCGAGGTAGGCGGCGAGCGGCCGCAGCTCCTCGGTGTCCGGCAGGTCCCGCCCGCGGACCGTGGAGATCACCTCGACCCGGCGGGAGGCCCGGGTGGTGGCGACGTTGAGCCGCCGCCAGCCGTCCGGGCCGGCCAGACCGCCCAGCTCGGCGCCGAAGGCCAGCAGGATCACGTCACGTTCGTCGCCCTGCACGGCGTCCAGATCCTTGACGAAGAACCCGCGCAGCCGGTCGTCCTCGGGCGGCACCACCATGTCGGCGACCGCGGCCTCGATCCGCATCGCCAGGTCGGCGGTGCTGGCGATGACGCCGAGGCTGAGCTCGGGACGGGTGACGAAGTGGTGGGCGACCCGGCTGGCGACCAGATCGGCCAGGCCCTCGTCGCCGTTCTCCGCGATCGCCGGGAACAGCTGCACGCCGGTGTCCGGGCCGGCCGGGCCGGCGGGCGGGAACGTGTTGAGCATGCCCTGGTAGAAGGTGTGGTTGGCGAACGCGATCAGCGACTCGTGCCGGCTGCGGTAGTGGGTGGCCAGGTCGAGCACCGGGAAGGCGGCGCAGCTGATCGCCAGGTCCAGCACGGACCGGCCCTCGCCGGGGGTGGGCAGCGCGGTGAGCTGCCGGTCGTCGCCGACGACCACGAACGACGCGCCCCGGTAGATGCAGGTGACGGCGTCCGGGACGGGCACCCGGGACGCCTCGTCGATGATCACCACGTCGAAGGTGAGGTCGGCCGGGACCAGGCGGCTCACGTCGGCGGGAACGGTCAGGAAGCACGGCTTCACCGCGAGGGTCGCATGCCGGGTACGGCCGATCAGCTCGCTGACCGGCAGCTTGCGGCCCTGCTGGGCGGCGGACGCCCGGAGCAGCGCGGCCTCGGCGGCGGCCGTGCCGGACGGCTGCATCTCGTCGACCGCGTTCATCACGTCGGCCGACGCGGCCCGCTGCAGCCGGGCGTCCCAGATCCGGAACTCCTCGACGAGCCGGTCGCGGGCGGCGGCGTCCAGCGGTGGCAGCCGGTCGTCCTCGCGGATCACGGTGTCCGCCCACGACTGGAAGAGGGCCCGGCCGAGAACCGGCAGGATCTGCTCGACCGCCAGGTCCTCACGGGCGCAGAAGTCGACGGCCGCGTCCAGTCCGTGCTCGGCCAGGATCTCGCGGGCGCCCTGGTAGTCGAACCACTCCTGCTGGCCCTTGCCGTCCTCCAGCAGCGCCCGGATCAGCTCCCGCGCGTGCTCGTAGTCGTCGAGGGCGGCGGTGAGCTGGGCGTGCCGGCGCGGCGCGAAGGCGCGCAGGATCCAGTCGCGGGCGGCCTGCCACTCGGCGACCCGGGACGGCAGCGTGTCGGTGGGACGCGACCGCGCCAGGGCCTCCACCTGCTCGGTGGTGAGAGCGGTGTCGACGCCGACCCGGATGCGCCGGGCCTCCGAGGTCCACGCCATCGCGGAGGCCAGCGCCTCCACGTCGGTCTGGGTGCCGCGGTACGCGTTGCCGAGCACCTTGGCGTACTCCCCGGCGTTGGCCGCCAGGGCCGCTGCGGCGTCGGCGGCGCTCTCCCGGAGCAGGCCGATGGCGGCCGACTCGGCGAGCGTGAAGTCCCGCCCGGCGGCGACGCTGTACGCCTGGACCAGCTCGGCCGTCGCGGTGAGCGGCTCGACGTGCGCCCGCAGCCAGGTGACCGCGTCGTGGATGGGCCCGGCCGCCAGCTGCGGGCGCGGGGCCGGCTCGGGCGCCGGGCGCAGTGCCGCGGTCCACCTGTCGAACTCCTTGCGCGCCTCCGAGACGATCCGGATGATCGCGCTGTTCGGGGTGGGGGCGCTGACCCGTTCGATGACCGCGGGCAGGGCCTCCGGCGGGGTGACGCGCAGAACCTCCTCGGCGGTGCCGAGGGCGTTGCGGATGGCGTCGAAGTCGGTGTCCAGGCGCCTCCAGTGGCGGCCGAGGATCCGGGCGTACTCCCGCTCGGTCCGGTCGAGGTCGGTGAGCGCCTTCTTCCAGGCGGCCGCGGCGGCGAGGTTGGCGACGGCCTGCTTGCGTTTCACGTCCGGCCGGGCGATCTCGGCGGCCGCCTTCCGGTCCCGCCGGTACGGCGCCCGCAGTTTCCGCAGCCCCTTGTGCACGCTGGCGAACCGGTCGGCCAGCTCGTCCACCGGGTGGGCGAGCGCGCCCTCGTTGAAGTGCTCGCGTGCCTTGCCCTCGGCGGCGCGGACCACCTCGACGGCCCGCTGCAGCATCCGGGCGGCGGTGTGCGCGGCGGTCATCCCGGCGGCGTCGAACCACGCGGCCTCCGGCTTGTCGGCGCGGGACAGCAGGTCGACGATGGACGCGACCCGGCCGATGTCGGAGAACGCCACCACGTTGGGCAGGCCGAGCCGCGCGGTGACCCGGTCCAGGCTGTGCTGGTGCTGTTCGAGCCGGTCGGCCTCGTCGGCGAACCGGCGGGCCAGGCCGCGGGCCTGCGCGGCGGTGAGCGGCAGCAGCTCCACCGGCGGCGGGTCGAGGTGCACGAGGCTCGGCACGATCGGCAGCTTGCCCGGGGTGGGCAGCGCCGACCAGGTGACGCCGGCCCGGGAGCGGACCGCGTCCTCGGCCTGGTGCAGCGACTTGAGGTGGCGCAGCAGGCCCTCCGCCGCGCGGGCCACCGGCTCCAGGCTGTCCAGGGTGAGCCACTCGTCGGCGGCCTCCGGCGGGCGGCGGGCGGCGTGCCCGACCAGCGTGGTCAGGGCGATCGCGTCGGCCAGGTGCCGGGCCCGGAACGCGGCGGCGAGCGGATCGTCGCCGGCCGCCTCGACCAGGTGCTCCAGGGCGGCCTGCGCCTGGTGCAGGCGGGCGTCGAGCCGGTTGCGGTCGACCACGTCACGCCACAGGTAGGCGTCGCCCTGCAGGGCCGGGCGCCAGGCGCGGCCCAGGCGCTCGGCGGCGTCGCGGACCTTCTGCAGGGACTGGGTGGTGAGCGGGATCGGCAGGACCGGCGGGACCGGGGCGGCCGGCACGTCGGTCATCTGCGCACACATGCCGAGGACGTCGTGCAGCCGGTGGCCGAGCGGCTCGCGGACCTCGTTCATCGCCTCGGCGTACGCGTTCAGCCGTTCCCGGTGCTCGCGCAGCTCCTGGCGCTCGTCGGTGGACAGGCCGGGCGGCGGCAGCGGGATGAAGTCGAGGGCGGCCGCCAGGGTGGTCGCCACGTGGTCGCGCCCGGTCTGGTCGCTGTGCAGTTCGAGCAGGTAGTCGTCGAGCCCGGCGTGGGTGAGCCGGTCCTTGACCACGTCGAGCGAGGCCGCCTTCTCGGAGACGAGCAGCACCCGTTTCCCGGCGAAGATCAGCGCGGCGATCATGTTGGCGACGGTCTGCGACTTGCCGGTGCCGGGCGCGCCGCGCATCACGAAGCTGCGCCCGGCCATCGCCGCCGCCACGCACGAGCGCTGGGCCGCGTCGGCGTCCAGCACGAGCGGGATGTCGTCGGGCGGCGCCACGTCGTCGATGCGGCGGGCGCCGATCGGCTCGAACTTGAACGCGTCGATCTGCGAGCGGGCGTCGGTGGCCAGCGCCCGGATCACCGGGTGCGCGAGGATCTGCCGCTCGTTGTCGACCAGGTCCTGGTAGACGACCTCACGGTGCACGGTGAACCGGGACAGCAGGATCGCCTCGTCGGTGCGCCACTCCGGGTGCTCGCTGATCGCCGCGTCCAGGCGTGCCCAGAAGACGGTGACGTCCAGCCCGGTCAGGCCCTCCACCGCGGGCAGGTCGACGCCGCGCGACCGGAGACGGACGGCGAGGGCCGGGTTGACCAGCGGGTCGTCCGGGCGGGCCCGCAGTCGCGGGTAGTCCAGCGGGTCCGAGTCGACCAGGTCGACCGGGATCAGCAGGATCGGGCTGGCGTACTCCTGCTCGTCGTCCTTCCAGTGCAGGGTGCCGAGCGCCAGGTAGAGCGCGGAGATGCCGTATTCGAGCTGGTCACGGTGGTCGGTACGGCGCAGGGCACGCAGCGTGGTGTCCATCTCGGCGTCGGTCATGTGCGTCTGGAACACGCTGGCGGTCCGCGGGCGCGGGCCCTCCTCCTGTTCCTCCACGCCCAGGAAGCCGCACTCGCGGCCCTGTTGCAGGGCCTCGAGCACGCCACGCGGCGACGGGCTGTCGATCGCCACCACCCCGGCGCCCCACGGATCCGCGTGGATGAGCGGGTTCGCGGCGGTGAGGTCGAGCAGACCGGCACGCCAGGATTCGAGCACTCCACGGACACGCGCGTCCGGCCGCCCGGTCAACCCGTCAGCTTCATCCCACCGCATGCGCCCATTCCAGCAAGGCGAGGTGGGTCACCGTGGTGGTTTTCCGGGTTAATCCGACGTATCTCGCCCAGAAAGCCGCCCCCGAGGGTCAGTCCCAGGTTGGGACCCACCACTGCCAGCCCGCCGGGGCCAGTGGCCAGGACGGATCGGGCCGCCAGCCCTCCGGCGGATACCACCCCTCCGGCGGGAGCGGCCAGCCCGGCGGCACCACGAACTTGATGCCGGTCGGCGCGGGCGGGATCGGCGCGTGCTGGTTGCCCTCGGCCGGCGCCGCCGAGACCGGGGCGAGACCGGCCAGGGCGCCCGAGTTCGCCTTGACCACCGCGGCGAGCGCCGGGATGACAGTGGTCTCGGCGATCGCCTGCTGCTCCTGCGCGTCGGTGTAGGACGGTGGCGCGGGGCTGACCGGGTGGGCGCCCGCCGACGGGTCGGCGAGCAGGGTGCCGCCGTCGGTCTGCCGCACCGGCGTGGTGGCCGGGGGCTCGAAGCGGGACCCGGAGACGTACGGCGTGGAGTAGCTGCCGGCGTTCCAGGCCGGCGGGCTGACGTTGTTCCAGGCCGGCGGGACGGCGGGCGACGGACTCGTGCTGTTCCAGGCCGGCGGCACGGCCGGCGAACCGGGAGCGGCGGGCGACGGACTCGCGCTGTTCCAGGCCGGTGAGCCGGGGGCGGCCGGCGCGGGGACGCTCGGGGAGACCGGGGTGACCGGCAGCGAGGACGGCGGGAGCGGCGCCACCGCGGGCATCGCCGACGGCGGGGAGGCCCAGCTGGGCAGCGCGTCGGCCGGGGTCACCCAGTTCGGCACCAGGCCGCCGGAGGCCGGGCCGCCGGTCATCAGGCCGCCCGGCATGTTCAGGCCGGGCACCGCGGAGCCGCCGGACGCGGCGGGCGCGAGCGGGGGCGACGGCGAGACCGGGGTGGGACCCGGCGTGGCCGGTCCCGTGCTGGCCACGCCGGGTGCCGGGACGCTCGCCGTGCCGCGGCCCGCCGACGGCGTGGCGGCCGCGCGGCTGGGGCCGGCCTGCCAGCTCTCCGGCAGGTCCTGGACGCGGGCGATGTAGAGCATGACCTCGGTGGTGCCGCTGTTGCCCTTGACCATGGCGCGGGCCGCGGTGACCAGGCCTCGCTCGGCCAGGTGGCGCAGCACCGGCGACAGCTCGCCGCTCATCTTGGGGCTCAGGTCGCCGACCCGGGTGTCGCCGATGCGCACCTCGACCAGGTGGTCGGCGGTCTCGTGCAGGGTGACGTACGCCCAGCACTCCCCCTCCGGGCGCAGCAGCGGGACGAGCGCGTCGAGGGCCTGCTGCTGGCCGACGACCTGCACGGCCGAGCCGGACGGCAGCAGCCGGTGCTCCTGGGCGGGTGCCGCGTTCACCGGGACCAGCATGTGCGGCTCGGCGAGGTCGAGGCGGATGGTGCTGTCGAAGGCGGCGGGACGGCCGTCGGCGGCGCCCCACTCGCGGCCGGTGATCCGGGCGTTGACCTCGGGCAGCAGGCCACGTTCGTGGAGCGCGCTGAGGACGGTGACGTAGCGGGCGGCCTCCGGGCGAGGGAGGTGGCCGAGCAGGCTGTTGCCGGACCAGACCCCGACGGCGTTGCGGTCGTGACGGTTGTTGCGGTCGGGTATGAGCTGGACGGGGATGGTTATGTCGGTCCCGCGGGGGTTGAAGTCGTTACCGAAGAGCGCACGTATCGCCTTCGCGTAGTGCGTCTCGCCGACCACCTCGGCACTAGCCCAGCCCGCTTGTCCCCAGAGGGGGAACCGATTCGCCACACGGGAACGCTAGTGTCTGCTTTCCGTCAGTCACCTCACCCGTACGGACGAGGGCGATCATCCGTACGTTCCGTATCCGGGCCGCTCGGCAGAGCTACTGAATTACCGTTCAGTTTTGGGCGATACCCGGCGACCCGTACGAAAAGGTCGCCGGGCGCAGCTTAATCCCTGGTTAACGCAGCTTGACGACCATCTTGCCGGTGTTGTCGCCGCGCAGCAGGCCGAGGAATGCGGCCGGCGCGTTCTCGATCCCCTCGACGACCGTCTCCCGGGCGGTGATCCGGCCGGCGCGGAGCCAGCCGCCGACCTCGGCCACGAAGTCGGGCATCCGGTGGTAGTGGTTGCCGACCAGGAACCCGCGCAGATTGATCTCCTTGCCGATGGTGGAGGCGAGGTTGCGCGGCGCGGCCGGCGGGGCGGTGTCGTTGTACTGCGCGATGGCGCCGCACATGGCGATCCGGCCGTACTTGTTCATCACGCTGATCGCGGCCTCCAGGTGGTCACCGCCGACGTTGTCGAAGTAGACGTCGATCCCGTCCGGCGCGGCGGCCTTGAGCTGGTCGCGGACCGGCGCGTCCTTGTAGTTGAACGCGGCGTCGAAGCCCAGGTCGTCGATCAGGTGCCGGGCCTTCTCCGCCGAGCCGGCGCTGCCGATCACCCGCTTGGCGCCACGCAGCCGGGCGATCTGGCCGGCCACGCTGCCGACCGCGCCGGCCGCGCCGGAGACGAAGACCGTGTCGCCCTCGCGGAACTGCGCGATGTCCAGCAGGCCCGCGTAGGCGGTGAGGCCGGTCATGCCGAGCAGGCCGAGGTAGGCCGAGAGCGACGGCGCGGCGGCCGGGTCGACCACCCGCACCCGCTCGGCGTCGGCCACCGAGAACTCGCGCCAGCCCAGGCTGTGCACCACGTGCGCGCCGACCGGGACGGACTCCGCGTTCGACGCGACGACCTCGCCGACCGCCCCGCCGTCGAGCGGCTCGCCGACCTGGTACGGCGGCATGTAGGACTTCACGTCGTTCATCCGGCCCCGCATGTACGGATCCACGGACATGTAGACGTTGCGGACCAGCACCTGGCCGGGACCCGGCTCGGGAACCGCCGTCTCGGCGAGCTCGAAGGTCTCGGCGGTCGGCCAGCCGACCGGGCGGGCGGCGAGGCGGATCTCTTTCATCAGGTCTCCCAACGAGTCGTCGTTACTTCTCGACAGTACGTCGAAAAACTCGACACCGCGTTAACATGTTCGGATGAGCACACCGCCGGGCCGGCGCCGGGGCCCCAGCAAGGGCGACCGGCGGGAGCGGGCCATCCTGGAGACCGCCCGGACCCTGCTGGCCCGCAAGCCGCTCGCCGACATCACCATCGACGAGCTGGCCGCCGGCGCCGAGATCTCCCGGTCCAGCTTCTACTTCTACTTCGACTCCAAGCTGTCCGTGCTGGTGGCGCTGCTGCACGGGATGGCCGGGGAGCTGGGCCGCGACGCCGGCCCCTGGCTCGACGGCGCCGGGCCGGACACGGCGGCGCTGCGCGAGGCGCTCACCCCGCTCGCCCGGCTCTGGCGCGAGCACGGCCGCATGCTGGCCGGGGCGCTGGCCGCCGCGCCCGGCTGCCCGCCGCTCGCGCAGTGGCGCGCCGAGCTGCGATCGGCGCACGTGGACCGGCTCGCCGCCCGCATCGCCCGCGACCGGGCCGCCGGGCTCGCCCCCGCCGGGCCGGCGCCGCGGGTCCTGGCCGGGCTCATCGACGACCTGCGGACCGCCGCGCTGGCCGGCAGCGCCGACCCGGAGGCCCTGGTCGACGACCTGGTCACGGTCGAGCTGCGGATGATCTACGCCGATTTCGCCGAAGACCACCCGGCCGGGTGATCGTGGGCGCACCCTGATTGGCATGCGTATCGGTGTCATTGGAGCAGGTCAGCTCGGCGGCACACTGGCCAGGTGGTGCGCCGAGAGCGGGCACGACGTCGCGGTCACCTCGCGGCATCCGGAGCGCCTGCGGACGGAGATGGACGGCGACACGTTGCGGATCATGTCGATCCCGCAGGCGGCCGCCTTCGGTGACGTGGTGATCTTCAGCCCCAACTGGTCGTCCGCGCACGAGGCAGTGGACCTGACCCGGGGCGTGATCGCCGACAAGGTGGTGATCGACGCGACGAACCCGGACGTGCCCGACGACATCTCGGGGCTGGAGACGCTGATGGACTGGGCGCCCGAGGCACACTGGGCGAAGGCGTTCAACACCGTCCCGACCGACGTGCTGAGCCGGCGGCGCGGGCACGACCCGCTGCTCACCGAGTATGTCTGCACCGACGACCGGGACGCGAGGGAGGCCACCTCGCTGATCATCCGCGACCTCGGGTTCGCGCCGGTCTACGCCGGCGGGGCGCACGCCGCGCTGCTCACCGAGACCGGCGGGCCGCTGCAGATGCGCGAGGTCGACGTGAAGGACGCGACCGACGTGCTCGCCGAGGCCCTGGCCGTCCTGCACTGACAGCCCGCCGCCCTTCCGCCCGTGCGAAGCTCAGGCCGGTGACGGCGACGGGGCGGCGGCGCGGGCCGTAGACTCCGGTCCATGCCGGAGATCGTGGAGTTGCTCGCCTCGCCCGTGCATCGTTTCGAGGGACGGCCGTCCGACGGTCCCGCGCCGGCGCCCGAGGGCGAGCTGACCGGCGAGATCCGGATCCGGGCCGGTCTCGGCATCGTCGGCGACCGCTACTTCAACCACCGGGCCCACCGGGACGCGAGCATCACCGTGATCGCGGCCGGTTCGCTGCCGCCCGGCGCCGGGCTGGCCCAGGTGCGGCGCAACGTGCTGCTCGCCGGGGTCGCCGTGGACGAGCTGGTCGGCTCGGTGCTGACGCTGGACTCCGGCGACGGCCCGGTCCGTCTCGCGGTCCGCCGGCCGGCCGCGCCGTGCGCGTGGATGGACGTGACGCTCGGGCCGGGCGGCCACGCCGCGCTCCGCGGGAAGGGCGGGGTGCGCTGCGTGCCGCTCGACGACGGTGTGCTGCGGGTCGGCCCGGTGCTGGTGTCGATCTCGGCCGGGGACTCGACCGCGGCCTGATCCGGCGGGCGCCGATCGTCCGGGAAACCCGGCCGCGGCCCGGCCGGACCGGTGTCGATCTCGGCCGGAACGGTGTCGATCTCGGCCCGGAGCTCAACCGCGGCCTGACCCGGCCGATCAGATCAGCACGTCCACCAGGCCCGGTGGGGTCATCCGCGCGATGGCGTCCCGGCTCTCCAGGACGGCGGTCCGGTCGGCGTGCAGCTCACCGTCGTCGGCGCCGGCGACGACGTCGGTGGCCAGGCGGCTGCAGTCCTCCCGCAGCCGCAGCCACGCGGCGTGGGTCTCCCAGGCCGACGGCGCTTGGGACGAGCCGATGCTGATGGTCATGCGGGCCTCCGTGGGGGTCGCGGCGTTGCGGGCCCCGACTATCGGCCGGCCGCCGCCACGCTGAAGGAAACCGGCGGAACCAGCAGCACCGGGCTCTGTCCCGGCCCGGGCACCCCGCGCACCAGCTCGGCGAACCAGCCGCGCTGACCACTGGCGGCGATCAGCAGGCGGCCCCGGCGCGAGGCCCGGCCCAGGGTGTACGACAACTCGGGCTCGGCCACCACGAGCGGCTCCACCCGTACCCGCGGATAGTGACCGGCCCAGGCGGCGAGCAGTTCGGTCAGCTGCCGGCGCGCCTGCCGGCCGGCCTGGTCGTCCCCGGGCTGCCAGACCCGGACGGCGACGAGCCGCGTCCCGGCCAGGTCGGCCTCCTCGAAGGCACGGCGTACCGCGGAGGCCGGGCCGTCCAGCCCGGTGACCGCGAGCACGACGGGTCCGGTGCGCAGCCCGGCGCCCCGCTGGACGAGCAGCGGGCTGCGGCTGTGCCGGGCCAGGTAGGCGGCGGTGGACCCCCAGCCGGGCCGGCCGGGGCCCTCGTCACGGCGGCCGATCACCACGAGCGAGGCGGTCTCGGAGTGTTCGGCGAGGATCCCGGCGGGGCTGCCGGTGATCAGCTCGCCGGTGACGGTCAGCCAGGGCGCGCGCTGCCGGGCGCGGCGGATGGCGGCATCGAGGAGGCGGCGGCCGTCGGTCTCGCCGGGCACCGGCCCGCGGCACCGGTAGCGGCCGGTGTACTGGCCGGGCCAGACGTGCAGGACGTGGAGGGGCACACCACGCCGGGCCGCCTCGTCGGCGGCCAGGTCGAGGGTGACCGGATGGGTGCGGGAGCCGTCGACGGCGGCCACCACGGGCTGTGCTTCGGAGGTCCGCATGTTCGGACGGTAGTTCTCGGGTCACCTCCCCCGGCACGGCCATTGGTCGGTTCCGTACGGGTAGTTCGGGTTGCCGGGCACGGGCAGGCGGCGATCGTGCCGGGTGGGCTCCGGCGGCACCGGCCCGCCGTCCACGGGCTCTTGGAGAAGGAGCGTTGACGGTCATCGGCTCGCGGAAGACGGGCATGAAGGAGGGCATGCGGCCGGCGATGGCCAGATCGACGCCCTGCTCGCAGAGGGCCGAAACGCCGCACGGGGGCCGACCGGGCACGGTACGGTCGGATCATTATGCCGACCTGGTTGGTCCTCCTGGGAACGCTGATCGCGATGGTGTGCAGCGCGCTGGTGGCCTTCCGGCTGGGTCGCCGCACCCTCGCGCAGCCGAGGCTGGCCGGCGACGGCCGGGAGCCGGGCGAGCACGCGGGGGCGCTGGACGAGCGCGACACCGAGATCGTGCGGCTGCATGCCGAGCTGGCGACGCAGGCGGAGAATTCGCAGGCCTACCAGCGCGAGCTCAACCAGCGGCTGCGGCGCCGGGCGCGGGAGGCGATCGACGACACCGCCGAGGTGATCGGCGGCAAGCTCGAGGACGTGGTGGTGCAGGTCGGCGCGGCCCGGGACGCGGCGGCCGCCACCCACGAGCGGGTCACCCTCACCAGCCACGCGGCGAACGTGCTGGTCCAGCGGGCGCACGGGGCCGGTGAGGCGGCCACCGCGCTGAACGACAGCCTGCACCAGGTCGCCGGGATCGCCGGCGTGATCTCCGGGATCGCCTCGCAGACCCGGCTGCTGGCGCTGAACGCCACCATCGAGGCGGTGCGGGCCGGCGCGGCGGGCAGCGGGTTCGCGGTGGTCGCCGACGAGGTGAAGAGCCTGGCCGACACGACCGCGCACTCGACCGAGCAGATCACCAGCACGATCGCCGCCCTGGAGGCGGACGTGGCCCAGATGGGTCAGACGCTGCGCGCGATCATCTCGGACGTCGGCGACATCGAGGACGCGATGCGTCAGCTGGGCGGGATCGCCGACCGGCAGCACGACATCGTGGGCCGCCTGCACCGCAGCGTGGAGGCGACGATGGCCCAGATCGGCGACCTCTCCGATGTGGCCGAACGGCTGGAGCGCCGCCGCCACGACCGGCTCAAGGTGGAGGGCGCGGTCCGGCTGCAGACGTCGGCCGGCCCGCCGATCACCGCCGACATGGCCGACCTGAGCGCGGACGGGCTGGGCTGTCACGTGCCGGCCGGGGCCCGGGTCGTGGTCGGCGACCTGGTCCGGGCCGAGATCGCGGTCGACGAGCTGTCGGTGGCGGCCGACGCGCGGGTGGCGCGCCGGATCGAGCGCGGCGAGACCGCCGAGATCGGCCTGCAGTTCCAGGGTGTGCCGGATCACGTCCGGCACGAGATCAACCGGTTCCTGACCCGGATCGGCGCGGGCGCCTAGCCTTCGACGCCGGTGGCGGTGTGCGGGCTGCCGACCGGCTTGGACTCCGGGGAGCCGCGCTGCCGCAGGTAGATGGAGAGGATCACCATCGAGGCGACGGCCAGCAGCTCGGACTGCCAGTTCTGCAGGGTCCGGTTCCAGAAGTCCGGCTCGGTCAGGTACTCGGCCCAGGTGACCGGCTCCTGCAGGTCACGCAGCTGCTCCTCGTTGTAGGCGGCGGCCCCGGCGATCGACTGGGTGAGCCACGAGGCGACGAAGAGCAGTCCCATGACGAGGCCGAGCGAGTTCGACAGCAGGGTGCGGCGCAGCCCGGCGGCCCGGGCCCAGCTGGGTGACTCGTCGGTGGCGTACCGGCCGACCTTCTGTTTCTCGTCGGATTCGCGCCCCTGCTCCCCCGGCTTCTTCGACTCGGGCGAGCCGCGCTGCACCAGCCACACGGTCAGGAAGATGTAGAGGAAGAACTGCAGGTACTCGGACTGCCAGTTCTCGGCCACGTCGGCGGCGAACGACGCCGACGTGAGGTACCGGGTGAGCGGGACCGGCTCCATGCCGGCCGCGAGCTGCTGCTGGTTGAAGTCGGCGTGCCCGGCGAACGCCTGGGCGACCAGCACGATGAGGAACAGCAGGCCGAAGACCAGGCCGAGCGAGTTGTCCCGGAGGAACCGTCTCATCGGTGCAGCACCCCCAGCACGGCGAAGTACAGCAGGCCGGCCGAGACCACCAGCAGGAGCAGCAGGTACTGGAATCGCATCGCTCACCCACCCTGGACGGCGCAGTCGTAGGGGCGTTCGCCGCGGGGCACGCAGCCGGCGGCCACCACCCGCCAGCCGTCCGGGAAGACGGCGAGGAACACCGTGTCGCCGGTGAACCGGACCAGCGCGCGTTGCCCGTACACCTGGGAATCGGCCTGATCGGACGGCGCGGTGAGCGCCTCGTCCACGATGGTCCGCGCACACGGCGCGTCGATCTGTCTCTCGGTCTCCGGGGCCAGGGCGTCGCAGGCGGCCTGGCCGTCACCGCCGGCGGCCGCCTGCAGGAACCGCCGGGCGGTCTCCTCGGCAGCGCCGGAACGCTGCTCGACGGAGGCGCACCCGGCCGTCAGGAGCACCGGGATCACCATCATCATCCATCGCACGGAGCGCTGCATGCCCCCGGCAGGCCGGCTTCATGCCGGAAAGACCCCGGGAAGGTCACCCGTGAGGTATCGCTGCACGGCCGGGCCGACCGCCGCGACGAGCGTCTCGGACGGCGACGAGGCCAGCGGCTCCACCTTGATCACGTAGCGGGCCAGGGCCAGGCCGGCCAGATGGCTGGCGGCCAGGGTGATCCGCAGATGCGCCTCGGCCGGGTCGAGGCCCAGCCTGGGCACCGCCCGGCGGAGGATCTGGGTGATGATGAACTCGCGGAACAGCTTGGCCGTCCATTCGGTGCCGACCACCGAGCGCAGCAGCGCCACCGCCGCCGACCCGCGCGGACCGTCCCACATGGCCAGGAACGCGCGCACGAACCGGACGCCGATCTCGTCCCGGTCGCCCGCGGTGGCCTCGGTGATCAGGTCGACCGGGTCGACCGGCGAGTTCATCGTCGCCAGGAACAGCTTGTCCTTGGTCCCGAAGTAGTGGTGCACCAGCGCCGGGTCGACCCCGGCGCCGGTCGCGATGGCCCGGATCGAGGCTCCGTCGTAGCCCTTCTCGGCGAACGCGCTGCGCGCCGCCGAGAGGATCGCCTCGCGGGTGTCCGGGTTGCCGGGCCGGCGTCCGGTCCGTCGCACCATCGCTTCGAACTCCTCACGTTGTACGGGTCAAGCGGTCCTGCGCCGCAGGGTCGCCGCACCGAGGACGAGCGCCACCACGATCGCGCCCACCACGACGGTGAGGTCACGCCACATGATGCCCGTCGGCTCGGCGTGCATGCCGACCTCGGTCAGCGCCTCCACGGAGTAGGACATGGGTAGCACGTTGCTGATCGCCTGCAGCCACCCGGCCATGTCGTCGCGGGGCACGAACAGCCCGCACAGCAGCAGCTGGGGCGCCACCACGAGCGGCATGAACTGCACCGCCTGGAATTCGGTCCGGGCGAACGCGCTGCACAGCAGGCCGAGCGCCACCCCGAGGACGGCGTTGGCGACGGCGATCAGGATGACCAGGCCGATGCCGCCCGCGGTGGTCATGTCCAGCGCCCAGTAGGCGAATCCGGCCGCCACCGCCGCCTGTGCGGTCGCCGCCAGCCCGAAGGCGATGCCGTAGCCGAAGAGCAGGTCCAGCTTGCCGACCGGGGTGGTGAACAGCCGCTCCAGGGTGCCGGTGGTGCGCTCGCGGAGCATGGCGATGCTGGTGATCAGGAACATCACGATGAACGGGAAGACGCCGAGCATGGTGAGGGCGATCCGGTCGAAGACCCGCGGCTGCCCCTCGTACATGAAATACATCAGGGTGATCAGCAGCGTCGGCACCACGATGATCATCGCGATGGTCCGCGGGTCGTGCCGCAGCTGGCTCAGGATGCGCTTGACGGTGCTCACGAGGATCATGCGGTCGCCACCTCCTCCTGCCGCCGGATCAGGGTCAGGAACGCCTGGTCCAGGTCGTCGGTGCCGGCGGCCCGTTTCACCGCGGCCGGGGTGTCGTCGGCGATCAGGGCGCCGCCGCGGATGAGCAGCAGCCGATCGCAGCGGTTCGCCTCGTCCATGACGTGGCTGGAGACGAGGACGGTGGTCCCGTCGGCGGCGAGCCGGCGGAAGTGGTCCCACAGCTCGTCGCGCAGCACCGGGTCCTGGCCGACGGTCGGCTCGTCGAGGATCAGCACCTCGGGGCGGCTCACGATGGCGCAGGCCAGCGAGGCCCGGCTGCGCTGGCCGCCGGACAGGTTGGCCACGAGCTGGCCCCGCGCCGCGGTCAGGCCGACCGCGTCGACGGCGGCGTCGGCGGCGGCCGCGTCGAGGCGGTAGAGGGAGGCGAAGTAGCGCGCGTTCTCCGCCACGGTCAGGTCGGCGTAGACGCTGGGCGCCTGGGTCAGGTAGCCGATCCGGCTGCGCAGCGGCGTGGACCCGGCCGGATGCCCGAGCACGGTGACCGTGCCCGAGGCGATGATCTGCACGCCGACGATCGCGCGCATCAGGGTGGTCTTGCCGCTGCCGCTCGGGCCGAGCAGCCCGGTGACGGTGCCTCTCGGTATGGCGCAGGAGAACCCGTCCAGGACGGTCCTCGCTCCGCGTTGCACGACGAGGTCGCGGACCTCGATCGCGGTTTCCATGATTCCTCCCCGGAAACTCATCAACTGTTGAAATCAACGCTAGATGAGTTTCCGGTCCGGCGGCAAGCACCTAACTCAACACATGATGAAATTTTCCACGTCGGCGTCGGTGAGCTGCTCGAAGTCCTCGTACCAGCGGCCCACGGCGTAGAACGGGTCGGGCGCGTTCAGGTAGACCACCGTGTCCGCCACCGCGGCCATCGCGTCCCGGGCCTCCGGCGAGCACACCGGCACCGCCAGGATCAGCCGGGCCGGGTCCCGGCCGCGCACCCACAGCAGCGCAGCGTGCGCGGTCACCCCGGTGGCCAGCCCGTCGTCGACGACGATCACGGTCCGGCCGGCCGGCGCCGGGGCGGGGCGGTCGCCCCGGTAGCGGTGGATCCGGCGGCGCAGCTCCTCCCGCTCGGCGGCCAGCACCCCGGCCAGCCCGTCCTCGGTGGCCCCGGCCCAGAGCAGATTCCCCGGGTCGTAGACCGGCGGCCCGTCCTCGGCGATCGCGCCCAGCCCGAACTCCGGCCGGCCCGGCGCCCCGATCTTGCGGGCCACCACGATGTCCAGCTCACCGCCGAGCCGCCGCGCCACCGGCCCGGCGACCGGCAGACCACCCCGCGGCAGGGCCAGGATCAGCGGATCGGCCGGCTCACCGAGCTCGGCGGCCAGCCGGTCGGCGAGCGCCCGCCCGGCCTCGGCCCGGTTGGCGAAGATCATGGCGGCTCACCTCGTCATCGCGGCGGTCAGATGCGCGGTGAACCAGTGAGCCGCCTCGCCGGCCACCGCGTCCAGCGCGCCCGGCTCCGGGAACAGGTGCGTGGCGCCCGGGATGATCCGCAGCTCGGCCCGGATCCGCATGGTGTTGCGGGCCTGCTCGTTCAACTCCAGCACATCGGTGTCCCGCTCGCCGACGATCAGCAGCGTCGGGGCCCGGACCTCCAGCAGCGCCGGGCCGGCCAGGTCGGGACGGCCGCCCCGGGACACCACGGCGTGCACCGCCTCCGGCCGGGCGGCCGCCGCGACCAGCGCCGCCCCGCCGCCGGTGCTCGCCCCGAACAGGCCGATCGGCAGGGCCGCGGTCGGCGGCTGGAGGCGCAGCCAGTCGACCACGGCGGCGAGCCGGTCGGCGATCGGGCCGATCTCCGGTGTCAGCAGGTCGATCAGCAACGTCGCCAGCCCGCGCCGGTGGAGCTCGGCCGCCACCGCCTGATTACGCGGGCTCCGCCGGGAGCTGCCGCCGCCGTGCGCGAAGAGCACCAGGCCGGTGGCGTGCTCCGGGAGGGTGAGGTCGCCGTCCAGGCACACCGGGCCGAGGTCGATACGTTCCCGGGTCATCCACGTCGTCATCGTTCCGTCCCTTCTGCGGCGTTACGGAAGGTCCGGGGGGACGAATCTGGCGTCCTGAGGGATACCCGCTGCCGCACCGGAAAACCCCTCAGCAGCACCCGTCCGGCACCGATGTGGAGAGCGTCGAACGCTCCACGGACGGAGGTCCTGGCCCATGTCCATCTCCCGGCTGCACCCGTACCGACCGGTTCTCGCCCCGCCGGTCGCCGCCACCCGCGACCGCAACCACACCGCGCGGGAGGACTCCGCCTCCCTCACCGAACGCGACCGGGAGCTGATCTATCAGGCCACCGGCCAGCGCATCCGCCCCGGCGAGGCCAACCCCGGCTGGATCAACTCACTCGCCGCGGCGATCGCCGCGGACCGGGCCGCCGGACGGCTCGCGCCCTCGCAGGAGATCACCGCGGTCTACCTGAAGGACCTGATCCGCCGGTACGACCGGAGCCCCACCGGCCGCAACCCGATCGCCGGCTACCTGGAACCGGCGCTGCGCCACCTGGAGCAGAGCGGCGCCGGCCGGGGCCGCCTCGACGTGACCGCCTGACCGTGGCGGCTCAGCCGCGCTGGGTGCGCTCGACCAGCGCGGCGGCCACGTCGCGCAGCTTGCGGTTGGTGTCCTGGGAGACCTTGGTCAGGATGGCGAACGCCTCGTCCGCCGAGCACCGCCGCTCGCCCATGATGATGCCCTTGGCCTGCTCGATCACGGCACGGCTCTCCATCGCGGCCTGCATGTGCTGGGCCAGGCTGGCGGTGGTGTCGTAGAGGTGGGCGTTGGCGAGCGCGACCGCCGCGTAGCGGACGAAGGCCTGCGCCGTGGCCACGGTGGGCGGGCCGAGGCCCCGCGGCGCGTCGCCGTAGACGTTGAGCGCGCCGTGCAGCGCGTCGCCGATCGGCAGGCTCAGCGACAGCACGCTGCCCATGCCTGCCTTGGCGGCGTCCGCGCCCCAGCCGTCCCACCGGTCGTCGGCCGCGGTGTCCGGGACCTCCACGACGGTCCCGGCCCCGGCCGCCTCCAGGCACGGGCCGGCGCCCCGGTCGTACTGCAGCTCGTCGAGCTGCAGCGCCGTGTCGCCGGTGTGCGCCGCGGTCACCGCTCCGCGCTCGCGCAGCAGAGTGATCGAGACCTGCGCGGCCCCGGGAAGGGTGCGCCCGGCCAGGTCGGCGACCCGGGACAGGACACCGTCGAGATCGGTTTCGCCCAGCTTGATGCGACCGAGCTCCGCGAATGCGGCAGCGGCGTCGGTCGGGTCGTGCGCCTTCAACGTCAGAGGATCCCCGCAGCGGTCCACGAGCCGCCCGGGGCGGCCGTGCCAGTCGATCGGTGTCGTCCCGTGAGCCGGACGGCCCACGGACCCGCGCCGCTGCTTGACGCTGGTGGGCCGGGGTGTGGACTCCGGCCGCAGGACGACGATATTACCGAACCCGCCGGACGGGTACGTACGCCCCCGACGGGGTACCCGGCTGGGTGTGGACACCACCGACGTGATCCGGGAACTGGGGCGCATCGACCTCGGCGAGACCGGCCTGGACGGGGTCATGGCCCGGGTGGCCGCGCTGGCCAAGGAGACGGTGCCCGGGGCGTACGAGGTCTCGGTGACCCTGATCCGCGACGGCGGCCCGCGGACCGTGGCACACACCGGCGAGCCGGCCGAGCGGGTGGACCGCTGGCAGTACGCCAACCACCACGGCCCCTGCCTGGACGCCGCGGCCGACCGCACGACGATCCTGGTCGACGACGTGGCCGCCGAGCGCCGCTGGCCCGGCTGGTCGGAGCATGCCGGAAGTGTCGGAGTGTGCAGCGCGCTCTCGGTCGGGCTGCCGATTCGCGACCGGACGATCGGGGCGGTGAACGTCTACGCCACGTCGTGCCGGGCCTTGGACGACGACGCGGTGCGGCTCGCCGAGACTTTCGCCGAGTACGCCGCGGTCGCCCTGGCCAACGCCGACCTCTACCACTCCGCTGCCGCTCTGGCCGGGCAGATGGAGGCGGCGATGGAGAGCCGGGCGGTGATCGAGCAGGCCAAGGGGATCATCATGAGCCAGCGCCGGTGCGGCCCGGACGAGGCGTTCACGATCCTGTCCCGCGCCTCGCAGAGCGCCAACCGCAAACTGCGTGACGTGGCGGCCACGGTGGTGGAGCGGGCCCAGCGCCCTTGACAGCATATTTGTGATCGTTAACATAGCGGCAACACGTGAGTCCCCGGCCCGTCCATCCCCCACCGTCCGGGACGGACCGCCGCGCCCGGCCCACCGGCGGGCGCCTCTCACACCGCGCCCCTTTCCCCCGGAGGGACTGCCATGTCTGCACGTCTGCGATCCGCCGGCGCCGTCCTGCTCCTGATCCTGGCGATCGCCGTCGCCGTCGAGTCGCGATCGGCCGCCCCGGCCCGCGCCGCGGCCACCTTCACCAACCCGGTCGCGTCCGCCCCCTACGGCGCCGACCCCTGGATGGGCTACTACAACGGCTACTACTATCTGGCCGCCACCACGTGGAACAACCAGATCGTGATCAAGCGGGCCACCTCGGTCGCGGCGCTGCCGGGCGCCACCGAGAACGTCATCTTCACCGGCACCGCGACGGCCAGCTGCTGCAACGTCTGGGCGCCGTCGATGCACCGGCTGAACGGCCCCAACGGCTACCGCTGGTACTTCTACTACTCGGCCGGCACCGCGGCGTGCTGCGACGGGCAGCGGTCGTTCGTGCTGGAGAGCTCCGGCGACAACCCGCTCGGGCCGTACACGTTCAAGGGCCGGCTCAACGTGCAGGCGAACAACGGCTGGGCGATCGACGGCAGTGTGGCAACCATCAACGGGGCCAACTACTTCCTCTACTCGTCGTGGGTCGGTGACCTGCAGAGCCTGTTCATCGCGCCGATGAGCAACCCGTGGACGGTGTCCGCCTACGGGACGCGGATCTCGTACCCCACCTACGACTGGGAGAAGGTC
>NZ_FONV01000020.1 GCF_900113015.1 Actinoplanes philippinensis
CCTCGAAGGTCGAGCGAGCAGGGCGATGGCCCGACGGTCACCGGTGCACTCGAACCACCATCAGCTCGAGTGAGACAAGGGTGCACCAATGAGCATCGACGACCCGCTCCTGCCCGCGCTGCCCGACGGTCATGTCGTCATCGACGTCGTGCCGCGCACCGGCGGCTCGCTGAACACGGTGCACGAGGTCCGGCTGGCGTCCGGCGAGTCGCTGATCGTCAAGCGGTACGCCGACTCGGAACGGCCGGCCCAGGCCAAGGAGGTGTACGTCTACGGCCTGATGGCGGCCCTCCCCCAGGTGCCCCGGGTCGTGCACGTGGACCCCGTACAGCGAACGACGGTCCTGACTCTGCTCCCGGGCCGGCCGATGTGGGAACGCGCCCCGGACCCGGTGGCGGTCCGGGCCGCCTACCGCAGGATCGGCGAGTTCCAGGCCGCCCTGCACCGCATCCACCTGCCGGCCTACGGCCGCCTCACCACCGGCATCGTCGACCCGGCAGCCGACAACACGACGTACATGCGCCGGAGGTTCGCCGGCCAGCTCGCCGAGTTCCTCGCCGCCGGTGGCCCCACAGACATCCACGACGCCGTGGCGGCGCGGGTGGCGGCGAGCGGCCGCTGCCTCGCCGCCTGCACCGCCCCGGTGCTGTGCCACAACGACCTGCACGAGGGCAACGTCCTGGTCGACGACGCCGGGGTGGTGACCGGTTTCGTCGACGTCGAGAACGCAGAGTCCGCCGACCCGATGACCGACCTGGCGAAGACCATCCAGTTCGACGACGCGCCGGAGAAGCGGGCGGCGCTGCTGGACGGCTACGGCCCGCTGCCGCCGTACGGCGCCGAGCGCATCGACCTGTACCGGGTGTTCCACGCCCTGGAACTGTGGACCTGGTTCACCTCGATCGGCGACCGGGAACGCCTGCCGGCGCTGCTCACCCACCTGAGATCGGCCGGTGCACGACGCCGGTGAGGAAGATGTCCACACCGGCCAGGAACTGCTCGCGATCGTCGTGCCCGGCCAGCAGCGCGGCCGACTCCTGGACTGCGGCGTCGGCGTCGTGCCGCGCCCACCGGGCCGCGAGCCTCTCCAGGTAGGCCCGCCGGGCGGCGTCGTCGGGGGCCCGGCGGGCGCCCGCCGCATGCTGGGCGGCCGCCCCCAGCACGTAGTTGACCAGCGCCGACCCGGCCTCGGACAGCGCCGCGCCGCGGGCCCCGAGACGGCGCAGGTGCACGCCGAGGCTGGTCCAGATGCCCAGCACGGCGGGCTGGAACGGCTCCCGCGACAGTTGCGCCCCCACCCACGGGTGGGCGTCGATCGCGTCGAAGACGCCGAGGGCCAGCGCACGGATCGCCCGCCGCGGATCGTCGTCGCCGGGGTGCGCGGTCACCCGGCCGATCACGTCCTCGGCGGCGGCGGCGAGCAGCTCGTCCTTGCCCGCGACGTGGTGGTAGATGGCGCCCCGCCCGGTCGCGAGGCGGGCGGTGACGGCCCGCACGGTCAGACCCTCCTCCCCCGCGGTGTCGAGGATCTCGACGGCCGCCTCGACGATGCGCTCCCGGGAGAGCGCGTCGGTGCGCCGGGGGTTCCGCTGCGGCGGGGAGGTCATGCCCCCATCTTGACACAGTTGGACCGGCGGTCCAATCTAGGGATCGTTGGACCGCCGGTCCAAAAGAAGGGAAGACCATGATCACTCCCGTCACCGTCATCGGCGCAGGCCTCGGAGGGCTGACCCTGGCGCGGGTCCTGCATCGGCACGGCATACCGGTCACCGTCCACGAAGCGGACCCCTCCCCCGGCGCCCGCACCCAGGGCGGCCAGCTCGACCTGCACGAGCACAACGGCCAGCGCGCCCTGGAGATCGCCGGCCTGACCAGCGAGTACCGGGCGATCATCCACCGGGGCGCCGGCGCCCAGCGGGTCCTCGACCGGCACGCGGCAGTCCTGGCCGAGCTGCCCGACGACGGCTCGATGACCCGCCCGGAGGCGCTGCGCGGCGACATCCGGCGCATCCTGCTGGAGTCGCTGCCCGAAGGGACCGTGCGGTGGGGCCGCAAGCTGCGCTCGGTGACCGCCCTGGGCGGCGGACGGCACGAGCTCACCTTCGCCGACGGCGCCACCCTCGTCTCCGAGCTGCTGGTCGGCGCGGACGGCGCCTGGTCGAAGGTCCGGCCGCTGCTGTCGGCCCACACCCCGCGGTACGCCGGCATGAGTTACATCGACACGTATCTGCACGACGTCGGCGCCCGGCACCCGGCCGCCGCCGAGCTGGTCGGCCCCGGCGCCATGTATGCGCTGGTCCCCGGCCGGGGCTTCCTCGCCCACCGGGAGCCGGGCGACGTCATCCACACCTACGTCGTGCTCGACCACCCGCCGGCCTGGTTCGCCGGCCTCGACTTCACCGACGCCGTAACCACGAGGAAACGGATCGCCGCCGAGTTCGACGGCTGGGCGCCCGGGCTCGTGTCGCTGATCGCCGACAGCGACACCGATCCGGTGCTGCGCAGCATCCACCGGCTGCCCGACGACCATCGCTGGGACCGCGTCCCGGGTGTGACGCTCCTCGGCGACGCGGCCCACGTGACGCTTCCCGGCGGCGAGGGCGCGAACATCGCGATGCTCGACGGGGCCGAGCTGGGCGAGGCGCTCGCCGCCGGCCCCGGCAGCATCGAGAAGGCCTTGGCGGCGTACGAGCGGAGGATGTTCTCCCGCAGCGCGGAGGAGGCGCGGGCGGCCCGGGAGACCATCGACCTGATCTTCGGCGACGGGGCCCCGCACGGCCTGGCCGCCCTCTTCGCTGGAGCCGCCTGATACCGGCAGCCGGCCGGCGGCCCGGTACCGCCGTAGGCTCGACGGCATGACGACATTGCAGTATCAGTGCGCCATGTCGCTCGACGGTTTCATCGCCGGCCGCGACGGTGACATGTCGTGGCTGGACACCGGGACCGCGCCCGGCGAGACGAATCCGCTGGTGGCTCAGGTGGGCGCGGTGCTCAGCGGCGCCCGGACCTACCATGGCGACGACCCGAACGCCGGGACCGAGCAGGAGGGCGGCTACGACGGGCAGTACACCGGGCCGACCATCGTGCTCACCCACCACGTGCCGCCGTCCGCCCCGCCGGGCGTGACGTTCGCCGACGACCTCGGCAAGGCGATCGAGCTGGCCCGGGAGGCGGCCGGCGACAGGCTGGTGAGCGTCCTGGGCGCGGATGTCGCCCGCCAGTGCATCGCGGCCGGCCTGCTCGACGAGGTCCTCGTCCACCTCATCCCGGTGCTGCTCGGCGACGGGGTGCGGCTCTTCGACAATCCGGGCGGCGATCCGGTACGCCTGGAGGTGCTGGAGTCGGGTCCGCTGATGGTCCGCGCCCGGATCGTCCGCTGACGCCTACCGGGTGCCGAGCACGGCCGCCGCGGTGAGCCGGGCACGGCCGGCACAGCCGGTCACCGTGATCCGCACGTGCCGGCCGAGCCCGGTGAACTCGGTGCGCCCGCCGGTGGCGTCGCGGGCCACGGTGGTCCAGCGGCGCCCGTCGGCGGACGCCTCCACCCGGTACCGGACGTCCCGGGCCCCGGCGAAGGCGGGGGTGACGCCGGTCAGCTCCCGCTGCCGTCCCAGGTCGACCCGCCAGGACGCGTGCCCGGCCGGCGCCCAGCGACGTCCTCGCGCGTGGTCGGACGGGATCTCCTCGGCGGTGTACCGGCTGTAGTTGTAGAGGCGTTTCGCCTGCGGCAACGGCCGGCCGGTGACCTTGGCGGCCAGGTCGCACGGCCCGTTCGCGTACAGGTGCGCGTGGTCGCCCATCACATAGTCGACCACCTCGGTACGGTCGTCGCCGCACACGTCACCGCGCATCATCCGCCCGTCGACGCCGAACGTGGCGATCCGCTCGCCCGTGCCGTCCCAGATGCCGGCCACCTCGCCGCAGCCCCGGTTCCAGGACAGCAGCAGGTCGGAGTACGTGCCGTCCCAGTTGTGCAGGGGCTCCAGGACGGTCCCCCAGCAGCCGAGGGTGGTGCGGTTCTCCTTCCACAGCGTCTGCCCGGCGGCCGAGACGAGGTAGAGGCCGTCCTTGCCGGTGGCCGACGTGCGGTCGACCCGGTCCAGTCCGGCCACCTCGAGCCCGGGCAGCTCGGGCCGGAAGTCGCCGAGCCCGACCTGCTGGGCCTCGACGGCATCGGTGTTCTGCCACAGCGCCCTGCCGTCCCACCGGTACGCGTTGGTGCTGTCCCCGCCCTTGCCCGCGCCACCGAACACGATGTCCTCGCCACCGTCGCCGTCGATGTCGCCGACCCCGATCGAGTCGGGGTGGTCGGCCATGTCGGCGGTCCACAGCAGCTCGCCGTCCGGCGTGAGGATGTCGTATCCGGCGATCAGCTCCTGCCGGCCGTCGTCGTCGAAGTCGTGCGGGTACGGCCGGTGCCCGGTCACGCCACGATGCGTCCACAGCAGCGTGCCGTACTCGTCGGTGGCCCAGACCTGCTCGTACCGGTCCTTGAAGACCAGGTCCCGCGGGTGGTCGAGGCCGCGGAAGTTCGCGATCACGATGGTGTCCCAGGCGTTCGGGCCGGGCACCGGGAACTCGCGCACGAGAGTGCCGGTCCGGCCGTCGAAGACCCGGAACATGCCCTCCATCACGGCCAGGACCTCGTTGTCGCCGTCACCGTCGAGGTCGTAGATCTCGGCCGGGATGTCGGTGCCGTTGGTGGTGACCCGCGGATCCGGGGTGCCGGCCTGCCACATCGGCGCGCCGGTGCCGAAGTCGTAAGCGGTGAGCGCCTGCACCTGCCGGCCGATGTAGGTGTCGCTGGCCAGATAGGTGGGCTGCATGGTGATCAGGTCGAGCCGGCCGTCGCCGCTGACGTCGCCGAGCAGCAGCCGTGCGCCGGTGCCGCCCGCGCTGGTGTCGATGCTGGTGATCAGCTGCGGCCCGGCCGCCGCCGCCCGGGCCGGTGCCGCGGGGGCGACGAGCGCGAGGGCGGCGGCGGTGAGCAGGGTAAGGACGCGTCTCACAGCAGATGTCCGGCGAGCGCGATGTTCTGGGTCCGCAGGGCGCCGGCCACGAGTCCGGCGATGCGCTGTGCGCCGTACGTCTCGAAGTGGGTGTGGTCGCTGCAGAAGTACTGCCCGACGAGCCCGGACGTGTAGTCGCCGTTGTTGGGACACAGCTTGACCGCGTTGTAGTGGTTGACGCTGAGCGTCTGCAGGTCGATGACCGGCGATCCGGTGGCCGCGCCGGCCGCGACGGTCTGCGTGACGAAGCCGCGGTTCTTGACCGCGGTGCTGCCCGAGCAGGTGATCGCCGCGACCGGGGTGAGCAGCACCGGGTAGGCGCCGCGGGCCTTCGCGGTCTGCGCCATCATGGTCATCAGCTGCTGGTAACGGGCCGTGCCGACGTGCCGGGGGCAGGTGGTCGAGCCGTCGTTGATGCCGAACTGGATGAACAGGTAGTCACCGGCCTTCATCCCGTCGAGCACCCGCTGCCAGCGGGCCGAGGCGGTGGTCGAGCTGAGGACGCACTCGCCGTTGGAGCCGATGGTGGAGGTGACGCCGCCTTCGTAGAGCCAGGTCTGGATGCTGCGGCCGCCGAGGGCCAGGTTGTTGACGACGACGTCGCTGGTGAACAGCGCGTCGAACTGGGCGCCCCAGCCGACCGGGCAGGCGGCGGCCGGGTTGGCCATGGTGGAGTCGCCGGCCAGCCAGACCGTGGTGGTCGCGGCCGCCGCGGCGGCGGACGCGGGCCGCTCGCCGCATCCGGGCAGTCCGGGCGCGGCGGCGGGCGCGGTCAGGATCAGGGGTACGGCCAGAGCGGTGACGATGAGTCGCCGGAGCATGCGCATGGTTCCTCCGTGTGGGGATGCACGTCTGCCGGCGGACCGCGGCGGTCGGGGGATGCGGTGACGCGGGCAGGCCGCGAAACGCCGGGGATGAATCGTTTCACGGCACAGGGACCCTATCAGCGTAGGTATTGAGAAGTTTCGATGTCAATTGGCGATGACGGTGGCGGTCGAGCCGTCGATGGAGAACTCGGGCGGCCGGGGTGAACACGATGCTCGGGTCACGCAGCACTCCCGTCGGGGCCCGTCCCTTTCAACACGGTCGGTTTCCCCGCGATATGCGGAGCGCGGCCGGGCACGTCCACCGGTCGATCGGCAGTGTTCAGCACCGATCGCACTCGAACACCGCGGGCGGCGAAACCGGCCAGCGCGATCCCGGCCGGCACCAGCAGGTAGATCCCGCTGAGCGCCAGGGTCGCTGCCGTCAGGGCGCTGCCGGCGACCGCTGTCGCGCGGGTCCACCCGCCGGGCAGCAGCCGGACCGCGGCCAGGGCGCCGACGAACATCACCGCGGCCAGGCACGCCGACGTGGCGCGCAGCAGCGGGTCCAGGCCGACCGGCAGCACCAGCACGGCGGCGCCGAGCACCGCGATCGCCGCGCCGAGCACGGTCAGGCTGCGGTGCGGCGTCGCGATCCGGTGCGGCAACAGCCGCTGCCCGGCCAGCGCCACCCCGAGCCGGGACGCCCCGGCGAGGTACGTGTTGACCGCGCCGAAGGTCAGCACCAGCGCCGCGATCCCGGTCACCGGCCCGGCGGCCGCGCCGAGGCCCGTGGCTGTCATCGCGGTCAACGGAACCGGCGAGGACGCCGCGCCCGAGCCGACCACCGTCACCGCCACACCCAGGTAGATCACCGCCACCGTGACCAGGGTCAGCGCGGTGGCCGTCAGCAGCCGCCGCCCCTCGAACTCGGCCGACAGGTGGCTCGCCGCCTCCCACCCGACGAACGCGAAGATCAGCACGCCGATCGCGCTGCCGACCCCACCGAGGCCGTGCGGGAGGAACGGCTCGAACCGTTCGGCCCGTACCGCCGGCACGCTCGCCACGATCGCGGCGGTCAACACCGAGAGCAACAGACCGACCATCACCACCTGGGTACGGCCACTGGCCCGCAATCCGGCAGCGTTGGTCACCAGCGCCGCCGCCAGCAGGCCGAACGCGATCACCACGGCCGCCCGCCCGTCCCAGCCGAACGCGTCCGCCGCGTAGACGCCGCCGGCCAGCGCGCCCGCGAGGGTGCCGATCGGCACGGCCACGAAGAACCACCAGCCGACCGCCGCGTACGCCCCGCGCCCGAGCGCCTTCCCGGCGAAGTGCGCCACCCCGCCGCCGTCCGGATGCCGCAGCCCGAGCAGCGCGAACGTGAACGCGACCGGAACGCTGACGACCAGCAGCGCCGCCCACGCCAGCACCGACCCCGGCCCGGCCGCCTGTGCCGCCAGGTGCGGCAGCACCAGCATGCCCGGGCCGAGCACACCGCCGAGAACGGTCGCCGTGCCCTGCCAGACTCCCAAACGATGCCCTGTCATGCGTACGACGCTAGGCATCTGTTCGGTGTGATCGTCCGCATGCCGAACGTTTGCTCGGAATCGATGGCGAGAATGGGTGGATGGACGAACTAGACGCGCGAATCATCGGCCTGCTGCAGTCAGATGCACGGTTGTCGAACCGGGAGTTCGCCCGGCGGCTCGGCATCGCCCCGTCGACTTGCCTGGAACGGGTCCGCGCCCTCACCCGGCAGGGGGTGATCCGTGGCTATCACGCCGACATCGACCCGGCCGCGCTCAACCGGGGCGTCCAGGCCATGGTGTCGGTGCAGGTGCGGCCGTTGAGCCGGGCCGTCATCGACACGTTCAAGGCGTCCGCCGGGAAGATGCCCGAAGTGCTGCACGTCTTCGTGCTGGCCGGCGGTGACGACTTCCTGCTGCACATCGGCGTGCCCGACCTGGACGCGATGCACGCGTTCCTGCTCGACCGGCTCAGCAAGCGCCGGGAGGTGGCCGGCTTCCGTACCTCGGTGATCTTCCAGCAGGTCAGCAACCCGGCGCCGGGCCTGCTGCCGTCACCCTGACCGGGATCTCCGCCACGGACCTCGACAACCGGCGCCGGCCGCCCGTCAGCTCCGGCCGGCGCCCTCCCCGGCGGTACGCAGACACTGGTCGAGGCGCTGCAGGAAGACGTCGAACGGCTCGTCGGCCCGCCAGGTCTGATAGGCAGTGGCGGAGGCGGCGTGGGCGAGATTGAGCCGCAGGATCGCGGTCATCTCCTCGCCCGCGCGGGCCCGGCCGAGCACCCACGCGTGCAGATCGGCCCGGAACCGCTCGCCGAAGTCCTGTGTCGACTGGGCGAGCGCCGGCGACTGCGCCTTGAGCCGCCGCTGCAGCGGCATCCGGTCGCCGAGCCGCTCGGTGAACGCCATCAGGATCGCGGTCAACGACAGCCAGAGCGGCTCGTCCGCCGGCCGCTGCGCCATCAGCGCCCGCCAGTTGTCACGCTCCTCCGGATCCTGATCGAAGACGACGGCTTCCTTGCTCGCGAAGTAGTTGAAGAACGTCGCCCGGGACACGTTCGCCGCGGCGGCGATCTGCTCGACGGTGACGGCTTCGTAGCCGTGCCTGTCGAACAGCGCCAGCGCGGCGGCCCGGATCGCGCGCCACGTCTCCAGCTTCTTGCGCTCCCGCAGGCTCATGCCCTGATCGTACCCGATCTAGATTCCGTCGATTTTTAGACGCCGTCTAGTTTTCGGATATGGTGGGCGGCGACACCCGCCACGAGAGGACTTCCCATGAGCAAGGTCTGGTTCATCACCGGCACGTCCCGCGGTTTCGGCCGCCGCTTCACCGAGGCCGCACTCGGGCGCGGCGACCGGGTGGCGGCCACCGCCCGCGACATCGGCGCCCTCGACGACCTGGTGGCCGAGCACGGCGAGGCGATCCTGCCGATCACGCTCGACGTCACCGACCGGGAGGCCGCCGAGGCAGCGGTGCGGGCGGCGCACGAGCGGTTCGGCCGGCTGGACGTGGTGGTCAACAACGCCGGCTACGGCCTGTTCGGCATGGTGGAGGAGCTCAGCGAGGAGCAGCTGCGCGCCCAGCTGGAGACCAACCTGTTCGGCGCCTTCTTCGTCACCCGCGCGGCCCTGCCGATCCTCCGGGAGCAGGGCAGCGGCCACATCGTCCAGATCTCCACGATCGGCGGCGTCGGCGCCTTCCCGTCGCTCGGCGGATATCACGCGTCGAAGTGGGCGCTCGAAGGACTCACCGAGTCGCTCGCCCAGGAGGTCGCCGGATTCGGCGTCAAGGTGACGCTGGTCGAGCCGGGCGGCTTCGCGACCGACTGGGGCGGCTCGTCGGCCGCGCACGCCACGCCGCACCCCGCCTACCAGCCGATCCGCGACGCCGTGGCGGCCCGTCGCGGGCAGGCGCAGCAGGGCGATCCAGCCGCCGCCGGGCCGGCGCTGCTGCGGATCGTCGACGCGGAGAACCCGCCGCTGCGCGTGCTGTTCGGGTCGCAGCCGACGCAGCTCGTCAAGCATCTGTACGCGCAGCGCCTGCAGACGTGGGCCGACTGGGAGCACGTCTCGCACGCCGCCCAGGGCTGAGCCGTTACTCACATGCACTCGGTGGAACTTTGCACCGGGTGCATGTTTCTGCCTAGGCTGCGAGTCGTGGACGAGGGCGAGGGCGGGCTGCGCGAGCGCAAGAAGCGGCAGACCTGGAGCGCGCTGCGGGAGGCCGGGCACCGGCTGGCCGCCGAGCGCGGTGTGGAGAACGTCAGCGTCGAGGAGATCGCCGCCGCCGCGAACGTGTCGAAGCGGACGCTGTTCAACTACTTCGACAGCAAGGAGGAGCTGCTCTTCGGCCCCGACCCGGAGGATCCGGAGCGGCTGGCCGCCCTGGTCCGGGAGCGCCCGGCCGGCGAACCGCTGTGGAGTTCGCTGCGCGAGGTCGTCGCCGGTTACGTGGCCGTCCACGAGACCCGCTTCCGGCTGCACAAACAGTTCCGGTATGCCAGCGGCGGCGTCCTCGAACCGGCGCTGGCCGCCTGCGTCGCCGGGCGCGGCACCGGTGACCCGCTGCACGACGAGCTGCTCACCAGGACGGCCATGACGGTCCTGCGCACCGCCTTCGCTATGTGGCAGCCCACCCAGGACTACGCCGAGCTGAGCCGGCTCGTCCGGCACGGGTTCGACCTGGTCGCCGCCGGGCTCGGCACCGACCGGGCACCGGTCCGATGAGCGGCCCCACGGCGGCGCGGCCGCGGCTCGTCCTCGCGGTCCTGGCCGCGTCCGGCACGGTCGTCGCGATCATGCAGACGATCGTGGTGCCGCTGCTGCCGTCGCTGCCCCGCCTCACCCACAGCACCCCCACCGATGTCAGCTGGCTGCTCACCATCACGCTGCTCACCGGCGCGGTGTTCACCCCGCTGCTCGGCCGGGCCGGCGACATGTACGGCAAACGCCGCGTCCTGCTGGGTGTCCTCGGCCTGCTCGTGGTCGGCTCGGTGCTGCTCGGCGCCGGCTCGCACCTGGCCGTCATGATCCTCGGCCGGGCGCTGCAGGGCGCCGCCCTGGCGGTGATGCCGCTGGGCATGAGCATCCTGCGGGACGAACTGCCCCCGGAGCGGGTGATCTCCTCGGCCGCGATCATGAGCTCGACCCTGGGCATCGGCGCCGCGTTCGGCATCCCGATCGCCGCGGCCGTGGTCGACTACGTGGACTGGCACACGATGTTCTGGGTGTCGGCGGTCCTGAGCCTGGTGCTGCTGATCCTGATCCGGCTCGTGGTGCCCGAGTCCCCGGCCCGCGCGCCGGGCCGCTTCGACGTCCCCGGCGCGCTGGGCCTGACCGCCATGCTGGTGTGCCTGCTGCTCGCCGTGTCGAAGGGCGCCACGTGGGGCTGGTCGTCGCCGCGGACGTGGGGCCTGTTCCTGGCCGCCGCGCTGATCGCCCCGGTGTGGGTGTGGTTCGAGGGGCGTACGCTGCAGCCGCTCGTGGATCTGCGCACGTCGGCCCGGCCCGCGGTGCTGTTCACGAACATCGCGAGCCTGCTCGTCGGGTTCGCCTTCTACGCCAACACCCTCGCCACCGCGCAGCTGGTGCAGGAGCCGGTGTCCACCGGGTACGGCCTGGGCCTGTCGGTGATCGTCAGCGGCCTGTGCCTGATCCCCGGCGGGCTCGCGATGGCGCTGCTCTCCCCGGTCTCCGGCTGGATCTCCGGACGCCGCGGCCCCCGGTTCACCCTGCTGCTGGCCGGCACGGTGATGGTGGCCGGCTACGCCACCCGCATCGTCACCAGCCGGAGCCTGTGGGCCATCGTGGCCGGGGCGCTGGTCGTCGGCGCCGGCACCGCGCTGGCCTACTCGGCGCTGCCCAGCCTGATCATGCAGGCGGTGCCGATCCACGAGACGGCGGCGGCGAACGGCATCAACACGCTCATGCGCTCGATCGGGCAGGCCGTGTGCAGCGCCGTGGTCGCCACCATCCTGGCGAACCTGACGATGCCGATTCCCGGCGGGGCCGCCCCGTCGCTGCACGCCTACCAGGTGGTGTTCGCCACGGCCGGGGCGGTCGCGCTCGCGGCTCTCGTGGCGGCCCTGTTCATCCCGCGGCGGTCGGCCGGCCGTACCCCGCGGGTCGATGATCGTGACAAGGTGCTGAGCCCGGCCGAGGCCGGCTAGCTAGGCGCTCTCCAGGGTCAGCTCGAAGACGCTGCCGCGGGGCTGGTTGTCGCGGTGGGTGACGGTGCCGTGGTTGGCGCCGGCCAGGCTCGCGACGATGTGCAGGCCCAGGCCGTGGCCCTTGGCGCCGCCGGTCTCGTGGGCGCGGGTGTAACGGTCGAACAGCCGCGACCGCAGCCCGGCCGGCACCCCCGGGCCCTCGTCGTGGACGGACACCGTCACCGTGGCGTCGCCGGCCCGTACGGTGATCCCGGTGGCGCCCCCACCGTACTTGGCGGCGTTGGTGATGAAGTTGACGACGATCTGCGTCAGGTGCGCCGGGTTGACCAGCACCCGGAGCCCGTCGGGGCAGTCGACCGGCACGTCGGCCTCCAGCGCCTCGACGGCCTCCCGCAGGGCCGGCCCGAGCAGCACCGGCTGCCGGCAGGCGGTGAGCGTGCCCGAGTCGAGGCTGCACATGGCCAGCACGTTGTGCCGCAGCTCGTCGATGCGGTGCGCGGACTTGCGGATCCGGCCGATGAGCCCGAGCACGAACTCCGGCAGCGGCTCCTCGCCGAGCAGCTCGCTGTAGCCGGTGATCGCGGCCAGCGGCGTGCCGATGTCGTGCGACAGCATTCCCATCAGGTCGAGTTTCAGCAGGTTGGCCTGCTCCAGCTGCCGGTTGCGCTGCTGCAGCTCGCGCTGGGCCAGCAGCCGCCCGGTGATGTCGGCGTTCGTCTCGATCACCTCGGTGCCGCCGTCCGGGGCGGGCCGCCGGGCGTGCCGGCTGAGCACGGTGATGGTGTGCCCGTCGGCGCACCGGTGGGTCAGCTCGCCCTCCCACGTCCCGGCGGTCTCCAGCGCCTCGCGCACCTCGGCGAGGCCGTCCGGGAACCCGGTGTGCAGCAGCTGGTGGATGTCCTGCCCGGCGACGGCGGCGGCGGGCCACCCGTACATCTGCTCGGCCCCGTTGTTCCAGAAGCGGATCGTGCCGTCGTCGCCGCGCACGATGATCGCCGCGGGCGCCGCGTCGATCAGCTCGGCCTGCCGCCGCAGCTGCCGCTGAGCCGCCCGGCGGGCGCTGATGTCGTGCAGGAAGGCGTGGTAGACGGGACTGCCGACGTCGGTGACCTGCACCGTGTACTCGACCGGGAAGTAGCGGCCGTCCCGGTGGCGCACCGGCATCTCCATCCGGCGGCCGGCCAGCTCGGACCGGCCCCCGGCGCGCACCCGGTCGATGTCCGCGTTGTACCGGTCCCGATGCTCCGCCGGGATGATCAGCTCGGTGGCGAGCGCGCCGATCGCCTCGTCGCGCGTCCAGCCGAACAGCGCCTCGGCGGCCTGGTTCCAGTCCACCACCAGGCCGCGGGCGTCGGTCGACACGTACGCGTCGTGCGACGCCTCCAGCACCGCCCGCATCGTCGCCGCCGCCTGCTGGGCGTCGTCGGCCGCCTTGATCAGCGCGATCTCCGAGTCGACGGCCGCCGCCAGGTCCTCCAGGGTCTCCAGCTCGGCGGCGGTCCACTTCCGCGGCTGGCCGTCGATGGCGCAGAACGCGCCGAGGGTCTGGCCGTCCAGCCGGATCGGCATCCCCGCGTACGCGATCACGCCGATCTCGTCGATGGCCCGGTTGTCGCGCAGCCGCTCGTCGTCCCGGGCGTCGGTGACCACCAGCGGCGCGTCGTCGTCGACCACGTACTGGCAGAACGAGTGCGACAGCGGCGTCTGGCCGGCGTCCGCCCACGGCTGCGGCAGGCCCAGCTGGCTCGCGAACACCTGCCGCTCGTCGGTGACCAGCGACACCAGCGTCGTCGGCACGCCGAGCAGCCGCGACGCCAGCCGGGTCAGCCGGTCCAGGCCGGGCGCGGGCGGCAGCGTCAGCAGACCGGTGGACGCCACGGCCGCCAGCCGGTCCGCCTGCGCGATACGCCGTTCGGTGTCCACCGCGGTCCTCCCGACTCCCGTCCGACCTATCGGCAGCAACCGGCCGGGACCTGAGCGGCGGGTTTCCGGCACCCCGCGCCGGGGCATCGATGATCCCGATGAACAGCGGAGACCTGATCGACGGACGGTTCCGGCTACAGGACCGGCTCGGCGCCGGCGGCATGTCGGTGGTGTGGCGCGCCCACGACGAGGTCCTCGGCCGCGACGTCGCCGTCAAGGTGCTGTCCCCCGCCGTGGCCCGCGACCCGGCACGGCTCGCCGACATCCGCGACGAGGCACGGGCGGTCGCCCGGCTGCGGCACCCCGGCATCGTCGAGGTGTACGACTACGGCGAGGCGGGCGGTCTGCCGTACCTCGTGATGGAGGTCGCCGAAGGCCGCACGCTGGCCCAGTTGCTCACCGGCGGGGCGCTGCCCTGGCCGACCGCCGTGGTCATCTGTGCCCAGGTGGCCGCCGCGCTCGCCGCCGCCCACGATCGCAGCGTCGTCCACCGGGACGTCAAACCCGCCAACGTGGTCGTCTCCGGCGCCCGGGTGAAACTGCTCGACTTCGGCATCTCGGCGGTGTCCGGCGCCGACGACCGCACCGCCGGCCACCTGCTCGGCACCCCCGCCTACCTGGCGCCGGAACGCCTCGAACACGGCGTGGCCCGCCCGGCGACCGACGTGTACGCGCTGGGGCTTCTGCTCTACCGGGCGCTCGCCGGACGGCTGCCGTGGGCCGCGTCGACAGCCACCCAGATGCTGCGGGCCCACCGCTATCAGGAGCCGTCCGGGCTGCCGCCGGTCGCCGGGCTGCCCGCCGAGGTCGCCGAACTCTGCCGCCGATGCCTGGCCAAGGATCCCGCGTACCGGCCCGCCGCGGCCGAGGCGGCCGAGACGCTGGCCGCCGCGGTGGCCATGGACCCGGCGATCCTCGCGCTGCCCGGCGCCCCGCCGGAGCGGACGCCGGAACACCCGGCCGCCCCGGCCGCGACGGTCGCGATCTCCGCCACCCCGCACCGGCGGGTCCTGATCCTCTCCGGCATTACGGTCCTGGCGGCCGGGGCGATCGCCGCGGTGGCGCTGCCGACGGACTCCGCCGGGCCGGTGGCTCGGGCCGCCCTGCCGGCCGCCTCCGCCCCCGCGTCCCCGTCGGCCGCCTCCGGCCCGGGGAAGCGGGAGTGCGCGGTCGGCTTCGTCGTCGCGACCGCCGACGGCCGGTTCACCACCAAGGTCAGTGTCGCCAACACCGGTGACGTGCCAATTCCCGCGGCCGCGCTCACCTTCACGCTCCCCGCCGACCAGCGGCTGGCCGACGGCGCCCCCGGCGTCTGGCGGCAGAAGGGCCGGACCGTCACCGCCCGCCTCGCCGACCTCGCGCCGGGCCACGACCACACCGCCACGGTCCACGGGACCTTCCGGGGCGCGACAGCCCCGCCCCGCGACTTCCATCTCGACGGCACGGCCTGCCGGGTCACCCTGGCGGTGGCACAGTCCGCGCCACAGCCGGATCCGCCCGCGCCGGCCGCGGCACCGCCTGCGCCGGCGCCCGCCGGACCGCCGGCGAAGAAGCCCAAGAAGCCGAAGTGACCTCGCCGTAGGTGACCATCACCAGCGCCGATGTCCCTCCTGGCCCATACCACCGCGGAGGTACGGCCACCCGCACCGTCGCCGACCGGACACCGCCGGGCAGCCACCGGTCACGACGAGAGGCGCCGCACCCACCGACTCCGTCTCGCGACCTTCAAGTCATGGCTTCCCGGCTCGCGGCCTTCCGACTCGGCTTCACGACCCTCCTACGGTCGCCCGTCACGCGGCCTTCCGTATCGCGGCCTTTCGGTTCCCGGCGTGCCGCCGCACGGCCTTCGGCTCACGCGGTGCCGCCGCACGGCCTTCGGCTCACGGTTCGAGGACGAAACGGCCGAGAACGTCGCCGGCGTCCATGCGGCGGTGCGCTTCGGCGGCCTGATCCAGTGGCAGCACGTCGTGGACCACGGCGTGCAGCTCACCGCGGGACACGGCGGCGAAGTGCTCCGCCCGTACCGCGTCCCGTGCCTTGACCGGAACCGTGTCGAGGCTGAACGTGGCCACCGACCGCGACTGCTGGAACGCCGCCATCAGGCGCATCCCGAAGTCGGCCGGCGGCATCCCGCCGACCACGCCGACGATCACCATCCGCCCGTTCGGGGCGAGCCGGTCGATGAAGTCCGGCAGGCCGGCCCCACCGACGATGTCGACGACGACGTCGAACGAGCCGGGCTCGCCGGCGCCGGAGCGGTCCAGCACCCGGGTCGCGCCCACGTCACGAAGCCGCTCCCCGCGTTCCGGCGAGGACGTGGTCACCGCGACCACCGATGCTCCGCCGCGGGCGGCGAGCTCCACCGCCGCGATGCCGATGCTGCCGGAGGCGCCCCGGACCAGCACGGACTCCCCCGCGGTGAAACGCGCGTGGGCGAGTGCGAAGTGCGCGACCGGGCCGGCGCTGCCGATCGTCACCGCGTCGACCGCGCTGAGCCCGTCCGGGAGGGCGACGACGTCGTCGATGCGGGCCAGCGGCCGCTCGGTGTAGCCGCCGCCGGCGCCGGTGAACGCCCACACCCGGCGCCCCAGCCACGACGCGCCGACCCCGGCGCCGACCGACGTCACGGTGCCCGCGACCTCACTGCCGGGGATCCAGCCGGACGTGAACCCGTACCCTCCGAGGGTCCCCCGCCGGATTACCGCGTCGACCCCGCCGACACCGATCGCCTCGGCCGTGATCACCACCTGCCCGGCCGCCGGCTCAGGCGCGGGAACGTCGACGACCGCCATCCCGCCCGCGTCCCCGAACCGCTGAACCGCCACTGCTCGCACCATCGTCTCCGCCTCCGCTCGTACGCTGGAAAGCTAACGGACGCCGGCGTCCACTTACCGGAAGTGAGAAGGATGAGCCAGCAGACGCCTCACCTGCTGCGGGCCGACGCGCGCGACAACCGCGACCGCGTCCTCGAAGCGGCCCGCACCCTCTTCGCCGAGCAGGGCCTGGCCGTGACGATGCGCCAGATAGCCCGCCGCGCGGAGGTCGGCCCGGCCACCCTGTACCGCCGCTTCCCCACCAAGCAGACACTCGTGGAGGCGGCGTTCGCCGACGAGGTCCGCGCGTGCCGGGGCATCGTCGAGTCCGGTTGCGCGGCGCCCGACCCGTGGCGCGGCCTCTGCTCGGTGATCGAGGGCCTGATCACGCTGAACGCCCGCAACCACGGTTTCACCGAGGCCTTCACCGCGGCCGCCCCGGACGCCGACGTGTTCACCACTCACCGGGCCGCCCTGCTGACCCTGCTCACCGGTTTGATCCGCCGGGCCCGGGAGGCAGGCGCCCTGCGCCGCGACGCGACAGTCCACGACCTGGTCCTGATCCTCCAGGCCGGCCGCGGCCTGTCGGCCCTTCCCCCGGCCCGCCGCGACCAGGCGGCCCGACGCTTCGCCACCTTGGTCATCGACGGCTTCCGGCCCGTCGTCACGAGCAGGCCACAACTCGCCGGCCCAGTCCCCAGCCAACCGTGACCCGGGACCCAACGCCTCGCCACCCTGACCGTCGACAGCTTCCGCCCTGTCACCACCATCGGGTCGCCGCCACGAGCCACGACGGCCGCAGGCTCGCCGTATTCTTCACCTTCGCGGCGAGCCAGGGCCGCCTCGCTGTTCCTCGCCCCCGGGCCACACCGTGATCGCGTTCCGGGCCTCGGCTCGTTGCGCGCATGGTGGTATGGCTTGGCGGATGTGGGAGACGGTGAGCGCAGGCCGGTCCGGGGCACGGGTCACTCGACGCAACGGCGTGTACCGCAAGGAGTCGGACGACCCCGCGACGGATCCGGCCGGCGAGGGAAACCGGTTGCTGTGGTTGCGCCGACACGGCATACCCGCCGCCGAGGTGCTCGACTGCCGGCCGGGCCTGCTGGTCACCGCCGCGGTCCCGGGCCGTTCCGCAGCCGCCCCGTGGCCCGCCGAGGCACGCGAACGCATCATCGACGCGCTCGCCGAGCTGACCGTCGCGCTCCACGCATTGCCGGTCGCCGGATGTCCCTACGACCGCCGCCTCGCGGTGACGATTCCCGAAGCGCTGGCCGCCGACATCGATCTCGGGAACCTGGACGCCGAACGTCGGGGATGGAGCCGTGACCGGCTGATCGCTCGCCTGTTGTCCACCCGTCCGCAGCACGAGGACCTCGTGGTCTGCCACGGCGACCTGTCCCTGCCCAACATCCTGCTCGACCCGGTCACCGACCGGGTGTCCGGCGTGATCGACGCCGGCCGGCTCGGCGCGGCGGACCGCTGGGCCGACCTGGCGATCATCACGAGGTCGATGACGAGCCGGTTCGGCAGCGCGGCGGCGGACCGCTACCTCGACCGCTACGGCGTGGACCCGAACCCGCAGAAGACCGACTTCTACCGTTTGCTGGACGAGTTCTTCTGACCACGGCGCCCATCGGGGATCCCGGCACGGGGACGGTGCTCGGGAAGGGGACCGTTTACGGCACCACGGACGCGCTGCCGATCCGGTCGTGGATCGACGAGTTGCACCGGTCGCCGCGGCCCCTGCCGTCACGGGTGTGAGCACTCGGATCACGGTGACCGACGGTGTGGAGGTGAGAGGATGCTGGGAACTTTTCGCGATCGGGCGACGACTGGTGTGGTGACCCCGCTCACGTGGGTGGGGTCCTTCGGCGTACCACCGGGTGAACCGGCACGTCGACTGCAACCCCCGGATGCCGGTGCGCCTGCCGCGTGCCGCCGACACCTCGACGAGGACAGCCGATGGCCATCACACCCGAACTCACCGAGAAACCGGTCCCCGCGGCCGACTCGGGCCGGCGTACCCCGAGCGCCCGCACGTTCGGACCCCTGCTGTTGCGTCTGCACTTCTACGCCGGTGTGCTGGTCGCGCCGTTCATCCTGATCGCGGCGACGACCGGTCTGCTGTTCACCATGGTCCCGACGCTCGACAGGATCGTCTACCGCGCCGAGCTGGTCGTCGCCGACCCGGGCGACACCACCCTGCCGGTGTCCCAGCAGGTCACGGCAGCGCGGGCCACCCACCCCGACGGAGACCTGATCGGGGTACGTCCCGGCGAGGGCGACCGCACCACCCAGGTCGATTTCAGCTCGCCGGGCCTGCCCGAGGAACACCTGCACACCGTGTACGTCGACCCGTACACCGGAGAGGTCACCGGGCAACTGGAGACGTGGTGGACGGCGACGCCGCTGAACACGTGGCTCGACCAGTTCCACCGTGACCTGCACCTGGGCACGACCGGGGAGCTGTACTCGGAGTTCGCCGCCAGCTGGCTGTGGGTGCTCGCGCTCGGCGGCGTGGTGCTGTGGTGGCGCCGGCAGCGCGGCAACCGTACCGCCCGGCGGCTGCTCGCCCCGGAACTCGCCGCGAAGAAGGGTGTCCGCCGGACCCGCAGCTGGCACGCGGCCACCGGCCTGTGGATCACGGTCGGTCTGCTGATCCTGTCGGCGACCGGCCTGACCTGGTCCGGATATGCCGGCGCGAACTTCGCCGCCGCCCTGGACTCGCTCAAGGGCAGCCGGCCGTACGTCGCCACCGAACTGACCGCCGCCCCGGCCGCCGCGTCCGGTGGCCATCACAGCGAGGGTGGCGCCGCGGCCGTGCCCGCTGTCGACCCGACGGCCGTCGACACCGTCCTGGCCGGTGCCCGCGCCGCCGGAATCGACGGCCCGGTGCAGGTCAGCCTGCCCACCGACGACGCCAGCGCCTGGACGGTCACCCAGACCGACAACGTGTGGCCGGTCCGTTTCGACAGTGTCGCCCTCGACAGCACCGGCAAGGTCACCGACCGGGTCGACTTCGCCGACTGGCCGTTCCTGGCCAAGCTCACCTCGTGGGGTGTCCAGGCGCACATGGGCCTCCTGTTCGGCCTGTTCAATCAACTCGTTCTCGCCGCTCTGGCGATCGGCCTGATCACCGTCATCGTCTGGGGATACCGCATGTGGTGGCAGCGCCGGCCCACCCGCGCCGACCGGCGCGCGCCCGTCGGCGCCCCGCCGGCGCGCAGCGCCTGGCAGCAGCTGCCGTCGTGGGGCATCGTCGTCGGGGTGCCGGTGGTGTTCGCGCTCGGCTGGGCGCTGCCGCTGTTCGGCATTCCGCTGCTGGCGTTCCTGGTGGTGGACCTTGTCGTCGGCGCGGTGCGCGGGCACGGAACGCCGCCGGAGGTCCCGGTGTCCCCCGCTCCCGCCGGAAGCTGACGCCCCGCCAGCTCCCCGTTCGCGCGGGGACAGGACCGTTCCGGAAGGGCGGCTTCCACGAGCCGCCCTCCCCGTCCGGCTGTCCGCACAGGACACCGGACACCAGTCCGGACGCGCATGGCTGTCGCCCGGCTCGGAGCCGGTAGAGGGCGGTCCCGCTCTGCTGGACATCCTCGACGGCGTGGCCCGCAGGCGCAGGACACGGGACCTCGCCGAGCAGATCCGCGCCCTCCTCCAGCGGGCGGCCCGCTGACCCCGGCCGGGCCACGCGGACCGCCTGCTTCGTAGAGCTGGCACTACCCCGTTTCGGGGCGTCTGCTGCAATGACCGGACCGCGGAATCTCGCAACGATCGATGCATGACAACGGACACCGTCAATGTTCCGAAGACCATGCACGCTCTGCGCGGCCCGGCACTCGTCCTGACCGCGGTCGTCGCCCTGACCGGCTCGGGAGCCGGCGCCGCCGTGGCGGCAGAACGGCCCGCCGGCTCGCCGGCGATGCGGGCGGCAGCCCGGCAGGTGCTGGACGCCGGCACCCCCGGATACCTGGCCCGCATCGACGACGGCCGGCGGATCGCGGTGACCGCCGCGGGGGTGGCCGATCGCCGGACCGGACGGCCGCTGACCGAGCGGGACCAGTTCGAGATCGGCAGCAACACCAAGACCTTCACCGCTGTCCTCGCGCTTCAACTCGTCGACAGTGGACAGCTGGAACTGGACGCGCCGATCGGGAGACATCTGCCGGGTGTCGTCCCGAACGGCGACGGCATCACGGTGCGGATGCTGCTCAACCACACCAGTGGCCTGTTCGGTTACACCGCTGACCCGGATTTCATCGCCGGCATCCTGCGAGACCCGCACCACGTTCACACCGAGCAGGAGCTGCTCGACGTGGCCTTCCGGCACGAGCCCCTCTTCGCCCCCGGCACGAGCTGGTCCTACTCCAACACGAACTACATCGTGATCGGAGCGCTGCTGCGGAAGATCACCGGCAAGAGCCTCGCCGAACTGGTGCAGCAGCGCATCGCGGCGCCCCTCGGCCTGCGCCACACCTATGTCGCCGATCCACGGGCGACCGGCACCGGCCGCGGTTACGCCCACGGCTACTCGATCTCGTTCGCCGGCCCGGAACCCGTCTACACCGACGTCTCGGCCTGGCCGCTCGGCGGATTCGCCGGCGCGGCCGGAGCGATCATCTCCACCCCGGGCGAGCTCTCGCACTTCTTCTCCTCCCTGTTGAGCGGAAAGTTGATCTCGGCACGGCAGCTCCGGCAGATGAAGACCACGGTTCCTCTGCCGGAGGACTGGGGCAAGGGCGGATACGGCCTGGGCCTCATGCGGGTCGACTCGCCGTGCGGGACCGTGTGGGGCCACGGCGGCGACACCCTGGGCCACCACAGCACCGCCGTGACGACCGCCGACGGACGCCGCAGCGCCGTCACCGACGTGACCGCCAACCTGGGCGACACCACACCGAACGAGGGTGCGATCCGTTTCCGGCAGGCCGCCTCGGCCGCGGAAACCGTGGCCACCTGCCAGATGCTCGGCAAGCCCGTCCCGGGCGAGGTGTTCGACGCCCTGAACGGCGGCTGATCACCGCCCCTCGGCCGTGTCCCCGGCCGGCTGCCGTGACGGTGGCCGGCCGACTTGCCGTGACGGTGGCCAGCCGGCTGCCATGACGGTGGCCGGCCGACTGCCGTGACGGTGGCCGGGCGGCTGCCGTGACGGTGGCCGGGCGGCTGCCATGACGGTGGCCGGGCGGGGACGCCGCGGTCAGGAGCCGGCGCCGAGCTGCGCCCGGAAGTGGTCCAGCAGGAAGTCGGCCTTGAACCGGGCGGTCGCCCCGGCGTCGAGGAAGCCGAACTCGGGGGCGTAACCGGCGCCACCGGACGGGCCCAGCGAGAAGATCATGGCGTCCGGATACGGCTCGTAGGCGGTGAGCGGCCCGCCCTCGATCAGCGCCCGGATGTTCGCCGCCGCCACCTCGGCCTGGCGGCCCGCGGCACGGCCGGTCTTGAGCTCCGGGGTGTCGTTGAGGTCGCCGACGGCGAAGACCCGCTCCTGCCCGGTCACCCGCAGGTGCTCGGTGACCTGGAGACGGCCGGAGGGCTGCCGGGCCGCGACCAGCTCAGGGCCGAGACAGGTGGTCGGCGTGGTGCCCCCGTAGCACGCGAACCACAGGTCGGCGACGATCGTCGTGCCGTCGCCGGTGGTGACCGTGAACGGCCGCACCGTGCCGGCCGGCGTCTCCGGCGGGGTGTCCAGTTTCGTGCCGAGCAACACCCGGACGCCCAGGTCGTCGAGCTGTCGGGCGAGGTCGGTGCGCAGCTGCTCGGGGAATCGGCCGGCCAGCAGCTCGGGCACCGGGTCGACGACGGTCACCGGCCGGCCCGGCCACGCCGACGCGATCTCGCCGGCGAACTCCAGGCCGATCGGTCCGGCGCCGAGCAGCAGCACCGCGGACGCCTGGTCCAGCGCGGCGTGCAGGTCGTGCAGCTGCCGGGTCACCTCGGCCCGGGAGGCGCCGGCGACCCGGGTCGGGAACGGGCCGGCCGAACCGGTGGCCAGCACGATGTAGTCGGCGCCCAGCCGCGCGCCGGAGGCCAGCTCGACGGAGCCGGGCCGGACCACCGTCGCGGTGTCGCGCAGCACCCGCCCACGGGCGAGCAGCCCGTCATACGGGATCATGATCCGCCCGGCCCAGGTCGGGTCGGCTGCCGCCCGGAGGTGGGCGACGTGGTGCAGGAACGTCTCCCGCGGCTCGATCAGCGTCACCTCCGCGACGTCGTCCAGGGTCCGGGCCGCCACGATGCCGCCGTAGCCGCCGCCCACCACAATCACCTTCGTAGCCATTTTCGAGACTCACCTTTCCTCGGCTGGCTCCGACTCTTCTGCGCCGCACGCTCCTCAGGGAGGCCGTGCTGAGGCTGGTAGCGGCATGGCTGGTAGCGCCGAGGGTGGTAGCGGCACGGCCACCCTCAGTGGTGCGGGCGTGGTTACAGTCGAGCGGTGGGTGACAACGAACTGGGTGTCTTCCTCCGCGTCCGGCGCGGCGAGGTGACACCGGCCGAGGTGGGGCTGCCGTCCGGGGCGCGCCGACGCACACCCGGGCTGCGCCGCTCGGAGGTCGCGATGCTCGCCGGGGTCAGCGTGGAGTATCTGACGCGGCTGGAGCAGGGCCGCTACCGTCATCCGTCACCACAGGTGCTGGCGGCGCTGGCGGGCCCGTTGCGCCTGACCGCCGCCGAGCGCGCCCATCTGTACCGGCTGACCCGGGCCTCCGCCGGGCCCTGCAGCGCGCTGGTCACCGATCCGCTGCGCACGGTGCGGCCGGGTCTGCGAGCGCTGCTCGACCAGTTGGAGCCGGCCGCGGCGATGCTGGCCAACCAGGTCGGTGACGTGCTGGCGTGCACGTCGGGGTTCCGGCGGCTGGCCGGGCCGACCGGGATGCTCGACGGCGATCCGCCGAATCTGAATCGGTTCGTGTTCACCGACCCACGGGCCCGGGAGGTCTATCCGGATTGGGCGCACGTGGCCGACGAGCAGGTCGCGGCGCTGAAGGACGGACCGCCGCGGCCGGATTTCACGGACTGGTTGACCGCGATGGCCGGGGACGAGTTCACCGAGCGGGCCGACCGGGTGCCGGGGCTGCCCCGGCCACACGGGCTGCTGCGTCTGCACCACCCGCAGGCCGGCCCGCTGCGTCTGGCCTACGAGATGATGACGCTGCCCGGCGACAACGGGTTGCGCCTGGTCGTGCACCTCCCGGCGGACGAGGCGACCACCGAGGCCCTGCTCGGGCTGGCACCGTTGCGGCTGGTCGCACAGTGACCCACCGGACCATCCCACGCTTCGCGATGGGCACGCAGCGAGTCCGCGGGCCGGTGAGCACGCGGCGTTCACACATCTGATCACCCGGACCAGGCCTCCGCTGCGGGCACGTCGGCCACGCGGCGGCGTGGATCGTCAGACATTGACGCCCATCGAATCGATGCCTAGCGTTCACGACACGCACCGCCGGCGCGTGCCGACCCCCGCTCGCGCCGAATGCTCCCCGCGAAAGGGCTGACCATGCTCCGAGGAGTACGTCGCATCACACTCGCCGCCACCGCGGTTCTCCTGCTGGCCCTGGCCGGTCCGCCGGCCACGGCACACGACCCGGACACCCCCGAGGGCCGCGCCGAGCAGACCGAGATGTTGCGCATCTACGAACCCGCCTGGCGCAGCGGCACACCCCTGGTCGCCGCCGCACCGGTGACCTGCGTCAACGGCAAGGCCGGGACGTACCCGTGCAAGAACGTCGACCTGCTCAGCTTCCTGCCGCAGTCGTCGCTGGGCGGCGGCGGGTCGTCGAGCATGTGGTATTGGACGGACACCCGGGACAGCAACGAGTACATCCTGTACTGCCGGTCCAACGGCGTCTCGTTCGTCAACGTGACCGACCCGTCGAACCCGCGCTACCTGGGCAACCTGCCGTCGTCGAACGGGGTCAGCTCGTCGTGGTGCGACGTCCGGACGTACAAGAACTACGCGTACATCGGTAAGGACTCGGTGTCGCACGGCATCCAGATCTTCAACCTCAACAAGCTGCAGGGCGTGACGACCACGCAGACGTTCACGGCGGACGCGCGGTTCACCGGCCTGACCAACAGCCACACGCTGCAGATCAATCAGGCGACCGGTTTCCTGTACGTCTCCGGCGCCAACACGTGCAGCAAAGGCCTGACCATCTACGACATCAAGACGCCGCTGACCCTGACACTGGCGGCCTGCTACAGCCGTGAGGTGTACTCGCACGAGTCGATCGTGGTGAACTATGCCGGCCCGGACACCCGCTACACCGGCCGGGAGATCGCGTTCAACTACACCGGCCAGGGCAAGCGGTTCCAGATCCTCGACGTGACGAACAAGTCGAACATCGTGGTCTTGTCCAGCGTCACGCACCCGGGCGCGAGCTTCATCCATCAGGGCTTCGCGACCAGCGACTACAAGCACATGATCGTCAACGACGAGACGATCAGCACCGCCTCCGGCAGCCCGGACTTCGTCTACAACATCGAGAAGCTGGACGCCGCCCGATATGTGGGCAGGGACAACGGCACCCGTGGCACGTTCGTGAACCACAACGGCTACACCGTCGGCAACCGCCACTTCCAGGCCGCCTACCGTGGTGGCCTGCGGATCCTCGACACCACGAACGCCGCCTCGGCGAGCCTGCCCGAGGTCGGCTACTTCGACGTCGACCCGTCGTCGAACGCCAGTGGCTACAGCGGCAGCTGGATGGCTCTCCCGTACCTCAAGAACGGGGTGGTCGCCGTCCAGAGCATCGGCGTCGGGCTGTTCCTGGTCCGGCCCACCGGCGCGGCGGCAGTGAGCTGACCGGCCACGATGCGCGTCACCGCCGCCTCACCGCGGCGGTGACGCTGGCCGGGTTCGTCGGGGCCGCCTATCTGTTCCTGGACAGCCGCGCCCCCGCCGCTCCCCCGGCGCCGGCGCCGTCACCGGCCGCCTACCACAGCGACGGGCTCTCCGACGCCTACGACGGCTTCCGCGTGGAGGCGCTGTCCCTGCCCACCGGACGCGGCCCGGCAACGGTGTCCCTGCGCGTCACCGGGCCCGGCGGCCCGGCCACCGACTTCCAGAAGATCCACACCAAACCCGTGCACATGTACGTGCTACGCGACGACCTGTCCGGCTATCAGCATCTGCACCCCGACGTGGCGGACGGAACGTGGACGGCCCCGGTGACGATCACCGACGGCGGCGCCTACCGGGTGTACCTGGAGTTCGTCCCGCACGGCCGTCCCGCCGGTCCGGACGGCCCCGAGCCCACGGTGCTGGGCGTCCCGTTCGTGATCGCCGGCGACACCACGATGGTGCCGGTGCCCGCCCCGCGGGCCGAGGACCGCTCCGGCCCGTACACCGTGCGCCGTCTCGACGGGGTCGCCGATCTGGCCTCCGGCACGCAGACGGCACTGCGGTTCCAGGTGCTGCGCGACGGCCGGCCGGCGGTCCTGGAGCCGTATCTCGGCGCGTACGCCCACCTGTCCAACTTCGAGGTGCGCACTCAGGGCCTGAAGCATCTGCACCCGCTTCCGGCCGACGCGACCGGCGGCGCTCCCGCCGACGGGGTCCTCTCCTTCCACGCGGCGTTCGCCGAGCGTGGCGACAAGCGGATGTTCCTGCAGTTCCGGGCGGACGGCGCGATCCACCAGGTCGCGTTCACGATTTTCACGACGTGACCGCCGCCACGGTCCTTCTGATATGACCCGAAAGATATATAAGATCATCACTATACCCGGGCCATAATTCATTTACACATTGCCATGTGTACATGTCTGGTTCGGGAGGAACCGCGTGAAGAAAACCCTGGCGCTGGCCGGTGTCACCGCGCTGGTCGGCAGCGCCCTCGTGGCCACCGCCGCGAGCACCTCGGCAGCCCCGCCGCAGCCCAAACCCCCCACCGAGGCTCAGGCCGTCTCACGTTCCGACGGCCTGATCAGCACCCGCCCGGCAGCGATCGCCGCCGCGGGCGGCGAGTCGTACACCGCCTACCGCACCAAGGTCGACGCCGACGGCGACGCCCACGTCCGCTACACCCGCACCTACCAGGGCCTGCGCGTCTACGGTGGCGACTTCGTCGTGCACACCGACGCCACCGGCAAGCTCACCGGCACCTCGGTGGGCCTCGCCGCGCCGCTGACACTGGCGACCACCCCGAAGGTCTCCAGCGCCAAGGCACTGAAGGCGGCCAAGGCACGCTTCGAAGGCACCCCGACCGCGACCGACCAGCCGGAGCTCTTCGTCGACGCCAGCACCGGCCGCGGCCGGCTCGCCTGGGAGACGGTGGTCCGCGGCTGGGCCCCCGACAAGCAGACCCCCTCCCGTCTGCACGTCATCACCGACGCGATCACCGGGGCACACATCGGCGAGTACGACGAGATCGAGTCGATCGCGGGCACCGGCGCCAGCGTCTACTCGGGTTCCGTCGCCGTCGAGACCACGCTGTCCGGCTCCACGTACAGCCTGATCGACCCGACCCGGGGCAACGGCCGCACCTGCGACATGAACAACGGCACCGGCACCTGCACCACCTTCACCGACGACGACAACGCGTGGGGCACCGGCGCCAACACGAACCGTCAGTCGGCTGCCGTGGACGCGCACTTCGGCGCCGCGGTCACGTACGACTACTTCAAGAACGTGCACGGCCGCAACGGCATCTTCGGCGACGGGCGCGGCGTCCCGTCCCGGGTGCACTACGGCAACGCGTACGTCAACGCCTTCTGGGACGGCGCCCAGATGACCTACGGTGACGGCGCCGGCAACGCCAAGCCGCTGGTCTCCCTGGACGTGGCCGGCCACGAGATGTCGCACGGCGTCACCGAGAACGTGGTGTCCGGCGGTCTCACCTACTCCGGCGAGTCGGGCGGCCTCAACGAGGCGACCAGCGACATCTTCGGCTCGATGGTGGAGTTCTACGCGAACACCACCAGCGACCCGGGCGACTACGACATCGGCGAGAAGATCGACATCCGGGGCACCGGCGCGCCGCTGCGCTACATGTACAACCCCACCCTCGACGGCTCGTCGCACGGCTGCTGGTCGACCAGCACCAATAGCATCGACGTGCACTACTCGTCCGGCCCGGCCAACCACTTCTTCTTCAACCTCGCCGAGGGCACCGGCGCCACCGCGTACGGCACCTCGCCGCTCTGTGGCAGCGCCGCCCCGGTGGCCGGCATCGGCCGGGAGAAGGCCGAGAAGATCTGGTTCCGGGCGCTGGACGTGTACTTCACCTCCAACACCCGCTACGTCAACACCACCACCCCGGCGAACACCTCCCGCGCCTACACCCTGTCCGCCGCCACCGACCTGTACGGCCTGTGCTCGACCGAGTACAAGGCGGTCCAGGCCGCGTGGACCGCTGTCAACGTCGCCGGCGACGACCTCGAATGCCCGGTCACCAACGACTTCTCGGTCGCCGTCGACCCGGCGACCCTGACGCTGGACCCGGGCACGTCGGCGACCGTCACGGTGACCACGGCCAGCGTCAACGGCGAGGCCCAGACCATCGACCTGACCGCCACCGGCGTGCCCGCCGGGGTGACCGCCACCTTCAGCTCGCCGTCGGTGACCGCCGGCGAGACGTCGACCCTGACCCTCACGGCCGGCGAGGACGCGGACAGCGGCCAGTACACGGTGGCCGTGACCGGCACGTCGCCGGCCACGATCCGGCGGGCGAACGTCGCGCTGACCGTGAACGGCCTGCCCGGCTGCTCCGGCAGCAACGCCTCCGACGTCGCGATCCCGGACAACACCACCGTCGAGTCCACCATCGTGATCAACGGCTGCGCCGGCAACGCGTCGGCGAGCAGCACGGTCGAGGTGCACATCGTCCACACGTACGTCGGTGACCTGGCAGTGTCGCTGGTCGCCCCGGACGGCTCCGTCTACTCGCTGCGGGCCCGCAGCGGTGGCAGCGCCGACAACATCGACGCCACCTACACGGTGAACCTCTCCGCCGAGGTGGCCGACGGCCCCTGGAAGCTGCGGGTCCAGGACGCCGCGAACCTCGACACCGGATACATCAACAGCTGGTCGCTCAACCTCTGACCGATCACCGTCCGGCCGCCTCCGTCCCGGGGGCGGCCGGTTCGGGCCGGAATGGCCGGCCACCCCTCGGCCGGTCAGCCGGTGGGCTTGCACCGGATTACCCAGTTTAAACCTGGTTTCGGTTGTTAAGCTCACCGCCTATGACCAGCAGCGACAGCACTCCGGAGTACGACCGCTTCGGACCGTGGATCGACGAGGTCCGGACCGTCGACGAGCTGCCGCGTCTCTATCGCGACGCGGGGATCGACCCGGCGGCGTACCGTCGGGTCCTCAAGGTCCCCCGCGACATCGAGGGACGAAACACCCATCCGACCATGCATCTGTACGACTACCTGCTCGCTGTCAACGAGGAGACGTTCACCGTCCTCGCCCGGCGCGACGAGGCCTTCTACACGGTGCACGTCCCCCTCGACCGGATCGCGGCGATCGTCGACAGCGTGCGGCTGCTCAACGGGCGCCTGACCGTGCACACCGTCGACGGCCCGGTGGTGACGGTGGTCTACAACGCCTCGGCGAGCGCCCCGGTGCGGGACCTGATGTTGCTGCTGCGCAAGTTCTACCTGCCGGAAGGTCCCGCGGTGGAGCCCGAGCCGTACCGCGGCGCCGAGCCGACCATGGACCCGGAGGACACCGGCCTGCTCACCGACTACCAACGGCTGATGGCCGAGGAGCCGGGCATGCGCCTGGTCAACATCGCCGACCGCCAGGTGGTGACCCCGCTGCACCGGCCCGACCGGCTGTGGAGCACCCAGTGGCCGACCACCCTGCACGCCTCGATAACGGTGGCCGACCACCGGGAGATCCAGATCATCCACCGCCGCGACTGGTTCACCGGCAACGGCGACAAGCTGTCGCTGGCCCGGACCATCCTGCCCCGGGCGCGGATCACCGACATCCGGGTCGACCCGCACCGCCGCTACGAGGGCGTGCACGTGCTGACCATCCAGGCCGGGGCCACCCGGATGGAGTTCCCGCTGGCCACCGGCCCGCTGGTGGAGGCCAAGCTGGCCGGTGACGCGGTCAGCATCTGATCCGGCCGGCGGCCTTGAGCCGCACATGGTCACCCGCCGCTGTCACGACCCGCGACGTGTCAATGACAGCGAGCCACGGCCTGAACCCTCGCGAAAAAACTTTGACGGCCGATGCAACCGTACTGCTGAGGTGTTGGTCCTTCCTGGGACTGGCAGCGACGGCGGGGAGGGTGCGTGGAGGCCGAGGACGCGGTCCGGCAAGCGTACGAGGCGTATTACCGGCGCCTCGTGACGCAGGTCTTCGGCCTGGTCGGGGATCTGGCCGAGGCCGAGGACGCGGTGCACGAGGCGTTCGCCCGGGTGCTGTCCTCGCCGCGGTCCTTCCTGCGCGCCGACGACGCCGAACGGTGGCTGCGGGTGGCCGCGCTCAACGTGGCCCGCACCCGCTACCGGCGGCGCTGGCTGTTCGACCGGCTGGTCCGCTCGGGCCGGGTGGAGGCGACCCCGGCCGCGGCGCCGGGGGTCTCCGGTGACCGGGTGGCGCTGGTGGCCGCCTTACGGCAGCTCGCCCGGCCCACCCGGGAGGCGGTGGTGCTGCACCATCTGGCCGACCTGTCGGTGGCCGAGGTCGCGGCCACGCTCGGCGTTCCGGTGGGCACGGTCAAGGCGAGGCTGGCGCGGGGCCGGGCGGCGCTGGCCACCTTCCTGTCCGACGACGCGGCTGTCGCACTGCCGGAGGGGGTACGCCATGCGTGAGCCACAGTTCGACCGGGTGCGGTCGGAGGTCGCCGCCGCGGTACGGCAGCCCGAGTTCAGCACCGTCCGGCAGCGGGCCGGGCGGGTACGGCGACGCCGGGCCGCCACCACGAGCGGCGTGTTCCTGGTGAGCGTGCTGGCCGCGGCGAGCTTCGGATACACCGCGCAGAACACCCCACCCGACTACGGCTCGCTCGACCCCGTCCCGGTGGCCACCTGCACCCAGGATTGCAGCTGGCCCTGGATGACGGCGTCGGCGGGCACCGGCGCCGAGGTCTACGGTGTCGTCTCGCGCTGCGAGGAGTGCGACTCCGAGCTGTTCGTGTCGCCGGACGGCGCCGGCTCCTGGGAGGCGCGCACCGTGCCGCCCGCGCCGGGCGAGGTCCGTACCCCGCGGGTGGTGTCGCTGGCAGCGCCGGGTCCCGGGCTTCTCGTCTGGCGCGAACAGGGCTCGCCGGCCGGCGGCGTGACCGGGACACAGGGCACCGGCGGACCGGCCGCCGACCCCACCGCGCCGTCGTCGATCATGCAGACGTGGATCAGCCGGGACGGCGGCCGGACCTGGGCACGGCCCACGGCCACCACCACGCCGGCGGACGCCGTCCCGGCCGGCTCGCGACCGGTCGACTGCGACCTCGTGGAACTCCCGGCCTGCGTGGTCGGTGTGCTCGACCCGGGCAGCGGCCGGTTCACCCCGCTCGCCGTCCAGCCCACCGGCATCACCGTCGAGCCGGGCTGGACCAGCGAGACCAGCGTGCCGGTCGGCGACCGGCTCTGGGTGCCCGGCCTGGACCCGGCCACGAGGAAACCGGCGGTGGCGACCAGCTCCGACGCCGGCCGGACCTGGCGGACCCACGTCTTCACCGACGGCGCGCCGCTCCCGGCCGACAGCGGGCTGCCGGCCGCGCGGTTCGCGCCCAACGTGGCGGCCGGCGCCGGCGGCACGGCGTACGCCGTCACCTCCCGCGCCGACGGCACGCTGGTCAGCCACTACACCACCGACGGCGGAACGACCTGGCAGACCGGCCAGGCCGTCGAGCGTGCCCGGGCCCTTCCCGGCTATGTCGCCGCCGACGGCTCACACATCGTCGCGACCGACGTCGGGGCGTCCGCCGCCCGCGGCACCGGCCATTACACGTCGATCACCCTGTCCGGCATGCCCGAGGGCGCCATCCGGAAGGTGGAGATCACGAGTGAGCAGGCCGGCAAGCCGTACCTGATGGCGTCGGGCTCCGAGACGTACCTCTCCGCGGACGGACGGACCTGGCAGCAGATCCGCGTCCCCTGACCCCCCCCACCTTCACACCGCGTGACGGAACGGCCGTAGGCCGTCTCCGCTGACCGGCGTGCGCCCGAAAGGCAGGACCGGACCGTGAGTGTATTGACCGAGGACCGGACATCAGTGGCCCGCGAACGGCCCCGCGACGACCGGCGGGTGGCCGGGCTGGACGGGATCCGCGGCCTGACCGCCCTCTACGTGGTGGTGCATCACTGCTGGCTGCTGTCGTTCCCCGGATACCCGGCGAACACCGGCCCGGCCTGGCTCGGCTGGCTCGTCCACGGGCGGCTGGCGGTCGTCGTCTTCATCGTGCTGTCCGGGTTCTCGCTGGCCATCGCACCGGCCCGGCGCGGGTGGCGGCTGGGCGGCGCCCGGCGCTACGCGATCCGGCGGGCCCGGCGGATCCTGCCCGCCTACTGGGCGGCCCTCGTCGCCAGCGCGCTCATCGCGACCCTCGTGCCGTACCTCCCCCTCAGTGAACCACCGACCTTCCGTTCGTTCGCCGTCTACGCCCTGTTGCTGCAGGATGCCGTCGCGGCGCCCGCGCCGAACGGCGCGTTCTGGTCGATCGCCGCCGAAGCCGGTCTGTATCTGGCGTTCCCGCTGATCCTGCTGCTGCGCCGCCGGGCCGGGGCGGTGCTGACGCTGACCGTGGTGACCGTGCCGGTCGTCGTGGCGGGCCTGATCGTCCCGGCGCTGTCCACCGGATCCCGGGCGGTCGGCTACACGCTGGAGCTGGCGCCGCTGTTCACCGTCGGCGTGCTGGCCGCCGGGGTGGTCGCGGCCGGTGAGCGGGTCCGGCGGCTGCCGTGGCCGGCCCTGGCCGGGCTGGCCGCCGCGCCGGTGCTGGCCGTGATCGCCGTGAAGGGCCCGGCGTGGACGGTCACGAACTACTACTGGGTGGATCTGGCGGCCGGCCCCGCGATCGCGCTGTTCCTGGCGGCGGTCGCCACCGGACGCCCGGCCCGGCTGGTGCGGCTGCTGCGTGGTGGCCCGTTGCAGGCCCTGGGTGACTTCTCGTACAGCCTCTACCTGATCCACATGCCGCTCGTCGCCCTGGTCAGCACCCTGATCGTCAGGCCGCTCATCGGGTCGCACCTGGCGGCCTTCGCGGTCACCGTCCTCGTGGTGGTCCCGTTGTGCCTGGTCGCGGCCCGCCTGTTCGCCGCCGTCCTGGAGAAGCCGTTCCGGTCCTACACTCCTTGATCATGGCGACGGAAGTGATGCTCGGCGAGGTGACGTGCCCGTCGGGGCATCTGGTGATCACCGACGGCGGCTGTCTGGAGATGTGGTCCGGCGACCGGGTGCCGGACGACGAGGAGCATCCGGCCACCGATTTCGCGATCGTCGGCCCGGACGCCGAGGAGGCGGCGGAGACGTTCGAGCGGCAGACCGGCACCCGGCTGTACGACATTCCCGCCCACGCCGCCGACGATGTCGTCACCATCTTCGGCGAGCACTGCCGCGAACACGGGCACGACGCGACGCTCAGCGCGTTCGCCCGGCAGATCCCGCACCGGGAGCGGGTCCGGCACGCGGTCGAGGCACGGGAGACCGAGTTCATCGTCATGGGTGTGCCGGTGCTGCCGCTCGAGGTGCCGGCCGACCGCCCGCTGCCGGTCACCGCGATCCCCGGCGAGCACGGCTGGCAGTCGATACGGATGGCGTTCAGCGACGAGCCGGTCGCCGACTCCTGGATGATCTGCGAACTGGGCATCGACCACGCCCGCTTCGTCTTCGCCGACGCCGACGCCCTGAACTCGTGGGAGCACGTCCTCCCCCTCGACGGGCTCGCCGACCTGGTCCTCTGGGGCCGCGACGAGGAACAGGCGGCCGCCGAGTTCGGCGCGCCCCGCCTCGACGACGGCCTCTACGGGTGGCTCGACCTGCCGGTCGAGGAGGCCTACCAGCGGGCGCTGACCCTGGAGGCCCGCCGCGAGGAGCCGGGCGCCCCCGCCTTCGCCGCCGACTTCCGGCCGCACTCCCACCACTGGCAGGTGATGCGCGAGGTCCGGGCCTCGGACCACGACGCCGGCACGACAACGGTCGCCGGCGCCGACATCCTGATGGCGATGACCTCGGTCGGCGACGGTTTCTTCCCCGTCCACCTGGACGTCGACGCCGACGGCCTCCCGGTGTCCTTGCGCATCGACATCACCGGCGAGTCCTGACGCCCGGCCGCCTTCACCGCCGGCAAGGCTCAGGAGATGGCCGTGGAGACATCGGCCCGGGGATCGGGGAGAACAGAATGCCGAGAAGACCGCCGTCCGACGCCGAGACCGATGGCCGGTCCGACTGCGTCCAGCGGGCCTACCTCTACTTCGTGAAGGACATCGACACGGGCGGGCCGCCGTACAGCACCGAAGATCTTGATCTGATGGCGTTCGATCCAGGTGAGGTGACCCGCCTGGCCGGCCTGCAACCCACCGAGGCGTGGCGACGAGGCGATGCGAGAGCCGGACGCCCGGACCCGCAGCGATTCAGTAACTGGACGTATGAGCTGCCCGAGACACGAACGTATGTCACCGAAGAAGTGGTCACCAGGCTACTGGACGAGATCGAGCCTCACGCCGGAGGCATCGCCGAGGCCTGCACCGCCCTCGGGCTGCGTGCCGGAATCAACGTGGTGATCGAGATGAGTGGTGTCCGCGACGCCGAGGACGGGGAGGTCATCCTCTCCACCGCCGCCGTCACGTACACCAGCGAGACACTGAAACGCCTGGCCAGGCTCAATGTATCCGTCGATCATGACCAATACGTCATCCTGCCCGGCCGGCACCCCGGGCACTGATCAGAGCCGACACTCAACCAGCCGCGATCCGGCCCGCAGCACCGGGGGGACGGCTGAGCGGGGCGGTCAGCCGTGGTTGTCGGCGTCCGCGACGAGCAGCAGCGAACGGACCACCCGGTAGGCGACCTCCATCTGTTGCCGCACCCGCGCATCGTTACGGAACGACACGCTCCAGCCGGTCGGCAGATGGGTGAATCGAACCGACGCCGTGGCCGGATTCCGCGTGCACATCATGTCCACCCGGACATCCCGGTCCCGGACGGTCACCGGATCGTCGTGCTCGGCCAGCGGGGCCACGGTGACGGTGACCTCGGCCGCCCCGGCGCGATGCCGGCCGGCCTCGGAGCGCAGCAGGCCGTAGGCGTACGGCGCGGCCACGACCAGCGCCCCTTCCCGTAGGAGCGATCCCGGCGGGACGTCGTCGGGCATCGCGGTGACGTGGCCGTGCCGCTCGGCCCAGTCGCGGTATCGCCGCAGCACGGTCATGACCGACGCCGCCGCGCCCTCGCCGGTTCCGGCAGCTCGGACGACAACCACGGCGCCCCGCAGGTCGAAGGGCCCGTCGAGGCGCATCCTGATCCCGAGGTCCGCGACAGCGTCGCTCAGCGCATCGGCCTCGGCCCGCACGTCGGCGAGGACCGCGTCGTCGTGGGCGTCGACCGCCAGCGCGAGCAGCTGTTCTGCGTCGTCGAGCCGCCGGCGCACCGTCTCGGCGCGGGTCAGCTCACGGGTGACGACGGCGAGACGCACGCCGATCGCCCGCCCGTGTGCGGGATCCCTTCACAGATCCGGCGCCGCCGCAGCGGTCTCCAGCTCGGCCCGGTCGCGGCGGAGCCGCTCGATGCCGGGCGCGGCCGAGCGGACGACCGTGGCGAGGTCGTGCAGGTGGCGGGTCAACTCGTCGGCGCTCACCCGCCCAGTCTACGGACCGGCGCTCCTCGGCTCTCACCCGTTTGCTGCGCCGCCAGTCGGCGCCCCGGCTCGCCCGCCACCCGTCCGCAGGGGGCTTGAAGATCGACTTCAGGGTGGGGAGCCAGGTGGCTCGGCCCTGGCCCTCATCCTCCCTCATCGCACGCCGTTGACTCTTCCGACCGAAGACAGTCGAGTGAAGCGATGGGCCCTGACTGCCTCACGCCCATCTTTTCCGGGACCCCATGTGGACCCGGATGCAGGCATCGACCGTCGGACAGGGCTCCGACGGGACCCATCGGTGCGGCGCCCTGCCCCGTCCGAGCGAAGGAGACGAGACATCCCCGCACCGTGTGGAGCTGAACGCCGTACACGATGTCGTGCGCCGGTGACTCTCCGACGTACGCGGCCGGCCGGACGTCGGCGTCCGGATAGCCGAGGCGGCGCAGCGCCTCCCGGACCAGGGCCACATCCGACGCCGTGGTGGATCGCGGTTCGGAACATGAGGAGCGGTCCGGGCATATCGCCGCGGTCACCGCCCTGTTGATGGCCTCCGCCTCGGATCTGGCCGGCAGCGTGGCCGAGAGCCGACCGCGGTCAGGATCGTGAGCGGTGAGATATTCGCAGTTTCTCGCATCCTGTTTCAGGATCGCCTCGTACAAGGCGTGGGCGTCGACCGGCCCTCCGTCAACGGAGACGCCCCTCAGGGTCACCGGCGTACAACTCGACGGATCAAGCGGAGCTTCGCTGGACGCGCTTGCGGGCGCCAAGCGGGACTCCGGATGCCACAGCGACGCCGCGGCTGCCGAACCGGCGATCGCCAGCAGGGTCACCGCGGCGGGGAGACCGAAGCCACGGGACCGACCGGCATCCCCGAGGACGAACACACGGCCACGCTAGCCACCTCGGGGTGCGGCAACGGTTGCCGACAGGTAGCAGGCCTCGCCCGGAGGAAGCTCACTCATCGCCTACTCGCGGTCTCGCGTCTGACGCCGCACGGCAGCTGCGACCTCAGGCGGCAGCTCGTCGAGGTCGCTCAGGGTTCGCCCGGGTCGCAGGAAATCGAACAGCAGCACGGTGCGCGTGCTCGAAGAATGGTTCCACGCTTCATGGTTGACGGTGTCGTCGAAGACGATCACGTCACCCTCGCGCCAGGGCTGGATCTGCGACCCGACCCGCAACGCGCAGTCGCCTTCCGGCACGATCAGGCCGAGATGGGCTCGGTACACGGTGGTGACCCAGCCTTCGTGGGATTTGATGTGGGTCCCGGCGACCATGCGGGAGAACCCGGCGGTGGTGAGTCCCGGGATCCTGCTCAGCGCATCCGCCGTACGTGGGCAGTCCGCCAGCGCCGCCTCGATCCGCTCGCCGAACGCGACGAGCCCGTAGACGCTCCATCCGGTCCCGTACATTTCGCGTTGCACCCAGGGCTCGAACGAGTCGCCGTCCAGGCTCAGACACTCCGCACGGATGTCTCGCCAGGCCCGGCGAAGATCGTTCAGAAACGGAAACCGATCGACGTCGATAAACATGGCAAGCCTCCACCGGCATGCGCCACGCTGAACGTGGTGCTGGACAGTGGCCGCACCCTATCGGCTTCCGGGTGAACGGACGCGCTCTCCGGGCCGGTCGGCGGGCCGCTGTCGTCAGCACAGTCGACTGCCACATGGCCGGCGACAGACCGCCGGCGTAACTGGCCGACCAACCGGCGCAGTTCGTCGCCGTGATGCCGGAGGAAACGGCGCACCGCGGATCGTCGCCGCCAGCAGCGACGAGTGCCTCACATCTGCCGACACCGTTATCGCTGCTTTGACGGGAAGGAACCGCCGACCCGCCGTCGCTGCTTTGACGGCAAGAAACCGCCGACCCGCTGGCTGCTCCCAGCGCCATCACACACGCAGCGACCACCGACGGCACCCGGCCCGGTCTCAAGCTCTCCACCATCCTCGTCGCACCCCATCGACAATGCGGCGCCTGAGTGAAGGAGGAGAGCAGCCACGTTCCCACCGAGGTCACCCTGGGGTGACCTCGGTGATCTCGTCCGCGGCGGCGTCGGGGTGGAGCGGGAGGCCAAAGGGCAAGCTGACGGGTAAGGATCGTGGACGCCCGGAATCGCTGCGCGAGGAAACGGGGCGACGGACGGTCATCGTTCCCGCGCTCGGATACGACCCCTCGGCGCGCCATTCAGATCCGACAGCAAGCCCGTTCCGGTTTCACGGATCGAGTGGGAGCCAGGCCGAGACCGGTGGTGGCTGACGCCGGCCGGCGAAGCGAGCCGGCCGCTCAACCGGCAACGCAGATCCGGGCCGGCCGCTCAACCGGCAACGCAGATCCGGGCCGGCCGCTCAACCGGCAACGCAGATCCGGGCCGGCCGCTCAACCGGCAACGCGGATCCGGGCCGTCACGACTGCTCCACGTCGCGGGCCAGACCCCGCAAGGTGGCGGCGAACCCCGCCCGCCCGATCAGCGTCACCAGCGGCGCCGCGTAGCGGGTCAGGCGGCGTGGGGAGACGGTGACGTCCTCGGTCCACTCGACCCGGCAGTGGCCGCCGGGCAGGGGTGTCACCGTGAACGAGGCGCCACCGTGCACCACGCGGCCGTGTTTGACGATCGCGCAGCGGCCGGGCGAGTCGCCGGGGGCGTCGCCGCCGGGTGGCTCCCAGGTCTCCACGGTCATCGGGTCGTCGAAGGCGAGGGGCCCCACCCCGGTACGGGCGACGAACCGGGCGCCGACCCCGTCGGGCCGCTCGCTCTCGACCCGCAGGGCGGTCAGCGGCACCCAGTCGCCGTGGCGTGGCCAGTCCACCAGGGCCGCCCACGTCTCGGTGGCGGTGGCACGCACGTCGCGGCTGACGGTGAATCGGCTCATGCGACAACGCTATCCGCCGGGTATGACATAACCATGGATCATGTGCGGTGGCGTTTCGACGGCTGGATCGCCGGGGTGGGCACGAGCGGCGGCACCCGGCTGGTGACCGGGCACTGGCCGGGCTCGCCGTTCGGGCCGGTCACCGACGTGATGGTGGAGCGGCCCGACGGGCATCGGCTGCTGCTGGCGGAGACCGCGGAGCTGGCCCGGTTCGTCGCGGAGACGTACACCTTCGACGAGGTACGGGTGGTGCCCGTCACCGTGGACCGGTCCCCTGCGGCGTGGACGGTGACCGCCGGGCCGCTGCGGCTGCATTTCACCACCGGCGGCCGCGGCCTGCTGGGCCATCTGCTGCACGCGGTGCCGGCGGCCGTCGCGCAGGACCTGCGGTGGGTGCGGCTGATCGATCTGCCCGCCCGGCTGCTGCGGGGTGTCCGCACCCACGGCTCCGCCGGCAACGGCCGGCGCGAGTGGTATGCGGTGCGTGACCTGCACCGCATCACCGCGGCCGGCGCGGTCCTCGACGGCGCCGACCTGGGCCGGCTCGCGCCGGTGGACCCGCCGGTGCGGTTCGGTTTCGGGTCGGCGCCGCGGTCCCCGGCACTGGTGCGCATCACCACGACCGTCGAGGTCCCGTCAGGCGACGAGGAAGTTGCCCGACATGAAGACGACGAGTAGCACCGCCTGCAGGCCGACGCCGATCACCATCAGCGCCCGGTCGATCGTCGGTCGCGCGCCGAGGCGGCCCAGGATCAGGAAGATCGCGACGGCCTCCATCGCGTACCGGCCGGCGGACTGCATCGAGCGGCCACCGACCTCGGTCGACATCAGCATGACCAGGGTGATCGCGCCCTGCACGACCAGATAGACCTGGTCGCGGCGAAGCTTGAGGCGCCCGGTCACGCAGAGGATCAGCAGCACCGCGGCGATCAGGGTGGTTCCGGCGTCGAGGACGGCCCCGAGCACCGCCGGATGCAGCAGGCGGTGCCCGCCGGCCTGTTCGACAGCGGTCAGCCAGGCCCCGCCGGGCACGGTGTACCGCCGTCCCCACTCGTCCTGGGCGATGCTGAAGGCGAGCGGGCTGCCCAGCTCGATCGCGCAGTAGACGCTGTACGCGACGGCGCCGAGCGGCACCAGCGCGATCCCGAGCACGTCGGGCCGGAGCCGCCGGGGCCGCCAGCCGATCTGGCGCAGGTATTCGACGGCCAGTGGCGCCAGCAGCAGCACCCCGAAGAGGCGGGTGGCCGAGGACAGGGCGCCGAGCACGCCGGCCAGCCACCAGTGGCCGCGGCGTCCGGCGTACAGCGCACTGATCGCCAGCATCAGGAACAGGGACTCGTTGTAGCCGATGAACAGGAAGAACCCGGTCGGGAAGACGGCCAGGTACCAGGTGGCGCGCTGGGCGACCCGGGGGCCCAGCTCGTGGTCGGCCAGCCGGTGCAGCATGACCAGGGCGCCCAAGGCGGCGACGTTGGCCACGAAGAGGGCGCTGACCAGCGGCCCGCCGGGCAGCAGCACGTCGAAGGAGCGGATCAGCAGCGGGTAGAGCGGGAAGAACGCCGGGAAGCCGGGACCGATGTGGTACCCCTCCTCGGCGATCCGTACGTAGTGGCCGGCGTCCCACCCGTTCCAGGCGAGGGCGATCGACCAGAGCCCGCCGGACGGCCGGCCGGCGCGGGGCAGCCAGGCGAGCGCGCTGACCGCCAGGTGCAGGACGGTCATGGTGGCCCAGGCCGCGAGGGCGGTACGGTACGCCGTCCGCCACGGCCGGCGGACCACCGGCGCGATGACCGGTGCGGGCGGCGCCAGGGTCAGAGTTTCCACGGCGTGCTCCCGGTGCCGGTCTCGACCAGCGGACGGCCGGTCGCCGCCGAGTCGTAGGCGACCACGTATCGTGGCCGGCCCTGCATGGTGGTGAAGATCCGGGCCACGTACTCGCCGAGCAGCCCCAGGCAGAGCAGTTGCAGGGCGCCCACGAACATCAGCGCCACGAACATCGAGGTCCAGCCGGGGACGACGGTGCCCCACAGGTACGCCCCGAGGGCCGCCGCACCGATCGCCACGCACAGGGCGATGCCGGCGCAGCCCAGCCAGGTGGCGACCCGCAGCGGCGCGGCCGAGAAGCCGGTGACGCTGTCCAGGGCGAGCCGGATCATCTTGCCGAGCGGGTATTTGGACGAGCCCGCGGCCCGCCGTTCCCGGGTGTAGGTGACCTCGCCGCTGGGCAGGCCGAGCCAGGGCACGAGCAGCCGGTAGACGGGCTGGTGCTCGGGCAGTTCGGTGAGCGCGTCGACGGCCGTCCGGGACAGCAGCCGGAAGTCGCCGGCGTTGTGCGGGACGTCGGCGCCGACGACCCGGCGGATCAGCCGGTAGTAGAGCCCGGCGGTGCCCCGTTTGAACGCGCTGTCGGTGCTGCGGTCGGCGCGGACGCCGTGGACCACGTCCAGGTTCGCGCTCTCGGCCAGCTCCAGCATCTCGGCGATGACCTCGGGCGGGTCCTGCAGGTCGACGTCGATGCTCGCCACGTACTGTCCGCGGGCGCGGTGCAGGCCGGCGGTGAGCGCGTTCTGGTGGCCGCTGTTGCGGCGCAGCCGGACCACGCGCAGCTGTGGCCATTCGCGGCGGATCCGCTGCAGCACGGCCGGGGTGGCGTCGCGGCTGCCGTCGTCGACGGTGAGCACTTCGTACGACACGCCGAGCCCGTCGAGCACGGGCCGCATCCGCTGCGCGAAGAGCGGCAGCACGTCCTCCTCGTTGAAGACCGGAACCACCACCGACAGCCGTGGTACGCAGATGTCCATGTGTGCCCCTCACTCTCATGATCGTCGCGGCGGGGAGAAGGCTGACCCGTCGGGCGATCGAAGTATGGGCATGTCATCGGGGGTGGCACGTTCTCGGGAGACCCGCGGAGATCTGCCTCTCAATCCCCGCGGAAATGCCATCCGAGAGGCCTCGCCATCCGTCGGCGGCACCCGCTCCCGTAACAGGCTCGACACACCATTGAAGTGGGAGCGCTCCCATGCAACGATATCGGTCACTGTCTTAAGAGGTGTGGGGCCGCCCGATGTTGAAGAAGATCGTCACTGTCCTCACGGCTGCCGCGCTCAGCGCCGGCCTGCTCTGGACCGCCGTACCGTCCGATGCCGCCGCCGCGCCCTACCGCTACGGCGAGGCGCTTCAGAAGTCGCTGCTCTTCTACGAGGCACAGGTGTCCGGCAAGAAACCGGCGTGGAACAGGGTGTCGTGGCGCGGCGACTCGGCGATGACCGACGGCGCCGACAAGGGCCTCGACCTGACCGGCGGGTGGTACGACGCCGGCGACCACGTCAAGTTCGGCCTGCCGATGGCGTTCACCACCACGATGCTCGCCTGGGGCGCCGTGGAGAACCGGGACGCGTACGCCGGCTCCGGGCAGTTGACCCACCTGCTGAACAACCTGCGGGTGCCCAACGACTACTTCATCAAGGCGCACCCCTCGGCCGACGTGCTCTACGGGCAGGTCGGCAAGGGCGACGACGACCACAAGTGGTGGGGGCCGGCCGAGGTGCTCCCGATGGCGCGCCCGGCGTACAAGATCGATGCGACCTGTGGCGGCAGCGAGCTGGCCGCGGAGACCGCGGCCGCGATGGCAGCCTCCTCGATGGTCTTCCGTCCCACCGACCCGCAGTACGCCGACACCCTGCTCACCCACGCCAAGCAGCTGTATTCGTTCGCCGACCGGGTGCGCAAGAGCTACCACGAGTGCATCACCGACGCGACGGCGTTCTACAAATCGTGGAGCGGTTACGCCGACGAGCTGGTGTGGGGCGCGATCTGGCTGCACCGGGCCACCGGCGACGCCACCTATCTGGCCAAGGCCGAGGCGGGGTACGACGCGCAGGGCAACGAGAACCAGACCACCACCAAGATGTACAAGTGGACCATCTCCTGGGACAACAAGCAGTACGGCAACTACGTGCTGCTCGCCCAGCTGACCGGCAAGCAGAAGTACCTCGACGACGCGAACCGGTGGCTCGACTGGTTCACCGTCGGCGTCAACGGCGAGAAGGTCCGCACGTCGCCGGGCGGCATGGTGGTCGTCGACTCGTGGGGCGCCCTGCGGTACGCCGCCAACACCGCGTTCGTCGCGCTAGTGCACAGCGACCACCTCGGCGACGCCACGCGTAAGCAGCGCTACCACGACTTCGCGGTGCGGCAGATCAACTACGCCCTCGGCGACAACCCGCGCAGCTCCAGCTATGTGATCGGGTTCGGCGACAACTCCCCGAAGAACCCCCATCACCGTACGGCCCACGGCTCCTGGTGGGACAGCCAGCAGGTGCCCGCCGAGACCCGGCACGTGCTCTACGGCGCCCTGGTGGGCGGCCCGTCCTCGCCCGACGACAAGTACACCGACAGCCGCGGCGACTACGTGATGAACGAGGTGGCCACCGACTACAACGCCGGGTTCACGTCGGCGCTGGCCCGGCTCTACGGCGAGTTCGGCGGGGCGGCGCTGACCGGCTTCCCGGTCGCCGAGACGCCGGACATCCCGGAGCTGTCGGTCGAGTCGACGGTCATGCAGAACGAGACCCGGTCCACCGGCGTGAAGCTGGTCGTCTACAACAAGTCGGCGTTCCCCGCCCGCGCGCTCACCGCCGGGAGGTTCCGCTACTACTTCACCCGCGACGACAGCAGCGCGCTGCAGGTCAGCTCGCCCTACACGCAGGGCTGCCCCGGGCCGGCCTCGGCCAAGCAGTATTCCGGCGACATCTGGTATGTCGAGGTCGACTGCACCGGATACACCATCGCGCCGGCCGGTCAGTCGGCCCACCGGATGGAGGTGCAGCTCAAGATCGGTGTCGCCGAGGGCGGTGTGTGGAACCCGGCGAACGATCCGTCCTACCAGACGGCCTCCGGCCCCAACACCAGGATTGCGCTGTACGACGGAACGACACTCGTGTGGGGCTCGGTGCCCGGCGGGTCGTCCCCGTCTCCGTCACCGTCCGCCTCGGTGTCCGTCCCGCCGTCGCCGTCCCCCTCGGTGTCGGTGTCGGTCCCGCCGTCGCCGTCGACGTCGCCCGCCGGCGGATGCCGGGTCGCCTACACCACCAACGACTGGGGCTCCGGCTTCACCGCCACCGTGACGATCACCAACGGGCCGGCCGCGGTCAACGGGTGGACGCTGACCTTCCCGTACACCGCCGGTCAGAAGGTCTCGCAAGCCTGGTCGGCCACGGTCACCCAATCCGGAACCCAGGTGACGGCCACGAACACCTCGTGGAACGGGAGCCTGCCGGCGGGCGGCACGGTGAGTTTCGGCTTCAACGCCACCCACACCGGCGCCAATCCGGCGCCGGCCGCCTTCACCCTGAACGGGACGGCCTGCACCGCGGCGTGACCGTCCCGGCGTCGTGCCGCAACCACCGGCGGTGGGTGGCGCCGGCGATGCCGTGGACGAGGCGGGCCAGGCCGGCCGCCCCGTCCGCGTCGTCGGCGCGGCGGACCGCCGTGAGGATCGGGACGGGCTCGTCGAGGCACACCCCCTCACGCCGCAGGACGAACTGCAGCGCGAGCCCGGCGAGGCGGGCGTTGCCGTCGTCGAACGGGTGGAAGAACGCGATGTCGAGGTGGAGGCGGGCCGACCGGGCGGTCACGGGGATCGCCCGGTCGGCCGCCTGCGCCACGCACTCGGCGAACCGCTGCTCGGTGCCGGCGTGCAGCGCGTACCGCTCCCGGCCGTTCTTGGCGTAGGCGTCGCCCTGCCGGAACCGTGGTCGCGAGATGCCGCGGGCCAGCCCGTTCCAGCGGGCCAGCAGCTCCGTGGTCAGGGGCGTGCCCGCGGCGGCCCGGGCGCGGACGTCGTCGTAGGCGGCCGGCAGCCCGGGCCGCCGCCGGGCGAACTCCAGGTACCCGTCATGGACCGCGGCTGTCGGCGTGACCGGGTGCGGGACGACGTCGCGCCACGGCACCTGCTCGCGGACCCGCAGCCAGATCGCCAGGTGATCAGTCGCGGTCGAGGGGGATCCGGATCGCCGGGCCGGCGGTTCGCGAACGTCCTCGGCGCTGGTCGGCATCGGCTCACTCTCGGGCGGGGCCGACCAGCCTAGCCGGTGCGGTCGCCGCCCCTGCCGGAGGAGTCGGCGCCCCGCGGTGCCGACCTGTGGTTGCCGTGGGTGGATTCCGGCGGCCCGCGGGCGGTTACTTACGATGGCCGATGTCGTCGACAGCAGAGGAAGCCCCGTGCCGAAGTCATACACCTCGACGGTCCTGGCCGTGCTGATGCTCGCCGGCCCGGCCGGATGCACGGGCGGGACCCCGGAGTCCACGCCGTCGCCGCCCGCCGCCACCTCGCCGGCCGCCACGCCGCCGGCCGTCTCCCCCGCACCGTCGTCGGCGACGGCGTCCGCATCACCGGCGGCGTCCCCCGCCACGATGTCACCGGCCACGGCGCCGACCGCGGCGGCCTTCCCCCTGGTGGTCACCCGCCGGGGCGGTTTCGCGGGCGTCGAGGACCGCGCCGAGATCGCCGCGAACGGCTCGGTGACGGTGACCAGCCAGAGCCGCCCGGCGGCGAAGACCTCCCTGCCGGCCGCCTCGGTGGCGGAGCTGAGCCGGCTGGTCACCTCCAAGGACTTCACCGGTCAGGCGGGTCGCCCGGAGCTGCCGGCCTGCAACGACGGTTACGAGTACCAGGTGGCCACCCCGGTGTCGTCGGTGACCGTGCATGATTGCGGCCAGCCACACGCCGCCCCGATCAACCGCCTCCTCGCCATCGTCGTGCCCCTGCTGAACAAGTGACCCACCGACCGGGCGCACCGACGCGAACGGATCGGCACCTGCCGTCGACGCGAGCCGGGGCCGGCGATCACCCCGAGGGCAGTCCCCGGCCGGCCGGAGAACCCGCAGGACGCCGCGGGAGTTGATTTGACGCGCTAGCGTGTCATCCATGACCGAGATCGTGATCACTGTGGACGGCCGGGCGGCGCTCACCACAAGGCAGCTCGGCGAGGAGTTCGGGCTCGATCCGGCGTCCGCGAGGACGGCGGTACGACGCGTCGGGCTCGAACCCGTCGCGCACCTCGACGATCGGACGCCGCTCTACGACGCCGGGACGGCGCGCGAGGCGCTGCGGAACCGGCCGGGCAAGGGGCGCCGGTCGCGGTGGGCCGCCATCGCCAGGTCCATCGCCCAGACGGTGTGAGAGGGACCGGACGAGCCCGGCCGGAGCAGACAGGCACCGGAGGAAGCAGTCGGTTCGGGAGAAATAGCGACTCATCATCGTCTATATTTGGGAGCGCTCCCATACCCGTTCCCGAAGGAGCTTCCCCCATGCGTCTCCGTCCTCTGCTCGCCGTCGCGGCCGTTGCCGTCGCATCCGGCGGGATCGTCGCCGGGCTGCACGTTCCCCCGGCTCAGGCAGCCACCGTCTGCACCGTGGACTTCACCGTCAACCAGTGGGCCACCGGGTTCACCGCGGACGTCAAGCTCACCAACACCGGGCCGGCCGTCAGCTCCTGGACGCTGTCCTGGACGTTCGGCGGCAACCAGGCCGTGTCCAACGGCTGGAACGCGTCCGTGAGCCAGTCCGGCAACCGGGTCACCGCGTCCAGCCTGAGCTGGAACGGCTCGCTGAACACCGGCGCGGCCGCCTCGTTCGGGTTCCAGGCCACCTACTCCGGGACCAACGCCAAGCCGACCGACTTCGCGCTCAACGGGGTCTCCTGTTCAGGTGACGTCCCGGTGCCGCCGTCGAGCCCGCCGCCGTCCAGCGCCGGCCCGTCGCCGAGCACCTCGACCGGGCCGGCGCCGGTCTGCGGGACGGGGATCCGCTGTGACGGGTTCGAGGGGCAGGCGGCCGGGACGCCGGGCGGCGACTGGGCGGTCACCTACCCGGACTGTCAGGGCGCCGGCACGGCCACGATCGACAAGGCCGTCGCGCACACCGGCGGCACCTCGTTGCGGGTCAACGGGGCGACCGGCTACTGCAACCACGTCTTCGTACGGAACGCGGCGATCCTCGGCACCGCGACGTACGTGCGTTACTGGGTCCGGCACACCACCGCCCTGCCCGCCTCGCACATCACCATGGTCGCCCTCCGGGACGCCGCCGACGGGGACCGGGATCTGCGGTTCGGCGGGCAGAACGGCGCTCTCCAGTGGAACCGGGCCTCCGACGACGCGACGCTGCCCGAGCAGAGCCCGGCCGGGGTGGCCCAGTCCCGTCCGCTGCCGGTGGGCTCCTGGAACTGTGTCGAGTTCAAGGTGAACGGCGCGGACGGGACGATGGAGACCTGGCTGGACGGCGTGTCGGTGCCGGGGCTGCTGCAGGACGGGGTGGCCACGCACGACATCGACGGGCAGTGGCTGAACCGCACGTACCGGCCGCGGCTCACCGACCTGAAGCTGGGCTGGGAGAGCTACGGCGAGGGCTCGGACACGCTCTGGTACGACGACGTGGCGACCGGCTCCTCCCGGATCGGCTGCTGAAGCACGACCCGGAGCCGCCGGGTGGAGGGTGCGAGCCGGTAGGGCGGCAGCACCCCCTGCCCGCACGACGCCGTGCCGACGCCGGAGGCCGCCGCGTCCAGCGAGATCCACGTGGACGCGGCGGCCGGCAGCTCGTGGTCGTGGGCGGTCGCCGCGACGGTCTCCCGCGACCAGGGCCGCACGGTCAGTGGCACGTCGACGCCCCGCACCCGCAGCCCGGCTCCGGCCCGCTCCGGCCGGTTCTCCGGGGCGGGCGCCAGGTCGATGGTGGCGTCGTCGACGCGGCGGGCGCCGTGCTCCTGAGGGCGCACCGTGCGTACCGCGTAGGTGTCGCGGCCGGCGGTGAACGTGCCGTAGCGGGCGCCCTGGCCGGTGTCCGGGTACTGCGGGCCGGGACCCCAGCCGGTCCAGGTGACCCGGGCGGTGGGACGGTCGAGGCGCAGGTCGATCCCGGCGCGCGCCCACTCGCACGGCCAGCGGCCGTAGGGCTCGATCGTCAGGTCGAGCGCCAGCGCGTCGCCGTCGCTGGTCCAGCGCCATGTCACGTCCACCCCGGCGTCGATCACCGGCGGGCCGCTGCGGGTCCGCACGACGAGAGCGGGACCGTCGGCGGTGATGCCGATCAGGCGGGTCCGCAGGTCGCCGAGGCGGGCCGCGGCCCAGCGGTCGGCCATCGACGGCAGGTCACGTTCCTCCCACCCCTGACCGCGATCGTTCTCGGTCGGCGCCCGCCACAGGCTCACCGCCACGTCGTGCAGGCCGAGGTCGCCGAGCCGCACCGGCATCCCGGTCCGGGCGTCGAAGACCGCGGGACCGAGCCGCAGGTCGCCGGACGGCACGGCGGTGGCCTCGACAGCGGGCGCGGGCCGCGGCGGGACGTGCTGCGCCCAGGCCACCTCATGCCCCTGCCGGCGGTCCCGCAAGGACAGGGTCACGAGCGAGGAGACCTCCAGGGGTACGGTCACTGTGTCGCCCGGCGCCACCGGAGGCAGCGGGAAGTCCGCGTCCAGATGTGTCAGGTCCAGGCTGTGGTAACGGTTGACGATCGTCACCGTGGACCGTTCGGCGTCGATGGTCAGCCCGACCGGCGCGAAGACGCGGGCCACGTCGGCGAGCCCCGGCCCCGGCGTCCTGTCGGCGTGGACCAGCCCGTCGATGACGAAACTGCCGTCGTGCACCCGCTCGCCGAAGTCGCCGCCGTAGAGCTGGACGGTCCGGCCCTCGGCGGTCGTCCCGGCGTGCAGCGCGTGCTCCACCCACTCCCAGATGAACCCGCCGGCCAGCCGCGGGTAGCGGTGGAACAGCTCCTGGTACTCGGAGAGGCCGCCCGGCCCGTTGCCCATCGCGTGCGCGTACTCGCAGAGCAGGAACGGCAGTTCGCGCCGGTGCTCGTCCTCCGGCTCGGTGCCGGCGCCGATCCGCTCGACCTCGGCGGTGGTGGCGTACATCCGCGAGTACACGTCCACGTGCCGTGAGCGCCGATCGCCCTCGTAGTGCACCGGACGCGACGGGTCACGCCGCTTGGTCCACTGTGCGATCGCGTCGAGGTTGGCGCCGGTCCCGGCCTCGTTGCCGAGCGACCAGAAGAGCACGCTGGGGTGGTTCTTGTCGCGTTCCACGGTGCGGCGCATCCGGTCGAGGATCGCGTCGTGCCACAGCGGGTCGTCGCTGGGGTTGCCGCGCCAGTCGTTGAGCTCGAAGCCGTGGGTCTCCAGGTCGTTCTCGACCATCACGTAGAGGCCGAGCTCGTCGGTGAGGTCCAGGAAATCCGCCTGCGGCGGGTAGTGCGACGTGCGTACCGCGTTGATGTTGTGCCGTTTCATCAGCTCCAGCTCGGCGCGGGCGGTGGCGAGGTCGACGGTCCGGCCGTGCAGCGGGTCGTGTTCGTGCCGGTTGACGCCGCGCAGCAGCAGCGGACGGCCGTTGAGCATGAGGGTCGCGTCGTCCACGTGCACCGTGCGGAATCCCGCCCGCAGGGTGACGGTCTCCTGCTGGGTGTGCACGCGTACGGCGTACAAGCTGGGGGTCTCGGCGGTCCAGGGATCGACGGACCGGAAGTGATGGGACTCCCCCGCGCTCAGGTCCTCGCGGCCGAGAGCCGGGACGCTGACGGTGACCGCCGCATCGCTGTCGACGTCGACCCGCAGGGTCCCGGAGCCGTCGCGGTGGTCGTAGGAGGCGTGCACGAAGACGTCGCGGATGCCGCCCGCGGGTCGCGCGAGCAGCGTGACGCTGCGGAAGATGCCGGGCATCCACCACATGTCCTGGTCCTCGAGGTAGCTGTGCGCCGACCACTGCGCCAGGCGCACCTGGAGCACGTTGACGCCGTCGCGGAGCACACCGGTGGTGTCGAACTCGGTGGTCAGCCGGCTGCCGCGCAGGGTGCCCAGCTCGACGTCGTTGAGCCGGACGGTCGCGGCGCCGTCGACGCCCTCGAACCGCAGCGCCGACGGGTGGGCGAGCACCGCGGGGTCGGCCTCGAACTCCAGCCGGTGGTCGAACTCCGGGTTGTCGTCCGGCGGGAAGGGCGGGTCGACCGGGAACGGGAACTGCACGTTGGCGTAGATCGGCGTGCCGTGGCCCTGCAGGGGCAGGTGGCCGGGGACGCGGATCTCCGACCAGCCGCCGTCGGGGCGCCGCCGGACCTGCCAGGCGCCGTCGAGCGGCTGGCGGGGCGCGTCGGAGCGCAGGTGGGCACGGGCGGGCAGGCCGCCGCGGCCCGGCTGGGGGGAGGCCAGTTCGGTGCGAAACGATGTCACGGGTACATAGTCTTTCTTGATCAACGCCTGACGTGAAGGAGTTCCCGCGTGACCCGTGCCGATCTCACACTGCATCCGTCGTTCGCGGTCGGCCCGGTCGACCGGCGGCTGTTCGGTGGGTTCGTCGAGCATCTGGGCCGGCACATCTACGACGGGATCCACGAGCCGGGACATCCCACGGCCGGGCCGGACGGGTTCCGCCGGGACGTGGTCGAGCTGGTCAAGGAGCTGGGCGTCACCACGATCCGCTACCCGGGCGGCAACTTCGTCTCCGGCCACCGGTGGGAGGACGGCGTCGGCCCGGTCGGGCAGCGGCCGCGGCGGCTGGACCTGGCGTGGCACTCGACCGAGACCAACCTGGTCGGGCTGCACGAGTTCCAGCAGTGGCTCGACCTGGTCGGCAGCGAGCTGATGCTGGCCGTCAATCTGGGCACCCGCGGCCTGCAGGAGGCCGTCGACCTGATCGAGTACACCAACGTGCCGTCCGGGACCACCCGCTCCGACCAGCGCCGGGCCAACGGCCGCGAGGCGCCGTTCGGGGTGACGATGTGGTGTCTCGGCAACGAGATGGACGGCCCGTGGCAGGTCGGTCACCGCAGCGCCGAGGAGTACGGCCGGCTCGCGTCCCGGGTGGCGAAGGCGATGCGGCTCGTCGACACCGGCGTGCGGCTGGTGGTGTGCGGCTCGTCGAACCGGGACATGCCCACCTTCGGCACCTGGGAGCGCACGGTGCTGGAGCACACCTACGACGACGTCGACTACATCTCCTGCCACGCCTACTACCAGGAGCACGACGGTGACCTGGCGAGTTTCCTGGCGTCCGGGGCCGACATGGACGCGTTCATCCGGGCCGTGGTGGCCACCGCCGACCACGTGCAGGCCGTCAGACGGTCCGCCAAACGCATCGACATCTCGTTCGACGAGTGGAACGTCTGGTATTACACCCGCTGGAACGCGCAGGAGGGCACGTTCGCGATCGACGACTGGCCGGTCGCGCCGCGGCTTCTGGAGGACGTCTACACGGTCGCCGACGCGGTCACCGTCGGCGGGCTGCTGATCACCCTGCTCAACCACGCCGACCGGGTCACCTCGGCGTCGCTCGCGCAGCTGGTCAACGTGATCGCGCCGATCATGACCGAGCCCGGCGGCCCCGCCTGGCGTCAGACCACCTTCTTCCCGTTCTCTCTCACGTCCAAGGCGGCCGGGGGTACGGCACTCGCCGTCGGGATCGACACCGGCACCGTCGCGACCGCCCGGTACGGCGAGGTGCCGGCGGTGGCCGCGGCCGCCACCGTCGACGACCACGGCACCGTCCGGCTGTTCCTGCAGAACCGGGACACCACCGGCCCGGCCACGGTGACCGTCGACCTGACGAGCTTCCCGGCGCGCTCGTCGGTGGCCGCGACCGGCATCTGGGACGACGACCCGTACGCGGCGAACACCCTGGCCGAGCCGGAGCGGGTGGCCCCGCGCGCCAACGACACCGCCGCGATCTCCGGCAACGTCGTGACGATCACGCTGCCGCCGGTGTCCTGGACGGCGCTGACCGTGGCCTGACCACTCAGCATCACGCCGGACCGGCCGATGGGGAGGTGTCGACCGTCCGTCGGGAGGTGAGCGGTGAAAGCCGGCTACCGGAGCTCCCTGGTGCGGACCGTGTGCTTCGCTCTCGCCTACGCCGCCGCGTGTTACGCGGGGCGGCGTCTCGTGCTGGTCGGCAACCACAACCTGGCCTGGCCGGCCGCCGGTGTGGCGGTGGTCTGGTTCTGCGCGCACCGGCGGGCGCCCACCCGGCATCTCGACATGGCGCTGCTCACGCTGATCCTGGGCGTGACCAACTGGCGTACCGGCACCAGCGCCGCGGTCGGTGCCGTCGCCGGGCTGGTCGGGCTGGTGCAGGCGCTGGTCTTCCTCCGGCTGTGGCGCCGCCGCAGCCCCCACCTGTGGGGCGCCGGCGGCACCGAGCCGCTGCGCTCGCCCCGCGACCTGTGGGATCTGCTGCGGACCGGCTTCACGGCGACCATCGCGGCCAGCGTCGTCAGCCTGGTCGGCCGCGGGCTGGTCACCGGCTCGTTCCCGGTCACGGTCACTGCCATGTCGGTGGCCCGGCACACCGCCAGCATCCTGATCATCGGGTCGGCCGGGATCTGCGCGGGCGCGGCGCTCAGCCGGCGCGCGGCCGGACGGCGGCGCGCCCCCGTCGCGCCCCGGCGGATCGCCGAGATCGCCGGTATCGGCACGTTGAGCATCGCCCTTCACGTGGCCGTCTTCGCCTACGAGCCGCAGTTCCCGGTGTCGTTCGCCCTGCTCGGCATCAGCGTCCTGGTCGGGGTCCGGCTCGCCACCCCGTGGGTGCTGCTGCACAACCTGGTGATCAGCGTCGTCGCGCTGCGCTACACCCTGCTCGGTTACGGGCCGTTCGCCCACGTCGGCGATGTACCGCTGCGGGCGGTGGTGGTGCAGCTCTTCGTCACGCTGGTGGCCCTGGTCGGGCTGGCCCTGGCCCTGGGCCGAGAGGAGCGGAACATGCTGCTGAACGCCCTGGCTCAGGAGAAGGATCTGCTCACCGCGATCATCGACGCGATGCCCGACGGCCTGGCCGTGATCGGCCCGGACGACCGGGTGACGGTGCGCAACCCGGCGGTCGCCGGCATGCTCGGCGCCGACCCCGCCCGGCTGCGGGCGCTGGCCGAACAGGACACCGCCGGCGCCGACATCGTCGTGAACCGGCCCGGCGAGCCGGAGAGCCGGATCGTGCACGTGACGGCCACCGCGCTGCCGCATCCCGACGGCACGCACAGCGCGGTGGTGCTCTTCCACGACGTGACCGCCGAGCGCCGGCACCGCGACGAGCTGACCAGTTTCGCCGGTGTCGTCGCCCACGACCTGCTCAACCCGCTGACCAGCGTGGACGGGTGGACATCGGCCGCGATGGAGTCGCTGGAGGACGCGCCGGACCATCCGAGCGTGGGTGAGGCGTACACCGATCTCACCCGGGTCACCCGTTCGTCGGCACGGATGCGCGGCCTGATCGACGGGCTGCTCGCCTACGCGACCACGCGGGAGGCGACGGTCACCCCGGCCCCGGTGGACCTGGCCGAGGTGGCCGCCGACATCGCTCTCGCCCGCACGGACGCCGCGGTGGCCGCCGGCGACCCGGCGCCCCGCTTCACGATCGGCGCGCTCCCGCCGGTGCGCGCCGACCAGGTGCTGGTCCGGCAGCTGCTGGACAACCTGATCGGCAACGCCGTCAAGTACACCGCCCCCGGGGTGATCCCGGTCGTGCGGATCACCGCCGAGGACGACGACGGGATGGTCGCCGTCCGGATCGTCGACAACGGCATCGGCATCCCGCCCGGACAGCACGAGGCGATCTTCGGCAACTTCCACCGGGCCCACGCCGGCGGCGATTACCACGGCACCGGGCTCGGCCTGACCATCTGCAAACGCATCGTCGAGCGGCACGGCGGCACCATCACCGCCGTCGACGATCCCGGTGGCGGCTCCTGCTTCACCTTCACCCTGCCACCGCTGTCACTGGCTGCTGGAGCCCGCCCACAGGTCGATGCCTGACTCGGTGGCGTGCTTGTCGATCTCGGCCAGCTCGTCGGCGGTGAACGACGCGTTGTCCAGCGCCGCCACGTTGGTCTCCAGCTGGGCGACACTGCTGGCGCCGAGCACCGTGGAGGTCATCCGCGGGTCGCGCAGCACCCAGGCGATCGCCATCTGCGCGAGGCTCTGCCCCCGACGGCCGGCGATCGTGTTCAGCGCCCGGATCTTGTCCAGGTTCTCCTCGCTGAGCAGGTCGGTGCTCAGCGACTTGCCGGCGCCGGCCCGCGAGTCCTCCGGCACGCCCTCCAGGTAACGGTCGGTGAGCATGCCCTGCGCCAGCGGCGAGAACGCGATGCACCCGGCGCCCGCCTGCTCCAGGGTGTCGAGCAGGCCGTCCTCGATCCAGCGGTTCAACATCGAGTACGACGGCTGGTGGATCAGCAGCGGGGTGCCCAGGTCACGCAGGATCGCCGCGGCCTCGGCGGTTCGCGCCGGCGAGTAGGACGAGATGCCGACGTAGAGCGCCTTGCCCGCGCGCACCGCCGCGTCCAGGGCGCCCATCGTCTCCTCGAGCGGCGTCTCCGGGTCGAGCCGGTGCGAGTAGAAGATGTCGACGTAGTCCACGCCCATCCGCTTCAGCGACTGGTCCAGCGAGGCGGTCAGATACTTGCGGGAACCCCCGTTGCCGTACGGGCCGGGCCACATGTCGTAGCCCGCCTTCGTCGAGATCACCAGCTCGTCGCGGCGCCCGGAGAAGTCGGTGGCCAGGATGCGGCCGAAGTTCTCCTCCGCCGACCCGTACGGCGGGCCGTAGTTGTTGGCCAGGTCGAAGTGGGTGATGCCCAGCTCGAACGCCCGGCGCAGGATGTCACGCTGGGTCTGGAGCGGCTTGTCGTCGCCGAAGTTGTGCCACAGGCCGAGCGAGACCGCGGGCAGTTTCAGGCCACTACGGCCGCTGCGTCGGTATTCCACGGATCTTTCCTTCAGGGCAGGACGGCGAGGTCGTCGGCGGTCAGTTCCAGCGTGTCGGCGGCGGCCGAGTCGGTGATCGTCTCCGGGCGGCTCGCACCCGGGATCGGGATCGACACCGGCGACTTGGCCAGGTGCCAGGCCAGGCACACCCGCTGCGGGCTCACCCCGTGCCTCTCGGCGACCTCGGCGAACGCGCCGCCCAGCGAGCCCGCCGCCTGGATGCCGCCCAGCGGCGACCAGGGCAGGAAGGCGATGCCCAGCTCGGTGCAGAGCTCCAGCCCCGGCTCGGACGAACGGAACGCGGGCGAGAACTGGTTCTGCACCGACACCAGCCGCCCACCCAGGATCTCCCGCGCCTCGCGGATCTGCTGCGGGTTCGCGTTGGAGATGCCGGCCATCCGGATCTTCCCGGCGTCCAGCAGGTCCCGGATCGCGCCGATCGCGTCCGCGTACGGCACCCGCGGGTCCGGCCGGTGGTGCTGGTAGAGGCCGATCGCGTCGACGCCGAGCCGCTTGAGCGAGGCCTCGCACGCCTGCTTCAGGTAGTCGGGCGAGCTGTTCACGGTCCAGCTGCCGTCACCCGGCCGCAGGTGCCCGCCCTTGGTCGCGACCAGCACCCCGGAGGTGTCACCGCCGTAGGAGGCGAGCGCCCGGGCGATCAGCGACTCGTTGTGCCCGACCTCGTCGGCGCCGATGTGGTAGGCGTCGGCGGTGTCGATCAGGGTGACACCGGCGTCCAGGGCGGCGTGGATGGTACGGATCGAGCGGTCCTCGTCCGGCCGGCCCTCGATCGACATCGGCATGCCACCGAGTCCGATCGCGCTGACCTGCACGTCACCGATGCGACGGCTCTGCATGGATTCCTCCTGAAGATGTGTACGTCTCCACCCTGGTATGCCCCCGTTCCCGCCGTCCAACAGAAGAAACCGCTGGAATTCAGCAGCTACAGTGATCGGTCGTGGAACTGCGGCATCTCGAGTACTTCGTGGCGGTCGCCGAGGAACGGCACTTCACCCGGGCCGCCCAGCGGATGCGGGTCGCCCAGTCCGGCCTGTCCGCCTCGATCCGTGCCCTGGAGCGCGAGCTCGACGCCGACCTGTTCATCCGCCACACCCGCCGGGTCGAGCTGACCGACGCCGGCCGGGCGCTGCTCACCGAGGCCCACCGCACGCTGGCCGGCGCGGCCGCCGCCCGGGACGCGGTCGCCGCCGTCCGCGGACTGCTGCGGGGCAGCCTGGCCATCGGCGCCGAACAGTGCCTCGGCGTGATCGACATGGCGCCGCTGGTCGCCTCCTTCCGGCGCGCCCACCCCGGCGTCGAGGTCCGGTTGCGCTACGCCGGATCCGGGCACCTGATCGAGCTGGTGCGGGCCGGGCGGCTGCAGGCCGGATTCGTCGCACTGCCCGGGCCGGCGCCGGACGGCGTACGCCTGCTGCCGGTCGCCGCCGAACGGATGATGCTGCTCTGCCACCCGGCGCACGCGCTCGCCGACAGCGAGACGGTTGCCGTCGGTGACCTGGCCGGCAGCGAGTTCATCGACTTCAGCGCCGACTGGGGCGCGCGCCGCGTCAACGACGTGGCGTTCGCCCGCGCCGGCGCCGACCGCCGGGTGGCCGTCGAGGTCAACGACGTGCACACGCTGCTCGACTTCGTCCACCAGGACCTCGGGGTGGCTCTGGTCCCGGCCCCGGTGACCCGCAAACCGCAGGCGAAGGGCCTGCACGCGGCCCCGGTCACCGGCCCGGTCCCGGACTGGCGGGTGGCGGTGGCCCTGCCCGCCACGACCCCCGCCGGCCCGGCCACCGAGGCCCTGCTGCGGCTGGCGCTCCCGCAGGACCAGGCCTGATCACCTAGGCTGCCCACCATGATCGACTCATCGCCACGGCCGCTGCCCGCCGAACGTGTCCTCGAGATCGCCGCCCCGATGCTCGACGCGGTCGGCGGCAACTGGCGGATGACCGACGGGCCGATGCTCCGCTCCGGGTCGATGGGCATCCGGCTGCGCGAGCCGGACAGCGAGGACTATCGGCATCTCGACCTGGAGATCCTGCTCAACGCGGACCGGGCGGACGTGCCCACCCTCACCGACTGCACGATGGGCCTCGCCCAGGACCCGGCCGACGCCGCCCGGCAGGCGATCCAGGCGTTCATCGACACCTGCCTGGTCACCGCGCTGGAGATGGTGGAGCGACAGGGACGGCTGGCGAGCCACTTCGGGTCCGCCGACCCGGGCGGCTTCCCCGGCTGGCACGCGATCGTCGGCGGTGTCACCGGATGGTCCGTCGACGGGTCACCGGCCAAACAGCAGTGGTTCGTCGACGAGATGCCCTGGTCGGCCCTCGCCCCGGTGATCGCCACCGGACTCGACCGGCCGCACCTCAACGGCATCCGCATGCTCGTCGGCCAGGGCGGCGACTTCACCGAGTGCGAGGTCCGGATCAACGGCCACCGGCACGAGCCGTCCGAGAAGGCGCTGGCCGCCCTGGACTGGCCGCGCACCGCGCAGTTCGGCCTGGCCCGTACCTTCATGCTGCTGGTCGGCCCGGACACCGATCACCACTGACGTTCCGGGCGCGGTCAAGGCCGTCGCGGTGAGCCCGGATGTCAGCCTGATGGGCCGGGAGGGCGGCATCGTGATCGATCTGCCGCGCGGCGCGATGACCGACGCCGAGGACGGTGAGCTGCGCCCGTTCCTCACTGATCGCGGATCGCTGTGACGGCCTGCTCGTAGCGCAGCAGGGTGTCGACGAAGGCCCGCTGCTCGGCCGGGCTGAGCGGGGCCAGCGCCTGCCGCCACGCCTGTGCGCCCGGTGACAGCCACGCGGTGATGGCCTCCCGGCTGTCCGGGCTGATGTCGACGATCCGGCGGCGGCGGTCGTCGTCGTCCTCGCGGCGCACCAGGACCCCGCGGCGGCTCAGGTCGCTCACGATGAGGCTGATCGTGGTCGGGGCGACACCCAGCACCCCGGCCAGCCGCGAGACGGTCTGCGGGCCGTCGAGCAGCAGCAGGGACAGCATCGACAGATGCCGGGGCGCGAGGTCGAGCGACCGCAGCTGCTCGGGCAGGGGCAGCTTCTTGATCCGGCCGACCATCCGTGGCATCACCAGGAGCAGCTCGCGGACAGTGTCGTCGGTTGACATGGCGTACGCCCTCCGAATACCTTTGCTATCAAAGCTTTTTTGCGTTCAAAGCTGTTTTACCCTCAAAGCCATGGAGGAGGAGGATATGCCACACCTCAGCGTCCACGTGCTGGAGAGCGACCTGGCCGGCCGTGAGACCGTGCTGATCAGCGCGTTGACCGACGCGGTCGTCTCGGTCTACGGCGAGTGGGCCCGCGGCCTGGTCGACATCAAGCTGATCGGCCTGCCCCCGCACCGCTGGGGCGTCGGCGGCAAACCGGCCGCGCAGCCATCGCCGTTCGTCACCTTCGGCATCAAGGCGGCCGCGTTCGACCGGCCCGACGCCGACGAGATCGTGGCCCGGCTCGTCACGGTGGTCACCGATGCGATCACCGGCGTCTTCGGTGACCACGTCCGCGACGGGGTGACCGTCGAGCTGGTGGCGACCCCGGCCGGCCGCACCGGCATCGGCGGGGTCGTCACCACCTCCTGAGCGGGACCGCGTCAGGACACCGAGGTGTGGGCCGGCGGCGGGTTCGCCGGGTCGGTGGCCCGCTGTGCCGCCTCGGCCCGGTCCTCCTGCTCGGCCTCGTCGTCGTCGGTCGGCTCGGTGCCCGGCGGTTCCCGGTCCGGGGTCGGTTCGCCGGACGGGTGGCGCACCAGGTAACGGATCGCGGTGTTCAGCACGGCCAGCAGCGGGACAGCGATGAGGCCGCCGACGATTCCGGCCACCACGATGCCGCCGGCGATCGCCAGGATCACCGCGAGTGGGTGCAGCGCCACCGCCCGGCCCATGATCAGCGGCTGCAGGACGTGGCCTTCGAGCTGCTGGACCGCGATCACGATGATCAGCACCGTCACGGCGGTGACCGGGCCGTTCGCGACCAGGGCGACGAGCACCGCCACCGCGCCGGTCAGGGTCGCGCCGATCACCGGGATGAACGCGCCGAGGAACACCAGGGCGGCCAGCGGCAGGGCCAGCGGCACCCGCAGCACGGCCAGGCCGATGCCGATGCCGACCGCGTCGACGAAGGCGACGAGCACCGTGGCGTGCACATACGACACGAGCGTGTGCCAGGAGTAGTGCCCGGCCCGCGCGGTCGGCACCTGGGCCTCCCGCGGCAGCAGCCGGCACAGGAACGACCAGATCTGGGCGCCGTCGCGCAGGAAGAAGAAGAGGGTGAACAGCACCAGGAAGAAGCCGGTGACCACCTCACCCAGGGTGGCGGCGGTGCTGATCGCCCCGCTGGTGACGGCGCCCTGATTGGCGGTGAAGGCGCTGCGGGCCTGTTCGACGTACTGGCTGAGCTGCGCGTCGGTCAGGTGCAGCGGGCCACGCGACAGCCACGTCTGCACCTCGTCGATGCCCTCGGTGACCCGCGCCGACAGGGTGTCCAGCTGGGAGATGAAGGTCCGCACGATCAGGCTGAGCCCGCCGAAGACCAGCAGCAGGCCACCGACCAGCACCAGGCCGGCCGCCAGGGACCGTTTGACGCCCCACCGCACCAGGGCGGCGCTGGCCGGCTGGAAGAGCGCCGCCAGCAGGATCGCCACGACCACCGGGATGATCACGACGCTGAGCAGCGAGACCACGCGCAGGAAGAGGTACGTGGCGACGACGAACAGGATGAACCGCCAGGCCCAGGCGCCCGCCGTGCGGACCCCCGGGGGCAGGACGTCCTCGCTGGACGACCGGCTGTCCACCACGACCACCGGTGCGGAGGTGTCCTGCAGCTCCGGGCCGACGGTGAACGGTGGCGGCAGGTTCCGGCTCGCCGCCGAGGCCAGTGTCGTACGGGCCCGTTCCCGAACCGTCTGCGCCCAGCTCATGACTCTCCTCGTTACGCCACGTGACTCCCTACCCTCACTTCCCGGTCACGAGGCCACACACACCCGAAACGCCCCGTCAAATGTGCCCGGCCTCGGCGGTCACGGCGAGCAGTGCGGTGACCCGGCGCCGGCATAGGTCGGCCGCACGTCGGCGTCGGTCCGCCACACCCGTCCGGAGACCGTCCGGACGGTGCTCGCGAAGGCCTGCACCTCGGCCTCGGCGGCGGCAAGCCGGGGTCAGCGCTCCCAGAAGCCGATCAACCCGCCTGCGGCGAGTCAAAGACAGCGCTCCCGAACCCGATCACGCCGCGGGCGGCGAGTCAGGGGCAGCGCTGCCAGAAGTCCCGCAGGGCGTCGGCGACCAGGCCGGGAGCGGTCATCGTGGCGAAGTGGGACTGGCCCGGCCAGATCACCCGGCGGGCCGTGGGCAGGGCCTCGGCCAGGGCGTCCATCGTGGCCGGCATCGGATCCCAGGTGTCGGCGCCCTGCATGATCAGCGCCGGGACGGTGATCGTGGACCAGGAGGCCGGGACGGTGGTGTCGGCGGTCAGCGCCTCCAGGTCGTGCAGCCAGCCGGTCGAGGTGGCGGGGTCGGGGCGGCGGTCGCCGGCGGCGGCGCGGAAGGCGGCGACGACCGCCGGCGGCACCCGGGTCACTTCGTTGAGCACGTCGGACATCGCGGCCTGGTCGTCGGCCGCGAGCGCCGCGCGGTAGCGGCCGAGCAGCGGGGCGAGCGTGTGGCCGGCGGCGAACAGGGGCGGCTCGAAGACGGCCAGCGACCGTAGCCGGGCCGGCTCGGCGGCCGCGACGTGCAGTGCCAGCGTCGCGCCGTAGGAGCCGCCGGCCAGGTGCGCGGGCCGCCCGATCGCCGCCAGCACCGCGAGCACGTCGGCGACCTCGTCGGCGAACGACTTCGGCCCGGACGGCACGTCGCTGGGGTGGTATCCGCGTCGCGCCGGCATCCACGACTCGTGGCGCCCGGCGAGCAGCTCGGCCACCGGCGCCCACGAGTGGAGGCCGCCGCCCGAGCCGTGCAGCAGGAGCACCGGGTCGCCGGCGCCCCGCCGCCGGACCACCAGGCCCGTGCCGTCCGCGGACCGCACTCGCATGTCATCGGCCGTCATGACTCCCCCACTGTCGAAGTGCCGTGTGGACGCCCGCGACGACAGCGCGCCAGGACGCGTCGAGGTCACGGGGATGCCCGAAGCCGTCGCTCGTCTCCAGGGTCGCGAAGCCGTGCAGGGTGCTGCGCACGAACCGGACCGCGTCGGTCAGGGCGGGCTCGTCGAGGCCGTAACCGCGCAGTGTGGCGTAGCTCAGCTCGATCAGCCGCAGGTGCCCGGCCGACGCCCGGCCCACCGCGGGCGGCAGCTGCAGCTGGGTCGCCGCATACTGCCCCGGGTGGGCGACCGCGAACGCCCGGTAGGCGTCGGCGAACCCGGTCAGCGCGGCCCGCCCGGAACGCCCGGCCACCGCGAGCCCGATCCGGTCGGCGAAGGCCGCCGCGCCGCGCACCGCGATCAGATGCACCAGCGCCTCCCGGCTGCGGACGTGCCCGTAGAGGCTGGCGTCGGCGACCCCGAAACGCCGGGCGACCGCCGCGACGGTGACCCGGTCCAGCCCGAGCGTGTCGGCCAGCTCGGCGGCGGCCGCGGCGACCCGCTCGGCCGTCAGACCCTGACGTGGCATCCCGACCTCATACGACTCGGATATTTCCTAGGAGCCCTAGGTTAGCGTACGCGAGATCGCCCGCGCGCTGGAGAGCACGAGCGGCGCCAGCGCGTGCGGTGAGACCGTGCCGTGCCGCACCACCAGCGACAGCGCCGCGACCACGGCGCCGTGCGGGTCCCGGATGGGCGCGCCCACCGACAGGGCGTCCTCGGTGACCTGGCGATCGCTGACCGCGAAGCCGTTGGCCCGTACGTCGGCCAGCAGCCGGCGCAGCGCCTGCGGATCGGTGACGGTGTACGCCGTGAACCGCTCGATCGGCCCGCCGATCACCTCCTCCTGCACCTCCCGCGGCGCGTGGGCGAGCAGCACCAGCCCGACCCCGGTGGCCGACAGCGCGAACCGGCCGCCGACCCGGGTGTGCACCGGCACCGCCCGGCTGCCGGCGATCCGCTCGACGAACACCACTTCGGCGCCCTCCCGTACCGCCAGCTGCACGTTCTCGTGGGTGACCTGGGACAGGTCCTCCAGGTAGGGCAGGGCGCGCTCGCGCAGGCCGAGACCACGGGGCGCCAGCGAGCCGACCTCCCACAGGCGCAGGCCCACGCTGTACCGGCCGGCGGCGTCCCGTTCCAGGGCGCCCCACGACACCAGCTCCCCGGCCAGCCGGTGCACCGTGGACAGCGGCAGCCCGGCACGGCGGGCCAGGTCGGTGAGGGTGAGCCGGGTGTGCCGTGGGCCGAACGCCTCCAGGATCGACAGGGCACGGCCCAGCACCGGGCCGGTCGGGACACGCCGGGCCATCGGGCTCCTTCCGAATGACGGAAACCCAGGATGACCGGGTGCGACCCAGGTCACAAACTGGCGGGCATGACGACGGCATTCGTTCCGAACCAGTGGTACGTGGCGGCCTACACCCGCGAGATCGGCAGGGAGCTTTTCACCCGTACCGTCTGCGGTGAATCGATCTTGTTCTGGCGCACCGCCGACGGTGCCGTGACCGCGATGTCGGACCGGTGCGTGCATCGCCGTTTCCCGCTCGGCGAGAAGCCCAGCCACCTGGTCGGCGACACCGTGGTCTGCGGTTATCACGGCTTCACCTACGGCGCCGACGGCGTGTGCGTCGCCGTGCCCGGCCAGGCCCGGGTGCCGCGGACCGCCCGGCTGCGCACCTACCCCGTCGTCGAACAGGACTCGTTCGTCTGGGTCTTCATCGGCGAGCCCGAACGCGCTGCGGCGACACGCATCCCCCGGGCGCCGTGGCTCGACATGCCCGGCTGGACCGTCGTCTCCGGCATGGAGCCGCTGGCCGCGCGGGCGAGCCTGCTCGTCGACAACCTCCTCGACCTGTCGCACGAGACGTACCTGCACGGCGGTTACATCGGCACGCCCGAGGTGGCCGAGACGCCGATCACCACCGAGGTCGACGAGGAGGCCGGGATCGTCCACGTGTCCCGGCGGATGGCCGACGCCGCCTGCCCGCCGTTCTACGCCAACTCCACCGGCCTCACCGGGCGGATCACCCGCTGGCAGGACATCGAGTTCACGCCGCCCTGCCTCTACCTGCTGCACAGCCGGATCGCGCCGGCCGGCGTCCTGCCGAACGACGACGGCACCGACCCGGACGCCTTCCACGTCGAGGTCGTCTACGCGATCACGCCGGAGACCGCGAGCACCACCCACGACTTCTGGGCGGTGGCCCGCGACTTCGCCCTCGACGACCAGGACGTCAGCGACTACCTGGCGGCCAGCAACCGGACCGTCGTGCTCCAGGACGTCGCCGCGCTCGACGTGCTGGAGCAGGTGATCTCCGGCGAACCCGACGGCTACCAGGAGCTCTCCATCAACATCGACACCGGCGGCCTGGCCGCACGCCGCATGATCGCCCGGATGCGCGGGTGACGGCCACGATGCTGCGGGTCACCTGGCTGCCCGGCGACGACCGTCTGCGCGGCCGCTGCCACTGCGGGGCGCAGGCCGAGGCCGACGAGCCGGTCGCCATGTGGGAATGGCTGCTCGCCCACCCCGATCATCCGGCCGGCGGTCCGGTCTCCCTCGATCCCCCGGCCGCACGGCCTCCGGCACACCTGGTGAGATCGACATGAGGGTACGGATCAGCGCGCTCCTGCCGGTCGCAAGAGGCGTCGTCGCGCTGGACCTGCGCAGCGCGGACGGCCGTGAGCTGCCCGCCTGGACACCCGGCGCCCACGTCGACGTTCATCTCGCGGCCGGCCTGACCCGGCAGTACTCCCTCTGCGGCGACCCCGGCGACCGGTCGGTGTGGCGGATCGCGGTGCGCCGGCAGGACACCGGCCGGGGCGGCTCACGGCACGTCCACGAGCGGCTGTCCGTGCAGGATGTTATCGAGGTCGGCGAGCCCCGCAACCACTTCCCGCTCCAGCCGGCGGCCCGTTACGTCTTCCTGGCCGGCGGCATCGGGATCACCCCGATCCTGCCGATGCTCGCCGCCGCGGCGGCCCCGTGGGAGCTGCACTACGCGGGCCGGGACGCCGCGTCCATGCCGTTCCTCGACCGGCTGGCCGGCGACGGCCGGGTGACCCTGTACCCGGAGGACGAGCGCGGCCGCATCGACCTCGATCCGCTGCTCGGCCGCCAGCCGCCCGGGACGCTCGTCTACTGCTGCGGCCCCGAGGGCATGCTGCGCGCCGCCGAGGAGTCCTGCGCCCGCCGGCCGGACGTGTCCCTGCGGGTCGAGCGGTTCACCCCCGCCCCCGCCGCCGGCCCCGTACCGCGGGACGATTTCGAGGTGGAGCTGGCCGCCACCGGCCGCACCCTGGCCGTCCCCGCCGGCCGGTCGATCCTGGAGGTCGTGGAGGACGCCGGCGTCAGCGTGCTCTCCTCGTGCCGGGAGGGCACCTGCGGCACCTGCGAGACCACGGTCCTGGCGGGCGCCGTCGACCACCGGGACTCGTTGCTGACGCCCGCCGAACGAGCCGCCGGCGACACCATCCTCCTGTGCGTCTCCCGAGCCGCCGGCCCCCGCCTGGTGCTGGACCTCTAAGTTGTCGATCAGGAACGGTGACGAAGGGATCCCGGGTGACGGCGTTCGACGAGTACGAGCGGGCACAGTGGGCGGGGCGGGCCACGGCGTACCGGAACAGCTATGCCTCGCTCTGCGCCCATCCCGCCGGGGCCCTGCTGGATGCGGCACGGGCCGGGACCGGCGACCGGATCCTCGACGTCGGCACCGGACCGGGGACCGTGGCCGCCCTGGCCCACGCCCGTGGCGCGCGGGTCACGGCCGTCGACGCCGAACCCAGCATGGTCGAGGCGGCGCGCCGGCGGGTGCCCGAGGCCGACGTCCGCGAGGCGCTGCTCCCCCGGCTCCCGTTCACCGACGGCACCTTCGACGCGGCGGTGGCGAACTTCGTGCTCAACCACGTCGGCGATCCGCTCGCGGCGGTCCGGGAGCTGCGCCGGGTGGTCCGGCCGGGCGGACGGATCGCGGTGACCATCTGGCCGTACCCCCAGCCCCCGGCGCAGCAGTTGTGGACCGCCGTCTTCGACGCCGCCGGTGTCGAACGGCCCGCCGACCTGCCCCGCGTGGCGCCGGAGCGGGACTTCCCCCGTACCGCAGACGGCCTGACCGGCCTGCTCACCCGGGCCGGCCTCGCCGCCGCCTGCGACACGATCTCGTGGAGCCACCGGACCGACCCGGAGACCTGGTGGAACGGCCCGGCCGGCGGCATCGGCTCGGCGGGCGCGCTGATGTCCCGGCAGGACCCCGCCACCATCACCCGCATCCGCACCGAGTACGACCGGCACACCGCCACCTACCGCGGCGCCGACGGCCTGTTGGCGCTCCCGACCGCCGCGCTGCTCGCCCACGCCACCGTCCCCACCCACACCGGCTAGTCGTGCTGTCGTATCCCCGCCCCTCGAAACAGCGCCGAGCGCAAGCCGGCTCGCCCTCCACTTGCTGCCCGCCGCCCGCCGGGGCGAGCCGCTCAGGCGTCGGGGTACTGGAAGACCGCCTCCAGCGGGACCGCGAAGACCCGGGCGATCCGGAAGGCGACCTCCAGCGACGGCGAGTACTTACCGGCCTCGATGGCGTTTACCGTCTGGCGGGTGACGCCGACGCGGTCGCCCAGCTCGCCCTGGCTGATGCCGTGCACGGTGCGCAACTCGGTGACGCGATTGGTGACCAGGGTCGGCCGGCCCACGCTCAGACCCCGCGCCGATACAGCACGACCTTGGTGACGCCGTCGGCGATCTGGGCGACCACCAGCGCGGCGATCAGCGCCTGGGCGATCCAGAAGCCGTCGGCCCGGATGACGGCGAGCCAGATCCCGGCGCACACCCCGGCCGCCAGGATGTAGGCGCCCACCCGGGTGCCGCGCAGGCCGATGAGCCGGTCGCGCTCGTCATAAGCGTTGGCCTGCCGGTGGAAGACGATCCCCAGGACGATGTGGGTCACCGCCGCCAGGATCGTCACCACCACACTCGCCACGACCATCAGCGCCGTGCCGGCGACCTGCCGCCCGGGCGGGGGCGCGTCGGCGACCGGCCCGAGCACCACGGCGAAATAGAAGCCGAAGACGACCAGCAGGATCCCGGTCATGGTCAGCGCGCTCTTCTCCGGAAACGCCACGACGACTCCCCCATCGAGACGGGCCTGAACTCCTTCGAAGCTAGCCCCGCCCGCGCCGAGGTGTCAAACTTTTTTTACACCAATCGGCGGCTACAGGGCCTCCCGCGCGGTCCGCGGGCGACGGCCGAGCAGCTCCCCGAGCAGCGGGTCGACACCGGCGAAGAACCCCTGCCGCGCGGCCTGGTAGAAACCCAGCAGGAAACCGGTCATGTGCTCGGGCTGACCGGCCGCCAGCTGCGCGGCGACCCAGTCCTTCTCGTCCATCGGCTGGTACCGGACGGCTCGCCCGGACAGCTCGGAGGCGACCGCGGCGAGCTCCTCGAAGGTCGGGGCGGCGTCCGCGGTCAGGGTGACCGGGCCGTCGTGGGCGACCGGGGAGGTCAGGATCAGCGCGGCGGCCTCGGCGGCGTCCTCGCGCGCCGTCCAGGAGACCGGGCCGTCCCCGGGCACGGCGATCACCCCGGTCTCGCGCCACGGGCCGGCGAGCCACTGGAGGCTGTGCGCGTAGAAGCCGTTGCGCAGCGAGGTCCACGCCACCCCGGACGCGGCCAGGAGCTGCTCGGTCGCGAAGTGGGTCCGGCCCGGGGCGAACGGGTTGCCGCCGGCCGCGGCCTGATGACTGGTGTAGAGGATCCGCTTGACGCCCGCGGCGACCGCCGCGTCGACAGCGGCACGGTGCAGGCTCACCGCGTCCGCGCCCGGATCGTTGGAGGAGACCAGCAGCAGCTGGTCGGCGCCCGCGAAGGCGTCCGGCAGGGAACCGGGATCGGCATAGTCCCCGCGCCGCACCCCGACACCGCGCTGCGCGAATCGCTCGGCCTTCGCGGTGTCCCGCACGGCCACCACGACCTCCGAAGCGGGCACCCGATCCAGCAGGTGGTCGACGGTGGCGCCGTTGAGGGCGCCGGTCGCACCGGTGACGATAATCATTGATTCGCCTTCCTTGTTATCGGTGGAAACATCTCGACCGTAGCCGCCGTAATCGCCGATAGCAAGTCGGTGTTATCGTTGATTCATGAGTGAGGTGGTCAAGAGCCGGACCGACACCCGCACGGCGATCGTCGAGGCGGCCACGGCACTGCTGCACGAGGGCGGCCCCGGCGCCGTGACGACCCGTGGGGTCGCCGAGCGGGCCGGTGTGCAGGCCCCGGCCATCTACCGGCTGTTCGGTGACAAGGACGGCCTGCTCGAAGCGGTGGCCGAGCACGTGCTGGCCACCTTCGTCGCGGGCAAGGCGGCGGGCATGGCCGCGGCCACCGCGTCGGACGTCGACCCGCTCGACGACCTGCGCGCCAGCTGGCACCGGCAGATCGATTTCGGACTCGCCAACCCGGCCGTGTTCCGCCTGCTCAGCGACCCGGAACGGGTGCGCGGCTCAGCGGCCGCCCGGATGGGCCGGGAGATCCTGGAGACCCGCGTCCACCGCCTGGCGGCCGCCGGCCGGCTCCGGGTTCCCGAGCCGCACGCCGTGGCCATGATCCAGGCAGCGGGCGCCGGCACCACCCAGATGCTCCTGGCCACCCCGGCGGAGCACCGCGACGCGGGGCTCGGTGACTCCATGCTGGACGCCGTCCTGGCCCGCATCCTGACCGACGCCCCGGCCGCCACCCCGGACGGCCCGCGCACCTCGGCCGTGGCCCTCCGCGCCGTCGCCCCGCGACTGGAGGCGCTGACGCCGTCCGAGCGCCACCTGCTGATCGAGTGGCTGGACCGGATAACCGAGACCCCGGCATAGCCACCCGGGCGGGCTCCCGCGCCGGCTGGCACCGGGCGAGTGCTCACGGGGTGGTAAGGGCCTCGGCCGGGTTGTGCGGCACGGCCAGGTGGCGGCGGCGGGCAGGCAGGAGCATCGTGGGGTGGGCGAGGTTCCAGGCGGCGCCGGCGCAGATCAGCTCCTTGACGCGGGCGGCCGGGCGGCCGGTGAGCGCCTTCGGGGTGGCCCGGTCGTCGGCGGTGACGACTTGGATGATGCCGTCGCGGCGGCCCAGGCTGATGCACTGGGCGTGGTATCGGATGGTGTTGCGGGGCGGTTCGCCGCCGGTCAGGCGGGCGGCGATCGCGTCGGCGGCCTGCCATGCCATCGGGGTGCCGCTGGCGCACGACATCCGCAGCGGGCGGCCGCCGGGTCCGGCGGCGAGGGCGGCGTCGCCGACGGCGTAGACGTGCGGGTGGGACACCGAACGCATGGTCTCGTCGACGACGATCCGGCCGTCGGTGACGGTGACGCCACTGGCCCCGGCGATCGGGTGCGCGGTGAAACCGGTCGCCCACACGGTCAGGTCCGCGGGGAGCCGGGCGCCGTCGGTGTGCTCGTGGACGGTGATGCCGAGACGGGCGGCGGCGCCGTGCAGGTGGGTACGGGCCCGGTCGCCCAGCCAGTCGCCGAACTCCCCGCGGACGGCGATCCGCACGTCGAGACCGGGACGGGACTCGGCGATCTCGGTGACCGCCTCGATGCCGGTCAGGCCGCCGCCGACCACCAGGACCGAGGCGCCGTCCGGGAGCGCGCGCAGACGGTCCCGGACCCGCAACGCGCCCTGCTCGCCGGCGATGTGGTGGCCTTCGGCGGCGGCGGTGCTGCCCAGCGCGTACACCAGGGTGTCGAAGTTGATCTGACGACCGTCCTCGCAGGTGACGGTGTTGTGGCCGGCGTCGACGGCGACGACGCGCGCCTGTCGCAGGGTGACGCCGGTGCCGGCCAGGATGTCGCGCAGCGGGCGGCGGGCGACGTGCTGGCCGGTGGCGAGCTGGTGCATGCGGATCCGCTGCACGAAGTGCGGTTCGGCGTTGACCAGGGTGATCTCGGTGTCGGCGGGGTGCAGGCGGCGGGCCAGGCGGCCGGCGGCGTGCAGGCCGGCGTATCCGGCGCCGAGGACGACGATGCGGTGCTTCATGACGGGCTCCTGTCCGGTGGGCTGCGATCACACCCTGAACCGGACAGGCCCACGATCCCTGACAGTGAGCTGGGTCACTTGGCGTGGGCGGCGGCCCAGGCGCGGGTGATCCGCTCGAGTTTCGACGGGCTGCCCTGGATCTTCAGGGCGGCGATGCCGTCGCCGGTCACCTCGATGCAGATGACGCCGACGACCTGGTCACCGGCGAGCCCGACGAGCGCCGGTCCGCCGTTGACGACCGCCGGATGCAGGGAGAGGTCGCTCGACGGGAGGAACCGGTCGATGGCGCCCGGCCGGAGGATGCCGCGCAGCAGCCGGGCCAGCTGGAGCCCGCCGACGATCGGGGTGGTGCGGGCCGGGACCTCGCCGCCGCCGTCGGCCACGCCGACCGCGTCGACGGTCAGCAGCCTGACCAGGGGCTCCACCTCGCCGCTGAGGGCCGCCGCGAGGAACTGCTCGGCGATCCGGCGGGCGGAGGCCACATCGGTCCCGGTACGCGCGCGCCCCGCGGCCATGTGCTGCCGGGCCCGCCGGTGGATCTGCTGACAGTTCGGCTCGGTCAGGTCGAGGATCCCGGCGATCTCGGCGTGCGGATAGCCGAACGCCTCCCGCAGCACGTAGACCGCCCGCTCGTTCGGGGTGAGCCGCTCCATCAGGGTGAGCACGGCCATCGACACCGAGTCGCGCTGCTCGGCGGTCTCGGCCGGGCCGAGCATCCGGTCGGAGTCGAGCAGCGGCTCGGGCAGCCACTGGCCCACGTAGGTCTCCCGCCGGGCCCGCGCCGAGGTCAGCTGGTTGAGACAGACGTTGGTCAGCACCCGGGTCAGCCACGCCTCGGGGGTCTCCACCCGGTCCCGGTCGGTGGCCTGCCAGCGCAGGAACGTGTCCTGCACGGCGTCCTCGGCGTCACCCGCCGAGCCCAGCATCCGGTAGGCGATCGCTTCGAGACGTGGGCGGGCCCGCTCGAACACCTCGACGTCCTGAGCGCTGACCACCATGCCCGCCAATCTATCCCGCCCCGGCCGGATGCCGGCGCAGCAGCACGGCGCTCGAAACAGCGCCGGCATCCGGCGGCCGAGGCGGGCGTTGCGGCCCGGACGCCGGCGCCTGCGGGAGGGCCCGCCCGCCGCGACTCCCGGGCAACGTACGCACAGTCCGTCACCGACCGGCAGCTCAGCGCCATGCTCGGCGGCGGGCGACCGGGCTCTCGGCACGATCACGACCCCGCAGCCCACGGAGACAGATCACCGGTACGGACCGATAGCCAGTCCGGCAATCCGGAAGGTACGGTACAGACCTCGTAGTCGGTGATCTTCCTCCGTTCCGATACGACACGAGGCTGATTGGGGAGCAATCGATGCCTGCGGCAGGCCGCTGGACGAACTGGTGGCGCAGGCGGGAGCAGAAGCAGGCCGACCCCGTCGAGGCGGTCGAGGAGCCGGTACCGGCGCCGGAGCCGCCCGCGGCACCGGACCCGTGGCGGCCGGTCGCCGGCGAGTTCGCGCTCCGGCTGCTCACCCTCACCTGGGAGGCGGTCCACCACATCGGGGAGGCCGAGTTCCGCGAACAGGACGCCGAGCGCCGCAAGGTCCTGTTCCGCATCGACCACTCGGTCACCCGGGTCCGCCGCCTCGCCGAAAACCTCCGGGTCCTCACCGGCGAGCCGTTCGACGACCCGGACCAGCAGGTCACGTCCCTGCAGGACATCGCCCACGCGGCCGGCGCCGCGGTGGAGAACTACGAGCGCCTGCACTTCGGCCCGATCGCCGATCTCGCGGTCGCCGCGGCCGCCGCCGACGACGTGATCCGCATCCTGACCGAGCTGATCGACAACGCCGACCGGTACTCCGCACCGACCGAGCCGGTCACCATCGCCGCGCACCTCACCGGCGACGGCGACGTGGTGATCCGGGTCGAGGACAACGGCATCGGCCTCAACCCGGCGCACGTCCCGTGGATCGAGCGGCTGCTGGACAGCCCCGGCGGGCCGGCCGCCGGCGAGCTGCGGCCCGCCCACCTGGGACTGTCCGTGGCGGCCGTCCTCACGCACCGGCACCGGTCGCTGCGCGTACGTCTCGTCCCGCGCCTGCCGCGCGGCACCGTCGCCATGCTGATGATCGGCGCCGATCTTCTCTGTGAGACGCCGCGCCCGGCGCAGCCGGAGCCGGCAGCGGCCCTCGACGCGGTGCCCGAGCAGCGGCGCAGAGCCATCACCGGCGACGAGGTGACGATGGTGCTGCCGACGCAGAAGGCGATGCCGCGGCGGGTCCCGGCCAGCGTGCGCGGCATCGACCCGCCGCCACCTCCGCTCACCGACCGGGTCCACCAGACCACCTGGCACGACGACGCCGCCGACTTCAACGCCGGTGTGGACGCCGCCCGGTCCAAGGCGCCGCACCGCATCGAGCACCCCCCGAACGTGCACCCCCAGAAAGCCGAAGGACCCCGATGACCGACCACCGCTTCCCCGCCGACGCCGACCAGCCGGACGTCACCTGGCTGATCGACCAGCTCGTCCGTGACGTGCCGACGATCACCGCCGTCGTGCTGGTCTCCGCCGACGGCCTGCAACTCGCCTCCTCCGGCCACCTGAGCCGGGAGCACGCGGAGAGCGTCGCCGCCCTGGCCGCCGGGTTCCTCGGCATCACCGGCCAGCTCGGCGGGCTGCTGCAGCTCGGCGCCCCGGAGAACCTCAGCATCCGCTACCCGCACGGCCACCTGGCGTTCCTGCGCATCGACGACCCGTCCGGCGACTTCGTCGCGGCGCTGCTGGTGGCGGCGCAACCCCAGACCCGGATCGGGCACCTGGGGTACGCGATGACCACGTTCAGCCAGTCCGTCGGTCATGCCCTGACCCCGGAGACCCGGCACGCGCTGCACCAGAACACCCTGCCCGCACCGGCACGCCGCTAGGAGGCCAGGCATGGTCCGAAGGCCGGGGCTGCACTGGAAGGTGCGCCCGTACATGACCGCCCGCGGGCGCACCGGCAGCCGGAGCCCGCTGCTGATCCACACCCTGGTCTCCACCGGCAACCGCTACGACCCGCTGCTCGCGGCCAGCCTGGCCCCGGCCTCCCGGACCCTCTACGAGCAGGCCCGGCGGATGTCCTCGGTGGCCGAGCTGTCGGCCGGCTGCGGACTGCCTCTCGGCCTGACCCGGCTGCTGATCGGCGACCTGCTGAAGACCGGTCAGCTGGAGGTCCACGACCCCCGCTCCGCCCAAGATCTAGCGCTTCTGGAGAGACTCCGTGCCGGCCTCGCCCGACTCACCTGACGGCATGCTGATGATGACCTCGGCGAAGATTGTCGTGGCGGGCGGTTTCGGCGTGGGCAAGACCACGGCGGTCGGCGCCATCTCGGAGATCCCGGCGATCCGCACCGAGTCCTGGATGACCGCGGCCGCCGCCCAGATCGACCGTCTCGACCCCGGCATCGACAAGGTGACCACCACCGTCGCGATGGACTTCGGCCGGGTCACCATCGACGACACCCTGGTGCTCTACCTGTTCGGCACGCCCGGCCAGCCCCGCTTCTGGCCGATGTGGGACGACCTGGTGCGGGGCGCGGTCGGCGCGCTGGTCCTGGTCGACACCAACAACCTGGCCAACTCGTTCGCCGCCGTCAATTACTTCGAGCACGACGCGGACGTACCGTGGATCGTAGTCGTGAATCTGTTCCATGGAGTTGCCACCCACGAGCTGTCCGAGGTGCGGGAGGCCCTGGCGCTGCCCGCCCACGTGCCCCTGATCGCCGCCGACGTCCGGGACGCCCGCAAGGTCGCGAGAGCTTTGCTGGCCGTCGTGGACCACGCCGCGAAACAGGCCATCGGATAGCCGGAAAAGCACACCAGGAGGCGGAAAACCTTGCGCAACATTCTCATCGTGGGAGCCGGTCAGGCCGGTCTCCAGCTCGCCCTGAGCCTGCGGGCCGAGGGCTACCAGGTCACCCTGATGTCGGCGCGTACTCCCGACGAGATCCGCAACGGCTGGGTCATGTCGACCCAGGCGATGTTCGACATGGCGCTCGGCACCGAGCGCGCCTACGGCCTGAACCACTGGGAGACCGAGACACCGCCGATCAACGGCCTGCGGGTCGCCCTGTCCGCGCCGCCCGGCCAGCTGGCCCTGGAGATCACCGCGCCGCTGGAGAAAACGGCCCAGTCCACCGACCAGCGGATCAAGATGGCCCGCTGGCTGGAGGACGCCCAGGAGCGCGGCGTCGACGTCGTCTACAACGCGGTCACCACCCAGGACCTCGACGCGATCACCCGGCTGGGCCGCTACGACCTGACAGTGGTCGCGGCCGGCAAGGGCGATCTGGTGGCGATGTTCGACCGCGACCCGAGCCGTTCGCCGTACACCGAGCCGCAGCGGGGGCTCGCTGTCGCGTACGTCCACGGCCTCGAACCCGACCCCCAGTGGCCGGTCCCGCACGTCGGCTTCCACGCCGTCCCCGGCCTCGGCGAGCTGTTCGTCATCCCCGGCCTCACCCACAGCGGCCCGTGCGACATCCTGTTCTGGGAGGCGATCCCCGGCGGCCCGCTCGACCGGTGGGCCGGCAACACCGGCCGGATGGCGCCCGGCCAGCACCTGGCCCTCACCCTCGAACTGATCCGCGAATACCTGCCCTGGGTCCACGAACGCGCCGCGAACGTGCAGCTCACCGACGCGAAGGCCACCCTGCACGGGCGGTACACGCCGACCGTACGCCGTCCGGTCGCCCACCTGCCCGGCGGCGGAACGGTCCTCGGTCTCGCCGACGTGGTCATCGCCAACGACCCGATCACCGGGCAGGGCAGCAACACCGCCGCGAAGGCCGCCGACCACTACCTGAAGGCGATCCTGGCCCGCGGCGACCAGCCGTTCGACGAGCAGTGGATGACCGGCACGTTCGAGAGCTTCTGGACCGCGCACGGCCAGGCGGTCACCGGCTGGACCAACGCCATGCTCCAGCCGCTGCCGCCGCACGTGCAGCAGCTGCTCGGCGCCGCCTCCCAGAACGAGCAGATCGCCCGCCGCTTCGCGGCCGGTTTCGTCGACCCCAACGATTTCCTCAACTGGTTCGTCGACCCGGAGAAGGCCGCCGCCTACCTCGCCGAGGCCGGTGGCCCGGCCTGAGAACCCCTCCCCGGGGGTACGCCGTGAGCGCCGAGGACAGCCACGCCGGCCCGGTGTGTCACCGTTCCTCGGCGCGCCGGCCCGGTTCCCGGACGCCGAACCACTGTTCGGCGCCGAACCTGTGGAATCTCGCCGCCTCGACGAAGCCGAGCCTGGTCGCCAGGCGCATCGACGGGGCGTTGGCGGACTGGGTCACCAGGACCACCGGCTCGGCCGGGCAGGTGGCGGTGAACCAGGAGAGGGCCGCCTCGCACGCCTCGGCGGCGTAACCGCGGCCCCACGCCCTCGGCAGGAACAGGTAGCCCAGGTCCGCCTCGCCGTGGGCGGGGCGGACCCGGTCGGCGGGGCCCAGGTTCCGGCGTTCCAGCATCACCGTGCCGATCATCTCGCCGCCGGCCTCCACCACGAACACGCCGGGGCGGCGGCCGGGAATCTCCGGCAGAGCCTCCAGGGCCTCCGGGGTCTTCGGGCCGCCCAGGTAGGTGTGCACCTCGGGTGACCCGAGCAGCTCGACGAACGCCGGGCGGTCCCGGGGCTCCGGCTCGCGGAGGACCAGACGGGGCGTACGGATCGGGGGCGGTGGCCAGACAGAGGCGTCGGAATCGGTCATGCGGGAAGACTAGGAGTACGACTCAAGTCGTACGCCGGGGTTCATCATCGGGGTGGACGCCGCCGGGACCGTACCTCCCTAGCGTCGTGGATGTTCCTGATCGTCCACCTCCGGGAGTCGTCCGTGTCGTCGTTACCCCTTCTCGTCGCTGACGAGGTGAGCAAGTCGTTCGGTGTCACGCCGGCCCTGCGCGGCGCGTCGTTGCAGGTCTATCCGGGTGAGGTGCTCGCGCTGACCGGGCCGTCCGGGTCCGGCAAGTCCACTCTGCTGCACTGCCTGTCCGGGATTCTCGCGCCCGACGAGGGGCGGATCACCTATGACGGCCGGGATCTGGGGGCGATGGGCGACCGGGAGCGCAGCGCGTTGCGGCGCGGGGCGTTCGGGTTCGTGTTCCAGTTCGGGCAGCTGGTGCCGGAGCTGACCTGTCTGGAGAACGTGGCGCTGCCGCTGCGGCTCGCCGGGGTCCGCCGCCGGGCAGCCGAGCGGGCGGCCGGGGAGCTGCTCGCCCGGCTCGAGGTCACCGATGTGGCCGGTAAACGACCCGGTCAGGCGTCCGGCGGGCAGGGGCAGCGGGTCGCCGTGGCGCGGGCGCTGATCACCACGCCGCGGGTGATCTTCGCCGACGAGCCGACCGGCGCGCTCGACTCCCGCAACGGGGACCAGGTGATCCGGCTGCTGGTCGCGGCGGCCCGGGAACGCGGGAGCGCCGTCGTGCTGGTCACGCACGAGGAGCGGATCGCGGCCTGCGCGGACCGCATCGTCGCCTTCCACGACGGCGCACCGGCGACGACGGCGGCCACCCGATGAGCGGCCGTCCGGTGAGCTCCCCTCGGCTTCCCGAGGGCGGGCGGGGCGGTTCGATCAGGGCGCTGCTCCTCGGGGTGCGGCTGAGCGTGGCCGGCGGCCGTTCCGGCTGGCTGCGGCTCGCCCTGATCGCCGCCGGTGTGGGCCTGGGCGTGGGCATGCTGCTGGTCCTGGCGGGGGTGCCGACAGCGACCGCGGCCCGGGAGCACCGGCGTTTCGACCGGGAGCCGGGCCCGGCCGTCGAGCAGCCGGAGACGCCACCGGGAGAGGCGGCGCGGGCCGACCCGCCGGCGGGCCCCGGGACGCTGCTGGCGCTGACCGTGGAGACCCGGTTCCGGGACGAGATGGTCCGCGGCCGGATCCTGCGCGCCGACGGCGACCGCGCGCCGGCCCCGCCGGGACTGACCCGGGTACCGGCGGCGGGCGAACTGTTCGTCTCCCCCGCCCTGGCCGAGCTGATCACCGGACCGGGCGGCGCGGTCCTGGCCGAGCGCTGGAACGCCCGCGTGGCCGGGACGATCGCCCCGGACGGCCTCTCCGGCCCCGACGAGATGTGGTTCTACGCCGGTTCGAGCACCCTGACCGTCCACGACGGCGCCACCCGGATCGCCTCGTTCGGCAGTGACCGCGAGCCCACGACCGACGCCATGATCGTGGTGCTGGCCGTGATCGGGGCGGCGGTCATGCTGATGCCGGTGCTGGTGTTCGTGACAACAGCGGTGCGGTTCGGCAGCGAGAGCCGCGAACGGCAGCTCGCCGCGATCCGGCTGGTCGGCGCGGACGCTGCGATGACGCGGCTGATCGCGGCCGGGGACACACTGGTCGGCGCGGTGCTGGGCCTGGCCGTCGGCGGGGCGGTGTTCCTCGGGCTGCGCCAGGTGGCAGGCCTGCTGGTGCCGGCGGACTTCAGCCCGTACCCCGCCGATCTGCGCCCCGCCCCGCTGCTCCTCGCGCTGATCCTGCTCGCGGTGCCGGCCGGATCGGTCCTGGTGACGCTGGCGGCGCTGCGCCGGGTCGTCATCGAGCCGCTCGGCGTCGTCCGGCGCGGCAGCGTCCGGCGGCGCCGGCTGTGGTGGCGGCTGGTTCCGCCGGGGATCGGTGTGGCCCTGCTGTATCCGCTGATCGGCGGCCTGCCGGAGGAGGTCGGTGACGGCACGCGCGCGCAACTGGCGGCCGGGGCGATCCTGCTGCTGACCGGTGTCGTGGTGCTGCTGCCGTGGCTGGTGCAGGCGCTGGTGCGGCGGCTCGGCGCAGGGAGCGTCGGCTGGCAGCTGGGGGTCCGGCGGCTGCAGCTGGACAGTGACACGGCCGTCCGGTCGGTGTCCGGCGTCGCCGTGTCGGTCGCCGGGATCATCGCCGTGCAGGGGCTGCTGGGCGCGTCGATCGCGGCCACCGGCGGGGCCCAGCCGCCGGACGACCGGTTCCAGATGGTCGCGCACACCAACGGCGCCGACGGCGCCGGCTGGCGGGCCGCCCTGACGGGCACGCCGGGGGTGGTGGCGGTGGAGACGTCCGGCTACGGCTATCTGCGGGACGGTGCGGAGGATCAGAGCGGCGCTTCGGTACGGGTGGGCGACTGCGAGATCCTGCGCCAGTACGCCCGGCTGCCCTCGTGCGCCGACGGTGACGTCTTCGCGGCCGTGATGCCGGGCTGGGACAACACGATCGAGAACCCGGGTGACACCTTCTACGGCGCCGACGACACGGTCGCGCTCTCCCGGTGGACGGCTCCGGCCGGGCTGCCCGAGGTGACGCTCTACCCGGGCGATGCCGGCCCGATGTCGTACCTGGCGACCCCCGGCGCGCTGGGGATCCGCCCCGACCTGCGCGGGCTGACCGTGGACGGCTACCTGATCCGGCTGGACCCGGCCGACCCGGACGCCGTCGAGCGGGTCCGCAACACGATGACCCGGCTGGCCCCGGCCGCGCCGTTGCAGCTGTTCGGCGACGACCGGATCGGCGACCAGTTCGCCGGGGCCCGGCAGGTGGCCCAGGGCTGCGGCGTCCTGCTGCTGCTGTTCATCGGCGCGAGCATGCTGGTGAACGTGACCGAGCAACTGCGCGAGCGACGGAGGATGCTGGCGGTGCTCGCCGCGTTCGGCACCCGGCGGCGGACCCTGTCGGCGTCGGTGCTCTACCAGGTCGCCGTTCCGGGGGCGGCCGGGCTGCTGCTCGCGGTGCTGACCGGCAGCGGCCTGTCCGCGGTGCTGCTGGCGGCCACCCGGGCGCCGGTGGTGATCGACTGGCCGGCGATCACGCTGATGGCCGCCACGGTCGCCGGGATGATCCTCGCCGTCACGGGCGCCGGGCTGCCGCTGCTGTTCCGCCTGTCGCGGGTCAGCGAGCTGCGCAGTGAGTGAGGCTCCTAGGCTGACCGGCATGCCGGTTCGTGTACGTCCGCGCGGCGGGATCTCACCGGCCGACCTGCTGGTGTCGGTCTTCGTGACGGTGCTGGCCACCTGGTGGTGGCATCAGTTCCGGGCGGGCGGGCTGGCGTTCGGCCTGATCGCCGGCGGGATCCTGCTGTGGCGCCGGCGGTACCCGCTGGCGGTGCTGGCCGCCCTGTCGGCGCTCACCACGGCGACGGCGACGATCGTGGTCGACGGCACCTGGCTGCACGAGGGGATGCTGCTGATCACCCTCGCGCTGGCGATGTGGGCGGTCATCGTCCACGCGGCGACGCTGCGGCGGGCGGTGGCCGGCGGGGTGGCCGCGTCGCTGGCCGCTGCACTGGTCCAGACGATGCAGGGCCGGCACGGGGCCGGGCTCTTCGAGCTCACCGTGCGGGACATCGCGACCAGCTTCGAGGTCGTGATCGGATACGGGGGCGTGATCTGGGCGGTCGCCCTCAGCGTCCGCTACTTCGGGCAGTTGCGGGTGAACGCGTCCGAGCGGCGGCAGCACCTCACCCGGATCGCGGTCGCCGAGGAGCGGGCCCGGATCGCGCGGGAGCTGCACGACATCGTCGCGCACTCACTGTCGGTGATCGTGCTGCAGGCCAACGGCGCGGCCTACGCGTTCGACCGTGATCGGGACCGGGCCCGCGAGGCGTTACGCATCATCGGCGCGACCGGGGCGGACGCCCTCGACGAGATCCGCCAGCTCGTGGAACTGCTCCGCAGCGACGACGGCGGGCCGGACGACCGTACCCCCGCCGCTCTCGACCAGATCGAGGCGGTGGTGCAGCGGGCCCGGGACGCCGGGTTGCCGGTCGCCCTCGCCGTGCACGGCACGCCCCCGGAGGTGGCCGGCGGCGTCGCCCTCGCGGTGTGCCGGATCGTGCAGGAGTCGCTGACGAACACGTTGCGGCACTCCGGTCCGCGCCCGGCGGCGACGGTGACGGTCAGCTACCGGCCCGGCGGCATCGAGATCGAGGTCACCGACTCCGGTGGCGGCGGCGGCTCGCCGTCGTTCACCGGCGGCCACGGTCTCGTCGGGATGCGCGAGCGGGTCGCCCTCTACGGCGGCACGTTCGAGGCCGGGCCACGGCCGGACGGCGGCTGGCGGGTCCACGCCGCCCTCCCGGCCACCGGCGCGCGGGCGGTGACCGCGTGATCCGGGTGGTGCTCGTCGACGACCAGCACCTGGTGCGGGCCGGGTTCCGGATGGTCCTCGACTACCAGGACGACATGACGGTGGTCGGCGAGGCCGGCGACGGGGCGGAGGCGCTGCGCCTGCTGCGGACCACTCCGGCCGACGTGGTGGTGATGGATCTGCGGATGCCGGTGCTCGACGGGGTGACCGCGACCCGGCGGATCTGCGCGGCCGGGCCGCTGCCCCGGGTGCTGGTGCTGACCACCTTCGACACCGACGAGGAGGCGTTCGCGGCGCTGCAGGCCGGGGCGAGCGGTTTCCTGCTCAAGAGCGTGCCGCCGGACGACCTGCTCAAGGCCATCCGGGTGGTGGCCGGCGGCGAGTCCGTGGTGGCGCCCCGGGTGACCCGGCGGCTGCTGGACCGGTTCGCCGGGCGGCTGACCAGCGGCGAGGACGCCGGGCCGGGGGCGCACGGGCTCACCGAGCGGGAACGGGAGGTGCTGCTGCTGGTCGCCCAGGGCCTGTCCAACCTGGAGATCAGCGCCCGCCTGCAGGTCGCCGAGGCGACGGTGAAGACCCACATCGGCCGGATCCTCGGCAAGCTGGGCCTGCGCGACCGGGTGCAGGCGGTGGTCTTCGCCTACGAGTCGGGCATGGTGCGACCCGGCGAACCGTCCTGAGGGCCGCGGATCTAGGGTGGATCGATGGGGACGGTACGCAAGGTTCAGGTCACGTTCGACTGCGCGGACCCGGAGCGGGTCGCCCGTTTCTGGTGCGAGGTGCTCGGCTATGTGACGCCCCCGGGCAGCTCCGGCGTCGCGACGGATCCGGCCGGCGACGGCCCGCGCCTCTACTTCCAGCGGGTGCCCGAGGGCAAGGTCGTGAAGAACCGGGTGCACCTCGACGTCCGGGTCGGCACCGGCCTGGTCGGCGACGAGCGGCTCGCCGTGCTGACCGCCGAGAGCGAGCGGCTCACCGCCCTCGGCGCGACCGTCTTCCGGGTGCTGCACGCCGACGAGGAGAACGAGTCGTGCATCGTCATGCAGGATGTCGAGGGCAACGAGTTCTGCCTCGACTGACCGCCGGCTACTCGCAGGGCTCGAACGCGTTGGTGATGTAGGCGATCCGGCCCGAGCCGTCCTCGTGGTCGCCCGCCCACACCATCGCGGGCTCGGCCGCCGTGGTGATCCAGTACATCTGGAACACGTCGTCCCAGCGGGCGGTCGCTCCGGGGATCAGGCGTCTCGCCTCGCCGACGGTGGTGGCGGTGGTGACGTCGTGCGGCAGGGTCACCCCCTTCGGGATACGGCCGGCGCCGACGGTCCAACCGACGAGACGGCCGGGTCCGGCCGGTGCGAGGGTCACCGTCAGGGCGCCCCAGGCGAGGGTACGGCGAGGGCCCGCCGCCGGGTCCAGCTCGCAGCCCTTGCCGTCGACCGCCCGGTCCGGTGTGCCCAGGGTGCGGCGCAGCATCCGTTCCGCGGCCTCGGCGGACCCGCCGACCTGGATCCGCCCGACCGCCGTCGGTGTCAGCACGAGCCCGGCGAGCCCGGTGTATCCCCCGTCACCACCGCGCCCTCCGTCCGCCGTACGGGGTTCTCCCCACGCGGGCGCGGCGGCGACGGTGATCAGGACGGCGACGGCGGCCAGGCAGGTCGGACGCCTGGTGGAAGAGGACGGCACCGGTTCATCATCGGCTGCCGCGGACCGGGATCGGGCCGGCACGGCGCGGCCGCTGCGCCGGTCCACCCGTCCGCGTGACGACCGGGTGGTGGGAAACCGGTCCGGGCGGCTTGCCCCGGCCCGGCAGGATCGGCCCCATGAAGGTGCATGAGCAGATCAGCGGACGGCTCCGGGAGTTCATCGAGGCGCAGCCGATGTTCTTCGTGGCGACCGCCCCGACCGGCCCCGGCGGGCACGTCAACGTCTCCCCCAAGGGCATGTCCGGCACGTTCGTGGTGCTGGGCGGGCACCGGGTCGCCTACCTCGACTACCACGGCAGCGGCGCCGAGACGACCGCCCACCTCGACGAGAACGGGCGGATCACCCTGATGTTCTGCGCCTTCCAGGGCCCGCCGAACATCGTCCGCCTGCACGGCCGTGGCCGCACCGTCCCGGTGACGTCACCGGAGTTCAGCGAGATGCTGGCCCTCTTCCCGTCCCCACCGGACACCCACGCCGTCCGCTCGGTGATCGACGTGGCCGTCGAGCGGGTCAGCGACTCGTGCGGTTACGCGGTCCCCCTGATGTCCTACGAGGGCGACCGTGATCTGCTGGTCCGCGCCCACGAGCGCCGCTCCGAGGAGGACCTGGCCGAATACCGCCGGGTGAAGAACGGCGTGAGCATCGACGGCCGCCCGATCTTCGCCGCGCACCCGGTTCCGTAGCCTGTGACGGTGATCGAGCAGGGGCGGCGGGAGCTGCAGCGGATGCGGGAGACGCCGGAGGCGTGGCGGGAGCTGCGGTACGAGAAGGGCGCCGCGGCCGACGGCTACGACTGCGATGTGAACGCCGTGCGGCGGGCTCAGGTGCTGTGGGCTCTGCAGTACGACCGCCGGGCCGGCGACCTCGCGCTCGTGCGGTGGCTGGCCGAGGCGGAGGCGCTGTGCCGGCGGGAGGCGCCGTTCCAGGGGCTGACCGAGGAGGCCGAGCTGGCCGGGTTCCTGCTGGCCGAGTATCGGCAGGTGGAGGACGTCTGGACGCAGTGGGAGCTGAAACGGGCCAACTTCGACACGTGGTGCGGTTACGACATCGAGCACGTGGTCGCCGCGGGCGTCGCGACGACCATCGATTTCGTACGGGACAGCGAACACCCGTACCGCGAGGAGGTCCTTGATCGTCTCCTCGGTGACGACGGGCAGCCGGAATGCTCCGAGGACGACGTCGTGGCGTGGGCGCGGCGCCGGCGGATGGTCTTCCCCCGCGACCCGGCCGGCGAGAGCGCGCTCACCTGGGTGGCCCGGGCCCGGCTGGCCGGCGCCGACGAGACGGCCCGGCAGTGGCTGGACCGCTGGGCCGCCGGCCGCCCGCGCGACCGGGAGACGGTGTCCCGGCTGCGGTTCGAGCTGGCCGATCTCGGCGCGTTCGCGGAGGCCGCCGCGGCACAGCGGGAGCTGGTGGCCTTCGGCGGCACCGCGTGGGACCGGGCGTCGGCGTGGCTGAGCCTGGCCGAGCTGGAACGCAAGGCGGGCGGTCACGACGCCGCCTGGGCGGCGTTGCGGGAGTGCGGACGAACGCTCGGCGACGTGTCCGGCTGGACCGAGGTGGGGCTGGGCCGGACGTTCGTGCACGAGCTGTTCCTGCTGGCGGGCGAGGCCGGGGACGATCTGGCCGGCGCGGTGTTCGCCGAGGCGGACCGGCGGGCGGCCGTGGTGCCGCGACTGCCGCTGGTGGCGTTGCAGGCGGCCGCCGAGGCCGCCGGCCGGGCCGGCCATCCGGAGCGGGCCGGGCACTACCGCCGGGCGCGCGACGCCGAGCAGCGCCGGATCGACGAGGTCATGCGGTGACCTGGAGGCGTTCGGCCAGGCCGCGCAGCTCGGCGCCGCCGGCGTTGCGGTTCGAGCGATCCAGCAGGGTACGGGTGGTCTCGCGGGTCAGGGCCGACGTGTGCACGTGCTGGGGCGCCAGCCGTTCGGCGACGAGCAGCAGCCGGATCGCCTCCCGGTCGCGGCCCCGCAGCCGGGCCAGCGCCCGCGCGGTGTCGGCGTAGTAGAACACCTGCCGGAAGCCGACCGGCAGGGCTGCCGGGTCGGTCGTGCGGGCGATCGCGGCGGCCCGGCCCGGGTCGCCGCCGTCGGCCTCGATGCCGATCTGCCAGAGGGACACGTTCGTGGGGCCGAAGTAGAGGCCCATCGTCGACGTCTCGCCGGTGTGGGCGGCCAGCGACGCGGCCTCGGCCGACCAGGCGCGGCTGTCGTCGAGGCGCCCGCGGCCGCGGGTGGCCAGCGCGCAGATCAGCATCAGCGAGCCCATCACCTCGGCGACACCCGGCCGGCCAGGGTGGGCGCGCAGCTCGTCGACGGCGCGTTCGGCCAGGGTGAGCCCGCGCTGGTAGGAGCCGCAGCCGGTGGCCGCGCAGGCACGGGCGTACGCGGCGTACCCCAGGAGGGCCGGGTCCCCGGAGGCGACGGCCGCGTCCCGGCAACGCTCGGCGCCCAGCCACGCGTCGGCGAGGCGGCCCAGGTTGCGCAGCACCGACGAGGCGATGAAGGTGACGTCGCAGAGCAGCCGGATCGCTGTCACCCGGTCCGGGCCGGCGGCCGCCGCGTGCAGGTCACGCAGCACGGCCGGGAGGAGACGGGCCGCGCCCGCGTAGTCGCACGCCTGGCGCAGCGTGTCGATCAGCGTGATCGTCCGGGCCAGCTCGCTCACCGGCACGGACGGCGGGCCGGCCGGTTCGGACAGGTCGACGTCGACCAGCGCCTGGCGGACGGCGTGCACGTGGGCGTGCGCGGCGACGACGTCGCGATCCGCGGCCGGCACGGCGACGCCGGTCAGCTCGGCGGGCGCACAGTCGAGGGCGGCCGCGATGTCGGCGAGCGTGAACCGGTTGTCGGCGGCCTGCCGGCCCCGCTCGATCCGGCTCCAGGTGGCGTGGGAGAGCCCGGCCCGGCTGGCCGCGAACCGTACGCTCCATCCGCGCAGCTGACGGCGTGCCCGAATACGTTCCCCGATGCCGGGGTCACCGCTCGGTCGTGGTGTCATGCCCGGACGCTAACCCGGTCGCGGGCCGCTGCCGGTACATGCCCGCACCACCGGCGCTAGCGCGCGGACTCTCCGTAGACCAGGCGGAGGATGGCGTCGGTCAGGGTGTCGAGCAGCTCGTCCTCGTCGTAGGCGCCGGGGTCGGCGTAGACGTCGGCGAACATGGTGCTGCGCAGGTTGACGGCCATCCGGGCGAGCAGGGCGGGCGGGCCGCCGACGGTCAGGCCGGCGCGGGCGTCGCGCTCGATGCGGGCGCTGAACAGGGTGCAGCCCTTGTCGACGAGCCGGTCGCGGACCTGCATCACGTCGGGACCCGGGTCGGGAGCGAGGAACGCCTCGCGCAGCCACCGGCCGTCGACCTTCCACCGGGCCAGGCCGGCGGCCAGGCCGCGTCGCAGCGCCGCCCGGTCGAGCCCGTCGGCGGCGAGCCACTCGGCCAGCTCCACGTCGGCCTCGGCGATGCCCTGGTCGACGACCGCGGCGAGCAGCGCCTGCTTGGACTCGAAGTAGAAGTAGAACCCGGAGCGGGTGATGCCGGCCGCGCCGGCGAGCTCGTCGATCGTGACCTGACCGATCGGCTTGTCCCGGAAGACCCCTCGCGCGGCGTCGACCAGGGCCTGCTCGCGCTGGTCGCCTTTCGTGGGGGCTCGGCGGCTCCTGATGGCTGGCACGGCGACGACTCTACACGGCATCAAATGTAATTGACGATGCATCTTTTGTTTTTGACACGACGTTGAAAATCCTTGGCGGCAGGTCTACGGTCGGCGCATGTCCTTCAGAACGCGGCTGGCGTTGCCCGTCGCCTCGTACGTCGTCCTGCTCGTCTCCGCACTGCAGACCCTCGTCGTCCCGGTCGTCGCCGACATCCAGGCCGAGCTGGGCGTCTCGGCCAGCGCGGTCAGCTGGGTGGTGACCGCCAACCTGCTGGCCGCCGCGGTGCTCACGCCGATGCTCGGCCGCCTCGGCGACCTGCACGGCCGCCGTGCCGTGATGCTCGGCGTGCTGACCGTGGTGCTGCTCGGCTCGGTGCTCGCCGCCACCACCTCCAGCCTGCCGCTGCTGCTCCTCGGCCGGATCGCGCAGGCCGCCAGCTTCGGGCTCTTCCCGCTCGCCATCGGCATGCTCCGTGAGGAGCTGCCACCGCACCGCCTGACCGGCGCGATGGCCCTGGTCAGCGGCATGTTGTCGGTCGGCGCCGGACTCGGCCTGGTGATCACCGGCCTGCTCATGCGGCAGGGCGGCGACTACCACCGGCTGTTCTGGCTGGCCACCCTGCTGACCCTGATCGGCCTGGCCGGCGCCTGGCTGCTGACCGCCCGTCCCGGCGCCGCCTCCGGCACCCTCGACTGGGCCGGCGCGGCCCTGCTCGGCCTCGGCCTCGTGCTGCTCCTGCTGCCGCTGGCCGAGGGCAACAGCTGGGGCTGGGGCTCGGCCCGGGTGCTCGCCCTGCTCGCCGCCTCGGCCGTCACCCTGACACTGTTCGTCCTGCTCGAACGGCGGGTCACCCATCCGCTGGTCAGCCCCCGGATGCTCAGCCACCGCCCGATCGTGGTCGCCAACGCGGCCGGGCTGTACCTCGGCTTCTCGATGTTCGCCGTGTTCCTGGCGGTGTCCACGCTGGTGCAGACGCCACCCACGGTGGCCGGCTACGGTTTCGGCGCGTCGGTGCTCGCCACCAGCCTGATCTATCTGCTGCCCGGCACCGCGAGCGGCGTGGTCACGGCGCCGCTCGGCGGCCGGCTGGTCGCCCGCTTCGGCGCCAAGGCCACCCTCGTGGTCGCGGCCGTGCTGGCCGCCGCCGGCTTCGCCTGGCTCGCGGTGCTGCACGCCGCGACCTGGCAGGTCATCGCCGGGGCGCTGGCCGTCAACACCGCTGTCACCTTCGGGTACGCCGCACTGCCCGCCCTGCTCATCGCCCACGTCGAGCCCGCCGAGACCGGCATCGCCAACAGCGTGAACTCGATCGCCCGCTCGGTCGGCATGTCACTGGGCACCGCGTTCGTGGTCACCATGACGACCCGCAACCCGATCCCCGGCCCGGTGCCGCTGCCACGGGAGTCCCAGCTCGTGACGGTCTTCGTGGTCGGCGCCGCCCTGGCCGCGGCCGCCGCCACCGCCGTGGGCCTGCTGCTGCCGCGAGCCCGCCGGCCGAGACTCACCGTCGCCGAGGTGGAGGCCGACGAGGTGCTGGGCGCGGCCGGGCTCGATGTGCCGGTCCGCCCCTGATCACGGCGAGTACCGGCCCTCCTCGGAACCGGACCCGGACCCGATGCCGCTGGCCCCGCGCACGGAACTGAACCGCACGAGCCGGCAGCGGCCCGTCACTCCACCGGGCAGCGGTCACCGGACCTACAGGCCGGCGTCGCTGAGGATCCGGTACATCCGGCTCGGAGGGAGCACGGGGTTGGCGGCGGCATCGTCGGCGACGTCGGGGACCGGGTCCGACAGCAATCGCTCCAGCAGCGCGTCCGTGATCCCGGGATGGCGGGCGGCCGCACGGCGCAGAAAGGACTCCGCAGCGGCGGCGAACGCCTGGAGGGCCGGCACGGGCAGCCCGGGATCCTCCAGGGCGACGCGCCGCACGTACGGGCTCGGCTCGTCGACCAGCGTGCGCAGCACGTGCCGGGGGAAGTTGGGGTGCTCGACCACTCCGGTTCGGCCGGATCCCACGCCAGTGCCACCTCTGCCGCAACGCTTCCGCCCGCACGCTCGGCTTCGACCAGCGCGAACAGCCGGCCTCTCGTCGCGGCGCCGACATGGCGGCTGCGGGCCACCGCGACCCGCACGATCGGGTCGTCGACGGCCAGGAGCCGGGTGACCATGCCGGCGGACAGATGCGGGTTGCCCGCGGCGGACCGGCGGACCTCGTCGTCCTCCGTTCGCATCAGCTGTGCGAACTGGTCCGGGGTCAGCGGGTGGTAACGGGCCACGTTCGCCCGGGTGGCCGGGTCGGCAGGGCCTCGATGCCGATCATCGCCTCGTGCTCCACGGTCCATCGGACGAAGTCCGCGTGGGCGTCACGGATGGCGGGGTCGGGATGCCTGGCGATTCTGCGGCGCATCGCCGGGGAGACCCGGTCGCCGTGCAGGCCCACCGCGGTGCCGCTGTCGCCGTGCGTGAGCAGTGCCTCGACGACGGCGTCGGCCATCCGGCCCTGGCGCTGCGCCAACCCGTGCCGCCCGGCCTCGTGTGCGGCCAGGCGCACCAGGACGTCCTCCGGGGCTTGCGGGTTTCGCCCCAGCCCGGAGAGTCGCGGATGGCCGAGGCTCGTCATCCGCCCACCGTAGCCGGACCCGGATCAGGCCGCCGGAAGCGTGGTCGCGGCGTCGGCTCGGTAGGACCGGATCGTGCCCTTGCCGGCGGCCTTGGCGTCGTACATCGCGATGTCGGCGCGGCGCAGCAGCTCGCCCAGCGGGTGGGCGCCGGTGGCCAGGCCGATGCTGCCGCCGACGGCCACCCGTTCGCCATGGGTCTCCACCGGCTCGGCGACGGCCGCCAGGACGCGGGCGCCCACCTGCCGGGCCGTGTCCGCGGTGGCCGGCTCGGCCAGGACCAGCGCGAACTCGTCCCCGCCCAGGCGCACCACCAGATCACCCGGCCGGACCGCCCCGGTCAGCCGGCCCGCCACGGTGACCAGGACGTCGTCGCCGGCGGCGTGGCCGAGCCGGTCGTTGACCGGTTTGAAGCCGTCCAGGTCGAGCAGCAGCACCGCGCCGCCGCCTGCGGTCTCGATCATCCGGCGGCCCAGGTCGTTGAAGGCGGCCCGGTTGTGCAGGCCGGTCAGCGCGTCGTGGTGGGCCTGGTAGGTGAGTTCGGCCTGCTGCCGTTCGAGGGTGATCGCCAGCCGGCCCACGATGGCGACGGTCATGAACTGGCGGGCCAGGATCAGCGTGAACGTCACCAGCAGCACCCACACCACCGGAGCGGGCAGCGTGTCGTCGCGCAGCAGCTCGGCGGCGGTGGTCACGACGGCGAGCAGGATCGGGACGTACGGCAGGATCACCCAGCGGCCGGCGAAGTGCCGGTGCGTGCCGGCCGGGGCGGACTCGGGGGCGCGGGCCCCACCGGCGAGCATGACGAGCCCCGCGGCGAGGACGAACCCGGCGCCGCCGCCCCAGGTGTACCAGGGGTCGCCGACCACCTGGTTGCGCAGGCCGAGGAGGGCGGCGACCGCCAGCACCACCGCGGCCGAGCCGAGCAGCCGGGGGCCGTCGCCGGACGCCTCCGGCAGGTGGCGCGACATCATGACGAGGGCGACCGCGACGGCGATGATCTCCGGGGCGATCAGGGCGGCTGTGTAGCCGCTGGAGAAGATGCCGTCCACCGCGCCGCGGGCCGGCTCCAGGACGTACATCCAGGTCAGCGCCAGGACGGCGCCGGAGACCGCGGCCACGTCGAGCAGGCCACGAAGGCCCTCGGCGACACGCATCGGCGGGCTGCTCAGGTGCATGCCCACCGGCAGCAGCAGCGCCGCGACGACCGACAGCGCGGCGCCGGCGGTGGAGGCGAGCGGCGCCGGGTGGATCTCGTTGACCAGCAACAGCGCGTCAGCCACGGCCCAGAGCGCGGTGGAGATGGCGGCCACCGTCACCGCGGCTCGGCGCCGGCCCCGCTCGACGCCGATCCGGCGGCCGAAGCGGGCGGCCGCGATGCCCGCCAGGACCACGATGATCACGTCCGAGAGGCTGCGCCCGGCTCGCAGCGAGAGGAACGGCACCGCCATCTGGAACGCGCCCGCGACGACGGTCACCGCCGCCAGCCGCCACCGCAGAGACCCCGTCACAGCCCTTACAACGACGGCCGCTACACCGACCTGAGCAAACGGCGCCCGCATTGACATACTTCTTTCGTTCCGCCGAGGATGGGAGCGCTCCCAACTCCCCCTCGTTCGTGGAGACACCGTGAAGATCCCCTCCTTGGCGGGCGCCGTCCTGCTCGCCGCGATCACCGCCGTCCTTCCCCCGGCCGCCGGCGCCCGCGCCGCGGCGGCCGCCGACACCCGCGTCGACATCGACGTGCGCGCCGGACTCGCCACCGTCGGCGCCACCGCCATCGGCGTCAACCACGCCATCTGGGACGCCCAGCTCGGCACCCCGGCCGTCGCCGACCTGCTCGGCGACGCCGGCGTGACCATGCTGCGCTATCCGGGCGGTTCCTACGCCGACATCTACCACTGGCGCGACCACACCGCGCCCGGCGGCTACGTGGCGCCGGGCACCGACTTCGACACGTTCATGGCCGGGGCGCGGCGCACCGGCGCCGAGCCGATGATCATCGCGAACTACGGCACCGGCACCGCCCAGGAGGCCGCCGACTGGGTGCGCTACGCCAACGTCACCAAGGGCTACGACGCCACCTACTGGACCATCGGCAACGAGAACTACGGCAACGGCCACTACGGCTCGGCCTGGGAGGCCGACGACCACGCCGACAAGAGCCCTCGGCAGTACGCCGCGGAGATCGTCGCCTACTCGCAGGCGATGAAGGCCGTCGACCCGACGATCAAGATCGGCGCCGTGCTCACCATGCCGGGCAACTGGCCGGACGGCATCGTCGGCTCCGGCGACACCGGCACCTGGAACCAGGAGGTGCTGACCCGCGCCGGATCGGCCATCGACTTCGTGGACGTGCACTGGTACCCGGGCGGCAGCACCCCCGCCGAGACCCTCACCCGGACCGCGCACATCCAGGACGCCGTGTACCTGCTGCGGCAGCAGATCAACCAGTACGCGGGAACCGGCGCGAGCCGGATCGGCATCAGCATGACCGAGACCAATGTCGAGGTCGGCCGCAACACCCAGCCCGGCGCGCTGTTCCTCGCCGACGTCTACAGCGGGCTGCTCGCCCAGGGCGTGTTCACCGTCCAGTGGTGGAACGTCCACAACGGCCTCGGCACCGTCTCCGAGGTGGCCGGCGAGACCGACTACGGCGACTACGGGCTGCTGTCCAGCGGCAACTGCAACACCGACGACACGGTCTGCCAGCCGGCGCTGAACACGCCGTTCGCGCCGTACCACGCGCTGTCACTGGTCGGGGACCTCGCCCGGGCCGGGGACCGGTTCGTCGGGACGGGCAGCGACAACGGGCTGGTCAGCGCCCATGCGGTCCGGCGGGCCGACGGGGACCTCGCGGTGCTGCTGGTCAACAAGGACCCGGACAACGCGCACACTGTCGCGCTCGGCTACCGGGGGTTCACACCGGCCGGCGGGGCGCCCACCGTCGCGTCGTACGGCAACGGTGACGACGGGGTGCGCACCGGCCCCGAGGGCAGCGCCACCGCGCAGACCCTCGAGCCGTACTCGATCTCGCTGATCACGGTGCGTTCCGGGCGTACCGAATCAGGATCGCCGAAGGCGCCCGGCCGGCCGTCGGCGACGGTGACCGACCGGACCGCGACGATCACCTGGCCGGCCGGCGCGGCCGGGCTGAAATACGAGGTGTACCGGCAGAACGGGGGCGTCAGCGAGCAGCTCGGCGAGACCTCCGGGACGTCGCTGACCGTGGGCAACCTGGACCCGGGCCGCCGCTACACCGTCAACGTGCTGGCCCGGGACGGCGCCGGCCGGCTGTCGCAGGCGTCACCGCCGGTCACCTTCACCACCGGCGCCCCGGCCACCTCGTCGTGCACCGTCAAGTTCCGCGACACCAACGACTGGGGCAACGGGTACGTCGGCGCCATCGACATCACCAACAACGCGGCCGCCCCGGTCAACGGGTGGACCCTGGCCTTCACCTGGCCGACCGGCTGGCAGAGCGTGAGCAGCGGCTGGAGCGCCACCTGGAGCCAGGAGGGCCGCACGGTCCGGGTGACCAGCGACGCCGCCCTGGCCGCCGGAGGGACCGCGAGCGTCGGGTTCGTCGGCAGCTACAGCGGGCCCAACGTGCTGCCGACCGTGTTCACCCTCAACGGCACGGTCTGCGCCGGCGCCTGACCACCGGCTTCGCCGGGCCGGTTCACCGGCTGGCGCCCGCCTCGGGGGCTCCGGTCGTCAGTGAGGCGCTGATCGCCTCGCGCAGCTCGACTCCGGTGAACGGTTTGGCGATGATCGTGCGGGCCGGCTCCAGCGACGTGCCGTCCTCGGCGATCAGCGCCTCAGCGAACCCGGAGATGAAGACCACCTTCATCTCCGGGCGTCGCCCGAGCAGCTGATGTGCCAGCTGCCGGCCGTCCATGCCGGGCATCACCACATCGGTGACCAGGCAGTGGACCGGCCCGGGATGTTTCTCGGCGACGGCCAGCGCCGCCGGCCCGTCGGCCGCGGTCAGCACGTGATAGCCGGCCTTGGCGATGAACCGCTCGGCGGCCTTGCGCAACGGCTCGTCGTCGTCGACGAGCAGCACCGTGACGTCCCCGGCCCGGGCAGCAGTACCGGCCGGGGGCAGACCGGGCTGCTCTCCCGGCCCGGCCGTCGTCACCGCCGGCAGTCGCACCCGCACCGTCGTGCCGGCCCCCGGCTCCGAGGTCAGCTCGATGGCGCCGCCCGCCTGCGAGACGATCCCGTGCGCCGTGGACAGGCCGAGACCGGCGGTCCGTACGTCCTGTTTGGTGGAGAAGAACGGTTCGAACGCGCGCCGCTGCACCTCAGGAGTCATCCCGCAACCGGTGTCGGTCACCTCGATCACCGCCATGCCGGCGGCCCGGTCGTGGGACGCGCAGATGGTGACCACTCCGCCGCCGGGCATCGCCTCGCCGGCGTTGCGGAGCAGGATGTGCAGGAGACGGTCGAGGCCGCGCCGGTCGATCCGGGCCGCCGGGGTGTCCTCGGACAGCCACACGGTGACGCTCACGTGCTCGGCCGTCAGCTCCCGGGCGAACGCGGTGATGAAGCCCTTCAACTCGACGATCACCGGCTCGTTGATCTCCCGGCGGCCGAACGCCAGCAGCTGCTCGGTCAGTTTGGTGGCGCGCCGCCCGCCCTGCGTCACCTGCTCCAGGTCTTCGAGCATGCCGGTCGCGGCCTCCGCGGCGATGCCCCCGTGCGCCTTCTCGTCGCTGATCGCGTCGCTGACCAGCTGGGTGAACCCGAGCATCGAGCCGAGCAGGTTGTTGAAGTCGTGGGCGATGCCCCCGGCCATCCGGCGCAGGCTGTCGAGGCGTTCCGCGTCGTGGCCGGCCGCCTCCTTCTGCCGCTGCCGGGCCTCGTCGGCGACCCGGTCCTCGGCCTCCACCACGTCGGAGATGTCGTCGACCATGACCACACCGCCGGCCGTCTCGCTGCCGGTGTCCGGGACCGGCCGCAGGTGCACGCGCAGCCAGCGGTCGGACAGGTCCTCGCGGATCAGGTGTGTCCGGTACCGGTGCTCGACAGCGGTCACCGTGGAGTTGCGGACGGCGTCGACCGCCTCCCGCCGGACGGCCGGGTCGAGGCAGACGAGCCAGCCCTTCCCGGCGAGCCGCCCGGCGGGCTGTCCGGTGATCTCGGCGAGCCGCGGGTTGACGTACGTGGCGTCGCCGTCCGCGCCGAGCAGGGCGATCCCGACCGGTGACGCGGTCGCCATCGCCTCGAACTGCCGTTCCCGGTGCCGTAGCTCGCGGTCCTTCTCGACGAGTTTGGCGTTGACCGCCTGGCTGTGCACGCGGGCGAAGTCGGCGGCCGATCCGACGCTCACGTCGACCGGGCCGGCGGCCAGCACCTCGTCGACCGCGTCGAGCAGTTCCCGCGGGTCGGCGCCGCGCAGCACCACCCGGGACACGCCGCACGCGTCGGCGATCGGCCGGGTCTCCGGCTCCAGGTAGTTGGCGGTGTAGAAGATGACCGGCGAGCTGGCGGTCACCGGGTCGTCGTCGGAGCGCAGCCGGTGCACCAGCTCCAGGCCGTCGATGCCGGGCATCAGCACGTCCGAGACCACGATGTCCGGGTGCTGGGCCCGCACCACGTCCAGCGCGCCGACGCCGTCGCTGGCTTCGAGCACCTCGTGGCCACGGCAGCTGAGCAGCATGGTCACCAGGTCGCGATTCTCGGCGACGTCGTCCACGACCAGGACGGTTGCCATGTTGGCCTCCTCGGCTGCTTTCCACAAATCCTCCTCCGCAAACACCCTCATTAGTGTTAATTCAGAGAATGTCGTCTCTCGCGGCGCCACGAAGGCCGCTGCCGTACCAGGTGGCAGCTGGGACGCTCGCCTTCATCCTCGGGATTTCGAACTCTTCCGGGTTGGGCACCGCCGCGGCCGGCGCCGCCATGGTCGCCGTTGCCCTGCTCCCCCGACCATGGATGCGTCGTATCGCCATAACGCTGCCGCTACTCACGGTAGCGGTTGTGGTTTCCGGCAGGTCCGGCTCCGTCGCTCCGGTCCCCTTGGCTCTCGCCCAGGCTTTGCTGCTGGCCGTCGATTCCCGGCGCGGCCCGTTGCTCACCAGCCAGTGGTGCGCCCTGGCAGCGGGCGGCCTCAGCGTCGCCGAATGTTACGGTGCCTTCTTCAACAGCTCAATTCCGACATCGATCACTCTTTCCGGCGCGACATTCCTGCTGTCGCTGACGACCCTCGCCGACAGGCCGGACACCGGCATCGCCCGACTGATCTTCGGTCGGTCCATCGGCGCCCTGTTGACCCGGCGGCTACTGGGGTCAGCAGTCGTCATCCTGCCGTTGACCGGCCGGCTGCTGATCGCCGGCCAGAGCGCGGGTTGGTACGACCTGCCCACGAGATACACGCTCCTGTGCGCGGCGAACGTTCTGCTGGTCATCGCGGTGGGCCTGTTCACCGGCGCGCAGATGGAGGCCACCGACATGGCGGCACGTCGTTCGCTGCTCCAGCGGGAGCAGATGGGCACGCTACTCCAGCAGACCCCGATCGCGTTCTCCGCCAAAGGGCTCGACGGCCGCTATCTTCTGGCGTCCACAGCATTCGAGACGATGCACGGCCTGGCCGAAGGCGGCACACTCGGACTCGCCGACCACGACCTGCACACACCGGAGCAGCTCGCCCAGATGATCCGCCGGGAACGGACCGTCATGGATCGTGGCCATCCGATGACGTTCGAGTACGAATCCGAATCGCGAACGTTCGTCACCTCGGTCTTCCCGATGCGCGACGACGACGGTAACCCGACCGCCATCTGCAACGCGACCCTCGAGATCACCGAGGTGCGAGTCGCAGAGAGCAAGTTCAAGGGGTTGCTCGATGCCACGCCGGAGGCGATGTTCTGTGTCGACACCGACGGCCGCATCGTGCTGGCCAACACCCGGGCACTGGAGATCTTCCGTTATCAGGAGAGTGGGCTCGTCGGCGCGCCGATCGAACAGCTGGTTCCGGCCGCACACCGGTCCCGGCACATGGCTCACCGGCGGAGTTACCTGGCCAACCCGGTACCCCGGGCCATGGGTGAAGGTCTGCGTCTCAGCGCCGTGCGCGGCGACGGGACCGAGTTCCCCGTCGAGATCAGCCTCGCCACCGTGGACGGCGAGAGCGGGCCGATGGTCTTCGCGGCCGTTCAGGACATCACCGAACGCCTCGTCCACGCCCGGACCAACGCACAGCTCGCCGCCATCATCGACGCTTCCACCGACGCCATCGTCAGCAAGGATCTGAACGGCTTGATCCTCACGTGGAACCCGGGCGCGGAGCGCCTCTACGGTTACACCGCCGCCGAGATGATCGGCCGGGATGTCACCGTTCTGCTGCCCGCGGACCGGCCGGCGGAGGAGCGCAACATGCTGGCCCGGGTCCGGCGCGGCGAGCTGATCCGCCACCACGAGACCCAGCGGGTACGCCACGACGGCCAGACCATCTACGTCTCGTTGAGCATGGGTCCCCTGCGTGACCCGGCCGGCGTGATCATCGGCGCCTCCACCATCTCGCACGACATCACCGCCGCGGTCGAGGCGGAGCAGCGGCTGCGCCAGGAGCGCGAACAGTTCCAAATGATCATGGCGGCCGCCAGCGACCCGTTCATCAGCATGGACTCCCGCGGGCGGATCACCGAGTTCAACGGCCAGGCCGAGCGCCTCTCCGGATGGCAGCGGGAGGAGGTGATCGGCCTGCCGGTGCTCGACATGATCCTGCCGGTCCGCTACGCCGACAGTCTCGACCGGGTGCTCGACGGCCGCTGGGACTGGCTGCTGGACCGCCCGACCGAGATCTTCGCGCTGCGCTGTGACGGCGTCGAGGTGCCGATCGAGCTCACCCTGTGGCGGACGCGGCGCGACGGGCGGGCCACCTTCCACGCCTTCGGCCGCGACGTCACCGCTCGCCGGCAGACTGAGATCGCCCTCGAGCAGGCCCGTGACCAGGCGATCGAGATGGCCCGGCTGAAGTCACAGTTCCTGGCGTCGATGAGCCACGAGATCCGGACCCCGATGAACGGCGTCATCGGCCTCAGCGGTCTGCTGCTCGACACCACCCTCGACGACACCCAGCACCGGTACGCCGAGGGCATCCGCAACGCCGGGCTCGGCCTGCTCTCGGTGATCAACGACATCCTCGACTTCTCCAAGCTCGAAGCCGGCAAGGTGCTGCCCGAACGCATCGACTTCGAGGTGTGGCGCCTGCTCGACGAGGTGGTGGCGCTGGTCGCGGACACCACCGGCGGCCGTGACCTGACCGTGGTGGCCCGCTGCGACTCGCGGCTCTCCCAGCCGGTCAGCGGCGACGCCGGCAAACTGCGCCAGGTGCTGCTCAACCTGCTCGGCAACGCGGTCAAGTTCACCGAGCAGGGCCGCATCGACGTCACCGCCACCCCGGTCGCCGACGCGGCCGGCCCGGAGGTCCCGGTACGGTTCGCCGTCACCGACACCGGGATCGGCATCGACCAGGACGAGCAGCGCCGGCTGTTCGAGCCGTTCACCCAGGCCGACGCCAGCACCACCCGGCGTTTCGGCGGCACCGGGCTGGGCCTGGCCATCTGCCAGGAGCTGGTCGCCGTCATGGGCGGCGCGATCACCGTCAGCAGCCGGCCCGGCCAGGGCAGCACCTTCGCCTTCACCGTCCCGCTGGCCCCGCCGCAGGACGCGGCCGCCCTGCACCACCCGGTGCTGGAGGGACTGCGGATCCTGGTGGTCACCGCCGACGGCGACGAGCGCCGTGAGCTGCTCGACAAACTCGGCGCCTGGTCGATGGCCGCGGACACCGCCGAGAACGGCGACGCCGGCGCCCGCCTGCTGATCCGCGCCGCGGCCGCCGGACGGCCGTTCGACCTGGCCCTCTGCGACACCGGCATGGCCGCCACGGTCGCCTGCGCTCAGGTCACCCCGCCACCGAAGATCGTGCTGCTCACCACGGCCGGCAGCGCCGCGCCGGACGGCAGCGGCCCGGCGCTGACCACACCCGTACGTCAGTCGCAGCTCTACGACCTGCTCGTCGACATCGTCGCCCCGGCCACCGAGCACGCCCTCGACGACATGCCCGCCAGCCTGGAGAAACAGGGCCACGTGCTGCTCGTCGAGGACAACGCCATCAACCAGACCGTGGCCCTGGGCATCTTGGCCCGCCTCGGCTACAGCGCCGACGTCGCCCCCGACGGCCGGGTCGCGGTCTCCATGGCGACCGCCCACGACTACCTCGCGATCTTCATGGACTGTTTGATGCCGGAAATGGACGGCTACACCGCGACAGCGGAGATCCGCCGTCGTGAGCCATCCGGGCGGCATGTCCCGATCATCGCGATGACCGCCGGGGCCCTGCCCGAGGACCGGGCCCGCTGCCTGGACGCCGGCATGGACGACCACGTCGCCAAACCGGTCATGCCGCAGGACATCGCCGACGCCCTGCACCGCTGCGCCGCCACCGGTGTCCCGGCGCCCGAGCCACCCGCCCGGCGGCAGATCGAACAGCGCCTCGACCTGCTGCGGGCCGCTGCGCCCGACCTCGACGACGCCGCGCTCACCGGCCTGCTGCAACGCCTCACCGCCCAGGTGCCGAACCTGGTCGACGACGCCTTCCACGCGCTGGCCATGGACGACGCCACCGCCCTGCGCAATGCCGCCCACCAGCTCAAGGGCGCGGCCGGGAACCTCGGCGCGCAGGATCTGGCCGACGTCGCCGACCGGGTCGAACAGGCCGCCCGCGCCGGCGACATGGACACCGCTGTCGTCGCGGTCACCGCGTTGCGTACCGCCGCGAATCTGACCCTGGAGGCCGTTCAGGCCATCACCACCGACCTGTCGCGGAACCCCGCAATCCGGTGAAAGCAAGATCAAGAGCAGCTTCGAGATGCTCGGTACGGCCGGACGACAACAACAGCAGCACCCCGCCCTGCACGCCCGCGAGCAGGCCCGCCGCCGCCCGGTCGGCGTCCAGCTCCCCCGGCATCTCGCCGGACGCCTGCATGTGCCGGATCCCGTCGGCCAGCGCCGCCTGCCAGCGGGTCATCAGGCCGTCCACCACCGACTGCGCGCCCGCCGAGCGGCGCCCGAGGTGCCCCATCACGATGGTCAACGGGCAGTCCGTGCCCTGTTCCCGATACCGCTCGACGACTCGCTCCCGCCACCGCTCCCAGGCCGCCCACGAGGTCAGGTCACCGAGCATCGGCTGCTGGTCGTCGAGCACCCGGTCGGCCTCGTGCCGGGCCACGGCCAGCAGCAGCTGCTCCTTGCCGTCCGGGAAGTAGTGGAACAGCTGGCTCTTGCTCGTCCTGGTCCGGGCCATCACGTCCTCGAGGCGCACCTCGTCCACGCCCCGCTCCCGGATCTCGTCGGCCGCGCCGGCGACGATCCGGGCCCTGGTCTGCTCGCCCTTACGCGTGAGCACCGCCGCCGACTCCCGCCTTCGCCGCCTCGTTCACCACCGCTGGAGCGTATCCGGCCGGCTTGTCGCCGACGGTGAGCCCGGGGCTGACGATCCACGACTGGTACTGCGCGGTGAACATCGAGTACGGCTTCGGCAGCGGCCACTCGGCGGCCTCGTCCAGCAGCGCCCGCGCGTCGGCCGGAATGGTGAAGTCCAAGGCGGTCAGAGTGGCGTCCAGCTGGGTGACGCTGCCGGCGCCGACCACCGCCGACGCGACGGCCGGCTGGGTCGCCACCCAGTTGACGGCGACCTGCGCCATGCTGCGGCCCAGTCCGTCGGCGACCCTCCGCAGCGCGTCGACGACCCGCCAGTCACGGTCGCTGACCGCGGCGGCGCCGGCCAGCCGCCCCGCGCCACCGAGCCCGTCGGCCGTGCGCCGGTACTTGCCGGTCAGCAGACCGCCACCGAGCGGGCTCCACACCGTCAGCCCCATCCCGAGGGCCTGGGCCATCGGCACGAATTCCGGCTCGATCGCCCGTTCCACCAGGGAGTACGGCAGCTGCACGGTGACCATCGGGGTGAGCCCGTGGGCCTCGGCGACGCTCTGGGCGCGGGCGGCGTACCAGGCCGGCACGTCGGACAGACCCGCATACCGGATCTTGCCGGCGCGTACCAGGTCGTCGAAGGTCCGCACCACCTCCTCCACCGGGGTGATCCGGTCCCACGTGTGCAACAGGTACAGGTCCAGGTGGTCGGTACCGAGCCGTCGCAGCGACGCGTCCAGCGCACGGATCATGTGTTTGCGCCCGTTGCCGCCGGCGTTCGGGTCCGCCGGGTCCACACTGTTGGTGAATTTGCTGGTCAGCACCAGCCGATCACGCTGACCGCTACGGGCGACGAGCCGCCCGAGGATGCGCTCGCTCTCCCCCGCGGTGTAGAAGTCAGCGGTGTCGACGAGGTTCCCGCCGGCCTCCACATACCGGCGGAAGATCGCCTCCGCCTCCTCCTCGCTCCTGCCGTACGCGGCGTGGAAGCCTCCGGTGCCGAAGTTCATCGTGCCGAGCGCCAGCCGGCTGACCCGGAGCCCGGACCGGCCGAGCAAGTAGTAATCGTTCATGGGCCCGACTGTGCCCCGCCGAAAATGGACCGGCAAGTCCAGAAGAATAAAGCGATTGCCCGGCCCGGCCGACGGCGATTACCGTCTCTCTCACAGCCCCACCGATCAAGGAGATCCCGATGCGCCGCTGGCAGTATCCCTACCTCGTCCTCACCGGGAGGCGCAGCTAGCGCACGGCTTCGACGCCGCCTCCCGTCCCGGGAAGGCGGCTTTTCTCATTTCACCGCACAGGGGTGTGGCGCAATTCGGCAGCGCAGCGGCCTCCAAATCCGAAGGTTGCAGGTTCGAGTCCTGTCACCCCTGCTTCACCATTCCCTCCGTCCCCATTCTCTCGTGGTCCAATCGGCAGTGACGCCCGGCTCTGGACCGGGAGATTCAGGTTCGAGTCCTGGCGAGAGAGCTGCACCGTCTGATCACCACGCGCGGGAGCGCCGACGCAGGAGAGTCGGGACCGGCTGTAAACCGGTTGCTTCGCTGAGCGGGTTCGAATCCCGCCTCCCGCACCACCCCCGCCCCGGCGCCCGTCACTTGACCAGCGACGTGGTCCGGGCCAGCGGATACTCCAGGATGCACTGCACGCCACGGTCCTGCCGCCAGCCGGCCTCGTCCTCCGGGAACAGGTAGTAGACCTCCAGGTCGGCGTTGTCCGCGGTGTCGTAGGGCTCGAACGCCGTACCGCAGCGCTCCTCGCTCTCCTTCTCGACGGCCGCCAGGCCGGGGAAGGCGCCGGCCGGGAACTGGAAGGAGTGGTAGACCTCGGCCCGGTGCGGCTGGGTGCAGGGCACCACCGGCATCTCGTAGACACGGTCCGCGTCGTCGAGGTCGCTTATGCAGTCGCCCCTCTTCAGGTCGGTCGCGTCGACGGTCTCGATCCCGGCCACCCGGTCGCGCACCACGCCCAGGACCACCCCGGTGACGATCACCACCGAGATCACCAGGGTGACGCCGGAGACGACCAGCGCCGCGACGGCGAGCCCGAAACCCTGCTGCGGCCGGCGCCGGATCTGGACCAGCGCGGCGATGCCGAGGCCGAAACCGAGGGCGGTGCCGAGGAACGGGCCGCCACAGACGCTGGCCACCAGCGCGCCGATCGCCAGCCCGTTGGGGCCGGGCGGCGGCATCGGAGGCGGATATCCAGGAAACGGCGCGAACTGCGGGGGGACGTATGTTTGCGGCGGAAGATCACTGGCGGTGTACGGCGGGCCGTACGGCGGGGGCGGTGAGGGGTCGGGCGGGACCTGGTTGTGCACGCACGCACCGTAGTGCCCGGCGCGGCCCCTGTCGATCGCGGCGGCGCGGTATACGCCGGTGCGGCCGGGGATCGCCCGGCCGCACCGGCCCCCTCTACCCGGTAATGCAGGAGACGATGCGCGGGCGGGCGGAGCTGTTCCCGTTCATCATCGTCGTGAAGCCGAACGTGGTGCCGCTGCCGTCGGGACGGACGGTCAGCGTGGTCCCGTTCGACGTGAAGGCGCCGCTCCAGGTGGTGGTGACCTGCTGCGGGGCGGTGACGGCGACGGTCACCGTCCAGTTGGCGGCGCCGGTGACCGTGACGGTCGTGTTGTAGCGGTCGCCCCAGACGGTTCCCGGGGTGATCGAGGCGGAGCAGGAGCCGGGAGAAGGCGGTGAGGACGGCGGCGGCGAGGACGGGCCACCGGTCAGGTTCGGGGTCGGCCACGAGCGCCACTGCGACAGGTGGCCCTGCTTGCGGGCGGCGACGCGGAACGTACCCGTGCTGCTCCCGGTCTTGAGAAGGAAGGCCTGGATGTTCTGCTGGAGCGGGCCGCGCCACTCGTTGCGGGACGCGCAGTGGGTGCCGTCGCTGACGTCGGACCAGTAGCTGATGTTGCCACCCGCGCCGAGCGCCTTGTAGATCTCGGCCCCGCCGAGCGCGGCGACGCTGCCGGACCGGGCGGCGAGCCAGTCGACGTGCGGGTTCTCCATGATGAACAGTCCGCGGGGCGCGACCAGGCCGACCAGTTCGTGGGTGTCGACGGGCAGGGTGTTCGGGTTGCCGGTGTAGGAGCTGAACGCGTCACCGAGCCATGGCTGCTCGCCGTAGGCGCTGCTCAGCGGTTGCGCGCCGGACTCGCCGGGCACGCCGCGCACGATGGGGACACCGGCGGTGCCCGACTCGATCGGCATGGTGAGGGCGAGCCGCTGGTCGAACGCGCCGGCCGCGAACGCGCCCTTGCCGTAGCGGGAGCACCCGGTGACGCCCATCGCGTCGGCGCGCAGGACCGATCCGCCGGACTGCTCGACGACGTCGATGAGCCGGCTGACGCCCCACGCCCAGGCCATCAGGATGCCGGTGCTGCTGGTGGAGCCGTAGAGCGTGTAGAAGGCACCCTGTTTGTTCGAACGGCCGGTGCCCTCCTTGCCGACGGCGAGCGGGTCGAAACTGATCACCGCGGCGCCGGCGTTGCGGATGGTGGCGGTGTCGGCGCCGAAACCCCCGAAGACCACGACGGCGGGGTACGGCGCGGAGCCGGTCGTGGGCAGCTGGACGCTCGCCGAGAAACTGGCGGTGCGCCCCTGGTCGGTGACGGTGACGGTGATCGACGAGGTGCTGACGGCGCCGGTGACGGTGGCCGGGCGAGCGGGTTTCTGGCCGTAGACGTGGCGCTCGGCCATCTCCCGGATCTCGGCGCGGCGGCATCGCCAGTCGCCGGTGGTGGTGATCCGGGTGCCGTCGATGCGGGTGAACGGGTCGGGCAGCTGGGCGGTGCCGACGGCGGGTGAGGCGGCGACGGGACAGTCGGCGCCGTCGTCCTCGACGGCGGCCGCGTGGGCGGAGGTGGGGACGGCGAACACGGCCGCGGCGGCGGCGAGGACCGTTGCCGCGATCATGCCGGCTCTCGTGCGGAGCTGTGTCACGGGGGCGCTCCTTCCCGGGATGGCGAGAGCACTGGCCGTGACGTTACGAAGATGTATCGGGGAATTCAAGTGCGTGAATGAAGTGAGCCGCCGGAAGTCTCGCTGAAACTTTCGCCATCTGGCAGAAGTTCCATGCGCCGAAAAGGATCAGCGCCGGCCCGGGCGGGCTCGGCGCTGATCGGCGGAGGAGGAGTCAGCCGGCGGCGAGTTCCCTCGTCACTCGCCGGAACAGCTCGTCCCACTGGGCCGCGATGACCGGCATCTCGTAGCCGGCGGCGGTCACCCGGGCCGCGGTGCCGAAGCTCTCCCGGTCCTCGGGGCTGTCCATCACGCGGATCAGGCCGGCAGCCAGGCCGGGCACGTCCTCGGCCGGGACGAGCAGCCCGTTGACCCCGTCCTCGACCACGTCGGCCGGGCCGGTCGGGCAGTCGAACGCCACCACCGGCAGCCCGGCGCCCATCGCCTCCAGCAGCACCATCGGCAGGCCCTCCTTGCGCGAGGAGAGCACGAAGACCGACGCCTTGGCGAACTCGGCGTCCAGGGTGCGCGACACGCCCCGCAGCTTGACCACATCACCGAGGCCGCGCTCGGCGATCTGCTCGGCCAGCCGCTTGCGCAGTTTGCCCTCGCCGAAGATGTGCAGCTGCCAGGCCGGGTGCCGCTCGCGGACCGCCACCCACGCGTCGATGAGCAGGTCGAACCCCTTCTGCCGGAACAGCCGGCCGGCCGCCACGACGACCTTCGCCCGCTCGTCCGCGGGCGGCGCCGTGTGCGGCGGGATGCCGTTCGGGATCCGGGTGAGGCTCACCTTGTCGCCGACCGCGGCGCGATAGGACTCCAGGTCGGCGTGGGTCAGCACGGTCACCGCGTCGAGCTTGGGATAGGCGCGGACGATCTGGGCCTTCAGCTTCGGCTTGTAGCTGCTGAAGTTCATGTGGTCCTGACCGATCCTGGTCACCCGCCGAGGGCCGAACCAGGCGGACAGCAGATTCAGGGCGGGCCGCGTGCTGATCAGGATCCCGTCGGTCTGCGACCGCATGTACCGGATGATCTTCAGGTCGACCATCGGGTCCCAGCGGTTGTACCGGAAGTCCCGGCCGTGCGGCAGCGGGTTGGGCAGCGCGCGGGCCCGATGCGACAGCCGGCGGCGGCGCTCGGGCTTGCCGGTCCATCGCAGACCGTCCTGACGCAGGTCGGTCACCGACACCAGCCGGACCCGCGGGTCGAGGGGGAAGGCCGGCGTCTCGGCGGTGCGGAAGATGCTGCCGATCTCGACGTCATGGGTGGCACACAGCGCGTTGGCCTGATTGAAGACCGTACGGATCGTGCCGCCGACCCCGTACGCGTTGTGCAACAGATACCTGATCTTCACGCGCACAACCTAGATACCGCTGTCAATCAGCTGTGAATCGCCGCATGGTCCCCGCACATCCGGTAGCCGTCGGCGATGACAGAGCAACCGTGAGTCACCGAGGAGTCCCGAGTTCTGCGTCCTGCACGTTGCCGAGCGGGGCCCGTCTCGCTACGGTTCCGGTTCGTGAGCAGGATTCTCGTTCTCGGTGGCGGCGGCGTGACCGGCATCGCCTGGCATCTCGGGCTGATCTGCGGCCTGCAGCGCGCCGGCGTGTTCCTCGGCGACGCCGACACCGTCATCGGCACGTCCGCCGGATCCGTCGTCGGCACCGGCCTCGCCGCCGGCGTCGACGTCGAGGCCGCCGTGGCCCTCCAGCGGGAGCCGGCCACCGACCCGACCCGCACCGGCCCCGCCCGCGGCGCCGAGTGGCTCACCGCGATGGCGGTGCTGCTCGACCCGTCGGTCCCGCCGCTGCAGGCCCGCGCCCGGGTCGGGGCGATGGCGCTGGCCGCCGGGCTCGACGAGCAGCGGTATCTGGCCCGGATGGCCGAGCTGGTGCCGGTCACCGAGTGGCCGGAGCGAGACCTGCGGATCGTGGTCGTCGACGCGGCCGACGGGCGGGACGTGGTGCTCGACTCCGCGTCCGGGGTGCCGCTGCTGCGGGCGGTGGCGGCCAGCTGTGCCGTACCCGGTCTGATGCCCCCGGTCACCATCGGCGACCGCCGCTACATCGACGGTGGGGTGCGCCTCGGCGCCGGGGCCGACCTGGCCGCCGGCGCCGAGCGTCTGGTCGTGATCGCCCCGCTCGCGGCGATCGGCCGGGACCGGATCGTCGAGGAGATCGCCTCCACCGGCGCCGCGAAGACCCTGCTCATCGAGCCCGACCAGGAGGCGCTCACCGCGTTCGGCCCGAACTTCATGGACGTCTCGCGGCGGCCCGCGGCGGTGTCGGCCGGGCTGCGGCAGGGTTCGGCACTTGCCGACACGGTGCGGTCGGTCTGGACCTAGACTGCCGGGCGTGACGACTGTGCCCGCCCCGGCCGACATCGCATTCGCGCTGCTGCGTGAGGGCCGCTTCGGCGACGCCGAGACCGTGATGCTCCGCGAGGTCGAGGCGGTCACCGCCCGGCACGGACAGGGCAGCATCGAGTGGGCGTCGGCGCAGTGCGACCTCGGCAACGTGCTGCTCCAGGCCGGGCAGCTGGGCCGCGCCGTCGACTGCTACCGGCAGGCCGCCGCGGTCGCGCCCCGTGGCCACGACTCGCAGAAGGATCAGCTGACCTACCGCCTCAATGTGGGCCTGGCGCTCCGGATGGCCGGGCGGCTCGACGAGGCCGAGGCGGAGCTGCGCAAGGGCGCCGAGGAGCGGCTCGCGTTCTACGGGCGCGACCACGCGGGTCACGCGTTCGGCCTGGAGCCACTGGCGTCGCTCCTGCTGGAGCGCGGTGACGTGGCCGCCGCCCGGCAGGTCGTGGAGGAGACGGTCGCCAACTTCTGGAGCAACGGCCACGAGCGGGTCGCCCCGGCGCTGGCCCTGCGCGCGGCCGTGGTGCTGGCCGGCGGCAGCGGCGAGCCGCCGTTCCCGGCCCTCGACCAGCTTCCCGACCACGTCGTCGAGCAGATCGCGCACAGCACCGGCCAACTGCCGGTCGAGGACGGCACGGCCCGCAAGCGGCTGCTGACCGCGCTGGCCGCCGCCCTCGAGGAGCGTCTCGGCCCCGACCATCCCGGCACCCTCGGCGCGTTGTCGGCGCTGGCCAACGCGAGCCACGACGCCGGCGACGAGACCGGCCGGGTCGACGTGATCACCCGGATCCTGGCCGCCCACGACCGGCAGGGGCGGCAGGAGGAGGCGCTGGCGGCGGCGCTCGGCCTCGCCATGGCGCTGGACGACGCCGGGGACACCGAGGGATCGCTGCGCACCTACGCGTCGGCGCACGAGCGGGCCGGGCGGATCGGCCGGCCCGAGGTGCAGAGCCAGGTGCTGCGCAACTGGGGTCTGGCGCTCAAGGAGGCGGGCCGGCCGGGTCCCGCCGAGCAGCGGATGACCGAGGCGCTGGAGGTGGCCCGCCGCGGCGCCGACCACGAGACCGTCGGCCGGGCCGGGGTCGCACTCGGCCTGTTCCTGCAGCACGAGGGCCGGCTCGAGGAGGCGCGGACCACCCTCGAGGCGGCGCTGGCCGTGATGGACCCGGTGCACCGGGACGCCATCGTCGGCCGCAGCCACCTCGGCGCCGTCCTCGACGGCCGCACCTGTGGCTGCGGCGACATGCCGGAGACGATCGCCGCCGCGTTCCGCGAATTCGTGCTCACCCGCCTGCCCGCCGGCCTGCTCGACCGGCTCGACGTGGCGATCGTCGACGGCGACTTCAAAATCGACGTGCACCTGAAGCGGGAGCCTGCCGAGGCCGAGATCAACCGGCTCAACGAGGTGTTCGGCACCGCGCAGGCCGAGTTCCGGCACCGGCTCAGCGACTCCCGGTACGCGGGCTGAGCAGCCCCGACTCGTAGGCGAAGACCACCAGCTGCGCACGATCCCGGGCCCGCAGTTTGGTCATCGCCCGGTTCACGTGGGTCTTCGCCGTCCACGGGCTGATCACCATGCTCGTGGCGATCTCGTCGTTGGACAGGCCGCGCGCCGCCAGCACCACCGCTTCGCGCTCCCGGTTGGTCAGCTCGGCCACGAACCGGTTGACCCCGCCGCCGGGCGGCTCGTTGACGTAGCGGCTGATCAGCATCCGGGTCACCGACGGGGCCAGCAGCGCGTCGCCGCGGGCCGCGACCCGTACCGCGTGCAGGAAGTCCTCGGGGGTGATGTCCTTGACCAGGAAGCCCGCCGCGCCGGCCCGCAACGCCTGGAAGACGTGCTCGTCGTGGCCGTAGTTGGTGAGGATCACCACGCGGACCGCGGCGAGAGCCGGGTCCGCGGCGATCCGCCGGGTCGTCTCGATGCCGTCCATCACCGGCATCTGGATGTCGACGAGCGCCAGGTCCGGCCGGTGCAGGCGGGCCAGGTCCACGCCCTGCCTGCCGTCGGCGGCCTCGGCGACCACCGCGATGTCGTCCTCGGCCTCCAGCAGCGCCCGGAAGCCGCTGCGCAACAGCGGCTGGTCGTCGACGAGCAGGACCCGGATCATCCGACACGCTCCAGCGGCAGCTCCGCCTGCACGGTGAACCCGCCCCCGCTGCGCGGCTCGGCCCGCAACCGGCCGCCGAGAGCCGTCACCCGCTCCCGCATCCCGAGCAGCCCGACCCCCGGCACCGGTGGCACACCCGGGGTCGCGGCGCCGTCGTCGTCGACCCGGATCGCCAGCGCGTCCGGCCGGTAGTCGATGTGGACGGTCGCGGTCGACGCCGCGCCGTGGCGGGCCGTGTTCGTCAGCGACTCCTGCACGATCCGGTACGCCGTACGCCCCACCGCCTCCGGCACCTCGCCCCGCTCCCCCGCGATCGTCAGCTCGGTGCGCAACCCGATGCCCTCCGCCCCGGCCAGCAGCTCCGCCAGCTGGTCCAGGCCGCCCGGCGGCGTGTCGCCGTCCTGCCGCAACGTGTCCAGAGTGGCCCGCAGCTCCCGGGTCGCGGCCCGGCCCGCCTGCTGGATCGCCACCAGCGCCTCCGGCACCTGCTCGCCCCGCTTGCGGGCCAGATGCACGGCCACCTCCGACTGCACCTTGATGATCGAGATCTGGTGGGTCAGCGAGTCGTGCAGCTCCCGGGCGATGTGCAGCCGCTCCTGCGTGGCCCGGAGCCGGGCCGTCTCCTCCCGCGTCCGCTCCGCCTCGTCGGCACGGCGCTCGGCCTGCCGCAACGCCTCCCCCGCGAACCCGGCCGCCACCAGCCAGGCCAGCTCCAGCACCCCGCGGGCCTGCGCGAACGCCTCCCGGACCGCTTGCCTGGCCGCCTCCTCGGCCGGCGACACCAGCACCGCGAGCGGCAGCGCGGCCAGCATCACCACGGCCGCCGCGGACGTCACCCGCCGATGGCCGGCACGGAAACCGCCGTACACCGCGACGAGGAAGGCCAGCGCCGGCACCGCCACCCCCAGCGCGGTGTAGCCGACGACACACAGCCCGGTCACGGCCAGCACCACCACCGGCGCCCGGCGCAGCGCCGCCAGCACCAGGCCACTCGCGACCACCAGCACACAGCCGACCACGTCGAGGACCGTCACCGGGTGGTGCCGGCCGAGCGCGGTGGTCAGCAACGCGCCGGCCACACCGACCGCGATCAGCCAGTTCGCCATCCGCATACGCGAACCATAACGCCGGCAAGAGCTGAGAAAAGTACCGCAAATGCAGTAGCAGACCGGATGATCGTACGATCGGAGAAGTCCTCGACCGCACCATCACCGCCCCGCCCGCGCCGCGCGAGCAGCAGCCCGGTCCCGGCCGCGACGCGGCCGCCGGGCCGGTTGCCCACTCACCACCCGAACGCCGCACGCAGCGCCGCGAACTGCCGTTTCGTCAGAAACGACGGGTTGGCGCCCTGCGGCTGCCGCAACACCTCGAGTCCCGCCAGCTCGTCGTGCGCGCGCAATTCGTCACGCCCGGTCCACGCCGCCGGCGCGGCGATCGTCAGGTCCAGCGGCAGTTCCCAGCCGTCACCGTCCGTGCGTGGCCGGGCCGGGCCGAGCAGCCGCCCGCGGCCCCAGACGCCGTAGGTGACGTCCCGCCGCCGGCTGCCGCTGCCCCAGAAGAGCACCGGCTGACCGGCGGCCGTCAGATCCAGCCGGTAACCGGGCCGCACACACCATCTGTCGATCCGGGGCTCCCGGGCGAACCGGCCGAGCAGATCGTTCCGGTCGGCGTTGCCCCTGATCAGCCACGCCCCCAGATCCGTGGCGGTGATCAGCCGTCCCCGGTCAGTCACGCTCGTGCGGCTCCCGGGCGGCGTTGAACTCGGCGTTGCTGCTGCCGTGCGACGGCGTCTCCGCGGTGGGCTCGGCATCCACCGGCATGTCCTCGTTCTCGTCGGCGCCCGTGACGTGCTGGTCGGTGCTGGCGCCCGCGTCCTTCTTCTCCACGGTGATCCCCTCTCCGGTCGGACCGCTGGGATACCCGCCGGGGCGGCCCGGAACCCTCATCGGTCCAGAAGCGGCAGGACCTCGCCGGGCCGCGGTCGCGCCACCACTCCCGGACCGCCGCCACGGTCCAGTGGTCGTCACCGTCCCACTGGTGGCCCCGCCACAGTTCGGACGCCCGGTGCCGGCGGTGGCCGTACCCCCAAGGATCCGAGGGTAGGGAAACGCCTGCCCGGGGTAGCCATCGGCGGGTGAGTGTCGAATCGTCGGCGTGGGCGCCGTTGCGTGTCGCGGCTTTCCGCAGCCTCTGGCTGGCCCTGCTGGCCAGCAACATCGGGACCTGGATGCAGACCGTCGGCGCGCAGTGGCTGCTCGTCGAGGAGTCCGGCGCCGACACGCTGGTGGCGGTGGTGCAGACGGCCGGTACCCTGCCGATCGTGCTGCTGGCGCTGCCGGCCGGCGCGCTCGCCGACATCTTCGACCGGCGGCGGCTGCTGATCGCCGTGCAGGTGTTCCTGACCGGGATCGGCGCGCTGCTCACCACGTTGACGCTGACCGGGAACATGCCGCCGACGCTGCTGCTGACGTTGACGTTCGTGTTGGGTGCCGGGCAGGCGGTGACCGCGCCGGCGTGGCAGTCGGTGATCCCGGAGCTGGTGCCGCGGCCGCAGCTGGCGTCGGCGTCGGCGCTCGGCGCGATCAGCATGAACCTGGCCCGCGCAGTGGGTCCGGCGGTGGCCGGGCTGCTGATCGCCGGCGCCGGAGCGGGTGTGGTGTTCGGCCTGAACACGGTGTCGTTCGCGGTGTTCGCGCTGGTGCTGTGGCGGTGGCGGACGGCCGGGGCGGCGACGGCGGGCGCGCCGGAGCGGTTCGCGTCCGCGGTCCGGTCCGGTGGCAGGTACGTCCGGCACTCGCCGGTGGTCCGCCGGATCCTGCTGCGGGCCGGGCTGTTCCTGGTGCCGGGCAGCGCGTTGTGGGCGCTGTTGCCGCTGGTCGCGAGCCGTGGCCTGGGGTTGGGGTCGGGTGGTTACGGTGTGCTGCTCGGCGCGGTCGGCGTGGGAGCGGTGGCCGGGGCGCTGCTGCTGCCGCGGCTGCGGGCGCGCTGGTCGCTGAACCGGCTGCTGCTGATCGCGAGCGTGCTGTTCGCCGCGATCCTGACGGCGCTGGCGCTGAGCCGGTCCCCGGTCGTGGTGGTGGCCGCGCTGCTGCCCGCCGGGGTGGCGTGGGTGATGGTGCTGTCCAGCGTGAACGCGTCGATGCAGCTGTTCCTGCCGAACTGGGTACGCGCCCGCGGGCTGGCGATCTATCAGATCGTCTTCGCCGGCGCGCAGGCCGCCGGCGCGCTCGTGTGGGGTGTGCTGTCGGACGTGGCCGGCCTGGCCGCCGCCCACCTGGCGGCGGTGGCGCTGATGCTGGCCGGCGCGGTGACGCTGCGCTGGTGGCCGTTGCGCGACACCACCGGCCTGGACCGGGATCCGGCCGTGTTCTGGCCCGAGCCGCATCTGGAGCACGAGCCCGACGATCACGACGGCCCAGTGGTGGTCGTCGCGAGCTATCCGGTGAGCGCCGGCCGGGAGGAGGCGTTCACCGAGGCCATGCAGGGGGTACGCCGTAGCCGGCTGCGGACCGGCGCGGTCCGGTGGGGCCTGTTCCACGACGGCGAGCGTGCCGGGCGGATGGTCGAGGTGTACGTGGTGCCCAGCTGGGACGAGCACCTGCGCCAGCACACCGGCCGCCTGACCGGCGCGGACCGGGAGACGGAGGAGCGGGCGCTGGCGCTGGCGGACGGTCCGCCCGAGGTGAGCCACCTGCTGAGCGCACGCGGATAGCCGGTACGCGAAGATCACGTCATGTGGACCGCTGACTTCACCCGTTGGTTTACGGCGCGGTCGGTGTCGGTCTTCGGCGACGCGATGCTCACCGTGGCGGCGGCGCTGGCGATCGGGCAGGTGTACGGCGCGACCGGCGTCGGTCTCGTGCTGGCCGCGTGGATGGTCCCGTTCCTCGGGTTCATCCTGTTCGGCGGGGTGTTCTCGGACCGGTTCGGGCCCGGCCGCTGATGCTCGGCGCGGACCTGGTGCGGCTGGCGGCGCAGGCCGTGGTGGCGGTCGCCTTCTTCACCGGCACCCCGTCGATGGCGCTGCTGATCGGTTGTTCGGCGGTGAGCGGGGCGGCCGCCGCGATGTTCCAGCCGGGGGTGAACGGCCTGGTGCCGCTGGTCGCGAGGGATCCGCAGCGGGCGAACGCGACGATCCGCACCGCGGTGGCGATGGCCGAACTGCTCGGGCCGGCCACCGCCGGGGTGCTGTTCGCACTGTTCGGCGCGGGCCCGGTGTACGCAGTGGACGCCGCCACGTTCGCGATCAGCGCCGCCTGCCTGGCCGGGTTGCACGTGGGCCGGGTGCCGGCGAAGGCGGGGTCGGCGGTGCGGGAGCTGGCCGCCGGATGGCACGAGTTCCGCTCCCAGCCGTGGATCTGGAACGTGATCCTGGTCTGGGTGTTCTACGGGATCTTCCTGTTCGGCCCGCTCGTGCCGCTGGGCGCGGTGCTGGTCAGCGGCGATCGGGGCGCGTCGGCGTACGGCTGGATGCAGACCGCCGTCGGTGCCGGCACGCTGTGCGGCGGGGTGGCCGCGCTGCGGCTGCGGCCGCGGCGTCCGCTGGCCGCCGGGGCGGTGGCGATGTTCGGTTTCGGGCTGCTACCGCTGGCGATCGCCGTCCACGCGGGCCTGCCGTTGCTGCTGGCGGCGGCGTGGGTGAACGGTACGGTCTGGGCGTTCTGGTCGATCATGTGGCAGACCAGTGTGCAGACCCGGGTGCCGCCGGAGATGTTGAACCGGATGACCTCCTACGAGGTGCTCGGCTCGACCGGCAGTCTGCCGATCGGGCAGGCCCTGGCCGGACCGGCCGCCGGGGCGGTGGGCGCGGAACGGGTGCTGGGTCTCTCGGTGGCGGTCGGTGTGCTGGGCTGCGTGGCACTGCTGCTGAGCCCGGCGGTCCGGCGACTGACGCGGGTCGAGGATCTGTCCACCATCGACTGATCCCGATAGAGTCCCTGACATTGAGATTCACTGATCTCTATGGGGGACTGGAAATTGAACATCTTCAGTCAAGGTAACCTCCGCCGCTCGACGACGATCCTCGCGATCGGAGCGACCGTCATCGGGCTCACCGCCCCGGGCGCGGCAGCCAAGGCAGCGGACAGCCCGGCCGAGCGGGCCTACCAGCAGATCGCCGCACTCCAGGACATCAAGAAGTCACTCACCCCGGCCGAACGCAAACTCGACAGCCGGCTCGCCATCGAGCTGCGCAAACGCACCGACCCGGCAACAGGAGGCGCGCTTCCGGCGCTGGCCACGGGCGTCCCGGTCAGCAAGTCCGGCACCACCGAGGTGGAGATCCGCGCGGACAAGGTGGGCGACGAACTGCTCGGCCGCCTGCGCGGCCTCGGCGCCGGCATCCGCTTCCCGTCCCCGGCCACCGGCACCGTGGTGGTCGAGGCGCCGCTGACCGCGCTGCCGACGATCGCCGGGTGGACGGACGTCACCGGCGTCGGCCTGAAACACGGCGCGATCACCGCCCACCAGACCGACCCGAAGGCCCCGCCGAAGACCGAGTCCAAGACCGAGAAGACGGCCCGGATCGAGTCGGCGCTGCGCGCGGCGACCGCGGCGGCCCCGAAGACCCGCGCGGTCACCGTCGGCCAGGGGTCGGTCGTCTCCGAGGGCGACCGTACACACGCCGCCGACACCGCCCGTACCAGGTTCAAGGTCACCGGAACCGGCGTGAAGGTCTGCGCGCTCTCCGACGGGGTCGACTCGCTCGCCGACTCGCAGGCCAGCGGCGACCTGCCCGCCGACCTCGACGTGCTGCCCGGCCAGGAGGGTGACGGCGACGAGGGCACCGCGATGCTGGAGATCATCCACGACCTGGTGCCGAACGCGAAGCTCGGTTTCGCCACCGCCTTCACCAGCGAGGCCAGCTTCGCCGAGAACGTCCGCGCCCTGCGGTTCACCGCCCGCTGCGACATCATCGTCGACGACATCCTCTACTTCCACGAGAGCCCGTTCCAGGACGGCGCCATCGCGCAGGCGGTCAACGCGGTCACCGCCGACGGCGCGTACTACTTCAGCTCCGCCGGCAACGAGGGCAACACGATCGACGGCACCTCCGGCAACTGGGAGGGCGACTTCGCGGACTCCGGCCGTGGCATCGGCAAGTTCGCCGGTGACGCCCACGACTTCGATCCCGGCCCGGGGGTGCAGGAGTTCAACCCGCTGTCGCCGGGCAGCGCGAGCCGCATCGTCACCCTGTGGTGGGCGGACCCGCTGCTCGCCTCGGCCAACGACTACGACCTGTACCTGATCAACTCGCTCGGCAACGTCACGTCGTTCTCGCAGGACGTGCAGGACGGCGACGACGACCCGTGGGAGATCCTGCAGGCCGCCAACAGCACCGGGCAGCGGCTGGCCGTCGTCAAGTTCCAGGGCGCCGACCGTTACCTGCAGCTCTCCGCGCTGCGTGGCCGGTTCGTCGACTCCGCCGACGGCACTCTCAAGGGCTTCTCCACGCCCGGCGTGACCCGGGGCCACAGCGCGGCCGTGAACGCCTTCTCGGTGGCCGCCGCCCCGGCCAAGGACCCGCTGCCGTTCGCTCTGGAGACCGGCGACCCGGCGAACCCGGCCGGACCGTACCCGAACGTCTTCACCAAGCAGACGCTGCCGGAACGGTTCACCTCGGACGGCCCGCGGCGGGTGTTCTTCAACGCCGACGGCACGCCCGTCACGCCCGGCAACTTCTCCTCGACCGGCGGTTTCGTCCGCGCCAAGCCGCAGATCACCGCGGCCGACGGCGTGGCCACCACGGTCGCCGGGTTCCAGCCCTTCTACGGCACCTCGGCGGCCGCGCCGCACGCCGCCGCGATCGCCGCGCTCACCCTCTCCGGCAACCCCGGCCTCACCGGCGACGACATCCGGGCGGCGCTCACCGGCACCGCCCTCGACCTCACCCCGGCCGGCGCCGACAACCGGACCGGCAGCGGCGTCATCCGCGCCGATCTGGTGCTGCGCAACACCGGCGCCACCCCGCAGCCGCTGGTCCGGGCCGGCACGCCGGTGACGACCCCGGCGACCGGGGACGGCGATCCGTTCCTGGAGCCGGGCGAGCAGGCCACCGTCTCTCTTCCGGCAGAGAACATCGGCGATGGTACGGCCACGGGCGTGAGTGTCGTCGTGGACTCCGACAGTCCGCTCGCGACCATCACGCCGCGGTCCCGCTCGTATGGCAGCATCGCCGCCGGCGCCACCAAGAGCAGGGACTTCACCCTGAAACTGGCGGCCGGCTACCCGCTCGGCCGGCCGGTCGGGCTCAGCGTGCGGGTCACCTTCGCCGGCACCCTGTCCCCGACCACCGGCAGCGTGTCGGTGGCGACCGGGCAGCCGTCGTCGACGGTGCGGAACTTCGCCTATGCGGGCCCGGTCCTGCCGATCCCGGACAACGACCCGACCGGCGTCAACGCCACAGTGGACGTCACCGGCGTCGGCTACGCGTCGTCGCTGACCTTCTCCATCGACGGCGCCGAGTGCTCCACGACGACCGGCGCCACCACGGTCGGTGTCGACCACACGTTCGTCGGCGACCTGGTCGGCACCCTCAAGGCGCCGGACGGCCGCTCGGCGACGCTGTTCTCCCGCACCGGCGGCGGCGGCAACAACCTGTGCCAGGTCGTCTTCGACGACGCGGCAGCGGCGCCGTTCTCCTCGGCCCTGTCCACGAACGCCCCGTTCACCGGCTCCTGGAGGCCCGGCGACCCGCTGGGCTCCCTGCGCCAGTCCCCGGCCGACGGCACGTGGACCCTGCACGTGGCCGACCGGGTGGGCGCCGACACCGGCTCCATACGAGCCTTCTCCCTGCACCTGACCGGTTACGAGCCGGCCTGACGATCCGCGAGCCGGCCGGACCGGTTACGAGCCGGCCTGACGATCCGCCGGCCGGGGCGCGTCGCGACGCGCCCCGGCCGGCCCCCTCCTGCCCCGTCCACCCCGCTTCTTCCCGCCGCGCTCCCCCGCCGTCCCCGACGCGCAGGTCAGGCGGCGGCGTCCCCCCACACCGCCAGCTCACCGTGGGCCAGGCAGACGATCAGATACCCGTCCGGCCCGGTGACCGCCCAGGACTCGGCGTCGGTGTCGGCGTCGACAACCAGGCTCGCACCGCTGGCGAACCCGATCTCCAACTCCCCGTTCTCGCGGGCCCGAGCCGACCGCACCACATCACTGAGCAGCGTCGCCACCACGTCCGACGGATCGTCCCCCGGCTCCACATCGGCCACCCCAGCGGGCCCGTCCAGATGCGCGACCGCCTCGATCAGCACCTGGCACCCACCGGCGAACCCCAGCACGACGGCATGCCCCAGCCACACGTACTCCAGTCGCCGCCCGACCAGGAGATCGAGCGACCGCCCCTTCCGCGGACGCCTTCCGGCACCGTTCTCGGCCACCATTACCGGCACCATGAGCCACTCCGATCGGCTCGTCGGACAACTGACGGCAGGACCGTAGCCAACACTTTCCTAAAAAGACCTTAAATCCAGACACCGGCCGGGTAGCGGTCCCAGAACCCCCGCAAAACGTGCACATCCCGCCACCGTCGGCCGGCACCTCACCGGGCTCGCCCGGCAAGGCGCCTAGGCTTCGCCGATGATCATGAATAGGATCACCTATCGGTCGGTCGGCGACGAACGGATAGCGGGCACATGGCGGCCGATCTTCATCCGCAACGGCGACACCTACTTCCTCACCGACCTGTTCATCTTCGCCGACGGCCAGATCGACTGCTGGGGCTGGACCGATCTCGACGGCCTTCGGGAGCAGCTGGCCAGTGGCCGGATCGCCACCGGCGCCGAGGCCGGAGCGCAAGCGGCGGCAGATCATCTGGCGATGTGGCACTTCGCCGACCCGCAGAGGTGGCTGTCCGCCGAGAATCTCCTCGGCGAGGTGGCCGACCAGATCGACGAGCTCAACGGACGGCCGGACTCCACCGGGCGGTGCCTGCAGGCGCTGGACCGTTTCCTGGCCTCCCGCTCGGAGGACGACCGGGAGGCTCTGCGCGCCGCCTACCTGCGGATGCCCGTGACGGTACGGCGATACGCGCTCGGTGACATGGACGCCAAGGACCGTCCGCTCCGCGTGCTGTGCACGCCGATCGGCGAGCGGACCACCTACGGCGAGATCGTCACCGGCGATCTGCACGCCGAGGCCCACGAGTACTTCGCCGCACGTGACCGGTGGGCAGGGACGCAGGCGGATCGCCACCCCGGGGAGCGAGAGGACCCCACGGTGATGCTTCATACGATCCACCTGGAGCCGGCCGAGGTCCTCGGCGTCGAGTGCCTGCGGAACGAGTATCCGGCGCCGATCACGATGGGCGGCCACACCTATCCCACCGCCGTGCACGCCTTCTGGGCTCTGTCCACCAGCGACGAGAACGTCCGCGCCGCCGTGCGGGACGAGCCGTCGTTCGTCCGCGCCGAACGCATCGCCGGGACGGGCACGGCCACGCCGGGCTGGGCGCGGCTGTGGGCGACCGCCATGCACCGGGTGCTGCGGCTCAAGTTCGAGCAGCATCCGGAGTTCGCCGACGTGCTGGCCGCGACCGGGGACGGGCGGCTGGACTACAGCGAGTCCGGGCGGTGGGGCGGGTGGACCGGGCGGCTGCTGGAGCTCGTACGGTCGGAGGTCGCCGCGCGGCGGGCCGGATTCTGACGGACCGGTCACAGTTGCTGCCGGCGCGGGTGCGGCGGCGGGGAGGATCGGCGGCATGGCGGGGGTGCTCAGCGGGTTCACGACGGTCTGGGCCATCGCCGCGCTCGGGTATCTGCTGGCGCGCGGGCGGGTTCTCGGGGAGCACGCGCCGCAGGTGCTGGCCCGGCTGGTGTTCTCGGTCGCGGCGCCGGCCCTGCTGTTCGTGACGTTGAGCCACACCAGCCTGGACCGGATCCTCACCGGGGCGTTGTTCGCGTTCGTGGCGTCGACGGTTCTCGTCGCGGCGGGATATGTGCTGGTCGCGCGGCTGGTGTGGGGCCGGGACGCCGGGGCCACGACGATCGGGGCGCTCGGGGCGTCGTACGTCAATGCCGGCAACATGGGCCTCGCGGTCGCCGCCTACGTGCTCGGCGACGTCTCCCTCGTCGTGCCCGTGCTGATCTTCCAGGTGCTGCTCGCCGGGCCGTTCGCGCTGACCGTCCTGGATCTGGCGTCGGGGCAGGGGCGGCCGTCGCTGCGCCGGCTGGCGCTGCTGCCGGCCCGCAACCCGCTGATGATCGCGTCCGGCGCCGGGGTCGCCGTGGCGGCCTCCGGCTGGACGCCACCGGCGCTGCTGCTCGAACCGTTGTCGCTGGTCGGGGCCGCCGCGGTGCCGGCCGCGCTGCTCGCCTTCGGGATGTCGCTGCCGGGCTCGCGGCCGCTGCGGCCCGGGCCGGACGCGCCGGACCGCTATCTCGCGGTCACGTTGAAGATCGTGGTCCAGCCGTCGCTGGCGTACCTGATCGGCCGGCTGATCGGCCTGGACGGCCACGAGCTGTTCGCGGCGGTGGTGACCTCGGCGCTGCCGGCCGCGCAGAACGTGTTCGTGTTCGCCCTCCGCTACCGGCGGTCCGAGTCGCTGGCCCGTGATGTCGTCATGCTGTCGACCCTGGCGTCCGCCGTCGCCATGATCGTCGCGGCGCTGTTCCTGACCTGACCTTGATCTGTCTTTGGGTAATGGTGAAGACACGCCATGCAGCCGTAGAGGACGGGCGCGGAACGGCGTAACGTGTGCCCACTCGCGACGGCGTTTCTAGGGAGCAGCATGCCGCTCACCCCTGCTGACGTTCACAACGTCTCCTTCACCAAACCGGCTGTCGGCCGGGGCGGCTATGTCGAGGAGGAGGTCGACGCGTTCCTGGACGAGGTGGAGCGCGAACTGGCCCGGCTCATGGCGGAGAACAACGCCCTGAAGGGACGGGTCCGCGGCGGCGCCGTCCCGGACGACGACTACGACGTCGATGTCGACTACGACGAGATCCGGGAGCTGGCCGCCCGGCTGCGGATGCTGGAGCAGGCTCGGGACCGCGCCGAGCAGCACGCCCGCGAGCTGGCCGCCGAGGTGGAGCAGGCGCGGCGCGCGGAGATCGCCCCGGTCGACGACGGCCGTCACCTGCGCGTGCTGGCGATGGCGCAGCGTACCGCCGATGAGCATCTCCACGACGCGCGCCGCGAGGCGGAGGAGATCATCGAGGTCGCCCGCGACAAGGCCCTGCAGCTGGCGGGTGAGGCCCGCGCCAAGGCCGCCGACATCGAGAGCGAGGCCCGGCAGCGGCATGCCGAGGCGATGGCCGGGATCGCCGGGCGCCGGGCCGAGCTGGTCGAGGAGGTCGAGCAACTGACCGGCCTGGCCATGCACTACCGGGAAGCCCTGAGCCGGCACGTCGACCATCAGCTGGAGGGCACCGAGGCGACACCCCGCCTGGGCTAGCGCCAGTCACCCTCCTCCGCGGAGGGCGACGACGAGGCCGGGGACGAGGCCGGTTCGAGCGAGGCGTCCCGCACGATGGTGCTGCCGTCCCCCTTGCGGGTGCCGTCGGCGTCCACCTCCGGGTGAACGGCGCGCAGATGCGCGGCCATCTCCGCGTCCGGAATGTCCCGCGCGTCCGGTGGGCAGAGATTGCACGTGGCCATGCGCTCACGCTAGCCCCTCGGGGCCGCGCGTGTGTGATCAGTGACCGCAAAAGTGGAACGATTCCAGAAAAGGGGGTTAAGGTCTGGGCATGACGTCCGACTTCGAGGCTCGGCTCCGGGCGGTCTCGTTGCGCGTGACCCGGCCCCGGCTCGCGGTGATGACCGCGCTCAGCGACCACCCCCACGTCGACACCGACAGCGTGATCGCTCTGGTGCGTTCGGAACTTCCGACGGTCTCCCACCAGGCGGTCTACGATGTGCTGCGTGCCCTCACCGACTCCGGTCTGGTGCGGCGCATCCAGCCTGCCGGTGCGACGGCCCGCTACGAGATGCGCGTGCGGGACAACCATCACCATGTCGTGTGCCGTTCGTGCGGCGTGATCGCCGACGTCGACTGCGCTGCCGGAAACGCCCCTTGTCTGACCGCCTCCGACGATCACGGGTTCGTGATCGACGAGGCGGAGGTCGTCTATTGGGGCATCTGCCCCGCCTGCGTGAGCAATCGTCCGGAAGGAAACCCATGAGCGACGCTCAGGACAACACCACCGCGAAGTGCCCGGTCGCCCACGATTCGGTGACCGCGCACGGCAGTGAGAGCGAGAACCCGGCGATCGACTCGCCGACGCCGAAGACGGGCGGGCGCCCGCGTACGAACCGGGACTGGTGGCCCAACCAGCTCGACCTGAACGTGCTGCACGCCCACTCGTCGAAGGGCAACCCGCTGTCGCCGGACTTCGACTACGCCAGCGAGTTCGCGAAGCTCGACGTGGAGGCGCTCAAGGCCGACATCGTCACCGTGCTGACCACCTCGCAGGACTGGTGGCCGGCCGACTTCGGGCACTACGGCGGCCTGATGATCCGGCTCAGCTGGCACGCCGCCGGCACGTACCGGATCCAGGACGGCCGTGGTGGCGCCGGTGACGGCGGCCAGCGCTTCGCCCCGCTGAACAGCTGGCCCGACAACGCGAACCTGGACAAGGCGCGCCGCCTGCTGTGGCCGGTGAAGGCGAAGTACGGGCAGAAGATCTCCTGGGCCGACCTGCTGGTGCTGGCCGGCAACGTGGCGCTGGAGTCGATGGGCTTCAAGACGTTCGGCTTCGGTTTCGGCCGGGTCGACGTGTGGGAGCCGGAGGAGATCTTCTGGGGTCCCGAGGACACCTGGCTCGGCGACGAGCGGTATGCCTCGGAGAAGACGATGTCCGAGGGCGTCGGCGCGACCGAGATGGGCCTGATCTACGTCAACCCGGAGGGTCCGAAGGGCAACGCCGACCCGGCCGCCGCCGCGCACTTCATCCGGGAGACGTTCGCCCGGATGGCGATGAACGACGAGGAGACCGTGGCGCTGATCGCCGGCGGTCACACGTTCGGCAAGACGCACGGCGCCGCTGTCGCCGACGACCACGTCGGCCCGGAGCCGGAGGGCGCGCCGCTGGAGGCGCAGGGCCTCGGCTGGCTCAACACCCACGGCACCGGCAAGGGCCCGGACACCATCACGTCCGGCCTGGAGGTCACCTGGACCGACAAGCCGACCCAGTGGAGCAACCGGTTCTTCGAGATCCTCTTCGGGTACGAGTGGGAGCTCACCACCAGCCCGGGCGGCGCGAAGCAGTGGGTGGCCAAGGACGCCGAGGCGATCATCCCGGACGCGCACGACCCGTCGCGCAAGCACAAGCCGACGATGCTGACGACCGACCTGTCGCTGCGCGTCGACCCGGCGTACGAGAAGATCTCGCGCCGTTTCCTGGAGAACCCGGACGAGTTCGCCCTGGCGTTCGCGAAGGCCTGGTACAAGCTGCTGCACCGGGACATGGGCCCGGTCGAGCGGTTCCTCGGCCCGTGGGTGCCGGAGGCGCAGCTCTGGCAGGACCCGGTTCCGGCCGTCGACCACCCGTTGGTCGGTGACGCCGAGATCGCCGCGCTGAAGGCGAAGGTGCTCGACTCGGGCCTGAGCGTCGCGCAGCTGGTGCAGGCCACGTGGGCGTCGGCGGCGACGTTCCGGTCGACCGACAAGCGCGGCGGGGCCAACGGCGCCCGGATCCGGCTGGAGCCGCAGCGTTCGTGGGAGGTCAACCGGCCGGTCGTTCCGGTGATCGACGCGCTGGAGAAGATTCAGCAGGAGTTCAACGCGTCCGGTGACGCGAAGATCTCGCTGGCCGACCTGATCGTGCTGGCCGGCAACGCGGCGGTGGAGAAGGCGGCCGCCGACGCCGGGGTGCCGGTGACCGTGCCGTTCCACCCGGGCCGGACCGACGCCACCCAGGAGCAGACCGACGTCGAGTCGTTCGCCGTCCTGGAGCCGCGGGCCGACGGGTTCCGCAACTACCTGCGGCCGGGCGAGAAGACCCAGCCGGAGGTGCTGCTCGTCGACCGGGCGTACATGCTGAACCTGACCGCTCCGGAGATGACCGTGCTGGTCGGCGGCCTGCGCGCGATCGCCGGCGGTGAGCACGGCGTGCTCACCGAGAAGCCGGGCGTGCTGACCAACGACTTCTTCGTCAACCTGCTCTCGCCGGGCACCCGGTGGGCGGCGTCGAAGGACCGTGAGCACGTGTACGAGATCCGCGACCTCGCCACCGACGAGGTCCGGTTCACCGCCACCGCCGTCGACCTGATCTTCGGGTCGAACTCGCAGCTGCGCGCCCTCTCCGAGGTCTACGCCAGCGCCGACGCCCGGGAGAAGTTCGTCCACGACTTCGTGAAGGCGTGGACGAAGGTCACCGAGCTGGACCGGTTCGACCTGGCCTGATCAGCTCCGGTTGTGGTCCGCCACCGATCTGACCCCGGTCAGGTCGGTGGCGGTGCCGATCCACTCGATGATCTCGCCGTCGTCGTCGAACAGCGGCACCGCCCGCGACAGCATCCGCCCGAGCGTGCCGTCGGGCCGGCGGACGCGATGCTCCAGCTGGAAGACCCCGCGGGACTCGATGGCCGCGTTGACGGCGGCGAGGACCTCGGGTTGGTCGGCCGGGTCGATGTAGGTGTCGAGCCAGCTCGCTGTCGGCTCGGTGATGTCGGCGAGGAAACCGTGCCCGTCGAGGGCCTGCAGGATGCGCCAGTCGGCGCTCATCCGGTAGACGACGTCGAAACTGGCGTCACGCAGGGTCCGGAACCGGCGTTCGCTGACCCGCCGCATCCGGGCCATCTGCAACTGCGCGTCGATCCGGGCCACCAGTTCCCGTGCCGCGAACGGCTTGACCACATAATCGTCGGCGCCGGCCAGCAGCCCCCCGATCGCCGTCTCCTCACCGGCCCGGGCGGTGAGCAGCACGACCGGGGTTCCGGCCAGCGCGGGGTCCGCCCGGATCTCGTGCAGCAGTGCGAACCCGTCCATCCGCGGCATCATCACGTCGGCGAGGATCAGATCCGGCGGGTCGCGGCGGGCCGTCCGCAGAGCCTGTTCGCCGTCGGAGGCGACGACGACGGTCCATGCCGCGCCGAGCAGGCGTTCGAGATAGTCACGCATGTCCGGGTTGTCGTCGACGACCAGCACCCGGATCTCCGAGAAGGCCCGCACCGGCAGGTCACGCAGCACCGACGGGTCGTCCAGGCCGGCCGCCTCGTCGTCACGGCGTGCCCCGACGTCCCAGTGGGCGGCCTCCCTCGCCATCGACTCGGCCAGGCCGCCGACGGGCGCGGGCGCCGGCTCACCGCCGGTGGAGTCGGGACGGCGGCCCATCGGGATCCACACGGTGAAGGCGGTGCCGGAGTCGGGGCGGCTGGTCACCCTGACCCGCCCGTGATGGCGGCGCACCAGCTCGTCGACCAGGGCCAGGCCGATGCCGGCACCCTCGTGGGTACGGCCACGGGCGTCCCGGACCCGGTGGAACCGTTTGAACACGTACGGCAGGTCGGCCTCCGGAATGCCCACCCCGCTGTCGCGGACGATCAGCTCGGCGTGCCGCTCGACCGGTCGCAGCAGCACCGTGACGCCGCCCTCCCAGGTGAACTTGAGGGCGTTGGACAGCAGATTGGAGACGATCTTCTCCCACATCTCCGGATCGACCCAGACCGGCCCGGGCAGCGGCGGCGCGTCGATGGTCAGCTTCAGGCCGGCGGCCTCGGCGGCGCCGGCGAACATCGAGACGATGTCGGTGGTGAGCGCGGCCAAATCGGTCGGCACGAACGCGGCCCGCAGCCGGCCGGCCTCCGCCTGGGAGAAGTCGAGCAGGGTGCCGACCAGCCGCAGCAACCGCTGGGCGTTGCGGTACATCAGCGCGATCTCGCCGCTGTTCGTGGCCGCGTCCCCGGGCCGGCGCAGCATCTCCTCCAGCGGCCCGAGCATCAACGTCAGCGGGGTACGGAACTCGTGGCTCACGTTGGAGAAGAACTCGGTCTTCACCCGGTCGAGTTCGGCCAGCTTGTCGAGGCTCTGCCGCTCCCGGTGACGGGTGTGCGCGAGCGCCAGGGTGGCCCCGATCTGGCCGGCGAGCATGTCCAGGAACCCACGATAGGCCTCATCGAACGGCTGGTGCCGGTTCAGGCCGGCCACCAGCACCGCGTACACCTCGTCGTCGGGCCCGGCCGCGATCGGCATGAGCAGCGCGGTCTCCGGGGGCAGCGCGCCGGGTGGGGCCGGTGGCGGCGCGAGCAACCCACCCAACCGCCCGGTCAGGCCGTCCAGCAGCATCCCGCCGTGGTGCCCGCCCGGGTCGCCGAGGAGCGCCGACAGCGGCCACACGCTGCCACCGTTGATCAGATCGACGACCTGGGGCGCGGCGAACGAGCCCGCCGTCAGACCCGCCGCACCGGCCAGCCGCCCCTCCCGGCGAGTCTGGTCGATCAGGTAGAGCAGCGCGAACGGCACGTCGGCGGGCGACCGGCCCAGAGCACCCGCCGCCAGCTCACAGGCGTGCTCCGGGGTACGGGCTCCGGCGGTCTCGGCCGCGACCGTACGCAGCAGGGCCATCCGGCGTTCGGCGACCATCGTGGCGGTGGTGTCGAGCACCGAGTTCTGGATGCCCAGCACAGAACCCCGGTCGTCGGTGATCGGCGAGTAGGTGAAGGTGACGTACACCTCCTCCAGCGACCCGTTACGGTCCATCAGCATCGGCATGTTCTCCGCGCCGGCGGCCACCCCGGTCCTGCGGGCCTTCTCGATAATCGGGCCGATGAACGACCACAGCTCCGGCCACGTCTGGTCGGCCCGGCCGGCGAGCGCCTGCGGATGCTTGGTGGAGCCGAGGAACTGCCGCCACGACTCGTTGTACAGCTGGATCAGCTCCGGCCCCCACCACACCGCCGCCGGGAAACCCGAGTCCAGCGTGATCCGGACGACCGCGCGCAGCGCCTCCGGCCACTCGGTGACCGGCCCGAGCGGCGTGGCCGGCCAGTCCTTGGCCCGCAGCACCCCGCTCGACCTCGCCCGGCCCGCGGAACAGGGCGGCGGCCGCCTCGATCTCCGACCGGGGGCGGGGCAGCGGACGGCCGCGCGCCAAGTCGGCCAGCACCCCGCCGATGTGGCCGAGCGGCAGGACCAGGTGGGCGCTGCCGGCCGCCGACTTCGGCATCGACGCGAACTCGGCGCTGTCCTCGCTCTGCGCCACGACCAGGCCGCCGGCCTCACGCACGGTGGCGGCGCCGACCGCGCCGTCCCGGCCCATCCCGGTCAGCACGACCGCCACGGCGCGGGAGCCGTACGTGTCGGCCAGCGACCGCAGCAGCGCGTCGTGCGGATTGCTGCGCGCGCCCGGCTCGTTGGTGATCAGCGCGCAGGTGCCGTCCGGCAGCACTTCGAGCCGCCGCCGGGGCGGGCAGACCACCACCCGGTCCTCGGTCAGCGCGATGCCGTCCTCGGCCCACACCACGTCGTGGTCGCTCCGGCTCTGCAGGATCTTGACCAGCGAGCTGCCGCGGGCGCTGAGATGCTGCTGCACCACCACCGTCATCGGCAGGCCGGCCGGCAGGTCGCGCAGCACCGTGGCCAGCGCGCCCACACCGCCCGCCGAGGTCACCAGAGCGATGACCGGATCCGTCCTCATATCCATACATCGTGCCTCCCGCGGGACCTGTCGATGCCATCGGTTGCGGGCCGATGTTTGGATCGTCGGGTGCCGACCGTGTTCCCGACCGCCGTCCCCGCCCGTGGCCACCACGTCGCGGAGGTCCCGTGAGCTTCCGGATCCGGGTGTTCCTCCTGATGGCGCTGGTGGCGCTCGGCGCGACCGGGGCGACCGTGGCGCTCACCTGGTGGCAGGCCCGCGACCAGGTCAGCGAGGCGGCGTCGGCGTCGCGGGAGACGACCGAGCTGATCCAGCGGGAGCTGCGGGACCAGGCGCTGCGCAACGGCACCTGGGAGGGCGTCGACCAGACCCTGCGCCGGCTGCGCGGGATGACCGGGCAGCGGCTGCGGCTCGTCGACCCGTACGGCGCGGTGGTCGCCGACACCGACCATCTGGACCGGCGGCTGGCCCGTCCGCCCGGATCGGTCGCGGTGTTCGTCGACCCGCTGCCCGAGCTGATCGTCGCCGGCGACGGTGACGGGCGGCCCGCGACGCTCGCCGCCGTGGACACCTACCGGGCCGAGACGCTGCGCGCGGCCTGCCTGCACCGGCACGGCCACGAGCTGGTCGTCACGCCCGGCCCGGACGGGGTGCCCCGGCACCGGCTGGCCGGCGGCGGCGATCCGGCCGCGCTCGACGAGTGCCGTCCGGCCCGGCCGGCGCCGTGGCAGCACGCCGACGACCTGGCGCAGGTGCGGCAGTGCGGTCCGGCGCAGGCCGACTGCCTGCGGGCCGCCTTCCGGCGGCAGATCGCCACCGGCGAGGTCGCTCCGGCGCCGCTGCTGCTCACCATCGGTGCGGGCAACGAGCCGGTACGCGCCCTCGACATCGGCCCGGTCCTGCTGATCGCGCTCGTCGTCGCGGCCCTGGCCACCGGCGGCTCGCTGCTGGTCAGCCGCCGGGTGTTGCGCCCGATCGGCACGCTGACCGCCGCCGCCCGCCGCCTGCGCGACGGCGACCGCGACGGCCGGGTCCCCGAGGACGGCCGCGACGAACTGGCCGAGCTGGCCCGCGTCTTCAACCAGATGGCCGACTCGGTCCGGGCCGCGCAGGACGACCAGCGGCGTCTCATCGCCGATGTGGCGCACGAGTTGCGTACCCCGCTGGCGAACGTGCGCGGCTATCTGGAGGCGCTGCAGGACGGGGTGGTCGAGCCGACCGCCGACCTGTTCGCGTCCCTGCACGACGAGGTGATCCTCAACCAGCGGATCGTCGGCGACCTGCAGGAGCTGGCGCTCGCCGAGGCCGGCGCGCTGGTCTACCACCGGTCCCCGACCGACCTGGCCGAGCTGGTGGAACGGGCCCGGACCGCGCATCGCGCCGCCGCCGGCACGGCCGGGGTCACGCTCGTCGTCGACGCCCCCGAGCCGGTGATCGCCGAGGTCGACCCGGACCGGATCCGTCAGGTGGTCGGCAACCTGGTCGGCAACGCGCTGCGCGCCACCCCGGCAGGCGGGACGATCACCCTGTCGGCGGGCGTCGACGGTGACCGGGCGGTGCTGCGGGTGATCGACACCGGCACCGGCATCGCCGCCGAGCACCTGCCGTTCGTCTTCGACCGGCTGTGGCGGGCCGACCCGTCCCGGGGCCGCGGCACCGGGCTGGGCCTGGCCATCGTCCGGCAGATCGTCCGCGACCACGGCGGCGACGTGTCCGCGCACAGCGTGGAGGGTTCCGGCGCCACCTTCGAGATCCGGCTGCCGGCTACTCGATCGTCCACGAGTGCGGCGGCACCGGACGGCCGTGCACGAACGGCTCGTCGCCCAGATTGAGCAGCAGCGACAGCCGCTGCCCGGCGCGGCCCTCGGCGATCACTGCCAGGGTCTCGTTGGTCAGGCCCTCGGTGCTGATCCGGGCGTCGGCGAGCCACGGGTTGCGGCGGCGGATGCCGATCAGCCGCTGGTACAGCGACGTGTCGCCGTCGCCCGGGGTGGCCGGCATCGGCGGGCGGACCGCGTCGTCGCCGCCGGGACGGTCCTCCTTGACGCCGTGCAGGCCCAGCTCGTCGCCGTAGTAGACGCTCGGCACGCCCGGCAGGAAGAACAGCAGCGCCACCGCGTGCCCCAGGTGGCGGGAATCGGTGACCTTGTCGGCGATCCGGGTGACGTCGTGGTTGCCGAGGAACGTCAGCGGCAGGAAGCCGGCGGTCCACGCCCGGTGCCGGTCCAGCGCCCAGGCCAGCTCGAACAGGTTCCGGTCGTTCAGCGACGACCAGATCGCCTTCCACAGCTCGTACTGGGTGACCGAGTCCAGACCGGACCGTTTCACGTAGTCGCCGTAGTCGCCGTGGATCATCTCGCCGACGAACCAGGCGTGCGGGAACCGCTCACGCACCCGGGGCAGCACCGCGGCCCAGAACTCCGGGTCCACCGCGTACGCCGCGTCCAGCCGCCAGCCGTCGGCGCCGCGCTCCAGCCAGTGGCACATCACCTCGACGACGAAGTCACGCACCGGCGGCGACGTGTGGTCGAGGGTGATCAGCCGGTCGTGGCCCTCGAACAGGTACGGGTACTCCCTGCTCCACCGCACCCACTCCCGCGGCCCGGTGCCGTCCAGCGCGGCCCGCACCGGCGGGAAGTCACGGCCGGTGTGGTTGAACACCCCGTCCAGCAGGATCCGGATCCCGCGCTGCCGGCAGGCCGCCACCAGGGCGTCGAAGTCGCCGTCGTCGCCGAGCCGGGGGTCGATCCGCAGGTGGTCGACGGTGTCGTAGCCGTGCGTGCCGGACGCGAAGACCGGGCCCAGCGCGAGCCCGTTGCAGCCCAGCCCGATCAGGTGGTCGAGCCAGGCCTCCAGGTGCCCGAGCCGGTGGTGGACCTCGCCCGCCGCGACGGCCGCCGGCTCCGCGCCGGTGAACCCCAGCGGGTACACGTGCCACCAGATGACATGCCCGACCCAGTCGTCGCTCATGATCCGACCCTATCCGTCGATGCTGCGTGACAGGTTCGCGATGCTGGTCACCAGCGCCGTCAGGTAGGCGTCGATGCGCCACGTGGTGGCCACCACGGCGCCCAGCCGGGACACCAGCACCGGCAGCGGCGCGACGGCCGGGTCGGCCACCCAGCCGCTCACCCGGGCCGCCAGGTCGCCGATCAGGCCCCGGACGATGTCGCGGGCCAGCAGGATCAGGTCACCGGCCGCCTTGGTGATCACGGTCATCGCGGTGCAGGTGGCGACCAGCCCTCGTAGCGCTTCGACGTTGTTGGCCATCAGCGTGTGGTACGCCCGGACGTCCGCGCCGGTCTCCCCGGCGAAGTCGTCGTCCAGGCAGCGCCGCAGGTCGCCGGCGATGACCAGCAGGTCGGCGGCCATGTCGGCCCACAGCCGGGCCTGCTCGGCCACCACGTCCGGCATCCCGGCCAGGTCGTCGACCATCCGCCGCAGCGGCGGGATCCGGGCCATCGCCACGGCCAGGCCGGCCGCGCGCACCGCCGCCTCGCCGTCGTCCAGCGGCACCGCGAACTCGGCGACCGGCACGTCGGCGAGCAGCGGCTCCACCCACTCGCGTCCCTCCACGGTGGCCAGCACCCCGTCGATGATCTCGGTCGCCGACCGGGGGCCGTCGTCCGGGTCGCCGACGAACCGGGCCAGCGTCTGCCGGCCGGCGGCCACGTCACGCAGCCCGTCCACGGTGATGACGAGCGTCTCCTCCACATAGGCGATCAGCTCGTCGTGGCGCACGTGCCGCTCCCCCAGTCCGGTGAGGACCCAGCCGCAGAGAGCCCCGAACGCGGCCTGATCCTTCTCGAACCGCTGGACCACGAGCCGCACCCGGCCCAGGCGCGCCCGCAACTCGTCCAGGTGCGAGGCGTGCAGCAGCAGCCGGGCGGGCATCGACACAACAGGCACGGTAGCCGCCGCGCGGACGTCACGGTCTGCGGGGCGCGTAGCCGGGAGGTTGACGGGGTGGGGGCAGGACCGGTTCCAGGGGTACGACGGGACGCGTGACCGCCTCTTGCGCGGAGACGTGCACGCGTTCGCCGTACAGCATGAGGGTCATCTCGCCCTCGCGAAGCCGCAGCCGGACCGCCTCGCGGCCGGCCTCGACCTCCAGCCGCACGCCGCTGTGCCGCAGGTTGAACCGCAACCGGCTGATCCCCGACGGCAGTCGCGGATCCAGCGACAGCACCGGGCCGTGATCGCGCTCGCGCAGCCCGCCGAAGCCCTCGACGATCGCCGACCAGGCGCCGGCCAGCGACGCGATGTGCAGCCCGTCGCGGGTGTTGCCGTGCAGGTCGCGCAGGTCGACCATGGCGGCCTCCCACGCGTAGTCGTGCGCCAGCTCCAGGTGGCCGACCTCGGCGCACATGACCGCCTGCGTGCACGCCGACAGTGACGAGTCGCGCACGGTGATCCGCTCGTAGTAGTCGACGTTGCGGGCCTTCTGCTCGTCGGTGAACGCGTCCGGGCACCAGTGCATGGCCAGGATCAGGTCGGCCTGCTTGCACACCTGCCGGCGGTAGAGCTGGAAGTAGGTGGCGTGCATCATCAGCGGCTCCTCCGGCCGCTTCTCCGGGAAGTCCCACGGCGCGTACCGGGTGAACCCCTCCGACTGCGGGTGCACGCCGAGCCGCTCGTCGTAGGGAAGGTGCACGGCGTGCGCGCAGGCCCGCCACACGTCCGGCTCGTCGGGCCGCACCCCCAGCCGCGCGGCCCGCTCCGGATGGCGCCGGCAGGCGTCGGCGGCGGCCCGCAGGTTCCGGGCCGCCATCAGGTTGGTGAAGACGTTGTCGTCGGCGACGGCACTGTACTCGTCGGGGCCGGTCACCCCGTCGACGTGCCACACCCCGGCCGCGTCGTGGTGGCCGTGCGACACCCACAGCCGGGCCGTCTCCACCAGGATCTCCAGGCCGCACTCGCGTTCCAGCGTGTCGTCGCCGGTGACCAGCCGGTACCGCTCGACGGCCCGGGCGATCACCGCGTTCAGGTGCAGCGCCGCGGTCCCGGCCGGCCAGTACGCCGAGCACTCCTGCCCGCCGATCGTGCGCCACGGGAACGCCGCGCCGTCGAGGCCCAGCGTGCGCGCCCGGTCGCGGGCCTCCGGCAGGATCGTGTGCCGCCACCGGATCGCGTCCGCCGCCGCCCGCGGAGTGGTGTACATCAGCAGTGGCAGCACGTAGCCCTCGGTGTCCCAGAACGCGTGCCCGTCGTAGCCCGGCCCGGTCAGTCCCTTGCCGGGGATCGCCCGGCCCTCCGTGCGGGCCCCCGCCTGCAGCACGTGGAACAACCCGAATCGGACCGCCTGCTGCAGGCTCGCGTCGCCGTCGACCTCGACATCGGCGGCGTCCCAGAAGTCGTCCAGATAGGCACGCTGCTCCGCGACGAGACCGTCCCAACCGGCGTAGCGGGCGCCGTTCAGCGCCGCCGCGACCTGATCACGCAGCGCCTCGGTGGAGCGGGAGGTGCTCCAGGCGTACCCCAGCAGTTTGACGATCCGCAGCCGCCCGCCCGGCGGCAGCACGGTGACCAGGGTGGTGCGTGCCCAGTCCGCCCGGACGTCGGTCTCCTCCTCGTAGTCGCCGTCGCAGTCGACCAGGTGGTCCATCCCGGCGGCCAGGAGAAAGCCACTGCGGCGGGTACGGTGCAGCAGCACCGCGCCGTGCTGCTCGGTGTCCTGCTCGACGGCCCGCAACGGGTCGCGCAGCGCCGCCGCCACCCGCGGATCGTCGGAGACCTTCACCTGCTCCTCGTCGGCGGCGAGGCAGGACTGCACGGTGATCCGCACCTCGTGCTCGCCCGCCTCCACCTCGTAGGCGATCGCCGCGACGGCACGCTGCGTGAACGACACCAGCCGCCGGCTGCGCACGGTGACCCGTTTCCCGGCCGGCGACTCCCACTCGGCCTCCCGCCGCAGCAGCCCGGCCCGCAGATCGAGAACCCGTTCGTGCCGGTGCAGCGTCCCGCGGCCGACGTGGAACTGCTCGTCGTCGACCATCAGCCGCACCAGCTTGCCGTCGGTCACGTTGACCACGGTCTGCCCCTGCTCCGGATACCCGTAACCGCCCTCGGGGTACGGCAGCGGCCGCTGTTCGTAGAACGAGTTCAGGTAGGTTCCGGAGATCTCGTACGGCTCACCCTCGTCCAGGTTGCCGCGCAGCCCCAGATAGCCGTTGGCCAGCGCGAACACCGACTCCATCGGCCCCAGCAGGGACGTCTCCAGACGGGTCTCGCGGACCTGCCACGGATCGGCGGGACAGATCTCTTCATCGATCATGGGGTACGGCCCGAGCTGTTCATGCCTCCTTCGGTTACCGCACGGGACGCCCGGGAAACTGCGAAGTTCCTGTGCCCGCGGGGACCGGCACCCGCCGCCGGACCGGGAAGGTCGCGCCCAGCTGCCGTTCCGCGTTCGACCCCCAGCACCACAGGCTGTGATCGCTCCGGATGCCGCAGGTGTGCGCGGTCCCGGCGCTCACCGCGATCCACCGGGCGTCCGGCCGTACCCGTATCGGGGCAAGCTGGTCCGCCGTGACGGCGTCGCCGAGCCGGCCCTGCCCGGCCGCGCCCCAGCACCACAGGCTCGCGTCCCGCTGGATGCCGCACACGTGCTGCGCCCCGACCGACACGTCCACCCAGGCGCCGGCGATCCGGGTCTCCCCGCACCACAGGTCGTGGGCCGTGGTCACGGCGCAGACCGTGCCGCCGTCCGCGTCGGCGATGAGCGGCCGGCCCCGGCCCGCCCCGGTCCAGCACCACACGGGCACCGCGCAGCCGGTCGCCGGCTCGGGCTCGTAGGAGTAGATCGGCGTCGCCTGCGTCTCCCCGGGCGGGAGGCCCCAGCACCAGATGGTCGCGTCCGTCCGGCGGCCGCACGACCGGTCGCCGTCGACGTCGACCGCCGACCAGGTGGCGCCGGCGCCCACCCGCTGCGCCGGTTCGTGGTACATCTTGCCTACGTAGCCCGTGCACCACAGCGACGCGTCCACCAGGACCCCGCACGCGCTCGGGCCGTCGACCGAGAGCGACCTCCAGCGAGCCCCGGCCGGGAACGTCACGGTGGCCTCGTCGCCCGGCTGCGCCAGATCCTCTCCGGTGATCTCCTGCCCCCAGCAGGACAGTGTCCGGTCGGTTCGGATCGCGCACGTGTAGTCCCCCGCGGCGACCTGCGCCCAATCCGTGCCCGCGCCGACACGCAGCGGTTCCGGCCACGCCAGCGAGTCGAGCGGCACATCATCGTCGCCGGCCAGGCCGCTGACGCCGGATCCCCAGCACCACAGGGCGCCGGCGTCGGTCAGCCCGCAGGTTCGCCGGCCCTCGGCCACGACCGTCCGCCATCGCGGGCCGGCGTTGACCGCCACCGGAGCCGCCCGTGTCTCGAGGGTGCCGTCACCGAGCTGCCCCGCCTCGTTGGCTCCCCAGCACCACATGTCACCACCGGTGGTGAGCGCGCAGACGTGGCTCCCGACATCGACCGTCGCCCAGGATCGTTCCGGCGCCACCCGGTGTGGCGCCCCGTCGTGGTCCTCCCAGCACCACAGCTCGTGGCCGGTGTCCACGGCACACGTGCGCCACCCGGTGGCCATCGACGTCCACGAGGCGCGCTCGATCCCGGCGATCCCGGCCGGCTGCCGCCGCCCGGAACCCCAGCACTGGATCACGCCGGTCCGGGGAGCGGCACAGACGTGGTCGTCCCCGATCGACACCGCTGCCCATCGGGTGCCGGCTCGCACCCGTACCGGTGATCGGTGGTCCTCGTCGTCGCCGGGAAGGTCGCCCCAGCACCACAGGCTTCCGTCGGTACGGGTGGCACAGGTCGCGGAGGAGTACGTGGTCACGCTCGCCCAGGTGTGGTCCGCGCCGACCCGCGCCGGTTCGCCCCGGGCCTCGTCGTCCGAGCCGATCCCCAGCTCGCCGAAGAGGTTGTCGCCCCAGCACCACAGGCTTCCGTCGGTACGGATCCCGCACGTGTGCTGCCCGCTCCGGTCGACGGCCGCCCAGGAGCCGCTGATCCGCGCCGCCGTCCGCCCGTCGGCGCTGCCCGGGTCCCAGCACCACAGCGACCGGTCGTCCCGGATACCGCAGAACGGCCCGTAGTCACCGAAGGCCACCGCCGCCCACGTCGCCCCCGGCTCTGCCGCCGGCCTTGCCACCGCCGGTCTCGCCGCGGGTCCTTCCGCCGCGGAGGCCGCCGCCGGCTTCTCCGCCGCCCGGCTTGCCGCCCATTTGTCCGCCGCGGAGGTCGCCGCCAGCCTCTCCGCCGCCGGGATTGCCGCCGGCTTCTCCGCCGCGGGGGTCGCCGCCGCCGCAACCGGCGCCGGCGCGCCCGCCAGCAGCACGAGAATTGCCAGAACCGCGCCCCGTCGCGCCCGCGCCACCGTCACACCGACCTCCCGTTTCCCGAGGTCAAGCATGCGATGCGGGAGCCCGCCCGGGCAGGCGAACGGGCGCCCACCACCCGGTGGACGCCCCGCCGTCGAGCCCTACTTGTAGGTGATGTCGCTCTGGGTGACCTTGCAGTTGGCGTCGTTCCAGCCCGCACCGAGGAACTTCGGCTCGCTGCCCTTGGCCACACCCTGGTACTTGCCGCAGACCGTGGCGTCGGAGCTGTTGGTGAGGGTGACCCGGGTGATGGTGGCGGTGTCGCCCCAGTTGCTGTTGATGCCCGCGACCATGTCGATGTTGTTCAGGAGCACGTTGTCGATCTTGACGTGCCGCTGGTACGACGTGGTGCAGTTGCCGCAGCCGCGGTACAGCTTGCCGGCGCCGCTGAGGTAGAAGCCGGAGATGCTGACCGTGCCGTTGCCGTTGTGCTGGAACGTCTTGTCGCTGCCGGACTTCGCGCCGCCACCGATGACGTAGCTCGTACCGCCGCCGGTGCCCTTGAAGGTCGCGGCGTCCTCGCCGATGTCGTTCCACCACACGTTGCGGATCGTGCAGGTGCCCTCGCAGTGGACGCCGTCACCGGCCGGGGAGCCGATGATGACGTTCTGCAGGGTGCCACCGTTCGCGATCTTGAACATCGGGTCCTGGGACTCGCTCTGCGAGCCGTCACCGATGCAGCAGTACGTCTTCATGCCCCCGTCGAAGGTGCCGGAGACGTTGACCGTGCCGGAGATCGACACGTTCCCGGCCGACGACGGCCACGCGCCGGTCGGGGTGCCGGTCCCGCCCGTCGGTCCCGGGGACGGGCTGGTCGGGCCGGTGGTCGGCGTCGACCCGCCACTCGCATACGTCTCGAACTCGGCGATCCGCGGGGCGGCCGACGCGCTGGTGATCTCGAAGGTGAGTTTCTTCAGCGAGGTCGAGGTGAAGGTGATGGTGCTCGGGCTCCCGCTGCCGCTGGTCAGCTGCGAGCCGGTGTCACCGTTGAGCACCCGCCAGGCGCTGATCGAGCCGCCGCCGGAGGCCTGCTTGATGACCGCGGAGGAGACCGTCGTGGCGCTGCTCCACTTGACCGAGACATAGCCGGTGGTGGCGTTGGGCGCCCAGTAGGTGCCGGTATTGCCGTCCTTGACGTTGCCGTAGCTGGTGCCGCCGGCCTTGCTGGAGCCGTCGGCGCCACCGCTGAGGCTCAGGTTGTCGGCGGCCATGGCGTTGGCAACCGGCAGCGACAATGTGATCGCGGCACTCGCGGCCACCGTCGCGCCGACCGCCAGCCATCGCAAGGCGACTGGTCGTCTCATGGTGTCTTCTCGCCTTCATGTGGGGATTGGGCAGCGCCTTCAAGCGGGGGGAAAGCGCTTTCCTGGAGAGGATAGACAGCAATTGATGTGATCACAAGCAGTGACCTTCGCGCGCACCGACGAGACCCTTGCGCCTCCTCAACACCGTTGATTACCGTTTCCTCAACACTGTTGAGGAAGGCAGGGGCCGAATGTGGTACGGACATGAGCTGGCGGCGATGGCCGGGCTGGTGGCGGCCTGGTCGGTGGCGGCCTGGCAGATCACGCGATGGCGGCGCTCCGGCGACCACGACGGCCGCAGAAGACGGATCCTGACGGCGGCGCTGGGAGTCGCCACCGTCGCGGCGGTTCTCCTGTCCGTCCAGCACCTGGCCCGGCTGGGCTTCTATCTCGACGACCAGAAGGCATGGCCCGGCACGGCGCTGGCGCTGCTGCCGCCGCTCGTGATCGGCGCCGCGGTGGCGTACCGGATGCGCGGACCCGCCGCACCGATGTCACCGCCGGCCTGGTGGGTCCGGTCCGGCCTGTATTCCGCCCTCGCCCTGACCGCCTTCGAACTGTTCCCCCACGGACGCCTGCGGCTCGTGGATGTCCTGGTCCCGGTGATGGTCACCGCGGTGGCCGGAGCGGTGGACGCGGTCGCGAGCCACCGGCCGGCCCGATCCGCCCCGAGCGCGGCCACGGCGGCCGGCGCCATCGGACTCGCCTTGCTCGCCCTCGCCGGCACGGTCACCGTGGCGGCGGCGACGGTGACCGCGCCGGCCCTGCCGGACATCCGGTCCGTGCCGGTCCGGGCCGGGCGGATCGACACCGAGGACGACACCCTCCACTTCGAAGTCCGGGGCAACGGCCCGCCCCTGCTGCTCATCGCCGGCGCCGGTGGGGACGGCGGCTACTACGACCGGATCGCCGACCTGCTCGCCGACTCGTTCGAGGTGATCACGTACGACCGTCGCGGCAACGCCCGGAGCACCCGGCATCACCCTGCCACCTTCTCGCTCGCCCAGCAGGCGCGTGACGCCGTCGCCGTCCTGACCGCCGCCGGGCACACCTCGGCAACCGTCGTCGGCAGCAGCGGTGGCGGGCTGATCGGCCTGCAACTGGCCGCCGACCATCCCGGCGCGGTCCGGAAGCTGCTGGTGCACGAAGCCCCGCTGCCCTTCTACGACCGACGCTGGGCGACGTTCCTGAACGCGGTGGCCGGCACCCGCCTGCGGTACGGCTCCTCGCCGGCGCTCCTGCAGTTCCTCTTCGGGCTCGGGATCCCCGCGTCGGCGTTCGGGGCGACCCCACCGGACGCGCAGAGCCGCGGGTACGACGGCTCCTTCGTCGTGGGCACCGAACTGGCCGGTCTGCTCACCACTCCGCCGGACATCGGCCACATCGCCGCCTCCGGCGTCCCGGTGGTGTGCGCCGTGGGTGAACTCAGCCGCCGCCAGGGCCGGCTGCAGGCCACCGGCATGCCGCGGCTGGCCGCCGACCTGCACGCGCCACTGGTGACGTTTCCCGGCCACCACCTCAGCTATCAGGACGACCCGGTGGGCTGGGCCGGCGCCCTGCGCGCCGCCCTGGCCGGATAGTGCGCCTATGCTCGCCGGGTGGCGCCACGGAAGCGATCGGACGACGGCAGCAGACCCGGCCTCACCCGGAACGGCATCGCGACCACCGCACTGCGCATGATCGACGACGGCGGCAGCAGCGCCTTCTCGATGCGGCGGCTCGGGGCCGAGCTGGGTGTGGACCCTTCGGCGCTGTACTGGCACTTCCGCGGCCGCGAGGAGTTGTTCGAGGCCGTCGCGGAGATCCTGGTCGACGAGATCGGCGCCGCGAGCCTGCCCTGGACGGCGCCCTGGCCCGAGCTGCTGACGGCCTACGGTGTCCGGTTGTACGAGGTCCTGATCCGTCATCCGCACGCCGTCATCGTGTTCGCCTCGCGGCCGGTCCGCTCCGAGTTCGGTGTCCGCGCCGCCAACCACGCCGTCGAGCTCATGGTCGCCGACGGTTTCACCGCGGCGCAGGCAGTGCGGGCGATCCAGGCTCTCCGGGCGTACGTGGTCGGCTGCGCCCTCGACGTCTCCGCGACGGCGGTCACCGGCCTGCAACCACGGCGGCAGTCGGCCCGCCCGCCCGCCGACAACCTGCTGGCACAGGGTGTCCTCGACGCCGGTGAACACTTCCGGCCCGGCCTCGACGCCATGATCCGCGGCCTGTCGGCCGTTGTTGCTCGCGGGACCCGCGGGCAGCCACCGGCTTGACCGTCGGGCACACTCACCGTGTGACGACGGTCGTGCCGCTGACCCCCACCCATCCGGCGTTCGATCAGGTCGCTGCACTGTTCGACGACTACCGGGCGCACCACGGCCAGGAGTCCGCCCCGGACAGCACCCGATCCTGGCTGCACGAGCAGGTCGCCCAACGGCGACTCACCGCCGCGGCCGCCCTCCGAGCCGGTGACGTCTGCGGCTTCGTCACCGTCACGATCATGCCGGCCTCGCTCGTGCTGGGCACCGCCTGGTCGATCCACGACCTCTATGTGGCACCGGATCATCGCCGTACCGGTGTCGCCGGCGCCTTGCTGCAGCACGTCATCCGCCACGCGCGTACCGCCGGCGCGCATCGTGTGTCACTCCGGACCGAGACCGGCAACATCCCGGCGCTGACGCTCTACACCGAGATCGGCTTCCAGCCTGTCACCGGCCTGGAGCTGCTCAGCCTCACCTTGGACACCACCCGCCGCGATCCGGTTGACAGGGGCTAAGCCCGGGCCCAGGGGATCAGGCGGTCGACGAAAGCGGCCACCACCCGATCGGGCTCGATGCCGGCGCCGATCGAGGCGCCCAGCATGTCGAGCAGCAGCCCGTCGAGGGCGTAGTGCAGCAGCGCGATCTCGAACGCCCCACCCGGCAGGCCGGTGGTGGCGTGGAAGGCGACGTCGTCGTGGTAGCCCTGCCGCAGGGTGCCGCCGAGGATCTCGCCGAGGCCGGGCCGCCGCGCGGCTTCGAGGCGCAGCTCGATCAGGGCGCGGGTCAGCTCCGGCTCGCGGGTGGTGCGCTCCACGATGTACCGCAGGTAGTCGACGAACAGCTCCCGCCCCGGCGCGCGGCGGGCCAGGCCGGCGACGACGTCCGCGTCCGGCGCGAACCGTTCCATGATCCGTTCGCCGAGGGCGCCGAGGAGCGCGTCGCGGGAGCGGAAGTAGTTGGAGGCGGTGCCCGCGGGGACGCCGGCCTCGGTGTCGACGGCCCGGTGGGTGAGCCCACGGGCGCCGCTCTCGGCGAGGACGCGCAGGCCCGCGTCGGCGAGGAGTCGGCGGCGGCCGGGATTTCGCACCATGATGCTGTACCTTAAACCACTACAGGCATAGTGGTTAGGGGACACCCATGCGAAAGCTCGCCTACTTCGTGGCCGCCAGCATCGACGGCTACATCGCGGCGCCCGACGGCACGTGGGATTTCTTCGGCGCGCCGGACGCGTCGATCGCGTTCATGACCGAGCACTGCCCGGAGACGCTGCCCACGCACGTGCGCGCGGCGCTCGGCGTCGACGCGCCCAACCGGGTGTTCGACACGGTGCTGATGGGCCGCCACACCTACGAGCCGGCGTTGCGCGCCGGGATCACCAGTCCGTATGCCCATCTGAAACAGGTCGTCTTCTCCCGTACCATCGCCGGTTCCGACGGTGTTGACGTTGTCGCCGACGACCCGCCGGCCTTCGTGGCGACGCTGAAGCAGAAGCCGGGCGGCGACATCTGGCTGGCCGGCGGCGGCAACCTGGCGGGGCAGCTGCTGCCGGCCGTCGACGAGCTGGTGCTCAAGCTCAACCCGGTGATCGCTGGTGGCGGCATCCCGCTGGCGGCGGCCGGCTTCCACCCGCACCGGTTCGTGCTGGAGTCCTCGACCGCGCTGGCCGACGGCGTGCTGGTGCTGCGTTACCGCACCGCCGCCGGCGCGTACGTCGGATTAGGAACCGCACCGGGCGGGCATGTCGACGGGTGAAAGGACATGCAACGCCAGGAGGCAGACGATGACGACCTATGACAGCACCGTGGGCGCCCGGCCGAACATCGGCGACAAGACGGCGGTGAACGCGAGCGCCGCCCAGGAGAAGATCAAGCAGGCGGTGGAGCCGGTCCGTAAGCGTCCGGTCGTGTCCTCGGCCACCGCGCTCGCCGTCGCGGCCGTCGCCGCGGCCGGGGTGATCGGCGGCCGCAAGTACGTCCAGTCGCGCCGCCGCAGCCGGTGGCAGCAGCTGCTCGACAAGCTGCCCTTCGACCGGTTCCGCTGAGCGACCCGGTTCCGCTGACCCCGTCCATCCCTCGGTGGGCGGGGTCAGGGTCATCCCGGAGATGTTCTGCTCCGAAGGGTGACGTGCCCCTCCGGGACCACGCCGGATCCGGTTTCCGCCGCTGCAAAATAGCGTTCCGGTGTGCCCACATCCCAGCCCCGCCGGTGGCCCGTCGCCCTGGTCCGGGTACTCGCCCTCATCACTCTGCTGCAGGTGTTGCTGCAGGCCGCCCTCGCCGGTGGCTTCATCAGCGGCCACGTCGGCTACCTGACCGCGCACAGCGTCAACGGCTCCCTGCTGGTGCTCACCGTGATGGCCCTCGGCGTCGCGACGATCCTGCTGTTCCGTCCCGGCCGGGGCCCGTGGTGGCCGATCCTGCTCAGCGCCGTCCTGTGGTGGATGGTCGCCGTCCAGGTCGGTGTCGGCTTCGCCCGGCTGGTCGGCCTGCACATCCCGCTCGGCGCGTCGATCCTGGCGCTGACCGGCGCGTTCGCCTGGTGGTCGTTCAGCTACCGCCCCCGGCCGGTGACGGCATGAGGCGCCGCAACGTCCTGGCCCTGGCCGGCGCCGCCACGCTGGCCGGCTGCTCCCGGCCGGTCGACGGCCCGGGCACCGGCGAGCTTCTGACCAGCGAGCTGCCGCTTCCGGAACGGTTCCGGACGCCACTGCCGATCCCGCCGGTCGCCCGCCCGGTGAAGGTCACCGCCGACACCGACCACTACCTGATCACGCAGCGGGTCGCGCGGGCGGAGCTGATCCCGGGCACGAAGACCGAGATCTGGGGGTACGACGGACTCTTCCCCGGCCCCACGCTGCGCGGACGCAAGGGACGCCGCATGGTGGTGACCGTCCGCAACGAGCTGCCGGTGCCGACGTCGACGCACCTGCACGGCGGCGTCACCCCCGCCGAGTCGGACGGCTTCCCCACCGACCTGATCCTGCCGGCCGGATACTCCCCCGCCCCGCCCGGGCACCACAGCGCCGCCGGCCGGCGCCACGACACCTCCCGTGACTACACCTATCCGATGACCCAGCGGGCCGCGACGCTCTGGTACCACGACCACCGGATGGACTTCACCGGCCCGCAGGTGTGGCGCGGCCTGGCCGGGTTGTTCCTGGTCACCGACGAGGTCGAGGACGCGTTGCCGCTGCCCCGCGACGACCGGGACCTGCCGCTGATGATCTGCGACCGGTCGTTCGCCGCCGACGGCTCGCTGAAGTACCCGCGGCGCGACACCACCCATCCGGGCGCCGGCGGGATCTTCCACGCCGGGATCTTCGGCGACGTCATCCTGGTCAACGGCGCGCCGTGGCCGCGGGCCGAGGTGCCCGCCGTCCGCCACCGGCTGCGCCTGGTCAACGCCTCCAACGCCCGCCGCTACCGGTTGTCGCTGTCGGCCGGCACGATCACCCAGATCGGCAGCGACGCCGGGCTGCTCGCCGCTCCCCTGCCGCGCGAGGACGTGCTGCTGGCGCCGGGCGAGCGCGTCGACGTGATCGCCGACTTCACCGGCCTGCCGGCCGGGACCGAGGTCACCATGGCCAACACGCTGGGTGACGGGCCGGCCGGCGACGTGATGCGGTTCGTGATCACCGGCCCGGCCGCCGACGACAGCGGCGTCCCGGCACGGCTCAGCGCCGTGGCGGCCCTCGAACGGACGCGGGCGGTCACCGAGCGGCGGTTCGACTTCCGGTTCGGCGGTGGTCTCTGGACGATCAACAATCAGCCGTACGACCCGGCCGGGACCATGTTCTCGGCCGGACTCGGCACGGTCGAGCTGTGGCGATTCACCAGCGACTTCCACCACCCCGTCCACGTGCACCTGGCCCACTTCCAGGTGCTGTCCCGCGGCGCGAACGGCCCCGAACCGGGTGACGCCGGCTGGAAGGACACCGTGGACGTGCGCCCGTACGAGACGGTCCAGGTCCTGGTCGACCTCAGCGGCCACCGCGGCCGGTACTTGCTGCACTGCCACAATCTGGAACACGAGGACATGGCGATGATGGCCAACTTCGACATCGTGTGAGGGAGACGGGATGGCGCGGTCGCACCACTACGAGGTGATGGTCAGCTGGGCCGGGGAGACCCGCTCGTACCGGTCGTACGAGCGGGCCCACGAGGTGACCGCCGCCGGCAAAGCGCCGATCGCGGGCAGCTCCGACCCGGCGTTCCGCGGCGACCCGGCCCGCTGGAACCCGGAGGAACTGCTGGTCGCGTCGCTGGCCCAGTGCCACATGCTGTGGTTCCTGCACCTCTGCGCCGCCGACGGCGTGGTCGTCACCGGCTACACCGACGCGCCCACGGGCGTGATGGTGGAGGCCGCCGACGGTGGTGGCGCCTTCGAGGAGGTCGTGCTGCGCCCGAGGGTGACACTCGCCGACCCCGCCCAGGCCGGGCGGCTGCCGGGCCTGCACGAACGCGCCCACCACCTGTGCTACATCGCCCGTTCGGTGAACTTCCCGGTCCGGCACGAGCCGGCGTGAACCGTACCCCGGATGAGGGTGTTCAGATTTTTGACAGGCCGGCGATGAATCACCGGGCGCCGGCCGGTCTCCCTATCTGTAGAGCACGTCACCCGGAGGGAGAGCCACCATGACCACCAACCTCACCGCCGCCCGCGCCGAGGCCCTGTTCACGACCGGTCTGGCCACCGGCAGCAGCCCGGCCTTCGAGGTCGTGGACGAGGCCATCCGCACCGCGGTCCGCACCCACGGCGGCACCCGAGCATGCGCCGCCGACATGGCCGCCGAGTTCGGCGACCATCCCGAACTGGCCGTGCCCCGGATGCGCTGGGCCCTGGAGACGGTCACCCGCCTCTACCCGCCGCGCCGCCGCCAGTGGGCCCTGGTCGCCTGACCGGCCCCCAGGCCCCGCCACCCGGACCTCCGCCCGCCGGACCTCCGCGCGCTAAGCCTCCGCCCGCCGGACCTCCGCGCGCTAAGCCTCCGCCCGCCGGACCTCCGCTCGCTGGGCCTCCGCTCGCTGGGCCTCCGTGAACCCGACCTCAGGCCGCCACACATCCGCGGGCCGCGCCTCGGCCGCCACATCTCCGAGAACCGGACCTCCACCGCCAGACCTTCGCGAACCAGGCCGCCGCCCGCCACACTTCGCGGGCCGGGCCTCCGCCTCCCAGGCCTTCGCGGGCCGGCCCCGCCAACCGCACCTCCGCGAACCGCACCTACACGCGGCCACACCTTCGCAGGCGTAGCCTCCACCAGTAACCTCCGCGTGTCGGGCCTCGTCCACCACACTGGCGTGAAACGACCTCCACCCGCCGCACCGCCGTGAAGCGGACCCGCACCCGCCAGACCTCGTTCGTCAGGCCTTCGCGAGCCGGACCTACACCCACCACACTTGCGTGAACCGGATCTCCGCCGGCGGGGCTGCGGCGAGGCGAGCCGCCACGAGGCGAGCCGCCGCCAAGCAAGCTACGGCGCCGCGAGCCACCGCGAGCCGAGCCACCGCGAGCCGAGCCGCCGCCAAGCAAGCTACGGCGCCGCAAGCCACCGCGAGCCGAGCCACCGCGAGCCGAGCCACCGCGAGCCGAGCCACCGCGAGGCGAGCCACCGGGAATTGGGGCAGCGCCCGCCGGGCTCAGCTGCCGACTCGGCCGATTATCTCGTCGGCGACCCAGCGAGCGGCGGCCGCCGGGTAGGGCGGGTTCAGCCCGAGGACGATGTGCTCGAAGCCGGCGTCGGCCGCCTCGCGGATCGCGTCTCGGGTGGTGGCCGGGCGGTCGTAGGAGACCGGCAGGTGGAGGGAGCGGGTGATCGCCGCCGGGTCCCGGCCGATCTCCGTGCAGTAGCGGTCCAGCAGGGCGCTGCGCCCGGCGACGTCGGCGATGTCGCCGCCGCCGGGGATGTTCCACAGGTCGGCGTGTTCGGCGACCACCCGCAGCAGCGCCGACGACCGGCCGCCGATCATGATCGGCGGATGGGGACGCTGCACCGGTTTCGGGTTGCCGAACGCGCCGGTGACCCGCACGTGCTCGCCGTGGAAGTCGAACGGCTCGTCGGCGGTCCACAGTCTGCGGATGACGGTGCAGGCCTCGCCGAGAGCGGCCACCGAGTCGGCGAAGTCGTGGTACGGCAGGCCGTGCGCGTCGTACTCACGCCTGGCCAGCGGGTGGCTCGGCCGTGATCCGGCGCCGATGCCGAAGTCGAGCCGGCCGCCGGAGACGACGTCCACGGTGGTGGCGATCTTGGCGAGCATCGCCGGTGGCCGGAACCGGTTGCTGGTGACGAGCAGGCCCAGGCGCAGCCGCCGGGTCTGTGCGGCCAGCGCCGACAGCAGCGTCCAGCCCTCCAGCATCGGGCCGTCGGGGTCGCCGCCGATCGGCAGGAGATGGTCGAACAGCCACGCGTGCTCGATCTCGGCGATGTCGTCGGCGTCCCGCCAGACCTGCTGGATGTCCTGGTAGCCGACCTGCATGGGCGCGGTCATGATGCCGAAGCGGGTCATCTCAGCGCCTCCGCAGCGAGGCGTCGAGCAGTGACGGCGGCGTGTCGATCTTCTCGTCGGGCGCGAGGTCGAGACCGGGCGGCACGATCGCGTCGATGGCGTCGAGCACGTCGGCGGAGAGGACCGTGTCGGCGGCGGCGACCTGGGAGTGCAGGTGGCCGAGGGTGCGCGGGCCGATGAGCGCGCTGGTCACGCCGGGGTGGGCGGTGACGAACCCGAGCGCCAGCTGGATCAGGCTCAGTCCGGCGTCGTCGGCGACCTTGACGAGTTGCTCGACGGCGTCGAGGCGGGCGCGGTTGGCCGGGACGGTCAGGTCGAAGCGCTGCCGCAGCATCCCGGAGCGGTAGGTGCTGATCTCCTGCCCGGCCCGGACGGCGCCGGAGAGCCAGCCGGAGGCCAGCGGGCTCCACACGAGCACGCCCATGCCGTACTCCTGGGTCACCGGCAGCACGTGGGTTTCGATGCCACGCTGCAGGATCGAGTAGCTGGGCTGCTCGGTCACGTACCGGCCCAGGTGGTTCTCGCGGGCCGCCCACTGGGCCTGCACGATGCGGTGGGCGGGGAACGTGGAGGACCCGAAGTAGCGGATCTTGCCGGCGCGCTGCAGGTCGGTCAGCGCGGACAGGGTCTCCTCGTCGCTGGTCGCCGGGTCCCACCGGTGGATCTGGTAGAGGTCGACATGGTCGACGCCGAGGCGGCGCAGGCTGTCGTCGAGTGCGGTGACCAGCCAGCGCCGGGAGCCGCCCTGCCGGTTGCGGTCCTCGCCCATCGGCAGGGTCGCCTTGGTGGCCAGCACGATGTCGTCGCGGCGGCCGGCGATGGCCCGGCCGACGAGCTGCTCGGACTCGCCGTGGCTGTACATGTCGGCGGTGTCGATCAGGTTGATGCCGGCTTCGAGGGCGGCGTCGATGATCGCGGTGGCTTCGTCCTGGCCGGTGCGCGCCATGGCGCCGAAGTTCATGGCGCCGAGCGCCAGGGTGCTGACCTGGACACCGGTGCGGCCCAAACTGCGGTACTGCATGGTCGTTCCTCCTGGGTGTCTGGCATGCTGGGCCTAAGCGGAACAACGTTCCGGGCCTGACACCAACATACGGAACCGTGTTCCGTTTACCAAGAGGCGTGATGGGGGTAACAGTTCCGTGGTGGAGAAGCGCGCCGACGCACGCCGCAATCAGGCGACCCTGCTGGAGGTGGCGGCCGCGGCTTTCGTCGAGTCCGGTGTCAACGTGCCGGTGCGCGACATCGCGGCGCGGGCGGGTGTCGGCGTCGGCACGATCTACCGGCACTTCCCGACCCGGGCCGATCTGATCGTCGCCGTCTACCACCACCAGATCGAGGCGTGCGCCGCGGCCGGCCCGGCTCTGCTGGCGGGCAGTGCCACCCCGCATGCCGCGCTGGCCGAGTGGATCGGCCTGTTCGTCGACTTCCTGGTGACGAAACACGGCCTCGCCGGAGCCTTCCACTCCGACGACGCCGCGTTCCAGAAACTGCACTCGTACTTCCTGGACCGGCTGCTGCCGGTCTGTGCCGACCTGCTCGCGGCGGCCGCCGCGGCCGGGGAGATCCGGCCCGACGTGGGCGCCCTGGAGCTGATGCGCGGCGTCGGCAACCTGTGCATCGGCGACGGCGACGACAGCCGTTACGACGCCCGCCGGATGGTCGGCTTCCTCATCGCGGGCCTGCGGACCTGACTGTCAGGGCAGCTGGGACGGGCGGTGCGTGGTGATGCGGCCCCCGGCGTGGACGATGACCGTCAAGGCGTCGGCCTCGCCGCCCTCCGGGCCCGGCCACCATGCCGCCCACCAGCCCGCCTTCACGCTGGCGTGCAGGAGCGCGCCGCTGTCCAGGCGCACGTCGACGGCGGTGACGTCCGGCGCGGCCAGCCCGACGATGTTGGACCACTGGCTGTCGCCGTCACCGTAGGAGCTCATCGTCTCCAGGTTGACCGTGCCGGCCGGCAGGGTGGCCACATAGGTGGACTCGATCAGGCTCATCGAGGCGGCCCGGTCACCGTCGCCGATCATCAGGCACTCGACGATGGTGCCGCCCTTGCGCTGGATCAGCAGGGTCGCCTCGCCGCGCTGCTCGGCCAGCAACACGTCGGAGGCGGTCGCGGTGGTGGCCCCCGCGACGTCGCCGGCGGCGCAGGCCCGCGCCTGCGGCAACACCTGCTCACCGGTCCGCGACGTCGGCTCGGCGGTCCACGACGCGACGGCCCGCTCGGCCGAGCCCGGGACCAGGGCCGGCACCGCGACGGCGGCGATCGCGCCCAGCGCCGTGGCGGCGGCGCCCGCGACCAGCCATCGGCGCGCCGGCAGGCGGGCGGCGCTCTCCGCGGTCCCGTCGAGCACCCGTTCCACGAACGCCTCGGCGCGGGCCCACTCCATCGGGGTGGGCTCCCGGTCGCGGGCCGGGTCGAGGACGGCGAGACGGTCCAGGTCGGTCATGCGTTCGTCCACGACTGCTGCTCCTTGATCACGGTGCGGGCCGGTACGGTGGGGTCGAGGGCGTCCTGCAGGCGCTGGCGGGCCCGGGTGAGCCGCATCGCGAAGGTGGAGCGGCGGCAGCCCAGGACGGTGGCGGCCTGCTCGGAGGTGAGCCCGTCGAAGGCGATCAGGGCCAGCGCCTCTCGGTCGGCGGGACGGAGAGTCCGCCAGGCACGTTCCAGGTCGACACGTTCGGCGGCGCCGGCCGAGCCGTCCGGCACGTGGCTTCCGGCGGCGGTCAGCCGTACATCCAAGGCCTGACGCCGCAACCAGCCGCGGGTCTGATTGGCCATCGCCTTCCGGGCCACCGCGAACAGCCATGGCCGGGCGTCCGGCGGGACGTCGTCGAGCCGCCGCCAGGCGGTGAGGAAAACCGTCGACACCACGTCCTCCGCCTCATCCGGCGGGATCCGTCTTTCAACGAATCGCAGCAGGTCAGCGTAGGTTTCCCGGTGCAGCGCCCGGAACCGCTCTCGTTGGTCCATGCCCCCTACCTGTCCGGCAGGCGGAGATCTGCCACACCCGTTTCGGAGAAAAACCTTGATTCACGTACGTCACTACGACTTCACTGTCTGTGTGCCGACCCTCACCCCGCACGAGGTCGAGACCCTGCGCGCGAAGTATCGGGCCGAACGTGATCGCCGGCTACGGCCGGACGGCGGAGGCCGGTACCGGCCGACGACGGGCGAGTTCGGCTACTACGCCGGCGACCCGTACACCGAGCGGGTGGAACGGGAGCAGGTGACCGACCTGGTCGACGCGACGGTGGTCGGCGGCGCACCGTCGGAGCTGACCGGCGAGCAGCGGGAACTCGCCGACTTCGTCCGGGCACGGCGGCATCCTGCAGGGGGCGGGCGGGTTCCGTACCCTCCACGGCTTTGCCTCTCATGGTTTCCGAACCTGTTCCAGCTCGGCCCGGCGCACAACGCGAACGTCGTCAATTTCGTGCACATCGGCGCGATGGTCGCCGCGGCGCGGGAGCGCGGCGCCCGCCGGATCGAGGGCGATCCGCTTCTCCTTCGGCCCCGGCCGATCGCCTTCCACGAACTGCTGCGCACACGGCGCACCGACGGAAGCATGGAGCAGATGCTGTGGAACGATTGATCGCCGCCACCCCGCTGCGCGGCTCGAACGGAATCACCGTCGGCCCCGACGGCCGGATCTGGGTCGCCGAGTACCTTCCCGGCCGGATCAGCGCGGTCGACGTGGCCACCGGCGACGTCGAGGTGATCGTGGCGCCCGACGGGCCGCTGCACTCCCCCGACGACCTGGTCTTCGACACCGCCGGCGATCTCTACATCACCGACGTGGCGCCCGGCCGGGTGTGGCGGCGCAGCCCGTCCGGCGAACTCACCGTCGCCGCCGACGGCATCCACAACCCGAACGGCATCACGGCGATCGGCGACCGGATCTTCGTCAACGAGATGATCCCCGGCGGCCGCCTCCTCAAACTGACCGCCACCCCGACGGTGCTCACCGACGGCCTGATGCTCGGCAACGCGATGCAGGCCGGCCCGGACGGCGACCTCTACTACCCGCACATGTTCCCCGGCGAGGTCTACCGGATCAGCCCCGGCGGCGGCACACCGTCACTGGTCGCCGAGGTCGCGCAGACGGTCGCGGTCCGCTTCGACCGCGCCGGGGTGCTGTACGTGCTGTCGATCGACGAGGCCGGCACCATCACACGCATCGACGGCGATCAGCGCACCGAGATCGTCACCGGCATCGCGGGCCTCGACAACGCCGCCTTCGACGCCGCCAACCGGATGTACGTCTCCAGTTTCAGCAGCGGCGGCATCACCGAGGTCCGCCCCGACGGCGCCCTGCGTGAGATCGTGCCGCGCGGGCTGGCCGGCCCCTACGGCATAGCTGTCGACGCCCGCGGCGACCTGCACGTCGCCGACCACTACCGGATCGACGGCGCGTTCCTGCCGTTCGCGCACGCGATCGCCGCCTCCGGCGACGACCTGCACTTCACGTCCCAATACGGCCAGGTCCTGACCCGCTCCCGCGCGGAGACCCGCACCCGGGCCGAAAACCTCGATCAACCCCAGGGCATCACGGTACGGCCGGACGGCACCCTCCTCGTCGCGGAGGCCGGGGCGGGCCGGGTGCTGGCCATCGCCCCCGACGACGAGGTGACGGTGGCCGCCGAGGGCTTGACCCGCCCGGTGGACGTGGCAGTCGCCGCGGACGGCCGCTGCTACGTCTCCGACGAGGCGCAGGGCACGGTGTACCGCCTGGACGACGGCAAGCCCACCGTCGTCGCCGACGGCCTGCACGCCCCGCAGGGCCTCACCGTCACCGCAGACGGCCGCGTCCTGGTCGTGGAGGCCACCCACCGCCGCATCGTCGAGGCCGCCCCACAACCCCGGGTCATCGCCTCGAACCTGCCGGTCGCCGCACCCCGGCCCACCCAGCCCGCGCTGCTGATCGCCGGCCTGCCGGGCGTCCCGCGCCAGTTCGCCGCGTTGACCACAGCCCCCGACGGCGCCATCCTGCTGGGCGCCTCCGCCGACGGCAGCGTCCTGCGCCTGACCCCCTGACAGCCCCCACCGGACGATCGCCCGCCGGCCGCCGACGCCCGCAAGCCACCGTGCGCCACGGCCCGCCGAGCTGCCACGCCCCCACGGGCGAGCACCTCCATCGCGGTGACCCCAACGCCTCCAGTCCGGCACCCTGCAACACGGTGTTCCCCTGATGGGGTTCAACACCCCGCCAAGTCGTGACCCCCGACTCCCATCGAACGCCACACAGCGCGGCGACCCGTGATCACAGCCCGACGCCCTCCGACGCCGTGATCCCGCAGCTCCGCGCCGACGCCGACACCGTCGCAACCCCACACCACCGCCCGGCGCCCACCCCACCCGCGACCCCGCGGTTCCGCCCCCCACGCCCCCGCCGCCGCAACGTCACCCCACCGGCCCGACGCCCACCCCATCCGCGACCCCCGGGGTTCCGCCGCAAGGCCACACCACCGGCCCAACGCCCATCCCACCCGCGACCCCCGAGGTTCCGCTCCAAGGCCCCCACCGCCGTAACCCCACACCATCGGCCCGACGCCCACCCCACCGTGACCCCGCGGTTCCGCCTCCACGCCCCCACCGCCGTGATCCCGCAGCTCCGCCCCAACGCACAGCAGCGTGATGACCCCGCATCCGGTAGGCGCTGCTGATCACCAGGAGATGCTGATCAGCCTGGAGCGGGGCCACCGTGGCCCGCATCGCAAGCAACGCAAATGTGGTGACTCACCGTCCGATCCGAGTTCCGGTCTCCCGCCTTACGCACGGCTCACGCGGGACGCCGAAATCGGACCACCTTCGTCCGCCGCCCACCCCGTGCCGACCGCGCCGAACGCCGCTACGGGGCTCCAGCTCGAAAGCTAGGAATAGCCCCTGGCTCGGAGGGTCTCCGGCGCGACATCCGCCAGCCGTGCCGGTGCGCGGACGGGCCATCCCTGGGCCGACCGCTGAGCACCGCAGTGCGGTCCTTCCACACCCTCTCACCACCAGGGTGTCCGTGCCGTAATCGTCTCCACCACCGCACCACATAGAGGTTAGGAGGGCGACACCTTGGACCATCCGGTAAAGCCTTTCGGAGCATGAACCGAAAACCGGCGAACAACCAGCTGCGAATCCGGCAAATCGCCGAAGGCAAAAGTGCAATAACAGTTCTTACGCCTACCACCGCCCGGCGACCACCGACGGCATGGACCCATCCGGAATGAACGAGTGAAACCGCGCCCCTCGCCCGGCAGCGACCACTCCCATTCATAAGAACCCCACAGGAAGCGGATCGGAACGGCACCGCCCAGGAAGCGCGCACCCCGGGACCGCATCGTGGAATTGATCCCCGACCACCGAACGCCCGATAGGACAACGCCGTTCGAGGCACCTTCGGCCCTGACGATCCGACGGCCGTAGACGCCCGGTCCACAGCTGCAGGTGCCCATGCGACCAGCAGCACCTCGGCCGGCGATACCGCAATCGGCGACGCTGCGGTAGACCATACGTCGGCTGGTGATGCCGCGTTCGGCGATGTTGCGACCGGCAACACTGCGATCACCGGTGCCACAGTCGGCGAAACCGCGAGCACCGGAGCCACAGTCGACACAACGAGCAGCGGTGCCACGGTCGACTCTGCGAGCAGCGGCACCGCAGTCGACGACACCGCGAGCAGCGGTGCTGCCTCGACCGCAGAACTGGTGTTCTTCTCACTCTTCGAGGGCATGAGGCCTGGGCTTTGAGGCATTGGACCCCCTGGCACGCGATCCAGCCGCGTAACAGTAGGCGTCTCACCTGCGGGAGACACTCGCCGTGCCGGGGTCTCGCCACCGCTGGATCCCGAAGGCGAAGCGACGACGGGCACAGCTGCCGCCCGCAACCGACGGAGCTTCTCGGCATGACGCCGCTGCAGACCCCAAGCGCGGTGCCCTTCGTGCTCACGGCGGAATTCCTCTGCCGCTGGTGAATAGTTACGAGACCGAGTCTTATCACGCATCGAAGAAATTTCCGACCTGCTGAACAACGACCCCTGCCTCATACAAAGAATTCTTCCTCACCGCACGACGCAAGTGTCAGTATTCGATCATGCCAATGCGACTTCTGCGATTTCCAACACAATTTTCGGCGGCGCTGCCAGCCGGCGCAATAAAGAGTCATGATCAACCCCATCCGCACGATTACCCAACGTCACTCCAGACTCTCGTCCGCGTGTCCGAACCGGCGAAGCAGCCGAATCCCGCGAGGAAGTCAGTGCGCACGAAGGGCCTTCCATTCCGAATCGATCTTCAACCGGAACCCTCGTCTCCAGCAGGAGAACGGCCGGCCGAGGAAGCGGGGGTCACACCGGGCGATCACGCAGATCCAGTCGCGGGTCTGCTCACATCCGGTTCGGAGTCCCCCTGTCGTTGAACGCGTGGATCACGTCACGGACGCAGGCACACGATGTCCGCCGCCGGCCGGCCCTGGGCCGACATCAGCACCATGATCGCCCGCCGCAGCTTGACCGGGTCCTTCGCGGTACGCGTGATCCGCGACAGAGCCTGTACGAACACTTCCGGGCGTCGGCCCACCCGGCATCACCTCCCACGAACAGTGAGAGGACCAGCCTGCCCGACACCCGATCAAAACCGACGGATCACCCGGCCGATGTTCGAAGACGAGGCACTAGTGTGCTGCGCCGGAAATTCGGCTACAAAATCGGGCGAGTGATTCGAGGATCTCTTCGGCGGTCTTGGTCCAGATGAACGGTCGTGGATGGG
>NZ_FONV01000034.1 GCF_900113015.1 Actinoplanes philippinensis
GCCGCGATCTGGCACAACCGCGCCACCGGCCAGCCCTTGACCAGGTCCTTGATCGCCTACGACCACTGACCTGAGTTAGGACTTACTCGTCTAGTCGGGCAACACGTCGCGCAGCTGGCGCCGGGAGCTGACGCCGAGTTTCCGGAACACCTTCCGGAGGTGGTAGTCGACCGTGTTCGCGCTGAGGAACAGCTGGGCCGCGATCTCCGCGTTCGTCTCGCCGGTGCGGGCCAGGATCGCGACGGCGGCCTCCTGCGGGGTGAGGATCGTCTGGCCGGCGCCCGGATCGGGAACCCGCGCGCTCTCGCCGAGCCCGAGGGCGGCCAGTTCCTGCATGGTGCGGTGGGTGAACGCGACCGCCCGGACCTCCTGGAACATGTCCAGCGCACTGGCGAGCTGGGCACGGGCGTCCCGGCGCCGCCGCCGTCGGCGCAGCCACTCGCCGTAGATCAGGTGAGCCCGCGCCAGGTCGCCGTGGGCCGGGGTGCCGGCCAGCCTTTCGATCGCGTCGCGGTAGTGGGTCTCGGCGTGGCCGGGCTCGGCCAGCAGCGCCCGCGACCGGTCCAGGAGGCCGAGGGCCCGGGCGGTGCCGGCGGCGGTGGCGGCGAGTTCGAGGTCGGCGCGGGCGCGTTCGGCGGTGTGCAGGTCGCCGGCCCGGAGCGCGGCCTCGACCAGATCGGGCAGCGCCCAGGCGTAACGGCGCGGGCGGCCGAGATCGACGAGACCGAGCAGAAGCTCCCGGGCCGCGGGATAGCCGGCACTGCCGATCTCGAGGACCGCCATGGCGAGGCGGGTGGTCCCGTGCATGCCGCCGAGGTGCAGCATCTCGAAGACCTGCAGGGCGTGGGGGAGCGTCTCCCGGATCCCGTCGGGGGCACGCCAGGTGACCAGCTCGGGGTGCCGCCACACCTGCTCCTGCTCGACGGTGATGCCGAACGAGCGGCGGAGGCGTTGTCCGGCGGCGTCGTGCCGGTCCGCGTGGTTGAGACGGCCCAGCGCGGCGTCGGTCATCGTGCCGACGAAGTGTACGAGGTCCAGTGTGTGCAGAGCGCCCGCCCGGCGGGCGGCGGCTTCGGCCCGGTCGAGAAGGAGCAGTTTGGTGTCGTCGTCCCACAGCATGTTGCAGTAGTTGATGGCGACCACGAAACGTCTGATCAGCGTCTCGTCCGGGAGCCCCGGGTCGGTGATCGCGGCGACCGCCCGGCGCAGCGCGGGCGCCCCGGCCTCATACCCGTCCCGGATGAAGGTGGCGTAGGCGGACAGCAGCCGTCCGTCCAGGCCGTCCGGATCGGTCTCGGCCAGCCGGGCGGCCTCGGCGGCCACCGGCTCGTCGCCCGTCCCGGAGAGATGTTCCGCTCCGATGTGATGATCGATCGCCTGGACCACGGCGCGACGAGCCCGGTCGTGGTCGGTCCCGAAGGCGGCCGCGGCCTCCAGGCACATCGCCGGCGCGTCGCGCAGCCCGGTGGGCGAGCCGGTGTTGACCGCGGCGAGCGCCCGGGTCAGCAGGGCGGATCCGCGAACCGGCCCGGACAGGTGATCGGCGTCCACGCTGTCCAGCAGAACCAGCGCGCGTGCGTAGGCGCCGGCCGTCATCGCGGCGGCGGCGGCCTCGACCCGGCGGGCGGCCCGGTCGCCGGCGCGGGGGCTCAGCTCGGCGGCCCGGTTGAGGAACGTCGCCCGGGCGGTGTATCCACCCCGGGCTCCGGCGCGGGCGGCGCTGCGTTCCAGCGCGGCGGCCACCTCCTCGTCCGGTTCGGCCGCTGCGGCGGCCTGGTGCCACGCCCGGCGGTCGGCCTCGGTGTCGTCGATGACGGCCTCGGCCAGCGCGGCGTGCACGGTCCGCCGTTCGGCGGGTGGCGCGTCTCCGTAGATCGCCGATCGCACCAGGGGATGCCGGAACTCCACCGGTGGGGAGCCGGTGACCAGCCGGTCCGCCTCGGCCGGCGCGGCGTCCCGCGGGGCCACGGCGAGCAGGCGTGCGGCGGCCAGGACGTGATCGGCGTCGGCGCCCGCTCCGGCGGCCGCGATCAGCAGCCAGGTCCGGGTGGCGGCGGGATAGGTGCGCGCCCGGGCGGCGTAGTGGGCTTCCAGACGGCTGCCGATCGGCACCGGCTCGGGCAGGGCGGTGGCGCCGCGCCACTGGTCGGCGGTCAGTTCGAGGCCCAGATCCGTGAGGGCCAGCGGGTTGCCGCCGGACTCCTCGGCCACCCGTTCGGCCAGGGCCAGGTCGAGATCGGTGGTGACGATGTCGGAGAGCAGTGCGAGCGCGGCGTCCGGAGCGAGGCCGCCGACCGCCAGGACCGGCACGCCGGCCAGCAGACCGGAGTCGTCACCGGTCACCCGCTCGCCGAAGAGCATCACGACGCCTTCGGCGTGCAGGCGGCGGGCGACGAAGGCCAGCGCGAGCGCCGACTCACGGTCGAGCCACTGCACGTCGTCGATGACACAGAGGCGGGGTGCGGCCGCCAGGAGGCTCAACGCGGCAAGGCTGACCAGATAGAGGTCGGGTGGTGGGCCGTCGGCGAGGCCGCAGGCGACCTCGAGGGCGGCGCGTTGGCCGGCCGGGAGCGGCCCGCGTCCGGGCAGGAGCGGGACGAGCAACCGGTGCAGCCCGGCGAACGGGAACCCGGCCTCGTCCTCGACACCACTGATGGCCAGGGAGGTGGGGGCGGTGCTCCGGGCGTACCGAAGCAATGCGGTCTTGCCGACGCCCGCCTCGCCGCGCAGGACCAACGCCGCGCTGCGCCCGGATCGCGCCTCGGTGATGAGGTGGTCCAGGGTGGCGCACTCGATGTCGCGCCCGAAGAGCCGATCGCCCTGCCCGAATAGCCGCACGCCGGCAGCCTATCGAGCGATACGGATGCGGGGCCGCCCAGCGCGAAGCGGGACGGCCCAGCCGAAAAGGGGGTAAGGAGGTCAGAGGCCGGAGAGGCGCTGGCCGGCGCGGACGACGGCCATCGCGTGCCGCTCGCCGGGGCGGCGGCCGAGGCGCTCGATCGGACCGCTTATCGAGATGGACGCGATGACCCGGCCGGTGCGGTCACGGATCGGCGCGGAGACGCTAGCCACACCCGGCTCGCGCTCGGCGACGCTCTGCGCCCAGCCGCGGCGGCGGACCTCGGCCAGGGTCCGGCCGGTGAACTTGCAGCGGGGCAGGAGCGGCATCACAGCCTCCGGCGGCTCCCACGCGAGCAGGATCTGCGCGGCCGACCCGGCCACCATCGGCAGCACCGAGCCGACCGGCACGGTGTCGCGAAGGCCACTCGCGCGCTCGGCCGCGGCGACGCAGATCCGCTCATCGGCACGGCGCAGGTAAAGCTGAGCGCTCTCACCCGTGGCGTCCCGGAGTGCGGACAGCAGGGGCTCGGCGGCGGTCAGCAGAACGTCCGGCGCGGCATTGGCCAACTCGCCCAATCGGGGGCCCGGACGCCATCTTCCTTGAGTGTCGCGCACCAGCATCCGATGGATCTCCAAGGCCTGGGCCAGGCGATGTGCGGTCGCCCGTGGCAACTTGGTGCGCTCGACCAACTCGGCAAGGCTGGCGCCGTCGACACATGCGGCGAGGATGACAACCGCCTTGTCGAGAACGCCTACACCGCTCATACTGTGTCCCACAAGCCGAAACATACATTCCAGAATTTAGGATGTCCAGATGGTGGGAGTCACTCCCCAGAGCGGGAAACCCAGGACCCTGGCCGAGAAGGTCTGGGATGACCACGTGGTGCGCACGGCCGAGGGTGAGCCCGACCTGCTCTTCATCGACCTGCATCTCCTGCACGAGGTCACCAGCCCGCAGGCGTTCGACGGTCTGCGGATGGCCGGCCGGCCGGTCCGCCGCACCGACCTCACGCTCGCGACGGAGGACCACAACACGCCGACCGGCTATGCCGACCCGGCGTTCAACACCAAGCGCGGCGAGCTGTTCACCATCGCCGACACGACCTCGCGGACGCAGATCGAGACCCTGCGCAAGAACTGCGCCGAGTTCGGTGTGGAGATCCGGCCGCTGGGCGACGTGAACCAGGGCATCGTGCACGTGATCGGCCCGCAGCTGGGTCTCACCCAGCCCGGCATGACGATCGTCTGCGGCGACTCGCACACCGCGACCCACGGCGCGTTCGGCGCGCTGGCCTTCGGCATCGGCACCAGCGAGGTCGAGCACGTGCTCGCCACCCAGACGCTGCCGCAGTCCAAGCCGAAGACGATGGCCGTCACGGTCGTCGGCGAGCTCGGCCCCGGCGTCAGCGCGAAGGATCTGATCCTCGCCCTGATCACGCAGACCGGCACCGGCGGCGGCAACGGCCACATCGTGGAGTACCGCGGCGAGGCCATCCGCAAGCTCTCCATGGAGGGCCGGATGACGATCTGCAACATGTCGATCGAGTGGGGCGCCAAGGCCGGCATGATCGCGCCGGACGAGACCACGTTCGACTACCTCAAGGGCCGCGAGCACGCCCCCCAGGGGGAGCAGTGGGACGCCGCGGTGGCGTACTGGAAGACCCTCGCCACCGATGCGGACGCCGAGTACGACACCGAGATCATCCTGGACGCCTCGCAGATCAGCCCGTTCATCACCTGGGGCACCAACCCGGGTCAGGGCGCCGCGCTCAACAGCGTGGTCCCGGCGCCGGAGGACTTCCTGGACGAGGTGGAGCGCGGCGCCGCCGAGCGCGCCCTGGCGTACATGGACCTCACCCCCGGCACCCCGTTCCGCGAGGTCCCGGTCGACGTGGTCTTCGTCGGCTCCTGCACCAACGGCCGGCTGGAGGACCTGCGGGCCGCCGCCGACGTGATCCGGGGCCGCAAGGTGGCCGACGGCGTCCGCATGATGATCGTGCCCGGCTCCTACCAGGTGCGCGAGCAGGCCGAGGCCGAGGGCCTGGACAAGGTGTTCACCGAGGCCGGCGCCGAGTGGCGGTTCGCCGGCTGCTCGATGTGCCTCGGCATGAACCCCGACACGCTCAGCCCCGGCCAGCGTGCCGCGTCCACCTCCAACCGCAACTTCGAGGGCCGGCAGGGCAAGGGCGGGCGCACCCACCTGGTCTCGCCGCAGGTCGCCGCCGCCACCGCCGTGGTCGGCAAGCTGGCCGCCCCCGCCGACCTCTGATTCCGCCGGAGAGAAGACATGGACAAGTTCGTCACCCACAGCGGCAAGGTCATGCCGCTGCGCCGTTCCGACGTGGACACGGACCAGATCATCCCGGCGGTCTACCTGAAGCGGGTCACCCGGACCGGCTTCGAGGACGGCCTCTTCAGCGCCTGGCGTGAGGACCCGGACTTCGTGCTGAACCGGGCACGGCACGCGGGCGCCACCATCCTCGTCGCCGGCCCCAACTTCGGCACCGGATCGTCCCGCCAGCACGCCGTCTGGGCGCTGCGCGACTGGGGCTTCAAGGCGGTTGTCGCCTCCCGCTTCGGCGACATCTTCCGGGGCAACGCCCTCAAGGAGGGCCTGCTGCCGATCCAGCTGGATCAGAAGGTCATCGAGAGCCTCTGGGACCTGGCCGACGCCGAGCCGGAGAAGGAGATCACCGTCGACCTGGACGGCCGCGTGGTCCGGGTCGACGATGCCGCCTACGGTTTCCCCATTGACGACTTCAGCCGCTGGCGTCTCATGGAGGGCCTCGACGACATCGGACTGACACTGCGCCACGAGGACGCGATTACCGCGTACGAGAACGGTCGCCCCGCTTTCAAGCCGGTCGTCGTCCTTTAGCTCCAGCACCGTTTCCGCCCCTGCCGGGTCACCCGGCAGGGGCGAATTCGTTGGGACACAACGGTTTTTTCCCCTGAATGTTTCTGTAACCAGGTCACAGGGCATACCGTGCGCGCAGAATGGCCCGTGACGGGCCAGTTCTCACGTCCGGGAGGAAACCGTGAACAAGGCCGAGCTCATCGAGGCGCTCGCAGTCAAGCTGGGCGACAAGAAGACCGCGACCCTGGCGCTCGACGCGTTCATCAGTGAAGTGCAGAACGCTGTCGCCAAGGGCGACCGGGTGGCACTCACCGGATTCGGTTCCTGGGAGAAGCGGGTCCGTAATCCGCGGGTCGCGCGTAATCCGCGAACCGGCGAACCGGTCAAGGTGAAGAAGACGTCGGTCCCCGTCTTCAAGGTCGGCAACACATTCCGCGAGCTGGTGGCGAGCGGAAAGCCGGCCAAGGCGGCGGCCGTGAAGAAGACCACCGCGACCAAGGCGGCCCCCGCTGCCAAGACCGCGGCGGCCACGAAGACGGCGACGGCGGCCAAGAAGACCACCGCTACCAAGGCGACGGCGGCCAAGACAACGACCGCCGCCGCGAAGAAGACGACGGCCAAGGCCACGCCGGCGAAGACGACGGCTGCCACCACGGCGAAGAAGACCACGGCGGCCAAGACCACGGCGGCCAAGACCACGCCGGCCAAGACCGCGGCGGCCAAGACGGCGCCCGCGACCAAGGCGACCAAGACCGCCCCGGCGACGAAGGCGACCAAGGCGGCCAAGGCCACCAAGACGGCGAAGGCGGCGCCCGCGGCCAAGAAGACCGCGCGCAAGACGGCCACCCCGGCGGCCGCGCCGGCCCGTGCGGCGTCACCCCGCCGCAGCCGCTGACCCCGCACATCGCGAAGGCGTCCACCCGTACGGTGGACGCCTTTTCGGTGTTCCGGCGCGGCCCCGCCCGGCCGTCCTACCGTCCGCATCATGCAGCGAGGATCGAGACCACGGGGCCTGACCAGCCGGGCCGGCATCGCCGCGGTGCTGTTCGCGACCGCGGTCCTGCCCGGGTGGACACTCGGCGACCTGGCCGAGGACGGCACCGGATGGCCGGTCCTGGACTGGCTGATCACCTGCGGCTGGTCGGGCCTCGCGGTGACGGTGGGCGCGCCGTACGGCTCCTACCGGCGCGTGGACGGGCTGGCCGGGGCGGTGCCGCTCTACGGCTGGTATCTGGCCGCGGTCCTCAGCTGGCGGCTGGCGCTGCTGCCGTACCGCGACTGGGAACCCCGCCGCGACGAGCTGTGGCAGGCCCGCTGGCTCACCGGCGACCTGGTCGGCCACTGGCGGGCCGACGCCCCCGCGCACCGCGCCGTCACAGCCGCGAAGCGCCCAGCAACGTCTCGCCGGACCAGGCCAGCAACCAGCCGTCGCCCTTCCGCGTCTTGAACGGCCGGTGGTCGGTCTCCCCGTGCAGTGACGCCAGTAGATGCGGCATCAGCTTGCCCTGGCTGCACACCACCACCCGATCGAAGCCGCGCAGCTCGGCCAGCCGGGCCTCGGCGGCCGCCACCCGGGCCGGCAGACCGTCCGGACCGGACGGCTCGGCGAACGCCGCGTCCCGCACGATCGGCCGGTCGATCGCGGCGGCCAGCGGCTCCAGCGTCTGCGTGCACCGCAGCGGTGTCGCGGCCACCAGACGGCGCGGGCGCAACGCGGTGAGCAACGCGGCGATCCGGTCCGCCTGTTTCGCGCCGACCGGGTCGATCGGCCGCAGCTCGTCCCGCCCGGCCCACTTCTTGCGCTCCCCGGCCCGGGCGTGCCGGACCAGCGCGATCACCGCGGTGACCGGCGGCAGCGACGCGACTCCGGCGAGGACGGTCCGTTCATCGGGGTACGTCAGCCGCCCGGCCGCCTCCTCCAGAGGCAGCCACACCGTCTCGTCCACCTCGGCGGTGTCCCGTACCGGCCCGTCCGAGGCGGCCGCCATCAGCCAGTACGCCACGTTCTTGGGCCGCCCGCCGGGCAGCACGTAGTCGACGTCCGGCAGCCGCAGCTGGGGAACCGCCGCCGCGCCGGTCTCCTCCTCGACCTCCCGCAGCGCCCCGGCCAGCGGCTCCTCACCGCCGGCCAGCTTGCCCTTGGGCAGGCTCCAGTCGTCGTAGCGCGGCCGGTGCACCAGGCACACCTCGACCCGGTCACCGGACCGGCGGCAGAGGACTCCGCCGGCCGCACGTTCCAACTCCGTCATAGGCCCGTTTCTCAGGTGTTCTTCTTACCGATGATCCGCCGGAGCATGGCCGCCTGCAGATGGACCTGCGGACGGCCGGTGGTGCCCTGGTTGCGGTGCCACACACCGTCGCCGTCCAGGTCCCACCCCTCGGTGGTCTCCGCCATCGACAGTTCCAAAACATGCCGCAGCTCCTCCCGGGCCGACGGCAGGGTCACCTTGACCAGCGCCTCCACCCGGCGGTCCAGGTTGCGGTGCATCAGGTCGGCGGAGCCCATCCAGTACTCGGCGTCGGGGCCCGGGCCGAACCGGAACACCCGCGAGTGCTCCAGGAACCGGCCGACGATCGAGCGGACCCGGATGTTCTCCGACAGGCCGGGCACCCCGGGCCGCAGCGCGCACATGCCACGGATGATCAGGTCCACCTTGACCCCGTCCTGCGAGGCCCGGTAGAGCGCGTCGATGGTCTTCTCGTCGACCAGCGAGTTCACCTTGAACTGCACCAGCGCCTCGCCGCCCGCACGGGCGATCCGGGCCTGCTCGTCGACCCGCTCCAGCAGGCCCTTGCGCACCCCGTGCGGGGCCACCAGCAGCCGGCGGTACGTGGTCTGCCGGCTGTACCCGGTGAGGACGTTGAACAGATCGGTGACGTCGGCGCCCACCTCCGGGTCGGCGGTCAGCATGCCGAAGTCCTCGTACAGCCGGGCCGTCTTCGGGTGGTAGTTGCCCGTGCCGATGTGGCAGTACCGGCGGATCTGGTTGCCCTCCTGACGTACCACCAGGGAGGTCTTGCAGTGGGTCTTGAGGCCGACCAGGCCGTAGACGACGTGGCAGCCGGCCCGCTCCAGCGTCCGCGCCCAGGCGATGTTGGCCACCTCGTCGAACCGCGCCTTCACCTCGACCAGGACCACCACCTGCTTGCCGGCGGCCGCCGCGTCGACCAGCGCGTCCACGATCGGCGAGTCGCCCGACGTGCGGTAGAGGGTCTGCTTGATCGCCAGCACGCCGGGGTCGGCCGCGGCCTGCTCGATGAACCGCTGCACGCTGGTGGAGAACGAGTGGTACGGGTGGTGGACCAGGATGTCCGACTCACGCAGCCGGTTGAAGACGCTACGCGGCACCTCGCCGTCGGCCAGGTGCGGGTGGGTCGCCGGGACGAACGGGCGGTCCTTCAGATCGTCGCGGTCACACTCGCCGAAGACCTGCCACAGCGCCGACAGGTCGAGCAGGCCGGGCACCCGCAGCACGTCCTGACTGTCCATGTCGAGCTCGCGGACCAGCAGGTCGAGCACGTGGTCGCTGATCGACGCGGCCACCTCCAGGCGCACCGGCGGGCCGAACCGGCGCTGTGCCAGCTCCCGCTCCAGGGCCTGCAGCAGGTCCTCGTCGCGGTCCTCGTCGACCTCCAGCTCGGCGTTGCGGGTCACCCGGAACAGGTGCCACTCCAGGATCTGCATGCCCGGGAACAGCTGGCTCAGGTGGACCGCGATGAGCTCCTCGACCGGCAGGAACCGGATGCCGCGGCCGTCGTTCTGCACGGTCACGAACCGCGGCACATTGTTCGGCACCTTCACCCGCGCGAACAGCTCCGGCGAATCGCCGTCGGGATAACGAAGGGCAACGGCCAGATTCAAGGACCGGCTGCTGATGTACGGGAAAGGGTGCGCCGGATCGACAGCGAGCGGCGTCAGCACCGGGAAGACCTGTTCCCGGAAAAAGGTCCGCAACCGGCCCTGCTCGGCGGCGTCCAGCTCCTTCCACGACACCAGCTCGATGCTCTCCGCCGCCAGTTTCGGCCGCACCTCGTCGGAGAAGCAGGCCGCGTGCCGGGTGACCAGATCGGTGGTCCGCTCGGTGATCATCTCGATCTGGTGGCGCAGCGGGGACCGGTCGCCCCCGCGCATCGGCAGGCCCGCGCTCAGCCGCCGTTTCAGCCCGGCCACCCGGACCATGTAGAACTCGTCCAGGTTGCTCGCGAAGATCGCCAGGAACTTGGCCCGCTCCAGCAGCGGGGTCCCCGGATCCTCGGCCAGGGCCAGCACCCGGGCGTTGAAGTCCAGCCAGGACAGCTCCCGGTTCAGGAAACGGTCCTCGGGCAGTTCGTACCCCGGCTCGTCCTCGTCCTCGTCGCCGTCGTCGTCGGCGCTCAGATCGGCGACCATCTCACTCGTCGCCAGCTCGGTGACCTCGCGCTCGGTGAGAGTGGGCTCCGGATCCGGGTCGAGAACCGCCTCCGCGGAGTCGGGGGCCTCGATCAGCTGCTGCTCGTCCGCCGACTCGGGTCGGGGCAGAAAGCGGCCGTTGGGGCCACGCCGGCGGGTCTCGGGAATCCGGGGCGGGGTCGTCATGCTCCCATCATTGCCGCTTCCGGAGAAACGTGAAACGAACTACCGGATGATCACATCAAGCGACTCCGGGAATTAACACCCGCCGCACCACACCAGTCGCGTCCGACTCCACCGTCACGCGCTGGCCCAGCCGCAGAAGCCGCAGGCCGGAGCGCTGGAAAGCCGCCGCGTCGAAGGACAGCGGGGTGCCGTCGTCGAGCAGCAGCGTCCCGCTGCGGGTGTCCGTGTCGAAAGTCGCAATCGTGCCCTGCATGGGACGGAACGCTACCCGTGTCAGGCGGCCGGCGCGCACACCGTGGCGCGGCCCAGCTCGCGCAGCAGCCCGCAGGTGCGCTCGCCCGCGCCGAGACGCACCACCGCGTCCAGATCGGCGGCGGTGTCGACGTCCTGCCGCAGGCCCGGCCAGTCGCCGCGCAGCAGCGCCGCCCCCGACCCGGCGTGCGCCGCCGCCGACGGCCCACCGAACCGCGGATCCAGCGCCGGCCCGGCCGGCACGGCCAGCAGCACCGTCCCGATGCCCGCCGCGTCCGGCACGAAAGCCCGCCCGGCCGCCCGGCGCAACGCCTCGTCCAGTTGCTCCGGACGCAGCGCCGGCAGATCACCGGCCAGCACCGCCCGGTGCGCGGACCGGCCGGCCACCTCGTCCGCCCCGAAACGCATCGCCGCGTTCAGCCCGCCGCCCGGATCGGCCGCCACCCGGGCGCCCAGCTCCCGCACCGCCGCCCGGACCTCCGGATCGTCGGTGACCACCAGCAGCTCGGCCACCGCTGCGGTGGACAGCACGGCGGCCGCGGTGTCACACACCATGGCGAGAGCCAGCTCCGGATGACGATCAGCCGGCACGGCGCCACGCAGCCGCGTCTTCGCCGCCCCGAGCCGCTTGACCGGGATCACCGCCGTCCACATCTGCACCCGACCATCCTGCCTGACTGATCCGTGCAGTCGTGACCGGCAAGCCGCCGCCGGTGAGGAGCCGCGTGATTTTTCGACGCCGCGGGGTTTGCGGTGGCGGAAAATCACCCGGCTCCTCACCGGTTACCAGGCGGCTTGCCGCGGAGCGCAGCGGAGCCGTCGAGTTCAGTGATTCCGGAGACCCCTACCTGGTCGGGCGGGACGTGAGCGGGCATGATTTCGTCGCAGGTGAACTAGGGGAGGCGGCGGCGACGTCGCCGTTCGAGGGACGGGGGACGCCGTGGCACAGCTCAGGCTCGGCTTCTGGCAGCGTGTCGCGGTGATGCTGGTGATCCCGGTCATGACGGCCCTGACGAGCAAGACGTGGCTCCGGCAGGACCGTGTCCCGGCGACCGGCCCGGTCATCCTGGTCCCCAACCACGTGTCCCACTTCGACCCGCTCGTCGTGGCGCACTACATCTTCCGATCCGGCCGCTGGCCCCGGTTCCTCGGCAAGGCCAGCGTCTGGAAGGTGCCGGTCATCGGGTTCCTGCTCACCAAGACCCGGCAGATCCCGGTCGAACGGGGCAGTGTGGAGGCGGTGAAGTCGCTGGACACGCTGGTCGAGGCGCTGCGCGCGGGCGGCGCCGTGGTGATCTACCCGGAGGGCACCACCACCCGGCACCCCGACCTGTGGCCGATGCGCGGCAAGACCGGCGCGGCCCGGCTCGCCCTGCTCACCGGCGCCCCGGTGGTGCCGATCGCCAACTGGGGCGCACAGTCGATCTTCGACCCGCGCACCAACAAGCTGAAGCTGCGCCGCTCGCACGTCACCGTCACCACCGGCGAGCCGGTCGACCTCAGCCGCTGGGCCGGCCTCGACCCGACCCGGGCCGTGCTCGACGAGATGACCGAGAAGATCATGCTGGATGTCCGGGACCTGCTCGGCGAGATCCGCGACGGCGAAGCGCCGGCGCTCTACGACCGGCCCGCACGACGGGCCACAACCTCGGAGGAAGCGCCATGAAGGCCGCCGTCATCGGATCCGGATCCTGGGGCACGGCCTTCGCCAAGGTGCTCGGTGACGCCGGATCGTCGGTGACCATGTGGGCGCGGCGCGAGGCCGTCGCCACCGAGATCCGGGAGCGGCACGGCAACGAGGGGTCACTGCCCGGCGTCCGGCTCGCGGAGTCCGTCACCGCCACCACCGACCTGGCCGAGGCGGTCGGCGCGGCCGAGGTGATCGCCATCGCGGTGCCGTCGCAGACCCTGCGGGGCAACCTCGCCGACTGGGCCGGGCTCTTCCCCGCCGACTCCACCGTCGTCTCCCTGATGAAAGGCATCGAGCTCGGCACCCTCAAGCGGATGAGCGAGGTGATCGTCGAGACGGCCGGTGTCGCCCCCGACCGGGTGGTGGTCGTCTCCGGTCCCAACGTGGCTCCCGAGATCGCCGCCGGGCAGCCCACCACCACCGTCGTGGCGTGCTCCGACGAGGGCCGCGCCAAACAGGTCCAGCACGCCCTCGCCACGCCGTACTTCCGGCCGTACACCAGCGACGACGTGATCGGCTGCGAGCTCGGCGGGGCCTGCAAGAACGTGATCGCGCTGGCGTACGGCATGGCGGTGTCCCTGGGTCTCGGTGACAACACCCGCGCGTCGCTGATCACCCGCGGGCTCGCCGAGACCGCCCGCCTCGGGGTGGCGCTCGGCGCCGACCCGCTCACCTTCGCCGGACTGGCCGGCCTCGGCGACCTGGTCGCCTCCTGCTCGTCGCCGCTCGCCCGCAACCGCAAGTTCGGTGAGCACCTGGGCCGCGGCGAGACCCTGGAACAGGCGCAGACCGCCACCCGGCAGACCGCCGAGGGCGTCAAGAGCTGCCTGTCCATCCGCGATCTGGCCCGGGCGAACGGCGTCGAGATGCCGATCGTCGAGCAGGTGGAGCGCGTGTGCCACGAAGGGGTGGACCCGCGCGTCGCGGTCAAGCTGCTGATGACACGGGAGATGAAACCCGAGTGAGTTCCCTTTCCTCCTTCTCCGACGGAACCCGCGCCGTCCACGCCGGTCTCCCGCTTCCGGAGGTGGGCGAGCCGTTCCTGCCCGGGCCGGTGTTCGCCGCGCCCTACCACCTCGACCCGGTCACCGGGCCGGGGGCGAACGGCTACGCCCGTACCGAGCACCCGACACGGCAGGCGCTGGAGTCGGCGATCGGCGCCCTCGAGGGCGGGCCGACGCTCGTCTTCTCCAGCGGCCAGGCCGCGATAACCGCGCTGCTCCTCGCCGTTGCGCGGACCGGTGACACCGTGGCGATCCCCTCGGACGGCTATTTCACGGTACGGGCGTTCGCCGACGGTTTTCTGCGTGACCTCGGTGTCCGTTCCGTGGCCGTGCCGACGGCCGGGCCGTACCCCGACTTCACCGGCGTACGGCTCGTGCTGCTGGAGACTCCGGCGAACCCGGGCCTGGACGTGTGCGACATCCGGGCCCTGTCCGCCGCCGCCCACGCGGCCGGGGCGCTGGTGGCCGTGGACAACACGACGGCCACACCGCTCGGGCAGAACCCGCTCGCGCTCGGCGCCGACCTGGTCGTCGCCTCCGGCACCAAGGCCCTCACCGGCCACTCCGACGTCCTTCTGGGGTACGTGTCGGCGACCGACCCCGCCCTGCTGGCCACGGTGGAGACCTGGCGCAAGCAGACCGGCGCCGTGCCGGGCGCGTTCGACGCGTGGCTGGCACACCGGTCGATCGCCACACTCGACCTGCGGCTGGCCCGCCAGACCGCGAACGCGGCAGCCGTCGCCGAGCTGCTGCTGTCCCGTTCCGACGTGACCGGGGTCCGCTGGCCGGGGCTGCCGTCCGACCCGTCGTACCCGGTCGCCTCGGCCCAGATGCGGCGCATCCCCGGCGTCGTGTCGTTCGACCTCGGCTCCGCCGAGCGGGTCGGCCGTTTCCTCGCCGCGGCGGAACTGGTGTTCGCGGCCACCTCGTTCGGCGGCGTGCACACCACGGCCGACCGCCGTGCCCAGTGGGGCGACGACACGCCGCCCGGCTTCGTGCGTTTCTCCTGCGGCATCGAGGACACCGCCGACCTGCTCGCCGACCTCACCACGGCTCTCTCCGCATGACCACCCCACTCACCCGCGCCCCCGTGGCGGATGCCCCTGTGGCCGGCGCCTCGGTGTCCGGCGGCCCGGTGTCCGGCGGCCTCGTGCCCGGCGTTGTCGTGTCGGTGTTCTCGTGACCGCGTGGAGCAGCTTCAGCGGCGACGAGGTGGCGGCTCTGACCCAGGGCGCCAGCTTCTTCACCGAGCCGGGCGAGCGGGACTGCCCGGCCTGCGGACAACGGCGGCTGCGCGCCTATTTCACCGCGCCCGAGAACGCCAAACGGCCGACCCTGGTCAGCTATGTCTGGTGTGGGTCGTGCGACAAGTTCGTGGGCACCCGGGCCCGCCACCCGGACGGTCTGATCTTCTCCGACCCGCTGGCGACCCTGACCACCGCCGAACGCCGTGACCTGGAACGCAGCCTGACCGGCTTCCTGGCCCACCTCGACGCGCTCTGGGACGCCGGCGCCCTGCCCCAGACGTTCACCGCCTGAACCGGCCGGCCGGGGCCACCGCATCAGCCCGGCGGCGGCTCCGGAGGCGTCTTGGGTCGCCGGCTTCGCTCCGGACGTGACGGGACAGGGTAGGGCGGCGAGGGGCTGCGCCGGGCGTACCACTGAAGGGTATGGAAATGACCTTGCGGGAAGGCAGCCCCGTCAGCCGTGGGTGGCGACGAAGTCGTGCAGCCAGTCGGGGGCGATGCCGCCGCCCGGCGCCGTGCGGCGCAGCGCCTCGCCCGGCCGGATGCCGAGCAGGGCCAGCGTCATCGTGGCCAGCAGAGTGGAGCGGCCGTTGTCGGTGGCGGACTGGGTGACCACGAAACGCCCGGCGCGGACCTCGCGGGCGAGCCGGATCGCGAGGGCGACCACCTGCTTCGCCTCGTGCTGCATCTCCTTCGGGGACGCCGCGGACGCCGGGAACGGCACCACCTCGATGCCGGCGGTGTCCGGGCCGGGAGCGGCCGACGACACCAGCACCTGCACGCCGGCTCTGGCGAGCGCGCTCAGCTCCTGCGGTGACCACGGCTCGTCCGCCGGATGCGCCATCGTCGCCAGCTGACCCGGGCCCGGGCCGGCGATCACGTGGAGTGCAGGAGCCATGAACGCTTCGTCCTCCCTGTTGTGCGCGTTCCTCGAAGGGTTGTCACGAATCCCGAATTCGGCTTACGCAGAGTAGGGTCACCCCCGGTACGCCCGCTAGCTGGAAGGCGCAGAGAGAAGTGACGTCCCCCCGTAAGACCCGCGTCGCGATCGTTTTCGGCGGTCGCAGCACTGAGCACGCCATTTCCTGCGTCAGCGCGGGCGCGATCCTGGCGGCGCTCGACCCCGATCAGTACGAGGTGGTCCCGGTCGGAATCACCCGTGAGGGGCGCTGGGTCCTCGCTTCGGGTGACACGTCGCAGCTCGCGATCGACGGCCGCAGACTACCGGAGATCACCGCCGACTCGGGCAGCGCGGTGATGCTCTCCGCCGACCCGACCGCGACCGAGCTGATCGTGCGCGAGCCGGCCGACGGGGTGTCCGAGCTGGCCGGTGTGGACGTGGTCTTCCCGGTGCTGCACGGCGCCTACGGCGAGGACGGCACCATCCAGGGCATGCTCGAGATGGCCGGCATTCCGTACGTGGGGGCCAACGTGTTCGCGTCGGCGGCCGCCATGGACAAGGAGTTCACCAAGAAGCTGGCGGCGGCCGAGGGCATCCCGGTCGGGCCGTACGCGGTGCTCCGTGCCGGCGTGTCGCTGTCCGAGGCCGACAAGGAGCGGCTGGGCCTGCCGGTCTTCGTGAAGCCGTCGCGGGCCGGGTCGTCGCTGGGCATCACCAAGGTCACCGACTGGGCCGATCTGGACGACGCCGTCGCCGTGGCCCGCCGGATCGACCCGAAGGTGCTGGTCGAGGCGGCGCTGGTGGGCCGTGAGATCGAGTGCGGCGTGCTGGAGGGCGAGGCCGGCGGCGCACCCGAGGCGTCGGTGCTGTCCGAGATCCACATCGACGACGTCGAGTGGTACGACTTCGAGACGAAATACCTGGTGGGCGGGCGTTACACCGTTCCGGCCGAGCTGCCCGCCGACCTGACGCGGCAGATCCAGGAGTATTCGCTGCGCACCTTCACCGCACTGGACTGCGCCGGCCTGGCCCGGGTCGACTTCTTCGTGACCGAGGCCGGCGAGATCTTCCTCAACGAGATCAACACGATGCCCGGCATGACGCCGAACTCGATGTTTCCCCGGATGTGGACGGCGACCGGTCTCGACTACCCGAAGGTCGTCGACCGGCTGATCCGGACGGCGCTGCGCCGCGGCACCGGCCTGCACTGAGCGGTCCGGCTCACTCGCAACCGCTCGGCATCGTGCCGGCCGCCTTCGACTTGACCGTCTTGACGAGGGTGTCGGAGAACTCGTTGGCCCACTGCGCCGGGTTCTCGTAATACGACGGCACGGTCACCCGCACCGGCACCTCACGGTCCATCGTGGTGACGGTGGCCGTGTCGGCGCCGGGCGCCGCATACCAGCAGACGTTGTTCATGATCAGGAGCTCGGTGTCCATGGCGACGCAGCCCGGGGTGGTGTCCTCCGGCGTGGTGCACATGATCGGCTGCGGCACCCCGCAGGCGACCGTGATCGCGGGCTCACCGTAGGCGGCGTTCTGCTCGGGGCCAGCGCTCACCGGACGGCCCTGGAGATCCCGGATCTTCGCCGGCAGCTGCGACGTCACCGCGAGGCAGGCCTGTGCGGTCTTCTCGTCGAGCTGCGGCGCGTCCATCACCACGGCGGTGGACGGGATCGGGTTGGCCGCTTTTTCGGTTTTGTCCGGATCATCCGGCATGATGGTGAGGAAAGCGACAACGCCGACGATCAACGTCACCGGTACGGCCACCACCGTCGCCCACAGGGCAGCGGCCTTCTTGGCCGGGTCCTTCTCCGGTGCCTTCGCCGGCGTCTCCACATCCACCATAGTCAGAGGTTTACCACGGAGCAGGTGAGCGTCCGCGTGATGCCCGGTACGTACTGGACCTTGCTCACAATCAGGCCGCCCAACTCGTCGACCGTGTGCGCCTCGGTCAGCACGACCACGTCATACGGCCCGGTGACCGCGTCGACACGCACCACCCCCGGTATCTTCTCGATCGCGGCGGCCACGTCACGGGCCTTACCGACCTCCGTTTGAATGAGGATGTATGCCTGGACCACGATCCGACTCCAATCCGCCACTTCGTCGGTGATCCCCGGTCGTGAAACTACCGTACGAAGCGACCCGGCAGCGGGACGCCACCATCGAAGGACTTAGACGTGAGCATCGCAGAGGCCGGTGAATTCGGGCTGATCGGCCGAATCGTTCCCCGGCTCGGCATCGGAGAAACCACAGAGATCGGCCCCGGCGACGACGCCGCCGTGGTCAGCACGCCCGACGGACGGGTCGTCGCCTCCACCGACGTGCTCGTCGAGGGCCGCCACTTCCGCCGCGACTGGTGCAGCGCCGAGGACGTCGGCCACCGGGCCGCCGCCGCCAACCTCGCCGACATCGCCGCCATGGGCGCCGTGCCCACCGCCCTGCTGCTGGCGCTCTGCGTGCCCACCGGGCTCGACATCGCCTGGGCCGAAGGGCTCGCCGACGGCCTCGCCGCCGAAGCCGGGCTGGTCGGCGCCACCGTCGTCGGCGGCGACACCTCCGCCAGCCCCACCCTCACCATCGCGGTCACCGCACTCGGCGACCTGCGCGGCGTCGCACCGGTCCGGCGCGACGGCGCCAGACCCGGCGACATCCTCGCTCTGGCCGGGCGGATCGGTCACGCCGCCGCCGGTCTCACCGTTCTCTCCCGAGGATTTCGTACGCCCAAACTGCTCGTGGAGGCCTATCGGCGGCCGGCCGTCCCGTACGCGGCCGGGCCCGAGGCGGCGCGACTCGGCGCCACCTCCATGATCGACGTGTCGGACGGCCTGCTCCAGGACGCCGGGCACATCGCCACGGCCAGCTCCGTCGCGATCGACGTGCACCGGGACGCCTTCGACCTGCCCGACCAGATGCGAGACGCGGCCAAGGCGCTCGGCGTCGACCCGTACCAGTGGCTCCTCGCCGGCGGCGACGACCACCCGCTGGCGGCGACGTTCCCGCCGGGCGCCGCTCTGCCGCCGCACTGGCGCCCGATCGGCACCGTCCGGTCCGGCGACGGGGTGACCGTGGACGGCAAGCCCTGGACCGGCGGTTCCGGCTGGGATCACTTCCGCTGACCGTGGCTGCCGCCGCCCCGGTCCGGCTGGTCTCGTTAGTCTTGCGACGTGCACGACATCAAGATCATCATGGCGGACTTCGATGACGCGGCGGTCCAGGCGCTCGTCGCCGAAAATCTTCGCGACCTGTCCGAGCGGTATGGCGGCAGCGGTGACGACAGCCCCATCTCGGGCGCCGACTTCACCCCGCCCCGCGGGGCGTTCCTGGTCGCGGTCCTCGACGACCAGCTGATCGGGAGCGCCGGCTGGCGGCGGCGCGGCGACGACGCCGAACTCAAGCGGATGTTCACCACAAAGGCCGCCCGGGGCCGCGGTGTGGCCCGCCGGCTCCTGGCCCGGATCGAGGAATCGGCCCGCGAGGCGGGCTGCGGCCGGGTCATCCTGGAGACCGGCGACCGCCAGCCGGAGGCGATCGCCCTCTACGAGTCGGCCGGGTACACCCGAATCGCCGACTTCGGCTACTACAAGGACTACCCGGACGTCCTCTCCTACGCCAAAACCCTCTGACACGCCCGCCGTTCCCGTCTCGATTCACCACCGCTGAGGTGGTGAATCGTCACGGCGTGGTGCCGGCCCGGCTCGTCGGATTGGAGTGGCGTGGCGTCCGCCCGGCTCGCCGGACCGAATTGGTGTGGTGCCCGCGCGGCTCGTCGGATTGAAGTGGTGTGGTGCCCGCGCGGCTCGTCGGATTGAAGTGGTGTGGTGCCCGCGCGGCTCGCCGGACTGAAGTGGCGTGGCGTCCGCCCGGCTCGTCGGATTGGAGTGGCGTGGCGTCCGCCCGGCTCGTCGGATTGGAGTGGCGTGGCGCCCATCCGGCTCGTCGGATTGGAGTGGCGTGGCGCCCATCCGGCGGGCCGGCAGCGCGGATCGAAGTGGCGTAGGGCACGTCGGTGGATGGGCGCGCCGCGCCTGGCTCGTTGGCGGCGCGGATTGGAGTGGCGTAGCGCCCGCGGGCGACTGGGCACGCCGCGCCCGGACAGTCGGCACCGTGGAGTATCGGCCGGAAACAGCGAGTAGCCGCTGAACCCGGAGGTTCAGCGGCTACTCGAACTGGCCTGTTGAAGCTCGATCAGGCGCGGACGACCTTGCCGGCCTTGATGCACGAGGTGCAGACCTTGAGCTTCTTGGTGGTCCCGCCACCGGCCGGGGTGCGCACCGACTGGATGTTCGGGTTCCAGCGGCGGTTGGTCCGCCGGTGCGAGTGGGACACGTTGTGGCCGAAGCCCGGTCCCTTGCCACAGACGTCGCACACGCTAGCCACGGGATACTCCTGGGTGTGATTCGAAACTGACCTGCTCCAAGAACTGGAGGCGCCCAGGGAAGCAACGCCCAGGCAACCCGGCGAGCTTACCCGATTCGCTGGGGGGACAGCCAATCGCCCCCGGTCAGGGGTGCGTCCCCGGCGATTGTCAGGGGTGGTTAGTACGATTTTCGCGTGCTGGAGACCCTCGATGCCGCCGCGGTACGCCGCTGGTGCGATGGCGGGCTCGAGGCGCTCCGGGTCCATCAGCGTGAGATCGACGACCTGAACGTCTACCCCGTGCCCGATGGGGACACCGGCACCAACCTCGTCCTCACGCTCACCGCCGCCCACGAGGCGCTGATGGTCGTCCGTGACTCGGGTCACATCGGGGTGGAGCGGCCCGGCCCCGAGGGTGTGGCGGGGCTCATGCGGAGGATGGCGCGGGGGGCTCTGCTCGGCGCCCGCGGCAACTCGGGTGTGATCGTGTCGCAGATCCTGCGGGGGATGGCCGACACGTTCGCCGGAGCGGTGGCGGTGCGGGGTGGCGAGCTGGCCCGCGCGTTACGGACGGCGACGGACGCGGCGTATGCGGCGGTGGCCCGCCCGGTCGAGGGCACGGTGCTGTCGGTCGTGGCGGCCGCCGCGGAGGCCGCCGGCCGGATCAAGTCCGACAGTCTGGTCACGGTCGCCCGGGAGGCGGCCCGGGCCGCGGCCGAGGCCCTCGCCCGCACGCCGCAGCAGCTTCCCGTCCTGGCCGACGCGGGTGTGGTCGACGCCGGTGGTCGCGGGCTGTGCCTCCTGCTCGACGCCCTGGTCGAGGCGATCGACACCGACGAGACCGACACCGCAGCGGCCCGCGGTGATGGGGTGGGTCGTCCAGCCGCCGGTGCGGCCGTTGTCGGGGTGGCCGGTCCCGGCGGCGGTGATGGGGTGGGCCGTTCAGCCGGAGGAGCGGCCGTTGTGGGAATGGCCGGTCTCGGCGGCGGTGATGGGGTGGGCAGTTCAGCCGGCGGTGCGGCCGTTGTCGAGGCGGCCGGCCCCGGCGGTGAGGGCGCGCCTAGGGCCGACGGCGCCGATGCGGTTGCCGGACGTCCCTGGGAAAGCGCCGATGACGGGACGGGTGAGCGGATCAAGGCCGGCGGTGTCCCGGATCCGGGTGCACTCGCTGATGGTCCCGAGCGGACGACCCCGATGGCCCGGGGCGACATGCCACCTGAAGAAGCCCGGCAGGCCGGGCACGGCGGAACATCCTCCAGCAGCGCCCGGCACGGCGCGACGGCCTCCGGTGGTGCCGGGCGCGGTGGGGCGATTTCCGGTGGTGCCGGGCGTGGCGGGTCGGCCTCTGGTGGTGCCGGGCATGGCGGGACGATTTCCGGTGGTGCCGGGCGTGGCGGGTCGGCCTCTGGTGGTGCCGGGCATGGCGGGACGACTTCCGGTGGTGCCGGGCGCGGGGGGACGACCTCCGGGGGCGGCGGGCACGGTGCCGGCGAGGCGGGTTGTTCGGGGTATGGGTTCGAGGTTCAGTACCTGCTGGACGCCACCGAGGAGGCCGTCGCGCGGCTGCGGCTGACGCTGGACCGGATGGGCGACTCGCTCGTCGTCGTGGGGACCGGTGAGGGGGATCCGCCGACCTGGAATGTGCACGTTCATGTCACCGAGATCGGGCCGGCGATCGAGGCGGGTATCGAGGCCGGTCGGCCGTACCGCATAAATGTCACCCTCCTGGAGGACCGCCCGACCGGAAGTGATCAGCGCGGCGCCGTGGTCGTCGCCGCCGGGGACGGGCTCACGGCGCTGTTCGAGGCGGAGGGCGCCGTCGTCGTGGACCGCAATCCGTCGACGGCGGAGATGCTGGCGGCCGTGCACGCGACCGGCGCCCGTGCGGTGGTGCTGCTGCCGAACGACGCGAACACGCACGCGGTCGCCGTGTCGGCGGCCCGGGAGGCGGAGACCATGGGGGTACGGGTGAGCGTCGTCCCCACCCGGTCGCCGGTGCAGGCGCTCGCCGCTCTGGCCGTGCGGGACGCGCAGCGCCCGTTCGCCGACGACGTGATCGCGATGGCCGAGGCGGCCGGCGCCTGCCGTTACGGGGAGGTGTGCACCGCCCAGCGGGACGCGTTCACGGTGGCCGGCCGGTGTCGCGCCGGTGATCTGCTGGGCCTGGTCGACGGCGAGGTGCACGTGATCGGCCGGGATGTCGCCGAGGTGAGCCGCCGCCTGCTGGACCGGATGCTCGGCGGCGGCGGCGAGTTGGTGACCCTGGTGCTGGGCGCGGACGCGCCGCCCGGGTTCGAGGACGTTCTGAGGGGGCACGTGCACCGCGCGTGGCCGTTCAGCGAGGTGCAGTGCTACGCGGGCGGCCAGCCCCGTTACCACCTGTTGGCAGGAGTCGAATGACCACGACCGACACCCCGTTGACCAAGGTGCTGGGGGCGAAGACCGCCAAAGCGCTGGAGGATCATCTGGATCTGCGGACGGCCGGTGACCTGATCTATCACTTCCCACGGCGGTACGACCAGCGTGGCGAGCACACCGACCTGCGCAGCCTGCAGGTGGACGAGCAGGTCACGGTGCTGGCGCAGGTGCAGGGGATGAGTGTGAAGCCGATGCGCCAGCGCCGCGGCAACATGCTCGAGGTGACCATCGGCGACGGCTCGGGCGCGACGCTGACGTGCACGTTCTTCAACCAGGCGTGGCGGGAGCGGGAGCTGCGCAAGGGCGTGTGGGGGCTGTTCGCCGGCAAGGTGACCGAGTTCCGCGGCAAGCGGCAGCTCAACGGCCCGGCCTACCAGCTGCTCAGCGCGGACGCCTCGAAGGACGACGCGGCCGCCGAGATCGAGGAGTTCGCCGGCGCGCTGATCCCGGTCTACCCGGCGGCGCAGGCGGTGCCGACCTGGGTGATCGCCAAGTGCGTGCGGACCCTGCTGGACACCTTCGAGCCGCCGGACGATCCGATGCCGGCCGGGATCCGGGCGGCCCGCAACCTGGTGGGCATCGGGACGGCGCTGCGGGAGATCCACCGGCCGAGCTCCGAGCCGTCGCTGTACTCGGCGAAGCACCGGCTGAAATGGGACGAGGCTTTCGCCGTACAGCTGACGCTCGTGCAACGCCGGGCGAAAGCGGCCGCGGCGCCCGGCACCGCCCGGCCCCGCGCCGACGCCGGGCTGCTCGCGAAGTTCGACGCGAGCCTGCCGTATGAGCTGACCGAGGGCCAGCGGGACGTGGGCGAGGAGATCGCGGCGGATCTGGCGCGGCCGCATCCGATGCACCGGCTGCTGCAGGGCGAGGTGGGTTCCGGCAAGACCCTCGTCTCGGTGCGTGCCATGTTGCAGGTGGTCGACGCGGGCGGGCAGGCCGCGCTGCTGGCGCCGACCGAGGTCCTGGCCACCCAGCACTTCCGGGGCATCTCGGCGCAGCTGGGCGCGCTGGGCCGGGCCGGTGAGCTGGACGGCGATCCGGAGGGCACGCAGCTCACCCTGGTCACCGGCTCGCTGGGGGCGGCGGCCCGGCGTGCGGCGCTGGCCAAGGTCGCCGACGGGACCGCGGGCATCGTGGTGGGCACCCATGCGCTGCTGTACGAGGGGGTCGACTTCAAGGATCTCGGCCTGGTGGTGGTCGACGAGCAGCACCGGTTCGGGGTGGAGCAGCGGGACGCGTTGCGGGCGAAGGCGGCGAGACCACCGCACGTGCTGGTGATGACGGCGACCCCGATCCCGCGGACGGTGGCGATGACCGTCTACGGCGACCTGGAGACCTCGGTGCTCTCGCAGCTGCCCCGGGGCCGGTCGCCGATCGCCTCGCACGTCATCCCGGCCCTGGAGAAACCGGCCTACCTGGACCGTGCCTGGGTGCGGATCAAGGAGGAGGTGCGGGCCGGTCATCAGGCGTACGTGGTGTGCCCGCGGATCGGTGAGGACGAGGAGACGCCGCCGAAGGACGACGAGCCGTCCCGCCGCCCGCCGCTGGCCGTGACCGAGGTGCTGCCGCTGCTGCGCGACGAGTATCTGAAGGGCCTGCGGATCGCCGTGCTGCACGGCAAGATGCCGCCGGAGGAGAAGGACGCGGTGATGCGCTCGTTCGCCGCCGGCGATCTGGACGTGCTGGTGGCGACCACGGTCATCGAGGTCGGTGTGGACGTGCCCAACTCGACGGTGATGCTGATCCTGGATGCCGACCGGTTCGGGGTGTCGCAGCTGCACCAGCTGCGCGGCCGGGTGGGCCGGGGCTCGGCGCCGGGCATCTGCCTGCTGCACACCGAGGCGGTCGAGGGTTCGGCGGCCAGGGAGCGCCTGGACGCCGTGGCGTCGACGACCGACGGCTTCAAGCTGTCCGAAATCGATCTGGAGCAGCGCCGGGAGGGCGACGTGCTGGGCGCGTCGCAGTCCGGCAAGCACTCGCACCTGCGGCTGCTGTCGCTGCTCCGCGACGAGAAGCTGATCAAGGAGGCGCGGGCCGAGGCGTCCACGCTGATCGGCGACGATCCCGACCTGTCCCGTCATCCGGCGCTGGCGGCCTCGGTCGCGGCACTGGTCGACGAGGACCGTGCCGAGTATTTGGAGAAGGGTTGATCTTCCATCTGTGCCCGCGCGCGGCGTGGGCAGAGGCCGGGCCGTTCCTCGAGGCCGAACCGTTCCTGCACTGCTCACCGGCGGACTGGGTGCACGTGGTCGCCGACCGGATCTTCCGGGGCCGCGACGACATGGTGCTGCTGGAGATCGACGAGGAGCGGCTGCCGGGCCAGGTCGTCTGGGAGGACGGCGATCCGCCCGAGCCGGACGGGCGGCAGTTCCCGCACGTCTACGGCCGGATGCCGACGGGCGCGGTGGTAGCCGTTCACGACTACCGACCGCGCCCGGACGGGACCTTCCCTACGGTGACCTGACGGATCAGGCGGTGAAGTTCACCTTGCGGCGGCGGGCCAGGATGAACAGCACGGCGCCCGCGACGAGCAGCAGGAACGCGCCACCCGCGACACCGGCGGCGGCCGAGCCGGTCAGCGGCAGCTCACCGTCTTCGTCGTCACCGGCGACCGGAGTCGTCGCGATCGGGCTGGGGCTGGTCGAGGCGGTCTCCGACGGGGTCGCCGAGGGGCTCTCGGACGGCTCGTCGGTGGACGGGGTGGACACCGAGGTGCTCGGGCTGGGCTCGGTGCACTCGCCCTTCTTCACCGGGACGGTGACCGGCTCGGCGCCGGTGATCTCCGGGTAGGTCACGGTGGCCGTGGTGGCCTCACCGGCCGGGAAGGTCACCAGCTCGGACTTGCCGGGGGCGACGGTCGCGGTCTTGGTCTCGGAGCCGTAGGTCACCTCGGCCTTGGCCGGGGTGTTGCCCTCCGGGTTGGTCACCGTGATGGTGACGGTCTCGCAGTCGTTCTCACCGGCGGCGGTGGGCACGCAGGTCTCCGGGCGCGCCCAGCTGTAGGTGAAGTCCGGCAGACCGGGAGCGGTCACCTTGACGGGGCCGACGCCGGCCGGGACCTCGACGGTCTCGCCCTTGCCCGCGGGCACCTTCACGGTCTTCTCGAAGCCGTTGCCGGTCACCCGGAACTCGACGTCGTACTTGCTCAGCTTGCCGTTGTTGCTCAGCTGCAGGTCGACGGTGCCGTCGCACTCGGCCACCGGCTGCACGGCCGGCTGCACGCAGGCCTTGTTGCCGCCGTTGAACCAGCCGGCCGGGCCCTGCGAGCGGGAGCCCGGGCCCTTCTTCTCGCCGAGCTTGGTGTCGCCGTAGTACTTGCTGCCGTCCAGCGGGTCGATGACGTCCTTCTGGCCGCCGAAGAACAGGTCCACCTGCGTGTTGCAGTCCGGGACCTCGACCTCGAGCGTGACGACGCCGTTCTTCTCCTTCAGCGTGCCGGTCTTGCTCTGGAAGACGTACTGCGGCGTCGCGAACTGGGGCTTCGGCGCGAAGTAGGACACCAGGGTGACCTCCTCGGCCACGTCCAGGTCCTTGTTCGGCGTGACGGTGGCGGTGGCGATGCCGCCGTTGATCGTGAAGGTGTGGGTGAACAGGTAGGGCTTGTCGGCGCCGCGTGGGGTGGCGCCGGCAGGGTTCGCGAAGGCCGTCAGGCCGAGCAGCGCGCCGGCCAGCACGGCCAGGACACGACGCCCGCGAGGGGTTTTGTTCATCTGTTCTCCGATGAGGGGAAATGGGCGGGGGCGCGCCGAATCGGATTCGACGCGCCCCCGGTTGTTGCTGTTGTCGTGTGGTGCTACGCCGTGATCAGGCGGTGAACTTCACCTTGCGGCGGCGGGCGACGAAGAACAGGGCGCCACCGATGGCCAGCAGGCCCGCGGCGCCGGCGGCGACGCCACCAGCGGCGGCACCGGTGACGGGCAGGCCGCCACCCTGGCCGGCGTCGTCACAGTCCTTGGGCTCGGTCCAGGCGATGGTCCCGGACTCGCTGTAGATCTTGCCCTTGTACTCGACGGTGAAGGTCACGTCGACCTTGAAGCCCTTGTTGGCGCTGAAGGTCTCGGAGCCCTTCTTGCCGGCCTCCACGACCAGCTTGCGGGTCTCGCCCTTGCTGGTCTTGTAGTCGACGGTGAACGGCGTCTTGTTGTCGGTGTTGTCGACGCCGATGGTGATGGTGTCGCAGGTCTCCTCGAAGATCGGCTTGGCCGGAACCTCTTCGGGGATGGAGACCGGCGGTTCCTCGGTCTCGGGGGTGCTCTCCGACGGCGACGGCGACGGGGAGGTGCTGGGGGTCTCCTGCTTCGGCGGGGTGCACTCACCCTCGAGCGGGACGCTTCCCGAGGCCTCGGCCGAGTACTCGTTGTTCCACAGGATGGTCAGCTTCAGGCCCGCGCTCTTGGCGGAGCCCGCGACCCGCTGCGTGCCGGTGAGCTGCTTGTTGCTCTGCTGCCACGGGCCGTTCTCGACGATCTCGCCGCCGTCGATCGGGGTGTCCGAAGTCTTCTCCACCTTGGTGAACTTGACCTGGTTGCCCTTCTGGCTGCCGTACGTGTCGACCACCCACTTGACGACCCACTCGCCGGTGACCTGATCGCAGGAGGAGGAACCGCCGACCACACCGTGGTGGGCCTGAGCCGGGGCGGCGAACACCGCGACGCCGGCGAGACCGATGAGCGACCCGGCGACCAGGGCGGACACCCGGCGAAGCGGGGACTTGGACACGTTCACGCCATCTCCTGTGTAGGGGGTTTAGGTAGGAGCGCGCGAGGAAACCACAGATGTCGCCGGTGGATTGAGCGAACCTGTGACGACGCCTCCCCGCGTCATCGGCGGGGACGATAGAACGCACCCGCAACGTCGCCCGACCATAGTCACTTCGCGAGATCAAAGAAACGTCTCAGCCGCCGCTAATGGTGTTGTTGCCAACCTGAGATCTTCGATCTACCGAACGGCACCGTAACGTCGCGCGCAGTGCCCGTGTGGAGGGACAAAGTCCACGCCGTCGTGGTCTTGCGCCGGTGGTGAAGTAGCGTTCCGTGTGATGACAAGGATTATCGCGGGCGCGCACGGTGGTCGACGTCTCTCCGCTCCGCCGGGCGCGCACACCAGGCCCACATCGGACCGGGTCCGGGAGGCCTTCTTCAGCACACTTGAGACGATGACCGATTTGTCGGACACGCGGTTTGCAGACCTGTACGCCGGATCCGGCGCGATCGGACTGGAGGCGCTCTCCCGTGGCGCCGCCCACGCGCTCCTGGTCGAGGCGGACGGCAAGGCGGCCCGGGTGATCCGGGACAACATCGTCGCGCTCAAGGTCGGCTCCGCGGCCAGGCTGGTCACCGGCAAGGTCCTGCAGGCGCTCGGCGACCCGCCGTCCGGTGGGCCGTACGAGGTGGTGTTCGCCGATCCGCCGTACGCGCTGGGCGACGACGAGATCACCGGAGTGCAGGAGCAGTTGGTGGCCAACGGATGGCTGGCTCCGGACGCCGTGGTGATTTTCGAGCGATCCACCCGTGGCGAGCCGCTGAGCTGGGTGGACGGTCTGATCGGGGACCGTACCCGGCGTTATGGCGAGACCACTCTTTGGTACGGTCGCCGATCATGAGACGAGCGGTGTGTCCAGGCTCCTTCGACCCGGTCACCAACGGGCATCTCGACATCATCGGACGGGCCAGCCGGCTCTTCGACGAGGTCATCATCGGAGTCCTCATCAACCAGTCGAAGACCGGGCTGTTCACCATCGAGGAGCGTCTGGAGATGCTCCGCGAGGCGACCGCCCCGTACGAGAACGTCCGGGTCGCCTCCTTCCACGGACTGCTCGTCGACTTCTGCCGGGCGCAGGGCGCGGCGGTGGTGGTCAAGGGCCTGCGGGCGGTCAGCGACTTCGACTACGAGCTGCAGATGGCGCAGATGAACATCGGGCTCTCCGGTGTGGAGACGCTGTTCATGCCGACCAACCCGCTCTACTCGTTCCTGTCGTCCAGTCTGGTCAAGGACGTCGTGAAGTGGGGTGGCGACGCCTCGTCGTACCTGCCGGACAATGTGCTGGCTCGCCTCGTCGGCCGGTTGAAGCAGAATTAGGCCGCTTGGCAGTAACGTGATCGCACCACGCTGGGTGGCGGTTCGACGACGGGAGTGAGGCACCGGTGGATCCGCTCGACCGTATCGACGAGCTCATCGAGCTCGTCCAGGACGCGCGCTCCGTGCCGATGTCGCGGACGAACTTCATGTTCGACCGCGGCGAGATGATCGAGCGGCTCGAGGAGTTGCGTGCCGAGTTGCCCTCGGAGCTGCGCAAGGCGGCCGCGGTCCTGGACGAGCGGGACCGCATCGTCGACGCCGGCCGCCGGGAGGCCGACCGGATCGTCAGCGAGGGCGAGAGCGAGCATGCCCGCCTGGTCTCGGTGAACGAGATCACGGTCTCGGCCGAGCACGAGGGCGCACGGATCATCGCCGAGGCACGGACCGAGGCGCAGCGGCTGCGTGAGGAGGTCGACGACTACGTCGACACCGCGCTGGCCAACTTCGAGCAGTTCCTGACCCGGGCGCTGGCGTCGATCGAGCGGGGACGTGACAAGATGCACGCGCTGCGCGAGATCGGCACTTTCCAGGGCGAGGACGCGGAGCGACCGCTCCCCTTTTAAAGAGCCCGATTCGACGACGTACAGCAAGCTCAGGTAATGTTTTCGGTCGGCCTACCCATGGCTGAGGAATCACGATGCCCAAGTCACCGCAGAGCCACCTGGACCCCAGGCAACCGCTGGTCGTCGACACGACGAAACTGCCGCGGCAGCCTGGTGCGACGCGTGCCCTGAACAGGGTGGTGCCGGCCCCGGCAGACCTCGGTCTGGAGATGATCTCGGTCCCCGAGGGGTCCGATCTCACGCTCGATGCGAGCCTGACGTCGGTCTCCGAGGGGGTCTACGTCAGCGGCACCGTCAGCGGCTCGCTCACCGGCGAGTGCGGGCGTTGCCTCAACGAGATCGACAAGTCGTTCGAGGTCTCCATCGCGGAGCTGTTCGCCTATGCGGACAGCACCACGGAGGAGACCACCGACGAGGACGAGGTCGGCCGGATGCAGGGCGACCTGCTGGACCTGGAGCCGGCGGTGCGGGACGCGATCGTCCTGATGCTGCCGACCAATCCGCTCTGCCGCCCGGACTGCCCAGGGTTGTGCCCCGAGTGCGGGGTGCACTTCGACGACCTCCCGGCTGATCACAGCCATGAGGAAGTCGATCCCCGGTGGGCCGCTTTGCGCAACCTGTCAAACAACAAGGAGTAGGAACCGTGGCCGTCCCCAAGCGCAAGATGTCGCGCAGCAACACCCGCTCGCGCCGGGCGAACTGGAAGGCGACCGCGGTGACCACCGCGGCCTGCTCCCAGTGCAAGTCGCCGAAGCTGCCGCACGCCGCCTGCCCGGTCTGCGGCACCTACAACGGCCGCCAGGTCCTCGAGGTCTGACGCCGCCGCGTGACGCGCCCGATCATCGGGCGGGTCGTGCCCGAGCGGTGGCGAGCCACCGGTGCCACGGCTCCTGGACAGCGCACTGTCGGGGAGCCGGGCATCGCGCGGATCGCCGTCGACCTCCTCGGCGGGGACCAAGCTCCCGCCGTCGTGGTTGACGGCGCTCTGCGCGCTTGCAAAGCAGACCCGGCCCTTCACCTGACGCTCGTCGGCCCGGCCGATGCCGCCGACGCGGTTCTGGCCGCCCTGAAACCGGGCGACCGCCGCCGTATCACCACCGTCACCGCCCCGGCCGACTCGGTCGGCGCCGCGGTGCACGCCGTCACCGAGGGCCGGGCCGATGCGCTCGTCTCCGCCGGTGACACCCGGGCCACGGTTCTCTCCGCCGCCCGCGAGATGGGCCGCTGGCCCGGAGTCCGTCGTCCCGCGCTGACCGCCGTGCTGCCCACCGCCGCCGGCCGTCTCGTCCTGCTCGACGTGGGCTCGTCGGTCGACCCCGACGAGGAGACCCTCACCTGGCATGCCCGGCTCGGGGCGGCGTACGCCTCGGTCGTCCTGCGCATGCCCTCGCCCCGCGTGGGCCTTCTCACCATCGGCACCGAGCCCGGCAAGGGCGACCGCCTGCGCCGCGCCCTGCCCGCCCGCCTCGTCGACCTGCCGCTGCCCGGCGGCGGCCGCTACGCCGGCCTGGTCGAGGGCGGCGACATCGTGACCGGCCGGGCCGCCGATGTCGTGGTGACCGACGGCTTCACCGGGAACGTCCTGCTGAAAGGGCTGGAGACGGCGTACGCGCTCTCCGGTCCGCCGGCTCGCAACACCGATCCACCTCCCCGGGCGGCGCTGCTGCTCGGGGTCTCCGGCACGGTCGTCGTCTGCCACGGCGCGGCCACCGGCCGGGACCTCGCCGCGGGCATCGCGCTCGCGGCCGACCTGCACCGCCGCAACTCGGTCGCGGCGATCGCCGATCTTCTGAGCGCTCAGCGAGGTATCGCATGATTGACAAGCGTCGTCGCCCCTCCACTGAACCGCTGGAGGAGGCGTTCGGTGTCCCGTTCAAGCCGGAGCTGCTGGAACGCGCGCTGACCCACCGCTCGTACGCCTACGAGAACGGTGGCCTGCCGACGAACGAGCGCCTGGAGTTCCTGGGCGACTCGGTCCTCGGCGTGGTGATCACCTCAGCGCTCTTCCACAACCACCCGGATCTGCCGGAGGGCCAGCTCGCCAAGCTCCGGGCCAGCGTGGTCAACATGCACGCGCTGGCCGACGTGGCGCGCGGCCTGGGCCCGGAGGGGCTCGGTCCGCACCTGCTGCTCGGCAAGGGCGAGGAGACCACCGGCGGCCGGGACAAGGCGAGCATCCTGGCCGACACTCTGGAGGCGCTGCTCGGCGCGATCTACCTGGAGCACGGGCTGGAGATCGCCGGCGAGGTGATCCACCGGCTGTTCGACCCGCTGATGGCCGAGTCGGCGGGCCGGGGCGCCGCGCTCGACTGGAAGACCAGCCTGCAGGAGCTGACGGCGGCGCTGGGCCTGGGCGTGCCGGACTACGAGATCGAGGACTCCGGCCCGGATCACGCGAAGACGTTCACCGCCTGGGTGGTGGTCGCCGGTGAGCGGTACGGCGGCTCCGAGGGCCGGAGCAAGAAGCAGGCCGAGCAGCGTGCCGCCGCGGCGGCGTGGCGCACCCTTACGGAACAGTCGGAGAAGACCGAACCGTGACCATGGTCGAAGAAACCCAAAAAGAAGAGACACTATGGGATAAAGCGGGCGAACTGAGTGGAGTGCTCACCGCCGTCGGCATCCTGGCGCTGACCCGCGTCGGCCAGTTACTCATGATCAACTGGCTGAACGGTGGCGTCGCCGAGCCCCGGTCGCTCTGGGAACGGCTGCTCATCTGGGACGCCGGCTGGTTCCTACGGGTCGCGATGGACGGCTACCCGGAGGGCTACACCTACAGCTCGTCCGGCCAGCTGGAGGGCAACGAGCTCGCCTTCTTCCCGGTCTACCCGATGCTGATCCGGGCCGGCGCCGCCATCGGCATCGACCCGAGCGCGGCCGCCCTCACCGTGGCCTGGCTCGCCTCGGTCGCCGCCGGGATCGTCCTGCACCTGCTCGGCTCGTCGCTCTACGGCAAACGGGCCGGCTGGGCGCTGGTCGCCATCTGCTGTTCGGCCCCGGCGTCCGTGGTGCTCTCGATGGCGTACTCGGAAAGCCTCTTCATCGCCCTCGTCGCCGGCATGTTCGTCGCGGCGCACCGCCGGGTCTGGTGGGCGGCCGGCCTCCTCGGCCTGCTCACCGCGCTGAGCCGGCCGACCGGCGCCGCCGCCGCGCTGGGGCTCGCGGTCGCCGCGCTGCTCGCCCTGAAACACGACGACCAGCCGAAGTGGAAGCCGCTCGCCGCCGCGGCGGTCGCCCTCGCCGGCGTGCCGGCCTACCTCGGCTGGGTCGCCTACCGGGTCGGCGACCTCACCGCCTGGTTCAAGATCCAGACGGCGGGCTGGGGCACCTCGTTCGACTACGGCGCCAGCACCGGCCAGTTCCTCTGGACCACGCTGCGTTCCGGCGACGGCTGGATCCCGATGAGCGTCGCGCTGATCCTGCTGGCGGCGCTCGCCGCGGCCGGGGTGGCGCTGGCCCAGAAGCCGTGGCTGCCGCTGGCCGTCTACGGCGTGGTCGCGATGATCCTCGTCTACGGCCAGGCCGGGTTCTACCACTCCAAGCCACGGCTGCTGCTGCCCGTACTGTTGACGCTGCTGCCCGCCGTCGTGGCGGCCGCCCGCGCCCGCCCCCGGGTCGCGGTCCTGTCGATCACCGCCTGGGCGCTGTTCGGTCTCTGGTATGGCGCCTACCTGGTGACCGTCTGGCCGTACACCTTGTAAAGGACGTTGACGTGCCCGAGCTTCCCGAGGTCGAGACCGTTCGCATGGGCCTGGCGAAGTGGGTGACCGGCCGCACCATCGCCACCGCCGAGGTGCTGCATCCCCGCGCGATCCGCCGGCACCTTCCCGGCGACGCCCACTTCGCCGCGGTGCTCACCGGGCGGACGGTCCTGGACGTCTCCCGCCGCGGCAAGTACCTGTGGCTCCCGCTGGACTCCGGCGACGCGATCATCGGCCACCTCGGCATGTCCGGCCAGCTGCTGATGCAGCCCGCCGACGCCGAGGACGAGAAACACCTGCGGATCCGGTTCACCTTCACCGACGGCGGCCCGCAACTGCGCTTCGTGGACCAGCGCACGTTCGGCGGCCTGTCGGTCTCCGAGGGCGGCGCCGAACTCCCCGACGAGATCTCCCACATCGCCCGCGACCCGATGGACCCGCTCTTCGACGACGCGGCGTTCAACGCCCGGATGCGCGGCCGGCACACCGAGGTCAAGCGGGCACTGCTCGACCAGACGCTGATCTCCGGCGTCGGCAACATCTACGCCGACGAGGCCCTGTGGCGCGCCAAACTGCACGGCACGCGCCCCACCGACCAGCTCACCCGCCCGGCCGTCGCCCGGCTGCTCGGCCACGTCCGAGACGTCCTCGGCGAGGCCATCGTGGCCGGCGGCACCAGCTTCGACGAGCTGTATGTCAACGTCAACGGCGAGAGCGGCTACTTCGACCGGTCCCTCAACGCCTACGGCCGCGAGAACGAGCCGTGCCACCGCTGCGGCGCGATCATCCGCCGCGAGCAGTTCATGAACCGGTCCAGCTTCAGCTGCCCTCGCTGCCAGCCCAAACCCCGCAAAACCGCCTGAGCCGGTACGCCGTCGGCCGCCCTCGACCGCAGCCCCCACCTCCCGTGGCTCCCGCGCGACGCGGCCGGTGGTCCCGGCCTCCAGCGCGTCCGCCGGGCATGTGCGGTGGTCACCGCCCGGGCCGGCCCTGGGAGCTGTCCCGAGCCGTCGGACAGCTCCCGGGACCGGCCGGGGGGCTATCCGGGAGTGGTGGCGGGCGCCGCGCCGACCCGGGGCACGGCATCAGTGGCCAGCCCGAACCCGGCGCCCCGCCGGCCCATCAGACGACGGGCGGCGGTCAGGAGCGGGGCGGGCACCCCGTACACGATGTGCCCGTCTCCCGGCCGCACCCCGTCACCGTCCCAGCTCTGGTACGCCGACCACGGCCCTTCGAAGGTGCAGATCCGCACCCCGAGATCCCGGTACAGCGGATGTGTCGGCACCCCGGGGTTGAGGACCACCCGGTGCAGGCCGCGCCGGGCGGCGAGCCGGACGGTCAGCGCGACCGGCCCGACACCTCCGGACCCGGCCGGCGCCCGGTCGAGGAACAGCCCTTCGACACCGTCGGCGCGCCAGGCGTCCACGTCGGCGAGGACGTCGGCGAGGGAGCGGCTGCCCCAGTCCAGGTCGATCCGGCCGAGGGACTGGTGGAGGGTGCGGCGGTCGCCGGGCTGTTCGCGGACGATCCAGGTGTCGGCGTCCAGTTCCAGCTCGGGCGACGGATGGGCGTACGGGGGGAACAGGGTTTTCACGGCGTCCTCCGGAGGTCGGCGGCGGTCAGGGCGACGATGAGCAGGCCGGCGAGGTGGGTCGCGGCGAGGACCGCGACGGCGGCGGGCAGCAGCCCGGCCGGTGGCGCGGACAGCGCCAGCACGGTCGCGGCCAGCGGCGGGATGGTGGCGAGGGTCGCGGCGATCCCGTGCCGGGTACGGGCGGCGAGCAGGAAGGTGACCGCGAACACCCCGCCCAGCAGGGTGGCGGCGGCTAGCGCCAGGACGGCCTCCCGTGCGCCGGGGACGAGGGAGAACCCGTACGGCAGCCGGTACGCGGCGACGAGCAGCCCGCATCCGGCGGCGAGCGGCGGCAGCAGTCCGGCCAGCGTGATGGCGGTGACGTTGCGGATGTGCCGGTCGAGCTCCTCGGGGGTCTCGGCGGCGTCGAGCCCGGCGTCGATCCGGTCGGTGTGCCAGCCGATCAGCCCTTCGAGCAGCGGCACGGCGACCAGCAGGGGCAGGGCGGCGGGCAGCGGCATGACGGCCGGTCCGCCGCGCCACAGCAGGATCACCGAGATCGCCTGCGCGGCCCCGATGATCAGGTAGGCGGCGGCCCGCCGGCGGTCGGCGGCGGTGAGACGGGACCGGCGTCCGGACGCGGCTCGCCGGGGCAGCAACGCGGGACGGAAGGCGCGGATCCCGACCGCCACCATGGCGGCGGGCAGCAGTGTCTGAACCGGGACGAGGGCGGCCTCGCGAACCCCGCCGGCGTCGGCGAGGACGGCGGCGGCGAGCAGCCAGCACGGCGCGTACCAGCCCGCGATCACCCCTTCGGCGCGGGTGACCAGGGCGGCGGTCACGGTGGCGAGGGTGGCCAGCCCCCCGATGCCGACGGTGGCGGCGAGCAGCCGGTCGGGTCCGAGGAGGGCGTCGGGCGCGATCCATACCAGCGAGCACCACAGCCCGATGACCGCGGCGAACCCGGCGCCGACGGTCCGGGCCGCGGCGGCCGGCCCCCCACGGCCGGCGACGGTCACGCCGATGCTGGTCAGCCCCTGTGCGGCGGTCCATCCGAGCAGCACCATGACGGCCGGAACCGGCCAGGCGACCCGTCCGAGCGGTTCGGCCGCGGAGACCGCGACGCTCAGCGCCCCGAGGTAGAGCCCGCAACGCACCAGGGCGTTGTTCAGATAGGCGCTTCGCGTCCGCCGCGCATGCGACCAGCGGCCGATGTGCCGCCGTCCCGCTTTCCGGGCCTCCGGCACACCCCTGCGGCGGTACGGACCACGCCCGGCCGCATCCTCGCAAGAGGCTTCCTCGCCTCCCGGCCCCCCGGCGGAGTCGTCCGGTTCGTCGAGGGCAAGCCAGAGCCCTTCGACCACACCGTCCGCAGCGCCGTCCCGGCTCACGGAGGGGCCGGCCCACCCGCTCACCGCTCCCGCCGTCTCCCCGTGTACCGCGGGCGCTCCGGCCGTCTCTGCGTACCCGGCCGGCGATCCGCTGCCGTCGGTCCAGTCGCCGACGGCGCCGATCCCGACCCCGGTGTGCAGCGCCCAGTCGTCCCCGTGACTCCCGGCGTCGGCCCACCCGTTACGCCGCCCGAGCCCGGTCCCCACGCTGTCGCCCCACCCGGCCACCTCACCGTCGATCCATCCGGCGGCCGGCGACTCCACCGGAGCGTGACCGGTGCCGGCGACATTGACCCAGCTACCGGTCTGATCCATCCATGCGACGTGCCCGGCCCCGCCACCGCCGTCCCACCCGGTCGCCCGTTCCGGCAGGCCCTCGACCTCGGCACCGGCCCGGCCGCCGCCCCACGCGACGGGCTCCGCAGCGGAATCACCCCATCCGGCTCCCACCGGCCCGCCCCGACGCGCATAGCGCTCGGCGTCGTTGAGGTAGGCCCGGTGGTCGGGGTCCGCTTCGTCGTTGTCGGCGTTGAGGTGGGCCCAATGGTCGGGGTCCGCTTCGCCGTTGAGGTAGGCCCGGTGGTCCCTGCCCTCGCCGTCGTTCAGGTAGGCCCGGTGGTCCCGGCCCTCGGCGTCGGCCAGGAAGTTTCGGTGGTCACCGCTCCCGGCGAACCCGTGTGGGTGGTGGGGGGCGCCAGGAGACAGCGCCTGCCGGGTGCCGGCGGCCCACGGATCCCAGGCCGGCGCCGGAAACTCGACGTCGTCGACCGAGGCGTCGTCCACCGGTAGGCCGGTCACCGCGGAGTCGATGTCCGAGACGTCAGCGGCCGAAGTGCCGGCGACCGCGGCGTCGGTGACCGAGGTGTCGTCGGCGAGTGGCTCCTCGGCCGCGTGGCGTCCGCCGCGTCGCCGGGGCGGGGCCAGTTCCGGCTGGGCGGGCGCGGCGTGGCGGGGCTCACCGGTGGCGGCAGCGGCGTTCCGGCGGCGGTTGCGGTTGCGGGCGGTACGTGTGGTCGCGGTCCCGCCGGTGCCACGTGGCGTGATCGTCATGAGGTCTCCCGGGTGAGCCAGCGCACGGTTGCGGGGGTCGGGTTGCGGGGCGCGGGAACGGTGAGCGCCAGTTCGAAGGCCGTCGCCGGTGGTGGCGCGGCCAGGTCGGTGTAGAGCGCGCCGTACACCCGGACGACCCGGTCGACGGTGAAGTGGCCGAGGGCGCGCTGGCGGGCGGCGTCGCCGAGGGCCCGCCGCCGCCCGGGGGAGCGGAGCAGGCCGACGATGGCGATGGCCAGTTCGGAGGGGTCGCCGGGCGGGACGAGGATCCCGGTGTCGCCGAGGGTCTCGCCGGACGGCCCGATGTCGACACCGACCACGGCACGGCCGGACATCATGGCCTCGACGAGCCGGTAGGGCGGGTCGGCGGGCCCGGGAACGTGCGCGACGACCTGCCCGACGGTGTACCGGTCGCGGGGGTCGGCGGGCAGCGGGTGGAGCCGTATCGCCCGTCCGAGCCCGGTTCGCTCGATCTGTTCGGCGCAGTGCTCCTCGTGGGCGGCGGTGACACCGACCAGGTGCAGCACCACGCCGGGGACGGCCGCCGCGACCTCGGTGAACGCCTCCAGCACGAGGGCCAGCCCGCTGTCCGGTCCGCCGCTGCCGGCCCACACGACGGTGGGTGTCTCGGCGATCTCGGCGGCGCCCGGGTACTCGCGGGGGTCGACGCCGGCGGGCACCGGGACGAGCCGGGCCGGCGGGGCGCCGTGGTCGAGGGCCCAGCCGTGGTGGTAGGTGCTGAGCGGCGCGATCAGCTCGGCCTCGGTGTAGCCGGTGCGGGCGACGGCGGTGCGGAACCGGCGCAGCACGGTGCGCACGCTCGGGGAGAGCCGTTCCTCGGCGGGCCGCTGCCGGGGCACGGCGGCGCGGGCCTCGGTGAGCAGCAGGGGCGTGCCGTCGCGCCAGTGCCCGGCGAGGGCGGCGAGCAGCGGGGTGGTGCCGCCGACGCAGTGCACCAGCTCGACCTCGGGGATCGGCACGGCGAGGGCCCGCAGGGCGTGGCGGAGCAGGGTGGCCGCGGTGCGGGCGTCGCGCACGCTGAGCCGGGGCAGCGGCTCGTCGGCGGCGGTCTGCCGGTCCCGCCAGGCCTCCTGCAGGGCGTCGGTCAGCGGCAGGGGGGCCAGCGGGTCGGTGTCGGCGCCGGGCGGGCAGAGTCCGGCGATCCGCCGGAGGCCGTCGGCGAACAGGGCGGTGACCGGCGTCTCGTCGCCGAGGAGGCCGCGGCAGAGCAGGGCGGCGGCGCCGGCCGCGCCGTCGGGGACGGGGCCGCGGCGTCGTTCGGCTCGCGCCGGGTCCCGGCCCAGCGCGGCGGCGTGGGCGGAGCCGACGTTGAACGGGAGCGGGTACGCGGGTGCGGACGGTAGTTCACGGTCCGTGACGGTCAGCAACTCGAAGTGGAACCGGCGCAGTCCCTCGACGAGGGTCCGGCACCATCCTCCGAGGGCGTCCCGCCGGTACGGGTACCCGCCGCCGGTGAGCAGACAGATGCGCTCGCGGGACGGGGTCGGATTCACGCTGGAGGCAACGACGCAAACCGCCGAAGGTGCCGGAGCATGTCGGCTAGGCGACACAATTACGTCCCTTTTGAGGCGATTTGTCAGCCAGCTTTGCCCGTTTTTGCCCGAAAGGCCACGACGTGCGAGCCGGGTCGAGGGCTTGCGGCGCCGTCCGTACCCCCGTGGCTCGTCGATCTCTCGCTCGCCCACCGCCGGACCGCCCCGCGGTGACCCTTCGTCGCCCGCCGGAGACCGTCCGTGCGGCGCCCGCCGCGGGACCGCCGGACGGAACGGGACGAGCCCGTCCGAGTGCGCCGGATCTTGCGGAAACGGACCGGTCTTGACGAGATCGACATGTCCGCGAAAGATGTATAAGGCCTGGTGGGATGCCCCCGCAGGAGCCTTGAGGCGGCCTCGAGACGGCTTGGTGGCGTGATTCACTTGACTCGCGCGCCCAACCGGCACTGCCTCGGCTTGACGGAGGATGGGTATCGGCGGACTATGGAGTTGTCGCCAGTCGCGCCCACTCATGCCTCGGTTTGAGCACTGTCTCGGTTTGACCGCGGCCTGAGTTCCCGCACCATAAAGTGTCCCGCAGTTCGATTGGCGGGATTCTGCGCTCACGCGTGCCCGTGAGCATGTGGTGTGTCGGTTCGCATGAGGTTCACTGCGCACTGAACCGCTCGGGTGCGTGAAAAGGGCGCCACGCTGGCCGGCTTTTCCGGCAGCGAAAAAAGACAGCGCACCACACAAAATCGACGCAGCGCGTCACAAGGAGTCACGATGGCGAAGGCCCTCTTTGGCCACGTAGGTGCGGCGCCCGACCGGCGCCTCCTCGACGAGGTCACCCGACTGCGCTCCCGGGTCCAGTCCCTGGAGTTCGAGGTCACCCGTCTTCAGGCGGAGAACGACCGTCTCGCGGCGGCGGCCGCGGAGGCAGACGAGTTCGCACGGCTGACCGAGCCGGCGCTGACCTGAGCCCCACCTGATGCCGGGCGGTACTGCGGGGTAGCCAACCGGCGTCACATCCCCTCGTACAACAGACGCACCAGAGAAAAAGCGCGCCTCCACTCCCGTGGCGGCGCGCAGCTTTTTTCTCACCACGTGATTCCTGTCTCGGCGGCGATCGGCGGGTAGCCTGCCTCCCAGCAGACGAACGCAGACGACCCTCCGGAGATCCGTGCACCTCAAGAGCCTGACGGTCAAGGGCTTCAAGTCCTTCGCCTCCGCCACCACGTTGCGGCTGGAGCCCGGCATCACCTGTGTGGTGGGCCCGAACGGCTCCGGCAAGTCCAACGTCGTCGACGCCATCGCCTGGGTTCTCGGCGAGCAGGGCGCGAAGGCACTGCGCGGCGGCAAGATGGAGGACGTCATCTTCGCCGGCACGGCCGGCCGCGCCCCATTGGGCCGGGCCGAGGTGACGCTCACGATCGACAACAACGACGGCGCCCTGCCGATCGACTACACCGAGGTGTCGATCACCCGCCGGATGTTCCGGGACGGCGCCAGCGAGTACGAGATCAACGGCAACTCCTGCCGGCTGCTCGACATCCAGGAGCTGCTGAGCGACTCCGGCATCGGCCGGGAGATGCACATCATCGTCGGCCAGGGCCGGCTCGACGCCATGCTGCACGCGAAACCCGAGGACCGCCGCTCGTTCATCGAGGAGGCGGCGGGCGTACTCAAGCATCGCAAACGCAAGGAAAAGGCGATCCGCAAGCTGGACGCCATGCAGGTCAACCTCAATCGCCTCGGCGACCTGACCGCCGAGCTGAGACGGCAGCTCAAGCCGCTCGGCCGGCAGGCCGAGGTGGCCCGCCGGGCCGCCGGCATCCAGTCCGACCTGCGCGACGCCCGCCTGCGGCTGCTCGCCGACGACCTGCACACGCTGCGCACCACCCTGGACAAGGAGATCGCCGACGAGTCGGCGATGCGGGAGCGCCGCGGCCAGGTCGAGGAGGAGAACCAGGAGGTCCAGCGGATGCTGGCCGACCTGGAGTTCGCGCACGCCGAGGACGCGCCGCTGCTGCAGGCCGCGCAGGACGCCTGGTACAAGCTGTCCACCCTGCAGGAGCGGTTCCGGTCGACCGAGCAGCTGGCCACCGAGCGTCTGCGGCACCTGGCCTCCACCCCCGACGACGAGCGTCCCGGCCGCGACCCGGAGATGCTGGAGGCCGAGGCCGAGCGGGTCCGCGAGCAGGAGGAGGAGCTGCGCGAGGCCCTCACCGAGGACCAGATGCGCCTGGCCGAGGCGGTCGAGCACCGGCAGGAGCAGGAGCGCCAGCTGGCCGCCGCCGAGGGCGAGCTGCGGGCCGCCGCCAAGGCGATCGCCGACCGCCGGGAGGGCCTGGCCAAGCTCACCGGCAACGTGAACGCGGCCCGCGCCCGGACCACCAGCGCCGCCGAGGAGATCGAGCGCCTGGCGATCGCCCACGAGGACGCGCTGATGCGGGCCGAGGCGGCACAGGCCGAGGTCGACCTGGTGTCCGCCGAGTCCACCGAGGCCGACCGGGACAACGCCGACCTCGACGCCCGGCACGACGAGGCGGTCGCCGCCCACGACCGGGCCGCCGCCGTGGTCCGCGAGCTGAGCGACACCGAGCGGGCCGCCGAGAAGGACGCGGCCAGCTGGAAAGCCCGCGAGGAGGCCCTCGCCATGGGCCTCAGGCGCAAGGACGGCGCCGGCGCGCTGCTGGCCCGGGCCGGTCAGGTGCCCGGCCTGCTCGGCAGCCTCGCGTCGCTGCTGACCGTCCGGCCCGGTCACGAGGTGGCGCTCGCCGCGGCGCTGGGCGGGCTGGCCGACGCGGTCGCCCTCTCCGGTGTGGACGAGGCGATCGAGGCGATGCGTACCCTCAAGATCGCTGACGCCGGGCGCGCCGACCTGGTAGTCGCCGGATCCGCCGGGCCGGGCATGCAGGGCTCGCTCGCGAGCCTCCGGCCGAGCCTGCCCGAGGGCGCCGTCTGGGCGCCCGAGGTGGTCGACTGCCCCGAGCAGCTCCGGCCCGCCGTCAACCGGGCGCTGCGTGACGTGGTGCTCGTCCCGGACCTGGCCACGGCCGCCGCCCTGGTCGCGGCGAACAACGAGCTGCGCGCGGTCACCCCCGAGGGCGACCTGCTCGGCGCCTACGCGGCGGCCGGCGGCTCGGCCAAGGCGACCAGCTACATCGAGGTGCAGGCCGCTGTCGACGAGGCGAAGGCGAAACGGGCCGTCGCCGAGCAGACCATCGCCGAGGTCAAGGAGCAGCTCGGCGCCGCGCGCGCCGAGGTCGCCGAGCTCAAGCAGGCGGTCGCGGTGGCCGCGCAGGCCAAGCGGGCCGCCGAGGGCGAGCGCAACGCGGCCGCCCGCCGGCTCGCCGAGCTCGGCGCCGCCGCCCGGTCCGCGAAGGCGGAGAGCGAGCGGCTCGGCGCGTCCCGGCAGAAGGCCGAGGCGGCCCGCGAGGCCGATCTGATGCGGGTCGCCGAGCTGGAGGAGCGGCTGCGCCTCGCCGAGGACACCCCGCTCGACGAGGAGCCGTCCACCGAGGAGCGCGACCGGCTCGCCGCGCTCGTGCCGCAGTCCCGGCAGAACGAGATGGAGGTGCGGCTCGCGGTCCGTACCGCTGAGGAACGTGTCTCCTCCATCGCCGGCCGCGCCGACTCGCTGATGCGCCAGGCCAACCAGGAACGGCAGGCCCGGGAACGGGCCGCCGCGAGGCGCGCGGCACGCGCCCGCGGCGCCGAGATCGCCCGCGCTGTCGCGCACGGCGCGGCCGCCGCCCTGGAACATGTCGCCGTCTCGCTGGCCGCCGCGGCCGACCGCCGCGACCGGATCGCCAGCGAGCGGACCAGCCGGGAGGCCGAGCTCCAGGAGGTACGCGCGCACGCCAAGCGCCTCGTGTCGGAGCTGGAGCGGCTCACCAGCGAGGTGCACCGCGACGAGATGGCCCGGGCCGAGCAGCGGATGCGCATCGAGCAGCTGGAGGCGAAGGCCGCCGAGGACTTCTCGCTCGACGTCGAGACGCTGATCAGTGAGTACGGCCCGGACCAGCTCGTCCCGCCGACCCAGGCCGAGGTGGCCCAGGCCGAGAAGGACGGCAAGCCCGAGCCGTCGCCGGCCCCGTTCCACCGGCCCACCCAGGAGAAGCGGGCCAACAAGGCGGAGCGCGACCTCACCCTGCTCGGCAAGGTCAACCCGCTCGCGCTGGAGGAGTTCGCGGCCCTGGAGGAGCGCTACAAGTTCCTCTCCGACCAGCTCGAGGACCTCAAGGCCACCCGCAAGGACCTGCTCACCGTGGTCAAGGACGTCGACGACCGGATCCTGGAGGTCTTCACGTCGGCCTTCGAGGACACGGCGCGCGAGTTCCAGACCGTCTTCCAGGTGCTCTTCCCCGGTGGTGAGGGCCGGCTCGTGCTGACCGACCCGGAGGACATGCTCACCACCGGCGTCGAGGTGGAGGCCCGCCCGCCCGGCAAGAAGATCAAGCGGCTGTCGCTGCTCTCCGGTGGCGAGCGCTCGCTCACCGCGGTGGCCATGCTGTGTGCCATCTTCCGCGCCCGCCCGTCGCCCTTCTACATCATGGACGAGGTGGAGGCGGCCCTCGACGACGTCAACCTCGGCCGGTTGATTACCCTCTTCCAGCAGCTGCGCGAGAAGAGCCAGCTGCTCATCATCACGCACCAGAAACGGACGATGGAGGTCGCGGACGCGCTGTACGGCGTCACGATGCGCGCCGGTGTCACCCAGGTGATCAGCCAGCGCCTCGCCCGCGACCCGGAGGAGTAAGGAAGTCGATGCGCGACCGCGCCCAGGCCCTGATGATCGACCTGGACGGCGTGCTGCGCCGCTGGGACCCGGCCCCGATGATCGCCGTCGAGGTGGGGTATGGGCTGAAGCCCGCCACACTGCTGGAGACGGCGATGTCGTGGGACATCTACCGGCCCGCGATGGCCGGCGAGATCACCGACGCCGAGTGGATGAGGCTGGTCGCCGACCGGCTGCCGCTGGAGCCGGAGCGGGCCGCCGCCGCGGTCACCGAGTGGCAGTCGTACCGCGGCGAGGTCGACCCCGAGGCGCTCGCCTTCGTCCGCGAGGTGCGCGCCGGCGGCCGGAAGGTCGCGATCGCCACCAACGCCACCGACCGCCTGCGCCCCGACCTCGACGCCCTCGGGCTCACCGACGAGGTCGACCTGGTCCTCAGCTCGTGGGAGCTGAAGGTGCACAAGCCGGCCCCCGAGTATTTCGAGCAGGCCTGTGCCCGGCTCGGGGTGCTGCCCAAGCACGTGCTCTTCGTCGACGACGACGACCGGGTGATCCGCGGCGCCCGCTCGGCGGGCCTCTCCGGATACCGCTGGGCCGGCCCGGAGCACGTGCCCTACCTGCGTAAGGTCCTCGACCTGCCGGCCTGAGCCGGCCACGACGAGGGCCCCCGGCGTCTCGCTGGGGGCCCTCGTCGTGTCAGGTGCGGTAGTCGACGGCGGCGACGTCGTGCAGGGCGCCGTCCTTGGTGGTGCCCTCGATGCGGGCGGTGGCGGCCTGACCGTCCAGCCGCAGGGTGCCGATCGCGTTGCCGAAGTACGGTCCGGCCAGCTTCTTCCAGCGCAGCGCCGGTTTGCGCACCGACATGGTCAGGGCCAGCCCGCGCACCGACTGCACCACCCCCGGCCACCAGGCGACCCGCATCAGCGGGCGCAGCGGCAGCGGCACCTCGTTGTGGATCGGGGAGCAGGTCAGCTGGTAGACGGGGGTCGTCATGGCCTGCCCGAAATCGGCACGTGCCACATACGAGTGATGAACGTCACCGGAGAGCACGCTGATCGAAGCCGGCGCACGATACGCCCCACCGGCGCCCACCCGGTGGCCGGGCGCCTCCGGACCGCCCTCGCCGAGCCGCCGGAACAGCTCGCCCAGCGCCGCGAACGACTTGCCGAACGCGGCCCAGTGCTCCAGGTCGAAGGTGCGGCGGACCTTCTCGCCGAACGCCGCCGACCGGGGCCGGTGCGACTCGGAGATCCGCTCGTTCCACGCCTCCAGGTAGTGGATGGCGGGCGGCATCAGCCACGGCAGCGACGAGCCGACCACCAGATGGTCGTAGTCGCCGTGGGCCCGGTTGACGAACCAGTTCCACTCGGCGGCCGGCAGCATCGCCCGGGCGCCCGGCGTCAGCACCCGGTTGCAGCGGTTGTCCAGCACGATCAGGCGGGTCCGGCCGATGTCCAGGGCGAAACTCCACTGGTACGGCACATCGGTGTTCTCCGCGGAGCCGGGCTCGTCCACCCGTAACCCGAACTCGTGCAGCAGGTCGGTCGCGTCCTCGGCCTCCGACACCTTGCGGAACAGCGGATCGGCGGCCAGCTCGTCCGGGCTCAGGTTGCCCAGGTGCTGATAGATCCAGTAGGAGGCCAGGCCGGCGGAGATCCGCTCCCGCCACCACGGCTGGTCGGCCATGTCGGAGCGCCAGGACGCCGAGGTGTTCCAGTCGTCGATCAGCTCGTGGTCGTCGAAGATCATCACGCTCGGCACGGTGGAGAAGAGCCACCGCACCTCCGGGTCACGCCACGACTCCAAATAGAGCTTCGTGTACTCCTCGAAGCCGACGACCTGGTCGGTGGGGCCCTGATGGCCGTTGCGCCGGCGGGCCCGCAGGAAACGGCGCACCTTCGGTGAGGTCTCGTCCGCATACACCTGATCACCGAGCAGGACCAGCAGGTCGGGCCGGGTCTCCGCGTCGACCATCAGCCGGCGGGCGAACGCGTCCAGCGCGTCCGGCGGCAGCCAGCGCCCGCTCACCTGGGGCGTGCCCTTGCGGCAGGAGCCGAAGATCAGGCTGACCGGCTGGGCGGTGTCGTCGCCGGCCCGGGTGCTGATCACCGGCGGCGGATACTCCGAGCCGGCCTCGGGCCAGACCTGCCGGTCGTCGAGGAACAGCCGGTACGGGTTCGCCGCATCGGGGGCGAGCCCGTCGACCGTGACCATCGCGTAGTGGTGGCCGTACGCCGAGAAGGTCCGGGCGGACCCGGCGCCCGCGCCGTCCACCTCGACCCGGGCCTGCGCCGGCGCGCTGGTCTCCAGCCACAGGGTCGCGCGGTCGCCGTCGACCCTGCGCAGCACCGGTCCGATGAGTAGTTGAGCGGTCACCGGGCGGTGCCGGGGGTGTGACGCATGGGGGTCCTCCACGCCGATTCAGGGGGCGTCCCATCCTCCGTCAATCCGGGCCGGAACCGCCAGTGCACGGCCTGCGCCACGGCCGGACGGCTCATCTGTCAGGATTCGGGCATGGAATACGTGGTCGCCGCAGTGATCCTGCTCGTCGTCCTGATCGTGGGCGCGGTCGGGCTCGTGGTGCCGAAGATGCGGCGCCGCGATCTCCCGCCACCGCCTGCCGTGCCCACCGTGCCCCCGGTGGAGGAGGAGATCCCGCCGCTCATCGAGCAGGCGGCGCCCCCGGTGGCCGTCGAGGAGCCGCCCGTCGAGGCGCCCCCGGTGGTCGAGGAGAAGCCTCTCCTGGAGAAGCCGGAGCCGTCCGCCGGCCGGCTGGTCCGGCTGCGGGCCCGCCTGGCCCGGTCGCAGAGCGCGCTCGGCCGCGGCCTGCTCAACGTCCTCTCCCGGGACCACCTCGAGGAGGAGGACTGGGAGGAGATCGAGGAGAGCCTGATCACCGCGGACGTCGGCATCGAGGCGACCCAGGTGATCGTCGAGCGGCTGCGCGAGCGGGTCCGGGTCCTCGGCACCCGGACGGTGGCCGAGGTCCGGGAGCAGCTGGTCGAGGAGCTGGTCGGGGCCCTGGAGCCGGGCATGGACCGCAGCCTGCGGACGGCGCCGCACGACGGCCGCCCGGCGGTGGTCCTGGTCGTCGGCGTCAACGGCGCGGGCAAGACCACCACGTGCGGCAAGATCGGCCGGGTGCTGATCGGCGACGGCGGCAGCGTGCTCTTCGGCGCGGCCGACACCTTCCGGGCCGCCGCGGCCGACCAGATCCAGACCTGGGGTGAGCGGGTCGGCGCCGAGACCGTCCGCGGCCCGGAGGGGGGAGACCCGGCCAGCGTGGCGTTCGACGCGGTGAAACGGGGTATCGACACGGGCGTGGACACCGTACTGATCGACACCGCGGGCCGCCTGCAGAACAAGGTCGGCCTGATGGACGAGCTGGGCAAGGTCAAGCGGGTGGTGGAGAAGCACGGCCCGGTCGACGAGACCCTGCTCGTGCTGGACGCGACGACCGGTCAGAACGGTCTGGAGCAGGCACGGGTGTTCACCGAGGTGGTGGATGTCACGGGTGTGGTGCTCACCAAGCTCGACGGGACGGCCAAGGGCGGCATCGTCATCGCCGTGCAGCGCAAACTCGGGATCCCGGTCAAGCTGGTCGGCCTCGGCGAGGGTCCGGACGACCTCGCTCCGTTCGAGCCGAAGGCCTTCGTCGAGGCCCTTGTGGGCGGGGACGCGTAGGCTCGCGGGTGTGCACCATCTCTCTGGGAGGCCGTGAGTGACGCAGGAGCCGCTGCGCGAGATACCGCTGCACGGTGGAAACGTCTCTACGGTCTCCCGGATCGGCGACACGGTCCGGCGCAACGCGGGGCCGTGGACGCCCGCCGTGCACGCTCTCCTGCTCCACCTGGAGCGGGTCGGCTTCACCGGCTCGCCGCACGCCCTCGGCATGGACGAGAAGGGTCGTGAGGTCCTCTCCTATCTGGACGGGGAGTGCGGCGAGTATCCGCTGGCCCCGCACTGGGTGACCGAGGAGGCGCTGGTCACCGTCGGCACCATGCTGCGGATGTTCCACGACGCGCAGTATGGTTTCGTCCCACCGCCGGGCTCGGTCTGGCGCTCGTTCGGGCCACCGCCGCCGGACACCGAGGTGATCTGTCACCACGACGCCGCCCCGCACAACGTGGTCTGGCGGCCCGACGGCACCCTCGCCCTGATCGATTTCGATCTGGCGTCGCCCGGCTCACGGCTCTACGACGTGGCGTATGCGGCGTGGACCTGGGTGCCGCTGTTCAGCGACCGGGATTCGTACACCCTCGGGTGGAAACGGCCGAACCGGCCTCGTCGCCTGCGGTTGTTCGCGGATGCGTACGGGTTGATCCCGCGGGACCGGCACCGGCTGGTGCGGACCATCCGCAAGCGGATCGTGGACCACGTCGAGGGCATCCGGCGGATGGCCGCGGCCGGCGATCCGGCGTTCGTGCGGATCGTGCACAAGGGCCACCTGCGGCGCCCGATGCGCGACCTGCGGCTGCTCGACTACGAGCGCCACACGCTGGAGTATGCGCTGCGCTAAAGCCCTGCGATGGGGCGAAAGCGCCTATATCGTGGCAGCTCAGAGCGCCCCTCCTCGCGGACTGTGAGGTTTTCTTCACACGTCGGAAACAACGCGTGACGTCTCGGAAATCGCGCGAAGACCGTGCTCGAAACAGCAGGCCGGAAAGCTTCGCGCCGAACCGGCCGACAGGCGGCGTTGCCCCAGGTCCGGTGTGCGAGGACACCTTATTCCGAGAGGAGGCAGCGTGGAGATCAACACCGGCAATACCGCCTGGTTGCTCCTGTCGTCTGCGCTCGTTTTGCTCATGACACCGGGTCTGGCGCTGTTCTACGGTGGCCTCAACCGGTCCAAGGGCGTTCTGAACATGATGCTGATGAGCTTCTCGGCCATCGGCCTGATCAGCGTCCTGTGGGTCATCTACGGTTTCTCGCTGGCCTTCGGCGTCAACGAGAACGCCGGTCTGAACAACATCATCGGCAACTTCAGCTACCTCAACACCCCGGTTGACAAGATCACCGAGGAGTGGCTGTTCTTCGGGGCCAACACCGGCATCCCGACATACGCGTTCCTCGTCTTCCAGATGATGTTCGCGGTCATCACCGTCGCCCTGATCAGCGGCGCCGTCTCGGACCGCTTCAAGTTCGGCGGCTGGGTCCTCTTCGCGCTGGGCTGGTTCACCCTGGTCTACGTCCCGGTCGCACACTGGGTCTGGGGCGGCGGCTTCATCGGCGCCAAGATCCGCGCACTGGACTTCGCCGGTGGTACGGCGGTGCACATCAACGCCGGCGCCGCGGCCCTGGCGCTGGCCCTGATCCTCGGCAAGCGGATCGGCTGGCCGAAGGAGAACATGCGGCCGCACAACGTGCCGTTCGTCGCCCTCGGCGCCGGCCTGCTGTGGTTCGGCTGGTTCGGCTTCAACGCCGGCTCCGAGCTGACCGTCGACGGCACCACCGTCATCGCCTTCATCAACACCCAGGTCGCCACGGCCGCCGCGCTCGTCGGCTGGGTGGCCGTCGAGTGGATCCGGGACCGCAAGCCCACCCTGGTCGGCGCCTCCTCCGGCGCGGTCGCCGGCCTGGTCGCCATCACCCCGGCCTGTGGCTTCATCTCCCCGCTCCCGGCCGTCCTGGTCGGCCTGATCGCCGGTGTGGTCTGCGCCCTGGCGGTCGGCCTGAAGTACCGCTTCGGCTACGACGACTCGCTCGACGTGGTCGGCGTCCACTTCGTCGGCGGCTGGATCGGCTCGCTCTCCATCGGCTTCTTCGCCAACGAAGCCGTCAACGCCGGCATCACCGACGAGAAGATCCTCAACGCCAGCAACGGCCTCTTCTACGGCGGCGGCGCCACCCAGCTGCTCCGCCAGTTCGAGGGCAGCGCGGTCGTGACGGTCTACTCCTTCGCCGTCGCGGCGGTGCTCGCCCTCATCCTCAAGCTGGTCAAGCTCGGCCGGGTCAGCGAGGAGACCGAGGTCGGTGGCATCGACATCACCTCGCACGGCGAGAGCGGCTACGACTTCACCCCGGCCGCGGGGGCCGGCGGGGGCGGCGCGTTCGCCCTGGCCGGTATCGGCACCAAGGAAACCGTGGACGCTGACGGCAAGGCTTCCGTCAGCCAGAAGGTCTCCAGCTAGATTCCCCCGATGGCTGCAATGGAAGGACTGAGCATGAAGCTGGTGACCGCGGTCATCAAGCCGTACCAGCTCGACGCGGTGAAGGAGGCTCTGCACGCCCTGGGCGTCGCCGGGCTGACCGTGAGCGAGGTGCAGGGATACGGCCGTCAGAAGGGCCACACCGAGGTGTACCGGGGCGCCGAGTACACGGTCGAGTTCCTGCCGAAGATCAAGGTCGAGGTGCTGACCGACGAGATCGACGTCGAGAAGATCGTCGACGCCATCGTCGGCGCCTCGCGGACCGGCAAGATCGGTGACGGGAAGGTCTGGGTTACCTCGATCGACGAGGTCGTCCGGGTCCGTACCGGCGAGCGCGGCCTCGACGCCCTCTGATCCCATGACGAACCCGTTGAGTGAGCCGCCGGCCCCTCCGGCACGCCCGGCCGCCGGTGGCTCACTCGACGAGCTCAAGCACCACATCGGCGCCGCCGCCCGCGACGAACGGGCCGCGGCCCTCGAACTCTGGCTCAAGCAGCTCTTCCCGTCCCACCTGCCCGGCGTCAGCCTGATCGCGGTCGGTGGGCTCGGCCGGCGCGACTGCGCCCCCTACAGCGACCTCGACCTGGTGCTGGTGCACAACGGCACCGCCGGGATCGACCGGATCGCCTCCTCCCTCTGGTACCCGATCTGGGACGCCCGCCTCGGGCTGGACCACTCCGTGCGTACCCTCCCCGAAGCCCTGTCCGTCGCCCACGACGACGTGAAGGTCGCCCTCGGCCTGCTCGACGCCCGGCACCTGGCCGGCGACGCCGGCCTCTCCGCCGAGGTGATCGCGGCCGTCTCCGACCAGTGGCGGCGCACCGCCGTCCGGATGATGCCGCAGCTGCGCGAACTCACCACCAGCCGCTGGACCCAGCACGGCGAGCTGGCCTTCCTGCTCGAGGGCGACCTCAAGGAGGCGTCCGGCGGGCTGCGTGACGTGACCCTGCTGCGCGGCATCGGACGGGCCGGGATCGCCGACACCATGCGCCCCGCGGTCCGCGCCGCCACCCTGCGCCTGCTCGACACCCGCGACGCCCTGCACCTGGCCGTCGGCCGCCGCGTGGACCGGCTCGTCGCCCAGGAGCGCAAGGCCGTCGCCGACCTGCTCGACATCGACGACCCGGACAATCTGCTGCGCCGGGTGGCGGGCGACGCCCGTACCGTCGCCCATGCCGTCGACGACGCCTGGCGTGCCATCGACCGCCTGCGCGGCGGACGACGCCGCGGCGGGCCGTCCGCCCCGCCGAGCCGCCGCCCGGTCGCCCGCGACGTGGTCGAACAGGACGGCGAGCTGGTGCTCGCCCGCACCGCGATCGGCCCCGTCCCGGACCCCAGCCTCTCGCTGCGGGTCGCCGCTGCCGCCGCCATCACCCAGCTGCCGATCGCCCGGGCCACCTGCGAGTGGCTCGCCGCCTTCTGCCCGCCGCTGCCGTCGCCCTGGCCGCCCGCGGCCCGCGCCGCGCTGGTCTCGCTCCTCGGCTCCGGTCCCGGTCTGCTGCCCACCTGGGAGACCTGCGACCGGTACGGCCTGATCGACGCGTGGCTGCCCGAATGGGCCCGGATGCGCAGCCTGCCGCAGCACCACCCGATCCACCGCTACACCCTCGACCGGCACCTGGTGCAGGCCGCCTACGAGGCCACCGCCTTCGCCCGCGAGGTGGACCGCCCCGACCTGCTGCTGATCGGCGCCTTCCTGCACGACGTCGGCAAGGGCCTGCCCGGTGACCACAGCATCGCCGGCGCCCCGATCGCCGCCGACATCGCCACCCGGCTCGGCCTGCGCCCCGCCGACGTCGCCACCGTGGAGAAGATGGTCCTGCTGCACCTGCTGCTGCCGGACGTGGCGACCCGGCGCGACCTGAGCGACCCGAAGACCATCTCCACCGTGGCCGAGGCGGTCGGCGACACCCACACGCTGCACCTGCTGCACGCGCTGGCCCGCGCCGACTCGCTGGCCACCGGCCCGGCCGCCTGGTCGGACTGGAAGGGCCGGCTGATGGCCGATCTGGTCACCAAGGTGGACACCGCGCTCGACACGGGCGCCCTGCCCGAGCCGCCCGAACCCGACCCGGAGCTGCTCGACGGCGCGCTGCCGGTGGTGCACCTGGACGGCGACCGGGTGGCGGTGGCCGCCGCCGACCGGCGCGGGCTGCTCGCCGGGGTGGCCGCCTGCCTGGCCATGCACCGGCTCGACGTGGTCGCCGCGGACACGAGCACGGTGGACGGGCGGGCCATCGTCGAGTTCTCCACCTCGCCGCGGTACGGGTCGCCGTACGATCCGGTCGCTCTCGCCGCCGACCTGCGCCGGGTCGGCGCCGGCGACGTGTCGGTGACCCAGCGGGTGCGTGCCCGCGCGATGAGCGCCCGCGGCGGGACCGCGTCGCCCCGCGTGGTGTGGCAGCGCGACGTGGCCACCGACGCCGTCGTGCTGGAGCTGCGCGCCGCCGACTCGCCCGGCCTGCTCTACCGCGTGACGCACGCCCTCGACGAGGCCGGGGCGGAGATCCGCGCGGCCCGCATCTCCACCCTCGGCAGCGATGTCGTCGACGCCTTCTACCTGGTCGGGGCGTGGGCCTCGGCCGACGAACGGAACCGGGTGGAGGCGGCCGTCCTCGCCGCCGTCTAGCGTCACTCCACTGTCGTGCCCGCGTTGATCCGAAAGGACATTGCCGGGTACGGACGGAGAGTCGATGACCGAGGCTCAGCCGGTCGCGTTGCTGGACGATCACGTCGCCCTCGCCGGCGCCGGGGCGGAGGTGTCGCTGCCGAACACGGCGATGCGCAACCGCTCGGTGGCCGCCCGCCGGGTGCTGGCGCGGGCCGCCGGGATCGGCCTGGACGAGGTGCTGGAGGCGGCTCGCCGGGGCGACACCCGCCGGATCCGCCGGCCGGTCGACCCGGTGCTGCTGGCCGGGCTGGCGCAGACCATCGCCCTGCAGGACGAGCTGCCCGGCGACCGGGACGACGCCCTCGCCCTGTACGCGCTGATCCGTACCGCCCGCGGGGCGCGTGCCCTGCCACCGGCCCATCAGGCGCTGCACGTCCAGCTGGTCTACGCGTGGCAGGGGCCGGCGAACGCACGGCAGCTGCTCGGGGCGTACCGGCGGATCCCGGCGGCGGCCCGTGAGTCGCTGGAGATCGACCTGGCGAACCCGTTCGCCGGTGGCTCCGGTGAGTCCGCCGAGCTGGAGACCTGGACGGCGAGGTTCGGGGCGCTCTTCCCGGAGCCGGGGCCGGTCCTGGCGGCCGCCCCGGAGAAGGCGCCGTTCGACCGGCTCACCGGGTCCGCCGGGCACCTCACCGACACGGCCGGCGAGCGGGTCTCGGTGGTCGTCACCGCGTACCGGCCGGGGGAGGGGCTGCTCACCGCGGTCCGGTCGATCGCCGCCCAGTCGTGGCCGGACCTGGAGATCATCGTGGTGGACGACGCGTCGCCGCCGGAGCACGACGCGATCCTGGCCGCCGCCGAGGACCTCGACCCCCGGGTCCGGCTGATCCGGCTGCCCGCCAACGGCGGCACCTACGCGGCCCGCAACGCCGGGCTGGAGGCGGCCCGTGGCGACTTCGTCACCTTCCAGGACTCCGACGACTGGTCCCATCCGCGCCGCGTCGAGATGCAGGTCCAGCCGCTGCTCACCGACCCGGCCGTGGTCGCCACCACCTCCGAGGGCATCAGCGTCACCGACCGGCTGGTGATGACCCGTCCGGGCATCCGGCGCGGCCGCGTCAACGTGTCGTCGCTGCTGTTCCGGCGGGCGGCGGTGCTCGGGCGGATCGGCTGGTTCGACAGGGTGCGCAAGGCGGCCGACTCGGAGTTCCTGGAGAGGATCCAGACCGCCTTCGGCGCCGGCGCGGTACGCCGGGTCGCGCACCCCCTGGCGCTGATCAGGCTCTCCGAGGGCTCGCTGTCCCGTGCGGAGATCCGTGCCTACTGGATGCATCCGGCGCGGACCGCGTACATGTCGGCGTACCGGTGCTGGCACGCCACCACCCGCCCGCTGCATCGGGAGCGGGCGGACCGTCCGTTCGTGGTGCCCGCCCACCTGAGCGGCGTGTCGCAGCCCCGCCACTTCGACGTGGTGGTGGCCGCCGACTGGCGGTTCCTCACCGGCACGCAGCGGGCAGCGCTCGCCGAGATCCGGGCCCTGCACGCGGCCGGCCTCTCGGTGGCGATCCTGCACCTGGAGTCGCTGCGCTCGGTGCACCGGCAACGGCGGTCGCTCAGCCCGGACGTGCAGCGGCTGATCAACGCGGGGCGGCTGGACCAGGTGCTGGAGACCGATCCGGTGTCGGCCGGCCTCCTGCTGGTACGGCAGCCGGAGGTGCTGCAGTTCGCGCCCGAGGACGGTGTCCTGCTCCGGCCGGGACGGACCCTGATCCTCCCCGACCGGGCCCCGGCCCGGAGCGACGGCAGCGACCGTCGCTACACGGTGCCGGCCGTCACGGAGGCGGCGCGGAGGCTCTTCGGCGGGGAGCCCCAGTGGTGCCCGCGGGACGTGCCGGAGCTGCCGGCGGCCGTCGAGCCGCTGGACGTGGCCCGGCCCCTGCCCGGCCCGCGCGGCCCGGCCGTCGTCGGCGTCGACCTGTGCGACGCCGGGGAGTGGCCCGGCGACCTCGCGGCCGCCCTGGACGTGCCACGCCGCTGCACCGACGCCGACGTGCGCCTGCGCCTGCCGGAGACCCCGCTGCGCCCGGCCGGGCTGCCCGCCCACTGGCTGGTCTACGAGCCGTCCGACCTGGACCCGCGCACCTTCACCGCCCAGCTCGACTTCTACCTGCACTTCCCACCGGACCAGACCGCCGAGCCGATCTCCCGCCCGGCCCTGGAGGCGGCCGCTACCGGCTGTGTCGTGCTCGTCCCGGACCGGCTCGCCGGCGCCTTCGGCGACGCCGCCGTGGCGTGCACGCCGGACGAGGCGCCGTCCCTGGTCCGCCGGTTCCGCGACGACCCGGCCCGGTACGCGGCGCAGAGCATGCTGGCCCGTGCCGCCGTCGACCGCGACCACCGCCCGTCGGTCTTCGCCGACCGGATCGCCGCCCTCCTGCCCGTGGCCCCGCCGGCCCCCTTACAGCGCGTCCCGTAACGGGGCCGGTCCCGGCCCCGTTGACCCGTCCGGAACTGCACTACGAGGAGTTCGCATGAGTAGCCCTGTGTCAACCCGCCACGGTTTGATCTTGGTTGAGGAGTCGTTGGAGGGCTCGGTGTTGTGCGGGATCGTAGGCGGTGCCGGTGGTCCAGC
>NZ_FONV01000005.1 GCF_900113015.1 Actinoplanes philippinensis
ATGATCTTTGTGTGAGAACTCAGATCATGGACAGGGTCCTCCCTGTTTCACTAGACCTCGACCACCACAAATCCCCCCGATGGTCAAAACACGAGAAGCCGGGCCGGTGGGAAACCACCGGCCCGGCCTCCATCGGTACGGGTCAGGCGCCGCGCAGGGTGGCGCCGAACCGGGAGGAGGTCACGGCGACCGCGGCGTCGCGGGCGGCGATGGTCTCCTCCGAGGTGAGGGTGCGGTCAGGAGCGCGGAAGGTCAGCTTGTAGGCGAGGGACCGCTTGTCCGCGCCCAGCTGCTCCGACTCGTAGACGTCGAAGAGCGACACCGATTCGAGCAGGTCGCCGGCTCCTTCGGCGAGCGCCGCCTGCACGTCGGCGGCCGGGACCGTGCGATCCAGGACCAGCGCGACGTCGATCAGCGCGGGCGGGAAGGTGGAGATCCTCGGGGCGTCGACGACCGGGGCCTCCGGCAGCGCGTCCAGGTCGATCTCGGCGGCTGAGGTCCGTTTCGGCAGGTCGAGGGCGGTCAGCACGGCGGGGTGCAGCTCACCGGCGTGGCCCACGACTTCGCCGTCGACCAGGATCGCGGCGCAACGGCCGGGATGCCACGGCGCATGCTCGGCTGCCCGTACCGCGATCCGGGTCTCGGCGATGCCCGCCGCCGCGATCGCGACGCGCGCCGCCTCGATGGCGTCCGCCCACGTCGCGGCACGTCCCGCGCCCCACCAGCCGGCCGGCTCGATGTCGCCGGCCAGCACGACGGCGAGGTGCCACGGCTGCTCGGGGACGATCGCGTTGGCGGCCGCCCACTCCGCGTTGGTCGGGCGACGGTCCACGCCCAGCGAGGGGGGCGCGGTCGAGGTCAGGTGCGGCAGGAACACCGTGCCCGCCTCGAAGAGCGCGACGTCGCGGCGGCCCCGGCCGAGGTTCCGCTTCAGGATGCCGAGAAGCGGGCCGAGCAGCGTGGTACGCAGCAGCGGCTCCTCCTCCGACAGCGGGTTGGTGAGCCGGACCGCGCTGCGGCGCGGGTCGGCAGGGGGCAGCCCGAGGGCGTCGACGGTCCCGGGCGACACGAACGGGTACGACAGCACCTCGACGTAGCCGTTCTCGGCGAGCGCACGACCGACCGACCGGCGCTGTCTCTGCGCCGGGGTGAGGCCGCGGCTGGATCCGGCCGGAGGCAGCAAGCTCGGGATCTCGTTGTAGCCGCCGAGCCGCGCCACCTCCTCGATCAGGTCGATCGGGGCGACCAGGTCGGGACGCCAGGTCGGCGGCACGACGCTGAGCACCTCGTCGCCGCTGACCTCACAGCCGATCTTGCGCAGCAGGTCAGCCGCCTGCGCGCCGGTGTAGGGCAGGCCGATGAGACGGGACGGCGCGTCCGCCGGAAGCGTGAGCGCGACCGGGGGCACGACGTTGTCGATGTCCAGCACGAGCGGGTCGACTGTTCCGCCCGCGTGCTCGACCAGGATGTCGACGGCCTTCTGCAGCGCGGCGAGCGGCAGCGCCGGGTCGACGCCCCGCTCCCACCGCTTGGCGGCCTCGCTGAAGAGTTTGTGCCGCCGGGCGGTCCGGCCGACCATGACCGGGTCCCAGTGGGCGGCTTCGAGGAGCACGTTGACAGTGCCCTCCTGCCACTCGCTGGTCTCGCCGCCCATCACCGCGGCGAGCGAGATCGGCCCGGTCTCGTCGCAGATCACCATGTCCTCGGCGTCGAGCGCCCGCGCGACACCGTCCAGCGTGGTCAGCTTCTCACCGGCCCGGGCCCGCCGCACGACCAGGCCGCCGCGCAGGCTGTCCAGGTCGAAGACATGCATCGGCTGACCGAATTCGAGCATCAGGTAGTTGGTGATGTCGACGGGCAGCGAGATCGCGCGGATGCCGGCCTGGACGAGGCGCCGCCGCATCCACTCCGGAGACCGCGCGGCCGGGTCGAGGCCGCGGACGACCCGCGCCGCGAACCGGTCACAGCCCACGACGTCGTCGATCACGATCGGATGCGGGGCCTCCGCCGTCGCGGCGGCGGAATCAAGGGCGGCAGGATCCTGGAAAGGCACATCGAAGTACGTGGAAAGCTCCCGCGCGATGCCCCGGACGCTCATCTCGTAGCCCCGGTCCGGCGTGATCTCCACCTCGATCAGCACGTCGTCGAGCCCGACGATCGGCCGTGCGTCCACACCCGGCGGGGCCGAGCCGGCGGGCAGCACGATGATGCCCGAGTGGTCGTCGGACACGCCCAGCTCGGCGGCCGAGCAGATCATGCCGTTGGAGTTGCGGCCGTAGGTCTTCCGCGCGCCGATCCGGAACCCGCCGGGCAGCTCGCCACCGGGCAGGATCACCACGACGAGGTCACCCTCGGCGAAGTTGCGCGCCCCGCAGACGATCTCCTGCGGCTCCGGGTTGCCGACGTCGACGGTGCAGAACCGGATCGGCTTCTTGAACCCGGTCAGCTCCTCGATCGTCAGCACCCGGCCGACGACCAGGTCACCGAGGATCGTGCCGGCCTGGTCGACGATGCCCTCGACCTCCATGCCGAGGTTCGTGAGCGCCGCGTCCAGCTCCGAAGCGGTGATCCCCGCGGGCAGCTCGACGTACTCGCGCAGCCACGACAGTGACGTCTTCATCGCTTCAGGACTCCATTCCGAAGTTCGTGGTGAACCGCACGTCGCCCTCGACCATGTCGCGCATGTCGGAGACGCCGTTGCGGAACATCAGGGTCCGCTCGACACCCATGCCGAACGCGAAGCCCGAGTAGACGGCCGGATCGATGCCGCAGGCGGTGAGGACCCGCGGGTTGACCATGCCGCAGCCGCCCCACTCGACCCAGCGCGGGCCGTCACGGTGCTGCGGGAACCAGACGTCGAACTCGGCGGACGGCTCGGTGAACGGGAAGTAGTGCGGCCGCCAGCGGGTCTTCGCGTCCGGGCCGAGCATGGCCTTGGCGAAGTAGTCGAGAGTGCCGCGCAGATGCGCCATGGTGATGCCCTCGTCGATGACCAGGCCCTCGATCTGGTGGAACACCGGGCTGTGCGTGGCGTCCAGCTCGTCGGTCCGGTAGGCGCGGCCGGGACTGACGATGTAGATCGGCGGCTGCCGGTCGAGCATGGTGCGCACCTGGCCGGGCGACGTGTGGGTCCGCATGACCAGGCCGGGCAGGTCGACGAAGAACGTGTCGGCGGCGCCGCGGACCGGGTTGTCCGGGCCGATGTTGAGCGCGTCGAAGTTGGCCCACTCCAGCTCCAGCTGGGGGCCGTCGACGATCTCGTAGCCCATGCCGATGAACACGTCGCTCATGTGCTCCATCAGCGTGGTCAGCGGGTGGCGGGCGCCCCGCGGGCGGCGCGACCACGGCAGGGTGACGTCGACACGCTCCTCGACCAGGACCCGGGCGGCACGGTCCGCCTCGAGCTCGGCCTGGCGGGCGTCGTAGGCGGCCTGCACGGCCTGGCGGGCCACGTTGACGCGCTTGCCGGCGTCGGATTTCGCGGCCGGCGGCAGCGAACCGATCTCCCGGCGGGCCAGCGACACGGGCGAACGGTCGCCCAGGTGCGCGGGCTTCAGCGCGGTCAGCGCGTCGAGGTCGGCGGCGGTGGCGAACGCCTTCTCGGCCTCCGCCACGGCGCTCTCGAGAGACTCGGGCGCGAGCAGCACGGCCTGCTTCGGATCGTATGGATCGTTGCGGTAGGACATGGTAGGGCGAACTCCCTCAACACCGGATTTGCCATCGGGCATTTTACGGACGCACGGCTCGGCCGTAGCCCGCCGGTCAGGGAGTTGCGCGCAGAGAAGTCAGACCCGGCGCCCGCGACCAGCGGGCCGGATAAACAGACAGGACTCCTCGTTCACCGGCCCAGCATACCCTCAGCGCTGCGCGCGGGCCGAAGCATATAGGCAGACGGCGGCCGCGGCGGCCAGGTTCAGGCTTTCGGCGCCACCATAGATGGGTACGCGCACACGCCGGTCCGCCTCGCGCAAGAGGTCCTCCGGCAGCCCATGGGCCTCCGAGCCGAACAGCCACGCCGTCGGCGACGCGAGCTGCCCGCCGTCGAGCAGCGAGTCCACGTCGTCCTCCCCGGTGCCGCTGGTGGCGAGCACCTGCAGCCCGCTGTCCTGGAGCAGCTCCACGACGCTCAGCGGGGACCGGACGACGTCCACGTGGAACAGTGAGCCGGCGGACGACCGTACACACTTGCCGTTGTAGGGGTCGACGGCGTCGCCGGCGAAGACGACCACGCCGGCCCCCGCGGCATCCGCCGTGCGCAGCACGGTCCCGGCGTTGCCGGGGTCCCGGATCTCGGCGACCACCGCGACCAGGCGGGGGTTCTTCGCGAGAGCCTCGCCGATCGGGACGTCGTTCTGCTCGCAGACGGCGACCAGCCCCTGCGGGTGGACCGTCTCGGCGAGCGCGGCCAGGGCGTCGTCGGTGACCGGTGACAGCTCGGGCGCCTGCGCGGCCAGGTCGGCGTGGCGGTCCAGCGCCGCCGGGGTGCCGAACAGCTCGATCACCGCCCCCGCGGCGAGCGCCTCGCGCACGGCCTGCGGGCCTTCGGCCAGGAAGCGCCCGGACTGGTCACGGTCCCGGCGGCGCTGCAGGCGGCGGGCGGCGACGATGCGGGGGGTACGCGGCGTGAACATGATCTCCTCACGACGGCGCCTCCCGACCGTGACGATCGGGAGGCGCCGGAAACGTGCTACGCGATAACTCAGGCAGCCTGAGCGGCGGCGCCGCCGGTGCCCTCGGCCGCGACGGCCGCACGAGCGATCTCGACGATGGCGGCGAACGCAGCCGCGTCGTGGACCGCGAGGTCGGCCAGGATCTTACGGTCGACCTCGACCTCGGCCAGCTTGAGACCCTGGATCAGGCGGTTGTAGGTCAGGCCGTTGGCCCGGGCCGCCGCGTTGATACGGGTGATCCACAGCTGACGGAAGTCGCCCTTCCGGTCACGGCGGTCACGGTACGAGTACTGCATCGAGTGCAGCACCTGCTCCTTGGCCTTCCGGTACAGGCGGGAGCGCTGACCGCGGTAGCCGCTCGCGGTCTCGAGCAGGGTGCGGCGCTTCTTCTGGGCGTTTACCGCCCGCTTGACGCGTGCCATTTCAGTTACTCCTAATCGGGGCTGGTCAGGCGCGCGTCAGCGGCCCAGAAGCTTGTTCACTCGCTTGGTGTCGGCCTTGGCCACGGTGACCGTGCCGGTCATCCGGCGGGTGACGCGGGAGCTCTTGTGCTCCAGGAGGTGACGCTTACCGGCCTGCTCGGTGACGAGCTTTCCCTTGCCGGTGACCTTCACCCGCTTACCCATGCCGGTGTGGCTCTTCATCTTCGGCACTTGACGCCTCTTTCTGATCTTTCCCCGCAACCGGGGGGATGCGAGGAAAAGCTGACGAACTACTCTGCGGTGGTGTCGGCAGGAACGGCCGGCACTTCGCCGGCACCATCGCCCTCGCGCGGCTCACGGCCGGGCTTGGCGCCCGCCGCGGTGGCAGCAACGGCAGCGGCCTTGGTGGCTCGATGCGGCGCGAGCACCATGATCATGTTCCGGCCGTCCTGCTTCGGGCTGGCCTCGACGAAGCCGAGTTCCGAGATCTCCTCGCTGAGCCGGCGCAGGAGCCGGAAACCCAGCTCGGGGCGGCTCTGCTCACGACCACGGAACATGATCGTCACCTTGACCTTGTCGCCCGCCTTGAGGAACCGCACCACGTGACCCTTTTTGGTCTCGTAGTCGTGCGGGTCGATCTTCGGCCGCAGCTTCATTTCCTTGATGACGGTCTGCTGCTGATTGCGCCGCGCTTCGCGGGCCTTGAGTGCGCTCTCGTACTTGAACTTGCCGAAGTCCATGAGCTTGCACACCGGCGGCCGCGCCATCGGAGCAACCTCGACCAGGTCCAGGTCGACATCCGCGGCCAGCTGGAGAGCGCGCTCGAGCGGCACGATGCCGACCTGCTCACCCTCCGGACCGACCAGACGGACCTCACGAGCCCGGATCTGTTCGTTCACGCGTGGTTCGACGCTGATGGGGCCTCCTCAGTTGATACCTCACCCGGCCGGGTAGGTCGGGCGCTGCCAATGTCGGTCGGCCCCGAGTGTCCCGAGGTGGGACGCCGGGAAAGTAGAAGGCCCCGAGCCGCTCTCCCGAAGGAGGGCACGCCGGGGCCCGCTCGACCGGTCATCGGCGCCCAAACGAGGACGCGCGCCCGACAAGAGATATTCCCCTGTCAGGGAGACCGGACCCGGCCACGGTCAGGTGACTCGGGTGGGAACCAGCGGGCTCCTCTTTCGCGCTCACACCCTCGAGACGAGAGGTGGGCGTGGTCGACTGCCCGCAATCCTATCAGGCGTCGTGAGCAGCCTGATGCAGAGCCCTCAGGGCACGGACGCCGTCGAGCGCGTAGTCCTTGTCGACGGCCTGCAGCGCGTGCACCGGCACCTGATCGTCGTTCTCCAGCTCCAGGTGCGCCCACGCCGAGTTCCGGTCGAACCGGACGGCACGGACCACCGACCACGGCAGCTCGTAGCCGCCGATCACGTTGCGCACCCGGATCCCGGCCGCGTCGGCGGTGACCCGCGGCCGGCAGAACAGCAGGATGCCCAGCCCCAGCAGGACGCCCAGGCCGATCATCGCGAGCTGGTCGCCGCGCTGGAAGCTGGCCTGCGAGTTCTGGAAGCCGGCCGAGCCGTGCAGGCCGAAGCTGAGCACGGTGAACAGCAGCGTGATCCCGGCGGCCAGCGGACCGGCCACCCAGCGGATCCTCTTCGGGCGGAACAGGACGGCGGTCATCAGAGCCTGCAGTTCGCGATGGCGGTGACCAGGATGGCGCGGGCGCCCAGGTCGTAGAGCTCGTCCATGACCCGGTGCACGTCGATGCGCTGGACCATCGCCTGCACGGCGACCCAGCCCTCCCGGTGCAGCGGGGAGACGGTCGGCGACTCGATGCCGGGGGTCAGGCCGGTGGCCTGGTCCAGCAGGTCGGCGCGTACGTCGTACGCCAGCATCACGAAGTTTCTCGCGACCAGCACGCCGTGCAGCCGCCGCAGCAGCTGGGAGGCGGCGGCCGGGGCCTCCTCCTCGCGACCGATGAGGATCGCCGACGACTGCATGATCGGGTCGCCGATGGTGACCAGGCCCGCCTGGCGCAGCGTCGCCCCGGTCTCCACCACGTCGGCGATGAGGTCGGCGACGCCGAGGCGGACCGCATTTTCCACAGCGCCGTCGAGGCGCACCACGTCCGCCTTGAGCTCGTGCTCGGCCAGGTAGCGGCCGACCACTCCGGGGTACGCGGTGGCGATGCGGCGGCCACCGATCCCGTCGACGCCGGTGATCGTCCCGGCGGGGGCGGCCCAGCGGAAGGTGGCCCGGCCGAAGTTCAGATCGAGCAGCTCGGCGGCGGGGACGCCGGAGTCGACGAGCAGGTCCCGGCCGGTGATGCCGAGATCCAGATCACCGGAGCCGACGTACGTCGCGATGTCCTTCGGCCGCAGGTAGAAGAACTCGACGTTGTTGGCTTCGTCACGGCAGATCAGGTCTTTGGGGTCGGTGCGCTGGCGGTACCCGGCGTCCCGCAACATCTGTGACGCGGGCGCGGACAGGGTGCCCTTGTTCGGAATGGCGATGCGCAGCATGACGTGCTCCTTCAAGGTGTGAACGGGTCTTGTGGACGCGTGTCACAGATGTCGGTAGACGTCCTCGAGCTTCAGTCCAGTGGCGATCATCAGGACTTGGGCCTGGTAGAGCAGCTGGGAGATCTCCTCGGCAGCGCGGTCCGGCCCCTCGTGCTCGGCGGCCATCCACGACTCGGCCGCCTCCTCGACGACCTTCTTGCCGATGAAGTGGACTCCGCGTTCGAGCGCCTCGACGGTGCCCGAACCGGGTGTCTTGTCCGCCGCCTTGCTTTGCAACTCGGCAAACAGTTCTTCGAACGTCTTCACGAGGACCGATTGTGGCAGCTCATCACGTCTTGACGACGAACGCCCCCAGCCCGTGGGACGTCTTCTAAGCTCCCGGGCATGGTCAGCCGATTCACCCCCGTGGCCCTCGGAGGCGCAGCCCTGCTGCTCGCCGCCCTGACGGCATGTTCCCCCGCAGACGAAGACGAGACGACCAGCACACCGTCGGCCGCCCCCGCCGCGACGTGCGACCCGGCGTCTCTGAAGACCCTGACCGCCGGAAAGCTCACCGTCGGCACCGACACCCCGGCGTACGAGCCGTGGTACGCCGACAACAAGCCGGACAACGGCAAGGGCTTCGAGTCCGCCGTCGCCTACCAGGTCGCCCAGCGTCTCGGGTACCAGCAGACCGATGTGGTGTGGACCCAGGTCGGGTTCAACAACGCGATCGCGCCCGGCCCGAAGACGTTCGACATCGACATCAACCAGTTCTCGATCACCGAGGAGCGCAAGAAGGCGGTGGACTTCTCGTCGCCGTACTACCTGGTGCGCCAGACGGTGATCACCACCAAGGGCTCGAAGATCGCCGGGGCGAAGACACTGGCCGACCTGAAGGACGCCAAGCTCGGCGCCCAGGTCGGGACCACCAGCTACCAGGCCGTCACCGACGTGATCAAGCCGACCGGCCAGCCGCAGGTGTTCAACAACAACGACGACGCCAAGAAGGCGCTGGAGAACGGCACGGTCGACGGCATCGTGGTGGACCTGCCGACCGCGTTCTACATGACCGGCGCCGAACTCAAGGACGGCGTGATCGTCGGTCAGCTGAGCCAGGTCGGCGTGCCCGAGCAGTTCGGCATCGTGCTCGACAAGGGCTCGCCGCTGACCGGCTGCGTCAGCAAGGCGGTGGACCAGCTCCGTCAGGACGGCACCCTCGCCGTGCTGGAGAAGACCTGGCTCGCCGACACCGCCGGGGCACCCGAGCTCCTGTGACGTACCAGCCAAGCACTCGGCAACAGGAACGGATCGCCTACCGTCGCGGACGGGCGGTCCGTTCCGTCCTGCTGGCCGCCGCATCGACAGCCGTCGTCGGCATCGCGCTCGCCGTCGGCATCACCGGCGCGCCCGGCTGGAAACGGGTCAAGGAGTCCTTCTTCGACCTGGACACCGCGCAGAAGTACCTCCCGCAGATCCTGGAAGGGCTCTGGCTCAACCTGAAGCTGCTGGTGGTGTGCGCGACCCTGGCGCTGGCGCTGGGGCTGCTCGTCGCGGTGCTGCGGACCCTGCGCGGCCCGGTGTTCTTCCCGGTACGCGCCCTGGCCACCGGATACACGTACTCGTTCCGCGGCCTGCCGCTGATCATCGTGCTCTACCTGTTCGCGTTCGGCATCCCCGGGCTGCGGCTCAAGGGCACCCCGGACGTGCTGGTGCTGGGCGCCGCGGCGATCATCGTGACGTACGGCGCGTACCTGGCCGAGGTGTTCCGGGCCGGCATCGAGTCGGTGCACCCGAGCCAGATCGCGGCGGCCCGGTCGCTGGGCCTGAGCTACCGGCAGGCGATGCGGCACGTGGTGCTGCCGCAGGCGGTCCGCCGGGTCGCGCCGCCGCTGCTCAACGACACGGTGGCCCTGCAGAAGGACGTCGGCCTGATCTCGCTGGCCGGCCCGATCGACGCCATCCGGGCCGCCCAGATCGGCGTGGCCCAGGACGCCGACTTCACCCCGTACATCGTCGCCGGGGTCTTGTTCGTTCTTCTCGCCCTGCCGCTGATCGCCGTCACCGATGTCGTGACGCTGCGGGCGGCCCGTCGCCAGAATGCGGGGACCTGAGTGCTTCTCGAATGCCGGGACGTCCGCAAGGTCTTCGGTGACCACGTCATCCTCGACGGCCTCACCCTGGATGTGGCCGAGCACGAGGTGGTGGCCCTGATCGGCGCCTCCGGGTCGGGCAAGTCGACGCTGCTGCGCTGCGTCAACCTGCTCGCCGAGATCGACGACGGCACGATCCACCTGGACGGCGAGGAGATCACCGACCCACGTGCCGACGCCGACCGGGTACGCCAGAGGATCGGGCTGGTCTTCCAGTCGTACAACCTGTTCCCGCACATGACGGTGCTGGACAACATCACGCTGGCGCCGGTACACGTACACGGCAGGCCGGTGAAGGAGGCGAAGGAGCAGGCGCTGCAGTGGCTGGACCGGGTCGGTCTGGCCGACCGGTCGGGCGCCTACCCGGACCGGCTCTCCGGCGGCCAGCAGCAGCGCGTCGCGATCGTCCGGGCCCTGGTCAACAATCCGCGCCTGCTCCTGCTCGACGAGGTGACGTCGGCGCTCGACCCGGAGCTGGTCGGCGAGGTGCTGTCGATGATCCGCGACCTCAAGGGCGAGGGCATGACGATGGTGCTGGCCACCCACGAGATGGGTTTCGCCAAGCAGGTCGCCGACCGGGTCGCCTTCCTGGACTCCGGCCGGGTCCTCGAACAGGGGCCACCGGAGCAGGTGCTCGGTGACCCCGTCGAGGCCCGGACCCGTCAGTTCCTGAAGCGGATCATCGAGGCCGGGAGGTTGTAGCGCGACGGGTCTACGGCTTGGCGACCTCACGGATGGCGAGGGCGGCGTCGAGCACGGCCACCGTGCTCTGCCAGCCCTTGTCCTCGATCGAGTCCTCCAGGCCGGCCCGGTCGCGGGCCTGACCGAGGCTGTGCACGGTCAGCACACCGTGCGCGACCGGGGTGCTCTCGTCCAGCGCCACCCGGGTCAGGCCCGAGGTGACCGCGTCACACACGTACTCGAAGTGCTGGGTCTCGCCCTTGATCACCACGCCCAGCGCGACGACCGCGTCCACCCGGCGGGCCAGGGCCTGCGCCACCACGGGCAGCTCCACGGAGCCGGCCACCCGGACGGTGATCACATCCGTCACGCCGCACGCCTCGGCAGCGGCCACCGCCCTGGCGATCATGTGCTCGACCAGGTCGTTGTGCCACCGTGAACCGACGATCCCGAGCCGGAGCCCGGCAGCGTCGACGGTCTGCATGTGCGGATCACCGAAGCCGGCCATGTGTGTCCCCCTTCATCGTCATTGTTGCCCCGATCGGGGACTGGTTCAGGCCAACTCCGCGAACAGGTGGCCCATCCGGTCCCGCTTGGTGCGCAGGTACCGGACGTTCTCCGGGTGCAGGCGGACGGGCAGCTCCTCGCGGCCGGTCACGCGTAGCCCGTACCCCTCGAGGCCCGCTCTTTTCGCGGGGTTGTTGGTGAGCAGGCGCATCGAGCGGATGCCGAGGTCGACGAGGATCTGCGCCCCGATGCCGTAGTCACGGGCGTCCGCCGGCAGGCCCAGCTCGAGGTTGGCGTCGACCGTGTCGAAACCGCGGTCCTGCAGCTGGTAGGCCTGCAGCTTGTGCAACAGGCCGATGCCGCGGCCCTCGTGGCCGCGCATGTACAGCACCACCCCGCGCCCGGCGGCGGCGACCCGTTCCAGGGCGGCGTCGAGCTGCGGGCCGCAGTCGCAGCGCCGGGAGCCGAAGACGTCACCGGTGAGGCACTCGGAATGCACCCGGACCAGCACGTCCTCGCCGTCGCCGAGGTCACCGAAGACCAGCGCCACGTGCTCGCCGTCATCCGCGGCGGCCCGGTAACCGACCGCCGTGAAGACGCCGTGCTCGGTCGGCAGGACCGTCTCGACGACCCGCTCGACCTGGCTGCCCTCGCGGAAGCGCAGGTAGGCGATCAGCTCCTCGATGCTGATCAGGGCGAGGTCGTGATCGGCCGCGAACTTCTCCAGGTCGGGACGGCGCTGCATGGTGCCGTCGTCGTTGACCATCTCGCAGAGCACCCCGGCCGGCCGGCAGCCCGCCAGCACCGCCAGGTCGATGGAGGCCTCGGTGTGGCCCGGGCGGCGCAGGACGCCACCGGCCTTGGCCCGCAGCGGCACGACGTGGCCGGGCCGGTTGAAGTCGGTGGGCTCGCTGGTGGCCGAGGCGAGCAGCCGGATCGTGTGCGCCCGGTCGGCGGCCGAGATGCCGGTGCTGACGCCGTGTCTCGCATCGACGGTCACCGCGTAGGCGGTGCCCCGCGCGTCCTGGTTGGTGTGGAACATCGGCGGCAGGTCCAGCCGGTCCGCCTCGCTCTCGGGCAGCGGCACGCAGATGTACCCGGACGTGTACCGCACCATGAAGGCGACCAGCTCCGGCGTGGCGTGCTCGGCCGCGAAGATGAGGTCGCCCTCGTTCTCCCGGTCCTCGTCGTCCACCACGATCACCGCCTTGCCGGCGGCTATGTCCGCGATCGCGCGCTCGACGTTCTCAAACATTACGGCCCCCCAGCATCTTCTCCACGTACTTGGCGATCACGTCGACCTCGAGGTTGACCGGATCTCCGATGGCCTTGCTGCCCAGCACGGTCAGCTTCGACGTGGCCGGGATCATCCCGACCGAGAAGCTGTCCTCGTCGACCGCCATGACCGTCAGCGACACGCCGTCGACGGTGATCGACCCCTTCTCCACCACGTATCTCGCCAGCTCGGACGGCAGCGAGAAACGCACCACCTCCCACTGATCGGCGGGCTCGCGGGCGATGATCCGCGCGACCCCGTCGACGTGTCCCTGCACCAGGTGACCGCCGAGACGGCTGCCCAGCGCGGCGGCCCGCTCCAGGTTGACGTTGCTGCCCTCGCGCAGGGCGCCGAGCGACGTACGCCGCAGGGTCTCGCCCATCACGTCGGCGGTGAACACCCCGTCGACGTTGTCGATGACGGTGAGGCAACAGCCGTTCACCGAGATCGAGTCGCCGTGGCGTGCGTCCGAGGTGACCAGCGGGCCGCGCACGGCGATCACGGCGGAGTCCTCTGCTCCCTCGGTCAGGCGCACGATCTCGCCCAGCTCTTCAACGATTCCGGTGAACATCTGTCACTTCTCCTTGGGACGGAGTGTCGCTGTGAAACGCAGATCGCCGCCGATCCGCGTGATGTCGGTGAAGTCGAGTTCGACGGCGTCGGCGATGGTGCCGATACCGGCATCCACCAGCGCGGCACGCCCGTCGCCGAGCAGTTTGGGCGCCACATAGCCGACCACCCGGTCGATCAGCCCGGCGGCCAGGAAACCGCCGGCCAGCGTCGGGCCGCCCTCCAGCAGCACGTTGCGCACACCACGGGCGAACAGCGCGATGAGCAGCGCGGTCAGGTCGACGCGGCCATCCGGCCCGGCGCCGGCAGCGGCCGCCGTGACGATCCAGGTGGGTGCGGCCGCATCACGGACCCGAGCATTTTCCGGGGTACGCCCGAACGAGTCCACCACCACACGCAGAGGCTGTTTGATCGCCAGCGTGCCATCGCGCAGGTCACGGACGGTCAGCTGCGGATCGTCGGCGAGCACCGTGCCGACGCCGGCCACGATCGCGTCGACGGTGCCGCGGAGCACGTGCACGTCGGCCCGGGACTCGGCCGCGGAGATCCACTGGCTGGTCCCGTCGGCAGCGGCCGACCGCCCGTCCAGCGTCGCCGCGAATTTCCAGGTCACATACGGCCGGCCCCGGCGCACCGCGGTCAGCCACGCGATGTTGCCGGCCTCGGCTGCCTCCCGCCGCACCCCGGTGACCACCTCGATGCCGGCCGCCCGCAGCGTCGCCGCGCCCCCGGCCGCCACCGGCGTCGGGTCGTCCACCGCGATCACCACACGCCGCACACCCGCGTTGACCAGCGCCTCCGCGCACGGACCGGTACGCCCGGTGTGGTTGCACGGCTCCAGGGTCACCACGCAGGTCCCGCCGCGGGCCCGCTCCCCCGCCTGGGCGAGGGCGACGATCTCGGCGTGCGGGCCACCGGCATACGCGTGGAAACCCTCGCCGACCACCGCGCCGTCGGGCCCGAGCAGGATGCAGCCGACCACCGGGTTGGGGCTGGTCGTGCCGAGGCCCCGGGCGGCCAGCGCGACAGCGCGGCGCATCGCCTCGTCCTCGGTCACCATCTGGCGGTCCTCTCGCGCGGTGCGGTCACGCGCTGGAGAGGGGGAGTTATCGCCAGGAATCGGACAAGAAGGGTACGCTTCGCGCACCCCGGCCGGCTCGTGCCGACGAGGGCACGACCCGCTCCGATCCCGCGCGCTGTCTCCCATCCGGACTGTCTGATCGGCTTCCCAGCCGGTCAACCGTCGGCCCTGGAGTCTCACCAGGTCCACCGTCTGCCTTGGTAGGCAACCGGGTCGCGGGCTTACCGTCGCTCTCGCGTCGGATCACCGCCGGTTCGGAATTTCACCGAGTCCCGCCAGCGCGTGGTGGGTCACCCCCGAGTCTTGCACTACTTCGGGATTTTGCCACCTCCCTGGCGACCTACCTCACATCCGCCGCCAGTATTCCCACCGAAGCACTGGGATTTGTCACTCCGCTTCGATGCGCCGCCGGTCGATCGCCACATACGATCCGGGCTGCGACTTCGCGACCTTCTTCATCTCCGAGGCGACCGCGATCACCACCCGCGGATCGGTGAACCGGCGCCCGTCATCGGTCGACTGCGCCACCCCGATCGAGAGCGTGACCAGGGCCGCCTTCTGCTTGTTGCCACGCCGGTCCGGCACCTCGATGTAGCCACGCTGCGCGTCACCCGGCTCGTACAGCCGGTCCGCCGCCGTCTCGAAATCGGTCACCGTCCGCTGGGTCAGCGGCAGCACCTGATCCGGGTGGCAGATGAAGACGAAGTCGTCACCGCCGATGTGCCCCAGGAAGATCGACGGCTTGCCGGTCTGCGACGCGGCCCGCTGCAGGCTCCGGGCGAGAGCGATGATGAACTCGTCGCCACGGTCGAACCCGTACACGTCGTTGACGCTCTTGAACCGATCGACGTCGATGTAGCCGACCGAGTAGTCGTCGCCGCCACGCATCCGCTCACTGATCTCCCGCCGCACCCGCGCGTTGCCCGGCAGGCCGGTCAGCGGCGACACCTCACGGGCGTCCTTGTGCCGGCGCAGCGTGTTGGTGACCCGCGCGATCAGCTCCTCCAGATCGAAGGGCTTGACCAGGTAGTCGTCGGCGCCCGCCTGCAGACCGTGCACCTTGTCGCCGGTCAGCCCCATCGCGGTCAGCATGATCACCGGAAGCGCCGAGGTCAGCGGCTCGGCGCGGAGCTGGCGGATCAACTCGACCCCGTCCATCCGCGGCATCATCCAGTCGATCACCGCGAGGTCCGGCCGGTGCGTCTCCATCAGGTCGAGCGCCTCCTGGCCGTCCCGCGCCCGGATCACCTCGAACCCGCGGAGCCTCAGGTTGAACTCGACGAACCCGGCGATGTCCTGGTCGTCGTCGACCACCAGGATCAGGCTCGGTCCCTCTTCGGGATCCAGCTCGGGATCGATCTCGGGGAGCGACTCAGCCGTGCTCATCGAACCTTCCTGCAAGCGCCGGGGGCGTAAGGCTAGATAATGCTGCCTGCAACGGTCCTCACGCCAGCCCCATCCGGGCCTTCGCGAGAGCGCGCAGCTTGCGGATCGCCTCGGACGGGTCGGCCGCGCCGTAGACGGCGGTGCCCGCCACGAAAGCGTCGGCGCCCGCCTCGGCAGCCTGCTCGATCGTGTCGGCCGCGATGCCGCCGTCCACCTCGATGCGGATCTCCAGGTCGTTGACCCGGGCCCGGCGGCGCACGTCACGCACCTTCTCCAGCAGCTCCGGCATGAACGCCTGCCCGCCGAAACCCGCCTTGATCGTCATGATCAGGACGGTGTCGAGGTAGGGCAGCAACTCCAGATACGGCTCCACCGGGGTGTCCCGGTCGATCGCCAGACCCGCCTTGGCCCCGGCCGCCCGCAACGTCTTCGCCAGCGCCACCGGATCGTCACAGGCCTCCGCGTGGAAGGTGACGTTGTAGGCGCCCGCCTCCGCATACGCCGGCGCCCACCGCTGCGGATCGGTGATCATCAGGTGCACGTCGAACGGGATGCTCGTCGCCTTGCGCAGGCTCTGCACCACCGGCAGGCCGATCGTCAGGTTGGGCACGAAATGGTTGTCCATGACATCCACGTGGACCCAGTCGGCCGCGCCCTCGATCGCCTGCACCTCCTCCGCCAGACGGGAGAAGTCGGAGGCGAGGATGCTCGGCGCGATGATGGGTTCCACGCGACGAAGTCTACGGTCCGGCGATGCGAGAAGGCCGGGCCATCCCGGCCCGGCCTCACTTCCTTCAGACCCCATCGGGTACGGCCGACACGCGCCGGTCCGTCCGGCGCGGGCCGCCCTCCCGCATCGCCCAACCGGCCGTCAGCTCGTGCGGCGCGCGCCGCCCTCCGGCATCCGCCGAACCGGCCATCAGCTCGTCCGGCAGAGGCCGGCCTCTCACATCGCTGGACCGGCCGTCAGCTCGTGCGGCGCAGGACCGCCAGGAACATCGCGTCCGTGCCGTGGCGGTGCGGCCACAGCTGTACCGTCGGGCCCGCCCCCAGCCCCGGCATGCCGGGCGGGAGCAGCGGCCGCGCGTCCACGAAGTCGACCTCGACACCGCTGCGCCGGGCGCCCTCGCTGACCGTCACCTGCGTCTCCACCATGTGCGGAGAACACGTCACGTAGGCCACGACACCACCCGGCCGGACCGCCCGCAGCGCCGCCACCAGCAGCTCCCGCTGCAGACGGGTCAGTGGCGGCAGGTCGGCCGGCTGGCGACGCCAGCGCGACTCCGGCCGGCGCCGCAGCGAGCCCAGGCCGGTGCACGGCGCGTCGACCAGCACCCGGTCGAACGCCTCCTCCGGCAGGTCCGGGTCGCGGCCCACCGACCGGCCGTCCATCGGCAGCACCGTCACCGGCATGCCCTCGGTCGCGATGTCCACCAGCCGGGCCCGGTGCTCGGCCACCTCGACCGCGGTCACCTCCGCGCCGCGGCCCGCCGCGATCGCCCCGATCAGGCCGGTCTTGCCGCCCGGGCCGGCGCACAGGTCGAGCCAGCGGGTGTCCCGCCCCTCGATCGGGGCCGCCAGCAGCGCCGCCGCCACCAGCTGCGAACCCTCGTCCTGGACGTGAGCCCGCCCCTCCCGGATCGCGGCCAGGTCACGCGGCGCGCCGCCGTTCAGATACACCGCGTACGGCGAGAAGGCGCCCGGCACCCCGTCGACCTCGTCGGCCAGGTCGACCGCGTCGGCCCGCCCCGGCCGCGCGCACAGGTGCACCGCCGGCGGCTGGTTGTCCTCGATCAGCAGCCGGGCCGTCTCGTCCAGGTCACCGCCGAGCGCCTCGGCGAACGCCCGGATCACCCACTGCGGGTGGTGATGCACCACGGACAGGTTGGCGATCGGATCCTCCTGGTAGGCCGGCGCCACCCGCTCCAGCCACGCCTCCAGCGGGGTCTCCGACACCGTACGCATCACCGCGTTGGCGAAGCCGGACGCCCCCGGAGCCACCGAACGGACCAGGTCGACCGTCTGGTTCACCGCGGCGTGCGACGGCACCCGGGTGTAGAGCAACTGGTAGACCCCGAGCCGCAGCGCGTCACGGGCCGGCGGGTCGATCCGCGCCACGTCCCGCTCGGCGGCCGCCGCGATGATCAGGTCGAGGGTGCCGACGGCGCGGAGCGTGCCATACGTCAGCTCGGTCGCGAACGCCGCGTCCCGCCCGTGCAGGCCCATCCCGCTGAGAATGTCGGCCAGCACCAGGTTCGCGTAGGCGTCGTCGCGGTACACGGCGGCGACCGCCTCGTAGGCCGCCTGGCGCGCCGGATCCGACGGCGGCCGGCCCGCGCGCGGCGCCCGGCCGCTCCGGTCGTCCCGCGGATGACCCGGGCCGCTCGGCCGGCTCGGCCGTCCGCCGTACGGGCGAGACGCCCTGTGTTCCGTCACGCCTGTGTCCCGCTCTCTGAAATCTCGGAAACCGTGCTCACGCCAGCTTCTCCCCTGCTTCGATCCGCATGCCCCGCGCCCAATCGGTGGCGGACATCGGCTTCTTGCCGGCTGCCCGCACCTCGCCCAGGATCACCGGCGTCGTTGCCGTCCCTGCCAGCACCTGCTTACGCTCCACCAGAAGCTCCCCGGGGCGCAAACCGGCCGGCCCGTTGGCGATCGGCCGCACCGGGCCCAGCTTCAGCCGCTCGTCACGCAGCGTCGTCCACGCCCCCGGTGCCGGGGTGCACGCCCGGATCCGCCGGTCGACCGCGAACGCCGGATCGTCCCACCGGACCCGGGCGTCCTCGGGCGTGAGCTTCGGCGCGAAGGTCACCCCGTCGTGCGGCTGCGGATGCGCCCGCGCGGTGCCCGCCTCGATCGCGTCGAGGACCGCCACCAGCAGGCCCGCCCCGTCCACCGCCAGCCGCTCCAACAGGTGGCCGGACGTGTCGCTGAACCGGATCTGCTCGGTCAGCGTGCCGTAGACCGGGCCGGTGTCCAGCCCCGCCTCCAGCTCGAAGACGCTCGCCCCGGTCACCTCGTCGCCGTGCAGCACCGCATGCTGCACGGGAGCGGCGCCCCGCCAGGCGGGCAGCAGCGAGAAGTGCAGATTCACCCAGCCGTGCTTCGGGATCTCCAGGGCCGATGGGGGGACCAGCGCCCCGTAGGCCACCACGGGCACACAATCCGGCGCCAGCTCCCGCAGCCGCTCCTGGAACTCCGGGTCACGCGGTTTCTCCGGGGTCAGCACCTCGATGCCGCGCTCGTCGGCCCACGCCCCCGCGGGCGAGCGGACCAGACGGCGGCCGCGGCCGGCCGGAGCGTCCGGACGGGTCACCACGGCCACCAGCTCGTGCCCCGAGGCAGCGATCGCGTCGAGGCTCGGCACGGCCACGGCGGGGGTGCCGGCGAAGATCAGGCGCATCCGATCACCGGCCCGAGCTGAAGAGACCCGACCCGAAGACACTCCGGCCGTGCGGGCTCTCCTTGATCGTCGGGGGCTTCGCCGCGTCATACCAGTCCGCGGAGCGGATCTGCCTCATCGCGTCCTTGCGGGACGCGGTGTCCAGCCGGTCCAGGAAGAGCACCCCGTCGAGGTGGTCGGTCTCGTGCTGCACGCAGCGGGCCATCAGCCCGGTGCCGACCAGCTGGACCGGGTCGCCGAACTCGTTGAAGCCGTTGGCCACCACGTTCTGCCGGCGCTTGGTGTCGATGTAGATGCCCGGAATGGAGAGGCAGCCCTCCGGCCCGTCCTGCTCCTCCTCGTCGGGGAAGGACAGCACCGGGTTGACGATGTGCCCGACCACGTCATCCACGTCGAAGGTGAACACGCGGAGACCGACACCGAGCTGCGGGGCGGCCAGGCCGGCGCCGCCCTCGTCCTGCATGGTCTCGATCAGATCCTTCACCAGATTGCGCAATTCCTTGTCGAAATCCACGACGGGGTCGGCCGGCGTGCGCAGCACCGGATCACCGAAGAGACGGATGGGCTGGACGGTCACGCGGTGAGACTCCTGACTCTGGTGGGCAGCACCTGCCCAGTCTACGGAGTGACGCGCGCAACGCCGTGGGTGACAGCCGTCGAGCAGCGCCCTCCCCACTCGCAACATCGACGACCACCACCGACTTCCCGCCGCCCAGCTGCCGCGCCCCGCCATCGCCGCGCCCCCGCGCCGCACCACGCCGTCTCACCGCCGCGCCGCGCCGCCTTCCCGCCGCCCTCGCCGCACCGGCCGCTCCCCCACGCCGCACCGCGCCCTCTCACTGTCGCGCCACCACCCCGCGCCGTCCCACCGCCGCGGCCACCACTCCGCGCCGCCCCACCACTCCGTGTCGGCGATCAGAACAGGTCGGCGGGATCGACCTGGATGCGGACCGGCAGGGCGGCCTTGCGGGCGCTGCGCACCCCGGCCGCCTCGTGCAGGGCGTGCGCCAGGTCGGCGGCCCGCGACCGGGTGACCCGCAGCAGCATCCGTTCCTGCTCGTCGGCGGCCGGGACCGGCCCGAGCACCTCGGCGCCGTCCGGCAGGTGGGCCAGCGACAGCAGCTCGGCCACCGCGGCCGCCTGCCCGGTGACGCTGGCCATCCGCGCCGCCGGCGGGAAGCCCAGGTCACGCCGCTCCGCCAGCTCCCGCGCCGCGAACCAGCCCGGATCCCAGCGCAACAGCGCCTGCACCGGGGCCAGTGAACCGTCGGCCACCACGACCACCCGCCCGCCCTCGTGTGCCGGCCGGGCCAGGGCCGCCGCGTTCAGCCAGCGGCGCATCGTCTCCTCGGCGGCCCGCAGGTCGGCACGGCTCAGCAGCGCCCACGTGTCGAGCAGCAGCACCGCCCCGAACCCGCCCTCGGCCAGCGGCTCGGCCCCCGGCGTGGACACCACGACGGCCGGCTCACCGGGCACGTCGGTCAGCACCTGCTCGCGCCCGGACGTCCGCACCGGGAACCCGGGGAACGCGCGCCCCAGCTCCTCGGCCGTCCGCTTGGCGCCGATCACGGAGGCCCGCAGGCGGCGATCCCGGCAGTTCGGGCACTGGTAATCGGCCGACGCGCGCCCGCACCAGTGACAGACCGGGACGTCGCGCGCACCGTGCAGCCCGAGCGGCCCGGAGCAGTGCGGGCAGCGCGCCGGGGTACGGCACTCGATGCACGCCACCGACGGCAGATAACCGCGGCGGGGCACCTGCACCAGCACCGGGGCCCCGGCCTGAAGCGCCTGCTTGGCTGCCTGCCAGGCGACACTCGGCAGCCGGGCGACGGCCGCACCCGAGTCCCGGGCCATCTGCAGGTCGTCACCGGTCGGCGTGATCGCCGGCGATCGGCCGCGCAGCACGGCACGGTCGGCGACGATCTCCCGCGCCCAGCGGGTTTCGAGCAACAACTGCCCCTCACCGGTACGCGCGAACCCGCCCACCAGCGCCGCACAGTCCGCCAGGCGCGCCCGGGTCAGCAGCACGTCCCGCGCGTGCGGGTACGGCGCCCGCGGCTCGGCGTGCAGATCGTCCCCGTCGTCCCAGATGACGACGAGCCCCACGTCGGGAACCGGCGCCCACATCGCCGCCCGCGTCCCCACCACCACCGGAACCCGCCCCCGCGCCGCCGCCAGGAACCGCCGATAGCGCTCGGACGGCCCCAGCGCCGCGTTGAGCGCGACGTGCAGCCCGTCACCCAGCACGGCGGTCAGCGCCCGGTCGACCCGATCGAGGTCCCGCGCGTCGGCGACGACGATCACCACCCCGCGCCCGCCCCGCACGGTGGCCGCGGCGGCCTCGGCGATCCGCGCCGGCCAGTCCTCCCCCGGCAGCGCCGACCAGACGGCCCGCGCCGGCCGGGCGTCCCGCAGCGCCCGCAGATAGGCGGGCCCGGCCGCGTACGAATCCCACCCACCGGCCGCCGGCTCCCGGATCCGGCCGGTCTCCCACCGCCCCGCACCCAACGGCGAGATCGGTTGCCGCGAGGCTGCGCCCGGCTCCACCGGCCCCTCGGCGGGTGAGGCATCCCCGGCCCCCGACGAGGCCCGCCCCGGTGAGGTCGACTCCGACAAGGCCGACCCCGGCGAGATCGGCTCCGGCGAGTCCAGCACCGACGAGCCCGACTCCAACAAGATCGACTCCGCCGAGTCCAACCCTGACGAGATCGACTCCGCCGAGTCCAGCCCTGACGAGGTCGACTCCGCCGAGTCCGGCTCAGAGGAGGTCGACTCAGAGGAGGTCGACTCCGCCGAGTCCGGCTCAGAGGAGGTCGGCTCAGAGGAGGTCGACTCCGGCGACGGACTCTCCGCCCGGACGGTGTCCGGCGACGGACTCTCCGCCCGGACGGGGTCTGGCGACGGACTCTCCGCCGGGACGGGGTCCGGCGCAGTCGCGGACCTCTCGGTCTGGGACTCGACCCGAGCGTGCCGCGGCGGCACCGCCAGCCGGAGCACATCGGCCAGATTGCCCGCATAACGATCGGCGACAGCGCGGGCCAGGCGCAGGATCTCGGGATCGAGGACGCGCTCGGGCGAGACCACCCTCTCCAGATAGGCCAGTCTGCCGCCGTGGTCGGACGACTCGACACGGGCCAGCAGGAATCCGCCGACCTGCTGGCCGGCGAACCGCACCTTGACCCGCACCCCCGGCTGGGCGGCCTCGTCGTCAGCCGCGGAGACCAGATAGTCGAACGGCCGGTCGAGATGCGCGAGCGGCATGTCCACACACACTCGCGCGACGGGCAGCCGCTCGGCCGGCTCCCGCTCGCTGCGCGTCCCCTTGGTCCCCATCGCCGAACATTCTGCCCGCACCCTCTGACATTTCCGCCCGCCCCGGGCCCGGCCACGCCCCTGGCCGCCCCCGGCACCGGGATCCCGGGCGATCTCCCCCCTCAGTGAGGACAGGGAACGCGATCAATGGGTGAGGCAGGTCACCGTCCGGGCGCGGAGGTCGATCTCGACGATGTCGGGGAAGCGGAGGTCGGCCCAGAAGCGGGCCGGATCGGTCGCCAGCTCGTACCGGCTCGCCATCCACACGGTCGGCGCCAGGCCGTGGGTGCCGATGACCAGGGTCCGGTTCTGTTCGGCGGCGGCGGCCGCGTGGCGTACCACCGCGGCGTCGAACCGCTCGATCACCTGATCGCGCGGCTCCCACCCGTCGGGGCACTCCCCTCGCGCGTAGGCCTGCGCGGCCGAGTGGTAACCCTTCTCGTCGGTGAACCACACGTGCGGCCGATGCACCTCGGCGAGGCCCGCGTCCCGGACCACCCGCTGTGCGCCGGCGATCTCCTGCATGGTCTGCGCGGCCTTCGGCTCGGTGCTGGCCACGTAGTAGGCCGGATGGCAGACGTGCAACCGCATCAGGCGGGCCGCGACCCGGCTCTCCTGTGCCAGCTGCCACTGCTCCGACGGCACGTCCGGATCGACGGCCGGCATCGCATGCCGGACCACGATCACCCGCTCGCCCTGAACACCCGTCATCACGGAAGCGTAAGCGCCTTCACCACCCCTGACTGTCATGCGAACGAACACGCATTTGCGACGCCCGCGGATCATCGGAGGGCCGGCTTCCCCCGCGATCCGGCGGCTCGCCACCGTCAGAGGGCGCAGACACGGCGAGGCGCCCACCCCCAGGGGCGGGCGCCTCGGCGAAACGAACCGTCAGGACGCGGCGTTCTTCAGGTCGGCCGCGCGGTCGGTGCTCTCCCACTTGAGCTCCGGCAGCTCACGGCCGAAGTGGCCGTACGCTGCGGTCTGCTGGTAGATCGGGCGCAGCAGGTCGAGGTCGCGGATGATCGCGGCCGGGCGCAGGTCGAAGACCTCCTTGACGGCCTTCTCGATCCGCTCGACCGGCACGGTCTCGGTGCCGAACGTCTCGACGAACAGGCTGACCGGGTGCGCCTTGCCGATGGCGTAGGCGACCTGGATCTCGCAGCGCTCGGCGAGGCCGGCGGCGACGACGTTCTTGGCGACCCAGCGCGTCGCGTACGCCGCGGAACGGTCGACCTTGGACGGGTCCTTGCCGGAGAAGGCGCCGCCACCGTGACGGGCGTAGCCGCCGTAGGTGTCGACGATGATCTTGCGACCGGTGAGGCCGGCGTCACCCATCGGGCCGCCGATCTCGAAGCGGCCGGTCGGGTTGACCAGCAGCCGGTAGCCCTCGGTGTCGAGGCCGAGGCTCTCCAGCTCGGGCGCGATCACGTGCTCGCGGACGTCCGGGGTGAGCAGCGACTCGAGCGAGATGTCGGCGGCGTGCTGCGACGAGACGACGACGGTGTCGAGGCGGACGGGACGGAACCCGTCGTACTCGATGGTGACCTGGGTCTTGCCGTCGGGGCGCAGGTAGGGGATCGTGCCGTCCTTGCGCGCGGCGGACAGGCGGCGGGCCAGCCGGTGCGCGAGCGCGATCGGCAGCGGCATCAGCTCAGGCGTCTCCGAGCAGGCGAAGCCGAACATCATGCCCTGGTCGCCGGCGCCCTGGCTGTCCAGCGAGTCGCCGGCCTCACCCTCGCGCTGCTCGATGGCGGTGTCGACACCCTGCGCGATGTCCGGCGACTGGGAGCCGATGGAGACGCTCACGCCGCAGGAGGCGCCGTCGAAGCCCTTCTTCGACGAGTCGTAACCGATCTTCAGGATCGTGTCGCGGACGATGCTGGGAATGTCGGCGTAGGCCTGCGTGGTGACCTCACCCGCCACGTGCACCTGGCCGGTGGTGATCAGGGTCTCCACCGCGACGCGGCTACGCGGGTCCTGGGCGAGCAGAGCGTCGAGAATCCCGTCGCTGATCTGGTCAGCGATCTTGTCCGGGTGGCCTTCCGTGACCGACTCGGAGGTGAACAGGCGGCGTGCCACGGTGCTCCTCAGATTTGTCGAATACAACGTAACGCGGAAGTGTAGCCAGAGTCGCCGGGGCTACCGGACCTGGGCTTCCAGGCGAGCGGCGACTTGATCCAAAATCATATCGGCCACATCGTCTTTGGGTAGTTCCCCGTGAGTGGCGGTGAAGCCGTCCGCCCCCAGCAGGGTGACCGTGTTGCGGTCCTGCCCGAACACCAGATCAGGGCCGACCTCATTGACGACGATCAGGTCCGCGCGCTTGCGGGCGAGCTTGCCGCGGGCGTTCTCCAGAGCGTCGTGGGTCTCGGCCGCGAAGGCGACGAGGATCTGGCCGGGGCGCTTGGCGGCGCCCAGTTCGGCGGCGATGTCCGGGTTCGTGACCAGGGTGATCGGGGCGGGCGTACCGTCGTCGGTCTTCTTGATCTTCTGCTCGGCGACCGTCGCCGGCCGGAAGTCGGCCGGCGCCGCCGCCATCACGACGACGTCGGCGGAGGCGGCCGCCTCGACGGTGGCCTTGCGCAGCTCCTCGGTGGTGCCGACCCGCACGATGTCCACCCCGGCGGGGTCGGGCAGCGACACGTTCGCCGAGACGAGGGTCACTCGCGCGCCGCGGGCGGCCGCGACCCGGGCCAGCGCGTAGCCCTGTTTGCCGGAGGACCGGTTGCCCAGGAAACGGACCGGATCGAGCGGCTCCCGCGTGCCGCCCGCGGTGACCACCACATGACGGCCGGCAAGATCAGGATCAAGACCGCGGCGGAGTACGCGCAGAGCCGTCTCGAAGATCGCGGACGGCTCCGGCAGCCGCCCCTTGCCGGTGTCCTTGCCGGTCAGGCGCCCGACCGCGGGCTCGATCACGATCGCCCCGCGGGACCGCAGGGTCGCCACGTTGGCCCGGGTGGCCGCACTTTCCCACATCTCGGTGTGCATGGCCGGCGCGTAGACCACCGGGCACGTGGCGGTGAGCAGCGTGTTGGTGAGCAGGTCGTCGGCGATGCCGTGGGCGGCCTTGGCCAGCAGGTCGGCGGTGGCCGGCGCGACCACGACCAGCTCGGCGGCCCGGCCGATCCGCACGTGCGGCACCTCGTGCACGTCGTCCCAGACGCCGGTGGCGACCGGCCGCCCGGACAGCGCCGCCCAGGTGGGCTCACCGACGAACCGGAGCGCCGCATCGGTCGGGACGACCCGCACGCCGTGGCCGGACTCGGTGAACAGCCGCAGCAGCTCGCACGCCTTGTAGGCGGCGATCCCCCCGCCCACGCCCAGCACGATCTCGGTCACAGCCACCACTTCCTCCCCTGTCCGCCGATCACCCAGCCACCGCGACCCACCGTGACGTGGGGTGTCCGGGGACTCGGCCCCCGGAGCAGAAACGCGGAGTGCCCCCGGTTCGCGCTGTCCGCGAACAGAGGGCACCCGGGCAGTCGACCTTACGGGTTGTCAGTCGCCTCGGCGGTCAGCAGGCCTGCGTTGATCTCGCGCATGGCGATCGAGAGCGGCTTCTCCTGCGGAGTGGTCTCGACCAGCGGGCCGACATACTCCAGGAGGCCCTCACCGAGCTGGCTGTAGTAGGCGTTGACCTGGCGGGCGCGCTTGGCCGCGAAGATCACCAGCGAGTACTTCGACGAGGTCTTGTCGAGCAGCTCGTCGATCGGCGGGTTGGTGATGCCTTCGGGGTTCGCGATGGTTCCCACGTGGTAAATCCTTAATGCTCGTGTGCCAGGTATAACGAACCGAGCAATCCTACCAGCTCATCAGCCGCACGCTCGACGAAGTCGTTCACGACGGTGACGTCGAACTCGGACTCGGCCGCCAGCTCCTCGTCGGCGTGCGCGAGGCGGCGCTTGATCGTCTCCTCGTCGTCGGTCCCCCGGCCGATGAGACGGCGCTGGAGCTCCTCGACGCTCGGTGGGGCCAGGAAGACCAGCTGAGCCTTCGGCATGGCCGCACGGACCTGGCGGGCGCCCTGAAGGTCGATCTTCAGCAAAACGGGCCGGCCCTGATGGAGCCAGCCCTCGACCTGCGCCCGGGGCGTCCCGTAAAGGTTGCCCGCGAACTCCGCCCACTCCAGCAGCTGATTTCCGTCGATCAGTCGCTGGAACTCGGACCTGGTCACGAAGTGATAATGCTCGCCGTCGGTCTCGTAGTCGCGTTTCTTGCGTGTTGTCACCGACACCGAGAGTTTGATCCACGGCGAGCGCAGCCGGATCAGCTCGATCACACTGTCCTTCCCGACCCCCGAGGGGCCGGAAAGAACGGTGAGGCGGGCCTCCGGCTGCGCGTCGTCATCCATGCTCACGGCTCATTCCTACACGAGCCGATGAGTCAGTTCGCAGCGAACTCCCCCAGGAGGGCCTTGCGCTGCTGGTCGCCGAGACCCCGGAGCCGGCGGCTCTCGGCGATCTTCAGCTTCTCCATGATCTGGGTCGCGCGGATCTTGCCGATGCCCGGCAGCGCCTGAAGCACGGCCGAAACCTTCAGCTTGCCGACGACCTCGTCAGCCTCCGCGCGCTCGAGCACGGCGGCGAGGGTGGTCTTGCCGGACTTGAGCTGTTCCTTCAGCTCAGCCCGAGCCTTGCGAACTTCCGCGGCCTTCTCCAGCGCAGCAGCACGCTGTTCGGGGCTCAATGACGGGAGCGGCACCAGTTCTCCTCAGGTCCCTGAGCGGCGGTAGTTCAATACCGGCGCTTCTGTGAAACGTGGTGTGCCATGGAACCGAAGGGGCATATGGTTCCCGGCGCCGGGAAAACTAGCGGTCAAACCGGGTTTCGGCAACGTGGGGGTACCCCCGCGCCGCCTCATCCGGAGCCTGGTAAGCAGGCCGTTTCACCCGAGCGCGGCTCGCACGCCGGCCAGAACGCGGTCCGTCGCGGCCCGCAGATCGGCGATCTCCGGGCCCGCGGCGAGAACCTCGCGTGAGTACGACGGCAACACGTTGTGAAGGCTCTCACCGAAGACGGCTCGCAGGTCATCAGGGGTTCCGCCCTGCGCTCCGAGGCCCGGCGCGAGCAGCGGCCCGTTGATCTTCGAGAGATCGTGACCGGTCTCGCCGATCGTCGCGCCGACCACGAGGCCGAGGCTTCCGAGCGGCTGCACACCCGCGTTGACCTGGGAAATCTCATCGATCACGGTTTGCGCCACAGTTTTTCCACCGGCTCCGACGGCATGCTGGACGGTCGGTCCCTCGGGGTTCGAGGTGAGCGCCAGAACGAAGACGCCACCCCCGTGAGCGGCCGCCGAGTCGAACGCCGGCTGCAGAGAGCCGACTCCGAGATAGGGACTCACGGTAATCGCATCAGCACACAGAGTACTCGCTGGATTCAGGTACGCGTCGGCGTACGCGGCCATCGTCGAGCCGATGTCGCCACGTTTCACGTCGAGCAGGACAAGCGCGCCGGCCTCACGCGACTGTCGGATAGTTGACTCAAGAACCGCGACGCCGCGTGACCCAAATCTCTCAAAAAAAGCTGACTGTGGCTTCAGAACAGCCACCCGATCGGCCAGTGCGTCGACGACCGTACGGGCGAAGCGTTCGAGGCCGGAGATGTCGTCGGGCAGGCCCCAGCGGGCCAGAAGCGAGGCGTGCGGATCGATCCCGACGCACAGCGGACCACGCTCCGCAACCGCCGCGTGCAGTCGTTCGCCGAAGGTTTCCATGAACTTCTCACTCTCCCGTGTCAGGTGGCCGCCACCGCGGCGGCGATTGCGGCGGTAATGCGAGCCACGTCGGCGTCGTCGGTGACGTACGGCGGCATGGTGTAGATCAGGTCCCGGAACGGCCGCAGCCAGACGCCCTCGGCGACCGCCGCGGCGGTCGCCTTGGCCATGTCCACCGGCCGGTCCATCTGGACGACACCGATGGCGCCGAGGACCCGCACGTCAGCGACCCCCGGCGCGTCGCGAAGCGGTTCCAGACCGCGTTCCAGTCCGGATTCGATCTTCGGTACGGCCGACGCCCACCCACCCCCACGCAAGAGGCCGAGAGAGGCCAGGGCGACCGAACAGGCCAGCGGGTTTCCCATGAACGTCGGGCCGTGCGCCAGCCCGCCCCCCTCCCCCGAGGAGATCGCCTCGGCCACCGCCCGCGTGCACAGGGTCGCCGCCAGGGTCAGATATCCGCCGGTCAGGGCCTTGCCCAGGCACAGGATGTCCGGGCTCACCCCGGCGTGGTCGGCGCCGAAGAACCGGCCCGTCCGGCCGAACCCGGTCGCGATCTCGTCGAAGATCAGGAAGATCCCGTGCGCGGCCGTCACCTCGCGGAGCACCCGCAGATATCCCGGATGGTGGAACCGCATCCCGCCCGCGCCCTGCACGACCGGTTCGACGATCACCGCGGCGATCTCGTCCGCGTGACGCTCGATCGTGTCGGTGAGCCGGGCGGCGTAATCTTCGTCCCATTCCGCGGGCGGCGCGTCCGCGAAGACCTGGACCGGGAGCACCCCGGTCCACAGCGAGTGCATGCCGCCGACCGGGTCGCAGACGCTCATCGGGTGAAACGTGTCACCGTGATATCCGCCACGCCAGGTCGCCAGACGTCTCCGGCCGGGCCGCCCGAGCGCCCGCTGCGCCTGCAACGCCATCTTGATCGCCACCTCGACACCGACCGAGCCGGAGTCGCAGAGGAAGACGTGCTCCAGCCCGGCGGGGGTGATCTCCACCAGCTCGGTGGCCAGGCGGATCGCCGGCTCGTGAGTGAGCCCGCCGAACATCACATGGCTCATCCGGCCGGCCTGCTCGGCCAGCGCCGCGTCCAGGACCGGGTGCCGGTATCCGTGGATCGCCGCCCACCAGGACGACATGCCGTCGACCAGTTCCCGGCCGTCGGCCAGGCGCAGCCGCACCCCCGCGGCGCTCTCCACCAGGTAGGGATCGGTGCGGCCGGGCATCGGGCCGTACGGATGCCAGACGTGCGCCCGGTCGAGCGCCAGCAGCGCCGCAGCGCCGCCGTCGCCGTCCGGTCCCGGGAGACCCGGCGCCGAGCCGGTCCCCGCCCCCGCGGAAGCCGGTGCCGGCCCCGCGGCGACGGAGGACGGGCCGAGCGCAACGCGGTCGCGCTCGGCCGCGCTCATCGGGCCGCGGCCGCCCGTGACGGGCGGGCGCCGCGGGCGACCTCCAGAACCAGGTCCGGGCCCTTGTAGATGAACCCGGAGTAGAGCTGCACCAGAGCGGCGCCGGCGTCGAACATCCGGGACGCGTCGTCGGCCGACATGATCCCGCCCACCCCGATGATCGGCAGCCGGCCGCCGCTCTCGGTGTGCACGAACCGGACCACCTCGCGGGCCCGGGCGGTCAGCGGCGCCCCGGAGAGCCCGCCCGCCTCGCTCGCCAGGTGCCGGTCGGCCGCGGCGAGCCCGTCGCGGGACAGCGTCGTGTTGGTCGCGATGATCCCGGCCGCACCGTGGTCCAGGCAGACGTCCAGCAGCTCGGCGATGGCCGGCCGGGTCAGGTCCGGCGCGATCTTGACGAGCACCGGCACCGGCCCGGCCAGCGCCTTGAGCAGCGCCGCGATCGCGTCCTTGTCCTGCAGGGTGCGCAGGCCCGGGGTGTTCGGGGAGGACACGTTGACGGCGATGTAGTCGGCGTACGGGTGCAACAGCCGGTACGACGTGAGGTAGTCCTCGACGGCGTCCTCCAGCGGCGTCACCTTCGACTTGCCGAGCGAGACTCCCAGCGGCACGTCGAGCGGGCCCAGCTCGGCCAGGCGGTCGGCCAGGGCGGCCGCGCCGGCGTTGTTGAAGCCCATCCGGTTGACGATGCCCTCGCTGGCCTTGGCCCGGAACAGGCGCGGCTTGTCGTTGCCCGGCTGCGGTTTCGCGGTGACCGTGCCGACCTCGACGAACCCGAAGCCGAGCGCCGGCCATGCGGGCAGCGCGATCCCGTTCTTGTCGACGCCGGCGGCCAGGCCGACCCGGTTCGGGAAGCGGACGCCGAAGACCTCCACCGGAGCGGAGAAGCCGTACCAGCGGCGCATCGCGGCCAGCGCCGGGGCGGGCAGCTTCGCGAGCCGCTCCAGCGTCCACTCGTGGGCGTGCTCGGCGTCCCCGCCGCCCAGCCGGAACAGAGCCGGCCGGGCGACGCTGGTGAACAGGCTCACCGGGACCTCCTGGTCACGTGCTGCCGATCGGGTCCGGTGCGGCCGGTCATTCCGAGCCTCGCAGCAGCTTGTGCAGCTCCTGGAGCGGCCGGACCGACATGTCGCCGGCACGGAGGGCCTCGATGCCCATCACGGCGGCCGCGGCGCCCGGCACCGTGGTGATGCTCGGGACGTCGGCGGTGACGGCGGCGCTGCGGATCTCGTACCCGTCGAGGCGGGCACTGGCGCCGGAGCCCTGCGGAGTGTTGATGATCAGCGAGATCTCACCGGCCAGGATCAGCTCGACGGCGTTGCGCTCCCCCGGCTTCTCGTAGTGCTTCGGCACGATCTCGCAGTCGATGCCGTACCGTCGCAGCACCTCGCCGGTCCCGGTGGTGGTGACGATGGTGAAGCCCAGGTCGGCGAGCCGCTTCACCGGGAAGATCATCGAGCGCTTGTCCCGGTTGGCGACCGAGACGAAGACCTTGCCCCCGGTCGGCAGCGAGCCGTAGGCGGCGGCCTGCGACTTGGCGAACGCCTGGCCGAAACCGGCGTCGATGCCCATCACCTCGCCGGTCGACTTCATCTCGGGGCTGAGCAGGCTGTCCACGTTCTGCCCGGCCAGCGTGCGGAACCGCTTGAACGGCAGCACCGCCTCCTTGATCGCGATCGGCGCGTTCGCCGGCACGGTCCCGCCGTCGCCCTCGGGCAGCAGCATGCCCTCGGCGCGCAGGTCGGCGATGGTGGCGCCGAGCATGATCCGGGCGGCCGCCTTGGCCAGCGGCACCGCCGTCGCCTTGGAGACGAACGGCACGGTCCGCGAGGCTCGCGGGTTCGCCTCCAGCACGTAGAGGGTCTCGTCCTTGAGCGCGTACTGCACGTTCATCAGGCCGCGCACGCCGATGCCCCGGGCCAGCGCCTCGGTGTAGCGGCGGACCTCGGCGATGTGCGAGGCGGCCAGCGTGATCGGCGGCAGGGAGCAGGCCGAGTCGCCGGAGTGGATGCCGGCCTCCTCGATGTGCTCCATGACGCCACCCAGGTAGACCTCGCCGGTGGCGTCGCAGAGCGCGTCCACGTCGATCTCCACGGCGTCGTCGAGGAACCGGTCGACCAGCACCGGGTGGTCCGGCGAGATCTCGGTGGCCCGCTCGATGTAGCCCTTCAGGGTCGGCTCGTCGTAGACGATCTCCATGCCCCGGCCGCCGAGCACGTAGGAGGGGCGCACCAGGACCGGGTAGCCGATCGTGTCGGCGATCGCCTTGGCCTCGCTGAAGCTGGTGGCGGTGCCGTGGTCGGGCGAGCGCAGCCCGTTCTCGGCGAGCAGCGCGCCGAACAGCCCACGGTCCTCGGCCAGGTCGATCGACTCGGGCGTGGTGCCGACGATCGGGATGCCGGCCGCCTTCAGCCGGTTCGCCAGGCCGAGCGGGGTCTGCCCGCCGAGCTGCACGATCACGCCGATCACGCCGGGCCCACCGGCCGCCTTGCCGGAGCTGTCCTCGGCGTGGAAGACCTCGAGCACGTCCTCGAAGGTGAGCGGCTCGAAGTAGAGCCGGTCGGCGGTGTCGTAGTCGGTCGACACGGTCTCCGGGTTGCAGTTGACCATGACCGTTTCGAAGTCGACACCCCGCAGCGCCTGTACGGCGTGCACGCACGAGTAGTCGAACTCGATGCCCTGCCCGATCCGGTTCGGCCCGGAGCCCAGGATGATCACCTTGGGCCGGTCGCTCGGCACCACCTCGGTCTCCTCGTCGTAGGACGAGTAGTGGTACGGCGTGTTCGCCTGGAACTCGGCCGCGCACGTGTCGACGGTCTTGTAGACCGGGCGGACGCCGAGCCGGTGCCGCAGCGAGCGGACCCCGTCCTCGCCGGCCAGCTCGGGCCGCAGGACCGCCAGCTGACGGTCGGAGAGCCCGGACCGCTTGGCCCGGCGCAGCAGCTCCTCGTCGAGGAACGGGGCGGCCAGGATCTCGGCGCGCAGGTCGACCAGGGCCTGGATCTCGTCGAGGAACCAGGGGTCGATCCGGCCGGACGCGGCATGCACCTGCTCGACGGTGGCGCCCAGCCGCAGCGCCGCCTCGACCGTGTAGAGCCGGCCGTCGTGCGGGACCTTCAGCGCCTCCAGCGCCTCGTCCACGCTCGTGAAGGTCGGCGCCGTCCAGAACCCGGCGGCCTTGGTCTCCATCGAGCGCATGGCCTTGTTGAGCGCCTCGGCGAAGTTGCGGCCCAGGCTCATCGCCTCACCCACCGACTTCATCGTGGTGGTGAGCTCCTTGTCGGCGCCCGGGAACTTCTCGAACGCGAAGCGCGGGATCTTCACGACCACGTAGTCGAGAGCCGGCTCGAAGGCGGCCGGCGTCTTGAGCGTGATGTCGTTGGGGATCTCGTCGAGCGTGTAGCCGATGGCCAGCTTCGCGGCGATCTTGGCGATCGGGAAGCCGGTCGCCTTCGACGCGAGCGCCGACGAGCGGGACACCCGCGGGTTCATCTCGATCACGATCATCCGGCCGTCGTCCGGGTTGATCGCGAACTGGATGTTGCAGCCGCCGGTGTCCACGCCGACCTCACGGAGCACGGCGATGCCCAGGTCACGCAGCTTCTGGTACTCACGGTCGGTGAGCGTCATGGCCGGGGCCACGGTCACGCTGTCACCGGTGTGCACGCCCATCGGGTCGACGTTCTCGATCGAGCAGACCACCACGACGTTGTCGTGCTTGTCGCGCATCAGCTCGAGCTCGTACTCCTTCCAGCCGAGCACGCTCTCCTCGATGAGCACCTCGTGCACCGGCGAGGCGGCCAGGCCGGCGCCGGCGATCTGCTCCAGGTCGTCGCTGGTGTGGGCCATGCCCGAGCCCAGGCCGCCCATGGTGAACGACGGCCGGATGACGACCGGCAGGCCGATCTCGGCGACGGTGGCCCGTACCTCCTCCATGGAATGACAGACCCTGGAGCGCGGCGTCTCGCCACCCGCGAGCGCCACGATGTCCTTGAAGAGCTGCCGGTCCTCGCCCTTGCGGATGGCGTCGACGTTCGCGCCGATCAGCTCGACGCCGTACTTGTCCAGCACGCCGCTCTCGTGCAGGGCGATCGCGGTGTTCAGCGCGGTCTGGCCGCCCAGGGTCGGCAGGATCGCGTCCGGGCGCTCCTTGGCGATGACCAGCTCGACGAACTCGGGGGTGATCGGCTCGACGTAGGTGGCGTCGGCGAACTCCGGGTCGGTCATGATCGTGGCCGGGTTGGAGTTGACCAGCGAGACGCGGATGCCCTCGGCGCGCAGCACCTGGCACGCCTGGGTGCCGGAGTAGTCGAACTCGCAGGCCTGGCCGATGACGATCGGGCCGGACCCGATCACCATGACGTGCTTGAGATCCTCACGTTTCGGCATGTGGGTCAGCCCTTCTTTTCCACGAGCTCGACGAACCGGTCGAACAGGTAGTCGGCGTCGTGCGGGCCGGCAGCGGCCTCGGGGTGGTACTGGACGGTGAAAGCCGGGACCTCCAGGCCCCGCAGGCCCTCGACCACGTTGTCGTTCAGGCAGACGTGCGAGACCTCGACACCACCGAACTCGGTGTCGATGCGCTCGCCTACGGGTGCGTCCACGGCGAACCCGTGGTTGTGGCTGGTCACCTCGACCTTGCCGGTGGTCCTGTCGAGCACCGGCTGGTTGATGCCGCGGTGGCCGTACCCCAGCTTGTAGGTCCCGAAGCCGAGCGCGCGGCCCAGGATCTGGCTGCCGAAGCAGATGCCGAAGAGCGGCACCCGCCGGCGCATCACCTCGCGGGCGAGCGCGACCGGGCCGTCGGCGGTGGCCGGGTCGCCGGGGCCGGGCGAGAAGAACACCGCGTCCGGGCCGACCGCGAGCAGGTCCTCGATCGACGAGGAGGCCGGGAAGACGTGTGTGGTGACGCCCCGCCCGGCCAGCCGGCGCGAGACGTTGCGCTTGATGCCGAGGTCGAGCGCGGCCACCGTGTAGCGGTGCTCGCCCTCGGCCTGGACGGTGTAGCGCTCGGGGGTGGTGACCTGGGCCGACAGGTCGGCGCCGAGCATCTGCGGCTGGGCCAGGACCCGCTGCTGCAGGGCGCGCACGTCGAGATCGACCGAGGAGATGCCGACCCGCATGGCGCCGCGCTCGCGCAGGTGGCGGGTGAGCGCGCGGGTGTCGACGCCGCTGATGCCGACGACGCCCTCGGCCTTGAGCCGGTCGCCGAGGTCACCGGTGGAGCGCCAGTTGGACGGGCGGCGGGCCGGGTCGCGGACCACGTAGCCGGACACCCAGATGCGGTCCGACTCGTCGTCCTCGTCGTTGACGCCGGTGTTGCCGATCTGCGGGGCGGTCTGCACCACGACCTGCCGGTGGAACGACGGGTCGGTCAGGACCTCCTGGTAGCCGGTCATGCCGGTGGTGAACACCGCCTCGCCGAACGTCTCGCCGACCGCGCCGTACGAGAATCCGTGGAACGTGCGCCCGTCCTCGAGCACGAGGATCGCCTTGCTCATTTGACTGCCTTCCCGTCCAGAACCGTCGCCTCGCCCCGCAGGAAGGTCGCCACGATGCGACCGGGCAGGGTCATACCCGCGTACGGCGTGTTGCGGCTGCGGCTCGCCAGCTCCGACGGGTCGACGACCCGGCGCGCGGACGGGTCCACCAGCGTCAGGTTGGCCGGGGAGCCGGCGGTCAGGTCGCCGCCGTGCCCGGCCAGACCGGCGATCCGGGCCGGGGCCCGCGACATCCGGTCGGCGATCAGCTCCCACTGCGGGCCGAAGATGCTCAGCACGATCGGCAGCGCCGTCTCCAGGCCGAGCATGCCGGGCCGGGCGTGCGACCACTCGCATTCCTTGTCCTGCACGGCGTGCGGGGCGTGATCGGTGGCGACCACGTCGATCACCCCGTCCAGCAGGGCCTGGCGCAGGGCGTCGACGTCACGGCGCGTACGCAGAGGGGGGTTGACCTTGTAGACCGGGTCGTAGCCGGCCGCCAGCTCGTCGGTGAGCAGCAGGTGGTGCGGGGTGACCTCGGCGGTCACGCGGACGCCGCGGGCCTTGGCCTGCCGCAGCACCTCGACCGAGCCGGCCGTGGAGACGTGGCAGACGTGCAGGCGGCTGCCGACGTGCTCGGCCAGCAGCACGTCGCGGGCGATGATCGCCTCCTCGGCGACCGCGGGCCAGCCGGTCAGCCCGAGCCGGGTGCTGACCTCGCCCTCGTGCATCTGCGCGCCCTCGGTGAGGCGGTGCTCCTCGGCGTGCTGGGCGATGACCCCGTCGAACGCCTTCACGTACTCCAGGGCGCGGCGCATCAGTTTCGGGTCGGCGACACAGAAGCCGTCGTCGGAGAAGATCCGCACGTTCGCCGCCGAGGTGGCCATCGCGCCGAGCTCGGCCATCTGCTTGCCGGCCAGGCCGACCGTGACCGCGCCGATCGGCTGCACGTCGACCAGCCCGGCCTCCCGGCCCAGGCGCCACACCTGCTCGACCACGCCGGCGGTGTCGGCGACCGGCGAGGTGTTCGCCATCGCGCAGACCGCCGTGTAGCCACCGAGGGCCGCGGCACGGGAGCCGGTCTCGACGGTCTCGGCGTCCTCCCGGCCGGGCTCACGCAGGTGGGTGTGCACGTCGACGAGGCCGGGCAGCGCCACCAGTCCCGTACCGTCGATGATCTCGGCGTCTTTATCCGCTTTGTCGGAAATGACGCCATCTTTAAGGAAAAGATCCGCCGGCGCAGCGCCGAGAATCGAGACGCCCTTGATCAGGTACGCCATCACTTGCCTCCCAGGAGCAGGTAGAGGACGGCCATCCGGACGCTGACGCCGTTGGCGACCTGTTCGACGATCGTGGAGCGGGGCGAGTCGGCCACCTCGGGCGCGATCTCCATCCCGCGGTTCATCGGGCCGGGGTGCATGACGATCGCGTGCTCCGGCAGCTTCTTCATCCGGGCCACGTCGAGCCCGTAACGGCGGCTGTACTCGCGCGCCGAGGGGAAATACGAATCCTGCATCCGCTCGGTCTGCACCCGCAGCATCATCACCACGTCGCTGTCCGGCAGCACCGCGTCCAGGTCGTAGGAGACCTGCGTCTTCTCGGCAAGCGCGGCGGCGACGTCGAGCGGGATGAGCGTGGGCGGGCCGACCAGGGTGACCTGCGCGCCGAGCGTGGTGAGCAGCAGCACGTTCGACCGGGCGACCCGGCTGTGCAGCACGTCGCCCACGATCGCCACCTTCAGGCCGTCGAGACGGCCGAGGCGGGACCTCATCGTGTACGCGTCGAGCAGCGCCTGGGTCGGGTGCTCGTGGGTGCCGTCGCCGGCGTTGACCACCGACCCGTCCACCCAGTTGGCCAGCCGGTGCGGGGCGCCGCTGGCCGAGTGGCGGATCACCACGGCGTCGGCCCCCATCGCCTGCAGGGTCAGCGCGGTGTCCTTGAGGCTCTCGCCCTTGGACACGCTGGAGCCCTTGGCGGAGAAGTTGATGACGTCGGCGGAGAGCCGCTTGGCCGCCGCCTCGAAGGAGATCCGGGTCCGCGTCGAGTCCTCGTAGAACAGGTTGACCACGGTGCGGCCGCGCAGCGCGGGCAGTTTCTTCACCTCACGGCCGGAGAGCGCGGCCATCTCGGCGGCGGTGTCCAGGATCAGCGTGGCGGTGGGCGCGTCCAGGTCGGCGGCGGAGCGCAGGTGCTTGATCACGAGAGGCCTCCGAGCAGCTTGACCTCGTCGGCGCCGTCGGTCTCGGTGAGGGTCACCTTGACGCTCTCGCTGAGCGCGGTCGGGATGTTCTTGCCCACGTAGTCGGCGCGGATCGGCAACTGCCGGTGACCGCGATCGACCAGGACCGCGAGCTGCACCGAGCTGGGCCGGCCGACGTCGTTGAGCGCGTCGAGCGCGGCGCGCACCGAGCGGCCGGAGAAGAGCACGTCGTCGACGAGGATGACCCGCAGCCCGTCGATCCCACCGGGCGGCAGCTCGGTGCGGCCGAGCGCGCGGGTGGCCTTGAGGCGCAGGTCGTCGCGGTAGAGCGTGATGTCGAGCGAGCCGACGGGGACCTCGACGCCCTCGAAGGCGTGAATCCGGGCGGCGAGGCGGTGGGCCAGCGGGACGCCCCGGGTCGGGATGCCGAGCAGCACGGTCCCGGTGGCGCCGGAGGTCTTCTCGAGAATCTGATGGGCGATCCGGTCGACGACCCGGTGCAGGTCGGACTCCGCCAAAATGATCTTGCTAGGTGCGTCTGCGCGTGGTTGTGCCACGGCGGACCTCCTTCCCCGCCTCACGGGACGGGTCGTTAAAGGACGTCGGTACGGACCCTGATGAACACGGGCCCGATGGCTGACGCAACGTTACCAGTGCACGCGCCGTTGGCCATGGTGACGTGCCTGACTGGAGCAGAGCGGACAAATCACCTCGACTAGGGATACAGCCGGTTACTTTGGTGCGGCCCGCGCGACTCATCGGTAACCAACACTTGACCGGCGGTCGCAAACTCCGTACCGTCACGCAGCGTAGCGATCCGTGAGGAAAGAACCCTCCGGGCCAGCACAGTACCGGGAGTGTCCGTATGCCGTCTGAGTACGCGAAGTCGCTGGGCGCCCGCCTGCGCTCCATCCGTCAGCAGCAGGGTCTGTCCCTGCAGGGTGTCGAGGAGAAGTCCAACGGCCGCTGGAAGGCGGTCGTGGTCGGCTCCTACGAGCGGGGCGACCGAGCCGTCACCGTGTCACGTCTGGCCGAACTGGCCGACTTCTACCGTGTGCCCGTCTCCGAGCTGCTGCCCGATGGCAGTGGCATCCGGCTCGAGGCCACCAACAAGATCGTCCTCGACCTCGAGAAGCTGTACGACACCACGGGTGAGGACCTCGCCTACGTGGCGCGGTACGCGCGGGCGATCCAGCAGCAGCGTGGCGACTACAACGGCCGGGTGCTGTCCATCCGCGCCGACGACCTGCGCGCCCTCGCCATCGTCTACGACATCTCGCCGTCCGGCCTCATCGAGCGCCTGACCGAGCAGGGTGTCCTGGTGGCGGACCCGCGCGCGTTCTTCGCCAGCTGAACCGTTGAGCCGGCGGAACTGAACAAAATCAGCAACACCCTGTAGCGCCCCCCGTGAAGCCCGCGTCCGCCCGACGCGGGCTTTCGCCTTTCCGCCGCCGGTTGAACCACGGCGACGGCTCCGCTCGTACACCCGGGCATGAGAAAACGGCCCGCATCCGAGGATCCGGGCCGTTCCGTGACGCGCTCAGCGGGTGGCGAAGGCCGCGATCCGGTCCAGCAACCCGTTGAGGAAGCGGGGGCTGTCGTCGGTCGACATCTCCCTGGCCAGCTCGACCGCCTCGGTGATCGCCACCGGATCGTCCACCTCCGGCTCGAAGAGCAGCTCGTAGACCGCGATCCGGGCCAGGTTGCGGTCGACCGTGGGCATCCGGTCGATCGTCCAGCCCTCGGCGTAACTGGCGATCAGCTCGTCGATCCGGTCGAGGTGCTTGGCCACACCCTCGATGAGCGTCTTCGAATACTCGAGGTGCTCGGGGTGTGGCTTCGCGATCCGGTCCAGGTACGTCAGGAGCACCTGGCTCGGCGGCAGGTCACGCAGGTCTGCCTCGAAGAGGACGTCCAGCGCACGCTTGCGTGCCTTGCGACGCGCGAGCCGCTCCTTCTTGGGACCTTCAGCCATCAGCTGCGGCCGAGGTAGCGGCCGTCGCGGGTGTCGACCTTGATCTTCTCACCGGTGGTGATGAAGAGCGGAACCTGAACCGTGGCGCCGGTCTCGACGGTCGCCGGCTTGGTGCCACCGGTCGAGCGGTCGCCCTGCAGGCCCGGCTCGGTGTAGGTGACCTCGAGGAACACGCTGGTCGGCAGCTCGATGTAGAGCGGCACGCCCTCGTGCAGCGCGACGGTGGCCTCGGCCTCGGCGAGCAGGTAGTTGGCGTTGTCACCGACCGTGGCGCCGGGGACGTGGATCTGGTCGTAGGTGTCCAGGTCCATGAAGACGAAGTCCTCACCGTCCTGGTACAGGTACTGCATGGTGCGCTTGTCCACGGTCGCGGTCTCGACCTTGGTGCCCGCGTTGAAGGTCTTGTCCACCACCTTGCCGGACAGCACATGCTTCAGCGTGGTCCGCACGAAGGCCGGACCCTTACCCGGCTTGACGTGCTGGAACTCGACAACGCTCCACAGCTCCTTGTCGAGGTTGAGCACCAGGCCGTTCTTCAGGTCGTTGGTGGAAGCCATTTCCTGCCTTGATCTTTGTACGATTCGGTGACCGAACCACTCTACCGGCGTCAACGTGGCCGGAGCGAATCGGGCCTACCGGGCGATGTGCTCCAGGGCCAGGCGATATCCGTCGAAACCCAGCCCCGCGATGACCCCGGTGGCGACCGCCGAGATGACCGACCGGTGCCGGAACTCCTCCCGGGCGTGGACGTTGGAGATGTGCACCTCGACCAGCTTGCCGCGCAGCATCGCGCAGGCGTCCCGCACCGCGTAGTTGTAGTGCGTCCAGGCGCCCGGGTTGAGCACCACGTCGGCGCCCTCGTCGGCGGCCCGGTAGAGCCACTCCAGCATCTGGTGCTCGGCGTCCGTCTGTTTCACCTCGACGGTCAGGCCCAGGTCGTCGGCGACGGTCTGGCACATCTCGACCAGGTCCTGATAGGTCGACGACCCGTACACCCCGGGCTCGCGCAGGCCCAGCCGGCCCAGGTTCGGCCCGTTCAGCACATAGATCATCGGGCCACCGCCGCGTACGCCCGGCGCAGCAGCTCCTCGTCCGGCCCGGCCAGGATGCCCGGTTTCGCCAGGCCGTCCAGAACCACGAACCGCAGGGTGGCGGCCCGCGCCTTCTTGTCGACGCGCATGGCGGGCAGCAGGTCGCTCCAGGCCTCGGCGGGGTACGCCGTGGGCAGTCCCAGCGACTCCAGGATCGCCCGGTGCCGGCCGGCCGTCGCGTCGTCCAGCCGGCCGGTGAGCCGGCCCAGCTCGGCCGCGAAGACCAGCCCCACCGCGATCGCGTGCCCGTGCTTCCACGTGTAATTCTCGCGGCGCTCGATCGCGTGACCGAGCGTGTGCCCGTAGTTGAGGATCTCGCGCAGCCCGGACTCCTTGAGGTCCACCCCGACCACGTCGGCCTTCACCCGGATCTTGCGCTCGATCAGCTCGCGCAGCACGTCACCGCGCGGGTCGAGAGCGGCGGCCGGATCGGCCTCGACCAGCTCCAGGATCCGCGGGTCGGCGATGAACCCGCCCTTGACCACCTCGGCCAGGCCGGCCGCGATGTCCTCGGCGGGCAGGGTGTCCAGCGCGTCCAGATCGCAGATCACCCCGGCCGGCGGATGGAAGGCGCCGACCAGGTTCTTGCCGGCGGCGATGTTGACGGCCGTCTTGCCGCCGACGGCGGCGTCGACCATGCCCGCCACCGAGGTGGCGACCGGCACCCAGCGGACCCCGCGGAGCCAGGCCGCCGCGACATAGCCGGCCAGGTCGGTGGTCGCGCCACCCCCGACACCCACCACCACGTCGGTACGGGTGAAGCCCGCGGCCCCCAGCGCGTCCCAGCAGCGGGCGGCGACCTCGATGGACTTGCCCCGCTCGGCGTCCGGCACCTCGATCGGCACCACGGTCACGGCCCCGGCCGACTTGGCGACGGCCTCGGCGCGCTCACCGAGCGCGGGCGGGTGCAGCACCGCCACCCGGGCCGCGCCCTCGATCATCGCGGGCAGCTCGTCCGCCAGCCCTCGGCCGACGACCACGTCATATGGACGGTCGCCCGTCACCGGAATCCGCGTCACCACGGGCTACACCCTATGCGTACCGCCGCGAGCCCTCATGGGGTTATATACAGATGACCCCAAGCGGGTTACACATGAGGCATGCCGAAAATCAACGTGTACCTTCCCGACGACCTCGCCGAAGCGGTCCGCGAAACCGGCCTGCCCGTCTCGCCGATCTGCCAGCGCGCCCTGGAGCAGGCGGTCCGCCGCATCACCACGATCCGCCAGGCGGTCCTCACCGACATCGACCCGGCCTGGCTCGCCGAGCGCCTGCCCAGCTTCACCGCCCGCCTGGTCGGCGTCCTCAACCTGGCCACCGCCCGGGCCCGGGAGACCGGCGCCGCCGCGGTCACCACCGGCCACCTGCTGCACGGCGTGCTCGCCGAGGGCAACAACCTGGCCCTGCAGATCCTCACCGCGATGGACGTCGCCCCCGGCTCGCTGACCGCCCCCGACACCCCGGAGCCGCCCGCCACCCCCGGCGCGCTGCGGTTCAGCGGCCCGGCCGCCGTCGCCCTGGAGCTCAGCGTCGGCGAGGCGATCGGCTTCGGCCACAACTACGTCGGCTGCGAGCACCTGCTGATCGGCCTCGCCGCCGAGCCCGACGGCGCCGCCGGCGAGCTGCTCCGCTCCCGGGCCGTCGACGGCAAGGCCGCCCGCCGCACCGTCGCCGCCGCCATCGCCGGATACGCCCACCTGCGCGCCACCAGCCCCGACCAGACCGCGCCCCCCGCCCTGCTCAACGCCGTCCGCGCCGAGCTGGCTCCGCTCGTACGCCGCATCGAGGCCCTGGAGGGCCGCCTGCCCGATCCCGGCGTCTGAACGGCATCACCCGAACCGCTGAGATTCCCGTTGCGGCCTTCCGATACTCTCGCTGACCGCAACGGGGGGAGCATGGCAATGGGTATCGATCGGCGGACGGTCATGCGGCGTGCGCTCCTCGCCACCGGAGGGGTCGCCGTCGGGGCGGGCGGCGCGATCGGGCTGCCGCGGCTGTTCGGCTGGGACCGGCCGCCGCTCAGCGGTGGCTACGCGGCGGCCGCGGACGCGCCCGCCGACATGCGTAACCCCGGGCTGTCGGTGCACTACTACGTGGAGACCACCGAGCCGGTGGTGGCGTTCACGTTCGACGACGGGCCGGCCCCGGACTGGACGCCGATGGCGCTCGACGCCCTCGACGCCGCAGCGATTCCGGCCACGTTCTTCATGGTCGGGCGCAACCTGGAGGCCAACGCCGATCTGGTACGCGACCGGATGTCCCGCCACGAGATCGGCAACCACTCGTGGTCCCACGACGACCTCGCCACCCTGGACCGGGCGGGCGTGATGAGCGAGCTGACCCGCACCCACGAGATGATCAAGAAGGTGTTCGGCCGGACACCGACGCTGATGCGGCCGCCCTACGGGCATCTCGGCGGCTCGACCGTGCTGGCCGCTGACCTCATGGGCTACGACATCGTGCTCTGGTCGCACCTGATGCGGGAGCTGTACTTCGAGAAGAACCCGGACGGGCAGGTCCGCGACATCGTCGACAACGTGCGCCCCGGCTCCATCGTGCTGGCCCATGACACCGGCAAACCGAACCGGCTGGTGTCGCTGCGCGGCCTGCCCGCCATGTTCGCCGGCCTCAAGGCGCGGGGCTTCCGCTTCGTCACCGTCCCGGAGCTGCTCGCCCTGGAGAAGAAGACCCCGGCCGCCTAGCGCAGGGCGGCGACGACCTCGGCGGTGATGCCGGCCTCGTCGCGGCCGTCGGTGGTCACGGTGTACGTGGCCACCTCCAGGTAGAGCGGGCGGCGCTGGTCGAGCAGGTATTTCAGGGTGGCGCGCGGGTTGATCGCCAGCAGGGGACGGCCCGCACCCAGCCCGACCCGTTTGACCGCGTCGGCCAGCTCCACGGACAGGTAGACGACCGTGTGGGCAGCGAGCAGCTTACGCGTACCCTCGTCGAGGATCGCTCCGCCGCCGAGGGCGAGAACGCCGCCGAACGTCTCCAGGGACTCCGCCACGACCTCGCGTTCGAGGGCGCGGAACGCGGCCTCGCCGTCGTCGACGAAGATCTCCGGGATCGGCTTGCCGGCCCGCTCCTCGATGATCGCGTCGGTGTCGCCGAAGGGCACGCCCAGCTCGGCGGCGACGGCCCGGCCGATGGTGGTCTTGCCGGCGCCCATCACACCGACGAGGACCGCGACCGGCGCCATCAGTGGATGATCAGATTGTCGAGGTACGACCGGAGGTTACGGCGGATCTCGGCGACCGAGTCACCGCCGAATTTCTCCGTCGCCGCCTCGGCCAGCACCAGGGCGACCATCGCCTCGGCGACGACCGCGCCGGCCGGGACCGCGCAGACGTCGGACCGCTGGTTGATCGCGGTGGCCGGCTCGCCGGTGACGATGTCGACGGTCTGCAGCGCCCGGTTCAGCGACGAGATCGGCTTGAGCGCGGCACGCACCCGCAGCGGCTCGCCGTTGGTGATGCCACCCTCCAGGCCGCCGGCCCGGTCGGTCACCCGCTTGACACCCTCGGGCGTCGGGACGATCTCGTCGTGGGCGACCGAGCCGCGCGAACGAGCCTGGGTGAACCCGTCGCCGATCTCCACACCCTTGACCGACTGGATCGACATCAGCGCGGTGGCCAGGCGGGCGTCGAGCTTGCGGTCCCACTGGACGTGCGAGCCGAGACCCGGCGGCACGTTGTAGGCGAGCACCTCGACGATGCCGCCGAGCGTGTCCGCGTCCTGCTTGGCGGCGTCGACCTCGGCCACCATGCGGGCGCTGGCCTCGGGGTCGAGGCAGCGCAGCGGGTCCTCGTCGATCCGGTCGAAGTCGTCCGGCGTCGGGATCAGACCCGGCTTGGCGGCGACCGAGCCCAGCTCGATGACGTGCGAGACGATGTCGATGCCGAGCGCCTGCTTGATCAGCTTCTTGGCGACGACGCCGACGGCGACACGGGCCGCGGTCTCCCGGGCGCTGGCGCGCTCCAGGATCGGACGGGCGTCGGTGTGCCCGTACTTCTGCATACCGGCCAGGTCGGCGTGACCGGGACGCGGGCGGGTCAGCGCCGCGTTACGCGACTGCGAGGCCAGCACCTCCGGGTCGACCGGGTCGGCCGCCATGACCGTCTCCCACTTGGGCCACTCGGTGTTGCCGACCCGGATCGCGACCGGCGAGCCCTGGGTCACCCCGTGCCGGATGCCGCCGATGAGCTCCAGCTCGTCCTGCTCGAACTTCATCCGGGCGCCGCGACCGTAACCCAGGCGGCGGCGCACCAGATCACGGGTGATGTCAGCGCTCGTCACCTCGATCCCGGCGGGGACACCCTCGAGCAGCGCGACGAGCGCCGGTCCGTGCGATTCACCTGCAGTCAGCCAGCGCAACACCGCAACAGTCTGGCACGACGCCCGTAGGCGACAGCGGGTGCCCGGCCGCATCCCGCCCTGCGGACACCCGGCCCGCTGTCACCCACGGGCCGCGACCGCCTCGCCGAGCGCCCTGCGCATCGCCTCCTGCGGCGCCTCCGCCAGCCCGGTGAACTGCTCGAACTGGCTGAGCGCCTGGGCCAGCAGCAGATCGAGCCCGGAGACCACGGGGATGTCGTGCTTGGTCGCGGACGCGGCGAGCGGAGTGGGCCACGGGTCGTAGAGGGCGTCGAAATACACGCTCCCGGGGCGCCAGGTGACCCGCTCGGCCAGCTCGTCGGCGGCCCCCTTGGGAACTGTCGACAGCACCGCGTCGGCGTCGAACGCGCCCTCCGCGTCGGCCCAGGCCACACCGTCGACGGTGAGGCCGAGAGCCACCGCCACCGGGGCCAGCTCGTCACGGGACTCCGGCCGGCGGGTGACCACGGTGACCGTCTCGGCGCCCAGCTCGGCCGCGGCGGCGAGCGCGGCACGGGCGGTGCCGCCGCCGCCGAGCACGGTGATCCGCGGGGGCGCCTCCTTGACCGCGTGCCGGCCGCGGCTCAGGCCGAGACCGGCCTCCCGCAGCACGTGCACCATGCCCGGGACGTCGGTGTTGTCGGCGTGCCAGCCGCCGTCCGGCTGCCGGACCAGCGTGTTGGCCACACCGGCCGCGATGGCGACCGGTGACGCCGAGGTGGCCAGCCGCAGCGCGGCCTCCTTGAGCGGCATGGTCAGTGACAGCCCGGCCCACTCCGGGCCCAGCCCGGCCACCAGATCGGGCAGCTCGGACTCGGCGCATTCGATCGCCTCATACGTCCAGCCGGACAGCCCGGCGGCGGCGAACCCGGCATTGTGGATCACCGGGGAGAGCGAGTGTGCGATCGGCTTACCGCACACGGCGGCCTTCCGGCCGCTGGACGGGGTCTCGTCTTTGCTCTGCACCCGGCCCACTTTACGGGGCCGGGGAACCGGCTCATTTCCCGCAGAGGTCGATACCGTTGGCGCAGGCCTTCTGCACGTTCTTCTGGTGCTCGGCGTCAGTGACGGCGAAGGCGGACCGGCCGCTCTTGTCGATCGCCACGAAGAACAGCCACGGCCCGTTGGCCGGCTTCAGCGACCCGATCAGCGCCGCCTTGCCGGGGTTGTTGATCGGCCCGACCGGCAGGCCCTTCACGATCTCGGTGTTGTACGGGTTCTTCGGGTCGTCCATCTCCTTCTGCAGGAGCTGGCCGGAGTGCTTGGGATCCTTGCCGTTGAGCTGGAGCCAGTAGTTCGTGGTCACGTCGAACTGCAGGGGCATGTCCTTGACGTACGCCCGGTTGTAGGCGACCCGGGCCACCTTCGGGTAGTCGGCGGGAATACCGGCCTCGGCCTGGGCCAGTGACGCCACGATCAACGCCTCGTACGGCGACACCTTCCGGTTCTTCTGCACCTCGTCGGCGAAGCTCATGTCGCCGGTGACGGTGAGGAAGTGCTCCACCATGGTCCGCAGCGCTTGCTGGGCGGTCACCTTGGTGTCGAACTCGTAGGTGTCCGGGAAGAGGAAGCCCTCGATGCTCTTGGCCGGCTGCTTGCCGTCACCGCGGTTGAACCACCAGTCCGGCACGCCGAGCGCCACCGGGTCCTTCGCCGCCTCCTCGAAGTCCTTCACCGGGATGCCGGTGCCCTTGGAGAGCAGCTCGTAGGTCTGCTTCGCGGTCTTGCCCTCGGGGACCGTCACGCCCTTGCTGAGCCGCGTGTTCGGGTCGAGGAGCTGCGCGAGTGCCTGCTTGGCGGCCATCTGCTTACGCAGCACGTAGGTGCCGGCCTGGATGTTCTTGCTCTTCGGCTCGGCGTCGGCGGCCTCGGTGAACGCCTTTGTGCTCTTCACCACATCGGCCTCGACCAGCTCGTTGCCGATCTCGGTGAGCGACAGGTTCTTGCGGATCGTGACCTCGACCGGGGTGGTGCCGGAGCCCTCGTAGTCGGCGGCGACGAAGAAACTCGCGACCTTGGTGTAGCCGAAGTAGACGCCACCACCCAGCACCGCGAACAGCAGCAGGGTCATGGTCAGCGCGATGGCCGACCGGCCCCGGCCTCGCTTGGCCCGGCCGCTTCGCCCTGAACCACTCGACTCGGCGTCCTCTTCGAACGCCACATCCAGTTCGTCGATCATCTCCGTCTGCCTCCGCTGCCCGTCCGGCCGACTCCGGTCAGAACACGACCAGCACTGACGCGCACCATACCCACATCGATGCCTTCGCGCCCACCCCTGGGTTCCTGCCTAACGCGCTGTGGCCGGGCGGGCAACCCCGGCCGGCCACAGCACCCGTCAGAGGGTCAGCAGATCGGGATGCCGTTCTTGCACGCGATCAGTTTGTTCTTCTCGTGGTCGTCGTTGGTCACGCCGTACGCCGTCGTGCCCTTGTCGTCGATCGTCACGAAGAAGTAGTAGTTGCTCTTCGGCGGATTCATCGCACCCTTGAGCGCGACCTCACCGGGGTTGCTGATCGGCCCGATCGCCATGCCCTTGACGTCATAGTTGTACGGGTTCTTCGGATCGTGCAACTCGGAGGCGAGGAGCTTCTCCGAGGCCTTGGCGTCCTTGCCGATCAGGCGAAGCCAGTAGTTGACCGTGCTGTCGAGCTGCAGGCAGGTGCAGGGGAAGTTCCCGGTGTACGCCCGGTTGTAGAGCACCCGGGCCACCGGCCCCATGTCCACGTCCAGACGGGCCTCGACCTGGGCGATCGAGGCGGCGACCAGAGCCTCGTACGGCGAGATGTTGAGTTCGCTCTGCACCGTCTCGACGAAGTCGAGCTTGTCCATCTCGGCGTTGAAGTTCTTGATCATCATTTTCAGGATCTGCTCGGCGGTGGCGTCCTTCGGCAGCTCGTAGGTGGCCGGGTAGAGGAAGCCCTCGATGTCCTTCTTGTTGACCTTCTTGCCGTCGGTGCGCTTGAACCACAGGGCCGGGACACCGAGCGCCTGCACGTTCTCGGCGGCCTTGTCGAACTCCGCCACCGGGATGCCCGTCTCTTTGGACAGCGCGTCGAAGACCTGCATGTGGGTCCAGCCCTCGGGGATGGTGAACGCGCCCTCGACGTGCTTGTTCTTCAGGTCCAGCAGCGCCACCACCGCCTCGCTGGCCTTCATCTCCTTGCGCAGCTTGTACTGCCCGACCTGGATGCCGGTGCTCTTCGGGTTCTCGTTGGCCGCGTTGACGAACGCCCGGGTGCTCTTGACCACGCCCGCGCCGTGCAGCGTCTCGGCGATCGTGGAGGCGCTGTCACCCTTCTTGACCTCGACGATCACCTCGCCGCTGCCGGGGCCGTCGTAGTCGGCGGCCAGGAACCGGCCGGCGAAACGGTCGTAGCCGTACCACCCGCCGGCGCCGAGCCCGCCGAGCAGCAGCAGGACGATCACGAACGCGACGACGGAGCGGCCCTTCCCCTCCTTACGGCGGTGACGCCACCGCCCGGGGTCGGGGTTGCCCTCGAACCTGAGTTCCATCTCGTCCAATTAAGTCTGCCTCCGCTGCGCGTTCAGCCAGCCCTGCAGGATCTCCACGGCCGCCGCCTGATCCACCACCGCGCGCTGGCGCTTGCCCTTCACCCCACGCTCGGACAACCGCCGGCTGGCCACCACCGTCGACATCCGCTCGTCGGTCAGCACCACCGGCACCGGCGCGAGCACCGCGCTCAGCCGCTCCGCATACGCGCGGACGTGGCCGGCCGCCACCCCCTCGCGCCCGTTGAGCGCCACCGGAAGCCCGACCACCACCTCGGTCACCTCGTGCTCGGCCACCAGCCGGGCCAGCTCCGCCATGTCCTTCGGCGTGCCGTCGTCGCCGGCCTCCCGGTCACGGGGCACGGTCACCACCGGGCTGGCCAGGATCCCGTCCGGGTCGCACTTGGCGACACCGACCCGCACCTGACCCACGTCCACACCCAGGCGGACACCCCGAGTGAAGCGCATGATCACGCTCCCACCCTGCACCGCAGCAACCCGCATCTCCCGTCCCCGATTACGCACTGATGCGAAGACCTGTGCACGATCCCTTTGATGATCGTCACCGATCGCGACCAAGAGCTTAGCCCCCTCGCTGGCCGCAGCGCCGCCACCCGGGGCAAGGCCTAAAGATCCGCTAAGAAACGGAGTACCCAAACAGCAGACACCAATCACCCGCCGTAACGACAAGAGCGCTCCGGAGTTGCTCCGGAGCGCTCTCACCAGCTGGGAATCAGGCCTTGTCGGCGACCGCCTGCTCGATCGCCGCGAGCAGGCGCGGCGCCTCCTCCGCCGGGACGCCGCCACCCTGCGCCAGGTCGGCGTTGCCGCCGCCCCGGCCGGACAGCGCCGCCTTCACCAGGTCCTGCGCCGAGATGCCACGACTCTTCGCCGCGCCGTTGATCGCAACGATCAGCGACGCCTTGGCGTTGGACCGGGCGGTCACCGCGACCACCGCGGGCCGCGCCGCGTCGATCTTGCCGCGGATCTCCTGCGCCAGCGTCCGCACGTCGTTGCCGGCCGCGCCCTCCGGCGCCTCGGTCCCGACATACGCCACCCCGCGCACGTCCTTCGCCTGGCCGGCCAGCGCGGCCGCCCCACCGAGGACCATCTGCGCCCGCAGCTTCTCCAGCTCCTTCTCCGCGTCGCGCAGCGCCGTGACGGTCTGCTCGACCCGGTCGGCGACCTGCTCGCCCGGCACCCGGAACAGGTCCGCCAGGCGCGACACCAGCAGGTGCTCCTTCGCCAGGAAGCTGAACGCGTCCAGACCGACCAGAGCCTCCACGCGGCGTACGCCGGAGCCGATCGACGACTCGTTGAGGATCTTCACCAGGCCCAGCTGGCCGGACCGCGCCACATGCGTGCCACCGCACAGCTCACGGGCGTAGTCACCGACCTCGACCACGCGGACCTCGTCGCCGTACTTCTCGCCGAACAGCGCCATCGCGCCGAGCCGCCGCGCCTCCTCCTGCGAGGTGACGAACGCGTTCACCTCGAGGTCGCGCAGCAGCACCTCGTTGATCTGCTGCTCGACGTCGAACAGCACCGACGGGTTCACCGCGCCCGGCGTGTGGAAGTCGAACCGTAGCCGGCCCGGCGCGTTCAGCGAGCCCGCCTGGGTCGCCGACTCGCCGAGGAAGTTACGCATCGTCTGGTGCACCAGGTGCGTCGCGGTGTGCGAACGGGAGATCGCCTTGCGCCGGTTCACATCGATCTCGGCCAGACCGGTCTCCCCCGCGCGCACCTCGCCACGGACCACCCGCGCCTTGTGCACGATCAGGCCCGGCAGCGGCTGCTGCACGTCGACGATCTCCAGCCGGCCGCCGCCGACGTTGATCACACCGGTGTCGGCCTGCTGGCCACCGCCCTCCGCGTAGAACGGGGTGGTGTCCAGGACCAGCTCGACGAACTCGCCCTCACCGGCCACCTCGATCCGCCCGGAGTCACCGATCAGCGCGCGGACCCGCGACTCCCGGGTGATCTCCTGGTAACCGGTGAACTCGACCGGGCCGCCCGCGTCCAGCGCCGAACGGTACGCCGACAGGTCCGCGTGACCGGTCTTGCGCGCCGCCGCGTCCGCCTTCGCCGCCGCCTTCTGCTCCGCCATCAGCCGGCGGAAGCCCTCCTGGTCGACCTGCAGGCCCTGCTCCTGCGCGATCTCCAGGGTCAGGTCGATCGGGAAGCCGTACGTGTCGTGCAGCTTGAACGCCTGCGAGCCGGACAGCTGGGTCTGCTTCGACGCCCGGGTCTCGGCGATCGCCGTGTCCAGGATCGTGGTGCCCGCCTTCAGCGTGGACAGGAACGCGTCCTCCTCCGCGTACGCGTACGTGGAGATCCGGCCGAACTCCTTCTCCAGCTCCGGGTACGACGGGGACATGCAGTCCCGGGCGATCGGCAGCAGGATCGGCAGCGCCGGCTCCTGCCAGCCGAGCAGGCGGATCGCCCGGATCGCCCGGCGCATGATGCGGCGCAGCACGTAGCCACGGCCCTCGTTGGACGGGACGATGCCGTCGCCGATCAGCATCAGCGCGGTACGCACGTGGTCCGCGATCACCCGCAGGCGCACGTCGTCCGGGTGGCTCTCGGACGCGGCGTGACCGGAGCGCTTGCCGTACTCCTTGCCGGTCATCTCCGCGGCACGGGACAGGATCGGGCGGACCTCGTCGATCTCGTACAGGTTGTCGACGCCCTGCAGGATCGACGCGATGCGCTCCAGGCCCATGCCGGTGTCGATGTTCTTCTTGGGCAGGTCACCGACGATCGTGAACTGCTCCTTCGAGCGCACGTCGGTGATCTCGTGCTGCATGAAGACCAGGTTCCAGAACTCCAGGTACCGGTCCTCGTCGACCTCCGGGCCGCCCTCCTTGCCGTACGCCGGACCGCGGTCGTAATACAGCTCGGAGCAGGGGCCCGCCGGGCCGGGGATGCCCATCGACCAGAAGTTGTCCTTGTTGCCGCGGCGCACGATCCGCTCCGCAGGCAGGCCGGTCTGCTTCCAGATCTCGATCGCCTCGTCGTCGTCGAGGTAGACGGTCGCCCAGATCCTCTCCGGGTCCAGGCCGAAACCACCCTGCTCGACCGGCTTGGTGGACAGCTCCCACGCCAGCGGGATCGCGCCCGCCTTGAAGTAGTCGCCGAACGAGAAGTTGCCGTTCATCTGGAAGAACGTGCCGTGCCGGCTGGTCTTGCCGACCTCGTCGATGTCCGGCGTCCGGATGCACTTCTGCACGCTCGCGGCGCGCGAATACGACGGGGTCTGCTGGCCCAGGAAGAACGGGACGAACTGCACCATGCCGGCGTTGATGAACAGCAGGTTCGGGTCGTCGATAGCCGGCAGCGGGGCACTCGGGACCACCGTGTGCCCGTTCGCCTCGAAATGCGCCAGGAAGCGCCGCTTGACCTCTGCCGTCTTCATCGATTTCCCTCCTGCGAGCCGGGCTGCGCGTCGTCACGCAACTCGGCGAATTTGTCCTCATACAGCTCACCCGCGGCGAACGCCTCGTGGATCTGCTGCTCCCGCTCGGCCATCCCCTCGCGGACGTCCTCCACGAAGCTACGCAGCGACTCGACGAGGCCGCCAGCGGATTCCGACAGGGACGTGGCGATGCCCGTCGGGGTGAACTCGTTGGCCTTCTGATTCAGCTTGCGGACGACGAGGGCGCCGACGGCCAAGCCGACGCCGAGCCACAGCAGGCGCTTCATGACGACTGTGATACCTCTCTCGCGGAACCAGGCTCAGCGGGCGGCCTTACGGCGCTGCTTGATCGCGGCGCGAACCTCGCGCTCCTCCTCGGCCGACCGGCGCGCATTCGCGGCCTTACGCAGGCCGTAACCGAACGACGCCACCTTGACCAGGGGGTTCGCGGCGGCCGCGGACACCACGGTCACCAGGTTCGCGATGTTCGCGGACACGTTCTGCGCGTGCTCGGTCATCGTGTCGACCTTCGCGAGCTGCACGTTGACGCCGTCCAAAGAGACCTGAACCTGGCCGAGCGCGACGTTCACGTTCTCCACCGTGGTGTTCACGTTCGACAGCAGCGGACCGGTCCGGTCCACGGTGTCGTTGATCGCATTGGTCGTGGCGTCGATCGTGCGCCCCAGCTTGAGGATCGGCACGGCCAGCACGAGAACGAGCATCAGAAAGGCGCCCGCCGCGATCAGACCTGCGATTTCTCCGGCATCCATGTGGCGCTTTCTCCTCTTCGGGTGGTCACGGTTCGGCGGGTCGACCAACAGACCCTACCGTCCGTGACCACCGCACGCGTCACGACGCCTCGGGTGTCGGACTCGTCTGCTGGAAGATGGAATCGTCGGTGGGCAGAACCTGATCCGGCTGCACCCCCTGCGGGCCCGGCGCCGGGTCCTCCTTGCCGCGTTCGTCCTCGATCGCGTTCCACACCTTGATGCTCACCGTCGATCCCACACACGAGGCCGGATCGATCGGCTCCGCGGCCACGCCCGCCTGGGGATTGCCCTCCGCCGACACCTGATCGACAGCGCAGCCCGGCAGGCTCACCGAGAGGTCCAGGGTCAACTCGTCGCGCTGCCAGCAGGTGTAGGTGCCCTCCTCGGCACGCACCGGCGCCTCCGGGCAGCCCTTGACCTTGCGCTCGGTCCACCCCGCCTCGGCCAGCGCCTTCGTGTAGACCTTCGTCGTCTCCGCGAACGGCTGATCCGACTCGGACACCCGCTCCCGGAACTCGCAGACCCCCAGACACAGGCTGTTGCCGGTCTCGAAATCCTTGTCGTTCTTCGACGCCCACTCCGGAACCGGCAACGCGTCCAGCGACGCCAGCACCGGATCCTCCGACATCGACCGCACCACGAAGAACGCCGGCAGAACCAGCAGCACCAGCGCGGCCAGCGACATCAGCGTGACCAGACGCAGCCGCCGCTGCGTGCGCAGCTTGTGCCGAAGCTCGGCGCTCGCCCCACGAAGGCCACCCTCCGGCTCGTCCCCGGCCGCCGGGCCCGATTCCCCAAGACCATCATCAGTGGGTACGCCCGGAGCGCTCGCTTTCGCACCGGCCACCACACGGCCGCTCGCGCCCCCGGCACCGGCGCCCGCACCGGCCCGTCCGGATCCGGCAGCCCCGGTCCCCGCCGCAGCGGTCCCGGCCGTGCCGACACTCGCGGCGCCGACACTCGCCGTGCCCGCCGCGGGGCCTCCGGTCGTCCCCGGGTCGCGGCCCACCGACGCCCGGCCGGGCGCGGCCGAGCCCACCGACGCGGCGCCCACCGATGCCGCACCGACGGACGCCGCACCCACGGCGCCGGTCACCGGCCCACCGTCGGGGCCACCGCGACCCGGCACAGAAGCGCCACCACGAGCAGCGCCCTGGCCGCCGGGTCCCATGCCGTCACCGGGCCCACGGCCACCACGCCCGCCCGGCCCATCGGACCCGCGACCGGGAACAGACGCACCACCCATGGCCCGAGACGGCCCGTCAGCACCATCCGGCCCACGACCCGGAACAGACGCACCACCCACAGCCCGAGACGGACCATCGGCTACATCGAGTCCACGACCGGGAACAGACGCACCGCCCATAGCCCGAGACGGCCCGTCAGCACCATCCGGCCCACGACCCGGAACAGACGCACCACCCACAGCCCGAGACGGACCATCGGCTACATCGAGCCCACGACCGGGAACAGACGCACCGCCCATGGCCCGGGAAGACCCGTCGGCGCCCGCCGGTCCACGGCCGGGTACGGACGCGCCGCCTGACACGCGCGGCGGGCCGTCGAACCCATCCGCACCGCGACCGGCAGGGCCACCCAGCGCCCGGGACGGGCCATCGGAGCCGTCCGGGCCGCCACCGGCAGCGCCGCCCGGCGCTCGTGCGGGAACGTCGGGGCCGGGCCCACGACCGGGCACGGAAGCTCCGCCGACGGCTCGCGACGGGCCGCGGCCGGGCAGGCCCGAAGGCTCCCCGTCCGGGCCGCCGGGCGCGGCGCCCATGGCTGTGGCCTGGTCACCGTCCGGGCCGCCACGACCGGCGGTTCCCATCGCTCGTCCGGGACCGCCGTCCGGACCACGACCCGGCTGCCCCACCGGGCCGCCACCGGGTCGTCCCGCGTCGGGTTCGCCTCGGCCCGGCCGGGGGCCGTCCGGGCCGCCCATGCCGCGGGGTGGCAGGCCGGTCGGGCCGCCGTCGGAGTCCGCCGGGCCACGGCCCGGTGCTCCGCCCGGTCCGGGACGGCCACGACCTGGCGCGACCGCGCCGGCGGCACCCATCGCGGCCGCGGGCATGCCGTCCGGGCCGGTCGGGGGCCTTCCGGGCACCGCGGCGCCACCTCGGGCCGGGCCCGGGGCTCGGGCCGGGCCCTGGCCGGGTACGCGTGCTCCGCCTCGGGGAGGTCCGTCACCCGGTCCGGGCGGGCCGACCGCGGCACGGCCGGGTGCGGCGCCCGGTCCCGGTGCAGGGCCCGCGCCCGGCGGGAGCGCCGGGGCGCCGGCCCGGACAGGGCCGGTGTTGTCCTGGCGGAGACCGCTGTGCCGGCCGGTGTGCTCCTCCGGCTCGGTCTGGACGCCCGGAGATCCGGGGCCGCCCGGCGCGTCGGCGCGGGCGGCTCGGCGGCCGGGTCCTGCCTGCTCGGGCACGGCGACGGCGCCCGTGCCACGGTCCTCGCCCGGCTGCCCGCCACGGCCACCACGACCGGGACGCTGGATCACGCCGGAGGTGCTGTCCGCCATCGCGCCGGCCCGCCCCGGGACGACCGGGGTCCGTGCGCCCTGACGGCCCGGAACGACCGGCGGCACCGCCGCGGCGGCCCGGACCGGACGTCCGTCGCCGGGCCCGATACGACGCGGACCGGGAACGTCCGGGGTCCCGGTGAAACCGCCGGCCTCCGGCTCGTCGGGGTCGGCGCCCTGGTGCGCGTTCCGACGGCGACGTTCCTCGCTGCGGGTCAGGCCCTCGCCACGACGGATCACGCTCTGGGTGCCGGTGTCCCCGCCGGTCTGCACAAAGCTGTGCGAGCCGGTGTCGGTCCCGGCCTGGCGGAAAGCGCGCGAGCCGGCGTCGGAGCCAGGCTGCACGAAACTGTGCGAACCCGTGTCGGTCCCGGCCTGGTGGAAACCGCGTGGACCGGTGTCTGCTCCGGCCTGGTTCAACCCGCGCGAACCGGTGTCTGCTCCGGCCTGGTTCACCCCGCGCGGGCCGGCGTCGGAGCCGGCCTGGTTCACCCCGCGTGGGCCGGCGTCGGAGCCGGCCTGGTTCACCCCGCGCGGACCGGCGTCGGACGTCGGCCGCACAAAGCTGTGCGAACCCGTCGCGGAGCCGGTCTGCACGAAAGCGTGTGAGCCACTGCCGGACCGCAGCGCGCCGTCCGGCGAACCGTGCCGGCCGGACCGCTCGGCACCGGGCCCCGCGGGAGCGGCATGCCCGGGACGGTGGCCGGGGCCGCCGTCGGACGCGTGGCCCGGCTGCCCGGGACGGTGCCCCGGCGCCCCGTCGGCGGCATGGCCCGGCTGCCCGCCACGGCCGGAATGCCGTCCGGTCGGGCCCTCAGCCGTGCCTTCCTCGGCCGGAGCACGCCGGGCACGTGGCCGGCCGGGACGCTCGCCACCCGCACCGGGCACCGAGGCGGCCCCATACGTGCCGGAGGCTCCCCGCCCACCCTGCTGCGGGCCGTTCGGAATGGCCCCGGACTGATGCACGGCGTCATAGCCGCTGGGAATCGCGCCCGACTGGTGCACCGCGTCATAACCGCTGGGAATCGCGCCCGACTGATGCACCGCGTCATAACCGCTCGCGGCCTGACCCGGCTGACGGCCGCCATCACGCCCACCCGCAGCCTGACCCGCCTGCCGACCACCCGAGACCGGGCTGGAAGGGTACGCACCGTCACGGCCACGCGGGATCGGGCCCGACTGGTCATACACGTTCGGGATGGGACCGGACTGATGGACGGCGTCGTAGCCACCCGGAACCTCACCCGGCTGCCGCCCGCCAGGAGCCTGACCCGGCTGCCGCCCACCCGGAACCGGGCCGGGCGGGCGCGCACCGTCACGGCCACGCGGAATCGGGCCCGACTGGTCATACACGTTCGGGATGGGACCGGACTGATGAACGGCGTCATAGCCACCCGGAACCTGACCCGTCTGGCGCCCGCCCGGAATCGGCCCGGACTGGTGCACACCGTCACGGCCGGTCGGGATCGGGCCCGACTGGTCATACACGTTCGGGATGGGACCGGACTGGTGGACGGCGTCGTAACCGCTGGGGACCGGGCCCGTCTGGTGGACGCCGTCGGGACGTCCCGGGGACACCGGATCCGAAGGGCGGAAACGGTCACGCGCGGGAGCGCCCGGCGACACCGGCCGGACACCCGGGGAGACCGGCCGGACACCCGGCGGGACCGGACGCGCGCCCGGAGAGACCGGACGGGCACCGGGCGGTGCGGGCCGGCTCGGCGGGATCTCGGGAGCATTGCCGGACGGCGGCACGACGGGACCACCCGCCGGCGCCTGACCGGGGAACATCTGACCGGACGGATCCGGGTTGATCGGCCGTCGACCGGCGCCGGCTTCCGGCCCGACAGCGGCACGCCCACCCTGCGGCGGCCCGCCCCGACGAGCACCGGGCGGCACCTGACCAGGCGGAACAGTCCCGGGAGGAAACCCTCCAGGCGGAAGACTCCCGGGCGGAACAGCGCCGGACGGAGCAGCGCCGGACGGAACCGCACCGGGAGGCACGGCACCCGGCGGCAGCGCGCCAGGAGGGACCGCACCGGGAGGCCGCTGCCCCCCCGGACCACGGCTGCCACGCCCCTGCTGCTGATCGAACGGCCCCTGCCCACCGGGCGGCATCTGCCCGGGGCTGACCGGCCGCGCCGGCATCTGCCCGGGCGCACCCGCACCCGGCGGAGGCCCACCGGCCGGCGCCGGACCCGGCTGTGCCGCTCCCGGCGGCATCCCGCCCGCACGCTGCCCCGGCCCAGGTCGCGACCCACCACGACCGGGCGGCATCTGACCAGGCCCGGCCGGAGAGCCACCCGACGGAAGCCCACCGGGCGGAACAGCACCCGGCGCAGCACCGGAAGGCATGGCACCACCGGAAGGCATGGCGCCGGGCGAGACCGGAGCGGTTCGCGGCACCGGCCCGGACCGCTGACCCGGCGCCGTCTGCCACCCTGTGGTGCCCTCGCCGTCGCCGGCACCGTCACCAGGGAAGCCGTCCTCCGGGCCGCCCGGGAACGCGAAGTCGTCGTCGGGCTCCTCGTCGGGGCCGGGGGCCATCCGCCCGGACTTGCTGGTCCGGGCCTCGCCGGGACGGGTGCCGGGGCCGATCGCCCCGCCCTCCTCCTTGGCCGTGCGCAGGTCGTCGAGCCAGCCGGTCTCCTCGCGCGGGACCTCCTGGGGAACGGCCGGCTGCTCGGCACGGCCGCCACCACGCCCGAAGCGCCGGCGGCTCTTACCGCCCTGGCCGGCTTCGTCGTCGGGCCGTTCGGCACCCCGCCCTGTCACCGCTGTTCCTCCCCGGCACTTTCGCCGCTGTCGTCACTGCCCTCGGTGTCACCCTCGGCGGTCACCTGCCCGCCCGCTCCGGTGACCCCGCCACCACTGCCGGCCGCCTCCGCGGCCGGGTCGGCCCCATCGGCGGAAGCGCTCCCACCGGAGCCCGCCGTCGCAGCCGCGGCCTCAACGGCTCCGGCGCCCTCCGACCGCGACGCCGGGCCGGCATCCTCCGGTCCCGAGGCCGCTACGGAACCCTGTGGCCCCGAGGCCTGTCCGGCACCCTGCGGTCCCGAAGCTGCTTCGGCACCCTGCGGTCCGGAAGCAGCTTCGGCACCCTCCGGCGCCGAGGCATCCTCCGGTCCCGAGGCCGCTCCGGCTGTGGCCGGCGCGGTGGCGACCGGTTCCGAGTCCGCCGAAGACTGTGACTCATTCGCGGCCCGAGCACCACCCGCCGCGCGGTCCGGGGTGCCCGCCGAAGCGGTGACCGGCCCGTTCGGCGGTGTTCGCGTGGGGCCGAGGCCTCGCACGATCCGGCGAAGTCGCGGCACCCGTTCACCGACGGCGCGTTCGGCGCCATGATCGGTCGGCCGATAGTAGTCGGTCCCGACCAGATCATCGGGAACATACTGCTGGCGGACGACGCCGCGTGGATCGTCGTGCGGGTAGCGGTAGCCCCGGCCGTGGCCTAGGCCCCGCGAACCGGGGTAGTGCGCGTCGCGCAGGTGCGGCGGGACCGGCCCGCCCCGGCCGGAGCGGACGTCGGCCATCGCCTCGCCGAGGGCGACGGTGACGCTGTTGGACTTGGGCGCGGTGGCCAGGTGCACGACGGCGTGGGCCAGGTTGAGCCCGGCCTCGGGCAGGCCCACGTTTTGCACGGCCTGGGCGGCGGCGCTCGCCACGAGCAGCGCCTGCGGGTCGGCCATGCCGACGTCCTCACTGGCGAAGATGACGATGCGCCGGGCGATGAACCGCGGGTCCTCACCGGCCACCAGCATCCGGGCCAGATAGTGCAGGGCGGCGTCGGGGTCGCTGCCGCGCATGCTCTTGATGAACGCGCTGATCACGTCGTAGTGGGCGTCGCCGTCACGGTCGTAGCGGACGGCGGCCACGTCGACGGCTTTCTCCGCCGTGGCGAGGTCGATCTCGGTGGCGGACTGGGCCAGGGCGGATCCGGCCGCGGCCTCGAGGGCGGTCAGGGCTTTGCGGACGTCGCCGTTGGCCAGCCGGACCAGATGATCCTCTGCCTCGGCGGTGAGGGTGACGGCGCCGCCCAGGCCGCGCTCGTCGGTGGTCGCGCGCCGGAGCAGGTCGCGGACGTGATCCTCGCCGAGAGACTGGAGGGTGAGCAGCACACATCGGGAGAGCAGGGGCGAGATCACCGAGAAGTACGGGTTCTCGGTGGTCGCCGCGAGCAGCGTGACCGTCCGGTCCTCGACGGCGGCGAGCAACGAGTCCTGCTGGGTCTTGCTGAAGCGGTGCACCTCGTCGATGAACAGCACCGTGGGCGGCCCGCCGTATCGCCGCTCGCGCCGGGCCGTGTCGATCACCGCGCGCACGTCCTTGACCCCGGCGGTCAGGGCGGACATGGCGACGAACTTGCGATCGGTGGCGTTGGCCACCAGGTGCGCGATGGTGGTCTTGCCGGTGCCGGGCGGGCCCCAGAGGATCACCGACATCGGGCTGGCCCCGGTCACCAGCTGGCGCAGCGGGGCGCCGGGCGCGAGCAGGTGCTCCTGGCCGATCAGCTCGTCGAGGGAGGTGGGCCGCATCCGCACCGGCAGGGGCGCGTCACCGGCCGGCCGCCCGAATCCGGCGGTCGCGGCGGCGGCCGGATCCGCTGCTCGAGCGTCCGGCGGTGCGAGGGAGAAGAGCCCTTCCGTTTCCATCACAACCGACAGTACCGGCCTTCCGGCATCGATCCGAAACACCGTCGGCCGGCCTGTGGACAACCTGTCCACCTGCTACGAAGGCCTCACCGAGAGTGCCGGAAAATGCTCCGGCCCGCCCCCGGGGGAAGGGCGGGCCGGAGTGGCCGGAGGGCTTCCCACAAGGGGAAGGACGAGCCGGACTGCCTCCCCCGCAGAGGGAAGGACGAGCCGGACTGCCTCCCCCGCAGAGGGAGAGACGAGCCGGAGGAAGCGGTCAGCCGCGGCCGGGACGACGGCCGTAGAAGCGGCGGCCGCTGCCCGCGCCGGAGGACGCACGCGGCCCGCTGCCGATGCCCGCCAGGTAGAGGGCGAGCAGCAGCAGGCCCAGTGACGCCATGGTGGAGAAGTTGAACAGGTCGGGCGCGCCGAAGTTGGTGTCCAACAGGTCGGCGAGCAGGTAGATGCCGAAGACTACGGCGGCGGCGATGGCGAGCATCGGTTCCTCCGGGGGGTCAGAGAGCCAGTGACTCGCTGGTACCCGAAGGGGCGGGTTCCCGAAACACGGCCGGCGATTTGACCAGATAGAGCGGAGCGGCGGCGGCCAGCACCACCGCGCCGGCCACGATGGCGGTGGTTGTGCTGGTCCGGACGGCGACGGCGGTGAGGACGATCGCCCCGATCGAGAAGCCCGGCGCGGCGACCATCGAGTTGAGCGAGAGCAGGCTCGTCCGGTACTCCCCCGTGGCCTGGCGGTGGAGCAGTCCGGAGTGCACCGGGTTGGCCGCGCCGTGCACCGCGTAGCAGAGCAGGAACGCGCCGATCACTCCGGCCGGGCCGGCGAACAGGCCCATGCCGACGATCATGACGCCTTGCGCGAGGCACAGCGTGAACCCGGCCCACCGTGCGCCGGCACTGCGGACGAGCAGCGGCACGAGGGCGGCGCCGGCGGCGGAGGCGGCCCAGGCGATCGCGTTGACCGGCCCGATCAAGGGGCCGGCCGCGGCGGTGACCTCGCTGAGACGCACCGGCATCAGCTTCTCGAAGGTGACCATGCCGAAGCTCCACAGGAACTCGACGGCGATCAGCGCCTGCACGACCCGGGACCGGCGGGCGAGGGCCAGCGCTCCGCCGATCGCCACCGGCACACCGCGGAGCGAGGCTCCGAGTGCGGCCTTTCCGCGGGCGGGGCGGTCCTCGGCCATGATCAGCGCCACGGCGACCGTGCTGAGCAGGCTCAGAGCAAGAGCGACCAGCACCGGTACGGTCAACGCGCTCACCTGCCCGAGCGATCCGAGGCCGACCGGCCCGAGCCAGACCAGGCCGCCACTGGCCAGGGCCGCGCCCCCGATCGCCAGGCTGCAGGCGACCTCGCCCCGGCTGAGGCCGCTCTCGATGTCGGCCCCCGGGTCGGCGGCCAGGGACCGGTCGACGAACCAGGACTGCAGCGGCCCGCTGTCGAGCGCCCGGTAAACGCCCTGCAGCAGGTAGGAAGCGGCGAGCAGCCAGAACGTGCCGGCGACCGCGAACAGCGACAACGCGACCAGGTTGACCGCCCCGGCGACGAGCAGGACCGGCCGTCGCCCGAGCGCGTCGGCGAGCCCGCCGGTCGGCAGCTCCAGCAGCAGGACGACGAAACCCTGGACGGCGACGGCCGAGCCGATCTGAAGGAGGGAGATCCCCCGCTCGAGCGGCAGCAGCACGAGGACCGGTATGAGCAGCCCGACCGGGGCCCAGCGCAGGCTGAGCAGGGTCACATAACGGGCACGGACCTGGGCGGCGCTCACTTGACCTCACCCACCCACGGCATCGCGCCGTAGAAGAGCATCACCTGGCGTGCGCCGGGCCGCGGGTCGGCCAGCGCCCGGGCGCGGTGGCGCTCGATCAGCTCCTCCAGCTCCGACTGCAGGGCGTGCAGCTGCTCCGGGGCCAGGGTGAGCGCGTAGTCGCCGAGGCCGGAGACGTCACGCCACTCCTGCGTCTCGCCCGGCGCGATCAGCCGCCACGCCTCGACGCGCTGGACCATCAGGTTGAGCTGATAGGACTCCAGCCAGTCGACGGCGGCGGCCGCGTCGGCGTCGCCCTCGTAGTCGCTGCGCTGCCAGCTGGACAGCTCGTGCAGGGCCCGCCACCAGCGCTGGCGGCCGCTGCCGGGCCGGTCCTCCTCGACCACCAGGCCGGCGTCGGCGAGCTGGCGCAGGTGATAGCTGGTGGCCCCGGTGTTGGTGTCGAGGGCCTCGGCGAGGCGGGTGGCGGTCGCCGGGCCCTGCAGCCGCAGCTCACCCAGCAGGCGGATCCGCAGCGGGTGGGCGAGCACCCGGATCTGCCGGGCGCTGAGGTGCACCTCGGTCATGCGCTCATCGGTCCTGCGCTCATCGCTCGTCATGCTTGCACAATAACTGTGCACAGTTTCTATGCACAACTTCTTTGCATGATGGGCACGAAAAAGGCCGGCGATCCGGTCGCCGGCCTTTTCCCGCTGAGCTAGTTGGAGTGCTGGACCGGCGCGGCCTGCCCGTCCGTCCCCGGAGCACCCGCCGCGGCCTTCGGCTTGGCGTCGATGCCGGCCTCCAGGCGCTGCTGCGCGGTGATCGGGGTCGGCGCGGTGGTCAGCGGGTCGAAACCGCCCCGCGTCTTCGGGAAGGCGATCACCTCACGGATCGACTCGTTGCCGCTGAGCAGCATGCACGTCCGGTCCCAGCCGAGCGCGATGCCGGCGTGCGGGGGCGGACCGTACTTGAATGCCTCGAGCAGGAAGCCGAACTTGTCGGCGGCCTCCTCCGGCGTGATGCCGAGCAGGTCGAAGACCCGGCTCTGCACGTCGGCCCGGTGGATACGGACGGAGCCGCCGCCGATCTCGTTGCCGTTGACCACGATGTCGTACGCATACGCCAGGGCCTTGTCGGGGGCGGACTCGAAGGTGTCGATCCACTCCTCGTTCGGCGAGGTGAACGGGTGGTGCACGGCGGTCCAGCCACCCTCGTCCGTCTTCTCGAACATCGGCGCGTCCACCACCCAGCAGAACGCCCAGGCGGACTCGTCGATCAGGCCGGCCCGCTTGGCGATCTCGATCCGGGCCGCGCCGAGCAGCTCCTGGGCCTCCCGGCGCTCGGTGGCGGCGGCGAAGAACACCGCGTCACCCGGCTTCGCGCCGACCTGGTCGGCCAGGCCGGACAGGTGCTCGGGCGACAGGTTCTTGGCGACCGGGCCCTTCGGCTCGCCGGTCTCGGCGTCGAGGACCACGTAGGCCAGGCCACGGGCGCCCCGCGCCTTCGCCCAGTCCTGCCAACCGTCCAGCTCCTTGCGGGTCTGGGCGGCGCCGCCCGGCATGACGACCGCGCCGACGTAGCCCCCGGCGTCGATCGCGCCGGCGAACACCCGGAACGCGGTGCCGCGCAGGTAGTCGGTCAGCTCGACCAGCTCCACCCCGTACCGCAGATCGGGCTTGTCGGAACCGTAGCGGTTCATCGCGTCGGTCCAGGTGATCCGCGGGATCGGCAGGGGGACCTGGTAGTCGGCGAGCTCGCTCCACAGGCGGGAGACGATCTCCTCACCTAGCTCGATGATGTCCTCCTGGGTGACGAAGGACATCTCGATGTCGAGCTGGGTGAACTCCGGCTGCCGGTCGGCGCGGAAGTCCTCGTCGCGGTAGCAGCGGGCGATCTGGTAGTAGCGCTCCATGCCGGCCACCATCAGCAGCTGCTTGAACAGCTGCGGGGACTGGGGCAGCGCATACCACGTACCAGGCTGGAGGCGGACCGGGACCAGGAAGTCGCGGGCGCCCTCCGGCGTGGAGCGCGTCAGCGTCGGCGTCTCGATCTCGTTGAAGTCGCGGGCGTGCAGGACCTCGCGGGCGATCTGGTTGGCGCGGCTGCGCAGGCGCAGCGCCTTGGCCGGGCCGGAGCGGCGCAGGTCGAGGTAGCGGTATTTCAGGCGCAGGTCGTCGGAGGCGGTGATGGTGTCGTCGACCGGCAGCGGCAGCGGGGCCGCCTCGGAGAGGACGATCAGCTCGCTGGCGACCACCTCGATCTCGCCGGTCGCGAGATCCGGGTTCTCGTTGCCGGCCGGGCGGGCGTTGACCTCGCCGACGACCTTGACGCAGAACTCGTTGCGCAGCGCGTGCGCATCCTCCTCGCGGAACACCACCTGGACCACGCCGGAGGCGTCACGGAGGTCGACGAAGATGACACCGCCGTGGTCGCGCCGGCGCGCGACCCACCCGGCGAGCGTCACCGTCGTGCCGGCGTCGCTCGCGCGCAGAGTGCCGGCGTCATGGGTACGGATCACGGAAGAGTCTCCTAACAGGGTTCGCGGGGCGCACCCGACATTCTGTCAGGAGCGCCCCGCGCCGCGTGCCACGGGCCGGTCTACCGGTCTCCCGGAACCTGCCAGGATGTGGCACGCAGGCCGGCGGTGCCGGAGCCGCCGACGTCGATGATCTCCACGAGCACGAGCTGGGCCGGCGCCGCCGCGGTGAGCACACACACGGCCGTGCCCTCCTTGACCTCCACCGCCAGCCCCCGGCCCAGCGGGGCGGTGCGGATCGCCCGGTCGCAGTCGGCCGCGTCGGCGTCGGCGCTCACCTGACGGCTGCCACCGGCCGCGCCCACGCCGAGGCCGAGCTGCGGCGGCTTGGTCCCGCAGCCGCCGTCGTAGCGCAGGTCGGCGAGGACCTCGGCGGCGTCGGCCCGGGGCTCGTCCAGGTCCAGGTGCAGCACGGCGGCGCAGGCCACCTGCAGGCGCAGCGGCTCCTTGGCGTAGGCGACCGGGTATCGCGCCGGCTGCGGCGGCCGGGCCGCGACCGAGGCGATCACCGGAGCGGCCCGGAAGGCGGGCTCGGGGGCACGGGTCGCCTGGTAGGCACGCCAGGAGAGCCAGACGCCGGCCCCGGACGCCAGCAGGGCCAGCAGGCTGAGGAGGATCGCGGCGACGATCCCGGCCCGGCGGCGGCGCGGGCGCGGGGCGACGGCCGGCTCGGGGTCGGCCACGACGATCGGGGGCGGCGTGGCGGCCCGGGGGATCAGAGCCGCCGGCGGATCGGGAGCCGCGCCCTCCCGCGGCCGGCTCTCCGGGGCGGGACCGTCGCGGGCGGTGCCGAGCGGCTCGGTGGGGCCGTCCGGGTAGCGGTGCTCGGAGGCGCGCTGGTGAGGCACCCGATGACCCGGCGGCGACGCGGGGTGCGGCGCCTCGGGCGGACGGTGGACGGGTTCGCCGGCAGATGCGCGGAATACGGACATGGCGGACTCCAACGGCGCAGTCGGTGAAAACGCTCGTTCGGCGCTCAACCACCGTAAACACCATCGATCCGGTAGACCATCCCCCGGCGGGGGACGACCGTCCGGGAGTACGGCGCTCCGCCCGCCGATTCACCCGGCGCCGGTAGCCCGTACCGTCTCGGGCGCCCGCTCGTCCCACCGCTCCAGCCGGAAGCCGGTCACGGCGCCTCCTCAGAAATAGGTGTGCAGCACGTCCACGACCCGCCGATCCTCGTCGACCAGAGGGATGTCGCGCCACTTGTCGAAGGCGGTGCACGGGTGCGAGAGACCGAAACGGATCAGGTCGCCGGGGGTCAGGGCGAGATCCGCGACGGCGAGGTACGTGTGGTGGTCGTTCAGCTTGGTCACCCGTACCCCCTCGGCCTTGACGGTGTGACCGTCCGCCCGGCGGACGTCGAGCGGCTCCGGCAGCCCCTCGTCGAACGACGCGTCGCGTTTGCCCATGCCGGCGATGGCCAGGCCGGGCTCGGGCGCCGAGATCACCTGGGCCCAGATCTCGAGCGCCGCGGCGAGCGGCCCCTCGGCGGGCACCCGGGTGAACGGCGTCCGCTCCCGGTAGAACCCGTCGTCGTGGGTGACCGTGGCGCCACTGCGCAGGACCAGCCGGGCCCGGTCGCGGAGGCCGCCGAGACGGGCGATGACCCGGTCGAACCAGGCGCTGCCGCCGCAGGCGACGAGTCCGCGATCCGGCAGTAGACCGGCTTCGATCAGGCGGTCCACGCCCGCGGCGAGCTGATCGAGGTACGCGTCGACGCTCTCCTGGTCCCGCAGCTGGCCCTCGTAGCCGGCCACCCCGGCGAGTTCCAGCCCGGGCGCCGCGTGCACCGCACGGGCGATCGTCTCCAGCGCGCCGAGCCCGCGCACGCCGGTCCGGCCGCCGTCGTGCCCCAGCTCCACGAGCACCCGCAGCGGTCCCCCGGCGGCGGCCGCGGCCTCGACCCCGGCGAGCGAGTCGACCTGGAAGCACACCTGCCAGCCGGCGGCGCTCTCGGCGGCCAGCCAGCGCAGCGCCACCGGGTCGAGGACCTCGTTGGCGATCAGCACCCGTTCGATGCCGAGCCGCCGCAGCACCAGCGCCTGGTTGGGCGTGGCCACCGTCATCCCCCAGGCGCCGGCCCTGACCTGGGCCGCCAGCAGCACCGGCGCCATCGTGGTCTTGGCGTGCGGCGCGAGGTCGAACCCGTGCCGCCGGCAGTAGGCGGCCATGGTCGCGATGTTGGCCTCCACCGCCGCCCGCCGCACCACCAGCAGCGGCCAGGTGAAACCGCCCTCGAAGAGGCCGCGCCCGCGGGGATCGACAGTCCCGTCCGGCGCCCAGAAGCCCTTGCTCCGCCAGTCGATCGTCATGTCGCTCCTCGCTTGTCAGACTTCTCGCCATGGCCGACACCAAGCACTCCGCCGGATTCCGCCGCAACGTCGAGCAGACCTGGGGCGACGCCGGGCGGGCGTGGCTCGCCGGGCTGACCGGGCTGACCGCCCGGCTGATGGCGGACTGGGAGCTGACCCCGGCCGGGCCGCTGCCCCTGAGCATGAACTGGGTGGGCCGGGTCCGCCGGGCCGACGGCAGCCCGGCCGTGCTGAAACTGGGCGTGCCGGAGAGCGGCCACCTCGCCGACGAGGCCACCGCGCTGGAGTGTTTCGGCGGCCGGGCGGCGATCCGCGTGCTGGCCCGCGACGACGCCCGCGGCGCGCTGCTGCTGGAGGAGGCCCGGCCGGGCACCCCGGCCGCGGCGCTGACCGCCCACGACGACCCGGCGGCGACGGCCGTGCTGATCGGCGTGATCAAACGGCTGCACCGGCCGGCGCCGGACGGGGTGGCGCTGCCCGAGCTGTCCGGCCGGATCGCGTCGTTCCGCCGGCATCTTGAGCGTTTCCCCGGCGACGACCCGCTGCCCCGGCATCTGGTGGAGCGGGCCGCCGGGCTCTTCACCGAGCTGTGCGCGAGCGCGACCGAGCGGGTGGTGCTGCACGGCGACCTGCACCACGACAACGTGCTGGCCGCGGAGCGCGAGCCGTGGCTGGCGATCGACCCGCACGGGGTGATCGGCGATCCCGGATACGAGATCGGGGCGCTGCTCTACAACCCCGACCCGGACGCGCCGCACGAGCCGGTGCTGAACGCCGCGGAGGCCCGGATCGAACAGCTCGCCGACGGTCTGGGCATGCCCGCCGACCGGGTGGTGGCGTGGGGTTTCGTCCAGGCGGTGCTCTCCGAGGTGTGGACCTTCGAGGGCGACGGCAGGGTGACCACCCGGCCGCTGATGCTGGCCCGGCGGCTCCTGCCGCTGTTGTCCTGACCGCCCGGGCCCGGTCACTCCGGCTCCCCGCGCAGGTCGGCGGTCATCTCGTGCAGCTCGGCGAGACGATCGGCGAGGTCGCGGGGGTGGCCGGGCGCGTCCGGCCGGGCGTCCTCCGGCCGTGGCCCGCTGAGCGGGCGGTAGTTGACGCCGAGCGCGTCCAGCAGCTCCAGGTGCCGGGGCAGGCGTGCGGCGAAGTCGGCGAAGTCCCGCCCGGCCGGGCTCCAGACCACTTCGGCCAGCGCACACAGCCGGGGGAAGGCCATGTACTCGACCCGGCGCAGCGACTCCATGTGCTCGGTCCAGATGTTCGCCTGGGCGCCGAGGACGAGCGGCGAGTCCGGCGGCTCGTAGGCGTACACGTCCTCCAGGGTGAGCAGGGTGCCCACCGGGGTCGGCTCGCCGGGGTCGCCGGACTGCCGGTAGTCGAGGTAGAGCTTCACGTCGGGGCAGCAGACCACCTGGTGGCCGGCCCGGACGGCGACCTCGGCGGGTTCGGTGCCACGCCACGCGGCGACGACCGCACCCTCCGGCGCGCCGCCGGCCAGGATCTCGTCCCAGCCGTAGAGGCGGCGGCCCCGGCCGGCCAGATGGGCCGCCATCTCCGCGGTGAAGGCGGCCTGCAGCTCCCGGCCGCCCGGCCACTCGACCGTGGGGCACTCGTCGCCGCCGATGCCGATCAGATCGGACGGGAAGACGTCGCAGACGTGGTCGAGGACCTCGCGGCAGAAGCCGAGGGTCTCCGGCGACAGGTTGAGGACGTGCGGGGAGATGCCCCAGCCGGTCCGGACCGGGCCGGCGAAACCGTTGCCGAGCTCGGGGTACGCCGCGATCGCCGCCTGCATGTGGCCGGGCATGTCCACCTCGGGGACGACGGTGACGTGCCGCCGGGCCGCGTGTTCGACGATCCGGCGCAGGTCGGCGGTGGTGTAGAAGCCACCGTGCGGCCGGCCGTCGTAGCGGTCGTGGACGCGTGAGCCGAGCATCGTCGACGAACGCCACGCGCCGACCTCGGTGAGCCGTGGCCACCCGGGCACCTCGATGCGCCAGCCCTGGTCGTCGGTGAGGTGCAGGTGCAGCACGTTCAGCCGGTGAAAGGCGATCAGATCAACGAATCGCAGGACATCGGGTACGGGCATGAAGTGCCGTGCCACGTCGAGCATGACGCCCCGCCACGCGAACCGTGGCGCGTCCTCGACCCGGCCGCACGGCGGTGGCGACCCCAGTCGCGCGAGGGTCTGCCGGCCGTAGAACAGCCCGGCCGCCGAGCCGCCGCGCAGGAGGATGCCCTCGGGCGCCAGGTCCAGGACATAGCCCTCGGGCGGAAGGCTCGGGTCGAGGCGCGCCACGACATCGGCGCCCGCGGTGGCGCCGGGCTCCAGCCGTACCGACAAAGGCCTGGGAATCAATCCTTGACCGCCCCTCCGAGACCCGCGACGAGGCGGCGCCGGACGATGAGGAAGAAGACCAGCACGGGAAGTGTCATCAGCGTCGAGGCGGCCATGATGGCGCCCCAGTCGTTCTCGTCGGGTTTGAAGAACACCAGCAGCGCCATCGGCAGCGTCTGATTGCCGGCCTCGCTGATGATGAAGGTACGCGCGAACAGGAAGTCGTTCCACGCGTGGATGAACGAGAACACGCTGGTCGCGGCGAGTCCCGGAGCGACCAGCGGGAGAAGGACGCGCCACAGGACGGTGAACCGGCCGGCCCCGTCGAGCTGTGCCGCCTCGTCCAGCTCGTCCGGGATCGCGCCGACGAAACCCCGCAGCATCCAGATCGCGAACGGCAGGGTGAACGCGGTGTGCACCAGCATCAGCGAGCCCAGCGTGTTGAGCCCCACCCCGGGCACCACCGTCCCCACGTCCCGGACCAGGAAGAACAGTGGGATGGTCAGCGCCTCGATCGGCACCATCTGGGCGATCAGGAACGTCACCAGCAGCGTGGTCCGGAACCGGAAGCGGAACCGGGTGAGCGCGACCGCGGCGAGGAACGCGATCAGCCCGGAGACCGCCACCACGACCAGCGCCACCACGAGGCTGTTGAGCAGGTAGCGGCCGAAGTCGTTGACCGCGAGCACCCGCCGGAACGCGTCCAGCGACGGCGCCGCCGTCCACGGCCGCTGGTGCAGCGACTGGATCTCCCCGGCCGGTTTCACCGCGGCGAGGACCATCCAGTAGATCGGGAAGACGGTGATCAGCGCGACGAGCACCGCCACCGCGTCGAGCAGACGACGACCGAGTCTCACAGCTGTTCTCCCGACCGGCGCAGCGCTCTGAGGTAGACGAGGGTGACGGCCAGCAGGATCAGCGTCATGACCACGCCGATCGCGGCGCCGCGGCCGTACTCGCTGGACGCGAAGGCCTGCTGGTAGGCGTACACGTTGAGGGTGAGGTTCTGCCCGGCCAGGCCGCCGCCCCTGGTCATGATGTAGATCTGGGTGAACACCTTGAAGTCCCAGATGACCGACTGGATCACGACGATCGCCAGGACCGGCCGCAGGATCGGCACCATGATCTGCCAGAAGGATCGCCAGGCGCCCGCCCCGTCCAGCGCGGCGGCCTCCAGCACCGACTTCGGGACGGCCTCGATGCCGGCGTAGAGGGTGACCATCACGAACGGGAAGGACGCCCACACCACCACCGCGCCGACCAGGCCGAAGGCGGTGTACCTGTCGTACATCCAGTTGAAGCCCTCGATGCCGAGGAGCTGGTTGACGAAGCCCAGGTCGGTGTCGAAGAGGAACATCCAGGTGGTGGAGCCGGAGACGGCCGGAACCGCCCAGGCGGCCATCGCGGCCAGCGACAGCAGCAGCCGCGGGATCCGGCTGACCCGGGTGAGCAGCACGGCCAGGCCGGCGCCGACCGCCAGGGTGGCCAGCACGCACGCGGCGGCGAACAGCACCGTGGACAGCAGCACCTCCCAGAACCGGGAGTCGCCGAGGAGCCGGGTGTAGTTCTCCGCGCCCACGAACCGGGTCGGCTGCCCGCCGCTGACCTGCGCCTGGGTGAAGTCGAGCACCGAGAGCAGGCCCAGCTGGTACATCGGGTAGAGGAAGAGGCCGCCGAGCACCACCGCGGCCGGCAGGAGCAACCACAGTGGCGCCCGGGTGCTCGCCCGGCGGGCTCGGCTCACGGGGTGAGGGCCTCGTCGATCAGCTTGGCGGCCTCGGTGGTGGCCTCGTCGACGGTCGCCTTGCCGGTCGCCACCTTCTCGATCATGGTGGGCAGCACCGCGGAGGCGTCGATCTTGCCCCAGCCCGGGTCGAGCGGGACGAACCTCGTGCCGGCGCCGATGGTGTCGACGAACGGCTTGACGAACGGATCCTTGGCGACCACCTCGGCGCTCGCCGGCTTCAGCGTCGGCAGGTTGCCCATGGCGTCGTACATCCTGGCCTGGTATTTCCGGCTCGCGAGCAGGGTGAGGAAGTCGGCGGCCAGGGCCGGGCGCTGGGCGTTCTTCATGATGCCGAGGTTGTTGCCGCCGGCGAAGGCCGGAGCGATCGAGCCCGCGGTCAGGCCGGGCAGCGGGACGACGGCGTACCTGCCCTTGGCCGCGCCGGCGTCGACGGCGGCCCGGTTGAAGTTGCCGAGGATGCCCATCGCGGCCTTGCCACTGGCGAACAGCTCGACGGTCTTGCCGCCGGTCAGATCGGCGCAGTTCTGCGGCGGGCAGTTGTCCTCGGCGATCAGGGCGGTGTAGGCGGTCAGGCCGGCCCGCGACGGCGCCGAGTCGATCGAGGTGATGTCGCCGCCGTTGGCCCAGACGAAGGGCAGCGCACCGAAGGTGTACTTGCCGCCCACCGCGACACCGAACATGTCCGGTTTCGCGGCGCGGACGGCCCGTGCCGTGCTGGTCAGCTCGGCCAGCGTCGCCGGCGGCTTCAGCCCCAGCTCGGCCAGGACGTCGGTGCGGTAGTACAGCGCCCGCACCCCGAGATACCACGGGACGCCGAGCAGGGTGCCCCGGTAGGTGGCGCTCGCCTTGGCGTCGGCGGCCAGGTCGGCGCCCTCGGGCCAGTTCCCGACGACCGCGCCGAGGTCGGCCAGGCCGCCGGCGGTGGCGTACTCGGGCAGGTCGGTGTTGCCGTACTCGACCACGTCGGGGGCGCTGGCCGGATCGTTGAACGCTCCCTTGAACCGCTCGCTGCGGGTGTCCACGGCGATGTACTGGACGTCCACCGTGGTGTCCGGGTGCGCGGCGGTGAACTCGGTGACCGCCTCCTTGACCACGGCCTCCTTCGGCGCGCGGTTGGGCTCGTCGAAGAGCCAGACCTTGAGGGCGCCGGTCCGCGGGCCGCCGTCGGTGGCGCCGGGCGCCGGAGCGGAGGTCGAGGGGGCGCAGGCGGTGATCGTCAGAGCAAGAGCGGCAGCCGCCGCCAGTCGCAGTCTCATCAACACTCCATACGAACCAGGTTCGTTAATAGTTCGTTTTCGATGCGCCCTAGCCTGCGGCTCCGAGCAGGTCACCGTCAAGACTTGACCGAAAGGGGTTGGTCGGACACGCTACGACGGCACTAACGAACTACTTGAGAACGAGACGGGGCCGAGATGATCGGACTGGTGGTGCACGCCAGCCACCGGACGCGGTTCGCCGAGGCGGCGAGCACGCTCACCGGAGTCGAGTTCGCCTGGGCCGTCTACGAGCGGGAGGACGAGATCCGCGACCGGGTGTCCGGCCTCCTGCGCGAGCACCGGCTCGACGGGCTGCTCCTCGGCCTCGTCCCGTACGCCCGGGCCCGCGACCTGATCCCCGCCGACCTCCCCGTCACCGTCACCCGCTCGGCCGCGCTCGACCTGGCGCTGGCCTGGGCCCGCGCCCGCGGCAACGGATGGCCCGCCACCCCGGTCAGCGTCGACACCTTCACCACCGAGACGATCGACGAGGTGGCCACCGCCCTCGACCTGGACCGGACGGCGATCGCGGCGCTCCCCTTCGACCCCGACCAGCCGGTCGCCGAGGTCGCCGACTTCCACCGCGAGCAGCTGGCGCGCACCGGGGCGCCGTACGTGATCAGCGTCCGGATGGGTGTGGCCGCGGCCCTCGACGGCCGGACCGCCGTGCTGCACGCCCTGGCCACCCCCGGCACCATCCGCGCCGACCTGCACGAGCTCGCCCTGCGCATCCACACCAAACGCGCCGACGGCCAGCGCTTCGCCGCCGCCCTCTTCCTGGTCGCCAAGCCGGAGCAGAGCAGCGACCTCGACCGCGCCCGGGTCGGCCTCCAGCACCTGCTGCTCAACACGCCCGCCTTCGCCGACGCCTGGATCGACCACCGCGGCGCACGCGGGGTGCTGGTCTTCGCGCCCGCGTCCCTGTTCGAGAGCGTCACCAGCCACTGGGTCGGCCTGCCCGTGCTCGCCGAGGCCCGCGAGACGCTGGGCATCCGGGCCGTCGCCGGGTTCGGCATCGGCGCGTCCGCACGGCTCAGCGTCACCCTCGCCGAACGCGCCGCGGCCCGCGCCGAACAGGACGCCGACCCCGGCGCCTACCTGTTCACCGGCGACGGGATGACGATCGGCCCGATGGGCGCGCCCGCCGCCCCGCTCACCTACACCTACCGTGAGCACGGCGAGATCGAGCGCCTGGCCGGACGAGCCGGCCTCAGCCCGGCCACCCTGTCCCGGCTCGCCGCGATCGAGCGCAACCTCGGCGGCCAGCCGCTGTCCCCCGCCGAACTGGCCCGCACCCTCGGCATCACCGACCCCAGCGGGCGCCGGCTGATCCGCAAACTGACCAGCGCCGACCTGGTCGTCGAGACCGGCAGCGCACAGGAGAGCCGCAAAGGCCGGCCCACCCGGCTGTACCGGCTCGCCATCACACCGGCGCTGGACACCACCCGATGACCTGGGACCTGCTGCTCACCGGCGGCACACCCGGCGACGTGGCGATCCGCGACGGCCGGATCGCGGCGGTGGGCGGCCCGCCCGGCGCCGCCCGCGCGATCATCGACGTCACCGGCTGCCTGATCACCCCCGGCCTGATCGACCTGCACACCCACGTCGGGCCCGGCTACTGGGGCATCGACCCGGGCCCGGTCGCGTGGCGCTCCGGCGTCACCACCTGGGTGGACGCCGGGTCGGCGGGGGCCTACACGGCGGCCGGGCTGCGCGCCGTCGCCCGCGCCGCCGACGTCCGCGTCCACGCCCTGCTCAACATCTCCGCCGTCGGCCTGGCCGGGCGCACCGGCGAAAGCCGTGACCTGGCCAACTGCGACGTGGCGCTGGCGATCGACACCATCCAGGCCGACCGGGAGCTGTTCCACGGCGTCAAGGTGCGCATCGACGCCGAGACCGTCGGCGCCAACGGGGTCGAGCCGCTGCGCCGCGGGCTGGCCGCCGCCGAGGCGTGCGGCGTCCCGGTCATGGTCCACATCGGTACGGCGCCGCCCGCCCTCGACGAGGTGCTCGGCCTGCTCCGGCCCGGTGACCTGGTCACCCACTGCGCCAGCGGCATCGCGGCGCCGCTCGGGCCGGCCGTCCGCGACGCCGCCGCGCGGGGTGTGCTGCTCGACCTGGGGCACGGGTCCGGCGGCTTCGCCTTCGACGTGCTCGAAGCGCAACTCGACGCGGGGCTGCGACCGTACACGATCTCCACCGACCTGCACGCCCGGTCCCTGCACGGCCCGGTCTTCGACCTGCCCACCACCATGGCCAAACTGCTCGCCTGCGGCGTCGCCCTGCCCGACGTGATCACGGCGGTCACCGCACACCCGGCCCGGGCGCTGGACCTGCCCGGCGGCTCCCTCACCGTCGGCGACCCCGCCGACTTGGCGATCTTCGAGGTACGGGAGGAACCGCTCACCGTCGTCGACGCGCACCGGCAGACCCGCGTCTCCCCGATCCGGCTGGTCAACCGGGCGACATACGTGGCCGGCCGCCCCCTGCCACCCCGGCTGCCCGCCGCCCCGGCCCCGTGGATCCCGCTCACCGACACGCAACGGGCCGCCCTGGCCCGCCGTGAACACGACCTCCGTGCCCTGCTCGCCACCCCGATCGTCGACGTGGACGGGCTGGCCGAACAGTTCCCCCGAGCCTTCCCGGCGCCGATCCTCCCCCGATCCGACTCTCTTCCCCGATCCGAACCGAGGAGTTCCTGATGCCCAAGCGCGCTGTGATCACCAGCCAGGCGGCGCCCGCCGGCGGCCCGTACTCGCACGCCGTCGTCGCCGGCGACACCATCTACCTGGCCGGCGCGATCCCGGCGCTGCCCGACGGCACCCGGATCACCGGCAGCTTCGCCGAGCAGGCCCACGCCGCGTTCCGCAACCTGGCCGCCGTCGCCGAGGCCGCCGGATCCAGCCTGGACGACGCCGTCCGCGTCGGCGTCTACCTGCGCGACTTCGGTGACTTCCCGGAGATGAACGAGATCTACCGCCAATACATCAAGGGCGACCACCTGCCGGTCCGCACCACCCTGCCGGTCCCCCTGGTCGGTTTCGCCATCGAGATCGACGCCGTCCTCTACACCGGCGCCTGACCCACCGCGGGTAGCCGGGCGCTCTCCTGGGTAGAGGAACATCCATGCCTCACACGGGAGAGTTGCTCGGCGGACGTTACCGGCTCGACGATCGCATCGCCGCCGGTGGCATGGGCGAGGTGTGGCAGGCGACCGACACGGTGCTCGGCCGGGCGGTCGCCGTCAAGACGCTGCTCGCCGACCGCGCCACCGACCCCGGTTTCCAGCGGCGGTTCCGGCACGAGGCGCAGGCCCTCGCGGCGCTGCGCCACCCCGGCGTGGTTCCGGTGTACGACTTCGGCAACACCGCGGTCGAGGACGCGTACCTGGTCATGGCCCGCGTCGAAGGCCAGCCGCTGAACCGGATCCTCGCCGAACGCGGCCGCCTCACCCCCGCCGAGACCATGTCAGTGGTGGCGCAGGCGGCCCAGGCCCTCGAAGCGGCCCACGAGGCGGGCATCGTGCACCGCGACGTGAAACCCGGAAACCTCCTGATCGAACCGGACGGCACCGTGGTCCTGGTCGACTTCGGCGTCGCCCGCTCCGCGAACTCCGCCACCGTCACCAACGCGGGCGAGGTCGTCGGCACCGCCCTCTACATCGCACCGGAACAGGTCGCCCAGCACTCCGCCGGGCCACCCGCGGACGTGTACGCGCTGGGCGCCCTCGCCTACCACTGCCTCGCCGGCCACCCACCGTTCCAGGGCCGCAACCCGATCGCGATCGCCCTGCAGCACCTGGAGGACGAGCCGCCCGCCCTGCCGTCGGACGTGCCGCCGCCGGTCCGCGACCTCGTGCGCACCGCCCTGTCCAAGAACCCCGCCGACCGTTTCCCCTCCGCGGGGATCATGGCGGAGGCGGCCCGTTCCGCCGCCACCCCCCTCGGCGACACCACCTCCACGCCCTTTGCCCCCGCCCCGCCCTCCGGCCCGGCATCGCCGACCGCGTCGGCCTCCGGGGCGGCACCCGATGACGACCTTGCGGCCACCCGGGCAGGATCACCGTGGATCGGCGTCCTCGGCATGCAGCCGCTCGACCGGACCGCGATCCACGACGTGCTCGACGACACCGCACCGGGCGCGGCTGCCGCCGCCGTCCCCCAGCCTCGGTCGGCACCCCTTCCGGACAGCACCTCCCCGGCCGGCGCGGGCACGACCGGCGCGGGCATTATGAGCGCGGGTGCAGCCGGCGCAGGTGCGGCCGGCACAGAAGCGGCCGGCGCGGGCGCTGTCGGAGCGGCGGGGGCGGGCGCAGGAACGGCCGGCGTCGACGCTGTCGATGCCGGCGCACGAGCAGGTGGCGCGGGTGCGGTCGGTGCGGCTGCGGCGACCAGGAACGGCGACGCTGCGGCCCGGCCGACGATGGTGGGCGATGCCACGGCCACGACCCGGCCCGCGACGCCGGTGCCGGCCCCGCCCGGAACGAGCGGGACAGCCGGAGACATGGGCGACCGCCGCCGTCTGCCGCTTCTGCTCGTGCTGGCCGCGGTCGTGCTGCTCGGTGGCCTGGGCGCGCTGGTGGCCGCCGATCCGCTCGGCTGGTTCGCTGATGAGCCGAAGCCGACGACCAACGCTCCGGCGGCGCCGGTGAGTTCCGCACCGCGGTCCGCCGCCCCGGCCGCAGGTGGCGACGGCGAGAAGGAGACGACCCGGCCCGATCGGACCGGCGAGACCGGGAACGACGACCGCCCGACGAGCGCGGCGCCGACCAGCCGCCCTGCCGAGGCCCCGGGGGCCACCGAGCCGACCGCACCGGCGACGACCGGCGATACCGCCACCCCCACGCAGACCGTGACGACGCCCGAGGAGACCGGCGACCCGGATGACGACGAGACCGAACCGGGCGCCAACGAGGACGGTGGCGACCAGGCAGGCGGCAACGAGGCGGGCGGCAATCAGGCGGCCGGCAACCAGGGGGGCGGCAACCAGGCGGCTCAGAACTAGGCCGCCGGAAAATCAGCCGGACCTGAGCGGCCATGTTTCTCGCGATCTTGATCGGTCGGCCACCGGAAACGGCGGCCGACACCGGCCACCCGCCGATCCGCCACCGCCCGAACCCTGACGGCCCTCCGCCAGCCACGACCGGTCGGCCACCGGAAACGGTGGCCGACCGATCAGGATCGATCGCCGTGCCGCCACAGGAACGGGCCCCCTGGCGGGGTCAGGCGAAGACGTCCTGCTGGTAGCGGCCCGCCGCCTCCAAGGAGCGCAGCCACGCCTCGGCCTCGACCGTGGTGGCGCCGGTGTGGCGGCGGAAGATGGCGTACAGCTCGTCGCGGACCGCCGGGGCCATGCGGGCGCCGTCGCCGCACAGGTAGATGTGGGCGCCCTGGTCGAGGAGCTCCCAGACGGCGTCGCCCTGGGCGGCCAGGGCCTCCTGGACGAAACGGTACGGGTGGCCGTCGACGGCGGAGAAGGCCAGGTGCAGGTCGGTGACGCCGTCGGCGGCCCACTGTTCCATCTCGGCGCGGTACAGCCAGTCGTGGGACGGGTGGCGGCAGCCGTAGAACAACATCGCCGGGCCGCGGCCCTCGGTGAGCGCACGCTCCTGGAGGAATCCTCGCAGCGGGGCGAAACCGGTGCCGGGGCCGATCAGGATCAGCGGGGTGGCCGGGTCGGCGGGGAGCCGGAACGGTGGCGCCGGCACCCGGACGTGGCCGTAGAAGACGTCACCGGGGGACAGTTTGGCCAGGTACTGGGAGCACATGCCGCGGTAGCGGCCGTTGCCGGCACGGGACGGGCCGTCGACGAGGCCGACGGTGATCGTGACGAGGGACGGGTCGGCCACGGGTGACGAGGAGATCGAGTAGAACCGCGGCCTGATCGTGCCGACCAGCTCGAGGAAGACCGCGAACGGCAGCTCGACGGCGGGGAACCGCTCCAGCAGGGACAGCACCGAGACCCGCTTGGCGAGGATCTCGTCGGCGTACAGGTCGGGCGAGGTGGTCCACGCGGTCAGCTGGCGGGTCGTCCACGGGCACTCGGTGTGCTGGGCGAGGGCCTCGATCTGGCCGCGGGTGGCCGGCTCCTGCAACTCGACGAAATCGGTGAGCAGCAGGCCGGCGGTGACCGGCACGCCGATCGGCAGCCCGGTCGGCCGCTCGCCGTTCTGGCCGAGACGGATCACCAGGTCGCGGGAGACGCGGAGGGTGTGCAGCGCCCAGTCGACGAGGTCGGGGGCGTTCTTGGCGTAGACGGCCAGGTGGTCGCCCGCGGAGTAGGTGACGCCCTCGGGGAGCTGGACGGTGATCGCCTTGACGCCGGGGCGGGGCGCCTCACGGCTGAAGTCCCACAGGCCGGCCGGGTCGCCGACCAGCTCGTCCGCCGACATGACCATGACCGGGTGGGCCTGGGCGGAGACGACGGCGGGGCGGATCTGGTCGTCGCCGAGCACCTCGACGCTGTACCGCGGACCGCTGCCGGCCTGCGACGTCGCGCCGAACTCGGTGGCGAGCGCGCTCCACAGCCCGTTGAGCCAGCTCTGTGCCATGCCGTCGAAGTCACCGGCGGCGTCCGTCTCGCCGCGCTCGACCAGGGGCCGGGCGCCCGCGGCGGCGAGCTTGCCGAAGACGCGGCGGGGGTACGCCTGGTAGGTCGCCCACTGTGTGTTGCCGTTGCCCAGCACCGCGAATCGCACCTGGTCCAGCGCACCGGCCGGGATGTCGAGCTCGTCGAAGGCCTGCGCGTTGTCCGGCGCCTTGCCGTTGTAGCTGGACGTGACGACGGCCAGCAGCCCCTCGGCGGGCAGGTCGGCGGCCAGGTCGTCGAGCGTCTGCACGGTCACGTCGAACCCGGAGCGCCGTGCCCGGTCGGCGATCTGCTGGGCCAGATCCTCGGACGTGCCCAGGTTGGACCCGTAGGCGACGCGTAGCCGTACCCCCGAAGCGTGAACCTCGGCGGTCTCGGACGTCTCGGCGACCGCCTCGCCGAAGGAGAGACGCTCGTGCGCGAGACGGGGACGGACCCGCAACCGGAAACCGTCGGGCTTGATGGTGAGGGTCTGCTTGATCCGCAGTTGATGGCCCGCCGGGTCGGCGATGGCCAGGCGCTGCAGCAGCATGGCGAGCGCGAGCCGGGCCTCGGTGAGCGCGAACTGACGGCCGATGCAGGCGCGCTCGCCGTTGCCGAACGGCTTGTACGCGTGCGGGTGGTGCTGCGCCTTGTTCTCCGGCAGCCACCTGTCAATGTCGAACGTCTCCGGGTCGGACCACGCGGACGGGTGGGTGTGCAGCGGCTTGAGGAGGACCGCGATCTTCTGGCCGGCCGGGATCTCCCAGCGGCCGCCGAGCGTGGTGGCCTCCCGGGAGGCCAGGCCGATCGCGGTGATCGGCGAGTGCAGGCGCAGGGTCTCGTCGAGGATCCGCGGGATCACGTCGAGCTTCATGATCAGTTCGTAGGTGGGCACGGTGTCACCGGGCAGGATCCGGTCGACCTCGGCGTAGGCCTGGGCCAGCACGTGCGGGTTGCGCATCAGGTGGTGCAGGGCGAAGGACAGGGTGCCGCTGGTGGTCTCGTGGCCGGCGATCAGGAAGGTGAGCACCTGGTTGCGGATGTTCTCGTCGGAGAGCCGGGCGCCGGTGAGCGGGTCACTGGCCTCCAGCATCAGGCCGAGCAGGTCGTTCACCTTCTCCCCGGAGGCCCGGCGGGCCCGGATGACCTCGTCGACAGTGTCCTGCATAACCGCGATATCCGATTTGTACGCCGCATCGGCCCGCTTCTTCAGCCCGGTGACCATCGGCAGCTGCCGGGTCCGGTTCATCGCCTCGGTGAGCGCGCTGCCCATCGCCTGCAGGAACGGGTGCAGCTCGGCCTGCTCGAAGGACCGGAATCGCTGCCCGAACCCGGCGAGCGTGATGGTGTCGAGGGCGAGGCGGGTCATGTCGTCGGAGACGTCCACCTCGGAGCGGCCCGACCAGGCGGCCACCAGGTTCTCGGCGATCTCCAGCATCTGCGGGAAATACGCCTTCATCGAGCGCTGGCTGAAGGCGGGCAGCAGGATGCGGTGCGCCTGGCCCCACACCTCCTCCCCGTCACGGGCGGTGAAGAGACCGTCACCGGCGAAGTCGCGGACGTGTGCCAGCGGCGGGTCGATCGGCTTAAGAAACCGGGACTCGTCGCAGACCTCGGCGACCAGGTCGGGGTCGTGCACGAAGACGACGTGCCGGCCGGCCAGGTTGAGCCGGTAGATGCCGTCGGGGTGCTGCGCGGCCAGGTCGGCGAAGAACCGGTGGGTGCCCTCCACCGGGACCTGGAGTCCATTGCCGACGATCGGCAGGCCACGGGGGGTGGGAATCGCGGCGCTCACGGGGGGATCCTCCTCAGCCATACGGTGTATGGCTACTACCATACGGCGTATGGCTGAAACCGCTAAGTCCGGTGATCAACGTTTGACAAGGGCCGCAATCCTCCAAGCGGCTCTGAGAATCGTCGACACCGACGGCGTGGACGCGCTGAGCATGCGCAAACTCGCTGGCCAACTGGGTGTCAATCCGATGTCGATCTACCACCACGTGGAGAACAAGGCGGCCCTCCTGGAGGGCCTCACCCGGCTGGTGACCGATGGCGCACGTCACATCGCGGTCGGGCAGGGACCGTGGCAGGAGCAACTGCGCAATCTGGCGTACGAGTTCCGCGCCCTGAGCCTCGCCCACCGCAACCTGATCCGGTACGCCTTCACGAGTGACGACTTCATCCAGCACGACGGCCCGATGTGGCGCACCCTCTGCGCCGTGCTGCGCAGCGCCGGCCTGCCCGAGGCCGAGGTGGAGCGGACCGGCGCGGTTCTGGCCGTGCTCGTCGGCGGGCTGCTGCACACCGAGGTCAACGGCACGATGCGAAGACTGATCGGATCAGGGCAGGCCGAGGACGCCGGTTTCGCGCTGGCCGTGAACCTCTTGATCGACGGGGTGGCGGCCCTGGTGACGGGGTGACCTGACCATGAAGTCGTGATGAAGAGGCTGTGGAAGACCTGTGTCAACGCAGGTAAGCTCGGCCACCGTTCCCCGGCCGGTAACTTCATCTAGGTAGGACATGTCGGTCACCCACGACACTCAGTCTGCTCCTGCTCGGCAGGAGTCAGGCTCGCAGACCCCCCGGCCGCACCTGGGCTTCCGCCCGGACATCGAGGGCATGCGTGCCATCGCGGTGACGCTGGTCGTGCTCTCGCACGCCGGCATCTCCAGCCTCGAGGGTGGTTACGTCGGCGTCGACGTCTTCTTCGTCATCTCCGGCTTCCTGATCACCACCCTGCTGCTCAAGGAGCTGGGCCGGACCGGGCGGGTGTCACTGGCCACCTTCTACGCCCGCCGCGCCACCCGGCTGCTGCCCGCCTCGACGGTGGTCCTGCTGGTGACCGTGGGGGCGGCCTGGCTGTGGCTGCCGGCCACCCGGTTCAAGTCGATCTCGCTGGACGCGATCTACGCGACCTTCTACGGCATCAACTGGCGCCTGGCGAACGAGGGCGTCCAGTACATGAACGCCAGCGCCGAGCCCTCCCCGCTGCAGCACTTCTGGTCGCTCGCGGTGGAGGAGCAGTTCTACCTGGTCTGGCCGCTCCTGCTGCTGATCTTCGCGCTGGTCTGGGGCAAACGCCGGGCCCCGGTGATCGTCACCCTGGTGCTCGTCGTCGTGGCGTCCCTCACGGTCAGCGTCCTGCAGACCTCGACGTCGGCGCCGTGGGCCTACTTCGGAGCGCACACCCGCGCCTGGGAGCTGGCCGTCGGCGCGCTGATCGCGGTGGGCGCGGCCCGCCTCGCCGGGTTGCCGCGAGGGCTCGCCGCCGCCATGACCTGGGCCGGCATGGCGGCCGTGGTGGTGTCGGCGTTCCTCTACGACGAGGAGACCCCGTTCCCCGGCTCGGCCGCGCTGCTGCCGGTGCTCGGCGCCGCCGCGATCATCGCCGGTGGCTGCTCCGCGCCCGCCGGCGGCGCCGTCACGGTCCTGCGGACGTGGCCGTTCCAGCAGCTCGGCAAGTACTCGTACAGCTGGTACCTGTGGCACTGGCCGGTCCTCATGGTCGTCCCGCACATGCTGGACGTGGAGCCGAACGTCCCGCTCAACCTCGGTCTGGCCGCCGGCGCGCTGGTGCTGGCGATCGGGTCGTACCACGTCATCGAGAACCCGGCCCGCAATCAGGCGTGGGTGAAAGCCAAGTCCCGCCGCGGCCTGGCCGCCGGTCTCGCGCTCTCCTGCTTCGCCGCCCTCTTCGCCCAGGTCGGCGCGATGAAGCCGCCACAGCTGGCCAAGGGCGCCCCCGCCGTCGACACCGCCGCGGCCGTCGCCGCCGCCGACGACCCGGAGGCCGAGCTGCAACGGATCATCGCGGCCTCACTCGCCACCGGCAAGCTGCCGTCCAACACCGCGCCCCGGGTGCAGAGCGCGGGCAAGGACACCCCGGCCTACTACGCCACCGGCTGCCACCTCGACTACCTGGACTCGGCGATGCCCAGCCAGTGCGTGTTCGGCGACCCGGCCGGCACGCGGACGGTGGTCCTGTTCGGTGACTCGCACGCCGCGCACTGGTTCCCGGCGGTCGACGCGATCGCCAAGGAGCGTGGCTGGAAGCTGCTCGTCCGTACCAAGAGCGCGTGCAACGCCGCGTCGGTGCTCACCTTCAGCCCCGGGCTCAAGCGCGACTACACCGAGTGCCCGGCCTGGCGCGCGGAGGTGCTCGCCGAGATCACGCGGGCGAAGCCGTACCTCGTGGTGATCTCCTCCAGCGGCAACGACGGCAACCCGCTGGTGGACGAGGCGGGCAACCGGCCCTCCGGCGCCGCCCTCGACACGCGCTGGGCAGCCGGCTGGGAGACCACGTACCGGGCGCTCAAGGCGGCGAAGACCAGGCTCGTGCAGATCCGGGACACCCCGTGGCCCGGCTACAACGTGCCGGAGTGCATCGCCGAGCACTCGGAGAAGGTCGCCCGCTGCGCCGCCCTGCCGGAGGAGTCGATCATCCTGCCCGACCGGCAGGAGCTCGTCGCCGCGACCGCGAAGCGCAACGGCGTCCAGATGATCGACGCGCTGCCGTGGTTCTGCACGGCCGACGCCTGCCCCGGCCTGGTCGGCAACCTGCTGGTGTGGCGCGACGACGACCACATCACCACGCGGTACTCCGAGATGCTCGCCCCGCTGCTGTCCGCGAGGCTGCCGAAGTAGAGGAAACGGCCCCGCCACCCCACGGAAGCACCGGGTGGCGGGGCCGTTCCATGTTTTGATCAGTCCAGGGGTTACACGTCCGAAACTTCCACCTGCGAGCATTCCGTGGCGCGATCAGCAGGAGGTCCCTTTGTTCCTCAGCCAGCACGAGCAGGAACGCCTGCTCATCCACGTCGCGGCCGACGTCGCCCAGCGACGCCGCGACCGGGGCCTGCGCCTCAACTACCCGGAGGCCGCCGCGATCATCACCGCCTTCCTGCTGGAGGGGGCGCGCGACGGGCGGACCGTCGCGGAGCTGATGGACGCCGGCCGTCGTGTGCTCACCCGCGACGACGTCCTCGAGGGCGTGCCGGAGATGCTGGCCGAGGTGCAGGTGGAGGCGACCTTCCCGGACGGCACCAAGCTCGTCACCGTCCACGGGCCGATCTCGTGATCCCCGGCGAGGTCCTCTTCGGCGACGGCGACATCGAGATCAACGCCGGGCGTCCGACCATCGATCTGACGGTACGCAACACCGGCGACCGCCCGGTGCAGGTCGGCTCGCACTTCCACTTCGCCGAGTCCAACGCGGCCCTGGAGTTCGACCGGGCCGCCGCCTGGGGCCACCGGCTCGCGATCCCGGCCGGCACGTCGGTCCGTTTCGAGCCCGGCATCCCCCGCGACATCACCCTCGTGGCGCTCGCCGGCAACCGCGTCGTGCCCGGCCTGCGCGGCCTGGCCAGCGGCCCGCTCGACCAGCCGCCGCCCCCGGCCGAGCCGGACCCCACCGACATCGAGCCGGCCGGCTCCCTCGACGAGGACACCGGCGAGGGCGAGCACAACGGGAGCCCCCGATGACCTTCCTGGACCGCGGCCGCTATGCGGCGCTGCTCGGGCCCACCAAGGGTGACCGGATCCGGCTCGCCGACACCAACCTGCTGATCGAGATCGAGGAGGACCGCAGCTCCGGCCCGGTCCCCGGCGACGAGGTCGTCTTCGGCGGCGGCAAGGTGATCCGCGAGTCGATGGGCCAGGGCCGGGCCACCCGCGCCGAGGGCGCCCCGGACACCGTCATCACCGGTGTCGTCGTCCTCGACCACTGGGGCATCGTCAAGGCCGACGTCGGCATCCGCGACGGCCGGATCGCCGCCATCGGCAAGGCCGGCAACCCGGACACCATGGACGGGGTGCACCCCGATCTGGTCATCGGCCCGGGCACGCAGATCCTGGCCGGCAACGGCAAGATCCTCACGGCCGGCGCGATCGACAGCCACGTGCACCTGATCAGCCCGACCATCCTGGACACCGCGCTCGCCGCCGGCATCACCACCATCATCGGCGGCGGCACCGGGCCCGACGAGGGCACCAAGGCCACCACCGTCACCCCGAACGCCTGGCACCTGGCCCGGATGCTGGAGTCCCTGGACTCCTGGCCGATCAACGTGCTGCTGCTCGGCAAGGGCAACACGATGTCCGCCGAGTCGATGTGGGAGCAGCTGCGCGGCGGCGCCGGCGGTTTCAAGCTGCACGAGGACTGGGGCACCACACCCGCAGCGATCGACGCCTGCCTGCGGGTGTGCGACGCGTCCGGGGTGCAGGTGGCGATCCACACCGACACGCTGAACGAGGCCGGGTTCGTCGAGGAGACGCTGCGGGCCATCGCCGGGCGCTCGATCCACGCGTATCACACCGAAGGGGCCGGTGGCGGGCACGCGCCGGACATCATCACCGTCGCGTCACACCCGAACATCCTGCCGTCGTCGACCAACCCGACCCGCCCGTACACCCGCAACACCCTCAGCGAGCACCTGGACATGCTGATGGTCTGTCACCACCTGAACTCGTCGGTGCCGGAGGACCTGGCGTTCGCCGAGAGCCGGATCCGGCCGTCCACCATGGCCGCCGAGGACTACCTGCACGACCTGGGCGCCATCTCGATGATCGGGTCGGACTCGCAGGCCATGGGGCGGGTGGGTGAGGTCGTCACCCGTACCTGGCAGACCGCGCACGTGATGAAGGCCCGTGTCGGCGCCCTGCCGGGCGACGGCGCCGCGGACAACAACCGCGCCAAACGGTACGTCGCGAAGTACACGATCTGCCCGGCCCGGGCTCACGGCATGGACGCCCAGGTCGGCTCGGTCGAGGTCGGCAAGCTCGCCGACCTGGTCCTCTGGGACCCGGCCTTCTTCGGGGTACGCCCGGCGGTCGTCCTCAAGGGCGGCATGATCGCGAGCGCGCAGATGGGCGACGCGAACGCCTCGATCCCCACGCCGCAGCCGATGCTGCCCCGGCCGATGTTCGGCGCCTACGGCGTGGTCCCGGCGCAGACGTCCCTCGCGTTCGTCGCGCCGGCCGCCATCGACGCGCTGCTCAGCGACCGGATCGGGGTGAAGCGGGCGCTGGTCCCGGTCGGTGACACCCGCTCGGTCGGCAAGGCGGACATGCCGCTGAACGACGCGATGCCCCGCATCGAGGTCAAAGCCGACACCTTCGAGGTACGCATCGACGGCCAGGTCATCGAACCGGACCCGGTCGACGTCCTGCCGATGGCCCAGCGCTACTTCCTGTTCTGACATGACTTCCTGTTCTGCCATGCCCGCGCCGGCCCTCCGCCGGGCCAGGACGACGGCGGACGCCGGGACGACGACCGCGCACGCCGGACCAGCGGCGGCATGAGCCTCGCCACCCTGCTGCTGCTCGCCGACGGACGGCTGCCCTCCGGTGGCCACGCGCACTCCGGCGGGCTGGAGCCGCAGATCGCCGCGGGACGGGTCCGGGACGTCGACGGGCTGGACGGTTTCCTGCGCGGCAGACTCGCCACCGGTGGTCTGGTGTCGGCGGCGTTCGCTGCGGCGGCGTGCGCCGACACCGGGCGCGCCGCCGAGCTGGATGTCGGCCTGGACGCCCGCACGCCGTCGCCCGCGCTGCGCCGGGCCTCGCGGGCGCAGGGCCGGGCGCTGCTGCGGGCCGGCCGGGCGATGTGGCCGGTCCCCGCGATCGGCCGGGAACCGCACCAGCCGGTAGCGCTCGGCGCGCTCGCGGCGGCCGCGGGGCTGACACCGGTCGAGGCGGCGGTCGCCGCGGCACATGGCACGACCACCGGCTCGGCGAGCGCGGCGGTCCGGCTCCTCGGCCTCGACCCGTACGCCGTGCACGCCCTGCTGGCCCGGTTGGCTCCGGAATGTGACCGGATCGCGGCGGTCGCGGCCGCCCGGTCCGGCGACCCGGTCGACGAGCTGCCGGCCGCGGGCGCTCCACTGCTCGACATCGGCGCCGAGCACCACGCCACCTGGGAGGTCCGCCTCTTCGCCTCCTGAGACGAGCTCGCCCGGAGACAACGAGTTCGCCCGGGACGACGAGGCTGATCAGCCCCCGCAACCTGAAGGGCAGGAGAACCATGCACCCTGAACTGCACGAGCACGGCCCCGACGAGGTCCCGCACACTCACCCGGATCCGGGTGTCGACCCGCACACGCCATTGGCGGGCGGGCCGCGCGCGCTGCGCATCGGCATCGGCGGGCCGGTCGGGTCGGGCAAGACCGCCCTGGTCGCGGCGCTGTGCCGGGCCCTCGGCGAGGAGATCCGCCTCGCGGTCGTGACCAACGACATCTACACCACCGAGGACGCCGACTTCCTGCTGCGCAACGGTGTCCTGCCGGCCGAACGGATCCGCGCCGTGGAGACCGGCTGCTGCCCGCACACGGCGATCCGTGACGACATCTCGGCGAACCTGGACGCCGTCGAGGATCTCGAGGAGAAGCTCGGCCCGCTGGACCTGGTGCTGGTGGAGAGCGGCGGCGACAACCTGACCGCCACCTTCAGCAAGGGCCTGATCGACCAGCAGATCTTCGTCGTCGACGTGTCCGGCGGGGACAAGGTGCCGCGCAAGGGCGGTCCGGGCGTGACGACCGCCGACCTGCTCGTGATCAACAAGACGGATCTGGCCCCGATGGTCGGCGCCGACCTGTCGGTGATGGACCGCGACGCGAAGGCGCGGCGGCACGAGCTGCCCACGGTCTTCCTGTCGCTGGCCGAGGACAAGCAGGCCACCCCGGTGGCCGACTGGATCCGCGGCCTGGTCGCGGCCCGGGTCTGAGGTGCGGGCGGAAGCCAGGGTCGTCGCGGAGAGCGACGGGCGGGGCGGGACCCGGCTCGCCGTGCTGCGCGGGGAGTCGCCGCTGCTGCTGCGCCGCACCGGGCGGCCGGCCGGCGGCGGGGTGACCGTGCACCTGGTCGGCGGCGCGGCCGGGCCGTTGCGCGGCGACGAGCTGCGGCTCGACGTGGTGGTGGGGCCGGGCGCCCGGCTGGAGATGCTCAGCGTGGCGGCGTCGCTGGCGCTGCCCGGCCGGCCGGCGCCGCCGTCCCGGCTCACCGTCACCGCGTCGGTGGCGGCCGGCGGCACGCTGCGGTGGCTGCCGGAGCCGCTGATCGCGGCGGCGGGCTGTGACCACGACGTGGTGACGCGGGTCGACGTGGCCGAGGGCGGAACGCTGCTGTGGCGCGACGATCTGGTCTGCGGGCGGCACCGGGAGGCGTCCGGCGCGGTTCGGGCGGACACCCTGATCCGGTACGCCGGGGTCGCCCTCTACCGGCACGAGCTGGCGGTCGGTCCGGGCGCTCCGGGCTGGGACGGCGCCGCGGTGCTCGGTGGCGGGCGGGCGATCGGCACGGTGGTCGCGGCCGGCCCGCAACTGCCGGGGCCGCCGGTGGTGGGGGCGGACGCCGCGTCGATGCGGCTGGCCGGGCCGGGTGTGCTGGCGACCGCCGTGGGCGAGGACATCCGGCAGGTGAAGGCGGCGCTCGACCCGTGGTGCGGTGCGGCGCTCGCGCCTCTTGCGCTGGTGTGAGCCGGTCGGCCGTACCCCTGATGGATCTCCGGGAGCGAGGACGGCCGTGACCGGCCGTCCTCCGTCTCGCGGCTGGATCCCGGGGTGTTCTCTCAGGCGGCGACCGCTATCGGCACGCCGTGGCTGTCGGTCAGCGCCAGCCGGGTGTGCAGGCTGCCCTGTTGGGCGACCTTCGCGAAGTACTCGCTGCGGCGTCGTTGCAGGCAGCCCTTGCGGGTTCGCGGGCCGCCGGCCGCCACGGTGAGCAGCTCCGGCGCGAGGGAGCTGTTCAGGCCCTCGCGGAGCAGCCGCAGCGCCTCGGTACGCAGCTGGGAGATCCGGGACTCGGTGACACCGAGCCGGGCCGCCACCTCGCTGAGCGGCTGTTCCTGCAGGAACGACTCCTGCACCACCTGGCGCAGGCGTTCCGGCAGCGCCTGGATGGCCTGGTGGAGGTATCCGAGGCGCTCCCGTTTGAGCAGCAGGTCCTCGGGCCCCTCGGAGGTCTCCGGCACCATCTCCTCGGCCGCTCCGGTGGGGAATCCCTGGAGGCTGAGCAGGGAGGCCTTCTGCACGTCGTCCTCGACGCTGGCCAGCTCGTTGACGCCGATGCCGAGCATCTCGGCCACTTCGGCGTCGCTGGGTGTCCGGCCGAGCGCCGCGGTGAGCTCCTGACGCGCGGTGGCGGCACGCCGGGCACGGGCCCGCACCGATCGGCTGGCCCAGTCCTGCCCGCGGAGCTCGTCGAGCAGCGCGCCCCGGATCCGGACGGCGGCGAAGCGGTGGAAGGGAATCCCTCGGGTCACGTCGAAGGAGCGGGCCGCGCCGAGCAGGGCCGCGAAGCCGGCCGACGAGAGGTCATCTGCGTGGACGTGGCCGGGCACCCGGTTGAGCAATTCCCGGACCAGGTGGCCAACCATCGGCATGTTCTCGCGGATCAGGTCCTCGATGTCCCGCGCGGACGGCGCGTCGTGGATCATGCCGATGGTGGCGGGGAGTTCGGTCGTGGTGGTCACGTAGTCCTCCTCGCTGGTACTAACCGGCTGGTGAAACCGGCTTACGAGAAGAACAGTGGCCGCCTACGGGTGCAGCGTCAGCCGAACTTGGTTGCTTTTGTGGAGTTTTTTCATGAAAAACCTCAGGCCTGAGAGGACCACCACGGACCAACCGGGTTTAAACACGGAACCCGGCCGCTGCACACGGCCGGGTTCGGTAAAAGGGGACGTCAGTGCAGCACCGGGGCCCGCAACGCCGGCACCTCGGCCAGCTCCTCGTGCACCCACACCATCCGCTGCACCGCGCACTCCGGGTGATGGCCGAACTCCTCCGCCACACCGGCGGCACACCCGTCACTGCCATACCTCAGGATCATCGCGGTGATCGCCTCCTGCACCGCCACCCGGGAGGGGCTCTGGGACGGCTGGAGGTACGAGACGAAAAGCGCCTCGGCGGCCAGATCCTTCACTGCTGTGCTGATCATTTCTGTCGAACTCCCCGATGTCGACGACCTGCTTGAACTCGGCTGACACCACGACGTACCCGGGCTCTCGCCCATCATCCGCTCGGGTGCCAAACGGGCCGGCAGCCACGCCGTGCCAAAGTGCCGCAATCCGGACTCCCGGATCGGAGCAGAAGCGCCTGTCGGTCTGAGTCCACCGTAACGCGGCGGTCAGACCTTCGGCCTCTGGTTTTCCGCCGCCGATCGGGTGTACCGGCCCGCCGTTCCTACGACCCGGTGATCGGGCAGACGTCGACGTCCACGTCGCAGTCGTCGTTCTGCGACGCCGGTGGGGTGTACGTGGTCGTCGTCTCGCCGACCCCCGGGTTCTCGCTGCTGGGCGCCGCCGACGGGGGCAGCGACGGCGGGATCGGGGTGGGCGACGTCGAGGTGCCGCCGCCGGTCGTCGAGCTGCTCGTCCCCGGGAGCGGGTCGACCACCGGCTTGGAGGTCTGGCTCCCCGACGGCACGGGCCTGATGATCACGTTGCCGCTCGGGCCGATCGAGATGCCCGGCGAGGTCACCGGGTCACCGAAGCGGACGTCGCCGTTCTCCAGGTGCTCGACCGGCAGGGACGGCTTGCCGGGCTCGTCCGACACATACGTCTCGCAGGTCTTGTTGTTGAGCTTGAAGACCATCGGCGCCGCGTTGCTCTCGCTGTAGCGCCCGGTGATCTGCATGGTGGTGGTGCGCTGCGGATCGATCGGCGCCTTCGAGGACACCTGGACGACCCGGTCCTGCTGGCTGAGGGCGAGCTTGCCGTTGCCGGAGAGCGTCTGGTCACCGTTCATCAGGAACCACAGGTTCCACTTGTCGAACGGGACGTCGCCCCGGTTGGCGAGGGTCACCTGCGCCTTGAACTTGACCCCGTCGTCCGACCAGACCGCGTAGCTGACCACGCACTCGCCCGACACCGGGACGACGGCCGGGCCCGGCGGCGGCGTCACCCCGGCCTCCGGCTTGGTGGTCCGCGGTTGACCCAGAGCCGTCCAGCCGTAGGTGAGGGCGCTCAGCACGGCGACCGTGCCGGCCACCACCACGACCCGCCGGATCCCGTTGCGGGCATGCTTGCCGGGGCGTCCGGCCGGCGGCGCCGAGGCCGGGCCACCGGCGCCGTGCCGCAACGGCGGAGGAGGAGACGAGGGGACACGCCCGGAGGCCATCGCGGACGACACCGCGACCGGCCCGCTCGCGGCCGAGGCGAGCTGCTGGGCCGGCTCCGGGGCGGTCGTCGCGTCCGCGCCCACGGTGGGCCGCTCGCCCGCCGCCACGCTCGCCGCCGCGGCCGCCGGGCCGAACCCGGAATAGGGGTAGCCGGAGGGCAGGATGAAGGTGTCCTCGCCGTCCTCCCAGTCCGCCTCGAACCCGGAGGTGATCAGGGGCGCGCCGGCCGAGATGGTGGCCAGCGCGCCGGCCAGCTCGGCGCTGGACGGCCGGTCGCCGGGGTGCTTCTCCAGGCAGCGGGCGATCAGCGCGTCGACCGAGTGGGGCAGGCCGTCCACCGGGGGCAGCGGCTCGGGCTCCACATACTGATGGGCGCGCAGCAGGGCGGTGGTGGTGCCGACGTCCCACGGGAGCTGGCCGATCAGCATCCGGTAGATCAGCAGGCCGACCGCGTAGACGTCGGTGGCCGGGCTGACCTGGCCACCCTCCAGCCGCTCGGGGGCGAGGTAGGCCGGAGTGCCCATCAGGCTGCCGTCGGGGTCGGTGTCGTTCTCCCCGATCAGGGCCGAGATGCCGAAGTCGACCACCTTGGCGCCGGACGGGGTGAGCATGACGTTGGCCGGGGTCACGTCACGGTGCACGATGCCCCGGGAGTGGGCCGAGGCCAGGGCCGCGGCGACCTCGGCGGCGATCCGGGCCGCGGTGGGCCACGGCAGCGTCCGCACCCGGGCCAGGACGGCGGCCAGCGACTCACCGTCGACCAGCTCCATCACGACGTACGGCACCGGCTCACCGTCGGCAGTGGTCGCCTCGCCGTAGTCGTACACATTGGTGATGTGCGGATGGGTGAGCCGTGCCGCGGCCTGGGCCTCCGCCCGAAGCCGGCGACGGAACGACGGGTCGGCGCTCGTCGACGGCGGCAGGACCTTGACCGCGACCTGACGCCCGAGGACCTCGTCGAACCCTCGCCACACCACTGACATCCCGCCGGCGCCGAGACGCTCGACCAGTCGGTATCGACCGGCGAGCAATCCCGAACCGGGCAGGTCCGCCGTGCTCATGTGCCCCCACATGCGCGCTTCAAGAGGAAAACGCCGGACCGCACCGCCATGCCGTCCGACGCCGGGCGAGTCGGGCCCGACCATCGGACTCCGAGCATCCCCCATCGACGGCGAGGATGTTAGTCCCTATCAGCCGCCAGTTCGACCCATCACCATGCGGCCGACCTGCGCGTCATCACCCTGCGTCGGGGCGCTCGATCCCCCCTTTCGAGGGACCTCAGGCGCGGAGCGTGACCGACGAGGTAGGTAATGCCCGCTTCGTCAGAACTTTCGTTCTCAACCAATCGGGTGAGTCCACGACGGAGAGACTCACACAAGGTCAATGGATCACTACAGAGAGAGATCAAATCTGTCCATGATCTGTCAACCGCGAACGGGTGCTCCGGTGCGCCGCAGTGCCGGATGCCGGGACGGCAACGCCGCCACTCCGGCCCGCACCGGCGTCCCGGCGGCCGGGGTGGCGCCCAGCTCGGCCAGCCAGGCCCGCATCGGCGCCCACTTCTCGTAAATCACCAGCACCACCTCGCCCGGCACGGCCAGCCGCAGCGCCGCGGTCACGGCGTCCCGGAAGCCGTCCGCCCGGACCGCGGTCAGCTTCGGGCGACGGGCCCGCATCTCCCGCTCGACCAGCCCGGACACCTCGCCGGGCGCCCGGCCCCGCGAGTCGGCGTCGTCGTAGAGCACCACCCGGGTCAGGCCGTCGGCCAGCACCTGGGCCGAGGCCGCCAGCAGGTCGTCCCGCCGGTCGCCGGGCAGCGTCACCGCCGCCACGCAGCGCTCCGGGCCCCACAGCCGGTGCAGGGTGCGCAGCGTGGCGGCCAGCGCGGCCGGATTGTGCGCGTAGTCCACGAACAGCGAGACCTCACCCAGCCGGAACAGGGTGCCCCGGCCCGGGTTCGCCACCGCCGGGTCGAACTCGGCGAGCCGGTCGGCCAGGCTCTCCGGGCGGGCGCCGAGCGCGCGGGCGGCGGCGATCGCGGCGAGCGCGTTGGCCGCCACGTGCAGGGCCGCTCCCCCGTACGCCCCCGGCACCTCGGCCACCCGCAGCAGCGGCATCCGCCGCGCCCCGGTGGCCTGCACCAGCCAGCCGTCGTGCAGCACGTAGGCCGCCCCGCCCCGGGCCAGGTGCTCGGTCAGCACCGGGCTCTGCGCGTCCACCGAGAACCAGATCAGCCGCTTGCGGTCGGCCCGCACCCGGGGCCGGTCGGCGATGCTGCGGACCCACGGGTCGTCGGCGTTGAGCACCAGCGTCCCGCCGTCGCGGACCCGCTCGGCCACCACCGCCTTGACGTGCGCCAGATCCTCCACCGAGTCCAGCCCGTCCTGGCCGAGGTGGTCGGCGGTGATGTTGGTGATCACCCCGACGTCCGACCAGTCGTATCCCAGCCCGCGCCGGAGCAGTCCGCCACGGGCCGTCTCGAGCACCGCCACCTCGACGTGCGGGTCGCCCAGCACCATCTGCGCCGAGCGCGGGCCGGTGGCGTCGGCGACCTGGACCGTACGCCCGTCGATCACCACCCCGTCGGTGCTGGCCACCCCGGCCCGCAGCCCGCTGCCGGAGAGCAGGTGGGCGATCAGCCGGGTGACAGTGGTCTTGCCGTTGGTGCCGGTGACCGCCACGGCCGGGATCCGCCCGTCCGAGCCGCCGGGGAACATCGCCCGGACGATCGCGTCGCCCACGTCCCGGGGCCGGCCGTGCGCGGGCGCCAGGTGCATGCGCAGCCCCGGCACGGCGTTGACCTCGATCACCCCGGCGGTGACCGGCTCGGTGCCGGGCTGCAGCGCGTCGCCGATGTCCGGCAGCCGCAGGTCGATGCCGGCGATGTCCAGGCCGGTCAGGGCGACGATCCGCTGGCACAGGCGGGTCACGTCCGGGTGCACCTGGTCGGTGACGTCCCGGCTGGTCCCGCCGGTGGACAGGTTCGCGGTGTCGCGCAGCCACACCGTCTCACCGCCGGCCGGAACCGACGCGCGGGTCAGCCCGGCGCGCCGCAGCACCCGGTCGGTGGCGTCGTCCAGATCGATCCGGGTGAGCACCCGGGAGTGCCCGACCCCGCGCCGCGGGTCGGCGTTGACCCGGTCGACCAGCTCGGCGACGGTGGCCGTGCCGTCGCCGACGACGTGCGCGGCCACCCGCTCGGCGGCCGCCACCACCTCGCCGGAGACCACCAGCACCCGGTAGTCGCTGCCGTCGAGCTGCTGCTCCACCACGGCCTCGCCCCCGATCGCGGCGAACGCCTCGGCCACCTCGTCCGGAGTGGTCAGATGCAGGGCCACATCGCGGCCCTGCCGGCCGTGCCGGGGCTTCACCACCACCGGCGTCTCCAGCTCGGCGAACAGCCGCAGAGCCTCCTGCACGGTGGCCGCGGCGCCGCCCGGGGCGACCGGGATGCCGGCCTCGTCGAGCAGCCGCCGGGTGACGTGCTTGTCCCCGGCGATGTCCACGCCGACCGCGCTGGTCCGGTCGGTCATCGCGGCCCACGCCAGCCGCCGCCGGTGGCCCCAGCCGAGCCGGAGCAGGCTGAGGTCGTCGAAGCGCTCCACCGGGATGCCGCGGCGGCGGGCGGCAGTGATGATCGACCGGGTGCTGGGCCCGGTGGCCTCCCGCTCGGCCAGCTCGGCGAGGCCGGTGAGCCGGCGCGACAGCACGGCGGCGGACGGCCCGGCGCCCCGGTGGACCTCGAGGACCAGGTCGATCGCGGCCTGGAACAGCTCACCGGGCACCGGCGACTCGGACGACTCGTCGACCGGGCACTCCAGGATCACGTCGTAGACGCCGGTCTCCCCGGCGCCGACCGTCCGGCCGAAGCTGACCTCCCGGCCGATCAGCTGGGACAGCTCGATGGCCACGTGCTCGCTGACGTGCCCGAAATAGGTGCCGCCGCGCAGCCGGCTGACGAAGCCGCCCGGCACACCGGCGGCACAGTGGTGCTCGGCGAGGCCGGGCATCGCCCGCAGCAGGCGCTCGGTGAACCCGGTGACGTCGGCGGTCTCGACTCCGGCCAGGTCGCCGAGGAGGAGCCGGGCCACCACGGCGGGCCGGGAGAGGTAGACGTTGGGGCCGCGCAGACGGCGCAGGCTTTCGATCTTCATGCGGCTCGTTCCCGTTCTGGGGAAGGCGGGCCGGTGACGGGTCGGCGGCCCGTGAGGTGAAAGGTGCAGCCGGCCGGCAGCACGTGGATCCGGGCGCCGGCGAGCACGATCGGCCCGGACGGCGGAACCCGGATGTCGGTGGCGGCGCCGGCGTCGACCACCGTCACCGCTCCATTGCCGAGGACCTCGAAACTGTCGCCTCCGGTCAGGATGGCGGTGTCCTCGTCGATGCCCACGCCCAGCTCATGGGGGTAGCGGGCGACCGCGCTGAGCAGCCGGTTCAGCCGGCCCCGCTCGGCGAAATGCTGGTCGATCAGCACACACGGCAGGAATTCCAGGCCCGGCCCGGTGCGCACGCTGTCCGCGGCCACGCCGGGGCGGTCCCCGCCGGTGATCATGGTGGCGGACATCATCGCCGCTCCCGCGCTCGTCCCGCCCAGGACCACCCGGCCCTCGCCGACCAGCGCGTGCAGGAGGGTGTCGACGGCGGTGCCACCCAGGACGGCGATGATGCGCTCCTGGTCACCGCCGGTGAAGAAGACGCCGGTGGCCTCGCGCAGCACGGCCGCGGTCTCCGGGGCGTTCGCGTCGGCACGGCGGGCGAGCGGCAGGGCCCGGACCACGCCGGCGCCGAGATCTTCGAACCTTTCGCGGTACGCCGTACCGGTCGCCTCCGGGGACTCGCTGGCCGTCGCGATCACCACGATCCGCGCGGCGGCCGCCCCGGCCAGTTCGACGAACCGGCCGAGCAGGGCGGGACCGGCGGCGCCGCCCATGATCAACAGTCGGCTGTTCCCCTCCACACTGCTGAGATTAATCGGAACAAAACCGAAACATCCGGTCAATACGAATGCGGCTCAGCTTTCGCCGTGCCTCTTCCGCCGGGCCTCGCGCTTCTCCTCGAACCGCGCCGCCTGCGTCTCCAGCAGGCTCATCCGCTCGGCCAGCTCCTCCCGGGCCCGCTCGCCGTCACCCCGCAGATCGGTACGGTCCCAGACGTTCCACTGGCGCAGCACCGGCTGGAGCACCTCGTCGCGGTGCTGACGCAGGTCGTAGATGCCGGCCAGCGCGATCAGGACCGCCTTACGGCCGAACCCGGCGATGTTGGCCCCCGGCATCTGAAAGTTCGCCGTCACGTTCGCGACCGCCCGCATCGCCTGGTCCGGCGCCAGCTCGAAGGCCGCCGCGAGCAGGTTGCGGTAGAAGACCATGTGCAGGTTCTCGTCCGCCGCCACCCGGGCCAGCAGCTGCTCGGCGATCGGGTCGCCGGTCGCCTTGCCGGTGTTGCGGTGTGAGATACGGGTGGCCAGCTCCTGGAACGCCACGTAGGCGAGGGAGTGCATCACCTCGTGGCCGTTGACGTTCACGTACCCGGACTGCATGTGCTCCATCCGGGCCCGCTCCAGCTCCACCGGGTCCACGCCGCGGGTGACGGTCAGGTAGTCGCGGCTGGCGATGCCGTGCCGCCCCTCCTCCGCCGTCCACCGGTGCACCCAGGTGCCCCAGGCGCCGTCCCGGCCGAAGAGCGTGGCGATCTCATGGTGGTACGAGGGCAGGTTGTCCTCGGTCAGCAGGTTGACGATCAGTGCCGTCCGCGCCACGTCCGGCAGCTTCGAGTCGTCCGGCCGCCACGGCTCCCCGTCCAGCAGCCCGTCGAAGGTGCGGCCCTCGCTCCACGACACGTACTCGTGCGGGAACCACTCCTTGGCGAGCGCCAGGTGCCGGTCGAGGTTGGTGGCGACGACCGGCTCCAGCTCGATCAGCAGCGCGGTCTGGTCCAGCGGCATCCGCTCACGGTAACCGCCGGACCAGGTTTACGCAGCGTCAGCGCGCCGACACGTTCGGGTGGAGGTCGGCGGCCGGGGGCGCCCACGTGGCCGCGTCGGCCTCCACCTGCTCCCCGGAGCGGATGTCCTTGACCGTGTCCGGCTCCCCGGGGAACCAGACGTACGGGATGCCACGGCGATCGGCGTACTGGATCTGCTTGCCGAATTTCGCCGCCGTCGGCGCCACCTCGGTCGCGATGCCGCGGCGGCGCAGCGCGGACGCGATCCGGTCGCACTCCACCCGCCGGTCGTCACTGGCCAGCGCGACCACCACACAGGTCGGGACGGACCGGGAGACGGTCAGCGCGTCCTGGCCGAAGAGCAGGCCGAGCAGGCGGGACACACCGATCGAGATGCCGACGCCCGGGAACCGGGTGTTGCCCACCGAGGCCAGGTTGTCGTAACGGCCGCCGGAGGTGATCGAGCCGAACCGCTCGTAGCCCTTCAGCATCGTCTCGTAGACCGTGCCGGTGTAGTAGTCGAGCCCACGGGCGATCTTGAGCTCGGCGCGGACCAGGCCCGGCGCGTGCTCGTTCGCCGTCTCGACCACCTGCAGCAACTCGGCCAGACCCTCGTCGAGCAGCGGATCGGTGACCCCGAGCGCACGCACCCGGTCGGCGAACGAGCCGTCGGTCGTCGAGATCTCCGCGAGCGCCAGGCACGCGGCGGCCTGGGCGTCGGTGGCGCCGGCCGTCTCCACCAGGGCGGCGGCCACCTTCTCCGGACCGATCTTGTCGAGCTTGTCGACCGTACGCAGCACCTGCGCCGTGTCGGCGAGCCCGAGGCCGCGGTAGAAGCCCTCGCAGACCTTGCGGTTGTTGACCAGGATCGTCGCCTCCGGGATCGGCAACGACCGGAAGACGTCGCCGATCACCAGGGGCATCTCGGTGTCGAAGTGGAACGGCAGGGTGTCCCGGTTCACCACGTCGATGTCGGCCTGCAGGAACTCGCGATAGCGGCCCTCCTGCGGGCGCTCACCACGCCACACCTTCTGGATCTGGTAGCGCTTGAACGGGAACTGCAGCTTGCCGTTGTTCTCCACGACGAATCGTGCGAACGGGACGGTCAGGTCGAAGTGCAGACCGAGCTGGTCCTCGCGCTTCGCGTTCTCCTCCTCCTGGAGGCGGTGCAGCAGGTAGACCTCCTTCGAGGTCTCACCTTTGCTGAGCAGGGTGTCCAGCGGCTCGACGGCCCGCGTCTCGAGGGAGGCGTAACCGTACAGCTCGAAGGTCGATCGGATCTTGTCGAGCACCTGCTGCTCGATGATGCGCTGGGACGGCAGCCACTCGGGGAAGCCGGAAATGGGCACTTTTCGCTCTCTTCTACAGGAAGCGACCGGGCGCGGCGATCAGATCCCGGAGGTACGGGTTCGACGCGCGCTCACGGCCGATGGTGGTGGCCGGTCCGTGGCCGGGCAGCACGACGGTGTCGTCGGCCAGCGGCAGGACCTTGTCCCGCAGGCTGGCCATCATCGTCGGGGTGCTGCCACCCGGCAGGTCGGTGCGCCCGATCGAGCCCGCGAAGAGCACGTCCCCGGAGAGACAGAGCTCCTCGGCATCCCACGAGGAGCTCGCGCCCGGCAGGCGGAACAGCACCGACCCGCCGGTATGGCCCGGCGCGTGGTCGACCGTCACCTCGATGCCCGCGATGGTGAGGACCGCGCCGTCGGCCAGCTCCGCCACGTCGTCCGGCTCGGTGTAGGGCAGGCGGCCGCCGAACATCGAGGTCAGGTCGGCGCTCAGGCCTTTCGCCGGATCGGCCAGCATCTCCCGGTCGCCGGGGTGCACATAGGCCGTGATGCCCCGCGCCCCGCAGACCGGCGCCACCGAGAACGTGTGATCCAGGTGCCCGTGCGTCAGCAGGACCGCGGCCGGCGACAGACGGTGCTGCGCCAGGGTCTCCTCGAGCTGGTCGAGCACCCCGATGCCCGGGTCGACCACCAGGCACTGCTCCCCCGGACCGGCGGCCACCACATAGCAGTTGGTGCCGAAGGCCTGGGCCGGAAAGCCGGTGACGAGCACGGTGGCAACCTCTCAGCGATCGGGTGCGAATCGTAACGAGAGTAGCCGGGCGGGCGCACGCCACTTTCTCAGGAGGTACCCGTACACTCTTGCGGGCGTGTGGCGTGCCGCACCCCTTGACATGCAGAGGGGCTCCTGTGATTCCGGGCAGGCGTTCCTGTGATTCCAGGCAGGGAAGGACAGCGTTCGGTGGCTTCCAGCAAGGACCGGCAGCGCAAGCTCGCGCGGGCCAAATTCGACCGGCAGCAGGCCCGCCGGGCCGAGCGTGAACGCCGCCGTCGCCGGATCACGGCGGGCGTCGGCGCGACCCTCGCGGTCCTGCTCATCGCCGCGGGCGGCGCCTGGATCGGTGGCGCCTTCGACGACGCGGACACCCCGGCCGACACCAGCGCGCTCGACCAGTGCCTGTGGACACCGCTGAGCGTGGAGAGCAACGCCGACCTCAAGAACGTCGGCACCCCGCCGACCACCGGCCTGCCCGACTCCGGCACCGAGACCATGACGATCACCACCGACAAGGGTGCCCCGATCGTGGTCGACGTCGACGTGACCGCGTCGAAGTGCGCCGCCGCCAGTTTCTCGTACCTGGCGGGCAAGCAGTTCTTCGACAACACCGAGTGCCACGAGCTCACCACCGAGGGCGCGCTGCGCTGCGGTGACCCGAGCGGCACCGGGCAGGGCGGGCCGACGTACAGCTACTACGACGAGAACCCGCCGCTCGCCCCCACCCCGGAGCCGAGCGCCTCGGCGGCGCCCGCCACAGTGCTCTACCCCAAGGGCACCGTCGCCGTCCTCGGCAACCCCAAGGGCGTGAACGGCAGCCAGTTCCTGATCTTCCACAAGGACTTCGCCACCGCTGACCCGCAGTACTCGATCCTCGGCAAGGTCACCGGCGGCCTGGACACCCTCGCCGCCATCGCCAAGATCGAGACGGTGGAGAACAGCGCGGGCGACAAGGTCAAACCCAAGGACAAGATCACCATCAAGACACTGACCGTCGGTACGGCAGCCACCGGCACGGCGCCTTCCGCCGCCGCCAGCGCTGCTCCGTCGACAGGCGCCCAGTCGTGAGCGAAGGTAGAGACAGCAGCATGGAGGAGACCGTGTCGTCGACGAAGGACCGGCAGCGCGCGGCGGCGCGGGCCCGCCTCGAGAAGGAGATGGCCGAGCGAGCCTCGTCCGCCCGGAAGCGCCGGCAGCGGCAGGCGATCATCGGCTCGGCCCTCGCGGTCGTGGTGATCGCCGGCGCCGCCTTCTTCATCGTCCAGGCGCTGAAGGACGACAAGGGCACCGAGACGACCGCCTCCCCGGACCCGTCCGCCAGCACCGGCGCAGACCCCGCGGCGAACCTGCCCCCGGCCGGCCCCGGCACTGTCAACTGCGTCTGGACGCCGTCCGCCGCCGAGGGTGGCGGCGGCAAGGTCAAGGACGTCGGCCTCCCGCCGGTCAACGTGCCCAACACCGGCAAGACCACTCTGACCTTCGAGACCAACCTCGGCGCCATCTCGGCCGACATCGACCTGAGCAAGGCGCCGTGCACCGGCGCCAGCTTCAAGCACCTGGCCGAGAAGAAGTTCCTCGACAACACCAAGTGCCACCGGCTGGTCAACAAGGACGGCTTCAAGGTCCTCCAGTGCGGCGACCCGTTCGCCACCGGTGCGGGCTACCGCGACACCGACGGCACCGGCGGGCCGAGCTACACCATGGTCGAGGAGAACCTGCCGACCAACGCGGAGAAGCCGTACCCGGCGGGCTCGATCGCGATGGCCAACACCGGCCAGCCCGGCAGCACCGGCAGCCAGTTCTTCATCTGCTCCGAGGACACCGTGCTCCCGGCCAACTACACGCTCCTCGGCACCATCAACAAGGGCCTGGACATCGTCCGCAACGTGGTCAAGGCCGGCGACGACGGCGCCTTCGAACCCAACCCCGGCGGCGGCCGCCCGAAGACCGAGGTCGTCATCAAGACGATGACGCTCACCGCAGCCTGACGCTCACGCACCCAGCCGGAAGGCCCGGGAGTCCGGAGGGACTCCCGGGCCTTCCGGCATCTTCATCAAGATATTCAGGTACACCCCCTCGCGCTGGAGGCCAACGGCTGGACAGCGCGCCCGGGTGCCTTTCCGACAGACCATGAGCCGAGGGCCCGAGGCCCCGGCTGCGATCGCCGCTGATCACCGTGCAGCCGTTCAGCCCGCTTCCCATGGCCGCCTGATCCGCGGTGCACCACCGCGACGGGGTGCCCGCCCCCTTGGTGCGGCCAACCGCTGGAGGCAGCGGGCAGCAGGTCCAGTAGGACGGACCGCAATCGCGCGCTCATCGGCAGAAATATTCTTCCAGCCTGCTGGAAGAATGGAACTCCCGCCCATCGGGCAGGCCGAATTGCGTTCTCACCCCCTGCGCGGGCGCCTCACTGTCCGGCTGTGCGGGCGCCCGTTGTCCGGTTTCGCCGCCGCGGGAACTGCCAGGGCCGCCAACGGCTGCCCCCTTCCCGGCCACCGGGACCGCTCTGCCGACTCGTGATCAATGCCACAAAGCGACAATGACGGCACCCGGCACTGGACGCCTGACAGTGCCGGAAGTGACCACCGAAGGGCATCTGACCTGCATCAATACCTGTAGCCTTCACCGCCGCCGGACTGGATGTGGAGCGGTGATCGACGGGCGTTGCAGAGAAAGCGGGGTTGCGCGGCACAACGAGCCAACCGTATGTTACGACGGCATTAGCGGGAGTCCTTTCGTTAATGCATTTCAAATTAGCTCGGGGGAGCAGTGCTGAACGCTGTACAAGGGCATGCGATTCATATACGCGATAGTCCCTATAGCGTCCGCATCTTGGCGCTCGCGATTCGGCGAAGTTTCGATTAATGGCCACTCGGAGCGCGACCCACACGACGGCCTTCGGCAGGTTCGGCAAGGGCGCGAGTGCGCAACGATCTGCCGCGGCGGATGCGGGCTTCATTATCGGCCGACGCGCCGATCTCGGCCACCTCCACCATGACTTGCTGAATATTTTTCGCCGGCTGCGCTTTCGGTCCGTTGCCGATGACGACCAGTCGGCTGTTCCGTAATCACGCTTCACGGCTCCACCGATCTCAGGGCGACCCTGATCCAGCGCTACACATGGCGCGGAACAGGCTCACTCCTTAATGAATCTCGTACCCGAAGATGGGGAGCAATGTGGTGAGACGCAACAAAAAATCTCTGCTGGCCGTGGTGACCGCCGGGGCGGTGGCGGTCACCAATCCTTGGGCCGGTGTTCCGGCACAGGCGGCCGGTGCGACGGCGGCCAGCGACTATGATTTCGTCGCCAAGATTGAAGTGGGTGTGCCGGGCGCTTCGGACGCTCGTGGGTGCAGCGGCGCACTCGTTCGGGCGGAATGGGTTCTGACGTCAGCCGCGTGTTTCGCCCGCAATGGTGTTCCCCTTGCCAACGACGTACCCCCGCTGACCACCACGATCACTGTCGGGCGCCCCGATCTGACCACAGGCACCGGTCAGGTCCTGACTGCCACGCGGGTCGTGTCACGTTCTGATCGGGACGTCGCTCTCGTGCGGTTGAACAGAGCCGTCACGGGCTTGACGCCCATCGTTCTCGGGGACACCGCCCCCGCGGTCGGCGAGGTGTGGCGGATCGCGGGATACGGACGTACCCGGTCTGAGTGGATTCCCACCCACCAGCACGCGGGTGATGTCACTGTCGAGTCGGCGGCGAGCGCCCCCTCGGTACGGCTCACCAACACGCGCGACGTGACAGTCTGCCGTGGCGACAGCGGCGGACCGGTATTCCGCGAGGCCAACGGTCGTCAGCTGCTGATGGGGGTCGCCACCAGCAGTGGGCAAGCCGGATGCCTCGGGGCCGGAGAGGACGCGCCGACCGGTGTCGTCAGCACCCGGGTGGATGACCTCAACGATTGGATCGACGCATCCACCAGTACTCCTCTGCGGCCGAGGATCGATTTCAACAACGACGGCAATGCTGATATCGCCGGCCACAACGCCAACGACGACATGCTCCTCTTCGCCGGCGACGGCAAAGGCAAACTCCGAGACGCCGGGCTCATGTGGCCCAGCGGCGGACAATGGCGCGGATTCCACGCCATCACCGCAGGCGACTTCAACAACGACGGCAACACCGACATCGCCGGCCACAACGCCAACGACGACATGCTCCTCTTCGCCGGCGACGGCAAAGGCAAACTCCGAGACGCCGGGCTCATGTGGCCCAGCGGCGGACAATGGCGCGGATTCCACGCCATCACCGCAGGCGACTTCAACAACGACGGCAACACCGACATCGCCGGCCACAACGCCAACGACGACATGCTCCTCTTCGCCGGCGACGGCAAAGGCAAACTCCGAGACGCCGGATTGATGTGGCCCAGCGGCGGACAATGGCGCGGATTCCACGCCATCACCGCAGGCGACTTCAACAACGACGGCAACACCGACATCGCCGGCCACAACGCCAACGACGACATGCTCCTCTTCGCCGGCGACGGCAAAGGCAAACTCCGAGACGCCGGATTGATGTGGCCCAGCGGCGGACAATGGCGCGGATTCCACGCCATCAGCTCCTGAATTGTTTGTACCGGTCGCAAAGAGATCACGACGCCGTCGTGTAGGCGATGCCGGCCGGGACGTGCACCAGCGGCCGGACTCGCTGACAGAGGCGAACACCGATCCGAACCCGCCGGAGATTCTCCCTGTTCAAACGTCAAGCTGAGCTCCGGCGACGGGAGCAATCCGCTGGCCGGCCGTGACAGCGGCGCTCTGTCGTGGCTACGCATGAACGACTGACCGATCGGCGCGACGTCAGCGGGCGGGGCGCAAGGGCCGTGTGAAGCACTTCCAACCATTAAGGCATCGGTCGATGCCATAAGACAGCACAAGGGGCGACAAATAGCATGAAGGCAATTCCTGGTTTCATCGCTGTAGGCGTGGCGATCACCGCGGTGATCGGTATCGGCGCGGCGGTCGCGTCAGCAGCCGAACCCACCGGCGGCGACGTTCTCGGCTCGCTGGTGGAGAACTACTCGTATCCGGGGGTCCCGGCTGATCTGGCCCCGGTGCTGGCGGACCGCAAGGTCGAGTTGACCAGTGGTGACGGGCACATCGTGCTCAACAGCGTGGTGAGGGTGGATGAGAACTGTCCCGCCCGGGTGGCGGGTGCGGGCCGCATCGTGGTCGTCGCCGGCCCGCAGCTCGATGGTCAGGCGTTGACACGCAGTGTGGTGGAGCCGGCGGACACCATCCAACTGTGCTTCGACGTGCTCGCCGCCAGTGGACAGCTGAGCCTGAAGGTGCCGGCGGTGTACGAGTTGGACGGCCGGACCGCGGCACCCGCCGGGCAGACCGTCAAATCCGTCGCGAAGATCCAGCCCGAGGGCGGGCAGGAGACCGTGGTGCCGCTGAGCTCCAAGAACACAATTCAGGTCGGCAAGGGCATCAACGAGGCCAATGCGGACGCCACCCTGCTCGAACTGGTCGTCACCGGTGCATAGGCACGTGATGACAGAGACGGCTCAGTCGCACCGGTTACGGCGGAGGACGCCGAGATGGGGAACAACCCGGGTGTCACCGCTGGATCGGTGGTCGTATCGGGCCGGGGTGGCGTTCGCCACCGTGCTCACGATCGGCGTTTCTTTCCTTGCCCCGCCGGCGGCCGCACATGCGGCGGACCCAGTACGGGATCCCGGCCTGGACCGGGCGAATGTTCTGAAGGTGTGGCAGGCCGCGGGGCCGATGGTGCAGGCCGCCGCCGAGCAGGCTCTGCTTGGCGGCGATGCCGAGATCGAAGCGTTCGTGACCGTCGGCTGGCAGGAGCCACAGAAGCTCGACCAACAAGCGGCCGTCCAGCAGATGATGGCGCAGGGCGGACCCACGGTGCGGGCCTTCGCCCAGCAAGCACTGGATGCTGCCGATCCGAACGCCGTCAAGACGTTCCTGGAGTCCGGCTGGGTCAGTGCGCAGAACACCGATCTGCGGCTACGGGTCAATCAGATGATGGCCGCGGGCGGACCGTCGGTCAGAGCCGCCGCGCAGAAGGCTCTGGACGCGAAGACTCCAGAGGCTGGCTCGGAAGATTCCGACTACTCGGAAGATTCTGTTTCGAGTCCCCTGAAGAACTTTGTTGCCACTGGTTGGCAGGGTGCGTTCGAGACCGACCAGCGGATGCGGGTCAACCAGATCATGGCCGCGGGCGGACCGAAGGTGAAAGACGCGGCGCAAGCCGCGCTGGACGCTCACAACGTTGACGCCTACACCGAGTTCATCGGTTCGGGATGGGCGCTGGCCACCGCACGGGACCAGGAAGCCGCCACCATCGCCGACCTCACCGGTTCAGCGATCGCCGCCGCGGAGCGCGCCACGCAGCGGGCTGACGCGGCCAAGGAGGCAGCAGAGCGGACCGCGGCCGCGACGGCGGGTGCGAAGGCGGCGGCGAAGACGGCTGCGGATCTGGCAGCATCCGCGCACGGCGACGCGAAGCTGGCGGCAAAGGCGGCACGACAGGCCGCGACCGCCGCGACCCGCGCTGCCGGCGCGGCCAGAGAGGCGATCGGCGCTGCCAACGCGGCCAGCGACGCCGCACGGTCGGCAGCTGCCGCCGCCTCGCGGGCCGCCGCCGCGGCGACAAGGGCCGGTGACGCTGCGGCTGACGCCTACCAGGCCGCCAGCGCCGCAGTGTCCAAAGCCGGCGACGCCAAGACCGCGCGCACGGCTGCGGAGAAGGCCCGTAACACGGCCGTGGACGCCAGTACTGCCGCCAAGGCCGCCGGGGACGCCGGCAACGCAGCGAAGTTCGCGGCGCAGCAGGCCACCGACGCGGCCAATGGCGCGGCGGTGGAAGCAACGAACGCGGCGAACGCCGCCGACCGGGCCGCTGACGCGTCCGGGGACGCCTCGGCTGAAGCCCGGCGAGCGCATCAGCAGGCCGCGGTGGCGCGGGCGAACGCCTCTCGATCGCAGAAGGCCGCGCAAGCCTCGACACGTTTCGCGAATGTCGCCGCCGATGCCGCCGCGACCTCCGCCAAGGCCGCGTCGGCGGCCGCCGGCAAGGCGACAGCCGCAGCAACCGCAGCCGAAAAAGCCGCCGACCGCGCTGCGGACGCCGGCGTCGATGCGAACCTGGCCACCCAACACGCTAACGCCGCCACCGACGCCGCAAATCAGGCAGTCGCGGCGGTCACCACCGCCCAGCAGGTGTACGAGGCTGCCCGCGAAGCCGACAACGCCCGTATTCAGCAGATCGGTGAGCAGGCCGATCAGGCCGCGGTGGCCGCCAAGGACGCCTTCATCACCATGGCCGCGCAGAACAGCGCGGCCATGGAGGAAGTGGCCAAGCGCAGCGCAGCGACCAATCAGCTGATCGCTGAAGTCAACGCCCCTGATACACCACAGGCAACTGTGCTGGCCGATACCCGCAGGATCGCACTCGACCTCGCGGTGTCCGGAGGGCCGTGGACCAAGCAGGCCGCGATCGCGGCGCTCGGCGCCGGCGACAACCTCGCGATCAACTTCGTCCGGGTGCAGCTGCCGCTCGCCGCGGCTCAGGACAACCGGGACAAGCTCGCCGCGATCGCCGACGCGGACATGGGTACCGGTAGCACCGCGATGAAAGCCGCCGCCGCCAAAGCGCTGGCTGGTAGCGACAACGACGTAGCAGCGTTCCTGCGTACCGGCGCCTATCCGCTGCAACTGACGGAGCTGCGCCGAAAGGTCAACCAAGCGATGGCCGCTGCGGTCTCCGCCGGCAATCAGACCGTCGTCGATCTTGCTCAGATCGCATTGGACGACGGCAGCCTCTCCGCGATGACCGCCTTCCTCAATAAGGGCCAAGACGCCGCGCTCGCCACCGACGAACGGATGAAGGTCAACCGGATCCTCGCCGCAGCCGGTGAGAACACCAAACTCCAGGTGCTTGCCCAGGCCGCGCTGGACGGCCCACGCGCGATGCAACACCAGTTCCTGACCCTCGACCAGTACACAGCCGCGCAGGACGACGAGGCGGCCGCCCAGCACGCGGCGGAAATGGCGGCGCTGATCTCGCACGCCCAGCAGATCGTCCAACTCGGCGTGCAGAAAGCCAACACCGCACAGAAGCTTGCGGCCACGGCCCGTGGCGACGCGAAAGCCGCCGGCGTCTACGCTCAGCAGGCCAACACCGCCGCCGGCAACGCAGCCAGCGAGGCGCTGAAAGCGCAGGCATCCGCGCAGAAGGCGCAAGCATCCGCCGACCGGGCCGCCGCCTCCGCCAAATCTGCCCGCGACGCCGCGCAGCGCGCCGCCGCGTCGGCGCACGACGCGGAACGCTCGGCCATGTGGGCGGACCAATCCGCCCGCCGAGCCGCCGCGTCAGCCCGCAGCGCCCAGGCCGACGCCAACCGCGCCCACAACGCTGCCGTCGCCGCCGGCAAGGACGCTCAAGCCGCGGTCAACGCCGCGAACGAGGCGATCAACGCCGCGAACGCGAAAGCCACGGCCGAACAGGAAGCCGCCCGCAACAAGATGCGCGAGCAGTGCCGCGCGTATCTGCAGGACGGCGTTCCTAACGGCAAGGACTCCTACAACAAGTGCCTCGACATGGTCGCCATGACCGACGAGCAACGCGCCGCGCTCGCTGCTCGCAACGCCGCGTCCTGCCAAACGCTGTTTCCCAACCACGACAGCAACGAGTTCAACAACTGCCTGCAGAGCACTCTGGACCCGGCCTTCGACACCGACCAGGCCATGATCGTCAAGCAGATGCAGGACGCGGACAAGCACTGGTGGGACGACCCCTGGAAAGTCGCAGCCGTCGTGGTCGTCGGTGTCGCGGTCGTGGGGTGCGCCCTCATCCCGCCGTGCGCCGGCTTTCTTGCGGTCGGCCTCGAACTGGCTACCGCCTTCATCGCCCCCGAAATGATCGGCGTCACCGCAGCAATCGGCGGCACCGAAGCGCTTCTCATCGGCGGCGGCGCTGCCGCCGGCCTCGGAATGGGCGCATACCTACAAACCAGAGTGCTGGGCTCCAGGGCTTGGACGTCGGCGGTCTCCGAGTCACGCATCGGCAACATGTTCAAAGGCGAGGGAAAACTTCCGTCCTGTCTTACACATAACAGCTTTTCGGCCGGCACTGCCGTTCTCATGGCCGACGGCACCAGTAAGCCAATCGCCGATATTCAGCTCAATGACCGGGTACTGTCGACTGACCCCACCACCGGAAAATCCCTGGACAAGCCGGTCACCGAGCTGTTCGTCAACAGCGATACGGACCTCACTGACCTCACCATCCAAGAGTCGTCCGGCGAATCAGCCACCCTGCACACCACCACCCACCACCCCTTCTGGAACACCGACACCGGAACGTGGACCGACGCCGGAGCCCTAACACCCGGCACCAACCTCCACACCCCTGAAGGCCATCAGGCTCAGGTCACAGCGGCCAACACCTTCACCGGCCGCCAGACCATGCATAACCTCTCCATCGCCGACCTGCACACCTACTATGTACTCGCCGGAAAAACACCGGTCCTCGTGCACAACTGCGATACCGTTTACGAGAATCTGGCCCTCGGCCTCCGAAAAAGAGGTCTTCGCGAGTTTGCCGACGAAAAAGAATACACCCATTTTCTCGATGACACGATGGAAGACGCCCTCGCCAACGTTCGCGACATAGCCAACAATCACCCGAAAACCGAGATCCATGTGCGGCTGGATGGGTTCACGATGAGCAACGGCCGGGCGAACGCCACGCCGGCAGAGTTGTTCGAGGACGCCTACCTGCAGGGCGGCGGAAACAACTGGTTCACCACGCAACGGGAGATGAATATCCTCGGCCGGGCAGTGCGACTGGGAAACCGTGACTGGAGTACGATCAAATTTACCCTGGGCACCGAAGACGTCACCTTCCCCCGACCCGCCTACCTAGGAGGCTAGAATGACGAGTATCGCGTCCTGGGAAAGAGAATTTGAAGTCTGGGACTTCTCGGTCAGCTATTCGCGATTACTTCTCCGAAGCCTCCGGGATACCAGCCCCACGCGGGTGGACGTCCTTTTCTCCAATGTCAGGTTCATGCATCTCCCGACCCAGCTCGAGCAATTGCGGATAGACCTTGTGGCGGGTCACTCCTTTGGGGGTGTCGACATCCCGAATTCAGTCAAGGGAAACTGGTATGCGATCAACGGTGGCCAGTCGTATATATTCGCCACCCATTGTCAATGGCATGAAGATGAGGGCAATTTCAAATCAGAGTCACAGTTTGGACCCTTCGCACGGACAGATTGAGATACATCTTCCGATCAGAAGCACCCTCCTCAAGGCCGTTATCGATCCCGGCCAGTGACCTATGAACAAAGGTCGCTGACGGCGAGGACGCCCTGACCGGCAGCAGTTGCGCCACGGTTCCACCCGGAATGGTGGCGCGGTCCGAACCTCCACGTACACACCGGGCCGCAGTTTGGCACCCCCCTCAACGCCAGATCCGCATCGGCAATGACGTCAAGCCGTGCGGATCTGCGGGGTGATCCGTCGCCATGAGCTGACCGACGCCGAGTGACAGGCGTTGTCACCGCACCTGCTGTCGGCGATCACCGGCGGTCGTCCACATGAGGACGACCGCCGGTTCTTCAACGGCATCGCCTGGAAGATCCGCTCCAACACGCCCTGGCGTGAGGTGCCCGCCCGATACGGCTCCTGAAAATCGATCTACACCCGTTCCGTAGGCGGGCCATCGATGGCTCATATCCGAAAATGCCCGCCGCCGCCCAAGCCGCAGTCGACGCGCACGCCGACATCGACTGGCTGGCCTTGGTGGACTGCGCCGTCGTGCGGGCCCATCAGCACGCCGCCGGCACCAAAGGGGCAGCCGGAAACAGATCCGTCGAATCACGCCCTCGGGCGAACCCGCGGCGGATTGACCACCAAGATTCACGTGGCCTGCGACAGCGCAGGCCGGGCCCGGGCCTTCGTGGTCTCCGGCGGCGACGTCAGCGACTGGGTCCGCTTCGAGCAGGTCATGAACTCCATCCGCGTCCAGCCACTCGGGCCGGGCAACCACGGACCCGACCCCATCACGTCATCGCCAACAAGGGCGCGCCATCCGCCGATACCTGCGCCACTGCGGCATCACCCACACCATCCCGGAAGGCTCGGACCAGCACGACAACGACGCAACCACGGCCCACGCGGCTGCCGACCACCGACTTCCAACAAGCTGATCCACCGCCACCGCAACGTCGTGGAACGCTGCTTCAACCGGCTCGAGCAATGCCGCTCGGTGGACACACGCCACGACAGGACCTGCAGCACCTCGTTCCAGGCGACCGTGACCATCGCCGCGCCGCAGAGCTGCGAGGCCGACTGGGGCGCGTTGAGTCACGTGTCGCCCGACATCACCGGCGCCGCGCCATGACGCGCGTTCCAGGAAACCTGCCGCAGGCGAAGACCTGTTGCACGCCCCCGTTGGGACACCGTACGCGGAGCCGTCCACCAGGAGTTGCTCGTCAATCCGGAGGAGGGAGTCCTGGGGAGTTTTATCCCATGCGTCACACGGGCGGGTGACTGTGACCCGCCCGTCGGTTGCCGATCAGGCGCCGGAGGTGACCCGGTAGGCGTCGAAGACGCCGTCCACCTTGCGGACCGCCGCGACCAGGTGGCCCAGGTGTTTCGGGTCGGCCATCTCGAAGGTGAACCGGCTCACCGCCACCCGGTCACGGGTGGTGGTGACCGTCGCGGACAGGATGTTGACCCGCTCCTCGGACAGCACCCGGGTCACGTCGGCCAGCAGCTTGTGCCGGTCGAGCGCCTCGACCTGGATCGCCACCAGGAACGTGGACGCCGACGTCGGTTTCCAGCTGACCTCGACCACCCGCTCGGGCTGGTCACGCAGATCCTCCGCGTTGGCGCAGTCCTCCCGGTGCACGCTCACGCCGCCGGAGCGGGTGACGAACCCGAAGACCGCGTCACCGGGCACCGGCGTGCAGCAGCGGGCCAGCTTGACCCAGACGTCCGAGACGCCCTTCACCACCACACCCGGATCCTGTGCCTGGCTGCGGTTGCGCGGGGGGCGGGTCGCGACGGCGGTCTCGGCGATGTCCTCGACCGCGCCCTCCTCGCCGCCGAACCCGGCCACGAGTTTCTGGACCACCGACTGCGCCGAGACCGAACTCTCGCCCACCGCGGCATAGAGCGACGCCACGTCCGGCAGGTGCAGGTCACGAGCGATCGTCATGAGGTTTTCACTGGTCAGCATGCGCTGCAGGGGCAGGCCCTGCTTGCGCATCGCCTTGACGATCGCCTCCTTGCCGTCCTCGATCGCCTCCTCGCGGCGCTCCTTGTTGAAGAACTGCCTGATCTTCGTCCGGGCGCGGGGGCTCTTCACGAAGCCGAGCCAGTCCTGCGTGGGACCGGCCGTCGCCGACTTGGACGTGAAGATCTCGATCACGTCGCCGTTCGACAGCGGCGACTCCAACGGCACCAGCTTGCCGTTGACCCGCGCGCCGATGCACTTGTGCCCGACCTCGGTGTGCACCGCATACGCGAAGTCCACCGGGGTCGAGCCGGTCGGCAGCGGGATCACGTCGCCCTTCGGCGTGAAGACGTAGACCTCCTGGCTGGACAGGTCGAAGCGCAACGCGTCCAGGAACTCGGACGGGTCGCTCGCCTCCCGCTGCCAGTCGAGCAGCTGCCGCAGCCAGGTCATCTCGTCGATGTGCGCCGGCGGGCCGACGATCGTCGCGCCCTTCTGCTCCTTGTACTTCCAGTGCGCGGCGATGCCGAACTCCGCCGTGCGGTGCATCGCGAACGTCCGGATCTGCATCTCGACCGGCTTGCCGGTCGGGCCGATGACCGTCGTGTGCAACGACTGGTACATGTTGAATTTCGGCATCGCGATGTAGTCCTTGAACCGGCCCGGCACCGGCTGCCAGTTCGCGTGGATGACGCCCAGCGCGGCATAGCAGTCGCGGACCGTGTCGACCAGGATGCGGACGCCGACCAGGTCGTAGATGTCGTTGAAGTCGCGGCCCCGCACGATCATCTTCTGATAGATCGAGTAGAGGTGCTTGGGCCGGCCGGTCACCTCGGCCTTGATCTTCGCCGACTTGAGGTCGAGCTGGACCCGGTTGGTCACCTGGCGCAGCAGCGCCTCACGCTGCGGCTGGTGCTCCCCGATCAGGCGGTTGATCTCCTCGAACCGCTTGGGGAAGAGCGTGCCGAAGGCCAGATCCTCCAGCTCCCACTTGATCGTGTTCATACCGAGGCGGTGGGCCAGCGGGGCCAGGATCTCCAGCGTCTCCTTGGCCTTCTGCTCCTGCTTGGCGCGGGGCAGGAAGGTCAGAGTACGCATGTTGTGCAGCCGGTCGGCCAGCTTGATCACCAGCACCCGGGGGTCCTTGGCCATCGCCACGACCATCTTGCGGATCGTCTCCGCCTTGGCCGCGTCGCCGAGCTTGACCCGGTCGAGTTTCGTCACGCCGTCGACGAGCAGCGCCACCTCGGCGCCGAAGTCGTTGCGCATGCTCTCCAGCGAGTAGTCGGTGTCCTCGATGGTGTCGTGCAGCAGCGCGGCCACCAGGGTGGTCGTGTCCATGCCGAGGTTGGCCAGGATCGTCGCGACTGCGAGCGGATGCGTGATGTACGGGTCGCCGGACTTCCGATACTGCCCGGAGTGCCACCGGGCCGCGACGTCGAACGCCTTCTGCAGGGCCCGCCCGTCGGCCTTGGGGTGACTGGCCCGGTGCGTCGCGATCAGCGGCTCGAGGACCTCGCTGACCTGGGTGCTCTGCCACGGAGCGTTGAATCGGGCGAGGCGGGCGCGGACCCGCCGCCCGGTCGGCGCGCTCGCCAGACCGGCGAAGCCACCGCCGGCCTCGTCAGCGGGCGCGAGTGGCTGGGTGGTCTCGGGATCGCCAGTCGGGCTCTCGCCCGAACTCTGGGTCGGTTGCACCGTGCCCTCCGCCGGAGGGGCGACGTCGCTGGACACCGGCCTCCTCACACGTTCGCCGGGATCATCTGGTCTGTTCGGAACGCCCATCCTACCCGCACCGCCTCACCGAATACCCCGGCCGAACCTACGAATAAGCAGGGCCGACCGGGCGAATAACATCGAAGACGGATCAAACGGTCAACAGCGCGTGTACCTTGCGCGGGCCGAGCCTCTCCCGGCCGTCCAGGAAGCCCAGCTCCATCAGCACGGTGAATCCCGCGACCACCCCGCCGGCCCGCTCGACCAGATCCATGGTCGCACCCGCGGTGCCGCCGGTGGCGAGGACGTCGTCGACCACCAGAACGCGCTGTCCGGGCACGAACGCGCCCTCACTGACCTCCAGGGTGGCCTCGCCGTACTCCAACCCGTACGACGCGGAGAAGGCCGGTCGCGGCAGCTTGCCCGCCTTGCGCACCGGGACCACGCCGACGCCCGTCGCGTAGGCGATCGCGGCCGCCATCACGAAGCCGCGGGCCTCGACCCCGGCCACCACGTCGAACGACCCGACGCCGTAGTGCGCCACGATGCCGTCGATCACCGTGCGGAACGTCGGCCCGTCACCGAAGAACGGCATCAGGTCCTTGAAGACGATGCCCGGTTTCGGGAAATCGGGCACGTCGACGGTGCCTCCGGCGACCAGGGCCGCCAACTCCGGGCCGCTGTCGCCGGTCACCGCGGGGATCTCGCTACTCACGGCGGACAGCCTAATGGAACGGCCCGCCACCCCCTCGGGGCGGCGGGCCGTCGTCCAGCGGATCGGATCAGCGGCGCTTGCCGCCGGGCCGGTTGCCGGCCCCACCCTGGCGCTTGGCCGTCGGGCGTGCGCCCGGCCGCGGGGTGGTGCCGCCGGCGAACGCCGGGACCTCGTCGGACGCGGTGCGGTTGCCCGAGCGGGTACGCTCCGCGCCCGACGCCACGTCCTCGGAGCGCTGCGCCCGGCGGGCCAGCACCCGGGCGTTGTGGGTCTTGATCCGCGGCTCCTGGTCCTTCAGGTAGCTGAGCACCGGAGCGGCGAACATGATCGAGGAGATGACACCCACGCCCATGCCGACGAAGAGCACCAGGCCCAGGTCCTTCAGAGTGCCCGCCTTGAGCAGGCCGGCGCCGATGAACAGCACGCCACCGACCGGCAGCAGCGCCACCAGACCGGTGTTCAGCGAGCGCATCAGGGTCTGGTTCACGGCCAGGTTGGTGGCCTCGGCGTAGGTCCGGGTGCTGCCGCCGGTGATGCCGCGGGTGTTCTCCCGGACCTTGTCGAAGACCACGACCACGTCGTAGAGGGCGTAACCGAGGATCGTCAGGAAGCCGATCACGGTGTACGGCGTGACCTCGAACCCGACCAGCGAGTACACCCCGGCGGTGACGAGCAGGTCGAGCACCAGCGACGCGAGCGCCGCCACCGCCATCCGCCACTCGAAGCTGACCACCAGGTAGGCGGTCACCAGCACCAGGAAGATCGCGAGGCCGAGCAGCGCCTTGTTGATGACCGCGCCGCCCCAGGCCGAGGAGACCTGCTGGTCGCTGATGTCGTTCTCGGCGACCCCGAGGTCCTTGGCGATCGCGGCCTTGACGCCGATCATCTCGGTCGGGGTCAGCGCCGCGGACCGGACCTTGAAGTTGGTCTCGGCGCCGCTGCCGACCTGCTGAGCCGCGTTGACCTGCGCGTTCGGTTCCACGGCCTGGGCCGCGGCCTTCACCGCCTCGAAGACCTCGGTCTGGGTGAGGGTCTTCCCGGCCACCTGCGCGGGGACCGAGAACTCACTGCCACCGGCGAACTCGATGCCCAGGTGGAAACCGCGGACGACGAAGCTGCCGATCGCGATCAGCACGAGGACCGCGGCGATCGTGAACCACGTCTTGCGGCGGCCCACGATGTTGATGTTGGCTTCGCCCCGGTAGAGGCGGTTGGCAAGACTCGAGGAATTGGCCATGTCAGGCCTCCTTCACGCGCGAGGAGACGGGCTCCTCGGTCTGGCTGCTGCGCAGGACACGGCCGAGGCCGCTGACCCTGGGCGACAGGAACGCCTTGGTGCTGGCGAGAACCGTCATGATCGGGTGACGGAACAGGAACACCACGATCAGGTCGAGCACGGTCGAGAGACCCAGCGCGAACGCGAGGCCCTGCACCTGGCCGATCGACACGATGTAGAGAACCACGGCACACATGATCGTGATGGCGTTCGCCGAAAGGATCGTCCGCTTGGCGCGCTGCCATGCTCGCGGCACCGCGCTGCGCGGGCTCCGGCCCTCGTGGATCTCGTCCTTGAGACGCTCGAAGTAGATGACGAACGAGTCCGCCGCCACACCGAGCGAGACGATGAACCCGACGATGCCGGCCAGCGTCAGGGTGAAGCCGATCGAGCGGCCCAGGAAGACCAGGGCGCCGAAGGTGAGCAGAGCGGAGAGGAACAGGCTCAGGAAGATCACCAGGCCGAGCAGGCGGTAGTAGAAGAACGCGTAGATCGCCACCAGGCCGAGGCCGATGGCCGCGGCGAGCAGACCCGCCTCCAGCTGCTGGCTGCCGACGGTCGCGGTGATCGTCTGGGCCGGGCCCGCCTGGAAGGTCACCGGGATGGCGCCGAAGTTCAGCTGGTCGGCGAGCTGCTTGGCGCTCACCGCGTCGAAGTCGCCGGTGATCTGCGACTTGCCGGTCAGCACCGCCTGGATCTGCGGGGCGGAGATGACCGTCTTGTCGAGGACCACGGCCACCGAGCAGTGGACCTCACCCTGCGAGCCGAACGCCGAGGCCGCGATGTAGCACGGCTCGGTCGCGCCGGCCTGGAACGCCTTGCGGGTCAGTCCGGCCCACTTGGTCTGCCCCTCGCTCTTGAAGTCGAGCGAGACGACCCACTGGTTGGTGGTGCTGTCCAGCTGCGGGGCGGCCTCGCTGATGTCGTCACCGACCACCTCGGCCTTGTCCAGCAGCACCTTGGCGCCCTGGTAGCAGGCGACGACCTCGCTGTTGATGTCGTCGATCGCGCCGTTCGGCCGCTGGTCGAGCTGCTGACAGCCGATCGTCGGCACGTTGAACTGCATCTTCGGGTCGAGCGCGTTGACCTCTTCGCCGGTCAGCGACGCGAACGCCTTGAACGGCAGGCCCGCGGCCGGGTCGGTGGTCAGGTCCACCGGCGCGGTCAGCTTCTCGGCGGCGGCCCACGCCGGGCCCACCTTCTTCGCGATCTCCGCGCGCAGCGCCTGCACGTTCGGCGCGACCGGCGCCGGAGCGGCGGCGGACGCCGTCGGGGCCGGAGCGGCCGCGGACGGCGCGGCCGACGGGGCGACGCTCGGGCTCGGCGCCTCCGCGCCGCCGCCCTGGCCACCGGTCGGCGCCGACTTGGCGACCTCCGGAGCGCCGCTCGCGCCGCCCGACGGCTTCGCCGACGCGGCGCCGGAGGCGGCCGGGGCGCCGCTCGCCGGGGCGCTCGGCGCCGCGCTGGGCGGGTTGATCGCGGTCGCGGCGACGTCGCCGGTCACCCCGGTGAGCAGGCGGAACCGCATGTTCGCGGCCTGCCCGAGGCTTTTCAGCTGCTCCTTGGCCTCACCGGCGAGCGAGACGACGATGGTGTCCTGGCCCTGGATGACCACCTCGGCCTCGGAGACGCCGAGCGCGTCGACCCGGCTCTGGATGATCTCCCGGGCCTTCTCCATCGCATCCGGCGCGGGCGTGCCGCCGGCCTGCGACGCGATGTAGGTGGCCTGCGTGCCGCCGATCAGGTCGAGGCCCAGCTTCGGCTCCAGGCGGTCCCGCCAGCTGCCCGACGCGCCGGCCGCGAAGAAGACGAGCAGATAGAGGACTGCGAAGACCAGACCGAGCACGCCGAGTTGGCGTCCAGGATGCATTTGTCCCTGTGGTGGTCGTGCCACGGCGTTTGGTCTCCCTGTGTATCGGCCGCGCGACGACGCGGCGCCATCTGTCTGTGACCGGCCGTCGACTGTCGAACGGCGGGCTGACGCACCGGCCCGTCATTACCTCAACGCGGCCGGTGCGTACGGGGAAATGCGGGTCAGTCCTGCTTGCGGATCTCGGTGACGGGGCTCTCCGGCGCGTCGGCGTCCGTGTCCGCGGCGGGCGCGGGAACGTCGGGCTCCGGAATGACCTCGCCGGACTTCTGAACGATCTTGGCGATCGCCGGACGCGCGAACCGCACCTCGACGCCGGGCGAGATCTCCAGAAGGACCTCGTTGTCGACCACGCCGGTGACGGTGCCGTGCAGGCCGCCGATCGTCACGATCTGGTCCCCCGGACCGAGCGAGCTCTGCATCTCCTGAGCCTGGCGGCGCTGCTTCTGCTGCGGCCTGATCAGGAAGAAGTAGAAGACGACGAAGAACAGCGCGATGATCAGGAACATCGAGTACTCACCGCCGCCGCTTGCGGCTTGGGCATAACTTGCCTCGGGCACGAAAAGGCCTTCCGTCAGCCGCCGGCGCAACGAGGTGGGCGGGCGCCGCGGCGATATGCGAATCCGGATGGAACGGCGGCGAGTCTAATAGGTCAACCTGGAGATAACGAATGCGGCACACGTCACGTTCACATCACGGGGGATAAGTAACGCTCATCACGCGTCCCGGGCGAACAGGTCACCCTGGAACACGCCCGGGCGGCCGTCCGTCGGAGGCGTCCGGCCGAGGTGCGCCCAGCCGGCCTCGGTGGCCACCCGGCCCCGTGGGGTCCGGGCCAGCAGACCCGCCCGGACCAGGAACGGCTCGCACACCTCCTCGACCGTGTCGGACTGCTCCCCCACGGCCACCGCCAGCGTGGAGAGACCGACCGGGCCGCCCTTGAACGAGTCGATCAGCGCACGCAGCACCGCCCGGTCCAGCCGGTCCAGGCCGAGGGCGTCGACGTCGTACACCTGAAGGGCCGCCTTCGACACCTCCTCGGTCACCACGCCGTCCGCCCGCACCTCGGCGAAGTCACGCACCCGGCGCAGCAGCCGGTTCGCGATACGCGGTGTGCCCCGGGACCGGCGGGCGATCTCCGCCGAGCCCTCCGGCGTGATGCTCACCCCCAGGATCCGGGCCGACCGGTGCAGCAACGCGTCCAGATCCTCGTGCGAGTAGAAGTCGAGATGGGCCACGAACCCGAACCGGTCACGCATCGGCCCGGACAGCAGGCCGGCCCGCGTCGTCGCGCCGACCAGCGTGAACGGCTCCACATCCAGCGGGATCGCGGTCGCGCCCGGCCCCTTGCCGACCACCACGTCGACCCGGAAGTCCTCCATGGCGCTGTAGAGCAGCTCCTCGGCCGGTTTCGCGATCCGGTGAATCTCGTCGATGAACAGCACGTCGCCCGGGGCCAGGCCGGTCAGGATCGCGGCCAGGTCGCCGGAGCGCTCGATCACCGGGCCGCTCGTCGTCCGGATACCGGTGCCGAGCTCGGCCGCCACGATGTTGGCCAGCGTCGTCTTGCCGAGGCCGGGCGGGCCGGAGAGCAGGATGTGGTCCGGTGGCGTGCCACGGCCCATCGACGCCTTCAGCAACAGCTCCAGCTGGTCGCGGACCCGGTGCTGGGCGATGAAGTCGGCCAGGCGGCGCGGGCGGACACTGGCCTCCGCGTCCAGCTCCTCGTCGAGCGGGTCCGGCGAGACGAGATCGTCGTTCATCGGGTGACCTCCGCCGTGCCCGGGCGCCCCGGCAGGACGCTCATCGGGTCTTGCCCAGCAGACGGATCGCCTGGCGCAGCAGCACCGGCACCGGCGGCGTCTCACCGTCGATCGTCTCGGCGACCGCGGCCACCGCCTGATCGGCCTGCGACGCCGTCCAGCCGAGCGCCAGCACACCCTGCCGGACCTGCTCCTGCCAGGCGCCGTTCAGCAGACCCGACGAACCCGGGCCGGCCAGGCCGACCGGGCCGATCTTGTCCTTCAGCTCGACGATCATCTTCTCCGCGCCGCGCTTGCCGATGCCCGGGACGGCGGTCAGCACCGCGACCTCACCGCCGGCCAGCGCCCGGCGTACCACATCGGGTTGATGAACCGCGAGAACCGCCTGCGCGATCCGCGGCCCGACCCCGTTGGCCGTCAGGAGCAGCTCGAAGAGCTGTTTCTCGTCCTCGTCGGCGAAGCCGAACAGGGTGAGCGAGTCCTCGCGGACGATGAGCGTCGTCGCGAGCCGAGCCTCGGCCCCGGTGCGCAGCCCGGCGAGCGTGCCCGGCGTGCAGAGGACCCGCATGCCGACACCACCCACCTCGACCACGGCGCTGTCGTGGAGGATCGCGGTCACCACACCGCGCACGCTGGCGATCATCGGCTGCTCCTGCGGGCGGCGGCAGCGGCCACCGCGGCTTGTTGAAGAGCGCGGGTGCCCCCGCGCCAGATGTGGCAGATGGCGATGGCGATGGCGTCGGCCGCGTCCGCCGGCTTCGGCGGCGCGGACAGTTTCAGCAACCGGGTCACCATAGCGGTGACCTGCGCTTTGTCGGCGGTGCCGGAGCCGGTGACGGCCGCTTTGACCTCACTCGGCGTATACGTCCGGACGGGCAGCCCGGCCCGCGCGCCGGCCAGGATCGCCACCCCGCTGGCCTGCGCCGTGCCCATCACCGTCCGTGCGTTGTGCTGCGAGAACACCCGCTCGACGGCGACACTCTCCGGCTTGTACTGCTCGACGAGGGTGGCGAGGGTCCGGTCCAGGTGGAGCAGGCGCTGGGAGATGTCCTCGTCCGGATCGCTGCGCACCACCGTGTAGCCGATCAGCTTGCCCGGCCGCCCCGGCATCCCCTCGACGACGCCGACGCCGCATCTCGTCAGCCCCGGATCGATGCCGAGCACCCGCACAGACAGCCTCCCCCTCGCGAACGTGTGTTCGACACCCTAATACGCGAGCCACTTGCGGCCGTCGCCGACACGCCTCGACGATGGAGCCGGGAGGCCGGTCATGCACCTCATTCCGCCGATGGACGACGAGCCGCCAGCCGATTACGTCGCGTTCGTCACTCTGCACGCTCCCGGACTGCGCGCGGAGGCCGCCCGGCTGGTCGGCGGGGCGCCGGTGGCCGAGCAGATCTACCTGGGCGTGCTCACCGACCTGGCCGGCCGATGGCGGTGGTTGCGGTGGCGGGGCCGGACCGAGAGCCACATGCGGCAGCGCCTGACGGCCCGGACCGCGCAGTGGCGCGACGAGCAGGTCTACGAGGTGGATGTCCGCGTCCTACGGCCGCCGGATCCGGTGGTCCCGGTCTTCACGCCGACCGGCAGCCTGGCATTACGCAAGGCAAAGATCATCGGGGGTACGGCCAGAGCCGACCTGGACGCCCTGGCCGACGCGGAGATCGCGTGGGTGCACGCCTACCTACGGTCCCAGTGGCGGCGCCTGCTCCGTTACGTGATCGGCAGCATCCTGCTCCTGGCCGTCATCGTCCAATACGTCACCTGGCTCGGCGCCGACCCGGTCTAGCCCCGCCGATACTCCGCTTCGAGCTCGGAGACGAGCAGCGACCGCTCGACGACATGATCCGGCTTGTCGTCGTCCTCATCCAGACGCATGATCGTGATCACCCCGTCGTCCTTGGAACCTTCCGGGGTCTCCTCGACGATCCAGTACTCCGGGATGCCGTGCTCGGCATACCAGAGCCTCTTCGCCACGAACTCACCATTGGGCGAGTTCTTCGAGACGATCTCGATGACCAGGGAATAAGCAGAGGGCGGCAGATACGAGTACTCCGCCGGGTCCTCCGGAGCGGGCTGCACCAACACCCCAAGATCCGGAAGACGAAGGTCCCGCGGCCGAACTCCCTTTACTCCACAGTCCTGGAGCACGTCGAGTCCGGCCGCGAAAAGGACGAGCATGAGACGCCTGGCCACCCGCTTGTGCCAGAAGGTGGTCGGCGTCATGACGACGAGATTCCCGTGGTGCAGCTCATACCGGTAACCACGGGGCAGGGCGGCGAGATCTTCGACATCGATGTCCTCGATCGGGGGCAGGCGAAGACCCGGCTCGGTCATCACAATCACCCCCTCATGCTACATGCCTAGTGTCCCTCCGCCTACCCGTCACTCGTCAATGGCGGCCAGGACCTCGTCGGAGATGTCGGCGTTGGAGTAGATGTTCTGCACGTCGTCGCAGTCCTCGAGGACGTCGACCAGCTTGAGCACCTTGCGGGCCGCCTCCTCGTCGAGCGGCACGTTCATCGTCGGGACCAGCGACGACTCGGCCGAGTCGTAGTCGATGCCCGCGCTCTGCAGCGCCGTGCGCACCGCGACCAGGTCGGTCGGCTCGCTGACCACCTCGAACGCCTCGCCCAGGTCGTTGATCTCCTCGGCGCCCGCGTCCAGGACGGCGAGCATCACGTCGTCCTCGGAGAGCGAACCCTTGGGGACGATCACCACGCCCTTGCGGTTGAACAGGTAGGAGACCGAGCCCGCGTCCGCGAACGTCCCGTTGTTACGGGTCAGCCGGGTGCGCACCTCGGTGGCCGCGCGGTTGCGGTTGTCGGTGAGGCACTCGATCAGGATCGCCACGCCGTTGGGCCCGTAGCCCTCATACATGATCGTCTGCCAGTCGGCGCCGCCCGCCTCCAGGCCGGAGCCCCGCTTGACGGCACGGTCGATGTTGTCGTTCGGAACCGACGACTTCTTCGCCTTCTGGATGGCGTCGTAGAGGGTCGGGTTACCCGACGGGTCACCACCGCCGGTCCGGGCCGCAACCTCGATGTTCTTGATCAGCTTGGCGAACATCTTGCCGCGCTTGGCGTCGATGACGGCCTTCTTGTGCTTGGTCGTCGCCCACTTGGAGTGGCCGGACATGCGTAACCTCCGCTGTGATCAAAGGGCCTGGCGGACCATCTCGACGAAGTACCGATGGACACGAAGGTCGCCGGTGAGCTCCGGGTGGAAAGCCGTGGCGAGCAGGTTCCCCTGCCGAACGGCCACAATCCTACCGGCGGCGTCCCCTTCAGCCACGCGGCCCAGCACCCGCACGTCGCGGCCGGTCTCCTCGACCCACGGAGCACGGATGAAGACGGCGTGGAACGGGCCGCCCTCGATGTCCTCGATCTCGACCGGCGCCTCGAACGAGTCGACCTGCCGGCCGAACGCGTTGCGCCGCACGGTCATGTCGATGCCCTGGAACGACTCCTGGTCCGGACGGCCGTCGAGCACCGTGCCGGCCAGCATGATCATGCCGGCGCAGGACCCGTACACCGGCATGCCGTCGGCGATCCGCTTGCGGATCGGGTCGAGGAGCCCGAACGAGACCGCGAGGTTGCTGATCGCCGTCGACTCCCCGCCCGGGATCACCAGGCCGTCGACGCCGGCCAGCTCCTCCGGCCGGCGGACCGGCCGGGCCAGCACGTCCGACTCGGCCAGCGCGGACAGGTGTTCACGCACGTCGCCCTGAAGGGCCAGCACTCCGATGTTCACCGGCCCACCATATAAAGCAGGCCACCGGCCGCCCGATTGGCTATCGGAACCGGCGGCACGGCTGCATAGCATCCGATCCGTCAGCCCGGTACCGCCACTTTTCACAGCCCGATCCCGCAAGGAGCCGAACCCACATGTCTGAGAACCAGCCCGCCATCGGAACCGCCCGCGTCAAGCGCGGCATGGCGGAGATGCTCAAGGGTGGCGTGATCATGGACGTGGTCAACGCCGAGCAGGCGAAGATCGCCGAGGACGCGGGCGCCGTCGCGGTCATGGCCCTGGAGCGGGTGCCCGCCGACATCCGGGCGCAGGGCGGCATCTCCCGGATGTCCGACCCCGACATGATCGACGGCATCATCAACGCGGTCTCCATCCCGGTGATGGCCAAGGCCCGGATCGGCCACTTCGTCGAGGCCCAGGTCCTCCAGTCGCTCGGTGTCGACTACGTCGACGAGTCCGAGGTGCTGTCCCCCGCCGACTTCGCCAACCACATCGACAAATGGCAGTTCACCGTGCCGTTCGTCTGCGGCGCCACCAACCTCGGCGAGGCTCTGCGCCGGATCACCGAGGGCGCCGCCATGATCCGCTCGAAGGGCGAGGCCGGCACCGGCGACGTCTCCAACGCCACCACGCACATGCGCCGGATCCGTGCCGAGATCCGCCGCCTGCAGACCCTGCCGGAGGACGAGCTCTACGTCGCGGCGAAGGAGCTGCAGGCGCCGTACGAGCTGGTCAAGGAGGTCGCCGAAGCCGGCCGCCTGCCGGTGGTCCTGTTCACCGCCGGCGGTATCGCCACCCCCGCCGACGCCGCGATGATGATGCAGCTCGGCGCCGAGGGCGTCTTCGTCGGCTCGGGCATCTTCAAGTCCGGCAACCCGGCCCAGCGCGCCGCCGCGATCGTCAAGGCCACCACGTTCCACGACGACCCGGACGTGATCGCCAAGGTCTCCCGCGGTCTCGGCGAGGCCATGGTCGGCATCAACGTCGAGGACGAGCCGGTCCCCCACCGGCTCTCCGAGCGCGGCTGGTGATCCGGTCCGTCTCCCGCTGACCCACCGGTGGGTCAGCGGGCCTGGGCCGGGAGTGGTGGCTCGGCCGGCGGGGCCGGGGTGGGGACGGTCAGGACCGCGGGCAGCGGCGGGAGGTCCGGGAGGACCGGCTCGACGATGTCGAAGTACTCCGGGCGGGTGTAGCGGCGGTCGAGGCGCAGCAGCCGGACGAAGACGCGGCGGCGGGCGCTGAGCGCGTCGCGGACCAGGTCGGTGTGCACCTGCCGGGCCAGCACGACGCGGCGGCTGGTGGCGATCAGCGTGCGGACCGCCGGGTCGGCCGGGTCGAGGGGGACGGCCTGGAGCTGACGGGTCAGGTCGTTCTCGGCGGACTCGCGGTCGCCCGGCTCGGCGTCGAGGGCGAGCCGCGCCGCGGCGTACAGCTCGACCGTCTCGGCCTGCTCGGCCACGACGGCGGCGGCCGCCGCCCGGCGCATCAGATGCGCGTCGAGCGCACGCTCGGCCGACTGGGCCCGCGTGTGCAGGCGTTCCACCCGCTGGGCGGTCCAGCCGAGGTACGCCGAGAAGATCGCGGCCAGCACGACGACTCCCACCACCCACCACATGCCGGGCATCGTAGTGCCCAACGTTTACACCACCAGTGGTCAGGACCACTCGTCGTCGAAAACTCTCCCGTCGGTGGCTTCGATGGCGGTGGCGTAGACCTCCAGCACCCGGTTGGCCACACTCGGCCAGTCGAACGCGCCGACGACGAGCCGGGCGCACGATGCCAGCTCGGCACGACGGGCCGGATCATCCAGCAGCTCGCCCAGCAGACGGGTGAGGGATGCCTGGTCACCGTTGGGGAAGAGGGCTCCGGCGCGGCCTCCGTCGAGGACCCGGCGGAACGCGTCGAGGTCGCTGGCGGCGATCGTGGCGCCGGCCGCCATCGCCTCGGTGAGGATCATGCCGAAGCTCTCCCCGCCGGTGTTCGGGGCGACGTAGACGTCGACGCTGCGCAGCATCCGGGCCTTGTCCGGTTCGGAGACGAGGCCGAGGAACTCCACCCGGTCGTGGAGCTCCGCGGGGATGTCGTCGTAGAGCTCGTCGCGGTCGCCCGGGCCGGCCACGAGCAGCCGCAGGCCGGGCCGCTCCCGGGCGAGCGCCACGTACGCCGTACGCAGCAGGGGGAAGCCCTTGCGGGGCTCGGTGAACCGGCCGAGGAAACCGAGAGTGCCGCCGTCGCCGGGCCATCCGGGCAAGGGCGCAGCCGAGGCGAACTTGCGGACCGCGACGCCGTTGGGGATCTCGACCGCGCCGCCGCCGAGGTGTTCGACCTGGACCTTGCGGGCGAGTTCGCTGACCGCGATCCGGGCGGTGATCTTCTCCATCACCGGCTGGAGGAAGTTCTGCAGGCCGGCGAGCGCGCGGGAACGGGTCATCGCGGTGTGGAAGGTGGCGACGACGGGTCCGCGGGCGGAGAGCACGGCCAGGAACGACAGGCTGGGCGAGAACGGCTCGTGGACGTGCAGGACGTCGAACTCGCCGTTCTTCAGCCAGCGCCGGACCCGGGCCGTGGAGATCGGGCCGAACGAGATCCGGGCGACCGAGCCGTTGTAGGGCAGCGGCACGGCACGCCCGGCGGACACCACGTAGGCGGGCACGTCGGCGTCGTCGTCGGCGGGGGCCAGGACACTGACCTCGTGACCGAGTTCGATCAGGGCCTCGGCCAGGTCCATGATGTGGTTCTGCACACCGCCCGGGACGTCGAAGGAGTAGGGCGAGACGATCCCGATCCGCACCGGGCCTCCTAGAGCCAGAGCTTCTGGAGCATGTGCCAGTCCTGCGGATGGTCGGCGATGCCGGCCGCGTACGCGTCGGCGAGCAGCTGGGTCGTCTTCTTGACCCGCTCGTCGAGAGGCCCGTCGGTGGGTGGGACGACCTCGCGCATCCGTGACATCGTGCGCTGCTCGTCGAACCAGAGGTCGACGGCGTAGAGCGGCGCGCCGGTGCGGATGGCCAGGATCGCGGGCCCGGCCGGCATCCGGGTACGCCCGCCGAAGAACTCCACCTGGACGCCGCTCTTCGACAGGTCACGATCGCCGAGGAGCGCGACCACCCAGCCCTTCTCCAGGTGCTCGGCGAGCACGTCGAGCGGTGGCCGCTGCCCGCCGGTGAGCGGCAGCACCTTCATCCCGAGCTTCTCCCGATACTCCAGGAAGCGCTCGAACAGCGACTCGGGCTTGAGCCGCTCGGCGACCGTGATCAGCGGCCAGTCGTGCGAGACGACCCACGCGCCGGCGACGTCCCAGTTGGCCACGTGCGGCAGCGCGAGGATCACGCCCCGGCCGTCGGCGGCGCCCTTCTTCAGCTTCTGATAGCTCTCCGGGAGCATGAAGAACCCGTCGAGGAAGTCGGCGCGGCTCTGGGACGGCAGGCGGAAGGCCTCCATCCAATACCGCGCGTACGACCGGAGCCCGTCGCGGACCAGCGTGTCCGGCATGTCCTCGCCGACGACCTGGCGCAGGTTGCGGCGCAGCCGCTGGGTGGCCGGCCCGTTGGACCGGTACGCCCGGTCGGCGGCGGCACGGAACAGCTTCCTCGCGATCGGCAGCGGCAGCGCGCGTACGATCCCCCACCCGGCCGAGTAGCCGAGATCGATCAGACGGTCCTTCACTCCACGGGCACCTTCGGCTCGGTCCGGGCGGCGTGGACGAGCCGCTGGAACGCGGTGATCACGGCGAGGGCGGCGAGCACCCACATCGCGGCCGGCATGCCCCAGTCCTGCCCGGCCGCGCCGAGCAGGCCGCCGACACCGACGATGAGCAGCCGTTCCAGGCGCTCGGCGAGGCCGACGTCGGCGTTCAGCCCGAGGCTCTCGGCGCGGGCCTTCACATACGACACGACCTGCCCGAAGACGAGGCTGATCAGGGTGGCGACCACTCCGCCGTACGGATTTCCCTCGGTGGCCAGGTAGTAGACGACCGCTCCGAAGACGGCGCCGTCGGCGATCCGGTCCATGGACGAGTCGAGGAGCGCCCCGAACTTCCCGGAACCGCCCCTCATCCGGGCCATTGTGCCGTCGAGCACGTCGGTGAGCGCGAACGCGGTTACGATCACGGTGCCCCAGAAGAGGTGACCTTGCGCACCGAAGTACGAGCCGATCAGCACACCGACAGTGCCGGCGACGGTGACGGCGTTGGGTGACACACCGATCCTGAGCAGGAACCGGGCGAGAGGGTTGACGCCGTACGAGACGACGGCACGGGCCGTTGTTTGAACGATCTTTGCCATGGCTGTCCCACCATAACGGCGCACGACCAGCGGTGGTACGGCTCGGTCCCGGGGTTGGCCGTATCGTCACCATCCGGCACCTTTGGAGGGCTGAAGGTCCTTGCGACCGCTACCGCGCCGGGTGTGGGATTCAAACAACAGCGGCGTAACAAAGAGGAAACGACGGGAGCGCTCGGCATGGCGCAGAAGACTTCGGAGAAAGGGCTTGCCGGCGCCGGTGCGCCGGTGGTGACCGAGCCCGGCAGAGTTCGCAACGTGGTGCTGGTGGGCCACTCCGGTTCCGGGAAGACGACCCTGGTCGAGGCGCTGCTCGCGGCGACCGGGACGATCCCGCGGGCCGGTGGTGTGGCGGACGGCACCACGGTGACCGACCACGACCCCGCGGCGGTCCGCCAGCAGCGCTCGGTGGCGCTGGCCTGCGCGCCGCTGCTGCACGGCGACGTGAAGATCAACCTGCTGGACACCCCCGGGTTCGCCGACTTCGTCGGGGAGCTGCGGGCCGGGCTGCGCGCGGCGGACGCGGCCCTCTTCGTGGTGTCGGCGGTCGACGGTGTGGACGACTCCACCGTCGCGCTGTGGGAGGAGTGCGCCGCGGTGGGCATGCCGCGCGCCGTCGCGATCACCCGCCTGGACCACCCCCGCGCCGACTACGACCAGGCGCTGCAGGACTGCCAGGAGGCGTTCGGCGACAACGTGCTGCCGGTCTTCCAGCCGATGCTCGGCGACGACGGCCAGTCGGTGGCCGGCCTGCTCGGCCTGGTCACGCTGCGGGTGCTGGACTATTCGGCGGGCTATCCGCCGGTGGCGCGGGAGGCCGAGCCGGAGCATCTGAACCCGATCGCCGACGACCGGAACACGCTGATCGAGGGCATCATCGCCGAGAGCGAGGACGAGACCCTCATGGACCGCTACGTCGGCGGTGAGCTGATCAGCACCGACGCGCTCATCCCCGATCTGGAGAAGGCGGTCGCGCGCGGCAACTTCTACCCCGTGATCCCGGTCTGCGCGCACACCGCGGTCGGCCTGGACGCCCTGCTCGATCTGCTGGTCAGCGGTTTCCCGTCACCGCTGGAGCACGATCTGCCGGTGGTCACCGGGGTGGACGGCTCGCCACGCTCCCCGCTCACCTGCGACCCGTCCGGTCCGCTGGTGGCCGAGGTGGTGCGTACCACGATCGACCGGCACGTCGGCCGGGTGTCGCTGGTCCGGGTCTTCTCCGGCACCCTGCGGCCGGACCAGACGCTGCACGTCTCCGGGCACGGCATGTCCGAGCGCGGCCACCCGGACCACGACGCCGACGAACGGGTCGCGCACGTCTACTCGCCGCTCGGCGCACAGCTGCGCGAGATCCCGCAGGCGATCGCCGGCGACATCTGCGCGATCACCAAGTCGGGCAGCGCGGAGACCGGCGACACGCTGTCCGGCAAGGACGATCCGCTGCTGATGTCGCCGTGGTCGATGCCGGAGCCGCTGCTGCCGATCGCCGTGGTCGCCAAGACCCGCTCGGACGAGGACGCGCTCGCCAAGAACCTGGCCCGGCTGGTGGCCGGCGACCCGACACTGCGGCTGGAGCGCAACCCGGAGACCCATCAGCTGGTGCTCTGGACGATGGGCGAGTCGCACGCCGACGTGGTCCTGGACCGGCTCCGCTCCGGCGGCGTCGAGCTGGACACCGAGCCGGTGAAGGTGGCGCTGCGGGAGACGTTCGGCGCGACGGCCAAGGGCCACGGCCGGCACGTGAAGCAGTCCGGCGGCCACGGCCAGTACGCGGTCTGCGACATCGAGATCGAGCCGCTGCCGCGCGGCGAGGGTTTCGTCTTCGTGGACAAGGTGGTCGGTGGCGCGGTGCCGCACAACTACATCCCGTCGGTGGAGAAGGGTGTCCGCGCCCAGCTGGAGAAGGGAATCGCCGCCGGCTATCCGGTGGTGGACCTGAAGGTGACGCTCTACGACGGCAAGGCGCACAGCGTCGACTCGTCGGACGCGGCCTTCCAGACGGCCGGCGCGCTGGCACTGCGGGCCGCCGCCGAGCAGGGCGCGATCACCCTGCTGGAGCCGGTGGACGAGATCGAGGTCCGGGTGCCGGAGGCGTTCGTCGGCGCCGTGATGAGCGATCTCTCCGGCCGCCGGGGCCGCCCGATGGGCAGCGAGTCCGGGGGGACCGGCGAGGCGAGCACGGTCCGGGCCGAGGTTCCGGCGACCGAGCTGGTGCGGTACGTGGTGGAGCTGCGCGCCCTCACCTCGGGCACCGGCACGTTCACCCGCCGGTACGTCCGGCACGAGCCGATGCCCGCGCACCTGGCCGAGGCGGTCCGCAAGGAGCACGCCGAGGCCCGGTGACGGTCAGATCGTGATGGCGTTGGCCGCCTCGTGCATCGGTGCGAGGATCTTGTCGATCATCTGCTCCTTGCGCGGGTGGTACTTCAGGGTCCGCATGCCGTAGTTGCGGAAGGCGATGCTGAGGCGGCCGCCCGGCACCATCTCCTTGGCCATCTTGCGGCCGAAGGCGAGGTTCTTCTCGACGTACGGGCGCATCTCGCGCTCGTACGCGGCGAACCCGCCCGGGGTGCCCAGATGTCTGCCGAGCAGGTACGCCCCGACCAGGGCCAGACTGGTGCCCTGGCCGGAGGCGGGTGACGGGCAGTAGGCGGCGTCGCCGAGCAGCGCGACCCGCCCGGCCGACCAGGACGGCAGGTCGACCTGGCTCAGCGAGTCGAAGTAGAAGTCGGGCGCGTCGTCCATCGCGTCCAGGAAGTCCGGCACCTTCCAGCCCTGCCCGGCGAAGGCCTCGCGGACCAGCGCCTTCTGCCCGGCGACGTCACGCCGGTCGATGTCGAGCCGCGGTGAGGCGAAGGTGAGGCCGACACGGGCCGGCTGGTCGCGATCCATGGCGTAGGCGAAGACGAGCCGGCCGGGACGCGAGTACATGATCTCCTCACGCTCGATGCCGAGCAGGTTGGGCACGGTGTAGATGGAGATGTACGCCCCGAGGTGGCTCAGCGGGGTCTCGCCCATCACCGTGCGCCTGGTCGCCGAGTGCAGGCCGTCGGCGCCGACCACGTAGTCGAAGCGGCGGGGCGCGCCCTTCTCGAAGGTGACGTCGACACCGTCCAGGCCGTCCTGCAGGGTGTCGATGGCGTCGCCGAACACATACTCGACCCGGTCGGCGGTCGCGTCGTGCAGGATGCGGCTCAGGTCCCACCGCATGATCTCCAGGTCGTCGCCGCGGCGGCCCATCAGCAGGTCGGCCGGGAGGGCGGCGATCGGGGCGCCGTTGCTCTTGACGTAGGTGATCTGCCGCATCCCGGTGTCGGCGGCCTGGCAGGCGGCGAGCAGGCCCATCTTGCGCAGCACCTCGGTGGCCGAGCCGCGCACGTCCACCTTGTAGCCGGCCTCGCGCAGCCCGCCGGCCCGCTCCACCACGGTGACCCGGAAGCCCCGCTCGGCCAGCCGGTGGGCGAGAGCCGGACCGCCGATGCCGGCGCCTGAGATCAGTACCCGTGAGTTCGTCATGCGCTTACTATACAAACGTCTTATACGTTTGTATAGAAGTTAGGATCGCGAACATGGGTCACCGCGAGGAGCTGCTGCGAGGCGCCAAGAAGGCACTGCTGGAGAAGGGTTATGCGCGGACCACGGCGCGCGACATCGTGGCGCTGTCCGGCACCAACCTGGGCTCCATCGGCTACCACTACGGCTCCACCGAGGCGCTGATGACCGCCGCGATGATCAGCGCCCTGGAGGAGTGGGGTGACGCGCTCGGCCGGGCCCTCGGCGAGCCCGGCGACGACTCCGGCGAGCCGATGCTGCGGTTCTGGCGGCGGGTGATCCGCTCCATCCAGACCGACCGGCCACTCTGGCTGGCCAGCATCGAGGTGATGCTCCAGGCCGAGCACAACCCGGCGCTGCGCGAACAGTTGGCCGGCGGCATACGGGCCGGGCGATCCGGCATGGCGGCGCTGCTCACCGGGATCCCGGAGGATCAGATCGACGCCGAGACCATCGCCTCGCTGGGCGCGGTGCAGATGGCCCTGATGTCCGGGGTGCTCACCCAGTGGCTGACCGACCCGGCGACCGCCCCCTCCGCGGAGCAGATCGTCGCCGGCATCCGGGCGCTAGCCGGCGGGCCAGGCCTTGGTCAGCAGCTCACGGGTGTCGGCGAGTAACTGAGGGAGCACCTTGGTCAGGCCGATCACCGGCATGAAGTTGGCGTCGCCACCCCACCGCGGCACGATGTGCTGGTGCAGGTGGGCGGCGATGCCCGCGCCCGCGACGGCGCCCTGGTTCATCCCCAGGTTGAAACCGTGCGGGCTGCTGACCGAGCGCATCACCCGCATCGCGGTCCGGGTGAAGGCCGCCACCTCGACGGTCTCCTCCTCGGTCAGATCGGTGTAATCGGCCACATGCCGGTAGGGGCAGACCATCAGATGCCCCGGGTTGTACGGGTAGAGGTTGAGCAGCGCGAACACCAGCTCACCGCGGGCCACCACCAGCGACTGCGCCTCGGGCAGCGCCGGGGCCAGGCAGAACGGGCAGCCGGCCGGCCTCTCGTAACCACCCTCGGGCCGGTCCTCGCCCTGGACGTAAGCCAACCGATACGGCGTCCAGAGCCGCTCCAGCCCATCCGGATCGCCCGCCCGTCCGCTCACGATCGCATCCTATGCGCAGAAGGCCGGTTCCCCGTGGCGGGAAACCGGCCGCGCGACGATCAGGCGGCGGACGGCCCGGCGTTGGTACGGGAGCGGACCACCTCGACTACGTGGGCGACCGCCTCGTCGATCGAGACGCCGTTGCGCTGCGAGCCGTCCCGGTAGCGGAACGACACGGTGCCGCCGTTGACGTCGTCGTCACCGGCGATCGCCATGAACGGGATCTTCTGCTGCTGCGCGGTCCGGATCTTCTTCTGCATCCGGTCGGTGGAGTGGTCCACCTCGGCACGGATGCCCGCTCGACGAAGCTTGGTGACGAACTCCTCGAGATACGAAGCGTGGTCGTCGCGGATCGGGATGCCGACCACCTGCACCGGCGCCAGCCAGGCCGGGAACGCGCCCGCGTAGTGCTCGACCAGCACGCCGAAGAACCGCTCGATCGAGCCGAACTTCGCCGAGTGGATCATCACCGGCTCCTGCCGGGTGCCGTCGGCCGCCTGATACTCCAGACCGAACCGGGCCGGCTGGTTGAAGTCGTACTGGATGGTCGACATCTGCCAGGTCCGGCCGATCGCGTCGCGCGCCTGCACGCTGATCTTCGGACCGTAGAACGCCGCGCCACCCGGGTCGAGCACCAGCTCCAGCCCGGACTCCTCGGCCACGTCGGAGAGGACCTTGGTGGCCTTCTCCCACTGCTCGTCCGACCCGATGAACTTGTCGCTCTTCGGGTCGCGGGTCGACAGCTCCAGGTAGTAGTCGTCCAGGCCGAAGTCGTCGAGCAGCGAGCGGACGAAGTTCAGCAGGTGCTTGATCTCGCCGGGGGCCTGCTCGGCCGTCACGTACGAGTGGGAGTCGTCCTGGGTCAGCCCGCGCACCCGGGTCAGGCCGTGCACCACGCCGGACTTCTCGTAGCGGTACACCGTGCCGAACTCGAACAGGCGCATCGGCAGCTCACGGTAGGACCGCCCGCGCGACCTGAAGATCAGGTTGTGCATCGGGCAGTTCATCGCCTTGAGGTAGTAGTTCGCCCCCTCCAGCTCCATCGGGGGGAACATCGTGTCCTTGTAGTACGGCAGGTGGCCCGAGGTGTGGAACAGGCCCTCCTTGGTGATGTGCGGCGAACCGACGTACTGGAAGCCCTCCTCGATGTGGCGGGCGCGGACGTAGTCCTCCATCTCGCGCTTGATCACGCCACCCTTCGGGTGGAAGACCACCAGGCCCGACCCGATCTCATCGGGGAAGGAGAAGAGGTCCAGCTCGGTGCCGAGCTTGCGGTGGTCCCGGCGCTCGGCCTCGGCAAGACGGGTGAGGTACGCCTTGAGCTCGTCCCGCGACGGCCACGCCGTCCCGTAGATCCGCTGCAGCTGCGGGTTCTTCTCCGAGCCACGCCAGTAGGCGGCGGCCGAGCGCATCAGCTTGAACGCCGGGATCAGCCGGGTCGACGGCAGGTGCGGGCCGCGGCACAGGTCGCCCCAGACCCGGTTGCCGTCCTTGTCGAGGTTGTCGTAGTGGGTCAGCTCGCCGGCGCCGACCGCGGCGGCCTCCTCGTCCACGTCGCCCTTGATGTCGACCAGCTCGAGCTTGAACGGCTCCGCCTTCAGCTCGGCCTTGGCCTCGTCGAGCGTGCCGTACTCCCGGCGGTGGAAGGTCTGCCCGGCCTTGACGATCTCCTGCATCCGCTTCTCGAGCTTCGCCAGATCGTCCGGCTGGAACGGCTTCTCCACGTCGAAGTCGTAGTAGAACCCGTCCCGGATCGGCGGGCCGATGCCCAGCCTCGCCTCCGGGAACACGTCCTGCACGGCCTGGGCCAGCACGTGCGCGGTGGAGTGGCGCAGCACGTCGAGCCCGTCCGGGGTGTCGATCGCGACCGGCGTCACCTCGGTGTCGGCGGCCGGCGCCCAGGCCAGGTCGCGCAGCCGGCCGTCGGCCTCACGGACCACGACGACCGCCTTCGGCCCGTGGGCGGGGAGCCCGGCGGCGGCCACCGCGTCGGCCGCCGTAGTCCCGGCCGGGACGACTAGAGGGTCGGCCACGACGGGTGTACGGGGTGCAGACACGATGGGTCTCCTTCGTAGTGAACGTCCGGTCGCTCTACGGACCGCCCACCGATGCTATCCGCCGGGTTTGGGCGGTCTTCCGGCGGCGCGCTGCAAGTCGCTGCCGCTCAGTCGCCACCGGCGGCCGGAAGCCAGCCGGGCAGTTCCTCGCGGGCCGACAGCCACGCCCCGGGAATGCCGTCCCGGCCGGTGTGGCTCGCCACCACTCCCCCGGCGATCGCCGCCGTGGTGTCCACGTCACCGCCGGCGACCACACAGGCGGCCACCGCGGCCGGGTAGTCGTCGAGGAACCGGTCGGCCACCCAGAGCGCGAACGGCACCGTGTCCATGGCCGTGGCCTGGCCGCCCGAGCCGAGCCGCTCGGCCGCCTCGGCGACGCCGGCCCGGACCAGCCCGGCCGCCTCGGCCAGGCCGTCGTGGACCACTCCGGCCGGGGTGTGCCCGGCGGTGGCCCGCAGCAGCTGACCCCGGTCGGGCCGGTGGCCGTTGAGGCGGGCGGCGGCGGCGAACGCGGCGGCCACCGACACCGCCACGCCACCGGCGATCCCCTCCGGATGCGCGTGGGTGACCTCGGCCGCGCGTACCCCCTGGGTGGCCGCATGGGCCAGGGAGTCCGCATGCCAGGCGCCCAGCGGCGCCGCCCGCATCGCCGCGCCGTTGCCGCACGAGCCCTGACCGTTGAACGCCGCGGCGGCGGCGATCGGCCAGGGCAGGCCCTCCCGGATCTCGCGGAGCATGACGACCGCCCCCGGGCCGTAGCCGCGGTAGGGCTCGAACCGGGCGGCCAGCAGCTCGGCGAAGGCGTCCCGGTCGAAGTCGCCCTCGGCCAGCGTGGCGACCAGGCAGCAGGCCTGCTCGGTGTCGTCGGTCCAGTCCCACGGGGCGGCCGGCACCCGGGCGTCGAGGAGGTCGGCGGGCTTGTTGCCGGGCACGAAGTACTGCGCTCCGAGGGCGTCACCGACGCTGAGGCCGGCGAGGCTGTCCTGGGCGAGGGCGAGACGGGTACCGGGGAAAAGTGTGAATGACATCGGTACTTCGGATCGTATTCCATCACTGAGCGTCATCAAAGACTCTCGTTCGATCACCCTTTAGGTTCTCGTTGCCCGGGACGCTAACGTCTTCGCATGGCCACGGTGTTGCTCGTCGAAGACGACCATGTCGTGCGCGGCGCCATGCTCCGTTCGCTAGCCGACCGGGGGCACGCCGTGCACGCCGTCGGCACCGCCCTGGAAGCGCTCCGGCGGGTCGCCGCCGAGACGCCCGACCTGGTCGTTCTCGATCTCGGGCTGCCCGACCTGGACGGGTCGGACGCGCTGCGCATGCTCCGCGGCATCACCGACGTGCCGATCATCATCGCCACCGCGCGCGACGACGAGCAGACCGTCGTGCGGCTGCTGCGGGCCGGCGCCGACGACTACATGGTGAAGCCGTTCACCGGCGCCCATCTGGACGCCCGGATAGCCACCGTGCTGCGCCGCGTGGGCCGGGCCAGCCGCGCCGCGCAGCCGGCCGTCCACGAGGTGGGCGAGCTCCGGGTCGACGTCGGCGAGCGCAGCGCCACCCTCGGCGATCAGCCGCTGGCGCTGACCCGCAAGGAGTTCGACCTGCTGGCCTACCTCGCCGCCCGCCCGGGCCGAGTGGTTTCCCGTCGTGAGCTGTTGGAGGAGGTATGGCGACAGCCATCGGTCGGCGAGGACCAGACCATCGACGTGCATTTGTACTGGCTTCGCCGGAAACTGGGCGAGTCCGCGGCGAAGCCCCGTTACCTGCGCACCGTGCGGGGGGTCGGATTCCGGTTGGTGGCGCCGGACTGAGGTTGCGGCTGGCGTACACCACCGCCGCCACGACCGCCGTCGCCGCGCTCGTCTTCCTGGTCCCGCTCGGCTGGGAGCTGCGCAACGACCACCGTGAGGCCGCCCTGGCCCAGGCCGCCGAGCGCACCTCGACGGTGGCCGGCGCGATCGCGGCCGGCGCCGGGGAGAAGGGTGTCGCCGCCGCCGTCACGGCGGCCGGTGGCGCCCCGGTCGTGCACACCCCCGGGCTGTCCGCCTCCGCCGGCGGCCGGGCCGACGCCGGCCTGATCGACCGGGCCGCGGTCGCGGCCGGCCCGACCGTCGAGGACGTCGACGGCGGCATGGTCCGGCTCCAACCGGTCACCGCGGCCGGCAAGACCCTGGTCGTCGAGGCCTTCGTGCCGGACGCGGAGCTCAACCACAACACCGCGCGCGACTGGTGGCTGCTGCTCGGCCTGGCCGTGGTGCTGGTCGGCGGGGCCGTCGTGGTGGTCGACCGGCTGGCCCGCGGCGCCGTCGACTCGGCCCGCAACCTGGTCGACGCGGCCCTCGCGGTCGGCGACGGCGACCTGGAGATGCGGATCCAGCCGTCCGGCCCCCGCGAGCTGGCCGAGGCCGGTTACGCCTTCAACCGGATGGCCGACCGCCTGGTCACCTCGCGGACCGACGAGCGGGAGCTGGTCGCCGACCTGTCGCACCGGCTGCGGACCCCGCTGACCGCGCTGCGCCTGGACGCCGAGGCCCTCGACCCGGACGACACCCAGATCATCGACCTCACCGCCGACGAGGTGGACCGCCGTCGTGGCATCCGGCGGATCCGGACCGCGATCGCCACCCTGGAGGACGAGGTCAACCACCTGATCACCACCACCCGGCAGGCCGTCGCGGACCGGGTCGCCGCCGAGCCGGAGGACGGGCTCTGCGACGCCAGCGAGGTGGTCCGCGAGCGGATGATGTTCTGGTCGGCGCTCGCCTCCGACCAGGACCGGCAGTACCGGGTGGTCGGCGCGCACCTGCGCATCCCGGTGCCGGTGGCCCGCGCCGAGCTGGCCGCCGCGCTCGACGCGGTGCTGGGCAACGTGTTCCGCTACACCCCGCAGGGCACCGCGTTCGAGGTGGCGCTCTCCCGGCGTGACGGCTGGGTGGCGCTGCGCATCGACGACGCCGGCCCCGGCATCCCCGACCCGGAGAAGGCGCTGCGCCGCGGCCAGAGCCAGCAGGGATCCACCGGACTGGGACTTGATATCGCCCGCCGGGTGGCTCAGGCTACCGGCGGCTCGGTCAGTCTGGACCGGGCCGTGATGGGTGGGGCGAGCGTGGTGATGCTGCTGGCCGACGCGGACGCCACCCCGAAACAACCGAGCCGGTTCGGCCTGGTCGGCCGGGGCCGGCCGGCACGCGACCGCGACCCGGGACGACGACGCTGGCAACGAGGACGGGAATGAGCAAGGGCTTCCATCGCCGCGACCCCCACGAGGACCGTGTCCCCCGGAAGACACAGCGCTTGCTTATATCTGCTTTAAGAAGGTTCCCCTTCGCGGCGCGGGCTGGCAGTGTTCCGTTCGATCCCATCCGGCTTCCCGGATCGCAACCCGCAGCGCGTCCCCATCGCCGCGATCAGAGAAGCCAGCGCGCGGTGGGAGGCGGTCACCCCATGGACCCCTCCCACCGCCAACCCGCTCGACAAGGAGACGCCGTGTCCGCGCATCGCCGGCCGACGTTCCGCGGGTCGCCGTCCGGACGGCGCCGCGCGGAGGAGACTCCGAAACCTCCGAAGACACGCTCCGCTACTTTCCGGTTCCTTCCGGTAGCCCTCGGCCTGGCGCTGCTCGGCGTCGGCGGCGTGGTCGGCCCCAGCGTGATCAACTACGGTCCGTCGAAGGACGACTACGCGCTGACCGCGCTGCCCGCCGACGCTCCCGAGCAGGGCCTCGTCTACAGCGGCCTGAAACTGGCGTCCTCCGGCTCGGTCTGCGCCGGGGCGTACCTGGTGTTCGAGGAGACCTGCACACACGGTCCCGACCCGGCGCCCGACGGCCTCTCGGTCCGTCGTGGCGTCGCCCCGGTGACCGCGGGCAGCGACGAGGTGATGGTGGTGCGCCGGGAGACCGGTGGCGTGCCCGGCGACGCCGAGATCGCCCGCGACGAGGGCGGCAGCGCGATCACCGCCGACGCCCCGGCGCTGATCCCGGACGCCGCGCCCGGCCAGGCCGACTTCATCCTCGGCCCGGACGACGTGGCCTGCGCCGGCGACGGCCGTACCGGCAAGCGGGTGCAACTGCTCTACCTGCACGAGTCGGCGACGGCCAGCCGGTACGGGAAGTTCCTCAACTCCTTCCGCACCTGGGCGGCCGGGGTCGACGCGATCTACGACGCGAGCGCCGGCGAGACCGGCGGCTCCCGCCACATCCGGTACGTGACGACGCCGGAGTGCCGGCCCGACGTGGCCGAGGTGCAGCTGCCGGACGGGTCGCTGCGCTCGTTCGCGTCGACCATCGACGCGCTGCGCAGCCTCGGCTACAACCGGACCGACCGCAAGTACCTGATGTTCGCCGACACGAACCTCTACTGCGGCATCTCCACCTACCTCAACGACACCCGTCCGGGCCGCGGCAACCGCAACAACGGCGGCCCGTCGTACTCCCGGGTCGACGCCGGCTGCTGGAGCGCCGCGATGGCCGCCCACCAGCTCACCCACGCTCTCGGCGCGGTGCTGACCGACTCGCCGAACGCGACCGGCGCGGGCAGCTGCCTCGACGAGTACGACCTGCTCTGCGGCAAGGACCGGACCGGCAAGCCGGTGAAGAACGTGTGCCCGAAGAAGAACGACAACCGCCTCGACTGCGGCCACGACGACTACTTCAGCACCAACCCGGAGCCCGGCAGCTACCTGGCCGACCACTGGAACGTGGCGCTCAGCGAGTTCCTGCTGCGCAGCGACGGCGGCGACGACATCCCCGACGTGCCCGGCGCGACAGTGCCCGACCAGGGCACGCCGGACGCGCAGCCGCCGGCGGACCCGGCGCCGAGCGGCCCCGCGCCGAGCGGCCCGGCGCCCAGCGCGGGCGTCTCCACCGCGCCGAGCCCGAGCCCCTCGGTGGCCGTGCCGGCCATCCCGGACCCGGCCGTCTCGGCGACCGGCCCGAAGATCGCGGTGACCCCGGTCGCCCAGCAGCGCCCGACGGCCGGCCCTCCGGCGGGCACCGGTGACGGTGACGGCGTCGGCGCGCCGCCCGGCGTCACCAACGACGGCGTGCAGGCGGTTCTGGAGATCCGGGAGGCGACCAGCGGCTCGGTCCGGCTGAACTGGAGCGCCGCCGGGAAGAACACCGACTACGAGGTCATGGTCGACGGGGAGCCGGTGGCCACCACGCGCGCCACCCGGGCCCGTCTGATCGGCCTCCGGCCGGACGCGAAGTACGTCGTGCAGGTCCGCAACCGCAAGCTCGGCTACCTGGCCAAGGCCACCGCACAGACGGCGCCCGCGGCCGGCCCGGTGCAGAACTCGTGGTTCGTGCTGACCAACTCGCTGACCGGCGGCGCGGCCGACCTGTACGCGGCCCGCTCCACCGACGGCACGCCGGTCACGCTCGGCAGTGACGAGGGCGGCACCCAGCAGCAGTGGCAGCTGGTGCCGGCCGGCAACAACACCTATTCGCTGGTCTCGAAGGCCAGCAACCGGTGCGTGATCCCGCTCGGCGGCGATGTGGTCGCCGGGACGCCGCTGGTGCAGGGCGACTGCCGGGCCGGCACGGCCGCCCGGTGGGCGCTACGGGCGTCGGCGTACGGCTTCACGATCCGCGCCGCCTCCGGTGATCTGGTGATCGGGGTGGGCGCACAGCGCTTCGGCACGCAACGCGTGCTGGTACTGCAAGAGGACACCGAGCAGCGGCACCAGAGCTGGACTGCTGTGCCGGACTGACGGGAGACGAGCGATGCCCGATGTGCTGAGCAGGCCCGAGACCGAGCCGGACGACAATCCGGCCCGGTTCACCCGGCGACGGCTCCTGCGCTGGCTGACGATCCTCACCATCGGCACCCTGACGATGGTCGCCTGCTGGCAGGACCCGCTCTACCCCTGAGCGGTGGTGTAGGCGTCGATCTCGGCGAGCAGCGCGGCCTTGCCCTCGGGCGAGCGGAAGCTGTGCCGGACGGCGTTGCGGGCCAGGTCCGCCACGCCGGCGGTGTCCAGCTTCAGCAGCCGGGCCGCCGTCGCGTACTCCTGCTCCAGGGTGGTGCCGAACATCGGCGGGTCGTCGGAGTTGACGCTGACCGGGACCCCGGCCGCCACCAGCGTGGCGATCGGGTGTTCCTCGATGTCGGCGACGGCCCGGGTCCGCAGGTTGGACGTCGGGCACACCTCCAGCGGGATCCCGTGCTCGGCGAGGTGGGCCATCAGCCGCTCGTCCTGGGCGGCGGCGATGCCGTGGCCGATCCGCTCGGCGCCCAGCTCGTGCAGGGCGTCCCAGACGGTCTGCGGGCCGGTGGTCTCGCCGGCGTGCGGGACGCTGTGCAGGCCGGCCGCGCGGGCCTCGTCGAAGTACGGCTTGAACTGCGGCCGCGGCACGCCGATCTCCGGCCCGCCCAGACCGAAACTGATCAGCCCGTCGGGCCGTTCGCCGAGAGCGATCCGCAGCGTCTCCTCGGCCGCCGGCAGCCCGGCCTCCCCGGGGATGTCGAAGCACCAGCGCAGGTCCACCCCGAAGTCGCGGGCGGCGCCGGCCCGGGCGTCCTCGATCGCCTCGCAGAACGCCTTGGCCGCGATGCCCCGGCGGACGCTGGAGTACGGCGTGACGGTCAGCTCCGCATACCGCACGTTCTGCCGGCCCAGCTCCCGCCCGATCTCGTAGGTGAGCAGCCGGACGTCCTCGTCATCGCGGATCAGGTCGACGACGCTCAGGTAGATCTCGACGAAGTGCGCGAAGTCCCGGAACTCGAAGTAGTCGGCCAGCAGCGCCGGATCGGCCGGGACCGGCGAGCTGCCCTCGTGCCGGGCGGCCAGCTCGGCGACGATCCGCGGTGACGCCGAGCCGACGTGGTGGACGTGCAGCTCGGCCTTGGGCAGGCCGGCGATGAACGACGTCAGGTCGGTCAAGAGTTCCCCCTAAATAGTTGCCACCACGAAGATACGGCGGAAGGGGAACGCCACGAGACCGTGCCGCACCGGATGATCCGCGATGATCCGCTCGGCCAGCGCGGCCCGGAAGGTGGCCCACGCCGCGTCGTGGAGGGCCGCGCGCACCGGGCGCAGGGCGGTCCCCTCCATCCAGCGCAGCACCGGGTGCTCCGGCCCGTCCGCCGGCAGCAGGTGCAGGTAGGTGGTCTCCCAGGCGTCGACGGTCGCCCCGGCCGCGGTGAGGATCCCGGCGTATCCGGCCGCGTCCAGCACCGGGTCGGCGCGCAGCTCGACCGGCGACAGCTCGCGGGCGGCCCGGTGCCCGGGGCTGTCGAAGTTGCCCGGCACCTGCATCGCGAGCCACGCCCCGGCCGGCAGCTCACGCGCCCAGCGGGCGAGCATGTCCTCGTGCCCGGGGACCCACTGCAGGGCGGCGTTGGTGACCACCACGTCGACGTCCGGCTCCGGGCGCCAGCCGGCGATGTCACCGAGCCGGAAGTCGACGGAGCCGGGCTCGGCGGCGGCCTTGGCGATCATCTCGGCCGACGAGTCGATCCCGGTCACCCGGGCGCCGGGCCAGCGCTCGGCGAGGGTCCGGGTCAGCTCGCCGGGTCCGCAGCCGAGGTCGGCGACGGCCCGCGGACGTTCCGCGCCGATCCGGGCGACGAGGTCGAAGAACGGACGGGAGCGTTCGGCGCCGAAGCGGCGGTACACGGCGGGGTCCCACATGACAGCCTCCTAAACCGTACGTACGTCTTGTTTGAACCTACCAGCTGAGCGGTAGGGTCACGACGTGGAAAAACGAAGCTTCCGTAGGCTGGGCCGGACCGTCGGCGTCGTGGGACTGGGCGCCTGGCAGCTCGGGGCCGACTGGGGTCAGGTCAGCGAGGCCGACGCGCACGCCACCCTGCAGGCCGCCGTCGACTCCGGCGTCACCTTCATCGACACCGCCGATGTGTACGGGGACGGTCGCAGCGAGCAGATCATCGGCTCGTTCCTGAAGGACCACCCCGGTCTGACCGTCTTCACCAAGATGGGCCGCCGGCTGCCCCAGGAGCACGCCAACTACTCGCTGGACAACTTCCGGGCCTGGACCGACCGCTCCCGGGCCAACCTCGGGGTGGACACGCTGGACCTGGTTCAGCTGCACTGCCCGCCCACCTCGGTGTTCAGCTCGGACGAGGTCTACGACGCTCTCGACACCCTGGTCGAGGAGAAGCGGATCGGGGCGTACGGGGTGAGCGTCGAGAAGGTCGACGAGGCCCTCGCCGCGATCGCCCGGCCCGGCGTCGCCAGCGTGCAGATCATCCTCAACGCGTTCCGCCTCAAGCCGCTGGAGCGGGTGCTGCCGGCCGCCGCCGAGGCCGGCGTGGGCATCATCGCCCGGGTTCCGCTCGCCAGCGGCCTGCTCTCCGGGCGCTATGACGAGACCACCACGTTCGGCGCCGACGACCACCGCAACTACAACCGGCACGGTGAGGCGTTCGACGTCGGCGAGACGTTCTCCGGCGTGGACTTCCGAGTCGGCCTGGAGGCGGTGGGCCGGCTGCGGCCACTCGTCCCGGCGGGCGCGACGATGGCCCAATTCGCTCTGCGCTGGATCATCGATCAGCCGGGGGTGACAGCGGTGATCCCGGGGGCCCGTAACCCGGAACAGGCGCGGGCGAACGCCGCGGCCGCCGATCTTCCGCCGCTCTCGCCGGAAACCAGAGAAATGATCACCGTGGTCTACGATGAGTTGATTCGCCCGCAGGTGCACGACAAATGGTGAACAATGAAACCGAGCCGCCGCGGTTGAGAGGCTGGCTCACCATGTCCCTGGGTCTGCTCGCCGTCGTGCTCGGTGGCGTGTGGACACTCCAGGGTCTGGACTACCTCGGCGACAGCCTGATGAGCGGGCAGACGGTGTGGGCGGCGGTCGGCGGTGCGCTGATCGTCGTCGGTCTGTTATTGATCATCTTCGGGATGCGCCGGCGGTCCCGCGGGCAGAGCTGAGCCCGGCGGGCCGCGACCCCTGCACGAAAGAGGCCCCGCAACCTCAGGGAGGGTGCGGGGCCACGGTCGGGCCGGCCTCCGCCAGGCGGCCGGCGAGCCGGTCTCACGACCGGCGGTTAAGGTCTCAGAGCGGGCGAACCTGCTCCGCCTGCGGGCCCTTCTGGCCCTGGGCGATCTCGAACTCCACCCGCTGGTTCTCCTCCAGAGTGCGGTAGCCGCTCGTCTGGATGGCCGAGAAGTGGACGAACACGTCAGCACCCCCGCCGTCGACGGTGATGAAGCCGAAGCCCTTGTCTGCGTTGAACCACTTCACGGTTCCTTGCGCCATGCTGAACTCTCCTTCTGAAAATGCCGGCCCGCCCAACCGCGGCAGCGCGGGGCCGATGACCGTTTTCGAGCAGCGGTACCGCGAGGCGGCCTTTCAGAGGACGTCCCATCCGCTCGGCTCTCGTGACACCTGCCGACCCTCCCGGGGCGGGGCCGGCGTCCCGCGGGCCTAGCGGAAGCTAGCGAACCACGTACGCAAAAACTGGCCACACTGTACCCGAAAATCGGGCCGTAAAGCTGCCCCTCGAAGGAATCCAATAATGGATGACCGATATGGAAAAGGCCCCCCACTTCTACCGAACGAGTCCGGAACGAAGCGAGGGGCCGCCAAGACACTTGTCTATACAACAGATGATCTAGTCGGGCCAGGTGCCCGTCAGTTTCTGCGTTGTGATGGCGCCGCCACGATGGACCGCCGCCTTCACGACCGCGAAGATCGCGCCCTGCAACGCGGCCGCGGTGAGGATCTCGCCCCACCCGCGATCCGGGTCGCCGGCGTCCGGTGCGTCGTCCTCACCGGCGACCAGCTTCCACACTTCCTTGAAGAGGAAACCGGCGGCCGCACCGGCGGCGAAACCCATCGCCACGTTGACCGGCTTCAGTGCGACCTTGGACAGCTTGCCCGCCATCAGCGCCTCCCCCGGATGATCAGAATGATCCCGGCCGCCGCCGCCAGCCCGGCGATCAGCAGCATCGTCGGCATCGGATTCGCGCGCACCCGTTCCCCGGCCTGATGGGCCAGCTCCCGCGGCGGCGTCTCCCGGACCCGCCCGGTGGCGCCGGCCGCGGCCTCCCGCACCCGCCCGGTCATCACGGCGGCCTGGGTGAGCACCCGTTGCTTGGTCTCCTGCACCTGCTCACGGGCACGTGCCTTCACGTCCGCCCGAGCGGCCAGCGCCTGCACGGTCTCGCCGAGCTCGGCGCGGGTCTGTCTGATGTCCTGCCGCAGCGCCACCAGGTCCGGCTTGGCGGCGGATCCGTTCTTGTCGCTCATGCCCGGCTACGCTCCTTGACCGCGTGCTTCACTTCGTCGACATCGGCCTTGACACTCTCGATCGCGGCCAGCGGCTCCGGCGGAACCGCCCGGCTGATCTGATTCTTGCCCAGCAGCGCCAGCACGCCCGCGGTCACGAAGAGCACCACCGTGACGATCAGCGCGGCCAGCCAGAGCGGCAGAACCAGATCCAGGGCGATGATCCCGGTCGCGATCGCCGCACCCAGCCCGTACATCGCCAGCGCGCCGGCGCCACCGAACAGGCCGGCGCCGATGCCCGCCCGCTTGCCCTTCTCGGCCAGCTCGGCCTTGGCCAGGGTGATCTCGTCCCGGACCAGACGGCTCAGCTGCTCGCTGGCCATCTGCACCAGCTCGGCGGTCGACTTCTCGGCGGTCGGCCGGACGGGAACGCCGTTCACGACATCGGCCATCATGTCCCCCTTTCCGTGTGATCGGGGTATGCCCTGATCAGAGGTCTCTCAATCCTCGCTGTCGGACGCAACCGGGACAGGTCCCCCGAACACCGCTCCACGGGCGTCGCCGTCGATGCCGCCGCTGAACACGCGGGCCGCGTCCGAGCCGGCGTCCGCCCCGGGGGACCCGGCCCGTTGCGCCGGCGCGAGCGAGGCCTTCTCCACCTCGGCGCGCACCCGCGGCACGGCCGACCGCTGGTGCTGCCAGATCCAGCCGACCAGCCGCTCCCGGACCAGGCACCGCAGGTCCCACAGCGCCGCCGCGTCGTTCGCGCTGACCAGGGCGCGCAGCCGGATCCGGCCGTCGATCGCCTCGGTCACCTGCAGCACGCAGACCTTGCCGTTCCACAGGTCCGACTCCTCGCAGACCCGCCGTAGCTCGGCCCGCACCGCCTCGACCGGGGTCGCCCAGTCCACGTCGATCTCCGCGGTGCCGAGCACCGCCGACGACGTCCGCGTCCAGTTCTGGAACGGCTTGGTGGTGAAGTACGAGGTGGGCAGGATCAGCCGCCGGTCGTCCCAGATCTGCACGACCACGTAGGTGAGGGTGATCTCCTCGATCCGGCCCCACTCCTGCTCCACCACGACCACGTCGTCGACCCGGATCGCGTCGCTGAAGGCCAGTTGCAGGCCGGCGAACACGTTGCCCAGCGTGCTCTGCGCGGCCAGGGCGGCGACCACGCTGATCAGGCCGGCCGAGGCGAGCACGCTGGCGCCGAGCGCCCGGATGTCCGGGAAGGTCATCAGCATGACGCCGATGGTCAGCACCACGATCGCGGCCACGGTGACCCGGCGCAGCATCACCACCTGGGTCCTGATCCGCCGGCTCTTGAGATTGTCCGGCACGTCGGTGCGCCACCGGGCCAGCGCCACGTCCTCCAGCACCAGCAGGGTGGCGCCGACCAGCCAGGCGGCGGCCGCTATGCAGAACAGCACCAGCGCGTGCACCACGCCGGAGCGGCCGGGGAAGTCACCGGCCCAGATCCGGACGGCCTGTTGCACCACGGTCAGGGTGACGGTCGCCAGGAACGGCCGGTGCATCGTACGGGCCAGGTCGGCGGCGAGCGCGGACCGGCGGCCGATCCGTGTGACGATCGCGTGCACGATCTCGACGAACACGATCGCCGCCACCGCGGCGCCGGCGACGGCCAGTGGAGCAGTCACGCTGGACAATTCACTTCCTTCCCACGAGCGTTGTCACGGCCGGCGTCCAGCCTCGCCCGTGGGGCCGACGGGAACACCGGCAGCGGCGGATGTCAGACACAGCTCACATCCGCCGCCCAGGTTCCGTCGAGATCTCAGATCTTGCGGTATTTGGCCTGCGCCAGGCAGTAGACACCGAACGCGGCGATGCCGGCGGCGATCAGGCCGAGGAGCCACACGCCCCACGAGTAGCCGGCCAGCGTCTTCAGCGCGGCGTCCAGGCCACGGGCCTTGTCCGGGTCGTACTTGACGGCGGCGGTCACCACGAGCAGGCCGGCGATCGCGTACGCGACGCCCTTGGCGGTGTACCCGGCCATGCCCAGGCGGATGATCGTCTGGCGCGAGCCGGCCGGCATCTGCTGGGTGTTCAGGTGACGGGTGAACTTCTTCTTGTAGCCGTAGATCGCCATGCCGATGCCGACGCCGAGGACCACGAGGCCGATCAGGCCGACCAGCCAGCGGCCGCCCTCGGAGCTCATCAGGCCGGAGGCGCTGCTCGCGTTGCTGTCGCCCATCGAGGAGCCGGCGTCCTGCACCACCTTGATGGCGTTCCAGGCGAGGTAGCCGTAGAGGACGGTGCGGGCGCCGGAGAGGATCCGCTCGGCCATGGCCCGGCGGTCCTGCGGGCCGCTCTCGCCGATCGCGGCCTCGAAGGCCTGCCAGATCGCCATGGCGATCAGCCCGACGGCGATGATGATCAGCAGCGTCTTGCCGAACGGCTGCTGCGCGATGGTTTGAAGTGCTCCGGACTGGTCACTGTCCTGTCCGGAGCCACCCATGGCCACCTGCAGCGCGATCCAGGCGAAGAGCAGGTGGATGATGCCGTATCCGATGAAGCCGCCCCGAGCGAGAAGCTCCAGGGGCTTGCTCTCGGCGGCCCGTGACGCGGTGTGCTTGACGTTCGAGGCTGCGGTCATGCCCCCAATGTGACCAGCGGCGACGATCGTCAAACGTGGGCCGTCACCGGGACACCTCGATCTGAATGGCGTCCTGCGTGACACTCGACAGCGAGACCTGGAGCCCGCCGACGTCGACGGCCTGCTGGCCCTTGGTGAGCTGGATCTTCTCGCCGGCCACGTCGAGGGTCACCGTGTTCTCGTCGGCGGAGACGAACTTGGCCTCCACACCGAGCACCTCGACGCTGTAGTTGGTCTCCCGCTTGATGTTGACGGTGCACTGGTCGAGGCCGCAGCTGACGTCGTCACCGCACCCGGTGAGCAGGCCCAGGCCGAGGACGGCCGAGGCGACGGCGGCGGCGATGCGGCGGCGCGGCATAGAGATCAACACCCTTTCACGGTACGGGGTACGAGCAACCCTAAGGTGACAAGAGTGAGCGATTACCTGGTCCGCGACAACAGCGCCGAGCACCGTTTCGAACTCGTCGTCGACGGCGAGGTGGGCGCCCTGGCCACCTACCGTGCGCGCGACGGCGTGGTGAACATCCTGCACACCGAGACCGCGCCCCGGATGCGCGGGCGTGGCCTGGCCGGCGAGCTGGCCCGGCAGACCCTCGACCAGATCCGCGAGCGCGGCGACCGGGTGATCCCGTCGTGCCCGTTCTTCGCCAAGTGGATCGGCGAGCACCCCGAATACCAGGACCTCGTGGTCACACGCTGAAACCCGCTGTGGCGCTCGCCGGTGAGCGCCACAGCGGAGATGTCAGGCGGCCACCGGCTGCGGGGCTGGCTCCGGGACGTCCACACCGGCGATGATCTCGGCGGCGGCGCGGCCCAGCGCGCGGGTGGCCCCGTGGGTGGCGATGTGCACGCCGCCGGTCACGGTGACCGGGATGCCCATCTCGACGACGATCGCGTCCGGCCGGGCCGCCAGCACACCGGCCAGGGTCCGCTCGATCCACGGGTGACGGTGCACGTCCCGGACCACCAGGACCAGCGGCCGCTCCCCGGCCCCGGCCAGCACCGGCGCCGACGGGTCGGCCAGCGGCTCCAGGTCCTCGGCCTCGAACCGGACCGCGGTGGTGCCGGGCAGCAGCTCGGCGAGCGGGTCGCCGACACCCCACGGGGTCTCGCTGCCGATCGCGATGTTGCGCGGCGGCGCGAACTCGACAACGTGCGGCACGCCGGAGACCGGCAGGACGGGGCCGGCCGCGGTGCTGGTCACGCGGACCGCCCGGCGCGCCGCCGCGAAGCCGACCGTCGAGCCGAGCAGCGCGTCGGCGGCCGGGAAACCGAGCACCGCGACCTCGGCGCCGGCCGCGGCGTCGGCGATCGCGCGGGCGCCGGTCGCCACCTGCGTACGCGTGGTCCAGGCGGCCAGCGCGCGGACCCGGGCGACCGCGTCGCGCAGCCGCGCCTCGGGCAGCTCCCCGGAGCGGACCGCGGCGACGATCGCGTCCCGCAGGCGGATCGCGGTCTGCTCGTCGGCGTGGTCGCCGCCCACGCAGATCGCGTCCACCCCGGCGGCGAGCGCGCGGACGGTGGCGCCCTCCAGGCCGAAGCGGCGGCGCACGCCCTGCATCTCGATGCCGTCGGTGACGATCAGGCCGTCGAAGCCGAGCTCCTCACGGAGCAGGCCGGTCAGGATGCGCGGGCTGAGCGTGGCCGGCAGGTCCCGGTCCCACGCCGGAACCAGCAGGTGGCCGGTCATCACGGCCCGGGCGCCGGCCGCGATCGCCGCCCGGAACGGGACCAGCTCGCAGGCGGCCAGCTCGGCCTCGGACCGGTCGATCACCGGCACGTCGTGGTGCGAGTCGACGGCGGTGTCGCCGTGACCGGGGAAGTGCTTGGCGCAGCCGGCCACCCCGGCGGACTGGAGCCCGCGGATGAAGGCCGACGTGTGACGGGCCACCAGATGAGGCTCGGCGCCGAACGCGCGTACCCCGATGACCGGGTTTCCGGGGTTGCTGTTGACGTCGGCGTCCGGGGCGTAGTCGAGCGTGATGCCGGCGTCGGCCAGCTCCCGGCCCAGATCGCGGGCGACCAGCTCGGTCAGCTCGGCGTCGTCGACCGCGCCGAGGGCCAGGTTGCCCGGACGGGAGCTGCCGTGCCGCGACTCGAACCGGGTGACGTCACCGGCCTCCTCGTCGATGGCAACGATCACATCCGGGTTCTCCGAGCGGAGCTGCGCGGTGAGCGCGGCCACCTGTACGGGCGACTCCACGTTGCGGGCGAAGAGGGCGACTCCCCCGAGCCCGGCGCCGAGCCAGCGGCGGACCCAGTCCGGCGCGGTCGTCCCCACGAAGCCCGGTTGCAGTACCGCAGCTGCCAGTTCCGGCAATTCGCCGTGAATGGACATGAGCCCCCGTACCTCCGATGCGTTCGGCTCCCCCGTTACGGGGACCTATGTTCACACCCTCCCGAGACTTTAGTCAACAAACCTTTCTATTTGCTGTGGCATCCCGATCGCTAGGATGTGCACGTGCTCACTCCACTCGCCGCAACGGGTGTCGACTGGTCCGAGGTGCATGCCGTCCGCCTCCTCGGCATCGCCCTCGCCGTGCTCTTCCTGCTCTGGGCGATCCGCCGCATGTTCGGAGGCAAATAGGGGTATCGGGGGCGCCATGCGCATCGGATACTTCCTGTCGAGCGAGGAGTACTCGCCCGGCCAATTGCTGGAGCAGGCGAAAGGCGCGGAGCGCGCGGGATTCCAGGGCCTGTGGATCTCCGACCACTACCACCCCTGGGTGGACGCGCAGGGCCAGAGCGCCTTCGTGTGGTCCATGATCGGCGCGCTCAGCCAGGCCACCGGCCTGCCGATCACCACGGCCGTCACCTGCCCGACCGTCCGCATCCACCCGGCCGTGATCGCCCAGGCCGCCGCCACCAGCGCGGTCCTCACCGGCGGCCGGTTCCGGCTCGGCGTCGGCACCGGCGAGGCCCTCAACGAGCACATCTTCGGCGACGCCTGGCCCGAGCTGGACGTCCGGCTGGAGATGCTGGAGGAGGCCGTCGAGATCATGCGCGGCCTCTGGACCGGGGAGAACTACTCGCACCACGGCAAGCACTACACCGTGGAGAACGCCCGCATCTACACGCTGCCGGAGCAGCCCGTCGAGATCCTGGTGTCCGGTTTCGGGCCGAAGGCGATCGAGGCCGCCGCCCGGATCGGCGACGGCTACGTCAGCGTCATGCCCGACGGCGACCTGGTCGACCGGTTCCGCAAGGCCGGCGGCGGGAGCAAGGTCGCCCAGGGCGGCTTCAAGGCGGCGTTCGCGGACACCGCCGAGGAGGGCGCGCGGATCGCGTACGAGAAATGGCCCAACGCCGGCGTGCCCGGCGAGCTCTCCCAGGTGCTGCCCACGCCCAAGCACTTCGAGCAGGCGTCGCAGCTGGTCACCAAGGAGATGGCAGCCGAGAGCTTCGTCTGCGGCAACGACCCGGAGAAGCACCTCGAGATGATCCGGAAGTACGCCGACGCCGGCTTCGACGAGATCTACGTCGCCAACTCGGGCCCGCACTACCAGGGCCTCTTCGACCTGTACGCCCGTGAGATCCTCCCGAAGATCGGATAGCCTCCCCTCGATGAAACTGCCGATCTACGGCCCGCGCCTGCGCCGGGTCGCCCGCAACCAGTTCGGCTGGCGCACGCTGCGACCCGGCCAGTTCAAGCCGATGCGTGCCGTGCTGCGCCGCAAGGACGCCCTCGTGGTGCTCCCGACCGGCGCCGGGAAGTCGGCGATCTACCAGATCCCGGCCGTGCTGCTGCCCGGCCCGACCGTGGTGATCTCGCCGCTGCTCGCCCTCCAGCAGGACCAGATCGCCGCCCTCAACGACCGCGGCGACGCGAAGGTCCGCGCGGTCCGGGTCAGCTCGCAGGAGACCCCCAACCAGCAGCGCGAGGCGATCGAGGCGGTCCGCCGCGGTGAGGCCGAGTTCCTCTTCATCACCCCGGAGCAGCTGAGCAACCCGGAGCGGCAGGCCGAGGTGCGGGCGCTCAAGCCGGGCCTGGTCGCTGTCGACGAAGCGCACTGCATCTCCGCCTGGGGACACGACTTCCGCCCCGACTATCTCGCGCTCGGCGAGATGATCAAGCAGATCGGGCGGCCGCCGATCCTGGCGCTCACCGCCACCGCGTCGCCGCCGGTCCGCGAGGACATCATCGCCCGGCTGCACCTGAACAAGCCGGAGATCCACGTCTCCGGGCTGGACCGGCGCAACCTGTTCCTCGAGGTCGCGTACTGCCCGGACGACAACTACCGGTGGCGCAAGCTGACCACGATGCTCGACGAGGAGCAGCGGCCCGGCATCATCTACGTCGCCACCCGCCGCGCCGCCGAGGAGCTCGCCGAACGCCTCACCACCTCCGGGTACCCGGCCGCCTACTACCACGGCGGGATGGCCGCCGGCCTGCGCGAGCAGCGCCACGAGGAGTTCCAGGACGACAAGGTCGACATCATGGTGGCGACGTCGGCGTTCGGCATGGGCATCGACAAGCCGAACATCCGCTGGGTCGCCCACGTCGCCCTGCCCGACTCCCCGGACAGCTACTTCCAGGAGATCGGCCGGGCCGGCCGCGACGGCGAACCGGCGCGGGCCCTGCTGCTGTGGCGCTCCGAGGACGAGGCCATCCAGCGGTTCTTCCAGGGCGGCTCCCCCGACCCCGACGAGCTGCGCGACCTGGCCGGCGAACTGCACAAGGGACCGGCCTCCAAGACCGCGTTGCAGAAGGCGACCGGCCTCGGGCCGCGCAAGCTCGGGCAGTACCTCAACCTGCTGGAGCAGGTCGGCGCGGTGCGCGCCGGATCCGGCCACAAGCTGACGGTCCCGGCCCGCGCGCCCCTCCCGGCCGCGGCCGCCGAGGCCGCCTGCGCGGAGTACGAGCGGCAACAGGCCGTCATGCGGTCCCGGACCGACATGATGCGCGGGTTCGCCCAGTCCCGGCAGTGCCGCACCGAGACGCTCCTGGCGTATTTCGGCGAGGACCTGAAGAAACCGTGCGGCCACTGCGACAACTGCGCCGACGGCACCGCCCACGAGATCGCCGCCGCCGAGCCGGAGGGCCCGTTCCCGGTGCACGCCCGGGTGCAGCACGGCGAGTGGGGCGAGGGCATGGTGATGAACTACGAGGAGGACCGGATGACGGTCCTCTTCGACGACGTCGGCTACAAGACGCTGTCGGTCCCGGTCGTCGTCGCGAACACGTTGCTGACGCCAGTCAAGGCTTCCTCGAAAGCCGGACGCTGAGTCGGCTCCTTCATGGACTGCTCCAGACCTTCCGGGGCCGGTGTCGGGTAGCGGACCGGAGAACGTGGCCCGCGCCGGCGAACCGGAACATCGATGTCGGCGTACGTTCCGGTAGAGACGCGAATCGCGAGCACCGGGGGAGGCGTCGATGCAACCAGGCCGGCTCGGAGTCGATGTGGTGGCGCTGCGGACGCTGGGTGCGGATGTCGCCGCGGCCGCTGCGACGCTGCGCGAGTGTGCGACCGCGAGCGGATCGGGCCTCGCGCCGGCCGCCCAGACCGGCTCGGCGGCCGGGACGGCGGCGCTGGCGGCGGAGCAGGCCTGGTCGGTGGGCCTGGAGCGGCTGACCGTCCGGGTGCAGCAGCTCAGCCGGAAGATGACGGAGGCCGCGGACACCTATCAGGCCACCGACCAGGCCGGCGCGGACGAGCTGCGGCGCAGCGGATCGGCGGGACTCTGATGAGCGAGATGACGCTCCAACTCCTGCTGGGTTTCGACGCCGCTGTCTGGCATGAGGCGGCGGACCGGTGGCAGCGCCTCGCCCGAGGCGTCGACGCGGCCACCGACCAGCTGATCCAGGGCACCCGCGATCTCGCCTTCGCGTGGCCCAGCGGCGCGGGATCGGCGGCCGCGGCCCAGGAGGCCGCCACTGTGCGGACGGAGGTGAGCAACACCTACGGCCCGGCGAAACGCATCCAGGAGGCGATCGATCAGCACGCGTACGCGATGAGTTCGCTGCGCCGGCAGGCCGAGAGCATCGTCGAGGCCGCCCGGCAGGCCGGCTGGACCGTCGACACGGCAGCCGTCACGATCACCGCGCCGGCGTCCGCGTACATGGGCGGCAACCTGGACCGGACCGGCCGGGAGACCGGTGCGCTGCTCAACGACCTGCGCACGGTGGTGGAATACGCCCGGGCGCAGGACGACGCGACGGCCGGTGTCATCAACGCCAACGTGCCGTCGGCGCAGGTCGGGTTCGGGGCCGGACCGCCCGGGGCGATCGCCCGGGCGCAGGAGCTGATCAACAAGATCAAGGACCCGGCGTACCAGCCGACCGCCGCCGAACTCGACGAACTTCGTGACCTCATCCAGGCGTACGGCCGGGATCAGGTCTTCGCCTTCGATCTTCTCAACGCTCTCGGGCCGAAGGGCCTGCTGGAGCTCAGCGGCACCCTCGCCACGTATCAGCTCGACCAGCCCGGCAAGGACGCCGACAGCTTGCTGTTCAGCAACGACACCGCCGACGTGGTGCGGGATCTGCAGAACGGCCTCGGGGTGATGCTGGCGACCGCGACCACCGAGACCGGCACCACGACCGGGCTGCGCGGCGAGACCTACGTGCCCGGACAGTACGAGTTGTCCAGTCAGTGGGTCACCGACCTGATGACGGCCGGGCGCAGCCGGATCGACATCGGGGATCCGTCCAGTCCGATGCGGTACGTCGAGGACGTCTACGGCTACCAGTTGCTCGGCCCGCTGCTGCACAGCGGCGGCTACGACGCCGGATTCCTGTCCACCGTCGGCGGGGACATCGTCGACTTCGAGATGGAACAGGGCAGAGGCAGCGACCTGTGGGGCGAGACGCGCGCCGACAACGTCCGCCTGGACTGGACCCAGGGCCACGACGACAACCGGACCCCGGCCGGGTACGACCCGATGAACGGCCTGATGGACGCCCTGTCCCGCAACGGTGAAGCCGGCCGCGACCTGCTCACCGGCCACACCGAATACACCGCCGACGGCCCCGACGGCGGACGGCTGCCCCGGCTCGACTACCTGCTCACCGACCGCAACTGGGACCCGGCCGCGGACACTCCCGGCGGGCCCGGCTGGACAGCCGAGCTGCTGGAGAACGGCGGGGACTACAAGAACGGCGCTCTGGAGAAGTTCGGTCTCGCACTGGAACACGCCACAACTGACACAGCCGGACCGGACGCGCGGCGCCTCGTCGAGTCGATCGTCTTCGAGACCAATGTCGACGAGCAGGCCCTGGGCGCGGCCAACGGCGCGAACCCGAGAGACGGCAAGACCGTCGGCTTCGCGGACTCCGACCTGGTGCATCCGGAGATCCGCGGTTCGATGGCGAACATCGTGTCGTCGTACATCTCCGACGTCAACCAGAACATGGTCGACGGGACCCGTTTCGACACCGACGCAGCCGTGGAGGTGGACCGCACCCACCTCGTCAGATTCCTGGCCGACCTCGGCAAGGACCACGACGCGCGCCAGACGATCGCGATGGCCGAGGCCGCCTATGCCACCGGCAGTTACCACGACATCCTCTCCGGCGGGCAGGACCCGGGCGCCGGCATCGACGACAAGACTCTGCGGTCGATGGGCGTCGTCTCGCACACCTACGGCAGCGTGATGGGTGCCGTCGACTTCGGGGCGGGGGAACAGCTGCACACGGACAGCGAGGCGCGGGATGCGGCGCACAACAGTGTCATCGAGGAGCGGTACAAGGCCGCCGGTTTCCTGGCCGACCAGGTGGTCGGCAAGGTGACCGAGAGGATCCCGGTGCCCGGCGTCGGCGACCTGGCCAACGAGTTCGTCGGCGGGGTGCTGGACGAGATCCAGGAATCAGCGAAGACCGACGGGCGGGGAAGATCCGCCTACGACCTCGGTGACCTGCTGGGCTCCGGTGGGGACGGCTCGGCCAAGCTCGCCGAGATGGCGCTCTACGAGAGCGGCAAACTCGAGGGCCTGCCGACACACCTTCACCAGGATGGTCAGCTGAAGCCGGTGGAGGAGTGGACGGAGCTCGACCAGCGGGACTGGCAGGACTACAAGGGCGGGAACGGCCGGGACACGGTCGGTCACGCTGCCAGCCAGGCCGGGGAAAGCTACCAGAACGGCTACGAATGGGCGAGAAATATCTTGGGCCAGTCGGAGGGTGGTGAATCCAAGTGAAACGGTGTGCTGCGGCGCTGGTCGCTGCGCTGGCGATCCTGGTAACGGCGGGTTGTACCGATACCGATGAGCCGGTGAAACCAGACCCCTCGGCGTCGAGCGTGCCGGTCTCGATGACTTATGACGAGGCATACCGGGCGCTGCCGATGGATGGGACCGAAAAGCTGCCGATCAGATGGGATCTGTCTCAGGTTCAGGACACCGATGAGGTTCTCGCTGCCCGGCGGAGTCTCGTGTTTCTCTACTGGCAGGGAAGCCAGACCGACTGGACCCCGATCATCCCGATCGGACGGTTTCTCTACACCGATGACCTGTACCAGTTGGTCTTTGCGCCGTTCGCCGACGTCACGAACAACGAGGATCCAGCAACCGGGCCCCTCTGGGTCAAGACCATGGGCGTTGAAAAGGTCGGCGCTGACCGGGCCACAGTGACCTTCTGCACGGATACCGGCTACTGGCGCCGCGCCGGCGACGAACCCCAGGTCCGTAAAGACCGGGCGATCGTGGAGTCGTATGAGATGCACTACGTCCAGGCCGGCGACGGGGAACGTCGCTGGCTCGCCGACCGGCACTTCGCCATTGATCTGAAGCGCGGGCCGAAATACGGCGCGGAGTGCACGAAGTGGGCCCGGCACCAGCCCTGACACGACACCGAACAGGAGCGGGAGCGAGGTTCGGCGGCGATCCACGATCCCCGATCCGTGGGCGGTTGACGGCGGCGAGACCGGGGAACTGTCCTGGACGGGTGGGTGGCTGAGCGGCGGCCGTGCCGGAAGCGCTCCCAGCGTGTTGCGCGGATGTGCCATCATGCGCACGTGCCGGTACGGGGGAGGCGGACATGGCTGCGTCGACCAGACGACGATCGCCGTTGTGGGCTCGGATCTGCGTCGGCGTGGGGGCGGTGGTGCTGCTCGCCGGCGGTGGGACCCTCGTGGCCGGGAAAGCGCTGGTCGCCAAGTACACCGACCGGGTCACCGACGAGAGCCTGCTCGCCCCGATCGCGGCGAAACCGGCCGAGGCCGCCGCGCCGCCCCCGGTGAAATCCGACATCGACGGGCCGGTCAACATCCTGCTCGTCGGCATCGACCCGCGTGACGAGCACACCGCGCCGCTGGCCGACTCGATCGTGATCGCGCACATCCCGCGGGACCGGCACAGCGCGTACCTCTTCTCCATGCCCCGTGACCTGCGGGTGGACATCCCGGCGTTCGCGAAATCCGGGACCGGCGCGGACCGGACGAAGATCAACGCCGCGATGTCGTACGGCAGCCGCCTCGGCGACGGCCGGTACAGCGCGGCCCAGGGGTTCCAGCTGCTCGCCACGACGGTCGGCAACGTCACCGGGATCAAGAGGTTCGACGCTGGGGCCATCGTCAACTTCGGTGGCTTCAAGAAGATCGTCGAGGCGATGGGCGGCGTCGAGATGGTCATCGACATGGACGTCAGGTCCGAGCACCTCAAGCCGGACGGCTCGACCCGTGACCGGATCTCGCGCTGCGAGTTCGACCACACGTCGGCCAGTTGCATGCGGCCCTACACCGGGGTCCAGAAAACCTACAAGAAGAGCACCGAGCCGGTACGGCTGAAGGCGTGGGAGGCGCTCGACTACGTCCGCCAGCGGTACGGCGAGAACATGAGCGACTACGACCGGCAGCGGCACCAGCAGCAGTTCATCAAGGCGATGGCGAAGCAGGCGCTGAGCCGGGACGTCCTCACCGACCCGGGCAAGCTGCTCGACGTGATGGACGCGGCCGGCGACTCCCTCACCTTCGCCGGCGGCGGGCACACCATCGTGGAGTGGGCGCTCGAGCTGAAGTCGCTGAACATCGACGACATGATCACGGTGAAGCTGCCCGGCGAGAGCGTCTACGGCGACGGCTACCTGGGTGAGAAGTTCGGGCCCGGTGTGGACGACTTCTTCAAGGCGGTCACCGAGGACCGGGTGGCGGCGTTCCTGATGGACCACCCGACCTACATCAACGAGACCAACTGACCTCTCAGCCCGCGACGGCCTTGCGGAAAGCCTCCACGGCCAGGCCGGAGACGGCGCGGCCGTGGCCGAAGACGGCGCGGTCGAACTCCAGGCCGGCCAGGCGGACCAGGCTCTCGCCGGCCCGGATCGGGTCGGCGGTCACCGGTCTCGGCGGACCGGACACCCGGCCTCGGCGGCTGCCCGCGGCGTCGCCGGCGAAGAGCACCCCGCCGGCGCGGTCCAGCAGGTACGACACGTGGCCGCGGGTGTGGCCGGGCGTGTGCAGCGCGGTGAACCCGGGCAGCGGCTCGGAGCCGTCGACGGTGATCAGCTGGTCGACCTTCGTCGGCGGGGCGGTGCCGACCAACCGGCCGACCAGTTTGGCGAGGACGCCGACGGGCTGGGCCGGGGCGTGGTGGCCGCCGATCCACGGGACCTCGGCGGCGTGCGCGATCACCCGGGCGCCGGTCTGCTCGCGCAGGGTGGCCAGGCTGCCCACGTGGTCGGGATGGTGGTGGGTGACCAGGATCGTGGTCACCTCGCCCAGCGAGCGCCGGATGCCGCGGAGGCCCCGCTCGATCAGCGGCGACCGGCCGGGCAACCCGGTGTCGATCAGGACCACCCCGTCGTCGGTGACGACCAGGTGCACGTTGACGTAACCCATGCGGAGCTCGAAGACCCCGTCGACCACCTCTTGCACGACGAGGATTCTCTCAGCCGCCGCGGACCTCGCCCCGCCGGGCCACGGGAAGAAGGCCGAGAGCACGAGCGCTCTCCACCGCCTCCCGCCGGGTACGGGCGGCCAGTTTCGCCATCACCGCGGCCACGTGGGCGTCGACGGTACGGACCGAGAGCACCAGACGGGCGGCGATCTGTGGGTTGCTCAGCCCGTCGGCGAGCAGTCGCAGCACCTCCGCCTGGCGGCCGGTCAGCCCCGCCGGATGGTCACGGGTCGCCGGTTGCGGGCCGCGGGGGATCCGGGCCACGCCACGGTCACGCAGGTCGGCGCGGATGTGGCGGGCCAGTGGCGCGGCGTCCAGCGCGTCCAGGACGCGGATCGCCGCCAGCCGGTCCTCGGTGGCGGGGCCTCGGCTGAGCGCGAGAGCCTGCTCGTAGCGGCAACCGGCGGCGGCCCAGCGTGCCGCCGCCCGCCCCGTGTCCGGAACCGGTCGATCGGGGGCGAGCAGGTCGTACGGCCAAAGGATTTCGACGTCGGCGCCCAGGCGATGCAACCAGAAGCTGAACGCGCCGAGCCGCCGCCCGCCCTCCCGGGAAAGCATCCGGTGGAAGACCGGCGTCAGCCGGGCGGCGACCGACGGATCGCCGCGCAGCCAGGCGGCCTCGGCCATCGCCGCGCCGGCCGGGCCGATCCGCTGCGCCTCGCCGAGGCCGCGGGCGATCTCCCACGCCTCCTCGATGGGCGCCTCGGCGCCGGGCAGGCCGCGGCGGGCCCGGACCAGGCCGAGCACCACGAGAGCGGGCGGCCGCATCATGGTGGGCGCGTTCTCCTCCCAGCGGGCGTGGCGTTCGGCCTCGTCCCATTCGCCGAGGTGCAGGTGCGCCATCGAGCGGGTGATGTGCAGGTATCGGACGAAACCGAGGACCTCGGTGCGTTCCGCGTAGGCCAGCCCTTCGTCGAGCAGTTCCAGAGCCTCCCGTGGCCGCACGTCGTCGATCAGGTGCCAGGCCAGGTTGGTGTAGGCCCGGCACGCGTGGTCGGTCTCGCCGGCCGCCCGGGCGACGGCGAGGCTCTCCTCCAGCAGTTCCCGGCCGCGCGGGTCGGCCCGGTCCCAGAGCGCGTAGCCGACGTTGTTGAGCGCGTGCGACAGCACCGCCGCGGAGCCGGCCGCCCGGGCCAGGACGATCGCGCGTTCGCCGGCGACGACGGCGGCGTCGGCCTGACCGCCGAGGGCGTGCAGCTGCGACTCGTTGCTGAGCCCGAACGCGAGAGCGGCGTCGTCACCGGCGTCCTCCAGCACCGCGACGGCCTCGGTGGCGGCGGTCTCGGCGGCCGGGCGGTCACCCCAGTACCAGTTGACGCGGGACAGCCGGCGCAGCGCCAGCCCGAGAGCTACCGGGCCGGGCAGGGCACGGCGCAGGGCGACCGCCTCCCGCTGGGCGGTGCGGGCCGGTTCGGCCTGCCCGAGCATGTAGCACTCCTCGGCGTACGCCTCCAGCAGATCCGCCCGCACGGCCGGTGCGAACGCCGCCCGGTGCTCCAGGACCAGCCGGTAGTGGGCGGCCGCCTCCCGGTGCGAGCCGGCCGCGGACGCCTCCGCCGCGGCGGCCGGCGCATAGTGGACGATCAGGCCGGTGTCGCCGGACTCGGCCGCGTGGTGCACGAGCCGGGACAGGTCGGCGTCGCCGTGCTCCCGCAGCGCGGTCAGCACGGCCCGGTTGGCGGCGATCCGGCGGGTGGCCGGCATCGACGCGGCGACCGCGCGGCGCATCAGCTCGTGACGGAACTGCACCCGCGCCGGGGTGACCGTGAGCATGCCGCGCTGCTCGGCGGCGGCCAGCACGTCCAGGCCACCCGGCACGACGGCGTCGACGAGCCAGCGCTCCACCGCCGACGGGATGACGGCGAGCAGCGACAACGCCTCCCGGCACGTTTCGTCGAGGGCCTGGAGGCGGGCGTGGACGGCCTCGGTGACAGTCGCCGGGACACCGTCGGTGTCGCCGGTGCCGAGCACCTCGGTGACGAAGAACGGGTTCCCGGACGTGATCGCGAAGACCCGCTCCGAATCCAGGCCGCGGTCGCCGACCAGACGGCGGACCGCCCCCGCCGACAGCCGGGCCAGCGGCAGCCGGCGCATCGGGGTGCCGGCGGCCAGCCCCAGCAGCCCGCGCAGCGGATGACCGGCGCCGATCTCCTCGTCCCGGTACGTCCCGACCATCACCACCGGCAGCGCCGCGATCCGCCGCACCAGGAACCGCAGCACGTCCAAAGTGGCCTCGTCGGCCCAGTGCAGATCCTCGACCACCAGCACCGTCGGATGGCCGGGCCAGTCGAGCTCGGCCCGGAACGCCTCGAACACCCGGGACCGGTCGCCGGAGCCGAGCGCCTCGGTCAGCCCCGGACCGACCTTGCCGACCAGGTCCCGCAACGGTCCCAGCACCCGCGGGGTGGCCAGGTCGTCGCAGTACCCCACGAGCAGCCGCCCCTCGGCCGGCAGCACCGAGCGCAGCGCCTCGACCAGGCTCGACTTGCCGATGCCCGCCTCACCGGTGATCAGCACGACCGAGCCGTGGCCGTCCAGGGCACGCCGGGCGACCGCGCCGAGCTCGCTCAGCTCGTGCTCCCGCTCCAGCAGCGCCCGGGTCATGCCGCGGAGTCTAGGTGCCGGTCTAGGTATCCCCGGCCGCCGAGCCAGGTAGCCGACACGGATTCCCCCGGCCGCTGTCGTCCCTAGAAAGGAGGCATGACAGTCAACGAAGCGAAACTGATGGAGTTCGTGCACCGGTTCGTCGGCGACCTGGGCGCCACGATGGCCGCCGGTGGCATCGTCGTCGGCGACCGGCTGGGCCTCTACCGTGCCCTCGCCGGGGCCCCGGCCCTCCCCGAGGAGCTGGCCGAACGCACCGGGACGGCGGCCCGCTACGTCGAGGAGTGGCTGCGCGGCCAGGCCGCCGGCGGGTACGTCGAGTACGACCCGGCGACCGGCCGCTACTGGCTCACCCCGGAGCAGGCGTTCGCGCTCACCGACCCGGACGGCCCGATCTTCGCGCCCGGCGCGTTCCAGCTGGCGCTGGGCGCCCTCAAGGCCGAACCCCGGATCACGGCGGCGTTCCGGACCGGCGACGGCCTCGGCTGGGGCGAACACGACGAGGACGTGTTCACCGGGTGCGAACGATTCTTCCGGCCCGGATACAGCGCCCACCTGATCACCACCTGGCTGCCCGCCCTCGACGGCGTCGTCGCCCATCTGGAGTCGGGCGTGCGGGTCGCCGACGTCGGCTGCGGGCACGGGGCGTCGACGGTGCTGATGGCGCGGGCCTACCCGCGATCCGTGTTCACCGGCTCCGACCGGCACCACGCGTCGGTCGACCAGGCCCGCAAACGCGCCGCCGACGCCGGACTCGACGGCCGGGTCAGCTTCGAGAACGCCGGCGCGCAGAGCTTCGGCGGCGGCCCCTACCAGCTGGTCACCACATTCGACGCGCTGCACGACATGGGCGACCCGCTCGGCGCGGCCCGGCACGTGCGATCCCGGCTCACCCCCGACGGCACGTGGATGATCGTCGAACCGGCGGCCGGCGCCTCGGTCAGCGACAACCTCAACCCGGTCGGGCGGGTCTACTACTCGTTCTCCGCGTTCCTCTGCGTGCCCAGCGCCCTCGCCCAGGACGGCGGCTACTCACTGGGCGCGCAAGCCGGCGAGGAACCGGTCCGCCGCCTGGTCACCGACGCCGGTTTCCGCCATTTCCGGCGCGTCGCCGAAACCCCGTTCAACATCGTTTACGAGGCAAAACCCTGATTCGGTACGCCGTACGCCGCCCCTCAACCGCATCCTCCGCGTCCCGCCGCCACCGCGCGGCGGGACTGCCCGCTCCCGGCCTCGGCGCGCCCGCCGGGCCGAGGCCTGCGGTCACCGTCACCCCTCCGGCCAGAATCCAGCGCGGTGTCAACGCGCCAAAACAGCGCCGTGCCAGCCGAACACCAGGACGGCCGCCCGGAAGAACGGCGAGTGGCCGTGAGGCCGCAACAGATCAGCCGGCGAGACATGCCGGCGATCGTCACAGGATGCAACGACGACGGAAAGGGGTAGGTAAGAATGCTGACGGCCGCCGGCTGCCGCGGACGCGGCCGACGATGCGAGAAAGGGACAAACGCGTGACGGATCGACCGCTCTATGCCGAACTGGGGTTCACCGACGCCGAATGGGGGCTGCTGACCGGACTGCCTCAGTCGGTGCTCACCGCCGCCAGCGCGGCCAGCCCGGACAGCGCGCGAAAGACCCGGGCCGAGAGCGCGGCCGGGCTGGACCGGATCTCGGACGCACGGTCGTCGGCGAGCACCCTGGTCGCGGCGGTCGCCACGGCCGCGGTCGCCGAGGCCGGCGACCCGGAGATCGGCGAGGAGGCGCCGGTGATCCAGCCGGGCGACCCCGTGGGGTACGCGGCGGACGTGGTGGCCCGGGCCGCCGAGGTGGCGGCGCTACTGGCCGCGAAGGCCTCCCCGGCCGACGCGGAGACCTACAAGCACTGGCTCGTGGAGATCGCCGACGAGGTGGTGGGCGCGGCCTCCACCGGCGGCGTCCTCGGAATCGGCGGCGAGACCGTCACGGAGAGCGAGCGCACGTTCCGTGACGACCTCGCGAAGGCCCTGGCGAGCTGATCGTTCCCGGTCGCGGCGCCCGCCTCCCCCGGCGCCGCGACCCCGGCCGTCACCCGAGAGGCGCGCTGATGGGCGGGAGTCTCGCCCGCGTCGCGGGGACAGCCACGGGACTCGGCGTGGCCATACCAGATTATTGGGGTTCTCCTCGGTATGTGCCGAAGCTCCACAGGTTGCCCTCGGGATCGCGGGCCGCGAAATCGTGGGAACCGTAGTCGGTCATGGCCGGCTCGCGAATGATCTCGGCGCCGGCGGCGGCCGCTCGGGCGTGCAGCGCCTCGATGTCGTCGGCGACCACGTAGGCGCCGAAGGTTCCCGGCTTCAGGTTCCACGGGTCGCCCGGGGCGTCGCGGACCGATCCGAGCATGATGCCGCCGCCGAGAGGCCAGCGTAGTTCGGCGTGGTGGATCACGTCGCCGTCGCCGTGGACGGCCGTCGGCACGAATCCGAACGCTTCGGACAGGAAACGGATCAGGGCTCGGGCGTCGGTGGCACGCAAGGTCGGCCACACCTGCGGTGGCGGGATCGTCGAGTCGGTCATGGGCTCATCGTCGCGGACACGGCAGTGGGCAGGCTTGGACGAAAGCGAACTCGCCGAGCGCGGCCGAAGAGACCGGCGCGGACGGGCAACGCCACGGACCCGCAGAGCGGCACGAGGATCCGGAGAACGGCGCGGTCAGGAATCAGGCGGGCCGAGTTCGTCGGCCAGCCAGCGGGACGGTGGGCACCCGGCGAAGGTCTGGAAGTCGCGGACCAGGTGGGACTGGTCGGCGTAGCCGTGTGCGGCGGCCACATCGGCGAGACGCACGCCCGGCCGGATGGCTCGGCGGGCGCGGTCGAAGCGGGCGATGCGGCCGGCCTCTTTGGGGCGGATGCCGAGTTCGGCGCGGAACCGGTCGGTCAGGTGCCGGCCGCTCCAGCCGACCCGTGCGGCCGCCTCGGCGACCGGCACACCGCCGTTGATCAGATGGACGGCGTGGGTGACGGTGACCGGCGCGGCGTCGTCGCGGAGGCGGCCGGTGAGCGCGCGGTCGAGGGCGGCGAAGCGGGCCGGCCAGTCGGGGGCCTCGGACAGGCGTTCCCGGAGTTCGCCGACGAACGGTTCGCCGAGGATCGCGGCGGCGTCCACGTCGAGGTTCGCGAGGGCGGCGGCGGGGAGCCCGAGCAGCGGCCGGCAGCCTTCCGGGCGGACCGCCACCTGCACCCCGGACTGGCTGCCGTCGTGGCTGATCAGCGCGGGTGTGAGGTGCAGGCCGCCGAGGAGCGAACGGTACCGGCCGGGGGCCTGCGCGGGATCGGGATGGGCGGCGATGACGAGCGGCTCGTCGATCGTGACGATCAGCGTCAGGTACGGCGACGGCAGCCCCCGGTGCAGGGCGGGGGCGAGGCCGCGCTGGCGGTAGCCGCTGTAGAACGCGACGTGCGGGCGCAGCGCCGGAGCCGGCCGGGCCTGCGTGTACTCGTCCATGGCGTCGAGTCTGCCTCAGCCGGGTCCGGTCTCGTGATCGACGGGGACAGCTTCAGTCCCGGCGGATCAGGCCCTGCTCGATGGCGGTGGCCACGGCGGCGGCCCGGTCACGGACGCCGAGTTTGGCGTAGGCGTGCAGCAGGTGCGTCTTGACGGTGGCCTCGCTGATGAAGAGGCGTTTCGCGGTCTCCCGGTTGGAGCAGCCGCGGGCGGTGAGCGTGAGGACCTCGATCTCGCGCTGGCTGAGCGGCTCCTTGGCGGGTGAGCGCAGCTGGCCCATGAGCCGGCCGGCGACCGCCGGGGAGAGGACGGACTCGCCGCGGTGGGCGGCCACGACGGCGCGGAACAACTCCTCGCGCGGGGTGTCCTTGAGCAGGTAGCCGGTGGCGCCGGCTTTGATCGCGGGCAGCACGTCGCTGTCGGTGTCATAGGTGGTGAGCACGAGAACCCGGGCGGCGGACCCGCGGGCCTTCAGCTCACGGATGGTGGTGACGCCGTCCATGACGGGCATGCGCAGGTCCATCAGGACCACGTCGGGGGCGACGGCCTCGGTGACCGCCAGGGCCTCCCGCCCGTCGCCGGCCTCGCCGAGGACGGTGAACCGGTCGTCACCGGCGAACATGCCGCGCAGCCCGTCCCGGACCACCGGGTGATCGTCGACGATGACGACTTTGATCATGCTGTTCCTCCCAGGGCCAGGGCCGGCACGCAGGCGGAGATCGCGGTGCCGCCGCCGGGTTCGGACTCGACTTCGAGGGTGCCGGCGACCCGGGTGAGGCGTTCCCGCATGGCGCGCAGGCCGTAACCGCCCTCGGCGGTGACCTCCCGCGGCGCCTCCGGGTCGAAGCCGGCGCCGTCGTCGCGGACGTCGAGGGTCACCACGTCCTCCATGTAGGACAGGGTGAGCCCGACCCGCCCGGCGGCGGCGTGCTTGGCCACGTTGGCAAGGGCTTCCTGGGCGGTACGCAGCAACGTCGTCTCGATCTCCGGCAGCAACGGCCGGGCCGCTCCGGTGGTGGTCAGGTCGGCGCGGACGCCGTGCAGCTCGGACCATCCTCGCAGCACCTCGTCGAGGGCCTCGGGCAGGCGGGCCGCGTCCAGGTGCTGGGGTCGCAGCGCCTGCACCGAGCGGCGGGCCTCGGCGAGGCTCTCCCGGGCGAGACGTTTCGCGGCGGTCAGGTGTCGCTCGCGCTCGCCGGGGTGGGCCTCGGCGGCCTCCAGCTGGGTGACGATGCCGGTGAGCCCCTGGGCGAGGACGTCGTGGATCTCCCCGGCCATCCGCTGCCGCTCGTTGTGGACGCCCGCCTCGTGGGCCTGGAGCAGCAGCTGGGCGTGCAGGCCGGCATTTTCCTGGAGGGCGGCCGCGAGTTTGGCGTTGGCCTCGGCGAGCTGGTCGATGCGGCGGACCCGGGTGTCGGCCTCGCGCTCGTCGCGCAGGGTCACCCATGTCATGATCCCGGCGATCAGCAGGTTGCAGAGCAGGACGGCGAGGTAGATGACGTAGCCGTCATCCTCGTTGGCGAAGGTGTCCCAGCCGCCGATCTGGGACATCGCGTTGATCGCGGCGACCGGCAGGACACCGGCGATCTGCCACCGGCCCGGGGCCGCGTAGCCGAGGAAGATGTAGCCGGTCCAGGTGAAGACGCCGAAGAGCGGGCTGCACATGACCAGCAGGAAGTTGAGGGCGAGCAGTCCGATCAGGAAGATCAGCATCAGGCCGCCGCGCTTGCGCCAGGCCGGGTGCAGGTCGACCCACCAGGCGATCCACGCGGCGGTCAGGAGGGCGACCGGCACGATCGTCCCGAGGCCCCGTTGCGGCAGGCCGTCGACGCCCTGGGTGACAACGGTCAGCAGCAGCGAGCCGAACAGCGTGCCGTAGGACAGCAAGGTGCGCCAGAGTTCCCGGTTCTCCACCGGTCCCTCCGGCGCCTCCAGCTTGCGCATCGTCACTCCCAGCGGAACAGCTTGACCGCGGCGGCCCCGCAGATCAGCAGGTATCCCACCAGAACCGTAATCGAGAGCAGCGCCGGCGACTGTCCCAGGAGGGCGTCGGTCATCAGGTCCTGGCCGGCGGCGAGCGGGGTGAAGTCACCGATCCGCCGCAGGATCTCCGGCATCAGCTCGCGGGGCGCCCACAGGCCGGCGAAGAACATCAGCGGGAAGAAGAGGAACGTGCCGATCGCGTTGGCGGTCTTGCCGGTCGGCGCGATGCCCGCCAGCAGCAGTCCGATGGAGAACGCGCCGGCGCAGTTGAGCAGGACGGCGAGCAGGAACAGGGCCGGGTTCTGCGGGAACGGCACGTCGAACACGAGGATCGCCACCGTGTAGACGAGCACCATCGAGATCAGCACGGTGATCAGGTTCATCACCAGCTGCGCGGTGAGCAGGATCGCCGGGCGGGCCGGTGTGGTGGCGAGGCGGCGCAGGATGCCGCGTTCGCGGTAGGTGGCCAGCACCGACGGCAGGCCCTGCAACCCGATGATGCCGATGGCCAGGCCGAGCGCGAGTCCGGCGTACAGGTCGATGACCCGCAGCCCGCCCAGCTCGGGCGGCGCCTCCTTCATGGTCGGCACGTTCCCGAGGATCAGCACCAGCAGGATCGGGAAGAACAGCGTGAAGAAGGCGTAGAGCGGATCGCGGAGAGTGAGCCGGAACTCGGTCAGCGTCAGCTTGGTGAAGACGGACATGCCGGTCACTCCTTGCCGGTCAGATGGACGAAGGCGTCGTCGAGAGTGGACTGTTCGAGGGTCAGCTCGGCGGCCACGATGCCGTTGCGGGCCAGCACCGAGACGACCGCGTGCAGCAGGTTGCCGCTGCCGACGACCTCGATCTTCGACCCGTGCCGGTGCACCTCACGGACCTCGGGCAGCACGGTCAGCAGCTCGTCGCCGATCGGGGTGGACGGCCGGAATCGGATGCGCTGCTCGTTGCCGGTCCGCTCGACCAGGCCGGCCGGGGTGTCGAGGGCCGCCACCGCGCCCTTGTCGATCACCACGATCCGGTCGCAGAGACGCTCGGCCTCCTCCATGAAGTGAGTGACCAGCAGCAGGGTGACACCGCGGTCGCGGATGCCGGAGATCAGCTCCCAGGTCTCCCGGCGGGCCTGCGGGTCCAGGCCGGTGGTCAGCTCGTCCAGGATGGCGATCTCCGGGTTGCCGATCAGCGCCAGCGCGATCGACAGGCGCTGCTTCTGGCCACCGGAGAGCTTGCCGAACCGGGACTTCAGCTTCGGCGTGAGGCCCAGGTCGTCGGCGAGGGCACGCCAGTCGGCCGGGTTCGGGTAGAAGGTGCTGTACAGCTCCAGCGCCTCGCGGACGGTGATCTTCTCCTGCAGCTCGCTCTCCTGCAGCTGCACGCCGATGCGGGAGCGCAGGGCCGGGTCCCCGGCAGGGCTGCCGAGGACCGTGATCGTGCCGGAGTCCGGGGTGCGCAGACCGGCGATGCACTCGACGGTGGTGGTCTTCCCGGCGCCGTTCGGGCCGAGGATGCCGAAGATCTCACCGGGTTCGACACTGAAGGACACGTCCCGTACGGCGACGGTCTCGCCGTACCTCTTCGCCAGGTTCTTGACCTCGATGACTGTCATGCACCGAGCATCACCCGGCGAGCAGGGCGCCCGAATCGAACAGCGGGCGGCGGTTCCGGTCCACCGATCGGTTGATGCCGCCCTACACCGGGTCTTCCACCACGGCCGGGGTACGCCGCAGGCTCGCGTAGACCGAGCCGACCTGTGCGGCCACCCGCTTCCACGAGTACGCCTGCCGCGCCCGGTCGAGCGCCGCCGTCGCGTACGTGAACCGCCGCACCTTGTCGTTGACCAGCCGGCGCAGCGCGCCCCCCAGGGCACGCGGGTCCCGCTCCGGCACCAGGTCGCCGGTCAGCCCGTCGACCACGGTCTCGGTGAGCGCCCCGGCCGCCGGGCCGACGATCGGCACGCCACAGGCCATCGCCTCCAGGGCCGCCTGCTCCTCCCACGGGGTCGCGACCAGCACGTCGGCGGACCGGTACCAGCTCGGCAGCTCCCGGTGCGGCACCGAGCCGACCAGGCGGAACCGGTCGGCGACATGGAACTGCTCGGCCATCGACCGGAGCAGCCGGGCGCCCGGGTCGGCGGGCAGCTGCTCGGCGGGCGGGCCGCCGACCACCACCACCTCGGCGCCGGGGACGTACCGCATCGCCTGGATGACGTCGCCGAACCCCTTGCGCTCGACCAGCTTGCCGACCGACAGGATGCGCGGGCGCTCCGGGTCGCGCTGCACGGCCGGGCCGTCGGGGGTGAAGGTCTCACTGTCCACGCCGGACGGGACGATGGTCAGGCTGGCGCGGGGCACGCCGATCCGGACCAGGCCGCGCACCTCCTCCTGGGTCTGCGCCACCACCCGGTCCACCGCCCGGCCCAGCGCCCGCTCGTATCCGGAGCGGGACGGGCCGTGGGCGGACTCGCCGAACTCGCCGAGCTCGTGGAACGACTGCACGACCGGGATGGCGAACTGCTTGGCGGCGGTCACCGCGGCCAGGCCGCTGGTCCAGAAGTGCGCGTGCACGACGTCCGGCTGCCAGCCGTCGCGCCACTGCTCCCCGAGAATCCGGGCGAACTCGCCCATGTACGGCAGAACCAGGTCGGACGGCAGCGGCCGGGCCGGGCCGGCGGTGATGTGGACCACGTGCACGCCGCTCGGGGTGACGACCACCTCGGCGACGTCCGGGGTCTCGCGGCGTGTGTAGATCCGCACGTCGTGGCCCAGTTCGGCCAGCGCGGCCGACAGGTCGGCGACGTCAGCGTGCTCGGAGATCATCGCAATGTGCACGGGGTCTCCTCCAGCGGGCCGGTGTCAGGTACGCGCAGCAGTTGCCCGACAGTACGAACCGTAAACATGGGCCGCCCGTTACAGACTCTCTGAGCAGGGTAAACCGAAAGTCGTGGCTATCGTGGCGCGAACCGTTCAGGCTCCACCCGACCAGATCTTCGCCGTCCTCGCCGACGGATGGACCTACAGCGACTGGGTGGTCGGCACCGTACACATCCGTGACGTCGAGCCGGCCTGGCCGGCCCCCGGTGCGAAACTCCACCACAAGGCCGGCCCGTGGCCGCTGTCGCTGCACGACTCGTCGACCGTGCTGGCCTGTGAGCCCGGCCGCTCCCTGAAACTGAACGCCGGACTGTGGCCGCTCGGGGCGGCCGAGGTCGACATCCGGCTCACCCCGGTCGGCGACGGCGCCACCCGCGTGGAGATCGCGGAGGACTTCACCGAGGGCCCGCTGCGGTGGGCCCGCAACAAGCTCAACGACCTGCTGCTGCACCGCCGCAACGTGGAGACCCTGCGCCGTCTCGCCGACATCGCCGAACGTCAGCGGTAGATCACCCGGTGGGCCGCGCCGATGACGGCGGGGTAGAGCGGATTCCCGTCCCGGGCCAGCGCCGCGCGTGCCGCGTTGGCGCCGGGCGCGCCGTGCACGCCGCCGCCCGGATGCGCCGACGAGCTGCCGAGGAAGAGCCGGTCGACGGGGGTGTCGGCCCGTCCGAGGCCGGGCACCGGCCGCAGGAACAGCTGCTGGAACGCGGCCGCGGTGCCCCCGCCGAGCGCCCCGCCGACGAGCGACGGATTCTCCCGCTCCATGTCGCCGGGCGCGAACACGTTGCGGCCCACGACCTCGCCGCGGAACCCGGGGGCGTGCTCCTCGACGACCGCCTCCATCCGCTCGACGTGCTCGGCGATCTCGTCGGCCGACCACGAGGCACGGTGCGGCAGATGGGTGTACGCCCACATCGACTCGGTCCCGTCCGGCGATCGGGTGGCGTCGGTGGTGGTCATCTGCCCGAGCAGCAGGAACGGGTTCGGCGGGATCTCGTCGGAGGCCAGGTGCGCGGCGTACCGGGTGAGGCCGTTCAGGTCGGCGCCCAGATGCACGGTGCCCGCGCCGGCGGCGGCCGGGTTGGTCCACGGGACCTTCGACCGTACCGCCCAGTCGACCTTGACCGTCGCGCCGTCCCAGCGGAAGTGCGCCATGTCCTCGGTGAGCCGTGGCGGCAGCCACCGCTCACCGACCAGGTCGAGGTAGAGCGCGGGCGCCGGCACGTCGGCGATCACCGCCCGGCGGGCCCGCCAGTCCCGGCCGTCCGCCGTCCGGACCCCCATCGCCCGGCCGCGCGCCACCAGCACCCGGGTCACCGGGGCGTCGTAGACGATCTCCCCCGGGAAGCGCCGGACCAGCGCCGACGTCAGCTCCTGCGCGCCGCCGACCGGGGCGGGCCAGCCCATCTCCTGGCCGAGCATGGCGAGCAGCCAGCCGTACACCCCGCCGCCCGCCTCCTCCGGGGACAGGTCGGTGTGCAGGGCGCAACCGGCCAGCGCGAGAGCCGCCCCCTCCCCCGCGAACAGCTCCGAGCCCAGCTCCCGCACCGACAGCACGAGCCGCCGGGCCAGCCGCAGCGCGCCGCCGAGTTTCAGCTGCCGGATCAGGCCGACACTGTTGCGGACCGGCGGGAACGGCGTGAACAGGGTTTTCAGCATCTCGCCGGAGACCGACTGCCAGTCGGTGTAGGCGTTGCGCCACCGGTCGCCGTCACCCGGCGCGAACTGCTCCATCGACGCGGCGGTCCGGTCGACGTCGCGGCTGACCGTGGCGGCCCGCCCGTCCGGCAGCAGGTGGGTGAAGACGTCCGGCGCGTGCGTCCACCGGATGTCGAGGTCCAGCCGCTCCAGCACCGGGGAGGCGTACCCCAGGGGATAGAACGCGCTGAACAGGTCGGAGAGGTAGCCGGGGGCGGTCACGTGCCCGGAGCGGACCGCCCCGCCCGGTTGCGGGGTGGCCTCCAGCACCCGGACCGTCCATCCGGCGTCGGCCAGCAGGTTCGCCGCGACGAGGCCGTTGTGCCCGGCCCCGACGACGACAGCGTCCACGTCGTCCACGTTTCGCAAGCTACCCCGTGTTTAGGGCCCTCACTCCCGGGCACCCCAGTGATCGTGACAAGCAACTGAAGGGAGAACCTCGTGAGCACGGTCACCGAGTTCGTTGACGTCAACGTCCCGGTTCGCACGGCCTACAACCAGTGGACCCAGTTCGAGGAGTTCCCCCGGTTCATGGAGGGGGTCAGCGAGATCCGCCAGCTCGACGACACCCACACGCACTGGAAGACGGAGATCGCCGGGATCAAGCGCGAATTCGACGCCGAGATCACCGAGCAGCTGCCCGACGAGCGGGTGGCGTGGCACTCCACCGACGGCGAGAAGCAGGCCGGTGTGGTCACCTTCCACCGGATCGACGACACCCACACCCGGGTCACCGTGCAGATGGACTTCGACCCGCAGGGGTTCGTCGAGACGGCCGGCGACAAGCTCGGCGTCATCGACCGGCGCGTGAAGGGCGACCTGCACCGCTTCAAGGAGTTCATCGAGAGCCGCGGCGGCATCGAGACCGGTGCGTGGCGGGGCCAGGTCGACCGGCCGGGCATCTGACGATCGGAACACCCCGGAGACGGTCGCCACGGCGGCCGTCTCCGCCGTTTCCACCACTTTCCGAAGGGTATGCCACGATCATGACCGATTCACGCGACACCGAGACCTGGCGCGACGAGGAGCGGCTGCCGCTCAGCGAACTCAACAAGGCGATGGCCAGCTGGGACACCGACGGCCAGAACGACCCCACGGACAACGACGCCGGCGCGGAGCCCTCGGTCACCGCAGGCGAGCGCCCCAGCACCACCGGACATACCGGACCACACTGATACGGTACGGCCACGCCGGGCACCCTCCGCTACGACGGTCCGGTGAGCGAGACACCGGACCGACCCGATGCCGCCGGGCTCATGCGACGGTCACCGTCACCCCCGATACGCGCCCTCGTCCGCTACCGGTCGGCGGCGTCGCGGCCCGGCTTCACCGGCATCGCAGTGCGGCTCGGTCGTGCGGGCGCTGCCGACCGGACCGGCTTGCGCCCACCGGCAGCCCGATCCGGCCCGGCCGGCGTTGGATCCCGCCTCGGCTCCCCCTGTGCCGAACTTCGGCGTGGATGACTCGGCACACCGGCCCGCCCCGGCACTCCGCCGTCCGTACCACGGCCCGGCCTCACCGGCGTCGCATCGCGGCGCGCATGACCCGAACCCCGACCCTGCACCCCGCCGTCCGCACCACGACCCGGCCCCACCGTGGTCGCATCGCGGCGCGCATGACCCGAACCCCGGCCCGGCACCCCGCCGTCCGTACCACGACCCGGTCTTGCCGGCGTCGCATCACGGTGCGCATGACCCGAACCCCGGCCCGGCACCCCGCCGTCCGCACCACGACCCGGCCTCACCGGCGTCGCGTCACGGCGTGCGTGCCCCGGCTGCCGATCCGCCGGGCCCGCCCCGGCCCCTCGGCGTGCGGCCGGACCAGAGCCGGGGCCGGACGGGGCAGTTCCGCGACCTGGCTCCCGGACGACCGGATCCGGCGCGTCCGGCTGCGGCGCGATGTCCGACGGCCGGCGGATCACGAGAGCGCCGATCCCCCCGTCGGCCCGGATCGCGACCCGGTTGCGGGCCGGCCGAAACGCCGGTTCGCGGAGGACGGTGCCGGCGGCGGTGCCGTTGTTGGCGGTCCACGGTGTCTCCACCGATCCGGCGCCCTGCGTCAGGTGGATCCGTACCGGGGTTCCCCGCCGCACCGACACCACCGCGGTGCCGATCCCCCCGGTGAAGACGACCGGCACCGTGCCGTCCGGTTCCGGCAGCCACACCTCGGCCAGCCCGGCGGAGCCGACCTCGACCCGCTGCACCCGGCCGTCGCGCAGGTTCAGCTGCTGCTCCCCCGCCCCCGCCGGGAGCCGGATGTCCCACCGCACATCACGGTTGAGGACGATCCACACCTCGTCGAGCCCGTCCCCCGCCGCCTCGGTCAGCCGCACCGTGACCCGCCCGCCACGGCTGTCGACGACCGGCACGACCCCCGCGTCGGCGGCGGTGCTGATCCGGTAGAGCAGCCCGGGCAGTCGCGCGAATCTCACCCGTACGCGCGCCGCGGCATCACCCACAGTGAGCCAGGCAGCGGTCCTGCCGCCGAGCGGCCCGGCGACCACCCGCTCGGCGACGACCGGTCCGACGGGGGCCGGGGGCGGCGCCGGGGGCGCCGGCCAGACCATCACGACGCCTCCCACGGCCAACGCCGTAACCCCGGCGGCGGCAAGAATTGAGCGACGGAGACGCAAGTCGGTGGGCACCATCGGACAACGGAGAATCGGCCGAACGGGTGACGGCGATCCGCCCATATCGCGCCAGACTTTCCGAGTGCGATCTGTCGGTTTCCTCTCCGAGCGCCAGCGCCGCTTCGCCTGGGTCGGCTTTCTCCTGGCCGCCTTCCAGGCACCTTTGGCAGCGAAACTGGTCGATGACGCGTCCTGGTTCTTCGCGGTGGTGGTCGCCCTGGTGGTAGCCACCGTGATCATCGCCGACGACGCCGAGCGCCGTCGCCCCGAAACAGTCGACTACCCGGAGTAACCCTCCCGGCGACCACCTGCCACCGCGCCCTCCCTGATCGCGGCCCCCTCACCGCTACCCTGTCGGCCGCACCCCACCGACGCGCCGCCCCTCAGGGGCATCAGGAGACGCGCATCCCGAGCTGCCCACACAGGGAAGCTCCCGTGTGGCCGCCCCATGCCTTCCGACGGCCGCCGCACCAACCCCATCACCATCGGCCTGCCTTCTCGGTCCGGGACATGCCATCCACCTCGCCCCATCTCGGCAGGCCGGGACACGCGATCCGGCTGGCCCCATCTCGTCGGGCTGGGACACGCCTTCCGCCTCGCCCCATCTCGGCAGGCCGGGACACGCCATCCGGCTCGCCCATCTCGGCAGGCCGGGACACGCCTTCCGCCTCGCCCCACCTCGTCGGGCCGGGACGCGCCTTCCGGCTCGCCTCAGCTCGTCGGGCCGGGACGCGCCTTCCGGCTCGCCTCAGCCTTCCGCGTCCTCGACCGGACCTGGCCGGGCCTCGTGCCCGGGCCGGCCATGGGTTCGCCGGCGTTCCTTGAGCCCCGCCTCGTAGAGATGGCGCCGTCCACCGGCCAGCCGATCCCGGGCCTCCCGTTCCAGCGCACAGAACTCGGCGTAGTAGCCGTCGTCGAACTCCTCGACGATCTGGAACGTCCAATGCCCCGGAATGACGTTGCGCCCGATCAACTCCCGCTCGATCCGCTCGGCCATCTCGGCCTGCCCCGCCTGCATGAACAGCGAAACCGCCTCATCCAGCGCGAAGTCCGCCTTCCCGACGAGCTGATGCGCGCTGTAGAGATGCCCGCGAACCCGTTCCACCGTCTCCAGCGCCTCACTCAGCTTCCCGAGCGCCTCCACTGTCACGTCATCGAGCCCGTCCGGCCGCCGATGCGCCAGATCGGGCCCGTCCTCCACGGCACCCGATCCGATCCCGCCGTCCGCGGCCGCGCTCCGGCCCGCCCTACCGTTGCCGGCCGGCATCGTGTGCTGATCCGCCACGCCCATCACCAATCCCTCCGCGCCGTCACCGGGACCGGCTCCGGCACCCGCCCCGCACCGCCCGATCGCCGGACCGCTCGCCGAGGCCGCCCGACTTCGCGGGAGCAACCCCGCGCCCCGGCCACCGCGGGCGGGGACGAGGGCCACACCGGGTCATTCGCCGTACGGTCCGGTTTCCCGCGTCCGGCGAGTTCAACCGGCCTGCAACGGTGAAGGACCCGTCGGTCACCCTGGGCTACCTAACGTTTCTTCTCATGAATGGCCTGTTCAGCAACGCCGCCGCCCGCGCTGCTCAGCGCTCCGCCCACGCTTCGCTCGCCGACCTGACCGCCGCTGTCGGCGTGACCGGTCTCGCCGCCGCCCAGGCGAACCCCGGCCTCATGTCGGTCATCGACCAGCACGCCGCCGGCGTCCGGGACAGCCTCGACGCCGACTCCCGCCCGCTGACCGCGATCCTGCTCGCGGCCTACGCCGAGGGTGTCCGGGACGCCGCCTTCCAGCACGGTTGGACCGCCCCCGAAGGTGACATCGACTGGGCCGAGAACGACTGGGTCCTGCGCCGCCTGCTCGCCGTCTGCATGCTGGCCACCACCCTGCCGGCCCCGCGCTGACGACTTCCCGGACAGGAACGCTGGTGGACCCGGATCATCGAGGATCCGGCCCCGGGCAACCGGTGACCACCACGTGAGACTCCCGGCCGGCTGATTCGGCCGCACCTGCAACCCGAGTCCCCGACCACGAGGGCCGGCACCGGAACCCCGGTGCCGGCCCTCCGTCATCCCGCCTTGGGCCGAGGCCCTTCCACCGTGGGTTCGTCGTCCTCCGATCCCCGCCGCGAGCCCGCGAGGGTGCTCTCGTCGTCGTCGACACCCGAAATGCCCGGCTCACGAAGATCGGGAACAGTGGGGTCGTCCCGTCCCGCCGCAGCGGGTTCGCCGGGACCGCGGTCCTCGTCGATCATCACGGTCACATCCGGCTCGGGCGCGGAGATCACGGTCGGCTCCTCGTCGACGCCGGTCCCGCGGGTGATGACCGAAGTGGTCGGCTCCTCCGAACCGGGCACCGAGATCGTCGGCTCGTCCCCGACCGTGAGAAAGGCGGTCGGCTCATCGTCACCCGGTGAGAGGAAAGTGGTGGGCTCGTCGTCGTCCGCGGGATCGGCATGCTCCTCGGCAGCCGAGGACGACACCGACGGTTGCGGGCGCACTCCGGGGGTGAGGAACGCGGTTTCGGCGGATCCGACACGCACGTAGACCGTGTCTTCCTCGTCGAAATGATCCGAGTCGCCGGGCGGATCGTCGTAGCGATCGAAACCCGGGATCATGTGCGGCCGATCGTCCCTCGGCGCGACGATGACCTGGGTCTCGTCGCTGTCGGTCTCGCGAGCCCGGCGTTCCTCCTCAGCCCAGCGCGTCTCCCATTCCCAGTCGTCGGCCTCTTCCGGAACTGCCGAACCGGGCACCGAACCAACATCCGCTCCCAGCCCTGAAGCAACGTCCTGGCCTGGCCCTGGGACAGCGTCCGCGCCCGGCGATGAAGCAACGTCCGCACCCGGGCCTGGGACAACGTCCGCGCCCGGCGATGAAACGACGGAACCGACCGGGCTCTCCGACTCGGCGGGCAGATTCTCGACGCCCGGCCCCGCGCTGCTGACTCCCCCGGGAGAATCGTCGTCCCCGACCATCCCGCCAGTGACCACCGCGGCCGTGCCGGACGTCTCCACCCGCCGTTCCGCCGAGGCACGGCTCATTTCGGCAGCCAGATCGGCCTCACCGGCGCGACGTGCCTCGCCCGCGCCGCGCCGCTCAGCCGCAAGCCGAGCCGCCCCGGCCGGCTTCGAGCCGCTCAGATCGTGACCGCCGGGAGCCGGCTCACCACCGGCTCCGGCAACCGACGGATCCTCCCCGGTCGCTCCCGAGCCCGTATCCGCAGGACCGGAGTCCACAGACCCGGAACCGGCCGAAATCGCCCCGGTGCCCGGGGTGACGACCCCGCGCGATGAGGCCGAACCGCCCCCAGGAACGGAGGTCGACCCGCCCCCGGCACCGAAGGTCGGGCCGAACTCAGCAGCAGAAGCCGAGCCGACATCCGGGGTAGAGACCGAGCCGGCCCCAGACGTAGACGCCGAGCCGGCCCCAGAGGTAAAGGCCGCGCCAGCCCTGGAGCTAGCAGGGCCGGACGAAACAGAACCAAAATTACCAGATAGGGACGAATCAGACCCAGAAGGAGAAGGACGGCGCGGACCAACTTCCGGCCGGACCGGCCCGGACGCTCCATGATCGGTACCGGACACTCCCGAATCAGCCGGAACGGAAACGGGCGAACCGGGGTCGGCAGGTGCGGTCCCCGCCGCGTCGGCGGACCGGTCGTCGGCAGACCGGGAGTCGGCAGACCGGGAGTCGGCGGGCTGCCGGGATCGCTGCTCGGCGTAGGCGCGGGCCTGCGAGCGGATGGCCGAGGCCTCGGTGGCCGCGCGATCGAGCCACCCCTCCCACCGCTGCTGCATGGGCCTGATCAGCCCGCCACCGACACCGACGATGATCACGCCCGCGACGGTGGCGAGAATGGTGATCAGGAGGGGCCGGGTCACCGAGGTGGCGATGCCGATCTGGTCGAGCCCGGCGATCACGCCGAGGGTGACGATGACGGCGGCGGCCACCTTGGCGAGGACGCGCCCGTACGCGAGACCGCCCAGAGCGGCGAGCAGCAGGTCGTGGGCGGCGCGGGCGATGGCCGTGGTGACGACGACGATGACGATGGCGACGAGGACCTGTGGCAGCCAGGAGATCAGGGCGGTGATCAGGTCGCTCGCCGGGTTGGGCCCCCAGATGCCGAATGCGGCCTGCAGCGTGAACAGCAGCACCACCGCGAAGACGAGCCGGGCGCAGACGTCGGTGACGCTCGGTGTGCCGGGTCTCAGGAGACGCCCGGCCGGGCCGCTGTGCACGAGCCGGTCGAAGCCGGCGCGCCGCAGGGCCTTAGTCGTGACGGTGCGGGCCAGGCGGGCCAGCACGTAGCCGACGGTCAGGATCAGCAGGGACACGAGGACCGTCGGCAGGTAGAGCACCACGGATCGCCACATGTCGTTCAGGCTTCGGGTCAGCCCGTCTCCGGTCATCCGTCCTCCCTGACTCGGCGAGGCGGGACACCGCACACCACCTCACCGAAGGAGTACCACGCCCCTCTGACATTCGGGCGCGCCCCTGCGTAAAGCGGCATACCACCCGGCCCGGCGGGTCAGCGGCGCCAGAGCACGAGGGCTTCGACAACCACCAGGGCGGCGAGGATCGCGAGGACGGCGAGGAGGGCGGCGCGATGCGTCCGGAGACGTTCGGGGGCGGGCGGTGGTCCGGCGGGGTGGGGCGTTCCCGGTTGCGGGTTCGTTCCGGCCATCAGGGGGTACGCGCCCCCGTGCCCCGCCTCGACAGCGCCCATCGTGATCGTCTCGGCCGAGGCGGACCAGGCCGCGAGCGCCGCATACCGGTGGTCGCCGAGGTCCGGTCCGGCTGGTGGCGCGGCTCGCCGGCTGGGCAGCGGCGGCGCGACGGGCGGGGCGGCGGGACGGCGTTCACCGGCCGGGTGGGATCCGGCGGTGTCACGTGTCACACCGTGCAGCGGTTCGATCACGGCGGCGACTATAGGTGCCCGGATGTTCCACTGGCCAAGATCTCATCGCGTATCCGCCGCTCACTCACGGTGAGCACAAGCGCGAATCAGGCTGAGCACCGACCCCGACGCGGCACCGAAGAACGGTCATTAACCGGACGGACGGCCGGTGGGGCATCGTACAAACGGACCACACGGGCTAGGCTTTCCGCATGGTCGGGTCGGGAGGCTTCGGGGCGGGTGGTCTTCACCCGTCCGCGATCACCGTGCTCCCCGTGCAGCCCGCCGGTGTGCAGCACGCCGGCCTGGGCTGTTCGGCGCTGGTGCACGCCTTCGACTGGTCGGCCACCTCGATGGGGCCGATCACGGGGTGGGATCCGGCGGTTCGCGCGGCGGTCGAGCTGGTGCTCTCGTCGCCGGTGCCGATGCTGCTCACCGTCGGTGACGACTTCGTGGTCGTCTACAACGACGCCTATGCCGAGGTGCTCGACGCGCTGCATCCGGCGGCGCTGGGCCGCCCGGCCGCGGTGGCGTTCGGCGCCGCGTGGGAGCAGCCGGGGCTCGGTGACGTGATCCAGCAGGTGCACCGCACCGGCCGATCGGTGCTGGAGCCGGAGAGCCAGGTGCAGTTCGCGACGGGCCGCTCCGAGCCGGCGTTCTACACCCGGGGCCATTCGGTGGTGCGCACGTCGCGGGGCGCGGTGGCCGGGGTGCTGACGGTGGCGGCCGAGACCACCCACGTGATCCACCGGTTGCAGAGCCTGGGCGAGCTGACCGCACGGCTGGCCGGCGCGCTCACCATCGACGATGTCACGCGAGTCGTCCTGACGTACGCGATGATGTCCTTCGATCTTGATCATTGCGTCCTGGCCGTGGACGACGGGCTGGCCTATCGCTATGTCCGCCGCATCCGTGGCGAGATGCTCGACGAGGTGGACGAGCGGCTGCCACCGGTCTGGCGGCGCATCAGCGCAGATCCGGCGGCCCCGGCGGTCGCGGCGGCGGAGAGCGGGCGGGCCACGTTCGTCGCCGACGGTGAGCCGCTCGCGGCGGTCGCCTCGGACCGGCACGAGCGGCGGGTCCGCTCGCTGGCCGCGCTGCCGTTGCGGGCGCCCTCGCTGCGGGGCGCGCTGACCGTGGGGTTCCGCCGCGCGCACACCTGGCTGCCGGCCGAGCGGGCACTGCTGACGGCCGCGGCCGAGCTGGTGGCGCAGGCGGCGGAGCGGGCCCGGCGGTTCGAGGCGCAGCACGGCACGGCGCAGTTGCTGCAGCGCAGCATGCTTCCCGAGCACCTGCCCGAGCTGGAGAGATTCCGGATCGCGGCGCGATATGACGTGGGCGTCGACGGCAACGCGGCCGGTGGCGACTTCTACGACGCGTTCCACCTGCTCGACGGCCGGCTGGCGATGGTGCTCGGCGACGTGGCCGGGCACGACGTGCGGGCCGCCGCGGTGATGGGCCAGGTGCGGGCCGCGCTGCGGGCGATGGCGCTCACCGACCCGGCGCCGCCGAGTGTGCTGGCCGGGCTGGACCGGCTGGTCGGCTCGCTGGGCGCGGAGTCGCGTAACGAGGAGATCTTCGTGACCGTCGTCTACGGGGTGCTCGACCCGTCGGACGGTTCGATCACGCTGGCCAGCGCGGGCCATCCGCCGCCGGTGCTGCGCCGGGCCGGGCGGGGTGGCGAGCCGGCCACCGCCGAGCTGGTCAAGGTGCCGCCCGGCGCCCCCCTGGGTCTGGGCGGGCGCTGGCAGACCGGTTCGGTGCGGCTGGAGCCGGGCGACACGATCCTGATGTTCAGCGACGGCGTGGTGGAGCGGCGTGACCGGCCGCTCAACGCCGGGCTGGACGCGCTGGTCGCCGCGGCGGCGTCGTCGCCCAGCGGTGATCCGCGCAACCTGTGCTCGCTGGCCACGGCCGCGGTGGAGGGCACGACGGACGACGACGTGGCGGTGCTGGCGGTCGAGCACGCGCTGGCGATGAGCCGGTCGGCGACGCTGCAGGTGGCGGCCGAGCCGACCAGCCCGAGCCGGGTGCGGCAGTGGATGACGGCGCGGCTGCGGGAGTGGGGTGTGCCGGAGGCGGTGATCGGCGCGGCGATCCTGTGCACCAGCGAGCTGACGACCAACGCGCTGCTGCACGCGGGCACGCCGGCGCAGGTGCACATCGATCTCAATGCGGAGCGCCTGCTGGTGTCGGTGGCCGACACCGGCACCCGGGGCAGCGTGATCCGGGCGCACGCCGACACGCTGGCCAGCCGGGGCCGGGGCCTGGGGCTGATCGAGGAGCTCAGCGACTCGTGGGGCACCGATCCGACGGTGCGCGGATCGACGGTGTGGTTCGAGATGCTCTTGGCGGGTAAAGCGCGGGCATGATGTCCCCGGGCGTACAGGTGCCCGATCTGCTGTTCGCGCTCTTCGGAGTGGGTGCTCTGCTCGCCGGGATCCTGCCGCGCGTGCTGGAGCGGCGTCCGCTGTCGATGCCGATGGCGTTCCTCGGGCTGGGGTTGCTGCTCTTCGGGTTGCCGCTGGGCCTGCCGGAGGCCGATCCGCTGGCGCATCCGGGGCTGACCGAGCACCTCACCGAGGTGTGCGTGATCGTGGCGTTGATGGGCGCCGGGCTGAAGATCGACCGGCCGTTCGGGCGCCGGCGGTGGGCGTCGACGTTCCGGCTGCTGCTCATCGCGATGCCGGTGACGATCGCGGCGGTGGCGCTGCTCGGCTGGTGGTGGGCCGGGCTGGTGCCGGCGTCGGCGTTGCTGCTGGGCGCGGCGATGGCGCCGACCGATCCGGTGCTGGCGGCGGATGTGCAGGTCGGCGAGCCGACCGACGAGGAGGATTCGGAGGACGAGGTACGGTTCGCGCTGACCTCGGAGGCGGGGCTGAACGACGGGCTGGCGTTCCCGTTCGTCTACGCGGCGATCGCTATCGCGGCACACGGCCTCGACCCGGCCGGCTGGCTCGGCGGGTGGGTGCTGACCGACATCCTCTACAAAGGTGTGGTCGGGCTGGTCGGCGGCATCGCGATCGGGAAGTTTCTCGGCAAACTGTTCTTCCGGGTCAAACGGGACTCATTGCGGCTGGCCCGGCATTCCGAGGGCTTTCAGGCCCTGGCGGCGACCTTTCTGGCGTACGGGCTGGTCGAGGTCGCCGGCGGCTACGGTTTCCTGGCCGTATTCGTGGCCGCGCGGGCGATCCGGGCGGCTGAGCGCTCCCACGAGTACCACCAGGTGCTGCACGATTTCGCCGAGCAGATCGAGCGGCTGTTGACCGTACTGCTGCTGCTGTTGCTCGGTGGCGCCGTGGTCGGCGGCCTCCTGGCGCCGCTCACCTGGCCGGCCGCCCTCGCCGGCCTCGCGCTGATCTTCGTGGTCCGCCCGCTGGCCGCGTTCGCCGCGCTGCGCGGCGCCCCCGGGCGCCCGTCGGAACACTGGGTGATCGCGACGTTCGGCATCCGTGGCGTCGGCACGTTCTATTACCTAGCGTATGCAGTGACACATGCCGATTTTCCGAACGAGGAAGTCGTCTGGGCGACGGCGGCATTCGTCGTCGTCGTATCCGTGGTGCTGCACGGCGTAGCCGCGACACCGGTGATGCGTCACCTGGATCACACACCTGCTTACCAAGCGTAGTTTAAAACTGCTCTAAACCAGACAATGAACCGGCTGGTGGTGACGAAGCGTTATCAGTGCCGTAGAGTACGAAGGTAACTGGGGATGTCCACCATGGAGCGGCTCATGCGGATCAGAGGCTATGCACCCTTGACACCTTGCTGGGTGGAACTGGCGAGTGCGGACCCCGCACGCGCGGCACAGTTTTACGGAGAGTTGTTCGGCTGGGAGTCGGCGGGTGATCGGTTCAAGCTCGGGGGGCGCGCTGTCGCCGGCCTCACCCGCAGTCAGTACGACCGGCCCGACGGCTGGCTCACCCACCTGAGCACGCCCGACCTCGAGGAGACGCTCGAGCAGGTCGCCCTGTCCGGCGGCCACTGCCTGAGCCACCCGGCCGAGGCGCACGGCGGACGGCGCGCGATCGTCGCCGACCCGAACGGCGCCATCATCGGCCTGTGGCAGGCGTACGACTTCGCCGGCGCACAGGCCGGCGGCGAACCGGGCACGATGTCGTGGCCGGAACTGATCACTGACGACCCGGACGGCGCGGCCCGCTTCTACGGCTCGGCGTTCGGCTGGCTGCTCAACCAGCAGTTCGGCTCCGGCGAGTGGCTGAACCAGGCTCACGACGCCATCGCCGGCCTCGCCCCCGGATACCGCGGCGCCTGGTGGCGTGCCGCCTTCCAGGTCGAGGACATCCAGGCCGCGGCCGATCACTGCGAACGCCTCGGCGGCGCGGTCATCATGGAGCCGTCGGAGGCCGGGCTGACCGCCCTGGCCGAGCTGCGTGACCCGTTCGGCACCCGCTTCACGGTCGCCGCGCCGGTGCACCACCCGGTCGAGCTGACCGTTTCCCTGGGCACCCTGCCCGCCTGGGACTGACCGATACACATCACCTGGTAGCAATTCGGAAGAGGCCGACCCTTCGGGGTCGGCCTCTCCGTGTTCCCCGCCGTCTCCGGGCAGAACCCGTCCGGGCGACAGGTGGTGATCTCCGGGTGTGAACATGAGCGGGGCGGGTAATGGCACAGGCGTTCGACACTCGCGAGGGAAGGACGGCGTCATGACCGACCAGACGAACGCCGGCAATGCCATCAAGGATCCGCAGGACTGGACCACCGGCGACCAGCCGGCCACCGGGGCGCAGGAGTCCTATCTGCGCACTCTCGCCACCGAGGCGCACGAGGACGTCCCGGATGGGCTGACCAAGGCGGACGCGTCCCGCAAGATCGACGAACTGCAGGAGAAGACCGGCCGCGGCGCCTGACCCCGCGCCGCCGCACAGGCCCTGTACGGCTTCCATCGCTGTCGTGCGACACCGGTGAAAGCCGTACAGGGCCATTTTTCGCGCGTCAACCACGGTTGACAGGCCGCATGTGTCAACGTAAGTTGACGTCATGACGGAAGCTACCGATCTCGCCGCCGCCGCCGGCAGCACCGACCCACGGGTGGGGCTGCGGGCGGTCGTGGCGCTGCGCCGGCTCCTCGAGGGCCTGGAGCGCCTGCAGGTGGCGAACGCCCGGGCCAAGGGCTGGTCCTGGCAGGAGATCGCCGACGCGCTCGAAGTGACCCGCCAGGGTGTGCACAAGAAGCACGCCAAGCTGCTGCCGATGCCGGACCCACGGGAGGATTGAGATGTTCGAGCGGTTCACCAGGGCGGCCCGCGAGGTCGTGATCGGCGCGCAGACGGAGGCCCGGCAGCTCGGGCACGAAACGATCGGCACCGAGCACACGCTGCTGTCGCTCGTCTCCACGGGGAACGGCGCGGTCCGGGAGGCGCTGCGCGGCGCCGGGGGCGAGGTCGACGAGGCTTACGTCCGGGAGGCGATCGTCCGGCACGTCGGCGACCACAGCGAGGCAGCCGTCGTCGCCGACCGGGATGCCGAGGATGCGGCGGCGCTCAAGTCGATCGGCATCGACCTCGATGCGGTGCGGGCCGCGATCGAGGAGAACTTCGGGGCGGGCGCGCTGCACCTGCCCCGGCCCGCGCCGAGGAAGAGGGGCATCCTCGGGCGGTTCGCCCCGACGGCGACGACCGGGCACCGGCCGTTCTCGGCGCGCAACAAGAAGGTGCTCGAGCTGTCGCTGCGTGAGGCGATCCGGCTCAAGCACAACTTCATCGCGCCGGAGCACATCGCGCTGGGCATCCTGCGCGAGGGCCGGGGCCTGGCCATGCTGATCCTCGCCGAGCGGGGCGTCGACGTCGACGCGGCGCGGGAGCGGCTCACCCAGTCGCTGAACACGCCGGCCGCGTAGTGGCGTAGAGCAGGCGGTCCCGCCACTCGCCGCGGATGTGCAGGTAGTCCTTCAGGTGGCCCTCGTAGAGGAGGCCGGCCTTCTCCAGGACCCTCCGCGAACCGGTGTTGGCGGGATCGCAGGTGGCGGCGACACGGTGCAGGCCGATCCGGTCGAAGGCGAAGGCCAGCACCGCGACCGCGGCCTCGGTGGCGAAGCCCTGGCCCCAGGCGGAGCGGGCCAGGGTGTAGCCGAACTCGGCGCGGGCGTGGATGCGGCTGGTGACGCGGAGCTCGACGGCGCCGATCAGCCGGCCTCCGTGCTCGACGGCGAACGGGTGGACGCCGTCGGCCGGGTGCACGGCGCCGGCCACGAAGGCCTCGGTCTCGGCCGGCGTGTTCGGCCCCCAGTCCATGTGCCGGACCACCTCGGGGTCGCTCGCGTAGGCGTGCACGGCGTCGGCGTCGCCCGGCCGGAACGGGCGCAACCGGAGCCGCGTGGTGGTCAGTTCGGTCACCGGGCCACGGTAGCCGGGACGTTGCCCGGTCCGGGCGGGGGCGGGTAGCCGTACGCCATCATGGGTTTTCGAGGCGCAGGCGCATCGCGGGCTCGGACGTGCGGGCGAACCCCAGCGCCGTGTAAAGCGGCTCGCCGTCCGGCGAGGCCTTCAGGTCCGCGACGCGGACGCCCTGGTCGCGGAACCATCCCAGGAGCGCCTCCATGCAGGCGCGGGAGTATCCGCGGCGGCGCATGCCGGGATCGGTGACCACGTTGAAGACGTAGCCGACGCGGCCGTCGGGGCTGTACGGGTTGCCGAGGTGCTCGTCGATGACGCCGACCGCGCACGCGGCGAGGCCGGGGCCGTCGGGGTTCTCCACGACGAAGGCGGCGAGCACCGGATCGGGCGCGGTCAGGCGGCGCAGCAGGGAGGCGCGGGCCGGGGCGCGCCAGTCGTCGTTCCACCCGGCGCTCCGGAAGATCTTCAGCAGGACCGCGCGGAGGCGGACGAGCTCATCGACGTCGGCGGCTGTCGCTTGGCGGATTTTCACGCGTACACCCTAACCTTATTTCAGATTTGAAGTTTCAGATTTGAAGGAGTACTGTTTCCGGCATGGCCGAACCGCTGACCGGGACGCAACTGGCGCACTGGCGCACCTTCATCGAGAGCTCGTGGGCGTTGCACACCCGCCTCGAGGACGAGTTGCGCGCCGCCACCGGCCTGAGCATGAACGACTACCACGTGCTCGTCGCGCTCGCCGACGCGCCGGGGCGGCGGATCCGGATGGGCGAGCTGGCCAGCCGCCTGGTGCTGTCGCCGAGCCGGATCACGTATCAGATCAACTCCATGATCAAACGCGGGCTGGTCCGCAAGGAGAGCTGCCCCGACGACGGGCGTGGCCAGGAGGCCGTCCTCACCGAGGACGGGCTGACCGTGCTGCGCGAGGCCGCCCCGGCGCACCTCGCGACCGTCCGCGAGAGCTTCATCGATCATCTCGACGACGAGGAACTGGCCGTGATCGGTCACGTCTTCGCCAGAATCAGGAAGGTGTGAGACCCATGCCCGCCATCACCGTCGACGACGTCCTCGTTCTGCCCCGCCTGCCCCAGCTCGACCCGGTGACCACCGAGTTCCGCGCGGTCCGGCGGCTGACCACCGCGCCCCAGGGCTACGAGGGCGAGGGCTTCCCGGTCCGCCGTGCCTTCGCCGGGGTGCCGATGTCCGAGCTCGACCCGTTCATCCACCTGGACCAGATGGGTGAGGTCGACTATGCGCCGGGCGAGCCGAAAGGCACCCCCTGGCACCCGCACCGTGGGTTCGAGACGGTCACCTACATGATCGACGGGATCATGGACCACCAGGACTCGCTCGGTGGCGGCGGCTCGATCTCCAACAGCGACACCCAGTGGATGACGGCCGGCTCCGGGATCCTGCACATCGAGGCGCCGCCGGAGCACCTGGTCACGAGCGGTGGACTCTTCCACGGGCTGCAGTTGTGGGTCAACCTGCCGCGGGCGGCCAAGATGATCGACCCCAAATACCAGGACATCAGGGGTACGAAGGCGGCCCTGCTCACCACACCGGACGGCGGCGGGCTGATCCGGGTGATCGCCGGGGAGATCGCCGGACACCGTGGTCCGGGGTCGACGTTCACGCCGATCAACCTGGCCCACATCACCCTGCAGCCGGGCGCGCGGCTCGACCTGCCGTGGCAGACCGACTACAACGCTCTCGTCTACACGCTCGCCGGCGAGGGCTGGGTCGGCACCGACATGCGGCCGGTCCGGCTCGGGCAGCTCGCGACGTATGGTCCGGGCGAGGCGATCCGGGTCGAGGCGAAGACCGAGCTCGACCTGTTCGTGATGGGCGGGCAGCCGATCCGCGAGCCGATCGCCCACTACGGGCCGTTCGTGATGAACACCCAGGCCGAGTTGAAGCAGGCGTTCGAGGACTTCCAGAAGGGACGGCTCGGCGTCGTCCCGGCGGCGCGCATCCCGCACACCGACTGATTACGCTGAGCGGTATGGACCGCATCGAGCGATTCGCCGACGTCGTGGTCCGGGCCGGTGTCAACATCCAGCCCGGGCAGGGAGTCATTCTTCGTACGGACACCGCGCATCTGGAGATCGCCCGGGCCGTCGTGGCCGCCGCCTACGCGGCCGGGGCGGCCTGGGTCGAGCCGATCTGGTCGGACGGCCCGATGCGCCGGTCCGCCGTCGATCACGCCAGCCTGGAGTCGCTCTCGGCCAGCCGCGGCTGGGCGTTGCAGCGCATCCGGGAGTGGGCCGAGCAGGGTGTCGCGTCGATCGCCCTGCACGGCGACGCCGACCCGCACCTGCTCGACGGCGCCGACCCGGTGCGTGCCGCCGCCTTCCCGGCCGAGGAGGTCCGGGCGCTGCGCGAGCAGGTGATGAGCAGGCTCCGCTGGACCATCGTCGGCGCGCCCAACCCGGGCTGGGCCAACCAGGTCTTCGGCGAGCCGGACACCGATCGGCTGTGGGAGGCGGTGTCGACGGCGATGCGCCTGGACGCCCCGGACCCGGCGCTGGCCTGGCGGGAGCGGGCCGCGACGCTGGCCGAGCGCGGCGCCCGGCTCGACGAGCTGGAGCTGACGTCGGTGCGTTACGTGGGTGACGGCACCGATCTGACCGTCGGCCTGATCCCCGGGTGCCGGTGGACCGGTGGCGGGCTGGTCGACGCGGCCGGCGTGCCGTTCATGCCGAACATCCCGACCGAGGAGGTCTTCACCAGCCCCGACCGGCGTTCGGCCGAGGGCGTGATCCGGGTGACGAAGCCGCTGGCGCTCAGCGGCAAGATCGTGCACGGCCTGCGGCTGGAGCTCGCCGGCGGGCGGATCGTCTCGGTCGACGCCGACTCCGGCGCCGACGTCGTGCGGGCCCAACTGGAGACCGATCCCGGCGCCCGCTCGCTCGGCGAGGTGTCCCTGGTGGACTCGGACAGCCGGATCGCGCGGACCGGGATCGTCTTCCACAACACGCTCTTCGACGAGAACGCGGGCTGTCATGTCGCCTGGGGGTCGAGCTTCGCCTTCGCGGTGCCCGGCGGCGCCGGGATGACCGTCGCCGAGCGCGAGGAGCTGGGCCTGAACACCTCGGCAGTGCACACCGACGTGGTGATCGGCGGCGAGGGCATCACCGTCACCGGCACCGGGCCGAAGGGCACCGTCGAGATCATCCGCAATGACGAGTGGGTGCTCTGACCGTCGCTGATCACCACCGGGCGTGCCGTCGGTCCCGCCAGGGCCGTCCGTCCGGGTCATAGACGAGGCGGTACGCGGGGAGCGCCCACAGCCGCTGATGCCACGGCAGGCGCTCGGTCTCGTGCGGGACCAGCCGCCCCGGCGGGCGCGGCCCCACCCGGCCGCCGTCGCGCCAGTCCCGCAGACGGTCCGCCGCCGCGGTCACCGCCTCGACCGCGCCGGCCGGGTCGATCAGATCGGCGTCGTCGCCGTCGGCCCGGTCCAGGTGCTCGCGCATCAGGGCCAGCCGCAGGTCACGGGGGAACCGGCGGGCCCCGTCGCCGAGGCCGGCCGGGTCACGGGGCTCACGCTCGTCGCGGGTGTCGTCGAGGACCGCACAGGACAGCTCGCTGTCATGCGTCCACGAACGACGGTTGAAGTTGTCGCTGCCGACACTGCACCAGATGTCGTCGATCACGCAGACCTTCGCGTGCACGTAGATCGGAGTGCCCGCGTGGTTCTCCAGGTCGAAGACGTGCACCCGGTCCGGGTCGACCCGCCGGCACAGCTCGATCGCCTGCTCCCGGCCGACCAGGTTGGGCGGCAACGCGAACCCGCCGTCCACATCCGGGTGACGCGGCACCACGGCGATCAGGTGCAGCTCCGGCTCGTCGCGCATCTCCTCGGCGAAGAGCTGGGCCACCTCCTTCGACCACAGATACTGATCCTCCAGGTAGATCAGCCGGCGGGCCCGCTTGATCGCCTTGGTGTAGCCGCGCGCCACACTGCGCTCGCCGAGCCGGGCGAACCCGTAGGGCGGCCGCATCGCCGGATAGGTCCGCAGCACCTGGACGGTGTGCGGGCCGCACTCGGGCGGGTCCGGCGGCTGCTCGGGCAGCGGGTCGGGGCTCATGTCCTCGTGACGCAGCCGGTCGGTGATCGTGGCGATCGGGCCGTCCTGGTCGAGCGGCACCCGGTCGCACCACCGCTCGCGGAACGACTGGTCGAGGGTGCCGACGACCGGGCCGCGCAGGGCGAGCTGCAGGTCGTGCCAGGGCGGATTCGGGCCGTACTGCGACGCCATCTGGACCGCCTGCGGATCGCCGTGGTGCTCGGCGTCGTCGCGGCGGCTGTGACACAGGTCGATGCCGCCGGCGAAGGCGATGTCCAGCTCGGGACGGTCCGGATGGCGCAGCACCACGAGTTTCTGATGGTGTGACCCGCCACGCCGGACCCGCTGGTCGAGCAGCACCTCGCCGCCGGCCGCCTCGATGTCGTCGCTGAGGTTGCGGTTCTCCTCCTCGCTGTACGCCAGCTTGTCCAGGTGCGAACGCCAGAGCAGCCCCTTGACGATCACGCCACGGGCGGCCGCCGCGGCGAACAGCTCGGCCACGGTCGGGCCGTCGTCACTGGTGCGCTCGTCCGGGTCGCCACGCCAGTCGGTGAAGAACAGGTGGTCACCTGCCTTCAGCTGACTGATTTCGGTCACCAGCCGATCGAAGTAACTTTGCCCGTGAATAAGTGGCTCGACCGTGTTTCCGGTGTTCCATATGGGTATGGAGGTGTCCGGGTTGCCGCGTTCGGCAGCGGAGAGAAGCCATTCCTGCGGCGGCACTGCAGCCCCTTCGAGGTCGACGACGCCCTCACCGTAAGCCTCCCGACCGCTGCCCGCATCCGGAGCGACGACCCGCGACCCCTCGGAGGACAGGACACATGAGCAGTGAGCCGCTGACCACCACACCCATCGCCGAGGCCACCGACACCGCCGAGAAGGGGCTGCTCATCGCCGTCCTGGTGCTGGTGCTCCTGGGCACTACCGCGATGCTGTCGATGTTCTGACCGCGAACATCGTCGGAACCGGCGACCCGCCCTCGGCGAACCCCTCCAACCGCAGGCCCGCCTCCAGAAAGGCGGTCAGCAGGCCGGCCAGCGGCCAGTGGCTGGCGCCGACCTTGTCCCGGACCCCCTTGTCGGTCCAGGACGCCTTCGTCCAATGCCCGTCAAGATACCCGGTACGGACGACGACCGCGGCCGGATCGCTGCGGTCGGCGAATCCACCGCAGAACGCCGGGTGCACGCCGATGTGAACGAACCGTCCGCCCGGGCGCAGCACCCGGCTCACCTCGCGCAACACGGCGGGGTAGCCGGGCATGTCGGTGTGCGCCATCACCGTGATCGCGGCGTCGGCCGAGCCGGTCCGCAACGGCAGCCGGGTCGCGTCGGCGCGGGCGACCGGCAGCCGGCCGGCGGCGTGCCGCAGCATCCCGGCGGACAGGTCCACACCGACCGGGCTCCAGCCCAGCTCACGCAGCTGCGCCGCGTGGACGCCGGTGCCGCAGCCGACCTCCAGGCAGCGGCCCGGGCCGGGACCGAGCTGCTCGGTGATCGCCCGCCGGATGCCGAGCGGGTCACCGGGCAGGCTGCCGGGCAGGAATTCGGTCTCGTACCAGTCCGCGATCTCGTCGTAGGCCGCTCTCATCGGTCGAAGGTATACCCAGCACTACCCCGGAAGGTGTCCCTGGACGGCTGGGCCGGGCCGCGCGCCGATGGCTACGGTGAGCCGGTGCTGATCGATGCCTTGAAGGACCGCCGCTACCTGGTCACGGCCGGCCCGTGGCGGTCGCTGCTGCACCTGGCCCTGACCGCCCTGATCGCCGCGCCGGTCGGCTTCGGGTTCTGGATCCTGCTGCTGCCCTGGCTCGTCGTCGGGCAGGAGGTCACCGAGGGCCGCGAGCCGAAACCGGCGGTCGTCGTCCTGATGATCCTGTCCGCGTCGCTGTTCGCCGTCGCCGGTCCGGCCGTGGCGCTGCCACTGGCCGCGCTGGAGCGGCGCCGGATGCGGATCCCCGCCCCGCACCGCCCGCTGACCTCCGGCCCGCTCGCCTGGTTCACCGCCCGCTATCGGGAGGAGTCGACGTGGCGGGCCGTCGCCTACGCGGTGCTGCTCGCCCTGGCCGCTCCCCTGCTGTGGCTCGGCGCCGCCCTGGTCACCGTCTTCGAGACGGTGCTGCTGCTCAGCCCTTGGATCGCCGAGTGGCGCCTCGGCGACCTGGTGATCCACGGCGGCCCGGAGTCGGTGCCGTTCCAGGTGATCGGTGTGGCGCTGCTCCCGGTCCTGCTCTACCTCGCCGGCGCGGTGGCGGCGCTGCACACCGCGCTGGCCCGGCGGCTGCTCGGCGGCGCCGACGGCCTGCGCGACCGGCTGACCGAGGTGTCGCTGTCCCGGGCCCGGCTCGTCGACGCGTTCGACGCCGAGCGCCGCCGGATCGAGCGTGACCTGCACGACGGCGCCCAGCACCGGCTCACCAGCCTCACCCTCCAGCTCGGCATGGCCCGGCTCGACCTGCCCGGCGACTCGCCCGCCGCCGAGCCGCTGGGCCGGGCCCACGATCAGGCGAAAGAGCTGATGGTGGTGCTGCGTGACCTGGTGCACGGCATCCGCCCACAGACACTCGCCGACCTCGGGCTTCCCGCTGCGCTGTGGGAGCTGGCGGCGAATTCGCCGGTGCCGGTGGCGGTCGACGCCGAGATCACCGGGCGGCTGCCGGAGCGGATCGAGACCACCGCCTATTTCGTGGCGGCGGAGGCGCTGACCAATGTGGCCAAACACGCGCACGCCACCGCGGTGCGGCTGAGCCTGACCCGGGCCGGTGAGGTGATCGTGCTGGAGATCCTCGACGACGGCCGTGGCGGCGCCGACCCGGCCCGCGGCTCCGGGCTCACCGGGCTGGCCGACCGGGTGGCCGCGGCCGGTGGCAAGCTGCTGCTGGCCAGCCCGGCCGGCGGCCCGACCCTGCTGCGGGTCGAGCTGTGACCCGGGTGGTCCTCGCCGAGGACGGGGTGCTGCTGCGCGAGGGGCTGGTCGGGGTGCTGGTCCGGTTCGGGTTCGAGGTGGTCGCCGCCGTCGGTGACGCCGCCGAGCTGCTGGCCGCGGTCGAGCGGCACGACCCGGGGCTGGTGATCACCGACATCAAGATGCCGCCGTCCTTTCAGGACGAGGGGCTCCGGGCCGCGGTCCGGCTCCGGCAGACCCGCCCCGGCCTGCCGGTGGTGGTCCTCAGTCAGTATGTGCAGCAGGACTACGCCGCCGACCTGATCGCCACCGGCGACGGGGTGGGCTATCTGCTGAAGGACCGGGTCGCCGACATCGCCGAGTTCGTGGCCGCGCTGCGCAGCGTGGTCGCCGGTGGCACCGTCGTCGACCCGGATGTGGTCCGCCGCCTGATCAGCCGCCCGCAGGATCCGCTGGCCGGCCTGTCCGGCCGCGAGCGCGAGGTGCTGGCGCTGATCGCCGAGGGCCGCTCCAACTCGGCGATCGCCGCGGCCCTGTTCATCAGCGAGCCGGCGGTCGGCAAACACGTCGGCAACATCCTGGCCAAACTGGGCCTGCCCCCGACCGACGACACCAACCGGCGGGTGCTGGCGGTGCTGGCCTTCCTCCGCGCCCGATGACTCCCCGGTGCCGACTCCCCCGCTTCAGCCTTCGCGCGGCCGCCGCCGACACCTACGCCGGGTCGGCACTTCCGCTGGCCGCCACACCTCCGCCAGCCACCGCGCTTCCCCGGTCATCGTGGTACCTCCGCCAGCCGCCGGGCTTCCCCCAGCTCCTGCCTTCCGAACTCACGGCTCGGCCGACTTCTTCAACTTCCGCAGCTCTCCGACATCACCGCTTCAGCGGGTTCGGTGGGCTGCACCACATCCCTGCCTTACAGCCCTCACAGCGGCGCCGGCCTCCTCTGCCTCCGCCTTCCCGGTCCGCGGCTTCCTCCGGCTCCGCCCCCTCAGGCTTCGCGGTCCCTTCGGCGTGCGGGATCCGCGAGTTCCCGCGACTCCCCGGCTCCCCGGCTCCCCAGTTCCGCGGTTCCGCGGTTCCGCGGTTCCGCGGTTCCGCGGTTCCGCGGTTCCGCGGTATTTGGCTACTCCGGTGTGTCCGGGTTGTGGGGTATGGGGGTGTCCGGCGGGGCTGGGGGCGTTGTGGTCAAGGTCCAGCGGTGAGGCGCCCAGATCGGGGTGGCCGGTTCGCCTACCAGGGCGAACCCGATCCGCCACGAGTGGATCGACGGCCGGTTCAGGGACCACCAGCGGTCCGCCAACGCCGTGCCGACGGCTGTGCATCGTTCCGCCTCCGGGCCCGAGGCGAGGATCGCGCCGTCGGCCAGCACCACAGCGCCTGCGGCCTCGCTGTCGTCGAGGACCGCGAGGTAACTCTGCTCCCGGCCGGGGATCGAAGCGTGGCTGACCCGGGGATGCCAGGCCGCGGCCGCGAACCAGAGCCCCCGGTAGGCGTCGGCGTCCAACGGCGGCCGCCACCGGGCCGGCGCGACCTCGTCCAGGCCTTCGAGACCGGCGGCGACCGGCGGGTGGCTGCGCGCATGCCGGACGCCGAGCGGCCCGGCGGCGCCCATGAAACCGGCCGCACACACCACCGTCGCGCTCAGCGGTCCGGTGCGGACGTCCGCCGCCCCCAGCGATCCAGTGCGGATGTCCGCCGCGCCCGCGGGTCCGGTACCGATGTCCGCCGCACTCAGCGGCTCGGTGCGGCTCTCTGTCGCGCCCAGTGGTCCGGTGCGGGCGTCCGCCGCACTCAGCGGCTCGGTGCGGCTATCCGTCGCGCCCAGTGGTCCGGTGCGGGCGTCCGCCGCCCCCAGCGGCTCGGTGCGGATGTCGAGGACCGGGTGGATGCCGCCGTGGGCGACCGGGACGATCAGGCGGCCGCCGGGTTCCAGCCGGTCCAGCCAGTGTGGGGAGACTCCGGAGACGCCGACGGTGACGATGATCCGGTCGTAACGTTCCTGTGGGCCTCCGGTGTAGCCGTCGGCGGTTTCCACCCGTACCCCGGATATGCCTACCCTGGCCAGCGCGGACCGTGCCCGGGCCGCAACGTCGGCCTGAACGTCCACGGTGGTCACCACGGCGCCGAGCGAAGCGAGGAGCGCCGCGTTGTAACCGGTGCCCGCGCCGATCTCGAGGATCCGCATGCCGGGCGTCACGTCGAGCGCCTCGATCATCGCGGCCATCAGCGACGGCTGGCTGGACGAGCTGACCGGGACGTCTCCGGCCAGCTTCGTGACCAGCACGTCGTTGCTGTAGACGGTCGGCAGGTAGTCGGGGTCGGCGGGCATGATCCGCCGGCCGTCGCGGCTGTGGAAGCCGTCGGCCACGAAGACCTCGCGTGGCACCGTCGCGAACGCCTCGGCCAGCGCGGGCGGCAGCCCGTCGCCCCGGATCTGCTCGAGGTAGCGCCGGCGGACGTCTTCCATGACTGACACGGTACGGAATACGCCGCCGATACGGTGAGAACCGTGGATATCCGGAGGTCACGCCATCAGAAATCGGGCCCGGCCAGATCGACGGCGGTCTGCAGGCAGCGGCGGATGTCGTCGGCGTGGTACGGCCACTCGGACGGCTCGATCCTGGCGAGGAACCCGTCGTAGACGACCGCCTGACGGAGCAGTTCCACCGGCTGCAGCAGTTCGGCGGCCCGCAGCGCGTCGTGGTCCGGCCACAGTTTCGCCCACTCGGCGAGCGCCTGGGGCTCGCCCGGCATCCGCACCGCGTCGAAGGCCGGGTTGCCGATCGCGGCGTCACCCCAGTCCACGATGGTGAAGGACTCGCCGTCGTCGATCACATTGCCCATGTGCAGGTCACCGTGCACAAGAGTGTCCGGGAGACCGCACTCGTCCACCGCGGCGAGCCGGCGCGGCAGATCGTCCAGGAGCGCGCCCAGCCCCGGTATCTCCGAAAGATACGGGCGCGCGATGTCCGGGAGGTTCTGCAGCGAGATGTCGGGGATGCCGGTCGCCCGCAACTCCGGCACCCGGCCGGCGAGGCCCGCCTGTACCGGCTGCCACGCGGCGAGAACCTCCGCCCGGAAGGACTCCGGCGCCCCGTACCGATCCTCGCCGGGCACGTGCGGAATCAGCATCCGCCCTTCGTCGCCGGCGGCCAGCACATACGGCACCAGGTCCGGTGCGACGCCGCCGACGAGCCGGAGCACGGCCGCCTCGTGCGCGAAGAACGGCGGCACCTGTTTCAGCCAGGCCGCCGGCGTGCCGTCGGGGGCGTCGAACCGCCAGATCGCCGACAGGTTCCAGGTGCGCTGCTGCCGGGCGGTCAGGCCGGTCATCCCGAGCCGGTCCAGCGCGCCCGCCGCCCAGGCCAGCGACGCGGTGACTCCGGCCGCCTCGGCGTAGGCGGCGCGCAGCGGGTGCGGCGTCAGGTCGGCGTCGGCCGGCAGCAGACCCGCCGGTCTCCCGGGTGTCATCGCCAGGTAGGTGACGTGACCGCCGGGCGGCTTGCGGTCGCCGTGCAGCAGCCGCAACACGGTGACGTCGACGCCGGCGCCCGCCACCACCTCGGTGGAGTCCTGCCACCAGGGCAGCTCGACGGTGAACGGCGGCAACTGCCCGAGAAGCTCGCCCGACGGATCGACGAGCACGAGAGAGACGGTACGGCTCACCGGCCGAGTCTCGCACGCAGGAACGTCCGGTCCGCACGGCCCAGCAGTCGCAGCCGGGCCATGCCACCGTCGGGGAAGATGTCGAGCCGTACGTGTGTCACCTCGGGCGCCTTCCACAGCGCGAACCGGTGCGGGGTGTCCGGCCGCAGCGCCACCCGTGGCAGCAGCTCGAAGGTCCGGTCCCGCGCGTCGATGCCGGTCAGTGTCGCCCAGCCGGGGGCGTTGCCCTTGAAGTGGCTGGTGTCGAGGTCGCCGAAGCGCAGCACGGCCGGGGCGGCGAGGCGCACCAGCACCCAGTCGTTGCCGTCGTCGCGGCGGCGGGACGTCTCCCAGCCGTCGCCCATGTTGCGGGCCAGGCCGGGCATCAGCATCCGCTGCGGGTTGCCGTAGAACTTGTTGCTGCAGTCGACGACGGTCGCGCCGTACTCGGCGGCGGCCACGTCGAACACCTTCGGCAGCAGCTCCGGGTCGGGCACCACCTCGCCGTGCACGCGCAGCCGGGCCACCCCGCCGTCCGGGAAGATGGTGAGCCGCACGTGCGTGAACCGGCGGCGGTCCGTCACCGGGTACAGGTTGCGGCCGTCACCCTTCAGCGGCGACTTCGGCAGGATCTCCACCCAGTCGGCGGCGGCCAGCTCCTCCGGCCCGGGATAGCCGGACAGCTCCACGGCGTCGACCGAGGCGTACGGCGGGAAGTTGCCGGTGAAGAACGCGGTGTCGATGTCGACACCGTGCACGATGCCGGGCGCGCCCAGCCGGACGATCGCGAAGTCGTGGCCCGGCGTCCGGCGGCGGCGCGTCTCCCAGCCGTCGTACACCTGTCCCTTGTGGTCGAACGTCTTCGGCGCGTGGCTCGGCGCCTCCGGCAGCACCAGATGGTCGGCGGCGGCGAAGAACTCGTCGTTGGCGTGCACGACTCCTCCGCCGAAGGCCCGCGACGCGAGGTCGGGCAGCGCGCTGAAATCCATCAGATCTCCCTTGCCAGGAACGTGCCGCGGGGGTCGTCGCCGGTCACCACGCCGCCGCGCAGCCAGGTGGTGCGGACCACACCGCGCAGGACCTTCCCGGCGTACGGCGTGACCGGGTTCCGATGATGCAGGGCGTGCGCGTCGACGACGAACTCCTCGTCCGGCTCGAACGCGACCAGATCCGCGTCGGCGCCGACCGCGATACGGCCCTTGTTGCGCAATCCCACCAGATCGGCGGGGCGGCGCGCCATCCACGTCACCACGTCCGCGAGGGTATGCCCCCGTCCGGCGGCCGCGGTCCAGATCACCGGAAGACCCAGCTGCACCGAGGCGATCCCGCCCCACGCGGCCGCGAAGTCACCGGTGTCCTGCCGTTTCAGGTCGGGCGTGCACGGCGAGTGGTCGCTCACCACACAGGTGATCAGGCCGTCGGCGAGAGCCTCCCACAGCCGGTCGGCGTTCGCGGAGTCACGGATCGGCGGGCAGCACTTGAACTCGGTGGCGCCGTCCGGGATCGCGGCCGCGTCCAGGGTCAGGTAGTGCGGGCAGGTTTCGGCGGTCACCCGTACCCCCTCTGCTCGTGCCCGGGCGATCAGCGGGAGCGCGGAAGCCGCGGAGAGATGCAGGATGTGCGCGCGACGGCCCGCGGCGCGGGCCACCTCGACGGCGGTCGCGACCGCGGCATGCTCGGCGTCCTGCGGGCGAGAGCTCAGGAAGTCGGCGTACGCGGGGGAGCTCGCCGCCTCGCGCAGGTGGTCCGGGTCCTCCGCGTGGATCACGAAGAGGGCGTCGACCGCGTTCATCGCCTCGGCGAGCTGCGTGGCGTCGACCGGCGGGAACTCGGGCACCCCGGAGTCGGCGAGGAACGATTTGAACCCGAAGACCCCGGCGGCGTGCAGGCCCGGCAGGTCACCGGCGTTGCCGGGGATCGCGCCGCCCCAGAAGCCGACGTCGACGTGGCACTGACCGGCCGCGGCCGCCCGCTTGATCGTCAGCGCCTCGGTGTCGACGGTCGGCGGGAGGCTGTTCAGCGGCATGTCGATGATCGTGGTGACGCCACCGGCCGCGGCCGCCCGGGTCGCCGTGGCGAAGCCCTCCCACTCGGTCCGGCCCGGCTCGTTGACGTGCACGTGCGTGTCCACCAGGCCGGGGAGCAGCGCGGTGTCGCCGAGATCGACGTCCTCCGCGGCCTCGGCCACGGCGTCGTAGGGCAGCACCGCCACGATCGTCCCGCCGTCCACCACGACCGCGGCGGCCCGCTCACCGTCCGGTGTCGTCACGCGCCGCGAGCGCACCACAAGATCAGCCATGGGGTGGACCTTAGCGACGCTTTGTTTCACCAGGCGCTCATCACGGCGCCGCACCGGCCCTCACCGCGGCCGTCCGTTCTCACCTGGCGCGCATCGGGCCGGTCAGGGATGCCGTTACCGGGCGTAGCGGAGTACCGTGCCGCTCCATGGTGCGACGATGGAGCGTGGCGGCCCTGGCCGCTCTCTGCGGTGTGCTGATCGCGGCCGCCCGGTTCGGCGACGGCGCGCCCGGCACGGCCGCCCTGCTGCTGGGCGCGTTCCTGGTGCTCGCCTTCGTGCTGTCGCCGCTCGCGTTCCCCCGGGCCGCCGCGGAGGACGACCGCCCGGTCGTCTACTGGCGGCCGGGCTGCGTCTTCTGTCTCCGGCTGCGGGCCCGTCTCGGCGCCGACGCGGACCGGTTGCGCTGGGTCGACATCTGGCAGGACCCGTCCGCGGCCGCCGCGGTCCGGGAGATCACCGGCGGCGACGAGACCGTGCCGACCGTGGTGATCAACGGCCGGGGCCACGTGAACCCCGACCCGTCCTGGCTGCGCGACCAGATCGTGCCGGCCGCGCCCGGCGCCACTCAGGCCTGAACCAGCTGCCCGTCGGTCCACCGCAGGAACCGGTCGAACAGCTCCGTCGGCGGCCCCGGTGGCAGCTCGGTCATGGCCCGGTCCAGATGCCCCCACATGTACATGGTCAGCATCACCCGATCCGCACCATCCGACAGGGACGCGCGCGCCGGGGCGCACGGCCACGGGTCACCGCACGCCCGGCACTCCCACGACGGCCGTTCACAGACATGCTCTGCATCACTCTGAGTAACCGACTTGCTCACTGAACGACACTCCCTCGCGTTGCGCGCGGTCCCGCCCCGTAGTACTCCCCACAGGCGCGAAAGGTTCGATCCACACGGGATTTGCCAGTGCCGCTATGGTCTGACTCAGTCGATACGGACCATCACGGAAGGCAACCGGCGTGACGAACCAGCAGCCCGCGATGAACACCGGACCCAACATCCTCCTGCGCGGCGCCGCCGTCGCGGTCCTGGGCGTCGCCGTCCTCGCTTTCGCCGTCCTCGCGGTCATCGATCCGGCATCGCTGATCAGCCTGGCGCCGGACTGGTTCGGCGAACCGGGCGCCGCCTCGATCCTGGCCGGCCTCGGCCTCGCCGGCCTCATGGCGGGCCTGCTCTACAAGGCCGTCCGCGAGGGCAATCGCGGCCACGAACAGCTGGCGACGTGGCTGACCCTGGCGGCGCTGCTGATCGTCCCGATCTTCTCGATGGTCTGATTCAGCGGTACGGCCACACCTCCCGAACCGCAGCACCCCGATCCCCGCCTCCGGCGGCTACCGCCGGCATCCCCGCCGCCCCTCGCGCGGTGCCGTCGCCACCTCGCGCCGGCACTGCCGCCGCCCCTCCCGTGGCGCGTTTTCCGTCGCCTAGTGCCGCGGTCGACGCTCTCAATTCGCGGCTCATCCGGAAATCGGCTCGAATCCGTTCTCCGCGGCCGGACCGAGGTCGTGGATCTCGCCCGCGCCGCTGACCGTGAGAACGTGATTCCGCCGTGTCCGTGCCGCGAATTCCGCCCACTGCCCGCTCCCCCATTCACCGGGATCCCGCGGATCGATGTCCGCACAGGCCGGCGAAACGACCAGCCGGATCACGTGCACCACGTTGTCGCGCACCTCGATCCGCCACCGGTCGTCCTCCTCGTCACCCTCCGCCGTGATCACCCCGTTGAGCACGTGATCGCAGGTGAAGTACTCGAACACCGCCGGCCGGAACCACGAGCCCGGCACCTCGCCGCGGATCTCCGCCCCCGGCGCCAGAAACGTCTCCACCAGATAGGCGAGCCAGATCTCCGCGTCGTAGAACTTCTCCACGCCGTTCCAGATCAACGCGTCACCAGCGGCCGTCGGCACCCATTTGCACCAATATCCGGGATGCTCCGGACCGGGTTCCCGTCCGCCGTACATCGCCCCGGGCGCCAACCCGTTTCCGCTGACCGCATAGGGGCCCGCATCACGTGATTCGTGCCGCGTCTCAGCGAATCGATCGAGGTATTCCACCTCATGTGGATTCAGCGGGGGAACAATGGCCACCTGCCCCGTGAACTCGGTGTTGTAGCCCACTACCGTCCTCCACTGCTGGTCTCAGGCCAGGCTGGTCAACTGCTCCCGTGGGAACCCGGCGTCGGTCAGAGCCCCGCAGTCGAGGCCGCGCAGCAGATAGCCGGCGAGCGCGCGGGCGGTGGCCGGCTCGTCGGCGATGCCGCTGTCCTGCCGGTCCAGGTATCGCCGCAGGCGTGTGACGGCGGCGTCCCGCCCGTCCCGGAAGAACTCGTAGGTCGCCGCATACCGGGTCGCCAGCTGTGCCGGATGCAGGTCCCAGCCCTGGTAGTAGCCACGCTCCAGGGACCGGCGCACCAGTCGCCGATGCAGCTGCCAGGCGGCGTGCACGTCGGCGGTGTCACCGACAGGGAGGACGTTGGTGGACCCGTCGGACAGGCGCACCCCGGTCTGGGCGGCGGCGGCCTGCATCACCGCCTTCGCGTAGTCGGCGGCCGGATGCTCCATCGACTGGTAGGCGGCGGCCACCCCGGCGGCGGCGCTGTAGTCGTAGGTGCCGTAGTGCAGCCCCGTGCACCGGCCGGCGGCCGTGGTGATCAGGCGCGCGACGGTCGCGGTCCCGTCGGCGGCGAGCACTGCCGACGGCAGCTCGACCTGGATCTCGAAGGTGAGAACGCCGGCGCTCAGGCCGTACGACCGTTCGAGTTTCTCGCAGAGGGTGACCATCGCGGCGACCTGGTCGCCACCGCTGACCTTGGGCAGCGTGATGGTGAAATGGTCCTGGTAGTTGTCGAGGAAGAGGTCGAGGGTGCGCAGCGAGCGGCGGCGGGTCGCGGCCTCCAGGGATTTGATCCGCAGGCCGAGGAACGGTGGCCGCGGGCCGTCGGCGAGGATCGTGGCGGCTTTGCGGACGGCCGCGTCCTCCTGGTCGTCGTCGCGGACGCCGTAGCCGTCCTCGAAGTCGACGCGCAGGTCCTCGATCGGCTCGGCGGCGAGTTTGGCGCGGACCGCCGGGTCGGGCCAGGGGAAGTCGTGGCGGTCCATCGTGTCGAGGGCGATGCCGCCCCAGTCGCGGAAGCCGTCGAGGCGGTCGGCCGGGACGTAGACGGTGTGGACCGGCTGCCGGCCTGGACGTTCACCCGGGTAGCGGGCCTGCAGGAACGCGTCGTGCGCGGCGAGCCCGGCGTCGATCTCGTCGTAGTCGTCCTCGTTCAGGCGCAACGTCGGCCCTTCCTCGCTAGGGTCGGTGCGGCCGGGCCGGACCCGGCCGCACCGTGGCTCAGTCGATGGAGTCGTAGGCGGCCGTGGTCAGGAAGTCGGCGAAGTCGTCGGCCAGGGCGACCCGCTCGAACAGCTTGCGCGCGTCGTCGTAGCGGCCCGCTGTCCAGGCCTCGTCGCCGATGGTCTCGCGGATCTTCGCGAGCTCCTCGTCCTCGATCCGCCCGACCAGTTCGGCGGTGATCGGGGTGCCGTCCTCGAGCTTCACGCCGTTGTGGATCCACTGCCAGACCTGGGACCGGGAGATCTCCGCGGTGGCGGCGTCCTCCATCAGGTTGTGGATCGCCACTGCGCCGTTGCCGCGCAGCCACGCCTCCAGATACTGCAGGGCCACGTTGACGTTGTTGTGCAGCCCGGCCCGGGTGACCGCGCCGCCGGTCCCGGCCACGTGCAGCAGGTCACCGGCGTCGACCGCGACGTCCGGCCGCTTCTTGTCCACCTGGTTCGGTTTGTCGCCGAGCACTCGATCGAAGATCTCCCGGCAGACCGGCACCAGGTCGGGGTGGGCCACCCAGGAGCCGTCGAACCCGTCGCCGGCCTCGCGCTCCTTGTCCTCGCGGACCTTGGTCAGGGCCACCTCGTTGACCGCCGGGTCACGACGGCTGGGGATGAACGCGGCCATGCCGCCCATCGCGAACGCCCCACGCCTGTGGCAGGTGGAGACGAGCAGCTCCGAGTAGGCCCGCATGAACGGCGCCGTCATGGTCACCGCGGCCCGGTCCGGAAGGATCATGGTGGGGTTGTCGCGGAAGTACTTGATGATGCTGAACAGGTAGTCCCAACGGCCGGCGTTGAGACCGGAGATGTGCGGGCGCAGGGCATACAGGATCTCCTCCATCTCGAACGCGGCCGGGATGGTCTCGATCAGGACGGTGGCCCGGATGGTGCCGACCGGGACACCCGTCTTCTCCTGGGCGTAGGTGAAGACGTCGTTCCACAGCTCGGCTTCCTTGTGGGACTCCATCTTCGGCAGGTAGAAGTAGGGACCGCTGCCCCTGCTGATCAGCTCGGCAGCGTTGTGGAAGAAGTAGAGGCCGAAGTCGACCAGCGCGCCGACGGCCGGCTCGCCGTCCACCGGCAGGTGCCGCTCGTCGAGGTGCCAGCCACGCGGCCGCATCACGATCGTCGGGTACGGCCCGCCGTTCAGCTCGTACGTCTTCTTCTCGGTCGTCAGCGTGATCGTGCGGCGGATCGCGTCATACAGGTTCTGCTGGCCGTCGACCACGTTCGACCAGTGCGGGGTGTTCGCGTCCTCGAGGTCGGCCAGCCACACCTTCGCGCCCGAGTTCAGCGCGTTGATCGTCATCTTCCGCTCGGTGGGGCCGGTGATCTCGACCCGCCGGTCCCGCAGGTCGGCGGGGGCGGGCGGCGCGGACCACTCGGCGGCGCGGATGTCCGCCGTCTCGGCCAGGAAGCCGAGCGTGGCTCCGGCCGCGATCTCCGCGCGACGCGTGGCACGCGCCTGGAGGAGCTCGTTACGGCGAGGCCGGAATCGCCGGTTCAGGTCGGCGACGAACGCCACGGCCTCGTCGGACAGGATCTCGGTCATCGTTGACGATTCCTCTCAGTGTGGTTACTCCCCCGTACCGTAATCGAGCATTATTCATGGTCCTTCCCCGTGACGGTCAGGAGGTCGCCATCAGCCTGCGGTGCGCTCGCCGGGCCCGGGCGGTCAGCGTGTCGGCGTCGGCGTTGACCAGCTCGCCCCGCTCGACGATCGGGCGGCCACCGACCAAGGCCAGCTCCACCCGGGCCGGTGGGCCGAAGACCAGCGCCGCGACCTTGTCGTCGATGCCCTCGTGCCCCAGGCCGTCCAGCCGCCACATCACCAGGTCGGCCAGTTTGCCCGGCTCCAGCGAGCCGATGTCGTCCTGCCGGCCCAGACAGCGGGCCCCGCCGATGGTGCCCAGCCGCAACGCCTCACGCGCGCCAAACGACCGGGGACCCTGCCGCTGCCGGGCCGTGTAGAGCGCCTGCCGCAGCTCGGCGCCCAGATGTGACACCTCCTGCGAGGCCGCGCCGTCCACCCCGAGGCCCACCGGCACACCGTGGTCCAGCAGCTCACGCACCCGGGCCGCTCCGGTGCCGAGCCGGGCGTTCGAACTCGGGCAGTGCGCCACCCCGGTGCCGGTGCTCCCCAGCTTGGCGATCGCCGAGTCGTCCAGGTGCACCCCGTGGGCCAGCCAGACGTCGTCGCCGAGCCAGCCGACGCGCTCCGCGTACTCCACCGGGGTGCAGCCGAACTGTTTGAGGCAGAACTCCTCCTCGTCGTCGGTCTCGGCGAGATGGGTGTGCAGGCGGACCCCCTTGCGCCGGGCCAGCACCGCCGCCTCCTCCATGAGGCGGGTGGTGACCGAGAACGGCGAGCAGGGCGCCACCGCGATCTGCAGCATCGACTCCGGCGACGGATCGTGCCAGCGGTCGATCGCCGCCTCGGTGGCCGCGAGCGCCTCGTCGGTGTCCTCGACCACGTGGTCCGGTGGCAGGCCGCCGTCCTTGCGGCTCAGGTCCATCGAGCCGCGGGTCGGGTGGAACCGCAGACCGATCGACCGGGCCGCCTCGATCTCGGCGGCCAGCACGTCACCGCCGTCACGGGGGAACACGTAGTGGTGGTCCATGCTCGTGGTGCAGCCGGACAGCGCCAGCCAGCCCAGCCCCGCGCCGGCCGCGGCGCCCACGATCTCGGCGTCCAGCCGGCCCCAGATCGGGTAGAGCGTGGTGAGCCAGCCGAACAACGTCTCGTCCAGCGCCAGGCCACGCGTCGCCCACTGGTAGAGGTGATGGTGGGTGTTGACCAGGCCGGGGGTGATCAGGCAGCCGGTGCCGTCGCGCCGCTCCCCGGGCAGGCCGGACTCGCCCGGCCCCACCGCGACGATGCGCCCGTCGTCGCCGATCACCACATGACCGGTCGGGAACTCGGTGCCGGCCTCGTCGACCGTCGCGATCGCCGCGTTCTCGATGATGATCACAGCCACCACTCCGCGGTCGCGGCGGGAGCGTCGTCCCGGATCACACTGCCCTCGATCAACCCGTACGGCCGGTCACCGGCGATGAACACCTCGCCCGGGTTCTCCAGCCCGAACGGGGACAGGTCGGCCAGGTAGTGATGCTTGTTCGGCAGGGCGAGCCGCACCTCGGCGATCTCCGGGCGCTCTTCCAGCACCCGGGCGCCCATCGCGTAGAGGGTCTGCTGCAACGAGTAGCTGTACGTCCCGGCGAACGCCGTCACCAGCGCGTCCAGGGCGCCCTCGTGCGACGCCGCCCAGTCGGTGTCGTCGCCGGCGTGGCGCCAGCGGGCGTCCACGGCCGTCGCCAGGATCCGGTCGGTCGTCGGTTTCAAGGTCGTGTAGCCGTCCTCGACGAAACCGTGGAACTCCGAATCCGCCGAATTCAGCAGCACCAGCCCGGACACCCCGGAGACCACCTGCGCCGACTCGCTCGTCACGGTGACCACCGTGGTACGCACGTGATCGCCCCGCCGGCGGAACGAGTGCGGGCCCAGCCTGTCCCACCCGAACGACTCGATCGACACCCTCGCGGCGTGGACCTGTGGCTGGGTGGCCACGAAGTGCCTGGCCAGGAGCAGGGCGAACACCTCGGGCTCGCCGGCGCCGTGCTCCTTGGCGAACGCGTACACCGTGTTCTTCATCGTGTCGGTCGGCAGGACACCGGAGTTGTCGCCGGTCAGGTGCGTCGCGGTCAGGTCGCCGGAGAGCGCGATGCTGACGTTGAAATCCACCAGGCCGTGCGTATCGCCGTCCCGGTGCACCCGCACCAGACGGGTCTCCGCCTTGCCGTAACGGTTCGGTCCGAGCACGATCCCCAACGGTCGTCAGCTCCCTCGGTAGGTGGTGTAGCCGTACCGGCTCAGCAGCAGCGGCACGTGATAGTGGCGATTCGGGTCGTGGACGTGGAAGGCGACGGTGATCTCCGGGAAGAAGCAGTCGCCGCCCAGGTAGGGCTCGACGTAGAAGAACAGTCGATAGCCGCCGGCCTGCCACTCGTGCAGCGCCACCTCGTAGCGCAGGCGGCCGTCGCCGTCGGTACGCCCCTCGGCGATGGTGCTCCAGCCGTCCGAGTCGCGGCGTTCCAGCCGCACGTAGACGTCCCTCGCCGGGTCGCCGGTCACCGTGTCCAGGATGTGCGTCGAGATCCGGGCGTGAAAGGCCGCGGCCACACCGTCAGAGGGCATCGAGCACCCGCTCCAGCCGGAGCCGCGCGATCTTGCCCAGCTCGTCCGTCACGATCGCCTGCTCGGCGGCCTCGTCGTTACCGAGACGCTCGCGGGCCGCGGCCAGGATCTCGGCCTGCGAACGGCCACTCGCGAAGATCAGGAAGACGTGCCCGAACCGGTCCTCGTACGCCCTGTTCGCCGCGACCAGCTCGGCCTTGGTCGTGTCGTCGGCGGTCTGCGCGGCCGCCGACTGCTCGGCCCGCGACCAGGCGGCCTCCTGGGAGTCACCGGCGGCCCGCTCACCGATCCGGGGGTGGGCGGACAGCCCCTGCAGCACCTCGGGCCAGGTCAGCTCACGGCTCGCGGTGCCGGCCGCGGCGAGAACGCCGGCCCGGTCAGCGAACGGTCTACCGGCGGCGACGGCCGCACCCCAGGCGGGCGCCGCACAGCAGGCGAGCAGCTCGGCCTCCAGACGCTCCGCGGGCAGAGCGTTGAAGGAATCCACCGCACCCATCGGTCACCCCCTCGTCGATGTCGATCAGTCAAGCAGGCACGAACCGCGCCTCGCACGAACGGACGGAAGAATTAACAAGCGCCACCCTGCCACGAATCCGGGCCGGAAATCTCGCCGTCGCTCCAGGGCTGTGGACAACGCGCCGAGCAGCGCAGACCGGCGTTCTGCCGCCCGTCCTGTGGACAACCGCCCCGAACGCACCGCGACCTCGCCGTTATCGACCGGTGATCGCGCCGTTTCCTCGTCCACAGAAGCACGGAGACCGATCGGGGATGGCGCCAGTGTGGACAACCGCGTGGGCCGCCGCCGGGATGGGCCAGACTGGGCGCGTGCTCATCCCCGTAGGTTCCCTGCCCGACCTCCCGGTCCGTCCCGTGCTGCCCGAGGTGACCGCCACCCTGGCCGGCGCCGGGGCAGCCGTCCTGGTCGCGCCGCCCGGCACCGGCAAGACCACGCTGGTCCCGCTCGCGCTGGCCGGGCCCGGCAGCCGGGTGATCGTGGCCGAGCCGCGCCGGGTCGCCGCCCGGGCCGCCGCGCGCCGGATGGCCACGCTGCTCGGCGAGCGCACCGGGCAGCGGGTCGGCTACGCGGTCCGCGGCGAGCGGCAGGTCTCCCGCGACACCGTCGTCGAGGTGGTGACCACCGGTCTGCTGGTCCGCCGGCTGCAGGCCGACCCCGAGCTGGCCGGTGTCACCACGGTGATCCTCGACGAGTGCCACGAGCGGCACCTCGACTCCGACCTGGCTCTCGCCTTCCTCGTCGAGGTGCGGGCCGCGCTCCGCTCCGACCTGCGGGTCCTCGCCACCTCGGCGACCGCTGACGCCGACCGGCTCGCGGCGGTCCTCGGTGAGGCCGGCCGTCCGGCGCCGATCGTCACCGCTCACGCCCGCCACCACCCGGTCGAGGTGATCTGGGCGCCGCCGGCCGGTCCGGTCACCCCGCCGCACGGGCTGCGTGTCGATCCGCGCCTGCTCGACCATGTGGCCGCCACGACCCGCCGGGCTCTCGCCGAGGGCGACGGCGACGTCCTGGTGTTCCTTCCCGGGGCGGGCGAGATCGCCACGATAGCCGCCCGCCTCGCCGGGCTCGACGCCGACGTGGTGTCCCTGCACGGGCGGCAGACCGGCGCGGCGCAGGATGCGGCGCTGCGCGCCGGGCCCCGTCGCCGGGTCGTGCTGGCCACCGCGGTCGCCGAGAGCAGCCTGACGGTTCCGGGGGTCCGCGCCGTGGTCGACGCCGGGCTCAGCCGGGTCCCGCGGATGGATCACTCCCGGGGCCTGGGCGCCCTGGCCACGGTGGCGGTGTCCCGCTCGTCGGCCGAGCAGCGGGCCGGGCGGGCCGGCCGTGAGGCGCCCGGCCGGGTCTACCGCTGCTGGCCGGCGGCCCTGCACGACCGGCTGCCCGCACAGCCCGAGCCGGAGATCGGCGCCGCAGACCTGACCGGATTCGCCCTGGATCTGGCCTTGTGGGGGCATCCCGACGGTGATGGCCTGGCGCTGCCCGATCCGCCGCCGCCCGGCGCGCTGCGGGCCGCCGTCGCCACTCTGCACGACCTGGGCGCCGTCGACGCCGACGGCCGGGTCACCGCCCGTGGCCGTGCCCTGGCCGGCGCGGGCCTGCATCCCCGGCTGGCCCGCGCCCTCCTCGACGGCGCCGCCGTCCTGGGAGCGGACCGTGCCGCCGAGATCGTCGCCGTCCTCGACGACGACCGCACCACCACCGGCGACGTGGTCACCGTCTGGCGGGCGGCTCGCAACGATCCGTCCTGGCGGGCTGAGGTCCGCCGCCTGACGCGTGCCCTGGACCGATCCGCCCCACCATCGCCGGCCGATGCCCCACCGAGCCGGCCGGAGAAGACAGCCCAGCCGGCGACACCGGTGGGCCCGGGGGGAACAGCACGGTCCGGCCGGGCTGCCCGGCCGGTGGGAGCGGCGCGTCTCAGCGACGACGTGGCGGCCGGTCTGGTCACCGGGCTGGCGTATCCGGAGCGGGTCGCGCGGGTGCGCGAACCCGGTGGCCGGGCCTACCTGATGGCCGGGGGCACCGCAGCCGAGCTGCCCGTCGGCAGCCCGCTGAGCGGAACGCCGTGGCTCGCCGTGGCGGGCGCGGACCGGTCCGCCGGGGCCCGGGTGGCCCGGATCCGCAGTGCCGCTCCCCTGGACGAGGAGACCGCCCTGTCGGTCGCCGCACCGATGTCGACCGAGGAGACCGAGATCGGATGGATCGACGGTGACGTGGTGGCCCGGCGGGTCCGTCGGCTCGGGACCATCACGCTGGCCTCCGTCCGCCTCACCGATCCCGACGCCGCGCTGCTCAGGGCGGCACTGGTGGCCGGCCTGCGACAGGAGGGCCTCGGCCTGCTGACCTGGAGTCGCAACGCCGGGGATCTGCGCCGGCGGCTCTTGTTCGCCCATGCGGCGCTCGGTGATCCGTGGCCGGACGTCTCCGACGAGGCGTTGCTGGCGAGCCCGGAGGACTGGCTCGATCTCGGCTCGGCGCGGCGGCGGTCCGATCTGGCGAAGCTCGACGTGGCCGGCGGGCTGCGACGGCTGGTGCCCTGGCAGGTGGCCGGCCGGCTGGACGACGTGGCGCCGGAGCGGCTGCCGGTGCCGAGCGGGTCGCAGGTGCGGGTCGACTACAGCGATCCGGCGGCGCCGGTGCTGGCGGTGAAGGTGCAGGAGGCGTTCGGCTGGAAGGAGGCGCCACGCCTGGCCGACGGCCGGGTTCCGGTGCTGCTGCATCTGCTGTCCCCAGCGGGGCGGCCGGTCGCCGTCACCCGTGATCTCGGCTCGTTCTGGGTTCAGGGCTACCCCCAGGTGCGGGCCGAGATGCGCGGCCGCTACCCGCGTCACCCCTGGCCGGAGGACCCGACCACCGCCGAGCCGACCCGCCGGGCCAATCCCCGGTCACGCTGACCGGGCGGCCGACCGAGGCGAACGATGTGGCCGTCCGCGGCGGCGCGGCGCCGCTGACGACCACGCCGCACGGTGGTCAGGAGGAGGAGTCCAGGCGGGTGAGCGGAGCCGGAGCGCCGTACAGGTAGCCCTGGCCCTGCGGGCACCCCAGGGCGGCCATCGCGCCCGCACGGTCCTCGGTCTCCAGGCCCTCGGCGACCACGGTTATGCCCAGTTCGGCGCAGATGGCCAGCACCGAGCGGCACAGGGCGCCGGCCCGGTCCGGGGAGGTGTCGACGTCGGTCAGGGTGGAGTCGAGTTTGACGATGTCGACCGGGATGGCGTGCAGCTGGGCGAGGGCGTTGTAGCCGCTGCCGAAGTCGTCGAGGGCTACCCGTACGCCCAGGGCCCGCAACCGTTCGACCAGGCCGGCGGCGCACGGCAGGTCGGGGATCCGCAGCGTCTCGGTGATCTCGATGATCAGCCGGGCCGGGTCGAGGCGGTGGCGGGCCAGCGCGGCACGGACGGCGTCCTCCAGGCCGGGGCCGGCGAGACGGCCGGCCGAGACGTTGACGTGCACGTCGATGGGGCGGCCGTAGATCTCGGCGAGGCGTGCGGTGTCGGCGCACGCCCGGTCCAGGACGAAGTCGTCGATGGCGGCGACCAGGCCGGTTCGTTCGGCCATCGTGACGAAGACGTCGGGGTGCACCGGGCCGGCCACCGGGTCGGTCCAGCGGGCCAGGGCCTCCACGGCCACTGTCGCGCCGTCGCTGAGCCGGACGATCGGCTGGTAGTGCACGTCGAAGCCGGCGGCCGCGGGACTTCCACCGGCCAGCGCTCCGGCCAGGAGCTTCGGCAGGTCGGCGTGCGGGCTGGAGTCCTTGGGGCCGGTGTAGCGGATCAGTTCGCCCTTGCCTCGGCGTTTCACCGCGTACATGGCGGCGTCGGCGCGGCGCAACAGCAGGTCGGCGGTCAGGTCGTCACCGGGCTCGGCGGTGACCAGGCCGATGCTGACGCCCACGCCGACCGAGCGGCCGTCGATGATGTACGGCTCGCGGAGCGTCGCCAGCACCCGCTGCCCGATGGCTTCGGCTTCGGCCTCCCAGGCGGCGTCGAACGCGGGCGAGCCGGGAAACGGCGACGACGCCTCAGGAGGGGCGGCAGCGAAGGCCGGGGAGGCGGACGAGGACCCGACAGGCGCGGAACCACCAGCAGTCGAGGCCCCCGAAGGCGCAGAAGCACCAGCAGTCGAGGCCCCCGAAGGCGCGGAAACACCAGCAGTCGAGACCCCCGAAGGCGCGGGAGCACCAGCAGGCGAGGACCCCGGAGCCAGGGAAGGCGGACTGGACGGGGTGACGGCTGCGGGAACGGTGGAGGTGTCCCAGGACGGGGACACTGTCGCTCCGCCGGCGAAGGCGGCCTCGGAGACCCGTACCCCCGCGGCCGAGAGGACATAACGCCGCTGCCGCAGCATGCCGTCCGCCCGTCGCCGCCACGGGGAACGGCGGCGGGGCGCGGGGACCGCGACGCCGCCCTGGTCGAGGACGATGGCGAACTCGTCGCCGCCGAGACGGGCGACGAGGTCACCGGCCCGGACGCCGGCGCGCATCCGTTCGCCGATGGCCTGCAGGACGCGGTCGCCGATGGCGTGGCCGAACGTGTCGTTGATGAGCTTGAAGTCGTCGAGGTCGGCGAAGAGGACGGCGACGGGGGTGCCGCGCTTCTGGTGGGCGTCGATGGCGAGGACGAGCCGTTCCCGGAAGAGGGCGCGGTTGGCGAGGCCGGTGAGCGGGTCGTGGTAGGCCTGGTGGTGGAGCCGGCGCTGGACGGTGGCGACCCGGTCGAAGAGGACCGTGTTGTCGACGATGGTGATCATCTGGCGGGTGACGACGAGGGCGAGACCGAGCCAGCCGAGGGACGCCTCGAATGGGCTGAGGGAGCCTTCGGCGACGGTACGCACGACGAGCACCACCCCGGTGACGACGACCGGCCCGTACGGCAGGAGGAGCCGGAACCAGTCACGCTCCAGTACCTCGGCGTCGGGCTGGGGCGGTGGCACCCGGTTGGGGCTGAGCGCCGCCATGGCGATGAACGCCGGCCCGAGCAGGTGCCCGAGCCCTTCCAGCCACGTCGGGCCGTCGCCGAGGAGCCGGACCGTGTCGGCGACGCCGAAGGCGAGCAGCGCCGATCCGACGAGCCGCAGCGGCCGCCGCCCGGCCGGGGAGTCGGGCCGGGTGGTGAGCAGCAGCACCACCATGGTGAACAGCACGACGTCCGCGATCAGGTAGACCAGGTGGACGACGTCGAGGCCGCGCAGGGCGGGTGTCCCGGGCAGCACCGACCAGAAGAGGGCGAGCACCGATCCGGTGATGAGCAGGCTGTCGATGACGAGGGCGATCTGGTCGCGCAACGTCGACGTGGGCACCGGCCGGGGCCGGGTGTGCACGGCGCCGAGCAGCCCGACGAGCATGCAGACCGGCAGCACGAACAGCCCGGCCCAGGTGAGCGCGTGCGGCGGCCCGTCGACGCCGGCCAGCTGCTGCACGACCGACCAGAGGCGGTTGAGCGACCAGACGACGAGCCCGCCCGCGGCGAGCAGCCGCCAGCGGCGCGGGATGCCGGCGCGGTCGCGGCCGACGGTCAGGCAGACGGCGGCCGCGAGGAGTCCGGCGACCAGCTGCGCCGTGTCGGTGTAGAGGCGGGGCGTGCCGAGGACGAGTTCGCCGAAGGCGACCACACCCAGGGTGAGCGCCAGCGTGCCGAGCAGTCGCGCCGTCGTGATCACCACCAGAGTCCGGGCCGCGAGGCATGGCGGCCGGAGTAAAATACCCGCTCAGTCCCCCGCGGTCACGTCGGCGACGATCACCGTGATGTTGTCGGGGCCGCCGCCGCGCAGGGCGAGATCGATGAGTCTCTCCGCGCAGGACTTCGGGTCGGCGATGGTGCGCAGCTCCTCCTCGAGCACCGGGTCCGGCACGACACCGGTGAGGCCGTCGCTGCAGAGCAGCCACCGGTCGCCGCGCTGCGGCTCGACGATGACGTAGGCGGGGGTGACCGGCTCGCCCTGGAGCACCCGGGTGACGACGGCCCGCCGCGGGTGGGCGGCCGCCTCCTCGGGCTTGATCAGGCCCTGGTCGACGAGCATCTGGACGTACGTGTCGTCCTTGGTGAGCTGGTTGAGCCGCCCGTCGCGCAACAGGTACGCACGGGAGTCGCCGACGTGGGCCATCGCCGCCCGCTCGCCGTTGAAGAGCACCGCCGTCAGCGTGGTGCCCATGCCGGCCAGCGTGGGGTCGAGGGCCACCTGCTCGGCGATCCGCCCGTTGGCGACTTCGAGCGCCCGGTGCAGGGCGTCCATCTGGTGGTCGGTGGCGATCGGCGTGTCGAGCGAGACCATGGCTTCGATGGCGATCCGGCTGGCCAGATCGCCGGCGGCCATGCCGCCCATGCCGTCGGCGACGACGAGAAGCGAGTCACCGGCGAAGTGACAGTCCTCGTTGTTGCTCCGGACGTGTCCTTGGTCGGTGACGGCCGCCCACCGGAGGTGCAAGGTCATGGCGTGCAGCCTGCCAGGTCGGCGCCAACCTGTCTGCACGTGGTGGGCGGCATGTCGCACATGTCGTTGCTGAAATTACACTCATCCACCGCCTGCACCCCGATTCAGGGGCCGACCGAGGCACCGTGGATCGATTTCGGTCACGGGCCGTGTCGGCGCGATCCATTCCAGTGCCGGGGCCTCGATCGGCCAGCCGCGGACGGTGATGCCGCTGGCCGGATCGTCGGAGGCCTGGGGGCACAGTGTCTTCGACCGTACCTCGCCGTTGGGGATGAAGGTTACCTGGCCGGTGGCCTCCAGCATCGTGGTGGAGGTGTCGTCGACGGCGATCAGCTGCCCACGGACGACCCGCATCGGCTCGCCCTCGGTCTCCACCTCGATGGCGCTGTCCGGCAGGACCGGGGCCCGCAGGAAGACGACGCCGACCATGAAGGGCATGGCGAAGGCGACGGCCACGGCGGGCCAGTGGGTGGCGATCCGGGCCCAGCGTTCCGGGACCGGCCCGGTCAGGACCGGACCGAAGAGCGGAGGACCGAGGAGGAGTACGGCCGTCGCGTACTCACCGGACCGGAGCGAGGCGACCACTCCCGGCCAAACGAAGATCCACACGATGATCGCGACGAGGACCGGCACGCCCAGCGTGAGCCACCGCATCAGCCACGGCTCGCCGTGCTCCCCCTGCACCGCGGTCAGCCCGAGGATCGCCACCACCAGCATCATCAGCAGCGGGAGCATGCGCAGCTGCCAGGTGAAGGCGGCGATGCCGACGGCGATCACGACCACCCAGCCGGGCATCCGGAACGCGGCCACGGCAAGGAACGACGTCGCGGTCTGGCCCGGTGAGCTGACCAGCGAGATGCCGCCGAGCACCCGGACCAGCAGGATGGCCGCGGGCACCGTCCAGCTGAGCGTGACGAAGAGGGCGCCGAGCATGCCGAGCGGGTTGATGTACTGGACGAGCAGCAGCATCGTGGGCAGGTCCTGCCGGCTCAGATACCACAGCCGCAGCACGAGCAGCAGCAGCGGGAAGCCGGGCAGCACGGCGAGCAGCCAGTTCAGCTCGGCGCGGTAGCCGGGCCGGGGCACCGCGCGTCTCTTGACGACCCGGCCGCTCCTGATCTCGGTACTCATCCCAGCGGATCCTCCCACGGCATCCAGCCGATCTCCGGCCGCTCGGCCCGGGGCTGTTCGCCGACCGCGATGGCGGTTTTGTTGATCGGGTCGATCTCCGCCTGAAGGTTCTGCTCGAAAGCCTTCTCCCAGCGGCTGTCCTTCGGATCCGCCCATGACCGGTACAGGGTGAGGTTGACCAGTTTCTCGAGCGCCGGGTTCTCACCCACGTTGACGCCCCACCGTTCGTTGGACTCCAGCCCCAGATCCCAGTGCTCGTACTTCGCCGGGAACTCGTGTTTCCAGCCGGCCAGGATGGCGGCGTCGGTGCTGATCGCGTCGACGGTGCCGGCGTCGAGCTCGGTGAAGCACTCCCGAACCCGGTTCTTCCGGGTGACGATCGCCTCGGCCTCGTCCAGCGCGGTGGCACTGGTCGATGTGGAGAGGGTGCAGACCTTCTGCTTCTTGAGATCGTTGAGGGCGACCACCGGCGCATGGCCCTTGAGCGTGATCACCGACTGCTCGGTGTAGAGGTAGGGCTGGGAGAAGTGGACGCCTTCGGTCTTCCGCTTGTCGGTGATGCTGTAACTGGCGATCACCAGCTGGACCGGCACTCGTTTACGGTCGGCGTCGGTCGCCTGCATGCGGGCCCGGTCCTCGCTCTCCAAGCCGAAGAAGCGCACGTCCTCACGGCGGAAACCGAGGTCCTCGGCGATCATGTAGGCGATGTCGATGTCGAAGCCCTTCCAGATGCCGGCGTCGTCCCGGAAGGCCACCCCGTACTGGTCGTCCTTCACCCCGATGTCCAGCGTCGCCCACGTGTCGACACCGGCCGCGGCCCGCAGTTCGGCGAGCGTCTCCGGGCCACCGACCAGCAGCCGGCCCAGCGAGACCAGCAGGGTCAGGACGATCAACACCCCGAGCCCGGCCAGCCGCCACACCTTGAACTGGTTGTCACGCCGGGTGATCGCCGCATGCTCCGCCTCGGACCGGGCCTGCTCGATCGCCGCCTGCGTGGCGATGTCCCGGGAGGCGAGCTCCTCGACAGTCATCTCCTCGACCGCGACGGGCGGCGGCGGTTCCGGCGGGGCGGCGGCGGTCACGAACCGGCGCAGCGCCGCCAGCTGCTTCGGCGGCAGCTGTTGCAACGTCCGCAGCAGCCAACTGTCGTCCGGCGGGGGCGGAGTCTGCGGAGGTGGAGGCGGCGCGGGCCGCGCAGATTGCGGCGGCCGCGCTGACTGCGGTGGCTGCGGCGTCTGCGCAGGCCGGCGTGGCGCGGCGCCGTCGTTGTCGGTGTCAGCCATCGACCCGTCCCTTCGTCCCCAGACGAGTCATCGTGCCCGACATCATCAGGGAACGGGATCCCCGGTACCGAACGGGACACCCGGACGGCATCGCGCGAGCCGGGCGGCGGTCAGCCGCAGCCCGGCGCCGAGCCCGTGCCGCTCGATCGCGAGCAGCGCATACGCGCTGCAGGTGGGCCGGTAGCGGCACCGGGTGGGCAGCCTCGGGGAGATCACCCGATAGCCACGGATGGCGGTGGTCACCGCCCGCTGCGCGCTTGCGGAGACCCGGCCGCCAGGTCCGGAGCGTCCATGGGTACGGGTGAGAGCCGCCGACAACCGCACCATGGTGCTGAGCGAGAAACAGTCGCAGCCCGGGATGTCGCAGTCGCAGCCGGGGACGTCGCAGTCCGGCACACACCCGAAGTCGCAGTAGTCTCTCGACTTTTTCTTCTTCTTCCGCACTCCCACGGTCACATGATGGCGGAAGCACGCACCTCAGCGGACCGAGACGACCGCGGCGCTCTCCGGTGGCAGCACGAGCCGGTCCCGTTCGACGACGACGCCGGGCTCGGTGGCCAGCAGGACCGACCGTGGCAGGGCCCGCAGGCTGACCGTCTGCGGGACGGCGGCCAGGTTGGCGGCCACCACGCTGGGCCCGCGCCGGATGACCACGTGCTGGTCGCCGTGCCACACCTCGACCTGGTGCAGCCACGGGTCGGTGAGCCCGGGGGTGCTCCGGCGCAGCGCGATGAGCTTCCGGTACAGGTCGAGGATCTCGGCGTGACCGGGTTTGCCCAGCTCCGACCAGTCGAGCTTGGAGCGCTCGAAGGTGGCCGGGTCCTGCGGGTCGGGCACGTCCGCCTCGGCCCAGCCGTGACTGGCGAACTCCTTGCGGCGCCCGTTCTGCACGGCGGCGGCCAGGTCGGGCTCGGGGTGCGAGGTGAAGTACTGCCAGGGGCTGCTGGCCGCCCACTCCTCGCCCATGAAGAGCATCGGCGTGAACGGGGAGGTCAGCAGCAGGGTGGCGCCGACCTTGAGCAGGCCGGGCGACAGGGTGGCGGTGAGCCGGTCGCCGACCGCCCGGTTGCCGATCTGATCGTGGTTCTGCAGGAACGCGACGAACCGGTGGCCGGGCGTGCGCTGCCGGTCGACCGGGCGGCCGTGCCGGCGGCCGCGGAACGACGACCAGGTGCCGGCGTGGAAGAACGCGCCCTCCAGGACGGTGCGCAGACAGTCCAGCGACCCGAAGTCGCCGTAGTAGCCCTGGCGCTCCCCGGTGAGCAGGGTGTGCAGGGCGTGGTGGACGTCGTCGTCCCACTGGGCGTGCAGACCGTACCCCCCGGCCTCCCGCGGGGTGATCAGCTTGGCGTCGTTGAGGTCGGACTCGGCGATCAGCGACAGCGGCCGGCGCAGCTCGGTGGAGAGCGACTCCACCTCGACGGCCATCTGCTCGAGCAGGTGGACGGCGCCCTCGTCGTGCAGCGCGTGCACGGCGTCCAGCCGCAGACCGTCGACGTGGTAGTCGCGCAGCCACATCAGCACACTGTCGACGATGTAGCGGCGCACCTCGTCGGAGCCGGGCCCGTCCAGGTTGACCGAGCTGCCCCAGGCGTTGCTGCCGCTGCTGAGGTAGGGGGCGAACATCGGCGCATACGCCCCGGAGGGCCCGAAGTGGTTGTAGACCACGTCGAGCACCACGCCGAGGCCCTTGGCGTGTGCCGCGTCGACGAACCGTTTGAGGCCGTCGGGCCCGCCGTACCCCTCGTGCGGCGCGAACCAGCAGACCCCGTCGTAGCCCCAGTTGCAGGTGCCGTTGAACGCGTTGACCGGCAGCAGCTCGACCAGGTCGACACCGAGGTCGACGAGGTGGTCGAGCCGCTCGATCGCGGCGTCGAAGGTGCCCTCCGGGGTGAACGTGCCGATGTGCAGCTCGTAGAGGACCGAGCCGGGCAGTTGCCGTCCGGGCCAGCGCTGGTCGGTCCACGCGAAGGCCGCGTGGTCGTAGACCCGGCTCGGCCCGTGCACGCCCTGCGGCTGCCAGGCCGACCGCGGGTCGGGCAGCGGGTTGTCGGCGCCGGGCAGCACGAAGGCGTAGTCGGCGCCGGGCGGGGCCGCGGGCACGTCGAGATGCCACCAGCCGTCCTCGCCGGGCTCCATCGCGCGATCCTCGCCGGCGACGCGGAGTCGAACGGGCTTTTCCGGCGCCCACACCGAGAAGAGAGTCATTCTTTCACCAGAAGAGCGACGGGATAGGTGTGCAGCAGCTCGGCCACGGCCAGACGACTGCCACCGTAGCTGGTGTTCGTGAACACTTCCGTCCAACTGTGTCCGTCCAGTGACAGCGTGGTGTCCCCCCAGCCGCCGTGCCGTGACAATCCGACCGGGAGCCGAGTGGCGACCGCCACCACACCGCCGCGGTCGAAGGCGAGCACGTGCTCCGGGACACGGCCGTCGGCGAAGACCGGACGGTAGCCGGCGAACAGCTCGGGCCGCTGCCGGCGCAGGCGCAGCACCCGGCTGGTGACCAGCAGCTTGGCGGCGCCGGTCTCGTCGACCGGCGGCAGCCATCCGTCGTCGATCCGGCCGAGCAGCTCCCGGCGGGCGCCGAAGTCGACGGGGCGGCGGTTGTCCGGGTCGACGAGGGAGTGGTCCCACAGCTCGGTGCCCTGGTAGACGTCCGGGACGCCGGGCATGGTCAGCTGCACCAGCTTCTGACCTAGGGAGTTCGACCAGCCGGGCGGGGCGATCGAGGAGGCGAAGTCGGCGATCTCCCGATGCAGGGCGGGATCGTCGTAGATCCGGTCGACCATCTGCCGCAACGCCGTCTCGAAACGTTCGTCGGGGCTGAGCCAGTTCGTTCCGGTTCCGGCTTCCCGGGCCGCTTTCACGGCGTACGCCTGCAGTCGCTCTCTGGAGATCGGCCACGCGCCGACCGCGACCTGCCAGAGGAGATGGGCCAGGGCCGGATCCGGGAGCGGAGCGAACCGGACCCATCGGCGGACCACCTCGGTCCAGTCGCCCGGCACCTCGGAGAGGACCGCCAGCCTCGCGCGCACGTCCTCGCCGCGTTTGGTGTCGTGGGTGGCCAGCGCCGTCATGGTGTCCGGCCAGTCGGTGAGCCGCTGCTCGGCGTAGTGGTGGAACTCGTCGATGGTGACGCCGAACTTGCACGGGTCGTTGCCGACCTCGTTGCGGGCCACGAACCGGGTCCACCGGTAGAATGCGTTGTCCTCGACGCCCTTGGCCATCACCGCGCCGGTGAACTGCTGGAACCGGATCGCCAGCTCGTCGGCGGGGTTGCGCAGCCGGGCGGTCAGCTGGTCGAGCACGGTGATCATCTGCGGGCGGCGGCGGCCCGCCTCGGACCGGGCCGTCGCCAGGTCGCGGCTGCCGGCCGGGAGGTAGGAGCGGTACACCGGGAAACACGCGGCGAGTTCGGCGAGGGCCTTGGGGGCGGCCTCGATCTCCGGTACGAGCGCCGCGAGCCGGGCCAGCTCGGCGGCCAGCACGTTCGTGGCCACGTGCAGTTTGGCGTCGTGCACCAGGTCCTGCCAGGAGGTGGTGGCACCGGTCAGGTGGTGGTCGAGGGTGTCGAAGAACGCCTCCGTGCCCGGGTCCACGAAGACGCCGTTGACCTGGGCCATCGCGTCGTACCCGGTGGTGCCGGCGACCGGCCAGGCGGGCAGCCTCTCGCCCGGCTCCAGGATCTTCTCGACAACGATCCAGGCGTCCGGAGCGGCGTCGCGCAGCCGGTCGAAGTACTCGCCCGGGTCGCGCAGGCCGTCCGGATGGTCGACCCGGATGCCCTGGGCGAGGCCCTCGTTGTACCAGCGGAGGATCTCGGCGTGGGTGGCGGCGAAGACGTCCGGGTCCTCGACGCGCAGGCCGGCCAGGTCGGTGATGGCGAAGAACCGCCGGTAGTTGATCTCGGAGTCCCCGCGGGTCCAGTTGATCAGCTCGTAGTGCTGCCGGTCGTGGACCTCGCGGGGGGTCCCGTCGCCGGTGCCGTCGGCGATGGGGTAGCGCTTGTCGAAGTAGCGCAGCTCGCCGTCCTCGATCCGCAGGTCGTCCAGGGCGTCCGCGGTGTCGGCGAGAACCGGGAGGAGGATCCGGCCACGCGACCAGTCGACGTCGTAGAAGCCCGAGAACTCCGATTTCTGGCCGTTCTTCAGGACGTCCCACCACGTCGGGTTCTCGGCGGCCGCGGCCACCCCGGCATGGTTCGGGACGATGTCCACGACGAGACCCAGGTTCGCCTCGTCCAGGGCGCTTTTCAAGGCGGCCAGGCCGTCCGCCCCGCCCAGGGCCGGGCTGACCCGCGAATGATCCACCACGTCGTACCCGTGCTGCGATTCCGGCGCCGCGCTCAGCAGCGGCGCCGAGTAGAGGTGGCTCACCCCGAGATCGGCCAGGTAGTCGGCTATCTCGGCGGTGCTGCTCAGCGGGAACTCGGGGCGGACCTGCACGCGGTAGGTGCTGCTCGGGCGCATTGAATCAGACCGTCCTGTCCAAGACGATGAGAGACCGGTCCGGCACCCAGATCTTGTGTCCGGCCTCCACGACGGACGGGCGATCCGGGGACGGGTCGGCGGTTTCGATGACCTTCTCCCACTTCTCCCCGTACTCCGCGGGAGGCGTGGTGAACTCGAGCGGCGCGTCGTGCGCGTTGAAGAACAGCAGGAACGAGCTGTCCACGTGGCGCTGGCCGTACTGGCCGCGCTCCCGGATCCCCTCGCCGTTGACGAAGAGCGCCACGGCCCGGCCGAAGTCGTTGCCCCAGTCGTCGCCGGCCATCTGCCGCCCGTCCGGGGTGAACCACTCCAGGTCCGGCAGCGGGTCGCCGCCGCCACGGGCGGTCACCGGCAGGCCGGTGAAGAACCGGCGGCGCTGGAAGACCTGGTGCCGGTGGCGGAACGCGGTCAGCTTGCGGGCGAACTCCAGCAGCCGCTCGTCGGCGTTCTCCCAGTCGATCCAGGCGAGCTCGTTGTCCTGGCAGTAGGCGTTGTTGTTGCCCTGCTGGGTCCGCCCCAGCTCGTCGCCGTGGGAAATCATCGGCACGCCCTGGCTGAGCATCAGCGTGGCCAGGAAGTTGCGCCGCTGCCGGGCCCGCAGCGCGAGCACGCCCGGGTCGGTGGCCGGCCCCTCGATGCCACAGTTCCAGGACCGGTTGTGGCTCTCGCCGTCCCGGTTCTCCTCGCCGTTGGCGTCGTTGTGCTTGTCGTTGTACGACACCAGGTCGTTGAGCGTGAACCCGTCGTGCGCCGTCACGAAGTTGATCGAGTGGAAGGGCTTGCGGCCGTCGTCCTGGTAGAGGTCGGCCGAGCCGGTGATCCGGGACGCGAACTCGGCCAGCGTGGCCGGCTCGCCGCGCCAGAAGTCGCGGACCGTGTCCCGGTACTTGCCGTTCCACTCGGTCCAGTTCGGCGGGAAGTTGCCGACCTGGTAGCCGCCCGGCCCGACGTCCCACGGCTCGGCGATCAGCTTCACCTGGCCGACGATCGGGTCCTGCTGCACCACCTCGAAGAACGTCGACAGCCGGTCCACGTCGTAGAACTCCCGGGCCAGCGTGGACGCCAGATCGAACCGGAAACCGTCGACGTGCATCTCGGTCACCCAGTACCGCAGCGAGTCCATGATCAGCTGGAGGCTCTGCGGGCTGCGCACGTTCAGGCTGTTACCCGTGCCCGTGTAATCCATGTAGAACTGGGGTTGGTCGTCCACCAGCCGGTAGTAGGTCCGGTTGTCGATGCCCTTCAGCGACAGCGTCGGCCCCAGGTGGTTGCCCTCGGCCGTGTGGTTGTAGACCACGTCGAGGATGACCTCCATGCCGGCCGCGTGCAGCGCCTTGACCATCCCCCGGAACTCCTGGGTCTGCTGGCCGAGCGAACCCATCGCCGAATAGCCGTGGTACGGCGCGAAGAACCCGATCGTGTTGTAGCCCCAGTAGTTGCGCAGGTTCAGGTCGTGCAGCCGGTTGTCGTGCACGAACTGGTGCACCGGCATCAGCTCGACAGCGGTCACGCCGAGGCTCTTCAGGTGCTCGATGATCGCCGGGTGGCCGATCGCCGAGTAGGTGCCGCGCATGTCCTTCGGGATCTCCGGGTGCCGCTGGGTGAGCCCCTTGACGTGCGTCTCGTAGATCACCGAGTGGTGGTACGGGATGTCCGGCCGGCGGTCGTTGCCCCAGTCGAAGTACGGGTTCACCACCACGCCCTTGGGCATGTACGGCCCCGAGTCCAGCTCGGACATCTGATCCGGGTTGTCGAAGTCGTACGCGTACAGCGACGGATGCCAGTCGATGTCGGAGTCGACCGCCCGCGCGTACGGGTCCAGCAGGAGCTTGTGCGGGTTGCACCGCAGTCCCCGGTGCGGCTCGTACGGGCCGTAGACGCGGTAGCCGTACCGCTGCCCCGGCTCCACCCCCGGCAGATACGCGTGCCACACGAACGCGTCCTGCTCGTGGAGCAACACCTTCCGCTCGTTGCCGGCGGGGTCGAACAAGCAGAGCTCGACCGCCTCGGCCACCTCGGAGAAGATCGCGAAGTTGGTGCCCGTCCCGTCGTACGTGGCGCCCAGCGGGTACCGATGACCAGGCCAGACCTGCATAACCGTGCTCCTACCCCTCGGCCGTCCCTGTGATCGAGGCCGGCGGGAGTTTGCATTGCCCATCCGTGGGACGGACTAACCTCACGGGCCGCGTCACGGGCCATTCTCGCGGACTTCACTGCTAACGTCGGCCCGACTGTCCGGTTAGCCGCTGATATCTCCCCGTCCGGGGATGTGGCGCGTATCAAATCGAGCATTTGAGGGACCGTGCCGCGGAATGATCAGTTCACGTTCGGGCCGCACGTCTGCGGCTCCCTCTCCGCCGATGCGGGGGCCGGCCGGGAATGGCTGGTCACCGACGGTCTCGGCGGATACGCGTCGGGCACCGTCAGCGGCCTGCGCACCCGACGTGAACACGCTCTGCTGACCGTCTCCGGTCACGTCGCGCTCGCCTCGCTGGACCTCACCGTCACCCTGCCGTCCGGCGCCAAGGTGCCGCTCTATACGCACTCCTGGGCGTCCGGGCCGATCGAGCCGTCCGGGCACCGGCACCTGGAGATGTTCACCCTCGACCAGGGCCTGCCGCGCTGGCGCTGGCGGATCGGCGACGTCGTCGTCGAGCGTGAGCTGGCCATGCGGCACGGCCACCCGTCGCTCGCCGTCGTCCACCGGGTGATCAGCGCGCCCGGCCCGGTCGGTCTCGCCGTCGCCGCGATGTGCACCTGGCGGACCGCGCACACCAGCCGCCGCGCCGACGGTCCCGGCCTCACCGTCGAGCCCGTCACCGGCGGCGTGATCCTCGACGGGGCGTACCGGCTGCACGGCCCCGGCTGGCAGCCCGCCGGATCGTGGCACCTCGGCGTGCGTACCGGCGCCGAGGACTCCATCGAGGACCTCTGGCACGCCGGCACGTTCTTCCGCCAGGCGGGCCCCGGCGGCGCCTGCGAGATCTCGGCGTGGGCGGGCCCTCTCGGCGAGACCCCGCCACCACCGCCGGCGATCATCGCCGCGGAGCGCGAGCGGGCCCATCGGCTGGTCACCCTTGCCAAGGCCGAGGGGTACGCCGAAACGCTCGTTCTCGCCGCCGACCGGTTCATCGTCCGGGCGCCCGACGGACCGGACGTGGTCGCCGGATACCCGGGGCAGGGCTGCTGGCCGGCCGACACGATGACCGCCTACGAGGGGCTGTTCCTCGACACCGGCCGCGTCGACGAGGGCCGGGAGCTGCTGATCGCCAGAACCCGTGCGGCCGCCCGCGACCTGCGTACCCCGGACGCCCCCTGGCTGCGGCACGACGCCCTCGACGGGCCGCTGTGGCTGGTGCATGCGGTCGACCGGCACGTCACCCGTACCGGTGACGGCGCCCTGGCCGCCAAACTCGCGGCGCCGCTCGGCCGGGTTCTGCGCCACCACCTCGGCGGATCCGGGCCGCTCAGCATCGACCCGGCCGACGGGCTGATCCGGCTCGCCTCCCCCGGCCCCGAGACACCCCGGGTCGGCAAGCCCGTCGACCTCAACGCGCTCTGGGTGAACGCGCTGGCCGCCATGTGCGAACTGCTCGGCGAGGGCGGCCACGACGACAGCGAGCCGCGGGCCCGGCACGCCCGGGCGCAGGCGTCGTTCACGGCCCGGTTCCCGGCGCCCGAGGGCTGGCTGTACGACGTGATCGAGGGACCCGCGGCGGCCTACCCGCTCGGCGCCAGCGCCCACCACGACGACCCGTCGCTGCGGCCCCACCAACTGCTCGCCTGGTCGCTGCCGCACGCCCCGATGCGCGGCCGGCCGTCCACCGCCGTCCGCGCCGTCGGCGAGTCCCTGCTCACCCCGCTCGGCCCGCGCACCCTGGCCCCCGGCGAATACGGCTACCAGTCCCAGCGGCCCGCCGACCCGGACATGGCACACCACCAGGGCCCGGTGTGGACGTGGCTGATCGGCCCGTACGCCGATGCCTGTGCCGCCACCGGCCGGCCGGTCGACGGCCTGCTCGACGCCCTCGACGCGCACCTGTCCGAAGCCGGCGTCGGCTCCCTGGGCGAGACCGCCGACGGCGACGCCCCGCACCGCGCCTCCGGCGTCCCGTTCTCCGCCCGCTCGGTCGCCGAGGCCCTACGAGTCAAGCAGAGGTACCTGACGTGACCGCCGTCCCGCTCTCCCGCCGCCGGGCTGCCGCGTTCTCCCCGGAGGTGACGGCATGAGCCGGATCCTGCTGCTGTCGTGGGAGTATCCTCCGCTGCTCGTCGGCGGGCTCGGCCGGCACGTGCACGCGCTCGCCACCACGCTGGTCCGGGCCGGTCACGAGGTCACCGTGGTCACCCGGCACGGTCCGGGCGCGCTGCTCGAGGAGTACACCGAGGGCGTCCGGGTGGTCCGCGCCCCCGACGACCCGCCCGCCTTCGACGTGGCCGGCGGCAACCTGCTGGCCTGGGCGGTCGCCTTCAACCACACGCTCACCCGGGCCGCCCTGCGCGCCGCCCGGACCGGCGGTTTCGACGTGGTGCACGCCCACGACTGGCTGGTCGCGCACACCGCGGTCACGCTGCGCGAACACCTCGACGTGCCGCTGGTCGCCACCGTCCACGCCACCGAGTCCGGCCGTCACCAGGGCTACCTGCCGGACGCCCACAACCGCACCATCGACGACGTGGAACGCTGGCTGACCGCCGAGGCGGTACGCGTGATCGTCTGCTCCGCCTACATGAAACGCGAGATCGGCCGCCTCTTCGACGTGCCCGCCGACCGTGTCGACGTGGTCCCGAACGGGGTCGACGTCCTCCGCTGGCGCGCCCGTCCCCGAGCGGTCGCCGCCGCCCGGTCCCGCTACGCCGGTGACGGCCCGCTGATCAGCTACGCCGGCCGGCTCGTCTACGAGAAGGGCGTCCAGCACCTGATCGACGCCGTGCCCGCGCTGCGTTCCCGCTTCCCCGGCCTGCGCGTGGTCATCGCCGGCGACGGCCCCTACCGCCAGGACCTGGAAGACCGGGCCGCCGGTACGCCCGAGGTCAGCTTCACCGGTTTCCTCGGCGGCCACGAGCTGACAGCGCTGATGGGCGCCTCCGACTGCTACGTGGTGCCGAGCATCTACGAGCCGTTCGGCATGGTCGCGCTGGAGGCCGCCGCGGCCGGAACCCCGGTGGCCGTCGCCGCCACCGGAGGCCTGGACGAGATCGTCGACCACGGGGTGACCGGCGTGAAGTTCACCCCAGGCAGCCCGGAGGCCCTGGCCGAGGCGACCGGCTGGGTCCTCGGCGACCGCGATTTCGCCCGCTCCCTGGCCCTCCGAGCCCGCGAACGGGTCCGCGCCGACTTCAACTGGCCGGCCATCGCCGACCGGACCACCGCCGTCTACGGCCGCGCCCGCGCCACCGACGCCGACCGCGTTGCCCGCGAGGCCGAACACGTCCTCACGACCTCCGCACCGGCCGGCTCGCCGAGCCGTCTCGACACCACCGAGACAGCGCTGGGAGCCGGCCGCTCCTGATCGGCCGTGGCCGGTGCCGCCAGGCGACGCCACACCGCGGCCACTCACAACCGCCAGACCCCGCAGCACCGCGGCCACCCACAACCGCCAGACCCCGCAGCACCGCGGCCACCCACAACCGCCAGACCCCGCAACACCGCGGCCACTCACAACCGCCAGACCCCGCAGCACCGCGGCCACCCACAACCGCCAGACCCCGCAGCACCGCGGCCACCCACAACCGCCAGACCCCGCAACACCGCGGCCACCCACAACCGCCAGACCCCGCAACACCGCGGCCACCCACAACCGCCAGACCCCGCAACACCGCGGCCACCCACAACCGCCAGGTGCGAGACCACTGCCGTCCGGCCCGGCGGACGTGGTACACGATGCCACCGCATACGCCCGGCCCGCATACGCCCGGCCCGCATACGCCCGGCGGCCGCGTTGCGGTCCGGTGGGTCGCCTGCCTTGCGGGCCGCACAGATCGGTTCGCGTGGGCCGTACCGAATCAGAGGTTTGCCGAATAGACCGCCAACCCGGTGTGCGCCGCGGCCAGCAACGGCACGCTGACCTGGTGTTTCGCCGCTTCGGCAACCAGGTCGCCGACGATCGCCCCGGCTTCCACGGGCAGCCCTTGGACGAGATCCCGATACATCGACGAGGTCGTCGGCTCGGTGGTGACGATGGTCGCCTCCAGCATCGCCGCCGCCTTGCCGCGGATCGGGTGGCCGGCGGCCTCCGCGACGGCGGCGGTCTCGGCGGCCAGCGCGTGCAGGAACTCGCTGCCGCCGGGCGCCTTGTTGATCGCCCCGATCGAGCCGCGCAGCAGGGTCGTCGCCGCGCCGAGGGTGGCGAGCAGGATCCATTTGTCCCAGAGTTCCTGGATGATGGCGGTCGACGCGCGGGCGTCGAAACCGGCGCCGGTCAGCGTCTCGGCGACGGCGGCCAGATGATCGACCACCGCGGGATCGTCCAGCGAGGCGGCGTCGAGCGGTCCGAAGGCGAGCCGGTGCAGGCCGCTCATCTGGTGCACGTCGCCGTGCTCGTCGAGCGTCGCGTGGATCATGCAGACGCCGCCCCACGCCCGGTCCGCGCCGAAGCGGCGGACCAGCGACTCGATGTGACGGATGCCGTTGAGCAGCGGGATCACGACGGTCCGCGGGCCGACGGCGGGGGTCAGGCCGGAGAGGGCGGTCTCCAGCGAGTAGCTTTTCACCGCGACGAGCACCAGGTCGTAGTGACCGTCGGGCTCGGTGATGACGCGTGGTTGCAGCGACGTCTCGCCGTCGGGGCTCGTGATCCGCAGGCCGCGCTCGGCCAGGCGGGCCGCCCGCCCCGGCCGGACCAGGAACGTCACGTCCCGTCCGGCCTGGGCGAGGCGGCCGCCGAAGTAGCCGCCGGTCGCGCCCGCGCCGAGCACGAGGGTCCTCATCCGAGCTGCTCGTCCTCGTAGCACCAGCGCCACGACTCGCCCGGCTCGAACGAGCGCATCACCGGGTGGCCCTCGGCGGCGTGGTGCGCCGACATGTGCCGGGCCGGTGACGAGTCACAGCACGCGACCAGCCCGCAGGTCATGCACAGGCGCAGGTGCACCCAGTTGTGGTTGCCGGCGGCGTGGCACTGCGGGCAGCCGTCCTCGTAGGCGCTCAGCGGCGCCGGCTCGGTCGTCTCCTTGAGATGCTGACAGGTCAATCGTCACTCCGTTGCAGCTGGGACTCTTCCAGGTCTAGCTCGCGCTGGGCGCGGACCAGCACCTCCTCGGGGATCCGCCCCTCGTTGCGGGCGATCTTGAAAACGCGCCGTTCCGCTCTGATCATCTCCCGGCGCAGCCGGCCGTACGCAGCCGACGGGGTTTCCCGGTCCTGGCTGCCGAGCCGCTCCCACGCGTTGTTGCCTCGGCTCTCGACCAGGCCGCGCAGCCGCTCGACCACCGTCGGGGGCGCGCCGCCGGCATGCTCCTCCAGCGCCTCGATCGCGGCCCGGCCGGCAGCGTGCTGCACCCCGGCCTCGGCCAGCGCGTCCTGGGCGCTGTTGTCCTCGCGGACGCCGAGCCGGCGGGCCAGCCAGGGCAGCGTGGTGCCCTGCACCATCAGGGTCAGCACGATGATCGCGAACGCCACGAAGATGAGCAGGTCGCGGGGGTAGTAGGGCGCGTTCTCGACGCCGGGTGGCGGCAGGGTCTGGGCGGCGGCGAGCGTGACCACACCACGCATGCCGGCCCAGGCGATGACGGTGGGCACGGTGACCGGTGGTCGTGGCTCGCGGTTGCGGATCCGTGGGACGAGCCGGGCCAGGTATGTCGCCGGATACATCCACAGGAAGCGGACGGCCAGCAGCGCACCGAACACCACGGCGGTGACCTGCGCGGTGGTCGCCCAGCTGGTCTCGATGCTGCTGAGCACGTGCCGCATCTGGAGGCCGACCAGGAGGAAGACCACACCCTCCAGCAGGAAGTTGATCAGGCGCCAGACCGCCTCCATCTGCAGCCGGGAGGTGGCCGACAGCAGGTAGGGGATGCGGTGCCCGAGGTAGAGACCGGCGACGACGACGGCCACCACGCTGGAGGTGTGCAGTTTCTCCGCGACGATCACCACGACGAACGGGGTGAGCAGCGCCACCGCGTCGTCGAGCAGCGGGTCGTCGATCCTCCGGTGCAGCCAGGCGGCGCCGACCGCGAAGGCCAGCCCGATCAGCAGGCCGCCGCCCGCCGTCCGCACGACGTCGACGGAGATCTCCATGAGGCCGATCGCCGAGCCGGTCAGCGCGCCGATCGCGACCCGCACCATGACCAGGGCGGTCGCGTCGTTGAGCAGGCTCTCGCCCTCGAGGATGGTGACCACCCGGCGGGGCAGCCCCACGCGACGGGCGATCGCGGTGGCGGAGACCGCGTCGGGCGGGGCCACGATCGCGCCCAGGGCCACGCACGCGGCGAGCGGCACCTCGGGCAGCAGCAGGTGCATCAGGAAGCCGATCACCAGCGCGGTCAGCACCACGAGCCCCACCGCGAGCAGCAGGATCGGCCGCAGCGCGAGCCGGAACGCGGGCACCGAGGTCTGCAACGCCGCCACGTAGAGCAGCGGTGGCAGGATCCCGATCAGGACCAGCTCGTGATCGAGGTGCGCCTGTGGGAACCCGGGCACGAAGGACAGCCCGAGGCCCGCGACGAGCAGCACCAGTGGCGCGACGAACCCCAGCCGGCGCGCGAGGGCCGCGCCGACGACAGCGATCGCGACCAGTACGACAGTGTCGACGATCGTCTCCATGCCGGGAAGCTTAGAGACTCCCTGTGACAAGTCCCTACGTGGTGCTGATTACCCCGGAACGCGCGATCGTCTGGGTGCGCACGCCCTCCAGGCTGAAGTTGTCAGGTTTGAGCACCACGTCGACGACGAAGGTGTACGGCGTCTTCGGGTCCAGCCCGGTCACGGTGGCGCTGACGTCCCCGCACGTGGCCGGCGCGCTGCGGGTCCAGCCGACCTCCTTCTGCGCGCCGGTGATCAGGTTCTGGTTGATCGCCGTGATCCGGTAGTCGACGATGTTGCTGCCGCCCGGGTGATACCAGGTGACCACCGCGCTGGTGCTGGACGGCGTCACGGCCAGCCCGTCGATCCGCTGGATCCGCTGGATCGGCGTGCAGGTGCCGCTCGGTGTCCCGGACGGCCAGGGGCTGCCGCTGGGCAGCGGCGGCAGCGTGGTCGACGGGGTCGGTGACGCCTTCCCGACCGGCACGGTGGGCGACGGAGTGGCCGTGCCACCGCCGACGACGATCCAGTTGGGGCCGCCGGCGGCCGTGCCCTGCGCGCCCGGCCGGGTCGACGACGAGGAGGACGAGGAGCAGCCGGCGAGCAGCAGCGGCAGCGCGACGGCGGTCAGGGCGACGGCGGCGGACTTCCGATATCCCAGCACGTCTGGTGCTTCGGGTCGGAGCAGCGGAATCTTAGGTGTTGCGGTAATGCTCCCGGGCACGTTTCGCCAGGTCCTTGGTGGCGGCCGAGTTGACCCAGGTGCCGAGGATGATGCCGGCGCCCGGGACCATCTTGGCGAACAGGCGCTTCGCCGCGCGTACCCCCGCCATCTGTGCCAGTTTGACGCCGAGTTTCACCAGCACTCCGGCCAGCGGCCGGCCCGAGTCGCCGGTGAAGATCCGGCTGGCCCGCTCGCGCCCGGCCGCGACGCCGAGCGCCGTCCGCGCGGTCTCCGCCACCCGGTGCACCCGCTGCAGGACGAGCAGGTCGGTGGCCCGTTCCGGGGCGGCGGGGTCGGCGCCGTAGGCGGCGGCCACGTGCAGCACCAGGCGCGACTGGGTCCAGGCGAGGACGCCGACGTCGACCACCGCGCCGGGCAGGCCGGCCGCGCCGGAGACGGCGCCGGAGACCCGGGCCAGGGTGGTGAAGTGCCTGATCGCGAGGTTGGCGAGGCCGTCGGCGTCGAGATCGGGGCGCTCCTCACGCAGCCGGGCGTGCCAGGCGGCCGCCTCCGGGCCGAGCCGGCGCACCGCGTCGAGGGCGAGGTGCTCGGGAGCGTACTGCGGATCGGCCTTCATCCGGGCCCACAGCGTGCTGGAGGGGGCGAGGGACTCTGCGGACTGCTGTTGATTCAAAGATCACTCCAGGGGGCGGGGAGAAGGATCTGAAACCCATTGTGCGTGGTGCGTGCACGTCTCCGCCGCCACGCTCGGGTGCGCAATGATGGGAGCGTGCCGGAATGAACGCCGGCAGCCGGCTGTTACCGCCGGAACAGGCCCGCGTCAGCGGGCGCCGCTCTCACGGAGGTTCACAGCGTGCTCGACCCCCACGGGCTCTACGAGGTGACCGGCGACCTGCCGGCTCTGGACGGCCCGGTGCTCATCCAGGCGCTCACCGGTTTCGTCGACGCGGGCACCGCGATCCAGCTGGCCAGAGAAAATCTGCTGGAGCACCTGGAGAGCGAGATCGTCGCCACGTTCGACCTCGATCAGCTGCTCGACTACCGCTCCCGCCGGCCCCCGATGATCTTCGTGGCCGACCACTTCGAGAGCTACGAGGAGCCGAGCCTCGCCCTGCACCTGGTCAAGGACCAGCTGGGCACCCCGTTCCTGCTGCTCGCCGGCCCCGAGCCGGACCTGCAGTGGGAGCGTTTCATCGCCGCGGTGACCGGCCTGATCGACGATCTGGGCGTCAGCCGGACCGTGGGCCTCAACGCGATCCCGATGGCCGTGCCGCACACCCGCCCGGTCGGTGTCACCGCGCACGCCACCGACAAGCGCCTGCTCGGCGAGCACGAGTCGTGGCTGCAGCGGGTCCAGGTGCCGGCCAGCGTCGGCAACCTCCTCGAGTTCCGGCTCGGCCAGTCCGGGCGCGACGCGCTGGGCTATGCGGCGCACGTCCCGCACTACCTCGCGCAGACCGGTTATCCGGCCGCGGCCGAGGTGCTGCTCGACTCGGTGTCGGAGAGCACCGGCCTGGCCCTGCCGACCGGCAGCCTGCGCGAGTCGGCCAAGGCGGTCCGCGACGAGGTGGACAAGCAGGTCGCCGACGACGAGCAGGCGGCCCGCCTGGTCACCTCGCTGGAGGCGCAGTATGACGCGTTCCTGCGCGGCCGCCAGGGCAACCTGCTCGCCGACTCGGACACCCCGCTGCCGACGGCCGAGGAGCTCGGCGCGGAGCTGGAGCGGTTCCTCGCCGAGCAGAGCCGCGACGACAACTGACCGTCACCTCTTGAGCAGCCAGGCCAGCACCGCCGGCAGGTGCCCGTCCCAGAACTCCCAGGTGTGGTCGCCCGGCTCGAAAGCGGCGTCCACCCTGACCCCGGCGGTCGCGCACGCCGCCACGAACCGGCGGTTCTGCGCGACCAGATGATCGTCGCTGCCGCAGCGCAGCATGAGCCGCGGCAGCGACGACGGGTCGGCGACCCGGACGAGGTGCATCAGATCCTCGTCGCCGCCGGCGACGATCCGGTCGGCGAAGACCCTGGCCACCAGGGCACGGATGTGCGGGCGACGGTCATGTTCCTGGATGTACGCCAGATCGAGCGCCCCGGACAACGAGGCGGCCGCCGCGAACCGCTCCGGCTCACGCAGCGCCCACTTGAGCGCGCCGTAGCCACCCATCGACAGCCCGGCCACGAAGGTGTCCTCCCGGCGCGCCGACACCCGGAAGAACCGGCCGACCCGCTCCGGCAGCTCCGCCGACAGAAAATCCCAGAACCTCATGCCGTACGTCTCGTTGGCGTAGAAACTGCGGTCCACCGACGGCATCACCACCGCCACGCCGTGCTCCTCGGCGTAACGCTCCACCGAACTGAACCGCGTCCACGCGGTGTGATCGTCGGTGAGCCCGTGCAGCAGATACACCACGGGCGGCGGATCCACCGAGTCCCCGTCGGGCAGGAGCACCGTCATCGACGTGCTCATCTCGAGCGCCTCGGACCAGAAGTCACAGCGGATCAGTGCCATGCCCCCATTCTCCGCCACACCGCCGCCCGAAGATCGGGATCGGCGGCCGGCCTCTCCCTCTCGGTCGAGGCCGGCTTCTCACCCGATCATCAGGGCAGGCGCTCTCTCAGCTCCAGCCAGGGCCGGATCCGGTCCACCGAATCCGGCGGGAGGAACGGCGCGAGGAGTACCAGCGGATTGAGCATCGTCTTCGCATGACGCAACCGGACGAGGTCCCCCACCGGGGGCAGTGGTTGCGCCCCGGCGAGCCGCTGAGCCTCGGCCAGCGTGACCGGACACCGCTCGAGGAACAGGTCCACCATCGCGGTGGGCCGCCACCGGTCGCCCCACTCGGTGCTCGGTACGGAGCGTACGACCACCGCCGTCATGTTCATCCGGCTCACCGCCGCGTCGTGGGCGGAGACGGCCTCCGCCCGGACCGCCTCGGCCAGGGCACGCAGGTATGCCTCAGCCGGCCGGTGCCACGTCGGCCGCTGCTCCTGCAGGGCGGCGTACACATCTCCGGAGAGTGCGGCAGTGATGCTCGACCACTCCCGTGGATCGTGAAGCGGCTCGAGTTCCTGGGTTCCGAGGAGCCAGTCCGTCAGCCGGTTCGCGTCGAACCGGCCGACGGACCTGGAAGAATCACTCACCGGAAGATGATCCCGAACTTCTTGAACGCGTCACGGCCGATCTTGAGTGTGTCGGCGTCCGGGATGTAGTGCCCGCTGTTGCGGTTGATCTCCGCGCCGAAGTAGCCGCCCTGGCCGTCGTCGAAGATCATCGCCTCGCCGGCGGCCAGCACACTTCCGCCGTTCGCCAGAACCGAGTGCTTGATCTCGACCCCATCCACGTGCTTCGGGATCACGACCAGGGAGCCGTCGGTGAGCACCGCCCATTTCAGGGTCTCGCCGGTGTTCACGTACTCCTTGAATCGAGCACCGTTGACCGCGGTCGGCGTGACACCGAGCGCTTCGGCGATCGCCTTCTCCTTCTCCCACTCCTTGTACATCGTGTTGGGCCAGACCTTGCAGGCGTCGGAGGGATCCGCGGCCGCGGCCGCCTTTACGGAGGCTCCGGCGAACTTGCTGCCGACGCACGGCGGCTTGTTGTTGGTCTTGCGGAACACCTTGAGCTCACGGATGAGATCGATGCCCCGCTTGCCGCCGGGCAGCCAGCCGGCGCCCGGGATCATCGACAGCAGGCTCTCGGCCGCGCCGGTCTTGTCCCCTTCGAGGTACGAGACCAGGGCGTCCAGGGCGTCGCAGGGCTCGCCGACCACCGGGACGAACCCGCACACGGTCAGGACGATGTGGGTGACCAGCACCGCCTGCGCGCTCTTGGCGTCCAGCTCGGCCAGGTAGAGCGGCATGACCTCCTCACAGGCCTGGGCCTTGCCGAAGGTGATGGTGCAGAAGTTCTCGTCGTTGTTGATGGCGTGGAGCAGCTCGTCACCCTCACACCGGATGCCCATCATGTACAGGCGGATGTCACCGCACTTCTGCTGGATGACGTCCTTCTGCTGAGCGCGGCGCGCGGCCTCCTCCTTCTGCCGCAGGTCCAGCGAGATCTTCAAGGCCTCGACCGCGGCTTTGGCGGCCTCGTCCTTGCTCTTCAGGGCGTCGCGAGCGGACGCCGCCGCGTCGTCGGCCCGGCGCTGGGCGAACGCCGCGCTGGCCCGGGCGGCGTCGGCGGAGTTGCGTGCCCGGTTCGCCGACGCGGTCGCCTCTGCCGCGCTCTGCTTGGCCGCGGCCGCCGCGTTCTTCGCGGTCTGTGCGGACGCCGCCGCCTGCTGCGCCGAGTTCTTGGCGGCGTTCGCCGAGTTCTGCGCGTTCGCGGCGTAGACCTTGGCGTCGGCCGCCGCCTGCTTGGCCATCGCCTCGTACTGCTTGGCCGCGTCACTGGCCGACCGGGCCGTCGCCGCCGCCTGCGCCGCGACCGCCGCCTCCTGCTTGGCCAGCGCCGCGGTCCGTGCCGCGTCGTTGACCAGAGCCTCGATCTTCGCCGCGTGCGCCGCGGCCTCCTCGTCCCGCTGCTGTGCCTTGTACCGCGTCGACTCGAGGAAGTGCTTCGCGTACGAGCGCGGCCCGGAGAGCGCGACCTGTGCCGCTGCCTTGACCTCGGGCCCACCCGTCGACGCGATCTGGCCGACCTCGATACGCGCGTCCTGGTTGGCCGCGACGTACTGCCCCTCGCGCAGGAACGCGTGGAGCTGCTCCGCGGTACCGCTCAGCGCGGCCTGGCCGGCGGCCTTCATCGCCGGGCCACCATTGGTCATCAACTTGCCGACCTTGACCCGGTCGTCACGAACCTGGTCCGGGTACGCCCCGGTCCGCAGAAACTCCCGGAGGTCCGCCACCGGCCCGTCGGCGGCCGCGGTCGCCGCGGTCTTCAGACCCGGCGTGTCGGCGGTGTAGGCGATGGTGCTCGCGGTCTCCCGGTCGTCCTGCTCCGTGGTCAGCGGCAGGGTGACCCGGATGAACTGCAGAATGTCCGCATCGGTGCCGGTCAGCGCGGTCTCGGCCGCGGCCTGGCTCCACGGCCCGCCGTTGCTCAGCAGTCTCGTGGCCGCCTGCCGCCCGAGCGAGACGACGGTGGCGTCGGGCACGCCGGCGGCGGACGCCTCGTTGATCAGCCGGGTGGTCTCGGCGTCGCGCCGCTGAGTCGCCTGGCTGTCCCAGCGTGCCCGCTCGAGCTCGGTCTCCTCCTCGGCCCTGGCATCTTCGGCGGCCAGCATGTTCTCGGCCATCTGCGCGTCGATCCGGGCCTGGTCGGCCTCCCGGGCGACGGTCGCGACACGACGTGCCTCGGCCGCGGCGTTCGCCGCGACGTCAGCCGCCTTGATGGCGTTCTCCGCGTGGATCCGCGCCTCCTCGGAGGCCTTGCTCGACTTGCCCGCGTTCAGCGCCGCCTTGTCGGCAGCGGCCGCAGCCCGTTCCGCGTGGGCCGCCGCGTCATTGGCGAAGTTCTGCGCGTTGCCCGCCGCGGTCGCCGCCTGACGGGCGAACTTCTGCGCGGCTGCCGAAGCCCGTGCTGCCTCGGCCGCCTTCCGGCGCGCCTTCGCCGCCGCCCGCTCCGCCTCATCGGCGTCGGCCCCGGCCTGGCCGGCGTACTGGGCCGCCTCGGTCGCGGCATCCGCCGCCTGCGTGGAGTTCTGCACCGCCGAGTCGGCGGCCACCGCCGCGTTCGCCGACGCCTCGGCAGCGGCCTTCGCCTGGCCGGCGGCGACCGCCGCGGTCCGCGCGCTCGCCGCGACGTTCCGCGCGTTCACCGCCGCGTTCTTGGCGTCCTCCGCCTTCGTGGCATCGGTGGCCGCCGCGAACGCCGCCTTGTCCGCCCGGCTCGCCGCGTCGCCGGCCTTCGCCGCCGCGGCAGCCGCCCGCGAGGCCGCACTCGAAGCCGTCCGGGCCGCCGCGTTCGCCGCGTTCGCCGCCGCGACGGCCGTCTGCGCCGCATCCGCCGCACGCTGGGCCGCGTCCGCGGCACGCTTGGCCGCCCGGGCCGCCTTGAGCGCCGAGTCCTTGGCCGCGGCGGTCTCCTTGGCGGCGTCCTGCGCCGCCAGCTTGGCCAGTCGCGACGTCTCCACCGCACGGGCCGCGGCGTCCTTCGCCTGCTGCGTCTCCCGGGTCGCGATCTTGCCGGCCTCGGTGGCCTCCAGCGCCAGCTCCGTGACCGTCTGCAATTCGTCGTCCCGGGCTTGCGCGACGAACTGGCCATAGGCGAGGAACTCGGCGACGTCCTCGTCCGTGCCGTTCAGTGCGGCCTGCGCGGCCGCCTTCAGATACGCACCCCCGCCGGTCGAGATCTGCCCGACCAGCACCCGGTCGTCGTGACGCTGCGCCACATACTGCTGCTCGCGGAGGAACAGGTCCACGTCATCGGTGGTGCCGTTCAACGCCAGCTGGGCCAGACGCTTGACCTCCGGCCCACCGGCCGCCGCGACCTGACCCACCCGGGTGCGCTCGTCCCGGGCCCAGGCGGTCTCCCAGCCGGAGACCAGGAAGGCACGCCGAGCCGTACGGTCGCCGTCCAGGGCCGCCTGGCCGGCGGTCTTCATCGCCGTCCCGCCGACGCCCATGAGTTCCGCGATCGCGTCCCGGTCGTCCAGGTCCTGAGCCGTGAGCAGGCCGTTCGGCAGGAAGTCGCGCAGGTCCGCGTCGGTGCCGGACAGCGCTGCGCGAGCCTGCTCGGCCACATTGTTCTCGCCGAACTTGGCCAGCTCGACGGCCAGCGACCGGACCGCCACCGGATCGTTCTGCACCATGTCGGCGCTTGCCGGTGACGGGACGCCCAGGACCGTCAGGGCGACGCATCCCGCAGCAGCCGCCGCCAGTCGTGATCGGAATCTCATAAGCTTCACTCCCCGTGATGAATGTCATCGATCGGCCGCCGGCCGGGCCGGCGCCCTGGCGCGAGAATCACTTCCGGGCACGCGGCAGCCACCGCCGGGCGGGCGGTGCAGGAGTGATCGAGTTCGCGCCGAGGTGACCGGCGTCAGAGGCGCTGGGCTGCCACAACGGACAACTCAGCCGAAGCTCTCGCAACGAGTCGCATCGCTATACCTCCCCCGGATCGCCACCCAGCGGCAGCAATCGATATAAACCGAAGCGCGAGGAGTATAGCCAACAGTCGATCAAAAGATACGTGCGGCCGGTCGCGACGCGGAGGCCGCGGAGTCCCGCCCGGCCCCGGAGAGCACCTGTTCACCTGCTCGTCAGCGGCCGTCCACCGCGCCCGGCTCCCAGATCAGGATCTGGCGGTGGTGGGTGAAGCCGTTGCGCAGGTAGAAGTCGACAGCGCGACGACCGGAATGGACGGTCACGTGCAACAGGCCCCGAGTGCGCGCCTCGGCCAGGATCGCGGCCATCATCGCGGCGCCGACACCCCGATTGCGGTGCTCCTCACGAACCATCACGGACTGGACGTCGCCGTACCGCCGGGTCGTCGACCCGTTGCCGGGCACCCGTTCGGCGACGAAGAGAAAGGCGCAGCCGATCACACGGCCGTCGATCTCGGCGACGAACGGCAGGTGGGTCTCCGCGTGGGAGAGGATCCATGCCGCGTACGCCGGAACGCCGTCCGCTTCGATGCCGCGCAACTCCGCGAGCGCCGCCACATCCGCCGGTCCCGCCATCCGCACGATCACCGGCGGAGTCTAGCGCCGGAGCCTTCGGTCGCGGGCCGATGAACTCCGCCGCGGCCGGGTCGCCGGCGGCCGGTTTCCGCGTTGGGAATGTCGTACCCGTCGATTAGAATGTATGTACGAAAGAGGGGACCTGAGCTGCGGATCTTCAGGCCTTCGGAGGCCCCTTGCGGCCTGATTTCCGCAGTGCGAGCGAGGAGACGACGTGACGATCTCGACCACCACCCCCGTGCCCGTGATCCCTCCCTACGCGACGATGCTCGGCTTCACCCGCTACGTGTCGCGCACCGGTCCGGCGAAGGCCACGTTCGTCGGCGGCCTGCGCAAGCAGCGGGAGCGCCGGAGCGGGTTCAACCCGCACGGCCAGCTGGTGAAAGCGCTGAAGGCCGACATCGCTTTCCGGACCGGCGGCAGCTACCTCGGCGGCGTGGTCGATGTGGTGAAGGACCGCTGGAAGCCGCTGTACGAGACGCTGCGCGCCGGCGCCCGTACCTATCTGGCCTCGCTCGGCGACCCTGAGCAGGTCAATCTCGCGCAGACCCGCGACGCGATCGCCACTGTCGGCCCCCTGGCTGTGAAGATCAACCCGCACTTCGGGCTGCGCTACGACGACGGGCGGCGCGAGGCCGTCCGCCTCCACTTCGACGAGGAGCCGCCGAGCCCCGAGGCCGCGACGGCGATGCTCCACCTGATGGCCCGCCACATGGACCAGATCCTGCCCAACGCCGAGCCGGTCCTGGTCGACCTGCGCCGGGGCGTCGCCCACCGCATCGACCGGTCGGCCCGCCCGGGCGACGTCGAGAGCTGGCTGGCCGGCGAGGCGGCGGCCTTCACCGCCATGTGGGCCGCGACCGCGTCCCCAGCCGCCTGACCCTGCCCTGCTCCGGCCGGGCGCATGCCACCCCACGCGCCCGGCCGGCCCATTTCCCACGCGTGGCCGGCCGCCCACCCCACACGCCCGGCCGATCCATTTCACACACGCGGCTGGCCGCCCCACCCCACGCGTCCGGCCGATCCATTTCCCACACGCGGCTGGCCCGCTCGACCCCACACGCCCCGCCGACCCATTTCCCACACGTGGCCGGCCGCCCCACCTCACACGCCCCGCCGACCCATTTCACACACGCGGCTGGCCCGCCCCACCCCACCCCAAACGCCCGGCCGGCCCATTTCCCACGCGTGGCCAGCCGCCCGACCCCACACGCCCCGCCGACCCATTTCACACACGCGACTGGCCGCCCCACCCCACACGCCCGCCGGCCCGCTCGCTCCGCACGCTCGGCCGCCCGGAGAGCTCCTGCCAGCCGCCCGGGAGAGCCCGCCGGCCGCCTCTCTGCGCTGGTCTGCGCACGCGTCGGCGGGTTGGCGGGCCGTGACCCGTGTCGCCCTCCGGCGGGCAGCGGCTAAGCTGCCTGGCGTGAGTCCCTTCCCCGGCGTTCTGCCGCCGCCGCGCTCCTGACCGGAGCGCCGCCGCGCCGATTCAGCACCGGCTGATCGGCTGCTTTGCCTTGCGCTCCGTCGCCGTTCTCTGACGACTCACTCTTTTCTCGGAGCGCACGTGTTCATCTCGTACTTCTCGTCTGTCTTCTCGTCGGCCACGGCCGGCGCCCGGCTCAGCCTGTTGCAGGTGTCCGCGGCCGGGATCCTCTGGGGCACCGCCGGTGTCGTCGTGCAGGTTGTCGCCGGGCACACCGGGCTCGGGGCGCTGGCGATCGGTTTCTACCGGCTCGCCGTCGCCGCCGTCGTTCTGCTGGTCATCGGGTGGCCGTCGCGGCGGCGGATCGCGGCGGCGTTCCGTGGCGCGCCGGCCGCGGTCGTCGCCGCCGGGGTCGGGCTCGCCGCCTATCAGGGCCTCTACTTCGTGGCCGTCCGGCTGAGCGGCGTCAGCATCGCCACCGTGGTCAGCCTCGGCATCGCGCCCGTGCTGCTGAGCGCCTGGGAGACGCTACGCACCAGGCAACGGCCCAGCATCGCGACCATGATCGCCTCGGCAGCGGCGATCGGTGGCCTGGTCCTGATCGGCGGGGCCACCGCCGGATCGGGCGCAACCACCGGACCAGGCGCGACCACCGGACCGGGCGCCTCCGCCGCCGGCCTCGGTCTGCTGGCCGCCATCGGCTCGGGCATCGTCTATGCCGCGTCGACCGCGCTCAGCCGCCACACCACCCAGGGCGTGGAACCGCTCACCCTGACGACCCTGTCGTGCGCGATCGGGGCGATCGCAATCCTGCCGATCGCCGCCGTCGAAGGCCTGGCGTTCATCCCGCAGGCCGGGCCGGTCGCTCTGCTGATCTATGCGGGCGCGATCACCACGGCCCTGGCGTATGCGCTGTTCTACACGGGCCTGCGGCGCATCTCCGGCAGCGTGGCCGTGGTGGTCACCCTCCTCGAACCGCTCACCGCAGCGCTCCTCGCCGTACTCCTGATCGATGAGCCTCTCGGTCTTGCGACGATGATCGGAGGGTTGTTGCTGCTCGGGGCTGTGGCGACGCTCTACCTGGATGCGGACGGCGCCCCGGAGCCGGCGCCGCTGCCCGCCGACCCGATCGGCACGCCGTCCGCCGGCCCGGCCTCCGATCCGGGTCTTCTCGGAGCGGGTCCCGCCACACCGGAGCCGGCCGGCGAGACCTCGGCCGACACACCGGATCCCGCCGGCGAGACCCCGGCCGACACACCGGATCCGGTCGGCGGGACCTCGGCCGGCACACCGGATCCGGTCGGCGGGACCTCGGCCGGCATGCCGATCCGGGGCTGAGGACGCGGCCGGTCGTGGGGTGGTCCCGCGACCGGCCGCGTCACCACCCGTCGTTGTCCGCCGGGGCCGATCGGCGTTTCGAGGATCTCGGGAGGGATCGGGCGCCTGGCCTGGTTCTTGCATGTTGTGCCGGGCCGCCGGGCTCGCGGGTTGATCTTCGCGGGAGCCCGGACGCCGGTGCGAAACACCGGCCGCACCGGGACGGACGGCACGGCCGTGGACGAGGTGGCCATCCCCGTGGTGCCAGGACGGGAGAGGGGTGGACATTTTCCGGGTTGCGGCGCGGGAACGGCTTAGGTGCAGCGCGGTTGCGACGATGACTCCTGTTGTCAGGGTGAAGGCGTTACCTCGGAGGGCGTTCGGCCATGGGGAAGCTCGGTCAGATGGCGGGAAGCGTGACGCTGGCGGCGGCGGTGGGTCTGAGCGGCTCGCAGGCCCTGCCCGCCCTGGCGAGGGCGACGCCGGGCGATCCGGCGCCGGCAGCGGGCACGGGTCGGCCGGCGGCGCCGGTCGAGGCGGGGCTGCCCGATCCGGTGGCGTTCGTACGGGACGGGGACGTCTACGTCAGCAAGGGCGCGACCGAACAGCGGCTCACCACCGGTGGTGGACATGCCCGGCCGCGGTGGTCGCCGGACGGTCGGCAGATCGCCGTGCTGAACAGGGGGCAGGTCTGGGTCATGAAGGCGGACGGCAGTGGACAGCGGCGGCTGAGCACCCGTCCGGCGGGTGGGCCGTCGTGGTCGCCGGACGGGAAGTGGATCGCGTTCGCGTCGCTGTCCTGCACCGGTGGGCCCGGCGTGTACCGGATCTCGGCGACAGCGGGCGGGGCGAAGCCGGAGGTGCTGTTCCCCCGGGACTGCCGTGGGGAGAAGCTGCCGGAGGAGACGACGGCCGGGCCTGCCACCGGGTCGCTGCGGGAACGGCTGCAGTACGACAACGCGGTGGCCTGGTCCCCGGACGGCATCCGGGTGGCGTTCCGGGGTGGGGACTGCGAGTCGACGTACGACGCCTGCCTGAGCATCGGGACGGTGGCGACCGGCGAGGAGCAGACCGTCGCCGCTTACGGCGGCGGAGGTACGCAGAACCGGGGCTTCGCGGTGGTGCCGAGCTGGCGTCCGGACGGGGTGAAGCTGTCCTGGACCGCCTACGAGGAGGGTGAGACGGCCGCCGGGAACAAGCCGGTTCACCTGGTCGAGTACGACACGGCCACCGGGGCCGAGCGGACCGTCGGGAGCGCGCTCGACCGTGAGTTGTCCTATGCCGACTCCGGCCACGCGGTCGTCACCAGCCGCAACAACGGTGGATCGTGGCTCACCGTCCTCCGCCTGTCCGACGGGACGCGCACCCTGCTCCGCTCCGGCTCGCAGCCGAGCGTCCGGCCCCGGCCCCACTGACCGGCGGAGCAAGCCGCCGCACGAAGCGACGACCGCCGCGGCCACGCCAAGCGGTCCGAGCGCGTCCGCCGGGCACCGCCCGCCACGGGATTTCGCGCCGGCCGGGGGCGGGTTCTATCGTTGGCCGCGCCATGAGTGAGACCGAAGCACCCGCAGCCAGGCCTATCCGCACCTTTCACCCGCGCCGTGGGCGGATGAGCAGCCGCCACGCCGACGCGCATGCGGCGCTGTGGCCACGGTTCGGGCTGACGGTGGTCGACGGGGACCGTACCCCCTTGGATCTTGTGGAGTTGTTCGGCCGGGACGTGCCGGTGGTCCTGGAGATCGGGTTCGGGATGGGGGACGCGACCGCGGCCATGGCCGCGGCGGATCCCGCGCGGGGGTATCTCGGGGTCGAGGTGCACACGCCCGGCATCGGCAACCTGCTGGCGCTCACCGGCGAGCTGGGGCTCGACAACGTGCGCGTGGCCTGCGGCGATGCGATGCAGCTGGTGCACCGGATCGAGCCGGCGAGCCTGGACGCGGTGCACGTGTTCTTCCCGGATCCGTGGCCGAAGGCCCGTCACCACAAGCGGCGCCTGATCCAGCCGTCGAACGTGGCTCTGCTGCGCGACCGGCTCCGCCCGGGTGGGGTGCTGCACTGCGCCACCGACTGGCCGGAGTATGCGGAGGCGATGGCGGAGACGCTCGACGCCGATCCGGGCCTGCGGCGACTGCCGGAAACGCCACACGGCCGGCCGGAGACGAAGTTCGAGCGGCGCGGCGCCGCGGCGGGCCGTCCGATCACCGATCTGCGGTACGAACGCCGCTGAACCCGGCCGCACCGATGCCGGGCAAGAGCCGGCCGGGCGAATACCGGCCCGCGCGTATGAAGACCGGGCGAAGGCCGACCCACGCGGGCCGACCCGGGCCGAGGCCGACCCACGCGGGCAGACCCGCGCCGAGGCCGACCCGGGCCGGAGCGCTGCGGAATCGGGGGCAAAGGGTCCGGCGGAAGCGGCCGACACTGAAGGTTGTGGGGTGGATCTCAGTCCCCCGCCGTGAAGGGCCGGAGCGCGCGCCGCCGTATTTGCCGGTTTTAGCCCTTTCGCGCATCTAGGCTTGAGGTGGAGGTCGGCCATGCGGCGAGAAGGCCCCGGCGATGCCGGGCGGTCCGGACGGACGCACGCGGCGGAAGCCGCGGTTCCCGCACGCACGGCCGAGCCTTACGGGGGGACGGCCGTCGACGAGCACCCACGCTCGCCGGCGGCCGCCCGCTTTCTCGGGTCCTCCCCGCATCGTGGTGTCCTCACCAGCGGATCCGCCGACCAGCTGGCGGCCCTGACCGCGCGGGCGGCGAGCGCGCCGAGCGCCTGTGTGCAGTTCGTCGAGGGCGAGAGGCTGCGGTTGTACGGCAGCTGGGGCCTGGCCGCCGACTGGGACGAGGTGAGCCACACCGATCTGGGCACATCGCTCGGCGGGATCGTGGTACGGACCGGCGGCACCCTGGCGGTGACGGACGCGCTGGCCGACGACCGGGTGCCGGCCGGGACGCTGCGCGAGCACGGTGGCGCCTACCTGGGCTATCCGGTGCACGACCGTCGGGGCCGGGTGCTCGGGGTGTGCTGCGCCTACGACCACCGGCCGCGGGAGTGGACGGCCGAGCAGGTCGCCGCGGTGGCGGAGGCGGCCGAGGTGGCGACGCTGCTGATCGGGGAGCAACTGGCCCGGCACGAGCTGGAGCAGCAGCACCGGTTTCTGGACGCGGTGCTGGACAGCCTGCACGACGGGGTGACCGCGTGTGACGCCGACGGGCGGGTGGTGTTCGTCAACGAGCGGATGCGCCGGCTGTGGGGTGACTCGCCGGTGGAGGACGTGACGGGGCTGGCCGACGGTTCGGGGGTGCCGCTGCTCCGGGAGGAGCTGGGGCTGTTCCGGGCGCTGCGCGGCGAACAGGTCCGTGACGAGCCGATCGCCGCGCACGGGCGGAGCCGCCGGACCAGGTTCTTCCTGATGGACGCGCAGCCGATCCGCGGGCGGGACGGCCGGGTGGTGGGGGCCGTGCAGGCGGTGCAGGACGTGACCCGGCAGCGGCGGGCCGAGCGGTTCCGCAGTTGTGAGCTGGCCGTGACGACGGCGCTGGCCGGGGCGCCGAGCATCGAGGCGGCCGGGCCGCGGGTGCTGGAGGCGGTGGTCGCGACCCTGGACTGGGTGCACGCCGAGCTGTGGATGGTCGACGACGGTACGATCCGGGCGGCAGCTCGATGGAGCATGCCGGGCTGGCCGTCGGGGATTCCGGTGCCGGAGCGGCTGGCGTACGGGCAGGGGCTGGCCGGCCGGGCCTGGCAGGTGGACAAGCCGCTGTGGATCCGGGACGTGGGCCGCCCGCAGAGCCTGATCTCCCCGGACACGTCGGCGGACCGGCTGCACACGGCGCTGGCGATCCCGGTGCACGACGGTGCGGGGCCGATCGGGGTGCTGACCGTGTTCGCCGACTCGGTGGAGGATCCGGAGGACGAGCTGGTCGCGCTGATGTCGGGGATCGCCGCGCATCTGGGGCAGTTCGTGGAGCGCCGCCGGGTGGAGGATCTGCAGCGGCAGCTGACCCGCAGCAAGAACGAGTATCTGGCGTTGATCGGGCACGAGCTGCGGACACCGTTGACGTCCATCAGCGCCTACACCGAGCTGCTGCGTGAGGCGGACGAGGCGACGCTGGTACGGGACGGCCCACGCCTGATCGCGGTGATCGAGCGCAACACGAACCAGCTCCGGGAGATCATCAACGAGCTGCTGGAGCTGTCGGCGCTGGACGCGGGACACGCTGACGTACGGCGTACCCCCATGGATCTTGCCGAAGTGGTCCGTGAGGTGGTGGACCGGGCGCGGGCGGCGATCGACGGCGCGCCCGTGGTGATCGACACGGACCTGCCCGGTGAGTTGATCGTGCCGGGCGATCGGGACCGGCTGCGGCACATCGTGGAGAAGCTGCTGGGCAGCGCAGTCCGGTTCAGTCCGGACGGCGGGCACGTGGCGGTGTCGCTGCGCAGCACCGGGCGGACGGCCGAGCTGGCCGTGTCGGACGCGGCCGGGGATGTGCCGCACGCCGAGCGGGAACAGCTGTTCACCGGTCATTTCCGGACGGCCCGCGGCCACGACCGGGTGCTGCCGGGCAGCGGCCTGGGCCTGACCCTGAGCCGCGCCGTGGTGGAGCGGCATCACGGCAGCATCGAGCTGACCGGCGGGGACGGCGGCACAACGGTGCTGGTCCGGCTGCCGCTGGAGGTCAGATGAAGGCCCCGAGCCCCGAGCCCCGCCGGACGTCGGGTGAGGTTTAGTCGACGGGGCGGCCGCGGCGCTCGATCTCGGCGTGCACGGCCGGATCCCACGCGGCGGCGTCCCAGTCGCCCGGCTCGTGCTGCTGGAGACGCTGCTCCGGGGTGGGCTGGGCGAGCCCGGCGATCAGCCGGGTGACCCGGAGACGGGTGATCAGGACGTCGGCGACCAGCGCCGCCGCACCGAACGCGCGCACCAGCGCGCCGAGCGCCATCGACGACCGGGTCTCACCGAGATACTGAACGGCGATGCCGGCGACGAGACAGACCGACCAGATCCGGACGCCCCACTGGATGACGTAGAGCCGGCTGTCGGCCCCGAACCGCTCGACGGTCTGCCGCCCGGACCGGCTCCAGACCAGCGCCGCGAAAATCATGACCATCGTGAACAGGCCGGAGACGAGAACGAACGGCACCGTGGTGGCGATCGGCGCGCCGGCGAGGTGCAACGCTCCGAGAACCCCGGCGGAGAGCGCGACGAGGACACCGGAGCCGACGCTCACCCAGGTCGCCGCCACCCACGCCGGAGACGGCTGAGCGACCGGGACATACGCCGATCGGCAGTCATGCCCCTGCCCGGGATGCTGGAGGGCGGTTCCGCACCGCTGACACTGCACCGAGGGACATTAACAGAGGTCACTCCCCTGGCCGGCCCCGGCGCTCGATGTCGCGGTGGACCTCCGGGTCCCACTTGGAGGCGTCCCAGTCGTCGCTCTGCAGCAGGCTCCGCCGGCGGCCGCCGAGGTCCGGGCGGCCGGTCTCGCGGCGGATCCGCCCACGGGTCAGCACGACCCCGGCGATCAGCGCCGCCCAGCCGGAGATCCGCAGGATGTCGGCGACCAGGATGGTCATCGGCACGATGTAGCTGAGGCTGATCAGCAGCAGGGTCGCGAAGAGACCGCCGTATCCGACGGCGCCGGGGCCGCTCGGCGACACCTTGTGGGCGCTGACGATCCACACCACCGTGGAGATCACCAGGCCGACGAGGCAGACCATGGTCAGCAGCCCGAGGGTGGTGAGCCCGAGCGTCAGCCCGGCCTGGGTGCCCGGCGAGTTGGGGTCGGCCGCGCCGCTCTGGATCGCGGACGCCCCGGCCAGCACGAGGGCGGTGGTGAGCAGGACGATCACCAGGAAGCCGACGCTGAAACGGATCACCCGGCGGGTGGCCAGGCTGAAGGTCTCGAGGTTGCCCTCGTGCGGCGCCATGCTCTCGAAACTCATCGCCTCTCCCCGATCGACCGGACCATGATGGCCGATCGATCGGGGAGTCGCCAAACGTCAGCGCGCCGGCCGGACCACTCCGGCGGCGCCGCCACCTCGGCGGACGGGCTCGGCCGAGGCGATGAGGCCGCCGCCGCGGGTGAACTCGACAGCGGTGGCCGCCCCGAGCTCCGGAGCGTCGGCGGCGAAGGTGTGGCCGAGCGGGGTGAGCGCCGGGCCGTACCGCAGACGGAACGCGGCCTCGGCCTGGATGCCGGCGCTGTTGCGCTGGGAGGCGCGCGGCGCGGCCATCGCCTCGGGCAGGGTCATGCCCAGTTCGAGCCGGTTGAGCAGCAGCTGGGTGACGGTGGTGATGATGGTGGCGCCACCGGGCGAGCCGAGCGCGAGGAACGGTTTGCCGTCCTTGAGGACGATCGTCGGCGACATCGAGCTGCGCGGCCGCTTGCCGGGGCCGGGCAGGTTGGGGTCGGGCGCCGAGCCCTGGGTGGGCGCGAAGTTGAAGTCGGTCAGCTCGTTGTTGAGGACGAAGCCGCGGCCCGGCACGACCATGGTGTTGCCGCCGGTCGCCTCGATGGTGAAGGTGTACTCGACGACGTTGCCCCACCGGTCGGCGACGGTCAGGTTGGTGGTGCTCTGCCCCTCCTCGACCGGCCGGCCGGTGGCCGCGACAGCGCAGCCGGAGCCGTTCAGCTCACCCGGCGCGACCGGTTTGACCAGGGCTTTCGTGGGGTCGATGAGGCAGGCACGCTGCCCGGCCCAGCGATCTGAGATCAACTTCTTCACCACCGACGGCGAGGTGTACGCCCCGACGTACCGATTCCGGTCGGCGAAGGCGAGAGCGGTCGCCTCGAGGTAGGTGTGGAGCTTCCCGGTGGCGGTCGCCGGGGTGGGCAGCCCCGCTTCGAGGATGTTCAGCGCCTCACCGACCGCCACGCCGCCGCTGGACGGCGTGGACATGCCGTAGACGGTCAGCCCGCGGTAGTCGGACCGGGTCGGCGCCGGGTGCCGTAGCCGGTAGGCGGCCAGGTCGTCGCGGGTGAGGACACCGGGCCGGATCGGGTACGCCCAGGAGCCCCACGGGTCGGCGGCGACCGGGGGGTGCTGGACGGTGTCGACGATGTCCGCGCCGACGGCCCCGTGGTAGAGGACGCCGGTCCCCTTCCGCGCGATCAGCCGGTAGGTGTCGGCCAGGTCCGGGTTGCGCTGGATCGTGCCGACCGCCGGCGGCGCCCCGCCCGGCAGGTAGAGCTCCCGGCTGGAGGTGAACTGCCCGAACGCGGCGGCGTTGTCGGCGACCTGCTGACGGAACGTGGCGTCGACGGTGAACCCGCGGTCGGCGAGGCGGGCGGCCGGCTGCAGCGAGTCGGCGAGCGACCGGGTGCCCCAGCGCCGCAGGGCCGCGTCCCAGGTGGCCAGGGTGCCGGGGACGCCGGTGGAGAGGCCGCTGACCCGGGCCTCGGTGAAGTCGTACGGCTGCCCGTCCGCCGGGTCGATGAAGTACCTGTCGGTGGCGGCGGCCGGCGCGGTCTCCCGCCCGTCGATGGTGGAGACCCGCCCGGTACGCGCGTCGTAGTGCACGAAGAAGCCGCCACCGCCGATCCCGGCCGAGAACGGCTCGGTGACGCCGAGCGCGGCGGCGGCGGCGATCGCGGCGTCCACCGCGTTGCCGCCACGGCGCAGCACGTCGAGCCCGATCGCGGTGGCGTCCGCGTCGACGGTGGCGACGGCGCCGCCGTACCCGATCGCGGTCGGCTCCTTGACGGCGCCGCCGGCGAACGCCGGTGGGGAGGCCGCGACGAGGCCGAGGGTGGTGAGTGACAGCGCTGTCAGCGCGGGCAGGAACCGCATCAGTCCTCCAGGTTGGACATTGCCGGTCATCCATGCCTACCGGGGAATGACCAGGAAAGGCAACGGGTCAGCCGACCCCGAACGGTTTCGGCTCGACGGCCGGGCAGCTCGCCCCCTCGGCCGGCAGGGTCAGTGCGGTGAGATAGGCGTCGACGGCCGCGCTCACGCACTCGCTGTGCTTGTAGGCCACGTGTCCCCAGCCCTCGTAGGTGAGCAGCCGCGCGGACGGGCCGAGCTGCCGGGCCACCTGCTGCGCCCAGGGGTAGGCGGTGGCCGGGTCGTAGCGGGAGTTGACGACGAGGACCGGGCCGGGCGCGGCCGGGATGGGCCGTTGCGGGTTGACCGGCGCGGCGGCCCGGCCGAGACAGCTGGAGACGGCGGTCAGGGCAAGCGGCGAGACGCGCATCTGCGGGGCGCGGGCGGCGAGCGCGCGCAGCCGGTCCCGGTATCCGGTGAAACCGCCGACCGGCAGCCACCAGTCCTGGCAGATGGCCGCCGGGAAGCTGTACGGGGTGAGGTCCTCGAACCGGGAGCGGGCCCGGCGGCCGAGCGAGGCGGGCGCCGGGTCGTGCGCCTCCTTGAGGTAGTGGGCGAACGAGTACCACTGCGGGTCGTAGAACGCGCTGAACGCCGCCGAGATCAGCTGCCACGGGCCGAGCCGGTTGGGCGGGTCGTACGGGTCGGGCAGCTCCCCCGCTTCGGCCCGCCGCATCAGATCGGCCCAGATCGCGCGGATGTCACGCCCACGCAGCACGCACTTCTCGTCCCGCGCGCACCAGGCCACGAACTGGTCGAACGCGGCCTGGGAGGCCTCCGCGGTCTGGGTGAGGAACGCGTCGACCCCGGCGCTGTGGTCCATCACGCTGTCCAGCACCAGGGCTCGCACCCGATCCGGGTAGCTCTCGGCGTAGAGCTGGCCGAGCAGCGTGCCGTAGGACGCGCCGAAGAAGCTGATCCGGTCCTCGCCGAGCGCCAGCCGGACCGCCTCGATGTCGCGGACCACGCTCATCGTGTCGGCGTGCTCGTACACCGGGCCGCTGCGGGCCGCGCAGTCCGCGGCCAGGCGCCGGTTGTACTCCTCGGCCTTGCGGTACTCCTCCTCGGTGGTGAACAGCGGCGACGGTTTCGCGTCGACCAGTTGCTGCTCGCACAGGATCGGCGCGCTGCGGCCGACACCGCGCGGGTCGACGCCGACGATGTCGAACCGCAGCCGCACGTCGCTGTCGAAGAAATCGTGGTCGAGGGCGAGGTTGACGGCCGAGACGCCGGGGCCGCCCGGGTTGACCACCAGGACGCCGAGCTTGCGGGCCGGGTCGGCGGCCGGGCTGCGGGCCAGCTGCACGTCGATCTGCGGGCCGAGCGGGACGGTCCAGTCCACCGGCACGCGCATCAGGCCGCACTGCACGGTCTCGTCCTCGGGACAGGGCGACCAGCGGATCGGGCCGACGGCCGGGTCGACGGCCCGGCCGGCGCTCACGACCCGGGACGGCGCGCCCGTGATCCGGTCGGCCAGGGCCGGTTGTGGCGCGTACCCGAGAAGGTTGGTGAGGGTGAGAATCGCGGCCGTGAGCGGCCGTCCCAAAGCTCGCACCGGACTCATCTTGGCCTTGATCCTCGCCCGGAATACGGCAAACAACATCATTTACCGCAGACGAGGCACGCCGTCCGGCCGGATCCTGGAGGTCGTGCCGGGCCGGGCGCCGCGGGAGGTCCACCGGGTGACGGGCGTGGCGGCCGGCGGCGAGGGCGGGCTGCTCGGCCTGGCCGTGCGCGACGACTGGGTGTATGCCTACTTCACCGCGCCCGGCGACAACCGGATCGTCCGGTTCGAGCTCGGCGGCGAGCAGCAGGTGATCTTCGACGGGATCACGCGGGGCTCACGGCACAACGGCGGGCGGATCGCGTTCGGCCCGGACGGCATGCTCTACGTGGGGACCGGCGACGCGAGCGACGAGCGGGGCGGCCGTGGCCGGCGACACCCTCTACGTCGCCGCCCTGAAGGGCGAACGGCTGTGGACGGTGCCGCTCGGCGGCGGCTCGACGAAGGCGGAGTTCACCGGGAGGTACGGACGGCTGCGCACGGTCGCCGTGGCGCCGGACGGTTCGCTGTGGCTGACCACCTCGAACACCGACGGCCGCGGCGACATACGCGACGGCGACGACCGGATCCTGCGTTTCCCGGTGAGATGACCGTTCAGCCGGCGGGCGGTAGCTGAGGCAACGCCGAGATGGCCGTCGCGTACTGACTGACCTGGCGGTTGTTGGGCACCACACCGTAGACGCGCAGCTGGTCCTGAATGGCCTGCTTGACGACGTCCTCGGATTGGCCGCGATGCGTCTGCATCACCTTGTTGACGACATAGTCGACGCGGAGCTGCACCTGCCAGCCGATGGGCCGACGGCTGGCCTCGGTAGCGAGGCCGCTGATTGAGGCGAGGGGTTCCATGCCCCGGTAATCGGTCGGACCGGGGCCCGGGTTGACGATTCACGGGCCCCCTCTAACCCGATCGCACCCCGGGCACACCCGACCGGTAATCAGCCCTCCTGGTCCGACTCTTTCCGGTCCGGCTCCGCCGGAGGATTCAGGCGCAGCCAGAGCAGCATCAGCAGACCCAGCGCCAGCATGCCGAGACCCATCCAGAGATTGATGCGTACGCCCTGCGCCTTCTCCATCTCCGACGGCCCGTCGAGGAGGCCGATCACGGTGACGATCACGCCGTACACCACGAACAGGCCACCGATCACCCGCCGTACGTCGAACAGCCGCGCCAGCTTGCGTTCCATGGTCGTTCCTCCTCTACCAGACCGGGATGTACAGGGCGAACGCCAGGACCACGGCGATCACGCCGAGCAGCACCGGGTTGCGCCACCAGACCCGGTCGGCGGCCAGCACGTCACCGGTCATACCGCCCATGCCGTACACCAGGCCCTGCAACTCGTCGTCGCGTTTGCCGGGGGTGAACGGCGTGATCAGCAGCGCCACCACGACCGCCGTGACGAAGGCCAGGCCCGCGCCCCAGAAGCTCTGCTCCAGGTCGGAGTTGAACTTGATCACCTCGGTCAGGTGCAGGATGTAGAGCGCGAACGCGGCCAGGAAGCCGAGGAACAGCGACCAGAAACCGGCCCACGCCGACATCCGCTTCCAGAACATGCCGACGATGAACGTGGCGAACAGCGGCGCGTTGAAGAGCGAGAACAGGGCCTGGATGTAATTCATGATGTTGTCGAACCCGGCCGCGATGAACGCCGTGCCGATGCCGACCACGATGCCGGCCACCGTCGCGACCCGGCCCACCCGCACGTAGTAGGCGTCGTCCCGGTCCTTACGGACGTAGGTCTGCCAGATGTCGTAGGTGAAGACCGTGTTGAAGCCGCTGACGTTCGCCGCCATGCCGGCCATGAACGACGCCACCAGACCGGTCACCGCCACCCCGAGCACGCCGTTGGGCAGCAGGTCCCGCATCAGCAGCGGAATGGCGTTGTTGTAGACGTAGTCCCCGTCCTCGGCGCCCAGCCCCTGCACGGTGACCAGGGCGATCAGGCCCGGGATCACGGTCACGGCCGGGATCAGCAGCTTCGGGAACGCGCCGATGATCGGGGTACGCCGGGCCGCGCTCATGTCCTTGGCGCTCAGCGCCCGCTGCACCTCGGCGAAGTTCGTCGTCCAGTAGCCGAACGACAGCACGAAGCCCAGGCCGAAGACGATGCCGATCCAGCTGGCGCCCAGCGGGTTGTCGGTGCCGCCGGTGGTCGACCAGGTGTGCAGGCCGCCGTCACCGAGCGCGGAGGCGCGCACCTTGTCGAAGAGCCCGTCGACGCCACCGACCTTGACCAGGCCGATGATCGTGATCGGCAGCAGGCCCGCGATGATCACGAAGAACTGCAGCACCTCGTTGTAGATGGCCGCGGAGAGGCCGCCGAGCACGATGTAGGACAGCACGATCACCGCGCCGACCACGATCGAGGTCCAGAGCTGCCAGCCCAGCAGCGCCTGCAGGATCAGCGCCAGGGCGTACAGGTTGACGCCGGCGATCAGCACCTGCGCCACCGCGAAACTGACCGCGTTGAACAGGTGGGTGGGCCGGTTGAACCGCAGCCGCAGGAACTCGGGGACGCTGCGCACCTTCGAGCCGTAGTAGAACGGCATCATCACGATGCCGAGGAACACCATGGCCGGCACCGCGCCGATCCAGTAGTAGTGCAGCGTCATCAGGCCGTACTGGGCGCCGTTCGCGGCCATGCCGACGATCTCCAGGGCGCCCAGGTTGGCCGAGATGAAGGCCAGACCGGTCACCCAGGCGGGCATCGACCGCCCGGACAGGAAGAAATCGGCGCTGCTGCTGATCGCCCGCCGTGCCGCGAAGCCCACGCCGAGAACGGTGGCGAAATAGATCGCCAGAATCAGATAGTCGACGAGCCCCACGTCGAGCCGGAGTCCCCCCACGGGCCACCTCCTCCAGTGTGGCCCGCGGGTTACCCCTATTGAAGAATGTTCACACCCGACTCACAGGTTTGCGACGGCCGCCGGCGTCACCTCGGTGATCGCCTTCACCACCAGCGTCGCCCCGGCCAGCGCGTCCTCCGCCGGCGGGTAGACGCCGTGCGGCACCGCGATCACGGTGAGACCAGCAGCTGCCGCCGAGCGCAGGCCGTTGCTGGAGTCCTCGACGGCGGCGCAGACCGCCGGGGTCAGACCAAGTTTCGCCACCGCGGTGAGATACACGTCCGGCGCGGGCTTGCCGCGCGGCACCTCCTCGGTGGAGAGCGTCACCTCGAACACGTCGGCCAGCCCGGCGGTCGCCAGCACCTGGTCGATCAGGATCCGCGCGGACGAGCTGGCCAGCGCCAGCCGGTAGTGGGCGGCGAGCGCCCGGACGGTCTCCACCGACCCGGGGATCAGCGGCAGGGCTTCCCTATACCGTCCGGCCATGCGGCCCAGGACGTCCGCGGCAACCTCCTCGGCCGTACGGGGAACGCCCACCTCGTCAGCCAGATGCGCCGACCACTCCCCGGTGCTCATGCCCATCATCCGATCCTGGGTGTCGGGCCGGAACTCCCGCCCGTGCTCGGCCACATAGCCGCGGCGGACCTCCTCCCACACCTCCTCGGTGTCGATGATCACGCCATCCAGGTCGAACACGACCGCCTCGATGCTCACAGCGCCTCCACCATCCGTGCGAACTCTCCCGTCCTCTGCCAGGACTCCCGAACCGGGCCATGCCTCACCGTGACCCCGCCAGGCGCCGCGCCCGCCGCTCCGTCTCGGCCGGAGCACAGGCTTCTCGATCTGAAGGTGGAGATGTGCAGGCCGAGTCTTACATCGATCACCCTATCCAATTCCGGTACGGTCGGTGACGGCCCGGCGACGCACACGGGCAGTCACCACCGGTTCGGTCCAGGCAGATGATCACCATCAACCGATAGGCCGGGGTGCAGGCCGGTTGCCGGCCGGTAGCTTCGGGCCCAGCAACGCCGCCGAGCCGGGAGCCGTATTACATGCCAGTGCCGCAGTTACCTTCCGTGAGCGTTGTGATCCCGCTGACGTCGCTCTCCCGGCTGCCGCTCCTCTTCGCCGGCCTGCCCCCGGTCGGCGAGATCATCGTGGTGGTCGGCCCCGGCGACGACACCGTCCTGCCGCTGCCCCGCGCGGCCCGGGTGATCCGCCAGACCCGCCACGGCGCCGGCAACGCGATCGCCTGCGGGGTGGCCGCCGCCACCGGCGACGTGATCGTCACCCTCCCCGGCGACGGCTCCTGCGACCCGTCCGAGTTGCCCCGCCTCGTCGAAGCGCTTGCCCCCGCCCCCCACCAGCAGTTCCTCCCGGGCGCGGACCGTCCTTCCGCTCCCGGCCTGCCACTCGCCTCGGGCTCGGGCCGCCCTGCCGCTCCCGGTCTGCCGTTCCGCTCGGGCCGCCCTGCCGCTCCCGGTCTGCCGTTCCGCTCGGGCCGCCCTGCCGGCCCCGGTGGTGGCCGCTTCTCCGACACGGACGAGGGCAGCCTCTCCGTCGCGGGCGCTGAGGTGGCCGAAGGAGTCCGGGCCGCCCGGCGCTCCGACCTGATCCTGCTCTGGTTCATGAGCGTTCTCCTCGGCTGCCGCCCGTCCGGCCCCGGCACCGGTTTCCGGGCGTTCCGCCGGGAGAACGCCGGCCTGCTGGGCCTGCCCCCCGTGGCCGGAACCGACCCGGCGCACGGCGACGGCCGGGACATCGAGCCCCTGCTGGCGGCGCGGTCCCGGGCCGCCGGCCTACGGCTGGCCGAGGTGCCCGTGTCGCACTACCCGCAGATCGGCCGCGGCATCTTCCTGCCCGGCCTGGCCGCGATCATCCGCGAACGCCTGACCCGGCGACGCGCCCCGCACACGTCCGGCGAGGAAAGCATCGTGGTACTGACCGGTGGCCCCTCCTACCGGCCGTCCGGCAGCTCAGCACACCGAGCGACCGGCGGGTCATCCCACCGGTCGCCCGGGGGTCCCTCTCACCTGTCGGCCGACGACGCATTCTCCCGCCCGAGATGGTCTACTTCCTCCCGGACGGAGTCTGGCGCTTCCTCCCCTTCGGCGCTCGGCCCGTACTTCGCCGGGCCGGTCAACGCCCCGCGCAAGCCGGCCACCGGCCACCGGCCCACCGATCCGGCCGTGCGCCGCTGGCCGGCTCCCAACCGGATCGCCGCGGCAGCCACCGACCGCCCGAACAGCGTCGCCACCGACCACCCGAACAGCGCCGGCATCGGCGTAGCCGAACGCCGCCGTGGCGGCGACCGCCGAGGCCCGGAGCGCCGCCGCGCCGACACCACCCCCGACCGCCGGTCCGCCACCGGCCGGCCGGGCAACGACCGCCCGAACGCCGACTCCCCGATCCGTCGCCGCTGGCGAGAGAGCCAGACCGATCTCAACCTCGGCCGCCGCCCCGACCTGCGGGTGATCAACGGCGAGGGCAGCGGATCCGGCGGCGCCCGAGGCCACCTCCGCTCGGTCTGAGGTTCGGCCGGCCGAACCTCAGACCGGTCGGCGCGGGCTCAGGTGCGGGAGCGGAGCTGCGGGAGGATCTGCTCCGAGTAGAGGCGCAGGAAACGCTCCTGGTCCGGGCCGGGCGCGTGGAAGACCAGGTGCTTGAAGCCCATGTCGAGGTATTCGGCCACCTTGGCGACGTGCTCGTCCGGGTCGGAGGAGACGATCCAGCGGGTGGCGGTCCGCTCGACCGGGAGCGCGTCGGCCAGGCGCTGCATCTCGACCGGGTCCTCGACGCCGGTCTTCTCCTCCGGGGACAGCGCCAGCGCGCCCCAGTAGTGGGTGTCGTTGCGGGCCCGCTCGATGTCGTCGTCGAAGGACACCTTGACCTCGATCAGCAGGTCCAGGTCGTCGATCTTGCGACCGGCTTTCTCGGCGCCCTCGGTGACGGCCGGGAGCAGCGTGTCGGTGTAGAGCGCGTGCCCCTTGCCGCTGGTGGTGATGAACCCGTCGGCGATCCGGCCGGCGAGGCGGGTGGCGGCCGGGCCGGAGGCGCCGATGTAGATCGGCACGGGCACGTCCGGCTTGTCGTAGATGGTGGCGTTCTCCGTCTTGTAGAACTGCCCCTCGTACGTCACCCGGTCCTCGGCCCACAGCTTCTGGATGAGCAGGACCGCCTCCTTGAGACGGGCGAACCGCTCCTTGCCGTCCGGCCACTGGGTGCCGAGCAGCACCTCGTTGAGCGACTCGCCGGAGCCGACGCCGAGGACCGCGCGGCCCGGGGCGAGGCAGCCGAGGGTGGCGAAGGCCTGCGCCACGACCGCCGGGTGGTAACGGAAGGTCGGGGTCAGCACGCTGGTGCCGATCAGCACCCGCTCGGTACGGGCGGCGAGCGCCCCGAGCCAGGGCAGGGCGGCCGGGGCGTGGCCGCCGTCGTGCCGCCACGGTTGCAGGTGATCGCTGACGAAGACCGAGTCGAAGCCCAGCTCCTCCGCCAGAATGCCGTATTTGAGCAGCTCAGCCGGCGCGAACTGCTCCGCCGACGCCTTGTACCCGAACCGAATCATTACCGAAGACTAGCCCCGCCCCGGCGGCCGGGACCCCCGTTCCGCGTGGGGACTCCCTTGTGGAACCGGTCACCCGGCCGCCCGGTACGCCTTCCCGGCCGCGGTGGGGCTGTCGGCGTCGCGGTAGAGCCCGAAGTCGACGCTGTCGCCCACGGCGGGCAGCCCGAAGTAGGCGTAGCGCTCGACGTACGACCGTTTCTCCAGCCCTGTGGTGGCGCCCTTGATGAACGCCACCTTCTGGGCGTCGCTGGCGTACTTCGGCGAGCCGCCGAAGTTGATCAGGCCGAACTCGGTGATCCAGATGGGCTTGCCGTAGCGCCGGTGGACGGCGTCGACGTAGCCGAGGAACTGGTTGACCGACGCGGCGCTGAAGTCGGAGCCGTACCAGTGCAGGGCGATCGCGTCGACCCGCAGGCCCTTCGACTTCGCGCCGGCCATGAAGCGGTCCAGCCAGCCGCCGGCCGTGTCGCCGCCGAACGCGACGGCCGGGCTGACCAGCTTCATCCCGGTCGCCTCCAGTCTCGGCCAGGCGGCGAGGGCGGCCTCGACGGTCATGTTCGACTGCTCGGCCAGGTCGGGCTCGTTGAAGCCGAGCAGCACGTCGCCCTCGGCCTTGACCTCCTTGAGGGTGGCGTCGGTGACGTTGGCGGCGCCCCAGACCATCGGCACGAACTCGACGTCCGCCGGGCCGGGCACCTCGTTGTCGTTCGCCGACCAGGAGTAGTACCAGGACGCGCCGACGTCCTTGAGCGCCCCTTTCGCGCCGGCGAACTTCCACACCGCGGCGCCCTTCTTGGCGGAGGCGTTCGTCACCGGCGGCGCGGCGGGCGCCGACGGCGAGGTGCGGGAGGGAGACGGCGACGGCCGGGTCACCGACGGCGTGGGCGAGGGCGCGGCGGCCGACGCGGGCGGTGCTTGCGGTGAGGCGACGGCGGCCGCGGGGGCAAGGGGCTCCGCCGGGGTGTTGTACGACCAGACGGCCGCCCCGCCACCAGCCACGACTCCCGTCGCCAGCAGGCCGGCGAGCACCTTCTGGGCCACGATGCCACCGGTCTTCGCCACGATCTGGGCGGGCGCCGCGGTGGCCGCTGTGGAAACGGCGCCGGTGGCCGTACCCCCGATGGTGTTGATTTTGAAAAGCGCGAGGCCCGGCCGCAGGGGGATGAGCGCCATCCCGGCCAGCAGCCTCTCCGCCTCGACGAGGTTCTGCCAGGCCGGCGCGCAGAGACGGCAGTCGCGGGTGTGCCGTGCGATGCGCTTGCGCCAGAGCGCGCTGGGACGGCCGTCCCAGCCCATGAGAACGCCGGCCAGGTCCGCGCAGTGTGGGCCGTGCAGCGCCCGGACCACCGCCCGGGCCGTCTCCAGCTGGGCCTTCATCCGCTGGATGCGGACCGCCGCATGCTGGCGGCCGAGGCCGCTGGCCTCGACGATCTCGTCCCGGGTGAGTTCGCCGGAGGCCTCCAGCCACCACAGCGAGAGCAGCTCGCGGTTGTCGTCGTCGAGCCAGCGGGTGGCCTCGGCGGTCTCCCGGCGCTGCCCGGACAGTTCGAGCCGGGTGATCGCCAGATCGGTGAAGTCGGCGCCCGGATCACGCAGATCCGGATCGAGCGGGTCAGCCGGCGGCCGGGCGCGAAAGCGTTCCCGGACCTGACGCACGGTGATAGCGACGAGCCACGAACGGAACGCCGCGGGGTCGCGCAGCTCGCCCAGGTTGCGCAGCACCCGGAGCATGACCTCCTGCACCACGTCGTCGACGTCGGCGTGGCCCTCCAGAGCCCGGCCCACGATGGTGTAGACCAGCGGCAGATATCCGGCCACCAGCCGGTCGACCGCCACCGGATCGCCGGCGCGGGCCGCGACGACGGTCGCCGTGTCAGGTTGTCCCACCATGTCTCTCCACTCCGTGTATCCGCTGCACAGGGAGACGGGCGCGGCCCACATGGATAACACGAATCAGCGATCGGGTCATCAGCGTCACGGTTAGCCGGGCGGCGGATCGGGCACAGAAAGCGGCATGCGCATGTCGGTTCGGCTCAATCTGCCCCGTGAGGTGGACAGCGTCCCCGCCGTGCGCCGGCTGTTGCGGTGCGCCCTGACCATCCTCCGCGTGGACGGTCAGGCCGGCGCCGATCTGGAGATCGCCCTCACCGAGGCGTGCGCCAACGTGGTGAAGCACGCCGCGGGGGCGGAGAAGTTCGAGGTCCGCCTGGACGTCGGCGAGGACCACTGCTCCATCGACGTGATGGACGACGGTTCCGGCTTCGACCCCGCGGTGGACGCCACGCCGTCGCCGACCAGCGAGCGCGGGCGGGGCCTTCTCCTGATCAAGGCGCTGGGCGAGAACGTTCGCATGCACTCCAGCCCGCGCAGTGGAAGCCTGATCCACTTCGAGAAGTCCTTCGCCTGAGGCCTGTCGCGCCGGGTCGCCCTGGGTGGGGTACCCCGGCGCGATTTGGTTGCCGTATAACAAATAACCAGCGCCGTCCTTCGGCGTTCGATGGCGCACGCCGTCGAACGTCCCGTCGCTCGTGTCCGTTGTCCGCCGCCGTCGCTCAGCACGTCGCTTCGTGAGAGGAGTCTGGAAATGTCCGATCAGCCGGCACCCCTCGGCTCGCTCCTACGGGCCGCGCCGCCCGACCGCCTGCCCGAGGCCGCCGCCGAGCACCTCCGGCGCCACTTCGCCGCCGGCGCCGTCCAGGTGCTGGTGCCCGACCTCACCGGCACCCGCCTGCAGCCGCTGCTCGGCGACCCCGAGCCCGCCGACGCGACCACCGCCCTGCGCTGCTTCGCCAGCCAGCAGCCCTGCGTCGAGCGCGCCCCCACCGGCCAGGTCCGGCTGCACCTGCCCCTCACCTGCTGGGGCGAGCGGGTCGGCGTGCTCCGCGTCGAACTGCCCGCACAGCCCTCCGACGACCTGTCCGAGCGGCTCGCCGCCGACAGCGACGACCTGGCCACCGCGTTGCGGGCCGCCGAGATCTCCACCGACCGGTACCACCGGGCGCGCCGCCGCGGACGGCTCACCATGGCCGCCGAGCTGCAGTGGGATCTGCTGCCCGGCCGCGCCCTCGGCGACGACCGGTTCCTGGTGGCCGGTCAGCTCGAGCCGGCGTACGACGTCCGCGGCGACCACTTCGACTGGGCCCTCGACGGCGACCGGCTGACCCTGACCGTGCTCAACGGGCACGGCGACGGAATGGAGGCCGCCCTGCTCACCTCCCTGGCCGTCAACGCCATGCGCAACGCCCGCCGCTTCGGGGCCGACATCGTCGAGCAGGCCGAACTCGCCTCCGACGCGGTCCACTCCCGATACGCCGGGACCGTCCACGCCGCCACCCTGCTCCTGGAGATCGACCTGGTGAGCGGTGGAGTGGCCGCCGTCGACGCCGGCTCGCCGCACTGCCTGATCGCCCGTGGCAGCGGCATCGAGCAGGTGCCGCTGGAGCAGCAGCTGCCGCTCGGCATGTTCGCCGAGGCGCACTACGAGATCCAGCGATTCCAGCTCGAACCCGGCGACCGGATGCTGGTGGTCAGCGACGGCGTACACGCCGCCACCCCGACAGGGCTCCCCCGATTCGGCGAATCCGGGCTGCTCAGCGCACTTCGGCGGACACGGTTGCAGCCCGCCACCGAGGCGGTCGGTACGGTGTTGCGAGGCCTGCGCGAATACCACGCCGGCGCCGACCCGGAGGACGACGCTGTCATGGTCTGCCTGGATTGGCGACGCTGATCTTGTTTCCGGCAGCGCCGGACCGGGTATACATGCAGGTTCACGGGCCCGCGACTTGCGATGACGGGGATACGGGATGGATCGTGCCACCGAGATCGCCGAGGCTGTCGAGTCGTCGGTGGAGGCGCTGGTGGCCGTCCTCGAACGGGCCAGGCTCGCCCAGCAGCCCCCGGTGCCGCCCGCCCAGCTGCGCGTGCTGACCATAGTCGCCGGCAACCGGCACACCAACATGAGCCGGCTCGCCGAAGCCCTCGACGTGGTGCCGTCGTCGGCGAGCCGCCTCTGCGACCGCCTGGAGGCGACCGGCCTGTTGCGCCGCGTCGCCGACCCACGAGACCGGCGCGAGGTACGGCTGCTGCTCACCTCGGCGTCCCGGCGCCTCCTGGCCGACCTGCGGGAACGCCGCCGGGCCGCCCTCGCCGACGTCCTGGGACGCATGCCGGCAGCCGCCCAGCAGGACCTGCTGCGGGCGTTGCAGGCCTTCGAAGGGGCGGCGGCCGTGCCGGAGGCCCCGGGCAGCCAGGCCCGCCAGAGCGCCTGAACGTCGCCGCTCGCCCTTCCCCTTCTCCCGTCTTCCTCTTCTCCCGTCTTCCCCTTCTCCCGTCTTCCTCCTCCTCCCTTTCGCCCCTCCCCTCCTTCCGCTTCCCTTCTTCACCTGCGATCGTCTTGCCTCGTTGCCCGGCGTGCTCTGCCGCCTTCGACCGGCCTGCTATCGCCGTTTCCCCTGGTCTGCTCTGCCGGCATCCGCCCGCCCGCACCGCCGGCATCCCGCTTGCCCGCTCTGTCGGCATCCCGCCTGCCGGCATCCCGCTTGCCGGCATCCCGCTTGCCCGCCTGCCGGCATCCCGCCTGCCCGCCCTGCCAGGCTTCCCCCGGCCTGCCCTGCCGCCGTCGCCCGGGCTTCCTTCTACCGGCCTCCGGTGAGGCCCGCCGGGGTGGCTTCGGCGTCCCGGTAGGCTTCCGCGGGTGCGTATCGGCATCGTGATCCTTCCCGACCAGCGCTGGGCCGTCGCGAGCCGTCGCTGGCGACTCGCCGACGAGTACGGCTTCGACCATGCTTGGACGTACGACCATCTCGGCTGGCGTGACCTCATCGCCGGCCCGTGGTTCGACTCGGTGCCGACCCTGACGGCGGCCGCCCTGGTCACCTCCCGGATCCGCCTCGGCACGTATGTGGCGACGCCGAACTTCCGCCACCCGGTGCACTTCGCGCGCGAGGCCACCGCCCTCGACGACATCTCGGCGGGCCGGCTCATCCTCGGCCTGGGCGCCGGCGGCATCGGCTTCGACTCGGCGGTCCTCGGGCAGCCGGAACTCACACCTCGCGCCCGGGTCGACCGGTTCGCCGAATTCCTGGAACTGTTCGACACCATCCTGCGGCAGCCGGCGACCACCTGGTCCGGCGACTGGTTCTCGGCCGTCGACGCCCGCAGCATCCCCGGCCCGGTCCAGCAGCCGCGGCCGCCGTTCGTGGTCGCCGCCAACGGCCCGCGGGCCCTGCGCCTCGCCGCCCGGCACGGCGATGGCTGGGTCACCACCGGCCCGCAGCACGTGGACAACGCCGAACTGTGGTGGAAGGAGGTCGCCGTGCTCGGCGACCGATTCACCGCCACGCTGGAGGCGGCCGGCCGCCCCCTGGACTCGGTGGACCGCTACCTGAACCTGGACACGTCACCGATCTTCTCGATGAGCAGCGTGGAGGCCTTCACCGACGCTGTCGGCCGCGCCCGCGAACTCGGATTCACCGACGTGATCACGCACTGGCCGCGGGAGTCGAGCTGGTATGCCGGCGACGAGACGGTGCTGGAGGCCGTCGCCGGCGAACTGCCTCGCCTGCGTCTCTGATCCCTCACCGGCCGCGGCCTGGACCGATCACCGATCGCGCCCCGGGCGCCATCGCGCCCGCCGACCGGGCGTTGCACCCCGCCGGCTGAGCTTGGCGGTAGACGCGCGCGTTGCGGCTGCCGGGCGCGCGGGCTCGGCCGCCGCCGGGCAGGCATTACGGCAGACACGCGGGCGGGCTCGGCCGCCACCTGGCAGGCATTAGGGCAGACACGCGGGCGAGCTTGGCCGCCGCCGGGCAGGCATTAGGGCAGACGCGCGGGCGAGCTTGGCCGCCGCCGGGCAGGCATTAGGGCAGCCGGACGCCCGGGCTCGGGGCAGGCGGGCGGGCTTTGCGGCAGGCAGGCGGATCAATCGCCGCGACGGGCCGCCTTTGCTGCTCGTCGGCTGGGCATTTGCTGCTCGTCCGCTGGGTCTTCGCTGCGCGTCGCGCCTTTGCGGCTCGGCGCCCGGAAAGTATTTCGCCGTCCAATTCGGACTGTTAACGATTCGGCGAAGATCGAGTGGGATTTCTCACGCGAGCCCGCTGCGGGGCGGCGGCCACTCGCCGTGCCGGTCCGGTGCCGGCACGGCGACAACGGCACGAATCAGCGGCCGTGCGCGGCCCGGTAGGCGTTGCTGACCTCCTGCGGAATGCGGCCCCGCTCGGAGATTTTGTGCCCGTTGCTGATCGCCCACTCGCGGATCAACCGGTTCTCGTCGCGCGAGCCGGCGGTCCGGACAGGAGCAGCGCCACGCGACGGGATGCGCGCCGACGTGGTGCGGCCCAGACGAGTGCCCGCACTGATGAACGGGTCCAGAGCCTTACGCAGCTTTCCGGCATTGGCCTCGGAAAGGTCGATCGTGTAGCTGACGCCGTCGAGACTGAACTCGACAGTCCGATCCGCCTTGTTGCCGTCCAGATCGTCGATCAGGGTGGTGATTACCTGCCGCGCCATAACGACTCCCGAGATGAATAATTCAACCGCGCCCAGTCTGGCGCGCAACCGGTCCGCCGCGCAACTCCTGACCGCGATCCGGCAATTCTTTCCCGTCGGTTATCGGAATGGGACCGGGAATGGGAGGCGAATCCGTCAAAGCCCGGTTGGCCGAGGGCCGGGTTCCCACGTTAGGGTCGGCGCCATGCAGGACGAGCAGGCCGCCTGGCGGGAGCAGCAACGGCGTGCCGTGGCCGTTCGCGCCGCCGCTCTGGAGGCCGACCGGGCCGCGGAGACGCGCCGGGCCGAGGCCCTGCTCGACGACTTCGTCCACCGGGCCGGTGAGCTCGGGCTGCGGCCCCACGTGCTGAGCGCGCGCAGCCTGGACGGCCGGTCGACCTACAAGACCCACGTCCGCGGGTGGTATCTCAAGTCCGACCGCTCGGTCGCGGTGGGCGAGGACGGTGGCTACTACGTGCTCACCGTCGCCCCGTCGTTGCGCGCCCGGTTCGCCGGAGCCGACCTGTCCCCCAGCGCCGCCCGTCTCATCGTCGGCGCCGGCGGGGGCGACGGCGACCCGATCCCCCTGGCCACCCTGCTGGAGCGCCGGTTGACCGCCGGCGACCGCTGGCCGTGAGGACCCTCCCGGCGGCGCTGGCCGCGTTCCTGCTGGCCGTCCCGCTCCACGGCACGCCCGCGGTCCCGCTCCACGGCACGCCCGCCTCCCCCGACCGGCCGCCGGCCCCAGCCCCTGGCACCGCCACGGCTCTCCGCACCACCATTCCCGGCACCGCCACGGCTCTCAACGCCGCCACCGCCACGGCTCTGAATACCGCCGCCGATGCTTTCGACACCGCCACCGCAGTTGGCCTCGACGCGGCGACACCCGACATTGCTGCCGGCCATGCCCCTTCGCTGAGCGTCGAGACACACGCCGCGGCGTCGGGTAGCACCACCGCGCAGAGCGTCGTATCGGACAACGTCACCGCGCAGAGCGTCACTTCAGGCAACGTAACCGCGCAGAGCGTCACTTCAGGCAGCACCACCGCGCGGGCCGGCGTCTCCCTCCGTACCGTCTCGCAGGCCCTCGCCGAAGTGCCCTGTCCCAAGCCGAAGATCGCCAAGCCGAGCGCTCCGCCACGACCCACGCCGCCCGCCGAGGTGGCCGAGGACATGACGGTCGGCGGCCAGGCTCTCGCGACGCACGGGCTGGTCGTCCCGGAAGGCAGCGCCAGTCCACCGGCGCTCACCGCGACCACTTGGCTGGTCGCCGACCTCGGCACCGGCGAGGTGCTCGGCGCGTGCGGCCCGCACGTGCACCAGACTCCCGCCAGCGTGCAGAAGATGCTGCTGGCCGCGACCGCGATCGATCAGCTCGACCCGGCCCGTAAGATGACCGTCACCCGCGGCGACCTCGACATCGAACCGGGTAGCTCGGCCGTCGGCCTGGTGGTCGGCGGCACATACTCGATCTCGACGCTGTGGCTGGGTCTGATGCTCAACTCCGGCAACGACGCGGCCAACGCGCTCGCCAGGTTGGCCGGTGGCGGCGGCACCGACGGTCTGCGGAAGACGGTCGCCGCGATGAACGCCAAGGCCGCGGCGCTCGGCGCACGCCAGACGCATGCGGTCACACCCTCCGGCCTCGACGGCAAAGGGCAGTTCACCAGCGCGTACGACTTGGCGCTCATCGCCCGGGTCTGTTTCGCCAACGCCGACTTCCGCAAGTATGTGCTCACGAAGACGGCGCAGATGCCCGCTCAGAAGAAGCCGAAGGCCGGCGGGTTCCAGTTCCAGAACGAGAACAAGCTGATCTACAACTACCCGGGCGCGCTCGGTGGGAAGACCGGCTTCACCGATCTGGCCCGGCACAGTTACGTCGGCGCCGCCACCCGCAACGGGCGAACCCTGGTCGCCACCGTCCTCGGCGCCGAGGCCCGGCCGTTGCGCGGGTGGGAGCAGGGCGCCGCGCTGCTCGACTGGGGCTTCTCCCTGCCGGCCGGCGCATCGGTCGGCAAGCTCGTCACACCGGAGGAGGTCGCGGCGGCTGCCGAGGCGTCATCGGCCACCCCGGAGTCGACCAGCGCGGGCGGAGGCGGCGAGGCCGTCCAGGCAGCCCACCCGAGCGGACCGACCGGGCTCACGGTGGTCGCGGCCGTCTCGGTGGCAGCCACGCTGACCGCCATCCCCCTGCTGCTCCTGCTGACCCAGCGACGCCAGCGCCGCCGGCAGAGTCCGCCTCACCAGCGACCATCCGCCTAGCGGCTCCGCCGACGCCGGGGCTGGCGACAGCCCGGGGCCGGGCTGACAACATGCCGAGACCGAGGCCGGCCACAGGCTGAGATCGAGGCCGGCCACAGGCTGAAACCGGAGCCCGCCACAGGCTGAGACCGGAGCTGGCCACACGCTGAGACCGGAGCTGGCCACAGGCTGAAGCCGAGGCCGACGATAGGCTGAGACCGGGGCCGGCCACAGGCTGAAGCCGATGCCGACGACAGGCTGAGATCGGGGCCGGCCACAGCCTGAGGTTCGGTTACGAGAAGGCCAGGCCGAAGAGCCAGAGGACGGCGATCAGCAGGGCCGAGGCGAGTTCCACCAGGAGGGACAGGCCGACCACGGCGATCGCGGCGCGGGTCGACGGCCAGGCCCGCTCGGAACCCAGGCGGCGTAGCTCCATCAGCCAGACGCCGAGGATGAAGCCCAGCACCAGGCCGACAACCGGCACCAGGAAGAAGCCGATCAGGCCGAGGGCACCACCGACCGCGACGGCCGCGGCCGGGACACCGGTGTCCTTCAGCTTCTTGCCGGGCCATACGAACTTGACCACCATCCCGATCCCGGCGATCAGCGTGGCGAGCACGGCGACCAGCAGCCGGGCGCCACCGGAACCGCCGCCGAGCAGCGCCCAGAGCAGCACGCCACCCCAGGTCAGCAGCAGTCCGGGCAGGATCGGCAGAAGCACGCCGATCACCCCGGTCAAGATCACAAGGCCGGAGACGAGGGTGACGGCCGCGCTCGTGTCGCTCAGATCCATGCGGCACACCTTGCCGCACCCGCACGGGAACTCTCAACCGGACCCCTGACCCGCCGATGGAAGGCCATCGCGAACACAGCGCCCCGAAACGAGAAAGGCCGATCAACCCGCACCGCCAGAGCAAGCGGCCCGATCCGGCCGGGCCGGCATCCAGCAGGCCAGCCGGCCCGGCGAGCAAGGCACAGCAAGGCAATGCCAGCACCCGGCAGACCGGCCAGGCAAGCGAGACACAGCGAGCCAGAACCAGTGGGCCGACCACCAGGCGAAACGGACCGGCGGGCGATGCGGGCCGGGCCAGGCCAAGCGGACCGGGCCAAGGCGGGCCAGGCCAAGGCGGGCCGGGCGCGGCCAAGGCGGGGCCGGGCGCGGCCGAGAGCGGGCCGATTTGAAGCAACCGGTAGGCAACTGTCCGTGACCGGAGCACGCACCCTCCGCACTTGAAAGTTTCTCCTGTCAGCCGGTGCCCACCCAGCCAGGGGCGCCGACGAGCAACCGGGGGAAACCAGATGACCAGCACCGTGACGACCGCTGCCGACCTCACCGCCGACACCGCTTCCGCCACGCCTGTGCTCAGCGTGCGGGAGCAGGAGGACCTGATCCGTACGCACATGCCGCTGGTCGGCCACCTGGTGCGGGACATGCTGAGCCGGATCCCGAACCACATCCACCGCGATGACCTGACCAGCGCCGGCCTGCACGCTCTGGTCACGGCGGCCCGCGGCTGGGACCCGCAGCGGGGTGTGCCGTTCCACCGGTTCGCCGGCACCCGGATCCGCGGCGCTCTGCTCGACGAGCTTCGCGCGCTGGACTGGGCGACCCGTTCGGTGCGGTCGAAGGCCCGCAACACCGACGTCACGCGCCAGCAGCTGACCACCACGCTGGGCCGCACGCCGACTCCGGAGGAGCTGGCGCAGGCGCTGGGCACCACGACGACGGACCTGCACCAGACCGACACCGACGTGCAGCGCGCGACTGTGCTGTCGTTGCAGGGCTTCACCACCAGCAGTGCCGACGACCTGGTCACCGAGCGTGAGCCGGGCCCTGAGGAGATGCTGCTGCGCCGGGAGCAGATCGGCTACCTGCACCACGCCATCGACTCGCTGCCGGAGCGTCTGCAGACGGTCGTCACCGAGTACTTCCTGCAGGAGCGCCCGATGGCGGACATCGCGGCTGACCTGGGCGTCACCGAGTCGCGGGTCTCGCAGCTGCGGGCCGAGGCGCTGTCGCTGCTGCGGGACGGCCTGAACACGCACCTGAACCCGGAGCTGGCACCGGTCCCGGAGAACCCGGAGAGCATCACGGCCCGCCGCCGCGCCACCTACTACGCGAACATCGCCAACAACACCACGATGCGCAGCCGTCTGGCGATGACGAACGCGCAGGGTCACACGGCGATCGGCCGCGGCGTCAAGCCGGCTCCGGCCGCCTGACATCCGCGATACGGACGGGCGCGATGCGGACCGGCTCGGCGTCTCAGGACGCCGGGACCCGGGAGGGGTACGGCCACGCGTACCCACCGGACCGGTGTCCGTCCCGCGCCCCGTGCTGAAACGGTGAGGCTCCCACGGTGTCCCGAGACACGGTGGGAGCCTCACCGGGTTCGGGGGTCAGCCCAGTTCGAGGGACGTGACGGCGTAGATCCCGGCGCGGTCGATCTCGGGGACGCCGCCGGTGTACATCCGTGCCGTGTCCCAGGCGGCTTTGAGTCCCGCCCGTTCGGCGAGCCGCACGGCTTCCTGGTGCCCGGCCGGCACGTCGATCATGACCGGCACCTCGTCGCCGGCGGCCGGTACGACTCCGCCGCCGAGCAGGGCGGTTCCGCCGCTGATCAGTTCGGCGCCGGCCGGCCGTACCCCGCCGGGAACGCTGAGTGAGGCGAGCAGTGACTCGGCGATCTCCGGTGAGTCGGCGAACAGCGGCCCGATCCGGTCGACGTCGCCGGCCGGCCGGCGCGCCGCGAAACCGACGACGGCGCCGCCGCGGCGTGCGACGACGGCCCGCCGCCCGGGCAGCGTGATCCACAGGGCGAGGAAGGCGTCCCGCTCGGCCGGGAAGAACCGCCGGTCGTACGCGGCCAGGTCGGTGAACGCCACGCTGCGGGCATCGGTGACCTCGATGCCGGTGTCGCGTCGCAGCCCGCCGAGGACGCCCTGGTATCGGGTGGTGGTCCAGGCGTCCCGGAAGCCCGACTTCCGATAGTTGTCCTGTTGCGCGACGACCCCGTCGAGCCCGATGTTGCGTCCGGCGAGCCGTTCGATGCCGGCCTGCCAGGTCCGGTACCCGAAGCCGCGCCCGCGGAACTCCGGAACGGTCAGGTAGAGCCCGATGAAGCCGTGTCCGGTCCCGTAGCGGATCGCGGAGATCGACGTGATCGGCCGCCCGTCCAGCCGTCCCACCAGGAACCCGCCGGGGTCCGCCGGGAAGAAGGCGCTCTCGTCGCCGTCGCCCGGGTTCCAGCCCTCGGCCACCGCCCACCCGGCGATCACCCGCACATCGTCAGCGCTGGCCGCCGACACTCTGAATTCAGCCACGCGGCCACTCTAGATACGCATAACGGACAAATGCGCCAGCCCCGCCGCAGGAGACACGTGGTGACCTGCGGCTCGACACGGGCCACAGGTCACCACGAGAGTCAGGACAGCGAGGAGAGCACCTTCGGGAGATCCTCGGTGTGCAGCACCCCGAGACGCCGGGTGGCGCGGGTGACCGCCACGTACAGATCGGACAGTCCCCGCGGCGACTCGGCGATGATCTCGTCCGGCGCCACCACCAGGACCGAGTCGAACTCCAGTCCCTTGGCCTGGCGAACGGTCATCAGCGCCACGTGGTTGAGCAGGTCGGGCTGCTCACCGACGGCCGCTCCGGGAACGGCCGCGAGCAGATCGGCGCCGAGCGAGCCCTCCAGGCGCTCCGGGACGAGGACCCCGAGACGGCCCTCCTCGATGAGGGCGGCTTCCTTCCGTACCTCTGCGATGAGCTCGCCGGAAAGGGCGAGGGGCGCCACCCGCCGCGCCCACGGCGTCACGCCTGCCGACCGGACCGACCGCGGCGGCCGCAGCGCCGGATCGACGGCGGCCAGCACGTCGGCCGCGACCGCCATCACCTCGGCCGGGGTGCGGTAGTTGACGCTCAGCTCGACGATCCGCCAGCGCTGCGCCACATACGGCTCGAAGACCTGCTCCCAGCTGCTGGTGCCGGCCAGCTCCGAGGTCTGGGCGACGTCGCCGACCGCGGTGATCGACCGGCTCGGGCAGCGCCGCATGAGCAGCCGCCAGGCCATCGGCGACAGCTCCTGCGCCTCGTCCACGATGACGTGCCCGAAAACCCAGGTACGGTCGGCGGCGGCCCGTTCCGCGGCGGTCCGGGTGTCGATCACCTCGTGCCGCTCGACGAACGCGCCCGCGTCGACCACGTCCAGGGCGGACAGGATCTCGTCCTTCTCGGCGCCCTCGTCCTCGAAGTCCAGCGACCGGGAGCCCTCGACGATCTCGAGGACGCCCTCCGCGTACTCGATGGCCGCTTTTCTCTGCCGTTGCTGCTCGCGGACCTTCAGCGTGTCGTCGACGCCGAGGAGCTCGGCCAGTTCGTCGAGGAGCGGGACGTCGGCGGGGGTCCAGCCCGCCGACCGGTCGCGCAGCAGCTCGGCCGGGAGCCCGGCCGACTCCAGCCGGTCGGCGTCGCTGAGCAGGTCGCGCAGCACCTGGCGCGGGGTAAGGACCGGCCAGAAGTCGAAGAGCGCCTGCTGGACGTCGATGTCCTCGCGCAGCTCGCGGCGGGTCTCGGCGAGGTCGGCCTCGGAGAGCAGGTTGTCGCCGCCGAGCGGGTCGGCGCCGATCCGCTCGGCGATCTGCTGGGAGAGCTGGTGGATGGCCTCGGTCACGAAGATCTGCCGGGCCACGTTGTGCGGGCGGCCCGAGCGGCGGGCCGCGGTCCGGGCGGCGAGCAGCACCTCGCGCTCGATGCGCAGCGGGTAGCCGTCGTGGTCGACCTCGACGAAGTCGCCGGGCACCGTCTGCCGGTCGGCCACCGCGTTCTCCAGGGCGTCGAGCATGTCGGCGCTTCCCTTGATCGCGGCGACGGCCGGTGGCTCGGCGGCGTGCGCGCGGACCCCGGGGAACATGTCGCCGAGGGTGGCCAGCAGCACACCGGTCTCCGCGAGGCCCGGCAGCACCTGGGAGATGTAGCGCAGGAACGTGGTGTTCGGCCCGAGGATCAGCACGCCGCTGCGGGTCAGCTGCTCCCGGTACGTGTAGAGCAGGTACGCCGCCCGATGCAGGGCGACGGCGGTCTTGCCGGTGCCCGGCCCGCCCTGGACGACCAGGACGCCCGGCAGCCCGGAGCGGATCACCTCGTCCTGCTCGGCCTGGATGGTCTCGACGATGTCACGCATCCGGCCGGTCCGGTTGGCGGTCAGCGCGGAGAGCAGCGCGGCCTCGCCGGTCACGTCCTCGCGCCCGGTGCCGTCACCGGCCTCGATGTCGAGGGTCTCGTCGTCGATGCCGGTGAGCACCCGGCCTCGGGTGCGCAGGTGCCGGCGGCGGGTGACGCCCTCCGGCTGCACCGCGGTGGCCAGGTAGAACGGCCGGGCGGCGGGGGCGCGCCAGTCCACCAGGAGTGGGCCGGCGTCCCGGTCCTCGGCGAAGAGGCCGAGCCGCCCGATATAGCGCGGACTGTCCGCGGAGAAGTCGAGACGCCCGAAACAGAGCCCGTTCTCGACGGAATTGAACTGTGCCAGTTGTTCGGCATAGTGGGCGCGGGTGGCTTCCCGCTGGGTGCGGCCCTGCGGGGTGCCGCCCGCCTCCAGGAGGATCGCGCGCAGCCGGTTGTCGGCCTGCTCACGCAATTGATCCAGGCGCTGGTAGAGCGTGGTCAAGTACGCCTGCTCAGAATCGATGTCGGCGCCCGAGCTTGACAAAGTCGCCCCTTTTTGTGGTATCATTCCGGCGTTCGGCAGCCATTCTTATGGTTGCCTTTTTGTTTGCCCGTGGAGCATTCGGCAAACGACCAGAATAGCCGAGGCGCGCCGGGTTACGGCCGCGGGCGCAAGTGTCCGGAAGCCGTCATCGACACGCCGGGGCCGTTACGCACGGCGGGCGGCCGTCATTAACCGGGACATGGACAACAGCCACCCGAAGCATCTGCGGCTGGGCGCCGTGGCCCTCGCCGCGATCGCCACCCTCACCCTCGCCGCCTGCACCGAGGACACCCCGGAGCCGGCCGGGAACGCCGCCGCCGCGGCCGAAGCCGCCGGTCCGCAGCCGAAGACCCTGGACGGCGCGAAGGCCGCCGCGCAGACGGTGTTCGACAGGTTCAGCGGCGGCGACTTCGCCGGCGCGTGGGAGATGTACACCGCGGCCGGCAAGAAGGCGATCACCAAGGACGACTACGTCAAGCTGAACACCGCCTGCTCCCGCAAGGGCCTGGCGATCCAGCTCACCAGCGCCCGGATGGAGGGCGCCGACAAGGCCGTCGTGATCGCGAAGCAACTGGTCGCGGCCCAGTCGTACACCATGGTCTACGAGCAGGACGCCTGGAAGCTGGAGCCGGCCAAGGAGGGCCTCAGCCTCTACAAGATGGGCGCCACGAAGGCGATCGCCGCCCAGAAGAAGGCCGGCACCTGCGCCAACGCGTGATTTTTGGTGGCCCGCCGCGAACCGCGGCGGGCCACGCGAACCCACGGTGTCTAGGCGGCCGCCGCCGGCAGGCCGTCCGGGCCGGTCAGGGCCAGCCGGGTCCTCAGGGTGCCCCGGCTGGCGATCTTGTCGTAGTACGCGGCCCGCCGCCGGGCCACGCAGCCCTCCTTCGGCGGGTTCTGCGCCGCCATCGCCGGGTCCAGGTGGGTGTTCAGCCCGTCCCGCAGCAGCAGCAGCGCCTCGGCACGCAGCTGCGACACCCGGGACTCGCTGACGCCGAGCTCGGCGGCGATCTGGGCCATCGGCCGCTCGGCGTAGAAGTAGCCCTCCACCACGGCGCGCAGCCGCTCCGGCAGGGCGTCGACGGCGTGCCGCAGGTAGCCGAACCGCTCCCGGCGCAGCAGCATCTCCTCCGGGCCCAGCCCCGGCTCCGTGACGATGTCGTCGGCGGTCGCCGTGGCGAAGCCCTGCAGGCTGAAGACGGTCGCGCGGTGCACGTCGCCCTCGCCGCTCTCGATGTCCTCGACACTGCAGCCCAGTTTGTCGGCCACCTCCTGAATGGTCGGCGTCCGGCCCAGCTCGGCCATCAGCTCCTCACGTGCCGAGTCGGTACGGCGGGCCCGCTGCCGTACCGAACGGCTGGCCCAGTCCAGGCCGCGCAGCTCGTCCAGCAGCGCGCCCCGCACCCGGGCGGCGGCGAATCGCGGGAACGGCACCCCTCGCTCAGGGTCGAAGCCCCGGGCCGCCGCCACCAGCGCGGCATAGCCGGCGGACAGCAGGTCGTCCCGGTTGACGTGCGAGGGAACCCGGGCCAGCATCTCCCGGACCAGATGACCGACGAGCGGCATGTTAGCCCGGACGATGTCCTCGCCACGCCGCTCGATCGCAGGTGTCTCAGCGTTCATCGGGGGTCTCCTCAGGTACCGGCCGGTCAGGGGGGTGTCCGGCGCTGAGGAGAAAGATGGGGCGTGCTGAGTGCGGACCGGTTCGCCTTCGGGTGCGAACCGGTTGCAGAGGGTGCCGAGCTAGAATGATCAGTAATCGACCACTCGGAGTTTCCATCTTCATGACTTCCTTCACCGAGCTCGGCGTGCCCGCCGTCCTCACCACGGCGCTCGACCGGCTCGGGATCACCACCCCGTTCCCCATCCAGGCGGCCACCCTGCCCGACTCACTGGCAGGGCGTGACGTGCTGGGCCGGGGGCGTACCGGGTCCGGCAAGACCTATGCCTTCGTGATCCCGGTCGTGGCCCGTCTCGCCGCCACGGCCCGCAAACCACAACCCGGCCGCCCGCGCGCGCTGATCCTGGCGCCCACCCGCGAGCTGGCGACCCAGATCGAGGCGACGCTGCGCCCGCTGGCCGAGGCGGCCCGCCTGAGCACCCTCGTCGTCTTCGGCGGCGTCGGGCCCAACCCGCAGATCAAGGCCCTGAAAGCGGGCGTCGACGTGCTGGTGGCCTGTCCGGGCCGGCTCGACGACCACATCCGCAGCGGGCACGCCTCGCTGGACGCGGTCGAGGTGACCGTGCTGGACGAGGCCGACCACATGGCCGATCTGGGCTTCCTGCCGGTGGTGCGGCGGCTCATGTCGCAGACTCCGGCGGGCGGGCAGCGGCTCCTCTTCTCCGCCACCCTGGACAACGGGGTCGACGTGCTGGTGCAGAAATTCATGCGCAAGCCGGTCACCCACCACGTCGACGCGGCGGCCCAGGCGCCGGTCGAGATGGACCATCACGTGCTGCACGTCCGCGACGACGACCGGTTCGGCATCCTCGTCGAGCTGCTCTCCGCGCCCGGCCGCTCGGTGGTCTTCACCCGCACCAAGCGGCGCGCCAAGGTGCTGACCCGTCAGCTCAACGCGGCCGGGGTGCCGGCCGTCGAGCTGCACGGCAACCTGGCGCAAAATGCGCGTAACCGCAACATGTCGGCGTTCTCCGACGGCACCGCGGGCACGCTCGTCGCCACCGACATCGCGGCCCGGGGCATCCACGTCGACGACGTCGGCCTGGTCATCCACGCCGATCCGCCGGTGGAGCACAAGGCGTACCTGCATCGCTCCGGCCGGACCGCACGGGCCGGCGCCCGCGGCACGGTGATCACCCTGATGACCGACGAGCAGCAGGCCGACGTGCGAGACCTGGCCCGCAAGGCCGGGATCCGCCCGGTCACCACGCGGACCAGGCCGGGCGACGCGCTGCTGGCCCAGCTGGCGCCCGGTGAGCGGACCTTCGTGGCGCCCGCTCCCCCGGCCGCGCCCGGCACGCCGGCCAACCCGTCACGTCCGGCATCGCCCGAGGACACCGGTGCGGCCGGCCGGTCCCGGTCCCGCCGGCCGCGGCGAGGCCGTGGCCGTTCCACAGCGGAGGGGACGGCAGCTGCGGCGCCCGCGACGCCGGCCACGGGTCAGGGCCGCCAGCGCGCCACCGAGCAGCCCTCCCGGCGGCGGACGTCCGCGGCCGGGTCCGGGCAGGCCCGTGGTTCCGGTTCGGACCCTCGCTCGGGTACGCCTCAGCAGCGCGCCACCCCGGCCGGAGGCGGCACGCGTGGCGGCGCGCAACGATCCGGCGCCGCCCAGACCCGATCCACCTCGACCTCCACAGGCGCCGGCGCCGCCGCGTTCTCGGCGCGAGGTGGAGGCCGCCGCACCAGCCGGTAACCGCCGCCTGGTCGCTCCCCGGCTGGTCTCAGTGCTGTCCCCGAGGTGTGGAGACAGCTCCGGAGACCAGCCGGTCCTCCCTCCGGGCCGGCCCCGAGGTGTCGAAACAGCCTTGGCGGCCAGCCGTTGCTCACTCGCGCCGGCCCTCCGTGCTGTCCCCGGGCACCCTCGGACAGCACTGAGGGTCGGCTGAGGTCAGGCCCCGGGAATGCCCCCGACCCCTGGGACCACACTGAGGGCAGCCCTCGGGGACGCCCGGACCCCCGGGACAACACTGAGGGCAGCCCTTGGGGACGCCCGGACCCCCGGGACAGCACTGAGGGCCGGCCTCGGGGACGCCCGGACCCCCCGGACAGCACTGAGGGCCCGCTGAGGGTCAGGCCTCGGGGACGGTTACGGCGATCTCGTCGCCGAGGGTGAAGCCGGCGCAGAGCTCCAGCTCGTCGCCGCTCCAGAAGCGGCCCGGGTCATACCAGTTGGCCTTGCGCCCGCGCGGCAGCAGACCCATGTCCTCGTAGGTGACGGCGACCACCTCGGCGCAGTACGCCTTCTCCAGGGTCGCCTCGCTCTCCTCCCGGTCCTGCCAGGGGAGCCGGATCTGCGGGACCCGGCCGCGCGCCCAGCGGGCGGCCAGCTGCGACGTGGACGGGAAGGGTGTGCCGTCCAGCCGGGCGACGGTCTTGAGAGCCTTGTCCTCCATCGCCCGGGTGACGCCGGGGTCGAGCTGCCGCAGCCAGCCGCGCTGGCCGTAACGGCGGGCCCAGACGGTGACGGCGTCGCGCAGGTCGTGCAGCTGGACACCGCGCTGGAACTTGCCCGACCACATGTCCGGGAGCGACTTGCCGAGCTCGGCATGCCACATCAGCGGCGGCATGTCGTCGATCACCAGCGACATCCCGACGTGGTTGACCGGGCTGTTGGTGAGGGTCTGGATGGCCCGGTCCGGCCCGGATCGTCCCCGGAAGATCCAGATGTCGCCGGTACGGGTCAGGTCGATGGCCTCGTCGAGGCTGAGTTCTGCTCCCACGTGTCTATTCTCGGCTGATGCGTTGGTGGAAGATAGCGGGACTGGCGGGGCTGGCGGGGGTCGCGGCGACGGGCGTCGTGATCGCCCGGGCGGAGCGCAAGCGACGGGCATACACCCCGGAGGAGATCCGGGGCCGTCTGCACGAGCGGGCGGCCGAGGCCGCGACCAAGCCTGAGCTGGACAAACCCTAGCCCTTGGGCTTTCGGACGAGGTCGGTGTCGCGTAGCAGCGACCAGAGACCGGCGCCGTCGGGGGCCGAGAACCAGGTCTTGCCACCGGACGGCACGACCTCGGCGGTCTCCGACGGGCCGGGGATGGCGCCGGCGAGCACCGCCTGGGTCGGCGAGAGCCGGCGGATCGCGACGGCCGCCACATTTTCCGGGTGCTCCCGGGCGAACTCGGAGTAGATCTCCTGGTCGTGCTGGCCGTCGTCGCCGATGAGCAGCCACCGCACGTCGGGGAACTCCGCGGCGAGCCGGCGCAGCGACTTGCGCTTGTGCTCGCGGCCGCTGCGGAACCAGCGGTCCGGGGTGGGGCCCCAGTCGGTGAGCAGGATCGGGCCGGCCGGGTAGAGGTGGCGGCTGAGGAACCGGGTGAGGGTGGGCGCCACGTTCCACGCGCCGGTGGAGAGGTAGACGACCGGGGTGCCCGGGTTGGCGTGGACCAGCCGCTCGTAGAGGACCGCCATGCCGGGGACGGCGGCGCGGGCGTGCTCGTCGAGGACGAACGTGTTCCACGCGGCGAGCAGCGGACGCGGCAGTGTGGTGACCATCACGGTGTCGTCGATGTCAGAGATCACACCGAATTTGACGCCGGGATCGATGACGCGGATCGGCGCGTCGACCGGGACGGTGCCCTCGGTGGAGAGTTTCGCGCTGCCCCAGCCGGGGTCGAGGTCGCCCTTGACGATGACGTCGAGGTAGCCGCTGCGGTCGGTGCGGGCCTCGGTGACCGTGCCGCCGAGCTCGATGCGGACCAGCGCGCTGCTCACCGGGGTGGTGGTGAAACTGCGCCAGCCGCGGACCTTCTCCCGGCGTTTGCGGACCATACCCGGCCTGGCCAGCAGCACCCGGGCCATCACGCGCGCCCAGCCGGGAGCGCCGTAACCCGTGTACGCGGTGATGTACGGCTTCCACCCGCGGCCTCGCAGGCGGCGCTCGACGATCTCGTGGACGGCGTCCTCGATCAGGGCGGCCCGATGTATCCGGACCACGGGCGAGGACTCGCCCGCGGGAGTAATCGTCACCATCGCCTCCTTGCCGATCCGTACCGCCCGCCCGGCCACGTTACCCGGCGGTTGTCACGGTCCGCTGGGAACGGTCGGCGGATCCAGGGTGGACATCAGGCGGCGGCCGGAAGTTCGACGGGTGTCCGCCGCTCGCTCTCCGCTGACGTCCAGTGCTCGGCGTACACCTGCTGCTCGCCGGCCTCGGTGACCGGGCCGCGCAGACGGGCGGCGGACGCCTCGGCCCGCAGCCCGCGCAGGGTCTCGGCGGCGGCCTCGGCGCTGCGCCAGGCGGCCCGCTCCCGCTCCACCGCACGCTGGTACGCGTCGAAGCGGTGCGCCCGGACCGCGTTGCGCAGCACCGGCTCCTGCTGGACCGGGTGCAGCCGGGGGTTCCAGCCGCGGTGCGCGTAGACGTCGTTGAGCTGGGCGATCGACAGGTCCTGGGTGCGGCACAGCTCGGTGGCGGCGCGGTGCAGGTAGCGCTGGCGGTCGACGTTCTCGCCGAGCTTGCGGCGGCGGCTCATCAGCGGGTACGCGGTGGTGGCCCCGATCCGGCGGGCGTCGTCGGAGGCCTGCTCGTAGGCGGCCCAGGTCTCGTCGACGGCCTGCTGGGCGGCGAGCCACTCGGCTCGGCGCCGCTCGGCCACCTCGGCGGCCTCGGTGGCGGCGGACTCCAGCCGGTCGGCGAGCCGGTTGCCGGCGCCGGGCGCCGGGGGCGTGGTGACGCCCCGGGGCAGGGCGGCGACGGCGACCGCGACGGCCAGCACGAGAAGGACGGCGATCCAGACGGCGGTCGCCTGCGGGACCGCGCGGAGGAAGGTTTGCAGGACGGATTCCATGGTGCACCCCAGAGGTAGGTCGATCTACGGCCGGCGATGACGAGCCCGATGCGGGGGCTCGTCAGCGGGCCGGGGGTGCGCGCGGGGCGGTGGCCGCCGGGATCTCGCCGAGCGGGATACGGGTGGTGAACGTCACTGCGGACAGGGCGGCGGCGGCCTGGCCGAGCGGCTGCGGCTCGATGCGCTCGGTCTCGTAGAGCTCCGGATCCGGAGCGGCGACCTCGGCGACGGCGGCGACGGGAGCGGGCGCGGCGGGGGCGGCCGCGGGCGCCGGAACCGCTGGCCCGGGCAGGCGCAGGGTGACCGCCAGGGCGAGCATCGCCAGCCCGGTGAGGAAACGCAGAATTCGCTGCCCGTCCCAGGGACGGGCGGCCGGCTGCGCCACCGTGATCACGTCCATCAACCTACTCGGTGACCTTGTGCCACGCCGCGGACGAACGCGCTTGCACCACTCGTACGGGTTGCTGCCACGGTCACCCGGGCGAGGGACGATGGACGGCATGGATCTGGAGATGGTGGAACAGGTGGCCCGGCTGGACGAGTGGGTGGCCGAGGGCGACGTCGTGGTGCTCAGTGGCGCCGGCCTGTCCACCGACTCCGGGATCCCGGACTATCGCGGCCCCTCCGGCTCGGCCCGGCGGGGCTCGCCGATGACCTACCAGACGTTCACCGGCGATCCGGTGGCCCGGCGGCGCTACTGGGCGCGCAGCCATCTGGGGTGGCGCACGATCGGCGACGCGCGGCCCAACGACGGGCACCGGGCGGTGGCCCGGCTGCAGGAGCGGGGCCTGCTGGGTGGGGTGATCACGCAGAACGTGGACGGGCTGCACCAGGCGGCCGGCGCCCGGGACGTGGTCGAGCTGCACGGCAACCTGTCCCGGGTGGTGTGTCTGGGGTGTGGGGCCGGGTCCGGCCGTGACGAGCTGGAGGAGCGGCTGTCGGCGGCCAATCCGGGGTTCGCGGCGGTGGCGGCGACGGTCAACCCGGACGGTGACGTGGAGCTGGACGACGCCGAGGTGGCCGGGTTCACCGTGGTGGACTGCCTGGCCTGCGGCGGAGTGCTGAAGCCGGACGTGGTCTATTTCGGCGAGACGGTCCCGCCGGAGCGGGTGTCGCGGTCGTTCGCTCTGGTGGCGGGCGCGCGGACGCTGCTGGTCCTGGGGTCGTCGCTGACCGTCATGTCGGGGCGGCGGTTCGTGCTGCGGGCGGTGCGCGACGGGATCCGGGTGGCGATCGTGAATCGCGGCATGACCCGCGGGGAGCCCTATGCGGACCTGGTGATCGACGCCCCGCTCGGGGTGATTCTCCCGAATCTTGCCCCGCTTACCGTTTAAGACTGTTTACCGAAGTCGGTTACCGTCTTGAAATCGAAATAGCTCGCTCGGCCCGTTGACGTGACCGCTCTCACTGAGGTTGACTGCCGAAACCGGTCCCGAAACCGGTTCCGAAACCCCGGGGCAATCAACCGGTAGCAACTGAGGGAGCGAGCGTGCCGATCACCATCGCCGACGTGGCGGCCCGGGCGAAGGTCAGCAAGACCACCGTTTCCCGGGTTCTCAACGGCAAGGGTGAGCTGGACGAATCGACCGCCGCGCGGGTCCGTGCGGTGATCGAGGAGCTCGGTTACGTGCCCAGCGCCCGAGCCGTCAACCTGGCTCGCGGGCGCACCCGGGTGGTGGCCATGCTCGTGCCCTCACTGACCTGGCCGTGGATGGGCGAGGTGGTGCAGGGAGCGGTCGACGTCCTCGAGGCCGAGGAGTACGGGCTGCTGCTGTTCACCTGCAATCGCGGCGAGGACTCGATGCGCCAGTTCGGCGCCCAGGTCGCGGCCAAGTCGTTCGACGGGCTGCTGGTCATCGAGCCGGAGGGCACTCTCGACTACATCGCCACCCTGCACGCCCGTGGCCTGCCGATGGTCCTGATCGACGATCGCGACCAGATGTCCGGGCAGATCCCCAGCGTGGGGACGACCAACCACATCGGCGCCGGCGCGGCCGCCCGGCACCTGATCGAGGTGGGCCGGCGCCGGCCGCTGATGATCACCGGACCCTCCCGGTTCGGTTGCACCCAGCAGCGCCGGGACGGGTTCGCCGCGGTCTACGCCGAGGCCGGCCACCCGATCGACGAGGACCGGATCATGCTCGGCGACTTCACCTTCGAGCAGGGCGCCGAGGCGATCCACCGGGCCACCGCGGCCGGCATCGAGTTCGACGCCGTCTTCTGCCACAACGACGTCTCCGCGGCCGGCGCCATGCAGGCGCTGCAGGAGCACGGCCGGCGCATCCCGGAGGACGTCTCGGTCGTCGGCTTCGACGACATCCCGATGGCGGCGCACACCCAGCCGCCGCTCACCACGGTCCACCAGCCCATGCGCGAGATGGGTGAGGCGGCGGCACGTGCGCTGCTGGCCCATTTCGAGGGAACACCGCTTCCGAACCGCACGACGATAATCCCGGCGACTTTCACCGTCCGAGAGTCAACGGTCAGCTCCTCCTGATCCGACCCACCACCCGATAGCGCATCGACCGGCCGCTGCGACGGCCGGGGATCGGTGGCACCCGGGGCCGGCCGACGGCCGGTCACGCGATGCCGCACGCCCTCGTGGCATCCCTCTCACCCTGTTTCACCCCTCTCACCCGCAGATGAATCCTCCGAGGAGAATTTCGATGCAGCGACGCAAGCTCTTCGCGGTCGCCCTGGCCGGCGTGCTGGCCGGTGGCGGGCTCGCCGCGTGCAGCGACTCGCCGAACGCGAACAACAACGCGAACAACGCCAAGCAGGCCGAGTTCCTGTCGATCGGCATGCCGAACGGCACGGTGACCGAGAACAACAACCCGTTCATCGGCACCTCGGCGGGCGCCTCGCTCGGCTACCGGTGGATGATCTACGAGCCCCTCGGTCAGTGGAACAACACCAAGCCGGCCGACCCGCTGACGCCGTGGCTGGCCAGCGAGATCAAGTGGTCCGCCGACTACAAGACCGTCGACCTGACCATCCGGGACGGCGCGACCTGGTCCGACGGCAAGCCGCTGACCGCCGAGGACGTCGTCTTCACGTACAACCTGGTGAAGAGCAACGAGGCCCTGAACATCTTCGCCATCCCGTTCGACGCCATCACGTCGGAGGGCAACAAGGTCAAGATCACGTTCAAGTCGTCGCAGTTCACCACCCAGCACAAGGTGATCGGGCAGATCCCGATCGTGCCGAAGCACATCTGGGAGAAGATCGCGGACCCGGCCACCGACCCGATCAAGGAGCCGGTCGGCAGTGGCCCGTACGTCCTGAAGTCGTTCAGCCAGCAGGCGACGATCCTCAGCGTCCGTGAGAGCGGTTACTGGCAGCCCCTGCCCAAGGTGAAGGAGCTGCGCTACACCTCCTACGCCGACAACAACGCGATGTCCACGGCGCTCGCCACCGGCCAGGCCGAGTGGAGCTTCGTCTTCATCCCGAACTACCAGCAGACCTTCGTCGCCAAGGACCCGGCGCACTACAAGGTCTGGGCGCCGGGCGTGCTGGGCATCCACGGCCTCTACATCAACACCACCCAGAAGCCGTTCGACGACCCGGCGCTGCGCCGCGCGATGAACATGGTCATCAACCGCAACGACATCTTCGTGCAGGCCGAGGCCGGCTACTTCCACCCGGAGATCAAGAGCGTCACCGGTCTGCCGGAGGGCGCGGGTGACGCCTACATCGCCGACGAGTACAAGGGCAAGACCTTCACCGTCGACGTCGAGGGCGCCAAGAAGCTGCTCACCGAGGCGGGCTACAAGCTGGAGGGCACGACCCTCAAGGACAAGACCGGCAAGCCGGTGTCCATCAAGCTGAGCGACCCGGCCCCGTGGTCCGACTACCAGACCACGCTCGAGATCATCAAGAGCAACCTGGCCGAGATCGGCATCGAGGCGGTCGTCGAGAAGCCGAACCAGAACGTCTGGGACGCCAACGTCCAGAAGGGCGACTTCGGCGGCACGATGCGCTGGACCAACGGTGGCTCGACGCCGTTCGACATCTACCAGACGGTGATGGACGGCGACCTGAAGAAGCCGATCGGCACCGCCGCCCAGCAGGGCAACTTCGGCCGCTTCGAGAGCCCGGAGGCCACCGCGGCGCTGAAGGCGTACTCCAACGCGACCGACGAGACCGCCCGTAAGGCCGCGCTCGCCACGATCCAGAAGATCTTCGTGGAGCAGGCGCCGATGCTGCCGGTCGGCTCGGACAACGTCGGTGGCGCGTACAGCACCAAGAACTGGGTCGGCTGGCCCTCGGACGCGGACTCCTACGCCCCGATGCAGCCCACGCAGGCCGGCGCCCTGACCGTCGTCCTGAAGCTGCAGCCCGCCAACTCCTGATCGCCCGCGGGCGCCCCGGTGTGCACCGGGGCGCCCGCCTTCAGCTTGTTAGAAGGACACCGGCATGACGTCGATCCCGGAAGCCAAGGCGCCGGCCGACGAGGTGGTGCTCGAGGCGATCGGCCTGACCAAGCACTTCCCCGTCCGCCGGCGGTTGCGCGACCTGTTCTCCAACCGGCACGACGCGGTGCACGCCGTCGATGACGTGCACCTCACCCTCCGCCGCGGCCAGGTGGTGGCCCTGGTCGGCGAGTCCGGCTCGGGCAAGTCCACGGTCGCCCGCCTGCTCGCCCAGCTCTATCCCCGTACCGGCGGCGACATCCGGCTGCACGGGCAGTCGACGAAGGTCAAGTCGGGCTCGGCGTTCCGCGCGTACTGCGCCCGGGTCCAGATGATCTTCCAGGACCCGTTCGCGTCCCTGAACCCGGTGCACACCATCCGGTACCACCTGACCCGGGCGCTGAAGATCCACGGCAACGCCGGGAAGACCGACGCCGACCTCGAGAAGGCGCTGCACGAGCTGCTCCAGCGGGTGTCGCTCACCCCGCCCGAGCGCTACCTCGACAAGTTCCCGCACGAGCTGTCCGGCGGTCAGCGCCAGCGCGTGGCGATCGCCCGGGCGCTCGGCGCCGAACCCGAGGCCCTGCTCGCCGACGAGCCGGTCTCCATGCTCGACGTCTCGATCCGGCTCGGCATCCTGAACCTGCTGCGTGACCTGAAGGAACGCTTCAACCTGGCGATCCTGTACATCACCCACGACATCGCGTCGGCCCGGTACTTCGCCGACCAGACCATGGTCATGTACGCCGGCCGGATGGTCGAGGGCGGCGACAGCGAGACCGTGACACAGTCGCCGGCTCACCCGTACACCCGCCTGCTGATCGACTCCGCGCCGGACCCGGACCGGCTCACCGGCGTGTCCGACGTCGAAGACGAGGACCGTGGCAACGGCGAGCCGCCGAGCCTCATCCACCCGCCCGCCGGGTGCCGCTTCCACCCGCGCTGCCCGATGGCGATGCCGCGCTGCTCGGCCGAGACACCGGTCCCGCTGGAGATCGGCGACGTGCCCGGACACTGGGCCGCCTGCTGGCTGTACGACTCCAGTGAGGTGGCGAAGTGAAGTACTTCCTGCAGCGGCTCGCCTTCTACCTGTTCACCGCGTGGGCCGCGATCACCCTGAACTTCTTCATCCCCCGGATGATCCCCGGCGACCCGGTCCAGGCGCTGATCACCAAGTACCAGGGCCAGCTCAGCAGCCAGGCCATCGACTCCCTCTACGTGCTGTTCGGCCTGGACAAGGACGCCGGGCTGTGGAGCGAGTACGTCAGCTACTGGAAGCAGCTGTTCTCCGGTGACCTGGGACTGTCGTTCACGTTCTTCCCGACGCCGGTCTCCGAGATCATCAGCAACAGCCTCCCGTGGACGCTGCTGCTGGTCGGCATCACCACGATCATCAGCTTCTTCCTCGGCACCGGCCTGGGCATCCTGGCCGGCTGGCGGCGCGGCTCGTGGACCGACGGCCTGCTGCCGGTCACCACGTTCCTCTCCTCGGTGCCGTACTTCTGGCTCGGCATCATCGCGATCTACCTGCTCACCGGCCCGGACAGCTTCTTCCCGTCGTCCGGCGGCTTCGACAACGGCCTGGTGCCGGCGTTCGACCAGTACTTCATCCCGAGCGCGATCCAGCACAGCCTGCTGCCCGCCCTGACCATCCTGATCTCCTCGGTCAGCGGCTGGATCCTGAGCATGCGCAACATGATGGTGACCGTGTCGTCGGAGGACTACATCACCGTCGCGCATGCCAAGGGCCTGACCGACCGCCGGGTGGCGATGAGCTACGCGGCCCGCAACGCGCTGCTGCCGAACGTGTCCGGGTTCGCGCTGTCGCTCGGCTTCATCGTCGGCGGCACGCTGCTCGTGGAGATCGTCTTCTCGTACCCCGGGGTCGGGTTCCAGCTGTTCCAGGCGCTCGGCGCGTCGGACTACCCGCTCATGCAGGGCATCTTCCTGATCATCACGATCTCGGTGCTGGTCGCGAACCTGCTGGCGGACATCGCGTACCTGCTCCTCGACCCGCGCACCCGCAAGGAGGGCTGAGATGACGATCCCTACCTCGAGCATCGAGCAGGTCATCCCCGGCCAGGGCTCGATGGCCCAGCCCCAGCGGGCCAAGCGGCGCAGTTTCCGCTTCGTGGCCAACAAGAAGGCGGCCACCGGCCTGATCATCCTCGGCGTCTATCTGGTGCTGGCGGTCATCGGCCCCTGGATCACCCCGTACGACCCGGGCGCCCGCGGCAACGACCTGGTCCAGCCACCGTCCGCCGACCACTGGATGGGCACCACCCACCTGGGCCAGGACGTCTTCAGCCAATTGCTGGCCGGCACCCGCAGCGTCATCTTCGTCGGCTTCTTCGCCGGCATCGTGGCGACCGTGCTGTCGGTCGTCATCGGGGTGACCGCCGGTTACGTCGGCGGCAAGACCGACGAGGCCCTCTCCGCGCTCTCCAACGTCTTCCTGGTGATCCCGGCGCTGCCGCTGATCATCATCATCACCTCCACCCTGGAGAACGCCGAGGACTCGCTGATCGCCCTGGTCATCGGCCTCACTTCGTGGTCCTGGAACGCCCGGGTGCTGCGCGCCCAGACGCTGTCGCTGCGGCGGCGGGACTTCGTCGAGGCGGCCCGGGCCAGCGGCGAGCGGACCTGGCGGGTGATCGGTTTCGAGCTGCTGCCGAACCTGACCGCGGTGATCGCCTCCGGCTTCGTCGGCACCGTCATCTTCGCGGTGCTGTCCGAGATCACCCTGGCGTTCATCGGCGTCACCTCGGCCACCACGTGGAACTGGGGCACCATCCTGTTCTGGGCGCAGGGCCAGCAGGCGCTCGCGCAGAGCGCCTGGTGGTGGTTCGTGCCGGCCGGTCTGGCCATCGCGATTCTCGGCACCGCGCTGTCGCTGATCAACTTCGGCATCGACGAGTTCGTCAGCCCCCGCCTGCGCAGCGCCGGCAAGACCAAGATCAAGACCGCTTCCGGGCGTACGGTCCGCATGCGCATCGGTTTCACCCCGGTCCTGGACAACCGGGCCCAGCACAGCCACGCCACGCCGACCCCGGTGGTGCGGCAGGAGGTCGTTCAATGAGCCAGCCGGTGATCGAGATTCGCAACCTCAACGTGGGGTACGGCCTGGGCGACCAGGGTGTCCGCGCGGTCCGCGACGTGAACCTCACCCTGCACCGGGGCGAGGTGCTCGGCCTGGCCGGCGAGAGCGGCTCCGGCAAGTCGACCCTCGCCTACGGGATGACCCGGCTGCTCGCCCCGCCCGGCGTGATCACCGGTGGCGAGGTCATCTACCACCCGGAGCAGGGCGACCCGTACGACGTGCTGTCCCTGTCCGACTCGCAGCTCCGCAAGTTCCGGTGGAACGAGACGGCGATCGTGTTCCAGGGCGCGATGAACTCGCTGAACCCGGTGCACAAGATCGCCACCCAGCTGACCGACGTGCTCAAGGCCCACGAGCCGAAGATGAGCGAGACCCAGCGCAACGCCCGCGCCCGGGAGATGCTCAAGCTCGTCGGCATCGCCCCGGACCGGATGGACGCCTACCCGCACCAGCTCTCCGGGGGCATGCGCCAGCGCGTCATGATCGGTATGGCGCTGATCCTCCAGCCGCAGGTCGTGATCATGGACGAGCCGACCACGGCTCTCGACGTGGTCATGCAGCGGCAGATCCTGGGCCAGCTCATCGAGCTGCGCGAGCGGCTGGGCTTCTCGGTCATCTTCATCACCCACGACCTGTCGCTGCTGGTGGAGTTCTCCAACCGGATCGCGATCATGTACGGCGGGCGGATCGTGGAGGAGGCGCCGGCGTCGGCCATCTACCGGGACGCGCTTCACCCGTACTCCAAAGGTCTGCTGGGCTCTTTCCCGGCCCTGAAGGGCCCGCGCCGTGAGCTGACCGGCATTCCCGGCTCGCCGCCCGACCTGAAGGGCATGCCGAGCGGGTGCTCGTTCCACCCTCGGTGCCCGAAGGCGTTCGACCCGTGCGGGTCGGAGATCCCGATGCTGGAGAACCGGCCGGACAACCGATCGGTGGCGTGCTGGCTGGTGAACAGCTGATGGACTTCACCTGGGGGGTCGCCACCTCGGCCTACCAGATCGAGGGCGCGGCCGCCGAGGACGGGCGGACCGCGTCGGTCTGGGACACCTTCGCCCGCGACGTCGTCGGGGAGACCGGCGACGTGGCGTGCGACCACTACCACCGCATGCCGTCCGACGTGCAGCTGATCAGGAGCCTGGGGGTGAACGCCTACCGGTTCTCGGTGTCGTGGACCCGGGTGCAGCCGCACGGGCGCGGCCCGGCCAACGTCAAGGGTCTCGACTTCTACGACCGGCTCGTGGACGAGCTGCTGGCCAACGGGATCGACCCGTGGCTGACGCTCTACCACTGGGACATGCCGCAGGAGCTGGAGGACGCCGGCGGCTGGCCGAACCGGGACACCGCGTACCGGTTCGCCGAGTTCTCCGAGATGGTCTTCGCCCGTCTGAACGACCGCGTCCGCAACTGGGGCACCGTCAACGAGCCGTGGTGCGTGGCCTACCTCGGCTACCAGTACGGCGTGTTCGCGCCCGGCCGGCGTGAACCGGCGGCGGCCACGGCGGCGGCGCACCACCTGCTGCTCGGGCACGGGCTGGTGGCCAACGCGATCAAACGGCCGGACAACAACATCTGCATCCCGCTGAACATCGGCACCGCCACCCCCGCCTCGGACGATCCGCTGGACATCGCGGCGGCACGGCGGGCCGACGGCAACGTGGCCCGGGTCTTCCTCGATCCGCTGAAGCACGGCCGCTACCCGGAGGACGTGCTGGCCGACCTGGCGGTCCGCGGCATCGAGCTGCCGGTCCGCGACGGCGACCTGGAGATCATCTCCCGGACCCAGGTCGACACGCTCGGCGTCAACTTCTACTTCGGGCAGGACTTCGCCGGCCGCGACCTGGACGGCAACACCGTCGACGCCGACGGGCTGCCGGTGGTGCGGGAGATCAAACCCGACGTGCCGCAGACCGACCTGGGCTGGCCGATCACCCCGGACCGGTTCACCACGCTGCTGCTGCGGCTGCACCGCGACTACGGATATCCGCTGGTGGTCACCGAGAACGGCGCGGTCTACCCCGATCATCCGGACGCCGACGGGTTCGTCGAGGACACCGAGCGGACGGCGTACCTCGCGGCGCACGTCGACGCGGTCGCCGCGGCCCGCGCGCAGGGCGCCGACGTGCGCGGATACTTCGCCTGGTCACTGATGGACAACTTCGAGTGGGCGGAGGGGTACGCGAAGCGGTTCGGCCTGGTCCACGTCGACTACGAGACCCAGCGGCGTACGCCAAAACGCAGTGCGCTGTGGTTCCGGGATCGCATAACGTCCGCTCCATGACCGACTACCTGGAAGTCAACCGAGCGAACTGGGACGAGCGGGCGGCGCCTCACGCGGCGTCGCCCGGCTACCGGGTGCAGACCTTCGTCGACGACCCGTCATACATCAGTGACGTGGTGCGGTTCGACCTACCCCGGCTCGGCGACGTGGCCGGGCTGCGCGGTGTGCACCTGCAATGTCACATCGGCACCGACACCCTGTCACTGGCCCGGCTCGGCGCCACCATGACAGGCCTGGACTTCTCCGGGGCAGCCCTGGAACAGGCGAGATCCCTCGCGGCGCGGGCCGGGGCCGACATCGAGTACGTGCAGAGCGACCTCTACTCGGCCCGGGACGCGCTGACCGGCGAGTTCGACCTGGTCTTCACCGGGATCGGCGCGATCGGCTGGCTGCCCGACATCAAACGGTGGGCGCAGACCGTGGCGTCGCTGCTCGCCCCGGGCGGCCGGCTGTTCATCCGGGAAGGGCATCCGGTGCTGTGGGCGCTGGACTACTACCGCACCGACGGGCTGCTCTCCCTCACCGAGCCGTACTTCGAGCAGAAGGAACCACAGATCTGGGACGAGCCGGGCACCTATGTGGAGTCCGACCACGAGTTTCAGCACACCCTCACCCACGAGTGGAACCACGGGCTCGGCGAGATCGTCACCGCGGTCCTCGAAGCAGGGCTCGTCCTGACCGGGCTCGAGGAACACCAGAGCGTGCCGTGGGAGGCGCTGCCCGGCCGGATGCGCAAACTGGACTCCAAGGAGTGGCAACTCGCCGAGAAGCCGGAGCGGCTGCCCCACACCTATACCCTGCAGGCCCGCAAGCCCGTTTAGTGATCGCCGCCGCCGGGGTATGAGCCGCTTCAACCCCGGCTTGGAGGCTCTCATGCGTATCGGTGCGGTCATCGTTCTCATCTGGCTCGTCCTCGGTGTCGTCGCCGCGTTCGAGCGTGGCTACTTCTCCGACAGCGGCGACGCCAGCTGCGCGAAAGCCGGCACGGTCATCGTCACCACCGTCGCCGGCCCGCTCAACTGGATGGGCGTCAACCCGAAGATCACTTGCGACGTGCCGGAGCCGAGCAAGTAGGACCTACCGCAGGAAACCCCGCTCGTCGATGTGCCGGGTGGGCTCGCCGAAGAACAGCTCCGGATCGGCCGGGCCCACCGCGATGTTCAGGGTGTCCTGCCGGTACTCCCAGCGCCCGCCGTCGATCCTCGGGCCCGACATCCGGTAGTTGACCTGCCAGCGCAGCCACTCCCCCGGCGCCAGCCAGACACCCGGCGGACGGCGGGCCCGCGACGGGTCGCCGAGTCTGGCCAGGAGCAGCTCGACGCGTACCCCCTTGTCGGCCCGGACCAGCCGCAGACCGGAACGCGCCAGGCTCGGCTCACGCTCCGGAGGCTCCGCGCCGAACGACTCGATCGGCCGGAAATCGTTACCTTCGGTGATCATCACCTCGTGCACCACGCCGCGCCTGCGGCCGGGCAGGCGGAAGCCCTGCGGCACCGCGCTGCGCAGCGCGGCTCCCGGACCACCCCGGGAGCGCCTGGTCCACTCGGTCGTCACCCACTGCGCCACGACGTCCACCGCTCCCCCTTTCCCGCAGACGCCATCGTCCCTGGTCGAGGCGTACGGAAGCACGGATTATTCACGTGGTGGACACCTCTGCGCCGACGGCGCGCCGCATCGATCCAAGGACTTGATCTGGAGCGCGCTCCAGGTTCTACGGTCGATTCGGACAGCCGGGAACGAAGAGGAGAACATGATGGAACTGCGGTCCTTCGGCTGACTCGGCCGTGTCAGTGCGCTCACGCTCGGTGGCGGCGGCATCGGCGGCGTCTGGGGCTCCACCGACCGCGCCGAAGCGGTCGCGACGGTCCACGCCGCACTCGACGCCGGCATCACCATGCTCGACCTGGCGCCCAGCTACGGCACGGGTTTCGAGTCCGAGGTGGCGGTCGCCGACGCGCTGCGCGGCCACCCCTCCGACGTGATGATCACCAGCAAGGTGCAGCTGCCCGACGACGACGGCCGCGACTACGCCGCACGCATCCGGCGCAGCCTGCAGGCCAGCCTCACCCGTCTGGAACGCGACCATCTCGACGTGCTCGTCCTCCACACCCAGTTCCGCCGTCCCGGAACCGTCCTCTCCGGAACGGTCGACCCGGCCGGCTACCGCGACGAGATCGTCCCGGTCTTCGAGGACCTGCGCGACGAAGGCCTCATCCGGGCGTGGGGCATCACCGCCGTCGGCGACCCCGGCCCGCTGCTCGACGCCTTCGCCGCCGCGCCCCGGCCGGACACCGCGCAGATCGTCGTCAACGCGCTCGACCAGAGCGGCGACCTGTGGATCCACGGCGACACCGCCCGCCCCGACAACGCCGGCCTGGTCCGGGCGGCCGCCGACGCCGGGATCGCGGTCACCGCCATCCGGGTCGTCGCCGCCGGCTCCCTCACCGACGCCCTGGACCGCGACGTGCCGGCCGACCACCCGGCGGCCGTCGACTTCACCCGCGCGGCGCCCTTCCGCGACCTGGCCGCCTCCTTCGGCGAGAGCCCGGCGTCGCTGGCACACCGGTACGCGCTCAGCGTCCCGGGCGTCGCCACTGTGATCCTCGGCGTCAAGAACCGCACCGAACTCGCCGAATGCCTCGCGGCCGAGGCGCGAGGCCCGCTCACCGCTGACGAGATCAAGGCGATCGACGCGCTGACCGCCTGAGTCCCACCGCCACGACCGCCGGCGCCGATCCGGCGCTGGCGGTCTGCGCTGCACGGCCTTCGCCGCTCACCGCTCTCCCGCTCACCGTTCTCCCGCTCACGCTCACTGCTCTCCCGCTCACGCTCACCGCTCTCCTGCTCACCGCTCGTCGCGGGCGTCACGGCCGATCACAGTGGCGGCGTTCCGCGGCCTTTGGAGCCCGACGTCTTCGACCGGTGGGAGTGGCGCCCCCTGACCGACCTGCCCACGCCGCTCTTCCCGGCCAGCGCCGTCCTGCTGGCCATGTGGCTCCGGACTCCGCCCCCGCCCGGCTGGACCACCCACCGGTTCGCCCACTGAAGCGTCACCACCGTGACTGTGGCGGCGCGGTCGACCTCGCCGCCGCTTCGCTCTTGACCTGGCCCACCGCACGAAGCCACGTCGCTTCGCCATGGCGCCGGTGCCGCTTTCCCGGCCGTGATCGCACTGCGGCGCGGCACTTCCTCGCCTTGACCGCGGGGACAACTCACGACCACGGCCGGTGCGTCAGCTCACCCAGGGCGGGGTGATGACGGTCCCGTCCGGCAGGGTGGCCTCGAAGCCGGCGCTCGTGGTCACCCAGGCCGCAGCGGTCTCGGCGCCGTCGTTGTCGACCCGGAACTCGGTCCCGGCCGGCACGACCAGGACATCACCGGCGCCGACCCGGCCGGCGACGCCGTCCAGGCTGACCGACAACTCCCCGGCCGACACCATCAGCACCTCCTCACGACCCACCCGGTGCGGCACCCCGGTCACCCCGCCCGCGATCTCGATCCGCCAGGCGCACAGCTCCCGGCTGCCGGTCGACGGCGACGCGAAGGCGTGGAACACGCTGCCGTGCAAGCGGTGGACCACTGCCTCCGTACTGCGATGGATTGCCATTGCCCCTCCAGAAGTAGTCAATCTGCTTGACCAAATAGTCAAGCAGATTGACCTCTGTGTCAAACTGCTCCTGTGCGTGACGATCTCCAGGACCTCCCGGTGCTCCTCCTCAGCGCGGCCCGCGCGCTGGTCGACGGCATCGACTCCCGGGTGCGGGCGAGCGGCTTCACCGACCTGCGCCCCGCGCACGGCTTCGCCTTCGCCCGCCTGTCCGGCGCCGGCGCCACCGTCACCGACCTCGCCGAACACCTGGAGATCACCAAGCAGGCGGCAAGCCAGATGGCCGAGGAGCTGATCCGCAAGGGGTACGTCGTACGCCGCCCCCACCCCACCGACGCCCGAGCCCGTCTCCTGGTCCTGACCGAAAAGGGTCACGCCTGCACCCAGGCAGCCGACCGAGCGGCCGCCGAGACGCTGGCCCCGCTGGCCGCCGCCCTGACGCCCGCCCAGGCCGCCGCCCTGAGAACGGCCCTGACCCACCTGGCCACCCCCGGCCGGATCCGCCCCATCTGGTGACCGCAACCCCGGCCGGCCCAGGCTCCGTCCCGAGGGCTTCGGCGTGGGAGGGTTACGGCATGGGTGAGACTCGTGCTGAATCAGTCGTCCGGGAGCTCTACCGGGATCTGCTCACCGCCTGGAACGAGCGGGACGCCGAACGTTTTGCGGGATTGTTCGCGGAGGACGGTGTCCTGGTCGGGTTCGACGGTAGCCAGGTGGACGCGTCGGACATCGGTAAGCATCTGGCGCCGATCTTCCAGGACCACCCGACCGCCACCTACGTCGCCCGGATCAGGGAGCTGCGGATTCTCGGCCCCGGAGCCGTCCTGTTGCGATCGGTCGCCGGCATGATCCCGCCGGGCGGGGACTCCCTCGACCCGGCGGTCAACGCCGTCCAGACGCTGGTGGCCGAGCGGAGGCTGCCTGGCTGGCGAGTGATCCTCTTCCAGAGCACGCCGGCTCAGTATCACGGCCGTCCGGAGGCCGCTGCCGCCCACACCGCCGAACTCGCATCGCAGGCCACGAACGCCCAGCTTCTCACCTGACGCCCAGCTTCTCACCTGACGGCCGGCTCCTCACCTGACGGCCGGCTCCTCACCTGACGGCCGGCCGCAGGACGTGGGGAGTTCAGCGGCTCGGGAGCGGGGTCCACGGACGGATCAGGCCTGGCCGCCATCCGTGGACCCCCCGGGACTCAGTCCCGCTCGATCAGGTGGCCGATGAGCTGCGGACCCATGATGACCGGGTTTCCGGAGCCGTCGCGGCGAGCGTCGGGTTCCGGGAGCTCGACCGGGTCGCCCGTGTTCGAGGCGCCGACCGGCCGCGGGCCGACCCAGGCGACCACCAGCCGCGACTCCCCCTTGAGGAACCGCTGCACCCGGACGCCGCCGGTGGCGCGGCCCTTGGCGGGGTACGACGCGAACGGTGACACCTTGACCTGGGTCCCGGTGGAGGTGACGACCATGGGTTCGCCGTGTTCGCCGTCGGAGGTGGTGACGGCGTTGAAGGAGATCACCTCGGCGTCGGGCCCGAGGTTGACGCCGGCCATGCCACCGCCCTTGAGGCCCTGCGGCCGCACGAGTTTGGCCGGGAAGCGGAGCAGGTTGGCGTCGGACGTGACGAACACGAGCGCTTCGGCGCCGTCGGTGAGCCAGGTGGCCTGGAGGACCTCGTCGCCCTCCTTGAGGGTGATGACCTCGAACTCGTCGGAGCGGACCGGCCACTCGGGCGCGCACACCTTGACGATGCCGAACTTGGTGCCCATCGCGATGCCCGGTGACTCGCCGCCGGTGAGCGGGGCCATGCCGACCACTTTCTCACCCTTGTGCAGGGGCACCAGCTCGGACGCGGACATGCCACCGCGCAGCGAGACGGTGCCGGACTGCTCGGGCAGGACCGGCAGGGTGAGCACGTCGGTCTTGAAGGCCCGGCCGCGGTTGGTGACGAGCAGGATCCGGCCGCGGGCGGTGGAGTGGATGATCGCGCGGACGGCGTCGTGTTTGACGCGGCCACTGCGTTTGCGGGCCTCGGTGGACTCCTCGCTCTCCGCGGCGGTCCGGGCGATCAGGCCGGTCGCGGACAGGATGACCTGGCAGGGGTCGTCGGCGACCTCGAGCGGGCCGGCCGGCACCGAGGCGGCGAGGACCTCCTTGAGATCGCCGTCGATGAGGGTGGTGCGGCGGGCCGCGCCGAACTCCTTGGCGACCGCGGCGAGCTCGTCGGAGACGACCTTCTTCAAAACGTCCTCGTTGTCGAGGATCCGGGTGAGTTCGGCGATCTCGGTGCGGAGCCGGTCCTGCTCGGCCTCCAGCTCGATCCGGTCGAACCGGGTGAGCCGCCGCAGCGGGGTGTCGAGGATGTACGTCGCCTGGATGTCGGAGAGGCCGAACTCGGTCATCAGACCGGCCTTGGCGGCGGCCGCGTCGTCGCTGGCCCGGATCAGCGCGACCACCCGGTCGATGTCGATCAGGGCGATGAGCAGGCCGTCGACCAGGTGCAGGCGGTCCTCGCGCTTGGTACGCCGATAGAGGGTCCGCCGGGTGACGACGTCGTAGCGGTGCTGCACGAAGACCTCGAGCAGCGCCTTGAGCCCGAGGGTCCGCGGCTGCCCGTCGACGAGCACCAGGTTGTTGATGCCGAAGGAGCTCTCCAGCGGGGTGAGCCGGTAGAGGTCGGCGAGCAGGGCCTGCGGGTTGACGCCGACCTTGCACTCGATGACGAGGCGGGTGCCGTGCTCGCGGTCGGTGAGGTCCTTGACGTCGGCGATGCCGGTGAGGCGGGCGGCCTGGCGCTGGCCACGCCGGGGGCCGGAGGTGATCACCTTGCCCTTCACCTCGTCGGTGATCGCCTCGATGATCTTCTCGGCGCCGACGCCGTAGGGCAGCTCGGTGACGGTGATGGCCTGCCGGCCGCGGCCGCCTTCGAGCAGGCCGGTCTCGGCGCGGGCCCGGATCCGGACGACGCCGCGGCCGGTCTCGTACGCCCGGCGCACCTCGTCGAGGCCGAGCAGCTGGCCGCCGGTGGGCAGGTCGGGCCCGGGCACGTAACGCATCAGCTCGTCGAGGTCGGCGCCGGGCTTGCGGATCAGGTGCCGGGCGGCGGCCACGACCTCGCCCAGGTTGTGCGGGATCATGTTGGTCGCCATGCCGACGGCGATCCCGGACGTGCCGTTGACCAGCAGGTTCGGGAAGGCGGCGGGCAGCACCTTGGGCTCGGACTCGGAGCCGTCGTAGGTGGGCTTGAAGTCGACGGTGCCCTCGCCGAGCTCGCCGACCAGCAGCATCGCCTCGCGGGACATGCGGGCCTCGGTGTACCGCGCGGCGGCCGGGCCGTCGTCGGGCGAGCCGAAGTTGCCGTGCCCGTCGATGAGCGGCGTATTGAGCGAGAAGTCCTGAGCGAGCCGGACCAGGGCGTCGTAGATCGCGACGTCGCCGTGCGGGTGGTACTTACCCATCACGTCGCCGACGACGCGGGCCGACTTCACATACGGCCGGTCGGGGCGCTGCCCCTGCTCGGACATGGACCAGAGGATCCGCCGGTGGACCGGCTTGAGACCGTCCCGCGCGTCGGGCAGGGCGCGCGAGTGGATGACCGAGTAGGCGTACTCCAGGTAGGAGTCCTCCACCTCGGTGGTGAGCGGGTTGTCGATGACCCGGGCGCCCGCCTGGTCGAACGCGGACAGGTCGACGCGCTTGTCGGATTTGCGGCGTGCCATTGGTAGCGGACCTCTCAGGCGTCGATCGTCTCTTGGTCGATCCGGCCCGCGGCCTCGATCAACCAGTTCTTCCGGGGCTCGACCCGCTCACCCATCAGCAGCTCGAGGGTGGCCTCGGCACGGTCGGCGTCCTCGATGGTGATCCGCCGGACGGTGCGCTCGGCCGGGTTCATCGTGGTGTCCCACAGCTCGTCGGCGTCCATCTCACCGAGGCCCTTGAACCTGGGCACCGGTTTCTGCACCTGACGTCCGGACTGTTCGAGGCGGCCGACGGTGCTCTCCATCTCCTGCTGGGTGTAGGTGTAGATGGTCTCGGAGTTGCGGCCCTTGGTGACCACCTTGTGCAGGGGCGGCATCGCGGCGAAGAGCCGGCCGTGCTCGATGACCGGCCGCATGTACTTCGCGAAGAGCGTGATCAGCAGGGTCCGGATGTGCGAGCCGTCGACGTCGGCGTCGGCCATGATCATGACGCGGCCGTAGCGCATCGAGCCGATGTCGAAGGTACGCCCCGAGCCGGCCCCGAGGACCTGCACGATCGCCGAGCACTCGGCGTTGTCGAGGACCTGCTGGAGGCTCGCCTTCTGGACGTTGAGGATCTTGCCGCGGATCGGCAGCAACGCCTGATACTCCGAGGAGCGGGCCATCCGGGCGGTGCCGAGCGCCGAGTCACCCTCGACGATGAACAGCTCGGACCGGTCGATGCCGATGGCCCGGCAGTCGACGAGCTTGGCCGGCATCGACGCGCCCTCCAGGGCGGTCTTGCGGCGGGCCGCGTCCTTCTGCTGTTTCTGGGTGAGCCGGACGCGGGCCGCGTCCACCACCTTCTGCAGGACGGTCCGGGCCTCGGTCTTGGTCCGCCGCCCGTCGATCCACTCTTTCAGATAGGTCTCGACGAGGGTCTGCATGACCCGGGCGACACCCGCGGTGGACAGCTCGTCCTTGGTCTGCGAGGTGAACTGCGGCTCCGGCACCCGCACGTGGATGACCGCTGTCATGCCCTCCAGGAAGTCGTCCAGGACGGGCGGCTCCTCCTTGGGCTTGAGCAGCCCGCGGGCGTTGCGGATGGCCTCGGTCAGGGCACGCACGAGAGCCCGCTCGAAGCCCTTGCGGTGGGTGCCGCCGTGCACGTTGCGGATGGTGTTGGTGAAGCACTCGACGGTGCGCTCGTAGCCGGTGCCCCAGCGGAAGGCGACCTCGACCTGGGCGTGCCGGACGACGTTGGACTGCATCACGCCGTTGGCGTCGGCCGCGTTCTCCTTGTACGTCCCCTCGCCGGTGACCAGCAGCGTGCCGGAGACCGGCTTGTCCGACGCCGGGGTGAGGAAGTCGACCATGTCGACGAGGCCGTTCGGGTAGTGGAACGTCTCGGTGGCCGGCTCCTCGGCGGTCGCGTCGAAGAGGGTGTACTGAACGCCGGGGACCAGGAACGCGGTGTTGCGCAGCTTGGTGCGGACGGCCTCGACGTCGAGCTTGGCGCCGGTCTCGAAGTAGCGGGCGTCGTACCAGTACCGGATCGAGGTGCCGCTGGGCTCGCCCCGCTTCATCCGGCGGAGCACCCGCAGGCCGGGCTCGCGGGTGAACGGCGCGTCCGGCCCGGGACCGTCGAAGACCCCGGGCACACCACGCTGGAACGAGATCTCGTGGACCTTGCCGTCACGCTTGACGGTGACGTCGAAGCGCAGGGCGAGCGCGTTGACCGCGGACGCGCCGACGCCGTGCAGGCCGCCGGAGGTCTTGTAGCCGGAGCCGCCGAACTTGCCGCCGGCGTGCAGGCGGGTGAGCACCAGCTCGACGCCGCTCAGCCCGGACTTGGCGTGCACGTCGGTCGGGATGCCCCGGCCGTCGTCGTCGACCTGGACCGAGCCGTCGCCGTGCAGCGTCACGGCGATGCGGGTGGCGTGGCCGCCGACCCCCTCGTCGGTGCAGTTGTCGATGATCTCGTTGGCGAGGTGGTTGATGCCTCTGCTGTCGGTGGACCCGATGTACATGCCCGGGCGTTTGCGGACAGCGTCGAGCCCTTCCAGGTGCGTGAGGTCGTCAGCCCCGTACAAGGTCTCTGGTTGCGCGGTCACGAGGCGGCACTCCCGGTCAGGCCATGGTGGTCAAGGACGGCGCGAGCCTACCCGGCGCCTACGACACTTCTGCCCCAGGCGAGGCAGGTCTAGACCAGTCCGTGGCCAAAATGGGGATGATCCACCCCAAGAAGTGCGCTACGCCACAGTCGCCAGCGACACGGTCTGCGGCTGCAGCGCCCGGAACAGGTCCAGCGGGTACGGCTTGCCCGGAACCGACACCGGCGGCAGCTCCTGGTAGGCGATGAGCTCGTCGGTCACGTCCCGGGTGGCCGAGCAGACCACCACGGTGTCGTGCGGCGCGTAGGCCTGCAGACGGGCCGCCGTGCTCACCACGCTGCCACTGATCATCCCGTACCCGCCGTCGAAGGCGGCCATCGGGTCGACGATCACCTCGCCGGTGGCCAGTCCCACCCGGGTCCGGACGGGGAACCTGCCGGCCAGGAGACGCCCCCTCAACGACTCCTGGACCGACAGGCCCGCCTGGACCGCGGAGGCGGCCGCCCCCCGGCCGAATCCCCCCTCCGCGGCGCCGAACACCGCCATCACCGCGTCCCCCACGTACTTCTCGACGATGCCCCCACAGCCTCGGACCACGGCCGAGACCGTCGAGAAGTAATCCCTCTGCAGCGCCCGCACCTCCGCGCAGTCCAGCCGGTCCACCAGAGCGGTGAAGCCGACGATGTCGACGAACAGCACGGTTACGGTCTGACGCCGCTCCTGAACGGCACTGATGACGGTGCTCATGTCTTCGCTCCCCCAGATCACTGCGTTGACCGGGAGTACGGTGCCAGCCAGCGGGAAGACGCGGATCCGCAGAACGACGTATCTCTGACAGCATCGAATTCCGTCGTTTTTGTGACGCAGAACAGTCCGAACCGACGACATAGTGATAGGCGGATACGGATTAGGCTGCCGAGCATGGCCAGACAGGGGGACGAGGGGCCGCTTGTCGGGCGCACCGGCACGCTGGCCGACGTTCAGTCCAACCTCCGCAACGTCGGTCCCGGCGGGACAGCCGCGGTGTTCGTGACCGGGGAGAGCGGCGTCGGCAAGAGCCGGCTGCTGCGGGAGACCGCCGACGCCTTGCGGGAGACGGGTTTCTCGGTGCTGTTCGGCACCTGCCTCGACATCGGTGACGCCTCACCGCTGCACCCGGTGCTGCAGGCGCTGCGCCGGCTCGACGGCACCGCCCCGGCCGGTACGGCCGACGACGCCGGCGCCCTGCTCGAGCGGGTGTCGCGTGACCTGCGCGCGATCGCCGGCGAGCAGCAGCTGCTGCTCGTGCTGGACGACCTGCAGTGGGCCGACCGGAGCACCCGCCAGCTGCTGCTCTATCTGCTCGCCGGGCTCGGCGACGTGCGGGTGTCGGTGCTCGCCGCGATCCGCGCCGAGGCGCTGCACGGCACCCACCCGCTGCGCCGGGTCCTGGCCGAGCTGCGCCGCCTGCGCTCGGTCCGGGTGGTCGACCTGGCCCCGCTGAGCCAGGATCACACGCGTGAGCTGGTGACCGCGATCGTCGGCGGCACCGTGGCGCTGGAGGACGCCGACCGGGTCTACAAGCGCAGCGGCGGCAACCCTTTCGTGGTCGAGGAACTGGCCCGCGACCTGCGCGACGGGCGGGTCGAGCTGTCCGACACGCTGCGCGAGATCTTCCTGTCCCGGGTGGACGAGCTGCCGCCGAACGCGCACACCGTGGTGCACGCGATCGCCGCCGGTGTCGAGCCGGTCGAGCACGCGGTGCTGGCCGGGGTGGTGCCGTTGCCGGAGGACCAGCTGATCGAGGCGGTCCGGGCGGCGGTCACGCACCGGTTCGTGGCCAGCGACCGGGACGGTTACAAGCTGCGTCACCGGCTGGTCGCCGAGGTCCTGGAGCAGGAGGTGCTGCCGGCCGAGGCGGCGTCGCTGCACCGGCGGTACGCCGAGACGCTGGAGTCGGTGGAGGGCGAGCCGGACAACGCTCGCCTGGCCTTCCACTGGCAGCGGGCCGGCGAGCCGGACCGGGCGCTGCCGCCGGTGGTGGCCTCGGCCCGCGCGGCCGAGCGGATGTACGGTTTCGCCGAGGCGCACCGCTACTGGACGATCGCGCTGCAACTGGCTGGTGACACCGATCCCCGCCGCACCGAGCTGCTGGGGCACGCCGCCGAGTCGGCCCACCAGTGCGGCGAGCACCTGCTGGCGCTGGCCCGGCTGGAGGAGCTGGCCGGGCGGCCGGATGCCCCGGGCCAGTCCGAGCTGCACCTGCGGCGGGCGCGCTACCTGGCCGCGGCCGGGCGTTCGGCGACCGCCGAGATCGAGTATCAGCGGGCCCTCGAGGCGCCGGACTGCACTCCGCGGCGGCGGGCGTCGGCTGCGGCGTACCTCGCTGAACTGCTCCTGCATCTCGGGCGTTATGCCGACGCGAACCAGCACGCCCGGGAGGCCCTCGAACTGGCCGCGGTCAACGGCGCCACCACCGACCTGGTGCGGGCCAGCGCCGCGCTGGGCTTCAGCGCCGCGTTCCGCGAGGACCCGGACGCCGGTCTGGCGGTCATCCGGCACGCCGTGGAGATCGCCGAGCGGTCCGGCCACCCGGACGATCTGGGCGTGGCCTACCTGCACCTGGCGGAGCTGCTGGCCGGCCCGCTGAACAGCCTCGAGGAGGGCGTGCTGGTGGCCCGGCGGGGCGCCGGCCTGCTCGCCGCCCGCGGGGTGGGCCGCACCTACCAGACCCGGCTGCTGGCGATCGCCGCGAAGGGGCTGTTCCGCAACGGTCAGTGGTCCGAGGCGTATGCGGTGCTGGAGACGGCGATGCGCAACCACCCGTCCGGCGCCGACGCGGTGGAGCTGCTGCTCGCCCGCTCGCAGCTGTGGGTCGGCTTCGGCGAGGTGGAAAATGCCCGCCGTGACCTGGACGCGGTGGCGACCCTGCTGGCCGGCGGCGGGGCGCGGCACGTGCTGCCGATGCTGACGCTGCGGGCCGGGCTGGCGATGTGGCAGGGCGAGCACGCCGAGGCGCGGGCCGCCGTGCAGCGTGGCCTGACCGAGACCCGCTCCGACGACCTGGTGCTGCTCGGGGTGCTGGCCTGGCACGGTCTGCGCGCCGAGGCGGAGGCGCACGTGGCCGGCCAGCCGATCGACGCGGGGGCGATCCGCCGGCTCCGGACGGTGATGGATCGCCTGGTCAAGGGCGTGGTCGAGGCGCCGGCGCCGGTCCGCGCGGTGGTCGACGGCTACCTGGACCTGTGCACCGCCGAGCTGAGCCGGGTGGAGGACCGTCAGGATCCCGAGCCGTGGGCGCGGGCGGCCGCCATCTGGGACCGGCGCCAGCAGCCGTACCCCCGCGGCGTACTCACGGCTGCGGCACGCCGAGGTCTCCCTGCAGCGCCGGGTCCGGCGCACGTCGGCGGTCACCGGGCTGCGCCAGGCGTATGCGACGGCGACCGCGATGGGCGCCCGCCCGTTCGCCAACGAGATCATCGCGGTGGCGCAGCGGTTCCGGGTCACGCTCGGCGACGACGTCCAGGTGGTGCCGGCCGGCCCGGAGCGCGCGGCGGACGAGCTGTCCACGCTGACCGGACGGGAGCGGGAGGTGCTGGCGGCGGTGGCCGAGGGCTTGACCAATCGCGAGATCGGTGAGTTGCTGTTCATCAGTGAGCGCACCGTCGGCGTGCACCTGGGGCACATCTTCGACAAACTGCAGGTGCGCACTCGCGTACAGGCGAGCCGCGTCTATCTGACAGCAGCCTGACCAGGCGATCGTTATCCGTGCGTGACATACGTACACGGAATACGTCGTTCTACCGATCCGACCACGGACCCCCGATGGAAGTGTAGGCGCCACGGGGGAGCACCGCCCGGCGACAGGCTTCGCCGGGCGGTGCTGGGGGCCCTCCGTTGCCTTTGCATCACCCACGGAGGAACCCATGACCCAGCCCATCTGGGGCCCCGTACAGCAGGAGATGTCCGACCTCCTGCAACGGCACCCCGACGACGTCCCCGGAGTGGTCGACCTACTCGCCCGACTACAGGTTGCCCTGTGCCGAGTGCCACCGTTGCTCGACAGCAACCCGCTGGCCGACTTCAACAAGCTCTACCTCACGATCACCGAGAACGTGCTGGAGCGTCTCTACGCCGGCAAGTTCAAGGACCCCGCGTTCCTCGCCCGGCTCGATGTCGAATTCGCCGCCCGCTATTTCGACGCCCTCCGTTACTGGACCGAGGGCAGTCCGGCGTGTCCGGGCGTGTGGGCCGGCCTGTTCTGCCGGATCCCCGGGCCGGACGCGCGCGCCCTGCCGTCGGCGGTCGCCGGGGTCAACGCGCACATCAACTTCGACCTGCCGTTCGCCCTGGTGACGACGTTCGACCACCTCGGCAGCGACCCGGTCGACGGCAGCGACCAGCACCACGACTACCTGCAGGTCAACGACATCTTCGCCGAGGAGATCCCGGGTCTGCGCCGCGGCTATCTGGACCGCTGGCAGCTACTCATCGACACGATGAACGGTGACCTCGACGACTGGTGGCAGGGCGAGATGGTGGAGTACACCCGTAACGTCGCCTGGCGCAACGCCCAGAAGCTGTGGGCGATCCGGCACGATCTGGGCGCGCTCGACAAGGAGCGCCGCCGTCTCGACGGCACCGCCACCGGCCTCGGCAAGCTGCTGCTGTCACCGTTCGGCAGCTTCCTGCAGTAACGGCGGTTCGGCGTCAGCCGACGATGATCAGGCGGGCCGTGACAGCCGCACCGTCACGGACCCCGCCGACACCGACCTGCACGCCGGCACGCACCGCGCTGCGCTCGGCCTTCTCCCGGTTCTGGGCCACCCGTACCGGATCGCCGTATGTCCAGGTCAGCTCGAAGCCGTCGGACGACTTCACGGTGAAACCCTTGTCGTCGGCGGCGGTCACCGCGCCACGCTGGACCACGACGGTGCGCTCCTCATCGTCGCGGGTCCGCACCACCACCTCACCGTGCAGCGTGTTCTTGCGCAGCAGCTTGCGCACGGTGTGGGGCCGCACGCCCGGCTTCCCGGCCGCCGTGTCCCCCGCGTCGCCGGCGTCCCCCGCGTCGCCGGCGTCGAAGCCGACCTCCTGCAGCGCCACCATCTCGACGGCGGCGTCGGCGGCCTCGGCGGCGGGCACTTGCGCGCCGCACCCGCTCACCGCGAGAGCAAGAGCAACGATCAAGACCTTCATGGATGTACGGTTCATGCGCTCGATGGTGGCCAGGAGCCGATCGGACCGCGTGCGGTTCGTGTTCGGGTTCGGTAAAGGACGGGTCGGGCTCACGCGTCGCTGTGGCCCTGCCGGCCGGGCAGCGCCACGGTGAACATCGCGCCGCCTTCGGGGGCGTGACCCGCACTGATCCGGCCGCCGAGCCGGGTCACCAGACGGGCGGCCAAGGCCAGGCCGAGCCCGCTGCCGACCTTGCGCACCCCGCGGTAACGCCGGTTCAGCTCGCCCCGTTCGAACGCGACGGCCAGGTCGTCGTCGGTGAATCCGGGGCCTCCGTCGCGTACCTCGATGATGCCCTCGCCCTCGCCGGACCGGACGGCGAGAATGAGCGGCGCGCCGGCCGGGACCACCCGCAGGGCGTTCTCGCAGAGGCCGTCGAGCACCTGCCGGATCCGGCCCGGGTCGGTGCCGACGACCACCGGCTCGTCCGGCGTCCGCACGGTCAGTGCCGGCCCGCCGTCGGCGCATCGCGCGGCCCACGCCTGCCCGGCCTGCCGGACCAGCTCCCCCAGGTCCACGTCGGTGACGTCCAGCGGCAGGTCGGCGGCCTCCAGCCGGGAGAGCACCAGCAGGTCGGAGATGAGCCGGTCCAGTCGCTGCGCCTCGGCGAGCACCGTCGATCCGGCCGCGGCCGTGTCGTCGCCGCTGATCACACCGTCGGCCAGCGCCTCGGCGTAACCGCGGATCGTCGCCAGCGGGGTACGCAACTCGTGCGACACCGACAGCAGGAAGTCACGCTCCCGGCCCTCACTGGTCTGCAACGCGCCCGCCAGCTGGTTGATGGCGTCGGCGAGCCGGACCGCCTCGGCCGGGCCGGCACGGGCGATCCGCACCGAACGGTCGCCGGCCGCGAGCCGCCCGGCGGCGGCCGCGGCCAGCCCGATCGGCCGGGCCACGAACCTGGCCAGCAGCGCACCCGCCAGGATGCCCCCGAGAAGGCCGGCCAGCAGCGCCACCCACACGCCGCGGAACACCCGCCACCCGACGCCGGAGGCGACCCTCCGGGTGAGGACCACCCCGCTGGCGGCGCCCGGGAGAGGACTGCCGGCGATGAACGAGGGCCGGCCGCCGACCGGTGCCCGCAGGTCGACGGTGCCGCCCGCGGTGATCCGGCGGACCACCCGCGGCGGCAGCCCCTCCCTGTCCGGGCGACCGTTTCTGATCAGGTAGATCTCGATGTCCTGAGCGCGCAGCCGGTCGGTGATCCGCTTCCGGGCGGCCGGCCGCTCGTCGGTCAGCGACTCGACCGCGAGGACGGTCTTGTCCATCAGCTCGGCGCGGATCTGGGTGTTCACCGAGCGGATCGCGATCGGCACGGCCACCATCGCGGTCACGATCACGGCGACCACCGCGGTGGCGGCGGTGACCAGCACGGCACGGCCGGTCAGCGTACGGAAGAAGTCACGCATCGGCCGTGTACCCGACTCCACGGACGGTCCGGATCAGGCCGGCCGACGGGCCGAGCTTGGCCCGCACCTGCGCCACGTGCACGTCGACCGTCCGGGTGCCGGCGTGCGACGCGTAGCCCCAGACCGCGGCCAGCAGCTCCTCGCGGGTGAACACCCGCCCCGGCCGGCCCAGCAGGTGGGCGAGCAGATCGAACTCGGTGGCCGTCAGGGTGAGCGCGGCGCCGTCCACGGTGACGGAGCGGCGGCCGGGATCGAGCCTCAGGGGGCCGAGGGACCGGACCCGGTCGGGCTCGGCGGTGACCGACGCCCGCCGCAGCAGCGCCTTGACCCGGGTCACCAGCTCCCGCGGGCTGAACGGCTTCGTCACGTAGTCGTCGCCGCCCAGCTCCAGCCCGAGGATCCGGTCGACCTCGTCGTCCCGCGCGGTCAGGAAGATCACCGGCGTCCAGTCGCCGTCGGCACGCAGCCGGCGGCAGATCTCGGTGCCGTCCAGCCCCGGCAGGGCGATGTCGAGGATGCAGGCGACCGGGCGCAGGCGGCGAGCGGCGGCCAGCCCGGCCGCCCCGTCCCGTTCCACGTGCACCCCGAACCCCTCACGGCTCAGGTAGAGCCGGACCAGGTCGGCGATCGGCCGCTCGTCCTCGACCACGAGGACCAGCCCCCGGCCCGGTATGTCCGTCATCGGCCCATCATCGGTCTGCGCACCCGCGTCCACCAGGTCATCATGCCGCCGTCCGGGCCGCGCGAACGTTCGAGGAAGGTAAGGACGCCGATGACCCGACCGGGTGACGTGTGCGTGTCGCACCGGATGGTGCGACATCACCGCTCTTCCGGCCGTGACCAGCGACCGATCGATGATGGGCGCGCTCCCAGAAAGGATCGGGAAGCGCTTTCCCATCGTGCTATAAAAGCGACAGTGCGCCGGGGGCGAGGCGTCGGACACGGGGGGATGCCTCGCCCCCGGCGCCCCGGCCGCGCTCTGGAGACGTCCACACTCGCATCGGCCCGCGCGCCGATGCCGACCGACTGCTTCGCGGGCTGAACGCCGTCTCCCCGCACCCCGCCCCGGCCGGCGCGTTCCGGCCGCGACCGGCGGCCCTCCTCGCGTGGATGCCACGGGAGGAGTGGTTGCGGCTGGGGGCGGCCGTCGGCGTACCGGAAAAGGGTTCGGGATTGTCTGTTCGGGAACGATGGGTGCATGGCCTATGTGAATCCGGCGGGTGAGTTCACCCGCGATCAGCGGTACATCGCCACCCGGATCACCGCGGACGGGCGGGACGGTTTTCCGGTCGAGGCGGGGCGTTATCGGCTGGTGGTCGCGCGGGCGTGCCCGTGGGCGAATCGAGCGATCATCGTGCGGCGGCTGCTCGGCCTGGAGGACGCGTTGTCGATGGGCATCTGCGGGCCGACGCACGACGAACGGAGCTGGACCTTCGATCTCGATCCGGGCGGGCGTGATCCGGTCCTCGGGATCGAGCGGCTGCAGGAGGCGTTCCTGGCCCGTTTCCCGGATTACGACAAGGGCGTGACGGTCCCCGCGATCGTGGACGTGACCAGCGGAGAGGTCGTCACCAACGACTTCGCGCAGATCACCCTCGACCTGTCGCTGGAATGGACGGAGCATCATCGGCAGGGCGCCCCCGAGCTCTATCCGCCGCACCTGCGGGACGAGATCGACGCGGTGAACGAGGGCGTGTTCGCCGACGTGAACAACGGCGTCTACCGGGCCGGATTCGCGGGCACGCAGGAGGCCTACGAGAAGGCGTACGCCCGGTTGTTCGCCCGTCTCGACCAGCTGTCGGAGCGCCTTTCCGGACAGCGTTACCTGGTCGGTGACACGATCACCGAGGCCGATGTCCGGCTGTTCACGACACTGGCCCGATTCGACGCCGTCTACCACGGCCATTTCAAGTGCAACCGCACCAAGCTGACCGAGATGCCGGTGCTCTGGGCGTACGCGCGCGACCTGTTCCAGACGCCCGGATTCGGCGACACGATCGATTTCACGCACATCAAACGGCACTACTACGAGGTGCACCGCGACATCAATCCGAGCGGTGTCGTCCCGGCCGGCCCGGACCTGCGGGGCTGGCTGACCCCGCACGGCCGCGAGTCGCTGGGCGGCCGCCCGTTCGGGGACGGCACTCCCCCGCCGCCGCCGGCCCCGGCCGAGACGGTCCCGGCGTCACACTCCGCCGAGCAGGTCTCGCAGTAGGGCGTTGAGCTGGGCGCTGCTCTCCGGCGGGAGGTGGGCGAGGAGGCGCTGCTGCTCGGCGAGGCCGGCCGCGACCGCCTCGTCGGCGATGGCGTGGCCCTGCTCGGTGAGGCGGACCAGGATGCCCCGGCGGTCGTTCGGATCGGGGGCGCGGGCGACCAGGCCGGCCTTCTCCAGGCGGTCCAGGCGGGCCGTGGTGCCGCCGGTGCTGAGCATCATCGAGGCCGCCAGCGCGCCCGGCGACAGCTGGAACGGCTCGCCCGAGCGGCGGAGCGTGGCCAGTACGTCGAAGTCGGCGCGGGCGATGCCGAACCGGGCGTAGGCGCGCTCGGTGGCGTCGCCGGCGAGGCGGGACAGGCGATGGATGCGTCCGAAAACGCCCATGGCTTCGGTCTCCAGGTCGGGGCGCTCACGGGCCCACTGGGCAAGGATCCGGTCGATGTCGTCGGTCACCTCTCCATTTTCCTTGATGACAAGCTTCTCGAACAAAGTTATCTTGATGTCGAGATACTTTACGTCGAGGGAGTTGGGTCTGATGCGGATTCTGCTGGTCACCGCCCTCACACCGGTGCTGTGGGGGACGACGTATGCGGTCACCACCGAACTCCTGCCGCCCGGCCGCCCCCTGTTGAGCGGGATGCTGCGGGCACTGCCGGCCGGTCTCGTGCTGCTGGCCCTCACCCGGCGGCTGCCACGCGGCGCCTGGTGGTGGAAGTCCGCGGTGCTCGGGGCACTCAACATCGGCATCTTCTTCGCGCTGCTCTTCGTCACCGCGTACCGGCTGCCCGGCGGGATGGCGGCGGTCCTCGGGGCGGTGCAGCCGCTGCTCGTGGCCGGCCTCAGCGTGCTCCTGCTGGGTGAGCGCGTCTCCGGGCGTACCATCGCCGCGGGTTTGATCGGGGTGGCGGGCGTCTCCCTCGCCGTGCTGACCGCTTCCGCCCACCTGGACCCGATCGGGGTGGTCGCCGGCCTGGCCGGCGCCGGATCGATGGCGCTCGGCCTCGTCCTCACCAAGCGGTGGGGCCGCCCCGGCGTCTCGTTGCTCACGGTCACCGGCTGGCAGCTCACGGCCGGAGGTCTGCTGCTGGTCCCGGTCACCCTCCTGACGGAGGGCCCGATTCCCTCACTGTCAGTGACAAATCTCGGGGGGTACGCCTACCTGAGCCTGATCGGGACGGCGCTGGCCTACACGCTCTGGTTCCGCGGACTCGACCGGCTGCCGGCGTCGCGGGTGTCGCTGCTCAGCCTCTTCGCGCCGCTCACCGCGACGGTGGTCGGCTGGGCCGCGCTCGGCCAGACACTGACCCCGGTGCAGTTGGCCGGGATGGCGCTCGCCTTCGGCGCCGTCGTGTGGGGACAGTCAGTGGTGCATGTCCGCCGTCGTGACGATGCGCTTGTCGTAACCGCCGCGGGCCGCCCGCAGCATGGCCCGGCCGACCTCGTCGGTGGTGGTGACGAAGCGCGGCGCGACCCGGCGGATGAGCGGGACGAGCGGCGCGATGATCGTGTAGGCGGTGTTGTACCACCCCGTTTTCGAACGGACACCGTGCGTCGGCTGGATGAACCCGGGGCGGAACGCGAAGCCGTTACGGAACATCTCCATCACCTCCCGCTCGGTCCGGGCCTTGACCCGCGACCACATCAACCGGCTGTCGGCGTCGGTGCCCTCACCGGAGACGTAGACGAAGGTGAGATCGTCGCCGAGCGGGGCCAGCGCACGGGCCGCGGCCATCGGCAGGTCGTAGGACACCCGGGTGTAGGCGGCCTCGTCCATCCCCACCGATGACACGCCCAGGCAGTAGAAACAGGCGTCGTAACCGGCCAGCTCACCGGCGATCGGGCTGAGGTCGGCGAGATCGGGCAGGACGATCTCGCGCAGTTTCGGATGCTCGACACCGGTCGGGCTGCGGGTCACCACCAGCACCCCGGTCACATCCGGCGCGAGCAGGCACTCCCGCAGCACACCCTGACCCACCATCCCGGTCGCGCCGAACACGATCACCCTCATGTCCCCAGTGTGCCGCGTTCGGGAGGCGGAAAACGTCGTACCCCGGGCCTAGGGTCGTCGTGTGCCCGTTGAACGGTGGTCCGTCGCCCAGGTCGAAGCGCTCGCGCCCGACCCCGCCTCGCTGCGCAACGCGCGCGGCGCCGCCGGCCAGTTCTCCGCCACCGGCCTGACCGGCGACGTCCTCTGGGGACTGTGCCGGGGCTATCAGGTCGCCGCCGATCTGGCCGGGCCGGCCTTCAAGTGCTCCTGCCCCAGTCGCAAGATCCCGTGCAAGCACGTGCTCGGCCTGCTGCTGCGCTGGTCCGCCTCGGGGGTCTCGTCCGATCCGGCCCCCGAGTTCGTCACCGCCTGGCAGACCGCCCGGGCGGCGCGCGCGGCCCGGGCGACGGCGTCCCCGCCCGATCCGGTGGCCGCGGCCAAACGTGCCCAGGGCCGTGCCGAGCGTGTCGCCGGCGGGATGGCCGAGCTGCGACGATGGCTCGATGACCAGGTCGATCAGGGCCTGGCCGCGGCCGGGCGGGCCGGTCCGCAGCCGTTCGAGACGATGGCGGCCCGGCTCGTCGACGCCCAGGCGCCCGGGGCGGCCGGCGCGGTCCGCCGGCTCGGCGGGTTCGCCGGAGTCGGGCCGCAGTGGGCCGACCGGCTGCTCGGCGAGCTGGCGCTGCTCCGGCTGCTGGTCAGCGGCCACGCCCGGCTCGGCACGCTCGACCCGGCGCTCGCCGCCACCGTGCGTTCGCGCATCGGTTTCCCCACTCCGGCCGAGGAGGTGCTGGCCGGCCCGCGGGTCACCGACCGCTGGCAGGTTCTCGGCCAGGTCGAGACCGACGACGGCTCCCTGACCAGCCGGCGGACCTGGCTGCACGGCGCCGGCGGCCGATTCGCGCTGATCCTGTCGTTCGCGGCGCCGGGCCGGCCACTCCCGGCCGACCTGATCCCCGGCACCGAGTTCCGCGGCGACCTGTGCTTCTACCCCGGGGCCGCGCCGCTGCGAGCCCTGGTCGCCGAGCAGATCTCGGCGGCCGAGCCATTCGGCGCCCCTGACGGCGCCGGCACCATCCGGGCGGGTCTCTCCCGGTGGGCGACGCTCATCGCTTCCGAGCCCTGGCGGTACGACGCGCCGATGCTCCTCGCCGACGTGCGCCCCACGGCCGACGGTCACCTGGTCGACGAGGAAGGCTCGGCCCTGCCCCTCGCCCCCGGCCATCGTGAGCCGTGGTGGCTGCTCGCCGCGGCGGGCGCCCACCCCGCCACCGTCGCCGCCGAGTGGTCCCCGTCCGGCCTGCGCCCCCTCGCGGCCTGGGCCGACGGCCGATTCGTCCCCGCCGCGCCGCCGGTGCCCGATTCATCCTCCCGCCGCACTGCCGAACTCCCACCGGAACTACTGACGGCCGCCCTGCTCGGCACCGGCCGCCGCCCCTGGTCAGCGACGTCGTTGTGGGTCGGCCCCCTGACGGTGAGCCTCAGCGCCATCCCGTCCACCCTCCCACCAGCCACCCACACCGGTCCGCCCTCCGCCGGGGCAGCCGGCCACACCGAAACAGCCGCCCTCCCGGCGCCCCTGACCCTCGCCGAGCCCGCCACCTTCAGCAGGCCCGCCGAACCCGCCTCTCTCAGCGAGCCCACCGCCATCCGGAAGCCCGGCACCCTCGCCGAACCCGCCTCCCCCGCCGAACCCGCCTCCCTCAGCGAGTCCACCGCCATCCGGAAGCCCGCCGTCGCCGAACCCGCATCCCTCAGCGAGCCGGCGGCCCTCGCGGAGTTCGCCGGGCCGGCCACGCTTGCCGGGCCGGTCGAGCCAGGTGATTCCGCGCCCGCCGCGGTGCCGGGTGCGGACGGGCCGGCGGCGGCTCTGCTGGAAGCGGCGGCGGTGGCGTTGATCTGCCGCCGGGCCGGTATGGAGCCGGAGTTCGGCCGGGTTCCGGTGGCGGCCGCGCCGGCCGAGATCGACGAACCGCTGCCGCCTCCCGCCGCCGCACGGCTGGCCCGGATTCTGGGTGGCGGCGCGCCCGCCGGGGGCCACCACGAGCAGGAGTTGCTGGCCCAGTGGCTGACCGCGGCCGCGGCCCGGGGCGGCATCGTGCCGCCGGTGATCCTGCCCGAGCTGCTGGAGGCGGGCCGCCGCAACACCACGATTCGCGGCGACGTGGCCCGGGTCGCCGGGCGGCGCGGGACCTGGCTGGCCGGTCAGCGCGCCGACTGGCGGTGGCTGCTGAACGAGGCGGCGCCCGCGCCGGCCGGCGACTGGGCCACCGCGACCACCACCGAGCGCCTCGGTCATCTGGCGGCGTTGCGCGCTGTCGATCCCGGGCGGGCCCGTGAGCTGCTGGAGAGCACCTGGGACGAGGAGTCCTCGGAGAACCGGGCGCGGTTCCTGGGCACGTTCGGCCCCGGCCTGTCCCGCGCCGACGAGCCCCTGCTGGAACGTGCCCTCGACGATCGGCGCAAGGAGGTCCGGGAGGTCGCGCTCGACCTGTTGCGCACACTGCCCGGTGCGGCTCTCGGCCGGCGGATGGCAACCCGCGCCCTGGCCGCGGTCAGGCTCGACGCCTCCGGCCGGCTGACCGTCGAGCCACCCGCCGAACTCGACCGTGAACTGCGGCGCGACGGCGTCGGCGCCACACCGGTCCGCGGCGTCGGCATCGGCGCCTGGCTCCTCGAGGAGATCGTCGCCGGCGCACCCCTCGACATCTGGACCGGTCCGGCAGCATCGACAGGGAGTTCGGCTCCGGCCGGCGAATCCACCGGAGCCGATGCCACGAGCAGGGCCGGGGATCGGGCCGCGACCGTCGGCCGGGCCGCAACCGAGACCGGGGAACCGGCCGCAACCGTCGGCCGGGCCGCAGCCGAGACCGGGCTGGGGCCCGCGGACTGGCTCGGGCTCGCCCGTGGCCACGACTGGGCGAATCCGCTGCTGCACGGGTGGGCCAAGGCCGCCGTGGTGCAGCGGGATGCCGGGTGGGCTTCGGCGCTGCTCAGGTCGGACGGCGGGATGCTGCGGGAGGCCGTCCGGTGGGATCTGCATCTGGTGCTGCCACCGGATGTGCTGGCCCGGCTGGCGACGGCGGCGCTGCGGTCCGAGGACGGTTCGGCGCAGCGGCTGCTCGGGCTGCATCCGGGGCCGTGGCCGGACCGGCTGGCGGTGGCCGTCCTGGAGACGGTCGAGCAGCGGGCCCGTAACGACCGGCACACCTGGCAGCTCGGCGAGCTCTGCCGGGCCGCCGGGCTGGCGATGCCACCGGAGTATGCCGACCTGGCCGGGCGACTGGCCGTACGCCTCGATCAGATTGTTGATCCGACCCGGGTGCGCCCGGTGGCCGAGCTGGCCCGCACCCTCGCCTTCCGCCACGAGATGTTTCAGGAGTTGCAGTGAACGACGGCACGACACCGACCGCCGAGGCGCTGCGGCCGCACGCCGAGGATCAGTATGCCGAGGAGCTGGCCCTGCTCGCGGCCGCCGACGACCGGCCCCGGCCGCCCGGGTGGCGGCTGTCCCCACAGGCCGTGGTCACCTATCTGCTGGGCGACGGGGCGAAGGTCACCCCGAAGTACGTGGGGCCGCGCCGGCTCATCGAGGTGGCCGTCTCGACGCTGGCCACCGACCGGGCGCTGCTGCTGCTCGGGGTGCCGGGCACGGCGAAGACGTGGGTGTCCGAGCACCTGGCGGCGGCGATCTCCGGTGACTCGACGCTGCTCGTGCAGGGAACCGCCGGGACCGCGGAGGAGGCGATCCGTTACGGGTGGAACTACGCCCGCCTGCTCGCCGAGGGCCCGACCGATGCGGCGCTGGTGCCGAGCCCGATCATGCGGGCCATGCGGGCCGGGTCGATCGCCCGGCTGGAGGAGCTGACCCGGATGCCGTCCGACGTGCAGGACGCGCTGATCACCGTGCTGTCCGAGAAGGCGCTGCCGGTTCCCGAGCTGAACACCGAGGTCCAGGCGCGGCGCGGGTTCAACCTGATCGCCACCGCCAACGACCGGGACCGCGGGGTCAACGAGCTGTCCAGCGCGTTGCGGCGGCGGTTCAACACGGTGGTGCTGCCGATGCCGGCCGGCGCCGACGACGAGGTGGAGATCGTGGCGCGCCGGGTCGCCCAGCTCGGGAAGGCCCTGGAGCTGCCGGAGGTGCCGGCCGCGATGGAGGAGATCCGCCGGGTGGTGACGGTCTTCCGGGAGCTGCGGTCCGGGATGACCGAGGACGGGCGTACCACCCTGAAGTCCCCGACCGCGACCCTCTCGACCGCCGAGGCCATCTCGGTGGTGACGAACGGCATGGCGCTGGCCGCCCACTTCGGTGACGGCACCCTGCATCCCGGTGACGTGGCCGCCGGCATCGTCGGCGCGGTGATCAAGGACCCGGTGTCCGACGGCGTCGTCTGGCGGGAGTATCTGGAGACGGTCGTCCGGGAGCGGCCCGGCTGGCTCGACTTCTACCGGGCCGCCCGCGATGCCTGAGCGGATCTACGGGATCCGGCATCACGGGCCCGGTTCGGCCCGCGCGGTGCTGCGCGAGCTCGACGCGCATCCGCCGGAGGTGCTGCTGATCGAGGGGCCGCCGGAGGCCGACGACCTGGTGCGGTGGGCGGCGGACGACGGCCTGGAGCCGCCGGTGGCACTGCTCGGCTACGCCGTCGACGACCCGGGGAAGGCAGCGTTCTGGCCGTTCGCGGTCTTCTCCCCGGAATGGCAGGCCATCCGGTGGGCGGTCCGGCGCGGCGTCCGCGTCCGTTTTTTCGATCTTCCGTACGGCTGTCGCGTCGCGCCTCCCGCGGACACCTCGACACCGCCGGAGGTCGCGACCGGAAATGCCGTCCGCACGGCGGATCCGATCGTTCCACCGCCAGCGGATCCGGGCGTCCCACAGCCCGCGGATCCGGTGGCGTCGCGGCCCGTGGATCCGATCGCGGAACTGGCGGCCGCGGCGGGCTACGACGATCCGGAACGGTGGTGGGAGGACGTCGTCGAGCATCGGGGCATGCCGGTGTTCGAGGCGATCGCCGAGGCCATGGCCGCCATCCGGGAGCACGCGCCGGAGGATCCCGACGATCTGGCGCGCGAGGCGTACATGCGGTCGGTGCTGCGGGAGGAGCGACGCCGGCACCGGGACATCGCCGTGGTGTGCGGAGCGTGGCACGTTCCGGCGCTGACCCGGAAGGTGGCGGTCAAGGACGACACCGCGCTGCTCAAGGGACGACGCCGGGGGAAGGTGGCGTTCACCTGGGTGCCGTGGACGTACGGGCGGCTCGCGTCGTGGTCCGGGTACGGGGCGGGGGTGCACTCGCCGGGGTGGTATCACCATCTCTTCACCACCGGGGACGATGTGGTCACCCGATGGCTGGTGGACGCGGCCGGCGTGCTGCGGGCCGAGGGGGTGCCCACGTCGTCGGCGCACGTGATCGAGGCCGTGCGGCTGGCCGAGGCCCTGGCCACGCTGCGCGGGCGGCCGCTGGCGGGGCTGGCCGAGGTGACCGAGGCCGCCGAAGCGGTGATGTGTGACGGTGAGCCGCTGCGGTCCGAGCTGATCGCCCGCCGGCTGGTCGTCGGCGAACGTCTCGGCTCGGTGCCCGACGACATGCCGGCCGTGCCGCTGGTCCGTGACCTGACCGCGCAGCAGCGAGCGCTGCGGCTCCGGCCGGAGGCCGCCGGGCGTGCCCTCGACCTGGATCTGCGGCAGGACACCGACCTGCGGCGCAGCCGACTGCTGCACCGGCTGACGGTGCTCGGGGTGCCGTGGGGTCAGCGGGCGGCGGCCCGGCGCGGGACGGGGACGTTCCGGGAGGAGTGGCGGCTGGCGTGGCAGCCGGAGTTCGCCGTCCGGCTGGTCGAGGGCGGCATGTGGGGCACCACCGTGGTGTCGGCGGCGACCGCCCGGGTCACCCGGCAGGCCCGGGACGCGTCGACGCTGGCCGAGGTCACCGCGCTGGTGGAGGTCTGTCTGCTGGCGGATCTCGCCGAGGCGTACCCACCGGTGCTGGCCGCTCTGGACACCCGCGCCGCGCTGGACGCCGACGTGCATCATCTGATGGCGGCGATCCCGGCCCTGGCCCGGACCCTGCGGTACGGCGATGTGCGCCGCACCGACGTGGCCGGGCTGGCGACGGTGACCGCGAGTCTGCTGGGCCGGGTGTGCGCGGCGTTGCCGTCGGCGGCCGGTTCGCTCTCCGACGAGGCGGCCCGGCAGTTGCGCGACGGCATGGACGGGGTTCATCAGGCGGTCGGGCTGCTCGCCGACGACTCGCTGCGGGAGCGCTGGCTCGGCACGATCGGGTCGCTGGCGGCCCGGCCGGGGTTGCACGGGCTTCCGGCCGGCCGGTTGACCCGGCTGCTGCTGGACGCGGGGCGGCTGGACGGCCCCGAGGTGCGGCGACGGCTGCGCCTGCCGTTGACGGTCGGGGCTCCCCCGGCGCACGCGGCGGCCTGGGTGGAGGGTTTCCTGTCCGGCGGCGGGCTGCTGCTGGTCCATGACGAGGCGCTGTTGTCGCTGGTGGACGACTGGCTGGCGGACATCCCGGCGGACGCGTTCGACGCGGTGCTGCCGTTGCTGCGGCGCACGTTCGGCGGTTTCGACCCCGGCGAGCGGCGGGCCATCGGCGAGCGGATCGCCGGCGGCCGGGCGGCGCAGGCGGGGCCGGTGGTCGCGCTCGACATCGATCGGGCGGCGACTCCACTGGCGACGCTGGGCGCACTGCTGGGCCGCCACCTGACGACAACCGAGAGCAGCGACTCGGCGGCAGACGACAACAGCCACCCGCCGGCAGGCGAGCACGGCCACCCGGCGAGCGGCGAGAACAACCGCCCGGCGGCAGGCGCGAACGACCGCCCGGCGGCAGGCGAACACGACCACTCGGCGACCGCCGAGAACAACCGCCCGGCGGCAGGCGAACACGACCGCCCGGCGACAGGCGCGAACAACCGCCCGGCGGCGGATGTGAACGGGTAGGGGGCCGGGTTGAGCGACAGCGAGCAGGTGGGCGCGGAGCAGAGGCGCCGGTGGCGGCTGGTGCTCGGCGGGGCGGCGGACGAGCCGCTCGGCAGAGCCGAGGGCCGGGACGGGGCGATGGACGCCGCGATGGCCGCGCTCTACGACGCGGGCGAGGCCGACGAGCGGCCGGCGCGACGGTCGGCGGGGCTGGGTGGCTCGGCGCCGAGGGTGGCGCGCTGGCTCGGGGACATCCGGGAGCATTTCCCGGCCACCGTGGTGCAGGTCATGCAGGCCGACGCGATCGAGCGGCTGGATCTGACCCGGCTGCTGCTCGAACCGGAGATGCTGGCCGCGGTCGAGCCGGACGTGCACCTGGTGGGCACGTTGCTCTCGCTGAACCGGGTGATGCCGGATGCGGCCCGGGAGGCGGCGCGACAGGTGGTCCGTACCGTCGTGGCTGAATTGGAGCGCCGCATCGCGCAACCGACCCGCACCGCGGTGACCGGCGCTCTGAGCCGGGCCGCCCGGGTCAGCCGGCCGCGGCACGCGGACATCGACTGGGACCGGACGATCCGGGCGAACCTGCGGCATTACCAGCCGGAGCATCGGACGGTGATTCCGGAACGGCTGGTGGGGTACGGGCGGCGCGGCGCCGCCGTGCAGCGGGACGTGGTGCTCTGCGTCGACCAGTCCGGTTCGATGGCGGCGTCGGTGGTGTTCGCCGGGGTGTTCGCGGCGGTGCTGGCGTCGATGCGGTCGCTGCGCACGTCGCTCGTGGTGTTCGACACGGCGGTGGTGGACCTGACCGATCAGCTGGCCGATCCGGTGGAGGTGCTGTTCGGCACGCAGCTGGGCGGCGGCACCGACATCAACCGGGCGATCGCCTACGCGCAGCAGCTGATCACGCGACCACGGGACAGCATCTTCGTGCTGATCAGCGACCTGTACGAGGGTGGCGTCCGGGACGAGATGCTGCGCCGGGTGGCCGAGATGACGGCGGCCGGCGTGCAGGTGGTGGTGCTGCTGGCGCTCTCCGACGAGGGCGCGCCCGCCTACGACCACGACAACGCGGCGGCGCTGGCTGCGCTCGGGGTCCCGGCGTTCGCGTGCACCCCGGACGCGTTCCCCGATCTGATGGCGGCGGCGATCGAGCGTCGTGATCTGCGAGCGTTCGCCGAGCGCCTCGGTTCCGCTTGAACCAACCCGTCGATGTAACTACCGTAAGGGACATGAGTGCTTACCTAAAGAATCCTGAGGTATATCAGGAGAGTTGGGACCGCCAGCAGGAAGCCTTCATGCCGGACCGGGAGGAGCGGTTCGCGGCGATGCTGACCGCCGTGGCCGCGGTGACCGGCGGCGAGCCGCCCCGGCTGCTCGATCTGGCCGGCGGCACCGGCACGATCTCGCTGCGCACGCTGGCCCGTTTCCCGGGCGCGCGGCTCACCCTCGTGGACCAGGACCCGGTGCTGCTGACGATCGCCGGGTCGTCGCTGCGGGACAGGGCGACCGTCGTCGACGCCGACCTGGGCGATCCGGGCTGGCGGGCCAAGCTGCCGCCGGAGCCGTTCGACGCGGTGCTGACCGCGACGGCGCTGCACTGGCTGCCGGCCGAGCGGGTCGCCGCGCTGTACGCGGAGGTCCGGGAGGTGCTGCGCCCGGGCGGCCTGTTCGCGAACGCCGACCACATGGAGGACGAGGGCCTGCCGGAGCTGTCCCGGCAGCTCCGCGACCACGGCCGGGCGCGGCGCGAGGCGCGGTACGCGACCGGCGCGGCCACCTCCTGGCCACAGTGGTGGGCGCTGGTCGCGGCGGACGAGCAACTGGCGCCGAAGGCGGCCGAGCGGGAGCGGATCTACCCGTCCAGCGATCACAACCAGGAGTGGATTCCGCCGGCGACGTGGCACGTCGACGCGCTGCGCACGGCCGGTTTCCGGGAGGCGGGCATCATCTGGCGTGGCGGCACCGACGCCGCGGTCGCCGGCCTCCGCTGACCCTGCGCCCGACGGCCCGCGCCGCCGCAGCCGAGAGCGGCCGAAACGCCGGGCGCTCGGAGGCCGGCGGCCAGAACGCCGGCGACCAGGAGCCACCGTCAGTCAGCGGACACCGGCGGTCAGTGGCCGCCGGACGGGCGATCGGTCCAGCGCAGGAAGCGTTCGAAGAGTTCGGAGGCGGGCGCCTGGGGCATGTCCCGGGCGGCCTCCTCGAGGTGGTCCCACATGAGGACGGCCAGTTCGACCCGGCCGTGCGCCGCGGCCAGCTGCTCGCGCGCCGGGTCGCACGGCCAGGGCCGGCCGCAGGCCCGGCAGTCCCACGACGGCCGGTCGGGCTCGTGATCCGCCGGGTCGCCGAACACGTGCCGTCACCTCCACGCCGACGGGGCACGATGAACGGCTCCGGGTCCGCCCGCCCTCGCACCCGCGTGTCCACACACTGCGCGCGCATCGGCCGCCCGGTCAACCGCTCACTGCCGCCCTCGCCGGTCCGGGTGACGCCCGGCAGAGGCATCGGCACCGGTCGTTCCGGTTCGGTCACCGAGGGTTCTTCCTGGCAAGGGCAATTCCGGGGGTACGACCGGAGCGCGCCCCGCCCAGCGCTGACGTGATGCCGACAGCGCCCGTCGATGACCCGAATCTCGCCCGATATGTACCTTTCTTTGGGAGCATGAGGCGAGACGACCGGCCCGGGGACGGTGACATGGCCTACGACGAGCACCACGACCACGACGAATACCCGGCCCCCGAGGGCGGCCTCTACAGCTCCGAGGCGGCGACCGGCCCCGATCGCGCGGCCCGGCACCGCCGGCGGCTGATCGCCGCGACCGCCGTGGCCGTCGTGGCACTGGCCACCGCCGGGTTCCTGGCCACCCAGCTGATGAACGAGCAGCAGCCGGGCCTGCCCGAACCGGCCGCGCTGGCGCCGCAGACGAACCCGGCGACGGCCGGACCCACCCCGGAGGAGACGGCGCCGGTCAGCCGTACCCCCACCATCACCAGGCATGCCGCACCCGTCGAACGAAGCCCGGCGCCCTCGATCGGAGCGAGCCTTCCGGCGAGCCCCGGCGAGGCCGAGGCCCGGGCCTCGGCCGCCCTCGACGAGCTGCGCGAACGTCTGCGTCTCACCGAGCGGACCAAGGTCACCGAACACGCGTTCGCGGACGGCACGATGCAGGTCGTCGGCTTCTGGCGCGATGCGACCGGGGGTTCGCTGCTGCAGCGCGCGAAGGACAGAGGCACACCGGCCGGGAACGGGATCCGCTGCACGACCGGCATCAGCAACGGGCCGGGCCAGGATCCGGCGACGCTGATGTGCTGGCGTACGTCGGCGTCGCGCAGCGTGGTCGTCGTCTCGTCCGCCACGCCGGCCGGCGCCGAGGCCGTCACCACCGCCGTGTCGCTGATCGAGGCCGAGTGGCCGAAGCTGGACTGACCGGCACGAACGCCGGCCGCGGCGGGACCGGAAGGGTCCCGCCGCGGCCGTTCGCACGAATCGATCAGGCGACGAACTCGTCGCTGGTGGCGCCCAGGATCGCGGTGGTCGCCGGAACGACCACGCGGTAGGTCTGGCCGGGCATCAGGCGGGTCAGCGCCACCCGGGCCGGGGAGACCGGCACGGCGTACGAGCCGACCTTGCGCCAGTTGCCGGCGACCTTCTGCTGGATCTCGGTGGCCCGGCCGGCCGCGCCGGTCAGGGTGACCTGCACCTGACCCCAGCCACGCGGGGTGACGGTGACCGCGGCGCGGACCTTCCAGCTGACCGTCGCCGAGGTCGCGGCCGCGTTGGTCGCGGTGGCGGCGGCCTTCACGACGACCTCGTAGGAGCCCGTGCCGGGACGGTCCACCGTGACGGTGCCCGCCTCGTCGGTGACGGCGTCGGTGCACTGCTGCGCGGCGCCGGCCTCGGTCACGCAGACCGCGACGGACTTACGGGACCACACCTGCGTGCCGGCCTTGACCGTGAACACGGTGCTGGTCGCGGTGCCGTGGACGACCTCGCCACCGGTGGTGCTCGCGGTGATGACGGGGACGGCCTTGACCGGGGCGCCGGTGGCGGGCGGGGTGCTCGCCGGCGGCGTGCTCGGAGCGGTGGACGGGGCCTTGGTGGGCGGCGTCACCGGAGCGGTCGACGGGGCCTTCGTGGGCGGCGTGGTCGGAGCGGTCGTCGCCGGGGCCAGCGAGTTGAGGGCGGCGAGCGCGTCGATGCGGCCGTTGCCGAAGTCGTTGTCGAACCCGGCGGCGCCCAGGTCGACGGCCGACCTCTCCAGGGTGGTCTCGACCTGGTCCGGCGTCAGCGAGCTGCGGTAGCTCTTCAGCAGCGCGGCGATCGCGGCGACGTGCGGCGACGCCATCGAGGTGCCGCTCATCGTCTTGTACTGCCCGCCCGGCGAGGTGCTCAGGATGTCGGTGCCCGGCGCGGACACGTCGACGTAGTCGCCGGCGTTCGAGTAGACGCCGACCCGGTCGTTGGAGTCGGTCGCGCCCACACCGATGACACCGGTGTCGGCGGCCGGGTACGAGGTGGGGCTGCCCTGCTGACGGGCGTTGCCGGCGGCGGCCACGACGGTCACGCCCTTGCTGCGGGCGTACGCGATCGCGGTGCTCACCGCCTCGACCTGCTGGGTGCCGCCCAGCGACATGTTGATCACCTGGGCGCCGTGGTCGGCGGCCCACGTGATGCCCTGCGCGGTGTCGGACATGTTGCCGCTGCCGTTGTCGCCGAGCACCTTCACCGGCAGGATCTTGACGTTCGGGGCGAAGCCGGAGACGCCGACCGCGTTGCCCGTGACGGCGGCGATGGTGCCGGCCACGTGGGTGCCGTGCCCGTGCCGGTCGGTGGTGGGACCCTCCCGGTCGGTGGTCGCGTCGAAGCCGCTGAGAACGTTGGCGGCCAGGTCCGGGTGGGTGCTGTCGACACCGCTGTCGATCACCGCGACGGTCACGCCGGCGCCGGTCGACTTCTGCCAGGCCTCCACGGTCCGGATCTTCGGGAGGTCCCACTGCTGCGCCCGGGACGGGTCCGAGCCGGTGGGGGCGTCCAGGGCGTACACCGGAGCGTCCATCTCCACACCGACCGCGCCGTCCGCCTTCTGCGCCTTCTCGACCAGCTCGATCGCGGACGCCTTGTCGGTGGCCTCCTTGACCGTGACGACCGGGCGGCCGCTCGCGTCGATCGTGGTCGAGACCACCCGGGCCGGCTGCGCCTCGGTGACCGTCGCCGGGACGATCGATTCCGGAGCGGCGGTCAGGCCGTAGGTGACCGGGGCCCAGTCCGCCGAGCCGTTCGGAAGCGCGAGCACACCGATCGCGGCGAGCGCTCCGGCAGCAACGGCACCGACGGCGTAGTTACGGATCTGAACCTTCATCAACTTGCTTCCCCCCGTTTGGCTGGCTACGACAACCAGATTCGACGGCGGAAGGTGCAGAGACGGTTGACGAAATGTTGCACGTCAGGAGCGGGCCCGAGGGGCCACTCCTGACGGCTTGGATCGGACGCGGACGAGGCCGCTTGAGCAGTTATGCGGTGGGGCGACCACCCTTGCCCACGTAGCCGGCGATCCCCAGCGACTGGGCGGCCTCACGCAGCAGCGCGCCGTGGCGCTCGATGACGGGGATGGCCTTCTCGGCGACCGCCCGCACGGACGGTTCGGCGCCCTCCTCGACCTGCTCCTCCAGCATTCGAAGGGTCTGCCGGTGGCCGGCCAGCTGGGTGGAGACGAAGTACTCGTCGAAGGTGTCCCGCGGGGCCAGCTCGTAGCGGCGGTGCAGCGCCCGCTGTTCCTCGTTGGTGCCTTCCGGCAGGCGTACGTAGAGGGGGCGCGCCGTCTGGTACACCTCGAAGTCCATCTTGATGTGATCCACCATGAGCGCCGCGGCCACCCGCTTGACCGCCGGGTTGGTCGTCTTGTTCCAGGCCAGGCGCCCGGCGGAGATCTCCGCGACGTTGGCCTGGTGGGCCGCGTGCAGGAAGGCGACGTCACGAGTCTCAAAAGCCGCGGCCTGAGCGGTCACAGGTGCAAGCAACAGGGAACCGGCCACACCGAGAGTTAACATCATTCGACGCAAAAGCATTATTTCTCCTCCAAAGGACCTCAAATGGAGCATAAGAGTTTTCATGATCCGAAGAGTGCCTTTGGCGGATACTCCGGCAACACGAAGGTGGGCCCGGAGCCGAAGCTCCGGGCCCACCCAAGAATCGAGCGGTGCGGGAACGATCAGTACGAAGCCACCGTGAAGGTGGAACCGCTGGAGATCCGGGAGAACCCGACGTCGGCCACCGGACCGCCGACCGCCGCGACGTCATTGACGATCGCGATCGTGTACGTGCCGACCGGAACGGTGTTGGTGGGCGCCGTTCCGAGGATGTTGGCCGTGCCCAGCCCGTTGTAGAGGTCGAGGGTGCAGATCAGCTCATTGTCGGTGATGACCGTGATGTCATAGCACTGGGCCTTGGCACCCGCGTTGACGGGGCGGCTGGCCTGGTTACCCGCGTACCAGGTGTTGTCGACGAGGTAAACGGCGGCACCGGTGGTCGTAGCCGCAACACCGGGCGCCGCACCCGGCGTCAGGTTGGAGAAGCCGGCACCCTGGATGTAGATCGGCGGGTTGGCACCCGCACTGGCCGGCACCGGGGCGGTGTTCGGCGACACGGTGATGCCATACGTGTAGGCATACGGCGTACCGAGTGCGCTCTTGGTGCCCGCCAGGGTGGTGACGCTGACGGTGGTGGCACCGGGAGCGTGGGAGGTGGTCGTGCCAGTGAGCGTCGTGCCGAGGTCGTTGACCTTGATGTTGGTCAGCTCGCTGCCGCCGAGCGAGGCGCTCACCTGGGCACCCTCCGCGGTCGGGAAGTTCGTGCCGGTGATGACGACTTCCTGACCGCCCTGTGCGGGCCCGCTGGCCGGAGCGATGCTGCTCACCGTCACCGATGCGGCGATGGTGTAGTTGAGCGGCTGAGCGATCAGCTTGGACGTGCCGGCGGTGGAACCACCGTAGACACACACCTTGTACTGAGCGGACGCCTCACTCGATCCAAGCACCACGCCGGCCGGGACCTTGACGCTCAGGCGCATGTTGTTGATCTTCGTCGGCAGCGGACTTGATGCCCCGACGTAGTCAGAGGCGTTGCTATAGGTGTTCGGGCACGCGAGCCGGGTGAAGATCACGCCGGGCGCCGTGACACCACTGCTCATGAAGTTGGTGGACGACTGGATGATCAGGGTGTTCGTACCCGCGCTGGGACCGAATTGCGGGCTCAGCGAGACGGCCGGGACGAGGCTGTACTGCCCCTTGCCGAGAAGCACGCTGGTGTTGGCCGTGCCGTTGTAGTAGCAGACGTTGTACGTCGCGCCGTTGGTCAAGGTCGTGGGCGCGGAGATCGTGGCCGTGGTGTTCGCCGCGTTCTTCGTGACCGTCGCCGTGGTCGCGCCGGTCGCCGAATAGGTCGCCGGGCAAGTGGCGGAGGTGAAGATCGCCGAGACCGTCGACTGGTTCTGCAACCACGGCCCACTGGAGGACGCGACGATCGACACCGGGCTCGCCGTGGTGGCCGGATTCGCAGCATTGGGGGTGATCGACACCGTCGATGCCTCGGGGACGTAAGCCTCGATCGCCGTCGTCTTGCCCTGGGTCACGCTGCCCGTCGCCGTACCGACGTACATACATACCCGGTATGTGGAGCCCAGCGCAACGGCCGGCACAACGATCTTGGCGGTGTCGTCGTCGCTCTTCGTCACGGTAGCGGTCAGTGAGCCCGCCGAGGTGGTGCTGTACGTCGCCGGACATGTGGTGTTGGCACCGACGACAAACCGGGCACCGGGCGTCGTCACACTGGCCAGCAGACCTGACGCCGAGGCGGTGACCGTGTTGCCACCACCCTGCGGGCCCGCATTGACGTCGAGGTCGAAGTCCACGTCGGCCGCGAATGCGGGCGCGGCCCCGGCGGCGACCGCGAGTGCGGTCGTCGCCGCGACTACACCGGCTCGCCGGAGGCGATTGCCGGTTCTTGGTCGGGAGTAACGCATACGAGGTCCTCCTACGGTTCCCACGAACCGCGTTGTGGGATGGATGTGCCCGCGCGTTCTCGTGATGGCGGGCCGTCTCGCAGGAGCGTAACGCGGCATTTCCGCTGAATAGCATGGAAAACTAATTTAGCTAATTTTAAGAGTTTTAGTAGTTTTTTGTACTTTATAGACCGTTCGGCGTGTGATGACGGTTTTCGTGCGGTATGACAGCGCCCCGGCCCGCGCCATGGGTGCCTCGGGCAACTCTCAGCTAGGGATTGCCAGATCAAGCACCTTTTGTCAGATCCGTTGGAAGCATGGACCTCCGGAGTTCGCCTCACGAACCGGCGGACCTACAGCCGAGACCCAAGGGGCACAGAAACATGGACAAGCAAGACGACGACCGGCACGACGACGACATCCCCTCCGCGGCTCCGCCCACGCTCGCACGCCCGCGGCGCCGTCGCCTCAGTACGGTGGCCGGGGTGACCGGCCTGGCCGCGATCCTCGGATCCGGCGCGTATCTCATTACTCTCCGGTTCGTCGACGGCAACGACCGGCGGGCACAGGACGTAACCGCAGTCGGCACCGTCGCCCCGCAGAACCCGGCCGCCCCGGAACCTACAACGTCAAGCGCCGGCGCCGACCGGCCCTCGGCCGAGACGACCGGTGGAAGCGCAGCGGTGAGGGCGGAACCCTCCTTCGAGGAACCGGCCGATCGCGTCCGGAAGGCACGCGACGCGGCGGCCAAGGAGGGAGTGAAGATCACACGACCGCTCCCACTCAAGGAGGCCAACCCGGCCGGAGAGGCCGCCCTGGCCGCGGCCAAGGAGGTCACCACAGGCTCGGCCAAGGAAGGCGGCGCCACCCGCGTGATCACCGTACGCGGCGATCTGACCGGGCAACGCGAACTCGGATGGGTCGCCGGAGGTATCGAAAAGCACGGCGAGGTTTCCTGCTCGCAACGCTTCAAGCTCTACAACGAACAGGAGCCCAAGACGCGGCCGAGTCTCCTGGTGTGCTGGCGCACCAGCGAGAAGCGCAGCGTCATCGTCGTCGACACGAAGATCGGCGGACGGCCCCCGGTCGGCAAGAGCCTCGGGATCATCGAGCGCGAATGGCGCAAGCTCGGCTGAGCCGCACATCAACTGGACGGCGCCGTGGAGAACCCGGTCGGCGTCCTTTCCTACCGCGACAGACCGGTGGCCCGGAGCATCAGCTCCGGGCCACCGACTTGCGTGATGCCGGCGATCAGAAGGCGGAGACCGTGAAGGTCGACGCGCTGGAGATCGCGCTCTGCACGTAGGAGGTGTCCGTGTGCACCGCGTTGAGGGCTGCGTTGCTCACGTACTGGAGGTTGTAAGAACCCTCCGGAACCGCGATGTTCGGGCTGGAGACGACGGCGCGCACCGTGGCCGTCGCGCTCGCGTTCGCAGACAGGACAGCGGCGGTGCCACCGGTCTGCGAGGTGATGGTCGTGGCGTCAGCGATGCCTGGTCCGGCGATGTAGAGACCCTGATCCGCGTTCGTGAAGGTGCTTGCGGGCGCCGTGATGTCGTCGTCGGCATTGGTGGTGCCGATTCCGGGCACGACCCGGCTGTTCGTCGACGCGATCACGATCGTGTCGTCAGCGGACAGGACGCCGGAGGCCGGGTTGGACATGACCGCCTCGGTGCTGCTGATGACAGCGGAGATGACCGTGCCGGTCGGGATCTTCGGGGTCGAGGCCGGGTCAATGATGGCCTTGCCCACATCCTCCTGGGTGAACGCCGGGTTACCGTCACCGATGATCACGCGGCTACCGGTGACGGAGGTGATACCCGCGTTGTACTTCGGTGCGCCGGAGAGTACAGCGGTGCCGAGCGCGTTGAGCCGCTTGGTCAGGTCGACCCGGCAGACCAACTCGGTGTCGCTGAGCACGAGCACGTTGTTGCAGTCGGCGACCGGCGCGTTGGCCCGGCGCGGCGTGCCGAGCGCGTCGACGGTCGCGTTGTTGTAGTTGCCCTGGGTCAGGAAGATGTGCGCGCCCGTGGTCACGGTGTTGCTCCACGGAGCGCCCTCGAACCCGACACCGTTGATGATCACGTCGATCGGCCGGGTGTTGGGTGCGGTCTTCGGGTTCGCGACGACGGCGCTGGTGTAGGAGAAGGCGCTGTTCAGGGTGTGCGAACCAGCAGCCGTGGTGACCACCAGCGAAACGTTGCTGGCCGGCGCATGACGCGGCGTGCGGGCGGTGAACGCGGTGGTGCTGATCGGCGTGATGTCGGTCAGCGGCGTACCACCCAGCGTCGCGGTGATGGCGCCCGCCGTGGTCGGGAACGCCGTGCCGGTGACCGTGATCAGACTGCCGCCCAGCGCGGGGCCCGCCTTGGGCGTGACGCCGGCCGAAGTCTGGACCGTAGTCACCCGGTACGGATGGCTCGCGATCAGGGCCGAGCTGGCGTTCGTGGTGCCCGCGTAGACACACAGGTTCCAGGGCAGGCTCATGTTGGAGCCCAGCGCGGTGTTGAACGCGGTCTGGTCGGCGTACAGCGGCGCCGGCACGGTGACGGCAAGACGTGAGTTCGTCACCTTGCGGGGCGCGCTGACCGGCTCGATCACGCTGGCGTTGCGCGCTGCCGTGTAGGTGGCCGCGCACTCGGCGGCCTCGAACGTCACACCCGGATCGTCGACACCGGCCAGGAACGGGTTCGGCGAGGTGATGTTGATGGCATTGCCGCCCTGCCACGGACCGGTGCCCTGGCTCAGCGTCAGGTAACCGGCCGAGTACGAGCTGCCGGTGATCAGGGCTGAGGTGCCGGCGGTGCCATTGTAGAAGCACAGAGAGTACTTGGCCGGGGCCGCCGTCGTGCTCACCACGCCGGCGGGCACGACGAGGTTCACGGCGTTGTCCGCGGTCTTGGAGACCGTGGTGGCCAGATTGGCGACCGGCGTGCCGTAGGTGCTGGCGCACTCACCGGCGGCGATGAACTGGGCACCGATGGTGGGGACATTGGCGAATACGTTCGTCGATGTGGTGACGTTGACGGTGTTGCCGCCGCCGGACAGGCCGATGGGCGTGTTCAGCACCGCGGGCGTGCCCACGTTGATCGTGTAACCGTTCTGGTTACCCTGCCGGGCCGTAGTGCCCGCGGCGTAGTCGTAGACACAGGCGACATACTTCTTCACCTGGCCGTTGGTGCCGGCGGTAGCACCTGACGGCAGCTTGAACGTGACCGACTTGGCGGAGGTGCTGGAGGTCGTCTGAGCCTGTTCCGCCGCGAGGATGGTGGTCGACGTCGTCGAGATCGTCGCCGCGCAGACGGGAGCGGTGGTTCCCGGCGAGGTGAGGATCTGTACCCGGGAAGCCGTGGCGTTCGAGCCGTTGGCGAACGTGGCGTCGGTGTCGACGATGGTGACGGAGTCACCGGGGGCTACCACCGGAGGGGTAACCGAAACGGCAGCGAGCGCTGCCGTGGGGGCCACCAGCAGAGCGGCGCCTACCGCTCCGGTAGTCAACCCGGCGGACGCCGCCAGCCGGGCTTTCGAGCGTGACTTGGACTTGCGCATGCGAGGTCCTCCTACGGGTCCCCATGGACCGCGTCGCTGGATTGCTGGGCCCAGGCGTCCGGATGAACCGTCGCGGGCCGTCTCGCCGGAAGCGTACCTATTAATGGGTATTGAATTTGGCAAAGTAGCGAACATGCATATATGTCAGACAGAACAGTTTTAATGCTCTGGAAAAGAACACGCGGCGGCCCGGAGCAAGCGCTCCGAGCCACCGCTTTTGTGATGTCTTTTGCGCGTCAGAAAGAAGCGACCGTAAAGGTCGAGGTGCTGGAGACGTTGCTCTGCACATAGGCAGGGTCGGTGACTACAGCGTTGACCGCGGCGTTGCTCACGTACTGCAGATTGTAGGCGCCCTCCGGAACCGGGATCTTGGTGCCAGTGAGGAGGACAGGGTGCGCCCCCGGGTTCGTCACTGAGGTGCCGTCGTTCAGGTTGGCGCTCGCACCGGACTGGTTGAGAATGCTCCGGCCGGCCGGAATGCCGTAGCCGACGACGAACTTTCCGACATCGGTGGAGGTGAGCACCGGCGAGATCGAGGAGAGCGCCGCGGAACCGCTGGCGGTCGTCACCGTGGCGGTCTGCGTATTCGGCGACGCGAGCGTCACTGTTGATGCGGTCGCCACACCGGTCGCGGCGTTCGACATGACCGCCTTCGTGGCGCTGACCACGTCGGTGATCACCGTTCCGGCCGGGATCTTGGGGTCGGTGTCGACCGGGTCGATGACGGCCTTGCCGACGTCCGTCGGCGCGAACGCGGTACCGGTGATCACCCGGCTCCCGGCGGCGGTGACGACGGCGTTGCCCGCGGTCGGCGTCGCGGCCAGGACGGCCGTGCCGGCGGCGTCCAGCCGGCTGGTCAGGTCCAGCTTGCAGATCAGTTCGGTGTCGCCGAGCACCAGCACGTTGCTGCAGTCGGCGACCGGCGCGTTGGCCCGGGTGGTCGAGCCGATGTCGGCGGAGTTGTAGCTGCCCTTGACCAGGAAGACGTGAGCTCCACCGGTCAGACTGTTGGAGAACGGGGCGTTCTCGAACCCGATTCCGTTGACGACCACCTCGACCGGGCGGTTGTTGGGCGCGGTGTTGGGGCCGACGAGCAGCGCACTGTTATACGAGAAGGCGTTGCTCAGAGTGTGGGAGCCACTGGCCGTGGTAACCACCAGGGACACGTTGTTGGCCGGTGCACGACGTGTCGTGCGCGCAGTGAACGCGGTGGCGCTGAGCGGCGTGATGTCGACCAGTGGCGCGCCGCCGAGCGTCGCCGTGAGAGCGCCGGGCTCGGTCGGGAACGCGGTCCCGGTCACCGTGACCAGGCTGCCTCCGAGGGCCGGACCGGCCTTGGGGCTGATGCCGGTCGAGGTCTGGATCGTCGTCACCCGGTACGGCGTTCCGGCGACCAGAGTCGACGACGCGTCCGTGGTTCCGGTGTAGACGCATATGTTCCAGTCCCGGACCGGATTCACGGTAAACGCGGCGGTCGCAGCGGTCTGGTCGTCGTAGACCTGCGGGACGGTCACGGCGAGGCGCGTGGTCGACAGTTTGCGGACCTTGTCCGGCGCGATGATCTTGTTGGCGTTGGCAACGTTGGACGCCGCATAGGTGTTCGGGCACGCCGCGGTCCTGACGAGAACGCCCGGATCATCGATACCAGCCAGGAAATCGGTCTGCGACGTGATGTTCAGACCGTTGCCGCCCTGCCAGGGACCGATGTTCTGGCTCAACGCCAACTGGCTGGCGGTGTACTGCCCGCCGGTGAGCAGGCCGGAGCTGCTGGAAGTGCCGTTGTAGAAGCACAGGGCGTACTTCGTCGCCGCCGCCCCCGTCACGACACCGGCCGGCACGGTCAGGCTGGCGGCGTTGTCGGCGGACTTGGCTGCCGTGGTGGCCAGATTGGCCGTCGGCGCACCGTAGGCGGTCGGGCACTCGCCACTGGTCGAGAACTGAGCGCCGATGGTGGGGACATTGGCGAATACGTTAGTCGACGCCGTGATGTTCACGGTGTTCCCGCCACCGGTGAAGCCGACCGGCGGATTCACCACGACGGGCGTGCCCACGTTGATCGAGTAGCCGTTCTGGTTACCCTGCCGGGCCGTGGTGCCCGCGGCGTAGTCGTAGACACAGGCGACATACCTCTTGGCCTGACCGTTGGTGCCCGCGGTCACTCCGGCGGGCAACTTGAACGTCACCGACTTGGCGGTGCTGTTCGAGCTGGTCTGGGCCTGATCCGTGGCCAGGATGGTGGTCGACGTCGTCGCGATCGTCGCCGCACAAACCGGAGTGGTGGTACCGGGCGAGGTCATGATCTGCACCCGGGAAGCCGTGGCGTTCGAGCCGTTGGCGAACGTGGCGTCGGTGTCAACGACGGTGACGGAGTCACCGGGGGCCACCACCGGAGGGGTAACCGAAACGGCAGCGAGCGCCGCCGCCGGAGCCACCAGCAGAGCGGCGCCTACCGCTCCGGTAGTCAACCCGGCGGACGCCGCCAGCCGGGCTTTCGAGCGTGACTTGGACTTGCGCATGCGAGGTCCTCCTACGGGTCCCCATGGACCGCGTCGCTGGATTGCTGGGCCCAGGCGTCCGGATGAACCGTCGCGGGCCGTCTCGCCGGAAGCGTAACTATTCGTAGCGGTTCAGTAGCCCAGAGAAGGAAACATCCTCATATGTCGGACTTATTTAGCGGAGCAACCTCGCTTTGGCCCGTCTACCCTCAGAACACATTGGCCACGGAGGGGCCAGACCGCCCGGCGGCACGACAGCCGGCACCCCGCACAGCGGGGCGGCACACCCAAATGACATTCTCGTCAGGGTTGGCTTGCCTAAATTGATGGAAGCAAGCCTTGCCTTACCATTCTGCATTTCGAAGAAATGGGCGGCCGAAAAGTGTAGGGCCTCGCATTAATGGTTATATTCGATGGGCTCGACGACAACCTGGCGGCCGAAGGAGATGTGTCGTGACTCAGATGATGGGCATGCCCCGCGTGCAGACCTGCACCGTCACGGACTGTGGGTACAACCACGACGGTTGCACCGCGTTCGCCATCACTATCAGTGAGATGAACTCGGCCTGTGACACCTTCGCCGGGTCCGGGCTCTCCGGCGGGATGGGGATCGCGACCGCGCAAGTGGGCGCCTGTAAGCGCGCCGACTGCACGTACAACAAGGATCTGGAGTGTCAGGCTCCGGCCATTACCGTGGGCGCCTCGGCGGACAAGGCGGACTGTCTGACCTACCAGCGCTCCTGACCGTATTCGACCTCTGATCCCGCCCCCTCGACCGCGAGGGGGCGGGATTTCCGCATTCAGGGGCGGGTTGACATGGCCACCCACCCGCGCTACGTTCATCTCAGATCGAGAAAGACTCACATCGAGCAAGACCCTTACCGAGAAGGACGAGCGCGATGACGGACGAGGCGAGCTTCCTGGCGAGCTACGACCCGCGGGACTATCCGCCGGTCGCGGTGACCGTCGACGTGGTCGCCCTGACCATCCGCGACGGGCGGCTCTGTGTGCTGCTCGTCGAGCGCGGCGCGCAGCCGTTCGCGGGGCGGCGGGCGCTGCCCGGCGGGTTCGCCCGGGACGAGCCGCTCGACGCGGCGGCGATCAGGGAGCTGGCCGAGGAGACCGGGCTGACGCCGGGCGAGGGCGACCTGGAGCGGGTCCATCTGGAGCAGCTCAGGACGTATGGGAACCCCGGCCGTGACCCGCGGATGCGGGTCGTCTCCGTCGCCTACCTGGCGTTCGCGCCCAGCCTCCCCGAGCCGACCGCCGGCAGTGACGCCGCCCGCGCCTACTGGGTGCCGGTCGAGGAGGCGAAGGATCTGGCCTTCGACCACGACGAGGTGCTGGCCGACGCGCTGGAGCGGGCCCGGTCGAAGCTGGAGTACACACCGCTGGCGACGGCGTTCGTGGGTCCGGAGTTCACCATCGGCGAGCTGCGGCAGGTCTACACGGCGGTGTGGGGCGAGGAGCTGCACGCCGGCAACTTCCACCGCAAGGTGCTGTCGGTGCCGGGGTTCGTGGAGAGCACCGGCGGGACGACGGCGAAGGGCGGGGAGCGCGGCGGGCCGAAGGCGAAGCTGTACCGCTCCGGCGACGCCCGGCTGCTGCACCCGGCGCTGCTGCGGCCGGCCAGGGAGGACCGGGTGAGATGACGACGATGACGTTCGAGGAGGCGGTGGCACGGATCGCCGCGGCCCGCAGCTTCCGGGACCTGCCCGACACCGGGAACAGCGCGGGTAGGGCGTACCGCAGATGGGCGAAGCTGATCCACCCGGACACGGTGAGCGCGCAGCGGCGCGCCACCGCGACAGACGCTTTCGCGAAGCTTTCCGCCCTTTACAAGAAAAAAGACGACTGGTGCACGAGTCCGTGGGGCAGCGGTGACATCGCCGAGCTCTTCGCCGACGGCGAGCGGCTGGTCAAACTCCCGCGGTCCCCCGCGGACAACGACATGATGGAGGCCGAGGCGGCCGCGCTGCGCAAGCTGTGGGCGGACGGCGATCCGAGATTCCGGCCGTATGCGCCGCGCCTCCTCGAGACGTTCGTCCACGAGGACGACCAGCGCCGCCGCAGGCTCGTCAACGTGCTGGAGCGGCGGCGCGGCATGGGCACTCTGGCCGAGGTCGAAGGCGATCTGGGGGTACGGGACGCGACCTGGATCTGGCGCCGGCTGCTGGTGGCGCTCGGCTGGGCGCACCGGGCCGGGGTGATCCACGGGGCGGTTCTGCCGGAGCACGTGCTGATCCATCCGGGCCGGCGGGGCCTGGTTCTCGTCGACTGGTGCTATGCGGGACATCGACCTGCGGCGATAGTGAGAGCGAGGGAGGACCACTATCCGCCGGAGGTGCGCCACGACCGGACCGCTGGACCCGCCACCGACATCTACATGGCGACGGTGCTGATGACCCGGCTCATGGGGTCGCGGATGCCCGCCTCGCTGCGGCGGTTCGCCGCCGGCTGCACCTATGACGCGCCGCGGATGCGGCCGCAGGACGCCTGGGCCCTGTTGGGCGAGTTCGACGACATCATCCCCCCGCAGTTTCGGAACTGAGGAGCACATCATGGGAAGCGGACACTGGTCGACCGATGTCTACACGGCGGCCGCCGGCTACCGGGCGGCGTCCGGGAAGAGCGCGTTCGACTACAGCGACTCGGGCGCCCGGACGGTGCATCCGGAGCTGAACCCGGACGGCGTGTTCATGCGGGAGAGCCGGGACAGCACCGAGCACCCGTTCAGCACACCGATCGCGGTGCTGTTCGACGTGACCGGCTCGATGGGCAGCGTGCCACGGGTGCTGCAGACCAAGCTGCCGCAGTTGCTGGGCCTGCTGACCAGGAAGAACTACGCGGTCGACCCGCAGATCCTGTTCGGGGCGATCGGTGACGCGACCTGTGACCGGGCGCCGCTGCAGGTCGGCCAGTTCGAGTCGGACAACCGGATGGACGAGGACCTGGCCCGGATCGTGCTGGAGGGCGGTGGCGGTGGCCAGAAACACGAGTCGTACGAGCTGGCCCTCTACTTCATGGCCCGGCACACGATCCTCGACTCGATGGTGAACCGGGGGCGGAAGGGCTACCTGTTCATCATCGGCGACGAGATGCCGTACCCCCGGGTGAAGCCTCGTGAGGTGAAGGCGGTGATCGGTGACGACCTGAGCGAGCCGATCGCGACCGAGGACATCCTGACCGAGCTCAAACGCAAGTACGACGTCTACTACATCCTGCCGACGGCGGCGCACCACAGCGGTGACAAGGAGGTGCTGTCGCGCTGGCGCAAGCTGCTCGGCCAGAACGTCCTGGAGCTCGACGACCTGGACGCGGTGTGCGAGACGATCGCGCTGACGGTCGGCCTGGGCGAGGACGCGATCGACCTGGACGAGGGCATCGCCGACCTGACCGACGTGGGCTCACGGGCGGGCGGCTCGGTGGGGCGGGCGCTGGCGCCGCTGCAGCGGACCGCCGTGGTGCGCTCGGCGTTCGAGATCGCCGGTGGCCCGGGTGGGAATCAGAGGCTGTGAACGGGCACGTCGCGGTCGTCGACCTGGGGTACGGCGACGCCGGCAAGGGCACGGTGGTCGATTTTCTCTGCTCCCGCGGAGGTGTGCGAGCAGTCCTGCGCTTCAACGGGGGTGCGCAGGCCGCGCACAACGTGACCACCGAGACCGGCCGGCATCACACGTTCGCCCAGTTCGGGTCGGGCACGCTGCGGGGCGTGCCGACCCACCTCACCCGGTTCATGGTGGTCGACCCGCTCGCTCTGGCCGGTGAGGCGGCCGCGCTCGGCAAGCCGTTCCACCTGCTCACGGTGGATGGGAACGCGCTGCTCGCCACTCCGTGGCATCGCGCGGCGAACCGGCGGCGGGAGACCGGGCGGGGTGCGGACCGGCACGGTTCGTGTGGCATGGGTGTGGGCGAGACGATGGCGTACGCGCAGACGCATCCCGATGCTCCCCGGGTGGGGGACGTGCTCTCGCCGCCGCGGCTGCGGCAACGGCTGGCGGCGGTGAGGGCCTCTCTCGGCGACTGCGGTGTCCCGATCGACGACGTGGTGGACGCGTTCACCCTGTTCGGTGAGACGGTCCGGATCGTCGGCTCGTCGTACACCGAGCAGCTGCTGGCCGAGGGCCCGTGCGTGTTCGAGGGCGCCCAGGGTGTGCTGCTCGACGAGTGGCGGGGCTGGCATCCGTACACCACGTGGTCGACGACGACGTTCGACAACGTCACCGCGCTCGGCGCCAAGGTCACGCGGCTCGGTGTGGTCCGCACCTACACCACCCGGCACGGGGCCGGCCCGTTCGTCACCGAGGACCCGTCGCTGTACCTGCCGGAGCGGCACAACGGCCGGGACCCGTGGCAGGGCCCCTTCCGGACCGGCCACTTCGACGCGGTCGCCCACCGGTACGCCGTGGAGGTGGCCGGCGGTGTCGACGCTCTGGCCGTCACCCACCTCGACGTCCCGGATCGCTGCCCGGATCTGCGGATCGCCGACTCGTACCGGATCGGCGACGAGGTGTGGGACCGCATCGAGCCCGGCCCCTTCCGCGACCTGGAGCACCAGGAGGCGCTGGGCGCGCGGCTGGCCGTGGCCCGGCCGGATCGGATGACCCGGCCGGACGACTGGTGTGACGCGATCGCGGCCCGCCTGGGTGCCCCGGTGCTGCTGGAGTCGTACGGGCCGCTCTCGTCGGACAAGAAGTTCCGGTAGTCAGGCGGACCAGGCTCGGACGATGTCGTCGGGTCCCCAGATCAGGTCCACGGCTCCCGCGGGCAGGTCGGTCCCCGAGCGGCTGACGACGACCAGGCCGCTGGTGCCGGGCTGGAATCCGGGAATCATCGGAGCGTGACGACGGAGGTCGTCGAGGTGGTGCCGGTCGAACAGACCGTCCTGCCACTTGATGGAACCCGCGAACGCGATGCGGGAAGCGATCGGCGCACGGTCGGCACCGACCAGGTCGATCTCCGGGTTTGCCTGGCGGTTCCACCAGCCGCCGACTTCCCACGTGTCGGTCCACATCAATTCCCCGGCGCCGGCGGCGATGGCGAGCGCGTCACGGATGACCGGTTCCACGGCATTGCCGCGCCATGTGGACCATCGTGCTTCGAGAACGGCTCGGGCGGCTGCCGTCCGGTCGCGGAGGACAAGCTGATGCACATCCCGGAGGATGGCCAGGTAGAGACGCAGATTGCTGTCGGCGATCCGGTACTGGGCTAGTTTGCTGGGTTTGGTGGACAGCGGTTTGTCGACGGCCAGGATCTTCTTCTCGTCGACGAGCCGGTGGAGCAGAGGGGACAGGGTGCCGGAGCTGACCGGTCCCCCGCGGTCGCCGGCGGCCGCGGCGATGTTGCTGAAGGTCCGGCTGCCCAGTCCACCGATTGCCTCGAGAACGCGTCGAGCCGTATCCGGGGCGGGGAACTCCGATGCCAGCGACTGCTCGGGAACGGTGAACAATGCCGAGGTCTTGCTGGTGATCTCCGTGGTCAGAAAGTCGATGGGGCTGGATCCTGGTGTCCATTCCAGGCAGATGCCGGGCAACCCGCCGGTGATCAGATAGGCGTCGATGGCGTCCGCACCGCTCAGCTCGGTCACCGCAGCGGTTTCGGCGAGGTTGAAGGGGCCGAGGACCATGTTGGCGGCCCGGCCGTAGAACGGCCGGTCGTATTCGGTGAACCGCTGCATCATGTGCAGGTCACTGCCGAGCAGCAGCAGCAGGACGGGCTTGCTCGACATGAGCCGGTCCCAGACCACCTGCAGATGTCCGTCGAAGGTCGGGTCCTGCTCGGAGAGCCACGGTAGTTCGTCGAGCACCACGATGCTCGGTGTGTCAGGGAGGACGCCGGCGAGGAGTCGCAGCATGTCTCCCCAACCGCCCGCCGGTGGCTGAGAGGGAAGGAGGTCGCGACCGGCCGGGGTGAGCAGCGACGAGTCGCGCAGGGCACCGAGGAACTGGCTGACCGCCTCCGTGCTCGACGCGCCTTTGACGGCGGTGTAGAAGCAATACGGCAGACCCGCCCGGTCGCACAATTCTTGAACCAGTCGTGACTTCCCGACCTGTCGCCGTCCCCGGACGGCAACGGAACGGCCCCCGCCCGTACGTCGTATGCGGTCCAGCTCTTTGGTGAGCAGGTCGAGCTCGGCGCGCCGCCCGACGAACATCCGCGCCCCCGAAGCTAGATTCAATCTTACTTCGAAGCAATCTACCAAGGGCGGTCCCGGGTGCGATCGTCGATCGCACCCGGGACCGGGTCCCTGATCGGATCCGGATCAGGCGCGGGTCAGCAGGAAGACCGGGATGAGCCGGTCGGTCTTCTTCGTGTACTCGTTGTACTGCGGGAAAGCGGCCGCGGCGCGCTCCCACCACAGCTCCCGCTCCGCACCGGAGAGCTCCCGGGCGACGTAGTCCTGCTTGACCTCGCCGTCCTGCAGCTCGACGTGCGGGTTCTTGCGCAGGTTGTAGACCCACACCGGGTTCTTCGGCGCGCCACCCAGCGAGCCGACGACCGCATACTCACCGTCGTGCTCGACCCGCATCAGCGGCGTCTTGCGCAGCTGGCCGCTCTTCGCGCCGACCGAGGTCAACACGATGATCGGCTTTCCCATGATGTCGTTGGCCTCGGCACCGCCGGTGGCCTCGTACTTCTCTGCCTGCTCGCGCGCCCAGTCCGAAGTGCTGGGGGCGTATTCACCCGTCAACGGCATGAATCCGATCCTACGCACCCGAACGGCACCCGACCGGACCCTGAAACGCACTTCACTGCCCGCACCTTTGTCGCCAGGGCCGGCCACGGATGGGTAGGTCCACCGACTGAAGGGTGCTACCAGATGCGGAAGACCGCGCGGCGCAACGTTCTCGCTGGTGGAATCGCGGCGGTCACCGCCGCAGCACTGGGCGCGTTCGCGCTGCCCGCCGGGAGCCAGGCCTTCAGCCCGGTCTCGTACGGCCTGACCCTCCCGGCAACCGTCTCCGCGGCCCAGCCGGTCCGGATCGTGACGACCTCCCTCGACGCGACCGGCCGCCCCGTCTTCGCCGTCCGTGAGGCCACCGACAAGGTGTCCGCCGAGCGGATCGTCTCGTCGGCCCGTAAAGCCGGCGGCACGGTCGGCGTCGAGGTCGACCGCAAGGTGCACGCCCTCGACATGCCGGAGGGCGGCGACCCCTACCGCGAGTACCAGTGGGACCTCGACAAGATGAACGTCGAGGGCGCCTGGGACCAGGACACCACCGGCGCCGACGTGGTGGTCGCGGTCATCGACACCGGTGTCGACGGCAGCCACCCCGACCTGGCCGGCAACGTCCTGACCGGATACGACGCGATCGACGACACCGAGGGCGGCGACTCGGACGGCAACGGGCACGGCACCCACGTGGCCGGCACCGTCGCCGCGGTCGCCGGCAACGGCGAGGGCATCACCGGCATCGCCCCGGACGCGCGGATCCTGCCGGTCAAGGTGCTCGACGCGGACGGCACCGGCTACACCTCGGACACCGCCGAGGGCATCGTCTGGGCCGTCGACAACGGCGCCCAGGTGATCAACCTGTCGCTCGGCGCGGACACCGCCACCGCCGCCGAGGAGGCCGCCGTCGCCTACGCGATCGAGAACGGCGTCACCGTCGTCGCGGCGGCCGGCAACCAGCGCGAGGAGGGCAGCCCGACCAGCTACCCGGCCGCCTACGACGGGGTCATCGCGGTCGCCGCCACCGACGCCGACGACGAGATCGCCGAATACTCGAACCAGGGCGACTACGTCGACGTGGCCGCGCCCGGCAGCGCCATCCTCAGCACCTACCCGGGTGACCTGAGCGAGGACGGCAGCGAATACGCCGAGCTCAACGGCACCTCGATGGCGTCGCCGCACGTCGCCGCGGTGGCCGCGCTGATCAAGGCGAGCCGGCCGGAGATCACCCCGCAGGGCATCCAGAACGCCCTCGAGGAGTCGGCCGTCGACCTCGGCGAGGACGGCTTCGACAACGACTTCGGGCACGGGCGGGTCGACGCGGCGGCGGCCGTCGAGGCGGCGGCCGGCGGCGACGGCGGCGAGGAGCGCGTCACGCCGGAGATCGCCGTCGACGGGGGCGGGCTCGTCTCCTACGGCGCCGACACCGAGACCACGTTCCAGGTGAGCGCCGACGGCGAGGCCCTGGCCGGGCTGGAGGCCGAGACCTGCGTGTCGGTCGCCGGCGGCCGGTGGGACTGCGACACGACCGAATCCGACGAGGACGGCGTCTACTACGTCGAGCACAAGGCGACCGGCGCCTTCCAGGTCCGCGTGACCGTCGGCGAGACCGGCACCGTGGCGTCGGCATCGGAGTCCGCCGAGTACACGGTCCGCGCGACCGTCACGGCGAAGAAGTCCGGCAAGGGCGCCCTCACGGTGAAGGCGGCCGGCGCGCCCTCGCAGAAGATGGCGCTGCAGCGCAGGTCCGGCAACTCGTGGAAGACCGTCAAGACCTACCCGGTCAAGTCCAGCACCAAGGTCACCGGCCTGAGCGGCGGCACCTACCGCGTCGTGGTCGCCGGGACGAAGGCGGTCCAGGGCGTGACAAGCGGCACGGTCAAGCTCTGACCTTCCGATATACGGCGGTCATCCGGGTGGGGTTTACTCGTACCTCATGAGCATCATCTCCCGGGGTTTCGGCGGGCGGCGGCGCGAGCCGTCGCCCGCACTGCCGCCCGGCCAGTACCTTGCGCACGACTTCCCGGTCCTCTCCGCCGGTCCCACGCCGCGGATCCCGCAGGAGCGGTGGAAGTTCACCATCACCACCGAGGTCGGTGAGAAGCACACGTGGGACTGGGCGGAGTTCACCGCCCTGCCGGCCGAGGAGATCACGGTCGACATCCACTGCGTCACCAAGTGGTCCAAGCTGGGCACCAGCTGGAAAGGCGTCGCCCTCGACACCCTCTTCGAGGAGGTCGAGACCGCCGGCGACTACGTGATGGCGCACAGCTACGGCGGCTACACCACCAACGTCCCTCTCGAGGACCTGCTCGACGGCAAGGCCTGGATCGCGTACGAGTACGACGGCGAGCCACTGCACCCGGAGCACGGCGGCCCGGCCCGGCTGCTCATCCCCCACCTGTATTTCTGGAAGTCCGCCAAGTGGGTGGACGGGCTCCGGATGATGCACGAGGACGAGCCCGGGTTCTGGGAGGACGCCGGCTATCACATGTATGGGGACCCGTGGCGCGAGCAGCGGTATCACGGCGACTGACCTGGCGGGTGGCCACGGTCCGGTCGGCGACCTGGGAGACGGCCTCGGCCCGTACCCTCGCGCTGGACATTCCGGACTGGCCGGGTCACCTGCCGGGTCAGCACATCGACATCCGCCTGACCGCTGAGGACGGTTATCAGGCCCAGCGCAGCTACTCGATCGCGTCGGCCGGGCCCGGGCCGGTCGAGATCAGTGTGCAGCGCCTCGAGGACGGTGAGGTGTCGCCCTACCTCACCGACGTCGTCGAGGCCGGTGACCAGATCGAGGTCCGCGGTCCGGTCGGCGGCTGGTTCGTGTGGCGTTCCGAGTCCACGGCTCCGGTGACGCTGGTGGCGGGCGGGTCCGGGATAGTGCCGCTGATGGCGATGATCCGGGCGCGCGGTCTGGCGGCGGGCCGTCAGCCGTTCCGGTTGATCTATTCGGTACGGACCCCGGCCGACGTGATCTATGCGGAGGAGATCCGTCGCCGCGCGGTGTCGGACCCGGGCCTCGACGTGCACTTCGTCTACACGCGGGCCGTTCCCGACGGGTGGCCCGCTCCCCCGGCCCGCATCTCGGTGGCGACCCTCAACACCCACGGCTGGCCACCCGACTTCGAGCCGGACTGCTTCGTCTGCGGCCCGACGAGTTTCGTCGAGACGGCCGCCGACATCCTGGTCGCCCTGGGCCACGACCCCAAACGCATCCGCACCGAACGCTTCGGCGGCGCATGACCCGAGCCGCTCGCAGAGCTGAACCGCACCCGCCGGCGCAGCCCTGGGCGCCGGCCGCCGCTCCACGGCCGGCGGCCGGTGCTGTCGCGAAGGGCTCGCGACAGCACCGAGGGGCGGCCGGGTCAGGCCAGTTCCAGCAGGAGGGCCTGCTCGGGGGTCAGGAGCGGGGCGGGCAGCCCCACCTCGGACAGGAAGCGGCCCGGCAGCGTGACCTCGCCCGCGGCCAGCCACGGCGGTGGGGCGTCCTGCATGGTGCGGGGCGGGACGCCGATCGGGCGGACCGTGTAGGAGCGGTCCGGGTCGAGGCCGGGGAACCGGATCGGCGGTGGCAGGGCGGCGGCCGGGGTGCCGAGCGTGACCAGGGCGAACACCGCGTGGGCACGGTCCGGCGCGATCACCCCGTGGACCAGGTGCGCCGGGTCGGGCGAGTCGGCGCGGACCACCCGGCCGGAGTGGAGCAGCGGGCGCAGGCGTTTGTGCTCGGCGATCCACGCGGCGATGTCGGCCTTCTCCTGCGGCGAGGCCCTGGTCAGGTTCCACTCGATGCCGGCGCTGCCGAACAGGGCGGTGGCCAGGCGGAACCCGAGGGCCGAGGTGCGGCCGGTGACGTGGGCGACGCCGTCGCCGAGGTGACCACCGAGGTATTCGGGTGGGACCAGGATGCCGGTCCACCGCTGGATCGACTGCCGGTCGAGCGGGTCGTTGGTGTCCGACGTCCAGAACCTGTCGACGAGCGGCAGGATGCCCAGGTCGATGCGCGCCCCGCCGGAGGCGCAGCTCTCGATCTCCACGTGCGGGAAGGCGTCCTTCAGGGCGGCGAGCAGACGGTACAGGGCACGGGTCTGCCGGTGCGCCACGCCGGGGGTGAGCAGGTCGCGGTTGTGGTCCCACTTGAGGAACGCGATGGGGTACTCGGAGAGCAGGGCGCTCAGGCGTTCCAGCAGGTGGTCGTAGGCCCGGGTCAGGTCGAGGGTGCGCTGCCAGCGCCAGGTCGGCCCGGCGCCGCCGTCCAGGATCCAGTCCGGGTGGTCCCGGGCGAGGCGGGAGTCGGGGCTGATCATCTCGGGTTCGACCCACAGGCCGAACTCCATCCCCCGGGCGTGGACGCGGGAGATCAGCGGGTGCAGGCCGTCGGGCCAGACGGTGTCGTCGACGGACCAGTCGCCGAGGGCGCGCCGGTCGTCGCGGCGGCCGGTGAACCAGCCGTCGTCCAGGACGAACCGCTCCACCCCGACCTCGGCGGCGGCGTCGGCCAGCTGACCGAGAACGGTCAGGTCGTGATGGAAGTAGACGGCTTCCCAGGTGTTCAGCACGACCGGGCGCGGCAGGGACAGCGGCGAGGTGGCGCGGATCCACGGGTGCAGGCGGTCGGAGAGGCCGTCGAGGCCGCTGCCGGAGAAGACCGCGACCAGCCACGGCGTCTCGTAGGATCCGCCGGGCGCGAGGCGGATCTCGCCGGGGGCGAGCAGCTCGCCGGCGCCGAGGACGCTGGGGCCGAGGGCGGAGCGTTCGGCCCAGATCCGTTTGTCGCCGCTCCAGGCCAGGTGGACGGCCCACACCCGGCCCCGGCGGAAGCCGAACCCCGGCTCTCCGGCGACCATCAGGAACGCGTCGTCGTGCCCGGGACGGCCGTGGCGGCTCTCCCGGCTCCAGATGCCGTGCCGGAGCGGGGCGCGCTGCGGGCTGCGCTCGTGCGACCAGAGGCCGGTGAAGTCGAGCAGTTCGGACGCCTCGGCCGGGATCGGCAGCAGGACGTCGAGGCTCGGGAGGACGATCTCGTGGTCGCCACGGTTGGTGAGCCGGTGCCGGACTCGGAGGACGCCCTGCGGCGTCAGCTCCAGCTCCGTGACCACCTCTTGCGTGGCATCGGGGCTCGCGGACCGTACCACCAAGGTCTGGTCTTGATGGTGGGCCTCGGCGGTCCGGAAACCGTGACCGTTCTCGATCGCCGGACGGCCGCTCCATCCCTCGGCGAGGGACGGCAACAACGACAACCGCAGGGGTACGTCGATCGAGCTCGGTGGCACCGCCGGGACGAACGCCGGCGCCGAGAGGTCGATGTCGCCCAGGTCGGGGCCCCAGTGCAGGACCGACGCGGTGCCGCGGGTGTCGAGCACGAGGCTGACACCCGCGGCGCGCAGGTGGAACACGGTCACTCGGCGACCGGGATGGACTGGGACTTCAGGGTCTCGACGGTCTTGGCCTGGGTGGTCTTGAGCGTGTCGAGCAGGGTGCCGGTGCCGGAGACGACGGCCTTGAAGCCGTCCGACGCGGTGGCGTAGGTGCTGGTCATCGTCGGTCCCCAGACGAAGTCGGGCGAGACCTGGGTGGAGGCCGTCGCGAAGACATCGTAGATCTTCTGGCCGCCGTAGAACTCGACACCCTCGGACAGCGCCGGGAGCTTCGCGCCGGCCTTGGTCGCCGGGTAGAGCTGGGCCTCCTTGTTGAGCGCGGTCAGCGCCTCCTCGGAGGTGTTCAGCCACAGGGCGAACTTCGCGGCCTCGTACGGGTGCTTCGAGCCCTTGAAGACGGCGGTCGACGAGCCGCCCCAGTTACCGGCGACGGTGCCACCGGCGGTCCACTGCGGCATCGGGGCGACCGCCCACTTGCCGGAGGTGTCCGGCGCGCCCGACTTGATGGAGTTGGCGCCCCACACCGCGGAGACCCAGGTCCACGCCTGGCCGGTGTTGTAGGCGTTGTCCCACTCGGTGGTCCACGGCGGGACGGCCGAGACGAGCTTCTTGCTGATCAGGTCCTGCCAGTAGTTCGCGACCTTGGTGGTGCCCTCGTCCTGCAGGTTCACCGTCCACTTGGTGCCGTCGTTGGCGAACCAGCGGCCGCCCGCCTGCCACGACAGACCGGCGAACTGGCTGATGTCGCTCTGCGAGAAGTTGGTGATGTAGCCGCCGGCCGCCTTCACCTTGACGGCCGCCGCCGCGTACTCCTCCCAGGTCGTCGGGACCGGGATGTTGTTCTTCTCGAACAGGTCCTTGCGGTAGAACAGAGCCATCGGGCCGGTGTCCTGCGGGATGCCGTAGACCGCGTTCTGCTCACCGAAGGAGACCTGGCCCCAGGTCCAGTCGACGAACTGGTCCTTGGCGGCGGTGACCTCGGCGCAGTCGGCCAGGTTCGTCAGGCCGTCCTGGACCCGGAAGCTGGGCAGCGCGTCGTACTCGATGTGGCCCAGGTCGGGGGCGTTGCCGGCCTTGAGCTGGTTGAAGAAGTTGGCGTAGGTGCCGCCGTTGCCGTTCGGGCCGGTCTGCACCTTGACCTGGATGTTCGGGTTCTTGTCGTTCCAGAGCTTCACCACGTTCTCGATCCCGGGGATCCAGGTGGTGTAGGTGAGGGTGACGTTGCCTTCCGAAGGGGCGCAGCTCGCCTTGGTGTCGCCGCCTTCGGCGGAGGTGTCGCCGCCCGAGGAACAGGCGCCGAGGGCCAGTGCGGAAACCAAGACGAGGCCGAGTGCTGCTCGCATGATGATCCTTTTCTGATGGGAGGGAGGGATTACTTGATGGCGCCGGAGCCGAGGCCGTTGCGCCAGAAGCGCTGCAGGAGCAGGAAGGCGATCACCAGCGGGACGATCGAGACGAGAGCGCCGGTGAGCACGAGCATCCGCAGCTCGGGGATCTGGTTCACCTGGGTGTTCCAGGAGTAGAGACCGAGCGTGACCGGGAACAGCTTCTCCTCGCCGAGCATGATCAGCGGGAGCAGGAAGTTGTTCCAGACGGCCACGAAGTGGAAGAGGAAGATCGTCACCAGGGCCGGGAACATCAGTTTGGTGGAGATCGTGAAGAACGTGCGGACCTCGCCCGAGCCGTCCAGGCGGGCGGCTTCGAGCAGCTCGTCCGGGACACTCGCGGTGGCGTAGATCCGGGCCAGGTAGACGCCGAACGGGTTCACCAGGCTGGGCAGGAAGACCGACCAGAAGGTGTTCGTCGCCTGGAACTGGCTGAAGATCAGGAACAACGGTAGGGCGAGGGCGGTGGCCGGCACAAGTACCCCGGACAGGACGATGTTGAAGATCGCCTCCCGGCCGGGGAAACGGTACTTGGCCAGGGCATATCCACACATGGCGGCGAGCAGGGTGCCGAGCAGGGCGGCGCCGCCGGTGTAGACGACGCTGTTCAGCATCCAGCGCAGGAAGACGCCGTCGCCGTACGCGAACAGCTCCTTCAGGTTGTCCAGGAGCGAGAAGTCGGCGAACCACAGCGGGGTGGTGGAGGTGAACTGGCTGCGGCTCTTGGAGGCGGCCACCAGCAGCCACCAGATCGGGACCAGGAAGTAGAGGGTCGCGGCGCCCATGACGAGCATGGGGGCCAGGCGGTTGACGTTCTTCACTTGTCGCCTCCCCGCTGGGTCACTTTCAGGAAGGCGAAGGACAGCACGCACGTCGCCAGGGCCAGAACCACCGAGAACGCCGCCGCCAGGTTGAAGTTCGGGATGGCGGAGGTGGAGTAGACGGTCAGGTTCGGCGTGTACGTGCTGGTCACCGCGGAGCTGAAGGTACGGAACACGGCCGGCTCGGCGAGCAGCTGCAACGTGCCGATGATCGAGAAGACGGTGGTCAGCACGATGGCCGGCATCACCAGCGGGATCTTGATCGACCAGGCGGTACGCAACGCCCCGGCCCCGTCGATCTTCGCCGCCTCGTACACCTCCTGCGGGATGGCCAGCAGCGAGGAGTAGATGATCAGCATGTTGTAGCCGACGTACACCCAGGTCACGACGTTGGCCATGGCCCAGAGCACGAAGTCGGCGCTGAGCAGGTCGACGTTGCTGGTGACCGCGGTGAACGGGGACAGGTTCGGGGAGTAGAGGAAGCCCCACATGATCGCGGCGACCACACCGGGCACGGCGTACGGCACGAAGAACGCCAGCCGGAAGAAGCGCCGTCCCTTCACCAGCCCGGAGTCCAGCAGGAGCGCGAAGATCAGGGCCAGGCCCAGCATCACCGGCACCTGCACGATGCCGAAGAGCAGCACCCGGCCGATCGACTCCCAGAACGGGCCGTCGGAGAAGACCCGCTCGTACTGGGCCAGTCCGCCGAACACCTCGGTGGCCTTGCCGAACGTGCCCTGTCGCTCGACCTTGTACAGCGACTGCTTGATCGCGTACCCGATCGGCGCCAGGTAGAACGCCGCGAACAGCAGCGCGAACGGGAGGATGAAGAAGGTCAGCGCCTTCCACTTGCCTCTCATGGGTTCTCCTCCCGGACCACCGCGACGCCGCCGCCCTGGACTGTCAGCACGCCGTCGACCTTCTCGCCGGTGATCAGGTCCGTGCCCCGGGCGGGATGGTCGACGGCTTCCGTGCCGTGGTTGATGACGAAGAGGTAGCCGCGACCGTCACCACGACGACGCACCACTTCCTTTTTGTCCGATTTATCGGACACGACCTGGGTGGCTTCCCGAAGGATTTCCGACATATCCGTTTTCGTGGCGACATACCAGGCGGTGCCCGCGCCGTACTGATTCCGGGTGATGGCCGGAATCCCGGACATCGCGCCGTCCTCGTAGGTCGCGATGACCGAGGCCGTCGTGGTGCGCAGTCGTTCGGTCCAGAGCGACGCGGAACCACCATTGCTGAGGGCAACGGTGTCTCCGGGCAGCAGCGGGCCGAACTCCTCGGACAGCACCCCCAGCACCTCCCGGAACGCCCCCGGGTAACCGCCGAGCCGGATCCGGTCCCGCTCGTCGACGATCCCGCTGAAGTAGGTGACCACCAACCGGCCGCCGCCGGACACGTAATCGGCGATCGCCTGCGCGTCGGTGTCACTGATCATGTAGAGGCCGGGCACCACCACGAGCTTGTAGCGGCTCAGGTCCGCGCCCGGGGCGACCACGTCGGTGGTCACGCCCAGGCCCCGCAGCGCCCCGTGAGCCGAGTGCACCTGATCCAGATAGGTGACCGCCTGCGACGGCCGGGCCTCCCCCTCGGACGACCACCACGACTCCCAGCTGAAGAGCAGGGCGACGTCGGCCTCGACCTCGGTGCCGGCCACCTCGCCGATCCGGTCCAGCGTCTCGGACAGCTTGAGCACCTCGCGCCAGGCGACGGTGTCGGTGCCGGCGTGCGGCAGCAGCGCCGAGTGGAACTTCTCGGCGCCCTGGGCCGATGCCCGCCACTGGAAGAAGCAGACCGAGTCGGCGCCACGGGCCACGTGGGTCAGCGAGTTGCGGATCATCTCGCCGGGCGCCTTGGTGACGTTGTGCGGCTGCCAGTTGACCGCGCCGGCCGCCTGCTCCATCAGCATCCACGGGCGGCCGCCGGCCAGGCCCCGGGTCAGGTCGGCGGCGAAGGACAGCTCCGCCACCGGGTCACCGAGGCGGTGGTCCAGGTAGTGGTCGTTGGCGACCACGTCCATCTCCGGCGCCCAGGACCAGTAGTCCAGGTTGCGGATGTGGGCGGTGACCATGAAGTTCGTGGTGACCGGGACGGTGGAGTGCTTACGCAGGATGGCCGCCTCGGCCCGGTAGTACCCGAGCAGCTCGTCGGAGCTGAACCGCTGGAAGTCGACCAGCTGGGCCGGGTTGCGCAGGGAGAGCGCGAGGCGGGGCGGCTGGATCTCCGCCCAGTCCGAGTAGCGCTGGCTCCAGAAGGAGGTGCCCCACGCCTCGTTCAGCGTCTCGATCTTGCGGTAGCGGGCGCGCAGCCAGGTCCGGAACGCGTCGGCGCTGGTCTCGCAGTAGCAGAGGGCGTTGTGGCAGCCCAGCTCGTTGGAGACGTGCCAGAGCGCCAGGGCCGGGTGGTTGCCGTACCGGCGGGCGACCCGTCCGACCAGGTCGAGCGCGCGATCGCGGAAGACCGGCGAGCTCGGGCACCAGGCCTGGCGGCCGCCGGGGAACCGGGTGGTCCCGTCCGCGGTGACCGGCAGCGTCTCCGGGTAGCGGCTGCTCAGCCACGGCGGCGGCGACGAGGTGCCGGTGCCCAGGTTGATCTTGATGCCGTGCGTGTGCAGCAGCTCGACGACCTCGTCGAGATCGTCGAACCGGTACTCGCCCGGGCTGGGCTCCAGGTTGGACCAGCCGAAGATGTTGACGGCGACCAGGTCGACCCCGGCCCGCCGCATCAACGCGGCGTCCTCGCGCCAGACGTCCGGCGACCACTGCTCGGGGTTGTAGTCGCAGCCCAGGCTGATGCCCGGGACCGGCATACGCACGCTTTTCATAGAACTCCTGGTCAAGGAATGTGTGCACGTGCACACATTTCCGTGAGCCTAAAGGGCGGTTACGGATGTGTGAACGTGCACACAGTAGGACTGGCCTGCGACGAGGTCAATAGCCCGCCGCTACTGTTGACCACATGTCCCGGCCCCAGCCCCAGAAACGCGCCACGGTGCACGACATCGCGGCCGCCGCCGGCATGTCCCGGGGCACCGTGAGCCGCGTGCTGAATGGTGGATACGTCTCCGCCGAGGCCCGAGCCGCCATCGAGGCGGCGATGAGCGACCTCGGCTACGTGCCCAACAACGCGGCGCGAGCCCTGAAGATGCGCAGGTCACAGGCGGTCGCGTTCGTCGCGCTGGAGCCGCACTCGCTCTTCCTCGACGACCCCAACATCGGCTCGATCATGCTGGGCGCCAACGCCGCGCTGTCGCTCGCCGACCACCAGATGGTCAGCCTCGTCGTCGAGTCGGCCCGCGACACCGAGCGCGTCGCCCGCTACCTGAGCGGCGGTTTCGTCGACGGCGCCATCGTCGTCTCGGCCCGCACCAAGGACCCGATCATCCGGGTGATCAGCGACCTGTCACTGCCGGCCGCGTTCGTCGGCCATCCGCCCGATCTCGACCAGACCATCCCCTTCGTCGGGATAGACAACGTCGGCTCGGCCCGCGCCATCACCGAGCACCTGGTCACCACCGGCCGCCGCCGGATCGGCATGATCGCCGCCGCCCTCGACCGCGACTCCGGCATCGACCGCCTGGCCGGCTTCCGCGACGCCCTCGGCCCCCTCTTCGACGACGAGCTGGTGTCCGACGTGCCGCACTACGACTACGGCTCCGGCGTCAAGGGCATGCGCGACCTGCTGGAGCGCGAGCCGGCCATCGACGGTGTCTTCGCCGCCTCCGACGCGATAGCGGCCGGCGCCCTCGAAGCGCTGCGCGAGGCCGGCCGCAGCGTCCCCGGCGACGTCGGTGTGGTCGGCTTCGACGACAGCACGTGGGCGGTCCGCTGCCAGCCACAGCTCACCACGGTCCACCAGCCGGCCAAGGAGATCGGGTCGTGCGCGGCCCAGCTCATCCTGCGCCAGCTGCGCGGCGAACACCCCGATCCGGGCGGCCAGCTCCTGCCCACGCCGCTGGTCCTGCGCGACTCGGCCTGACAACCATTGCGGGGTACGGGACCGGTCGCGCACGCCGAATCCACCCCGTCGCGGACTACGACGCGAGGCAGGCGGTGATCCGGATCGCCGCGCGGCCGCCGGGCTCATGCGGTGGTCACCGACCGACCCCGGGTGCTGTCCGGCGCCGCGCCGACCGCCCGGGGACCCGCATGGGCGCCACCGGCGTCTCAGCACGGCGCCGCTCCGACCGCTCGGGGACCCGTATGGGCGTCACCGGTGTCTCAGCGCGGCGCCGTCAGCCGCGGAGGCCGCGGAAACGCTGGGTCAGGGACGGCGCCGGAGGCGGCGGGACCGGACGGTGGACGGGCGGTGGCTCGGACCGGCCGATCGGCCGGTCGTAGTCGGCCGTGGCGATGGCCTCGACCGCCTGCTCGTCGGTGAAGTCCTCGGAGCCGGGGATCGAGTCGACGAACCCGACGAGGACGCCGTCACGCATGACCTGCGCCTTGAGAGCGGCGCTCCCGTCGTCACCCCAGAGCGCCTCGCGCCCGTCGGGCAGCACGACGCGGACGGCATAACCGGACCGCCCGGCGCTCGGCAGTTTCAGATGAGCGAACACGTTGCGCGCCCGCAGCGTCTCGACCAGTCGGCGGGCCCGGCTCTCTTGCATGATCCGACGCTAGCTCGCCCGTCTGGACGCATGCTGAAGATCCGCGTGACGCGTACAGGAAACATGACCTTGCGTGATAGCCCCAGGTCACATCGATGCATGTTACTCCTACTTAACAGGAAATTCACCGGATTCCTTTTCTCGCGCGCTCGGCCTACTGTGCGGTAACCGAAGCGCTTCGGTCCCCGGATCCCCCGCGGAGCATCGGAGGCCATCGATGAGAATCGTCAGTGTTCTCGTCACTTCGTCCGTCCTGAGCCTCGTCCTCGCCGCACCCGCCCAGGCGGCGAGCAGCATCGACTACGTCGCCCTCGGCGACTCGTACTCCTCCGGCGTCGGCGCGTCCGGACAGTCCGGCAGCTGCCTGCGCAGCAACAACAGCTACGCGCCGAAGTGGGCCGCGGCCAACAGTCCCGCATCCTTCCAGTTCCTGGCCTGCAGCGGCGCCACCACCGACGACGTCCGCAACAGCCAGATACCCGCCATGAACGGCGGCGCCGACCTGGTCAGCATCACCATCGGCGGCAACGACGCCGGGTTCGCGCCGACCGTCGTCACCTGCCTGACGTCCAGCGACTCGGCCTGCGCCGCCAAGGTCGAGCAGGGCAAGGCGTACGTCGCCAACACCCTCCCGGCACGACTGGACGCCACCTACGCCGCCATCCGGGCGAAGGCCCCCGCTGCCCGGGTGGTGGTCCTCGGCTACCCGCTGATCTTCGACACCTCGTCGGCGCTCTGCGAGATGAGCACCGCCAAGCGCCGGTCGATAAACGACGGCGCCCGGGTCCTCGACGAGATGGTCAAGCAACGGGCCGAGGCCGCCGGGTTCGTCTGGTCCGACGTCCGCGACGAGTTCACCGGGCACGGGGTGTGCTCGTCCCGGGCGTGGATCAACGGGCTCACCATCATCCCGCCGCAGAACTCGTACCACCCGAACGGCAGCGGCTACACCAGCGGCTACCTGCCGGCGCTGTCCGGTTCGGCGGCCTGACCCGAGGCGCGAAGCAACCCAGTGGCACCGTGGGCGGACCGTACCCGCCGCCCACGGACGCCACTGTGTTCGTCATGGCCCGCCTGAACACGCTGTTCTTCCTCGCCGTCGTCGCGCTCGCCGTGGTGGCGCTCGTCGACTGCCTGCTCACCGAGCGGTCACGGTTGCAGTCGTTCCCGCGCGCGGCGTGGGCCGTGCTCATCCTGCTGTGCCCGGTCCTCGGGCCGGTCGCATGGTTCCGGGCCGGCCGCGGCGCCCCGGCGGCCGGCATCGCCCCGGCGCCGGCCGGCCCCGACGACGACCCGGAGTTCCTCCGCCGGCTCTCCGAGTCCCTGCGCGACCGTTAGCTGGGGCGTTGTGCAGCCGGCGGCTGCGGACCGCAGAGCGACCGGATCGCCCCCAGCAGCGTCGACCGGGTGAACGGCTTCTCCAGCAGCATGCTGTTGTCGTCGAGGTGCAGTTGCGGGCCCAGCGACGCGGCCGTGTAACCCGACATGTAGAGCACCGGCAGGTCCGGCTGGTGGGTACGCAACGCCCCGGCCAGCTCGGGCCCGGTCATCGTCGGCATCACCACGTCGGTGATCAGCAGGTCCGGCCGGGCGCCCGCGGCCACCTGGGTGACGGCCGTCAGCGCGTCGGTGGCGACCGCGATCTCGTACCCGGCCGGCTCGATCAGCCGCCGGACCAGCTGCGCCACGTCCGGCTGGTCCTCGACGATCAGCACCCGGCCGATCACCGCGGTCTTCTGCTGCCGCTCCCCCGACGTCCCGGCCTTCTGCTCAGCCGCCGGCAGATAGATGTGCACGGTCGTGCCGATCCGCGGCTGCGACTCCAGCTCGATGTGCCCGCCCAGGTTGTGCACGATCCCGGCGGTCGTGGCCAGCCCCAGACCGGCCGCGGTCGGGCGGGTGGTGAAGAACGGCTCCAGCGCGCGGCGGCGTACCTCGTCCTCCATGCCCGTGCCGGTGTCGGTGACCACCAGATGCACCAGCTTGCCGGTCGGCGCGCCCTCGGCCAGCTGGCCCGGCTCCACGGTCTCGTTGGTGGCGGTCACCCGTACCATCCCGCCGTGCAGCATCGCGTCGCGGGCGTTCGCCGCCAGGTTGACCAGGGCCTGCTCCAGCGGGCCGCGCTCGGCCTTCACCGGCCACACATCCGGGCCGAACGCCAGGTCGAGGCCGATCCGCTCGCCCAGCGTCCGGCTGAACAGCGCCTGCACGTCGGTGAGCAGGTCCGGGATCGGGATCACCTCGGGGCGATGTCCCTCGCTGCGGCCGAACGCCAGCAGCTGATGGGTGAGCGTACGCCCGGTGCCCACCGCGTCCAGGATGTCCTTCGCGAGCTGATGGTGCGGCGACTCCTCGTCGGCGGTGCTGAGGATCATGTCGGCCGACCCGGCCACCACTGTCATCAGGTTGTTGAAGTCGTGCGACAGCCCACCGATCAGATGGCCCAGGCTGTCCAGCCGGCGCAGGTGGTCGAGCTGCCGTTTCAGGCCGCGCGCGTCGATGTGGTCGGTGGTGTCGGTGATCATGCACAGCACGCCGGCGAACTCGTGGCTCTCGTCCTGGACCGGCATCATGCTGATCCGGACGCTGCGGCGCGACCCGTCGGCGCGCATCAGCCGGGTCGCCCCGACCGTCGACCGGCCCGTCCGGCACTCGTTGATCCGCCGGTCCAGCTCCTTCTGGCCCACGTTGTCGAGGAAGCCGCGCAACGACACCCCGATCAGCTCGGCCCGCTGCATGCCCAGGACCACGCCGATCGGCTCGTTCGCATAGGTGGCGACCCCGTTCGGGTCCAGCTGGAGCACACCCTCCGGGATGGTTTCCAGCACCCGGCGGTACCGCTCCTCGGCGTTGCGCAGCCGCTCCAGGGCGCGGGACGAGCCGACCGCCAGCGACAGCTCCCCGGCGATGTCCCGGGCCAGCTCCACCTCCTGGGTGGAGTAGAGGGCGTCCGGCGTGTGGCGGGTCAGGATCAGATATCCGGCGTACGTGTTGTCGACGATCACCGGGCACAGGACGGCCGCGCTCACCCCCAGCTCGGGCGCGGCCAGAGCGGCGGCCGACTCGCCGGCCAGCACGATCGGACGCCGGCTGGCCGCCAGGGTGGTGGAGAACTCGTCGTCCGGGGTCTGGCCGGCCCGGGACAGGTCCCGGGCCAGCGGAGCCGAACGTTCGTTGTCGAGGTGGTGGTACGAGATCTCCTCGTAGTGCCCGTCGTCACGGAGCAGTTGCACACCCGCGCCGTCACCGACCATGTCGGCTGCGGCGCGGGCGGCCGTGGAGCGTACCTCGGCCGGATCCGCCGCCGCTCGGCTGAGTGCGAGGGCGAGGTCGGCAAGCGCATACCGGAGGGGGGAAGCCATGACACCCATGAGCATCATGATTCGCGTTTGCCTCGCGGTGTGCGGGCGATTCGGCGTAATTAGGGCTAACTGAAGAGGGCGCTGACCGACTCGCCGTTGTGTATCCGCCGAATGGCCTCGGCCAGCGCCGGAGCGATCGAGATGACGGTCAGCTTGTCGGTCGCCTTGTGCTTCGGGATCGGCACCGTGTTCGTACAGACGATCTCCTCGATCTCCTTCTCCGCGGAAAGCCGCTGCACGGCGTCGTTGGTGAGCAGGCCGTGCGTGCACGCCACCCGGACACTGCGCACGTTGCGCTCCCGCAGCCGGGCCAGCAGCTCGAAGACGGTGCTGCCCTTGGCGATCTCGTCGTCCAGCACGATCACGTCCCGGTCGGCGACCTCGCCGATCACCGAGCTGATCACCACCTTGTCGTCGGCGAACCGCTGTTTCGCCCCGGCCGCCACCTCGATCCCCAGCATCCGGGCGAAGGCCGCGGCCTCCTTGGCGTTGCCCAGGTCCGGCGAGACCACCACGGTGTTGCTCAGGTCGTAGCCGCGGAAGTGGTGGGCCAGCTCCCGCAACGCGTGCAGGTGATCCACCGGGATGCTGAAGAAGCCGTGCACCTGCGGCGAATGCAGGGTCATGGCCAGCACCCGGTCGGCGCCGGCGGTGGTGAGCAGGTCGGCGACCAGACGTCCCCCGATCGAGATACGCGGGGCGTCCTTCTTGTCGCTACGGGCGTAGGCGTAGTGCGGCAGCACCACGGTGATCCGGGCGGCCGACGCGCCCCGCGCGGCGTCCAGCATGAACAGCAGCTCGGCGAGATGCTCCTGGGTCGGCGGGACCAGCGGCTGGATCAGGAACACGTCACGTTCCCGGCAGTTCCCCTGCAGCTGGACCTCGATGCAGTCGTTGGCGAAACGGTCGATCCGGGTGGGCAGCAGCGGTACACCGAGGTGCTCGCAGATCTCCTTCGCAAGATCAGGATGGGCGGATCCGGTGAAAACGGCGATGTCGCGCACGGCCCGAGGATAAGAGGCCCCGCTTCGGGGTCGAAACACCGGTCCGGGCTCGGTTAGCTTGACACCCATGAACGGACTCGCCGTCGCCTGCCGCCGTGTCGTCCACATCTATCGGGCCGAGGCCGGTGACGTGGTCGCCCTGGCCGGTGTCGACCTGTCGATCGCCCCCGGCGAGACCCTCGCCCTCGTCGGCCCGTCCGGCTCCGGCAAGTCCACATTGATCGCCCTGCTCGCCGGCCTGATGCGCCCGTCCGCCGGCCGCATCAACATCGGCACCTACGACATGGGCAAACTCTCCGACGGCGAGATCTCCCGGCTGCGCGGCACCGAGATCGGCGTCGTCCTGCAGGGCGCCGCCCGCAACCTGCTCCCCTATGCCACCCTGCACCGCAACATCTGGCTCGCCCAGCGCCGGGCCGCACACACCCGCGGCATCGAGCTCGACGACCCCGACCGCATCCTCGACCTGGTCGGACTCCCCGGCCAGGGCCGCAGCCGACTCGCCGACCTCACCCCCGGCGGCCGCCAGCGCGCCGCCCTGGCCGTCGGCATCGCCACCGGCCCCGGCCTGCTCCTCGTCGACGAGCCCACCAGCCGCCTCGACACCGCCGGCCGCGACGAGGTCCTCGACGCCCTGGAGACGGTCAACACCGAACGCCAGACCACCATCGTCGTCGTCACCCACGACAACGAGGTCGGCGCCCGCCTGGGCCGGGCCGTGACCATCCGCGACGGCCGGGTGGGCGCCGAGGGCCGCGACGGCCAGGACTTCGCCGTCGTCGCCGGCGACGGCACCGTCCAGCTGCCACCGGAGGTGCTGGGCTCCTACCCGCCGGGCACCCTGTTCACTGTCGCCCACGTGGACGGCGAGGTCACCCTGGTGCCCTCCGGGCACGAGACCCCCTGAAACCACCCTCCCGAGGTACGCCCGAAGCACCGCCCCACTCCACTCGGCCACCCCGCGCGGTATCCCGTCCTGCCCCGTCCCCGCGCACCACGCCATGTGGTGACCTGCGGTCGGGTCCATGGCGGACGCCGCCGGGCTCGGCCGTGATGGCGGGCTCCGGTTCGCGACGGACCGCCCTGGAACTCGACCATGATCGCGAGGCCCGGCCCACCGCAAACCCCACCGGACCCCACCGCGATCACGGGATCCGGCCTACCGCACACCCCCCTGGGCCCGACCGCGAGGCCCGGCCCACCGCAAACCCCACTGGACCCGACCGCGATCACGGGATCCGGCCTACCGCACACCCCCTGGACCCGACCGCGACGCCCGGCCCACCGCACACCCCCTGGACCCGACCGCGACGCCCGGCCCACCGCAAACCCCACTGGACCCGACCGCGATCACGGGGTCCGGTCTGCCTCGGACCTCGCTCGGCTCGGCCGTGATCGCGGCGAAGAGTGTGGTCAGGGGCGCGGCCAGGTCGCGACGCCGTCGGCGAGATGCAGCTCGCGATCGCAGGCGGCGGCCGCCTCCGGGTCGTGGGTGGCGAAGACGACAGTCGCGCCCCGGGCCGCCTCGGCGCGCAGCAGGTCGAGCACCCGCTGCCGGTTGGCCGCGTCGAGTTCGCTGGTGACCTCGTCGGCGAGCACGATGTCGCCGTGCAGCGCGAGCCCCCGGGCCAGGGCGGCGCGCTGCTGCTGACCGCCGGACAGCTCGTCGATCAACTGATTCGCCTGACCGGAGAGCCCCAGCGCCTCCAGCCACTCCGCGGTACGCCGGCGGGCATCAGCGGGCGTGCCTCCGGTGGCGATCACCGCCACCGACACGTTCTCGGCAGCGGTCAGAATCGCCGCGAGCCCGTTGTCCTGCGGGATCAGCACCACGTCGAGCGAGACCGCGTGATCCCGGCCGGTCAGCGCCGTCCCGTCGACCGCCACCGTCCCCACACGCGGCGACAGCAGCCCAGCCATGGCGTTGAGCAGCGTCGTCTTGCCCGCACCGGAGGTACCGGTGACCGCGAGCACCTCCCCGGCCCGTGCGGTCAGCGTCACCCCGGACAGCACGGGGTCGCCATCGCCGTACCCGAAATCGGCACCCTCGACCGTCAGCGTCCCCATCCTCGTCTCCTCCCCATCCCAGCCCACATCAAGAACCGCACCGCCGAGGCCCGCTCACCGCACCGCCCCGCCGCAACCCCCGGCCGCACCACCTCGGCGCTGCCGCCCATCGCACCGCAACCGCCGCTGCACCGTCACCGCACTGCCGCCCACCGCACTGCCGCCCACCGCACCGCAACCGCCGCTGCACCGTCACCGCACTGCCGCCCACCGCACTGCCCCCCACCGCACCGCAACCGCCGCTCCACCGTCACCGCGCTGCCGCCCACCGCACCATCGCCGTTACCCCCCGCCGCGCTCGCCGCAGCATCGTTGCAGGCGCACCGCCGCCGCGTCCGCGCCGCCGCCGCCAATTGCTGTCGCACCCGCCCCCGTGACACCGCGGCGATCGGCCCCGCTCACGGTGGGAAATCGACCAGGACCGGCAGCGGACACCCGGGCCGCGGCAGGACGGTGATCACCGGGGCTCGATCCGGCGGCGCAGGTCGCGCCCACCGAGGATGGCCACCAGGAAATGGACGGCCAGAACCGCCCCCACCGCCGCCAGCAGCGCCGTGAGCCGGGGCCAGGCCGGCAGCGGCAGGTCGGGCGGGGTGAGGCCGGCCAGCGGCAGCGCCCACCCGGTGAGCCGCCACGCCGCGGCGGTGACCAGCAGGCCGACGGTGGTGGCGATGACGACCAGCACGGGGTACGTCCAGAGGGTCGCCAAGCCGGCCGGGCGTGGCCGGAGCCCCTGGGTGCGCAGTGCGGTGAGGTCTTCGGTGCGGCGGGCCCGGTCGACGGCGACGGTGAGGGCGAGCGCCCCGGCGCCGAGGAGCCCGGCGAGGACCGCGGCGAGCAGGTGGAACCAGAGCGCGACGGCCGGCCCCTGCTCGTCGAGTCCGGCTTTGACCTGGGCCGCGGACGTCTCGGACACGACCTGGAGGCCCTGCTGGGAGAGCCGGTCGACGACGTCGGCGGGGGCGTCGGCGTTGAGCCAGACCTCGGGTTGCGGCACGGCTTTCGGGGCGACCGAGACGAGGTCGCTGTATTCGAGGTCGATGAGGACTCCGGTACGGCCGAGGGCGGGCACGGCCGGCACGTCGACCGTGGCGGCGACCGGGATGGTGGTGGCGCCGGAGTCGATGATCGTGCCGTCGACGGGTGGCTTCCCGGCGTACGCGATGGGCAGCGGGTAGGGCGTGGTGACCGGCTGGATCCAGGCGGTGTCGGCGACCGCTCCGGTGACGGTGAGCTCGGCCCGGAGGCCGTCGGACGCCGCGGACAGACGCGTCGACTGGGTGGCCCGCCAGCGGCCGGGGTCGAGCGGCGGGGGCGCGGTGGTCCGCATGCCGCGGATCACCAGGTCGCCGGTGACCTCGGCGGTGCTGCCGGTCCCGGAGACGCGGATCGCGTTGAGCCGGCATCCGTTCTCGCAGATCGCCACGTCCTGCCGGTAGGTGTGGGTCCCGGGTTTCACATCGCCGAACTCGACCACCTGGAAGCCGGAGCCGTCCATCGCCGACACGGAGACCGCCAGCTGCATGACTCCGCTGGTGACGGCGTTGACCTCGACCGAGATGTCCTGGTCGGTGAAGACGACGGGCGGTGGCGGCTCGTCGGGGTGGAGCAGCCGGCCGAGCCCTTCCCGGTCGGGCCCGCCGGCCGCCCAGGCGGGGACCGCGGCCAGCGCCTTGGTGTCCACGGCGAGGCCGGGCGGGCTGGTGGAGCTGCCGGGGATGCGGACGGCGGCCATCGCGAACCGCCCCTCCGGGTCGACGAGCCGGACCTTGGTGAGCAGATCCTGCCGGCTGACGGACTGGACGACGAGGACCCGCTCCGCGCCGGTGCCGAGCGATGCCTCGACGTCGCGGCCACGGGCGGCGGTGTCGACCGTGCAGGCGGCGTAGCCGGCGACCGCGACGGACGCCACGAGCAGGGCGAACAGGCGGCCCGCGCCGGGACGGCGGGACAGTTGGAGGCCGGCCAGCGCGACGCCGAGCCGCCCGCGGCCCAGAGCGCGGACGGCATACCTGTTGACCAGCGGCAGCAGCAGCCGGGCCGCGATCAGCCCGAGGGCCAGCATGATCAGCGCGGGCGCGAACAGACCGACTCCGACGAGCGGCTCGGCGGACAGGAAGTACTGCGAGCCGGCGGCGATGGCGAGGACCACGACGACGGCTTCGGCCGCGGCCAGCCGGCGGCGGTCGGCGGGCGGGGTACGCCGTAGCAGCCGGGTGACCGGGCTGATCAACTGCCGGCGCTGGGCCGCCACCGCCGCGACGAGAGCAGCGGCGGCGGCCACCGGCGCATACCGCAGCGAGGTGAACGCCGGGGCCGACCCGACGCCGGGGAAGAGGGCCGCGGCCACGCCGTTGACGAGTAGTTGCCCGGCCAGGCATCCGGCGACGGCCCCGGCCAGCACGGCGACCAGGCTCTCGCCGGTGGCCAGCCACCAGCGGGTCCACCAGCGGGCGCCGCGCAACGCCACAACCGCGAGCTCGCTCTGCCGGCCCTCGGCGCCGTACCCGACGGTGAGGTAGATGGTGAAGCAGGCGAGCAGCACCAGCGGCACGGCCAGCACCGGCACGAGGCGGCGGGCGGCGGCGCGGCCCTCGTCGATCCGGTCGAGCAGGTGCGGGATGCCGCTGTCGAACTGCAGCGAGTCCTCGAGCTCGGCGGCGGTGGCGTCGAGCCGGAGCATGTCGGCGCGCAGCTGGTCGAGCCGGTCGACGTCGAGGGTGCCGGGCCGGGCGATGCCGTCGATGGCCATGGCGGTGGTGGTCCGCTGCATCGTGTCGAGCGTGCCGGCGGTGGTGAAGACCGGTTCGCCCGGCCCGATGCCGTCGCCGGAGACGAAGTAGCCGTGCAGCCCCCAATACGCGGAGGTGGGCTCGGTGGGCCGGTAGATCCCGGCGACGGTCAGTTTCTTGGGCGCGCCGTCGGGGTCCCAGACGGGTGGGCGGGCCAGGCCGTTCGACCGGGCCGCGGTCAGGCTGAAGGTGTCGCCGGGAGCCAGGTCACGCTGCTGGGCCGTCTTCTCGCCGATCAGCACGTCGCCCTCGCCGGCCAGGCAGCGCCCGGCGGTCAGCTGCACGTGGGCGCAGAGATCCTGACGGAAGACGAACCGGGTCGGGAGGTCTTTGGTGGGCAGGAGCCCGACCGTCGGCACCTCGGCGGAGTGGTAGAAGGTGAACCCGCTCAACCCGAGCAGCAGGACCCGGCCCACGTCGGGGAACTTGATGCCGACGCTGCGGGACGGCTCCTCCAGGCTGTCGGAGGTGCGGCGGGCCGCCAGGGTGAGCTCGCTGGTCGGCGCGGTCGCGATCTGCCCCGCGGCGACGGCCCGCTCGGCCGCGATCAGGTAGGCGGGCGCGGCGACGGCCGAGGCGACCGCGAGCATCGCCAGCAGCGCCAGGGTGACGGCCTGGCCGCGCCGGTTCCAGACCATTGCCAGGACCAGGGAGATCATCGGCCGGCCTCCCCGTCGCGCAGGCTTCTCATCAGTGGTTGCAGGGCGAGCCGGCCGGTCAGCACGAGCACCGTCAGCGCCGTGGCCACGGCCAGCGCCGTCGCCGCCGGGTCCAGCGGGCCGGGCGGGGCGAGGACGGCCCAGCCGTCGGTGAAGGGCGGAACGGTCCGGCCGGTCACGTCGACGGCGAGCAGCGCGGCGAACACACCGCCGGCGAGCCCGGCCAGGATCAGGGCTGCGGTGCCGGCCCATCCGGTGCTCACCGCGACCCGGCGGGGCAGGCCCTGCAGGCGCAGCGCGGCCAGTTGCTCGGCGAGCGCGCGGCGGTCCACGGTGGCGGCGACGGCGACGGCGGCCGCCGCGAGCAGCAGCGCGGCGACACCGGCGAGCAGCTCGAACCGGACGAGGACGGCCGGGCCCTGGGTGCCGAGGCGGGCGGCGTGATCGGCCACGTCGATGTCGTCGGTCACGGTCAGGCCGGCGGCCGTGAGGGCGTCGACGATGCCGGGCCCCGCGTCCGGCGCGAGCCACACCTGGAACTGGCCGCCGGGGTCGGCAGCGCCGGCGAGACGACGGGTGGTGTCCAGGTCGAGGAGAAGGCCGGAGCCGCCGAGGGAGGGCAGGGCGGACACGTTGCGGATCACCTGCACCGGAGCCATCTCCCCATACCCCACGAGAAGCGCCTCGTCGTCGAGCCATCGGTCCGGGACCGGGCCGGCCAGCAGGGCCGGCATCGGCAGCAGGCGGTCGGACGCCCACACCTCGGTGCCCACCCGGTCCACCTCGGTGGTGTTGTCGTCGGCGGCCAGCCTGAGCGTCCCGCCACCGGCGACCAGGTCGACGGAGGCGCCCACGGTGCCGACCCGCCAGCGGATGATGTCACCGAGCGTGGCGCCGTCGAGGACCGGTGTGTCCTGGCCGAGCGCGCGCACGACGACGGCGGAGCCGGGCGGGGCGGGCCGCAGCCGGCCGTCCCTGGTGGGCGGCTGGGTCAGCTCCCAGCGGACGAGCCGGCAGCCGGGCGGCGGTGTGCAGCCGCTCACCGGCACGGTGACGGTCTGGTCGCCGGCCCGCAGCGCGCCGAACCCCACCGTCACCGGCTGGCCGGTCGCCTCGTGCTGCAGGTGGAGGGTGAGCGCCACGGCGGCATCGCCCTCGCGGCGGGCGGTCATGGTCAGCCGGTCGCCGGTGACCAGCGGCAGCGGGGTCAGGGACGCCGCGGCGACGGCCTCGGGGAGATCGGTGACCGGACCGTACTCGGAGCGCCAGGCGGCGACCGCGCCCAGCCGTGCGGTGTCCACCTCGAGGATCTGGGCGGTGTCGGTGCGGTTGCGCACGACGGCCATCGCCGCACGGCCGCCGGGGTCGGCGGTGCGGACCGCGTTGAGCAGGACGGTCCGGTTGGCGGCGCCGACGGTCAGCACCCGGCTCGCGCCGAGCTCGGCGCTGCTGCGGGCGGTCCGGCCGGCGCTCTCCGCGGCCCAGCCCCCGGCCGCCGTGACGAACAGCGCGACGGCCACGACGACCAGCACGAACAACCGGTCGGAGCCGGGTGATCGGGAGATCCGCAGGGCGGTGAGCCCGGCACGCAGACGTCCGGCGCGCAGCGCCGCGGCGCCGCCCCGGTCGGCGAGCCGGTTGAGCAGGCGGGCGGCGATCAGGCCGGCGGCGAGCGCGACCATGGCCAGGCCGGCCCGGCCCAGGCCGTCGCCCGTGCCGGCTGAACGGACCTGGTAGAGAGCAGCGGCGGCGATCGCGAGCAGGACCACGTCGACGAGGGCGGGCCGCCAGGCGCCACGCCCGGACGCGGCCCGCTGCAGCAGCGCGGAGACCGGCCGGCCGAGCACGGTGGCCTCGACCGCGGCCAGCACCAGCAGGCCACCGGCCAGCACCGCGCCGACCGCGAGCGCGCTCCAGGCCAGGGCGGTCTGCCGGTCCACCGCGACCGGCACCGGCCCGGCCAGCGCCCACGCCACCAGATATCCGAGGGGCGCGCCGACCAGCGCGCCGGCGGCGAGCGGGACGAGATGCTGCCCGAGGGCCAGCCGCAGCCGGCCGAACCGGCTCACGCCGCGCAGCTTGAGCAGGGCGGCGTCGGCCCGGCGGTCCCGCAACGTGTACCACCCGGCCAGCCCGAGCGCGAACCAGGTGAGGACGAGCAGCTGGGCGCCGGAGGCCGAGATGCCGTCGAGGATGGTCTCCCGATCACGGACGATCGCCTGGTGCAGCGGGGTGGCCTGGCTGCTGAGCCGCAGCTGGGACTGGCCGAGCAGACGGTCGGAGGTGATGAGCGCGGCGCCGAGGTCGAACCCGCCGTCACCGCGCAGCAGGGCGTTGGGGAGCACCACGTCGTACGCCACGGTCGGGCTCCGCAGATGCGGATGCTCGAAGGTGGCCGTCACGGTGAACATCGGATCCGGCCCGGTCGCGGAGCGGAACAGGCGGCTGGACCAGTAGGTGCCGGTCGGCTCGGACCGGGCGTAGAGGCCGACCACCGTCAGCCGCAGCGGCTCGGGCGAGGACGGGGTGAGAACGGTCAGCTCGTCGCCGGTGGAGACCCCGAGCACGCGGGCGGCGTCGTGGCTGAGGGCCACCTCACGGGCGGCGGCCGGGCACGCCCCGTCGAGCCGGACCCGCTGGCAGAACTCGTCACGGAAGTCCAGGTCGATGTTGGTGCCGGACGGTCCGATCTGCAGGTTGATCGCCGCGGAGATGCCGGTGAGGCCGGGGCCGACCCCGGCGGGGAGTCCGGCGCGCACCTGCTCGGCGAACTGGCGCAGGGCGCCGGCCGGGTCGCCCCGGGTGTCGACGCGATTGGTCACCGTGACCGTGCGCTGGCTGGGCGGCGCCGCGTCGAGGTAGGCGTCGGCGGCCGTGCCGACGGCGGCGAACCCATACCACGGACCGGCCGCGGCGACGGCCGCGGTGAGCGCGGTCAGCACCAGAATGGTCAGCACCTGTGCGGCTCGGGTCCGCACCGCGCCGAAGACGAGCGCGAACATTCACCCCTCCCCCGGTTGCGGGGGACGTTACGCGATCCGAGGGCAGCTCGGGGACCCCTGTGGACAGACGGGGCTTAACCGGTTCGGCTCAGAGCCAGCCGCGCCGTTTGAGGTAGAGGTAGAGCCCGGTGGCCGAGAGGACGATCAGCACGGTGCTGAGGACGAAGCCCCACCACTCGTCGTATCCGGGGTAGGGCACGTTCTGCCCGAAATAGCCGGTCAGTGCGGTGGGGATCGCGATGATCGCGGCCCACGCCGCGAGTTTGCGGGTCACCACGTTGAGTTCGTTGCTCTGCTCGGCCAGGTCGTCGTCGAGCAGTTCGGTGATCCGGATCCGGGAGTGCTCGATGAGATCCAGGGCGTGCCGGGCGTGGTCCTCGACGTCCCGGTAGTACGGCTCGAGTCGATCACCGCCGGGCAGGGAGCCGGCCAGGGACCGGGCCACCTCCGGCATCGGGGCGACCGCACGGCGCAGAGCGGCGAGGTGCCGGCGCAGGGTGAAGCCGCGGCGCCGCACGTCGCGGGGCGCCGGGCCGTCGCCGAGCATCCGGTCCTCGACGGAGTCCATCGCCTCGTCGATGCGCTGGGTGATCCGGTAGTGGGTGTCGACCACGAGATCGAGCAACGCGTACACCAGGAAGTCGACGCCGCCGGGTGGCCGCTCGCCGTCGGCCCACCGGTCCCGCACCGGCTGCATGTCGAAGGGCGCCCGGTGCACGGTGATCAGGGCCTGCGGGGTGATGAAGGCGCTGATCTCGGTCTTGCGCGGCTCGTCGTCGAAGTCCACGGCGTACACGTTGAGGAACAGGTGGTTCTCGTACCGGTCCAGTTTGGGCCGTTCGTGCTCCTGGAGCGCGTCCTCGACGGCGAGCGGGTGCAGGCCGAAGCGGGTCGCGAGCTCCCGCAGCTCGTCGCCGGAGGGGTCGTCGAGGTCATACCAGAGCACCACGCCAGGGTCGTCGACGTACAGGCGGGAGGTCACGGCCTAGGATAAGCCGTGACCTGGATCGATCACCTGCTGACCGTCTTCTACAACGCCAAGTGGCAGGTGACCGACGGTCAGGCCATCTACTGGCGCGAGATCGTCGGCAACGCCTTCGGGCTCGGCTCGGCGCTGTTCGGTCTGCGCCGCAACGCGTGGGCCTGGCCGGTCGGGATCGTCGGCAACGTCCTGCTCTTCACCGTCTTCCTGGGCCAGGCGGTCGGCAACGATCAGGGCACCCCGCTCTACGGTCAGGCCGCCCGTCAGGTGTTCTTCCTGATCACCAGTGTGTACGGCTGGTGGGCGTGGCAGCGCAACCGGCGGCGGGACCACGGCACCGCCGTGGTCCCGCACTGGGCGAGCCCACGGCAGCGCCTGGTCTTCCTCCCGCTCGCCCTGGTCGCGGTGGGCGTCTGTTTCGTCGTCTTCCGCGAGATCGGCGCGGGGTTCCCGGTCCCCTGGTGGTATTACCTGGCGGACTCGTGGATCTTCGTGGGATCGATGCTGGCCACCTACGCGATGGCCCGGGGCTGGGTCGAGTTCTGGCTGTGCTGGATCGCCGTGGACCTGGTCGGGGTGCCCGAGTTGCTGCACTTCGGCTACTACCCGTCGGCGATCCTCTACGCGGTCTACGCGCTCTTCGTCATCTGGGGTTTCGTGGTGTGGCTGCGGATCTCCCGGACCGTCTCGCCGTCGACCGCCCCGGCTCCGGCCACTGCCTGACGGCGGAGCATCCACAGGCTGACCGGCACTCCGGCGGCCACCAGAAGCGCGGCCACCACCAGCGAGAACTGGTAGCCGGCCAGGAAGTCGCCGCCGGCCGCCTCGGTCCGGTTGCTCAGGATCGCGCCGAGGACGGTGACGCCGAGCAGGCCGAACACCTCACGGGAGACGTTGAGCATGCCGGAGGCGATGCCGGCCCGCTCCGGCGGCAGCGCGTCGACCACCACGGTGTTCAGCGGGACCAGCAGGCCGCCGCCGACGCCGTAGAGCAGGAACCAGGGCAGCAGGTCGAGGTAGGTGGTGCCCTCGCCGTACCCGGCGATGCCGCCGATCGCCGCGGCCATCACGGCCAGACCGAAAGCGGTCACCCGGGCCACGCCGAATCGGATCTCCAGGCGTGGCGCGAGGACGGCGCCGGCCGCGGTGATGATCGCCATCGGGATGAACGCTGCACCGGCCTCGGTCGGCGTGAACCCGAGAACGTTCTGCAGGTAGATGGCCATGTAGAAGTAGATGCCGAAGACACCGAAGGCCCACAGGCCCATCGAGAGCAGGCCGCCGGAGAACATCCGGGACCGGAAGAACCGGAGGTCCATCATGGCGTCGGCGTTGCGGTTCTGCAGCAGCACGAAGACCGATGCCGCCACGGCGGCGACCGCGAATGATCCCAGGATGAGCGGCGAGGTCCAGCCCTCCGCATCCCCTTCGATGAGGGCGTACGTCAGAGCGAACAGCCCGAGTGAGGAGGAGGCGAGGCCGGCCGGATCCAAACGCCGCAGCGACCACCCGTCCCGGATCGGCCGGCGCGGCACGCTGATCAGCGTCAGGGCGAGCGTGGCGATGCCGATCGGCAGGTTGATCAGGAAGATCCAGCCCCACGAGACGTGTTCGCTGAGCACGCCGCCGGTGAACGGACCGACCGCGAGGGCGAGCGCGCCGACCCCGCCCCAGACGCCGATGGCGGTGGCCCGTTCCTTCGGGTTCGGGAACAGCTCCTGCAACAGCGCCAGTGACGCGGGAGCCAGCAGCGCCGCGCCGACGCCCTGGACCGCGCGGGCCCCGATCAGCAGGCTCTGACCGTCGGCGATCCCGGCGGCGACCGAGGCGCCGGTGAAGATCACCAGGCCGGCGACGAACGCGAGGCGGTTGCCGAGGACGTCCGCGACGCGGCCTCCGGCGAGCAGCAGCCCGGCGAAGACCAGGATGTACGCGCTGGTGATCCACTCGAGTCCGGCGATGCTCAGGCCGAGGTCCCGCTGGATCGACGGCAGCGCCACGTTGACGACGTTGTTGTCGAGGTAGGTCATGAAGGTGCCGAGCGCCACCGCGACCAGCGCCCACCACCGTCGGTTCTTCTCCATCAGATCCCCCTGTACGACGTACTTGTACGGTGTACATGTACCTCGTACATGAGACCCGTACGTCGTATAGTTGTCAAGTGACCGGTGATCGACTGACCAAGGCCGCCGTGGCCGACCGCGCGCTCCGCCTCGCCGACGAGGAGGGGCTCGACGCCGTCACGGTCCGTCGCCTCGCCAAGGAGCTGGGCGTCACTCCGATGGCGCTCTACTGGCACTTCAAGAACAAGGAAGAGCTGCTCCTGGGCATGGTCGACCACGTGCTCACCGATGTGCGGGCTGACCGCAACACCGAGGATCCCTGGCAGAAACGGCTACGCAGGGTCGTCGAGACGGTGGTCGGGGTGATGCGGGAGCACCCGTCCCTGCCGACCCTGTTGCACGCTGTGGACAAGACACAGACCGAGAGTTTCAACCGTGCGACGAACGACACTCTCGCACTGCTGAGCGACGCCGGGTTCACCGTCGAAGAGGGCTACTGGGTGGCCATGCATCTCCTCAACGGCTGCATCGGCGCGGTGAGCGGACAGCCGGCCTGCCCGCCGGGGACACCGGCCGGGCACGAGACGGAGTGGCGGCGTCAGAAGCGCGTGCAGCTCGAGGGCATGCCCGCCGACCGCTTCCCGATGATGATCCGGCTCGCCGAGTCCTATCGCGACGAGCCCGATCTGGAGCACTACTACTCCTTCGCCGTGGACCTGCTGGTCGCCGGCGTGGAGGCGATGGCCAAGAGATAGACCGATCTCACGGAAGGGGCGTGCCGCACGACGCGGCACGCCTCTTCTGCTTTCCACCACCGGACAGATCGACGCATCTCAGTGCATCTTCTTGCAAGCAGACGGCAGAGGCTTCCAGAAATTGAAAGAAGTTGCTAGCTTCCACGTCATGTGAACGCGGGATTACCGACTCGCTAACCCCGCATCTCCCCCGTTACACCGCCCGTCCCCGAGGTGGTTGGAGGCCCCGTGTCCCGAATGATCCGCAGAGTGCTGGCCGCGCTCTGCGCCGTACCCCTGCTGCTTCTCACCGAACTGCCCGCCGCGCGCGCGGCGACCACGGTGACCGTCTACTACCAGGCGCCCACGTCCTGGTCGACGGTGAACATCCACTACGCGCCGACCGGCGGCTCCTGGACGACGGCGCCGGGCGTCGCGATGAGCGCCTACAGCGGCTGCGCCGGCTGGTATGTCAAGCAACTCGACCTCGGCAGCGCCACCGGCATGCAGGTGGTCTTCAACAACGGCGCCGGCGCCTGGGACAACAACTCAGGAGCCAACTACAGCGTGGGTACGGGAACCGTCACGATCTCCGGTGGCGCGGTCGGCTCAGCCGTCCCGTGCGGCGCCACCGCGAGCAACTCGGCGACCGTCTACTACCGGACCGCCTGGACCACGACGTACCTGCATTACGCGCCGACCGGCGGCGCCTGGACCACGGTCCCCGGCGTGGTGATGAACGAGGAGGCCTGCACCGGCTGGGTCCGCCGCACCGTGAGCCTCGGCGCCGCCACCACCTGGGCCGCCACCTTCAACAACGGCTCCGGGACCTGGGACAACAACGCCGGCAAGAACTACACCCTGGGCACCGGCACGATCACCGTCAACGGCGGTGTCGTCACCGCGAACGCGACCAGCCCGTGCGTGACCGCGCCCGCCGACACCACGGCGCCGACCGCGCCGACCGGCCTGACCGCCACCGCGGCGGGCACCACTGTCACCCTCGGCTGGACCGCGTCCACCGACGACGTGGGCGTCGTCGGTTACCGGATCACCCGCGGCGGCACCGTGCTGAGCAGCTCGACCACCGGATACACCGACCGGGGGCTGAGCGCGAACACCGCCTACACGTACCAGGTGCAGGCACTCGACGCGGCCGGCAACCTCTCCGCCGCCGTCTCGAAGACCGTCACCACGGGCGCGGCCGCCCCGGCCCCGGCCGGCGGCGAGATGCTCGGCGGCGACCCGCGCAAGGACAGCATCTACTTCATCCTCACCGCGCGGTTCAACGACGGCGACAGCACCAACAACCGCGGCGGCAGCCAGCACGTCAAATCCGGCAACGCGGCCAACGACGACCCGATGTTCCGCGGCGACTTCAAGGGCCTGGTCGACAAGCTCGACTACATCAAGGGGCTCGGCTTCTCCGCCATCTGGATCACGCCGGTCGTGCTGAACCGCTCCGACTACGACTTCCACGGATACCACGGCTGGGACTTCTACGAGGTCGACCCGCGGCTGGAGTCGGACGGCGCGTCCTACCAGCAGCTGATCGACGCGGCCCACGCCAAGGGCCTCAAAATCTACCAGGACATCGTCCTCAACCACAGTTCCCGCTGGGGCGCCAACGGCCTTTACACCCCCACCGCATACGGGGTACGGGACAGCCAGTGGAGCTGGTACTACAGCGAGAAGGTGGCCGGGAAGACCTACAACCCGCTCGAGGAGAACCCGGCCGGCCGCACCTACAACGGCGACCTGTGGAGCAGCACCCCGCCGGCCGGCAACACCTGCCCCGACTACGGAGTGGCGACCGGCGGCAAGAGCGCCGAGGGATACGCGCTCTACAACTGCCAGTGGCCGCAGCCGACCAACAAGATGTTCCCGTCGACGCTTTACCACCAGTGCTGGATCGGCAACTGGGAAGGCGAGGACGCGCGATCCTGCTGGCTGCACGAGGACCTCGCCGACTTCAACACCGAGAACGCCGTCGTCCAGGACTATCTGATCGGGGCGTACAAGAAATACATCGACATGGGCGTGGACGGCTTCCGCATCGACACCGCCGTGCACATCCCCCGCGTCACCTGGAACCGCCGCTTCCTCCCCGCATTCCAGGAGATCCTCACCGAGAAGTACGGCGCCACCAAGGCCCGGGACTTCTACATCTTCGGTGAGGTCGCGGCGTTCGTGAACGACAAGTGGAACCGGGGCTCGGTCAACCACTCCGCCCAGTTCTTCACCTGGAAGGAACGGGCGACCTACTCGTCCGACGACGTCACGGCGGCGATCGAACAATTCGACTACGAGAACAATCTGGGTACGGGCAATCAGCCGACCAGCACCAACGCGTTCCTGTCGGGCAACAATTACCACACCCCCGACCACAGCAAGTTCTCCGGCATGAACATCATCGACATGCGCATGCACATGAACTTCGGTGACGCGTCGAACGCCTACCACAACGGCAAGGACTCGGACGACTCGGTGAACGACGCCACCTACAACGTCGTCTACGTCGACTCGCACGACTACGGCCCCAACAAGTCGTCGGTCCGCTACGCCGAAGGCACCGACGCGTGGGCCGAGAACATGTCGCTGATGTGGTCGTTCCGCGGCATCCCGACCCTCTACTACGGATCGGAGATCGAGTTCCAGGCCGGCAAGCAGATCGACTGCGGCCCGACCTGCCCGCTCGCCACCACCGGCCGCGCCTACTACGGCAGCCAGATCGCCGGCAGCGTCACCGCCGGCGACTACGGGGTGGTCAGCTCGGCCAGTGGCCAGGTCGCCACCACGCTGTCCAAGCCCCTGGTCAAACACCTGCAGCGACTCAACCAGATCCGCCGGGCGGTCCCCGCCCTGCAGATGGGCCAATACTCCACCGAAGGTGTCAGCGGCAACATGGCCTACAAGCGCCGCTACACCGCCAGTGGGGTGGACAGCTTCGCGCTGATCGCGGTCTCCAACGGGGCCACCTTCACCGGCATCCCCAACGGCACCTACGTCGACGCGGTCACCGGCGACGCCAAGACCGTCACCGGCGGCTCCCTGACCATCGACCTCAACGCCAAGGGCAACCTGCGCGTCTACGTCCTCTCGACGAGCGCCACCCCGGCGCCCGGCAAGATCGGTTCCGCCACCACCTACCTCAAGTAACCACACCCCATCCCCCACACCGCGCCGGCCGGGGCCAGGCCCCGGCCGGCGCGCCCGTTCCCGGTCGAGCCCCTGGAAGTCGTGTAACGCAGGGGCCGACGCCGGACCGGATTCCGGAGCGGCACGGGCTCCTCCGGGCTCTGTCAGACGCCGACGAGAACGGCAACCGCCTCCGCCGTGATCGGGTGGGACGTGAGCAACGCTGTCACCGCCGCGGTGTCGCCGGTTTCGGCGGCCAGGGGTGTCCACTCGCCCTCGCAGCCGAGCATGGCCGCTGCCGCGTCCGCCGCCACCGGGTTGGCCGCCAGCAACACCGCCGCGGCACCGGCCGCGCCGGACGGGCCGCTCAGCCCCGCCGGGACCGCGGACGGCCGGGCACGAGGTGGGGCGTTCCACGGCGCCGTCCACGAGTCGAGGGCGGCGAGCGACCCCGGGAAGGTGCGGCCCGCCTCCCGGGTCAGGACCGGGACCAGTTCGGCGGCCTGCCGTTTCAGCGTGACGATCAGGGTCGGCAGCCACGGCAGCAGCACCGGGTCGGGCAGGCGCGCGAACGCCTGGGACAGCGTCTCCACCACGAACGGCGCCAGCCTCGGCACCGGCTCCAGCGCCTGCACGAAACCGCTCACATACTGCGGGAACGACGGCACCACCAGCGGGTTGCCGAGCAACTCGGCGACCCGCTCACGGAGGTCGGCCAGCGGGAGGGCCCCGAGCTGGTGCAGCGCCGCCCACAGCAGCGCGATCTTGGCCGGGGACTCCGGGTGCGACTGCCGGACCGCGATCTCCAGCTGGGTGCGGTCGCAGCCCAGTGACAGCGCCAGGCTCTCCATGCTGAACAGGAAGCCCAGCATCGCCCCGACCTGCCGCACGCCGGTCTCCTCGTCGACGAACGCGGTGGGCAGCAGGGTGCAGTAGTGGGCATACCCCTCGGTGACGAACCGCCCGCACCACCCCGGCAGCACCGGCGTGGTCGCCCGGTAGTGCCCCAGCAGCCGGCGGATCCGCCGCAGCACGTCGGGGGCGTCGTCGACGGTCCGCTCGGCGGCCAGCAACTCGATCGCGCGGGCCCCGAGCTCGTCGGTGAGCCGCGGGCTCTCCAGGAAGAGCAGCGAACTCTCCACGGCCTTGAGCGCGGTCGCGGCGGTCGCCTTCGGATCCCAGGCGTCCCGGCGCAGCCGCTGCTCCAGCACCTGTTCGAGGGTGACGCCCTCGTAGCCGAGCTCGATGACGGCCCGCTGGTTGCGGCCCAGATCGAGGTCCCAGCTCTCCTGGATGTGCTTCTCACCGAGCTTGCGGCTGCCCATGATCGGGCGGACCGCCTGGTCGGGCAGCAGGTAGCGCAGCATCCAGAGCACGTCCGAGCAGGCGGCCAGCTCGGGCCGGGCGGCCAGGTCGAGCAGCGCCCGCTGGATGCTGCGCTGTTCGAGGTCGAGCCCGAGCGGGGCGAGCCGGTCGTAGAGGTCCCGCGCCAGCGGCGGGAGCGCCTCGTAGCCGACCTGCCCGATCCGGTCGCCACCGAGCAGGATCTCGCAGAGGCGCCGCACGTCGCGACGGCCGGGCACGGTGTCCTTCTCGATGCAGGTGACCGCGGCGTCCTGGAAGTCGTACGGCGTCGGCCGCACCCGCCCGCGCATCCCGGCGAGCAGCACCGACGTCTCGAACACCGCGATCGCGTCGGCGGTGCTGGCGAGATACCCGTTGCGGCGGGCGAGCCGGACGATGTCGACGCACCAGCCGCGCAGCTCCTCCTCGTCGAGCCCGTCGAGCGCCGGTGGGCCGGCCAGATAGCCGGTCAGGTGGTCGACCGTGGGCCCGCCGCCGGCGACCGGGAGCGGCAGTGCCTTCTTCGCTTTCCGGGCGCCTTTCTGCCCTTCCAGCCGGAACGGGGTGAGCCGCAGTTTCTGCAACTGTTTCTGCCAGGTGGAGGCCGCGATCGACACCGAGCCGGGCGCCAGCCCGAACTGGGACTCGATCGCCGAGTGGCTGGACGGGATCAACCCGTAGAGCCAGGTCGTGCCGGTTCGTGGGGTGATCGCGAAGTCCGGGGCGCCGGGGTCCGAGCCCGCCTCCGGCACCCGGCTGGCCGCGTGGAACGCCCCGCAGATGTACAGGCAGTCGGCCGGGTCGGCGCCGGACCGGCCGAGGTGCTCCCGGATCCGGGTCCACATGTAGCGTTCCCGGTCCTCGTCACCGGCATACCGTTTCGTGTCGTGCGGGGCCAGCCGCCGGAACAGGCTGCCGATCAGCACCATGACCTGCCGGTACGTTTCATGGTCGGCCCCGGCCAGCGGCTGCTCCACATACTGGTCCCACCACTCCGACCAGTGTCGCACCCGCCCGTGGTGCAGCAGGTGCTCCTCCAGCTCGGCGAAGCGGGGCCGCAGGTCGCCGATCTCCACGCCCACCGCGTCGCCGTGCAGATCGGCCTCCGGCTCGGGGATGTCCGCCGGTGACGAGACGTCGGGCTGCCACTGGAAGACGTGGTCGGTGGACCGGTCGACGAGGACCAGCTCGACGCCGGGAGTGTCCAGGGCGTAGGAGATCGCCTGATACTCGGCGGACGCCTCGGTGATCGGCGCGATCACCGAGAGCGGGGCCGACTCCTTGGGGAAACCGTCCAGTTCGGAGGCGAAGGCCTGCAGCGCCACCGGCAGCCGGCAGTTGCGCAGCTCGGTCAGCAGTGGCTGCAGGTCCTCGCAGAGCTCCAGGTAGATCACCCTGGGCTGTTTCTCCCTCAGTCGCCGGATCATGGCCAGCGCCGAGGCGGGCGAGTGGTGGCAGACCGGGAAGATCTCCAGCGGCTCACGCAGCGCGTGGTCGACGTCGTCGACGATCCCGGCCAGGATCTCCGGCAGCGCGGCCGGCCCGTCCGCGAGGGACTCGGCCGCGCTCAGCAGCTGGTCGCGGAGCGGATCGAAGGGGCTGCTCACGACAGGGTCGCGATCGCCTTGCGGCCGCCGGAGAGGAAGCCGTCCCACTCACCGCTCTGCTCCCGGCTGCGCGGCTCGATCACGCCGTGCCAGTACTTGTTGAGGATCGCCAGGTCCTCCGGGCTGCGCCGGGCCAGCGACCCGACGAGCGACGACGCGAGGGTCTCCGAGGTCAGGGCACGGGCGCCGAAGAAGTTGCTGTGCAGGATCGCGTCCTCCAGGACACCGATCTGCTCGGCCGTGGACAGCGCCGACTCCAGGCGCTCGTCGTCGCTGCCGGCCGAGGCGGCGGCGGCCCGCAGGTCGGCGAAGCTCTGCAGCAGCACGTCGAGCAGGGTGGGTGGCACCTCCAGCTCGATGTTGTGCCGGCGCAGCAGCTCCTCGGTCCGGAAACGGACGATCTCCGCCTCGCTCTTCTTGTTGGTCACGACCGGGATGCGGACGAAGTTGAACCGCCGCTTGAGCGCCGACGACAGGTCGTTGACACCCCGGTCACGGCTGTTGGCGGTGGCGATGATGCTGAACCCGGGCTTGGCGAAGACGATGTTGTCGTCGTCGAGCTCGGGGATCGACACGTATTTCTCGGAGAGGATCGAGATCAGCGCGTCCTGCACGTCGCTGGTGGACCGGGTCAGCTCCTCGAAACGGCCGATCACGCCGGTCTCCATCGCCGTCATGATCGGCGACGGGATCATCGAGGCTCGGGACTGCCCCTTGGCGATGACCATCGAGACGTTCCACGAATACTTGATGTGGTCCTCGGTGGTGCCGGCGGTGCCCTGCACGACGAGGGTCGAGTTGCGGCTGATCGCGGCGGACAGCAGCTCGGCCAGCCAGCTCTTGCCGGTGCCCGGGTCGCCGATCAGCAGCAGGCCCCGGTCGGAGGCGAGGGTGACGATGGACCGCTCGACGAAACTGCGGTCGCCGAACCATTTCGGGGCGATCTCGCGGTCGAGCCCGTCGGCGCGCTCGGAGCCGAGGATGAACAGCCGGACCATCTTGGGGCTCAGGCGCCAGGAGAACGGTTTCGGGCCGTCGTCGACCGACTCCAGCCAGTCCAGCTCCTCCGCGTACTTGACCTCGGCGGGGGCGCGCAGCATGTCACTCATGGGGACGGTCTCCTAGGGTGAGAGATCAGACGAGGAAGTTCTTGAGCTCGGTGACGAGCTTCTTGATGTGGCCGGACAGGACCGGGGTGCCCTGGTCCTTGAAGCGCTGCCGGAACCACGGGTTGACGCTCTGGTGGCCGCCGCTGCTGACCGAACCGACCGGGATGAACTTGACCCCGGACCGGTGCACGGCCTGCATGCCGTCCCAGACGGCCTGCTCCTGCCACTCGTAGAAGTCGGAGATCCACACGACCACCGTGTTCCGCGGATCGGTGATCTTGGGCCGGGCCAGGTCGAGCGCGACGGTGCCGTCGGTGCCGCCGCCCAGCTTGGTGTGCAGCAGCACCTCGAACGGGTCGTGCACCCACGGGGTGAGATCGAGGGCCCTGGTGTCGTAGGCGACCAGATGCACGTCGACCTTGGGCAGCCCGGCGAAGATCGAGGCGAGGATGGTGCAGTTGACCATCGCGTCGACCATCGACCCGGACTGGTCCACCACCACGATCAGCCGGGCCGGCTCGATCCGTTTCGCGGTCTGCCGGTAGTAGAGCCGGTCGACGTAGAGCCGCTCGTCCTCGGGGCTCCAGTTCGGCAGGTTCTTCCAGATGGTGCGGTCGAGGTCGAGGTTGCGGAAGATCCGTTTCGGCGGGACGGACCGGTCGATCGTGCCGGCGCTGGCCTGGGCGACCTGGGTACGCAATACCTCGGCCACCTCGTCGACGAACCGGCGGATCAGCGCCTTGGCGTTGGCCAGCGCCACACCGTCCAGATTGTCCTTGTCGCGCAGCAGCTGCTCGATCAGCGACATGCTCGGGGTGAGCTGACGGGCCAGCCGGTTGTCGGCCAGCACCTCACGCAGCCGCATCCGGCTGACCAGGTCGCCCTCGATCCCGGCGAGAGTGGCGCCGAGCCCCGATCCCACACCGGCGCCGAGACCTGAGCCCGCACCGGCGCCGCGTCCCGAGCCCGCACCGGCGCCGGAACCAGGCCCCGAGCCGATGCCCGAGCCGGACCCCGCGCCCGCACCGGCGGCGGCCGCCCGCCCGCGCAACTGGCCGGGCTCGCAGCCCATCGCCCGCTCGAACCAGCCGGCGTCGGCCTGCCAGCGCTGCAGCTGCTCGGCTGTCACGTTGCCGGAGCCGGTGGCGAACACGTTGAGCAACAGTTTCGACACCAGGGCGGCGCGGCGGACCTCGCCGTCACGGTCGTCGCCGGGATCGCTCATCAGCCCGTCGAACTCGGCCTCCAGCTGCGGGAAGCGCTGCACGACCGTGTCCACCGAGACGGACGGGTCGAGCAGCGCGGCCGGTAGACCGAGGTCGTCGACGATCGCCATGCTGCCCGATTCGAGGGTGGCCTGCTCCTCCGGGTCGAAGAGCCGGGCCAGCAGCCGCCAGTAGAGGACCTGACGGCGGGTCTCCGCAGCGCTCATTTCCGCAGCAGCCTTCCCGCGCGCTCGCGCAGCACGTCGACGGCGGTGCCGGCGGCGGCCTCGGCCTTGGCGGCCTTGGCCTCGGTCGGGCCGAGCGCCCAGTCGCCGGTGTGCGCGGCGACCGGTTTCTTGCGGACCACCGCCTGCACGGCGAGCGGCTGCACCGCCCAGCGGCCGGCATCCCACCGGAGCAGGCCCAGGCAGGCGGTCGAGGCGGCGACCAGGGCCGGAGTGATCGGGCCGGCCTCGGGCAGGCGGTCGGTGTCGACGGCGAGCGTGACACCGCCCAGCTCGAACGACTCCGCGCCGGGGGTGTAGCCCTCCAGCAGGACCGGCTCGGCGATGGCGGCCGGATGCCGGTCGAGCGGGGCGACGGCCGGGGCGGTCACGCCGCCGAGCCGGACCCGGGCGGCCGCGAACGGGTCGGCGGGCTCGCCCTGCACCGCCCGCGACTCGTCCCAGAGCAGGTCACCGGCCGGGGTGAGCGGCATGCCGGTGATCTCCACGGTCCGCTGACCGGCCACCGCCGCCCGGAACACCGGGAAGGCGGAGAGCATCCGCCACGCGGACGGGCCGCTGATCGTGTCGACCTTGGCGGCGGCCACGCTCACCCGGACCAGCCGCACCTCGCCGCCGGGCGTCTCCAGGAGGCCGTGCCCCTGTGCCCGGAAGACCGTCGGGTGCTCGTGCAGGTCGACGCCGAGGAACAGGAGGCGGCCGTCGGCCGGGGTGGCCGCGGCTGCGGGGAAGGCGTCCTGGGACAGCAGGACCGCCCGCGCCCAGAGGTCGGCCCAACGGCGCACCGGGATCCGGTCGAGCGTGGCAACGGGGGCGGCGCTGCGCAGCTCGGCGGCGAATCCGTCGAGCAGGACCGCCAGCCGGCGCCCGGACGGCTCGGCGAGCAGCGCCTGGACGGCGCGAGCGCCGCCACCGGCCAGCTCGTGGTCGACCCCGCGCCAGCCGGCGAGCGCCAGCTCCCGGAGCCACGACCGGCCACCGGCGAGCAACGGCCCCGAGCCACCACCGGCGAGCGACAGCCCCGAGCCACCACCAGCGGGCAGCGGCCCCGAGCCACCACCAGCGGGCAGCGGCCCCGAGCCACCACCAGCGGGCGACAGCCCCGAGCCACCATCGCCGGGCGACAGCCCCGAGCCACCACCGGCGAGCGACACCGCCGAGCCACCACCGCCGGGCGACGGCGCCGGGACTCCACCGGCGGCGGGCTGTGCGGAGCCGTCCCCGGTGGAGGTGGGCCAGGGGAAGCGGGACCGGCCGAGCGCCGCGTCGAGCCCGCCGAGCAGCGCGTCGTGCGCGGCGCCGGTCAGGGCGGCGCGGGCCCCGGCCAGGACGGCCACGTGATCATCGGTCACGGTGCCGGCGACGATCTTGCCGATCGAGTCGGTGACCCGCTCGGCGAGCGGTGAGCCGGTGAAGGCGGCCGCGAACGACTCCAGGGCGGCGGCGCGCTCCTCGTCGATCCGGGCGAGGCCGTGAACCAGCACGTCGTCGAGGCCGTCGATCAGGGTGAACGCCTCGCCGACACCGGGCGGTGCGGCGCGCAGCGCGTCGGCGAGCATCAGCGCACCGCCCCGGCGGCCGGGAACCAGTGCAGCTCGGGCAGCGGCTCGGCGGTGGCCGGGACCTCCAGGTAGGCCAGGTGGCGCAGGAACCCGCTGAACACCTCGGCGGCCCGGTTGGGGGCGGTGGTCGGGTGCAGCCCGGACCAGAGGTCGTCGTCGCCGTCGGCGAGGGCGACCTTGAGGTAGCGGGCGACGCGGTCCACACCGTACTGCGCGACGGCGGCGTCGGCCAGGGCGCGCAGATGGTTGCAGGCGTGGGCGCCGCCGGAGAGGCCACCGCACGGCCGGTTGTTGTTGGTGTTGCAGCTCAGGCCGTGGTCGCCCGCGGTGATCGAGGAGACGTAGACCCGCTCCACGTCGGAACCGCTGGACACCACCCCCTGCAGCCGGCCGTCGGCCAGCTCCACGAACGGCACCTTCGCCAGCTTGCGCGGCCGCACCGGCGCGATGACCGGCGCGGCGCTGCGTCGCTCGTAGGCGACACCTCCGCTTGTCACAACCAGACCTCCTCACGAACAGGTGCCGAAGTTCTATCCCACCGGTACGACAAAACCGCGTCGACCGAGGTGAGGAGGTGTTTTCCGGCAGCATCGCAAGAACATGACAGGCCGCTGGCAAGCGATTACTATAGTCATGACACGTCGCCGGGACGAGTGAGGAAGTGGTTCGTGGTCGCTCAGGTGCCTCAGCCCGAGTTCGGTCGCCGCCTGCGGAAGCTGCGCGCCGATCTGGGGCTGTCCCAGCGCGACCTGGCCTCCGGAGCGGTCAACCAGTCGTACATCTCGCTGCTCGAGTCGGGCGCCCGGGTGCCCACCCTCGACGTGGTCGCCCATCTGGCCAAGGTCCTCAACGTGCCGTTGCGTGACCTGGCCGGCGACATCGACATCCCGACCGGGCCGGAGGACACCTCCGCGGGCCGGGCCGAGCTGGTTCGCGAGCTGCTGGCCACCAGCGCCATCGACCAGGGCGACCTGGAGCAGGCCGAGGAGCGGCTCGCCGAGATCTTCGCCGCCGCCCGGGCGTCCGGCAATCCGCACGCCACGCTGACCCACGGCCTGGCTCTGGACCGGGTGCTGGAGATGCGCGGCGACCGCAACGGGCGGTATGAGTTGCTCGCCGGCCTGCTGCCGGTGGCCGAGGTCGCCGGGGTGCCCGAGGCGCGGGTGCGGATCCGGGTGTCGCTGGCCGCCGCGGCCCGTGACGTCGGCCGGCTGGACGAGGCGTTCACCCACGTGGAGCAGGCCGGACAGGAGATCGACGGCACCGCGTTCCGGCACGGCAGCGAGCACATCCGGCTCCTGGCCGTGCACATCTCGGTTCTCGCCGACGCCGGCGGTGGCGCGGAGATCGTCCGCCTGGTCAACGGCATGCTCGCCATGGCCGAGGCGCTGGGCAGCCCGTCGATCAGCGGCCGGGCGCAGTGGGCGGCGAGCCTGGCGCTCGCCGCGGCCGGCGAGACGGACCGGTCGCTGGAGCTGCTCGGCGGCGCCCGGCGGATGCTGGCCAATCCGCGGACGTCGCTGCGTGACTGGGCCCGGTTCAGCCGGGCCGCCGTCTCGACGCTGCTCGATGTCCAGGCCGCTCCGGAGATGGTCGAGGAGCACATGGCGGCGGCACGGGCGGCCACCGCGGCCGAGGCGGGCGCCGACGCCAACCGGCTGGCCGCGCTGGAGGTGCGCTACGCGATCGCGACCGGTGATCCGGAGCTGGCCGTGGCGATGGCCGCGTCGGTCGATCGCGGCCAACTGATGGGCCTGGAGGGGGTGCGGTTCCGGCACGCGCTGGGCAGCGCGCTGGCGCAGACCGGGCGCACCGCGGAGGCCGTGGCCACGCTGCGCGAGGCGGCACAGGCGGCCGAGGACATCTCCGCATTCCGCCGGGCCGCGCAATTGTGGCGCGAGCTGAACGAGCTGGCAAAATAGAGATCCAATTCAAAGTATTCGATGCAGTAGCGCATTCCGGAGCCATTCCTGGTTTCGTGGTTCTCAGAAGGCGGGAGCAACCCGCCGCCACTGAGAGGACACGGACGATGACTGAGAACGAGAAGTTCGCCGCCGCCGGTGACATCGCCGCCGAGCTGAGCCAGCAGGAGATCGACCTGGACGCGGCGCAGGAGGCCGGCGGCCTGTGGACGGTTCCCGGCACGAGCACCATCGGCTGGGTGTGCACGGTCTCCTGGGAGTGCTCGGTCCCGAAGCGCCTCTGCGGCACCGGCGACTGACGACAGAACGGCAACGGCGACCGAAATAGAGAATGCCAACGGGGTCCGTGCTCTCACGGGCCCCGTGGCCGTTTCCGGATGCGAGTGGTGGAATGCGACTGAAAGACGTCCGACCCCTTTTTCCCGAGTACACCGATCCCGCGGCTCTGCACGGATTCCTCAGCCGCATCTCCGAGCTTCCGGCCGACGCCGATCCCCCGGCGGACCGCACCGGCGAACTCGCCGCCCTGGCCGCCCTCGCCACCTGGCGTGACATCGACGGGCCGGCCCGGTTCGACTCGTTCGCGCGGGCGTGGAGCGCACGGCACCGGGCCGCCGCCGAGCTGGTGTTCGCCGGCTCGCCGCTGACCGCCCACCGGGCCGGGGAGTTCGCCGACGGGCTGATCGACTGGCTGGCCGGCCGCGTGCAGGACGCTTCCGTGCGTACCCTCGTGGTCGCTCTTGATCTTTTGCGCCGGGCCGGATCGCTGCCCGGCGAGACCGCCGAGGAACGTCTCTGGCACTTCTGTGACCTGGCCGGACGCGACGAGTTCCGGGTGACGCTCGGTGAGGTCTTCCCCGAGTTGCGGCGTCAGCTCGGGGTGCTGACCCGCAACACCCTCCGGCACGCGCGGCGGATGTTGGAGGCGACGACCGCCGCGGTGGCCGACGGCACGCTGCCGCCTTCGGCGACCGGCGGGGGCCTGATCCAACTGCACGACATCGGGTACGGCCTGGGCGACACCCACGCCGGCGGGCAGACGGTGTGCCGCCTGACCTTCGGCGGCGACCGGGTGCTCGTCTACAAACCGCGCCCGATGGCCGCCGAGCAGGCCTACAACACGTTCGTCGGGCGGATCGGGGCGGCGGCCGGCTTCGACCTGCCGGTCCTCGGCGTGTGGTGCGGCAACGGCGTCGGCTGGCAGGAACACGCCGACCGGGCGCCGGCGATCGAGGAGGCCGGCTACTTCCGGGCCGCCGGCCGCCTGCTCGGGGTCCTCTACCTGCTGCGTGCCGGCGACATGCACTACGAGAACGTGCTCAACCATCGTGGCCTGCCGGTGGTCGTCGACGCCGAGTCGCTGTTCAGCGTCAACCAGCGGGCCGGCGCGGGCGCGACGGGATCGGCCGGCGAGACGCTCGCGCACACCGTCTTCTCCACCGGCTTCCTGCCGACCCGGATCTCCGACCCGGCGGACCCGACGGCGTCGATCGACATCGGATTCCTGGGGTACGTGCCGGGCCAGCGCGCTGTCACGCCGGTGCCGGCGCTGGAGGACTTCGGCACCGACCGGCCGCGGGTGACCATGGTGACCGGCTCGGTGGACACTCCGGCGGTCCGTCCGCTGACCGTGCCCCGGGCCGTGGAGCTGGCCGAGCTGTGCCGCGGTTTCGCCGAGTGCTGGGACTGGGCCGCCGGCGACCGGGACCGGGTCGAGTCGTGGCTGCGCGAGCTCTTCGCCGACCTGCCGATCCGGGCCGTGCTGGAGACCACCGGCAAGTACTACAAGCTGCTGCGGACCGCCGCGCACCCGGCGTTCCAGCAGGACACCGCCGCGAAGCGGATGCTGCTGCACCGGGTCGGCCTGGGCCGGGTGGAGCACTTCACGCCGGCCGTGGTCCGTGCCGAGATCGACGACCTGCTGCAGGGTGACATCCCGTTCTTCACGTTGCGCACCGGGTCGACCTGGGTGCACCACCGGGACCGTCCGATCGCCGACGTGCTCAGCGGCGCCCCGCTGGAGCAGGCGATCGACGGGTTGCGGGCGATGTCGGCGGCGGAGCGCGAGCTGAACCTGCGGGTGATCCGGGCGGCCTATGTGGACCTGACCGGGCCGGAGTGCGACGCTCCGGCGTACCTCCCGGCGATGCGCCGCGCGTCCCGGGCCGCGGTACCCGGCCGGATCCGGCAGGTGGTCGGCGACATCGCCGGCGAGCTGCACGACCGGGCCTCGTTCGCCGGCGGCCGCCCCGGATGGGTCGGCGCGACGATCCGGGACACCACGCAGGAGCATCCGTGGCGGGTCGACGAGCTCGGCGACGACCTGTACGCGGGCGTGCCCGGCCTGGCGCTGTTCCTGGCCTCGGCCGGCGTGCTGCTGGACGAGCCGCGGCACCGCGAGCTGGCGGTCGAGGCGCTGGCCCCACGGGTGCGGGCGCTGCTGGACGATCCGGCCCGGCGGCGGCGCGAGGTGGCCGGTGGCCTGTGCGGCGGCTATCCCGGCGTGGCGTTCGCGGCGCTCGAGACCGGCCGGCTGACCGGCTCGCGGGAGCTGAGCGAGATGGGCGCCCGGCTGTGGGACCTGCTGCCCGCCGATCTTCCGGCGATGACCGACACCGACTTCCTGATGGGCTCGGCGGGGCTGCTGGCCGCGGCGATCACCGTCGGCCGGCCGGCGGTCACCGAGGCCGCGTTCCGGCACCTGACCGGCACGGCCGTCGAGGGCAAGTCGCTGTACAGCGGTTTCGCGCACGGCACCAGCGGCGCGCTCGCGGCCCTGGCCCGGCACGGCGTGGCCGATCCGGACCTGGCCCGGGCCCACGACAACCTCTGGAACCACGACGAGCAGCACTGGGCGATCAGCGACCGGGCGCCGGAACGGGCCGCGCGAGGCTGGTGCCACGGGACGCCCGGCGTGCTGCTCGGCTGCACCGAACGGCTCGCCGCCGGCGAGATCGTGCCACCCGGGCCGGGCGCGGACGTCACCCGGCTCGCCGAGACGGTGGCGGTCGACGGGTTCGGCCTGAACCTCTCGCTGTGCCACGGTGACGTCGGCAACCTGCTGATCCTCGCCGGGGCCGCCCGCTGGGACGCCTCCGGGCGGGCCGCCGAGCGGGCCGAGGACCGGCGCGCCCAGCTGGTCACCCGGATCCTGCCGCGGGCGCTGCGGGCCCGGTCCGGCAAGTCGGTGCTCAACGACTCGCTGTACGTGGGGCTGGCCGGCGTCGGCATGGGCCTGCTCCTGAGCACCGGCGAGGTGGACGTCGCCTCACCGCTCACGTTCCGCCGGGGCACGCCGTGACCCGGGTACGGGCCGTCGAGCAGCTCGGCCCGACCGAGTGCGGTCTGTGCTGCTGCGCCATGCTGCTGGAGGCCGCCGGAGCCGGGGTCCCGATGCACGACCTGCGTACCCGGTACCGGGTCGGCCGGGACGGTCTGACCGTCGCCGACCTGGCCACCGTGCTGCGGGAGAACGGGGTGCGCCCGCGCGTCTACCGCACCACCCCGGCCGGCCTGGCCGCGCTCGGCCGCCCGGCGATCTGCCACTGGAAGCGGTCGCACTTCGTGGTCGTCACCGGGTTCGACTCGGGTGGCGTGACGCTGCTCGACCCGGGCGCGGGCCGCCGCCGGGTCAGCGCCGAGGAGTTCGCCGCGAGTTTCTCCGGGCTGGCCGTGACCGCCGATCCGGTGTCCCACCGGGTCCGGGCGCGACCGCCGTCCGGCGCCCGGGTGCTGGGCCGTTTCGCCTGGCAGCGCCGTGGGTTGCTGGGCCTGGTGCTGGTTCTGTCGCTGGTCAGCTCGCTGGTCCCGCTGGGCATCCCGTGGCTGCTGGAGCAGTTGTTCGGCGACCGGCCGGGCGGGCTGTCGGCGGGGCCGCTGCTGGCCGGGGTCGGTCTGGCGTTCGCGCTGCTGCTGTTCGTCCGGACGGTGGCCGGCATCGTGGCGTCGGCGGCGGTGGGACGGTCGCTGGCGGGGGCCGTCTTCGATCGGCTGCTGCGGTTGCCGTACGCCTTCGTGGAGAACCGTGGCCCCGGCGACCTGATGTTCACGCTGGAGTCGGTGCACCGCCTGCGTGCCCTGCTCTGCAACGACCTGATCGTGGCGCTGGCCGCCGTGGTGGTGACGGTGGTGCTGCTGGGCTGGCTGGCGGCCGTCTCGATGGCGGCGCTGGTGACCACGCTGCTGCTGATGTCGGCGCTCGCGGCCGGCACGCTGGCCGCGGCCCGTACCGTCCGGCGGCTGGCCCATGCGCAGACCCGGGCGCAGGCGGAGTTGCAGGCCACGCAGCTGTCCGCGATCTCCGGCCTGGAGCTGATCAAGACCAACGGCATGGAGGGGGTCTACGCCGAGCAGTGGCAGCGGCGCAGCGACGCGGCGCAGCGGCACAGTGATCGGCTGCAGACCGTGCAGGGCGTCTTCGACGCGGTGCTGGCCGGTGTCATGTTCGTCGGCCCGGTGGTGATCCTGCAGCAGGCGCTGGCCGGCCGGTCCGCGCCGGGCGTCTCGCTGGTGGTGTCGGTGCAGGCCCTGACCGGGCTGCTGCTCGGCCAGGTGAACGTGCTGGCCGGCTCGGTCACGCGGCTGGCGCAGGCCGGGTCGCTGCTGGCCCGGATCGCCGACGTGCTGCTGCGCCCGGCCGACGACCTGTTCCGGGGGGAGACGCGGGAGCGCCCGTCCGGCGACGTCGTGGTCGAGGAGGTGACCTTCGGGTACGGCACGTTCGGCCGCCGGGTCCTCGACGGGGCCTCGCTGCGCGTGCCGGAGGGGGCCAAGGTGGCGATCGTCGGCCCGTCCGGCTGCGGCAAGTCCACTCTGGCCCGGCTGCTGGTGGGGCTGCACCGGCCGGACGCGGGCCGGATCCTGATCGGTGACGTGGAGCTGGGCGGTCATGACCGGGACCGGTTCTACGAGGCGGTCGCCTACGTGCCGCAGAACGTGGTGCTGGAGTACGGCACGGTGCGCGACAACATCGCCTGGGGCGCCGGCGATCCGGACGAGGAGCGGGTGCGCGAGGCGGCCCGCCGGGTGGGGCTGCACGACGAGATCACGGCGCTGCCGCTGGGGTACGACACCCCGGTCGCGTCGCTCGGGCAGAACTTCTCCGGTGGCCAGCGGCAGCGGATCGCGCTGGCCCGGGCCGCCTTCAAGGAGGCGTCGATCGTGGTGCTGGACGAGGCGACCAGTTCGCTGGACAACCTGTCCGAGTCGACGGTGACGGCGTTCTTCAACAGCCTGCGGGCGACCCGGATCATCATCGCGCACCGGCTGACGTCGATCCTCGACGCCGATCTGATCGTGGTGATGGACCACGGGCGGGTGGTCGCCACCGGCAGCCACGAGCAGCTGAGGCGGGACGCGGGCCTGTATCGGGCGCTGTACGAGGAAGCCGCGAGATTACCGGTGTCATCAAAGTCTTGACCGTTGCAACACTCGCTTATTACTCTGATGACTATAGTAAAGCTGCATCAGTCAGATATCACGGGGGATGTCATGAACGAGCGGGAACTGCAGGCTTTCGTCTCCGTCGCACAGCACGGCCGGATGGACCTGGCGGCCAGATCGCTGGGCTACTCGCAGCCGGCCGTCAGTTACCAGATCAAGTGCCTGGAGCAGACGCTCGGCACCCGGCTGTTCGCGCGCAACAGCAACGGGGCCGTGCTGACCCGGGCCGGGCGGCTGATGCTGCCGTCCGCGCAGGCGGTGCTGGTGCTGATGGCCGGCATCAAGACCAGCACCACCGTGAACGTGCCCGTCGCGGCCTGACCCGTTCACCCGTGTCCGTTCCCGACCAGCGAGAAGGTGCGATGAGCGCAGCGATCGAAGTACGACGACTGACCAAGAGGTACGGCCGGACCACAGCGGTCGACGGCCTCTCCTTCGAGGTCAAACCAGGCCGGGTCACCGGCTTCCTCGGCCCGAACGGCGCCGGCAAGTCCACCACCATGCGGGCGATCGTCGGGCTGGATCGGCCCACGTCCGGCGAGGTGCTCGTCGACGGCCGGCGCTACGACCAGCTGGAGCAGCCGTTGCGGCACGTCGGGGCGCTGCTCGACGCCAAGGGTGTGCACAGTGGCCGTACGGTCCGGGCGCACCTGGACGGCCTGGCCCTCAGCAACCGCATCCCGGCGGGCCGGGTCGGCGAGGTGCTGGAGATCGTCGGCCTGAGCGGAGTGGCCGGCAAGCGGGCCAAGGGCCTCTCGCTCGGCATGGCCCAGCGGCTCGGCGTGGCCGCGGCGCTGCTCGGCGACCCGCGGGTGCTGCTGCTGGACGAGCCGGTCAACGGCCTCGACCCGGAGGGCATCCTGTGGATCCGGGCGCTGATGAAGCGCCTGGCGGCCGAGGGCCGGACGGTCTTCGTCTCCAGCCATCTGATGAGCGAGATGGCGCTCACCGCCGACCACCTGATCGTCATCGGACAGGGCCGGCTGCTGGCCGACAGCTCGGTGACCGAGTTCGTCAGCCGCAACTCGCGCTCGTTCATCCTGATCCGCACCCCGGAGCCGGAGAAGGCCAGGGACGCCCTGGCCGGCGCCGGCATCGAGGTCGCCGACGGACCGGACGGCACCCTCGAAGCGCTGCACACCACGCTCGAGACGGTCGGCGCGCTCGTCGCCCGCCACCAGATCACGGTCTACGAGATCAGTCCCCAGGTCGCCTCGCTCGAGGAGGCGTTCATGCAGTTGACGGCCGATGCGGTGGACTACCGCGCGAAGCAGGAGGTATGACGGTGGCGGACTTCGGCGCGGCGTGCGCGTTCGAGTGGCACAAGATCCGTACGCTGCGGTCCACGTTCTGGAACCTCGGCGCCTTCCTGGCCGTCAGCCTGGCGCTGGCGATCCCGTCCGGCTGGTACCTGCACAAGACCTACGCCGAGCTGGACGCGGCCGAGCGGGCGGTGTTCGACCCGATCGGCTCCGGACTCAGCTCGATCCGGCTCGGCCTGCTCGCCCTGGTGATCTTCGGCGTGCTCACCGTGACCACCGAGTACACCTCCGGCACCATCCGCAGCTCGCTCGCCGCGGTGCCACGCCGGGCCGTGTTCTTCGCCTCCAAGACGGTCACCGGCAGCCTGGTCGCACTGGCCGCCTCGACCGTCGTGGTGATCGCCACGTTCGCCGCCACACAGGTGATGCTGGGTGAGCACGCGGTGGCGCTCTCCGACGACGGGGTGCTGCGCGCCATCGGCGGCGGCATCGTCTACACCACGCTGCTCTGTGTCTTCGCCATGGGGCTGGCCGCCGTGCTGCGCAGCTCGGCGCTGACGATCGGCCTGCTCTTCCCGCTGTTCTTCATGGTCTCGACGATCCTGACGAGCATCCCCGGGGTGCGGAAGGCGGCGCAGTTCCTGCCGGACGTCGCCGGTGGCCAGATCCTCTACCGGGAGCCGCAGGGCGACACGATCCTCAACGGCTGGACAGGTCTCGCGGTGCTGGTCGCCTGGACGGTGGCGGCGCTCGCCGCGGGCTACTACGCGGTGCGTCGGCGCGACGCCTGACCGTGGGCGGGACGGCACTATGGAGGCCGGGCATCCACGGGGGAGAATGCCCGGCCCGCATAGATGAAAGCACATGGCGCCGGCGCCCCGCCACGCGGGATCGTCCGCTCCGGGCGATTCGCCGCTTTACCTGCGGACCGGCGGCGTGCAGAATCGTGCCCCGTCGATTACGCCGATCACGGGGATCCGCCATGCCGTTCGATGGTTTCATCTCGTACAGTCACGCCGCCGACGGGCGGCTCGCGCCTGCGGTGCAGCGGGGTCTGCACCGGCTGGCGAAGCCCTGGCACCGGCGCCGGGCTCTGTGGATCTTCCGGGACCAGACCGGTCTCTCGGTCACCCCCAAGCTGTGGACGTCCATCCAGGACGCACTGGACGGATCGAAGCACTTCGTGCTGATGGCCTCCCCCGAGGCGGCGTCCTCACCGTGGGTGAACCGGGAGATCGAGCACTGGCTGGCGACGAAATCACCGGACCGCATCCTGCCGGTGGTGACCGACGGCGAGTGGCGCTGGGACCCCGCGGCCCGTGACTTCACCGCCGACTCCACGGCGGTGCCGGAGGCGCTCCGCGGCGTCTTCGCCGAGGAGCCGCTCTACCTGGACCTGCGCTGGGCCCGCGACGACCTGCACCTGAGCCTGCAGCACGTCCGGTTCCGCGACGCCATCGCCCAGCTCGCCGCGCCGATGCACGGGGTCAGCAAGGACGAGCTGGAGGGCGAGGACGTCCGCCAGCACCGCCGGGCCCGGCGGTTGTCGGCCGTCGCGGCGATGGCCCTGATCCTGCTCACCCTGGTCACGTCGCTGACCGGAGTGGTCGCGGTCCGCAACGCCGAGCGGGCCAACCTGGCCGCGGCGGAGGCCGTCCGCCAGCAGCGGCTGGCCTCCGAGCAGCGCGGCACGGCGGAACGCGCCACCGCCGAGTCGCAGCGGCAGCAGGCGAACGCCGCGGCCCAGGAGCAGAACGCGCGCGTCCAGCTGGAGAACGCGCGGGCGCAGGAGGATCGGGCGCGGACCGCGGTGGCCGAGACCAAGCGGCAGGAGGGGCTCGCCCGTCAGCAGCGGGCGCTGGCCGAGGAGGCCGCCACCGAGGCGTCCCGGGAACAGGCCAATGCCGCGCGCTTCAAGGCGAGCGCCGCCACCCAGCAGGCCAACGCGGAACGGCAGAAGGCCAACGCCGAGAAACAGCAGAAGCTGGCCGGCCAGGCCGCCGAGGAGGCCGCGCAGCAGAAGGCCAACGCCGAACGGGAGATGGCGAACGCGAAGGCCCAGCAGGACCTCGCGAACCGGGCGACCGAGCGGGCGAAGGAGCAGGAGCAACTCGCCGAGCACCACCGCGAGCTGGCCCGGCAGGCCGAGGAGGAGCGCAAACGACAGGAACAGCTGGCCAAGGAGGCGTCCGAGGAGGCCCGCCGCCAGCGGGAGGCCGCGGAACTCGCGCAGCGCATCGTGATCAACCAGCGCCTGATGGAACGGGCCCGCGCCATGATCACCGACGATCCGCGCAAGGCCCTCCGGCTGGCGGTGGCCGCGAAGAACCTGCACGACGACGCGACGACCAGCGAACAGCTCAGCCACCTCGCCATGTCGTCGGCCTACTCCGGGCACATCGACGACGCGATCGACGCCGAGGCCCTCACCGGTCAGGTGGTCGCCACCACCGGCGCCGGCGGGACGGTGTCGCTGTGGGACACCACGATCCCGGCCGAGCCGGTCCGGCTGGCCACGCTGCCGGCCGAGGGGACGGCGGACCGGTCACTGGCGGTCAGCCGCGACGGGCGGACCCTCATCACCTTCGACGGCGGCGAGGTGGCGACCCGATGGGACGTGACAGAACCGGCTGATCCGATACGGCTGACGCCACTGACCGACTCCGCGGGCATCATCGCCGTGAACCTCAGCCCGGACGGGCGGACCGCCGCGACGAGCAACCGGGAGAAGAACACCGTCCTCTGGGACATCGCCGGCGAGACCCCGGTCCGGCAGTCGACGCTGACCGGGGCGTACCCCCTGAAATTCAGCCCCGACGGGAAGACCGCGGTGACCAGCGGCGTCAAGGTCTACGCCTGGGACGTGACCGACCGCAGTGCCCCGGTCCGGCGCGGCGCGTTCGAGCTGACCTGGGGCGCCATCCCCGCCGACGCCCTCATCGAGTACAGCCCGGCCCAGCCCGTCGTCGCCGTGCAGGGGCCCAGCGACTACGTGTACCTCTACAACGTGAGCGACCCGGCCGCCCCGCGGTCGGGCGACTCCCGCGTCGGCGGCCCGGGCGACACCACCCTCGCCTCGATGGCGTTCACCCCGGCCGGCGACATGCTGGCGCTGGGCAACTCGGACGGCGCCTCGGTCGTCGTCAGCGCCGAGTGGAACAACGGCTGGCCCCGGATGTGGACCGAGATCGCCTCGCTCACCGTCCGCGGCGGCCCGGTCCGGTCGATGGCCTACAGCCACGACGGGCGGACGCTGATCACCGCCGGCGACGGCTCCGTCGCGACGCTGTGGACGCCCAAGGGCCGCTACACCCGCGGGCCCGTCGGCACCGTCACCGGCCCGTTCCCCGACAAGCTCGCCGGGCTCGCCTACCGGCCGGACGGCCGTACGCTGATCACCGGGCGACGCGACGGCAAGAGCGTCTCCTACCACCTGGCCGGCCCCGCGGCCCCGGTCGCCGGGCCGGACGTGCCGTTGCAGAGCGGCAACCTGGTGGGGATGATGGTCAGCCCCGACGGCAAGACCCTCTACGCCGTCGGCACGAACAACGTCACCACGCTCCTGGACATCAGCAAGCCGGACGAGGCCGTGGTGCTGTCCCGCATCACCGACCCGGGGCAGAACATCTGGGTCGCGTCGACCAGCAGCGACGGGAAGACCCTCGCCGTCGGGCGGGCCGACGGCAGGACCGCGCTGTACGACGTGTCCGACCGGACCAGGCCCACCAAGCTGTCCGACCTGACCTTCGGCAACGGACTGCTGAGCTCGATCGCGTTCTCGGCGGACGGGCGGCTGATGGCGGTCGCCGACGGTTTCACCATCTCGATGTGGGACGTCGCCGACCGCACCGCGCCGGTCCGGCTCACGTCGATCGCGCTCGCCGACTACAGCGGCTTCACCGCGACCTCGCTGGAGTTCAGCCCGGACGGGCGCTTCCTGGCGGCCGGCACCAACAACAACGGCACCACCATCCTGTACGACCTCGCCGACCCCGCCCAGCCGCACCGGATCAGCCTGCTCCCGGCCCACAGCAGCCAGGTGCTCTGGGCCCTGTTCAGCCCGGACGGGCACACCCTGGCGACCTCCGGCATGGACCACTCGATCATGCTGTGGGACGTCACCGACCCGGGCACCCCGATCCGGTTCGCCGTACTCAAACACCCCGACCTGCAGAGTCTCTACGTGGTGTTCAGCCCCGACGGCCGATCCCTGGCGGCCGGCGGCGCGCTCCTCGGCGAGCACAAGTCGATCACACTCTGGGACACCACCGTGCCGAAGGAACTCGCCGACGACCCGGTCCGGCACGCCTGCGCGATCAGCGGCCGCGGCCTCAGCGCCGAGGAATGGGCGCTCTACATCCCCGAGCTGCCGTATCGATCGACCTGCTGATCATGACGTGCCCCCCGGACGGGCCGGAGAGGCCGTATCGTCATGGTGCTTCTCACGGAGGTCAATGTGCGGTTCGGTGTCACCGGTCACCGGGTCCTTCCACCGGGCATCGCCGAGCGGGCGATGGACCACTGGCGACGGGTGCTGCCCACCGGCGCCGGCCTGCTCGGGGTGTCGAGTCTCGCCGACGGCGCCGACCAGCTCTTCGCCGCCCACGTGCTCGCCTCGGGCGGGACCCTCGAGGCGGTGCTGCCGTGGGCCGACTACGGCGGCTCGCTGACCGAGGGCAGCCGGGCCCGGTTCGAGGATCTGGTGCGCGCCGCGGCCACGGTCATCACCGTTCCCGGGGGTGAGCCGTCCGACGAGAGCTTCCTCGCCGCCGGGCAGGCGCTGGTGGACCGCTGCGACCACCTGTTCGCGATCTGGGACGGGCTGCCCGCCCGCGGGCTGGGCGGCACCGCGGACGTGGTCGCGTACGCCCGCGCCCGCGGATGCCCGGTCACCGTGCTCTGGATCGACGGCGTCCAGCGCGACTGATCATCGCCTCAGGCGGCCGGCACCTCCAGCTCTGTGAAGATCTGCTCGGCCAGCTCGCGGTGCTTGCGGGCCGGGTCGGGCTCGCCACCGTCCCGCAACGCCGCCGCCAGGCCGTCGTGGGCGCGGGCCTGCTCGTACCGGTCCCCTATCTCCTCGGCCAGGGTCAGCGCCTGCTCGTGCTGGGCCCGCGCGTCGGCCGGATCCCCCACGGCGTGCAGCACCTGCCCCAGGTCGTTGAGCGCCTCGGCCTCGCTCGCCCGGTCCCCGATCCGCCGCAGCAGCACGAGCGCGCGACGCAGGTGACCGGCGGCCTCCGCGAGGCGCTCCTGACGGACGTGGATCGCGGCGAGATCGGTCAGCACGTACGCCTCGGCGGTGCGATCACCGGACCGGCGAACCGCGGCGAGGCTCTGCTCCAGGTGCGCCTCGGCCTGCTCCAGCGTGACCGGGCGGTGCGGCAGACGTGCCAGCAGCGACAACACGTACGCCTCGCTGAACCGGTCGCCGAGCTCGGCGTACAGATCGAGGGCCGATCCGAACCGCTCCGCCGCCCGGGCCCGGTCGCCCAGCCGTGCGTCGATCAGCCCGAGGCGGACCAGCGCGTCGGCCCGGCCGGCGTCGTCACCGAGGTCCCGGCACAGCGTCCCGGCGCGCTGGTAGTGCTCCGCGGCCTGCCGGTAGTCACCGCGCCGCCAGTCGACGCTGCCCAGGTTGCGCAGCACGAGCGCCTCCGCCGCGGGCTCGCCGAGATGCGCGTACAGCCGCAGCGCCTGCCGGTAGGTCTCGGCGGCCTCCCGCAGACGGCCCTGCCGGCGGTGCAGACGGCCCAGATTGGACAGTGCCCGCGCCTGGGCGTCCGGGTCGCCGACGGCCCGGGCCGCGGCCACCGCGGACGCCGTCACGGTCGCCGCCTCCGCCACCGGCCCGCCCGCGTCGAGATAGCGGAACATCGTCCCGGCGAGATCGATGGTGTGCCGATACCAGCCGTGCGCCGCGCCGTTCGTGCAGACCGCGGCGAGGTTCGGCCGCTCCGCCTCCAACCAGGCGCGCGCCGTCTCCGGGTCGCCGGTGGCCGTCGCGCCGTCCGGATAGAGCGTGGCCATCGCCGTGGTCGCCGTGGCGAGATAGTGATCGAACAGGCGGGTGAGGGCGGCCCGCCGGTCGGTCTCGGCGTCGTGTTCGGCCGCCAGCTCCGCCGCGTACGCCCGCAGCAGGTCGTGCATGCCGTACCGCCCGCCGCGGCCCGGCTGGATCAGGCTGGCCCGGGTCAGCACGTCGAGCAGCCGCCGCGCCTCGCCGGGGCGCGCGTCGATCAGCGCGGCCACCGCGTCGACGTGCACGGTCTCGCCGGGATGCAGCCCCAGCAGCCGGAACGCCCGGGCCGCACCCTCCGGGAGATTCTGGTACGACCAGGAGAACACCGCCCGGACCTCGGCCCGTGGGTCACCGCCCGCGTCCAGCAGATCCAGCCGGACCTGGTGGTCGGCCAGCTCGGTGACCAGCTCGGTCAGCGGCACGTCGGCGCGGTCGGCGGCCAGCTCGGCGGCGATCCGCAGGGCCAGCGGCAGCCGGGCGCAGGCGGCGGCCAGGGCCTCGGCGGCCTCCGGCTCGCGGTCCACCCGGGCCCCGATCAGCTTGCGCAGCAGCCCGACCGCGTCCGGCGGGGGCAGCAGGTCGAGGTTGACCCGCTCGGCGCCGTCGACCGCGACCATGCTTCGCAGCGAGTCGCGGCTGGTGATCAGAACCAGACAGGACCCGGTGCCGGGCAGCAGCGGCCGGACCTGGTCCACCGAGGACGCGTTGTCCAGCAGAACCAGCATCCGCCGGCCGGTCAGCTCCGACCGGTAGCGAGCGGCGCGCTCGTCGGTGCCCGGCGGGATCTCCGGGCCACGGACCCCGAGCGCGGTGAGGAACCCGGCCAGCGCGTCGGCGACCGCCACCGGCTGCTCGGCGTCGTAGCCGCGCAGATTGACGTAGAGCTGCCCGTCCGGATACGCCTCCCGGACCCGGTGCGCCCACCGGACGGCCAGCGCCGACTTGCCGACCCCGGCGGTGCCGCACAGCAACGCGACGGTCAGCGGTGGCTCGTCGCCGTCCGGCGGCGCCAGCAGGCGATCAAGGGCGGACAACTCCCCGGTACGCCCGGTGAACGCCCGCACGTCGGCCGGCAGCTGAGCCGGCACCGTGACCGCGGCGACCGGGGCCACCCCGGAGAGGGCACGGGAGTCGCCCCCCGGCACGGCGAGCACCGGATCGGCGGCGAGCACCTGCTCGTGCAAGCGGCGCAGCTCGGCGCCCGGGTCGCTGCCCATCTCGTCGGCGAGACGGCGCCGGATCCGCCGGTACTGCTCGTCGGCGTCGGCCTGGCGTCCGCACCGGTACAGCGCGAGCATCGCCTGACCGGCCAGCCGCTCGTCCAGCGGGTGCTCGGCGACCGCGGCGGACAGCGCCGGCAGCAACTCGCCGTGCCGGCCCAGGCGCAGCAGCACGTCGTTGCCGTCCAGCTCGGCGGCGAACCGCTCGTCGAGCAGCGTGCGCCGCATCGCGGCCAGCCACGGCGTGTCCAGCCCGGCGAACGGATCACCCCGCCACAGCCGCAGCGCCTGCTCGATCAGGCCGGCCGCGGACCGATCCGACTCGGCCGCCCGCGCCGTCGTCATCAGCCGCCGGAACCGGTGCAGATCCACCGCCTGAGGATTGACGGTGAGCAGATAGCCGCCCGGCTCCCGCCGGATCTCCACACCGTCCGCTCCCGCGACGGCCCGCCGTAGCCGGGACAGATAGCTGTAGAGCGCGCCGGCGGCCCGCTGCGGCGCCTGCTCCCCCCAGACGCGGTCGATCAGCTGGTCCGGGCCGACCGGACGACCGGCCTCCACGAGCAGCACACCCAGAACACATCGCTGCCGGGCATGCCCGAGATCGGCGGGCCGGCCGTCGATCCTGGCCTCCACCACGCCGAGCACACCGAACTCCGCCGCCAACTGAACTCCGCACCTCGCCTCTACCAGGGGATTCAAGAAATCCACAAGGACCGCTACAAGTCTCCCACGTTTCGTACAAGGTCCACCCGCGAGCATTGACATCGTTGAAGGGAACGGGACGCCCTAGCCCGGTTACGCGAAGCGTTACGGGGGAATCGGGACGCCGCAGTGCCACCGCCGGTTACGGACGGCCCGCCCCGACGACACGAGGGAACAGCGAGGTGCCCGCCGTGCATACGGGGGACGGCGGGCATCTCGACACTCTCGCCGATCGGCAGCTCAGGACCGCTCGTCGAACCGGCGGCGCGCCTCGGCGACCCGATCCATGTGCGTCTCGGCCCAGTCCTTGATCGCGATCATGACCGGGAAGAGCTCGTGGCCGAGCGGCGTCAGCTCGTAGTCGACGCGGACCGGCACGGCGGCCGTGACCGTCCGCGTCACCAGGCCGTCGCGCTCCAGCGCCCGCAGGGTCTGGGTGAGCATCTTCTGACTGACACCGGCGATCCGGTGGGCGAGCTCGCTGTGCCGCTGCGGGCCGCCGGCGAGCGCCGGGATCACCAGCGCCACCCACTTGTCGGTGAGCCGGCTCAGCAGCTCCCGGGTCGGACAGCGGTCCAGGAACGCATCGTAGTCACGTTTGGCCTGCTCACGGCGCTGCGCTGCGGTCGTCGTGGCCATCGGAGACCTCCTGCGGTGCCCTAGGTACTCGAAGGTACCTACTTTCTCACAGTGCCCCTTCGTTCGTACGGTCGTGGTGATCGAAAGACATCACGAAGGAGACGGCGATGCGCGCAGTCAGCTATGCACGGTTCGGTGGCCCGGAGGTCCTCCACGTGGCCGAGGCGCCGGTTCCGCAACCCGGGCCGGGGCAGGTCCGGGTCCGGGTCGCGGCCTCGGTCCTCCACCCGGTCGACCTGATGATCCGCTCCGGCCGGTTCCCCGCCCCGCTGCCCACCGGCCTGCCCTACACCCCCGGCTGGGACGTGGCCGGCGCCGTCGACGCGATCGGCCCCTCGGTCGACGGCTTCACCGTCGGCGACCGGGTGATCGGCTTCTCGCCGTGGCTGCGGACCACGACCGGCGCCCACGCGGAGTACGTGGTCCTCGACGCCGCCTGGCTGACCGCGGCACCCGACGACGCCCCCGCCACCGAGGCCGCGACCCTGCCCACCAACGGGCTCGCCGCCGCCCAGGCCCTCGACCTGCTGGCCCTGCCCGCCGGTTCGACAGTGCTCGTCACCGGCGCCGCCGGGCAGGTCGGCGGGTTCGTCCTGGCCCTGGCCCGGGCGGCCGGCCTGCACGCCACGGGCCTCGCCGGCGCCGGCGACCGCGAGTTCGTCGAATCGCTCGGCGCGACGTTCCTGCCCCGTGACGAGGAGCCGGCCGGAACCTTCGACGCGGTGATCGACCTGGCCGTGGTCGGCGCCACCCTGCTGGACCGGGTCCGCGACGGCGGCGGCTACGTGGCCGCGTCCCCTCCGCTGCGGCCCGAGCCGGTGCGCGGCATCCGTACGTTCGCCATGGAGGTCCTCCCCGACGGCGCCCGCCTGGCCGCCCTGGTGGCCCTGGTGAACAGCGGCGACCTCCCGCTCCGCGTGGCCGGCGTCTACACCTTCGACGACGCGGCGGCCGCCCACACCCGCCTGGCCGAGGGCGGCGTCCGCGGAGGCGTGGTCCTCATCCCCTGACCTGGCCACCCGGAACAGCACAGACGGTCAGACCAACTCGAGAACCACGTTGTCCTCCCACTCCTCACCACCGGCACCATGGGCACGGATCATCTCGACGATCATGTCGAAGAGGGTCTCCCCCTCGCCGCGCCGAGCCGCAGCGATGTCCGCCTCCAAGCCTTCGCGATGCGACGGGTGACAGCGACGACGGAGTCCTTCCCGCCAAACGGCGGTCGCCTCATAACCCAGTGCTGTCCGGGACAGGTCGGAGTTCACCCACCGGAACACCCAGCCGCCCTCCGGAAACGGGCCCCACTTCCCGCGGAGGAGCCCGTCGAAGTCGTTCAGGTTGCCGTTCCAGGTGCCGCCGTACGGAATCAGCTTCGAGATCTCGCGAGCGAAGCCCTCGAGATCGGAGAACGCAGCGCCGTCCACCACGAGCACGGGGAGGTCTTCATCGTCGGCCATGACTCCATCATGTCTTTCCGTCGCCGCAGAACGGCAGGGCGGAGGTGGAACCCGGTTTCCAGGCCGCCTCCGACGGTTCCGTGCTGCGGCTCTAATCCTGGCTTCAGGTCGAGCGGGGAGAATGAGCGGCAAAATCATCGAAGGTAAAGGGGGCGGACCGGCGTGCGGATTTTGATCGCGGATGATGACGCGGCCATCCGTGAGTCGCTGGAGCGGGTGCTCGAGGTCGAGGGTTACGACATCAGCACGGTCGCCAACGGGCTCGCCGTGCTCGACGAGGTCACCGGGGCCGGCGGCGACACGCTGGATCTGCTGATCCTCGACGTGATGATGCCCCGCCTCGGCGGACTGGAGACCTGCCGGCGGTTGCGGGCCGCCGGCCGCGTTCTGCCGGTGCTGATGCTGACCGCCCGCGATCAGGTCTCCGACCGGGTCACGGGGCTGGACGCGGGCGCCGACGACTACCTGCCCAAACCCTTCGCCACCGAGGAGTTGCTGGCCCGGGTGCGGGCCCTGCTGCGCCGGCGCGCGCCGGCCGGCGAGGAGTCGCAGGTCCTGTCGTTCGCTGACGTCCGGCTCGATCCCGACCGGTTCGAGGCGTGGCGGGGTGGGCGGCCGCTGCGCCTGACCCGGACCGAGTTCTCCCTCCTGCAGGTGCTGATGCGCAACGCGACCCGGGTCCTGACGCGCGACGCGCTGTTCGAGGCGATCTGGGGCTACGACATGAGCACCACCGCCAACAACCTTCAGGTGTACGTGAGCTACCTGCGCCGCAAGATGGAGGCCGAGGGCGAGCCCCGGCTGCTCTACACGCTGCGTGGCCTGGGATACACGTTGCGGGAGACTCCTCCGTGAGCGGCCACGCCCGCCGGGAGCCGCGCCGGCTGACCCGATGGTGGCGCCGGCAGTCGCTGCGGACCAGGATGACGGTGATCGCGGCGACGGCCATCGCGGTCAGCGTGTTCGTGGCCTTCCAGGTGGCCAGCGAGCTGATGGACTGGAAGCTGCGGGAAACCGCCGTGACTCAGCTGCACGCCGACGCCCGCTCGCTGGCGACGAACGCGCAGCGTGCCGGTCTGGCGCAGGTTCAGCTGTCGCCGTACCCCGGGTCCGGTCGTCTGGTGCGGGTCATCCTGCCCGACGGCTCGACCCGGACGCCGGCCGGTCAGCCCGAGCTGCCCCCGGTCAGTGAGGGCGCCGGGCGCGTGGCCCGTGGCGCGTCGGCTGACCTGCTGGAGTCGACCGATTGGAACGACGGCTACCGGGTCTACACGCTGCGGGCGGCCGACGGGGCGGTTCAGGTGGTCGACGTCGCCGACGACGGCCCGATCAACGAGTTCGGGTTCGGTATGTTGCTGATCGGGTTGTTCTGCGTGGCCGGCGGCGCCCTTGTCGGCCGGGCCGTGGCGCGGACCGGGCTGGCGCCGATCGACCGGCTGACCGCCGCCGCGGTCCGTGTCGCGAACACTCAGGATCTCGACGCCGGCATCCCCGATGAGGGCGGTGGCGAGATCCGGCGGCTGATCCAGGCGATCAACGACATGCTCGCCGCCCTGCGGGACTCCCGCCGGGCCCAGCGGCTGCTCGCCGAGGACGCCGCCCACGAGCTGAAGACCCCGCTCACCAGCCTGCGCCTGAACATCGAGCTGCTGGTCCGGCTCGACCGGCGCGGCACCCTCGACACCGCCCTCTCGGCGCAGAGCCGGACCCGGCTGCTCAACGATCTCGGCGCCCAGGTGGCCGAGTTGAGCACCCTCGCCGCCGAGCTGACCGACCTGGCCCGCGGTGACATCAGCGACGAGGGCGCCGAGCCGCTCGACCTCGCCGACGTGGTGGTGGCCGCCGTGGCTCAGGCGCGTTCCCGCGTGCCCGACCTGGAGGTGGCGCTCGACGTGACCTCCGTGTGGGTGAGCGGGCGTCCCGCCGCGCTGCAGCGGGCGGTGCTCAACCTCGTCGACAACGCCGGCAAGTGGTCCCCGGAGGACCAGCCGGTGCAGGTCCGGCTCCGGGCCGAGGGCGCGTCGGCGGTGCTCGAGGTCGACGACGCCGGGCCGGGCATCGACGCCGCCGACGCGCCGCGGGTGTTCGACCGGTTCTACCGTGCCGACAGCGCTCGGGCGATGCCCGGATCCGGTCTCGGTCTGTCGATCGTGCAGCGGGTCGTCCACGCCCACGGGGGCCGGGCCGCCGTCGCCCGCTCCGCCCGCGGTGGCGCACTGCTCCGGCTCGAACTTCCGGTCACGGACCCCGCCTCCTCGGTCGTTCACTCCCCCAGCGGTTCCTGACGAAAGATCCGGGCCGGGGTCTGGTCCCCGGCCCGGATCTCGTTCATGCCGCCGCTGTCACCGGTGCAGCGCGAACTCCTCGTCGTCGGCGAGCGAGTGCCGTCCGGCCGGCGGCTCCGGCGACGGCCGGGACAGGCGGCTCGGCCACCAGACCCGCCGGCCGATCAGCAGGGTCAGGGCGGGCACCAGCACCGACCGCACCAGCAGGGCGTCGAGCAGCACGCCGAAGGCGACCAGGAACCCGAGTTCGACCAGCATCACCAGCGGAAGTGAGACGAGGACGGCGAAGGTTGCCGCCAGGACCAGGCCGGCCGAGGTGATGACGCCACCGGTGGCCGAGAGGGCTTTGAGCATGCCGTCCCTGGTGCCGAGGCGCACCGTCTCCTCCCGGGCCCGGTGGGTCAGGAAGATGTTGTAGTCGACGCCGAGCGCCACCAGGAACAGGAAGGCCAGCAGCGGCACCGAGTAGTCGATGCCCTGGAACCCGAGGACGGTGTCGAAGACGAACACGCTGCCGCCGAAGGCCGCGGCGAAGGAGACGATCACGGTGGCCATCAGGATCAGCGGGGCCGCGATCGCGCGCAGCAGCAGACCGAGAATGATCAGGACGACGGCGAGTACCAGCGGGATCACCACCTTCTGGTCGCGACTGGTGGTCTCGTCGGTGTCGAGGTGCTCCGCACTCGGCCCGCCGACGATCGCCTCCGCCCCGTTCACCGTGTGGACGGCGGTGCGCACCCGCTTGATCGTGTCGTACTCCGCGGTGGTGTCCGGCGCGTCGATCGGGAACACGGAGATGTCGACCCAACCACCCTTGGCCTCACCTGGGTCGGCCTGGGCCACACCGGGGACGCCCTTGACGACGTCGAGGACCTGCTCCTGGTACGCCGCCCGCGTGTAGACCGTCATCGGCTGGCCGCCGAGCTCCGGGAAGTGCTGACGCAGAACGGTGAAACCGGCGACCGACTCCGGCGTGGACAGGAACTGGTCCTGCTCCCGCAGGGTGCTGGTGTTGCCCGACAGCCCGACGGTGAGCACGCCGAGGACTCCCAGCGAAGCGAGCGTCGCCACCCACCGGCGGCGGCTGATCGCGGCGCCGAGCCGTCCCCACAGGCCCGGCGTCTCCTGCATTGCCGTGTCGAAGCGTGGGATGGCCGGCCAGAAGATCCGCCGGCCGAGCACCACGAGCACCGCCGGGAACAGCGTCAGCATGGCCACCAGCGCGCAGAGGATGCCGGCGGCGCCGATCGGGCCCAGGCCGCGGGTCTCGTTCAGGTCCGCGGCGAGCAGGCAGAGCAGGCCGGCGACCACGGTGGCCGCGGAGGCGACGATGGCCGGCGCCGCGCCGCGCAGTGCGTGGAGCATCGCGACCCGGACGTGTCGGTGGTGGTGCAGCGCCTCCCGGTATCGGGCGATGAGCAACAGCGCGTAGTCCGTGCCGACGCCGAACACCAGGATCGTGAGCAGCGCCGAGTTCTGGCTGTTGATCACGAGGCCGAAGCTCTTGACGAGCAGATAGACGGTCGCCATCGCGGTCAGCGCGGCCACACCCACCGCCACCAGCGGGATGATCCACAACACCGGGCTGCGGTAGGTGAGGATGAGCAGGACGGTGACGACGATGATGGTGGTGAGGAAGACCTGCAGGTCGATGCCGTCGAAGACAGCGTCCATGTCGGCGTCGATCCCTGCCGGGCCGGTCACGTCGAGGTCCAGGCCGGCGGGACGGTCCTTCGCGGTGTCACGCATCGGGCCGATGAGGACCGCCGGTTCGCCGTAGGTCGTACTCACGTCGAGGGTGAAAATCATCGCCTCGCCGTCGTTGGACTGTTGCGTCGGCGGGCCCTCGTCGTTCTCACCGGCCGGTGGCGCCACCTTCGGCGGGTACCGCTTGGCCAGCGTGTCGTAATGACGCTCGACCGCCGCGCGGTCGGCGGCCGTCACACCACCGGCACGGTGGTACACGAAGACGAACGTGTTGTACTCACCACCGGGAAGCTTGTCCTCCAACGCCGCCACCTTGGTGGACTCGGCGCTGGCGGGCAGGGCGTCCACGGCCCTGTCCTTGGTGACCGAGCCCAGCTTTCCGCTCAACGGCACCATGACCGCCGCCAGCGCCAGCCACAGGCCGATCACCAGCCACGGCACCCACCGGCCCGCCGGCCGGCCGGGCGGCGCTTCCTTGGACGATGCTGCGTTGACTGCCATCGAGAGCCTCCTGCATGAGCGTTACGTCGCTTGTCCGAGGCCGAATTCGTACCGAGCGAATCTGAGACGACCATTAATGCGGCGCTCCGGCTGCGGGTGGGACACCGGCGACAAGGCGGCGCTCGCGACCGGCGTACGCCTTGTCCGGTCGTAACCGGGAGTGAGGACAGCACCGATGTCGCGCACGCGGGCGTTCGGCGGCTTGTCATCCGCCGGCTGCGTACGGTGAACGATCAGCCCTTGAACGCGCCGTCCATGATGCCTTGCACCAGGCGGCGCCCGACCAGGATGAACAACACGAGAAGCGGCAGCGTGGCCAGGAACGAGCCGGACATGGCCAGGCCCAGGTCGATGTCACGGTTGTTCTGCAGGGCTTTGATCGCGATCTGGACGGTGTACCGGTCCGGTGACTTCAGCACGATGAACGGCCAGAGGAAGTCGTTCCAGGCCGTGACGAACCCGAACAGGCCCAGGACGAACGCCGCCGGGCGGACCAGCGGGAAGGCGATCCGCCAGAAGATCTGCCAGGTACTCGCCCCGTCCACCGTGGCGGCGTGCATCAACTCGTCGTCGATGACGCTCGCGATGTGCTGACGCATCCAGAAGATGCCGAAGGCACTCACCAGCCCCGGCACGATCACGGCCTGCAGGGTGTCCACCCAGTTCAGCTGCGACATGATCAGGTACTGCGGAATGATCGACAGCTGGGCCGGCACGGTCATGGTGAGCACCACGATGAGGAACAGCGTGTTACGGCCGGGGAACCTCAACTTGGCGAAGGCGAACCCGGCGAGGGCGCACAGCGTCGCCTGCCCGGCGCCGACAGCGGCGGCGACGGCGATGCTGTTGAGCAGGGCCTGCAAGAAGGGCACGGTGTCGAAGACCAGCCCGGCCAGATGCAGGAAGTTCCCGCCCGGCAGTACCCGCGGCGGAAGCTGGGTCGCGCTGGCCGTGTCCGTCGTGGCCACCACGAACATCCAGTAGAGCGGGAACACGCTGAGGAGAGCCATGATGCCCAGGAGTACGTAGGTGGTCCTGGGCGTCCGGTTCGGAGCCTTCATGGTCGCTCCCAACGGATGCGTGTGGCCAAGAGATAGTTGATCGTCGAGACGATGACCACGATGACGAACAGCGCCACGCCGACGGCCGCGCCGTACCCGAAGTGGAAGCGGCCGAAGGCCTGCTCGTACAGGAACAGGGTCAGGGTCTGGCACTGCCGCGCGGCCCCGCAGGACAGCCCGCCGGACGGGTTGGCCAGCAGCGCCTCGGTGAAGATCTGCAGTCCACCGATCGTCGACGTGACGACGGTGAACACGATGATCGGACGCAGCGCCGGGATGCTGATGCGGCGGAACTGTTGCCAGCCGTTCGCGCCGTCGACCGAGGCGGCCTCGTACAGTTCGCGGGGTACCGCCTGGAGGGAAGCCAGATACAGCAGTGTGTTGTATCCGGTCCACCGCCAGGCGACCATGGCGGCGATCATCAGGTGGCTGCCCCACACCGACGCGGTGAACTCGATGTGCTGGAATCCCAACAGCTCGAGAAACCAGTTCAGCAAGCCGTAGTCGCGGTCGAACAGCTGGGCGAAGACGATCGTGGTCGCGGCCACCGAGGTGACGTACGGAACCAGCACCACCATCCGGAAGAACGTCGCTGCCCGCAGCCGCACGTTGTTGAGCAGATGCGCAATGCCGAGCGCCACCAGCAGTTGCGGGACCGTGGACAGCACCCAGATGCTGAAGGTGTTGCGCATCGCACCCCAGAACCTCGGGTCGTCCATGAGGACCCGGAAGTTCTGCAGCCCGACGTAGCGATGCTCGCCGATCGGATCCCAGTCGAACAGCGCGACATAGAACGTGAACAGCAGCGGGAACAATCCGAAGACCGCGAACAGCAGAAAGAACGGCGCGATGTACGCGTACGGCGCGAGGCGCTCGCGCATGCTCTGCAGGATGCGGCGGTTGGCGGTCTGCCGGCCGGTCGCTCCCGGGGGCGTCACCGGGTTGAGCGTCAGGGTCAAAGCCGTCACCTTTCCGCCGGTTGCGGCGGCCGGATGGGCACCGGCCGCCGAGCGTCAGCCGCCCGTCAGCCCCGGAGGGCGTTCTTGACGTTGGTCAGCGCGGTGTCCCATGCCTCGGTCGGTGGAACCTTTCCCTGCTCGACGCTTGTCAGGGTGTTGAGCAGCTCCGTACCGATGGTGGCGTCGTTCAGGCCGATGTAGAACGGCTTGATCGCCTTCGCCGATTCGGTGTAGATCTTGCCGATCGGCGCGTTGGAGAAGAACGGGTCGGTCTGGGCGAGCAGTTTCGGATCGGAGTAGACCGACGGCGTGGTGGGCAGGTTGCCTTTCGCCAGGAAGTTCTCGAGTTGCCCGGCCGGCGACTGCATCTCGGTGATGTACTTCCACGCCGCCTGCGGGTTCTTCGCTCGCTGGGGAATGGCAAGGAAGCTACCGCCCCAGTTGCCGGCGCTGCCCGGAATCCGGGCGATGTCCCACTTGCCCTCGGTGGTGGGCGCGTTGGTTTTGATCGCGTTGAGCATCCACGACGGTGCGGACGTGACGGCGAAGTCACCCTTGGCCATGCCCGCGGTCCAGGCTGCGGAGAAGGTTTCCTGCTTGGCGGCGATCTTCGCCTCCCCGGCCTTCAGGGTCAGGTCGAACGCGGCTTTGACCTCGGGGTTGGTGTCGTACACCATCTTGTGGGTGCTGTTGTCGTAGTAGCGGGTGGCACCCTGGTTCACCGCCTGGAAGAAGACACTGGTCGGCACGTTGTCGAGGAACTTCTTGCCGGTCGCCGCGGTGTACTTCTTGCCGACCTCGAGGAAGTCGTCCCAGGTCTTCCACGAGTCCGACACCTGGGTACGGTCGGTGGGCAGGCCCGCCGCCTTGAAGAGGTCGGTACGGTAGGCGACCGCCAGCCCGCCGACGTCCGTGGGGATACCGATGATCTTACCGTCGTCCGTGGTCGGCTGTTTGATGACCCAGTCCAGGTAGTCGTTCTTGATCTTGTCGGCGCCGAGCGTGTTCAGGTCCACGAAGTTCTCCGGGGACTGCATGAACTTCGGCAGGTCGTCGCCCTGGATCAGGACCAGGTCGGGCACCTTGCCACCGGCCAGCGCCGCGGTGAGCGCCTGCGCCGTCTCGCTGGTGCTGCCCACCTCCGTCAGCTTGATCTGCGCGTCCGGGTGCTTCTTCTTGTACCTCTCGACGTCGACCTTCTGGTTGATCCCGGTGAAGGACCAGAACTCGAAGGCCGTTCCGGACGAGCCGGAGTCGTCGCTCGAGCTCCCCGGCGTGCAGCCGGCGGCCACGAGCATCGCCGCGGTGGCGACGGCCGCGGTGAGGACGCGCCGCACGCGCACAGCGGAGTCGGCCCAGCGGGCGGGGTGTGGTCGAAGCATGGTGTTCTCCCTGGAGTCCGTCGGGAAGCCGGCCGGAGCATCCACTGGCCGGGCCGGCTGGGTCACAGCGCGGGGCACGGCGGGCAGCGCCGACGCGACGATCGCTTTCCTGGCGGAGTCGTGAGGGGACGCTCAGGTGGCAGAACATTACCTCCCATCAATGCGTTGTCAAGGGTCCGAAACTTTCGGCGCTGGAGAATCCCACGGGACCATCACCGCCGCCCACGGCTCCAGATCTTGTTGATCAAAGGCATGAGCTGCTAATTCATCGGCGATCTTCATGACGAATTCTCGGGCAAGAACCGGTAATTTCGGAGAGCGATCGGGTCACGGCGGCACTCGGCCGCCCACGAACACGCCTCTTGCCATTCCGTCTACACCGGTGTACGAATCGAGGCGTGCCGATGTAAACGTGGGCCTGTCGGTGCTGCCGGGAAGGCCTCGGTGGCCGATCCCGGTGGTGAGGCGCGTGCCGTCGATGCGGGAGGTCTCGGCGCTCTGAGAGGAGCAGCAACGCGATGTCACACAGCAGAGACTCCCGAAAGACCGGCCTGGTCGCAGCCGCGGCTCTGATGGTGTCACTCATCGCGGCCGCCCCGGCGGTTGCCGCGACTGACACATGGCATTCGAACGACGACGTCTACCACTACTTCAAGGTGCCGCAGGCGGAGGCCGTCAGCATCGTCGGTGGAACGCCGGCAACGCTTGAGCTGGAGGCGAACATCGGCCCGAGCGGCACCTGGTCGGCGCTCGCTCTCGGCCTGAACGGCTCGGACTATGCCGCGAACGTCGGTCCGCTCGAGCCCGGGCTGTATCACTACCAGTACACCGCGACCATGCCGGACAGGTCGAAGGTGTCCTTTCGCCAGCCCGGCAGTCCGGTGGCGGTGACGTCGAAGCCCAACTGGAACACCTTCTTCGTGCCGGGTGAGTCGGTCGCATGGATGGACGACGTCGCCGCGGGTGGGACCGTGGCGGAACTGCCCTACCGAAGCGCGGCGGCGGCGGAGAACCGTACCGCCGTGGTGTGGACGCCGCCCGGCTACGACTCCGCCCGGGCCGAGGCGTACCCCGTGCTGTACCTGCTGAGCAGCGAGGGCCAGACCGCTCGCGAGTGGCTGGAACTCGGCCGGGCGAAGCAGATTCTCGACAACCTGGTGGCCGGCAGGGACGCCAAGCCGATGGTGGTGGTGATGGCTGACGCCAATTCCGCCGACCCCCGCGCCGAGTTGCTGAACGCCATCGTCCCGGCAGCACGGGCCGGTTACCACATCTCGTCCCGGTCGCACAGCCAGGCGCTGGCCGGTGTCGGAACCGGCGCCCAGCAGGCGATCAGCATCCTCCGCAGCGCCCCCGGCGCGTTCGCCTACGTCGGCTCCTTCTCCGGCTCCGCCGGCCGCCCGATCACCAAGGCGGAGGCCAAGGCGATCAACAAGGGCACCGAACTGCTCCGGACGTACGTCGGCAACACGCTCGATCCGTCTTACAACGACACCTATCACCTGCTGGTGAACCTGAAGAAGTCCGGAGTGAAGTTCGAGTTCGACGGCGTCAACCCCGACGACGCCGGCTGGGACGCGTGGCGGGAGAACCTGCGAGACTTCGCCTCCCGGCTCTTCGGGCAGAAGGGCGCAGGCCCCGGTGCCAGCAAGGGACACCGCCCGCTGACCCGGCCGTACCAGCCCCCGGCCGCCGGGTCGATCACGACTCCGCACATCGACCCGCAGGGCATCGTCACGTTCGAGACCGGCACCCAGTGGGCCGACGCCAAGGACGTCACGATCTGGGGCAACTGGGCCCCGAACGGCCAGTGGTTCCGGATCCCGATGGTCAAGCAGCCCGACGGCCGGTGGCGCACCTCTGTCGGACCGCTCGACGGGTACTACTACTACCGGTACGTGGTCGACGGCGTCGACAAGAAGGACCCCGCCGACACCGTCAACACCCATGTGATGGAGTCACAACTCTTCGTGCCGGGCAAGACCGACGCGATGCTCGCGGACGTCCCCGAGGGCAAGGGCGGCACGGTCTCGCTCATGACGTACGACGGAGGCCAGGGCGCCGAGCGCTACGCGTACGTCTGGACGCCGCCGGGCTACGATCCCGACCGCGAAGCTGCCTACCCGGTGCTGTACCTGTACCACGGCGGGGGCCAGAACTACGGCAGCTGGATCGAGACCGGCCGGGCCAAACAGATTCTCGACAATCACTACCTCAACGGGACCATGGTGCCGATGGTCGTGGTCATGCCGGACCAGAACGGCGTCGACTTCTGGACCGACCTCAGCCAGCACGTGATCCCCACCGCGGCGGAGAAGTACCACATCTCGACGGATTCGGATCAGCAGGCGCTCGCCGGTCTGTCGTGGGGAGCCATGAACACCCTCGGCACCTGGCTCAGCCATCCGGGCGAGTTCGCCTACATCGGCGCCTTCTCGGGTGGCCTGCTCTCCTACCCCACCGTCGACGTCCCGGCGGTCAACGAGAGCACCAAGCTGGCCCGGCTGTACTCCGGTGACGTCGACTTCACGTACTCGTTCACCCAGGATTCGATGCGGTGGCTGACCGCCCAGGGCATCGAGTACGAGTACGCGGGGACCTGGGTCGGACCGCACGGCTTCGACACCTGGATGGCGAACCTGATCGACTTCGTACCGCGGCTTTTCACGCCGGAGTACCGGTTCGGCGGGGTGCGGCCGCCGCTGGCCGGCGACGGCACCGACGTCGTCAAGGCCGGACGTGCCGTGCCGGTCAGGTTCACCCTGACCGGCACGGACGGCAAGACCGTCACTGATGCGCGGCCGCGTCTCTACCTGGCGAAGAAGACGGGCGGCGTGACCGGTGATCGTGTCGCGGCCAGACCCGTCCAGAGGAATGCGGACAACACCGCGCGCTACAGCGCACACAAGGCCGAGTACGTCTTCGACTGGGACACCAGAGGACTCGCCCCGGGTGCTTACGAGTTGCAGATCGATGTGGGCAGCTCGGTGCACGCCATCGCCCTGACCGTCAACTGACGGTAAGCCACACGGCCGGCCCGTCCCGGATCGGGACGAGCCGGCCGCTGCGTCGGATCGGCACGGGGCTCTTATACGCTCGTCGATGAGCCGACGAGCGGCAGGAGGGGCGTTGGCACGCAAGACCAACGGGTCGCCGACGATGCGCGACGTCGCCGGACTCGCCGGGGTGTCGATCAAGACGGTGTCCAACATCCTCAACGGCTACCAGTACGTTCGTCCGGAAACCCGCAAGCGGGTCGACGACGCGATCCGTGAGCTGGGCTACCACGTGAACGTCTCGGCGCGGAACCTGAGCCGCGGCCGGACCGGGGCGATCGCTCTGGTGGTGCCGTCGCTGCGCGTCGTCTACTTCGCCGAACTTGCCGACGCCGTCATGCGAGAGGCGTCCCAGCGAGGCCTGACCGTGTTCATCGAGCAGACCAACGCCGAGCGCGACCGCGAGCTGCGAGTGCTGGACGGCAGCTACCGGTCACGTTTCGACGGCGTGCTGTACTCCCCGCTCGCGCTGAGCCAGCAGGATCTCCCGCTGTTCGACGTCGGCTTTCCCCTCGTGCTCCTGGGCGAGCGGGTGTTCGACGGCAACGTCGACCACGTCACGATGAGCAACGTCGAGGGAGCACGAGCGGCAACCGAGCACGTCCTGGGCCGAGGCGCGACCACGGTCGTACCCCTGGGAGTCAAGCACGACCCGTCGCCGAGCAGCGGAACGCTGCGGTTCCGAGGCTTCCGGGAGGCCCTCCGGTCACAAGGTTTGGACGTCGACCCCCGCGCGATCATCGGTGTGCCCGACTACTTCCACTCCACCGGCGCCACGACGATCACCAGCATTCTCGACAGCGGCGTCAGGCCCGACGCGGTGGTGGCGTTCGCCGACACACTCGCGCTGGGGGCACTCGCCGCCTTACAGGACCGCGGCCTCCGGGTCCCCGAGGACGTCCAGCTGATCGGCTTCGACAACATCGACGAAACGAACTACTCCCGCCCGCCGCTGAGCACCATCGACCCGGGCCGCGACGTGATCGCACACCAGGCCGTCGCCCTGTTGGAAGAGCGGATCCAGCTCCAGATCGACGGCGTGCCGCGAGAGGAGCAGCCGGCGCCCCGGCGAATGGTCGTCGACTTTGAACTGATCCCGAGGCAGTCGACGCTGTCCTGAGGCCCGGAAGACGGAGAGCGGACACCAGCGGTATCGCCATCGGGTGAGCACCTTTGCGACCTGGCAGCGGTCAGACGGGGAGCAGAGCAACGAATCACATGACCGGAACAGTCATCCGGGAAGATTTCAGTTACAGGAATCGAGGTTGACTCTGGATTCCCATGAGAGCCGCGATGCCCCGATTTAATGATTCCTTCAATACCTCTCGCTCTTCGCGCACCTGGTCGACCCCCTTGCCCGAGGTTATGTATGCGGCCTCAAAAGAGACCCATGCCTCGTACACCTCAAGAAGAACGCCAGAAGATACCGAAGCTATCTCGAACTTCTTTCGAAATCCCATAGGTGGCTCGCGACTCCCGATCCAAAGTTCGAGGCGGGCATATTCGGCCATGTACTGCGCAGCGAGTTCGACAACGTCGTTACCGATGATGTTACTGCCTATCATCTGCACACCGATTGAGTTCGGGCGATGCCGTCGGAAGGCGCAGCCGTTCAGGAATCTCCCTATAACGTTGCAAATCTTTCAACCAATCCCACGCCCCTTCCATCACAACCTCCATCGCTTAAATCTTGTTTCCATAAGCCAGCTTACGCGCCACGTGGCGACGTTGAACGCCACGAAGTGGCCACTTGCGATCCAGGTTAATCAGCTTCACCGCCAGACTCTGGCGGGGAACCGTCAACCATTCCAATGCTAAATGGAAGTGCCCGCAAAAAGTCGGCCGTATGCGAATCGCTGTCCCGCGCCATGCGTTCGATCAATTCGAGAAGTTCACCACGATCGTCCCTCGACAACTGAAGAATCTCGTACCCCATGTTCTCTAAACCGCGCACCGCAGTATCGGGATCGATTTCCTCAGGGCCACACTCCTCCATCAGCATCATGGCAGCTACAATCGCACGCACCAATGGCTCCGGATTCATCCCGCCTGCCTAACTACAATGGTCGATATCTTTGCATAGGACATAAACCTGATTGCTGCACTCATAGCCGCCTCATCAGGTAGTTCCCACACTGGCGTTAGGCCATGATACGCCGCAGTCGCAGCCTGCCGCCGAGCCTGGTCCACAGCTTTCTCAGTAAATCGCGGATTCAGCTTCCGGTCGATAATCTCATTCCCTTCGAGGCCATCGAATTTGGCGGTAACCGGTTTCCCGTCAGCACCGGGCATTTCCAACTGGGGAGCCTGCCCATAACGCGTTGCTGCATTAGATCGAGCGCCTGCGACACCTGATTGATAATCATAGGCACCCTGCGGCATTCCCCGCCGACCGAGACTTAGGTCGCCTCCCTCATCAACCCAGCTGACGTGATCTTCCGCTTTCGAACTGCCATTCCCGCAGTTGTGGACCAGGACCGGGGTTTCGCCAGCCAACACATAGTACGTGTGGAGGTCGTTGATGGTGAGGTTGCGGACGTCGGAGCGGTTTCCGGCGGCGCTGACTGCCCCGACCTGGACCCAGGTATCCGTGGAGGTACGTAGCCACATCCCGGGCAGTAGTTCGCTGGCGGGGACCCAAGCCTGCAGGTCCTCCACCCAGAAGGGATGCTCCGTGGTGGCAATGAGGCTGCCGAAGACATCCGATCCGGTAGCTGTCGCTGCGGAGAGCTTGGCACTGTCTTCGGCAGCAGGCTTGGGGGCGGTCGCCGACCGCTCCTCTTCCTGCACGACAGTCACCTTGACCACCGGTTTGACGACATTCGCGGCGATGGTGGCGACGATCTCGCGGGGGCCCTGCTCTCCGGTCTCGGGGTCAGCGGCCAGGACCTCCTCGCCGGTCTCCAGTTCGCCGATGGGTTTGGTGGTGCCGTCGGCCATGAGGACGGGGGTGTCGGGGGCGAAGCTGTTCTTGGTGGCGCAGGTTTCGGTGCGCTTGGTGTTGTCGGCGACCTTGGTCGGGGGTTCGGGGTCGGGTGCTTTGACTGGTGGGGCGGCTTTGGCGACGTCGACGGCGTCGTCGGCCTTTTCCGCGATGGCTTCGGCGGCGTTGATGGCTTTCTTGGCGTTGCGGCCCATCTTGGCTGCGGCGATGGCATTGCCGGCGACGGGGATGGCTGCGGCCGCGCAGAGGGCGGCTTCGCCCCAGTTGCCTTCGGCGGCGTAGACGGCGGCGTTGGTCAGGTCGGCGGCTTCGCCGATAACGGGGACCATGCCGGCGACGTCGAGGGCGGTGTGCACGATCTCCGACCAGCCCCAGAGGCCGTCGGGATCGGTGAAGGTCAGCGGGCTGTTGTAGGCGTAGCTGTAGGGCTGCAGTTGCAGCGGTTGCATGACGTCGATGACCGGGTCGACGGACAGGAACCGGCCGATCGCGGGGTCGTATTCGCGGGCGCCGAGGTGGATCAGGCCGGTGCTGTCGTCGATGGTGCCGCCGACGAAACCACGCTGGCCGGGCCACAGTTGCGGCTTCTGGCCGCGGTCCTCGCCGTACGGGGTGAGTTTGCGCCGCTGAACCGTCATGTCGCTGGACAGCCGGACGGCGGCGGTGGCGGTGTTGTGGTGGTCGGCCAGCATCACCGACAGCGTCTCGCCGGTGGCGGTGCGACTGCGGATCACCGTGGGGGCGCCGGCCTGGGTGTAGTAGCGGTCTGCGGTCAGGGTGCCGTCGGTGGCAGCGGTGACCTCGGTTTCCGGCAGGTACAAGGTGGTGCCGGCCGTCGTGCGGCGTAGCAGGCGGTTGCCGTCGGCGTCGTACACGAAGGTGGTCTCGCCCTTGGTGGGGTCGACGATCTTCGCGACGCGGCCGTCCGGGTTCCACTCCAGGCTCTGGGTGGCGCCGCCCTCCTGCCGGGTCTTGGTGTTGCCGGTCTTGTCGTAGGTGTAGGTGTTCAGCCGCTGCCCGCCCGGGCCGGTCGAGGTCACCGTCGACAGCCGGTGGCCGGCAGGCTCGGGGCTCGCGCATTTCGACGATCTACGATGTCGGCAATCGATCTTCGGGGGAGACATGCGACGGACATCACGAGGCGCCGTAGCTCTGCTGACGCTGGCGGCAGCGCTGACGGCTGGTCCAGCCGCGACACCGGCGTACGCCGTCGAATCGCCGGTTATCGACTTCGGTCTGAGTGCCGGTCAGTACGTCAACAAGACCGTGGTGATCACGCCCACGATCGCTGAGGACTCCGATGTCAGCCGTGTGGTGCTCTACGCCGACGACAAGCAGGTCACCGCAGACAATGTGGCGCCGTGGTCGTTGTCCTGGAACACGCTCGGCAGTTTCGACGGTGACTGGCGCCTGCAGTTGGGTGTCATCGACTCGGCGGGAGTCGAGACTCGTAGCGAGACCGTGACCGTCACGGTCATCAACCGCGGGGCCGTCGCCTACTTCCCGTGGCCGGACAGCCTGCAGCGCAGCATCGGCAACACCTTTACCGGCGTCAAAGAGTTCGATCTCAGCGTGTCGCCGCACACCAAACTCGACGCGGTCACCCGCGTCGACCTGCTCCTGAACGACAGGGTGATCGATTCGGCGACCGCCGCGCCGTGGACCGTCACGTGGGACACCACCGGCCCCGACGGCCTGGTCACCCTGCGGACGAAGACCTACGACATCCTCGGCAACGTCGGCACCAGCAAGGTGTATGCCTACGTCGACCGCACCCCACCCTCGCTGGATGTCGGATACGACGAGGTCGACGGCTACGTCAACCGCAACGGCCGCATCTACATCGGCTCCGAGGACCCTTCCGCGGTCGACCGCGTCGAACTGTGGGTCAACGGCAAACTGATCAGCACCGACCGGTCGATCTGCTGCAACGGCCTCGGCGCCATCGCCCTGCCCTTCGACCGCACCGCGGTCAACGGCCCGGCCACCATGACGGTCCGCTCCTACGACGAGATCGGCAACATGGCCGAGCACACCCGCACCGTCACCGTCGACAACGACGGTCCGGCCGTCACCTTCACGCCCGCCGCCAACGCCCTCGTCCGCGGCACCTTCACCACCGCTCTCACCAGCGCCAAGGACGCCACCGGCATCACCTACCTGAGCGGCTACATCAACGACCTCGTCTACACCCACCGCGCACCCTGGTCCGTGCGCATCGACACCCGTCACGTCGCCGACGGACGCCGCACCCTGCGAATCGACGTCCAAGACAAGGCCGGCAACGTCACCACCGTCCAGCGACCCATCACCGTCGACAACACCGCGCCCGCGATCACGATCACCAAGGCCCCGAAGAACAAGGCCAAGGTCACCAAGACCTTCAAGATCACCAGCGCCGCGTCCGACCGGTACGGCATCGCCCGCGTGCAACTGCTCGTCAACGGCAAGGTCGTCGCCACCGACACCAAGGCCGCCTACGGCTTCACCGTGAACCCGAAGAAGTACGGCAAGAAGTTCACCGTCCAGCTCCGCGCCTACGACAAAGCCGGCAACGTCAAATACACCGGCAAGCGCACCTACCGCCGCTGACCAGAGCGTTCACGGGGTGGCCGGACCGGCTCGGGCCGGCTCGACCACCCCACACGCGCTTCTGGGAGGGCATCGCGTGATCCGGCCCTATGACCAACGGCCCGCGGCGGGCATCATGACCGTGCAATCGGCGTGCCCGGCGCCGTCCGGCAGGCCGATTGCCGGCCGCCCGCCGCGTCCCTCAGCGCCGCACCCGCCGGGGCACCGGTACCAACCCCGGCCTGATCAATGCATCGATCGCGCGAGGACGCTGGGATATCTCCGTTGATCTACTTTGGCTTATGCTTCGCGCGCACAGGTTCGTGAGAGGCGGGGGCATGCGACCGGGCAACATCACGTCACGTAGAGGCAGCGCCGTTCTCGTAGCCATGCTCGCCGCCGCCGGGCTGCACGCTCCCGCGGCCCACGCCGCCACGGGCGAGGACACCGTCGCTCCGACGATCACCGACATCGGCCTGGCCGCCGGCACCGCCGCCAACGGCACCGTCACCCTGCGGCCCGTCGTCTCCGACGATGTCGCCGTCACCCGCGTACACCTCCAGGTCAACGGATGGGTCGTGGCCACCTCCGAGACCGCACCGTTCACGCTGACCTGGGACACCCGGCCGCGCCGCAACGACGACGTCCACGTGACGCTCACCGCCTATGACGCGGCGGGCAACGCCACCACCTCCGACGTCGCGATCGTCCACGTCGACAACGACGCGCCGTGGCTCGTCTTCCCCTGGATCATGACCGGAGCCTCCAGCCAGCGCCCGGCGATGAGCTTCACCGGCGTCACCCCGATCGACTTCGCCAAGCACGGCTTGGCCGCCGACACCGCCGGCATCGAGCTCAGCATCGGCTCGACGGTCATCGGCACCGCCACCGCGGCCCCGTGGATCATCAACTGGGACACCAGCACCTACGACGGCCCGACCGCCCTCACCGTCCGCGGCTGGGACCACTTCGGCAACACGATGACCCTGCGCGGCACCGTCTGGGCCGACCACACCGGCCCCGCCATCACCCCCGAGTTCCACTGGTCGCCCAACTTCATCAGGGCCGGCGGCCCGATCCCCGTGCAGGTGACCGACGGCGCCGGTGTCCGCAAGACCGAACTGCTGGTCAACGGCACCGTGGTCGCCACCGACACCACTCCCGGCCAGTACCGCACCTTCACCTGGCCCCGGGGCATCCCGAACGGCCCGGCCACCATGACCGTCCGCGCCGAAGACGGCATCGGCAACATCAGCGAACACACGCAGACCGTCACCGTCGACAACGACAAACCCGTCCTCACCCTCACCCCCGCCAACGGGGCACTGGTCCGCGGCAAGGCCCTGCCCGCCGCCATCACCAGCTACCAGGACGCCACCGGCATCAGCCTGCTCGAAGCCGGCATCGACGACCACAACGCCTACACCAACCGAGCCCCCTGGCGCGTCACCCTCGACACCACCCCTCGCTACGACGGCCGGCACACCCTGACCTTCCGCGTCGTCGACCGGGCCGGAAACCAGACCTACGTCAGCCGCACCGTCACCGTCGACAACACCGCGCCGGCGATCCGATACCGGCAGGCGCCGAAGAACAAGGCCAAGGTCAGCAAGACCTTCAAGGTCACCAGCGAGGCCACCGACCGGTACGGGATCGCCCGCGTCCAGCTGCTCGTCAACGGCAAGGTCGTCGCCACCGACACCAAAGCCGCGTACGCCTTCACCGTCAACCCGAAGAAGTACGGCAAGAAATACACCGTCCAACTCCGGGCCTACGACAAAGCCGGCAACGTCAAGTACACCGGCAAGCGCACCTACCGCCGCTGACCAGAGCGCTCCTGGGTGGTCGGGCCAGCTCGACCACCCGGCACGCACAGCGCCGGAGGGAATCCCGCGGTGCCGCCCCGGAAAGAACGGCCCGCGAGCGCATAACGGACATTCCGAGCGCCTTTGTCAGCCCAGGACGGACCACTCCCGTCAGCCAGCAGTGATCAGCCAGTACCAGCAGGACACGGCAATCCCCCACAGCCCAGGTCAGCCCCGGCGACACCGGTGACCGCCGCCGGACTTCGCACGGCGCCGTACGACGCTACTCGGCACTCACCTGACCACTTCGCAAAGCAGGTCGTGGTCACAGGAGCAACGACAGGAGTGGTCGCCGCCGCACGAGGACCTCGAGAATCCTTCAGCGCTGTTGAACGCTGCTCGACATTCCGCTCAGCTAGCTTCCTCCGAGGAGGTCATCTCGGGAGTCAAGGCACTGCTCCCCATCTGCTCCCGCAAACATGACAAAACGCCCGGCCTCGTGAATTACAAGACCGAGCGTTCTCGCAGCTAGACGCTATGTGGGCGATACTGGGATCGAACCAGTGACCTCTCCGGTGTGAACGGAGCGCTCTCCCGCTGAGCTAATCGCCCTCAACGAGATGGAACTCTACTAGACGCCACCACCGGTTTGCGAACCAGGGGGTCATCGGGCGCGCAACCAGTCCAGACTGACCTGGACCAGGTCGATGTGCAGGCTCACCTTGACGCTGGCCCAGACGACCGCGCTGATGAAGAGCATGCCGACGATGCCGATCAGGGCGCGCAGCGGCAGGGACTGGCGGGCGATCCAGTGGGTCCAGCTCTGCACGTGACGCTTCGTGAAGGCGAGCACGCCGCGCGCCCAGTGGAATTCGACGGCGAGGATGGCGAGGCCGAGGATCACGATCGCCCAGCCGGGGCCGGGGAACGGGATCAACACGATGCCGATGGCGACGACCAGGCCACCGACGATGCCGACGCCGACCTTGAGGGCCAGGCGGCCGGTGGAGTTGGACCGAATACGGTCAAGCACACGCACGTCTGAGAACCCCGTCGTCCGGTTTTAGGTTCATTTCATCCCCCAGTGTCCGGGAGCCCCGTCACTACCCGGGAGGAATGGACGTTACCGGAGTAAGTCAACTGCTGGACCACCGACGCCGGGCGGAACCGAGTACATGGGCAGAACAGGACAAGATATCGCTTTACGTCCTGCGCGGAAGGGTTTTCGGAACCGCCTTCCCACTACTGGGTGAGATCAGCGTATGGCGGAGCGTAACTACAAGGATCACCTGAGTATGGGAACCGCGGGGTTCACCAGCCTCGCAGCGGTGCCGGGGGGAGTTCGTCCATGAGTACCATTCGTCCAACGACCGTCGAGGTCGAAACCTCGCTGCGGCTCGTAGCGCCTGACGCGACGGCACTGCCGGTACGCGCCAGTCTGCGTTACGACCCAGCCGACCCGTATGCGGTTCACGTGTTGTTCCACGCAGAATCAGCCGGTGGGGAAGCCGTGAGCTGGTCCTTCGCGCGGGAACTCCTCGTGACCGGGCTCGACGAGCCGGCCGGGATCGGCGACGTCCGGGTGTGGCCGTGGGCCACGCCGCGGGGCGACTTCGTCGCGCTGGCCCTCTCGTCGCCGGACGGGAACGCGCTGTTCGAGGTGCCGCGCAGCGTCCTGGTCCGCTTCCTGCGGCGCACCTACGTGGTGGTGCCCCGCGGGCGCGAGTCCGACCATCTGGACGTCGACGCGGCTGTCAACCGGCTGCTGGCGGGACGCTAGCCGCCGGCGACATCAGCGAGTCAGGGCGACCCGCGCGGACACTGCCGGTCCGCGCGGGTCGCCCTTTATAGCCGGAAAAATAATCGATCTCCGAATAGGAATCGGAATCGGACGTATAGCGAATACCGAGCTAGAAATCGGACATTTACCTCAGTCGGTGCGCTAGTGGATGCGGAAGCATCCATCGACGACTACCGTCAGGCGCGATGTCAGCACTCATTCAACACACCGAGCCGGCGCCCACCCGTCTCCCACCGGACTGGTCGGGGATCGGCGGCTGCGCGCTTCCGGTGGCCGCGGACGCCGCCACCGTCCTGCTGGACAGTCACGCTCTGGTGCTCGCCGGCACCGGCCCGCTCGACGCCGAGGTGGACTTCACCGAGCACCTGTGCGCCCCGGGCACAGCGCTCTGGGTCCGTCCGGGGCAGGCGGTGCGGTTCGGCGAGCCGCCCGGCGACACGGCCACGATCGTCTTCCGGTCCGGGCTGTTCGGGCCGGAGGAGCTACCGGACCTGGCGCCCGACGATCCGTCCGGTCCGGGCGCCCGCCCGTTGTCCGTACCCCATCCGGAGTCCCTCCGCACCGCCTTCGGCAACCTGACCGCCGACGCCGACGGCCCACCCGGGCCGGTCGCGGCCGCCCTGCTGCGACATCAGCTGGCCGCGGTGCTGCTGCGCCTGCGGCTCGCCGAGCCGGCCGTCGATCCGGCGGGCCACGTCGAGGGCCGGACCTTCGAGCGGTTCCAGCGCCGCCTGGAGGAGGGCTATCCGCACACCCGCCGGGTCGAGGACTATGCGGCCGAGCTGGGCTGTTCGGTGCGTACCCTGACCCGGGCCAGCCTCGCGCTGACCGGCCGTACCGCCAAGCAGGTGGTCGACGACCGGGTCGCGCTGCAGGCCCGGCGCCTGCTCGCCGCGACGCCGCTGTCGGTCGCCGAGGTGGGCCGGATCCTCGGGTTCGGGGAGCCGACCAACTTCGGCCGCTTCTTCCACCGGGAGACCGGGCTGAGCCCGGGGCAATTCCGAGGGAGGTACGCGACGGGGCCCGACGGCATACCCGGCCAGCGACGCCCCACTGACTGAGCGTGAATTCCCACAACTCCCTGGGGTATGTGCATCGGGGATGCGCGGGCGGGGCATGATAGTCAGGTGCAGATCTCCGCGCGCGGTGACTACGCGGTGCGGGCCGCCCTCAGTTTGGCGCAGGCCTACCCCGCACTGATGTCCGCTCAGGCCATTGCCCAAGACCAGAGCATGCCCCGGAAGTTCCTCGAGGCAGTGCTCGCCGACCTGCGCCGCGCCGGCGTGGTCCGGGCCCAACGCGGCGCCGAGGGCGGTTACACGCTGTCGCACCCACCGCGGGATGTGACGATCGGCCAGATCATCCGGGCGGTCGACGGCCCGCTGGCCGGTGTGCGCGGCCTCCGCCCGGAGGAGACGCAGTACACGGGGGCGGCCGAGAACCTGCCGAACCTGTGGGTGGCGGTGCGGGCCGCGGTGCGTGAGGTGCTCGACGAGGTGAGCCTCGCCGAGCTGATCAGCGGGCGGATGCCGGCGCATGTGCGCAAGCTGACCACCCGCCCCGACGCCTGGCAGCCACGCTGACGTTTGTGGATTGTCCCCATCGGGAAATCTCCGGCCCATCAGAACGTAGATGGGAGAAGTTCCGATGGGCATCGTCTACCGCAGCCGCAAGAAGATCGGGCCGCTGGTCCTGAACTTCACCGAGAACGGCTACTCGTCGTGGAGCCTGAAGATCGGTCGCTGGTCCTGGAACTCCAAGACCCGCGCCCACCGCGTCGACCTGCCCGGCCCGCTGTCCTGGAAGCAGGACAAGAGCCGCTCGCGCTAAAGGCGGATCATGACGTCGCCGCCGAGCCGGCCGTGTGCCGGCTCGCGGGCGACCGCCCCGGTGTCGATCAGCGTGTGCAGGACCCGGGTGGCGTCAGCGGCGCGATAGACGGTTTCGGTGAGCGCGAAAGTGCGCAACTCGGTCACCGTGGCCGCTCCGACCCGCTCCAGGTGCGCCAGCAACTCCCGCCGCAGTGGGCCGGGATGCGGGCTCAGCGAGATGTCGAGGAGATGCCGCTCCGGATCGCCGGGGTCACGTAGCCGTACCCCCGCGAACTCATCGACCGCCCACAGCGCCTCCTTGAAGCTCTCCAGACTCCGCCCCGAGGTGGTGGCGAAGACCACCACCTCGCCGGGCTCCGGCCCGGTCGCCAGCTCAGCGGCCGTGACCAGCGGAAAACCCAGACCCCGATAGGGGTCGACCGGGCTGCCGGGAGGCAGCGCGAGCAAAACCTCGGCCGGCTTCCCGGCCGCGATCGCAGCGACGGTGGTCACCGCGGGCGGCTTCCCCCCGCTTGCCGCGTCGAGAAAACCCATCAGGGGTACGCGTGAAGCGCCGGCCGCTTTCAGCGCGACCGGAAGCCGCTGGTCCGTCCCGCCGCCGACCGGCAGGACCGACAGCCCGGCCGCCGCTCCCGACTCCCGTTGCGCGGCCTCGAGCCGCCGTCCCACCTCGGTGACGTCGTCGCCGACCGCCACCATGGACAGTTCCCGCCCGCGGGCCAGGCCGGGCAGATCGGCGAGGACCCGCACGGCCGCCTCGGCCGCCACTCCCCCGTCCCCGTCGGCATAGCCGTGCACATAGGTGGCACGGCGGGCGTGATGAAGCGCACCGGCGGCCCATGCCTGCAGGTGGCGGACGAGAAGCTCACGTTTGACGGTCACAATCGGGGACACATCGTGTTTCTACCCTGTCCACTTCGGTACCGGAAACTTGTACCCATGGTGTTCGCGTGAGCACTATGGGATACATGGCCCCTCCGCTCGCTGAGCTCACCGCCCAGGCGCAGACCCTGACGTCGGCCGGTGATCTCGCGGGCGCCCGGGACGTCCTGGCCGACGTCCTGCGTACGGCCGACGCCGATCCCCGCCGCGCCACCGCTGACCTCGCCGTCGCCGCCGCCCTGCACGCCCGGGTCCTGATCGCCCTCGGCGACCCGGAGTCGGCGCGGCTCTGGGCCGCTTTCGCCCACTCGGCCGAGGAACGCCTGCACGGCGCCCGCGACGAGCGCACCATCGCCGCGGCGGCCATGCACGCGGCGGTGCTGCAGCGGATCGGCCAGCACGGCCGGGCCTCCTCCGTCTATCACGACCTGGTCGGCGAGCTCGCCGCGCTGGAGGGCCCGGACTCGCCACGGGTGCTGGCCGCCGAGGCCGACCTGGCCACCGCCGAGCACGCCGCGGGACACTGCTCGACCGCCCGGTCCCGGCTGGCCCGCGCCTGGCGGCGGCACAGCCGGGTGCACGGCGACGCGGCGCCCGCCGGGATCAAGATGCTCGCCCGGCTCGGCGCGATGGAGCGGGAGTGCGGCCTGGCGACGGAGTCGGCCGAGCACCTGGCACTGGCGAGCGAGCTGTGCGCCCGCTACCTGGCGGCCGATCACCCACTGGCCCGGCAGTCCGCCGCCCTGGTCGCCGGCACGTCGTCCGGCCGGCACACCTGCGGTCGCCGAGACACCACCGGCGGCCGCCCGTTCCGCCCGTTCCCGCGCCGCCCCACCGTCACCGACCCGGCCGGCGGCCGCCCGGCGGCGTTCCCGGCCCACGCGCCTGGCCAGCCCCCACCCGACGACCGCCCCACCGACCCGAACGGCACCGTCTATCCGGGCCTCGACGCCTCCCGCCCCGGAGTCGGCAAACCGTGGCCCGGCCCCACCGACTCCCGCCCGAGCACCGCCGCGCCCGGTCCCGGCACCACCGGCTCTCACCCCGGCGCCACCGCGTCCCGCCCCGGCACCACCGACTCTCGCCCCGGCACCACCGCGTCCCGCCCCGGCACCACCGACTCTCGCCCCGGCACCACCGCGTCCCGCCCCGGCACCACCGCGCCCGGTCCCGGCACCACCGCGTCCGGTTCCCATGCCGCCACTACCCGCCCCGGGCCTGCCGATGCCGGCCCCGACGCTGCCCATGCCCGCCCCAGCACTGCCGACACCCGCCCTGGCACTGCCGGCCTGCCTCCTGGGGCCGCGATTCCTCGCCCTCGCGCAGCCCCTTCCTATCCCGGCACCGAGCCTGATCCTCGTGCCGCCCGCCCCTCTCCCGGCGCTGGTGGTCCTTTTCCTCGCGAGGCTGAACCCCGCCCTGGCACGGCCGAATACCCGCATCGCACCGCCGATCCTCGTCGTGGGACCGCCGATCCCTGGCCCTACCCGGCGGATTCGAGGCCTGCCGAGTCTCCGGCTCACGCCGCCGAATCCGGTTCCTACACCGCCGAATCACGGCCGCGCGCCACCGAAACTCGTCCTGGCACCGCCGGTTCCCGGCCGCACGCCACGGAAACCCGGCCTGCCGAATCCCGGCCTGCCGAATCCCGGCCTGCCGAATCCCGACCTGCCGACTCCGGGCCTCATGCCACTGAAACCCGGCCCGCCGAAACCCGACCTCACGCCACCGGAACCCGGCCCGCCGAAACCCGACCTCACGTGGCCGGATCAAGCTCTCGGACCGCCGGATCACCGTCGCACGCCGCCGATCCCTACCCCGGCTCCGTCGATCCGGACGGGCTCGATGACGAGATGCCGCCGGACAACCGGCCGACCGATCCCAACGGCACCGTCTACCAGCAGCCGCTGTATCTGAGTGACGTGCACCGGCTGCCTGGCGACCCGACCGGCCGGCACGCCCGCGCCGACACCCCGCCCCCGCTGCCCGGCAACCGGGCGCCCGACTACGGCGAGGACGGCCGTCCTCTTCCGGTCGGCACGGCCCGCGCCAGCACGCTCACCGATCCGCCGAATTCGCGGCGGCTGCCGTCATCGACTCGGCGCTCCCGGGCGGGGCATCCGTTGCTGCTGGCCACGGTGCTGGCCGGTGGAGTCGCGGCCGCCGCCGCGGTGGTGATCCTGACCCTGCCCGGCGCGGATGGGGCGACCACTCCGGAGCCGCCGGCCACCACGGCGACCGGCGCCCAGGCGCTGACCGCCACCTCGGAGCCGGGCTCTCCGCAAAACGTCCGGCTCCGCGACGAGGGGCCGAGCGTCTCCCTGCAATGGGAGTACCCACGCGACGCCCGCGGCGAGGTGCTGATCACGGTGGCCCGCTCGGATCGGCCACCGGTCACCGTCGCCGAACTGCCCGCCGGGGCCACCGACTACGTCGTCTACAGCCTCAGCGAACGCTACGACTACTGCATCACGGTCGCGGTGCGAGGCGAGGAGCAGGAGATCGCGGCCGCCGCCCCGGTGTGCACCAAGCGGTGATCCCACCGCCCACCGGCGTCTCCCCCGGCGATGCCCGACCCCGGCATCTCTCTTGGTGAGGATCGACCGTCGGCCGGCTCCTGCCGGATGACGACCGTCCGCCCGCAACCGATCCGCAACCCGGTGCGAACCGGAAAGCTACCGGGCCGCCGGAACGTGGGTCGTCACGGCGGCTACAGGAAAGCAGGAACAGTGACGACGGAGACGGCGAGCCGTGTGCCCACCGAGCCTCATCACGAGCTCGACGCCCTCGAATCCGCCGCGGCCGAGCTCGAGGGACGGCCGTTGTCGGCGTTCCGGACCGTCGGGGAGCCCGCCCGGGAGCTGCGGGAGCGTGCCGCCGAGCTGGGCGCCGAGGGGCTCGTCCAGCGGGCGACCCTGCTGCAGGCCGGGGTGCTGCTCCGGGAGGGGCGGACCGGCGAGGGCGGTCAGCTGGCCCATCAGGTACGCGTCTGGGCCGAGCAGCACGAGGACCACTATCTGCTGGCCCGTACCCATCGGGAGTTGTCGGTCTTCTATCGGCATGTGGGTGACTTCTCCGACTCGCTCGCCCACGCGCTGCAGGGTGTCGCCTTCCTCACCGACGACGTGCCGCCCAGCCTGCGGGCCCGGCACCTGATGACGCTGTCGGTCTCGCTCGACGACACCGGCTCGCACGCCGACGGGAAGGTCCGGGCGCAGGAGGCCCTGATGCTGGCCGTCGAGGCGGGGGACCACGAGGTCACCTCGTCGGTGCTGAACAACATGGCGTACACGGCTGTCGAGATCGGTGACGAGCCCGAGGCGCGGATGCTCGTCGGGCAGATGCGGGAGCTGCAGGCCCGGACCGGATATCGGTTCACCGCCAACGAGCTGGACACGATGGCGCAAGTCGAGCTGATGGGCGGCCGGTACGGCGCGGTGGAGGAACTGCTCTCCCCGGTGCTGGCCGACCTGGTCGCCGCCAACGAGGGGGACGCGGTCGCCGAGTGCCAGCTCACCCTCTCCCAGGCCCGCCGTCTGGCCGGCCGGTACGAGGCCGCGCAGGAGGCCCTGGACGCGACCCGGGCGGTGTGCACCGAACGGGGTCTGGCCGGGATCGGCGCCCGGGTCCGGCAGGAGCAGGCCGCGCTGTACGCCGACACGGGCCGGTTCGCCGAGGCGTACGAGGAGCATCGTGCCTTCCATGCCGCGGCGACCGCGCTCCAGTCGGTCCAGCGCGACGCCCGGGCCCGCGCCCTGCAGGCCGTCTTCGAGGCCAACGAGGCGCGCCGGGCCAGTGAGCACTTCCGGGAGATGGCCCACCGGGACGCGTTGACCGGCCTGTACAACCGGCGCTACGTGAACGAGCGGGTGCCGGCTCTGCTGATGGAATCGGCGGCCCGTCGTCGCCCGGTGTCGCTGGCGATCGTCGACCTGGACCACTTCAAGCGGGTCAACGACACCCTGTCGCACGCCACCGGCGACACCGTCCTGCAGCACGTGGCGGAGCTGCTGGAGGAGGCGGCGTCCGGGTCGGCGTTCGCGGCGCGGATGGGTGGCGAGGAGTTCCTGCTGGTCTACCCGGGGGTGGACGCGGAGGAGGCGGCCACCCGCTGCGAGCGGCTGCGGCTGCGGATCCGGGCGCACGGCTGGGAGCCGATCACCGGGACGCTGGCGGTGACCACGAGCATCGGGATCACCACGGCGCCGGAGGGCCGGAGCACCTTCTCGGCGATGCTGTCGGCCGCCGACCGCAACCTGTACGCCGCCAAGCGCTCCGGCCGCGACCGCGTCGTCTCCGGCTGACCCCAGAGCTGCCCGAGCACCGCCAGAACGACCCTGAGGACCGGCCGGTTTCATTCGCCGGTGGGGGCTCCGGCCAGTTCGGCGACGATGTCGAGGTGGCCGAGGTGGCGGGCGTACTCCTGGACCAGGTGGAAGCAGACGCGCTCCAGGGTGGCCGGGTCGGCGCCGGACCAGCGCGGGCCGGGTTGGCCCACCGTGTCCAGGTCGTTGGCGGCGATCGTCGCGGCGGTGTGCACACCCTGGGCGCGCAGCTCCGCGGAGAGGCCGGCCAGGGTCTCCGACTCCGAGACGTGCCAGCGGTCGTCGCGCTGGTCGGCCCACGGGTCGGGGATCTCGCGGCCCTCGAAGCCCCACTCGATCCAGCGCCGTTCCACGTGCCGCAGGTGTTTGACCAGTTCCAGCGGGGTCCAGCCGGACGGCAGGCGGCTGGACCGGAGCGCCGCCTCATCGAGCGCGGCGGTCTTCGCCAGCAGCGTCTCCCGGAAATAGTCCAGGTAGCGGGTGAACACCTCGGCCCGATCGGCGGCCGGGATGGTGGGCGACGGGAACTCGACGGTCATAGCGTGAGGCTAGAGGGCCACGTCGGCGCGGAGCGGATAGTGGTCGGAGGCCTCGGCGGTGATGTCGTCGCGGACCACCCACGCCCGCCGCGCGCGGGCCGCGAGCGGCGCGGTCGCCAGCAGGTAGTCCAGGCGCATGGCGCCGAACTCGCGGCCGGCGAAACCGGTCGGGACGGTACGCCCGTCGCCCTCCCCCACGGCGGCCCACAGGTCGGTGAACCCGGCCTGCCGGAACGCGGTGAGAGCCCGGGTGTCCGCGGCGCCGTCCGGGGCGAGGTGCCGCTGCCGGAAGAGCGAATGCAGCTCGTCCAGTGTGGCGGTGTGGTCGCCGTCCGGGTCGAGGCCGTTCATGTCGCCGGCGATCAGCGTCATCCGGCGGGGCGAGCCGTAGCGGGCGGACAGCCAGCGGGCCTCCCGGTAGCGGCGGTACGGGGAGAACGGGTTGAGGTGGGCGCTGACCACGCGCAGCGGGCCGGCGGTGGTCTCGACCTCCGCGATCGCCGCCGCGTGGTGCAGCCGCCAGCGGATCGCCGCGCGGCGCAGGATCCGCCGGGGCGGGCGCACCAGGATCGCGACCGGCTGCGCGAACCCGGCCGGCGCAAGGTGGACGGTCATGCCGGCCTCTTGCGCCAACCGGTGCAGGCGTGGACCGTACCTCCGGAATTTCTGAAGCTCCTGGAGACAGAGGACGTCCGGCTGCTCGCGGTGGATGACCCGGATGATCGCCGGCAGGCGGTCGCCGCCGCCGTTCTTGATGTTCCAGGTCATCAGCCGCAGCGTCATCCGACCGTCACCGGCCGGCGGGTCACCTGCTCGGCCTCCGCGGCCGCCTCGGAGGCGGTCTCGGCGTGCGCGTTCGGGCGAACCGTGAAATACAGGACGGTCAGCCAGCCGGCGGTCAGCAGGGTGGCGCCGAGCACGTCGGTGGGGTGGTGCATGCCGCGGTACATCCGGGAGAGCGCCACGATGACCGGCATGATCACGGCGAGGGCCGGGAAGATCCAGCGCCACGGCTGCCGGACCCGGGCCATCACGATGATCGCGATGGCGGCCCAGAGACACATGGTCGCCGCGATGTGCCCGGACGGGAACGACGACGTCGGCATCGTGCCGTCGAGCTGCTCGACCGACGGGCGCTCCCGGCCGACCGCGGCCGCCGCGCAGAGGAAGAGGGTCAGCTCGCCCATCATGGCCAGGGCCAGGAACAGCACCGGCCGCCACTGCCGCCACAGGGCCAGCGCGAGCGGGCAGAAGATCAGCGAGATGATCAGGATGGCGTGGGTGTCGCCGGCCTTGCTGGCCATCCAGCTCAGGTCGTCGAGCGACGGTGTGCGGAAGGTCTGCAGCCAGCGCGGGAAGCCGTCGTCGAAGGGCGGCTCCCAGCGGTTCACCGAGTAGCCGACCAGGTAGAGCATGCCGAACACGAACACCCAGCCGACCAGGATCTCGGCCGCCTTCGCCCACGGATGCGGCAGGACCGCCTCCTCGGCGGGCGCGGGACGCAGGTCGGGGGCGGCCTCCGGCTCCAGGCCGTCGGTGAGCGCCGGCACCGGGCGGCCCGCTTCGCGGCGCCAGATCCGGAAGGCGTACGCCGTGACGCTGATCCACGCCACGCCGAGCAGCCAGCCGCCGATCACGTCGGACAGGAAGTGCACGCCCAGGGCGATCCGGGTGAACCCGACCGCGGCGACGATCAGCGCGGCCAGCCCGATGAACCACGGCCGCCACCGCCGCCGCACCGCGGGCAGGAAGACCAGCACGATCATCCCGTAGACGACCATCGAGCCGAGCGCGTGCCCGCTGGGGAAGCTGTTGCCCGGCGCGGACGCCACCGGCACCTCGACGACCGGCCGCAGCCGCCCGATCAGCGCCTTCAGCGACGGGTCCAGGATCAGCGCGCCGAGCCCGGTGACCGTCAGGTAGAGCGCCGGGCGGGGCAGGCGCCGGATCAGCAGCACCGTGACCAGCAGCGCCACCAGCGGGATCATCACGCCGCGGCCGCCGAACGAGGAGATCTGCGTCAGCACCGCGACGATGGTGTCCGAGCCGGAGGCCCAGCTGTTCAGCCCGTCGGCCACCGACCGGTCCAGGCCGAGCAGCGGCTGCCAGTGGAAACGCACCAGCAGCAGCAGGATGCCGAAGGCGAGGCCGATCGCGGTCACGGCGGCCAGGCCCAGCACGCTGCGTTCGGCGAAGTGTCGTACCGGCGCCCACCGGGGTCGCTTGTCGGTCACGGCGTACTCCTGATTCGTCCGGGAGAGGTGCGCCGTTCTTACCCGGTGGGCTCCGCCGGTACACCGGGTTCGCGCTGGGCGGGAACCTCCGGTTCCGGGTCGGGCTCCCAGCGGTCCTCCAGCGCGGGCCGCCGCACCCCCACCCGGCGTGCCTCCAGCTGGGCGGCGAAGGCCAGCCCGAGGAAGAGCGCGATGCCGGTCAGGTTGGCCCAGAGCAGCAGCGCCATCATCGCGGTGAGCGGCCCGTACGTGGCGCCGAACCCCTCACTGAACCGGATGTACCCGGCCAGGAGCAGGCTCGCCAGCCACCACAGCACGGTCGACACCACGGCGCCGAACAGCAGCCAGGACAGGGCCGGCTGGTTGCGCCGGACCGAGTGACGGAACAGCAGGCCCACCGCGAAGACGATCAGCACCAGGCTCAGCGGCCACCGGACGAAGTCCCACGCCACCCGCAGGCCGTGCGGCAGGCCGAAGTGCTCCTGGGCCGAGTCGCCGGCCGCCCGGCCCGCCACCAGCAGCAGGAACCCGAACAGCGCGGGCAGCCCGGCGACCAGCGCCAGGATCGCGGCCCGCAGGTACTTGCGCAGCGCCGGACGGTCCCGTTCGACGCCGTAGATGCGGTTCGCCCCGCGCTCGATCTGGGCCATCGCGCTGGTCAGCGCGAACAGGCCGGCGATCAGACCGAGGGTGAGGGCGACCTCGCCGGCCTCCTCGGTACGGTCGTCGTCGGTCAGCAGCTCGGCGACGAGCGGCTCACTCGCGCCCGGGGTGAGCGCGATGACGGTGTCCGCGACGATCCGGCCGCCGTCCTCCACGCCCAGATCGGTGGCCAGCCCGGAGAGGGCGATCAGGAACGGCACGATGGCCAGGCACAGCTGGAACGCGAACGCCCGGGAGTGGCTGAACCCGTCGCCGTAACGGAACCGCACGAACGCGTCGTGCAGCAGCGGCCAGCGCCCGTAGTGCCACAACGCGTGGAAGGCGTCGTCGGCGGAGAGTTTGTCACCCGGCATCATCCGGGTCTCGGGGACCGGCTGGGTGCTGCTCAAGCCCTCTCCTTTGCCCGCTTGGCGACGGCGCCGGCGTCGTACGCCAGATCCGGATCGGCGTCCGGCTGCGGCACGCACAGCAGCAGCGCCTTGGGCCGGAGGTGGATCTTCATGACCTTGCCCGGGGCGATGGTGTCGCCGTCGAGCTGACGCGCCTGTGCCCGGTTGCTGTAGATCTCAACCCGCGCTGCGGTGTAGGTCTCCATCAGCGGCACCCGCTCGCGCCGGCTCACCACGGCCCAGGCCAGCGCCGCCCAGTGGGCCAGGTTGGTGGGGCTGAGGATGGCCACGTCGAACTTGCCGTCGTCGGGCTCGGCCTTGCTGAGCAGGCGCACGCCGCCCTGCAGCCGGCCCACGTTGCCGACGATCACGGCAGCCGGCCGGCGGGGCATCGGCGGGCCGCCGTCCAGCCGGATCCGGACCCGCATCGGGCGGTCCAGCAGGTGTTTCGCGGCGCCGCCGACATACGCCAGCCAGCCGATCCGCTTCTTCGCCTTCTCCGAGGTGTCCTCGAGCATCTGCGCGTCGAAGCCCATCCCGGCCATCACCACGAAGCACCTGTCGTCGATCACGCCGACGTCGATGCGCCGGCGGCCGCCCTCCAGCGCCACCTCCAGGCCGGTGGCCGGGTCGTTGCCGAGGCCCAGGTTCGCGGCGAGCAGGTTGCCGGTGCCGGCCGGGAGCACGGCCAGGGCCACCTCCGAGCCGGCCAGCGCGGTGACGACGGCGGTCACCGTGCCGTCGCCGCCGCACGCGAAGACCAGCTCGGCGCCCTCGGCGACGGCCTTCCTGGCCTGGCCACGGCCGGGGTCCTCGGGAGTGGTCTCATACCAGCCGGCGGCGGGCCAGCCGGCGCGGGACAGCGCGCGGTCGACGGTCCGGCGCAACTGATCGAGATCGGCCACCTTGGTGGGGTTCACCACGACAGCACAGCGGGGTCCAGTCACGTCGCTCAGTGTGCCGGAGTCATGTCACGGCGGCGACTCGACAGGCGTCGGCGCGGCGACGAGGAGCACACTGCACGGGTGACCGAAGTTACCTATCCACATGTCGGGTTCACCCGTACCGGGCGGATGCCGTCCGGCTACCGGCATCTGCGGCACCGGGCCCGGATCGGGCGCGGCGAGGAGACCCTGGCCCGGGCCGGCGAGGCGGTGCTGACCTTCCGCATGCACCGGGCCATCGGCGCCCGGATCAGCGCCGACTCCGGGCGGGCCGCGCCCGGGGTGCTGCTCACCGTCGGGCTGGGGCCGCTGCGGGCCCCGTGCGAGGTGGTCTGGACCGTCGAGGAGGGCGACCGGATCGGTTTCGCGTACGGCACCCGCCCCGGCCACCCGGCGACCGGCGAGGAGGCGTTCGTGGTCGAGCGCGACGAGCACGACGACGTGTGGCTGACCGTCACCGCGTTCAGCCGCCCGGCCGGCCGGCTGATGCGGGTGGCCGGGCCGCTCGCGGTGATGTTCCAGCACACGTTCGCCCGCGCGTGCGGGTTGGCCCTGAGGCGCCTGGGTACCGTGGGGCGGTGAGCACGACCGAGGTCACCTGGTGGGGGCACAGCACCGTGTGGCTCGCCGACTCCGGGGCCCGTCTGCTGACCGATCCGGTGCTCACCGGGCGGCTCGCCCACCTGCGGCGGATGGCCGGCCCGTCGCCGCGCCTGCCCGGCTCGCCCGACGCGATCCTGCTGTCCCACCTGCACGCCGACCACTTCCACGTGCCGTCGCTGCGGGCGGTGCCCGGCGAGCCGGTCCTGGTGATGCCGCGCGGGGCCGCGGCCTTCGCCGCGAGAGCGATGCCGGAGGCGGCCGGGCGCTGCGTCGAGCTGGGGCCGGGCGACGAGACGGAGATCAAGGGGGTACGGGTGAGAGCCGTCCCCGCGCGACATGACGGCGGTCGTGGCCCGTGGTCGAGGGACCGGGCCGCCGCGATCGGCTTCGTGATCGAGGGCACGGCCCGGACCTGGTATGCCGGTGACACCGGCCTGTTCGACGGGATGCACGACCTCGGCCCGCTCGATCTGGCGCTGATCCCGGTCGGCGGCTGGGGCCCGACCCTCGGCGCGCACGGCCACCTGGACGCCCGGGCCGGCGCCGAGGCGCTGCGCCGGGTGAAGGCGGCGTGGGCGGTGCCGGTGCACTACGGCACGTTGTGGCCGATCGGGATGGGCCGGGTCCGCCGGCACATGTTCGACGAGCCGGGCGCGCGGTTCGCCGAGTTCGCGGCGGAGGCCGCGCCGGACAGCCGGGTGCGGGTGCTGGCGCACGGCGAGACCCTCGGCGTGCACCGGTGATCGGCACTCTCAGCGCCACGGGCTGGCTGTTCCTGGTGGTCGCGTTCGGGGCGATCGTGCCGATCGTGCCGACCGGGGCGGCGGTCAGCGGCACGGCGGCGCTCGCGTTCCACGACCGGCCGTACCTGATCGCGCTGGTGGTCGCGGCCGGCGCGGCCGGCGCCTACCTGGGCGATCTGGTGATGTATGCGATGTGCCGATTCGGTGGCGAGCAGCTGGCCCGGCGGCTGCGCTGGCTGCGTGACGAGGAGCATCTCGCCGGCGTGAAGGAGCGGCTGCGGGCTCGGCAGGTCCCGGTCCTGCTGGTGTCGCGGCTGATCCCGGGCGGCCGGGTGCCGGTGCTGCTGGCCGCGGCGTTCGCCGGCCTCCCGTGGCGCACGTTCGTGGTGGCCAACCTGCCGGCGTGCGCGCTCTGGTCGGTGGTGTATGCGGCGATCGGCCTGGCCGGCGGCTCGATCTTCCCCGAGCCGTGGCAGGGCGTCCTCGCCGCGGTGGCGCTGATCCTGCTGGTCAACCAGGTCCTCAGCCGGTTCTCGAAGAGACGGGCGGCCCGCGCCACGGCACGGTGAACCTCCTCCGGATCCGGCGCTTACGTTCTCCGTACATCGACGTTCTACGTTGCCGGTATGACGGATCGCCGCCTGGTGTCGCACCTGCTCCGCCGGCTCACGTTCGGGCCGACCTCCGCCGAGGTGGACGCCGCTGCCCGGTCCGGTTTCGAGGCCACGCTGCGTGCCCTGCTGCGTCCGGCTGCCGATCCCGCGCCACCGGACCTGGGCCCGGACCCGGCAGCCCGGCTCGGCCGGGACTCCACCCGCGAGCAGCGGCAGGCGGCCCGGCGTGAGCAGGCCGGCCAGGTCGCCGCCCTGACCCGCTGGTGGCTGGAGCGGATGGCCGCGGGCGGCGCGGCCGAGAAGCTGACGTTCTTCTGGCACGGTCACTGGGCCACCAGCGCCCGCAAGGTGCGATCCGCGCCGCTCATGCTCGCTCAGCAGCAGACGTTCCGGCGCTACGGCAGCGGCGACACCGGGCCGCTGGTCCGGGCCATGCTGCGGGATCCGGCGCTGATCCTGTGGCTGGACGGCCAGCGGAACTCCCGGAAGGCGCCGAACGAGAACCTGGCCCGCGAGGTCATGGAGCTGTTCACGCTGGGCGTCGGGGCGTACACCGAGGACGACGTCAAAGCGGCCGCACGGGTGCTCACCGGCTGGCAGGTGGACCGGGTGGCCGGCACGGCCCGGCTGGAGACCCGGCGGCACGACGCCCGGCCGGTCACCCTGCTGGGCCGGACCGGGACGCTCGACGTCGACGGGTACGCGGATCTCCTGGTCCGGCACGAGGCGCACCTGCCGTTCGTCACACGCCGGCTGTGGGCACGGTACGCCTCCGCCGACGGCCTGCCACCGGCCGACGTGACGGCCCGGATCACCGCGGCCGGCCGGGACACCACGGCGCTGCTGTCCGCGCTCTGCCGGGACCCGGCGTTCGCCGCCACCACCGGAACCCTGGTGAAGCAGCCGGTCGAGTGGCTGGTCGGCGCGGTACGCCAGCTCGGCGTGCCGATCGGGCGGCTGTCCGCCGGCGAGCACCGGCGGCTGGTCTCCACGCTGCAGGCGCTGGGCCAGATCCCGCTGCGGCCGCCGTCGGTCGGTGGCTGGCCGGCCGGCGTGGCCTGGCTGACCACGGCGTCGACGCTGACCCGTCTGCGGGCGGGGCAATGGCTGGCGGACCTGGCGCCGGAGGTGACCGACCGGCTGACCGGCGACGACCGGCTCGACGTCCTGGCCGACGTGCTCGTCGTCGACGGCTGGACCGACCGTACGGTGTCCGCCCTGCGCGCCGTGACGAACCCGAAGCGGCTGCTGGCGACTGCCCTGGCCAGCCCCGAGTACGCGATTCAGTGAGGACGGAACAGCAATGGACACGATCACCCGCCGCCGGTTCCTCGTGGCCAGCGGCGTCACCGGTGGCCTGCTCACGGCCGGCGCCGCCGCCTACCGGCTCCGCGACGTCCTGGACACCGCGGGCGACCGTGACCCGGCGGCGAAGACCCTGGTGCTGGTCACCCTCTACGGCGGCAACGACGGGCTGAACACCGTCGTGCCGTACGCGGATCCGGCGTACGCGGCCGCCCGGCCCGATCTGGCCTACGGCCCGGACGAGGTTCTCGACCTGGGTGGGGGCGTAGGCCTGAACCCGGGCCTGGCCGGGCTGCACCGGCTGTTCGGGCAGCGGCGGCTGGCCGTCGTGCGCGGAGCCGGCTATCCGAAGCCGAACCGGAGCCACTTCCAGTCGATGGACATCTGGCAGACCGCACAGCCCGGCCGCCCGGGAGTCACCGGCTGGCTGGGCCGCTGGCTCGACACGGCGGGCGGCGATCCCCGGCTGGCCGTGTCCTTCGAGCCGGTCCTGCCACCGCTGCTGGCCGGGGCGATCAGCGCCGGCGCCACCGTCCCCGGCGGGGAGTTGGCGCTGCCCGGCGGCGTGTCCCCGGAGTCGGTCGCCGCGTTCGGCACCCCCTCGCCGGGCGAGGCGCCCGCCCAGGCCCGGGCCGCCGCCTGTTTCGCCGACCTGATCCGGGTGCGGGAGCTGATGAGCCAGGTCAGCGAGGACACGCCGGAGGGCGCCGAGTCCGACGACGACGAGGCGCCGGCGACCGCGACCGGCGGCGCGGCCCCTCCCCTGGACCGGCAGCTCGCCCTGGTGGCCCGGTGCATCGAGGCGGGCGCGGCGACCCGGGTCTACTCGGTGTCACTGGGCGGGTTCGATCTGCACGCCGACGGCAAGGCCCAGCAACGGGCGCTGCTCACCCGGCTGGACGAGCCGCTCACCGCGTTCGCCGACCGGATGGCCGGCCGGGGGGTCGTGATCGCGGTCTACTCGGAGTTCGGGCGCCGGGTACGGGCCAACGCCTCGGACGGCACCGACCACGGCACCGCGTCGGACATGTTCGTGCTCGGGGACGGCGTGTCCGGCGGTCTGCACGGTGAGCCGCCGAGCCTCACCGATCTCGACGACGGCGACCTGAAATACACCGTCGACTTCCGGGACGTCTACGCCACCCTGCTGTCCGGCGTCCTGGGCACCGACCCGGCGCGCGTGCTGGACGGCTGGACCGGCGCCCTCCCCGGCCTGCTCAGTACTTGAGATGTGTGCGGGTGAGCTTGGCGACCTTCTCCACCAGGCTCTGGCCGGCCGGCATCGTCCGGTTGGTGTGGGACAGCACGGCGATCGACACGTCGGTGTCGTCGTCGGTGATCTGACCGACCGTGTTGATGATCCAGAGGTTGCCCTCGGTGTCACGCTGCAGCCAGCCGTTCTTGACGGTGGCGTCCTCGCCCTCCTCGGCGGCGGCCGGGACACCCCAGTCCTGATCGGGGGCGACCGTGCTCATCAGCTTGTGGGCGTACTCCCGGGAGGCCTCGGACAGCTCGCTCTTCTCGTCGACCAGCTGGGAGAGCAGCACCACCTGGTCCGTCACGGTGGTCCGGGTGAGGCCCCAGGAGCCGCTGACCTTGGTCTGGGTGAGGCCGAGGCGCTTGTTGCAGGCGGTCAGGCCAGTGATCTTGCCGACCTTGCCGTAGAGCGCGGTGGTGGCGTCGTTGTCGCTGTACCGGATCATCTTGTCCGCCAGCGCCTTCTCCGAGCCGGTCAGTTTCCGGTCGGCGTCCTGTGCGGTGAGCAGCAGGCAGGCCAGCACCTGCACCTTGACGACGCTGGCGGTCTCGTACTTCTCGTCGCCACGGAACGCATACGTCTCGCCGGTCTTGCGGTCCAGCACGGCGACCGAGAACTCGGGCTTGCCGGACGCGTACTTCTTCAGCGCCGCGTCGAGGGCCTTCACCCGTTTGGCGCGCTCGATGGCGGCCAGCTCCTCGGGGGTGGGGCCGGTGGGCGTGGGCGAAGCCTTCGGCTCGTCCTGGAAGACGCCGGCCAGCGTGCCGCCACCGCCGGTGCCGCCGGTACCGCCGTCGGCCAGGAGACCCTTCGCCACCAGGACCGAGCCTCCCAGAATACCGAGAGCGGCCGCCGTCACGATGAGATTCCGGGTACGTCGCACCCATGCATAGTGCCGTGTCTTGCGGCCGGATGGCTCACCGGATTCCTGTGTATTCCCGACTTTCGACGCTCGGCTCCCGCCCCGGCACAGCCCGTCACCGGGAGCGGGGTGCGGAACCGGCGCACAATGGGTGCATGTTCTCACTCGTGTCCGGAGCCCTCCAGATGACCACCTCGGCGGCCGGCAAGGTGATCGAGACGGCGGCCACCGCGGCGACGATCCCGGTGCGGGCCGTCGCCCTGATCGGCCAGACCGAGCTGCTGATCAACCGGATCACGCTGGCGGCGGGCCGGGCCGAGGAGCTGATCGAGCGGGTGTCCGCGGTGGCGACCGCCGCCGAGTCGGCGGTCGCCGAGACCCGGGCCGTCGCCACCGCGGCGGCCATCGCCGTCGACGAGGTCACCGCGATCGCGACCCGGGCGAACACGGCGATCGACGAGGTGTCGGCGATCACCACGCGGGCCGACAGGGCGATCGACGACGTCTCGGCCATCGCCGTCCGGGCCGACACGACAATCGATGGAGTGACGTCCATCACTACTCGGGCGAACGCGGTGGCCGGTGAGGTCGAGAGCCTGATCGGTGACTACTCCCCCACGCTGCGTCAGGCCGCCCCGCTCGCCGCCCGGTTCGTGTCCGAGCTGACTCCGGACGAGGTGACCGCCGCGATCCGCATGATCGACGAGCTGCCCGCCCTGCAGCGGCACCTGGTCCACGACGTGATGCCGCTGCTGGGCAAGCTCGACCAGATGGGTCCGGACCTGCACAAGCTGCTCGAGGTGACCGAGGACCTGCACCTGGCGATCGCCGGTCTGCCGGGCCTGAAGATGCTGCGCCGCCGCGGCGAGGAGCGCACCCACGACTGAGGCCGGCCCGGTCAGACGGCCAGGACCAGGCCCTTGATCTCGTAGGAGGCGATGTCGGGCCGGATCGTCACGGTCGGCTCCTTGATCATGCGCAGGCCCGGCATCGCGAACAGCCTGCTCAGGAAGATGTCGGTCTCCTGGATGGCGATGTGCGCGCCGGGGCACTTGTGCGCGCCGTCGCCGAAGGAGAGCCCGGGTCCGACCGGCCGGCCCGGGCAGACCGCGCGGGGCTGGTCGCCGGCCTCGGCCGGGTCCAGGTTGGCTGCGGCCACCCCCACCTCGACCTTGGCGCCGGACGGGATGGTCGCCTCGCCGACCTCGACGTCCGCGGTGGTCCACCGGAGCAGGTCGCCGACGACCGGTTCGAGCCGCAGGATCTCGTGCAGGACGGCGATCCGGTCGGTCGCGTCGCCGTCGGTGTAGCGCGCACGCAACGTTTCGTCGGTGAGCAGATGCCAGGCGGCGACGGTGATGAATTCGCGGGTGGTGACCATGCCGGCGGCCGCGAAGGTGACGCACTCGCCGAAGATCTCGGGCAGGGTGCAGCCCTGGTCGAGCAGGTGGGAGATCAGGTCGTCGCGGCGGTTGCGGCGGCGGGCGGCGACGGCTGGGCGGACGTCGCGCCAGAGGAACGACATCAGCACGAAGTTGTTGAACGCCTTCTGCCGGACCGCGGCGAGCCCGCGCGCGTCCGGGTCGGGGATGGCGAAGAACCTGTCGAGCCGCTGCGGCATCCCCGGCGCGCTGTCGGTGAGGCCGACCACCTCGGCCGCGACCGCGACGGCGAGCCGGAAGGAGAGCGCCGACAGGTCGGCCGCGCCGCGCCGCCGCAGCACCTCGCACTGCTGGTCGGCGAGCCGCTGCATCAGTTCCCGGTACGCCGTCTCGACCCGTTTCGGGGTGAAGTAGCGGGCGGTCTGTCGGCGCTGCTCGCGGTGCTCCGGGCCGTCCCGGTAGAGCATCGGCAGCCGCATCCGGTGCTGGTGACGCAACGCGTTCTCGATGCCGAGGCCGGCCTGCCGGGTGTCGGTGTGCCGCAGGAACAGCCGCGCGGTGGCGTAGTCCTGGATGCGCCAGACGCCGTCGTCGCCGACCCGGACCGGGCAGCCCGGCGCCGTGCCACCCCGGTGCACCTTGGGGCCGTTGTTCACTGTGGTCATTCATCGATTGTGATACACGGCACCCGCCCCCGATCAAGTGACCGGAGGCGGGTGGGGTCACGGTGCGGGCGTCATCGCCGTACCGCTGCCGGGTGTCAGAAGACCGAGACGCCGTACGCGCTCAGGGCCTCGACCACCGGCTGGAAGTACGTGACGCCACCGCTGGTGCAGTTGCCACTGCCGCCCGAGGTGAGGCCGTGCGCGGTGGTGCCGGAGTAGAGGGAGCCGCCGCTGTCGCCGGGCTCGGCGCAGACGGTGGTGCGGATCAGGCCGGAGACCGAGCCCTCGGCGTAGTTCACCGTGCTGTTGAGCGCGGTGACCCGGCCGGAGCGGGTGCCCGTGGTGGAGCCACGGCGGTAGACGGTCGCGCCGACGGCCGGGGTGGCCGCCGAGGTGATGTCGACCGAGGTGCCGACGCCGCCGGTCTTGGTGATGGTCGTGTTGGTGTAGCGGACGATGCCGTAGTCGTTGCCCGGGAAGCTGGTGCCGGCCCGGGTGCCGAGCGTGGTGGAGCCGTTGGTCCAGGTCGCCGAGATGTTGGTGCAGTGGCCGGCGGTCAGGAAGTAGTTGGTGCCGGCGCTGTTGCGCACGTTGAAGCCGAGCGAGCAGCGGCCGCCGCTGGGGGCGTAGATCGCGTCGCCGCCGGAGATGCGGAGGCTGATCTTGCCGGGGACGTTCTCGATGCGGGCGGCGTCGCCGAGCTTGGCGACGGTCGCCTTGACCGCGTCGAGCTTGGCGCCGGTGATGCTCTCGTCCACCGAGACGACGACCTGGTTGGTGACCGGGTCGACGGCGAAGGCGGTGCCCGGGGTCTTCAGGTTGGCCTTGAGGTTGTCGTCGGCGGCGGCCAGCGTGGCGCCGCTGCGGGCGACGAAGCGCGGGGTGGCGCCGGTGGCCTTCACCTCGGCGGCGGTGGCGGCGTCGGTCACGTTGACGACGAGCTTGCCGGAGGCGTCGATATAGGAGCCCGCGTCACGGGCGCCGAGACGAGCGTCGAGGGTGTTTGCCAGCGCCGTGGGGTCGGCGATCGGAGCGGCCGCGGCGGGGGTGGCGGCGAGTCCGCTTCCGACGAGGATGCCCACGGCAAGGCCGACGATCGGTCGGCGAAGCTTCGGGTTGAGCACGTTTCCTCCCAGGGGGAACGGGTAAGGGGAGGTACGCCCGATCCGGCGCACCCGTGCTCGCAAGTATTTAAATCTCTCAATCTGCTGGCAAGACGTGTTAACGATCATCGAACGGCGATCAACAGCGCGCTGAACTGGGCATACACCCCTTGCATATCGCGGACCTATTACCCGTTCGGGATGAAGCCGGAGGAAACGCAACCGGCCGGCGACCCGAGGTCACCGGCCGGCGCAGCAGCTACATCGACACACGTGAACTGCCTGCTTACCGCTCGACGACGACGATCGGGGCGTCGTCGGCGAGCCGGTAGCCCAGGCCGTACACCGTGGTGATCAGCTCAGGGTCGTCGAGCTTGCTCCGCAGGCGGCTGACATGGACGTCGACCGTGCGGTTGGTGGTGTGCCGGTGGCCCCAGACGTGGGTGAGCAGCTGGGAACGGCTGAACACCTGACGCGGGTGCCGGGCCAGGAAGATCAGCAGGTCATACTCCAGGCGGCTGAGCTCGAGCAGCCGGCCGCCACGGAAGGCGGTGCGCGCCCGCGGGTCGAGACGGATCTCGGCGGCGCCCTCGGCAGCCGGCGCGGCGGGCACACCGCCCAGCTCCACGGCGGTGGTCGCCCCGGCCGCGTCGACCAGCTCCCGCAGCGCCGCGAGCACACGCTCCCGGCCGCTCGCCCCGCCCGCGATGCTGATCGTCACGGTCACTGGCGCCTGGTCATCGTCCACATGCTGCTCCGGCGGCGGGTCGGGCACCGGTCGCAGCAGGACCGGGCGAGGGTACGTGGCGTGCGGGTGGGCGACGGCCAGTGCGGACATGACTGCTCCTTCACGGCGGGTGGGGCAAGGATACATTTCCTATCAGTTAGATAGGCAGTGGTAGGCATCATATCGCCCGTGGTGACAATTCCCTATCGGCTAACTAGGATATGCGTCACGAGGCCGGCCAGGCGCCGTCCTCCACAGTGGGGGCGATTCCCCACTGGTGGAACGCACGCCGGGCCGCCCGGTCCGCGCCGGCTCGCTGAAGCCAGAGAGGTCATGTCATGACGGGAATCGTGGTGGTGTCCGGCAACCCCCGGGCCGGATCCAGGACGTCGACGCTCGCCATCGCGGTCGGCGAGGCCATCGCCGGGCAGCTCGGGTCTCCGCAGCCGCATGTCATCGAGGTCGGCTCGCTCGGCGCCGGTCTGCTCACCCCCGGCGACGAGGCGACGAAGGCCGCCGTCACCGCGCTCGGCGAGGCGAACCTGCTGGTGGTGGCGACGCCCACGTACAAGGGCAGCTACACCGGCGTGCTCAAGGTGCTGCTCGATCAGCTCCCGGCGCAGGCGCTGGCCGGCAAACCGGCCGTCCCGGTGGTGACCGCCGGCGTCGCCCCGCAGGCTGCCGCGGCCGAGGCGCTGCTGCGTCAGCTGCTGGTCGAACTGGGCGCCACCGTGGTCCGGCCGGGCCTGCCGGTGCTGGAGAGCGATCTGCCCGAGTCCACCGCCATCGCACAGAAGTACGCCGCCGCCCTCGACTGGTGAGGGCGGCGGCGTCTTCGCGGGTCAGCGGGCGGTCAGCGTGTACGTCCTGCTGCCCGTCTGGCCCCAGACGTCGGTGAACCGGATCGTGAAGGTCCAGGAGACGCCCGCCGGACCGGTGGGCACGCCGCTGAGCAGGCCGTCCGTCGTCAGGCTCAGCCCGGCGGGCAGCTCGCCGGAGTCCAGCGCCCAGACGCCGTCCCGTCCGCCGGCCACCTCGAACCACTGCTCGAAGGGCACCTCGACGATCAGGTCGGGCAGCACCTCGGTGGTGATCATCGGCGTGGTGGCGACCACCGGGATCACCACCCGCTTCGTGACCGCCTGCGGCACGTAGTCGGTGAACCGGACGGTCACCGTGTACCGGCCCGGCTTCTCCGGGGTACCCGAGATCACCCCGGCAGCGGAGAGCGAGAGACCCGCCGGGAGCGTGCCCGAGTCGACCTTCCAGGCGCCGCGGCGGGCAGTGGCGAGCGCCAGCCGCGCCGAGTAGGGCACGCCCACCCCGGCCTGCGGGGTCTGACCGGTGGCGATCACCGCGGGCTTGGGCGGGGCCGGGATGTGGAGCAGGCGGTTCGGTGCGCCGACCCGGTCGGTGACCTTGCCCTTGGTGGCGTTCGCGACCAGTTTCGCCCGTACCTGCGCGGGGGTGTAAGAGGGGTTCGCGTCGAGGATCAGGGCGGCGGCGCCGGCCACGTGCGGCGCGGCCATCGACGTGCCGCTGTATTTCTCGCTGGCGGTGTCGCTGCTCGCCACCGACGACCTGATGCCGACGCCCGGCGCGAAGATGTCCACGGCCTTGCCGTAGTTGGAGAACGACGCCCGCCGGTCCCGGCTGTCGGTCGCCGCCACGGTGATCGCCGCCGGCACGTCGGCGGGGCTGCTGCGGCGCGCGTCCCGGTCCTCGTTGCCGGCCGCCACCACGTAGGTGATCCCGGCCGCGATCGAGTCCTCCACGGCCATGTCCAGCGCCGGACTGTGCTCGCCGCCGAGGCTCATGTTGGCCACCGCGGGTCGCTGCGCGTGCTGGGTCACCCAGTCGATGCCGTCGATGATCTCCGAGATGTATCCCTCGCCGGCACAGTCGAGCACCCGGACCGCGACCAGTTCGACCTTCTTGGCCACGCCGTAGGTGGATCCGCCGATCGTGCCGGCCACATGCGTGCCGTGGCCGTTGCAGTCGTCGGCGTCGTCGTCGCGGCCGACGAAGTCGTAACCGGAGACGGCCCGCCCGCCGAACTGCCGGTGGGTGGTCCGGATGCCGGTGTCGATGACGTAGGCGTGCACCGTGTCGCCGTCGGCGGACGGCCGGTAGCTGTGGGAGAGCGACCTGCTCCGCTGGTCGATGCGGTCCAGTCCCCAGACCGGGTTCTTCTGGGTCCCGGTGAGCGCGACTTTCCGGTCCCTCTCGATGTGCCGGACCGACGGGTCGGCGGCGGCCCGCCGGGCCTGGCTCGCGGTCATCTCGGTGACGTAACCGGGAAAGCTGCGGAACTGGCGCAGCAGACGGCCGGCGATCAGGTCCGGGAGGCCGTTCTTCATCGTGACGATGTAGCGGGCGGCCGGCTCGTCGGCGGCGTGCGCCGGTGCCGGGGACACGATGACGGAGGCGGCCACCGCCGCGGCGATCCACTTACGCATGCCCGGCGTGATCGGCCGCCGGGCGTCCCGGTTGAGGAGTCAGGCCCGATGGGCGAGCAGCGCCAGGCGTACCCGATTGGGGCTGCCGGTCTTGGTCATCAGCGCGGTGATGTGCGTCTTCACCGTGGTCACCCCGATGTGCATCCGCTCGGCGATCTCGGTGTTGCTCAGCCCCTCCCCGACCAGCTCCAGCACCTCCTGCTCGCGGGCGGTCAGGCCGCCGACCCGGCCGCGGGGCTCGGGCCGGGCGTCGACGGCGCGGCGCACCAGCCGGCGCAGCACGTCCTGGCTGAACGGGCTCTCCCCGGTCGCCGCCTGCCGGATGCCGTGCAGCAGCTCCTCCGGCGGGGCGTCCTTGAGCAGGAACCCGCACGCGCCGGCCTGCAGCGCCGGGTAGAGGTGGTCGTCGTCGCCGAACGTGGTGAGCACCAGCACCCGGGCCGCCGGGCGGGCGGCGATGATCCGGCTGGTCGCGGTGATGCCGTCGACGCCGGGCATCCGCAGGTCCATCACGATCACGTCGGGCAGCAGCCGGGCCGCCAGCTCGACCGCGGCCCGCCCGTCACCGGCCTCGCCGACCACCTCCATGCCGGGCTGGGCGTCGCAGAGCATCCGCAACCCGGCCCGGATCAGTTGCTGATCGTCGACGAGCAGCACCCGGATCATCCCGGCAGCACCGTGCTCACACGCCATCCCTTCCCGTCCGGCCCGGCGGTCAGGGTCCCGCCGAGCACCTCGACCCGCTCGCGCATGCCGGTCAGCCCGTGACCGCCGCCCACCGGGACGTCCCGCGCGCCGGTCGGCCCTCCGCCGTCGTCCACCACCGCCCATTCCACACCGGAGCCGGCCGTGCGGACCCGTAACGAGGCCGTGGCCGACGGGCCGGCGTGTTTCGCCACGTTCGTCAGCGCCTCCTGGGTGAGCCGGAGCACGGCCAGGCCGCGCACCGCGTCCAGCGAGCCGACCGCCGGGTCGATCTCGGCCTCCACGATCACCCCGGCCAGGCGGGCCTTCTCCACGGCGCCGTCCAGTGCGGCGGGCAGGGCCGACGGCTCGATCGCGGTCAGGGCGGCGTCACCGCGTACCCCCTCGGGGTCTCGGAGGACCGCGACCAGCTGCCGCAGATCGGTCAACGCCTCCGTCCCCGTCCGGTGGACGTCGTCGAAGACGTCGGTCACCCTCGGGTCGAGGTCCGGCAGGACGTGCCGGGCCACGCCGACCCGGAGCACCACCGAGGCGATGTGGTGGGCGACCACGTCGTGCAGCTCCCGGGCGATGGCGGCGCGCTCGTCGGCGCGGGCGGCGCGCTGCTCCGACTCGGTCCGGCGGGCGGCCTGCAGGCCCAGCTGGTGGGTGGTCCGGCCGACCAGGCCCAGCAGGATCGGCATGCCCAGGCTGGTGCTGAGCCCCAGCATCGCCTCGGTGACGCCGACGCCCGCGCCCGGCAGGCCGAGCGACAGATACGTCACGGCGACCAGGCCGGCGCCGCCCGCGATCCAGACCGCCCGGGGCGCCCAGAAGGCCAGCTCGCCCAGCGCCCACGCGGTGCCCACCTGGTTGATCGTCGGGTCCTCGAGGAAGGCCAGCGCGATCCCGAAGAGCAGTGTCTGCACCAGCAGGTTGACCGGCTGCCGGCGGTGCAGCAGGAGCCCGGCGGCGAACGCGAGCCCGGCGAGCAGCCACTGCGGCCCGGTCGGTGGGGCCTGCGTCCCGCAGATGACGAGCAGGTAGGCGACACCGCTGAGGATGAGCAGCAGCATGCGCGGGAGCGTCTCCCGCGCGTTGAGAAGGCGGCCCGCCCAGTTCATGCCGGTCAGCCTAGGCGCTCGGGCCGGCGGGGCCGCACCGCGAGGTAGGCGGCCAGCCCCAGCGGCCCGAGCATGATGGTCAGGACCAGGATCGGCGCCATCAGCAGCGCCGGGAGCCCGCGCTCGCGGCTGTCCAGGTAGGACCAGCGGCCCACGAACAGGTCGAAGGCGAGCATGTGCGCCCAGCCGGCGGCCGCCCCGGCCGGGGAGCCGAGCAACTCGGCCACCCCGTCCAGGGTCGGATTCGACACGCTCGCCCACACGTGACCGAAGTCCGGGAGGATGAGCGCCGCGTAGATCGCCACGATCGGCAGCACGATCAGCGGGCTGCGCACGATGCGGGTGGTCCACGACCACTTCGGCAGCAGGATCATCAGCGCCCAGAACGGCGCGGCCAGCAGGAACGTCAGGGAGAACAGGGTCGCGGTCACGCCCGGCCCCGGATCGCGGCGGCGCTCGCGACGCCGGTCACGGCGGCCACGGCGGCGAACGCGGCGAGGGTGAGGCTGTCCGGTTGCAGCAGCGGTTGCGCCCGCAGCGCCTGCCAGGTCAAGAGGATCACCACTACGGCGTACGCGCTCCCGCCGATCAGCACAAGCCGGGCCCGTGCCACCTCCGCCAGCCGGGTCCAGCGCGCCAGCCCGTACGCCAGCAGCGGCAGCGCCTGGAGGGCGTGCAGCCCGACGAAGTGGCTGATCCGCAGATCGCCGCCGGTGGTGCTCCACCCGGTGACCGGCATCGACGGCCCACCGTCCGGCACGCCGACCGAGTGTGCCCCGAGCAGCCCGGCGTCGGTCGTCTGCGAGGTCATCAGGAAGGCGATCGCCATGCCGAGCAGGGAGATGCCCAGTCCCAGCCGGATCGCGAAGGCGGCCGGCCGGTCCGGGATCCGCTGCCGCAACGCCGCCACCGCGATCACCACCTGGGCGAGGAACAGCACCATGATCGACGGCCCCATGATGTTCCAGAGCGTCTCGTTCAGCGGCGTGCTGACATTGAAGTGGCTGGTCGTACCGCGGATCACCTGGGTCACGATGATGGTCAGCTCGACCACCGCCACCGCGAGGATGACGACGCCGGCCCGTTCGGCGGCACGGCTGCGGCGCGGCAGGACGGCCAGCATCCAGGCCAGCGTGAAGGCGTAGAACACGAACGACACGGCGAACTTGAACGGCTTCAGCCAGATCGGCACGCCGGTGAGGATCCGGTCGTCGACGAAGATCCCGGTCAGGGCGATGACAGCGAGCACCGCCGACGCGGCGGTGAGGAAGAGCAGCGGCCGGTTCCAGCGGGCCTCGCCGCGCTGGGCGGGCAGGCTGCCCGCGGTGAGCGAATCGATGGTGGTCATGGGCTTACGTTCGCCGTTCCGGGCGGCGGAATCGTCCGTCCGGGGGCCGCATCGGCGACCGGCCGAAGGAGGGCTTCTCCTCCTCTGGTAGGAGGCGGCGATACTGGCGCGGTGGATCACCCTGCCCCCCTGATCGATTTCCCCTCCGACGAGACCGGACGGCGTTCCAGCACGGCGTTCGGCCGGGCCGTCGTCGCCGATGCCCTGCGCTCCGTGGACCCGGCCGCCGCCGCGGCCGCCGAGCGCGAGCCCGACTGGCGGCGCGGCTATCCGCGCCACTTCAAAGCCCTGGTGGAAGCCGGGCTGGCCGCCGACGGCACGGCCGGCTACGAGATCGCCGAAGCCGGCCTGGCCTCGGTGCAGGCCCGCATCCGGTACCGGCGTGACGACGGCGACTTCGCCCTGGCCCAAGCCCTGATGGCGGCCCCGGAGCGTCCGCTGGAGACGGTCGAGGTGAAGGGCACGGACCGGCCGGGGACCGAGGTCGTCCTGCCGTACCGGGGCGAACTGCTGCGCGGCGACGCCCTGCAGCGCCGGCTGGACGCCTGGGTGGCCGCCGGGTCGATCGAGGAGTCGTGCGCCGACGCGGTCCGGGAGGTCGCCGCCTCCCCGGACTGGCTGGACCTGAGCGATCAGACGCTGGTCGCGGCCGGGGCCGGCACCGAGATGGGGCCGGTCGGGTCGTTCCTCGACTGGGGTGGCACGGTCCTCGCCCTCGACCTGCCCCGCGAGGACCTGTGGCAGCGGCTGCGGACGAAGGTGACGGCCGGGCGGCTGCTCGCCCCGGCGAGCGGCGAGACCCCCGGCGTGGACCTGCTCAACGACCTGAGCGCGGTGGCGCAGTGGGTGCTCGGCTTCGACGGCCGGCTGATCCTGGGCAACTACGTGTACGCCCCCGGCGGCGCCTACCCGCTGCTCGCGGCGGCCGTCGACGCGCTCGGCACCCACCTGCGGCAGCATCGGCACGACACGGCGCTCGCGTTCCTGGCCACCCCGACCGACGTGTACGCGGCCCCGGGCACGGCCGTCACCCAGTCCCGTGAGCGGTACGCCGCCCGGTCCGCGCGGGCGCGACTGGGCGCCGTGGTCTCCGGCGGCCGGCTGCTGCGGCCCAACTACCCGTACGCCACGGCGCCCGGGATCAACGACAGCCTCGTCCCGCAGCAGGGCCCCAACTACGCGCTGGCCAAGCGCATCCACCGCTGGCGGTCCACGCTCACCCGCCGCGACGGGGTGGTCAGTTTCGCGGTGGCGCCGCCCACGCGTACCCGGTCGGTGCTCAGCAACCGTCTGCTCGCCGCCGCCTACGCGGGCGCCCACCTGTTCGACGTGGAGATCTTCGAGCCGGAGACGGCGAGCCGGCTGATGGCGCTGCTGCTGGTGCACCAGATCCGCAAACCGCGGTCGGCCGCTCCGGCCGCCTGGGAGGACGAGGCCGTGGCGGCGGCGCACGGCGGGTTGTGGCGTACCGCGTACCACCCGCGGACCGCGCTGCCGCTGGCCGCCGTCCGGGGTCTGGCGCTGCCGCGGTGACGGTCGCGGGACTGGTGCTGGCGGCCGGGGCGGGCCGGCGCTACGGCATGCCGAAGGCGCTGGTCCCGTACCGTGGCCGGCTCCTCGTGCAGCGGGCCGCGGACACACTGCGCGAGGCGGGCTGCGCCTCGGTGACGGTGGTGCTCGGCGCGGCGGCCGATCAGGTGCGGGCCGCCGCGCCGGACCTGCCGGCGACGGTGGTCAACCCGGACTGGGCGACCGGCATGGGCTCGTCGCTGCGGGCCGGGCTGGCCGCGCTCCCGGCGACCGGCGTGACGGCGGCCGTGGTGCTGCTGGCCGACATGCCGGGGGTCTCGGCCGAGGCGGTCCGCCGGGTCCTCGCCCACGCCCACCCCGGCGCCCTGGTCATGGGCGGCTACGGCGAGCGGCGCGGGCATCCGGTGCTGCTCGGCCGTGACCACTGGGCCGGGGTGTCGGCGTCCGCGACCGGGGACCGTGGCGCCCGCGACTATCTGCGCGCCAACCCGGTCCGGGTGGTGCCGGTGGGTGATGTCGCCGACGACACCGACATGGACGTTCCGTAGTCTTCCGGTAGCAGAAAATTACAGGCAACCTTTCACCGCCGGGCACACACTTAATCAGTGGAATGCATTTCTCCATTCATTTACAAATGCATGGTTAAATTACTGATTAAGCGAGTTGACAGGGGTCGGCAATGGGGGTCAGGATTTATCCCGTTCCCCCATTCTTTCATCCCCACTGAAAGGCCGATCGTGTTCAACAATCTGCGGAAGCGGTGGCGTGCCGGTGTGGTGGCGATCGCCGCGCTCGGCCTGGGCCTCGGAGCGGTCGTCCACACGCAGGGCGCCTCCGCCGCGACGTGGCCGTCCGCGACCGGCACCGTGAAGCTCACCGCGACCAAGGCGGTCTCCGGCACCCTCGACGGCGGCCTCAAGCGGTATGTCGGCAGCGGCGCGCTCGGCACCGGCAGCCAGGACGAGGGCCAGGACCCGCTGTTCACGCTGGCCGACGGCGCGACCCTGAAGAACGTCATCATCGGCTCCCCGGCCGCCGACGGCGTGCACTGCCTCGGCTCCTGCACGATCTCCAACGTGTGGTGGGAGAACGTCGGCGAGGACGCGGCCACCTTCAAGGGCGGCTCCAGCGCCAAGTACACGGTCACCGGCGGTGGCGCGAAGGGCGCCGACGACAAGGTGTTCCAGCACAACGGCGGCGGCACGCTGACCGTCAGCGGCTTCGCGGTCAGCGACTTCGGCAAGCTCTACCGCTCGTGCGGCAACTGCAAGACCCAGTACAAGCGGGCCGTCGTGCTGAAGAACATCGAGGTCACCGCGCCCGGCTCCAGCCTGGTCGGGATCAACTCGAACTTCGGCGACACCGCCACGTTCTCCGGCATCACGGTCATCGGCGACAGCAGCAAGAAGATCTCGATCTGCGTCACCTACAAGGGCAACAAGACCGGCGCCGAGCCCACCAAGGTCGCCACGTACAAGGCGAGCACCGGCGGGGACGGCACCAACTGCAAGTTCACCTCCGCGAACATCACCTACAAATAGCGGCTTGCCGCTCCACAGAGCGACCCCCCAATCGCTTTCCCCCTGTGTGAGCGCAAGCCACCGGTGAAACGGCCGGGCCCCGGTGCCAGACGGGCCCGGCCGTTCCCGTTGAAACAATTCTTTCGGTACGGCCACGCAAAGTCCCGCAATAGTCCGGAGCGGGCGGTCGCCGGTCCCGGCCGACCCGCCACCGCCGGGCCGGATGCGGCCCAAGACCTCGAACCCGGCCGGCCCCCGGATCTGCCGGACCGCCCGCGACACCGCCGGGTCGGTCCTCAGCGCGCACGGAGGCGGCGGAGCATGCGGGCGTCGGTGAAGCCGACCGCGCGGGCCGCGGACTCGGTTGTCGAGCCGTGGCCGATCAGGTACTCGGCTCGTTCCAGGCGGAGCAGCTGCTGGTAGCGGAGCGGGGTCCGGCCGGTGGCGGCGGTGAACAGGCGGGTCAGCGTGCGTTCGCTGACTCCGGCGCCGGTAGCCAGCTGGGCCAGCGGCAGTGCGGCGGCGAAGTCGGCGTCGATCCGGTCCTGGACGCGATGCACCACGTCACTGAGGTGGGCACGGTGCCGGAGCATGGCGCTGTGCTGCTGTTCCTCGCCGTTGCGGCGGGCGTAGACGACCATCTCCCGGGCCACCCGGGCCGCGGTGGCCGGGCCGTGCCGCTGGGCGACCAGGTGCAGGGCCAGGTCTATGCCGCTGGCGATGCCGGCCGACGTGACCACCCGATCGTCACAGACGTAGAGCACGTCGCGGGCCACTGTCGCCTTCGGGAAACGGCGGGCGAACGCGTCCTGCAGGTCGTGGTGGGTGGTGCAGCGGCGGCCGTCGAGCAGACCGGCCCGGCCCAGGGCGTCCGCGCCGGCGCAGACGGAGGCGACCGTTCCGCCGGCCGCGTGATGGGCGGCGATCCGCTCCAGGGTTTCCGGGGTGAAGTAGCCGTAGCCACTGCGCCAGCCCGGGACCAGCAGCAGGTCACCGGGATCCAGGGCGGGCCACTCCAGCTCGGCGCAGAGCGGCACGCCCTGCCACGTCGGCACCGGCGACGCCTCGGCCACGTAGTGCAGCCGGTAACCGGGGGCGGTCGAGAACACCTGCGCCGGTCCCGCCAGGTCGAGCAGGTGCACCTGCGGGGTCAGGACGAACAGCACCCGGCTCACGATCCGGTCAACTCCCTCCAGCGCTCATCCGGTGGTCCCGGGGGCTTGCCCGGGACGTCCGGTTCGGATGGGCGGTCAGCTTGCGAGGATCTCGGCGACCGTCTTCACGGTGGCGAAGCGGCCGGACAGCGCGTAGACGGTGCGGGCCGCGACGTCCGCCGCCGACAGCGTACGGGGGTCGGCCAGCAACTCCTCGACGGTCTGGTCGGCCGGGGCGTCCGGGTGCGGGATCGGGTTGGTGGCGGTGGCGTCGATCGCGAAGGTCACCTGGTAACCGAGGTCGGAGGCGACCCGGGCGGTGGTCTCGACGCACTGCTCGGTTCGCAGGCCGCACACCGTGATCGCGCCGACTCCGGCCACCGTGAGCAGGTGCTGCAGGTTGGTGGTGGTGAACGCGTTGTGCACGGTCTTGATCAGCTGCGGTTCGCCGTCGGCCGGGGAGAGCTCGTCCATCACCCGCACGTGCCCGCCGGCCGGGTCGAAGGTGTTGCCGGTGCCGGGTTCGGAGTGCAGCACCCAGATCACCCGGTCACCGGCGGCGCGGGCGGCGTCGACGAGCCGGCCCACCTTCGTCGCCACGTCGGGGTTGTCGGTCGTCGCCCAGAGCGGCCGGGCACGGAAGGACTCCTGAACGTCGATCACGATGAGTGCGTTGGTCATGGTTCCATCCAACGCCGCCACGAGCCCGGCCAGAAGGCACCATCACGCCCGGCCCCGGAACGATCCGGTCACCGTCGGCGGCGCGCCCGGACAGGCGCGCACCGCCGACGACCGGAGGGTCGGTGGGGCGGTGGGCACAGGCGACGGCGGGCGGCGCTGGACGGCGGTGACCGGCGGGCGGTGGCGGCGCCGGACGGCGGCGGGCGGTGGCGGCGCCGGACGGCGGCGGGCGGTGGCGGCGCTGGGCGGAGGCGGGCGGTGGCGGCGCTGGGCGGAGGCGGGCGGTGGCGGCGCTGGGCGGAGGCGACCGGCGGGGAAGGCGACCGCGGGGTAACGGGTCAGCGGGAGCGGCGGGCTTCTCGGGCGGCGGAGCGGGATCGGGCCTGGGCCAGCAGGCGGGTCGCTTCGGTGGCGGTGGCCGGGCCGGGGTCGACGATGGCGGCCCAGCCCTGGACGGCGTAGGCGGGGTGCGGGATCAGGCGGTCTGGTTCGGTGAAGTCGATCTTGTCCTGGTGGGTGGCGAACTCCTCCGGGCCGTAACCGAACAGGTTGCCGAACTCGGTGCGGCCGACCTCGATGTTGAGCCGGTGCCGGCCCTCGGCGGAGAGCTGGGAGCGCTCGTCGAAGCCGGGGACGTCGTGGTGGACGATCGTCGCGAACGGGCGCATCCGATCCTCGCCGGCGAAGAAGAAACGGTCACCCCAGGTGTACGGCGGCATGTCGGAACCCGGCTCGATCCGGGTCTCGGTCACTCCGGGCAGGGCGCTGATCCGGGCGGCCACGGCGGCGCCCGGCCCGTGACCGATGTGCAGGATCGCATCGGACGACTCGACGATCTCCCGGGTCAGGGCGAAGTGGCCGAGCAACTCGTGCTCACGTTCGCGCAGGCCGGCGCCGGCCGGGGGCGGGAAGAGGCCGGTGTCGGGGCCGAGCCGTTCCTCGTAGGTGCCGGGCTCGGGGGCGCCCAGGCCGGCGGGGCCGCTGGCGCCGAGGCTGCCGGCCACGAACACGTAACGGTCGCCGAGCAGGGCGGACACGATCGAACCGGCCCCGGACCACTCGGCGGCGTAGTCCACACCCTCCCAGTGGGTCTCCCACCGGCTCGGCCCGCGCTGCAGGTGGGTGTTGTGGGCGGCGACCAGGACCGGGCCGCGGTCTCGTTCGGCGGCCAGGATGTCGAGCAGGTTCTGGGCCATCAGCGCGTCGCGGGCCTGCAGGAGGCCGGCGATCCGCTCCGAATGGGTGCCCGGGGCGGCCATCGCGGCGTGGTACGTGAGCAGCCCGATCACCGTCGACGCCAGCACCGTCGCGTGGCGCCAGGCGCGGGCGGAGGTGTCCTTGACGAGGCGGGGCGCGTGGCCGTACAACCGCGTCCGGAAATCCTCCGCGAGACCTCGCAGCGCGGCAGCCTCCGGTGAGCGGCCGGGTGATCGCGTCGCGTCATACATGATCTCCGGCGCCGTCCAGCGGGTGTCCGGGCCGACGAGATCGTCGAGCCCGGGCGCCTCAGCGCCCAGGTAGTCGCGAAGTTTCCGCAGGTAGGGGCCGGGGCTGGGGGCCGCCTCGATCTCGGTGGGGGCGTCGAAGCCGTGAACGGCGACACGATCGGACGGTGGGCGGCCGGCGTTGTGGGCGCGCAGCCCGTCGATCAGGTCACGGGTGGCCGGGTGCGCGCCCCAGCCGTGGCTGATGCCGGTGGACAGGTCCACGTCGTCGCGCAGGCCCTGCACGTAGTCGTCGACGGCGAGCGCGGCGGCCCGGTCCGACTCGATCGCGATCGAGCGGAAACCCTCGCCGGCGAGGGTGTCGAGGATCCGGTTGCGGAGGCCGGGGAAGGCGGGCTCGCCGTGGTAGGGCTCGCCCAGGGCCAGCAGGAGCGGGCGGCGCGCGGAGATCAGGGATCGCAGCTCGGTGTCGAAAGCCATGACCTCAACCGTATCGTTGAACCAGCAGTTGAAACTTTGACTCGATCCAGCTGGGAGGAGTCCGCTGAAGTCTCAAAACGGGGTTCACCGGCCGGTGGATCTGGCGCGGGCGCACGGGCTGTCCGCGCAGGCGGTGCGCAACTATGAGGAGGCCGGTGCGATCCCGCCGGCGCGGCGCACCGCGAGCGGTTACCGGGTCTACACCGACGACCACGCGGGGGCGCTCGCCGCCTATCTGGGGCTTCTCCCGGGGTACGGCTATCCGGCGGCCGGGGAGATCATGCGGGCCGTTCTCCGTGACGACCTGGACGCCGCGCTCGCCGTGATCGACGCCGCCCACGTGCAGCTGCGCCGCGATCGTGACACCGTGACGGCGGTCGCCGCAGCTCTGGTCGAGACGCCGGCGCCCGGGCATCTGCCGGACCGGCCGGTCTCCGTCGGGGTGCTCGCCCACCGGCTCGGCGTCACCGCGGCGACGCTGCGCAAATGGGAGCGTGCCGGGATTCTGGCGCCGGCCCGTTCCCGGACGGCGCGGGTCTACTCCCCCGACGACGTCCGCGACGCGGAGCTGGCCCACCTGCTGCGCCGCGGCGGCTACCCGATCGCGCACATCGCGACGGTGATCGAGCAGGTTCGCGCGGCCGGTGGGCCGGGGCCGCTGGCGGCGTCGATCGCGCAGTGGCGGCAGCGGCTCACCGCACGCGGGCGGGCCATGCTGACCGGTTCGGCGCGGCTGTCCGACTACCTGGATCAGCGGGCCCGGACACACGCCGCCCCGCCCGTGGGGGTGACGGGCGGGGCGGCGGGCTCTGGCGAGGATCAGCGAGGGTAGTCGCGGTAACTACCGGTGTAGTAGTCGCCGACCTGCTCCCGATACTCCGGCGTCTCGAAGGTGTCCTTGTCGTACTCCGGAGAGTTCTTGATCTGCTCCTTCGTCCGATCCACGTACACCTTGCGCTCGTCGTGGTCGAACGTCTGGACCGTGCCGGCCGGGAGGAGGACCTTCCGCCCGAAGATCCACGGCCCGGTGTCGACCACCAGGAACGAACTGCCGACGTCGTGACTGGCCTTGTCGACCGAGCCGATGTGGCCGTCAGTGGCCTCGACCTTGTAGCCGACCAGGTCCACGCCGGTCGTCCCGTACTCCTCGGCGGACTCGACGGTCACCGGGTCGTTGCCCAGCGGCGACGGGTCGCGCCACGTCCACGGAGTGAACGGCGTCGGTTGCATAACGGCCTCCTCAGATCGATGAATTCGCCGTTGTGAAACCGGTACCCGCTCTCTCCGTGGCCTAATCCACCCATTTACCGGACGATGTCGCCGCCACCGAGAGCGCCCAGCTCAGAGCGGTCGGGCAGGCCGTCGCAGTCGCCCGGAACGGTGACCGCGAACGCGCCCGCGGCGATCGCCGTGCGCAGCCGCTGCTCCGCGCCCGCCCCGGCCAGCCGGTCGGCCAGATAGCCGGCCACGAACGCGTCCCCGGCCCCGACCGTGTCGACCGCCGTCACCGTCAGCGCCGGGATCTCGTGCCGCACCCCGTCGATCAGCGCCACACAACCGCGGGCCCCGTCCTTCACGATCACCTCGGCCGGGCCCAGCTTCGCCAGCCCGTCCACCGGGTCGTCGGAGTCCACGAACAGCGCCGCCTCCTCCGGCGACGCGAACACCACGTCGGCGCGGCTCACCAGCTCACGCAGAACCGGGGCGGCGACCGGCGGCGACCACAGCTTGCCCCGGTAGTTGACGTCCACCGACACCGCGACGCCCGCCGCCCGCGCCTGGTCGACGGCGTGGAACACGGCCGCCCGGCAGGAGTCGCTCAGCGCCGGGGTGATGCCGGTGACGTGCACGATCCCGGCCGCGGCGATCTCCGCGGCCGGCACGTCCGCCGGGGCCAGGCGGGAGCCCGCGCTGCCGGCCCGGTGGTAGTCGGCCTGGATGAACTCGCTCGACCGCTGGTAGCGGATCATCAGGCCGGTGTGCGCCTCGTCGGGGACGGCCAGCACGCGTACGCCCGCGGCCCGCAACCGTGCCGCGACGAGCGCGCCTGTCGCGTCCGGACCGAGCCGGCCCAGCCACGTCGCGTCGCCGCCGAGCCGGGCGACACCGATGGCCACGTTGCTCTCCGCCCCCGCCACGCCGAGGGTGAAGCCACGAGCCCGGTCGAGCGGGCCGATGCCGTCGGCGACGAAGATGCCCATCGACTCGCCGAGGGTGAGCAGACCCGTCATGACCGTGCGTAGCTCACGGCGTCGACCGCGTGCCGGGCCCGGGCGGCCAGCGCGGTGAGGCTGCCACCGGTGGCGGCGTCGCCGATCAGCGGGCCGCCGACACCGACCGCGACCGCGCCGGCGGTCAGCCACTTGGCGATGTCGTCCAGGCCGATACCCCCGGTCGGCATGATCTTCACGTCCGGCAGCGGGCCGCGCAGGTCCTTGAGGTAGCCGGGGCCGAGGCCGCCGGCCGGGAACAGCTTGATCAGCGGGGCGCCGGCCCGGTGCGCGGCGTGCACCTCGGTGGGGCTGAACGCGCCCGGGTAGTACGGCACCGGCTGCGGGCCGAGACCGCTGACCGGGGACACCAGGAACGTGGCGCCCGCGCCGACGGCCGCCTTCGCGTCCTCCTCGGTCAGGATGGTGCCCGCGCCGACCACCACCGTGTCGGGCAGCTGCCGCCGCAGGCCGGAGATCGCCTCCAGCGCGCCACGCGAGGTCAGCGTCACCTCCAGGGCGGTGACACCGGCGGCGACCAGGACGTCGGCCACCGCGGAGAACCCGTCGGCGGTGGGTGCCCGGAGGACGGCGACAAGCCCGCACCCGGCGATGGCGGCGGACACGGGATCGAGTGAGAGTTGATCGGTCACGGCCTCGATAGTGCCCGATGCAAACGTTTGCAGAAAGAGGGGGCGGTCAGCGGGTCAGTTCGGGACGCCCGTTCAGCGACGGCTGGGGCGGCGTGTCCACGATCCCCAGCTCCTCCCGGATCGCCGCCTCGAACTGCTGCATCACCAGCGGCACCTGCGCCAGCAACTCCCGGAAGTGGGTCTGCGGCTGCACCCCGATCACCCCGGCCGGATTCATCTCACCGTGCAGACGCTCCAATTGCAGGTGTACGGCCAGAGCAGCGCTCCGCACCGGCCCGGAGGCGAGCAGGCGGACCGACATCAGCGCCGGGCCGACCTGGTCGACGTAGACCAGAGGCGCCGGCGGCTTCTCCCCGGCGTCGAAACTCGTCCGCAGCCGATGCGTCGCGTGCTCGAACGCGGCCAGCAACCGGACGTAGGCCTCCTTGCGCTCCTCATACCACTGCCGGTCCCGGCGGGACCGGCTGAGCAGACGGTTGTTGCGAGTGAAGACGAAGTGCGCCGCCGCGGCGCCGGCCAGCGCGAACACGACCGCTACCAGGGGCAGGCCCCACCACGGGATCTGAGACACCCGCTTACCGTATCGACCCGCCCGGGGGAGCCACCCGTCAACCACACCCCCGGGCGAGCAGCACGTCGATGGCCCGGGCCGCCTCCTCCGTAACCCGGACGGGTCCCAGCAGCTCACCGCGCTTGCGCAAGGCCGTCACCCGGTCCGGCCCCAGCCGTTCGGCCACCGCCGCCCGGGCGCGCCGCAGCCGGGCCGCCTCCGCCGGGTACACCGCGGCCGGCGGCAGCGCCCCGTCCAGCAGCGCCGCCGTCTCGTCCGCGCCGACCCGGGCCAGCAGCACCAGCAGGTTACGCAGAGCAGCCGCGTGCAGGGTGTCGTTGCCGGCCCGCCGCCACAGCCGCAGCACCTCCCGGAACTCGGCGAGCGCCGGCCCCGGATCGCCGTGCCGGCTGCGCACCGCCACCGCCGCCGTCCCGGCCGCCGCCCGGAACAGCCGATCGTCCACCGGCGCCGCCAGCTCCACCGCCTCGGCCAGCAACGCCAGCGCCCGGTCCGGGTCGATGTCGCCCAGCGCCTCGCCCAGCCCGTACCGCGCCTCCGCCCGGGCGCTCGGATTGCCCGTCCCGTCGGCCAGCGCCACCGCCTCGCCGGCCACCACCGTCGCCTCCGCCACCCGCCCCGACCAGGCCAGCACCAGCGCCTCCCCGACCAGGCCGGACACCCGGTGCACCGGATCGCCACCCATCGCCCGGTAGTGCCGCAGCGCCGTCCCGGCCTCACAGGCCACCAGCGCCACGTCACCGAGGACCTCGTGCGCGGCCGCACCCGGCGGATCCGCCCGGCTGGCCAGCTCACGGGCCTCCCGCAGGTCACCGCGGCCCCAGGCGTGTGTGGCCGCGGCGGCCAGCGCGTCCGGATGCGGTGGACCGTCGAGGGCGGCCCGGCCCCAGGCCAGCACCTCGTACTGCTGGCAGCGGTAGCCGTACCGGTACACGGCGGCGGCCAGCCGGACCCGGGTCTCCGGCGTGCCGCGCGCGAACGCCAGCCGCAGATCGGGCAGCAGGGCGTCGAACTCCCGTACCGCGGCCGCCTGGTCCGGGCCGTGCATCCGCCGGTCGAGATCTCCGGCGGCGGCGGCCATCATCTCGGCGTGCCGCGCCTCGGTCACCGCCCGATCGAGTCCGGCTCCCTCCGCGGCGTACGCCCGGACGGTCTCCAGCAGCCGAAACCGTCCCGGCCCGTCCCGAACCACCAGCGACCGATCCACCAGCCCGGCCAGCAGCGCCGCAACCCGAGCCCGCGGCAGATCTGCCTCGCCCCCGTCCCGGGCTCCGGCTCCGGCTTCCGCTGCGGTGACGGCTTCGTCTCCGGCTCCGGCGAGGGCTCCGGCTGCGACTTCGGCCGCGGTGACGGCTTCGGTCGCGGTGACGGCTTCGGCAGCGGTGACGGCTTCGGCAGCGGTGACGGTGAATGTTCCGGCGAAGACGGCGAGTCTTCGCAGCAGGCGGGCCGACGGCTCGTCGAGCAGGCCGAACGACCACGCCACGACGGCACGCAGCGTCCGGTGCCGGGGGTCGCCGTCCCGCGGGCCGCGGTTCAGCAGTTCGAGCCGGTCGTCGAGCCGGGCATGCAGCTCCGCCACACCGAGCGCCGCCGCCTGGGTCGCCGCCAGCTCGATCGCCAGCGGCAGCAGGTCGAGGCGTTCCACGATCTCGTCGACCAGCGCCGACGGTGGCGCACCGGCCCGTTCACAGAACAGCCGCCGGGCCGCGGCCGCACCCAACGGAGCCAGTCGCAGAATCTGCTCGCCGTCCACCCGGAGGCTCTCCTGACTGGTCACCACCAGACGGGCGGCACGCAGCGCCTCCGCCAGGCGGGCCGCCGTGCCGAGAACGTGCTCGCAGTTGTCCAGCACCACGATCCGATGCCGGGCGGCCGCCGCGGCGATCACCGTGAACGGATCATCCGCCGGTGCGACCCGCGCGCCCACTCCGACGGCCAGCGCCTCGGTCAGGTCCTCCTCGCGTACCCCGGCGGCATCCACCCACACGACACCGGTGGCGGCCCGCACGGTCTCCGCCACCAGCCGGGTCTTCCCCACCCCACCGGGCCCGACGACGCTGACCAGGGCCGGCCCGTCCCCGGCGAGCAGCGCGGCAAGCTCCTGCTGCTCCTCAGCACGACCGAGGAACGACGAGAACCGCAGCGGTACGCCCGAACCCCGGCCGGTCGTGGAAGCCGCCCCCACCCCCACGGCCGGATCCTCACTCCCGAACGGTCCGGACGCCGGCGCTGTGTCGGGACCCGCGACCGGCACCCCCGCCGGGGGCCGGGCGCCGGCGGAGGGTGGGGTGGTGGCCCGGAGGATGGTCAGCTGGGTTCGGCGTACACGTGGGGAGGGGTCCAGGCCCAGGCGGTCGATGACCGCGTCGGAATGCCGGCGCAACACCTCCAGTGCGTCCCCCCGGCGGCCGGTCGCCGCCAGCGCGGCGGCGAGGGCGACAGCGCCGTCCTCCCAGCAGGGGTCCGCGTCGGCCACCGCCTGCAGTGAGGCCGCCGCCTCGGCGGCGTCCAGCGAGACGGCGTGCCGGACGAGCAGCGTGCGGTGGAGCGTGACCAGCCGGGCGGCGATGCCCCGGAACGGCTCACCCGCGAACTCCGGAAGTGGATCACCCCGCCACAACGCCATCGCCTCGGGAACACGCGGACCGGCCGCGGGGCGGGTCAGGTCCTCGAAGTGGAGGGCGTCCACGTGGGAGCGGGGCAGGCCGAGGCGGTAGCCGGCGGGGCCGAGGGTGATCAGGGCCGGGGTGGGGAGCCGGGAGCGGAGGCGGGCCACGTGGGATTGGAGGGTGTTGCGGGCCGACGGCGGCGGGGACTCCGGCCAGACGGCGTCGGTCAGGGCGGACACCGGGACGGGACGGCCGGCGTGCAGGGCGAGGAGGGCGAGGATGACGCGCTGGGACGCGCCGGCCGGGTGGATCGGCCCGTTCTCGCCGTCCACCTCGAAAGGACCCAGCACCCGCACCAGCACGATCCGACGGTAGAGCCGGTCCCCGGGGCGGCCGCAACCCGGAATCGGGGACCGGACAGAGCGGTCAGCGGAGGCGGTAGAAGCGCCAGAAGTCGTTCTCGATGTCGAGGACCTCGGACGTGGGGTATCCGGCGTCACGGGCCCAGCCGAGCAGGGTCGGCGCGCGGAGCACGGTGCCGTTGGCGACGACCGGGTTCTCGGCGCGGGTGGCGGGCAGGCAGTGCAGGACGCTGAACGCGTACTGGAGGCGCTCGATCTCGCCGGCCGGGGCGGTGAACTCGTCGGACACCCGCTCGTCGGCGATGAGCACGCTGCCGCCGCCGGTGAGCAGCTCACGGGCGTTGCGGAGCACCCCTACCGGGTCGCCCATGTCGTGCAGCGCCTCGAAGACGGTGATCAGGTCGTAGGTTCCGCCGGCGGCGGCCGCGTCGCCGACGGTGAAAGAGACCCGGTCGGCGACTCCGGCGGCGGCCGCCGCCCGGCGCGCCTCGGTGATCGAGTCCTCGTCGAGGTCGACGCCGCGGACGGTGATCGCCGGGTAGGCGCGGGCCATCGCCACCGAGGAATGGCCCATGCCGCAGCCGAGGTCGAGGACGGCCGCACCGGGCTGGGCACGCAGCCGCCGGTCGACCTCCGGCACGGCGGGCAGCCATTCGCCGGTGAGCTGGTGGGTGAACAGGGGCCGGTTGAAACCGGCGATGCCGTGCCGGATGTGCCGGTATTCGGCGTAAGGCACGCCGGCCCCGGTCCGGAACGCGTCGATCACCGCCGGGGTGAGCAGCGCCGCACCCAGGGCGAACTCGGCTGCCGCGCCCGCGTAGGCCGCGTTGTCCTCGTCGAGCAGCACCTCGGCGGCGCCGGGTTCGAGCGCGAACGAGCCGGCGCCGGCGGTGAGGAACCCCGCGGCGGCCTGTTGCTCCAGCCATTCCCGGGCGTACCGTTCGTCGATGCCGGCGGCCTTGGCCAGCCCGGCCGGGTCGTGCGGGCCGGTCCGCAGCGCCGCGTAGAGCCCCAGCTCGCGGCCGAGCTGGACGGTGAGGAGTTCAGCGGCGCCGATGAGCGCGCCGAAGAGCCGTTCGGCGAGGTCCTGAGATGTCATGCGACGAGACTGCGCCGTGCCGGGTGCAGAGCGCGTGCAGAACGCTTGACCTCAACCTTCATTCAGCTTGCAGACTGCGGCCATGAGAGCTGCTGTCTTCGATGAGTACGGGCCGCCCGGGGTGCTCCGGATCGCGGAGCTGCCGGATCCGGCGCCGGGTCCGGGCGAGGTGCTGGTCCGGGTACGGGCGGCCGGTGTCCAGCCGTTCGACGTGGCGGTCCGGCGCGGCACGATGCCGTGGGTGCGGGCGGTGTTCCCGCAGCAGATCGGGCAGGAGTACGCCGGGGTCGTCGAAGCCGTCGGCGAGGGTGTGGACGGCCTGGCGCCGGGCGACGCGGTTCTCGGTTCGACGATGCTGAACGCGGTGGCCGAGCTGCTGACCGTCCCGGCCGGGAACGTGGTCGCCAAGCCGGAAAGCCTCGGTTTCGCGACCGCGGCGGGTCTGGTCGCGGCCTCGCAGACGGCGAGCGGCGCTCTGCTCGAGCTGGGCGTGACCGCCGAAGACGTGCTGCTCGTGCACGCCGGGGCGGGCAGTGTCGGCACTGTCGCGACCCAGCTGGCGCGGCTCGCGGGGGCGACCGTGATCGGCACCGCGAGCGTGGGCAATCACGATCACCTCCGGGAGCTGGGGGCGGTGGCTGTCCCGTACGGCGCGGGATTGATCGAAGCGGTGACCGCCACCGGCCTGAAGCCGACCGTCTCCCTCGACGCCGCCGGTGGTGAGGCGATCGCGCAGTCGATCGCCCTGGGGATCGCGCCGCAGCGGGTCGGCACGATCGTCGACGACCGGGCGGCGGCCGAGCACGGCGCCTCGGTGGTCCGGGCGGGCCGCTCACCGGCCCGGCTGGCCGAGGTGATCGCGCTGGCCGCGGCGGGGAAGGTGGTGATGCCGGTGCGCGCCTACCCGTTCGAGGAGGTGGTGGCGGCGCACACGGCGGTCGAGTCCCGGCACGGCCGCGGCAAGGTGGTCGTGACGATCAGCGGTTGATCCACACGGCGAGCCCGTCGAGGAAGCGGGCCAGCCCGAACTCGAAGAGCACCTGCAGGTCGAACTCGAAGTCGAGATCACCCTGGAACAACTGCTCGTAGTGCGGCGCGGGATGGCGGGCGGCGAACGCGGCGAAGGCTCCGGCCTGACCGTCCATCCACTGCTCGTCGGTGAGCCCGGTGTCCCGGACCGCCTGCGCCTCGGGCTCCAGGCCGCTCGCCACCCCGCGCACGAAACTGAAGAGGAGCACCTGCACGAGCAGCCGGTCGGCGACGCCGAGCCCGGTGGGGTCGAGCGCGCCCATCATCCATTCGCCGAGGCGCAGCGCGTTCGGGGCGGGCTGCGGGCGGGTCATCGACATCGACGGGCCGAGCCACGGGTGCCGCTGGAAGACCGCCCACAGCGCGCGGGCGCACCGGTCCAGGTCGGCCCGCCAGTCGCCGGAGTATCGCGGTGGCACCCGCAGCTCGCCGAGCGCCGCGTCGATCATGGCGAGGATCAGGTCGTCGCGGCTCGGCACGTGCCGGTACAGGGACATGGTCGCCACGTCCAGCCCGGCGGCGATCCGGCGCATCGACAGCTCGGCGAGACCGTCCCGGCCGGCGATGGCGACGGCCTCGGCGACGATCCGGTCGCGGGTCAGGTCGGTGTCGCGGGGCGGCGCCGGGCCGGCCACCACGGTGCCGACACCCGGGCGGGCCACGGTCAGGCCGGCCTCGCGCAGCGCCGCGTGGGCCTTCGTGGCGGTGGCGATGGCGACACCCCACTCGGCGGTGATGGCGCGGGCCGACGGCACCCGGTCACCGGGCCGCAGCTCGCCGGTCTCGATGCGGCGGCGGATGTCGGCGACGATCCGGCGGTACGGGGCGTCCACGGTAGTACACCTGCCTCTCCGTACTAGTGCGGTTCGCTTCTCGGCGCCGCTGGCCCTAGCGTCTAGTACATCGATGTACAGAGTACGCAAGGAGGCGGGAACATGCGGGTTCTGATTTCCGGTGCCGGGATCGCCGGGCCGGCGCTGGCGTTCTGGCTGCACCGGGCGGGCGCCGACGTGACGGTGGTGGAGCGGGCGGCGGCGCCCCGGCCGGGTGGGCACGCGGTGGACGTGCGCGGGGTGGCTCGTACCGTCGTGGAACGGATGGGCATGCGCGAGCGGATCCGGGCTCAGCAGGTCGACGAGCGGGGATTCGCCGTGGTGAGCGCCTCCGGGCGGCGGCTCGCCGAGGTGCCGGCCACCGCGTTCGGCGGCGAGGGCATCGTCGCCGAGATCGAGATCGCCCGCGGTGACCTGGCCCGGATCCTGCTCGACGCGACGGCCGGCGTCGACTACCGGTTCGGCGACCGGATCACCGCGATCGACGACCGCACGGTGACGTTCGCGAGCGGGGGCGCCGAGCGGTTCGACGTGATCGTCGGCGCCGACGGCGTGCACTCCAGCACCCGGCGGCTGGTGTTCGGCCCGGACGAGCGGTTCGTGCGTTACCTCGGCGGCTACACGTCGTACTTCACCGTCCCCGACCCCGGCGACCTCGACCACTGGCTGCTGATGTACTCGGCGACCGGCGGGCGGGGCGCCTACCTGCGGCCGGAGAACGGCGGCACGGCCAAGGCGTCGCTGTCGTTCCTGCACCCGTCGCCCGAGTTCGACAGGCTGCCCCGCGCCGAGGCGGAACGGCTGATCGCCGCGAAGCTCGCCGGAGCCGGATGGCGGGTCCCGGAGCTGATCGCCGCGATGTCCGCCGCGCCCGACTTCTACTTCGACTCGCTCAACCAGGTGCGGGTGGACAGATGGTGGCGCGGCCGGGTGGCGCTGATCGGCGACGCCGGTTACTGCGGGTCACCGCTGGCCGGTCTGGGCACCAGCATGAGCCTGGTCGGCGCCTACGTTCTCGCCGGCGAGCTGGCCGGGGCCACCGAGCCGGAGCAGGCGTTCGCGGCCTACCAGCGGGCGATGGCCGACTACGTGGAGAGTGGGCTGCACCTGCCGCCGGGCGGGATGCGGATGGCCGCGCCGCGATCCCGCGCCATGATCGGGCTGCGGGTCCTCGCCGTCCGCATGATGACCCGCTGGCCGTCGAAGCAGCTCGGCGAGAAGCAGTTCAGCAAGGCCGACGCGATCACTCTCCGCGACTATCCGGTTTTCGCGGCTCAGCGCAGGTAGACCAGGCCGTCCAGGACCACCGAGGGCCGTCCCGTGCTGCCCTCCGCCTGCACGCGGACGGTGTGCGTGGCCGAGCCGCGCCACGACCGCGTCCACACCGCCTGCCCGTGACGCTCGTTCGCCGACCGCAGGTCCACGATGCCCTGGAACTCCCCGTCGACGTAGATCCGCACCCGTCCCGAAGCGGCTGTCCGGCTCGCCACCACCGCGGCCGAGCTGCCGGCGAAAGTCCAGGTCAGCGACGCGCCGCCGGTCGATCCGGCGACGGCTTCGCCGCCGAGATACCCCTGGTCACGCACTGTCCGCCAGGTTCCGGTCCGGGTCGCCTCGGCCTCCGTCAACAACACGGGGGTACGGGTGACCGCCGTGCTCGCCGAGTTCCCGGCCCGGTCGGTGGCCGTGACCGCCCAGGTCGACGGATCACCCAGCCGGGCCGTGCCGGCGAGCCGCCGGGTGCCGCCGGACAGGTTCTCCGAGACCGCGCCACGCACGCGTACCGACTTCAGGCCCGACGTGTCGGTGGCCGCCCAGCCGAGCCGCACCGGCGCCGACACACCGACGGCGCCCTCCCGCAACGCCACCAGCGGGGTCTCGCCGAACTCCGGCGCCACCGGGTCGACCACCACCTCCGCAGCGGCCGTCGCGACCTTCCCCGACAGGTGCACGGCCTTGACGGTGACCTTGTGTTCCCCCGGCTCCAGCCGCACCGCGGCCTGCCGGTGCCCTTTCGGCGCCGCCGCCGACAACCGGCCGTCGACGAGCACCTCGAAGCGGTCCAGCATCCGGGTCGGCGTCGTCAGATCCCACGCCGGGCCGGCCGGACCCTTCGTGTAGTACTTGCCGTCGTACACCGCGGCGCCGTTGACCCCGCGCATCCGCAACCCGGCCGGGGCCGCGCCCGCCGCCGCCCGGATCGCGGTGAGCTGCCCGTAGAGAGCATCTCCCGGGCATTCGGTGCGGCCCGTGTCGCGGTGCCCGGAGATCCGGTTCAGCAGCGCCGTCCGCCCGGCCGGGAAACGGTCGCTGCCCCCGGAGACCAGACCCACCTTGCCGAGCGGCGGATTGCTCCAGGCCCCCAGCTTGTACGCCGCCAGTTGCGCCACCGACGCGCGGGCCGCCGCCGGAATCGGCGCCGACCGGTAGTCGCCGATCACCGCGACGGCGCTGGCGTTCGCGTTGAACCCGAGCGTGTGCGCCCCCAGCACGGAGCGGTGCACGCCGCCGGCGCGCCCCTCGAAGATCCGTCCGCACTTGTCGACCAGGAAGTTGTAACCGATGTCGTTCCAGCCTTTGCTCTTGACGTGGAACCGCTCGATCCCCCGCACGATGCTCGCCGACTCCGCACAGTCGTAGCCGTTCCCGGACGCGGTGTGATGCACGAACACGATGTGCACCGCCCCGGTGTACATCGGCGGCTCCTTCACGATCGCCTCGTCGGCGCCCCAGCCGGCCCGGGTCACCAGCCGCGGAACGGGCCTGACCGGCAGCACCACGGGCTCGTCGGCGGCCTCGCCCGGGTTGTCGCTCCCCTGCCCGCCGGTCGGCGGCCTCCCGTTCCGTCCGGTGTCGTCGCGCCCCGCCACCGTGGTCGTTTCGCCGCCTCGTGCCGCCGGGGCCGTCTCGTGGCTCTCCGCTGCCGGCGCCATCTTCACCGGCTGGTCCGGCTCCGGGGCGTCCGGGTTGATCAGGTCGACGCGGAGACCGGCCGGCAGGGCGGCGCCGCCGGTGGCGATCATCCGGGCCTGCACCCCGTCGGACGGGCCCACCCACAGTGGGTCGCTGCTGCCGCGAACTCCCGGGCCGCCGTCCGAGGCGTCCGGATTGTCGGTCTCCAGGAGCCGCCAGGAGGACCACGTGCCGGTGCCGAGCCGTCTGGTCCGTACCTCGATGGCGCCCTTCGGCTCGGAATCCGGATCGGCCCAGGTGACCCCGACCAGGCTGAACGGCGCGGTCGTCCGCCGCGCCAGTTCGGCGGTCCGCGGCACGGCGACCTCACGGGCGGACCCGGCGGCGCGCGGCGCCGTCCCGGATCGGGCCGAGACCAGGCGCACCCCGGATTCCGCCAGGTCGAAGGTCTGCAGGACCGGCTCGGTTCGCGCCCTCCCGGCGGTGTCGCCCTGCGCCCGCACGACGACGTCCGCTCCGGCGATCGCGACGGCGATCGCGGGTGTGGCGGCCACCAGGGCGGCGGCGAGACGGGCGGTGGTCCGGATACGGCGCATGAGAACTCCCCCGGCCACCGGCATAACGGGGTCATTTCGGATGTACCGGCGACCACAAGACACCCTGCCGGTTACCGGCGGGACAGGTGGGGAGTTCTGTGAAAAAAGTTCAGATCATTGGTTCATCAGCCAGATCGCGGAGTTCAGAGCGGTGGCGAAGGTGACCCAGGCCCAGTACGGCAGCAGCAGGCCCGCCGCGACGCGGGAGACCGGCCGGAACTTCCACACCGTGACACCGATCAGGACCCAGAGAACCACGATGTCGGCGAGCGCAAGCCCGTATTGCCCGAATCCGAAGAAGATGGGCGTCCAGATCGCGTTCAGCACCAGCTGAGCGGCATACCAGTTGAGCGCCGGCGACCACCCGGTACGCCGCCACACCAGCCACCCACTGACCGCGATCATCACGTAGAGCACGGTCCAGACCGGCCCGAACACCGCTGACGGCGGTGCCCACGAGGGCTGGTCCAACCCTCGGTACTCATCGGCCGTCCCGGCCACCCCGAGCCCGCCGAGCAGCGCGGCCACCGCCACCGCCGCCCCGAACCCGGCCAGCCCCCACCAGGGCGACATCCGGTGCCCACGCATCACATGACTCGTCATGCGCTCCCCATACCCCGGATCGCCCGCCGTTACCGGCAAGGGGTGGTCACGGGTGCGGACGGACCGCGGCGGCATAGCGTGACATCATGGCCGTCGACTTCCGTAACCAGACCACCCTGATCACCGGGGCCAGCTCCGGGTTCGGCACTCTCTTCGCCCGCCGCCTGGCGGCCCGCGGTTCGGACCTGGTGCTCGTCGCCCGGCGCACCGACCGGCTGGAGGCGCTCGCCGCCGAGTTGCCCGGCGTCACGGTCACCACGATCGGCATGGACCTGGCGCAGCCCGGCGCGGGCGCGAAGCTGGCCGCCGCGGTGGCCGAGCGCGGTCTCACCGTGACCAGCCTGATCAACAACGCCGGGTTCGGCACGCACGGGCTCTTCCACGAGGCGGACCCACAGCGGATCACCGACGAGATCACGCTCAACGTGACGACGCTGACCGAGATCACCCGGGCCTTCATCGAGCCGCTCCGGGCGCACGGCCGAGGGGTGCTCGTCAATGTGGCCAGCATCGCCGCTTACCAGCCGGGGCCGACGCTCGCGGTCTACGCGGCGACGAAGGCGTATGTCCTCAGTTTCACCGAGGCGCTGCGGGCCGAGTCGCGGGGCACCGGGCTCACCGTGATGACGCTGTCGCCGGGCCCCACCGAGACCGAGTTCTTCGACGTGGCCGGCCAGGGCGCCGACGGCGGGACCGCGCGGATGCGCCCGGAGACCGTCGTCGACCTGGCCATCAAGGCCCTGGACCGGCGCAACACGCCGCCCAGCCTGATCACCGGCGCCCGTAATCGGATGATGATGGGCGTCAGCCGGCTGGCCGGGCGGCGGATCACGCTGGCCGCGCTCGGCGTGATGATGAGCCGGGGTCAGACCGAGCGGCGGTAGATCACCGCCTGCCAGGGCGCGAGCGTCAGGTCCTTCGGCGCCTCGTCCAGGTTGGTGAGCACCAGCTCGGCGCCGTCCCACCCGTCGATCGGGGCGTGCGCCTCCACTCCGGAGAAGTTGCCGATCACCAGGAGCTCGGTGCCGCCGAGGCGGCGGGTGAAGGCGTAGAGGCGCTCGTCGTCGGGCAGCAGCATGGTGAAGTCGCCGCCGGCGACCGCGGGCTCGGTTTTCCGCAGCTCGATGAGCCGGCGGTAGTAGTGGAAGACCGAGTCCGGATCGGCGCGCTGCGCCTTCGCGTTGATCTCCCGGTGGTTCGGGTTGACCGGCAGCCAGGGCGTGCCGGTGGTGAAACCGCCGTTCGGCGAGTCGTCCCACTGCATCGGGGTGCGGGCGTTGTCACGGCCGCGGGCCCGCAGGACCGTCAAGACCTCTTCCGGGGTACGCCCTTCGAGCTCGACCGCCTGCCGGTACTGCCCGAGCGCCTCGATGTCACGGAAGTCACCGATGCCGCCGAACGGGTAGTTGGTCATGCCGAGCTCTTCGCCCTGGTACACGTAGGGCGTGCCGCGGTGCAGGTGCAGGACGGTGCCGAGCATCTTCGCCGAGGCCACCCGGTGGGCGGGGCTGTCGTCGCCGTATCGGGAGACGACCCGCGGCTGATCGTGGTTGTTCCAGTAGAGGCTGTTCCACCCGGCCTCGGCGAGCCCCGCCTGCCAGCGGCCGAGGATCGCCTTGAGCTGGGTGAGCTGCAGCGGGAGAAGCCGCCACGGGTCGGGCCCGCGGTCCACCCAGACGTGGTCGAACTGGAAGACCATGTCGACCTCGTGCCGGTCCGGGTCGGTGTGCAGGATCGCCTCGTCGACGGTGACGCCGGGCATCTCGCCGACGGTCAGCAGCCCGTCGCGTCCCTCGAAGACCTCCCGGTGCATCTCCTGGAGGAACTCGTGCAGGCGCGGGCCGCCGATGAACGCGGCCGAGCCGTCGGCGTACGCGGATCCGGCGTTGAGCCGCCCGTCCGGCAGGGAGACGTCCTTGGAGATCATGTTGATGACGTCCATCCGGAAGCCGTCCACGCCGCGGTCCAGCCACCAGCGCATCATGTCGTAGACGGCCTGCCGGACCGCCGGGTTCTCCCAGTTGAGGTCGGGCTGCTTCCGCGAGAACAGGTGCAGGTAGTACTCGCCGGTCTTCTCGTCGAACTCCCAGGACGAGCCGCCGAAGACCGAGCCCCAGTTGGTCGGCTCGGCGCCGGGGGCGCCCGGTTGCATGCCGTCGCGGGCCGGCCGCCACCAGTACCAGTCCCGTTTCGGGCTGTCCTTGGACGAGCGGCTCTCGACGAACCACGGGTGCTCGTCGGAGCTGTGGTTGACCACCAGGTCCATGATGATCTTCATGCCCCGGGCGTGGGCGCCGGAGAGCAGCTCGTCGAAGGTCGCGAGGTCACCGAAGAGCGGCTCGATGTCCTGGTAGTCGCTGATGTCGTAGCCGTTGTCGTCCTGCGGCGAGGGGTAGACCGGGGACAGCCAGAGCACGTCGACACCCAGCTCGGCCAGGTGGTCGAGGTGGGCGATGATGCCGCGCAGGTCGCCCATGCCGTCGCCGTCGGAGTCCGCGAAGCTACGCGGGTAGATCTGGTAGACGACCGACTTCTTCCACCACGAATCCGTCATTCGTCTTCTCTAACACGAGAACGCGCCGCTCACCGGCGATGCATACTGACCACGTGGTTATGGGCGAAAGATCTGGTTTGTCATGAAGGTTGCCTTGCTGGGGCCGATCGCCTGGCGTACGCCTCCCCTGCACTACGGGCCATGGGAGCTGATCACGAGCCTGCTCGCCGAGGGGCTGGTGGCCCGCGGCGTCGACGTGACGCTCTTCGCCACCCTCGACTCGGTCACCAAGGGCACGCTGGACGGCGTGGTCCCGGCCGGGTACGAGGAGAGCGACGAGATCGACGGCCGGGTCTGGGAGGCCATCCACGTCAGCCATGCGCTGGAGCGGTCCGGCGAGTTCGACCTGATCCACAATCACCTGGACTGGCTGCCGCTGGCGTTCTCGGCGCACTGCCGCACCACGATGCTGACCACCGTGCACGGTTTCTCCGGGCGCAACATCCTTCCGGCGTACCGGCGGGCGCGGTCGCACTTCGTGTCGATCTCGGACAGCGACCGCTCCCCCGACCTGGACTACCTGGCCACCGTGCACCACGGGGTGGATCTGGCCGGGCTGCCGTTCCACGCCGACGGCGGCGACGACCTGATCCTGTTCGGCCGGATCCACCCGGACAAGGGCACCGACATCGCGATCGACATCGCGCGGCGGGCCGGCCGGCGGCTGGTGATGTGCGGGATCGTGCAGGACCGGGAGTACTTCGCCGAGCGCGTGGAGCCCCTGATCGACGGTGAGCGGGTCGTCTATCTCGGATCGGTCGGACCGGACGAGCGGGGCGCCGTTCTCGGATCGGGGGCGGCGCTGTTGCACCCGATCCGGTTCGCCGAGCCGTTCGGGCTCTCCGTCGTGGAGTCCATGGCGTGCGGCACCCCCGTCATCGCGTACCGGAAAGGCTCCATGCCCGAGGTTGTCGACGAGGGTGTCACCGGGCGCCTGGTCGACTCGGCCGACGAGGCCGTTGCCGCAGTGCAAGGGATCGCGGAGATCGACCGGGCGGCCTGCTCCGCCCGCGCCCGGGAACGCTTCTCGGCGGAACGGATGGTCGACGAGTACCTGGCGATTTACCGAAAAATCATCAGTTGATTAGCTAGATCTTGTTAACGTCGCAATGTGAATTGCGCGTTAAACGGGTCAATTTTCCTGGACCATGTTTGCGCCGCTCACCCGCGGTGTACGGCACCGTGCCCGCGTGCTGAGTCCGTGCTGCGGGTAGGCAGCCCGGCCGAGGAGAAAGGCCCAGTCATGCCCGCGACATACGGGTTTTTGAGCACTTATCCCCCCACTCAATGCGGTTTGGCGACATTCAATGCGGCTCTCGCCACACATCTCACCGGCGGCGCCGGCGGATCAGGAGTGGTACGGCTGCTCGCCGGCGACAACACCAGTGGCGGGATCGCGCTCGACCGGGCCGCGCCGCGGGTCGTGCACACGTGGCACACCGACCGCCCCGGCGGCTGGGTCGCCGCCGCCACCGCGCTGAACCGTTTCGACGCCGCGATCATCCAGCACGAGTACGGCATCTACCCCGGTGACGCCGGCGCCGAGGTGCTGCCGGTCCTGCGGGCGCTGCGGATCCCGTCCATCGTGGTGCTGCACACCGTCCTCACGCACCCCGACAAGCTGCAGCGTGCCGTCCTGGAACAGATCGCCGTGGCCGCCGACGCCGTGGTGACCATGACCGACACCGCCCGCAAGCGGCTCACCAGCCACTACGACGTCGATCCCCGCAAGATAACGGTGATCCCGCACGGCGCCGCCAGCCACAACGGCACCCCGCGTGAGGGCCACGACCGGCCGCACCTGCTCACCTGGGGGCTGCTCGGGCCGGGCAAGGGCATCGAGTGGGCGCTGCGGTCGCTGGCGTTCCTCGGCGACGTGGAGCCGCGGCCGGTCTACACCGTCGCCGGGCGTACCCATCCCAAAGTGCTCGAACAGCAGGGCGACGTCTACCGGGACTCGCTCAAGGCGCTCGCCGCCGAGCTGGGCGTCGCCGACTGCGTGCGATGGTCGGACGTCTACCTCGAACCGGCCGAGCTGTCCCGGCTGATCCGGTCGGCGGACGCGGTGGTGCTGCCGTACGACTCCACCGAACAGGTCACCTCCGGGGTGCTGATCGAGGCGGTCGCCGCCGGGGTCCCGGTGGTCGCGACCGAGTTCCCGCACGCGGTGGAGCTGCTCGCGGACGGGCCGGGTCTGCTCGTACCCCATCAGGATCCGGAGGCGATGGCGATCGCCATCCGGCACGTGCTCGCCGAGCCGGGCCTCCCCGGCCGTCTCGCCGGCCTGGCCGGCGGCCCCACCCTGCGCTGGCCCGCGGTCGCCGCCCGGTACCAGTCGCTGACCGCCCGACTGATCGCCGACCGCCGGCCGCTCGCGGCCGCGACGATCTCCGCCTAGGCATGGCACAGACCCTGCGGCTGATCCCGCCGCCCGTCCAGTTGCGTGACCTTCCCGAACCCCGCTGGGACCAGGTGCTCCGGCTCTCCGACGACACCGGGCTGCTCGAGCACGCCCGCAACGCGATCGCCCGGCGCGAGCACGGCTACTGCGTCGACGACGTGTCCCGCGGCCTGCTCGTCGCCGCCCGCGAACCCCGCCCGCGGCCCGAGCTGGTCCGGCAGTCCGAGCGTTATCTCGCGTTCCTCACCCACGCGCAGGGGCCGGACGGCGCCTTCCGCAACCGGATGAGCTACGAGCGCCGGTGGACCGACGAGCCGTCGCTCGGCGACTGGTGGGGCCGGGCCATGTGGGGCCTCGGCACGGCCGCCGCCCGCGGCCCGTCCGGATGGATCCGGCGGGAGTCGGCGAACGCGTTCCGGCAGGGCCTGCGATGCCGGTCGGCCTGGCCGCGGGCGATGGCCTTCGCCGGGCTGGGCGCCGCCGAGTTGCTGCGCGCCGGGCCGTACGACCCGGCGGTCGCGGAACTGCTCGGCGACGCCGCCACCGCGATCGGGACACCCGGCGCCGACCCGGAGTGGGTGTGGCCGGAGCCCGAGCTGACCTACGCCAACCCGTCGGTCGCCGAGGTGGTGATCGCCGCCGGGGACCTGCTCGGCGACGAGGGCCTGCTCACCGACGGGCTCCGGATGCTGTCGTGGCTCTGCCGCACACAGGAGCAGAACGGGCACCTGTCCACGGTCCCGGTCGGCGGCTGGCGGCCCGGTCAGCCCCGGCACCGCTTCGACCAGCAGCCGATCGAGGCGGCGGCCACCGCGGACGCCTGCGCCACGGCCGCCGCGGTCACCGGCGACGAGCACTGGGACGCTCCGCTCTTCCAGGCGATCACCTGGTTCTTCGGAGACAACGACACCGGAACGGTGATGTACGACCCTGAGACTGGCGGATGTTATGACGGATTGACGGCCAATGGTCCTAATCTGAACCAAGGAGCCGAATCCACCCTCGCGCTCGTCTCGACGCTGCAGCATGCGCGCACGCTGGCGAGCCGGAGCGCGACCCGACCCTCAGGCGGCCTAGCGTGACAGCAACGGTGAACACCACCGACATCACCCGTCACAACATCACCATGGCGCCGGACGGCCGGCGCGTCGTGATCAAACTGTTCGTCCCCGGTGAGGACGCGCACGCCATCCACAACCGCGCGTCCAGCCTGATCGAGCGGATCCTGCAACTCGACGAGAGCGACATCAACACGCTGCTCGACGACGTGCTCAACCGCTTCGCCGGGCGCCACCACGACATCCTCGCCGTCTTCCAGCACCACTACCAGGTCGTACAGCACCGCGTGCCCAACGAGATCGAGCTGTCCCCGGCCGCGCGGACGCTGATCGGCGCGTACTTCAGCCACGAGTTCTCGGTCGAGGCCGCCGCGCTCTGCAACCCGTCGATGGTCCCGCACCCCGACCAGAGCGAACTGCTCCCGGGCGAGATGCGGGTGGCGATCAGCCTGCGCCAGATCGGCGAGGGGCACATCTCGTCGATCGGGTTCTGCAGCGCCATCCTCGGGCCCGGCGCGGCGATCCGGATGGAGGAACGCGACGGCCCGCTCATGATCGGTCAGCGGGTCGGCGCCAAACACATGCGGCACCAGCTGTGCGCGGCGCTCATCGAGGAGGACATCGACAACGAGGCTTCGGCGTACGTGGTGTCGGCGCTGCCGGAGCGCTATGACGACCACGAGTTCGAGGAGGTGCTCAGCCACCTGCCGCCCGAGCTGCTGGCCCGGCCCACCACGCCCACCGCGCTGGAGGCGATCCGGCGCATCGTCGGCGCCGACTACGCGGTCACGTTCCCGGCCACCATCCCGATGCACCAGCGGGTGCTGTGGCCGTCCACGCCGACCGAGTCCCGCGGCATGGAGGACGCCCGCTTCGTGCAGGTGCTCGACCCGGACGGGCGGATGGCGTACCAGGCCACCTACACGGCGTACGACGGCTTCAACATCGCCGGGCGGGTGATCTTCACGCGGGATCTGCGGCACTTCGAGGTCACCACTCTGCACGGGCCGGCCGCGCGCAACAAGGGCATGGCCATGTTCCCGCGGTACATCAACGGCAAGAAGTACGCGCTGTGCCGGTCCGACGGCGAGACCCTCGGCCTCAGCGTGCGCGACGAACAGCACCGCTGGCAGCACGTCGGGCCGATCCTGGTGCCGCACCGGGGCTGGGACCTCATCCAGGTCGGCAACTGCGGCTCACCGATCGAGACCGAGGCCGGGTGGCTGGTGCTCACCCACGGTGTCGGGCCGATGCGCCGCTACGCCATCGGCGCCATGCTCCTCGACCTGGACGACCCGTCCCGGGTGATCGCCGACCTGCCACAGGGCCTGATCGATCCGGACGAGATCGAGCGCGAGGGGTACGTGCCGAACGTGCTCTACTCGTGCGGCGGGCTCGTGCACGACGGGCGGTTCTGGCTGCCGTACGCCTCCAGCGACGTCCGGATCAGCTTCGCCAGCATGCCACTCGACCGCCTGCTGCACCGTATGCAGCCGGTGTAGCGCCGCGACCCCGCCGGCGGGGTCGCGGATCGGGGCCGGCCGCTTCGCCGGCATGCCGCTGGACCGCCCGTGACGCCGCCGCCCCACCGGTAGGTCAGGGTTTGGTGCCGGCCGCCACCCAGATGGTGAGCACGGCCAGGAAGGTGCCGCTCTGCCCGGCCGCGTCGACGCAGGCCAGCCACTCCTCGCGCAGGCCGGGCGGGGTCGCCCAGGCGGCCTCGGGCACCCGCGGGTTGACCATCGGCAGGATCACGGCGGCCGAGGCCGGGGTGGTGAACAGGCACGTCACCGGAGCCGTGACCACGTCACGCAGCCCGGCCGCGACAAGCCGGCGCCGCAGCGTACGCCCCATGTCGAACTGCCTCGGCGTGAAGTGCCCGTTGACGTGCGCCATCACCACCGCGCCGAGGCCGCCCGGCATCCCGTCGAAGGCCAGCGAACCCCAGTCGGTGTCGACCAGGCAGATCCGCCCGCCCGGCCGGGTCACCCGGAGCAGCTCGCCGATCGTCGCGTCGGCGTCGTCGACGTGCTGCAGCACCCGCTCGCACCACACCCCGTCGACATGCCCGGCCGGCAGGTCGAGCGCCGCCACGTCAGCGGTCAGATAGCGCACGTTGCTGCCGTCGTGCCGGGCGACCGCGTCCGCCGTCACCGCCGACGAGTGGTCCACCGCCAGCACCTCACCCCGGCCGCCCACCCGGGCGGCCAGCAGACGGGCCACCTCACCGTTGCCGGAGCCGGCGTCGAGCAGCCGCTGACCGGTCACCGCGCCCAGCATGTCGAAGGCGACCCGGCGCACCCGCTGGATCTCCGGATGCCGGCCCATCTCGGTGAGGGCGTCCAGCACGATTTCCGACATCTGGCCCGAGAGGCCGTCGATGTCGGAAAAGGGCGTCCGGTCCTTCTGCGCGGGTTCCATCCCGCAATTGTTCATCCCGGGCGCCCCGATCGGCCGTCGCCGTCATCCATCCGACAGGCGCGGTACCTGCTCTTTCGCTAGATCACCCGGCGGATGTGCGCGATACGCACACGTTTCGGTCGCAAAATCAAGCCGTACGCTCAGTGATGTCTTGCGCATCACAGGTCACCAGGGAAATCAGTGGCAACAGGCCGGCAACCGATGTGTAAAACTTCCGGGCATGATCGAACGGGTGAAGTTCGGGCTGGTCGGCTATGGCACCGGCGGCCGGGTGTTCCATGCGCCGCTGATCGCGTCCGCGGCAAACATCGAGTTCACCGGCGTGGTGACCACGTCACCGGAGCGCCGCGCCCAGGTCGCCGAGCAACTGCCCGGCGTCGGGACGTATGACTCGATCGCCGCGCTGGCCGCCGACGGCGTGCAGGCCGTCGCCATCTCGACGCCCGCCGCCACCCACGCCGCCCTCGCGATCGAGGCCATCGAGGCCGGCCTCGCCGTCGTCGTCGACAAGCCGTTCGCGCTCGACGCCGACGCCGCCCGCAAGCTCGTCACCACGGCCGAGGAGGCCGGGGTGCTGCTCACCGTCTACCAGAACCGCCGGTGGGACTCGGACCTGCTGACCGTCCGCAAACTGATCGAGAACGGCTCGCTCGGCGAGGTCCGGCGCTTCGAGTCCCGGATGGAGCGCTGGGCGCCGGAGCGGCTCCCCGGCGCCGCCGGCGGCGGCACCCTCCTCGACTTCGGCTCCCACCTAGTCGACCAGGCGCTGCAGCTGCACGGCCCCGCCGACCGGGTGTATGCGGAGGTCCACGGCCCCGACGGCGGCCTCGACGACGACTTCTTCGTGGCCCTGCACCACACCGGCGGCGTCGAGTCGCACCTGTGGGGCTCCTGGCGCCAGGCCGGCCCGGGCCCCCGTTTCCGGGTCACCGGCACCGCCGGCACCTACATCTCCCCCGAGCTCGACTACCAGGAGACCCTGCTCAAGGCCGGCAAGTCCCCGGCCCGCCTCGGCGACCGCTGGGGCGTCGAGCCGGAGCACCGCTGGGGCCACCTGTTCCGCGGCGCCACCGGCGCCCCCGTGGAGAGCTGCCGCGGCCGCTGGGACACCTTCTACCCGGCGGTGGCCGCCGCCGTCCTCGGCGAGGGTTCCCTCCCGGTCGACCCGTGGGACTCGGTCCGAGCCATGGAAATCCTGGACGCAGCCCGCCACAGCGCCACCACCGGAACCACTGTCACCCTCTGACCACCACCCGGCGCGATGGGTCGGGCCTGTTCAGCACTCGACTCACCGCCCCGACCGGCGCCCCGTGCGGGTCGGTCACGCCCGCCGCCACGGTCAGCTGCCGTGCCGGCGGGAGTCCCGTGCGGGTCGGTCACGCCCGTCGCCACGGTCAGCTGCCGTGCCGGCGGGAGTCCCGTGCGGGTCGGTCACGCTCGTCGCCACGGTCAGCTGCTGTGCAGGCGGGAGTCCGCGTCGAGGACACGGGCCGTGGCCAGGGCGTCCGCGAATCGTTCCGGATCCGGGTCGAGGCCGCCCGGCAGCCAGGAGACCGTGGAACTGCCGGATTCGGTCATGGCGGTCAACACCCCGTCGGGTGTCAGGCCGGCCGACTGCAGCAGGCGGATCTCCCGGACGTTGATGCCGGCCGGGAGGGGGCCGTTGCCCAGGTCGGTGCCGTACCGGACGGTTCCGCCGGCTCCGATGAAGCGCCGCAGGTTGTCGACGGCGACCTCGCGGTCCGGGTCGTCCGGCCGGCCCCAGCCGTGGATGTCCAGCGTGCTGATCCAGCGCATGCGTTGCGCGCAGGCCTGCAGCAACGAGTCGTCGATCCGTTCCGTCCACGGCGTGTGTGCCAGCACGTCGGCCCCGGCGGAACAGGCCGCCGCCACCGTCCCCGGCCCCTCGGCGTGCACGACGACCGGAAGCTCGGACGCGTGCGCCGCCGCCACCACAGCCGACAGCACCGGAAGCTCCAGTTGCGGGCCGCCGGCATGCGCGGTCACCTTGATCAGGGTCGCGCCGGCGGCCGACGCCTCGGCCACCGCGGCGCCCGCGTCGGCCACCGTGACGATCTCCCGCCAACTGCCGGCCGGCGCCCAGGCGCGATCGCTCGGATAACCGCCTGGCGCGATCAGGAACGGTCCCGCATATCTGACCCGTGGCAGCGCCGAACCGGCTTCCCGCGCCTGCTCGGCAAGCTCGGCGACTCTCGCCGGGACCCCGCCGAGATCCCAGACCTCAGCGATGCCTCCGGCCCGGACCGTGCCCAGATCGACGAGTGCCGAATGCACGTGCGCATCGACCAGCCCCGGCAGCAGCGTCCCCGCGAACCGGCGGGTGTCCTCGCCGCCGGGCGCCAGCTCCGCCGGGACCGGTTTGACCAGTCCGTTCGGCGCCACCCGCAGGGCGACGCCCGTCCGAAGGCGCCCGCCCCACCAGACCGACTCCGCCACCAGCCACTGCACCCGCCCACCCGGCGCGGCTGAACCCGGCCCAGCAGGGACAAGCCCGGAGGCGGCAGGGCCGGCGGAGGGCGAACCGGCGGGCACCGGGGCCGGAGGATCCGGCTGGGCCGGGACTGCCGGGGCGGGCGACGGTGGCGCGGGGAACGTGGTTTCCTCGGCGACCGACGGTGGCGCGGGAAACGTGGTTTCCTCGGCGACCGTCACCGTGGGACGCGGCCCGGACGACCGTTTGAAGGCCGCCAGGGCACACCCCGCGCCACCCTCGGCGCCACCACAGCAGGCCGCCGCCGGGGACGACGGGGTCTCGCACACGTCCGGCGACGCGGACGACGGATCCGTGCTCACCGGCCGCTCTTCTCCAGCAGCTCCCGCAGGACCGTCAGCCCCTGACAGACCTCCGCGAAGCTGGTGCTCAACGGCGCCGGCCCGATCCGCAGACCGTCCGGCCGGCGGTAGTCGGGGATCACCCCGGTGTCCCACAGCGGCTCCAGGAACTCCTTGAACCCGTCGCGCCGCAGCGTCACGTGCCCGCCCCGCTGCGACGGCTCCCGCGGGCCGGCGACGACCACCCCGTGCGGCGCGAGCCACTCGTCGGCGGAATCCAGCACATAGCCGGTGAGCAGCAGCGACTTGGCGCGCACGGCCTCGATCCCGGCCGACTCCAGCATGTCCAGGTTCGCCTGGAGGGGGACCATCGCCAGGATCGGCGGCGTCCCGCTCAGCAGCGCCCGGATCCCGGTGGCCGCCTCATACCCGGGGCCCATCTCGAAGGCCGCCCGATGCCCCATCCACCCCTGGATCGGCTGTCGCAGCTCGCCCTGCAGCTCCTGCCGCAGATAGGCGAACGCCGGCGCGCCGGGCCCGCCGTTCAGATATTTGTAGGTGCACCCGACCGCCAGGTCGACGCCCCACTCGTCCAGCTCGACCGGCACCGAGCCCGCGGAGTGGCACAGGTCCCACATGGCGAGGGCTCCCGCGGCGTGCGCGACCCGGTTGATCGCGGCGATGTCGGCGAGCCACCCCGACCGGTACGCGACGTGGCTGAACAGCACCAGCGCCGTGTCGTCGTCGACCACGCCGGCCACCTGCTCCGGGGTGATTCCGGCTGCCGGGTCGGTCTCGATCCACACCAGGCGCAGCCCGCGCTCGGCGGCGATGCCCTCCACCACATACCGATCGGTGGGGAAGTTGTCGGTGTCGAGCACGACGCTGCGGCGGCCCGGCCGCGCGTCCACCGCGGCCCGCGCCAGCTTGTAGATGAGCACGGTCGTCGAGTCGGCGATCACGGTCTGCCCGGGCGCCGCGCCGAGCGCCACCGAGCCGAGCCGGTCGCCGAGGGTGAGCGGCCACTCCAGCCAGCCCTCGTCCCAGCCACGGATCAGCCGGCCGCCCCACTGCTCACGAATGAACTCGTCGACGAGCCGGGCGGTGGCCTCCAGCGGACGGCCCAGCGAGTTGCCGTCGAGGTAGGAGAGCAGCTCGGCCGGGGGCGGGGTGATGAACTGCGCCCGGAACGCCGCGAGGGGATCGGCCGCGTCCAGGGCGGCGGCGCGGGCGGGCAGGTCATCGATCAACGGGGCACCCCGATCTCGGTCCGGACGGCATACAGCTCGGGGAAGAATGTCAGATCGAGCGCCGCCCGCAGGAAGCCGACCCCGCTGGAACCACCGGTCCCCCGTTTGAAGCCGATGGTCCGCTCCACCGTCTTGAGGTGCCGGAACCGCCACAACTGGAAGTTCTCCTCCAGGTCGACCAGTTCCTCACAGGCCTCGTAGACGTCCCAGTTCTGCTCCGCCTTCTCGTAGATCTCCTGGAAGACCGGCACCAGGTCGGGGTGGTACTCATACGCCTCGGTGACGTCACGTTGCAGGATCCCGGCCGGGACCGGATGCCCGCGCCGTGCCAGGAAGTGCAGGAACTCGTCGTAGACGCTGGGTGTGGCCAGGGTGTCCTCGAGCAGTGCCCGCGCGCCGGGCTGGTCGTCGAAGATCTGCAGCATGCCGCGGTTCTTGTTGCCGAGCAGGAACTCGATCGCCCGGTACTGGTACGACTGGAAGCCCGACGACGTCCCGAGGAACGATCGGAATTCCGCATACTCCGTCGGGGTCAGGGTGGCCAGCACCGACCACTGCTCGGTCAGGGTGCGCTGGATGTGCTTGACCCGGGCCAGGCCCTTGAGAGCGGGCCGCAGCTCGTCCTTCGCCAGGTGCTCCTGCACGGCGCGCAGCTCGTGGACCATCAGTTTCAGCCACAGCTCGGACGTCTGGTGCTGCACGATGAACAGCAACTCGTCGTGGTGCTCCGGCACGCTCACCGGGTGCTGCGCGCCCAGGATGTCGTCCAGGCGCAGATATGCCCCGTACGACAAGTTGACCTTGAAGTCCCTGACGATGCCGTCCTCAAGCGGCCGCTCTGCCGACATGACGAACCCACCTCCCCTTCCAGCAGATCACAACGGCCCCCAGTACACCCAACGGCCGTCGTGCCGCACGAACCGGCTCTTCTCGGCCATCACGCCGGGACGGCCGCCATCGGTGAAGTGTGCCCGGAACTCGACGGTCCCCTCCGCGTCGAAGACGCCACCGCCGCTGTGCTCCAGCACCTCCAGGCGGGTCCAGCGCAGCGCCGGATCCGGCTCGACCGAGCCGGGCCGCGTCTCCGGATGCCAGGTGCGCAGCACATAGTCACTGTTGTCCAGCGCGAACGCGCTGAAACGCGAGCGCATCAACGCCTCCGGATCGGCCGCCGGCTTGCCGTCGTGCAGAAGACCACAGCAGTCCGGGTACGGACCACGCCCGCACGGGCACACGGAAGAGGCGGTCCGGGGCTTGGGGGATCTGCGAGCCATGGCGCCCAGTCTCCCCCACCGCGGCGACCGCCCCGGAGGTTATCCACATTCGGAGTTCGTCCACAGGCCCGGAGCCGTCGCCGCGCTGTCCGCGGTACTCATGACGGCATGTCGTCCTCAGCCGGCCTGCTGCTCCACCACGATCCCGCTGATCACCTTCTGGCAGCGGTCCAGTTCCTCGATCAGCCCCTGCATCTCCTCGATCGCGGAGACCGCGTTCTGGGTGTCCGCCCGGATCCCGCCGACCTGGGTGCCGATCTCGCTGGTCGCGGTGGCCGTCTCGTTCGCCAGGTCCTTGACCTCGCTGGCCACGACGGCGAATCCCCGCCCCGCCTCGCCGGCCCGCGCCGCCTCGATCGTCGCGTTCAGGGCGAGCAGGTTCGTCTGCTTGGCGATCGTCGCGATCAGCTGGACCACCTTGCCGATCTCGGTGCTGCTGGCCTCCAGCCGCTGGATCACCTGGACCGCGGTCTCGGCCGCCCGCACCGCAGCCTCGGTGGCCGCCGCCATGTCGTTGCTGACGTTGGCCAGCCGGTGCACCGAGTCACGCTGCCGGTCCTGCGCCGACCAGTCGCTCTGGCCGCCTCCGGAGGACCAGTCCTGCTGCTCCGTGGACGACCAGCCGTCGTTCTGATCCCAGTCGGACATGGTGACAGCGACCCCTCTCTAACGGCCTCCGCAAAACATCCCATCCCGCTCACCGGCTGCGGAGCGTTTTCCGTGATCCCGCGGCACTTGAGCGATCCGGCCCTGGGGTCACACCAGACACGACCCGGCCCGGACGGCGGCTGCGACGGAGGCCAGGAGGAAGCCCACTCCGGCCCAGGTCGGCGCGGTGAAGACCGGCGCGGTGAAGGCCGGCGCGGTGAAGGCCGGCGCGGTGAAGACCGGCGCGGACAAGAGCGAGGGCAGAAGGGGGAGGTCTCCACGGGAGAGGGTAGGCGCGGGCGGGAGCGAGGCGGGAACCGGTTGAAAGCGCTGACGTGCCGTGCATCGCGGACAGCGACGGCTTAACCGCTTCACGCCCCGGAAGCAGCGACAGGCTGTGAAATAGAGTCGGCCGACAGAGAGGGCATGCCAGCCGATCGCAAGTCCGCGCAAGCCGACCGCAATATGAGCACCAACTGCGGTTCGGTTTTTGCAAGGAATTGACGTAGGATTCCGCGGTGACCAAACGACTTGCCGAGGTGGCGAAGAAGGCCGGGGTCAGCGAGGCGACCGTCAGCCGGGTGCTCAACGGGCGCAGCGGCGTCTCCGAGGCCACCCGCACGTCGGTGCTGACCGCGCTGGACGTGCTCGGCTACGAGCGCCCGACGAAACTGCGCGGCGAGCGCGCCCGGCTCGTCGGCCTGGTGCTGCCCGAGCTGCAGAACCCGATCTTCCCGGCGCTGGCCGAGGTGGTGACCAGTTCGCTGGCGCAGCGCGGGTTCACCCCGGCGCTGTGTGCGCGCACGATCGGCGGCGTGCCCGAGTCCGACTACGTGGAGATGCTGCTGGACCACCAGGTCAGCGGGGTGATCTTCGCCGGTGGCTCGTATGCGCTGGCCGACGCCTCGCACGAGCACTATCTGCGGCTGACCGAGCGAGGGCTCCCGGTGGTGCTCGTCAACGCGGGAGTCGACGAGCTGGGCTTCCCCCGGGTGTCGACCGACGACGCGGTGGCGGTCGAGCAGGCGTATGGGCATCTGCGTTCGCTGGGGCACGAGCGGATCGGCATGGTGCTCGGGCCGGAGGGGCACATCCCGTCACGCCGCAAGCTGGTCGCGATGATCCAGGCGTCCGGCGCCGAGGCCGAGGTGGAGCGGTCGAGCTTCTCGATGGAGGGCGCCCGGGTGGCGGCCACCAAGCTGGTGGAGCGTGGCGTGACCGGCATCATCTGCGCCAGTGACGTGCTGGCTCTGGGCGCGATCCGGGCGGCGCGGCGGCTGGGGCGGGCGGTTCCGGCCGACGTCTCGGTGGTGGGCTTCGATGATTCCGCGTTCATGACCTGCACCGATCCGCCGCTGACCACGGTTCGCCAGCCGATCGAGACGATGGGCCAGGCGGCGGTGGACCTGCTGGTGAGCCAGATCGACGAGGCCCGCGAGTTCTCCGACGAGTTGCTGTTCGAGCCGGAGCTGGTGGTCCGCGGCTCAACCGGCCCGGCCCGCAGATAGAGCCGTCCCCGCGGCAGACGACGCGAGCCGCCCTGCAAGAGAGAGCAAGCGGAACCGGGTCCGACCGGCCTGCAAGCTGACAGCACAACAAGACTCCCGCGCGACAGTGGCCGGCCTCGAAAGGGGCCGGCTTTTTTGCGCCCAAAACAGACACCACCGCAAAGCAACAACGAGCAGTCGCGTTTTTGCAGAGCACGATCGAAACCTTGCGGCAACATGGGCGCGTAGTTACAGTGACTCCACTCACTACGGGAAACAGTCCTGACCGTAGTGACGACAACGCGATTCAGCGATGGCCATGGATAACCCGTTCCCGAAGGGATGGACAGATGTCCGTACCGCAGTACCGGAAGGTTGCGGCGCTAGCGCTCGTGGCCGGCCTCGGGCTCAGCCTGACGGCGTGCTCCACGAAGGGTGACGACGACGGCGGGACCGACGCCGCCGGCAAGGTCACCATCACTGTCGACTGCCAGCCGGTCGCCGCCCAGAAGGAGCTGCTGCAGAACTGGAACGCGGACGTCACCGAGTTCCAGAAGCAGAACCCCGACATCGTGATCAAGAGCATCAGCGTCGGCCAGCAGTGCAACAACCCGCCGGACTTCACGGCCCGTCTCGCCGGTGGCACCACGACCGACGTCTTCTACGGCTACATGACCGACCTGCAGCAGGTGCTGGACTCGGGTCAGGCGCTGGACATCACGCCGTACGTCAGCAAGGACACCATCGCCACGTGGGACAGCGTCGACCCGGCGCTGAAGGAGGTCTTCACCGACGGCGGCAAGCTGTACGGCGTACCGGTGAAGAATTATTCGATGGGTCTGGTCTACAACAAGGTCCTGTTCCAGAAGGCCGGTCTGGACGTCAACAACCCGCCGAAGACCTGGCCCGAGGTGCGTGAGGCGGCCAAGAAGATCACCGCCGCGGACAGCAGCGTGGCCGGTTACGCCGAGTACAGCGCGGGCAACACCGGCGGCTGGCACTTCACCTCGCTGCTCTACTCGCAGGGCGGGCGGGTCCTCTCCGAGGACGGCAAGAAGGCCGCGTTCAACACCCCCGAGGGCAAGCAGGTCCTGCAGAACCTCAAGGACATGCGGTACGGCGACAACTCGATGGGCAGCCGTCAGCTCCTGCAGTGGGGTGACCTGCTGACCAACGCCGCCGCCGGCAAGGTGGGCATGTTCATCGGCGCGCCGGACACCACCCAGGCGATCGTCAGCCAGTTCAAGGGCAAGTTCGAGGACTGGGCGGTGGCTCCGCTGCCGGGCCAGACCGACCTGGCGAAGGGCACGCTCGGTGGCGGCGAGGGCTACTTCTTCAAGAAGGACCTCACTCCGGAGCAGGTCAAGGCCGGCCTGAAGTGGGTCGCCTACCAGAAGCTCACCCCGGGCAAGGGCCAGCTCGACTACGTGCGGGCCAAGCCGCAGAACTACCCGGTCGGCCTGCCGCAGCCGCTGCTGTTCGCGAACGGGACCGAGGCGCAGAAGCAGGAGTTCGACCTGCGTAAGGCCAACGCGAACGTGCCGGTGGAGAACTTCGCGCTCTTCGAGGCCAAGCAGCTGCCGATCGTGGGCGAGCCGCGGGACGCCCAGGCGATCTACGCGGTCCTCGACTCGGCGATGTCCGGTGTCCTGACCGACCCGAACGCGAACGTCGACGCCCTGCTCAAGACCGCTGAGGAAAAGGTCAACCAGCTTCTGGCGGCCGGTAGCTGAGGATGGCCGTCATCACCGCCCCCGCCCCGGTGAAAGCCGAGGCGGGGGTCTCCTCGAAGACCAACCGCAAACTGCGGGACAACCTGACCGGGCACGCCTTCCTGATCGGCGCGGTCGTCTGCTTCGGCGTCTTCATGTGGTTCCCGATGATCCGCGGCATCGTGATGAGCTTCCAGCGCACCCGGCGCGGCGTGACGAGCTGGGTGGGTTGGGACAACTATCTCCGCATCGTCGAGGACCCGAGTTTCTGGGTCGCCTGGAAGAACACCTTCTACTTCACCGGGCTGGCGCTGGTCGTCGGCTTCGCGGTCCCGTTCTTCGTGGCGATCCTGCTCAACGAGTTCCGGCACGCCAAGGGCTACCTGCGGGTGCTGGTCTACCTGCCGGTCATGCTGCCCCCGGCGTCGGCGCTCTACCTGTTCAAGTACTACGCGTACGACCCGAGCGAGGCCGGTCTCTTCAACGCGGTGCTGAAGTTCCTCCACCTGCCCACGTCGGAGTGGATGCAGTCACCGACGATGACGATGCCGGCCATGGTGCTCGCGTCGACCTGGATGAACATGGGCGGCGCGGTGCTGATCTATCTGGCGGCGCTGCAGGGCATTCCCGGCGATCTGTACGAGGCGGCCGAGCTCGACGGCGCCGGCCTCTGGAAACGGATCTGGCACGTGACGATCCCGCAGACCCGCCTGATCCTGGCGCTGCTGGCGATGATGCAGATCGTCGCGACCATGCAGCTGTTCATCGAGCCGCTGATCCTGGCCAACGGGGCCGGCACACAGGACTCGGCCACGTCGGTGGCGTACCTGATCTACCAGCACGGCTTCTTCCAGAACGACCTCAACGGCGCCGCCGCCCTGGGCGTGATCATGCTCCTGGTGCTGGCCGCCTTCTCCGCGGTGTATCTGCGGCTGAGCACCAGGGACGACTCATGAGCACTCGCACCCTCGTCTCCTCCACACAGCTGAAGAAGGGCCGGGCCGTCTACTGGACGCTGCTGGCCCTGGTGGTCTCGGTGTTCACCCTGGTCTTCATCGGGCCGCTCTACTGGATGGTCACCGGGGCGCTCAAGACGGCGCAGGAGGTGGCGCAGACCCCGCCGACGCTGTTCCCGCAGGATCCGCGGCTGTCCAACTACGTCGACGCGTGGATGCAGCTGGACCTGGCCAAACTGCTGTTCAACACGTTCTACTACGCGGCCGGGGCGGTGGTCTTCCAGCTCGTCTTCGACACCGCCGCGGCGTACGCGCTGTCCAAGCTCCGCCCGGCCCTCGGCAACGTGATCCTCGGCGCGATGCTGGCCACCCTGATGATTCCGGCGATGGTGCTGATCGTCCCGCAGTACCAGACGGTGATCAATCTGCCGGTGCTGAACATCAGCCTGCTGGACTCGCCGTTCGCGATCTGGCTGCCGATGGTGGCGAACGCGTTCAACATCTTCCTGCTCAAGCGGTTCTTCGACTCGATCCCGGAGGAGCTGATGCAGGCGGCGTTCATCGACGGGGCGTCGCCGTTGCGTACCCTCTGGTCGATCATCCTGCCGATGTCGCGGCCGATCCTCGGCGTGGTGGCGATCTTCGCGGTGACCGCGGTGTGGAAGGACTTCCTCTGGCCACTGCTGGTCATGCCGCATCCGGACACCCGCACGGTGAGCGTCGGCATCTACAGCTTCGCGGCCGGGACCCCGCAGAACATCGTGATCGCGGCTTCGGTGATCGCCGCGCTCCCGACCGTGATCATCTTCTTGATCTTCCAGCGCAACATCATGTCCGGCCTGACCACAGGCAGCCTCAAGGGATGAGCGGGATGACGAATCAGTGGTGGCGTGACGCGGTGATCTACCAGGTCTATCCGCGCAGTTTCGCCGACGGCGACGGTGACGGGGTCGGTGACATCGCCGGCGTGCGTGCGCGGCTCGGTCACCTGCGAGATCTCGGGGTCGATGCGATCTGGATGAGCCCGTGGTACCCGTCGCCGATGGCCGACGCCGGGTACGACGTCTCCGATTTCCGCGACATCGACCCGGTCTTCGGCACGCTGTCCGAGGCGGAGGCGCTGATCGCGGAGGCGCACGAGGCCGGCATCCGGATCATCATCGACATCGTCCCGAATCACATCTCCAGCGAGCACCCGTGGTTCAAGGCGGCGCTGGCGAGCGAAACGGCACCGGAACGCGAATACTTTTGGTTTCGTAAAAGCCAAAATATGCCCACAAAATGGATCGGGGAATTCGGCGGAACCGCGTGGACCCGGGTCGACGAGGACACCTGGTACCTGCATCTGTTCACACCGGAACAGCCGGATCTCAACTGGGACCATCCGGTCGTCCGGGAGGAGTTCGAGAGCATCCTGCGGTTCTGGTTCGACCGGGGCGCCGACGGCATCCGGATCGACTCGGCGGCGCTGCTCTTCAAGGATCCGGCACTGCCCGAGGTGACCGACGGCGAGCCGCACCCGTTCCACGACCTGGACGCGGTGCACGACGTCTACCGGTCGTGGCGGCGGATCGCCGACGAGTACGCCGACCGGGCGCTGATCGGCGAGGTCTGGATGCCGGACGTCGAACGGTTCACCAACTATCTGCGTCCGGACGAGCTGCACGCGGCGTTCAACTTCGACTTCCTCGGGTGCGCCTGGGACCCGTACCTCATGCGCTCCTGCATCGATCGCACGCTGGACGCGCACGCCCGCATCGGGGCGCCGCCCACCTGGGTCCTGTCGAACCACGACGTGACCCGGCATGTCACCCGGTACGGCCGGACCGACACCACGTTCAGCTTCGAGAACAATCTGGACGGCACCCCGGTCGACCTGGAGCTGGGGACGCGCCGGGCCCGGGCGGCGGCGCTGCTCACCCTCTCGCTGCCCGGTTCGGCCTACGTCTACCAGGGCGAGGAGCTCGGCCTGTGGGAGAACGAGAGCATTCCTGAAGATCAAATTCAGGATCCGATGTACGCCCGGAGAGGCCACACCCGTGACGGGTGCCGGGTGCCGCTGCCGTGGTCCGGCGACGAGCCGCCGTTCGACTTCACCACCGGCGCCCCGTGGCTGCCGCAGCCGGCCGAGTGGAAGGACCGGACCGTCGAGGCGCAGACCGGTGACCCCAGTTCGATGCTCGAGCTCTACCGGTCGGCGATCCGTCTGCGCGCCTTCAAGGATCAGCGCTTCGCCTGGCTGGACCGCGGCGAGGGGGTTCTCGCCTGGACCCGCGGCGCCGATTTCGCCTGCGTGCTCAACCTCTCCGGCGCGCCCGTCCCCCTGCCGGAGCACGAGTCCGTCCTGCTCGCCAGCGGGCCCTTCGACGGTGACCTCCTCCCGCAGGACACCGCGGCCTGGCTGCGGCTGAAGTAACAGGCGTCCGGGCGGGCGGCACCCACCGAAGCCGCCCGCCCGGCGATCACCACCTCTCACGGAAGAAAGGTGCGCTCCCCCGATGTCCAGATTGTCCCGAAGAATCCTGGCCACGGTGGCGGTGACGAGCGTGGTCGCCGCGCTCGTCCACGCCCCCGCGGCACTGGCCGCCGGCCCGAACCTGGCAGCCGGCAAGACCTTCAGCGCCAGCAGCTTCACCGACGTCTACCCGGCCGGCAACGCCGGCGACGGCAACCCCAACACCTACTGGGAGAGCAACAACAACGCCTTCCCGCAGTGGCTGCAGGTCGACCTGGGCACGTCCACCCCGGTCAACCAGGCGGTCCTCAAACTGCCGCCGGCCACCGCCTGGAACACCCGCACCGAGACCCTGACGATCCAGGGCAGCACCGACGGCAACACGTTCAGCACCCTGAAGGCGAGCGCCGGCTACACCTTCAACCCGTCCTCCGGCAACACGGTGACCGTCGACTTCACCACCACGAGCGCGCGGTTCGTGCGGCTCAGTTTCACCGGCAACACCGCCTGGCCGGCCGGGCAGCTGTCCGAACTGGAGATCTACGGCCCGGTCAGCGGCGACAGCCAGGCCCCCAGCGCGCCGGGAGGTCTCGCCTACACCCAGCCGGCGAGCGGGCAGATCCGGCTCACCTGGAACGCGTCGACCGACAACGTGGGCGTGACCGGTTACGACGTCTACGCGAACGGGGTTCTGCGTACCTCTCTCGGCACGGTGCTGACGTTCACCGACAGCCAGCCGGACTCGGCGACCGTCACCTACGCGGTGCGCGCCCGCGACGCGGCCGGGAACGTGTCCGCCGACAGCAACACGGTGACCCGTAACGGCACCCCGCAGACCGGCACGGACCTGGCGGCCGGCAAGCCGATCGAGGCGTCGTCGGTCGTCCACACCTTCGTGGCGGCGAACGCGAACGACGGTGACACCGGCACCTACTGGGAGGGCAGCGGGTACCCGGCGAACCTGACGGTGAAGCTGGGCGCGAACGCGAGCGTCTCCTCGGTGGTGGTCAAGCTGAACCCGTCGAGCGCGTGGGGCACCCGGCAGCAGACGTTCTCCGTCCTCGGGCGGGAGCAGTCGGGGTCCGCCTACACGACCATCGCGGGCTCCGCGGCGTACACCTTCAATCCCTCGACCGGCAACACGGTGACCGTGCCGGTCTCCGCGACCACCGCGGACGTCCGGCTCTCCTTCACCGCGAACACCGGCGCGCCCAGCGGCCAGGTCGCGGAACTGCAGGTCATCGGTGCCGCGGCACCCAACCCGGACCTGACGATCACGTCGACCGCCTACGCACCGGCCGCACCGGTGGAGACGGACGCGATCACCGCGTCGGCCACGGTCCGCAACGCGGGCACCGCATCGTCGGCCGCCTCCAACGTCAACTTCTATCTGGGTACGGCCAAAGTCGGCACCGTGGCGGTGCCGGCCCTCACCGCCGGCCAGTCACAGACGGTGAGTACGAGCATCGGCGCCCGCGACGCCGGCAGCTACCAGCTGTCCGCGAAGGTCGACGAGGCCGGCGCGATCTTCGAGACCAACGAGGCGAACAACACCTGGACCCACCCGTCCGCGCTCGTCGTCACCCCGGTGAGCAGCGCCGACCTGGTCGCCTCGGCGGTCACGTGGAACCCGGGCACCCCCGCGGCCGGCAACGCTGTCGCGTTCTCGGTGACCCTGAAGAACCAGGGCTCCGCGGCGACGTCGTCCGGTGCGCACGGGGTCACGCTGACGATCCTCAACGGCTCGACGACGGTCCGCACCCTGACCGGCTCGTGGACCGGGACGCTCGCGGCCGGCGCCTCGACCGTGCTCAACCTGGGCTCGTGGACCGCGGTGAACGGCCGTTACACGGTCCGGACCGTGGTGGCGGCGGACTCCGCGGAGTTGCCCGTGAAGCAGGCCAACAACACCAGCGAGAAGCCGTTCTTCGTGGGTCGCGGCGCGAACCTGCCGTTCGACTTCTACGAGGCCGAGGACGGCCAGATCGGTGGCGGCGCGGCGGTCGTCGGCCCGAACCGGATCGTCGGCAACCTGGCCGGTGAGGCGTCCGGACGCAAGGCGGTCACGCTGAACCAGACCGGCTCGTACGTCCAGTGGACGACCCGGGCGGCAACGAACACCGTTGTCGCGCGTTTCTCCATCCCGGACGGCACGACCAGCTCGATCAACGTGTACGTCAACGGGACGCTCACCAAGACGATGCCGCTGACCTCGAAGTACGCGTGGCTGTACGGCAGTGAGTCGTCACCGCAGAACTCCGGCAGCGGGCCGCGCCACATCTACGACGAAGCCAACATCATGTTGACTGGATCAATACCTGCCGGAAGTACAGTCAAGCTACAGAAGGATGCAGTCAACACGGGCAACATCGCGATCGACTTCATCAACCTGGAGCAGGTCGCCCCGATCGCCAACCCGGACGCCTCGAAGTACGTCGTTCCGAACGGCTTCGACCAGCAGTCGGTGCAGGCGGCTCTGGACGCGGCCCGTCAGGACACGTCCAAGCTGGGCGTCTACCTGCCGGCCGGCGACTACCAGACGAGCAACAAGTTCCAGGTGTACGGCCGGTCCGTCAAGGTCGTCGGCGCCGGACCGTGGTACACCCGCTTCTACACGCCGTCCACCCAGAGCGAGACGGACGCCGGCTTCCGGGCCGACGCGACGGCCAACGGGTCGACGTTCGCGGACTTCGCGTTCTTCGGCAACTACACGATCCGCATCGACGGGCCGGGCAAGGTCTTCGACCTCTCCAACGTCTCCAACATCACGATCGACAACATCTGGACCGAACACGTGGTCTGCCTGTACTGGGGCGCGAACACCGACAACATGGTGATCAAGAACTCGCGGATCCGGAACACGTTCGCCGACGGGGTCAACATGACCAACGGCTCGACCGGCAACCTGGTCGACAACAACGAGGCCCGGGCCACCGGCGACGACAGCTTCGCGCTGTTCTCGGCGATCGACGCGGGCGGCTCCGACGAGATCAACAACACCTACTCGAACCTCACGTCGATCCTGACGTGGCGGGCGGCGGGCATCGCGGTCTACGGCGGTTACGCGAACACGTTCAAGAACATCTACATCGCGGACACCCTGGTCTACTCGGGCATCACGATCAGCTCGCTGGACTTCGGGTACCCGATGAACGGGTTCGGGGCGAGCCCGCCGACCGTGTTCGACAACATCTCGATCGTCCGGGCCGGCGGCCACTTCTGGGGCGCACAGGTCTTCCCGGCGATCTGGCTGTTCAGCGCGTCGAAGGTGTTCCAGGGCATCCGGGTCAGCAACGTGGACATCGTCGACCCCACGTACTCCGGGATCATGTTCCAGACCCAGTACAGCAACGGCCGGCCGGTGAACCCGATCACGGACACGATCTTCACCAACGTCACCATCACCGGGGCGCAGAAGAGCGGTGACGAGTACGACGCCAAGTCCGGATACGGGATCTGGGCCAACCCGCTGCCGGAAGCCGACCAGGGTCCCGCCGTCGGCTCGGCCACCTTCACCAACCTGCAGATGAGCAACAACTACCGGGACATCGAGAACCCGACCACCACGTTCACCATCACGCGCAACTAGTCGCCCGGAGCGAGCGTGCCCGCGCCGTCCGTGGCGCGGGCACGCTCGTACGATCCCGCGGCGGTCACGGGCCTGCTCAGACCGGGCCAGTTCGCCGCCCTCCCCCGTGAGGTGCGACAGAGGCGGTTGTCCGGTGGGCATACCGTCGGGATATGCAGCCCGATCCACGAGTCGCGCCCGGATGGCAACGTGAGACCCCGCCGGTGACCGGGTGGTGGTTTCTGGTGCCGCTGTTCACCTGTGGTTACGGCACGCCGGTGATGGTCCTGATCGCGGCCGCCCGACTGCGCTCCAGCCTGCACACGATCCTCGGCGTCGGCTATGTCGCCGTGATCGCGAGCCTCATCCTGGCCCGGATGATCGCGTCGCCCGGCTACGCGTCCGACGACGAGAACGCGGTGGTCGGCCTCGTCTCCCTGGTCCTGTGGATCGCCGGGACGATCCACGTGGCCGCGCTGCAGATGCGGGTCCGGGAACGCTGGTTCCGCACCGCCGCCCGATATCAGATCCCCTCCTATCCACCGCCGCCCTGGCAGCACGGCACCGGCGTGGACCCGGCCCTGGCCGCGGCGCAGTGGCGGGCCGCCCGCCGCCAGGAGGCCCGCGAGTTGCAGGCCAGCCGGCCGGCGATGGCGAACGAACTGATGATCGGCCGGCCGGATCTGCCCGGCCGGGAGTACGACGACGGCGGCCTGGTCGACGTCAACCACGTCCCCGCCGACTGGCTGGTCCGCTACCTCACCATCGACCGCGACCTGGCCGACCGGATCGTCGAAGCCCGCGACCTGCACAACGGGTTCACCTCAGCCGAGGAACTGGTCGTCTACTGCGAGGGCTTGACCCCGGCCAAGCTGGACCTGTTCCGCGATCGCCTGGTCTTCGTGCCCCGCTGACAGCCCGGAGACGCGGAGCCGGTCCACCATCTCCGGGTACCTTCCCTGCCCCGACCGATCCGGATCAGTTCCGCGACGTGGTTTCCCGCGCCCGCTCACCCTGCCCCGGCCAGCCGGGCCGCACGCGACCACACGCCGCCCCCGCCCGCTCACCCTGCCCCGGCCAGCCGGGCCGACCCACGACCGACTCCTCGACACGCCGCCCACGCCCCCTCACCCCGCCCCGGCCAGCCGGGCCGACCCGCAGCCGGCTCCTCGACACGCCGCCCACGCCCCCTCACCCTGCCCCGGCCAGCCGGGCCGACCCGCAGCCAGCTCCTCGGCACGCCGTCCGCGTTCCGCAACGCCCTGGCGGCGGGAGCGGCGCCATCGTTGACGCGGCGCCCCGCCGGCCGCCTGGGTGCCCGGCGTCATGGCGGACCGTTCTCGGTCTGCAGGAGGGTCAGCACCCGGGCCGCGTGGCGTAGGTGGTGTGCCTCCTCGGGGGCCGCCTGCTCCTGGGCCGCGGCCTGCCACGACCGTCGGCCCAGGATGCTCCGGAAGCGCCGGATCAGGCGGGCATGCTGCTCCGGAGTGCGGCCGATCTGCTCCGGGGCCCGTGTCGTCAGGTGCTCGCCGAGGCAGGCGGCCCGTCGGTAGCGCTCCAAGGTCGGCGCCATCCGGCCCAGGTGGCCGGCGTAGGCGGTGAGGACCGGGCCGGCCGCCGGATAGGAACCCAGGTCGGAGCCCATACCGCTGCCGAAGGTCATCACGGTCAGCAATCGGCCGGTGTGGTCGACCAGTTCCTCGTCCGGATCGGGCACGGTGATCGCCTCGTGCAGGCTCGCCACGATGGCGACCCGCCGGGCGAAGTAGCCGTTGAGATAGTCGCCGTCGCTGGCGTGCCGCAGCAGGAACGCGCGCACGGGGGCGAGGGTGGCGACCTCGCACAGCGCCTCGACGTAGTAGGCCCGCGCCCAGCCGTGCGCGTCCCCCGCCAGGCGGATCAGCGGCGTCATGTCGGGGGTCCGGCGCCTGATGGCACGGGCGGCGAGTGGGGCGAAACGGTCGCCCAGCCTGCCCATGGTCTCGATGTCCGGCAGATCCGCCGGGTCGGTGTCCTCGGCCAGCAGCGCCAGGCCGAGAGTGGCCGAGCACTCGTGGACGCTGTTGCGGATCAACCAGCGGCCGGCCTCCCGGACCCGGTTCGGATCGGCGTGTGACGCGGCGGCGGCGAGATGCACATTGTGGTGGATCGGCACGTCGACGTCATGGAAGGCGTCCAGCAGTTCGTCGGGCCGGGCCGCCGGCCGCGCGAAGTAGGCGTCCAGTCGGGCAGCCGCGGCGGCACCGTGGCGACGCAGGTCCTTCGGTGAACGGGTGACACAGCGGAAGCCGCGATACTCGATCGCCCGGGACTCGCCGGGCGGGCTCTGGTCGAGGGCGAACGCGAACAGCGTCCGGCGGGCGCTCACCAGGCGGGGTGGAACTCGATTCCGTCACTCATGCCAGGCAGCATGTCACATCCGCGTGCCGTGGACGGCCCGGCGCCCGGAACAGATCCGGACGCCGGGCGATGGATTGACGGGTTGACTGGGTTGACGGGTTGACTGGGTTGACCAGGTTGACCAGGTTGACCGGGTTGACCGGGTTGACTGGGTTGACCGGGTTGACTGGGTTGACCGGGTTGACTGGGTTGACTGGAGTGGCGTCAGGCGGCCGGCTGGATGGCGACCGGGTGTGCCTGGCCCACGATCGGGTCCACCTCGTACATGCGGGCCTCGGCCAGGTCGAAGTACATGCCGGTCAAGCGCAGCAGACCCGCCACCTCGGCGTTACGGACGGCTGGATAGCTGCGCAGATTGCTGAGCTGCTGCATCACGTTCTCGGTGCAGCAGCGTTCCTCGTCGGCCGGGTTGCTGAACCGTACGCCGGATTGATCCAGCCAGTCCCCCAGCGCCGATCCCGGCCGTGCCGCGTCACTCATCAACGCACGCACCGCCCCGCAGCCGGAGTGGCCGCAGACCGTGATGGTGGTGACACCGAGGATGTCGACGGCGTACTCGACGGCCGCGCCGACCGAGGTGTCGCCGCCAGTGTGGGGCGGGACGATGTTGCCGATGTTGCGGACGCAGAACAGGTCACCCGGACCACTCGCGGTGATCAGGTTCGGGACCACCCGCGAGTCCGCGCAGGTGATGAAGAGCTGCTGCGGCCGCTGCCCGTCCCGGGCCAGGTCGGCGAGTTGCGGGCGGACCATCGGGGCGACCGTCCGTTCGAACTCGGCGATGCCCGCCTCCATGGCGCCGCGCCGCTGCTGGTCCATGTCCTGCCAGCGCGACCACGAGCCGACCAGCCGCGGGGTGCGTTTGCCGTCCCCGAGCCGGCCCGAGGTGGCCTGGTGGAACCAGGAGTCGTGCACCTCACGTACGGTGACCGAGCCGCCTGATCGTTCGTGCCCGGACCGCCAGTCGCGGATCGTCTCGAACGCCCCGTGGTCGAGATAGTCCAGGTGCAACTCGATGTCGACGTCAGCGCCGGCCGGCAGTGCGCCCAGCTCCCGGCTGAGCCGGGCCGACTCGACGAACGACAGGGTGCCGTGGATGGTGACGAGCCACTGCCCGGGCGCGCGTTCGACCCGGCGGATCTCCGAGCGGGTGAGCCGCCAGAGGATCAGCACGGCCGCGCAGATCATGCCGAGCGCCACGCCGGTGAGCAGGTCGGTGAAGACCACGCCGAGGGCGGTGAGCAGGTAGGTGGGCAGTTCTCGGTGCCGGGCGTAGGTGCGGATCTGGCCGAGGTCGACCAGCCGCAACCCGACGACGATGAGCACGGCTGCCAGCACCGCCATCGGGATGGTCTCCAGCAGGTCGGCGAAGAGGAGCACGAACGCCGCGATCCAGAGGCCGTGCATGATCGCCGAGGCACGGGTACGGGCGCCGGCCGCCACGTTCGTGGAGCTGCGCACGATCACACCGGTCACCGGCAGGCCGCCGAGCAGCCCGGAGGCGGTGTTGGCGACGCCCTGGCCGACCAGTTCACGGTTGAGGTCGGCTCGTGGGCCGTCGTGCAGCCGGTCGACGGCGACCGCGGAGAGCAGGGATTCGACGCTGGCGACGATCGCGATGGTCAGCACCGCGACGGTGATCTCGCGCAGCGGGGCGTCCGGCCAGGCCGGGCGGATCAGGCCGGTCAGCGGCTCGTCGGGCAGGCTGACCCGCTCCACGTCGGCGTTCATGGCGGCGGCGAGCGCGGTCATCGACACCACGGCGACCAGAGCGGCGGGCAGCAGGGAGAAGCGGACCAGGCGCGGCCAGAGCACCAGGATCGCCACGGTCAGGACACCGAGCAGGGCGGCCGCGCCGTGGTGGTCGAGCATCTGGCCGGGCAGGTCGATCAGGTTCTGCCAGGCCGAACTCTGCGGCGCGCCGCCGAGCATCACGTGGATCTGGCTGAGCGCGATGACCAGGCCGATGCCGGCGAGCATGCCGTGCACGACGGCCGGGGACAGGGCCAGGGCGGCGCGGCCCAGGCGGGAGGCGCCGAGAGCGATCTGGACGAGGCCGGCGACGGCGACGATGGCCGCCGTGCCGGCGAAACCGAAGTCGGCGACGGTGCCGGCGACGATCACGGTGAGGCCGGCGGCGGGGCCGCTGACCTGTAACGGGGCGCCGCCGAGGGCGCCCGCGACGACGCCGCCGACCACGGCGGCGACCAATCCTGCGAGTAGGGGCGCACCCGAGGCCGCGGCGATGCCGAGGGACAACGGGATGGCGATCAGGAACACGACGATGGACGCCGGCAAGTCCCGGCGCAAGAACTGCGTCAAGTCGGACATTTCGGCAATGTACCCAATGATGGTTAACGGGTCATTACGTAAACGCCCCTTACAGAAAACCCACAGGAAGTGCGAAAACCCCAGCAAAGACCACGATCATGGGGTACGGCTGACCCGCTCGTAAGTGTCGGTGGAGGTGTCCTCGTCGCCGTAGACGGTGAGCGCGGTGTCCGAACAGATGTACGTCAGGGCGTACGAGGTGGTCGGGTTGGTCACCTTGATCGACTGGTTCGTCCCGTTGCGCTTCATCTTGTACGTAGGCCCGCCCGAGAACCCGCTCGCATAAAGCTTGCCGTTACGGCTCTGCATCTTCGACTTCCGGACGCCGCGCAGCGTCTCGACGTACTTGTTGCCGTTGATCGTCGCGGTCAGGGACGACGAGCGGCTGTAGTCCTCGATGGCGGAACCGTCCTCCCGGATGTGCATCAGCACGCCGCCCTTGCTGGTGAAGACCTTGTCCACGCCCTCGAAGTGGTTGACCACCTGCACCGACACCGACCGCCACGTACCGACCAGGCAGGCGTCCAGGTTCGGGTTGACCGGCTTCACCGGCTGCGCCACCGCGGCGGCCGACACCGGGGCCGACGGCGCCGCACTCCCCGCACCGGCGCTGGGCGCGGCGCCGGCCGCCTCACCGGAGGACCCGGAGTCCGGCCAGAACAGCCGCACCGAGCCACCCGCCAGCAGCACCCCGGCGACGACGGCGGCGACCGGCCACACCCGGGTCCGGCCGGACCGGCGCGCCCCGGGCGCCACCCCGGGATGAGCGGGCAACGGAGTCACCCGCCGCCCGCCCGACCCCGATTCCCGCAGCATCGCCGGCGCGACAACGAGACCGGTGGTGTCGTCACCTCCACTGCCGAGGTCCACCGTCCGCGGCGCAACGCCTCCGCCTTCCACATCAGCGTCGCCGGACCCAGCCGCCCCGCCGGTGCCATCCCCAGCCCCACCATGGGCGGTGGAGGCGGTGACGGCGGCCGGCACCGAAGCGGCGGCGGAGGCAGTGCCGGCGGCCGGAGCCGAATCGGCAGCGGAAGCAGCACCGGCGGCCGAAGCCGAATCGGCAGCGGGAGCAGCACCGGCGGCCGAGGCCGTAGCGGCGGCCGGAGCTGCGGTGGAGATGGCAACGGTGGCCGAGGCGGGACCGGCGGGGAGTGCAGGGTCGGCGGTCGGATCGGCGACGGTGACCGGCTCGGCGTCGGCGGCCGATTCGGTGACGGCGGTGGTGGCGGACTCGACCGCCGCAACGGTGGCCGCGGCCGAGGCGGTGCCACTGGCGGATTCCACCGCGACGACGGATGGGGTGGCGGGTTCCACCGCGGCGACGGATGCGGTGGCGGGTTCCACCGCGGCGACGGATGCGGTGGCGGGTTCCACCGCGGCGACGGTTACCGGGTCCGGGCCGGGGGCGCCGACCACCGCCGGCACGCCGGGGCCCTGCTGCTGGGCCGTCGGCGCGGCGAGGGTCGGGGACGGGGCCACCAGGGTTCCCGGCAAGCCGTCCGGGGTGTCTTCGGGCCGGGTCTGCCGTAGCGGCCACCAGCGGGGCCGGCGACGGGCCCCGGAGTCGGTCGTGTCGGCTGTCCGGGCCACGTTGGCCAGTAGTTCGCGGGCCTGTTCGGCGCCGAGACGGCGGATCGGGTCCTTGTCCAGCAGGCCCTTGATCACCGGCCAGAGCCGTCCGGCATGGGCCGGGGACTCCGGGCGGTGGTGCAGGATCGCGGCCAGCGTGGACTGGGTGTCCTCCCGCTGGAACGGTGACCGGCCGGTCACCGCCGTGTACAGCGTCACGCCCAGCGACCACATGTCGGCGGCTGCCGTCGCCGGCTGCCCGTTGATGCGTTCCGGAGCGAGGTAGGCCGGTGAGCCGACCATCTGGCCGGTCGCGGTGAGGGCGGTCGCGTCGTCGATGGCGGCGATGCCGAAGTCGGTCAGCACCACCCGCTCGTCCTCGAGGAGGATGTTGGCGGGTTTGACGTCGCGGTGGGCGATGCCCTCCCGGTGGGCCGCCCGGAGAGCGTCGAGCACGTGCAGACCGATCTCGGCGGTTCGCCGTTCGGTGAGCAGGCCCTGCTCGGCGATGGTCTCGGCGAGGGACCGGCCGTCGACCAGCTCCATGACGATCCACGGGGCGCCGTCGTCGGTGACCACGTCGTAGACGGTGACGATGGAAGGATGCCGCAGACGCGCCGCGGCCTGCGCCTCCCGCAGGGTGCGCCGCACCTGCGACTCGGAAGGGTGGGCCGCCCCGGCGACCTCCTTGAGCGCCACCTCCCGGCCGAGCAGCGTGTCCTCGGCCTGCCAGACCGCGCCCATACCGCCGCGGCCCAGCATCCGCCCCAGCCGGTAACGCCCGGCGATCACCCGTCCCGACCCGACGCTCATGGCCCCGAATCTATCGGCCACGAGCCAGCGAACCGCCTACAGCGCGCCGCAAGCCCACCCGCCCGGGCGCAGGGCCGACCGTGAGGGGCGGACCGCGGTGGCCGGCCGAAAAGGCCAAGCAGGAGGCGGGCGGGCACGAGGGCCGGAGGCAGAGGCCGGAAAAGGCGGTGTGGTTGTCAGCGGTGTCTCAACGTCATTGAGACACCGCTGACAACCACACGCGGGGTTGAGGTGCGGGGTCAGGACTTCCAGACGTCCTGGTTGGCCTCGTAGATCTCGCGGAGGATGGCCGGCACGTCGTAGGTCAGCTTCCACTCCGGGTAGTGCTGCTCGAAACGACCGGTCCCGCTGATCCACCACTGGTGGTCGCCCATCCGGTTCTGGTCGACGTATTCGGTCCGCGCCTCCAGCCCGGTGATCTCCGAGGCGATCTTGAAGGCTTCGATGTGGGAGCAGTTGGAGAAACGGCCGCCACCCATGTTGTAGATCTCGGCGACCCGCGGGGCCCTGTGGAACGCCTCGAACGCGGTGATCAGGTCGTGCGAGTGGATGGCGTCGCGGACCATCTTGCCCTTGTAGCCGAAGATCTTGTACGTCCGCTGCTCCATGACGCAACGCATCACATACGCCAGGAAGCCGTGCAGCTCGGCCGCGGAGTGGCCCGGGCCGGTCAGCGTGCCGCCCCGGAAGACCGCGGTCGGCATGTCGAAGTAGCGGCCGTACTCCTGGACCATGATGTCGGCGGCCACCTTGGAGGCGCCGAAGACCGAGTGCATGCTGCTGTCGATCGACATGGTCTCGTCGATGCCGCCATACCACTTGTGGTCCTCGGGCAGTTCGTACCTGGACGACAGCTCGATCAGCGGCAGCGAGTTGGGCGTGTCCCCATACACCTTGTTTGTCGAGGTGAAGATGAACGGGGCGTCCTTGGCGTGCCGCCGGGTCGCCTCCAGCATGTTGATCGTGCCGACCGCGTTCACGTCGAAGTCGGTGAACGGCTCGCGGGCGGCCCAGTCGTGGCTCGGCTGCGCGGCGGCGTGGATCACCAGGCCGACGGCGGACCCGAGGCCGGCGAAGAGCCTGTCCAGCCCGTCGCGGTCGCGGATGTCGACGTTGTGGTGCGTGTAGCGGTCGCCGACCTCCTTGACCAGACGCTGCAGGTTCCACTGGGTGGAGCCGTCGGCGCCGAAGAAGTAGCCGCGCATGTCGTTGTCGACCCCGACCACGTCCATGCCCAGGCCGGCGAAGTGCCGGACCGCTTCCGAGCCGATCAGACCGGCGGATCCGGTGATGACGACAACGCTGCTCATTTCCTGACCTCCGGGGTGTCGGGCGTCACCGGGAGAGTACCGGTGACCTGGAGCAGTCTGTCCGCCCGGTCGGTCGTGTCGTGATCGTCATGCTTGACCGTGGCACGAAATGGGCACGTCACGAATTCGCCACATCCGATGGGAAAGCTCCGACGGAAACGGCGATTGACGACGAACGCGCAAGGGCGGTCCCCATGACGGAGTCATTGCAGGCTGAACACCACCGAGCCCCCGGCCGGGCCGCCCTCACGCTCGGCGTGGAGGAGGAACTGCACGTCGTCGACCTCGGGACGCGGGAGCTCGTACCCCGTGCTCCGGAGATCCTGGACCGGCTGGACGCCGCGCACTTCTCCGCCGAGCTGCACCGATCGGTGGTGGAGACCAACACGCCGGTGAGCAGCACCCTCGACGATCTGCGGATCGGTGTCGCGCAGCGACGCCGGGAGGCGATCCGGGTGGCCGAGTCGCTCGGCCTGGGGCTGGTGGCGGCGGGCACCGTGCCGCTCGTCGACCTGGACGCGCTGCCGGTCACACCGACGTCGCGCTACCAGCGGATGCTGCACGAATACCAGATGCTGGTACGGGAGCAGCTCATCTGCGGCGCGCAGGTGCACGTCGGAGTGCCGGACCGCGACGAGGCGGTGTCGGTGGCGCAGCGGGTGGCCCCGGCGCTGCCGGTGCTGCTGGCGCTCTCCACCAGCTCGCCCTACTGGCTGGGTGAGGACTCGGGTTATGCCAGTGTCCGCTCGCTGGTGTGGATGCGCTGGCCGACCGCCGGCGACAGCGGGGAGCTGCACTCGGCGCAGGAGCACGAGGCGCTGGTCAGCGACCTGATCGCGTCGGGCACGATCAGCGACCCGAAGATGGTGTATTTCGACGTCCGCCCGTCGGCGCACGTGCCCACCGTGGAGCTGCGGGTCACCGACGCGAGCCCGGATGTCGAGACAGTGATCCTGCTGGCCGGGATCTTCCGGGCGCTGGTGCTGCGGGCGCAGGGCGAGCACCGCGCCGGTCTGGCGCTGCCCGCGTCGCGGCCGCCGCTGCACCGGGCGGCGATGTGGCGGGCCGCCCGGTCCGGCCTGGAGGGCGACCTGCTGGACCTGCCGCGCTCGCCGGTGCCGGTGCCGGCCGCCGTCGCGGTGGAGCGCCTGGTCGGCGAGTTGCGCCCGCAGCTGGAGGAGCTGGGCGACTGGGACCAGGTGTTCGACCTGACGCTGCGGGCGCTGAGCCGGGGCAGTTCGGCGGCCCGGCAGCGGCGTGCGCTGGCCCGGCGCGGCCGGCTGTCGGACGTGGTGGACATGCTGGTGGCCGACACCCGCGGGGGCGTCACCGAGGCCGGTCCGGCCGGGCCTCCGGCGCCGGCGTTGATCGAGGCGTACGTGGCCGACGGTGACGAGGCCTTCCCGAGCGGGCGGGTCGATCCGGCGTACTCGGGGATCCTGCCGGTGCTGACCTCGCTGGGCGCGACCGGCCTGCGGCAGCGTGAGGACGCCCGGGACGACGAGCAGCGGGCGCGTGGCATCACGTTCAGTGTGGCCGGCGAGGCGGCGACCCGGCTGTTCCCGTTCGACCTGGTGCCCCGGATCGTGCCGGCCGACGACTGGTCGGGACTGCGGCAGGGCCTGGTCCAGCGGGTGCGGGCGCTGAACGCGTTCCTCGGTGACGTCTACGGCGAGCGGCAGGTGGTGGCCGACGGTGTCGTGCCGGAGTGGGTGATCGACGGGTCGCCGGAGCTGCGGGCCAGTGGGGCGCTGATCAGCCGGCCCGCGGTGCGTACCCAGGTGGCGGGGGTCGATCTCGTGCGGGACGGCAGTGGCAAGTGGTGTGTGCTGGAGGACAACCTGCGGGTGCCGTCCGGGATCGCGTACGCCATGCAGAACCGCCGTCTCACCTGGAGCGTCCTGCCGGAGCTGCCCCGGCCGGCCGCGCTGATCTCGGTGGAGGACACTCCGAAGCTGCTCAAGCGGGCCCTGCTGGACGCGGCCGGCCCGGCCGCCGGGGACGACCCGGAGCTGGTGGTGCTCAGCCAGGGTCCGGACGACTCGGCCTGGTTCGAGCACCGGATGCTGGCCGAGGCGATGGACGTGCCGGTCGTGCGCAGCACCGAGCTGTTCGTGGACGAGGGCCGGGTGTGGCGGCTGAGGAACGGCCACCGGCACCGGGTCGACGTCATCTACCTGCGGATGGGTGAGGACAGTCTGGTCCACTCCCCCGGCGCGGACGGCATGCCGCTGGGCCCGAGCCTGGTGTCGGCGCTGCACGCGGACACGATCGTGCTGGCCAACGCGCTGGGCAACGGCATCGCCGACGACAAGGCGGTGTACGCCTACGTGCCCCGCCTGATCGAGTACTACCTGAACGAGAAGCCGCTGCTGGCCGACGTGCCCACCTATCTGTGCGGCATCCCCGAGCAGAGGGCGGAGGTGCTGGGCCGTCTGGAGGAGCTGGTCTGCAAGCCGGTCGACGGCTACGGCGGGGACCGGATCGTGATCGGCCCGCACGCGACCGCCGACGAGCTGGCGGCGCTGCGCCGGCAGATCCGGACCGCCCCGCACCGCTGGGTGGCCCAGGAGGTGGTGAACCTCTCCACTCATCCGGTCTTCGACGGGCACCGGCTGGCCCCGCGGCACGTCGACCTGCGCGCGTTCGTCTTCACCGGCACGGAGTCGGTGGTGGCGCCGGCCGCGCTGACCCGGGTCGCCCCGGCGGGCAGCATGATCGTCAACTCCTCGCGGGGCGGCGGCTCGAAGGACACCTGGTTGCTCGGATAGAGGGAGGGATTTCATGTGCGGGATCGCCGGAGAGATCTGTTACGGCGACCGGCGGGCGGACACCGAGGCGATCCGGCGGATGCTGCCCCGTCTCGAGTCACGGGGCCCCGATGGTGACGGGCTCTGGGACGGCGGGCGGATCGCTTTCGGTCATCGGCGCCTGAAGATCATCGACCTGTCGGAGGCCGGCGCGCAGCCGATGACCGATGATCAGCTGGGGCTCACCGTGGTCTTCAACGGCTGCGTCTACAACTACCGGGAGCTGCGCGAGGAGCTGGCCGGGCACGGGTACACCTTCGTCTCGACGTCGGACACCGAGGTGATCCTCAAGGCCTACCACCGGTGGGGCGCCGACTGTGTCACCCGGTTCCTCGGGATGTTCGCCTTCGCGGTCGCCGAGCACGACACCGGGACGGTCACGCTGGCCCGGGACCGGCTCGGGATCAAGCCGATGTACGTGGCCGAGTCGCCGGGCCGGCTGCGGTTCGCGTCCACGCTGCCGGCGCTGCTCGCGGCCGGCGGGGTGGACACGAGCATCGACAAGGTGGCGCTGCACCACTACATGACGTTCCACTCGGTGGTGCCGGCGCCGCGGACCATCCTGTCCGGAGTGCGCAAGCTGCCGCCGGCCACGGTCCGGGTGATCCGCGCCGACGGCACGTCGACCGAGCGGGTCTACTGGGAGGCGTCGTTCACCCGGCCGGTCGCGGCGACCGGACAGGAGTGGACCGAGGCGGTACGGGACAAGCTGCGCCAGGCGGTGGAGCGGCGGATGGTCGCCGACGTGCCGGTCGGGGTGCTGCTCTCCGGCGGCCTGGACTCGAGCTTCATCGTGGCGCTGCTGGCCGAGCAGGGGCAGACGGGGCTCACCACGTTCAGCATCGGGTTCGACTCCGGTGGCGGGGAGAGCGGTGACGAGTTCGCGTACTCGGACATCGTGGCCAAGCGGTTCGGCACCGAGCACCATCAGATCAGGATCGGTCAGGACCGGTTCCTACCGGCGGTGCAGCGGACCGTGGCGGCGATGAGCGAGCCGATGGTGAGCCACGACTGCATCGCGTTCAACCTGCTCAGCGAAGACGTTGCGAGACAGGTCAAGGTGGTGCAATCTGGGCAGGGAGCGGACGAGATCTTCGCCGGCTACAGCTGGTATCCGCCGCTCGCCGGCGTGTCCCGGGAGTCCGCCGCCGAGGCATACGCGGCGGAGTTCTTCGACCGGCCGCACCACGACCTGGCCCGGCAGCTCAACCCGGAGTGGCTGGTGGACGACGACGTCAGCCGCCGGTTCGTCGAGGAGAGCTTCGGGCGGCCGGGCGCCACCACCGCCGTCGACGCCGCGCTGCGCCTCGACTCGCAGGTGATGCTCGTGGACGACCCGGTCAAGCGGGTCGACAACATGACTATGGCGTTCGGGCTGGAGGCGCGCGTACCGTTCCTGGATCACGAGCTGGTGGAGATCGCGGCGGCCTGCCCGCCGGAGCTGAAACTGGCCCACGACGGCAAGGGAGTGCTCAAGGACGCGGCCCGCGGGCTGGTGCCGGACGAGATCATCGACCGGCCGAAGGGCTACTTCCCGGTGCCCGGGATCCGGCATCTGGAGGGACCGGTGCTCGACCTGGTCCGGGACGCGCTGCACGCGCCGGCCGCCCGGGACCGGGCGCTGTTCCGGCCGGAGTACGTGAGCGCGCTCCTGGCCGATCCGAACACCCCGCGCACCACGCTCGGGGCGAACCAGTTGTGGCAGCTAGCGCTGCTGGAGATGTGGTTGCAGCAGTTGTAGACAGGGGGAATCCTCGTTGGAAGGCCAGCTCCATCGCATCGACGTGACAGTGCTGCCCGCGGGTTGGCGCCGTCTCGACTCGGAGGCCGCCGGCAACTGGTCGCCGGCGCTGTCCCCGGACGGGCGGCACATGGCGTACGTCTCCGACCGTGGCGGCGTGCCCGCCGTCTGGGTGCAGCCGGTCGGCAGCGAGCTGGCCTTCCGCGTCGACACCGGGCCCGAGCCGGTGTCGACGGTGCGGTGGTCGTCCGGCGGCGGCTGGCTGGCCTGCCAGATCGCCCCCGGCGGCGCGCCCCGCAACGAGGTGTGGCTGGTCCGCCCGGACGGCTCCGACCTGCACCAGGTCGCCGGGTTCGGCGCCGGCACCGCGGAGAACATGCGGTGGCTGCCGGGCCGGCCGATCCTCGCCCTCACCGAGAACCTCACCACGGCCGTGCTGATCGACGTCACGGCCGGGACGCGGACCGTGGTCACCGAGGGCGATCTGGTCACCCTTCTCGACGTGGACCCGGCCGGGCGCTTCGCGCTTCTGCGGTACGGACCACGCGGCGCCCGCCACATCATGCTGCGTGACCTGGCCCTCGGCACGGAGAAGCCGGTCACCCGGGGCGAGCGGGCGGTCTTCAGCCCGGGCGGCGGCTGCGTCTACGCGCTGAGCCAGGACGGCGAGTTCCCGGCCCTGCTGCGTATCGCCGGCGACGCGGTGGAGGTGCTCGCGAGCACCCCCGAGGTCGAGGACTTCGCGGTGACGGCGGACGGGCGTACCGCCGCGGTGTTGTGGAACGTCCGGGGCGGCGAGTCGGAGGTCGCGCTGGTCGACCTGGACCACGACGGGCATCGCGAGCCGGTCCCGGTCGGCCCGCTGCCCGGCCCGGTCGCCGCCGACCTGGCGTGGAGCTTCGACGGATCCACGCTCGCGTTCACTGCCGAGGGGCCCGGCCAGCCGCACGGCGTCTGGGTCTGGCAGCGGGAGTCCGGGCAGGTCAGCGCGGTCTCGGCGGTTCCGGCGTCGCCCGGCGCGATCCGTCCGCTGCTGCGCTCGTTCCCGGCACACGACGGGCTGACGCTGACCGGATGGCTGTTCACCCCGCGCACGCCCGGCCCGCATCCGACAGTGGTGTGGCTGCACGGCGGCCCGGAGGCCCAGGAGCGGCCGGGGCACGGCCCGCTCTTCCAGACGCTCGCCGACCGGGGCATCGCCGTCTTCGCCGCCAACGTGCGCGGATCGTCCGGCTTCGGGCGCTCGTTCGTCGACGCCGACAACGGAGCCCTGCGACCGGCCGCGATCGAGGACGTCCGGACCTGCGTGGAGCATCTGCGTGACGCAGGGATCGCCGGGCGCGTGGGGGTGATGGGCCGCTCCTACGGCGGGTACCTCACCCTCGCCGCGCTGACCCGGTTCCCGGAGCTGTTCGACGTCGGCGTGGACATCTGCGGCATGTCGAACTTCGCCACCTTCTACGAGCACACCGAGCCGTGGATCGCGTCCGCGGCGGTGAGTAAGTACGGCCACCCGGTCCACGACGCCGAACTGCTGCGCGAGCTGTCCCCGATCCACCGGATCGACCGGCTGCGGGCCCCGTTGCTGGTCGTGCACGGCGCCAACGACAGCAACGTGCCGGTGATCGAGGCCGAGCAGGTGGTCGCCGCCCTGGCCGCCCGGGGCCACCCGCACCGCTATCTGCTCTTCCCCGGGGAGGGCCACGAACTGCTGCACCGGGCGGCCCGGGCCGAGTTCCTCCGGGAGACCCTCGCGTGGTTGGAGACGTACCTCACCGAGTGAGAAGGCGAACGTTGCCGGTGGCGCCGGTAACGGAGAAGGGTGGTAGGCGCACGTTACCCAGCACTGCGGAAGGCGTCTGATGGCCCTGCGTCCCTGGGCGGTGTGGGCCGCCGGCCTCGCCGCGTACACGGTGGCGGTTCTGCATCGCAGCTCGATCGGTGTGGCGGGGCTCGACGCCCAGGAGCGGTTCGGGGTCGGCGCGAGCGCGCTGGCCGTCTTCGCCGTCCTGCAGCTGCTGGTCTACGCCGCCCTGCAGATCCCGGTCGGGCTGCTGCTGGACCGGTTCGGGTCGTTGCGGCTCGTGCTGGCCGGCGCCGCGGTGATGGCGTCGGGGCAGGTGCTGATGGCCTTCACCGACGGCCTGGGCGGGGCGATCCTGGCCCGGGTGCTGGTCGGCGCGGGCGACGCGATGACGTTCATCAGCGTGTTGCGGCTGGTGCCCCGCTGGTTCCCGGCGCGCCGGGTGCCGGTGCTCACCCAGTTGACCGGCATCATCGGGCAGCTCGGGCAGGTGCTGTCGGCGGTGCCGATGGCCGCCGTGCTGGCCGGGGCGGGCTGGACCACCGCGTTCCTCGGCGCGGCCGGGGTCGGGGTGTTCACGGCGATCGTGGCGCTGGCCGCGCTGCGTGACACGCCCGAGCGGCGGATCAGCGGAGCGTCGGTGAGCTGGCAGCAGCTCGGTGTCGACCTGGGCAGCTCGTGGCGGCACCCGGGCACCCGGCTGGGGCTGTGGGCGCATTTCACCACCCAGTTCACCGGCACGGTGTTCGCGCTGATGTGGGGTGTGCCGTTCCTGGTCGCCGGGCAGGGGCTGAGCCGGGCCACGGCCGGGGTGCTGCTGACCGTGTTCGTGGTGACCGGGATGCTGGCCGGGCCGGTTCTCGGCATGCTCACCCAGCGGCATCCGCTGCGCCGGTCGTGGCTGGTGCTCGGCATCGTGGCGATCAACATGACCGCCTGGGCGGTGGTGATCGCCTGGCCGGGGCGGGCGCCGCTGCCGCTGCTGGTGGCGCTGGTGATCGCGCTGGGGCTGGGCGGCCCGGGGTCGATGATCGGGTTCGACTTCGCGCGCAGCTTCAACCCGCCGAGCCGTCTGGGCACCGCCACCGGGGTGGTCAACGTGGGCGGGTTCGTGGCGTCGCTCGTGACGATCGAGTTGATCGGGCTGATCCTCGACTACCGTACCGGCGGCGGTAACGACTATCACATCGACGACTTCCGGGTCGCGATGTCGGTGCAGTTCCTGGTGGCCGCGGCCGGTGTGGCGGGCATCCTGCGCACCCGGCGGCTGACCAGGCGGCACGTCGCCGCCGAGTCGACGGGTTTAGCAACTGCCGTGGAGGTAAAGGCTTCCTGATCCGCGCAATTCTGACGCAGGGGATCAGGAGGACATGTCTGAGCAGGCTGCGGGCCGTTTCTGGTCCGGTATCGACGTTCCGAAGACCATCGCCGGCACTCTCGCGGCCGTCTCGGCGGCGGTGCTCGGCTCCTTCCTGGGAGTCGCCGGCACCCTGATCGGGGCCGCGCTGGCGAGTCTGATCAGCTCGATCGGCACTGAGATCTACCATCGATCGATCAACCACGGCACCAAACAGCTTCAGTCGGCGTTCATGATCGCCCCGGCGGCGGTCGGCACCCCGGCGGTCGAGGCCGCGTCCGAAGCTGCGGCCTCCGAGACGGAGACGGCCGAGGACACCGGGACGAAGCCGGAGCGCCGGATCCACTGGAAGCGGGTCGTCCTCGTCACCGGCGCGTTCTTCCTGCTGGGTATGGGTGTGCTGACGACCGCGGAGCTGTTCGCCGGCCGGTCGGCCGCCGACGTGACCAGCGGCCGTGACACCGGCAGCCCGACGATCCTGTTCGACACCGAGGACAAGCACACCGAGGACGAGCCGGAGCAGAAACCGGCCGGGACGCCGTCGACGGCCCCGGAGACGACCACCACCGAGACGACGGCACCGGCCACCGAGACGACCACCGCCCCGGCCGAGCCGACGCCCACGACCGAGGGCCCGACGCCGACGACGCCCGCCGGGACCGGCGCGCCGGAGCAGAATGAGACCGGCGGCGACACCGGCGCCGAGCAGGGGCAGGGGCCGGAACAGGTCGCCGACGGCACCACGGGAGAGTGAGCATGGACGTCCGGGACATCCTGAAAGACGGGTACGGCCGGCTGCCGGAGACGATCGAGGCGGCCGTCCGTGACCTCACGCCGGAGCAACTGCGCTGGGCGCCGCGGCCGGGCGCCAACTCGATCGGCTGGCTGGTCTGGCACCTCACCCGGGTGCAGGACCACCACCTCACCGGGGTCATCGGTGGCGAGCAGATCTACGTGACCGGCGACTGGGGGCCACGCTTCGGGCTCAAGTCCGACCCGTCGGACACCGGCTACGGGCACGGGCCCGAGCAGGTCGCCCGGGTGGCGCCGGCGGACTGGGAGACGTTGACCGGGTACTTCGGGGCGGTGCTCGCCCGTACCGTCGCATGGGTCGAGACCCTGACCCCCGCCGACCTGGACCGGATCGTCGACCGCAACTGGGATCCGCCGGTGACCCTCGGGGTCCGCCTGGTCAGCGTGCTGGACGACGACGCCCAGCACGCCGGACAGGCGGCCTATGTCCGCGGGCTCCTAGGCTGACGCCGGCTCGCTGAAGGGCAACCGGATCAGGAACCGGGTGTCGCCCGGCTCCGAATGGACCTCGATGTCCCCGCCGTGGCCGTTGACCACGATGCGGTAGGAGATGTCGAGGCCCAGCCCGGTCCCCTCACCGACGGCCTTGGTGGTGAAGAACGGCTCGAAGATGCGTTTGCGCACCTCCGGCGTGATGCCCGGGCCGGTGTCGCCGACCGACACCACGAGCCGATCGTCGTCCCGGTAGGTGCGGATGGTGAGGGTGCCCGCCCCGCCCATCGCCTGGACCGCGTTGTCGATGACGTTGGTCCACACCTGGTTGAGCTCGGCCGGGTGCGCCGGGATCTGCGGCAGGTCACGGTCGTAGTCCTTGACCACCCGGATCGTGTCGCCGATCTTGTGGCCCAGCATGACCAGCGTGCTGTCCAGCCCCACGTGCACGTCGATCCACTGATGGGCGGCCCGGTCCACGTGCGAGTACTGCTTGGCGGCGTGCACCAGCTTGGACACCCGGCCGGTGGCGTCCTCGATGTCGCTCATCAGCTGCTCGGTCTCCAACGCATAGCCGATCCAGTGGATCGCCTGGTCGAGCAGCTCCGGCGAGGCGAGCCGGGACTCCAGCTCGGTGAGGCACTCGGTGTCGATGCCGCCCTGGGCGAAGACCGGCGCGATGTCCCACGCGGCGGTGATCTCCCGGTCCTCCATCCAGTCGCCCAGCTCGTCCTCCAGGTCGGCGACCTGCATGGCGGTCATCGCCGGCGCCTTCGCGGCCCGCTCGATCACCTCCTCCTGCAACTCCAGGAGAGCGACGAGCCGGTCCGGGGCGACCTTGCCGGCGGCGAGCTTGCCGAGCTTGAGACGCATCGCGGCGACCCGCTGGCGCAGCGCCCCGGTGGCCCGGGAGGCGGCCGCCGCCGGATTGTTCAGCTCGTGCATCAGCCCCGCCGACAGTGCACCCAGCGCGGCCAGCCGCTGCCGCTCGCCGATCGCCGCTTGCGAGCTGCGCATCCCCAGCGCCAGACCCTCCAGCAGGTGGATCGCCATCGGGAACCAGTCACGCATCAGCGAGCCGAAGTCGTCGGCGGAGAGCACGAAGAACTCCGCGTCGGTGATCGCCCGCATCGACGCCTGATAGGTCCGGGGAACCCCGTCCTCACGCAGGTACGCCTGTGTCGCGCCCATGTAGACGCCACGCTGCTCGGTGCGGGTCGTGGTGACGTCGTCCTGCCCGACCCGGCGGGTCAGCGTGATCGTGCCGGTGAGCAGCACGAAGAACGACACGGCCGGGTCGCCCTCGCGCAGCACCAGGCCACCGCCGGGAACCCGCATGGTGCAGCCGTGCTCGGCGAGCCAGGCCAGCTGCTCGTCGGTGAGCTTCTCGAAGAGGAAGAGCGAACGCAGATCCTCGATGGTGAGCCGTCCGGGCTCGCAGGGTTCGAGACGGATCTCGTCGGTCATGTCGGACATCACTGAGCCTCCAGGTAACGATGGACCAGCGCGACGGCCATCGCACCCTCGCCGACCGCCGAGGCCACCCGTTTCACCGAACTGGCCCGGACGTCGCCGGCCGCGAAGATACCGGGGACACTGCTCTCCAGATAGAACGGATCCCGGTCCCGATCCCATCCCCGCGGGCGCTCCCCGTTGAGAAGCAGATCCGTTCCGGTACGAATGAAGCCCTTCTCGTCACGCAGCAGCGTGTCGCCGAGCCAGTCGGTCCGCGGCTCCGCGCCGATGAACACGAACAGGTAGCCGCACTCGACCGTCGCCTTCGTGCCGTTCTTGCTGTCGCAGATGGTGATCGCCTGCAGATGGCCGTCGCCCTGCGCGCCGACCACCTCGCACCGGGTCCGGACCTCGATGTTCGCCACCTGGGCCAGCTGCTGGATCAGGTAGTACGACATGGACGCCTCGAGGGAGTCGCCGCGGACCAGCAGGGTGACGCGGCGGGCGTACCGGGAGAAGAACAGCGCCGCCTGCCCGGCCGAGTTGGCCCCGCCCACGATGTAGACGTCGGTACCGGCGCAGGCCGGCCCCTCGGTGGCGGCCGAGCCGTAGAACACGCCCGACCCGGTCAGGTCGGCCACGCCGTCGGCGACCAGCGGACGGTACGACACGCCGGTCGCCAGCAGCACCGCGTGCGCCGACACCTCGCCACCGTCGGCGAACGTCAGCGTGCGCGCCGACCCGTCGGTACGCAACCCGACCACCTCGCGGGTGCTGATCGTCTCGGCGGCGAACTTGTCGGCCTGCCGGCGGGCCCGGTCGGTGAGCTGGGCGCCGGAGATGCCGTCCGGGAAGCCCAGATAGTTCTCGATCCGGGAACTCTGCCCGGCCTGGCCGCCGACCGCCTGCCGCTCGATCAGCAGCGTCTTCAGGCCCTCCGACCCGCCGTAGACGGCCGCGCCCAGCCCGGCCGGCCCGCCACCCACGATGATCAGGTCGTAGAAGTCGCGCCCCGGGTTGGTGGAGAGGCCGGCCACCTCGGCGACCTCCTGCACCGACGGCCGGGACAGCGCCCGCCCGTCGGCCGTCACCACCAGCGGCACCGCCTCCGGCCCGGCCTCCGCGGCCTCCAGCAGACGGCGGCCCTCCGGCTCGTCGGCGCCGAAGTACTTGTACGGCACGAGGTTGCGGGCCAGGAAGTCACGGATCTGGAAGGACGGCTCGCTCCACCGGTGCCCGACCAGGCGGATGTCCGGAAGCTCCTGCTCCCCGGTCGCCTCCCAGGCGTCGAGCAGCGCGTCCAGCACCGGGTAGAGCTTCTCCTCCGGCGGATCCCACGGCTTGAGCAGATAGTGGTCGACGTCGACCAGGTTGATCGCCTGGATCGCCGCGTCGGTGTCGGCGTAGGCGGTCAGCAGCGCCCGGCGGGCATGCGGGAACAGGTCCATCGCCTGCTCCAGGAACTCGATGCCGTTCATCTGCGGCATCCGGTAGTCGGCGAGGATCACCGCGACCCGCCCGCCGCGCAGTTTCAGCTCACGCAGCACCTCCAGGGCCTCGTCGCCGGAGGAGGCGCGCACCACCCGATACCGGTCGGCGTAGCGGCGGCGCAGGTCACGTGCGATGGCGCGGGAAACGGACGGGTCGTCGTCGACCGTGAGGATCGCGGCTTGGCCCATGGGTTGTCCTCAGCTCTCGGGGTGTCGTTCGAGGTAGCCCGTGACGAACGGGCAGGTGGCGATGACGGTGAGACCGCGCGACCGGGCGTCGGCGAGCGCGGCGGCGGCCAGGCGGCCGGCCAGCCCCCGGCCGGAGAACGCCTGGTCGACCTCGGTGTTCAACAGCTCGATCTGACCGGGCTTGGCGGTGTAGTCGAGGGTCCCCACGGTCTCCCCGCCGATCATCACCTCGTAACGATGACGCTCGAAACTGTCGACGACCACCGCGTCGGCCGGGTCGAGCGCGACCGCCGAGGCGCTGCCCTCCACCCGCAGCTTGCGGCGGGCCCGCTCGTAGAACGAGGTCCGCCCGAACCGGATCACCTCGGCGGCGGCCGGCATCGGCCGGATCTCGAGAGTGGACCCGGGCTCGGCATAGCCCTCGATGATGCCGTCCACCTCGATCGCCAGCCGGCCGCTGGTCGGCAGCACGTCCAGCGCCAACTGCTCGCTCGTGTCCAGCACCAGCGACCTGTTGAACGACGAGTGAGCGGCGGCCGCCGACACGATCAGAGCCTGCACGTTCGGCGAGACGATCGGGCCTCCGGCGGAGAAGCTGTACGCCGTCGAACCGGTCGGCGTCGACACGATCACCGCGTCGGCCGCGTAGTTGACGAACCCGCCGCCCTCCACCCGGATCCCCACCGCGGCCAGCCCGTGCCCCGGCACCCGGACCAGGGCGACGTCGTTGAACGCCGACACCGCACGCCCGTCCGGCAGGGTGGTGTGCACCGCCGTCCGCGACTCGATGGTGAACCGGTGCTCGTCGATCGCGGAGAGCGCCTCCCCCAGACCGGACAGATCCACCTCGGCGAGGAACCCGAGCCGCCCCACGTTCACCCCCAGAACCGGGGTCCGGCGGCCCTCCACCAGGCGCATCGTGCGCAGCATCGTGCCGTCGCCACCGAGGCTCACCAGCAGCCCCGCCCGCTCCACCATCTCCTCCGCCTCGACCGCCTCCGCGGTGCAGCCGCTGATCCGGCTCACCTCGTCGGGAAGACCGAGCACGGTGACCCCGCGCTCGACCGCCCAGCCGGTGATCGCGTCGATCGCGGCGCCACAGTCACGGCGTGGATGCAGCACCAGCCCGACAACTTTGACCATGCCCATGCCGGCAAGCCTTCCATGCCGGCGGCGGGATTCCCATCGGCCCAGGACGTTCATCACGGACAACCCCTCTGTGGTACGGGTCCGCCCGCCCCGCCATTCCCGGACCGTCACCGGGCTACCACGCGACGCGGGCGCGGGGTCACGGCCGTAACGCGCCCGCCGGGCCGATCCCGTTGGTCACCGGCCGGCCCCGCGCCACCCGGGACAGCACGCACACCCAGCGGGTTGTCCGCCCGGCTCCCAGGGCTGCCGCCGAACGCCCCGGACAGCACCCACGACCAGCGAGTTTCTCCGGTCGGCCCCCAGAGCCGCCGCCAAGGGCCCGGACAGCATCCACGACCAGTCGTAAGGGACGGCCGCGTCGGCGGAGGGCTCGCCGGTCCGGCACGGCTCTCGGGCTGTGGTGGAGGGCTTCGGGCAGCTCCGGGAGCCGGGCGGGATCAGCGGCGCGTGGCCAGGGCCAGGAAGCGGTCGGGGACGTCCTCGTAGTGGTGCAGGCGCCAGCCCGCGGTGGACAGGAGCGGGCCCAGGCGTTCCTCGGAGAGCGGCTCGCCGGGGCGCAGGGTGCGGCCGTGCCGGGCGGCCAGCTGGGCGCGGCCGGTCGGGTGGAAGATCGCCAGGACGCCGCCGGGACGGGTCACCCGGGCCAGTTCGGCCAGGCCGGCGACCGGGTCGGGCAGGTGGTGGACCAGGCCGGCCGCGAAGATCACGTCGGCGGTGGCGTCGGCGGCCGGGAGCCGGCGGGCGTCGGCGAGCAGCAGCGTGGCGTGGTCGTCGCGGCCGGCCCGGCGGGCGGCGGCCAGCATGCCCGGAGTGAAGTCGAGCCCGACGACCCGGCCTGCGGGGCCCGCGGCGGCGGCGAGTGCGGGCAGCGCCCGGCCGGTGCCGCAGCCCACGTCGAGGACCACGTCGCCGGGCCGGACCCCGGCGAGCCGGACCGCCTCGGCGTAACGGGGCATGTCGTCGCCGAACTTGCTGTCCCAGTCGGCGGCGCGGGCGGCGAAGAAGGCCTGGCTCTCCGAGAGGTACCAGCGGTCGACGTCGGCCAGGTCGGGGTGCAGGTGGCGGATCACCGGCCAGTCCGGGTCGCGGTGGTCGATGACGACCTGGGCGCGTTTCTCCCCGTCACCCTCGGCGAACCGGTGACGCGGGCCGCCGCGCAGATACACCAGGATGCGGTCGGTGGCCGGCTCCAGGACGTTGAGCGCCGAGTCGAACAGGCCACCGCCGGGGCCGATCAGCCCGAGCACGGCGTCGACGCTCCAGGCCCGCGACGTGGACGGGAAGGCGGCGGCGAGGCGGGACGCGAACTGGGCGGCGGCGCCCGGATCGCCGCCGTCGACGATCACGGTGAGGGGGGCACGCGGCGCCAGGACCTCGGCGAGCAGCGCGGTTACTTCGGTGATGCGTTCCGGCACGCCACCAGCATGACGTTGCCGGTGTGACGTACGCAACGCCGGAACGGTGGCACTTTTTGTGCCGATTTGACACTCGCGGCCACCCGCGCGGTGACCGCGGCCGGCGCAGGCGGGCTCTGTCGAGGATCGACCGCTCGCGGCCGCCCGCGCGGTGACCGCGGGAACCGGAGTGCGGGACGGCGAAGTCGAAGCGGGGACGTCACTGGGCGGTGATCGGAGGGCAACGATGCGGGGAGTGATCGTCATGCTGCTGGCCGGCGTGCTCGCGGCCGGCGGATGCGCCGGCACGGGGGATCCGGAGAATGTGGTCGCCCCAACCGGCGCGGCCGGGCACCGGGACAGCACTCGAGCCGGCGACGCGAGCGGGCCCGGTGCCGGAACCGACGGTGTGCCCAATGCCGGAACCGACGGTGTGCCCGGTGCCGGAACCGACGGTGTGCCCAATGCCGGAACCGACGGCGGACCCGGTGCCGGAACGGGCGACGGGAGCGGGGCACGGGCGGGGCTCGTCGAGCTGAGGGTGGCCGTGGACGAATCGCTGGCACAGGCGTTCGTGCAGGTCGAGCAAGGGTTCGAGGCGCAGCATCCGAACATCGAGGTCGTTCTGGCGTACGGCGAAGGGTTGTCCCTGGCCGACCGCATCGCCGGCGGTGAACCGGCGGACGTCTTCGTCACCGACGATCCGTTCGCGGCGCGGGGCGCCCGCCTGAACGCCGAGCCGGTCGAGGTGGGGCGGGTGAGCCTCGTGCCGGTGAAGCCGGGACCGGGCGACGAGTTCGTGACGTTCGTCCGCGACGGCGACGGCCGGCGGATCCTGGTCGATTCCGGTCTGCTTCGGCCCTGACGCCGTATTCGAAGGAAAGCGGCTGACGCCGGTCTCGAAGGCGGGCCGGCCTCAGCCCGGGCCCGCCGCGGACCGGCCGGACCAGGAGCGGCCGGTGGCCAGGTTGACCGCGCCGCCGTCGAGGACCGCCCGGTGCACGGCCCGGGCCAGCGGCGCTCCCCAGCGCGAACGCGGCCCGCCGTAGGCCGCCGGCGGACCGCCGGCCGGGCAGAGCACGCAGACCGCGTCGGTGGCCGTCCCGGTGGCGTCGAGCCCGAGGTCGGCCAGGGCCTGCGCCTTCGCCTCGGTGGCGGTGGCGATCGTGTTGATCAGCGCGCCGTCGGCGAGCCGCTGCGGCACCCAGACGACGAGGTTGACCGTGCCGGGCCGGTGGTCGAACCCGGACTCCGGCGAGGCGGCCCGGATCGGGGCGCCGAGCCCGACCGTGGCGTGCACCTGCACGTCGTCGTCGCGGACGTGCACCGCGTCGGCCACGTCCACGCCGGTGAGCAGGCCGATCCCCGGCCCGGTGAGGCCCAGGCCGGCGGCGAGCGCGGCCAGGTGGGCGTCCGGGTCGGGGCGGGCGTAGGACATCGCGACCGACGCGTTGATCAGCCACTCGCGGAGCCCGGCGCCGCCGCCGAGGACCGCGCTGGAGGCGGCGAGCAGCGGCTCCGGGAAACGCCAGAGCAGCAGGGGGACGTCGTGCCCGTCCTCCCGCCGGTGGGTCAGCGAGGGTTCCGCGAACATCGCCGGTGAATCTACTTCCACTCGGAGGCGAGCACGGCCCAGATCTCGGTGTCGTTGCGGACGCCGTTCCACGGGTACGACTCCCGCATCAGGCCCTCACGGGTCATGCCGAGGCGTCGGGCCACGTTCGAGCTGGCGATGTTGCCGGGATTGCAGTGCCACTCGGCGCGGTGCAGGCCACGGGTCCGGAACGCCCAGTCGATCAGCACCCGGGCCGCCCGGGTGACCAGGCCGCGGCCGGTGCCGGCAGGCTCCAGCCAGACGCCGATCTCACAGTTGCCGGCCCGCACGTCGAAGGCGACGAACATCGTGCCGCCGACGAGCACCCCGTCCAGCCAGATGCCGAACAGGCGCTGGCCGTCCTTGGCGGCGTTGTCGGCGTAGCGCTGCAGGGTGGCGGTGGCGCCGGCCAGATCGGTGCTGACGCTGGCCCACGGGATCCACGGGTCCACCGTGGCGCGGGCCCGGTCCATGTGGGCCAGGAACTCCTCGGCCTGCCAGGGCTCGAGCGGTCGCAGCTGGGCATTCTCGGTCAGGTCGACACTGAACATCGCAAGAGCGTATCGGCGGTAGGGGCGGAAGGCCGTACCTCCTGCCGGGTGGATGGCGCACGATAGGGACATGAGCGACAGCGACGAGGTCAAGCGCGCACTGGTCCAGGCGGCGGACGCGGCACGGTTCGCCCCGTCGATCCACAACACACAGCCGTGGCGCTGGGTGGTCCGGGAGGGGCGGCTGGAGCTGTTCGGCGTGTCCGAGCGCCAGCTGCGCGAGCAGGACCCGGAGGGCCGGATGCTGCTGCTGAGCTGCGGGACGGCGCTGCACCACGCGCAGGTGGCGCTGGAGGCGGAGGGCTGGCGGCACGAGGTGGACCGGCCGGCGGGCGAGCCGCTCGCGGTGGTCCGGCCGGTCGAGCAGGTGCCGGCACGGCCGGAGGCGACCCGGCACTTCCAGATGCTTCAGGTACGGCGTACCGACCGGCGGACGGTGACCGACGAGCGGGTGCCGGAGGACACGCTGCGGCACCTGGTGAAGGTGGTCGAGGAGAGCGGCGCCCGGCTGCACGTCCTCGGCCGTGACCAGGTGCTGGCGCTGGCCGTGGCGGTCGACCGGGCCCAGCACGCGGAGGCGCACGACGACCGGCTCGCCGCGGAGACCGCCACGTGGGTCGGGGGCGAGCGGCCCGACGGGACCGGCATCCCGGCGTCGGCGCTGCCCGAGGAGGTGCCGCTGACCACTGTCGCCGAGCGCGACTTCCAGGCGAAGGGCACCCTGGCGGCGGGCGACGGGCACGACCGGGCCGCGGTGTACGCCGTGCTCTACGGCGACGGTGACGGGGCCGAGGACTGGCTGCGGGCCGGGGAGGCGCTGAGCCGGCTGTGGCTGGCCGCGACCGAGCAGGCGGTGAGCCTGTTGCCGCTGAGCAGCCCGGTGGAGATCCCGTTCACCCGTCAGACGTTGCGCCGGATGCTGGGGGATGTCGGTTTCCCGTACCTCGCGGTGCGTCTCGGCACGCTGGACCCGGCGCACTCGGCGCCGCCGAAGACCCCCCGGCTCCCGGCCGGGCAGGTCATCGACATCATCCCGGGCTGAGTCCCGGCCGCGGGGGCGGCGTGCCGGGTCAGTGCGGGTCGCCTTCCGGGCCGTAGGCCGCGAGGAAACGGTCCCGGAAGGTGTCCATCCGCCAGACCGGGGCGGCCGGGTCGGGCTTGAGGCCGTCGGTCCAGCCCCAGCCGGCGATCCGGTCGAGGACGGCCGGGTCCTTGGCGACGACGGTGACCGGCACGTCGTGGGTGGCCTGGGTGCCGACCACGGCGGAGGCCGGCTGGTGGTCGCCGAGGAAGACCATCACCAGGTCGTCGCGGCCGTACCTGGCCATGTGCCCGAGCAGGCTGTCCATCGAGTAGGCGATCGACCGGGCGTACTCGGTGCGCATCCGGTTCTCGTCCTTCCACACGCTGGTGGGGCCCTCGGCGTTGGCGACCATCGGGCCGTAGACGCTGCCGTCGCCGACCGCGTCCCAGTCGATCATGCTGGGCACCGGCGCCCACGGGGTGTGGCTGGAGGTCAGGGTGATCTCGGCGAGCAGCCGGCCACGGTCGGTGGGGCCGTACTCCAGTTTCTGGAAGGCGGACATCACATACTGGTCGGGCATCGGGGACCAGCTGAAGCCGGGGCCGTTGTAGCCGAGCGTGTGCGAGTCGTAGATGTGGTCGTATCCGTAGAAGGCGCCCTCCGGCCAGGCGAAGATGATGCCGGGCTCGACTCCGACCGTACGATGGCCGCTGCTCTTGAATGCCCTGGTGAGGGTCAGCCGATCGGAAGAGACGAGGCTGCGGTAACGCTGCTCGTTGTCGATCCACAGCCCGGACAGGAACGTGGAGTGGGCCAGCCAGCTGCCGCCACCGGCCGTGGACGAGGTCAGCCAGCCGCTGCGGGCGGCGAACCCCTTCGCGGTCAGGGCCTGCTGATTGGCGGCGAGGCTGGTGAGGACGGCGCTGTTGAAGGCCGGGTTCTCGATGGCGTCGCGGCCGTAGCTCTCGATGAACGAGACGATGACGTCCTTGTCCCGCAGGGCGGTGAGCATCTGGTCGGCAGGCCGGTCGCGGAAGGCGTCGACCTGCACCTCGGCGGCGAACCGCTTGCGGTCGGCGAGGTCGTTGGGCAGCGCCAGGGCGGTGTGCGCGGCCAGGTCGGCGGCGGTGTGCGAGGCGACCGGGATGCCGCCGATCAGCTGGGTGCCCATCAGGGTGAGGGCGACCCAGGCGGCGGCGACCGTGCCGATGCCGCGCCAGGCGGCGACCCGGTGGTTCAGCGCGATGCCGCTGAGCCGCAGGACGGCCCAGGTCATCGCGGCGACCAGGCCGATCGAGGCGAGCACCAGCGCCACGGAGAGGCCGATGGTGCCGGGCTCGCCGATCGAGTCGACCATGAAGTTGTAGGCGTCGTCGACGAGGATCCAGTCGAGGACCGGGTCGAAGCGGCGGGCCAGCACGGCGAAGAAGCCGATGTCGATCAGCTTGACCACGGTGAGGAGCCCGAGCAGCACCCCGAGCCCGCCGGCGATGAGGCGGCGGGCCCGGCCGAGACGCCCCCGTTGCGGCAGCAGAAGCAGGAGCGCTCCGGCGATCAGCGCCTCGACCGGAACTCGCAGGAGCGCGGTGAAGACCGAGTTGCCGGGCGGCAGCCGGAAGATCTGGTCCGGGACGATCAGGGCCAGGAACACCAGAACAGCGGCGAAGCCCGTGGTCAGGTGCCGGATGGCGCGGCGGTACGACTTCTTTTGGCTCACATTCCCTTCATACGCCACGTCACCGTTTCCGGTTCGACCGCGGTAAACGGTTTGGCTGAGTGAGTACTCGCTCATTACAGTGGCCGGCATGGAGAACCGACGCAGACGCGTCCCGGCGATGGCGCCGGAGGAGCGGCGGGCCGCCCTCATCGAGGCGACCATCCCGCTGCTGCACGAGCACGGGCTGGAGGTGAGCACCCGGCAGATCGCCAGCGCGGCGGGGGTGGCCGAGGGCACCATCTTCGGCGTCTTCGAGAGCAAGAGCCAGTTGGTGGTCTGTTCGGTGATCAAGGCCCTCGACCCGCAACCCGATCTCGACGCGCTGGCCGCGATCGACCGTGCCGCTCCCCTGCGCGAGCGGGTGATCGCCGCGGCCGAGCTGGTGCACCGGCGGTTCCTGGAGCGGGCCCACCTGATGCACGCGGCCCGCAAGCTCATCATGGTCGGCGAGCAGGATCCGGAGACCGTCGCCCGGATGGCCGCCAACCGGGCGAGGATCGGCGCCGCCGTCGCCGACGTCTTCGCGCCCGACGCGGCCCGGCTCCGGGTCACCCCGGACCGCGCCGCACACCTGCTGCTGATGTTCTGCGGCGCCAACACCTTCGGGCCCTACGGGGAGCCCGACTCGTTCAGCGGGGCGGATCTGGCTTCGCTGCTGCTGGACGGCATTCACCTCGACGAGACGGAACAGAAGTGCTGATCAAACTATTGAAAGTGCATCTGCGGCCGTACCGGACGGAGATCACCCTGGTGGTGCTCTTCCAGTTCCTGCAGACGATCGCGACGCTCTACCTGCCCGCGCTCAACGCCGACATCATCGACAACGGCGTGATCCGGGGCGACACCGGCTATGTGCTGAGGGTCGGCGCCGGCATGCTCGGCATCACCGTTCTCCAGATCACCGCGCAGGCCGTGGCGGTGTATTTCGGCGCCCGGACCGCCATGGCCGTCGGCCGTGACCTGCGCGCCTCCATCTTCACCCGGGTGCAGGGCTTCTCCGCCCGCGAGGTCGGCCAGTTCGGCGCGCCCTCGCTGATCACCCGGACCACCAACGACGTCCAGCAGATCCAGATGCTGGTCCTGCTCACCTTCACGCTGATGGTGTCGGCGCCGATCATGTGCGTCGGCGGCATCGTGCTGGCCATGCGCGAGGACGTTCCGCTCTCCTCGCTGCTGCTGGTCATCGTGCCGATCCTGGTCACCGTGATCGGCCTGATCATCGCGCGGATGCGGCCGCTGTTCCGGTCCATGCAGGAGCGGCTGGACCGGGTCAACCAGGTGATGCGCGAGCAGATCACCGGCATCCGGGTGATCCGGGCGTTCGTCCGCGACGACCACGAGCGGGCCCGTTACGGCGTGGCCAACGACAACCTGACCGACGTGTCGCTGCGGGTCGGCCGGATCATGGCGCTGATGTTCCCGACGGTGATGCTGATCGTGAACATCTCCAGCGTCGCGGTGCTCTGGTTCGGCGGTCACCGGATCGACAGCAACGGCATGCAGGTCGGTGAGCTGACCGCGTTCATCAGCTACCTCATGCAGATCCTCATGTCGATCATGATGGCGACCTTCATGTTCATGATGGTGCCGCGCGCCGAGGTCTGCGCGGAGCGGATCGAGGAGGTGCTGGGCACCGAGTCCAGCGTCGCGGCGCCGGCGGCGCCGGTCACGACGCTGTCCCGGCACGGCGAGCTCGAGCTGCGCGATGTCGGCTTCCGCTATCCGGGGGCCGAGGCAGGCGTGCTTTCGGGGGTACGGCTGACCGCGCGCCCCAACGAGGTGACAGCGATCATCGGCAGCACCGGCAGCGGCAAGACCACCCTGCTCAACCTGATCCCGCGCCTCTTCGACGCCACCGAGGGCCAGGTCCTGGTCGACGGGGTGGACGTCCGGGAGATCGACCCGGCGTTGCTGTCCCGGCTGATCGGCCTGGTCCCGCAGCGGCCGTACCTGTTCACCGGCACCGTCGCGTCCAACCTGCGCTACGGCAACCCGGACGCCACCGACGAGCAGCTCTGGGAGGCGCTGGAGATCGCGCAGGCCCGCCCGTTCGTGGAGTCGATGGAGGGGCAGCTCGACGCGCCGATCGCGCAGGGCGGCACCAACGTGTCCGGCGGTCAGCGGCAGCGGCTGGCGATCGCCCGCACGCTGGTGCACCGGCCGGAGATCTACCTGTTCGACGACTCGTTCTCGGCTCTCGACTACGCCACCGACGCGGCGCTGCGGGCGGCCCTGACCGACCACATCGCGGACGCCACCGTGGTGATCGTGGCGCAGCGGGTCAGCACGATCCGCGACGCCGACCGGATCATCGTGCTCGACGACGGCAGGGTGGTCGGCACCGGCACTCACGAGGAACTGATGGAGACCAGCCCCACGTACCGCGAGATCGTCCTGTCCCAGCTCACCGTCGAGGAGGCGAGCACCCGATGACCGCTCCTCAGCGTCGTGGGCCCGTTCCGGGTGGACCGCCCGCCGCCCGGATGATGATGGCCGGTGGGCCACCGGAGAAACTGCAGGACTTCAAGGGCTCCACCAAACGGCTGCTGGCGCTGCTCAAGCCACAGCGCCTGTTCGTCGCGGGAGCGCTGACCTTCGGCGCCCTCGGTGTCTTCCTGTCGGTGCTCGGGCCGTACCTTCTCGGCCACGCCACCGACGTGATCTTCGGTGGCGTCATCGGCCGGATGCCGGGCTACCCGCCGGGCGCCACGAAGGACCAGGTCATCGAGTATCTGCGGGCCAACGGGCAGACCACGCAGGCCGACCTGCTCTCCGGCGTCGACTTCACGCCCGGCCAGGGCATCGACTTCGACCGGCTGGCGCGGGTGCTCGGCTGGGTGGCGCTGATCTACGTGTTCGCCTGGGTCTTCGGCGTGTTGCAGGGCCGGCTCACCACCCGCGCCGTGCAGTCCGCCGTCTACGACCTGCGCCAGCAGGTGGAGGAGAAGCTGGGCCGGCTGCCGCTGTCCTATTTCGATCAGCAGCCGCGCGGTGAGGTGCTGAGCCGGGCGACCAACGACACCGACAACATCGCGCAGACCCTGCAGCAGACGTTCGCCCAGTTGGTGACGGCTCTGCTGATGATCGTCGGCGTGCTCGGCATGATGTTCTGGATCTCCCCGCTGCTGGCGCTGATCGCGCTGGTCACGGTCCCGCTGTCGATCTGGCTGACCACCGTGATCGGCAAGCGGTCGCAGCCGCAGTTCGTCGCCCAGTGGAAGGTCACCGGGCAGCTCAACGGCCACATCGAGGAGATGTTCACCGGGCACACCCTGGTCAAGGTCTTCGGCCGGCAGGGCGAGGCGGCGGCGACGTTCCAGGAGCACAACGAGAAGCTGTACGCGTCGAGCTTCCGCGCCCAGTTCGTCTCCGGCCTGATCCAACCCGCCATGATGTTCATCGGCAACGTCAACTACGTGCTGGTCGCGGTGGTCGGCGGTCTGCGGGTGGCGTCCGGCTCGCTGAGCCTCGGCGAGGTGCAGGCGTTCATCCAGTACTCGCGCCAGTTCAGCCAGCCGCTCACCCAGGTGGCCAGCATGGCGAACCTGGTGCAGTCCGGCGTGGCCTCGGCCGAGCGGGTGTTCGCCCTGCTCGACGCGGCCGAGCAGTCGCCGGATCCGGCGCCGGCCAAGCTTGACGGGGTCCGCGGCCGGATCGCGTTCGAGGACGTGTCGTTCCGCTACCTGCCGGACAAGCCGCTGATCGACAACCTGAACCTGACCGTCGAGCCGGGACAGACCGTGGCGATCGTCGGCCCCACCGGCGCCGGCAAGACCACCCTGGTCAACCTGCTGATGCGGTTCTACGACGTGACCGGTGGGCGGATCACGCTGGACGGCGTCGACATCGCGACCATGCCACGCGAGCAGCTGCGTGAGCAGATCGGCATGGTGCTGCAGGACACCTGGCTGTTCGGCGGCAGCATCGCCGACAACATCGGGTACGGCGCCGACTCCCCCGACACCGCCGCCGTGCACGCCGCCGCAGAGGCCGCCCACGTCGACGGGTTCGTGCGGATGCTCCCGGACGGCTACGACACGACGATCGACGAGGAGGGCTCGAACGTCAGCGCCGGGCAGAAGCAGCTGGTCACGATCGCCCGGGCGTTCCTCGCCGAGCCGAGCATCCTGATCCTCGACGAGGCGACCAGCTCGGTCGACACGCGTACCGAGGTGCTGATCCAGCGGGCCATGGCGACCCTGCGCACCGGGCGGACCAGTTTCGTCATCGCGCACCGGCTCTCCACGATCCGCGACGCCGACGTGATCCTGGTGATGGAGAACGGGTCGATCGTGGAGCAGGGCACCCACGATTCGCTGCTCGCGGCGGGTGGGGCGTACGCCCGGCTCTACTCCGCGCAGTTCGCCCAGGCCGTCGCCGAGGTGGACTGACCGTCGCACACACGGAACGGGGGCGGCCGGATGGCCGCCCCCGTCTCGTCTGTCACGTCTTACTTGATGGTGATCTTCTTCTGGGCCGACCAGCCGCTGTTGATGCCGAGCGAGCTGTCACCGCTCACCTGGACCCGCAGCGTCAGCTTGGTCTTCGACTTGAAGCTGTAGGACTTCTTGAACGCTCCGGCCGAGTTGGTGGTGCCCTTGCTGCCGACGTTCACCCACTTGCCACCGGTGTAGCGCTGCACCGTGACGGTCTGTCCGGCCGCCTTCGGGTTGCCCGCCACCGAGACGTTCAGCTTGCCCTTGGTGGAGCTCGCCGAGAACGACGGGTTCTGGGTCACCTTGACGGTCACCGGCTCGGAGACCATGTCGGTGGCCTGGGCCGCGAACACCCAGCCCTGGCTCAGCGACCGCGACGGGAACTTGAACCAGCCCTCGTCGTCGGACTTCACCTCGGCCAGCCACTTGCCCTTGGCCGGGTCGGTCTCCGGCAGCATCGCGCCCCACAGCTCGACCGTGGCGTTCGGTGCGGCCTTGCCGCTGATCGTCGCGCCGCCCACACCCTTGGCCGGGCCGGTGACGCTGAGCGACGGCTTGACCGGATCGGTCTTGTCGTCGGACTTGATGGTGACTTCACCGGTGCTCTTGATCACCGAGGCGCCGACCGGCGAGATCGGGGAGCCGAAGCGGACCTCGAAGGTCTCCTCGTCCTCGGCCCACTTGTCGTTGATGATCTTGACGTTGATCTTCGGGGTGTCGCCCGGCTTGATCTCCAGGACACCCTCGGTCTTGACGTAGTCCTCGCCGGCCTTGGCCGTGCCGTCGACCGTCTTGTACGGGATCTTGATGGTCTGGGTGGTCGAGGTCGCCTCGCCGTTCGGTGTCACGTCGACGTCGACGTCCACCGACTGCTCCCACTCACCGATCGACTCGTCCTGCAGCGACGCGGCCGGCGGCAGGTCCGACGGGTCGTCGGTGATCCGGAACGTGCCCGTCGACTTGGCGAAGCCGACCAGGGTGGTGCCCTTCTCGGTCGCCGTCACCGTGAACGTCTCGGTGGGCTCGTCGATGTCGTCCGGCAGCAGGTAGAGCGAACCCAGGTTGGCGGTGCTCCGGTCGGCGACCACCACGGTGCCTGACTTGCCGGTCGGCACCGTGTAGTCGACGATCGCCGGCGTGGTCTCGAAGTCGACACCCGGCGTGGCCGGGACCGCCTCGATCATTCCCGCCGCATCCGCGGTCGCCGAGCCGCTGGCCGCGGTGGTGAAGGAGATGGTGTACGGATCCTGCGCGATACCGGTGATGGTGCCGCCGATCCGGACCAGGCCGCCCTCCGGCGCGGCGACCTCGCTGAAGGCGAAGGTCGGTGCCGCGTCGTCGTTGGCGATGGTCACCAGCGACGTCTGGGTGGTACCGGGAGCGGCGCCCGCGGCGACCCGCACCGGGTCCGCCGAGCCGCGGCTGGCCGCGACGGTCAGCGTCTCGTTCTTCTCGAAGACCGTGTCGCCGTTGACGACGATCTCGACGTATCCGACGGTCTCGCCGGCCTTGATCGTGACCGTGCCCGTGGTGGGCGGGTCGTAGTCGTTACGGCCGGCCGTGTCCCCCTCGTTGACGCCGTCCGGGTCGGCCGAGACCGGGCTGACGACGACGTCCAGGGTGGTGTCGATGTCCAGCGGGGCGCTGAGCGTGACCGGGACCTTGGCCACGGTGGTGCCGGTGTTGCCCTCCTGCACCTCGACGTTGCCGGTCGCGAAGGTGACCGGGCCGGTGTCGTCGTCGGTGATCGTGAAGGCGAACGGGTTCGCGATGCTGGACGCGGTGACGGAGCCGTTCGGGCTGGTCAGTTTGACCCCGAAGGTCTCGTCGTTGGGCTCGAAGATGGTGTCGGCCAGGATCGTCACCGGGATGGTGGCGGTCGTCTGTCCCGGCGCGATGGTGATGCTGCCGCTCGCGCCCTTGTAGTCCTTGCCGTTGTTGGCCGGGTAGTCGCCGGTCGCGACGAACTCGTAGTTGAGCCGGACCGGGATCGTGGACTGGCCGCTCAGCTTGACGTTGATCGTCTTCGCCGTCTCGCCGGTGTTGCCCTCGAGCGACGACCGGACCGGCTCGTCGTCCCAGTTCTCCAGGGCGAGGTAGGAGAGGCCGACGCTCGGGGCGGTCTCGTCGTCGACGATGTTGCCGGTGCCGGTGACGGGCGTGCCGAGGGTCGCGTTGGTGGGGTTGGCGATGGTGGCGGTGAGCTTCTCCGGGCTCGCCTCGACGACCGCGTCGGGTTTCACATCCACCACGGCGACGGCCGAGACCGCGTACTTGGGGATGGTGACGACCGACTTGGTCTGGGTGATGTAGTCGACGCCGGTGGTCGCCATGAGGCCGCCGGTGGCGCCGTAGGTGTCCCCGGAGGTGACGCCGTTCGCGGTGCTCAGCTCGACGGTGACGGCCTTCTCCGAGCGGCCGCTGAGGGTCAGCGGGAAGACCAGGTCGTTGGCGTCGTCGGATTCCTCTGTGGTGCCCTCGGTCGCGTCACCCGCGTCACCGATCGACACGGTCGGGGTGGCGTCGTCGTCCGAGATGTAGACCCTGGTCGAGCCGGCCGCGGTGGTCAGCGGCGACAGCACCGGCGAGGTCTCGTCCACCTTGACCACGAAGTTCTGGGTGGCGTCCTCGTCTAGCTTGTCGTCATAGAGCTCGATGTCCAGCGAGCCGCTCTGCTCGCCCGCCGGGATGACGACGGCGGCGCCGTCCGCCGGTGGCCAGGTGAAGTCCCGGTTGACGTTGCTGCTCGCGGCGCCGATCGCCGTGCCTCCGGCACCTTCGGTGGTGTCGATCGTCAGTGTGACGGTCGTCTCCTCTTCGGCGGGCGCCGAGAGGTTCACGTAGATGGTCGCCTTCTTCTGGACGGTCTGCGCCGGCGTGAGGCCGGAAGCGGGAGTGACCGTGGCCGTCTCGACGATCGGCGTCGACGAGGTGGTGATCGAGTACTTCGGAGCGACGAACGCCGCGGCGGGCGACGCCACGAGGACGACGGGTGCGAGGCCGATGACGCCGGCGACGGCGGCCGACAAGACCGTACGCACCGAATTGTGGCCGCGCAGGGCGAGCGGCACGGAACCGCCCGACCCCGTACGGCGGGTGTGATAGTGCATGTCTTTCTGTCTCCTTCGGCGGCTGGGCAACCTCCAGCGGGGAGGCCCCTGGCTTTGCGTCCCCGCCTCGCGACGGGTTTGCCTGTTCGGGTACCGCACCTAAGGGGCGGTGGGGGCGGTGGTGAAACCGGCCCTCAGCAGCGCAGACACCGGGCTTTCGAGATCCAGTGTGAGGCCGAGCCATCCGTAATCTAACCGGCGTATCGCACCGTTATCGGCGGAACGCGTTTTTCGGTATAAAAACCTTCACATCATGTCTAAACGGCGGAGGGCGGCCCGGGTAGGCCGCCCTCCACTGTCGACAGCTGTCGATCACTTCACCTTGACCTGTTTCGCCGGTGACGTGCCGGCCAGGATGCCCAGCGACGGCGAGGCCGCGATGACCGCGCGGAACGACTGGTTCCCGGGGCGCAGGCCCTTCTCGGTGGTGGTGTACTTGCCGCTCTTGTTGAGCTCGCCGGTCGCGACCGTCTCCCACTTGCGGCCCACCAGGTGCTGCACCTTGACGTCCTGCCCGCCGCGGGCCGGGTCGCCGGTCACCGTCGCCACCACGGTCCCGCGGGCGTTCGAGGTGAGCGTGATCGTCGGCTCCTGGCGGACCTGGACGGTACGGATCGGCGAGGTCATGTTGTCGGCCTTGACCTGCAGCCGGTAGCCACCGTTGAGGTTCGGGTTGAACGAGAACTTGCCGTCCTTGTCGGCCGTCGTGGTGAGGACCACCCTGAACTCGCCACCGGACGTGCCGGGCGCGGTGAGCAGCTGCACCGTGGAACCGGCGCTGGCCACACCCGCGATGGTGACCCGTCCGCTGCCGGTGACGGTGCCCGGCACGGAGAGCGTCGGCGCCTTCGCCTTGTCGTCGTCGTCGATCGTGACGATGCCCTTCGGCTTGCCGATCGTCACGTCCGTGGGCCTGGCCCCGCTCAGGTAGACGCTGAAGGTCTGGTCGGTCTCCTTCTGGTCGTCCTTGAGCAGCGGGACCGAGACGGTGGCGCTGCCCGCCGGCGGGGTGAGGGTGACAGTGCCGGACGACATGGTGAAGTCCTCGCCGGCCTTGGCGCTGCCGGCGATCGTGCGCCACGGGACGGTGATCGTGCGCTCGGTGCCGGTGGTGTCGCCGCTGAACTCCAGCGACACCTCCAGGCTGACCGAGCTGGCGCTCTCCGGGGTGTCCTCGTCGCTGATCGTCACCGTCGGCGCGACGTCGTCCGGGTCGTCGGTGACCTTGAGGACCGTGCCGGTCGCTCCGAGGGCCGCCGGGCCGCTCTCGTTCAGGTTCACCGACAGGGTCTCGGTGTCCTCGTCCACGGTGTCGTCGGAGAACTGGATCGTGCCGAGCTCGACCGTCGATCCGCTCGCGGTTCCGCCGGGCACCACGGCGTCGTCACCGGAGAAGTCGAACTCGTTCTCCTCGATCGGGTCGCCGCCACCACCACCCGGGGTGACGGTCGGGGCCGCGATGGTGAGGTCCCGCTGGGCCACACCGGTGACGGTCGCCGAGACGGTGACCCGCTCGCCCTCGGCGGCGGTGTCGGCCTGCACGGCCACGGCCGGCCTGGCGTCGTCGTCGGTGATCGTCAGCGTCACCTGCCGGGCCGCGCCGGTCGCATCCGTCTCGCCGCCGGCCAGGGCGATCGTGAGCTCGGCGGTCTCGTCACCCTCGTACACCTGGTCCGGGTGCAGCGGCACGGTGACCTGGCCGGACCGGGCGCCCTTCGGGATGGTCAGCGAGGTGGCCGGCAGGTCGTAGTCGTCGCCGCCGGGACCGGTGACCGCGTCGGTGGCCGTGCCGTCCTTGGCGGCGACGGTGAGGTCCACGTCCGCGGGCGCGGCGGCGCTCAGCGAGACGGTGACGGTGGCGGTGGCGGCCGTCTCGGCGACGGTCACGTCCGCGGCCGAGAACGCCGGAGCGGTCCCCGGAGTGGTCGGCGTCGGGGTGCCCGGGTTCGTCGGCGTGACCGGCGCCGACCCGCCGTCGTTGTCGACGATCACGACGGTCCCGGTGTCGGTGGTGATCGTGGCGTCCGAGGGCGTGACCGCTGTCGCCCGCACACGGAACGTCTCGTCCGATTCGCCCTCGCCGTCGTCGACGATCGGCACCCGGATCACGCCGCTCGTCGCCCCGGCCGCGATGATCAGCGGGTTCGTGCTGGTCGGCGTGCCCCGGTCACTGGGAGACGTGGTGCCCGCCAGGACCTGGTAGGTGACCGACACCGGCCGCTCCGACGAAGTGGCCGCGTTGTCGCCGCCGAAGGAGAGCGTCACCGGCACCTCGGCCGGGCCGGTCCCCTCGGTCACCGAGAGGGAGCCGAGCGCCACCGACGGCGCCTTGTCCATCGGGTCGTCGGTGATCCGGTAGAAGGCGGAGACGTCCGGCGTGGTCACCGTCGAGTTGTGGGCGGTCACCTTGACCGTCTCGACGGGCTCGTCGATCGTGTCGGCGAGCAGCGGGATCGAGCCGAAGTCGACGGCGGTGTTCGCCGCGGTGCCGGCCGGGACGGTGGCCGTGGTCAGGTTGTTCGCCCAGTCGGTGGACTCCGCGGCGTCGTTGCCGGAGGTGGCGTCGCCGGCCGCGGTGAGCGTGTAGGACATGGCCTGCTCGGCGACCCCGGACGGGCGGGCCACCACCGACACCGGAGCACCCTCGGCACCCTCGACACCGGTCACGGCGATCGTCGGCACCGGGTCGTTGTCGGTGATCGTCAGCGTTCCGTCGGCGGGGCCACCGATCGCCTCCGTCTCGTTCGTGGCGAGCGTCACCCGTACCGTCGCGGTCTCCTGGCCCTCGTAAGCCGGGTCGTCGGTGACCGGAACACTGAACGTCTTGGTGGTCTGCCCTTTGAGGATGGTCAGCGGGCTGCTCGGGGCCGTGTAGTCGTCCTTGCCCGCGCCGGACCCGCCGTCGGTGGTGGTGCCGTCGACGATCGCCACGTCCAGGGTGACGTCGTCGGCGGCCGGAGAGCCCAGGGTCACGGTGTACGAGGCGCTCTGCCCCTCCGTGACGGTGCGGCTCGGCGTGATCGTGAACGTCGGCTTGGTGTCCGTGTCGGCGATCTCGACGACGGTGTCCGCACTGGTGATCGTGCTGCCGCTGCTCGGGTTGGAGAGCCGGACGGTGAACTGCTCGGTCAGCTCGTACACGTCGTCGCCGATCAGCGGGACGGTGATGACCTTCGGCGTGTTCCACGGGCTGAACGTCAGCGTGTCGTCCAGCGGCGAGTAGTCGGCGCTCGCCTTCGCCGTGCCCTCCACGGTCTCGAAGTCGACGGTGATGGTCTTCTCGGTCGAGGTCGCCGTGTTGCCCGGGATGCCGGTGAAGTCGAGGGCGACCGGGACGAGCGCGGTGCCCGCGTTCTCGTTCACCGCGGCCGGCGTGGTGGGGACGATGTTCGGCGACTTGTTGTCCGCGGCGTCGAGGATGGCGTACGTGGACGACACGTCCCCGGTCGCCGCGGTGGCGTTGTGGGCCGTGACGCCGATGGTCTCGGTGTTCTCGTCCACGAGGTCGGCCGCGATCGGGATCGACCGGAGCGTGATCGGGACGCCCGCCGGGGAGCCGCCCGGCACCGTCGCCGTCGCGGAGCTGTCGGTGAAGTCGCCCGCCTCGGCGGGGTCGGTCCCGGCGCCGGCCAGCGTGAGCGAGTAGGTCATGTCCCGTTCGGCGATGCCGGCCGGGGTGGCGATCACGTCGATCGAGGCGTTCTCGGCGCCGTCGGTGACGGTGTTCAGGGTGATCGCCGGGACGGTGTCGCCGTCGGCGATGGACAGGGTGGCGTGCTCGCCGCCGTCCGTCTCGGTGCCGGCCTTGACGTCGGTCTCCCCGGTGGCCGGGATGACGATCATGGTGGCTGTCTCGGTGCCCTCGTAGACGTCGTCGTTGTTCAGCGCGATGTCGAGGGTTGCCGTGGTGGCGTTCTTCAGCACAGTCACCGTCGGGTGCGCCAGGTCGTAGTCGTCGTCGCCGACGGCGCTGTTGTCCGGCTCGGTGGCCGTGACGTCGTCGGCGGTCACGTCGAAGGTGATGTCCGAGACCGCCGGGCTGTCCAGCTCGACGGTGAGCTGAGCCGTCTCGCCCTCGGCCACCGACGTCGTGGTCACCGCGTAGCCCGGCTTGTTGACGGCGTCGTCGTCCTGGATCGCGAGGACCGTCTGCGCCGTGGTGAGGTTGGCGTCGCCGGTCGGGCCGGTGAAGTCGAGCGTGAAGCTCTCGGCGGCCTCGTAGACGGTGTCCGGCGTGATCGTGACGTCCACGGTCCTGCTGGGATTCGCGTTGGTGAAGGTCAGCGTGCCGTACTCGGTCTCGTAGTCGCCCGGCTGTGTCGCCGTGCCGTCGGCGGTGGCGTACTGCACGGTGACCGGCTTCTCGGTCGAGTCCGCGTCGTTGCCGGAGAGGCCCGACCAGTTCATCTCGACCGGCACGGTGATCGAACCGCCGGACTCGACGACCGCGGACGGGGTGGTGGCGACGATGTTCGGCGGCTGGTCGGCCGGGTCGTCGCCGATCTGGTAAGTGGTCGTCACATCGGCCGCCGACGACACCGTCGTGTTGTCGAGCGTCACCCCGATCCGTTCGGTGTACTCGTCCGCCTTGTCGGCCGCGAGGGTGATCGTGCCGAAGGTCACCGTGCTGCCGGCGGTCGTCCCGGCCGGGATCGTCACCGTCGTCATCGCCGTGCTCCAGTCGCCGCTCTCGGCGGGATCGGAACTGCCCGCGCTGCTGCCGGCCACGGTGACGGCGAAGTTCATGTCGTCCTCGACCGAACGGTTGGTGACCGCGGAGACCGTGATGGTGCCGCCCTCGCTGAGCTGCGGGTCGCTGAACGTCAGCGTCGGCACCGCGTCGTCGTCGGTGATCGTCAGGGTGCCCGCGGCCGGGGTGGCCGCCACATTGGTCTCGCCACCGGACGGCTGCACGGTCACGGTGGCGGTCTCGTCGCCCTCGTACACCGCATCGCTGTTGATCGGAACGGTGACCGTGGCGGTGGTCTGGTTCTTCGCGATCGTGAACGGCGTCGTCGGCTGGTCGTAGTCATTGCTGCCGGCGCCGGACCCGGTGTCCTGAGCGGTGCCGCCGGCCACCGCCACCGCGAGGCTGATATTGGCCACCGCCGGGGACGACAGCGTCACCGTGAAATCAGCGGTCCCGGCGCTCTCGTTGACCGACACCGTCGGCGTGATCGACAGGGTCGGCTTGTTGCCGGTGTCGTCATCGGCGATCACCACAGCGGTCTCGGCGTTACTGATCGCCGCGCCGCCGGTGGCGCCGGTCAGGTTGACCTTGAACTGCTCGGACGCCTCGAAGGTGTTGTCGTTGACGATCGTCAGGGCCGCGGTCTCCTGCGTGTCGCCGGGCGCGAAGGTCAGCGTGCCCGAGGCGCTCAGATAGTCGCCGGGCTGGGTGGCCGTGTCGTCGGCGGTCGCGTAGTTGACCGAGATCGTCTTCTCGGTGGCGTTCGCGGTGTTCCCGGCGATCCCGGACCAGCTCAGATCGACCGGGAAGCTGACCGTCCCGGCCTGCTCCCCCACGTTCGTCGGGTCGGTGGTGACGATGTTCGGCGTCTTGTCGTTCACATCGTCGGTGATCGTGTAATACGTGGTCACGTCCGCCGCCGACGACACCGTCGTGTTGTCGAACGTCACGCCGATCTGCTCGGTGTTCTCGTCGATCGTGTCGTCGTCGAGAGCGATCGTCCCGAACGTGACCGTCGCTCCGGCCGCGGTGCCCGCCGGGATCTGACCCGTCGTCAGCGACGTCGTCAGGTCGTCGGCGCCGTTCGTGCCGTCCGCGGGGTCCTTGCTGTTCGCGGAACTGCCGGCCACGGCGACCGCGAAGTTCATGTCGTCCTCGACGGCGCGGTCGGTCGTCGCGATCACCGAGATCGTGCCGCCCTCGCTGAGCTGCGGGTCGCTGAACGTCAGCGTCGGCACGGCGTCGTCGTCGGTGATCGTCAGGGTGCCCGCGGCCGGGGTGGCCGCCACATTGGTCTCGCCCCCGGACGGCTGCACGGTCACGGTGGCGGTCTCGTCGCCCTCGTACACCGCATCGCTGTTGATCGGAACGGTGACCGTCGCGGTGGTCTGGTTCTTCGCGATCGTGAACGGCGTCGTCGGCTGGTCGTAGTCGTTGCTGCCGGCGCCGGACCCGGTGTCCTGAGCGGTGCCGCCGGCCACCGCCACCGCGAGGCTGACGTTCGCGACCGCCGGAGTGGACAGCGTCACCGTGAAATCAGCGGTCCCGGCGCTCTCGTTGACCGACACCGTCGGCGTGATCGACAGGGTGGGCTTGTTGGCGGTGTCGTCGTCGATGATCACCACGGCCGTTTCGGCGTTGCTGATCGCGGCGCCGCCGATCGAGTTCGACAGGTTCACCTTGAACTGCTCGGACGCCTCGAACGCACTGTCGTTCGTGATCCCCAGCGACACCGTCTTCGACGTCTGACCCGGAGTGAAGGTCAGCGTGCCCAGGGCTGCCGTGTAATCGCCGGGCTGCGTCGCGGTGTCGTCGGCGGTCGCGTAATCCACCGAGATCGTCTTCTCGGTCGCGTTGGCGGTGTTCCCGGCGATCCCGGACCAGCTCAGGTCGACCGGGAACAACAGCGGACCGGCTTCTTCGCCGACATTGGTGGGGTTGGTGGTGACGATGTTCGGCGTCTTGTCGTTCACATCGTCGGTGATCGTGTAATACGTCGTCACGTCAGGAGCCGACGACACCGTCGTGTTGTCGAACGTCACCGCTATCTGCTCGGTGTTCTCGTCGATCGTGTCATCGTCCAGAGCGATCGACCCGAACGTGACTGTCCCCGCCGCGGTACCCGCCGGGATCTGACCCGTCGTCAGCGACGTCGTCAGGTCGTCGGCGCCCCCGGTGCCGTCCGCCGGATCCTTGCTGTTCGCGGAACTGCCGGTCACCGCGACGTTGAAATTCATCGCGTCCTCGACAGCCCGGTTCGTCGTCGCGATCACCGAGATCGTGCCGCCCTCGCTGAGCTGCGGGTCGCTGAACGTCAGCGTCGGCACCGCGTCGTCATCGGTGATGGTCACCCAGGCGGTGTCCGTGCCCGGCGCCACGTTGACCTCGTCGTCGGGATCGATCGTCACCTGGAACCGTTCGTCGCCCTCGTAGACGTCGTCCGCGGTGATCGGAATGTCGATTGTCCCGACGGCGGAGTCCTTCGGGATCGTCACCGTGGCCGACAGCGGCGGGTCGTAGTCGTTGCTGCCGACCCCGGTGGTCGCCTCGACCGCTGAGTCGGGTGTCAGGAGGACGTCCAGCGTGACCGCCGCGACCGCCGGCTCGGTGAGATCCACGGCGATGTGGGCGGTGCCGCTCTCGGCAACCGCGACATCGTCGACGGTGGCGGCCGGTCGGGCTGCCTGGTCGTCGTCGGTGATCGTGACGGCTGTCTCCGGAGACAGGGTGCCGCTGCCCGCCGTGACATCGGACAGCGTCACCTTGAACTGTTCGTCCGCCTCGAAGACCGCGTCGTCGTTGATCGTGACGTCGAAATCGTCGGTGGTCGTGCCGGCGGGGAACGACAGCTGGCCCGTGGCCGCGTCGTAGTCGTCGGTCTCCACCGCGGTGTCCGGCGCCGTGGCGAAGTTCGCGGTGATGGGCAGATCGGTCGAGGCGGCATTGTTCCCGGCCAGACCGTCCCAGGTCAGCTCGAACGGGACGTTCACCGAGGCGCCGTTCTCGGCGACGGTCAAGGGGGTGTCGGGGTCCACGACCCGGATCCGTGGTGTCATGTCGTTCGGGTCGTCGGTGATCCGATAGAACGCCGACACCGGAGAAGGCCCCGTGGGGGATGTATTGGTAGCGGTGACCTTGATGGTCTCGGTGTACTCGTCGATGGTGTCGTTGACGAAGGTGACCGTCTGGAGGGTCACCGGCGCTCCGGCCGCTGTGCCACCCGGAATGGTCTCGGAGAGCGCGCCCTCGGCGAAGTCCTGGGCCTCCGCCGCGTTGTTGCCACCCGTCGCATCACCGGCCAGGGAGACGTTGTAAGTCAGGGGAACCTCGGTCGCGATGCTCGGTGTGCCCTGGATCTGCACTGCCGAGCCGCCCTCCGCCGCGGTCGTGGCGTTGAGGGTGATCGTCGGCACCGCATCACCGTCGGTGATCGTCAGCGTCCGGCTCTCCGTGCCCGCCTCGATGTTGGTCGCGCCGGCGGCCGGTTCGATGGTGAGATCGACGGTCTCATCGCCTTCGTAGACGTCGTCCGGCTTGACCGCGAATTCGATGAGCGCCGTGGTCTGGTCCTTGAGGACGGTCACGGTGCTGCTGGTGGGCAGGTCGTAGTCGTCGCCGCCCACGGATCCCGCGGCAGCGGTGGCGCTGCCGTCGGCGACGGTCACGTCGAAGTCGGTGTTGGCGGATGCCGGCTCGCTCAGCTCGATCTCGAAGGTCGCCGTCCCGGTCTCGGCCATCGAATGGTCCGCGGTGACGGAGAAGGTCGGTTTGGGGTCGGGCTCGTCCTGGATGGTCACCGTCGTGACGGCGGAATCGACGGTGGCGTCGCTGGTCAGCGTGACGGTGAAGTCCTCGTCGTCCTCGAAGGCGGTGTCGTTGATGATCGGGACGGTGATGTCCTGCGTGAGCGACGCGGCATTCCCGGTGTCCGGGGCGACGAAGCTCAGCGGCGGCGTGGACGTCGCCGTGTAGTCGAGGCCGGCGACGGCGGTGGCGTCGGCGGTCGCGTAGTCGACCGTGATCGTCTTGTCGGTGGACGTGGCCGTCTGACCGGCGACGGCGAAATCCAATTCGACCGGGACGGTCAGGTTGCCGCCACCGACGTCCTCCGCCACCGTGAGCGTTCCCGGGCCGACCACCTTGGGCGGGAGGTCGGTGGCCTGGTCGGTGATGGCGATGGTCTTGGTCCTGGGCGTCAGGCCGGTGGGAGTCAGAGTGACGGTGAAGTCGTCGTCGTCGTCATCGACGTCGTCGGCTTCGACGGCGACCGAACCGAGGACGAGGTTCGTCTGACCCGGATCGATGTCGTCCGGGGCGATAAGGTTGGCGGGGTCGAAGTCGTCGATGCCCGCGGCGCCGTCGGAGGTCCCGGCGCCGGCCGAGACCGTGAAGGGGATCGGCGCCTCGGCGGAGCCGGTGACGGTGGCGGTGATCGGCACCGTCGCGGTGCCCTCGGCGACGGCTGCCGGCGCGTTCAGGGTGACGACCGGAAGGGCGTCGTCGTTGCGGAGGACCAGCGTGGCATTGCGGGCGCCGGCAGCGACGTCCGTCTCGCCGCCGGCCCGGTCGACGCTGAACGCCGCGGTCTCGTCGGCCTCGTAGACGTCGTCGCCGTGGACCGTCACCGGGATGTCGACAGTGGTGCTTCCGGCCGGGATCGTCACCGTCGCCGGGAAGTCGTAGTCGTTCTTGCCGGGGTCGGTTCCGCCCTCGGTCGTGCCGCCGCTGTCGTCGTTGGTGATCGCCAGGGTGATCGGCTGGTTGCTGGCGTTGCTGATGCCGGCCACGAAGGTCGCCGTGTTGTCCGCGTTGTCCTCGGGCCTGGCGATGCTGGTGGTGAGGGTGGACAGGGTGGGCAGGCTGTCGTCGTCCTGGATGGTGAAGGTGGACGGGCCGAGGCCGCCGGTCACGCCGCCGCCCGGGTTGGTGAGGGTGATGGTGAAGGTTTCGCCGCCGTTCTCGTGGACGGTGTCGGCGTGGATCGGCACGGCGATCCGTTTCGTCGTCTCGCCCGCGGCGAAGGTCAGCGTGTCCGAGGCCGCCGTGAAGTCGGCCGGCGACGACGCGGTGCCCGCCGCCACCGCGTAGCCGATCTGGACGGAGCTGGTGGCCGCGTTGGCGAGCGTGATGTCGAAGTGCTGGACGTGCTCGCTCTCGTCCAGGGTCTCCACCGGGGTGACCGAGACGACCGAGTCGACGATGGCGCCGGTGCCGGTGGCCGTGCCGAGGGTCGCGTTGGCGGCGTCGCTCAGCGTGACCGTCACCGAGTCCGTCTCGGGGTCCGCGTCGCTGACCGTCGGGACCTGCACGGTCGCTGTGGTGGCGCCCGGCGCGATGGTGACCACCTCGTCGACCAGGGCGGTGTAGTCAGCGGGGGCGGTGGCCGTACCGCTGCTGGTGTTGGCCTTGGCGGTGACCGACAGGTTGGACGGCTTGTCGAGGGTGACCGGGTAGCGGAGGGTGTCGCCCTCACGGACCGAAGGCGCGTTGCCGATGGAGATCACCGACGGGGCGTCGTCGTCGGTGATGGTCACGTCGGCGGTCAGCTCCGACGCGGTGAGGCTGGGGGTCGCGTTGGTGGCGGTGGTTCCGGTGCCGGTGGTGTCGAGCTTGAACTTCTCGCTGGCGCCCTCGTCGCGGTCGTCGGGGAGGAGGGTGACGGGAACGGTGGCGGTCGCCTGCCCCACGGTGAAGTCGAGCATGCCGTTCTTGGCCGTGTAGTCCTCGCCGGCGGTGGCGGTGTCGTCGACCGTCCGGTACGGGATCGACACGGGCTTGGCGGAGAAGGCGGACAGCGTGGCGGTGACCGTGGCGGTGGTCGCCGACTCGTTGACGGTGACCGGGTCGACCTTGTAGGTGGGCGGGTCGTCGTTGTCCAGCATCGTGCCCCACGCCTCGGTGATCGTGGAGCCGTTGGAGGCGAAGAGCCGCATCGCGAACCGCTCGTCGTACTCGTCGTTGGGGTCGGTGATGCCGGTGAAGGTGACCCGTTTGATGACGTCGCGGGTGCTCTCCGCGAAGGTCAGCGTCTTGACGGCGGGCTCTTTGTAGTCGACGCCGGGGGTGGCAGCGTGGAAGTCGGCGTCCGGCGCGCCCACCGAGTCGAAGGTGACGGTCGCCGAGCCCATGCCGGTGGTCGGGCCGATCCGGCGTACCTCGAAGGTGAAGATGCCGTCCTCGGCGTCCTCGATGTCCGCTTCGACGATGATCTCGCCGGCCACCGCGTGCGCCGGGGTGGCCGGGATCATCACGGTGATCGGGGTGATCGCGGCCGCGACGACGAACGAGACGGCGGCGCGGAACCGGGCCGGGGCCCACAGCCGGAACGGCACCGTGGCCGGCTGCATCCGATGGGATCGTCGTGCGCGCATGTCGTCTCCTCGGGCCGGGCGCGCGCGGGCTGAGCTGCGTAGACAGGGACGCGCCGTCCGTAATCTAGCTGCCCGATTCAGGCCTTATGAGACGAATTCTGATTAACGATGTTTCAGATGATCCCGTGACGCATGGCGGTGGTGACGGCGGCCGTACGGTCGGCGACGTCGAGCTTGTTGAAGACGCGCAGCAGGTGCGTCTTGACCGTCGCCTCGCTGATGAACAGCTCCTTGCCGATGTCGGCGTTGGTGAGGCCGCGAGCGACCAGCCGGAGCACCTCAGTCTCTCGCGCGGAGAGGCCCGGCGGGGCCGGACTGCGCATCTGGCGCACGATGGTCGTCGCCACGCTCGGCGCCAGCACCGTCTCGCCGCGGGCGGCGGCCCGGACCGCGTCGGCCAGCTCCTGCGGTGAGGCGTCCTTCAGCAGGTATCCGGAGGCGCCGGCCTCGATGGCGCGCAGGATGTCCCGGTCGGACTCGTAGGTGGTCAGCACCATCACCCGGACACCGGGGGCGGCCGCCAGGATCCGGCCGGTGGCCTCGACGCCGTCGCCACCCGGCATCCGCAGGTCCATCAGCACGATGTCGGGGGTGAGCGCGAGCGCCTGGTCGAGGCCCTCGGCCCCGGAGGACGCCTCACCGACGACGGTCAGGTCCGGCTCGAGGTCGAGCATCCCCCGAAGCCCCATCCGCACCACGGGGTGGTCGTCTACCAGGAGGATACGGATCACGTGGGGATCTCCAGTTCGATGGTGGTTCCGGTGTCGGGGTCGCTGCGGACGGTCAGGGCGCCGTCGACCTGGGACGCCCGGGTACGCATGCCGGAGAGCCCGAACCCCTCGGCGGCGCCGGGCGGGAAGCCGCTGCCGTCGTCCCGGACCACCAGCCGCACCGAGGCGGGCGCGTAGGCCAGCAGCAGCGCCACCTCCCGCGCACCGGCGTGCCGGCGGGCGTTCGTGAGGGCCTCCTGCGCGGCTCGTAGCAGCACCACCTCCACGCGGGTGGGCAGGGTGTACTCCGAGCCGGTGATGCGCACCGAGCACGGCACGCCCGCCTCTTGCGTGAATCGGGTGGCACTACGGCGTACCGCCTCGGGAAGTGAAGCGGAGGCCAACGCCACCGGTGAGAGGGCCGCGACCAGTGCCCGGGATTCGGCGAGATTCTCCCGTGCGGTACGCACGGCGAGCGCCAGCCGCTCGTCGCGCAGGCCCGGATCGGCCGCCTGGACCAGGGTGATGATGCTGGTGAAGCCCTGGGCGAGGGTGTCGTGGATCTCGCCGGCCAGGCGGGTCCGCTCGGCGGCGACACCGGCCTCGTGGGAGAGCCGGGCCACCTCGGCGCGGCTCGCCTCCAGCTCGGTGATGAGCGTGGCCCGCTGCTCGCTCTCCTTGACGGTCCGCAGGATCCAGAGGCCCATGCAGAGGCCGGCGCCGGTGGAGATGGCGGCGATCACCAGGTCCATCCCGACGCCGCCGGGCTCGTAGTGGTACTCCACCGCGACCGGGATCAGGTTGGCCGCCACCACCAGGGCGATCGCGAGCCGGACCGCGACCATCTGGAAGATCACCGGGATGACCGCGAACAACAGCCAGGTGGCGAGCGGGACGGCCCACACCGCGACACCGAAGAGGACCAGCTGTGCCAGGAGGGTCAGCAGGGCCGCGGTGTTCTCCGCCCCGCGGGCGATCAGCGGCCGGCCGGCGAGCAGGTGCAGCAGGAGCATCGCGCCGATGGCGGCGAGCGCGACCGCTCGCCGCCAGGGCTCGAAACCGTCCACGATCGCCACCGCCACCGCGACGGCGATCATGGTCACTCCGAAGAAGATCTCCCACAACCAGTAGGAGGACTGCGACTCGCTCACTTGTCGCGACCGCTCCATCGGAACGTCACCAGGCACAGCACCAATCCGATCACACACCACACTCCGAGCACCACGGCCACCGTGCCGAGGTTCCACGCGCCACCGATCTCGGTCACTTTCGCCTCGTCGGGCAGGAAGACGTAGCGGAAACCCTGCGCCATCCAGCGGACCGGGAAGATCGACGCGACGTTCTGCAGCCACTCCGGCAGCTGGGTCATCGGGTGGATGAAGACGCCGGAGACGAACTGCAGCGCCACCACCGGCACGTTCAGGATGGCGCCTGCGTTGCGGGCGTTCTTGACCAGGCCGCTGACCGCGATGCCGAGCAGCGAGCAGGCCACCGTCGACAGCAGGAAGATCCAGGCGAACGTCACCCAGTGGCCGGCCGGCGGCAGGGGCATGTCGAAGACCACGACGCCCATCAGGATCAGGAAGGTCGCCTCGGCCACGCTCAGGGCGAAAACCAGAAGACCCTTGCCGATGAGGTACGCCGTAGCCGGCATCGGTGTGCCGCGGAGTCGCTTGAGCGTCCCGTCCTCACGATCCATCGCGAGTCCGGATCCCATCGTCACGAAAGCCGTGTTCAGTACGCCGTAGGCGATCATGCTGGCCGTGAAGATCCGGCTGACCGCCACGCCGCCGTCGGTCGACTCGCTGCCGAAGATGGTGCCGAAGAGCAGCAGGAGCAGGGCCGGGAAGAAGAACGTGAAGATCACCGCGGTCCGGTCCCGCAGGAACTGGAGCAGCTCGACGTGGCCGCGGCTCAGGCTCATGGCGATCATCGGGTGGCTCCGATCAGGTTCAGGTAGGTGTCCTCGAGGGTCGGGCGGGTGATCGTCAGGGTGCTCAGGTCGGCGCCCGACGCGACCAGGTGACGGATCAGGTCGCTCGGGTCGGCGACCTGCTCGACCCGGACGGCGCCGTTCTCGGTCCAGCTGACCCGGGCCTCGGCGGCGCCGCGCCCGCCCAGGGTGGTCGGGGTGCCCTCGGCGACGATCCGGCCGGCCGAGACGACGGCGAGCCGGTCGGCGAGCGCCTCCGCCTCGTCCAGGTAGTGGGTGGTCAGCACGATCGTGGTGCCGTCGGCGGCGAGCGTGCGGATCAGGTCCCAGAACTGGCGGCGCGCCTCCGGGTCGAAGCCGGTGGTCGGCTCGTCGAGGAAGAGCAGCTCGGGGCGGCCGACGATGCCGAGGGCCACGTCGACGCGGCGGCGCTGTCCGCCGGAGAGCGTACGGATCTTGCTGTTCCGTTTGGCGCTGAGCCCGACCAGCTCGATCACCTCGTCGGCGGTGCGCGGCTCCGGGTAGAACCCGCCGATGTGCCTGACCATCTCGCGCACGGTCAGGTCGGCCGCGTCGTCGGCGTCCTGCAGCACGATGCCGATCCGGGTGCGCCACGCCGAGCCGGCCGTCCCCGGGTCCTCGCCGAGGACCCGCACGTCGCCGGCGGTCCGGCGGCGGTGCCCCTCGAGGATCTCGACGGTGGTGGTCTTGCCCGCGCCGTTCGGGCCGAGCAGGGAGAAGATCTCGCCGCGGGCGACGACGAGATCGATGCCCGCGACCGCGTCCTGCCCGCCGTATGTCTTACGAAGTCCGGTTACCTCGATGGCTTCCATGCATCAGATCGTGCTCCGCCGGGGCGCCCGGACGCGACGACCGCGCGGCTGTCATCGGCTGTCCACCGATCGATGGACACGCTCACTCCCACTTGAAGGTGCGGGCGGCCGCGGTCAGCCAGACCACCGCCCACGTGCCGAGCGCGAGCCAGATGCCGAGCGGCACCGAGCCGCCGTGCATCAGCGTCTCCCGCAGCGCCTGGGCGTGCGCGGCGAGCGGCAGCAGGAACCAGCCGGCCGTGCCCAGGTCGGGCGCGCCGAACATGATGCCGCCGACGGAGAGCATCACCACGTAGATCAGGGTGGCCGCGCCCGTGGTGGTCTCCGGTTTGAGCACGCTGGCCAGCAGCAGCGCCAGCCCGCTGTAGCCGGCGGCGGCGAGCGCCGTCACCCCGATCGCCGGAAGCAGGGCGCCGGCCTCCGGACGCCAGCCCACCGCGAGACCGACCAGCGCCAGCACCAGCACCTGCACGGCGATCTGCACGAGGACCGCGGCGGTCTTGGCCAGCAGCAGGCCGGGGCGGGTCAGCGGGGAGGCGCCGAGCCTTTTCAGCACGCCGTAGCTGCGCTCGTAGCCGGTGGTGATGGCCTGCCCGGTGAACGCCGTCGACATGACGGTGAGCGCGAGCACGCCCGGGACGACCCAGCCGAGCCGGTCGTCGGTCGGCAAGTTGGTGACGTCGAACAGGCCGGCCCCGAGCAGCACCAGCAGCGGCACACCCATGGCCAGCACGACGGCCTCGCCGCGGCGGGCGGTGAGCAGCAGCTCCATCCGGATCTGCCGGCTCAGCACGACGCGCATCGGTGCCCGGCCGGGCGCGGGGGCGAAGGTGCTCACTGGGCTGCTCCCACCGGGGTCTGGGTGGCGGTCAGGGCGAGGTAGACGTCCTCGAGGGTGCGCCGGCGGGTGTTGATCGCGGTCACGTCGGCGCCGGAGGCGGCGAACCAGGCCAGCACCTCGGCCAGCCCGGCGGTGTCCAGGCCGCCGGAGATCGTGTACTGCCCGGGGGCGGGCTCCGCGACCGAACGCCCCGGGCGCAGCCCGGTCAGGTCGAGACCCGGATCGGCCCGCACCTCCAGCACGTCGATGGCGGCCGCGGAGGTCAGCTCGGCCGGGGTGCCGGTGGCCGCGACAGTGCCGGACCGCATGATCACCACGTCGTCGGCGAGGCGCTCCGCCTCGTCGAGCAGGTGGGTGGTGAGCAGCACCGACACGCCGTCGGCGCGGAGCTCCTCGATCAGCTGCCAGGTGGTGTGGCGGGCCTCGGTGTCCATGCCGGCGGTCGGCTCGTCGAGGAAGACCAGCTCGGGCCGGCCGACCAGGGCGACCGCGAGGCTGAGCCGCTGCTGCTCGCCGCCGGAGAGCCGGCGGAACCGGGTGCGCTCGAATCTGCGCAGGCCGAGCCGGTCCAGCAGCATGTCGGTGTCGAGCGGGTGGGCCGCGAACGACGCGAACAGCCGCAGGATCTCGCCGGCCGTCGCCCACGGGTAGACGCCACCGGACTGCAGCATGATCCCGAGCCGGGGCATCAGCTCGTCGTGGTCGCCGACCGGGTCGAGCCCGAGCACCCGTGCCCGGCCGTCATCCGGCCGGCGGAAGCCCTCACAGATCTGCAGGAGGCTGGTCTTGCCGGCGCCGTTGTGCCCGAGCAGGGCGAGCACCCGTCCGCGGGGCAGGGTCAGCGACACCCGGTCGACGGCCGTGGTCTCGCCATACCGCACCACGACGTCGCGCACCTCGACCGCGGCCGCGTCGCCACCAATCATGAGTCCCGCCCATCTGCGATCCGTCCGCCACCGACACCATACGGTGAGCCGCTGGAGCCCCCGGCCGGGTGGTGCGCGCCGATGGCCTGTCCCACAGTGCCCCGGCGGGCCGGGGAAAACCTCCTACCGGGGTCGGGCTCTATCGTCTCCCGGTATGAGCGTCGTGCAGATCTACACCGACGGAGCGTGCGCGCCCAATCCCGGGCCGGGCGGCTGGGGCGCGGTGCTGCGCTGGGGCACGGCGGAGAAGGATCTCTGCGGTGGCGAGGCGGAGTCGACCACCAACAACCGGATGGAGCTGATGGCCCCGATCCGGGCGCTGGAGGCGCTGAACCGGGCGCCGCTCACGGTCGAGATCTACACCGACAGCGTCTACGTGCGCAACGGCATCACGCAGTATCTGCACAACTGGAAACGCAACGGCTGGATGACCGCGGCCCGGCAGCCGGTGAAGAACGTCGACCTGTGGAAACGCCTTGACGAGGCGGTCCGGCGGCACGACGTCACCTGGCACTGGGTGAAGGGGCACGCCGGGCACCCGGAGAACGAGCGGGCCGACCGCCTGGCCGCCCGGGGGCTGCGCGAGGCGGTCGAGGCGGCCAGGGTCGACGGCTGAGGAGCATCACGAGGCGGTACGGGTGTCCGCATCCGGTTTCGCCGGCTCGTCGACGGCCTCGGTCTGCCGCGGGACCTTGGCCCGGGCCACCCGGTCGAACGACAGCCGGTAGGTCTTGGCCCGGACCAGTTCCTCGGGCACGGCGTGGCGGCCCTCCCGCTGGCCGGGCACCTCGGGCGTCTCCGGCTCGTCGGGTTTCTTCCCGGCGGCCCGGGCCGCCATGCTGAAGACGCTGCGGGTGGCCGCGTCGTACCCGGTCTTGTACGCGTTCCGGAGGTCGGGGCCGCTCTGCCGGCGCTGATGGAGACGGCCGGCGGCGTACCCGGCACAGGCCATGAGGGCGGCGGCCAGAACGATCAGCAGTGCGATGTCGCCCGGTGTGGTCATGCTCCGATTGTGACGAATGGGATAGACCGCGAGCTATGGCCCGTTTGACGTACCCCGGAGGAATTAGGTCGAAGGCTCAACTCACGGTCAGTGACCATTCGGTGGCCGCCAGGTTTCCCGTCACACACCTGAACTGGGGCCATGGTACATCAACCCGCTAACCGTGAGTTACATTCAGCACAGCTGCGCCACCGTCCCGCGACATCCGCCCAGCTCAAGATCCAATCAGCCGTATCGCATGGTGAAGCGCCGATAGGTCACAAGTTGACACTTTTGAGCGTGAAGCGGCACGGTACTTCCGATTGTCCTCGCGACAACGACGAGTTTGGATGATGGGGGAACACCATGCGCTCCACACGACGCGCCCTGGCGGCCGTCGTCGGCGCCGCCGCCCTGCTGGTGGCGTCCGCCTGCGGGACCGGGGAGGACGACGACTCCACGGCCGCCCAGGTCGAGGTCTTCACATGGTGGGCCGAGGGCGGTGAGAAGGCGGGCCTGGACGCCCTGGTCAGCCGGTTCACCACCGCCTGCCCCGGCCAGCAGTTCTCCAGCGGCGCGGTGCCCGGCGGCGCCGGCGTCAACGCCAAGCAGGTCCTCAACGCGCGGCTGCAGCAGAACGACCCGCCGGACGTCTTCCAGGTGCACGCCGGCGCGGAGCTGCTCGACCACATCGACTCCGGCCAGATCGAGGACCTCACCGCCGACTTCTCGACGTGGGGCCTGACCGGCACGCTCCCGGCCGGCCTGATCGAGACGATCACGGTCAACGGCAAGCTGTGGTCGGTTCCGGTCGGCGTGCACCGGGCCAACGTGGTGTGGACCAACGACCAGGTGCTCGCCGACTCCGGCATCCTGACCGCGCCGAAGACGCTCAAGGAGTTCATCGGCAACCTCGGCCGGCTCCGGCGCGACGGTGTCGAGTCCCCGCTCGCGCTCGGCCGCGACTGGACCCAGCTGATGCTGCTCGAATCGGTGCTGATCAGCGACCTGGGGCCGAAACGGTTCACCGGGCTGTTCACCGGCGCCACCAAGTGGGAGGGCGAGGCCGTCGCCGACGCGATCGACGACTACGCCACCGTCCTCGGATTCAGCAACGCCGACCGCGACTCGCTCGACTGGCCGCAGGCGACCCGGCTGCTCGCCGACGGCAAGGCCGGTTACCAGATGATGGGCGACTGGGTCGGGGCCGAGCTGGAGGCCGCCAACTTCAGCGGGTACGACTCGTTCACCTTCCCCGGCAACGGCAAGGCGTTCCAGTGGCTCGCCGACTCGTTCGCGCTCAGCAGCGGGGCGGCCAACCCGGCCGGCGGCAGGTGCTGGCTGCAGACGGTCGCGTCGCCGGAGGGCCAGCAGGCGTTCAGCGTGCAGAAGGGCTCGATCCCGGCCCGGACCGACGCGCCGACCGTCGGCTTCTCCGACTATCAGCTGTCCGCGGCCGCCGACTGGAAATCCGGGGTGGCGGTGCCGTCCTGCGCCCACGGCTCGGCCTGCTCCCAGCCGTGGCAAAATGCGGCGAACGCGGCCCTCGGCGCCTTCTCAACCTCGGAGGACAAGGCGGCCCTGCAGAGCGCCCTGGCCGCGGCGGCCAAGCAGTTCGTCCGCCAGGGCTGAGACGACCGGCCGAGGGCGGGCGGATCCGGCCCCGATCGGGCACGATGAGCGGATGGGTGAGGAGCGCGACGGCGTACCGCTGACCAATCTGGATCAGGAGCTGTTCCCCGGCGCCGGGGTCACCAAGCGCGACCTGGTGGACTATCTGGACGCGGTGGCGGACCGGTTCCTCCCCGTCCTGCGGGACCGTCCGCTCTCGGTCGTCCGGGTGCTCCGCGGCCAGGAGCGGTTCATGCAGAAGAACCTGCCGAAATACACACCGGACTGGGTGCCGCGGGCGTCGGTGTGGGCCGAGGCGTCGCACCGCGAGGTGACCTACCCGCTGGCCAACGACCGCCGGACCCTGTTCTGGCTGGGCAACCAGCGGGCCGTGGAGTACCACCCGGCCCTGATGACGGCCGGCTCGCCGTACCCCACCCACCTGATCATGGACCTGGATCCGCCGGAGGACGGCGGGTTCGCCGCCGCCGTGGCCGCGGCCCGGCTGGTCCGGGAGGCGCTGGCCGGCGCCGGGATGTCCGGCGCGGTCAAGACCAGCGGCTCGAAGGGCGTGCACGTCTTCGTCCCGCTCGCCGGTGAGCCCGCGGTCGAGGACGTGGCGGCCGCCCAGCGCGCGGTGGCCGCCCGCGCCGAGCGCATCGACCCCGAGCTGGCCACCACCGCGTTCCTCCGCGAGGACCGGCACGGCAAGGTCTTCCTGGACGCCACCCGGGCCGGCGGGGCGACCGTGGCGGCGGCCTACAGCCCGCGGATCCGGCCCGGGGCGCCGGTGTCGTTCCCGGTCGCGTGGTCCGATCTCGATCAGGTCGCGCCGGCCGACTTCACCATCCGGACCGCGCCCGCGCTGCTCGGCGACGGTGACCCGTGGGCGGCGGCGATGCCCGCGCCGCAGCGGCTCGACGCCGGGCTGATCGCCGAGGGCCACACCATCCCGGTCGCCCGCGTCCAGGCCATGCACGAGGGCAAACGACGGGCCAAGGCGCGGCGCGAGGCGGCCGGCGAGACCTGAGAGGCTACATCGAACGGTGTACGCGGTACTCGGGAGGCGTCGATGCGGGTGACAGCTCCGGTACGACGCGACGGGCCGGCCGCCGGCCATAGCGTCCCGGGCATGACGACGACCCTCACCCGTACCGCTGCTCTGCTGACCCTGCTCGGCGTGCCGACCGGCCTGGCCCTCACCGACGGGCTCGGCGACGCCGCGCTCGTGCCCCCGCTCGCCGTCACCCTGGCCGCGATGGCGCTGGCCGTACGCCGATGGCCGCTCGGCGTGCTGATCCTGACCTTCTCGACCGTCGCGGCCTGGCGCCTCGCCGGCCTGATCCAGGCCGGCTGGGTCTGGCCGGCCACCGCGGCGCTGGTGGCGCTCGTGCTGGCCGGCCGGCTGCGGACCGCGGTGGCCGCCTCGGTGTTCACGCTGCTCTGGGGCCTGAACTGGGACACCTTCGTCTACCCGCACCCGCCCGGCTGGGTGCTCGCCCACCTCGGCGGGGAGGCGCTGTGGGTGACCGCCACCCTGGCCGCCGCCACCGCGTACCGCAACACGCTGCGCTGGCGGGCCGAGGTCGCCGGGCGTCTCGAGCTGGAGGTCCACCGGCGGCGGGCCGAGGAGCGGGTGGCGATCGCCCGCGACCTGCACGACGTGGTGTCGCACACCCTCGCCGTCGTCGGTGTGCACCTCAACGTGGCCCTGGACGCCTTCGACACCGAGCCGGAGGAGGCCCGGGAGTCGCTGCGCCTGGCCCAGGAGGTCCGCGGCCGTGCCATGAACGACTTGAAAGCGCTGGTCGGGGTGCTGCGCGAGGGCGAGCTGCCGGCGCTGGAAGGCCTCGACCGCCTGCTCGGCCAGGTCCGGGCGGCGGGGCTGGAGGTGTCACTCAACGAGTTCGGCGACCCGGTGCCGGTGCCCGCCCCGGTCGCCGCCGCCGTCTACCGGGTGGTGCAGGAGTCGCTGACCAACACGGTCCGGCACGCCGCCGCCGGCCGGGTCGTGGTGACCATCCGGTACGCGCCGGACAACGTGCTCGTCGACATCCAGGACGACGGCACCGGCGGCGCGCAGCCCACCGACGGCCACGGCATCGCCGGGATGCGCGAGCGGGTGGCCGCGCTCGGCGGCGCGCTCACCGCCGGGCCGGGGCGGACCGGATTCGCCGTACGAGCCACCATCCCGATCACGGAGTGAGCATGCCGACGACCGTCCTCATCGCCGACGACCAGCACCTGGTCCGCGCCGGTTTCCGCAGCCTGCTGCGACGCGGCCGGGACCTGTCGGTGGTGGGCGAGGCGTCCACCGGCGACGAGGCGGTGCGCGCGGCCCGGGAGCTGCGGCCGGACGTGATCCTGATGGACATCCGGATGCCCGGCATGGACGGCATCACGGCGACCGGGAAGATCCTCGCCGCCCAGCCCACGAAGATCATCATCCTGACCACGTTCGAGACCGACGAGTACGTGTTCGCCGCCCTCGCGGCCGGGGCCAGCGGCTTCCTCACCAAGGAGATCGACCCGGAGGGGCTGCGCTCCGCGGTCCGGGTGGTGGCCGGCGGCGACGCGCTGCTCTCCCCCAGCGTGACCCGCCGCGTCGTCGGCCAGTTCGCGCACCGCCCCGTTCCAGCGGCCGGCCGGCCCGGCGGGGACCGCCTGTCCGTGCTCACCGACCGCGAGCGGGAGGTGGTCCGCCTGGTCGCGACCGGGCTGTCCAACGACGAGATCGCCGCCCGGCTGGTGATCAGCCCGCTCACCGCCAAGACCCACGTCACCCGGGCGATCGCCAAGCTCGGCGTCCGCGACCGGGTGCAGCTGGTGATCGTCGCCTACGAGGACGGCCTGGTCGGCAACTGATCGCCGGGAACTTCTCAGGACCGCCGCCGCCGTCCCGATGAACCCGGTCATCACACCTCGGCACTCCTCGGCCCGGGTGGCGTACCGGAAAGGGGCGAACGGATGGCAGTCGACACGACAGCTCCCGGCCCGCGCGCGGCGAGCCGCTGGGCCCGCCACAGCGTCGCGGCCGGCGCTGTCCTGGCCATCCTGATCGCGCTGGTGGCCGCGAGCCCCGGCGGACCCGGCACGGCCCGGGCGGTGACCGCCTGGGGCCTGCTCGGGGCGTCGTCGGCCGCGGCGGCCGGCTGCCTCTGGCGCTCCCGTGGCTTCACCGGACGGGCCCGCTGGGGGTGGACGCTGCTCGCCGCCGGGGTGTTCCTCTGGGGTCTCGGCCAGTTCGGCTGGTTCACCCAGTGGCCGGTCGCCGGCGTGACCCGCAACCTGTTCCCGGCACTCGCCACCCCCGGGTTGATCGGGCTGGTGGTCCTGATCCCGGCCGGGGTGCTGAGCCTGCCGAGCGCCTCCCAGCCCCTCGCGAACCGGATCCGCAGCGTCCTCGACGGCCTGCTGATCGCCGCGTCCCTGGTCCTGGTCGCCTGGATCTTCGTGATGGACCCGCGGCTCCGCGACGGCGCCCCGCACCCGGGGGTCTACTTCACACTCCTCTTCCCGCTGACCGACATCGTGCTCGCCACCATCCTGGCGTACATGCTGCCCCGGCAGCGCCGGCACCACGGCTGCGGCGCCGACCTGGCGTTCTTCGGCACCGGCATGGTCGCCTTCGCGATCACCGACGTCGGGCACGTCTACCTGGAGCTGATCGGCGACTTCCGGGCCGCGCCGCTGGTGCACGTGCCCTCGCTGGCCGGGTACGCCCTGATCCTGATGGGCGCGCTCCGCCCGCGCGAGCGCGACGCCACCCCGCTGGACCTGCCGCCCGGCGTCTGGCACACCGCGGTCATGGTGCCGTACCTCGCGGTGCTGGCGGCCCTCGGGTCGAGCGTGATGTTCCACCTGCACACCGGGCACAGCCACCCGTTCGTCAACTACACCCGCTCCTTCCTGATCCTGCTCATCGTCGGCCGGCAGCTGCTCACCCAGCTGGAGAACCGGGCCCTCACCCGTACGCTGGAGAGCCGCGTCGCCGAACGCACCGGCGAGCTGCACGCCCGGGAGCAGTGGTTCGAGGCGCTGATCCGGCACAGCTCCGACGTGGTCACCGTGATCGACGCGGACGGCGTGATCCGTTACCAGAGCGAGTCGGTGCGCCGGGTCTTCGGCTACCCGCCGGAGTCGTTCGCCGGGCGCCGCTACACCGACCTGGTCGACGCCGAGGTGGCGCACCGGCTGGCCCAGGCGATGCGCCAGGTCGCCGCCCGCCCGTTCGCCGACGTGACGCTCGAGGTCGTGCACACCCACGTCGACGGCGGCGAACGCCCCTCCGAGGTGATCATCACGAACCTGGTGGACGACCCGCACGTGGCCGGCTTCGTCCTCAACACCCGCGACATCAGCGAGCGCATGGAGCTGCAGGAACAGCTCATGCACGAGGCGTACCACGACTCCCTGACCCGGCTCGGCAACCGCGCGCTGTTCCGGGAGCGGGCCGCGACCGCGATGCGCGCCGACGGCGCGGTCACCGTGCTGCACCTCGACCTGGACGGCTTCAAGCGCATCAACGACAGCCTCGGCCACCTGGCCGGCGACCAGCTGCTGGTGCAGGTCGCCGACCGGTTGCGCGGCTGCGTCCGGGACGGCGACCTGGTGGCCCGCTTCGGCGCCGACGAGTTCGGCGTGCTGCTGCTCGGTGAGGACGAGAGCGGCGCCGAGCCGGTGGCCCGGCGCCTCCTCGACGACCTGGACGCCCCGGTGATGTTCGGCGAGCGCCAGATCCACGTCCGAGCCAGCATCGGCCTGGCCGGCACCCCCTCCACCGTCCCCACGTCCGCCGACTCCTCCACCGGCCTCCCCTCCGCCGCCGTTTCCTCCGTCCTGCCCGAGGGATCCGCCGCCGCCGTTTCCTCCGCCCTGCCCGAGGGGTCCGCCGCCTCCGGTGGGGCCGCCGACAGCCCCGGCGATCGGGCCGAGCAGTTGATGCGCAACGCGGACCTGGCCATGCACCACGCCAAGGCGAGCGGCGGCGGCATCTTCTCCGGCTATCACCCCCGCATGCGCGAGGGCCTGGTCGACCGCCTGGAACTCGAGTCCGACCTGCGCTCCGCCCTGGAGAACGGCGGCCTGCGCCTGCACTACCAGCCCACCGTGGACCTGGCCACCAGCGAGGTGATCGGCTTCGAGGCGCTGGTCCGCTGGCCGCACCCGACCCGCGGCATGATCAACCCGCTCGACTTCATCCCTATCGCCGAGGCCACCGGCCTGATCGTGCCGCTGGGCCGCTGGGTCCTCCACGAGGCGTGCCGCCAGGCGGTCGAATGGGGCGCCGCCGGCGACGGCCGCCCGCCGAAGATGTCGGTGAACGTCTCGGTCCGCCAGTTCGACCGCGCCGACCTGTCCGAGATGGTCACCCAGGTGCTGGCCGAGACCGGCATGCCCGCCGACCGCCTGTGCCTGGAGATGACCGAGAGCGTCCTGATGACCGACACCGAGGCCAACCTGGAACAGCTGCTGCGCCTCAAGGCGCTCGGCCTCACCCTCGCCATCGACGACTTCGGAACCGGCTACTCGTCGCTCGCCTACCTGCGCCGCTTCCCGGTCGACACCCTCAAGATCGACCGCTCGTTCGTGGAACGTCTCGGCATCATCGCCGACGACACCGCGCTCACCGACACCATCGTCCGCCTGGGCAAGAGCCTCGGCATGGCCACGGTGGCCGAGGGCATCGAGGAGTTCGGCCAGCTCGCGGCCCTGCGCGAGATGGGCTGCGGCTTCGCCCAGGGCTACTACTTCTCCCGGCCGGTCCCGGCAGCCGAGGCTGGCCGGCTCTTCCTCGAAGGAGCAAACGCCTGATTCGGTACGGCCACGCAGAGTCCCGCCGAGCCCCGCGAGGCAGCCGGCCCGTCCCGGCCGGCCCGCGCCCGCCGGGCCGAGGCGATCCGTCACGCATGGTAACCAATCCGGAGCGCTCACCATCACAGGTCTTGTGGTGGGCTGCTCCGGGGTGGATAGGGTGGCGGGATGGGTGCGCTCGAGGACGCGTGGGGACTGAGCCGGGACGAGACCGGGCTGGCCATCGTGTCGACAGTGCGGGCCGATCAGACCGTGCAGTCGACACTGGTCAACACGGGCCTTGTCGGACATCCGGCAGACGGGACACCGGTGCTGGCGTTCGTCACCTACGGGGCGGTGAAACTGCGGAACCTCCGCGAGCGGCCACAGATCGCGGTGGCGTTCCGGAGCGGCTGGCGCTATGCGACGGTCGAGGGGCGGGCGCTGCTGGCCGGGCCGGATGATCCACAGCCCTGGCTCGATCCGGAACGCCTCCGGCTGCTGCTGCGCGAGATCTTCACGGCCGCCGGCGGGACGCATGACGACTGGCCCGCCTACGACCGGACCATGGTGGAGCAGCGGCGCACGGCGGTGCTGGTCATCCCGGCACGGATCTATCCGGGCAGCTGACCGGGCGGCCGCACGTTCGCCGGTGACCAGCCGCTTCCGCCCGAGAGCCGCCTTGTCGGCCGCGCCCCGCGCCCTCGTCGCGGTGTCCGGCAGCGCATCCTCCTGATCCGTACGAAATGATCCGCGAAGAGCGACCCGCAACGATCGCGAGCACCCCGCCGGCCCGGACCGGCTCGCCCTGACGGCGACCCACGCCAGCCATGGCCGGCCGGGAGCGTTCCGCGGACCCGGACCGGCTCGCCTTCGCCTCCGGGGACGCCGGGCGGGCGCGAGCGGGTGGCCGGAGAGTGAGATGCGACGCGTGGCCGGCGGTCGCGGGACGGGGAGCGGCCGCGGCGGTTAGGTTGCTTTTCATGCTGATCAGTTTCGGTTGTCCGGTGTCGGGCGCGTGGGCGCAGCCGGAGACGTTGACCCTGATTGCGCGGCAGGCCGAGGAGTTGGGGTATCACGGGCTCTGGGCGTTTCAGCGGCTGCTCGTCGGCCGGGGGCAGGATCTTGCGCCGGCCTATCACAGCGTGCTGGACCCGGTTGTCGCGCTGACCTGGGCGGCCGCCGCCACGTCGCGGATCCGGCTGGGCGTGTCGGTGATCAACCTGCCGTATGTGGCGCCGGCCTACCTGGCCAAGCAGGCGAGTTCGCTGGATCGGCTGTCCGGCGGGCGGTTCGATCTGGGGCTGGGGACCGGCTGGTCGGAGGCCGAGTTCACCGCGACCGGGTCGGATCCGAACCCGCGCGGGCCGCGCACCGAGGAGTATCTGGCGGCCTTGACGGCGCTGTTCAGCGGCGAGGAGGCGGAGTTCGGCGGGCGTTTCTACCGGGTTCCGGCGAGCCGGATGCTGCCGGCGCCGGCGCAGGCGGGTGGCCCTCCGGTGCTGCTCGGCGGGACGGCGGACGCGGCGTTGCGCCGGGCCGGGCGGATCGCGGCGGGGTGGGTGAGCAGCAGCCGGACCACGCTGCCGGAGATCGCGCGCGGTGTCCGGATCGTCCGGGAGGCCGCGGAGTCGGCGGGGCGCGATCCGGACTCGCTGCGTATCGTGGTCCGGGGTGTCGTGCAGCCCGGGCGGCGGGACGAGTCGATCCCGCTCTCCGGGGACTGGGCGCAGATCCGCGCGGGCGCGGAGAGGTACGCTGAGGCAGGCGCGACCGAACTGTTCTACGAACCCAACTGGGATCCGCGTATCGGCGGGCTCGACGCCGACCCGCGAGTGGCCGCGGAGCTCGGTGCGGAAGTTCTCGCCGGGCTCGCTCCGCACCACTGATGGACCGCCAATGCGCCGGCCGTAATCGGGCGTCGATAAATGCGCGATCTTGTTGCCGGCCACGACTACGGAACGTTCATCGGCTCGCGCCGATGGAGGTTCGAAATCGGAAACCGCTGGGAAACAGTACGGCCGCACGCGACCCTCACCAGGGGCGGTAACTCTCCGCAACTGCAAGAACGCATAAGCGCGGTAAACCCGACATTCTCAGCCCTCCGGTCGTTTCGCCGCATGGAAGATGGCGTTTTTACCCCCAAAATGGGTTCTTATGACCCACGCACTCGGCGCACGATATGACCCAGGCCTTATGGCAGCGATCCCGTTCCGTTACCGGATCGATGCGTCAACACATTTCTCGGCCTGCGGATCTCGGATAAATTTCTGAACCGCGGCAGACGAATACGGCTCACATAGCGCCAGTGGGGCGCGTCCACGGGGGAGGGATTGGTGCGTGGTACAACCAACTATCGACCCCGGCCGCACGCCGACGATCCTGAAGCGCATCGAGCGCCCGCCGTCACGACGACGGGCCGAGTCGACCCGCCCGGGAACGGGCAGGACCCGCCTCGCCACCGCGAGTGACAGGTTCGTTTCGCGATCAAGTCCGCTACGAGGAGACACCGCATCATGAGCAACACCCCGGCCACCGCCGACTCACGCTCACCAGGCACCGAGGACACGGCGGTAGCGGTTCTCCAGCCCGATACGGCTGCGAAGGCATTCGTCGGCCGCTCGCCGGGCCAGCTCGCGTGGATCCGTCTCAAGCGGGACCGGACCGCGTTCGCCAGCTTCATCACCGTCCTGTTCTTCATCCTGATCTCCCTGCTGGCCCCGCTGATCTCCAAGCTGTACGGGATCACCGCGACCGAGGGCTTCAGCGAGAAACTGAACTACCAGGGCCTGCCGACCGGCTACCTGGGCGGCATCAGCGGCGAGCACTGGCTGGGCCTGGAGGCCGGCATCGGCCGTGACCTGTTCATGCAGCTGATCTTCGGCATGCGCACGTCGCTGGTCATCGCCTTCCTCTCCGCGATCATCTCGATCGTGCTCGGCGTGGTGCTCGGCATCGTCTCCGGCTACTTCGGCGGCTGGGTCGACCAGGCTCTCACCTGGTTCACCGACTTCATGCTGGCGTTCCCGTTCCTGGTCTTCGCCCTGGCGATCATCCCGATCATCAACACCGCCGCCTACGACGTGGGCGAGGAGGTCCCCGGCACGTTCCGGGTGTCCGTGATCATCGGCGTGTTCGCTCTGTTCGGCTGGATGACGACGGCCCGTCTGGTCCGCGGCCAGATCCTGTCGCTGCGCGAGCGGGAGTACGTGGAGGCCGCCCGGGCCGCCGGCGCGAGCAGCACGCACATCCTGTTCAAGCAGCTCCTCCCGAACATCTGGGCGCCGATCCTGGTCTCCTTCTCTCTGGCGCTGCCGGGCTTCATCGCCGCCGAGGCCGCGCTGTCCTTCCTGAACATCGGTGTCGTGGAGCCCACTCCCGACCTCGGCCGGCTGGTCTACTACGGCCGCCAGTGGCTGGGCACCCCGGACTGGGCCTACTTCCTGATCCCCGCGTCGGCCGTCTTCATCGCGGTCCTCGCGTTCAACCTGCTGGGCGACTCGCTTCGCGACGCACTCGATCCCAAGTCGTCGAAGTGACCGGCCGGAACTGAAACACAACTGAAAACGGTACTTCCGCTCGTGCCGCGGCGGGTCGCGTGGCCCAGGCACGTATCGGTTGAGAGAAGGAGAACCTAAGTGCGACGCAAGTTCGGAGCGCTGCCCGTCGGCGTTCTGGCGGTTGCCCTTGTTGCCAGCGGTTGTTCGGAGACCACGAACGAAACCCCCGGCGGCGGCAACACGCAGAACGTGGTGCAGACCGGCACTATCGCAACCGACCCCGCGGAATCGCAGGGGCCGGCCAAGGCTGTCGAGGGCGCCACGAAGGGTGGCGTCGTCAAGCTCCTCCACGCGGCGGAGTTCGAGCACCTCGACCCTCAGAAGATCTACGTCTCTGACTCGCTGTCCATGGCGACCCAGTTCGCCCGTACCCTCACCGGGTACAAGGAGGACGGCAAGGGCAACCTGAAGCTGGTCGGCGACCTCGCCACCAACGCGGGTGAGGACGTCAACGGCGACTGCAAGGTGTGGAAGTACACCCTGAAGGACGGCCTGAAGTTCGAGGACGGCACGCCGATCACCGGCGCCGACGTCGTCTACGGCATCTCGCGCTCGTTCGACCCCGACTGGGGCATGGGCCCGCTGTACATCCAGCAGTGGCTGACCGACGCGGTGGAGTACAACACCACCTACAAGGGCCCGTTCAAGAGCCCCGGCGCCGAGGTTCCCGGCCTCAAGGCCGACGGCAACGTGATCACCTTCACGTTCCCGAAGCCGCAGTGTGAGACCCCGTTCGCGGTGGCCATGCCCACCACGGCGCCGGTCCCGAAGGCGAAGGACACCAAGGGCGACTACGACCGCAAGCCGGTCTCCTCTGGTCCGTACATGATCAAGGAACACGCGTACGACCAGTACATCGACTTCGTTCGCAACCCCAACTGGGACCCGGCGACCGACCCGATCCGTAACGCGTACATGGACGGCATCCGGGTCGAGTTCGGCATCGACGCCGAGACCGGCGCCAACCGGATCGTCGCCGACGCCGCCGAGGACCAGACCGCGTTCATCTGGGCGAACGTGCCCGCCGCGGTGCTGTCCAAGACCACCAGCGACCCGAAGGTCAAGGAGCGCGTCAAGTCCGGCGCCTCGCAGTACGTCGAGTACATGTGGATCAACACCGACCGGGTCAAGGACCTGAAGGTGCGCCAGGCGCTCAACTACGCCGTCGACCGTGACGCGATCATCAAGGTCCGTGGCGGTATCGACCAGTTCGGCTCGACCATCACCTCGCCGACCATCGGTGGCTACCAGAACTACAACGCCTACGACGGTGGCCAGTCCGGCAACCCGGAGAAGGCGAAGGAGCTGCTCGGCGGCAAGTCGATCAAGCTGACCTACGCGTTCCCGAACGTCCCGGTGCGTCAGCAGATGGCGGCGAAGTCCAAGGAGGTCTACGCCAAGGCCGGTATCGAGCTGGTTCTGACCCCGCTCGACCCCGCGACCTACTACGACAGCGTCGGCACCAAGGGCAACCAGTACGACCTGATCCGTGGTGGCTGGGGCGCCGACTGGCCGTCCTCCTCGACCGTCATCCCGGCTCTGCTCGACGGCCGCACCATCCGTGACAAGGGCAACCAGAACCTCGCCTACTTCAACGAGGACGAGGTCAACAAGGAGATCGACCGGATCAAGGGTCTGAAGGTCGCCGAGGCGGCCCCGGCCTGGGCCGCGCTCGACAAGCTCATCATGGAGAAGTACGCGCCGCTGGTTCCGCAGTACTACATCGGGACCTACGAGATCACCGGCTCCAAGATCGGTGGCACGTTCCTGAGCGACTCGTTCAGCCACCTGACCCTCAACACCATGTTCGTCAAGCCGTAACAGTCTCTCCAGTCACACCGGTGGGATGATCGCGCAACCCGCGGTCATCCCACCGGCCGTGGCCAGTCAAGAGGAATGTAGAGAACCGTGCTCCGCTTCCTGATCAAGCGCCTGCTACTGGCGGCGACAACGCTGGTGGCCATCTCCATCGTCACCTTCCTCCTGTTCTTCGCGGTGCCCTCGAGCCCGGCGTGGACCCAGTGCGGGCGTAACTGCTCCCCCGAGCGGATCGCTCAGGTCGAGCAGAGTCTCGGTCTCGATCAGCCGATCACCAAGCAGTACACAGACTTCGTGAAGGGCGTCTTCGTCGGACGCACCATCGACGACGCCGGCACCATCCGTGAGTGCACCGCCCCGTGCCTCGGATACTCCTTCCGTAGCAAGGAGCCCGTCACCGACACCATCGAGCGGTCGCTCCCCGTCACGATCAGCATCGTGGCCGGTGCGATGGTGGTGTTCCTGACGGTCGGCATCGGGCTCGGCATGCTGGCCGCGCTGAAGAAGGGCACGGTCTTCGACCGGGTCGCGATCGGCGCCTCCGTGGGCTTCGCCTCCACCCAGACCTACACGCTCGGTGGTGTGCTGCTCCTGCTGCTGGTCTACTCGACCGGCATCCTGCCGAACCCGCACTACACCCCGTTGACCGAGAACCCGCTCGACTGGGCCGGCGGCATGCTCCTCCCCTGGATCACGCTCGGCCTGATCAACTCGGCGCTGTACGCCCGGCTCTCCCGCGCGCAGATGATCGAGACGCTGCAGGAGGACTTCGTCCGGACGGCGCGGGCCAAGGGCCTGTCCCCCCGGGTGGTCAACCGGCGCCACGCGCTGCGCGCCGCGATCACCCCGATCATCACGATCGCCGGTGTCGACCTGGGCGCCTACCTCGGCGGCGTGGTCATCACTGAGAGTGTGTTCAGCCTCAACGGCATCGGGCGCGAGGCCGCCCAGGCGGTCTCCGACCTGAACCTCCCGCTGGTCATGGCCACCGTCCTGCTGGCGGCGTTCTTCATCGTCGCCATGAACATCATCGTCGACATGCTCTACGCGGTGATCGACCCCCGCGTGCGACTCGGCTGAGCCGTCCAGAGATGACGTGGAAAGAAGCGAAATGACGACCTCGACCAGCCCTGCCGCGGCCGCCGTGGACCCGGAGGCCTACCTGCAGGTACGCGATCTCAAGGTGCAGTTCCCGACCGAGGACGGCCTGGTTCGCGCGGTGGACGGCGTGTCCTTCTCGGTGCGCCGCGGGCAGACCCTCGGCATCGTGGGCGAGTCCGGCTCCGGCAAGAGCGTGACCAGCATGTCGATCCTGGGCCTGCACAACCCGGCCCGGACGAAGATCAGCGGTGAGATCTCGATCGGTGGCCAGAACATCGTCGGGATGAAAGAGGAGAAGATCCAGAAGCTCCGCGGCAAGGACGTCGCGATGATCTTCCAGGATCCGCTGTCCGCGCTGCACCCGTACTACAAGGTCGGCGCGCAGATCGCCGAGGCCTACAAGGTGCACCACCCGTCGGCGAGCAAGAAGGAGGCCAGCACCCGGGCCGTCGACATGCTCAACCGGGTCGGCATCCCGCAGCCTCAGCGCCGCGCGAACCAGTACCCGCACGAGTTCTCCGGCGGTATGCGCCAGCGCGCCATGATCGCGATGGCGCTGGTGAACGACCCGGCTCTGGTGATCGCCGACGAGCCGACCACCGCCCTGGACGTGACCGTGCAGGCGCAGATCCTGGAGCTTCTCGAGGACCTGCAGCGCGAGTTCCAGTCCGCGATCATCATGATCACTCACGACCTCGGCGTGGTGTCGCAGGTCGCCGACGACGTCCTGGTGATGTATGCCGGCCGGCCCGTCGAGACCGGCTCGGTGGAGCAGATCATGAAGCGGCCGCAGCACCCGTACACCTGGGGTCTGCTGGCCAGCGTGCCGTCGCTGCACGGCGACGCGAACGTGGACCTGGTGCCGATCAAGGGCAACCCGCCCAGCCTGATCAACCTGCCCACGGGCTGTTCGTTCAACCCGCGCTGTCGTTACGCTGGTCAGAACGGCAACCGCTCGTTCTCCGAGGTTCCGGAGCTCCGCCCGGCCGGTGAGGACGGGCACAACGTCGCCTGCCACATGTCCTTCGAGACCCGGCAGCGGCTGTATGCAGAAGACATCGCGCACGCAGGAGTGGCCCAATGACTGATCTCGCAGACTCCGCGGCGAGCCCGGCCACCCCGACTCTTCCGGCTCGTGAGCCGCTGCTCAAGGTCGAGGGCCTGACCAAGCACTTCCCGGTCCGTTCCGGCCTCTGGGGCAAGGGCTCCGTGGTCCGCGCGGTGGAGAATGTGAACTTCGAGGTCCGCCCCGGTGAGACGCTCGGCCTGGTCGGCGAGTCCGGCTGTGGCAAGACGACGACCGGCCGCATGCTGGTCCGTCTGCTCGAGCCGACCTCCGGCAAGATCACCTTCAATGGTGAGGACATCACTCACACCAAGGGATCGCGGCTGCGCAAGCTCCGCCAGGACATCCAGATCATCTTCCAGGACCCGTACGCGTCGCTGAACCCGCGGCACACGGTGGGCCGGATCGTCGCGATGCCGCTGCAGGTCAACGGCATCGAGCCGCCCGGTGGCGTGAAGCGGCGGGTGCAGGAGCTGCTGGAGACCGTCGGCCTCAACCCGGAGCACTACAACCGGTACCCGCACGAGTTCTCCGGCGGCCAGCGGCAGCGTATCGGCATCGCCCGGGCCCTGGCCCTGCAGCCGAAGCTGATCGTCGCCGACGAGCCGGTGTCCGCGCTCGACGTGTCGATCCAGGCGCAGGTGGTCAACCTGCTCCGTCAGCTGCAGCGTGACCTGGGGCTGTCCTTCGTCTTCATCGCCCACGACCTGGCCGTGGTCCGGCACTTCTGTGAGCGGATCGCCGTCATGTACCTGGGGCGGATGGTCGAGGTCGGCACGCGTCAGCAGATCTACGAGAACCCGGCTCACCCGTACACCCGTGCTCTGCTCTCCGCCGTGCCGGACGTGACGAAGCTGGGCGGCGCGGGCCGGATCAAGCTGGAGGGTGACGTCCCGTCGCCGATCGACCCGCCGTCCGGCTGCGTCTTCCACACCCGGTGCTGGAAGGCGCAGGAGAAGTGCGCGGCCGAGGCGCCGGTGCTCCTGCCGAACCCGAACGGCTCGGTCGCGGCCTGCCACTTCCCGGAGACCGGGGCCGTGATCTGATCCACCGCTCGTGATCGTCGATCGCCTCCCGCGCCGATGGCGCGGGAGGCGTTTCGTTTTACCCTGTCCGGGTGGATCAGCGATCTCCGACCGTCTATCGCACCAAGTCGTGGCAGAACCGGCGCCGGGTGGTGACCGTGCTCGGCGGCGCCGGCCTCGTGCTCGTCGGCTACCTGCTGGGCCGCTGGCAGGACACCCCGGCCGAGCCGGTGATCACGCCCCAGGCGGCGGTCACCACCCCGGCCGCCACGCCGGAGGCCACCTCGGCCGAGCCGGACGCCTCGCCGTCGCCCGCTCCCCCGGCCGGCGCGGCGCCCTACCCGGTGCTGCAGGCCGAGTCGGCGACCGAGCTGGCCGGGGTGCAGACCCAGGCGACCGAGGACGAGGGCGGCGGTCAGAACATCGGCTGGGTCAACCGGGACGACCACCTGCGGTTCGACAACTTCGACTTCGGCGCCGTGCCGGCGACTCAGGTGCGGTTGCGGCTGGCGTCCGGGTCCGGGATCAGCGGCCGGGTGCAGGTCCGGCTGGACAGCCGGGACGCCGCGCCGGTCGGTGAGGTCTCGGTCAGCGACACCGGCGGTTGGCAATCATGGCGTACGGGCACCGCCGTCCTCCAGCCGGTCAGCGGCGTGCACACCGTGTTCGTCACGTTCACCGCGAACGACGGCGGCGAGTTCGTCAACCTCAACTGGCTGCAGTTCGTCCACTGAGCGACGGGGTCAGACGGTCACCTCGATGCGGCGGGGCCGGCGCTCCAGGACCGGGATGCTCAGGGTCAGGACGCCGTTGTCGTACCGCGCCTCGAGCCGGTCGGTGTCGAGCCGATCGGACAGGAAGACCTGCCGGCTGAAGGTGCCCATCGGGCGTTCGGCGATCACGACCTGCGCGTTCTCCTGCTCGGCACGCCGGCGCTCGGCGCGGACGGTGAGCACCTTGCCGTCGACGGTGATGTCGATCGAGGCGGTGTCGACGCCGGGCAGGTCGATGTCGATGTAGAAGGCGCCGTCCACCCGGTAGGCGTCGAGCCGGGCGCCCGAGCTGCGGGCCGAGCCCTCCAGGACGCGGGCGGTCAGTCGCTCCAGGTCGCGGACGGTGGGGGTGGTGAGCATGGGTGGCTCCTCCAGTTTCTTGAGCGTGGGTGACTCAAGTCTGAGAACCGAGAATCCCGCTGCGCGATTCCCCCACGGATTTGTGACGGCCGCCGCTCGATCGGCCCGCGCTTCCTCGAACACGTGTACTAAAGTGGCGGCGTGATCCTGCATGCCGACCTGGACTCGTTCTACGCGTCGGTCGAGCAGCGCGACGATCCCGCGCTGCGCGGCCGGCCGGTCCTCGTCGGCGGCGGGGTGGTGCTGGCGGCCTCCTACGAGGCGAAGGAGTTCGGCGTGCGTACCCCGATGGCTCTCGGGCGGGCGAGGGCGCTCTGCCCGCATGCCGTCGTCGTGCCGCCCCGGATGGCCGCGTATGCGGCGGCCAGCAAGGCCGTGTTCGAGGTGTTCCGCGACACCACCCCGCTCGTCGAGCCGATCTCCATCGACGAGGCGTTCCTCGACGTCGAGGGCCTGCGCCGGATCCGCGGGAGGCCGGAGGAGATCGCGATCGGGCTGCGAGCCGAGGTGCGCGCGCGGACCGGGCTGCCGATCACCGTCGGCGTGGCGCCCACCAAGTTCCTGGCCAAGGTGGCCAGCGGCGCCGGCAAGCCGGACGGGCTGCTGGTCGTGCCACCCGGCCGGGAGCTGGAGTTCCTGCATCCGCTCCCGGTGGAGAAACTATGGGGCGTCGGGCCGGTCACCGCCACCCGGCTGCGCGAGCGGCAGATCCACACGGTCGGGCACGTCGCCCGGATCGGCGAGGCGGCCCTGATCGCCATGCTCGGCGTCAACGCCGGCCGGCACCTGCACGCGCTCGCCCACAACCACGACCCGCGCCGGGTGGAGACCGGGCGGCGGCGCGGCTCGATCGGGGCGCAGTGCGCGCTGGGCCGGTCCGGGCCACGGGGATTCCCCGAGGTCGAGGCGGTGCTCGGCGCGCTCGTCGACCGGGTCACCCAGCGGATGCGGCGGGCACACCGGGCCGGGCGGACCATCACGCTACGGCTGCGGTTCGGCGACTTCAGCCGGGCCACCCGCTCCCGCAGCCTGCTCAAGGCCACGATGCAGACCGGGGCGGTGCTGCGGACCGCGGTCGACCTGCTGCGCGAGGCCTGGCCGCTGATCGGCGAGCGAGGGCTCACGCTGGTGGGAGTCGCGGTCAGCAACCTCGACGGGGACGGGGCCGTGCAGATGGAGCTGCCGTTCGAGCCGCCACGCGCCGACGGGCTCGACGCGGCGGTCGACCGGGTTCGTGATCGGTTCGGATCCGGCTCGCTGCGGCGCGCCGCGATGATCGGGCGGGACATCTCGCCGTCGGTGCCCCTCCTTCCCGACTGAGCGGGCGCCGGCCGCGTTCGCGGGCGCTGACCTATCGGGGCGCCGCCGGCAGGCCCAGGACGATCCTCAGGCGGAGGTCCTGCCGCATGACACCCGACGGTGGCGTCGGGAGATGTCGCTTTCCGGCGTACCCGGGCGCCACGGAGTCTGCCTAGCATCGGAGACGTGCGGAAGGTACGGGTGGACCTCGCGGTCGCGGCCGGGGTCGCCGCGGTGCTGGCGCTGATCGCCTCGGCCGAGCTCGGTGGGCGGAGCGGGATCGGGGCGTACCTGTGGGCGGCCGCCCTCGGCGTGCTCATGCTCTGGCGGCGGCGGCACTCCCGTACCGTGCTGATCCTGACCCTGTCCGGTCTTTTCGCCTACTATGCGGCCGGGTTCCCGGCGATCGGCGTCGCCGTCCCACTGGCCGCCGCACTGTATTCGGCCGCCGAGGCCGGGCACCGCCGGATCGCCGTCGTCACGGTGCTGATCGCCATGGTCGTGTCGGTGTTCTTCCGGCTGCGGGAAGGGCAGGACTTCGGGGTCGTCGTGCTCTACGACGGGATCGGCCATCTCGCCCTGATGGCCGCCGCGATCGCCCTCGGCGAGCTGGTCCGGGCCCGTCGGCGGATCGCCGCGCTCACCGGCCGGCAGATCGAGCTGGAGGCCGAACGCCGGGTGCACGAGCACAACCAGGAACTGTCCCGGGAACTGCACGACGCGATCGGGCACGCGCTCACCGTCGCCGCGATCCAGGCCAACGTGGCCCGGCAGGAGGCGCCCCACCGGCCGGACGCCGCGGTGACCGCTCTCGATCATGTGGCGCGGGCGCTGTCCGACGCGCTCGACGAGTTGCGGGGCACGGTGCGGCGCCTGCGGGCCGGGCCCTCCCTCGGCGACCTCGGCGCACTGATGGACACCGCCCGCGACGCCGGATTCCGGGTGCGCGCCGACATCGAACCGGTCGAGGATCCGGAGACCGCGGCCACCGCCTACCGGCTGGTCCGGGAGGCGGTGACGAACGTGCTGCGGCACTCGGCGGGACACAGCATCGCGGTCGAGATCCGCGAGGACGACGGAATTCTGCTGGTCAGCGTCGAGGACGACGGGACGCCCAGCGGTCCCGAAGCGGCGGGGGCGGGATTGACCGGGCTGCGGGAGCGGGTGGCCGCGGCCGGAGGGCAGCTCGATGCCGGGCCGGTCGAGCACGGGTGGCGGGTCAGCGCGGCCCTGCCCCTGGCGGTGGCCCGGTGAGGCGCGTGCGGGTGGTGCTCGTCGACGACCAGTCTCTGGTGCGCGCGGGCATAACGGCCCTGCTCACCGGTGAGCCGGCCGGGATCGAGGTGGTCGGGGAGGCGTCCGACGGGGTGGCCGGGGCGGCCCTCGTCCGGCGGCTACGGCCGGACGTCGTGCTGATGGACATCCGGATGGCCGGTGGGGACGGTATCGCCGCGGTCCGGGAGATCCGGGCCGAGCCGTCCGGCCGGGACGTCGCGATCCTCATGCTGACCACTTTCGACACCGACGACGAAGTGCTCGGGGCGATGCGGGCCGGCGCCGACGGATACCTGCTCAAGGACACCGCACCCGGACCACTGCGCGAGGCGGTACAGGCCGCCGCCCGCGGCGAACCGGTCCTCTCACCCGGCGTGACCCGGCAGGTCATGGCCCACGCGGCAGCCGTGCCACGACCGGTCGCCGCCGCGGGCCTGGAGCGGCTCACCGCCCGCGAACGCCAGGTGCTGACCGCCCTCGCGGACGGCGACGACAATGCGGCGGTCGCCCGGGCGCTGTCCTTGAGTCCGGAGACCGTCCGGACGTACGTGCACCGGATCCTGGCCAAACTGGAGGCCGGAAGCCGCGCGCAGCTCGTCGCCATCGCCCATCGCAGCGGTCTTGCGGCGGCCCGCCGCCGTGAGTGAGGCGGGCTCTGCCTTTCGCCGCACCGGACGCCGTCCGGTGCGGCCGGCCTCGGCATTTCGGCGACCGGACGCCGCCTGTCCAGCCGACACCGGCATCTCGGCGACCGGACGCCGCCTGTGCGGCCCACCCCGGCTTTCGGCGGCCGGACGCCGCCTGTGCGGCCCACCCGGCTTTCGCCGGCCGGACGCCGCTTGTGCGGCCGGCCTGCGATGTAGCGCTCACCGGCTCGGGCTGGCGATGGGGTGTCGGCGGGGGTGAGGCAGACTCAGGGCGTGCGGAAGATCTGTGTAGTCGGGATCGGCGCGGGCGACCCGGACCATCTGACCCTGCAAGCGGCGAAGGCGATCGGGCGGACCGATGTGTTCTTCCTGCTCGACAAGGGTGAGACCAAGGCCAGCCTGATCGAGCTGCGGGAGCGCCTCATCCGGGGGTATTCGCAGCCGCGGAAGCGGATCGTCGAGGGCCGCGACCCGGATCGTGACCGCAACCCGGCCGACTACACCGGCACCGTCGCCGACTGGCGGCACCGGCGATCCCTGGTCCTGGAGGAGCTGATCGCCGAGCACCTCAAGGACGACGAGATCGGATCGATCCTGGTGTGGGGCGACCCCTCGCTGTACGACTCGACGATCGCCATCCTCGAGGAGATCCTGGAGCGAGGGGCGGTCGAGTTCGAGTTCGAGGTTGTCCCCGGCATCAGCAGCGTGTCGGCGCTGGCCGCCAAGCATCGGGTCGGCCTGAACCGGGTGGGGCAGCCGTTCCAGGTCACCACCGGGCGGCGCCTGGCCGAGGGCTGGCCGGAAGGCGCCGACGACGTGATCGTGATGCTCGACGCCCAGCACGCGTTCACGAAATACCCGGACGCGGACATCTACTGGGGCGCCTACGTCAGCACGCCGGACGAGTTGCTCGCCGCAGGCCCGGTGGCCGAGGTCGGCGACGAGATCGTCAAGACCCGCACCGAGGCCCGCGAGCGGCACGGCTGGATCATGGACACCTATCTGCTCCGCCGCCGCCAGGCCTGATCCGCCGCGCCGGGCCCGCGGCTCAGGCCGGCCCGTCCTCCAGGTCGCCCTCCGTCTCCAGGTAAAGCTGCTGGAGGGCGGCCAGCGTCTCCGGCTCCGGCGAGTCCCACAGTTTGCGGTCGGCGGCCTCCAGCAGGCGCTCGGTGATGCCGTGCAGCGCCCACGGGTTGGACTGCCGCATGAACGCCTGATTCTCCGCGTCCAGCACGTAGCTGGCCGCGAGCTGCTCATACATCCAGTCGGTGACCACGCCGGCGGTCGCGTCGTAGCCGAAGAGGTAGTCGACGGTCGCCGCCAGCTCGAAGGCGCCCTTGTAGCCGTGCCGCCGCATCGCCGCGATCCAGCGGGGGTTCACCACCCGGGCCCGGAAGATCCGCGCGGTCTCCTCGGTCAGGCTGCGGGTGCGTGCCTGGTCCGGGTTGGTCGAGTCGCCGATGTACGCCGCCGGCGCCTTACCGGTCAGCGCGCGAACCGTGGCGATCATGCCGCCGTGATACTGGAAGTAGTCGTCGGAGTCGGCGATGTCGTGCTCGCGGGTGTCGATGTTCTTCGCGGCCACGTCGATCCGGCGGTACGCGTTCTCCATGTCACCACGAGCCGGGACACCGTCCAGGTCACGGCCGTAGGCGAAACCGCCCCACACCGCATACACCTCGGCCAGGTCGGCGTCGTCGCGCCAGTTCCGGCTGTCGATCAAAGGCAGGATTCCCGCACCGTACGCCCCCGGGCGTGACCCGAAGATCCGTGTCGTCGCCCGCCGCCAGTCACCGTGCTCGCCCTGGTCACGCAGCGCGTGCTCACGCACGAAGTTGTCCGGCTCGTCCAGGCCGGCGATCAGCTGGAAGGCGTCGTCGAGCAGCGCCACCACGTGGGGGAACGCGTCCCGGAAGAAGCCGGAGATACGGACCGTCACGTCGACGCGAGGACGGCCGAGCTCACCGGCCGCGATCGGCTCCAGCCCGGTGACGCGCCGTGACGCCGGGTCCCAGATCGGGCGGACACCGATCAGCGCCAGGATTTCAGCGATGTCGTCGCCCGCGGTGCGCATCGCGCTGGTGCCCCACGCGGACAGGCCGACCGAGCGGGGCCAGTCGCCGTGATCGGCGCGGTAGCGGTTGAGCAGCGACTCGGCCATCGCCTGCCCGGTCTCCCAGGCCAGCTGGCTCGGGATGGCCTTCGGGTCGACGGAGTAGAAGTTACGGCCGGTGGGCAGCACGTTGATCAGGCCACGCAGGGGGGAGCCGCTCGGCCCCGCCGGGACGTAGCCGCCGTCGAGCGCGTGCAGGACGTGGGTCAGCTCGTCGGTGGTCCGGGCGAGGCGTGGCACGACCTCGGTGGCGGCGAACTCCAGCACGCGCACCACGTCCGGCAGGTCCGACAAGCCCTCCGGGACCGTCGTCGGCCATCCCGCCTCTTCCATCGCCGTCACCAGGGCGCGCGCCTCCGCCTCGACCGCATCGGTCTCCGCCGTCGACGCGTCCTCGGCCAGGCCGAGCGCCTCCCGCAGGCCGGGCAGCGCAGCCACCTTGCCGGCCCACATCTGCCGGGCCCGCAGCATGGCCAGCACCAGGTTGATCCGTGCCTCACCGGACGGGGCCGCGCCGAGCACGTGCAGCCCGTCGCGGATCTGCACATCCTTGACCTCACACAGCCATCCATCGATGTGCATGATGAAGTCGTCGAACTCTTCGTCGTCCGGCCGGTGCTGCTGGCCGAGGTCGTGGTCCATCTTGGCGGCCTGGATCAGGGTCCAGATCTGCGCCCGGATCGCGGGCAGTTTCGCCGGGTCGAGCGCGGCGATGTTGGCGTGCTCGTCGAGCAGCTGCTCCAGCCGGGCGATGTCGCCGTAGGACTCGGCCCGCGCCATCGGGGGGATCAGGTGGTCGACCAGGGTGGCGTGGGCGCGCCGCTTGGCCTGGGTGCCCTCACCCGGGTCGTTGACCAGGAACGGGTAGATCAGTGGCAGGTCGCCGAGCGCCGCGTCGGTGCCGTCGGACGCGGACATGCCGACATTCTTGCCGGGCAGCCACTCCAGGTTGCCGTGCTTGCCGACGTGCACGACGGCGTGCGCGCCGAACTCGTCGGCCAGCCACCGATACGCCGCCAGGTAGTGATGCGACGGCGGCAGGTCGGGGTCGTGGTAGATGGCGACCGGGTTGGCGCCGAAACCACGCGGCGGCTGCACCATCACCACGATGTTCTCGTCGCGGAGCGCTGCCAGCACGATGTCGCCGCCGTCGGTGTAGAGCTCACCCGGCGGCGGGCCCCAGTGCTGCTCGACGCTCTCCCGGAAATCGTCCGGCAGCGTCGCGAACCAGGACTCGTAGGCCGAACCCGAGATCCGCACCTTGTTCTCGGACAGCTGCTCCTCGGTCAGCCAGTCCGGATCCTGGCCACCGGCGGCGATCAGCGTGTGGATCAGGCCGTCGCCGTCGTAATCGGAGAAGGAACCGACCTGATAACCGCGCTCCTTGAGGGCCCTGATCAGGGCGACCGTCGACGCCGGAGTGTCCAGGCCGACCGCGTTGCCGATCCGGGAGTGCTTGGTCGGATAGGCCGACAGCATCAACGCGATCCGCCGGTCGGCCGGCGGGACATGCCGCAGCCGGGCGTGCGCCACCGCGATCCCGGCGACCCGCAGGGCCCGCTCGGGGTCGGCCACGTAGACCGAAAGCCCGTCCTGGTCGATCTCCTTGAACGAGAACGGCACCGTGATGATCCGTCCGTCGAACTCGGGGATCGCCACCTGCGTCGCCGCGTCCAGCGGGCTCAGGCCGTCGTCGCTGGCCTCCCACGCGGCCCGCGAGCTGGTCAGGCAGAGGCCCTGCAGGATCGGCACGTCCAGGTCGGCGAGCACGCCGACATCCCACGCCTCGTCGTCACCGCCGGCGCTCGCCGTGGCCGGACGGGTGCCGCCGGCGGCCAGCACCGTCACCACCAGCGCGTCGGCCTTGCGCAGCTCGGCCAGCAGCTCCGGCGGGGCGGTCCGCAGCGAGGCGGTGAAGATGGGCAGCGCGCGCCCGCCCTTCGCCTCGATCGCCTGGCACAGCGCCTCGACGAACGCGGTGTTGCCGGCCATGTGATGGGCGCGGTAGTAGAGCACCGCGACCGTCTCCCGGCCCGGCCCGGACGCGTCGGGTGTCGTCTCGCGTGGCGTTTCGAGTGTCGTCTCGCGTGGCAGGAGCCCCCACTGCGGGGTCTCGACCGCCGGGGCGAACCCGTTGCCGGTCAGCAGCACCGTGTCGGAGAGGAAGTCGTGCAGCGACGCCAGATTTTCCGCGCCACCCTGCGCCAGGTAGGTGTGCGCGTCGGCGGCGACACCGGCCGGCACCGTGGAGAGTTTCATCAACTCGGCGTCGGGCGCCTGCTCACCACCGAGGACGACGACCGGCAGACCACTCCCGAGCAGCGCGTCGAGGCCCTCCTCCCAGGCGCGGCGGCCACCGAGGATGCGCACCACGACGAGATCGACGCCGTCGAGCAGGGCCGGCAGGTCGTCGACAGCGGTGCGGGCGGGGTTGGCCGGGCGCCATGCCGAGCCACTGGCCCGGGCGCTGAGCAGGTCGGTGTCGGACGTCGACAGCAGCAGGAACACGGCGCACTCCCCCTCGGGGTCCGCGCCCCGGGTAGACGGACATCAACGGCGACCGGAGTTCCTGGCTCCCAGAGAATCCCCTGGTGACAGTGGCGGGACCGCGCCGGACTCGCACCGGCTTCCTCCGCGGCGTCGCCGCTCGTTGGCCCCTAACCTTTCCGAACCCCGGTGTCCCGCGTCAAGGCAGAACGGCGGCTGTGACGCTCCCGACCCACCGCACGACGGAGGTGAATTCCTGTCGGTGGTCGGCCGTAGTATCCGGGCCATGACTCCCCGTTCGTCAGACACCGACGCCTGTCCCGGCGCGCTGCGGCTGCACGCCGCGGCCGACGGCATGCTGGCCCGGGTCCGGCTGCCAGGGGGGATGCTGTCCGGGGCTCAGCTGCGCTCGCTGCGCGAGCTCGCCGAGGAGTTCGGGGACGGCTGCCTGGAGCTGACCTCACGCGCAAACCTGCAGCTCAGAGCATTGCAGCCAGGCGATGCGCCGGCGTTGGCGGCCCGGTTACGGTCGGCGGGCCTTCTGCCTTCGACAACCCACGACAATGTACGGAACATCGCGGCGCCGCCCCTACCAGGATCTGCGGTGCGTGCTCTCGTAGGACGGCTCGACCTGGCGATCCAGGCTGACGCCGGCCTGGCCGCGCTGCCCGGCAAGTTCCTCTTCGCCCTCGGCCAGGTCCCGCTGGCCGCCGACGTGGCCGCGGTCCCCGCCCCGCCAGACGCCGCCCCGCCGGGCACCGTCGTCCCCCACCGGCGAACGCCCGAGCCCGTTCCCGCCGTGCCGGGCCAGCGCCCTGCCGAGCCCGATGCGACCCTGCCCGGCCCGCAGTCCGCCGAGCCCAACGCGACCGTGCCCGTCCCACAGCCTGCCGAGCCCCACCGCGGCCGGCCCGGCCTACAACCCGCCGAGCCCTACTCGACCCTGCCCGGCCCACAACCCGCCGAGCCCCACCGCGGCCGGCCCGGCCCACGTGTCACCGAGGTTGGCGTCGGCCCAACCGGTTCTCGCTTCGCCCGGCTCGATGCCGACCTGTGGGCTTCACGCCAAATCGAGTCGGGTGCCGGCGCCGCCCCGGTCCCAGCCGATCCCGGTGGCACAAGCCGGGAAAGGGCCGGTGACGGTGGGTTGTTCGCCGTTCGGTTCGCGGGGCACGACACCGGTCTGCGCGTCCGGTTCGACGATGTGGTGCCCACGCTCATCGCCGCCGCGCACGCGTTTCTCGCCGAGCGGGAGGTGCAGCGATCCGGCGGCGCTGCGGCATGGCGGCTGCGTGAGCTCGCCGACGGCCCGGCCCGGGTCTCGGCACGGGTGGCTAAGGCGCTCGGCCTGACGCCCGTGCCGGTCGATGTAGCCACAGCGATCGATGCCGTGGATCCGGGCGATCTGATCGGGGCGCTGCCCCAGGAGGACGGACTCTCCGCAGTCGCCGCTCTGGTGCCGTTGGGGCGGTTGGAGGGCGCGCCACTGAGGGCTCTGGAAGCCGCCGACCTGCTGGTCGTGACGCCCTGGCGTGGTGTGGTCGTGGCCGATCTGGCGCCGGAGACGGCTCCGGCCTGGGTGGATCGTCTGGCCGACGCCGGCCTCGCGGTGGCGCCGGGTTCGCCATGGTCCGGGGTGACCGCGTGCGCCGGCCGGCCCGGCTGCGCGAAATCGCTGGCCGACGTGCGCGCCGACGCCACCGCCGCGGCCCGTTTCGTCGACGGACTCCCGGTGCACTGGGTCGGTTGTGCCCGAGCATGCGGCAGCCCAGCGGGCCCACACGTCCGCGCCGAGGCGACCGGGGACGGCTACCTGATCACCCGCCATCCGGCCGCCGACGGCGACCCGGGTGTGCACGTCTCCACGATCGCCCGAGCGCAGGGCGGTCCGGCCGGTCACTCACCGGCCGGTCGATCCGAACCGATCGGCCGCCCAGCGCCGGGAGGCTCCGAGCCTGAGGACCGGCCGACGGTCAGGGGATCCGAACCGAAGGGCCAGCCTGTGGCCGGACAATCCGGACCGATCGACCAACCGGCACCGGAAGGACCCCGGCCGAAGAGCCAGCCCGTGGCCCGACGATCCGGACTGATCGACCGCCCAGCGCCGGGAGGCTCCGAGCCTGAGGACCGGTCGACGGTCAGGGGATCCGAACCGGAGGGCCAGCCTATGGCCGGACAATCCGGACCGATCGACCAACCGGCACCGGAAGGACTCCAGCCGAAGAGCCGGCTTATAGCCCCACGATCCGGACCAGTCGACCACCCGGTGATCGAGGGATCCGAGCCGGTCGGTCAGCTGGCGGGTGAGGGATCCGGTCTGGCCGGTCAGCCGGTGGCCGGTGCTTCCGGGCCGGTCGGACCATCGACCTCCGCGCGCCGACCAGCGAGGATCGGCGTTTCCGCACTGGTCACGGCCACGGCGGAGAGCGGCCCGAACAGCGCGGGATCCGTCGGCGCGACGCTGGGCGCGGCCCTCGCCAGGGTCGCGGCGGCCGGCACGAGAGGGCTCGAAGGCACGAGTGGGCTCGACGGCCCGAGAGCGGCGGCCGGCATGAGCGGGACCGACGACGCGAGAGCGGCGGCCGGCATGAGCGGGACCGACGACGCGAGAGCGGCGGCACGCGAGGGCGGGCTCGGCGGCACGAGAGCGGCAGCGAACGGGAGCGGGCCGGCAGAAGCCGTGGCGGTGGGGACGACTGACCGGGAAGACGCCCGGGCGGCGGGTGCGAGCGGTCTCGAGGACGTCCTGGTGGCGAGCTCCGGAGGCGCCGCCATGACGAGTGGGCTGGAAGACGCGATAGCGGTGGCGAGGAGGCCCTGAGCATGGAGTACGTGCGTGACGGCGCGGAGATCTACCGGCGGTCGTTCGCCACGATCCGGGCCGAGGCGGATCTGTCCGGGCTGCCGGAGGACGTGTCGCGGGTGGTGGTTCGGATGATCCACGCCTGCGGGATGGTGGATCTGGTGGAGGATGTCCGGTTCAGCCCGGGGGTGGTGACGGCGGCTCGCAAGGCGCTGCTCGACGGCGCGCCGATTCTGTGTGACGCGGAGATGGTCGCGTCCGGGGTGACGCGCAGCCGGCTGCCCGCCGCCAACGACGTGGTGTGCACGCTGCGTGATCCGGCCGTGCCGGGGCTGGCGGCGGAGATCGGCAATACCCGCAGCGCGGCCGCCCTGCACCTGTGGGGGGAACGGCTGGGCGGTGCCGTGGTGGCCATCGGCAACGCGCCGACGGCGCTGTTCCGGCTGCTGGAGATGATCGCGGCGGGCGCGCCCCGGCCGGCCGCCGTGGTCGGGATCCCGGTGGGCTTCATCGGCGCGGCCGAGTCGAAGGAGGCGCTGGCGGAGTCCGGCCTGGAATACCTGATCGTGCGCGGACGCCGGGGTGGCAGCGCCATCACCGCGGCCGCGGTGAACGCCCTCGCTTCGGAAGCCGAATAGGCCGGAACGGAACAGAATGACGAACGACGTATCCCGCCGCGACACCGCCGCGGCGAGGACCGGGCGGCTCTTCGGGGTGGGCCTGGGACCCGGTGACCCGGAGCTGGTCACGGTAAAGGCGGCGCGGCTGATCGGCGCGGCCGACGTGGTGGCGTATCACGCGGCACGCCACGGGCGCAGCAACGCCCGCGCGATCGCGGCCGGCTACCTGCGGGAGGGCCAGATCGAGGAGGCCCTGATCTATCCGGTGACGACGGAGACCACCGATCACCCGGGCGGTTATCAGGGTGCGATCGACGAGTTCTACGCCGAGGCGGCGGCCCGGCTGGCCGCGCATCTGGACGCCGGTCGCGACGTGGTGGTGCTGGCCGAGGGCGATCCGTTCTTCTACGGGTCCTACATGCACATGCACAAACGGCTCTCCGGCCGCTACGAGACGTCGGTGGTGCCCGGGGTGACGTCGGTGAGCGCCGCCTCCGCGGTGCTGGGGCGGCCGCTGATGGAGCGGGACGAGGTGCTGACCGTCCTGCCCGGCACCTTGGAGCCGAAGGAGCTGGCCGCCCGTCTGGCCACCACCGACTCGGCCGCCGTGATGAAGCTGGGCCGCACCTTCGAGGGGGTCCGTGAGGCCCTGGAGGAGGCCGGGCGGCTCGACGACGCCTGGTATGTGGAGCGTGCCACCACCGATCGGGAACGGTCGGCGCCGCTGCGTGACGTCGATCCGGCCACGGTTCCGTACTTCTCGCTGGCGCTGCTGCCGAGCCCGGCGGCGACCGCGTTCACCGCCGACGCGGACAACGGTCGTCCATCCGGCCTGGACACCCTGCTGACTCCGCCGGTCATGAGGAACGACCCGGCCACCGCGAACGACCCAGCCACCGCGAACGACCCAGCCACCGCGGATGACAGGCACGCCACCGCGAGCGACGCGGGCACCGCGGCAAACAGGCACGCCACCGCGAGGAACGACGCTGCCGCCGCGAGACGTGCCGGGACGGATATCGGCCCGGTGAGCCCCGACACCGGCATGGTGAGTCTGGAGGAGGCGAACGCCACGGCGCTGAGCCGGATAGCGACGGCCGGCCGGGCCAGCGGGGTGACGGTGGTCGGTCTGGGGCCGGGCTCACGGCACTGGCTGACCCCGGAGGCGCAGGAGGCGCTGGCCGACGCCGACGACCTGATCGGGTACGGGCCCTATGTGGACCGCGTTCCGCCGAACCCGCGTCAGCGCCGCCACCCCTCGGACAACCGGGTCGAGGCGGAGCGGGCCGCGTTCGCGCTGGACCTGGCGAAACGGGGGCACCGGGTGGCGGTCGTCTCGTCCGGTGACCCGGGCGTGTTCGCGATGGCCGCCGCCGTTCTGGAGGTGGCCGAGGATCCGCAGTGGCTGGACGTTCCGGTGCGGATCATTCCGGGGCTGACCGCGGCGCAGGCGGTGGCGAGCCGGGCGGGCGCGCCGCTCGGGCACGACTTCTGCATCCTGTCGCTGTCGGACCGGCTCAAACCGTGGTCGGTGATCGAGTCCCGGCTGACCGCCGCCGCAGCCGCCGACCTGGTGATCGCCGTCTACAACCCGGCCTCGAAGACCCGTCGTGAGCAGCTGGTCCGCGCCTTGGAGTTGCTGCGCGCCCACCGCCGCCCGGGCACACCCGTGGTGGTCGGCCGGGATGTCGGTGGCCCGGAGGAGTCGGTGCGTATCACCACGCTGGCCGCGCTCGACCCGGCCTCCGTCGACATGCGCTGCCTGCTGATCATCGGCTCGTCACAGACCCGCGCCGTCACCCGCGGTGACGGCACCACGGCGGTCTACACGCCACGCCATTACCCGGAGTAGGCCACCCGCCGCTCGCCCGGGTCCCCGCCACCGGACGCGGATCCGGGCGGGCGGGGCCGGCGGGGCGGGAGACCGGATCCGCAGGGCAGGCGACCCAAAAGCCGGACGGGCGAGACAGGCGACCCGGAAGCCGGACGCGCGAGGCCGGGGGCAGGGAGGCCCGGGTAGGTCGGACGCGCGGGACAGCCGCCCGAAGGCCAGACGCGCGGGACGCCCTGGGCCGGGTAGGCCGGACGCACGGGTCCGGGTAGGTCGGACGCGCTGGGCCGGGTAGGTCGGACGCGCGGGACAGACGCCCGGAAGGCCGGACGCGCTGGGCCGGGTAGGTCGGACGCGCGGGACAGACGCCCGGAAGGCCGGACGCGCGGGGCCGGATAGGTCAGACGCGCGGGGCCGGGTAGGTCAGACACGCGGGGCCGGATAGGTCAGACACGCGGGGCCGGATAGGTCGGACACGCGGGACAGGCGCCCCGAAGGCCGGACGGGCGAGACGGGCGATCGAAGGCGGGACCTGCGATACGGGCGGCTCGGCGGGCGGGACGGGCCGGACGTGCGGGATGGGCGGCCCGAAGGCCGGACGGGCGGGACGGGCGGCCCGGCGGCGGGGCGGGTGAGGCGGCCCGCGGGGGCCGGGCGGGGACCATCGGCCGCTGTCGGAGGAATGAAGCGGGTTGGCGGGCACGCTCCCGGATCGCAACCGGACTGCATCAGCCCCGGCCCTGACGTCGAGAGGTCGGACAACCGAAGAGAGGGGCCCACCACCTGACGATGTGAAGGGCTTCGAACCACCGTGACGACAGCTCGTACCCGCAACGCGGCGATCCTGGCCTCCACTCTCCTGCTTGCTGTCACGCTTCCGGCTTCCGGCTCCTCCGCGGCCGGGCCCGACCCCCGCGCATCGGTGCTGCCCATCGGCGACCCGAAGCCGGTGACGGTGCAGAGCGAAGCGGCAGTGACGCTGAAGTCCCGGCTCGCGGCGGTCACCACCGCGCGGACCATCAACTACTACCCGTCGAACGCCGGTTGGTCGGCGATGTGGACGGGCTTCGACGCCGCCCGCATCGAGGCGGACCTGGCCAAGGCGGCCGCCCTGGGCGCGGACAACGTGCGGATCATCATCTTCCCGCAGGCCTTCGGCTATCCGAAACCGAAGGCGGAGTACGCCGAGCGGCTGCGCAAGTTCATCAGCATCGCCGACTCGCAGGGCCTGACCGTGAAGCTCACCCTGTTCGACTGGTGGTCCGGCTACTCCGACGCGGCCGGCAGCGCGGCCTGGGCGCAGGCGGTGCTCGCGCCGTATGCCGACGACCGGCGGGTGCTGTCGGTGGAGCTGAAGAACGAGTTCGTGTCGACCGATCCGGCCGCCGTCGCCTGGGTGCGCAAGCTGATTCCGGCGGTTCGGTCGGCCGTACCCCGGATGCCGTTGACCCTGTCGGTGGACGGTCAGAGCGGCGCGGCGGGCCTGGCCAGGATCCGGGCGGCCCTCGCCGAGACCCCGCTGGACTACTACGACTTCCACTTCTACGGCAACTCGGAGCGGGCCCTGGCGGAGATCCGGCGTGCCCAGGCGGCGGTCGCGCCGGATCCGATCGTGATCGGTGAGACCGGCCTGAGCACCGCCACGAGCAGCGAGGGTGAGCAGGCGACCTTCCTGGCCCGGACGTTCGCGGCCGCCGCCACGGCCGGGGTGCGGTCGGTGGCGCCGTGGACGCTGTACGACTTCTCCGACGGCGCGATCCCGTCGAACTCGCAGGTCTCGAAGGTGCCGGCGCAGTACCGGTTCGGTCTGTACCGGGCGGACGGCACGGCCAAGCCGGCGACCTGGGTGGTGCGCAACGGCTGGGCCGGCAACCGGATCACCGACGAGCTGCTGGACCTGGGGTTCGAGGCGAGCCCGGGCAGTTCGCCGTGGCGGCCGTACCTCTCCGAGGAGGGACCGATCGCCCGGACCCGCGGCACGGCCCGGACCGGCGCCTACGCGGCGCGGTTCACCGGGACCGGCCGTAACGGGTCGAGCATCCCGTCGATCCGGACGTCACCGATCGACCCGGTGCAGGCAGGGCAGACCTGGCATGCCGAGGCGTGGGCGCGGGGCGCCGGGGTGACCGGCTCCAACGAGATCGCGCTGAGCTGGTTCGACATCAACGACCGGTGGCTTGGCCAGAACTCGTCGAAGCAGGTGGCGAAGGGGGACAGCGGCTGGACGAGGCTGACCGTGGACGCGGTCGCCCCGCCGGGGGCGACCAGCGTCCAGCTTCACCTCAAGTCGGGCGACAACAGGGGGACCGTCTGGTTCGACGACGTGACACTGTCGAACGGCGGGTCCTGAGCGACGCCGATCCTGGTCAGCAGGCGGGCGTACGCGTCGACCGTACGCCCCCATGAGGACGGGTCGGCGTGCCGGCGACCGGCCAGGCCCGCGGCACGGACGATCGCCTCCCGCAGTTCGGCCGGCGCAGCCGCCGGGACGAAGACCGTGCCGCTGTAGTGTTCGGCGGCCTCGACGAGGCCGCCGACCGCGGTGACCACCACCGGCAGGCCGTGGCTCATCGCGATGTGCAGCGGGCCGCTCGCCGAGCTGCGCCGATAGGGCAGCACCACGACGTCGGCGCGGGCGAAGAACTCGTTGACCTCGTGGTCGGCGACGTAGCGGTTGACAAACTCGATCCGGTCGCGGACCGGCGACCTCTCGATCATCTCGCCGGGCCCGGTCCAGCCCTCCCAGGTCTCCCCCACCACCGTCAGGTGATAGTTGGGGCCGAGGTCGGCAAAGGCTTCGACAAGATCTTCGAGGCCTTTGTACGGCCGGATCGTCCCGAAGAACAGCAGCCGGCACACGTCGTCCCCCGGTTCGCGCAGCGGCCGCTCGGGCAGATGGTGGTCGAACGGGCCGTGCAGCGCCACCTCGGCCGGCACCGCCCCCAGGTCGTACGCCTCGGCCAGCGCCGCCTCGTCGAACCGGGAGTGCACCACCACCCCGTCGGTACGGCTCAGCAGCGGCCGGATGCACCGGCGCACATACCGGGCGGCCCACCGGTGCCGGGCCTCCCCGGTGTCCTGCACCTCGTGGAACTCGACGATCACCCGGATCCCCAGTTTCCGCGCGGCCATCGCCAGCACCAGGTACGAGTGCAGCACCGCCCCGGTCCACCACTGCAGCACCAGCACGTCCGGCCGGAACCGGCGCAGGAACCGCACCGCCCGGAGCAGGCTCGGCACCGCCCACCAGTCGATGCCGTCGAAAACCCGTACCCCCTGGTGGTATCGCAGATCGGTGAGGGACCGCCCGACCCGGTCCCGGCCGGGGTAGAGCCGGGCCGGCAGCAGCCGCCGCATCAGGATCGCGCCCACCTCGTACCGGTCGTGCAGCGCGTTGCTGAGCCGGCAGGTGTAGTAGCTGATCCCGGAGAGGAACCGCCATCCCGAACCGACCACCAGGATCCGCGGCGAGCGGCTCAGCAGACGGGCCTCGGCGTGGCCGAACGGGTCAGGCGGCGATGCAGGCACGGTAGACCTCCTCGATCTGGGGTACGACACGGGCCGCGGTGAAGCCGAGGCCACGCTGCAGACCGTTGGCGCGCAGCCGGGCGGCCAGGTCCGGGTCGGTGAGCAGGCGCAACAGGGCCGCGTGCAGGGCCTCCGCGTCGCCGGGCGGCACGAGCAGGCCGTTCACGCCGTCGTCGCCGACCACGTCGAGCAGCCCGCCGGACGCCGAAGCGATCAGCGGGGTGCCGGCCAGCATCGCCTCCACCGCGACCTGGCCCATGCCCTCCAGCAGCGACGGCACCACCCCGGCGGCCGCGTGCCGCCAGGCCGCCATCACCTGCGGGTGCGGCACGTTCGTGCGGATCAGCACCCCGTCCGGGACCGGTGGGGTGTCGTGGCGGGGCGTCCCGAGACAGACCAGCCGCGGCGGCTCGGCGAGCCCGGCACGCAGCTTCTCGTAGGCGTCGAACAGCACGTCGATGCCCTTGTGCGGGCCGAGCTGGCCGACGAACAGCAGGTACGGCCCGTCTGGCAGCCACTCCGGGCGCGGCGTGACCCGGGCCAGCTCGTCGAGGCCGTCGGGGACCAGGCTGGAGATCACCCGCACCGGCAGCTCGCCGGGCAGCCGCGCCAGGTTCAGCGCGGACGCCACCGAGTTCGAGATCGCGGTCAGGCAGTCGATGCCCCGGTGCCGGTGTGCCCGCAGACCTATCGTGAGCAGCGCAGACTTGGGGGCGCCGTACTGGGCGGAGGCACACGGGACACAGCGGCCCAGGCTCGGCCCGGCACAGCGGCGGCCGTCCCGGGCGAACGTCTTGCGCACACACGTCAGCCCGAAATCGTGTGCGGTGTGCACGTGCGGGCGGCCCAGCGGCGTTCCGTGCAACGGCAGGTAGCTGTACATCAGCCAGTCGTGACTGTGCACCAGATCGAAGTCGTGTGCGCGGAGCACCCGGGCGATCCCGGCCGTCGCCAGCGGGTCGGCCGTCGTCGGATGGAACGGCTTGCGCGGATCCCGGTTCAGGCCGGGCGCCACCGTGTTCGCGATGCTCCGGATGCGGATCACGCGTACCCCGTTGATCGTCTCGTCGTGCGGCGCCTCCGGCGTCGCCAGCGTCAGCACGGTGATCTCGTGCCCGCGCCGCACCATCTCCTCGCCGCTGGTCGCGATGCTGCGCTCCAGCCCGCCGATGACCGGCGCGTAGAGATTCGACAGATGCAGAATCCTCATCGTTTTCTCCCGGTAGGTGCCTCACTGCCGGTTTGCGGTCGCTGGAAACCCTTGGGGGGTACGGCCGTCGCGCGCCCATTCCTGCCGGCACCGCCCCGCGCCCCGGCTCCTCGCCCGGCCCCGCCCAGCGGGCCGGACTCCCTCCCCGTCTCCGCCCGCCCGCTCACGTTCCGCGACCCGGCATCCCGGCCCATACGCGGGCGCTCGCTCACCTCCCGCACCGTCTCGACAGGGGCGGTCACGTTCGGTGAGCCGGCTTTCGGTGCTGTCTCCGGATGGTCCCTACCGCCCTCACGACCGGCCGGGGTTCGGTGACGGCGTACCAGCGCCACCGCGGCGACCAGGAGGGCGGAGGCGGTCTGGCCGATCAGCCAGGCGACGCCGGCGCCCGTCACGCCCGCGCCCGGCAGGAGCAGCCAGGCCAGGGCCAGACAGGTGACCGCGCGAACCAGGTTGAGGCGTCGGCAGAGACGGAACTCGTTGCGTGAACGCCAGTGCGCCACCGCCAGGTTCGCCACCGCGTCGGGGAGCGCGGCCAGCACCAGGATCTGCAGCAGGAGGCCGCCCTCGGCCGCGTACCCGGCGCTGAACAGGGCCAGGATCCGGTCCCCGGCGATCACCAGGACCGCGGTGGGGGCGCCGACCATGGCCAGGACCACCATGGCGGCGCGGGACACCGGCACCGGGGCGGCGTTGGTGCGTTCCGCGTAGAGCGCCGATGCCACCGCCGGAGACACCATGAACAGCATCGACGCGGTCATCCAGGCCAGATAGAAGTGGGCGTTCGCGTCCGGGCCGAGCCGGGCCGTCACCAGCACCGGCAACAGGGCGGCCGGGCCGGCCTGGGTCAGATTGATCAGATGGTGCCCGATGACGGCGGTCCGCACGTGCGGAAGCTCCGCCCGCAACCCGGCCGCTGCCCCCCGCCACCGGCGCTGCGGCGGAGCGACCGATGCCGCAGCCACCGCGGAGGCGCCGCTCGCCGAGCCGGCGACCGGCGACACCACACCCGCCCGGCCGGTGGTCGGTGAAGCGACGCCGGCCGTGGAGGCGCCTGCTGGACTGATACCCGGCGACTCGGCCGATGATGACACGGTTGCCGGGGGAGGCGAATCCGGACCGGCGCCGGGCCGGGGGGACGGGCGTAGGCGTCGGTTGCCGACGGCGATGGTGGCCAGGCTGATCAGGAGGGTGGGCAGGACGTAGGAGACCAGGACCGCGGTGGCGCCCTGGTGACCGGTGGCCAGGACGGCGAGCAGGGTGACGAGTTTGCCGGCGGCCACCGCCAGGTTCCGGATCAGCATCCCGTGGCCTGCACGGTGGGCCACATAGAGGTTGTCGAGCAGGGTCGTCAGGGTCACCGCCACGGCTGCGGCGGTCAGGGCGGCAGTTCCGGTGAGGCCGGACAGGAATCCGAAGTTGCCGGAGAAGAACGGGACCAGCACGGCGACCGCGGTGGCCGTGGCCGTGGTCGCGGCGGAGGCCAGGAACAGGCCGGACGTCACGATCCTGGACCAGGTGGCGGCGTCGCTGCCGGGGAGGCGCTGGATGAACATGTGGCCGGCGCCCAGGTTGGCGATCATGCTGACCGCGGTGGCGGCCGAGATCAGGGCGGTCGCGGTGCCGATGCGGTTCGGGGGGACCGCCCGGGCCGCCAGCATCCAGTAGACATAGCCCAGGCCGCCGTTGCTCACCGTCGTCGCCATGATCAACAGGCTGTTGCGGGCCAGGGAATCACTGGACAGCCGGCGCAGAGCGGTGATCAGCACGAGGTCCGCTCCCCCGCCAGGACGGCGCGGCGCTTGCCCGAGCAGGCGACCCGGCCCGACTTCGCGGGGCCGTCACCCGGTCCGAACACCGTGCCGTCGGCGCCGGGCGGGACCACCGCCCGGCCGCCCTTGGTGCCGCCCTTGGTGCCGGTCGTGCGGGTCCGGTCCGCCGGGCCCGTCGTGTCGCCGCCGGAAGCGGCCGGGGTGTTCGATCCGGTGTGCGGCTCCGTGGGCACCGGGCCGGTCCCGCCGCCGGACGAGACCGGACGAGGCCGCACGTCGATGTCCGGCAACGGGGTCACCCGAACAGCGCCGGGACGCTGCGGGCCGGGCGCGACCGGATGCGCCCGCACTCCCGCGGCGATCCCGGGGGTCGGCCGGACGGCCCGATCAGTGTTGCCGCCGTGCCCGGCCCGATCAGTGTTGCCGCCGTGCGCGGCCCGATCACCACGGGACCGGGCCGGACCACGCCACCCGCCGGTGGCCGGCCGGCCACGATCGCCGCCGTTCGCGGCTGGGCGACGCCATCCGCCGGTGTTCACCGGACCACGATCGCCGCTGGTCGCGGCCCTGGTTCGCGATCCGCCGGTGACCGACCCGGCACGGTCGCCGCCGTTCGCCGCCGGGACTCGCGATCCACCGGTCGCCGTCCCGGCCCGGTCGCCGGTGAAGGCCGCTCCACCGCGGTCGCCCCCGGAGGCGGGCCCGGTGAGGACGCCGGAGGTCGATCCCGAGGTGGAACCGGAAGTTGATCCGGAGGCAGGCCCGGAGGTGGAACCGGAAGGTGAGCCGGGCGCGTTCGCCGGAGGCACGGCCGGGCCGGTGCCGTCGGCGGGGGCCGTCCCGGAGGTGGTGCCGTCGGCGGGGCGGACTCCCGGGCCGGTCACGGCGGCGCTTGCGGTGGTTCCCGGGTTCAGGGGGTTGCCGGCGTGTCCCCTGGCGTAGAAGCCGATGCCGGTGGCGCCGACGCTGATGGCCACCGAGTGGAGGAGCCCGTCCGGGGGAAGGGCCGGGATGTAGACGGTCAGGGAGCGGACCGAGTCGGCGGCGACCGTCATCGGGCGGCTCGCCACCACCTGACCGCTGATCCGCAGTTGCAGCAGGCGGGTCGTGTCGGCCAGGCCGGCGCTGGTCACCCGCACCGGCACCACCAGGCCCCGCGCGGGAACGGTGACCGGGCCGTCGATGGCGGTGGCCCATCCGTTCAGGGCGACGCTCAGATATCCGGGCTCCGGCGGGTGCGGCGCGTTCAGGTAGGCGTGGACCGCGGGCCCGCCGACGCCGACCGCCAGGACCAGTGGGACGGTCACCGCCACCGTCGTCCGCGCCGATCCGCGACCCGAGCCGACGAGATCGGCGTCCGGTGGCACCGGCCCGTCCGGGTGGTCCACGCCGGACATGGCCCTGGCCCGGCCGAACCCGCCCACGACGGACGACACGGCCCCACCGAAGGAGCCGGCAGCGTTTGACCCGGGGACGGAGTCGAGGGCTGGGATCGGCTGGGTGGCTGACGGGTCGTCGGAGAGGGCGGCCGCGTGGGGGTCCGGATCGGGGGCCTCGGGTGACAGGTGGGACGGGTCGCCGGGTCCCCGCACTGCCGGAGAGCCCGTCGGGTCGTACCAGGAGAAGGAAGAGGGAGCGGAATCGGCCGGGAGGCCGGCGGCAGGCCCGGCGATGGACGGCGGCCGGGGTGTCGAGGCCGGAGGCGAGGCGGGGTCGTGCCGGCGCTGGTAGGGCAGGCCGGGACGGACGGCGGTCCGGCGGCGGTCGCGGATCAGGGCGACCGCGCCGAGGACGGTGACCAGTGCGGCGCAGGCGATGACGAGGGGCGTGGGGCGTACCGGACGGCCGGCGGCGTGCAGCAGGAGCGCCAGCAGCGGCACCGTGATCAGGCCGGCCGCGGCGGTGAGGCCGGGGCGGGCGGCGGGGACTCCGGTTTCGGCGGGCGGGCCGGGGAGGGCCCGGATCCAGAGGGCTCCGGTGGCGGCGAGGGCGGTCAGGGCCAGGGGGACGGTGAGCCAGGGCCGGCCGGCGGCCGGGAGGAGGCAGGCGAGGGCGGGGTACGCGACCAGCAGCAGCCGGACGACGGGGGTACGAGCAAGCGGGGGGACGATCATGGGGCTCCCATGTGGATGCGCCGGTTCTGGCTGTCGAAGTCGAAGCGGTAGATCGCGATGTGCGGTCCGTCGTAGACCTTGACCAGCCAGGGCAGGGTGTCGAACTTGGTCAGCTGGGCCCTGGTGAAGCCGGGGCGCCCGTCGTGCGGGATCGGCTCGTTCGTCTCGAAGTAGATCTTGATGTCGGGGACCTGTTCGGCCATCCGGCGGTCGACGACCAGGTATTCGAAACGCCAGGCCCGCAGTTGCTCCATCAGGGCCGGTGGCATCGGGCTGCCGGGTTTCGCCAGGTACAGCTCGTAGGCGGGGAAGCTCTCCGAGCCGGTGGTGGGCTCCTGTTCGCCGTAGGAGCCGAAGATCAGGCCGGAGTAGCGGTCGGCGACCAGGCGCGCGCCGCGGCCCCGGGTCTCCCGCAGCCAGGCGGACGCGGCCAGCAGCTCGGGGGTCGCGGCCCGGGTGTCCGAGCCGAAGACCGGCGGGCCGGGGAACCGGTAGGACGGGTTCATGCCGGCGGCCGTGTTCCCGACCATGACCAGGGCGCACGTCGCCAGAAGAAATATGGCGGAACCGCTGATCCGGCGGCGCGCGCGGTCCAGCAGTGCGATGATCAACGGGGCGGTCGCCACGGCAATGCCGAGGTAGCTGAAGGCCCAGGACCGGCGTGCGCCCTCCGCGCCGGACGGGGTGAGGATCAGCAGCGTGGCCGGGAAGTACAGGGCGCCGAGCAGCAGCATCGCGCCGGACGCGGCCCGGGTCAGCGGATCGGTGACCGTCCGCCGGCGCCACCAGAGCACGGCGGCGCCGACGACGGCGAGCAGGGCCACCCCGGGGGCGAGGAAGGCGGCCTGCTGCTCCCACCAGGGGGCGACCGACTGGTTGAACAGGGTGCGGCCGCCGGAGCCGCCGCCGGCCAGTCCGCCGAACTGGGAGAGGCTGCGACCCAGGTAGGGCTCCAGGTAGGTGCCGGTCCGCGGTGACACCGCGGCCATCCACAGGGCCACCGAGGCGCCGGCGGTGGCGGTCAGGGCCCAGGCGGTACGCGCGGGCACGCGCAGGATCGTGCAGGCGACGGCGATCAGGCCGAGCATGCCGGTGAGCCAGATCGCGGTCAGGTGATGGGTGGCCGTGATCGCCACGGTGAACGGCAGGAACAGCGCGGCCCAGCCGAGCCGTGCCCGGACGCCGGCCGCCCGGATCGCGCGCATCGCGCAGGCCAGCGCCCACACCAGCACGCCGATGGCCAGCGACTCGTAGCCGAGCTGGGTGTCGAAGTAGAGGAACGAGCTGTTCAGGCTGTAGACGATGGCGGCCGCGGCGGCGACCCGCGGGTCCGGCCACAACTGACCGGCCAGCACCGCGACGCCGAGGGTCAGCAGCACGTGGGCGAGGATCAGCACGAACAGGGCGGCGTGCCAGACGGTGACGCCGGTGAGCGTGGCCAGCGAGGCGACGGTGGCGTGCAGGCCGGGGTAGTCGCCGATCACCCGGACGATCGGGTTCTGCTGGAAGAGCAGGCCGTCGAGGAGGATGTCGTGGCTCTGTCCCCAGTGGGCGTACTCGTCGTGGTAGAGCGGGCCGGCCGGGTTGCGCAGCAGTTTCGGCAGGTAGGTGAAGCAGGCGTAGCCGATCAGGACGGCGAGGCGCAGGCGGGCGCTGGATCCGCGGCGGATCGCCCAGTATGCGGCGGGCAGGCTGAACACCAGCATGCCCGCCCAGAACCAGTCGAACGCGCCGTCCTGTCCCCATTCCGCTCGGCGGTAGGCCGTGACCAGGGCGGCGGCCCCGGCGGCCCCGGTGATCGTGAGAGTGATGCCGGCGGCGACCGGCCCGGCCCAGGCGCGTGGCGCCGGTACGGGGTCCCGGCCGTCCCGCCGGTCGAGGGTGGGACTGGCCGTAGCAGCACTCATCGACTGACGGCCCCCACAGGGTTGGTGGTCCGGCGGGCTACCGCGGCGTAGATGCTCCGCGTCGCGCCGACCACGTCCGGCCAGGTCGGCAGGATGGCCGGCCGGGTGCGCCCGATCGCGGCGGCGTCCCGGAGCGCGGTGGCCAGGTCGTTCTCGTCGTCCGGGTCGGCGAACCGCAGCCACGCGCTGTCCCCGGCCAGCCCGGCGACCTCGCGGTGCGCGGGGATCGGGGCGGCCACGGTCGGCAGGCCGGCGGCGAGCGCGTCGGCGACCGCCATGCCGAACGCCTCGTGGGTGGAGGCGGAGACCGCCGCCGAGGCCTGGGACAGGCAGGAGTCGAAGGCGGCGTCGTCGAGGCGGCCGTGGAAGACCACCCGCCCGGCGAGCCCGAGCCCGGCGGCGAGGTTGCGCAGCCGGTCGCCGGCCGGGCCGGTGCCGACCACGTCGAGGCGGTGCTCCGGGCCGAGGCGGGTCATCGCGCGGATCACCCGGTCGACCCGTTTGTACTGTTCCAGGCGTCCGACGCAGAGGATCCGGCGGGTGCGGGGCGAGATCGGGCCGCGGGCCGGGCGCGGGTCGGTGCCGTTCGGGATGACCACGGCCCGGGTGGCGACGGCCGGGAAGTCGCGGAGCACCAGCTCACGTTCGGCCGAGGTGACGCAGACGACGGCGGAGGCCCGGTTCATGATGGTCCGGCCCAGCGGCCGGTAGAGCGGGTGCAGCGCGGCCCGGAACCGGGTGTGCCCGGTGCCGTGGTAGTGCGGCGTGAACACCAGCGGCGACCGGTTGCCGAGGGCGGCGCAGAGCGCGGCGAGGGCGTGGTAACTGTGCGCGTGCAGGACGTCGTACTCGTGGGCGTGGGCGCGCAGCCAGCGCCACAGCGGCACGGAGAGCCGGTAGTCACCGGCCGGGACGGTCAACGGGAAACGGCGCACGAGCACACCGTCGACGGTCTCCACGGACCGGACGGCGTGCTGGGTGATCACCTCGACCTCGTCGCCGGCCGCGATCAGGCCGGCGCAGAGCCGCTTGACGTGGGTCTCCACCCCGCCGATGTCCGGGTGGTAGGCGTTCGCGACGATGCCGATCCTCATCGGGCCTGCCGTTCGGCGACCCGCTTGACCCGGGTCCGGCGGGGCCATTCGCGGGCGATCGTCCGCAGCACCCGCATGCCGTCGGTGAGCGCGTTGAGGTTGCTGACCCCGTGGATGCGGTTGTGCTCGAAGCTGGCGACCTCGGTGATCTTCAGCTCGGCCCGGGCCGCGCGCAGGTTGAGCAGGGTCTCGATCTCGAAGCCGTCACCCCAGAGCCGGCCGTCCGCGTTGTCCGGGGCCGGGGAGGTGTGGTCCAGCTCGAAGACGTCCAGGCAGTGTGCCCAGAACGCGTTGTAGCCATAGCAGAGGTCGCTGTAGCGGGTCCGGAAGAGGACGTTGACCAGCATGCTCAGGCACTTGTTGCCGGCTCGACGCAGCCGGGTGATGTCGGCGCTGCCGCCGGTCGGCCGGAACCGGGAGCCCTTGGCGAAGTCGGCGCCCTCGCGCAGCGCCTCGACGAACCGGGGGATCTCCAGCGGGTCGGTCGAGCCGTCGGCGTCGATCATCACGATGATGTCGCCGGTGGCCGCGGCGAACCCGCAGGCCAGAGCGTTGCCCTTGCCCTTGCGGTTCTGCCGGACGACGCGGATGTCGGGCCGCAGCCGCCGGGCCACCGCCACCGTGTCGTCGATCGATCCGCCGTCCACCAGGACGATCTCGTCCACCTGCGGGAGCCGGGCGAAGACGTGCGGGATGTTCCGGGCCTCGTTGAGCGCCGGGACGATGACGCTGATCCGGGGCTCCGGCTCGGCGCCGTCGCCCGGCTCGCCCGGGAGGCCGGGAATGGCCGGTACGGCGGTGTGGATGTCCTGGATGTCGATGACGGCGTTCGTCTCGCCGGGAAGCACACGGTCGACCGTGGGCATAACTCTCTCCGATCGGGGAGGGTGCAGTCGGCCCGGGCCGGGCCGGAGCAAGGGCAGGAGCCGGGGCGCGTGCCCCGGCGGGAGACGGCCGCTCACGCCTTGGGCGCGCCGACCGTCCACTCGTAGACGTCCTGGCGTGCGGTGAGGCTGCCGGTGGCGCCGGTGAACCCGACCCAGCCGCTGCTCACACCGGTCCGGGCGGCGAGGTTCACCGGCTGGTCGAGGAGGAGTTCCTCGGTGGCGCCCTGGCCGAGAGCACGGACGTGGACGGTCAGCCGGTGGTGGCCGGCGTCGTACCGGACCCGCGCCTGGAACGGCTTGCCGTAGAGCGGGATCGAGGATTCGGCGGCCGACTCGTACCGGTCCGGGTTGCCGTTGATCGAGACCGCGAGGTGGTTGCTGCTCGGATCCGGGGAGTTGCGGTAGATGTCGAACTCCACGGCCACGCTGTGGTGGATCCCGCGGTAGCCGAGACCGCCGCCCCAGCCGCCGAGCGCGCGCGGGCCCTCGCCCTGCGCCACGAAGGCGATGCCGTCGGCGCCGCGCTTGCCGCTGCGCAGGTGTGCCTTGAAGGTGGTCTCGAAGGAGCCGGTCAGGTCGACCTGCTCGGTGCTCCAGGCCGACCCGGCCTGGCGGTAACCGCCGTCGGTCAGGCGGATGACCCGCTCGTCGTCCCCGGCCCGCCACATCAGCGAGGCGGTTCCGTTCAGTGCCAGCGGGGGCGCGTACTTCGGCTCGGCGTCGGCCGCGAACGCTCCTCCCGAGTTCACCGCGGCCACTATCGAGAGCACGGCGGAGACCCAGAGACCGCCTCGCGCGACCCTGGGTGAACGAGAAAAGCGCACGACATACTCCACTTCAAACGGATTTGCCCGACTTAGACCTGGCCTAAGCTAGGGCAGTCCGCGAAGCCGTGTGAGCGAGTCCCGTTATTTACCCCGGACGGTTTCGTTTCGGCCGCCATGAGCAGGGGAAACACCGCTTTCGCCGATCCGGGTGCACCCACGATCGTGTGAACGGCGGAACCCGTGCGAGGCCCGACCCGATCGACTCGATGCTAGTCACACCGGGGCCACCCGCGACGCAGAATCGTCAGATAACTTCGCAGGTCAGCGCCGTGGACGCTGGTGCCGTGGATCGAAGAGCGGCTCGGTCGCCACGGTGGCGAGCAGCAGGCGGTCGAAATAGCCGATCTCCACCTGCGTTCCGGGCACGGCCAGGGCCGACGGCAACCAGGCGTACGCGATCGGCGCGCCCACCGACCAGCCGTACGCCGCGCTGGTCACGTGGCCCACCGGGAAGCCGCCCGCATACACCGGCTCACCGCCCAGTGGCACGTCCCCGGTGTCGGCCAGCACCAGGCAGGTGAGCCACCGCTCCGGGGCCCGGTCGCCGGCCGGCAACAGCCCCGCCTGGTACGGGTCGTCCTCACCGGTGACGTCCCGCCCCCAGGCGCGATGCCCCTTCTCCAGGCGCAGGCTGTCGAACGCCGCATGGCCGGCCGCGATCAGGCCGTGTTCCCGGCCGGCCTCCCACAGCGTGTCCCACAGGCGCAGCCCGTACTGCGCCTCGGTGTGGATCTCCCAACCCAGCTCGCCGACACCGGACAGCCGCAGCATCACCACCGGAACCGTGCCGACGTGCCCCTCGCGCGCGCGGAACCAGCGGAACCCCTCGGCCGACACGTCCACCTCGGTGAGCGGGGCGAGCAGCTCCCGGGCGGCCGGGCCCCACAGGCCGACCCCGCAGGTGCCGCCGGTGACATCACGGACCGAGACACCGGGCGGGGCGTGCCGGCGCAGCCAGTCGACGTCGAGCGGCCCGTTCCCGCCGATCCGGAACCGGTCCTCGCCGAGCCGGGCCACCGTGACGTCGCCGCGCACCCCGCCCGCCGGGTCGAGCATGACGGTGTGGACGACGGTCCCGGCCGGACGGTCCACGTCACCGGCCACCAGACCGGACAGGAAGGCGACCGGGCCGGTCACGTCGATCCGGGTCAGCGGGGTCATGTCGTAGAGGGCGACCCGGCGGCGGGTCGCCCGGGCCTCGGTCTCGGCGATCGGCGACCAGTGCCGCGACGACCACTCGTCCCGGGGGCGCGGCGACTCGGGGGGCGGGTTCGTCGCGTACCAGAGAGGTCGCTCCCACCCGGCGGCCTCGCCGAAGACCGCGCCCAGCTCGGCCTGCCGGGGATGGAACGGGCTGACCCGGACGTTGCGCACCGGCGGCGGATCGGCCGGGTGCACGATGTCGTGGATCTCGACGAACGTGCGTACCGCCCGGCGGCGCACGTAGTCGGGCGAGAGCTGGGCCGCGTCGAACCGGTTGAGGTCGCACTCGTGCAGGTCGATCGCGGGCCGGCCGTCGGCCATCCACTCGGCGACCGCCTTCGCGGCCCCGGCCGAATGGGCCGCCCGGACCGCCTCCGCCACCCAGAGACCCCGCAGCGACGCCGCCTCGCCGAGCAGCGGGAAACCGTCGGGGGTGAACGAGAGGACGCCGTTGAACGCCTCCTCCGGGGTGGCGCCGCGCAGCGCCGGGATCAGCTCGGCGGACGCCGCCCAGGACTGCCTGAACGTGTCCGGCGTGAACGGCAGCTTCGACGGGTGGTCGTCACCGGGCAGGTCGGCGAGGTCGACGGGCATCGGCTCGTGCCGGTACGACCCGATGCCGAGCCGATCCCCGTGGGCCCGGAAGTACAGGTCACGGTCCGGGTGGCACAGGATCGGCAGGCCGTCGGAGGCGCCGGCCGGAGTGGTTCGTACGTACTGGTGGGCCATCGGCAGCAGCGGGATCGGCACCCCGGTCATCGCCGCGATCGCCGGCCCCCAGAACCCGGCGCAGCTGACCACCAGGTCGGCCCGGAACTCCTCGTCGGCGGTCGCGACGCCGGTGACCCGCCCGGCGCGGGAGAGCACCCGGGTGACCGCCCGGTCGCCGAGGAACCGGGCGCCCCGCGACGTGGCCCGGGCGGCCTGCGTCTCGGCCGCGCGGACCGCCGGGAGCAGTCCGTCGGACGGCACATACAGTCCGCCGCTAATTACTGATTTGTCCAATAATGGGTACAACGTTGCGCAGGCGGCCGGATCCAGGACCGATGACGGGACCCCCCACGACTGCCCGAACCCGAACCGGCGGTGCAACTCGGCGAGACGGGCCGGCGTCGTCGCCACCTCGAGACTGCCGACCGGGGAGAAACAGCCGAGCCCGGCGTACTTCTCGGCGGTGTAACGGGCGAGCCGCGACAGGGTCCGGGACGGATGGATCTGGAAGACCAGCCCCGGCGCGTGCGAGGTGGAGCCGCCGGTCACGAAGAGCGGGCCCCGATCCAGCACGGTGACGTCGGTCCACCCGCGGCCGGTCAGCTCGTCGGCGAGCGCGCACCCGACGATCCCCGCGCCGATGATGACAACAGTGGGTCCGGACATCGCGCCCCCTCTACGCCGCCACCGCCATTCGACCTCTTTCGGGCGACGTCGACAAGCCCCGGCATACTGCCCCGGTGGTCCACCCGTATCTGGACAGTCCAGGCCCGCTCGCCTTCGCGCACCGCGGCGGGGCCGCCGACGGCGACGAGAACACCGCCGAGGCGTTCCGGCGCGCCGTCGACATGGGCTATCGGTACGTGGAGACCGACGTGCACGCCACCGCGGACGGGGTGCCGGTCGTCATCCACGACGCGGAACTCGACCGGGTCGCCGGGCAGCCGGCCCGCGTCGCCGACCTGACCTGGGCCGACCTCTCCTCGGTACGGGTCGGGGGCGCCGCCGCCGTACCCCGCCTCGACGAGGTCCTGGACGCCTGGCCGGGGATCCGCTTCAACGTGGACGTCAAGGCCGACGGGGTGGTCGCGCCGGCCGTCGCCGCGGTCCGGGCCGCCGGCGCCGAGGACCGGGTGCTGCTCGCCTCGTTCAGCGACGCCCGGCTGGCCCGGGTCCGCGCGCTGACCGGGCCACGGGTGGCCACCTCCCTGGGCCTGCGGGCCACCGCCCGGCTGTGGCTCGCCGCGACCGCCGGGGTGCGCCTGCGGGTGCCGGAGTCGGCGGTCGCCGCCCAGATCCCGGTCCGCCACGGCCGGGTCACCGTGCTCACTCCGCGATTTCTCACCTATCTGCACCGGCTCGGATTGCAGGTCCATGTGTGGACGATCGACGATCCGGAAGAAATGAATCGGCTCCTCGACATGGGTGTCGACGGCATCATGACGGACCGTATCGAGGTGTTGCGCGACGTCTATGTCGCGCGCGGTTTCTGGCCCGCTGACGGATAGTGGCGTTCACCGCTCTATCAGTTACCATTCCTGGTCAGAGACTTTTCTCCACATCCGCGTGAACCCTGGACATCATCCGTTCGGATGATCCCCGGGGTTCGAGGGCCGATCCACATATTTTCTTTAAGGCGGCCATAAGAATTCTCCGATCCCGGTTCCGGAATTGCTTTCTGTGAGACGCGCCCCTAACGTCTGGGCGGTCGGCGCCGGGATCCGGCGCCGTCATTGACCGGGGAATCGGAAAAAGAAGGTCTCGTCATGCGAAGCTCGGGGCAACGACGTACCCGGCTGTTGGCCGCCGGCGCAGTAGTCATCGCCATCGGCGGGGTGATCGGCTTCACCCAGTTCGCCAACGCGGCGGACACCGACAACAGCACCAAGGCCGGTGAGAGCGGAGCCGGAAAGGTCGTCGGCAACAACCTGACGATCCTCACCGACACCTGTGTGGACAGCGATCTGGAGGCGCACGACGGTTTCCAGAAGGGCAACCGGTGCGTCTCGACCGAGTTCGGTGAGGTCGGCGTGGCCGCCAACAACCCGACTCTCCTGATCACCCAGGCGCCCGATGAGGTCACCGTCGGCACGCCGTTCCAGCTGCGGATCAGCACCCGCAACCTGATCCGGGACCGGTTCCTCGCGGCCGGGCAGGGCGGGTACTACGTGGAGAGCAGCGTCCTGCAGAACGGCATTGTCCGCGGCCACTTCCACACCGCCTGCCGGATCCTGAACAGCGACGACGAGGCGCCCGAGTCCGCGCCGGTGCCGGCGTTCTTCGTCGCGACCGAGGACCGCCGCGGCGGCGCCGAGCCGGACACCGTGACCATTCAGGTGCCGGGGCTGCCGCAGGAGGGCGAGTTCCAGTGCTCGTCGTGGGCGGGTGACGGGTCGCACCGGATCCCGATGATGGAGCGCGCCAACCAGACGCCGGCCCTCGACTCCGTCCGGGTCACCGTCCGCGCCGCGAACAACGGCGGCAACCAGGGCGGCAACAACGGCGGGAACCAGGGCGGCGGCAACAACGGCGGCAACCAAGGCGGCAACCAAGGCGGCGGCAACAACGGCGGGAACCAAGGCGGCAACCAAGGCGGCAACCAAGGCGGCGGCAACAACGGCGGGAACAACAACGGCGGCGGGAACAACAACGGCGGCGCCGTGACCCCGACGACGCCGGCGACGAAGCCGGCGACCGCCAAGCCGAACAGCACCGTGATCACCGCGACCCCGCGTAACACCACGACCACGAAGAACGAGGACGAGGAAGAGGCCGGCACCTCGGGGGCGACCACCAAGGCCACCCCGACCCCGACCAGGACCCCGGCCGGCACGAAGTCCGAATCTTCGGAGTCTGAAAACTCTGAAGAATCCTCGCAGTCCGAGGAGAACACCCAGAAGCCGGTCACGACGAAGAAGACCACCAAGGCGGCCGAGCCGGAATACGACGTCGACGCCGAGCCCACCGACGGTCCCGGTCTCGCCGCCGACCCCGGCGACGGCGCCCCCGACCAGCCGGAGCGCACCAGCGGCGGGACGGTCGCCGAGCCCCCCGCCCAGGGCGGCGCCGTCAACCTGGTCAGCAGCAACCTGGCGTGGATCGGCGGCGGCGCGGTGATGGTCCTGATCGGCCTGCTGATCGCGGCCTTCCTGCGGACCCGGCCCCGCAACACCTGGCGCTGACCCCGCGCCACGGCACCCGTGACGGCGGGCAGGACCCTCTCGGTCCTGCCCGCCGCCCGCATGTCCGGGCTGCGTATCCCCCGGATCGCCACACCCGGCGGCCACCGGGTGAGAAATTTCCGGAAAGTGGAGCCGGGCGGGTTGATCGGCCAAAATAAGGGTAGCCTTACCCGCCGATGACCGATCGACGGCAGTTCCCTTTCGGCAGTGAGGTGCAGTCCATGGCGAACAGACCCGCGCGACCGGCCCACGAGGGTGTGGTCACCCGCGTGGAGCAGCTGACCCCGCACATGGTGCGTGTCGTGGTCGGCGGTGACGCTCTGACCCGGATCGACGCCGGGGAGTTCACCGACCACTACATCAAGGTGCTGTTCCCGCTGCCCGGGGTCACCTATCCGGAGCCGTTCGATCAGGGCGTCATCCGGGAGACGCTGCCGCGTGAGGCGTGGCCCGTCGTCCGGACCTACACGGTGCGTAAATGGCTGCCCGAGGCCGGCGAGATGTGGGTCGACTTCGTGGTTCACGGCGACGAGGGCATCGCCGGCCCGTGGGCGGCGTCCGCCCGGCCCGGCGACCCGTTCCGGTTCATGGGCCCCGGCGGCGGTTACACGCCGGACCCCACGGCCGACTGGCACCTGCTCGCCGGCGACGAGAGCGCGCTGCCGGCGATCAGCGCGGCCCTGGAGCGGATGCCCGAGGGCGCGAAGGTGCGGGCGTTCATCGAGGTCGCCGGCCCCGACGAGGAGCAGAAGATCGAGACCCGGGCGGACGCCGAGATCACCTGGCTGCACCGGGGCGCCGGCGCCGGGCTCGTCGACACGGTCCGCGGGCTGGACTTCCCGGCCGGGCGGCTGCAGGCGTTCGTGCACGGCGAGGCCAACGCCGTCCGTGAGCTGCGCCGGTTCCTGCGGGTCGAGCTCGCCGTCCCGATGAGCCAGCTCTCCATCTCCGGGTATTGGCGGCGCGGCATGAACGAGGACGGCTGGCAGTCCAGCAAGCGCGAGTGGAACGAGCAGATCGAGCGTGAGCAGGAGCCGGCCACCGCCGCATGACGACGCTGTAAGGAGTGTTACGCCGGTCACCCGATACGCTGGGTGAGTGGTGATCCAGGAGAAGACCCGTGCCGGCGGGCTGTTCGCACTGACGGCGCTCCTCCTCGCCGCGGTCAACCTCCGGCTCGCGGTCACCAGCATCGGCCCGGTTCTCACCGAGATCCGGGCCGGGCTCGGCATGAGCGCCACCGTGGCCGGGCTGCTCACGTCCGTACCCGTGCTGTGTTTCGCCTCGATCGGTCTCGCGGCGCCCCGCCTCGCCCGGCGGTTCGGCGCCGCGCGGGTCGTCCTCGGCGGTCTGCTGCTGCTCGCCGCCGGCCTCACGATCCGGCCGTTCGCCGGCGGCGCCGCGCTGTTCCTGCTCTTCAGCACCGTCGCCCTGGCCGGGATCGCCCTGGTCAACGTGCTGCTGCCGTCGATCGTCAAGGACCGCTTCCCGGACCGGGTGGGCACGGTCACCGGCCTCTACTCGGTGGCGCTCAACATCGGCGCCACCACGGCCGCCGCCGCGACCGTGCCGATCACCGGCGCCTTCGGCGACGACTGGCGGCTGGGGCTCGCCTGCTGGTCGCTGGCCGCGCTCCTCGCCCTTCCGCCGTGGCTGATGATGGCCCGATCGCGCGAGGTCACCGCCGATTCCGACACCCCCTCCGCGGTACGGGTGAGCCGCCACCCGGTCGCGTGGGCCCTCGCCGTGTATTTCGGCATGCAGTCCACCTCGGCGTACGTGATCATCGGCTGGCTCCCGGAGATCTACCGCGATGCCGGCCTCTCCCCCGCGCTGGCCGGTGTCCTGTTCGCCGTCACGTCGCTGCTCGGCGTGCCACTGTCGTTCCTGCTCTCGGCGTACGCCGGCCGCCTCCGCTCGCAGAGCGGCATCGCCCTCGGCCTGGGCCTCTTCGGCATCGCCGGCTGGGCCGGCCTGTGGGCCTCCCCCGCCGCCGCCCCCTGGCTGTGGGCGATCCTCCTCGGCATCGTCAACGCCGCGTTCCCCCTGGCCCTGACGATGATCGCCCTCCGCGGCCGCACCCCCGCCACCGTCGTGCAGTTGTCCGCGTTCGCCCAGAGCATCGGCTACCTCTTCGCCATCCCCGGCCCCATCCTGGTCGGGGCCTTGCACGACGCCTCCGGCGGCTGGCGGGTGCCGCTGGCCTTGATGGTCGCCCTGATGGTCCCGCAGATCCTGGCCGGCATGGCCGCCGGCCGAAACCGCCAGATCTGACCGCGGACGCCGGGCGCCCCCACATCGCCGGAAGGCCTCAGCGGTTGTAGAAGTCCGCCTTGACGTCGGGCAGGGGCGCGTCGTCGAGACCGAAAAAACGTCAGCGGCGGGAGGAACGAGCTTGGTCCGCACCTGGTCCATGGTGCGGCTCATCGCCCCGAGTGCGACGACCAGCAGTTCCTCCTGCTCATCGATACGAGCCTGCAGGGTATAGAGGGCAGTGGACATCGACTGGATCACGTCCTGGACCGTGGCTCCCGAGATGGGCGCCGGCTCGTCCTTCCTGTCCGGGACGGTGCCGAGAGTGGCACCGAGGCCCTGGATGACCTCGGCACCGAGAACCGCTCCGGCCGGGATGCTCTCCGGCGCGACGGCGACCACGATCACGGCGGCGATAGCGCCGGCGACGGTCAGCACGGTCTGCGTGCTCTTCTTCCGGTTCAGGCACCAGGCGTCGAGCGAGTCGAGCACTTTGATGGTGTCCTCGCCGATGTTCCACGCGTCGGTGAGCTGACAGCGGCGGATCTCCAGGTGAGCCTCCATGATCTCGGCCAGGTTGAGAGCCACATGCTGCTGCAACAGCGCCGCTTCACTCAGCTTGCTGCAGTAGCCGGAGAACTCGGTCGCCCCGTCGCCCTCCCAATGGTTCATGTGGATGTTGACGATGTTCCCGACCAGCTGGTTGATCGATTCGGACTCTCCGCTGTCGCCGGCGAGGACCTCGGTGGACAGTTGTCCTTCGGCTCGGCGGGAGATCCGCAGGTTGGGTATGAGGGTGCCGGCCACCCGGTACAGCGGCCCGGTCATCCCTTCGACGGCGGTGTCCGGGTCGGGAACCGAGAAGGCGGTGAAGTACTGGGGAACGTCGGCGAGCGCCTGTCGTACGTACTCCTGGACGTTGGCGTTGTCCGACGGCTCACCCGACGCCGGCGGCTGGTAGTGCGGGTTGTCGGTGTCGACGCCGACGGAGCCGTATCGGCTGTAGTCGTTGATCGAGCCCTGCTGTGCCATGCTGTACGACTCGTCCTGCCAGAGGACGACCTCGGCAGCCTTGTCGATGATGCGCTGACCCAGGTTCTGCAGATCGCTGTAACTGCGGTACACGTAGTCCTTGGCCATGGCCCGCTCATACCACGCGACCCGGAGCGGAGGCGGCGCCTCGGCCGGGACGCGTTCGCCGGTCACCGTGCCGTGCGGCGTGCCGCCGGCTCCCCAGTCGGTTCGCAGGATCGCCTTGCCGCTTACGGTGTCGGTCTCCTCGTAGAGTTCCGCGATGTGGACCACGGTTGCGGCAGCGATGTGCAGGTTCTCCGCGTTCTGCGCGAGGATGTTCTGCAGGTCGTCCCGCAGGATCCGCCAGAGACCCGCGATCCGGGCGGGCGGCCCACCGGGCGGGTCCTGGAAGGCTGCCTGCTCCGCAACGGCGGTCTCCGCCACCACGTTGTTGACCTTGGCGTAGGTGAGACCGAGCAGCGGCAGATCCATCCGGCCGATGATGTAGAGGGCGTTGATGTCGGTGGTGAAGTACTCGGACATGTCTCTCCCCGTTCCGTCTCGTCCGGCTCAGACGGCACACGCCGCGACCGGCACCGGATTCGCGCGCAGCGCGTCCTGACCCTGGGCGACGGCGATTTCCGTCCTGGCCGGATCCGCGGCCTCAGGCACCGCCAGATCGACGCTCACCCGGTCGCCGCGGATGAGGGCCGGCCGTCCGTAGATGATCTTCCCGGCGCGATCCCGGAGGATCAGGCTCGCCGCCGGTGAGCAGAGCGCGGCGCCCGCCGGCTCGGTGACGATGCGGCCGGTCACCGCGGAACGGCCATGGCTGTCGGGCGTGCTGACGGTCAGGTCGGCGACCCGGACCGTGCGAGGCCACGCCGCGAACGCGTCGGCCGGGGCCGGCTCACCGCCGGTGAACACGGCTTCGACAGTGCCGACCCGGACCGCGTCGTCCAGCTGGAAATAGCCGGCTCCCGCAAGTTCCTGACCCGGAAGCAGGACCGTCAGGTCGGGTAGATCGATGTCCTCACCGGCGAGCCGGCGGCCGTCCGCGCCGAGGACCCGCACCGTCACCGCGGCATTGACCAGGGCGTACGGACAGGCGTTACGGGTGGCGACGCCGTACCGCACGTCCCGCTCGTCGGCGGTGAACCCGATCTCGGTGATCGTCGGCAGACATTCGGCGGGCAGCGACGTGGCCGGCCGCGGGATCGCCGAAGCGGCCACCGGCGGATTCTCCTCGGCGCCACGGCTCGTGCACGCGGCGAGCCCTCCCGTCAGGAGCAGCGCCGCAGCGGCTGCAGATCTGGACCAGCGATGCTTGTTCACCAGCGCTCCCCCGTCGGTCGGCCGGCGGGCCTGCTCCGCCGCCAGGGCGGTAAACCGTCGGCCAGGTCGTAGTACCTGTCGAGCAGCCGCATCCGGGCTGACCGGTATGCGGTGATGGTGGCGGATCCCGTGGCCAGTGCCTCGGTGACGAAACGGTCCTGAGCCAGCGACCGCTGGGTGCCGGCTGCCAGATCGACCGTCCAGAAGGCGAGTGCCCGGCTGGTCATGGTCACCCATCCACCCGGCGAGGATGCGGAGACGGTGAGTTCCTCGGCCTCCTGCTCGAACCGGCGGTCCTCGGGATCGGGATCCGGCTCGGGAAAGCCGAGAAAGGAGTTCTCCACCTCGACGTACTCCCGGTGATAGCGCACCCAGAGCATCGTGGCGATCCGGCTCAGGCGGCGACCCAGTTCGGCGTCGGTGCAGGACCCGTATGACCGGTTCCGGAACTCCAGGGCCAGTTGCATTCGCCCGGAGAGGCGGGCTCGGATCTGGCCGTCCGGGGTGGTGGCCTCGGCGTCGATGCGCTCGAGGAGTCTGGCGAGCTCGCCCATTGGTGATCCGTCCAGCTTGATCGACAACTGTCGCTTGCTGTCTTCGCAGGAGGGTACGCCCAGGCCGCCGGACCGGTTCGATCGTCGAGGCGACTGTCCGGAAGGGGACGACCCGGTGTGCCGGAACGGAGGACGTGCCGGCATCCGGGGCCCGCTTCAGCCGAACTGCCGGCAATAGTCGGGGACGGGAGCGCCGTCGTTGCGGCTCAGCGACGTGGCGATGCCGCAGAGCTTGCGGCCGGCCGTCGCCGGGTCGAGCGGCCACACCGAGACGAGCGAGTCGAACGATCCGCTGACCAGCAGCCGGCCGTCCGGTGAGAACGCCAGCGCCGCGATCACGCCGGCGTGCCCGCGCAGGGTGGCCAGCGGCGCCCGGGTCGTGGTGTCCCAGAGTTGGACCGGGCCGCTGCGGTCGCCCACCGCGAGGGTCCGCCCGTCCGGCGCGTACGCCACCCGGTCGACCTGCTCCCCCTGCTCGGCGGTGGTCCACAGGGAGGTCGAGCCGTCGCCGGAGCGGATGTCGACCCGCCGGTTCGTCCCGGCCACCGCCATGGTGCGGCCGTCCGGCGCGACCGCCAGGTCCAGTGGCTGGTAGCGGCCCAACGGCCGGGGCTCGCCGACGGCGCTCAGGTCGGCGGTCCGCCAGGAGCGCAGGTCGCCGGTGAAGCCCTCGTCGTTCCGCGCGACACTGCCGGTGGTCACCGCGGCGTACAGGGTGGCGCCGTCGGCGGAGAAGTCGAGCGCATAACTCGACTCCACCTTCTCCTCGGAGGGCTTGGCCAGCGTGATCGTCCCGCGCATCCGGCGGGTGTCGACGTCGTAGACCTGGATTCCGCCGGGTGTCCAGGCCGGGCCCTCGCCGAGACACGCGAACGTCGCCACCGCGAGCAGCCGCCCGTCCGGGGACGCGGCCAGATCACCCGTGCACGATCCGAGGTCCGTCGAGGACTGTCGTTTCCCGGTCTCGTCCCACAGCTCCAGCGTGCCCTCGGCGGTGATCATGCCGAGCAGCCCGTCGGCCGCGTACACCAGCCCGTTCACCGGTCCGGCCGGGCGGAACGACGCGGTCCGTACCCTCGTGGCGGTGTCCCAGACCCGGACCGTGCCGTCCTGGCCGCCGGCCGCGATCCGCCGCCCGTCCGGCGAGAACACCGCGCCGTAGACCTCGCCGTCGGTGTTCAGCGAGTCGACGACCCGCCGGTGCACGACCGACGGCCCGGTCGGCGCGGTCACCACGACCACTTGGCCGTTCGCCGAGGCGGCCGCCGCACCGTACGACGACAGGCCGGTCCGCAGTGTGCCGTGCGTGCCGTTGGTGATCGACCACAGGTCCACGCTGCGCAGCGCTGCCGCCGAGATGATCATGCCGTCGCCGGCGACCGCGAAGGGCGCCGGCGGCGCGCTCGTGTGCCCCTCCGGGGTGATGTCGCGCAGTTTGCGGCCGGTGCCCGGCTCCCACTGCCGGAGCCGGCCCTGCCCGCCGGGCCCCGCCTCGTTCGTGACCAGCGAGCCGTCCGGCCCGAAGGCGAGGTACGTGGGGCCGGTCAGCGCCATCGTCCGCCGGCCGTCGTCGACCCGCCGGACCTCGGCGGCCCCGCCCGGACCGGCCGCCGCGACGTACCTGCCGTCCCGGCTCACCGACAGTGACGTGACTGCGTCGAGCCCGACCGGCACGGTACGGACCACCCGCCCGGTGACCGCGTCCCAGAGCCCGAGGTCCTTCGGCTCGGCGGTGCCCCCGGCCACCACCGTGGTGCTGCCGGGCAGCCAGTCGACCGCCCCGGCCGCGGGCAGCGCCCGGACCGGCTCGCCGGTGGCCGCGTCCCAGATCCGCACCCCGTTGTCCGGCACCAGCGCGCCGGAGGCCAGATAGCGGCCGTCCGGGGAGAACGCCACCGAGACCACCCAGGTCGTCTCGATGCCCTCCGGTGGCGCCGGGTAGGCGAGCGGCTGTCCCACCTCGGTCAGCGAGGCGGTGTCCCAGAGCCGTACGATGCCCTTGTTGTCGCCGACCGCGATCCGCGACCCGTCCGGGCTGACCGCCGCCGAGTAGCCGCCCGGCACCGTGCCGAGCTGCCCGGCGAAGCGCACCATCTGGGTGGAGAGCAGCGCGCCCCGGGCCTCGGTCGTCGGCTCCTCGCTCCAGGCGGCCAGCGCCCGGCGGACCGCGGCCGGCTCGTCGCGGTCCAGCAGGGCCACGGCCTCGGCCGCGTACTGCCGGGAGCGGGCGTCCCGGCCGGCCGCGTCGGCGGTGCGCTGCCGGTCCACCGCGACCAGGCCGCCGCCCACCGCCAGCAGCAGGGCCGCGGCCAGCCCGGCGACCATCCGGCGCAGCCGCCGGGTGGCGCGTTCACGGGCCCGCTGCTCACCGGCGGCGGCCGCGGCCCCGGCCGCCAGATATTCGCCGACCAGCGGGGGCACGCCGTCACCGGCCGGGACCCGCTCGCCGGCGGCCAGCAGGCGCGAGCCCCGGGGCAGCAGGTCGGGATCGCGGCCGGACCGGTCCCAGTCCCGGGCCGCCTCGGTCACCGACTGGCGCAGCAGCAGGTCCTCGCGGGCCTCGGCCACCCAGCCGGCCAGCCGCGGCCAGCTGGTCAGCAGCGCCTCGTGGCTGATCTCCACGGTGTCCGCGCCGACCGTGACCAGCCGGGCCCGGACCAGGCGGCGCAGCACCCGGGAGTCGCTGGCCGCCCGCTCGCCGCGGCGGCGCACGGCCGTACCGTCGCCGGTGACCGTGACCAGCGCGAGCAGGGCGTCCCGCAGCCGGTCGCGGTCCTCCGGCGGCAGGTCGAGGTAGATGCCCTCGGCGGTCTCCGCGATCGCGTGCCGGATGCCGCCGGTGGCCAGGTAGGCGGCGACGGTCAGCCGGATGCCCTCCCGGCGGTCCCAGGTGGCGCGCAGCGCGTGGGCCAGCAGCGGCAGCGCCCCCGGCTCGTAGCCGTCCGGCCCGTCCGCGCCCAGGTCGCGCAGCAGCAGGTCGGGCAGGCCCGGCTCGACGGTGAGGCCGGCGTGCTCGGCCGGCTCGACGACGGCCCGGCGGATCTCGGCCGCGTCCAGCGGTCCCAGCACGACGTGCCCGGCGGCGAGGATCCGGGCCAGCGGCGGCAGCGCGGCGCAGGCCGGGTAGAAGTCGGAGCGGACGGCGATCACCACGAGCGCGGGCGCCGCCTCGGCCAGCGCCGTCGCGTAGGCGAGGCGTTCGGCCGGGTCGGGGCACTGGGTGAACAGCTCCTCGAACTGGTCCACCACCACGATCGGGCGACGGCCCGCCGCGGCCGCCTTCGCGGCCAGCGCCCCGATCCGGTACGGCTCCGCACGCACCGCCTTCACCAGGTCGTCGTGCGGCACCTCGTCGTCCGGCCCGGCCAGGCCGCCCACGGGGTCGGCGAGCGGGGAGGCGCCGGACGCGGCCAGGCCGTACAGGCGGCCCACCAGGTCGGCGAGCGGGGAGGCGCCGGGCGCGGTCAGCACCCAGGCCCACGAGGCGGGCTCCTCGCCCAGCGCGCCGACGCCGAGGGCTGGCAGCAGTCCGGCCCGCAGCAGCGACGACTTGCCGGCGCCGGACACCCCGGTGACGATCAGCGGCGGCCCGCCCACGGCCTGCTCGGCGAGCCAGCTGAGCAGCTGCGCGATCTGCGTCTCCCGGCCGCGGAAACGGGACGCGTCCTCCGGCTGGAAGCTGACCAGGCCGGGGTACGGCGGAACGGCTCCCCCGGGCACGTCGGCGGGCACCCCGTCACCGCCCGGCAGCTGCTCCCGGGTCACCTCGGCCAGGTGCCGCCGGACCTGCTCCAGCTGGCGGCTCAGCTCCAGGCTCTGCACCGCGAACTGCCGGCGCAGCCCGTCGACGCTCTGCCGCACCTCGGCGAGCATCCAGCCCAGCTCGCCCACGCCCAGCCCGAGCTCCCGGAACGCCGCCTCCAGCTGGTGCCGCAGCTCCTCGTCGGTGGTGGCGGCCTCGGCGATGGCGGCGCCGACCGCGTCCACCTCGCGCAGCACCCGGGAGACCTCCTCGTGCAGGGCCTTGCCCCGCTCGTCGGCGGCGGCGAGCCGGGGCAGCAGGTCGGCGGCGATCGCGTCGCGCCACTGTTCCTCGCTCCAGCCGGCCGCCCGCGGGTCCCGGTCGCGCAGCCGTTTCGCCGTCTCGGTCAGGCTGTCGGCGAGGAAGTTGCTGCCCAGGCCGCCGACCTGGTCGAGGGCGGCGGCGAAGGCGTCGGGGGCGCCGAGGCCGGCGCCGGCCACCGGGGCGACCGCGGAGGCGGTGAGAAAGGCGAGGATGGCGTACGGGCTGGCCGATCGCAGTCCGGCCCGGGCACGGCGGCCGGTCGCCCGGACCCAGGAGCGCACGCCCGCACGGGCCCGTTCGACGGCGGCCGGGCGCTCGGGGTCGCGGGGGCGGGGCTCACGGGGCTCGGACTCGGTCAACGCTCCTCCGTGGACATCGACGGACGTAGCCGATCTCATGATGGCACCGGCGGACCAGGGGAGGACCCGCCCGAATCGGCGGGACTTCCGGCCCGGGTCCGCGCGCGGGTTCCGTGGGCCAATGGAGGCATGACCACCACGACCGTTTCGGAACAGCCGGTGAAGGTCGAGCCGGTTCGCCGCTACGCCACACCGACCGGGGATCCCTGCCCGTATCTGCTGCGTGCGGACGGGACGGTCGAGGGTGACGGCGCGTGCCGCGGGTGTGGCACGTGCCTGCTGGGTGCGGGCTGGTCGAGTTGACATTGGCGGCCGGCGGGCGGGAACCCGTACGGTGGGACCGTGGTCGATGCGCTCAGTGACACGTCAGATACACAGCGTATGGAGTCTGCCCGGAGGCCGTACGCCTGGTGGCCGGCCGGCCTGATCGCGTCCGCCGCCACGCTGCTGCTTCTGATCACCGCCGGTGGATACGGCTACCACCGCGACGAGTTGTACTTCCGGATTCTCGGCGAGCACCCGCAGTGGGGTTACGTCGACCAGCCGCCGTTCACCCCGATGCTGGTCCGGCTCGGCATCGAGGCGTTCGGCGACACCCTGTGGGCGATCCGGGTGCCGGCCGCCGTGCTGCTCGGGCTCACCGCGCTGGCAGCCGCCGCCATCGCCCGCGAGGCCGGCGGCGGCACGGCCGCCCAGTCACTGGCCGCGGCCGGGGTGTTCGGTGTCGTCCCGCTCTCCTCGGCGCACGTCACCGCCACCTCCGCACCGGACCTGCTGGTCTGGACGGGCGTGCTGTATTTCGTGGTCCGGGCGCTGCTCTCGGACCGGCCCCGCTCGTGGGCATACGCCGGGGCCGTCGCCGGGCTCGGTCTGTGGAACAAGCATCTGGTCCTGTTGCTGCTGCTCTGCCTGGGGGCGGCGCTGCTGCTGGCCGGGCCGCGCGAGGTGCTGCGGTCGCGGCACGTGTGGATCGGCGTGGCGCTGGCCGTGGTGATCGGCGCGCCGAACCTGATCTACCAGGTGGCGAACGGGTTCCCCCAGGCGCAGATGGCGGCGGCGATCGCGGAGAACAAGGGCGCCGAGTCCCGGGCGATGCTGCTGCCGCTCCAGTTCGCCCTGCTCGCGCTGCCTCCGGTGTGGATCGCCGGGCTGGTCGCCCCGGTGCGTGATCCCCGGCTGCGGCGGCTGCGGGCGCTCGTCGTGGCGTACCCCCTGATGCTGGTTCTGGTCTTCCTGACGGCCGGGCAGCCGTATTACACGGCGGGGTTGCTGCTCGGGCTGCACGCCGTCGGCGCCGTCGCTGTCGCCCGCTGGGCCGGTGGGCGCCGTGGCCGTCAGGCGCTCGTCGCGGGGGCGGCGCTGGTCACGTCGGCGGCCGCGGTGGTCACGTCGCTGCCGGTGATCCCGGAGCGGGACCTGGCCGGGTCACTGCCGGCCGAGCTGAACCAGACGATCGCCGACCAGGTCGGCTGGCGGCAGTACGTGTGGCAGATCGGCACCGTGTGGGCCGGCCTGTCGGAGGCCGACCAGCGGCGGTCCGTCCTGTTCACCGGCAACTACGGTGAGGCCGGCGCCCTCGACCGGTACGGCCCGTCGCTGCGGCTGCCGCAGGTCTACAGCGGACACAACGCGCTGCACGGGTTCGGCCCGCCACCGGACTCCAAGCGCATCGTGATCGCGGTGCTGGACACGCCGCCCGAGGGGCTCGGCACCTGCACACCGAAGGCGACCCTGCACAACACCCCGGGGGTGGAGAACGAGGAGGTCGGGGTACGTGTCCACGTGTGCCGGATGGACCGCCCGTGGTCCCTGGTCTGGCCCGGGTTGCAGCACTTCGACTAGTTCGCGGCGGCGGGTTCCCCGGTGACCGTGACGGCGGCGGTCACCAGGCCGCCGGCCACCTGCCAGCGGCCGTGCAGGGCGGGCCACGGCGAGTCGACGTGGATCCGGGCGGCGAAGGTCCCCCGCTCCCGGTCGACGGTCAGGCTCGCCTCCTCGAAGCCGAGCCATCGGCGGGTGACCGGGAACCACGCCTTGTAGACGGCCTCCTTGGCGCAGAACAGCAGCCGGTCCCAGTGCACCGACGGATCCCGTGCGGCCAGCCCGGCCAGGTGGTCCCGGTCCGCCGGGGTGGTCACGGCCGGGAGGACCCGGGGCGGCAGCGGGGCGTGCGGTTCGGCGTCGATGCCCAGGCTCTCCAGATCCGCGGTACGGGCCACGGCGGCGGCGCGATAACCGGTGCAGTGGGTGATGCTGCCCACCACGCCGGCCGGCCAGATCGGCTCGCGGCGGGGCCCGGGACGGATCGGCGCGGGTGTGAAGCCGAGGCCGGCCAGGGCCTCGCGGGCGCAGCGGCGGGCCGTCACGAACTCTCGGCGGCGGCTGTCGACAGCGGTCGCGACCAGATCCTCCTCGCCGGGGAAACACGGCTCGCCCGGGTCGTCGCCGAACGCCTCGACGGTGACGACGGACGGCGGCAGCAGATCCTCGAGCACACGGCAGTCTCCCATTCGCGCCCTGCGGCGGCGAACAGGGTGTTGAGCGCGGAACAGACGTCCGGTCGGGAACGGGACGATGTGGCCGTTAGCCCGAAGAGGGGTGTTCTGAAACGTCCGGAGGGCACAATGACGGCATGGATCTTCGACAGGGCATCGGTCTACGCAAACTGGGCAAGACCGCCGATGAGTTCCAGCAGGACCTGTTGAGCAACCTCTATTACCGGCGCGGCACGACGGTGGAGTCGGCGAGCGCGCGGGACGCGTACGAGGCACTCGCCCAAACCGTGCGCGACCATCTCGCCGAGCGGCGCGCCCGGACCGCCGCGGCGCAGTTCGCCAGCAATCCGCGCTGGGTCTACTACCTCTCCGCGGAGTATCTGCTCGGCGCTCAACTCGAACAGAACCTGCTCTACTCCGGCACCGGCGATCTGGCCGCCGAGGCGGTCAAGGCCCTCGGCTTCGGGCTGGAGGACCTGGAGGACCTGGATGTCGAGCCGGGCCTGGGCAACGGTGGCCTGGGCCGGCTCGCCGCCTGCCTGGTCGACTCGCTGGCCACCCGGGACATTCCGGCCGTCGGCTACGGCATCCGCTACGACCTGGGGATCTTCCGGCAGGTCATCACCGAGGAGGGGCAGGCCGAGCTGCCCGACGACTGGGCGTTCCACGGCAACCCGTGGGAGTTCCCGGCGCCGGACGACCGGCAGGCGGTCGGCTTCTACGGTCACACCGAGCCGATTCCCGGCTCGACGACCCGCAAGGTGTGGGTGCCGGGCGAGGTGGTGCTCGGCGAGCCCAGCCACATGCTGGTGCCCGGCTTCGGCACCGAGACGGTGAACATCATCCGGTTGTGGAGCGCCAAGGCCAGCGAGGCCTCGTTCGACCTGAGCCGGTTCTCCGCCGGGCAGTACGCGGAGGCCGTGCAGGAGGCGGTCCGCGCCGAGAACATCAGCAAGGTGCTCTACCCGGACGACAGCACGGAGCTGGGCCGGGAGCTGCGGCTCAAGCAGCAGTACTTCCTGGTCTCCTGCTCGCTGCGGGACATCGTGCGCCGGTTCCGGCTGCGTAACGAGGGCTGGGACACGTTCGCCGACAAGACGGTCATCCAGCTCAACGACACCCACCCGACGATCGCGATCCCCGAGCTGATGCGGCTGCTGGTCGACGAGTACGAGGTGGAGTGGGAGCAGGCCTGGGAGATCACCCGGCGGACCTTCGCGTACACCTGTCACACCCTGCTGCCGGAGGCGCTGGAGACGTGGCCGGTGCGGATGTTCGAGAAGCTGCTCCCCCGGCACCTGGAGATCATCTACCTGATCAACATGCTGTTCCTGCGGGAGGTCGAGGCCCGGTTCCCCGGCGACCACGATCGGCTGCGGCGGATGTCGATCATTCAGGAGGATCCGGAGCGGCGGGTACGGATGGCGCACCTCGCGGTCGTCGGCACCGAGGCCGTGAACGGGGTGGCCGAGCTGCACTCGAAGCTGCTGCGGGAGACCGTGCTGGACGACTTCGCCGCGCTGTGGCCGGCCAAGTTCCAGAACGTGACGAACGGCGTGTCGCCCCGCCGGTTCATCAAGATCGCGAACCCGCGGCTGTCCGATCTGATCACCGAGGGCCTCGGCGACGACAGCTGGGTCGGTGACCTGGAGCGGCTCGCCGGTCTGGAGCGGCTGGCCGACGACGCCTCGTTCCGGGAGCGCTGGCAGGCGATCAAGCGGGCCAACAAGGTGGACCTGGCCGCCGGTGATCCCGACTCGCTCACCGACGTGATGATCAAGCGGTTCCACGAGTACAAGCGGCAGCAGCTCAAACTGCTCCACGTCATCACCCTCTACCAGCGGATCCGGCAGAACCCGGCGGCCGACTGGGTGCCGCGTACGGTGCTGTTCGCCGGCAAGGCCGCGCCCGCCTACCACGCGGCGAAGGACATCATCCGGCTCATCGCCACGATCGCGGCGCGTATCGAGGCGGATCCGGTCGTCTCGCCGTACCTCAAGGTGGTCTTCCCCTCCAACTACAACGTGACCCTCGCCGAGCGGATCATCCCCGCCGCCGACCTGTCCGAGCAGATCTCGCTGGCCGGCAAGGAGGCCTCCGGCACCGGCAACATGAAGCTGGCCCTCAACGGCGCGGTCACCATCGGCACGCTGGACGGCGCCAACATCGAGATCCGCGCCCGGGTCGGTGAGGACAACTTCTTCCTCTTCGGCCTGGACGCGTACGAGGCGGCCCGGGCCCGGATCAACGGCTACCAGCCGCGGCATTTCTACGAGCGGGACGAGGAGTTGCGGGCCGCGATGGACACTCTCACCTCGGGTGTCTTCGGCGAGGTCGGCCGGCGGGTGGCGGACAGTCTGCTGGGCTGGGACGAGTATCTGACGCTCGCCGACTTCCGCTCCTACCTGGAGTGCCAGGAGCAGGTGGAGAAGAGCTGGCGGGATCCGGCCCGGTGGACGAGGATGTCCATTCTGAACACGGCGCACAGTGGCTTCTTCAGCTCGGACCGTACGGTCGCCGACTACGCGGCCCGGATCTGGCGGGTGGCCCCGGTGCCGGTCCCCCGGGAGGACTGACCCTGTTTCTCCGAGCGATCCGGCTCGACGGCGCGCCGCGTGCCGGATACCCCTTCGATCTCCCGGTCGTCCGCGCCCTCGCGGACGGCCGGGAGTTGCGTCTGCCCACCCCCGTCACGCTGCTCTCCGGTGACAACGGGAGCGGCAAGTCGACGCTGATCGAGGCGATCGCGGTGGCCGCCGGGTTCAACGCCGAGGGCGGCAGCACGTCGTTCAACTTCGCGACCCGGGCCACCGAGTCGAGTCTCGGCGGCAGTCTCACCCTGGTTCGTACGGCCGGGCGCAAACCGCGTACCGGGTTCTTCCTGCGGGCCGAGTCGTATTACAACGTGGCGACCGAGATCGAGCGGCTGGGTGTCACCCGCTCCTACGGCGGGGTGTCGCCGCACCAGCGGTCGCACGGCGAGTCGTTCCTCGACCTGGCCGCGCACCGGTTCGGGCCGGCCGGCCTCTACCTGCTCGACGAGCCGGAGGCGGCGCTGTCGGTGAACGGCTGCCTGGCCCTGCTGCTGCGGATCGCCGATCTGGTGGCGGCGGGCAGCCAGTTCCTGATCGCCACGCACTCGCCGATCCTGCTGGCCTCGCCGGGCGCCACGATCCTGGAGATCACGCCGGAGGGGCCGATCCGCGAGGTCTCCTACGACCAGGCCGAGCCGGTGGCCATGACCCGGGCGTTCCTGGCCGATCCGGCCCGTTTCCTCCAGCACCTGTCCCTATAACACCCACCTGATTAGTATGTTTGGCATGAGCGCAACCGATCAACGCGAGGTCGCCTGAGTGCGGGCGATCCTCGTCTCCCGGCACGGCGGCCCGGAGGTGCTGGAGCCCGCCGACCTGCCGGACCCGGTCGCCTTGCCGGACCGGACACTGGTGGAGGTGACCGCGGCCGGGGTCAACTACGCCGACACGCACCGCACCGACGGCTCCTACCGGGCGGCGCCGGCGCTGCCGTTCGTGCCCGGCACCGAGGTGGCCGGCCGGACCGCGGACGGCCGGCGGGTGGTGGCGCTGCTGTTCCCCGGCGGCGGTTACGCCGAGCGCGCCTCGGTGGCCGACGCCGACATGGTCGAGGTGCCGGACGGGGTGGACGACGCGACCGCGCTGGCGTTGCTGGTCCAGGGCCTGACCGCCTGGCACGTGCTGCGCAGCAGCGCCCGGCTCCGCGACGGCGAGACAGTGGTGGTCGGGGCCGCGTCCGGCGGGGTGGGCTCGGTGGCGGTGCAGCTCGCCCGGCACTTCGGCGCCGGTCTGGTGATCGCGGCCGCCTCGACGGCGGAGAAACGGGAGCGGGCGCTGCGGCTCGGCGCCGGCGTCGCGGTGGACAGCGATCCCGAGGGGTACGCGGAGCGCCTCCTCGAGGTCACCGGGGGCCGCGGCGCCGACGTGCTGCTGGAGTCCACCGGCGGGGCCACGCTGACCGCCGCGCTGGGCGGCCTCGCCCCGTACGGCCGTCTGATCAGTTACGGCAACGCGTCCCGGCAGGGCCGTCCGCCGGCCGACTTCGGGGTGCTGGCCGAGCGGAACACGTCGGTCGCCGGCTTCTGGCTCAAGCCCGCGCTGGACATGCCCGGCGGGTTCCGGGAGCCGTTGCGGGAGTTGCTCGGCCTGGTCGCGGACGGCCGCCTGGTCCTGCCGCCGGGGCCCGCCTACCCGCTGGCCGAGGCCGGGCGCGCGCACGCCGACCTGCTGGCCCGCCGGACCACCGGCAAGGTGGTCCTGATCCCCTGACCGTGCGGTCAGACGGCCTGGATCAGGTAGACGACGGCCAGCGCGACGGCGAGGGCGCCGAGCAGGAAGCGCAGCGCCGCCTCCGGGAGACGCCGCTGCATCCGCGCGCCCAGGTAGCCGCCGATCAGGCCACCGGCGCCACAGAGCAGCCCCAGGGTCCAGTGCGGGGCGATCTCGGCGGCGCCGGCGGTGAGGGCGATCAGGCCGTACGTGCCGGCACCCGCCACCGACGTGACGAAGGTGGACGCCAGGGCGGCGGGGGCGACGGTGGCCATCGGGATGCCGCTGCCGGCCAGGATCGGCCCGAGCAGCGAGCCGCCGCCGATGCCGTAGACGCCGCCGATCACCCCGACGCCCAGCCCGAGCCAGCCGATCGGCAGGTCACGGGCACGCCGCGGCGCGGGGGCGGGACGGACCGCGCGCAGGCACAGCCACAGGCCGAGGGGCAGCAGCACCGCCGCCACGACGACCCGGAACACCCGCGGGCCGGGCAGCGCGAACACCCGCAGGAAAGCCCCGATCACCACGCCGGGCAGGGCGCCGGCGATCAGCAGCCGGGTCAGCGGCCGGTCGAACCCACCCTGCCGCAGGTAGCGCAGCAGCGCGCCGGGGCCGGCCACCACGTTGTAGAGCAGGTTGGTCGGGGTGACCGCCGGGTTGGGCACGTGCAGCACGCTGAGCTGGACCGGCAGCAGGAACACCGCGCCGGAGACCCCGACCGGCGCGGTCACCACCGACAGGAGGAAGCCGGCCAGGAATCCGACAATCCCTATTTCCATGATCGAGAAAGTAGCCTACGTCGCTGATATCCGCGTCTCACCGGCCGAACAGCCCTTGCCCCGGACCGGGCACGATCTCTACCGTCGTCCGGTCTGGCGGAACGTCGTCCGATCCGGGAGAACGAGGAGGTGTGCCGTGCGCGACGACGCCTTCCACGCGTATTTCGAGCGGCATCACGCCTCGCTGTCGCGTCTGGCGTACCTGATGACCGGCGAGTCCGAGGTCGCCGACGATCTGGCCGCCGACGCGCTGACCGAGGTGTGGCGGCACTGGGAGCGGGTGACCGCCGCCGACGACCCGGTCGCCTACGGTCATGGCATCGTGATGAACCTGGCCCGTAACTGGGTACGCCGCCGCAGCCGGGAGCGCCTGCTGTCGTTCGGGTCGCTGCGCCGCGGCCGCGACACCGACGTGCCGGCCGTCCTCGACGTCCGGGGCGCGCTGCGCCGGCTCCCGCACCGGCGGCGTGCCTGCGTGGTGCTGCGCTACGCCTTCGACCTCCCGGAGCGTGAGGTCGCCGCGGTCCTGGGCATCTCCGTCGGCGCGGTGAAGAGCTCGACCTCTCGCGGCGCGAAGCAGCTTGCCGAGCTGTTGGGGGACCACGTCCGCATCGACGGCTGGGAGGCGGCCCGGTGAGGCTCTCCGACGATCAGATCCGGGCGGCGCTGCGGGCCGAGGCCGCGGCGCACGAGCCCGACCGCGACGCCATGCTCGACCGGATCACCATGGCCGCCATGCACGACACCGGCACCGGCCGCCGCCGCGCCCACGTGCCGGGCGCCCGCCGTGGCCCGCGCGTCCGGATGGCCGCCGTGGTGGCCGCGGTCGTGACGGTCTTCGGCGGCGGCGGTGTCGGCACGTGGGCGCTGGCCGGCTCGGACGACCGTGACGAGGCCGCTCCGGCCCCGTCGATCGCCCCGGCGACGACCACCGCCACACCTGTCGTCACCGACCCGGTGAGCATCGAGCCGTCCACGCCCGGCGCCACGACGACTCCCGTCAGGCCGCCGACGAGCAGGCCTGCCCCGAGCCGGACCAGCGCGGCCCCGTCGCCGTCACCGGTCAAGGGGCAGCCCGGCTTCACCCGGGTCAGCCAGGGCCCGCTCTGGTCGGACGGGTCGGTCGATCCGGACAGCGGCGACACCCAGGGCGCGAGCATCGTCACGCTGAAGACCACCGAGGAGCTGACCGCCCTGGAGGTGGTGATCCGGGTGGCCCGTACCGAGGGGCTGGTGTCCCGCGGCGGCACGAAGCAGGCTCCCGGCGGCAGCGTCAGCACCACTGTCACCGAGGAGCCGGGGGCCTTCCTCTACCGGTTCACGCTCTCCTCGGCGGACCGGCTGGCCCCGGGCACCTACACGTTCACAGCGAAGTACGCGTACCCGCCGGGCGGGCGCAACGCCGGCGGCGACACCTACGAGGCGGTCGCCGCCACGGGCGCCGCCTCGCTCGACGTGTACGGCAACTTCTTCCCGACGAGCTGACCGGCTCTCAGTTCGTCTCCTTGACGTCCTTGAGGGCCAGCGCGGCGATCACGTTCTGGTCGGCGTTCCACTTCTGCAGGGTGGAGCCGTCGCACGGGGCCACGTAGATCTTGCTGATCTTGTACGTGGTCGGCTGGTAGTAGTCGGGCGGTTCGGCCTTCGGGTTACGGGGCTGCAGGCAGTAGCCGCCGGTGCCGTCGACGATCTGGTAGCTGGTGGCGTACCTGTTCGTCTCGCCGTACACGGTCCACCGCTGGTTACCGGCCCCGGTGCAGCTCTTCGTCGTCACGTACTGGTACAGGTCGGGCGATGACGGGCTGGTGAGGCAGTAGACGGCGCCGTTGTTCGTGGTGATCGTCCCGGTGGCGTGGTTCTCCGCGGTGCCCGCCTTCGCCGGGTCGAGAGCCGGGTAGCCGTACCGCTGGTTCCACTCGACGTTGGCCGGGTTCGGGTTCTGCTTGCACGGCCACGCGATCATGTGCACGAAGGTGACGCTCTTCTCGGTGACGTCCAGGCACCGGCCGAACTGGTTGTAGTTGACCAGCTGGCCGACCGCCTGGCCGGCCGGGGAGGCGGCCATGCCCGCGCCGACCGCGGCGTCCGGCGACCAGCGGCGGGCGTTGACCGAGCTGGTGTTGCAGCCCGACGAGTTGACGAGCAGGAGCAGCTTGCTGTCCGCGGCGCCGTCGAACTGCCGGTAGAAGCAGGAGCCGTCGGTGTTGGAGCCGGCGGTGAGCTCGGAGCCGACGAACTCGGCAGAGCCGTTGAAGCTCCACTGCTGCCGGTACAGCGACGGCTTGGTGCCCTGGCACGGCTCGACGGTGACGACGTTGTCGGCGACGTGGGTGAGGCCCGCCTGCAGGCACATGCCGAGCGGGCGGGACGGTTTCTGCGACGCGACGAGCACGATCTGCAGCGTCTCGGTGTACGCCCACGTCTGCGCGACCGCACCGGGGCTGCACAGCTGCATGGTGACGGGGGTGGCGCCGTTCGGGTCGCCGGAGCCCGCGTCGATGCAGTAGTCCTTGACGCTGCTGCTGGTCCGGTAGGCGTGGATCAGCCCGCCGTAGATGTTGGCGTTCGTGGTGTGCAGCACGTAGGTGCCGCTCAGGGTGCGGGTCATGGTGCGGCCACCGGTGACGGCCTTGCCGATCGCGGTGAACCGGGCGTACGCGGGCACGTACTGCGGGCCGCTGACGGTCACGCAGGAGATGGCGTTGTCGTCGAGCCAGTCGGCGTCCTGCCCCTGCGGGTCGGTGCGGAAGTAGGCGACCGATACCGTGTACGACGACTCGTTGCCGCCCCCGACGGAGCCGGTGAGCGGGCTGCACGGCAGCTGGGCACGGTCGCCCTCCTCCGCGCCGGTGATCGCGTTGGCCTTGACGGCGCCGCGCACCTGGGCGAGCCCCACGTCGAGCCCGGCCTGCGCGGCGTGCAGCGCCAGCACCCGCCGGGCGCTGAGGTTGGAGTCGGTGATCGAGTTGACCACCATGGAGGTGAGCAGGCCGCCCAGGCTCATGCCGACGAGCGTGATCAGCACGGCGATGGGGAGTGACCCTTCGTCGCCACGGCGGCGCCACAACCTCATGAGCTCACTCCCCTGGCCTCGGTGCAGGTGTCCGCGTTGTCGTCGGCAGTCGCGTTGAGCGCGGTGAAGGTGATGTCGGTGACCCGGCGGGACGCCGCTTCGCCGAGGCCCGCGTCCGAGGTGAAGAAGACCCGCAGCCGCTGGTAGCGGAAGCCGTCCAAGGCGTTGGCGTCGACCGGGATCACCGTGAACGGCTTCTCCGAGGTGGCCAGCGACGCCAGCGTGGTCCAGGCGGTCGGCGACACCACGCCGGCCTTCTTGGGCCACTTCCGGCGCTGCAGCTCCCCGGTCGGGGTGTGCAGCCGCAACTGCACACAGGTGTCCACGTCGTCGAGGTTGACCAGGTACTCCACGTAGGAGTCCCCTTCGACCACGCCCGGGTCGCTGACGCTCCGGGCGTACCTGATCTCCTGGTCCAGGACCCGGAACGCCGTGGTGACCTGCGTCTGCGCCTCGATCTCGGAATCGGTCGAGTTGTACGACCGGTAGATCTGCACCACGGCGAGCGTGGTCACCGCGGTGACCACCCCCATCAGGGTCGTCGCGACGATCAGCTCGGCCAGGGTGTACCCGTCGTCGTCGCGCCGTCCCATCACGTCACCTTCCAGGTCGCGGTCCGGGAGAGCGTGCTGCCGGCCGCGTCCACCACCTTGATCACGACGGCCCAGCTGCCGGCCTGGGCCGGCGTGCCGCTGACCACACCGGTCGTGCCGTTCATGGTCAGCCCGGGGGGCAGATTGGTGGCGGTGTACGCGTACGGCTGGATGCCGCCCGCCGCCGCGATCGTGACCGAGGCCGCCGTGCCGAGGGTCAGGCTCTGCGCGGCGACGCTCAGCGACAGTGTCGCGGCCGTGAAGGTGTACGTCTTCGCGTTCGTCTGCTGGTGGCCGTCGGTCACGGTGATCGTCGAGCTCCACGAGCCGACCCCGGTCGGGGTGCCGGAGACGATGCCGGTGGCCGCGGCCATGGTGAGGCCGGGCGGCAGGCCGGTCGCCGACCAGACGAGCGCCGGTGATCCGCCGGTCACGGCGAACGTCTTGGTGTACGCGACCCCGCCCTTGATCGTCAGCACGGCGGTGTTGCTGGTGCTGATCACCGGGAGCGCCTTGACCTGCCAGCTCCAGGCGACGTAGTCCTGCTGGTCGTAGACGTCGGTGACGACGATCCGGGTGGCGTACGTCCCGGCCGTGGTCGGGGTGCCGGTGACCCGGCCGGTCGTCGGGCTGATCGTCATGCCGGGCGGCAGGTTCAGCGCCGACCAGACTCGGGCCCCCTCGCCGCCGGTGGCCGCGAAGTCGAGAGTGACCGGCAGTGTCACGTCGTCGTAGACGATGCTGTCCATCTCGGTGGTCAGGTCGAGCACGCCGGCGCTGGTGTTGGTGTTGAAGACCGGCTCCTCGGTGCGGCTGCCGATCAGCGACGAGGTGACGTACGAGCAGGTGCCTGCCGGGCAGAGCCGGCCCGGCCAGGTCACCGCGACGATCACCCGGTAGAACGGGATGACGGCGCTCTTGCCGGCGCCGGCCGCGGCGGACGCCGCGACGCACTCGGAGGCGGTGGCGCTGGGCCGCACACAGCTGCCGATGTAGAAGTGCTGCCGGTAGATCAGCCCGTTGAGGGTCTGCTCCAGCGGCGTGGTCGGTAGTTTCGCGGTCGCCCCGGCGCCGTCGGCCGCGTCGCCGTCGTAGGCGATGTCGGTGACGGCGCTGTCGAGCATGCCGCTCACCGCGTCGAGCGGGGCGGACCACTGCTCGGTGACGCTCTTCCGGTCGCGGCCGGTGAGGACGGCCGCGACCTTCAGAGCGTGTACGCGTTCCATCGCGTCGTCGGCGAGCTGGATCGCGATCTGCCGGTCGCCGTGCAGGTGCGCGATCCGGCTGGACGAGACGAACAGGCTGGTCAGCGAGGCCGTCACGACCATCACGATCATGATCGCCACCACGGTCTCCACCAGGGTGAATCCCGGGTCCCGGCCCTCCGTGGCCGGAGACGGTCGAGTCATGGCAGTTAGTTCTCCCGGACGTTGGAGATCGGCGTGGCCACGTTGAGGTTGGCCGGCGCGTTCCACTTCTGCAGCTCGGAGCTGCTGCAGACGCCCACCTTGACCTTGCTGGTGCCGTCCGAGTGGGTGTCCTTCACGGTCGCGTTCAGGTCGGTGGGCTGGAGGCAGTAGCCCTTGTTGTCGACGATCCGGTAGCTCGTCGCGTAGTTGCCGGTGTCGTGGTAGACGGTCCAGCCGAAGGCACTGGTGTCGTCCTTCGAGGCGTAGGCCGTCGCGTAGTTGGTGGCGCACTTCTCGACCGTCACGTAGGCGTTGGTGGCGGTGGAGAGCGGCGACTTCATGCAGTACTTGGTGCCGTTCTGGGTGACGACGACCGGGCCCTTCTTGGAGATCTCCTTCTTCGTCGCGTCCGGGACCGGGTGCTCCCAGATCTGGTTCCAGTCGACGACGCCGGTCGGGGCCTGCTTGCAGAACCAGGCGATCATGTACGAGTAGCCGACGTTCTGGTTGGTGACGTCCAGGCAGCGGCTGAACTGGGCGAAGTTGACCAGCTGGTTGGTCTTGTCACCGGCCATGCCGGCGCCGATCCGCGGGTCCGACCGCCAGACGCTCAGGGTGGTGCTGCCGCCGCACGAGCCGAGGATCAGCGGGGTGCCGACGGTGTTGGCCGCCTTGAGGTTGATGCAGAAGCTCTCGATGCCCCGGCTGGAGTTGGTCGAGTGGAACTGGCTGTTGCCGTCGAGGCTCCACTGGTAGAGGCCGGTCGGGGTGCTCGTGTTCGGGCAGCGCTGGAGGGTGACGGCGCTGCCCGAGGCGTGCGGCGTGGCGGCGTACAGGCAGACACCGTCCTCGGCGATCGTGCCGTCGGCCAGCTTCGTCCCCTCCGAGTTGATCAGCTTGAGGTACAGCTTCTCGGTGTAGGCGAACTGCTGGGTGCTGTTGCCGTTGCACGCCTGCATCACGACGGCCCGGTCGATCGCGACCGGCATCGACTTGACGTCCATGCAGAGCGTCTTGTCGGTGGACGAGGCGATCCAGATCGATCCGCCGGGGATGTTGTTGTTCGTCGTGGAGAACTTGTAGGTGGCCGACACCGACCGGGTGCCCGCGGTGCTGACGCCCTCGGAGGTCACGTCGGCGGTCGTCGGCAGGGCGACCAACGGGCATTTCAGCTCGTCGCCGTCCTGGTCCCGGTAGGTGATCTTCACCTTGTAGAGCAGCTTCTCACCGGTGCCGTCGATCCCGGCGTCGCCCTCGAAGTCGCAGGGCGGCATGTCCTCCAGCCGGCCGTCGGCGGAGCCGCTCAGGTTGATCTCGGAGGCGGCCCGGACCCGCGCCATCACCGTGTCCAGACCGACCTGAGCGCCGTTCAGCGCCGTGCTGCGGTCCTTGAAGGAGCGTGTGGTGGTGACCTGGCGCACCACGAGCGGGAGCAGCGCCACTGAGAGGACCAGACCCATGGTGGTCACCATGATCGCCATCGGCAGTGATCCCCGGTCGTCGCGGGCGCACCTCATCATTCTTGCTCTCACGGGGTCACTCCTACGCAATAGTCAGTTTTGTACTTATTGTCGTCGGTGGTCGTACCGGCGTTCTGTGCGGTGAAGGTGGCGTCGAACGGCATGGTGACGGTGCCGTCCTGCACGTTGAAGTACAGGCGGACCTGGTAGAACACGGGCTGATAGTCGGCGCCCATGCCGGTGGGGGCGCTGGGCGGGACGCCGGCCTTGTTGCGGGTGAAGGGGTTCGCTCCGGTGATCTGCTTGATGTTCGACGCCAGCGCCATCGTGGCGTCCTTGGTCGTGCCCCTCGTGGCCCAGGTGGTCAGGCTCAGGTCACCCGTGGTGCTCAGCTTGAGCGCCCGGCACCCGTCCTGGGTGGCGAACTTGATCGTCCAGGCGCCGTTGACCAGCGCCTCCTGGCCGATCCAGGTCGCGTAGCGGATCTCCCGGTCCATCCGGCGGAAGCTGTTGTCCAGCTGGTCGCGGACCGCGCCGGTGTTGTCGATCCGCTTGGTGCCCGAGTAGATCTCGGTCACCGCGGTGACGGTGATCAGCGTGACGAAGGACAGGATCGTCATCGCGATCACCATCTCGGCGAGCGTGAATCCACTGTCGTCACCACCGGCCAGGCGGGTGCGCAGCCGCTGCCACATTCCGGTCGCCCTTCTTGTCGCGGCCATCAGGAGATCGTCCAGTTCATGGTCAGCACGGCGGTCTGCGTGACGGTCGCCAGCTTCGCGGTGGCGGTGACGGTGACCTGGTAGGTCCCGGCCGTGGTCGGCGTGCCGATGATCGCGTCCTTCCCGCTGTTCCACTTCAGGCCCGGTGGCAGCGAGGGCGCGTCGAGGGTGAGGCCGGTCAGCGTGAGCAGCTGGCTGTTCGTGGTCACGGGCAGGTTGACGGCGGTCCCGACCTTGCCGGTCCGGTCGGCGCCGACCAGAGCCGGCGACGTGAAGTTGAGGACCGCCGTCGAGTTGACGACGAGCTCGAAGGAGCCGCTGGCGGTCGCGGCCCGCCCGTCGGTCACCGTGATCGTCGGCAGGTACCGCCCGGCCACCTTGGGCGCCCCGGACAGCGCGCCGGTCGACGTGTTGATGGTCACCCCGCTCGGCAGGCCGGTGGCGGCGTACGTGTACTTCAGGTCGCCGTTCGCCCCGGTCGCGGTGGCGCTGACCGCCGCGTTGTAGTTGACCTGCAGAGCGGGCGGCACGGTGATGGTCGGCGGCTTGTAGGGGAGCACCGTGAGGTTGAAGGTCACCTCGGCGGACTTGAGGTTGGCGTCCTCGACCTTGACGGTGATCGGATAGACCCCGGTCGCGGTCGGCGTGCCGGTGAGGACACCGGTGGCGCGGTCCAGGTCCAGGTCCAGGTTGTCGTCGATGTTGACCAGGGTGAAGACGCGGTTCGGCACACCGTTGGCGGCCGGCACGGTCAGGCTGACCGGGTTGCCGACGATGCTCGTCAGATTGGTCGGCGCACTGATCGTCGGTGGCGTGACCGCGTGCCACACGATGGTGCCGGAGTCCATGCGTTTGAGGGAGTCGGTCACGGTCACCGTGGTCGACGTGTCACCGGCGACGGTGGGCAGTCCTTTGACGACCCCGGTCTTCGGGTCGATGGTGAGCCAGGACGGCTTCGTCGCCGCCCACGACCACACGTTGGGCAGCTGGCCGTGGTCGACGTCGAGCCAGTTCGGCGTCTCGCTGTTGACGTAGAACCACATCTCGGTGGTGATCAGGTCCGGAGGGCCGGCCTTGGAGTCGAAGGTGGGCTCGGCCTGCGAGGCGACCAGCGTCGAGGCGATGTAGCTGCAGTTGTCGCCGGAGCAGTTCTTGCCGCTCCAGGTGACCAGCACGACGACCCGGAAGTACTTGAGGATCTCGGCCGGGTTCGCCGGTGGCGTGCCGAACGACGGGTCCACGCAGTCGTCGTTGCGCAGGTAGTAGATCTCGCAGCGGCCGACGAAGATGTCGCGCTGGAACTGCATGGTGCCGGCCGAGATCGTCTGGGTGGCGGTGGAGAGCGCCGCGTTGTCACCCAGGGTGGAGGCCGGGTCGGTGATCTCCGCGTCCGAGGCGATCTGCATGCTGCCCAGGTACTTCTTCATCTTGCCGCGGTAGTTTCCGGCCAGCGCCCGGTCCCACTGTTCCTTCGCCTTCAGCGGGCCGCGCCCGGCGAGCAGCGACGTGCCCTTCAGCCCGCGCACCTGCTCGATCGTGGTGGAGGCCACCTGGACCGCCTGGCGCTGGTCACGCTGATGCGACACGGCGAGGTTGCCGTTGACGAAGAACGACCCCAGCCCGGCCATCGCGACGCTGAGTACGGCCAGCGCCACGAGCAGCTCGACGAGCGTGAAACCGTCGTCCTCGCTTCGCATCTCTCTCCCCCGCTGTGCTTCTCCTAGAGAATTGGCACAGCGCTCATCGGCTCGAGGCCGGGAGAGTGAAGAGAAATCAGCCGGTGCGATCCGCGATGTAGTGGCAGAGCTGCTCCAGCGCCTGACGGGCCGGACCGGCGGGCAGGGTGCCGGCGCTGCGGCGGGCCGCCTCCGCGTAGCCGTGCACGGTCTCCCGCGCCTGCTTCAGGGCAGCCGACTCGCGCAGCAGGACCAGCGCCTCAGCGTGCTCCTCATCGTCGGTGAGGGGGCCTTTCGAGAGGAGTTCCCGCAAACGGGGGCTGCCGGACGACGGATCGGACAACACGTACAGCATCGGCAGGGTGGGCACGCCCTCGCGCAGGTCGGTGCCGGGCGTCTTGCCGGACTGGGCGGTCTCCGAGGCGATGTCGAGCAGGTCGTCGGAGAGCTGGAAGGCGATGCCGATCGCGGTGCCGTAGTCGGCGAGCGTGCGCACGTGGTGGGCGGGCAGCCCGGCGAAGAGGCCGCCGAACCAGGCCGACGTGGCGATCAGCGAGGCCGTCTTGTCCTCGACGACCTGCAGGTGGTGCCGGATCGGGTCGCCGCCGCGCGGGCCGACGGTCTCCGCGAGCTGCCCGCGGACCAGCTGGGACAGGGTGCTCGCCTGCCGCCGGACCGCCGCCTCGCCCAGGCTCGCCGCCATCTGGGCGGCCCGGGCCAGCAGGAAGTCACCGACGTAGACGGCGATCCGGTTGCTCCACCGCGAGTTCGCGCTGGCCGCGCCCCGCCGCAGCGGCGCCTCGTCCATCACGTCGTCGTGATAGAGGGTGGCCAGGTGGGTCAGCTCCATCAGCACGGCGGCGGTCAGCAGCTCGGGCCGGGACGCGTCGCCCAGCTGGGCGCAGAGCGAGACGGTCAGCGGGCGGAACCGCTTGCCGCCGGCCCGGACCAGGTGCGCCGCGGCCTCGTCGATCAGCGGGTCGGGGCTGGTCACCGCGACCAGCAGCTCGCTCTCCACCCCGGTCAGGAACGCCGCGACCCGGTCGCGGACGTCCGGATCGACGAGGTCGCTGAGTCCAGGTATCGAGGCCGCCATGATCAAGAGGCTAGATCACCCCTCTGAGAGAACGCTGACGAGCCCGGCGGTGCAGAATCGATCCCATGACCCTCACCGATCCGCTCGACCTGCTCGACTTCGACAGCCTGCTCAGCGACGAGGAGCGGCAGATCCGCGAGACGGTGGCGCGGTTCGTGACCGAGCACGTGCGCCCGCACGTGGCCGACTGGTTCGAGGAGGGCACGTTCCCCCGTGAGCTGGCGCCCGAGCTGGGCAAGCTCGGTGTCCTCGGGATGCATTTGGAGGGTTACGGCTGCGCCGGGACGAGCGCCGTGGCGTACGGTCTGGCCTGCCTGGAACTGGAGGCCGGCGACTCGGGGCTGCGCAGTTTCGTCTCGGTGCAGGGCTCGCTGGCGATGTTCTCGATCTGGCGGTATGGGTCGGAGGAGCAGAAACTCCAGTGGCTGCCCCGGATGGCCGCCGGTGAGGCGATCGGATGTTTCGGCCTCACCGAGCCCGACTTCGGCAGCGATCCGGCGAACATGCGCACCCGCGCGGTGCGCGACGGTGACGACTGGATCCTCAACGGGTCGAAGATGTGGATCACCAACGGCAGCATCGCCGACGTGGCGACCGTCTGGGCCCGTACCGAAGAGGGGATCCGGGGTTTTCTCGTCCCGAGGGACACGCCCGGCTTCACCACCCGGACGATCAAGAAGAAGCTGTCGCTGCGCGCCTCGATCACCGGTGAGCTGTCGCTGGACGACGTGCGGCTGCCCGCCTCGGCGCAGTTGCCGGAGGCGCGCGGGCTCGGGGCGCCGCTGAGCTGCCTGAGCGAGGCCCGGTTCGGCATCGTCTTCGGCTCGGCCGGGGCGGCGCTCGACTGCGTGCGCACCGCGGTCGACTACGCGAACTCGCGTGTCCAGTTCGGCAGGCCGATCGCCGCCTTCCAGCTCACCCAGCAGAAACTGGCCGACATGGCGGTCGACCTGAACACGTCGGCGCTGCTCGCGCTGCACCTGGGCCGCCTCAAGGACGCCGGCACGATCAAGCCGCACCAGATCAGCGTCGGCAAGCTCAACAACGTGCGGACGGCGCTGGCCATCGCCCGCGAGTGCCGCACGATCCTCGGCGGCAGCGGCATCACCCTGGAGTATTCGCCGCTGCGGCACGCCAACAACCTCGAATCGGTCCTCACCTACGAGGGCACCTCCGAGATCCACACGCTGGTGATCGGCCAGACGCTCACCGGCCACGCCGCTTTCAAATAACCCCTTCGTGGTACGGCCACGACGTCCCGACCGCAACCACGCCGTCCCCGGCTACCGCGCGACGCGGGCGGCACTCCCGGCCGACAGCGCGGCCGCCGGGCGTATGCGGTGGTGCATCACTTCGCCGAGGCCGGTGATGCCGGCGTCGGCGCGGCTCACCAGCACGACGAGTGCCAGCCCCGACGCGATCAGGACTGCGGCGTACCCCAGGCTGTCCGAGGTCGTGTAGCTGGGATCGGTCATCCGCTTGAGCTGCATCGCGGCCTCGGCGAACAGCACGGCGCCCGGCATGGCCGCGGCAGCCGCACGCAAACGCCCCGCGGTTCGCGCCAGCACGCCCGCCGCGCCGAAGACCGTGCCGGCCACCACACCCAACGCCATCCAGAGCAACGCGGTGGCGTTGTACATGTTCTCCGGGGAATCGCTCTGGATCACGGTGGCGGCGAGGTAGTAGCTCGGCACGGCGAGAACCAGGCAGAGCACCGAGCCGACGATGCCGGCCGGCAACGTCCATCGATTGAGGAAGGCCAGCAGGAACGCCACTACGGCCCAGACCGCGATCGAGTTGCCCAGGCCACCGAACGGAAAGGGGACGTACTTGATCCACACGAAGTCGAGCACGCCCAGGAGCACACCCGCGCCGGGAACCACTACCGCGGGACACCCCGGCCTGCGCCGGCCGAGGGCATGGTTCTGCCGCATGGCGGCCACGCCGGACGGGAGCACGGTGCGGACGCGGACCGCTGACACGATTAGCCACCCCGCCTGACGGGTATCTGCCGATTCGTAGCGATCGCCCGACTCTGGAGGTGCCCGATGGCGTTCGACGACAAGGTCGACAACAAGGCCGAGGAGATCGGCGGCAAGGTCAAGGAAGGCGTCGGCAAGGCCACCGACAATGAGAGCCTGGAGGCCGAAGGCAAGGCCGATCAGGCCGGCGCGAACCTGAAGCAGGCCGGCGAGAAGATCAAGGACGTCTTCAAGTCCTGACCTCACACTCGCTCACCGCGGGCCGTGGCGCACGATGTGCCGCGGCCCGCTGCCGTCTCCTGACTCCCGGGCGGCGTCGCGATGGGCGTCGCCGGGTGCCTGGCCGCCCCGCGGGACCCGTACCCGTGACGTATGTTTATGATCTTGCCGCGTGATCCACAGAAAACTGTCCATTGTGGCAGCAATAGGATTGATCGCGGTCGCCGTTCCCGGCGCCTCTCCCGCCCGCGCCGACGAGACCACCGCCGAACCGCCCGTGGTGGAGCTGGTCCTCGACGTCAGCGGCTCGATGAAGGCCGACGACATCGACGGCGAGACCCGGATGACGGTCGCCAAACGCGCCTTCAACGAGGTCGTCGACGCCCTGCCGGAGACCACCCAGCTCGGCATCCGGGTGCTCGGCGCGACCTACGGCGGCGAGAACAAGAAGCAGGGCTGCAAGGACACCCAGCAGATCGTGGCGGTCGGCCAGGTCAACCGGGTCGCCGCCAAGAACGCCATCGCCACCCTGAAACCGACCGGCTTCACCCCGATCGGCCTGGCCCTGCGCGAGGCGGCGAAGGACCTGGACGGCGCCGGAGCCGCCCGCCGGATCGTCCTGATCACCGACGGCGAGGACACCTGCACCCCGCCCGACCCGTGCGACGTGGCCCGTGAGCTGGCCGCCCAGGGCACCGACCTGGTCGTCGACACGCTCGGCCTCGCGCCCGACGAGAAGACCCGCAAGCAGTTGGTCTGCATCTCGCAGGCGACCGGTGGCACGTACGCCGCGGCGCAGAGCGAGGAGGAGCTGACCGACCGGATCAAGCAGCTCGTCGACCGGGCCGCGCTGCCGCCGCCGGTCACCCCGGCCGAGGTCAAGGGCGCCCAGGACTGTGCGACCGCTCCCCTGCTGGCCGCCGGCGTCTACACCGACCGGGAGCTGATCGGCGAGCACCGCTTCTACCGGGTCTCGGTCCGCGACGGCGACGAGCTGCGCGCCTCGGCCAGCATCGCCCTGGACCGGCCGCTGAACCGCGACTACGGCGTGCTGATCAAGGCGGCCACCGTGGACGGCCGCGAACTGGTCCGTGGCGTGGACGCGGGCAGCGGCCGCGCGGACGTGATCTCGGCCGGCCTGCGCTGGTCCGGTGACGAGGAGCCGGCGCTCGCCGCGACCTCGGACATCTGCCTGATCGTGAGCAACTCGTTCGCCTCGGCCACTGCCGCCGGCGCGCCGGGCATGCCCGTCGAGCTGAGCATCGGCCTGGTCGCCGCGTCCCGGACACCGGACGCCCCCGGCCTCGGCAGCGGCTTCCTGCTGCTCCTCGTGCTCGTGATCGCCGGCCTGATCGCCGGAGTGCTGGCCGGCTGGCTGACCCGCTGGTGGGTCGCCAAGTGGAAGGAGAACTGATCATGCAGCAGCTCGTACTCGCCGCGGCTCTTCTTCTCGCCGACCCGTCCGCCGGCCCGACACCGCTGGTCAGCACCGCGGGCACGTCCTACCTGACCGCGGTGTCGATCGCCGCCGACCAGCCGGTCAAGGTCTCCGCCGTGACCGGCGACTACCTGTACTGGCAGTTCCCGGCCACCGCCGGGCAGCGGCCGGAGCTCGCCGTCGACGTGGCGCTGCCCGCGCAGGGCCGGACCGGCGACCACGCGTGGACCGTCGAGGTCTTCGACGGGCTGCGCCGACGGCAGGCCTGTGTCGGTGGCGAGCAGAGCCCGGTCGCCGAGACATCGGCCACGTCGGTGACGCTCGGCTGCCGGCTGCGGCAGGTCCGCTCGTGGGCCGAGCCGTGGGACGGCGACCCGCTGCCCGGCACCTACTACGTACGCCTGTCCAGCACCGACCTGCCGGAGAAGGACCTGGGCCTGCCGGTCGAGGTGAGCCTGAAACTCACCGCGCCGACCGGCGACACCGGCGCCGACCAGGGTTCACTGGCCGCCCCGCTGGTCCCGGACAACCGCCCCGGCAAGATCCTGACCACGCCGGCGCCGACGGTGCCGGCGGAGCCGGAGGAGGAGTACTTCGCCTGGGTCCCGGACTTCTCGTCCCGCTGGATCTGGACGGCGAGCGGTGGCGTGCTGGCCGCCCTCGCCGGCCTGATCGGCTTCTCCTGGACCCGTCGCCGCAGGGTCTGAGTGACGGGGGCCGTCCGGATGGGCGGCCCCCACCACCTACAGCTTGTCGAGCTGGGTCACCACCATGGCGATCGCGAAGAAGCCGTAGAAACCGATCGCCGCCAGCAGCCCGCCCAGCCGCCACCCGCGGATCCGGATCGGCGCCGGGAGGTCTCTGGTGTTGAGGCGGACCAGCAGGACCGAGTAGAGCAGCGTCACCACCGAGGCCGCGCAGGTGGAGACGATCAGCAGGCCGAGCGGCTGGGTGAAGCCGGCGAGCAGGATGATCGAGCCGAGCACGATCTCGGTCCACACCACGGTCAGGTAGAGCCGCGCCTCGGTCCAGCGCGCCGACCCGGCGAGGTAGTTGCGCCGCAGGAAGTCCGACGCGACCCGGCCGATGATGTCGAGCAGGCCCATCGCGGCCGCCCACAGCGACACCGCCGCGACCGCCAGGAAGAGCAGCTTCAGCCAGGTGCCGACCTCGGCCTGGAAGATGTCGCCCTGGATCCGCAGGAAAGACGGGTCCGACTTCAGGTCGCCACGGCCGAAGAGGGTCTCGTACGCGAGCAGGCTCATCACGCCGATCGTCACGAAGCAGACCGCCACGAACGTGACCAGGTGCTCGACGTTGGCCCGTCGCCACCACAGGTTCCAGCGGCTCATCGACGTCTCGTCCAGGGGGAACTGATAGCGGTCGCCGGTGCCGGCCGCCTCCTCCTGGCCGGTGATCGGGGAGACCAGCCGGGGGACGTGCGCGCCCATGCCGTACCGCTTGTCCCGGATCCAGTTGCTCAGCACCAGGTTGTGCACACCGCCGGCCCCGGCCGCGCCGATCGCGCTGAGCAGCATGGTGAACGTGATGCCGTCCGGGATCTGCCCGAACTCGGTGACCGTCGCCTTCGCGCCCTCGCCCCAGGTGCTCAGCGAGATGACGAAGACGACGACGACGGCGAGGAAGAACAGGGTCAGCGCGACCTTGAGCGTCTCGACCCGCTCGACCGTCTTGTAGATCACCTTGGAGAAGGTCAGCAGCACCCCGACCACGGCCAGCCCGATCACCGTGATCCACACCGGATCACCGCCGGCGAAGAGGTAGGTGAGCAGGGTCGAGCCGCTGGTCGCCCAGCCGGGCCAGACGTACTGGAAGGCGCCGGCCAGGCAGATGATGATGCCCCAGCCCTTCCACCAGCGGGAGAATCCGGCCACCACGGTCTGGCCGGTGGCCAGCGTGTAGCGCTCGATCTCCATGTTGATGACGAACTGCACGGCCAGCGTGGTGAACGCCAGCCAGAGCAGGCCGAGGCCGCCGATGGCGGTCAGGTACGGCCAGAGGATGATCTCGCCGGCCGCCATGCCGATCCCGACGGCGACGACGCCGGGCCCGACCATTCTGCGCAGTGAGGGGGGTTCGGGAAGCTCACGAGTGGTGGTCTCGGTCAACATGTCCGCGCTCCAGAAGATGGGAGAGGTGGAGGAGCATCCGCGCGATTTCGGGGGTACGCCCGGTGAACAGCTCGAACGCGGCGGCGGCCTGGTAGGCGCACATCGCCGCGCCGCCGACCGCCCGCAGCCCGGCGGCCCGGGCCGCGCGCAGCAGCTCCGTCTCCACCGGCATGTAGACGATGTCGGCGACCCACAGGCCGCGGTGGAGCGACGCTGCGGGCAGCGGGATCCCCGGGTGGTGACGCATGCCGATCGGACTGGTGTTGACCAGCCCGTCGGCGTCTTTCAGGAGGGCCGGGCCGGCCGTCTCCCGGTGGCTCGCGCCGAGCCGGTCGGCGAGTTTCCCGCCGCGGGAGCGATCCGGGTCCACGATGGTCAGCCGCTCGACGCCGAGACCGCGCAGGGCGTGGCCGCAGGCGGCTCCGGCGCCGCCCGCGCCCAGTTGAACGACGTGACCGGTGGCCGCGCCGGGCAGCTGGGTACGGAAGGACTCGGCGAACCCGTACGCGTCGGTGTTGTGCCCGTGCCGTCGCCCGCCGGAGAACACGACGGTGTTGACGGCGCCGATGTCCCGGGCGGTCGGGGACAGCTCGTCGAGGTGCTTGATCACCTGTTGTTTGAACGGGTGGGTGATGTTGAGCCCGGCGAACCCGGCACGCTCGGCCTCGTCGAGATGCCGTTCCAGGTCCGATGGGGACTCGGCGTCGAACAGCGTGTAGGTGAGCCCGAGGTGGTGGTGGCGCCCCTCGGCCTCGTGCAGCGCCGGTGACAGCGAGGCGCCGATCCCGTGCCCGATCAGCCCGCACCGGCATGCCGACATCTCGATCTCCATTTCTAATGTACGAACTGGTACGTTAGTTATCGGGTGTGACGGCGGACACTGTCAAGGCCCACGGCAGACTGGGTTCATGACGCAGGAGAAAACAGTGCGGGCAGACACGGGCGAGCGGCGGCGCGACGCCGAGCGCACCCGCACCGAGCTGCTCGACGTGGCCACCGAGGAGTTCGCCGACCGCGGCTACAGCGGGGCCAGAGTGGACGAGATCGCCGCCCGTACCAGGACGACGAAGCGGATGATCTACTACTACTTCGGCGGCAAGGAGCAGCTCTACCTGGCGGTTCTGGAACGGGCGTACGCCGAGATCCGCGCCGCCGAGCGGACCGCCGACGTCGGCCATCTCGACCCGGTCGCGGCCGTCCGCCGGCTCGCCGAGGTCACCTTCGACCACCACGAGGCGCACCCCGCGTTCATCAAGCTCGTCGGCGTCGAGAACGCGCAGCAGGCCAAGCACATGAACCACGTGGCCCGGCTCGTCGACCTCAACAGCTCGGCCGTCGACCTGCTCCGCGAGGTGCTCGACAGGGGCCACGACGAGGGCCTCTTCCGCGCCGACGTCGACGCCCTCGACGTCCACATGATGATCAGCTCGTTCTGCTTCTTCCGCGTCGCCAACCGCCACACGTGGGGCGCGCTCTTCGACCGGGACCTGCTCGACCCGCAGCGTCGGGAGCACTACCGCACGATGCTCGGCGATCTGGTGACCGGCTATCTACGAAAGTGAGTCCCGCATGCGCCGGTCGATCGCCACCGTCTGTCTCTCCGGAACCCTCGACGACAAGCTGACGGCGGCGGCCGCGGCCGGATTCGACGGCATCGAGCTGTTCGAGAACGATCTCGTGGTGTCGCCGACGGCGCCGGCCGAGGTCCGCAAGCGATGCGACGACCTCGGGCTCAGCATCGATCTGTACCAGCCGTTCCGCGACCTGGACTCCACTGACGACGGACTGTTCCGGAGGAGTCTGGAGAGGGCCGAGCGCAAGTTCGACGTGATGGCCGCCCTCGGCGTGGACACCGTGCTGGTCTGCTCGTCGGTCGCCCCGGCCGCCGCCGACGATGACGACCTGATCGCCGCCCAGCTCACCGAACTCGCCGGCCGTGCCCAGGCCCGCGGGATGCGGATCGCCTACGAGGCGCTGGCGTGGGGGCGGCACGTCTCCACCTGGGACCGGTCGTGGCGGATCGTGCGGCGCGCCGGCCATCCGGCGCTCGGGCTCTGTCTCGACTCGTTCCACGTGCTGTCCCGCGAGGTCAGCCCGGCCGGGATCGCGGAGATCACCCCCGGCAAGATCTTCTTCCTGCAGCTGGCCGACGCGCCGCACCTGAGCATGGACGTGCTCCAGTGGAGCCGGCACCACCGCCTCTTCCCCGGCCAGGGCGCCTTCGACCTGCCCGCTTTCGTCCGCCTGGTCCTCTCCGCCGGCTACGACGGCCCGCTGTCGCTGGAGGTCTTCAACGACGTCTTCCGCCAGTCCGACCCGGCCCGCACGGCCGTCGACGCGATGCGCTCGCTGATCGGCCTGGAGGACGCGCTCGCGGTACGCCACCTCCCCGGGGCTCCCGAGCTGGCCGGCCACGCCTTCACCGAGTTCGCCGTCGACGGCAACTCCGGCCCCGAACTCCGCTCCGCCCTGCGCGGCCTCGGCTTCACCCACACCGGCCAGCACCGCACCAAACCCGTAGAACTCTGGGAGCAGGGAACCGCCCGGATCGTCCTGAACAGCGCCGTGACCCGCCCCGGCCCGGCCGCCATCAGCGCTTTCGCGGTCACCTCCACCGATCCGGGCCGTTCGGTGACCCGCGCCGGGGCACTCCTGGCGCCGGCCCACCCGAACGTCCGCGAGCCCGGCGAAACCGAACTCGCCGCGATCACCGCCCCCGACGGCACCAGCGTCTTCGTGACCCCGCCCGGCGACGGATGGCGCGCCGACTTCCTCCCCACCGGCGTCCCGGCCGGACCGGGCGCCGGCCTGCTGACGGTCGACCATCTCGGGCTGGCGCAGCCGTTCGACCACTTCGACGAGGCGGGCCTCTTCTACCACTCGGTGCTGGGCCTGGACCATCTCGCCACCGAGGAGTACGCCGCCCCCTTCGGCCTGATGCGCTCCCGCGCCGTCGCGAACACGTCCCGCACCGTCCGGGTCGCCCTCACGGTGGCCCTGCTGCGCCGCGGCGAATGGGCGCCCGCGGTCGCCGACCCGCAACACGTCGCCTTCACCACCGACGACATCGTCGCCACCGCCGCGGCCCTCACCCTGCCGCCTCTGCCGGTGCCCGACAACTACTACGACGACCTGATCGCCCGCTTCGCCCTGGACGCCGATCTCGTCGCCACCCTGGCCCGGCACGGCATCCTCTACGACCGGGACCCGTCCGGCCACGAACTGCTCCACCTCTACACCCCGGTCTACGGCGGCCGCGTCTTCTTCGAGATCGTCGAACGCCGCCCCGGCTACGACCGCTTCGGCGAGCCCGACGCCCCGGTCCGCATGGCCGCGCAACGTCACCGTCGCTTGAACCCATGAGGGGGTACGGCCACCCCGCGTGGCCACCGGATTCAGCCCGGCGGCCGCCGGGCGGTCCGGACCGGCCACCTGCGTCGCGGGGCAGCCACGAGCCGCCGTCGATGCGGTTGGGGGCTGCCCACGCCGTACTACACCGGGTTTGCCGGACGACGGATCGCCGGACCGCGATTCCACCAGAGGGAAAGGCCCACGGCCGCGCTGACCAGTAGCGTGCCGAGCAGCAGGAACCAGACGCTGATCTCGACGTTCTGCTTGGTGAGGCCGAATTCGCGGGGCAGGTCGCCGAGGACGTCGGTGAGCTGCTCGGCGTCCTGGGCCTTGAAGTAGCGCCCGCCGGTGAGGTCGGCGACCTCGGTCAGCGCGTCCTCGTCGATCTCCCGGTTGCCGCCGCCCCGCCCGCCGCCGCCACCGCCGAACCCGCCGCCGCCGAATCCGCCGCCGGTGAACGCCGAGTCGCCGCTGACCTGCTCGGCGGTGCAGACCATCTGCTTGGGCTCGGTGGTGCCGAACCCGATCGTGTAGACGCGCAGCCGCCGGGCCGCGGCCTGTTCGGCGGCGGTGACCGGGGCGACGCCGGTGGTGTTCGACCCGTCGGTGAGGACGACGATGGTGTCCGGCTCGAAGTCGGCTCCGGTGCCGTCGGGGACTGTCCCGTTGAGGTCGACGCCGGTCTTGGCGACGTCCGGGTTGATCTCGGCGATCGCGTCGATCGAGGTGAGGATGGCCTGGCCGATCGCCGTGCCGCGAGCCGTCTTGAGGCCGGCGATCGCGTCGAGCAGCGGGTCCTTGTCGGCGGTCGGCGGCACCAGCAGGCCGGCGATCCCGGAGAAGGCGACCAGACCGATCTTCGTGTCGCCCTCCTGCGCCTCGACGAACTCGCGGGCCGCGTCGACCGCGACGGCCAGCCGGTTCGGGGCGATGTCGGTGTTGCACATCGAGCCGGACACGTCGATGGCCAGCAGGATCGTGGTGTCGTTGGACGGGACCGCGACCGACGCCTGCGGCCGGGCGATGCCTCCGGCCAGCGCGACCAGCCCGGTCAGGAACAGGTAGACCGGGATGCGCCGGCGCCACGCGGTCCGGCCGGGCAGCGCGGCCCGGATCAGGGCGACGCTCGACACGGTGACGGCGGTCCGTTTGCGGCGCCGGTTGAACCACCAGCGAGCGAGCAGCAGCAGCGGCACCGCGAGGACCGCGGCCAGCGCCCAGGGCCAGCTCAGCGACATCAGACGATCCTTCCGTGCCAGCGGACGCCCAGCAGCCCGCCGAGCGTCAGGAGCAGCAGGGCGACCGCGGCGAACGGGGCGGTCAGCTCGAGCGGCTCCTTCTCGGTGGTCAGGCGCAGGTCGATCGACTTGGTGCTGTCGGTGAGCGCGGCGGCGTCACCGGCCTGCTGGTACGCCCCGCCGGTCACCTGCGCCACGGTGGTCAGCAGCGTCTCGTCCAGGGCGGTGCCCAGCTGGAAGCCGTCCACCTCGACGGTCGCGCCCTTGGCGGTGCCGACGCCGACGGTCTGGATCCGGACGCCGGCGGCCGCGGCGAGCTCGGCGGCGGCCTGCACGTCGGGCCCGCCGGTCTCCTCGCCGTCGGAGAAGACGACGATCGTGGCGGACGGCCAATACCCGAGATCGGGGGCGGCGCCACCCTCCTGCGGGAGCGCGACCGGTTTACCGGTGATCGTGCCGAGCGCGACCAGGATGGCCTGCCCGAGCGAGGTGCCGCCGCTGGGCGTGACCCGGCCGATCGCGGCGATCGCGGCCGCGTGGTCGTCGGTGGGCGCCTGGGTGAGCAGCGCCTGGTCGCCGAAGACGAGCACGCCGACGTCGACGCTGTCCGGCTGGTCGGTGACGAACGCCTTCGCGGCCTCCTGCGCGGCGCCGAGCCGGCTCGGGGCGACGTCGGCGGCGGACATGCTGTTGGACACGTCGAAGGCGAGCAGGACGGTGCCGGCGACGCGGGGCACGGCGACCTCGGCCTGCGGACGGGCCAGACCGACCAGCATCACCGGGAGGGCGGCCAGGAGCAGGGCGTACGGCAGATGCTGGCGGAGCCGGCTTTTCTGCGATGCGGCGAAGCCGGCCTGACTCAGGGCTTCGGCGCGCCTTTTCTGCAGAACCACGTAACCGGCGACGGCCGCGGCGCCGACCAGGACGGCCACGCCGATGACGGCCGGGTAGAGGAAGGTCACCGGCGCCTCCGTCCGGAGCGGCGGACCATGTCGACCAGGGTGGCCGTCATGTCCTGGTCGGTGGTGATCCGGTGGGCGTCGACGCCGGCCCGGCGCATGCCGGCGGCCAGCTCGTCCTCGCGGGCGCCGACCTGCTCGGTGAGGCGGGCCCGCAGCAGCGGGTCGCTGGTGTCGACGAGCAGTTGCTCTCCGGTCTCGGCGTCCTCGACGAGGATCAGGCCGAGGTCGGGGAGTTCGAGTTCGGCCGGGTCGACGACGCGGATCACCACCACCTCGTGGCGGTGGGTGAGCTGGGCCAGCGGGCGGTCCCAGCCGGGGTCGCCGATGAAGTCGGACATGACGAAGACGAGGCTGCGCCGTTGCGCGGTGGTCGCCGCAGCCAAACGCAGCATGCCCGCCAAGTCGGTTGTCTTGTCCGACTTTTTCGTGACTTCTCGTGTGGCCTCACGAGCGATCCGCAGAACCTGATCCCGTCCGGCACGCGGCGGGATGACCTTGTGGGACTGATTGTCGAACAGGATCGCCCCGACCCGATTACCACCCTGGGAGATCAGCCGCGCGATCGCCACCGCCAGATCCGAAGCGGTCGACTCCTTGCCGGCACCGAACCTCATCGAGGCCGACCTGTCGATCACCATCCAGGCGGTCATCTCCCGATCCTCGGTGTACTGCCGGACGAACGGCTCGTCGAGGCGTGCCGTCACGTTCCAGTCGATGTGCCGGACGTCGTCCTCCGGCGTATACGCCCGCAGGTCGGTGAAGTCGAGCCCGGCGCCGTGCCACACGGTCCGGTAGGAGCCCTGCAGGCGCCCGTCGAGGCGGCGCCCGAGTTTCCACTCGAGGCGCCGCAGCAGCCGGTCGGGGGCGGTGGTCATCTAGCGGCCCCGGCCCGCGGGCTCCGGGAACGACAGGTTCGCCAGGATCTTCGCGATGATCAGGTCGGCGGTGACCTCGTCGGAGAGCGCCTCGTAGGAGAGCACCAGCCGGTGCCGCAGGACATCCAGGGCAAGGTCACCGAGATCTTCGGGTACGACGTACTCCCGGCCGCGGATGTAGGCCAGCGCCCGCCCCGCCAGCACCAGGCTGATCGAAGACCGTGGACTGGCCCCGAACGTGACGTAGCGGGCCAGGTCGGTGAGCCCGACCCGGGCCGGGTCACGGGTGGCGTGGGCGAGGTTCACCGCGTACTCGATGAGGGACGGGTCGACGTAGACCCGGTCGACCTCCTCCTGCAGGCCGGCGAGGGTGGCCGGGTCGATGATCCGCTGGATCGCGGCGGCCCGCCCGAGAGCCCGCTCGACGACCACGAACTCCTCGGTGACGCTGGGGTAGCCGACCACCACCTTCATCATGAAGCGGTCGACCTGCGCCTCGGGCAGCGGATAGACGCCCTCGTTCTCGATCGGGTTCTGGGTGGCCATCACCAGGAACGGGCTGGGCAGCTTATGGGTCTCGCGGCCGATGGTGACCTGCCGCTCCTGCATCGTCTCCAGCAGGGCGCTCTGCACCTTGGCCGGCGCCCGGTTGATCTCGTCGGCCAGCAGCAGGTTGGTGAAGACCGGGCCGAGCTGCACCTGGAACTCGCCGCTCTGCTGGTTGTAGACGCGGGTGCCGACGATGTCGGCGGGGACCAGGTCGGGGGTGAACTGCACCCGGTGGAAGTCGCCGCCGATCGCCTCGGCCAGCGACTTGACGGCGAGTGTCTTGGCCAGGCCGGGCACACCCTCGACCAGGATGTGCCCCCGGGCCAGCAGCGCCACGATCAGCCGCTCGAGCAGGTTGTCCTGGCCGACGATGGTCTTCTTGACCTCGTAGAGCACCTTCTCGATCGGGCCGGCGGAGGCGGGCGGGGCGTCGGTCCAGCTCATTCATCCATCCTTGCTCGTGTCGAACGAATCAGAGGGGCGGCGACCGGCCGTCGCCCTCGCCTGCGCCGCCGAGGGCCGCGCCGATCGGGACGGCGAAGCCGATGCCGATGAAGGTGCCCGCGCCGCTCGGGTTGGCCAGCGCGATCACGATGCCGACCACCTGCCCGCGGTCGTTGATCAGCGGGCCGCCGGAGTTGCCCGGGTTGACCGCCGCGTCGAACTGGATGAGGCCCTCGATGTCGGCCTCGCCCCTGTCCCGGTTGAGTACCCGTTCCAGGCCGGAGACCACACCGCTGCTGGTGCTGAAGGTCAGGCCGAGCGGGTTGCCGATCGCCACCACGTCGTCGCCGACCCGGCTGCCGCCGCCGAGCACGGCCGGGACCAGCGTCTCCGGCAGTTTCTCGGGGGTGAGGGTGGCGATGTCGCGGGCCGGGTCCTCGGTGGCGGGCCGGGCCGTGGCCTTCGTGCCGTCGGCATAGGTGAGCTGGATGCTCTCCGCGCCGTCGACGACGTGCAGGGCGGTGAGGATGGTGCCGTCGGCGTTGGCGATCACGCCGGTGCCGGTGCCGGCCTCCAGGCGGTTCTGCGCGTCGTGCCCGGTGGTCTGGATGAGCACCACCGACGGCGTGAGGGTCTGATAGATCTCGGACACCGTGAGGGGGGCGTCGGACGCCGAGGGCGAGGCCGAGGGGCGGGCGGCGGCGGGCGCCGGATCGTCGTCGCCACCGCGGACGGCCACCAGCGCCGTGATCGTCACGGCCCAGGCCACGATCGCCCCGATGAGCACCCGGCGGCGCAGCTCAGGAGTGCTCCACCGGCTCTTCGGCTCCTCCGGAGCGGGCTCCGGCTCGACCGGCCCGTCCGGGCGGAGCACCGTCATCACGATGCGACCGCCTGACTCTGCATTCATCGACCCTAGAAGCGTTTCCTAGGAATTCGCCATGAGAGTTCTGATGGTTTCCGGAACGCAAAATCCGCCACGGATTCAGAAAACTGGCATATCGCCGTCTTGTCGTCGCGTGAACCGGCTGCAAGGGTATCGAAGAAGTCCGATGTCAACGGGGAATATGGAGGCACCACCATGGCACGCGCCCGCAATCTGGTGACGGCCGTCGTGGCCGGCACGATGCTCTCGGCCGGCCTGTTCGCGTCACCCGCACTGGCGGCGACCGACTCCTTCACACTCTGCGCCTATCCGCTGAACTGCTCGGCGGCGTCGGTGGGCGGCACGGTGAACTGGGACGCCGACGTCCTGACGGCCACGGCGGTCAACAACTCGTACAGTTCGGTCACGGTGACCGTCGCGACGGCGAGCACCAGCAGCCGGACCACGGTGCTGCGCGGCGGCCGGTCGACCTTCACCCGGGCGGTCGCGGCGACCGACCCGAGCGTGCAGATCCGGCTCTGCCCGGTGGCCACCACGTGCACCTCGGTCACGCTCACCCGGCACTGAAACGCCTTGCGGGGGCGGCGCCGTGACGGCGCCGCCCCCGCAGCCTGCGTGGCTCGGAAGGGTCAGGACAGGACGGTGACCTTGCCCGAGTCCAGGTCGTAACGGGCGCCGACGATCTTCATGTGCCCGGCCTCCACCTTCTCCCGGAAGATGGCGCTCTGCGCCAGAACGGCCGCGGCCTGCGCCTTCACGTTCGCCTGGACGCCCTTCTCGACGGCGTCGGGGTCGTTGGCGTACGGGCCGACGATCGGCGTGAGGGTGTCGACGATCGCCTGGATGCTGCCGGGCGCCTTGCCGCCGGAGCGCACACAGCCCTGGGTCGCCGCGACCGCGCCGCACCGCTCGTGGCCGAGGACCACGACCAGCGGCGGCACGAACTCCTCGGCCGCGTACTCCATGCTGCCCAGCAGCAGCGGGTCCACCGCGTTGCCGGCCACCCGGTTCACGAACAGGTCACCGACGCCCTGGTCGAAGAGCAGCTCGGGGGCGACCCGCGAGTCCGCGCAGCCCAGGATGATCGCGAACGGGTGCTGGCCCTTGGCGACGGCCCCGATCCGCTCCCGGCTCAGGTGCGGGTGCTTGGCCTTGCCGGAGATGAAGCGCTTGTTGCCGGCCAGAAGCTCAGCGAGGACCTTGTCCGGGGTCAGACCGGACTCCGTGGCCAGCGCGGCCGAGGAGCCGACACCGGCCAGGGCGACCGATCCGGCGGCGGCGCCGCCGGCACCGAGGAACAGACGGCGGTTGAGCTTCGACTGCAGCAAGGGACTCTCCTGAATTTCGATCTCAGCGGGTTACGCCACGACTGATCGGCCCGGCCGGACCGCCACGAAGGGGAGCAACCGAATGCCTACCGACCGCTACCACTCGGTAACGCGAGTGCGTAGCGTGGCCCGGAGGAGGGGGTATGTGATGAGCGCGAACGTCTCGGAGAAACAGGCACGGCAGACCGCTGAAGCCGCTCGCGAGTCCGAGTGGCGGCAGCCCAGCTTCGGTAAAGAGCTCTTCCTGGGCCGGTTCCGGCTCGACCTGATCCATCCACGACCGGCCCCGGCGCCCCGGCCGGAGTTCCTCGACCGCCTGGCCGCTTACCTGCGGTCCGAGGTGGACGGCGCCCGCATCGAGCGGGAGGCACGCATCCCCGACGAGGTCTTCCACGGCCTCGCCGGGCTCGGCGCCTTCGGCATGAAGATCGACCGGGAGTACGGCGGACTCGGCCTGTCCAATCTGCACTACTGTCAGGCGCTCACGATGACCGGCTCGGTGAACGCCGCGGTGGGCGCCCTGCTGTCGGCGCACCAGTCGATCGGCGTGCCGCAGCCGCTCAAGATGTTCGGCACGCCCGAGCAGAAGAAGGCGTTCCTGCCCCGGCTGGCGGCCGGTGAGGTGTCGGCGTTCCTGCTCACCGAGCCGGACGTCGGCTCCGACCCGGCCCGGCTGGGCACCGTGGCCGAGCCGGTCGAGGGCGGCTTCAGGCTCAACGGTGTGAAGCTGTGGGCCACCAACGGCACTGTCGCCACCCTGCTCGTGGTGATGGCGCGGGTCCCGGAGAAGGGCATCACCGCGTTCGTCGTCGAGGGCGACTCGCCGGGCATCACCGTCGAGCGGCGCAACGCGTTCGTCGGCCTGCGTGGCCTGGAGAACAGCGTGACCCGCTTCCACGACGTGTTCGTGCCGGAGGCGAACGTGATCGGCGGCCTCGGAAAGGGCCTGCGGATCGCGCTGACCACGTTGAACACCGGCCGGCTGTCGCTGCCGGCGATGTGTGTGGGCGCCGGCAAACGGGCGCTGGCGATCGCCCGCGAGTGGTCGGCGGACCGGGTGCAGTGGGGCCGTCCGGTCGGCTCGCACGAGGCGGTGGCCAAGAAGATCGCGTTCATCGCGGCGTCCACCTACGCCATGGAGTCCATGCTGGATCTCTGCTGCCTGATCGCCGACGACGCGCGCAACGACATCCGGATCGAGGCGGCCCTGGTCAAGCTGTTCGCCAGCGAGATCGCCTGGCAGGTCGCCGACGAGCTGGTGCAGATCCGCGGCGGCCGGGGCTACGAGACGGCAGCGTCCCTGGCCGCCCGTGGCGAGCGCCCGTCGGAGGCCGAGCAGATCCTGCGTGACCTGCGGATCAATCGGATCTTCGAGGGCTCGACCGAGATCATGCACCTGCTGATCGCCCGGGAGGCGGTGGACGCGCACCTCGCGGTGGCGGGCGACATCATCGACCCGGAGGCCGGCCTGGGACGCAAGGCCCGCGCGGGGGCGCAGGCCGGGGCGTTCTACGCGCGGTGGCTGCCCACCCTCGCGGTGGGTCCGGGGCAGAACCCCGCGGGGTACGGCGAGTTCGGCCCCCTGGCGGCGCATCTGCGGTACGTGGAACGCACGTCCCGCAAGCTGGCCCGGTCGACGTTCTACGCGATGTCCCGCTGGCAGGGCAAGCTGGAGCGCAGGCAGGCGTTCCTGGGCCGGATCGTGGACATCGGCGCGGAGCTGTTCGCCATGACGGCGGCGTGCGTGCGCGCCCACGCCGAGCGCGACGACCGCCCGGAGGGCCGTGAGCTGGCCGACCTGTTCTGCCGGCAGGCCCGGCTGCGCGCCGAGGAGCGGTTCGCGGCCCTGTGGGACAACACCGACCGGCTGGACGTGACGGCCGCCGAGCGGGTGCTGGCCGGCCGCTACGCCTTCCTGGAGGAGGGCGTGATCACGCCACCGTCGGACGCGCCGTGGGTGGCGCCGTGGTCGCCGGGCCCGAGCACCACCGAGGACGTGCGCCGGCGCCTGGGATGACGGGAACGTCCCCGGGCCGGCCGGCCCGGGGACGCTCGTCTCAGTTGGTGACCGGTTCACCCGGCACGAGGAACAGCGGCTTCCACGGGTCGTCGGGACTGATCGGGTACTCGGTCGACGGCGCGTCGCCGGTGCTGGTCCACCGGGCCTCGTACGGCAGCCCGCCGAACATCACCCGCTGCCCGCGCGAGTAGATCGTCTTCGGATCCCACTCGCCGGTCACGCCGGTGACCGTCGGGCTCGGTGACGGCGCCACGTCGGCCGAGGTCACCGGGCCGATCACCGACCACGGGGTGGGCGTGGTGGCGTCGCCGCCGGCCGACGGGTCGGTGCCCTGGTTGGCCCACTTCGCCTCGTAGACGACGCCGTGCCAGACGACCTTGTAGCCACGCACGTACTGGGCGGTGAGCCGCCACACCGGGTAGGGGCTCTTGGCCGGGTCGTCGGTGACCGCGGACTGCGCCGGAATGGTCACCGCCTCCCGCCCGGAGCTGCCCACGATCGCGCCCGGCAGGTCGGCGAACACCTTGGAGAAGGCGAGCTTCTCCTGGGCGACGCCGCTGCACGTGTTGGAGTGGACGACCACGTTGGTGAAGGTGCCGGTGCACGGGGCGTCCCGGTTCAGCGACCACATCGACACCCGGCCGAGGCCGTTGTCGACGGCGAAGGCGGCCAGCCCCCGCGCGTCGGCGACGGTGAACCGCTCGGCGTCGATGTCGTTCTGCCCGATCATCGGGGTGGCGCCGATCCGCGACCACACCTCGGGCCCGGTCAGCTGCACGCCGAGGCGCAGGTAGAGGTCGGACAGCTGCTTGTGGGTGGCCTCCAGCGCGCTCTTCCCGAGCTCCAGCATGTCCGGACCGGCGCCGGCGGTCCCGTAGTCCATGATCATCACGTTCACGCCGCGCAGCGCGACGCCACCCGCCAGGGTGATCCGGATCGCGGCGAGCCCGGCGGCGGTGAGGCCGTCCGGCGTGACCGGCAGCGTCATCCACACGTCCAGCGTCTTGCCCTCGGCCTTCCGCTCGGCCTGCAGCGTCTTGAGAGCGAGCGCCCGGCGCTGCAGGGACGCCGTGTCGGCGACGGCGGTGCCCTCCACGTCCAGGTCGAGGGTGTCCAGCTGGTAGCGGCGCACCAGCTGCCGGTAGGCGTCGGTCAGCCGCGCCTGGTCGGCGCAGGCCACCGCCAGCTCGGAGTTGGTCAGGCCGCCGACGCTGAGCATCACGTCGCCGCCGGCCGCCCGCAGCTGCTCGATCCGCCGGTCCAGCTCCAGCGACGCGGCCGCCTCGTCCGGCGTGTAGGCCCCGCCCCAGCTGGGCGCGCACCCGTCCTTCGGGTCGGCCACCACGAACGCGAGAGCCACGTCGTTGGCCGGGTTCACCGCCGGGTCCTGGAACTCGAACGTCGGGGTGAGCGTGACGTCGACGTACGGCACCGCCCACGACTTCGCGGCCGGGCCGGCGCTGTCCCGGTAGTGGACCACCGCGGCCGCGCCGCCCCCGGCCACCCCGGCCACCAGCAGGATCAGGAAGCCGAGCCGCAGCCAGGACAGCTTCTGCACCGGCCCCTCGGGCTCCTCCCAGTCCGGGTCCGCGAGCGGGTCGTCCGGGGGCCGCGCCAACTGCGGGGTGGCGGTCTGCATGGTTGGCCTCTCGATCGCGGGTCCTCGTCGGCTTCACGAATCGGCAGGTCACGCCCGCGCTGAAGGCAACCAACCGGAAACCTTCAAGCGACCGGGCGGGTCCGCCGATGGTGCCGGTCGACGGGCACCGGCGGAAACGCGCCGGGACCGGCGTCCCATCCCCAGTGAGAGGCCATCCCACATGCAGCGCAAACCGGTGGAGCAGCACCGGCCCGACACTCCACGGCAGTGGGGCGCGGACCGGCGGACGGCCCCCCACCCGCTGATTCCGCCGCCCGTCTCCGAAGGCCGGATCGCCCGGGGACGGCTCGCCATCGTCCTGACCATCGCGGTCTGGGCCTGTTATGTCGCCTACACGGTGTTCGAGCAGTTCATCGTGGGCCGGGCGAACAGCCCGAAGCTGGTCGTCGAGGCGATCGTCTACATGCTGGTGGTCACCGCGCTGATGGGCTCGGCGATGGCCTACCTGATCACCCGGATCGGGTTCTTCTACCGCAGCCGGTCGCACCACCGGGCGCCGCGGATCGCGCTCGACCCGTTCCTGGCCGGGCCGACCCCGTCGGTGACCGTGCTGGTGCCGTCCTATCAGGAGGACGAGCGGGTCGTCCGGACCACACTGCTGTCGGCGGCGCTGCAGGAGTACCCGGGTCTGCGGGTGGTGCTGCTCATCGACGACCCGCAGAAGCCGAGGACCCGGGCCGCGCGGGACCTGCTGCTCTCGGCCCGCGCCCTGCCCGGCGCGATCGAGGCGGAGCTGGCCGTGCCGTTCACCCGGGTGCAGGCGGCGTACGAGCGTTTCGAGGCCGGCCTCGGCGGTGGCGTGGCGGCCATCGAGGACATGCGCGACCTCGCGGCCGAGTACCGGTTCGCGGTGGGCTGGCTCGACGGCCTCGGCCGGCGGCAGGAGATGGTGGACCACACCGACGCGTTCTTCGTCGAGCACATCGTCAACCGGCTCGCCGGTGATCTCGGCACCATCGCCGAGGCCCTGGAGCGCGGCGCCACCGAGGAGGCGGTGCTGCCGGTCGAACGGATCGTGCAGCTCTACCGGCGGCTGATGGCGATCTTCGACGCGTCGGTGACCGGCTTCGAGCGCAAGCGGTACGTGTCGCTGTCGGCCGAGCCGAACAAGGCGATGAACCTGAACAGCTACATCGGCCTGATGGGCGGCAGCTACCAGGAGGTGAGCACCCCGATGGGGATCGCGCTGGTCTCCGCCGGCGCCGGCCGGGCCGAGGTGACCATCCCGAACCCGGACTACGTGCTCACCCTGGACGCCGACAGTGTGCTGCTGCCGGAGTACTGCCTGCGGCTGGTGCACCTGATGGAGCAGGGCGCGTACGCCCAGTGCGCGGTCACGCAGACGCCGTACAGCGCGTTCCCCGGCGCGGCGACCCGGCTGGAGCGGATCTCCGGCGCCACCACCGACATCCAGCACATCGTGCACCAGGGCATGACGCACTACGACGCGACGTTCTGGGTCGGCGCGAACGCGGTGCTGCGCAAGAAGGCGCTCGACGACATCTGCGAGGTCGCCTACGAGGGCGACTGGGAGATCAAACGCTACATCCAGGACCGTACGGTCATCGAGGACACCGAGTCGACGATCGACCTCGGGGTGCGCGGCTGGACGCTCCACAACTACCCGGAACGGCTGGCGTACAGCGCCACCCCGCCCGACTTCGGCTCGCTCTGCATTCAGCGGCAGCGCTGGGCCAACGGCGGCCTGCTCATCCTGTCCCGCTTGAAGGACCAGGTGAGGGCCCGGTCGGCGCGCGGGCAGAAGAACCGTTTCGGCGAGCTGTTCCTCCGGGTCAACTACATGGCCTCCATCTTCTGGAGCTCCATCTGCCTGGTGATCATGCTGGCGTACCCGTTCAACGCCGACCTGCTCAACCCGGTGCTGCTGCTGGTGTCGGTGCCGTACTTCATGATGATGGCCGCCGACCTGCGATACGTCGGCTACAAGCGCATGGACATCCTGCGCATCTACGGTTTCAACCTGATCCTGCTGCCGGTCAACCTCTCCGGCAGCTTCGCCTCGATGCTCCAGCTGCTCACCGGCGAGAAGAGCCAGTTCAAACGTACGCCCAAGGTCCGCAACCGGACGACCGCGGCGACCACCTACCTGCTCGCCCCGCTCGCCCTGATCGCGCTCTGCGCCTGGACCGTGGTCCGGGACGTGCAGCTGGGCCAGTGGTCGAACCTGGTCTTCGCCGTGGTCAACCTGGTCCTCGCCTCGTACGCGATGATCGCCTTCGTCGGCCTCGGCAACACCGTGGTCGATCTGCTCACTCACCTGAAGGGCTGGCTGTACCGCCCGGTGCAGCCGAAGAAGTCCCGTTCCGCCCCGGCCGCGAAGCCGGTCGCGCCCGGTCACGGCGAGGGCCGCGCGATGGCCGGCGCGATCGGCGACTGGGCGTCGGTGCTGCACTACGGCGCCGAGGGCAACTCCCCCGGCCTGGTCGCGGTCCGGGCGTCCCAGGCCGCCGCCAGCCGCCGCGGGGTCCGCACCCCGCAGGCGTCCAGCTCGTTCGAGGAGTACACGTTCTTCACGGTGTTCCAGCCGATCTTCGAGCTGGAGTCGGGTGAGGTGGCCGGTTACGAGGCGCTGACCCGGTTCGCCGACGGCAGCAGCCCGCACCAGGGGCTGGCCGACGCGCAGGAGCAGGGCCGGCACATCGACCTGGACGCCGCGCTGGTCCGGGCCGCGATGGCGTCGGCGGTGTCGCTCCCGGAGGGCACCTGGCTCGCGGTGAACGTCTCGCCCGGGCTGCTGCGCCGGCCCCGCGAGCTGGAGGAGCTGGTCGCCGAGAGCGACCGGCCGATCGTCCTGGAGATCGACGGCGCCGAGCCGGAGGACCTCGTCGACCTGCCCGCCGGGGTGCGGATCGCGGTCGACGACGCCGGCGCCGGCTACGACAGCCTGGCGCGGGTGGAGTCGCTGAAACCGGCGTTCCTCAAGCTGGGCCGCAAGGCACTGGACGGGGTGGCGACCGAGGGCGCGCGGCGCGCGTCGATCCGGTCGCTCGTCGAGTTCGCCCGGGAGAACGGCTGCACGGTGATCGCCGAGGGCATCGAGTCGGCGTCGCAGCGGGACGCGCTCGCGGCCTGCGGCGTACCCCTCGGTCAGGGCTTCTATCTCGGCAAACCGGTGCCGGTGGAACGCGCCCTGGCCGACGCCGCCACCCGCTGACGCGACAAGGGCCTCTCCGCGGAGAGGCCCTTGTCGCGTGGGATCAGCCGCGGGAGATGGCGGTCATCTCCTCGCGGTCGACGACCTTGATCCGCTTGCGGCCCTGCGGCTCGCCGAGCGCGATCTCGTGGGCGTCCAGCAGCTGCCAGCCGGCCCAGGTGGTGATCGGCAGGCCGCGCTGCTCCAGGTACGCGATCGGGGCGGCCGGGTCACCCTCGGGCGCCTCCGGCAGCCGGCCCTCGGCCTGGTCCTCCAGCAGGCTGGCGACGGTCTCGCCGGAGCAGCCCTTGGTGTGGCCGATCAGGCCGACCGGGCCCCGCTTGATCCACCCGGCCACGTAGGTGCCCGGGATGTGCTCGCCGTCCAGGTCGATGACCCGGCCCGCGGCGTGCGGGATGGTGCCGGTCCGGGTGTCGAACGGCAGGTCCGGCAGCGCGCTGCTGAGGTAGCCGACGGCCCGGTAGACGGCCTGCACCGGCCAGTCGGTGAACTCGCCGGTCCCGCGGACCCAGCCGTCGCCGGTCAGCTCCTGGGTCTCGGTGCGCAGGCCGACGACCTTGCCGTCCTCGCCGAGCACCTCGACCGGCGCCTGCAGGAAGTACATGTGGAGGCGGCGCGGCCGGTCCCGCGGGTCACGGACCGCCCAGTTCTGCAGGATGTCGACACACATCTTGATGTGCCGGGTCTGGCGCATCGCCTCCAGGCTGGCCTCGTCGAACTCGATGCCCTCCGGGTGGACGATCACCTCGACGTTCGGCGAGTGGTCCAGCTCGCGCAACTCCTGCGGGGTGAACTTGACCTGCCCCGGGCCACGCCGCGAGAACAGGTGCACGTCGGTCACCGGGCTCGCCTTGAGCGCCTGGTAGACGTTGTCCGGGATCTCGGTGACCAGCAGCTCGTCGGCGGTCTTGGCGAGGATCCGGGCCACGTCGATGGCCACGTTGCCGGCGCCGATGACGGCGACCTCCCTGGCCTCCAGCGGCCAGTCGCGCGGCACGTCCGGGTGGCCGTTGAACCAGGAGGCGAAGTCGGCGCCGCCGAAGCTGCCCTGCAGGTCGATGCCGGGGATGTCCAGCGAGCGGTCCTTCTCGGCGCCGGTGGAGATCACCGTGGCATCGTAGAAGCGGTTCAGCTCCTCCGGCTTCACGTCGACGCCGTAGGAGACGTTGCCGACGAAGCGGATGCGCGGGTTGTCCAGCACCCGGAAGAGAGCGTTGACGATCTCCTTGATCCGGGGGTGGTCGGGCGCCACGCCGTACCGGATGAGGCCGTAGGGGGTGGGCAGCTTGTCGAAGATGTCGACGGTGACCGTCTCCGATGCCTTGATCAGATGGTCGGCGGCGTAGATGCCGGCCGGGCCGGCTCCGATGACGGCAACTCGCAGGGGGCGGTTCATGGTCGCTTCCTAACTCGCGCGCTTCGATTCCGTCAGCCAAGATCGACGGCAGGCCAGGGCGACTGTAAAACCTCAACCTAGGTTCAGATCAAAGCGACCCCCGTCCACAAATCCCGCAAACCGGACTTAGGGCACCCTTACGCAAGCCTCTGAGCTGCGGAAACAGCTATTTCTGTGTAACGGGTCTCCTCCGTCTCACCCGTCCCGGCCTGCAGGAACGCTGCTAGAATTCGGCGCTCGCCACCGCTTCGGCAAGACCGGCGATCTCACCACGGGGAGACGATGGACGAGCTGCTGGACCCTGACGCCTCGCTGACCTACCTGCGCGGCTGGCAGGACCGGGTGGAGCGCAACGCCGCGACCGCCCGCGACACCGCCGACCGGATAGCGGCGGTCCGGGGCACCGCCCGCGACGGCAACGACCTCACCGAGGTGACCGTCGACTCCACCGGCGCCCTCCTCGACATCCGCTTCACCGACCGCATCCACCGGTTCCCGCCGTCCGCCGTCGCCCGCGCCGTCCTCGACGCCTCCACCGCCGCCCGGCGGGCCGCCGCCGGCCGGGCCCGCGAGATCGTCACCGAGACACTCGGCCCCGACTCCCCGGCCGCCCGCGCCATCACCGCCCAGATCGACTCCCGCGCCGGAGAGGGACCCCATGGCTGACGGATTCTCCGCCGACGTCGACCAGATCCACGAGCACGCGGCGAAGATCGCGGCGGTCCGCGACCGGTTCGCCGCGATCACGGCCGCGAGCGCGGCCATCACCCGCAACGATGCGGCATACGGCCTGTTGTGCGGCTGGATGTCCGGAATCCTGCAGGAAAGGCAGGAGGCCCAGAAAACCATTTATTCGTACGTCGAGGAGAACCTCCGCCTCGCGCAAGAGGCACTGACCCGAACCGGTCACGACTACACCGCCGCCGACACGGCCGCCGCCGACCGCATCCGCCGCTCCGGAAGCCTCTGAGGCCACCCCGATGAGTCCGGTCGCCACTCCCCTCACCGCGCCCGCCGCCCCCGCCGCCACTCCCCTCACCGCGCCCGCCGCCCCCGCTGCCACTCTCCTCACCGCGCCCGCCGCCGCTCTCCTCACCTTCTCCGGGGGTGCTCACCGATGACTCTCGTCGCCGCCGCCACGTCCACCACCACCGGCACGACCGGCCTGTCCCTGGCGGAGAGTTTCCAGGGCGCCCTGCAGGCGGTGGAGAGCGGCAGCTGGGCCGACCGTGCCCTGGCCGGCGGGGCGTTCGCCGCCGAGACCGTCGCCACGGTGATCGACCCGTTCAGCGCACTCCTGGCCAACGGCCTCGGCTGGGCGATGGAGCATTTCGAGCCGCTACGCGAGATCCTCGACAAGCTGGCCGGCCTGCCCGACCTGGTCGCCGCCCACGCCGCCACCTGGCAGAACATGGCCACCGAACTCCACGACATGGCCGCCGACCTGCAGGGCCACCTGTCCACCGGAGTCCCCGACTGGCAGGGCGAGGCAGCCGCCACCTACCAGAGCCTGATGGCCAACAACGTCAACGTCCTCGATGGCCTGAGCGTCCTGGCCACCACCATGTCCTCGGCCACGCAGGCGGCCGGCAACCTGGTGTCGTTCACCAGAGACCTGGTCCGCGACCTGATAGCCGACCTGGTCTCCCGAGTGATCGTCTGGGCGGGCGAGGCCCTGCTGGTGGTGACCATCCCGGTGGTAGCCGCCCAGATAGCGTCAGCGGTGGCCAAATGGTCCGGCCGGATCGCCTCCTACACGAGCGCCCTGATAACCAGCCTCACCAACCTGACCCGCCTCCTGAACGGCTGACAATGCCCCCGAAACCAAAAGGCGCCGGCGGAGGCGGCGACACCCCGAACGGCCCGGGCAATACCTCACGCCCGCACGCCGGCGGCGCACCGGGAGGCGGGGGTGTCCGCTCCAACGAGGCTGCCGCCATGGCCACCGCCCGCCAAGGCCGAGCGACCCCAGCCAGCACCCCTTCGGACATAGCCCGTGGGCAACCCGATCACCTTTTCACCCGAGCAACCCATACACCTGGCGGCACCCCAACCGGAAACCCTTTGAGAGTCAGCCGCAAGGTTCCGAAGGATGACAAGAACGACAACCGTCGCTCGATTGATCGCGAGAACGAGGCGGCAGCGGTCATGGCCGACAAGGGATACTCCGTCCACCAGCAACCTACGAAACCAGAGGTCGCCGGCGCTCGTGAGGCAACAGGAGACACCGGCGACCCATTGAAAGATCCGGACTACCTGGTCGAAGGCCGAGTCTTCGACTGCTATGCCCCAAAGGGTGACAAATCACCTTATGGCATCTGGTCTGTCGCTAAAGAAAAGATCGTCGAGCTGCAAACGCAGAGGGTCGTCCTCAATCTGAAGGACTGGAATGGCGACATCAAAGACCTACAGCAGCAGTTCACCGATTGGCCGATCAACGACCTGAAGGAAGTGAAGGCAATTCTGCCGTCCGGCGAAATAGTCCAGATACTGCTACCGCGAACGAACGGATGACGACCCCCTCCCATGGCACTCGAATACAAGATCGCCCTTATCGGCGCCTCTTCGGAAGCAGAGATCGCCGAGCGAGGCTTTCCAGATCCGACCGATCAACTCACCGAGGTTCCACCGCTGCTCTCCGCAGACTTCAAGGAACGCTACGGCTTCCACGTCACGATCCTCGCCAGGGACGAGGCTTACATCGAAGTCGAGTGCAACGAGGGAACCTGGAGCCAGCAAATTCAAGGTCATGTATCACTTACTTTCAGAATGGACGGATCGGCCGACCCTCAGTGGTACATCGCAAATTTGATCGCCGTTGTCCGCCGCCTTCTTGAGACTGGCAACGAAGACTTCCTCCTGATCCTCGACCACGACACTCTTCTCCTGGCGCGGCTTGCAGAGACGCTCACCAAACATGACCGTGTCGGCTGGTGGGATCACTTCCCGGCGGCTGACGCCATGATCGCGGGGTAGCGCCTGTTTGCGCGGGGGACGGGAAACGGCAATCTGGTGCTGGGCTTGCGCCCGGTTTCAGGCTCCAGACTTAGTGATCGTTCGGGTTACCGATCGGTAGCCCGGGCGCCCACCGGCAGCCCGCTCGTCAGGGCGGGTCGTTCGAAGGAGCCTCGATGTCCGCGACACCACCGGTTGCGACTACCGCCGCTCGTCTCCGCCTTCTACCGTTCCGGGCCGTTCTGGCCGTGATCGTCTCGCTCGCCGTCGTTCTCGGCTCGGCGGGGCCGGCCCGGGCCGCGACCGCCGCCGAGAAGATGGCGGTGCTCACCTCGTTCACCCAGACGTCAGCCTCGTCCTACAACGCCTGGAACTCCGCCCGCAAGAACCAGGCGGACTGGGCCGCCTACGGCTTCGACTGGAGCACCGACTTCTGTTCGGCGAGTCCGGACAAGCCGCTCGGTTTCGATTTCACCCTGTCCTGTCACCGGCATGACTTCGGCTACCGCAACTACAAGGCGGCGGGCGCGTTCACCGACGCGAACAAGGGGCTCGTCGACACGGCCTTCTACGCCGACCTGAAACGTAAGTGCGCGACCTACTCGCCGGTGGTCCGCCCGGCCTGCCTCAGCCTGGCCTGGACCTATTACCAGGCGGTCTCGATCTTCGGCTCGCTCGCGTCGGTGGACGAGTCCGATCTGGACCGGGCCGCCGAACTGCTCTGAGTCACGGGACGGACGGCGGTCGCTCGCATCGAACGGCCGCCGTCCGTCTGTGGGAATGCGGCGCAGAGGCAGGCCCGAGCGGTGCTGCGGCAGTCGCGTTCCCGGCAGCCGACCCGGTTTCGGCCACGCGTGCCCCACCCCGGCCTGATGAGCCGCCGGTTGACTCGTTTCATTGACACATGCTGATATGTGATTCCCGCCGCCATCCCCCCATGGCGTCCCCACGGCGACCCGAAATCGCCGGCGAAAGAGGTCTCACATGCACCTGTCTCGACGCGGATTCTGGGCGGCGCTGCTCGCCGGAATCGTCGCACCCGGACTGATCCCCGCCGGGAGCCTCGCCGCCCCGGCCGGTCCGGCCGGTCCGGCCGCCCTGACCACGACATACCAGGTCGTCTCGGCCACCGACACCACGCTGACCATGCGTTTCACCGCACGCAACAGCTCGTCGGCGCCGATCGACGTGCGCTCGCTCGACCTGCCGCGGGCGCACCAGATCGGCGAGGTCCTCTCGGTGACCCGCGACGGCACGCCGGTCGAGTACCGCGGGAAGCTGGTGAAACTCGCCGCGTCGGAGAAGAGCGCCTACACCCGGATCCCGGCCGGTGGCGCCTACACCGTGGACATGCGGCTGGCCGACGACTACGACCTCTCCCGGGCCGGGACGTATCTCGTCACTCTGACGTCGACCGGGCTCACCTCCGGCCGCGGTGTCGTGCGTACCGTGACCGGCATCCGCGGCTCGGCCGCAGCGCTGCGCACCACCGCCGGCACCGTGACCACGAGCATCCAGCGGGCCGGTGTCGCCGCGGTCACGCTGCGGTTCTCGAACTGCTCGTCGAGTGAACAATCCCAGCTGCGGACGGCGATCGGCAACGCCCTCACCTACGCGACGCGCGCCCGGTCCTGGCTCGCCGGACACACCGCCGGCGGCGGCAACTACCTGACCTGGTTCGGGGCGTACAGCCCGGCCCGCTTCAACCGGGCGACCACCACGTTCGCCGCGATCACCGACGAGCTGACGAACCGGACGGTGGACCTGGTCTGCGACGCCGCCAGCCCCTACATGGCGTACGTCTACCAGGCCGATCACTACCGGATCCACCTCGGCCGCGGCTACTGGCCGGCCGCCGCCACCGGATGGGACTCGAAGGCCGGGACGCTGATCCACGAGTCGAGCCACTTCACCGTCAACGGTGGCGCCGACGATCACGTCTACGGTCTCGCCGAGGGTCAGCAGCTGGCCCGTACCGACCCGAACAAGGCGGTCGACAACGCGGACAACATCGAGCACTTCGCCGAGAGCCTCGGATGATCATGAGGAAGCGAGGAACCTTGCTCGTGGTCGCCGCCGCCGCGGTCCGGGTCAGGGCGCTCGGCGACTCGATCACCACCGGGCCGGGCCGCCCTCGCAGTGGTCCGGCGTGATTCCAGGGTGAGGTGATCGTCGGCGACGGCTCCCCGTCGACCTCGACCGGCTTCACCTACGCCGGTGGCCAGACCGTCAGCCAGGGTGGAACGCCACGGTCACCCGGTCCGGCGCCACGGTGACCGCCCGCAACGTCGACCGGACCGGCCGGCTCGGCGCCGGGACCACCGCGACCTTCGGTTTCGTCGCCACGTCCACCGGCGTCAACCCGAACCCGGCGACGCCCGGCATCGCGCGGGGCGTCCCGTCAGGCGTGGACGCCCCGCGCGCCGATGTGGCCGAGGCCGACGAAGATCCGGAGAGTGCAGGCCCGCTCGCGGCCGTGCCGGGCGCTGAAGAGGCGCCCCGCCCGCCCGGTGAACGGCGGCCGGACGGCTCCGGCCGCCGGCAGGATCGGCCCGGAGACGAGAACAGCCGGACACCCGAAACGGGCACCCGGCTGAACAGAAATCTGGTGGGCGATACTGGGATCGAACCAGTGACCTCTTCCGTGTCAAGGAAGCGCGCTCCCGCTGCGCCAATCGCCCGCATAACAAAGCGAGGTGGAGACGGGATTTGAACCCGTGTACACGGCTTTGCAGGCCGTTGCCTCGCCTCTCGGCCACTCCACCGAGGCGGCCGATGCAAGGATCAGCAACAGCCTTCTCCGAGCGGAAGACGGGATTCGAACCCGCGACCCTCACCTTGGCAAGGTGATGCGCTACCACTGCGCCACTTCCGCTTGTCTCGCAGGTTTCCCTGGCGACGGAAGAAACCTTAGCCGAGCCCGGGACCGGATGCCAAAGCACCCCCCGGTTTATGCATCGCGCCGCAGGTCAGACCCCCTCCGGCGAGTCCAGGAGCCGGCGGACCTCGGCGACAAGCTCGGCTTGGAACGCGGCGACGCTGCCGTCGACGACACCGATCCGGTAGTCCGTACCGGTCTCCGGGTCGTTGGCACGCTCACCGTCGCGGATGCCGGCGCTGCCGTCGCTGTGACCGGCGGTGTACGCCGCGAATGCTTCTTCCATCAGTGCCTCCTCGAACACGCGCGACAATCTCGCATGCCGGCCGCTCGCCGCAATACCGGCCACCGGTCGGACGAGATCCACCCGTTCCGGCAGCGGCGGGTCAGCCGGACGCCAGCGCCGTGACAGCCGCTAGGCGCACGGTTGTCCCATGGGAGAAGAACGAGGGAATCCGGTACGGGGGCGGTTCAACGCCGCGGTGCTGCGCGTTCTCGACGGGTACGCCCACCGCGTGCTGGGCGGTCACAAGGCGCCGTTGTTCGCCGGCCTGCCGGACCGGGTGGTCGAGATCGGGCCGGGCACGGGGGCGAACCTGCGGTACTACCGGCCGGGCACCCGGCTGGTGGCGGTGGAGCCGAACCCGTACATGCACGCCCCGCTGCGGGCGGCGGCACGGCGGCGCGGGATCACCGTCGAGCTGCTGCCGTCCGGGGCGGAGCGGATCGATCTGCCGGACGCCTCGGTGGATGTCGTGGTGAGCACGCTGGTGCTGTGCACGGTTCCCGATCCGGCGGCGGTGATCGGCGAGGTGGCCCGGATCCTGCGGCCGGGCGGGCGGCTGGTCCTGCTGGAGCACGTACGCGCCACGACCGCCGGATACACGCTGCTCCAGCGGCTGACGGCCGGTCCGTGGCGGTGGCTCTTCGAGGGGTGCGAGCTGTGCCGGGACACCGAGGACACCCTGCGCGGCGCCGGGTTCGCCACGGTCCGGGTGGAGCGCTATCACGCCCGTACCGTCTTGTTCCCGATCAATCCGCAGATCGCCGGGGAGGCGGTGCGATAGTCGGCGGATGAGGTTCCGGGTCCTCGGCGCCGTCCGGGCGTTCACCGCGGAGGGCGCGCCGATCGTCCTGGGCGATCGGCGCCGTGCCCTGCTCGCCGCCCTCCTGGCGCGGGCCGGGCGGGTGGTGCCCGCCGAGCGCCTGGCCGCGCTGCTGTGGGGTGCGGAGCAGCCGGCCGACCCGGCGGGGGCGTTGCACAGTCAGATCTCCCGGCTGCGGCGGGCGCTGCCGGGCGTCGTGATCGACACGGCGCCGCCCGGCTACGTGCTGCGGGCCGATCCGGACGAGATCGACGCGGGCCGGTTCGACCGGCTGGTGGCGGCCGCCCGCCGGCGGGACACGGCCGACCTGCTCGGTGAGGCGCTGGCGTTGTGGGAGGGGCCGGCCTATGCCGGCTTCGCCGACGACGAGGTGGCCCGCCTGGAGGCGATCCGGCTGGAGGAGGCCCGGCTGCACGCGACGGAGGCGTGGCACCGGGCGTTGCTCGACGCGGGACGGCCGGAGCTGCCCGCCCTGGAGGCGTTCGTGGCCGGTCACCCCTTGCGGGAACGGGCCCGCGACACCCTCATGCGTACGCTCTACGCGCTCGGCCGGCAGACCGAGGCCCTCGACGCGTACCGGGAGTACGCCGACCGCCTGGCCGGGGAGCTGGGTCTGGAGCCGTCGGCGGCGATCCAGGACACCCGTCTGCTGATCCTGCGTCACGCGCTGCCCGGCACGCGGCCCGCGGTCACGCCGCTGTCCATGCTGGAGGCTCGCTATCTGACCACCCCGGGCGCCCGGACGATCGCGACCGCCTCGCTGGGTGACGGGCCGCCACTGGTGGCGCTGCCGGGCTGGGTGTCCAGCATCGACGTGATCGCGTCCGGCCGGGATCCCCGCTCGTCGCTGCTGCAGCGCCTGGTCGGGCACGTCCGGCTGACCCTGTACGACAGGTTCGGCACCGGACTGTCCCGTGGCCCGGTGACCGATTTCGGGCTGGAGGCGGCGGTCGGCGAGCTGCGCGCGGTGGCCGAGCGGGCCGGCGGCCCGGTGAGCCTGCTGGCGATGTCCGAGGCCGGCCCGATCGCGGTGGCCCTGGCGGCGACGAGCCCCGAGCTGGTGCGGCGGCTGGTGTTCTTCGGCACCTACGCGGACGGGCCGGGCACGTTCCTGCGGCCGGACCTGAACGCCGCCCTGGTGACGATGGTCCGCACGCACTGGGGGCTGGGCGCGAAACTCTTCGCCGACCTCTACCGGCCGGACGCGACCGATGCGGCGGCCCGGCATCTGGCCGAGGTGCTGCGGAACTCGGCGGACCGGGAGGTGGCCGCGGCGTACCTGGCCGGCACGTACGAGACGGACGTGTCGGCGCTGCTCGGCCGGGTCCGGGCACCGGCGCTGATCCTGCACTACCGGGGTGACCGGGTGATCCCGTTCGCCGGTGGGCGGCAGCTGGCGGCCGGGCTCTCGGAGGCGCGGCTGATCCCGCTGGACGGGCCGTACCATCTGCCGGACGTCACCGACCTGGACCGGGTGGTGGCCACGATCAGCTCCTTCCTGACCACTCCGGGTTGACAGAGGTTTCCTGCTCGGCACACAGAGTCCGCACATACCGGCTCCGCACGATGGTCTTCGCCGACCTCCCGAGGAGCTACCGATGACAGTGAACGACCGGCTGACCACCGCCGTCCCCCGCGACCCGTGGGCCGCCCACGCCGACGAGCCGCCGACCACGGCGACCGAGATCATCGCGGTCCCGCGGCAGATCACCGCCGAGGAGGAGTCCGCGAAGGCGGAACCGGTGGATGACGCGGAGAAGGCAGCGGAAGCGGACAAGGTGGAGACCCCGGACGCGACCGGGATCCCCGGCGGCCCGCTCCCGCCGGCGCCGCCGGCCGCGTCGTGGCAGATCCCGGCGGGCAAGCCGAAGCGCAGCCCGAAGGTGGTGCTGCTCGCCGCCGTCCTGGTCACCGCGATCGCCAGCTCCGGCATCACGGCCGGGATCATGACGGCGATCGGTGGTGACGCCGCGCCGGCCGCCACCACGCAGAACGGCTCGACCGGCGGGCAGGGCGGTCCGGGCGGCGGTTTCGGCGGCGGCCCCGGCGGCGGCATGCGCGGAGGCGGCGGCATGCCCGGCGGCGCCCAGCAGGACTCCGGCGGCCAGCCGGATTCCGGTACGACACAGCAGGACCCGGGCACGGCCCAGCCGGACTCCGGCGCCACCCAGCAGGATGCCACCACCCAGCAGGGCACCACCGGCACCTGAGATCACGGCGCGGATGACCCGGCTCCGCGCGTGAGCCGGGTCATCCGCGCCGACTTCGATAAGACCGGCCCCACCCTCGCCGATAGAGGGGCATGACCCACGTCCAGGCCACCGGCGAAGCGCGCACCGCTCGGGCCGTCCTCGAGTTCCGGTTGCACCTGTGCGTGGGAGTGGCGCTGGTCGTCACCCTGCTGGCCGGGCCGGAGCAGTTGTCCTCACCGATCATGGCGCTGCTCCTGGCGCAGGGGATGTTCGCGATCCACCGGGGTCCGCGGCTGAACCGGCCGGCCGACGAGCGGCCGTGGCGCTACATCCGTCACGGCTCCTGGTTCTTCGTCGCCAGCTGCCTGCTGCGGGTGGTCCGGGAGTTGGGTGGCCTGCCGGAGTGGCTGACGCTCCTGCCGGATCTGCTGACCGTACCGGCGTACCTCATGGTGGGTTTCTGCTTCATGGTCATGCTGCGGCGGCGGCTGGCCGACGACGACGACTCGGCGCGGATCGACGCCCTGCTGGTGGGGCTCAGCATCGCCTTCCTCACCTGGGTCTTCCTGATCGCGCCCAACCTGGCCGCCGAGATGAGCGGGTCGCAGCTGGTCAATGCGGTCTTCCCGGTCTTCGACGTGACGATCCTGGTGCTCGGCGCCCGGCTGATGCTGTCCCAGGGTGTCCGGCAGCCGGCGCTGTGGACGCTGGTCCTCGCCTGTGCGGCGCTGTTCACCGGGGACGTCCTCTACTGCCTGCGTGAGGCGCTGGAGGTGGGTGTCCCGCAGCAGGTGGTCGACGCGTTCCTGCTGCTGATGTTCGTCCTGCTGACCGGGGCGGCGATGCACCCGTCGATGCGGTCGCTCACCGAGCCGCAGCGGGGCGTGACCCGCGACCTGAGCCGTGGCCGGACCGTCCTGATCGTGGCGATGGTGATCCTCCCGGTCGGGCTGACCGCGCTGATGCCGCCGGGTACCCCGATGAGTTACGTGTTCCGCGCCGTCCTGTGCCTGGCGCTGGTGCTGACCGTGCTGATCCGGGTGATCCGGTCGAACAACTCGCGGGCCCGCGCCGAGCAGATCAGCCGGCGCCGGGTCACCCACGACACGCTCACCGACCTGCCCAACCGTGAGCTGCTGACCGAGACGGTGTCGCGCTGGGCCGAGCGGGCCGCCGGCGAGCGGCTGGAGATCAGCCTGCTCTTCCTGGACCTCGACCGGTTCAAAATGATCAACGACAACTGGGGGCACCGGGTCGGCGACGAGCTGCTCCGGGCGGTCGCCGCGCGGCTGGTCCAGCAGGTGCGCGCGGAGGACGTGGTCAGCCGGATCGGCGGCGACGAGTTCGTGGTGGCCCTGGCCGGCCCGCCCAGCGAACGGCTGGGCGAGCAGCTGGCGGAGCGGCTGATCGCCGAGTTCAACCGGCCGTTCTCGCTCTCCATCGGCGATGTGGTGACCTCGGTGTCGATCGGGGTGGCCAGGTCCGGCGGCGACGTGCACGCGCTGGACCTGATCCGTGACGCGGACACGTCGATGTACCAGGCCAAGAGCAACGGCCGCAACATGTACGCGCTCTTCGACGCCTCGATGCGGGACCAGGTGCAGGACCGGGTCCGCCTGGAGCAGGCGCTGCGCGGCGCGGTCGAGCGCGGGGAGCTGGCCGCGCACTTCCAGCCGATCGTCGACCTGGCCTCCGGCGAGCTGGACGGTTTCGAGGCGCTGATGCGGTGGCACTCGCCGCAGCTGGGGCACGTGTCGCCGGTGCAGTTCATCCCGATCGCCGAGGAGACCGGCATGATCGAGGAGATGGGCTCGTGGCTGCTGCGCGAGTCGGTCCGGCAGCTTGCCGAGTGGACCGAGCGGCGCGGGCCGGACGCGCGTCCGCTGCACGTGTCGGTCAATGTCGCGGTGCGCCAGCTGCGTGACGGCTCGCTGGTACGGCTGGTCGACGACGCCCTGCGTGAGCACAACCTGCAGCCGTCCGCCCTGTGGCTGGAGATCACCGAGTCCGGCGTGATGGAGGACCTGGAGACGGCCCTGCTGACCCTGGACGCGCTGCGGACGATGGGCGTCACGCTGGCCGTGGACGACTTCGGCACCGGCTACTCCTCGCTGAGCTACCTGGACCGGCTCCCGGTCGGCATCGTCAAGATCGACCGGTCGTTCGTCTCGGGGGTCGGCGGGAACGGCGCCAAGGAGCCGATCGTCCGGGCGGTCCTGGCGATGACCCGGGCGATGGGACACCGGGTGGTGGCCGAGGGCGTGGAGACCGAGGCCCAGCGCGACTGGCTCCGCGAGCAGGGCTGTGACCTGGTGCAGGGATGGCTTTACAGCAAGGCCGACCTGCCCGCCAACCTCACGGCGTGGATCGACCGGGCGCCCGCCCTGTCCGAGGCCTGAGGTTCGCCGGCTCCGGGGTGCGGTGGTGGCCCCGGGAGGACGTGAACGCCGGACACGTTTCGGGTTCTGCCGTATAAAAGCCATATATGACGTCGAGTACCTCACCACCGTTGCTACGCCCGGTCCTCCGGGTCGCCGACCGGATCCGCACCGCGACACGGCTCGGCGTCGTCGTGTTCACGCTGCTGATCCCCGGCGCCCTGGCCACCGGCATGTACACCGCCGTGACCTCGGCCGACATCACCTTCAGCAGCCGCGAGCGGGAGGGCGCCGACGTCCTGCTCGCGGTGCTCACCGCTCTCACCGACACGGCGGGCGGGCGTACCCCCGATCTCGCCGCCGTCCGCACCGCCGCCGGGGCCTGGCCGGCCCTGGCGCTCGCCGACGCGGTGGCGTCCGTCCCGGACGTCGGCGACGGCTCCGCGCCGGCCCGGATCGCCACCGCCACCGCCCTGGCCGCCCTGGTCACGCAGGTCGGCAACAACTCCAACCTGATCCTCGACCCGGACCTGGACTCGTTCTACGTGATGGACGCCCAGGTGGTGCAGCTGCCGCAGGCGATCCTCGCCGCGATGCAGGCGGCCCTGCCGGTGCCCGAGGGCACCGCCGCCCGGGCCGCGGTGGCCACCCAGGCGGTGCTGGCCGGACGGCTGGCCGGCGCCGCGGGCGCGCTGCGCAACGACGCCACCACGGCGGCCGCGAACACCCACGATCCCGCTCTCGCCGGCCGGATCGGCGATCCGGTGCAGGAGTTCGCCGACCGCCTCGACGCGCTCGGCCGGCAGCTCACCGAGACGCTCGACCGGCCCGGCCCGGCCGATGCGGCAGCGGTCGCCGAGGCCGGCGCCGCCGTGGTACGGCCGCTGCACGACGCCCTGAACACGCTGCTGGAAGCGCGGATCGGCACCCTGTCGCTGGAGCGGGCCGTGGTGCTGACCGTGTCGATCGGCGGTTTCCTGCTGGCGCTCTGGTTCGCGCTCGGGGTGCTCTGGCGGACCGCCCACGACGTACGGCAGACGGTCGCCGCGGTGACCGCGATCGCCGGATCCGACCTGGAGCCGCGGCCGGTGCCGGAGGGCCGTGACGAGATGGGCGACATCGGCCGGGCGCTGACCGTGGCCCGGGACCGGCTGCTGGCCCAGGAGGCGGCACTGGCCAGCGCGGAGGTCGCCCGGGAGCAGCAGCTCCGGGCCGGGTTCCAGCACCAGCGGCGTGCCGAGACACAGTTCCGCCGCCGCACCCAGGAGATCGTCGACGAGTCCACCACGGTGATCGCCGGAGAGCTGCGGCAGGTGACCGAGAAGGTCGGCGAGGTCCGCGGGTCGTCCGAGGTGATCGACGAGCGGATCACCGTGGCCGACGTGGCCGCCACCGCGATCGTCGGACAGGCCCACCAGGCGGAACAGGTGATCACCTCGCTCGAGTCGAGCCTGCGCCGGGTGGCGACCGGCGCCGCCCTGGTCACCGACATCGCACGGCAGACCCGGCTGCTGGCGCTGAACGCGACGATCGAGGCGGCCCGGGCCGGGGACCTGGGATACGGCTTCACCGTCGTCGCCGACGAGGTCAAGCAGCTCGCCACCCACACCACCGAGTCGACCGACCAGATCATCGAGACCATCCACGACCTGGAGCGGGACACCACCGCGATGGCCCACACGATCACCACGATGACCGAGGGCATCGCGGCGGTCAGCGAGGCGGCGGTGTCGCTGCGGGCGGTCGCCGCCGACCAGTCCACGCTGATGGGCCGGCTGGGCGAGCAGATGACGAACACACTGGGCCGGGTGGAGGAGATGGCCGACCTGGCGCACCGTCTGGAGCGGCGTGAGCACGACCGGATCGCGATGGCCGGGCGGGTGGTGCTGCATTGTGCGGGCCGGCCGGCCGTGGAGGCCTCGCTGGTCAACATCAGCGCCGGCGGCCTGCGCTGTCTGACGAACGGCGGCGAGCCGATGGCCGAGGGCACCGACCTGGACGTCGACCTGACCAGCGGCGACGACCGGATGACCGTGCCGGCCCGGGTGGTGCACGCGGCACCGGCCCGCGGCGGCCTGGAGCTGGGTCTCCAGTTCCTGATCGCCGACGACACCCAAGCCGCCCGCCTGGCCGCGATGGCGGACCGGCTGATCGGCGTCGACGGGGACTGACGTCCGCTGATGGGACGACGTGGACGGTGACGACTCTCACCCCTAGGCTGAGCCGGCGCGATGTCGGTGTCCGAAGGGGAGTGTGGTGCGGTTCCGGCTTCTGGGTCCGGTCGAGGCGGCCGAGGAGGAGCGGGTCGTCGTGCTGGGCGCTCTCAAGCAGCGGCACCTGCTGGCCTCCCTCCTGTTCGACGGCGGGCACCCGGTCACCTTCGAGACCCTGATCGACCGGCTCTGGGGCGACGAGCCGCCGGCCGACGCGCGCGGCGCCCTCTACGGCTACGTGGCCCGGCTGCGCCGGGTCGTCAAGGACAGCACCGGTGTCACGCTGGTGCGCTGGTCGGGCGGCTACACGCTGCAGGTCCCGGAGGGCTCGGTCGACCTGTTCCGGTTCCGCCAGCTGCTCGACACGGCACGGTCGGCGGGCCCGGAGGACCGGCTGGCGCTGCTGGAGGAGGCGCTCGGGCTGTGGCGCGGCGACGCCCTGGCCGGACTGCCCGGCGAGTGGGCCCAGCGCACCCGGGAGAGCCTGGACCAGCATCGGCTGGGCGCGCTGGCCGACTGGGCGCTGACCGCGATCGCCCGGGGCCGGCATGCCGAGGCCGTCGACCGGCTGGCCGTGGCGCTGGCCCGGGACCCGCTCTGCGAGCCGCTGATCGCGGCGATGATGCGCGCGCTGCACGCCTCCGGCCGTACCGTCGAGGCTCTTGACCTCTTCGCCCGGTCCCGTAACCGGATCGTCGATGAGCTGGGCACCGAGCCGGGCCCGCTGTTGCGCGAGGCGCACACCAGCGTGCTGCGCGAGCCGGCCGAGGCGGCGCGCCCGGCGCGGCCGTTCCTGTTGCCGCCGGACCTGCCGGACTACACCGGTTTCGACGACGCGGTGTCCGCCGTCGTCGAGGCGCTGCGCACCTCCTCGGGGAGCCCGGTCGTGGTCGTCTCCGGGCAGGGCGGCGCGGGGAAGACGGCGTTCGCGGTGCACGTGGCGCACGCCGTCCGCGAGCAGTATCCGGACGGGTTGCTCTTCCTCAACGTGGGTGGCGCCGATCCGCTGGAGCCGGCCGAGGCGCTGAGCCGGCTGCTGCGCATGCTCGGCGTCACCGACGCGGACGCGCAGGGCAACTCCGACCTGCGGGAACGGGAGGCCCGGTACCGTGCCGAACTGGCCGGCCGCCGGGTGCTGGTGGTCGTCGACGACGCCGTCGGGGCGCGGCAGATCCACCCCTTCATGCCCGGTGACGCCGGGTCGGCGCTGCTCGTGACCAGCCGGAACCGGCTCGTCACGGTGGCCGCGACGCGCCGGGTGGAGCTGAGCACGATGACCGCCGCGGAGGCGCGGGCGCTGCTGACCCGGGTGATCGGCCGGGAGCGGGCGGACGCCGATCCACAACAGACGGAGCGGCTGATCGCCCTGTGCGCGCGGCTGCCGCTCGCGGTGCGGGTCGCCGCGGCCCGGCTGGCGGCGCGTCCGCACTGGTCGGTGGGCCAGCTCGCCGACCGGCTCGACGACGAGCGGCGCCGGCTCGACGAGCTGGCCGTCGACGACCTGGAGGTCCGGGCCGGGCTGGCCGTCGGCTATCGCGGGCTGAGTCCCCGGGCGCAGCTGACCTTCCGGGCGCTGGGCTGCCTCGACCCGCCGGTGCTGACCGCGATCACGGTGGCCGCGCTGCTGGGCGCCGGGCCGGACGAGGCCGACGACCTGGTCGAGGAGATCACCGACGCCCGCCTGCTGGACGTGGTCGCCTCGGACGGCGGCTTCACCCGGTACCGGATGCACGACCTGGTCCGGCTCTACGCTGGGGAACTGGCCCGCGCCGACCCGGTCCGGGAGACCGTCACCGCGGCGGTGGCGGCGCTGCTGCGGCTGGTGGAGCACCTGGCGCAGCAGCTGCCGGTGGCCACGCCGCGGCTCTACCATCCGGTGCTCCCGGAGCCGCCCGCCGGCTGGGCGGCCGCCCTCGACCGGGCCGACCTGCGGCGCTGGTTCGACGACGAGGAGCCGGCGCTGATCGCGGCGGTGGAGCGGGCCGCCTCCCTGGACCTGGTGGCGGCGGCCTGCGGCCTGGCCGACGCGCTGGTCTTCGCGTCGTTCGCGGCGCGCAACAACTTCGACGGCTGGGAGCGCACGCACACCGCGGCGAGCGCGGCGGCCCGCCGCTCCGGCGACCGCCTGGCCGAGGCGGCGATGGAGTGCGGCATCGGCCAGCTGCGGTACGCCCAGGACCGGTTCGCGGAGTCGCGGTCGCACTTCTCCCGCGCCGCCGGGCTGTTCGAGGCGGCCGGCCACGACCGGGGGCAGGCGGTGGCCCTGAACGGGCTCGGCACGGTCGGTCGTGAGCTGGGTGAGCACACGATCGCGCTGCCGCAGATCAACCGGGCGCTGGAGGTGCTGGACCGGCTCGGCGACGACGCGGGGGTGGCGCACGCCCACTACAGCCTCGGGTTCGCGCATCGTGAGCTCGGCGACGACGAGGTGGCGCTGGACCATCTCGCGGCCGCGCTGGCCCGCTACCGCCGGATCGGCCACCGGCGCGGGGAGCTGATCGCGATCCGCGGCATGGGCCTGGTGCACCGGGCGCGCGGCGAGCTCGACAAGGCCGAGGAGCTGTGTTCGGCGGCGCACACCATCGCCACCGGGATCGGCGAGACGCACCTCGCGGCGTACACCGCTCAGGCGCTCGCCAAGGTGTGGCTCCGGCAGGGCAACCCGGACCGGGGGCTGGAGCCGCTGCGGGTCGCGCTGGCCGCCACCACCGGGCGACGCGACGGGCACGGCACCGCGCTGGTCACCCGCACCCTCGGCGAGCTGCACCTGGCCGCCGGGCGGCTGACCGAGGCGGGCGAGCTGCTGGAGTCGGCGTCGGCGCAGTGGCGCGACATCGGCATGGATCTCAGCCGGGCCCGCACGCTGCGCGATCTGGGCGCCGTCCGCTGCGCGTCCGGCGATCACGAGGCCGCGCATCGGCTCTGGTCCGCGGCGGGAGACGTCTTTCAAGCCCTGGGGGTACGGGAGAACGCCGAGCTGACCGAGTGGCGCGCCCGGTTCGGCTGCGACTGCCCGGCCTCGGAGCTGCGCAGCACCCGCAGCACGTTGCCACCGGCCAGCGCCGCCAGCTCGGCATCGGACCACCGCCGGGCCGCCAGCTCGCCGAACAGCCTCGGATAGCCGGACACGTCGTCGAGCCCGGCCGGCGCGTCGTCACAGCCGTCGAAGTCGCCGCCGATCCCCACGTGCTCGATCCCGGCCACCTCGCGGACGTGCTCGACGTGGTCGGCGACCTGTTCCACGGTCACCGGCGGCGGCGGGCCCTGCGGGTTCCTGGTCCACGCCCAGCGCTCCGCCGACAGGAACGCGGGCACGAACGTCACCATGCACACCCCGCCGTTGCCGGGCAGCCGGGCGAGCACGTCGTCGGGCACGTTGCGGGGGTGCCCGCAGAGCGCCCGCGCCGACGAGTGGCTGAAGATCACCGGTTTCGTGGTGACGGCCAGGGCGTCGCGCATCGTGGTGTCGGCGACGTGCGACAGGTCGACGAGCATCCCGATCCGGTTCATCTCGGCGACCACCTCGCGGCCGAAGTCGTTGAGCCCGCCGAGCCGGGGCGTGTCGGTGGCGCTGTCGGCCCACGCGACGTTCTGGTTGTGGGTGAGGGTCAGATACCGTACGCCCAGCTCCCCCAGCATCCGCAGGACCGCGAGCGAGTCGCAGATGCTGTGCCCGCCCTCGGCCCCGAGCAGCCCGGCGATCCGCCCGGCTCGGAAGGCGGCCTCCACCCCGTCGGCGGTGGTCACCAGCTCCAGCCGTCCCGGGAACCGCCGGTGCAGCGTGTACACCAGGTCGATCTGCTGCAGGGTACGGACCACCACCGCCGCCGGAGGCAGGTCGTCCGGCACGAAGACCGACCAGAACTGCCCGCCCACCCGCCCGGCCGCGAGCCGTGGCAGGTCGGTACGGGTCAGTGGCTGCCGCTGGTCGAGCGCGAACTTCTCCAGGTCGTCCGGCGACACCGCCCCGCCGTGCAGGGCCCGCAGCGCGTCCGGCAGATCGTTGTGCCCGTCGATGAGCGGGTGCTGAGCCAGCAGCCGGGCGATCCGGTCCCCGGCGGTCTCGTCACGCGCGGACTCGTCGATCGGCCACATGGTCACCCAGATCCGTGAAGTGCAGAGCGCGGAAGGTGCGAGATCCCCCCTTGACTGCTGATCCCGCACCGTCCGCGCTCATCAGGCGAGGAACGTCGAACTGGGCGCCCGCCAGCGCATCTCGTCGTCCCGTCCGGCGCCGAGATCAGGTTTACAGCCCCGCCTGCCGAACTTCTGGCACATTTCTGTCAGCGCTGTTCACAGTTCGCTGCCCCAGCGGGCGAACTGGGCGCGGGCCTGGCGCTCGGCCCGGGCCAGCAGGCGGGCCCGGCCGCCGGGCAGACGGCCGAGGACGTGGCTGACCGGCAGGTTCGCGGCTATCCGGGCCAGGCCGTACCACGGTGGACGGTAGGGCAGGCCGAGGTCACGCATGGCCGCCGGGCCGAGCAGCCAGCAGCTCACCGACAGGGCCCGCTCCCGCTCGTAGCGCCGGCGCCGGCCGGTGGTCGCCGCGTCGGTCATCGTGATCAGGGCCCGGGCCAAGGCGATGCTGTTGGCGTCCGGCGGCGGGTCGTTGGCCAGGAAGTGGTAGAGCAGGCGGCGGCCACGGCGCTCGGTGTGCGGCAGCCACTCCTCGTCGACGCCCATCAACCAGCCGACGTAACTCCACAGGTGCATGACCGCCGCGGCGTCGGCGCGCGACACCCGTACCCCGAGAAGACGCAGATGCAGCAGGAAGCTGGTGCTGAAGACGCCGAGGGTGCTGGCCTGGTCGTACTGGTTGATCGGCACGCCGCGCAGCTCGCAGTCCCAGGTCGGATCGGCCTCCAGGCGGGCGTTGACCAGCGCGTGCATGACCCGGACGTGCGCGGTGGCCAGCCAGCCCTCGCCGCCGGGCGCCAGGCCGCCGGGCGCGGTCACCGCACGCCACCACAGCGTGGTCTCCCGGATGCGCCGCAGCGTCTCACCGCCGGCCAGCCGGCCGGTGCGGACCAGCGGTTCGAGGGCGGCGGCGGTCCGATAGCCGCCGAGCAGGGAGCCGTACGCGAGGACGAGCCCCGCGTCCATCCCGAAGGCCCGGCACGCCTCCGCGCCACGGGCCAGCAGCTCGTCGTCCACCCAGTCCGGACGCTGCGACAGCGTGTCGTAGAAGGCCCGCACCGGCTCGGGCACGTCGGCGGACGGCCCGGCGGCGAGCGCCCGGTGCAGCTCGCCGGGGCGGACCGCCCGGACCAGGCCGGCGGCGAGCTCGTCGCGGCGGAGCAGGCCGGCCGCCAGGGCGGCCAGCTCGGCCTCGGTCGGGTCCGCGCCGGGGCCGGCGACCAGTCGCAGCGGGCGGGCGGCCCGCTCGGCCCACGGCCGGTCCATCCCGAACCGGCGCGGCACCCGCAGATCGGCGTGCGTACTCATGATCAGCCTGACCTCCGGCCTGCTGGGGCGGGCGCCAGATCCGTCAGCGCCCGCCGGAATCCCTGCCGGTCCCGGACGAAACGGCGCGGGACAGGCACGGACCGGACGTGCCCGGGGAGGTGAGCACGTCCGGCCCGGCACAGGTCGAGCACGGGATCGGTCATCAGGAGACGACGATCCCACAACCGGTCACCGGTTGCCGGCCACCACCGTGCTCACCTGGGTTCCGGAGAGGGTGCCACCGATGTGGAGCCCGCCGCCGACGGCGGTTCCGGAGACGGTGCCGCCGGTGCGGACCGCGTAGGTCGTACCCCGGGTGATCTGGTTGGAACTGAAGACGACGCCGCGGAACGCCTTGGTGGGCTGGTAGGACGCGATCTGTGTGCCCGAGGTGGTGGCCAGGTGGACCACGGTGCCGGCCGCCTGGTTGGCGCTGAAGGTGATCGACACCCAGCCCTGGCCGGAGGACGGGAGCGTGCTGGTGGTGGCGCTGATCCCGGAGGAGATCACGGTGCCGCCGGTGATGGTGAGGGCGCCGTTGGAGTCGAGGCCGCCCTCGCCGCCGCCGCGGGTCGCCGAACCGGTGACCACGACCGTGCCGCCGGCCAGCGTCAGCGCCCCGTTGGAGTCCAGGCCGTCGGTGCCGCCGCTCGCGACGACGGTGCCGCCGGTGACGCTGATCAGGGCGTTCGGCGAGTTCTGCATCTCGCCGTAGTTCGGATCGGAGGCGTTGAACGCGTCGTCGGTCGAGGTGGCCGAGACGCTGCCGCCGGTCACGTAGACCTTGAGGCCCTCGACACCCTCGTACGACTTGGTGACGTTGACCGTGCCGCCGGCGATCCGCACGTCCGTCTCGGCGTGCACGCCGTCGTCACCGCTGGACACGGTCGTGGCGCCGCCGTCGACGGTCAGGTTGGCGTCCGAGTGCAGGCCGTCGTCGGTGGCGGTGACGTTCACCGTCCCGTCGCTGATCACGGTGAGCACGCCGGCCTTGATGCCCTTGCCGGTGGTGGTCGCGGTGACCGAGCCGCCGGTGACGATCGCGTCGGTCTGCCCGGTGAGGCCGTCATCGGTGGCCTTGACGTTCACGGTGCCGCCGGTGACCGCCACGTACCCGCGGGTGGCATCCTCCTCGTTGTCGGACTTGAGGCCGTCGCCGCCGGCGGTCGCGGTGATCGAGCCACCGCTGACGATCACGTAGTCCTGGCCGCGGACGGCGTCGTCGGGCGCCGTGATCGTGATCGTGCCACCGGCGATGATCAGGCCGTCCTTGACGTTGATGCCGTCGTTGGCGTTGCCGGTGACGACCAGCGAGCCGGTGCCGGCGATGCTCAGGTCGGCGGCCGAGGCGATCGCTCCGTCCACCGAAGCGGTGCCGTCGGTGAGCCGGTTCGTGGTGCCGGCCTGCAGGTGGATCAGCACCTCGTCGGCGGCGACCACGTTGATCGCGCCGGTGCCGCCGGTGACCGTGACGCCGTTGAGGATCAGCCGGACGATGCCGGTCCCGGTGCTGTTGACGATGATCTGCCCGGACGTCAGCGAGCCGGTGAACCGGTAGGTGCCGGCCGCGTTGACGGTCACCGTGCTGCCCGAGACGGTCACGTTCGAACTGGTGGTGGTGGCGCTCGTGCCGGTCAGGGTGACCGCGGCGACGTCCGCCTCGTTCCAGGTCAGGTCGGCCGCGCTGAGGTGGCCGGCCTGGTTGGCGGCGAGCGCGGCGGCGCCGGCCGGACCGGCGGCCAGGGCAGGGGATGCGGGCGCCATCGCTACGGCGAGAGCGGTGGCGGTCAGCGCCGCGGGGACGGCGAGACGGGGGATTCTGGGCATGGAAGGTCCTTATGTTGAGGAGATGACTGCCTTCAGCGAGGGAGGTGCCGGCGCAGCAGGCGGCGCCAGGGCACGTCCGGCAGACCGGGACGCAGAGCGGCGAGCCCGGTGGCGTACTTCGAGATGCTGACCGGCCGGTGCCCGCAGGCCCAGAGCAGCCGGTCGTTGGGGGAGACGGACGACGCGGTCTTGGTCTCGACGATCGCGACGCCCGGCAGGGACAGCTCCCGGCCGTCCGCGTCGGTCCAGGTCAGGCCGATGTCGACGGTCATCCGGGAGTCGTCGGCCGGATGGTGGAACGTGGTGCGCCGGTAGTGCGTCGACAGTGTCGGCCGCAGCACGAACGGGGCGCCGCCGAGGATGTCGTCGACGAACCAGCGGCCCGGCTCGACGTCGTCGTGGTGGCCGGAGTCGTACGGCAGGCGGTCCTTCACCGTCCCGCCCCGGTAGCCCTCGGTCTTCACCTCGAGCCAGCACAGCGCCGAGTCCAGGTAGGTGCGCGTCCGCACCTTGAACCGGCGCCGCCGGCGGTAGGCGGTGAGCCGGAAACTGACCAGGTCGGGGGTGTCGAAGTAGACCGACCGGTACCGGAAGGTCCGCTCGCCGTCGATCTCCAGCACCCGGGTCGCCGGGTCGAGGCGGGACAGCAGGTCGCCGGCGGCGTCGAGCGACAGGACGTACTTGCGGTCGGTGCGGGTCTGCAACTCCGCCCTCTCGGTCAGCTCGGCCAGCGAGACCGGATCGAGATGGGCGGTGGTCACCGTCACCGGCCCGCTCCGACGAGCGCCTTCTTGCTCGAGGCGTACGAGTACCGCACCTCCACCACGGTGGTCTCGTTGACCAGATCCACCCGTTCGACGGTGGCCGCGTGCACCCGCGCTCCGAGGATCCGCTCCAGCTGGGCGATCAGGGCCACGTGGTCGACGACCGCGTTGTCGAGCACCATCACCTGCCGCCGGTAGGAGCGGAACAGGCGTGGGTGGTCGCCGAGATACATGACCAGGAGGATCAGCGTCATCAGCGCCGGGCTGAGCCAGGCCGGCCCGCCGCTGAGCGGCCCGAGGATGCCGAGGGCGAGCGCCGAGAAGTAGTAGGCCACCTCGTGCTGGTCCAGCTCGGTGGAGCGGAGCCGGATGATCGACAGCACGCCGAACAGGCCGAGCCCGAGACCCGCGCCGACCGAACTGGAGCTGAGCGACCCGGCGACCGCGAGCACGCCCACGTTGACCCCGAGGAACGCCACGACCAGGTCCCGTCGCCGGTGCCGTGGAAAATACAGCCCGAAGACAAGAACACTCACAGCGGCAAGATCTAGCGCGAAGAGCGCAAGCCGGGGCATAGTGGCACGACCTCTCAGTGCGCCGGCCGGGGCGTCAGCCCCCTGAACGCGATCCGGCCGGCAGGTTACGTATCGATGAACTTCGATTAGACCCTAGCCGCGAACCGGGCGAACCTCATCGAACAAACCCTCGGAATAGCCTCAAAGGATCCTGTGCACGGCCTATGCCGCGGGCCGGTACACGGCGATCGGCCGGCCCCCACCGGACGGTGACCCGAGGCCCGCGGAATGTTGGTAATGTTGGACGGACCCACACATCACCAACAAGGGGACTCACATGGCGATCACTCAAATCGACCTGGATGATGAGGCCCTCGCCGAGGCGATGCGGCTGTCCGGAGCCAAGAGCAAGAAGGAAACGGTCAACCTGGCACTACGCGAGTACGCGGCCCGCCACCGGCGGATCGCGGCGCTCGATCATCACGCGACGGCCGCCAAAAGCTGGGACTACGAAGGCTGGCAGGACCTGTACCGCGCGAGCAAGACGCCAGCAGAGTGATTCAGTATCTGATCGACTCGTCCGCGGTCTGGCGGATCCTACGCGACGATGCGGTCCGCGAGTCCTGGGCCGATGTCATCTCGGACCACGCCATCGGATCGTGCCGCCCGCAGCGCACAGAGTTCCGCCGCTCGGCTCGCGGACTGGACGAGTACGAAGAGATGACCTCGATGTTCGCCGATCTGTATCCGGACGTCGCGGTGCCCAAGAGCGCATGGCAATGGGTGGACTCGGCGCAGTACCGTCTGCTTCGAGCCGGCGTGCACCGAGCACTGTCCTGCGTGGATCTTTTGATCTGCGCCTGCGCCGCCGTCGGCGGCCTGACGGTCCTGCATGACGACAACGCCTTCATCACCGCAGCTCGACACCTGCCCGACCTGTCCGAACGCCGGGTCCTCAACCTTCCTTGACGCGAAGGACCAGAACCACAGTTGGACCACACGCGGCAGAATTCGAGCCGCATGCCCGCAACTCAAGGCCTGATCGTCACGCTATCGGCCGGCCGGCACCGCACACCCTGACCGTTTCAGCGGCCACTACCCTCCGAGGCGCCGCCGTCCTGGTCCAATCCATCGACAACGGCGCTCCGGACACGGTCACTCGACCAGCGACGAGCACGCTCGCCACCCGCGACCCGACAGCCCCGCGCCGACGGATACGCCGTCGACATAATGCACTGTCGTAGCCGATGAGAGTGTCCGCGAGCGGCGAATAGTTGGCCAGCGTGTCACGAATTCAAAGGGCCGATTATTGGCCTACCTACCATTAGACCATCCTGCAAATATTAGCGCATCGAATTAGGCGTATGGTCCGGATTCCGGGCACTGCGTCGCGCGTGTCGATATGCGCGTTGGCGACACGCATTGGAGCAAAAAGCGCGATCTTCCCGGGAAAATGGAGGCAATGGATTCACGCAGCCGGATCGCGCACACAGTGGAGGTAGCCACTCAATGTGGAATGGATAGCGGAATTCTCGCCTGATCGCGAGCGCCAGATCCGCCGGCGAGGCGGGTTCGGACACTCGATGCAATGCCATGCTGGCGATGTTGTAGAGCGCGACTCTCTTAGAAGGGAAGTGCGGCGACACCCGTGCATTCTTCTTTCGGACGTAGTACGCGCGCCTCTTGCACCTCCCCGAGCAGTACCGCCGATCACGGCGTCCCACTTGCTTCAAGATCGACCAACACTGCCTGCATAGAAGATCCGCTTGCATCATGGCCGAAGGGTAGTGCGTTACGTCTAATTTTGACGGCTCCAGCGCTGCTGCACTGCCGTGAGGAGGGAGAACACCTCAAGTCCAAGTCTTATAAGTAGATGATCGAAGACTCGCCATACGCAACGCTTCTCTGGTGGAACTCAACAGAAGTCGAGTGGCCAGCTTGCGTACGATGTCAATCTTGGTAGCGAGTGCAGCAGCTGGTGCGATGCTCGCTTTTAAGACCTCAATCCAGGATGGATTCTTCGGGGCTCTCGCTTTAGCCACCTTCCTTGACGCCCTGTCCAAACCACGTGTCGCAACAAATCGACCCATGCAAAGATGCGCGAATGAGAGTCGTCAGACCTGCGTGACACCTTGCGAGGATGACTGCGTTTAACAGCCGCGATCAACCGATCGGGGTGCAGGTCTACAAACCCGCACCCCGATCGATCAGCGACGCACTTACGTGCCGCTGTAAGTTCACCACGACTGCGCGGATAGTCAGTGCCTGCGGGCGACGGCAAGTACCGCATAATCCAGTGGTGCGATCGATCGAGGGCTGGGTGTCCGAAGACAACGTGGCTCGCTTCTTGGCGAACGTCAGCAGGTACATCGGGTACGACTACGGTGAGCTAGACGAGATCGCACTCGTCGGTGCGCTCGAACCGACCGACGACGAGTCGCCCGACGGCTGGTTCGATTACCCATTGGCAGGAACCCCGCCACTGACTGTGTCGCTGGCCCAGGCAGTCGGCGGGAGCGTGGTCAGCGTCCGGATTCGTGGCGAGGTCGATCCCATAATGACCGCCCGATTCGAGACTCTCCTCGATCTGCTGTAGTCAGCCAGCGTCGCCAGATCGACGTCGCGTTTCACTCATGCCGCCGCCGATAAGGCGCGGAGCCAGGCACGATCGTTGCAGACTGTTGCTCCGACGCGGGGTGCCGAGTACCGCGCCAAGCTTGGCCTGCGCTCGCTCAGCTCACCTCCAACCAGCACACGATCGCGCTGACGACCGGCAGCGGCTCCCGCGCTGGGTGGCAGACGGGGCGAGAACATGATGGGAAACGAACCCGCCGAGCCCTGCACATAACCGCAGGTCAACGCCATCAAAAAATTGAACCGGATCCCTAAAAGGGCATCCGGTTCGTTAACGACTACTGGTGGGCGATACTGGGATCGAACCAGTGACCTCTTCCGTGTCAAGGAAGCGCGCTCCCGCTGCGCCAATCGCCCGCAGAACCTCGTGCGAGGTGGAGACGGGATTTGAACCCGTGTACACGGCTTTGCAGGCCGTTGCCTCGCCTCTCGGCCACTCCACCGAGCTGACCTCGAAAAGGCCTCTCCGAGCGGAAGACGGGATTCGAACCCGCGACCCTCACCTTGGCAAGGTGATGCGCTACCACTGCGCCACTTCCGCTTGTCTCCCCCAGGTTTCCCCGGCGACGACAGAACTTTATCTGGTCCCCCGACCGCACGCCAAACCGGGGTCCGGTGTGTCGCGGCATCATGGGCGGCGTGGAGATCACCATCTGGTACCTGCAACAGGACGAAGCCACCCAGATCCGCCCGGCACGCCCGCCCGCCGGGCCGGTGGAGATCGTCCGGGCCGAGGTGCCGAGCCCCGAGCTGAACCGCTTCCTCTACACCGCTGTCGGCGGCGACTGGTCCTGGACGGACCGGATCCCGTGGACGTGGCAGCAGTGGCAGGACTGGCTGGACCGGCCGGGCGTGGAGACGTGGATCGCCCACGTCCGCGGCACCCCGGCCGGATACGCCGAACTCGACGGCACCGAACCCGGCCGCGTGGAGATCGCCTATTTCGGGCTGTTGCCGCAATTCGCTGGCCAGGGACTCGGCGGTCACCTGCTCACCGTCGCGCTGCGGCACGCCTGGTCCCTGCCCGAGCGCCACGGCCTCCCGCCGGCGCAGCGCGTGACAGTGAACACCTGCAGCCTCGACGGGCCGGCCGCCCTCGCCAACTATCAGGCCCGTGGCCTGCGGATACAGCGCACCGAGGTCCGCACGCCCGGGTCCCCGCCGAGCGCTCCCGGTCCTTGGCCCGGAGCGGAGAGACCTCGATGAGGTACGGCCACGCATGAGTAGCCCTGTGTCAACCCGCCACGGTTTGATCTTGGTTGAGGAGTCGTTGGAGGGCTCGGTGTTGTGCGGGATCGTAGGCGGTGCCGGTGGTCCAGC
>NZ_FONV01000012.1 GCF_900113015.1 Actinoplanes philippinensis
ATGTCGTAGCGGGCCAGGTAGGTCATGACCAGGGTGAGCAGGTCGTAGCGGGTGCCGGAGTACCAGAGTGCGAGGTCGCCGGCGCGGCGGCTGGGGCGTAGGTGCTGGACCCTGGCGAGTAGGACGGTGCCTTCGACGATCGGCAGAGTCTGCTGGTCGTGGAAGCCGCGGCTGGAGCGGGTGAGTTTGGGGTGGACCTGGTGCCAGGCCCGGACGGTGACGGTGCCGTAGATGTCGAGCGGGCCGCTGACACCGGCATCGGCGGGTAGGCCGGGTTCACGCAGGGCGAGGCGGAACCCGTGCCGGCGGGGCCGGCCGCCGAGGGGATGGGCGGCCCGGCGTTCGGGTCTGGTCCACATGGTCTGCGACGTCGCCAGTCTGACCAGGACGTCTGCGGGAATCTTGCGTTCGCGTAGCAGGTGGGTGATCCGGGCCGCGGGGTAGCCGGAGTCCAGCAGGAACAGTGACCGGTCGGCCGGGCGGGCGCCGTCGGCCGCGCAGACCCGGGCGATGTGGTCCACGGTGACCTGCACCAGGTCGTCGCCGGAGGCGACCCGGTCGGACAGGACCGGCACGACCCACGAGTCCGGGGTCAGCGTCAACCGGACGACATGCTGATACCGCCACCCGGTCTTGATCAGCGCCGACCCTCGCGGGCCGCCCGGGGTGTACTGCGGCTGCCGGTCCGGGCTGGTCGGCGCGTTCGGCCGCGGCCAGGCGGTGGTGTCCACGGCATAGACCCGGGGCAGACCGGACCGCGCGGCGATCTCGCACGCCGCCCGTAACGCCCGGCCGGTGTCGATCTCACCATCGCGTAACGCCCGATAGGCCGCGGCGTGCCCGGTGACGGTGCCCAGCGACAGATGCGCCGGGCAACCACACCGGCCCTGATCCACGGCGAGCCCGTCGACCAGCGAGAACAACGTCCGTGACCGCGAGCCGAGGACACCCTCGTACAACTCCCGCCGCCACGCATCCAACAAGATCAGGCCCGGCTCACCATGACCGGCACCGACACCCGTTACGCTGCTCATCGAGGACCCTGTTCATTGATGATCTTTGTGTGAGAACTCAGATCATGGACAGGGTCCTCCCTGTTTCACTAGACCTCGACCACCACAAATCCCCCCGATGGTCAAAACACGAGTCGAACGGGCCGGACCCCACTGGGGTCCGGCCCGTTCGCGTTGACTGACACACGTGCTGTCCGATGTGCGGAGATGGTCGGGATCTAGGCTGAATCTCCATCGCACGGGTAGGAAGCCGATCATCATGCACGCAACAATCACCGACCACCGGGCCGAAGTCGCGGTGCTCCACCTCCGCGGCGAACTCGACGCCGACACCGCGGGTCAGTTGCATGCCACCCTGGCCGGCCTCCTGGAGAGGCCGGTGCCCCGCATCGTGGTCGATATGACCGCCCTCAAGTTCTGCGACTCGATCGGGCTCAGCGCGTTCATCGTCAGCAAGCAGGTGATCTCCTCACGGGGTGGGTGGCTGAGCTTCGCCGGCGCCAACCCGTTCCTGGCCCAGTTGCTGGAGACGGTCGGTCTGGGTCGTTATTTCGCGATCTTTCCTGAGGTGGACGACGCGATAGCGGCCGCGCAGCTCTGAACGACGGGACGGGATCGTCCGTTCCGTAGGACTGCTGTATGCGCTGACCGGCGCGGATGGCAAGATCGCCCGCGTGAATCGATGGCGGGGTGGCCGTACAGCCAAAATCTTGATCGCTGCCGGGATGGCGGCGATCGTCGCCGTGCCGAGCCTCCTGCTGACCCGGACCGCGGACGCCGCGACCGCGGCGCCCGCGAAGATGCCGGTCGACGCCGCGTCCTGCGCCACCCTCGGGCTGACCGGATTCGACACGCCCTCGGCGGGCACTCTCGAAGAGGGCAGCTGCCGGAAGTTCACCGTCACCGCCCCACAGGCCTACCTGGCCCGCGCCGCCGACGCCGAGAATCGGACGCTCGCCAGCGCGGTCTACAACAGCGGTGGCAACCTGGCCTGCGCGGTCATCTGGTGCAATCTCGGGAGCGGTACCTACTACCTGGTCGCCGACCCGGGCGAGCCCGAGCCGCACACCGCGCCGTTCCGCGCCACCGTCGTCGACCTCTTCGGCGCCGGCTGCGAGAGCACGGCGGCTCAGGGGTTCAGCTCCATCCACCAGGGGACCTTCAGCGGCCAGGGGCAGGTCCACTGTCAGACGCTGCCCGTGACGTCCGGCTCGTACCAGGTAACGCTGCCGCCCACCGCGAACCAGCCGCTCGTGCAGCTCGTCCAGCCGACCGACGCCCGTCTGTGCGGCAACAGCCCGGTCACCGGCGAGCACGGCTGCGAGATCGTCATCCCGCAGGAGACCCGGGTGATCGTGGTCTCCCAGGATCCGCGGGACAGCGGCGACTACCGGTTCGCTCTCCAGCGCACCGCCGACGCGACCCAGTGCGCCGACCTGGCGCCCGGCGTGCCCGGCGCTCCCGGCAGCATGACCACCTCGCTCTCCGACACCGACTTCGTGACCTGCTTCGACGTACCCCGCGGGGCCTCCGGCAGCCAGGAGATCCTCACCCTCGACCGGATCGCCGGGGACGGCACGGCGTCGCTGTCCGTCTACAACGGCTCCGGCAAACTGACCTGCCGGGACAGTGCGGCCGCCGCCTACCAGCAGATCGGCTGCACGCTGGGAGCCTCCGGGCACATGGTGGTCGTGCGGTCGGCCGGCGGCTCCGCGACGTACCGGGTCAGCCAGGTCACCGGGATCACCGCGAACTGCGCCGCCCCGGCCTCTCTCGCCTTCGGCGGCGCGGCCACCCCCGGCTCGATCGCCGGATCCGGAGACCTGCGGTGCTACCGGGCGCCGATCAACTCGTGGGTGGACGTCGCCGCCGGCGGCGCCACCCCGGTCGTCCGCTGGTTCGACGACCAGGGCGGGCTGCACCGCTGCGCGACCCTCCCGTGCCTGGTGCGGTCCGGCGAGATCCTCGTGACGGGCGCGGAGCCCACCGAGTACGCGCTGGACACCTGGGCGGTCGGCTACCAGTACGAGACGCCGGCCGACTGCGGGCAGATCACCGACAGCACGGCGTACGGCTTCGGCCCGCTCACCGGCACCTTCACCGCCGAGGACCGCGCACACTGTGTCTCCGTCCAGGTCGGCTACGACGACGACTTCACCGTGACCACGCAGAACGCCGTCCCCTGGGTGATCAACGACGACGGCTCGGTCGTCCGGTGCGCCCAGAGCGGGGCCGCCTGGACCTGCTCGCCGACCCCGCAGCGGGTGGAGAGCCGGCGCACGCTGTTCGCCTTCGTCGCGGAGGCCCCAGGGCCGTACCGGGTCCAGGCCGACTGCGCCAAGCCACTCTGCAACGAGGGCCAGTACTGGATCGCGGACAGCCCCACCACCGACGCGCGATACCACGTGGTCACCGGCAGCACGGCCACCCTCACGATCGCCGGCGCCGGCCTGCACCAGCAGGACACCGTCTGGCTCGGCAAGAACGGCACCAAGCTCGTCCCGATCGTGATCAAGTCGGTGAACGCGAACCGGAACCTCTACACCGCCGACATCGACTTCACCACGATCACCCCCGGCGAGTACGACATCGCCGGCACCTCCTTCGGCGCGCCGGGCCGCACCTCCACGGCCTCCGGCCAGGTCGTCGTGCTCGCCCCGCAACTGGCGGTCACCGCGAAGCCGGCGATCGTCGGGAAGGCCGTCACCGGCGCCAAGCTGACCGTCAACGCCGGCACGTGGAGCCCGGCCGTGGACTGGTACGGCTACCAGTGGTACGCCAACGGCACGGCTGTCCCGGGGGCGATCGGTGGGTCGTACACCGTCCCCGCCTCGATGGTCGGCAAACGCCTCACCGTGACCCTGACCGGCAACCGGGCCGGCCACCGCAGCAACACCGCGACCTCCGCGGCCGTCACCGTCGGATACGGCGCGGCGCCGAAGGCGACCACCCGGCCGAAGATCACCGGGACGGTGAAGGCCCTGAAGACCGTGCGAGCCTCGGTCGGCGTCTGGTCACCCAAGGCAACCTCTTATCGGTACGAGTGGCGCGTCAACGGCAAGCTCGTCGCCGCCACGGCCTCGCTGAAGCTGGCGAAGAGCTGGGCCGGCAAGAAGCTGGTCCTGACCGTGGTCGCGAAACGCACCGGCCACTCCGACGGCCGTGCTGCCAGCGTCACCGTCAAGATCAAGAAGTGAAATAGGCGTGGGCCGGCTCCGATCGGGAGCCGGCCCACGCCCGCACTGTTTTCGAGTCCGACAATAGACCGGCCTCACCGGCCGTCGAACACCGGGGCACAACGGGTGAGTGCGCGGGCGGCGGATGCAGCGAAGGCCGGACCCGCGGGTCCGGCCTTCAACGTCTGCCCTGGTGAGGGCTGGCGGAGGATACGAGATTCGAACTCGTGAGGGTGTTAACCCAACACGCTTTCCAAGCGTGCGCCCTAGGCCTCTAGGCGAATCCTCCGTGCGCCAGAATACAGACTCTTCCGGTGGGCTCGCCCGCGGGGAGGGGGTCTGCGCGCGGGCGGAGGCGGCCAGGTAGGCTCTTGGGTAGCCCCTCGTGCGGCGTCATCCTGTGAACCTCCCCAGGGCCGGAAGGCAGCAAGGATAAGCGGGCTCTGGCGGGTGCACGGGGGGTCCTTTAGTTTCCGGTCACTTCCGGGGCACGTCGTTTGTTCTTGTCAGACCCTCGACGGAGAATGACGCGGTCGTTCAGGAGGTGGCAGGAGTGGCACTCGCCCTCTATCGGAAGTATCGGCCGCGCACCTTCGCCGAGGTCATCGGCCAGGAGCACGTCACCGAGCCGCTGTCGCAGGCGCTGCGCAGCGGGCGTCTCAACCACGCCTATCTCTTCTCCGGTCCACGTGGCTGCGGCAAGACGTCCAGCGCGCGCATCCTGGCCCGCTCGCTCAACTGCGAGCAGGGGCCGACGCCCGACCCGTGCGGCGTCTGCATGTCGTGCAAGTCGCTGGCCAACGACGGCGCCGGCTCGATCGACGTCATCGAGATCGACGCGGCCAGCCACGGTGGTGTCGACGACGCCCGCGAGCTGCGGGAGAAGGCGTTCTTCGCGCCCGCCAACAGCCGCTACAAGATCTATGTGATCGACGAGGCGCACATGGTCTCGTCGGCCGGCTTCAACGCGCTGCTCAAGCTCGTCGAGGAGCCGCCCGACTATGTGAAGTTCATCTTCGCGACCACCGAGCCCGACAAGGTCCTCGGCACGATCCGCTCGCGGACCCACCACTACCCGTTCCGGCTCATCCCGCCCGCCGTCCTGCGGCCCTACCTGCAGCAGCTGACCGACGCCGAGGGCATCACCGTCGAGCCGTCGGTGTTCCCGCTGGTCGTGCGGGCCGGTGGCGGCAGCGCCCGGGACAGCCTATCGATCCTCGACCAGCTGATCGCCGGCTCCGGGCCGGACGGCGTCACCTATGCCCGGGCCGTCGGCCTGCTCGGCGTCACCGACGTCACCCTCATCGACGAGATGTGCGATGCCATCGCCACCGGTGACGGCGCCGCGGCGTACGCGACGATCGACCGCGTCGCCGAAGCCGGCCACGAGCCCCGCCGCTTCGCCTCCGACCTGCTCGAACGCTTCCGCGACCTGATCGTCCTCCAGCAGGTGCCGGACGCGGTCGCCAAGGGTCTGATCGACGGCCCCGCCGACCAGTTGGAGACGATGGCCGGGCAGGCCGCCCAGCTCGGCGCGGCCACCCTGTCCCGCTGCGCGGACATCCTGCACAACGGCCTCGTCGAGATGCGCGGCACCACCGCGCCGCGCCTGCTGCTCGAGCTGGTCACGGCCCGGATGCTGCTGCCGGGAGCGGACGCTTCGGCTTCCGCACTGCTCCAGCGATTGGAGAGGCTGGAGCGCGGAGAGGTACGAAACGGACGCCCGGCCGTGGATGCCGGTGCCGGAGGCGCGCCCTCGGGCGCCGTCGACGATGGCGGTGACGATGCCGGTCCTGGCGCTGTTGCCGGTACGGCTGGCGGCGGTGCCGCTGGTGGTGGTGTCGGTGGTTTCGTCGGCGGTGGGGCCGGCGGTGGGGGTAAGGCGGCCGCGATGGCGGCTGCCGCCGCTGCCCGTGGTGCCGCGGGGCGTCCCGGTGGCGGGGCCGCCCGTCCGGTTTCGCCCGCCGCGCCTGCTCCGGTCTCGCCTGCCGCGCCTGCTCCGGTCTCGCCTGCCGCGCCCGCTCCGGCCGTGGCTGCTGCTCCGGACGCGGCTGCTCCTGCCGCTGCGCCGGTTTCCGCTGCGCCGGTTTCCGCTGCGCCTACGCCGCCCTCCGGTGCTGTGGTGGCGCCCGCGTCAGGCGGCGAGCCCGATTGGAACCAGGTCGCCGACGGCGGCCACCCGGATCCGGTCGACACCGGCTACTACGACGAAGAACCTCCGTGGGATGACGAGGCGCCGACCGCGCCGTCCCGCCCGGCTGATCGTCCGCAGGCGGCGGCCGGGGCCAACGGTCGTTCGGCCCGCGGTGATCAGTCCGACGGTCCTGCCGAGTCGTCCCCGGCCGCGGACCGTTCTCCCCAGTCGGCTCCGCCTGCCGGGCGCTCTGCTGAGGCGTCCCCGGCCGACGGTCCGCCGGTTGATGCCGCTGGGTCTGATCACTCGCTGGCCGGTGCCCCGGCTGGTCAGGCTGTCGCAGCCGGCCAGGCGTCGGTGGGCGGGCGTGATGATCACGAACCGTCAGCGGAAGGCCGGCCCGGAGACGAGCGGGCGGAGCGGGTCCGCGCTGCCTGGCAGACGCTCGGCCGGCAGCAGCCGAAGGTCCGGGCCATGCAGGAGTACGGCATCGGCATCCGGGACGTCGACGGCGACACCGTCGTGTTCGCCGCGCCGACCCAGGCGCTGGTCGACCGATTCCTGAACTGGCGCGAGGCGATCGCGACGGAGTTCCGGAAGTCGCCGGGCGGGGATTGGCGGATCCGCTGCGAGGTCGGCGAGGCCACTCCGGCTCGGGGAGCCTCGCGCCCCGGTGACGGCCGTGACCAGGCTGCCGGGCGTCGCTCGTCCGGTGGTCCCGGACGGCAGGCTCCTCCGGCGGGCGCTGCGGCGTCGGCGCCGGAGCGGAACTCGGGCCGCACCGAGTCGCGCCCGTCACGGCCTCAGCGGCCCCCGACGGCGGACGCTGAGGAGGACGGACCGGCGGCGGCTCGTCCTGCCGCATCCGTGGACACCGCCCGTTCGGTGCCGGCCCCGTCCATCGAGAGCGCGCCTCGCGGCGCTGATTCCCGACGGCCGGAGCCGGTCCGGGCCGGTGGCGGTTCTCCCGTCGGAGAAGAGGGCGGCTGGCCTGAGGCAGCGCGGCCGGGTAGTGCCGGGGATGCCCGGGTCGTCGCTGACGGCCAAAGGCGGCCTGAGGCGGCGCGGCCTGGCAATGCGGAGGACGCGTCGTCAGCCGACGCGGCGGTGCCGCCCGGCGGCGACAACAGAGGTTCCGCGAGTGCTGACTCGGACTGGCCTGCAACGGCGCGGCCAGGTAATGCCGGGAACACCGGTGCGTCGGCTGACGACTCGGGATGGCCTGAGCCTGCACGGCCTGGTGGGGCTTCCGTGTCTGCCGATGCGGACACCGGATGGCCTGAACCGGCTCGGCCCGGCGGGGCTTCCGTGTCTGCCGATGCGGACACCGGATGGCCCGAACCGGCTCGGCCAGGGTCAGCGGTGGCCGGTGCCTTCACCGGGACACCGAGGGACGCCGGGACACCGAGGGACACCGGAACGCCGAGGGACACCGGAACGCCGAGGGACACCGGAACGCCGAGGGACACCGGAACGCCGAGGGACACCGGGACGCCGAGGGACACCGGGACGCCGAGGGACACCGGGACACAGACGGACGCCGGAACGCCGAGAGATGGTTCGGCGGAGGCTTGGCCTGAGCCGGTTCGGCCGGGTGCGGCGGCTTCGGCCACGGCACAGGCGGGAGCCACTGCGGCACCGGTTTCCGGTGGTGGTTCGGCGTTCGGCGGGGCCGGGGTCTCGGCTGGTTCCCTGAACGCCGGTCCACAGGGCGCGACTGCACCGGCGGTGTCGGCGCGGAACGCTGCCGCTCCGCCGGCGGCTGCGAGCGCTGCGGCATCGCCCGCGGCTGCGAGCACTGCGGCTGCGAGCGCTGCTGCCCCGGCTGCGGCCCGGAGTGCGGCGGCCCCGGCTGCGGCACGGAGCGCGGCGGCCCCGGCTGCGGCCCGGAGCGCGGCGGCCCCGGCTGCGGCCCGGAGTGCGGCGGCCCCGGCGGCGCCGGCACGGTCGGCTGCGATGGAGGCGGCGCGGGCGGCTGCGCGTACCGGAGTCGAGGGGGCGAGCGGCGCGGCGGCTGCGCGGGCCGCATTGGCCAACGCTCGCAATGCCTCGGCCCCGCCCCCGGGTGGTCGTGCGGCGCCGAGCCGTCCGGTAGCGGGAACCGGTGGTGGGGCGGCGCGCACGTGGTCGGACGCCCCGCCGGTCGAGGAGGCGCCCTATGACCCGGAATACGACGGTCCCGCTACCGCCTACGAGGGTTTCGACCCGGGGGACGAACCGCTCGACGATGTGATCGACGAGAAGACCGCGCGGCAGAGCAGCGAGGAACAGGCGATCCAGCTGCTCCGGGAGGCCTTCGGAGCGGAGAAGATCGCCGAGCTCTGACCGGCGCCTCCTTGCCCAAGCCAGGCAGGGGAGGTCGATCCGGGCTGGGAGGTCGATCCGGGCTGGGAGGTCGATCTGGGTCGGCGGGTCGATCTGGGCTGGCGATCGATCCGACGCTCCACGGCGGCCGGTTGTGGGGTGGGCGCCGGGGAAGCAGGCGCGCGCCGCGCCCGGGGGTTGTCGTGGCGTCTCGGCGGGCATGGAGGGGACGGCGGCTACGCTGGCGGCGGTAACTTCGACCGCCGCGCCGTATCGACGGTGGACGACGAAGCGATTAGATGAGGAGCGGTGCCATGCGGCCCGGTGCACAGCCGAACATGCAGCAGCTCATGAAGCAGGCGCAGAAGATGCAGCAGCAGGTCGCTCAGGCGCAGGCCGAGCTGGCCGAGGCCGAGCTGACCGCGAGTGCCGGCAACGGCCTGGTGACTGTCGTGATCACCGGGCTGGGTGAGTTCAAGTCGGTCAAGATCGACCCGAAGGTGGTCGACGCGGACGACGTGGAGACGCTGGAGGACCTGGTGCTCGCGGCGATCCACAGCGCGGCCGAGGCGCAGCGGGAGCTGGCCGAGACGAAGATGGGTCCGGCGACCGGCGGCTTCTCCCTGCCGGGGTTCTGATCCCGTGTATGAAGGCGCCATCCAGGATTTGATCGATGAGCTGGGCCGGCTGCCGGGCGTGGGCCCGAAGTCGGCGCAGCGCATCGCTTTTCATGTCCTCTCCGCGGATCCGGCCGATGTGAACCGGCTGGCCACCGCGCTGCGCAAGGTCAAGGACCTGGTGCGATTCTGTACGACCTGCTTCAACGTTGCCGAGTCGGAGCAGTGCCGGGTCTGCCGCGATCCACGCCGCACCAACGAGGTGTTGTGTGTGGTGGAGGAGCCGAAGGATGTCGTGGCGATCGAGCGCACCGGCGAGTTCCGGGGGCGCTATCACGTGCTCGGCGGGGCGATCAACCCGCTGGAGGGCATCGGGCCGGACAACCTGAAGATCCGGGAGCTGCTGTTCCGGGTCGGTACCGGTGAGGTCAAGGAGCTGATCCTGGCGACCGACCCGAACACCGAGGGTGAGGCCACGGCCACCTACCTGGCGCTGCTGATCAAGCCGATGGGGCTCACGGTGACCCGGCTGGCCAGTGGTCTGCCGGTCGGCGGTGACTTGGAGTATGCCGACGAGATCACTCTGGGTCGTGCTTTCGAGGGCCGTCGCGCTGTCTGAGCGCTCTGTGCCGGGGTGGTTGCGTTACGAAGCAGCCCTGTAACAACACGATTGGATACCAACGACTGCCCGGAAACTTACCGGGCCGTTAATGTCCGTCGCATCGGTGGCACACTCCACCGCGTTGACCACCCCACAAGGCAGAGGTGAAGCACGATGCGTCCATCGAGGCGGAGGGCCGCTATCGCGGTTGCCGCAGTCGCTGTTCTGGCAGCTTCCGGCTGCGCCGAGAGTGAGCGTGACAGTTCGGGTGGCGGCGGCGCCGTCAAGGACACGCTTGTCTTCGGTGTGGCCGGTGACCCGAAGGTGCTCGACCCGAGCCTCGCCAGCGACGGTGAGTCGCTGCGCGTCGCCCGGCAGATCTTCGAGACGCTGGTGCGCCCGGAGGAGGGCGGCACCAAGGCCTCGCCCGGTCTGGCGGAGAGCTGGACCCCGGATGCGGCCGGTACGACCTGGACGTTCAAGCTCCGGTCCGGCGTGAAGTTCCACGACGGCACCGACTTCAACGCCGAGGCCGTCTGCGCCAACTTCGACCGCTGGTACAACTCGACCGGTCTGATGCAGAGCCCGGACGTCACGCCGTACTGGCAGGACGTGATGGGTGGCTTCGCGAAGAACGAGAGCGCCGAGCTGCCGCCGAGCCTCTTCAAGTCGTGCACCGCGAAGGACGCCACGACGGTCGACCTGGCGTTCACCCGGGTTTCCAGCAAGGTGCCGTCGGCGCTGATGCTGCCGTCGTTCGCGATCCACAGCCCGGCCGCCCTCAAGCAGTACGAGGCGTCGAACATCACCGGCACCGCCGACGACATCAAGTACCCGTCGTACGCGATGGAGCACCCGACCGGCACCGGCCCGTTCAAGTTCAAGAGCTGGGACAAGCCGAACAAGTCGCTGACCATCGAGCGCAACGACGCCTACTGGGGCGACAAGGCGAAGCTGAAGACCGTCGTCTTCCGCACCATCTCCGACGAGAACGCCCGTAAGCAGGCGCTGCGCTCCGGCGACATCCAGGGTTACGACCTGGTCGGCCCGGCGGACGTCGAGCCGCTGAAGAGCGAGGGCTTCAACGTCCTCACCCGCCCGGCGTTCAACATCCTGTACATGGCGATCAACCAGAAGGGCAACCCGGCGCTGGCCAAGCCCGAGGTTCGCCAGGCGATCAACTACGCCATCAACCGTCAGGCCCTGGTCGACTCGAAGCTGCCCCCGGGCGCGAAGGCCGCCACCCAGTTCATGCCGGACACGGTCGAGGGCTGGAACGCCGACGTCAAGAAGTACGACTACAACGTCGAGGAAGCCAAGAAGCTGCTGGCCGCGGCCGGCGCCAGCAACCTGAAGCTGAAGTTCCACTACCCGACCGAGGTCACCCGGCCGTACATGCCGAGCCCGAAGGACATCTACGAGCTGCTCGCCGCCGACCTGAAGGCGGTCGGTATCGAGGTCGAGGGCATTCCGCTGAAGTGGAGCCCGGACTACCTCAACGCCACCACCTCGGGCAGCAACCACGACCTGCACCTGCTGGGCTGGACCGGCGACTACGGTGACGCCTACAACTTCATCGGCACCATGTTCGACCGGCAGAAGGACGAGTGGGGCTTCAACAACCCGACTCTCTTCGCCCAGTTCAAGGACGCCGACACCACCGCCGACCAGGCGGCTCGGGTGGAGAAGTACAAGGCTCTGAACGCCGCGATCGCGGAGTTCGCCCCGGGTGTGCCGATCTCGCACTCGCCGCCGGCGATCGTTTTCGGCAAGGGCCTCACCGGCATCACGCCGAGCCCGCTGACCGACGAGCGCTTCGTGGGAGCCACCTTCTCGTAAGTTGTCGCCGTAATCCGGCATCACCTATTGCTCTACCGGCGGGCGGGCGTCATACCCTGACGCTCGCCCGCTGTCGACCTCCCACCTTACGAGGCGGCCTTGATTCGGTTCATCGTGCGACGACTGCTACAGCTGATTCCGACGCTGTTCGGTCTGTCGATTCTTCTGTTCATCTGGTTGCGCCGCCTGCCCGGCGGCCCCGAGACCGCGATCCTCGGTGAACGCGGCACCCCGGAGCTGCGTGCGCAGATCCGGAAGAACCTGGGCCTGGACGAGCCGCTGCTCATTCAGTACGGCCGGTTCATGAAGCGCATGCTCCAGCTCGACCTGGGCACCTCGATCTCGACGAAGCGCGAGGTCATGACGGAGTTCCTGGAGCGTTTCCCGGGCACCGTCGAGCTCACCATCACCGCGATGATCATCGCGATCGGTGTGGGCATCCCGCTGGGTTATCTGGCCGCCCGTCGCCGTGGGAGCTTCCTGGACAGCGCCTCGGTCGGCGGCTCGCTGATCGGCATCTGTGTCCCGGTCTTCTTCCTGGCGTACGTGCTGAAGGCGATCTTCTCGGAGAACCTGCACCTGTTCCCGTCGAGTGGACGGCAGGATCCGACGCTGGGGGCCACCCGCATCACGAACTTCTTCGTCCTGGACGGGCTGATGACCCGGGAGTGGGATGCCGCGCTCGACGCGCTCTGGCATCTCGTGCTGCCCGGCATCGCGCTCGCCAGCATCCCGCTGGCGATCATCGTCCGGATCACCCGGGCGAGCGTGCTCGAGGTGCTGAGCGAGGACTACGTGCGGACCGCACAGTCGAAGGGCCTGACCGAGCGTACGATCCGGGGCCGGCACATCCTGCGCAACGCGATGCTGCCGATCGTCACGGTGATCGGCCTGCTCACCGGTGGTCTGCTCTCCGGGGCGGTGCTGACCGAGACGGTGTTCGCGTTCAGCGGCATCGGAGCATTCCTGTACGAAGCCATCGCGAACCGTGACTATCCGGTGCTGATGGGCTTCATCATGATCATTGCGGTCTTCTACGTCCTGGTTAACCTGCTGGTCGACGTGTCGTACAGCCTGATCGACCCGAGGGTGAGGGTCCGATGAGCACCAAGACCGACAAGATCGACGCGCTGGGCGAGCTGTCCGCCGTCAAGCAGGACGAGCACGGCGTCAGCCTGTGGACCGAAGCGTTCCGGCGGGTTCGCCGCAATCCGAGCGCCTTGGTCGGCATGGCCATCCTGGTGCTCTTCGTCCTGGTCGCGATCATCGGGCCGTTGCTGGCGCCCTACTCGCCGACCGACACGATGGGCATCCGCGAGGGTGTGATCCGGCCCGGATCGATCCCGGGGCCGTCGGCCGAGCACTGGCTCGGCTACGACCATCAGGGCCGTGACCAATTCAGCCGGCTGCTGGTCGGCGCACGCCAGACGCTGCTGGTCGGCATCGTCTCCACGCTGATCGGCCTCACCGTCGGTGCGCTGATCGGCGGCGTCGCCGGCGCCGCGGCCGGTCTGGGCGGCCGGGTCGGCCGGGCCGTCGACTCGGTGCTGATGCGTATCGTCGACATGCTCCTGGCCCTGCCCAGCCTGCTGCTGGCGGTCAGCATCGCGGCCCTGCTCGGCGCGAGCCTGACCACCGTGATGATCGCGGTCGGCGTGGTCTCGGTGCCGGTGTTCGCCCGGTTGCTGCGGGGCGCCATGGTTGCCCAGTCCGGTGGCGACTACGTGCTCGCAGCCACCTCGCTGGGTGTGAAGCGGAGCCGGATCGCGCTCACGCACATCCTGCCGAACTCGCTGGCCCCGGTCATCGTGCAGGCCACGCTGACGCTGGCCACCGCAATCATCGAGGCGGCCGCCCTGTCGTTCCTCGGCCTGGGCAACCCCGACACGTCGACCCCGGAGTGGGGTCTGATGCTCGCCGACGCGCAGCCGTACCTGGATGGACGGCCCGGTCTGGCGATCTTCCCGGCGGTGGGCATCATCATCACCGCGCTCGGCTTCACCCTGCTCGGTGAGGCGCTGCGCGAGGCCCTCGACCCGAAACTGCGGAAGTGAGGCCGCGATGCCACTGCTCGATGTAAAGGACCTGTCCGTCACCTTCGCGCGGCGCGGTCAGCGCACCGTACGGGCGGTCGACGGGGTGTCGTTCTCGGTCGAGGCCGGTGAGGTCGTCGGCCTGGTCGGCGAGTCCGGCTGCGGCAAGAGCGTCACCTCGCTGGCCCTGATGGGGCTGCTGCCGAAGCAGCGGGGCGTGACCGTCGGCGGATCCGCGATGTTCGGCGACACCGACCTGCTCAAGACCGACGAGCGGACGATGCGCGACATCCGTGGCCGGGACGTCGCGATGATCTTCCAGGACCCGCTGTCCTCGCTGAACCCGGTCGTCCCGATCGGCGTTCAGGTGACCGAGGTGCTCGCCCGGCACCGCGGCCTCACCGGCGCGAAGGCCACCGCGGAGGCCGCCGACCTGCTCAACCGGGTCGGCATCCCGGACCCGACCCGGCGCCTCAAGGAGTACCCGCACCAGCTCTCCGGTGGCATGCGGCAGCGGGCGCTGATCGCCATGGCGGTCGCCTGCGCGCCGAAGCTGCTGATCGCCGACGAGCCGACCACCGCGCTCGACGTGACGATCCAGGCGCAGATCCTGGAGCTGCTGCGCGATCTGGTCCGTGACTCCGGCACCGCGCTCGTCATGATCACGCACGATCTCGGTGTGGTGGCCGGCATGTGCGACACGGTCAACGTGCTCTACGCCGGCCGGGTCGTCGAGTCGGCCCGGCGCAAGCCGCTCTTCGCCGAGCCGCGGCACCCGTACACCACGGGTCTGCTGGGTTCGGTGCCGCGCCTCGACTCGGGCAAGGGCGCGGCTGCACGCGATCCGCGGTTCGGTGCGGGACGTCCTGCCGTGGCCGGACGGGTGCGCGTTCGCCCCGCGCTGCGACCGCCGTGTCGACGCCTGTGTCGGTGAGCCGCCGGCGCTGGTCGAGGGCATGCACCGGCACGCGTACCGCTGTGTCAACCCCGAACCGCGGACCGTGGAGGTGCCGTCGTGACCGAAACCCTGGTCGAGGTCGACGACCTCAAGGTGCATTTCCCGATCAAGCGCGGTGTCTTCCTGGACCGGGTGGTCGGGCACGTCAAGGCGGTCGACGGTGTCGACCTACGGATCAACAAGGGCGAGACGTACGGGCTGGTCGGCGAGTCCGGCTGCGGCAAGTCGACCCTGGGCCGTGCGTTGCTGCAGCTCACACCGCCGACCGGGGGCCGGGTGAACTTCGACGGCACCGAGTTGACCACGCTGCCGCCCAAGCAGCTGCGGTCGATGCGCCGGCGCATGCAGATGATCTTCCAGGACCCGATGTCGAGTCTGGACCCGCGGCAGAACGTCGAGTCGATCCTGACCGAGGGCCTGCAGGCGCACGGCCTGGGCGGCAGCCGGGCCGAGCGACGGAAGATCATCTCGAAGTCGCTGGACGCGGTCGGCCTGCCGCAGTGGGCGCTGTCCCGCTACCCGCACGAGTTCTCCGGCGGCCAGCGGCAGCGCATCGGCATCGCCCGGGCCGTGGTGCTCAACCCGGACCTGATCGTCGCCGACGAGCCGGTGTCGGCGCTGGACGTCTCCATCCAGGCGCAGGTGATCAACCTGCTGGAGGAGCTGCAGGAGGAGCTCGGCCTCACCTACCTGGTGATCGCCCACGACCTGGCGGTGGTCCGGCACATCTCGGACACGGTCGGCGTCATGTACCTGGGCGCGCTGGTCGAGGAGGCGCCGAGCGACGACCTCTACCGGCAGCCGCTGCACCCGTACACGCGGGCGCTGATGTCGGCGGTCCCGGTGCCCGACCCCGAGGTCGAGGACCGGCGCGAACGCATCCTGCTCGCCGGCGACCTGCCCTCCCCGGCGAACCCGCCGTCCGGCTGCCGCTTCCACACCCGCTGCCCGTGGGCGCAGCCGACCAAGTGCCGCGACGAGCGTCCCGGTCTGCGCATCATCGGCACCGGCACGCACAAGGTGGCCTGCCACTGGGCCGAGCAGATCGAGTCCGGCGAGATCCGGCCGCACGCGGTGAAGGCCGAGGTCGTCGCGGACGGCGCCGGAGCGAAGGAGGCTCACGGCGCGCTCCACAACGCCATCGAGTCGCCTGGCGGTCCGGTGATCTAGGGGTACGAACGACAGGCCGCTCCCGATCGGGGGCGGCCTTCGTCGTCTCCACCGCATTCAGCCCGGCGGCCGCGTCTCGGCCCGGTGGTGCCGCCGCGTCGCGGGGTGGCCGGGGGAGCAGTGGTTGCCGGGGCCGTGCACGGCGTACTGAGAAGGGGTCTTGATCAGGACCAGCGGATCTCGGGAGATCGGTGGAAACGGACACCGTCGCGGACCCAGCGAGGGCCGTAGGCCCCCAGACGGGTGCGGAACGAGGCCCAGTCGTGAGTGACGCGGGGTGACCAGCCGAGTTCGGCGATCGCGACCAGGCGCGGGAAGGCCAGGAACTCGATGTCGTCCTCGGTGCGCAGCGTCTCCGACCACAGGGGCGCCTCGACGCCGAGGATGCTCGTCGCGGGGATGCCGGGGAGCAGCGTCGCCGGGTCCCAGCCGTAGGCGGTGCTCACCTCGATCGCTCCGGCCCAGTCGAGGCCACCCGGGGTGAGCAGGTCATACTCCATGTCCAGGTAGGTGTGATCGGCCGGAGACATGATCACTTTCGCCCCGGCGGCGACCGCGGTGGCGACCGCCGGATGGTTGCGCTCCCGGCCCCAGAACTGCAGCACCGATGTCGCCGACGCCGGTGACTGGCCGATCTCGTGCCAGCCGTAGGGGATCTTGCCGTACTTCTCGACGAGCGGCAGGACACGCCGCTGGAACGCCAGGTAGCTGCCGTGCGGAGTGGCGAACGTCTCGTCGCCGCCGATGTGCAGGTACGGGCCGGGTGTCATCTCGGCGAGCTCCCGGATGACGTCCTCGACGAACCGGTAGGTGATCTCGTCGCGCACGCAGAGGGTGCTGTAGCCGACCCGCATGTCGGTCCGCTGTCGCGGCGCCACTCCGTCGCAGGTCAGCTCGGGGTAGGCGATCTGTGCCGCGTTCACGTGGCCGGGCATGTCGATCTCCGGCACGATCGTGATGTTCCGGTCGGCGGCGTAACGGACCAGGCCCCGGTAGTCGTCCTTGGTCAGGAAGCCTCCGCCGTCACCACCCACCCCGGTCCCGGGCGCGCCGCCGATCTCGGTCAGCCGTGGCCACGCGTCGATCCGGATCCGCCAGCCCTGGTCGTCGCTCAGGTGCAGGTGCAGGTGATTGATCTTGAAACGGCTGATCCGGTCGATGTGGGTACGGATCTCGTCCGGCGTGTGGAAGTGCCGGGCCAGGTCGAGCATCGTGCCGCGGTAGGCGTACCGCGGCCGGTCGTCGATCGTCCCGCCCGGGATGATCCACTTCCTCCGCTGCGGGGTGTCCGCCTCGATCGCCGGCGGCAACAGCTGACGCAGCGTCTGCACCCCGTTGAACAGCCCGGCCCGTCCGGTCGCCAGCAACTCGACACCGTCCCGCCGGATCGTCAGACGGTACCCCTCGTCCCCGTGCCCGGGTTCCAGCCGCAGCGTGATCGCGTTCGCGGCCGGCATGGCGCCGATCGGAAGGGCGAAACCGGTCGCCGGCCGGAGCGCCGCGGCGAGCTGCCCGGCCACCTCACCCGACCCGACGATCACCGTGCCCGCGGTGATCCGGAAGTCGTTGCCCGGATCCGGCTGCGCCTCGGCCACCGCCGGGAGAACGCTGGTCAGAGCGATCGGCGACGGTGCCGGGGAGGACGCGGCCGAGGCGGTCGCGGTGACCAGCGGCAGGGCCGCGACCAGAGCCGCGGCCAGACGGGAGAGACGCACCCGCCCGAACGTAGTCGCCGGGGGCCAGTCAGCCTTCCGGCCGGTGGAGGAGGCCGACGGCGATCGCGTGCACGGCGTCCAGATCGGCGGGGTCGGTCAGTTTCGCCCGGCCGCCGGTCACCCCATACCACTCCTCGGCGTCCTTGTACTGCACGGACAGCACCGCCTCGCCCGCCTCGGACAGCTCGGTGCGCAGAGTGAGGTCGCCGGTGACGACGCCGGCCTCGTCGGTCATCACGCCGCCCGGTCCCGGCACGATATCGGTGGTCTTGCTCATCAGCAGGTCCCCAGCATGTCGGTGAGAGCTTCCTTCTCCTTCTGCGTGACCGTCAGTTTCCAGTAGCTCTTCACCTCAATCCAATCCTTGGCATAGGTGCACCAGGCGTCCCGCGCCGGTGGCTTCCAGGTGGACGGGTCCTGGTCGCCCTTCGACCGGTTCGACGCGGCGGAGACGGCGAACAGCTGCGGCCGGTCCAGGTCGTTGGCGAAGTCGCCGCGCTTGTCGTTCGTCCACTTGTCGGCCCCCGACCGCCACGCGGCGGCGAGCGGCACCATGTGGTCGATGTCGACCTGGGTGGGCGAGTCGATCTTCTTGCCGTCATACCAGCTGTCCCAGCTGCCGGCGACGACGTTGCAGCCGGAGAACTTGACCTTGTCCCCGTCACGTTTGAGCACGGTGTCGCGGACGTCACAGTTGTCGCCGGCGCTGCGCCAGTGCGGGAACTTCTCCCGGCTGTAGCCCTTCATCGAACCGGACGCGGCCACGGTCAGGGTGTCCAGGGCGGTCTCGCCGCCGCCCCCGCCGGCGCTGGGCGGATTGACGGGACCACCGGGATCACCGGCGGAGGTCACCTCACAGCCGGAGGCGACGACGAGAGTCATGAGAAGCGCGAGAACTGAGCTACGTGGGGCCACGTAACCCAGTCTCGTACCGGATCTTGCAGTCCGCCAATCAGCGGGCGCGGTTGATCGCGCTCGTCACCGCTTTGATGGACGCGCTCACGATGTTCGCGTCGATGCCGACACCCCACACGGTGACGTCGCCGACCTCGACCTCCACGTACGCGGCGGCCTGCGCGTCACCACCGGAGGTCAGCGCGTGCTCGTTGTAGTCCAGCACTCGGGCGGTGATCCCCAGCGGGGCGATGGCCTGCACGAACGCGTCGATCGGGCCGTTGCCGACACCGACCAGCGGCCGCCGCACCCCGCGGTGGAACACCTGCGCGTCGATCTCCACCTTGCCGTCGACCGTGGCCGTGCTGTAGCTCTCCAGCTTGAACGCGGTGACCGCCTGACGCTCGATCAGGTACTCGTCGGCGAAGTAGTCCCACATCTGCTGCGGGGAGACCTCGCCGCCGTCGGAGTCGGTGTGCTGCTGCACCACGCCGGAGAACTCGATCTGCAGCCGCCGCGGCAGATCCAGCTTGTGCTCCTCCTTCATGATGTACGCCACGCCGCCCTTGCCAGACTGCGAGTTGACCCGGATGACGGCCTCGTAGGTGCGGCCCACGTCCTTCGGGTCGATCGGCAGGTACGGCACGCCCCAGGTGAACGCGTCGATGTCGGTGCCCGCGGCGTCGGCGTCGGCCTGCAGCGCCACGAAACCCTTCTTGATCGCATCCTGGTGCGAGCCGGAGAACGCCGTGTAGACCAGGTCGCCCGCGTACGGGTGGCGCTCGTGCACCGGCAGCTGGTTGCAGTACTCCACGGTGCGCTTGATCTCGTCGATGTTCGAGAAGTCCACCTGCGGGTCGATGCCCTGGGAGAACAGGTTCAACCCCAGCGTCACCAGGTCGACATTGCCGGTGCGCTCGCCGTTGCCGAACAGGCAGCCCTCGATCCGGTCGGCGCCGGCCAGCAGGCCCAGCTCGGCGGCCGCGACCGCGCTGCCCCGGTCGTTGTGCGGATGCAGGCTCAGGATCACGCTCTCCCGCCGGGGCAGGTTGCGGTGCATCCACTCGATCGAGTCGGCGTACACGTTCGGCGTGGCCATCTCGACCGTCGCCGGCAGGTTGATGATCAGCGGCCGGTCCGGCGTCGGGTCGATCACGTCGATCACGGCCGAGCAGATCTCCAGCGCATACTCCAGCTCGGTGCCGGTGTACGACTCGGGCGAGTACTCGTAGAAGATCTCGGTGTCCGGCGTGTGGATTTCCGCATACTTCTGGCAGAGCCGGGCCCCGGTCGTCGCGATGTCGGTGATGCCGTCCTTGTCCAGGCCGAACACCACACGCCGCTGCAGCGTCGAGGTCGAGTTGTAGAAGTGCACGATGGCGCGCTTGGCGCCACGGATCGACTCGAACGTACGGTCGATCAGGTGCTCCCGGCACTGCACCAGCACCTGGATGGTGACGTCGTCCGGGATCAGGTCCTGCTCGATCAGCTGCCGTACGAAATCGAAGTCGGTCTGGCTGGCCGCCGGGAAGCCGACCTCGATCTCCTTGTAACCCATCTTCACCAGCAGCATGAACATCCGCCGCTTGCGCTCCGGGGACATCGGATCGATCAGGGCCTGGTTGCCGTCACGCAGGTCGACCGCACACCAGCGCGGCGCCTTCTCGGTCACCCGGGAGGGCCACTGCCGGTCGGGCAGGCTCACCGAGAACTGTTTCTGGTACGACTCGTAGCGCTGGAACGGCATGGCGCTGGGACGCTGAGTATCGAAAACGGACATGTGGGACTGCTCCAGTCAGTAAAAAAGACGAGCAGGCGGCGCGCGTCACCTCCGCGACGAGGTGCCGGCCTGGAATGGGGCCTCGTCGCGGCAGCGAAGGAGAAGGGTCACCTGCCACATGTCGCCAGCCACGTTACGTCATCGAAATCGCATCGGCTAACCGAACGCCCGGATCGTGGGAAGCCGGGACCGGTCAGGACGGCGCGACCAGGCTCGGCGCCGGATCCGGTGCGGTCAGCCCCATCGGCTCGCCGGCCACCTCCGGGCCGGGCAGCTGCAGCGTCTTCGGCCCGGCCACCTGCCGGACCAGCTTCAGCAGGCCGAAGTCGACCCGTGCGCCGGTCAGCAGGCCGTCCGCCGAATAGCAGTAGATGCCGACGTCGACCGGCTGATCAGTGGTGGCCATCACCGAGTCGACAGCGAAACACGAGCCCTTCACCCCGGCGAGCGGCTGCACCGCGGAGACCGCCAGCGGGGCCTTGCGGTCGGTGAAGACCGGCAACCACTGCCGGAACAGGCGCTGGACGCGGGGGTCGTACCGCCGGGGAAGCTTGTCGCCGCGCTCGGCGACCCGCACGCATGTCGGACTGACCGGCGCCGCCGGTGTGGAGAGAGTGCACTGATAGAGGCCGGCCGGCACCCGGATGACGGTCACGCCCGCGGTGCCGCCGAGCGCCCCGCCCGGAATGTCCACCCGCCAGGTGCCGTCCTCGGCGACCGCGGCCACGATCTCCCGGCTCGAGCCGCCGGACTCCAGCGTGTACAGCGCCGCATAGCGCCGGTCCAGGGCGAGCGCGGCCAGGCCGGCGAACTCGTTGCGGGACTCGGGCGCCGGGGCGGCGGACGCCGCGACGGAGGACGATCCGGGGGCGGGCTCCGGCTCGGCATCGCTGACACCGCAGCCGGCCAGTCCGGCTGTCAGCAGCGCGACGGGCAACACGGCGGAAGGGCGCATCGGAGCATTCTCGCCCGACACGGCGCGCCGCCGGCGACACGGCAGCCTGTGAGTCACCGGCGTGTCGCGCGTGGCGCCACCCGGAATCTGGGATCGCCTGTCGAGGGCGTGCCGTCGCGCGGCTAGTGTGGTGGCGACTGCCCTGACCGGCGTCGTTGTTCCGTATCGCCGAAGGAATGGTTTCGCCGTGGCTCTAGTGGTGCAGAAGTACGGTGGTTCGTCGGTAGCGAACGCTGAGCGCATCAAGCGGGTGGCCGAGCGCATCGTCGCCGCCCGCAAGGCCGGCGACGACGTCGTGGTCGTCGTCTCGGCGATGGGCGACACCACGGATGAGCTGCTCGACCTGGCCAACCAGGTGAGCCCGCTGCCACCCGGCCGCGAGCTGGACATGCTGCTCACCGCCGGAGAGCGGATCTCGATGGCGCTGCTCGCCATGGCGATCCACAACCTGGGGTACGAGGCGCGGTCCTACACCGGGTCGCAGGCCGGCGTGCTCACCACCTCGGTGCACGGCAAGGCCCGGATCATCGACGTCACCCCCGGCCGCCTGCGGACCGCGCTGGACGAGGGCGCCATCGCCATCGTCGCAGGCTTCCAGGGCGTGTCGCAGGACACCAAGGACATCACGACCCTCGGCCGCGGCGGCTCGGACACCACGGCCGTCGCCCTGGCCGCGGCCCTGCACGCGGACGTGTGCGAGATCTACACCGATGTGGACGGCGTCTTCACCGCGGACCCGCGGATCGTGCCGGACGCCAAGCACATCAAGAAGATCACCTACGAGGAGATGCTCGACCTCGCCGCCGGCGGGGCGAAGGTGCTGATGTTGCGATGCGTGGAGTATGCACGGCGGTTCAACGTGCCGATCCACGTACGCTCGTCGTACTCGAACAAAGAAGGCACGCTAGTCACCGGCTCGATGGAGGACCCTGACGTGGAAAACGCACTGATCACCGGGGTCGCGCACGAGCGCAGCGATGCCAAGATCACGATCGTCGGCGTGCCCGACGAGCCCGGCGCCGCGGGCCGCATCTTCGAGACGGTCGCCAAGGCCGAGATCAACATCGACATGATCGTGCAGAACGTGTCGACCGAGGGCACCGGGCGGACCGACATCTCGTTCACCCTGCCGAAGGCCGACGGCCAGACCGCGATGAACGCGCTCGACAAGATCAAGGGCGACGTCAAGTTCAAGAGCCTGCTCTTCGACGACCACATCGGCAAGGTCTCGCTGGTCGGCGCGGGCATGCGCTCGCACCCGGGTGTCGCCGCCGAGTTCTTCGCCACGATCGGCGCTGCCGGCGTCAACATCGAGATGATCTCCACCTCGGAGATCCGGGTGTCGGTCGTCTGCCGTGACACCGACCTCGACACCGCGGTGCGTGCCGTGCACGCCGCGTTCGAGCTCGGCAGCAACGAGGAAGCCGTCGTCTACGGCGGCACAGGCCGGTAACCCGGGCGATGGCGCAGCCCACGCTCGCCGTCGTCGGAGCCACCGGCTCCGTCGGTTCCGTCATGCTCGAATTGCTCTCGTCCCGGCGCAACGTCTGGGGCGAGATCCGCCTGCTCGCCTCGGCACGGTCCGCCGGCAAGTCGCTGACCTGCCGCGGCGAGCGTCTGGAGGTTCGCGAGCTGACCGCCGGAGCCTTCGACGGCGTCGACGTGGCGATGTTCGACGTGCCCGACGCGGTGTCCGAGCAGTGGGCGCCGACCGCCGTCGCGCGCGGCGCCGTCGTCGTCGACAACTCGTCGGCCTTCCGCATGCGCCCCGACGTGCCCCTGGTGGTGCCCGAGGTCAACCGGGAGGACGCCGCCCACCGCCCGGCCGGCATCGTGTCGAGCGCCAACTGCACGGTCGCCGCCATGATCATCGCGGTGGCGCCGCTCCACTTCGAGTACGGCCTCCGCGAACTCGTCCTGGCCTCCTACCAGTCCGCCTCCGGCGCCGGCCAGATCGGCGTCGACACCCTGCACGACCAGCTCACCAAGGTCGCCGGCGACCGCCTGCTCGGCTCCCGCCCCGGCAACGTGCGCCAAGCCGTCGGCGACGACCTCGGTCCCTTCCCGGCACCGCTCGCGCTCAACGTCGTCCCCTGGTCCGGCGACCCGGCCGACAACGGCTGGTCCTCCGAAGAGCTGAAACTCCGCAACGAATCCCGCAAGATCCTCAGCCTGCCGGCCCTGAAGGTCTCCGCCACCTGCGTCCGCGTCCCGGTCGTCACCGGCCACTCGGTCGCCGTGCACGCCGTCTTCGCCTCCGAGGTCACCGCCGACGGCGCCCGCCAGGTCCTCCGCAACGCCCCCGGCGTCATCCTCGTCGACGATCCGGAAGCCGGCGAGTTCCCGATGCCCATCGACGCCGTCGGCACCGACCCGTCCTGGGTGGGCCGCATCCGCCGAGCCATGGACGATCCGCGAGCCCTCTCGCTCTTCATCACCGGCGACAACATGCGCAAGGGCGCGGCCCTCAACACGGTCCAGATCGCCGAACTGATCGCCGCCGAACTCGCCAAACGAACCGCCTGACGTCCCTTTTTCGCTGCGTCTTCCCGGCCCTCGCCGCCGACATTCACGGCAGGGTGGGCGTTTCGTCACGCTTTGCGACGCTTTGAGTGGTACGAGAGACCCCGCCCCGCAAACCCACCCCGTCCCCGGGCTACCACGCGGCGTCCGCGGTGGCCCGGACCGCACCGCGCCCGCCGGGCTGAGGCCGTTGGTCACCACCCGCCCCCCAGGGCCGTCACCGTTGCATCCGGCTGGCCGGCAGCGCTGCCGCGTGATTCCCGAAACAGCCCTCACGTCCAGCCCACTCATCGGCCCTAACCGGCGGCGGGTGGGTTGGCTGGGCGTGAGCGCGTGTGGTGCTGGGGCAGGGTGGTGCTGGCACCGCGTCAGTCCGCTGGGCGGGGTGGTGCTGGCACCGCATGAGCCCGGTGGGACGGGGTGGTACTGGCGCCGCATCGGTCTGGTGGGCGGGGTAGTGCTGGCACCGCGTCAGCCCGGTGGGACGGGGTGGTACTGGCACCCCATGAGCCCGGTGGGCGGGGTGGTGCTGCCACCGCATCAGCCCGGCAGGCGCGTTTCGGTCCGGGCCGCCACGGACGTCGCGTGGCGGCTCGGGGACGGGGTGGTTCGGCGGGGCGAACCGACCCGTACCGAATGCGGCGTCGGAAAGCGGCAGGCATCGCCCACCGGGCCGTAGACGGTGTCGTGAGGGGCGTCAGGCGGCGGCGTCGAGCTCGGCGCGGGTGAGGAGGGCGCGGAGGGTGATGCCTTCGGCGGCGAGAGCCTGGGCGCCGCCTTCCTGACGGTCGATGACGCAGAGCGCGTGGTCCACGTGGGCGCCGAGTTTGCGCAGGTCGTTGGTGGAGAGGACGACCTGGCCGCCGGAGGTGACGACGTCTTCGACGATCAGGACGCGGCGGCCGGCGACTTCGGCGCCCTCGGCGAGGCGGGCGGTGCCGTACTGCTTGGCCTGCTTGCGGACGAACGCGGTGGGGAGTTTCGCGTGGCGGGCGAGCGCGGTGACCACGGCGATGCCACCCATCTCCAGCCCGGCGAGAACCTCGGTGCCTTCGGGGATGAGGACGGCGAGGCGTTCGGCGAGCTGGTCGAGCAGGACCGGGTCGGCCTCGAACTGGTACTTGTCGAAGTATTCGGTGGCGGTACGGCCGGAGCGGAGCGTGAACTCGCCGGTGAGGCGGCTCACGCTGCGGACCTGGCGGGCGAGGTCGATGGAGTCAGTCACAAGGTCTCAGCTTGTCAGGTTGGCCGGACCCGCTGGACGGCACCCCTGGGGTTCTACCCGGGGGCGGTCACCCGTAGGCGTACTTGATCTCGACCCTAGGGCAAAGTAGGCGGTTTTAGGGTAATTTCCGCCTAATTAGTGGCTTGTGCCTCGGAAGGATAGTTCTGTGACGCCCTTCGCGATCCTCTTCCTGCTCGCCCTCGCCGGAACGTCGTGCTTCGCCCTCGGCCGTGCGCTGGGCCGTGGCGAACGCTACGAGCGCGGCTACCGCGAGGGGTTCCGCGACGGCGAGACCGGCTCCCTGGCCCGCGCGACCCGGCTCATGCAGCTCAACGAACGCCCCTCGATCGCCCCGGTCGTCGAGTCGATGATCGGGCCGTACGCGGTGCCCCAGCAGATGGCACCGCGCACGGTCGGCCCGCAGCTCGCCCTCTAGACCGCCCCGTAGACGTGGCGCCGCACCAGCTCGTCCTTCTCCAGGACGGTGTCGACGAGCCTCCAGAAGTCGGCCAGCCGTGGATGGGCCAATCCCTCGGCGCGGCTGAGCTTGTGCCCGAAGATCGGGGCGTCCGGCGCCACCGCTCCACCGTCGACGAGGGTCGCCGCCGGAGCCGGTGAGCCCTGCACCGGCCCGACCCGGCAGCCGAACGTGACGTGGTCGTCGTGGCGATCGTCGCCCCACGTCCCGAGGATCGCGTCGATCCACGCCTCGTGCACCCCGTTGTGGTGATAGCAGCTGGCGAAGTAGACGGCGGCCGCCCCGTTGTCATCGTTGACATGAGCCCAGGTGCGGTCGGCGGCGCCGCCACAGCACTGGCAGACGAAGTCACGAACCTCGCGGCTGCTCTCGTCGATCAGATAAGTCACGGCCGGAACAATAACCGTGGCCGAGCAATGACGAAGGCCCGGCATCATCGATGCCGGGCCTCACGTGCAACTGCTGGTCGGGGTGGCGGGATTTGAACCCACGGCCTCTTCGTCCCGAACGAAGCGCGCTACCAAGCTGCGCCACACCCCGCTGCTGCGAGATAAATACTAGCGGAGGCCCCAGGGGCCTCCACAACCGGTATCCCCGAAAGACGAAACAGCAGGTCAGCGAGGAATCAGGGTCAGCAGGGAGGCCTCCGGGCGGCAGGCGAAGCGGATCGGCGCGGTGGGGTGGGTGCCCAGGCCGGCCGAGACGTGCAGCCAGGCGTCCGAGCCGGGCCAGCGGTGCAGGCCCTTCGCCATCGAGGTGGGCAGGTCGCAGTTGGTGGTGAGGGCGCCGACGCCGGGCACGCACACCTGGCCGCCGTGGGTGTGGCCGGCGAGCAGCAGGGCGAAACCGTCGGCCGCCATCGCGTCGAGGACCCGCGCGGCGGGGGTGTGCGTGACGCCCAGGTGCAGGTCGGCGCCGGAGCTGATCGGGCCGGCCACCGCCGGGTAGTCGTCGCGGTCGACGTGTGGGTCGTCGACGCCGGCCAGCTCGATCGAGCGGCCGCCGGCCTTGAGGATGGTCCGCGCGTTGTTCAGGTCGGCCCAGCCTGCGTCGACGAGCGCGCCGCGCAGCTCGTCGGTGGGCAGGTCGGCGCCCTGCACATACTCCCGGTCGGGCATCAGGTACTGCAGGGGGTTCTTCCAGACCGGCCCGCGGTAGTCGTTGGAGCCGAAGACGAACGCGCCGGGCGTGCCGAGCATCGGGTCGAGGGCGCGCAGCACGCCGGGGACCGAACCCGGGTCGGACATGTTGTCGCCGGTGACGATCACCAGATCCGGGTCGGCGCCGGCCAGCCCGGCCACCCACTCCTGCTTGCGCCGCTGGTCGGGCATCATGTGCAGGTCCGAGATGTGCAGGATGCGCAGGGGCTCCGCGTCCGGCTCGAGCACCGGGACGTCGAAGCGCCGGAGGGTGAACATGTTGCGCTCGACGAGGGCGGCGTAGGCCAAAGTCGCGGCGCCGACGGCGGACAGGGTGGCGAAGGCCGAAATAAGGGAGCGCTTACGCATGCTCGCAAGGGTAGTTTCTCCGCCATGGGAACGCTGAAAGACCGCCTGAACGAGGACCTGCACACGGCCATGAAGGCCCGCGACGAGCTGATCACGTCGACGCTGCGGATGGCCCTGTCCGCCGTCCGGACCGCCGAGGTCGCCGGGGACGAGGCGCGCGAGCTCTCCGACGACGAGGTGCTGGCCGTCCTGACCAAGGAGGCGAAGAAGCGCCGGGAGGCGGCTGCCGCCTTCTCCGGGGCCGGGCGGGCCGACCAGGCGGCCAAGGAGACGGCCGAGGGCGAGGTCCTCGACCGCTACCTGCCGAAACAGCTCACCGACGCGGAGATCGCCGAGATCGTGACGCAGGCGCTGGCCTCGGGCGGATTCAGCGGCAAGGCCCAGATGGGCCCGGCCATGAAGGCCGCTCAGGCGGCCGTCGCGGGGCGTGCGGAGGGCGGCCGGGTCGCCGCCGAGGTGCGGCGCCAGCTCGTCTGACAAAACCCTTTCGGGGTACGGAAAACGGGCGGGAGATTCGATCTCCCGCCCGTTTCGCGTGCTGTGGCTAGTTCGGCCTACCCGGTCCGCCCGGTCCTGCCGGGCCCCCGCTGTTGCCCGGTGTGGGCGCCTGGGTGGTCGGTTTGCCGTTGCTGATCTGCAGGACCACCGCGCCGTTCTTGATCGTCCGGCCGGACGGGTCGGTACCCGCCACGGTGCCCTTGGGGCAGTCGGAGTCGACCTCGCCACCGCGGGACACGGCGAAGCCGAGGTCCTCGAGGCGGTTGGTGGCCGACGAGACCGAGTCGCACTCCACGTTCGGGATCGAGCGCTGCTCCCCGAACACGATCTTGGAGCTGCTCGGCTTCTTGAACTGCTGCTTCTCCTTGTCCTTCATGTAGTCCCGGACCGTGTACTGCACAGCCGGGTTGATCACGTGGTGGTCCATCTGGTCGTTGTGGTCCGGCCAGTCCGGGTTGGCCATGTAACCGGCCACGACGATCTTCGTGGTACCGACGATCATCGACGCGGTCTTCTCGGCGTCGGTGGTGCCGGTCTTGCCGAACACCGGGTGGCCCACGATGTCACGCGTGCCTGGGGCGGTGGCGCCGTTGCAGGAGCCGAGCTGGGCCGAGTCACCGACCGGGCAACGTGCCGCGTCCAGGGCGGCCCGGGCCACGTCCTTGCTGGTGGCCTGGTTGCAGAACGGCTTGCCGACGTCGATCTTCTGGCCGTCGGCCATGGTGATCTGCTCGATCGGCGTGGGGGAGCAGTACTTGCCGTCGCCGGCGAGGGTCGCGTACGCGTTCGCCATGTCGAGCGGAGTGGAGGCCGACACGCCGAGCGAGAAGGCACCCCACTGCTTGGCCGACGCGGGGTCGTTCGCGAACGTCGCGTCCGGGTACGCGACGCGGAACTGGACGCCGAAGCGCTTGGCGACCGCGACCACCTTGTCGGCGCCGACCCGTTCCTGGAGCGGGATGAAGTACGTGTTGATCGATTTCGCGAAGGCCGACCACATCGTGTAGACGCCCGCACTGCCGCCACCGGCGTTCGTCGGGCAGTAGAAGTGCCCGTTACAGGTCGCCGGGCCGGGGCCCACGATATAGCCGGAGACGTACTTCTTCTCGGCCTTGATGGTGTAGCTGAGCGGATAGCCGTTCTCCAGCGCCGCGATGATCGGGAAGATCTTGAACACTGAGCCGGACTGGTAGCCCGCGATGTCGCCACCGCCGGTCATCAGCGGGTTGGTCGTGTTCGGCGCGGTGCCGCGGATCTTCAGCTTGGCCTTCGCCGGGTCGGAAGAGATCTTGTTCTCCGGGTGATCCGGGTCGTCGAGCTTGAACTTACGGTTCGTCGCGAGCAGGCGGACCTTGCCGCTGCCCGGCTCGACACCGGCCAGGAGCAGCGCGTTCTGACTCTTGTCGGACTGGCGCTCGGTGATCTCCCGACGAGCGCCGGCCTGGCCGTTGAGGTCGAGGGTGGTGACCACCCGGTAGCCGCCGCTCTTGAGGCGCCGCTCCCGGTCGTAGGTGGTCGCGCCGAACGACTCCTGCTCCAGCCACCAGCGGTAGAAGAAGTCGCAGAAGAAGCCCCAGTTGTTCTTCGCCACCCAGGCGCAGCCCCGGCCGACCTGCTTGACCTTGGTCGGGATCGCCTCCTTCTTCGCCTTCTCGGCGTCCGCCGGAGTGACCGCGCCCATGTCGACCATGGCCGGGATGATGTATTTGTTGCGGCGGTCGGTGATCTGCTCGTGACCGCTCGGCGTGGTGGGGTTGAAGCTGCTCGGCGCCTTCACCATGCCGGCGAGCATGGCCGCCTCGCCGACGGTCAGGTCCTTCGGCTTCTTGTTGAAGTAGACGTTGCTCGCGGCGAAGATGCCGTAGGTCTGGTTGCCGAACGGCGCGATGTTGAGGTAACGCTCCAGGATCTGGTCCTTGGAGAGTTGCTTCGAGATCTGCAGCGCATACTTCATTTCGGTGATCTTGCGCTTCGCGCTGTCCTCGGTGGCCTCGATCACCTCCTGCGGATTGGTGGCCGAGTAGGCCAGCGACATCCGCACATACTGCATGGTGAGCGTCGAGGCGCCCTGCTGGGCGCCGCCCTGGTTGTTGCTCACGAACGCGCGCGCGACGCCCTTGAGGTCGACGCCGTTGTGCTCGTAGAACTTGCGGTCCTCCGCGGCCAGGATGGCGGCCTGCATGTTCTTCGAGATGTCCTTCAGCGGGACGTCGCTGCGGAACTCGTCGTAGAACACCGCGATCTGGGTCTTGTTGTCCGAGGCGTAGACCCGGCTGATCTGCGGGGAGCTGAATTCTTTGAGCTCACTCGGCAGACCCGCGAACGTCTGCCCACCGGCTTTTGCCGCCAAGCCGGTCATCGCGGCGGCGGGGAAGGCCGCGGCGGCCACGACGACACCGGCTAGCAGGCCACAGACCAGTAGCGAGGTCGCGTTCGTGAAGATGTTGTGATCGCGTCTGCGAAACCAGGAGGTCACCCGAGCAGGGTACGCGAAGCATGCACGCGACCGCCTGTCCGGAAGCACCACTCCGCCCGATACGAGTGTGACCTGTCACCCTTCTCGGCGGACCGTTTTCCCGCTTCTGCACCAAAGATACCCCCGTTCGGCCCCCCTCGCTTTGCCGGTATGCCCGGAACTACCGGCCTATACGTATTTGAGGGACAACGTTGCGTAATCACCCAACTACAGAGCATGATGGGGCGGCGAGACACGGACGCCGATGCGGCACGGGGGAACAGGGGCCGCGCGGCGTCAGGGGGTGAAACAAGGGGGGACGTTTACCGTGGGGATGATCAGCGACTGGCCCAGCATGGCGGCGTGTCAGAGTGGCGACCCTGACGCGCTGTTCGTGCAGGGCGCCGAGCAGAACGTGGCGAAGAGGATCTGCCGCAGCTGCCCGGTCCGCTACGAGTGCCTCGCCGACGCCCTGGACAACCGCATCGAGTTCGGCGTCTGGGGAGGCATGACGGAACGGGAGCGGCGGGCCCTGCTTCGCCGTCACCCACATGTGGCGAGCTGGCGGAAGATGTTCGAGGCCGCACTGCGGGAGAAGGGCGCCGACAAGGTGCTCGTCTCCACCCGCTGATCAGGCGCGGCCCGTCCGGCCGGCGAGGTCCGCCGGTCAGGCGAGCAGTGCTCCGATCGTTCGCAGCCCGTCGACGTCATGGACGTCGGCGGGCTGTGCCGTGACCGACGTCGTCGGCACCGCCGGGAACGCCCCGGTGAACCCGGCCGCGACACCGGCCTCCCGCTCGGCCTGGCGCAACAGCGAGGCGTGGATCCGCAGCACGTCCGCGGTGACCTGGTTGTCGCCGGTCTCGTCCAGCCGGGCGGCCGCCGCCTCGCTCTCCGCGGCGCTCAGCCCGGCCAGCTCGGTGTGGTGCATCCGGTTCAGCACCAGGCCGGCCAGCGGCATCCGCTCGGCCACCAGGCGCTCCGCGAAATAGGCCGCCTCCCGGATCGCGTCCCGTTCCGGGGCGGCGACCAGCAGGAACGCGGTCTGTGGGTCCTGCAGGATCCGGTACGTCTGATCGGCCCGCTGCCGGAAGCCGCCGAACATCGAGTCCAGCGCCGCGACGAAACCGGACAGGTCGGTCAGCAGCTGCGCGCCGAGAACTTTCTGCACGGTCTTGGAGAACAGCCCGAACGACGCGGTGACCAGGCTGAACACGCTCCGGCCACCGGTCCGGGCGGGCGCCAGCAGCAGCCGCAGCATCCGCCCGTCGAGGAAACGGGACAGCCGAGCCGGCGCGTCCAGGAAGTCCAGCGCCGACCGGGACGGCGGTGTGTCCACCACGATCAGGTCCCACTCCTCGCCGGCGCGCAGCTGCCCCAGCTTCTCCATCGCCATGTACTCCTGAGTGCCGGCGAAGGTGGAGCTCATGGCCTGGTAGAACGGGTTGGCGAAGATCTCCGCGGCGCGTTTCGGCGTGGTGTGCTGCTCGACCACCTCGTCGAAGGTGCGCTTCATGTCGAGCATCATGGCGTGCAGCTCGCCGCCGGCCCGCTCCACGTCGATGCCCTTGACCTGGCGGGGCGTGTTGTCCAGCTCGGTCAGGCCCATCGACTGGGCGAGCCGCCGGGCCGGGTCGATGGTGAGCACCACCGTGCGGCGGCCGTGCACCTCGGCGGCCCGCAGGCCGAGGGCGGCGGCCGTGGTCGTCTTGCCCACCCCGCCGGCCCCGCAACAGACCACGATGCGGATGGACGGGTCAGCCAGCAGACCGTCGACGTCGAGCCGTGGAGCCGTCAATTCAGCCACCATTTCAGGGTAGTTCGTCTTGATCGGACGTCCGGCTCGATCAGGCTCGCATGAGGAGCGCCGCCAGCTCACCGAGAGCGGCACGGTCGACGCCCGCGGGCAGCAGTGGCAGCTCGACCATCGGCCGGCCCAGCTCGGCCAGCTCCAGCCGCAGCGACTCCTCCAGCTCCCGCCGGGTGAGGTGGGCCTGGGCCTCGGTCGCCAGCCGGCTCACCGTGGCGGTGGCCGCCGGCAGCCCGGCCGCGGTCAGCCCCCGCTTGATCTCGGCCTTCGTCACCCGCCCGTCGGCCAGCAGCGGGGGGCGAGCGCCGTTCACCACCACCCGGCCCACCGGGATGTGCAGCGCGGACAGCTCGGCGATCGCGTCCAGCGTCTCCTGGACCGGCATCTCCTCGAGCAGCGTGACCACGTGCACGGCGGTCATCGGCGAGCGCAGCAGCGACGCAACGCCCTCGCTCTGCGTCTTGATCGGACCGACCTTGACCAACCGGGCCGTCTCCTCGGTCACGTTCAGGAAGCGGCCCACCCGCCCGGTCGGCGGGGCGTCGAGCACCACCGCGTCGTAGAACCGGTTGCCGTCCCGCGACCGCGTGGTGGCCTCCTTCACCTTTCCGGTGAGAAGAACGTCACGCAGGCCCGGGGCGATGGTGGTGGCGAAGTCGATGGCGCCGACCTTGCGCAGCGCCCGCCCGGCCGCGCCGAGCTTGTAGAACATGTCCAGATACTCGAGGAGAGCCTCCTCGGGGTCCACGGCCAGCGCCCGGACCTCACCGCCGCCGGTCGTCTGGGCGACCCGCCGCTCCGCGTAGGGCAGCGGCTCCAGCCCGAACAGCTGGGCGATGCCCTGCCTGCCCTCCACCTCGACCAGCAGCGTGCGCCGGCCGCCGGCCGCCAGGCCCAGCGCCAGGGCCGCTGCCACGGTGCTCTTGCCGGTGCCGCCCTTGCCGGTCACCACGTGGAGCCGCTCCGGCCAGTTGCGGTGTTCGCCCATACATCCCACGTTACGGGCACGTGTCAGCCGTACGGGCATCCGTCAGCCTGCGACCTCGCACACCAGCCAGCCGGTCTTGCGGACGACGGTGAAACGCAGATCCTGGGCGGCGCTCTTCTCGTCCTCGGTCGACATCAGCACGCGGACGTCGACCCGGGCCCGCTCCTCGTCCCGGTTGCTCACCACCGGCTCGTCCCAGCGGAAGACCGGGCCCTGATACCCGTCCGCGTACGAGCTGATCTGCTCCACCCGGGTGGCCAGCCGGGCCTCGTCCCGGGCCTTGCTGCAGACCAGGTCACGGGCGACGGCGGCGTCCTGCTGGGTGTAGACCGCGGTGAGGAACCGGTTGACCGCGGTCGCCGGGTCCGCCGATCCCGGGTTGTCGGCGTCCCGGAGCAGGTAGAAGGCGGAGACCGCGCCGCCGCCGCAGAGCGCCAGCGTGGCCACGAACGCCATGGAGAGGAAGATCGTGGAGCGCCGCCGCGGGTCGATGCCGGTCCGGGCGATCGCCGGGCCGGCCCAGATCGGCTCCGGCTGCGGCTGGATCTCGGCCGGTGGCGAGTGCTGGTATGCCAGGTGCTCCGGCGGTGGATACCGCCACTCGCCCGGTTTCTCGTGCTGGGCGTGCCACGGCCCGGTCGGCGGCGGCTGGTGCCAGACCGTGGGCGGGATCACCTCGTCCGGCACCACCGGGTGCTCGGCGGTGTCGACGTCCGGGGGCGCCGAGCCCGCGACCGGCATCTCGGCGGTGTGCTCCATCGCCGTGGTGTGCGGTGGCTCCGGCGGGACCGGGTCGTCCGGCGGGATCGGCGTGGGCGGCTCCGGCTCGGGTCCCGGCGGCGGCTCCGGGTGGCCGCCCGGCTCAGGCGGTGCGTTCTGCGTCAAGTCACCCTCCGCACCTTGCGCTCGGTAATGGCATGTGCGCTCTGCGTACATGACTCCGCTCAGCCTAACCAACCAGCCGGTCACCCGGGTCCTAAGCTGTGCCGGTATCCGACGAACAGGAGAGCGCAAGCCATGCAGAAGTGGGAGTACGTGACCGTGCCCCTGCTGGTCCACGCGACCAAGCAGATCCTCGACAACTGGGGCGAGGACGGCTGGGAGCTCGTCCAGGTCGTCCCGGGGCCCAACCCGGAGCAACTCGTCGCCTACCTGAAGCGGCCCAAGTCGTGACCACGCCGGCTCCGATCGCGGGGGACGGCGCCGTGGACGCCTACGCCAAGCTCACCGAGCTGGGCCTGACCCTGCCGACCGTGGTGGCGCCGGTCGGCTCCTACGTGCCGGCCGTCCAGTCCGGCAACTACGTCTACACCTCCGGCCAGCTGCCGTTCGTCGACGGCAAGCTGCCGCAGACCGGCAAGGTCGGCGCCGAGGTCAGTGTCGAGGAGGCGGCCGGCCTGGCCCGGCTGTGCGCCATCAACGCGCTCGCCGCGATCGACGCGCTGGTCGGTCTCGGGCGGATCGTGAAGATCGTCAAGGTGGTCGGCTTCGTCGCGTCGGCGCCCGGCTTCACCGGCCAGCCGGCCGTGGTCAACGGCGCATCCGACCTGTTCGGGGCGGTCCTCGGCGAGCAGGGACGGCACGCCCGCAGCGCGGTCGGCGTCGCCGAGCTGCCGCTCGGCGCCCCGGTCGAGGTCGAGGTCATCGCCGAGGTGGCGTGATCTTGCGGTGATTCGGGCCCATTTGCTCACCGATGGTGACCAGATCGGACATCGTGTCTCGGTCATGGTCGCCGGGCCGACGTACGATTCGGGTCATGGGGGCTGCTGAGCCCGAGTCGGCCGAGGTCGACCGGCTACCGGGTTGGGTGACGCTGCTGTTGGCTCCCAACCCGGGGCCGATGACCCTGGACGGGACCAACACCTGGATCCTGCGGGCGCCCGGCGCCGAGCGGGCCACCGTCGTCGACCCCGGTCCGCTCGACGAGGGCCACCTGCGCCGCATCGCCGAGCACGGCCCGGTCGACCACATCCTGATCACGCACGGTCATCACGACCATGTCGAGGGTGCCGCCCGGCTCTCCGAGCTGCTCGGCGGCGCTCCGGTCCGGGCCGGCTCACCGGTCCACTGCCTGGGCGGTGAGCCGTTCGACCCGCAGGAGTCCCTGGACGGGAACGGGCTGGAAATACGGGTGCTGGAGACTCCGGGTCACACCAGCGACTCGGTGTCCTTCCTCGTCGAGTGTGGAAACGATCGCGCGATGTTCACCGGTGACACCATGCTCGGCCGCGGGACCACGGTGGTGGCCCCGCCCGACGGCGATCTGGGGGCCTATCTGGGCAGCTTGGAGCTGCTCCGGGCGTACCCCGAGGTGTTGATGTTGCCCGGCCACGGACCGGCCCGCAGCGACACCGCCGAGCGTGCCGGCTTCTATCTGGATCATCGCCGGGAGCGGCTGGCGCAGGTGGCGGCCGCCATGGCGGCCGGCGCCGAGACGCCCGGCGCCGTCGTCGACCTGGTCTATCCAGATCTTGATCCGGCCCTGCGGTTCGCCGCCGAGTGGTCGGCCGCGGCGCAGCTCGACCATCTGCGCCGGGAGCAGTCGTGACCTGCCCGGTCTGCGGGACCGTTCCGGTTCCCGGTGCGCGTTTCTGCCATCACTGCGGCGCCGGGCTGCCGGCCGCTGCCCTGCTCCCGGCGGCCGAGCGGCGCATCGTCACGGTGCTCTTCGGCGATCTCTCCGATTTCACGTCGTTCTCCGAGGACCTCGATCCGGAGCGGGTCGGCGCGGTGACCGACCGGGTGCTGGCCTCGCTGGCCGGCGCGGTGAAGACGTTCGGCGGGCATGTCGACAAGCTGACCGGCGACGGGATCATGGCGGTCTTCGGCGCCCCGGTGGCCCATGAGGACGACGCCGAGCGCGCGGTCCGGGCGGCCCTGAGCATGCAGCGCGCGGTCCGCCGGGTGCTCGACGACGAGCGTGGCGGCGGCGCCCCGCTCGGCCTGCGCATCGGGCTCAACACCGGTGAGGTGGTCGCCGGGGTGCAGGCCGGCATCGAGTACACGGTCATCGGCGACACGGTCAACACGGCGGCCCGGCTGGCCGACGCCGCCGCGGTGGGCACGGTCTACGCCGGTGAGCGGACCAGCGCGGGCACCCGGCACGTGGCCTCCTGGCGACAGCTGCGGCCGCTGCGCCTCAAGGGCAAGCGGGAGCCGGTCCCGACGTATGAGCTGCTCGGCCTGCACGACGCGCCGGGCACCCGCTCCGGCCTCGGCGACGAGGCGCCGTTCGTGGGCCGTGAGGCGGAGCTGGGCCGGCTGTCCGGCCGGCTGGCCGAGGCGATCGACACCGGCATCCCCAAGATCCTGGTGATGACCGCCGAGGCGGGGATCGGCAAGTCCCGGTTCGCCGGCGAGGTCAAGCGCCTGGCCACCGGCTCCGGGCATGCGGCGCGGGTGCTGCGGGTGCGGTGCCGGGCCTACGGCGAGCGCCGGCGGTACGCCCCGCTGGCCGACCTGGTCCGCAAGGCGGCCGGCCTGCCCAAGGACGTCGCCACCACGGTCGCCCGCACGGTCGCCGACGAGCGGCTGCGCAAACTGGCCGGCCGGCTCAACGTCACGCTCGACAACGACCGGCTGCTGGTGCTGCTCGGTTACGGCGAGGCCCCGGACCGTACGGTCGGGCCGACCGCCCCCGCCGACCGCCCGGCCAGCGCCCGCCGTATCGACGCCGAGGCCATCTCGATCGCCGTCGCCGAGCTGCTCAACGCTCTCGCCGCCGAGGAGCCGCTGGTGGTGATCGTGGACGACCTGCACGACGCCACCGACACCACGCTGGAGGCGATCGGGCTCACCCTCAACCAGCTGGACGGCCCGGTCGTGGCGCTCCTGCTGGGCCGCCCGGAGCTGGTGCGGACGGCCGGGGCGATGACCCGGCTCGCCGACGCCGAGGTGCACAGCCTGCCCCCGCTGCGCGGCGCCGACGCGTCCCGGCTGCTGACGTCCTATCTGCACGGCGGCAAGCTGCCCCCGGCCGACAGCGACCGGCTGCTCGCCACTGCCCAGGGCAACCCGTTCTACCTGGCCGAGATGGTCACCCTGCTGATGGAGCGGGGCGCGCTGACCCCGGCGGTCGGCGCCAACGCGGCCGGCCGGTGGCAGCTGGCCGCCGGCTCGCTCGGCAGCCGCCTGCTCTCCCGCGACCTGGCCGCCGTGCTGGCCGCGCGGATCGACGCGCTCTCCCCGGAGCCGCGGTCGGTGCTGCGGGACGCCTCGGTGGCCGGTACGACGGTGCCCAGCGGCGTGCTGGAGGCGCTGCAGGAGCGGCGCGCGGTCGCCGACACCCGGCCCGGCGTGGTCGTCGCGGTCGAGCTGGAGCGGGCCGTCGACGAGCTGCTGCAGCGCCGCATGCTGCACCGGTCCCGGTCCGGTGGCTACCAGTTCAGCACCCCGCTGATGCGGGAGGCGGCGTATGCCGGGATCGGCAAGGGCGACCTGGCCGAGCGGCACGCCTACCTCGCCTCGTGGGCGGCGCCGGAGAGTGTGACGGAGCCCGGCAACGACGGGGCGGTCCGGCTCAACCTGACCGGCGGCGAGCGGGACGCCTTCATCGCCACCCACGCCGAGCACGCTGTCGAGCTGGCCGACGCGGTGCGGCTGCGGCCGGACGCGCCGGCCCGCCAGGTGGCCCCGCTCGGCGTCGCGGCTCTGGGCCGGCTGGCCCGGCGGGCGCTGGCCGACATCGAGCCGGCCGCCGCCATCGAGTATGCGGATCGTGCCACCGCCCTGGCCAAGGGCGACCTGCCGCTGCCCGACCAGCTGGTGCTGGCCCGCGCGCAGCTGCGGCTGGGCCGTGCCGAGCTGGCCCTGGCGCTGGGCGAGAAGATCGCGGTGGCCGCGGCCGAGGAGCCGGTCTGCAAGGCCGAGGCGATGATCGTGGTGGGCCGGGCCTACGAGGCGCTCGGCGACACCGGCCGGGCGATCGTCTCCTGGCAGGAGGCCCTCGACGTGGCGACCGGCGCCCAGTTGCTGCCGGAGCGGGCGAACGCGATGCGCCGGCTCGGCATGGCCGACTTCCTGAACGGGCGGCTCAGCCAGGCGAGCAGCCGGTTCGCGGCGGCGTACCAGGTGACGCTCGCGGCCGGGGACCGGCACGGGCAGGCGTGGGCGCTGCAGAGCCTGGCGTGGGTGACCACCACCCGTGGCGACTTCGCCGGCACCGACGCGGTGCTGGGCCGGGCCGCGCGCCTCTTCGCCGAGCTCGGTGACCCGGTCGGGCGGGCCTGGCTGCGCGGCACCACGGCGTTCGCCCGGCTGCTGGCCGGCCGGTTGCAGGAGGCGCGCCGGCTGGCCCGGCTGTTCCTGCCGTTCGGTGACCGGGTGGGTGAGGGCTGGGCGGTCGGCACGCTGCGGGTCGTCGAGGCGTATGCGGCGGCCGAGCTCGGTGACCTCGGGGCGGCCGACGGTCAGGCGCGCCGGGCGTACCGGGAGTTCCTGGAGGTCTCCGACGACTGGGGCTGCGGGCTGGCGCTCGTGGTGCGCGGGGCGATCGCCCGCGGGCTGAACGAGCTGGATCACGCCACCGACCTGCTCACCGACGCGCTGGGCTACGCCGACCGCACCGGGCATCCGCTGCTGCTGGGCATGGCCGGGACGCTGCGCGGGTTCGTCGCCCTGCAGCGGGGCGACCTGGAGACGGCCGAGGCCGACGCGCGCCGGGTGATGACAGCGGTCGAGCCGCACAATCCGCTGGCGCCGGCCCAGGTGGGTCCGCGGGTGCTGCTGGCCGAGGCGCGGATCAGGGCCGGTGACGCGGCGACCGCGGCGGGGCTGCTCGCGCCGATCGCCAGCGATAACTCGACACCGTCGCTGCTCTTCTCCCGGCGGCACGCGCTGGCGTCGTACGCTTCCGCGCTGCTCGCCGACGGCCGGGTGGACACCGCGCTCACCTGGATCGAGCGGGCCGCCGTGGCCCCCGCCGAGGACGTGCGCAGCAGTGTGATCTCCGCCATGGTCCGGGCTCGGGTGCTGGCCGCCGCCGATCGTTGCGAGGAGGCAAGGATCGCGGCCGAGGAAGCCGTGCGACTGGCCCACTCGACCGAGCAGGCCAGCGAGCGGGCGGCCGCCGAGGAGCTGCGGAAAACCCTTGCGGTGACGGTTGTCGAGGAAACTGTCGCCTACGCGTCTGACGTGCCCGGATGATCTTCCGCGGGACTGGCGTATTTTCTATTCCGTGACGGAGACTCCGCCTGGTGCCCTGCCCGTACCGTACGTGCCAGGCATGTCCGGCTTGTCGGTCATGGCGCGGGGCGGTTATGCCACCGTGTATCGCGCGACCCAGGATTCGGTCGGGCGTGACGTCGCCATCAAGATGGAAAACCGGACTCTCGACAACCCGCGCGATCAGGCCCGGTTTCTCCGGGAGGCCCGCGCGGCCGGGCGCATGTCGTCGCACCCGCACGTGGTCGACCTGTTCGACGTCGGCGTGACGGTCGACCAGCACCCCTACCTGATCATGGAGTTGTGCGACGGGTCGTACCTGGATCGCATGCGGGTCGCTCCGCTGAACGCGGTCGAGGCCCGCGACGTCGGCATCAAGATCGCCGATGCGCTGGTGCACTCCCACGCCAACGGGGTGCTGCACCGTGACGTGAAGCCGGCGAACATCCTCTACTCCGAGTTCAACGCGGCCGTCCTCGCCGACTTCGGCCTGGCCGTTCTCGGCGAGATGCGCGACTCGTCGGTGACCCTCGAGGTGCTCACCCCGGCCTACGCGCCGCCGGAGATGTTCCGCCACGACACCCCGTCCGGCGCCGCCGACGTCTACGCGCTCTGCGCCACCCTCTACGCGGTGATGAGCGGCCGCCCGCCGCGCTGGGCCACCAACCGCAGCCCCAGCCTGCTCACCCTGATGGACCTCTTCCACCAGCCGATCCCCGACCTGCCGACGGCCCCGCGGGCGCTCACCGACGTGCTGCGGTATGGGATGAACAACGACCCCGGCGCGCGGCCCAGCGCCGAGGAGCTGCGCGACCTGCTCAACAACCTGCACCTCGACCCGAGCACGCCGCAGCCGCCGCCGACCGTCTACCGCTCGGCGTCGACCAACCACGTGCCACCACCACGACCACGACCGATCCCACCGAGCACGCCGACGCTCGACGAGACCCCGACGGTCCAGCACGACGCCGGCCGCAAGGGCTTCTTCCAGAAGTGGTTCGGCGGCTGAGAAGGCCTTGGGCCGGCTATCTCGCCGGCCCGTACCCGACGGATCATGTGACCTTGAGTTTGACCGTGCCGCTGGTCCCGGTGACGTTGTAGCTGTCGGGGGCGACGACGACGCGCAGGGTCCAGGCGCCGCGTCTGAAGGCGCGGGAGAAGGTGTACGCGCCGGTCTTGCCGGTCTTCGTGCTGGTGATGGTGATCCAGCGGGAGCCCTTCTTGTATTGCAGGGTGACCTTGGCTCCGGCACGGGCCGGTCTGGCCGTACCCGAAATCTTGATCTTCTTGTTGGCCCTGGGTTTGGCCGTGCTCGCCTTGGCGGTGACCGCGTAGCGGATCCAGAGCCCGGTGGCACCCGAGGTCGCCGGCCACATGCCGGAGGAGCCCGGGTAGGTGACCCGGTAGGCGGTGGTGACGCCCGGTTTGACGGTGGCGCGCCACACCCCCTTGCCGTCGGTCTTGACCGTGGCATACCGGCTCCACGACGTCTTCCCGGCGGGCCGCTGCTCGATCGTCACCGTGGCGCCGGCGACCGTCGCGCTGTTGTTGCGCAGCACCCGGCCGCTGAGCGCCGAGGTCTTGCCGTGGACCACCGTCGCCGGTGACGCGGACATCGGCAGGCCGGTCGGCGTGAGAGTGACGGTCTTCTCGGCGCCGTCGCCGGCCACACTGACCGCGCGCACGCCGACGGTGTACGCCCGGCGGACGTCCAGCCCGGTCAGGGTCAGCGAGCGTGCCGTGGCATCGAGTCGCGTCTCGGCGCCGGGCGAGACCCGGACCACGTAGCCGGTGACCGGGAACTTGAACGGATCGGTGTACAGCTGGTCCCACCCGACCTGCGCGGTGCCGTTGCCCCCGGTCACGGACACCCCGCTCGGCTCCGCCAGACGGTCCGCCGGGAGGACCTCCCATGGGATCGAGGCCGTCGCCTGGTTGCCGTCGGCGTCGGTGGCCGTCAACAGGGCCGTCCCGGAGCCGACGGACTTCGGCCGCCCGGTGATGGTGGCCTGCCAGACGCCGATGTCCGTGGTGCGCACCGACAGGAGCATGGTTTCGGGGAAGCCGGTGGCCGTCACCTTCATCGTGTCGTACTTGTCGACCCACTGGTCCTTGCCGTCGTTGAAGGTCGCCTTGAAGTCGATAGTGGTGTACGGGCTCAGGCGGGTGATCACCCTCGGATACGCCGACTCGACGAACACCGGGCCCTTGACCACGAACTCTGTCGACTTGGTGTCGCTGTTGCCGTCCGGGTCGGTGGCGGTGATCTCGGCCTTGAAGAGCCCGCGCGTGGCCGGTGCCCCGGTGATCAGACCGGCCGCGTCGATCGACACGCCCTCCGGCAGGCCGGTGGCACGATAGGTCACCGGCTGGCCCTGCGGCTCACGGGCGGTCACCTGGAGACGCACCGGGTCGCCGGCCTTGGGCACCGTCACGAAGTACGGCAGAGGGGCGATCACCGGAGCGGCGTTCGGCGCCTGCGCCGCGTCCACGCCGACCGCCCGCCACGCGGCGTCGACGGTGCCGCGCTCGGTGCTGTCCGCCCCGTACAGATCGACGGCGGCCCGCAGCGTCGCCTCCCGCGCGCCGGCGAAGTTGGTGTTGGAGACCATGTAGACGGTGAGCGCCCGATACCAGATCTGCGCGGCCTTCTCGTTGCCGATGCCGGTCACCGGGGCCGCCCCGCCGCACGGGGTGCTCTCGCCCCACCGCGACGCGGCGCTGCCCACGGCCAGGTTGTAGAAGAACTTGTTGCCGATGCCGGACGAGTAGTGCTCGTCGAGATCCTTGGCGGCCGGCGTCCAGCAGGAGACCGATTTGCCGTCCCGGTTCGGCTCGTCCATCCAGCGTGACGGCGTGCCGTCGAGACGCGTCTTCTCGGAGATCGTGTAATCCGGCGCGTCGACCGGGTTGTCAACGGAGAACTCGACGAGCGTGCCGAAGATGTCGCTGGTCGACTCGTTCAGCGCAGCGGACTCGCCGGTGCCGACCAGCGCGGCGGTGGCGGCGGTGAGGCCGTGGGCCATCTCGTGCCCCACGACATCCAGCGACGTGTAGGGCGCGCGGCCCGCCGAGCCGTCCCCGAAATACAGGCACTTGCAGGTCCGGACATACATCGCGTTGTTGTCGTCGACGTCGTGGTGGACGTAGGCGATCAGGCCCTTGCCGTCGTCGGCCACGCCCCGCCGGCCGAACGTGTCGCGCAGATAGTCCCAGGATTTCGCCAGCCCGTAATGCACGTCGACGGCGCCGGTCGCGCGGTCGGCGCGGGCGCCGTCACCCCACTCGTTGTCGGGGTCGGTGAACTCGGCGAACTTCACGTCCGAGCCGAAGTAGTAGGTGTTCAGCGCGTCGCGGACGGTGGTGTCGCCGCGCTCCGGGTCGACGAGCGTGTAACCGCCGCCGGGCAGCGGGGTGGTGTCGATCTCGACGTCGCCGACCTGGAGACCGTGGCCGGTGCCCTTGTCGGCGGCGTCCACGGTGTCGTAGGCCAGCCGGACCCGGCCCGTGGTGGCGTCGACCAGCACGACCCGGGTCGGGCTCGTGATCTCCCAGGCCAGCGCTGGTTTGCCGGCGAGGGCGTCGACGACCTTGCGCGCCTCGACCCGGCCCTCGAGGCCGGCCGCGCCGATCGCGTCGGCGCGGCTGACCCGCGCCGAGGAGGGAACGTCGATCGGCTGCTCCTGGGCCACCGTCGCGTCGCGGAACGAGCCGTCAGCCGCCGAGTGCACGACGAAGTCACCGCCCAGCACGGGCAGGCCGTCGTGGCTGCGCTGGAAGCGGACGTGCTGCTCACCGCTGTCGTCGACCACGGCGCCGACAGCCTGATACTTCTCGCCCGGCGCCGACTTGATCTCGGTCTCGTGGCGGCGGAGCCCGCTCCGGGCCGCGTCGACCGCCGCCGAGCGGGTGACCCGTGGCTTGGGCGCGGACGCCGTCGCGGACGCAGACGATGTGGGCGCCGGCGCCTGAGCGGCAACCGGGTCCACGGTGTTACCTCGCGTGGCGCTCGTGCAGCCGCCGGTCAGAGCCAGCGTGGCGGCGAACGCGATCACGGCACGGCGACGCCGCACGACCATCCTCAAAGCTCCCCCGTCGACCATCGAAGACGGTGGAACGATACCGGAGCGACGCTATCGATGCATGCCGGTTTCAGCGCACCTTCAGTTTCCCGTGCCGCTACTCCGGGTCGAGGACGGCCAGCAGCTCGCCGGTGTCCACTTCGGCCCCCGGCTGGACGGGCAGCGACGAGACCACCCCGGCGGACGGCGCGTGCACCGGATGCTCCAGCTTCATCGCCTCCAGCGTGAGCAGCAGCTCACCGGCCCGGACCCGCTGCCCGGGCACCACCAGGACCCGGCGGACCGCACCCGGCAGCGGCGCGATCAGCGAACTCTCCGCGGCCTCCGGAGCGGGCAGCGGGAAACGGGAGATCTCCCGGAGCGCGACCGAACCCTCGGGACTGTCCACGTACGAGACGTCGCCGACCCGGTGAACGTGCACGGCCATCCGGATGCCCTGCACGTTGAGGACCACCCGGTCGCTGTCGGCCGACACCACCACGACCGCCGGGTGCTCGTCGGCCACCGGGGCCTGCCCCAGCCCGGCCAGATCCAGCTCCTCCGGATCCACCGCCCGCACCCACCAGCCGGCCAGGTCACCACGGCGGTTCATCCGGTAGCCGACCTCGACCGGGCCGGTCGGGCCGTCGTACACCGCCGTCTGTGAACCCGAGGGAACGTTGCGCCAGCCGGACGGCAGCGAGTTGAGGACCGGCGCCGTCGCCCGCCGCGCCGCGGCGCCGGCGAGGGCGGCCGCCAGGCAGGAGAGACGCACGGCGTCGACCGACGAGAGCAGCGGCGCGAACACCTCCGGATGGCGGTCCAGGAAGCCGGTGTCCAGATCCCCGGCGCGGAACGCGTGGTGCCGCAACACCCGCACCAGCAGGTCGCGGTTGGAGACGACCCCATGCAGATGGGTACGAGCCAGAGCCGACGCGAGCATCCGGGCGGCCTCCTGACGGCTCGGCGCCCACGCCACCAGCTTCGCCAGCATCGGATCGTGGTGCATGCCGATCACCGACCCGTCGGCCACCCCGGCGTCCAGGCGCAGGCCCGGCTGGGGCAGCGGCCGGAACCAGCCGGCGATGTCCGGCACGGCGAACCGGTGCAGCGTGCCGGCCGCCGGCAGCCACGCGTAGGCCGGATCCTCGGCGCACATCCGTACCTCGATGGCGTGACCGCGGATCGGCGGCGGCCCCGGCATCGGCACGCTGCCCCCCTCGGCCACCAGCAGTTGCAGGCGGACCAGGTCGTACCCGGAGACGCACTCGGTGACCGCGTGGTCGGCCTGCAGCGTCGGTGTGAGCTCCAGGAACCAGAAGTCGCCCTGCGCGTCCAGCAGGAACTCGACAGCGCCCGACCCGACGTAGCCGAGCGCCCGGACCGCGATGATCGCCGCCCGGCACAGGTCCTCGCGCATCGCCGGATCGACGGCCGGGGACGGGGTCTCCTCGATGATCTTCTGGTAGCGCCGCTGGACCGAGCACTCGCGCTCCCCGAACGGCACCACGGCGCCCTGGGCGTCGGCCAGGATCGGGACCTCGATGTGGCGGGCGCCGCCGACGTACGGCTCGCAGAACACCTCGCCGCCGACCTCGCGACGAGTGGAGGCGATAGCTTCGGCCAGGGTGTTCGCGTCCCGTACCACCCGGATGCCGTGACCGCCGGTGCCGGCCGCCGGTTTGATCAGCACCGGGAACGCGGGCACCTGCTCCGGGTCGGTGAAGCTCGGCAGGACCGGCACCTGGGCCTCGGCGACCAGCTTCTTCGTCTCCACCTTGTCGGCCAGCGTGCGCAGCGTGGCCGGCGACGGCCCGACCCAGATCATCCCGGCGTCGATCACCGCCTCCGCGAAGGCCGGGTCCTCGGCGAGCATGCCGATCCCCGGGTGCACGGCGTTCGCGCCGGCCCGCTGGGCGGCCGCGATCAGGGCCTCGGGCTGCAGATATGTCGCCGACGGCGTGTTGCCCGGCAGATGAACCGCGTAGTCCGCCTCGATGACGTGCGGCGCGTCGGCGTCGACGTCGGAGTAGACGGCCACCGTCTCGATGCCGACCAGCCTGCAGGTGGCGAACACCCGGCGGGCGACCTCTCCACGGTCGGCCACCAGAAGTCGTCGGATCACTGGTCTACCTTTCAAGATCGGAACACGCCGACGTGCGCGGCGCCCACCACGGCCGCGCTGTGCACCGCGGAGAGACAGAGGCCGAGGACGGTACGGGTGTCGCGTGGGTCGATGACGCCGTCATCGGCTCTGCTCGTGTCGGCACTCCGGTCGGCGGACGGCCAGCTGAACCGGAACCGCGGCTCGTCGGTGCGTTCGCCGGTGACGTCGCCCACGTTCAGGACCAGATGGGGGACTGTCGAACGCGCTATCGCGTGCGCCATCGGAGCGTCGTGCCGGGTGTCCTGCTCGTCCTCGGCCGGTGTGCCGACATGCCGCAGGAACAGCACCGGCGTGGCCGTGGTGTTCGCCAGGTGCAGGAAGTGCACGACCTTCTGCGCCTCGGCCACCGAACACGACCGCACCGGCCCGGCCAGCACCCCCAGCGGATAACCGTGCAGCTCACCCCAGCCGGCCACCATCGCGGCGCCGTGCCCCGGCTTGAACTCGTCGAAGTCGCTGTCGTCGAGGATCCGGGCGAACACCTCGCGCGGCTCGAACGACGCGGGGTCGGCGGCGGCGAGCGTGAGCAGGCCCTCCGGGTCGTGCCGGGGCGGGAGCGGGCGGCGGTTGCGCGGCGGCGGACCGAGCTTGCGCCAGTTGAGCCGCCGGACGCACTGCCGGGCCAGGCGCAGCCCGTCCCGCTCGTCCTCGGCGAGCTGGTCGGCCGGCCCGGTCGGCCCGGCCGGCACCACCGGGGTGGCGCGCACGTCGACACCCGCGTGACCGTTTATCGGCTGCGGGTGGATGGTCAGCACCTTCGCATGCCCGCGAACCCGGATCGTGTAGTCGGAGAGGGCCGGCAGGTACGCGGCGTCGCCGGTGGTGGCGCCGAAGACCACGCAGATCGACGGCACCAGATCCGGCGGGAAGAGCCCACCCGCCGAGCCGCTGTCCCCGGCCGACTCGACCAGGTTGATCAGCGGCAGCCGGTTCATCGTGGCGATCGCGGTGGCACGCCGGATCTTCTCGGCGGTGTACGGGTTGACCGCGCCCTCTTCCACGGTCGGATCGTTCGCGACCACGACGCACTCGACGCCCTCGATCACCCCGACGCCGGTGACCACGCTCGCGCCGACCGGGAACTCCGACCCCCACGCCGCGACCGGGCACAGCTCCAGGAACGGGCTGTCCTGGTCGAGCAGCATCTCGATGCGTTCCCGGGGCAGCAGCTTGCCGCGCGCGTGATGCCGGGTCACATACTTCTCGCCGCCGCCGGCCCGGGCCTCGTCGAGGGCGGACTCCAGCGCGGCGAGGCGTTCCAGGGTGGTCCCGCGCCCCTCCAGATAGGCGGGGTCACGCGGGTCCAGCGTGGTGTCGAGCACGGTCATCTCGCCACACCCCTGCCTGCCTTCAATGCCGCGCCCTCTCCTGTCCGTACCGATGCCTCTCGGCCACCTCCGTAACGAGTGGCCGAGGTGATGCGACACGGACAGGTGGAGCAGCACGGCTAAGGGGCTGTCCCCGGAGGACAGCCCCTTGGAAGGCGACGGTCAGACGCGGGCGCGGCGCGCGAGGCGCTCCGGGTCCAGGATGATCACGCTCTTGCCGTCGAGGCGGAGCCAGGCGCGCGAGGCGAAGTCGGCGAGCGCCTTGTTGACCGTCTCGCGGGAGGCGCCGACCAGCTGGGCCAGCTCCTCCTGGGTGAGGTCGTGGGTCACCCGCAGGACGCCGCCGTCACGGGTGCCGAAGCGGCCCGCCATCTGCAGCAGGTTCTTCGCGACGCGGCCGGGCACGTCGGTGAAGATCAGGTCGGCGAGCGCGTCGTTGGTACGGCGCAGCCGCCGGGCCAGGACACGGAGCAGCTGCTCGGCGATCTCCGGCCGGTTGTTGAGCCACGGGCGCAGCGACGACTTCTTCAACCGGGCCAGCCGGCTGTCGGTCACCGCGGTGGCGGTGGCCGTCCGCGGGCCGGGGTCGAAGAGGGAAAGCTCGCCGAGCATGTCGGAGGGCCCCATGATGGAGACGAGGCTCTGCCGGCCGTCAGCGGCTCGGCGACCGAGCTTGATCTTGCCGGACAGAACGATATACAGGCTGTCGCCGGCCTCGCCCTCGTTGAAGACCACGTCGCCCTTGCGGACTTCGATCGTGTCCATCTCCTTGGCGAGCGCCTCAGCGGCTTCCGGGTCTACACCCTGAAAGATTCCGCTCCGGGCCAGTACCTCATCCATCGCCGCACCTTTCGAAAACGCGCAACGTCTGCGCTCGATCAGTCTAGGCGCACGCGGGCGGGAAACGGGCGGCCACCCCTTGATCCAAATACTGGACGGTAACCAGAAATGCCCTGAACGCTGGTGATAAATCAGCGGTCCGGGCATATCAGGACAGGCCTTTCGTCGGTCGATCCCGCTTGCCGGACGACGGTATCGTCCGCGTCGATGAATCCGCACCCCCGAACCCGACAGAAAAACCGGCCCCCGGCGGCCGGGATTATCGCCACAAGCGTCCTGCTTGTAACTGCTTTGGGGGGATGTGGCCTGGTCGGTGGTGGCTCCGACCCGGTCTGGAATCCACCGGCGGCCTCCGCGCCGGCCGCCGGCGTCAGCGGGAAACCGGTCCGGGAGTCGGCGCCCGTCGACGCGATCTCGCTCTCCGCGACCGGCGACATCATCATGGGCGACGCGCCCGGCAAGCTCCCGGCCAACGACGGCGCCGGCTTCTTCGACTCGGTCACCGAGGCGCTCGAGTCCGATCTCGTCATGGGCAATCTGGAGCAGCCGCTCACCGGCGACACCGGCACCTCCAAGTGCGGCTCGCCGAAACGTCCCAACTGCTTCGCCTTCCGGTCGCCGCCGGCCTACGCCGAGCACCTCAAGGAGGCCGGGTTCCAGCTGCTCAACACGGCCAACAACCACTCCAAGGACTACGGCGCCCAGGGATACCGGAACACCGTGGAGGCGCTGGAGGCGGCCGGGCTCGAGCACACCGGGGCCGAGGACCAGATCACCGTCGTCGACGTCAAGGGCGTCAAGGTCGCGGTGGTCGGCTTCTCGCCGTACGCCGGCGCCAACAACCTGAACGATCTCGGCGCCGCCACCTCGGTGATCTCCGAGGCCGCGAAGAAGGCCGACCTGGTGGTCGTCCAGGTGCACATGGGCGCCGAGGGCTCCGACAGGACCCACGTGAAACCCGGCAACGAGCTGTTCTTCGGGGAGAACCGGGGCGACCCGATCAAGTTCAGTCACACCGTCATCGACGCCGGGGCCGACCTGGTCGTCGGGCACGGGCCGCACGTGCTCCGGGGCATGGAGTTCTACAAGGGCAAGCTGATCGCGTACAGCCTCGGCAACTTCGCCGGTGGCGGCCGCACCCTGTCGCGCAACGGCGACCTCAAGTACGCCGGCGTGCTGCACGTGTCGCTGACCGGCACCGGTGAGTACGTGGACGGGAAGTTCGTCTCCACATACCTCAACGACGCCGGTGTCCCCACCCGGGACAAGACCAACGAGCGCGGGCGCAAGATGGTCGCCGAACTGTCCGAGGCCGACTTCGGCGACACGGCCGCCGTCATCGGGACCGACGGCAGCATCAAGCCGTCCGCGTGAGCGGCCGACGTACTCTTTACCGGTGACTCGACCCCGCGCCGCGAAACTCGCTCCCCAGCGCTTCGCGGGCGAGACGGATCTGGGCCGCAAACGGCGGGCCCGCAAGATGGCCCGGGTGCTGGCCGAGACCCATCCCGACGCGCACTGCGAGCTCGACTTCACCAACCCGCTCGAGCTCGCCGTCGCGACGATCCTGTCCGCGCAGACCACCGACGTCCGGGTCAATCAGGTCACCCCCGAGCTGTTCCGGCGGTATCGGTCGGCAGCCGACTACGCCGGCGCCGACCGCGCCGAGATGGAGGCGTTGCTCCGGCCGACCGGCTTCTTCCGGGCCAAGACCAACTCGCTGATCGGTCTCGGGCAGGCGCTGCTCGACCGGCATCGGGGCGAGGTCCCGCGCAAGCTCGATCAGCTGGTCAAGCTGCCGGGCATCGGGCGCAAGACGGCCAACGTGGTGCTCGGCAACGCGTTCGACGTCCCGGGCATCACCGTCGACACCCACTTCAAGCGGCTCACCAACCGGTTCGGCTGGGTCGACGAGCAGGACGAGGTGAAGATCGAGTTCGCGGTCGCCGAGATGATCGAGAAACGCGACTGGACCATGCTGTCGCATCGGGTGATCTTCCACGGGCGGCGGGTCTGCCATGCGCGGACGCCGGCCTGCGGGGCCTGCACGTTGGCCGCCATGTGCCCCTCGTACGGGACCGGGCCGACCGAGGCGGCGCCGGCGGCAAAGCTCCTGAAGGGGCCGCGGGCGCGCGACCTGGCGATCGCGGCGGGCGTCGATCCGGATCTGGTGCCGGCCTCCGCCCTGGCCGCCGAGCCCGTTTCCGGTGGCGCTGGTTCGGGTTTTGACCCCGAGCCCGTTTCTGATGGCGCGGGTTCGGGTTTTGACCCCGAGCCCGTCTCTGGCGGCGCTGCTTCGGGCCGCGTCTCCGCTCCCGTTTCCGGTGGCGCTGGTTCGGGTCTTGCGTCGGGGCTCTCGGAGGGGCTGTGAGACGGCTTCTTCTCGCCTCGGCCGCCGTGATGGTGCTTTCCGGCTGTGCGGCCACGGTGGGGGAGCCGGAGATACCGTCGCCCTTCGCGGCGTGCGACGGCCTGACCGGCGGGACTTCTACCGAAATTCCCGACATTTCGCTTCCCTGTTTCACCGGCGGTGCCGATGTGCGACTGCGTGACCTGCGCGGACCCACGGTGATCAACGTCTGGGGTTCCTGGTGCGGCCCCTGCCGCGAGGAGCTCCCGGTCATGCAGGGCCTCGCCGACCGGGCCGACGGCCGGTTCACCGTCATCGGCGTCGACACCCGCGACGACCGGTCCCGGGCCGCCGACTTCGCCACCGATCGGAGTGTCACCTTTCCGACTCTCTTCGACCCGGAGCAGCGGTTCATCGGAGGGCTGGGCGTGACCATGCTGCCCGCCACCGTCTTCATCAAGGCCGACGGGGGGATGTACGTGCATCGCAACGCCATGGACGTCGACCAGTTGATCGAACAGGTGCGGAAACAGTTCGGCGTTACGGTGGCCCGATGAGCCGGGGTGAGGTGCTGGGGCGGCCGGACGGTCTGCCCGACTGGTTCGAGCCCCTGCTCACCAGGGTCGCCGAGTGCCGCAGCGAAGACTTCACCATGCTGCGCCGCCCGGTCGGCGCCGGTGGCCGGGCCAGTGCGGTCCTGGTCCTGCTCGGCGAGGACGAGGAGCGTCCCGGCCATCCTGACCTGCTGATTCTTCAGCGGGCCGCGACCATGCGCAACCACGCCGGCCAGCCCGCCTTCCCCGGCGGCGCCACCGATCCGGACGATGCCGACGCCGCCGCCACCGCCCTGCGCGAGGCCAACGAGGAGGTCGGTCTCGACCCGTCCTCGGCCGAGGTGGTGGCGCTTCTGCCCGAGCTGTGGATCCCGGTCAGCGGGTTCGTGGTCAGCCCGGTTCTCGCCTGGTGGCGAAAGCCACACCCGGTGCATCCGTTGCAGCCGGCCGAGGTCGCCCACGTCGACAGGTTGCCGATCAGTGAACTGGCCGACCCCGCGAACCGTATCCGGGTGCGACATCCGAGCGGCTGGATCGGCCCCGCGTTTCAGGTCCGGGGGCTGCTCGTCTGGGGTTTCACGGCTGGGGTGATCGCTGCGTTGCTGGACATGGCCGGTTGGGCGCGCCCCTGGGAACCGGGCCGCATCATCGAACTTCCGGACGCCGCCGCTCCCGTTCCGGCCGCCCGTGGCGGTGCGCCGGATGAGGTGGTGCCGTGAGATGGCCCCCGACTTCTACGCTGAGTGAGTGCCCGTGGTCGATATTTTCCTGATCGTGGTCATGGTGCTGTTCGCGATCAGCGGATATCGCCAGGGCTTCGTCATCGGCGCGCTGTCGCTCGGTGGCTTCTTCAGCGGTGTTCTCATCGGTCTGCAGCTCGGTCCGCTGCTCGCCCGCCAGTTCGAGAACGGCACGGTGCGGCTGGTCGTCGCGCTCGGCGTCATCCTCATCCTCGCGGTCCTCGGCCAGACCCTGGCCGGCTGGCTCGGCACCAACCTGCGGCAGGTCATCCAGAGCAAACCGGTCCAGTACCTCGACGACGCCGGCGGCGCCCTCGTCTCGGTGATCGCGGTCCTCTTCGCGGCCTGGCTCGTAGCCGTCCCGTTCGGCTCGACGCCGTTCCCGGCGATCAACGCGGCGGTCCGGGACAGCGCCATCCTCGGCGGCGTCACCGAGCTGGTTCCCGACGAGGTGCGGGCCCTCTCCTCCGGGCTGCGCGACACCCTCGACACCAACGGCTTCCCCGACGTCTTCGGTGGTCTCACCCGTACACAGGCCCGCGAGGTCGCCGCCCCCGACCCGGCACTGGCCGGCTCCAAGGTCGTCAAGGACTCGAAGGACTCGGTGCTCAAGATCCTCGGCTCGGCGCCGAGCTGCTCGCGCCGCATCGAGGGCACCGGGTTCGTCTACGCCACCGAGCGCGTCATGACCAACGCGCACGTGGTCGCCGGCACTCGTGAGGTCGTCGTGGAGAGCGGCGGCCGCCAGATCGAGGGCAAGGTCGTCGTCTACGACCCCAAACGTGACCTGGCCGTCCTCTACGTGCCCGGCCTCAAGGCCCCGGTGATGAACTTCGTCGGCAAGGAGGCCGCGACCGGCGCCAGCGCGATCGTGCTCGGCTATCCGCAGGACGGGCCGTACAACGCGCAGTCCGCCCGGATCCGCGACGTCGGCGACATCACCGGCCCGGACATCTACAGGTCGGGTGACGTCACCCGGGACATCTACACGATCAAGTCGCTGGTCCGCAGCGGCAACTCGGGCGGCCCCCTGATCGACCCCGACGGCGACGTCCTCGGCGTCATCTTCGCGGCGGCGGCGGACGACAAGAACGTCGGCTTCGCCCTCACCGCGGAGGAGGCCGCGCCGGTCGCTCAGAACGGCCGCGTCAACACCCGCGAGGTCCGCACCGGCGAGTGCGCCTGAAAATTCCTGTGCGGGGTACGCTCGCCGACCCCCCAACCGCACCCATTCGTCACGTCCGGTCCGCGCGACCGATGCGGCCCGGCACGGCCCTGACGCGCCCGCCGGGCTGATGCCTTCCGTCACCGCCCTGGCCGGCCCGCAGTGCTGTCATGCTGCGGTTTCGGCAGCCGTATCTTTGCCGTCAGCTTCCCGGGACCTGTCGCGCACGGCTTCCCGATCCGGGCCGCGCACGGGATCCCGGGACCGGGCCGCGCTCGGCGGACCGGACCGGGGTCAGCCGGTCGTCGCGGCGAAGCGCCGGATGGTGATCCCGGCGGCGATCGCCGACAGCAGGAAGAGGCCGAGCGCGATCCACCGAGCCATCGGTGAGTCGTCCTCCGGCTCGGGTTTCGTCGGCGCCGCCCACCCGCCGGTGTTACCGCCCGGAACGGGGGTGACGGCGCCTGCCGGCTCGGTGCTCTGCTGCGGCGCCGACTGCGCCTGCCCGGAAGCCGGAGCACTGCCGAACCGGGCCACCCCCGGCGGCGGCGTGTTGTCGAGCGGATTGCCGGTGACGAACGGAACGTCAGCGGTGAGGGCCTTGACCGGATCGATCACTCCGAAGCCGAACTCCGGGTCGCGGCCGGGCGCGCCCCGATCCGAGGCCGTCCGGATGATCCGGTTGACCACCTCGGGCGCCGACATGTCCGGCCAGCGGGAACGGATCAGCGCCGCCGTCGCGGCCACCATCGGCGCGGCGAAACTCGTGCCCTGCACCCGCCAGTAGCCGCGCGGCCGTGCCCCGACCAGATCGGTCGCCGGCGCCGTCACCACTGTCTCCTTGCCCCGGATGGAGCCGCTCCACAGGCCCTCGCCGTTACGCTCGGTGCCCCCGACAGCGATGACACCCGGTTCACGAGCGGGATACCACACCCCGTAGTTCGACGATTTCGACGTGCTCGTGCCGGTGGCGTTGCCGGTGCAGGCGACCACCACGACATCTTTGGCGAACGCGTAGTCGATGGCCGCGGCGAGGGTCGCGCTGGAGCCGCTGCCGCCGAGCGACAGATTGACCACCTTGGCGCCGTTGTCGACGGCCCAGCGCAGCCCTTTTGCCACGATCAGCGCATCGTCATACCGATTGTCCTCATCGAGCACCCGGACCGGCAGGATCTTCGCCTTCGGCGCGATGCCGGTGACACCGGCCTGGTCGTCGTTGCGGCCCGCGATGATCGCCGACACCGTGGTCCCGTGACCGACCGGGTCGCTCTCCCCGTCGCCCTTGCGGTCGACCAGATCGAGGCCGGGCAGCACCTGCCCCTCCAGGTCGACGTGATGAGCATCCACACCGGAGTCGATGACCGCGACCGTCACCCCGGCGCCGTCGGAGTAGTTCCACGCCTCGGTGAGGTGGAGCGCGTCCAGCTGCCACTGATCGGCCCGGACCGCGTCACCGGTGAGGACCGGCTCGGCCACCGGCGGGGCCGCGCCCGCCCCGACGGGGACGCCGAACGCGATGAGGCCGGCCAGCGCGGCCGCGCCGAGACGCCGCCCGCCGCGCCTCGATGTCGTGAACCGCCGAAGGGCGCCGCCCCACGCCACCGGTCCAGCCGGGTTTCGATGCTCACTGGTCACGGTCGGCGTCGCCATTCTCCAGAACGGGTCGGTCGTGGCTTCGGTCAATCGCTGCGGGGTCACAGGGCCGCATCGTCGGTCGATGGAGGGAGATTACTCCCTCGTACCGGCGTGTCGCTGCGGTCCGTTCCGCTCAATCGCACCGGGTGTCTGTTCATCTACCCGCATCACGGAACGGCGGCACATGGGCGACCTGGATCAACCGGGTCCCCTCACGTCGCGTGACGAGACGTCCCCGGCCCGGTGGCAGAGGGTACGGCTTGACGCTCCCGATGAGCGCGCCCTCCTCCGGCGAGCCCGACAGCACCAGGCCGGGCGCCGACAGCTCCCGCAGCCGCTGGATCACCGGCTCGTAGAGCGCCCGCCCCGCCCCGCCGGAACGCCGGGTCAGCACCAGGTGCAGCCCGATGTCGCGGGCCTGCGGCAGGTACTCCACGAGCGGGGTCAACGGGTTCGTCGGCCCGGCCACCACCAGGTCGTAGTCGTCGACCAGGACGAACAGCTCCGGACCCGTCCACCATGAGCGCTCCTGCAGCTCGCGGGCGGTGACCTCGGGGCCGGGCAGCCGCCGCTGCATGTATCCGGCGGCGGACAGGATCAGGTCGTGTGTCTGCTGGGCCTGCATGCCGTACCCGATGCGGTGTTCGGACTCGGGCAGGTCGATCAGGCTGCGCCGGTAGTCGACCAGGATGATCCGGCACTCCTCCGGCCGGAACCGGTGGGTCAGCGTCGTCGCGATCGACCGCAGGAACGACGTCTTGCCCGACTCGGCGTCACCGAACAGCAGGAAGTGCGGATCGGTCGCGAAGTCGATCTCGACCGGCCGCAGGTCCGCCTCGGCGATGCCGATCGGGATCCGCAGGCCGCTGCCCCGCTCGGCGTCCAGCGACGTGTACGGCACCGAGGCCGGCAGCAGGCGCACCCGCGGCGCGAGCGGCCCCTCCCAGGCCGACGCGATCGACTTGACCAGCGCCGGGGTGTCGCCGATCGAGCTCACCTCGGGCCGGACCGTGAGCAGGTGCAGGCCTTTGGCCCGGTCGGCCGGGTGCGGGATCATGCCGCGGCCGGGCGCCTCGTCCGGCACCGACTCGGCCGCGCGCCGGGCGATGATCGAGTCCGACGGGTCACCGAGCCGCAGCTCGAGCCGGGAGCCGAAGAGGTCCCGCACCGCCGGCCGGAAGTCCATCCAGCGGGAGGTCGCGGCCACCAGGTGGATGCCGTACGACAGACCACGCGTGGCCAGGTCGGTGAGGACCGGCTCCAGCTCCTCGAACTCCTTGCGGATCGTGCTCCAGCCGTCGACCACGATGAACACATCGCCGAAGGGGTCGTTGCCACCGCCCGCACGCCGGCTGCGGTAGGCCGCCATCGACTCGACGCCCAGCTCGGCGAACCGGGCCTCCCGCTCGGCGAGCAGGGTGATCATCTCGCCGACGGTACGGCGTACCCCCTCCGCGTCGAGCCGCGCGAACACCCCGCCCACATGCGGCAGGTCACGCAGCGTCCCGAGACCGCCGCCACCGAAGTCCATGCAGTAGATCTGCACCTCGGCCGGGGTGTGGGTGAGCGCCAGCCCGCACACCAGGGTCCGCAGCGCCGTCGACTTGCCGCTCTGCGTGCCACCGACCACGGCGACGTGCCCGGCCGCGCCGGCCAGCTGCAGCCACATCAGGTCGCGGACCTGCTCCCGCGGCTTGTCGATGACCGCGATCGGCACCTGGAGCCGGTTGTGCAGCGCCGGATTGGTGAAGGTCAGCCCGCGGCCCGGGGTGACGCCGACCGGACCGAGAAGCTCGTCGAGCAGTGCCGACTCGTCCAGCGGCGGCAACCACACCTGATGCGCCGGCGGCCCCTGCCCGATGATCCGCTCGATCAGGACGTCCGCCAGTTTCGGCCCGTCCTCGTCGGCCTGCACCGGTTTCGGCGCGGACGCCGGCGCCGCCACGTGCTGGGTGGTCCACGGCAGCACCTGCACACCACCGTGGTCGGCGCGCCCACCGGACCGGCCGGATCGGCGCACCGGCCCGCCCACATAGGCGGCCTTGAACCGGATCAGCGGCTCGGTGCCGAACTTCATGTACCCGTTGCCGGGGGACCGGGGCAGCTCATACGCGTCCGGAACACCGAGGACCGCCCGCGACTCCAGAGCCGAGAAGGTCCGCAGACCGATCCGGTACGACAGGTGCGTGTCCAGACCCCGCAGCCGCCCGTCCTCCAGCCGCTGACTGGCCAGCAGCAGGTGCACGCCGAGCGACCGCCCGAGCCGCCCGATCTGCAGGAAGATGTCGATGAAGTGCGGCCGTTTCTCCAGCATCTCGGTGAACTCGTCACAGACCACGAAGAGCGTGGGCAGCGGAGCCAGCGGCGCGCCGCCGAGCCGCGCCTTCTCGTAGTCGAACTGCCCCGCGTAGTTGCCGGCCTTGCGCAGCAGCTCCTGCCGCCGGCTCAGCTCGCCCTCCAGCGCGTCGGCCATCCGGTCGACCAGGGGCAGAGCATCCTCCAGGTTGGTGACCAGCGCGGCGGTGTGCGGCAGCCGGTCACAGGCGGCGAACGCGGCGCCGCCCTTGAAGTCGATCAGAACGAAGTTGAGGATCTCCGACGAGTGCGTGGCGGCGAGCGCCAGCACGAGCGTACGCAGCAGCTCCGACTTACCCGAGCCGGTCGCGCCGACGAGCAGGCCGTGCGGGCCCATGCCGTCCTGCGCCGACTCCTTCAGGTCCAGCTCGACCGGCATGCCGTCGTCGCTCACGCCGATCGGCACCCGCAGCCGATCCCGATGCGGCCGGGCCGGCCAGCCCCGCGCCACCGAGAAGTTCTCCGGATCGGGAATGCCCAGCAGCTCCGGCAGGCCGGTCTCGATCGCGGCCGGAGTGCCGCCGCCCGGGTCCGGCGCGGTCGCCAGCCGCAGCGGCGCCAGCCGCCGGGCCACCGCCTCGGCCTCCTCCACGGTCAGGCCGTCGGCGCGGCCCGCCTCACTCTCGTGATCCATCGTCCACGTGCCGAGGACACCGTCGGTACGGACCTCCAGCACCAGCGCCGAACGATCCAGCAGGCGCGGCGGCATGGTGTCCAGGTCGAGCACGGTCAGGCCGTCGAGCGCGTCGTCCAGCCGGGTGGTCGCCGGCTCCGCGCCGTCCACCACGACCAGCACGTGCGGTGTGCTCCCGGCACTGCCTCCGGGATGGAACCGCGGCCGCGACCCGATCACCTGCTCCAGCAGCTCGGCCAGCCGTGGCTCGTCACCGGCCACCAGCCGGACCGGGCCCAGGGCGTCGGTCAGCGCCGGATGCTGGGCGTGCGGCAGCCACTTCACCCACTCCCAGTACGGCCGGGCCTCCCGCCCCGCACACACCGCGATCACCAGATCCTCCGGGGCGTGGAAGACGGCCAGTTGCGTCAGCACCGCCCGGACCAGCGCCCGCGGCCCCTCCGCGCCCGGCGCGTCACCCCGCACGAACACCCGGGCGAACCCGCGCAGCGACATCGCCACCGGCAGATCGGGCACCACCGAATACGCGTCGAGGAACCGGCGCAGCGCCCCCGCGGTCATCGGCTCCAGCTCGTCCAGCGGACGCGTCACCGGCGGCACCAGCGGCGTCGCCAGCGTCTGCGGCCCCAGACCCACCCGCACCACGCCGAAATCCGGATCACCGGGACGCCGCTCCCACACCCGGTGGCTGTCGGCGGTCGACCACAGCCGGTCCGGATCGGGATGCCGGTAGAGCAGCCCGAGCCGCTGCATCCGCGCGGTCTCCCGGACCCGTTTGCGCAGCGAGGCGAGATGCCGCAGATACTCCCGGCGGGCGGCCATCATCTCCGCCTTGCGCGGTGCCCCGGAGGCGCCGAACGAGGTCATCATCATGGCGAGCGAGGACACCCCGAAAAGACCACCGATGACGTACGAGTACGCGCCCCCGCGCCCCTGGCCCATCATCATCGCCATGGCCATCGTCCCGCCCAGCATCGGCAGCGCCATCAGCCACTGCTGCCAGCGCGAACCCGTCGCCTCAGGGATCTCCGGTGGCGGCTCGACGGTCAGCTGCCCCTCCGGGATCTCCGGAGCCGGTCGACGGGCCGCCCGCTTGATCATCACGGTGCCCATCCCGCCCCCTTGACTCCGGCTCCGGCAGCCCCGCCAGCTCTCGGGACTTCACGACCGGCCCACTCTAGGTAAAGTCGCGTCGATCCCGCAGCCTCGTCCCGGGCGATGTGGATAACCTCCGTCACTGGCTGTGGACGAACGGAAGGATTAGCAGGTGAGCGTCGGTCTGGCCCGCGTGACCATCAGCGCGCCGCAACGGCGGGTCGACGTGGCCCTCCCGGAGCAGGTGCCCCTCGCCGAGCTGTTGCCCGAGGTGCTGCGGCACGCCGGCGAGGGCCTTGCCGACGAGGGCGAGCGGCACGGCGGGTGGGTGCTGCGGCGCGGCGACGGCGTCGCCCTGGCGACCGCTCAAGGCCTACACCCCCAGGGGGTACGGGACGGAGAAGTGCTCCACCTCGTGCCGGCCGGCGAGGAGTGGCCGGAACTCGAGTACGACGACGTGGTCGAGGCCATCGCCGAGGGCGCCCGCCGGCGGGGCGGCGTGTGGGACCCGGCCGCCAGCCGCACGGCCACCCTGGCCGCCGCCGCGGTGCCCCTCGGTCTCGGCATCCCGGCCCTGCTCGCGGCCGGCTCCGGCGGTGTCCCGGGTGTGGTCGGCCTCGGCGTGGCGATCCTGCTCACTCTCGTCGGGACCGTCGCCTCCCGAGCCTACGGCGACGCCCGTGCCGGTGTCGCCCTCGGTGGATACGCGCTGCCCTACGCCTTCGCCGGCGGCGCCCTGCTGATCACCTCGTACGGGCGGGGCGGCGTCCTCGGCCCCGTCCCGTGGCTGGGCGGGCCGGAACTGCTCGCCGGCTCGGTCGCGGTCCTGCTCGTGGCGGCGCTCGCCGGCGCCGGGGTGGCCGCCGGCGCGAGATTCTTCACCGCGGGCGTCGTGGCCGGGCTGCTCGGCGCGATCACCGCCGCCACCGGTCTGTTCACCACGGCCGCCGGTGGCGCGGCGATCCTGATCTCGGCGCTGGTCTGCGGGATCGGGATACTTCCGCTGCTGGCGGTCCGGTTCGGGCGTACCCCGCTGCCGCCTGTCGCGCTGCCGCCCGGCACCGAGTCGGTCACCGGCGAGACGCCACGGGCCGCCGCCGACCCGGTGCGCAGGCTCCCCGAGCGGGGTGCGGTGTTCGCGTCGGTCGCCCGTACCGATGAGCTTCTCGCCGGCATGCTCCTCGGCCACGCCGTGCTGGCCATCGGCGCCTTCGCCGTGCTCGCCACCGCCGGGACGCTCGCGTCCCGGGCCCTGATCGCGGTCAGCTCGCTGGCGCTGCTGCTGCGCTCCCGCCTCTTCGTCACCCGGCGGCACCGGGTGCCGGTCCTCGCCGCGGGCCTCGCCGGCGGCGCCGCCCTCGGCGTCGACCTCCTCACCGCGGCCGGCGACGCCCTGCCCGCGGTGATCGCCGGTGCGGTCCTGATCGCGCTGGTCACCGTCGTCGCCGGAGCGCGGTACGCGGACCGGCCGCCCTCGCCCTACCTGGGCCGGGCCGCCGACATCGTCGACGCGCTGATCGTCGTCTCGGTCATCCCGGTCGCGTGTGCGGTGACCGGCCTGTACAGCGCCGTCTCCGGCCTGTGACCCTCATCGCGTAGACCGGCCGGTGGCAATACGACCGCACCTGCGGGCCCGGGGGCTCGCAGGTGCGGTCGTCAGCGGTTCGCGGGAGCGTGCGATCAGTGTTCGTGTTCTCCCTCGGCCTGAGCGGCCTCCTCGCGCTTGAAGGAGGCGCGGATCTCGTTCTCCGCCTCGATCCGGCCGACCCAGGTGGCGCCCTCGACCGACTTGCCCGGCTCCAGGTCCTTGTAGACCTGGAAGAAGTGCTGGATCTCCAGGCGGTCGAACTCGCCCAGGTGGTGGATGTCGCGCAGGTGCTCCTGACGCGGGTCCTCGAACGGGACGCAGATGACCTTGTCGTCGCGGCCCTTCTCGTCGGTCATCCGGTACATCCCGATCGCACGGGCACGCACCAGGCAGCCGGGGAAGGTCGGCTCCTGGATCAGCACCAGAGCGTCCAGGGGGTCGCCGTCCTGACCGAGGGTGCCCTCGATGTAGCCGTAGTCCGCGGGATACTGTGTCGCGGTGAAGAGGGTCCGGTCCAGCCGGATACGTCCGGTCTTGTGGTCCACCTCGTACTTGTTGCGCTGCCCCTTGGGGATCTCAACCAAGACGTCGAAATCCATTGTTCGCTCCCTTTGCTTGCCCGCTTGAATAGACCGGTCCGCCGGGCGGGGAAGCGGGGCATGGAAGCAGGGCCCGCAGGATCCGCGCGCAACGGTGTGCCGGATGTCGCTAGTCTCCCCTAAGTCTGACGCCACGGGCGAGGAGGGGCGTGTGACGAGGCAAGATTCACATGACGGTCCAGAGGAACACGGCGTGTCGGGTTCGCAACCAGACCTCGTAGAGGCTAAGAAGACGACCGATTCGTCACCCTCGAATCCGACATTGTCCGACAATTCAGGCATAGTGGATGCGTCGCGACCGGATGCGGAACCATCGCTCGACGGTGTAACCGTCCCCCCGTCGACGGGTGACGTCCGTCGCCCCTTCCCGTGGCAGCAGGACGATTCCGTCCCGGTGAACCCGCCGGCCCCGGCCCCCGGTTCGGCCTCTGCCGCCCCGGCGCCGGCCGACTCAGGCGTGTCAGGCGCTCGCACCTCGGCCGGGGCGGGTCTGCCCGCTTCGGCTTCCACCGATTCGGAGGCGCCTGCCGCGGGGCAGTCCGCTGCCGGAAACCGGCCCGCGCAGGGGCGGCTTCCGCTGACATTTCTCCAGAGCGAGAAATCGGCTTCCGCTGGTACGGCGCCGTCGCGGGCCTCTACCGCACAAAATCACATATCAGGACAAAAGTCCGGATCCGCCACAGGAATCGCCGGAATGCCTTCCGTGCCGGGACAGGCTCCCGCTCCTCAGATCGAGCGTCTCGGCACCGGCGCGACGGCTCAGTCCGGAGCAGGTGCCGCCTCGATGCTGGGAAGCCTGCCTGGAGCGGGTCCCGCATCGATGCCGGGACACCGGCCGGGGTCGGGCGTCGCCTCGCCGGGGGTGGCCGGGGCCGGGCACTATCCACCGAGCGGTCCCGGGCCGGTCGGGAACTGGCTTGGTGGACAACCGGGTCAGGGGACGGCACGTGAAACCGGGTCGGCCGGTCCGTCCGTGACGATCAGTGCGTCCGCCGCCGCACCACAATCTGCCGCTTCCGCCGGCGGACCGGAACCCGCTTCTTCCGCTGGCGGACCTGAATTCGCCGCTTCCGCTGGCGGACCTGAATCCGCTTCTTCCGCAGCCGGGCCGGAACCCGCCGCTTCTCCCGAGCCTGCCGGTCCCGGCGCTCAAGGTGCGGGCGGCTCCGCGGTCCCCGGCGACGGGCCGAGCAAAGCAGCCGAGTCCGGCTCAGGGCAAGGCTCTGGAGCGAGTGCTGGTCGGCCGACGGACCTGAGCGGCCGTGTCACCGGCCCTGGCAAGGGCGCGACGGCGAGCGATCAACACGGGGCTACGGCTGACGGCCCGCAGAAGGGCACCCAGGGCAGTGATTCTTCCGCCGCCGAGGGGCAGGTTGCCAAGGGCACTGTCTCTGGGCAGGGGTCTGCGCCGGGCGCGGTGCCGGGCCATGGGGTTACCCGAGCCGGTTCGGTTCAGGGCGGCGCGGCATCGGCGCCGGGGCGGGCAGCGGCAGCGGGTGCCGGGGCCGGCCGTGCGGTGGTTCAGGGCCAGGCGTCCGGTCCGGCCAAGGTCGGAAGCGGGGCTACTACCGGTCAGACGGCTCAGGGCGGCTCGGCAGGTCAGACGGTCCAGGGTGGCTCGGCAGGCCGGACAGCTCAGGGCGGCTCGGAAGGCCAGGTCGCGAAGCAGACTCAACCTGGTGCCGGTCGTGGTCCGGCAGGTCAGCCTGCTGGGCAGTCTGAATCGGGCGTCCGTCGTGAGCCGGTCGCTGGGCAGGCGAAGGCGATCGATCCGGACCAGACCGCGACGATCGACCGGTCCGAGTCTGCGGGTCGGCCGGCGAACCCCGGATCAGTTGATCCGGATCGCACGGCCAGTCTGCAGCGTCCGGTGGATCCGGATCGCACGGCCAAACTTCAGCGTCCGGTGGATCCGGACCGCACCGCGAGCCTGCCGCGTCCGGCGGACCTGAACCGTCCGGCCAAGCCGCAACCTCCTACGGATCTCGACCGCACGGTCAGTCTGCAAGGCCCGGTGGACACAGGCCGTACTGCCAGCCGCGGGCCGGCCGGTCAGGGCGCTGGGCCATGGGCGACGAGGCCGACCTCGCTGAGCACGGGTGCCGCCTCCGCTGGACAGCCGACAACGAAGGGCTCCACGCCGGCCGCGGATGCGACCCAGATCATCGGCACAACGACGAGCGGCTCAACACCGGCGGGCGGTCAGGCATCGGCCCCGGGCACGACGCGGCCCGGCGGTCCGGCGGCGAGTGGTGCTGCGAAGGTGGCTGGTCCGGCGCAGCCGGGCGGTCCGGCAGCGAGTGGTGCTGCGAAGGTTGGCGGCGCCACGAGTGGCGCGGCGCAGGCCGGCAGGGCGGTCAGCGGTGCCGCGAAGGTCGGTGGCGTCGCGGCGAGTGGTGCCGCGGCGAGCGGGTCGGCGAAGGTCGGCGGGGCGGCGAGTGGCGCGGCGCAGGCCGGCAGGGCGGTCAGCGGTGCCGCGAAGGTCGGTGGCGTCGCGGCGAGTGGTGCCGCGGCGAGCGGGTCGGCGAAGGTCGGCGGGGCGGCGAGTGGCGCGGCGCAGGCCGGAACGGCGGCGAGTGGGTCCGCGAAGGTCGCTGGAACGGCCGGGGCAGCGCAAGTCGGCGGGGCGGCCAAGGCGGCCGGGGCCGGGCAGGCAGGCGGGCAGTACGGCCGGGCGGTCGTGTCGCCGAACAGCGCACGGGCGGGTGTGCCGCTGCCCAGCACGGACCCCCGGACCTGGGCCGGCGGTACGGCCGCCACCGGTGGGGACGCGATCGCGGCCGAGGTGGGAACGGGGCGCGGGTCCCGTACCAGATGGGCCGTCTTGGTGTTGATCTTTGCGGTGTTGGCCGGTCTCGTCGGGATCGTGCGGCCCGGACCGGTTGACGGGTGGCTGGATGCGCTGGCCGGTGAGCCGGACCGGACCACGCCCGCCCCGGCGCCGGCCACGCCCGAGCCGACGCCCACACCGGTTCTGGTGGCCGCGGAGACGGACGGCGCCGCGCCGGACGCCGCCGCGGTCAGGACGGCGCTGGATCCGCTGGTCAACGCGGCGGCGCTCGGCCCGACCGTGCACATCCAGGTACTCGATGTGGCGAGCGACACAATCCTCTACGAGCGCAACGCGGAGCGCCCGACCACGCCGGCCTCGACCACGAAGGTGCTGACCGCGGCGACCGTGCTGGCCGCGCGGGGGGCCGCCTACCGGCTGGAGACGCGGGTGGTGGCCGGCAGCACCCCGGGGGAGGTGGTGATCATCGGCGGGGGTGACGCCACGCTGGCCGTCGAGGAGGACGACAGGGACCTGTTCCCGGGGGCGGCGCGGCTGGACGACCTGGCCGAGCAGGTGAAGGCGGCGCTCGGCGACGTCGAGCCGACCCGGGTCGTGGTGGACGTCTCGCTCTTCGAGGGGCCGGAGACGGCGCCCGGCTGGGAGGCCTGGGACGTGTCGCCGGGTGGTCAGGTGGCGCGGATCCAGTCGCTGATGACCAACGCGGGCCGGATCGAGCCGGTGCACAACGAGTTCGGCGGGGATCCGCGCTACACCGATCCGGCGCTGTCCGCGGGCAAGCTGTTCGCCAGGATGATCGGCTCCTCGCAGACGTCGGTGAAGAAGGGCACGGCGCCGGCCGGCGGGTCGCCGTCGGCGGATCCGGCCGGGACCTGGACGCCCGGCGCCGAGCTGGGCAAGGTGCAGTCGCCGCCGCTGGTGCAGGTGGTCGACTGGATGCTGCAGCAGAGCGACAACGTGCTGGCCGAGGTGCTGGGGCGGCAGGTGGCGCTCGCGGACGGCAAGGAGGCGAGCTTCGCCGGCGCGGCCGAGGCGATGCGGGACCGGTTGCGCGATCTGGGACTTCCGGGAGATCAGGCGACGCTGTACGACGCGAGCGGCCTCTCCAGCCGCAACGGCATCACCCCGACGCTGCTGGTGAAGACGCTGGCGCTGGCGGCCGGCGGCTCGGAGCCCGCGCTCGGCAACATCTTCAACGGCCTGCCGGTCGCCGGCTGGTCCGGAACCCTGGAGACGCGGTTCGCCACGCCCAGCGGCAACGCCACGGCACAGGGGGTGGTACGAGCCAAGACCGGCACCCTGAGCGGCGTCAACACCCTGGCCGGAGTGCTGGTCACCAGGGACCGGCGGGTGCTGGCGTTCGCGATCATGGCGAAGGGTGGCGCGGACGCCACGAAGGCACGGGCGGCCATCGACGAGGTGGCGGCCAGGTTGGTGGCCTGCGGCTGCTGATCCGGGGTTTCACCTGAGTGCGGTCTGGAACCGCGCGGGTACGGTGGGCTGCATGGCGCAGTTCGTTGACTGGGATCTGGCCGCCGCAACCGCGGGCGCGCTGTCCAAATCGGGGCCCGCGGTCTCCTTCGAGGAGGCCACTCAGGTGGTGTCCGAGCTGCGGGCACTGACCGACGAGGCGGCGGTGCACGTCGCGGCGTACACCGGCTTGACCTCGCAGACCGAGGTGCCGCCGGTCCGTGTGGTGGACCGGCGCGATTGGGCGAGGGTGAACATCGCCGGCCTGCAGCGGGTGATCGGCCCGCTCGTCACCCGGCTGTCCGGTGACAAGGAGCCGAGTCCGCTCGTCGACGCGATCGGCTCCCGGGTGACCGGGGTGCAGGCCGGGACGGTGCTGGCGTATCTGTCCGGCCGCGTGCTGGGGCAGTATGAGGTGTTCTCCGGCGACCCGGGCCAGCTCCTGCTGAACGCGCCGAACATCGTCGAGGTCGAGCGCAAGATCGACGCCGATCCCCGTGACTTCCGGCTCTGGGTCTGCCTTCACGAGGTGACCCACCGCACACAGTTCACCGCAGTCCCGTGGATGCGTGGTTACTTCCTCGGTGAGGTGCAGGCCTTCGTCGACGCCTCGCAGGGCGGCGAGCACGTGCTGGAGCGGCTGCGCCGCGGCGTGGCCACGCTCTCCGAGGCGCTGCGTGACGAGGAGAGCCGGGTCTCCGTGCTGGACATCGTGCAGACCCCGGCGCAGCGTGCCGTGCTGGACCGGCTGACCGCCCTGATGACGCTGCTGGAGGGGCACGCCGAGTTCGTCATGGACGGGGTCGGCCCCGAGGTGATCCCGTCGGTCGAGTCGATCCGGGCGAAATTCAACCGGCGCCGGGAGGGCGGCAACCCCCTGGAGAAGGCGCTGCGCCGGGTGCTGGGCATCGAGGTCAAGATGCGGCAGTACGCGGAGGGCCGCAAGTTCGTCCACGGCGTGCACGAGCGGGTCGGCATGGCCGGCTTCAACAAGATCTTCGAGTCCCCGCTGACGCTGCCCCGCCTGGACGAGCTCGGCGACCCGGATGCCTGGGTGGCGAGGGTGCACGGCTGACCATGGCCAGGATCCCGCCGCCGGTGGCGGCAGTGCGCATGGCGGTGCGCCGGGGCCTGGCCGACCTTCCCGCGGAGGCGCTGATCCTGGTGGCCTGCTCGGGTGGAGCCGATTCTCTGGCACTCGCTTCGGCGGCCCAGTTCTGTGGCCGCCGTGTCGGCCTGGTCACTGTCGACCACGGTCTGCAGGAGGGCTCCGACCGGCGTGCCCGGTCGGTGGCCGCATGGGCGCGCGACGCGGGGCTGGACCCGGTGCGGATCGAGACGGTCTCGGTGGCCGGGCTGCCCGGTGGCCCGGAGGCCGCCGCCCGCACGGCGCGTTATGCGGCGCTCGACGCGGCCGCCGCCGAGGTGGGCGCCGCCGCGGTGCTGCTCGGCCACACCCGCGACGACCAGGCCGAGACGGTCCTGCTGGCGATGGCCCGGGGCGCCGGCCCGCGCGGGCTCTCCGGGATGCCGGCGCGGCGCGGGGTTTTCCGCCGGCCGCTGCTCGAGGTGGCGCGGGCGGACACCCGGAAGGCGTGTGCCGCCCTGGGCCTGGCGCCCTGGGAGGATCCGCACAACACCGATCCGGCGTACGCACGGTCGCGCGTCCGTGCCTCCGCGCTGCCCTCCCTGGTCGACGCCCTCGGCCCGGCGGTGCTGCCCAATCTGGCCCGGACCGCGGCGCTGGTGGCGGCGGACAACGCGGCTCTCGACGAGTTGTCGGCGCAGGCGCTGGAGTCGGCGCGCTCCGGGGCGGGCCTGTCGGCGGCGGCGCTGGCCGCGATGCTTCCGGCGATCCGGGGGCGGGCGCTGCACCGGTGGGCGCGGGAGCTGGGGGCGCCGGGTGGGGCCCTGGCGTATGGGCATGTGGTCGCCCTGGACGCTCTGGTGACCGACTGGCACGGTCAGGGGCCGGTGTTCCTGCCCGCCGGAATCGGGGTGGCGCGCCGTTCGGACGACCTCGTGCGGGTGGTTCCCACCGATATCAGCTGAGGCATCCCGTTCGGATACCGGCCCCGTTCGCCGAACGGTAACTTGCATACGGCAGGCTAGGCCCATGGCTGATGGCTCTTGGTACGACACCGACATCGACCACGTGATCATCTCGGAGCAACAGATCCGGGACAAGATCGACGAACTGGCCAAGCAGGTGTCCGTGGACCACACCGACGCCGCCGACGGCATCCTGCTCGTCTGTGTGCTGAAGGGCGCGGTCATGTTCATGGCCGACTTCGCCCGCGCGCTGGGCAAGCACGGCCCCTCGACCGAGATGGAGTTCATGGCCGTCTCGTCGTATGGGCAGGGGACGACCTCGTCGGGCGTGGTGCGGATCCTGAAGGATCTGGACAGGGACATCGCCGGTCGGCACGTGCTCGTCGTCGAGGACATCGTGGACTCCGGTCTGACCCTCTCCTGGCTGATGAAGTATCTGGAGTCGCGGCAGCCGGCTAGCGTCGAGGTGGTGGCGCTGTTCCGTAAGCCGGACGCGGTCAAGGTGCAGGTCCCGGTTCGTTACGTGGGTTTCGACATCCCGAACGAGTTCGTGGTCGGCTACGGCCTGGACTTCGCCGAGAGGTATCGGGAGCTGCCTTACGTGGGTGTTCTCAAGCCCGAGGTGTACGCCCGTAGCTGAACCGCTTTCTCAGCGTGTTCTCAGTATTGGTTCATTATGGGCGTTTTTGCACCTGAACCGCCCTGATTTAACCGGGCGTACGCGCAGTTCGCCCTGCGGGCTCACGGGTTCGTAATCGGCACCTACGGTGTACGGTCGAGTGACCGATGGCGTGGTGTCACGAGCGCTGGAGGGGCTGGGGCCGGAAACGGCCTCGGCAGCCGCCGGTGGGCGGCGACGTTGAGGTGACCAGGACGGCCGATCAGGAGGGTCCGGGCGCTTGGCGCCCGACAACAGTATGGAACGTACGCGTTTCTTCCGCCGCCCGGTGGTCTGGATCATTCTGGTGATCATCGGCGTACTCGGGCTGAGCATGCTCTTCACCAGTGGTCCGAGCTACCAGAAGGTCGAGACATCGGTCGCGCTTGACCGTTTGAACAGTGGTGGCATCGAGAAGGTCGTCCTGAAGGACAAGGAGCAGACGCTCCAGATCGATCTCGCCACCGCCGAGACTTTCGACGGCAAGTCCACCAAACAGATCGAAGCTCAGTACCCCTATGAGCTCACCGACGAGATCTTCGCCAAAGCCGAGCAGGCCAGGGCACAGAAGTTCGTCTCCGGCAAGGTCGACACCTCGGTCTCCGGCGACAACATTCTGCTCAGCATCCTGATCAACCTGCTGCCGATCGCCATCCTCGTGGTCCTGCTGCTGCTGTTCATGTCGCAGATGCAGGGCGGCGGGTCGCGGGTGCTCAACTTCGGCAAGAGCAAGGCGAAGATGATCACCAAGGACACGCCGAAGACGACGTTCGCCGACGTGGCGGGCGCCGACGAGGCGGTCGAGGAGCTGCAGGAGATCAAGGACTTCCTGCAGAACCCGACGAAGTACCAGGCGCTCGGCGCCAAGATCCCCAAGGGTGTGCTGCTCTTCGGCTCCCCGGGCACCGGTAAGACGCTGCTGGCCCGCGCGGTCGCCGGCGAGGCCGGTGTGCCGTTCTACTCGATCTCCGGCTCCGACTTCGTCGAGATGTTCGTGGGTGTCGGCGCGAGCCGGGTCCGCGACCTCTTCGAGCAGGCCAAGTCGAACGCTCCGGCGATCGTCTTCGTCGACGAGATCGACGCCGTCGGCCGCCACCGTGGCGCCGGCATGGGCGGTGGCCACGACGAGCGTGAGCAGACCCTCAACCAGCTGCTCGTCGAGATGGACGGCTTCGACACCAAGGGCGGCGTGATCCTCATCGCCGCCACCAACCGGCCCGACATCCTCGACCCGGCGCTGCTGCGTCCCGGCCGGTTCGACCGGCAGATCCCGGTGGACAACCCGGACATGGAGGGCCGCAAGGCGATCCTCCGGGTGCACGCCAAGGGCAAGCCGTTCACGCCCGATGTCGACCTCGACTCGGTGGCCCGTCGCACCCCCGGATTCTCCGGCGCCGACCTGGCCAACGTGATCAACGAGGCCGCGCTGCTGACCGCCCGGCACGAGAAGCGGGCGATCTCCAACGACTACCTCGAAGAGGCGATCGACCGGGTCATCGCCGGCCCCGAGCGCCGCACCCGGGCGATGAGCGACAAGGAAAAGAAGATCACCGCGTACCACGAGGGTGGACACGCGCTGGTCGCCTACGCTCTGCCGCACTCCGCCCCGGTGCACAAGGTGACGATCCTGCCGCGTGGCCGCTCGCTGGGTCACACGCTGGTCCTGCCGACCGAGGACAAGTACACGCAGACCCGGGCCGAGATGATCGACACCCTGGCGTATGCGCTGGGCGGCCGGGCCGCCGAGGAGCTCGTCTTCCACGAGCCCACCACCGGCGCCGGCAACGACATCGAGAAGGCGACCAACCTCGCCAAAGCCATGGTCACGCAGTACGGCATGAGTTCCAAGCTGGGCGCCGTGAAGTACGGCACCACCGGTGACGAGCCGTTCATGGGTCGCAGCATGGGGCACGACAAGGCGTACTCGGACTCGGTCGCCGCGGACATCGACGCCGAGGTCCGTGCCCTGATCGAGCTGGCCCACGACGAGGCGTGGGAGATCCTCGTCGAGTATCGGGACGTGCTCGACACCATGGTCCTCGAGCTGATGGAGAAGGAGACCATCACGCAGGAGGACATGAACCGGATCTGTGCCCGGGTGGCGAAGCGCCCGCCGATGTCGCCGTTCAACGGCTTCGGCAAGCGCCTGCCCTCCGAGGCGCCGCCGGTGCTGACCCCCGCCGAGCGGGACAAGTTGAAGGCCCAGGCCGAGGCTGACGGGCAGATCGCGGTCGGGCACAACCCCAACGCGAACGGTTCGGAAAGCAGCAACTGATCAACTTGTCGGACGAACTCGACTACCTCGCCGCCCGTCTGGTCGACGGCAAGCTCTCCGGGACACCGGTCGAGCAGGCCGTCGACCTCGGGCGGATCGAGAAAGCGGTCCGGGAGATCCTCATCGCCGTCGGTGAGGACCCGGACCGTGACGGTCTCCAGCGCACGCCGGCCCGGGTCGCGCGGGCCTACGCGGAACTCTTCGCCGGCCTCCGGGTCGACCCGGCCAGCGTGCTCACCACCACGTTCGAGGCGGACCACGAGGAGCTGGTCCTCGTCCGCGACATCGAGCTGCACAGCATGTGCGAGCACCACCTGCTGCCGTTCAAGGGCGTGGCGCACATCGGCTACATCCCCGGCACCGACGGCCGCATCACCGGCCTGTCGAAACTGGCCCGGCTCGTCGATGTCTTCGCCCGGCGCCCGCAGGTCCAGGAGCGCCTCACCTCACAGATCGCCGACCTGCTCATGGAGCGGCTCGGCGCCCGCGGCGCGATCGTCGTCCTGGAGTGCGAGCACCTCTGCATGGAGATGCGCGGCATCCGTAAGGCCGGCGCCCGTACCGTGACGAGCGCCGTCCGCGGTGGCTTCCAGACCGACGGCAAGGTCCGCGCCGAAGTGATGGCGTTGATAAACGCCCGCTGAGGGCTTCTAGATCGTGCTGCGGAACTGGTTGGCCGAGTCGACCGCCGCATGCGTGAGCTGCACCGCCTCGTCCAGCCGGGTCCGCGCCTGCTCCAGTTGCGCGATCGCTGCCGCCGCCGCCGGATGGAACGAGCCCACCGCGGTCACCCGCAACCGGGCCAGCGCCTCGTCCAGCTGATCGGCCACCGCCCGGATCCCGGCCACTGCCCGCTGCGCGCCGTCCACCGTGGCCGCCACGTTGACCTTGACCTCTTCGACGTTCGCCACCGCGTCCCCTCTCAGAAAATCTCCGGACCGTCGCCTCGGCGGCCCTTCTGACCAGCGCCGCCGGCCTTCTGACCAGTGCCTCGCCGACCTTCTGAACAGCGCCTCGCCGACCGTCAGGCAGCGCCTCGCAGGCCTTTAGAACAGCGCTTCGAGACCGGTGCCGGCGCAGGTCAGCAGGACCGGCGTCAGGCAGGTGATCAGGCCCAGCACCGGTGTCCGGTCGACCTTCACACCGTCACCGCCGTAGACGAACCCGATCGTCGCCCACCCCAGCCCGAACGCCAGCAGCGGCATGCTCAGCCCGCACAGCAGCGCCGGCGTCGACGGCGCTCCCGACGGAGCGATCACGAACAGCAGCACCTGCACCAGCAGCACCGCGGCGGCAAACGGCCCGTACACCACCAGATTGCGCGCCCACGGCCGCTCCGGACCGGCCGGGCCGGGCCCGACGAAAGCGTTGTCCGCGGCATCCGCGGTGGCCCGGGCCTCGCGCAGCGCCGCCAGCACGGCCGGCGGGCCACCCGCCACCCGCTCCATCGCCGCCGCCTGGTCCGCCGGGTGCGGCGTCAGATCATTCTCCGGTACGCGGAAATCGCGTGCCAGCCTCGCTCGTTGCGGGGCCAGCCGCGCGCGGACCGACGTCAGCTCCTGCCGAGCGGCAGCCACCGTCGCGGCATGCTCGCCCGCCACCGAACTCGCCGCACGGCGCACCGCGTCCAGCTCCTGTGCGGCGGCCAGATAGTCCGCCCAGGGGCCCGGCGTGGGTGGTCCCGTCTGCACCGGGATCACTCCGTGCTGCTCGGCCTGCTCGGTCACGGCTCGTCACTCTCCGGGTCTACGAACGGGACCACGGTCACCGTGCGGTCGGCATGCCGATCGTGCAGCAACGCTCGGTTCGCCCGCGGCTGCCAGTCCACCGGACGGCCCAGCAGCAGCGAGACGTCGGCCTGCGGCACGTTCAGGAAGAGGAGCCCGGCCATGTCCTCCCGGCCCATGCTGCCGCCGGTCTCCTCACTGAACCGGCGCACCCCACGCCACCACGACAGCAGGTGCGCCCCGCGGCTCGGGCCCTCCCGCAACAGCTGACGCAGCCCGCCCAGCGTGCCCGGAGGCGCCGCATCCATCCCGAACACCACCCGGTAGCCGGGACGGTCCGCCGCGAGCTCAGCGGCCAGCCCAGCGGCGTCGACGACCTCGACGTCCTGCCGGTGCCCGACCTCGGCGGCCAGCGCGGCGGCCCGGGCGTCACCCTCGGCGACCAGGGATGCGATCACGAACCGTGCCGTCCGCGGTGAATGGCACGCCGCCAGGCTGCGCGCCGCGGCATCCAGCGCCTCCGCGCCGGCCGTCTGCGAGCCCAGGATCGCCAGATGCCGGCCGGGCGACGAGTCGAGCGGGAACGTCGCCGTCGACAGCGCCACGTCGATCACCCGGCCCACCATCGCGGCCGGCCGGGGCACCCGCCCGGCCAGCGCCGCCCGGTAGGTCGGGTCGTCGGCCAGATGCTGCTGCGCATAGCCCGCGAAGATCTTCGGCGGCTGCGACTCCGGGTCGCGGCCACCCCACAGCCGGTGCCGCAGGTCGCTGAGCAGGGCCTGGTCGGCGTGCGGATCGGGGAACCGGACCACCCGCTCGTGGCCGCGGGTCGCGCCCCGGGGCCCGCCCAGGCCGCCCGCCGTGTTCACCACCGCGCTGCCCATCGGCAGGCCGGCCGCCGAGTCGTTCGTCGGCTCCAGCACGTCACCGCCACCGGGCAGCGCGATCCGCACCGGGAACTGGCCGAAGATCGAGTCACGCTTCGCATACAGCGCTTCGACACCCAGCACCGTCTGGCTGGCCAGGACCAGATGGATGCCATACGAGCGGCCCTTGCGTGCCAGCGACTCCAGCAGCGCCACCGCCTCGGCCGCCATCGGGTCGTTGCCGGACAGCAGCACCTGGAACTCGTCGATCACACACAGCACCCGGGGCAGCGGACGACCACGGCCCTCCTCGGCGGCGACCGCCCGCAGATCCGCGAACCGCGACACCCCGGCCCTCTTGTACGCCAGCGACCGGCGGCTCATCTCGGCGTCCAGCTCGCGCAGCACGGCCAGACCGTACTCCCGGTCGGACTCGACACCGACGGCCCGCGCGTGCGGCAGCCACGTCCGGTCACGCTGGGTCGGCACGAACTCCGAGAAGGACACACCCTCCTTGAAGTCCAGCAGGTAGAGCGCCAGCTCGTCGGGACTGTACCGAGCGCCCAACCCATACAGCACGTTGATCAGGAACGCGGTCTTGCCGGCGCCCGAGCGGCCACCGATCATCCAGTGCGGGGTCAGGTCGTTGAAACGCAGCACCAGCGGCACGTCACCGTGATGCCCCACCACGGTCTCCACACCGGCCGCCGCGTCCTGCGACCACAGCTCCTCGGCCGGCTCCGGCAGCAGATCGGCCAGCGTCACCCGGGACGCCTCCGCCGAATCGGCCGCCAGCTCCCGGCAGACCGCGTCGATCAGATGCGGCGGCGGATCCTCGTCGAGGAAGACCGGCGCGTTGAGCCACGCCGTCTCCGGCGCCGACCCGAACCGGGCGCCCGGCGGATCGCCGACGATCGCATAGGGATTGCGCACCGAGATCGCCGTCGTCCGCGGCAGCGGCGCCTGTGTCGTCTCCGCGGTCAGCGGGGGCGGCGGCCAGCCCGCCACGATCAGATGCAGCCCCGAATCCGGGCCCTGCTGGGCCAGCGCCGCGATCCGCCGCAGCTCCTCGCCCTCGGTCATCTCCGGCAGGCTGGCGATCACCACGAGCAGCACCCGGTCACGCCGGGCCCGCCGGCCGGCCCCGGCCCGCGCCGGGCGCAGCCACTTCTCCGCCTCGGCCAGCACGTCACGCAGACCCTGGCGATCGGTGGCCGGCGGCGACATCAGACCGGCGTCGGCCAGCTCCTCGAACGGCGCGAACACCGCCCCGCCACCCACGCCGTCCACCGCGCGCACCAGCAGCGAACCCGCCGGAGCGGCCGCCAGCAGGCGCAGCAGCAGCGACCGGAGCAGGCCGAACACCCGCGGGTCGGTGGCCGTCGCGTCGACCGTCAGATGGCCCGTGCCCAGCAGCGGCACGACCGCGGGAAACCGCACGTCATCCAGCGGCTGCGCCAGGCCCACCCGCACGAACTGCGGAATCGCCTCACCGCCGAGCGGCGACACCGACGACAACGCGTCGAGCGTCGAACCCAGCCAGCCCGGCGCCAGCCGCGCCGCCGCCGCCCGCAACCTGTCGGCGAGACGATGCTGCTCACGCGGGTCGGCAGCGGCCGGGGCGAACGCCTCCAGCGCGACCGCGGCAGCATCCGCAGTCGCCACCGCCTGCCGGTGCAGAGCAGCGGCCTGCCGGACCCGCAGAGTCGAATCCGCCACTGCCGTCACCTCCTGTCCGCGGAATAAAACCTATCCCAGACCCATCCGGTCACCGCGTTGCGTCCCCGGTGCGACTTTCGTGCCGGACCCGGCCGCATCCGTCCAATCTCGACTCGTCGAGAAACGTTGCGTGCCGGTTTGAACTCGGAGCGTGCAACAGCGGTATTCGCACGTACGGGAACCGTGCGAGGGAGGTTGAGGTGAACGTCACCCAGGAGTACGACGAGCACGCCCGATCCACCCGGGAGACGGACTACATCGCCTCCACCGGGGAGGGCGCCGACGGCATCGTCCGGATCGAGCTCGACGGCGCGGGCCGGCTGTGGGACGTGGTCCTCGACCCGCAGGTCACCGAGCTCACCGTCGACGAGCTCCGGACCGCCCTCTTCGACGCGATCACCGCCGCGCAGGCCGGGATGCCGGCACCCGGCTTCGAGACCTCCGTCGCCGACGTCACCACCGCGGCCGAACGCCGCTTCGCCGAGATCTCCGAGGTCCTGCACGACCTCTCCCGGCGGGCGGCACGGCGATGAGCGTACGCATGAGGACCGATCCGCAGACCCTGGCCGCCGCCGGCAGCGCCCTCGCCGGGATCGCCCAGCGGATGGCCGACGACATCGCCGCCCTGGAGAACACCGTCGCCGGACCGGCCTCCCCCTGGGGCGACGACGAGAACGGCAGCGTGTTCGCCCTCGCCTACCAGGCGGTCCTCGGTCACGCGCTGCAGGCCCTCGGCAGTCACGTCCAGCAGATCGGCGAGGCCGCCCTCGGCCTGCACACCCAGGCCCGGGTCATCGCCGGCGCCGACGCCGAAGCGGCTGCCGGAATCACCGCCGAACTCGCCGGGGGCCGGTCATGACCGCCGAGCACCCCGCTCCCGGCCCCGGGAGGCCGTCATGACCATCGAGCTGCCCGCCGAGCTCACCGAGCCGCTGTCCTGGCTCGGGCTCAGCTGGCCGCAAGCCGACGAGGACCGGCTGCACGCCGACGGCCTCGCCTGGATCGAACACGCCACCCGGTTGCGCCGGCACGCCGCCGAGGCCGACACCGCCGCCCGCCGGGTCTGGCTGGAGAACGAGGGCGCCTCGGTCGACGCCTTCGAACAGTGGTGGAACGGCGAGGACGGACCCGGCCGGCATCTCGACGACGCCGCCACCGCCGTCGAACTCATCGGCGCCGGCCTCATCGCCATGGCCGGCGTCACCGTAGCCCTCAAGACCGCCTACCTCGCCCAGCTCACCCTCCTCGCCTTCCAGGTCGGCCAGGCGATCGCCACCTCCGCCATCTCGGCCGGCGCCACCCTCGCCGAGATCCCCGTCTTCGTGGCCGCGAGCCGGGTCGCCTGCCGCCAGCTCGTCCACAAGGCGCTGCACGTGGTCGAAGGCGAGATCGCGGACATGTTCACCCGGGCGGCCACCCTCCTGCGTACCGCGGGAACCAAGGGCGCCGCCCAGCACGCCGGGCAACTGGCCAGGCACTTCGGGCAGAACTCGGAGTTCCACCGGCTCATGCGCGAGGTCGAACGGGCCGACGTCCGGAGCCCGGTCAACGGCGCCGGCTTCTACTCCGGGGCGCTCGACGACGGCACCCGCATGCGGGGCTTCGCCGAGAAGAACACCGACGGCATCACGTCGGTCACGCTGGAGCAGACGCCGGGCGGCCGGCGGTTCGACGACATGCTCCTCTTCGAGGAGCACTCACCGATTCGCAAAGAGCAGGCGGGAGGCGTCTGGGAGCGGCTTTCCGAGAGGTACGCGGAAAGCGCTCAGGGCGAGGTGACGGCCTGGTCGCACAAGCCGCGGGCAGACGGGATCTGGAACACGGTGGAGAAGCCGGCCTTGGAACGCAATCCCGCAGTGACGAAGATAAGTGTCATCGACCCGGGGGCGTGAATGCCGGATGGAGGCCGCGATGGCTGTTCATGAGATCCAGAGCCAGTCGGCGCGTACCGACACCGGAGTGATCCTGCGCAGTGTGGACAGGGAGAACATGCGAGCCGAGTATCAGGGGCGCCGGATCCTGCTCGGGGTGGAGCGCGGGGTCGGGACCGACGTCGTCTACCTGCCGAAGACGCCGGCCTGGGAGGACGGCGAGCCGATCAGCGCCGAGGACCTCGCCGTCGTCAAGGACGGGGTGGTGGAGATCCTGCGGCACTGGGGGTCGGCCACCGAGTTCTACACCCTGTCGGTGTGAGACGCCGGGGAACGCGGACGAACTAAGGTCGTACACATGGGACCGCGAGAGCCTGAGACCGGCGCCGGCTTCACACCGCCGCCGCCCCGGACCGACGGTGAGGCTGTGCTCCCCCCTCCACCGGAGCGCCGTCAGGGGGTGCGGCGAGGGCGTTTTCAGAGTCGGCGGGCGCGGTTGGCGCTGGCCCTGACCGGTGGCCTGATGGCGCTCCTCTGCGTCGGCGGTGTTGGCACCTTCTTCGTTCTCTACGACGAGGCCACGGAGATCAAGAGGACCGAGCCGGACGCCGTGGTCGACAGCTACCTGGCGGCCACACTGGTCAGTCGGAACGACGACGAGGCCGCGCTGTACCAGTGCAAATCGGGCGGCGATTTTCAGGAGCTCATGCAGTTCCGGGATGACACGCTCAAGCGCGAAAAGGATTTTTCGGTCGGTATCGCGGTCAGCTGGTCGAGCCTCGATGTCAAGGTCACTGGATCCAGCGGAACCGTGGGTGCGGATCTGAAGCGAACCATCGCCGGACAGGGTGGGCGAGACAGCAGTGCCTGGCAGTTCACGGTGGTGGACCAGGACGGGTGGCGCGTCTGTGGGGCCACGAAGATCGATTGACCGTTACTCGACCCAGACCAGGTGAGCCGGCACTTCGAGGGTGCGGGGCAGCTTGCCGCTCCACCCCCAGCGATACCAGTCCAGCTCCTGCGCCACCCGCACGCTGACGATGCCGTCGTCGCTCACGTGCGACTCGGTCACCGCCCGGAGGTCGCGGCGTTCGTCGCCGTCGTCGAGGATCTGCGTCACCCGGCGACCGGTGAGCGTGTCGGCGTCGATGGCGGAGACCGGTGGGCGGCGAGGCGGCTCGTCGAGCGAGACCAGCTGGTTCACCTTCGCGCCGGGCGTCGTGGTGCCGGGGAAACCTAGCTCCTCCACCCAGACCCGCTCGACCGGGACCAGCGCGGCGAAGACCTCGGTGCGTTCGGCCTCCGCGCGGTACCACTCGGACTCGGGCATCACCGGCACATAGGTCCGGCTGCCCTGCACCACCTTCTCATCGGCCCGGAGATCACCCCGCCAGCCGTGGCCGGGCAGCCCGACGAGGACACGCCGGCCGCGCAGGTCGCCGGCCATGGTCGCCGGGGTGGGCACTATCGGACGTGGCGAATCCAGCGCTCCGTCACGCCGGCCGCTGAACGGGTCCGGCATCGATCCGCTGCTCATCCCTCATTTCCCAGCGGGGCGCCCTGCCCCTGCATGAACTGGACCGGATCGACCGCGCCCGCGCTCGACCGGTCGTTGCCCAGGTGCACCTCGAAATGCAGGTGCGGGCCCGACGAGTTGCCGCTGGTGCCCACTCGCCCGATCTGCTCGCCCGCCACGACCTGCTGATTCTTTCGCACGAAGGGCTGTTGCACCATGTGACAGTAGCGCGTCATCAGGTTACCCGCATGGACGATCTCGACCATCCACCCGCAGCCGCCCTTGCCGGGATAGCCGTCCACATTGCAGGACTTACGGCCGCGGAAGTCCTCATCGCACTTGACCACCGACACCGTGCCGCTGGCCACCGCGTAGATCGGCCGGTACCTGTCGACGCTGATGTCGACGCCCTGGTGGTTGGGCCGCTCCCGGGTACGGAACCCGGAGCCGACCGGCCCCTTCAGCGGGACGGTCCAGCCCGAGGCGGCGATCGCACCGGACACCGAGCACTGCAGGGTCACCGAGTCGCCCACGGCGTTCGCGGCCCCGTTGGCGAGCTGGTTGACGATCTGCGTCGCCAGCGGCTCGTGCTTGGCATACGCGTCGGGGTAGGCGCTGATCTGCACCGCCTGAGCGGCCTGGGTCAGGGCCATCTTCTGCCAGCCCTGGATCGTCTTGAGCTTGGAGTAGAACTTGGTGCTCGCGTAGACCGGGTCGCGGACCTGCTTCGGGGTGCCCCAGCCGGAACTCGGCCGCTGCTGGAAGAGCCCGAGCGAGTCGTGGTCGTTCCTGGCGCCGAGGTCCCCGAGGTTGTTCAGCGCGGACTCCTGCATCGCGGTGGCCACCGCGATCACCCAGGCCCGCGGGGGCAGGCCCATGTCCGCGCCGACGTTGATGATGATCGCGGCGTTGCGGATCTGGCTCCCGCCGTAGGGGCTGATCTCCGGCAGTTGTGAGTCCGGATCGAGGGCCCCGCCCTTCCCGCACGCCAGCGAGGCGTTGATGAGGTTGTTGCCGCTGTCCTCGCGCAGCGCGCCCCACACCAGGACGGTGAGACTGCCGCCGCAGCAGAGCAGCGCGAGCGTGACGACCACGGCGACCGTCAGGACGACCTTGCGCGGGCGCCGGAGACTCATGCCGGGGTCCAGTCGATGCCGTCGACCAGCCACGTGCCGTCCGGCGCCACCATCCGCAGGCCGAGCTTGCCGTTGTCCATGGTCACCGTCGCGTTCACCAGGGAGTCGCTGACCGCGACCAGGGTCGGCTTACCGACCACCCGGTCGGCCGGCACGGCGGTCGGATCCACCCCGCGCAGCTGCTCGGTGAGGCGGGGTGTGGCGTTCGGCTGGAGGCGGCTCAGCCACTTCTTCGCGGTGACGTCGCTGTTGTCGATCCAGGCGGAGGCGAACGCGTACGCCACGGCCTCGGGTTGCGCCCGCCCCGGCGCGGTCTTCGGGGTGGGTGGGGGATCGGACGTCGCGACGCTGTCGTTGTCCGACGGGTTGATGCTGATATCGGTGGCGGGGCTGCTGTTGCCCAGCGGCGGAGAGGCCGTGCCGTCGGAGAAGAGCCGCCCGACCCCTACCACGGCCAGGATGATGCCGCCGAGGACGACGGCGACTCCCCAGCGGGAGCGGAAGATTCCGTTGAGTGTGCGTGTGATCAGCCCGGACATCCCACTCACCGTGCCTCGGAACGTATCCGCGGGCTGGCCGGCTCCTCACTTGTCGCCCCGGTCTCGGGTCGGTAGATCGCGTAGGAGGTCGGCCGCTCGGACACGTCCGGTTCGGTCGGCGCCGCCGCGGGCACGGGCCGGCGTGGGCCGATCCTTTCCGGACGCGACGGGCACCGGGTTGTTGTCGGGCACGCTCTCGTTGCCGTCCGGGCGGGTCTGCGCCGGCGTGGGAGCGGCTTCCACCTCACGGCGCGGCGTGGCCGAGGACTCCTCGAGGCGGGCCTCCGGCCGGAGGTTGCGCTGCTCGAGCAGGCCCTTCCCGAAGGTCGGCTCGCGTGTCCCGCCGCCCTCGGCGACCTCCAGCTTCGCGGCCTCGCGCATGTCCCGGAAGAACCGCCGATGCCAGGAGCCGCCGGACGCGATGGTGGCGGCGCTGTCCTTGCCGCCGAGCTGGGTGATCCGCCGGTACGGCCGGAGCAGCAGCCAGCCGACCACACCGCAGAGCCAGACCAGCACCACCTGGAGCCAGCCGGCCAGGCTGGCCGTGTTCATCACCAGGTCGACGGCGAACAGGTAGATCGCGGCGCCCGTACCGAAGATGGCGATGTTGAAGACCGCGGCGACCACAGCGTTGCCGAGCCGCCGGACACCACCGCTGGCTGGGCGCAGAAGCCCGATCGTGCCGAGGATCGGCGCCGCGATGACCGCCCACCGGAAGATCAGGAAGCCGAGGAGGACCAGAATTGAGGCGGTGATGTCGAACATTGCGTACATGAAGGCGGCCAACATCGCGATGAATCCGGCGCCCACCCGCTCCATGCCCTTGGCGCCCTGAAGATACTCGTACGCTTCCAGGTCTTCGGTCCTGATCTGCTCAGCGACCTTCATCCACTGGGTCTTCTTCCGATCCAGTGTGGCGTCCCGGGTTGCAGGGTTGGACCGGATCTTCTCGATTTCGTCCCAGCGGAGTGAACGGGCGTCGTACAGGGCAGGACCGTACTTCTTGGCGGTCTCGCTGTCGGCGGAGCCGAGAACCCCACGCAGCCAGTTGCGGTAGAGCATGGTCTCAGTGGCGGTGTCACTGGCACGCACGGCCGGCAGTCGATTGTCCTTGCAGGCCTCCGGACCGAGGGCGCACTCGCCGACCGGCTCCTTCGGCTGCGGACCCACCGCGTCGTGTACCACACCGAGCGAGGTGATCAGCGTCTGGTCGGCGATCTTGGCGGACTGCACCGGCCACGCCGCGATGGCCGTCACGACGACCATGATGAAGATCGCCCATCCGGCCGTGGTCGTCGCCGCGCCCATCTCCGCCTGACGGGACCGCCACAGCAGGTAGAGGCCCACCACGGCGAGCGTGATCACGCCGAAGACGGTGAACACCTTCTGGTAGACGGCCTTGGTGGCCTGGTCGACGAGCGGGTCGGCCCAGCCCCAGAGTGTCTCCGGGTTCCAGGCGCGCTCGCGCAGGGCGTTCGAGGCGCCGATCACCGCCGTGGCGATCATGAACTCGCCGTTGGCGATGGTGGTCTCGAACTTCTGGTCCGCGTCGACGATCGTCGACGCGCAGCCGCCCTCCAGGTCATAGGTGACGAAGGTGTAGCCGGCGTAGCCGTAGTCGCTGTACAGGCCGGGGAAGCTGTCCTTCGTGGACGACGCGGGCCGCTCGGCGAACCAGCCGGCGAGCCCGGAGTCCGGCGTGCTCGGTGTCGGCGGGTTGAGGCAGCTCGCGCGGGTGTCGACGACCTCGGCGAGCCGGTCCACGCACGTCTTGAAGTTGGCCTGCCACTCCTCGACGCTGCACGCGCCACCGGGGACCTGAGCCGGCGGGGCGGCCGACGCCGCTCCGGGTGTGGCGACCGCCCAGGCTATCGACGCGACCGCCAGCACGAGCAACGCCGTGAGAAACGCCAGCCCCCGCCGCACCATCTCAAACCTCCAGGTCGGACGGGAGTGGCACAGCCGTCGTCGACGGCGCCACGCCCGGTGTCGTGTCCAGGTGTTCGAGCAGTCCGTCGACGTACGAGACGTCGACGCGCACCTTCTGGACCCGGCCGTCCACGTCCCGCATCACGAACTCTCGGAAGCCGAGCCGGTGCTGGGAGGCGGAGTCGACCTGGGAGAGGGACGCGAGCGTCGCCTCGTACCCGTCGTGGACGGGCACCCGCAGCAGACGCAGGGCCTCGGAGGCGATCTCCTGGTCCTCGGCGATCCGGCCGACGAAGACGGTGGAGACCAGGTTTTGCACGTCGAGGCCGAGGATGTCGCGCGGGTTCTGGGACGCCACGAGGGCGGCCAGGTTCCATTTACGGGAGTCGCGGGCGAGACGGACCAGGAACGACCGGCCGGAGCGCCAGCCCTCCATGAAGTGCGCCTCGTCGAGCCCGACCATCTTGCGGGAGGACATCGAGCCGCCGTAGCAGCGCCGGACCGCGAGCCGGTGTGCGGTGTGCAGCATCGGCAGGGCCAGGGACTCCTCGGCCGACCAGTACTCCCGCTCGATCTTGAGGTCGGGCAGCCGCAGGCCGGCCATGGTGATGACGGTGAGCGCCGCGTCGGCGCCGAGCAGGTGCTGCGGCGGGTGCCCGAAGAAGAGCAGCGCCAGCGGCATCTCGGCGGTGTCGAGGAGCAGGTTGGCGAGCTCCTTGCCCTCGTCGTCGTCGAGGGCCTGGAGGGTACGCACGACGTCGTCCAGCGTCGACGTCTCCTCGGCCGGCACCTGCCGCACCGCGTGCCGCAGCAGAGTGGCGGTGGACGCCTCCTTGGCGACCTGGGGCGGCACCAGCATCGAGCAGATGTCCTGCACGAGCATCCGGCGCTCGGCACGGGCGTTGGAGACCGCGATCTCGTACTCCCGGTCGCCCGCCGGACCGGTCGGGAACTCGGACCGCACCGGCGTCGGGATCAGCGAGTAGGGCGCGAGTGTCCCCTGCTCGGAGCCGGTCAGGTTGAGCACCCGGCTGTACGGCCGCAGCTCGGGCATCTGGCACAGCCGGGCGAGCGGCCCGGACGGGTCGAGCAGGGTCACCTGGACGCCACGGCGGGCGTTGAGGTAGCCGAGCGCGCCCATCAGGGTCGACTTGCCACCACCCGGCTCGGCCACGAACACGCCGAGCCCGGAGCGCTCCCGCACCTCCATCGGGAAGTGCAGGTCGAGGAAGACCGGCCGCCGGCAGGTCCCCGCCGTACGCCCGATCAGGTCGCCACGCCGGTCGCCGACCGTGGACGCCGCCTGGGGAAGGGCCGCGGCCAGCAGTTTGACCGGCATCCGCCGGACGTAGCCGGTGTTGGCGATCGGCTCGCCCGGGATGAACTCACGGGCCAGCTGGTCCTGGTTCTTCGGGTGCTGCAGGGAGATCCGCAGCTCCCGGGAGTAGAGCTGGATGAGCCGCCGGGCGCGCTCCAGGCACTCCTCACGGGTGGCGCCGCTGACCGCGATCCGGTGCCAGCCGTGCGCGCGGGCCGAGTCGGTCGGCAGCCCGGTGGTCATCTCGTCGCCGATCACGAGCGCCCGCTTGGCGAGCCGCTCCAGCTCGGGCGGGGCGTCGATGCCGTGCTCGGCGTAGTCGAGTTGCTGGGACCGGATCATCCGGAGCCGGTGTTCGAGGTTCTTGAAGGAGCCGGTGGCGCCGAGGATGTCGATCCGTGAGGAGAGCTCCATCGGCCACGGGAGCCGCTCGTGGAAGTGCATCCACGGCTCGTGTTTCTCCGGGATCTCCAGCGGCTCCATCCGGCCGACGGAGAGGACGGCGACGTGCCGCTCCTCGCCGGACATCCGGTTGATGAGCTTGACCGTCGACCCGTACGGCGTCCGGTAGCGCTCGACCGCCTCGGTGAGCGCGAGCAGGTCGCCGGTCTCCCAGTGCCCGTTGGTGACCGGGGAGAGGAGCCCGGGCGGGGCCATGCCGAGCGCCACCGAGCGGTAGAGCAGCCACTCCAGCTCCTGCGGGGTGACCCGCCGCCCGCGCATGCCGAACGCGTTGAGCACCTCGTCGAACTGCTCGACGGTCCGGCCGAGCTTGCGCCGCTCGCCGTCGGAGGTGCCCTTGCCGAACGCCCGCAGGATCCGCTCGCTGAACGTGTCGCCGAGCGAGCGCCGGGCGAACGTCACGCCGAGGAACGTCTGCCCCTCCGCGTGGTTGACCGACAGCAGGTGCCGCTGCGCCGCGACCAGATGATCGGACCAGGAGGTGGCGCCGTGCACGTCGGGCAGCGGCTTGGCGGTGAACGAGTCGACCGTGCGGGCCCACTCGTCGGCCGGGAACGGGCGGGTGGTGCGCCGCAGGTGCAGCCGGAAGCCGGCGAGGCCCGCATACTGCTCGGAGATGGCGCTGAGCAGGGCCTCCCGCTCGGCGTCGGGCCGGAACGCCCAGCGTACCTCGGGCAGGTAATACCACGCCGTCACGGTGCTCTGGGTGAACGTCAGGTGCCCGGCGATCTCGCTGATCGCCAGCTCGACCGAGGGGTCCCGGTCCTTGAACTTGAGCTTCTGCGGCCGCAGCGGCGCCGCTTTCGGCTCCTTCTTCTCCTTGCGCTTGGCGGGCGCCTTCTCGGGACGGCGGGCCGGGGCCCGCTCCGGAGGCGCGACCGGCAGCGGCGGCGGTGCGGCGGCCGGCACCGGGAGCGGCACCGGGGACTGGATCGGCGCGGGCTGCTCCCACCCGGCGGGCGGCTGCGCGACGGGCGCCGGCGGCCACTCCTCGAACTCGGTCCAGTCGTCGTCGGGCACCGGGTCGGGATCGACCCGCTCCGGCGCGGTGGTGTGCCCGTTGCCCTGGAAGAAGTCCGGCGCGGGGACGAGGGAGGGCGCCGGCGCGGGAGCCGGAGCCGGGCGCGCGGGAGCGGGCGGTGCGGCGGCCGATGTTTGCGGATCACTCTTCCGGGGAACCGCCGCTCCACCGAACAGGTCCAGGAACGGCGAGTCGATGTCCATACTGGAATCGACGGCGGCGGCGCGCGGCCGCACCGGTTGCGGGGCCTGGAAGACGCCTACTCCACCGTGGCCCGGCGTGGCGACGAGTTCCTCCGCGTCGTCGAGCGATCGAGGCGAGGAGTAGTTGTCTGAACGCACACCGTTACTCTGCCTGCCCGGGGACGAGGCGTCCGCCCGGGGATGCCCGTGCGGATACGTTTCGGTCATGCGTGGACCTCACCTGCGCGGACGACCTGGCAACTGGTCATACCAACTCCTCCCGAACCCGGACACGAGTGGCGACAAGCCTGGGATCGCGCTGCTCCACGGCCGGCTCGCGGGTGCGGCGCCAGTCGGTGAGCGCGGTGCGGATGACGACACGGGCCGGACGGTCCGGGTCGACATGCCGGAACACATACGACGTCGAGACCATGGCGAGGGCGATCTCCCAGGCCGGGAACGGGTCGAAGTCGAGCGTGAACGCATAGTGGATGGCCATGAAGACGGGCACCAGGACCACGAACATCCCGTACTGCGCATAGGGTAGATGGACGGGCAGTGTGTAGCCGGGCGGGCCGAGGTAGACCAGGCGCGCCCGGTAGATGTCGTCGTCGGTCCGGAGCCGCATCTCAGCTGAAGATCAGGTCGATGATCGACTCGCCGACGAAGAACAGCGTCGCGGCGCCGGCGATGAACGCCAGGCCCACGATCGCGATCGCCGAGCTGGTGAGGACTTTCGAGATCTCGCCCTTGCTGGCCCGGCCGATGAAGATGACGCCGAGCACCGCGAGCAGGATCGGAGCGATGTTGCTCGCGAAGAAGGTGACGATGCCTTCGGTGTTGATTTTGCCGGCTGGCTCGGCCGCCAGGATCAGGAACTCGGTGGCGATCATCGGTAAACCTCCCGGTGTCCGTGGGGGGTACGGACACGCTGCAGTTGTGAAGCCGTACGGCAACGCCCATATGGTGCTACCTCTGACTCACCGCGTCGAGTGAGCCGTTCGGGCACTGCCATGCTCGTCTCTGCTCTCTTCGGTCACTTCATGATGCCCAGATCCGAAGAGTACGGCCCGTACTTGCGAGCAACAAGCGCCCGTTTCGTTACCCAAGGTGAAGGAGTGCGTGAATCACAGTCACATGGCATCGTACGCCTGTTCGAATCACCGCTGCCCCGTACCCTTCACCTGTGTCCCTTTCGCCGACAGACCCGCAGCTCACGGGGGCTGAGCTGCTACGCGTGGATCACCCGGTCGTGATGGGTGTCCTCAACGTGACGCCGGACTCCTTCTCTGACGGTGGTAGATACACCGACGTCGACGCCGCGGTTCAGCACGGCGCCGGTCTTTTTCGCGAGGGCGCGCACGTCATCGACGTGGGTGGTGAGTCGACCAGGCCGGGCGCCGAGCGGGTCGACGCGGAAACCGAGATCGCACGCGTCGTCCCGGTGATCGAGCGGTTGTTCGCCCAGGGCGTACCGGTCAGTGTCGACACCACCCGTGCGGCGGTCGCCGAGGCGGCGCTCACCGCCGGCGCCGCGATCGTCAACGACGTCTCCGGCGGCCTGGCCGACCCCGGCATGGCCGCCGTCGTCGCCGCGGCCGGCTGCCCGTGGATCCTGATGCACTGGCGCGGCCACTCGCGTGACATGCAGAAACTCGCCGTCTACCGGGACGTGGTCACCGAGGTCCGCGACGAGCTGCGGGCCCGGGCCGACGCGGCGATCGCGGCCGGCGTCGACCCCGGCAGGATCGTCCTGGACCCGGGCATCGGCTTCGCGAAACTGCCCGAGCACAACTGGGCCCTCAGCGCCCGCCTCGACGTGCTGACCGGCCTGGGCTTTCCGGTCCTCTTCGCGGCGAGCCGCAAGACCTATCTGGGACGTCTGCTGGCCGGTCCGGACGGCACGCCGCGTCCGCCCGAGGGCCGCGAGGCGGCCACTCTCGCCACCTCTCTACTGGCGGTCGCCTCCGGCGCCTGGGGCGTCCGCGTCCACGAGGTCGGTGCGACAGCCGACGCCCTCGCCGTCTGGCGGGCGACAGGCTCACCCCGATTCAGCGGTACGCCGTGAGCCCCACCCACCCGCAACCCACCCCTCCCGCCCGGCCGGGTCCCGCACGCGCGGCCACGACCCTCGGCGGGACGACACACACGCACGGGAAGACGAGATGACCGGACGGATCACGCTGACCGGCCTGCGGGCCCGGGGCAACCACGGCGTCTACGACTTCGAGCGGGAGCAGGGCCAGGACTTCGTCGTCGACGTGACCCTCGACCTCGACCTGGGCCCGGCCGCCCGCAGCGACGACGTCGCCGACACCGTCCACTACGGCGAGCTGGCCGGCGCCCTCGTCGACGTGCTCACCGGCGAGCCGGTCAACCTGCTGGAACGCCTCGCCGACCGGCTGCTCGACGTCTGCCTGGCCGACGAGCGGGTCGCGGCGGCCGAGGTCACCTTGCACAAACCACAGGCGCCGATCCCGCACGAGTTCGCCGACGTCGCGGTCACCCTGCGCCGGAGCCGGCGATGACGACGGCCGTCCTGTCGATCGGGAGCAACCTCGGCGACTCCCACGCCCACCTGCGGGCCGCCGTCGACCGGCTGGGCACGAGTGTCGTACGAGTCTCCGGGATCTATCAGACGCCGCCCTGGGGAGACAGCGCGCAACCGCCGTACCTCAATGCCGTGGTCCTGGTCGAGGATCGGACCGCGAGCGCCCGGGATTGGCTGACCCGCGCCCAGGCGTGCGAGACGGCCGAGGGCCGCGTCCGCGACCCGGACCGCCGCTTCGGGCCGCGCACCCTGGACGTGGACGTCATCGCCGTCTGGGCCGACGACGGCACACCGGTCGTCGGCGACGACCCCGAGCTGACCCTGCCGCACCCGCGCGCCCACCTGCGGGCCTTCGTGCTGGTGCCGTGGCACGCCGTGCGGCCGGACGCCGAACTGCCCGGCCACGGCCCGATCGCCGGCCTGCTGACCACCCCGGACGTGGCCGCCGACATCGCCGGTGTCACGCTCCGGCCCGAGCTGTCGTTAGAGTCGATGGAGTGAGCGTCAACCCGGACCACGGCTCCCCCCGCAACACCGATCCCTCGCTGCGGCCGACGAGCGCGTCGACGCTGGTGGTGGCCGCGCTCGCGGCCGCGGCGGTGGCCTGGCTGCTGATCTCCACGAACGACCTGTTCTACCGGATCTCGCCGCTGCCGTGGACCGGCGCCGGGGTGCTCGGCGTGCTGGCGATCGCCGAGGCCTACCTGGCGCAGAACACGTCGGCCCGGATCCAGCGCAAACCCGGCGCGCCGCCGGTCCAGGCGCTGGCCGTCGCCCGGTTCGCCGCCCTGGCCAAGGCGTCCTCGCTGGTCGGCGCGCTCTCCGCCGGGTTCTCCGCCGGGCTGCTCGTCTGGCTGCTGCTGGAGCCGACCAAGGAGGCCGGGTCCAACGTGCCGACCGCGGCCACCACACTGGTCACCGCGATCGCCCTGATCGCCGCCGCACTCTGGCTCGAGCGGGCCTGCCGGGTCCCAGACCGCCCCGACAAGAAGGACGACGACTCGGACCGGCCGACCCCTCGGCGATGACGTCCGGCCGGCCGTTCGAAAGGGGTCCGGTCGTTCACCATCTGTCGACGATCTTCGAACGCATTTCCGCGCTGAACTGAGGCGGTCCCGTTTCCGTATGCTTGGCGGCGGGCGGGTATGTGCCTGGAGTAGCGTGCGCCTCGGACCGCTCGTGGAGGCGTAAGGAGGCGCGGACCATGGCGTACGACGACACCACCTTCCGCCGGCCCGGTGACGAGAAGACCGACACCGATCCGGCCGCCTATCGGCGGCGGGTGCAATATGACGACACCGCCGGCACCACCCTCGACCAGTCCCAGCGCAACGCGGCGACCACGACCGGGACGATCCCGGCCGCCGACGACGACGGTCGCGACCGGCTCGGCATCCACCTCGGCTGGGAGGTCATGCTCCTGGTCGTCGCCGCGGTCCTCGGATTCCTCCTGCAGCGCGAGGACTCGGCCGCCCTGCAGCGCCCCGCGCTGGACGCCCTGCTCGTCACCGGCGCCGCGATCGGCCTGCTCACCCTCGGCGCCGGCCTCACCCTGCGGGCCGGCGTGCCCAACGTGGCGCTCGGCCCGATCGCCCTGGCCGCCGCCATGCAGTATGCGGAGAACAGTGACAAGGGCCTGGCCCAGGCCGTGGTCCCGGCGCTGATCCTCGCCGCCGCCGGTGGGCTGGTGGTCGGCCTGATCGTCACCGTCCTGCACGTGCCCGGCTGGGCCGCCACCCTGGCCGCCTCCTTCGGCCTCATCGTCTACATCCAGCTGCGCCCCGAGCCGGTCGACGTGCAGGGCGACTGGGACCCGACCGGCCAGGCGTTCGTGCTGTTCGGAGCGTTCGCGGCGCTCGCCGTCCTGGGTGCGGCGCTCGGCGCGGTCGGCCCGGTGCGCCGATTCCTCGGCCGGATGCGGCCGACCGGCGACCCGGCCCAGCGCCGGGGCGCCGCCGCCGCGGTCCCCGCCCTGCTCACGCTGGTCGTGTCGTCACTCTTCGCGACCGTCGCCGGCGTGCTGATCGCGGCCACCGCCGACGGCCCGATCGCCCCGGACACCGGCTTCGAGTGGACCGGGATCGCGATGGGCCTGGCGCTCCTCGCCGGCACCAGCGTGTACGGGCGTCGCGGCGGCATCTTCGGCACCCTCTTCGCGGTCACCGCGCTCACCCTGTTCCTGCGGTACGAGCAGATCCGCGACCTCGACATCGCGCTGTTCGCGATCGCCGGGAGCGTCTTCGTCGCCGGTCTGGTGGTGACCCGTTTCGTCGAGTCGTACGGGAGCCCGTACACCTCGCGCGTCGGCGAGGACTGGAACGCGGCGCCCTCCGGCGGCACGAACTGGTCGCCCACCCTGCCGGAGACCTGGAACACTCCGGCCACTCCCGCCCCCCGCAGCGACCGATGGGACGACGGCCCGTGGGGCGCCACCCGCTGAAAGTATGCTTTCGGACATGACCTCGCCCAGCTTCGCCGAACTGGACGCCCTGCCCACCGAGACGCTGCGGGAGCAGGCCTTTGCCAAGGCCCGCGCCAAACACGACGTCAGCTTCTTCTGGTCGGTGTTCAAGAACCTGCCGGACGCCGGTGACGCCGCCTCTCTGGACGGCGCTCCGAACTCGATCGGACCGACCGTCGACGAGGCCGTCGCACTGTGGCGAGAGTTCGAGGGCCGCGACCTCGGCGACCGTGAGCCCCTGCTCCGGGCCGCCTTCATCGACTATCTGAGCAGGTAGTGACGGCCGTCGTTTGAAAGCCGGGCCCGGCTGGGAAAAAGCTGGGAATGGCTCTCGGAAACCGTTACAAGACCGCACCCGGTGCGGGCACTGTCGCCGCACTCATACTCGTCCTCGTCTTCGGCAGCCCCTGGTATCGGGACTGGGCGCAGGACAACACGAACCCGGACACGGCGGGCGGCTGGTGGCTGCGGCTGCTGGGCTGGCCCGCCTGGAGCTTCGACACCGACGACTCGCTGCGCGACGTGATCGTCGGCGACCTCAAGGCGATCCTGCTGGTCGTCCTGACCTTCGTCTTCCTCTACCTGCTGCCCGGCTCCCAGCTGGCCCGGGCCCGAGGCACCATCAGCCAGTTCCTGGCCGGCTGGGCCGCGTACATCTTCGCGGGCGCCTTCGCCGCCCTCCTGGCCACCCTGTTCCTCACCAACCCGTCCCTGCTGGGCGCCTTCAACGCGGCCGGATCAGGCGCCGGATACGGCTTCTTCGTCGGCTGGATCGTCGGCCTGGCCTCCCTCGGCGGCTGGCGCGGCACCCGCTGACCTCCCGGCATCCGCTGCCCCTCCCGGCGGCCGCGCCTGACCGGTGCGGCCGCCTCTGGCGCTCTGTCTCCGCCTCCGCGTCCACCCATCTCGAACCCACGCTCGCGCGCGGTTCGCTCGTGTCCGGTTCGCCTGTGCCCCGGTTCGCCCGCGCCTGTCGGGTCGACCGCCGACGAACCCGTCGCGATCTCGGAGAGTCCGAGGGGCAAATCGGTCGCAATCGGCCCGATGGTGAGTGCGGGGACCGTGGATGTCCTGCCTCCTCGATGGCCCACCGACCGGGTGCCGGGAGTTTCCGCGGGTTTCCGCTGAGAACGAACCGAACGTGCCGTCCCGTGCTCGGCGGTTTTGTCGGAGACGTGGTCTCGGTAACATCTGCGGCCATGCCGGAACGGGACACCCCATCGGGTCACAGCGCGCGACTGCTCCGTGGCCTCGTCTGGGCGGGCGTCGTCCTCGCCCCGATCGCGGCCGCCGTCGTGCTGATCGGCGGTGACTCCAACACGGTTCGGTTCGCGGTGCTGCTGATCGCGGTCAGTGTCGTGCTGATCGGGGCGTCGGTGCTGATCCGCGCCGATCCGGTGCTGCTGCGGATGGACGTCGAGGATCGGGTCGCCGAAGAGGTGGACGGGCTGCGCCGCGAGTTGCGGGCCGAGTTCGCGACCGCCGGGGCCGCTCCGGCCGTCGCTCAACAGGAACCGCGTCCGCCGCTGCCGGTGCGCAACACCGGTGGCCGGGCCCAGGTCGCCCCGCCTCCGGTCTTCACGCCGCCGCCGGGTCGTCCGACGTTCATCCACCAGCCGGAGCCGGTGGTCAAGCATGAGCCGGAGCCCGAGTACCCCTACGACGAGACCGGTTACCGGTACGACGACCAGGCGAACGGGTACCAGCAGGGGGGCTACCAGGACGGGTACCAGCAAGGGGGGTACGCGGACGGGCATGACCAGGAGGGGTATCAGGCCGAGGGGTATCAGGACCAGGGGTACCAGGACGGGTACCACGAAGAGGGTTACCAGGACGGGTACCACCAAGGCGGGTACGAGGACGAGTATCAGCAGGAGGGATACCAGGACGACGGCTACCGGGAGGACTACCAGCAGCCGGTCCCGGTAGTGGCCCGAGCGACCGGCGGCAGGGCTTCGGTGCCCGGCATCGTCAAGCCCGTCTCTCCGGCCCAGTCCCAGGGATTCCCCGTCCAGGGAACGATCTCCCAGAGTTTCGCGGCGCAAAGCAGCACATCCCAGGCGTTCGCAGCCCAGGCGGCCACATCCCAGGGGTTCGCGGCGCAAGGCGACATGTCGCAAGGATTCGCGGCGCAAGGCGACATGTCGCAAGGATTCGCGGCGCAGGGCGAGATGTCACAAGGGTTCGCAGCGCAGAGCGCGATGTCGCAGGGGTTCGCAGCTCAGAGCGCCACGTCCCAGGGTTTCGCGGCGCAGGGTGTGCCGGCGGGCCGGGCCAGTGCCGCAGTCCCGGTCGGTAGCGCCACGGTCCCGCCCGCGGCTCCCGTTGCCCGTGCGGCCGCGGTCCCGCCACCCTCGATCGGCCAGCCGGTGCCCCGCCCCCGAGCCGCCGCATCGGTCCCAGGCTCGAACGGTACCGGCCCCATCGGATCCGGCCCGAACGGAATCGGTCCCGGCCCGAACGGGACCGGCCCCATCGGTCCCGGCCCGAACGGAACCGGCCCCAGAGGATCAGGCCCGAACAGGACCGGCCCGAACAGGACGGGCCCGATCGGCCCCGGCCCGAACGGCATGATGGCGCCCGGCCCCAACGGCATGACGGCGCCCGGCCCGAACGGCATGGTGGCCCCGCCGCAGGCGAGAGCCGCCGCCACGGTCCGCCCGGCCGGCACCCAGTACGGCCGCCCCGAGTCCCCCGACGGCGATTTCGGGGCCACGGACGGCTACGCCGCCGGCGGTGACCCCGAGACGAGCGCCGAGTACAAGGCCCGCCGCCACCGCCCGTCCGCGAACGACACCAACGTGGGCACGCTCGCCGACTTCGCCAACTACCCCGGTTACAGCAGCCAGGAGAACTGGTGAGCGCCTACTTGTCGATGTCGCCGACGACGAAGAACATCGACCCGAGGATCGCGATCAGGTCGGGCACCAGGCAGCCGGGGATGAGGGTCGCCAGCGCCTGCACGTTGGCGTAGGAAGCGGTCCGCAGTTTGAGCCGCCACGGTGTCTTCTCGCCCCGGGACACCAGGTAGTAGCCGTTGACGCCGAGCGGGTTCTCGGTCCAGGCGTAGGTGTGGCCCTCCGGCGCCTTGACCACCTTGGGCAGCCGCACGTTCACCGGGCCGCCGGTGCGGTCGACCCGGTCCAGGCACTCGTCGATCAGGTCGAGCGACACCAGCACCTGCTCCAGCAGCACCTCGAAGCGGGCGTGACAGTCGCCGGACGTCCGGGTCACCACCGGCACGTCGATCTGGTCGTAGAAGAGATAGGGCTCGTCCCGGCGTACATCGAAATCCAGACCGCTCGCCCGGGCCACCGGACCGGAGGCGCCGTAGGCCGCCGCGTCGGCCGCGCTGAGCACGCCGACGCCGACCGTGCGGGCCATGAAGATGTCGTTGCGCCGGATCACGTTGTCGATGTCGGGCATCCGCCGCCGGACCGCGGCGACCGCCTGGCGGGCGCGTTTCGTCCAGCCGGCCGGAATCTCCTCCTTGAGGCCGCCGACCCGGTTGAACATGTAGTGGATGCGGCCGCCGGAGACCTCCTCCATCACCGCCTGCAGCGTCTCGCGCTCCCGGAACGCGTAGAACATCGGCGTGATCGCGCCGATCTCCAGGGGGTAGGAGCCGAGGAACATCAGGTGGTTGAGCACCCGGTTCAGCTCGGCGAGAGCCATGCGCAGCCAGGTGGCTCGCTCCGGCACCTCGATGCCCATCAGCCGTTCGACGGCGAGGACCACACCGAGCTCGTTGGAGAACGCGGACAGCCAGTCGTGCCGGTTGGCCAGCATGATGATCTGCCGGTAGTCGCGCACCTCGAACAGTTTCTCGGCGCCGCGGTGCATGTAGCCGACGATCGGCTCGCAGGCGACCACCCGCTCGCCGTCGAGGGTGAGCTTGAGCCGGAGCACCCCGTGCGTGGACGGGTGCTGGGGGCCGATGTTGAGCACCATGTCGGCCGTGTCCAGCCCGGCCCCGGTGCCGACCGTCATCTCCCGCAGCGCGTCGTTCACCCCAGCGTTGGTCACCACAGCATCGTGCCACGGTCGCCGAGACCGATGGTGTGGCAGAGCCACCAGTGGCCGCCGAGTCCGTCCGGATCGGTCAGCTCGGCGGCCGCCCCGGCGTTGCTCAGCGCCCGCAGGTAGCCGCCCGGATCGGTGCGGGCCAGCTCCAGCGGCGGCCGTGAACCGTCCACACCGAGCGCCCGGAGCGCCTCCCGCTGCCGGACCATCCGATAGGGAACGCCGGCCGCGCACGCCGCCGAGTCGATCGCGACGTGCGCGGTGACGTCGCAGGAGCCGTCCGGCACGGGGTGCACCTGCCGCCCCTGCCGGTATCCGGTCAGCGTTCCGAGCACCGGACGGTCGGCTTTCACGTGGCCGTAGTCGACGCAGAGCGCGACTCCCCGCCGCACCGACCCGACCGCTTCCGCCCAGGCCGCGTCGCGGGGCCAGCCGATCTCGATCCGTCCCGGGCCGGGCCACCAGCGGCTGGTCCAGAACAGGTCCGCCGGGTCGGCCGCCGGGCCCGGCGTCTCGGTCCCGGTGGCCGGGTCCACCAGCACTTTCCGCAACCGCCCGTGCTCGTCGGTCTCGACCACGTCCAGCGGGACGTTGTCCAGCCACTCGGTCGCCACCAGCAGCCCGGTGATCTCCGCGGGCACGGTCCGCAGCCAGCGCACCGCCGGATCCAGCCCGGCCGGCCGCGGCGCGACCTCGACCGCCGTGGCCCGGATCCGCCCGGTCAGGTCCGCCGGCAGCGACGCCAGCAACGCGGTGATCAGCTCCCCGCGCCCGGCCCCGACGTCGACCAGATCGAACGCCGGCGGGTGGCCGAGCTCGGCGTCGACCCGCACGACCAGCCGGGCCAGCGCTCCGGCGAACATCGGCGACGCGTGCACGCTCGTCCGAAAGTGATCAGCCGGTCCCTCGCGCTCCCGCACGAAGAACCCCGCACCGCCATACAGCGCCGCCTGCATGGCCGGCCGCCACCCGACACCCATTCCGTCACCCTAGAACCACATTCCGGCGTACGCCGTCCGCCGTCCCCACACGCACCACCCCTCCCGTGGCATCCCGGCGACGCGGGCGACGGGTCCCGGCCGGCAGCGCCCCGCCGGGCGTATGCGGTGGCCGGGGTTCGGTGGCTCAGCCGGGCGGACGGGCAGCCGATCGGGAGGGCGGCATCGATGCCGGTGCGGTTGTTCACACGTGCTTGTCACGGGCGTGTTAAAACGGCGCATACTGGCGCTCGACCGGTACCCCTGCAACGAGGACTGGATCCAGATGAACGCTTTGACTGTCGGCGTCGTCGGCGCCGGCCGGGTCGGTGCTGTGCTGGGCGCGGCGCTGAACGCGGCCGGGCACCGGGTGGTCGCCGCCGCGGCCGTCTCCGCCGCCTCCCGGGAGCGGGCCGCCCGTCTCCTGCCGGACGCGGCGATCCTGCCGGCCGACGAGGTGGCCCGCGCCGCCACCGATCTGCTGCTGCTCGCCGTTCCCGACGACACCCTGGCTGCCGTGGTCGCCGGGCTCGACCGGACCGGCGCGCTGCGCACCGGCCAGGTGGTGGCACACACCTCGGGGGCTCATGGACTGGCCGTCCTGGGCGATGTGAACGGCATGGCCCTGCATCCCGCGATGACCTTCACCGGCGCGGACACCGATCTGGCCCGGCTGCCCGGGATCGCCTGGGGCGTGACCGCGCCGGACCGGGTGTTCGCCACCCGGCTCGTCGCCGACCTGGGCGGGGTGCCGGAGTGGGTGGCCGAGGAGTCGCGCCCGGTCTACCACGCGGCCCTGGCACACGGCGCCAACCACCTGGTCACCCTGGTCAACGAGGCCGCCGACCTGCTGCGGGCGGCGGGTGTCGGCGAGCCTGGCCGGGTGCTGTCCCCACTGCTGGCCGCGGCGCTCGACAACGCGCTGCGGATGGGCGACGCCGCACTGACCGGCCCGGTGTCCCGCGGGGACGCCGGCACGGTGGCCAGGCACCTGGACCGGATGCCCGCCGACGCGGTGCCCGCCTACCTGGCGATGGCCCGGCGTACCGCGGACCGGGCGATCGCCTCCGGACGTCTGCGGCCGCACGACGCGACGGCGCTGCTGGACGTCCTGGCCCGGGCCGTGACCGATGTGAGGAGCCACGCATGACCACTCTGGTGCACACCCGCGCCGACCTGGCCGCCGCGCTGGACGCCGCGACCGGGGAGATCGCCGTCGTGATGACGATGGGCGCGTTGCACGAGGGCCACCGGCGGTTGATGCGGGTGGCTCGGGAGCGGTCCGCGTTCGTGCTGGTGACGATCTTCGTGAACCCGCTGCAGTTCGGGCCGGGTGAGGACTACGAGCGGTATCCGCGGACCCTCGACGACGATCTGGCGGCCTGCCGGGCCGAGGGCGTGTCGGTGGTGTTCGCGCCGGGACGCGACGACGTCTACCCGGACGGGGCGCCGTCGGTCACGATGCATCCGGGGCCGCTCGGCGAGATCCTCGAGGGCGCCAGCCGGCCGGGGCACTTCGCCGGGATGCTCACGGTGGTCGAGAAGCTGCTCATGCTGACCCGGGCCGACGTGGCGTATTTCGGCGAGAAGGACTATCAGCAGCTGGCGCTGATCCGGCGGATGGTGCGCGACCTGGAGTTGCCCGCCGAGATCGTGGGCGTTCCGACCGTACGGGAAGAAGATGGTCTTGCCCTGTCCAGCCGCAACCGGTATCTGTCGCCGGAGGAGCGCCGGGCCGCGCTCGCTCTGTCCCGCGCCTTGCGCGAGGGCGCGGCGCAGGGTGATCCCGAGGCGGTCCTGGCCGTCGCCCAGAAGATCCTTTCCGAGGAGCCGGGGGTACGCCCGGACTACCTCGCGCTGACCGGGGCGGATCTCGGCCCGGCGCCGGCGGAGGGCCCGGCGCGCCTGCTGGTGGCCGCCCGGGTCGGCGCCACCCGTCTCATCGACAACGTTCCGCTGACTCTGCTGAAGGGCGCCTGATGCTCCGCACCATGCTCAAGTCGAAGATCCACCGGGCCACCGTCACCCAGGCGGACCTGCACTACGTCGGGTCGGTCACCGTCGACCTGGACCTGCTCGAGGCGGCCGACCTGATCCCGGGCGAGCAGGTGGCGATCGTCGACGTGACGAACGGCGCGCGCCTGGAGACCTACGTGATCCCGGGTGAGCGGGGCAGCGGCGTGATCGGCATCAACGGCGCGGCGGCCCATCTGGTGCACCCGGGCGATCTGGTGATCCTGATCTCCTACGGGCAGATGGAGGACGCCGAGGCGCGGGCCTACCAGCCGCGGATCGTGCACGTGGACGCCGGCAACCGGATCATCGAGCTGGGCGCCGACCCGGCTGCCGCGGCCGAGGGGATGGCCGGTGACCTGGTCCGCGGCGACCTGACGTCGGCTTCCGCCCGGTAGTTCCGGCATTCCGCCTCCCGAACCTCAGATATGCCCATACAGTGGGCGAATCGGATACAGCTGCCGAGGCTCGGGAGGCACGGTACATGCGATTCCGATGGGGGACGGTCGCTGTCGCGGCTCTTCTCGCCGTCGCCGGCTGCGGTAGCGGTGGCGACGTCGACGGGGACCTGACCAACGACTGGGGTGCGATGGCTCCGGCGACCGGTTTCGTGCCGGTCGCCGGCACCTGTCATCTCTCCACCTTCTCCCGTACCGGGCCGCGAATCACCTACGAGGAGACCGACTGCGCGGGTCTGCACCGGACCGAGACCGTCTTCGTCGGTGAGTACTCCGCTCCCGGCGCGGACGCCGCCGAACCACCGGACGGCGCCTCCGCCGGCGCCCGCGCCGCCTACCGGATCTGCGACCGGAAGACCACCGAGTACACCGGCGGCCCGTGGCGCAACGCCCGGTTGTGGATCGGCGTGACCCACCCCTCCGCCGAGGCGTGGAACGGTGGCAGCCGCTGGTTCCGCTGCGAGGTGGTGGAACTTGACTCGATCGAGAACGACGGCGCCCTGATCCAGCGGACCGGCAGCCTGCGCAAGGCGCTCGCCGACCCGGCCTCGCCGCTGGCCCTCACCTGTTACGCCATCGGGCTGGACGACGCCGGGGCGATCACCCGGATGCCGCCGGTGGCGTGCGCGACCAAGCACAACGCCGAGTTCGCCGGGGTGTGGACCGCGGGGGAGAAGGCCGCCTACCCGAAGGGCGACGCCGCCTGGGACGAGATGCACGCCGGCTGCCGCGGCGTGGCCGCCAGGTACGCCGGGGTGCCGCACGACGGCGACCTGCAGTACCGCCTCGGTGTCGTGTCCCTGCCCGGCAACGCCGACGTCTGGGCACAGGGCGACCACGGGGTGCGCTGCTACCTGTGGCTCGACGGGGCCGAACTGACCGGAACGCTCAAGGGCAAGGGGACGAAGGCCCTCCCGGTCCAGTACAAGTAATCGTGGCCACTGATGGCGGCCCCGGCGTGACGTGGCGGCGGGCGCGGAGTGTACTGAACCTCATGTCACCTCTCGCGGATCTCCCGGCACTGCCACGCCGGCTCGCCGCAGCCGAGCCCGGCTGGACCGAGACCACCGACGTCGTGGTGGTCGGCTCCGGCATCGCGGGTCTGACCGCCGCCCTCTACCTGCGGGAGCAGGGCCTGCACGTCACCGTCGTCACCAAGGTCAACATCGATGACGGATCGACCCGGTGGGCGCAGGGCGGCATCGCGGCGGTGCTCGACCCGCTGGACACGCCGCAGGCGCACGCGTATGACACCGAGATCGCCGGCGTCGGGCTCTGCGACCCGGCCGCGGTGCGGGTGCTCGTCGAGGAGGGCCCGGCCCGGATCCGGGAGCTGATCCGCCGGGGCGCCGAGTTCGACCGCAATCCGGACGGCTCGCTGATGCTGACCCGCGAGGGCGGCCACCGCGCCGACCGGATCGTGCACGCCGGCGGCGACGCGACCGGCGCCGAGGTGCAGCGCGCCCTGCACGAGGCGGTCCGCCGCGACCCGTGGATCCGCCTGGTCGAGCACGCGCTCGTGCTGGACCTGCTGCGCGCCGCCGACGGCCGGGCCTGCGGGCTCACCCTGCACGTGCTCGGCGAGGGCTCGGAGGACGGTGTGGGCGCGATCCTGGCCCGGGCCGTGGTGCTGGCCACCGGCGGGATGGGGCAGATCTTCTCGTCCACCACGAACCCGTCGGTCTCCACCGGCGACGGGGTGGCGCTCGCGCTGCGGGCCGGCGCCGAGGTGACCGACGTCGAGTTCGTCCAGTTCCACCCCACCTCGTTCGTGACCGCCAGGGCCGACTCCGTTCAGCGTCCGCTCATCTCCGAAGCGCTGCGTGGCGAGGGCGCCCATCTCGTCGACGAGTCCGGCGAGCGGTTCATGCTCGGGCAGCACGAGCTGGCCGAGCTGGCGCCCCGTGACGTGGTCGCCAAGGGCATCTACCGGGTGCTGCGGGCCACCGGCGCCGACCACGTCTACCTGGACGCGCGGCACCTCGGTGAGGAGTTCCTGGAGGGCCGCTTCCCGACGATCATGGCGTCCACCCGGGCCGCCGGCGTCGACCCGGCCACCGACCTGATCCCGGTCGCGCCGGCCGCCCACTACGCCTCCGGCGGCGTCCGCACCGACCTGCACGGCCGCACCAGCATCCCCGGGCTGTATGCGTGTGGCGAGGTCGCCTGCACCGGCGTGCACGGTGCGAACCGCCTGGCCAGCAACTCACTGCTGGAGGGCCTGGTCTTCGCCCGCCGGATCGCCGACGACATCGCCCGCGAGCTGCCCGAGCAGGCCGAGCCGGCCCGTGCCGCGGCGACCGGCCCGTCCTGGGTCGCCGACCCGGCGATCCGTGCCGAGCTGCAGCGGGCCATGACCCGCGGCGCCGGGGTGCTGCGATCCGCCGACTCGCTGGACACGGCGGCCAAGGAGCTGACCCGGCTGGCCGAGCAGCGCTCCACGCCCAACACGGCGGCGTGGGAGGTCACCAACCTGCTGACGGTGGCGGCCACCCTGGTGGCGTCGGCCCGCAGCCGCCGGGAGACCCGCGGCTGCCACTGGCGCGAGGACCACCCGAACGCGGCCGACGAGTGGCGCGGCCACCTGCTCAACGCCGTCGGCGCGGATGGGTACCTGACTCAGGATTTCCAGGAGATGGCGTGATCGACTGCACCGCAGCGAAGCAAGGGCCGGGAGAGCACGCCCAGGCAGGCACCGCGTGAGCGACGTAAGGGAGCCCAGCGTGACCATTACCGACGGCGGCACTCTCTCCCCCGACGAACCCCTTCCCGACGACGAGATCCCGGTCGCCGATCTCGGCCTCGACCTGGCCGAGGTGCAGCGGATCGTGCTGACCGCGCTGGCCGAGGACCTCGGTGACCCGCCGCGTGACGTGACCAGCGAGTCCACCATCCCGGCCGCGCAGACCGACACCGCCGAGCTGGTGGCCCGCGCCGACGGCGTGGTGGCCGGCCTGCTGGTGGCGGCCGAGGTGTTCGCCGCCACCAGCGGCGGCACGGCCACCTTCGAGGCCCGGGTGGACGACGGTGACCGGGTGCGCCGCGGCGACGTGCTGGCGGTGATCACCGGCCCGACCCGGGCGCTGCTGACCGCCGAGCGCACCGCGCTCAACCTGCTGTGCCGGATGTCCGGGGTGGCCACCCACACCCGCCGGTGGGCCGACATCCTGGAGGGCACCGGCGCCACCGTGCTCGACACCCGGAAGACCACGCCCGGCCTGCGGGTGCTGGAGAAGTACGCGGTCCGGGCCGGCGGCGGCACCAACAAGCGCATGGGCCTCTACGACGTCGCCATGATCAAGGACAACCACAAGCTGGCGGCGGGCAGCATCACCGCGGCGTACGAGCTGGTCCGCGCCACCTTCCCGGACGTGGCGGTGCAGGTCGAGGTGACCACGCTCGCCGAGGCGGAGGAGGCGGTCGCGGCCGGCGCGGACTTCCTGCTCTGCGACAACATGACGCCGGAGCTGCTCACCGAGGTGGTGGCGGCGGTCGGTGACCGGGTCGAGCTGGAGGCGACCGGCAACCTCACGCTGGAGACGGCGGCCGCCTACGCGGCGACCGGTGTGGACTACCTGTCCGTGGGCGGGCTGACCCACTCGTCGCCGATCCTGGACATCGCGCTCGACCTGCGCGCCCGCTGACCACGGGGAGCCGCGGGACGGTCCCGGTGCGTTCGGGGGAGTCGTGGCCGTACAAAATAAGGGTCTTGATTTTGATTCTTAGGGGCCTTCGTGCTGCTCTGTATTGACATCGGCAACACCAACACCGTGCTGGCGACCTTCGACGGCGACAAGCTGGTGCACAACTGGCGGATCAAGACCGATGCCGCCTCGACCGCCGACGAGCTGGGCCTGAAATTCCGGGGCCTGCTCGCCGGCGACGCCGTCGAGATCACCGGCGTGGCGGCGTGCTCGACCGTCCCGGCGGCGCTGCGCAACCTGCGCACCATGCTGAAGCGCTACTACGACGACGTGCCCAGCGTGATCGTCGAGCCGGGTGTGAAGACCGGGGTGCAGCTCGCCATCGACAACCCCAAGGAGGTCGGCGCCGACCGGGTGGTCAACACCCTGGCCGCGCACACCCTCTACGGCGGACCGTCGATCGTGGTCGACTTCGGCACCACCACCAACTTCGATCTGATCAGCGCGAAGGGCGAGTTCCTCGGCGGGGCGTTCGCGCCGGGCATCGAGATCTCCTTCGACGCGCTCGCCGCCCGCGCCGCCCAGCTGCGCAAGGTGGAGCCGACCAAGCCGCGGTCGGTGATCGGCAAGAACACCGTGGAGTGCCTGCAGGCCGGTCTGTATTTCGGGTTCGGCGGCCAGGTCGACCGGATCGTCGAGCGGATGATCGAGGAGATCGGCCCGGTCAAGGCGGTGATCGCCACCGGCGGCCTGGCCTGGCTGGTGAAGGACGAGTGCCGCACGATCACCGCGCACGAGCCGATGATCACGCTGATCGGGCTGCGGATGGTATATGAGCGGAACGTCTGAGCCCGCCTGAGTAGGCTTTCGAGGTCCCAGCACCGAGAAGGAAGTCTTGCCGTGACCGAGCAGAACACGCCAGCGATCGACCCCGCCGAGGACCTTCCCGAGCAGATGCGGGTCCGCCGGTCGAAGCGGGACCGGTTGCTCGCCGAGGGCGTGCCGCCCTACCCGGTCGAGGTCCCGCGGACCGCCGAGATCGCCGAGATCCGCGAGCGTTACGCGGAGCTGCCCACCGACACCGCCTCCGGCGACAAGGTGTCGATCACCGGCCGGGTGATCTTCGTGCGCAACGGCGGCAAGCTCTGCTTCGCCACGCTGCGCGCCGGTGACGGCACCGAGATCCAGGCCATGTTCTCGCTCGACAAGGTGGGGGAGAAGTCGCTGGCCGACTGGAAGGCCGTGGTCGACCTCGGCGACCTGGTCGCGGTCACCGGCGAGGTGATCACCAGCCGGCGCGGTGAGCTCTCCGTTCTCGCCGATTCCTGGGCGATGAGCGCGAAGGCTCTGCGTCCCCTTCCGGTGGCCCACAAGCCGCTTTCCGAGGAGACCCGGGTCCGGCAGCGTTATGTCGATCTGATCGTCCGGCCGCAGGCCCGTGACGTCGTGCGTACCAGGGCGACGGTGGTCCGCAGCCTGCGTGAGTCGCTGTTCCGCCGGAATTTCCTCGAGGTGGAAACTCCGATGCTTCAGTTGCTGCACGGCGGCGCCGCGGCCCGACCGTTTGTGACGCACAGCAACGCACTCGACACCGATCTTTATCTCCGGATCGCTCCGGAACTGTTTTTGAAGCGTGCCGTGGTCGGTGGCATCGACCGGGTCTTCGAGATCAACCGCAACTTCAGGAATGAGGGCATGGACTCCACGCACTCGCCGGAGTTCGCCATGCTCGAGGCCTATCAGGCCTATGCCGACTACAACGTGATGCAGGCGCAGGTGCGGGACTGGATTCAGGAGGCCGCGTTCGCCGTCGCCGGTTCGCATGTGGTGACCCACCACGACGGCACCGAGGTCGATCTGGGCGGCGAGTGGGCGCAGATCACCCTCTTCGGCGCGATCTCCGAGGCGCTCGGCGAAGAGGTGACGATCGACACGGATGTCGCCCAGCTGCAGCGGTATGCGGACAAGGTGCAGCTCTCGGTGGACCCCAAGTGGAGCGCCGGCAAGCTCGCCGAGGAGCTGTTCGAGCATCTGGTGACCGACAGCCTGGTCCAGCCGACCTTCGTCCGGGACTTCCCGGAGGAGACCGCCCCGCTGACGGCGCCGCACCGCACCACTCCGGGCCTGACCGAGAAGTGGGACCTCTACGTCAGCGGATTCGAACTCGCCACCGCCTATTCCGAGTTGGTGGACCCGGTCATCCAGCGCGAGCGGTTCCACGCGCAGTCGCTGCTCGCGGCCGGTGGCGACCCCGAAGCCATGCAGCTGGACGAGGATTTCCTGCGGGCCATGGAGTACGGAATGCCGCCGTCCGGTGGCATGGGAATGGGAATCGACCGGCTGTTGATGGCGCTCACCGGCCTCGGCATTCGGGAAACGATCCTCTTCCCCTTGGTGCGCCCGGAGTAACAATTACCCACCCGCCATTGACGGGCGATGCGCCCCTGGCGTTATTGTCTTCCCATTGCTGGGGAGAGAACCTGTGTTCAGGAGGATAACGGCGCGTGGCCAAGCAGATCATTCACAAGCTGGTCGATGACATCGACGGTGTCGACGCCGACGAGACCGTGAAGTTCGCGCTCGACGGCATTCAGTACGAGATCGACCTCTCGGAGAAGAACGCCGCTAAATTGCGGGAGGTCTTCGAGCCCTACCTGAAGCACGGCACGAAGGTCGCCCGTGGCGGCGTGGTGGTCGGCGGCCGGGCGGCTCGTGGCCGTGGCGGCGCGACCGCCGACCGGGAGCAGAACAAGGCGATCCGGGAGTGGGCCAAGAAGTCGGGCAAGGAGATCTCCGACCGCGGCCGCATCCCGCAGGAGATCGTGGACGAGTTCCACGCGAAGGGCCCGGGCCGGGCCTGATCCCCCGGCACAGCTCCTCGGAGAGGGCGCCCCGACCATGTCGGTGGCGCCCTCTCCGCGTTTGCCCGTCGGCCGCGCGCTGGGATCACTACGGTTATCCACAGGGGTGGACAGGGTTGTCCACAGGCTGTGGATCGGCAGGATTTCGCTGTACGCGTACACGTTCGGGTGGGGGAACAGCCGCTGAGCGTGCGAAGTTGGCTAAATCAACGTTGCGGATCGCTTCGAGGGGCTGTGGAGGCCCAGCGGAGACCGTCAGCGGCGATAGAGTTACAGCACGGGCATCACCGATGCCCGTGCGCTGGCCCCGCCAGTTCATGGGCGCACGGCACGTGAGGAGCACGAGGGCATGTTCGAGCGGTTCACCGACCGAGCGCGACGGGTTGTCGTCCTGGCCCAAGAAGAGGCCCGGATGCTCAACCACAACTACATCGGCACGGAACACATCCTGCTGGGCCTGATCCACGAGGGCGAGGGCGTCGCCGCCAAGGCTCTGGAGAGCCTCGGCATCTCCCTCGAGGGGGTCCGCCAGCAGGTCGAGGAGATCATCGGCCAGGGGCAGCAGGCGCCGAGCGGGCACATCCCGTTCACGCCGCGCGCCAAGAAGGTTCTGGAGCTCTCGCTGCGCGAGGCGCTTCAGCTGGGCCACAACTACATCGGCACCGAGCACATCCTGCTCGGCCTGATCCGTGAGGGCGAGGGCGTCGCCGCCCAGGTGCTGGTCAAGCTCGGCGCCGACCTCAACCGGGTCCGCCAGCAGGTGATCCAGCTGCTCTCCGGCTACCAGGGCAAGGAGCCGGCCGCCGCGGGCACCGCCACCGGCGAGGCCGCGCCGTCCACGTCACTCGTGCTCGACCAGTTCGGCCGCAACCTGACGCAGGCCGCCCGCGAGGGCAAGCTCGACCCGGTCATCGGCCGGGAGAAGGAAATCGAGCGGGTCATGCAGGTGCTGTCCCGGCGCACCAAGAACAACCCGGTGCTGATCGGCGAGCCCGGCGTCGGCAAGACCGCCGTGGTCGAGGGCCTGTCGCAGTCCATCGTCAAGGGCGAGGTCCCCGAGACGCTGAAGGACAAGCAGCTCTACACGCTCGACCTGGGCGCCCTGGTCGCCGGCTCCCGCTACCGCGGTGACTTCGAGGAGCGCCTGAAGAAGGTGCTCAAGGAGATCCGCACCCGCGGCGACATCATCCTGTTCATCGACGAGATCCACACCCTGGTCGGCGCCGGCGCCGCCGAGGGCGCGATCGACGCGGCCAGCATCCTCAAGCCGATGCTCGCCCGCGGTGAGCTGCAGACCATCGGCGCCACCACGCTCGACGAGTATCGCAAGCACCTGGAGAAGGACGCCGCGCTCGAGCGCCGCTTCCAGCCCATCCAGGTCGGCGAGCCGTCGCTGGCGCACACCATCGAGATCCTCAAGGGTCTCCGTGACCGCTACGAGGCGCACCACCGGATCAGCATCACCGACGCCGCCCTGGTGGCCGCGGCGACGCTGGCCGACCGGTACATCTCGGACCGCTTCCTGCCGGACAAGGCGATCGACCTGATCGACGAGGCCGGCGCACGGATGCGCATCCGCCGGATGACCGCGCCGCCGGACCTCCGTGACTTCGACGAGCGCATCGCCCAGGTGCGCCGCGACAAGGAGTCCGCGATCGACGCGCAGGACTTCGAGCGCGCCGCCCAGCTGCGTGACAAGGAGAAGACCCTCCTCGGTCAGAAGGCGCAGCGGGAGAAGGAGTGGAAGGCCGGCGACCTGGACGTGGTGTCCGAGGTCGACGACGAGCAGATCGCCGAGGTGCTGGGCAACTGGACCGGCATCCCGGTCTACAAGCTCACCGAGGAGGAGACCTCCCGCCTGCTGCGCATGGAGGACGAGCTGCACAAGCGCGTCATCGGCCAGGAGGACGCGGTGCAGGCCGTCTCCAAGGCGATCCGGCGGACCCGTGCCGGTCTGAAGGACCCGAAGCGCCCGAGCGGCTCGTTCATCTTCGCCGGCCCGTCCGGTGTCGGTAAGACCGAGCTCTCCAAGGCGCTCGCGGAGTTCCTCTTCGGCTCCGAGGACGCGCTGATCCAGCTCGACATGTCCGAGTTCCACGACCGCTACACGGTGTCCCGTCTCGTCGGCGCCCCTCCCGGTTACGTCGGTTACGACGAGGGCGGCCAGCTGACCGAGAAGGTGCGTCGCAAGCCGTTCTCCGTGGTCCTCTTCGACGAGATCGAGAAGGCCCACCCGGACGTGTTCAACACGCTCCTGCAGATCCTGGAGGACGGTCGCCTGACCGACGGCCAGGGCCGGATCGTCGACTTCAAGAACACGGTCATCATCCTCACCACCAACCTGGGCACGCGTGACGTGGCCAAGGCGGTGTCGCTGGGCTTCCAGGCCTCCGAGGCCGAGGAGTCGAGCTACGAGCGGATGAAGATCAAGGTCAACGACGAGCTGAAGCAGCACTTCCGCCCCGAGTTCCTGAACCGTATCGACGACACGATCGTCTTCCACCAGCTGCGTGAGAAGGAGATCCTGCAGATCGTCGACATCTTCACGGCGCGTATCGAGTCGCAGCTCAAGAACAAGGACATGGGTCTCGAGCTGACCGACAACGCCAAGAAGTATCTGGCGGCCAAGGGCTTCGACCCGGTGCTGGGCGCCCGCCCGCTGCGCCGGACCATCCAGCGCGAGCTGGAGGACACCCTGTCCGAGCAGATCCTCTTCAACGAGCTGCGCCCCGGCCAGATCGTCGTCGTGGACTGCGAGGGCGACCCGGCCAAGGTGGAGAAGTCCAAGCTGGTCTTCCGCGGCGCTGAGAAAGGCGTGACCGTGCCCGACGCGGTCCCGGCCGACCTCGGCACGGCGACCACCACCGAGGAGTAAACAGCTCTGACGAGAAACCCGGCCGCGGCGACGTGGCCGGGTTTTTTCGTTTTACGCGCGTGGGTCACGAGCGCGATCATGCGGTCATGAAACGTCAGATCCGGGCCGTGTTCGACGAACGGACCATCACCGTCTACCAGGCCTACTCGCCGGCCATCGCGGTGCCGGCCGTGGCCGCCGGGCGATTCGTGCCGCCGTTCAAGCGCGAGCGGATGACGTGGATCAAGCCCTCGTTCCTGTGGATGATGTACCGCTGCGGCTGGGCCACCAAGCCCGGCCAGGAGCACGTCCTCGCCGTCACGATCACCCGGGCCGGCTTCGAGTGGGCGCTGGAGCAGGCGTCACTGAGCCACTACGTGCGCGATCTCCATCCGGATCGGGCCACCTGGCAGCGGGAACTCAAGCGGGCGCCGACCCGGGTGCAGTGGGATCCGGAACGTGACCTGCGGCTGCGGGAGTTGCCGTACCGGTCGTTGCAGGTGGGGCTCGGTGGGGTCGCGGCGCCCCGCTACGCCGACGAGTGGGTCACCGGGATCGCCGACGTGACGCCGCTGGCCCGGGAGATCCGCGCCCGGCTCGACGCGGGTGACGACGACGCGGCCGGGGCGCTGCTGCCGGTGGAACGGCCCTACCCGCTGCCCGCCCCGATCGCCGCACACCTCGGCGCGGGCTGAACCCGGCCGGCCGGTGACCACCGCATTCGGCCCGGCGGCCGCGTTTCGGCCCGGACCACCGCCAGACGTCGCGCGGTGGCCACGGGACTGCGGTGGCCGTACCCCCTAAAGGGTTTGCACGTCGCCCGCCGGTGCGTCGCCTGCCAGGACGAAATCGCCCGCGCCGAGCGCCTGGACGAGCCCGTCCTCGACGAGGCCGGCGAGCGCCCGGGCCCGCTGCACCTCGTCGTTCCAGACCACGTCGAGGCGCTGCTGCGGAACCGGCCCGGTGGCGTGCCGCAGCACCTCCAGGAGCAGCCCGCGGACCTGGCGGTCGGTGCCCGCGTAACGCTGCGGTTTGCGGCTCGGCCCCTCCGGCAGCGGCAACCCGGTGAGCCGCCAGGCACAGACGTCGTGGAACGGGCAGTCGACACATTTCGGCGCCCGCGCCGTGCAGACGATCGCGCCGAGCTCCATGAACGCGATGCTGGCCTTCGCAGCGGTCGCCTCGTCGGCCGGCAGCAACGCCTCCATGGCGGTCAGATCGGCGGCGGTCGTGGCCGGGCCCGCGTCCGGTTTGCCCTCCACCGCGCGGCAGACGACCCGCCGCACGTTGGTGTCGACGACCGGATGCCGCCGGCCGTAGGCGAACGTCGCCACCGCCCGCCCGGTGTAGGTCCCGACCCCCGGCAGGGCGAGAAGCTCGTCGAGGTCACTGGGCACGTGACCGCCGTGGCGCTCCACGATCGCGACCGCGCAGGCGTGCAGCCGCATCGCCCGCCGCGGATATCCGAGCCGCCCCCACATGCGGATCGCCTCCGACGGCGGATCGTCGGCGAGCGCGGCCGGAGTGGGCCAGCGGGTCATCCAGGAGCGCCAGGCGGGCTCCACCCGGACGACCGGGGTCTGCTGCAGCATCACCTCGCTGACCAGAACTCCCCAGGGTGTGGTGTCGGGCTGCCGCCAGGGCAGGTCACGGGCATTGGCGGCATACCAGCTGATGGCGTCGTCGGCGAGAGTCATAGCCCGTCAACTGTAGGCGGCACACGCGCAAGGTCCATCTCTAACGAACCGTCCGCGAGTTGGTGTCGTACATCCGGCGCGTCATGCACATAGTGACGGTCGTCCGGGTTTACGGTGGGCGGCATCATGCGTGCGACGGTTGGTCCCCTCCCACCCGCGGTCTACTGGCGGCGGCGTTTGGTCGTGCTGGGCGCGGTGCTGCTCGGCGTCATCGTGCTGTTCGTGTCCTGCTCCGGTGGGGACGACTCGGACCCGAAGAAGGCGTCGTCGGAGGCTTCGCAGTATCCGGAGCCGGCCCCGAAGAGCGCCTCGCCGACACCGTCCCTGGAGGACAGCGCCGACCCCGGCGTCGGCCCGGCCTACCCGGACCCCAACGAGCTCCTGTCGCAGCAGCCCGACGACGGCGAGACACTGCCCGCCCCGGCGAACTCGGCGGCGCCCGCCAACAACCCGCCGGCCGCGGGAGCCGCGTGCACCGACGCCGAGATGCAGCTGACCCCGGTTCCGGCGGACACGTCACCCCAGCGGGGCGCCTCCACCGACATCCAGCTGAAGATCAAGAACATCGGCAACCGCACCTGCACCCGTGACCTCGGCGCCAGCGCTCAGGAGATCTACATCGCGCTCGGCGCCCAGCGTGTCTGGTCGTCCGACCAGTGCGCCGCCGTCAAGGGCAACGACGTGCAGACCCTCGCCGCCGGCGCCGAGAAGACCTTCGAGGTCACCTGGAACGGCAAGCAGTCCACCCAGTGCACCGGCGCCTCGGCGTCCGGCCCGGTCCCGGCCGCGGGCGCCTACCAGCTGCTCGGCCGCCTCGACACGATCGTCAGCACCCCGGTCGTCCTGACCGTCGTGAACTGACGTTGGTCGCTGCGCTCGAGCTCTACCTGGACGTCGACACGACACGCCGGGTGCGTACCCTGTGGCGCGCCCTGGAGGACGACGGCATCCCGTCCCTCGGCTCCCTGCACCAGAAGCACCGTCCGCACATCTCCCTCGCCGCCGCCCACCGGATCGACCCGCACGCGGTCGCCGACGCTCTCGACGGTTTCCCGGTCGGGCGCGGCCTCACCGTCGGCATCGACTTCGTCGGACAGTTCGTGGGCCGGGTCCTCTGGCTGGGCGTCACCGTCACCGAAGAACTGCTCACCCACCATCGAGCCGTCCACGAACGCCTCACCGCCGGCGGCGTCGACATCTGGGAGCACTACCGGCCGGGCCGCTGGGTGCCGCACTGCACCATCTCGCTGCGCGTGCCCAACCCGATGATGGCCCCGGCGGTCCGGCGCTGCCTCGAATACCTGCCGATACAGGCCACGATCGTCGGGGCCGCGGTAGCCGATCACGCCAACGACATCAGTCATCCGCTATAAAAAATCCCTTTTCGGTACGGCCGACCAGGACGACCGTGGCTACACCGCGAGGTGGCTGCCGGGTCCCGGCCGACACCGCGCCCGCCGGGCGGCGATCCCCCATCACCGCTACCCCGACCTCCACAGCCGACCGTGCGGGCGCTGCGGGCATCAGCCCGCTCGGTCGTCGTCCCGCTGGTCGTGAGTGCTGTCGGGCCGTGCCGTTCGGCAGCTCCCGCGTCCCGCTGGTCGTGAGTGCTGTCGGGCCGTGCCGTCGGCAGCTCCCGCGTCCAGCTGGATCGTTCGGTTCAGGATGGTTGTGGGACGGGTCAGACGTAGCGCTCGAGGATGGACGCCTCGGCGAGACGGGACAGCCCCTCCCGGACCCCGCGAGCCCGGGCGTCCCCCACCCCCTCCACGGCCTGCAGATCCTCGACGGTCGCGCCGAGGAGCCGCTGCAGGCTGCCGAAGTGGTCGACGAGCCGGTCGACGATCTGGGCGGGCAGCCGCGGCACCTTGGCGAGCAGCCGGAACCCGCGCGGCGAGACGGCCGCGTCGAGAGCGTCGGACGCTCCCGCGTAGCCGATCGCCTTGGCCACGGCGACCAGGTCGATCATCTCGGTGGCGGTGAGCAGGTCCAGCTCGACGAGAGCCTCGTCGAGGGTGCGCGCCTTACGGCCGGTGGGCAGGTAGTCGCGGATCACCAGGGTGCGGTCGGCGTCGACCCCGGCCATCAGCTCGTCGAGCTGGAGGGCGAGGAGCCGGCCATCGGTGCCGAGCTCGACCACATATCCCGAGATCTCGTCGGCGATGCGGCGCACCATCTCGAGGCGCTGCACCACGGCCACCGCGTCACGGACCGTGACCAGATCCTCGATCTCGAGCGCCGACAGTGTGCCGGACACCTCGTCGAGCCGCAGCTTGTAGCGCTCCAGCGTGGCCAGCGCCTGATTGGCACGGGACAGGATGGCGGCCGAGTCGTCGAGGACGTGGCGCTGCCCGTTCACATACAGCCCGATGATGTGCATCGACTGGCTGACCGAGATCACCGGATAGCCGGACTGTTTGGCCACCCGCTCGGCGGTGCGGTGGCGGGTGCCGGACTCCTCGGACGGGATCGACGGGTCGGGCATCAGGTGCACGGCGGCCCGGACGATCCGGGTGCCGTCACTGGACAGGACGACGGCGCCGTCCATCTTGCACAGCTCACGCAGCCGGGTCGCGGAGAACTCCACATCGAGCGGGAACCCGCCGGTGCAGATGGTCTCGACGACGGCGTCATAGCCGAGCACGATGAGCGCGCCGGTGCGGCCCCGGAGGATGCGCTCCAGACCATCGCGCAGCGCGGTGCCGGGGGCCATCAGGGCGAGGTTGGCGCGGAGCGGATCGCTGGCGCCGCCGGTCAGGCCGGCGCCTGCGGACGGCGTCATCGCGCGATGCCCCGCGCCGTTGACGCCGGGACGCGGCGTTGAACTGGCAGCGGGCTTGGAACCATCGCGGTCGAGCGGCACCCGGACATTCTACGGACTGTCATCCAGGCCAACGAGCCGTGGTTTGATGAATGCTCCGTAGCGTGATGAAACGTGACTCTGCGTCATCGGCTGCTGTGCTCGGCCGAGGCCCGCGCTGCGCTCTGCAACGCCGACTGCAGATTGTTCACCTCGATCACCTGCATGCCCTTGGGCGCGCCGGAGGTCGCGTCGGGGCCGCAGCCGGGTGGCACCAGCGCGACGGTGAAGCCGAGCCGGGCCGCCTCGGCGAGCCGCCGGCCGACCGCGCCGACCCGGCGGATCTCCCCGGTCAGGCCGACCTCGCCGATCGCCACCAGGGTCGGCGCCATCGCCAGGTCGAGCCCACCGGACGCGACGGCCAGGGCCATCGCCAGGTCGGCGGACGGCTCGATCAGCCGGATGCCGCCCACAGTGGCCGCGAACACCTCACGGTTGTAGAGCTTGAGCTGCTTGGTGCGCCGCTCCAGCACGGCCAGCACCATGGCGAGCCGGGCATGATCGAGACCGGACACGGTGCGCCGTGGCGACCCCTGCACCTCGGCCCCGATCAGCGCCTGCACCTCGGTGACGAGCGCCCGCCGGCCCTCCATCGCCACCGTGACGCAGGTGCCGGGCACCGGCTCGACATAGCGCGTCAAGAACAGCCCGGACGGATCGGGCAGGCTGGTGATGCCGCCCTCGTGCATCTCGAAGCAGCCCACCTCGTCGGCCGCGCCGAACCGATTCTTCACCCCGCGGACCAGGCGCAGCGACGAATGCTTGTCGCCCTCGAAGTGGAGCACCACGTCGACCAGGTGCTCCAGGACACGGGGACCGGCGACCTGACCGTCCTTGGTCACGTGACCGACCAGGACGGTGGCGATGCCCCGCTCCTTGGCGATCGCGACGAGCGCGGCGGTGACCGCGCGGACCTGGGTGACACCGCCGGGCACCCCCTCGGTGCCGGGCGCCGCGACGGTCTGCACCGAGTCGAGGATCAGCAGGCCCGGCCGGACCGCGTCGAGGTGACCGATCACGGTGCCGAGGTCGTTTTCCGAAGCGAGATAGAGCTTCTCGTGGAGGGCGCCGAGCCGCTCGGCCCGCAGCCGGACCTGGCTGACCGACTCCTCGCCGCTGACCACCAGGGACGGGGTGCCCGCGCCGACCGCCCACTGCTGAGCGACGTCGAGCAGCAGGGTGGATTTGCCGACCCCCGGCTCACCGGCGAGCAGCACCACCGCGCCGGGCACCAGCCCACCACCGAGAACCCGGTCGAGCTCGCTCACGCCGGTGGCGACCGCCCGGGCCGGGGCCGCGCTGATCTGCGCGATCGGCCGGGCCGGCTCGGACGGCATGCGGGAGCTGACCACGCGCCCGGAGACCGGAACGGTCACCGTGGACTCGATGATCGAGCCCCACTCGCCGCACTCCGGGCAGCGCCCCAGCCATTTCGGCGGCTGGTGGCCACACGCGTCACAGACGTAGGCGGCCTTGGGGGCCTTGGCTGCCGAACGGGAGGTCGTCACCCCGACACGCTAGCTCGGGGGTCCGACATTTCCCGGACGGGTGCCGGCCACGGCTCAGTGGCCGCCCTCGGTCTCCTCGTGGATCTCGGCGGAGCCGCGCGGGGCCGGGGTCAGCGGCGAGGCGACCGGCGCCTGCAGGATCAGCGGCGTCGCGTCGTTGCTGAACTCGAAGACCAGGTTGAGCGTCATACCCGGCTTCAGCTCGCCGCTCAGGTCGACGGCCTGCAACTGAGCGGCGTCGGCCGGCTTGAAGACCGCCGAGCCCTGCGGGCCGATCTTGATCTGAGCCGGCGCGACGGTGCTGGCCGGCTCGGTGCTCGGCGACGGCGCCCCGGAGACGCCGGGCTCAGCCGAGGCGCCGGCGGACGCGCCCGCGACCTCGCCGGGCGTGGTCACGGTCGCCGTGCTGACGAACCCGACCCGCGTGGCGCTGAGGACGTCGGGCCGGTTGGCTGCCGCCTGGCTGCTGATCGTGACGGTGACCGTCTCGTTGGTCTCGTTGAAGAGACTCACCTCGAGCGGCGCGTTCTCGTGGGCCTCGTAGCCCTTGATGCCGTTGTATTCCACCTGGAGGTTGCGGACCAGCACCTTGCCGTCACCGGACTCCGCGTTGACGCCTGCGATCGGCGTGTCCAGGATGGCGGTCTCGGCGACCTGGCCGGCCGAGCACGCGCCCAGAGCCAGGGCGGCGACCGTGGCGGCACCCGCGACCACAGCGGCGCGACGGGTTCCCAGGGAGCGCATCACGATCCTCCAAATAGAGACACCAGGGTGTTAGATCAGCGTAGTGGGCGGCGTTCGCGCGCGTGCGGGGACCCATCCATCAGGTCACGCGGCCACTGAGAACCAGCAGCAGGACGTCGATCAGAGCCACCACGATGACCGCGCGGAAGAGGGCCACCGGGCGTCCTTCGGCGCGGCGGGCGGCGTACCACCCGAGGGGCAGGACCACGACGGCGGCCGCGCCCGCCGCCAGCCCGGACCACGACGGCGGGCCGGGTGGTCCGAGGACCAGGGCGGCCGTCGCGCCCAGCAGGAGCGCCGCGGCGGCCAGTTGCGACCCGGCGGCGCCGATCCGGTGCGGCAGGCCGCGCACGCCGGTGGCCGCGTCGTCGGCGAGGTCCGGCAGCACGTTGGCGAAGTGCGCCCCGCCGCCGAGCAGCGCGCCCGCCGTGACGAGCCACCACGGCGGCGCCGGGGCGCCGGGCAGCGCGAGGACCACGAAGGCGGGCAGGAGACCGAAAGAGATCAGGTACGGCAGGACCGAGAACACGGTGCTCTTCAGCGGCCAGTCGTAGAGCAGCGCCACCCCGGCGGCCACCGTGATCGCCAGCGTGGCCGGACCGCCGAGCGGCAGCGCCAGCACCGGGACCGCCAGGGCGGCGAGCAGACCCGAGACCGCGACGGCACGCCCGGAGACCGCCCCTGCCACCAGCGGTTTGTCACGCCGCCCGGCCAGCCGGTCGCGCTCCTGGTCGAGCCGGTCGTTGACCCAGCCGACGGCGAGCTGGGAGGCCGCCACCGCCGCCGCGACCGACGCGAGCCGCCACCCGCGGTGCCCGGCGCCGGCGGCGAGCAGGGTGATGGCGAGGGTGACGGCGGCACCCGGTTCCGGATGGGCCGATCTGATCAGCGCGAGCACACGGGACATGCCTGACAAGTGTGGCCCCCGCTGCGAACCCGTGCCAGGCTCGATCACATGCGATCGATGCCGCGCAACGATCCACGTCAGTACGACGACCTTGCCGCCGAGTGGTGGCGCCCCGCCGGAACCTTCGCCCTCCTGCACTGGCTCGCCGCCGCCCGGGCCGCCCTCGTCCCACCCGCCGCCACCCCCGGCCGGGTCCTGGTCGACGCCGGCTGCGGCGGTGGCCTCCTCGCCCCGCACCTGCGCGGCAAGGGTTACCGGCACATCGGCGTCGACCTGCGCCGGACCGGCCTGGCGCAGGCCGTCCCGCACGGCGTGACCGCGATCAACGGCGACGTGACGGCGCTGCCGCTGCGGGCCGGCGGCGCCGACGTGGTGGTGGCCGGGGAGATCCTGGAGCACGTCCCCGACCTGCCGGGCACGGTCGCCGAGCTGTGCCGCGTGCTGCGCCCGGGCGGTCTCGTGGTGCTGGACACGCTCAACGACACCGGGCTGAGCCGGCTGATCACGGTGACCCTCGGCGAGCGGCTCGGCCTCGCCCCGCCGGGCCTGCACGATCCGGCGCTGTTCGTGCGCCCGGGCCGGCTGGTGGCCGAGTTCGCCCGGCACGGCGTGACGCTGCGGGTCCGCGGGGTGCGGCCCAGCCTGACCGGCCTGTTCCGCTGGCTGGTGCTGCGGCGGCCGGCGCACGGGCGACGGATCGTCCCGGTCCCGTCCACCGCGGTCCTGTACCAGGGTGTGGGCACCAAAATCCGGGGTATCGAGGGGCGTGACCATGCTTGATGACGCGCGGCGGCTCGCACCGAGGTTCGCGGCCCGGGCGGCCGCCGCCGACCGGGACGGCGCCTTCCCGATGGACGACTTCGCCGACCTGCGAGACGCCGGGTTCTTCGGCCTGATGGTCCCGGCCCGGCTGGGCGGCGCCGGGGCGGGCTTCACCGAGTATGCGGACGTCGCCTACGAGCTGGCCCGGGGCAACGGCGCCACCGCCCTGGTCTTCAACATGCACGCCTCGGTGACCGGCGCCCTCAGCGGCGTCACCGACGAGCTGGCCGAGGCGCTCGGACTGCCACCCGCGGCCCTGGCGGCTCGTGACGACGCGCTCAAGGCGGCCGCGGCCGGCAGCTGGTATGCGGTGGCGATGAGCGAGCGTGGCGCCGGTTCCCGGCTGTCCCGGCTGGCCACCACGTACCAGCGGGACGGCGACGGCTACCGGATAAAGGGGTCCAAGACGTTCTGCTCCGGGGCCGGGCACGCGGACGCGTACCTGATCGCCGCCCGCAGCACCGACGATCCGGCGCAGGTGTCGCAGTTCCTGGTCCCGGCCGGCGACGGGCTGACCGTCGAGCCGACCTGGGACGCCCTCGGCATGCGCGCCACCGCCTCGCACGACCTGCACATCGACGTCACCGTCCCGGCGCTCGCCCTGCTCGGCGGGGTCGAGGGCCTGGCCCTGGCGGTGGCCCAGCTGGCGCCGCACTGGATGGTGGCCAGCTACGCCGCCGTCTACGTGGGCGTGGCCCGGGCCGCCGTGGACGCCGCCGTCGAGCACGTCCGGGCCCGCGGGCTGGAGCGACTGCCGGCCGTGCGGGCCCGGATCGGCCGTGCCGACGCCGCCGTGGCCGCCGCCCACCTGGTGGTGCGGGAGGCGGCCCGCCGGGTCGACACGTCACCCGGCGACGCCGAGACCAACCGCTGGGTGTGGCGGGCGAAACTGCTCGCCGGCACGACCGCGGCCGACGTGGCGGCGTCGATGCTGGAGGCCGCCGGCACCTCGGCGATGCGCCGCGGCCACCCGCTCGAACGCCTGTACCGGGACGCGCGGGCCGGATCACTGCAACCCGCCACCAGCGACGTCTGCGCCGACTGGCTCGGCGTGGACGCGCTCGGTGGGGACCCGGACGCCGACGGCACCGCCCCGCGCTGGTGACGGCCGCGATCACCGGCCTCGGCATCGCGCTGCCGCCGGCCACCGGCCAGGACGAGATCTGGGACGGCTACTTCAGCGCGCACTACGCCGGGCCGCGCAACGGCCTGGCCCGGCGGATCTTCACCAACTCGGGCGTACGCACCCGGCACGCCGCGGTGAGCCCGCTGATCGAGGACGTGTCCGAGTGGTCCACCGAACGCCGGATGCGCCGATACCAGGCCGAGGTCATGCCGCTGGGCAAGGCAGCGGTCGGCCGGGCGCTCGCCGACGCCGGGATCGCCGCCGGCGATCTGGGGCTCTTCGCGGTCTGCTCGTGCACCGGCTACGCCACTCCCGGCCTCGACATCCTCCTCGCCCGTGACATGGGCATGTCGCCCAGCGTGCAGCGGCTTTTCGTCGGGCACATGGGGTGTTATGCGGCGCTGCCCGGCCTGGGCGCGGTCAGCGACTTCGTCACCGCCCGGGGGCGTCCGGCCCTGCTGCTCTGCGCCGAACTCACCAGCCTGCACCTGCAGCCGCCCGGTGCCCGGGCGGACATCCAGCAGATCGTCTCCCATGCGCTGTTCTCCGACGCCGCGGCCGCCGTCGTGGTCACCGATACCGCTTCGGGGTACGCCGTACGCGAGGTCGCCGCGATCACCGACACCTCAACCGCCGACCACATGACCTGGGACGTCACCGATCAGGGGTTCCGGATGGGACTGTCGCCGCGGGTGCCGGCGGTGCTCGCCACCCATGTCCGCGGCCTGGTCGACCAGGTCCTCGGCCGGCACGGCCGGAGCATCGCCGACGTCGACGGGTGGGCCGTGCACCCGGGCGGCCCGAAGATCCTCGACGTGGTTCAGGAACAGCTCGAACTACCCGGGACGGCCCTGGCCGCGTCCCGCTCGGTGCTCGCCGCGCACGGCAACTGCTCGTCGCCGACCGTCCTGCTGGTCCTCGACGAGCTGCGCCGCCGCCCGTCGCCCCCGCGGTCGGTGGTGATGCTCGCGTTCGGCCCCGGCCTCACGCTCTACGTCACTCTTCTGGAGGGCTCTAGTCTCTGAGCGTGAGCGGCGAACGGGAACGAGGCGTCGTGCTGTACGGGCTGACCGCGCTGATCCTGACCGTCGGCGTCGGGTGGTGGTGGCGTGCCGCACCGCGTCAGGCGCCCGCCGACCGGCTGGCCGACTGGCGGCACAGCGCCGAGCAGTTGCTGCCCGACACCGGTGACCAGGAGCTGGCCGACACGCTTGCCCTGGACGGCGAGGGCGGCCACGAGGAGGTCGTCGACGTCGAGGAGGGCGCCTTCCGGATCGCGGTCGTCTGCGCGGGAGCCGACGGCAGCCGGGTCCGGGTCGGCATCGGCGAGTCCGGTCGTGGCCTGCGATGCTCCGGTTCCCGGACCCCGGAGATCTTCTCGGTCGGCCTCTCCACCCGGCTGCGCCTGCAGGTAGCCGTCGAGTCCCCGGGCCCGGTCGTCTTCCGCTACGCCCTACAACGCTCCCCGGCCTGAGTCGGTCTTCCCGCCCGGCCTGAACCCGCCTTCCCGTCCCGCCCGAACCAGCCTTCCCGGCCCGGCCTGAACCAGCTCTCCCGCCCCGCCCGAACCAGCCTTCCCGGCCCGGCCTGAACCAGCCTTCCCGGCCCGGCCTGAACCAGCCCTCCCGGCCCGGCCTGAACCAGCCCTCCCGGCCCGGCCGGCCCTGCGCCTCCCGCGGCCGGTCTCGCTACTGCCTTTCCCGCCCGTCCGTTCGGCGCGGCCGTGTGTTCGCCGGCCGGATGGGACGTCGGTCAGTGGGCAGCAGCCCGGCGCCGCGCTGGGCGCGGGAGTGTCGCCTACGTCGCTTCGTAGCTTGGGGAGGGGTGGTTGCGGTGGGGTTGTGGCCAGGTCGTACCGAAAAAGGGGTTTGGTCTTTATAGGCGGAGCAGATCGGGACGGAACACCTCTACGGACGAGGTGCGCGGGCTGATCCGGATGATCTTCTCGTGGCCGTCCTTGAGAATTACAGCGGCGGTGCCGTCCGGTAGGCCCAGATGCAAATCATCACGGAGCGTGTCGGTCCGGTCCTGCAGGAAGATGACGCCTTTCCCGTCCGCGGCCGGGGTGCGCGACGTCGGGAGCGTGCCCGGAGCGGTGGCGGGCGCCGACCGCCGGGCCGTGGAGATGGCCAGAACCGCGACGTTCGGCGGGGCGGCCGCGACCGTGTCGGCGAGCAGTTTCGCGCAGTCGCACCCATCGACGAGCAGCAGCACGGCCGGCCGGCCGGCGATCGAGACGCCCTTGCCGTCGGCGCCGATCAGCTCCAAGGCGGGCACCTCGGTGGGGTGGGACTCGGGGGTGCCGGAGGTCCGCTGAGAGGCCGGCTGCCGGGGCGGGCCGGGCCATGCCGAGGCGAAGAGGCTGGCCACCGTGACCAGGATCGCCATCGAGACGATCAGAGCCGGAGTACGCACGAACAGGCCGGTCGCCTTGCGCAGACGACGGACCGCGGGCCTGCGCACGAAGCGCTGCCACCCGGTGAGCGGCGGGCCGGTGTGCAGCTCGGCGCGCACCGCCTCGACCTCGTCGGCAAGCTCGGAGAGATCGTCGGGGATGACGATGACCCCCCACTCCTCGGGGAAGTCCGGGAGGTCGTCGGGGGGCCCGCCCCCGGGCGGCCTGCCGCCGTTGTCGCTCGCGCCAGCCATGACTCACCTCCCCCCTGGCCGACCAGATCTTGCTTCGGTCGGGGAACTTCCGTCCAGCCTCCCGCACGGCGGCCCGCATCGCCAGTGCTGCACTGATGCGGACCTTAGCGATAAGCTTGATCTGACAAAGCCATCAGGTCCGGAATTCCCGACTTGATAGGTGCGGGCTCGTTGGCGGGAGCCGTGACAGTAATGTCACTTTGAGTTACTTAGGCAGCTTCCGGCTTCGCTGTCAAGCGGTAGAAAGCCCCATCACAGGGCCTCTGAGCTGCACTAACAGTGACCGTCAGGGCGAGACACGGCCGCGTGAGCGTGTTACCCTAGACACAGCGAAAGGGGTTTCGAACCTATGGTTTTCAGTGTCGGCGAGACCGTTGTTTACCCCCACCACGGGGCCGCACTCATCGAGGCAATCGAGACTAGGGTCATCAAGGGCGTTGAAAGGCAGTATCTCGTTCTGCGTGTCGCCCAGGGCGATCTGACTGTTCGGGTGCCCGCTGAGAACGCCGAGGAAGTCGGCGTGCGCGAAGTGGTTGGCGAGGAAGGCCTGGGCAAGGTCTTCGACGTCCTCCGCGCTCCGCACACCGAGGAGCCGACCAACTGGTCGCGGCGCTACAAGGCCAACCTGGAGAAGCTCGCTTCGGGTAACCCGCTCAAGGTCGCGGAAGTTGTTCGTGACCTTTGGCGTCGTGAGCGTGAGCGTGGCCTGTCGGCGGGTGAGAAGCGGATGCTCGCCAAGGCTCGTGACATTCTGGTCGGTGAGGTGGCCCTCGCTGAGAAGAGCACCAAGGATGAGGCCGAGGTCCTGCTCGACAAGGTCCTCACCGAGGCCTGATCCGATCGACGCCATCCCTCTTCACTGTGTCTGACTCACATGGTGTGTCCGGCGACAACGACGGCGACGTGACCGCGCAGCTCAATGCTCGCGGTGACGTCGCCGTCGTCGTTCCCGCCGCGGGCGCCGGGGTGCGCCTCGGCCCCGGCGCGCCCAAAGCTCTGCGCCTGCTCGACGGCGAGCCGCTCCTCGTGCACGCCATCCGGCGGACGGCCTCCGCACCCTCGGTCCGCATGATCGTGGTGGCGGCGCCGCCGGCCGACGTCGACGCCGTGCACGCCCTGCTCAGCCCGGTCGCGCCGGTCGTCGTCGTGGCCGGTGGCGCCGAGCGGCAGGACTCCGTCGCCGCCGCCCTCGCCGTCGTTCCCGATGACATCGGCATCGTGCTCGTGCACGACGCGGCCCGCTGCCTGGCGCCCGCCGATCTCTTCGAGCGTGTCGCCGCGGCGGTGCGCGAGGGGGCCGACGCGGTCATCCCGGCGCTGCCCGTGGTCGACACGATCAAGGAGGTCAGTGCGGACGGCACAGTCCTCGGGACGGTCGACCGTTCGGTGCTGCGCGCTGTGCAGACACCGCAGGGTTTTCGGGCGCCGGTGCTGCGCGCGGCCCACGCGGCGGCCGCCGACCTGCACACCGACGATGCGGGCGCGGTGGAGAAACTCGGGCGGTCAGTTGTCTGCGTCCCGGGGTCCGACTTCGCCCTGAAGATCACGCGCCCGCTGGATCTGGCCGTCGCCACCCACCTGCTCACCCTGTCGTCCTAGCCGTCGCCCCACCCGCGATGGCTGCGCTCCCGCGGCTTGCGGTGATCATGGCTTGCCGGCTTGCGGCGGTGTTCTCCTTGCCCTTCTTCCCTGCCCTTTTGTCTTGCTCTTTCCCTTTCTCTTGCCCGCCGTCTCGCCGTCATCCCACTCGCGACTGTTGTGGTCTTCCGCCTTGCGGTGATCGTGGCTTGCCGACTTGCGGTGGCGTCCTGATCGCCGCCTCGCCGCCTCGCTGCTCGCTGTCCCGCCGCCTCGCTGCTCGCTGTCCCGCTGGCTCACGGCCTGCGGTGATCTTGGGTTGTCCGCTGCCCGACGCGGTGGGGAGGCGGGCAAGATCGGAACGTTTAAGGTGGTGGGCGTGATTGTTCCGCGGGTGGGGATCGGCACCGACGTTCATGCCTTCGATGCGGAGCGGCCCTGCTGGGTGGCCGGTCTGTACTGGCCCGGTGAGCCCGGACTGGCCGGGCACTCCGACGCTGACGTGGCCGCCCATGCCGCCTGTGACGCGCTGCTCTCCGCCGCCGGGCTCGGTGATCTCGGCAGCAACTTCGGGACCAGCCGGCCGGAGTGGGCCGGAGCGGCCGGCATCACCCTTCTCGCCGAGACCGCGCGACGGGTCCGGGCGGCGGGGTTCGAGATCGGGAACGTGTCGATCCAGGTGATCGGCAACCGGCCGAAGATCGGCAAGCGCCGTGCCGAGGCGGAGCGGGTGCTATCCGAGGCGGTCGGGGCGCCGGTCACGGTCGCCGGGACCACCACGGACGGGCTCGGGCTAACCGGGCGTGGCGAAGGACTCGCCGGCACCGCGGTGGCGATCGTCTACGCGGCGGGGTGACTGGGCACGCCATCGATGGTGGGCGCCTATGCGGCGGGGGATCGGACTGCTGCCGATGGGGGCGTCCACATGGCGGGGGATCGGACTGCTGCTGATGGGGGGCGTCCACATGGCGGGGGATCGGACTGCTGCCGACGGGGAGCGTCAACGCGGCGAGCGGATGCGGTGGCGGTGTGGTGGTGAGGGTCACGAGGAGTAGGAACTGCCGCATCGGGCATGATCACTGCCATGACCGTCCCGCTGCCCGGAGCCGCCCGGACGCTGATCGACAATCCGACGTATGCGGTGTTGACCACGATCAACGAGGACGGCAGCCCGCAATCGACCGTGATCTGGGTCAAGCGCGACGGTGACGACGTCCTCTTCTCGACGACACGGGACCGGATCAAAACCCGCAACATGGAACGTGACCCGCGTGTGTCGATCTGCGCGTTCGACCCGGCGCAGCCTTACGCGTACATCTCGGTTGAAGGGATTGTCGGTCTTGCCGACGACGACGGTGACCTGATCGGCGAGCTCAGCTACAAATATGCCAACGAGCCGTGGAGCGCTGACGCGCCCGGCACCGTGCGGTTGGTGTGCCGGGTCACCCCGACTCGGGTGATTTCCAGGTAGACGGCCTACGCTCGGCACGTGCCCGCCCCCTTGGAGCCCGACACCACCCCGGAGGAGTACCGCCAGCGTGCCCTCCTCCTCGCTGATCTCGGCCGTTACGACGAGGCAGCCGATGAGATCGCGGCCGGTCTGACCGCCGAGCCGCAGGAGGTCAGCCTCCTGGCGACGCTCGCCCGCATCCACCTCATCGCCGAGCAGCCCGCCGAGGCCCTCGCCGCCGCGGACCGGGCGGCCACCGTCGACCCGCGGGCGCTGTCCGCCCTCGTGGTCCGGGCGATGGCGCTCACCGACAGCCGCCGCTACGCCGACGCCGCTCGGATCGCCGCCGAGATCCTGCGTGACTGGCCCGACGATGCGTATGCGCAGCGTACCGGCGCGGCGCTGCTCAGCGAGTCGCGTAACGGGCAGGAGGCGCTGAACGCCGCCTGGAACGGCGTCCGGGTCGCACCTGCCGAAGCCGAGGCACACCTGGTCCTGGCCGTCGTCGCCGCCCGGTTGCGGCTGTTCGACCTGGCCCAGCGGGCGTACGGCGAGGCCCTCGACCTGGACGCGACGATCGGTGACGCCGGGCGGGAGACCGGCATCGTGCGATTCGAGCGGCGACGCTGGGCCCGCGCCATCGAGGACCTCGCCGATGAGGCCTCCCTCAGCGCTCCCCAGGCGCCGCCGCCCGACGCCACGGAGACGCCCGAGTCGCCGGCCACGCCACCGCCGCCGTCGGTGAGCCTCCCCACCCGGCCGGTTCTCGACATCTCCGAGGAGTCGGCGCAGGCGGTGCGGGAGACCGTGGAGTATGGCGCTGGTGGTGTCGTCGTCGCCGCCGTCCTGGCCGCCGCCATGACCCTGATCAGCGCCGGGATCTCGCGGGTGTGGGCGGGGCTGATCGGTGCCCTGGTCTTCGGTGCTGTCGTCTTCTGGTTCCGGAGCCGGCTGCCCGAGCCGGCGGGTGTGGTGCTGCGGCGGCTGCGCGACTCCGACCGGACCCTCGCGGTGGCGGTCCACCTCACCTTCGCGGCGCCACTGTTCCTGCTGGCGTACGCGATGGTCGGCGGCCCGGTGCCGCTCGTCGCCGGGATGCTGACCGCCGCCGTGGCCGAGATCGTGGTGCTGTTGCACCGGCATCGCTGACCTGGGTCGTCGGGTTCGTCTCGTCGCGGCCCGCGAGTTCGGGCTGGTGGGGGCGTGATGCTTCGGGTGGGGGCGTCGTGTTGACCGGCCGGGCTGGGAAGTGACATAACGGACTTGGTTGTCCGTATCTCACGGCGTCTATTAGGTTCGGATTCGTGTCAACGATGGTGCCTCCGCTCTACGCCGGGCTGGTCGATGACGCTTCCCTGCTCCCACCCAGCCCGATCGGCCTCGCCGACGCCGTCACCAAACACCGCGAGCACGGGGCCGCGTGGTATCGCGATCTGGTCGGATCCCTGCTCGTGCCGGCATCGACGGTCGGCATCGAGCAGATGCCCCGGCTCACCGCCGGGCTGATCGGCGACGTGCCGGCGGCCGCGCTGCCCGCCACCGTCGAGAAGCTGCGCGCCTCCGGGGTCGTGGTCGAGCACGTCGAAGCAGCCGTCGCCCGGCGTGGCGAGGACCCGCAGCCGGGGGTCGCCACGCTCTGCGCCTTCGCCGAAACACAGAACGGGCTGCCCCTCTACGCCGAGATCCCGCTCAGCTGGGGCCTGCTCGCCGCCCTCGACTCGGTCGCCGAGGCCCGCGCCCGGGGGTTGCGGATCGCGCCGAAGTTCCGGGTCGGCGGCCTTGCCGCGGAACTCTTCCCCACCCCCGTCGAACTGGCCGCGGTGATCTGCGCCTGCCGTGACCGGCAACTGCCGTTCAAACTCGCCGCCGGGCTGCGGCACGCGACCCGGCACACCGATCCGGAGACCGGGTTCACCCATCACGGCTTCCTCAACGTGCTGGTCGCCACCGTGATCGCCGCCGGTGGGGGTGAGGTCGCCGACGTCGCCGAGGCGCTCGCGGCCACCCATCCTGTCCCGCTATTCGAGCCGGCCCGCGCACATCGGGACGGGCCACGGCCGCTCTTCGTCGGATTCGGCGCCGCCAACGTCGTCGAGCCGCTGACCGAGCTGGTCCGTCTCGGCCTGATCAACGGCGGGTACGAGTAACACGCCCGGCAATTCGGTGATCTTCAGTGGGCTGCTCGGCGGGCCACTCAGGTTCATGACTGGACGGCGGAAAACGCGGGTCGGTCCCGATATGGCCCGGCCCTCCGGGGCCGTCGGCTGCCCGGCGATGAGCCGAGTGGCACTGACCTGGAATACTTTGGGCCGTGACCCGGGTGCTGCTGCGAATCATGGCGGCCGCGCTTCTGCTGGCAGTGAGCGGCCTGATCGGCTGGCGTGTGCTGGCTCCCGCTGAGCTGTCCGCGAGCGCCACGACGCCGAACCCTCCCACACCCTCGACCAAGCTGCTCGGCGTGACCAGCCGTCTCAACGTGGCGCCGCTGATCGTCGACGGGACCGTGCGGGTTTATGCGGCGAAGCACCAGGTGCGTGCGGACGGGCCAGTGACCGCCCGTGCCGTGTACACGGCACGCTGGTCGTTCCGGCGCTGGCCCGAACAGCTCAGCGCGGTCGTGGCGAGCGGCACGACGGTCATCACCCGGTGGTCCGACGGGAAGCTGGTGGCGATCGATGCGCGTACCGGAGAGGTCAGGTGGCGGGCCGACGGGCCGGAAGCGCCCGGCTTCGCCGGACATCGGACCGGCGCCGCGACCGTCTGGGACCCGCCCGGCCTGCGTCTGGCCGCCGGCACCCTGCTGGTCACCGAGGGGCAGACCCTTTCCGGGTACGCCGCCAGCACCGGCCAGTCCATCTGGACGGCCACGGTCCCGGCCGGGTGTGTGGACGGCTTCACCACCAGCGGTGATGCTTACCTCTGCGCCACCGGGGTCTACGACGCGACGACGGGCGCCGCGCTCACCGGGTGGCCGGCCGGCCCCTACCGGCCGGTCGGCTGCGGGACCTCGAACTGTGACGCGTTCCGGGACGGCGCCGGGCGGGGGTGGCTCGCCACCACCGCTGTGCCACGCCGTGCGCCCGCTCTCGACGACCCGCTGGCCACGATCGTGGGGGGCATCGTCATCACCGCTGTTCATCCCGATGTCTCCCTGCCGCCGCCACCGGGCGTGACGCCCGGCCCGGTCTCCGGCTCGTCTCCCTCCGCTCCGGCCGGGGTCACCACCTCGGCTCCGGCCGGGGTCACCACCTCGGCTCCGGCCGGGGTCACCACCTCGGCTCCGCCGTTGATCCCTGCCGGGATCACCTCCTCCGCCTCCGCCGGTGTGCCGCCGTCGGCCCCGGCCGTGGCCGTATTGACCGATTCCATCGCCGTGCCGCCGTCGGTGCCCGCTGGGGCCGCTCCTGCTGACGTGCTGCCGTCGGTGCCTGCCGGGATGTCACCCTCCGCCTTTTTCCCGGCGGTTGCCGGGCGGACTGTGGATGGAGCGCCATTGTGGACAACTTCGGGGCCGGTGCGGGTGCTGGGCGGAGAATCGGAGACGGTGCTGCTGCTGACGCCGGAGAACATGCTGAGGGGGGTGGATGTCCGGACCGGGGATTTGAAGTATTCGATGCCGCTGCGTTTCTGGCCGGACAGGGAGGACACCCTCGACTGGAAGCCTGGGCTCTACCAGGTGACCGATGGCTTCCTCGCCATCGAACGCCTCAACCCGGATGCGCCGGATGATCCGGAGTCCCCGATCTACTACCTCGCGACGGATGCGGTTCTGCTGATCGCGCTTCCCGACTGAGGCTCGCGCCCGGCTCGAAGCCGCTAGGGACCAAGGACAGCGACCGACACGGTGGCGTGGGGTGGCGCGCGGTGGCGGGGTGCCCGGTGGCGGGGTGCCGTGGTGCCCGGTGGCGCGGGGCGGCGCGGCTCGCGGTGGAGGGGTGCCGTGGTGCCCGGTGGCGTGGCGCGTGGCGTGGTTGCGCGAGGCCGGGGTGGGGCTGCGTGGGAATCGCGGCGGGGAGGACGCCGCGACTCGCCACGAGGGTTGGTCAGGTGAGGGCGGCCTCGGCGGTGGCCAGGAAGAGGTCGTTCTCTTCCGGGGTGCCGATGGTGACCCGGACGCCCTCCGGGTGGAAGCCGCGCACGATCACGCCTCGGCTCTCGCAAGCGGCGGCGAAGCCGGCCGTCCGGTCGCCGAGGGGGAGCCAGACGAAGTTGGCCTGGCTGTCCGGGACGTCGAGGGAGAGCTTGCGCAACGACTCGGTGACGCGGGAGCGCTCCGCCACGACGAGGGCGCAGCGGCGGTGTACCTCCGGCTCCTGGTCGAGGGCGGCGAGCGCCGCGGCCTGGGCGACCAGGCTGGTGGAGAAGGGGGTGACGACCTTGCGGACGGCGGCGGCGACCTCGGGCTGGGCGACCAGATAGCCCATCCGCAGGCCGGCCAGGCCCCACGCCTTGCTCATGGTGCGGAGGACCACGACGTTCGGCCGGTCGCCGTAGGTGTCGACGCCGTCCGGTACGGCGGGGTCGGTGACGAACTCCCGGTACGCCTCGTCGAGCACCACCAGCACGTCGGACGGGACGTCGGCGAGGAAGCGGTCGAGTTCGGCCTTGCGCAGGAACGTGCCGGTCGGGTTGTTCGGGTTGCAGACGAAGACGAGCCGGGTCTGGTCGGTGATGGCGGCGGCGATGGCGGCCAGGTCGTGTCCGTGCTCGGCGGTGTTCGGCACGCGCACGCTGGTGGCGCCCGCCCCGGCGGCGATGATCGGGTACGCCTCGAAGGACCGCCACGAGTAGACGACCTCGTCACCCGGCAGGCAGGTGGCCTTGACCAGGGTCTCGGCCAGCGCCACCGAGCCGCAGCCGGTGACCACCCGCGCCGGGTCGACGCCGAGCCGGCCGCCGATGCGGTCGCGCAGCTCGACGACACCCATGTCGGGGTAGCGGTGCACGGCCCGGACCGCCTCGGTGACGGCCTCGACCACTCCGGGCAACGGACCGTACGGCACCTCGTTGCTGGCGAGCTTGACCGCCTCGGCGATGCCCAGCTCGCGGGCCAGGTCGGCGACGTTGCGGCCGGGCACGTAGGCGGGCAGCGCATCCAGGTCGGCGCGGGTCAGGCGGGTCATCGGGATCCTCCGGGTTCGATGGTCGGTGGCACGCCACCCGCGGGCACGTCGACGACGACGGTGGCCGCCGATTTGTCATACCAGGCCTGGCGCAGGCGGGGGTCGAAGACGGGTGACAGCGCATACAGCAGCTGGACGATCAAGCCGACACCGCACGACCAGAAGAGGGTCCACATGCCGAGCCAGGCCCACCGGGTGAAGGCCCGCCCGAAGCCGAGCTGGCCGGTCTTCTCCACCGGGACGACCTTGATGCCCATCAGCCGTTTGCCGAGGGTCTGGCCGCTGTTGCCGATCGCCGGCGCCTCGTAGGCCAGCCAGAGCAGCGTGGCGATGATCATGATCGCGATGCTCAGCATCTGCATCCGCGGGGTGCCCTGCCGGGCCACCGGCACGGTCGTCCCGTTCGCCGCCTGCTCCATGATGTTCCGGAAGATCGGAATGAAGTCCTGCAGGTACAGATACACGAAGTAGCCGTTCACCACGGCGTTGAGCAGCAGCACCGCGACGATGTCGACGAGCCGGGCGGTGAGCCGCTTGCCGAGCCCGGCCAGTGCCATGCCGTGCGGCCGGACCTCGGGCATGGGGAACGGATACGGATAGGGGTAGGCGGGCGCGTGGCCCTTGGCGGCCATGCCGGGCGGCGCCTGCCAGCCGGGAGGCGGCTGCATGCCAGGTGGCGGCTGCATGCCAGGTGGCGGCTGCATGCCAGGTGGCGGCTGCATGCCAGGTGGCGGCTGCATGCCAGGTGGCGGCTGCCAGCCGGGCGGTGGTTGCCAGCCGGGCGGCGGCGGGGGCTGCGGCGCCCACCCCGGCGGTGGCCCCGGCACCGGGCCGGACGCCGGAGCAGCCGGGCCGCCGGGAGACGACGGCGGCGCGCCCCAGCCGGGCGGTGGGCCGGGCAACGGCTGGGCCGGCGGCGCGCCCCAGCCGGGCGGGGGCTGGCCCCACGCCGGCGGCGCGACAGCGGTGCCGGTCGGGATGGTGGGTTGCGAGGACGGATCCGGCGCGGGGGGCTCCGGCTCGGCCGCGGGCGGGCCGTCCGGCGGGACGGCGTCCGCCGGGATGGCTTTGCCCAGCCAGCCCTCACCGTCCCAATAGCGCTGGGTACTGGTGTCGGCCGGGTCCTTGTACCAACCCGCGGGAACGGAACTCATGCGCAAACCTTTACCACGACAGCCTGACACTTCCCTGCGGAGCGATCGCCCGCCTGCGCACAGTGTCCCAGGTGGCCTGACAGTGACGCAGCGCACGGCCATGAGCAACCCTTCCGATCGTCGCTGGGCAACGTGCGCAATCGGTGCGGTAGGTTCCGGGCGTGGGTGAGCAGACTGTCCAGCTCGACGCGCTTGACGCGCGCCTGATCGCCATGCTGGCGGCCGAGCCGCGGATCGGTGTGCTGGAACTCTCCCGCCGGCTCGCCGTGGCGCGCGGCACGGTCCAGGCCCGGCTGGACAAGCTGATCGCGCGGGGCGCGATCAAGGGCTTCGGCCCCGAGGTGTCACCGGAGGCGATCGGGTTCGGCGTGATGAGTTTCGTGACGCTGGAGATCAGTCAGCGGTACGGGCACGACGCCGTCGCCGGTCACCTGGCGGAGATCCCCGAGGTCCTGGAGGCGCACACGATCACCGGCAGCGGGGACATCCTGTGCCGGATCGTGGCCCGGTCGAACGCGGACCTGCAGCGGGTGATCGATCAGATCGTCGGCTACGAGGGCATCGTGCGGGCGCACACGATCATCGCGCTGGCGGAGTTGATCCCGTACCGGACGGTGCCCCTGGTCAGGTCGGCAAGTCAGGCATAGCGTGACGACACGGACTTTCCGCGCTCGGCCTCTCCGGGATCGAAGGTCATTACCCTGCCGACATGGCCTCGGGAGGCGGTTCCTGGAAGGGACTCTGGGTGGTCACCGTCGCCGCGGTGGCTCTCACCGTGCTGGCCACGACCCACACCTGGAATCCGTTCCCCCAGCTCTGGTCCTGGATCACCACGAGCGGGCCGGTCGCGCCGGGCACCCGATGGCAGCAGTCGCTCGGCGGCACCCCGCAGAGCGTGTCCATCGCCGGTGAGGCGGTGATCGTCGAGTACCGGACATCGGTCGAGGCGTACGGCCTGACCGCCGCGGTGAAGCTGTGGTCGTCGGACGCCGACTGGGCCGCGGTCGCCGGCAAGGGCGCCAACTCGGTGGTGGTGACCGGCCGGCTGCTGACCAAGGGCTACCAGGTCCTCGATCCGTCCACCGGCGCGGTGCGGCGCGCCGACACCGCGGCCTCGGCGGTCTGGACATACCAGGACGCGATCGTGGACCTGAGCTGCGGCGGGGGCGACTCCTGCCGGCTGACCGCCTGGGATCCGCGGGCCGGCACCCAGTTGTGGAGCGTCGCCACCGGCAGCATCGGGTTCGTCCTGGACGCGGCGAACCCGGATCTGCCGGACACCCGCCGCCTGGTGTCCGGTGCGGTGGACGACGACGTGGCCGGGCCGCCGGCGCTGCCGGGGCTGATCGGGCTGCCGCACGACGGCGAGGTCCGGGTGATCGACACGGCCACCGGGCGGCTGGTGCAGACCGTGCGCCCGGCCCGGGACCAGCGGATCGTGGTGGTCGGCGGCCGGGTGCTCACGGTCACCGGCACGGCTCGCGACGGCACCTGCTACTACGGCGTGGTGGGCGGCAGCCCCGCCGGCGAGGTGGTGTGGCGGCGCGACGGCCTGAACCTGCGGACCGCGGACAACGGCTCCGCCTGTGAGCAGGACCAGGACCCGGCGGGCGGCTACAACGTGGTGCTCGGCGTCGACCCGTACGGCCGCGAGGTCCTGATCAACGGCTATGACGGGCGGAACCTCTGGTACGGCGACAAGGAGTCCACGGTGCTCGCCGTCGACGACGCGTACGCGGTGATCCGTAAGGGCGCGTCGATCCGGGGATTCTCGTTCACCAAGGACAAGAACGTGTGGCGGCAGGACGATCGTCCGGATGCCGGGGCGGCGCTCACCCCGTACGCCGCGATCGTGGCCTCCGAGGGACGGGTGACGGCTCTCAGCGTCAGCAGTGGCACGGTTCGTGCTGACGTGCGTACCGATGCGAAGGTTTTCACGGTGGGCCCGGACGGCCTGATCCTGGTCGCCGGCCGGGATATGGCCTATCTGCCGTTCTCCTGACGCGGAGCGGCGGGGACGGGTTCGCGTCGCGCCGCCTCGCTGGCCTAATCTTTCGGTTCATGAGCTCCAGCGCCGATTTCAGGTACTCGCCGCTCCTGCCGACCGGCGACGACCTGACCGAGTACCGCCTGGTCACGGATGAGGGTGTCGATGTCGTCGAGGGCCCCGGGGGGCGACGGTTCCTGACCGTCGAGCCGGCCGCGCTCACCCAGCTCACCGCGGAGGCGATGCACGACATCGCGCACTACCTGCGGCCCGCCCACCTGGCCCAGCTGCGCGCGATCATCGACGACCCGAAGGCGTCGCCGAACGACCGGTTCGTCGCGCTGGACCTGCTGCGCAACGCGAACATCGCGGCCGGCGGCGTCCTGCCGATGTGCCAGGACACCGGCACCGCGATCGTGATGGGCAAACGCGGTCGGCACGTGCTGACCGACGGCACCGACGAGGCGGCCGTCGCGCTCGGCGTCTACCAGGCGTACACCCGGCTCAACCTGCGGTATTCGCAGCTCGCCCCGATCACCATGTGGGACGAGAAGAACACCGGCACCAACCTGCCGGCCCAGATCGAGCTCTACGCCGAGGACCCGGGCGGTCACCCGGACGCGTACAAGTTCCTCTTCATGGCCAAGGGCGGCGGCTCGGCCAACAAGTCCTACCTCTACCAGGAGACCAAGGCGCTGCTCAATCCGCAGCGCATGATGCAGTTCCTGGACGAGAAACTGCGCCTGATCGGCACGTCGGCCTGTCCGCCGTACCATCTGGCGGTCGTCATCGGCGGCACCAGCGCCGAGCACGCGCTGAAGACGGCGAAACTGGCCTCCGCGAAGTATCTGGACAACCTGCCCACCGCCGGGACGATGCTGGCGCACGGCTTCCGTGACCTGGAACTGGAGGCCGCGGTCCTTGAGCTGACCCGTGACTTCGGCATCGGCGCCCAGTTCGGCGGGCGGTATTTCTGCCACGACGTGCGGGTGGTCCGGCTGCCCCGGCACGGCGCGTCCTGCCCGGTCGCGATCGCGGTGTCCTGCTCGGCCGACCGGCAGGCGGTCGCCAAGATCACCCCCTCCGGTGTGTGGCTGGAGCGGCTGGAGACCGACCCGGCCCGCTACCTGCCCGACGTCGACCTCGACTCGTCGCCGGTCGTCAACATCGACCTCAACCGGCCGATGGCCGAGATCCGTGCCGAGCTCAGCAAGTATCCGGTGAAGACCCGCCTGTCGCTGACCGGCCCGCTCGTCGTCGCCCGCGACATCGCGCACGCCAAGATCGCGGAGCGGCTCGACGCCGGCCAGCCGATGCCGCAGTACATGCGGGACCACGCGGTCTACTACGCCGGTCCGGCCAAGACCCCCGAGGGGTACGCGTCCGGCTCGTTCGGTCCGACCACGGCCGGCCGGATGGACTCCTACGTCGAGAAGTTCCAGGCGGCCGGCGGCTCGATGGTCATGCTGGCCAAGGGCAACCGGTCCAAGCAGGTCACCGACGCCTGCCAGACCTACGGCGGCTTCTACCTCGGCTCGATCGGCGGCCCGGCCGCGCGGCTCGCCCAGGACTGCATCCGCCACGTCGAGGTGCTGGAGTTCCCCGAGCTCGGCATGGAGGCGGTCTGGAAGATCGAGGTGGAGGACTTCCCCGCCTTCATCGTCGTCGACGACAAGGGCAACGACTTCTTCGCCGACGTCACCAAACCGAACCCGGTCTTCAGCATCGGCCGCCGCTGAACGCATGGGCCGCGGCTGAACGCATCGGCCGCCGCCGGACGGATCGGCCGTTGCGGAACGGCTAGCCCACGGACGCTGACGGGGCCGCCGAGACGGGCGGTCCCGACGGCGCGGCCGAGGGGGACTCCACGGCGCGGGTGACGCCGCAGTAACCGGCGAGCGGGCTGATCCACTCGCTGATCTGGTTCTTCAGGGAGCCGTCCAGATCCTTGGTGCTCTTGATCTCCTCGATGTAGTCGAGGTCCTTGGCGCTCCCCTCGATCCGCTGCGCCGAGGTGGCGGCCGCCGTCTTGAGCTCGGGGTCCTCCGCGTTCGTGGTCTCCTTGCGGATCTGCGTGGCGACCGCCTTCAGTTCGGTGGCGGCCTGCTTCTCCGCCTTGTCCGCGTCGGCGGTCTCCTTCGCCTCCTTGTGGGCGATCATCTTGCCGAGCGCTTCGCCGAAGTCGCCGAACTCGGTGGTGAACACCTTGTCCAGGCGCTCGCAGATCTGGATGGTCTCGGCGGTGTAGTCCGGTGTGGGGGACGGGACGGGCACCGCGGGCACCGAGGCGGCGGGAGTGGTGACGGCCGGCGCCGCGTTGTCCTCGTTCTTCGCGTCGTCGCTGCAGGCGGCGCTGGTGACCAGCACACCGCCCGCGAGCAGGGCCAGGATGGCGCGTCGCATCGGGGAGTCCTCTTCGTCGGGGTCATCCAAACTCAGCCGACGGTACGTAACGAAGCCAGCGTCGTCCAACTCTGAGTGATCACTGAAGTACGAACAGCCCGTTGCGGCTGGGCCGCCTCGCCACTCTCTGGGGGCGCTCCGGGAAGCATCGCGGCGAGACGGCGCTGGGGAGAAGGGTGCCGTAGGCCGCTGTCGATTCACTGTCGATCCGCTCTTGAGGCTCTCGGTACGCTTCGGGCGCGAGCGCACAGGACGGGGATGGCTACTTTGCGCTACCACATACTATGAACACTCTCCGTAACGATAGAAGGACGTTTGGTAGTGGCGACGGCTGGGCGTGATCGGATCGTGCTGGCGACGGCCGGCGGGACGGAGGCCGCGCGGGCGGCGTACCGGGAGGCTCTCGACCTGTGGCGCGGTCCGGCGTGCGCGGAGATCGACGCGCCGGCCGAGTTCCGCCAGGCCCGCGACGTGCTGCGGTGGTGGCCGTCCTGGACGGGATGGCCGGTAGCGGCAAGACGACCCTGGCGCTGCACGTCGCGACGCTGATCGGCGACCGGTTGCCGGACGGGCACCTCTTCGTCGACCTGCAGGGTCGACCACCCCGGGCAGCCTGGCCCTGGTCACCGGCCGGCGGCGGCTCGCCGGGCTGGACGGCATCCAGCTGGAGTCGCTGCCGGTGCTCGCGCACGACGAGGCGATGGCGATGCGGACGTCCTCGGTCGGCCTGCTCGGTACGCTCGCCGAGGTGCTGGGCCTGCTCGGCCCTGCACAACGATCGGGCGCGGCTGTTCCGGGACGCCGGGAGGTACGCCGACGCCTGTGCCGAGCACCACCGGGCGCTGGACATCGCGGTGCGGATGCGCGACACCCGGCACGAGTCCGAGTTCGGCCACGGCCTGGCCACCACGCTGCGCCGGGCCGGGGACGTGGCGGGCGCCCGGGAGAGGTACGAACGCTCGCTCCGGCCGGCCACGGCGGGGCGGATGGCGTACTCCATCGCTCGTGCTCTGACCGGTCTCGCCGCCTGCCTGGAGCCGGATGATCCGGAGGCGGTGAGCCTCCGGGCGCGAGCCGCGGCGCTGTTCCGGGAGATCGGGATCTCAAGCGGTCCGGCGGACGTCGAGAGAGGATGGTCCGGTGACGACTGACGAGAGTGGTTTCCGGATCGAACGCGACACGATGGGTGAGGTGCGGGTGCCGGCCGCCGCGCTGTGGCGGGCGCAGACGCAGCGCGCGGTGGAGAATTTCCCGGTCTCCGGCCGTGGCCTGGAGCCGTCCCACATCCGGGCGCTGGCCCGGATCAAGGGGGCCGCCGCCAGGGCGAACGCGAGTCTCGGCGTGCTGGAGAAGGATCTGGCCGAATCGATCGCGACGGCTGCCGCGCACGTGGCCGACGGTGGCTACGACGACCAGTTCCCGGTCGACGTCTTCCAGACCGGTTCGGGCACCTCGTCGAACATGAACGCCAACGAGGTCATCGCCACCCTCGCGAGCCGTGACCTGGGCCGTCCGGTCCACCCGAACGATCACGTCAACGCCTCCCAGTCGTCGAACGACGTCTTCCCGTCCTCGATCCATCTGGCCGCCACCGAGGCGATCAGCGCCGACCTGATCCCGGCGCTCGGCCACCTGGCGGTGGCGCTGAGCGCGAAGGCCGAGGCCTTCAAGACCGTCGTCAAGAGCGGCCGCACGCATCTCATGGACGCCACTCCGGTCACTCTGGGCCAGGAGTTCTCGGGGTACGCACGGCAGGTCACCAACGGCGTCGAGCGCCTCCGCGACACCCTGCCCCGGCTCGGTGAGCTGCCGCTCGGCGGCACCGCGGTCGGCACCGGGGTGAACACGCCGCCCGGGTTCGCCCCGGCGGTGATCCGCCTGCTGGCCGAGGAGACCGGCCTGCCGCTGACCGAGGCCCGCGACCACTTCGAGGCGCAGGGCGCGCGGGACGCGCTGGTCGAGGCGTCCGGCCAGCTCCGGGTGATCGCCGCCGGCCTCTACAAGATCGCCAACGACATCCGCTGGATGGGCTCGGGCCCGCGGGCGGGTCTGCGCGAGCTGCGCCTGCCCGACCTGCAGCCCGGCTCGTCGATCATGCCCGGCAAGGTGAACCCGGTGGTGCCCGAGGCGGTCCGCCAGGTCGCCGCCCAGGTCATCGGCAATGACGCGACGGTGGCCTTCGCCGGCACCCAGGGCGACTTCGAGCTCAATGTGATGCTGCCGGTGATGGCCCGCAACGTGCTGGAGTCGATCCGGCTGCTGGCCGCCGTGGCCCGGCTCTTCGCCGACCGCTGCGTCGACGGGCTGGAGGCGGACGAGGAGGTCACCCGGGCCTACGCGGAGGGGTCGCCGTCGATCGTGACCCCGCTCAACCGCTACCTGGGTTACGACGAGGCCGCCAAGATCGCTAAGCAGGCGCTGGCCACCGGGCGGACGATCCGTGAGGTGGTGATCGAGCGCGGGCACGTGGAAAGCGGCACGCTGACCGAGGCTCAGCTCGACGAGGCGCTCGACGTGCTCCGGATGACACGTCCCTGAAGTCAGGCCGGTACCCTTGTACGGTGACTCTACGCCTGTATGACACCGCGACCCGATCGGTCCGGGACTTCGTCCCGATGACTCCCGGTCAGGTGGGGATCTACCTGTGTGGTGTCACCGTGCAGTCCTCTCCGCATATCGGTCACCTTCGCTCCGCCGTCAACTACGACGTGCTGCGCCGCTGGCTCCTGCATGAGGGGCTGGAGGTGAATTTTGTCCGCAATGTCACTGATATCGACGACAAGATCCTGCAGAAGTCGCTGGAGTCCGCGAAGCCGTGGTGGGCGATCGCCTACGAGAACCGTCTTCACCTGGATCGTGACTACGCCGCGCTCAACGTGCTGCCGCCCACCTACGAGCCGCTGGCCACCGGGCACATCACCGAGATGCACGACCTGATCCAGGAGCTGATCGACCGCGGGCACGCCTACCCCGCCGGCGGCGACTGCGCCGATGTCTACTTCGACGTGTTGTCGTATGGGGAGTACGGCGCGCTCTCCGGTCAGAAGCCGGAGGACATGCGCGACGCCGGCGACGCCCCGGTGCGCGACAAGCGCGACCACCGCGACTTCGCCCTGTGGAAGGGTGTGAAGGCGGACGAGCCCCGCGACGCGTACTGGCCCTCACCGTGGGGCAGGGGCCGTCCCGGCTGGCACATCGAGTGCTCGGCGATGGCCCGGCGCTACCTCGGCGACGAGTTCGACATCCACGGCGGCGGCCTCGACCTGACGTTCCCGCACCACGAGAACGAGATGGCCCAGTCCAAGGCGGCCGGTCTCGGGTTCTCCCGCTTCTGGGTGCACCACGCCCTGCTCAACCTGGGCGACTCCAAGATGAGCAAGTCGCTGGGCAACGTGATCGACCTGGCGTCGCTGGTCGGGTCCGGGATCCGTCCGGTCGAGCTGCGCTACTACCTGGGCAGCCCGCACTACCGGTCCCGGATCGACTACTCCGACGAGGCGCTGCGGGAGGCCGCTGTCGCGTACCGGCGGATCGAGGGCTTCGTGCAGCGGGCCGCCGAGGTTGTCGGCCCCGGCCGGCCCAAGCAGGTGCCGCCGGCTTTCGCCGACGCGATGAACGACGACCTGAACACGTCGGCGGCGCTGGCGATCGTGCACGACACCGTGCGCGAGGGCAACACCGCGCTGGCCGCCGGCGACGAGGCCGGCATCCGGGGCGCGCTCACCGCGGTCCGGGCCATGCTCGGTGTCCTCGGCCTCGACCCGTTCGACGCGAAGTGGGACGGCGGCGAGGGTGGCAACGATCTGAAGCCGGTGGTCGACTCGCTCGTCGCCCTGGCATTGGAACAGCGGGCCCAGGCCCGCGCACGTAAGGACTGGGCGGCCGCCGATTCGGTGCGCGACCAGCTCAAGAACGCGGGTATTCAGGTGGAGGACACTCCGGCCGGGCCGCGATGGACGGTAGGAGAACAGCACTGATGGCGGGCAACTCGTTCAACGCCAGCAAACGCACCACCTCGAAGAAGGGCGCGCCGGTCGGCTCGGGCGGTAAGAACCGCTCCGGGCTCAAGGGCCGCGGGAAGACCCTGCCGGCCGACGAGCGCCCCTGGCACAAGGGCTACTCCGGCACCGAGAAGCTGCCCGAGAAGACCGCGCGCAAGCAGGAGAAGGAACGCCGGGCCGCGGCCGCCGAGGGCCGCGCGCCCAAGGTCGGCATCCCCGGCACCAAGGACACCACCTGGGGTCGCGGCGGTGGCCGGGCCGCCGGCATCACCCGTTCGCAGTCGGCTCGCGGCGGTGTCCGTGGCGGCGGTCCGCGTGGTCCCCGGGTCGCGCCGGGCCGCCGGTCCAACCCCACCAAAGAGGGTCCCGAGCTGCTGCTCGGCCGCAACCCGGTGGTGGAGGCGCTGCGGGCGCTGGTGCCGGCCACCGCGCTCTACGTGGCGCAGGGCATCGACATCGACGACCGGGTGACCGAGATCGTCCGGACCGCCGGTGACCGGGGCATCCCGATCCTGGAGATCAGCCGCAACGAGCTGGACCGGATGACCGGCGGCGTGCTGCACCAGGGCATCGGGCTCCAGGTGCCGCCGTTCGCGTATGAGGACTTCGACGACCTGGTCAACGCCGCACTGGAGCAGACCGCTCCGCTGCTGGTCGCGCTGGACGGCATCACCGACCCGCGCAACGTGGGCGCGGTGATCCGGTCGGTGGCCGCGTTCGGCGGGCACGGCGTCTTCATGACCGAGCGCCGGGCCGCCGGGATCACCGCGACCGCCTGGCGCACCAGCGCCGGCGCGGCCGCCCGTGTCCCGGTCTCCCAGGTGGTCAACCTGACGCGGGCGATCAAGTCGGCACAGAAGGCGGGCTTCACCGCGATCGGTCTGGACGCCGACGGTGAGACCGGCCTCTACGAGCTGGAGGCCGCGGTCGGCCCGCTGATCGTGGTCGTCGGCTCCGAGGGCCGCGGTCTGTCCCGCCTGGTCGGCGAGACGTGTGACCTGCGGGTGAGCATCCCGATGGCCTCCGACGTGGAGTCGCTGAACGCCAGCGTGGCGGCAGCGGTCACGCTCGCCGAGGTGAGCCGCCGCCGCCAGAGCTGACCTCAGAAGTACGCGCGCAGGCGGTTGCCATCCGTGAGGAAGAGGCGGCCGCCTGCCACCGTCGGTGGGTAGTACTGGCTGCTCGGCATACCGCCTTTCAGCGACCGGCCGTTCGTGGCGTCGGCGATCGACAGCGCGGCGCCCATGCCGGAGCCGGTGAAGAGCAGCCCGCCGGCCCGGACCGGCTGTCCCGCGCCGTCCGGCAGGTGCACCGACCAGAGCCTGCGCCCGTTCCCGGCGTCCAGGCAGATGATGGTCCGCTGCCGTGGGACGAAGACGTGCGTGTCGTCGGCGCTCACCGACGGCGCCGGCCAGGTCGACTCCCAGGCCTTGTTGCCGTTGGCCGAGTCGATCGCGGTGAGGCCGCCGTTGTGGCGGCCGATGTAGAACCGCGAACCGTTCGGGTTGCTGCCTACGGCGTACCAATCCTCCGGGGTCTGCCAGATCGTCTCCCCGGTTGTGACATCGACCGCCCGGGACCCCTCGCCCTCGGTGCGCAGCAGGATCCGGCCCTGCGCCGAGAGCAGCCCGTCGCCGCGGGTACCGAAGAGTTTCCACAGCCGGGCGCCGGTGGCCAGCCGATGCGCGACGGTGGACGCCTCGAAGTCGGGCCGGCTGTCCACCACGACCACACCCCGGTCCACGATCATGTCCTGGGAGGGCGCGCTGAGCGGGATCTCCCAGAGCCGGGCGCCGTTGCTCGCCCGGTACGCGCCGAGGAAGCTGTGCTGGTTGTCGCAGGCGTAGGTGAGGGTCGCCAGGATGCCGTCGTCCAGGGCCATCCGGGTGATGCCACGGCGCTCCAGGGCCACGTGCCAGCGCCGGCCGCCGGTCGCCGGGTCGTACGCCCCGATCCCGCCCGGATCACTGGTGTAGAGGTTGCCGTAGCCGGCCAGCGGCTCGCGGCCCACCTCACACTCCGGGGCGCCGTGGGTGGGTATCTCCCAGCGCTGCCTGATCGAGCCGACCGTCGCCGGGGTCAGCGTCGTCTCGAACGGGTTGTAGAAGGTCTGGCCCGGGCCGTACCCGGTCTGGGTCCAGTCCGAGGCGGGCGCCGGAGCCGGTGCGGTCGGGGTGGGCAGACTGAGCGCCGCGGCGAGCGCGGTTATCAGGAAGAGGTTCACACAAGATCAACGAGCGGGGGCGGGATCGATGATGGGCCGGGCTCTCCCGCCGCTTCGGACAGCGGGAGAGCCGCTCGTCAGAAGTCGGCCGCCGGCGTGAAGACGTCGCAGTCGCGGCCCTGTTCGGCACGGGCCACCGTGTTGCCGGTGCACAGGCGAACCTCAGGCCGGCCGCCGCCCCACAGGAACTCGGAACGCGCCGCGAAGTTCGTCTTCCCCCGCCCGCAGAGACTGTTCAGGGTGCGCCACGCGATGCCGTCAGCCGGGCCGTTGTAGGCGATCTGCACGACCGCGCACCGGTTCCGGCCGTTCACGGCCAGCGTGCCGTTGACCGCGACCGGCGGCACCGGCCGCTCCGGAATGCTCATCATCCGGTCGTACGTGCCGTAGGCGCTCGCCTTTCCGGCGGCCAGAGTGAAGGTGTTGTCGGCGGCGAGAGCGGGTGCCGCGGCGAGGGCGACAGCTGTCCCGGCACCGGCCACAATGACGAGAGCGCGACTGGCGAATGAATTCATGAAATGGTCCTCAATTGTGTCGAGGGCGTGCGTCGAGAATTCAACGAGAGAACGAGATGAAAGGCGCGCGAAAGGTCAGCGCACGAGCAGCGTGTAACTCGGCACGAAGCCGGTCCGGCACCGGAACGAGACCCAGGCCCGCTGCGCCACGCCGGCCGCCCCGACCTTGCGGCACTCGGCCTGCGGGTCGGCCACCTCGTTGAAGGCGGCGGTGTAGACGACGGTCTCGGACGCCAGCGGGGTGGTACGGGCCGGATAGCTGACGATCAGGTCGTCACCGGCGAATCCCGAGCGCACCGCATAGGCGGACCAGACGCCGGAACGCAGCCCGGCCTCGCCGATGACGTCGGCGCGGCCGAAGCCGAAGGTCCCCATGAGCCCGGTGGTGTCCGGCCCCGGCGAGGCCTGCGCGGCGGCCGGAGCGAGCACGGTCGCGACGGCGGCGGCCACGACGGCGCCACGTGTGATGGAACGCATTTGTTCGGTGTCCCTTCCATGAAAGCGCGGGGATCTCCCGCGACATGACGGACGGCCGTACAGAAAGGATCGTGTCTCCCTGCAGGCATTACCGAACATACCTCAGACGGGCGGGCGGGGAAGTGCTGGGGGAATGGTTTTAAATTGTTCGCTGATTCGTTTTTTTCGACATCGAAATATCCCCGCCGGATGGGGGATGCGGTGGACGCCGGGTGGCGAAAAGGATCACGCCGCCTGTCCTGGCCCGTCACATCCGGATGTCACTGCGTACTTGAGCGGGCCGCCGCCATTCCGGATCGGCGCCGCGCTGGAGGGCGGCGGGCCCGGCAGTGGTGGATGCGTGTGCCTTACGGATGAGCCACCGGCAAGGCCATAGACGGGTGCCGGGCAGGTGACGTGCCGGCCGTGCCCTTGCGTTCTGCGGGGAGTTGCCGGAGGTCGGGCATGAAGAGAGCCCCCGGTCGGGATCGAACCGACGACCTCCCGTTTACAAGACGGGTGCTCTGGCCAGCTGAGCTACAGGGGCAGTGCGCATCAGCATAACGTCCTGTGATGCGGTCGCCATCTTGGCAGGTCGGAAAGAAACGAATACGGTGGCGGGGCTGTTCCTTCTACTCGGATCGTCCGGCACGTTCCTGCCGGTGGAAAGGAAGTCGCTTCACCATGGCTACAGTTACCTATGACAAGGCGTCCCGGATCTACCCGGGCTCCGAGCGCCCCGCGGTCAACGAGCTCAACCTCGAGATCGGCGACGTAGAGTTCCTCGTCCTGGTCGGCCCCTCCGGTTGTGGTAAGTCCACCAGCCTGCGCATGCTCGCCGGCCTGGAGGACGTGGACCGCGGCCGCATCCTGATCAACGAGAAGGACGTCACGCACCTCCCGCCGAAGTCGCGGGACATCGCGATGGTCTTCCAGAACTACGCTCTCTACCCGCACATGACGGTGTACGAGAACATGGCGTTCGCCCTGAAGCTGCGCAAGACCCCGAAGTCGGAGATCGACCGCGCCGTCAAGGAGGCCGCGGCCCTGCTCCAGCTCGAGGAGTACCTGTCGCGTAAGCCGAAGGCGCTCTCCGGTGGTCAGCGTCAGCGTGTCGCCATGGGCCGCGCGATCGTGCGTCAGCCGCAGGTGTTCCTCATGGACGAGCCGCTGTCGAACCTCGACGCCAAGCTCCGTGTGCAGACCCGTTCGCAGATCGCCTCGCTGCAGGCCAAGCTCGGCGTCACCACCGTCTACGTCACCCACGACCAGGTCGAGGCCATGACCATGGGTCACCGGGTCGCGGTCATGCTGGACGGCGTGCTGCAGCAGGTGGACACCCCGCGGGCGCTCTACGACACCCCCGGCAACGTCTTCGTCGCGGGCTTCATGGGCTCCCCGGCCATGAACATCAAGACCGTGCCGCTGAACGAGACCGGCGCCCACTTCGGCGCGCTGAACATCCCGCTCACCCGTGAGCAGGTGGCCGCGGCCCGCGAGGGTGGCGACGGCAAGGTGACCGTCGGCTTCCGCCCGGAGGCTGCCGACGTCGTCGGCGAGTCGGCCGACGCTCTGCCGATCGTCGTGGACCTGGTCGAGGACCTCGGCTCGGACGCCAACGTGTACGGCCACGCCGACCTGCCGGGTGGCTCGGAGCGGTTCGTGGTCCGGACCGAGCGCCGTAACATGCCGCACATGGGCGAGACGGTCTACATCCGTCCGCAGACCACCGCGCTGCACGTCTTCAACGCGGGCTCCGGCATCCGCATCTGAAGCTGATCGGTCACTGAACAGGCCTCCCTCGCGATGAGGGGGGCCTTTTCAGTCCGCGAACGAGTGGAGAACGTAGCCTTTCTCGTTCGCACAGGCGATCGTCGACGTGTTCCACGAACACGTCCCGGAGCGCACCTCGGCCAGCACGCCGAGATTCACCGACTCCTCGCCGAGGTGCGTGCCGGACAGCTCGCGATCATCGACCGAGCTGGTCAGGCCACCGGAGAAGGTCAGCACGTTACGCGCGTCCAGCCGGACCGTGACACCGAGCCGATACCACGCCTCCTTGCCGCCGACGAGCAGCGTGGTGCCCTCGTCGCCGACCGCCAGCAGGCCGTTGCTGCCGACCGCCACCAGCTCCTCCACCCCGGCGACGGGCTTGTCCCACGCGCCTTCGCCGCCGGCCGCCCGGACCACGTCGGCCTTCCCGTCGTACCCGGTGGACACCACGAAACAGACCAGCTTGCCGCACGGGGTCAGCTGGTCGACGTCCTCCGAGTCGCCGGCCGTGTACAGGGTGACCGGCTGGGTCTCCGCGAATCGGGCCAGGTCGTACTGGAAGACGCGCTTGGTGGTGCCGGGCTCCACCACGTACAGCCGGCCGTCGTGGGCCGCGACCTTGTCGCCGGTGGAGGCGACCTCGGCGCGTTTCTGCAGCACGTCACCGGTGTGCACGTCGCGGACCGTGACCGTGCGGTCGGAGTCGATCTGCACGAAGCGTTGCTTGTCGCCGCCGGCCGGGGTGAACGGCCGCCCGGTGGCGCCGGCCGGCCCGGTCAGGTCATCGATGCCGGTGACCAGTTGCACGGAGGTGGCGTCGGGGTCGTCCACCGACCACTCGACCGTGCCGTCGGACATGCCGAGGCCGGTCAGCTTCTTCGCCTCCCGGTCCACCCACAGCACGGTGTCGGCGGCGAGGTGGATCTCGTCGGAGGAGCCGAGCTGCTTGTCCCAGACCAGCCGGCCGTCCTCGCTGCTCAACGCCACGACACGGCTCCTGCTGGTGGTGGGGTCGACCCCGGAGACGAGGACCAGGACCTTCTCCCGGGCGTACATCGCCTTCCAGCTGTACGCCGTGCCCGCGTTGTCGTTCTCCCAGAGCACGTCGCCGCTCCCGGTCTCGGCGGCCAGCGTGTGCAGGGTGCCCGTGTCGGTGACGCCGGCGAAGAACGCGCGCTCCCCGTACACCTCCGTGTCCATGAATGTCGAAGTGAACGGGATCTTCGGCGTGATCTGCTTCACCTCGCGCAGCGCGTGGTAGTCGAGCGCCGGGAATTTCGGCCAGAGCAGGAAGGCCGCGGCGGCGGTCGCGATCACCGTCACGCCCGCGACCGCCCCGCCGATGATCAGCGCGAGCCGGCGGCGGGATCGTTTCTCGACGGTCGGCTCGGTGGCGCCCGGGACGGTCCAGGTGCCCTGCGGATCCGGGTGCGGCTGGTAGCCACCGGGCTGCCCGCCGGCGGCGATCGCGGCGGCCTCGGCGGTGGCCCACGGGTCGACCGGCTCGGCGTAGACGGGCCCCTCCGGCACGGTCGCGGGCGTCGGTGTCGGCGTGGCCGCCTCGGAGACGCCCGGCGAGAAGCGTGGCTGCGTCTCGTCCCCCTGACCCGCCATGTCGCCGCCCCTCATCCGCCGCACCGGCCGATGGTACCGAGCGGGACCTCGGCGATCAGTCCTGCGATCGACCGGCCGGCGGTCGGCAAACGAATGCTGAGTCGTGATTCATCCGTGGCTATCGTGGCGTCATGCGCATCGAACGAGTCACCGTCGAGGCCGACGTCCATCGCGCGGCCGATCTCTTCGACGCGCCGCCCATCGACTCGGTGACCCGCCGGTTCCTCAGCGACCCGACCCACCATCTGCTGCTCGCCTACGACGACGCGGACCGCCCGGTCGGCATGATCACCGGCGTCGAGACGACCCATCCGGACAAGGGCACCGAGATGCTGATCTACGAGCTCGGCGTCGCCCCGGTCGCGCGGCTGCAGGGCGTCGGCACGGCGCTGGTCGACGCGCTGGCCGCGATCGCCCGCAAGAACGGTTGCTACGGCATGTGGGTGGCCGCCGAGTCCGACAACAAGGCCGCCCTGGCCACCTACCGCCGGGCGGGCGCCGACGAGGAGATGACCTTCACGCTTCTCAGCTGGGACCTGACCAAAGACTGAGACCCGGATCTGGTACGGGCCACACCCCTCGCAACCGCACCCACCCCGTCCCGGGGCTCCCCCGCGACGCAGGCGGCCCGTCCCGCCCGGCAGCGCGCCCGCCGGGCCGAAGCGGTCCGTCCCGGCTTTGCGGTCCGCGCTCCGGCCGAGGATGCCCCGGAGCGGTCCCTCACCGTGTCGCTGCCGCCGAGCGCCGGCGGCCGGGCCAGACGGCGGCGGCACACAGGGCGGCCACCACCGCCACGGTCGGCAGGATCATGGCCCGGGGGTCGCCCTCCAGGTCCTCCGCACGCTGCTCCGGCAGGCGCGGATCGGTCAGCCCCTTCCGGTCCTGCACGACCACCACCTCGTCCCCGATCGCCCCCGCACCGTCGCCGGGCCAGTCGTCGAGCCGGCCGGGAATCGGCACACCACCGACGGCCAGGTCGTACGAGGGTGGGTTGCCGCTCCCGTCGTACACCGAGACCACGGTGGCACGCAGTTCCTGAGCACGACCGCCGTCCAGCAGCCAGAGCGGCACCGACATCGCCACGATGATCATCAGGAAGACGGTGACGGACCCGGCCGCCACCAGCGGAACCATCCGCGGCCGTCGCGTCGACTCGATCGCGATGAGCCGAACCACCATGATCATCCCGAACACGATCAGCGTCCCCGGGATCGCATCGACATCGGCCCGGACCCAGGTGGTGGCCACCGGCACGACCATGGCGGTGAAAGCCAGCATGGCCAGCAGATAGACCGGCGCAATCGCAAGATCGGACCGCGGTCGCATGCGACAAAGCTACCGACGACCCGCAAGCCCATCGATGCCCGCCCGAGGTCCCCGGCCGGCCCTGGAGCTGCGTCACGCCACACCGGGGGATCAGGCGGGGCGGTCGGAGCGGGGCCAGACGTAGGGGAGGTCGTCGGGGACCTCGGGGGTGAAGAGGGGGCGGTAGAAGGCCGGATCCTTGCGGATCAAGGCGGACTGGTGGCTCTCGTGCAGGGCCGGGTCTCCGAGCCACGGTGGCAGGTCGCCGGCTGCGGCCAGGGCGGCCTGGTCTCGTACCGCCGGGAGGCCGAGATCGGCGACCAACGTCGCCGCGCAGGTGTCCGCATTGCCGGCGGCGACCCAGACCTCGCACATGTCGAGTCCGTAGCGGACCAGGCCCTCCGCGTAGCCGTGCCACATCTTGACCGCGGGGTGATGGCGCCAGCCGTACCCCGGTTGGATCAGCCCTCGGAGCACCTGGATCGTCTCTACCCGCTGCTTGCCGAGCCGTTTCTGATCGAGGACCCGCGCGCTGTCCAGAAAGCCGGGGAACGGCAGGAAGGTCTGCATTCCTCGATTGTCCGTGGAGGTGTGGTCACTTCTTCCACTTCTCGCGGTTCACGTATCCGTCGACCGGCTCTTCGAGCAGGCGGGGGTCGTCGAGGATGCGCAGCGGCTTCGGCATGGCGGCGAAGGCCGGCCGGGGCGTGGGCCGGGCCGATGCGGTGGGCGAGGCGAGGAGGTCGGCGGGAGGCGGGGCGGAGACCGCGCCGATGCCGGCCGTCGGGGTGACGGTCGGAGCCGATGCCGGGACGGCGGGGAGCCCGGCGACGTTCGGGACACCGGGAAGGACGGGGAGTGCGGGGACGTCGGGAAGCTCGGCGAGCGCCGGGGCGCCCGGGTCTGTCGCGGAGCCGCGGCCGGCCGGAGCGTCAAGGGCGCCGTCGTCCGGCATGACCCGGGTGGGCGTCCCGCCGGGCGGCATACCCGCGAGGGCGGGCCCCTGGCGAAGGGCCGCCACCGGCAGCGCGCCGGCATCGGGAAGTGACTCGGTGGCGGCGTCGGCCCAGGCGGGTGCAGGGCCGAGGAAGAGCACCCCGCTCACGATTGCTCCGGTGGACCACAACTTGCGCACTGATGTTCTCCCGGTCGGGCGATGGGCTCGGGAAATGCCCATCAAGTCGGACATTGCGTGTCGGATGGGGCAACGAGTGGCCCCATGAGGGGGTTCCGGCTGACTACGATTCGTGAACGTGAGTGCCGTGCCGATCGAGCAGATCCACAACCGTTTCGAGTCCGACGAGGACACCCGGCCTCACCTGGTGCTCTGTGGCGCCGATGCGCTGGTGTACACGCTGGCCGAGGAGCTGGCCAACTCCCGCCACCGGATCCGCGTCACCGTCATCACCCCGCATCGGATCCGTGGTGACGTTCCCGATCTGGCCCAGCTCGCCGACCGTGACGTGGTGTGGCTCAAGGCCGACCGGCTGGACGAGCGCACCTTCCGCGAGGCCGGTCTGACCGGATCGTCGGCGCTCGCCCTGGTCATGCCGGACGACATGGTCAACCTGCACGCCGCGCTCTGCGCCCGCGAGGTCGAGGAGAACCTGCGGGTGGTGGTGCGGATGTTCAACACCGGGCTCGGGCAGAGCGTGGTGCGGCTCTTCCCGGACTGTGCGGTGCTGTCCGATGCCGAGATGGCGGCGCCCGCGTTCGTGGCGGCGTCACTGGGTGAGGTCGCTCCGACTCATTTCCGGCGCGCCGGCCGTACGCTCTATGTCGCGCACCGGGGAGACGTACCGGAGAGATCCGTTGTTCTGACCCTGACCAGCGCGAACGGTGAGGGTGAGGTGAGCGTCCTGCCGGTCGAGCCGGAGCGTGCCGCGACGCGGCCGGCCGATCTGGTGCTGGCCGAGGCCGTCGGCCGTCCGGCCGGGGAGGATGTGACCCGCCGGCTGCTGAGCCGGGCCGGGCGCCGCCGGAGGCCGGGCCGGGCGATCGGCAACGCGTTGCGCGCCGCGCTCAGCCGCAAACTCGGCATCGCCGTGCTGATCACGCTCGGGACCACGCTGGTCGCCGGTCTGGTGCTGGCCAGGTTCGACGGGAACCCGCACGGGCTCTGGGAGTCGATCTACATGACCCTGCTGACCGCGGTCGGCGCCTCCGATGTGGAGATCGGCCGCGAGCCGGTGGCGCAGGCCGCCCAGCTGGTCCTGACGATCGCCGGGCTCGCGCTGATCCCGCTGATCACCGCGGCCGTGGTGGACGGCATGGTCAACGCGCGCCTGGCGCTGAGCCAGGGCCGGATCGCCGGCGAGATGAGCGACCACATCGTGCTGGTCGGTCTCGGCAACGTCGGCACCCAGGTGTTGCGGCAGCTCACCGACCTGGGCGTGCGGGTGGTGGCGATCGACCGGGCGGCCGACGCCCGTGGGGTGAAGTCCGCCCAGCGCCGTGGCGTGCCGGTGATCGTGGGGGACGCTTCCGCCGAGGCCACCCTGCGGGCCGCCTCGATCGACACGTGCCGGGCGCTCGTCGTGCTCTCCACCGACGACACCGTCAACCTGCAGGCGGCGCTGCAGTCCCGGCTGGCCCGGCCGGACCTGCGGGTGGTGTTGCGGCTCTTCGACGACGACTTCGCGCAGCGCGTCGAGTCGGCCTTCCAGATCAACACCTCACGCAGCGTCTCGCGGATCTGTGCGCCGGTCTTCGCGGCCGCCCTGCTGGAACGCGACGTGCACGCCACCATCCCGGTCGACCGGCACTCGGTGCTGGTCGCCACGGTCACCGTCTCGGCGCTGTCCCCGCTGGACGGTGCGCCGCTCGACCACGCCGACCATCCGGGCGAGGCGCGGGTGCTCGGGTTGTCGTCGGCCGGGCAGCAGTGGGTGGACTGGGTGCCGGACCGGCGGCGGGTCCTCGCCGAGGGCGACCGGATCCTGGTGGTGGCCCGGCGCGGCGGGCTGCGTGCCCTGCTGGAGCTGGCCAGCCCGCCACTACAGCGTCCCGCTTAGCTCCTCGGCCTCCACGCCCAGCACGGCCTGCTCGTCCGGCTTGTTGACGAGCACGTCGGACAGGTAGCTCTGCACCGCCGGACCCATCCCGACGTCACGCCCGGCCTTCTCGGAGAGCAGCCACTTGTGCTGGATGATCTGCGAGAACACCTCCTGCGGCTCCAGCTTGCGGCGCAGGTGGGCCGGGACCGCACGGACCACCGGCTCGAAGACCTCGGTCAGCCAGCGGTGCGCGGCCTGCTGCTCGTCGGTGAGGTGGCTCTCCGCGCGATAGGCGTCGAGGTCGTTGAGCAGCTGGCGGGCCTGGTTCTCCTCGGCGTCCAGGCCGGTCAGCCGCATCAGCCGGCGGGTGTGGTAACCGGCGTCGACGACCTTGGGACGCACCAGATAGCCGCCGTCCACCGTGGACATCGACACCTCGGCGATGTCGAAGCCCATCTCGTTGAGCCGCCGGATCCGCCGCTCGATGTGGTGCCGCGCGTCCTTCGCCACCTCCTGCTCGTAGGTGACCTCGTGCCACAGCCGCTCATACCGCGCCACGATGTCGTCGACCACCGACTCCGGGTCGATCGACTCGTGCAGCAGCTCGGCGGCCTGCAGGTCCAGGCACTCGCCGAAGATGTTCAGCCGCAGGATCTCGATGTCCTCGCTACGCTGGCCCTCGGAGAGCTTCGGATACAGGTTGCCGGTCTCGGCGTCGACCAGATACGCCGCGAAGGCGCCCGCGTCGCGCCGGAACAACGTGTTCGACAGGGAGCAGTCACCCCAGGAGAAGCCGGTCAGATGCATCCGCACGATCAGCGCGGCGAGGGCGTCCAGGAGGCGGTTCATCGTGTCCGGGCGGAGCACGCGAGAGAACAGCGCACGATACGGCAGGGAGAACTGCAGATGCCGGGTGACCAGGACGGTCTCCAGCGGCTCACCGTCACGTGTCTGCCGGTCGGTGGCGATCGCGACCGCCTCCACGGCCGGGAAGTCGATCCGTTCCAGTGCGCGGAGCAGGTCGTACTCCTTCTCGGCGATCCGCTCGCGGGTCTCCTTCATGGCGTAGACGACGCCGTTGAGCTTCACGAACCGGACGATATGCCGGGAGATGCCCTGAGGCAGCGCGACCAGGTGATCCGCGGGCCACTCCTCCAACGGGATGTGCCACGGCAGATCCAGGAGGGCGGGGTCGACGACGGCTGAGGTGATGCGCACGGACCAAGTGTGCCGGTTCGTGCGGCGCGTCGTGCCCGCACGTGGCTCGTTACACAGGTGCGAAACGGCCCACTACGCATCGGGAGTGGCATGCGACGCAAGACAGGCATCGTCATCGGAACGTGCGCCGCCCTGGCACTGGCCGGAACGGGCGGCGCGGTGGTCGCGGCGCAGGACGGCGAGGACCCGGCCGGATGGCACGAGGCGCCGGCGATCGCGCCGGCCCCGGTGACGGAGCACGGTCTCGTGCCGGGCGCCACCGTCCCCCGGGCGCCGCGGACCACAGCCGCCACACCGTCACCGCCGGTCACCGCGGACACGCCGGAACGGCCGTCCTCGCCGTCCGCGGCCCCGCCGACCCCGAGGCACGTGCAGGACCGGCGCTGGGAGTCGACCGAGGCGCCCGCCTCCGGCCGTGAACGGGTCGGCACGCTGCACCGGGTGGACGAGGAGGTCGGCTATCCGGCCGGGCCGGTGCGGCAGGAGCTGTCCTACCCCGGCGCCTCCTACGTGAAGGTGCACTTCGAGCGGATCGCCGTGCCCGCCGGCGACTACGTGACGGTGTCCAACCCGGCCGGCACCGAGTCGTACCGCTACGAGGCCGACGCCGACGGCCGCTGGGCCATGTCGATCACCGGGGACACCGCCGTCGTCGAGGTGCACCGGCGTACCGAGTCGCTCAACAGCGTCCTCGCCGGCGTCGGCGTCGACATCGACCGGGTGGCCCGCGGGGACGCGCGGGAGACCGGCGGCTCCGGCGGCGGCGCTCCGCGGCCGGCCCGGCCAGGCGCTCCCGGACCTGCTGGACCGGGCCGGGAGGAGTCGGTCTGTGGCACCGACACCTCGACCGACGCGGTCTGCTACGAGTCGAACGACCCGGTCGCCTACACCAAGTCGAAGGCGATCGCCCGGCTGCTGATCAACGGGACCGAGCTGTGCACCGGCTGGCGGGTCGGCGCCAAGAACCGCATGATCACCAACAACCACTGCCTGACGAACTCGGCCGAGGCGTACGACACCGAGGTGTGGTTCAACTATCAGTGCGCCAAGTGTGGTGGTTACGACGTGTTCAAGCCGACGAAGGTCTGGGGCGACAAGGTGCTCGCCACCGACAAGACCTACGACTACACGCTGTTCACCGTGGACGGTTTCGCGTCGATCGAGAAGTTTGGCTTCCTCACCCTGGACCCCGCGCGGCCCAAACGGGGACAGGAGCTCTACGTGCCCCAGCACCCGGCCGGGGAGCCGGCCCGGATCGCCGGGAGCAAGGGGGAGGCGGCCGGCAACTGCGCCGTCGACAATCCCGACTACACGGGGTACACCGCCCACTCCGACGTCTCCTACTTCTGCGACACCGCGGGCGGCTCGTCCGGCTCGCCGGTGATCTCCCGCGCCACCAACCGGGTGGTCGCCCTGCACCATTTCGGCGGATGCCCCAACTCCGGGGTACGCGGGGATCTGCTGGCCGGGCGGTTGCGGGCGTACCTCTAGTTTTGAGGGGTGACCGAGAAGATCACCCGGAGCTGGTGGCCCGACCTGCTGGCCGTCGTCGCGTTCGTGGCGCTGACCGTCGCCCTCGCCCGCGGCCACCTGCTGGACCTCGATCAGCGGGTGGCCGGTTGGTCGCTCAGCCATCAGCCGCCGGTGCCCTACTGGACCGCGCGGGTCTTCAACTACCTGGGCCAGGGCGGCTCGGTGCTGATGCCGATCACGTTGATCATGACCGGCCTGCTGTACTGGCGGACGCGCTCGATCCGTGTGGTGCTGCCGTTCGTGGCGACGTTCGTGTTCACGTACTTCACGATCGGCCCGGCGAAGATCTTCTTCGACCGCGCGGCACCGAAGTTCGATGGCCCGGACCCGGCGATCCTGTTCAACCCGGCCGCGTCCGGCGAGTATGCGATGAGCTACCCCTCCGGGCACGTCGCCAATGCGATCGTCTGGTTCGGGCTTGTCGCGCTGCTCCTGAGACGGGAACTCTCGCACCGCCAGTGGCTGCTGCTACGGGTCGCACCCGTGGTGATCGTCTTCGTCACCACGATCTACACCGGTTTCCACTGGCTCACCGACTCGATCGCGGCGCTGTTCCTCGGTCTGGTCCTGACCCGGCTGCTGGCGCGGATCCCGTACGACCGGATCCCGCTCGGGCCGCTAGAGCGCTTCTCCGCCCCGCAGCACGGACGTCGGGGTGAGGTCGGGCGACAGCACGACTAGGTCCGCGCGCAGGCCCGCGACCAGCGCGCCCAGCCGGTCACCGAGACCGAGCAGCCGGGCCGGCGTGGTCGAGGCCATCGCCACCGCGTCGACCAGCGGCAGCCCCGCGGCCACCGCGTTGCGCAGCGCCACGTCCATGGTCAGCGTGCTGCCGGCGATCGAGCCGTTGTGGGCGAGCCGGGCCACCCGGTCGGCGACCACGACCTCCTGACCGCCCAGCTCGTACCGCCCGTCGGGCATGCCGGTGGCGTCCATCGCGTCGGTGACCAGCACCGACCGGCCGGGGCCCGCGCTGCGGGCGGCGAACGCCAGCATGCCCGGGTGCAGGTGGATGTTGTCGGCGATCAGCTCGCAGACGATGGCCGAGGAGAGCAGTCCGACGACCGGGCCGGGTTCGCGGTGGTGCGGCGGACGCATGCCGTTGAACAGGTGCGTGGCCACTGTCGCGCCGGCGGCCACCCCGGCGTGGGTCTGGTCGTACGTGGCGTCGGTGTGCCCGATCGCGGCGAGGACTCCGTGCCCGGCCAGGTACGCGATGGCGTCGAGGGCGTCCGGCAGCTCCGGGGCGACGGTCATCATCCGTACCGCGCCCTCGCCGATCTTGATCAGGTCTTTGATCTCGCTCATCGACGGGTCACGCAGGTAGGCCGGGTTCTGCGCCCCGCACCGCACCTCGGACAGGTAGGGGCCCTCGAAGTGGATCCCGGCCAGCACACCCTCGGCGACCAGCGGCTGGTAGGCGAGCACCGCCGACCGCATCAGCTCGAACGGCGAGCTGACCAGGCTGGCCAGCATCGTCGTCGTCCCGTGCCGCAGGTGGAAGGCCGCGGCCGCGCGGGCGGCCTCGGCGGAGCCGGTGGTGAACGTGTGGCCGCCGCCGCCGTGGCAGTGCAGGTCGACGAACCCGGGCACGATCACGTCGTCACCGGCGGCGTCGTCCGGCACGATCGCCGCGATCAGCTCGCCGTCGAGGTCGAGGTGGCCGCGGACGACCGCGTCCGGGGTGACGATCCGGCCGGAGATTCGGGTCACGATGCACCTTCCACGCTGTCCAGGGCGAGCAGGGCCGAGCCGAGGCAGCCGGCGGCGTCGCCCAGTTCGGCCCGGACGATCTCGGGGGAGCGGTGGAACGTAACCCGCCCGGCGACCGCGGCGCGGACCGGGAGCAGCAGGTCGTCGCCGGCCTCGGCCAGCCCGCCGCCGAGCACGACCACGCCGACGTCGTAGAGCGCCTGCGCGGTCAGCAGCCCGTCGGCCAGCGCCTCCACGGCGTCCTGCCAGACCCGGCGGGCCAGGTCCTCACCCCGCGCGGCCCGGGTGGCCACGTCGAACGCCGTCGCGCCGGACTCGCCGGACAGCTCCGCGTACTTGCGGCCGACCGATTTGGCCGACGCCTCCGCCTCCAGGCAGCCGAGCAGCCCGCACCCGCACGGCGCGCCACCCGGCCGGACCACCACATGTCCCAGCTCACCGGCGGCGCCGTGCGCTCCCGGGTAACCGCGCCCGTCGATCACCAGGCCCCCGGCGATGCCGGTGCCGATCGCCACGAACAGCACGTGCCGCCGCCCGCGCCCGGCCCCGAGTCGAGCCTCGGCGAGAGCCCCCACACGCACGTCGTGGCCGAGGGCGGCGGGCAGGCCCAGGCGTTGCTCGGCAAGATCCTTCAGCGGTACGTCCCGGAAGCCCACGTTCGCCGACCAGACCGCGACACCGTGGAGTTCGTCGACGACACCGGGCACCGCGATGCCGGCCGCGATCGGGTCAAGCCCGTCGGTGCGGGCCCGGGCCGCCAGCGACCCGGCCACGCCCAGGATCGTCTCGGTGACCGCCTCCGGGCCGCGCTCGGCCCGGGTCGGGTGTCGTTCCTCGTGGTGGACGGTGCCGTCCGGGCGCACCAGGGCGCATTTCATGCCGGTGCCGCCCACATCGAGGGCGACGACGACCGGGTCGCTGAGGCTCACGTAAGGACGACGGAACGGGCGAGGTTGCGTGGGTGGTCCGGGTCGAGGCCCTGGGTGGTGGCCAGGGCGAGAGCGACCCGCTGGGCCAGGATCAGGTCGGCCATCGGGTCGAGGGGGGCGCGTTTGCCCGCCCAGCGGCCGATCGCGCCGTACCCACCGTGGTGGCGGCTGTGAACGAACGCGGCGCCGGTCGCCTCGACCTCCTCGGCCAGCCCCGCCGGGACGTCGCCGAAGGCCCACACCACGCGGCGCGGCCCGGCGATCGCGATCGGGCCGTGCCGGTAGTCCATGGCCGGGTACGACTCGGTCCAGAACCCGGCCGTCTCCCGGCACTTGAGCGCCGCCTCCTCGGCGAGACCGACGGTCCAGCCCCGGCCGATGAAGGTGATCTGGTCGACGAGCGACGGGTGCACCGGCAGCGGCAGGCGGATGGCCACCTCGGCGTCCGCGGCGGCGGCCTCGATGTCGTGGCCCAGGTGGGCGCGGAGGGTGGCCAGCACGCTGGTGGCGAAACGGGTCTGCACGACTGATTTCTCGTCGGCGAAGTCCAGCACCACCGAGTGACCGGCGATGTCGGCGGCTGGCTGGCTGCCGTCGGCGGTGAGGACGGTGACCGGGGTGTGCTCACCGACCGTGCGCATCACGTCGAGGGTCTCGGTGGTGGTGCCGGACCTGGTGATCGCGACGAGCCGGTCGTAGCGCCGCGCGTACGGGAAGTCGGAGGCCTGGAAGGCGTCGGTCTCCCCGTGTTCGAGCTGCTCACGCAGCACCGCGTAGGACTTGGCCATGAACCAGGAGGTGCCGCAGCCGACGACGGCGACGCGCTCCCCACGGGTCGGCAGTCCGGGTGATTCGGCTAGTTTCGCCGCCTGCCGCCAGCACTCGGCTTGTGTGGCGATCTCCGCTTTGACATGGCTCATGGCTGTTCCTCACCGGTAGATGCTGCGCATTCGCGCTCGGTTCCCGGGTCTTTCGCGCGTTATTGTGCTCAGAGTGCTGCCGCGGGGGCAAGTTCCAAAGGTCCTTCGCGCATCAGATGGCTTTGCTTCCGGGCCTTTCGCGCACTAATGTGCACACACTTATCATGGAACGTGCATCGGAGAGTGGTGGGTGGACCGGTACGCGCGGTGGAATGCCCTGCTTGAGCTACTGACGGAGAGCGGCCGGGTGACCGTGGAGGAGGCCTCCGAGCGCCTCGACGTGTCCCAGGCGACCATCCGCCGCGACTTCGACCAGCTGGCCCAGCAGCAGATGATCACCCGCACCCGGGGCGGCGCGGTCGCCAACGGCGTCTCCTACGATCTGCCGCTGCGCTACAAGAGCGCCAAGCACTCCGCCGAGAAGCAGCGCATCGGAGAGGCCGCGGCCCGCCTGGTCACCCCGGGCACCGTGGTCGGGCTCAACGGCGGCACCACGATCACCGAGGTGGCCCGCGCGCTCGCCGTCCGCCCCGATCTCAACGCCGGCGGGGAGGGCTCCCAGCTCACCGTCGTCACCAACGCCCTCAACATCGCCAACGAGCTGCTGCTGCGCTCGCGCATGAAGATCGTGGTGGCCGGTGGGGTGGTGCGCCCGCAGTCCTTCGAGGTGGTCGGCCCGCTCGGCGGGGCCCTGCTCAAGGAGGTCACCCTCGACATCGTGCTGCTCGGGGTCGACGCGCTCGACGTCGAGCTGGGTGCGGCCTCCCACCACGAGGGGGAGGCGTCCATGAACAGCCTGATGGTCGCGCGGGCCAAGCGGGTGGTCGTGATCGCCGACTCGTCGAAGCTGGGTGGCCACGCGTTCGCGCGGATCTGCCCGATCAGCAAGATCGAGACGCTGGTCACCGACTCCGGGGCGTCCGCCTCGACGATCGCCGCCTTCCGGGATGCCGGAGTGGACGTCATCACCGCCTGAATTCCTCGGATCGGCGTTGCTACAGCCGATCGGGTGGTGGCTATGTGGACGGTCCGTAGTCGAATGGTCGCTTCAGGTAGCGTCTGCGGGGTTCTGAAGGGCGTCCTATGCTGAGGATCCCTCGTGAAATCCGTGGTCACCGATGCCGTCTGGAGTGCCATGCAGCCCGCCGCCGAACCGACCGGTGACCAGCCCGTCGAGGACCAGCAACACATCCCCGCCCCGCGCTCCGCTCCCACCGAGCCCGCCCCGGTCGCCGAGTCCGCTCCGCTCGCCACCGGGTCGTCTCCGCTTGCCGCCGGATCGTCTCCGCTTGCCGCCGGGCCGTCTTCGCTCTCCGACCGAGAGCTGGAGATCCTCGCCTTCGAGGGCAAGTGGTGGAAGCACGCCGGAGCCAAGGAGCAGGCCATCCGGGACACCTTCGGCCTCTCCTCGACCCGCTACTACCAGCTCCTCAACGGGCTGCTCGACAACCCGGCCGCCCTGGAGAAGGACCCGGTCCTGGTCGGCCGGCTCCGCCGCCTCCGCTCGGCCCGGGCCCGCACCCGCCGCCGCTGAACCCCGATCACGGACCGCCTCCGCGAGCAGCCCGGGAACCCGGCCGGCCGTGCGGCTGTCGGGGACGGGTTCGGCGGCTCCGGGAGCCTGGCCGTGGTCAGGGCTGGTGGGACTCGGCGTAGGCGGCGAGCCAGGCCACCTGGTCGGGGTCGAGGGAGGGGCGGACGCGCGAGCGGGCGGTCGCCACGTTGGCCGCGGTCACCGTGGTCGCCTCCAGCGAGTCGCGCATCGCGGCCAGCGCCGACTCACGGATCAGCGCGGCGCAGTCGGCGGCCGAGAAGCCGTCGAGGGAGGCGCCCAGCTCGACGAGGTCGACCGACGAGTCGAGCGGCACGGCCTTCGACGAGGCGCGCAGGATCGCGGTGCGGGCGTCGGCGTCCGGCGGGGGCACGAACACCAGCCGTTCCAGCCGGCCCGGCCGCAGGAGCGCGGGATCGATCAGGTCGGGCCGGTTGGTGGCCCCGATGACCACGACGTTGCGCAGGTCCTCGACACCGTCCAACTCGGTCAGCAGAGCGGCCACCACCCGGTCCGTCACGCCACCGTCGGTGCCCTGCCCGCGGGCCGGGGCCAGGGCGTCCACCTCGTCGAGGAAGACGAGCGTCGGCGCGGCCTCCCGGGCTCGGCGGAACAGCTCACGCACCGACCGCTCACTGTCACCGACCCACTTGCTGAGCAGCTCGGCGCCCTTGACCGACAGGACGTTGGCCTTACCCGTACCAGCGATGGCCTTGACCAGATAGGTCTTGCCGCAGCCGGGCGGGCCGTAGAGCAGGACCCCGCGCGGCGGTGACACCCCGAGCCGGGCGAACGTGTCCGGATAGGTCAGCGGCCACAGCACCGACTCGGTGAGCACCTGCTTGACCTCGGCCATGTCGCCGACGTCGTCGAGGGTGACCGCCGCGACCTCCAGCGTGGACTCGGCCATCGAGGTGGGCCGCACCACGTCGAGAGCGGCCTCGAAGTCGGCCATGGTGACCACCTCGGACGACTCGCCGGCCGCCCCGACGACACGGAGCGCGGCCCGGACCCCGGCTTCCCGGGCCAGGGCGCCGAGGTCGGCGGCGACGAACCCGGGGGTACGCCCGGCGACCTCGTCCAGCCGTACATCCTCGGCCAGTGGCATCCCCCGGGTCAGCACGCCCAGCTGCTCGCGGCGCATCGCCGAGTCCGGCAGGGGGACCGTGAGCTGGACGGACAGCAGCTCCGGGGCACGCAGGGACGGGTCCACCGACTCGGGTCTGCTGGTGGTGCAGACGACAGCGGTCCGGTCGGCGAGCGTGTCGGCGAGCACCTGACGGAAGACCGTGGAGATCGGCCCGGGCTCCTCGCGCGGGGCCAGCGCCTCGACGTCGGAGATGAGCAGCACGGCCGGGCGCCCGGTGCGTACCTCCCGGGAGATCTCTCGCAACCGTGCCGCCGCCGCATTGTTGGTGAGGGCGGCCAGCTCCGGTCCCCAGATGGTGCGGACCTCCGCGCCGACCGCCGCGCCCACCGCCCGGACCAGCGCCGACTTCCCGGACCCGGAGGGGCCGGAGATCAGCACGCCGAGTGTCACCCGGGTGCCCAGCTTGGCCAGCACCTCACCGTGGTGGAACCCGAGATCGAGCAGTTCCTCCAGCTCCTTGGCCTGCGCCCGCAGCCCGGGCAGGTCGTCGAGGCTGAGCGGCGGCACATCCGGATCGGTGGAGGCGGGCGCGCTGGGGGAGGCCTCCGGGCGGGCCGGGGAGACGCCCGCGGCGGGGCCGTTCTGCCAGGCGACCACGGTGTCCATGGTGACCAGCGAGGCGTCGCCGCCGGTCACCTCGATGACGCTGAGCAGGGTGCTGGTCCAGGCGTAACCGACCCGGTTGGCGAGGCTGCGCCGGGCGGCCTCGACGAGCGGGCGGTGCCCGGCCTCCGGGAGCACGTCCTGCGGCAGCAGGGAGACGTCGTCGCCGGCGCTGACCACCTTGCCGAGCAGCGCCAGGCGCAGCATCTCGGGGGAGACCACGGCGACCACCTCGGCCGGGCCGGCGAGCGTCACCCGGGTCGCCTGGGTCACCGGGACCGGGGTGACGGTGACCTGGCCGCCGTCGCGCATGCCGAGGTTGCCGAGGGTCAGGTCGTCGGCGTAGAGCAGGCCGCGCCCGGCCGTGGACTCGGCCTTGGCCACGATCCCGGCGGTGGTGCGCGTGCCGGTCAGCCGGACCGGATCGCCGGGGCGCAGGGCCAGGGCGGCCATCACCTCCGGGTGCAACCGCACGATGCCGCGTCGCGCGTCCAGGGCGGCGGGCCGCAGGGTCACGGTCAGCGTGAGGTCATCGGCCACCGGGCGTGCCTTTCGCGAAGACGGTCTGAGGGGTCAACGCTAGCCGCCGGAGGGTAGCCGGGCGGCTGAGAGGTTTCACAGGCACCGCTCAGCCGTGTCGGGCTAGCGTGTGCGCCATGCCTGACCTGACCGCCGGACTGCGCCGCGCGCTCTCCCGGCTTCCCCGGCGCCGGGTCCTGCCCGCCGCGGCCGCCCTCGTGGTGCTGGCCGGCGCCGCCGTCTGGGCGGTCCGTCCCACGCCGGATGCCTGGACCACCGAGGACCTCCGGCTCGCCGGCGCCGACGTCGAGCTGGACGCCCGCTTCTACCTGCCGGCCGACCGCGACGGCAAGGTGCCCGCGGTGCTGCTCGCGCACGGGTTCGGCGGCAGCAAGGAGTCGGTCCGTGACGACGCCGAGTCGCTGGCCGGGCGCGGCTACGCCGTTCTGACCTACACCGCTCGCGGTTTCGGCCGCAGCACCGGCCAGATCCACCTGGACAGCCCCGACCACGAGGTCAAGGACGCGCAGAAGCTGCTCGACTGGCTGGCCGCCCGGCCCGAGGTGGTCACCGACGGCGCCGGCGACCCGAGGGTGGCGGCGGTCGGCGGGTCCTACGGCGGGGCGCTCGCCCTGCTGCTGGCCGCCCAGGACCAGCGGGTCGACGCGATCGTCCCGCAGATCACCTGGAACGATCTGAACCAGGCGCTGGTCCCGGGTGGCGTCTTCAAGAAGGCCTGGGCGGGCTACTTCTTCGGCAACGGCGGAGCGTCGGCGCTCGGCCTCATGGGCGGTGGCCGAGGCCAGGAGCAGGGCGATCCCGCCTGCGGCCGGTTCGCCGAGGACGTCTGCAAGGCCTACCTGCAGATGGCCACCACCGGCATCCCCGACGAGACGACCAGGGCGCTGCTGCTCAAGTCCAGCCCGGCCACCGTCCTCGACCGGATCAAGGCGCCGACGCTGCTCATCCAGGGCGCGGTCGACACGCTCTTCCCGCTCTCCGAGGCCGACGCCAACGCCAAGGGCATCGCCGCGACCGGCACCCCGGTGCGGGTCGCCTGGTTCACCGGCGGCCACGACGGCGGCGCCGGCCCGGCCTCCGACTCCGACCGGCTCAAGTTCCTCACGGCCCAGTGGCTCGACCACTACCTGAAGGGCGAGGGCGAGGCGCCCGGCGACGACTTCACGTTCTCCCGGGTGGCCGGGTTCAGCGCGCTCGACCGCGGGCTGGTCACCAACGGCTACTCCACCGGGTCGTACCCCGGGCTCACCGGCACCGGCAGCACCGAGATCACCCTGCAGGGCCGGGCGCAGCCGATCGCCAACCCGCCGAACGGCAACCCCGGCGCCATCTCGTCGATGCCCGGCATCACCAGCCGGCTCAGCTCGGTGCTCAGCGGCGGCGTGGCCATGGACGTGCCCGGCCAGCACGCCGACTTCGAGTCGGCGGCGCTGACCGCCCCGGTCGAGGTGGCCGGCGCACCGGCGGTGCGGTTGCGGGCGGCCTCACCGACCGGCGAGGCGATCCTCTTCGTCAAGCTCTACGACGTCGACGCCAACGGGTCGGCGACGCTCAGCGCCGGCCTGGTCGCGCCGATCCGGCTCACCGGCCTGCCGGCCGACATCAATGCGGCCCAACCGGTCAGCGTCACGCTTCCGGCGATCGTCCGGCAGATCGAGGCCGGTCATACGGTACGGGTCACCGTCGCCACCTCCGACCAGGCTTTCCTCACGCCCGCCCAGCCGGCCACGTACACGGTCGCGGTGGAGCCGGCGCTGACCCTGCCGACGCTGACCGGCACGCCGATCGCCGACCCCGGCAGCATCTGGTGGTATGTGCTGGCCGGGGTGATCGGCGTGATCCTGCTCGGCCTGGCCGTGCTGCTGCTGATCAGCCGGATCCGGCACCGGCGGCGCGACGTGGCGGTGGTCGAGGAGCACGCGGACACCCCGCTCGTGGTGAACGGGCTGCGTAAGGCGTACGGCGACGGCTTCGTGGCGGTTCAGGAGATCGGCTTCACGGTCGAGCGCGGCCAGGTCGTCGGCCTGCTCGGGCCGAACGGCGCGGGCAAGACCACCACGCTGCGGGTGCTGATGGGCCTGACCCAGCCGACCGCCGGGGAGATCTACGTCTTCGGGCACCGGCTGGTCCCGGGCGCCCCGATCCTGTCCCGGGTCGGCGCGCTGGTCGAGGGCCCCGGTTTCCTGCCGCACCTGTCCGGTGCGGAGAACCTGAGGGCGTACTGGCAGGCCACCGGCCGCCCGTGGGCCGACGCCCGGTTCGAGGAGGCCCTGGAGATCGCCGGCCTGGGCGACTCGGTGCACCGCAAGACGCGTAAGTACAGCCACGGCATGCGGCAGCGGCTCGCCATCGCGCAGGCCATGCTCGGCCTGCCGGAGCTGCTGGTGCTCGACGAGCCGACGGACGGGCTGGACCCGCCGCAGATCGCCGAGATGCGCCGCGTCCTGCAGCGTTACGCCACCGACGGCCGGGCCGTGCTGGTCTCCAGCCACCTGCTCGCCGAGGTGGAGCAGACCTGCACCCACGCGGTCGTCGTCAACAAGGGCCGGATCGTGGCGTCCGGCCCGGTCAGCGACATCGTCGGGGACTCCCCGTCGGTGCAGCTCGACGTCTCCGACGTGCCGGCCGCGACCCGGATCCTGCAGGACCTGGGGGTGGCCTCGGTCAAGACCGAAGGCGCCAGCGGGCTGATCGTGGACATGAACGGCACGGCCCGCTCGGAGGTGGTCGCCTCCCTGGTGGAGGCCGGCATCGGAGTGGACCGGCTGGTGCCGCGCCGCCGCCTGGAGGACGCCTTCCTGTCCCTGGTCGGCGACAACTCGCGAGGAAGTGGGGACCGATGACCACCACCCTGGAAGCGGCTTCCGGCTACAAGCCGTCGCGCACGCTGCCGCTCTGGGCCGAGGTGCGCCGGCAGGCATCCCGGCGGCGTACGCAACTCGCGCTCGGCTTCATGGTGCTGCTGCCGCTGATCGTCCTGGCCGCCTTCGAGTTCGGTGGCGGCGGCCGCGACGACAACGACGGCAACGGCGGTGGCGCGTTCAGCAGCATGGCCGACCTGGCCACCTCCGGCGGGCTCAACTTCGCGCTCTTCGGTCTCGCCGTCTCGGCCGGGTTCCTGCTGGTGGTGGTGGTCGCGTTGTTCTTCGGCGACACGGTGGCCAGCGAGGCGAGCTGGGGCAGCCTGCGCTATCTGCTGGCGATCCCGGTCCCGCGGGCCCGGCTGCTCGGCGTCAAGCTGACCGTCGCCGCCGGCTACTCGCTGCTGGCCCTCCTGCTGCTCGTCGGCACCAGCCTGCTCGTCGGCACGCTGCGGTACGGCTGGTCCCCGATGGGCAGCACGATCGCCGCCGAGATCCCGCCCGGTGAGGGGCTGCTGCGGCTGCTGGGGATCTGTGCCTACCTGGCGACCACCCTGCTCGTGGTGGCCGGCCTGGCGTTCCTGCTGTCGGTGCTGACCGACGCCGCCCTGGGCGCGGTCGGCGGCGCCGTGCTGCTGTGGATCCTGTCCAGCATCCTGGATCAGATCGACGCGCTCGGCGGCATCCGCAACGGCCTGCCCACCCACTACACGGACGCCTGGATGGGCCTGCTCTCCACCCCGGTGCAGACCGAGGACCTGGCGAAGGGCGCGATCTCCGCGATCGTCTACGCCACCCTCTTCTGGGGGTTCGCGTTCTACCGCTTCACGCGCAAGGACGTCACCTCGTAAACCACAATCGGGTTGACGGCCGGGGTGCCCGCGCGATGGCATGGCGGCCGTGACGGCTGACTTCTCGATCCGCCCGGCCCGCCCCGACGACGCCGCGGGGGCGGTCGCCCTCCGCCTCGTGGTCCATCCCTATCTGGTGCGTGGTGAGGCGACCACCCGCCGCATGTTCGCCGAGCCGGCGCCCGGCGCCGACCGGATCTTCCGGGTGGCCGAGAGCGGCGCCGGGATCATCGGGCTCGTCTCGGCGTTCCGGGACACCCGCTCGGCCGATCCGGGTTTCGGGCGGGTCGGGCTGCACGTGCATCCGCAGCACCGCGGCCGGGGCGTCGGCGCGGCCCTGCTCGCCGAGGCGGTCGGCCACCTGCGTTCGATCGGGGTGCGGCGGGCGAGCAGCTGGGCCGCTCCGGAGGCGGTCGGGTTCGCCCGGGCGCACGGCTTCGAGCCGTCCCGGGAGATGCGCTTCTCGGGCCTCGACCTGACCGGGTTCGGCGACCGGCCGTTCGTGCCGGCGCCGCCCGGGATCCAGGTGGTGCGGCTGCGTGAGGTGACGGAGGAGGCGCTGTACGCGGCGGATGTGGCGGCCGCGACCGACGAGCCCGGCGAGACCGCGCCGCAGCCGACGCCGTACCCGCTGTGGCGCTACGAGATCTGGGACGAGCCCGGCCTGGACCGGGACGCCAGCATCGCGGCCGTCGGGGACCGGGAGATCGTGTCGTTCTCGCTGGTGATGCGGGACGGCGACCGGATGTGGTCGGACATGACCGCCACCGTCCCGGCGTACCGCGACCGTGGTCTGGCCCACCTGGTCAAGTACGCGGCGCTGCGCCGGGCCGCGGCGTCCGGGGTGCGCGTCGCCTACACCAGCAACGACGAGGAGAACAAGCCGATGCTCGCGGTGAACACGCGGCTCGGCTACCGCCCGGTGGCCACCCAGGTCTCCTGCATGGCCGAGTTCTGACACCGATGTGAGCCAGACAGGGGTTTGGCTCACACCTCGGGAACTTCGTGTGGCGTACGCGGCATCTCGTCGTAAGGTGTGGGAAACAACTGAATACCTCATCCAGAGGGGCAGAGGGATACGGCCCGACGAAGCCCCGGCAACCACCGCGCAGCGATTCTCGATGACGAGCCGCGTGTGGCAGGTGCTAATTCCGTCCCCGTTTCGGCAGGTCGCCGCGGGGAAAGATGAGAGGAAACTCTGATGACGTCTGTCGTTGACGCACCCTCGCACACCTCCACCTCGCCCGCTCGTGGGCTGATCTGTCGCGCCTGCGGCGCCGAGTACCCGCTCGCCGCGCAGCACGCCTGTTACGAGTGTTTCGGCCCGCTCGAGGTCGCGTACGACGAGGCGGCTCTCGCGCGGGTGACCCGGGCCCAGATCGAGGCGGGCCCGCAGAACATCTGGCGTTACGCGGCGTTGCTGCCCGCCGGCCAGGACCCGGCGACCCGGGTGACCCTCGACCCCGGCCTGACCCCGCTGGTGGCCGCCCCGCAGCTGGCCGCCGCGGTCGGCATCGAGGCGCCGCTCTACGTCAAGGACGACTCGCAGAACCCGACGCACTCGTTCAAGGACCGGGTCGTCTCGGTGGCCCTGACCGCCGCCAAGGAGCTGGGCTTCAACCGGTTCTCCTGCGCGTCGACCGGTAACCTGGCCAACTCGGTCGCCGCCCACGCGGCCCGCGCCGGGGTGCCGAGCATCGTCTTCATCCCCTCCGACCTGGAGCCGGGCAAGATCATCACGACCGCGGTGTACGGCGGTGAGTTGGTCGCCATCGAGGGCTCCTACGACGACGTGAACCGGCTGTGCAGTGAGCTCGTGGAGACCGACGAGTTCGAGGACACCGCGTTCGTGAATGTGAACGTCCGCCCGTTCTACGCCGAGGGCTCGAAGACCCTGGGCTACGAGGTGGCCGAGCAGCTGGGCTGGCGCATCCCGGCCCAGGTGGTCATCCCGATGGCCTCCGGTGAGCTGCTCACCAAGGTGGACAAGGCGTTCTCCGAGCTGGTCGAGATCGGACTGGCCGAGGCTCCGGAGGGCGGCTGGACCGTCTTCGGCGCCCAGTCCGAGGGCTGCAACCCGATCGCGGTCGCCCTGCACGCCGACACCGACGTGATCACCCCGGTGAAGCCGACCGGCATCGCAAAGTCGCTCAACATCGGTGACCCGGCCGCCGGGCCGTACGCGATCGAGGCCGTCAAGCGCACCGGTGGCTGGATGGACTACGCGAACGACGACGAGATCCGCGAGGGCATCCGGCTGCTCGCCGAGACGACCGGCATCTTCGCCGAGACCGCCGGCGGCACCACTGTGGCGGTTCTCAAGAAGCTGGTGGCGAGCGGCAAGCTCGACCCGGCCAAGGAGACCGTCGTCTACAACACCGGTGAGGGCCTGAAGACGCTCGACGCGGTGGCCGGCCAGGTTGGACCGACCCACACGATCAAGCCGTCGCTGCGTGGCGCACGGGAGGCGGGGCTGCTCGGCTGACCCGTTACGGGTCGCCCGACCGGCCGGGCGAAGGTCACCAATTCGTGACCAACTCTCACTGACCGTCACCGACGATCAGCCGGTTGTCAGAATTACCTCCTCCGAGGACTTGCACTCCGATCTCCGGATGGGCAGGATGCTCTCTGCGGGAGGACGCGGCGCCGTACGAGGCCCCTCACCAGAGCTTGGCGACAATCTCCGAGGGTCCCAACGATCCAGCGCTGACCCAAACGGCTACGTGCCCGGAGGCGTTGTGCGTCCGTCCTCCCGACCAAACATCTTGAGGATCCACGGTCGCAGTGGGAGTTCCTCCGGGTAGTGCCCATCGGCCAGGCCCGCGTTCTTCTCGAACCAGTTGCGCACGCCGTAGGACGTGGTCAGCGCGATCGACCAGCCGCACGCGATCCAGTAGGCGGGCCAGAAGAACGGGCCGAAGAACGCATACTGGCTCGCGTGGCGGGACTCGTGGGTGAACAACCGGGCCCGCTCCTCGGCGAGCAGCCACTCGGCCGGGCGGTTCGTGATGATCACCGAGCCGACCGTGAAGCAGGAGCCGGCCGGCATCCGGAACCGGAAGTTCTCCGCGATCAGCACGCCGTGCCGCCCACGTCGCACCCTCGTCCCGGTGCCGAGGGCGATCAGCAGGCCGATCAGGGTCGTCCCGTTCACCGCGGTCAGCGTCGTCCGCGTCGCGTGCCACCCGCGCCCGGCCACCTCACACCCGCCGGCGCATCTGCAACTCGGTGAGGGCGCGGACGGTCGGGTGCGGCAGGCGGACCCCGGTGTCGGTGAAACCCAGCTTCTCGTACGCCCGGACCGCCCGGTCGTTGCCGCAGACCACCTCCAGCATCAGCTCGTCGCGCCCGGCCGCCGAGGACCAGTCGGCGACCGCCTCGACGAGCTGGCCGAGCAACTTGCCGCCGCGGTGGGCGGGGGTCAGGTAGACCGCGAAGATCACCGTGCAGCTGGGCTCGCCGGGCACCGTGGTCCCGCCGGCGTGCCCGATCAGCGGCCCGCCCGGGTCGACGATGAACTGAGCCGTGTCCGGCCCCTCCGACGACTGCCTGATCCGCTGCCGATAGCTCTCGTGCGGCCGGGCCGCGGCCTGCGCCAGGGTCTCCAGGAACGCCAGCGGGCTGTCCGCCAGCATCTCCAGGCGGAGCGCCCGCATACGCCCGGCGTCCTCCGGGGTCACCCGCCGTACGTCCCAGTTCTCCATGGCTCCATCACTACCGCCGGTCCACCCGCTCGGCAACCGGGTTGTCGCGAACCCGAGCGCCCGGACGACACCGCGGGTTGCGGCCCGGTCGCATGATCGTTCGATGCACATCGACACCGGCCCGGCGGCCGAGCCGCTCTCCGGCCTCCGGCTGGTGCGGGCCCGGCCCTGGGCGCTGGCCGCGACAGTTCCGCTCGTGTTCGCGATCCAGCTCGCCCCTGCGTTCCTCCTCCCCGCGCTGATCGGTGCGCCGGCCCCGGGCGGGAACCCGCTGCGAACCCTGCTCCAGCCGCTGTTCGTCCTGATCGCCGAGTTGCCTTCGGTGGTGGCTCTCACCGTGGTCGCCGTGCTGGCCGGGCGGTGGGTGCGGGCCGGCCGGGTGCTGCTGCTGGCGGTGCTCGGCGGCTGCCTCTGGTTCGTCTCCGTCCTGGTCGCCGGCGCCGCCGGGAGCGGTGACGAGGCGAGCAACACGGTGGTGAGCTTCCTCGTCCTCGCGGTGAAGTCGATCCTGCTGGGCCTTGCCGCCGGCGCCCTCTTCCCGGCCGCCGGCTCCGGACGCCGCTCCGGGTGGCTGCCGGCCGGCTCCGTGGCCCTGCCGCTCCTCACGTGGGTGGTGGGCCGCATCCCGATCCCGTGGTTGCCTCAGGTGCTCGCGGCGGCCCTCGTCGTCGGCTGGGCCGTTGCGGCGCTCGTCACGTCTCGTCCGGTGCCGCCGGAAACCGCCGCCACCCCGGCTGAGCTGGGCTTGCAAGATCCTTAGCCGAAACGGCGGCCTCTTCCGGGCTTTCGCGGGAAGATGGGGTTTCTTGCACTCGCCATCGGAGAGTGCTAAACAAGTGATTGGCACTCGCGCATGCTGAGTGCCAGCAGGTCGGGACGGTGGGGTTCCGGTCGCGATGCTGCCATCGGCATCGGGGCACGGAGCCGGTCGTCGCGGGCTATCCGGCTCGGCCTGAGGACGTCACCTTCGCCAGGTGGTGGCGTCCGCAGACTTCCTCAACGTGCGGAGAGCGGGGCCGACGAGGCCCGGCGCCGCGGATGTCCGGGAGGACAACGCCGTATGGCCAAGATCATCGCATTCGACGAGGAGGCTCGTCGGGGCCTCGAGCGTGGCATGAACCAGCTCGCGGACGCGGTCAAGGTGACCCTCGGCCCCAAGGGCCGCAACGTGGTTCTCGAGAAGAAGTGGGGCGCTCCCACGATCACCAACGATGGTGTATCCATCGCCAAGGAGATCGAGCTCGAGGACACCTTCGAGAAGATCGGCGCCGAGCTGGTCAAGGAGGTCGCGAAGAAGACGGACGACGTCGCCGGTGACGGCACGACGACCGCGACCGTCCTGGCCCAGGCGCTGGTCCGGGAGGGCCTGCGCAACGTCGCGGCCGGCGCGAACCCGATGGCCCTCAAGCGGGGCATCGAGGCCGCCGTGGCCAGCGTCTCCGAGGAGCTGAGCAAGCTCGCGAAGGACGTGGAGACCAAGGAGCAGATCGCCTCCACCGCCTCCATCTCGGCCGCTGACACCACGGTCGGCGAGAAGGTCGCCGAGGCCATGGACAAGGTCGGCAAGGAAGGCGTCATCACCGTCGAGGAGAGCAACACCTTCGGCCTCGAGCTCGAGCTCACCGAGGGTATGCGCTTCGACAAGGGCTTCATCTCGGCCTACTTCATGACCGACGCGGAGCGTATGGAGGCCGTCTTCGACGACCCGTACATCCTGATCGCGAACAGCAAGATCTCCGCGGTCAAGGACCTGCTCCCGATCCTGGAGAAGGTCATGCAGGGCGGCAAGCCCCTCGTGATCATCGCCGAGGACGTCGAGGGCGAGGCCCTGGCCACCCTGGTCGTCAACAAGGTCCGTGGCACCTTCAAGTCGGTCGCCGTCAAGGCCCCCGGCTTCGGTGACCGCCGCAAGGCCATGCTGGAGGACATCGCCATCCTCACCGGTGGCGCCGTCATCAGCGAGGAGGTCGGCCTCAAGCTGGACGCCGCCGACCTGTCCCTGCTGGGCCAGGCCCGCAAGGTCGTCATCACCAAGGACGAGACCACCATCGTCGACGGTGCCGGCAACGCCGAGCAGATCCAGGGCCGGGTCAACCAGATCCGCGCCGAGATCGAGCGTTCGGACTCCGACTACGACCGTGAGAAGCTGCAGGAGCGCCTGGCCAAGCTGGCCGGCGGTGTTGCGGTGATCAAGGTCGGCGCGGCCACCGAGGTCGAGCTCAAGGAGCGCAAGCACCGCATCGAGGACGCCGTTCGCAACGCGAAGGCGGCCGTCGAGGAGGGCATCGTCCCGGGTGGTGGCGTCGCGCTGGTGCAGGCCGGCAAGACCGCCTTCGAGAAGCTCGACCTGATCGGCGACGAGGCCACCGGTGCCAACATCGTCAAGGTCGCGCTGGACGCCCCGCTGCGTCAGATCGCTGTGAACGCCGGCCTCGAGGGTGGCGTCGTGGTGGAGAAGGTGCGCAACCTCGAGCCGGGTCACGGCCTCAACGCCGCGAACGGTGAGTACGTCGACCTGCTGGCCGCGGGCATCATCGACCCGGCCAAGGTCACCCGCTCGGCGCTGCAGAACGCCGCGTCGATCGCCGCGCTGTTCCTCACCACCGAGGCCGTCGTGGCCGACAAGCCCGAGAAGACCCCGGCTCCGGCCGGTGCCCCGGGCGGCGGTGACATGGACTTCTGAGTCCAGTCGTAACTGAGGGGCGGGCCGCGCGAGCGACCCGCCCCTCAGTCGTGTCCGGGTCAGGCGCCCCGGTGGCGTCCGGGGCGGTGCCGGCCCGGCCGTCCGGTGGTGATCATGACCAGCACCCCGCCGATCGCGATCGCGGCCACGCCCGCCGACATGGCCGGGACGAGGTCGGCGCCGGTCGTCGGCAGATCCACCGTGGCGGCCGCGGTGACCCGGATGGCGATCGTGGCGCGCGCGGTGCTGCCGTTCGCGTTCCGGATCGTGTATCCGAGGGTTTCGGTGCCGGTGAAGCCGGTGGGCGCGACGTAGGTCACGGTGAGGTCGGCCACCGTCGCCGTGCCCCGGTCCGGCTTGCTGACCTTGACGAGGGTCAGGGCGCCGCCGTTCGGGTCGGTGTCGTTCGACGTGGGCGAGAAGGTGAGCGTCCCGCCGGCCTCGACGGTGTACCTGTCCTTCACCGCCGTCGGTATCCCGCTGCCGAACCCGGCCACGGTCACCGTGATGGTGCCGGTGGTGACGTTGCCGTCCGCGTCCACGGCCTCGTAGGTGAACGAGTCCGTGCCGGTGAAGCCCTTGTCCGGGAGGTAGGTGAACGTGCCGTCCGGGTTGAGCTGGACCGTGCCGTGCTGCGGTGTGCCGACCTTGGTCACCGTGATGCCGATGCCGTTCTTGTCGACCGTCGGCAGCGGGATGACGACCGGCTCGTCCGGCTTGGTGACCGCCTCCTTGTCCGGCGCGTGCGGCGCCGGCGACACGGTGACCGTCACCGTCGATCCGGTGGTCTGCCCCAGGGTGTCCCGGGCGCGGTACTCGAAGGTCGCGACGCCGGAGAAGCCGTCCGCCGGGGTGTAGACGATCTGGTCCCCGTCGGCCGCCGCGGTGCCGTGGTCCGGCGTGCCGATCGACACGAGGGCCAGCGGGCCCTCCGGCGCCACGTCGTTGTCGAGCACCGGGATGGTGAGCGCCCGCTGGTACGGCGTGGCCGCCCGGTCCGGAACGGCGATCGGCAGGTGGTCGGTCACGGTCACCGTCACCTTGCCGGTGGCCTTGCCGCCCTCGCCGTCGCTCACCTCGTAGGTGAACTCGTCGACGCCCGCGAAGTCCTTCTCCGGGGTGTACCGGACCTTGCCGCCGGAGACGGCCGCCGTGCCGTGCCCCGGCTCGCCGACGGCGCCGACGCTGAGCTTCTGGTCGCTGTTGGGGTCGGTGTCGTTGCCGAGCACGTCGACGTCGACGTACCGGCCGCTCTCCACCGCGGCGGTGTCCGGCGCGGCGACCGGGGCGGCGTTGCCCACGACCACGGTGACCTTGCCGTCGGCGGTGTCCCCGGCGGCGTCCTCGATCGTGTACGTGAACGTGTCGATGCCGTGGAAGGCCGAGGCCGGCGTGTAGCGGACGGTCCGGTCGGCGTTGACCGCGACGCGGCCGTGTGCCGGCTGGGTGATGCCGGCGATGGTCAGCCGGTCGCCGTCCGGGTCGGTGTCGTTGCCGGTCACGTCGATGTCGACGGCCTTCCCGGAGGGTGTCGCCGCCTGGTCGGGGGCGGCCACCGGGACTCCGGAGACCAGCACGGTGACGACGGCCGTGTCGATGGCCCCGAGATCGTCGGTGAGCTCGTAGTTGAAGCTCTCCGAGCCGGCGAACCCGGCGTCCGGCTGGTAGACCAGCGTGCCGTCGACGATCGTCGCCGTGCCGTGCGCCGGGGTCTGCGCCCGGATCACGGTCAGCACCTGGCCGGTGTTCGCGTCGGTGTCGTTGGCCAGCACGTTCAGAGTGGTGGCCGTGCCGGAGCGCACCGAGAAACGGTCGGGCAGCGCGTTCGGCGCCACATTCGCGACGGTGACCACGACGGCCGCGGAGGCGGTGTTCCCGGCGGTGTCGGCGACGGTGTACGTGAACACGTCGGTACCGCAGAACCCGGTGGCCGGCGTGTACGTGACCAGCCCCGCTGGGGTGCTCTCGACCGTTCCGTGACCCGGGGTGGTCGTCGCGGTCAGGGTCAGCGCGTCACCGTTCGGGTCGTCGTCGTTGCCCAGCACGTTGATCGTGACCGTGCCGTTCGTGCCGGTGCCCATGGCGTCCGCGCCGGCCCGGGGCGGCATGTCGACGGCTACCACCGAGACGGTGGCGTGGGCCGAGCCGCCCTGGCCGTCGGAGATCGTGTAGCCGAACGAGTCGGCGCCGTGGAACCCGTTCGGCGCCTGGTAGGTGATGGTCCCGCCGACGACCTCGACGTGGCCCGCGGTGGGCGGGACGTCGACGGTGACGGTCAGGGTGTCGCCGTTCGCGTCGGTGTCGTTGGCGAGCACGTCGAGGGAGGTCGGCGCGTTCGACGACACCGTGAGGGAGTCGGGGCGGGCGACCGGAGCGGCGTTCGCGACGGTGATCGTCACGGTCCCGTCGGCGCTCGCCCGGCCGTCGCTGATCGTGTACCCGAAGGTCTCGGTGCCGCGGAACCCGGTGTCCGGGGTGTAGGTGATCTTGCCGTCGTCGCCGAGCACCGCGGCGCCGTGCGCGGGCGTGGTGGTGCCGGTGACGGTCAGGGTGTCGCCGTTCGGGTCGGTCGAGTGCCCGGCCGGGTCGACGACCACCGGGGTGGCGTGGCCGGTGCTCGCCGTCTCGGCGGCCGGCACCGGCGCGGCGTTGGCGACCTCCACGGTGACCTCGGCGGTGGCGGTCTGCCCGCTGTCGTCCCGGATCGTGTAGGTGAACGTGGTGGTCCCGGAGAAGCCGGCCGGAGCGGTGTAGTCGATCTTGCCGTTCTGGATCTGCGCCGTGCCGTGGCCGGGTGTGGTCACCGAGGCGATGGTGAGCGGGTCGTCGTTCGGGTCGGTGTCGTTGGCGAGCACGTCGAGGGTCGTCGTGCCGCTGTAGGCGACGCTGCCGGTGTCGTCCGCGGCGACCGGGGGGCCGTTGGCGACGGTGACCGACACGGTGCCGACCGTGGTGCCGCCGTAGCCGTCCGAGATCGTGTAGGTGAAGGTCACCGTGCCCTTGAAGGTGGGGGCCGGCGTGAAGACGATCTTCCCGTCGCTGATCCGGGCCGTACCGGTGCCGGCCTGCGGCTGGGTGACCGAGTCGAGCGTACGGGTGTCCCCGTTGACGTCGTTGTCGTTGGCGAGCACATCGATCGTGACCGGGTCGCCCGGGCCGGTGGAGCTGTCGTCGCTGACCGCCACCGGATCGGCGTTCGCGGTGCCGACGCTGACCGTCGCGGTGTCGGAGGCGCCGTTGGCATCGGTCACCTGGTAGACGAAGGTGTCGTCACCCCGCCAGCCGGGATCCGGCGTGTAGGTGATCGTCTGGTCGTCGTTCACCACCACCGATCCGTGGGCCGGTGGCGTGCTGATCGAGATGGCGAGGGTGTTGCGGGTGTCGTCGGAGTCGGAGTCGTTGTCCCGTACCCGGATGATCACCGCGCTGCCGGAGCCGGTGCTCGCGGACTCGCCGGTGGCCCGGGGCGAGGTGTTCAGGGTCAGGGCCACGTCGTCGGTGTTGTCCGCCGGAGTGGGGTCGTCGCCGACGCCGGTCACGGTGAGCGTGGCGGTGGCCCGGTCGGCGGTGCTGTTGTCCACGGTGGCCGGGAAGGTCATCGCGGTGGTGGTCGTCGGCGCGACCGGGGGAAGCGCGCAGGTCACCCGGCGGGCCACGGACGAGCAGCCGTTCGGCATCACCCCGGGGGTCACTCCGGCGGGCAGATCGACGGTGGCGACGGGCTGCGGCTCGAGGCCGTTGCCGTCGTTGCGGGCCGAGGCGGTGAAGGAGACGGTCGCCGGCGTCGAGGCCCGGTTCACCACACTCGGCGTGGCGGCCAGGTCGGCGACCAGGTCGACGTGCGGCCGCTGCACCGTCACCGTCGAGGTGTCGCCGATGCCGTTCAGCACGAGCCCGGTGCCGGCGCCCTCGTACCGCATGGTCGGGACGTTGATGACCGAGGCGCCGGGCGCCGTGGTCTCGTTGACCCGCGCGCGGAACGTGACCCGCGTGGTGCCACCCACCGCCAGGTCGGGCAGCGCGAAGGAGAGCGGCAGCGCGCTGTCGGCGACCTGGCTCCCGTTCACGGTCATCGAGCCGGGCACGAAGGTCAGCCCGCTGGGGATCGCGTCGGTGAGGACCGCGTGCCGGGCGCCGTCGATGCCCTCGTTACGGACCGCGATGCGGTACTCGATGGTGTCGCCGGGCAGCAGGTCGCCGTCGTTCAGGTCGGTGACGGTCGTGGTGGTGTCGAGGTCGGGCGCGAACAGGGTGGTGGTGAAGGAGATCGCACCCGGGTAGAACGTGTCGCCGACGGTGGTCAGCCGCAGGGCCGCCGAGGTGTCGTTGTTGGCCAGCAGCCCGGTCGCGTCGAACTGGTCGGCGTCGACGCCCATCAGGTTCTTGACGTTCGGGTTGCGGGCGGTGTTCGCCACGCCGCCGGTGCTGACGCTGCTGTTGAAGAAGTTGGTGACCGGGTTCTCCGCGTCGGACACCGAGACGCCGTTCAGCTTGAGCGCGTCGCCGACCTTGCCGAAGTCGCCCTCGTAGACGACCGTGCCGATGGTGGTCTCGAACGATCCGGTCTGCGGCGTCTGGATGCCGGACACGGTGATGTCGACCGAGGCCGAGTTGCTGCTCACCACGCCGTAGCCGTCGTAGATGCGCAGGCTGTGCATCGGCTCGTCGGCGTTGTAGTACGCGACGACGAGCGCCCATCCGGCGTACCGGTCCTGGCCGGTGCCCGCCTCGATGTCGGCGACCCGGTAGGTGCCGTTGCCCGCGCCCGCGACCTGCGCGGTCACGTCCGCGAACTGCTGGTACGTGGTGAGCCCGGTCGGTTCGAAGTTGGTCGTCGCGGTGACGCTCGCCAGGGGCGCGCCGGGCACGCCGAAGCGGACGATGCGCTTGCGGGCCGCGTTCCGGGCGACCACACCGCTGGTGCCGGCGCTGGTGTCCCCGCTCCAGTACAGCCCGGCGAAGAGCACCCGGCTGCCGGTCGGCATGTTGACGGCCGCCTCGCTGTCGTTGAACGTGTCGGTGCTGCCGTCGGTGTCGGTGTACCCCATGACGTAGCCGTTGTTGTTCAGCGTCTCGGTGCCGCCGTTGTCGTTGATCCCGGCGCGCGCGTGGGCACACGTCGCCACCGTGGCAGGGCACTGCATGTTGGTGTTGCCGGTGATCAGGATCGAACCGTTCGTGTTGACGCTGTACCGCGTGGTGAACGGGTTGGTGATCGCTGCCTCGGCCTGCTTCGACGAGACGGCGAGACCGGCCGTGGCCACGAGTGCCAAAGCGATGATCGCGGTGATCACCTGCCGTGTGCGTGTTCGCAGAACGGCTCGAGGCATGTCTTCTCGCATCCGGGGGGGAAGCGGCCCTGCGGGCCGGGAATTGCAAACCGTAAGAGCGGCTGAGTGCAGAACGGGGGCAGATCGTTGCCCGTAGGGTTGCGAGAGGTTGATCACCGGCCGCCGCCCCCGTGATTTCCCTCGCCGGGGTGAACGGCGGAAGCGCTAACGTGGGACGGGTGCGTGATCCCTCCGTCTCCCGCTACTCGGCCGGCCGGCTCTCCCCGATCCGTCGCACGGCCGACCTGCGGCGGCTGCGTGACGAACAGTTCGACGTCCTGGTGATCGGTGGCGGCGTCACCGGGGCCGGGGCCGCTGTCGACGCCGCGTCCCGGGGCCTCAAGGTGGCCCTGGTCGAGGCCCGCGACTTCGCCGCCGGCACGTCCAGCCGGTCCAGCAAGCTGATCCACGGCGGTCTGCGCTATCTGGAGCAGCTGGAGCTGCATCTGGTGCACGAGGCGCTGACCGAGCGTGGCCTGCTGGCCACCCGGCTCGCCCCGCACCTGGTGCGCCCGGTGCCGATCCTGGTGCCGCTGCCCAGCGCCGGCCTGCCGAAACGGGCCTGGCAGCGTGGGTATTACGGGTTGGGCGTGGCGGCGTACGACGTCTTCGCCGGTCTCTTCGGCGCCGGCCGGGGCATGCCGCTGCACCGGCATCTGACCCGCGACGGCGCGCGCCACCTCTTCCCGAGCCTGCGCGCCGACCGGATCGTCGGCGCGATCCGCTACTTCGACGGCCAGGTCGACGACGCCCGTCTCGTGGTCAACCTGGCCCGGACCGCGGCCAGCCTCGGCGCGGCCGTCGCCACCAGCGCCCGCGTGGTCGGTTTCGTCCGCGAGGCCCGGCAGGTGGTCGGTGTCCGCGTGCGCGACCTGGAGGCCCCCGATCAAGAGCCCTTCGAGGTCCGGGCACGGACCGTCGTCGCCGCGACCGGGGTGTGGAGCGACGACATGTCGCAGATGCTCAACGACGTCGGGGTGCGCCCGGGCTTCCGGGTCCGCGCCTCCAAGGGCGTGCACCTGGTGGTCCCCCGCTCGGCGATCACCGGCGAGGCCGGGCTGATCCTGCGGACGGCGACGAGTGTGCTCTTCGTGATCCCGTGGGGCGGCCACTGGATCATCGGCACCACCGACACCGACTGGCAGCTCGACCGCGCCCACCCGGCCGCCTCGGCCCGCGACATCAGGTATCTGCTGGACCAGGTCAACACGGTGCTGGACCGGCCACTCACCACCGACGACATCGAGGGGGTCTACGCCGGGCTGCGGCCGCTGCTCTCCGGTGAGGCCGACTCCACCTCCAAACTGTCCCGCGAGCACGCCGTGGTCGAGCCGATGCTAGGGTTGATGCTGGTGGCCGGCGGCAAGTACACGACGTATCGGGTGATGGCGGCCGACGTGATCGACCGCGCGGTGCGCCGCCTCGGAGGTCCCGAGCGGCCCTCCCGCACCGATGAGCTGCCCCTGCTCGGCGCGGACGGCTACGCCGCCGCGTGGCGCGACCGGCACGACATCGCCCGGCGGCACGGCGTCACGGCGGGCGTCGTCGAGCATCTCCTGGAGCGGTACGGGACGCTCACCGTCCACCTGCTGGCGATGATGGCCGCCCAGCCCGAGCTGGCCGTCCCGCTCGCCGGCGCTCCCGAGTATCTGGCGGCCGAGGTGGCGTACGCGGCGCTCGCCGAAGGCGCCCTCCATCTGGACGACGTGCTCACCCGGCGGACCCGGATCTCGATCGAGACCGCACACCGGGGCGCCGAGTCGGCCGAGCACGCCGCCCGGATCATGGGCGAGGCCCTCGGATGGGACGCGACCGTCCGGCAGAAGGAGATCGAGCACTACCTGGCCCGGGTCACCGCCGAGCGGCAGTCCCAGACCATGCCGGACGACGCGACCGCCGACGCGGCCCGGATCGGTGTGCCGGACGTGCGCGGGCTGGCCGCCGACCGGAGGCTGCCGCTGCTCGAGATCGAGCTTTGATCCTCGTCGACGAGCCCCGCTGGCCGGGGCGGGGCCATCTCTGGTCCCACCTGGTCAGCGACGTCTCCTATGCCGAGCTGCACGCCTTCGCCGAGATGCTGGGCGTGCCCCGGCGCGGCTTCGACCGCGACCACTACGACATCCCGGAGGCCCGGTTCCGCAGCGCGTTGTGGCTGGGCGCCACCCTGCTGCCCTCCCGGGACCTGACCGCCCGTCTCCGCGCCTCCGGGTTACGCCGCCCCAAACACCTGGTCCGGCCTAGGCAAGCTCCGCCAGTTCGGCCTTGAGGTTGGCGCGGGCCCGCTCCTCCCACTCCTCGTGGATCGGGGCCAGCCGGTAGATCGACGGCAGGTTCAGCAGCTCGGTGAGCACCCGGGAGCGGCCGGCCCGGAACGCGTCGTCGGGGACGTGCGCGTACTCACGACGGATCGCGCCGGCGTACGCGGTGTAGCGCTCGGCGTCGGCGGCGAGGATCGACAGGTCCGCGTCGCAGAGCAGCTCGCCGTCCGGGTCGTCCTCCTCGGTCGCGTGGCCGGCGGTCAGGTTGACCAGGCGGGCCACCTCGGCGGACACCTCGTCCGGGGCGCCCAGGCTCTGCAGCAGGCCGGCCGCGAACTCGGCGCTGTCCCGCTCGTTCGCGTCACCGAGGGCACGCGGGTCGTAGACGGCGTCGTGCAGCCAGGCGGCCAGCCGTACCCGATCGGGATGGGGGGTGAGGTGAGCGAAGCGATCGATCACCTCGAGCACCGACGCGAGGTGGGTCACGTCGTGGTAGTGGCGTTGCGGCTCGCTCCAGCGGCCCAGCAGGTATTGCGCGGCGGCGTCCAGGTCGGCGTCGTCAGCGGTGGCGCCGGCGCCGCGTGCCGCGGACCGGAAGGCATCGGGCAGAGATGTCACCCAGGCATCCTGGCACGTAGGTTGAGATCATGATCGGCCGGTTGACCGCCGCCCTGTCCCGGGGCCGTGCCGGGCTGATGCTCGCCGTGCAGGCCGGGCTCGCCGCGGGCCTCGCCTGGTTCGTGGCGCACGACCTGTTCGGCCGCCCGATGCCGTTCTTCGCGCCGATCGCCGCGGTGATCGCCCTCGGCTCCTCGGTCGGGCAGCGGCTGCGGCGCACCACCGAGCTGGTCGCCGGGGTCGCCGCCGGGATCGGCCTCGGCGACGGCATCATCCTGCTGATCGGCGCCGGCCCGGTCCAGATCGGGGTGATCGTGCTGCTGGCGGTGCTGCTGGCCACCGCGGCCGGCGGCGGGGCGCCGCTGATCGTGCAGTCCGCCTCGTCGGCCGTGCTCGTCGCCACCCTGACCTCGACCACCGGCCAGCTATGGACGCGCTTCCTGGACGCGCTGGTGGGCGGCGGGATCGCCCTGGTCGTGATGACCGTGCTGCTGCCGCTCAACCCGCTCACCGTGGTCCGCCGGGCCGCCGACCCGGCGCTGCGGGCGTTCACCGGAGGGCTGTACGACGCCGCGGCCGGCCTGGCCGACGCGGACGCCTCGGTGGTGCGGGCCGCGGTGGAGCGGCTGCGGGCGGCCGAGGGCACGTTCGCGGCCTTCAGCGCGGCCATCGACGCGGCCCGGGAAAACGTGGCGTTCGCGCCGGCCCGCTGGCGGACCCGGGGCGCTCTCGCGCAGTACGTGGAGGGCAGCGCCCAGCTCACCTACGCCCTGCGCAACGTGCGGGTGCTGCTGCGGCGGGCACAGACCGCGATCGAGGACCGGGAGCCGATCCCGGACGTGCTGCCGGTCTCGGTACGCCATCTCGGCGACGCGGTCGAGCTGCTGCGCCAGGAGTGGGACCGCGGCGACGAGCCGGTCGGCGCCAGGCAGCAGGCACTCCGGGCGGTCACCGAGTCGGGGCGCGCCTACCAGGCCGGAGTCGGGTATTCCGGCGGTGTGGTGGTGGCGCAGACCCGGACCACGGTGGCCGATCTGCTGCGTGCCACCGGCATCGAGTACGCCGAGGCGACCCGGCAGGTGCGCGACGCGATCGGCTGGCGCGGGCGGCCGCACGGGGCCCGCCGAAAGCCGGGACGGTCCGGATCGATGCCGTCGTGATCGGTTTCGGGCTCCTCGGGCCGGTCGGACGCGGCCGCGGTGACTACGCTGGCGGGCATGGCCGATGTCTCGCCGAGCGGAACGCCCGATCCCGCCGACCGCCCGCAGTCCGCCCCACCGGCTGCCCCTGAGCCTCCGGCCGACTCCGCGCCGCCGACGGTCGCCGCGGCTCCCGTCTCGCCGGGCGCCCCCGAGCCGCCGACCGTGCCGGCCCCCACAGGTTCGCCCGAGCCGCCGACCGCGCCGGTCTTCGCGCCGCCGGTCTTCGAGGAGCCGACGATCCGGCCGTCGTCCCCGGCGCAGGGCGCCTACCCGGCATCCCCGGCGCCACCGCAGTCGTTCGCGCCGCCGGCGTCACCGTCGTTCGCGCCGCCGGTGTCGGCCCCGCCGCCCGCGCCGGTGGCCACGGCGTATTTCACGCTGCCCGACCAGCAGGGGCCGCTCACGCCGGTGCAGCTGCCGACCGGTCCGGAGCCCGTCCCGCCGTACCCGTCGGGTGGTGACCCGGCGAAGACCACGGTCCCCGGCCGCCGTACCGGTTGGCGCCGCTGGCTGCCGATGACCTCGGCGATCGTGGTGATCGCGCTGGTGGCCATCGGCATGCTCACCTATCTCGGCTACAACATCGGGGTCACCGGCCTGGCGATCGGCCTTACCGCGGCGATCCTGCCGGTGCCGCTGCTGGCCAGCACCTTCATCTGGCTGGACCGCTACGAGCCGGAGCCGACGAAATACCTGGTCTTCTGCTTCGCCTGGGGCGCGGCGATCGCGACGGCCGTGGCCCTGGCGGTGAACACCGGTTCGGCCTGGCTGTTCGACCGGATCGGGCTGCCGGACGCCCTGGTCGCGGTGCTGGTGGCGCCTTTCATCGAGGAGTCGATGAAGTTGCTCGGCCCGCTGCTGGTCTTCTGGCGGCGGCGTTCCGAGTGGTCCGGCATGACCGACGGCATCGTCTACTGCGGCCTGTCGGCGCTCGGTTTCGCCATGGTGGAGAACGTGCTCTACCTGGGCGGGCACGGCTACGCGGCGGGCGAGGCCGAGTACGGCCCGGCGACCGGCCTGCAGAACGTCTTCCTGATCTTCATCGTGCGGATTCTCTTCACCGGATTCGCGCACCCGCTCTTCACCTCGATGTCCGGGATCGGCCTGGGCCTCGCGGCGCGCTCCGGCAACCGGACGATCCGGTGGCTCGCCCCGGTCGGCGGCCTGCTCCTGGCGATGATGCTGCACGGCATCTTCAACCTGCTGCCGACGATCTCCGCCGCCACCGGCGAAACCATGATCATGCTGTACGGCTACCTCGGCTTCATGGTGCCGTTCTTCTTCGCCGCGGTCGGCCTGGCCCTGGCGCTGCGCAGCTGGGAGGGCCGGCTCGCCGAGCGGGTGCTGTACCGGTACGCGGAAGCGGGCTGGTTCGCCCCGGCCGAGGTGGCCGCACTGGGCACGCTGGGTCGCCGGCACGCCGCCCGCGAGTGGGCACGCCGGGTGGCCGGTCCGGTGGGGCACCGGTCGATGCGCGCGTTCCAGTTCGCCGCGACCCGGCTCGCCCTGATCCGGGACGGCCTGGAGCGTGGCCTGCCGCGGACCCCGGTGGACCTGCAGCGGGCGGTCGACGAGGAGCGGGAGCTGCTGGTGGCGATCACCGGTTACCGGTCGGCGTTCGCCGGGCGTGACCCGCAGACGCCGCCGTCGTGGTGGGATGGGCGGAATTACCGGATCACCTTCCCGGACGGCGTGGTGCGTACCGTCGCGCCTCCGCCGGAGCCGGTGATGCCGGTGCCGATCGTCCTGCCGCCGCCACCGCCACCGGTCTACGGCGGGCCCTACGGCGGTCCGTACGGTGGCCCGCCCCCGTTCGCCCCGCCGCCGCAGCAGCAGTGGTGACGCGGGCTCAGAGGTAGAGGCCGGTCCCGTCCGACTCGACCCGGTTGGCCGCGACCGCGTGCACGTCGCGCTCGCGCAGCAGGACGTAGCCCTTGCCGTGCAGCTCGACCTCGGAGCGGTCGTCCGGGTCGAAGAGGACGCGGTCGCCGACCACGATCGACCGGACGTTGGGCCCCACGCCGACCGCGGTGGCCCAGGACAGGCGCTTGCCCATCGAGGCGGTGGCCGGGATCACGATGCCGGCGGTCGACCGTCGTTCCCCCTCGCCGCCGTCCTGGCGGACGAGGACACGGTCGTGCAGCATCCGGATCGGCAGTCCGGTCTCGGTACGGGTGTCGGCACTCACGCTGCAGACGGTACGCCGCCGCGTGTGGGCCCTGTCGCCGGGTAAGGCATCGCGGGCATCCGCGTACTAGCGTGACTACTGCGAATTCGAGGTGGAGGGGGTTATCCGGTTGAACCGCTTCCAGCGCGTCCGGGACAACCTGATCAAGGCCTACGACGCGGGCCGGCAGTCGGTGCGGCAGGCTCGGGCGGACCGTCCGGCGGAGCCTGATCGATATGACGAGTTCCTCCCGCAGACACCGGATGCCGAGATCGTGCACACCTCGACGAACAGCCGCGACGACGCCGACGTGCCGCAGCCCCTGCGCATCGCCGCGGCCTGGAGCTGGCGCCTGATCGTGGTGGGCGTGATCGGCTGGGCGCTGCTGCGGCTGATCGGCATGGTCAGCATCGTGGTCGTCCCGCTGGCCATCGCGCTGCTGTTGTCCGCGCTGTTCGGCCCGGCGGTGGGCTGGCTGCTGCGGCTGCGCCTGCCCCGGTCGCTGGCCACCTTCCTGGTGCTGGTCACCGGCATCGGCCTGCTCGTGGGCACGCTGACCCTGGTGGTCAACGAGTTCATCGCCGGTGTGCCGAAACTGACCGAGAACGCCGCGGCCGGTGTCAACCAGATCCAGACGTGGGCCAAGACCGGCCCGCTGCACCTCTCCAACGACCAGGTGGCCCAGGCCATCGCCGCGGCGCAGGAGTGGGTCAACTCCAACACGGCGGCGCTCACGTCGACCGGCATCGCCACCGTCGCGACCATCGCCGAGCTGGCCACCGGCATGCTGCTGGTGATCTTCGCGACGTTCTTCTTCCTGCGCGACGGCCGGGCGATCTGGCGATTCATCGTGCGGCTGTTCCCGGTGAACGCGCGCTGGTCGCTCGCCGACGCGGGAGACGCCGGCTGGCGCACGCTCGGCGCCTATGTGCGGGCCACCGTGCTCGTCGCGTTCATCGACGCGGTCGGCATCGGCCTGGCGCTGATGGTGCTCGACGTGGAGTTCGCGTTCCCGCTGGCCGCCCTGGTCTTCCTGGGCGCGTTCGTGCCGATCGTCGGCGCCAGCGTGTCCGGCGCGGTGGCGGTGCTGGTGGCGCTGGTCGACGAGGGCTGGGTGGTCGCCTTGATCACGCTGGGCGCGGTCATCCTGGTCCAGCAGATCGAGGGCCACATCCTGCAGCCGCTGATCATGGGACGGGCGGTGTCGGTGCACCCCCTCGCGGTGATCATCGGGATCGCGTGCGGCGTGGTGCTGGCCGGGATCATCGGGGCGCTGGTGGCCGTACCACTGATCGCCGTCCTGAACACCGCGGTCCGCCGCCTGTCCCGCCGCCGCCCGGAGGTCCCACCCCACGCCGAAGTGGTGACCAGCGGCGGAGCATGAAAATGGGGGCCCCGAGGGGCCCCCATTTTTCAACAGAGCGTGGGTCAGACGGTCGCCACGTTCAGCGTGACCTCGTTGACGCCGCGGGTGGCGTCGACGGCCAGCTCGCCGTTGCCGTGCCGGCTGAGCGCCCGCACGGTCCAGGAGCCGGGCGCCGCGAAGAAGCGGAAGACACCCTCGGGCGAGGAGACGACCTCGGCGGTGAACTCGCCGGAGCCGTCCAGCAGGCGCACGTAGGCGCCGCCGACGACCTCGGCGTCCGCGTTGCGGACGATGCCGGTGATGACCGTCTCCTTGGCCAGGTCCACGCTGCTGGGGAGGGGCGCGGACTGGTCCGGGGCGGCGCAGCCGGCTGCGACGTTGGAGGCGACGTTCGTTGCGGGAGAAGTCATGATCAGGCCTTTCCGGGCTCGTCGCCGAGGGCGATCGGCACGCCGATGAGCGAGCCGTACTCGGTCCACGAACCGTCGTAGTTCTTCACGTTCTCGTGTCCGAGGATCTCCTTGAGCACGAACCAGGTGTGCGAGGAGCGCTCGCCGATGCGGCAGTACGCGATGGTGTCCTTGCTGCCGTCCAAACCGGCCTCGCCGTAGATCTTGGCGAGCTCCTCGTCGGACTTGAAGGTGCCGTCCTCGTTGGCGGCCTTGCTCCACGGCACGCTGATCGCGGTCGGGATGTGGCCACCCCGCTGCGACTGCTCCTGCGGCAGGTGAGCCGGGGCGAGCAGGCGGCCGGCGAACTCGTCGGGGCTGCGCACGTCGACCAGGTTCTTCACGCCGATGGCCTGGACGACCTCGTCACGGAACGCGCGGATCTCCAGGTTCGGAGCCTTGGCGGTGTAGGAGGTCTTCGCCCGGACCGGCACGTCCTTCGAGTACGGACGGGCGTCGAGCTCCCACTTCTTGCGGCCGCCGTCGATCAGGCGGACCTGCTCGTGACCGTACAGCTTGAAGTACCAGTACGCGTACGCCGCGAACCAGTTGTTGTTGCCGCCGTACAGGATCACGGTGTCGTCGTTGGAGATGCCGCGCTCGGACAGCAGCGCCTCGAACTGCTCCTGGTTGACGAAGTCACGCCGGACCGGGTCCTGCAGGTCCTTCTTCCAGTCCAGCTTGATGGCGCCGGGGATGTGGCCGCCGTCGTAGGCGGTGGTGTCCTCGTCGACCTCGACGAAGACGAGGCCCGGGGTCTCCAGGTTCTGCTCGGCCCACTCGGCCGAGACGAGTGCGGTGTCGCGACTCATCGGTTCACTCCCTGTGGAAGGTGGGTGTAGGGAGAGTCAGCGCACGGAGAGAGCTGATGTCGCACTCCGCGCGGACCCATCGGTAGGTGGGATCACGGGCTGCTGTGCGACGGCGCCACTGCCGGGCAAGTGGTTGCCCTGGACCTAGCTAGAGCTTCAGAAGGTGCTCAGCACGAGGTGGCCCCGTCAGATGACGGGACGACACAGGCACGCGGCCACGCGGCACAGGTCGACCGCGCGCCTTTTCGTGAGCAACAGGCTCATGGGAAACGACCCTACCAGCGGGCCCAACTCTCGGAACAGGTCCGACCACGATCCGGGATCGGACGGTCGTCACACCCCGGCCGCGGCCAGGTTGACATCGCTGGCCCCGAAGGTGACCCGCAGCCCCTCCGGGAGCGGCTGCAACTCCTGCACGACCAGGTTCAACGGCAGCTTCGGCACGTCCAGCTCGAAGGCCATCTGCGCGAAGAACGCGTTGACCTGCGTACGCACCAGGGGGTTGTCCGGCAGGCCGGGCGTGTTCACGTCGGAGAAACGCACCTGCACCTTGCCGTCGACGACCTTGACGTCAGCCGCGGCGGAGACCGGGACCTGCTGGGTCTGCGAGATCGCCAGGACCCCGGAGCCGACCAGCTTGCCGTCCTTCTCGGTCAGCTTCAGATCCTTCTGGCCGGTCGCGTCGGCGAGGAGGCGGTAGTCGATGGTGCCCGTCCCGGTGACCGTGCCGGCCACCACGTCACCCTGGCCGCGCAGCGCGCTCAGCGGGGCCTTCACGTCCCGGGCCCGGATGTCCAGCAGGTCCATCCGGACGGTCTCGCCGCTGCCGGTCTGCGCCTTGAAGTCGGGCAGCTCGATCCGGATCTCCTCGTACTTGCCGGCGAGCACCTGGGTGAGGAACGGGACGCCGGCGATGGTGACCACCGGCCGGCTGCTCTCCGCCTTCTGGTTCGCCACCTCGGTGGCCACCTTGTCGGCGAGCACGTTCTCGGCGTACGAGTTGCTGAACCGGTCGAGCACGACGACGCCGACGATCAGGAAGACGAGCAGGGTCAGGATCACGACGCGCAGAGTGCGCCCCCGGCGACGGCGGGGACGTTCCGATCCGTACACCTCGGCCACTTTTCCTCCCGATTCACCCGGCTGCCCTGGGGAACGTACATGCCCGGGTCCAGGGTTCAGTGAAACCGGATCGGTGCGACAGGTGTGTCAGGTGAGATACCAGTGCACCGACAGATACGTCGCCACGGCGGTCAGGGCGAACCCGCCGAGCGGGCCCTGCATGTGCCGGGCCAGCCAGAAGGTCGGCGCCTCCCCGGCCAGCCGGCGGCCCGCCTCGCCGAAGTTCACCGCCAGGTCGACCAGCTGCGCGGCCACCGCCGCGACCAGCCCGAGGACCGCGCCCTTGGTCGGGTCGAACGGCAGCACCATGTAACTGCCGAGCACCGCCGAGGCCAGGGTGCCCAGCATGGCGCCGAGCACGACGCCGGTCGCGCCGCGCGGCACCTGAGCGGCGATCCGCGGTTTCGGGAACACCGCGTCGGTGAGCCGGGCGATCAACAGCGCCACCCCGGCGCCGGTGCAGCAGATCAGGATGGCCGGCGCGCCGAGCGGCTCCTTGACCAGCGTGATCAGGACGGCGTAGGCGGCCGCCCCGGACACGATGAGCAGCGTGGTGCGCCAGGAGTCCTTGGCACGCTGCCGGTCCTCGGCGCGGATCACCTGCGCGATCATCGCCGCCGTGAAACCGCCCAGCACCACCCAGAACAGCGGCAGCAGAGCGCCCGGCTCACCGGTCACCGCCAGGTAGTCGGCGGCCAGCGCGGCCACCGCGACCACCGCGGCCGTCGCGCCCGCCGCCGGCGGCTGCAGCGCCATGGTCCACGCGAGCAGACCGAGCAACTGCACCCCGAAGAGCACGATCGCGTACGACACGCGCGCGCCCGGCCCGGTCACGTGACTGCCGATGATCAGCGCGACGGCGAGGAGAACCGCGAATCCGCCGATCGCCGCCGACAGTTGCGGCCGGACCGGAAGAATCGGGATCTCCTCGAACTCCTCCTCGTCCTCGGGCTCGGAGGAGGGCGTCCGATCCTCCTCGTCCTCCGGGACGGCGCCGTAGAACCCGGCCTTGGGCCGCCCCGGGTTCATGCGGGCGACCTGCTGAGAGGCCTCGGCGTCCCAGGGGTCGTCGTTCGGCATAGAGGGAAACACGAGTGCGATCGTGCCAGACCGGTGACCGAGGTCCCAATCGCTGCCGCGGGGGCATCGCCTCTCGGGTAAAAGGCTGGTTACGAATCCACCGTTCGGTCACCTACTAGGCGTTCTCTACATCACTTGCGTGCGCGACCGGGGTATCAGGGCTGATGCATCGGTTAAGGTGAGCGCAACCCACCCGTCGGTGACGCCGGGCCCCATCCTCCGGTGGCGGAGTCCCCCGACTCACGCAGACCGGGTCACCCGAGCGGCTCCCACGCCGCGAGGACGGAGGTGAGTGTGGAGATCCTTCTGCTGGTCACGGCACGTGCCGGAGAGCCCTCTGTCGTATTGCCCGCCCTGGACCTTCTGCCCCACTCGGTTCGTACCGCTCCGCGTGACGTGCGCACCCTGGTGTCCGGCCCGAGCCCGGACGCCGTTCTGGTCGACGCCCGTTCCGAGCTCTCCGAGGCGCGAGCCACCTGTCGCATGCTGCACGCCACCGGCATCGGCGTCCCGCTGGTCGCCGTCGTCACCGAGGCCGGCCTGATCGCGCTCAACGCCGACTGGGGCGTCGACGACGTGATCCTGGCCAGCGCCGGTCCGGCCGAGGTCGAGGCGCGGCTGCGCCTGGCGGTCGGCCGTCTCAACAACGCGACCGCCGGCGCCGGCGGCTCGATCCGCGCGGGCGAGCTCAACATCGATCCGGACACCTACGCGGCGAAACTCAAGGGCCGCCCGCTCGACCTCACGTACAAGGAGTTCGAGCTGCTCAAGTTCCTCGCCCAGCACCCCGGCCGGGTCTTCACCCGTGACCAGCTGCTGCGTGAGGTCTGGGGCTACGACTACTTCGGCGGGACTCGTACGGTGGACGTCCACGTGCGTCGTCTGCGGGCCAAGCTCGGCTCGGAGTACGAGTCGATGATCGGCACCGTGCGCCAGGTGGGCTACAAGTTCGTGGTTCCGCCGTCCGGTCGTCAGCTGCCGGACAACGAGCCGGTCTCCCTTCCGGTCTGAGCTGGAGTTCCACACATGACGAGTCGACAGCCGGTCCGTGCCACGGACCGGCTGTCGTCGTCCGAGGCCGACGACGTGCTGGCCCTGGCCGCGGCTGCGGGGCACCTCGACGGCGTCTACCCGCTCTCCGAGGACGTCGTGTTGCGAGTGCGCGGCGACGTTCCGTACCAGGGCGTTCATCTGCTGTCGTATGCCGGCGACCGGCTGGCCGGCTACGCCTTCCTGGAGGACGGCTCCGGTGAGCTGATCGTCCATCCCGACTTCCGGCGCGCGGGTGTCGGGACCGAGTTGCTGACCGCGGCCGGCCCCGGCCCGCTGCGGTTCTGGGCGCACGGTGACGACCCCGGCGCGGCCGCCTTCGCCGCGGGCAACGGCTTCGCGCGCGCCCGGGTGCTGTGGCAGATGCGCCGCTCGCTGGTGGCGCCGCTGCCGGAGATCCCGCTGCCCGAGGGCGTGACTCTGCGTCACTTCCGGCCCGGCTCCGACGAGCAGGCCTGGCTCGGCGTCAACGCGCGGGCCTTCGCCCACCACCCGGAGCAGGGCCGCTGGACCGTCGACGACCTGCTGAGCCGCGAGGCCGAGCCGTGGTTCGACCCGGCCGGGTTCCTGCTCGCCGTCGACATCACCGACACCGTGCTGGGCTTCCACTGGACCAAGGTGCACCCGGCGTCCGGTGACGAGCCGGCGCTCGGTGAGATCTACGTGCTCGGCGTCGACCCGTCCGGGCACCGTCGCGGCCTTGGCGCCGCCCTGAGCGTGGCCGGTCTGCAATACCTCGCCGGCCGCGGTCTGACCGTCGCCGGCCTCTACGTCGACGAGTCGAACTCCGCCGCCGTGAAGCTGTACCGGGGGCTCGGGTTCGAGATCTTCAAGACGGACGTCAACTACAGCCGATAACGGCCCGGTCAAGCGGTTGTCTCGCTGCGGTCACGACTGACCGTAAATACCCGACATATCGGGTAGCCGGAGCGCAGTTCACTTAACGGACAACTGTATTCCGGGGGATGGCTACCTTCCGGCGCGGACCTGTTCACTCCCAGTTCATTTGCGACCGGGGATCCGGTCACTTCGCCTTCCTAGCTTTTCGGGTGTGGGCCGGTGAGAGACCGGCGGCAACCCCGAAGGGACAATCGTGAAGCTCCAGCGGTCCGGTTTCGTGGCCGGCATTGCTCTGACTGCGACCATCGCTCTCACCGCGTGCGGCTCGGACAACAACGAGCCGGCGGCCGGCGGCACGTCTGCTGCTCCGGGTAGCTGCGTCAGCGGCAGCCTGACGGCGCAGGGCTCCACCGCTCAGAAGAACGCCATGGACGAGTGGATCAAGGCGTACCAGAAGCAGTGTGGTACCGGCACCACCGTCGACTACCAGGGCACCGGCTCCGGCGCGGGCATCGAGGCGTTCATCGCCGGCACCGCCGACTTCGCCGGCTCCGACTCCGCGCTGAAGGAGGAGGAGCAGCCCAAGGCCGACGCCAAGTGCGCCGGTGGCAAGGCCCTCAACCTCCCGATGGTGATCGGCCCGATCGCCGTGGTCTACAACGTCTAGGGCGCGGACGGCCTGCAGTTCTCGTCGGCCACCCTGGCGAAGATCTTCTCCGGCAAGATCTCCAAGTGGAACGACCCGGCCATCGCCGCCGAGAACGCCGGCGCCAAGCTGCCGGACGCCAACATCGAGACGGTGCACCGCGCCGACGAGTCCGGCACCAGCGACAACTTCACCAAGTTCCTGAGCAAGACCGCCGAGGCCGACTGGACCTACGGCAACGCGAAGGCCTGGAAGGCGCCGGGCGGCACCGCGGTGTCGAAGTCGGACGGTATCGCCACCAAGGTCAAGGGCACCGCGAACACCATCTCCTACATCGAGATGTCGTTCGCCGAGAACCAGAGCCTGCAGACCGCGAAGATCAAGAACGGCGCGGGTGAGTTCGCCGAGCTGTCCGCCGAGAACGCCGGCAAGACCTTCGAGAACGCCGAGGTCAAGGGCAAGGACGGCGACCTCGCCCTCTCCCTCGACTACGCCACCACCACCCCGGGCGCCTACCCCATCGTGCTGGTGACCTACGAGATCGCCTGCAGCAAGGGCAGCGCGAAGGCCAAGTCGGTCCAGGCCTTCCTGAAGTACACCTCGAGCACCGAGGGCCAGAAGGAGCTCTCCAAGCTGGGCTACGCCCCGCTGCCGGAGACCCTCCGGGCCAAGGTTGCCGAGTCGGTCGCCACCATCGCCTGACGTACCCGCCTATCCCTCCGACACGACAGCGAGCGCGCAGATGGGTGACTACCCCTCCCGCTCGGTGAACGCCACCGCCGGCGACCTGGGCGTGACTCCGCGTCACGCTCGGGGCGCCGGCTCTGGCGCTTCCCCGAGTAACTTCGACGAGCCCCCGCGCGGTGGCGGTGGCGCACTGCCCAAGAAGGCCCGGTTCTCGATCGAGGCGGGCTTCCGCGGCCTGTCCACGGCCTCCGGTGCGATGGTGCTGGTCATCATCGTCGCCATCGCCGTCTTCCTGATCTCCAAGGCGATTCCGGCGCTGCAGGCCAACACCGGAAACTTCCTGACCCAGTTCGAGTGGCGGCCCAACGAGGCGCAGCCCTCGTTCGGCATCGCGGCGCTGGCCTTCGGCACCGTGCTCAGCTCGGTCATCGCCCTGATCGTCGCGGTGCCGATCGCTCTCAGCATCGCGCTGTTCCTGTCGCACTACGCGCCCAAGCGGCTGGCCACCCCGCTGGGCTTCGTGATCGACCTGCTCGCGGCCGTGCCCAGTGTCGTCTTCGGTCTCTGGGGCCGGGACGTCTTCCAGGAGCCGGTCCGCGACTTCTCGATCTGGCTCAACAAGTACTTCAGCTGGATCCCGCTCTTCGGTGGTGACGGCCCGTTCGGTCAGTCGGTCCTGCTCGGCGGCCTGGTGCTGGCGATCATGGTGCTGCCGATCGTCACCTCCCTCTCCCGCGAGGTCTTCCAGCAGACCCCGGGCATGAACGAGGAGGCGGCCCTGGCTCTCGGCGCCACCCGCTGGGAGATGATCCGGACCGCGGTCCTGCCGTACGGCAAGCCCGGTGTCATCGCCGCGGTGATGCTCGGTCTCGGTCGTGCCCTGGGCGAGACGATCGCTCTGGCGCTGACCCTGAGCGTCGCCTTCAACATCTCGTTCAACCTGATCGAGAACGGCGGCAACTCGGTCGCCGCCAACATCGCGAACTCCTTCGCGGAGGCCAACGACACCGGCCGTGGCGCGCTGATCGCCTCCGGTCTGGTGCTCTTCGCGATCACGCTGGTGGTCAACATGACGGCGCGGGCGATCATCTACCGCCGTCGCGAGTTCCGGGACAGTGCAGCATGAGTCTTTTGGACCGTGAGGTTCCGGGCGTCGTTATGACGCCGGACAACATTCGCAGCCGGACGCTTCCGGTCGCCGTCAACCTCGGCATCGCCGTGGGTGCGTTCGTGGTTGCCGCCGCGATCGTGCTCGGCGCCGGCATCGGCAACTGGGTGCTGGTCGTGGTGCTCGGCGCTGTCTTCTACCTGGTCGGGCTGAACGTGGTGGCCGGCCGGATCGAGGGCAGGCGGGCGGCTCGCAACCGGGCCATGAAGGCGCTCATCTACTCGGCGTGCGTCCTGGCGATCCTGCCGCTCGCGTCGGTGGTGTGGACGCTCGTCTCCAAGGGCGTCGCCCGGCTGGACGGCAACTTCTTCGGCACCTCGATGAACAACATCGGCGCCCGGGACCCGGAGGGCGGCGCCTACCACGCCATCATCGGCACCCTGGAGCAGGTCGGCATCGCCACGCTGATGTCGGTCCCGCTGGGCGTGCTCGGCGCGATCTACCTCGTCGAGTACGGCCGGGGCAAGTTCGCCGGGACGGTCCGCTTCTTCGTCGACGTCATGACGGGCATCCCGTCGATCGTGGCCGGTCTGTTCATCCTGTCGTTCTGGGTGCTCATCGTCAGCCCGTGGTTCAACGACGGGCAGCCGCGCTTCTCCGGCTTCGCGGCAGCGCTGGCGCTGGCGGTGCTGATGCTGCCGACGATCGTCCGATCCACCGAGGAGATGCTGCGGCTGGTGCCGGGGCCGTTGCGCGAGGGCTCGTACGCGCTCGGCGTCCCGCAGTGGAAGACGATCCTCAGCGTGGTCCTGCCGACCGCGCTGCCCGGCATCGTCACCGGTGTGATGCTCGCCGTCGCCCGTGCCGCCGGTGAGACCGCCCCGGTCCTGCTGGTCGCCGGTGGCGCCGCGGCGATCAACTTCGACCCGTTCGCCGGCAACCAGCAGTCGCTCTCGCTCTTCGTCTACCAGCAGGCCGGTGACGCCTCCCGCTACGCCCCGGACCGGGCCTGGACCGCCGCGCTGACCCTGGTGGCGCTGGTCCTGATCCTGACCGTCGCCGCCAAGCTGCTCGCCCGCCGCAACAAACTGTCCCGGTAAAGAAGGTGTCATCCATGGCCAAGCGCATCGAGGCGAGCAACGTCTCCTCCTACTACGGCTCCTTCAAAGCCATCGACAGTGTCTCGATGACCGTCGAGCCGAAGACGATCACCGCTCTGATCGGCCCGTCCGGTTGCGGCAAGTCGACCTTCCTGCGGTCCATCAACCGCATGCACGAGGTTCTGCCGAACGCCCGCATCGAGGGCAGCCTCACGATCGACGACCAGAACATCTACGACCCGGACGTGGACGTCACCGCGGTCCGCCGCATGATCGGCATGGTCTTCCAGCGGCCGAACCCGTTCCCGACCATGTCGATCTACGAGAACGCGGTCGCCGGCCTGAAGCTGAACGGCGTCAAGAAGAAGTCGATCCTGGACGAGGCGGCCGAGAAGTCGCTGCGGTCGGCGAACCTGTGGGACGAGGTCAAGGACCGTCTCGACCGCCCCGGCGCGGGCCTGTCCGGCGGTCAGCAGCAGCGTCTCTGCATCGCCCGGACCATCGCTGTCGAGCCGCAGGTCGTGCTGATGGACGAGCCGTGTTCCGCGCTCGACCCGATCTCGACGCTGGCGATCGAGGACCTGATGTTCAAGCTGAAGGACCGCTTCACGATCATCATCGTCACGCACAACATGCAGCAGGCCGCGCGCGTCAGCGACAAGACCGGCTTCTTCTCGATCGACAAGACCGGTGACCCGGGCCGCCTCATCGAGTACGACGACACCCAGAAGATCTTCAGCAACCCCGCCCAGAAGAAGACCGAGGACTACATCACCGGCCGTTTCGGCTGATCGAAACTCCGCGTCCGAGCGCCGGTCCCGCTGTTGCGAGGGCCGGCGCTCTTTTTGGGGGGTGCGGGAGGGGTGGCCGTACCGGCTAAGGGAGGTGAACCGTCACCTGACCGTCCGCGGCGACCGAGATGCGGGGGTTGAGCGGCGTCGCCGCGTCGCGGTGGGCCGAGGCGGCGACCACGTCCGGGATGCTCGGACACGCCGCGATCTGGTCGAGCGTCCGGCGAGTGGGCGGCAGCATCGGCAGGTCGCCGGTGGCGGGCGCGATCCACGCGGTGCCCTCGGCCTCGCCGGAGACGTCGCGGGCGGTCTGGGCCTCCGGGAGCAGCGCGGCGAAGAACCAGGTGTCGTAGCGGCGCGGTTCGAAGTCGGGGGTGATCCAGCGGGCCCACGGCAGCAGCAGGTCGTCGCGGAGCCGCAGGCCGCGGCGGGCCAGCAGATCGGTCATGGTGAGTTCGCGGCGGGCGACGGCGGCCCGGTCGGCCTCCCAGTCGTCGGTGGCGGTGGCGGTGACCGTCCGGTCGGGCTCGGCGAGCGGCCCGGCCAGCAGGATCCCGGCCTCCTCGAAGAGTTCCCGGGCGGCGGCGCCGACGACGGCCCGGGCCTGTTCGTCGGGGACGCCGAGGCGCGCGGACCAGTCGGTGCGGATCGTCGACGGGCGGTCGGTGGGGTCGACGACGCCGCCGGGAAAGGCGTAGACGCCGCCGAAGACCATCGTGGAGGCGCGGCGCAGAACGTACACCTGGAAGCCGTCGCCGTGCGGGCGCAGCAGCACCACGGTGGCGGCCGGGCGGGCCTCGGCCGGTGGGCCGGTGAACTCGCGGGCGCGCTGTGACATGGCGGGCGGGAGCTGCATCGAGTCGGTCACCGTTCGATCCTGGCACCGCGGGGCGGTCAGGTCACGGACGATCGTGCCGCCGGGCGCGGTCCGGGGGATACGGTATCGATCATGACCGGAGAGAAGGTGCGCTGGGGGATTCTCGGCCCCGGCGGGATCGCCAGCACATTCGCCGCAGACCTGCCGCTGGTGGAGGGCGCCGAGCTCGCCGCCGTGGCCTCACGCAACCTGACGAGCGCGCAGTCGTTCGCGGATCGGCACGGGTTCGCGCGGGCGTACGGCTCCTACGCGGAGCTGGCCGCGGACGACGGCGTCGACGTGATCTACGTGGCCACGCCGCACGCGTTCCACCTGGAGGCGGCGCTGCTCTGCGTGGAGGCCGGCAAGGCGGTGCTGGTGGAGAAGCCGATCACCCTGGACCTGCCGACGGCCGCGCTGCTCATCGAGGCGGCGCGGACCAACGGGGTGTTCCTGATGGAGGCCATGTGGATGCGCTGCAACCCGGCCATCCGCCGGATCGCCCAGCTGGTGGCCGAGGGCGCGATCGGCGACGTCAGCGCCGTCCACGCCGACTTCGGCCTGCAGGGGCCGTTCGAGGCGTCGCACCGGCTGCGTGACCCGAAGCTGGGCGGCGGCGCGCTGCTCGACCTGGGTGTCTACCCGATCCACCTGGCGCACACGATCCTGGGCGCGCCGGCGTCGGCGCAGGCGTGGGCGCATCTCACGCCGGAACGGGTGGACGAGAACACCGGGGTGCTGCTGGGCTACGAGTCGGGTGCGGTGGCCGCGCTGACCTGCAGCATCAACGGCGCCAGCCGCAACGCGGCGTCGATCACCGGCACGGCCGGGCGGATCGATCTGCCGGTCGGCTTCTTCGTGCCGCGCTCGTTCACGCTGACCCGGCCGGACCTGGCGCCGGAGACGTTCGAGTTCCCGTTCGAGGGCAGCGGGTACCAGTTCGAGGCGGCCGAGGTGCAGCGCGCCATGCTCGCCGGCGAACGGGAGAGCCCGCTCGTCTCGCACAACACCACCCTCGAGGTGATGGCGCTGCTGGACGCGCTGCGCGAGCAGATCGGCGTCGCCTACTGACCGGTCGGGAGGGGGCTGTCCGGCCCCCTCCCGGCGGCGACGATCAGGACGCCGCGGCGGCCACCGCGGCCGCGTTCATCTCGACAGCGGTCCAGACCTGCTTGACCGCCTCACGGACGGCGTCGTCGGCCGGGTTGCCCGCGACGATCGCGTCGGCCCGCGCCTTGAGCTGGGCCTTGTCGCCGCCGACCACCTTCGGCAGCGACTTCACCGAGTGCAGCAGGGCGATCAGCGAGGCGGTACGCGAATCCGGGGCGGCGCCCTCGTGCAGGGTGGCGACGAGGGCCCGGCGCAGCGCGGCCTCGTTCTCGGTGTCCGCGGCCGGGAAGCTGGTCAGCTTGAAGATGCCGAGGACCCGGGACCGGTCGTGGCGCAGGATGCCACGCTCCACGAGACGCTCGATCACCGCTTTCCGGTTGCCCTTGACCAGCGCCTCCACGGCTTTCCTCAGGGTGCGCGGCTTCTCCGCGACGGTAGCGAGGGCGGCGTCGAGGAGCGGGTCGCCGGTCGGGGTGCGGTCGGTCACGATCGCCGCGCGGTCTTTGCCGTCCTTGCCCTCGGGTTGGCCCGGTGTCACCCGGCCGAGGCGGATCAGGTCCAGCAGGAGCGCGCCGGCGATCACCGAGTCCAGGTAGGTCTGGTTGATCACCGAGCGGCCGGTCTTGTCGTCGAAGACCAGCTGCAGGACGTCTTCAGCGAGAGTGCTCATCGTTCGGCTCCTTCGAAAGCGGGGACAGGACACGTACGGATTCGGCGGGGCCACTTACCACAATGCACGATTCGGTCGAGCCGTACAGAATTCGGGCGGCTTCCGCGACCTCCTCGGCGGGCACCTTGCCCAGCAGGCCCGGCAGTTGTTGCAGCCAGCGGGCGTCGCGCCCACCGGAGACCAGGATGGACAGCAGATCGGCGAGGGTGGCCGGGCTGTCGAACGCCGCGAGCAGCTGGGCCGCGCAGTACTCCCGGAGCGGGTCGATCTCGGCGGCGGTGAGCGGCTCGTCGTGCAGCCGCTGCCGCTCGGCGGCCAGGTCGGCGAGCGCGCCGGCCAGCTGATCCGGGGCGCATTCGGCGCGGATGTACGCACGGGCGAAGGTCCCGACCAGGTCCCGGCCGGTACGCGCGTGATAGCCGCCGAGGGTGGCGCGGGCCGGGACCCGGGCGTCCGGGCCGCCGCCGACCACCGCCGCGGCGAGGAACCGGGCCGCCTCGGACGGGCCGCCGTCCGGTTCGGCGACGCTCACGGTGATGTGGACACGGGTCGCCCCGTCCCGGCTCAGGGCGAGCGTGCCGGGCCGGGCGGCGCCGGGCCGTGGCGCCGGAACGGCGTCCGCCCGGTCGAGCACGGCCGCGGCGTCGAGGACGGCCCGCGGGTCGGCGCCGACGACGGTGAGCACGCCGGCGGAGAGCGGCGGGACGAACGGGCCGGGGCCGGGCGCGCCGAGCCAGTGCCGGCGCAGCGCGGTGTCCATCTCGTGTTCCGGGCTCGCGAGGGCGGGCGCGGAGGCCGGGCCGGCCGGGGTGTCGAGCACCGTGGCGAAGAGGTCGAGCAGGTCGGCGGCGCGGTGGCGGGGCGCGTGGGCGCTGAGGTCCAGCCAGTGCGCGTCGGCGGTCACGGTCAGGGCGCCGCCGAGACGTTCGGCCAGCGGGGCGCGGGTGGCGGCGGAGCGTACCCACCCGCCGACGGTGGCCGGGTCGTGGTCGCCGACCGGGAGGCGCAGACGGGCCTCGGCGAGTGGCGCCCGGCCGTCCGGGGCGGCCACCACGTGCAGGCCGCGGGGGAGCACGCGGTCGCGTACCGGGCCGAGGTCAGGGGTGAGCTGCGGGCCCGGCGCGGGCAGCGGGCGCGCCCCCGGCCGGGGCCGGGGCGTCACGACGGCCGGGGCCATGACCACGGCGGCGTGCGGGCGGGTGGCTAGCCGGCGGGCGGCGCCGGCGACGGTCTCCGGAGTGAGGGCGGTGAGCCCGGCGGGAATCCGGTCCAGCAGGCCGGGGTCGTCGAAGAGCAGCGCGAACCGGCCGAGCGCGCGGGCGTGCTCCCCGATGTCGGCGTGCTTGCGGTGATGCTCGGCGACGAGCAGCGGCACCACGTGGCGGACCGCGCCGGCCACCGCGTCCGGCTCGCCCAGGGTGCGCCACAGCGCCCGCAGGTCGTCGGTCACCCGATCCGGTTCCCGGCCGGGAGCGAGCAGACCTGCGGTGATCAGCACATCGGGCGTACGGGCGTCGAAAGCCCCGAAGAACCCGCAGCTCGCGGAGAGGCTGTGCAGGCCGAGCCGGGCGCCGTGCCGGGCGGTGATCCGGCCCAGCACCAGGTGGGCCAGGTAGCCCTCCAGGTCCTGTTCCGGACCGGCGAGCGGGTGGCCGACGGCCAGCGCGGTGAGCGGGATGCCGGGGCGGGTCGTGGTGAGCCGGCGGTCCGTGACCGGCGCCGGCGCCTCCGCAGCCGCTCGGCGTGGGACGTCCGCACCGCCCGGAATGTCGCCGAAGTGCCGCTCGACCAGGGCTTCGACGTGATCCGGGTCGACGTCGCCGGCCACCGTGAGAACGGCGTTGCCGGGCGTGTAGTGGGTGTCGAAGAAGTCCTCGACCCGGTCCAGGGTGACCTCGGCGAGACGGCTGGGCTCGCCGTACCCGTCATGGGCGTCGGCGTGCCCGTCGAACAGCACCGACGGCAGCAGTGGCCAGGGGAAACCGCCGTACGGCCGCCCCCGCAGCGCCTCGTCGATCTCGGTGCCCACGCCCTCGATCTGCTCGGCGAGCCCGGCCGCCGTGAACCGGGGCGACCGCATCCGATCGGCCTCGGCGAACAGCGCCGCCTCCAGCGCGACCAGCGGGGTGACCTGGTAGTAGTCGGTGTAGTCCTGGTGGGTGGTGCCGTTGGCGGCGCCGCCCCAGCGCTTGATGTGGTCGTAGAAGCGGCCGTCGGGCAGGCTCGCGCTGCCCCGGAACATCAGGTGCTCGAAGAGGTGGGCCAGGCCCTCCTGCCCCGGGCGCTCGGAGCGGAAACCGACGCCGTAGTGCAGGGCGACCCCGGTGCGCAACGCGCCGGGCACGTGCACGATCTGAAGACGAAGACCATTGCCGAGGGTACGAGTGCGCATCGAAACTGCCTTTCTCACGAGGTCAGGAGGAGTCGGCGGCCAGCCCGACCAGGAAGGCGACGAAGCCCGCGTAGTGGTCGAACCCGGCCTGGAACCAGTCGACGTACGAGGCGATGTCGTGCACGTGCAGCAGGATCCGGAGGACGGCGATCATCGGCCAGTCGGGGCCCAGGTCACGGCCGTACCCGTCGAGGAGCGCCTGGATCAGCCGCTGCCAGGAGGGGCCGTCGCCGCCCAGTTGCCAGCGCAGCTCGACCAGCTCGCCGATCACCCAGCCGACGTCCATCCGCCAGTCACCGACGGCCAGGTCCTCGCCGGTGAGCAGGACGTCGCCCTGCGCCGAGCCGACGATCATCGAGCCGAGCCCGGCGGCCCCGTGCACCAGACCGGACTGGACGGCGGCGAGCCGCTCGTAGTGCTCGCGCACCAGCGCCCAGCCGGCCTGGCCGAGACGGCGACGGACCACCGCCTGGGCGTACGCCGGATAAGAGTGCCGATGGTGACCGGACAGCCAGTCGCCGAGCCGGTCCAGTCCGGGCGCCCGCTCCCCGGCCAGCGCGGCCGGCGCCGGCACCGCATGCAAGGCCCGCAGGAGCCGGCCCATGCTCCGTACCGGCTCCACCAGTTCCGCCGCCGGACCGTGCGCGAGCAGCGCTTTCGCGACCGATTCGCCACCGTCCACGTAGTAGACCCGGGCGTCGCCGCGCGAGCTGGGCACCGCCAGTCGCGCGTCACCGGTGACCCGGATCCGGGCCAGCCGGCGGTGCAGGCCGGGATCCACCGGCACGAACGCGCGCGGGGCACGGGGGCCGGGCAGCCGGCGGCGCACGCCGATCCCGCCCGGTCCGCGTACCTCGGTGGTCCGCAGCAGCGCCGTGCCCCGCTCACCGGCGTGCCGGGGCGACGTGTCGACGCTCATGACGGCACCGTCCGGACCACCGGGGTGGCGAGTCGCAGCCGGTGTTCGGCGAGATGCTCCAGCACCTCGGGCAGCGGCGGCGGCGCCCACGCCTCGGGCCGCCCGGTGGTCAGGCTGACCCCGGTCTGCGGCGCCACCAGCACGATGTTGTCCCGGGTGGCGAGGGCGCTCCAGTGCGACCGGAACGCGGCGCTGAACATGCCACCGGGCGGCAGCGCCGGCGCGATCACGATCGGCACCGCGGAGCACTGGGCGGCCAGCAACGACGGCGAGTCGGCGAGACCGAGGGCGAGCCGGGCGATGAAGTGCAGGGTGGCCGGGTAGACGACGAACGCCTCGGCCCATTCGGCCAGCTCCACGTGCCGCGCCCGGTGCTCGTCCGGCGGCCACTCGTCGATCAGCACCTCGCCGTGCGTACGCCCGGCCAGCGCGGCCCGGGTCACGAACCGCTGGGCGCTGCGGGTCACCACGGTGGTGACCTGGAGCTCGGGGTACTGGGTCCGCAGCCACGACACCCAGAACGGCATGCCCGCGGCGGCGGCCGATCCGGTGACCACCAGCACGAGTCGCTGGATGTCCAGGACGGGCGCCTGCGGCGGTGCGGCGAGATCGGTCATGACGACACCTCCCTCAGAACTTTCTCGAGTTCCTCCAAAGCGGACTTCACACCGAAACGGGCGTACGTCGCGGTGGTGTTGAGAACGATCTCGTCGACGCCGGCCTCGGTGAACTCCCGCAGCCGGCCGGCCACCTGCCCCGGGGTCCCGGCGAGGAACGCCCCGCCCTTGAGGACCTGCTCGGCGGCCGTCCGCGGGTCCGCGGTGTCGACGTGGATGCCGCTGCGGCTCAGCATGTCCCGGTAATGCGGGAGCGACAGGTGGCCGGAGTTGGCGGTCAGCACCGCGTCACGCGGGTCCGAGCCGTCCCGGTCCAGGGCGATCGGGACGATCGACACCACTCGGGGGACAGGCCGCCCGGCCGCCTCGGCGCCCTCCCGCAGCGCCGGGATCAGGGTGTCCCGCAGGTACGACGCCGGCGTCAACCAGGTGATCGCCACGTCGGCGGTCTCCCCGGCGACCCGCGCCATGCCCGGCCGCAGCACACCCAGCCCGACCTCGACCGGCGGGCGCGGCACCTTGGGGAGCCGGGCCTTGCAGGTGAAGTACTCGCCGGGCGGCGGGGCCGGCTCACCGTCGAGCAGGCCGCGGACGATGGTGACGTACTCCCGGACGGCCTGGAGCTGGCTGCGGTACGGCGCACCGAGCAGCCCCTCCTGCAGGACCTTGGCGCCCGGCCCGAACCCGGCGACCACCGGATGTCCCATCGTGACGGCCAGCGACTGAGCCTGCAGCGCGGCGTCGTACGGGTGACGGAACGGCATGAGGGTCACGCCCAACCCGACCGGTACCCGGAACCCGCCGGCGGCCATGTGGGTGAAGGTGTGGTGCGGCTCGTGCAGGGTGGCCTGTCCCTGCCACAGCCGGTGGGCGGAGCTCCATTGGGCGAACGCGCCGAAGGGCAGCGCCTGCTCGGGGCGGGTGGGTGCGAACGGCATCAGGATGGAATAGGTGCTCATCGCCAGTCCTTCCGAGGTCACGCGTGGGCCAGGGCCTGCGCGTCGACCAGCTCGGTGTAGCGCTCGCAGCGGTCCAGCAGCTCGTGGTGGCTGCCCTGGTCGGCGACCCGGCCGTTGTCGAGGACGATCACGTGGTCGGCCTGTCGCACGGTGGAGAGCCGGTGGGCGACGACCAGGACCGCGTGGTCGGTGGCCAGCTCGTCGACGACCTCGCGGAGCCGGTGCTCGTTGACGCCGTCCAGGTGGGAGGTGGGCTCGTCGAGCAGGATCAGCCGGGAGCCGGAGATCAGCGCCCGGGCCAGGGCGAGCCGCTGACGCTGGCCGCCGGAGAGGTCGAACTCGCCGCCGAGGACCGTGTCCAGCCCGTCCGGCAGGTGGCCGATCTCGTCGAGCAGTCCCACCCGGTCCAGGGCGGCCCGCAGCTCGGCGTCACCGGCCGGGCGCTCGGAGCCCAGCGTCAGGTTGGTGCGGATGCTGTCCGGCAGCAGGGTCGCCGCCTGGTCCACATAGGCGATCTCGGAGCGCAGCCGGTCGAGCCGCCAGCTCTGCACCGGCTCGCCGAAGACGGAGATCCGGCCCTGCTCGGCGGAGAGGAAGCGGAGGATCAGGTTCAGCGCGGTGCTCTTGCCCGAGCCGGAGAGGCCGACGACCGCGGTGAGGCCGCGTGAGGGCACGGCGAAGGACACGTCACGCAGTACGGGGCGTGCGTCGTACCCCGCGGTGACCTGGTCGAACTCGACGGCTGCGGTGGGTGCGACAGGCGGCGCCGACAGGATGGCGCCGTCCAGGTCGTCGCGGTCCTCCCGGGGCAGGGCGAAGATCTCGTCGAACCGCTCGCGGGCGGCCAGGCCCATCTGCAGGCCGGTCACCCCGGACGCCGCCATCAGCAGCGGCGCGGCCAGCTGCAGGAGGTAGAGCAGGAAGGAGACGAACGTGGCGAGGGTCAGGTGACCGCTGAGCAGCCGGGCGCCACCGCCGATGACCACCGCGGCGAGCGCGATCTGCTGGCCCAGGTTGATCACCGGGACCATCAGCGACTCCATCCGCGCGGCCTTGATCTCCAGGTCACGCAGCCGGGCGGCGCTCTCGGCGAGCTGCTCCCCGACCACCGGCTCGGCCCGGTTCGCCTTGATCACGGTGATCGCGTCGATCACGCCGACGAACCGCTGCACGAAGCCGCCGACCTCGATCTGGACGCTCTGGTAGGTACGGCGCAGCCGGCGCACCACGATCACCACGATCGCCGCCGCCACCGCGAACGCGGCGAGCGTGACCAGCAGCAGCACCCAGTCCAGCAGGCCCATGATGATCAGCGTGCCGAGCAGGGTCACCCCGGCCATCGGCAGCTGGACCGGCCCGATGTCGATGAGGGCCTTCAGCCGGGCGGCGTCCATGGTGAGCCGCGCGGCGAGGTTGCCACTGCCCTGGCGGCGGATGTCGGCCATCCGCAGCCGCAGCGAGTGGTCCACGGTGCGGACCCGCAGCCGGTAGATCAGCTGCTGGCCCATCCGGCCCAGCAGGAACGTGGCGAGGGCCCCGGCCGCGGCGGTGCCGAGTCCGGTAGCGATCAGCAGCCCGGTCAGCCCGAGCAGCGCCTCGTCCGACTGAATGGCCGCGACGAGCCTGCCGACCAGCATCGGTACGGCCAGCGACGAACTGGTGGAGACGAGAACCAGAATCGCGATCAGCGCCACCTGGATCCCGCGGCCGCGGGTCAGTTCCCGGAGAATCCTGAGCCGCTCGGGCGTTACGGGCATGACGACGGTCCTTCCTGTGTCGAGGAGAGTCAGTGCCGGGCCGCGCGGAGGGCCTGGCGAACCTTGATGACGCCGCCGTACTGGAGAAGCCCCCCGGTGTAGACCCGGCTGCCGATGGCGAGCAGGGCCGCGACGGCGGCGACGGTCAGCGCCAGAGCGACGGCGACCTGCCAGAACGGCACGGAGCTGTAGGCCATGCGCACCGGCATGGCGGCCCAGGAGAGTCCCGGGATCATGGAGACCACGCCGAGCGCCGGAGAGGCGGGCGCCGTGATCGCGAGGATCGGGCCGATCAGCGTGCCCATCTGGATCATGCTGACCGGGCCGGTGACGTGGTTGACGTCCTCCTGGCGGGAGGCGAGCGAGCCGGCCACCGCGTAGAGGGTGACGAAGAGCAGGTATCCGGGGATGAACCAGAGCAGCACGTTGACAGCGGTCCCGAGGATCTCGGCGGGCGCGGTGAACACCCCGGCGACGGTCGCCGCGGCCAGGCCGAGGCCGAGCGTCACCGAGATCTGCACCAGGGCCGCCACCCCCAGCCCGAGGATCTTGCCGATCAGCAGCTGGCGCGGGGTGACCTTGGCCAGCAGCAGCTCGACGATCCGGCTCGACTTCTCCTCGGCGACACCCTGGGCGATCCCGATGCCGGCCATGAACATCAGCAGCACCAGGGCGATCACCGAGACGCCGGCGGTGATGGTGCGTTGCTGCACCCGCGCGGCGTCGGCGTCCAGCGTGGTCACCCGCATCGCCGGCAGGGCGATGTCGGCGGGTGCGGCGTTCAGCGCGCGGAGACGTTCCTGATAGGTGACGGTACGGAAGGTGTCGGCGAGGGTACGGCCGAGTTCGTCCGGCAGTTTGCGCAGCACCACGATCTCGTCGCCGATGATCGCCACGTCCGCCTTCTGCTCCCGGACCGCCGACCGAGCCGCCTCGGCGTCGGGCAGTTCCGTGACCGGCAGTTGCGCGCGCAGCGCCTCGGTGAGCGCGACCTGACCGGCCGGCACCGCGACGGTCGGCTGCTCGGTGTCCCGGTCGAGCAGGGTGGTGAGCCCCAGGCTGAGCGCGGCCAGCAGCGCCGTCGCCAGCAGCGAGGACCAGAAGTTCTTGTTGCGCAGCTGCTGGGAGATCTCCCGGCCGGCCACCGCACGGATCAGCGCGGACGCCCGGACGCGGGAGGCCGGCGTCGTGGTCGAAGTGGACGTGGTGACGTTGACCGTTTCTGATCGGACGTCGACGCTCATGCTGTCACCGCCTCGCGGAAGATGTCGGACAGGGAGGGGTTGCGCCAGCCGAAGTGCTCGATCCGGCCCAGCCGGCGGACCGCGTCGAGGACGTCGTCCGGGTCGGTGCCGTCGGACAGCTCGAAGGAGACGAGGCCGTCGTGGTCGTCGACGCGCCGGACGCCCGGCACGCTCTCCGGCCAGCCGGCCTCGGCGCCCTGCAGCGAGATCTGCAGCAGCCGGCCGGCGACCTTGGCCCGCAGCTCGCCGACGGTGCCCTCGGCGACGATCCGGCCACCGCGGATGATGCCGATCCGGTCACAGAGCCGGTCCACCAGATCCAGCTGGTGGCTGGAGAACAGCACCGGGATGCCGTTGCGGGCCTGCTCCAGCAGCACGTCCGCCATCGCGTCGACGGCCACCGGGTCCAACCCGGAGAAGGGCTCGTCGAGCACCAGCACCCGCGGCTCGGCCATCAGCGCGGCGATCAGCTGGACCTTCTGCTGGTTGCCCAGCGAAAGCTTCTCCAGCGGGTCCTTCGGAGACATCACCACGCCGAGCCGCTCGATCCACTCGGCGGCCCGCCGCGAGGCCTCGTCAGCGCGTACGCCACTCAGCTTCGCCAGGTAGACGAGCTGGTCGATGGGGCGCATCTTGGCGTACAGCCCACGTTCCTCGGGCATGTAGCCGATCTGGGCGCGTAGGTCGGCGTCGATGGGCCGGCCGTCGATGGTGACGACGCCACTGTCGGCGTCGTGCACCCCCAGGGCGATGCGCATCGCGGTCGTCTTGCCGGCGCCGTTGGCCCCGCAGAATCCGTAGAGCTCTCCGGGGCGTACGGCGAAGCTGAGCTCGTTGAGGACCTGCTTGGGCCCGAAGCTCTTGACCACTCGATCGAAGTTCAGCATGGTGTGTGGCTCCTCAGGCGAGGGTGAACTCGAGCAGCGAGCGCACCGGGGTCACCGGCCCGCGCCAGCTGACGCGCAGCCCCGCCGCCTCACCGAGACGCTCGAGCTGTTCGACGCTGCGGACCGGGGCGGGCATGGTGGCCCTGAGGTAGAGCTCGAAGCCGGCGGTCTCCAGGCTGCCGGTCTCGGCGACGGGCAGGTTGACCTCGGCGAGCAGCACCTTGCCGCCGGGGCCGGCCGCCTCGCCGCAGTGGCGGAGGATGGTGATCGCCTGCTCGTCGTCCCAGTCGGCCAGGATTGCGGAGAGCAGGTACACGTCGGTGCCGGTGGGCAGCGGCTCGAAGAAGCTGCCGACGACGGCCTCGGCCCGGTCGGCCAGCCCGGCGGCGGCGATGGCCCGGCCACCGACCTCGGCGACGTTCTTGAGGTCGAGCAGACGGCCGGTCAGGTGCGGGTGGCTGCGGAGCAGCTCGATGAGCAGCGCTCCACTGTGGCCACCGACGTCGGTGACGCTGCGGACCTGCGACCAGTCGTAGCCCTCGACGATGATGCTCGCGTCCCAGCCGATCGGGTTGTGCGCGTTGAGTTCCAGGGCGTCGACGAACTCGGGGTTGTGATTGATGTCCTCCCAGTAGCCGGCGCCGAAGACGGCGGCGTGGCTGGGCTGGCCGGTCCGCACCGTGTGCAGCACGTTGACCAGGGCCAGCTCCTGCCGGCCGAAGAGGCCGTCCATGCTGAGCAGGCCGCGGATCCCGGACGGGTCGGTGTCGAGCAGCGGCTCGCCGAGCGGCGCGACCGCGTAGCTGCCGTCCTCGGCGCGGCTCAGCAGTTCCAGGCCGGCGAGCCGGCGCAGCAGCATGTCGAGCAGCTCGGGGATCGTGCCGGTCACTTCGGCCAGCGCGTCCGTACGGTTGACTCCCGCCGCGATGTGGTCCGCCAGCCGCAGGGTGGCGGCGGCCCGGATGATCGACGGGGTCAGGAGGTCGGTCAACGCCCGCAGGCGTTCGTGGTGGTTGAGCGTGGTGGTCGGCATCTCTTCCGTCCTCAAGGTTCGGGCGGGGTGCGGCCCGTGCGGGCCGCACCCCGTGCCTGATGCTGCGGTCAGCAGCCTTCCGCGATGGTCTTGCCGGAGAACTGGCTGATCAGCCAGGACGCGGTGGCGGCGGCGCAGGGGGCGCTGGTCGCCGGGGCGTCGGCGGCGGCGGCCACGTTCAGCTCGTCGGTCTCGCTGTAGACGAGGTAGCCCTCGATCAGCTCGTTGAGGTTCTCGGTCTTCTCCATGGGTTTCCCTCTCTCGTTCTCGAACCGGTGGGGGTTGGTCAGCAGACGAACTCGTAGGTGGCGCCCGAGACGGCGCTCGCGCCGGCGGCGCACCAGGTGGAGCTGGCCGCGGAGACGGCGCAGACCGGGGAGGTGGCCGGCGCGTCCGACGCCGCCGACAGGTTGAGCTCGTTCGCCTCGGCGTAGGTCTCGTACTGCGCGACCAGGTCGACGATCTCGGTGTTCTCGGTGTTGTTCGACATCTCTGGATTCCTTTCGGTACGGATCGGCAGCTCCCGTTGAGCTGACGACAGAGGGTGCGTGTACTCGCCCCCTGCACTCAGCTCACCGGCCGGCCGGGCCGGGTGGTGGCGGCGGCGGACCGCCGCCCCACCCGGGGCCCGTGGCTCAGCAACCCTCCGAGATGGTCTTGCCGGAGAACTGGCTGACGATCCAGCTCACACCGGCCGCGGCGCACGGGGCGCTGGTGGCGGGGGCGTCGGCGGCGGCCGAGACGGCCAGCTCCTCGGCGCCGGTGGTGTAGGCCTCGTAGTTCGCGACCAGCTCCATGACGGTCTCGATCTGCTCCATCGGATTACCTCTTTCTGTGTGTGTTTTGTGTCGGTTTACGGAAGGGAAAGGGATGCGGGCTCGTCAGCAGACGAACTCGTAGGTGGCGCCCGAGACGGCGCTCGCGCCGGCGGCGCACCAGGTGGAGCTGGCCGCGGAGACGGCGCAGACCGGGGAGGTGGCCGGCGCGTCCGACGCCGCCGACAGGTTGAGCTCGTTCGCCTCGGCGTAGGTCTCGTACTGCGCCACGAGGTCGACGATCTCGGTGTTCTTGTCCATAGTGGACTCCTTTCATAGAGGTTTGAGCGGAAAACAGGGGATGCGTACACTCGTCCCCTGCGATCTGCTCAAACCGGTTTCCTTCTCAGCCCGGAAATGGGCTGGAGCTCGTGTTGCGGGCCGGCCGGACCGGGTCGATCCCGGCCTCGGCGAAGGCCTCCGACAGCGCGTCCTCGAGCGAGCCGCCGTCGGCGAGCAGCGCGGTGGCCAGCGCGGTGGCCCGGTGCTGCCCGAAACTCAGGCCCTTCATGGCGGGCCGGGCGTCGTCCGGCTCCCACGCCACCGCCACACCGGGACCCAGCGGCTCGGTGAAGACGGACGTCGCCTCACCCAGGCCGGGCCGATCCCGGACCACCTCCGCGACCCGGTGGGCGGCCGCCCACCAGGGCCGGTCCAGATAGACCACCAGCGCGTCGCGGCGGGGATAGAGCAGGCGGGAGGACAAGATCTTCGCGCGGTACGGGACACCGCCGTCCTCCAGCGCACCGAGCACCCGGCCGAACACCTCGGCGGCCGGCTCCCACGCGGTGAGGTGCACGTAGACGCGCAGCATCTCGGAGCGGGCCGGCTGCGGCGCCGACCCGTCGACCAGGAAGAACCCGGGTGACAGCGCGGGACGCATGGCCGGCACGGTCAGGTCCACGAACGGCCCCGGATCGGTGTCCGGCACGGCGGCCTCGGGCACCCAGACCCGTACCCCGTCCCGCTCGACCAGGACCATCTCCCGGCCGTTGTTCGCGGTCCGGCGAGCGCCGTGATACCTGGCCCGTACGGTCGTGCCCCGATGCGGCATCGCCGCGGCGAACCGGCTCTCGAGCTCGTCGTCACGCAGCCGGAAGGGCAGCTTGTCCTTCTCCACCCGCTGGCCGGCGTGCAGCACGTCATAGATCGCCTCGGCCAGCAGTCGCCGCAGCTCACGCGGGCTCTCCGACTCGACGGTGCGGTCACCGGCGGTCGCCGACGTACGGTCCGGCGCGACGGTCACCGCGTCCAGCGCCACGTTGAGGGCGGAGGGGATCCGCCAGGTCGTCACAGTCATCACGAGTCTCCGAGTCCGAGGGTGTCGATGAACTTCTCCGGCTGCAGCAGCACGCCCCGGCCGATGCCGGCGGCCGCACGCTCGATCCCGGAGAGCCGGGAGGCACGGGAGGCGCCGGCCATGAGCCGGTCCAGCAGGTGCCAGCCCGCGAAGGCCGCGGCACGGGCGGCGAACCGGTCGTCCACCTCCGGCCGGGCGGTCCGGTAGCCGCGCCAGAAGTCCCGGACCAGCGGCATCAGGCGTTGCATCTTCGCCACGCCGCGGCTCAGCACCATCTCGTGCGTGAGCTCCAGGTCGACGAAGACGGTGTCGCCCCGGGTGGTCACGATGTCGAGCACCGAGCGGTAGAGCCACTCGCCGGCGAACGAGCCCACATCACGGGCGCCGTCGGCGAGCCGGAACTCCTCCCAGTCGGTCAGGTAGACCGTGTCGCCGGTGATCAGCAACTGGTCGACCCGCAGGTCGCAGTGCGTGGGCACCAGCGGCGCCTCGGCCTCCCGCTCACGCAGCCGGGCCACGGCGGCACGCAGTTCGGCGTCCTGCTGCATCAGCCGCCAGCCCTGCAGCTCACCGAAGCTCAGCGAGTCGAAGGTCGCCGGCGACAGGCCGTGCAGCGCTTCCAGCGGAGGCTGGTACGGCACCGACCGGTCCCAGTCGACGCCGGCCGGCGGGACCGCCGCGTGCAGCCGGCCGACCGCCTCGCCGATCGTGCTGGACAGAGCGGCGTCGAAGGTCTCGTCGACCATCAGCTCGGCGCCGTTGCGGGCGCCGTCGACCAGCTCGAACACCACCAGGGCGGCGTCCCGGTCGTACCCCAGGAAGTCCGGCCCGCGCAGCGCCGCGACCGGCAGGTCCCGGGCCCAGAGGTGGAAGGCCAGCAGGCGCTTCATCCGCCGCTCGACCTCGGCCGGGTCGGAACCGACGAGCCGCTTCACGAAGACCGAGCGGCCACCGGTGGTGCGTCCGGCCCAGGTGTCGTTGCGGCCGACCGGCGCGGCCAGGGAGTCACGGTCGAAGGCGCCGAGGCCGAGCCGGCCGAGCAACGCCTCGACGGCCGGGTGCCGATCGAGATCGACCGGCGTGTAACGGGGCCGATCCACCTTCTTCTCCGGCAGCAGCGCGGTGTTCGATCCCACTGTCACCCCTTCCGTCCGGCGCCGCCGTTGTGGCGGTGCTTCGTCATGTCCAACTTTCTACGGGCACTCCGGCGGTCGATGGAACCTCTTATTCAAAGCTTTGAATCAGATCCTTTCCGGTATTGCCAAAACTCGGCTCATTCCTATTATCGGGCGCTTGTCGCGGGCGCTCGATCAAACATATTCGATATCGATTGGAAAATGCGCATCAAATGTCGGACGTCCATACCTCCTGGGAGCGCCGCTGCCGCCACCTGCGCCTCCACGAGTGGAGTGCTCCACCAGGGCACATTCAAGTCTCTTATGGACGCTTGGTTTCCATCCCTACCGGTGGGTAGAAATGTCTCACCGACAATTCACGCGGCCGGCGCCACAGACCGGTCCCGACCACTCGCGAAAGGGGGCGCACCGATGCGATCGCACATCGCGCTGATGTCCGTTCCGCTGCACGCCCACGTGAGTCCGATGCTGGGCGTGGCCGCCGAGCTGGTCGACCGCGGCCACCGGGTGACATTCGCCTCCAGCGGGGGCTTCGGCGCACTGATCGCCGAGACCGGCGCCACAGCGGTGACGTACCGGTCGACCCTCCCGGCCGACGGCGTGCCCGGTGCCGGCTGGCTTGCCGCTCCCGTCGCCCAGGAGATCGGCCGCGAGTGTGACGCCGCTTTTCCGCAGGTCGTCGCGGCGTACGGGGCGGACCGGCCGGACCTGATCGTCCACGACACGGTCACGGCGTTCGCGCCCCGGCTCGCCGGGCTCTGGAACGTGCCGCGGGTGCGGTTCTCCCCGACCCACGTCTACCTCCCGGCCGGCGAGGAGCCGGCCGTTCCCACGGTGGTCGCCATGCCGCGATCCCTGCAGGCCGATGTGGACCACGTCGGGCCGGAGCACCTCTTCGTGGGGCCGGTGCCGTGGCGCGGGCGGGCCGGTGAGGACTGGCACGCGCCGGCCGGCCGGCCGGTCGCGCTGGTGTCCCTCGGGAGCGGGCACCACGGTCGCGACGACGTGCCGATCCGCTGTGCCGAAGGACTCGCCGCCGCCGGCTGGCACGTCGTCACCGCCAGCGGCGGCTCCGATCTCCCGGCCGCCGCGGTGCTGGAGCACGCCTCGATCCTCGTGACCGCGGGCGGTGCGGGGGAGGTGCTCGACGCGCTGGCGTACGGTGTGCCGCTCGTGGTCGTACCGCAGGATGTCGAGCAGTTCCTGACCGCGGCTCGCGTGCAGGCCCTCGGCGTGGGCCGGATGATCACCCCGGAGCGGCTCTCGCCCGCGGCGATCCGTGCGGCGGCCGGGGAGCTCACCAGCGATCCGGCCACCCGTACCGCCCTGGACACGATGCGCGCCGAGATCCTCCTCTCCGGAGGGGCGCCCGCCGCGGCCGACCTCATCGAGAAGCAGCTGGCACACGGTGACGTCGCATGAGTGAGCCCGTATTCCGTACCGAGGAGATCCGCATGCCCCTTCTGGCCGAGAGCCTCGCCCTGCTCCTGCTCGACGACGAGAGCGGGCGCAGCACCGTCTCCCTGGGGCATCGCCATCGTGCGGTGGGCGGCGCCGTCCTGCTCGATCTGGCGCGCGCCGGCCGCATCACCGTCACACCGACAGCGCCCACGTCGTCCTCCGTGGCGGCCCGGCAGGCCCGGGTCGACGTGGTCGACGGCGGCCCGACGGGTGACACGGTGCTCGATGCGGCACTGTCCGGGCTCGGCGGACGGCCGACGGTGGGGTGGGCGGCCGAGAACGCCGGTCACCGGGCCTGGCGGCCGCTGCTGGAACGGCTGGCCGCCGACGGTGCGGTGCGGTTCGAGGAGCAGCGGGTGCTCGGCGTACTCAAGATCAGGACATGGCCCGCCGCGGATCCGTCCCGGGAGCAGGCGATCCGTGCCGCCATCACGGCGGCGCTGCGCGGTGACCCGCCGGCGGCCGATTCCGATGTGGAGGCCGCCGTGCTGATCGCCATCCTGCACGGCATCGATCACGTGCCCGGCGGGGACGACCCGGCCGTCCGGGCCCGAGCCGCGGAGATCGCCAGGTCCCCCCAGGTCGCCGGCTCGCCGGCGGACGCCTTCCCCGGCGTGGATCTCCTGCTGGCCACCATCCTCCTCGCCGTCAGCTGACCGCACCCCCGACGACATGACCGACGGGTCATCACCACGGTGACTCCATGAGCCGCCACCTGGACGGACGCCTTCCCACGGGGCTGTCCGTCCAGGTGGCCCGTAACGGCCCGACTCGGCATCCCCCGGCGAACTCGGCCGGGAGTATCGTGCAGAATCGGCCGGCCACACCATCAGAATCAGCGACATGAATTGCAGGTAGTCCACATGGCCACGCAGATTGTGCAGCCCGAGTTCGGGCGCCGTTTGCGGCGTCTGCGCATCGAGCGCGGAATGTCGCAGCGTGATCTCGCCGTGGGTGTGGTCAATCAGTCCTACATCTCGCTGCTGGAGAAAGGCTCACGCGTTCCGACGCTGGAAGTCGTCAGCCATTTGTCCGAGGTCCTCGGTGTTCCGGTCGACGAGCTCGCCGGCGTCGAGACCGGCTTCGCGGCCCCCGCCGCAACGGCGCCCGGCGTGACCGGCACCGGGCTGGCCCGGGAGCTGATCGTCAGCAGCGCCGTCGACCAGGGTGACCTGTCCCGCGCGGAGCAGGTGCTGACCGACGCCCTCCAGGAGGCGCGGCACGACGGGCAGCCGGCCGCGATGCTCAGCCACGGGCTGGCCCTGGAGCGGATTCTCGAGCAGCGCAACGACCGGGCCGGGCGCTACGAGCTGCTCACCGAGCTGGTGACGGTGGCCGAGCGGGCCGGGGTGCCGGAGGCGCTCGTGCGCACCCGGATCGCGCTCGCCGCCGCGGCCCGGGACGTCGGCCGGCTCACCGAGGCGTTCACCCACATCGAGCAGGCCCAGGCGGAGATCGCCGACACCGCGTTCGTCGGCGGCAGCGAGCACGTGCGCCTGCATGCCGTACACATCTCGATCCTCAGTGACGCCGGTGGCGGCGCCGAGATCACCCGCATCGTGGACCGCATGGTGGCGATGGCGGCCGAGGTGAAGAGCCTGACCATCTCCGGCCGGGCGCACTGGGTGGCGAGCATCGCGATGGCCCGCATCGGTGAGGTCGAGCGGTCGCTGGAGCACCTGCGGTCGGCCCGGGAGATGCTCGCGCACCCGACCACGTCGCTGCGGGACTGGGCCCGGTTCTCGGTGGCGGCGGTGTCCGCGCTGATGGACGCCGACGCGGACCTGAGCGAGATCACCTCGCGGATGGAGGCCGCCCGCGCGGCGATGGCCGCCGCCGAGACCGCGGCCACACCGTCGGCCGCCGCGAGCCTGGAAGTGCGATACGCGGTGGCCGTCGGTGAACCGGAACGCGCCCTGGAGATCGCCGCCACCGTCGACGAGACCGGCCTGTCCGGCATCGAGCAGGTGCGGTTCGTGCTCGCGGTCGGTCGCGCCCAGCGGCGGTGCGGCCTGCCCGAGGAGGCGGCCGCGTCGTTGCGCCGGGCGGCGCAGCTGGCCGAGGCCGCAGCCGCATACCGGCGGGCGAGCCAGATCTGGCGCGAGGTGACCGAGATCGCCTGACAGCCCGGCCCCACGCCGGCCGCCTCGAACACGCCGCCCCCAGAGCTGTCCCGCGTGCCTCGCGGCAGCATCGGCGTCCGGCCGAAGCGCGGCACCGACCGAGGCGTCTGCCGGGAAAAGGAGAACGGCCTCCGCGCGGTGTGCGCGGAGGCCGTTTCGTCTAGGAAGGTCGCGGCTCCCTCGCTGCCGCGGCCGACCGGATGTGTTCCGGGACGGGTGTTTCGGTGATCACCAGGGCCAGTCGTGGGTGATCGGCTGCTTCGGGTCGAGCGGGACGCCCGGGAGGTCGGTGGGGACGACGACGGGCTGGGTGGTCCCGGTGGCCGAGGTGGTCGGCTGCGGGGCGGTGATCTGCGTGCCGGTGAAGGCGATCGCGGCGGCGGCGAGGATGGTCGGCATCACCAGGTGGCGCGAGTTCTTCGTCATGGCTCAATGTCTACCGGCCCGCCGCTCGCCGGGTGGTCCCTGTATCGAAATCTTTGTGGATGATCGGCAACGGGGTGGCGGACCCGGGTGGGGTGCGCCGTAAGATCGCCCGCCCACGAGATCCGGACGAGTGTTTCAAGAGTTTCAATACGGTATTGAGCGCCGGTAACCGCGTTGTTGCAATTGTCCCGGCAGCGACCAGGGCATCGATAGCCGTCGTCCGCCTAATGCCTCGATCGGGGGCGAGCTGCCGCAATTGCCGGATCGGTATCGGAGGTTGGTCATGTCCCTTTCCCGCCATTTCCGTCGTGTCCTGACCGCCGCGGTGGTGATGACTGCGACGGCGGTCACCACGGCCGCGCCGGCGTTCGCGGCGGCTGTCATCCCGCTGAGCTGGACCGCGTCGTACGCCGGTGCCCAGGCCGGCGGCACCGCGACCTACACGCAGGACCCGTTCGGGATCACCCGGACCACGACGGTCAAGGGAGTCATCAAGACCGGCTCGGGGTCCGGTTGTTTCCACGCCGTGATCGACGCTCAGGGCACGTCGTGGACCTCGCCGGCGACGTGCTCGGGCGAGACCGCGCAGTCCTTCCTCACCACGTTCCAGGCCGTGTCGATCGGCCGCGTGCCGACCGTGCGACTGTGCTCGGCCGCAGGCACGTCGGCCTGCGGCACGGCGGTTCCGCTGTGGTGACCCGTACCTGATTCTCCCCCGGTCGAGCGGCCCAGTCATGAAATATGACTGGGCCGCTCGGCGTATGACGGCCGGGCTTGCCGAGATGTTGCTGTGAGGCTGCTGGGAATTCGCTCTACCAGGAGAAACGCGGAAGACCTGCGGTGATGACAGAGATTGACGATTCGGCTTGCGAATATTACGCTCATGACTACGCAGCGATGACAGAAGTCAACTGATCGGGATCGAACGTACGGGGGTCGAAATGAATGAGCGTGAACTCCTAGCCTTCGTGGCGGTCGCGGAGCACGGCCGGATGGATCTCGCCGCCAAGGCCCTGGGCTACTCGCAGCCCGCGGTCAGCTACCAGATCAAGTGCCTGGAGATGACCCTCGGCGCGAAGCTGTTCGTCCGTACCTCCTCGGGTGTGACCCTCACCCGGTCCGGCGCGCTCATGCTGCCTTCGGCGCAGGCGGTGCTGACCCTCATGCGCGGCATCAAGGCGACCACCGGAGACCTGGCGCTGGTCGCCTGACGAATCCGTACAACGAAGCCCCCGGGAGCCGAGTCCCGGGGGCTTCGTCGTGCAAAGGGTCGGAAGGTCCCGGCTGGACCGGCCGGCTGAGGGGCCGCGGCCGGCAAGGCGGGCATCGACCAGCGGCCGGGGCGCCGCACGGCGTCGGGCGGTGGGTCGCGCGGCGGTTCAGGCGGCGAACAGCGGGCGGACCACGAAGTAGAAGACGCACGCGAAGAACGCGGCCGCCGGGAATGTGGTGACCCAGGCGATCACGATGTTGCCCGCCACGTTCCAGCGGACCGCGCTGAGCCGCTTCGTCGCGCCCACGCCCATGATCGCCGAGGTGATGGTGTGGGTCGTCGAGATCGGCGCGTGCAGCACGAGCGCGTTGAAGTACAGCACCGAGCTGGCCACGGTCTCGGCCGCGAACCCTTCGGACGGGCCCAGGTCGATGATCTTGCGGCCCAGGGTACGGATGATCCGCCAGCCGCCCGCGTAGGTGCCGGCCGCCAGCACGGACGCCGATGTCCAGTACACCCACTCGGGGATGTGCGCCGAATCGGACTGGAACCCGCCCGTGTAGAGCGCCAGCACCACGATGCCCATGGTCTTCGCCGCGTCCTGCATGCCGTGCCCGATCGACATGCCCGCCGCCGAGACGGTCTGCGCCAGGCGGAAACCCCGGTTGAGCCGGCCGGGGTGCCCGCGCCGGAAGGCCCACATGATCGCGATCATGAAGATGAAGCCGAGCGCCAGGCCCACCACCGGCGACACCACCATGGGGATCAGCACCTTGTTGATGATGTTGTCCCACTGCACCTCGCCCACGGTGGCGAAGAGGGTGGCCCCGACCAGGCCGCCGAAGAGCGCGTGCGACGAGCTGGACGGCAGGCCGAAATACCAGGTGATCAGGTTCCAGGTGATGGCGCCGAGCACGCCGGCGAAGACGATGCCCAGGCTGGGGATCCCGATCGGCAGGTCGACCAGGCCGTCCCCGACCGTCTTGGCCACCTCGGTGCCCAGGTGCGCGCCGATGAAGTTGCCGACCGCGGCCATGGCCAGGGCCACCCGTGGGGTGAGGGCGCGGGTGCTGACGCTGGTGGCGATCGCGTTGGCGGCGTCGTGGAAGCCGTTCGTGTAGTCGAACGCCATCGCCGCGAGGATCACCGCCACGACGGCGATGAGTTCGGCATCCACGCTCTAGGACTCCTTGACCGCGATGGTCTCGATGGTGTTCGCCACGTGCTCGAAGGCGTCGCAGGCGGCCTCCAGCTCGTCGACGACCTCCTTCATCTTCAGCACGGTCAGCGCGTCGTACTCCCCGGAGAAGAGACGGACCAACAGCATCCGGTACGCCCGGTCGCCATCGTTCTCCAACCGGTTGATCTCGATCCAGTACTCCTCCATGCCCTTCAGCGAGCGCAGTTTCGGCATCGCCTCGGCGGTCACCTTGGCCTGCTGGTCCAGCACGGTGACCAGCTCGTGCATCTCGCGCGGCAGCGAGGGCAGATCGGTCAGGCCGTAGAGGTAGAGCAGGTTGCCGGCCGCCTCCAGGTGATCCATCACGTCGTCCAGCTGGGAGCCGAGCGAGTAGATGTCCTCCCGGTCGAACGGGGTGATGAAGGTGGAGTTGATCTTCTTGTAGAGCTCGTGGGTGATCGAGTCGCTGTCGTGCTCCACATCGCTCAGCCGGTCGGCCACCGATTGGACGTCCACTCCGGGCAGCGCCAGCTCGTTGAGCAGCTCGGTGCCCTTGACCAGGTTGTAGGCCGCCCTGGTGAACAGTTCGTAGAAGGCCCCCTCGACGGGGCGGAATGAGAACTTCACGGCGCGGACCTCGATCAACAGGCTTTATGAATGGATCTCCGAAGGCATGCTATCGGTCCACGCGGGTTCACCCTTCGCGACGGCCCTTAAACCGCCTCGTGACGATTCGCTGAACGTGGCGCGTTCGGGCGCGGCGCGGAACGGCGAACCGCCCTGGCCGGAACGTGTGGCAGGGGCACGCCGGCGACGGGGTGCCGGCGCAGGTGGCGGGCCAGTCCGGACAGGTCGGTGTCGGCGATCACGTCCACACCGGCCGTACCGAGTTCGGTCCAGATCGCGGCGCGGGCCTTGCGGGAGCCCTCCGGCAGCCCGGAGAACCGCACCTTGCGCCCGTCGGCGTGGGCCGCCCGGACCAGCGCGTGCAACTGGTGCCGTTCCTCGGCGGTGATCGGCTCGCACCCGTCCCAGCCGAACCGCCGTGACCACGCCTCGCTGACCATCGGCGCCAGCGACGGCGGGGTGGAGCGGGAGCCCAGGTCGTCGAGGGTGCCGTCGGCGAACGCGTACCGCTCGGTCTGCGCGGCCAGCAGCTCACGGACGTCGATGACGCCGGTCACCGTGACGGTCACCGCGGACGGCGTGAGCACTCCCGACCGGCACCGGCTGAGCAGCCCGGCGTGGTCCTGCAACTGCCGGTCCAGCACCCGATAGGCGTGCAGCAGCGCCTCCGGGTCACGGCTCGGCCCGCCGAACTCGATCACCAGCCGGAACGGCACACGCTGGTCGGGCCAGAGCCGTCCGCCGCCGGAGCGGGCCCGGGCGAAGATCGGGGCGAGGACCAGGCGACGCAGGGTACGGCCCGGTTGCGGCCGCCCCGGCCCGAGGAACAGCTCGCCGTGCGGTCCCGGCACCACCCGTACCGTCATGCCGGCCAGCCCGAGCCGGAGCACGCCGGGCAGCGGGTCGGTCGTGTCCGGGCCGATCAACGCGTGTCCGGCGGGGAGAAACGAGCGGGTGCGGCGCAGGATCGCGACCGTGACCGCGCCACCGGCTCCGGCCAGCCCGGCCAGTCCGCCCGCGATAGTCGCCATGTCCTGCACCGAGCACCGTCCGATTCGTACTTTATGGGTATTTCATACTGTGGCACAGCTGATACCCGTACACCGGGAATGTCGCGCAGAATTCGTGTCATGCCGTCACCGTCCGCGGTCGAGTTCGAGGCCCAGCGCTCGTACCTCATGGCCGTCGCCTATCGCATGCTCGGCAGCCGTGCCGAGGCCGAGGACGCGGTCCAGGAGGCCTGGCTGCGCTACGCGCAGCAGACCGAGGAGATCCGGGATGTGCGGGGGTGGCTCACCACGGTCACCGCACGGATCTGCCTGGACCAGCTCAACTCCGCTCGGGTACGCCGTACCGCGTACCCCGGTGAGTGGCTGCCCGCCTTCGTGATCGAGCCGGACGCCGACCCGGCCCGCCACGCCGAGCTGTCCGACCAGGTCAGCGTCGCGCTGCTCGTGGTGCTGGAACGGCTCACCCCCGAGCAGCGGGTCGCGTTCGTCCTGCACGACGCGTTCGCGGTGCCGTTCGACGAGGTGGCCGCGGTGCTCGACAGCACACCGGCGGCGGCCCGCCAGCACGCCTCCCGGGCTCGCAAGGCGGTCGCCGACGGCGGGATCCGGCACACCGCCGGGCTCGCCGAGCAGAAACGGGTGCTCAGCGCGTTCCTCGCGGCGGCACAGACGGGCGACATGCGTACCCTCGCTGCCGTGCTCGCACCCGATGTCGTCGCCATCGGCGACGGAGGCGGAGTGGCCCGCACCGCCCTGCGCCCGATCCACGGCGCCGACAAGGTGGCCCGGTTCTTCACCGGCCTGCTCAACTACCGTCTCGCCGACGTCACCGACATCAAGGTCGAGCCGGTCATCGTCAACGGCTCGGCCGCCATGCTCCTGCGGGGCAGCCGCCCGGACGGCAGCCGGCTCGTCGTGGTGAGCGCGGTGGCGGTCGACGAGGGCCGGATCACCGGCATCTTCAACCAGCAGAACCCGGAGAAGCTAATCCTCCCGGGGAGTGACCTCGAGTAGGTGCTTGCGGTAGTGCGAGGCGAACGGCTCGGTGCCGTCGCCGAGCGCCGTCATCAGGTGGCGGGAGGCCGCGAACGCGTGCTCGACCAGGTCGTCCGGATAGCCGAACTCGACCCGGTGCTCGGCGAACTCGTCCTCGTCACGCAACTCGACGAGGCCCGTCTCGCGGCGGCGCACCGCGTCCAGGTCCAGGTCGATGATGTGAACCGTGTCACCCTCCCAGCGGGCCGGCGTGGTGATGTCGCAATACACCTCGCTGGTCCGCGGTGGTGGGTTGAACATCCCCGTCCACCAGGCGTGATGCGGGATGAGCAGGACGAACGGGATCTGCTCGACAGAGGGCCGGCCGTGGTAGACCGACGCCGTGCCCCGGGTCACGCCGACCCAGATGCCCAGGTCGTCCTCGGCCAGACGACGGGCCGGGTAGTCACGATGCGCCGAACCGTCGTACTTCGTGTAGATGACCCGGACCATCTCGCTCGGCATGGGTTGCACCCTAGCGGTGACCCGGATATGTCGGTGGTGGCGGGTACGGTTCCTCCGTGCCCGCAGCCAGTAAGAAAAAGGCAACCGCCGAGCAGATCCTCGCCGCCGCCGTCGGGGCCGTCCCCGGCGGTTCCGCCCGCCCAGGTCAGCAGGCCATGGTCGAGGCGATCGACAAGGCCGTGAAGAACAAGGAGCACCTGCTCGTCCAGGCGGGCACGGGCACCGGCAAGAGCCTCGGCTACCTCACACCGGCGTTGCTCGTCGACGGCCCGGTCGTGGTCTCCACCGCCACCCTGGCCCTGCAGAACCAGCTGGTCGAGCACGATCTGCCCCGGCTCGCCGAGGCGGTCCAGCCGGTGCTCGGGCGCAAGCCCACGTTCGCCGTGCTCAAGGGCCGGCACCACTATCTCTGCGCGGCGAAACTCGAGCACGCCGACGAGGAGGGCCCCACCGACACCCTCTTCGACGCCGAGCCGGCGGCCCCCAGAGCCGGCCAGTGGCTCGGCGAGGGCGCCCGGCTCGGCAAGCAGATCCTGCGGATCCGGAAATGGTCGGAGAAAACGCAGACCGGCGACCGCGACGAGCTCGACCCCGGCGTCGAGGACCTCGCCTGGCGGCAGGTCTCCATGCCGGCCCGTGACTGCGTCGGGGCCGGCCGTTGTCCGTATGGTGCGGAGTGCTTCGCCGAGGCCTCCCGCGCCCGGGCCCGCGAGGCCGACATCGTCGTCACCAACCACAGCCTCCTCGCCGTCGACATGATCGCCGGCCGGCAGATCGTCCCGCCGCACAAGCTGCTCATCGTCGACGAGGCGCACGAGCTGGCCGACCGGGTCTCCTCGGCGGCGCAGGCCGAGATCACCCCCGAGGCCGTCGAGCGGGCCGGCCGTCGCTCCCGCACCATGATCACCCCGGCCGCCGCCGAGTCCCTGGCCGAGGCCGCCGACGCGCTCACCGTCAGCCTCGCCGACCTCCCCGCCGGGCGGCTCACCGACGGCCTGCCCGAGCGGTTGCGCCTGGCCGTCTCCATGATCGAGTCCGCCACCCGGGCCGGCCTCACCGCGATCGGCGAGATCAAGTCCGACGATCCCGACCCGGTCGGCAAGCAGCAGGCCAAAGCCGTCCTCGACGAGCTGTCCACGACCTCGCAGCGCCTGCTGGAGGACAATTCGTACGACGTTGCCTGGGTGGAGAAATCCGACCTGGGCGGCGGGCGGCGGGCCCTTGTGGTGGCGCCGCTCTCGGTGGCCGGCACGCTCGCGGAAAACCTCTACGCCGACCGGACCGTGGTGGTCACCTCGGCCACGCTGACCCTGGGCGGTCGTTTCGACACGGTGGCCCGGTCGCTCGGCCTGCCGGTCGCGGCCCCGGGTCCGTCGGGCACTGCCGCCTCCGGCTCGGCGTCGGCCTCCGGCTCGGCCCGGGCTTCCGGCCCTGCCTCGGCTTCCGGCCCCGCTTCGGCTTCCGGCCCCGCTTCGGCTTCCGCGTCGGGTTCTTCATCCGGCTCCGCTTCAGGTTCTGCGTCGGGTTTCGCTTCTGGCGCCGGCCGTGCTTCTGGTTCTGCTCCCGGCTCGGTGCGGGCTTCCGGTTCCGCCGCGGCGTCCGTTCCCGCCTCCGGTGACGGGTGGACGTCGCTCGATGTCGGTTCCCCGTTCGATTACCCCAAACAGGGCATTCTGTATGTTGCGGCGCACCTGCCCCGGCCCGCGGCCTCCGGTCTGCCCGACGCGGCCGGGGCCGAGCTGCTCCGGCTGGTGGAGGCGCTCGGTGGGCGTACTCTCGGGCTCTTCTCCTCCCGCAAGGCGGCGACCCAGGCCGCCGAGCTGCTCCGCGCCAAAACCGACCTGCCGATCCTGCTCCAGGGTGAGGAGACGCTGCCGATCCTGGTCCGCAAGTTCAAGGAGGACAAGGCGAGCTGCCTCTTCGGCGTGATGTCCCTGTGGCAGGGCGTCGACGTCCCCGGCGACTCGTGCCAGCTGGTGGTCATCGACCGGTTGCCGTTCCCCCGCCCGGACGAGCCCTTGGCCGCCGCTCGTGCAGCCGCCGTCGATGCTTCGGGTGGTTCCGGTTTCTCCGCCGTCAGCGTCCCGATCGCCGCGGTCCGTCTGGCCCAGGGGGTGGGCCGCCTGATCCGCTCCACCGGAGACAAGGGCGTGGTCGCCGTCCTCGACTCCCGCCTGGAGACGGCCCGCGGTTACGGCGCCTTCCTCCGCAAGTCCCTGCCCCCGTTCTGGTACACCACACGCCCGGACGTCGCCGAAGGAGCCCTACGCCGCCTGGCCAACGCCTGAACCACCCTCCACCAGGCACCCCACCGCCGCCGCCCGGCTTCCGTGGCCGGTCTCGTGACGGCTGTCCGTTTCACATGAGCGCCCCATCCGCGGGGCGAGGCGCCTCCCCGGCCGCCCGGTCTCTCGTGTGATCTGCCCACTTCGCAGCCACGGCGTTCCCGTGGGGAGATGGGCCTTCCGGATGGTCGCCTGGGTTTGTCGCGTGACTCACCTGCCTCGCGGCGACGAGCCTTTCCTGGGCGGCTCGCCCTGCGCGGCGGCGGGGGCATTCCGGGTGGTCGGCCGGCTTTTCGTGTGGCTTGCCTGCCTGGCGGCGACCGCCGTTCCCGTGAAGGGGGGAAGGTCGGCCTTCAACCCGCCGGCTCGCCGTCTGCGTGGGGCCGGTTCGATCGTTCGCGGCGCCCCATGTGCGCCACGGTCGCCGGTGAGGGTCTTGTGAAGGTCGGCGAGGATGGGCGGGAAGACGCAAGATCTACGACGGACGGGGCTGTTGGTGACGGGGTCATTGGAGATCGCTTGCACGTTTCTCGTCGACCGGAGCGGCGCCCTGCTGCTGCAACTGCGGGATGACAAGGCGTCCTACTACCCGAACGTCTGGGGCCTGCCCGGTGGCGCCGTCGAGGATGGCGAGACACCCGGCGAAGCGGCCGTCCGGGAGTTGTGGGAGGAGACGCGCCTGCGGCCGGACGGGCCGTTGCAATTGTTCGCGCGCCAGGAACTGCCCGCCCAGGGCGCCCACCGGAGCCGGGTGAAGAACTACTTCTACGGCACGACCTCCGCAGGTCAGGACGACGTGGTCCTCGGCGAGGGCGCGGCGATGCTCTTCATCCCGGCGGCCGAGGTGCTGGACCGCCCGTTCACGCCGGGCAGCGCGGAGATCATCGAGCGCTTCCTGGCCTCCTCCGAGTACGCCGCTTTCCGGTGACGAGTTGCTCCGCTTTCCGGTGACGAGTGCGCCTGCTCCCACCCGATGATCAGGCCGATCAGGCGACGTTGAGCTGGATGTCTCCGATTCGGGCCACAATCTCGACGTGTCCCCCTAGGCCGGCGACGTAGACGCGGAGAACATCCAGGGTCATCCCGTCGCCGCTCTCGATCTGGCTGATTCGGGCCTGGCTCAGGCCGGTGGCTTCGCCGAGCTGGCTCTGGGTCATGCCGAGCTGTTTGCGGATGTCGGCGAGACGGGCGCCGCTGACCGTGGCGAGCATCTGCTCACGCATGCGGCTGCGGCGTGCGGTGCGGTCGGGGCTGTCCCAGTCCGGGTCGGTGGTGCGAGCCTTCGCCTTGACGTCGCGCCAGTTCGCGGCTTCGGTCATCGCTCACCCTCCTCGTTCAGCGCCTTGAGATGTTCGGCGAATCGAGCGTCGGCCAATGGGATGGCGTGTTCATACCATTCTCGCCAATGACCGGACTTGTCTCCTGCCACTAGGAAGATGGCTTCCCTCGCCGGATCGAAAGCGAAGATCATCCGGATCTCGGTGGCGCCGGAGGAGCCCGGCCGTAACTCCTTCATGTTGTGAAACCCGCTGCCTTTGAGGCGGTCCACCAGCGGTCGCCCGAGGGTGGGGCCTCGTTCGGCGAGGATGTCGATGGCCTCGGCGATGAGGTCCGCACTGCCGGGATCGGCGAGGCACAGGTGTAAGAACCACTCCTCCACCTCGGGATGGAGTCTAATCTCCCACATCCGGCGAGTATAAATAAAACTTATATCACCGCTGAGTCGTGTGTCGGCCGATCGGACGTGGCGTGTCACCATGGCTGCCGTGACGGGGCCGGGGTATGGGTATCCGCCGCCGGAGGGAACCGGGCCGCGGCGGCGATGGCTGTGGGCCGCGGTCGGGATCTGGGGTGTGGTGCTGATCGGCATCGGCTTCTGGTCGGTGCGCAACGATCCGCCGACCGTGCCCGAGCAGCGTGACGTCGGGCGGGCCGTGGCGGTGCTCCGGGTCGCGTCGGGGGCGGTGGTCGCGGCGGCTCAGGATGAGCGGTGGGTGCTGAGCCTCGGGGCGCTCCAGGTCGAGAAATGTGCGATCACCCCGGTGTGGGACGGGCAGGAGGCGAGCCGCGCGGTCGGCCTCTACGTGCCCGAGGGTGACGCGCGGGCGGCGCTGGACACCGTCGTGAAGCGGTTGCCCGCGGATTATCGGGCGGGCGTGGTCACCAGCCGTGGAGGCACGCGGCTGACGTTCTTCGCCGACGCGGGGGAGCAGGTCGGGATCGAGTCGGAGGCGAACTCGGCTGATCATCTGCTCACGCTGCGGGTCTTCACCGGCTGCCGGCCGGCCGTGGGCGACCTGGATCTGACCGATCCACCCGCCGGGGCGGCGCCGGCCGTGCTCGACAGCACCGTCGCCGCGATCACCGCCGGGAGCACGGCGCCGGCAAGCGCGAGCCCGGCGGCGACGCCCGGTGCCGAGGGCGTGGCGGCGGAGGCCCGGGCGGTGGCCTGTCCGGGCGGCGGGACGATGTCGACGTTCGTGCGTGATGCGGGCCCGGCCGCGCCGGAGAGCGGGCCGAAAGGGGTGCCCGAGGGGACGGTCCCGGTGTGGTCGGACGCGGGCGGCTGGGCGTACCGCAGCGGGTCGGAAAGTGTGGTGGTCACCGCGGACCGTGATCGTTTCCGGGTGAGCGTGACCACCGCCTGCCGGGCCGGCTGAAAGCCGGAGGCCCGTCAGTAGACGAGGGCCTGGGCGCCCTCGGCCATGATCTCCTCGACGAAGACGGCGGCGCCGGCGATGCGGATGCCGGGGACGACGTCGGCGGGGGTGATCTCGCGGCGGGCCGCGCACTGGGTGCAGGCGGTGACGCGGCCGGCTTCCAGGAGGAGTTCGAGCAGGTCGGTGAGGGGAGCGGCGTGGGCCAGCTGAAACGTCGCGGCCCGGCCGGGCAGGGCGAACCAGGTGGACTCACCGGTCAGCCACAGGGACACGTCGACACCGGCGGTGGCGGCCGTCGCGGCGACGTTGAACGCCTGGTTGCAGCGCTCCGGGGCGTCGGCGCCGGCGGTGGCCTTGACGACCAGCAAACGTGCCATACCGGCCAGCATAAGATGGGCCGGTCATGGTTACGGAGATCGGGTTCGTGAGTCTGCTGGTGGCCGCCCTGGGTGGGCTGGCCGGCGGCTTCGGCTATCTGGCAATGCGCATTTCGAGGGGACGCTGGTGAGCAACGAGACGGAAAACCCGCTGGGCCCGCCGCCGTGGCTCAACGCTCCGCCGGTCGATGGGTATCCCTATGAGGACACTCACGACCTGCGGTCCGGGCCGGATCTGCATCCGTCGTTGCTCGGGCTGCTGCCGTTCGTCGGGCTGTGGCGCGGGCGGGGACAGGGCGGGTTCCCGGAGGAGGACGACTACAACTTCGCGCAGGAGATCCGGATCAGCCACGACGGCCGGTCGTTCCTGCGGTATGAGTCGCGGGCCTGGCTGCTCGACGACGAGTCGAAGCCGCTCGGTCAGGCGCTCGTCGAGTCCGGGTTCTGGCGTCCGGTGCTGGTCGACGGGCGGCCGGGCGACGAGATGGAGGCCACGATGATCCGCCCGGACGGGGTGGCCGAGCTCTACCTGGGCAAGGCGGCCACGACCCGGCTGGAGATGGCGGCGGACGCGGTGGCGTATACGCCGTCCGGCCTGCACGTCACCGGCGGGCACCGGCTGTTCGGGATCGTCGAGGGGGCGCTGCTCTACGCGCACGAGATCGCCGTCGACAACAGTGGGCTGAAGCCGCACATGTCGGCGCGGCTGCTCCGCATCGGCGGCTGAGAGCCAAACCGATCCAGGCCGGCTCTCCGTGCTGAGAGCCGGCCTGGTGACGTCAGAAGCCGAGAGCGGCCAGGAGCCGCCCGGTCCACGGTGAGCGCGCCCGTGGTGTTCCGTCGAGTGCGGTCACCTCGGCGAGGCCCCGCAGCGACGACGACAGCCAGATCGCGTCGGCCGCGACCAGCTCGGGCAGGGTGATCATCCGCTCGGCGGCCCGCAGTCCCAGCGACGGCGCCAGCGACAGCAGATGAGCCGCGGTGATGCCGGGCAGGATGTCCGCCTCATCCGGTGGAACCGTGCACAGCTCGTCCCCGGCCAGCCAGACCACCGAGGCGGTGGGCGCTTCCAGCACGTACCCCTCGGTGGAAAGCCAGATCAGATCGTCGGCGCCCTGCCGCGCCGCCCATCGGCGAGCCGCGAAGTTCTCCGCGTAGGACAGCGACTTGGCCGCCGAGATGGACCACGGCGGCCGCCGCCGGACCGAGATGCCCCGGTCAGCGCTGAGGACGCGGACGCCGTCGCGCCGTTCGCGCAGCGCCGTCTCCGGGAACGGCGAGACCGAGACGTCGAGGAGACCGCGGGTGTAGATGATTCGCAGCGCGCCCGTCGAGATGAAGACGCGGTCCCGGATCGGGGTGAGATCGGGTTCGGGCAGACCGAGGATCGAGGCGGACCGGCAGAGCCGGGCCAGATGCCGGTCGAGCAGCCACGGCCCGTCGGGGCGCAGGTGCACGGTTTCGAACACGCCGTCGCCGAGCAGGTCGGTGGGCGCGACAAGGATCCGGTCGTTCACCCGAACTATGCTCGTCTCGTGTCCGCCACATCGCTAGCCGCCATGCTCCGCGAGCGGGGCCTGCGACTCACTCCCCAGCGCCAGTTGATCCTCGAAGCGGTGCACGAGCTCGGTCATGCGACACCCGAGTCGGTGCACAACGCGGTCCGTGAGCGGGCCGCCGGCGTGAACATCACCACGGTCTACCGGACCTTGGAGCTGCTCGAGGAGCTCGGCCTGGTCAATCACACCCATCTGTCGCACGGTTCCCCGACGTATCATGCGGCCGGCGAGGATCAGCACGTGCACCTGGTGTGCCGGGCGTGCGGGTCGATCGCCGAGGTGGATCCGGCGGTGATGGAGCCGGTGACCGACCGGTTGCTGCGGGAGCGCGACTTCCGGGTCGATGTGGGGCACGTCTCGCTGTTCGGAGTGTGCGGCAACTGCAAGGAGGCCGAGTGACCACCGTCATGGTCGAGGACCTGGAGCCGGGTTCGGCGGATGCCGGGGTGCCGGCGCACTTCGGTGATCCGATGCGGGAGCAGCGGCTGCTGGAGACCGGGGTCGGCCTGGTCGACCGGTCGAACCGTGAGGTGATCGCGGTGCCCGGTGCGGAGCGGGCGAGCTGGCTGCACACGCTCACCACCCAGCACCTGTCCACGCTGAGCGCCAATCAGGGCAGTGAGCTGCTGGTTCTCTCGCCGAACGGGCATGTCGAGCAGCACGCCTACGTCACCGAGGACGGGACGACCGCGTGGCTGGACACCGAGCCCGGCGCCGGTGCCGGCCTGCTCAAATACTTGGAGACGATGCGGTTCTTCACTCGGGTCGAGCCGCGCGACGCGACCGCTGAGCTGGCGGTTCTCTCGCTCGTCGGCCCGGACGCGGCCGGCCTCTTCCCGGACCTCGCGGCCCCTCAGGTGGGTGCGGTGCCGGGTCCGCGGTTCGCCGCCGGGTCCGTTCCGGCGAGGGCGACGAGCCTCTATGCGGTACGAGCTTTCCAGGGCGGACTGGCACGCCGGGTGCCGCTCGGCGTGGACCTGCTGGTGCCGAGGTCCGGTAAGGACGCGATCATCGAGCAGCTCGGTGTGCGGCGGGCGGGGCTCTGGGCCTACGAGGCGGTCCGGGTCGCTCACCGTATTCCGAGGCTCGGCTGGGAGACCGACCACCGGACCATCCCGGCCGAGATCGAGTTGATGGCTCCGGGCGTACATCTGGACAAGGGTTGTTATCGCGGCCAGGAGACGGTCGCCCGGGTGCACAACCTGGGCCGTCCGCCGCGCCGTCAGGTCCTGCTGCACCTGGACGGGGTGGCCACCGACCACCCGCCGGCCCGGGGCACCGCCGTCGAGCTGGACGGGCGGGCGGTCGGTTTCGTCGGCACCGCGGTCCGGCATCACGAGCTGGGCATGGTCGCCCTGGCGGTCCTCAAGCGCAACGTTCCCGACGACGCCCGGCTCACCGTGGGGGAGTCGGCCGCCGCCATCGACGTCTGACGCGTCGGTTCGGAGACTGCCGGCGGGCGAGAGGGCCGTGGCAGGATGCGAGGCATGACCGGGACCATGATCACCGTCGCCCCGACCGGCGCGGAGAGCAAGAAGGTGGACGCGCCGGCCCTGCCAGTGACCCTGGCCGAGCTGACCGCCACCGCCAAGGAGTGCGAGGCGCTGGGCGCTTCGATCATCCATGTCCACATCCGGGACGACGACGCCCAGCCGACCCTCGATCAGGGCCGGCTGCGGGACACGGTCGCCGGGTTGCGCGAGGCCACCGGCCTGATCGTGCAGCTCTCCTCGGGTGGCTCGGTGCACGATCCGGAGGCGGATCGGCTGGCCGTGCTCGACGCGGGGCCGGAGATGGCGTCCTGCACGATGGGCACCGTCAACTTCGGTGACGACGTGTTCCTGAACCGCTGGGAGTTCATCGTCGACCTGCACACCCGCATGCAGGAGCGCGGGATCGTCCCGGAGTACGAGATCTTCGACCTGGGCCAGCTCACCACCCTGCAGCGGCTGCTCGCCAGGCACGGCCTGCCGTTCGGCGGTCACGTGCACGTCGACCTGGTGATGGGCGTGCCCGGCGGGATGCCCGGGACGGCGGCCGCCCTGGTCGCCTGCGAGCAGGTGATCCGTGACCTGCCGGAGGGCACCACGTTCTCGGCGACCGGCATCGGCCGCAGCACCCTGCCGGTGATGCTCGCGTCCCTGTCGGCCGGTGGGCACCTGCGGGTCGGCATGGAGGACACTCTGACGTACGCCAAAGGCCGTGCCGTCGAGTCGAACATGCAGCTCGTGGCCCGTGCCGTCGGTTTCGCCCAGCTCGCCCAGCGCCCGCCGCTGACCCCGTCGCAGGCCCGTGAGCTGTTGGGGGTCCCGGCCCGATGATCGTCGCCGAGGTGATCCGTTCGGGTTTCGTGGAGAGCGTCCACCACGGGGTGGTCGCCGTCGTCGGTGGCGCGAGCTTCGGTGACGTGGAGTCGCCGTTCTTCCCCCGCTCCTCCAACAAGCCTCTGCAGACCGTGGGCCTGCTCACCGCCGGGCTGGTCCCGCGCGAGGAGGCGGACCTCGCGCTGATCAGCGCCAGCCACGACGCGGAGACGTTCCACGTGGAACGTGTGCGTGCCATCCTGGCCGCGGCCGGGCTCGGGCCGGAGGCGCTGCGCTGTCCCGCCGACCTGCCACTGAGCGAGACCGCGAAACGCGACTGGCTCCGGGCCGGCGGCGAACCCGAGCGGATCCTGATGAACTGCTCCGGCAAGCACGCCGGCTTCCTCGCGACCTGCGTGGTCAACGGCTGGCCCCTGGAGTCGTACCTGGAGGTCGACCACCCGCTGCAGAAGACACTGGCCGACACGGTGAGCCGGCTGTCCGGCGAGCCGATCGCCGCGCTCGCGGTGGACGGCTGCGGGGCGCCGATCTTCGCGATCTCCCCGCTCGGGCTGGCCCGGGCCTTCCAGCGCCTGGTCGAGGCGGAGCCGGGCACCCCGGAGCGCCGGGTGGCCGACGCGATGCGGGCACACCCCGAGCTGGTGGCGGGCACCGGCTCCGAGGACACCGTGCTGATGACCGCGATGCCCGGCCTGATCGTGAAGCGCGGAGCCGACGGGGTGTCCGCGGCCGCCGTGGCGGGGGTGGGCGCGGTCGCGCTCAAGATCTCCGACGGCGCGACGCGTGCGCGCGTACCCGTGCTGCTCGCGGCCCTGCGCCGGCTCGGTCTGGACGTGCCGGACCTGCCGGAGGTCGTCCTCGGTGGTGGCCGCCCGGTGGGCGAGGTCCGCGCCGTCTTCTGAGCCCCTAGGGGCGAAGTTCAGGGGTGACTCGGTTCACGCTAGCTTTTGCAAGCGTTCTGCTTGCAGGAGCTAGCACCCCGGGCTAACGTCGAAGCATGGCCACGCCGAAGGACCTGCCCGAGGACATCGGAACTTTCATCCGAGACCTGCGGCAGACCGCGAAGATCTCGCTCCGGCAGCTCGCCGACAAGGCGGGGGTGAGCAACCCTTACCTGAGTCAGATCGAGCGTGGCCTGCGAAAGCCGAGCGCCGAGGTGCTGCAACAGATCGCCAGCGCCTTACGAGTGTCGACGCCCGCGATGTACCTGCGGGCCGGGCTGCTCGATGGCGAGGGCCAGCAGGGCGTGCTGGCCGCCATCGCGGTCGACCCGGAGCTCACGATCGCGCAGAAGCAGTCCCTGACGCAGATCTACGAGACGTTCCGCAACGAGAACGCGCGTAACGCGCAGCCCGCCGAAGACGCTGAGGAGCAGAAATGACCGAGCAGACCAAGACCAGGATCCCCGCCCCCCTCTACGCCGCCGCCGGCGCCGGTGACGCCGCCTACGAGCAGCTCCGCAAGCTGCCGGCCGTGCTCAACGAGCTGAGCGACCGGGCCGCCGCCTCGCTCAAGGCGTACAACGACCAGGCCGGCACCAAGGCCGCCGAGCTGCGCGGCAAGGCCCAGGAGACCGACTTCGTGGCCCTGCGTGACAGCGCCACCACCGCCGCTCTCAACTTCGCCCAGGTCGCCCAGGAGCGCGCCGTCGCCGTCTACAACGAGCTGGTCGCCCGCGGCGAGCGCGTGGTCGGCACCGGTGTGGTCGAGGCCGCCGACGTGGTCAACTCCGACATCGAGGCCACCGAGCAGCCGAAGGCCGTCGAGGCCGCCGTCGAGGACGCGAAGGCCGTCGAGGCCGCGCCGAAGCCGCGCAAGCGCGTCAAGCCGGCCGGCTCCGCCGAGTGATCCGACACTGACCTGCCATGACCGCGGGCCCCGGCATGTGCCGGGGCCCGCGGCATAGACTCTCCCTCATGACCACAGGACTGGACCTACTGCCCTACCAGTACGTCGTCATCTGGATCGACATCATCGTCATGCTCCTCGCGGTGGGGATCCAGGCCGTCGCGCTGATCCACTGTCTGACCCAGCGCGGGCCGGCGTTCCAGGCGCTCGGCACCCTGCCGAAGGGTGCGTGGGCCGGCATCCTGGCCGTCCTGCTGGTGCTCAGCTTCCTCATCCGTGGTTATCTGCTGATCCCCATGGTCGGTATCGCCGCGGGGTTGATCTACATGCTCGACGTCCGTCCTGGTCTCAAGGACATCTCGGACGGCAAGGGCTTCTGGTGACGTGGTGAGGGGCCGTTTCGGTCCGCCTCCGCCGGACGGTGGGCCGCGCCTGCAGCGCGTCGATCGGACCGGGCCGCGAGGTGGCCGCCCGACGCTGCCGGGTCCGGCCACCGAGATGGTCACCCTCCCCTCGGGGGTACGGGTGGAGCAGCTCACCACCGGCGCCGGCGACCCGATCACCGTCTTCGCGCACGGGCTGGCCGGCGACATCTCCGGCACCCGTCCCCTGGGCAGCGCGGTCGCCGGCCGCCGGGTGTTCTTCCACTTCCGCGGGCACGGCCGCACCGACGTGCCGCCCGGCCCGTGGTCCTTCGCCGACCTAGCCGCCGACCTGCTGGCCGTCGCCGATCTGTCGGGCGCCACCCGCGCGGTGGGCGTGAGCATGGGCGCGGCCGCGCTCTGCCGTCTGCTCGCCGAGAGCCCCGACCGTTTCGAGCGCGTGGTCCTCTACCTTCCCGCCCCGCTCGACGGCGTCCGCGCGGCCGCCTCCGTGCAGCGTCTGGAGCGCCTGCTGGCCTCGGTCGAGTCCGGCGAGGCCGCGATGATCGCCGACGCGGTCGAGCGCGAGATGCCACCGTCGGTCCGCAACACCCCCGCCGGCTGGAGCTACCTGCGCCAGCGCGTCGAGCAGCTGCAACGCGACGGCCTGGCCCCGGAGATCGCATCGGTGTGGTCGGCGCCCGCCCTTGCCGAGGAGACACTGCTCAAGGAGTTCCGCGGCCGCGCCCTGGTGATCGGTTGCCTGGGCGACGAGACCCACCCGGCATCCTGGGCGGAGCGGATAGCCGACCTGCTTCCGGAAGCCGACCTCGAGGTGTATGACCACCCCGCCGTCCTCTGGAGCAACCGTGCCGCTCTCCGGACCCGTGTCTCCTCGTTCCTGAACGAGTCGTAACCGACGCTCCCGGCTCTGGTGACTTGCGGGCCTTATGTCCGAAAGCCGTAACTTTTGACGGCCCTCATCCGGTGAAGCGTACGTGCGTTTGTCCCCTAAGACCGTCTTTCTCGCTCTGCTGGTCGTCGGCCTGCCGTTCGCGGTAGTGACCGGTTGGGCGCTGGGCGCTCCGGCGGTAACCCAAGCCACCCTGGGCGCCTCCGGTCTCGGAGGTCCTCTCGGCGGCGACGGCGCCCTCGGCTCGGCTCCCGGCGCCGGCCGCAATCCCGGCGGACCCGCAGCCGGCGGCTTCACGGCCGGGCCACCACGAGCCACCGCCGACCCGGCCCACACCAAGCCGACCCCCGCCCCCGGCCCCAGCACGGTCACGGCGACGGTCACGGTCACCCGGACCGCCGACCCGAGGTTCCCGGTCGAATCCACCGACCCACCGCCGCTCACCAACCCGCCGGTGCCGACACCGACGCAGGTCTCCGGCGAACCGGACGACCCGTTCGGGTTCCCGTTCGACCCGAGCGCCACGCCGCCGTTCCCGTTCCCGCCGCCGCTGCCGTCCGACCAGATGGGCTTCGAGCGCTTCCGCTACTGGCGCCGCTGACCCGGCCTCCCCCGCCCTCTCCCGGCGAGCGCCCAGCGCCGGTCGCCTTCCCATGGCGCTGTTTCGGGGTTCGATACGGCGCTGGATGCCGGCCCGGGGGTTCGGTGGCTCGGGCTCGGCGGCGCGGGAAAGTGGGGCTGGCGCTGTCCGTACTGGAACCCGGGATCTAAGCTCCCGGAACGTGAGCGGTGATCTGAGTGAGACCCGGCCGGTGACGGCCTTCCGTGAGTTCGCGACCGGGGCCGGTCTGCTCGGGCGCGGCCTGGGCCTGGTGCTGCGTAGTCCCCGGCTGCTCCTACTCGGACTGCTGCCCACCCTGCTGTCCGGGATCCTCTACATCGTCGCGCTGGTCTTCCTGATCCGTTATCTGCCGGACCTCTCCGCGCAGGTCACCTGGTTCGCCGACGACTGGGCCGAGTGGCTGCGTGGCACGATCCGGGTGCTCGGCGGGATCGCTGTTCTCGGGCTCGGCCTGCTGCTGTCCGTGCTCACGTTCACCGCGGTCACCCTGCTGATCGGCGATCCGTTCTACGAGAAGGTCTCCGAACTGGTGGAGGACCGTTTCGGCGGTGTCCCCGACGCGGTCGACGTCGGTTTCTGGCGCACGCTGCGCCGTAGCCTCGTCGACTCCCTCAAACTCGTCGGGATCTCCGTCCTCGTCGCCATCCCGCTCTTCCTGCTGGGCTTGATCCCCGTGGTCGGCCAGACGGCGATCCCGGTGCTGGCCGGCGCGGTCGGTGGCTGGCTGCTCGCCCTGGAGCTGACCGGCGTCCCGTTCCAGCGTCGTGGCCGGCGGCTTCGGCACCGTCGTGAGGTGCTGGCCCGGAACAAGCCGCTGACCCTGGGCTTCGGCGCCGCCGTCTTCGCTGTCTTCCTGATCCCGCTCGGTGCCGTCTTCCTGATGCCCGCCGCCATCGCCGGCGCCACCCTGCTGGCCCGCCGCTCCCTGGGCAAGCCGATCACCATCACCTCCACCGCCTCCCTGTAGGCAAGGAGTCTCCCTCCGAACCGGATGGCTGTTGCCGGTCGCTGCGGGCAGCAACGAGGACCAGCCGGTGCGGCGGATTCCACAGGTTCGATGGATACGGTTCGGGCGTGGACATCGAACTGGTTGAAGGCGACATCACCGTCCAGCGAGTCGACGTGATCGTCAACGCGGCCAACTCGTCGCTGCTCGGCGGTGGGGGTGTGGACGGGGCGATCCATCGGAAAGGTGGCCCGACGATCCTGGCGGAGACCCGGATGCTTCGCGCTTCGAGGTACGGGCGAGGGCTCCCCGTCGGCCAGGCGGTCTCGACCACCGCCGGCCGGCTTCCTGCCAGGTGGGTGGTTCATACGGTCGGGCCGGTCTTCAGTGCCGACGAGGACCGATCGGAGTTGCTCCGGGCCTGCTATGCCAACTCGCTACAGGTCGCCGATGGGCTCGGCGCGGAGACGATCGCGTTTCCGCTGATCTCGGCCGGGATCTATCGGTGGCCGGTCGACGATGCGGTCCGCCAGGCGCTCACGGTGCTTCGCGTGGCCGAGCCGAAGCACCTCCGAGCGGCGGCGCTGGTGCTGTTCGGCGCGGACACGGCAGCGACCGCCCGCCGCGTGGCCGCGAGCCTCGGATGAATCGCGGTCGATCACGCCGGTGATCGGTCGGCGACCTCAGCCGGAGGGCGATCGGTCACCCAGCGTTGCCGGCAGCATGGGCGAGGAGCGAGCCGGGCACGGTGGCGATCGGTGGAGGTGTGGGCGGTGACCAGCGGCTTCAGCCCGGCGGCCGCGGGTCGGCCGGGAGTGGGCAGCCACCTCTCCGGGGTGGCTCACGGTTCGTCCTGGTGGCCGTACAAAGAAGGGGTCGAAACGCCGCGCCGGCCGGGCCCGCGACAAAGGTGGCAGCGGAGACGATCGGAAGTGATCAGGCGGAGGCTCGGATGATCAGTTCGGTGGGGAGGATGATCGCCGGGTCGATCTCGGGGTCGCCGGCGATCAGGCGCAACAACTGCCGAGCCATCACGCGGCCCGCCTCGGCGATCGGCTGGCGGACCGTGGTGAGCGGCGGGTCGCTGTAGCGGCTGATCTCGAAGTCGTCGAAACCGATCACCGCGACGTCCTCCGGCACCTGGCGGCCGGCATCACGCAGGGCCTGCAACGCGCCGTGGGCCATCAGGTCGGAGGCGGCGAAGACCGCGTCGAGATCCGGGTCCTGGTCGAGGAGCGCGCGCATCGCGGTCACGCCGGAGTCGCGGGTGAAGTCGCCGGCCGCCACCAGGGACGGCAGGCCGGCCGCGCCGAGGGTTTCGCGGTAGCCGGTGAGGCGTTCGAGACCGGCCACCATGTCCTGTGGGCCGGCTATCGTCGCGATCCGCCGCCGACCGGAAGTGATCAGATGCTGGAGGGCGGCGGCGACACCGCCCGCGTGGTCGACGTCCACGTAGGGCACCGGCGGGTCGGCGAGCATCGGGCGGCCGCTGCAGATGACCGGGATGCCGCGGCGGGCCAGCAGGCCGGGCAGCGGGTCGGCGCCGTGGATGGAGGCGAACATGACGCCGTCGACGTGGCCGGCGACGGCGTAGCGCTCGACCCGGTGGTATCCGGCGGCCGAGCCGGCCATCATCAGCACCAGTTGCTTGTCGGCGGCCTCCAGCTCGGAGCCGACACCGCGGATGATGGCCGGGAAGAACAGGTCGTCGGAGAAGACCCGGTTCGCCGTCTCGGGGAGGATCAGCGCGATCGAGTCGGTCTGCCGGGTGACGAGGCTGCGGGCCGCCTGGTTCGGCACATAGCCGAGCTCCTCGACGGCCCGGTTGACGGCCTCGCGGATGGCGGCCGCGACCGTGGTGGAGCCGTTGACGACGCGGGACACCGTCGCGCGGGACACCCCGGCACGACGGGCGACCGCTTCCAGAGTGGGTCGTTCCCGCGTCGTCACATGTGCCCCCGTCTTTACTCCAGGCCGTTACGCCGGATCACCTCGCGGTACCACTTCGCGCTGTCCTTGAGCACACGCTGCTGCGTCGTGTAGTCGACGTGCACGATACCGAAGCGCTTCGCATACCCCTCGGCCCATTCGAAGTTGTCCATCAACGACCAGGCGAAGTATCCCCGGAGGTCGACGCCGGCCGCGAGGGCGTCGTGGCAGGCGCGCAGGTGGGCGTCGACATACTCGATGCGCAGCGGGTCGTGGACGCCCTCGGGGTAGGCCGCGCCGTTCTCGGTGATCATCAGCGGGGTGCCCGGGTAGTCCCGGTGGATGCGGGTGAGGAGGCGGGTCAGCGACTCCGGCTCGATCTGCCAGCCCATGTCGGTGACCGGGCCGACCGGCTTGCGGAAGGCGATGCCCTCGCTGCCGGGGTAGTCGAGGGCGGCGGGCTGGCCGGGCTTCGCCGACACGTACGACGGGGTGTAGAAGTTGATCCCCAGCACGTCGATCGGGGCGTTGATGATCTCCTCGTCGCCGTCTTTGATGAACGACAGGTCGGTGATCCGGGAGACGTGCTCGAGCACGTCGGCGGGGTAGTGGCCACGCAGGATCGGGTCGAAGAAGATCCGGTTGGCGACGCCGTCGATGATGCGGGCGGCAGCGACGTCGGCCGGGTTCGCCGGGTCGAGCGGGGAGACCTCGCACGGGTTGAGCGTGATGCTGATGTTGCGCGCGCCGGCCGAGCGCAGTGCCCGGGCGGCGAGGCCGTGGGCGAGGTTCAGGTGGTGGACGGCGGCCAGCGAGCCGGCCGGGTCCTGCCGGCCGGGGGCGTGGATGCCGTTGCCGTAGCCGAGGTAGGCGGAGCACCACGGCTCGTTGAGCGTGGTCCAGGTGCCGACCCGGTCACCGAGACGGCCGAAGACGACCTGCGCATACTCGGCGAAGGCCTCGGCGGTCTCCCGCACGGTCCAGCCGCCGCGGTCCTCCAGGGTCTGCGGCAGGTCCCAGTGGTAGAGGGTGACGACCGGGTCGATGCCCTTGCTGAGCAGCTCGTCGGTGAGCCGGTCGTAGAAGTCGAGACCACGGGTGTTGACCGGGCCGGTGCCGTCCGGCCGGATGCGCGGCCAGGCGACCGAGAAACGGTACGCCCCGAGGTTGAGGTCGGCCATCAGGGCGACGTCCTCGGCATACCGGTGGTAGTGGTCGCACGCGACGTCGCCGGTGTGGCCCGCGAAGACCTTCCCCGGCGTACGGCTGAAGGTGTCCCAGATGGACGGGCCGCGACCGTCCTCCCTCGCGGCGCCCTCGATCTGATACGAGGCCGTGGCCGTCCCCCAGACGAAGCCGTCGGGGAAGGTGATCCCCGTGGGGGCCGGCTGCGCCGACGTGGACGTGACGGTTGCCGTCATGTCATCTGCTCCTGATGATCCGCCGAACTTAACCGGTTCATCTTACGGCCTGAGAGCGCTCCAACAAGGGTAAGCGCTCGGAACTTCAGCCCGTTCGCAGTGCTTGGAAGAGGCGAGGGTCACCACTGAGCGCCAATTGGTCCGCTCGCTTGCGGCCCATCAGGGCCAATTGCAGATCGCTGACGCTGCCGATCACCTTCGCCCGGGCGTGATGATCGTCGCTGTCCAGGATCGTTCCGGTGTCCAGCAACGCGATGCCCGTGCCCCGCAGGCGGACGAACCACTCCTGCCCGGCATCCGTGCCGACCAGGTGCACGACGCCGTGCAGATCGGTCGGGCCCTGCCGCTTGCCGGCCGGCAGCCACGAGTCGAGGATCTCGCTGACGCCGTCGGTCGCGAGTTTCGTCTCGATCGGGGTGGCCCGCCCAGCCGCCGACTCGGCGTCCCACCGGTGCACCGAGATCTCGTGCGCCATCCGCCGGTCCCAGAACCCGGCCCGTTTCGGCTGGGGCGCCCAGTTCCACGCCGGGAAGTCCGGATCGAGCGCCTCCAGCGTCTCGATCGTGCCGGTCAGCTCTCGCCGCAGCAGGTCGAGCGTCTCCGGCCAGTCACTGCGTTCCAGCACCGGCGCGCTCTCCGGAAGAGTGGTGACCCCGCGGGTCACCGTGCTGCGCACCCAGTGCAGCACCTCGGTGACGTGGTGGGCCAGATCGGCCACGGTCCAGTCCGGGCAGCCGGGGATCGCCGGCTCGGGGCCGGTCTCGGCGACGGCGTCCCAGAGCGCCGGCCCATCGGCGCGCAGCGCTGCGAGCCAGAAATCCTTCGTCGCGTGCAACCTGTTCATCGCAGTCGTCTCCCCGCTCGGCCGGACCGCCGGTGAACCTTCCCTCGGATGGACCTTAGGGTTGGCGTCGTGACTGATACCCCTTCGGCCCCGGAGAGATTCCTGTCGGCATACACGACGCTACGCCTCGGTGGGCCCGCAGGCACAGTGACCACCGCGGTCCATACGGACGAGGCGGTCGGCGCGGTGCAGTCGGCCGCGGCGGCCGGGCGGCGGTTGCTGGTGCTCGCCGGCGGCAGCAACGTGGTGATCGGCGACGACGGCTTCGACGGTGAGGTGCTGCTGCTGCGCACCCGCGGCGTCGAGGTGGTCGGGGAGGACGCCTCCGGCGTCCTGGTGCGGGTCGCGGCAGGCGAGCCCTGGGACGATTTCGTGGCGTACGCGGTGACGAGCGGCCTGTCCGGTGTCGAGTGCCTCTCCGGCATCCCGGGCGCGGCCGGCTCCACCCCGATCCAGAACGTCGGGGCGTACGGGCAGGAGGTCGCGCACACCATCGCGGCGGTGCACGCCTACGACCGGCAGGCCGGCGCGATCCGGGTGATGACCCCCGAGGAGTGCGGTTTCGGGTATCGGACGAGCGTCTTCAAGCACGACGACCGCTACCTGGTGACCGCCGTCGACTTCCGGCTGTCCCGCTCCGGCGAGTCGGCCCCGATCCGCTATGCCGAGCTGGCCCGCTCGCTCGGCGCCGAGGCCGGTGACCGGGTGCCGCTGCGCCAGGCCCGCGACACGGTGCTCAAGCTGCGTGCCGGCAAGGGCATGGTGCTCGACCCGGAGGACCGGGACACCTGGTCGGTGGGCTCCTTCTTCACCAACCCGGTGGTCCCGGCCGGCCTGCTGGCGGGCATCGGCGAGGCGCCGCACTGGCCGGCCGGGGAGGGGCTGGTGAAGCTGCCGGCGGCGTGGCTGATCGAGCACGCCGGCTTCCCGAAGGGGTTCGCCGGTGACGGTGTGGCCATCTCCGGGAAGCACACGCTCGCGCTCACCAACCGCGGGAGCGGCACCACGGCGGCGCTGCTCGATCTGGCCCGGACCATCCGGGACGGGGTCCGGGCGCGGTACGGCGTGGAGCTGCACCCGGAGCCGGTGCTGGTCGGCTGCGAGCTCTGATCACTTCCAGCCGAAGACCTGCGTGTAATAGGGAGTGCCGTCGACCGCGAAGGCCACCCCGGCGCCGAACGACTTCGCCTCGCAGTTGAGGATGTTGTGCCGGTGCCCGGGGCTGGCCATCCAGGCTTTCATCACCTCGGTCGCGCTGCGATATCCCCAGGCGATGTTCTCCCCGGCCGGCGCTTGATACCCGGACTGCTCGCTGCGGTCGACGAAGGTCGAGCCGTCCCGCCACACGTGACTGAACAGCCTGGTCCGGGCCATGTAGTTGCTCTGCCGCAGAGAGGCGGTGACCAGGTGGCCGTCGACGGTCAGCGCGGGACAGCCGGCTTCCTTGCGCTCCTCGTTGGTCAGCCGCACCACCTGCACCATCACGACGCGGGCCCGGATCTGCGCGGGGTTGAGCGACGGCGTGGGACTCGGTGTGGCGGTGACGGTGGGGGTCGGCGTGATCTGCTGGGGGCGTGGCGGGACGGCCGGCCCGGTGGCCAGAGCCGGTGCGGAGAGTACGAACAGTGCGGGTGCCGCCGCGAGCGTGGCGACGCGTCGTACCACCTGGTCGAACACGGGTTGCCTCCCGGAACGCATTGATCGGGCGCGGATCGCCCGACACGGCTATCGCACCCCGTTGCACGCGGCGTGTCACATCTTTCGCGGAAAGGGCGATAAGCCGTACGGGAAATGTCAGGCTGTAGGGATGTCCTGATCGGGCCGCCGCAGGATCCGGCATTCGGCCCGTCTCGGCGGATCCTTGCGGACCGGCTCCGACCCCGTCACCCGACGCTAGACTGTCACTGTCCGTAAATAGGCGGTGACATCACGCTATATGGTGGTTTTGCGCCGCCAGTGCGGGTTAGGGACAGGGTGAGCACACGATGAGTCGCCTACTCGTGGTCGAGGACGACCCGGACATCGCACTCGCTCTCCGGTTGCTCTTCAGCCGGGCCGGTTATGAGGTGGCGCACGCCGCCGACGGCCGCTCCGGGCTGAAGGAGGCCTACGCCGAACACCCCGACCTGGTGGTGCTCGACGTCGGCCTGCCGGAGATGGACGGCTGGCAGGTGCTGGAGCGGCTGCGCGACGTCTCGGATGTGCCGGTGCTGGTCCTCACCGCTCACGGCCAGGAGGCGGAGAAGGTGCGCGGCCTCCGCGGCGGCGCCGACGACTACCTGACGAAGCCGTTCGCCAACAACGAGCTGCTGGCCCGGGTGGAGGCGCTGCTGCGGCGCTCGTCCTCCGGCCAGAACAGCTGGGCCAGCCAGGTCTACGACGACGGCCTGGTGCACCTCGACCCGACCAAGCGCCGGGTCTACGTCAAGGGTGAGGAGAAACGTCTCACCCCGACCGAGTTCCGCCTGCTCAACGCGTTGGTGCGGCATGCCGGCGCGGTTCTCTCACCGAACCAGCTGCTCACGCAGGCCTGGGACGACCCGACCGGCATCGGCCAGGAGCGGGTCAAGTTCGCGGTGCTGCGTCTGCGGCGCAAGCTCGGCTGGTCCGACCCGGACGAGTCACCGATCGAATCGGTGCGCGGGTTCGGCTATCGCTACCGCCGCCCGGGCGGGGAGTCCTGATCATTCCGGCGTACCGGGCGATCTTCTCAGTTGGTGCCCCGAGGGGTCGATGAGGGCAGTGAAGCCGAGCAGGAGGTAGCAAGCTGTGGAAGACCTTGGCGAGATCGTTGGCGAATTCCTCATGGAGAGCCACGAGAACCTGGACCAGATCGACCGGGACCTCGTCAGCCTCGAACAGGAGCCGGGCTCCCGTGACCTGATCTCCCGCATCTTCCGGGCGATCCACACGATCAAGGGCACCAGTGGGTTCCTGGCGTTCTCCCGCCTGGAGAAGCTGGCGCACGCCGGCGAGTCCCTGCTGTCCCGGCTTCGCGACGGCGTCCAGCCGGTCACCCCGGAGACCATCACCGTCCTGCTGCTCTGCATCGACGGTGTGCGGTCGATCCTCTCCTCCATCGAGGAGAACGGGTCCGAGGCCGAGGTCGACATCGAGAGCATGATCGTCCGGATCAAGGCGCAGATGGACGCCCCGACGGACGCCGCCGCTCCGGCCGCCGAGGCTGCACCGGCCGAGGCCGCACCCGCCGAGGGCGGTCCGGCCGCCGAGGCCCCGGTCAGCGTCGAGCATGAGGCGCCCGCCGCCCGCCCGGCGCCCGAGCCGGTCACCGACCAGCGCCAGCCGCTCGGCCAGATGCTCGTCGACGCCGGCGCCGCGCAGGCCTCCGACGTCGCCTCGGCACTGCAGCAGCAGATCGAGGGCGACGAACGCAAACTCGGCACGATCCTGCTCGAGGAGGGCAAGGCGGCGCCGACGGCGGTCAGCGAGGCGCTGCAGTCGCAGGCGCCGAAGCGCAGCATCGCCGACAGCGCGATCCGGGTCGACGTCGACCTGCTCGACACCCTGATGAACATGGTCGGTGAGCTGGTGCTCGCCCGGAACCAGCTGGTCCGTGGCGTGATGGAGATCGGCGACTCCGGTCTGGTCCGCAGCGCCCAGCGGCTCGGCATGATCACCAGTGAGCTGCAAGAGGGCATCATGAAGACCCGGATGCAGCCCATCGAGCACATCTGGTCCAAGCTGCCCCGAGTCGTCCGGGACCTGAGCAACTCGCTCGGCAAGCAGGTCGCGCTCGTGATGGAGGGCAAGGAGACCGAGCTCGACCGGAGCCTGCTGGAGGCGGTCAAGGACCCGCTGACCCACCTCGTGCGCAACGCCGTCGACCACGGCATCGAGGAGCCGGAGCGGCGGATCGCCGCCGGCAAGGACCCGGAGGGCACGCTCACGCTCCGCGCGTACCACGAAGGCGGGCACGTCGCGGTCGAGGTCGCCGACAACGGCGCCGGCCTGAACGTCGAGCGGATCGCGCAGAAGGCCGTGGAGAACGGGCTGCTCCGTCCCGAGCAGATTCCGAACATGGACAAGCGCGACATCATGGCGATGGTCTTCCAGCCCGGCTTCTCCACCGCCGCGAAGGTCACCAACGTCTCCGGCCGTGGCGTCGGCATGGACGTGGTCAAGACCAACATCGAGAACATCGGCGGCGCGGTCAGCGTCGACTCGACACCGGGCGAGGGCACCGTCTGGCGGCTCACCATTCCGCTGACGCTCGCGATCATCCAGGCGCTCACCGTCGACTGCGCCGACCAGCGGTACGTCGTACCCCAGGTCGCGGTCCTGGAATTGGTCTTCATCGACGGCAACACCACCAAGGTCGAGTACGCCTCGGGCGCCCCGGTCTACCGGCTGCGCGGCAAGCTGCTCCCGCTGGTCCGCCTGGACCGGGCGCTCGGCCTGGAGGTCGGCGGCGACCAGGGCGTCTACATCATGGTGCTGCAGGCCGACGGCCGGCGGTTCGGCCTGGTCGTCGACCGGGTGCTGAACACCGAAGAGGTCGTCGTCAAGGCCCTCAACACCAGATTCAAGGACATCGGGTTGTACGCCGGAGCGACCATCCTGGGCGACGGCAAGGTGGGTCTGATCCTCGACGTGTCCTCGCTGGCCCGCCGTTCGCACCTGGCCGTCGACTCGGAACGCGAGACGGTCTCCGACAAGCGCGGTCAGCAGGGTGGTGGCACCGAGCGTCTGCTGGTCACCGCGGTCGGCGAGCGCCGGGTGGCGATCCCGCTGGACACCGTCACCCGCCTGGAGGAGTTCCCGCGCGACCGGATCGAGCACGCCGGCTCCCGCGAGGTGGTCCAGTACCGGGGCCAGATCCTGCCTCTGGTGCGGCTGTCGCACCTGCTCGGGGCGTACGGCGAGGAGCTGGAGGGCGACACCGTGTCGGTGGTCGTCTACAGCGAGGGCGGAAAGAGCGTGGCGCTGGTCGTGGACCGGATCGTCGACATAGCCGAGAACTCGACCACCGCACGCCGCGACGCCGAGGAGGACGGCCTGGTCGGCACCGCCGTGATCCAGCAGCGGGTCACCGAGCTGCTCGACGTACGCCGCGCCATCCTCGCCGCCGACCCGAACTTCTACAGCGATTCGATGGACGACATGCTGGTGGAGGCCTGACATGGCGAGTCGTCAGTTCGCCACCTTCGAGGTGGACGGCCAGCTCTTCGGGGTCGAGGTGCACACGGTGCAGGAGGTGCTCTCGTACAACGAGTACACCCCGGTGCCGCTCGCGCCGCCCGCGGTCGGTGGCCTGTTCAACCTGCGCGGTCAGGTCATCGCCGCGGTGGACCTGCGGGTGCAGCTGGGCCTCGCCCGGCAGGCCCTGCAGGGACCGGTCATGAACGTCATCCTGCGGGGTGACGGGGAGCCGGTCTCACTGCTGGTGGACAAGATCGGCGAGGTGGTCGATCTCGACGACGAGACGTTCGAACCCCCACCGGACACGCTGAGCGGTCCCACGAGGGAGTTGGTAGTGGGCACGTTCAAGCTGGACGGGCGGTTGATGCTGGCTCTCGACGTCAATCAGGCCGTCGATACCTACCGCGCCACCAACTGATGTACAGCCTGGTCAGCGCCCCGGTCCTGGGCTTCGACCTGACCCGCCTGGAGGGCGGGTCGGCCGCCGCCGAGGTGATGCTGCGTGCCCTGCGCCTGCAGAGCGGGGACCTGCCGGTGCTCGCCGAGCGGCTGCCCGACGAGAACGTGCGCGGGCCGTTGTGGGTGGAGGTGGAGTCCGCCGCGCGGCGGATGCCGACACTCAAGGGAATGTCGAAAGACGACCCGGCCGGAAACCTCGCATTGGTCGAACGCGCGCCGATCGGTTCGGTGGACGCGTTGCTGACCTGCCTGCGCTACGACGTGATGTCGTGGACCTGGGAGGGCACCGGCCGGGACGCCCGGCAGAGCGAGGACGCGGCCGCCGCGACGGCGCTGCTCTGTGACGCCGCGGTCGCCAGCTACCTGCGTGAGGTGCTGGACGAGGAGACCCGCCGCCGGCTCGGCGCCGGGTGGGTCTCGGCGGTACGGAAGCTGCCGTCCGGCCCGCCGATCGACCTGGGACCGCACCACTACACGGTGTCGGCCCTGCTCGACCGGCTACGCACGCTGCGCCCGGAGGACCGCCAACGAGTCTCCACCGCAGCCGACGACGCCCGGCGCAACACCGCCGGCTGGTCGCCCGCCGTGCACTCGGCGTCGTGGGCGGCGTACCTCTCCGACCGGGTCCGTACCGCGGCCGCCGCCCAGATGCTGCTGGTGCAGGCGGTGGATACGGCCGGGATTCCGCTGGCAGATCGTGCCGGAGGGGTCTGGAACATGCTCAGCGGCGCCGTTCAGGCGCTGGTGGTGCGCGATTTGCTGGACACCGCCACGGCTCACCGGCTGCTCGCTCCGGTGGTCGCGGCGCTCGGCCCGGCCTGGCTCGGTTGAAGGGAGTGGTCGAATGATCTCGGTTCTCGTCGTCGACGATTCCGTGGTGGTACGTCGGCTGATCGTCGATGCTCTCGGCGAGGCGCCGGGCATCCAGGTCGTCGGCACCGCCGCGAACGGTTTGCTCGCACAGGCGAAGATCGATCAGCTCAAGCCCGACGTGATCACGATGGACATCGAGATGCCGCAGATGGACGGCATCGAGGCGGTCCGCGAGCTCCGCAAGCGGCACAACACCCCGGTGATCATGTTCAGCACGCTCTCGGCGGCGGGCGCGACCGCGACGCTCGAGGCGCTGGCGGCGGGCGCCACCGACTACGTGACCAAGCCGAGCAACGTCGGCTCCGTGCAGGAGTCGATGATGGCGGTACGCGAGCAGCTCGTACCCAAGATCCAGGCGCTGGGTGGCCGTCGCCGTCCGCCGGCCGGACCGCCCAGCCGTGGGCCGGCCCCGGCCGGACTGCGACCCTCCGGCCCCGCGCCGCTGCGGCCCGGCTCGGCGCCCGGCGCCCCGGTGCGCCCCGGAGCGGGCCCGGCCGCCCCGACCAGGCCCGCGGTCAAGCGCGGCCCCGGCGGCAAGATCGACATCCTGGCGATCGGCTCGTCCACCGGCGGCCCGGACGCGCTCACCAAGGTGCTTCTCGGGCTGCCGGCCGACCTGCCCGTCCCGATCGTGATCACCCAGCACATGCCCCCGGTGTTCACCAAGATGTTCGCCGAGCGGCTGGACCGCAGCACCCCGCTGAAGGTGGTGGAGGCCGGCGAGGGCATGGAGCTCACCCCCGGGACCGTCTACATCGCCCCGGGTGACCGGCATCTGGTCTTCCAGCGTCGCGGGACGACGACGATGACCCAGCTCAACAACGGGCCGCAGGAGAACTCGTGCCGGCCGGCGGTGGACGTGATGTTCCGGTCGGTGGCCGCTCTGTACGGCGGGTCGTGTTTCGCGACGATTCTCACCGGAATGGGACAAGACGGACGGGGTGGTGCGAAGGTGCTACGAGACTCGGGCGCCGAGGTGCTGGCACAGGACGAGGCGACCTCGGTGGTCTGGGGCATGCCCGGCGCCGTGGTGGCCGCCGGCCTGGCCGACGAGGTGCTGCCGCTGGACCGGATCGCGGGGGCCCTGGTCAACCGTGTCCGGGTGGGCCGGTCACCGGCGGTGGCCCGATGACCCTGTCCCAAGCGGAATTCGCCTTCGTCTCCAACCTGGTCCGCAAGGAGGCGTCCATCGTCCTTGCGCCCGGCAAGGAGTACCTGGTCGAGGCCCGGCTCATCCCGGTCGCCCGGGCGGTCGGCTCGCCGAACGTCAACGAGTTCATCGGTGAGCTGCAGAAGCGCCCCAATCCGGCGCACCAGCGGAAGATCATCGACGCGCTCACCACCAACGAGACCTCGTTCTTCCGGGACCGGGAGCCGTTCGCCGCGCTCACCGACGTGGTCCTGCCGGAGCTGATCAAGTCCCGGGCCACGGTGCGCAAGCTGCGCTTCTGGTCCGCGGCCAGCTCCAGCGGCCAGGAGGCGTACAGCCTGGCGATCACACTGCAGGAGACCCTGCCGGCCGGATGGACGTACGAGATCCTCGGCACCGACATCTCCACCGCGATGGTGGAGCGGGCGCAGAAGGCCGAGTACAGCCAGGTCGAGGTGAACCGGGGCCTGGCCGCCACCCAGCTCGTGCAGTATTTCGAGCGGGCCGGCGCGCACTGGCGGATCATCCCGGCGCTGCGCAAGAACGTGTCGTTCAAGCACATGAGCCTGACCGCGCCGTTCCCGCCGATGCAGCCGTTCGACGTGATCTTCCTGCGCAACGTCCTCATCTACTTCGACGTCGCGACCAAGCGCCAGGTCCTCCAGAACGCCGCCAAGATCCTTCGCCCGGACGGGCTGCTCTTCCTCGGTGCTGCCGAGACCACTATCGGGATCGACGACAACTACGAACGGGTGGCCGCCGGGCGCACCTCTGCCTACCGGTCTCGTACAGCGGCGCCCGCCGGTGCCGCGAGAAGGGGATGACGCCGATGCGTGCCATGGTGATCGACGACTCGCGCGCGATGCGCATGATCCTCAAGCGCATCGTCACGAAGCTCAACTTCGAGGCGGTGGAGGCCGGGGACGGCAAGGAGGCGATGGACCTCCTGGCCGACATGACCGAGGTGCCGGAGCTGGCCCTCATCGACTGGAACATGCCCAACATGAACGGGCTCGAATTCGTCACCAAGGTCCGGGCCGACCCGCGACTGCGGGAGATGACGCTCGTGATGGTCACCACCGAGAGCGAACAGAGCCAGATCGTCCGGGCGCTCGCCGCGGGCGCCCACGAATACGTGATCAAGCCCTTCACCGAAGGCGCCATGATCGAAAAGCTGGCCCTGCTGGGCCTCGTCCCGACCGGAGCGAACTCATGAGTGTCGAAGTCGAGGTCGACGAGAGTGACCTCGCCGAGATGGTGGAGCAGGTATGGGAGTCATACCTGGACCCCGAGGGTGTCAGTCCGCTGATCCCCACGTACGACGAAAACCAGCCTTCCGAGGTGCACTCCTCGGTATCGATCACCGGGTCCTGGACCGGGCATGTCGTGTACGCGTCCTCCCGCGCCGCCGCCCAGCGCGCCGCGGCCGCCTTCCTCGCCATGGAGCTTGAGGAAGTGAGTGAGGAGGACATCTCCGACACGCTCGGCGAACTGGCCAACATCGTCGGTGGCAACGTCAAAGCGATGTTGCCGCCGGGGGCGCAGTTGTCGCTCCCGCAGGTGGTACTCGCGCCGGAGGCATCGGCGCGATTCCCGAACACCGAGCGCATCAGCGGCGTGTACGGGATGTGGGAAGGCGAACCGGTGTCCATTTCGATGTGGCAGAGCAGCACCGACAACAAGGAGGAGGGTGCATGAAGATCCTCATCGCCGATGACAGCCGGGTGATGCGGCAGATCGTCGTCCGGACCCTGCGACAGGCCGGGTTCGGGGATCACGACCTGGTGGAGGCCGCGGACGGCAAGGAGGCGTTCGACATGGTCACCGCGGAGAAGCCGGATCTGGTCATCTCCGACTGGAACATGCCGCAGATGACCGGCATCGAGGTGCTGCGTCAGCTTCGCGCCGCCGGCAACAACGTCAAGTTCGGCTTCGTGACCTCGGAGAGCACTCCGGAGATGAAGTCGGCCGCCGAAGGCGCCGGAGCGGCGTTCTTCATCGTCAAACCCTTCACCGCTGAGCGATTCGACGAAGTGTTCGCTCCTATTTTGGGATGATTAAGACATGTCAGACGTCTCGGTTCTTCCCGGCTCTCTAGCCGTACGCAACCTTTTCGAGGACCTACTCGGTCGAGAGGTGACGGTCAGCCCCGGCGACCCGATCAGCGCGCCCGAGGTTCCTCTCACCACGACCGCGATCTTCACCGACAACGGCCAGAAGATCTACGCGGTGATGGGCATGACGCTCAGCCTCGCCGCCAACGCGGGCGCCGCGCTCGGCCTCCTGCCGGCCGGCGCCGCGGAGGACAGCATCGACGAGAAGCAGCTCTTCCCGAACCTGGCGGAGAACGTCTTCGAGCTGTGCAACGTGTTCACCAGCCTCCTCAACCGGGAGGGGGCGCCGCACGTGAAGCTCTACCAGGTGATCTACCCGAACCAGGAGCTGCCGGCCGACGCCCGTGCCGTGCTGCTCGCCCTGGGCCGGCGCCTCGACCTTGCCGTCGAGGTCAACCGGTACGGCAAGGGCAAGCTCAGCCTGTCCCTCGCACCCTGACCCTACGGATCCGCCGAAGGCGTACAAATTGAAGATCTCCCGTTGCGGGCCCGCCACTCGGCGGGCCCGCAAATTTGTGTCTAAGCAATTCCGGGGCCGGGCCGAAGCTTAGGTTGAGCCTGCTACGGGACAAGGAGAAGTCGATGACCTCATCAGTGTCCGGAGCCAACGGAGCCGATCCGGCCAAGGCGCTCGCCGCTGCCAAGGCCACGGAGTCGAAGAGCAAGTCGCTCGGCGACAAGGACACCTTCATGAAGCTCCTGGTCGCGCAATTGAAGTACCAGGACCCCACCAAGCCCGCCGACTCGACCGCGTTCCTGGCGCAGACCGCCCAGTTCACGCAGGTCGAGAAGCTGGAAGACATGATCGGCATGCTGCAGGCGCAGCGCATGATCGGCGCCAGCTCGCTGGTCGGCAAAACGGTCACGTACATGGATGAGACCGGTGCCATGAACACCGGCGTGATCACCGCGGCGAAGCTCAACGGAGACAGCGAACCGACGCTCAAGGTCGGGAACACGGATGTGCAGCTGTCCAAGGTCACGGAAGTCACCGACACCAAGACCGCCTAACTCCGTCTCCCCTCCACCACGCGTAAGGAAACCCATCAATGCTGCGTTCTCTCTATTCCGGTATCAGCGGACTCAACGCGCACCAGCGGATGATCGACGTCACGGGCAACAACATCGCGAACGTCAACACCACCGGCTACAAGTCGGCCGCGGTGCAGTTCAACGACACCCTGAGCCAGATGATGGGCTCCGGCGGCTCTCCCCAGGACGGTATGGCGGGCACCAACCCGGCGCAGGTCGGCCTCGGTGTGCGGGTCGCCGGCATCACCCAGAACTTCAGCCAGGGCTCGGCGCAGACCACCGGCAAGTCCGGCGACATGATGATCCAGGGCGACGGCTTCTTCATCACCCGCAGCGGCAACGAGAACCTCTACACCCGGGCCGGCTCGTTCTTCTTCGACGCGAACGGCGTGCTCGCCACCGCGACCGGCGAGCCGGTGCAGGGCTGGACCGCGGTCGACGGCAAGGTCAACTCGGCCGCGAAGCCGGGTGACATCCGGATGCCGCTCGGCGCGACCATCCCGCCGGAGCGGACCAAGACGATCACGCTCAAGGGCAACCTGAGCAGTGACACCATCCCGGACCCCAACGACGTGGACAACGCCGGCATCGAGGACCTCGGCGGCTCCCCGCCCAAGCCCGGCTACATCACCACGATCCCGATCAAGGTCTACGACGACCAGGGTGGCACGCACACGGTGACCGCCAAGTTCACCCGGACCGCGAACGACAACGCGCCGACCCCGCCCACCGAGCCGACGTCGGCCTGGCGTGTGGAGATCTTCGACGAGAACAACGTCTCCCTCACCACCGGCACCAACCCGCAGACCGTCAACCTGGTCAGCGGCAAGGTCGACCCGACACAGCTGGACAACCTGGGCCAGATGGAGATCGGCGGCTACATGGTCGACATGACCGACATCACCTCGTACTCGGGCAACACCGACGCGCGGGTGTTCAGCACCGACGGTCAGGTGGCCGGCGCCCTCACCTCGCTCTCCTACACCGTTTCCGACAGCGGTGAGATCATCGGCGTCTACAGCAACGGCCTGAAGCAAACGCTGGGCCAGGTCGCGATGGCGACCTTCAAGAACGTCAACGGCCTGGAGAAGGTCGGCAACTCACTCTTCCGGACCACCGTCAACTCGGGGTACGCGCAGGTCGGCGAACCCGGCAGCGCCGGCATGGGACAGGTCATCTCCGGCGCGCTGGAGATGTCCAACGTCGACCTCGCGCAGGAGTTCACCAACCTGGTCGTCGCCCAGCGCGGCTTCCAGGCCAACAGCCGCATCATCACCACCTCGGACGAGATCCTCCAGGAGCTCGTCAGCATGAAGCGGTAACACGAGCAGCACCCGGGCGGCCGGGACGGGCAGACATGCCCGTCCCGGCCGTTCGTGCGATCCGTACGGGTGATCACTTCGCACCCGGATCGCGACCGCCTCGATCTCATCGGCAACCGGGATCGGGCCGAAGTAACAGGCGAAGGGCCACGGACGGCCCCCACCAGCCAAGGACGACCCAAGGACGGAACTGTCTTGATCCTCGTAACTCGTATCAACGGTGCCGTGTTCGCCCTGAACCCCGACCTGGTCGAGCGCGTCGACTGCACGCCCGACACGGTCGTCACCCTGGTGGACGGCACCAAGTACGTCATCGCCGAGTCCGTGCCCGAATTCATCGACTCGGTGCGTCACTACCGCGCCTCGCTGATCGCCCAGGCGAGCCGCATGGAGCCCGAGCCCTCGGCCCTCACCACCTCCTCGTCGTCCTCGGATGACGACCTCGACGCCAAGGTGCTCCCGCTGCACCGGAAGGAACGCTGATGGACCTCGCTAGCATCATCGGTGTGGTCGCCGGCCTGGCGATCGTCTTCACCGTCCAGATCCTGGAGGGCGGCTCGCCCGCCTCCATCCTGCTGATTCCCTCGATGCTGCTGGTGTTCGGCGGGGCCTTCGCGGCCGCCATGGCCGGTGGTGTCATGAAGGACGCCGGCGGCTTCGTCAACCAGCTCAAGAAGGCCTTCACCAACAAGGTCACCCCGCCGACCCAGCTGCTCGACAACGTCGTGAAGCTGGCCGAGCGGGCCCGCCGTGAGGGTCTGCTGGCGCTCGAGGACGCGGTGAAGACGGTCGAGCACCCCTTCCTGAAGCGCGGTCTGCAGCTGGCCATCGACGGCACCGACCCGGACGAGCTGCACGACATCCTGCACGCCGAGGTGTCGGCCAAGAAGAAGTCCGACAAGGCGGGCAAGAAGTTCTTCGAGAACATGGGTGGCTACGCCCCGACGATCGGCATCATCGGCACGGTCATGGGCCTGGTCCACGTGCTGGAGAACCTCGACAAGCCGGACACGCTCGGCCACTCGATCGCCGCGGCCTTCGTCGCGACCCTGTGGGGCGTGCTCAGCGCCAACATCATCTGGCTCCCGATGGCGGCCCGGCTCGACCGGCTCAGCAACATCGAGGCCGAGGAGATGGAGCTGGTCATCGACGGCGTCCTGGCGATCCAGGCCGGCTCGAACCCGCGTCTGGTGGCCCAGAAGCTGCGCAGTCTCCTCCCGCCCGACGAGATGAAGAAGGCCGAAGCGGCGGCCTCGAGCAAGAAGGCGGCCTGACCTAGATGAGCAGCGGGGGCGGCAAGCGTAAGCAGAAGCACGAGGAACACGAGGAGCACGTCAACCACGAGCGCTGGCTCGTGTCGTACGCAGACATGCTGACCCTGCTGTTCGTTCTCTTCGTGGTGCTCTTCTCGATGAGTGACGTGAACCAGAAGAAGTTCGCGCAGCTGGCGCAGGGCCTGTCGTCGGGCTTCGGCTCCAAGAGCGCGGCGTTCAGCGGCAACTACGCCCCGCTGGACGGCGCCTCGAACAACGCCCAGGTGGTGCAGATCGACCCGGGCTCCAACCCGGGCGACGGCACCTCGGGCACCGAGGGCCTGAACCAGAAGCAGAAGGAAGCGGTCGAGCGGGCCGTGCAGGCCGAGGACCGCAAGAAGGCCTCGGCCAACGCGGAGAAGGCGGCCAAGGAGGCCGAGGACCTGAAGGCCATCGAACGGAAGATCGCCGACGCGCTGGCGGCACAGAAGATGCTCGGCAGCGCGAAGTTCACGATCGACCAGCGCGGCCTGATCGTCACCATCGTGACCAACGAGGTGGTCTTCGCCGGCAACCGGGCGGAGCTGCAGAGCGGCGGCGAGAAGATCCTCGGCGCGATCGCCCCGACGCTGGCGGACCTGCCCAACAGCATCGAGGTCGACGGCCACACCAACCAGCTCAAGGCCCGGACCACGTTCTACCCGAGCGGCTGGGAGCTGTCCGCGGCGCGCGCCTCGACGACGGTCCGGTTCTTCACCGACCACGGTCTGCCGAAGAAGCGGCTCAGCGCGGTGGGCTTCTCCGACACCAAGCCGCTGATCGACCCGAAGGACCCGCGCTCGATCCAGATGAACCGCCGGGTGGACGTCGTAGTCCTCACCCAGCTCACCGCGGACCAGGCGGCGCTGCTGCCGTCGGCGGCCGGCGAGGACGGGAAGCTGCACACCGGCCAGACCACCGCCGAGTACGAGGCCGAGCAGAAGGCCGCCACCGAGACCACCACGACCACCACCACCAAGCACGACTGAACCGAGGGGAGTTCGTAATGGCTGACGAGAAGGAAACGGCCGAGGCGCCGAAGAAGTCCAACAAGATGCTGATGGTGGTCATCGCCCTCGTGCTGGTCATCCTGGGCGGCGGTGGAGCGGGCGCGTTCTTCATGCTGCGCGGCGACACGGCTTCGGCCGCCGAGGAGAAGCTGGTCAAGGGCGTCGTCACCCCGGCCGAGAGCACCATCACGGTGAACCTGGCCGACGGCCACTACCTGAAGCTCGGCTTCGCGGTCCAGCAGACCGAGGACGCCGGCGAGGAGGCGATCGACCTGAGCGAGGCCTACCAGCTGGCGATCGACGAGTACACCGGCCGTACGGTCGCCGAGCTCTCCACCGCCGAGGGCCGCGAGGCGATCAAGAAGGAGCTGGTGGCCAAGATGATCGAGGCCTACACCGAGGACAAGACGAAGATGGTCATGGACGTCTACTACACGTCCTTCGTGACCCAGTAAGGCCGTCGTCCGGGCGGGTCTCCTCAACGGGACCCGCCCATCGGTGCGAGAACTGGATGAAAACGCCGCCACGGCTCAGCGGTTCGGTAAGTGAGCCGATGAGGACGACGTGACCACCGCTCAGCGATCCCCCGGCAGGATGTCACGTCGCGGCCAAGGCGGGGGCCCGACCGCGTACGACTTCCGGCGTCCCATCAAGCTCTCCCGCGAACACGTCCGTACGCTGCAGATGGTCTTCGAGTCCTATGCGCGTAGCTGCGGCACCCTGCTGACCACCCGGCTCCGGGCGGTCAGCAATGTCAGTCTGATCTCCATCGAGCAGTTGAACTACGACGAGTACGTCGGCGCGCTCGCCAACCCGACGATCATCGGTGTGGTCACGCTGGACCCGTTGCCCGGCACGGTCCTGCTGGAGATCGCCCAGTCGGCGGTGATGACCGCGATAGATCACATGCTGGGCGGGCCCGGCGGCAGCCAGCCGGAGCGGCCGCTGACCGAGGTCGAGATGCCGCTGCTGCGCGGCCTGATGGAGCGCATGCTGGGCGAGCTGCGCTACGGGTTCGAGAGCATGGTGGACATCTCGCCGAAGCTCAAGGAGATCGAGTACAACGCGCAGTTCCTGCGTGCCCACGCGCCCGGCGACGCCGTGGTGGTGGCCTCGTTCGAGACGAAGATCGGCGCCGAGGAGTGCATCTCCACTCTCTGCCTGCCGTTCAACACGATCCTGCCGGTGCTGTCGCGTACCGAGGCGATCGTGTTGAGTGCCGCCGAACGCCAGGCCAAGGACACCGCCCTGCGGAACCTGACGGCCGGACTTTCCGCCGCTCCGATCGACGTAGCAGTGCGATTTCAGCCCATTCGGATGCGTACCGATGACATCGTGGATCTGCGCCCCGGCGACGTGGTCCCGCTCGGACACGCGACCAGCCGGCCGCTCGAGGTGACCGTGCACGACATCGTCTTCGCTCATGCAGTTCCCGGTAACCAGGGCGCCCGGCTGGCCTGTCTCGTCGTGCCGTCGCCCAACGAGAGCTCGTCCAAGGAGTCTGGCCGCCCATGACAGCGCCCACCATGACCGCGCCTCAGCTGGCGCTCGCCCGGAACGCCGCCGAGGCCGCGCTGGCCGTCCTGCCCACCAGCCGAGCCCTGGTGGCCGGCGATCCGGTCGTACCGGACGCCGGGACGGTGATCGAGGGCCAGGCGATCACGGCGCGGTTCACCGGTGCGGCCTCCGGCGAGGTCCTCGTGGTGGTCGGCCAGGACCTGGCGGACGCTCTGCGGGAGAGCCCGCTCGGCGAGCTGGACCTCACCGCCGCCGTGCGGCCGGCGCTCGAAGCCGCCGCCCGCGTCTTCGGCCCGGTGGTCCTCGACCCCGGCCAGCTGATGGAGCCGGAGATCGCGCTGAGCGCGCTGGCCGCGAAGGACGGCTCGGTCGCGGTTCCCCTCCAGGACGAGACGGAGGTACGGGCGGTGCTCGCCCTCGCGCTGAGCCAGTGGCCCGGCGCCGAACCGGGCGCGGTCAACGTCGCGCCGATGTCGGCGCCGAGCCGGCGGGCCTCCGGCCGGGGCGGGCTGGACATGCTGCACGACGTGGAGATGGAGGTCTCGGCCGAGCTGGGCCGGACCCGGATGAGCGTGCGGGAGCTGCTCTCCCTCACCCCGGGCGCGATCGTCGAGCTGGACCGGGCCGCCGGCAGCCCGGCCGACCTGCTGGTCAACGGCCGGTTGATCGCGCGGGGCGAGGTCGTCGTCGTGGACGAGAACTTCGGCATCCGGATCACCGAGATCGTCTCGCCGGGCGCGGAGTAACCGTCTTGATCGCGCTCACCCTTCGCGTCATCGCCGCCCTGCTGGTCGTCCTGATGCTGATGTGGCTGCTCGCCAAGGCCGTCCGCCGGCCGTACACGAGCCGCCGGGACGGGGTGCTCGCGGTGCTCAACCGCCAGCAGCTGAGCCGCGGGTCGGCGGTGGCGGTGGTCCGGGTGGCGGACCGGGCGCTGGTGCTGGGCATCACCGAGCAGCAGGTCAGCCTCCTCGGCGAGACGGACATCGACGCCTTCGAGACCGAGCCCGAGGAACATCGGGATCACATGGAGCTGGAGCCCGACGGCCTGCACGCCAAGCTCCCGGGCCGGCATCCGAGGAGCCTCGGCGGCCGGCTCGACGGCTCCCTGCTCTCCCCGAAGACGTGGACCTCGACCATCGAGTTTCTCCGCGACCGGACGACGAGGCGATAGACATGGCGAGGCGTGCGCTCGGCCTGCTGATGCTGGTGGCCACCCTGCTCCTGCTGCCGACGGCGGCCGGGGCGGCGCCCGCGCCGACGCCACCCTCGATCGACATCCGGATCAACGGCACCAACCCGGACGGCAGCCGGCCGGCCGCGTCCCTCGTGATCGTCCTCGGCCTGACGCTGCTGTCGGTGGCCCCGGCGTTGCTGCTGCTCTGCACCTGTTTCACCAAGGTCTTCATGGTCCTCGGCATCACCCGCAACGCGCTCGGGCTGACCACCATGCCACCCAACCAGGTGCTCGCCGGGCTCGCCCTGTTCCTGAGCCTGTTCATCATGGGCCCGACCATGTCGGCGATAAACGACCAGGGTGTGCAGCCCTATCTCAAGGGCGACAAGAGCCAGTCGCAGGCCTTCAAGGACGGTGTCGAGCCGCTGCGCGAGTTCATGTACGAGGTGACCCGCGAGGACGAGCTGGCGCTGCTGATCAAGGTGTCCGGTGAGGACCGTCCGGCCAACATCCAGGCGGTCCCGCTGACCACGCTGGTGCCGGCGTTCGTACTCTCCGAGCTGCGGGCCGCGTTCATCATCGGGTTCGTCATCTTCATCCCGTTCCTGATCATCGACCTCGTGGTGTCGGCGTCGCTGATGTCGCTGGGCATGATGATGCTGCCCCCGGTCACCATCGCGCTGCCGTTCAAACTGTTGCTGTTCGTGCTGGTCAACGGGTGGAGTCTGATCATCACGGCGCTGGTGGGCTCGTACTGAGACGATGAGCTTCGACATTGCCATCGCACAGTTCCTGGCGGTCATGCTGGGGGCGGTGCGGACCGGCGCGTGGATGATGGTGTGCCCGCCGCTGAACTCCCGGCTCATCCCGGGGCAGGTCAAGGCGCTGCTCTCGGTCGGGCTGACGTTGCCGATGACGCCGTACCTGACCTCCACCGTCCCGTCGCTGGAGACCCGTGACCTGATCGCCAGCGCCGCCCTCCAGGTCTTCGTCGGCGCGGCGCTCGGCTTCTTCACGCTCATGCTCTTCTCCGCCGTCCAGGCCGCCGGCGACCTGCTCGACCTCTTCAGCGGGTTCACACTGGCGTCGACGTACGACCCGTTCTCGCAGAGCAGCGCCTCGATCTTCGGCCGCTTCTACAACCTGGTGGCGCTGACCCTGCTCTTCGCCGGGGACGGGCACCAGATGATCCTGCGCGGGTTTCTCCAGAGTTTCCGTACCCTGCCGCTCGACGCCTCCTTCTCGACGGAGACCTTCAGCCGGCTGCTGCTGCGCGGGATCGGCGAGATGTTCCTGGCCGCCGTGCAGATCGCCGGGCCACTGATCGCCGTGCTGTTCCTCGCCGACGTGGCGCTGGGCCTGCTGAACCGGGTGGCGCCCGCGCTCAACGCGTTCCAGCTGGGCTTCCCGATCAAGATCTTCCTGGTGGTGACGCTCGCCGGGATCGCCATCGCGATGCTGCCGGGCGCGCTGGACACGCTGATCGAGAAGGCGGTCACCGCGGTGGTCCGGCTCAGTGGGGGCTGACCCGCGCCGAAGAACGTTGGTAGAGCCACGAGCGCGGGGAGGTGAGACGTGTCCGGCGAGAAGACCGAGGAACCCACACAACAAAAGCTGAAGAAGGCCAAGCAGGAGGGCCAGATCGGCAAATCCCAGGACCTGGGGGCCTGGGTCGGCATGCTCGCCGCGAGCATCATGCTGCCGCGCACCCTGCGCCAGGCGATGGAGCACGCCCAGGAGCTGATGGAGAAGGTTCCGGACACGATCATCGACCCGGATCCCGGCAAGACGCTCGCCATCCTGCGAGAGGCGCTGATGAGCGCCGCCTGGGCGGTGCTGCCGCTGGCGCTGACCATGATGGCGGTCGGCGTCGTGGCGGCCGCCGCGCAGGGCGGCATCCGGGTCGCCACCAAACTGTTCATTCCCAAGTTCAACCGGCTCAACCCGTTCAGCGGCATCAAGCGCATGCTCGGCCCGCAGGCGCTCTGGGAGGGCTTCAAAGCCCTGATCAAGACCACCGTGCTCGGTACGGTCCTCTGGTTCACGATGCAGGACATGATCCCGGTGCTGATGGACGCCGGGCGGCTGCCCCTGGTCACGCTGCTCGGGGTGGTCAGCGACGCGGCGATCCGGCTGATCCGGGCGGCGGCGGTGGCCGGCATCGTGATGGCGGCGGCCGACTACTTCGTGGTGCGGCGACGGACCAAGAAGCAGTTGCGGATGAGCAAGGAGGAGGTCAAGCAGGAACACAAGAACACCGAGGGCGACCCGCTGATCAAGGCCCAGATCCGGGCCAAGCAGATGGCCATGGCCCGGAACCGGCAGATGGCCGACGTGCCGACCGCGGACGTCGTGGTGGTCAACCCGGTGCACGTCGCGGTGGCCCTGCGATACGAGCCGCAGAAGGGCGCGCCCCGGGTGGTGGCGAAGGGGAAGGGCCCGCTGGCCGCGAAGATCCGCGACATCGCCACCGAGAACCGGATCCCGATGGTGCAGGACATCCCGCTGGCCCGGGCGCTCAACGCCAACTGTGAGATCGGCCAGGAGATCCCGGCGGAGTTCTACGGCGCGGTGGCCAAGGTGCTGGCGTTCGTGATGAGCCTGAAGGCACGTGGTGCGGCGGCCGGGATCCACCGCAATCCGAACCCGACCCCAGCTGCGGCATAACCACCGATTCCGGAGATTTCCTCACATCGCGGTGCAAGAGCAGGGAAGATCGGTGCGTGGCGGTGCCACAGCGGCCTCAGTGACGGCGACGGAACGCCGAACAGAACAACGCCAGGACGGCGACGGCTGGGCTCGGATGGCCATCGGACTGCCCATGCTCGGAAGGTACCGTGAAGAACCGAAACCTTGGCAGGTTTGCCGTACCCATAGGGGTCGTCGGCATCATCATCATGATGGTCGTCCCCCTGCCGACCTTCCTGCTGGACATGCTGATCGCCGTGAACATCACGGCGGCGCTGCTCGTGCTGCTGATCGCCATGTTCGTGCAGAAGCCCCTGGACTTCGCCGTCTTCCCCGCGTTGCTGCTGGTCATGACCCTGTTCCGGCTGGCGCTCAACATCAGCGCGACACGCCTGGTGCTGCGCGACGGCGACGCCGGCAAGGTGATCCACGCGTTCGGCAGCTTCGTCGTCGGCGGCAACCTGGTGATCGGTCTGGTGATCTTCACGATCCTGGTGATCGTCCAGATGATCGTGGTCACCAAGGGCGCCGAGCGGGTCGCCGAGGTCGGCGCCCGCTTCACCCTCGACGCCATGCCCGGCAAGCAGATGGCCATCGACGCCGACCTCAACGCCGGACTGATCGACGAGGCCGAGGCCAAGAAGCGCCGCGCCGAGGTCTCCTCGGAGGCCGACTTCTACGGCGCCATGGACGGTGGGTCCAAGTTCGTCAAGGGCGACGCCATCGCGGCCATCATCATCACGGTGATCAACCTGGTCGGCGGCTTCGCGGTCGGCATCCTCCAGGCCGGCATGTCCCCGGCCGACGCGATGAACCACTACAGCATGCTGAGCATCGGCGACGGCCTGGTCTCGCAGATCCCCGCGCTGCTGCTGTCGGTCGCCACCGGTCTCATCGTGACCCGCTCGGCCACCTCCGGCGACATGGGCCAGACCGTCACCACGCAGCTCAGCCAGAACAAGCTCGCCCTGCGGATCGGCGGTGGCGCGGCGATGGCCCTCTGCGTCATCCCCGGCCTGCCGCCGCTGCCGTTCCTGCTGGTCGGCGGAACCGTGCTGCTGATCGCTCAGCGGATCAAGGACCCGGTCCCGGAGCCGCTCGAGAAGGGCGCCGCGGCCGAGGCGGTCGACCTGCCCGCGCCGGACTCGCCGGAACAGCTGCTCGGCGAGATGCGCATCGACCCGCTGGAGCTGGCGCTCGCCCCCGACCTGGTCGACCTCGTCGACGCGAGCAGCGGCGACCTCCTCGACCGGGTCCGCGCCCTGCGCCGCAAGATGGCCATGGAACTCGGCGTGATCATGCCGCCGGTGCGCACCCGGGACGACCTGGATCTGCCGCTCTCCTCGTACGCGATCCGGATCTCCGGGGTCGACGCCGGCACCGGCCAGGCGCCGCCGGGAACCGTCCTGGCCATCGGTGAGGGACTGCAGGCGCTCCCCGGCCGGGCCGGGGTCGAACCGGTCTTCGGCCTGGCCGGCAAATGGGTCCCCGCCGAGCTGCACTATCAGGCCGAGATCTCCGGCGCGACGGTGGTCGACCGGGCCTCGGTGATCATCACGCATCTGGCCGAGATCGTCCGGACCAACGCCAGCCGCCTGCTCGGCCGCGAGGATGTCCGCGCGCTGTCCGAGATGGTCAAGCGCACCCACCCGGTGGTGGTGGAGGAGCTGACCCCGGCGCTGCTCAGCCTCGGCCAGGTGCAGAAGGTGCTGCAGGCGCTGCTCGACGAGGGCGTGCCGATCCGCGACCTGGTCCGCATCTTCGAGGCGCTGTCGTTGCGGGCCAAGACCTCCCAGGACCACGACGGCCTGGTCGAGGCGGCACGTGGCGCCCTCGGGCCGGCCATCGCCGCCCAGTACGCGACGGCCGGCCGGCTCACCGTGATCACCCTCGACCCGATGCTCGAGCAGAGCCTGCTCGAGTCGCTGCGGCCGAGCGACACCGGCGCCTTCATGGCGATCGACGGCATGCGCGCCGAGGCGATCGTCAGCGAGGCGAGCCGGCTCTCCGAGGCCGCCGAGCAGCAGGGACTCAACCCCGTCCTGGCCTGCTCACCACAGCTGCGGCTGCCACTGATGCGACTGCTGCGAGCCGGCTCGCGCCGGGTCCAGGTGCTGTCGTACAGCGAAATCTCTGGTTCCACCGCACAGATCGAGACGATAGGGGTGGTGAACGGTGCCTACGCGGGTGCTGCTTGAGGGACCGGCCATCGAGCCACTGCTGGCTCAGGTACGTGACGAGTACGGCTCGAGCGTCCGGATCATCTCCGCCGACAAGGTACGAAGTGGTGGCATCGGGGGCTTCTTCGCGAAGCAGCACTACGAGCTCTCCGTCGAGGTACCGGATCCAACCGAGGACAGTGATGACATGGCGCAACAGACCGTCGCCGGCAACGGCACACACAACTTCGAGCGCCTGCTCGAGCAGGCCGAGGCGCGGGACCGGGTGACCGCCGAGCGGACGCCCGCCACCGGAGAACGGCGAACCCGCCAGGAGGGCCGGCAGGCCGGGCTCGGTGACACCGGGGCCGCGTTCGCCGAGCTGATGGCCGGTCTCGACGTCGCCGGACACCTCGGCGAGGGCCGTGCCCCGTCCCGGCCCCGCGCCGCCGAGACGGCCAAGCCCGCCGAGGCACGCGAGGAGACGCCGACGGTACGCCCGTTCCGCCCGGCCACCGCCACCGGCTCGGCGGTCAACGCCGGTCAGCGGCCACTCCCCGCGGCGCTGCCCACCATCCCGAGCTTCCCCGAGCGGCCCGCCGCCAAGGAACGCCCCGCCACCGAGGCCCGCGAGACGATGACCCCGATCCGTGCCGCCACCGCCGCGCCGCGCTCGGTCTCCCCGGCGCCGTTCCGGACCGCCGAGCCCACACCGGCCCCGCCGCGCGCCGCGTTCGCGCAGCCGGTCACCCCGATCCGGTCCGCGGCCGACGTGTACGGGCTGGACGAGTCGGCGGCCCCGGTCTCGCCCGTCCCGGCGGCGGCTGCTCCGGCGGCCACCACGGCAACCGCTCCGGCCGCGTCGCGCTCCGGCGAGCTCGACCCGGTGCAGCGCAACCTGATCACGGTCGGCATGCCCGAGTCGATGGCGCGCAAGATCACCGGCGGGGACACGTACGCCGGAGTGCTCAGCGTGCTCGCCGCCCGCCCGGCCGCGCCCGGCATCCCGGACGGTCCCGGCGAGATCCTGGTGCTGGCCGGCGAGGTGCACACCGCGGTGCCGATCGCCAAGCAGATCCTCGAACAGCTGCACGTCGACCAGACCCACCTGCTGCTCGCCGCGCCATCGACGGCCGGCACCGGGCTGCACTCGTCCCGGCTCATCTCCAGCCGCAGCGCGGCCGAGTCACGGGCCGAGAAACTGCAGAGTTCCGAGCACCCTTGGGTGGTCGTGATCGAGGCGCCGGTCGGCGGAACCGACCCGTTCTGGGTCAACGACATGTGCGACGCGCTCGGCGCCACCGCCCTGTGGGCCGTCGTCGACGCCACCCGCAAGACTGCCGACTCGGCTCGCCACCTGCGCAATCTCGGCGAGGTGGAGGCGCTCGTGGTGCACAGCGTGGAACTCACCGCCGATCCGGCGTCGGTGCTCGGCCTGGACGTCCCGATCTTCTCGCTGGACGGCAAGCCGGCCACCCCGCACGCCTGGGCGGCCATGCTCTGCGCCCGGATCGCGGCCGAGGTCATGCCGGCGGCCGTGATGCCACGCCGGGTGACCCGCTCCGGCCGCCGCTGACCGCCCGCCGATGATCAAGCCGTCGGTACTGCTGTTCGCGCTGCTGATGAGCGCGCCGGCGTTCTATCGTCTGCTCGGCAATGAGGTGGACCTGATCCAGGTGCTGATCCGGTTCCTCGTGGCCGTGCCGATCGCCGCCGTGCTCATGGCCGGCCTCCGGTTCGTCCTCGCCGGATACCGCAAGGCCGACGACGAGCCGCCCGGCGCCGTGATGGTGCCCGAGCCGTACGACCGCCCCGAACCCGGAAAGACCAGCTGACCGGCGCCGGTCCCCGCACCCGACGGGAACCGGCGCCGGCCGTGTCTCAGGCCTGCACGTCCAGCCGGCCCGCACTCGGATCCACCCGCCGGGTGGCGACCGGCGCGGGCTCCGGGCCGACATCCGGGCCACCGCGCGGCGCGTCCGCACGCCGCCCCGGCGTCTCCGCGAACTGCTGCCGTCCCTGCTGCTGGGCGTTACCGTGCCGCAGGTCGAGCGTGCAGTTGCCGAACCCGGAACTCTCCAGCTCACGCCGCAGATCGTCGAGCGACGACCGCAGCGCCTCGGTGCCCGCCTCGGTCCCACCGGACAACTGCACCGTGATGTCACCGTTGCGGATCTCCGCCACCACCTGCACCGGGCCCAGGTCGACCGGGTGCAGCTGCACGGTCAGCCGGTGGATCCCGTCCGCGTCCAGCCGGAGCGGGACGAGCCGGGTGGCCAGCTGTGCCGCCGGGGGCGCCGGTGCGGGCGGGGCCTGCTGCGGCGCCGGGGTGTCGGCGGCCGGGCCGGCCGGGGCGGTGGCCTGCGGTCCGGTCACCCCGGTGAGGCCGGCGGCGGCCGGAGCCGCCGGGACGCCGGTGTCGGTGGGGGTGCCGAGCTGCGGGAACGCGGCGGTCGTACCGGTGCCGGACTCGGCGGCGCGCTCGACGCCGCCGGTGAAGGCGCCGGCCGTACCGCCGCCCTCGCCCTGACCAGAACCGTCACCCTGCCCGGCGCCGCCCTGCCCGCCGGTGTCCGGTGCGACCTCGCCGGTCGGCGCCGGATCGGCGGCGGCCGTCCCGATGGTGTCGGCGGCGGGCGACGTCGCGGTCGTCTCCGGCGTCCGCAGACCCTCCGGGCGTGGCGCGGCGGCGGTCTCGGTCACCGTCGCGGCGGCGGTCGCCGCAGGTTGACCCACCGGAGTTCCAGCCCCCGTGGGTACGCCCTGAGTGGTCCCCACCCCGGCCGGAGCCGCACCGGTCGCACCCGTTGCGGCGACCTGGCCACCGGCCGGCGGCGTGGCGGGGGCCGTTCCGCCGGCGGCCGGGGCGGCCGTTCCGGCAGCAGTGCCCGACGCGTCACCGGAGACGGCCGCGGCCGCCGGGCCGGTGCCGGTCGGAGCGGCCTGCGTCCCGGCCGCCGGGTCGGCGCCGGTCTGTGCCGTGCCCGGCTGCGCCGTTCCGGCCGACGCCGTGACAGTCGCCGGCCGGGTCGCCCCGGCGGTGACCTGCGGCGCCGCATCGGTGATCGCCGCGGTTCCCGCCGTGGCGGTCTCGCCGGCCGCCGCCGTGGCGGCCCCGGTCGCGACGGGCACCGTGAGACCGGGCATCGTGGCGGTCGCCAGCGCTGTCACGGCCGCGTCCGTGCCCTTCTCCGCCTCCGTGCCGTCCTCGGTCCCGGCCGTCTCCGCGGCGGGGGAGTCCGTCTTCGCCGTACCGGTCGCCGAGTCCGTCCCGGCCAGGTCCGCATCCGCCTCGCCCGGTGGCCCGGCCACGCCGGGCTCCCCGGGCTTCCGGGTCACCGGGGCGCCGGTCGTCCGGTCCACGACGGTCTTCGGGGCGTCCGACCGGTCCGGTGCCGGCTTCGTCCCCGGTCCCGTCGTCTCCCGCCGCTCCGACGCCTTCTCGACCCCGGAACGCTCACCCCGCGACGTTCCAGGCCGTCCGGCGGCTGCCCGCGAAGCCGCGGCGCGTTGAGCCGCGTCGCGGCTGTCGGCTGTCCGGGAGGCCGCGGCGCGTTGAGCCGCGTCGCGCCCGTCGGCCGTCCGCGAGGCCGCGGCACGCTGGGCAGCTTCCCGCCCATCGGCGGTCCGCGCCGCCGCACGCGACATGGCGTCACGCGTGCCGGACGCGCGCGATGCGGCGTCCCGCACGTCGGATGCGCGCGATGCGGCCTCGCGCTGGTCAGCGGCCCGCATCCCGTCACGTCCGTCGGCCGATCCTCGCGCGGGAGCCGCCCGCTCACCCACGCCCCGCGACATTGCGGCTCGCTCACCCGCGGTGGCCGCCCGCTCGCCCGCGGCCGGTGACGTCGCCGCCCGGGAGGCGGCGGCGCGGGACATCGCGGCCCGGTCCGCGGCGAACCGGGCCGCCGCGTGGGTGGCCAGGTTCCGCGGGTCGGCGGCGGGGCGGGACTCGGGCCGGCCCGGTGGCCGGTCGACCGCTCGTTCGTCGTCGTCACCGGGCCGGCTCATCTCGGCCGAGAGCGCGGAGCCGAACTCCGGCCCGCCCTCCCCACGCCGTCCGCCCGCCCGCCGGGTCCCGTCGGCGCCGGGCCGGCGGTCGGGGCCCGACACTGAACTCGCGCTGGTCATACGTTCTCCCCTGCTAGTGGGTGTCTGATCCGGGCCCGTGGTCAGCCGCCGAGGGCGGCGAGGGCCTTCTGCACCTTCGGGACGTAAGCCTGGGTCTCGGCGAACGGGGGAATGCCGTCGTACCTGTGCACGGCCCCACCACCGGCGTTGTAGGCGGCCAGCGCGAGCGGCACCGACTTGAACTCGCGCAGGTGCCTGGCGAGCAGCTTGGCGGCGCCGTTCACGGCCTGGGCCGGGTCGAACGCGTCGTCGACGCCGAGCCCGCGGGCGGTCGCCGGCATCAGCTGCATCATGCCCTGCGCGCCGGCCTTGCTGACCGCCTTCGGGTTGTAGCCGGACTCGACCTTGGCGACCGCGGCGAGCAGCTTGGGCGACACGCCGTACTCGGCGCCGGCCCGCTCGAACAGGTTCGCGTAGGGCACCCCGCCGAGCCCACCGGTGGCCGCCGCCCGCAGCCCGGCCGGTCGCAGCGACGACATGTCCTGCACGGCCGCCGACGGAACGGTGTCGAGGACCCGGCGGATGGCGCTGGGCGTCTCGTACACACTCTGGATCTTGACGCGGTCGCCCGGCTTCGGCGCCGCGATCATCCGGTTGTCGCCCAGGTAGATCGCCACGTGGTCGACCGGAGAGTTGAAGGCCAGGATGTCGCCCGGCTTGGCGTCGGCGAGGCTCGCCACCGGACGGCCGGCCTTCGCCTGCTGCCAGGAGTTGCGCGGCAGCTCGACGCCGAGGTCGCGGTAGGCCCGCTGGACCAGGGCCGAGCAGTCCAGCCCCTTGGCCGGGTCGTCGCCACCGAAGACGTACGGCGTACCCAGATACTTCTTCGCCGCCTCGACGACGTCGCCACCGGTCGGCCCGGAGGCGGCGGTGGTGCCGGCGGTCGCGCCGGTGGCCCCGGCGAGCGCCGAGGCGAACTTCGCGCCCGACGTGCCGCCGACCACCGTGGGCGCGGGGTTGAGACCCAGCTGATCCTGCAGTTCGGCGACGCGGGAGAGGACTCCGGTGACACCCAGCATCATGCTTCGCTCCGGTTCGGGTCGGCGACGTTTCCGGCGGCGTTCCGTGCTTCGGCGGTGACCGCGAGCTCGTCGAGGGCGGCCTGGTCGGTCTTCAGGTCGTGGGCCTTGACGGTGGCGGCGTGGCGTTCGGCCATCAGCTCCACGGCGCGGCGGCGTTTGGCGGCGTCGGCGAGAGCGGCCAGCTTCTCCTGCTCGATCACCTCGGCGCTGGTCACCATCCGTTGCGCATCGAACAACCCGGCGGCCAGCGACTGCCGGGCCACCAGGGCGGCGACCATCGCCCGGGCGGAGCCCTCGCTCGGCGCGTCCGCCCCCACGAGGTCCAGCTTGCGGCGCTTGACCAGGGCCTCGGCTTCACGGATCTCGGCACGGGACTGGATGACGGCGCCGCGGGCGGCGTCCTCCTGGGCCTTACGAGCGCGCAGCACGGGCGCCAGTCGGAACAGGCGGTTCAACGTTGGCCTCCTAGCGGGGCCGGTGGGCCCTCACCTAGCCGCTTCGGTCCGCCCGCCGGACGGCTGAGCCCCTGCACCGACTTCGCTACTGAGCTGCTGACACGGCATCCCTCAAGGCCACCGTTCGCTGCTTTCCGGTGCTCGGTGGGCGCGGTGCGCGGTCACTCCCGGTTCACGTCGGCCGGGGCCGGGCGCGGCGGGTGGGCACGGTCTGCGGCCCGGTTCCGGTTTACGACCCCGGCCGGCCGGTGCGGCGTCTGCGGTGGTGTCGCGCGCCTCATCTCGTACGAAAGGAAAAGTCCTCAACCGCAGACCGGACCGCCCCGCCCGCGCCGCGCGAGGTTGCCGGGGCTCGGGGCCGCAACGCGGCCGCCGGGCTGATGCGGTGGTTTCCGCCCTGGGAGCCGGCCGGTCAGGAGGTGGCGATCAGCGCGCGCAGAGCCGTCCACGCGGACTCGGCCGTCGTGCGGTCGTCGAGGTCCTGCTGGAGGAAGGCGGTGATCTGCGGCCACGCCGCGTTGGCCCGGTCGGCGTCGTGGTTGGTGCCGGGCACGTAGGCGCCGATCTCGACGAGTTCACGGACGTCGCGGTGCGCGGCCATCAGACGGCGCAGCTCGGTGGCGTCGGCCCGCTGCTGCTGATTCGTGATCTTGTTGGCGACGCGGGAGATCGAGTCGAGGGCCTGGACGGCCGGGAAGTGCCCGGCGGTGGCCAGTTTGCGGTCCAGCACGATGTGCCCGTCCAGGATCGAGCGGGCCGCGTCGGCGATCGGCTCGTTGTGGTCGTCGCCCTCGACGAGAACCGTGTACAGCCCGGTGATGCTGCCGCGCGCGCCCGGCCCGGCCCGTTCCAGCAGGGAGGCGAGCATCGCGAAGACCGACGGCGGATAACCGCGGGTGGCGGGCGGCTCGCCGACTGAGAGCCCCACCTCACGCTGCGCCATCGCCGCACGCGTCACGCTGTCCATCATCAGGAGCACGTCGGCGCCCTCGTCCCGGTAGTACTCGGCGATCCGGGTGGCGACCGCGCCGGCCCGGAGCCGGACCAGCGGTGGCGTGTCCGACGTGGCGATCACCAGCACCGAGCGGGCCAGGCCCTCCGGCCCGAGATCGTGCTCGATGAACTCGCGCACCTCACGGCCGCGTTCGCCGACCAGGGCGACCACGTTCAGCTCGGCCGCGGTGCCCCGGGTGATCTGGCTCATCAGGGTCGACTTGCCGACCCCGGAGCCGGCGAAGATGCCGATGCGCTGGCCCTTGCCGCACGGGACGAGGGTGTCGAGGACACGTACGCCGAGGGACATCTGCGCACCCACCAGCTGCCGTTCCATCGCCGACGGTGGCGCCGCGTCGATGGGGACCAGGGCGCCGCGCAGCGGTGGGCCGCCGTCCATCGGCCGGCCCAGCCCGTCGAGGATGCGGCCGCGCAGGTCGGGGCCGACCGCGACGCGCAGCGGCCCGCCGGTGCTGATCGCCGGGGTGCCGGCGCCGATCCCGGCGATCGGGCCGAGCGGCATGCAGGAGAGCCGTTCGCCGTCGAGGGCGGCCACCTCGGCCAGCACCTGGTCCGGGCCGGTGCCGATGCGCAGCAGGTCACCGACGTTGGCTTCCAGACCGCTCACCGTCACGCGCAGGCCGACGGCGCCGGTGACCCGGCCGCTGACGACCGGGCGCGCCGCTTCGACGGCGCTCCGGATGCGGTGCTGGAAGAGGTCGGTCACAGGCGTAGCGCCTCGCGGGCCCTCGCCACCGCGGCGGCGATGGTGGCGTCGACGGTGGCGGTGCCGGTCTCGGCGATCGCGTCCCCGGGCTGGAGTCCCGGGTCGGGGCGCAGCGTGATGCGGCGGCCCTGGAAGTCGAAGTCCTCGGCGGAGCCCTCGCCGACGAGGTTGCGGAAGTCGTCGGGGTGCAGGCTGACGATCACGTCACCGTGTTCCGGCGCGGCGGTCATCGCCCGGCGCAGCGCGTCCGCGCCGCGTTCCGGGTCGTCGCGCAGGGTACGCCCGACGATCGCCTCGGCCAGCTCCCAGGCGCTGGCCAGCACGACCTCCTGCAGCTCGGTGAAGGTCGGCATGAGCTGGTCCTCCAGGCCGGTCACCGCGCGGCCGAGGGCGTTCACGGCGCTGGCCAGGGCGGTGGCGCGGCGCTGGTCGTACGCCTCCTCGGCCGCGACGGCACGTGCCGCGGCCGCCTCGTTGGCGGCCGCGGCGTCGCGTTTGCCCTGTGCCCAGCCCTCGGCGTATCCGGTGGTCCGCGCCTGCTGGAGGGCCCGTTCCACGGCCTCGGTGTCGACCGGTGTCTCCTGCCGCAGGTCGATGCCGAACCGTGCGGCGGCGGCGTTCTCCGCGGCCACCCCGCGGATCACCCGGTCACGCGATGAGCTCATCGGCCTCGCCACCGCGCTGGATCTCGATCTGGCCGGAGTCCTCGAGCGTACGGATGACACTGACGATCTTGGCCTGGGCCTCCTCGACCATCTTGACCTTGACCGGCCCGAGCAGGTCCATCTCCTCCAGCAGGTTCTCCCGGCCACGCTCGGAGAGGTTCTTGGTGACCTTGTCGCGCACGCCCTCGGGCACGCCCTTGAGAGCGGTGGCCAGGTCGGCCGGCTCCACCTGGCGCAGGATGAGCTGCACCGCGCGGTCCTCGAGGTTGATGATGTCCTCGAACATGAACATCCGGCGGCGGATCTCCTCGGCCAGCTCGGGGCTGCGCGCGTCGAGAGCTTCCAGGATGAGCCGCTCGGTGGTGCGGTCGGCCCGGTTGATGATGTCGACCAGGGGCTGCAGGCCGCCGACCGTGGACAGCTCGTCCGGCTGGAGCACGCTGGACAGCTTGCGCTGCAGGGCGCTCTCCACCTGGCGGATGATGTCCGGCGAGGTACGGTCCATGATCGCGATCCGGTGCGCGACCTCGGTCTGCACCTCCAGCGGCAGCCCGGCCAGGATCGAGGAGGCCAGCCCGGACGGGATGTGGGCCAGCACCAGCGCGATGGTCTGCGGGTGCTCGTACTGGACGTAGGAGAGCAACTGCCGGGGGTCGGCGTGGCTCAGGAAGTTGAACGGGATGTCGTTCATGGACGCTTCGAGCCGCTCCAGGATCAGCGCCGCCCGCTCCTTGCCGAGCGACGCCTCCAGCAGCTCCCTGGCGTACTCCATGCCACCCGACCCGGCGTATCGGGTGGTGGCCATGGCGTAGAACTCGTCCATCACGTCGTCGACCTGGACGGGGTCGAGCTTGCCCAGCCGAGCCACCTCGGCGGACACCATCTCGACCTCCTTGTCGGTCATGTTCGCCATGACCGACGCCGCGTGTTCCCGGCCGAACTGGACGAGCATGATCGCGGCCTTGCGCACTCCGGTCATGGAGAGCGTGGTGAGCGCCGGTGTAGTCAACTGTTGCTCCTGTGGTTCAGCGGTTGCTCTCGTCGGCGGAGATCCAGCTGCGGATCAGGGACGCCGTCTCGTCCGGCTTCTCCCGGACCAGGTCCTCGATCTCACGATGACGCTCCTCCCGCGCTTCGTCCGTCTTATCGGCGACTTCCGGAAGCTCCAGCATGTGTGCGGTGGTGACGTCGATCTCAGCCGCGCGCTGAGCCTCCAGCGCCGCCTGCATCTCCTCCAGGTGCCGCCGCTCCTCCGCGGTGAGCGCCTGCTGACGCTTCTTGGCGCGCCGGTTCGCCCGCCAGGCCAGCATGATCAGCATCAGCACCACGAAGAGCAGGGCGCCGGTCTGGATCAGCTTGGTCTGCTTGGCCGACTTCTCCGCGGCGGCCGCCTGGGCGAGCTCCGTCTGGGCCGCCTGCGCCTGGGTGGTGTCGAACGGCATCGAGGCGACGGCGATGGTGTCACCCCGGGTCGGGTCGATCCCGGCCGCGGCGCTGAGCAGCTGCTGCACGTCGGCGGCCTTGACCGAGCCGGACACCGTGCTGTCCAGCAGGACCGACACGCTGAGCCGCTCGATGCTGCCCGGCGCGTTGCGGCGCACCTCGCGCACCTCGTCGAAGCGGCGGGTACGGGTCTCGTCCTTCTGCTGGTACTGCCCGCTGCCGACGCCGTTGGGCCCCTGGATGTTGTCCGGTCCGAGCACACCGCCGTTGTTCGGGCCGGTGCCGGCGTAGGTCTCGCTCTTGATGTTCTCCTGCTCGGCCGGCATGGACGGATCGGTGCTGTACTTCTTGCTCTCCGTCTCCGTCTGGTCGAAGTCCAGGATCGGGTTCGTGGTGACCACCGAGTGGCCGGGGCCGACCAGGTTGTCGAGCATCCGCTGCAGCGAGTTGTTCAGACGGTTCTGGAACGCCACCGTCTGCTGCTCGGTGCCGCTGTCCGGGCCCGCGGCGCCGACCGTGTTGCCGCCACCGGCCGAGAGCATCCGCCCGTCCGAGCCGGCGACGGTGACCTGGGTGGGGTCGAGTCCTTCGACGCTGGAGGCGACCAGGTGCACGATCGACTGCACCTGCTGCTGGTCGAGCGGGTTGGTGGCCTTGGACGCGACCAGCACCGACGCCGTCGGCTTGGACTGGTCGTCGGTGAAGATGTCCTCCTTCGGCATCACCAGGTGCACCGTCGCCGCCTCGACGCCGTCGATCGACTTGATGGTGTTCGCCAGTTCGCCCTCGAGCGCCCGCTGGTAGTTCGCGTGCTGCATGAAGTCGCTGGTGGTGATGCCCTGCTGGTCCAGCAGCGAGTAGCCGGTGCCCTCGTCGTTGGGCAGCCCCTCGCCGGACAGCTGGAGGCGGAGCTGGTTCACCTGCTCCTGCGGCACCATGATCGTCTGACCGTCGTTGGCCAGCTCGTACGGGGTGCCCGACTTGTCCAGCGACTCGACGATCGCGCTGGCGTCCTTCGTGGACAGGTTGTTGAAGAGGATCTGATACGACGGCTTCGCCGCCCAGGTGGCGAAGAAGTAGCCGCCGACGGCGAGCGCGAGAACCGCGAAAACGGTGACAGCCTTCTGTCCCGGTGTGAAGGACTTGAAGGTGTCCGTGATGCGGCGTACCGGAGCGGGAAGGCGGTCGGTCATATCAGGCCTGCATCCTCATGATCTCTTGGAAGGCCTCGACGGCCTTGTTGCGGATCGCCATGGTCAGCTGGAGTCCGAGGGCCGCCTCGGTGGAGGCCATCGTGTACTGGGCCGGGTCGGCCAGCCGGCCGTCGGCGACCTGGACGGCCAGGTCGGCGGCCTTGGCCTGGGAGGCCTGGACGTTCTCGATGCCCTTGGCGAGCATCCCGGCGAAGTCGGCGTTGGGGCCCTCCGGCGCCTGCGGCCCGGACGGGCCGAGCATGCCGCCGAGACCGTTGAGGCCGCCGAGGCCGACCCCGCGATCGCTGAGGCCGCCGATGGCGGAGAAGCCCCCGATGGGGTTGATCGGTGAGGTCAAGGAGATCACTTCCCGAGGTTGATGGCGGCGGTGTACGAGTCGCGGGCGCGGTCCACCACCGCGAGGTTCGCCTGGTAGGAACGCTGGGCCATCATCAGCTGGGCCATCTGGTTGCCCATGTCGATGTCCGGGCGGCGGACGTAGCCCTCGGCGTCGGCCAGGGGGTTGTCCGGCTCGTACGCCAGGATGCCCTCGGGGCTGCCGAACTGGACCCCGGCGACCTCGGCGCCGTTGCCGTCCTGCGCCGAGCGGGCCGCGACGTATCGGGCCTGGAAGGCGTTCTCGCTGGTCCGCGTGGTGGTGTTGATGTTCGCGAGGTTGTCGGCCACCGCGTCCAGCCACTTGCGGTAGACGGTGACGCCGGAACCCGCGATCCCGATGGCGTTGAAAGTGGTCATCGTCAGGCCCCCTTGATGGCTTCACGCAGCAGGCTGTACTTGCCGTCCAGCGCCCGGATGGCGAGCTGGTAGCGCATCGTGGTGTCGATGTGCGACAACGTCTCCTCGTCGAGGTTGACGTTGTTGCCGTTGAGCCGGGTCGGCTCCAGCGACGTCAGCACACTCGGGGACACCCCGGCCGGTGAATCGCCGCGGGCGACAGCGCTCTGCAGCGCCTCCTCGAATTTGACCTTACGTGCCCGGTAACCGGGGGTCTCGATGTTGGCGATGTTGTTGGCGATGGCCTGCTGCCGGGCCGCCAGGCCGGCGACGGCGACCCGCAGGGCGGACGACGAACGGTCGTCGAACAAGGTTGCTCCTCAGTCGTTCGAGGTAGCCCGTCCTTGGCTTTTTCGGTTGAGCGATCCGTGCTCGTACCCTGCAGTTCGGCGTGCTCGCCGATCCGCTGAGTCCCAAGCGGTTGCCGGAAGGTTGCACACGAAAAGATCCCGGACCCTGTGGGGTCCGGGACCTTCGCGTCTCGGCATTACATGGCGCAGTCCAGGTAGACCGGCCGTTTGACCGCCTCACCGGTCTCGATCCGGGACGTCATCGCCATCTGCTGACGGTTCGCCGTGAGCCGCCGGGCGATCTCCTCCGCCGCGGCCAGCTGACGGGTCAGGATCTCGTCGGCGCGCGGCCTGAGTTCCAGCGGCAGCGCGCCCAGCTCGGTCGGCGGGCGCCACAGGTCCGACGGCGGGGCCTCGGCGATCCGGCGCTCGTCGGCCAGCATCGTCTCGACCGCGAGCACGTCCATCTCGAGATCGTCGAGCGCCGCGGTCCAGGCGGACCGCCAGTCGACGGCGTTCGACGCCCGCGCGCTCATGTCGAGGCCGAGGCGGCGTCGCGCCACGCGTCGCGCAGCGGCTCCAGCAGCGAGCGGCAGCCGGCCACCCGGTCGGCGTCCCGCTTGATGTTCGCCCCGATCAGCTCGGTCAGCACGAAGCCGTACAGACCGGCCAGACCGGGCGCGCCGTCCCAGGCCTCCAGGTCGAGCGTGACCCGCAGCTCCAGCACGATCTCCTGGGCGTGCGTGATCTTCTCGTTGGCCAGGACCCGGTCGTCGTTGCGGAGCGCCTCCTCGCCGTGCATGAGGTCGAGGATCAGCCGGTCGTACAGCATGATCAGAAGCCGGGCCGGGGAGGCCGTGTTGATCGAGTCCTGCAGGTAGCGGTCGCGGAGGTGGGGCGCGCTCATGAGTCTCCCTCGGTCAGGGGCGGTCGGCTGGGGTCCTGGTCGACGATCGTCAGCCCAGGCCCGCCAGCTGTCCGGAGAGCCAGCTCGACTGGTTCTTCAGGTTGCCCAGTGAGGTCTCCAGGGACGAGTACTGCCGCTGCAGCGCCTGACGGCGGGTGGCCAGGCGTACGTCCCAGTTGTCGATCTGGTCGTTGAGCGTCTTGATCTCGGTCTTCCGGCCGGTCACGACGCGGGTGATGGTGTTCGTCTGGCCCTCGGTCAGGGAGCGCAACTGGCTCCCGAAGGCCATGCCGGCCTCCTGGATCTTGGTCGGGTCCTTGACGTACGCGTCGTTGAAGTCGGAGGCCGAGAACTCGAACTGGCTGCCGTCCTTGCTGAGCGTGATGCCGAGCTGCTTGAGCGAGCCGAAGTCGACCTGGACGGTGTCCTTCTTCCCGTCGTTGTCCGCGTCGGTGGTCAGCGTCTTGGTGTACGACAGCCCGTTGCTGATCGCGCTGAGCAGGCTCTGGTTCATCTGCCGGACGGTGAAGTCACCGGTCAGCGGCGAGCCCTTCTTGGTGTCCACGTCGTACTTGGTCTGCGCCGCGATCTCGGTGAGCGCGTCGTTGGCCGCGGTGACCATCGCCTGGATCTTGTCGGCGATCGCCGTCGAGTCGGAGGCCGCGTCGACGACGACGCCTTCCTCCTCCTTGGTGACCGAGATCGTCACGCCCGGCATCAGGGTGCTGAACGTGTTGGTCGTGCTGCTGACCTGGTACGCGGCGGTGCTGCCGGGGTTCACGGTGAGGACGGCGTCCCGCGCGGACGTCGTCTTGGGGTCGGCGCCGTCCTTGCCGAACCCTTCGAGGCCGGTGATCTGGAACCCGTTGGCGGCGCCGCTCTTCATCCCGCTGAACTGCACGACGCCCTCGTTGCCGGTGGTGTTCACGGTGTAGGCGCGAATGCCGAGGCTGGTGCCGTCCGCGGTGGTCGCCGAGTTGACCGCCGCGGTCATCTTGGCCATGGTCCGCGGCTCGGGGATGGTCACCTCGACCGGGTCGCCGACCGCGGTGAACTCGTCGACGCCGTCGTTGTCGGCATCCGGGCTCCACTTGCCCGGCTGGATCGTGATCGTCGAGGGCAGAGCGCCCTCGGCGGTGGTGTCGGCGACCTCCAGGATCGAGGTCTGCGAGCGGGCCACCGAGGTGACGTCGAACTTGAGGTTGCCGGTCATGCCGGAGAGGCCACCGGTGGCGGTCGCGGTGACGGTCGGCGAGGTGGACGACGCCTTCATGGAACGCCATGCGGCCAGGTTTCCGACCGCGTCCGCGGCGACCTTGACCGCCTTGACCTTGGTGTTGACCGACATGTATGAGCTGATCGCGGTCTCGGCCTTCTCGACCTTGGTCTTGAGCTTGGTCTGTCCCGCCGCCTCGACCTGCATCATCTGATTGATCATCGAGGTGGTGCTGAGGCCACTGACGAGGCCGTCAACGGAGCTGGTCACGGGAGCCTGCCTTTCGTACCGAGGACGAGAGCGGAGTGGGGGTAGCCGGCTGGGCTTGCCGACTACCCCCACTGTTCGGTCGTTCGCGGACCGGATTCAGTTGTCGCCGGTGGTTATCCGGTTGTCAGTCGGTGCGTCAGCGGAGCAGCGACAGCACGTTCTGCGAGGCCTGGTTGGCCTGCGACAGCATCGAGGTGCCGGCCTGGGTCAGGATCTGGTTGCGGGTGAACGACACCATCTCCTGGGCCATGTCGGTGTCCCGGATCCGGGACTCCGACGCGGACAGGTTCTCGACCGCCACGTTGAGGTTGTTGATGGTGTGCTCGAAGCGGTTCTGGTGGGCACCCAGCTTGGCGCGGGTGTCCGAGACCGACTTGATGGCCACGTCGAGCGCGTCCATCGCCTTGGCGGCACCGGACGGAACACCGTTGTCCGGGTCGGCGGCCTTCGTCAGGTCCAGGTTGTTGAGGCCGAGCGTCTTCGAGCTGACCTCGTTGATGGCGACGTCCAGCGTCTCGCCGGCGTTGGCGCCGATCTGGAACGAGCCCGGCGTCGCCGCGGTGTTCTTGGTGGCGTCGGCGGCCGCGATGTTCAGCGTCGCGGCGTCGACGTTGAACGCCGTGGAGCCCTGCGCCTTGAAGGTGATGGCGCCGGCGCTGTCCACCTCCGCGCTGAAGGTGATCTCGTCGCCGTGCTTGCCGCCGGCCTTGAGGGCTGCGGAGACGGCGTCGTTGATCTTCTGGACCGCCTCGTGCGCGGGCAGCGTGGTGGGCGGCGTCTTGCCGTCGGTCAGGTCGATCGCGGCCGTGGCGAGCGGCGGGGTCAGCGTGCTGCCGCCCAGCTCGGTGATGTTGACCGTGGTGGTCGTCGGCGCCGAGGCCGCGGCGATCGACGTGCCCGTCGAGGTGTGGGTGTTGCCGAAGGTGCCGTCGAGCAGCTTCGACTTGCCGAACGAGGTGGTCTCGGCAATGCGGTCGATCTCGGCGGACAGCTGCTGGAACTCGCCGTTCGCGGCCTGCTTGGCCTCGTCGTCGAGGGAGGCGTTGTTCGCCTGGACCGACAGGTCACGCATGCGCTGGAGCATGCTGGTGACCTCGTTGAGCGCGCCCTCGGCGGTCTGCACGACGCTGATCGCGTCCTGGGCGTTGCGCACGGCGACCTTGAGGCCGCCGGTCTGCGCGCGCAGACCCTCGGAGATCGAGAGACCGGCAGCGTCGTCGGCCGCACGGTTGATGCGGAAACCGCTGGAGAGCTTCTCGAGCGACTTCGACATCTGGTTGTCGGTGACCGACAGGTTCCGGTAGGCGTTCTGCGCGGCGATGTTCTGATTGATGCGAAGACCCATTGGGTGATTCCTCCTTGAGTGGGGTCTTGAGCCGGCCCGTCCATGAGCCGTGGTGTTACGCCACTTCCCATCGGCGGGTCGCCGAGAAGCCATGAGGATTCTCCGAGATTTTTTCGGTCTTTTCGGGCGAACCGGAGAAGTACCGATCGGGAGAAAGCGCTCAGCGGCACGGCGGATGTGCCGACCTGTCCGAATGAGCGGGTCCGCCGAGGGGGTAGGCCCGACCAGCCATACGACGGAGGACCGGGTGAGCCTGACCGACCTGGCCAGTGTCCTCTGGCGCTCACGTGAGCTGCTGGAGATGCTGCTGTTCAAGCTTGAGGAGGAGCAGTTGCTCCTCGCGTCCAACCGGTCCCGATGGCTCAGCCACGCCACCCGCGAGGTGGAGGTGGTCCTGGATCAGATCCGGCAGACCGAGGTGATCCGTGCGGCGTACTCGCAGGAGGTCGCCGTGGAGCTCGGCCTGTCCCCGGACGCGTCGCTCGGCGAGCTCGCCGACGCCGCCCCCGATCCCTGGTCGGAACTGCTCCACCAGCACCGCAAGGCGTTCCTGATGTTGACGTCGGAGATCCGGGCCCTGGCCGACGTCAACCGTGAGCTGCTGACCGCGGGCCAGCGCGCGGCTCGCGAAACCATGCTCGCGTTCGCCGAGACTGTGGAAACGTACGGACCGCAGGGCCAGACCGTCAGCGGCGCCGTGCGGCGCCCCACCCTGGTTGATGAGGCGATCTGATGGGCAGCACATTCAGCGGACTCAACACGGCGCTCACGTCTCTCTACGCGCAGCGCCGGGGCCTGGACGTCACGGGCCAGAACATCGCGAACGCCAGCACCGAGGGATACACCCGTCAGCGCGTGGTCATGCACGCGCAGAACGCGAACCTGGTGCCGGGCATCTACTCCACCACGAACGCGGTGGGCAACGGCGTCACGGTCAGCTCGGTGGAGCGGCTGCGCAACACGGCGCTCGACCAGCGCAGCTTCACCGAGCACGCCAACTCCGCGTACCACAACGAGCGGGCCGGCGGGTACACGCTGATCGAGGACGTCTTCGGCGAACCCAGCGACACCGCCCTGCAGGCCCGTCTGCAGGACATGTGGGACGGCTGGAACGCGATCGCCTCGAACCCGGACAAGCAGGCACCGAAGTCGGCGATGCTGGAGCAGTCGGTCACCGTCGCGTCGTCGCTCAACGACGCGGCAGCGCAGCTCGACAACCAGTACAAGTCGACCAGGGCCGGGCTCGACACGTACGTCGGTGAGGTCAACAAGGCGGCCGAGTCGATCGCCAAGCTGAACCACGAGATCGTCCTCGCCACCCAGGCCGGTCTGCAGGCCAACGAGCTGCAGGACCAGCGGGGCCAGCAGATGCTGAAGCTGTCCGAGCTGATCGGCGCGACCGCCACCGACCTGCCGAACGGCGCGCTCAGCGTCTACGTCGGCAGCTCGCAGCTGGTCAGCGAGTTCAACACCCGGGAGATCTGGGTGGTGCCGGGCAGTGCCGAGAAGCTCCAGGACTTGCCGGACATCGAGGTCAACCTGCAGTGGAAGGACACCGGCGGCAAGGTCGCGGCGAGCGGCACCATGGGCGCCCAGATGGAGCTGCTGGACAAGGACGGCACGCTGCGGGAGATCTCGCAGCGCCTGGACCTGGTCGCCTCCACCCTGGCGTCGGACGTCAACGCCAAACACAGCGCGGGGTACGGAGTGGACGGCAGTCACGGCATCGACATGTTCGTGCCGTACGAGGCCAGCGACCCGACCATCACCGCCCGGAACATCCGGGTCAACTCCGAGCTTCTCGACAATGTGGACAAGGTGGCGGTGTCGTCCGGTGACCCGCTGGGCGTGGGCACGACGACCCGCGTGCTGAACGGCTCGGTCGCCGACGATCTGTCCGAACTGGCCACTTCCCGGACCGGGGCGGACTCCACGTACCAGGCGCTGATCGGCGACCTCGGGGTGGCCTCGCAGTCCTCGATCCGCCGGCGCGACATCCAGAACGCGGTGACCGACCAGGTCGACGCCGCCCGGGATGCCGAGTCCGGGGTCAACCTCGACGAGGAGATGACCAACCTGCTGACGTACCAGCGCGGGTACGAGGCGGCGTCACGTGTCTTGACCACGATCGACTCGATGCTCGATCAACTGATCAACCGAACCGGTCTGGTCGGCAGGTAGTAGGTAGCAGGTGGGGGGAACACCGTCATGAGCAGCAGCCCGCGGGTGACCGAGAGCTCCGTCCGTACCCGCACGATGGCCAGCCTGCAGCGGAGCCTGGGCCGGACGCAGACCGCGCAGGACCAGATCTCCAGCGGCAAGCAACTGCACCGTCCGTCGGACTCGCCGACCGGCACCGTCACCGCGCTCCAGCTGCGCGGGGAGGTACGGGCGAACAAGAAGTACTCGGCCAACGCCGACGACGCGATGGGCCGGCTCGGCACCGTGCAGGACACCCTGAAGAGCGTCTACGACCAGGTGCAGCGGGTTCGCACGCTGACCCTGGAAGGGGTGAGCGCCGGTGGCGGCAGCACCCCGCAGGCGAACAAGGCCCGCGCCGACGAGATCGACCAGATCAAGGGCCTGGTCGTCCAGTTCGCGAACACCAAGTACCTGAACCGCCCGGTGTTCGGCGGCTTCACTCCGGACGCCCACGCGTACGAGGACTCCGGCTCCTATGTGGGGGAGACGGCCGGCGAGACCGTCCGGGCGATCGGCCCCAACGCGAAGGTCCGCGTCGACGTGCGCGGCCCGGAGGTGTTCGGCACCGACGCCATGATGCAGGCCGACGGGGTGACGCCGCAGGTCGACGCGAACGGTGACGAGGTGCCGAACGAGGCCCAGCTGTTCCGGGTGCTCGACTCCATTTCCACCGCAATGCGCACGGGTGATGCCGATGGGATCAAGACCGGCCTGGAGAATCTCGATAAAGCCGCTGAAACCCTGAATTCAACCCTTTCGGACGTAGGCGCCCGATACAATCGGGTTACGCAGATGAAGCAGTCCGCAGAGGATCGCTTGATGTCCGTGTCGTCGCAGCTGTCCGATATCGAGGATGTCGACCTGCCCAAGGCGATCATGGAATTGCAACTCCAGCAGACCTCGTATCAGGCAGCCTTGGCCGCCACGGCCAAGGTGATCCAGCCCTCGCTCATCGATTTCCTGAGGTGACCATGACTACTCGCACCGCATCCCGTCCGATTGAGGCCACCATGACCGACCCGTCGCTGGGGCTGCCGACCATCACGATGGCGGTGCCCATGCCGGGGTTCCCCTCTCATCGGGATTTCGTCCTGGTGCGTCTCAACGAGGACGGTCTGCTCTACGCGTTCACGTCCATCGAGAACCCCGAGCTCCGCTTCCTGGTGGCCCCGCCGGAGCCGTTCTTCCCGGACTACGCCCCGGAGATCGAGAACGCGGTCTTCGCGGCGCTGAACACCAAGGACCCGGACCGGCTGCTGCTGCTCACGGTCATCACCGCCGGCGAGCACGAGACCACCGCGAACCTGCTCGCCCCGATCGTGGTGGACCGCGACAGCATGCGGGCCATGCAGGTCGTCCTCTCCGGGTCGGGCTACCCGGTCCGGGCGATCATGAACCGGAACTTCTGACCCTCCACAAGCGGGCGCGGTCGCAACGCGACCGCGCCTTTGCTGTTCGTTCGAGGGATGGAGGGGGCACCGATGCTGGTACTGACCCGGCGAGCCGGAGAGAGCGTGATGATCGGCGACGACGTCGTCATCACGGTGCTCGAAGCCCGCGGTGACGTCATCCGGCTGGGGATCCAGGCCCCGCGGGATGTGCAGGTGCACCGCGAGGAGGTCTACCGGGAACTGCAGGAGGCCAACCGGGCCGCCGCCTCGCCGACCGAGGATGCGGTCCATGCGCTCGCCAAGATGTTGGAGAAGCCGGACACCACGGCACAGTGAGCACGAATGACGCCCGTCGCCGCCGGCGACGGGCGTTCTCGCGTATCCGGGCCGCGCACGCTCCTGTCCTGCACCGGGCACTGACCCCGGAGACAACATCGGGGCCTCACTCTCATCATCGGGCGGGAGAAACCCGCTCCTTTCAGCCGGGGAGAGAGCGTGGGCGCAGAGCGCGATTCAGTCATCGGTGGCGGTGCGGTGGGCACCGCCTGCGCGCTGGACCTGTCGGTGGACGCGCATGTGCACACCGGGTTCGCGGCCGGCCGGGACGCCGTCGGTGTGGTGGTCTCGGCCGCCGACCAGGCCGGTCTGACCGCGCTCACCTTCGCCGACCAGGCCGGACCGGACACCACCTGGCTCTCGGCGTACGCCGACGCGGTCCGCCGTGCCCGGCACCGCACCGAGATGACGCTGCGGGTGGCCGCCGAGGTCGAGGTGGTCCGCCCGGACGGCTGGCTGGCCCTCCCGCCGGACCTGGCCCCGCTGGACGCCCTCTCGGTGGCGGTCTCCGACCTGCCGGTCGACGGCGAACTGCTCACCCCGCGCGAGGTCCGCGCCCGGCTCGACCTCGGCCTGGTGACCGCCGGCCAGGTCGCGGAGCTGCTGGTGGCGGCGACCGTCAAGGGCCTGGAGCGGGCTTCCCGGTACGTGCCGGCGCAGCTCGCCCGTCCGCTGGCGCTGCTCGGTCAGGCCGGCCTGGACGACTCGTGCGTGACGCCGGAGCTGATCGCCGAGCTGGCCTTCGCGTGCCGGACCGCCGGGGCGGTCGTCGAGGTGAGCGAGGCGTGGCGCAGCCCGTCGTCGCGGGTGGTGCAGATGCTGCTGGACGCGGCTGTGACGGTGGCGCCGGCGAGTGACGCCCGGTACGCCGCCGAGGTGGGCCGCTGGCAGTACCTGCGACGTGTCTGAGGAGAACAGCGAAACCGAACACGATACGCACTCGCCTCCGTACTCTCTGTCATGCCAGCACTTCAGCATGGGAGAGTTGCGATGAGCATGGTTCAGCAGGCTATCGAGGTCAGTGCGCCGGTCCACACGGTGTACGAGCAGCTCGCGGCGTTCGAGAACTACCCGCGTTTCATGACCGGTGTGCGGCAGGTGACGCCAATCGGCGCCGACCAGACCCACTGGATCATGGACGTCGACGGCAAGCGACGCGAGTTCGACGCCCAGATCATCGAGCGGTCGCCGGACGAGCGGGTCTCCTGGTCGACCATGGAGGGCCCGCTGCTCGCGGAGACGATCACACTGCGCCCGATGGGGGAGACGAAGACCCAGATCGTCGCCCAGCTGGAGGCCGACATCGCCTTCCTGATGCCCAGCGACCGGCACGGCCAGGAGTCGCTGAACCGCCGCCTCAAGGCCGACCTGACCACGTTCAAGGGCCTGGTGGAGAGCGGTGTGCTCGGCGGGCGGCCGATCCCGCACGGCGGCGCCGTCACGATGGGCACGCGCTCACAGAACCTGCTTCCCGGCGTCGACGCCCCCTCGCCGGCCGCGGTGGCCGCCCGCATCCGCAACCGCAACACCCCCGCGCCGAGCCCGGGCGCAGGCTGGGACACCGGTGTCGCCGGCACCGCACGCATGGGCGGCCGCACCTCCGGCGCGGACATGTGGGGCAACGGCATGATCAACGAGGAGGAGCGCGGATAGCCCGCTTCCCGTCGGGGCCCGGGGCGCACGGCGTCTCCGGGCCCTTTCGTGTTCAGGCGCTCGCCGGCGCCGCCTCCAGGGTGACGAGCAGCCGGGCGCCACGGGGCTCGGCGGGCTCGTAGCGGACCGTCCCGCCGTTCGCCTCGACCAGGTGCCGGACGATGAACAGTCCCAGGCCGGAGCCGCGGATGAACCGGCCGAACAGGTTGGGCAGCAGGTCGGCGGGGATGCCGGCGCCGCTGTCCTGCACGGCCAGCCGTACCGTCCCGTCGCCGCCCCGCTCGGCCCGGATGTGGATCGGTGGCGCACCGTGGCCGAGCGCGTTCTTCAGCAGGTTCTCCACCACGACGCTGAGGTGCCCGCGGTCGGCCAGCGCCGCCAGCTCCTCGTCGATGGCGATCTCGACGTCGCCGGTGCCGATGGCCGTGCCGCAGGCCGCCTCGACCACCTCGAGCAGCGGCACCGGCACCCGGCGGGCGGTCACCGTCCCGGTGTCCAGCCGGAAGAGCAGCTGCAGATCGTTCATCATCTTGATCAGCCGCCGGGTGTTCTTGTCGATCTTGGTGGCCAGTTCGAGCCGGATGTCCTCGGGCAGGTCGGCCCAGTCCGCGCAGAGCAGCTCGGCGAGGCTGGCGATCGAGCTGATCGGCTGCGCCACGTCGTGGGTCAGCATCGAGGTCAGGTCGTTCTTGAAGGCCAGGGCCGCGGCCAGCTCGGCGTTGCCGCGTTCCAGCTCGGCGGCGTGTTCGGTGAGCGCCTCCTCGGCCTGCTTGCGCTCGGCGATGTCGATGTAGGTGGCTACGTACCCACGGGTCGCGCCGGCCGCGTCCGGGATGGCGGCCATGGTGGCGAGCACCGGCACGTCGGTGCCGTCGGCGCGGGGCAGAAGCCAGTCACCGCCGGTGCCCGGTGGCGGCAGCGGCGGCGACTCGGCGGGGAGGCCGTCGTGTCCGGTGAGCTCCCGCCAGCGGCGGTTCACGTCGATCACCCGATAGTTGGCGTCGAGGACCATCACTGCCTCGTTCATCGACTGGAGCAGCGTCTGCGCGAAGTCCTGCCGCTCCTCCAGCTCGGCCGCGAGGTGTTTCTCCCGCTGGTCGGCGTTGTCGAGGGTGCGGACCAGATAGCCGAGCAGGGCGAGCAGCGCGAGGGCGGCGAGGATCACGCCGGTGCTCACCGCGGCCACCGCCGGGCTGACGCCGGCCTGCTGGGCGAAGGCGCTGACCAGGGCGGCGACGACGGGCGCGGCGATCAGGGCGGGAGCCAGGCGGCGTACGGCAGCGCGCGGCCCGGACTCGTCGAGGAGCGCCGGCCCGGTCTCGGGGCGGGCCAGGATGGTGCCGGTGGCCAGGCAGAGCAGTGCCCCGGCCAGGTAGACGGGCATGACGCTCTCCGGCTCCTCGCCGGGTGAGACGACCGCGTCGAAGAGCCGGGGCACGAGGGCGACGAGCGCGATGATCGCGGCGCCGAGGAGCAGGGGGTCGGCCACCCGGAAGGCGATACCGCCGCTGCGGCGGGGCACGCGCAGATCGAGGCAGGCCAGGGCCAGTCCGGAGAGGGCGATGGCGACCGCCGCCGCCGGGTGGGAGCCGAGGTGGGCGGCGCCGGCGCCGGTGGCGGCGAGCGCGAGGAGCACCGCCGCCCCGGCGCGGAGCCGGCCGGCCTGGTCACCGGGGTCCGGAACCGCCTGGAGCAGGAGGGCGACCCCGGCCGGGATCAGGGCCGGAGCCGGCCCGGGGTCGAACGTGTGCAGGGCGCCGAAGACGGCAGCCGTGGCTCCGGCGCACCCGGCGGCGAGCCGGGACAACCTGCCCACGTCGTGCGCCGCGATATGCACAAATACCCCCAAGACGTGAGGGAAAGAGCATAACGCGGGCTACCCGGGGTGAGCAGTTGGTTACTTGCCCGCCCAGTCGAAGCCGTCCTCAAGACGGATCTTGCTGGCCACCTTGGCGATGTCGGCCCGGTGGCGGTTGGCGTGATGCCCACAGAAGGCCAGGTCTCCGCCGCTGGTCAGGACGACCTCCAGCTTGGCGGCCGCCCCACAACGATCGCAGCGCTCGGTCAGTTCGCCGACGGTGTCGATCTCGGGCGACAGCAGTGCGGTCATATCGCTCTCCTTGTTGCTCGGTGGCGGTGCTTCGGTAGCGGTGCAGCGGTCCTGACAGCGAGAAATTCGGCCCCCCGCCCGGGTGGCTTAGAGGTTCGCGCTGTGACTCTGGCGGCCCGGACCGTGCAACCCGGTCACAACCCGGAGGATCCCGGGAGCACAACCCGCCGTCCCCAACATTTCCCTCAACTGCTTTCGGCATGCCCCCGGGCCGGATTCCACACGACCTGAGAACACAACCGAGAGGACCCACCACATATGTTCGGTAACGACGCCCGCCGCCTGGCCATCCGACTGACCGTCGCCGCGAGCGCCGCCACCGCCACCCTCGCGGGCCTCACCGGGACGGCCGTCGCCGCGCCGGCCGTGCCCGCTGTGGGATCCATCTCCGGGGCCGGCGCCCAGGGCGCCATCCCCGGCAGCTACATCGTGGTGCTGAAATCCGGCACGCCGGCCGCCGACCGGGTCACCGCCACTTCACAGGAGCTGGTCCACCGGTACGGCGGAAATGTCGCCGACAACTACCTGGCCACGGTGCGCGGCTTCCACCTGGAGGCCACCGCCGACGAGGCCGCCCGCCTGGCCGCCGACCCGTCCGTGGACTACGTCGAGCAGGACGCCGTGGTCGACGGCAAGGGCCTGCCGGCTCCCGCCCAGGCGTACCGGCAGTCGAAGAAGCTGGCCTGGGGCCTGGACCGGATCGACCAGCGCGCGCTGCCGCTGTCGAAGACCTACACCTACAAGTCCGCCTCGGCGATCACCGCCTACGTGATCGACACCGGTGTCCGGACCAGCCACAAGGAGTTCGGCGGCCGGGCCCGCAGCGGCTGGGACTTCGTCGACGGCGACGCCACCGCGAACGACTGCCACGGCCACGGCACCCACGTCGCCGGCACCATCGGCGGCCGTACCTACGGCGTGGCCAAGGACGTCAAGCTGGTCGCCCTGCGGGTGCTCGGCTGTGACGGCTCCGGTTCGTTCTCCGACTTCATCGCCGCCGTCGACTGGGTGACCGAGCACGCCCAGCTGCCCGCGGTGGCCAACATGAGCCTGGGCGGCCCGCGCAGCAAGGCCCTCGACGCGGCCGTCAAGCGTTCCATCGGCAAGGGCGTGACCTACGCGATCGCCGCCGGCAACGAGGACGAGAACGGCTGCGAGAGTTCGCCGGCCTCCACGCCCGACGCGATCACCGTCGGCGCCGTCGACTCCGCCGACCGCCGTGCGGACTTCTCCAACTGGGGCACCTGCCTGGACATCTTCGCCCCGGGCGTGGACATCACGTCGTCGGCGAAGGGCTCGGACACCGCCGTTCAGAAGATGAGCGGCACCTCGATGGCGGCGCCGCACGTGGCCGGCGCGGCCGCCCTGGTCCTGGCCGCGCACCCGGACTGGACGCCCCGCCAGGTGCGTGACGACCTGGTCGCCAACGCCGGCGTCAACCTGGTCAAGGACCCGGGCAAGGGCTCGCCGAACCGCCTGCTCTACACCGGCCACCTGCTCTGAACCGAATCCCTTGCCGGTTGCCAGGGCTGTCTCCCCGCGGCGGAGACAGCCCTGGCATCCGGCCGCGAGAACCCGGCTGGTTCCCGGTGCTGTTTCCCGGCCTTCGGGACAGCACGGGGAACCAGCCGGTTTTTGACGGTGAGCCGTACGCCGGGCCTCGGGGGCGGATAGCGTGAGAGCGACCCCAGCCCGAGGAGGACCGAGATGTCCGAGGCGCCGGTCGCCGAGAGGCCGACAATCCTGGTCGTCGACGACGAGGAGGATCTGCGCGACATCATGCGCCGGATGCTGGAGCGCCGCGGGGCGTATACGACGCTGGCCACCGGCGAGCCGGACGAGGCCCTCTCGATCACCCGGGATCACCCCGGAAAGATCGACGTGCTGATCACCGACCTGACACTGCCCGGCGCCTCCGGCGGTGAGCTGGCCCGGACCATCCGCAGTCTGCGCCCCGGGATCGGCGTGGTCTTCGTCTCCGGCCTGCCGAAGGACCACGCGGTCGCCAAGGGCGAGATCACCGAGGACGACATCCTGGTGAAGAAGCCGTTCACCGCCGACGCCCTCCTGACCGCGGTGAAAGAGGCGCTGGACCGGAAGGACCAGGGCTAACCCGGCCAGGGCAGGGTCAGCTCGCCGAGCCGCCACCGGGCCGGGCCGTCGAGCACCGGCCAGCCCTCGTCGCGCATCCGCCGGATCGTGGCCGGCCAGCGCTGCCGCGGCCCGAACGGCGTCGCCTCGGTCTCCCACGCGCGACCCAGCGCCCGCAGCAGCTCGTGCACCGGATGACCGGGCACGTTGTGGTGGATCAGCGCTTTCGGCAGGCGCTCGGCGAAGACCGCCGGATGGCCGAGCGTCGGCAGCCGAGCCGACAGGGTCAGCGTCGACGGCACACCACCCTCGACGACCGTCCAGGTGGCGATCCGGCCCAGCTCGTCGCAGGTGCCCTCGACCAGCAGCGCCCCGGTCGCGGTCATCGTCCGCCAGGCCGCCGCCACCTCGTCCTCGGCATACTGCCGCAGCACGTTGAACGCGCGCACCACCACCGGCGTCAGCCCGGCAAGCTCGAACCCGCCACGCCGGAACTCCAGCCACGGCGGGTCCGCGAACGGCTGGGCGTCACTCACCCGGACCGGATCGATCTCCAGACCGACGACCGCGACGTCCGGCCGGACCGCGGCAGCGAGACGGCCGCGCAGCTCCACCGCCGTCACCGGAGTGGCGCCGTAGCCCAGATCGATCACCAGCGGCTGCGCCGCCTCTTTCAAAGGCCCACCGCAGCGGTACGCGATGAAGTTGTCGACGCGCCGGAGCCGGTTGGGATTGGTCGTCCCCCGGGTGATCGCGCCGACCGGCTTCATACCCCGAGAACCTAGAGCTCGCGGTGGACCTTGTGCTGGGCGGCCTGGGCGATCGGCCGCACCACCAGCCGGTCCACGTTGACGTGCTGCGGGCGGGTGGCGGTCCACGCGATGCAGTCGGCGATGTCGTCGGCCACCAGCGGCTCCCGGACCCCGGCGTAGACCGCGTCGGCCTTGTCCTGATCGCCGCCGAACCGGTTGACCGCGAACTCGTCGGTGCGCACCATGCCGGGGTCGATCTCGATGACCCGGACCGGTTTGCCGGCCAGCTCCAGCCGCAGGGTGCCGACCAGAGCGGTCTCGGCGTGCTTGGCCGCCACGTAGCCGCCGCCACCCTCGTACGGCGTGAAGGCCGCGGTGGACCCGACCGTCACGATCGTGCCGTGGCCGCTCGCCTCCAGGGCCGGGAGCAGCGCCTTCGTCACCCTCAGGGTGCCGAGCACGTTCACGTCATACATCCACTGCCAGTCGTCGACCGACCCGGAGGCGACCGGATCCACGCCACGGGCCCCGCCCGCGTTGTTGACCAGCAGCGTGACCGGACCGCCGAGCGCGGCCACCGCCGCCGCCAGGCCGGCCACGGAGTCGTCCGAGGTGACGTCGCACTCGACCGCCGTGGCGCTCGCCCCGATCTCCTTGACCAGCGCCTCCAGCCGGTCGGCACGCCGTGCCGCGGCGACGACGTGGAATCCCTCCGCGGCCAGCCGGCGGGCCGTCGCCGCGCCGATCCCGCTGGAAGCGCCGGTGACCACTGCGATGTTCTGCATGCCTCGATTCTGGTCCATGACGAGGGACGTCCCACGTGATCAATGACCTGGATCACCCCGGGTCGGCTGAGTGGTGGTTCCGGGGCCGCCGATGGGGAAGATGAACGTTGGCGCAACAAGCATGTTGCAGAACCGATACGGAGGGAGCCAGCGTGGCTGAGCTACGGGCCGGTGGCCGATGGCCGACTCCTCGCCGGATCGCGACCCTCTCCGTGCACACCTCGCCCCTGGAGCAGCCGGGCACCGGCGACGCGGGCGGGATGAACGTGTACATCGTCGAGATCGCCAAACGCCTGGCCGAGCGGGGCGTCGAGGTGGAGGTCTTCACCCGGGCCACCGCCGGCGACCTGCCGCCCGTCGTCGAGATGTCGCCGGGGGTGCACGTGCGGCATGTCACCGCCGGGCCCTACGAGGGGCTCGCCAAGGAGGAGCTGCCCGCCCAGCTGTGCGCCTTCACCAACGGCGTGCTCCGGGCCGAGGCCGCGCACCCGCCGGGCCACTACGACCTGATCCACTCGCACTACTGGCTCTCCGGGCAGGTCGGCTGGCTCGCCCGGGAGCGCTGGGGCGTGCCGCACGTGCACACCGCGCACACCCTGGCCAAGGTGAAGAACAGGTTCATCGCGACCGGTGACCGGCCCGAGCCGAAAGCGCGGGTGATCGGCGAGGAGCAGGTCGTCGCCGCGTCGGACCGTCTCGTGGCCAACACCGAGTTCGAGGCGCAGGACCTGATCACCCACTACGACGCCGACCCGTCGCTGGTCAGCGTGGTGCCGCCGGGTGTCGACCTGCGCCGGTTCCGGCCCGGCGCGGCCGACCGGGCCCGGTTCGGCCTGCCCGAGCGCGGCCGGATCATCGCGTTCGTCGGCCGGATCCAGCCGCTCAAGGCGCCCGATGTGCTGATCGCCGCCCTGGCCGAGATGCGCACCGGCGCGACCCTGGTGATCTGCGGCGGCCCGAGCGGCAGCGGCCTGGACCGGCCGACCGCGTTGATCGAGCTGGCCGCGACCCTCGGGGTCGCCGACTCGGTGGTGTTCCTGCCGCCGCAGACCGGCGCCGACCTGGCGTCTCTCTACCGGGCCGCCGATCTGGTCGCCGTTCCGTCCTACAACGAGTCCTTCGGCCTGGTCGCCCTGGAGGCGCAGGCCTGCGGCACGCCGGTGGTCGCGGCCGCGGTCGGCGGCCTGGTCACCGCGGTGCGTGACGGGGTGAGCGGGGTGCTCGTCGACGGGCACGATCCGCGGGACTGGGCGCGGGTGCTGGACCGGCTGCTCGACGAGCCCGGCCGCCGTCATCGGCTGGCAGCCGGGGCGGTCGCCCACGCGTCGCAGTTCTCCTGGGACCGCACCGCCGAGACGCTGCTGCGCGTCTACCGTGACGCGGTGAGCGCACACCGGGCGATGATCGCGGCCCGGCTCGACGAGGCATCCGTCGCGTGGTGACCGGGCCGATCGGGAAAGAGGCATCCGTTGCGTGGTGACCGGGCCGATCGGGAAAGAGGCATCCGTCCCGTGGTGACCGGCCGATCGGGAATGGGGGCATCCTGAGCGTGGTGACCGGACCGATCGGGGAAAGAGGCATCCGTCCCGTGGTGACCGGGCCGATCTGGAAAGGGGCGTCCTGAGCGTGGTGACCGAGCTGATCGAGCAGGTCCTGACCGAGCGCGAGCTGGAGTGGGAGGCGACCGGTGACAGCTCCTATGTGGTCACCCTGCCCGGCACGCACAAGCTGAAGACGGCCTGCAACCTGATCGTCGGCGCGCACGCGCTGCGGGTCGAGGCGTTCGTGATGCGCCGGCCGGACGAGCGGCACGAGGACCTCTGGGCCTGGCTGCTGCGGCGCAACGCCCGGATGTATGGTGTCGCCTTCTCGATCGACGCGGCCGGTGACGTCTATCTCACCGGCCGGGTCTCGCTGAAGGGCCTGGACGCCGACGAGCTGGACCGGTTGCTCGGCTCGGTGCTGACATATGCGGACGAGTCCTTCGACACGATGCTGGAGATCGGGTTCGGCTCGTCGATCCGCCGGGAGTGGGCGTGGCGGGTGAGCCGGGGCGAGTCGACGGCCAACCTGGAGGCCTTCAAACACCTCGTCGAGCAGCCGGAGCAGCAACCGGAGCAGAAGCCGGAGCAGAAGCCGCAGTAGCAGCCGGAGCAGAAGCCGGAGTAGCAGCCGGAGCAGGCGTCCGGCCGTGATCTCGCGGATTCGCCGCCGCACCCACAAGATCGCGTGAAGAGGGCACTCGGGCAATCCGTACCGATTGGTCCATTGTGGCCGGACGGTTTCTCGCCGATCGATGTGTGACACACGCCGTCCCTGGGTACTGGCAGTCTCCTGGCGATGTGCTGAGGATTCCCTGAGTCTGTGGACGGCTGGTTCGACAGCCGTCTACTGTCATGCGCCATTTGCCGTCGCCGGGTTACCGAACGGTGGTTGTCGTGATTTCTTCCCGACTGCGAAACCCGGAAGAGTGATTGGCGACTCGTCCGATCGGTTGGTAGTTGGTGAATGTGACGGTTGAGACAGATGTCGACACGAAATCGGGTTGTGAGGCTTGCATGCCCCAACTAGCGTGGTCGATGGACGCCGAGCCGTCAGTTCGGGGAACGGGTCGATCAGCAATGATCGCCACGGTTCGGTGTTTGGGGACGGGTGGCATGAGCCGTTGGGGGACGGCGCGACCCGAGACCGGCGGTAAGTGCGGGCGGCGCCTATGGGGATGGGTGTCGCCCGCCGCCGCCGGCGCTTTTGTTTCCGGCTTGTTTCCGGTGTTCACCTATTGGACACGGCCGGATCATTCACTATCGATGCTCGCGGCTTAAAGGCGCCGGAATCCGCTTTTCAGGCACTCGCCGTCGCGCGTTCCGACTCGGTCTCCTCTTGCGCCAGCCGCAGCCGCATCGCCCGCCGGGCACGTGCCGGGCCGGCCAGCAACTGGCCCACCGCGACCACGGCGCACAGGGCGAAACACCCGCCCCAGAGCACGGCGTCACCAGCCCGCTGCAGGACCAGGCCGCCGAGGATCGGGGCCAGGGCCGTCCCGGCCGACCAGGAGAGCGAGTTCAGGCCCTGGTAACGGCCACGCAGGCCGGGTGGGGAGAGCGCCGCCACGGTGGCCGCGTTGCTGGGGGACTGCAGCATCTCGCCCAGAGTCCAGATGATCACCGTTACGGCGTACATCAGCGGGGTCTCGGCGAGGGCGACCAGCCCGAAACCGGAACCGATCAGCAGCGCCGCGACCGCCAGGACCGTGGCGCTGTTGCGCCCCTCGATCAGTTTCGGGACGAAGAGCTGGCCGGAGACGATCAGGACGCCGTTCACCGCGATGACCGTGCCGTAGGTGGCGGCCGTGTGCCCGTCGGCCAGCATGCTGATCGGCAACGTCGACAGGTGCTGCAGGATGACCAGCACCGAGACGAAGGTGAGCAGCAGGTAGACGACGAAGTTGCCGTCCCGCAGCGCCGTGCCGAGGCCTCCGCCCGGCTCCGCCCGGCGCCCCGGGACGCGGGCCGGCCGGGTCTCGGCCAGGAAGATCGCCGTGATGGTCGCGGTGATCAGGGTGGTGGCCGCGTCGGCGCCGAAGAGCAGCAGGTAATCGACGTTCGCCGCGAAGCCCGCGAGGATCGCCGCGACCGCGAAGCCGAGGTTGATCGCCCAGTAGTTCAGGGAGAACGCCCGGACCCGGTCGCGCTCCGGCACCACGTCGACCATCATGGCCGAGAAGGCCGGCCGGACCGCCTCGGCGAAGAGACCGAGCAGGAAGGTCGCGACGGCGATCTGCGGGTACGTCCGGGCGAGTCCCAGGGCCAGCATCAGCCCGGCCGCGCCGAACTGGGCCACCAGCATGGTCGGGCGGCGGCCCCAGCGGTCGGCCAGGACCCCGCCGGACACCGTGCCGATCGCGCCGCCGACACCGTAGAGACCCAGGACCAGACCGGCCTGGCTCTGCGAGAACCCGCGCTCGCTGGTCAGGTAGATGCTCAGGAAGAGCACCGCGAACGAGCCGACCCGGTTGATCAGGGTGCCGGTCCAGAGGAACCAGAACTGCCGGGGCAGCCCACCGGCCGCCTGCCGTAGCCAACCTCGCACGATCATCTCCCCGTAAGTAGCCGTCGGGGTTTATTCCCTTACATCGTGGATCTTCGCGCAAGCGGGTTTCGGTGTGGTGGCGGACACGTGCCGGGTGGCCCGTACGCGCGGCCGGGCGTCGGGGGAAGATGTGGTCATGACTGGAACCCTGGTGCTGCTGCGGCACGGCAACAGCGAGTGGAACGCCAAGAACCTCTTCACCGGCTGGGTCGACGTGGACCTGGACGCCAAGGGTGAGGACGAGGCCCGGCGCGGCGGCGAGCTTCTCAAGGAGCAGGGGGTGCTGCCCGACGTGGTGCACACCAGCCTTCTTCGGCGCGCGATCCGGACCAGTGAGATCGCGCTGCACATCACCGACCGCCACTGGATCCCGGTGAAGCGTCACTGGCGGCTCAACGAGCGCCACTACGGCGCCCTGCAGGGCAAGGACAAGAAGCAGACCCTGGAGACGTACGGGGAGGAGCAGTTCATGCTCTGGCGCCGGTCGTACGACGTGCCCCCGCCCCCGATCGAGGAGGACTCGGAGTTCTCCCAGGCGGGTGACGCGCGGTATGCCGACCTGGCCCCGGAGATCCTGCCGAAGGCGGAGTGCCTGAAGGACGTGCTGGAGCGGGCCCTGCCGTACTGGTACGACGCGATCGTCCCCGACCTGCGCGCCGGCAAGACGGTGCTGGTCGCGGCACACGGCAACTCGCTGCGCGCCATCGTCAAGCACCTCGACGACATCTCCGACGAGGCGATCGCCGGCCTGAACATCCCGACCGGCATCCCGCTGCGCTACGACCTGGACGAGAACCTCCGCCCGATCACCGCGGGCGGCACCTACCTCGACCCGGTCGCCGCCAAGGAGGCCGCCGCCGCCGTGGCCGCCCAGGGCCGCAAGTAAAACGACGGGAGCCGGGACACCCCCGTGGTGTCCCGGCCCCCGTGGTGCAAAGCGCGACCCTGCCCCGACAGTCTCCGCGAGGGCGTACTCACGGAACGACCCGCAAAATGCCGCCGGTGACGAGGCAGTCGATTTGCCGACGCCCAGCGGGGTTTGCTGGGTGGCGGCAAATCGCCTGACTCGTCACCGGTTACAAGGCATTTTGCCCGCGGAGCGAAGCGGAGCCAGCCAGCTCAGTTCTCGCCGGTGATCAGGTAGATCAGGTGCTCGCCGATGTTCACGGCGTGGTCGGCGTAGCGCTCGTAGAAGCGGCCCAGCAGGGCGCCGTCGATCGCGGTCTCCGCGCCGTAGGGCCAGTCGTCGGCCAGCATGATCTTGAACAGCTTGCGCTCGAGGTCGTCGATCGCGTCGTCGTCCTTCTCCAGCTGTGCCGCCTGCTCCGCGTTCGGCTTCGCCAGCAGCTCGGTGATCTGCTCGGCCATGTGGTCGGCGACCTCGGCCATGCCCTTGAAGGTGGGCCGCAGCTCGGCCGGGACCGCCGGGGACGGATGCCGGCGGGCCGCGGTCTTCGCCACGTGCTCGGCCAGGTCGCCCATCCGCTCCAGGTCGGCGCCGATGTGCAGCGCGGTGATGACGCGGCGCAGATCGGACGCGACCGGCGCCTGCCGGGCGATGGTGTCCGCGACCTTGAGCTCGACCTGTTCGTAGATGGCGTCGACCTCCGAGTCCCGCTCGATCACGGACTGGGCGGCTGTCAGGTCGGCGGTCAGCAGCGCCGACGTCGCCTTGCGGAGCGCGGCGCGGACCGACTCAGCCATGGTCACGAGCAGGCGGCTCACCTCGACCAGATCGGCCTGGTACTCCTCGCGCATTTCTCAGTTCCCTCTTTCGACGGCGACGGCCGATGGCGACGGCCGGGGTGCGCTGACCAGGCTATGGGCGTGGAACGGCCTCAACATGAACGCCGGTGAACGAGGGCGGGCGCAGTGGTGAACATTATTCGACGCGCGCCCGATTTGCCGTAATGGCCCTGTGGTTCAGGTAAACAATGACCCTACGATCGCAGCGTGGAGTGGGAATACGCCGTCGGCATGGTTGCTGCCGCGCTCGTCGTCGGTGTGGGAGCGGGACTCGCCCTTGCCCGGATCCGCCGGCCGGGCGGAGAGGCTCGGACCGGGGCACCGGAGGGGAGCGCCGCCATCGAACCGGACGACGATCGCCCGGGAGGCAAACACGGCCTCAAGGGGCTCGGACGGAAGAGCCTCGATTCGTTACGGGTGGGAGTCGTCGTCCTCGACGCCGACGACCATCCGGTGCTGGTCAATCCGGCGGCCCGCGCGATGGGCCTGCTCCGCTCCGGCGGGGCTCCGGGCACCATCGCCGCGCACCCGATCCTGCGTACGCTGGCCGGCCAGGTCCGGCGGACCGGAGTGCGCCGGGAGGTCGAGCTGGATCTTCCCCGAGGCCGGGCTGGCGGCGGGCATGCCCCGCTCGGCCTGCACCTGCGGGCCGTCGCGCTGAACTCGACGCACGTCGCGGTCGAGGCCGCCGACGTGACCGAGGCGCACCGGCTGGCCCGGGTGCGCCGTGACTTCGTGGCGAACGTCAGCCACGAGCTGAAGACCCCGATCGGGGCGCTGCAGCTCCTGGCCGAGGCGTTGCTGGACGCCACCCAGCTTCCCGAGGCCACGCCGGAGGCGCAGTCCGAGGATCTGCTGGCGGCTCGCCGGTTCGCCGAGCGCATCCATCACGAGTCCGCCCGGATGGGCCGCCTGGTGAACGAGTTGCTCGAACTCACCCGGCTGCAGGGGGCGGAGCCGCTGCCGAACCCGGAGCCGGTCTCGCTGGACTGGGTGATCGCCGAGGTGATCGACCGGACCAGGACGACCGCGTCGGCGAAGAGCATCGAGGTCAGCTACGAGGGCCCGAAGGGCGTCATGGCGTACGGCAACGACAGCCAGTTCGCCACGGCGGTCACCAACCTGGTGGAGAACGCGATCGCGTACTCCGGCGAGAACACCACCGTCTCGCTCACCATGCGTAACAGCGACGACTGGATCGAGATCGACGTCGCGGATCAGGGCATCGGCATCGCCCCGCAGGACGTGGAGCGGGTCTTCGAGCGCTTCTACCGCGCTGACCAGGCCCGATCCCGGTCCACCGGCGGCACCGGCCTCGGCCTGGCGATCGTCAAACACATCGCGACGAACCACGGGGGCCGCGTCGACGTGACCAGTTCACTCGGCGACGGCTCTACGTTCACCCTGCGCCTACCTGCGCGACCCCCGAGTCCCCCTCGTCGTCACCGACGGCGATTGAGATCGAGTCCGGTGTGGCCGGGCGCTGAGCCCGCCGCCGACGACGGAAGGAACTTCATTGGCCCGCGTGCTCGTGGTCGAGGACGAGGAGTCGTTCTCCGACGCCCTGTCGTACATGCTGCGCAAGGAGGGTTTCGAGGTGTCGGTCGCTGCGACCGGGACCTCTGCCCTCACGCAGTTCGACCGGACCGGCGCCGACATCGTGCTGCTCGACCTCATGCTTCCCGAGATGTCCGGCACCGAGGTCTGTCGTCAGCTGCGTCAGCGCTCCGCAGTCCCGATCATCATGGTCACCGCCCGGGACAGCGAGATCGACAAGGTCGTCGGTCTGGAGATCGGAGCGGACGACTACGTCACCAAGCCGTATTCGCCCCGGGAGCTGGTCGCCCGGATCCGCGCTGTGCTCCGCCGCCAGGGTGCCGACGCGCCCGAGGTGACGACGCCGACCCTGGCCGCCGGCCCGGTACGGATGGACGTCGAGCGGCACGTCGTGACCGTCGACGGCTCGGGCGTGCAGTTGCCGCTGAAGGAGTTCGAGCTGCTCGAGCTGCTGCTGCGCAACGCCGGCCGGGTGCTGACCCGTGGCCAGCTGATCGACCGGGTCTGGGGCGCCGACTACGTCGGTGACACCAAGACGCTCGATGTGCACGTCAAGCGGCTGCGCTCCAAGGTGGAGCCGGAGCCGTCCGCGCCGCGCTACATCGTCACCGTGCGAGGCCTGGGCTACAAATTCGAGCCCTGATTCACCCTTGTCGCATACCAAGTAGCATGCGACTATGGTGAGGTCGGGTGACCCGCCCGTGATCGGGTCACCCGACGCCTGGGGTTGGCCGCGCTGGTCGCGGGGTGGACGGCGATCAGACCGGACTTGATACGGGCAGAGCAGAGCTCGGCGAGGTGGCCGTATGCTGCTTCGCCGATCAGCTCGGTCAGCTCTGGTGCGTAGGTGACGTACATCGGCTCGGTGCCCACGTGGGCCTCCGGCGACGAGGTGCACCACCAGGCCAGATCGTGGCCGCCCGGCCCCCAGCCCCTCCGGTCGAACTCGCTCAGGGTGGACTGGAGCAGCTTCGTGCCGTCCGGCCGGGTGATCCAGTCCTGCTCGCGGCGGACCGGCAGCTGCCAGCAGACGTCCGGCTTGTACTTGAGCGGGTGCACGCCGTCGCGCAGGGCCTGGCCGTGCAGCGCGCAGCCGGCGCCACCCGGGAAGCCGGCCTCGTTGAGGAAGACGCACGGGCCGTCGGCGGAGCGCGTGGCCGTACGCCGCGCGGGTTTCTCGCCGTCGACGGTGTCCACCTCGGTGTAATTCTTGAACCCGCGCCGGTAGTGCTGCCAGGTCTGCGGGGTGAGCCGTGCCGCCGCCTCCTTCACCCGGGCCTCGTCGTCGGCGTCGGTGAAGAACGCGCCGTGCGAGCAGCAGCCGTCCTCGGCGCGGCCGGGCAGGATGCCCCGGCAGGCGGAGCCGAAGACGCAGGTCCAGCGGGAGAGCAGCCAGGTCAGATCGGCCCGGACCAGATGCTGTTCGTCGGCGGGATCGAGGAACTCGATCCATTCGCGAGGGAAGTCGAGCGGTACTTCCCGGGGTGGTGTCGCGCGGCTCATCCGGGTCAGCGTACGCCCACTCGTGGATCATGACCGTTTAGAGCTGATATATCCGGCCCTGCTGCGCGCGGCTACGCTGGAGGGCGTGACTTCCCGCGTACCCGTGCTTCTCTCCAGCTCCTCGGTCTTCCCGGAGCCGACGGCGGCGGCGTTCGAGATGGCGGCCACGGTCGGCTACGACGGCCTGGAGGTCATGGTCTGGACCGACGCCGTCAGCCAGGACGCCGGCGCCCTGAAGGGGCTGGCCGACCACTACGGCGTCCCGGTCCTGTCCGTGCACGCCCCGTGCCTGCTGGTCACCCAGCGGGTGTGGAGTTCCGACCCGTGGGAGCGGCTGACCCGGGCCGCCCAGCTCGCCGAGACCCTGGGCGCGCCGACCGTGGTGGTGCACCCGCCGTTCCGCTGGCAGGGTGACTACGCCCGCAACTTCGCGGAAGGTCTGGCCAGGATCCGCGGCCGGCACCCCGACCTGACCTTCGCGGTGGAGAACATGTTTCCGGTCAAGATGGCCGGCCGCTGGGTGGTGCCGTACAACCCCGGCTGGGATCCGACCGAGACCGGCTTCGATGCGTACACGCTGGATCTCTCGCACTGCGCGGCCTCGCGGATCGACGCGCTGGAGATGGCCGACCGGATGGGCTCCGGCCTGCGGCACGTGCACCTCGGCGACGGCACCGGCGAGGGGCGCGACGAGCACCTGGTGCCCGGCCGTGGCAATCAGCCGTGCGCCGAGCTGCTGCGGTCGCTGGCCGGGCGCGGCTTCACCGGCTCGGTGGCGCTGGAGATCAACACGCGTAAGGCGGCGAGCCGCCCGGCCCGTGAGGCCGACCTCCGCGAGGCGCTGGAGTTCGCCCGGAAGCACCTGGAGCCGAGCAAGGCCGTCACGCAGGGGTGAGGTCCGCGGCGGCGCGCTTGCGGGCCCGGTGCGCGGCGACGTGCGACCGGGTGGCGCAGCGCTCCGAGCAGAACCGGCGGCAGTTGTTCGAGGACGTGTCGAGGTAGACGTTGCCGCACCGCTCGTCGGCGCAGATGCCGAAGCGGGCGCTCCCGTACTCGCAGAGCCAGACGGACAGACCCCACACGGCGCCGGCCAGATACTCGGCGCTGACCGAGGAGCCGCGGCTGGTCACGTGCATGTGCCAGTCGCTCGCGTCGTGCCCGGAGATGCGTGGCTGCACGGGGTAGGCCTCGAGCAGGCCGTTCAGCTCGCGCACCGCCTCGGCGTCCTGCCCGGAGGTGCCGAACTCGAAGACCTCGCGCAACCGCCGCTGCGCACGGCGGAACGGAGCCAGGTCCTTCTCGGTGACCTGGTCGCGCATGTACGCCTGCTCGCTGCTGAACAGGGCCCGCAACCCGGCGAGATCATCCAGACCTGCGTTGACGAGGTCTATCGCCGTACGGGCGTACGCATCGAAGTTCACCCGACAACGGTAGCCGCACCTGACCTCATGGAGCACGTATGTGTTGCCCGGGGTCCGTGCCAGGTCCGGACGTTACGCTCGGCGCATGCTCCGTACCCTGTTTCTCGCCGCTGCCGGGTCGACCCGGCTCGGGCGGCTCGTCGAGTCGGCCCCCGTCAGCCGGGGGCTCGTGCAGCGTTTCGTCGCCGGGCCGAGCGCCGACGAGGTTCTGCTGGTCAGCCGCCGGCTCGCGGACGACGGCCTGGCCGTCAGCCTCGACCACCTGAGCGAGGACACCCGGACGATAGAGCAGGCGGTGGCCGCCCGCGACGAGTACGTCTCGGTCCTCGGCCGCCTCAAGGGCGCCGGCCTGACGCCGGCGGTCGAGGTCAGCGTCAAACTCTCGGCCCTGGGGCAGCGGATCGACGAGAAATTGGCGTACGAGCACGCCCGCGCGATCTGTGCCGCGGCGGCCGAGGCGGGCACCACGGTGACGCTGGACGCCGAGGACCACAACTCCACCGACGCGACCCTGGAGACGCTGACCGAGCTGCGGCGTGACTTCCCGTCCACCGGGGCGGCCCTGCAGGCGTACCTGCGGCGTACCGAGGGGGATTGTCGTGAGCTGGCCACGGCCGGCTCCCGGGTGCGGCTGTGCAAGGGCGCCTACGCGGAGCCCGAGTCGGTGGCGTTCCAGTCCGCGCTCGACGTGGACAAGTCGTTCGTCCGCTGCCTGAACATCCTGATGGCGGGCGAGGGATACCCGATGGTGGCGACCCACGACACCCGGCTGATCGCGATCGCCGAGGACCGGGCCCGCTGGTTCGACCGCTCCACCACGGAGTACGAGTTCCAGATGCAGTACGGGGTGCGCCCGGAGGAGCAGGCCCGGCTGGCCGGCGGCGGTCACACGGTCCGGATCCACCTGCCCTACGGCGAGGAGTGGTACGGCCACCTGATGCGCCGCCTGGCGGAGCGCCCGGCGAACGTCGGATTTCTGGCACGAGCCGTAGCTTCCCGGAAATAAGGGGCGATATCACCACGGATCCGGCGTGTCGGGCTTGACTTTTTCTGGGCATTTCACGGAACGTATCGCGTTGGTCACAGCCGTATCGATACCGTTCTGATGACACGCACGTCATCCCCGCGGTCTCCGGATCCTCCGGCCGCTCCGGCCGCGGAGGATTGCGAAAGGATCGGTGCGACGAGATGACGGGTCCAGCCCAGACCGAGGAACGCCTCTCGGAGGTACGGTTCCTGACAGTGGCCGAGGTGGTCGCCCTCATGCGGGTTTCCAAGATGACCGTCTACCGGCTCGTGCACGGTGGTGATCTCACCGCCGTCCGGGTCGGCCGTTCGTTCCGGGTGCCCGAGCACGCGGTACACGAGTATCTGCGTGGCGCCTTCTCACAGAGCGCCTGACGACCGGGGCCGTGTTGGCCCGGCTGGGGCATGCCGGTACGCTGGACCGGTTGGTTCCCGGGTCATGCGTGCCGCTGTACATTGGCGCCGCTGCTCCGGGCGCCGTCCCAGTCCGGTCCCGGCCGTCTGCCGGGCCACCCACATGGTTTCTCGAGAGGCTTTTCGTATGGGCTCCGTGGTCAAGAAGCGCCGCAAGCGTATGGCGAAGAAGAAGCACCGCAAGCTGCTGCGCAAGACCCGCGTCCAGCGTCGCCGTCTCGGCAAGTGACCGTCGGCCGGGCGTACAGTCCGGCCGTTGACGGCACTTGCCATCTGATCGAGGCCGCGCATCGAAGGGTGCCCCCGTGGTGACCTCACCGCCCAGCGTTGTCGTGGTCACCGGAGTCAGCCGTTATCTCGGCGCTCGGGTGGCCGCGCGCCTCGCCGCTGATCCTCGTATCGACCGTGTCGTCGGCCTGGATCCGCACGACCCGCCCGCACGCCTTCTGGGCCTGCTGGAGGGTGTCGAGCGGATCCGGGCCGACGCGCGCGCGGCCACCGAGGCCATCGCCGACCTCGGCGCCGAGGCCGTCGTGCACCTGGCGATCACCAGCGTGCCCGACAGCCGGCACGGCGGGCGTGCGGCGATGAAAGAGCAGAACGTCATCGGCACCATGCAGGTGCTGGCCGCCGCCCAGGGTGCTCCCCGGCTGCGCAAACTCGTCGTGCGTTCGTCCACGGCGGCCTACGGCGCCTCCTTCCGCGATCCCGCGGTCTTCACCGAGGACACCGAGCCGCGAGCGGTGCCGCGTGGCGCGTTCGCCCGCGACATCCTCGACGTCGAGGGCTATGTGCGCGGGTTCCGCCGCCGCCGGCCCGAGGTCGCGGCGACCGTCCTGCGCTTCGCCCCGATGATCAGCTCGTCCGCCGAGACGTCGCTGACCCGCTACTTCGCCCAGCCGGTGGTGCCCACCGTGCTCGGCCGGGACGCCCGGCTCCAGTTCGTGCACGTCGAGGACGCCCTCGAGGTCCTGCACCGCTCGGTGACCGAGGACCACCCGGGGACCTTCAACGTCGCCGGCTCCGGCGTCCTGATGCTCTCCCAGGCCGTCCGCCGGGCCGGGCGCGTCTCGCTGCCACTGCCCGAGCCGGCCCTCTCCACCGGCGCGGCCCTGCTCCGCAACCTCGGCGTCGAGCAGATCGGCATGGACCAGATCGACCTCTTCGTGCACGGCCGGGTGGTGGACACGACCCGCCTGATCGGTGAGTTCGGCTTCACCCCGCGTACGACGGCGGCGGCGTTCGAGGAGTTCATCCAGGCGCACGCGGCCGGCTCCACGGTCACCGCGGCCCGCCTCAGCGCCGCGGAGAACGCGATTCTGGACGGCATCCGCCGGGTCCGGGCGGCCGCGGCCCAGCCGGCGCCGGCCGGACGGGAGACGCCGTGAGCCAGGACGAGTATCGCGACATGTTGCCCGGACACACCGAGTTCCGGCTGCCCGAGCCGCCGCCGGTGCAGAGGGTCAACGGCCGGCGCCCGATCCCGGAGAAGGGCGAGCCGATGCCGGAGAAACCGGAGCAGGCGCCCGTGGCCGACTCGCTGGACGTCTGGGACCGGCGGGTCGCCGACGGCCTGGCCTTCCTGCGCCGCCGCCTCGCCGGGGCGTATGAGGTGGACGAGTTCGGGTTCGACCCGGAGCTCGCCGAGACGATCTTCCACCCGCTGCTGAAGATCCTGTATCGGGACTGGTTCCGCACCGAGGTGCTCGGCATCGAGAACGTGCCGGCCGAGGGCAGCGCCCTGGTGGTCGGCAACCACTCCGGCACGATCGCGCTGGACGCGCTGATGCTCACCGTGGGCCTGCGCGACAAACATCCCGAGCAGCGCCATCTGCGGCTGCTCGGCGCCGACCTGGTCTTCCGGATGCCGCTGATGAGCGAGCTGGCCCGCGCGGCCGGCGCCACCGTCGCCTGCAACCCGGACGCCGAGCGCCTGATGACCTCGGGACAGCTGGTCGGCGTCTTCCCGGAGGGCTTCAAGGGCATCGGGAAGAAGTTCTCCGAGCGCTACAAGCTGCAGCGCTTCGGCCGGGGCGGGTTCGTCTCGGCGGCCCTGCGCACCGGCACGCCGATCGTCCCGGTCGCGATCGTGGGCGCCGAGGAGATCTATCCGATCCTGGCCGATCTGAAGCCGCTGGCCCGCCTCCTCGGGATCCCCTATTTCCCGATCACGCCGACCTTCCCCCTGCTGGGACCGCTGGGCATGGTGCCGCTGCCGAGCAAGTGGCTGATCCAGTTCTGCCCACCGATCCCGACCGCGCATCTCACCGAGTTCGCGGACGATCCGCTGGTCGTCTACAACCTCGCCGATCAGGTGCGCGAGACGATCCAGGCCACCCTGCACGAGCTGTTGGAGAAGCGGCCGGACCCGTTCGGGCCGTGACCTGGGGGAGTGCCAATCTTCTGGAGCGGCCCACCGGTCCGTCCTATAGTGACGGTTGAGGGGCGGCCCCGGAGTGTTGATCTCCGGCACCGCCCCTCGCCATGCTTACGGCGCGAGACTCCCTGGTCAGAAGAGGTCGCCGAGCAGGCCGCCCAGTCCACCGTCCGGCTCGTCGAGCGGATCGAACTGCGGGTCGACCGGCTCCTCGTCGATCATCGGCGCCACCCCGTCGGTGACGGCCGGCGTCGCGGTGGCGGCGGCCGACTTGTTCGGCTTCACGGACTGACCGGTGGCCCCCGGCGCGGCGGCGGCGCTCGACTTGGCCGGCTTCGGCGCGGTGGCCGGGCCGTTCTGCCGGGTCCCGGCCTTGGTGCCGGAGCCGCTCTGCGGTGACGTCCCGCTCGGCTCGGCGGCGCGGTTCTCCTCGGCCGCGCAGTCGCGCAGCTTCGGCCCGAGCGCGTCCGAGCCGGCCGGTGTCACCTTGTCGCAGGCGAGCCCGGTGCGCAGCGTCTCGGCCCGCTTGACGACGTCCTCCAGCAGGCCGAGTGACAGGGTCGCCCGGTCCCGGTTGGGCGCCGAGAGTCGCTCCAGCGCCGGCGTGAAGGTGGTGCGCTGGTCGTCGACGAAGTCGTCGAGGGTGGCCAGCGGCTTGGTGTCCTGCTGAGACACCGCCGACGTGGTGAGCAGCCGGACGCCCTTGCGGGTGTCGGCGTCCATGTCGTCCAGCACCAGGGCGAGGCCCGGCTCGTCGCCGTTCATCGCCATGGCCTCGGAGAGACGCGTACGAGCGAAGTCCAGCGACAGCTGGCCACGGGTCACGTCGGACCCGGCGATCGCCAGCTGGGCCCGCTCGGTCTGGCGCTTGACGCTGTACAGCATCTCGCCGGGTGACGCGCTCTCGCTGGCCGCGGAGATCCCGGAGACGGCCATCGCGCCGGCGGCCACGCCGATCACGATCGCTCCGCGGGCACGTATCCGGCGCCCGAACAGCGGCCGCCGGACGACCGGCTCGGCGACGGGTTCGGGATCGGCCTCGGCGTCGCTCAGCCCGATGCCGTCCCGCTCGGCTGTGGCGACCAGCATGGCGCGCAGGCCGACGCGGAACTCGGAGTCGACCGGTGCGCCGGGCCGGGCCGTGGAGAGCCGGTTGCTGATGGCGACCAGCCGGTTCAGCTCCTCGTCGGCCTGCCCACGACTGTGGTGCCGACGGGCGCCACCGGCGTCGTCGAGAAGTTCCGCGAAGCGCTCGGCACTCCGGGAGTTCGGAAAAGCGAACTTCACCGTGGGCACCTCCCCTCGCTCGTGACTGTCTCGCCGGCCAGGAGACCGGCGTCGGCGACCGGACCGCAGAAGACGGTCCCGGGTCGCATCCGGACAAACGCGCGACACGCGGCACCGGTTACGGGTGCCGGGCGGCGCCATCGGGTATCGGAGATCGACAGATCGGTACTTTCGCTCAAGACTGGAACCCGTCGGGCAGGAGCCGGTTGAGCGCGCGGACGGCCCGGTACTGCAGGGCCTTGATGGCGCCCTCGTTCTTGCCCATGGTCTGCGCGGTCTCGGCGACCGAGAAGCCCTGGAGGAACCGCAGCACGATGCATTCCTGCTGCTCCGGGTTGAGCTGCTTGACCGCGGTGAGCAGGGCGACGTTGGTGATGTGGTCGACCACCGCGGACTCCGGGCTGCCCTCCGGGCCCCGGTCCTCGCGGTCGGCGTCGAGCACGTCGCCGGTGGTCACCTCAAGGCGGTAGCGGCCGGACTTGAAGTGGTCGGCGACCAGGTTCCGGGCGATGGTGACCAGCCAGGCGCCCAGGTCGCGGCCCTGCCAGGTGAAGCTGCCGATGCGCTTGAGAGCGCGCAGGAAGGTGTCCGAGGTGAGATCCTCGGCCAGTTGGCGGTTGCCGACCCGGAAGTAGACGAAGCGGAAGACCGTGTCCACGTACCGGTCGTAGATCAGGCCGAACGCCTCGGCCTCGCCGGCTTGGGCACGCTCGACCAGCGCCCACACCTCGGCGGCCGGGTCACCGCGGTCCGGGCGGGCCTTCGGCGGCGCGGACTCGGTCGGCGGGCCGGTGGTGCTCTGCGTCGGCAGGACCACGGTGTGCTCGCCCGGGGTGACGGCCTCCCCGTCGCCGATGTGGGAGCGCTGGCCCGCGGTGGGTTGCGCCGGCGGACGGGGCGCACCGGGGCGGCTGCCGCCGAACTTCCCGTTCGCGGTGTTCGGGGAGGCGACCGCGGGTGGGGCGTTGGGCGTGCGGCGGCTCCCGGTCTGCTTGGGGCTCTCACCCCGGATGGCGTTGACGATCATCCCCCCAGCCGTGTCGCGCAAAGCATTCAGAACATCGCGGTGGTACGGACCCTCCGCGTACACATGAGTCACTGCGCCTCCTCAGCCCGGCGGGCCTCCGGCGACAGCGAATCCGTCCCGCCAGACGTGAATTCACCGTGATTCCGTGCTTTGTGGGGCACAGCGGCCTCCTCGGGATGAGGGTGGGTCACTCTTAACAAAAGTGGTCAATCACAACAAAATGGGTGGGTAACCGGCGTATAGACCGGTCAACCTCACCCGTTGGTGTGTATTCCGTTACACAGTGCGGAAGTATTGCCGACATCGGACACGCGGAGTCGCACATTGTGTGCGCTCCGCGTAAAGCCGCGAACCGCGCCAACACCGCAAGACACGTCAAGGTCACCTTGACGTAAGAAGCCGCTTTCAGGACGGACGGGCTGTCCGCCGTCCCGGTGACGGCACGTTTGTGCCAGACTCGGGCCTCGTGGAGGAAACCGCCCGCGACGCGGTCGCCGAGGCTGCCGGCCGGCGCCCCGGCCACCCCGCGCTGATCGCCGGGGACACCGTGATCACCTGGGCCGAACTGGACACCAGGGTGTCCGCCGCGGCCCGCTGGATCGCGTCCCGCACGTCACCCGGCGACCGGGTCGCGCTGCTGCTCGGCAACACCGTCGATTTCGCCGTCGCCTATTTCGGCGTGCTTCGGGCCGGGCGGGTCGCGGTGCCGCTGAACCCCGGTTACACCGGCGACGAGCGCGACCACGCGATCACCGACTCGGGCGCGTCGCTGGTGGTGGACGGCCCGCCCGGCGCCGCGGAGGACGGCGCTGCTCCGGCCGTACCCCGGAGGTCCGATCTTGCGGTTCTGCTCTACACGTCGGGCACCAGCGGGCGCCCCAAGGGCGCCATGCTCACCCACGCCGCGCTCGCCGCGAACCACGACCAGCTCGACCGGATCGAGCCGCCCGTCGTGGGGCCGGACGACGTGGTCCTGCTCGCCGTGCCGTTCTTCCACGCCTACGGCCTGAACACCGGGCTCGGCAGCGTCGCACACCACGCGGCGACCGGCGTGCTGGCCGAGCGCTTCGATCCGGAGGCGACACTCGATCTGATCACCCGGCACGGCGTCACCGTCACGGTCGGCGTGCCCGGGATGTACCAGGCCTGGACCACGGTCCCGGCGGCGGGCGAGGCGCTGAGCGGCGTCCGGACCGCGGTGTGCGGCGCGGCGCCGCTGGACACCGGCGTCGCGGCGCGCTTCCGCGCGATGACCGGCCGGGCGATCCTGATCGGGTACGGGTTGACCGAAACCGCCCCGGTCCTGACCACGACGGCGGTCAGCGACCGGGACAAGAGCGGCTCGATCGGCCGGCCGCTGCCCGGTGTCGAGCTGCTGTTGCGTACCCCGGCGGGCGCCGAGCTGTGGCGTGACGGCACCGCGTCGATCGACGAGGATCTCGAGATCGCCGAGTCGGCCGGCACCGACCCCGGCGAGATCGTGGTGCGCGGCCCCAATCTGTTCTCCGGGTACTGGCCGGACGGCAGGGACGGGCCCGGCCCGGACGGCTGGTGGCCGACCGGGGACGTGGCCTACGCCGACGGCGACGGTGACCTGGTGCTCGTCGACCGCATCGGTGAGCTGATCCTGGTGAACGGCTTCAACGTCTACCCGGCCGAGATCGAGCGGGTGCTGATGGCGCATCCGCGGGTCACCGGCGTGGCCGTGGTCGGTGTGCCGGACACGACGACCGGGCAGCGGCCGTACGCGTACGTCACGGTGACCGGCGACCCGCAGCCCAGCACGACCGAGCTGCAGGTGCACTGCGCGGCCCGGCTGGCCCGCTTCAAGCTGCCCGGTGTCGAGCTGGTCGACGAGCTGCCGCGAACGGTGATCGGCAAGGTACGGAAGAGGGACCTGTGAGACTGACCCTGATCAGCCGCGAGGGCTGCCACCTGTGCGAGGTGGCCGAGCAGACGCTGGACCGGATCGCGCCCGGCGAGTGGGCCAAGGTCGACGTGGACTCCGACATCGAGCTGGAGCGCGACTACGGCGACCGGGTGCCGGTGCTGCTGCTCGACGGCAAGGAGCACGGGTACTGGCGGATCGAGGAGGACCGGCTCCTGCGGGATTTGACTCGACAGCCCGGTGAGCCCCGGCTGTAGGTTCGCCGGGTGACAGCTACGCACCTGGTCTGGGACTGGAACGGCACCCTTCTCGACGACCTGCACCTGGTCGTTTCCTCGACGAACGTCGCCTTCGCCTCGGCGGGCGGGCGCGACGTCGGCTCCGACGAACACCGGCGGGCCTTCCGGCGGCCGGTCGCCGACTTCTACGCCGAGATGCTCGGCCGCGCGATCGACGAGGAGGAGTTCGGCCGCCTGGACCGGATCTTCCACGACGCGTACCGCCTCGGGCTGACCGACGTGACGCTGGCCGCCGACGCGCAGGCCGCCATCAAGAGCTGGCCGGGCAGCCAGTCGCTGCTGTCCATGTGGTTCCACCACGAGCTGGTCCCGGCGGTCGAGGGCTACGGCCTGGCCGGGATGTTCACCCGGATCGACGGCCTGCGGGCCGAGCTGGGCGGCGGTTTCAAGGCCGCGCACCTCGCCGCCCACCTGGCCGAGCTCGGTGTCGACGGCCGTGACGTGGTGATGATCGGCGACTCGCTGGACGACGCCGACGCAGCCGAGTCGGTCGGCGGGCACGCGGTGCTCTACACCGGCGGATTCACCGATCCGGCCCGGTTGCGTGAATCCGGGCGTCCGGTCGCCGACACGCTGGTAGAGGCGGTAAAGATGGCCATGTCACTCTGAGCTGAGTGGCCCTGGCGGGGTTCGAAAGGTAATACTCGACAGGTCGGCCCGACTAACACAACCGGGCCGATCTTGTCCAATTGTCCCGACAAGATCGCGATTTGTGCACGCCTTCACAAGCGCCTACTCTGTGACTCCGACGAGCCCCGCTACCACAGCCACCCCAAGAGGGTTCAACCGGTATCGCACAGACGGGGCTCACCGCAGGTTCGCCTCGTCGGCACGGAGTCAGATGAGTCAGCAACGTCACGGAAGCACGCCCGGCGAAGCCGATGGCGTCCCGGCCTTCCCGGATCTGCCGGAGGCGACCATCGCGCGACTGCCTGAGTACCTTCGTGCCCTTCACCACCTCGCCGAGACCGGCGCGGAGACGGTGTCGAGCGAGGGCCTCGCCGCGGCCGCCGGGGTCAACTCGGCGAAACTCCGCAAGGACCTGTCGCACCTCGGGTCCTACGGCACCCGTGGCGTGGGCTATGACGTGGCCCTGCTGGTCGACCAGATCGAGTACATTCTCGGCCTCGACAAGAACCGTGCGGTCTGCCTGGTCGGCGTGGGCAACCTCGGGCACGCGCTGGCCGGCTACGCCGGTTTCGCGAGCCGCGGCTTCCGGGTGGTGGCGCTCTTCGACGCCGACCCGAAAAAGGTCGGCGAGCAGATCAACGGCCTCACCGTGCAGCACACCGACGATCTGGAGCGGGTCGCCGCCGAGGAGTCGATCGCGATCGGAGTCATCGCCACCCCGCCCGGCACCGCCCAGGCGGTCGCCGACGCGCTGGTCGCCGCGGGAGTGACAAGCATCCTCAATTTCGCCCCGGGGGTTCTGTCGGTGCCGTCCAACGTTGACGTCCGTAAAGTGGATCTCGCCATCGAGCTGCAGATCCTTTCGTTCCACGAGCACCGCAAGGCGTCTCTGACCGCGCTGCCCGGCGGCCGGTCCGCCCCGCCTGCCAACGGCGGTCAGGAGGCGGTCGGGTCGTGAACCTGCTCAGCATCGGCGCCTCGTACCGGACGGCTGACGTCGCGGTCCTCGAGCGTTTGGTCATTCCCGAGTCGTCGGTCCCCGACCTGCTCCAGCGTCTGGTCGCTCAGCCGTATGTGGGGGAGGCCGTTGTCGTCTCCACATGCAACCGGGTCGAGGTCTACGCGGCGGTCAGCGGCTTCCACGGCGGCCTCGGCGACATCTGCAACGTGCTGTCCGAGCACTCCGGCATCCCCGCCACCGAGCTGGCCGGCCACCTCTACGTGCACTACGGCGAGGCGGCGGTCCGGCACTCGTTCCGGGTGTCGTCCGGTCTCGACTCGATGGTCGTCGGCGAGGCCCAGATCCTCGGGCAGCTGCGCGACGCGTACCACGCGGCCACCGAGGTCGACTCGGCCGGCCGGCTGCTGCACGAGCTGATGCAGCAGACGCTGCGGGTCGGCAAGCGGGCGCACGCCGAGACCGGCATCGACAAGGCCGGGCAGAGCGTCGTCACGGCCGCGCTCGACGTGGCCGCCGAGCACCTCGGCGGTGACCTGACCGGCCGGTCCGCCCTGATCATCGGGGCCGGGGCGATGGGCTCGCTGTCGGTGGCCACGCTCACCCGCAGCGGTGTCGGCCCCCTGCGGATCACCAACCGCAGCCACGAGCGGGCCGACCGGCTCGCCGAGGCCTACGGCGCCGTCGCTATCCCGTTCGACCAGCTCGACGAGGCGCTGCGCGAGGTCGACATCGTGGTGTGCGCGACCGCCTCCACCGAGCCGGTGCTCACCCGCGAGCGCCTGGAGCGGGTCGGCAAGGACCTGGTCGTCCTCGACCTCGCCGTCCCGCGTGACGTGGCGCCGGACGCCGTCGGCCTGCCCGGCCTGACCGTCGTCGACATCGACAGCCTGGCCAACAGCCGCCGCACCGGCCCGGCCGCGGCCGAGACCGCCGCCGTCGAGCAGATCGTCGTCGCCGAGGTGGACAACTTCCTCGGCTGGCTGCGCGGCGCCGAGATCGCGCCCACCGTGGCGGCGCTGCGCACCCGGGCCGAGGAGGTCGTGTCGGCGGAGATGCGCAAGCTGGTGTCCCGGCGGCCGGAATTCACCGATGAGCAGCGGGCGGATGTTTCCCGTACCCTGCACCGGGTCGTCCAGCAGTTGCTGCACTCGCCTACCGTGCGGGTCCGCCAGCTCGCCGCCGAGCCCGGTGGCGATCAGTATGCGGCTCTGCTCCGTGAGCTGTTCGACCTGGACGTCCCGCTCGCCACCCAGGCCGACGCGGTACCTGAGATCGGGGGGAAAGCATGACGCTGCGTCTCGGCACGCGGGGTAGCGCCCTGGCGCTCACCCAGTCGCAGATGGTCGCCGACGCGCTGACCGCCGCCACCGGCCGCCCGGTCGAGCTGGTCCGGATCGTCACCCCCGGTGATCGCTCGGCCGCCCCGGTCGCCCAGCTCGGCGTCGGCGTGTTCGTCTCCGCGCTGCGCGACGCGCTGCTGGCCGGTGAGATCGACTTCGCCGTCCATTCGTACAAGGACCTGCCCACCGCCGAGCCACCGAGCCTGCACATCGCCGCGGTGCCGGTGCGTGAGGATCCCCGTGACGCCCTGATCGCCCGCGACGGTCTGACGCTCGCCGAGCTGCCGCCGGGCTCGACCATCGGCACCGGTGCGGTGCGCCGAATCGCGCAACTGCGTGCTTTGGGCCTAGAGTTGCAGGTCACGCCGATCCGAGGGAATGTCGACTCGCGAATCGCCCGGGTACTAGGACCCGAGGCAGATCTCGACGCCGTCGTTCTCGCCCGGGCCGGAGTGGCACGTCTCGGCCGATCGGCGCAGATCACCGAGACGCTCGACCCGATGCTCATGCTGCCCGCCCCGGCTCAGGGTGCGCTGGCGGTGGAGTGCCGGGCCGGCGACACCGACCTGATCGAGTTGCTGTCCGTTCTCGATCACGCACCGACCCGCGCCGCCGTGGTGGCGGAGCGGTCGATGCTCGCCACGCTCGAGGCCGGGTGCTCCGCCCCGGTCGCGGCACACGCCGAGATCGCCGAAGGCGACGACGGTGACGAGATCTACCTGCGCGGTGCCGTGATCAGCCCGGATGGTGTCCGAGCCGTCCGACTGTCGCGCACCGGAACGCCCGCCGGCGCGGCGGAGATCGGCAAGGCGCTTGCCATCGATCTCCTCGACGCCGGAGCCGATACCCTGATGGGGAGCACAGAATGACCACCCGCACCGCCCGTAAGCCAGCCGGACGCATCGCGTTCATCGGCGCCGGACCCGGCGACCCGGAGCTGCTGACCCGCCGCGCGTATGCGGCGCTGACCGATGCCGACCAGGTGGTCTACGACCGCGGCGTGCCCGATTCCCTGCTCAGCGCGATCCGCTCCGACGCCAAGGAGGACGCGCAGTTCAGTCCGGCCGAGGGCGCCCCCGGTGACGTCGCCAAGGTGCTGCTCTCCGCGGCCAAGTCCGGCCTGTCCGCCGTGCACCTGGTCGCCGGTGACCCGTTCGGCCACGACTCGGTGGTCAAGGAGGTGCAGGCGGTCGCGCGGACCGCTGTGCACTTCGAGGTGATCCCCGGCATCGGCCAGGCCGAGGGCGTCGCCGCCTACGCCGGTGTGCCGCTGCCCGGTGTGCGGATCGCCGCCGACGTCGACGACGTCTCCAACCTCGACTTCGACGCGCTCGCCACGGCCGCCCAGAAGGGCTCCTTCGCCGTGGCCGTGGACGCCGGCGACCTCGCCGCCGTCCGCGACGGGCTGCTCGCCGCGGGTGTCGAGCCGGGTGTCCCGGTCGGCGTGACCGGCGACGGCACCGGCGAGACGCAGTACACCACCACCTCGACGGTGGACAGCTTCGTCGCGGCGGCGCTCGGCTTCACCGGCCGGGTCGTCCTGACCGTCGGCTCCGACGTGGCCGAGCGCGACAGCCTCAGCTGGTGGGAGAACCGTCCGCTGTACGGCTGGAAGGTCCTCGTCCCGCGGACCAAGGAGCAGGCCGGCGCGATGTCCGCCCGGCTCCGTGCCTACGGCGCGATCCCGTGCGAGGTGCCGACCATCGCGGTCGAGCCCCCGCGCACCCCGGCGCAGATGGAGCGGGCCGTCAAGGGCCTGGTCGACGGCCGGTACGCGTGGGTCATCTTCACCTCGGTCAACGCGGTCCGCGCGGTCTGGGAGAAATTCGGTGAGCACGGTCTCGACGCCCGGCACTTCGGCGGCGTAAAGATCGCCTGCATCGGTGAGGCCACCGCCGACGCGGTCCGCGCGTTCGGCATCCAGCCCGAGCTGATCCCGGCCGGTGAGCAGTCCTCCGAGGGCCTGCTGGCCGAGTTCTCCCCGCACGACGAGATCCTCGACCCGGTCGGCCGGGTGCTGCTGCCGCGTGCCGACATCGCGACCGAGACGCTCGCGGCCGGGCTCATCGAGCGCGGCTGGGAGGTGGACGACGTCACGGCGTACCGGACGGTCCGCGCCGCCCCGCCGCCCGCCGAGATCCGCGACGCCATCAAGTCCGGCGGCTTCGACGCGGTGCTCTTCACCTCGTCCTCCACCGTCCGCAACCTGGTCGGCATCGCCGGCAAGCCGCACGCCCGCACGGTCGTCGCGGTGATCGGACCGAAGACCGCCGAGACCGCCGTCGAGTTCGGCCTCCGGGTCGACACCCAGCCGCAGAACGCGTCGGTGCCCGACCTGGTCGAGGCGCTCGCCGAGTACGCGCTGGAGCTCCGCGAGAAGCTGGCCGCCATGCCGGCCAAGCAGCGCCGCGGCTCCAAGGTGCAGGGCCCGACGGCTCTCCGTTTCCGCTGATCCGACGATGAGGCGCGCCGATCCCGGGTCGGCGCGCTTCGCCATTTCTACCGGCCCGGCCTTTCTGAGGAGCGCCCGATGTCCTTCCCCGACATCCGTCCGCGCCGCCTGCGGCGCACGCCCGCCATCCGGCGACTGGTCCAGGAGACCCATCTCGCCCCGTCGGATCTGATCCTGCCCCTCTTCCTGAAGGAGGGGCTGACCGAGCCGAAACCGATCAGCTCGATGCCCGGTGTCCTTCAGCACACGCGTGACTCGCTGCGCAAGGCGGCGGCCGAGGCGGTCGCGGCGGGCGTCGGCGGTCTGATGCTCTTCGGTGTGCCGGACGACGCCGGCAAGGACGAGACCGGTTCGGCCGGCCTCGACCCGGACGGCATCCTCAATGTCGGCCTGCGTGATCTCAAGGCGGAGGTGGGCGACTCGTCGGTGATCATGGGTGACCTGTGCCTGGACGAGTTCACCTCGCACGGCCACTGTGGGGTGCTGGCCGCCGACGGCTCGGTCGACAACGACGCCACCCTGAAGATCTACGCCGAGATGGCTGTCGCGCAGGCCGAGGCCGGCGCCCACATGGTCGGCCCGTCCGGGATGATGGACGGTCAGATCGGCGTGATCCGCAAGGCCCTCGACGCGGCCGGCCACCAGGACGTGGCGATCCTCGCCTACTCGGTGAAATACGCCGGCGCCTTCTACGGCCCGTTCCGCGAGGCCGTCGACTCGTCGCTGAAGGGCGACCGCCGCCAGTACCAGATGGACCCGCCGAACGCCCGTGAGGCCCTGCGCGAGGTCGACCTGGACATCGCCGAGGGCGCCGACATCGTGATGGTCAAGCCGGGACTGCCCTACCTGGACATCATCGCCGCCCTCCGCGACCACGTCAGCGTGCCGGTCGCCGCCTACCAGGTCTCCGGCGAGTACGCGATGGTCGAGGCCGCCGCCGCCAACGGCTGGCTCGACCGCGAACGCGTCATCCTCGAGTCGCTGACGTCGCTCAAGCGTGCCGGCGCCCAGATCACCCTCACGTACTGGGCCACCGAAGCCGCAAACCTCATTCAAAACCGCTAGGGGGTACGCCGTCGGCCGCCCCGCGCCGAACCACACCTCCCGTGGCACCCCGTGTAACGCAGGCGGCACGCCCGGCCGAAACGCGCCCGCCGGGCGTATGCGGTGGTCGCTGCTGGTCGTCAGGGTTGTACCTGTGCGTCCTCAACAGCTCTGACGGCCGGCCGGGTTCATGCGGTCGGCTCCAGGGACTGGACCAGCTGGGTCACGTCGGCGATGTACTCGAACCAGTCACGGTCGGACTGGTAGCCCAGCTCCGCGTTGACCTTCAGCATCGACTCGTTGTGCTGCGCGTTCCACGTCTGCACCTGACGCAGCGTCGGCTCGGCGGCCCGCAACTCGAACAGCATCCGCGCCTTGATCGCCCGGTCGATGCCGTAGCCACGATGCTCCCGGACCACGATCGTGTCGTACTGATCGGCCCGCTCCGGATGCTGCGCCGGCACGACCACCTCGGTCAGCCCCGCCACGGTGCCGGTGGCCTCGTGGATCGCCAGCACGATGTAAGGTTTCAGCCCGCGCTTGTGCAGCGTCTCCAGCGAATCACGCAGCCGCTGCGGGTCCGACGAGCGGGGCGCCAGGTCCAGATCGTCGTCGTCACGCTGCGCATCCGCCTTCGCCTGGGCGTAGGCGGCGAGCAGATGATCCGGCGGTCCGCCCGGGTGATACTCGATGCGGTATCCGGAGCTGAGCCCGTTGGCCATCCCGCCGAGCGCCGGCCAGTCCACGGTGTCCAGGTTGAGGACACTGCGCGTCTCCACATACTCCCGCTCGAACCCGAGAGACTCGTAGAACGGGATCGCCGACGTGCCGCCGATCGCCTCCACACCGATCGAGGAGAAACCCTCCAGATAGGCGCGGCGGGTCGCCACCGCCAGCAGCTGCCGGCCCAGGCCACGACGCCGCAACTCGGGACGGACCACCACCTCGAGCACACCGATGTCGCCGAGCAACAGGATGTTCACATGCCCGAAGATCTTGCCCTCGCCCTCCGGGAGGCGATCGTCCTCAGCGACCCAGGTGATCCGGCGCTCGCCCGGCATGGTCTCGGCGAGATACTCCCTGACCTGCACGTCCCGCCAGGGTGGATCATCCGGGAGATCAACCGCCAAGACCGCGTTCACCGTCTCCACGAGCGAGTTGATCTCGGCCGCGGACGCGGAGCGGGGATCCCATTCACGCACCCTCACTCGTACATCGTGCCGTTTGGGAGACCTCCAGGGAAGTGCTGACCACGCAAAAGTACTTCAGCGCTCACTCAGCGTCGCTATGATCACCGATGTTCCGCGGCCGGGGCGGTCAGGCCTTGCTGCGCTGCCCGTACTCCTGAGCGGTCGTGAACACCTTCTGCGCATAGGGCCGGACCGCGTTGTACGACAGGATCGCGTCCCACCAGGAGTCGGTCTTGGACAGGTCACGGCTGCCCTTGCACAGATAGACCGCCGCGGTCAGCGCCGCGTCGTCGATGTCGTTCGGGTTCGCCACACCGTCCCGGTCGGCGTCGATCGCCGTCTCCTTCCAGGTCGCCGGGATGAACTGCATCGGCCCGATCGCCCGGTCGAACGTGGTGTCCTGATCCAGCGCGCCCCGATCGGTGTCGGCGACCAGCTGCCGGCCGCCCTGCCCGTCCAGCGGCAGCCCGAGGATCGTCGGCTGCGCCACCCCGTCCGCCCCGAGGACCGCCCCGTTGAAGCTGCCGTGCGACGACTCGACCTTGCCGATCGCCGCCAGCGTGGTCCACTCCAGGCGGCAGCCCGGGTTGGTCTGCGCGAGCACCAGTTCGGCGTAGCCGTAAGCCTGCACCGCCACCACCGGGATACCCACCCGGGTGCCGGTCTGCTGCGCCCACGCCGCCAGCGCGTCCGCGGGCCGCGCCGCGTTCACCGCCGGCTGGGTCGGAGGAACCCCCGGCAGCCCGGTGGCCCCGCCCGGCAGGCTCGGCAGCGTCCCCGCCCCCGGCAGCCCGGTCCCGGCGCCCGGCAGCCCCGTCCCGGCTCCCGGCAGGCCGGTGCCTGCCCCCGGAAGCCCCGGATCGGTGCCCGGCGACGCCCCCGCGGGCGGCGCCGAACCCGCCGGCCCGCCCCCGAACGTGGGAGTGGCACTGGGCGCGGGCGTGGCCTCCAGCGCTTGCGGCACCAGGTACGCCCCGAACGACCCGGCCAGCACGACAAGCGTCGCCACCAGCACCCCGGGCACCACGACCCGGCCGACCGGCCCCCGCGTCCAGGTCGCCACCCCACGCGCGGCCCGCCCGGTCGCCTGCAACGGCCGGAACCGCCGCCGTGCCTTCCCCGCACCCGCTGCGCCGGCCTCAGTCCCGCCCGGGCTGGCCCCGGCCTCGGTCCCGCCCGCCTTGCCCCCAGCACTGGTCTCGCCCGGTTTGGCTGCGGCGCTGCTCTCGCCCGGTTTGTCCGCGGCTTCAGTCCCGCCTGCCTTGCCCTCAGCGCTGGTCTCGCCCGCCTTGCGCCCAGCGCTGGTCTCGCCCGTTTTGCCGGCCGGTCCGCCGGTCTTGGCGTTCACGGTTGTCTTGTTGTCCGGTTCGCGAGTCTTGGCGCTCTCCGCAGCCTTGCCGGTCGTATCGCCGGTCTTGGCATCTGCGGTTGCCTGGTCAGCCAACCCGCTCGCTTCGACCCCAGCCTCAGACTTGGCGTCCGCACCACTCCCGGTGCCCGGGCCCGCCCCGGCAGTGCTGGCGCGCCGGCCCGCATCCGCACTGGCGGGCGTCGCCGCACCACCGGCTTTGGTCTCGGCGGCGGGCTTGGTGTCCTGGCTTGTCCCGGCGGCAGCGGAGCGGGTGTCGGCCTCGGTCGTGGCGGGCTTCGCCTCGTCACCGGGGGTGGGCTCGTCGGTGGGGGCCGCGCCGGAACTGGCCAGGGGTCCTGGCTGCTGCGGTGCTGCGGACCGCAGCTCCGGCTGCTCTGCTGGGTTGTTCGACGCCTCCACCACGCGTCGACCCTACCCGCCGGAAACCACTCCCGGGAGGGACGCCGGCCGCCTGTGGACAACGCCCGCGCAACGGTCCGGCAACACCTCGCCGAACTCGCCGTGCACGGCCCACCGCACGGGCCCTACGCTGGTCGGATGCCGCGTTATGAGTTCCGGTGCCGCGCGTGTGGCGCCACCTTCGAGGTCAGTCGTCCGATGCGTGCGGCCGCCGATCCGGCGTCGTGTCCGCAGGGGCATGCCGACACCGTCAAGCTGTTGTCCACTGTCGCCGTGACGGGCCGTGGTGGCGGGCCGCGGCCGGCGCCCTCCGGGGGCGGTTGTTGTGGCGGTGGCTGCGGCTGCTGATCGACGGAGGTGTCGCGCGGCCGCCCCGGCCGGCCGCGCGGCTGTCGACTTCGGCCGGTGACCTTCTCCTTGCTCGCGGTGGCTTTTCATTGCCCCGTACGGGTACACCCGGCCGCCCTCACGGTTTTGGCCGGGCGCGGCGTTTCCGCGTTCGATCTCTTTCGTTACGAGACGCGTAGTCCCGTATGCCTCCGGTCGATGTGGCGATCAGGATGTCCTCCGTAAGAGGTCGGCCATGGCGGGATTTTGATTACCGTCCGTTTCTACGATGGGCGGTGACGCAGAGATACGGCAGCATGATGCGCGACTTCCCAGAAGGGGGCGGAGGTTCCACCGTGTCGGGACGGATCGAGCTACCCAGTGGCCTGGTGACCTTTATGTTCACCGACATCGAGGGCTCGACGCGGCTTGCCCGGATGCTCGGTGAGACATACCGGAGCGTTCTCGGAGCGCACCGAGCGGTGCTACGCGGAGTATTCGATGACTTCGGGGGTGTCGAGCTTCTCACGGAGGGTGACTCCTTTTTCGTAGCGTTCTCGAACGCCGACGCGGCTGTCGCGGCGTGTGTCGAGGCGCAGCGCCGACTGTCCGCACACGACTGGCCACGGCACGACGCGGTGCCCCGGGTTCGGATGGGCCTGCACACCGGCCGGGCCGTTCCGGTCGGTCAGGAGTACGCGAGCGCCGAGGTGCACCGGGCCGCCCGGGTGTCCGCGGCCGCCCACGGTGGTCAGGTGCTCTGCTCGGAGGCGACGGCCCTGGCGGTGACCGCCACGTACGCCGCCGCGACCGGTGGCTCGGCCGGCGCCGCGGCCGCCGCCACGCTGGCCACCGTGGACCTGCTGGATCTCGGCGCGTTCCGGCTGCGCGGGTTCGACGACGACGAGCGGCTGTTCCAGGTGATGGCGCCCGGCCTGGAGCGGGACTTCCCGCGCCCGCGGACGGCGGAGGCGCCCCGGCACAATCTGCCGGCCGAGCACACCCCGTTCGTGGGCCGCCGGGCCGAGCTGACCGAGCTGGCCGGCCTGATCAGCCATCACCGCCTGGTCACGGTCGTCGGGCCGGGTGGCTCCGGCAAGACGCGTCTCACCCATGCCGTCGCGGAGCAGTTGCTTCCGGCGTATCCCGGTGGTGTCTGGACGATCGATGCCGCGAGCGCGGCGAAGGGCCTGCCGCACGCCCTGGCCGCGGCTCTCGGTCTGCGCCCCGAGCCGGGCCGGCCGCTGATCGACACGCTGGTGGAGGAGTGCGCGGAGCGCCGCATGCTGGTGGTGCTGCAGACGTGTGACGCCGCGCCCGCGCTGACCGCGACCCTGGCGCATCGGCTGCTCAGCCGCTGCCGCCGGCTCGATGTGCTGGCGACCGCCCGGGCGCCGCTCGCGCTCGCCGGGGAGACCGTGTGGCGGATCCCGCCGCTGGTGCCGGCGGACGCGTTCGCGCTGCTGCGGGATCGTGCCGCGGCCGCGCAGGGCGGTCGGCCCGGTGACGGCGATCCGCAGCTGGCCCGGCTGGCCGCCCGGCTGGAGGGGTCGCCGCTGGCGATCCAGCTGGCCGCCGCCCGGCTGCGGCTGCTCCCGGCCGAGCAACTGGCCCGCCGCCTCGACGACCCGCTGGGCGCGCTGGACAACGACGCCGCGGGCGACGGCCGGCACGCCAGCCTCGCCAACAACCTGGCCTGGTCCTACCGCATGCTGGGCCGCCGTGCCGCGGAGCTGCTGCGCCGCCTGGCCGTCTTCGCCGGCCCGGTCGATCTCACGACCGTCGAGTGGTACGACCGGGACGCGCTCAGCGCTCTCTCGGAGCTGGCCGACAAGTCACTGGTCGAGGTGACGCCCGGCCCCCGGTACCGGTTGTCCGAGCAGGTCCGTGCCTACGCGCTGCGCCGTCTCGCCGCGGCCGGCGACGAACCGGCCGCCCGTGACCGTCACCTGACCTGGTCGCTGCACACCCTGGACCGGGTCACCCGGGACACCGACGAGCAGGCGCGCACGCTGTCGCTGACCGACCTGAGCCCCTATGTCGCCGAGTGGCGGACGGCGCTGCGCTGGGCGGTGGAGATCGGTGACGTGGCGGCGGGGCTGCGGCTCGCGGCCGCTCTGGACCCGTGGTGGCGGGAGCACGGCGAGACCGGGGAGGGCCGTGAGCTGCTCGCCGCCCTGTATCAGCGGCTGCCGGCCGACGTCCCGGCGCCCGAGCTGGCCGCCGCCTACCTGGTGCACGCGGGTCTGACGACCGACCGGGCCGAGCAGGACCACTACCTGACGGTCGCCGAGGCCACGGCCGGTGCGGAGCCCGAGTTGACCACCCGCATCCGGGTGGCCCGGCTGGCCGTGGGCGGCGACGATCCGGGTGCCGCCGAGCAGGACTGCCGGGAGGCGATCGCGGTGGCCGAGCGGGCCGGTGTCCCGAACGCCGCCTTCCCCGCCGTGCTGAACCTGGCCGAGCTGCTCTGGCGCCGGGACGCCCTGACCGAGGCGGCGGAGTTGCTGGCCGCCGCCCGCCACCTGGAGGCCGCGCGTCCCGAGGACCGGGGGCGGCGGGCCGTCGACTGGCTGCTCGGCATGGTCGCGCTGCGCCGTGGCGACCTGGTGGCCGCCCACGATCATCTGGCGGTGGCGCTGCGTTCCCGGTTACGGCACGGGTTCCGGGGCGGGGCCGCCGACGCGGTGGCGGCGATCGCGGTCCGCTGTGTGCTCGGCGGCGATCCGGCGACAGCGGCGGTGCTGTTCGGGGGAGCGGAGGCGGCCCGTGGCGCCCGCCGGACCGCGTCGTTCGGCGCCTTCTGGTCGGTGCAGCAGGCGCTGTTGCGGGCCACGCTCGGTGATGCCGCCTTCGATGCGGCGTACGCCGACGGCGCGGGCATCGGCTTCGACCGGATAGTCGCCATGGCGCTGGCCGTCGAGCATCCCGACCTGGAGAACGGCGCCGCCCGATTCGCACAGATGGCCGGGTGAGCTGCGGTAGCCGGGGGAGCTGCAGTTGCCGGGTGAGCTGTAGTAGGCCGGGGGAGCTGCAGTAGTCAGGGGAGCGGGAGCGTCCCGGCCACCGCATACGCCCGGCGGGCGCGCTGTCGGCCGGTACCGGCCGCCCGCGTCGCGGGGCACGGGCGGGACGGCCAGGGTTGCGTCTGCCGGCGTCTCCGGGCGTACCACCTGATCTATGTTCTCGGCAGGAACCGGACCGCCTCGTAGTAGGTGAAGGCGATGCTGTTGCAGAACGGCTGCGCGAGCTGGTGCCGGGCATCGCAGACGCGGCGCAGGTCGGCCCGGAAGACCTCGTCGATGCGATCCTTGTTGCGAGCCAGATCGGTGCGGTAGTTGCGGTACCCGAAATCGTGGTGCCGGCAGGCGTCGGCGAAATCGAAGGTCACCGGGGTGTCCGGCGCGCGGGTGCACACGTCGCTCGACCAGTCGAAACCGTAGGCGGCCCAGCGGCTCTGATCGTCGCGGGCGGCCTTCCAGGCGGCGGTGCTCTGCGCTGTCGGCTGTGTCCAGGCGGCCAGGATCTCCGCGCGATCGGCCCCGGGCGCGGGCGCGGCCGGGAGCAACGCGACGACGAGCGCGGTTACCGCCATGTGGTGCATGTGGGACCTCCGACGCGCGACCGGTGACGGATGTGATGTCCTGGGATACGTCCTTCAGCTTGACCGTTAAGGTGATCGCGTGCGGGCGGTTCCATGATTCATCTACCTCTGGTCCGGCAGGGACCACTGAGGGCCCTCGGGCTCCGGCTCGTGATGGCGTGTTCCCTGGTTCTGCTCGCGGTCGGGGTGATCTACGCCGACCGGGGCGGCTACCGCGACGTCAACGAGGACGGCCTGACCCTGCTCGACTGCTTCTACTACGCGGTCGTCTCGCTCTCCACCACCGGCTACGGCGACATCACGCCGCAGACGCAGTCGGCCCGGCTGGTGAACGTCCTGTTCATCACCCCCGCCCGGGTCCTCTTCCTGATCATCCTGGTCGGCACCACGCTGGAGGTGCTGACCGACCAGTACCGCAAGGGGCTGCGGGTCAGCCGGTGGAGGCGCAAGTTGAAGGACCACGTGATCATCTGCGGGTACGGCACGAAGGGCCGGGCCGCGGTCGCCGCGCTGCTGGAGACGGGATACGACAAGTCCCGGATCGTCATCGTGGAGAACCGGGAGGGCGGCGTCCGGCAGGCCGCGGCCAGCGGGTTCGTCGTCATCGAGGGTGACGCGACCCGGTCGTCGGTGCTGAACGAGGCGGATGTCAAGAACGCCAAGTCGGTCATCATCGCCACCGACCGGGACGAGGCGTCGGTGTTGATCACGCTGACCGTGCGCCAGCTGACGGCCGGCCAGGTGCGGATCATCGCGGCGGTCCGCGAGCAGGAGAATGCCGCCCTGCTGAAGCAGAGCGGCGCCCATCACGTGATCGTCTCGTCGTCGACGGCGGGCCGGCTGCTCGGCCTGACCACGACCGCCCCGCCGCTGATCGACGTCGTGGAGGACCTGCTGACCCCCGGCCAGGGCATGGCGCTGGCGATGCGGTCGGCGGAGCGGGCCGAGGTCGGCCGCAACCCGCGTGAGCTGCTGACCCTGGTGGTGGCGCTGATCCGCCGGGGCAAGGTGCTGCCGCTCGGTGGCGAGCAGGCCGTCACGATCGAGACCGGCGACCTGCTCGTCTACATCCGGGACGACGAGACCGTGTCCAACGAGGTCAGCGTCTAGAGGATCGTCCAGGTGTCGCCGGAGTTCAGGAGGTCGCCGAGCATCTCCTCCGGCGCGCCGGTGGCCTGTGCCTGGGCGTCGAGCACCTGCTTGCGGACGATCTCGTCGTAGGACGGCCGTTGCACGTTGCGGAACACCCCGATCGGCGTGGTGTTCAGATCCGAGCCGGAGAGCCGGCTGAGCGCGAACGCGTACGCCGGGTCGTCCACGGTCGCGTCGTGGACGATCGGGGTGCCGCCCTCCTGCACCTTCAGCCCGAAGCTGCCCTCGGGGTGGACCACGTTGAGGTTGCCGACCGTGATCGGCTGCCCCTGCTCCAGGCGGATCAGGTGCGCCTCCCGCGTCGACGGGTCCTTGATCAGGTCGAAGGCGCCGTCGTTGAAGATGTTGCAGTTCTGGTAGATCTCGACGAACGCGGAGCCCCGGTGCTCGGCCGCCGCCCGCAGCACCGACTGCAGGTGCTTGGCGTCCGAGTCGATGGTCCGGGCCACGAAGGTCGCCTCGGCGCCCAGCGCCAGCGAGAGCGGGTTGAACGGGGTGTCCGCCGAGCCGGTCGGCGTCGACTTGGTGATCTTGCCGAGCTCCGACGTCGGGGAGTACTGACCCTTGGTGAGACCGTAGATCCGGTTGTTGAACAGCAGGATCTTCAGGTTCACGTTGCGTCGCAGCGCGTGGATCAGGTGGTTGCCGCCGATCGACAGCGCGTCGCCGTCACCGGTCACCACCCAGACGTTCAGGTCGGGGCGCGAGGTGGAGAGCCCGGTCGCGATGGCCGGGGCCCGCCCGTGGATCGAGTGCATCCCGTACGTGTTCATGTAATACGGGAACCGGGACGAGCAGCCGATCCCGGAGACGAACACGATCTTCTCCCGCGGGATGCCCAGCTCGGGCATGAACCGCTGCATGGCCGCGAGGATCGAGTAGTCCCCGCAGCCCGGGCACCACCGGACCTCCTGGTCGGACTTGAAGTCCTTGGCGGTCAGTTGCAGAGCGACCGTCTCAGCCATTCTTGACCACGTCCTCCAGCATGCTCTCCAGCGTCGCCGCGGTGAACGGCAGGCCGCTGACCTGGTTGAACGGAACCGCGTCGACCAGGTACCGGGATCGGATCACCGCGGCCAGCTGACCGAGGTTCATCTCCGGGATCACGACCTTGTCGTACCCGGCGAGCACCTCGCCCAGGTTCGCCGGCAGCGGCGACAGGTGCCGCAGGTGCGCCTGGGCGATGGTGAGGCCGCGCTGGCGCAGCGACCGGCAGGCCGCCCCGATCGGCCCGTAGGTGGAGCCCCAGCCGAGCACCAGCACGCTCGCCGCCTCGGACGGGTCCTCGACGTCCACATCGGGCACCGGAATGGCGTCGATGCGGGCCTGCCGGGTGCGGACCATGAACTCGTGGTTCGCCGGGTCGTAGGAGATGTCACCGGTCTTGTCGGCCTTCTCCAGGCCCCCGATGCGGTGCTCCAGGCCCGGCGTTCCGGGCACGGCCCAGGGCCGCGCCATCGTTTCCGGATCGCGGAGGTACGGCAGGAAGCGCCCGTCCTCCGTGTTGGCCTCGGTGGCGAACGGGACCCGCAGGTCGGGCAGCTCGTCGACGGACGGCAGCAGCCACGGCTCCGACCCGTTGGCCACGTAGTTGTCGGACAGCAGGATCACCGGGGTGCGGTAGGTCAGCGCGATCCGGGCCGCCTCCAGCGCCGCGTGGAAGCAGTCGGACGGCGACTTGGGCGCGATCACCGCGAGCGGCGCCTCGCCGTGCCGGCCGAACAGGGCCATGTTGAGGTCGGCCTGCTCGGTCTTGGTCGGCATGCCGGTCGACGGGCCGGCCCGCTGCACGTCGACGACCACCAGCGGCAGCTCGAGGGCGATGGCCAGCGAGATGGTCTCGCCCTTGAGGGCCACGCCCGGCCCCGAGGTGGTGGTGACGCCGAGCGCCCCGCCGTAGGCGGCCCCCAGCGCCGCCCCGATCGCCGCGATCTCGTCCTCAGCCTGCATCGTGGTGACGCCGAACCGCTTGTGCTTGGAGAGCTCGTGCAGGATGTCCGAGGCCGGGGTGATCGGGTAGGCCCCGAGGAAGAGCGGCAGCTTCGACCGGACCGCCGCGGCCACCAGGCCCAGCGCGAGCGCCTGGTTGCCGGTGATGTTGCGGTACGTGCCGGGCAGCATCTTCGCCGGCTTGATCTCGTAGCGCACCGAGAACGCCTCGGTGGTCTCGCCGTAGTTCCACCCGGCCCGGAACGCCTCCTTGTTCGCCGCGACCAGGTCCGGCCGCTTGGCGAACTTACGCTCCAAGAACCGCAGCGTCGACTCGTACGGTCTCGAGTACATCCAGCTGAGCAGCCCCAGCGCGAACATGTTCTTGGCCCGCTCGCCGTCCTTCTTCGAGACGCCGCTCTCGGCCAGCGCGCCCAGGGTCAGGGAGGTGAGGGCCACCGGGTGCACCGCGAACTCGTCGAGCGAGCCGTCCTCCAGGGGACTCACGGTGTATCCGACCTTGGTCAGGTTGCGGCGGGTGAACTCGTCGGTGTTGACGATGATGTCGGCCCCGGCGGGCAGATCGGCCAGGTTCGCCTTGAGGGCCGCCGGGTTCATCGCCACCAGCACGTTCGGCGCGTCGCCGGGGGTCAGGATGTCGTAGTCGGCGAAGTGCACCTGGAAACTGGAGACCCCCGGCAGGGTCCCGGCAGGTGCGCGGATCTCCGCGGGGAAGTTCGGAAGCGTCGAGATGTCGTTGCCGAGTTGCGCGGTCTCCGACGTGAACCGGTCGCCGGTGAGCTGCATCCCGTCGCCGGAGTCACCGGCGAAACGGATCACCACGCGGTCCAGTTGCTCGACTCGCTTCGCTGGAGCGGCCACGATTCAACCTCCTGAAGGCGCGGTCCGGCGGCTTGAAGTCTGTCGATGAGCCGGCCCGCTGATCGTCACTTCCACACTACGTCGCCGCTCCTTACGAAGGGGCCGCGGACCGTTGCCCACAGTAGCTATCGGGTACCACAGCGAGCCAGTGCTCTTCGGTAGGCTGCACGATCGTGGAGGGATATCTGGGCTCGTATGCGGTTCTCGGTCTCGTGCTGGCCGCGGGTGTCCTGCTGTTCGTCGCCGCGTTCGGCGCGAACCGGCTGCTCCGGCCGGGCCGTCCGGCGGAACCGGCGGGCAAGCGGATCTCCTACGAGAGCGGCATCGATCCGGTCGGGGGCGACTGGGCGCAGGCGCAGATCCGGTATTACGTTTACGCGTACCTTTATGTGCTTTTCGCGGTTGAAGCCGTATTTCTCTTCCCGTGGGCGGTGATCTTCGATCGTCCCGGGTTCGGCGGCCTGTCCATCGCGGAGATGGGCATCTTCGTCGCCGTGCTCGCGCTGGGCATCCTGTACGCGTGGCGGAAGAAGATCCTCAGCTGGACCTGATCCAGACGGGTGGCGGTCTCGCCTCCGGAAAGCGGACATGTCAACATCGTGCGCATGGGTCAGCTTCTGCTCTTCATCGTCGTGGCTCTGGTCGTGGCGACGATCGTCTTCGGCGTGACCGTGTTGCTGAGCGGGGGCGACCCCGGCCTGACCCCGGTCGAGCCGGACGGCCGTGCGGTCCCGCTGCCCGGTGACCGTCCCCTCGGCGAGGAGGACATCTCCCGGACCAGGTTCGACACGGTCTGGCGGGGGTACCGGATGGCGCAGGTCGATCAGGCGCTGCAGCGGGCGGCGTACGACATCGGCTACAAGGGCGAGCTGATCGGCGTGCTCGAGGCCGAGGTCGCCGCGCTGCGGGACGGCCGCACCGAGGAGGCCGACGCGCTGCGCCGGGCCCGTGAGGCGGCGCTCGCCCCGGCCGCCGCCGTCCCGCCCGCTCCGGAGCCGCCGGTCATCCCGATGGAGCCGTCCGTCGAGGACGACCCGGCGCAGGAGCCGGTGGAGAAACGATGAGCAACGACTCGGAGGCGGGCCCAGGTGAGTTCACCGCCACGGTGATCGTCAACGCGCCCGCGCCCAAGGTCTTCTCCGCCTTCCTGGACTGGGAGAAACAGTCCGAGTGGATCCCGTTCACCCGGGTCCGGGTGGTCGAGGGCGACGGCGGCGAGGGCAGTCTCGTGGAGGCGGTCACCACGCTCGGCCCGGCGACCCTGCGCGACGAGTTGCGCGTGGTCAAGGTCAACGCGCCGTACGAGGTGCGCGTCGTGCACTGCGGCAAGGTGCTCAAGGGTCCGGGGGCGATGCGCTGCACCGCGATGTCCGGCGACCGTACCCAGGTGGTCCTGCACGAGTGGTTCCAGTTGCCCGCCGGAGCCGTCGGGAAGATCGCCTGGCCGGTGTTGTGGCCGGGGTCGAAACTGGGCTTCACCGGCGCCCTCAAGCGGTTCGCCCGGCTCGTCGAGCAGGGCCGCCTCCCGTGACCGAGACCGGCCTGGTGATCGGCGCCGACGGCCTCGCCCGCTGCTCCTGGGGCGGCAGCACGCCGGACTACGCGATCTACCACGACGAGGAGTGGGGCCGTCCGGTCCGCGGCGACGACGCCCTCTTCGAGCGGCTCACCCTGGAGGCGTTCCAGTCCGGCCTGTCGTGGATCACGATCCTGCGCAAGAGGCCGGCGTTCCGGGCCGCCTTCGCCGACTTCTCGATCGCGAAGGTGGCCGAGTTCACCGAGGCCGACGCCGCCCGGCTGATGGCCGACCCCGGCATCGTCCGCAACCGGATGAAGGTCGATGCGGCCCTGCACAACGCCAAGGTCGCGGCCGAGGTCGACCTGACCGGCCTGCTCTGGTCGTTCGCGCCCGGGAAACGCGACCGGCCGAGGACCCGCGCCGACGTCCCCGCCATCACCCCCGAGTCCACCGCCATGGCCAAGGCGCTCAAGAAACGCGGCTTCAAGTTCGTCGGACCCACCACGGCGTACGCGTTGATGCAGGCCACCGGCATGGTCGACGACCACCTCACGGACTGCTGGGTGCCCGTGATGAGATGACACCATGGCTCAGTTCGTGGTGATCATTCCGGAAGGGCAGTGGGCGACCGAGCGGTTGTTCCAGCACGACGCGGTGACGGTGCCCGCCGTCGACTCCGCCGAGGTCGGTGACGAGGTGCTGTTGGTCGCCGAGAGTCAGGTCGTGGCCCTCGCCCGGGTGGAGAAATCGGACGGCGAGCTGTCGTTGTGGTATTTGCGGCGCGCCTTCGACGAGGCGATTCCGTTCGAGGGGTCAGCCGGCGCGATCGACGAGGAGATCTTCCAGCGGTATGCCCGGCGTCTCGGCCCGCCCGCGGATCGGAAACCGTGGCTGGTCAGCGTGGCGATGCCGATCGAGGCGGCGAACCCGGCGGAGGCGGTGCGCCAGTTCTGGTCGCACGTGCTGGAGCTGGGCCCGGCCGAGCTGCCCACCTACGTCTGGCCGTCCGGTGACGAGCTGGCCATGCAGGCCTTCGTCCTCGGGGCCGAGGCGAACCAGGACCCCGAGGAAGAGGACGAGGACGAGTAGTCGTCAGCGGCCCTGGTATTCGGGCTTCTGCTTGTTCAGGAAGGCGTTGACCGCGGCCGAGTGGTCCGCGGTCGCGCCACAGATCGCCTGCGCCTGCGCCTCGGCGGCCAGCGCGTCCGACAGCGTGCCGGCGTCGCCGATGGACAGCTCCCGCTTGATCGCGCCGTAGGCGATCGTCGGCCCCGCGGCCAGCCGTGCGGCCAGCTCCTGCGCCCGCGGCAGCACCTGCTCGTCATCCTCCAGCAGCTCGGTGAGCATGCCGATGCGCGACGCCTCGTCCGCCTTCACCGGGCGGGCCAGCAGGAGCAGCTCGAGCGCCCGGGCATGACCCACGATCCGCGGCAGCGACCACGAGATGCCGCTGTCGCCGGCCAGCCCCACGTTGGCGAACGCCATCAGGAAACTCGTCCGCGGGCCGCCGATCCGGAAGTCGGCGAGCAGCGACAGGGACGCGCCCGCCCCGGCGGCCATCCCGCGCACCGCCGCGATCACCGGCTTGGGCATGCTCGCCAGCCGCTGCGCGATCGGGTTGTAGTGCACCTGCACCGTGTTCAGATCGGTCGAGCCGGCCGCCAGCAGCGTCGCATGCTCCTTGAGGTCCTGGCCGCCGCAGAAGTTGCCGCCGGCGCCGGTCAGCACGATCGCCCGGCACGACCGGTCGCTCTCCAGCTGGGCGAGAGTGTCCCGCAGCGCCTCCTTGAGGTCGACGGTGAACGAGTTCATCGCCTCGGGGCGGTTCAAGGTCAGGGTGACGACCGCGTCAGTGCGGTCGACGAGCAGCGCGTCCGTCATGTGTCTGAGAATCCCACACGTCCACCACGGCCGGCCGATAGCAGGCAACGTTCGACGTGCCGGTCGGCGGCCGGGCGCAGCCGTGCGGCGTGCTTGTCGAAGAAGAGCGCGGCCTTCACACCGGGCCAGCCCGGTGGCAGCAGCGCCGCGGGGAGCTGGGGGTCCTGGAAGAGGAACGAGCGCCACGCGTGGACCAGGCGGAACCGGGCGGCGTACGCCTCCTCGTCGGTGCTGCGTGGCGTGATCGCCTTGACCACGGGGGCCAGCGTGGTGACGAACTCCTCGTACGACTGGCCGATCCGGGCGAGATCCCACGCGCGGCCCACGATGTCCGTGCCCCCGGTGTGCGCGGCGCTGAACCGCGCGTGGCCGACCTCGGCGAGCACCGACTCGATCTCCTCGGAGGCTCGGGGCGCCACCCAGACCTGATCACTGAGCGGTCCGTAGCCCAGATAGGTGAGACGCAGCGCGTCCTGCCGCGCCACGGGCTCGTGCAGCAGGATCATGTCGAAGCGGCCGTCCCAGCCGCCGCGACCGGTCCGGTACACCCGGGCGGCCGCCTCGTCGAGCCGGCGGGCGGCTTTGGGGGTGAGCAGATAGCCCGGTCCGGAGGCCAGGCGTAGCGGATGCAGCCATCCCTGTCGCACCATTCGCGACACAGCGGTACGGACCGCCGGAGCCGCGATGTCGAGCGGGGCCAGCAGCCTCACGAGGGCCGCGACCGGGGCTCGGGAGCCGCGAGCGCGCAGGTAGTCGCCGTACAGGTCGAAGAGTGCGGACCGCGCCTGCATGACCGCACATTGTGACAGCCCGAAAGACGATATGCTAGACGCTGTCACATCCGCCCGGGCTGGGTTTGGGATCGCCGGTGTTCATCAGGGAAAATGTTTGATCGGCACGGTGGGTCGCGACGCGTGAAGACGTGAAACGGCCTGAGCGGGCCGCCGGTCGGAAACGAGCACCGCGTCGCGTGGGGCTGAGCACGTGACGAGGCTGCTGGCATTCCAGGAGCAAGTGGCTGTGGGGCAACCCACCGACCCTGACGTAGGTCTGAGGGGAGACAAGATGGCGGCGATGAAGCCGCGGACGGGCGATGGTCCGCTGGAGGTCACCAAGGAGGGTCGTGGCATCGTCATGCGCGTCCCGCTGGAGGGTGGTGGCCGTCTCGTCGTTGAGATGACTCCGGACGAGGCCAACGCGCTGGGTGACGCGTTGAAGTCGATCGCCGGCTGACGTTTCACGCGAGCCCGCCGGTACGGTACCGCCCGTACCGGCGGGCTTTCCACGTCTTACGGAAAGGTCATCCTCCCGTGTTCGACATCCGATTGACGGACGTTCCCGACGAGACGGCGACCCGGGTGGTCCCGGTCGGCCCGGAGCTGGACGCCGAGATGTCCGCCCTGGCCGCCGCCACCGAGGGGGCCGGCACAGCCGGGCGGATCACGGTCCTGCCACGCCCGCTGCGCACGCCGTCCCGTGTCCTCCTGGCCGGGGTCGGCGACGGCGGTGAGGCGGCCTGGCGCGCGGCCGGCGCCGCCGCGATCCGGGAGACGGCCGACGACGAGGCACTCGAGATCCACCTGCCCTCCGGCGTCGCCCCCGCATCGGTGCGCGGCCTGGCGGAGGGTCTCTGGCTGGGCGGCTACCGCTACCGCGACGCGCCCCGGCCGCCACGCGCCCGGGAGGTCCGGATCCACGGCGCCGCCCGCGCGGAGAGCCTCGCCGAGGCGCGTGCCACGGCCCGCGCCGCCTGGCTCGCCCGCGATCTGACCAACACGCCGTCGTCGCTGAAGAGCCCGGAGTGGCTGGCCGGCCAGATCGTCGCCGAGGCCGCGACACGCCCGGGAGTGACCGTGACGGTCCGCGCCGGCGACGAGCTGGCCCGCTTCGGTGGCCTGCTGGCGGTCGGCGGCGGCTCGGCGTCGCCGCCCCGCTTCGTCGAGATGTCCTGGCAGCCGCCCGGCGCGACCACCCACGTGGTCCTGGTCGGCAAGGGCATCACCTTCGACACCGGCGGCATCTCGATCAAGCCGCGCGACGCGATGAAGCTGATGAAGAAGGACATGGGCGGGGCGGCCGCGGTGATCGCCGCGACGCTCGGCGCCGCAGACCTGAATCTGCCGGTACGGGTGACCGCGCTCACTCCGCTGGCCGAGAACGCGGTGAGTGGCTCCGCCTTCCGCCCCGGTGACGTGATCACCCACTACGACGGCTCCACCAGCGAGAACACGAACTCCGACGCGGAGGGCCGGATCGTGCTGGCCGACGCGCTCGGCTACGCCGCCGACGTGCTCCACCCGGACCTGGTGATCAACCTGGCCACCCTGACCGGGGCCAACGCGGTCGCCCTCGGCAAGCGCACGGCCGCCCTGTTCAGCCCGGACGGCGAACTCGCCGCGGCGCTGACGGCGGCCGGCGCGGCGGCCGGCGAGCTGATGTGGCGGCTCCCGCTCTCCGACGACTACCTCGACAACATGCGCAGCGACGTCGCCGACCGGGTCAGCGCTCCGGCCGGGCCCGGGTCGGTGATGGCCGCCCTGTTCCTGCGCGACTTCTTCGGCGGCGCGCGCTGGGCCCACCTGGACATGTCCGCCCCGAGCTGGGCCGAGGCGCACGACCTGGAGCTGACCAAGGGCGCCACCGGCTGGGGCGCCCGCACCCTGCTGAGATACCTCTCAGCGCTTGACGGCGGCCAGCAGGCCGGCGCCTGACGGGATCACCGCCGGGATCCACTCCTCGGACTCGCGGATCGCCTTCACCGTGGCGCGGACGGTGAGGGTGTCCACGTCACGGGCGGCCGGGTCGCTGATCCGGCCGTTGGCGTGTGCGCCGTTCACGATCAGCACCCCGCCCGGCCTCAGCAGGCGCAGGGCGGCCTCGGTGCAGGCGGCGAACTCGGTGGTGTCGGCGTCCACGAAGATCAGGTCGTAGGCGCCGTCCGAGAGCCGCGGCAGCACGCTCAGGGCGCGGCCGCTGATGATCCGGGTACGCGAGGACGCATACCCCGCCTCCTGGAAGATCCGGCGGGCGACCCGCTGGTGCTCGTGCTCGACGTCGATGGTGGTGAGGACCCCGTCCGGGCGCATCCCGCGGAGCAGCCAGATGCCGCTCACCCCGGTGCCGGTGCCGATCTCGACGACCGCCTTGGCGCGGCCCGCGGCGGCCAGCAGGCTCAGCACGGAGCCGGCGCCCGGGGAGACACAGGGCAGGCCGAGCTCGTGCGCGAGAGCACGCGCGGTCTGCAGGACCGGGTCCTCAGTGGCAAAGGTCTCGGCGAACGGCATTGACTGCGCCGCCGGCTGACCGAATGAACGAGCAGGACCGATGATGACGACCTCCGTACGGCAATGGATGCCCGCGGCGGAACCGCGCACATCGGATAAGAGAGTAGAGCGATGTTCTCCGGTGATGCACCGCGCCGTCGATGGATAAACAGCGCACTCGGCGCAGGTGCGAAGCCGTGGCAAGGTGTGAACCGGTGAATCCGTGTCATCCTGGATGCGCGGAGCCGGGCTAGCGGAGTGGAGGCACCGACGTGACCGACGGCTGGAACTGGAGCCGGCCACCGACGTCCTCTGCGCACCCGTCGCCCGGTGAGCCGCAGCAGCCGTCGCCGTGGTGGTCGGGTGGACAGGCCGACCCGTGGCGCGATCCGTATGCGCCGTCGGCGGTGGTCCTGCCGACCCCGCAGTCGACCGGCGGCACGCCGCTGGAGACGCCGCCCAATCCCGACGCGCCACGCCGGTCGTTCGCGCCGATCCTGATGATCTGCCTGGTCACCGCCCTGCTCGCGGGTGGTGTGGGCGGCACGCTCGGCTTCGTCTTCGCGGTCAAGGGCGGCTACGCCACCGGTGACCGCACCCAGCTCGGCGCGTCCGGGCAGGGCGCTCCGGAGTCCGCCCAGCGGGCCCCCGAGTCCAACGGCGGGGTGGTCGAGAAGGTCCAGCCGAGCGTCGTCACAGTCCGGGTCAGCGGGGCGATCGGGTCCGGTTTCGTGGTCTCCACCGAGGGCTACGTAATCACCAACGACCATGTGGTCGAGGGTGCCGACGACACCATGTCGGTCTCCTTCCACGACGGTTCCACAGCCGCCGCGACGCTCGTCGGGCGCGATCCCGAGTCCGACATCGCAGTGATCAAAGTCGCAAAAGAGAATCTGGTGCCGGTGGCGCTCGGAAACTCCGACGAGATCGCTGTCGGTGACCCGGTGCTCGCTTTCGGTTCGCCTCTGGCGCTGGTCAACACGGTGACCCAGGGCATCGTCAGCGCCCTGGACCGCACCATCCAGGCCGGCGAGGAGACCGGGACCCGGCGCTACTACGCGGCCATCCAGACCGACGCGGCGGTCAACCAGGGCAACTCCGGCGGCCCGCTGGTCGACGGCGCAGGCCGCGTCATCGGGGTCAACTCGGTGATCCGCTCGGTCGGCGGCACCACCGCCGAGGCCGGCAACATCGGGCTCGCCTTCGCCATCCCGATCAACCAGGCCAAGCGGATCGCCGAGGACATCATCGACACCGGCAAGGCCCGGCGCACCGTGATCGGCGCCGAGGTGATGACCCAGGAGTCCGTCGGCGGCGCCCGCCTGCAGTCGGTGCAACCGGCCGGCCCGGCCGCCGGCGCCGGCCTGAAAGCCGGTGACGTGATCACCAAGCTCGACGGGCACCCGCTGGACGACGGCATCGGCCTGATCGCCCTGGTCCGCAAGTACGCGCCGGGCTCGGTCGTCGCCGTCGAGTACCGGCGGGGCAGCAAGACCGCGTCGGCCTCGGTGACCCTGGCCGCCGACACCAACTGAGAGGCCCGGGCGGGCTGCGTTCACACAGGAAGCGTGCGTAGGCTTGGCGCCGGAAGCCTGGGAGGGCCGGACGTGTTCGAGAATCTGAACTGGTGGGAGATCGGCGCGCTGCTCATGCTCGCATTGCTGATCTTCGGTGAGCGGCTGCCCAAGGTGATCGGCGACGGGCTGAAGATGCTGCGCGGGCTGCGCAACATGGCCCAGGGCGCCACCGCCGACCTGAGCCGCGAGCTGGGCACCGACATCCAGCTGGAAGATCTGCACCCCAAGGCGTTCATCCGCAAGCATCTGCTCAGCGAGGAGGACGAGCAGGCGCTGCGCAAGCCCCTGCAGACCCTCTTCGACGACGTGAAACAGGACCTCAACGGGGTCAAGACGGAGCTCAACGACGTGGCCTCCGCCGTCGACTTCCGCAAGAGCGGCACGCCGGAGACGGCGGCGCCGGTCGAGGCTCCCCGACCGGCGCAGCGTTACGACCTGGACGCGACCTGATCAGCCGCGCTTGGCGTTGACCATGAGGCCCAGCGGCTTGCCGACCAGGGACTCGCGGCGGATCGCCAGCTTGTCGGCGACACCGTCAAGGGCCTTGGCGGCCGGGGCCTCCGGGTCGGCCAGCACGATCGGGGTGCCGCCGTCGCCTGCCTCCCGGACGCGGGTGTCCAGCGGGATCTGACCCAGCAGCGGCACCCGTGCGCCGATCGTCTTGGACAGCGAGTCGGCGACCGTCTCACCGCCGCCCGCACCGAAGACCTCCATGCGCGAACCGTCCGGCAGCTCCAGCCACGACATGTTCTCCACCACGCCGACCAGGCGCTGGTGGGTCTGCAGGGCGATCGCGCCGGCCCGCTCGGCGACCTCGGCGGCGGCCATCTGCGGGGTGGTGACGACGAGGATCTCCGCGTTCGGCAGGAGCTGGGCCAGCGAGATGGCCACGTCACCGGTGCCGGGCGGCAGGTCCAGCAGCAGCACGTCCAGGTCGCCCCAGTAGACGTCGGCCAGGAACTGCTGCAGCGCCCGGTGCAGCATCGGGCCACGCCAGACCACCGCGGCGTTGCCGGCGGTGAACATGCCGATCGAGATCACCTTCACACCGTGCGACTGCGGCGGCATGATCATTTCCTCGACGCGGGTCGGCTTGCCCTCGACGCCGAGCATCCGCGGCACCGAGTGGCCGTAGATGTCCGCGTCGATCACGCCGACCGACAGGCCCCGCTTGGCGAGCGCCGCGGCCAGGTTCACCGTGACGCTCGACTTGCCGACGCCGCCCTTGCCGCTCGCCACCGCATACACCCGGGTCCTCGAACCTGGCTGGGCGAAGGGGATGACCGGCTCGGCCGACGCACCGCCACCACGCAGGGTGGTCTGCAGCGCCTTGCGCTGCTCCTCGCTCATCACCCCGAAGTTGATCTCGACCCGGTCGATGCCGGGGATCTTCGTGACGGCCGCGGTGATGTCGTTGTTCAGCTTGTCCCGCAGCGGGCAGCCGGCGACGGTGAGCAGCAGATCGACCTTGACCAGGCCGTCGCTCACGGTGAAGCCCGAGACCATGCCGAGGTCGGTGATCGGGCGGCGGATCTCGGGGTCGTCCACGGTCGCCAGAGCGGCCTGGATGGCGTCCTCGAGCGTGGATGCAGGAGCGGACATGCAGCCCATGCTACGTCGAGGTCAGGAGTGCTCTTCCTCCCAGTCCTGACGCGCCCGCTTCTCCCGCCGCAACGCCGCCTCATCCAGCTCATCGGCCAGCCGGGACAGCTCGGAACGGAGGAAATCCCTGGTCGCGACCTCGCCGAGAGCGATCCGCAGAGCGGCGATCTCCCGGGCCAGGAACTCGGTGTCGGCCTTCTGCATGGCCGCGCGACGTCGATCCTCCTCCATGACCAGCCGGTCCCGGTCGGCCTGCCGGTTCTGCGCCAGGAGGATCAGCGGCGCGGCGTACGACGCCTGCAGCGAAAGGATCAACGTGAGGAACGTGAACGTGTACGGGTCGAAGCGCAGCCGCTCCGGCGCCAGCGTGTTCCACGCGAACCAGGCCGCGATCACCACCGTCATGTAGACGATGAACTTCGCTGTGCCCATGTACCGCGCGATGCTCTCCGACCAGCGGCCGAACGCCTCCGGATCGAACTTGGGCAACTGCACCCGCCCCGGCTCGCGCGGCTGGTCGAGCCGGTCCCTGCGCTGCTCGCTCACGCCGCCCCCTCAGCCCGGGCGCCCCGGCCCCCGCTCACGCCGCCCCCTCGTCGTGGGCGTCCCGGTCACGCCAGTCCCGCGGCAGCGAGTGGTCCAGCACGTCGTCGACGGTGACCGCGCCCAGCAGCCGGTTCGTCGAGTCGACCACCGGCATCGCCACCAGGTCGTACGTCGCCATCCGCCGGGTGATCTCGAGCAGCCCGGTGTCGGTCCGCAGCGGGTCGATCCCGCTGTCCACCAGCCCGCCCACGATCGACGCCGGCGGCTCCCGCAGCAGCCGCTGGAAATGCACCATGCCCAGGTACTTACCCGTCGGCGTGGCGGCCGGAGCACGGGCGACGAAGACCTGCGCCGCGACCACCGGCGACAGCTCCGGATTGCGGATCCGGGCCAGCGCCTCGGCGACCGTGGTGTCCGGGGTGAGGATCACCGGCTCCGAGGTCATCACACTGCCCGCGGTGCCCGGCCGGTAGCTCATCAGCTGCCGTACCGGCGCCGCCTCCTCCGGCTCCATCAGGTCGAGGAGCACCGCCTGCTCGGTCTTCGGCAACTCGGCCAGCAGGTCGGCCGCGTCGTCCGGATCCATCCGCTCCAGCACGTCGGCGGCGCGCTCCCGGTCCAGGCCGACCAGGATCTCCACCTGGTCGTGCTCGGGCAGCTCCTCCAGCACGTCGGCCAGCCGCCGGTCGTCGAGGGCGGCGGCCACCTCGTTACGGCGAGCGTCCGGCAGATCCTGCAGGGCGTTCGCCATGTCGGCCGGACGCATCTGGTCGAGCAGGGCGATCAGGTTCGCGGTGCCCTGCGTGTCGGTGGGCCCGATCAGGCCGTGCACCCTGTCGTACTCGGCCTGATAGACGTGCCCCCGCCGGGTCAGCCGGCCGGTGTGCTCGCGAACCGCCACCCGCGTGACGATCCACTCGGTGTTCCGGTTCAGTTCCATGCCGATGTCCACCACCGTCCCGGTGTGGTCGGCTCCGTCGCCGTGCTCGGGCATCACCGTCACCCGCCGGTCCAGCAGGTTCTCCAGCACCAGCAGCTCGTTCTGCCGCTTCTCGAACCGTCGCAGGTTCAGCGAACCGGTGCCGAGCACGACCGCCTCCGCGTCCATGCTGGTGATCCGGCCGATCGGCAGGAAGATCCGGCGGCGCAGGGCCATCTCGGCGACCAGCCCGACGACCTGCGGCGGACGGTTCGTGGTGCGTAACCGGACGACGGCGTCACGAACCCGCCCGACACGGTCGCCGTTCGGGTCGAACACCGGAAGACCGGCGAGGCGAGCCAGGTAAACCCTCGTCCCCATGGTCACGAACTCAGATTAGGTTAGGGTCCGGACATGTCCACCGTGGCGTACGAGATCGTCGACGTGTTCACTGATCGTCCCTTCGCCGGCAATCCGCTGGCCGTGGTGTTCGGCGGGGCTGAGCTGGCGACCGATCAGATGCAGGCGCTCGCCCGGGAGTTCAACCTTTCGGAGACGGTCTTCCTGCTCCCACCGGTGACAACCGGAGCCACCCACCGGGTTCGGATCTTCACGCCGACATCCGAGTTGCCGTTCGCCGGACACCCCAGCGTCGGCTCGGCGGTCACCGCGATGCGCCGCGGCCTCCTCCAGCCCGGCGAGGTGGTGCAGGAATGCGGCGCCGGGCTGCTGCCGATCACCGTGACCGCCGCGGGCGCGGCCACCCTCACCGGCGCGACCCCCACGCTCGGCGATCCGCTCGACCCGGCGCCGCTGCTCGCCGCGGCGGGCCTCACGGCCGCCGACTACGCGGGGGACGGCGTGGCTGCCCCACGCACCGCAGGCTGTGGTCTCGATTGGGTCTTCCTCCCGGTACGCCGTGAGGCGCTCGCCAGAGTCCGCGTCAACCCGCGGGCCGCCGAGGAGGCAGGCTGCGCCGACCTGAGCGTGTTCGCCTGGTCCGGCGCCGAGGCCCACGCCCGAGTCTTCTCCTCCACCTGGACCGTCGACGAGGACCCGGCCACCGGCTCCGCCGCCCTCGCCCTCGGCGTCTGGCTGGTGGCCGCCGGTTGGCTCCCACCCGACGGCCTCTCCACCTACCGCATCCACCAGGGCGTCGAGATGAAGCGCCCGTCCCGCCTCGAATGCACGGTGACGGCCGCCGCTGGCACAGCCGTGACCACCACAGTCACAGGTCACGTCCACCCGGTGGCCACCGGCGCCATAGCCGTCCCCCCATTCATCGGCTGACCCCGCCGCCCGGCATCGGCCACCACCCCCACGGCGCCGGCCAGCGGGGCAGGGGTCAGCGCTTGGTGACGCGGTGCAGGCGGAACGGGCGGCGGGTCTCGACCCGGGCCGGGGTCTCCCGAGGTGCAGAAGCGTGAGACTCGGCCGGCAGGTCGGCGGAGCCGATGGCGGTTTCGGTCGCCGGGGTGAGCCGGACCAGGGCGCAGCCGTCGGCCACCCAGCGGGCCACGAGTTCGTCGGCGGTGCCGGAGGCGTTGAGACGTTTGCCGGCGAGCTGGGGCGCGATCTCGGCCCACTCCTCGGTGTCCGGGACCAGCCGGGAGACGACGGCCTCGGACTGCACGATCAACCCGCCATGATCACCACGCAGGCGGACGACCGCCCGCTGCGCCTCGGCCAGCCCGGGCGCGAACTGCTCACCCGGCCCGCTGACCACGACCAGCGAACTCTCCACCGGCATGCACCAGAGCGCGTAGGCCGGTCCGTCCCCGACCGAGATCCAGGCGATTGCCGCCTTCTTGATCGCCTCGTCCAGCACCCCAGAGCTCACCCCGCCATCCTCCCACGGCACCGTGCCGGCCGGCTCACACCGCTGTCCCCACACGCACGGAACAGCACAAACAGCCGGTGTCCCACGCAGCCGGCCGGTTGCCGCGCAGCCAGGCTGCCCCGCGGGGATGGCCGAGACCAGGCAGCCGGCCCGGCGAACGCGGTGCGGCCGGGACCAGACGGCCGGCCCGGCGGGCGCGGGGTGGCCGTGACCAGGCAGCCGGCCCGGCGGGCGCGGTACGGCCGGGACCACGCAGCCACCTCGCGGGGTGGCCCCGCCGCCCCGTGGACTGCGGTTGTCCGGCCCCTGGCCGTACCAGATGATCTAAAGAAGCGCCGGGATCGGCTCCAGGAGGGCCAGGACGTCGGTGAGGGATCGCACCGTCCGCCCGCAGAAGTTGGTGTCGGCGTCGAAGACGAGATGGTTGGCGAGATCAGGAGCGGTCAGCCGGATCGGGGTCATGCCGACGGCCGCGGCTCCGGTCAGTTCATGGCTGCCGCCGTCGCCGACGTAGAGGCAGTCTTCCGGCTCGACGCCCAGGCGGTCGCAGGCGGCCAGGTAGATCTCCGGGTCCGGTTTGCAGACACCCAGCTCGACCGAGTAGATCTGAGCGTCCAGCAGGGGGGCCACGGGGAGCCCGGGCAGGAAGGCGGGGAGTTCGTGGGTGCAGTCACTGACGACCGCGGTGCGCACGCCACGGCTTCGGATGGCGGTCAGGGCGCTGACCGCTTCCGGTCGCAGTTGTGTGTCGGCGCGGAGCGCGTCGACCCGGGCCGGCATCGCGGCGCGGATCGCCCCGGGGCGTGGCCGGCCGCCGGCCTGTTCGATGACCCAGCGCAGGGTGGCCTCGGCGGAGCCGTATCGGCCGCAGGCGCGGGCACGGAAGGTGCGGTCGAGGACGCCGGTGACGGCCTCGGGATCGGCGCCGAGAGACCTGGCGATCGCCGCGTGCTGGGGGCCACGCTGAACGGATCGGGTCAAAGTGCCGAAAAAGTCAAACACGACCGCACGGTACGCGGGCATGTAAATCGTCCTCCCGGACATCGAGGTATGGAAACGGGCGGTAAGCCGTCGGTGACTGTAGCGAGTCCGTCACTGTCAGCCAATAGACAGTTACCAAGTGCACTTGTCGACTGCGCAAGAAGCGATGGCCGGGGATGAATGTGCGTTCATCGGCTCAAGTGGCCGCTCCGACGGTGCTCGCGCTGACCGTCGCGGTGCTCGCCGTCTCGTCGTCCGCGCCGCTCATCGCGTTCGCGGCCGCTCCCGCGATGGCGATCGCGTTCTGGCGCAACAGCCTCGCCAGCCTGGTGCTGACGCCGATCGCGCTGGGGCCGCGCCGGGGGGAGGTGCGGCGGGCCGCCGGTGCGCGCGCCGGGGCGTTCTGCGTGTTCGCCGGCATCGCGCTCGCCGCACACTTCGCCACCTGGATGCCCAGCGTCCAGCTCGGTTCGGTGGCCACGGCGACCGCGCTGGTCGCGACCCAGCCGGTGTGGCAGGGGCTGATCGCCGCGGTGCAGGGCCGGCGGCCGTCGGCGGCCCAGTGGCTGGGCATCGGGCTGGCGGTGGCCGGCGCGGCGTGGGCGACCGGCGTCGATCTCGGTGTGTCCGGGCAGGCCGTCCTCGCCGACGTGCTGGCGCTGCTCGGGGCGCTGGCGGCGGCGGTCTACACGGCGCTCGGCGAGCGGGCCCGCGCCGAGCTGAGCACCACCACGTACACCTGGATCTGCTACGGCACGTGCGCGGTGCTGCTGCTCGCCGTCTGCCTGGCCTTCGGCGTGGATCTGACCGGCTACGACGGCCGGACCTGGGCGGCGATCCTGGCCCTGGTCGCCGGCGCGCAGCTGCTCGGGCACTCGATGTTCAACTACGCGTTGCAGCGCACCTCGGCGACCACGGTGAGCGTGCTGATCCTGCTGGAGGTGCCGGGCGCCGCGTTCCTCGCCTGGTGGTGGCTCGGCCAGACGCCGCGCGCCGAGTCGTTGCCGGGATTGTTCCTGCTGGTGGCGGGCGTGGCGGTGGTCATTCTCGGACGAGCCTCTTTCAAGCTAATTCGCCGCTGATGTAACGGATCCTCCCGGTCGATGGCGGAACGTCGACAGTTGCCGCTCGTTGTCCCGGGCGGGTATTGAAGGGGGATGCCATGCATCGCGAACGAGTGGTCCGGCTGCTCCTCGCCGGGGCGCTCGTCATGACAGCGCCCGGCTGCGCCTCCGACGACGGCGCCGATCCGTCGCAGCAGACCGGTCCGACCGGCGGCTGGCGGACGGCGGGCTGCGAGTTCAGCCGCATGCCCTATTTCACGGCGGTCGGCGCCCGGCGGCTCCCGGCGACGCCGCCGCGGCTCGCCGCCGCGATGGAGCGGATCGACCGGGGCGGGCGCGAGCGGTTCGCCGACAGCTTCGCCGGCCTCGAGGTCGATCAGGCGGGGGTACGCGCCATCGTGTACCGGGTTCCGTCGGAGCCCTTCGACGCCTTCATCAGGAACACTGCGGAGGACAACTGCATCGTGGTCCGTGACGCCGCGCACGCCGTGGCGGAGCTCACCGAGTGGCACGACCGGGTGGTTGCCGACCTGCCGTACTGGTCGGCACAGGGCATCCGGATAACCACTGTCGGTAGTCGGCACGATGGGGTGGGTCTCCAGATCGGCACCACCGATCTCGAGAAGACGCGTGCGGCCCTCCACTCCCGCTACGGTGAGGAGGCGCCGTTGGTGCTGGTCGAGGAGGGTCCTGTGCGACCGCTGAGGTCGGGACCGTAACAACTTCGGCGATGCTCCGAGGCGCTGCCGGCTCGCGGTTGCCGGAACGCCACAGTGACACGATGTTTGCCCCGGCCTTCCCGAGCAGGCAGGATCGCCGCATGGTCTTCGACGCCCGTTCCACCGGGGGCAGCCCGTCCCGGCGCGACACCACACGCCCCGCCGCCGGCCGACCACCCCGCTCCGGCACACCCGGCACCGACGCTGATCGTCCCTCCGGCTCCGACATGCAGGACCTGGTCGAGGCCGAGCTCGTGGAGGTGTCCGGCGACGCGCCCGTCACGCTCCGCCTCGACGGGAAGGTCGCCCTGGTCACCGGTGCCGGCAGCCCGGACGGGATCGGCTATGCGACGGCCCGCCGCCTCCGTGACCTCGGCGCCCGGGTGGCGATCGTGTCCACCACCCGCCGCATCCACGACCGGGCCACCGAGCTCGGCGTGACCGGTTTCGTGGCCGATCTCACCGACGAGTCCGAGGTCGGCGCCCTCGCCGACGCCATCTCCGACCAGCTCGGCGACGTCGAGGTGCTGGTCAACAACGCCGGCCTGGCGAGCCGGGCCAGCCCCGAGGTGCTCCGCCCGGTCGCCCAGCTCACCTACGACGAGTGGAAGGCGGAGATCGACCGCAACCTGAGCACCGCGTTCCTGTGCAGCCGCGCGTTCTGCGGCAGCATGTCGGAGCGGGGCTGGGGCCGGATCGTGAACCTGGCCGCCACCGCCGGCCCGGTGAACGCGCTGCCCACCGAAGCCGCCTACGCCGCCGCGAAGGCCGGCGTGGTCGGTCTCACCCGCGCGCTCGCCATGGAACTGGTCGCCGACGGCATCAACGTCAACTGCGTGGCGCCCGGCACGATCTACACGGCCGCCTCCACGGTCACCGAGATCAAACAGGGCCTGGGTACGCCGATCGGCCGCCCCGGCACCCCGGACGAGGTCGCCGCTGCGGTGGCTTTCCTCTGCTCACCGGCCGCGTCGTACATCACCGGCCAGATGCTTGTCGTCGACGGCGGCAACAGCGTGCGCGAGGCCCAGTTCCGCTGATGCGCCCCTCCAGGGGACCGGCCGTCCGGTCCCCTGGACCCGCAACCAGTTCCCACCACCGGCTCCGGCGGCCCCGATCTCTGTTGCTTGCCGGGCGCTGCGGGTGCTCGGCCGACGCGACGGCGAGTCCCGGGCCCGCCGCTCACGCGTGGAATCGTGCCGACGCACGCCGGTCTCGGATCGGGCCGGTGATCGGTCTCAGGAATTCGTGCCGCTGGTGACGATCCAGAAGAACCAGACGGCGTAGAAGAGCACTGCCAGCACGCAGCTGACCGTGACGAGGTAGCCCACCCACAACCCACCCACGGCCAGCCCGTCGCCGGCCTCACGGGTCTGCCGGATCTGACTCCTCGCAAGGTGCCCCAGCACGATGCCGGCCGGCGCGCCGATACAGGTGAAGATCCCGACGATCGAACACACCAGCGACGCGATGGCCAGCACGTTGGTGTTCTGCCCCGTCCCATAGGGCGCGCCGTACCCCGGCGGCCCGAACGGCGACTTGTCCGGCGGGGGATAACCCGTCGGCGGCCCGTATCCGCCGTAACCGTAGCCGCCTGCCTGGCCGGCGCCGTCCGAAGCGTGGCCGCCGGGACCTTGGCCTCCAGACACATGGCCGCCGGGAACGGAGGCTCCCGGCCCATGGCCGCCGGGACCTTGGCCTCCAGGCTCATGGCCGCCGGGACCTTGGCCTCCAGGCCCATGGCCGCCGGGACCGGAGGCTCCCGGACCGTAGCCGCCGGCCTGACTCCCGGCCCCGGGGCCGTAGCCACCGGTGTGCCCCCCGGCTCCGGGGGCGTAGCCGCCGGCCAGCCCTCCGGTTCCGGGACCTCCGCCCTCAGCGCCGTAGCCTCCGCTGCCGGGACCGTAGCCTCCGCCTCCATACGGCGGCGGGTATCCAGCTCCACTGGACGGCCCCGGACTTACCGGCGGGTAGGGCTTCGTCGGATCGGGCGGAGGCGGCTGATAGGGATCCACCGGCTGATACGGATCCACCGGCCGGTACGGATCCGGCGGTTGATACGGCTCCGGTGGATAGCTCATGAAGGTCCTCCTAGAGTCCCCGCACCACCCTGCGGATGAGGGACTCCCACAGCCTACGAGCGCACGCCACCAGCGTTTTCGTCTCCCGACAACCGGGTGAGCCGACCCACCGCCCGCTCGACGGCGATGCACCGATCCTCGACGTAGTCGATCCCGGCCTCCTCGGCGATCCGACGTGCCTCAGCCGAGAAGATGCCACTCTGCAACCACACCGCGGGCGCGTTGACGGCGATCGCCTGCCGAACGACGTCCACGGCATCCCGGGAGGGCCGGAACACGTTCACCAGATCGACGGGCTCGCCCAGATCGGCCAGCGCGGGAACCGCCGGAACACCGAAGATCTCGTCAACGAACGGGTTGACCGGCAGAATCCGCCAGCCGTGCCGAAGCATCTGCAACGGCACCGTGTGGGACGGCTTATACGCATCGCGCGACGCCCCCACCACCGCGATGACCTTCGCCTCCGCCAGGATCTGCTGGGCACTCCGCATGAACCAACTCTATGCCGCCCCTCCGCCCTTGCCGATCAACCCGATCGCGTCCTCCATCACAGCCAAACCCGCACACCAACAAGCCGCGCCGAGCCGGACCGGCAGAGTCGAGGCGAATCCAGCCAAGCCGCTAAAGCCAGCCAAGCCGCAAAAGCCGTGCCGGGCCGTGCCGATCCGGGCGGTGCCTGGCCGTGCCGATCCGGGCGGTGCCTGGCCGTGCCGATCCGGGCGGTGCCGGGCCGCGAGCGCCGGACCGATCCGACCCGCGCCCCGCCGCGAAAGCCGAGCCGAGCCGCCCGCGCCGCCATCGCCGATCGAGTCCGCCGGCCTTACAGGAGGGTGAGCTGGTCGGAGGTCGCCGGCGCGGGGGAGGGCATCTGGCGGGCCGTGGTCGGGGAAGGGTTGTGCAGGCCGTGCCGGCGTGCCGCCATCCGCACCCGGGCGCTGATCTCCTCCTGGTAGGCGCGTGGCAGGTAGGAGCCGTTGCCGAACAGCTCGCGGTAGCGTGGCCGCAGGTGGGGATGCTCGCGACCGATCCACGACGCATACCACTCGCGGGCGCCGGGGCGCAGGTGCAGCGCCAGGGGAGTGACGCCGGTGGCCCCGGCCGCGGCGATCTCCGCCACCGTCTCGTCGATCGACTCCTCGGTGTCGGTGAGGCCGGGCAGGATCGGCGCCATCAGCACGCCGACCCGGAAGCCGGCGTCGGTGAGCCGGCGCACCGCATCGAGGCGGCGGCGTGGGCTGGGGGTGCCGGGCTCCGCAGTACGCCAGACGGTCTCGTCGACGAAGCCGACCGAGAAGGACAGCCCCACCTGTGTCACCTCGGCGGCCTGCCGGAGCAGGTCGAGATCGCGCAGGATCAGCGTGCCCTTGGTGAGGATCGAGAACGGGTTGGCGTGGTCGCGCAGCGCCGCCAGGATCTCCGGCATCAACCGGTAACGCCCCTCGGCCCGCTGGTAGACGTCGACGTTGGTGCCCATCGCGATCGGCGCGCCGGACCACCGTGGGTCGCCCAGCTCGCGGCGGATGAGCTCGCCCGCGTTCACCTTTACCACCACGCGGGTGTCGAAGTCGCTGCCGGAGTCCAGGTCGAGGTAGGTGTGCGTGTTGCGGGCGAAGCAGTTGTGGCTGACCACCCCGTCGGCGATGAAGTCGCCGGTGCCGGTGGAGATGTCGAAGAGCGGCAGCGTGAGCCCGAGGTCCTCGATGTCGACGACGGCGAGCCGCCGTTCCTGGCGGACCCCCACCCCGGAGGCGTCGAGCGGCCCCATCGAGGCGCCGGTCAGGTGCCTGAAGCGCAGGGCGGCGTCGAGGTGCCGCTCGGTCTCCACCCGGCCGATCATGCCGGGCCGGATCGGGCCGGGGCCGCGGGCGACCAGGCCGAGGTGGGTCAGCGCCTCGGCCACCCGCCGCAGGTAGGGTGCGTCGCCGCAGGCGAAGGTGACGGTCAGCCGGTCGGTGTGGCCGACCGCGCCATACGCCCCGGCGAGGAACCCCCGGAACCAGTCGCCGGTCGGCAGCTCGGGCCAGCGCACGGCCTCGGTCAGCGAGACGTCGTCGAGATAGCCGTCGGCCCGGACCCAGGCGTCGCTCTCCACGGCCGTCCCGCCGTCGGCGGCGTCACCCCGAACCAGGCCGCACACGAACCCGGCCTGATAGTCGGGCGACTCCTTGGGCGGCTCGGCGAACCGGCCCACCCCGAGCATCAGGTCGCCGATCGCGAGGGCGGGCTGGTGCGGCTCGGACGGGCTGACGTGCCGCCAGCCGCGGTCGGTGAGGAACCGGTGGTCGCCGCTGCCGACCAGGCGGGTGCCGTCGGCCAGGGTGACCCGGAAGGCGGGTTTCGTGGTCTCCCAGTGGTCGAGCACCGTGGTCGGCACATAACGGCGGTGCGCCCCGGCGCCCATGGTGCCCATCACCGCGTCGCCGGGGCGGATCTGCGCCAGCGGCCGTGTGGAGCCGTCGGCGAGCAGGATCGGCGTGTCTCCGGCCAGGCAGTAGGTGCAGGCGTGGGAGCAGCCGCGATAGGGGTTGACGGTCCACTCGAACGGCACCCGGGACCGGCCTGGCACCCGGTTGATCAGGGATTTCGCGCGGACCTCGTAGAAGGTCATGCCCGCGAACCCCGGTGTGTCGAAGGTGCGGACGGTCGCGCCGGGCAGCGCCAGCGGCAGGGGTGGAGCCGCCGGCGCCGCCCTGTCCAGGAGCGTGGCGTCATCGGGCTGAGCCGACAGATGGGACCATCGCATGGCGAGTATTAGAACACACGTTCGATGCCGCGCCCATGGCCATCCTCGAACAGGTGTACACAACGGAGCGTACGCCGAAAGGCCCGCGGATCCGAGGATCCACGGGCCTTTCCGGTCTCGTTGGCGGGTCAGCTGCGGCCGGCCGCAGCCTCCTCCTTGGCCGGCGCGTCGGCCGGCGCCGCCTTCTCCGCGGGGGCGGCCTCGGCGGTCTCGCCGTGCGCGCTCTTGCGGTGGGCGGCCATCTGCTCACGCACCTCGTCCATGTCGAGCTCCTGGACCTTCTCGATCAGGCTCTCCAGGGACGACTCCGGAAGTGCTCCGGGCTGGGCGAAGACCACGACCCCGTCGCGGATCGCCATGATGGTCGGGATCGACCGGATGTCGAATTTGGCGGCGAGCAACTGCTCGGCCTCGGTGTCGACCTTTCCGAAGGTGATCTCCGGGTGCTTCTCCGAAGAGCGCTCGTAGGTCGGCGCGAAGCGGACGCAGGGCCCGCACCAGCTGGCCCAGAAGTCGACCAGGACGATGCCGTCCTGGCTGGTGACCTCGTCGAAGTTCGCTGTGGTCAGCGTAACCGTCGCCATGATGCCTCCGTCTGCGGGAATCGCTTTCGTCGGGTGAAACTCCGGATACCCATCACTCATTCCCGTACTGAGCGCCGCGACACGTGGCGTGCGGCACGTTCCGGGGTTCCACACCCGCAAACGACACGGGCGCCTCATGGTAACCGAAAGTAGGCGCCTGGTGTCTGGTTGCCGACACGATCGAGCGGGAGCTTCGATCCCGGATCGTATGATCTAGGCGATATGACCTGGCTAGGCGGTGCCATTGGGAGCGATCCCGGCTGTGACGCGAAATAGTTAACTAACCTAAATGTGAGCTGCCTCACAAACGAAAGTCCTTCACATGGATACGGACGGTGAGGCAAACTCTTTCCCAACAGAGCGTGGGCGGCGGGTGCCGGGGAGGGCCCCGCCGCTCATTGCGTCTCCTGCCGTTTCGGTCGGCATTCAAGCTCGTCCATCTCGGCGTCGCGCCCCACTGTGATCACCTGTCGGTGGCCCGCGGCCGGATCGGTAGCCTAACGCCCCATGACCACGGGCGAGGACACTTCCATCGAGGTCGGCGTGGGCCCGTGGACGGGTGAGTGGCCGGCCGGCGATCACTGGGATCCGGAGTTGCTGGAGCACGGCGACCGGCGCAACGTGGTCGACCGGTACCGCTACTGGAGCCGGGAGGCCGTGGTAGCCGATCTCGACACTCGCCGGCACGGATTCCACGTGGCGATCGAGAACTGGCAGCACGACTTCAACATCGGCACTGTCGTACGCAACGCCAACGCCTTTCTCGCCGCCGAGGTGCACATCGTGGGCCGGCGCCGGTGGAACCGCCGTGGCGCCATGGTCACCGACCGGTACCAGCACGTGCGGCACCATCCGGCGATCGAGGACTTCGTGGCCTGGGCCGCGGCCGAGGACCTGCCGGTGATCGGCATCGACAACCTGCCCGGCTCGCGCCCGATGGAGACGACCACGCTGCCTCGTCGGTGCGTGCTCCTCTTCGGTCAGGAGGGCCCGGGGCTCTCCGACGCGGCCCGCGAGGCGTGCGCCGAGCTCTTCTCGATCGCCCAGTATGGCTCGACCCGCTCGATCAACGCCGGAGTGGCCAGCGGAATCGCCATGCACGCGTGGATTCGTGCACATGCCGGACCGCCGCCGGAGTGACCTGGATCGGCCCGTCTTCGGCCGATTCGCTTGACGGCGCGCCGCGCGACCAGCACGGTATGGAGTGTGGGTGTCACGGTGAGTTGCCCTAGGTGCGCTGCCCAGGTCCGGAAGCCGGATCTGATGCACAGCAGCTGGCGGTGCGACAACTGTGGCGACGTTCCGCCGTTCCACGTCGCCGAGCACATCAGCGCGGAGATAGTCGGAACGGTGCTGCGGGAGTCGGCCTCGAGCGCGGAGCGAATACCGCTCTGGTGTCCCTGGCCGCTGCCGTCCGGGTGGATGGTCACCGGGGCGGGGTGGTCGGGCGACGACCGGTTCGGGGTACGGGCCACGGTGCTCGCCTGCAGCGGCCCGGAGCCGCTCGGTGGCGGGCCCGCGGACCTGGTGCTGATCGCCGAGCAGCCCGGTGTCGGGCTGGGCACGCGGTTCGCCGGGATCCCGGGGATCGACCCCGGGCACCTGCTCTCCGAGGCGCTCGCCGATCGTGGCTCCCACGCCGGTCCACATGCGAAGATCAGGGCGGCCGGACATCCCACTCCACTGTGGTGTGTCAAGTCGCCGGAGGATCGCAGCGCCTACGTGAGTGAGGCAAAAGGAATGTGGCTCTATGCGGTAGCGTGGCCCGCAAGCGCGGGCTATCTTCTCGCGGAGCACGTCGTCCTGCACGATCTCTCCGAGGGTGTGCCGCCCGAGCTCGTGTTCGGGGCGCCGTCGCCCTACCTGCACGGTCGTGCCTGATCACTGAGGTGTGACCGGCTCCCTTGGCAATCGACTTTCTGGCCACTTTGTTCACACGAAGCGACGAAGCTGATACCGTCGGTACTGCCGCGGCGCTGAACGTAACCCGCACCGGAGGAGAAGGCCCCCATGGTCAAGAAGGTCCTCACCTGGCTTGGTATTGCATTCTTGATCTTCTTCATCGCCTTCAACCCGACCGCCGCGGCGTCGGTGTTCGAGTCACTCGGAGGCACGATCGCTGACATCGCCGAGGGCTTCGGCACGTTCTTCACCGACCTCGTCGCATAGCATCTCTACATGGATCCTGGTGACCCGCGAGGTGAGGGCGCCCGTCGCCCTCAGGACGACGACGACAGCTTCGGGTGGCGTGATCCCGCGGGCGACGGTCCTGATTACCCGGACGGCGATCTCTTCGACGACGATCCGGCGTACGGGCGGCGCCGCCGCTCAGCCGACGACGTCTTCGACGAGACGGACGAGTACCAGGCGCCCAGCTTCACCGCTGAGGAGCTCGAAGGGCTCGACCGCGGTGGCGGCCCGCGCCGCTTCCTCCCGCTGGAGGACGAGCCGACCACACTGGTCGCCCGATACCTGTTCCCCACGGAGCGCTATCGCGGCGAGTGGAAACGGCACTGGATCCACCTGGCCAAGCCGATCGGCATCGGCGCCGCCGCCACGCTCATCCTCGGCTACCTCGCCGGCTTCCTGACCAAGCAGAACATCAACGGCCTCGTCACCGTCGCCGTGCTGATCTGGCTCGGCGTGATCAGCTGGGTGGCCTGGGAGGTCTTCGACTGGTATTTCGACCGGTTCATCCTCACCAACAAGCGCGTGATGGTGGTCAACGGCATCATCACCCGCAAGGTGGCCATGATGCCACTCCTCCGGGTGACCGACATGAAGTATGAGCAGTCCGCCCTCGGCCGCATGCTGAGCTACGGCACGTTCGTCCTCGAGTCGGCCGGCCAGGACCAGGCGTTGCGCGAGGTCAAGCACCTGCCCAACCCCAACGAGCTCTACCTGCGTGTGGTCGAAGAGATGTACGAGCCGCAGGCGGTCGAGGCACGGCTGGGCAAGGACGACGAGGGAGACGACGCCTGACCTGGACGCCACCCACGTTGGCGTCCAGCGGTAGCGTGACGGTGATGACCAGTATCGACCTGCACTGTCACTCCACCGCCAGCGACGGCACGCTGACTCCGGCCGAACTGGTCCGAGCAGGAGCCGCGGCCGGGCTCGACGTCATGGCGATCACCGACCACGACACCACCGGCGGCTGGGCCGCGGCGGCCGCCGCCCGCCCCGAGGGCCTCCAATTGGTGCGCGGCGCCGAGCTGTCCTGCCGCTGGCACGGCGCCGATCCGGCCATCCCGCTGCACCTGCTGGCCTACCTCTTCGACCCGGACGAGCCGGTGCTCGCCGCCGAGCTGACCCGGCTGCGCGAGGACCGGGAGCAGCGCGGCGAGCGGATCGTCGCCAAGCTCCGGGCCGACGGCGTGCCGATCACGTGGGACGAGGTGTGGGGGTATGCGGCCGGCGGCTCGGTGGGGCGGCCGCACATCGCACAGGCGCTGATCCGGGCCGGCCTGGTCAAAACCACCGACGAGGCATTCGCGTCCGCATGGCTGGGCGCGCGATACTTCGTACCAAAGTCTGATCTTGATGTTTTTGATGCGGTCCGGGCCGTGCGGGAAGCCGGCGGGGTCGCGGTCTTCGCCCATCCCCGGGCGACCAAACGCGGCCGGGTGGTGCCCGACGAGCTGATCGTCGCCCTCGCCGACGCCGGCCTCTTCGGCCTGGAGGCCGACCACGAGGATCACTCGCCCGCCGAGCGGGCGCAGATCAGGGCGCTGGCCGAACGGCTCGGCCTCGCGGTCACCGGATCCTCCGATTTCCACGGTACGCACAAGACCGTCCAACTCGGCGCCTTCCGAACCGCCCCCGAGATGTACGAGAAGATCGTCGCCGCAGCCTCCGGGGCGCCGGTCCTCGGCTGAACGCACGACCTTCGGCGGCGCGCGGGGTGACGCTCGCCGCACCCGACTGCGCCGACGAGTGACGGACCATAGCCTGCACGGGTGAATGTCAAGCTGTTCGGCGAGTTCTTCGTGACGCTCCTGGTGATCGTCGACCCGCCCGGCATGGTCCCGGTCTTCCTCGGCCTCACCGGATCCATGCCGGCGAAAGCCCGTAACCGGGCCGGCACCCAGGCTGTGCTGCTCGCGCTCGGCGTCATCGTCGGGTTCGCCGTCGCCGGGCAGACCCTCCTCGACTACCTGCACGTCCAGCTCCCCGCCCTCCAGGCGGCCGGCGGCCTACTGCTCGTCCTCGTCGCGTTGCAACTGCTCACCGGCAAGACCGACGAGCCGGCCGAACAGGGCGGCACCAGCAACGTCGCCCTCGTCCCGATCGGCACCCCGCTGCTCGCCGGGCCCGGCGCCATCGTCGCGACCATGCTGTTCGTGCAACGTGCCGAGAGCGCCGACGAGTATCTGATCCTCGCCGCCGCGATCCTCGCCGTGATGGCCTGCGTCTGGCTGGTGCTCCGCTTCTCCGGCGTCATCGTCCGCCTGCTGCGCCCGGCCGGGATCGAGGTCCTCACCCGGATCGCCGGCCTTCTCCTGGCGGCCATCGCGGTCCAGCTCATCGCCGACGCGATCAACGCCTTCGTGAAGTCGTACGCCGCACTGCCCTGACCGGAATTGTCGGGGGGTGCTGGCAGGATGGGATCGTGCCCCCCACCCGACGTGCCACCAAACCCGCCGTTCCCGAGCAGCTCGGTTTCGCGGGCATGCCCGAGCGGCTCTTCGTCTGTACACCGAGCAAGCTCGGGGCCTACACCGACTGCCCACGGCGATACCGGTATTCGTATGTCGACCGGCCCAGCCCGCCCAAGGGCCCACCGTGGGCGCACAACTCCCTCGGCGCGAGCGTGCACACCGCGCTGAAGAACTGGTACATGGCGCCCGTCGAGCGACGAGTGCCCGAGTCGCTGCCGGCGCTGCTCAAAGCCACCTGGGTGCGCGAGGGCTATCGCGACGTCGAGCAGGAGCGGGTCACCTACCAGCGGGCCCTCGACTGGCTCGAGAGCTACGTCGCCACCCTCGACCCGGAGGACGAGCCACTCGGGGTCGAGCGGGTCGTGGCCGCCAAGACCAGCGTGCTCGCGCTCAACGGGCGCGCCGACCGGATCGACACGCGGGTCGGCCCGGCCGGGCCGGAGGCCGTCATCGTCGACTACAAGACCGGCCGGTCCGGGCTCTCGCCCGACGATGCCCGTGGCTCCCAGGCGCTGGCGTTGTATGCGTTCGCGGCCGAGCGGATGTTCCGGCGACCATGCCGGCGGGTCGAGCTGCATCACCTGCCCACCGGGACGGTGGTGGCCCACGAGCACACCGAGGAGTCCCTGAACCGGCAGGTGCGGCGGGCCGAGGAGACGGCGCAGGACATCATGGCTGCGGAGAAGGCGGTGGCGGGCGGGGCCGATCCGGATGCGGAGTTCCCGGTCAACCCGGGTTCGCTGTGCGGGTGGTGCGATTTCCGCAAGGTCTGTCCGGCGGGCGCATCGGTGGCTGCCAAGGACCCGTGGACGGCGGTCGAGCATCTGAGCGCCTGAGCCTTTGCGGGCCGTGCTTCTGAGGGTTTGGTGCGATCAGGCGTCCTGGTTTTACGCCAACCCGGCTCTCTCCAGGGCGGCGCGGTGTAGCGGGGCCATCTGGTACTGCTCGGGGAGGGCGGCGAGGACGCCGGTGATCAGGGCGCGCAGGCCGCGGACCGAGAGGCCGGCGGCCAGGTCGGTCGTCGGCCACCCGAGGCCGCCGTAGATCTTGCGGGCCCAGGGCGGCAGCAAACCGATCGCCGTGCTGACCACACCGAGGTAGGCCCATCGTGCCGGGCCCAGCGTGAGACCGAGGCGTAGCGGAAGGCTGCCCCAGTGCTCCGGCACCGGCGGCACCGTCAGGAACAGGGCCGCCTCCGCGCCGTCGCGGGTCAACCCCAGCTCCGGGCGGATCGCCGCGAAGTAGGCCTCCACCTCGGCGGCCGTCGACGGCACCGTCGCCGGATCCAGGCCGACCAGCTCGGCCGACCGCAACTGCTCCGTGTAGTAGCCGTCCACCTCGTCCGGGGTCAGCCGGACCCCGGCACGAACCGCTGTGGTCAGGAACGACTCGACCTCGGCCACATGCACCCAGCGCAGCAGGTCGGGCTCGTCGATCCGGAACTGCTCGCCCGTACGCGGATCGGTCGCCGTCATCCCGGCGTGCAATCGCCGCAACCGGTCCGCAGCGCGTCTCACCTCGTCGGTGCTGCCGAAGATCACCGTGCCGACGTAGTTCGACGTGCGGGTCAACCGGCCCCAAGGATCATTGCGATAACCGGAGTTCTGAGCCACGCCGGCGACCGCCCGTGGGTGGAGAGCCTGCAGGTAGAGCGAGCGCAGGCCGCCCAGCATCAGGATCGGTTCGCGGTGCAGTTTCCAGGTGACCGAATCCGGTCCGAACAGGCCGACGTCTCCTGACATACCTCCAGCGTGCCACGCTTCGGGCTGCACGGCGCGTCGGTCGTCCGGGTCACGCCTCCGGGCCGCCGGTTCGCGGCCGGGCGGGGGCGGTGGTTGGGGTGACGTCGGTCAGGTCGGCGTCGCGGCGGGTGCGGCAGGGAGAACACAGACCCCAGAAGGTGATCTCGGCTTCGTCCAGGTCGAAGCCGTGCAGCTCGGCCGGCATCAGGCAGGGGCGCTCGCCGACCGCGCAGTCGACGTCGGCGATCGCGCCGCAGCCACGGCACACGATGTGGTGGTGGTTGTCGCCGGCCCGGGCCTCGTAGCGTGCGGGACTCCCGGCCGGCTCGATCCGCCGTGCCAGACCCGCCCGGGACAGCGCGCCGAGCACGTCATACACCGCCTGGGTCGACACCGACTCCAGCCGGACACGGACCCGCCGGGCGATCTCGTCGACTTCGAGATGGCCGCCGCCGGTCAGAACGTCGAGCACCGCGAGGCGGGGACGGGTGACCCGCAACCCGTGCTCACGCAGCAGTTCCTCACCGGTCGACATCCATCCATGACAACACGCCCGCACCGATTCACCAACTGGTCCATGATCACAGCCCGCCGTCGTGTTCAGGCAGTTCGACCACGCTGATCGTTCGGGGCGTGGCGGAAAGGCCGGGGATGCGGTTCGATCACGACTTGGCCGCAGGGGGATGTTTGCGCAGTCAGATAACTCCTAAGCTGGCCTTCACCCCGGATCGCCACCGCCCGGAGCACCGCCGGGAACGAGGAGGAATGGTGTTAGACCAGGTCAACGGTTTGCCGGTACACGTTCTCGTACTCCACGCCGCCGTCATATTCGTGCCTCTGCTGGCTCTCGGCGCGATCGTTTACGGGTTCGTCGCCGCGTGGCGTCCGAAGATCGGCTGGGCGGTGGCGTTGCTGGCCGTCGTCGCGCCGATCGCTGCCCTGATCACCAAGCTCTCCGGGACCGAGTTCTACAACCGGCTGCTCAGCGAGGGGCGCGTCTCCCCGCCCGGCAAGGTGATTCTCGACAACCACATGGAGTACGGCACCATCACGCTCTTCCTGGCGCTGGCGCTCGGCGTACTCAGTCTGATCCTCGTCGTCCTCACCGCCCGCAACCCGCGCGCCCTGCCGAAGATCGCCGACCTGGCCTTCGCCGTGGTGCTGCTGGTTCTCGGCGGCGTGAGCGTCTGGTACCTCTACCAGACCGGCGACTCCGGCGCGAACGCCGTGTGGGGAAGCTACTGACACACGGCCGGTGATCGCGTGGGTCCGACCCGGGAGGCCGGATCCACGCGATCGCCGCAGGCCGCCCGCTGTCAGTAGAAGACCAGGCGGGCGCAGAGCAGGCAGACGATGATGAGGGCGATGGCGCCCGCCACCAGCCCGACGCCGTACGTGACGGTGCGGGCCGAGCCCTCCGCGTCGTCGAGGGCCTCGAAGTCCTGCCGGGGCATCTGCCGCGGTGACGGCGGAGGGGCGAACGTCGGCGGTCGCCAGTCGGCCGGCGGCGGGTCGGCACGCGGCGGTCCCTGATAATCGACCGGCCGGGGCGGCGGCGCAGCCGCGGGGCGGCCGAGCGGTTCGGCATCCGGATCGGGGCGCTGCCAGTACGCGTCGTCGTCCGGGACGCTGGTGGGGGAACTCACGTTCACCGACGGTACAACCGGAGGGGGACGACGACCGCGCCGCTGTCGGCTTACCCTCGTAGTCGTGGACATCCTGGACGACCCTGAGCGTGACAACGACGGCGAGCGCGAGGTCGATTTCGAGTCCGAAGAGGCTCCGGTGCTGCCCGAGCAGACCCGTGACGACACCGAGCGCGGCTGGGGCGAGCGGTCCCACTCCAACGACGACCGCCTGCTCGAGGACCGCCCGCCGCACTGGGACTGACCTTTCCCGACGGGCGCCGTCGCAGACCGGGAAGCGGGACATCGGCTCAGCCCGGCCGGATCACTATGGCGAAACCACGGCCGGACCTCGCTATCGCCTGTTTCGCCTCGTCCGGGTCGAGGGCCAGGAGCAGCCCGCCGGCCACCGGATCGTCGGCGCCGGTGACCTCCAGGACCAGGGCCGCGCTCGCCACCGGTGTGGTGCGGTCGTGATCGCCGTCCAGGCGGAGCAGGTCCACGCGGTGGCCGGGGCGCACCACGCTCAAGGCGGTGGGGTCGGCCAGCCGGACCGGAACGCCGACATTGCCGGGTGGGATCGGCCGTGCCGTGGCGCCCGGCCCGGCGGACGGTGACGAAGAGGCCCGGCCGGACGGCTCGGCGCTCGATGGGCCGGCGTCGACGGGGGTGCAGCCGGTCGGCCTGAGCCAGAGGACCGCCGCGGCTGTGATCAACAACACGGCTACCGAGATCAGGCGGAGCAGGGTGCCGCGGTTCGGCCGGCGCCATCGCACGGGGTCCAGACGTTCATCGGGGGAATCCGGCCTCTTCGGGGACATCGAGCCTCCAGATCTGCGGCGACCCGCGGAGGGGCGGGGTCTGGCGGCCGTCGGCGGGCACCCGGGGCGGTCGGAAAGACAGCCGTCCGGCCTCGTTGCGGAACGGCGAGTTGCGGGTGCCCGCCGACGGCTGCGACCGACGTTAGGCCGAGGACGGGATCCGGCGCGGAGGCGCTGTGGACAACGCCGCTCTGTGGAAAACACGCCGTCGACCTGTGGATCTTGCTAAAGCGAAAGGGCCGCGCAGCGGCCCGGCGAGCGGGAGAAGGCCTAGGCGCGGAAGAAGGCCTAGGCGCGGGAGAAGGGCTGGGCGCGGGAGAAGGCCGGGGCGCGGGAGAAGGCCGGGGCGCGGGAGAAGGCCGGGGCGCGGGAGAAGGCCGGGGCGTCGGCAGAACGAAAACGCGCCGAGCCGGGATCGGCTCGGCGCGCTGGTGACGCACAGGGGTGGGGCGGGTTACGGGGCCGCGGCGGCCTTTGCTCCGCTGCCGCCCGACGACGACGTGCTGCTGCTCGTGGAGGAACTCGACGAGCTGGACGACGTGGTGGTCGAGGACGTGGACGACGAACTCGACGTCTCGGCCTTCTTGGGGGCCGCGTCGGTGGCGCCGGAGGCCGACTTCTCGGCGCTCACGCTGCCCGAGCGGGAGTCGTTGCGGTAGAAGCCCGAACCCTTGAAGACGATGCCGACCGAGTTGAACACCTTGCGGAGCTTGCCGTGGCAATTCGGGCACTCGGTGAGGGCAGGGTCGGAGAAGGACTGCACTGCTTCAAGCTGCTCACCGCACTCGGTGCAGGCGTACTGGTAGGTAGGCACGGCTCCTCCGGATCAATCGGCTGCTGGCACTCGCCAACTCCGAGTGCCAATGTTGCGGCATCGGAGGTCAATTCGTCCACTCGGCGCTCGGCCTGAGGGAAGCGCGAGCCGTGGGTGATGTCACAACCAGGTCCCGGCTGAGCTGCCCGGTGCGGGTCGCCGGGGGTGCGGCGGGTCGCGTTGCCGACACGTCAGGACATCAGACCAGACAAGATCACGACGAGGGGTACGGCCGGAGCGCGAAGCCGCCGGTCGGGGTGATCACCGCGTGTACCCGGCGGTCGTGCGGCTCGGCCGGCACGGTAGCGACGTCCTCGCCGTCGTGCAGGAGCGCCACGGTCAGCGGGCCGGGTTCCGGCAGACGGGCCAGGACCCGGTCGTAGGAGCCGCCGCCCCGCCCCATCCGGGTTCCGTCGTGCCCGACCGCGAGCGCCGGCACCAGCAGGAGGTCGACCGAGCACACCGCGTCCACGCCGAGCCGCGGCCCGCCGGGTTCGCGCAGGCCGCGCGGCCCCGCCACGAGCAGCGAAGAAGGCCCGGAGAGGGATGTGCCTTGCGAGACGCCCGAAGCCGGCGATGGCGATGCTGCCGCGGTGGGTGAGGCGCCTGAGGCTGTCGCGGGGCTTGCCGAAGTGGGTTGCAATGCGGGCGCGGGGTCCGGCGTGGCCGGTGGGATGCGGGAGGTCGTCGGTGACCCGGGGTCCGGTGTGGCGGCTGGGATGCGGGAGGTCGTCGGTGACCCGGGGTCCGGTGTGGCGGCTGGGATGCGGGAGGTCGTCGGTGACCCGGGGTCCGGTGTGGCGGCTGGGATGCGGGAGGTCGTCGGTGACCCGGGGTCCGGTGTGGCGGCTGGGATGCGGGAGGTCGTCGGTGAGCCGGGGTCCGGTGTGGCGGGTGGGATGCGGGACGCCGTCGGTGAGCCGGGGTCCGGTGGGGCGGAGGAGGGCGGCGACGTCAGCTCGGCCCAGGTGAGGTCGTTGTCGGGGAGCAGGACCGGCAGCAGCAGGCGGCCGCCTGGGGGAAGGGCCGACAGGAGGAGGGCCGGCAGGGCGGGGCCGCCCGGCTCGGAGCCGACCGGGACGTAGGCGGCGATCGAACGGGCGCCGGTGCGGCGTACCAGAACGCGAATTTGATCTTGAATCTGACGGGCCGCCGCCTCGCGCGCGGCGACCGATAATGATCGACGTGTGGTGAGCAGCCGTGCGCGGAGCGCGACTTTGTTCTGGTGTGATTTTTCCTCATCAGGGGTTAAATCCGACATGCAACACCCCCTTTTGAAAACCGGCAAACGGTGCACACTATGTCAGCATCGCTGGAAAAGAGGCCACTCCCGGGAGGATGTGTGACATTACGTGGCCGTCTGACCAGCGCCTTCCTGGTGGTCGTGCTCGGTCCGGTCCTCCTCGGGTCCATCTTCGTCGCGTTCACGGTCGGCGCCGTGAGCCGGGAGCGGACCACCGAACGCCTCGATCACGCTGCGACGACGATCAGTGTGGCGGTCGGCGCGATCTGCCGCCAGCTACAGGCTTCGGCGGACGCGGTCGCCGTGGTGCCGGCCGGGGACCGTCGGGCGGTCGCTGACCAGCTGGTCGCGCGAGGACTGGCCACCGAGATCCAGGTGACCGATCCGGATCATTCAGGGCTGGCCCGTTCAGCGGTGACCGCCGACCCGGCGGCCGGTGGCCACCAGGACTGCGCGACACCCGGGACGGCGACGACTCCTCAGGTCACCGCGTTGGCCGCGTCCGCGTACGCCGAAGAGGCCACGGTGATCGCCGCCCAGCGGATCGACGCCGCATTGCTGGACCGGCTGGGGGCCTCCGCCGGGGTGACCGTGACGCTCGGCGCGGGCGTGCCCGCCGCGGCCGGGACCGCCCACCGGGAGCTGGCCGCTGAACCGGGACGTCCGATGGCTCTGACCGTGACCGCCCGGACCGGCGAACCCACCGGCCGCTATCTGATCCTGGCGCTGATCGTGCTGGTCACCGCGTTCGTCGCGGTGTTCGCGGCCCGTTGGCTGGCCCGGTCCACCACCCGCCCGCTCGGCGATCTGGCGTGGGCCGCGGACCGGGTGGCGAACGGCGACCTGGACACCCGTGTGCCGATCCCGCGCCCGGACGAGCTGGGCCGGCTGGCCGGCACCTTCAATCGGATGACCCGTGAGCTGCAGTCCTACGTGCAGGCGCTGACCGCCAGCCGCGACCAGTTGCGCCGGCATCTGGCGATTCTCGGCGACACCCTGTCCAGCACCCACGACCTGGACCGGATCCTGCCGGTGATCCTGCGCACCGCGATGACCGCGACCGGCGCGCGGGCCGGGCTGATCCTGCTCCTCGACCCGGCCGACGGACGGCTGGCGGCCCGCTGCGGCGCGGGCCTGACCGGCGCCTGGGATCTCTCCCCGGCCGAGCTGTCCCAGCGGCGGCTGTCGCCCGGCCGCGGCGTGCTGGGCCGGGTCGCGGCGACCGGGGTGCCGTCGCGAGGCACGACCGGCAGAGCCCTCGACGAGCCGGCATGTGACTCGTATCTCGCTGTGCCGATCTGCGCGCCCCCGGACGAGGAGGTCGGGCCGGACCCGACGGTGCTCGGCGTGCTGGCCCTCTACGACCGGCTCGGGGCGCCGGTCTTCGAGGACGCCGACCTGCGGACCGTGCGCACCTTCGCCGGGCAGGCCGGGGTGGCGGTGCACAACGTCCGCGTCCACGAGGAGGCACAACGTCTCTCTTTGACTGATCCGCTGACCGGGCTCTGGAACTACCGTTACCTGCGCGAGGTGCTGCGCCGCGAGGTGGAGCGGGCCAGCCGGTTCGGCCGGATGCTCACCGTCCTGGTCCTCGACCTGGACCACTTCAAGGAGGTGAACGACACGTACGGGCACACGGCCGGTGACCAGGTGCTGGGCGAGTTCGCGCGGCGGATCCGGATCGGGCTCCGTGAGGTCGACGTGGCGTTCCGGCAGGGCGGGGAGGAGTTCGTGGTGCTGCTTCCGGAGACGGACGCGTACGGCGGGGTGATAGTCGCCGAGCGGCTGGGCGCCGCGGTGCGGGACTGGCCGGTGCCGATCGACCCGCGCCGCCCCGGGCTCGACGACCGGATCGCGATCAGCGTGTCGATCGGCATCGCGGTCTTCCCCGAGCACGGCTCCACGGCCCAGGAGGTGCTCGACGCCGCGGACGAGGCGCTGTACGCGGCGAAGAACGCCGGCCGGGACACGTACCGTCTCGCCGAACGGGTTTCCCCCGCTGTGCCGGAGGGGCATCTGGATGCAGCGACCGCCACCACTGGTGGGCCACAGCCGCCGCGACATGGCCGTGGCCGATAGTCTCGCGGCATGTCCTCCAACCAGCGAAGGTGAAGTGACTGAATGACGACGAAGCGCGCCGTCAAGGCGGTGATCCCGGCGGCGGGGCTCGCGACCCGCTTCCTGCCGGCGACCAAGGCCGTGCCCAAGGAGTTGCTGCCGGTCGTCGACCGGCCGGTCCTGCAGTACATCGTCGAGGAGGCGGCCGCCGCCGGCATCACCGACGTCCTGCTGGTGACCGGGCGCGGCAAGACCGCGATGGTCGACCACTTCGACCGGCGCCCCGACGTCGAGGCGCGGCTCGAGGAGAAGGGCGACCAGAAGCGGCTCGCCGCCGTACGCCGTTCGAGCGAACTCGCCGACATCTACACGGTTCGCCAGGGTGAGGCGCTCGGCCTGGGCCACGCGGTCGGCACCGCCGCCTCGCACGTCGGCGACAACGCGTTCGCGGTGCTGCTCGGCGACGAGTTCGTCGAGGAGGACAAGCCCCTGCTCCCGGCCATGCTGGACCTGCAGGAGAAGACCGGCGGCATCGTCCTCGCCTTCATGGAGGTCGCCCCGCACGAGACGTCCCGCTACGGCATCGCCTCGGTCCGGACCACCGACGACCCGGATGTGGTCGAGGTGACCGGCCTGGTCGAGAAGCCCTCCCCGGAGGAGGCGCCGAGCAACCTGGCGGTGCTCGGCCGCTACGTGCTGCCCGGCTCGATCTTCGACGTCATCGCGGACACCAAGCCCGGCAACGGCGGCGAGATCCAGCTCACCGACGCGATGGCGACGATGCTGGCCGACGGCGTCCCGGTGCACGGCATCGTCTACCGCGGCCACCGGTACGACACCGGCATGCCGCTCGGCTACCTGCAGGCCGTCGTCCAGCTCGCGGTGCAGCGCGAGGACCTGGGCGAGGAGTTCCGGGCCTGGCTCACCGAGTTCGTCGGCGGCTGGAAGGGATGACCGCCACGGCCGATCGCGAGGCGGCCGCTTCCAACGAGCTGATGCCTCTCGCCGAGTACCTGGGCAGCGTGCTGCGCAGGCTCCGGGCGCTGCCTCCGCTCGACCTCGACCTCACCCAGGCGCACGGGAACGTGCTGGCGGCCGATGTGGTCGCCCCCCACGCGTACCCGGCCTTCGACCAGGCCGCGATCGACGGGTACGCGGCCCGATGGGAAGACCTGGCCGGGGCCGGGCGCATCGGGTCGCACCCGTCGTTCGGGCAGTTCGAGAACACCGCCCGCACGGTCCGGCTGAACGTGGTCGGCGACATGGGCGCGGCACACTGGCGGCCGGTCCGGCTCACCCCCGGCACCTGCTTCTCGGTGGCGGCCGGGGCGCCGCTGCCGATCGGCGCCGACGTCGTGGTCCCGGTCCACTGGACCGACCAGGGCATGGCCGCCGTGGAGATCCTGCACGCCCCGAAACGCGGTTCCGGGGTCCGGCGGGCCGGTGAGGAGGTCGCCGTCGGGCAGCTGCTCGCCGCCGCCGGCTCCTACGTCACCCCGCCGACCGTGGCCCTCTTCGCCGCCGCCGGGATCGGGCACGTGATGGTCCGGCCCAGCCCGCGGGTGGTGGTCGTGGCCACCGGCGACGAGCTCGTCGACGTGGGCCGCCCCAGCCAGCCCGGCCAGGTCGTCGACGCCAACTCGCACGCCCTCACGGCGGCCGCGGTGGAGGCGGGCGCGCTGGCGTACCGGATCGGCATCTGCGACGACGACCCGGAAGGGCTGCGCGGCCTCCTGGAGGACCAGACGCTGCGCGCCGACCTGATCATCACCACCGGCGGCACCGGCACCGGCCCCGGCGACATGCTGCGGCGCGTGCTGTCCCGGCCCGGGCCCGGCCGCGGCACCGTCGAGTTCACGGACGTGGCCCTCTGTCCCGGCACCGCACTCGGCTTCGGCACCGTCGGCGGCGAGGAGGTGCCCGTGGTGTGCCTGCCCGGCGAGCCCGGCGCCGCGCTCATCGGGTTCGAGGTGCTGGCCCGGCCGGTGATCCAGCTGCTCGCCGGAGCGGAACCGGTCTTCCGGCCCGGGATCAAGGCACACCTGCTGGAGACGGTGTCGTCACCCGGCGGGCTGCGCGAGTTCCGGCCCGCCTACGTCGCGGAACGGCGCGGTGGCGGTTACACGGTGCAGCCGCTCGCCGGTGGGCCGTACACTCTGTCCGGTTTGGCCGAGGCGAACGGCCTGCTGGTGCTCGGCGAACGGGTCACCACAGCGGCCGCCGGCTCGACCGTCGACGTTCTGCTGCTCGACCGGAGGCGATAGATGCTCGGGGCCACCACACCCGGATGGCCCGCTGTGCTGTCGGACGGGGCTGTGCTGCTCCGGCCGTACAAACGCGGCGACGCGCGGGCCTGGTCCGAGGTGCGGATCGCCAACCAGTCCTGGCTGGCCCCGTGGGAGTCGGCGCCACCCGGCCCCTGGTCGGAGATGAACTCGCCCCGCGCCTTCGGCTACGTCTACCGCGACATGAGACGGGCCGCCCGCGAGGGCGACAGCATGCCGTTCGCCGTCTGCCTCGTCGAGAACGGCCGGGAACGCCTCGTCGGGCACGTCAACCTCGGCAACATCGTGCGGCGCGCGTTCGCGTCGGCGTACGCCGGATACTGGGTCGACCACCGGGCGGCCGGCCGCGGCGTCATCCCGACCGCGCTGGCGCTCGCCGTCGACCACGCCTTCGGTCCCGGCGGTCTGCACCGGATAGAGGTCAACATCCGGCCGGAGAACGGGCCGAGCCGCCGGGTCGTCGAGAAGCTGGGGTTCCGCGAGGAGGCGTACCACCAGCGCTACATGCACATCGACGGCGGTTGGCGCGATCACCTCGGCTACGCGATGACCAGCGAAGAGGTCGCCGCCGAAGGAGGCCTGCTGGCGCGCTGGCGCCGCGTCCGCAGCACCTCATGATCTTCTACGTCGCAACGCTACCGGCGCGGCGCGCGAAATATCACGGCTACCGCCCGTAACCTCGCATTCGTCGTGTCATTCCACGTGTCATTCGTCGTGGCGGATCGGAGCGGTGACGGTGCCGACCTCGGTGCTCCTCGCCGTCCTCGCCGCGGCGGGTCTGCTCGCCCTCGCCCCGGCGCTGGTCCGCCGGTACGACGCCACCGAGCGCCTCGCCGCGGAACGGGCGTCCTCGACGGCGCGGGTGCTGCAGCGCCGCCGCCGTCTCCGCACCGTGCCCGGACGCCGACCGATCAACCCCGCCCGCCAGGTCACGGTTACGGTCCCCGCCCCAACGAGTGATCCGGTCAGCCCCCCGGAGCGCCGCCTCCGCCTGGTCACCGGCAAACGCCCACCCCGCCGCCTCCCACAGCGCCGCGGCGCCCCCGCCGTCGTCCGGCGCCGCCGCGTCTTCGCCGCGCTCGTCCTGCTCAACGCCATCGAGCTGGTCGGCGTAGTCGCGGTCGGCCCCGGCTTCTGGATCAGCTTCGCGGTCACCGGCAGCCTGCTCGGCCTGTACCTCGTACACCTGCGCAACCGTGCCATCACCGACCGCCGCCGCCGTCGCATCCAGGCCCGCGAAGCCGCCTGGCTCGCCGCCCGCCAGGCCGAGGTCCGCCGCGAACAGGCCCGCCGCGCCGCCGCCCGCCGCGAAGCCCAGCGGCGCCTCGCCGCCCAGAAGGAAGCCGTCCGGCGCGCGGCGATGGGCCTCGACCGCGAACCCTCCGACCTGCCCCTGCCGGCCGCCGCCAACGGCGGCTCGGTCTCCTACCGGCGGCGAGGCGGTCTGCGAGGCCGTCCCTACGAGGCCGGTGGGCGACGGCACAACGCCTCTTAGCGGGTACGGGACGGGCTGTCCCGTCTTTCCAGGCCGTCCCGTAGCTCCCCGGCGACGCCGGCGACAGTCCCGGTCGCCAGGGCCGGCATCCGGGCTGCTGCCCTGCCGGGCGGTGTGGGGAGGGGTGGTTCGCGAAGGGTCTGGATGACCTGTTAGCCTTTCAACGGTTCCAAGGTGACGCAGTCACTGGAAGACCAAGGGGCTGTGGCGCAGTCTGGTAGCGCACCTCGTTCGCATCGAGGGGGTCTGGGGTTCAAATCCCCACAGCTCCACCAAAGGCGATAGGCGATCCTTGTCCGCGGAAAGCGCGGACCTGGGTCGCCTTTGGCATATCTACTCCGGGGGCCGAGCCCCCGGAAGCCCCGCATCACGCTGGTTGCGGTTCGTGCGCTGGTTGCAGGCCGTATCTGCGGCTGCCTTGTGTTGCTCTTGGGCTCTGTGTGCACGTTCGTGCACCGGTGCGTGGTGGTGCACGAACGTGCACATTCACTATGGTGTGCATGAACGTGCACGCCGTAGGGGGAGCGATGGTCATTGCCAGCGCAAGGGACCTGGGTCTGGCCGTCCGCCAGGCCAGGCAGGATCGGGGTCGGACGCAGTCGGAGGTCGCTGCTGCCGCCCGAGTCAGCCGCCGCTGGCTCTCCGACCTGGAGGCCGGAAAGCCGAGCGCCGAGTTCGGACTGATCCTGCGCACGCTGGATGCGGTCGGACTGGGCTTGGACGCCTTCCCGGTCGAGCCGGCGCCTGAGGGGCTCGATCTCGACACCTTGTTCGAGGATGGGCGTGGCTGAGGCCCCGGGGACACGCCTGGTGGTTCTGATGGCCGGCGAGACGGTCGGCGTCATCGAACAGGGCGATGGTGGGCGCCTGACATTCGCGTACGACGACCGGTGGCGGCTCGCGAGGAACGCCACACCGTTGTCGCTGTCCATGCCGCTGGCACGACGCGAACACCCTGACGGTCTGGTCCGGCCTTTCCTCTGGGGGCTCCTGCCGGACAACGAGCGGGTGCTCGAGCGGTGGGCGCGGGACTATCAGGTGTCGGCCGGCAATCCGTTCGCCCTGCTACGGCACGTCGGCGAGGACTGTGCGGGGGCGGCCCGATTCGTCGTTCCGGAGCGCGTCGAGGCGGCTCTCGCCGGGGACGGTGGTGTCGACTGGCTCGATACCGACGAGGTGGCCGAGCGGCTGCGTACGTTGCGCGCCGATCCGACGTCCTGGCACGTGCACAACGGTGGGCAGTTCAGTCTGGCCGGTGCTCAGGCCAAAACGGCCCTGTATCTCGATCCGGGCAGCGGGCGCTGGGGTGAGCCGTGGGGTTCGGCGCCCACCACCCACATCCTCAAACCCGCGGTTGCCGGGCTGAACGAACACGATCTGACCGAGCATCTGTGCCTGGCCGCTGCGAACCGGGCGGGCCTGCCCGCCGCGCGCTCGCGCGTGGTGTCGTTCGGCAGCGAACGGGCCATCGTGGTCGAGCGGTACGACCGCCTGCACCGGGGCGCCGGGGCGCCGATCCGGCGTGTGCACCAGGAGGACATCTGCCAGGCCCTGGGGATCGCTCCGACCGCAAAGTATCAGACCGAGGGCGGACCCTCGCCCGAGCAGATCGTCGACCTGCTTCGGCGGGAGATCCGTCCGATGGCCACCGCCGAGGCGCATGTCGGGCGGTTCGTTGACGCGCTCGCGTTCAACTGGCTCATCGCCGGCACTGACGCGCACGCGAAGAACTACTCGCTTCTCATCGAGGGGCGGCAGGTACGGTTGGCGCCGCTGTACGACGTCGCCAGCGCGCTGCCGTATGACGACCTGTATCTGCCCCGGCTCCGGGCGGCGATGCGGGTGGGCGGCGAGGACCGGGTGGAACGTGTCGGCGGGCGGCACTGGCGCCGATTCGCCGAGGCCAACCGGCTCGAGCCGGACGAGACCGTGGCGCGGGTCGACGCCCTCGCCGCGCGTACGGCAGCTTGTTTCGTGGACGCCGCACGCGACGAGGAGGTGCGGGCGCTCGGCAGCGACCTGCCCGCGAGGCTGGCCGAACGAGTCGAAGCGCACGCCGCTCGATGCCGGGTGGCGCTGGCGCGGGACTAGACGAGTAAGTCCTAACTCAGGTCAGTGGTCGTAGGCGATCAAGGACCTGGTCAAGGGCTGGCCGGTGGCGCGGTTGTGCCAGATCGCGGC